>NZ_FVZE01000021.1 GCF_900168325.1 Novosphingobium mathurense | reverse complement strand
TGGCCGACATCAGTCGGAATAGGTGGCCGGCTTCAAATCGGAATGGTGGCCGACATCAAATCGGAATCCCCGGCCGGCTTCCTTCGGAATCCGCAGCCCGACCGGAAAGAGGTTCGGAAGGTTCTGGGCGCGTACGGGTTACGTTGAGGGCGCCGCCCGTAGTGTTCTTGCCGAAAAGCGTACCTTGCGGACCGCGCAGGACCTCGATCTGCTGGAAATCAAAAGCCTGAAGCAGTTGTCCGGTCGAGGTCGACAGATACACGCCGTCCAGTACGACGCCTACGCCTGGCTCAAAGCTTTTCTCGATGTCCTGAAACGAGATGCCGCGAAGACTGATATTTGCCGCTCCGGGACCAGATGGCGAAGGCGAGATGGTCAGTGAGGGGACACGACCGGTAAGATCCTGAATATCGCGCTGGTTGTGCTTGGCCATCTCCTGCGCCGAGAACGCCGAAACCGAAAGCGGCACATCCTGGATATTCTCTGAGCGCTTTTGCGCGGTAACGACGATTTCGCTGAGCTGGCCGCTGTCAGTTTCGTCATTCGTTCCATATGAGCTTTGTGCCTGGGCCGAAGCGGCGGTGAGGCAGATGGCAAAAGCAATAGCGCTGCTGGTGGCCTTCAATTGGCTGGTCATGTCACTCTCCCTGTCGCAGACTGAACCACGATATTTTTCGGTTGCCGTCCGATGAAAGTATCATAAATTTACATATCGCATTAAGACAACCTAGCACTTTGCGCAGAATGAGGATAAATCGGCATATTTTTGGTGCGCATTTAATTTAAATGATAAATTTAGAAGGTCGGATCGCGCAGCGCTTGGGTGCCAAGCAAAAGGACCCTATGAAGAGTATGGAAGTGACAGAAGAGCCCAATCTCACCCGTTCAGAGAGAACCCGGCTACGCATCATGCGTACTGCTGAACGCATGTTTGGCTCAGAAGGAATTAATGGGCCGTCATTGCGGCAAATCGCCAGCGCGGCGCGACAAAGCAACGGCAGCGTGATCCAGTATCACTTCGAGGATAAGGACAACCTTATCAGAGAGATCATGCTTACGCGTGTAAGGGAAATGGAATCCTGCAGGCATGCAATGCTCAAGGCCGCAGAAGAGTCCGGTCAACTTGATGACTTGGCCACTCTCCTTCGAATCCTATGCCTACCTCATATCGAATTGCGCGATCCAGACGGGCGGTTCCCCTTTAGCGAATTCCTGATTGAATTCATGCTTCGCTACAGGGGCCCGGCGGGTTCAAGCCATCCCTACGACGAGCGGCCTGACATGGTGCCCAACCTCACCCGAACGCTTAAGCTAATCGGCAGGCGCCTGCATTATATGGACGCGGAGTTCATCTCCAGGCGCAGCATGACAGCAGTCATGATCTTCCTCTACAATCTGATCAGCGCAAATGAACAGGGTATCAAAGGCGCGCAGTTTGATCGACGCATTGAGGATGCAATTCTAATGGGCGCGCAAGCCATGCTTGCACCTTTACCACCGTTAGCTCCTGATCACGCCACGGTCGATTAATACTACTGGTGAGAGTGCCATCCAGGCTGTCGTTCCGCAGGTCGGATTGTGGCAAAGAAACTTGCATCCAGGTCGAGAATGATCTGCTTGAGAACGGCGCTGCAAAATTAGGCCACGGTAGCGGCGGCGAAGTGCTGCTGCGGGCGGCGTAAAAATCGTCCACTTTTTCCCTTTCGCGATGGCGGCGAGGGGGATGAGGGATTTACACCGTGGAACTTTACCTGAGGGTTCGTCTGGCGTGTTCTGAAGGGATGAGCCAGCGCGAGGCAGCGAAGCATTTCAACATATCGCGCGACACGGTTCGCAAGATGCTGTCGTATTCGGTGCCGCCCGGTTACCGACGCAGCGCCCCGGTGCGGCGACCGAAGCTGGAAGCGTTCATACCGATCATCGATGGCTGGCTGGAAGGGGACCGGTCGGTTCCGCGCAAGCAGCGCCATACGGCAAAGCGTGTGTTCGACCGCCTTCGCGAAGAGCATGGCTTCACCGGCGGCTACACGATCATCAAGGATTACATCCGGGAGCGGGATCAGCGCGGGCGGGAGATGTTCGTGCCGCTTGCGCACGCTCCCGGCCATGCCAAGGCCGATTTTGGCGAGGCGCTGGTCGAGATCGGCGGCGTGGAGTGTGGAGCGGCGTGCAAAATTGACCCCCTTATGGAGTGGGCCCCTAGGGTCGGACAGTCGGGACCTAAATCTTTGACCATGGGTTTGGCTTTCGGAGAAAGCCAATGCGTCACCGATCTCACAGTATCGAGTTCAAGCGTCAGGTCGTTCAGGAGTACCTCGGCGGCGAGACGCTACACGGCCTGGCCAAGCAGCACGACGTTTCCCGCCAACTGATCCGAGTCTGGATCGAGAAGTATGAGGCTGGCGATTTTGACGATGATGCTCGTGCTGCCGACCTCATTCAGCAGTACGAGGCCCGCATTGCCGCGCTCGAGCGCCTCGTCGGCAAGCAGGCTCTCGAACTTGAGTTTTTAAAGGGGGCTCTGAAAAGTGCACCACGTCGGAAAAGCGGGACTACCTCCGTCATCACCGGCCCAGAGGCATCTCCGTTTCCCAAGGATGCAAGCTGATGGGTATCGCCCGTTCCACTTTTTATCGCGAGCAACTCCAACGGATCGGAGAAGCCGAGTTGCTGAACGCGATCATCGCGATCTGTGACGAATTCGAGGCCTATGGCTGGCGCCGTGTACGGGCTGCCCTCAAGCAGCAGGGGATCTGCGCCAATCACAAGCGCATCAAGCGCTTGATGCGCGAGCATGACCTGCAGCCACGGCGGCGACGGCGATATGTTGCAACAACAGACAGCGCCCATGATCTGCCAATATTCCCAGACCTGACCAAGGAGATCGCTCTGTCAGGCAGAGACCAGCTCTGGGTCGCAGATCTCACATATGGTGCGCCTCGTCCCGGATGGTCCGGGAGGCGTATGTTGGAATGCAAAGGAGAAAGGAGGAATTGAACGAATGCCTTGCCCTCTGCTGTGAGGGGGCATGAGCCCAAGCGGCGGTGACCTGCTGTCAACTGGCAGGGTGACGTAGCCCGCAGGTAAAGGGGATTGAGGCGAAGCCGTTACGCCAAGATGGTCCCCGAGGCTGTAGCGCTGGAAGGTTGAGGAACACGAACCGGTTAATCCGCATCCGAGGGCTGAAATGTCGCCTTCGCCTACACGGCTTAACAGGCGGAATGCTGATGATGGCGCCGGACATGTATGTCGGCGGCATCCGAGTGCGGGCGTACAGGTAGGTCGCCCGCATGGAGCCATGGAGAGAACGCAGCCAGGCCATGGCATCGGCATCGACTTGCGGGACGCAAGGACAAGGACTGCGACCGGCAGCCTCCCCAGCGCGCGAAAGTCCAGCATATGAACGAGGGAAGGCATGATGGAATGCCAAGGGAGTTGGCCCCGATGTCCATCATGCTGGCGGAGTTCCCGTAGTAGTCCGCGGCAGGGAAAGCCTGTCACATGGCGAAGGGGGACAGTTCAATCTGCTTGAAGTGCAAACTACCTGACCAAACGAGGTGAAGACCTTTGATAATCAGTGAAATGCAGCACAAGCTCGCGTCATGGGCCGAGAGCGATCCGAACCGCAGGTTCGACCGCCTACTCCGGCTCATTGCTGACAGGGCGTGGCTTGCCGAGGCAGCCCGGATCGTGCTGGCGTCGAGTGGCGCCAATACCCCGGGCATAGACGGAATGGACAAGCAACGGATGCAGGCCGGACTGGCAGAACATCTGGCCAGCCTGCGAACGGACTTGCTGACGGGGCACTACGTCCCGCAGCCGGTCAGGCGAATCTATATCCCGAAAGCCAATGGCAAGAAACGCCCACTGGGTATCCCAACCCTGAAAGACCGCATCGTCCAACCTGCGATGCTGATGGCCATGGAGCCGATCTGGGAGAGCGACTTCCATCGCCTCTCCTACGGCTTCCGGCCGGAACGCAGCGTGCATCACGCTGTCCGGACCGTGAAGATACAGTTGCAGGATAGTGGCGCCGGAACGCGGGGCCGCTGGATCATCGAAGGTGATCTGGCGAGCTACTTCGACACGGTACACCACCGGCTTCTGCTTCGCTGTGTCCGGCGGCGTATCCGGGATGATCGGTTCGTCGATCTGCTCTGGCGATTCCTGAAGGCAGGCCACATTGACCGTGGCCTGTTCGTCGCCTCAAGTGAAGGTGTTCCGCAAGGCGGCGTGTTGTCGCCGCTCCTGTCCAACATCATGCTCCATGAGTTTGATGCGTGGCTGGAGGCGAAATACCTGAGCGACAAGGCGCGAAAGGATCGCTGGGCTTGGAACTTCGGTATCCAGCAGGGCCGCCCCATCACGGTTCGCGAGAACCGGCAATGGAAACCTGCTGTCGCCTACTGCCGTTACGCCGACGACTTCGTCGTCATCGTCAAGGGCACCAAGGCACATGCCGAGGCCATCCGCGAGGAATGCCGGGCCTTTCTGGAAGGCGACCTGAAGCTGACGCTGAATATGGACAAGACCCATATCACCCACGTCGACGACGGGTTCGTGTTCCTCGGGCACCGGATTATCCGCAGGCGGGGATCGAGCGGACGCATGTCCGTGGTCTCGACGATACCCAAGGAGAAAGCCAAGACCTTCGCTCGCCGACTGGTCGAGGCGCTCTCCGGCAATCATGAGATTGCCACGGTGGACATGATCGACAGCCTGAACCGCCAGTTGGCGGGCTGGGCCGCGTTCTACAAGTTCACCGACTTCACGGCGCGCATATTCCGGCGCATCGACACGGTCGTGTTCTGGAAAATGGCGCACTGGTTGGCGCGGAAATACCGGTCCCGTATCAAGCCCTTGATGCGCAAATGGTACCGCGTGCCGGAAATCGGCCACTCAAAGACGTGGCTGATTTACGGACGAAACAATCAGGGCAATGCCGTCGGCAAGGCACTACGACGACTGGTCACCAGCCAGAAGTTGCAGTTCCGGTGGCGGAACCCGGAGCGAAATCCCTACATCTACAGGGACGAACTCCGAAACACCGTCACTTCTCGCTATCATGATGTCGCCATGGCCTTGGGCCAAGGTTGAATAGAGAGCCGTATGCGCTGAAAGGTGCACGTACGGTTCGGGGAGGGGAAGCGCTTATGCGCTTCCTACTCCACTGCCTATTATCGGCGGGTTTGCCTATGTGGCGATCATCCTGGATGCATGGTCTCGGCGGGTGGTCGGCTACGCTATCGGCCGCTCGATCGACGCCAGACTAGCCATTGCCGCTCTCGAGTCCGCCATTTCGAGCCGGCGACCACCTCCGGGCCTCATTCATCATTCGGACCGTGGCTCTCAATACGCAGCCGGGTCCTATCGCGCATTGTTGGCGGCCAACGGCATCAGTGGTTCGATGAGCCGACGCGGAAATCCTTACGACAATGCCAAGGCAGAAAGCTTCATGAAGACGCTCAAGGTCGAAGCAGTCTACCCGATGGCATTCGAAACTTTCGGCGATGTCGCCATCCATCTTCCACGGTTCATCGATCACACCTACAATCAACGTCGGTTGCATTCCGCCTTGGGTTACATGAGCCCAGAACAGTTCGAGGAGTTACACGCCAAATCAAGGGTCAAAACAGCAGCCTAATGACTGTCCGACCCTAGGGGCCCACTCCATTAGCGGGGTGATCGGCGTCTAAATTTGACCCCCTTCATCTCATTGTGAGAAGCGCCGCCGTTTGGGTTCCGAACGGCGGGTACAGGGATGTTGGTTGTGGAGACGATTACGAGGATCCGTCGGGAGCACCGGGACGGTAAGCCGATCCAGGCGATAGCGCGGGATTTGCGGCTGTCGCGCAACAGAGCGGGCATTGGCGCCGGAACGGATGAGTCGCGCGGATTCGATCACGGGACATTCTCGGTGATGCAAGCGATGCGTCCCGAGGCAGACTTACCTGTGGTTCAATTGTCAGTACGACATGACATGGACCCGTCAGCACATCTTCTGGCGGGAAAGGCGCTTGCGCCTCTGCGCGACGAAGGGATCCTGATCATGGGAAGCGGCCTTACGTACCACAACCTACGTCTGTGGGGGCCGGCCGCAACTCAGCCTTCGGCGGCGTTCGACGCATGGTTGCAGAATGCCCTGGTCGCGAAGACGTCGGCAGAGCGCGAAGCAATGCTGCGCAACTGGACACAAGCGCCGGCCGCCCGCGTGGCGCATCCACGGGAGGACCACTTGCTTCCCTTGATGGTGGCAATCGGAGCCGCCAGTGAGGAAGCCGAAACCTGCGTCTATCATCAGGACGAATTCATGGGATCGATCACTGCCTCTAGTTTCCGGTTTGGCGAGATCCGAGGTTAGCGGGGCGGCGTCGTGGTACCGAGCCCCCGCACAACCGATGCTTGCCTCCGTGGGATTTCGTTGCAGGCAGGGGGAATGAACAACCGGCAGCTTTCAAGGAGCGGTTTCGCGCCTAGGAACGGCAGCATAGTCGGCGGCTGTTATTATCACGTAGATCCGATCCGAGTGTCCGACTTCCTGTTTTCGTGCTCCGAAGCGGACTGAGCGCAAAGTCCCAGTTGCGTCATTCGTAAAGCGATAGAAAAGCGCTACAGCAGATGCGACGGCTGTCGCCGAAGCGGCTGGCAGCAGGCGATGAGAATGGAGTTGCCGAGATGGCAAGTTCCTCCAGAATGGTTGTTGCCGAACCAACTCTGTTCTGAAGCAGGCCGCTGTCCTCTCCCCATCAGATCTACCGGCGTCAATCGGTCTTTTTGTTCAGTAAACTTGGGGCTGCGTGGGCGAGCTTTGTCGGGGGTTAGCCTTCAGGTTAACGGGCTGCTTGACTCAAAGCATGTATGGCCTCCTTTTTCGGCGTAATGATCGGTCCGTGTACCATTCCTGATTTCATCGCAGCGAGGACCGACATGTATGAACGCATTCGTGAAATTATTGATGGAGTGGTTGAAGTGAATGGGCCCGACCCTTCAGCGATCAGAGACCGGGTCTGGGAACTCTTCTTCGAGGTCCAGGACGAGAATGGCCGTATTGAGCTTCTATCGATGTACGACGCGGCGATGCGCCTTGCGCTTGGGCGATTGACTGCCGAAACGCCAGAGTTCGAGGGTTTGCGCCAGGTCGTTGAGATCGACAAGTGCGCGTTTGTCATTCTTGAAGCGATGATCGAAGATGCAATCGTCGACGCCGACGAGTTCGATCGTATCGTTGACCGGGAGATAAAGGCCAACCGGATGCACGGTCGTGAGTTTGCGATGCATGCAAAAAGCGCGGCAAAGGTGCTTCGGGATCAGCGGGAAACGTGGAATAGGCGCAAGGGGCCGGCCGGCGACACTTTGCATTGACCTGCTGAAGGGATCTTCGAAACTACTCACGGCGCGCGGTGGCGCTCGGACAGTTGTCCGACTCAGCGCACAGGCGTATCAAGAAAGCGACCGCGAAAGGCTTCCCTCGCCGAAGTCATGAGGCTGTCCAAGCGACAAGCATCGGAGGATGCAGCGTCCTAGACAGGCGATTGACGAAGTAGGGCCGGTTATTGGGCCGCTCTCTCGCCCAGAGCGGCCCTTTCCAGTTTCTGCATGAATAGCTCACCCACTTCAGCCGCATCCGGCGGGCCACGCCAACGCCCGCGTACAGTACGCCGTGAACAAAGCTTAATCTCGGCACCGCGCCGAATCCGTTAACATGTCCGCTCCGGAACAGGAGGTTCGAAATGGACAGTCGTGTCGGTTCATTGATCGGCGACCTTGCCAGCTCGCCGACACTCAATCCTGCCGCCGCGCGCGATCGGATTTGGCGTCTGCTGAGTAAGACGCCGGACGAAGCGAGCAAGGAAGCGCTGATGCACGCGTATGACGTCATCATGGGCATCGCGATCGGCCACCTCGAACGAATGGGCAAAGACGTTCAGGCACTGAAGGATGTGGTATCTGCCGACAGGCAAGGCTTTGCGTTGGTCGAAGCAATGGCCGACGGGGGCAGTATCGAACCGCGCGCCCTGTGTCACATCGTTGACCGTGAGGCCGCCGCCGGACGGATGACCAGGTCAGTGGTATTGCTGACCTTGAATGCCGCAGCTGCAGAATTATCGCCGCGGCAAACGGCGGCTGGCCAAGCGTCAGGCAATCATCGGTGGTCTATTCACTGACGCATGTGCGGCGCAGCCGCCGAACTGATTTCAGATGGCGTGAAGTCTTTCGACCTTTCCCCTGGTCGGATCCACTCCGACGAGTTGGTCATGCTCCCCGAGAATGCGCTCGATCTCCTGTCGCTTCTCGAACACTAGCTTGGCCACGCCAGCGGTCATGCCGCCTTCGTCGCCAACGCGGCCCAGAACCGATGCGAGGTCCTTGAGAGTCGCTTCTTCGAGGCTGGAGTGGAGACCGCCTTTTGAATCGCGAAATGCAACACACTGACTGGCCATTGTCGCCTCCTTCCTGGCGTATACGAAACTACTGCAACGCGAGAGCGGGACTGTTGGTTGCCAAAGCGATTAAGCATGGAGAACGCTAGTTTGCACCCTGCGCGCCTCACAACCTGCTAGCGATTTGCTCAACATCGGTCATTGGTGGGGCCGCAGCGATAGGGGGGCTTTGGGCGATCGTGGCTGCAATCGAGGGCGGTTTCGATGAACTGATCCAGCATTGCACCAATCTTTCGAAGCGCATCATTCAGATGTTGATCCTATGACATTGTGGAGTGGCGCCCTGTACTCTCCCATTTATGACACGTGTCAGATAAAATGCGGGAAACTAGCATAGGCTCAGTATGTTCCTGCAAGGCGGACACACACGGGAGTCAGATGGTGGCTGAAAATTGCAATTGGGACCTCGAGGCTGATGTTGTCGTTCTGGGATCAGGCGGCGCGGCGATGACGGCCGCAATTGCGGCCCATGATTTCGGCGCCAGGGATGTGGTCATTCTGGAAAAGTCCGGGATGGTCGGGGGCACGACCGCCATGTCCGGCGGAATGCTCTGGATTCCGGGCAACCATCATCAGGTCGAAGCCGGCATAGAGGAGAATGATGAAGACATCGTCGCCTATCTCGACGCAATGGCACCGGGCCAGCTCGATGCCGACACGCTGATGGCGTTCATGGAAAGTGGGCCTGAGATGATCCGCTATTTCGCGGACAAGACCCCCGTCCGGTTCCATGCATTCGCCGATTTCCCCGACTACCAGCCATACCTGCCGGGTGCGAAACCTGACGGAGGACGCTCGCTGGACAACGATGCCTTCTCATTCGAGCGGCTCGGCAAGTGGGCCGCCCGCGTCAATCCCACCAAGATGGCCTATCCCGTGCGAGGCAGCCTGATGGAGGCAATCACCGGCTCACTCGACGACGCCACACTCGCCGAGCGTGAAGCGAGGGACTACCGCGGGCTGGGCCAGGCATTGGCCGGATCGCTGTATCTCGCCGTGATTGAGCGCGGCATTCCCGTCGAATTCGAGAAGCGCGCCCGCAAGCTGATCAAGGATGGGAACAGGGTCACCGGCGTAATCGCACAGGACGCCAGCGGCAACGACTTCCGCGTGCGCGCCCGCCGCGGTGTGGTCATCGCAACGGGCGGCTTCGAGTGGAACGAGAAATTGGTCCAAACCTTCCTGCGGGGCCCGTTGACGGGCCCGGTCAGTGTGCCGGAGAACGAAGGCGACGGCCTGCTGATGGCAATCAATGCCGGTGCTCAACTGGGCAACATGCAGCATGCTTTTTGGCAGCAAAGCGTGCTGGAATTCAAACCGCAGCACCGCAATGCCAAGCCTAACTATCTGCTTGGCTCCGATGAACGGGCGCGCCCCGGCGCCATCCTCGTTAACAAGTACGGCAAGCGTTTCGTCAACGAAGCGGCAAACTACAATGCCATGGGCAAGGCCTTGCATGCCTTCGATGCAGGAAGGCACGAGTACGCCAACTTGCCCTACTGGCTAATCATCGACCAGCGTTACAAGGACAAGTACCCGACCTTCGGCGCTATGCCGAGCGCCCCTTTACCATCCTTCATAATGAAGGCGGACACTCTTGAAGAACTCGCTGAGATGGCGGGTATTGACGCTCAAGGTCTGAACGCCACTGTGGTCCGATTCAATGAGATGGTACGCAGAGGCAAGGACGAGGACTTCCATCGCGGCGAGAATACTTATGACAACTACTACATGTGGGGAGACATGGATTTCGAGCCGCCCTACCGTACGCTGGGCGTCATCGACCAGGGGCCGTTCTATGCGGTAAAAATGGAATCGGGCGCCCTGGGCACAGCCGGTGGCCCCAAGACAAACGAGAACGCGCAAGTTATTGACTGGGACGGCAATCCGATCCAGGGTCTCTATGCCGCTGGTAACGCAATGGCTGCGGTGCTTGGCGAAGGATATGGCGGTGCTGGCGGCACTCTGGGGCCCGGTATGACTTTCGGTTACATCGCCGGACGCCACTTGGGCCAACACATTCCCAACACCTGACCTGCACGCCACAGGGCATCGCCCGCTGGGACCCCGAGATCTTCCATTCCGCCCGGCCCGGGTGTCGTCGAGCGAAATCGCGCACAGATGACACTCCAGGCGGCCGCGGCTCATTAGCAAAAATTTCACTGCCATGATGGCAGTCGCCCAGCGCATTTGAGCTCACCGAAGCAATGCTCCCGGCCAGGTCCTGCAGGAGGTGTCCGAGATGCCCATCGTGGTCGGCACGGATCAACGGCGTACACAGGTGATAGCCATTGCCTTCGATCAAGTAGCCGACAACGGGACCGACGCCCTGACCTTGCGCGAGATGGTGGCAGCGAACGGCTGCAGCGCTTCGATTGTATCGGACTACTTTCGCAACAAGAACGCACTCCTCTTCAAGGGAGCCTGGGCAACATCATGGCGTCTATTTTCCAGGCGCTGGCGACTGCCGGAGCCTGACCTTCCGTCGTCATGCCATCAGGAAGGCAATTAGTCGCATGCCTCGGCCAGCCAGGCTACAAAGTGCACGTCAGCCACCCCCTGATGCAGTTCGCCTGCACAAGGGATCTTGTGGAAAGCCAATTAACAACCGGGTGAACTTATGAAGCCGCCTACGAGCTGTGAACATCAACTTTGTCGGCATTGCTGACATTCCGTCCATGGGCTGCTAACAGGAGGACTTGATCACCAGTCTATCCAATTGGTTATTGAAGTTTGCCTGATGACCCTGCCACGCGAATACCTTGCGGCCCTCTCGCCTCTGGCTGACGCTTTTTCCACTTACGAACTCACCACTGGAAACCACGCAGTGCTGGTTGGCGGTGCCGCGGCGGCGATCCATACGGATGGCGCTTTCATGTCGGCGGACTTTGACGTGGTGGCAGGCAATGACGGAGCCTTCAGTGAAGCCATGCGTGCCGCAGGTTTTGAAGAAGACGAAAAAGCACTCCACGGGCTGAGAGGATGGTATCATCCCGCCCACCCTCAATTCGCGGTTGAGCAGGTTTCAGGCGCATATTTCGATGGACTTGGAGACAGAGAACGCTGCCTCAAGTTGATCGTGCGTGACGGAGCAGCGATTGTCTTGCCTGCGATCGAAGACATGATCGCGGACCGGTTGGGGCAACACGAGGTCGCGGGCGCGGATACCGCGATGCTTGAGCAGGCGAAGGCACTTTATGCGCTCGCCGAAGGATTGGACCTTGTTTACCTTCAACGTCGGATTGCGGAAGAAGGTGGAAATCCGGTGCATTTGGGGTTATCTAATCCTCTATGAAGACGCTCGAACTCAAGGGCTACCTCGCTAACGTTAGGGCGCGCAAGGCATTGCTGGGCTCCGACAGCTCGATTGCGGACGCAGAAGTGTGTCGCAATGACGGCCTACGCCGCACGGCCCGCAAGCGCCTTGCCCTTGAGCGTGCGGAGGCCCGCGCGACAGCCGCTGGTGCTACGCCGATAGTCTCAAATTACTGACAATTTTTGCGGACGCCCGCGATAGAGTGACGGGCGAGGCGCCAAAACCTGGGTATGTCGCAGTGCCATGAAAGATGCCACTTGGGCTGACACCGCCAGTGGCATTCATCCGAGCTTAAGTGGCTTCAATTCCATACAAGACTCAGCCTGACCAGATCCGCCGCTGTTCCGACCATTCCAAGTTGCAGTTCTTTTAAAATGAACGGTGATGGTGACGTTATTTCCTGCGAACTCTATCGCAGGTACCATTAACCGCTAACGTCGTTGGTTCAATGCCTTGTCAGTGTCGGCAAGTCCTTGTCCGTCGCCAGCTTAAGCGTCGCAAACCAAAGCGCCGTCTTCGTAAACAGGCGTTGGCCTGCATAGAGCTTCCCATAAGGGGTCTCGTGAAGCAGTCCTAGCCAGCAAAGTGGCCTCAGGACATGGATGTAGACCATCGGTCGAAGCATATAATCGTGCCGCAAGTCAGCTTCCTCGATACCGAGAAGGGCCGCACAAGCTGGGCGGTATAATGCGGCCAGTCGAAGACCTGCGCCGCCCATGTCACGAAGTAGCGCTTTAAAGGTTTGGCTGGCGTCAGCCCGATCGGCCCGTTCACCTGCAGATAGTCGAGTGTCAGCAAGGCGGCTCGCAAGATCGGTGATACCGTAAGCTCGGGGGCGTCGTCACGCGGCGCAAGAAACTCGATCATGTTCTCGGCTTTTGTCGGCCCAACGCTTGAGAAGCAACCCCGATCTTTCGCCGGCATAGCCCCAGTTTCGCGCGCGACAGACCTTCGAAGCCGATTAGCACCGCGAAGGAGCGGTGTCGGCCACACAGCATGCTAACCCCGCAGGGTGCGTCAATCTCGGCATGGAGTAGAATGGGATCTGCCCGAGGGCTGGGAATCAGGAAATCGGTAAGCGCGAAACAGGTGGATTGCCTCTACCTTCTCCTTACCCCGAGCGCTGCGCCTCCACCGTCAGGAGCACTTCTTGTCCTTGCTTCTGCCTTCCGATTTCGACCTCAGACGCTCAATCGATCCCAGATCATCGACGCTGAAGGGGGCGATAAGGAAAATACCCGCGAAGTTGTCCTTGGCCCATTGAACGATGCCCTCGCGCTCGTGACCGGAATCGAGCAGAATTCTCACCCTGAGACCGTGCTTGAAACGGCCGTCATGCGTGATCTTCGCTCCGCGTTGCGACAGATCGAGGACTACCGTTTGCAGCACCTGATCGTCGAAGATCACTTTGCCGGGGACATTTGCCTTCAAACGCGGCGCCCGCGCGCCCTCGGCTCTACCTTCATGCGAAGTGCTGCTCAAAATCTGCGAGCTGTCGATGAGTTGATCGAACTTGACGCCGCACTCGTCGCCATTGAGCCAGACCACCTTCCCTGAAAGCTTGACCGAAGGTGAAAATGCGATCGACAATCTATCGTTGAGGTCTACAGGCATCGACAGGCGCAGGGCCATACCCCCGTCGGATATATTGCGGCATCGACCTAAGCCTTCATCACCGTCCCGTTCGATCTGAACCAACCGATAAATCGTTCGCGTTCGGTCACTGTCCCGACGTTCGGATTTGCTAACTTCGTAATCATTATCGTCTGATTTGGAGCGACCCATTGCGACTTTCTCCCGGGCAAGTGCAAAGACGGCGGGAGCCTAGGTTCATAATTTTATTAAGTAAAGTTAGCCAACTGCATTTCCTAAAAAACGATGTCTGTATTCCAATTCGAATTCGCACTGATAAGTCTGGAATCACTGCCAAGCCTGCCACTGCCCGCTTGAATACAGATCTCAATACCGATCCCATAATCGCTCAACAAAGCGAAACAGCCCTGCCCTATCGTCATCAGTATGAACCCAACACCGCTTGCCTGATCCGAGCCCTTCACAGATAGACCTCCGACCTTTCCTGAGCTTCTCCCCAATGTAATTTGCAAAATCGCTCGATTGGCGACCCGAAACGGTCAGGACAACGTGCAACAGACTGCCTCGGTTGATTTGGAAAGAACCAAACCCTGGAAACGCCCGTGACTGGCAAAACCTACTTACCGGTCAATCCGGCGCTCGCCCGCGACCAAAATCGTGGGAAAGCTGCCGACGCAGATGGCTGCCGGTCTGACCAAAGGCTAACAAGCGCATTCCATTACGCACAAGGAATTAGGCTCAATGAACAACAACGATCTTGCAGATGTCATTGCCGCTGAAGGCGGTTTGACCAAGTCCGACGCCCGCAAGCTGGTCGACGGTGTCTTTGCCGCCATTGCCGATGCCGCGGCCAAGGGCGAGGAAGTGTCCATCAATGCATTCGGCAAGTTCAAGGTCAAGGACACCCCGGCGCGCGAAGGTCGCAATCCGTCAACGGGCGCGACGATCCAGATCGCTGCCTCGAAGAAGCTGGCGTTCTCTCCCGCCAAGGCGGTCAAGGACAAGCTCAACGGATAATCCTCGTTCCAGCGCCTCATCCAGCAGGGCGAGGCGCTGGCCCGAACAATGGGATCTCAGCCAAGGCAGCCAGCAACCTCACAGGCCCTTGCATCGATCAAAGCCTGAAATCGCGATGAATGCTGGGTCGCCGAAATCGAGCGTGCCGAAGTAAACGGCACCGAGATCATCGGTGGATGCGGAATGCCAAGAAGAAGGCCAAAGCCGAATTGCCGCTGGCCAGTATGCCTGGCTGGTGCTCCAGTTGGCTTAAGGAACGGGGAACCACCTCCCCGCCGCTATTGACGTTTGTGGAATTCAGGCCGCAGCCTGGAATTGGCGCACGAGCCTGCGCAAGTCCTCGCCCCGGATAACCCGTTCAAGCTGGAAGCCGGCGCGCCCGTCATGTGACCAGACCAGGAGCGCGTCCATACGCCCGACAAGCGGGAAGTGTACTTCGAGACGCTCTCCACGCTGCAAATCGAGATCACCTTGCACCATGAAGCCTTGCGCGGAGATGTTCTGGATATCGAGCGTGATTTCGCCCAGGCGACGATGCTCGGCAGTCACGACAAGGTCCACGGAATGCCGCGATGCGTAGCGCATCTCGTACGAGCCCGGCCGGGCCTGCTTGATCATTTGTGTTAGCCTCGCTCTTTCCTCTCGCCGCGCCTTTCCTCACGGGAAATGGCCAACAATCGGTTAACGAGTCATCATTTGTTACGATAACGCATCAAATTGTCTGTCGTCGCTTATCACGCAAGCAGACGACAAAAGGCCTCGGAAGATTTCTCCTCCGAGGCCCTTTTCGCTTTCGACAGATAATCGATCAGCTGAATTTCACCGAGAGCTTGCGACGCGGCTTGCGCGGCGCCTTGGCTGGCGCGCTCACCGTTTCCTTGGCGTCCGCGCTCTTGCCATGCGCCTTTGCCACCGAAGCCTTCGCAGCCTTCACAGCCGGCGCCGCGTCAGTAACCGGCGCGCTTGCTACCGGCTTCGCATCTGCCTTGACCGGCTTGGCTGCGGCAACGTCAACCGAGGCAGCCGAGACCTTGGGCTCAGCAACCGCTTCACTGGTCTGCTTGGCCGAGACCTTCTTCGCTGCGGCAGGCTTCCTGGCCTTGGCTACCGACTTCGCCGGAGCCTTGGCGGCCGGCTCAGCCATGGCCTCGACCGCTGCGCTCTTCTGCGCCGGTGCTTCGTAAGCGCGAAATTCCGCGCACCTGTTCGGTTGAGTGACGCGGTGTGAAGGATGTGTCCACCAAGGAAGAGGTGGACACATGGAGATGGCACCGA
>NZ_FVZE01000022.1 GCF_900168325.1 Novosphingobium mathurense | reverse complement strand
CTCGCCAAGGAACTGATGCGCCTGTGTGAGGCACACGGCTTCCAGCCCGAATGGCAGCCGCTGATCAATGACCTCGACCGCCTCCAGCAGGTGACTATCGAAAAGGACGGCAGGGCCATCACCACCCGCACTCATGTCACCGGACAGGTTGGCAGTGCCTTCCAGGCCGCAGGCATTGCCCTTCCAGCTGGAACTCGCACTTCATAGCGGACTACCAGCGCCCTCCTCCAAAGCCCCAAATGTAGTGCAAACAAACTTTTGCACTTCCATAACATATTGAAAATCATATTCTATTTTTAAGGCACTGTTGAACTTGGGCCTGGCGCAACGCGGGGCTGTTCGAGGTCATGAACACGCTGCTGGTCATGAACCTTCGAGAGATCGAGGGGCGAGAAGCCTCGCCGAGCGCCGGTGTGATCGATAGCCAAAGCGTGAAAACGACCGAGAGCGGCGGCCCCTGCGGGTATGACGCGGGCAAGAAGGTCAAGGGCCGCAAGCGTCATATATTGACCGATACCTGCGGTTTTCTGATCTCGATCCTTGTCCACACCGCCGATATTCAGGATCGTGATGGCGCCGTCGATGTGATCAAAGGCGTACGCCAGCGCTTCCCCTGGCTGCGCCATATCTTCGCCGATGGCGGTTACGCTGGTGACAAGCTCAGGAAAGCCATCGCCAACACAGGAAATTGGACGATCGAAATCATCAAGCGTTCCGATCAGGCCAAAGGCTTCGAAGTCCTGCCTCGCCGCTGGGTCGTCGAGCGTACATTCGCGTGGCTGGGCCGGTGCCGCCGTCTGGCAAAGGACTGGGAGGCCACAATCGCCTCTTCGACAGCATGGGCCACGATCGCATCCATCCGCTTGCTCATCCGACGAACCGCAAGGTATTGCTACGCTTAAGGAACTTTTGAATCGGGCTCTCAACGTAATTGAGTCGATTTTGTGATGTAGCCTTATTGCGATCGGTGAACTTCCAGCCGCACGCGTTAGCGTCCGTACTCGTGGCTGGAAACTTGAAGCTGATGACCCCGCATCGCCTTTCTCACGATGCGGGGTCGGGGAGGAGCTCAGAAGTTCGCAGTAAAGCGGACACCATATGTGCGCGGCGCCATAAGTTGATAGGTATTAGCACCCAAAAACGAGCCTATATTCGCTTGTGTAATGACGATCTTATTGGTCAAATTACGACCGTACGCCTGCAGGCTCCAGCTATCATCAGGCGAACGATAGGTAAGGCTTGCATCAAACATGGTGTATGCTCGCTGTCGGTCATTGGGACGATTGAAGAACGTCAGATATGCACTCGAGCGATGAATAAACTGCACCCGCGGCACTAACTGACCGCCAGAACCGACGTCGAAAGTATGCTCATATCCGCCAGAAATTACCCATTTGGGGGATTGAATGAGCCTATTCCCAGAAAGATCCACATTGGTGTTGCCAGCACGAACCTGGAAATTCTTGAATTTTGCATCGAGCCAATTGACGGAAAAATCGAGCTTATCGGCCGATGTAACTCTCCAATCGCCCTGCAGTTCCACGCCCTTGATGCGCGAGGTGCCAGCGTTGAGAACTTGCGCTCCTTGCGGCGTCGTCTGACTCACCTGCTGGTCGGTATAATCGTACAGGAAAGCGCTCACATTTAACTGCAGTGTATTGCCGAAAAATTTGTTCTTTGAACCGACTTCGTAAGACACAACATATTCAGGGCCATAGGCATTGATTGTTGTAAATCCGCCGGATTTGTACCCCTTATCCACCTTTGCGTAGAGAAGGTTGTTTGGCGACCATTGGTAATCGGCGCCAAAATGGTACGTAACGGCACTGTCTTTCGATCGATTAGTGGAATTGGCTGCATCAATAAAAACGAGATCGGGTTGTACGCTTGGTGGATTAACGAGTCCCGGCCCCCCCCAGAATCCACCACCGCGATGCTTCGTGTCCCTAGAATAGCGCACACCGGCACTCAACTTGAGCGCTGATGCTATTTCATAGGATATTTGCCCAAAGACCGCTCTCGATTTCACATCGACGTCATATAGGAAATTTCGTAGAACAATTGCGTCACCGTTTGGATCGACATAGTTCAACGAACTGGTGCGTAAATCCTGATCATAAAGGAAACCGCCAACCTGCCAAGAAAATGGCCCGTTACCATTAGAAGCAATGCGAAGTTCATGACTAAGATCTGTAGAATATTCTCCACGGCGGAAATTGTAATAAATGTAGTCGGTGCCATCCTGATCAGCCAAGTGATCGACATCAAGTTTCACGAGCCCAAAGATGTATGTAAGCGTAGCCGGGCCAAAATCATATTCCGTTTCAGCGACGAGGTTCTTGCGAGTAAGATCCAAATCGCCCTGAGTGCTAAGCGCAAAGTGCTTCACTTCAGAAAAATGTTGCGGGGGCGCAACATTGTTGGTCGGAAGGCCTATCTGGGCCGGACCAGCGCCGCCTTCGTGTACGTAGCTGGCAGTCAGGTGAAACTTAAGGGCCTCGCTGGGCTCAAACAACAACTGCAGCCTTCCACCTTCGGTATCCAACTCGTCACCACGATAATTTGCACGGGCCGAAGGACCACCAACACTCGGGATATCAACCGCAGGATCTCCAGTGGGACTCGGACTGTTGTCCCAATAGCCCTTGTGTCGCTTGCTTATGAACGACGCACGCAGAGCGAGGTTGTCAGACAAGGGAATATTGATCGCTCCTTCAGCGTCAAGGGCGCTGTAATTCCCGTATGATACTGAGGCATAACCACTCAACTCGCCTAGAACCGGCTTTTTGGAGATGATGTTGATTACACCACCCGTCGCGTTGCGGCCATAAAGCGTACCTTGCGGACCGCGCAAAACTTCGATTCGCTCGAGATCAAACAGCGATGCATTCATGCCGGTTGGACGCTGAAGAAAGACACCGTCGACATTCACAGCCACTGCCGGGTCGCCGATCTCCGTTGTGTCACGACCGGACACTCCTCGCACCGTGATGATAGAACCGGTGAAATTTTGACCGAACTGAATTCCTGGAGCAATCGACTCCAGCGACTTCATGTCCGTCACGCCATTTTCGAGGAGCTTGTCACCCGTCACTACGTCAATTGCAATTGGCGTGGTCTGAGCCGTACCCTGCCGCTTTTCGGCAGTCACAATAATCTCGCCGATTGCTCTACTATCAATTGCCTCCTGCGTGCTGTTCTGAGCAAACGCACTCGTCGTTGCCAAGGCGGCAATAGGAAGCGCGATCAGTCCGCGCATAGCAACTCGCCCCAACAGCGGCCGAAATCCTGCCCTCCCAACAAGACAACTGGTTGAATACATCTCAGTTCGTGCCCTGATCATCACAACTCCCCTTCGCCATTTGATTGTTCGCACCTGCAGATTGCACAGGCTTCAATTATCCAGGCCCACCCGCTCAGAATTGAGCTTTGCAAGGTGGATAGCCTCGTTGGGTTCACGCACATTTCTATGTAATCGATTTCTATTTGTCAAGCATGTTCATCGGCAGAGGAAGCCCATAGAGCGCGCCGTCTCATTATCACCTGTGCCGAAACGATGACCCCGAGACAAATTCAAACACTTAACTGTAACCTATTGCCACCCTCGTAATACACCTTTGCAACCCAAAAATTATTAAATTAAATCTCGATTTTCTAACTTATAATAGAGGTATATCTATTATTTATGATGTGCTGCCAATAATTGGTCGCTGACCGCTGTCCGCTCCCCGAAGAACTCCCTTATCATCGCCGCAAACATTCCCACCAACCGTCAAAAGAACCACAGAGTCATGTTGTACACGTTGACATGGAATGAAATCCATTACATATAATGAGCACGATAGATGCGGATTTCCGCCCCAAAGCCACCTACAGTTGGAACTGGCTCAGGCTCTAATCTCCTAGGGAACGAAGATCATGATGCAATGGCCACACTCTGCAGACCGTGTTGAAGTGGGAAGCAGGATCATTGTGGATTCTCAGATCCATCTGTGGCCACCAAAATCCAAGGACCGTCCATGGAGCGAAGGCAGAGGTCAGCTATATCCCTCATTCTCGCTTGGGCGGTACCTTGACCTAGCTCAAGGTTCAGGCGTGCATCGCGCACTTATAATCCCGCCAGCTGTCGATGCTACGCGGATTGATTACGCGAAGACAGCGCTGGCTCATTTCCCTGAACGCTTCCGGATTGTTGCCTTCGTCGAGCCTCATTTACCCGAGCAAGAAATCTTGTTTCAAGATTGGAAAAATGACAAGGATATCCTCGCAATCCGATCTTCGATCTTGGACGGCCGCCAAGACATCCTCCACAATGGGTCAACGGATTGGCTGTGGGCAGCGGCCGAGCGATATCATTTGCCCTTGATGTTTGCTCAAACTTCACAACTTGAGACAATAGAGACTATTGTTGAACGACACCCAGACTTGATATTAATTCTCGATCACTTCGGCCTGTCCGAAGCAACAATTCGCAAAGGTCTCGCTGCTTCAACGATCAACGCCGCGGTTTCGCTAGCAAAATACCCGAACGTCTCGGTCAAGCTGTCGAGCTCCGCCGCACTATCTACCCAGGCCTACCCCTGGCATGATCTTGATGACTATATTTACCGGCTCGTCGAAGCTTATGGCCCGCAGCGCTGTTACTGGGGCTCAGACATTACCGCCTCGCTTTCAAAGAGCGATGCGACTTATCGCCAGCGGGTAACACATTTCACTGATGAACTTGGCTTCCTCAGCGAAGAGGACAAAGACTGGATAATGGGCCGAGCGTTGATGGAACGACTCGGATGGGACTGAATATCAAGAGGATAGATAGGATGCAGAATTCCGTGACATCGGACGCGCTAAAATCGGCCCGAACACCATATAACCCGATAGTTCGCCGCCATATGGTGGAGCAGTGCATGCTTCTGACCGCGGGATTCGAGAATATAATAGACAATGCCGGCGACGCAACCGGATTTAAGTTGCGGATTCGTGCACCTTACTTCCGAGGGGTTTGGCTGACGGTAATCTCACGAATTGAACTCACAGTAAACGGCGAGACATTTGAACGAGATCACCTGTCCATTGCTTATCAAGGCAATACCCTAAGCATGGATGAGGTCGCAAGCGCCGAGTCGGTTCACTGGGACTTTGGGGACGCGCTCACCTTGCAAGTAAACAAGCCAGGAGGGCTTGTCCCGGGTATTCAGATGGTCAGTTTGGAACTTACACTCCTGCCATCGCACACGCCTATTATCGCGCGCTCAGAGCGCATGATCACCCTCGTGAGGTAAAACCATGACGACAAGCACCATAACCCGAGGCGTAAATTTTTACAGCTACCAAGAGGAAGTCTTCAAGCGAAGCATGACGCTCGAGGATTGTGTGGCAGAAGTTGCGTCAATGGGCGCAGTTGGCGTTCAGTTGATGACTGAGGCGGCCATTCCTGGATATCCTAATCCGTCTCAGGAATGGATAGAAGCTTGGACTGCTATGATGCAGCGCTACGGTACAGTTCCTACCGCCCTCATGACCTTCTGGGATTTTAACAAAGGCGGTCACCGAATGCTTAGCGTAGGCGAGGCCTATGAGATCGTGGAGAAGGAAATTCGCCTCGCTCGCGCTTTGGGCTTTGATATTCTCAGACCTTCACCGGCACCCGCGGGCTTTCCCGAACTGGAATTGATCGAGAAATTGCTGCCAGTCGCGGAAGAAGCCAATATCCGGCTTTCATTCGAAGTTCACGCACCGCACAACTTGATCGAGCACACTGCGCCATACATCGAAATCGTAGAGCGAACTGGCACCAAGCACCTCGGACTGACGCTCGACATGTCCTGCTTTCAGAAGCGCTATCCTCGCATCGCTCGCGACCGACTCATTCGTGATGGAGTACTGCGCGAGCGAATTGCATGCCACATTACGGAATCGCGCGAACTCGGACTCGACAAGCAATTTGTTACCGAAACGGTCAAGCGCTGGGGTGGTACGCAGCCTGAGCTCAGTTTCGTCAATGCCGTCTACAACCCGATGGTTATGCAAAGCCTGGACGACCTGAAAGCCATCATCCCGTATATTTTCAACGTCCATGCCAAGATCTTCGAGATGACGGATCAGCTTATGGAATATAGCCTCGCCTACGAGGAGGTAATTCCTCTGTTCGTCAAGGCAGGATGGTCTGGTTCGATCGACACAGAATATGAAGGCCAGCGGCACACGCAAGACCTAGGTGATAGTGACAGCTGCGAACAAATTCGCCGCAACCAACTCCAATTGAGATATTTATTGGGGGAATTGTAATTCCCATAACGCGAGAGCCGTCGGCGCTGTACTAAGCAGCCAAAACGGCGGCTCACGCAATATTTCGAACTGAGTTACGCACTTGAAGCTTATGCGGCAGCATAACATGGCGAACCAACGTGGTCTTGTTTGTCAGGATATCCAACAAAGTGCGAAAGACCTCTTCGCCGACCGCCTGCATGGGCTGCTTAACGGTAGTGAGCGCCGGACTCAGATGCTTGGCGTAGCGAATATCGTCAAAACCCACTAGCGAGATATCGTCCGGGCATTTCAAGCCTAGTTTGTGAAACGCCTCCAGCGCACCAATCGCCATCTCGTCACTAAAGCAGAAAATAGCGGTTGGCCGTGGGGATGCTTCCAGAAGCTTTAGTGTGGCGGCCAAGCCGGCCTCAATGGAAAATTCCGCATTTGCGACAGTGATTTTGCTACTGTGCCGCGCTGCGGCCGCTTCGACACCAATCAACCGAAGACGGCTATTGTTGGCTTGTGCAGCCCCTGCCACCACCCCGATCCCTTTGTGGCCTTGAGTGTCCAGGTAATCGATCACTTGTTCGGCGGCGCGTGTGTTATCTATGTAGACGCTCGGCACGGCCAAATCCGGAGTAAATCCGCAGGCGTTGACGATAGGGGCTAAGCTCTCTGGCGTACTTCCGTTGCCCATCAAAGACTGCGGCATGCGGCCAAGCACGATCAACCCGTCGGCTTCGCGCTGCCAGAGCATCTTCACGTATTGTTCTTCTCGCTCCGCGTCCAATCCCGTGTCGCCAAGCAAGACCGAATAACCGGCAGCACTGGCTGAATGCTCGACGCTCTTGATAAACTGGTTGCAAAAAGGGTTCATGATGTCCTGGACTGTGACCAGGATCTTGTTGGTCCTCAGAGTTCTTAATGACTTAGCCGCATTGTTTGGCGAATATCCCAGGCTGTCCATCGCAGCCGTGACCTTCACTCGTGTGGCTTTGGCAACCTTGCTCGGCGTACTCATCACGCGAGACACCGTTGCTGTCGAAACCCCTGCCTTCTTCGCTACATCACTGATCGTTGACATTCAAAGGACCCTGCAAGTTCGGTAAAGATTTCGATCGGCAGAAAGACGCTCAATTACTGCATCAGGCCGGAAGGACAACCATGAAAATTCTGCTCGGTTGCTGGCACTTCAACGAATTCCTAGTGTCATCAATGGTGAAGTCATGGCTGCAATTCAGCCAGAAAGTGCATTTAGCGGCATTGAGTTACAATCACTCACCTTCACAAATCAGTTCTGATGACTTGCCATTTCACGCTTGACGAACTTTCGACCATCATCCCTGAACAACGCGATGAACAGGGCCATCGCAATCAGCGCGACACCGGCGGGCGCAAGCCAAATGATTGACCAGTCGTGCAGTCCAAGTGAATTGGTGTTCATGTTGTAGATAGCTCCAGCGACGTTTGCACCGATCACGGCACCAGGGCCAAGCATCATGAAATTGTAGAAGGCCTGCGCCCTCCCCCTGGTTTGCGGGTCGCACCGATTGTCCAACCAAATCTGGCCCGACGTAAACAAGAAGTCATAGCTGACGCCGTGCAAGAGGACACCAAGTATCAGCATCCAAAGAACCGCGTGACCATCAATGGACCCAGTCGAGAACAGAATGAAGCGTCCGATCCATCCGCACATACCAAGGACCATCACCCACTTGATGCCAATTCTCGAAATAAAGAAGGGAATTGCCAAAATCGTGATGATCTCAATTACTAGGCCCGAAGTTTGGACTGCAGTCGGTTCAATCTGCAGCGAGAAAATATCGAACCGAACGCTCATCTCATGTAAGAAATTGTTAAGAAAGCTGTCATAGAATTTCTTTGGTATTACCATCGCCATAATCGCGATCATGAACACCCAAAAGATGGGATTCTTGTTGTCGCGAACAAAGTCGAGCCCGAAGATCGCAATCAAGTTGAGCTTTTCGGTTGACCTACTTGGTCGGCGTGGAGGCAGGCTTAACGAATAAGGTGCCAGGAATAGGTATGTAGTTGCACCGATCAACATCGGAATTCTAGACTCTGCCGCGCCTGGCCAAAGCCCAATAATGAGACCTGCAACGATAGCGCCTGCTGTGCCAAACACTCTTATTGCAGGGTATTGCCGTACAGGATCGGAAAGAGCGTTCATCGAAATCGCGACGGTCAACGGGAGCATCGACGTGTAAAAGACGCAATGGAGGAGCATGACCGCTAGAAAGATCTCGCGGGACTGGTCGATTCTTGAAAGCCAAAACAAACTGACTGCCGCGCCTAGCGACAAGAAAGCAAAGACCCTCTCAGTAGAAAAATACCGATCAGCAACCATTCCCACGAAAAGGCCGGCACCAATTACAGCGACCCCGACCATACTGTAGGCGGTGCCAATAATATCGTCGAAGCCCAGCGTTTTGCTCATGTAGGTACTGAGCGGGGTCAGCCACGAAAAGAAGGCAACGTAATAGAAGAACATCATGCAACGAAGTCGCCAAAAGATGGCCAGATTCGGAGCAGAACTCCCTCCGCCGTTCAGCAGAAAACGCGCTATCATCTCTTCTCACACCCATCCCAGTTTTATGTGCCCTAACGAACATCGCTTCCCGTACGCCACATCGCTCCTGTCCTTGCCGAGCAATTTGCCCTTACCGCGATGCAGATCCAAAGTGGCAGCGTATTTTAGGCCACCAAGCAATATATGTAATCGATTTACATCTGATCTAAGTGCGCCCATTTGTCAATGGTGCGGCCGAAATAGTCGAAATTTTCTCAATTATCTTTATGTAATATAATATTTCTTTATGGTACCCGGATGACGGATGGAGCGGAGTCCATTCTGCTTCATAAAGCAAAAATCTAGTTGCAAAATGTAATCAATTACCTTAGCTGTAGGCCGCCGGCCGAGGTCGGCAGACGCCCACGATTTTGGAACATATCCTAAGCCAGGATGTGCCCCAAGGTAACCGTTGACCCTCTGCGCTCTTAACTAGCAGTTCGAAACAGGTGCGAGGCAGGCTAGTGGCAATTTGGTAGAACGAGAATGGCGATATCAAGCCATATGTGAGGATGAGATTCCGGATGGCAAGTTGGCACAATGCTTTGAGCAGACGAGACATGCTGCGCAGTTCAGCGGCAGGCGCACTCACAGTGTCGCAACTTGGCTCCCTGGCTGGCTGCATCCAAGCTTCTCCCTACGCTGACGCGCAAACGCGACTGGATCTGATTGCTCGACTTAGTGCATTAACAATTCCGTCCACCGATACACTGGGGGCCGCGTCGCAGGCCAACACAGCATTTGCCAGTCAGGCGATCGAGCAAAGCCTATACTCCCTGGAGCCGCGGATGCTCACAGAAGTTGGCGATTGGCTTGATGACGTTGGCGGCAGGCGTTTTCTCAGCCAAACAACGGACAAGCAGACAGAATGCCTAATCAAGCTGGATAAGTCGGCCTTTCAGGACGATTCCTTACCCAAAAAGGCTGGCGAGAGAGCGTGGTCGGAAATTAAGCCCCTGATTGTCGCTAGTTATTATTCGAGCGAAGTAGGGGCAAGCAAGGAGCTGGTCTATGATCCCGTCCCCGGCAAATTCGAAAATATCACACTCACGGACGACTATCGCGCTCAATCGAATGAGGGGCACGGGGAGAAATGGTAATGTCTGAATTTGACGCGATCGTAGTGGGCAGCGGCATTACGGGTGGTTGGGCTGCAAAGGAACTCACTGAGCGCGGATTGAAAGTCTTGATGATCGAACGCGGTCCGGATGTGAAGCACGGAGAATACGAGAAAGAGTGGATCGAACCATGGAACCTGCCATTCCGAGGTTACGGCGATCCCGACCTGCTTCGTCGAA
Source organism: Novosphingobium mathurense (assembly GCF_900168325.1). GTDB lineage: Bacteria > Pseudomonadota > Alphaproteobacteria > Sphingomonadales > Sphingomonadaceae > Novosphingobium > Novosphingobium mathurense. The sequence continues at coordinate 2,462 of NZ_FVZE01000022.1, read as the reverse complement.
CGAAGAAAATCCAAAGCGCCGCACGCCTCAATGAATGGAATATGGACTACTTTGTAGACGACGAACTGGAAGTCTACGATACACCAACGGAAAGTAATTTTCAGTGGATCCGCGGATACCAGACAGGTGGACGCTCACTCGTCTGGGGTCGGCAAACCTATAGAATGGCAGCATCCTACTTCGAGGCCAACCGCCAAGATGGACACGGGGTCGACTGGCCAATCCGGTATGAGGACATTGCCCCTTGGTACGACTATGTCGAGGAGTTCATCGGGGTAAATGGCTCGAAGGAGAATCTAGCAACCGCCCCAGACGGGCAATTTCAACCAGCAATGGGCTTCAATGCGGGCGAACAAAAGCTGGCCGACGCAATCAAAGCGCAATATCCTGATCGGCGCCTGATCCCGGGCCGAGGAGCCAACCTTACAAAAGGAATAGGATCACGTGCACAATGCCAGTACCGGAACTGGTGCTCAAGAGGTTGTTCTTTCGGCGCATATTTCAGCACACAAAGTTCAACTTTGCCTGCCGCCATGGCGACCAACCGACTAACTCTGCTAAATGACTCAATCGTTGAAAGAATTGACTATGACCAAGCTAGAATGCGCGCGACGGGCGTTCGGGTCATCAATGCGCGCACCGGTGAAAAATCCGCTCATACTGCACGCATAATCTTCCTTTGCGCAGGTTCCGTAAATAGCGTTTCTGTACTGCTTAGATCCACTAGTGAGAAAATGCCGCAAGGTCTCGGAAATTCGTCGGACAAACTTGGCCGCTACTTCATGGACCACGCTTACAGAGTCGGCGCGACTACGACCATTCCTGGTATAGATAATCAGATGTACATTGGTCGAAAGCCAAACCAGGTTTGCATTCCTCGCTTCGTTAATCTGGGCGATGAGAAAACCGATTTCCTTCGTGGATATTCCTATTCAGGCTACGCAAAGCGGTTGAACTGGTCCCGCGGCGGCATGGCTAGTGGAATTGGCGAAGGACTCAAGCAAGACATACGTAAGCCTGGCCCGTGGCAGATCAACCTGCAAGCTGCAATTGAAACACTTCCTCGTGAAAGCAATCGCATTACTCTCAACACGGCCCGAAGCGACCGACATGGTTTGCCACTGACAAGGATCGACCTGCGCTATAGTGAAAATGAACGCAAAGCAGCAAAACATGCTCATGCAGAACTGCTGAAGATGTTCGCTCTCCTCGGTGGTGAAATTACGCAATCGAATACCGAACTTGCACCTCCCGGCACCTCCATCCACGAGATGGGCGGCGCATGCATGGGCCACGATCCGCGCCTTTCTGTGACCAATGCACACAACCAGCTTCATGATGCGCCAAATATCTTCGTTACAGATGGCTCCGCGATGTGTTCAACCGGAGATCGCAATCCTTCACTCACATACATGGCGTTGACAGTCCGTGCCGCAGCGTCGGCAGTCTCCATGCTCAAGAACGGAAAGCTTTGAGGTAGTGTGCGGATAGTTCTGCAAAATTCGCTTGAGAGGCGAGGTGGTCATAACCGGTTGGTGATGTTCAACGTCACCGAGGATCCACCATGACCAGGAGTGAAGTTAGACCGTAAGCGCGCAAATCTCTGCACCTGTTCACGACTGTTGGCCTGATGGAGTGTGTTCACGAAGGAGACAGTGGACACAATGGCATTGGGTGACGCGATTTCGGTGCCGCCATGGCTGGTGAGAGTTTCTCGCAATGGTAAGCGTGGGTATGATCCGATCTGGAAGGAGCGGTTGATCGCAGCCGCGCTGGAGCCAGGGGTTTCGATTGCGAAGCTTGCCCTGGAGCATGGAGTGAATGCCAACCAGTTGCGTAACTGGGTGAAGCTGCATCGGCAACGGCAGGGAGAGCGGGGGCCGAGGGTTCTGCCTCCCCCCACATCCTCCGCCTTCGTTCCGGTGGTCGAAGTCGCGCAGACGACTGCACGCAAGCCTGCCACGCCTTTGGTCCAGGCGTCGTTGGCAGGACTGCGACTGAAGGCGTCGCTGCCCAATGGTGTTCAGCTTGAGCTGGCCAATGCGGATGTGCAGGCTCTGTCTGCGTTCATCGAAGTACTGGGGCGCTGCGATGTTCCGGCTCGCTGAAGATCTGCGGGTCTATCTCCACCGGGATCCGATCGACTTCCGCTGTAGGATCAACAGTCTTGCCCAAGTTCTACAGTGGATTGGAACGCATGCAGAACATTGGCTCGGAAAGCCGCAGAAGACCGTGCCTCATCGCGCGGATCTGCTTGAGATGTACTGAAAACATGTGATTGGTTTTAGCAGCGTTTTCTTGGCAAAAGCGGAATATGATCATGAAAACGTCGCAATGCACATCGTCGAGAAGACAGCACGCGGTCATCGCTATCTCTATCTGGCCCAGAGCGTCCGGGAAAACGGTCGCGTTCGCCAGAAGCTGCTTCAACCTCTCGGCCGCAAAGACCAGCTCGAAGCCTC
>NZ_FVZE01000035.1 GCF_900168325.1 Novosphingobium mathurense | reverse complement strand
TGCAGCTATTTCTGCGACCCAAAGGCCCCATGGCAAAAAGGTGGCGTCGAGAATTTCAACGGCCGGTTGCGCCGCTTCCTACCTTCGGACACCGACATTGCCGCGATGGAAGTGCCCCAGATCGAGGCCATCTGCCACCAGCTCAACAGCACGCCACGCAAGTGTCTTGGCTATCGCACGCCCGGGGAGGTCCTTATGCAGCAAATCAACCTCCCCACACAGCCAAACGATCAGCCGGAGGCGGGGCTCGCCCCGCCTCCGGCTGGATGTTAGAACATCGAACTGACGTCGCACTTCAAATGGAACTCGCAAGCGCTAAGTAGAAATGACACCCCTCTGCTAGATAGAAATGACACCTTCAGGTGTCGTCAGTGGAGCAGCGGTGACATGGTTTTCCTACCGGTTAGGAGAACGCGGCTATGACGGTGCTGGCAATGAGCCATGGCGAGCTTTCGCGATTTGATACGCTGATGCGCGTTGAGCGCGGCGAGCTGCGGGTCGAGGATGCGGCGGCATTGCTGGGATTGAAGCGCCGCCAGGTCTTCCGGTTACTCAAGAGGATGCGCATCGAAGGCGCATCGGGCCTGGTATCACGCAAGCGCGGCCGCCCGAGTAACCGGCGGCATAGCGATGCGTTGCGCGAACAGATCGTTGGACTCGTGCGTGAACATTATCCCGACTTTGGCCCGACACTGGCGCGCGAGTATCTGATTGAGCGCCATGGGATCACGGTAGCGTGCGAGACGCTGCGCCAGCTGATGATTGATGCGGGTTTGTGGAAGGACCGCGAGGCCCGTCGGCCACGTCCCTATCAGCCGCGTTATCGCCGCGACTGCCGCGGCGAGCTGATCCAGGTCGATGGTTCGAAGCATCATTGGTTCGAGGATCGCGGGCCGCAGTGCACGCTGCTGGTGTTCATCGACGATGCGACCAGCGAGCTGATGCACCTGCAGATGGTCGAGAGCGAGAACACCTTCGCCTACATGGAGGCGATGCGCGCGTACATCGAGGCGCATGGCAAGCCGGTGGCGCTCTATTCGGACAAGCACTCGGTGTTTCGCAACAACAGGGCATCGGCCGATGGCGATGGCATGACGCAGTTTGGGCGGGCGCTCGAGGCGCTCAACATCGAGATTATCTGCGCCAATTCGCCGCAGGCCAAGGGCCGGGTCGAGAGGGCGAACGCCACATTACAGGACCGCCTGGTCAAGGCGATGCGGCTTGAGGGCATTTCGTCGATTGCCGAGGCCAACGTGTTTCTGCCCGAATACATGGGGCGTCACAACCAGCGGTTTGCAAAGGCCCCGTTCGATCCGCGTGATCTGCACCGTCCCCTCGCTCCGCACGAGGATCTCGACGCCGAGATGGTCTGGCGGGTGAAGTCCAAGGTGAGCCAGGCGCTGGCGCTGCACTACAACAAGATGCTGTTCATTCTCGAGCCCAGCGCGGTCAGCCGGCCCTTGGCTGGCAAGTGGGTCGAGGTCTGTGAGTTTCCGGATGGCCGGCTCGAGATCCGCTTCGGGGAGCATGTGCTGCCTTACCGGATATTCGACAAGATCCGGCAGGTGAACCAGGCGGCAATTGTCGAGAACAAACACCTCGATGCGGCACTGGCGATGGCGAAGCTGCTGCAGGAGCAGTTGCCGCCGCGGAAGCGCAACAACAATGAGCCATGCCGGCGTTCGCAGCCAACACACATGTTCCCCTCACCTGCACAGGCGCAGGAGGCACCGGTCAAGCGCAAGCGTGGACGACCGCCCCTTCCCCGGCTCACCCCGATCGAGGCGGCGCAGCGCATGCTCGAGACCCAGTGAGCGAGCCCGCTGCCGGGCAGCGGGTCCGGGCGCTGTCACCGCCAGACCAGCGCACCAGCAGGGGCGCCGCTGCGCATGCTCGAAGGGCTGCGCGCCGCCCCTGCTCTATTGGCCGGTGACATTTCTATTTGGCAGAAAAAGGGACTTCTCTAAATGGCAGGAACAAATATTGTAAGCGGGTGGATTCTATTTCGAAGTGCGAAATCCGAGCATTTTGGGGCCTTGGCCCCCTATCGAGGAAATCGCATGGCACCTCCCTATCGACAGCTTTGC
>NZ_FVZE01000020.1 GCF_900168325.1 Novosphingobium mathurense | reverse complement strand
GCTTGGAACAAGCTCGTCGATCAGCCCTGGCGCATCATGTCCATCGGAATGCGCCAATGGGCACATGGGTACTGATCAATGCACCTTGGTATAAGTGGGCTCCAGGACATTGGCAGGACTCATGGCTCGGCCCGGCGTGAACGCGCGAATTCGGCGACCATGCTTGCCTGGTCAGGGCGCAAGGCATCGATGGCTGGGAAATGGGTGGGAACCTCGCCACCCAGCAGGACCGACGGGCACTGGCCTTCATAATTGCCCAGATTGGGCCGATGCTGGACGTAACCGGCAAGCGCCGCGAGTTCGGGCGAGAAACTGCGCGCCACTTGAGGGGGATAGGCGAGCCAGGGATTTTCATAGGGCTTCAGCCAGCCAAGGCTGTAGCCGACGATGACGGAACGGCGCGCGTCCGCTGTGGTATTTGCGCCGGCACCATGTGCCGTCGATCCCAGAAAACAGATGGCCGCGCCCGGCTTGCCCTGCGCAATGATCGGCTGACCAAGGTCCTCACGTGTCATGCCACGCGCTCCATGGCTATCCGGATAGATCTGCGTGCCGCCATTTTCCCAGGTGAACGGGTCGAGCGGCCAAATTACGTTGAGCAGATATTCATGCTCGCCCTTTGCGCCAGCCCACATGTCATGGTCACGGTGTGGGACCTGGCAGACTTCGCCCGGATGGATCTCGATCGCTTGGGCGACATTAAGCTGGATGCGATCGCAGGCTTGGCCGAGGACAGTTTCGGCGAGCGCGAGAATACCTGGATGCAGGACCAATGGCTCCATGTGCCGCGAGCGTTTGAGCAGGCCACCGAAGCGCTTGGTGCGATGGCCATAGAAGTCGCCCTTGCAAAACGGCGTTGCCGCAAAAACCGGATCGAGGTCGCCGGCAAGCTTGTCGATCGTGCCCTTATCGAGCGCATCGGGAATGATACAATATCCGTTCTGGTGGATTTGACGGGTCCAGGTCTCAACGCTCATTGGCCGCCTCCTCTCCTGCGACGAGCTTGAGCGTGCGCGGCTGGTAGATCCCTGCTGTGCGCAGTCCATCCAAAGTGCGATCATCGATCCGGATGTGCAGGGCGATAAGCTTGCGCCCTTCCAGAAGGGCAATGCGGCCAAGCGGGGAACAGTGCCAACCAAAGCGCATGACCTGCTGGAACCAGGCCAGATCGGCAACGCCGGTATAGTCGGTGATGCCGGTTTCGAGCGCATGCTCGGCAAGGGCGGTGACGAGTTGGTCGCGCGCCAGGCGGCGTTCGGTAGCGTTCTGGTGTCGATCAAGACAGAACCGGGTTATTTCACGAACGGTTGGGCCACTGGGCAACGGCCCGTCACACAAAAAAGGGTAAAGTTCATCCAGCAGGTGCGGTCGGTCAGTCTTCAGCAGCCGGGCGGAAGAACGATGCCGGCCCTCGCCATCGAGCATGATCATGTATTCGGCATCCACACCGTCGAACCGATCCATTTCATACTGCTCGGCGAGGACCGGCAAATCCCATTTCAGAAGGTCGACGAAAACCTCCTTGCGTGCGGCAAACATGGCGCGAAAGGCTTTGCTTTCGAGCGCGCGCGGCGCTCGAACCCTGCTTGGCATAGCGGCTATCCTTATGACGGGGTGGAATAGTCCGCTGATCAGATCATGCCCGCGCCTATGAAAACATACCAAGATTTGGGGAAGGCAATGCTGTTTCCTAACCCGTCACGGCATGGCCTGAATGGGTCCGAAACCACCGCAAAATATCGCCCGGGCCAAGCAGCCCTTCAGCGATGGCGCAGGCGAGCACCGACTGGCTGGCATCGACACCGTAGCGTTCGCGCGCCATCTTGAGGTGCTGGTTCACGGTCTCAACGCTGATCCCCATGATGATGGCGATAGCGGCCGCCGGCTTGCCGCGCCCCCACCAGAGGAGGCATTCGAGTTGGCGATCGGTCAGTCCGGGACTGGAAGCCGAAACATGTAGCCCAGCGATCTTGCGCGCACTTGCCAGAGCGACCCCGCCAAGAAGGTCGGCGACTTGCAGCATCTCGACGGGCAAGGCGGCATCGGGCCTGACAACGAAGGTGCAAGATCCGCTCACACCGCCGGGCAAATGGCGAGGCACGGTGAACCCGTCTCCTATTCCGTACTCGCGGCTCAGGCCCAGGATCTTGTGATCACCGCGTACCGCACCGGTCGCTTGGTATGAAACACCCCAGGGAAAACTGGTGAACGAGCTTTCGCAGGTTCGCCGTACCGGATCTTGGGTTGCCAGGCCAAGAGATTGGTACACCCTGGCCCATTCAGGCGGATAATCATGGACAAGAAAAGCGTCATTCTCGTTGCTGGCACGACAATCATCGTAGTCCAGTGCAAAATGATCGAAACTCATGTGCCGCGTGGCATTTCCGAGAGCGGTAAACAGGGCGCTGCGCGAAGTCGCGCTGGAGACTTCTGACATGAGTTTTTTGGCAAGAACAAGAGGCATGAGAATCGCTCGACCGCAGGAGCGCTTCCAGCCCGCTATCCTGGCAGATCGCCTGTTTTGCCCATCGCCCCGGTTTTCCTCCGGATTGATCAGCATCCGACATATGGCCTTTCGGCACTGTACCTGAACGACTCATTCGTTCGTTCGGGTTGCCTCGACCATTGCAATTTATGCTGCACACACGAAGTCAAAATTCTGTAACAACTCAACCGCTACGCGATATGGCGCCATCGCCCATAGGCAGATTCCCCGCGTCATCGGTCGATATCGCGCGACAGTTCGTCCTTGAGCCTGGGTCCAGCCTCCATCTTGCGGCTGAGCGACTGGACGAAGGCATGCCAGCGTTTCCTGCCGCTTGCCTGCGCTGCCTTCAGCGCTTCATCGGGCAATGGCGGATTGCTGGTCAGCCAGAAGCGAATGAAGAGGGCCAGGGTCTCGTTCGTCAGCTCGACGTGCCATTCGAGTCGATCGAGCTGGCGCGACATGCGGTCAAGCCGTTTGGTCAGGATGGCTTCGATACGCTCTTCGTGATCGGGAGATAGCATCGAGGCCAGCGCCGCCTCGACGACGTCGGTGCGGGTGACCTGACGGACGCGGGCATGATCATCGAGCAGGCGCGAAAGCCGGGCATCGAGACGAAAGGTATGTTTGACGTGGGGCTTTCTCATAAATCGATCCCATCATCGGGATCGAGGGATGCCCTTCGCGCATTGGCCGTCACGGTCTGATCAATTGCTTGCCGGGTCCGGGCAGCATCGTTTTCCGGGGTATCGTCGTCAAACTCGAACTCATTCTGGATCGCCGCGGGCACAGGGACGATCTCCTCGTGGTCCGGCAGGTCGGGCTCCCGGCGAATGCCGCTGTTTGCAGGATCGCCCGAATTTTCCGCCGTGACCGCTTCGCCTTCCGGTGCTGGCTGTGAACTTTCGGGTTCCGGCTTTGGATCTTCGGGGCCTTCCTTGACAGCCTCGGGCGTGTCCGATGAAGGATTGTGATCCTCGGAAGGATCCCTGGGTGATGTCGGCGCTTTGACAGGTGCAGGGTTGGACCAATCGTCCCCAGGGATGGCAGTATCAGCAAGAGCTTGTGGCTCGGGCGGCGATCCGACACGCTCGGTGAAGCGCTCGTCAGTAAAATAGCGCGCTTTGTGTGCCCGGATCGGCGGCAGGCCTGCGACCATTACGATTTCCTCGTCGTCCGGCAATTGCATGACTTCGCCTGGCGTGAGCAATTGTCGGGCAGTTTCAGTACGCGAAACCATAAGATGGCCAAGCCAGGGCGAGAGACGGTGCCCGGCATAGTTCTTCATGGCCCTCATTTCGGTTGCGGTGCCCAGCGCATCGGAAATCCGCCTTGCGGTACGCTCGTCATTGGTCGCAAAGCTGACGCGCACATGGCAATTGTCGAGAATGGCATTGTTCTGGCCGTAGGCCTTCTCGATCTGATTGAGCGACTGGGCAATGAGGAAGCTCTTGATGCCGTATCCCGCCATGAAAGCGAGCGCGCTTTCGAAGAAGTCGAGCCGGCCGAGTGCGGGAAACTCGTCGAGCATCAGCAGCAGGCGCTGACGGTTTCCGGCGGGATTGAGATCCTCGGTGAGGCGCCGCCCGATCTGGTTGAGGATCAGGCGCATGAGCGGCTTGGTGCGGCTGATGTCCCCTGGTGGAACGACAAGATAGAGCGAGACGGGCGCTTGGCCCATGAGATCCGCGATCCGCCAATGCGAAGATCCTGTCACCTTGGCGACAACCGGATCGCGATAGAGGCCAAGGAAGGACATCGCGGTCGACAGCACGCCGGACCGTTCGTTCTCGCTCTTGTTGAGCAATTCCTGTGCCGCCGCGGCGACAACCGGATGCACGCCGGCTTTCCCGAGGTGCGCGGTCGTCTTCATGATCCGCAGCGCAGTTTCAATGCCGCGGCGCGGATCGGATAGGAACGCGGCAACGCCGGCCAGGGTCTTGTCCTGCTCGGCGTAGAGGACATGCAAAATCGCTCCAACGAGTAGCGCATGGCTCGTCTTTTCCCAGTGGTTTCGCTTTTCCAGGCTTCCTTCGGGGTCAACGAGGACGTCGGCGACGTTCTGGACGTCGCGCACTTCCCATTCGCCTTTGCGCACTTCGAGCAGCGGATTGTAAGGCGAGGACTTGGGGTTGGTCGGATCGAAAAGCAGGACCCTGCCATGGCGCGCGCGAAAGCCGGCGGTAAGCTGCCAGTTTTCGCCCTTGATGTCGTGAACGATGCAACTGCCCGGCCAGGTCAGCAGCGTCGGAACGACAAGACCCACTCCCTTGCCCGAGCGCGTCGGCGCAAAACACAAGAGATGTTCGGGACCATCGTGACGCAAATACTCTGCGCCCAAACGACCAAGCACCACGCCGTCATCGCCCAGGAGCCCTGCACGGCGAATGTCCTTCTCGCTTGCCCAACGCGCCGACCCGTAGGTTTCGGCGCGGCGCCTTTCGCGCGCACGCCAGATCGACATGCCGATCGCGACCACGATCGAGAGCAAACTGCCCGAGGCAGCGATGGCCGCGCCCTTGAGAAAGACATGCGGCGCATAGGCATCGAAACTGAACCACCACCAGAAAAAGGCCGGGGGCAGATAGACCGGGTAGGATCCGATCTCGAACCAGGGCCGGCCCAGTTCAGGCTGATAGGCAAGCGCCGCTGCGGTCCATTGGGTCGCGCCCCAGACCGTAAAGAGCACGACGGCAGCGACTGCGGCAATCTGCCCCCACAGGATCCTGTCATTCATCTTGCTGTTCTCCCAATTGCGTGGGTGATCACAGACCCAGTCCCCGGCTGCGCCCTAGCGACCAGTCGACACCGCCGCCGGGCATGAGAGTGCCCGTGATCTGGGTACCCAGATGTTTCTCGAGGGCAGGCCGCCAGGGAACGAGCTGAAAGCTGATCCCCTCGTCGATCATGGCGAAGCGACCCGAGGAAAGCGTCACGCGCTCGCGGTAGATGCCGCTAACATGTTCCCCGACACTGGCCGGCTTGTGCTCGAGCCCTGTCCGAGCGGCAATGGCCTGGGCCGTATCGCTGAGTTCGCGTGCGCGCAGGGTCTCGATGAGGTCGCTCGCGAAAAGGAGCCGCTGGCCCTGCCGCCTGGCCAGGCCCAGAGATTCAAGATGTGCCCCGCGCGCTTCCATCGCCGCACGCACATCCAGCCCAAAGCCGCTGCCACTCGCTGCCGGTTCACGCGAAAGCAGTTGTCGATCGAGCCAGGTAGCACCTGATGCCCCGATCTGCTTGTCGAGTGCGAGGTCAGAGCGCGTTGCCAGTGACAGGCGCGTTCGTCCCTTGAGGTCGTCCCATGATCTGACTTCGACGATCGCGCCTGGCAGTGCATCGCCAGTCATGTCGATATCCTCGAAGCGCAGATGATGGGTATGTCCGTCTGCGCCGTCGATAACAGCGTAGGCGCTGCCGGTCAGTTCATCGTGGAGGCCGCGTTCGACTAGCCTGCCGATGATCGGATCGCTCGGCGCTTTGTCATGGAGGGCCAGGGTAGAGAGATCGAACCGGCCACCATCGCGGGACATTGCCCTGTGCATGGTCTTGATGATGTCGGTGCGGACGGAAAGATCGCGCAATGTCGCTTCAGCGCCCTGCTCGATCGACCACAGCCCGCCACCTTCGTTGACCGCAAGCCCCATATGTTCAAGCCGAGCGGCGCGGCCGACAAGCAGGCGTTGCCTTTCGCCGTCCAGTTGTCCGCCAGGGCGCAGATCGATCAGGCCGCCCGCTTCGTCTGCCAGGCGCTGCAACTGGCGATCGAGGCTGGTCCAGCTTTCGGCATCGACTTCGCGCTCCAGCGCGAAGCGGATTTCGCGTTCGCAGCGCGGCCCCAGTTCCAAGGTCAACCGCTCCTCGGCGCGGGCGCGCAGACCAGAGCTAATGTAGCCCTTGTCGATGACGAGATCCTCTCCGATGTCGGTCACGCCGCGCACCAGGACATGGATATGCGGATTGTCGGTGTTCCAGTGATCGAGTGCGACCCAGTCGAGATCGGTCTCGAGATCGCGGGCCATGTCGCGCATCAACTCGCGCGTGAACGTGCGCAGGTCATCCATTTGCGATGCGTCCTCGGGACTGACGATGAAGCGGAAGTGATGCCGGTCGTCGTCGCAGCGCTCGGCGAAAGCTTCGCGGTCAGCTTCATCACTGCCGGCATCGAACATCGAGGCGTCCCGGCCATCCCGGGTTACACCTTCGCGTTCGAGATACGTGATATGGCGACTGAGCGGCGCCGCGCGGAACCGCACGCCCTTGTGCCGGACAACGCGGGCCTTGACGACAACGCGGCGAGCATCGGCACGCAGCCGCACCCGGGCCAGCGCGCGGCGTCCACGCGCGCGGCTCCCGGCGCCTTTGCGCGGCTTCCTTGCGAGCTGTGTATATCCGGCCCGCGCACTCGCACGGCGGACCTGCGCGGCAAGACGCTTGCCCCTGCCCGCCGAGCCGCTTCCCCTGTCCCGGCTCGGTCCTGGCCGCGGCCGAAAATGATGGTCGTCGCTCGCCATCACACCGCGGCCATACGACAAGCGATTGAAAGACAGCGGATTTCAACAAGGCCGTATGGCTGGATATGCCTTGGGCCATACGCGAAAAGCCCCCAAAACCAACCACATGAGGCCGCGTAGCTGGCCGCCCTTTTATCTCGCGATACGCCCCTGCCCTCTTCCGCAACGAGCCCTATCCCGACATGCAGCCCGCCACGCCTCGCCATGGCCCGCCACAAAGCGCCATAAGACATCATGGCCGATGTTCTCCGGAAAGAGGAATGAAGAGCGGGTTCGAAAGGGGCAATGCAGCGCCTGTTGTTGCGTTCTCAACGGAAACAGGCACTTGCGTTTGCGTCGCGAACAGCGTCGAACTGCGCCAGGAAATCGGCGTTGCGGCAGGATGCAGTGCAGCCAGTGAAACGCCCTGCCCGCTGATCATGCGGGTGGTGTCGGCGACGTAGGCGACAGTCTCGCGGGGTAGCGGACGACGTCCTGCCAGGTAGGCGTCAACGCGGCCCGGACCGGCATTGTATGCGGCCAGTGCTGTGCCGAGATCACCGTACCGATCGAGCATCATGCGCAAGTAGGCGGCGCCGGCATGGATGCTGGCGCGCGCATCGAAGGGATCGGAACCAAGATCGAATCGCGCCGTCAGTTCGGCCCAGGTGCCGGGCATGATCTGCATCAGCCCCATGGCGCCCGCCGGTGAGATGGCGCGCGGATTGCCCCGGCTCTCGGTATGCATGACCGCACGGATCCAGCTTTTCGGAATGGCGAAGCGGCGCGAGGCTTCGGTAACGGCGGATGCATTAGGCTGCACCGGGGCCACATCGGGAACAGGTCTGCCATCGCCAGCTTCGCGGCTGTCCTGCGCCCGGACCAGCTGCGGCTCTGCGCACAACGATGAACCGGCAAGACAAGCTGTCGCCGACAGCCATGCTGCGTAGGCTCGCATGCCCGAGAACGACTTGTGCATGGGCTTAGCGGCTTTCGCGCGAGGCTGGCCGTGACCAGAGCAGGACATGATCGCCGGCGGCTTGCCCCGATCGCAGCAGGTTGGCGCGCAGGGGATGTGCAAATTGCGGATCGTCGAGCTGCAAGGCGATGTAGGCGCCTGCACGCTCGCCGGTGCGATCCCAACCAGCGCCAATTTCGACGCCGGTTTCAGAATTCCCGCAAAGCACACGCCACTGCGGTGCGTTTTCCGCGCCCGTGTCCGGCGCAGCAACCAGACAAACCGGAACATCGATCATGATCGATGTGATGCGGCCTTCAAAGCCGTCGGCGGTTTTGCAAAATCGACCTATCTGCATGGAGCGTGATCCTTGGTGGCGGTTGGAGAAGCGGTCGAATGGCCGAGCCCACGCCAGACGAGTGGCTTGTCGGGGGCGTCGCGGGTGAAGAGAGGTTGCGCGCGGCCAATGAGGCCGGCATCCGGGATCGGCCCGAAATAACGGCTGTCGAAGCTGTCGGACGCGGCGTTGATCACGAACAGCGAATGGGGCGGAATCAAACGGCATTCGCGCCACACCGGCAGGGGCCGACCGCTTCGATCGCGCGGATGAGCAACGGCAACGGGCACGGCATCGATGCTGACATTTTCACCGTGTCGGCACACCGTCTGCCCAGACAGCGCCGCGATGCGCTTCAACATGGGCACGCCGTTAGCCAGGTAGCGCCGCTTGGCCATCTGCTGTGCGAGATCACGAGGCGGCATGATCGCGACCAGGTCGCCGCGTGCGACCTGATTGCCGACCTGCAGGCGATAAAGGCCGATGGGCGCGCTGGCGCTCGCATTCCAGATGAGGCGAGGACGCGGATCGATCCACGCGACAGTAGCGAAGGCGCCCCCTAATCCACCGGCAAGGAAAAGCGTCAGAATGAAGTATCGGCGGCGTGTCATAGGCCGAGAGCCGTGCGCTTGAGCCAGGCCTCGTGCCGATCCTTCCCGTAAAGGCGAGGCTGCGCGCCGACCGCAATCCTTGCCGAGACATGGCGCCAATGATCAGGTGATGCATCGCATGGATCGACGCCAGCGGTTTCCACCGCGTCGATTGCGCGCAGGACCTTCTCGACCTTTGGCCAACCGGTCACGCTAAGCAAAAGCTCGCCGCCGGGGCGCACGAAGGGCACCGTGGTGAAGGCCTCGCCGCGCGCGAGCGCCTGCACGATATCGATGCGCGAGTGAACCGTTCCATAGTTGTTGGCGTTCCAGCGCATGAGCGCAAAGACCGCGCCGGGCCTGAAGCGCTTGATGCAGGTATGGCGGCTCACGATCTGCTCACCGGCGACGCGCCCGAAGCGCAGCCATTGCTCGTAGCGCTTCTCGATCCAGGTCAATTGCACTTCGGTGAGCGCCTGTTTGTCAAGCGCGCGGGCGAACGGCGTGAAGTCGATATCGCGTGTCCCAAGGCCCGTCATGCGCAGCCTCCCAGGCATGCGCAGACCCCCCGCGAAATCCCCAGGCGCGCAGGCGGTTAGAAAGAATCCGTAGGATTCTGTAATGTTAGGATAGTTAGAGGGGCCTCCATTTACCGCAGAATTCTGCGGCTCTTCGCACCCCTGCGGTTCCTGATAGGACGAGTCTCGGGTTCCCGATAGGACGAGTCCGGCGGTTCCTGATAGGACGAGTCTCATGGCGCTTATCCACAGGCCGGAAGGTTGAGGCGCCGCGCGGCTGTTTCGAAGGAATCGACCGGTGCGGGAACAAAGCTCAGACGCTCACGCCGGAACGCCTTGTCGATCGACAGGACGTAGCCGGGAAGCGATTGACGTTCGACGATGGCTCGCAGTTCGAACGCGAACCGCTTCATCGGCGAAAGGCTGCCGGATTTCAGGTAGAGATGCTCGAAGTCGAAGCTCCACCCGTGGGATTGGCGACCGCCATGCTTGCGCACGACGCGATAAAGCCAGCGCTCCAGCCCTCCCGTCAGGCCAAAATAGGCCCGGTCGATCGACAGGACGAGCCCCCTCTCAAGCACACCGGCGTAGAACCAATCGGGCAGGATCATTTGCAGACCGAGCGGCTTGCCGTTGAGATCGAGTTGCTCCTGCCATTCGTTGATCCAGGAGAATCGGTGACGCCGGCGCTGATGTTGCTGGCGGATCGACGTCGCCACCGAAGTCGACTGCAGGCGATCGAACGCCGCCTTCAATCGGTCGTAGTTGTCGCGACCGGTTCCGCGGCCGATATACGTCAGAATGGCATGCGGTGTTGCCGCCATGATGCGCGAGGTCGGTCGCCCGGCATTGCGCGCCTCGATCAATTGGCTCGCCGCCCAGATCAAAATGTCGGCATCCCAGATCGTCGCCATGCCGTGTTCGGGCACGGCTTCGACGGAAATCCAGGTCTCGCCCATCCGGAAGTCGATCGGTGTTACTCGCCTGGACTTGGCCAGACTGAAGAACGGCCAGGTCATGAGATCCTGCGCATCACGCGGTGCGATTGTCGAAGGCCCCGGTCGGAACAGCTCGAGTTGCTTGCCTATGCCAGCAAGCGAACGCGGGTTGGTTGAAGCGCCCACGCGTGTCACCCTTCAGCCGGTCGGCGCCTGGCAGGGTGAACGGTACCGACTCCCGGGTCCGAGGTGGAGCGACGCGCGCCAAGGGCGGCCCAGGCTTCGATATCCTCGAGCGCGTAGACCACCCGGCCGCCAAGCCGGCGGTAGACGGGACCAGTACCGTAGCAACGGTGCTTTTCGAGAGTGCGCGGCGACAGCCCGAGCAGCTTCGCAGCATCGGGTGTCCGAAGGTAACGCAGGCCGGAGTTGGCGGCAGTTTGGGTCATGAAAGTACTCCCGGGCGTGGCCGACCCGTTGCAGGGCGGTGTGGAACGGACTGGCGCACATTCGCGAAGTTCGTTTGGCTCGGGGGAGTGGCTATTTGGGGCCGGAGGTTTTTGTCGCACCGGCGAGCTTGCCCTTCAGCAAGGCGCGATAGCGCCCGTTCATGAAGGATCGCGCTTCCTCTATGAGGCGCTGGGTGCGGCGGCGTTCGGACGATGCCTTCCATTCGGCGCCGCGACCAATTGCCAGGCTTGGGTAGACCAATTGGCTTGCAATATCATGGGTGCTGGGCCGTGATTGCCTTTGCCCATGCAGCATGTCGAGGATGCCAAGGAGCAGCGTCAGGCGCCGCGCCTGAAAGTGCGTGGGGCGAAATTGGCCGGGACATCGATACGGTGGAACACCCGACAAGCGCTGCTCCAATCGCTGTGTCGCGCGGCTGCGCAGTTCTATTCCGTCATCACGCGGAACGACATAGGCTAGCGGCTTGCCGGGTTCCGTCTCGCGCAGCCACAGGCTGTGGGATCCTCCCTCATCGCCAAGAACAAGGTGCCGGCCATCCGACAACAAACGATCATTGAGGACATGCGGCCAATGATCGGGGTCGATTGGAGGAGCGTTCCCGGCCCCCGCAGGTGCAGCGTCCAGTATGACGGTCGAGGGGAAAAGGTCAGGACGCCAAAGCGCGGGCTCGCGATCAGCGCAAACCAGCGGTGCACAGGGAAAAGCTCAGGCCCCAAGGGTGGGCCATCTCCTCCATTGCAACATGTGCGCCTGGAGCAGTCCGGACCCGCATGACCTTCTGATAATCGCGTACATAGGCGGGATTGCGGCGAAGAAATTCCTGTGCGAAGCCAGCGAAGTCGAGATCGCGAAGACCAGTCCCCTGCCCGCTGTCTTGCGCCATGCTCGCTCCTGCGTGATCGAGTCGGCAGCTTCGCCTTCTGGCGTGCCCTGGTGTATTCCAAGATTCCGGCAGGACATTCCCATCTTTGGGCAAATTTCAGTCCGGTTGCGGGTTCGCCCTTTCCATCAAGACTGTCTTTGCAAACAATGAATTGCCCCGCCCGGATCATCCGGGCGGGGCTGTCATCCGACCTCAGTCGCTGTTGCGGCGGCTCGGGCGAGACCAGATCAGGCTGTAGCTCTCACCGTCCTCATCGTCGAACAGGTTGGCAAAGATCGGAGCGGTGAAGCTGGGATCGTCGAGCTTGAGGCCCAGGTATTCGCGACCTTCGTTCGAACGCTTGGTCCAGGCGGCGCCGATTTCCGCGCGACCGACGAAAACCCGGTGGCTGGGGGCGTTGTCGCCGTTGGACTTACCCTCCGGAACGATGCGCACGCCCTTGGCCTGGACGCTGAGGGTGATGATTTCGCCGGTGAACTCGTTGGTGCCGGTCGTCTTGAAGGTGCCGATGGTAGCCATGTCATTACTCCTGGATGTTTGTGCTTCGAGCCCGCACCATTGCGGCCTCGATGGCATGTGACGGGCCGGAGGCGATCGACGGCGCACCCGTCAGGGCCTGACAGCAAAGGCGCAACTTTCTTGCCTCGCGAGGAATGGGCGCAAGCCCAGGGGATGAAAGTTGCAACGCCGCTGTTGCGCCTCAGGCGATCGAGGCTTCAGCCGGTCTTCGGCCAGATCAGCCATTGACGAGGCCGCTTGTGAGCGGTTCGGTGCTTCAGCCAATCCAGGCAGAACGTGGCCTTACGCATCCGATCATCAGACGTCGCCAACTTGGGTACCCGTACAGCCTACCTGACACCGGCCGACGGGGTGCCCCTTCATTCCGGCCCAATATCCCTACGGTGATCTGCGGCCCTCCATTGTGGAATTCAGAGCTGCGCCTGAAATTGCCGTCAGGGGTTCGACCGAGATCCTTGATCGCGTGCTCCGGCCTGTCAATCCTGGAGTTGTGCAGACGTCCCCGATTTTCATGACCGGACGACCACGCTGGCGCGCTAGATCTGCCGATAATCGTACCGGCCCTGATCTTCGATAACTACAAGTCCGGATGCCCGCCCGATCAGGCGATCTGGCCTGCGACCATATCCGTGAAGCGGACGAAGGCTGTGGCGCAGACCGCGGCCCCGCCAATCAGCGAAATGGCGGTCTGCCAGAACGGCGGTGCCATGAAGTGCTGCACGATGCCATAGGTCGCGCAATATCCTGCAATCGCTGCAGGCATGACGAAAGCGGTCAAGACAATTAGCCGAAGCCAGGTCGAAGATAGAACGAGCAGAAGACACTGCATGACGAACAGAGTTAAGCCTGCGCTCATGAGGCCAATCAAGATGGCACTCAGGGTGCCGGTACCAGAATTATGTGCCAGCATTCCGGCGCTCACGCCAAGGGATACCGGCAAAGCATAAACGGCCAGGGTGAACATCAGCCAGCACAGGATGCTGATGACTGCAATCGATGCAAAGATGGCAAGGATGATCATGATGGTGCGCTCCGGAAGGACATTTCCAACGGTCGCGCCATCCACCACCACCTCGGCGCACATGGGTGACATAAACGAAAGCATTGATTTTCGGGAGCAAAAAATCGAGCCTGCCGTCGCTCCCGAAAGTCTGGACGCCTCGTCAGAAGTCGAAGGGATCGATTTCGGCAACGATGTCAGCGTCACCCTCAAACTCATTTGATGGAGCCACGGCATGTGTGCCGTCTCCGGCGCAAAAGATGACGATCACAGTCATGAGGGAGCGTGAAAGACTGAATGCGAAGGCCTGGGCTTGATCGAGGGACATTGCTGCAGCTCCTGCTCTGAGGCGAAGGAACGTTCCTCCGCGCGACAGGCGCCCGATGCGTCCGGGCGGTGGCCGCAATCACCGCAGAGGCGCAGCCTCAAGGCCGCACGCTTCGCGTAGCGGACCCTTAACGGGTTGATGGCGTCAGGCCATCGGCAGGACCAAGGATCAGCGCATTGGAAGCGGGGGCGGTGCTCTGCCTTTGAAGGCGGTTCGCCACCGACGAGCCCGGATTTCAGATCTTCAGACCAGGCCTTCAAGGGAACCCGTTAACGACGGCAAGTGGGACGTAGCCGTCATTCCGAACCGGCTCGCTAAACGACGGTCGCCGACAACAGTCGCCGTTCGCGCACCGGGCCTCTACCGGTTCGCTTCCGGTGAACGGCGGGCCTCTTGCTATCGGCGAACTGACCTAATCCCGGCCATTCACAGCCGGAGGCGGTCATTCGTTGAGCTGCCGCTTGACGCTCGAAACTTGGCTATTGATTGGCAATCCGCGCGATTGAAGCCGACGTGGAAACACTACTGCACCACTCAACATCGGTGGCGTTTGCTGAGCCGCAGGTCCAAAGACACATGTAGATTTCGAAGGTGTCATTCAGCCACAACAGCACGCACCGACGATCGCTATCCCGGCTCCCCCATCGTGCCAAGACTTCCGAGCGTCCCCTTGGGCTTGCGATCGTAGGAGGAGCGTCCCTCTAGCATCTGCACAAAGGCTTCATTGCGGTTGGTGGCGCGATCAACCAGACGATCGAAGGCGACGACCTCAAGCATGAGGTTGAGAGACTGGAAATACCGATACGCCATCTGCCCACCGTAGTTGGTGATGACAAAATCCTCCATCTGGAGGTATTTCTGCAGGCTGTCGTTCCAGTCGGCAATCACGTATCCGCGCACCATCGTGTCCGGCGGAACCACGACCTCGCGACCTGCCGAGGTCTTAATCCTGCCCTTTGTGCGGATGTCTGAGATCTGTCGCTTCAACTGGTCGACCGGGTTATTGGTCGAACTTTCGAGGCCAGTCGCGTATCCCGTTTTCTGAGGGCGCTTCATCTCGACCACCATGAGCTCGTTCTGATTGTTGACGAGCAGGTCGTGAGCGTACTCGCCCTTGGCCCTGTGGTTGCCGTCCGGCGTGCGATCACTCGAGATGTACTGCGCGTAGGCCAAGTCGTCGTCTAGCAGCCACAGGTTGTGCGAACTGTAGTCGATCTCGTCACTGTCCTTGTAACGAGGATAGATCAACGCATGCACCTTATCCTCAGTAGCCAGTCCGCCCTCCTGCTTCTTCAGGAGTTCGCGGAAGATCGTGATGACGTGATTGCGATAGGCTACATAGACTGCCAGCGCCTCTTTGGCGTCTGCCGGGATCTGCGTCTTGACCAGATGCTCGAGCTGCTCGACGCTGGCGTTTTGGTCCAGCTTGGAAAAGTCGAACTTCTTGCGGAAGCGCTCCACGAATAGGTCCTGAGCCAGCTGCTCCCGCGTCTCCGTAATGGACCGTTTCCTAACGAAGTCCTCGGGCGAGCGGTCGCCAAGACCGCGCCGCAGCAGCGGATCGACCGCAATCAGATGCTCTACATCAGCGACCATCTTCGCACGACGCTCGCTGGTATAGGCGCTCTCGATCCCCAGAATATGCTGCTTTGCCAATGCGACGAGGTGGTCCCTAATCGACTTCTTTACGCCGTCACGGACCACCTTGCCGTGGAGGTTCGTGATTCGGTCACGCGACTGCGACGAGACAAAGAAGTCGCTCGATACGGCCACCAGATAGAAGTAGCGGCGTAGACCGGTCTCGCTCGCTTCGACGAAAGGTTTGTCGTTCACGCCCGACGAAATGTTCTCCAAGTCGCTCGCGGCGCGGTTGTTGGCGTAGAAATAGAGTCGATGCTTCTTGGCCTGAGCCTCGCCGACCTTGAAGTAGCTGAAGTCGAACCGCCGGCTCTTTTGGCCGATTTCCAGATACTCCGTTCGGGACCCACCAACCAAAAGGGAGTCCTTGAAGTGATCGTATAAATTGAAGCGTGCATCATCGATGACCAGAATCGACTGCTTCGGGATCTTCTGCTGTATGAATTCGATCAGGAAATGATCGAGCAAAGCCGCAACTATGGCATCCTCGGCGGCCTCGCCTAAGTAGCGCTGGCCAGAGAGGTCAAAATAGTCCGCAGCCTCGTCAAGGGGCGACCGCATGAGCACGGTCAGCCCAGTGTCGAAGCGATGCTCCCCCGCACCGTCATCCGCGCCAATCTCGACCAGGTTGTCATCGGTCGCGAACGGCTTGTAGCCATACGTCCCGCCCGTCACCGCGCTCGACGCGTCGGCCTGACGGGAGGAGTAGAACACCTCTCTGAAGATCCTGAAGGCTATGAAGCGGCCGAAACCTTTGCCGCCCCGCTCGAACTTGTTGCCGGTCAACGGTGTAAGGAAGGCAGCGAGGTTGATGTCGTCGAACCCGACGCCGTTGTCAGCGATGACTATCTGGCGGTCACCACTTGAGATCTCGATCTCGATTCGGCCATGCTGCTCTACGTCACCCCCCCAGCGCTCCTCGATGGAATGAAGGGAGTTGGAGACGGCCTCGAACAGCGGAAAGAGAAAGCCGTGCAGACCTTCAGGCAGCGTGGCGCGCTTGACCTCGGAGGCCAAATCGATTGACTTGTGCTTCACTTAAAACCCCGGGACGAATGGCTGACGCCAGACGGATAGAGGATGCCCTGCGCGTGCCAAGAGAGCAAGCCCACGCTGCAACCTACGAGCGGCAAAATTCGGCAAATAGGAGACTGCCTTGACCCGATCGCGAAGGCGCGGTCGCGCAGGTTTCGGCAGCACATCACGACGCTCGGATTCGAGTTGTTTGTCTGATAGTAGCGGCCGATGCCCTATGACGCTTTCACAATCGACACCAACGCCATCATTCAGGGCGGGATGAACTTCGAGGCTGGACTGCTCGCGCAACTCGACCAGTTCAAGGGTGGCCCGCTCCAATTCGTCGTCTCGGAGATCGTGGTCCGCGAGACGCTGAAGCACCTGAACGTGAGCACCAAAAAGGCTAGAGACGCTGCGCGCTCCGCTCTAGATCGCGCGGCGCAGCTTGGGCTCATCAGCTCCGACGCCGCACAGACCGCGATCGACGCCCTCGCCGATTCCAGGACAGTCGCGCGCAGCAAGATCGCATCGTTCTTGGAAGCGACCGGCGCGGAGACCGTGCCGGCGAACCTGTGTGCGATCGATGCCCTGCTGAAGTCCTACTTCGATCCCACGCCCCCGTTCGAGGCGACCGGCGACAAAAAGAACGAGTTCCCGGACGCGCTCGCACTCCTCAGTCTCGAGGCGTGGGCCAAAGCGGCCGGTAAGACAGTGCTGGCCGCCAGCGCAGACAAGGGATGGCAATCGTTCGCAGAAAAATCCGAGCACATCTTCGTCGAGGGCGACCTCGCCGACGCGATGCAGATCGTCCAAGCACACGCCGAGGCGGCCGCCAAGGCGGTAAACACGTTCCTGCGGGGGATCGCCGAAGGCGACTTGCCCGACGACGAAAGGTCGATGAACGCCTTGCTTGCTGACGCATTGGCCGAATGGGAATTCGACGTCGAGGCCTCCGCCCCCTACCGCTACGAGCTAGATGAGACGGAACTGCGCCTGGAGAGCTTTGCGCTCACGGAGCGTGACGGCGACCACGGCGTCACTGTCGTCCGCCTCACCGCCGACGAGGTCGTCTGCAGGGTCGACGTCGAGATCACCGCCACCGCGCACGCACATTTCTCTCTGTTCGCATGGGACAGCATCGATCGCGAGGAAATCGGTATGGGCAGAACGTCCGCCTCCAGCGAGGAAACCTTCGACGCAGCAGTGCTAATCACCATTGCAGGATCGATCGACGGGCCAGTCGCAGACTTGGAGATCGTCGACCTCGAAGTCGTGGAAGCACTAGGCAGCGTCGACATGGGCGAGATCAACCTCGACTTCGGCGACAGCGACGAGATCGATGACTACAACCAGCTGCAGCTCATGCTGGAGGGCGAGGAAAGGTAGCCGAAGCGCTGCGAGACCCGCACCCGGCGCTGGTAGCTCGCGCGCTCACCGTCACCAGCTTTCGGCCGAGCGTAGCGGGCGTCACCGCGCTCCAGGAGGACCGCGGCACTGGCTTCCTCGGGCAAGTGACATCCCAGGCGCGTGTAGTCGCCCGGCGGCGGCGCTGGGCTCAGCACTGGCTGAAGACCGCGCGCACCGCGGCGGATCCCGTTTTCTTCTGGACGGCCGGGACGCTCGCCGCCGCAGTGGTCGACCTACGGTTCTTCTCTGACTGGGGTGCTAACGAGCCAGGACCTGCCGCGCCGCGGTTCGCCTCTGCGTTGCGCGAGGAGCTCCGCAAGGCTGCCGTCAAACGAGAGAAAGGGCGCCAGAAGACACTCTTCGGCTTGAAGGCTCCGCACGACACGTTCTGGAGCGCGACGAAGGCGGATAGATGAGGAAACCGGCTCTCTACCAGATCTAGACTATGTTGAAGCCGCTGTCGCGCTGCCAGCGGGCATAAAGCGGAAGGTCGGCAACTGGGGGGCGCCGCCGAGCTCGGCAAGGACGGCAATTGACGCACAACGGTGCGGTCGCAAGACTGTGCCCGAATGGCCGGTTTCGGCGTGAACTGACGTTCAACCGTCGACCGAAGAATGACTTGAACTGGTCGACACCAGAAGCGATATTGACCTGTTGCCGAGCCTAAAGCGTAGTGATCAAATAGGCGCATGGTGATGCGCGATGATATGGGGATGCCCCGCCCTATCGAGATTGGCACCCGCGAAGCGAAATTTGCGGCGGCTCCAGAATTAAAGGAGCGCGGCGATTGGTTGTGCGTGAATGTCGAAACATCCTGCCCATGGCCGGTCTATCCCCAATCCTTCGAGTTCGCCGACCACCTGATGTGGATCATACCGCTCACCCAGGAGGAATATGGGGGCGTGGCGATGAAGGTGCCGAAAGGCCTTAGCCGCGAAGAAGCCGAAGGACTGATGCTACGGTTCCTCAGTGTGCTGTCGTGGCGGGAGCGCAGTGGCATCGCCGTCGCCCATCGTTCCGGCGGCAGCATGCCTATGATGATGGGCTTGAATAAGAAACTTGGGTTTGCGATCCGGGAAGAATTCGATCTGATCGATTTGGCGTGCCCTGAAGAGGAAGGGCCACGCATCGCGCTCGCGTTGATGCGCGAAGCGCTTAGCCTCAATCATCATGGTTACGCGTTCCTGTCGTACTGGCGCGTTCTTGAACTGGCCTATCCGGTGACAAAGGCCCGAGTGGATTGGATGCAGGCTACCCTGCCCACGCTGAGGGGGCCAGGCATAACGGAAGCGCTCGAGACGATCGCCGCGCAAGGCGCGGAAGACGTTTGCCGGCATCTATTTGAATCGGGCCGATGCGCGATCGCTCACGCCTCCAGCAATCCGATCATCAACCCGGACGACCCACGAGACGCGCTTCGTCTCTACCGTGAACTGCCCCTGGTGCGGATGCTGGCGGAAAGGGCGATTGAAGCTGGTTTCGGCATCCCGACGCCTTCAACAGAGTATGCGCAGCATTTGTACGAATTAAGGGGATGGAAGCAGGTCTTCGGCGACGATCTGATCGGGCGACTTCTCAGCGGTGAAGGTCCGCGCGAAGAGGAGAACGCAGACATGCCGAACGTCAGCGTGCGCCTCCGGCAACGGCCGCCATACCCACCCATGGAGAACATGACGATCGCGGGTCTCGATGTGGAAGGTGCGGTTGTAAGGGTCGCATACAAATCGGCCGATGGTTTGTTTGAGATGCGCTTCCAGCTCGATTTTGGCGAGGAGCGGCTGCATTTTGCGATCGAAAATGGGATCTACGGTCACGACGATGGCTCAGTGGCGGCAGCGGAATATAGGCGGGAATTTCACCGCTTCTTCCGTGACTATTTCCTCAACGGGGAATTGATCATCGTCAACAGCAACACCGCCGAAATTCTTTCCCGAAAAGACGCGTTCCTGCCGACGAACTGCTATGTTGAGTCGGATGCGTGCAATGCCGACATTGCCAAGGCGCAGGCCGAGGTCGATCGACGTATTGCAGCTCAAGGTGGGCAAAATACCTCCGAGCCGGCTTAGAGCATCGCTGGATCAGTCGTCGCGCGTCTAGCTTTGCACTGGCCGGATCGCTTCGTTGCAATCGGACCGCTAGACGACCGTTTATAGGGCGCAAAGCCGATCGGCCAGTTTGCGGAACCCGAATGGCGGATTTCGGCATGAACCGCCGTTCCTAGCAACGCTTCGGATGGCGTATGCTGGTCGGCAGAGGCCTCCCGCCATCTCTCATCGACTGTGCAACGTTCTTCAGATGGCCACTCTGGCCATCGGAGAATGATCATGGAAATGCTTGAAACCGAAACCACCGCCGCCAAGCGCCCGGTCTGGAATGCGGGAAGAACCGTCGGCGCGAAGCGTGCACTGAAGCCAAAGCAAATTTGGGAAATCCGATTCTACCTCAATCAGCGCCGCCGATTGCGAGATCGAGCGCTGTTCGATCTCGCAATCGACAGTAAGCTGCGCGGCTGCGACCTCGTTCAGGTGAAGATCGGCGACCTGGTTAGTGGCGGGCAGATCCGAACCCGTGCAATCGTCATGCAGCAGAAGACAGGTCGGCCCGTTCAATTCGAGCTGCTCCCCGATGCTCGTGCCAGTCTGTTGGTGTGGCTCGATCGGCGAGGCGGAACGGTGGACGATTACGTGTTTCCTAGCCGAGTTGATCACAGCAAACATCTGAGCACCCGCCAGTATGCCAGACTCGTGGATGAATGGGTGACTGGGGTAGGTCTGATGCGCAGCGAGTATGGCACGCACTCACTTCGCCGAACGAAAGCGTCGATCATCTACAGGGCGACCGGCAACCTTCGCGCCGTCCAGATCCTTCTCGGTCACAGCAAGATCGAGAACACGGTGCGCTATCTCGGGATTGACGTGGAGGACGCGCTTGCCCTTGCTGAGAACACTGAGATCTGAATCTATTGGCCCCTCGCCTCGGCGAGGGGCTATCCTCTCTGCGCTTGGGACACCGCGTAATTGATTTAGCCACCCTCCTGGATGGTACGAAGTCGCCATGGCGCTTCAATGCAGGAGGGTGACCGATGTCGATCTATGCAGGATTGGACGTGAGTGACAAGACGACGCACATTTGCGTGGTCGATGCCGAAGGCAAGGTTCTTCGCCGCGACGTAGTTGCGAGCGACCCGGACGTTCTGGCCAAGTGGTTGAACCGGCATTGTCCCGAAGTCGCTCGTGTCGTGCTCGAGACTGGGCCGCTGTCCACGTTCCTCTATCATGGCTTGGTCGAACGCGGTGTCGCGGTCGAGTGCATCTGCGCCCGCCACGCCAAGGGAGTGCTCTCGGCGCGGGTAAACAAGAGCGACGTCCACGATGCTGAGGGTCTTGCGCAGATTGCCCGCACCGGCTGGT
The DNA here is from genome assembly GCF_900168325.1 of Novosphingobium mathurense. GTDB lineage: Bacteria > Pseudomonadota > Alphaproteobacteria > Sphingomonadales > Sphingomonadaceae > Novosphingobium > Novosphingobium mathurense. The sequence continues at coordinate 2,521 of NZ_FVZE01000020.1, read as the reverse complement.
TCAAACGGGTCCACATGAAGGCGTCGGCGACGCACATTGACCGTGCCGCTCTTCGTATCCGCGTGCAGCTGATCACGGCCCGAACGGCCATGGCCAACCAGCTGCGCGGGCTACTGAAGTTGTTCGGCCTGCGCATGGGTACTGCCAGGACGTCAGGGCGGCGGACCGAGCGCCTGGCAGCCCTATACGCTCAGCGTCCTGATCTCGCCCCGCTGTTCGCTCCGCTCATTGCGTCCATGGAAGCGATCGAAGAGCAACTGCATGCCTCTGGTCGCCTACTCGTCAAACGGGCAGCGGCTGACCCGGTCTGCACCCGGCTGATGAGTGTTCCGGGTGTTGGCCCGATCACCGCGCTCACCTACACCGCCACAATCGAAGATCCACGACGCTTTGCAAGAAGCGAGGATGTCGGGGCCTATGCCGGACTGGTGCCACGACGCAATCAGTCGGGAGAGCGCGACATCAGCGGCCATATTTCGAAGACAGGTGATCGCATGTTGCGATGGTCGCTGTATGAAGCCGCCAACGTACTCTTGTCGCAGGTGAAGCGGCCCTCCGCGCTCCAGCAATGGGGCAGGAAGATCGCGGAGGCCAAAGGCGGAAAACGCGCCAGGGTCGCCGTCGCCCGTAAGCTCGCGGCATTGCTCCATTCGCTTTGGCTGAACGAGACGGAGTTCCGCTGGGCTTAACCCCGGCCTACCTTTTCCGATCAGCCATGCCCCGGACGATCTCGTCAGAAATGTAGAGGGTCAAACCTCGTTTGGGACTCAGAGACGTCCACCTATTCCGCTCGGCCGCGATCATGAAGGCTCGGACGAACCGCTACTTCAGCGTACGTATCCGATAGCGGCCGCCTTGCAGCGAGGTAGTAGTCGCGCGAGTTAGCGGCGGTGCAAGCTCATTGGCTAGCGCCGGAGTTAGCGACGGTTGAGAAGGTCAGGCGGCTAATTCCGCCGGGTTGGAGTTCTGGAGGGCTTTCCAGTTCCATGGGAGCAGTTCGTGCAGCCGGTTTTGTGGGATTTCGGCGATGCGGCTAAGGACATCGGTGAGCCATGCGAGCGGATCAACGTCGTTCAGCCGACAGGTGCCGATGAGGCCGAACATCAGGGACTGTCAGGATTTTCGTGTGTGGGTGGGCGGTTAAACATTACGCCGCCATGGCCTTGATGAAGCGTTCGCCGAAGAGGACAGCGAACTGGGCCTTGGCCATGGACCACTCACGTGGCGGCATTTTCCACTCTTTCTCCGATCGGTTCAAGATCAGATAGAGCAGCTTGGTCGCGGCATCGTCGTTGGGGAAGTGTCCCCGGGCCCTGACCGCCCGCCGGAGCTGGGCATTCAGGGCCTCGATGGCATTCGTGGTATAGACGATCCTGCGGACCTCGTCGGGGAATGCGAAGAAGGGGATGACCTCGCTCCACACCCGTCGCCAGCTCTGGCCGATCGCTGGATATCGTCGGCCCCATTCGCTGGCCTCGAAGGCGGTCAGGGCCTCCTCGGCGGCCTTGGCATCGACGGCGCGGTAAATGCCCTTCAAGGCGCTCGCCAGCGCCTTGCGGTCCTTCCATGAGACGAAGTCCATCGAGTTGCGCAGCAGGTGGACGATGCAGGTCTGGACCACGGCATCGGGGAAGACGGCGGTGATCGCCTCGGGAAAGCCCTTGAGGCCATCGACGACGGCCAGCATGATGTCCTCCACGCCGCGGTTCTTGAGTTCGTTCATCACGCGCAGCCAGAACTTGGCGCCTTCGTTCTGCTCGATCCACAGGCCGAGGACGACCTTGGTGCCATCGGCCAGCACGCCCAGCGCGATGTGGATCGCCTTGTTGCGGACCATGCCCTCATCACGGATCTTGACCCGGATCGCGTCGAAAAAGACGAGCGGATAGGCCGGATCGAGCGGCCGGGCCTGCCAGGCGGCGACCTCCTCGAGCACGGCGTCGGTGACGGTCGATATGAGGTCCGGCGAGACGTCGACGCCGTACAGCTCGCGCAGGTGCCCGACGATCTCCCGGGTGCTCATGCCGCGCGCGTACATCGACACGATCTTGTCGTCGAATCCAGGGAAGCGGCGCTGGTACTTGGCGATCAGCTGCGGATCGAAACTGCCCGCCCGATCACGCGGCACCTCAATCTCGATCTTGCCGGTATCGCTGACCACGGTCTTGCGGCCATAGCCGTTGCGGTTGTTGCCAGCCTGGTCCTCGTGCCCGAGATGGTGGTCCATCTCCGCATTGAGCGCGCGTTCGGCCAGCGCTTTCTTCAATGAATCCAGCAGGCCACCCTGCTGCAGAGCCGCAGCCGCATCGCCGCCAGCCAAAAGTTGATCCAGTAAATCAGCCGGAATTGCCGGCTCCTTGCGTCGGGACATAGTGGGTCTCCTTCTTGCCCATTATGCCCACCCACACACGAAAATCCTGACAGTCCCGAACATCATCGCGGCGCGCTCTCCACCCCGATCCGAACCGACGAACAGCCATGCTTTCCTGCCCCGAGCTACGCTGCGCAGCGGCCGCTCCGC
>NZ_FVZE01000017.1 GCF_900168325.1 Novosphingobium mathurense | reverse complement strand
GTCGCTAACTCCGGCGCTAGCCAATGAGCTTGCACCGCCGCTAACTCGCGCGACTACTACCTCGCTGCAAGGCGGCCGCTATCGGATACGTACTCAGGAACAGCATTTCCATGTGCTCGAGGGTGCGCTCAAGCGTGAAACTGGTCAATCGTAGTTGATGACGCGCACCTCAGTCATTTCAGCCGGCTGACGGGGTGCGTTGACGTGCCGAGCGGATTGCGGGTGCTCAGTGTCCGACAATCATTGCTGCCGCCATGTCGCAAATTTCTTCCAAATGTTGAGCAACCTTGATTGCCAGTTCCTCATTCTCGAAGGAACGCAATGAATCCGAGGCACGACTGGTAGCACGCTGGATCAGATCGGCATCGTCGCGGGCTTCGACCAGGAGCGCGGAAATCATGAGGCTGTTTGCTGTAATCTGAGCCAACTGGCTGGCACTAACGTTGCCCATTTCCGCGATAACCTCCTCCAACTTTTCAATTCTCTCGGAGGCTTCATGTAATGCGCTTGCACTGGCCGACAGGGCATCGAGAATGGCTTGGTCGAGTTCGTTCGGCATTGATGCGGGCTCTCCCATTGTTTTCCAAAGCTCTCAGTCAAACCTGGTGAATCAAAAATCCGTAACTGCAGCGCTGGTGGGTCGCAATCGTAAGGAGCCAGATTGCACCATTCTTCCGCGCTTAGGCGGCTGTCAGCTTCATTTCGTCTCCGAAAATATCCGCCAATCCTCGATGATATTCTGAGATCATGAGTAATATATCGCGCTCTCGTTCTGGGTTTCCGTCGCCGTAGTGCCCGGAGAGGAGGTAGGTTCTTTCCATCTCATCTTTGAGCGCGCCATAAGCCACTGCAGTGCGCCAGATCTCGTCAAGCTTCTCATGGACTTCTGGTCTGAACAAAAAACGGGACATGCCCGTTGCCGTCACAAAGGCTCGGTTGATCTCTACAGTCGGTTCTTCGGCATGTTGAAGAATATGCAGCAAAAAGTCTCGGGTTCGTTCGAAGACCTCGTGTCGGCGATCAAAAAGGTCGTGACGGAGTGCGAGCTGTTCTAATGCCAACTGACCAGCCGCAATGTCCGCCTGCTTTTCGAGTATGTCATTTTGGCGATTCGTGATCGCGAGCTGGCGCATCCCTACGATGACTGCTGCGCCGACCGCTAGACCACCTGAGGTCAAGGTTGCAAAGCTCTGCCAATCGAACTGGCACCAGTAGATACCGAGCGTCGGTTCACACATTCAATGATGAGCTCAGTAGTCTGCGCACCGCCTCCGGCCGGCTGGGTGCGTCGTCCTGGCTGGCGATCCATGCGTCGAGCTTTGCGAGTAGATCGGGCTGAAGGCGAAGCATGACAGGAGTGCCCGTCTGTTTCGGGCGTTTGCGTTTCGCGATATCACCAGTTGCATTGGCCATGGCGCGGTGATATCACGAGATCGAGCCGAGCGGAAGCTACCAACAACCGCCCGGCTCTGACCAATCCCGTCTTACAGGAGACGATCATGGCTAATTTCCCACTACGGGCGGATTCCGCCCGCGCCAATCCCATTCATCATATTCCCGGCTTTCGTCGCAGCTTCCCAGCCGCCACGCCTCGCCGCGCCGAGGTGGAAGCGTTGATTGATCGCCTTATCGGTATGCTCGATCGGCTGGACGGCGATCCCGAGGCAGAGGAAACCGACCTAGAGGATTCGTTCGTGCTCTCGCCGTGGGCGCTCGAGGCCACCAGCGGACCTGGTTGCGCAGTTGCCGACATCGACAAGGCAATCGACGACGACCCTTGCGATGCGGACTCCGATAGCGAGCCGGACGAGGACGACTTCAACTTCCCTCTCTACGGATTGGATCAGAGTGAGGCCGAGGCTTTCCCGCCGTCTGCGGACCGCACCCTCTTGAGACAGCACCGCGACTACATTCGAAGAACGCGGTGCAGGCGGCTGGATCCGACCGCCTTCAGTCGGGGGGCTGTGGAATATCGGCTCTTGTGATGCTTGACTGTTTAGGGGTGAACGGTTATCCAGATCGTGTACCCCTAAACGGAATAGAAAAATGGTCGATTTGCACAGCAAGATCCACTCGAGCACACTGGTCGCCCAAGGGGCTGGCATAAATCCAGCCACCCTGCGAGGCTACTATTCCCGAGGCAAGTTTCGCGCATTGGGCGAAGCGGCCGAGCAGAATGCGCGCCAGGAACAGGAGAAAGGCGGCCAGCCGGCACGCTACAACGCGCGGGGGGCGATGCACGTCGCGTTGGCCGTCGAGTTGATCCGATATGGCTTCGACGGTGAGCAGGCTTTCAATGACGCTGCTGTTATCCTGATTGGTGACGAGCAACGGCATCCGGGTGGATGCTTCAGGCCCAATTACGGCCCGACCCTGTTCATTTATGCCCGAGGTCAAGAGAACCACGAAGACGCCATCTGGATCGCCCACGAAGAAGAATTCAACAAGTACATCGCATCGAAGGTCCGAAAGGCAGTCAGCTTTCTCTCGATCAATCTGACCGTACTTGAGCAGCGGGTCTTCTCCGCTCTCGGTCTCTCGGGGAACTCGTGGGATGATCTGCCTGACACTGACGGCGATGATACCGGCGTCCTCATTAGGGAATGACGATGGCCGGCCAGTACCTAACCGACAAGCAACTGGCCGAGGTCATCGGCGGCATTAAGCCCTGCACGGTGCGTTCTCTGCGCCTTCAGGGCATGCCTGCGGTGAAGTTAGGCCGGTCTTACCTCTACCCTCAGGACAAAGCGCTCGCGTGGATCGCAGCGCGGGAGGAAAGCACATGCCAAGGCCCAACACCGGCCCCCGTCTCAAGCGGATCGACGGCAGGCCGAACTTCTACATCGTCTGGTTCGAAGGAGGGCGCGAGCGGCGCCGCAGCACTGGCACTGCAGACGGCCGAGAGGCTGAAGCGGTCCTCGGGGCCTTCCTCCGCGAACGAGAACTCAGTATCCGTCCTGCCGGGCCGGCGCGGCCGAACGACTACCTGATCGCGAGCGCGTTGGACCTTTACGGCACACTCCACGCTCCCACCGCGGCGGATCCGAAGCGGATCGCCTATGCCATGGTCCCGCTGCTGACCTTCTGGGGCGAGCAAACCGTCGACGCGATCACCAAGCAGACCTGCAAAGCGTATCGCACTTGGCGAAAGAAGAGTGACGGCACCGTGCGGCGCGAGCTCGTCGTTCTGAAGGCTGCACTGAACTTCGCACACAGCGAGGGCCGTCTGACCACCGTTCCCCATGTCGAGCTGCCTGCCAAGCCCGAGGGCCGTGATCGCTGGCTGACCCAAAAGGAGGCCGCAGCGCTCCTGTGGGCGGCGCGTTCAGGCCGCAGCGACGTCAGACTGTACCTGCCGCTGTTCATCCTGATTGGGCTCTACACAGGCGCCCGAAGAGACGCGATCCTGTCTCTGCGTTGGCCGAACGTCGATCTGGAAGCCGGTCGGATCTACTTTGCCCGAAGCGGCGATCGCCAGACTTCAAAGCGCAAGGTAGTCGGCCAGCCGATACCGCGGCGGCTCATGACCTTCCTGCGGCTGGCCCGCGATCGCGGCACCGAACTTGGATATGTCGTTCACAATCACGGTGAGCGCATCAAGGACATTGGCGGCGGCTGGGACGGCAACGAGGACAAGCGCGGCGAGGGAAGCTTCGGCGGTGCCTGCAAACGCGCTGGTCTGATCGACGTCACCCCGCACGTCTTACGCCACACCTGCGGAACCTGGATGGCACAGCGCGGCGTCCCCCTTCACCTAATTGGCGGCTGGCTCGGGCACAAGGATGCCCGGACGACCGCCCTCTATGCCCATCACCACCCTGACCACATGGCCGAGGCGCTTGCCGCCGCGGACCGCCGATAGAGGTTGTGCGAGTTATGTGCGAGCTACGAGCGCATTTTCACGATACGTTCACGGGACTAAACCATGAACATTCCTCGAAAAGTGCTGTAATTTCAGTCGAGAGCCGCCCTCCGAAGGCAGAGGCCACAGGTTCGAATCCTGTCGGGTGCGCCAGTATCGACTGTTGAGAACGCCTCGGGCGGTCCCGCAATCTATATAGCTGGCGAAGAATGGCGCCTTGAAGCGGTACTCTCGCTGAGATCGTTCGGCCTTGCCTCTATTTCGTAGGCCAGAGCCTGCACCAGGCGCTCAAGGAAGATCGCGGTCCAATGGGAATTGTCCTCGGTCTTTGCTTCGACAGTGAGCGAGTTCAATTCTGATCGCTAGCTTTTGAATCGCCGGGCATTCACGGAACGATGCTGCGTCTCACTCACCCCGATACGGCCCCGACCGTGGGCCCGCCTGCGCATTTGACTGACCGTGGCGGGCAACTATTGTGCCAAGGAACGGCTTGGGCAATCCGGATGGGGTGGTAGGTTCAATCTATGGGCGTCGTCAGTAAAACTTCCGCAATTTGCGATTGACCGTGTCCATCGCGATCTCACCAGACATCGAAACGGAAATCGCTCAATTCCGGGAAACGCTTGCGTCCGGCCGATCGGACAAGCTTGTGCGCCTCTTCGATTATCTGCTGGAGCGGACGCGCGCGGGCCAGTTTCCCAAAGAGACGGAAATCGCCACAGACCTGTTCGGCGACAAGCCGGAGTTCATTTTGGCGGGCAATGCCAGCGTACGCGTCTACGTCCACCGCCTGCGCAAAAAACTCGAGGAGTTTTACGCCGACGGGCGCCCCGTCAGGATCAGCATTCCCCAAGGCGAATATTCGGTCAAGGTCTGCGATGGGTCACACGAGCCGGGCGAAGGCCGTGAAGATGCCAGTGAGGCTTCAGGGCACGCCCGTACGGGGCTTCAGGTGCTGGCGGCTCTGGCTGCGTTTGTGTGCCTCTCCGGGTTGACCGTTTGGTTGCTGACATCCTCTCGGTTTCTTTCGGATGATCCCGAGATAGTGGGATCGCCAGTCTGGAACTCGCTGCACACGAACGGAAATCCGAACCTGATTGTCGCCGGGGACGATTTTCTTTTTGCCCAGAACAACGCCCTTCGCGGCACATCGCAGCTGGTTCGGGACCCGCTCATCAGGAATGGCGAAGCTCTCGACGTCGTGTTGATGCGCAATCCAGAGCACAGGGGCAAGCTACGCGATGTCGATGCACATTTCCTGTCCGCGGGCACGACCCTGGCACTCGCAAAGTTGCAGGCTGCTCGCCTGGATTCCATGGCTGGCGGGAGCAGGCCCACTGCCCTGACATATGGTTCGCAATTGACGTCGCAAATGCTCAAGGCGGCCAACATTGTCTATGTCGGATCGATCGCCTGCCTGCCGCCGCTTTTGCGTAACCCGCTCTTCAATGCATCGGGGATGAAAGTCGGGGCGAACTATGACGAGTTGATCGATCGCGAAAGCGGCAGGCACTTCCGCTCAGATGGCTCCGTCATTTCCGAGGACCGCGTCGCCACGCGCGATTATGGCTACATAGCCCGTCTGCACGGCCCTTCCGGCAATGCGATCATTGTGATCATGGGCACCCGGGATCCGGCGATCCTGCAAATGGCGCAATTGATCAGCGATCCATCGAAGATGGCCATGTTGGGCCGGGATCTCCCCAGTGCAGACGGGGATTTCGAGGCGCTGTACGAAGTGCAGACTATGGGCAACGTCAATGTGAACGAACGGCGCCTGATCCTGCGCCCCGTCACCGCCGGTGATGTCTGGTACAGGGCTACGGCCAGCCAGCGCTTTCCCAATGACGTGCCCGAGGCCGATCTGAGCTACTAGCCGTTCAGAAATCCTCGGGCCGTGCGACGGGACGAAGGTCGTCTGCGTCTTCCGCCAGCAGAAAGCCTTCCTGGACAGCGCGCTTCTTGGCCGCCTCGAATTTGCGCAGATAATTGGAATATGAGCCGTAGAGGCGCCGCAATTCCGTGCGCGAATATGGCTGTTTGGTTTCGTAGACCATGCCGCACTGGGCTTCCTGCTCAGTCCAGTATACTGCCGCCGGGGCCATGACCCAGGGGGGGCGCACACCCCCGATCATATTGCCGAACTTCGGGTCGCGAGCGATGGAATTGCCTTTGCGCTGCAGGCGTTCTGCTTTCGGCATGGGCACTTCGTGGCGAACCCACTGGTCCATCCTGTCCAGCATGGCGGAGACCACCAGTTCGGCCGGCTCATCGTAAAGCGTATTGCATTTGGGATCGTCAGACTTGCCCACATCCGCGGGCAAATCTTCCACTTCTTCCGTGCCAAGATCGGCTATGCGCAGATGGGGCATTCCGGTGATTTCGTAGAAGCGCAGCTTCGGGCGATCGCTGTCGGCTGGCAATTCCACCCCTGCCACAGCATCGTACATGGCTTCGGACTGGCTGTAGACGGTAACGAAGGGAGCATCTTCCGGCATGCGGCGTGGGACGCGAATGACATCTCCGCCCACTTCGCCGAAGGTCATCCTGCCGGTCATGTACGCGTCGATAAGGGGTCTGCCATCGGGCATGCGCCACTGTTGGTGACGCCCCTGGTCGAGATAGTCCATCCACACTTGCGCGGTGACAGCCCAACTGTTCACATAGACACGTTCGACATTGAGCCCGGCCATTGGCCCATTCGGAAGGTTCGACTTGAGCAGCATGGCGAGTTCGCCGCCAATGGCCTGCGATTGCGGAACGAAGGGATCGGGAATTGAGCCGCGCCGGAAGCGCTGAGGATCGTAGTATGTGCCAAGCGGCGCGTATCGCGCATAATCGAAGCGCCGCATGAAATCGAAATTGAGGTTCGCCGGCTCCGGGTCCGGTTGCCAGTTCGGATCCGTGTGGGTCTTGGGGTCTTGTGCCGGCTTGTTGATGTTCAAGGTGTATCCGACGAAGGCGTAGCCATGTCGAACGAGGTAGTCTCTCGTTAAGATCCAGCCAGCTGCGCGTTCACCGATCCAGGTGAACGGCGCAATCACGACGGTGCCGTTGAATTTGGCCGGATCTGCGGGCTTCCTCACCAGGATACGGGTGATGTAGGGGACGTCGAACAGAGCCTTGCCATCGGCCGTAATTGCGGGGGCCTGGCCCGAAAGATAAAACTCCTCCTCGACATAGCCTGCCGCCGCCAGATCGACATACTCGGTGCCGGGATTGGTCTTGCGCGTGGCCGATGACAGGGGCGGCTGATCGCTCGGCGGCACCGGTGTCAGGGTTGGCATGGTCAAATCCTGACCCAGCGCGGTTGCGGGAAGCGCCCCGGCACTCGCGGCGCAGGCCAAAATCGCCGACAGGATCTTCCGGCAACCGTGCGGGGCAGAGGCACCGCGCTTCAACCAGTCCGAGCCAGGCGCCTTGCGTTTCATTTCAGAGTGCTCCCAGTGTTCGGCAGGTTTGCGGCAGTATCATTCGCCGGGATCGTTCTTGATGACTGCCACATCGAGCGTGCCGTCATCATTGATGATCATGTGATCATTCTTGCAGACATATTCGGCAATTTTGTAGGATTTCGGTTCTTTGCTGTACATGAAGCTGAACTCGTACGGCTTGGTCATGTACTCCGGGTCGATGACCGTCACGTCGTCGTGCAGGATGCCTTTTTCGTCCAGGTACAAACGTTCCTTGACTGTCATCTGCGCAGAATGGGGGATGTCCGCATAGCGAAGTTCGTCGACTATGCCGCGCGTGGTCACTTCAAGGACATCGCCATCCCATGTCCCTGTGGAATAGCCGAAGTACCCCGGATTGATCTCGTCCAGAGGGGGCATGTCTTCATTCAGATAGATGCGCCGGGTCTGCATCATGAACTCACCCAGCACGGTGATCTGATCCAGATTCGGGTTCTGCAAGATCTGCAGCGCGTAATGTGCCCCCATGATGCCCGGCGCGCCTTCCGGCAGACAACGGGCGCTGTCGGTGACCAATGGCGTGCCAGCTTCGTCGGCAGCGGCGCGCCGTTCCTGCAATGCGCGCCATCGGGTGAGATATGGCTCCTTCAGCGGCGGTTCGACCAGTTGCAGTTCGGGCGGGTCAGGTTCACCCGAAAATGTATCCGCATAGGCCGGATATCGGTTCCAAACGCCTTCGAAATTGGCATCCGCTGCCATGACGGCAGGGGAAACGGCACCGAACAGTGCCGCTGCAAGTGCCAGAGTCGCCGATTTCCTCGAGCGCGTCATTGCTCTTTGGGCCATTTCCCTCTGCCTCAACGATGCATTGTCACAGTGAGGCCCACGGTCCGAGGACGGAAGGAGCTGCCGCGATACCAGAGATTGCCGACTGTATCGTGCGTCAGGCTCTGCACGGGGTGGCTGTTCGTGACATTGTTCATGAACAGGCTCACATCGACGTCGTCGAACCTTGCTCCGACCCGCATGTTGAGCATGGTTGTTGCAGGCGCACGCGGAAGATCCGGATCGACCAGCGGCGAATTGACATCCAGCGGCGTGTCGTCGTGGCTCGTGTAGGTGAAGTCGGCGCGGACATAGCCGTCCACCCTGTCGATCGGCAGCACGTATTCACCATTGAGCTGCAGCGACCATGGGACGACCGGGAAGGGCTCGCCGGCCTTGCGGATGACACTATCTTCCGGACCGATCACCGAGGTGGTGTAACGCGCATTGATATAGGACGCCGAAACACCCAGGGTAAGGTTGTCGGTGGGCTTGGCCGACAGGGCGAAGTCTACGCCGTCAATCTTGGCATTCCCCAGATTGAGCGTGGTGTAGAGCTGGCAGGCCGGCAGTGTGAACAGCGTCTGCACGTTTTTCCAGTCGACCCGATAGGCGGAAATATCGAGCTGCAAACGCCCACCGGCGAGCCGGTTCTTGCTGCCGATCTCATAGCTCCAGATGCTGTCCGGATCGACGATGTTGGGCGTGTTCGGATCGAAGCCGATCGCGGCGGCATCGGCGGCGCAGGCTGCACCCACCGCAGATGCGACACCGCTTCCGCGCACGCCCTTGGCCGCATTGGCATAGAACATGTTGTTCCGGTCTGCCTGGAAAGTAACCCCGAACTTGGGTGTCAGCGACTTGCTGTGGGCGCTGATCCTGTCGTTGATCCCGTCGGTCGAATAGAGCGGGCCGGCAATGAAGCTGCTGAAGTCGTACTTGGCATCGGTGTAGCGCAGGCCTGCCGTCAGCCGCAACCGTGGCACGATTTCGAAGTCAGCCTGTGCGAAGGCCGCGATCTGCCGGTCCTTGTGGCCTACCTTCTGATAGACACTGTAGATGTCACGATAGAGTTCGGTGCCAAAGGCGTCGGTCATGGTCGGGAACGGATCGTCTCCGAAGACTTCGGTCTGCCCGAAATTGACGACGTCAAGCAGATCGGGATCGACACTGCCGAAGGTCTCGCGCGTCGTGCCGTTCATGTAGAACAGGCCGGCGACCCAGTTGAAGCGATCGCCTGGATTGTCGTTCTGCAGCCGCACTTCCTGGCTGAAGATGCGCTGCTTCGCCGAGGAGTTCGTGCCAGACTGGTAATTTTCGAAGCCGGCCGGGAAATCGCCTCCGGGATAGCTGCCGAAGATTCCCAGGCTCAGTGTTACGTCATCGCTCCGGGTGCTGGTCTTGCGCTTGAAATAAGAGGTGTTGGAGACCAGGCTCATCCCATCCAGTTCCAGCTCCGCTTTCAGGGCGGGAAGGACGAAGCGATCCTTGCGGTTTTCCGGAATGCGCGAAAGGCTGGTCCGGTAATTGGCGTGAGCGATGTCGGACTGCGCCAGTTCGAAGCGCGAACTGTCGTCGAATTTCACATTCTGATAGAACACCGACGGGGTGAGGGTGAGATTTTCAGTCGCCTGCCAGCCGAGCGCCACACGGGTGGAGAAGCTGTCCTTGCTATCGATATCCTTGTCGATCAGTTGCTTCGAATATCGGTCGAGCCGGTCGACATAGCCACCGTCGTGCCGATACCAGGCGCTGGCGCGAAAGCCGAGTTTGCCTTCCACGATCGGCGCTCCCAGTCCGACACCGCCTTCATAGCTCATCGCACCGTGCTGGGTGCCCGCGATCTCGCTGCGACCATAAAGGCTCAGGCTGTCGAGCGAGGGTTTGGGAGTAATGAACCGGACGGCACCGCCGACCGAACCGCTTCCAAAAAGCGTCCCCTGCGGCCCGCGCAGCACCTCTACCCGATCGAGATCGAACACTTCGGGATAAGGGTTGGTCAGCGAGGGACTGATCCCGGTGCGGGTCTGGATAGGCGTATCGTCTATGTAGATGCCGGTGGTCGGGATGCCGGAGTCCGACTGGACGCCGCGGATCGAAATGACCGACTGGCCTGTTCCGAAATAGAGCGCGGTCTGGCCGAACGTTAATCCCGGCGTAAGCCGGGCGATGTCCGACATCGAGCGAATGCCCTGCTTGTCGAGAGCTTCCTGATCCTTGGCAACGATGCTGATGGGAACGCGGCTTAACGCCTGGGTCTGCCGCGTCGCAGTGACGAGGATTTCACCGCCTACCTCGGCCTCCCCTGTCGCCTCGGCATCGCCTGAGGTGGCATTCTGGGCATGGGCAATCGTGGACGTGCTCAGCAGGGCCGCCACGATTGCCTGTTTTGCGATCTGCCGGCTCGCGGCGCGTTTGTGCATCTTCAGATTTGACATGATTTCCCCGAACTTTCCCGACTCTTGTTTTCTCGAACACTGCATTGGAAGGGGGCTTTCCCCTTGCAATCTGCGGCGTCTGGATGGCGGGAAAACTGTCAAATATATGCAACTATGTGTAGCGATAACCGGCTTCAAACTTGTTATGTAAACAATTTGCAACCGTTACAAAGCGCCATTATGACAGTTGGGTTGACCCCAATTGCACACGTGATCGGAAGCAAGGAAGTCCCTGGAAGAATGTTGCGCGTGATGGCCGTTCCATTCGCGAGCCAGCATTAACATAGGCCGATCGCACTTTACGGAGTTTGGCCAGGCGTGGCGTCGCAGCACCTTTCGGATCCATCCAGCCTTGCCGAAAGCGCGTTGTTCGAGGCCGAGGTCCAAGAGTTCCGTGAGGTGTTGGCGCGGAATCGTTCAACCATCTATCTGCGCGTGTTCGATTATCTGGTAGCGGCCTCGGATGAACAGCGTTCGCCGAAGGAAATCGAGATCGCGGTCGCTGTGTTCGGCAAAGGGCCGGATTTCGACCCCTCGTTCGATTCCGTCGTGCGCGTCCACATCCATCGCTTGCGCCAGAAGATGGACAAACATTACGCGGGAACTTCAGGTTACAGGCTTGAACTGGGCAAGGGCGCCTATCGCATCCTCCTCAGCAAGCAGGAAGAGCGGCCCGTCGATTCCATTCGCTTGCCCTGGCAGCGCAAATGGCGGTTCCGAGGAGGAAGGTGGGCGATCGTCCTGGGAAGCCTGGCCGCGGCGGAACTGATCCTGTGCGCGGTTCTGCTTGTCGCGAAGACCATGCAACCCGCTGCTCCTCTTGCCAGGACGACATTCTGGAGGCCCGTTGCAAAAGCTGGAGCGGAGACCACGGTAGTGCTGGGAGACAATTACGCCTTCATCGAATCCGAAGACGAAAAAGATGCCAGCAAACTGATCATCGACGACACGATCAGGTCGCGTAAGGACCTGAGCAGCTATACGATCGATCATCCGGAAGATTACTATCGCTATTACGATTTTGACTTGCACTACATGCCAACAGGCACTGCATCGGCGCTGTGGAAGGTGAATCGCACAATCATGGGCCTGACGAATGAGAAGCCTCCCACCGTCTTGCCCGCATCGAGATTGAGCGAAGAGGCGCTGGAAAGCGGGACGCTGCTCTATATTGGCCGGCTGCAGGCGATGGGCATGTTAAGTTACAGGCTTGCCAATTCATCGGGCTTTCGGATCGACACGGCATCCGGGCGTTTCATCGACCGGGCGAGCGGCAAGCACTATGCCGCGGACTTGGCATTTACGGACGGTTCCGAGCGGAAGGACCTGGGTTATCTTGCGGTCTTGCCCGCACGGGCCGGGGGGCGCACGCTTGTTGTGGGAGGCACAAGCGACAATGCGGTCGTGGCGATGGCTGACCTGGCCGGCGATGCCCGGGCGCTTACCCAACTTGCGCAAGAAACTGACAATGCTGACGCGTTTGAAGCCCTCTATCGCGTGACATCGGTGGGGAGTGCGCGGATTGGCGCAACAGCGCTGGTCAGGCGGCCCCTCATCTTTACGCCAGCGAACGCAAAGGCGACTAGACGGGGACCGGACCGGTGACGTTTGCGGGGCGACTGCCTATTGATCGACCCGCATCGACACAGTGCCGTCACTGCCGATGACATCATTCGTCTGATCGCAATAGTACTCCATGATCCGGTGCTCGTCATTGCGCTTGTAGCCGAACGTGAAGCGGTAGGGCGTGTTCAGGTATTGCGGATCTTCGATCACGATTTCGTCCGCGATCTGGTTCTTCGAGACCCGATATATCTTTTCCCTGATAACCATGTCGGCGCTGTGAGGGATCTCGAAAAAGCGCACATCCTGGGACACACCGCGCGTTTCCACCAACAAGGCACCATCTTGCCAATGGCCGACGGAATAGCCGTAGTAGCTTGGCGGCAGTTCATCCGCAGGCGGCATTTCATCATCGATGTAGATGCGGCGCGTCTGACTCAGGAATTCTCCCAGGACCGTCACCTGTTCGGGGAGCTGGAGTATCTGGATGGCAAAAATCGCGCCCATGATCGTAGGCATCCCCTCCGGAAGGCATAGCGTGCTGCTATCGACCAGGGGCGTGCCGGCAGCCAGCATTGCCGCCCGCTTTTCGCGCTGGGCCTTCCACTCGCTTGCATAAGGCTCCTTCAGGTCGGGCCCGCCTTCGGGCGGCTGCAGGTCCTGGAAGACGCTCGCGTCGTCGGCGAAGGGGTCGGGATACCTCTCCCAGATCCCGTTCAGGTCGGTTGTCGCCACGCCCCGGTGCGGAGCTGCCTGTGCGTGCAACGGCACGAGAGGTGCCAACAGCACTGCTGCCAGAACTTTGAACCCTGATTTCCTGTACATAGATTGACTCCACGCATTTTGCCACGCCTTGCAGCCATCGACCGGTTTGACGATCGGTACGGCAAGGCGACGCTCGACATCTTGCGGTCCGGTGAGAAGGGGAATGGCGCATTCGCTTCAGCCTTCGATGCGCAATCGCCCAGGTTAAACCATTCCATCCATCGCCGCCCTGTTCTTCAGGGGCGGCTGCCTTGGCAATTACCAGCCCCTCAGGGTCGCTCCGGTAGGAAGAGTGATTTCCTTGAGCATGCCTCCCGTCTTGCCATTCCGAAGTGGGTAGAACGTCAGGTGTACCTTGTCGCCGGCCGCGAGCGTGTTGGCCTTCCAGCCCTGGTGGGTCATGAGGTTCGGGCTGCTGCATTCCAGTGTGAAAACCGTACCCTTGGCGTCCTTGACGATGACGAATGTATGGGGATTGGCCCACTGGAACTTCGCCACCGTTCCGTTCATCTCGATCAGCTTGGTCTGGTCGAACATCGCGAACGAATGGTGTGCGGTTGCGGGCACGCCGATGAGCGACAAAGCTGCGCCGAGACCAAGCAGGCTGCTTCTCGAAATCTTCATGTGAGTCTCCGAATTACCTCTATTACCTGGCTGGAGCGCAGGGCGAACCTTCATGGTTGAAGGTGGCTTGCGATGTCCGCAGGGTTGCTTCGGGCTAGCTCTGTCCCCTTTGTCAGGCACGTTTTTACGGGTTCAGAACTGTTACAGGCGCTCGGGGTATCGACTGCGCGTTATTCAGGACCGTCCCGAGGTTCTGGAGCGCCACGTTGCCGCCGATGCGGTGAGTGTCACGCGCCCGGCCGGTGCGATGGTACGCAATCTTGCGGCCAACGTGCCGCGGGGTCCGAGAGGATCGGCTTGGTCCTGTCCCTCCGGCGACGATTGCCTCACGCTTGCGTGTCGGGAGAAGCGGCGCGCGTGTGCTCTCCTGCCCTGTCGAAGGCTGGCCCGTCGCATCGGCGTGCACACCGGCGAAAATGCGCCGCTGGCGAGGGCATGTTTCCAGGCCGTCTTAAGGCCTGGTCAAATCTTGTCGGAGATCAGGGCCTTATGCGCCAGCAGCAGTGAGCCAACCGGACCGGCATTGGCGCCGAGCGCCGGGAGGCAGATCATGCGCTCGATGGCGGCATGGTCCAGGTCTGGCAGGTAGCCGGCGAGGATCGCGGGTAAGCGGGTTCGGGCCCGCTCGACGAGGTGCGGCTGGCGCGTGGCGACGCCGCCGCCGATGATGATGCGCTGCGGGGACAGGGATAGGACCAGCGTAGACAGGAGTTCGGCCAGGTCATGCACGACTTCGTCCCAAGCGGGCGAGGCGGGATCGAGCTTGCCCGGATGCGCCGGCAGGCGGGCCTCGAGCGCGGGGCCGCTGATGAGACCTTCGATGCAGTCGCCATGAAAGGGGCAGGTGCCGGCAAAGGTTGCGCCTGGTGCGCGGCGGGTGCGGATGTGGCCGAGCTCGGGATGGAGCAAGCCGTGCACCGGTCGGCCATCGACCACAATTCCTGCCCCGAGACCGGTCCCGATCGTGATGTAGACGAGGCTGGAACAGCCTTGTCCCGCTCCGAAGGCATGCTCGGCAAGCGCTGCGGCATTGACGTCGGTATCGACGCCGATGGGGCAGGCGAAGCGGGCGTGCACCCATTCGAGCACGCCGGTGTTGCTCCAACCGGGCTTAGGGGTCCTGAGGATGGTGCCGTAATCTGCCGCATCGGGCGTTACCCGGATGGGGCCGAAACTGGCGATCCCGATGGCAGCGAGCGGGGACGCCGCCTGCCATGCCGCGAGCTGGGCAAGGGCTGCCTCCAGGGTTTCATCCGGGGTGGCGGTGGGCAGGGCATGGCTCTCGAGGATGCGGGTGCCATCGCCCAGCGTGACGATAGTCTTTGTGCCGCCCAGTTCGATGCCGGCAAGGCGTGGAGGGGAACCCTGCGTCATGTCAGCGAAGCGCGCTCGCCGGAGAGCGAAAGCCTCAGGAAGGGAGCGAAAGTGCCGCCGAAACGGGTGCGCCCTTCCGGCTTTTCCGTAGCCGAGGCATCGTCCACGCCCCAGTAGTCCACGAAGCTGGTGACGGAAAGATCGGGCAGCACCCACCAGCTGTAGGCCTGAAAGGGTTCGCTGGGAGGATTGGCGAAGACGAGGCCGTGGCCGTTGAGAAGGTGCCAGGGGCCTTCGATGCGTTCTGCGGTCGCGCCGTAAAGGCCGGTCGGTGCGGTAATGCCGGGGGCGAAGACCTTGGCCTGCGTTGACCAGAACAGATAGAGACGGCCCGCATGTTCGACGATGTGCGGACGTTCAAGTTCGTTGTTGGTGTCGGTCGCATCGACCAGTGGAGCCAGCGGAAGGTAGCTGCCGCTGGCCTCGTCCATGCGCGCCAGTCCGACAAGTCCGTTGAAGGCACGGGGCGCGGCTGCGGCCGAGCCGGTAAAAAGGACGTACTCGGTGCCGTCCGGCGCGCGCCAGGGGAACGGATCGCGGAAGGCCTTGATTTCGCCGATCCGGCCCTCGCTTTCCTGGGCGGCCATGTAGGGGCCTGCCGGTTCGACGATTTCGCGCGGAGCAGACCACGGACCGAAAGGGGCGTTCTGGTTCTCGGTCAGGGTGCAGCGGGTCATGAACAGGCGCTGGCGAAAGGTGAGGTGGCTCTCGCCGCGCTCGCCGGCGGCTGTGAAGTAGAGGGCTACCTGTGCGCCTTCGAGCCGCGCCGCACCCGACCATTCGCGGCTGCCGGGGGAGAAGCCTTCGGGAAGGGTCTGGCCGAGGTGCCGGAAGCTGTCACCCTCGCGGAAGAAGTGATGGATGCGGGCCAGGGCGTGGCGGCTTTCGGGGTCGTCGGCCATGGGCGCGGTGAGGGCGAACCACAGCTCGCCGCCGTGCCATGGCACCGGCGCGCCACTCGCGTCGGCAAGCGGCCAGGCATCCCAGACGTCGATGTCATCTGCAACGCGGCCCACGTCGGCGGGGCCGAGAACGGGTGCGCAGGTGCAGGCGGCAAGGTCAAGAGTTGCAAGGTTACCGGCCGTCCAGGACAGCTTCGCGTCATCCGTCTTGGTCGGACTGGTGTTCATGCGTTCGGTTTCCTTACGCGGCATCGTGGCAGAAGGGATAGGGGCGCGGAGATGGCCGGACATAGGAGGAGTGTCCGGCCATCTCCGCTGGTTTCAAGGTCAGAACTCGTAGCGCAGCGAGGCGGAGATAGTGCGCCCGTTGATCGACCTTGCCCTGACGTAGTTGTCCACGCCCGGAGTGATGGACCCTTCCTCCGCTTCGGTGATGCCCGTCACGTTGAAAAGGTTGTTCGCGTTGAGAGAGACCTCGACCTTGTCGATCGGGCGGAAATTAACGAAGGCATTGACCTGCGCGTAGGCAGGGAAGACCAGTTCGTTGCTGTCCTGGGCATAGGCCTTGGTAGTGCCCACGATGTTCAGACCGGCACGAACCACGTCGAAGTCCACGGCGGGCGTGATCTGGTAGATCAGCTTGGCCTGGCGGCGCGGGGTGTTGCCTTCGTTTGCGGGCGTGATGGCATCCTTGGCGATCTTGGCGTCGGTGTAGGTGGCGCCTGCCCGCAGGTCCAGGATGCCCGAGCGGTAGGCTGCCTCGATCTCGACGCCTGTGGCCTTGTAGGTGCGGTCGAGGAAGCGCTGCGTGGTCGCCTCGAAGTTCTGCTCCTGCGTCTTGGCGTGGAAGCCGGTGACGAAGAGGCCGAACGGTCCCGAGCGATACTTCACACCCAGTTCGTACTGATCGACGAAGTCGACGGCGTCCTGCTTGCGCACCGAACCGTCGGGCTGGACCACGCCGAACAGCAGGCGGTCGGCATTGGCGCGTCCGCCACGGCTGACGCGGGCGAAGGCCGCAAGATCCGGGGTGAACATGTAGTTCGCACCGATCGACCAGGACCAGTAGCCGACCGAATAGCGGACCGGGCTCGTGTTGCCGTTGTCGATCAGCGAGACGCTGCGCTCGACCGGCTGGATCGTTCCGTCGCCGTTGACGTCGTAGTTCGTGGCCTGGAGCGTTCCGGCATAGTTGCCGCGCGCCTTGACGTGGTCGTAGCGCAGGCTTGCGTCGATGGTGAGGCCGCCGGTCTCCAGAGTGCCGGCCAGGTAGGGTGCGTCGATGTCGTAACGCACGTCGTAGCTGCGCTGGCAGCAGTTGCCCCAGAAGGGCACGCCGTAGGCATAAAGTCCGCCGCGGGTCAGGACGCTGCCCGAGCCGTCGGTGACGTCGATGAGCGCGGCATTGTGCCCATCGACTGCCATCAGGTAGGAATTCCAGACCCAGTCCATGTCGATGTTCTGGCGGGCCTTGTAGTAGCCGGCGGTGATCGAGGCCGGACCGAAGTCCTTGGTCAGCTTGAGGTCGTTGGTGAAGCTCGAGAAGTCGTTGATGTCGACGTTGAAGAGGTGGGTGCGCATGAGCAGCGCATTGCCCGCCACCGCCTGTCCGGCGCTGGGGCCGTTGGCATAGACCATGCCGTAAGTGCCGGCAGCGCCCGTCAGGAGTTCGCCGACCGAGTTCGCGATCCCCTGACCCGCACCGACTTCGGCGGGGAAGGGAGAGACGAAGCGGCCGTGCACATCCGAGTACCGGAAACGTTCTTCGAGCTTGAGGCCGTCGGCCACGTCGAACACTGCCTCGAGGCCGACCGAGGTCACCACCGGGTGCATGCCGTCCTTGATGTCCGTGGTGTGGAGCGCGTTGTTGCCGTCGAGGCCGATGTCGCTGGTGAAGTACTTCGAGTGCGGCGTCTGCGACTTGATGTCGAAGCCGGGAAGCGAGCCGAAGTGCGGGTCGGCATTGGTGCCGGTCACCAGGGTCGGCATCGGCAGGTAGCCGATCGCGCGATCGTCTAGGCGCTTGAGGTAGACGCGCACGTAGCCGCTGTCGAACTCCTGCGTCAGGTTGGCCTTGATCTGGTAGCCCTTGTTGCCGGTGTAGCCCGCATCGCGCGGACCTTCGCCCTGGCGCCAGAAGCCGCCGATGTTGAAGCGCGTCTTCTCGCCCAGGTGGCCACCGTAGTCGAAGTCGAGCCGGTAGTCCTCGTAGTCGAGGCCGATCGTGGCCATGACCACGCCGCCATCTTCCTTGCCGTCCTTCGAGATGAAGTTGATCACGCCGCCCGGTGAGTTGGAGGCGAGTGTCGAGGCCGAGCCGCCGCGCACCGCCTGGATGGAGGCGATCGTCTGGTCGGCGCGCAGGAAGATGTCGGCATTGCCGAAGGCGATGTCGCCGAACTGCATGACGGGCATGCCGTCTTCCTGCAACTGCAGGAACTTGGCACCGCCCGAGGCGACGGGCAGGCCGCGCACGGCGATGTTGGCATTGCCGTCACCGCCGGTGGATTCGGAGCGGATGCCGGGGATCTGGCGGAAGATTTCCGCAGTGGTGCGCGGCGCCGCGTCGGCGATCGCGCTCTCGTCGAGCGCGCTGACCGAGATCGAGCTTTCCAGCCGATTGGTGGGTCGTGCCGAAGCCGTGACGATGATCTCGTCAAGCCCGAGGGCGTCCTGAGGGTCCTCGGCGGGGGTGGTGTCCTGCGCATGGAGGGTGGCGGGTAAAACCGCGACTGCGGCTACACTCACCGCAAGCAGTGTGCGAAACTTCATCGATCCTCATCCCATTTCATTGTGTTTGTGTCAGCTTGTCATACGCTCGATTCAATCGATTGCAAGATATTTATGCAATCGATTGAATTTTTCCGGGGCAGGGGGTATCAGGGCGCCAGGGCCAGCGCGAAAAGCGCGGCTGAAGAGAGGATGGCGGGCATGATCGAGTCCCAAAAACCAAGGCTTTCCCTGATTCGAATCGTCGAGATGAATCTGGGCTTCTTCGGCCTGCAGTTCAGCTTCGGGCTGCAGCAGGCGAACATGGGGCCGATCTACGGCTATCTTGGCGCAAACGAGGCGACGATGCCGCTGCTGTGGCTTGCGGGCCCGGTCACCGGGCTTGTCATCCAGCCGATCGTCGGCGCTATGAGCGACCGTACGCATTCGCGCCTGGGGCGACGAACGCCCTATTTTCTGGTCGGGGCGCTGATCTGTTCGGCATGCCTGTTCCTGATGCCCTTTTCCTCGGCGCTGTGGATGGCCGCTTCGCTACTATGGCTCCTCGATGCGGGCAACAACATCACCATGGAGCCTTACCGCGCCTACGTGGCCGACCGACTTGCGAGCGAGCAGCACTCGGTGGGATTCATGACACAGAGCGCCTTTACCGGCCTTGCCCAGACACTGTCCTACCTTGCCCCGTCGCTCCTGGCAGCGGTGATCGACCGCAACCTCCTCGATCCCAATGGCATTCCCGTCATCGTGCGGATCGCCTTCGTGATCGGCGCGGTCCTCTCGATCTCGACCATCCTGTGGTCGATCCTGAGAGTGCGCGAACTGCCGCTTGGCCCGGCGGAACGCGCCAAGCTCGACGCCAGTCCCCTGACGGTGGGCGCCACCTTGCGCGAGATCGGCGATGCCATCCGCGAGATGCCGGCCCCGATGCGCCAGCTCGCGTTGGCGATGCTGTGCCAGTGGTACGCGATGTTCACCTACTGGCAGTTCATCGTCTTTGCCGTCGCCCGTGGGATCTACGGAACCCACGATGCCTCTTCGGTGGGTTTTCGCGATGCCACATTGACTGCGCAGCAGGCCGGAGCCTTCTACAATTGCGTCGCCTTCCTCGCCGCGATTGCCCTCATCCCGCTGGTTCGTCGCTTCGGCGCGCGCGCGGTTCACGCGGTTTGCCTGACCGCCTCGGGGGCCGCGATGCTTGCCATTCCCGGCATCGAGAGCACCCAGTTCCTCTTCGCTGCGATGATCGGCATCGGTTTTGGCTGGGCGGGCATGATGGGCAACACCTACATCATGCTGGCAGGCTCTATCCCGCCTGAACGCACCGGCATCTACATGGGCATCTTCAACATGTTCATCGTAATTCCCATGCTGATCGAAAGCCTGACGATGCCGCTGCTCTACGGTCCCCTCCTGGGCAGCGACCCGCGCAACACGCTCTATCTTTCCGGCGGGCTGATGCTGCTGGGGGCGATCGCGACATTGCGCATCCGCCTGCCGCGTCCGGGTGATGCCGCGAAGGTCATCCCTCCGGCACAGGGTGCAGGATGATTTTTCGTTCCCATCGGGGGCCTGGACAGCCTATGCCCCCGGCAATGGACCCAGGTAACACGCCCGAGGACAAGCAGGTCGAGAACGACGGCGCCGAAACCGCGAAGGTAAAGACCCTTGCGGATCTCGGCAGGATCGCGGGAGTGACCGCGGGCACCGTCTCGCGCGCGCTGGCAGGCTCGGAGCTTGTCAGCAAGCGCACGCGCGAGCGCATCCTGGCCCTTGCCAGCGAGCACGGCTTCCAGCTCAACCAGATCGCCAGCAAGCTGCGATCGAAACGCACGGGCATGATCGGGGTGGTGATCCCGCTGGGGCATGAACGCAGCCAGCACATCTCCGATCCCTTCTTCATGACCCTGCTCGGACATCTTGCCGACGAGATCACCGAGCGTGGCTACAGCATCGTGCTCGAGCGCGCGATACCGGAGGAGAAGCCCGACTGGCTGGATCGCATCTGTGGTTCTGGCATGGTCGATGGCGTCATCCTGATCGGCCAGTCCGACCAGTTCGAGACGATCGAGCGGGTCGCGGCGACCTATCGCCCACTCGTCGCATGGGGGAGTTACCACGTAGGCCAGCGCCACTGCGCGGTGGGCACGGACAACCGCGCAGGCGGAGCGCTCGCAGCGCGGCGCCTGTTGGCGGGCGGGTCGAAACGCCTGGCCTTTCTGGGCGAGACGACCGGCGTTGAAATCGCCGAGCGTTTTGCAGGTGTCAGGGACGTTGCGGAGCAGGTCGGGGCTTCGCTGCTTCACCTGCCCTGCCACATGTCGTTCGAACTCATGACCGGCGAACTGGAAGGTCTGCTGACGCAGCAGGGCGAGCGCTTCGATGGCATCGTTGCAGCGTCGGACCTCATCGCCATGACCGCCCTCAAGATCCTTCACGGACAGGGCAAGCAGGTCCCCTCGGACGTTCAGGTCATAGGCTATGACGACCTGCCACTGGCCACGCAGACCATGCCCCCGTTGACCACTATCCGTCAGGACATCTCCGGCGGCGCAAGGGAGATCGTCCAGCGTCTGCAGTCAGCCATCGCCGGAGGGGACATCGCCTCGCTGGTCATGGCTCCCAGCCTGATCGAACGCGAGACGACGCGACGGTCGGCCTAGCGTCGGCGGGTCAGGCATTCGCCATGCCGGACGGTTCATCCGGCATGGCGGTTATGGTCAAGGCTTGCTCAGGGTCACTGCATCGAGAGGATCGCCGTTCGCAGCATAGGCGCGATAGGTCAGTGTCCCGCCGTCGACGGAAATGACCTGGAAGGCCTGGGTTCGCGCGGCCGTCTTGCGGGCCCAGGGGAGATCGGCCACTTCGTACATCTTGGGACCGGCCACGGACACGACGTAAGTCGCTCCGGCGTCGTCGGGTGCCGGGCCGTCTTGATCGATCGCCCCGCGCGCATAGCCGTGATCGTGGCCCTGCAGCACAAGGTCGACCTTATATTTGTCGATCAGGGGCTTGAGTGCGGAACGCACTTCCGGGTTATCCCGGTCGGGATCGCTAGAGAAAAGCGGGAAGTGCAGGAAGATGACTGTCCAGCGGTTCGGATTCTTGGCCAGGAGGCGGTCGAGCCAGGCAATGGTCGATGCGCGGGCCTCGGTATTGCGGACAAGCTGCGGGGAATCGACCGAGATCAGGCGCAGTCCCTGATAGTCGGTGTACCAGTGCGTTTCCCTGGCCTCGGGCACACCGTTCGGGCCGTTTTCGGGAAGCGTGAACTGGCGGCGCCATTGGCTTGTCACCGATGAGCCGGCGCGGGCGGCCTCGTCCTTGCCGTATTCGTGGTTTCCGGGCGTCGGCATCTGCGGGGTCTGCGCGTAGAGGAAGCCCCCGGCAGCGAACCATTCGCCCCATTCGCGGTCTGCATTGTGATGATTGATGAGGTCGCCGGCGTGGATGGTGAAGGCCGCATCGCCGGCCGTACGGAAGGCCATGCGCAAGGTCCGGGATGCCTGCGAGAGAACGTCGTTCTGCATGTCCCCCAGATAGATGAACCGGAACGGGCGGGCTTCTTCGGAAGCGGTGCGGAACTGGAACCATTCCGACCATCGCGCGCCATCGCCGACGCGGTAGGCGTAGACGGTGTCCGGCTCTAGTTCCCGGAGTACTGCGGAGTGATAGGCTGCGCGGAAGGCAGGATCTTCTTCCACCGCGATCGTGGCATCGTCGGTGACGGCTTCGATCGTCAGGGCGGACTTCGTGAAGTCGGGACCGACCGTTGCCCTGGCGTACTGGACCTTGCCCGCATGTCCCGGAGCGCTGCGCCAGGTAACGGCCATCTCGTGCGCGGTATCGGCGGTGAGGTTGAGGATGATGCGTTCAGGCGCGACTGTGGCCTCAGCGAGTACGGGTCGCCCGGTATCCTGCGCCGCCACCGGGGCAGCGCAGGTACCGAGCAGGACAGTGGCGAGCAGAGCGCGTGTCTTGCTTTTCATGGTCTTTCGGGGCTCGTTCAGAAGATGAGGTTGAAGCCGAGCGAGATCGAGCGGCCGTTCTTGATGTAGGCGCGGCTGGCCCCGTCGCTCGTCGACACGGTCTGCCAGTACGTATGCGAATCGAAGAGGTTCTGCACCTGGAGCTGGATCGAGGATTTCTCGAGAAAGCTCTTGCGGAAGGTCAGGTCGACGAAGCTGTACGCCTGCTCGTAGGGATCGTTGCCGAAGTCGTTTATCCCCGCGAGGAACTTCGACTGATAGTTCCAGGCGCCGTAGACTTCCCAGCCGTCGCGTTCCCAGAAGATCTGCAGGTTGGCGATGGTCTGGGGCGTCTCCATCAGCGGCAGGGTGTACCCGTCCGGATGCCAGGACAGGCCGGTCGCGGCCTTCGAACGCTGGAGCGTCAGGTTGCCGCCAATGCCAAGCGATCCGAATGCGCCCGGAAGCCAGTGCAGGAGCTGTTGTCCGCTGATCTCGACGCCATAGACCTCTGCCCACTTGCCGTTGTTGGGCATCGTGATCGCGACGCCTTCGGGATTGACGTTCAGCCCGGCAGTGCCGTGGCGGATATTGCTGGAGGAAGAGCGGAACAGGAAGTTCTCTATCTGCTTGTAGAACAGGGCGACCGAATAGGCCCCCGTTTTGCCGGCGTAGTGTTCCAGCGACATGTCGACGTTGGTGGAGCGCAGCGGCTTGAGATTGGGATTGCCCATCTCGATGCCCGTCAGGATCCATTCGCTGGTCGGGTTCTGGACACCATCGCCGTCCGGATCGCGGTCATAGGCATATTCACGTGCCGAGCTCATTCGGGCGATGTCGGGCCGGGCAAAGCTGGTCCAGACCGCGCCGCGCAGCTTGGTGCGATCGTCCAAGTCGTAATTGACGTGAACCGATGGCAGCCAGTTGGTGAAGCTCGTGCGATCGCGGGTGTAACGTGCGCCGGCTACCGGATCGATGTTCCACGCATTGATGGTGTTGCGCGTGTTCTCCATGCGCAGGCCGGTAATGACTTGGGCATGGCCGAAACGGGCCGTGCCCATCAGGTAGGCGGAGATCACGCGTTCATTGAAGCGGAAGCTGTCCTCATCCGAAATCTTGGCTTGCGAAGGATCGACTGCGAAGCCGTCAAACAGAGTGCTTTTGCCAGCCTTTGCGCGCTGCAGCTCCTCCATCATCGCCTTGTTGTCGAGCGTGGTGCCAAGGCGGTAGTCCCCGGAATAGGCCCCATCGAACAGGTTGGTGATCTCCTTGCCGTAGAGACGCGAGAAATCGGCGAGCGTGCCATCGGCATTGAGGTCCAGGAAGGATCCCTTGTAAGTGCGGCGGCGCGAGTTGTAGTACTTGGCGCCGGCTTTCACGGTATCCAGCAAGGTGCCGCCCGGCTTCCATTCCAGGTTGAACTGACCCTGCCAGAGTTTCTCGTTGGAGCCGCCGACATCGCCTTCCAGACCGCTGAAGCCGTATTGCGAAGGGTCCTGCACCCCGGCCAGACCCGCGCTGTTCAGGATCCACTTGGGAAAGCGCGAATCCTCCGCAGCCGAGAACAGCACGCCCTTGTTGCCGAGCCAACCGTACTTGTCGCTGCGGAATTCCAGTTCGTAGCCGTCGTCGAGATTGTCCTCGGACTGCGAGTAAGAAAGGTCGTAGTCAGCCGTCACGGCGCCCAGTCGCGAGACACCGCCGATGTTGGCCGATGCGAGGCTGCCCGTCTCGTTCGAACCTTCCCAGAAGCGTCGCAGGCGGAACCCCTGGGGATCCCAAGTGCCTGAGCCGCCTACGAGGCTGTAGGTGGAGCGCGCAGAGCGATCGGCGTCGGTGATGATGCCGTCCTTATCGCGGTCGACGATCTGATCGAGGCTGTAGCCGTAGATCCGGCCGAGCTTCCCGTCATAGCCGACGACATTGTCGTCGGGTTGCAGCAGGCCGGTGTCGTTCTTGTCGACCTGCGAGAGGCGGGCCGAGTTGCGGCTGGTGTCATTGCGAAAGTTCAGGCGGTTGAGAAATTCCTTCTTGCGGTACTTGTTGTACTGCCCGCGAAGATGGAGGTCGTGGTTGTCCGAGCGGAAGTCGATGCTGGAATTGATGCCGTAGCGTTCGACGTCGGTTTCACCGAAGCCCAGGTTCATGCCGCGCAGCACGAAGCGATTGGGGTCCCATCCCAGGGTTTCGCTGTCGGCGTACCAGGTGTCGGGCTGGTTGTCGCCGTCGACGCCGTTCCGTTCGAACTGCGACTTGCGGCGGCTCCAGCTTGCCGAAACGAAAACGCCGAAGCTGTCGCTGAACTGCCGCGAAGCGGCAGCCGATACCTGCGCCGACTTGCGGTGGTCGAACTTGTCGAGCATCCCGCCTTCGGCCGAGAGGCGAAAGTAGGTGGGCTTCTGGTCGAATGCGGTGGGAGTCGAAATGTCGACGGAGCCACCCAGCGCATCGCCGTCACGGTCGGGCGTCAGGCTCTTGTAGACCGTGATTTCCTTGATGCCGTCCGGGGGCAGGACCGACAGGCGCACGCCCCGGTAGAACACATTGTCGCGCGAGCCTGCACCGCCGAGGCGCACGCCGTTGATCGAGTAGTTGTTCAGCTCGGTGGAAAGGCCGCGCACGGTGATCCGGTCGCCTTCACCCGTCGTCGCGTTGCGTACGGCATTGACGCCGGGCATGCGGGCGAGGGCCTCGGAAACGTTGTTGGCGGGCAACTTGCCCATGTCGTCGGCGCTGACCGTATCGGAAACGACGTCCGACTTGCGCTTCTTCTCGAGCGATTCCTGTACGGCCTCGAAATAGCCTGTGACGATGATCTCGTCAGGTCCTTGCGACTGGACCCGTGACGAGACCGCGGCACTCGCGGATTCAGGGACGCGGTTCGCCTGTGCCGCCGGTGCCATGGCAGCCTTGCGCGGAGTAACGATGATCGTGCGGCCCTGACGTCGGGTCTTTATGCCGGCCCCTTCGACGATCTGCGCCAGCGCGGCGTCCGCTGTCAGGGTGCCGGAGACGCTGGAGCTGCGACGGCCGCGAAGCACCTCGGAAGAGGCGGCGACCTGGAGGCCCGTAACCCGGGAGTAGTCGCGCAGTGCACTTGCCAGATCCTGCGCCGGAATGGCGAAATTGAACGTGCGGGCGCTGGCGGCGTGAACCGGCGTCAGCGGTGCGAAGAATGGCAAGGATGCAAGCGAAAGGGCCAGCGCCGATACACCGGCGCGGCAATTGACTGCGCGAAACATGTAATCCCCTGTCTGTGAAATTCTAGACACGGGGAAGACGGGCGTAGATCAACAAACCCGACAAATATATTGCATTACAGAATAATAAACTTACCTGTCCGAATTATGACAATGACTGTTTGTTGTATTCTTCTGGATTCGAAAATCATGTTTACGTGTCCGGTGTTTTGAAAATTGCAATGGCTCTAATCGGAGGGGCTTTCGCTTCGGGTCAGGATAATGCGGCTTTCTTCTTCACGCCAGGTCAGGTCGTAGATGGCCGCCAGAGTGTCGAGTACTTCGGTGCGGGCCTCGAGTCTGAATCGGCCGGTAACCCGCAAGTCGCCCATCGCCCGATCGCCCAGAACCACAGGTTTGCCCGAGGTCCGGTTGAGCTGATCGACAAGACGGGCAAGAGCAGTGTCCTGTGCGTCAATCCAACCGTCGATCCAGCCGGGGTATTGCCCGTCGACGCCGTCGAGGCTGCGGACATGCGTGCCCGATATGGCAAGTCCGCTTCCGGCCGGAAGTCGCCATTCGCCGCTGCCCATCTCGACGCTCACCAGCCCGCGATAGACACGCACTTCCCGGTTGCCTCCGTCCATGACGTTGACATCGAATGCAGTGCCCAGGACCGAAATCAGCGCACTGCCGGTATCGACCGTGAAGCGGCGAATCCGTTCGTGCGCAACATCGAAGTAGGCTTCGCCCCGCTTGATCCTGACCGTACGTGACCAGGGCGTGATGCGAGCGGTCAACTCCGAGTCGCCGCCAAGGTGGATCGTGGTGCCATCTGCCAGCGCGACGATGCGGTCCTGTCCCCGCAACGTCGCGTAGCGGGTCTCCGGCGCGAGAAGACCCAGAGCGAGCGGAACGGACAAGGCGAGAGCGACCAGCGCGGCGGCCAGTCCACCGAAGAACCGGCGCTTGTTGCCTGAAGCCAGGCCCGGTGAATGGGGGAGCTCAGACACCGGCCCATAGCTCAATTCACCCGAAGCGCAGATACGTGGAGCACGGCTTTCGAGGTCGGAAGGAATGGCTGCCAATGCACGTTCCAGTCCTTCCGACTGCCAAAGCGCCGCCATGCGGGCGTAGCTTTCCACGTGACGCGGATCGTCGGCGATCCAGCGATCGAACGCAGCGGCGGTTGCGCTGTCCTGAAGCGGACGGTTCATCCGCTCGATCCAGGTCGCGGCCTGGCCATCGATCTCGGCCCTCTCGTTTGGTCTCACTCATCCCACCCCGCGGGTTCGATCCCCGCTTTTTCCATGGCGCGACGCAAGTCCAGAAGGCCGCGCGTGATGTGTTTTTCGACTGCCTTGATGCTCAGCGACAGGGCTTCGCCGATGGCGCGGCAACTTTCCTGCCGCATCCTGCGTCGGACGATCACTTCGCGGCGCAGCGGCGGCATCCGGTCCAGGCATTGCTGGAACACGGCATAGGCCCTGCGCGAATCAAGCACGCGATCGAGCGACGGGGCCTCGCTCCGCATGTCGTCCCCCGGGGCATCGGTCAGCCGTCGTTCTGCCCTGTATAGATCGACAAGCAGATTGTCGGCGATCCGGAAGCCCAGCGCAAAAACGCTGGCGATGGCCTGCTTGCGGCTAACCGATATAAGCCGGATTAAGGTCTCCTGCGCGATATCTTCCGCGACATCTGCCCGGACGGCGCGCGCTCTCAGGTAGCGGATGAGGCCTGTTTGGACATGGCCCCAATCTTCCTGTTCCGAAGCCGGCCCGCCGGACGGCAGAGATTCCAGATTTGCTCGCACCGGCCCCTCGGTTGGTTCACCGGGAGCCCCGTAGCGGCCTTATATGATGGTTTTGCGAAATGCTCGTAACGAGGACGAGCGACCGCAATTCTTATGCAGCACAACTGTCGGACGGCACACTCCTCCTGAGCGGCCGTACGATCCAAGCGTCGATTGCTGCCACGCCATGATCGGGGCCACACAGTGCATCGTCGATGGTATATGCCAAGATATATGCCCTGTCATATTAAAGTCGAATTCTAGAATAAACGGTATGTTAATAACCGCGTGCGAACAGCGTCGCATGCAGAAGATTTTTCCGCATTTTTTCAGCCAGTTGAGTCTGAGTTTGTTCCGCCACAAGGGTGGTGGGGTCGGCGTTATCGCCGGCCTTTCCTTGCCCGTCGTGCTCGGTGCTGCGGGGCTTGCCTTCGATATAAATCGTGGTCTCGAGCAGCAGGCGGCAAACCAGCGGGCGGCGGATATGGCGGCGCTAGGCGCAGCCATGGCCTTCAAGGCGAATTCCAGCGAAGCCGTGCTGGAACCGACTGCGAAGGACATCGTGCGCGCCAACGGAATTGCCGGCGCGACGGTACGGGCAACGGTGCACGACGATTTTCCCTCGGCAGGGGACCAGTCGGTGCGCGTGACCGTGACTACGCAGGCGCCCTATACGCTCGC
Source organism: Novosphingobium mathurense (assembly GCF_900168325.1). GTDB lineage: Bacteria > Pseudomonadota > Alphaproteobacteria > Sphingomonadales > Sphingomonadaceae > Novosphingobium > Novosphingobium mathurense. The sequence continues at coordinate 1,403 of NZ_FVZE01000017.1, read as the reverse complement.
CAAAGTCGTGGGCATGGGGGATCGCTTCAGCGTGCAGACGCAGTCCTTCGCGTCCCTGACGACGCAGGCGCCTTATGCACCGCCTTGCTTCCTTGCCCTCTCCAGCGCGAGCGACGCGATCACCGTGACCGGCGGCGCTTCGATCGATGCGCCGGACTGTTCGATCGCGGCCGTCGGCAGTGTGCAGAACAAGGGGCAGTTGATCCGCGGGCATGACATCATTTCCGGCAGTGGCGACATCGTGGTCGACTATGGCACGCTGTCCGCCGAGTCTTTGCGTTTTGCCGGAAGTTTCAGCGCCCCCTCCTGGAACGGCAACGTTCCTCCTGCGGACAAGCGCAAGAACCAGGCGACCGAACTGGTCGATCCCTGGGCCGACAATGCGGATCTGGCCGATGCCCGCAGCGAACTGGGTAACTATACCAGCATTCCCGGCCTCTCGAACCCCGATACGTCCGTTTGCTCGGGGGCAAAGGACTATGCCCTGGACTGGAGCCCGAACGCGTCTCACCCTGCGAAGGCCTACTGGACGGGGTCTGGCTACAATCTTCCGGCAGCGACGTACTGCATCAAGAAGCTGACGACCGGCGGGGGCCTTGCGATCAGGTTCGCAAGCGGTTCACGGATCTATGTGCAGCAGGGCGTGGCGATCGGCGGCGGCTCCAGCGTGGACTTCGGGGACTCCGATATCTTCGTCAACGGCGGCTTCGACAGTGGTTCCAGCGGCGTGACGATCGGCAACGGCACCTTGTGGATCGGCAACGGCGGCCAGGTCAAATGGCAGGGCACCAACCGCAAGGGCAATGGCACCGTCATCATCAACCAGACCATCACGCTGGGCGGCGGTCAAAAGTTGCTGATGGGAGATGGCAGCCACTTCTTCGGCGGGTTCAATCTGGGAGGAGGCGGTTCGGCCAAGATGGGTGACGGCGATTTCACCGCGGTTGCGGGGATCTTCATTGCCGGCGGCAGCGAACTTGCCGTTGGCAACGGCAATTACCTGATCGGACCGGGCAGCGGCAATGCGGCCATCAAGCTTTCGGGCAGCGCCATTTACCTCATGGGTGACGGGACCTTCAGCGCCAATGGCGACATCGATACCGCGGGCGGCAGCCGCATCGCTTTCGGCCGCACGCGCAATCATTACATCAACGGCAGCCTCAGGATTGCCGGTTCCGCGGTCTTCGGCGCCGGACGCTACACAATTGCAGGCGGCTTCACGAACGGCACCGGCGGCACGACCTGGCCTTATACCTCGCCGCTGAACGGTTTGACTTACGGCTCGGACTTTTCTGGATACGACATGGGCGTAAACGTCGACAGAACCCGGCCTTGTGCGGATCGGGGATGTTGTGAATTTCGCGGGGCAGATGGAGGCCTTGCGAATGGATATTAAGCAGTCA
>NZ_FVZE01000014.1 GCF_900168325.1 Novosphingobium mathurense | reverse complement strand
CGCTTGGAACAAGCTCGTCGATCAGCCCTGGCGCATCATGTCCATCGGAATGCGCCAATGGGCACATGGGTACTGATCAATGCACCTTGGTATAAGCGGGGTGAAGCTATTCTTGATCGCCTGCTCGTTTGCGCCGTAATGAAAAGCGAGACGCTCGTAAGATGACTCTACACCAGGGCCATCAATTGACGAAGCTGCCTCTGCATCAACAAATTGGGCAGCAGGAAAACTGCGCTGTAGAAGTGGGATGAGGCGCGCTTCAGTGGCTACAGTGACCTTGTCGACGTCGCGCAAAGCGCAGCCAATGAATCTAGCGTTTCGCAACTCAGCGCCCAAATGTCTGATGCGGCGGCGGATCAAAAGTCTTTTACATGTATCGTTAGGCCCTGCCCAGTTCGGCAAAATCGTGCCTTTGCGAATTTCGGCACCTTCTGCCAAGGCCAGCCATGCTTCAGCATATTCCCCTAGCCGTTCTAATTCACCGCCAACACTTATCAGTGTCCGCCAGTCACTGGCCGACCTCGCAGTCTGGATTTTATCTTTCAGGAATTCTGTGTTGTTACGGTGCATATTGGAGAACTTTAAAATCTACCATTCATAAATTGGAACGAAATTCTGATATATTATGTTCGAGATCGCAACTATAGTCATTTATCGCTTGATAAGTACTTGCGTCGTACCCATCCGGTGGGCCCCGCCTTGTTCGGCGAGTGAACGACCGGTCTTAAGAGCGCTCGTATGAGCGAGCTTAGGAGCGCAGCATGGGGCAGATCACGGTAATGACGGGGCCAGAGCGGCGGCGGCGGTGGCGGGACGAGGAGCGGTTCCAGATCCTGGCCGAGGCCTTCGCGCCGGGCGCATGTGTCGCGGAGGTGGCTCGGCGGCGGGACGTATCGACCAGCCTGATTTACACTTGGCGGCGCAATCTACGACGCGAACAAGCCGAAGGGGCATCCCTTCCGATGGTGGAGGCAACCTTTGCCCAGGCGGTCCTCGCCAAGGAGGAGAAGTCGGACGGCTGTGATCGGTGTGCCGTGATCACCGTGGAACTGGGCGAAGGCCGGCTTGTTCGCATTTCGGCCGGAGCCCCCGCCGCACTGATCACCGCGACCTTGAAGGCGCTGCGATGATCCCAGCGGGCGCGCGGGTGTGGATCGCCATGGGTCACACGGACATGCGCAAAGGGATGCAAGGACTGGCCTTACAGGTCCAGCAGGGTCTGAAGCGCGATCCGCACGGGGGCGACCTGTTCGTGTTTCGCGGACGGACTGGCTCGCTGATCAAGATCATCTGGCACGACGGGATCGGCATGTCCCTCTATTCCAAGCGGCTCGAGAAGGGACGCTTCGTGTGGCCCTCGGCGAAGGACGGGATTGTCTCGCTGACCAACGCGCAATTGTCCTGCCTGCTGGAGGGGATCGACTGGCGTAACCCGCAGTATTCCTGGCGCCCGCAGAGCGCGGGATAGACCGGGCACTTTCTTCGTCTTCCGGCGCATTTTTGGCTTCAACGCTGCACCGATCTGTGATTCCATGCCCCTTATGGACACGGCCGCATCGCCCCTCCCGGACGACGTCGAAGCGCTCAAGGCGCTGCTGTCCGCCGCGCTCGAACGCGCCGACGATGCCGAGGCACGCCTCGCCAATGCCAGGGCTCGCGAGAGCGCGACCGAGGCGATGATCGCTCACCTCAAGCTGCAGATTGCCAAGTTGCGCCGCGAGCAATATGGCGCCAGCGCCGAGCGCAGTCGTCGCCTGCTCGACCAGCTCGAGCTGCAGCTGGAAGACCTCGAGGCCGATGCCTGCGAGGATAACCTGGCCGCCGAAGTTGCCGCGGCCAGGACAGCCGATGTCGCCGCATTCGCGCGCAAGCGGCCGAGCCGCAAGCCGTTTCCCGAACATCTCCCGCGCGAGCGCGTCGTCATTCCTGCGCCGTGCTCGTGCCCGGCTTGCGGCGGCGCGCGCCTGTCGAAGCTAGGCGAGGACGTGACCGAGACGCTCGAGGTGATCCCGCGCCAGTGGAAGGTGATCCAGACGGTGCGCGAGAAGTTTTCGTGCCGGGATTGCGAGGCGATCACGCAGCCCCCGGCGCCGTTCCATGTGGTGCCGCGCGGATGGGCCGGGCCCAGTTTCCTCGCCATGCTGCTGTTCGAGAAGTATGGCCAGCACCAGCCCCTCAACCGCCAGGCCGAGCGCTTTGCCCGCGAAGGCGTGGCACTCAGCACTTCGACGCTGGCCGATCAGGTAGGCGCGGCGGCCTTCGCGCTGATGCCGCTCTACCGACGGATCGAGGCCCATGTCCTGGCTGCACGGCGTTTGCATGGCGACGATACGACCGTGCCGGTCCTTGCCAAGGGCAAGACCGATACCGCGCGCTTGTGGGTCTACGTTCGCGATGACCGGCCCTTTGCCGGCAGCGATCCGCCCGCAGCCCTGTTCCACTATTCCCGCGACCGGCGCGGCGAGCATCCTCGGGCGCATCTGGCGTCCTGGGCAGGGATTCTGCAGGCCGATGCTTATGGCGGCTACAACGAGCTCTACGCGCCCGGCCGTCAGCCTGCATCCGTGATCGAGGCGGGCTGCTTTGCGCACGCACGGCGCAAGTTCTTTGAACTGGCCGACGTCGAGGCTGCCGCGCGCAGGAAGAGCCGTGGCGAGCGCACCGGCATGATTTACCCGATCGCGCTGGAAGCCGTGCAGCGCCTCGATGCCCTGTTCGAGATTGAGCGTGGCATCAACGGCAAGGCGACCGAAGAGCGCGTCGCCGTCCGGCAGGAACTCAGCGAACCGCTGATGACGGATCTGCACGCCTGGCTCACCGCTCAGCTCGCGAAGCTCTCGCACAACCACGATCTGGCCAAGGCGATAAACTACATGCTCCGACGCTGGGATGCCTTCACGAGGTTCCTCGGCGATGGTCGGATCTGCATCACCAACAACGCCGCCGAACGGGCACTGCGCTGCGTGCCCCTTGGGCGCAAGGCATGGCTGTTCTGCGGCTCCGATCGCGGCGGACAGCGCGCCGCCGTACTCTACTCGTTGATCCAGACCGCCCGGCTCAACGACATCGATCCGCAAGCCTGGCTGGCCGATGTCCTGGCCCGCATTGCCGAGCATCCCGTCAACCGGCTCGACGAACTGCTTCCCTGGAACTGGCAAGTCCGGCCCGGAGTGCTATCGCAGGTGGCATGACCGCCCGATCGACAGACAGGCCCACGGCCATCGACAGTTTTCTGCAGATCGCAACGCTGCGCATTGAGCTTAAGGACAGCAACCCGCCGATTTGGCGATTGGTCGAAGTGCCGACCTCGGTCACTCTCAAGGTTCTGCACGACATCGTCCAGGCCGCGATGGGATGGTTCGATTACCATCTCTGGGAGATGCGCATTGACGGTCAGACTTATGGCCTCCCGATGGAAGACGACTGGGGAACCGCTCCGCGCAAGATTGCCGCGCGCGTCCGCCTGCGCGATGTTCTCGCTCCCGGCACGACCACGATTGCGTATTCCTACGACTTTGGTGACGACTGGCAGCACACGCTCACCCTGAGCGATGTTCGACAGGGTGACCCGGCTCTCGCTTATCCGCGCTTCATCGACGGCGAGCGCGACTGTCCTCCCGAGGATTGCGGAGGCATCTCGGGATTCTACGACATGCTGGAGATCAGGTCCGATCCCACGCACGAGCAGCATGCCGAAATCAACGACTGGCTCGATGGCTACGACCCCGGCGAACTCGACACCTTGCCGATCGAGGCATCACTCGCGCGTATCGCCGCCAGGCGCAACGCCGCAGCAAAGCGCATCGTCAAACCAAAGGCGACCTAGCCACGGCCGCCGCGGCCTTCACCGGATGGGTACCTTGCGTCTACAGTAATATAGGAAATGAGGGGGAAATAAAATTCGAGGAGCGCATAGTACGTTATCAGGCCTTTTATGGCGCATGTGAAGCGGCAGTACCGACGTTATTTCTCCACTTTGCGCTTTAGAGTCTGAAGGCTCGGATTTTTTAGAAAATAGTCTGCCCGATGGTAGCCCTCTACCGAATTGTCGGTGATGACGTTGCCCGAAGCCCGGTCCGCTATGAGGATACCGATCTCCATCCTTGGGCCGCGTTCGATTGTGTTGGAGCGAATGATATTGTCTCGCGCAATTCTTTCTCCATGATCATCCTCAAGCTTTATCCCGAAGGTTGTCGCGCCAGGCCACTGATTGTGAGCGCCGACACCGCTGATCCTATTTTCTGTCACAATGTTCTGCGCTGTATCAGTGGCATTTGCACCACTTCCTGTCAGCACGATGCCGCCCAACCCAGGGTTCTCTATTCTATTGTCGCGTACTATGTTGCGGTGTGCGCCATGGATCAACTTGACCCCAAAATTGTGGCAGTTCTGTAATATATTGCCTTCTATCATGCATTCATGGCCGAAACAGTCGATCCCATCGCCGACAGTATCGATGGTGTTGCCCGCGATTAGATGGCCTGAGCTAGTCTCATGGCTAATATTGATGCCATCGGTTTGATTGCCGTGGGTAGTGAGAAACGCTGGAGAGACCGTAATATTTCGGATAATGTTGCCGATGATCCGTAGTTTGCTGCTACCGTCTCTCAATCTGTTGTCATCGACGTCGATGCAAGTGAGTTGGGCTGGACCCTCACAAGAAAGGTGGCAGTTATAGAAATGGTTGGCTGCGATAACGCAGTCTGAGCAACTGTCGATCCGTATAATCTTGGTTTTACTGAAGCCGTAGAATGTGCAGTCAAGAATTTGGATCTGCGTAGAAGCCCGCAGGGCGAGCGCCATAACCACGAGTTCGCTGCCATATGCGCTTAGCGTGAAGGTAAGTCCAGATGCGCCGCCGCCTTGACTGCCAAGGAAGAGCAAGGCGCATGCATTGGGGGCATAAGTTCTCGAGATGCGCGTCTCGTTAAAGTGCTTGACGTCTAGAACAATCTGCGGCGCCCCTGATCCTCGCAATGAGATACCCGAAGGAATCGCAATTTGCCGGGTCAGCCGGTAGATCCCTTTCGGAATCGAAATAATCGATGCGCCGCTGTTGATGGCGCGCTCGAACGCTGTGGTATCGTCTGCAATTCCATTTCCGAGTGCGCCATGATCTGTGACGCTGGCAGCACCCTTAGCGCGCGCGGCGCTAGTAAAGTTGGTAGCGGCAAAAGCTGCGCTAACCGCGATTAAATAGCGCAGCGTGTCGCGACGACTTGAAGGGAGGACGCAGCATTTTGAAGAAGGTTGATCTATGTTGGCAGTCCTTCAAAAAACATTGAAAGATCAGTAACTTAAAGTTCCTTGTCGGGCTTCCTCCTCGTGGGGGGCGTGGTGTCTCCAGGCAGCGCGACTTCGGCTTGTTTCTGCCGCTGCTGGATGGTTGGTTCATAACCGAAATAGTTCAGTACATCGGCACAACTACGTTCAAATTTGGAAATGAACCGTCGGGGTACATATCCTTCAAAGTTGTATGCCTTCTTCCGCCAGTGAAACCGACCATCGATTGCAGTTTTCTCTTCTATTTTCTCATAGATCTTCGTGCAGTCGGCGTCCTCTCGCCCAATGAAATGTGCGATGCTTGTGATCGCCTTAACCTTGTCCGCGACAATGTCCTCATACCGGAGCATCAAATGAGGGCCTCGTGCGGCGACAGTCTCCCAATTACGATAGTATTCTGCGTAGCCACCACAGAGCTTCACATATCGACGGCAGCCCTGATGGTGGATGAACTGGCCGATGTAATGGCCGATCTCATCGTCTTGGATGATCTGGTCGACGTTCTTAAGGATACCCCCCTTGAAGATCCGGCTTTCCCCCTTGATGAAGGAGTAATTTAGCGAAGAGAGTAACACGTCAAGTGGATGCCGATAGACCGAAATATACCCTGCATCCTTCAAACCTACTCGGCCGTCGGCGGGATGCCCAGGAGGATTGTGGGTTTTGAATATGGCCATCTCCGTTCCCCAGACTTCAAAGCTAACCGGAGCTTTTGGCAATTCATGCTGAACAGACGAAATGGCCTCGAACGGGGAGAGTTCTGGCGCAAGTATTTCTTGAATAACTCGCCTGACCCAAGTTGAGCCTGTCTTCGGGTATGAATATAACCAGAGAACATTCATGCTAAATACTTACCTCGGATGCAATATTACCGTCTAATAAATGAGTGCATTAGCCGAAAGTCGGCACCATCTCATCTTTTGCTTGTCGGAGTATCCCACCCGAGCGAAGCTGGCAACGGCTTCGTGCATGCTGTGGCCATTTTCATTTTTTTTCACATAGTTCGCCGTGCGGAGGCAAAGACTTGACTAGCGCGCTCTTGACCGATGGCGGGAAGCTCATAAAAGCGGCCGCATGCTGTCTAATCACATGCATCGCCATGCGACTTGCCGGGCCTTGAGGGGCTCAAAGCGACTATCTACGAGTTCTCGTCCTACGAGTTCTCGTCGCCTCACTCTAAGTCTGACCGTGGCGGCAATTGCCATGGTTCTCTCGGGCTGCGCTTCGTTGGGGGCTAGCGGTCCGCAAAGCGCGAAGGTCGAAAGCGGCGTGAGCAAGAAGCTCGATGGCGCTCAAATTGCGCTGGTCGATTTGACAGATAACGTGGCGCGCCGCGTGATTGCTTCGCGACAGGGTGAGACTTTTGCCCAAGTTTTCGGCGATGACCCCGCAGGCGTTCAGATGATCGGCGCTGGTGACACACTGGATATCAGTATTTGGGAGGCGCCGCCGGCAGCTCTTTTTGGTGCGGTAGGAGGTGGGATGGCTGTCTCCAGCGTGCCGATACTAGCGCCGGAAGTGATTCAGAATTCGAGCTTGCCCGCGCAGATGGTGGCTGAGGATGGGACAATTCGAATTCCATTTGTCGGTGCCGTGCAGGCAGCGGGCCTCAGTGTGCAGCAACTTGAGCGGGCGATCGTAGCGCGTCTGACCGGCAAGGCGCATTTGCCGCAAGTGATGGTGCGCGTTGCTGGCAATCGCTCGTCCAGTGTGACCGTCGTCGGCGACGTGCGAACCAACGCGCCGGTGCCTTTGACTGCGAAGGGAGAGCGGGTTCTGGATGCGCTCGCCAGCGTCGGTGGTGTATCGCAGCCTACCGGAAAGGTGACGCTCCGTCTGACGCGAGGCGGTCGTTCGGTGTCACAACCGCTTGAATCAGTTCTACTCGACCCTGTGCAGAACATCCATCTGCTTCCAGGAGATGTGCTGACCGCGCTCTATCAGCCTTATACGTTTACTGCATTGGGAGCTGTGGCTTCCAATTCGGAAGTGCCTTTTGAAGGGACTGGCTTCACGCTTGCCCAAGCGCTTGGGCGAGTTGGAGGGTTGCTCGACAACCGCGCGAACCGCAGAGGCGTTTTCATATTCCGTCTTGAAGATCCCGCAGTCATGGATCCGGCCGCATTGACAGGACGAAGGCTGACGCCCGATGGACGCCTTCCGGTGATCTACAAACTGGATCTCAACGATCCTGGATCGTTCTTCGTTGCTCAAGGTTTTCCGATTCGCAATGGCGACGTTCTCTATGTTTCTAACGCGCCGCTCGCTGATTTGCAGAAGTTCGTTAGTATCGTATCATCAATGGCTTACTCGATCATTGGCATAAGCAATGCGGTAAAATAGCGCGGTGCAGGTCGAGCTTTTTGTGGCGGGCTGGCATCAGTTGTGAAAAACATGATCCAATGGTTGCATTGCAGCAGATGTGGCCGCTAGGCCTTGTGGTGTTTCGAGTAGGCGCGGTTAATGCGACTTCCTTCTTTAAATGAGCAGGTGCATGTCGGTAATTTTGATTGGCACGAAACGCTTCGGTGATAATCGAGGCTGGTTCAGCGAAACGTTTGTTGAGAGGCGCTGGGCAGAGTTCGGTGTTGACTGTAAATTCGTTCAGGACAACCACAGTTACTCCAAGATCCCGGGCACGATCCGTGGGATCCATTTCCAGTCGGCGCCGCATGCGCAGGCAAAGTTAGTTCGTTGCGTACGTGGTAGTATCATCGACTATGCTGTCGACTTAAGGCGGGGATCGCCCACTTACGGGCGTCATGTTGCTGCCAAACTCAGCGCTGAAAATGGCACTCAGCTGTTCATCCCCGTGGGATTCGGGCACGCGTTCATCACACTAGAGCCGGACACCGAGGTCATCTACAAGGTTTCTGACTACTACGCGCCTGAATGCGATGGGGGCGTTCGGTGGGACTGTCCGAAAATTGCGATCGACTGGCCCTTGCAGGGGCGCACGCCAGAACTTTCCGGCAAGGATGCCGACTTGCCCGACCTTGCTGACTTCGACAGCCCCTTCGCCTACGATGGGAAGCCACTCGAGTTGATCGAGGCTTGAAATTCAGGAGCAAGTAGATGCGTATTGTGGTGACTGGCGGCGCTGGCTTTATCGGGTCGGCGCTGATACGCCATCTTCTGGCGAACACCGAACATGAAGTTCTCAACTTTGACAAGCTGACATACGCGGGTGTCCTGACCTCGCTTGCAGACGTCGAGGGTAACCCCCGTTACAGTTTCGCGCGCGCTGATATTTGCGATGTGCAGGCAGTGGCACAGGTGTTCGAGACCTTCCAACCTGATATCGTCGCTCATCTGGCCGCTGAGAGCCATGTTGACCGCTCCATCGATGGCCCGAGCGCATTCATCGAAACAAATTTGGTGGGCACTTTTTCGATGCTCCAGCAAGCGCTCGCTTATTGGCAAGGGTTGGAGTGCGAGCGTAAAGCGAATTTCCGATTCCACCACATTTCGACCGACGAAGTCTTTGGCACTCTCGGCGATGATGGCCTTTTCACTGAGGACACAGCGTACGATCCGCGATCGCCCTATTCGGCATCGAAAGCCGGGTCAGATCATCTGGTGCGCGCTTGGGGCCATACATATGGCCTGCCGGTCCTGTTGACCAACTGCTCAAATAACTACGGCCCCTATCATTTCCCCGAAAAACTGATTCCCCTCATTATCATTCGTGCACTCGCAGGCGAACCTCTGCCGATATATGGCGATGGCGCCAACGTGCGTGATTGGTTGTTTGTAGAGGATCATGCTCGCGCGTTGCAGACGGTCTTCGAGCGCGGAGTTCCAGGTGAGTCCTACAACGTTGGCGGAAATGCCGAGCGCCGCAACATTGAGGTCGTTGAGACGATTTGCGCGGTACTCGACAAGCTGCGTCCGCGTGGGGATGGTCAAGGCTATGCCTCACAAATTACGTTCGTCGCCGACCGCCCCGGGCATGATCACCGCTACGCGATTGATGCAAGCAAAATCCGCCGGGAGCTTGGCTGGGCTCCTCAAGTGACTTTCGAAGAAGGCATCGAGACTACTGTGCGCTGGTATCTGCAACGATCTGACTGGTGGCAGCCGCTGATCAGCGATCGTTACGATACCGCGCGTCTTGGTTTGGTGACGGGCTGATATGAACCGTATTTTAGTAACTGGCGGCACAGGCCAGGTTGGCCTAGAACTGGCGAGGATCACTTGGCCTCAAGGTGTCGAGTTGGTGTTCCCAGATCGTGGCGCACTCGATCTCGGCAATCGTAGTAGTATTGTCGAGATCTTCGAGAACGGAGTTTGGGATGCGGTAATCAACTGTGCTGCCTATACCGCAGTCGACGCTGCTGAGGATGATGTCGCGAATGCGTTTCTTTACAATGCGCAGGGACCAGCTTGGCTAGCAGAGACTGCGTATAGGGCGGGCGCCAGCTTCATCCAGATCTCGACGGACTATGTTTTTGACGGTTTGGCGTTGGAACCATATAGCGAGTGCGCTTCTGTGGCACCGGTTGGAGCCTATGGCGCCAGCAAGCTTGCTGGAGAGCTGGCGGTACGCGCGGCACACCCCCGCGCAATCGTACTGCGAACTGCTTGGGTCCTTAGTGCGCATCGCAATAATTTCCTGAAGACGATGCTGCGCTTGGGGGGCGAGCGTCGGAGTTTAGGCGTTGTTGCTGATCAGTTAGGTTGTCCGACTTCTGCGGCGGACATAGCGCACGCGGTAAGTACCATCTTATTGCAGCAACTTTCAGATCCCGACGCTCCATTCGGAGTGTACCATTTCGTGAATGCTGGCGAAGCGACCTGGCACGAGCTTGCTTGCATGATCTTTGATAAGGCAAGTCAATACGGTGCTCCTATGCCCGAGGTGGCAAAGGTCGGTACTGCCGACTATCCTACCCGCGCGCGGCGGCCCGCCAATTCACGGCTCCAGACAGGCCGCATCGCAGACGATTTCGGAATCATCCCACGCCCATGGCAAGTCGCTGTTGCTGAAATTGTCGAGGAGCTTTGCTCAGGCGATTGGTCTACAGCCGTTGGTTCCACTAAAATCGGGGAGAACTAAGCGTGAAGGGCATTATCTTGGCTGGTGGATCGGGAACCCGCCTCCATCCGATGACGCTGACTGTCTCTAAGCAGCTCATGCCGGTCTACGACAAGCCAATGATTTACTATCCGCTAACGACGCTAATGCTGGCTGGCATTCGCGAAGTTTTGCTGATCTCCACTCCGCGCGACTTACCCATGTTCCAGGCTTTGCTTGGTGATGGAACACAATGGGGCATGCAGATCGAATATGCTGTGCAGCCTAGCCCTGATGGTCTTGCGCAGGCGTATGTTATCGGCGCTGATTTTGTGCGAGGTCAGAGCTCCGCGCTAATCCTTGGCGACAATATCTACTACGGACATGGAATTGGAGAATTGTTCGACCGTGCCACTAGCAACCCGAGTGGCGCCACCGTCTTAGCCTACCACGTAACCGATCCGGAGCGTTACGGCGTGGTTGAGTTCGATGCAGAGAAAAGGGCGATCTCAATCGAGGAGAAGCCACAAGTTCCGCGTTCAAACTGGGCAGTTACGGGCCTCTATTTCTACGACGAGCAGGTGGTCGATATCGCGGCCGATCTGAAACCGTCTCCACGCGGCGAGCTTGAGATCACCGACGTTAATCTAGTTTACCTCGAGCGTGGGCAACTATCTGTCGAACTTATGGGCCGAGGCTTTGCATGGTTAGACACCGGCACACCTGAAAGTCTCATTGAGGCCGCTGAGTTTGTCCGCACGCTCGAAAAGCGTCAAGGTTTCAAGATTGCTTGCCCAGAAGAAGTCGCCTTCCGAAAGGGGCTGATCGATGAAGCCGGCCTGAAGCGCGCTGTCGATAGTCTAGGCAAGTCTACTTATGGGATTTATTTGCGGGGGATTCTCGAGGGAGGTCCTAACGTGGCAGGATAACAACTAGTACTATTCTGCTTCCTTCTACAAACAATTGCGATACGAAAACATATCGCTTGACCCTCGGAAATGTCTGCAATGAATTTAATGAAGAACCGGCCTCTTATGACTTTATCTCGTTCTTTGGGTCAAGATGCTGCAGCAGTCGATGCGCCTATATCAACGCCGCAACTCGATGATGCCGCCATTCTTGGTCGAGGCATCGAGGTAGTTAGCATTGAAGCCAATGCGCTGCAGGCGTTGGCTAGCATGCTCGACAGTTCATTCGTGGAGGCGTGCCGTCTAGTTCATCAACAAGATGGACGTGTGGTCGTGACCGGCATGGGGAAGTCGGGCCACATTGGCCGCAAAATTGCCGCAACGCTTGCCGCCACGGGCTCGCCTGCAAGCTACGTACATCCTGCCGAGGCCGCTCACGGAGATCTCGGCATGCTCGTGCACGGCGACATTCTAATGGTCATCTCCAACTCAGGTAATACGTCTGAACTGAGGGCAATCCTTCATCACGCATCGCGTATTGGCGTGAAGGTCATCGGCATCACCTCGAATCCGCAGTCCTTGGTCAACGAGAAGGCTGACGTTTCCCTCTGTTTGCCGGCTATGAGAGAGGCCTGCCCGGCGAACATCGCGCCGACCACTTCTACTACGCTACAACTCGCGCTTGGCGACGCGTTAGCGATGGCGGTAATGGACATGCGCGGCTTTTCGCGTGACATGATGAAGGAACTTCACCCGGGTGGCTCGATCGGTCTACGCCTCTTGGCTGTTTCGGAACTGATGCACGGAGCGGATCAACTGCCCTTGGTCGGACCAGAAACTGCGATGGTCGATGTAATCGTTGAAATGACTGCGCGTGGTTTTGGTGTTGCTGGCGTCGTTGATGAGAGTGGCGGTCTTATCGGGATCATTACTGATGGCGATCTACGCCGTCATTTCACGATGTTGCAAACTGCAACGGCGAGCGAGGTGATGACTGGCCAACCGCGCCTTTTACGTTCGGACACTAGTGCAGAAGATGCCGTACACATCCTTAACAATGCGCATGTGACTTGCGCTTTTGTGATCGACGCCATTGGCAATGAGGAGGTCGAAGTGAGCGGAGCCGTACCCATCGGCATCGTCCATGTTCATGACTTTCTCCGTCTTGGTATCGCTTAATCCACGGAGGCTACGTTGGAAAGTTTCGCGATTATCATTCCGGCACGGTATGCTTCGCAGCGTTATCCGGGCAAGCCGCTGGTTCCTCTGCGTGGTTCGACTGGCATCGACAAAGCGCTGATCCAACGCAGCTGGGAGTGCGCGCTTTCGGTCAAGGGCTCTGTCGGAGTATGGGTTGCGACCGACGATGAGCGGATCGCCGAGGAAGTCCGGCGATTTGGAGGTGACGTAGTCATGACCTCGCCCGATTGCGCCAACGGAACCGAGCGCTGCGCAGATGCTGTAGCGCGGCTTGGGGCGATCGCCGATGTTATTGTGAACCTACAAGGTGATGCTCCGCTTTCACCTGGGCATATTGTGACCGATTTAGTGCGAAGGCTTAGCGAGGACCGTAGTGCACTTATGGCGACGCCAGGTGTGCGCTGTTCACGTTCAGTCTTGGCGCATCTGTTGGGTGATCAGGCACAGGGACGAGTCGGTGGTACCACCGTGGTGTTTGATGACAGGCAGCGCGCCCTCTATTTTTCCAAGCGGGTTATCCCGTATCTGAGTGAGAGCGCTGCGCAGGCGGAGGTTCCTCCTGTTCACCTTCATCTCGGAATTTACGCCTACCGGCCAGATGCGTTGGCAGCCTACAGCACGGCGCCGGTGAGCGAACTGGAGCAGCTTGAAGGACTCGAGCAGTTACGCTTCCTAAGTTTGGGGTTGCCGGTCTCTGTTGTGCAACTCGATCCGCTTGCGTGGGATTCGATTGAGCTCAACAATCCCAGCGACAAGGCAGTGATCGAGAAAATCCTAGCAGAGAGGGGTATCGCCTGAGGGCTCAAATGCCAAAGCTAACGCCAATTTGCGACAGGAGAGCGCAGGAGCGGCGGACAGGAGCTCGATCTGGTGCCGCTTGGCTCAGTCAGGCAAAACTTGAGGCTTTGATACACGTAGATGCTTTCCGACTGTCGCCTCGTGCCTACGTAAGCGGGCTTTGGTGGCGCTTGCTCGGCAAACGGCTGCGGGCGAGATCCCGCCTGTCACCGCTCCTCGGTCGATCGCGGCATGCCTATGCTGTCTGGCTAGCGCGAAGATGCGCACGGGCTGCTTACGGTGCCGTCGTAGGTGCTCAGCCGGCCAATCATGGCAATTTCAGCGCTTTACCAACTCTCACCGTCGTCGTTGAAGCAGGTGTTGACAAAGTTGCCTTGGCGAGAACTCTCGCAAGCCTTGATAACCCTCAAGCGGCGATTGTTATCGAGGGGGCGGTCGGTAGCGCTGCGCGGCGATCTTCATTCGAGCAGGTTGCCGTAACGTTGGGGAAAGGTGGCGGTTGGTTACTGCCGATAAGCGCCGGCGATACACTGGCTCCGAATGCCCAACGCCGTTATGCGCACGTCTCAATGGAGGTGAAAGGCTTCGTCGTCTATGCAGACGATGATGTTTGTGATGTCTCAGGACAGCGCTGCGCGCCGCATTTCAAGCCAGACTGGAATCCCGAGCTATTCCGTCATCACAACTACCTGTCAGGTGCAAGCATTGTCTGGGTAGATCAAGATGCTCTGCTGGCTGTCATCGACCTCCCTGACTGGATTGATAGCCTGACCCTAAAGGTCCTGCGCGGGTCTAATGGAGAATGGGCGCCGCACCATTTGCCTGCCATCCTCCACCACCGCGCCAAGCGGCCAAGTCCTACCACGCCAGCGGCAGTGAAACTGCCCGCCCGTGCGCAAATGCCAAAGGTTTCTGTGATTATACCGACGAGAAACGGCACCCAGCTTTTGCGTACCTGTCTTGAGGGTCTGGCACAGACCGACTATCCCGAAATGGAGATCGTCATCGTTGATAATGACAGCGACGATCCCACTACTTTAGATCTACTCTCGAAACTTGAATTGCCGCGGCACAAGATTTTGCGCCACCCCGGTCCTTTCAATTATTCGGCAATCAACAACGCAGCGGTCCGTCAGACCAGCTCGCCTTTCTTGTGCTTCCTCAACAATGATATTGAGATTCTTGATCCCAATTGGTTATCGATCCTTGTTGCGCAAGCAAGGCGTGATGATGTCGGTGCAGTTGGACCGATGCTAGTCTATCCTGATGGAAGCGTGCAGCACGCCGGCGTAGTGCTCGGTGTAGGAGGGGGCGCTGCGCATGCACATCGCGATGTGCGCCCCGAGGAACACGGCTATTTCTGCCGTCACGCGCTCCCACAGTTTGTTTCAGCTGTCACGGGTGCCTGTCTCGTCGTCCAACGCGCCCGTTTCAAATTGGCGGGCGGCTTTGACGAGGAGAACTTTCCAGTCGCTTTCAATGATGTCGACTTGTGTCTGAAACTAGCGAAGCTCGGGTATGCCGCTCTGTATGAACCCCGAACCCGACTGATCCATCATGAATCGAAATCGCGCGGTCATGATCGCGATCCAATTGGCGCACGCCGACTGGCAGGTGAACTGGCGGCCCTCAAGGCAATTTGGCACACCGACCAGAAGCCAGATCCCTATCACCATCCATCGCTGAGCCCTTACAGCGAACAGTTTGTCGTTGACCTATGAGCCCGCTTTTAGACGATAGCGGTTCTGTCCGGGCTCGTAAGTTGTCGCTACCCGGAGTAATGCTTTGTGCGGTCGCCTCGGTCAACATTCTGGCTACCGTGGCGGCACTGCGCCGGGCAATGACAGTAGCTAATTTTGGCGATTGTGTGCTTTTTACCGATTCAGCGCATGAAATTGCGACTCCAGGGATCCGCGTTGTGACGATAGAACCTATCGTCAGTAGCGCGGCTTATTCGCAGTTCGTGTTGCGTGACCTAGTCGATCATGTGACATTGCAGCACTGTATGTTAGTCCAGTGGGATGGCTATCCGACCCATCCGAAGCTTTGGGAAGACGCCTTCCTCGAATGTGACTACATTGGCGCCCCCTGGCCCCAATTCAGCGATGGACATAATGTCGGCAACGGAGGGTTCTCACTACGAAGCCGGAATCTAATGGAGGCGTGCCGTGCTCCGGGAATGACAATTGGCCATCCGGAGGATGTCATGATCGGGCGGGTGAACCGATCCGCACTAGAAAAGCGCGGACTGCGGTTTGCTGAAACAACACTAGCCGCACGCTTTTCCTGCGAGCGAAGTGGCAACTTGCACATGTCATTTGGCTTCCATGGGGTCTTCCACATGGTCGATGTGCTTGGTGTTCATCAATTTCTCAAACTGTACGAGAGTCTTGACGAACGCACCTCGGTCTGGCGCGATCTCACCACAATCATACGAGAATTGCGCGCCGGGGGAGCTAGTTGGACAATTGGACCACGAATGTGGTGCGACCGCATTAGGGCGTACTGGCCTGGAAAGAATACGCTAATGCAGCGCCGCGACTGAAGATTTCAGATCTAAGATTTTCAGTTGCGGCAGGTTGGTTCACGCCGCCTCTCGGGATCTGCTAGCCGATGCCTCATATAGCGCACGTTCCTCGCGCCACTCATCGGCATAATCTACGTCTTGCCATTCATCGAACCAAGGCCCGCCATTTGTATAGTGGACCACACGCGGTAGCGTTTCGGGCTTTGCATACTCGCCTTCGAGGAAATTCCAATCAAGATCGAGGGCGCCTATGGCGGCATCATTCGAAACCCAGCTAAAGCGATGTAAATAGGCAGGGGACGCAGAGTTTACGACCTCCGGCGTTAGTGCCTTAACGTAGGGATGATCGCAATTGAGGACCATGAATGAAGACCAATTCTTCCGAGGGTAAGTGGTCTGCTTCTGGTTGTCCATTTTGACCCCGAAGTGCGGCGTGTAATCGTGCTGCACGCAGTAAACTGCTTTGGCCGGATCGAGATTTTCGAGAACTTTGCGGATGTCGGTCGTAAAGAGGAAATCGCAGTCACAAAAGACCACCCAGCCCGACGTAGCGGCTAAATAGGGTGTCAAAAAACGAGTCAGCGAAAACTCCGTTGACGCAGACTTGTCAATTGGACGGGTGTAGAGATTTAATTCGCGAAGCACATCTTGCCGCAACGGAGAAACGAGCAAATCGTCGCCCGAATGGCGAAGGAGCGAGTGTTTGCAAACCTGCCAAGCAATATCTTCCCGACTGTCATAGCCGACGAATACCTTGAGAATTGCCTGTTCACTCATACTGTTTCCTTCCACGCGCGATACCCCAAATTCATGTGAGGGTGGCTCGCTCAGAATCTTTAAACGCGGCCCCCTCAGACCGACGACACTACTGAAATTAATCTAACTCGATGGACTGAAACGTTTTGACTAGGCGATCAAGTGCTAGCAACTGTTCCAAATAAGGCTCGAGTTTATCGAGGCGCAACGCACAAGGACCGTCGCACAGGGCGTTGTTTGGGTCTGGATGAGCTTCCAGAAACAGTCCGGCGAGGCCGAGCGCCATCCCCGAGCGCGCCAGTGCGGAAGCTTGGGCTCTACGCCCGTCGGCACTATCAGCACGGCCGCCGGGCCGCTGCAGCGCGTGAGTGGCATCAAACACAACAGGCGCCATCGCCTTCATTAAGTCCATACCGAGCATATCGACCACCAAATTATTGTAGCCGAAGCTGCTGCCACGCTCACAAAGAATTATACGACGGTTACCCGCTTCCTCGCATTTGCGCAGTATATGAGCCATTTCTTGAGGCGCCAAAAATTGCGGCTTCTTGACATTGATAACAGCGCCAGTCTTAGCCATGGCTATCACTAGATCGGTTTGCCGAGCCAGAAAGGCGGGTAGTTGAATGATGTCCGCAACCTGGGCGGCAGGCGCTGCCTGACATGGCTCATGTACGTCAGTGAGCACGGCCAGACCGAATGTTTCCTTCACTTCAGCGAGAATTTCGAGGCCCTTGTCGAGCCCGGGGCCGCGAAATGAATTGATTGATGAGCGGTTTGCTTTGTCAAAACTGGCCTTGAAGACATATGGAATGCCTAAACGCGCGG
Organism: Novosphingobium mathurense; assembly: GCF_900168325.1. Classification (GTDB taxonomy): domain Bacteria; phylum Pseudomonadota; class Alphaproteobacteria; order Sphingomonadales; family Sphingomonadaceae; genus Novosphingobium; species Novosphingobium mathurense. Next base: position 40,535 of record NZ_FVZE01000014.1, on the reverse strand, counting down.
TGACTTCAACGAAAGTACGGGCAACCTCCAGAACAATCTCGCGGTCTTCAATGACATTCATGCCACCGATTAGAACAAATGGTGCATCGTTGGCGAATGTAATGCCATTCTTCAAGGTAATCGAATGGGTCAAGTTTAGGTCCTTGGTAGGGATGTCGTCTAATACAGGGAAATGACGCAGAAAAAATCTTCCGGTCGCAGCATTCGGCAGCTCACACGCTACGCCATACACAATAGTGTTAACGGTTCTGCTATTGGTAGTTGGCGGGCAACGTCATTCATTATCAATGGCTTCTTCGTCACAAAGGACTTGCAGGAGCTTCTCAACTGATGGCGCTTCGGGCACAGTTGATGTGGGCGAAGTCGAGGACTTTGTTTGACGCGTCACTGTTCTGGCTCCTGTTTCAGCGTAGTGCCGAAGGAATGTCGACATCACATGCTCAACGCCTTCTGGCCGGACTTCGCGGCAGTCGTCTGCATAATATTGTCCGCGCGCATACGGCGAGGTGATTATCTCATATGAAGGAAAGTAGTCGCATTCCTTATTGCGTTGGCAAATCTCCTCGGCTGCCACGCGCAAGACTGCCTTAGAATAAGTCGTTGATGTAAACACGTGTCGATCTACGGCGGTCGCATTGAGTGGGACCGGGGATACGGTGAGAATAATACGAACGCCAGGGTTGCGCGTTCGGATGAAGTCGATTGAAGCTTGCATGTCGGCCACTGTTTCTTCGACTGTAAAGTTATGAAACACGTGAATTTCGGGATCGAATTCTCCGCCCGCTACTCCAGGCGCGAGCGGATAGACCGCGCCATCGCGGCGGTCCATCCAAGTTTCGGTTAAGCCGAGCGTGAAGACGAACACTTTCATCTTCTCAAAGGCTTTGCGCACCGCGGCGAGATGAACGGCGCGATCGAGAGCAAGTTCTTCGGCACAAATGAACCCGCCGGGTTGGATCTGCGGTCGGAATGGGTCAACCACGCTGCCGTCTGAGGCAGCCCAAGTGTCGCATACCGGCCCAAACATTCCATAGGCGCGCTCGATGAGCTGTCTTAGCTGACGTGCCGTATAGAGATTGCCGTATCGGGCGGGAAACAAACCGTAATTGAATTCTGCTGCGAACTTTGGATCGAAGGCTGAATTGAGCCTTTCAGTGACTAGAAAGTTGAATCCGTTGGATGCCAGATATCTTGCCACGTGTTGAGCGAAACAGCTGCCTGCGGTGACCACGGCGTCATCCGGTGCGATGTGAAACGCTGGCGAAACTACCGGATCAAACGCTCGGGGCTCTTGTATCGCCGGTTCTTTGCGCCAGAACTGGTAATCGGGGCAGCCACGATAGGGATGTGAGTTAGGCAAGCTGAAAGTCCCTCATTTGTCCGATGACAGCGGCGCCGTACCTTGCGTTGCCGTGGGTAGGATCGTTCCTCCAGCAGTTCCGGAGTAGGAAACCGTCGACGTCCTGAACAGCGACAGGAGCAGGCAAAAAGCCTATTCCCTCAGCGCGGCAATGCGCCTCGAGAAGGCCAATCTGGACCATGTAAAGTTTCCTCCGAACGCTGGCGGGGGCAATACCTTTGGTCAAGTGCGGCAGAAATGCGCGCGGCAGGCTTGCCGTATCATCGATGTGGGCGAAAGGCGGCGGCGGCGCCACGCAAGTAAAGGGGCAGCTATACTGGGCCCTAACTTCGCTCATGCGCCCCAGAGCGGAGCGCATTCGGGCAGCCAGAGCCGAACGTATTACCCCATTCGGTACCGGCTTGCGATCCGGAAGAATGGTGTCATCCGGCGTCACCAGAAAATCGAAAGGTTCGTCGGCTTCAATAAGACCCAACAAGTTATATTCAGTCCCGCCCAAGCAGCAGAAGAGGTGATCTGCTGGATAGGATTGCGCCAGATTGGTGAGGATCGTCTTATTATTAGTTTTCCCGTCTTCAATCCTCCGGATATCCACAGCAGTCAAACCACTCTGATCGCCCGATTTATTTAACGCCCGAATGAGCGCATGGGCATGACTATCTCCGAAAAACACAATTCGCATAATGTCTATCCTGCTTGAGCAGGCATCCGCTCCTTTGCCGCATTGGCCGTTCAAAAGCCCGACCGTTACCTTGCATGTTTAGCCAAAAACGACCACAAGCGACAGGCTTGCCCGACAAAATTTTCCCAAGGTATTTAATGGCGCGGTCACAGGACAGAATCGAGCAGTCAACTTCCAGTGAGATCCAGCATCCCGAGCGCACCTGCCTATTGATTGCCGGGATGCATCGTAGCGGTACTTCAGCACTGGCGCGAGTCCTGTCGCTTCTTGGTGCGGACCTCCCGCGAACGTTGATGGAAGGGTCTGAGGCAAACAAGGTCAGCAATGCCAGCGGGCACTGGGAGTCTGAGGCTGCAGCGCGCTTGGGCGATATAGTGCTTGATTCGGCAGGCACCGACTGGCGCAGTCCCGAGCCGGTGTCACCTGCTTGGTATCATTCGTCACGCTATCAAGAGATGCGTGAAAGGGCAGTCCGGCTTCTTAAAGACGAGTTCGGCGACTCTCCGCTCTTTGTGTTTAAGGATCCAAGAGTCTGCAAGCTCATGCCATTTTGGCTCGACGTGCTCGACCAATTCGGTGTCACAACTCGGGTCGTTTCAATTCTGCGTAGCCCCCTTGAGGTGGCCGCTTCACTGCATGCTCGTAATGGTTTCGATTTGTCGATCGGCCAACTGCTTTGGCTGCGCTACGTTCTTGACGCAGAAGCAGCGAGCCGTGCGATTTCTCGCGTGTTCGTTACTTATGATCGCCTCCTCGAGAATGCCGGTGACGTGACCGCCCGGATCGGAACCTCTTTGGATCTGGTTTGGCCGCGTGCATCGCTTAAGACTGATGGCGAGATTTCCGGCTTCCTTTCCGCATCACACCGTCATCACGCACGTGAATTGGATCCGACAACGGGATCGGAACGGGGTTTGACGCCTCTTCTAGCTGATGTCTATGCGATCCTTACGCGGTGGGCTCTTGAAGGTGAGGTCGCGGGCGATCGTCCCACGCTTGACCGCTCACGTGAAGAACTAGACCGGGCGCTCGCGTTACTGGGAGAGCCGGTTTCGCTTGCATTGCACCAGGGCAGTCAGCTGCGTCGGTTTAAAAGTCACGACAAGGAACGAGACGCCCAATTTAAGGCTGTCGAAGAAAGGGCAAGGGTGGCCGAGGCAAAGGCCGATGTTGCGCAAAGCAATGCCGAGAAACGCCAAGGAGTAGCCCAAGCCGCCCTCGCAGATGCGCTTGACAAGCTAAGCGCTCTCCAAGCCGCTCAGGCTAGGGTGTTAAAAGAATGTCAAGATGCACGGATCATGCAGGCCCGTCTAGAAGAGCGTCTTGTTGCGACAGAGGCGAACCGTAAGGCGGCTCTCGACACCTGCGAACGGCTCGAGGCGAAGCTCGAGGCGGCTCGCCGTGATTGCGAAACACTGCTAGCGCAAGTTCATGAAGCCCAGCTTGATCAAGTTCGCAGAGAAGAGAAGATTGCAGCGCTTCAACGTGAACTAACCCAACTAGACGGTACGGTTCGTGAACTGGAACAGGCTCGCAGCAAGCTCAGCCAAATAGAACAGGATTGCGACCGCAAAACGCGACTCGCCAATGAAAATGCGCGCAAGTTCGAGGCGCGCACGACCCAGCTCGAAGCTCTGCGCGTCGAACATGGCCTCAGCATTGAGGCGCGTAAAGCCTCGAGTGCTAAGCTCGATGAGTTGCGCTCGGAGATTACGGCGATCGGCCTGAAGCTTGAAGAGCAGCAGAGCGTCGCAGCAGAGAGGCAAGCTGCAATTGAGCATCTGCGTGAAGATCGCGCGAAAAGAGTCGCGGAACGTGATGAACGCATTCGGAAGCTCGAGACGCAAATCGAGAGCCTTCAAGTTCAGCTCTCAATCGCAAATGCACGTTCTAGTCCGCCCGCAGCTGAGGGGTCGCTGCCAATGCGGGTCGGACTATGGCTGCGCCTACCAGGCGCCCTCACCACGCGGCGGCGCACCGATCAACTGGAACTGCTGCGGACGACAGAGTTGTTTAATGGCTGGTGGTATCTGTCCAAGTATGAGGACGTACGCATTCAAGGCCTAGATCCGGCCGAACACTATCTCGATCACGGAGCAGCCGAAGGTCGCTCGCCAGGCCCGGATTTCGATGCGCGTTGGTATCTCGAAATCAATCCGGACGTTCGCGAGGCGGGCGTCAATCCACTCTTGCATTACCTCGAACACGGCCGCGGTGAAGGACGCGAAATCCGGTCGCTTGCAGATTCGAAACGACAGCGAATTTTTGCCGATGCCCCGGCAGGCACAATCCGTACAAACGGCCCCAATTCTAGATCCGAGTTGCACGCTGCGTCAAAACGTTCTCCTGAGTTTACAACCCATTTTAGTATCCCGCGAAAAGGTAGTCGTGACAAGAACTCAGATGTGGCTGGCAGCGGATTAATTAATTCGCCGGACGCTTCAGCGTTTCGTACTATCGGCCTAGGATCTAGCAAAGCAAGTCGTTGGTTAGCGCGCAGTCTCTCGTTTTCATCGTTATCGTCCTTCGCTGATCTTGATCGCGATATCGCCGCCGTAGGCGAAGCAGCCGGTGCTGCGACAGACTCCCCCGTGATGGTCGGCGACATCCAAGTCGCGTGCGGGAAGAGCCAAGTAGCAGCCTCCAGCGCGCTGGCTGCGTGTCAATGGGGTGCGTGGCTGGGGCTAATGGGCCCGCAGTCAGATGCCGTCGGATTGCCTCCACCCGCGGAAACAGCGACCGAAGCACTGCGGCTCGCGCTGAATGGCGGTGAACTCACATTAGTTGATGCTTGGTTCGCCAACCTGACCGAATTGAACCTCCGGCTTCGCGGAAGTCCTGGCACGACCGGGGTAGTCCTACGCGCCTACCAACCCGATGCTTCTGGAGGCTGGTTCGATTGCGGCGAAGCTGGCGGGGCGGGGACAGGCGAAACTATCGTACGCCTAAACCTGCGGACGCACTTCGCGCCACTGCTGCTGACGCTGATCGATACGGCAGGTTATCTCGTCGACAGCACGCTGCTGGTCTTTCCATCACTTTGCCGCGGCGGCGTACATTTCGGTGAACTCGCTACCTCATCTTGCGACGCCGGAATGTTGGTGGCGGCACGTGAGCGGTCCTTGGAACTACTTAATAAGCATATTGCGGCCTCAACTGGAGGCCCGCCCACTGTGCTCTCTCACATTGAGATTGGGATCGACGGAGCTGACGGGACAGAGCCTGCGCTCGATAGTGATCTGCTTAACTGGCTGATAAACGACCTTGGCATGAACGTCACAGTGCGTTCAGGAAGCGTCAACGACTCCTCGAACGTTGCGATCAAAGCTCAGGTTGCTGCTTTCGGGAGCCCAGCGGCGGCGCGTCCCGCAGGAGCCTGCCTCGTGCTCGCGGCCCGCGCCGTGCCGACACTTGGCGCGCTTTTCGCCACGAAGGGTGACCTAGCTGGCGGCGCATGCCGTACGCTCTACATGAGCGCAGTAGCAGGTAGCGCCACTCACGGATTCGATTACCTTCAAGATGCAGAACTGATCGATCGCCTCACACCCCCACAGGGTAAATTGATGCCAAGACTCCAAGGAGACATCGTCGGTGATCCCGGTTTGAGCGCCACCAGCATGGTCGACTTGGCTATCTATTGGCCTGAGACCCCGCCAGTCGCGGTCCAAGCCTTCTTCCCTTCCGGAGTTGCGGACATTTCGGCCCCGCTAGAGGTGCCAGCAGAAGCGCGACCGCTCTCAGTCATTGTCGATGCCACTAGCGGACAAATTGATATTTCGGCGGTGCTGTTCTCGATCGATTCACTGCGTAAAGCTTTTGATATAAAATCAGTTATCGTCTGCCATGCCCCCGGAGAGCAACCAAGTCCCCCGGTGGTGCCTGAAGGACTAGCAGACAAGATGCAGATTGTGTCCGTCTCTCGCAATATGGGAACGCGGCGGCTAACAGAAGCGCTCCAGGCCGCCAATGCCGGTGAGTGCGCCGGTCGCGTACTTGTGCTTGACGAGACGGTGGTACTTCATGACGCCCGCGTTGCCGACCTGCTCTGGAGTGCTTGCGAGTTGGAGGGGGTCGGCTCGGCATCATGCCCGCTGGTTAGCGAATTAGTGGGCGCGAAGGGTAGGATGCATGTGCACCTAACGGCAGGCTGGATTGAGATGATTGATTTTAAAGGAAATTCTAGCTTCGCTGTTGTGGACCTCGCGGACTATTCGCTGCCCGCAGTACTACCAGTGGTTGCGCCCGATTTGCGCTGCGCAATGGTTGACGCAGCCCACCTGATCGCATCCGGTGCAGCTGGGGAAGATGACTTAGGTTTCGGACTGAGCCTGTGCAACGCGGGCTTGGCAAACTTATGTCTTACAACCGTTGCGGCAACCACAAGCGCGCCCCGGTGCGAGCATGCGTCAATTGAAGAAAGCACGGTCCTACATTCAGCACTCCGCCTCCGGAGCTTCCGGCAGTGAAACTGTCAGTTTTGGCTTCATCAGCCCAATTTCTAGCTTCAGCAGGGAGCCGAATCCGTTATCAGCGTCTGCGACCAGCTTTGGCTCGCTTGGGCTGCTCGATTGATGTTGCAACAATCGATAGCCTTGGTGCCGAGGAACCTCTCTCACCCAGCGTCACCTATCTATTCAGCAAGATCCAAGACGCCCGCGGACTGGCGCTTGCGCGTGAATTGCGCGCTAAGGGTGCGCGCGTTGGGGTAGACCTATTCGACGATTACTTCAGCCAGTTGAGTGATGCGCGCTTCGCACCGCAGCGGCTTTGGCTCGAGCAGATGGCGCATAATTCAGATTTCTTTCTGTGTTCTACACCACGAATGCAGCATGTTGCCAAAACCTATTTTGGAGACACCCCAGGGCACGTTCTAAACGATCCCTTTTCGACCTTCGAGCCTGATCGTTTGGCCGCGGTAATCGAGAATAAGCGACGTAGGGCCTTAGAGACACGGGTAATTCGCGTGGTTTGGTTCGGGATGGGCGACAATCCGAATTTTCCCGTCGGGCTGCATGACTTGGTAAGTTATGGGCGGCTGTTGAAGTCGTTCGTAACGACGGGCTTCGAAGTCGATCTCAAAGTGCTAACAAACTTGCGTGCGCTCGACGGGGGTGGTCTGGCAATGCTGCGCAGGTTGCCGTTTCGCCCAGCAGTAGAAGAATGGACCGAAGCACGCGAAGTTGCCTGCCTTGAGGACAGCCTCGTCGCGTTCCTTCCTGTGAATGCTCAAGGCTTCAGTATAGCCAAGTCACTCAATCGTGCCGTTACAGCATTGACCGGAGGCACACAGGTGCTCTGCGCGGGTTATCCGCTCTACGCCCCACTCCATGACTTCTTGTATCACCGGCCCGAGGCCCTAATAAAAGACCTCAACGAAGGTAATCTGCGCGTATCTAGATCACACTTTTCAGCGTTGCGTGAGCAGCTGGACAAACTGTCCAATCCAGATGTCGAAGCAGCGGCTTTGTGCACTTTTCTTGAAACGGTGAACTCGCCAATCGGGACTAACATCGCAGGCATAACCAAGCCCCCAGAGCAACCGAGACTGGCTATCATTCATGGAGAGCGCACAACGGGCGCCATCCACAAATTTGCACAACGCCGCGATTGGCTCTCTCTGGCATCTCCAGTCACGCCCACCGGTATAGCTTGTGACGCACATCTTTCGGTCTTTACATCAGCGGGCCGGGTCTCGATCCGCCTCAATGCGCGAGCGACAGACTGGTTAAGGCCAGAGGCAAGAACTTGCGTGCATCCGATCGAAGATGTGCGCGGTGGTTTCGTACTGGAACTCTTTCCAGACGATCTCGGCATTTCTATCGACCCAGCGCTCGCGCATCTAGCACAAATGCCACGCGAAGGCATGACCGGCACCCGAATGGCATTACAACCGCGCGTCTCTTACCATGTAAGGGCAATCTACTCCGAATTGTTCGGACCTCTCGATTTCATCGATTCCGAACTGAACCCACTCCTGTGCGAAGCCAGAGAGCTTGAAAAGCAAGCAAACCGAGCGTGTCCCTAATGCAGCAAAGTGCCCACGTCGTTCTGATCCTAGACCTACTCCAGGACTTTAACATCCTGCGGCCTATAGCCTGTCTGGCAGCTTTCGAGACCGATATGCCTGTCTCGATACTTGTATCTAAACGTTTTACCGATCGGGATAGCCAAGGCCTATGGGCGACTGAATTAAGCGAATTGGTCAAGACAACGGGAGCAAGTGTTCTCCACTTCCAGAGTGACTTCGAAGTCTACTCATACCTTGCGTCGAAACGTGGCATCTTGTTCGCCGGCAGCGAATCTGATCTCAATGCCCATGCGACCAGCCATCGAATTTTCCGCTTCGTTCCTTCGGACTTTCTGAAGGTAACCCTTCAGCACGGTTACGAATGTGTAGGCTTTTTGCAGAACCGAGAGCAGTCGATGGCTTTCGGCGAGGACATTCGATTTGCTGCAGACATCGTTTGCAGCTGGATGGACGGCGAGCATCTGCACCATCTCCGTCCGACCGAACGTGCTAAGCTTATGGTGACCGGACCTAGCGCGCGGCTTAAAGCAGGGCATCAAAGTCCTCGCTCGCCGACGCCAGCGGCAGCGACTGGGCTCATTTGTGAAAATCTACATTCGGTACGGATGAACATAGCTGGCGATTTCAAGGCCAGTTACATGGATACCTTCTTCGGTTTCAGTGGAGCGATGGATCGCGCAGGGCGCAGTGTCGCCTTGCGGCCTCATCCCGGGGGCCAATACGTCATCCGCAATGGAGTGAAGCTTCCGCCCAACGTCGTGTTGGAAAACGAACCAATGTACCGGGTTGATCTTTCGCGCTACGCTTATGGTATTTCCGCTCCGTCATCCGTGCTCATAGATATGGTTCTAGCTGGGATCCCAACTGCTGTGTGGCATGATGGTGGAGATCAACTGGATACTGGAAATTACGCCGGCCTTGCCCGGGTGAGTTCGCTCGAGGAGTGGTGCACCTTTGCCGAAGCCGCGATCGCTAATCCGACACCATTCCTTTTGCGTCAAACCGCGTTTCTGGAACAAACTGGAATTCTCGTCGATCACGATGAAGTGAGGAAACGATTTCTCAATCTCCTTTGGATGGTGAGTGGTCGTCCTGCCCCAAGGCGTATACTCTTTGTTGCTAACTCGGAAATTCCCACGCTCCAGCTTGGCTTCTTCAAGCCACTGCAACCCCTGATTGATGCCGGTGTGATCGAAACACGCCTGCTAACTGAAGCGCAAATGCGCCGGATATTGGGCAAAAAGGAACCCAACCCGCGACCCGCGCAGGATTGGATTTCGGCGCAAATTCAGGAATTTCAACCAGACGTCGCAGTATTCTGTCGCTACAGTGGGCCATTTGCGGAAAAGATGATTGGCGAACTGCGTGAACATAAAGTTCCAATTATGTTCCATATCGACGATGATCTTCTCAATGTGCCAATTGAAATTGGCGAAGCGAAGCATTTTGAACACAACAAACCAGAAAGGCTGGATGCAGTTGGTACGCTGCTACGCGAAGCTAATCTGGTTTACTGCTCGACTCCGCCGCTGCTTCAGCGTTTTGGCCGACTTGGTTTCGACACTGCAAACATGGCCGCCGGCGCAATCTATTGTTCAGCCGAAATTCTCGCACCTGCTGTCGAACGCCCTGTGCACAAGGTCGGCTACATGGGATTTGACCATGCACACGACTTCGAACTAGTTCTTCCAGAGTTGGTGCGGTTCCTGCGGGAAAGGCCTGATATCCAGTTCGAGCTATTCGGATCGATTCCGAAGCCTTCTGAACTCGACGAATTCGCAGAACGGGTCACGATAGTACCGCCCGTACGTCCTTATTCAGCTTTTCTGGCAGCTTTTGCCGAGCGTCAGTGGGATATTGGAATTTGCCCCCTGGCAACCACGGACTTCAATGTCGTCAAAGCGAACACCAAGTGGGTGGAATATGCTTCGGTCGGCGCCGCAGTGGTCGCTACAGCGGGTATGGCCTATGATGAATGCTGTGCCGATGATTGCGGTATCTTGATCGACGGCGCTGAAGGCTGGTGTGATGCCATGCATATGCTCTGCAATGATCCTAAATTGCGCTACCAGCTTGTTCTAAACGCACAGGCAAAGATCGCGCGCGATTATTCTGTCGAACGCCTACGAGATCAGGTGCTCGGAAAGATTGACGAGGCCCAAGTCCGGGCCGCAACTAATTCGGAGAATGCACTGTGACTGCGAACGTGCGCATTGAGGCACTTCAGGGCAAGCGGATCTTTATTACTGGTGGCGCAGGCTTCATCGGTTCACGATTGACTCGCGCGCTTACTGCGCAGGGCGCTGACGTAACAATCTACGACAATCTGCTGGAGCAGGTCCACGGCTCGAGCCCGCGCCTCGACCTTCCCGCTCGCCTAGTGGTCGGTGATGTCCGCGACAAAGCGACAATGAAGGCTGCAGTTGAGGCAAGCAATCCTGAAGTCGTAGTTCATCTCGCCGCCGAGACCGGAACAGGCCAATCGGCCGACGAGCCAACACGCTACACTGAAGTGAATGTGGTGGGGACGGCCCAACTCATCGAAATATTGCGTGACCAAGCGGCCCCACCAGAGCGTTTCGTCCTCGCTGCGACCAGAGCCGTGTACGGTGAAGGTGCTTATCGCACCAACAGCGGTCAAATTGTGGTGCCAGCACCGCGAGATCTTGAAGCTATGCACGAAGGACGTTTCGCGGTTTATGGAGCCGATAGAACGCCTCTTGAGCCTGTACCTACTGATATAGACGTCCCGCCGATGCCAGGCTCTGTCTACGGGTCAAGCAAGCTCATGCAGGAATACCTATTGGCGCAGACACCCGCGCCTTGGCAGTCTGTAATCTTGCGTCTGCAGAACGTTTATGGGCCGGGCCAATCGCTGCGGAACCCCTATACTGGAGTTCTGTCTATTTTCGCGAACCAAGCCATGCGTGGCCAACCAATCTTCGTTTACGAGGACGGCGAGATCTATCGCGATTTCGTTTTCGTCGATGACGTCGTCGCGGCCTTCGTCGCTGGGTGCCATGAACCAGCGCTGCTAGGCGGTACTTTCAACATTGGAACTGGCGAACCCACAGCAATCCTTACTGCGGCGCGCCTCATCATGCGAGAACTTGGACTTGATGAGCAAAATGTCTCGGTCAATGGTGCCTTCCGTCCAGGCGACATTCGCTATGCTGTTGCTGATATTCACCGCACACTCAGGACAGGAGTTTGGAAACCTGAGGTCGCCCCGGCTAGTGGTATTGCCCAGCTCGTAGCTTGGGCTCGGAGCGAATTCGAGCGGGGATTGGTCGAGAATTAGAATAGTCCCTAAGAGTCACTTTAGACGCCCGACATCCTTCCATAGGGGTGTCGGGCGTGATTCACTCGATGAGTGGATTGCTCGCGCTCTGAAGAATCTTTTTATACTCGTGATAAACTTCGCGAAAGCTCCCGAATTCTTCGAGTTTGCCATTGTGAAGCAGTAGGAACCGGTTGCAGACCTCTTCAAGATAACGCCGGCTATGTGATATTAGGACCATTGCACGGTCAGCGCGTTTCTCGAACAATTCCACTGCACAACGGTCACGAAACCGCTCGTCGCCAACTGCAGTGACCTCGTCAATCAGATAGCAGTCGAAATCGATGACCATCGAAATGGCAAAAGCTAGCCTAGCGCGCATACCTGAAGAGTAGGTGCCGGTAGGCTCGTAAAGGAATGGTCCAAGCTCAGAAAACTCCTTTACGAAATCCATCCGCGGGTCAAAATCTACACCGTACACCCTACAAATAAACCGCAAATTGTCTGCGCCAGTAAGGCGCGGGTGGAATCCACCATTCAACGCGAGCGGCCAGGAAACTGTCATGTTGCGTTCAACACGGCCCGACGTGGGGCGTTCGGCGCCCGAAATGATGCGCGCCAACGTGGATTTTCCGGCGCCATTGCGTCCCATTACGCCAATCCGTTCGCCGGGGCTAACCTTTAGGTTGACGTTATCAAATACGGTGAGCTTACCTGCGCCCGTCTTGTATTGCTTCTTTATATCGATCAAATCGATCATGCTAGATCCTGATCCGTACCGATACGCCGCACTTGAGCGAGGCCAAAAAGCGTCAAGGATACATTCCACACGAACAAGTAAAATAAATCATAATGTGCAACCATCCGGGTACCAAAAAATCCTTCACGGATATATTCTACGCCGTGCACCATAGGTAGGTAGAGGATGACATTCCGTGCCTTCTCGGGAAGCGCATCAACAAGGAACGCAGCACCTGAAAAAGGAAACAGGATCACCGAGAAGGGTGACCAAAACTTCTGGATGACCTCCCAGCGCTCCGCAAGTCCAGCAAGCGTTAGGGCTAACGACGCACCGAACCAAGCAAGCAACAGCCATCCCGCGAAAAGCTGCAACAGGTCTTCGGGCGGATCGAGCCAACCGAGCATCGCCATGACCACACCGAGAATTGCAAAACTTGTGGTGACGGCGCCTTGCTCCAGAATTATCCGCGCAATGAAAATATCCAAGACTTTCACGTAGCGGTGGTGCAGCAGAGTCTTATTAGTTTCGGCCGCGCCCATGCAGCGACCCGGCAGTGTGCGCCAAAGCAGCATCGAGGAATATCCGGTGAGCGCGAATGCGGCTATCGGAATGTCGGAATTGTGGATTGATCGGGTCGCTGACCAAATGCCGGTGATCACGGCGACAAATAGCATCGGCTCCACGAATAACCAAAGCACGCCAATATTATTGCGCCCGTAGCGAGTCAGCATCTCGCGCAGAATCATAGCCCAAATCACGCGCCACTGGATGGCGAGCGAAGTCGCTAGTGACGTTTGGCTGGTCTGCGCCAATTTCCTAGTTTCCATGTTCGCGCACACCCGCCAACAGCATGGAAAGAATGCCCCATGCAGCAATGCCGATTGCTAAGGTTGCCATGATGCCACGCAGGCGGCGCGGCTCAACCGGGCTATCCGGCAGGTTAGGCGAGACGATCCTCTCCACGTATACTTGTTGGCGGCGTGCCTCGTTCTTTGCGTCCGCTAAAGACGCGAGCGCGCTTGCAAGTTGCTTCTGGGCCAATTCGTTTTCTAGCATTCGCCGTTGGAATTGGACCGCCGAGTTAGCCAGCGATTTGCGCCCGCCTGCGAGTAAGCCCGATTGCTCGTCAATTTCTGCCTGGATGGCTGAAATCCGCTCATTGAGCGCTGGTATTTGGGGATTGTTCGGCGCGAATGCCTTAAGTTGGGTGAGTTGGGTCTTTGATGCAATCAATTCATCCTGAAGCTTAGATATCATTTGCATTTGGACGTCAGCTTGCTTTTCAGGATCTACCATGCCCGAAGTATTGCGCAGACGCGCCAACGCTAATGCCGCGTTTTCGGCATCTTCTTTTGCCGAAGCCACTTCGACCTCAGCATAGTGCACGAGGTCACGCTGCCCACGCTCATTGAGATCATTTACCGTCGCCTCGCTCATTGCAAGCAACTGGCGGTTGAACCGGTAGGCATCTTCGGGCGTGTATGCGCGCACGGTTAACGTGCTGATTGAAGACGTCGCATCAGCATCAACGCGAACATGATTACCAAAGTAGTTGTACAAATCCTCAAATGACGAACGCAATCCGAAGGGGGCAAAGCGGTCGACGAATGATATGCTAGGTCGCGAATAGGCCTTGCGATATGCCCCATCCTTATCGAGCGCTCGAAGAGCGTCTCGTGAGGTCGCATAAGCCTTCGCAGTAAAGACTTCTTCGCCCGCATTTGTGAAGCCAGCGCTCTGGAGCAGAACTCCCAGCCCTGTGGCACCGCTGCCCTTCTCAGGACTACGGACGACGAATTGTGATTCGGAAACATAGACATCGCTGGCCAGCAGGCCAAAGTATAAGGAGGAAAGAGCGACGGGAATGATGACGGTAGCGGTGAACAGCCGGCTAGGCCGGTGACGGAATCTGGCCAATTCGAACACGCGGTTTCCTCTAGAACACAATGCCCGATTAGGCAAAGATGACCCCCGCCGCATAGTCGGATTTCCGGGCTAATTGCAACCGCGAAGAGGTCTGTAGAGGAATGCTGCGTCCACGCATCGTCGGAATATGGACATCGCACCAGAGGCTGCAGGACCGCACATTTATGTGCCTCCGCTCTCTACGCGCTGCCGGCGATGCGGATCAGAAGCGTTCCAAATATTGAGAACCGAATCCCCACTATCGCAAGCTAATAGCAAAAACTCAACAGTATGCGAACAGCATCAGTGCTATTAAGAATAAACTCGAGCATACAATGCTGATCAATTCAAACGCTGGACAAATACAAAACACCAGATTTTGTCTTAAATCAATTTGCTTGCAGCTTACGAAGATCACACATCATGGGACGCGTCAATAGGCCGGCGCTGGCCTACCGATTTCCAAGGCTGGCCGATGCGGGCTTCGAAACGGTCGCGGAAGGACCAGAGCCAACCTATGCGGCGCTCGGCAATGCCGGGCAGGCTGAGCAGGTCGCCGCCAAGCCAGGGCAGGAACGGGTTGCGGCGGGCGTAGGACCAGATCTCGACGCGCTCCCCGCTCTTTTCGGCCTGGCCGCGCGCGTGAAATCCGCCGGTGTCGGCCACGACCAGGGTGTTGGCGGGCAGGGCAAGCGGTTCGGCCTGGCCGAGGCCCATGTCCTCCAGGTCCTGCGGAGAGACGCGCGGGGAGCCGCGGGCGGAGAGCCGGTCTATGGCCTTCGGGTCGCGCAGGCTGCGCCGCTTCTCCCAGTCGAGACGGGCTTTGTCGAAGCGATGGGAACCGCGCACGTAAGTGAAGGGGCCTTCCTCGACCGAGACGGGATTGAGGAACAGCCATGCCTTCATCGAGGAATGAAAGCTGTCGGCGTGGACAGCTTCCTGCGGGTCGGGCTCATTGCCGCCGCAGTGGCTGACGATCGTCTGGATGTAATGCAGCGGGGTGGTGCGAAAGCCCGCGACATAGTGGAACAGGGCGATCAGGTCCTTGCGGGCGAGCAGGCGCCGCAAGGCTGGAATGGCCGCCATCATCTGCGCGTCGATAGCCAGGCGGCGGGTGATCGCATCGCCCTGTCGCATTTCGCGCGCAGGGCCTTCGTAGGCGAGGAGGGCGGCGCGCAGGGCGGGGAACTCTGCAGGCGGAACGACATCGCGCACGACTACGAAACCGTCGCGCTCGAAGGCTTCGCGCCAGTCCGGCCGCAGATACCTCGCAAGGCGGCGCCGGCGCCAGCGGCACAGCGCATCGGCGAGACGGACCCGGCCGCGGTGAAGCCCCCAGCTGTTCAGCCGGTGCGATCCGATCAGCGGATTGTCGAGGAAGCTCTTGGCAGACGTCAGCAATTGCACCGCCCAGATCGGGGACAGAAGGATCGTCTTTGCCTTGGCCCGGAACGTCATGCCCGGACCCTCTCGGTGCTGTGCATCACCCTCCATTGCCGCCAAGCATGGGGTCATGGCAAGCCCATCTGTGGTTTTCAGAAGCGCCACTGCTCTGGACAAGACGAGGGCAGTCATGGAAAATCTCATGCGATGGGGTATAGGCGCCCGTTCGAAGCATGATCGCGATTATGGAGCCGGTTCTTGAACTGGAACGAGACACTCAATTCCCGCGGGTGGAAAATCCCCTTCGTCAACAAGTCGCTGTTCCAGATCGGTAAAGAGCTGCGGCCCAAGATCGATCGGGTGATCATGCGCGATTCCAAGATCCCCGACAGCGCCATTCAGGACAAGGGCTTCTTCGCCTGGATTCCCAAGCTCGAGGCACGCTGGCAGGACATCCGCGACGAGGCCGTGCGGATCCGGGCGGAGGATATTCCTTCGTTGGGCGACATCTCCTTCGATCACGGCCGCATTGCCGCCGACAAGCGCTGGCGCGCGTTCTTCCTCAAGGGCTACGGTTATCGCATGGAGGCCAATGCGGCCCGCGCGCCGCTTACTGCGTCATTGCTCGACAAGGTGCCGGGCCTCGTCACCGCGAACTTCTCGGTGCTGGAGGCAGGTGGCCATATCCCCCGGCACTGGGGCATGACCAAGGGCATGCTGACCTACCATCTCACGCTGCGCGCCCCGCGGGAGTGGGAAAAGTGCCGCATGCACGTGGAGGAGGGCGAAACCGTTCATGTCCTCAACTGGCAGGATGGGCAGTCCTTCCTGTTTGACGACATGTTCAATCACGAGGTCTGGAACGAGACCGACGAGGATCGCTATGTCCTGCTCATCCAGATCAAGCGCCCCTGCCGCTGGCGGGGCAACCTGATCCAGAACCTCTTCATGTTCGGCGTGCGCCATTCGCGCTTCGTGCAGGACATCCGCAAGGCGATCGAGCGGGCTGGCAAGCTTGTTGCAGATTGAACGCTCGCAGGTCTTTATCCGCAATTTTGCTCATAATTTTTCGTTCAATCCGTCAGTCGTTTGAGTTTCCTAGCAAAGATAGGCCATTGGAGTGCCGCAGCTTCCACACGCTGTCGCCTTTGTAAACCCCTTCCGATTATCGCAAATGAGGTGCACCTCATCCCATAATTGCGCTGCTACAGGGCCGCTTAACTCAGCTTAAATATTTGAAACCTCTAGCTCGTGTCGATTTTGGTAAGTATGCTGCGGCGCAGTATTAAACTTGCACCTCATGACTCATCCGGATTGATGTTGCTCGCTAGTTCCTGCAACATCAAGAACCGGAGCAGACAAGATGAGTTGGTAATACACATTAACTAAATATAAAGCTTGATTTTTTGGGTGGTTCACAAATGCAAGCTTTCAGGGGGTTCTATGAAAATTGAAGCTTTGCAAACGCAATATGCCGCGTCCGCTCTCAAGACGCTAAACATCGAGATGCAGGCATTGGAAACCTTGCGTGCTGCGCTGCAAAGCCCCGGTTTGAGTGAGGCACTAGAGAAAGCGATCCATTCGCTTGCAAGCACTCGCGGACGGATTGTTGTAACCGGTATGGGCAAGAGTGGGCACATTGCTCGAAAAATCGCCGCGACAATGCGCTCCACCGGTACTTCGGCTTTATTCCTTCATCCGGGGGAAGCGAGTCATGGCGATCTTGGAATTATCGACCGCAACGACGTCGTTCTAGCAATCACGTGGTCTGGCGAGACTAAAGAACTTAGCGATATCTTCCACTACTGCCGGCATTATGGCGTTGAGTTGATCGTCGCGACTGCGCACCCCGAAAGCACAGCTGGCCGAGCTGCTGACATTTGCCTGCAGCTTCCGGTCGTACGTGAAGCTTGTCCCAACGCACTTGCACCTACGTCCTCAACTACATTGCAGCTCGTTCTGGGAGACGCACTCGCAGTGGCCTTGATAGAGGTGCGTGGCTTCACGTCGTCGGATTTTCGTGTTTTTCATCCAGGCGGCCGTCTCGGTGCACAACTTGCGACTGTGTCGGAGATCATGGGGATCGGGGACGCCATTCCTCGAGTCCACAGACACGCTACGCTAGTCAATGCAACGTTAGAAATGAGCCGCAAGCGTTACGGCTGTACAGCTGTGGTGGATGAAGACGACATGCTTGTTGGCGTCTTCACCGACGGCGACCTACGCCGTTGTATCGTAGTCAACAGCATGTCAGACAGCATCGGGGAATACATGTCGACCAACCCGGTGACTGTTTCCAGCGATATTCTTTTGCCGGAAGCGCTCCGCATAATGAACGAGAGGTCTGTGTCCGTCTTATTCGTTGTGGAAGCTGGCAGACTTATCGGAGCTGTACACATGCACGATATTGTGAGTGCTGGCCTGGGCTAGACGCGGAGCATTTCTAGGGGGAACGCTCTTCGGATAGCATTCGCGAAATGCGAACGATTGCTCTTTGCGAGTGCATCCGAGTGGGTTAGGCGCTTCACAAGATGTTCCCGATCACTCACTATGGCCATAACTCTGCTGCTGGAAGAGCTCAAAGAAGAGTTGTCGCGCGAATTAATCTGGCGCGAGCTCATAGTGAAAGAGAACTGAATCTAATCCGCGAGAATCGGAGCTTACGCACTTGAGCCCCGCGCTACCGTTGCTGCGCAGTCCGCCATTTCCGGCTAAGGACGCGGCAGTTTCACTCGCCCGCGCGATGCAGGAGTTCCCTAAACCGGCAGCCGATGCTCTCCTCGCACGCATTCGCGAGACACGCGTCGGCGGCGAATTCTGGGCGCCATCGGCAGACCTCGCCGCCCCGGCCAGCACTGTCCTGCGCCCGCGCGACAGGGCCGAGATCGCCGAATTGCTGGCCGGCCTGGATCCGGAACAACGCCGGTCCGCACTCTGGATCGGCAATGGGGAAAAGGCGCTGGACCGGGCGCTCGAAGCACTGGCCCGCCGCGAGGGCGGCAACTTCCGCCCCGAAGTCGATCCCTGGTCGGCGCTGGACGGTGCGAGCGCGTTGGCGGCCCATGGCGATGACGAATGGGTCGCCATCGCGGCAATCGCCAGCGTGCCTGTACAGGTCCTGTCGTCGGGCGCCTTTGGCGAACCGGGCGATGACACCGCCAAACTGCAGGCGTGCGCGGCTCAGAGGCTTGGAGCGACGCGCTATCGCGACCCCTTTCATGACACTGCGTCAACTCTCGGCGCGACCGTCGAACTGCTCGCCGAATGGCGTCGGGTGCTTGAAGGCAACCGCGGCATTGCCGCGGCCTGCGGCATGGCATGGTGGAAGCGCGATGAGATCCGCCGGTTCCTCTGGGCGCCGGGCCAGAAGCTGAAGCTCGTCTCGCGATCGGGCCGTGCGCTTGCCATAGCGCGCAGGCAAAACGGCGCGGTTGCCATCTGGCCTTCGCGCATTTCCTCCGGACTGCTCGCACAGGCCCGCAAGGACAAGGTGCCCTTGGTGCGCGTGGAAGACGGCTTCGTGCGGTCGGTCGGCTTGGGCAGCAATCTCGTCCCGCCGCTCTCGGTGGTCGTCGACCGGCGCGGGATCCACTTCGACCCGTCACGCCCCAGCGACCTAGAGGCGATCCTTGCAACGAACGAGTTCCCGCCCGCGCTGATCGAGCGGGCCAGAGCCCTGCGCGAGACCATCGTATCTGCCGGCATCAGCAAGTACGCCGCCGGTTCGGAAAGCGCGCTGCCCACGCGTGAGCCGGGCCGCCGCGTGGTCTTGGTGCCCGGGCAGGTGGAAGACGACATGTCGGTGATTGCAGGCGGCGGCGGGCTGCATTCTAACCTTGAACTGCTGCGCCGGGTCCGCGCGCTCGAGCCCGAGGCCGAGATCTGGTGGCGTCCGCATCCCGATGTCGATGCCGGACACCGCGTGGGGGCAGTCGCCGATGCCGAGGCCCTGCGCTATGCCGACCGCATCGTGCGCGAAGGTGGCATGGCGCCGCTGTTGGGTGCGGTGGATGCCGTCCACGTGTTGACGTCGCTCACCGGCTTCGAAGCGCTCATGCGCGGGCTTGATGTGACCTGTCACGGTACGCCCTTCTACGCGGGTTGGGGTCTCACCCGCGATCTCGGCGAAGTGCCTGCGCGCCGTGGCCGCAGCCTCTCGCTCGATGCGCTGGTTGCAGGCGTCCTGCTGCTCTATCCGCGCTATCTCGACCCGATCACCGGACTGCCGTGCCCTGCTGAAGTACTGGTCGACCGTATCGTGCACAGGTACGCGCCGAATCGGCAGGGTTGGATCGAACCCTTGCGTCGCTTGCAAGGGCGGCTCATGGCCACCTTTCGGTAGGGTGGAGGGACCGTGACCCAGGTAATTCTCGATATATCGCGCCTGATCTCGCGTGTGCGCTATTCCACACCCTCCGGCGTCGACCGCGTAGAGATGGCCTATGCGCGCGGATTGCTCGGTATCTACGGTGAGGACCTGGCCTTTGCGGCGGTTCATCCCACTGGCGTTTACGGACGCCTCAGGCGTTCGGCTGCGCTCGCCTATCTCGACGAACTGGAGCAGCGCTGGTCGCATCAGGACGACAATCCGCGCCAGCGCTCGCTGCCCTCGGTGTTGCCATGGCTGGTCCGGCTGCTCCCGACCCGCAGAGGTGTCGGCAGCGCACCCGGTGCCGTGTACCTGCAGGTCTCGCCCCACCACCTGATCAATACCGACAAGGTGCGCACGATCCTGCGGCGCGAGCAGGCGCGCTTCATGGTCATGGTGCATGACCTGATCCCCATCGAATTCCCCGAATACGCGCGCCCTTCAGGCGCAGAGCAGCATCGCCGCCGCATGAATACGGTCGCAGAGCTGGCCGACGCTGTCATCGTCAACTCCGCAGCGACGGGTGCATCGCTGACCCGCTGGATCGAAACGGAGGGCAACGGAATTGCCCCACCACCGATACATGTCGCGTTGCTCGGCACCGAACGCCTCGCCCCGGCGGCGCCTGAACCATCCCCGGACGGGCGCCCCTATTTCCTGTGCCTGGGCACGATCGAGCCGCGCAAGAACCACCTGCTCCTGCTGCACCTCTGGCGCCACCTCGCCGAGACAATGCCGGCAAGCGAAGTGCCGCGCCTCGTCATCGTCGGCCGCAGGGGATGGGAAAACGAACAAGTCGTGGATCTCCTAGAGCGTTGCCCCGCGCTGAAATGCCACGTCGAGGAGATCAACAACTGTCCGGACGCCCGACTCTCCGCCCTGCTGAGGGGCGCACGGACGCTCGTCATGCCCTCATTCGCGGAAGGCTACGGCATGCCGTTGGCCGAGGCGCTGTCAGTCGGTACGCCCGCGCTGTGCAGTGATCTCGATGCACTTCGCGAAGTCGGTGGCGAGATTCCGAGGTTTCTCGACCCGCTGGACGGACCAAGCTGGCGAACCGCCGTGTTGGACTACGCGGTGCAGGGCTTGGATTTTCGTGCGCAACTCCAACGTTTGCCAAAATGGCACAACCCCTCTTGGGCAGAACATATGGTCATTGTCGCGCGCGTGATCGAAGACCTGAAGGTGAAGAGACCTAGTTGAGACTGATTGATGTTGTCCGTGCTCCAACGGAGCGACCTCCCCCGCGTCTATCAATCAGCATGCTCGATGATCAATTTTTCGATTAGATAAAATTGCAGGGGCGGGAAAAGTACAATCTTGGTTGATGGACGATTGTAGAAAAAGTTAGATGCACTCAAGAACGCTCAAGATATAGGGCTTTTTTCACTTTTGCGCGTCTAATCTGAGACCTTACGATTTCGGCAACCGTCTGAGGTGTTGTGGTAGCAACCCCAAGTGCTTCATCCGCCGTGGTCGTCGCGACGCAAGCCTCAGCTTCTTGGAAACCATCATACCAAGCCGTTTCATGGGCCCGGTAATCGGATCGAAGCTGTTCAGCCAGTCGCTCCAAGTTGGCAATTTGCACGCGCTTCGCAGCCCAATAAGCAGAATCTAGTCGATGTGCGGCAGCATGAGGAGCGATGGCCTCGACATTCTCCTTTGACGCCTCGACGCCTATTGCAGCCAATATTCTCACCGCGACGATCCGGTCGACATCCCAGATTTGAGCACTGTTCATGACGCACCTCCTCGCAAAGACTGCGCGCGTAAGCGAGAATGTCAATGCCGTCGCGGAGTAGGGCCAGTGACTGTATTTGATTGAGGCTTTGCACAACGAGAATTCACTAACTTTCGTACTATCGATAATGCATAGTATCATTAGTGGGATTGCGTTTTGCGGCCGGGACGGGCAGGTTTGCAGCCCATATGTCCGAGCTCATTTCCTCATCCGATCAGCCTGTTCCATCCGTCCGGGACGACGTTCTCGACGCGGCGCGGCGGGCGATGAGTGTGAATTCCTGGCGGGCGCTTCGGGCGGACCTGAAAGTCTTTGCCGAATGGGCCGCAGCAAATGACGCCGCGACATTGCCAGCGGCGCCTGAGGCGATTGCGCGGTTTCTTCGCGATCAGGCGGCGGCGGGCAAGAAGGCGGCGACGTTGGCGCGCTACGTCAGTTCGATTGCCCGGGCACATGGGCTGGCTGACTTGCCAGACCCGACGCGGGCAGAACTGGTGCGGCTCGAGCTCAAGGCGCAGCGGCGTGCGCTGGGTGTTCGTCAGAAGCAGGCGCGTGGACTGCGGTTCAAGGGTGATGTGGCCGATCCTCTGGCTGCCGCCGGTCCCATGGGCGTCTGCGTCGAAGCCATGCTTGCCGCCGCGCCCGAAACGCTCCAGGGCAAGCGCGACCGCGCCTTGCTCAGCCTTGCTTTCGATACCGGACTGCGGCGCTCCGAGATCGTTGCCGTCCACTGGCTCCACATCGAGAACGGCTCCGGCGGGGCCGGCAGGCTTTTCGTGACACGATCCAAGTCGGACCAGGAAGGCGCAGGCACATACGCGTATCTTTCGCCGCGCACGATGGCGGCCCTCGCTGACTGGCGCACGGCGTCGGGCTACAGCGAAGGCCCGGTCTTCCGCCGCTTTCACCGCAGCCGCGACAGGACCGGCGCCGACATCTGGACCACAGGCGCAGGAATGACAGCGCAATCCGTCACGCTCGTCTATCGCGCCCTGCTCGACGCTGCGCGCGAGGCTGGCCTGCTGGGCGAGATATCCGATGCCGACTACGATCACTGGCGCAAGTCGCTGACAGCCCACTCCACCCGCGTCGGCCTGACGCAGGACCTCTTTGCCAGCGGGCAGGACCTCGCCGGGATCATGCAGGCCCTGCGGTGGAAAAGCCCGCAGCAACCGGCCCGCTACGCGCAGGCGCTCAGCGTCGAGGCCAACGCCGCGGCGAAAGTGGTGAGCAAACTATAAGGGCAGGCAGCACGCGCTTGCCGTTCGGCCGCTGGGCATAGGGATCATACCCATTTCGAGTGATTTACTGAGCCGGTTCAGGCGATTAAAATCTTTCGATATATATAACTTCAATATCTTACCATCATCGATTTGATGTAAATATGCGATACGGTCTGTCAGAATATCGCCTCTAATCTCAGATCGCCCAGTAAATTCTGGGCACAATAATTCATAAATTGCGATTCCTTTCACTCACTGACGTGATCTAGGCTTGAGGACGGATTTAGGTTTAGTTGAGGTCGCCCGCCCCATCAGCAGACGCTTCGTTATGGAAGAGTAGATACTTGCATAGAAACGCTGTCTACCAGGGGGTTTGAATGATTGACGACGCACAGCTGGATCATCCCGTGCCGAAAATGGAACCTGCCAGCCACGAAGCGGCTCACGCTCCAGCTCCGCGCATCAGCGTAATCGTTCCCGTCTGGAACCGACCATCGGATATCGAGCGCTGCATCCGGTCGCTGCAGCAGCAGACCTTGCCGGACAGCGACTACGAAATCATCATTGTCGACAATGGCTCGACCGATGCAACGCCGAAGGTCGCTCGCGATACCGGTGTGAATGTCCTGGTCGAACCTCGGCCAAGTTCCTACGCAGCGCGGAATCTGGGTCTGGGCGCAGCCACGGGTGAATATGTCGCATTTACCGACTCTGACTGTACCGTGGACGCGGATTGGCTGGCAAAAGGGCTCGAGGCCCTCGATCGCCATCCGGAAGATGCCGTCGTAGCTGGCCGGATCGAACTCTTCTCGGAGAATATGGCCACGTCGTCTCCCGTCTGCGAAGCCTATGAGCGGATCTTCGCCTTCAAGCAGGAGCGAAACGTTGCGCGCGGCGCAGCCTGCACCGCCAACTGGTTTTGCCGCAGGGCCGTCGTTCAGGCGGTCGGCGGTTTCAGGAGCGACCTTAAATCCGGCGGCGACTTCGATCTCACACGCCGCCTGCAGGCCGCGGGTTATCCGGTCGTCTTCGCCCCCGAAGCGCTGGTCCTTCATCCGGCCCGGGCTACCGTACCGGAATTGTGTTCCAAGGCCCGACGGGTCATCGGCGGTCGCATGATGATGAAGCGGAACCGCCGCAATCCCGTACATTGGTGGGCGGGACTGACGATCGACACCATGCGCCGCTTCAAGACCCTGGCTGGCGAGCGATGCGGCCTGCCGATGCGGGCCCGGCTTTCGATGCTGCTTGTAACGCTTTGGCTTGCAGGATGCTGGGAGGTGCTGCTCATCACTCTGGGTGGCGAAGCCCGCCGCGCCTGATGCAATCCAACCGGGGCGCCCCTTCACTGGCTGTCTGCGAGCCTGCATCGGATGAAGCACGCCCGTTGATCGCCGGCGCAAGCGCCGGGCGAGCGGCCGTCGATCACGATGCCTTGGGCCTGAAGGTCGTCTATCTGGTTCGGCGCTTTCCGGTCCGATCGCAGACTTTCGTCACGAATGAGATCATCGATCACCTTCGCGCGGGCGCCGATGTCCATGTCGTCGCCCTCGAAGGACCAGATTCAGCGGACTTCCCGCTCGAGGAGCTGGATCCGCAGATCCGACCGCGCGTGACCTACCTCGACGTTCCACGCACAAACAGGGCGCGGCTCGGCGCAGTGCTGCAAGGGCTGTTGCGCAAGCCGGGTTCCTTTCGCCTGGCACTGCGGGCACTTCTGCAGTCGCGCGAGGAAGGGAAACACGCGGCGCTTGGCACGCTGCTGTTTGCCATGCGATTGGCCAGGACGCTGGAATCGGCCCGGATCGTGCATTGCCACTTCGGCAATGTGGGGCGCATTGCGGCCATGATCTTGCGACTGGGCCGCTGGCAGACAAGGCTTGTCACCACCTTTCACGGCTACGACGTCAGCAAGCAGGCCTATCAGCCCCTCAGCCGCTACTATGCGCCGCTGATCGAGCGCGGAGACCTGATGCTGACGGTCAATTCGATCTGGGCCGAACGGCTGAAAGCTGCAGGAGCCGATCCCGCAAGGGTTCACGTCCACCACATGGGGATCAACCCAAATACCATCGAGGGCATCGGGATCGCCAGGCCCGATCCGGCGAAAGTCGAGTTCTGCATGGTCGGCCGCATGGTGCCGAAGAAAGGCCACAATGTGGCGCTGCGGGCTCTGGCGATGCTGCGCCGGCGCCGTCCGGAACTGGCGATATCTTTCGTGCTGGTGGGCGAAGGGCCGCTGCTGGAAAGCCTGAAGGCGCAAGCCAAGGCCGATGATCTGGAAGACATGGCGGTCTTTCTCGGGGCGCTGGGCCACGAAAGCTCCCTCGCCGCCATTGGTGCTGCGGACGTCTTCGTCCTGCCGTCGCGGACCGCGGAGGATGGCGACATGGAAGGCATTCCCGTCGTCCTCATGGAAGCCATGGCCTTGGGCAAGCCGGTCATATCGACACGGCACAGCGGCATTCCCGAACTGATTGAAGATGGCGTGAGCGGCCTTCTGGCCGATGAGAACGATCCGGCCGGAATTGCTGCCGCGATGGAGCGTCTGGTCGCCGATGCGCAATTGCGACACCGTCTGGGAACTTCGGCCCGCCAGACGGTTATGGCCGAGTTCAATGAAGTCACTCAGGGTGAGCGATTGCGTCAGCTATATGTCGATCTGGCCCGATCCGAGCCGTGATCGTGTCATGAAACGGAGGCAAACTTGGGCGGTCTGATCATTGGACCTGGCAATTCGAAGGATGCCAATGGACATCGTGTCTGAGAGCAACGACGCCTCGGTCCGGGAAAGCCCGCCAAAGGACGGGAAGCGCCAGCTCCGGAAAGTTGCGGCGCGCGGCGCTGCCTATTCGGGCATTGCGCAAGGGCTCAAGGTGCTCTTGTCGATGGCGTCGGTCATCGTGGTGGCCCGGCTGCTCGCACCGTCCGAGTTCGGCGTGATCGCGATGACCACGCCGATCACGGGTTTCATCCTGATCTTCCAGAATCTGGGTCTGAACCAGGCAGTCGTACAGGCCCGCACGATCACTGAGGAGCAGACCAATGCCCTGTTCTTCTACAACCTTGCCGCTTCGGCAGCGATCGCCCTGATCTTCCTTGCCATCTCTCCGCTGGTGGGGCTGTTCTATGGCGATCCGCGGCCGGCAATGGTGACCGCAGCCAGCGCGCTGACCGTCCTGCTCACCGGCACGACCCTCCAGCACACCGCATTGCTCAACCGCGCCATGCGCTTTCGCGCGCTCAGCTTCGTGGATGTAACGACGGCGGCGGCCGCGCTGCTGTTCACCGTGGGGTTTGCGCTCTGGCTGCGCAATTTCTGGGCGCTCTGGCTCGGCGCATTCTGCGGCACCATCGTCAATGCCGCGCTCGTCTGGCGCATCGACCGCTGGCGCCCTTCGCGCCGGATCGTGTGGGGCAGCGCGCGCAACATGGTCAAGTTCGGGGCGAACCTGACCGGCTTCAACTTCCTGAACTTCATCCGGAAGAACATCGACAACATCCTGATCGCCAAGATGTGGGGCTCGTCCGCGCTCGGCCTCTATGACCGCAGCTACAAGCTGATGATGTTCCCGCTCGAAAAGGTGAACTCCCCGCTCGCCCGGGTCATGCTGCCGGCCCTTGCGCGCGTGCAGGACGAACCCGCCCGCTACCGCCGCATGTTCCTGCTAGCGATCCAGACGCTCTCCATCGTCTCGGTCCCGGGCATCATGGCGGTTGCCATGTGCAGCGACGTGGTCATTCCGCTGCTCTTCGGGGCGCGCTGGACCGACGCGAGCCCGATCTTCTTCTGGCTGAGCCTGGCGGCGGTGACACAGCCGGTCTCCAATGCGACCGGGTGGCTGTTCATCAGCTCCGGCCGGACCAGGGAAATGTTCCAGTGGGGCCTCTATTCGACCCCGGTGACCATTGCCGCCTTCGTGATCGGCCTGCCATGGGGCCCCGTGGGCGTGGCGAAGGCCTATTTCCTAAGCCAGGCCGTGACTGTCCCGGTCCTCTATTACTGGTGCACCCGCGGCACAGCGGTGTCGGCGCGCGATCTCTATGCCGCGATCCTGCCAACGCTGGTCGGCGGTCTGCTCGCCTGGTCGCTGGTCTTGCTTGCGCGCGTGCATCTTTCGACCGTTCCGCTGCTCGCAACCGCCTTCGTCTGTTCCTACGGCTTCAGCATCGCTGTTCAGGCGGTCACGAAGAAGGGCAGGACGGCGCTTGTCGAGATGACCCGGATCCTCTCCGCGGCGCGACCCTAGGAGGGCAGACCATGCAAACCGCCCCACCGCCCCAGACCACATCGCACCGGTTCGATCCGGTGTACCTCTGGGCCATGGCGCTGTTTCTCGCAGCCCTTGCGATCCGCCTGACGTGCAGCCGGATCATCCCGCTCCATCCGGACGAGATCTTCCACATCCTGACTGCGACATCCTGGGCGGATGACGGCAGCTTCAGCCTTGGCGACGGCAGTTACACACGAGGCTGGGTCTACACCGTGCTGGCGGGCGAAAGCTTCCGTTCCTTCGGACATGTGAGCGTATTTCTGGCACGCCTTCCGGCCATCGTCGCCGGCGCGCTGATGGTGCCGGTGATCTTCCTCTGGATCGGCAGGTCGGCTGACCTGACCGCAGGCTGGATCGGCGCACTTCTCGTCTGCGGCACGGAACTGATGATCCGGACATCGGACTTCGCGCGCTTCTATTCCCTGCAGGCCCTGCTGGTGCTGGTGGCCGCGGCGATTGTATATGAATACCTGCTCCATCCTTCGCGAAAACGGATCTGGCTCCCGGTCCTCGCGCTGGCCTGTCTGGGGCTGGCCGCTCAGTTGCAGATCACGACCATCGTGGCGACCGGCGCCATCGGCATCTTCGTCGTCCTGTTCCTCGCCACGCGCCCGCAGACGCGGTCCCTGCTGACCGATGCGAAGATGCGCTGGCTTGCCGTCGTCCTCGTCCTGCTGGCAGCAGCAGCAGCAGCCGTGGTCGTCTATCTGGGGCTCCCCCGGCTCCTCGAAGCAGAGCCATGGGCGGAAAAGCACAGGTTCGACTACCTGTTCTACCACGTGCTCCTCAGCCGCGACTATCGCCTGTTCTGGTACCTCATGCCCCTGGCCGCCTTGCCGGCCATGGCACGATACCCGCGCCTCACCACCTATTGCCTTGCCCTCTGGCTGGTCCCCCTTTTGGTCCATTCGTTCGGAGGCATGAAGGCAGACCGCTATATCTCCTATGCCTTCACCTTCTTCCTCGCCTTCTGGGGCATTGCGCTTGCCGCGGCCGCGCCCTGGCTGAAATCCGCAGTCGTGCAATGTCTGGAGACCTTCGAACGGACGACGGCCATTCCGGTGGGAGAGCGGGCGCGCAGGCTGCTGGTGCCCGTTATACTCGTTCTTTGCGCCGCCTCGGTGATCGCCGTTAACACGAAGCTCGTCGACAGCCCGAAGCTCATAGCCAAAGGTCTGCTCGCATTTGCCCGCGCGCCCGGCGGGATCTTCCGGAACCCGCCCGATCCGGAATGGGACCGCGGACTGGAGGCAATCCGCCGGGACCTGAACGAAGGCGCGGTCCTGATCGGCGTGGATGAACTGCGCACGACGCTTTACCTGCAAACCCCGAACTTCGGCATGTATCTTCCCCCGGACACGGCCACATTCAGACGAAACGGGTTCACGATCGACAAACGCAACGGCCGTCCCGTCATCGAGAACGTGAAGGATCTGGAGAAGGTCTTCTCATGCATCGATCGCGGCGTACTGCTGGTACCGGCGCGGCGCTGGCTGCAATACGGGTTCCTCGATGCGCCGATAGCAGAGTTCATCAGTGCCAGGACCCGGTTGGGGCAGCCGCGAATTCCCGGCTTCTACGTCTACCGCTGGCAGCACCGCGTGAACCTTCAGGGATGTGCCGCGATCCGGAAAGAAGCGCAGATAGGCAAGATTTCCGCGCCGCTGGAACCGTGACTGTGTCGGTCCCAACCGGCGCGAAGACCAATTACGGCTGAAGCATCCCGGACGGTACGGTGAGTTTTTTGAAGTCAGTCATGAGTTGAAAGCAGGCAGGACGCGAACGCGGAAGGTGAAAGCTATGCGACTTCAGATCGAGTTATATCGCTTCCGTTTGCTTTCTCTGATTATCATTCTGGTGCTTGGCGCTCAGTTGGTAGCATCATTCGGCCATGCGAACCGCTTCTTCCCGTTCATGTGGTATCCCATGTATGCGACAGCGCATTTCGACGGTGAGCGCATTAATATCGAACATCGCATTTACGCAGTCACGCCGAACGGTGACCGGCAGTACATCGATCCCTCCAGGGATCTGAAAATCGATTTCTGGAGGTACGAGCGACGTTTTGCCCGTCCTCTGCGGGACAGGAAATTGGACAGGATCAGGCCGATCCTGGAAATGGTCGTCGAGCGCTATCCCACTTTTACCGAGCTACAAGTCGAAGATTATCCGTTGATCATCACCAGGAATGGACCGCGGAAGGCGCAAAGGCAGGTTATCGCCGCCATCTCACGGGCCGAGGTTGAGGAGGCCCTGAAATGACGACGCTTTCTCTCACACAGAAGTGGGACCGGTACTGGTTCCCGGAAGCGCCTTTGCTCGACCTTGCGATCCTTCGCGTGATTGCCGTCGGCACGCAGTTGGCATTGATGGTGTTCGACAGTCGCTATGGCCTCGCGAGTTTGCGCGAGATCAGCGAACTGCCGGATTCATTCTATCGCCCCCTGCCCTTCTTCAGACCCATCCTTGCGATCCTGGGCGGACATACCTTCACGATCTCGGAAATCCAGACCATCCACATTGCAGCAATCGCAGTCGGTCTTGCCGCGCTGGTGGGTCTCTGGACGCGGGTCACCCTGTTCCTCTTCGCGGCAGGCGTTATCCTCGTGCAGCTCTGGGCGCTCTCGCATGGAGACATACACCATCCCGAAGCGGCAATGATGATCGCGCTGGGCGTCCTGGCATTGTCACCTGCCGGAGCTGTCCTGTCGCTCGATGCGTGGTTGCGGCGGAGTTCCGGGCGCACCACCTTCCGGGAGCAAGTGACAAGTTCGAGCAGGGAAGCAAAATGGCCGATACTGATCGTCCAATGGCTCTTTGGCCTGATGTACCTGTCGGCATCATATTCCAAGCTGTCCATTGGCGGCGTCGACTGGCCGAATGGCTTCACGCTTCAGTATTATCTCGCGATGGACGGCCTGCGCTGGAATTCACTCCTCGGCGTCTGGCTCAGTCAGTTCCATTGGCTTTGCGTCATCGGGCAATGGGCCGTGCTCATCTTCCAGAGCACGTTTTTCCTTTCGCTCATCTTTCCGAAGCTGAAATGGCTATATGTACCCATAGGGATGGCCATGCACATCGGCATCTATCTGATGCTCAAGGCGCCATTCTGGCAGTGGACTGCCCTCTATCTGGTGTTCATTCCCTGGTCAGCGGCGCTGACTTACATGAAATGGATGCCAGAGCGCCCAAAGGCCGAGATGGGCCTTGGCGAAGCGAGCACGCGATGATCAAGAACCCCGCCTCGGAAGCGGATGCCGGGACCGGCGTCGCCCCTGGTGACACCTATCTCATCTATGATGGGGAGTGTCCCTTCTGTTCATCATACGTGAAATTCATGCGTCTGCGCGAAACGGTGGGCCCGGTTCGTTTGATCGATGCGCGCGAAGGTGGACCGGAAGTCGCCCGCGTCCGGAACATGGGCATGGATCTCAACGAAGGAATGGTCTTCCACTATTCCGGATCCTTCTATCACGGCGCGGACGCGCTCAACGTCATGGCCCTCTTGAGCGACGGGCAATCCTGGTTCAACAAGCTGAACGGCGCTCTGTTTCGTTCCAAAATGGTCGCACGGGTCAGCTATCCCTTCATGCGCGCCGGTCGGAACAGCGTATTGCGCATTCTCAGGCGATCGAAGCTCCCAGGGCCATAAGTAGACGGCCTGCCCTACCGGAAATTCGAACGTGCCAGCTGTTGATATCCTGCGGCCTGATCGATCGGCTCTTGGCGACCCTTCAGAACGATCGCGTAAAGCCAAATTCGGTGCGGACCCTGCGATCTGCCATCAGTCCGCGCACCTTCGGAGGATGAATTTTTCCAAATCAGATTTGACTTATATTAACGTCATAAAGCACATTATGACTTATTTATAAGACGTAATATTGAGTCTCATCCTGATTCAAGGTATAATCCTAGAAGGAAGGTGAGACATGCCAAAGCGGGAAAAATCGCCAGCAAAATGGACGCTATCGCGCTACGGGCGCGAGGCCGTCACCCTGCTCGGCCAATTGATCCGCACCAACCGCCTGGAACGCCAGTGGAGCGTGCAGGAGCTCGCCGACAGAGTTGGCGTGTCCCGCGACATGATCCAGCGGATCGAACATGGCGATCCACGCTGCACGATCGGTATTGTGTTCGAAGCGGCCAGCGTGGTTGGCGTGCCCTTGTTCGAAGAGGATCGCGGCCGGCTCGCCTACCGCGTAGCCGAGCAGGCAAACAAGCTACGCTTGATGCCTAAATCCGTGCGCCAGAAAAAGACCGTGGTGAAGGATGACTTCTGAACGCCCTTACGACGAAGCCTATGTCTGGATCTGGTTGCCGGGCGCGCGCAAGCCGGTGGTGGCGGGCTTGCTCAGCCGCCAGCGTGATGGACGTTTCGGCTTCAACTATGGCCGCAGCTACCTGGAACGCGATGATGCGATCCCGATCTATGATCCGGAGCTGCCGCTGCGCGCAGGCCTGATCGAGCCGTCCGCACGCATGCAAATGCCAAGCTGCATCCGCGATGGCTCGCCTGATGCCTGGGGCCGCAGGGTGATCATCAACCGCGTGACGGGTGCAAAGGCGGACGAAACGGATCTGATCGATCTGGATGAGCTTACGCACCTGATGGAATCGGGATCGGACCGGATTGGTGCGCTCGATTTTCAGGCATCGGCCACCGACTACCGGCCGCGCCAACGCAAGAATGCATCTCTGGACGAACTCGCCGCCGCCGCCGAACGCGTTGACCAGGGATTGCCGCTTTCACCGGAACTCGATCTGGCTTTGCAGCATGGAACATCGCTGGGTGGTGCCCGCCCCAAGGCGTTGATCGATGATCAGGGCCGCAAGTTCATTGCGAAGTTCTCGGCGAGCAACGACCTGTACAATGTCGTCAAAGCAGAATTCATCGCCATGCGTATGGCGAAGGAAGTCGGGCTCGACGTGGCTCCGGTTGAACTCACCAGAGGCCTCGGCAAGGACGTGCTGCTCGTTGAACGATTTGACCGAGCGCCAGCCGCAAATAGCTGGGCGCGAAAAGCGATCGTCTCGGCCTTGACGATGCTGGGCCTCGACGAGACCGAAGCCCGCTATGCGAGTTACGAGGAACTGGCGGAACTGATCCGCCACCGCTTCACCGATCCGAAGGAAACGCTCGAAGAGATGTTCGGGCGGATCGTGTTCAACATCCTGTCGGGCAACACGGATGATCATGCCCGCAACCATGCGGCGTTCTGGGATGGCAAGGCGCTGACGCTGACACCAGCCTATGACATTTGTCCGCAAGGACGCACGGGTGGCGAGGCAACGCAAGCCATGCTTATCCATAGCGATGTGCGGCTTAGCCAAGTGAACGCCTGCATCAAAACCTCGAAGAACTTCCTGCTCACCGAAGCGCAGGCCCGCGCGATCATTAAAAAGCAGATCAAAACCATCCGCGCGAAGTGGATGGATATCTGCAACGAGGCCGCCCTACCCCAGGTCGACCAGGAATTTCTGTGGGGGCGCCAGTTCCTCAATCCATTTGCATTGCAGGGCTTCGAAGAAGAATCCTGACATGCGATGGAAAAGGCGCTGCACTGGTGCTGTTGGGCAAACGCCAGATCGTCTCCGAATACGATCGCAGATCACTACAGGACTGTCTGGCGAGACCGACATTCGAACATAACGGCCAGCAGGGTAGTGAACGCATGATCACTACGTTCGATGCCGACAAGGCAGTAAGCGTTGCGTCCCGCCCCATCGACGGAAGCGGCAGAGCAAACAGCTTGTTTGCTGCGCCGGGAAATCGATCCGCCTATTCCCGAAGTCTGCAGCTATCAAACGAGCGCAAATTGTCCATATGAAGCGACGGTCTGCCCTACCGGAAATTCGAACGTGCCAGCTGTTGATATCCTGCAGCCTGATCGATCGGCGCTTGGCGACCCTTCAGAACGATCGCGTAAAGCCAAATTCGGTGCGGACCCTGCGATAATCGTAGACTTCCACGCTGCTGCGATTGCGTTCCCAGGTGGCCCTGACGAACGGTGCGAAGCTGGCGATGCGCAGGGATCGGAAGGTCGCGCCAAGGCTGGCACGGTAGCTGCGGTCCGAACGCCTGGCTGGATAGAGCAGGATCCTGCGATCCGCCTTCAGTCCGCCTGTTCCCAGCGTCGCCACGAGAGTGACCGATCCCAGTTCGTGATAGGCAAAGACCGAGGTTCGCCAGCCCCATGTCGCATAGCCCGGATCGCGCGTGGCCTGACGGTCGATGCCAACGGTCAGGCCCGCGCCCGACCGGTTCGACAGGGCGCGCTCGTAGCTCACCGAGGTCGAATAGCTCTCGCCATCGAGCAGGGCACTGCGGCGATTGTCGATGAAGGCAACGCTTGCCACGGCGCGCAGCTGCGCCTTGCGGCCCAGGGGATGCAGGTAGGTCAATCCGGCTGTTGCCGCGCGCGAATAGGGTTGCCCGCCATAGAACCGCAGGAGCCCCCCACCCTCCAGCGCAAGACGGTCCGCACCGAGCCGCAGTTCGGGTCCGACCGTTGCCGCCACGGCAATGTCGTTGAAATCGCCGGACCGGTAGAGATCGGCAGAACCGGAAATCTTCCCGAGCACGTTGACCTTGGAGCTGAGCCGCAAGCGGGCATAGGCCTGACCGCGCAAGGCCAGCCCGAGGCCGGAACGCTGACGCGCATCCTCGTCGAGGACGAAATCCCCGATGACGGTGCCCAGCGTGGATGACCGGGTGGCACGATTGATGTTGCTGTCCGGGGCAAGCGCGAGGTCGAGACTTGCGCCAACCGGCTTCTGCGCGCGGAGCGCCGCGGAATAGCGGTCCACGAAACGGGCGACTTCGGGAGGCAGGTCGCCGGCCTGCACTTCGCGCAGGGCCCGCCGCGCTCCGGCTTCGTCGCCTATAAGGTCCAGCACACGGGCCAGTTCGAGGCGTACCCGCTGGGCTCCGGGCTGCTCGTCGAGAATCTGCCGAAGCAACAAGGCCGCCTGCGTATAACGGCGCTGACGGACACAAAGCATGGCCAATCGAAAGCGGGCTTCGCTGCGCACATTGACAGAGGGATCGGCGGTCAGCGCCCGCAATGCGGTCTCTGCCACGTCTGTCCTGCCTTGCTCGAGCGCCCGGTTCGCAAAGGCCAGCAATTCCGCGGCACTCAGCCGGGCGGACTGGTCGCTGCCGCCGCGATCTTGCGCGGTTTGCGCCCTTGCAGGCACAGGCAGCATTGCCAGAGCCAGGGCAAGCCCGGCGATCGCAAGCTCACCCAAGGCCCTGCCGCAACGAAGCACCTGCCTCCTCCTGTCTCGGTCGCGTGGCGGCACAGGGCAGCGGCCGCATCACTTTTCTCCGATCATGATGCCGAACATCGCGCCCTGTTTGCCTTCGAGGAGATACGGGGCCTGCCAGCGCGCCATCACTTCGGCCGCCTGAGGCCCGTTGAATGCCCCTTCGAACCATGACGGCTCGCCCGGCAGGCCCGGGACGTCGAAGCTGCCCGAGAACGTCGTGCTGCCTTTGGCAAAGCTGGTGTCCTTGAAGGCATAGGTTCCAAGATCGATGGACAGGTCCCAACCGTCCGAAAGAAGCGGATGCATCGAGCCGGTCAGCGTACCGCTGCCAAAATCGAAATCGAGCGCCGCCGTGCCGCCGACGTAGTTTCCGTCCGCCGTCCGGCCGATCACGTCCCCGCCATAACTAGCGGTTCCGCTAAGCGGCATGTCCAAGGGACTGGTAGGAATACCATAAGCGAACACACCTTCGCGTCGGACGATACGGCCTTCGTCATCTTCCGCTTCATCGTACCAGGATCCAAGACTGGTATAGGTCCATGGTGAAAAGCCGCTGCCTGGCACTTGCAGGGATACTCGCACACTTTGCGAGCCTCCCCCGGACGGTTCGATGCTGTTCCACGTCGACGTGGCGACCTGGCCGCCTGTGCCGTCGTAGCTCAGTGTGTTCAGCGCGCCCGCTTCGAAGCCCGGAAGCCCAATCAGGTACGTCTCGTCCGCGGCGTTGTAGCTGATTTCAACTTGCTGGGCCTGCGAGGCCGGCTGCGTCTCGACCGCGTCTTCCGGCCTGAACTCGTGGCCCAACCCCAAGACGCTGAAGGGTTCGCTACTGACGAGGCCGATATGCTCGGGCATGATGACCGGTGCCGGAGGGGGTGCTGGCGTCGGGGAAGGAGATGGCGTGGGCGTGGAAGAGACGCCGCCGCTGCTCCCGCCACATCCGGCAAGCGCAGTGCATGCGGTCGAGAGTGCCAAGGCGAATGCAAGCGGTACCTGTCTCATTCTTCCGCTCTCCACTTTCAGTGACCGCCGCTGCGCCAGCCCGCCCCATTCTTCCCGCACGCGTCGATACCGAAGTCCTCGCCCGAACGTCTGGCGAAACCGGCAACCGGCGCGTGTGCGTCGTGGTCGATCGGTTGGCAAAATGCCGCGGCCTCATGCGTCATGGGTAATTCCTGCCGCTTCCCTGAAATGCCCCCAAGGTGCTATCAAGTCAGGCCGAAGTGAATGACGGGGGCATGATATTTGGCCGATGGTTTGCCGATGAACGAACCAATCGCGGCCGAGCCGAGGCCGCCGGGTTCCATGCAGCTTGCCCATCGCGAGGATTTTCGTCTGGGCCGCGCCCTCGTGCGCCCTTCCCTGCGTACCGTGGAGGGACCGCTTGCCACTCTCACCGCAGAGCCGCGGGTCATGCAGGTGCTCATGGCGCTGGCCGATGTGAGAGGCGCGGTTCTCAGCCGGGCGGATCTGCTTGAGGTCTGCTGGGCCGGAAGAATTGTCGGCGACGATGCCGTCAATCGCGTCATCGGCGAACTGCGGCGCATTGCCCGTGAGACCGGCGCCGGGTTCGTGGTCGAGACAATTCCCCGCATCGGCTTTCGCCTTGTCGGCGAGATCGAAAGCGTCCCGGTGCAGCCCGCGGTGGAAGCATCGCCTGGCGATGTTGACGTCAGGCCGGGACTGGACCGGCGCACATGGCTAGCCGGTGGGTTGACGGTCCTTGCCGCGGCAAGCGGATCGACATGGTGGATGGCCGAAGGCAGCGGCAACCGGTCCGCGGCCCGGCAAATCGCCGAAGGACGCCGCATCCTGCGCGAACTCTGGCCCGATCAGGATGAGCGCGGCGTCGAAGTGCTGCGCGAGGCCGTAAAGATCGAGCCGGGCAATGCCAAGGCCTGGGGCCTGCTTGCCATGGCCTGGCGCAATGTCGCGGAAGGAGCCCCGCCCGACAGGGTTTCCGCTGCCGTCACCGGGTGCGAAGAGGCGGCACGGCGCGCATTGGCGCTCGATGCGAATGAAGGCAATGCCCTCGCCGCGCTCGCCACCCTGCGCCCTTACCTTGGTGACTGGGAAGCGGCCGAAGACCGCATGCGCCGCGTACTGGAAGTCGCCCCGGACAATCCCAATGTGCTGCTCCATCTCGTCACATTGCTGCAATCTGTCGGGCATGCGCGGGCCTCGTGGGATCTGAACGAACGCGCGATCGCGAAGGAACCGCTCTCGCCCCCGCACCAGTTCCGCAAGGCTCTCAAGTACTGGATATTCGGCGATATCGCCGAAGCCGACCTGACCATCGATCGCGCCATGCAACTTTGGCCGAAGTACCCGGCGATCTGGAGCGCGCGCCTCTACATCTTTGCATTTACCGGACGAACGCAGGCCGCGCTCACCCTGCTCAAGGACAGGAGCCTGCGCCCGGCCATGTTCACGAGCCAACTCGAAGAGCGCTGGCAGGTCGCGCTTACCGCACTCGAAGCGCCCACCGCAGGCAATTTGGCGCAAGTGCGCCGCGCCCTGGCAGATGAAGCCAGGCCCGGTTTCGCGGTTCAGGCCGTCATGTTTCTGTCGGCCCTGGGTGACCTTGATGCGGCCTTTGCCGTCGCGCAGGGTTTCCTCTTGCGCAAGGGACCTCTCGTCGGCTCCATCTGGCCCGCGCAGAACCAGATGATCTCACCTGACGATCGCTGGCGGCGCACGATGAACCTGTTCACCCCGGCGACGATGGCGATGCGCGCCGACCCCCGCTTTGCCCCGTTGTGCGAGGGCATCGGTCTGACCCGCTACTGGCAGGCGCGCGGCGCCGGTCCCGATGCCTTTCTTATGCCGGATCAGAAGCTGAGCTCCATGCCCAGCCCCAGTTCGCGCGGGTCGCCTGCGGTCGCCAGTCCGGAGATGACCGAGAACCTGTAAGTAAGATGGAATTCATCGAACAGGTTGCGCGCATAGCCGAAGACCGTAAGCCGCCCGAGGGTCCACGCGGCCTTGGCATCGACAGTCGTGGAGCCGGAAACGCGCCGGTCCGGCGTTTCGATATCGTCACTGAAGTAGCCGCTGTAATGCCGAACCTGCGCCGTCAGCCTAAGCGGGGGTACCGGCTGCCAGGCAAGGGCCGCAGAGGCACTGAGATGCGGCGACCTCTGGAACTCCTTGCCGAGCATCGGGTCCGATTTCACCTGCGTCCGGGTAATCCGCGTGCCCAGCAGGCCGATAGCTGCGCGCAGGCTGAAGCGCGTGGATGGCTGCCAGTCCGCTTCCAGCTCAAGCCCCCGCGTCCACGCGCGCGGGGCATTGCTCACCTGCACTGCGGTCGTGAGTTGGCCGTTGGCGGCAAAGAACTCGATCGTCTGGGTCCTTTGGGCATCGATCATGTCGTAGGCAAAGCCATTGACGGAGATCGACAACCGGCCGTCGTCCAGTCTGGCCCGGACGAAGGCTTCATAGTCCCACAGGTACTCCGCTTCGAAGAACTCCGCCCGTCCGCTCTGCGTATTCAGCGACACGCCTCCCGGATTGTAGGCGCGCTGTACCTGCAGGCCGAGGCGCAGTCCCGACGCCGCCTCCCACGCGAGCGAGACCTTGGGCAGCCAAGCCCTGAAGGTGCGGTCATAATCGAGTTGCAGCGTGCGCAGGCCCCCGCGCAAGTCGCCGATCCGCACCTGGCTGTCGGTCTGATAGCGCAGCCCTGCGGTCAGCGAGAGGGTGCCGGTCAGGGGCAGTAGCGCTTCCCCGAACACTCCTGTGCTTTTCTGCAGGTCGGAGAACGTGCCGATGCCCAGCAGCAGGGCCGATATGTCGATGGTCTGGTCGAGCGTCACCCGGGTATGATGGAGCCCTGCACTCAGGCGCGCGCCCGATTGCGAATGCCAGGCCACGATCGGCTCTACCGAGACATCCTGCGTCGCGATGCGGGCACGGCCGAGACCCGGCGGTGCGTAGCGGCGCACATCGGCATCGCCGTAGCTCAGCGTGGCGCTGACATCGAATGCATTCCCCGGTGCGTAAGTGAAGCGCCCGGTCAGGGAATCGGTGTTGATCGCGAAGATCCCGTAACCCGCATCGGGATTGCGGCGGGCCCGGAACGGCTCCTCGACGCCTTCGATCTGGGGCATCTGCGAACGGCCATGCGCGTAAGTGACGAGCAATCGGGCACCGGGCAGCGCTGCGGGCCGAAACAACAGTTTGGCGCGCACCATATCGGAATCGTCCCGCTCGGGATCGATCCCTGCCGCCGGACTCGTGATGCGACTGGCCGTGCGGCTGCGGCGCAGATCGGCAGACAGGCGCAAGGCAAGCTGGTCCGCTACGAGCGGTACGGAAACCGCTGCCGAAGCCTGTCGTGTCATGGCCTCTCCGGCAAGCAGCCGGGCCTTGCCGTCCCACTCGAATTGCGGGTCCTGCGTTTCGACGAAGATCGCCCCGCCAATGGAATTGCGGCCCTGCGTGGTGGTCTGGGGGCTGCGGAATATCTCCACCCGTTCGACATCCCAGAGCGGGGTCAGGCCGAATGCCAGCTCGTAGTAGGATGCCGCGCGGCCATCGACCTGGATCGTGGCGCGCGGCCTCGACCCGCTCAGGAAAGCGGCCAGGTCGCGCACGACCCCGGTCGAATCCTGGCCGCGAATGACCGGTCCTTCCCCGCCGGAGCCCAGCTGGACGTTCACTGCCTGCTGCAGGAGTTGCTCGATGCGATCGGGGGCTGCCTTGTCAGCAATCATGCGGCGGGTTTCGACCGCGACGCTGGAAGCGGTCTGCTGCAGGCTCCGGGCGATGCGCTCGCCCGTGACGATGATTTCGTCGACAGAGGCCGGGGCCGATGGAGGCACCCCGTCTGCAAGAGCCGAAGCGAGAAGCAGTGCATCTAGCATGATCGACCGAGCCAGCCCCCTTGCTCACGCAGGTATGCCCCTTTGCGCGCTGGCTTACCGTAGTACAATTCCACTTGGGGAGACACCGGATATGGCCGGTTCGCATCGAACGCCCCAGCCCATGTCTCTTACATCGGATGGCGTGGGCCCAAAGCGGAACCAGCGCGAGAATATCGGCAAACCATCGGGTCGCCATCATTCCCTTTCGGCCCAAGACGCGATCATCTTCTCCGGTTCAAACGAGAGGTTGATCATGCAGCACGATCGGACAAAGCGCGCCATCTGGGCCCTTCCGCTTATAGGCTTGATCTCCGCCTGCGGGGGAGGTGGCAGTGGCGGCGTGGCAAGCGCCCCCTCCCCGACTGACACCCCTTCGCCGGGCCCGGCCTTCGATACGTCCGGACCGGCCGGTTTCTACCCATTGGACAGCGACGCTGCGCTCGTTTCCATGGTCGCAGGAATAAGGCAAACCGGTGAAGGTTCGATGCAGACGCAAACCATTGAGACCTACGGCTCCGACGAAATGAAGATCGGCTATGATCCTGCGACACAGGACTACACGATTGCCATCCCTGGCCAGATTGCCGGTCGCACCGCCGAGAACACGACAGACGCCACTCCAAGCCCCGGGTTTCGCTACTTCGACGTGATCGATCCCCAAGGCGCCCGGGTAGGTTGGGTATCAGTCGAAAAGAAGGTAAGGATAAACTTGACCTATACCGCCGTCGGAGATTTTTCCTGGAGAGGCGCTTACTTGGAGTTCGTCACAGGAATTCCCACCCCGCAAGCCGAGATTCCCCTTGCCGGGTCTGCCCGGTATTCCGCGCAGGTGAGAGGCCAATCGACCGCGGCGACCAACATCAAGGGCACCCTCCAGCTCAACTTCGATTTCGCCTCAAACGGTTTGTCAGGGCAAATGGACCTCACGGCCAGTGACGGGACCGGGGAATACCAATCCATTGGGGCCTACCCGGTCGCCAACGGCGTCCATCCGGTTGGCAGTACGACCTTCTCCGGCGACTTCACCGCCCCTGCTGGCCTGACCGGCCCCGCCACGTTCGAAGGCCGTTTCATGGGCCCGGACGCCGCAGAAGTCGGCGGCCGCTGGCAAGTCCCCATCGAAATCCCCTCCGGATCAGCGTTCCCGCCGGCCTTTCAGGGCATCTACGAGGCTGCCGGCGTGTTCGCAGGCGCCCGGCGCTGAAACCGAAAGGTCGGAAGCGAGCAGGCAAGGTCGCATCTGAGCGCAAGGCTTGCGCTCAGGCGCTTTCCCTGGCGATCAGCCTGAAGCCGACGTCGATGGGATGGTCGGCCAAGCCGAACGGCGCGTGGAAATCCGCGCGGTGTTCTAGCGTGAGCCATTTGCGGCACGGCAACTGTCACGGGTGCAATCTGAACCTCGCGGCCGATC
>NZ_FVZE01000003.1 GCF_900168325.1 Novosphingobium mathurense | reverse complement strand
ACGACCTGCTGCCATTCAACTTCGAAAGACACGACTGACCCGCCGACGTCGTTGCGGTGGCCTGTCTCGTCCAGCGTCAACTATGATGGCCGCACCGCCTCCGGAAGCAACGTGCTACGAAATGCGCGCTTACAGTAGGCGAGCCCACTTGCGCGGACAGATTGCTCCTTCCCTTTAGCGAAGGACAGAGCTGGCCTGAAGATCTGGAAACTAGGAGAGCTCACATGTGTTCACGCCATTGCTAGACAGAGTCTTACCGGGCCAAGGCCAAGCCAAGGATGGCACGGACGTTAGGGCCAAGAAACACGCCAACCATGCGAATTTGGTCGTAGGTTCAACGCTGAGAGTGAGTCAGATGGCCTGCATTGATACCGGCACCACTTTCCCATTCGATCGATACCCGTCGAAGGAAATTGAAGCCATTCTTAAGAAACAGGCACGCATTCCAGTTTTCGGCCTTCGACACAATCAAGGCACCACGTGCATTCCTTGTTGGAATCGTTGCACGAGAAGCACGGCCAGCACCCGGCACAGCAGTGGCGACGTATGGAGGGGCCTCAGATCGCTACCGAGCTATTGTGGCCGGCCAGGAGACGCCGCGCGCGCCAGGGCACCGAGCGCAGGTCTTTCATTTGGCTGCATTTGAAAGCATCAAAGTCGATGGTGGTCTCACAGCCGAACACCTGTCAGACGCTTTACGCCCAACGTTGCCTTATAGACGATGAACTTGCCTGAGTGGCAACCGCTGGATTCCTATGCAGCGGCCTAAACCTGAGCAACGGCACTGACAAAGAATCCTCTCATCGCCAGCGCCGTCGTCACAGCAAACTATCTCTGAATTCCGGAAGCAGCCATCGTCTCTCTCTCGTCACAATGGTTCTGCTGTTCGGTTATTGATCAGGCATCGATCGGTCGGGCGAAAACCCGCGCGGCGAGTGCGCCGAGCAGTGCGGCAACGCCAAGTGCCAAGAACGCTCCGCCAATTC
Organism: Novosphingobium mathurense; assembly: GCF_900168325.1. Classification (GTDB taxonomy): domain Bacteria; phylum Pseudomonadota; class Alphaproteobacteria; order Sphingomonadales; family Sphingomonadaceae; genus Novosphingobium; species Novosphingobium mathurense. The sequence continues at coordinate 504,300 of NZ_FVZE01000003.1, read as the reverse complement.
CGCTTGTAAATGCACCAACGCCGGTAACCAGTAGCGGGCTGGTGAACTGTCCGAGGAAGAAGCACGCGCTCCAGATCCCCATTCCGCGGCCACGGTGCTGCGCCGGAAGCCCGTTCATCGCCCACAGCACCAGAGCAGGGATCAGGATCCCGGCGCCAAGTTGTTGCAGACAAGCAGCCAGCGTCATGACCTGCTCGCTGCGGGCCAGGCCGATTCCGGCCATTCCTGCTCCCATGAGCGAAAGGAAAATGGCAATCTGCCATGAGGAGGGCAACTTTGCGGAGATGGGCTTGAAAAGCAGGCCGCCGAGGAACACGCCGATGTTGGCGATGCCGATCAGCATCCCGACAGTTTCTGGCGACGTCACACCAATTCCGCCGAACGCCAATCCAACCTGTACGATATAGACATAATACAGGCTTGCCGACACGAGGGTCACAGCACCGGAAAGCACGACGTGGCGAACGGGAAACGCAGCGCCATTGTCATGCGAACCGCGTGCATGCTCGACGTCCGGCTCATAGATGAATGCCAGCATCGCTAAAAAGATCGGCAGTGCGACGGCGTAGATCAGGAAGGGCACGTGCCAGCTGATCGCCGCCAGATATCCGGAAAATGTCAGGACCGAAACGCCGAACACGGGGCCGACCGCGGCCTGGAACATCAACCATGTCCGGCGCTGATCCTGCGCATAATAGTCACCGATCAGAGTATTGGTGACAGTCAGGATCGCCGCTTCACAGAGCCCCAGAGCCAATCGGGATGCAAAGATTGCGGTGAGGTCAGACAGAAAATACGGCGCAACACCGACGATGCCGTAGATGAAGGTCGACACCAGCAACAGCCGGCGCCGGCCATACCGGTCCGCGAGCCACCCCATGAGCGGAGAAAACAGCGCAATCATCAGGCCCGGCGCGGTGACGGCCAATGGCACGAGCGTCGTGGCGCCGGGCACCGATGCAAACTGCTCGATCATCCGCGGTACGACCGGCGCCAGGGCAACAATCGCAAGGATAGGCAGGAATCCTGCCAGCACCACGACGATGCCCTGGCCTGCTCCTGCGCGTTTCTGCGTCGGCGGCGCAAATTGCGGCTGCCTAATGGCTGTCACGTCCCGCTCTCCCCTATACTCTTTCTGAAGGTCAGATAATTATCGTGATCTTGCGGTTGTCCCGCACGAACGTCGGTTGAAACTGCGGCGGAAAGTAGGGATGCCGAAAGGCAATCTCGCTCGACACATCGTGCACGCCCGCCTGCAATCCCTCCGGTCGCTTGATCAGCACGGTCATGTAGGTGCCAACTTCCCAGCGATCTTCGGTGGCAGCAAGCAGTTCAGCATGCGTGTATTCGCGACCCCCAACGACGAACCGGTTATCGACCGACCGGTAAGTCTCTCCATCGACCGTGATGTCGATGCCTGCCAGCAGGCTGAGACGCGTCCCACGATAGTTTGGCTGGCGCAGACGGACCTGAAAACCGTCATAGGCACCGGGCTCCCCGGTATTGCGAAAGCCGCTGCTCTGGATGTGGGTGCGTTCAAGCATCGAGCTTCTCCTGCGCGGCTTCTGCTTCGCGTTCGAGTTTACGGATGAGACAGTGCTGGCGGCGCACCTGTTCAATTGCGACCCAGGGATCGCGCACGCCTTCATATTCGCTGGAAAGATAGCCCGTATAACCGAGCTTCTTCAGCATCGGGATCACCTTCTCCCAAGGAATGTGGTGGTCGTGCAGGTTCTCGTCGATATGATGGAACTTGGCCTGAATGAAGGGTACGTACTGGATCACGTCGGCAAGGTGCTCCACCGGCACCTTGATGCCGTCCAGGAAGCTCAGAGCGGCAGCGCGGATTTCCGGAGTCTCGCCGGGCCAATAGGGCAACGGCCGGTCCTGGAAGATCCCGGTGTCGATCATGATGCCGAAATTCTTGGTCCCGGTACGCTCGATGAACTCGATGTAGGCATCCGTGACCGGGTGCTTGATCGGGGTCGGAGAGTGGATTTCCGGGACGATCACGATACTCAGCTTGTTCGCGAGATCGAGATTGCGTTCGATCGTCGCTTCCCAGATGGGATGGGGCGTCAACTCTTCGTCGATCACGCCGAACTTGGGACGAATGAACTTGAACCCGAGGCGATCTGCAAGCCGTAGATCCTGCGCGACCTGCGCAGCCCCCTCCTCGACGCTCATCGTATGATCAAGCGTCAGGCAGGTGTCGAGCCACGAAGCCATGTTGGTTGGCTCGAGCTTGTACTGGTCGATCAGGGCGAACCACTTGTCGAGCCAGGCGCTGGACGGTTCGGGGTATCCGGCAATGTTGGCTTCGCCGAGGATCTCGATGCCGGTGGATCCTGTCTCAGCGACATGATCGAAGGCATCTTCCAGGGTCATGACCGTACCGAGGTCATCGGTGTAGCTGTATAGCGACACGCCGTATTTGAAACCGCTCATAGCGCGGGCTCCTTCACTCGCTTGTGGACCGGGACATAAGGCTCGCAATCTTCGATCTCGGCCAGCTGCGATAGGATATGTGCCGGCATTTCATCGCCGACCATCTTCTGGAGAAATGGCGTGTTGTCGAACACCCAGTCTCGAAGCGGCCGCAGGAACGCCGGGCAATGATGGAAGATCTTGCCGGTGAAATAGGCACCTTGGGTAATCTGTACGGTGTGGGGAATTCGTCGTGTTTCGAACGCGACGAGTGCCGATCGAACTGCAGCCGTATCGGACAAGGATACCGCGTCCAGTTCACGCGCCACGAAGTAGCCGTCTTCGATAGACATGCCTGCGCCGTAGGCCGCATAAGGCGATGTCGGGTGGGCTGCGTCACCGACCAACGTGATACGACCTTTGCTCCAGGCCTTGAGAGGCGGCCTGTCGCGGATTTCCCACCGCTGCATGTGCTCGAGCGGAGTGGCCTCGATCAGATCGCGCACGGTCTTCGAAAAGCCCTTTGCGCGGGTCCGACAGAAGCCGATAAGGTCCTCCGGCGGGGGCGCGTCAGGGTCGCATGCTTCCAGCACCCACCATTCGTACCCCCATTTCCCCTCATGACGGATCGGCGTGTAGCTGACCTGCGTGGTTCGATTGTGCGCGAGAATGCCAACTCCCTGCGGCTCTTCGTCGAGGAAGAGGTAGCCGCCGACGAGGTGCAAACGCTGATGGCGAATGGGCCTGTTACCCCACAGGTGCTTGCGGACGAACGAGTTGATGCCATCGGCGCCGATGAGCACGTCCGCGTCGTGGCTGAGACCATTGGCGAACTTGAGCCGAACGGAGTTACCCTTGTCTTCGATGTGAGTGAGCTGATGATCCAGCTTCACCACGCCCGGCGGAATCGCGTCGATCATGCGCTGGTAAAGACCCCAGCGCAGCAGGCCGATAAAGCCGCCTCCGTACTCAGCCTCGACTTCAGCCGGCAGCTGGACGTCAGCGCGACGCTTGCCCCTGGAGTTCTCGAAGTACGTGTGACACGGCGCACCGAGATCCTCGGTATCGACGCCGATGAGCTTCAGCACTTTCTGTGGCGGCGGCCACAGGTTGAGGATGTTGCCAGCCGCCCGAATTTCCTTCGCGCGTTCGAACAACGTGACATCGAAACCGAGCCTGATCGCAGCAAGAGCAGCGGCCATACCGGCGGGCCCTGCGCCAACGATAGCAATGCGGCCTTTGGAGCCGTTCATCCTTCTTCCCTTCCGAATCACTTGCAATTTCAGCGGTGCTAAGATTTATCTAAGCGTCGCTCAAATTGGTGACAAGCCTCAATTTGAAAGCTTGCCGGTCAAAGGAAGGTTGCTAGGGGTTTGAGGCATGGGAAAGGTGAGGACACGCAATGGCGCGCGCTAAGAGCTACCACAAGGAAGACCTGAGGCGCGACCTCCTGAAGGCTGGCCGCGAATTCGTCTCACGGAACGGACATTTGTCGCTTTCTCTTCGATCGCTCGCGCAACAGGTCGGCGTTACTACCGCCGCACCCTATCACCACTTTTCGGATCGTCGGGCCCTTCTCCTTGCGCTCGCGATGGAAGGCTTTGAGGATCTGATTGGGCGAGCGCAAGCCATCGACGCCAAGGCCCTCTCGCCCCTCGATCAATTGATAATGATGGGGCATTCGTTCCTCGATTTCGCTGACGAGCAGCCCCGCATGCTTGAACTGATGTATGAGAGTGAATTGACCATCCCGACGCTTGATCCGGCGTTGCTCGAGTATCAGCAAAGAGGGTATCAAGCGTTGCTGGGAGCAATCACGAAAGCGATGCCCGACGCCCCATTCGACGATAGATCCATGCGCGTGATGGGGTTCTGGTCCACGATCTACGGGCTTGCACTTCTGCGCAACAAGCAACTGATCCAGCCCTATGAGCCTGAAAGCAGGGAATCAGCAGACATCGATCGAACCGTGGTAGCGCGTAGCGCAAGGGCTGCACTCGGAGAGTGACAAGATGCAAACCGCTCTCACAGGGTTCAAGGCATGGACGTCCACTTCTTGCGGCAGAAACTCCGGCCATTGCTCCTTCCGTTCAAGAGACTCCTTTTCTGTAAGCCGGCAGCGGCCGACGTGGCCATGAAAAGGCGCGAGAACTTGCAGCCTCTCAACACATTCGAAGAATGCCGGTATTCACAAAAGCACGCAGCCTTGGTGGGCATACTTGGAGCAAGGACCAATACGATACAACGCACGCATGAAATGGCAATCGGATCAGGGAGCCAGGTTCGAATACATCCGTTCGCAAAGACGATTGAGGTCGTCGATTTCCTGATCGGCTACATCGTGAAAAGCCTGCCGCCCGATCCGACTGACCTTCTCCTGCACGATTTCCAGCAATTGGCTGCCCCGCTCCGACAGCATGACTTCAGTCGAACGGGCGTCCTCCGCCGAGGGCTGGGTGGTGATCAACCCTTCGGCGGTCATGCGCTGGATGATCTTGGCCATGGTGGAGACCTTGGTGACAGCTTCCATCGACAGTTGCGTGATGGTGCACTTGTCATGCTTTTGAAGCAGGGCAAGCACGCGCCAGCGGGGTACGTCCACACCCAGCGGCTTCAGTGAGGCGTCCATCCGCTGCTGATAAATGGCGGTGAGGCGGGCAAGATGATAGAAAGGCCAGCTGTGGATCTCGAACTCAGTTTCCACGGGATCCATTGCGGCCGGCAGCCGCTCGCCATCATCAATCATCGACATCCCAGACAGCCTGAGCTTCCTTCCTGCACCTGCCTGCCGCGATGGCAGGCCTTTCCATTGCCTACAAAAGCGCGCCAGCCACAGCAATAGGACATCGCCCTCACGGCGAACCAGTCGGACTGTTGCCGTTAAAGCAACACTTGACAGCGGAACCGGTATGGAGCTGGCACCGATCCGCGCCTTAGATAGCTGCCGTGTGATGGTCATGGGCCGTCGACACGCGCTGGGTCTTGGAGGGCAAGGGATGACTGAACGGAAGCTCTACGACGTCATCGTCGTCGGAGGCGGGTTTGCAGGGCTGATCGCCACACGTGACCTCAAGGAGAAAGGCAAGAGCGTGCTCTTGCTCGAGGCGCGCGACCGACTGGGCGGACGCGCATACTTCCAGACTTTTCCGGGCACCGACAAGCAAGTCGAGCTTGGCGGAACCTGGGTCATGCCGCAATATATGAAAGAAGTGGGGCGCGAGATCGAACGTTACGGCTGGCAACTGGCAGGCAGCGAAGTCGGGCCGCTAAAGTTCCTCTGGCATTTTGGTGACGAGGACGAAGATGCCTTTCCGATATCGCCCGACGAACGCTACGCCTTCGAGCGTGCGCTTTTCCAGATCGGCCTCGATGCGCGCCGGATCGACACGAGCCGTCCGCGCGACAAGCAAGACCTCGCTGACCTCGACATATCCGTCGCCGATTACCTGAAACGAATGGATCTGCCCCAGCGGGTTTATGATCTCATTTCCGCCTATGCCCGGATCGGCTCAGGCGCTGCGGTCGAAGACTGGTCGGCGCTGATGGCCCTCTCGCTCGTGGCCGCTTACGACAACAGTCCATACGCATGGTTCGCATCGGTGACGACCCGTTTCCGCGACGGCACTGCCGAACCGGTCGCGACCCTGGCTGCAGGCGCCGAAACCGTCCGGCTCAACTCGGTCGTCACGTCGATCGAACAGACTGCCCATGATATTGCCGTCACACTCGCAAGCGGTGAGCGGTATGCGGCCGGCGCGGCGGTGCTGGCCGTGCCGGTAACACTGTGGTCAACGATCGCCTTCTCTCCCCCTCTCAATGTTGCCAAGCGCGATGCCGCTGAACGGGGCCATGCCGGTCGCATGGGCAAGGTCTGGATCATGGTAGATAACCTGGAGGAGGACATCTCCTCTTTCGGCGGCGATACAGACCTGCTGCTTCTGCAGACCGAATACCGCCTGCCTGGCCGGAGCATACTCGTGGGCTTCACATCACCGCCAAACCTGATCGACGTAGCAGACCACCAGGCGGTCGTGCGAGCGGTTCATCAACATGTTCCCTCGGCAAATGTCATCGCCACCTTTGCACACGACTGGAGCGCCGACCCCTTTGCGCGCGGAGCCTGGGTGGCGAGCCCGGTCGGCCAACTCTCGCGCCATGCAACGGGGTTACGCAGTCCGGAAGGACGGCTCAGCTTCGCGGGCTCTGACCTGGCGATGCGGTGGATAGGTTGGATCGACGGCGCCATCGAAACAGGTCACCAGGCCGCTGACGAAGCGGCGGCCCATTGCGGACAGCAATAATCGGAAATTCAACGAGTTGCGTACCGGTCTCGTGCGGTAACGAGGCTCATACAAGCAGCTCGGCGAAACCGGCTATCCGTAAGCCCACATGCGTCCGCGGAGCCAGAGCGATGGCATTTGAGCCGGGACAGGCTGGTCACACACCAGACGGCAAATGAGCCGCGCCCAAGACTGAGCCTCACAGCCTAAAGGCTGTGGGCAATCCAGATCTTCTGTCCGGTCTCATCAAGTTTGCCCGAGACACGAACCTTGTCGCCCGCCTTCATATCCGCTGCGGCAAAGCAGATGACATGAATGCCGCAGTCCAGATCGGCCTTGGCGATATACAGCGGCAGCTTGCTCGCGAAACGCGGTTCATTACTGCGCCACAAGGTCGACACGGCAAGAATGGTGCCGGTGTCGACCACAGCACTGTCCACCAGATCATCCGACAGGCAATTACGGCATACATCGCGTCGCGGGTATTGAAGTTGGCCGCAGGTCTGGCAGGATTGCACGTCGATCATCGGCCTGCCCCTTCCAGGATAACCGCTCCAGTCGCAAGGCAGCGGTCGTGTACCACCATGCCGTAGCCGCTCGCGAGCGCAATGTGCGCATCGGCGACGCGATGGCCCAAGGTCTGCCCGGTTATTTGCCGCAGCGCCTCGACCACTGGCAGGAAGCCACCTGCCGCACCAGCCTGCCCGCATGATAGCTGCCCACCGCAGGTATTGACCGGCAGGTCGCCATCGACCCGCAGTGAACGAGACCGAAGCAATTGCGGAGCTTCACCCTTATCGCAGAATCCCAGATCCTCCAGTTGCATGGCGACGATCACGGGATAATCGTCATAGACCTGCACGCAGTCCACCTCGTTCGGGCCAAGACCGGCCTGCGCATAAAGCTGGTCACGATCCTGCAACCAGCCCCCCCGCGTAGCCACTGGATCGGAGAAGAAGGCATTATGACGCTCGATCGCCCCTTTAATGATCGCATGGGGCAGACCCAGGCTTGCCGCTTTCTCCTGCGACATGACCAGAAAGGCTTCTGCCCCAGCGCAAGGCATCACGCAGTCGAACAGGTGCAGCGGTTCAGCAATGGGCGGCGCTGCAAGATAACCGTCAAGATCCAGAGGCTTGGATCCCAGCAGTGCATTGGCATTGCCTTGTGCATTGGCACGCTGGGCTACGGCGATCGCACCGAAATCTGCGCGGGTCGCACCGAATCTCTGCATGTAGTTGGCAGTAATTAGGGCAAATATCCCGTTAGGCCCTGGCGCGCCGTACGGTCGGGCCGCCTCATCGGAGAACCGACTGAAATTGGCGACCAGTTTCGAAAAACTCTCGGGGTTGGCCGTGTCGCCCGCGATGCAGGCGACCACGTTGGCATCGCCCGATTGAATGGCACGGGCTGCGCGGCGCAGGGCCATCACCCCACTCGCACCGCCGGTAGGCAGCCACTCGATCCAGCGCGGAGACATGTCGAAATGCTCGGTCAGCGCAACGGTAGTATCGTTCCCCATCGTGAAGGAAGTCGCGGCAAGGCCGTCGATCTCCTCCTTGCGCAGCCCGCTCCGCTTGAGCAGCTCGCGAAGGGCGCTGCCGATCCACCACGGCGCGGCCCTGTCGCTGAACCGGCTGTACGGGACCGTTACAGGGACCGCTACGGCAACACCGGCGAAATCCTGCACGCTCGTCATGCCTTATGCCGCCTGGCGTCGCGAATGAGCTTGTAGCCTGCAGCTTCGCGGTCCCAGGCATCGACCGTAATGCCTTCCTCACGCAATTTGTACTTCTGCACTTTGCCATTCTCCGTCCGGGGCAGTTCGTTCACGAACCGCACGAAACGCGGAACCGCATAATAGGCCATTCGCGGCTGGCAGAAATCCAACAATTGCTCATGTGAAAGGTCGGCACCTTCGGTCAGCACCACAGATGCCATCACTTCGTCCTCACCGTGTTCGGAGTCGACCGAATAGACTGCTGCAATCGCCACCGCAGGATGGCTTAACAAAACCTGCTCGACCTCGTAGGCGGAGATATTCTCACCCCGGCGCCGAATGGCGTCCTTGATCCGGTCCATGAAGTAGAAGTAACCTTCGTCATCGCGATAGACACGATCGCCGGTATGGAACCAGAGGTTGCGCCAGGCTGCGACGGTCTGTTCGTGCAGATGGAAATAGCCGCTTGATGTCGAGAACGGCTGCTCCGGCCGAATGAGCAATTCTCCGGGTGTGCCGTCGGCAACCTCGTTGTCCCATTCGTCCACGACCTTCGCCTGGAACCCATCGCGCACGCGCCCCATGCTGCCGGGTTTGCCCTCGGCCACCTTGTCCCCGATCACGAAGCAGGTTTCCGTCGATCCATAGCCATCAACCAGGCCGATCCCGAATCTGTCAGTGAAGTCCTGGTGAAAATGCCGCGGGACGCCGGGCGCCAGCGCACGCCGCACGCGATGGCGGTTATCCTCCGGGTGCCCGGGGGTCGCCAGCAGGATGGATACCATTGCGCCGAGCAGATAGGTCACCGTCGCCTTGTGCTCGACCAGCGACTTGCTGAAGCCGCTTGCCGAAAAGCGCTCCAGAGCCACGACCGACGCGCCCGACAACATGGCCGAGAACACCGTCGCTAGCGCGTTCACATGAAAGAGCGGCAGACTTGTGAGAAGAACATCGTCGGCCGTCAGCTCGAGAATCTCGACGGAATGATGGCCCCACCAGTAGAATTGGGCGTGGGGGCAGCAAACGCCCTTGGATGGCCCGGTCGTCCCTGACGTGTAGATGATCATGGCCGTGTCCGAAGGCTGGCACGGCACAGGCTCGCGAGGTGTCGTGAGCGGCGGCAGCGGTTCGACGTCCCAGTCTGCCGATATAGCGGGAACCTCGCCCTGCTCCGGCAGAACCCACAGCGTCTCCAGTGCCAAACCCTCGCGTGCGATATGGTCCAGCGCGGGGAGCACATCGGCCTCGGCCGCCAGCAGCCGCGCGCCGCTATTGGCAAGGATGTGGTGGAGCTGCGGCCCGCGTGACGCCTTGTTGATCGGGACCGCAACCGCGTTCAGCCACGCGCAGCCCAGCAGCAGGTCGAACAGCTCTACGCGATTGCCGCAAAGAATGGCGACACGATCACCCGGCCCCACGCCTGCCGCTTCAAGGACAGTCGCCATTCGGGCAGCCCTGTCTTCAAGCTGCGCAGCGGTGAGCTGGAGTCCGCTTATGCTCAGGAACGTCTTGTCGCCGCCGTCTACAGCGCACCGACGGAGCATGGCAGGGATGGTGCGCAAGGTGTTCTCAGAAACCTGTTGAATGCGCTGACTGTCTTTCATGGCCCCCCGCCTACATGTTGCTAGCGAGGCTCTGCACTGCCCCGGCAACGAAATGACTGAACGATTCTTGTTGCATATGCAAGTAAATTTCCGAAGGTGGCCTTGCTGTATCGTAACAGACTGACGAGCTTCCTTGGATCCGGTCCAAACGCCTGTGGCGCAACGCCATGTATGCGAAGGACGAACGGGCTTGTAAGGGAATGGGGAAGTTCGAAACCGCGGCCGATTTGATGGTTCAGAAGCAAGAAGTCCTGAAATCGGCCGAGAGGGCCAAAGCGGGTGGATTCGTCGAAGCCCCATAGAGGTGAGACCAACTGCCGTTGTTTCACGGCTTGGAGCTTACCCGAGAGGATAATCTGGCCAAGCCAGCTATGAGCCTTATTATCGGCGGCGACTTGGAAGCAACTGGCGGACCCGAATGGATAGAGCTGACGCCGTCATTGTCGGGGCCGGAGTTGTTGGCCTTGCCATTGCCGAAACTCTGGCAAGACGCGGCATACCGGCGCTGATCCTGGACGGGGAACCGCATTTCGGTTCATGGACGAGCAGTCGCAACAGCGAAGTCATTCACGCGGGAATCTATTATTCTCCAGGCTCGCTCAAGGCGCGTCTTTGTGTCGAGGGGCGCGACAGGATCTATGCCTTTTGCGAAAGCTCGGGCGTACCGCACAAGCGCCTCGGCAAGATCATATTCGCGCATTCGCCCGACCAATCCGGCGAACTCGACGCAATAGAACACGCCGCAGATACTGCAGGCGCGGGAAAGCTGGAGCGTCTGACCAGCGGCCAGGCAAAGCGCCTGGAGCCCGAACTGGATGTGGCCGATGCCCTGCTTTCTCCCATGACCGGAATAATCGATGCCCATGGCTATATGCAGGCACTGATCGGGTCGGCAGAGGCCAGGGGCGCAAACCTCGTGTGCTCGACGAAGGTCATCCGCGCCACCCGCTCAGGGAATCTGTGGCGCATCTGGATCGAGGGAATGGACGCCCCGGTGCTCGAAACGCCGATCCTGGTCAATTCCGCCGGGCTGGCTGCGCAGACACTGGCGCGATCCATCGAAGGCCTGCCTGCAGACCGGGTACCGCCGCTTCGCCTGGCGCGCGGGGTCTACTTCACACACAGTGGCAGGCTCCCGTTCAATCACCTTATCTATCCTGTTCCCGAACCCGGGGGGCTCGGCACGCACCTCACGCTGGATCTTGCCGGACAGGCCCGTTTCGGCCCCGACGTAGAGTGGATCGACGATATCGACTACACTGTCGATCCGGCCCGAAAAGAGCGCTTCGTAAATGCAGCCCGGCGGATCTGGCCGAAGATCGATCCGGATCGTCTGCAACCTGGCTATGCCGGGATCCGGCCAAAATTGTCGGGACCGGACCAACCTTCAGCAGATTTCCTTATTGAAGGGCCGGGAGAGCACGGGCTGCCCGGTCTCGTGAATCTGTTCGGCATCGAATCTCCCGGATTGACAGCCTCCATGGCCATTGGTGATCTTGTTGCCCAAAAACTGTCGTAAGCATCTGTAAAATAATCAGAACTGCAAGTGCCACTTCAATGCTGCGGGACACGATCCCAGGGCGACACCGCCTTTCGTCCAACCGAATTGCAGACACTCTCATACCTGCAGAAACGGTGCATCCGCTACCTGGCGTCAAGCCGTTGAAGTCACGTGATCTACCCCTGACTCCGGCGATCCCTGCAACTTGCCGCCTTCTCCGGCGTTCTAAATCGAGTACGCTAGACAAGGAGCATGGGGCATGGCCTTAGAATGTGTCGCCTATCGCGATTCCAAGGGAGGACTGCACGCCAGCCTCGAAAAAGCCACTCTCGAAGACCTTGCGGCCGTACTGGGCCGCGTCGGGGACGAGGGCGGCATGACGGCGGGCGTGGCAAAGCTCATTTTCGACAAGCGCGCAGACATCGAACGCGTGTTTGCAGAGCACGATCAGCTGAACTTGCACAGTGAGCACGCGGCAACGGTGGAACGACTTCACGCCGTCTGAAAGCTTGCAAGAAAGATCCCACAGGCCCACGAAAGGCTTGTCACGGAGCGTTCGATCCTGCCTTGTACCGTCAAGGACAGGCACAGAGAGACTCGATGACTCAGAACGACGCACGGATCGTCATCTGCCCGGCATGCGCAACGGCCAACCGGGTTCCGGCCGCAAAACTGGGTGCCGGGGGCAAATGCGGCAAATGCGCTTCTCCGTTGTTCACTGGAGCGCCCCTTACGCTCACATCCGCCAACTTTGACGCCCATGCGTCGCGAAGCGACATTCCCCTGCTTATCGATTTCTGGGCTTCCTGGTGCGGCCCCTGCCGACAGATGGCCCCCGCGTTCACCGCCGCTGCGCCGCAACTCGAACCTCACATGCGCCTCGGCAAACTGGACACGGAAGCGGAGCGCGCCATTGCCGCCCGCTACGCGATTCAGTCCATTCCGACCCTTGCCGTAGTTTCCAAAGGACGCGAAGTCGCGCGGCAGGCTGGCGCCATGCCAACGAGTGCCATCGTCGCCTGGGCAAAGAGCGCCATCGGCCGATAATTCGAATTCTCGTGGTCAAATTCCCCGCAGTTGCTTGCCTGTCCCCTTGCACCGCGACTAGATGCGCGCTCGCCTCAAGCTGCCTAAGTGCAGCGGGGCATTGTATTTTGATGTTTCGGAGAAGGATCGCCAATGGCCCTCGCACCGGGTGCGACAAGCAGCACTGACCCCCAAGTCGGCGACGAAGGCCCCAGCCCGCACATCGATGCGCCAGAACTGCGCCTCTTCGTGATGGCCCTGTTCTTCATCTTCGGCGGCATCACATCGCTCAACGACGTGCTGATCCCGAAGCTGAAGGAGCTTTTCACGCTCAACTACATGCAGGCGATGCTCGTCCAGACGGCATTCTTCGCCGCCTATGCCATCATCTCGATCCCGGGTGCGGCGCTCGTCAAGCGTGTGGGCTACATGCGCGGCGCGGCCATCGGCCTGCTGACCATGATGGCCGGCTGCCTGCTGTTCATCCCGGCCTCCGCCAGCGCCACCTTCGGCGTATTCCTTTTCGCCCTATTCATTCTCGCGGCAGGCGTCACAATCGTTCAGGTCGTCGCCAACCCACTCATCTCGCTACTGGGCCCGGTCAAGACCACCCACTCGCGCCTGACTTTCGCGCAGGCGTTCAACTCGCTGGGCACGACGATCTTCCCCTATGTCGGCACGATCATCATGCTGGGCGGCCTCGCCGCAGTCAGCGCCGCAGACCTGTCGGGCGCGGAACTCGCGGCCTATCGGGTCGCGGAAACGGCCGCGATCGAACGCGCCTACCTTGGACTTGCCGTAGCGCTGGCCGTCATTGCCGGCGTCGTGTGGTTCAACCGCAACCGCCTCAAGGGCGAGAAGCATGAAGGCGGGTCGATCCTCAGGAGCTTCGACCTCATGCGCCGCCTGCGCTTCGGCTTCGGCGCCAGCTGTATCTTCCTCTACGTCGGCGCGGAAGTCGCGATCGGCTCGTTCATCGTCAACTACATGATGCAGGAAAACGTGCTCGGCCTCACCGAACAGGCCGCCGGCAAGCTGATCCCGCTCTACTGGGGCGGTGCGCTGATCGGTCGGTTCATCGGCTCGGCCCTGCTGCGCATGGTCAGCCCGGGCAAGATCCTCAGCTTCAATGCCGCCTGCGCGATCGGCCTGATCCTGCTTTCGACGCACACCACCGGCGTGGTCTCGGGTTACACCTATCTCGCCATCGGCCTGATGAACTCGATCATGTTCCCGACGATCTTCAGCCTCGCCTGCGAAGGCCTGGGCAAGCGCGCCGCGGACGGTTCGGGCGTGATCTGCGTGATGATCGTAGGCGGCGCGGTGATCCCGCCACTGACCGGTCATCTTGCCGACGTGACCGGAAGCCTCGAGATCGCGCTCGCACTGCCGGCCCTGTGTTATGCTATCATCGCCCTGTTCGGCTGGTACGCGAGAAAACCCGTCACGGCCTGACGGACAGGATTGCCGGGCAATATCCCGTCCTTGCTGAGGCGGGATATTGTGATGGCGACGCCCAAGCCCTATCTCCGCCCGCGAAAAGCAGCCACGCGGGGATCGCCGGTACGTCATGAGCAGCACCAAGCGCCTGCTGGCATCGATTCACGATGTCGGCCCCAGGTTCGAGGCTGAGGTCGATCAGCTCGCCGAACTGCTGGAGAACCGACTGGGCCAAGGCCGCTTCGCCATGCTGGTCGTTCCCGACCACTGGGGCGCGGCCCCTCTTCGCGAAGACAAGGCATTCCAGTCCCGGCTACGCGCGTGGTCCGATAGCGGGATCGAGATGTTCGTCCATGGCTGGTTCCACCGCGACACGGCCCGGCACGTCGGCGCGGCGAGCTTCAAGGCGCGGCACATGACGGCCGGAGAAGGCGAATTCCTCGGCCTCGACGAAGCCACCGCGCTGCGCCTGATGCGAGAGGGAAAGGCCCTGATCGAAGATGCCATCGGCCGCGAAGTGGCTGGCTTCATCGCTCCGGCCTGGCTCTACGGGGAAGGGTCGCTGGCCGCACTCAGGCAGGCCGGCTTCGCCCTCGCCGAGGATCACTGGAAAGTCTGGAACGCAACTAGCGACAGGGTACTCGCCAAGGGGCCCGTCATCACCTGGGCGAGCAGAAGCACAGCGCGCACGGCCTCTTCGCTGGCATTTGCCGCTCTTGCCCGCACGGTCCTGCCCCATGCGCTCGACACCGTGCGCATCGCCGTCCATCCGGGCGACGTGACCAAGCCATCTCTGCTTTCCAGCATCGACGCCACGTTAAGCCGTTTTGCCCGCAGTCACCACCCGGCGCGTTACGCCGATCTGTCCTGAGCGAGCCCGTTCCCGGCAGCAATGCCCGGATGACACTTCGGCGTCGAATTTCGATCTCTCAGATGACAGCCTGAGCTGCCGTCACAAACCGGAAATCTGGCGCCCATAGGAGCACGCCCGCAAAAGAAAAAACCTTGTCCCGCAACTGTGGACGAGGTCATTTGGCGGCGTCAGGGTGGACATGCACGGCTCTCTCAGGATCGCAGTTCCGATTCACAGTCTCGAACCTGGCGGCGTGGAGCGCGTCGCGCTGGGTCTGGCCAGCGAATGGGATCGCGCCGGCCACAGGGTCACGATCGTGCTCGGACGCTCAGGCTGCGCAAATCTGTGCAGTGCACCCGCGCTCGACTACTGGCAGATCCCGACCAGACTGCCGACGGCTTCCTGGGAAACGCCCTGGATGGTGCACAGCCTGTACAGCTTCCTGATTGAGAACCGGGTCGACGTCCTGTTCTGCCCGGGCAACACCTATGCCGTCGTTGCCGCGGCGGTGAAGCTGCTGCTGGGCGATTGCGCGCCACCGATGATCCTGAAGGTAAGCAATGCGCTCAACCGCCCGGATATGCCGCCTCTGATGCGCCGCGGTTACGACTCCTGGCTTCGCTTGCACGGGACCGTATTTGATCGCCTCGTCGCGCTGTCCGAGCCTATGCATCGCGAAATCCGTGAGCGCACTCTCGCCCTCCCCGAGCAACTGGCGACGATCGCCAACCCCCTGTTGCCGCGCAAACGTCTCAACCTGTTGAGCCGGATCGAGCGCCGCCATACCAAGGTCTGGAGCACCCGGTACCTGACGGCCGGCCGTCTCGTCCCGCAGAAAAACTTCCCCTTGCTGCTGCGTGCCTTCGCCCGGGCGGCCCGCCCCGACGACACCCTGACCATCGCCGGCGAGGGCCCGGAGCATGACGCGCTGGTGCTGCTTGCCACGGAACTGGGGATCGCCGGTCGGGTGCGTTTCACCGGATACCTGGCGAGCATCGACCCGCTGTTGGCAGAGGCCGATGCCTTCGTCCTCAGTTCGGACTACGAAGGGCTACCCGGCGTCATCGTCGAGGCTTTGGCAGCCGGATTGCCGGTTCTTGCCACCGATTGCTGCGTGAGCATGTCCTACCTGCTCGACAATGGCCGGACCGGGGTTCTCGTCCCGGCCCGCTGCGAGGAGAGCTTAGCCAGGGGGCTTGTCGCGATCCGGCAGTTCCGCACCGATCCTGCAAGAGCGCGACAAATAGCCTCCGGCTTTGAACTGGAAGGCGCGGCCCGGCGCTACATCGAGCTGATGAACGACGTCGTGCGACAGAACGAACGCAATCGCCAGCGCAAGCTCACGATGAGCTGCCTATCATCCCAAACCCACGGCCCGCGCCTGAGCTGACCAGCCCCTAATCGGAGAACTTCGTGTCCGAACCCGCCGCCATCCTGGCAAATGACGCAGCTGCAATCGAGCTGACGCCGTTGGACCGCAAGTCCACCCGCGGCCGCAATGCCGTGTTCTCGATCGTGCTCTCGCTGGCCGTCATTGCCACTGTCTTCCACGAGATGAGCCGGCTCGACATCCACCACGTCCTCGGCATGATCCCGGTATCGCCGGGCTTCTGGGTCGTCTTTGCCGCTGCCTATTTCGTTGCACCGGCAAGCGAATGGGTGATCTTCCGCCGTCTGTGGACCATCCCGCCTGCCGGTTTTCTCGCCCTGCTGCGCAAGAAAGTCTACAACGAGCTGTTGCTGGGCTACCTCGGCGAGGCCTACTTCTACACCTGGGCACGGCGCCGCGTTTCGCTCGATGCAGCACCATTCGGCGCGGTAAAGGATGTCGCGATCCTCTCGGCCATGGCCGGCAATGGCGTCACCGTCCTGCTTCTCGTCGTGATGCTCCCGATGATCGGATCGACCCAGCTCGGGCTCGATGCACACATGCTCACCCTTTCGCTGGGTGTAATCCTCGCGATTTCCGTGGCAGCGACGATCTGGCGGCGACGCGTCTTCACCCTCCCACGCGCCGAACTGTCGATGATCATGCAGGTCCACCTTGCCCGCATCGGCCTTTCGACCCTGCTTTCCGCGCTACTCTGGCACATCGTTTTGCCCGACGTCCCGCTCTCTTGGTGGCTCTATCTCGCCACGCTGCGCCAGCTCGTATCGCGCCTGCCTCTGGTGCCCAACAAGGACCTGCTCTTCGCCGGCGTTGCTGTCGTAGCGCTGGGCCATGAACGCGATATCGGCGCGCTTATGGCGCTGATGGCCGGCCTGATTCTCGCTGCCCATCTCGTACTAGGCAGCCTTCTTGCGATCAACGATCTGGCCAATCCGGAGAAGCCGGCGTGACTGCCCTGCCCCTCGCCCTGCCAATGCTTGCCGCAGCCGTGATCCCCTCGACGCCGGAGTTGGGGCAGGCCGAAGGGCGTTGCCGCCCGGGCGAGCGCGGCCCCTCGTTCCTGGTCAGGGTCGACGGTCTCAAGGACCGCAAGGGCACTCTCAAGCTCGAGGTCTACCCGGACAACAACAAGGACTTCCTCGAGGACGACAACATCCTCATCAGCGAGGGCAAGACCTTCCGCCGCGTAGTGGCGCCGGTGCCGACGACGGGCACCCCGGTCATGTGTATCCGCCTGCCCGATCCCGGAACCTACGCGGTGAGCCTGCTTCACGACCGCGACGAGAACAGAAAGTTCGGATGGCGCACGGACGGCATCGGCTTTGCCGGAAATCCGCGTCTGGGCTGGGGCAAGCCCAAGGCGGCCAAGGCCAGCGCCGAGGCCGGCAACGGTCCCACGTCCATCACCATCGTCCTCAATTACCAGCATGGCCTCGGCGTCGCGCCGCTCGATCGCGCTCGCTAGAAAGGATCACCACCCGATGAAGATCGTCGATGTCTGCGCCTTCTATTCGCCCATGGGCGGCGGCGTACGCACCTATGTCGAGCAGAAGCTGCAGATCGGCCCGCGGTTGGGCCACGAGATCGTAATTATCGCCCCGGGCGACGAAGACGCAGTGATCGAGCGCGGACCCGGAGCGCGCATCGTGACCGTAAAGAGCCCACGCTTTCCGCTCGACCGCAAGTACTGGTACTTTCCCGCGGCCGAACCGCTATATGCCGCGCTCGATGCCGAAGCGCCGGACTTCGTCGAAGCGACTTCGCCGTGGCGCAGTGCCGGCCTTGTTGCCGAATGGCCGGGGCCAGCACCGCGCAGCCTGATCATGCATGCCGATCCCCTGTCGGCCTATGCCTACCGCTGGTTCGGTCAGGTCTTTTCGCGCAAGACGATCGACTGGCAGTTCTCGGTCTTCTGGGAGCACTTGCGCAAGCACAGCCGCAAGTTCGATCATGTCGTCAGCGCCAACAGCGATCTCACCCGGCGCCTGCGCGAAGGCGGCGTTGCCAATACCACGACGATTGCCATGGGCGTGGAACCGGGATGCTTCTCTCCCGATCACCGCGATCCCGCGCTGCGCGCGCGGCTTCTGGCCGATTGCGACCTGCCCGAAGGCGCCACCCTGCTTCTCGGCGTTGGTCGGCTTGCCCCGGAGAAACGCTGGCCCATGGTCATCGACGCAGTGAATGCCGCAAGCCAATGGGCACCGATCGGCCTCGTCATGCTGGGCGAAGGGCGCGAAGAGCGCACGATCCTCAAGCACATCTCGGGCAACCCGCATATCCGACTGTTCCGGCCCGAACGTAACCGGCAAACCTTCGCTCGGCTCATGGCGAGCGCCGACGCACTCGTCCACGGCTGCGAAGCGGAGACCTTCTGCATGGCGGCGGCCGAGGCCCGCGCCAGCGGCACGCCGGTTATCGTTCCGGATGGCGGCGGCGCGGCCGATCACGCAGCCGGCGGTGCAGGCCGGACTTACATCTCGGGCAATGCCGCCAGCTGCGCCCTTGCCATCCGCGACGTCGCTGTCAGCCGCCCACGCCCGGCCCTGCGCGCCCGATCCATGGAAGAGCACTTCGCCGATCTGTTCAGCACTTACGAGGCGACTACGGCAGACACCCGCAGCGCCGCCTGAACTGCGGTCAGATGGGCAGTTCGGTCGTCGACTTGATCTGCGAGAGGGCCACCGTGGAGATCACTTCCTGGACCCCGGGAAGCTGCGAGAGTTCCTCGAAGAAGAACCGCTCGTAGGCGTTGATGTCCTTTGCCACGACGCGGATCATGAAATCGACCGCGCCCATCAGCACGTAACAGTCCAGCACCTCGGGAAACTCGCGGATCTTGCTAGCGAACTCGTCGAGGTTGGCCCGGCCATGCGCTGTCAGCTTCACCTGTACGAAAACGTGAGCGTTGAGCCCCACCTTTTCGCGGTCGACAAGAGCCACACGCCGCTTGATCACGCCTTCGCGTTCGAGCCGGTCGATCCGCCGCCAGCACGGGGATGCGGACAGCCCCACCCGTTCGGCGATCTGGGCTGTCGTTTGATTCGCGTCGCGCTGGAGTTCACGGAGAATCTTTTTCTCATAGGCATCAAGTTCGATCATTATGACCTGATATCCTCAAAATTCAGGTCTGTCCTTCCCATATTGAAAGCAGACGAGCTCCAATGAGGTGAGAATTCCCTCCTCACCTCCGCGATAATAGCGACGACACCAACCGGAGCCTTGAAAAGATGACTGCCGCTGCCAACCACGAATTGCCGCACGTGGAATATGTCCGCCTGATCGACGAAGCTGCTCGTCTCGACGGCGTGATTGCCATTCATTCCACCGCGCGCGGCCCCGCGGCCGGCGGCTGCCGCCTCTGGACCTATCCCGATGCGCAGACGATGCTTGCCGATGCGGCCCGCCTTGCAGAGGGCATGAGCTACAAGAACGCCATGGCCGAACTGCCGTTCGGCGGGGGCAAGTCCGTACTGCGGCGCCCGGAAGGGGATTTCGACCGCCGCGCCCTGTTCGAAGCCTTCGGTCGCGAAGTCGAGAAGCTGGGCGGACGCTACGTCACCGCCGAAGATGTCGGCACCGGCGTGGAAGACATGGAATTCGCAGCGCTTCACACCAGCCACGTCGCCGGTCGCAGCGCAAGGCCGGGCTTCGCCGGCGGCGACCCTTCCCCCTGGACCGCCCTGGGCGTGTTCGAAGGCATGAAGGCGGCCGCCATGTTCGCTTATGGTTCGTCGCTGTCGGGCATGACGGTTGCCGTTCAGGGTCTGGGAAGCGTCGGCGCCGAACTGTGCCACATGCTCGCCAGGGCAGGGGCGCAGCTAGTCGTGGCCGATATCGTCGATGAACGCGCCGCCGGACTTGCCGACAAGCTCGGGGCCAGGGTGGCATCGGTCGGGGACATCGCCGGGGTGGATGCGCAAGTCTTCGCGCCCTGCGCCCTTGGCGGTGCGCTGAACGATGCCGCGCTCGACGTACTCAGGGCCAAGGTGGTCTGCGGCGCTGCGAACAACCAGCTCGCCGCCCCGCATATCGCTGGCCGCCTGCTGGACATGGACGTCACTTACGCGCCCGACTACGTCGTCAATGCCGGGGGAATCATCAATGTATCGGCGGAATACCTGCACGAGGACGAGAACCAGGTCCGCGCCCGCGTAATGCGCATCGGGCCGCGTACGGCCGACATTCTCGAGCAGGCCGGCGAACTGCACCTGCCCACTTCACAGGTGGCCAACCGCATTGCCGAACAGCTGATGGCGCAGCCCGCCCAAGCCAACACCTGATCCGCTAGGGTATGGACCCATCGATCTAATGTAATGGGGAAATTCAGGTTCGCGGTGCGGAGCATGAAGCACGAGCGATTTCCTTTGGCTGACGGACGAGCGGATGGCGCGCCGTCAGCCCTTTTTCGATGAGCCATCGTCGCGAGCGGGTTGATGACCCGCGTGATCCGCGCGGGATTATCCTTGTCAATCGTGTTGGGATGAGACAGCGGGATACACCGCGTGACTACGACCTGCAAATGTCGCTCTACAATCGCTGGGAACGGTGGAGCGACAGGGGCTCCTTCAATCGCCTGACAAAGGCCTGGCACATCTCAGCTCCCCTAGCGCAAGACGAATATGCTCGGCGCCGTCTAACTCAAAGCGCGCCGTACAACATCCATCCTTGGGGTGAAAAAGGGGGGCGGGATGCCTGATCGGACGCAACAAGGGTGGCATGCTGCATAACAGGTGGGTTATGCGAACGCTCGTCCGATCTGCTTTTTCACGACCGCTGGGCAGGTCCGCACCTATACTGGCGGCGCATCGCGACATGCCACTGTCGATGCCTGAAAGCCTCCTCCTTTTCTGGCGCAGGCGTCACTGCGACCGCCAACTTCTGCCTCTGATCAATAACTTCTGAGCCTGCCCAGAAAATTGATCTTGACAGCCCCGGACGCATTGCAGATGTTGGCCAAAGAATTTTAAACATAAAGTATTTGCGCGCTTGGCGCTTCCATGGGGGGTTTTCTTTTGACTCAACAATCGACTACGTTCGCGTATGTAACGCGTTCGCTGCTTGCAGCGGCGCTTTGTGGCTGCTCCTCTGTCGCGCTTGCACAAGAAAGGCCTGAACCCCAGTCTGCAGGCAACGCCCCCGGCGAAGGCGAAATCATCGTGACGGCACAGCGCCGGGCGGAACCACTGCAAAAAGTGCCGATCTCGATCGCCGCGTTTGACGGCGCTGCACTCGCCCAATCGCATATCAACGATCCGCGTAGCCTTGCGGTCGCCACGCCCGGCCTCCAGATCGCCGGTTCTTTCCAGTTCTCCAAGCCTGTGTTTGCGATCCGCGGCATAAGCTTCAAGAGCTTCAATGCCACCGACCAGCAGGCAGTCGGCGTGTATCAGGACGAAGTCTTCATTGCCGCGCGCTCAGGCCAGCTGGCGCAGATGTACGACCTGGCAAGTGTTGAGGTGCTGCGCGGCCCGCAGGGCATTCTTTATGGCAAGAACACCACCGCTGGCGCGATCAACTTCAATTCCAAGCAACCGGGCGACGATTTCGAAGGCTATGTCACTGCCAGCGCTGGTGAATTCTTTCAGCGAGGCATTGAAGGCGGGGTGACGATCCCGCTTAACGAGCAGCTTTCGGTGCGCTTTGCTGGCACTTATGACCGCCGTCAGGGCGTAGAGTTCAACGATTTCACCAGCCGCCGTACCTATGGCTATCGCACCTATGCGGGTCGCGCTATCGCCCGCTACAAGGCGAGCGAAGACGTCACGATCACGGCGAACGTGCATGCCGCCAATACCAAGGCGAACCCGAACTACTATTACAGCCGTGGCCTGGTCCCGACCGGTACCGGCGAGCTTGGCGACATCAACGGTTTCGTCGCCAGCAAGGATTTCTACACGATCTCCAGCCCCTACCAGAACGAACGCGAACGCATCCGTCAGAAAGGCGCGATCCTCCGTATGGAAGCCGATCTGGGCGGCGCGAATCTCGTATCGGTGACGTCCTATGACCGCACGCGTTATTCGACATGGGAAGACACCGACGCTTCCCCCGCGGAAGTCGCGACGGTCGACTATCATGACCTCAGCCGTCAGGTCTCGCAGGAAATCCGTCTGGCATCGGACAATGACAGCCCCCTGTCATGGCTCGGTGGGCTGTATTATTTCCGCGAGCGCCTGACCGCAAGCAACATCACGACCTTCTTTGGCGGCACAAGCGATCAGAGCTACAACCAGAAGACCGCCGATTATGCGGCCTTTGGTCAGGTTACCTATCAGGTCACGGACAAGCTGAACCTGATTGCGGGCGCACGCTATACTTACGAAAAGAAGAGCATCAGCTTCCTGACCATCGACGACGGCGTATATGATTTCTCCGGCGTACCGGTCACATTGGTGGATGCGTACACCAAGCGCACGTTCAAGGCGCCGACATATAAGGTCGGCGTGAACTATCAGGTCGATCCCACCAAGCTGCTTTACGCCAGCTTTAACCGGGGTTTCAAAACAGGAGGCTTTAACGGCACCGTGTTCGTGCCTGGCGAGTTCACGACGGTCAAACCGGAATATGTGAACGCCTATGAAATCGGCCTGAAATCAAGCTGGCTCAATCGTGCCGTCACGTTGAACCTCGCCGGATTCTACAATGACTTCAGCGATATGCAGGTATTCAACTTCGTTGACGGCGTGGTGCCCGTTACGCAAGTTGTCAATGCGGCAAGTGCACGCACTTATGGCTTGGAATTCGACCTGATCCTGCGTCCGGTTTCCGCATTCAAACTCCAGTTCGCCGGCACCCTGCTCGATGCGAAGATCAAGAAGGTCACCATAGCCAACCTCTCTTCACTGTCTGGCAATCGTCTGCCGCTGGCGCCGCGCCTCAACCTGACGGCCTCGGCACAATATGCCTTCACACTGGGCGAAGGCGTAACGCTGACGCCTCGGGCCGAAGCGACATATAACAGCCGTCAGTATTTCGATAACAATCAGGACCCGTTCGCCAGTCAGAAGAGCTACACGATCACCAACGCGTTTCTCAGCCTTGAGAACGAGAATGCGGGGCTGACGATCGGGGCCTTTGTGAAGAATGTCTTCGAAACGCACTACCTCAACGAGTCCGTGCCTTTCTCTCCGATGAGCATCTACTTCACGAAGCATGGCGATCCGCGCACCTTCGGCCTGTCGGTCACCAAAACCTTCTGAGAAAAGCAATAACAAGGGCCGCTCCTATGCCGGGGGCGGCCTTCAACACCCCATAGAAGAGTATCAATATGATCGCCATTCCCGACATAATCTCCAGTTCCATCGCTGCGGAAGATTGGGAGCCGTTCGAAGTCGGTGAAGTTCACATGCTGCGAGACGATGGCGATGGCAAGCTCTCCGCAGGTTTCTGGCGCGCCACTCCGGAACAGGCACAGGGAGGCACGAAAGTACCCTGCCATCAGAACGAGATCGTCTATATCATCCATGGCCATCTTACTGTGCAGACCTCCGGTGGAGAGATTCATGAACTGAAGGCCGGAAGCTGCGCATCGTTCCTCAAGGGCAGTGTCAATACATGGACGGTAAACGAGCCCACACTGGAGTTCTTCGTGTATTCATAAGGCCACTGTCGGCTTATGGTTGGCATGGCTTCCATTTGCGATGATGAACGCCAAAGGTCGGAAAAAGGCGTTTCTATCCGACCGTCACCCTCTCCAAATGGCTGCCATTCGCCCGTATCGGGTCGGCCCGAGCGGCTGGGCATCTGCGTTTCAATCCAAATTCCCAAAAGCCAGTTCGAACGGCTCTTTTGCATGACCGAAGATCGAAAACCTTCGTTCAATCTAGATGGCTGCCATGTTCGGCGAGCCATATAGCTCGCCTTTCATGTCGATGACAAAGCTTCGCAACGCTTGAATTACATGGTTTGTCCGACGCGCATCTTTGTCATATTTCGCGAACAGAACGGACAGGATCTTCGCGCTGCGCCTTATCCCGTCAGCGCGAAGACCGCCGCAAAGGCGATGGCCATGAAGACGAGCAGGCCAAGCAGGACGCCCAGCCATTTGCGGTAGGGCAGTTCGTCGGCAACGATCAGATGGTCGGGCAAATCCGGCAGCGGTTCGCCAGGATCCGGCAGGTCGGGGAAGTCTTCCGAAGTTTCCCGGCCGCCATTCCACGCAGGGTGGCGCGATACGAGGTTGGGCCCGCTTACTGCGCTGACCAGTGCGAGCTTCTCGAAGGCAATCGCCATGTTCTGCTCGTCGACGTGGCGCGCCAGCGCCTGCATTTCCGGATCGTCATTGGCATGGCCCGGCACCTGCCGCACGAGCCTGCCCATCTGCGTATCGAGCGCGTGGAGCCGATCGATCGCTTCAAGCGTACTGCGCCTGTCACCGCTCTTGAGCGCAAGCTGCAGACGGGTGAGCGATAGCGTATTGGCGCGGCACAGTTGCAGGCCGAGACGCAGGTCCTTGCGCAAGGCCTCCGTTTTCAGGTCTGCTTGGGCGTCGGCCAGCTCAATCTCGCCGCTTCGTGTCGGGCAGGTACTCACGATCTTGTCTCCACTTCGTCCATGCCCCGGACAAGGCGCATAGTCGCTTGGCGCTTCGTTGAGGAAGCCCGCTTGAGATTGGACGACAACCGCGCGGGACGTGCCGACATCGGTCCATCGCGGCGCGAACAGGACGCCCCTCGTGAAACCAAGGCACGCGTATGCATCCCGTACCCGCACGTGGCGGGCCCGTAGTCGCTTCTCAGAAAATGTGGCGCGCCGTCAGGCGCCGATGCGCCAGACCTGCGCCGTGTCGCGGCGGATCGTGCAGAGCTTTCGCGCCCCTTCCCACAACTCGGCATTGCGATGGGGCGCTTCCGAATAGGCCACGATCAACGCGCCGCTGGCATCTTCGGCCTGAAACTCGATCTTCTTGTCCAGCCCTCGACCGTCATCCGAAAATCTCAGCGTATAGGTTGCCATGGTCTCTCCTCCATGCTGCGGGACTCGCGGGCGGATACATAGCATAAGATATCGGCCCGGAAGCAGCGTTGGTATGT
Source organism: Novosphingobium mathurense (assembly GCF_900168325.1). Lineage (GTDB taxonomy): Bacteria > Pseudomonadota > Alphaproteobacteria > Sphingomonadales > Sphingomonadaceae > Novosphingobium > Novosphingobium mathurense. The sequence goes on along the minus strand of NZ_FVZE01000003.1, from coordinate 479,024 downwards.
GCTGTGTACGACGAGCGGCAAAATGATTGGGCCGCGATAGCATCCAACTGACTTTGTCGTCGCGCAGGCCCGAGGAACGCCCGATAAACTCCGCCCCGGCTCGAATTTTGCTATTTTCCGGAGCTTTGCTAAGCACTGATCGCTGAATTCCTCACCTGCTGCGAGACATGCACTTTCGCGGGGGATCGGATAGACTATTGCGCTCAGCAAGGGGGATGCGGGGCCGGGGCTGACATGGTGCTGCGACTTATCAAGCTATGCCTGATCGGCCTTATGGCCTGCCTCCTCCTGCTTCCCGAATTGGCCGCGGGACAGCAGCAGGCTGCAAGCATTGCCGGGCGGCAAAAATCATCGGATGCGGTTGGCAAGGCACAACAGATCCAAGACCTGATGGCCGGGCGGCTCGATCCCGATGTCGATGTCGCCAACCTCTTCTCCTTCTCACTCACGAGCAGCGATGCAGCCAGTGCCCATGCCGTTGCGCAGCTGGTGACGGATGGCTCCTTCTATGCGCAGGCGAAAGCCGATCCTTCGCACCTCAAGACCCTTGCCGCCGATCAGGCAAAGCTTGCGCTGGCACAAGCCGCCTTCCTGCGCCTGCCGCAAACGGAGCGTGAACGGCTGCTGGAGGCCCAACGCAAGCGCTATGACAGCTATCGCGCAAAGCAGAAGACCAATGAGGCGGCAGCGCAGGAACTGGCACGGCTGCAGCGCGAGCTGCAGGGCCTGCAGGACTTCCTGGCGGGCAAGCCTGCCCCCTCTGCCGTCCTCAAGCTGGGCCTGATCAGTAACGGTAGCGCAGGGATCGACAGCAGGCGGCTCGAGACATTGACCGGCCAGGCGCCCTTCCCCGGCCCCGAACCTGCCGCTGATGCCCCGATCGATGAGAGGATCGCCTGGCTGCGCAAGCAGATCGCCGCGGCAAAATCCGAGGTGCTGCAATTGCAGCCCGCAACGTTGGCCCAGCTGGAGGCCGCATCGGGAGTCAGTTCGGGCACGGCCGACGAAATCGCCAGCGCGGATGCCCTGCTCGATGTGGCCAAGTCGCAGCTCAGCGACGCCGCCCGGGCGGCCCACAATGCCGCGAGCGAGCAGGAGCGCCTCATCGCCAACGAACAGGCGCGGCTGCTGCGGACGAAGAGCGTTCAGGCCGCATTCCGTGCCCAGCTGGCCAGAGCCAAGGCCGAACCGGACAGCATTCTCGAATCCGCCCTGAGCTGGCGCCGCCGCATCCAGGAACTGGGAGAGAAGGGTCAGGGCCGCGAGCTTCAGGCAGATTCGATCTATGCCGAACTCGTGCCGGAATTGACCCGCATCCGACAGGAACTGCGCCGGGCGCTCGACACCAGCGAGAACGGGCGGGACCGCGCATTGGAGCCCGGATCGCTCGACCCCGCGCTCCCTCAGGATCTTCCGGCAACCCGGCAGTTGCACACACAGAAGGCCGAATTGGCGCGCGCCGCAGTGCTGCTTCGTGCCTCCTACGGCGAAGAGCTTTGGGCGAAGCGCCGTGCGCTGAACGATGCGATGGTCCTGCTCAATGGCGAACGCCTCGCGCTCCTGTCGTCCCTAAGCGCTTCCAAGCGCGCGCAAGTGACCGGTTTCGGCGCGGAGGGCGTGGCTCAGGTCCGCCGGGAAATCTCGGAGATCGTGCTCGAGCTGCGCTTCAACCTGCAGTCCTGGCGCCAGACGCTGGGGCAGGTCTCCCAACCGTTCCAGCGGCCCACCCCCGAATTCGTGCTGGCATTGCTGCGCCTCTTCGCCATCGCTCTCGTCTTCAGCTGGTGGCGTCGCAACGGCGACCCGATGCTGCGGCGCGCTCAGGCCGAGGCGCAAGCGAAGCGCCCCCGCACGCTTGCGAGCAGCCTGCAAGCCGGGTTCTTCGAATACTGGCGCCGCGTTCGCAAGCCGCTCGACTGGTTGGTGCTGACCATCCTCTTCCGGTGGCTCCTGCCCGATGATCTCGTGATACCGGGACTCTCCTTTATCTGGATCGTCCTGTTCTGGTCGCTGACGACCGTCCTCGTCGTCAATCTCGTCGACCAACTCGCGCGCGGTCGCGGGCGGGACGATCCACGCGCTACGCTTCGGTGGAATTCGCTGAGGCTGATCGCCGGCAGCCTGCTCGCCGTGGGCCTGCTGCTCAACCTCACCAGCGCCAGCGTCGGCAAGGGCGCAATGTACAACTGGGTCTTCACCCTTGCCCTGCTTCTGGCGCCTGCAATCCTTGTCCTGCTGACGAACTGGTGGCGGGCCCGGATCGTCGCTCTTGCGCAAGCCGAAGCGCGGGACAGTTCCCTGCTGGACTGGGTCTCGCATGACCCGGGCGGCTTTACCGGTCTGCTCGGGCGCATCGCCGCTGGCGCCCTGCTCCTGCTGCGTGGCCTGCGCTCCATCATCGCGCGCCGCATGCGCGACCTGGCACTGGTTCGCGAACTTTTCGAACAACGTGCCCGGATCCAGGCCGCCCGGCAGGTGGCAGAAGACAAGGCCAGCGGGCGCTTTCACCGCCCCTCGCCCGAAGTTCTCGAGTGCCTTGATCCCCATCGCCTGCCGATCGAATTCCGCACCGGCAAGGATCGACCGGGCGGGCTCGCCTTGCCCGAGCTGCAGCCCGGCACGGTCACCCTCGTCGTCGGGGAGCGCGGGCTGGGCAAGTCATCGTTTCTGCGAGACCTTTCCGGGCAATACGAAGATTGCGGCAAGGTCGTTCGCCTGTCGGTTGGCTCGCCCGACTTGGGGGCGCTTCTGCGCGACCTTCACGCAGCGCTCGGCACCGGAGTGAAATCTCCCGATCCCGCCGAACTGTCCGGCTGGCTGGCGCGCGCAGACGCTCCTTGCCTGATTACCGTAGATGACCTGCAGCGGCTGGTGATCCCCGCGATCGGCGGGCTTGCCGCCATCGACACGCTGATCGCCATGGCCCGGTCGAGCGGGATCAACTGCCGCTGGGCCTTCACCATCGGCGAGGATGCCTGGAGCTTCCTGCAGCGCGCCCGGATCGATCGCGTCCTTTTCGATGCCGTGATCCGGTTGCCGCACTGGTCGTCCGCGGACCTGCGCGCCCTGATCGAGCGACGGACCGCGCAGGTCGGCCTGCAGCCGGACTTTTCCGCCATGATCGACGACGGTGTCTTCGAACTCGGCGAGGACCTGACCGTCGAGGAGCGCAAGAAGCGCGGCTACTTCGATCGGCTGGCCGAATATGTGAACGGGAATCCGGCCATCGCCCTCGACTACTGGCGACAGTCGCTGTTCGTCGACGGCCTTGACCAGAGGGTCGTCGTGCGCACGTTCGATGCTCCGGCGGTGGACAGGTTGGCGGCCCTGCCGCTGCCCTCGCTGTTCGTGCTGCGCGCAATCATGCGCATGGACATGGCCGATGTCCCGTCGATCCAGGCCAGCACGGACCTTTCCACATCGATCGTTACCGATGCCCTGAGGAGCCTGCAACTCCTCGGAGTCATCGCGCCCGTTGCAGGTTATTACCAGATCACCCTGCACTGGTGGATGGAAGCAACGCGGCTGCTCCTGCGGCAGAACCTGACGGTGCGAGGGATCAAATGAAGATGTCTGGACGCCTCGGACGGCTCCTCTATCTGGTCGGCGGCATGATCATGCCGGCCAGCGCGGCCCATGCGCAGGCAGAGATCGACGCCGATACGATCAGCAAGCTGGCGGATATCGTGCGCTGGAGCGGTGCCATCACCTCGCTCTTCGTGATCGGTGGTGCCTGGGCCCTGCTGCGTCTGCTTTCGCGCTTCGTCTCTGCTTTCAGCAACGAATTTTCCTCGCGCCGCCTGACCCTGCAGAAGATCAACACGCTGGGCCAGTTCGTCATTTACGTGGCGACGACGGTTCTCGTCCTCCTGCTCTCGTTCCGCTTCGACGAGACGACGCTTGCCGTCATCGGCGGCACGATCGCGGTCGCCGTAGGCTTTGCAATGAAGGACCTCGTCGCCTCTTTCATTGCCGGCGTGATCGTCATGCTCGACCGCCCGTTCCAGGTGGGCGATCGCGTGTCCTTCGGTGGCGAGTACGGCGATATCACCGCAATCGGCCTGCGCTCCGTGCGGATGCAGACACTCGACGACAACACCATCACGATCCCCAACAGCAAATTCCTGAGCGAGATCACGTCCTCTGGCAATTATGGCGCGCTCGACATGCAGGTGGTGATGGATTTCTACATCGCCCCCGGCCAGGACATCGATCGCGCATACGAAATCGTCAACGAAGCCGCGCTGTCGAGCCGCTTCGTCTTTCTCGCCAAACCGGTAACAGTGCTCGTGAAGCAGTGGGTATCTGACTATCTGGTGGGCGTGCGCTTGCGCCTCAAGGCCTATGTTCTCGATACTCGCTTCGAGAAGGCGTTTGAATCCGACGTCAATCTGCGGGTTCTGCGCGCTTTTGAAGCTGAGGGGATCGTGGTTCCCGGCGCTGTGCCCCTACCGGATCATGGAGCGAAGCATTCGACCAAAGCAAAGACAATATAGACGCCGCCGTCACGACGATGCGGCCTTTATACAGGTTGAGCCGAAGTTTCCGGATTGACAATCCACCACTCCGCAGCCCGAAATTCGGCCTTTTATTTCGCTATGTTCAAAAGTGTTCATAAATTCGTCGAAATGCAGGAACGGAACTTTTCCGAATATCGCCTGTTGTGTCTTCAGGTCGTCGTCACCTCCCCTTGCAAGACGCGAAGAGTGGCGACGACTTCTGTCATGCGGGCCCTGAGCTGACGGCTCATCCTGCTGCAAACAACAATGTCGAGCACGTAAGACTGATCGTCGGGAGACTTATGATGAAGAAGTTTATCTATCTGGCAGGACCGGCCGCATTGCTGGCTCTGGCTGCTTGCCAGAGCGAGAAGGCCGACAACGTCGAGGATGCGGCGGAAAACCGCGCGGATCAGCTGGACGAAATGGCCGATAACGCCACCACCGAAGCGCAGGAAGAGGCTCTTGAGAACAAGGCCGACAGGGTCGAGGAACAGGGCGAAGAAGCCGCCAACAAGATCGACGACAACGGCGAGATCGCACCGAGCGAAACGAAGATCGGCGATACCCAGTAAGGTCCGCAAGGATGTTTTCGAATCCCGATTTGCGGCAGCGCCGACATATCGGGGTTGTCCTGCCCGGATTGCGCAGCGCAACGCGGCGCATGTCAGTCCGGGCAGGCACGCCATATTTAATTGCCACCTTCTATTATCGGTCAGCTGAAAATTCTGCCTTCCGACGTGGTCACTTGGCCTCCGCGGCCGCAGCCATGGCGGCCCGCGCGGCTAGAATATAGGCGGAAGTTGTGCTGACCGTGTATTCGTTTTCGAACCAGAGGAACGGCCAATCGGTCTTCGCTTCCGGAAAGTCAGGTTTTACAACGAGCACGCCGGGTACGAGTCCGCCGGGGATAAAGCTGTAGTCCGCGCGATTATGCCCGTAGCCGATCAGCTTTGACGCGGTGCCGACAGTTGAGACGAGCGACAGATTATTGGCAGGGTGCCGACCCAGTACATAGTCGATTGCAGCAAGCGTATAGTCGGTTCCGACAATCTCTGGGAACTGCTCATGCAGCAGATACATCGTTGTACCGAAGCTGACGACCTGATTGGAACCGGCCCACGACCCTTCGCTGATCGGCACACCGAAGGGATTTTTCGCCAGATCGGCATCGACCTTGGCTTTCATCTTGCGCACTGACGGCACCAATTGCTTGCGGTAGCCGGCATCCATGAAGGGAATCGCGCGAACGGCTGCGTCACCGATCCAATCGAAGCTCTGCTGAATAACGGGCAGCAGCTGCCGAAGCCGGTCTGCATAGACCTTTTCTCCCTTGGTCGTGATCAGTAGCTCTACCGTGGCCGCGACATTGGCGACTTGCGCCGATCGAGGCGAGGATGAATCGTCGCGCCCATCACCCGGCTTGATATCTCCGGTTTGCTGCTTGGCCCACAGGGCCTTGGCTGCCGCGAGTGCCTCGCCCGCCATTGCCGGATCGCTGTCGGATAGCGCCCGACTGGAACCGGCCAAGGCAGCGGCGACAATCAGGTTGTTGGCCGGCAAGTCGGTCGTGAAAGCCCAGCGATCGTCCTGTGCCCCAGATGCGGCACCCTTTCTCTCGGTCGGTTGCAGACTTGCATCGTAGACAAGGCCGTCAGTTTGCGATCCGGCATCGCCGAGATGCGCATATTGCCGCAGCGTCGGATCGATGATGCCTACGATGGCGTGTCCGAACACCTTGTACTGCGCGAGCAACTGCAAGGTTCCATGACGGATCTGCTGGATGGAATCCTCAATGCCATCCGGCTTGCGGATCTCAACCGCACGCGCCTTTTCGTCGACGCTCGTCTCGTCCCAGTCGAGTCCGAAAAGTTCGCGTGCCCAGACCAGATCACGAACCACAGATGCGTTCTGGGGTGTCTGGATGTCGTAGTCACCGGCATCCTGCCATCCGCCCACCGCAAGGCCGGGAATATGTTCTCCTGCCTTGAACGGGGAATCCAGATCGGCTCCCATCTTGTAGCCATCGAAATGCACGATGTTCGGCGGGGCCTGCCGTGCATCGTCAAGATGCGAGGGGGATGACCACACGCGATACTGCTCTCGAATACCGACATGATCCATCTGCTCGGCAAGGAATGTATCTAGCGAAGTCTGCCAGATGCGATCGTAAGCATCGGCGGAAATGCGGAATGGATTTGTCGTCTGACCGGCATAGGAGATCGCGTAGATCCCCGGCTCACGAACGCTGGAAAAATCGAAGGATGCGTAGTTATAGCGCATCCAGCGACCGCGCGATTGCGTTCTGGCACGCAGCACCGGCACTTGGCTGCCATCGGGTGACAGCTTGACCAGTTCGGCCTCTGCCGGAGCCTTGAAATTGGGATCGAGCTCGATCAACGCGACCTTGGGCCGACCGGGGGTATAGCCAGCCTGGTTGAAGGAGACGACCGGCTGGCGCACCCAGCCCTTCACAACATTCGGCCGGACATGCCAGACAATCGCATTCTCCTTGGCCCCCGCCGGTATCAGCGAACGCACCACGAACCAGCCGTTCTGGGCTCGGTTGCGGGCATCGTAGAGCTTCAGCGGTGCCGTATCCGAAGTGATCGACACCCGCGTCATCGGGTCTTCCGGTGACAGCGTGATCGCGTTGGCACCTTCTGCAAGCGGCAGAGGATCGCCTGACCCATCCTTGGCCATCGGACCGGTCGGATGGCGCGGGAAAAGACCCGGCGCTTGCCCCATCATGAAGGTCTTGCCGAAATAGGCGGTGGGCAGAAAATCCAGATTGAAGCCAGCCTTGCCCGCCAGGCCTGGCGGCAGGGGTTTGTCGAGATCGACGGCAATCCGAAAGCCTTCGCCTTCGGCCGTAACCTTGACGCTGTAACTGAGGTTCACGTCCTTGTATTCCGAGCGCACGAGAACCTGGTTGGGCGATGTGCCCATAGTCCTGCCGAGGAAGGCAGGCACCGGGGCCCATTGCTCCGGGGTTGCATCAAGCCGCACCGCGCCGTCCGTAGCGATCCGCTCGCCATGCAGGACGATCTGGATGCCCGCATTCTTTTCATCGAAGAAGATCGGACTGAACTGGTTCTGATCGACGATGACCGTTATTCCTTGCGCCTCGAGAGTTTGGGCAGGCGTAACCGTCAGCGCCTGACCATGGGTCGCGATCGGACTGACCATAATCGTCGCGGAGGCCAACAAGGCACTTACAATCCTCTTCATCCCAATCTCCTCTGGAAAATCTCAGGCACAATTGATCAAGCCGAGAGTCGCCAAGCGACTCTCGATCGGCACGGCACCGCCGCGCATTGGCAACAGAAAGTCAGGCTGGCTTAGTGGCTCGGCTTCAGAAGGCCGTGCATTCCCATCCAGCGGGCGAATTCATCGAACCAGCCAGTGCTGGTCGTCGGCTTCTGGTACATGCCGAAGCCGTGCCCGCCCTGTTCGAAAAGGTGGAACTCGACCGGACGCCTGGCTGCCCGCCAGCTTTCGATCAGTCCGAAACCGCTATTCCCGAACAGCGGATCATCGGCGGCAAGGGCCACGAACAATGGGGGTGCATCGGCCGGGACTGTTGCAGGAGCAAGCGGCCCATAGATGTTTCCGATAAAGGCCGGCTTCGCATCCTGCCCGGCCAGGGTCGTGGCCATGGTCAACATGGCGCCGGCGGAAAAGCCGACCATGCCGATACGATCGGGATCTACATGCCATTCTTCGGAGCGCTTGCGCACAAGGGCAAAGGCGGCGCGTGCATCTGCTATCTGCGTTCCGAGGTTGGCCATCATGGCTTCCAGGTCTGGCCGAGGCGCCGGACCCCGCGGGGCGGTCATGTCAGCAGACGAACGTTCGAAATCAGCGAGTCTGGGCGGCGTCTGGTTTAGCCGATATTTCAGGACGAATGCCGCAACGCCTTTCGCCGCAAGAGCGCGAGCCACGTCCCAGCCTTCATTCTCCATCGACAGCGTGCGAAACCCCCCTCCTGGGGCAACGATGACCGCCGTGCCGGTCGCCTTGGCAGGATCGGGCAGGAAAGGTGTGAGCGTAGCTTCGGTGACGTTGCGCGCAAAGACGCTGTTGTACTGGCTGTGCCACGATTCCCGCGCCGTTGCCCCGGGCAGTTCGCCAGTACCAAGCTTTATGGCGTCGCCTTGTGCGGGCGTCGCGATGGAAACCATCTTGTCGGATTGTGCCAGTGCCGGTGCTGCAACGGCAAAGCCGGCAGCAAGCCCGCAAGCCGCAAGCGGTGCCAGGATTGGCCGCGTCAAAGTCAGGTTCGATGTCATGCGCATCAGGCGAATCATTAGCGCTCTCCCACGGGTTATTTTTTGCCACGCTAAAGGTAGCGCTACCAGAAGGCAATGCACTAACGTCAAACGAGCGAAATGGGGCTGAAGAGGGATCAGCCGGACTGAACTGGAGGCACTATGAGTTACGTCATAGGCCGATATTGGCCAGGATCATCTCGAGTTTAGCCAAAATCGACAATCAGCCCTCGCGCTTTCCTGCACGCAGAAGCGAAGGATCAGGACAATACGCCGGGGTCTAAAAAGGATCGCATGTGAATAACGCTATCATGGCTTGCGAACGTTCTGCCAGATGGGCCTAGCTCGCCTGCTTCGCACAATCGATGCAAAGGGCAGCTTCGGGCCTTGCCATCAAACGGTCGGACGAGATCTGCCCGCCACACTTCACGCACAGACCGTAAGTGCCATCCGCAATACGATCGAGTGCTCGGTTCACCGAACCCAGTTCCCTGCTGACCAATGAAGCCTGACCTTCAAGCGAGGCATCGTCTTCCCGTTCAACAGCAGCCTCAGCGAAGTCGGGATCGAGCGGTTCGGACAGATCGTCCTGCAGATGCTTCATCCTGGCGTTCAACTCGACAAGTCGCGCCTCAAGCTTCCGTTTCGCCGTATCGATGTCAGCCATACCTTTTCTCCCTCTCGACCGTCTAATTGAACCCCCAATACCAGCCCGAGAGTTCTCTTGCCTTGCGATCGGCTGTTTGGGTTCCTGAACCCGAACGATACTTCGCAATTTGCGAAATCTGGCACCAGAAGCATCGAGTGACATTGCGCCACGTCAAACGTGTCACCAGACTCGTCACCAATGAAGCTGCCTCGCAGGATGATAATTCTAAAACGGCACAAGAGTGGACGTCATCCAGCGGATCACCGCTGCCGAGCATGGCTCCATGTGCCATCGACGCCCCGTCGTCGAAGTTCCTATTGACATTTAGCGCTACATTTAGCAATCGCTGCCACAGAGATTCGCATCGCAGGCATCAATCGCCCGATTTGATGTAGCGCTACATTATCAATGGCAGCTTCAGATAGAGGCTGTTCGAGCAGGGAGAGTTGTATGACAAGGGCTTACTCGCCAGCCAATCGCATTGCCGTTTCCATGGGCGCACTCGTTATCGCGCTATCGTTTGGTAGTGCTGCAGCCGCACAGGATGTCTCCGCAACCGCAAGCGATATCGACGGGCAGGCCGCGCCTGCGGAAATTATCGTCACTGCAGGCCTTCGCGAACAGACCCTGCAGGATGTTCCGATTGCAGTCTCGGTCGTCTCCGGCAGCCAGCTCGACGCAGTCGGTGCAGGTGGCGTCGAATCCATCACCAACGTCGCTCCTTCGCTGACCTTCACGAAGGGAAGCAACGCGTCGAACAGCTCGCTTTCGATCCGCGGCATCGGCACCACCGTCTTCTCGGCTGCGACCGAGCCCGCCGTTTCCGTCGTCATCGACGATGTGCCGCTCGCACGTTCAGGCCAGGGTTTTCAGGATCTTGTCGATGTGCAGCGTGTGGAAGTCCTGCGCGGGCCGCAGTCGACGCTTTTCGGGAAGAACTCCTCTGCCGGTCTGATTTCCGTCACGACTGAAGCTCCCAGCAACTCACTGACCGGTCACTTCGATGGAAGCTACGCCGAGGGCGGCGAGTGGCAGGCACGCGGATCGATTTCCGGCCCGATCGGTGAAAACGCAGGTTATCGGATCAGCGGATTCTACAAGGATTACGATGGCTTCATTCGCAATGTCTCGGGCATAGGCGATCGCTGGTTGAGCGGCTATCGCAACTGGGGCGGGCGCGCCAAGCTCAGGTTCGAGCCCAGCTCGGATCTGACGGTCACACTTATCGGCGATTATAGCAACGGTCGTGACGACACAGTACCGACGCTGCGTTCAGTCAACACGCAGGCCTACGCCAATGCACTTGCCCCGCTCGTGCCTTCAGCAGACCTGCGTGAAGTCAATCTCAACGCCGACAATACCAACACCAGCAAGCAATGGGGCGTATCGGGCAAAGTCGAATATCAACTGAATGACGATTTCCAGCTGGTCTCGATCACGGCCTTCCGCAAGTGGAACTTCCGGGGCCGCGGCGATACCGACTACACCCCGCTGACCACGCCGGTCCCCGGCGTCACGCTCTGGGATGTCAACACCGGCAATACCCAGCTCAAGCAATATTCCCAGGAACTGCGCCTCGTCTCGGGCGACCTTGGCGGCTTTGACGTCCTGCTCGGCGCATTTGCATTCAAGCTGGATGCCGACACCGGTTTCATGCGTCGCACGGTAGCCACCGCAGCATCGCGCAGCGGCCAGTTCATGGGCAGCACGACCAATTCGAACATTGCGGCATTTGCCAGCACGAATATCGACCTGACTGACAAGATGCAGCTTTTTGGCGGCGTGCGCCTGCTCCACGAGAAGCTTGACTGGACGGTCTTCCGCGATCCGACCAACGTACTTGTCCCCGGGGACCTCGCACTGGCCGGAGCAGCCGGCACGGCAGCAGATTTCAACGGCTCGACCAATGACACACGCGTTGTCGGCAAGGTTGGCGTACGTCACGACGTCGCGGGCCTGGGCAATGTTTATGCAAGCTATGCTCGTGGCTACAAGGGCAAGGGTTTCAACCTGATCTTCGCATCTCAGGATACCTACAAGCCGGTCGACGCCGAGACGTCCAACGCATTCGAATTGGGCATGAAGATCGAGAGTGCGGATCGCAAAGTCTCGGTGAACGGTGCTCTGTTCTATACCAAGTACCGGAATTTCCAGGCGCAGGCGCAGCTGCCGGGCGACATCTCGTTCTACCTGCTGAATGCCGGATCGATTTCCACCAAGGGCATCGAACTGGAATTCAACCTGCGCCCCACCAGCCTCACCACGATCTCGCTGGGCGGTACGTTCATGGACGCGCGGATCGACAACTACACTGACGGCCCGTGCTACTTCGGTCAGACAGCTGATCAGGGTTGTGTCAACAATGCGCAGGACCTGTCCGGTGGGGACCTTCCCAACGCGCCCGACTTCCGCATGACCGCCTTCGTCAAGCAGTACGTTCCGATGGGCGACAGTTTGCCTTTCGACACTTACGTGCAGTCCAACATGACCTATCAGACCCGGGTGCAATACCAGCTCGACCAGAATCCCGTGACCATTCAGGACGGGTTCGCCGTGGTGAATGCAGAGCTCGGCCTGGAAGACAAGGACGGCAAGTATTCGCTCGCGTTCTTCGTGCGAAACCTGTTCGACAAGAACTTCACCGGGAACATCTTTTCCTCCAGTTTCAACGGTGGCCGCGTCTATCAGCAGGTATTGCGTGACGCCGATCGTTACTGGGGTGTGCGCGGTTCGTTCAGCTTCTGATGGATCGCGAGACCGTTCACGTGAAAGGTCCCAACTCCGAGCAGGGGGGCAGCGTCGATCCGCTCGCGCTGTCTCCCGCTGATCGGGCCTGGGTCGATGCTCGGCTTGCCGAGCTGTCGACCGAGGACAAAGTGGGCCAACTTTTCGTTCTGAGCTCAACCAACGATGACATTGATGAGATCGATCGCCACTGCGCGCTCGGTGTAGGCGGTATTCACCGCTTCCCCGGCCACGATCTCGAAAGGGCCTGGGCTGCAACGCGCGCGGCGTTCGAGCGCTCGGCAATCCCGCCACTGATCAGCGGGGATATCGAAGGTGGATCCCTGAGCCACTTCTATGCATGCCCGGTGCCCAACCAGATGGGCCTCGCGGCGGCGAACGACCTTGAGCAATCACGCAGGATCGCAAGCATAATTGCGCTGGAAAGCCGGGCGATGGGGTTCAACTGGACCTTCTCGCCGGTTGTCGACGTCAACGTCAATTTCCGCAATCCCGTGGTCGGCACCCGCTCCTACGGCTCGAACGTGGACGCAATCATTGGCCAGGCATTGGTCCTGATCGAAGAATTGCAGGCGCAGGGCATCGCGGCAACCGCCAAGCACTGGCCGGGCGACGGTATCGACGATCGCGACCAGCATCTCGTACCGACGGTCAATACCCTCGCCATGGCCGATTGGGATGCCAGTTTCGGGCGCATCTACCGAAACATGATCAACGCTGGCGTTATGGCCGTGATGAGCGCACACATCGCCCTTCCGGAATATATCCGGGCCCGAGACGGCAATGCTGGGCGCGAGGCCTTCAAACCGGCATCCCTATCCCGCACCCTGAACCTCGATTTCCTGCGCGGCGAGCTTGGCTTTCGTGGCCTGATCGTATCCGACGCCACAGCCATGGGCGGACTCAATGCCTGGTGCGAACGTGCTGAAGTCGTGCCTGCCGTGATCGAAAACGGTTGCGATGTCTTCCTGTTCAGCCGCGACGCCGCGGGCGACAAACGGCTTATGCTGGATGGACTGCGGCAAGGACTGCTCAGTGAAGAGCGTCTGGAGGCAGCGGTCGATAAAGTTCTCTCGCTCAAGGCCCGACTTGGCCTGCATCGCCGGGAGCCCTCCGATTTGCTGCCGCCGCTGGATGACGCACGCAAAATTCTGCGCCAGCCTGAAAACATGGCGCAAGTCAACGCGACCAATGCTCAGGCCATTACCCTGGTAAAGGATACGCAAGAGCTGCTTCCAATCGATCCTGCCCGCCACCGGCGCATTGCGGTCGTGGTCGAAGAGGGATGGAACTTCGTCTCCGGCGCACTTCCCCGCAGCAGCGCAGCCTTCATTGAAGGCTTGCGCGAACGCGGCTTCGAAGTGCGGATATTTGACAGCGAGGTGCCTCCGACACGCGATGATACAGATCTTCTGATCTATCTGATCGGGCAGGAGGCGACGCCCGCCATCGCGCAGATCCACATCGACTGGATCAAGCTTCATGGCGGCTCGCGTCGCGCGATGCTTCGTTTCAATACCGAGATACCGACACTGATGATATCGCTCGGGCAGCCCTATTATCTGTACGACGCTCCTGAGATCGCGACCTACGTAAACGGCTATAGCAGCCTCGACAGCGTTCAGACGGGCGTAGTTGAGCGCCTTGTCGGCGAGGCTGCGTTTACCGGCGTATCACCGGTCGACCCTTTCTGCGGTCTTGAGCAGACCCGATACTGACCACCCGGAATCCGTGTAGATTTCTCCTCCCGCACGGGTTCTTTCGAGCGGCGACGGCTTCGATCCGTCGCCGCTCTTTTTTTTCTTATCCCGTCATGACGTCAGCGACCGAGGCGCGTTCAATCAGCTTGAAATCGACGAAGCGTGGCAAAGCCCGGTAAGTCGAGGGGTTACGAAGGATATTAATAAGAATTTCCGTGGCTTGTTCTGCGATTTCGGCAAGCGGTTGGCGCACGGTTGTCAAAGTCGGCCAGATCTTGATTGCAATCGGACTGTCGTCAAACCCAGTGATCGAGAGGTCTTCTGGAATCCGCTTGCCTTGCCGAAGTGCGACATTGACGAAGGCCGCAGCCATATCGTCGTTGCCGGCCATGATGGCCGTGAACGCTTCAGGCTCAGCTGTATCTCCTGCGCCGCCCAGCTTTTCCTCGGCAAGGACCAATCCTTCGGAAAAAATCGGCCGCGCTTGCCAGATAAGATCGGGATCTGCGGCGATGCCGTGTTCGCGCAAGGCCCGGCGATACCCTTCAAGGCGCGCTTTTCCCACGTGCGTTCCGGGCAGCAGGACAAAGGCAATCCGACTATGGCCATGCGAAATGAGGCGGGATGTGAGAGCAAAGGCTGCCGCTTCGTCGTCGATCCGTACGCAGGCCATATCGGGAAGGGACATGCCCGGCGCCATCGCTACCACGGGGATGTTGATTCTTGCAATCAGTCCACTGTCACTGAACTGTTCGCATAGAGGAGGCGGGAGGAGCAATCCGTCAAGGCCGGACTCGGCAAATTCCAGAATGTCGTCGAGCGCTGTTTCCGGATCGTAGGTCTGGATGACCAATTGCACGCCGATACGCGACGCAGCCTTGAGCGAGCCTACGAGCATGGCGCTGAGCAGCGCGCTGTCTTCGTCCCTGTGGAGCAGTCCAATCCGCAGCGTACTGGCACTGGCCAGAGCACGCGCAGCCGCGTTGGGACGATAGTCAAGCTCTGCAATGGCCTTGAGTACAGCCTCGCGCGTGGCGGGCTGCACGCTCGCCTTGTTGTTGATGACGTTGGAAACCGTCATTGCGGAAACCCCCGCACGGCGTGCTACCGCTGCCATCGTCGCGCCTTTGGTTGCCCTCTTGCGGGTGCGGCCTACCGGGGGATCTGTTGTCTCTGTCGTCATGCACATCGACCATAAGTTGGCCTTTCGATGATTGACAAGCCCCCTCGGCACGGATAGCGATTTAGCGCTACACAATATCGATGCGTGTAGTCTGAGCTTTCGGCATACCTGAGCCTCTTCCACGCTGGCAGACCGGCTCAGAACGAACAGGCATGGATCCGTTATAAAGGATCCAGCGATGGAGAGAACTTGATGGACGCCACTTCTTCCCTGACCGGCCCGCAAGCCCAAGACGCGGAAGGCTGGCCGCCGGCACGGCAAGCGTGGACGGCCGCGTTCCTGCTGATGGCGGCTTACACGTTGGCATTCGTCGACCGTCAGGCTCTCGCGCTGCTGGTGCAGCCCATCAAGGAAGACCTCGGCGCATCGGACACTGCCATGAGCCTTCTGTACGGGCTCAGTTTCACCATCTTCTATGTCCTGGTCGGAGTACCCGTGGCTTGGCTGGCGGACCGCTCCAACCGACGCAACATCATCGCTGTCTCGATCTTCGTATGGAGCCTTGCGACTGCCGCCTGCGGACTTGTGCGCAGCTATTCCGGGTTATTCATGGCTCGCGTGGCAGTCGGCACGGGCGAAGGCGGGCTCAGCCCGGCGGCTTATTCCATGTTGGCCGACTATTTTCCGAAAGAACGGCTCGCGATCGCGATGGGAATCTACAACATGGGCGTCTATTTCGGAGGCGCGGGCGCACTCATTTTGGGCGGACTGATTGCGGCACAGGTCCCTCCGGGCAGCGACATTGTCGTGCCGATCCTCGGTACGATGAAAGGTTGGCATATCATTTTCCTGCTGCTCGGCCTGCCGGGTGCGCTGCTTTCCCTCGCAATGTTCCTCGTGCGCGAGCCTCGTCGCCGTGGCAATTCCATCGGCAAACCGGTCACCCACGCCAGTCTGGGCGAGATACTCGCTCAACTCGGGCACCACGCACGGGCCTATTTCGGCATTATTGTCGGCTTCTCGCTGATGATCTTCGTCGGCAATGGTACCGGTGCCTGGATCCCGGCATTTCTTGAACGCAGCTACGGCATGTCGATCTCGGAAATCGGCGCGTCCTATGGGTGGATGGTTTTCTTCTGCGGCACCACGGGCGCTCTCAGCGGTGGATTCTGTGCCAGTTGGCTGCAGCGCCGCGGCTTTGCCAACGGTAACCTGCTAGCGGCCGTGCTGGGCTTTTCCGTACTCATTCCGCTGACAATCGGCTTTCCGCTCATGCCGACGGCGAGCCTTGCACTGGCCGGGATCGGCGCGATGAATTTCTTCGCCGGGTTCAATTTCGGCGGCGGCCTTGCAGCCCTTCAGGAGCTTACGCCAAACGGAATGCGGGCGCAGGTATCGGTCATCTACATGCTCGCGATCAACCTGATCGGCTCGACGCTCGGGCCTACGGCCGTAGCCTTGGTGACCGATTACATCTTCGCCGATCCCGGCCGCGTAGGCGAATCGATCTCGCTCGTCTGCGCGTTCGCATCGCCGATGGCTCTTGTTCTTCTTCTCATCGGCATGTCGGGATTGCGCGCTGCGCGCGCAGAACAATCCAAGGTCGAACTTGCCTGACGGGTTCGTGCGGGCTCCTGCCTCAACCACAATAGACGTGACCTCGGAGATGAATTCCATGCGCGCATTGAAGATTGGCCTGGCAGCCTTGCTTGCAGGCACAACGCTGGGTCCGACCTCAGCGACGGCAGCACAGCCACACTCGCAACCGTCACCCGCTGAAAGGCAAACCAGAACGCGTCCGAACGTCGTCGTCATACTTGTGGACGACCTTGCATGGACAGACGTTTCGGCAAACGGAGCCAGCACGATACAGACGCCCAACATCGACTCGATCGGCGCGGCGGGCGCAACATTCTCTGCTGGTTACGTGACGGCTTCCATCTGCTCGGTCAGTCGCGCCGGACTGCTCAGCGGCCGCGTCCCGGCGACATTCGGATTCATGTACAACATCACAGAGCGCGGAGCGGTCAACAAGGGCGCGGGGCTCCCCCTCGATGTGCCGACTTTGGCCGAAAGGTTGAAGCCGCTGGGTTACGATACCGCAGCCTTCGGCAAGTGGCACCAGGGAAGCACCCCGGAGTTCTATCCCACCCGTCGTGGGTTCGACGAGTTTTTCGGCTTCCTTGCTGGCGAGAGCATTTACGCGACGCCCGATACACCGGGCATCGTCACCACGCCTACGGCCTTCGACAAGTATCAGCCCGATAAACGTGAAGGCGCGCAACAGTTGTACGAAGGGCCGGAGATGGCCCCAGTCGCCCATCCGCATAAATATCTTACCGAGGACATCACCGAACACGCTGTCGACTTTATCGGTCGCAAGGCTGAAGGTGAGGATCCTTTTTTCCTTTACGTTGCCTATAATGCGCCGCACTGGCCATTGCAGGTGCCCCGTTCATATTACGATCGCCATTCCGAGATCAGCGATCCTGCACGGCGCACTTATGTCGCGATGATCGACGCGCTTGACGCGGGTATAGGCCAGATCCTCAAGGCACTCGACGACAAGGGTCTGCGCGACGACACGCTGATCGTCTTCCTCAGCGACAACGGGTGTCCAGTCCAATTCGGTTATTGCACGCAGACCCATCCCTGGGGCGGTGGGAAGTTCACCTATCTCGAAGGCGGAATGCGCGTGCCGTTCATGGCTGCCTGGCCCGGTCATATCGCGCCCGGACAGCATATCGCGGCACCGGTCAGTTCGCTCGACATCGTACCAACGGTTCTCGAGGCCGTGTCACCCAACAAGCCGCTGCCGAAAGAACTCGATGGGGTTGATCTGCTGGATACCCTCTCCGGCACTGCCCCCACGCAACGCTCCTTCGTCTGGGATCAAAGGCCGGTCCAGGCACTTCGGCATGGCCGCTACAAGTTGTGGCGCTCGCTCGACTGGAAGCAGACGAGGCTCTACGACATCGAAGCCGATCCTTGGGAGCGAACCGACCTGTCCGCCGAGCTACCGGAGGTAACTACGAAGCTGACCCGTGAACTGAACACGTTCGACGCCGCCTTGCCCGAACCCATGTGGCCCGTGCATTCAACAAGGGAGGTTGAGGTTATCGGCCGGAAGACGGAATTCGTCTACTGACCGGTCAGATCGCCTTCCGGCAGTGCGTGTGACCGATTTGCACGCGCACGATAGTCTCTCCGCCCTGACCTTGACAGGCCGGAGCGATACCAATAGCAATTTAGCGCTACACTATGGTATCTGGAGAACGGCATGCGTTCATCCGGAATGCGCTAGGCCGAAAAGTCCATGTGCGGTGATGCGGCTTTGGGACAGAGGAACGAATTAAGTGCCAGGATTTCGCAAACGCGATGTGCTCAAGGCGGGCGCAGCAGGAATGGCCATGGCGCTCATGCCAATCGGAGCGCGGGCCAGCAGCTACCGTAAACCCGTCGATCGGCGCGGCGCACCGAATCTGCTGCTGATCACGTCCGACGATGTGGACTGGTCCGCGCTCGGGTTCATGACCGGTCGCAAAGGACTGACCCCAAATCTCGACAAGCTGGCGGCACGCAGCCACGTCTTCGAGCAGGTGCGCACCGTTGCACCGATCTGCATGCCCTCGCGCCAGGCGATTATGAGCGGCAAGTTGCCGCACCGCAATGGCGGCAACGGATTCTTTCCGATGTTCGAAGGCACGCCGACTTTGTGCAGCGTTCTGGATGCGGCACAGTATTATTGCGCTGCAAGCCACAAGATCGGGCACATGCAACCCGCTTCGTCCTTTCCCTGGCGTAGCAGCGCGGAAGGAAAGGACCGGCACCCGCTGATCCACGCCGCGTTCCTGTCTTTGGCCATCACCGAGGCGCAGGCGCAGATGAAGCCGTTCTTCGTGAACTGCAACATCAACGATCCGCACCGGCCATTCTATGGCAGCCCGGTCGGTCTCGCGATGGACAACAACAACCAGGGTCCCTTCAAGATACCGCGAGAGCTCGGTGCGAACGATGTAGAAATTCCACCCAATCTCGACGACCTGCCGGACGTGCGCGAGGAACACGCCCAGTACTGGAATTCCGCCCAACGTCTGGACATTGCGGTAGGGCACATCCTGGATGCACTGGATGCAAGTGGCGAGGCGGCAAACACGATCGTCCTGTTCGTTGCCGACCACGGCATGCCAATGCCTTTTGCCAAGGCGACCTGCTACGATCACGGCATTCGCACACCCGTCATATTGAACTATCCGGGCATGGGAACACCGCGCCGGTTCGACAACCTCACCACCAACCTCGATATTCTGCCAACCTTGTGCGACCTGCTTGGCCAGGCGCCGCCTGAAGGCATCGATGGGGATTCATGGGTACCGATGCTGCAGGGCGGTCCAAGCCTCGATCGTCAATTCGTGACGTCCTTCGTCGACTACGTATCGAACGGGATGCATTATCCGATGCGGACCTTGCAGGATCGACGCTGGGCCTTTCTCGTGACGCCTTGGGCGGATGGCGGAAAGACGAAGTTCCGCGCCGAATCCATGTTCGGCCTGACCTGGCCGGCTATGGTGGAGCGGGCGAAGAACGATCCTGCGATGGCACGCCGGACGGCACAGTACACCGAGGGCTATCCCATGGCACTTTACGACCTCAGGAACGATCCCGGCCAGCGCCACAACCTAATCGATGCGCCCGAACACAAGGACCGTGTCGTGCGCATGAAGAAGCTCATGCTCGACGAAATGATCCGAACAGGGGACCCTCAACTCGAAAACTACCGTCGGATGCTGGCTGGCCAAGCCGCAGAAGTCGCGCAGAACCCCGAACGTTATCGATTGCGCCGCGACGATTGAGGTGACGCGCAAAAGGATAATTGAAAAGAAACGATAAATTCGATCAGGGGCATACCGTCTGCGATATACTGGCAGGGCTTGCTGCAAGAAGATTGGCTGCCAGCCCCGGCAAGCGTCTGCTCAATCGCGCGGCTGACCGTGAACGCAGGGCGTTCGCGAAGGGTCTAAAATCCTGCAGATACAATCGCAATCAGGTGCCTCGCCCGGCTTCTCGCCATGGCACCGGATGCAGCGATGCCCGCATCAATTCCAGAAATACCGTCGCTCGTCGGGACCTGCCATGCCGGGCCCCAAGCAGCGCCACGACATCTGCATCGGGGCACTGCCAATCGGGCAGGATACGCACCAGCCGTCCCGCCGCAATATCACCTGCAAGGTCCCACTCGGACCGGACAATAACGCCCAGTCCAGCCAACGCCCAGTTGCGCATGACGGCACCGTCGTTCGTTGCCATGACGGGCTTGATGCGAACCGTCGCCGGATCGCATTTCGCCTTTGTAAAGCGCCAGAGCGTGACGTCCTCGTTGTTCTCTCGCAGGGCCAGGCAACGATGCTGCTGCAAGTCGTCCGGCTCGATGATGGAAGGATGCTCCGCGATATAGGAAGGCGACGCGCAGGCGATGCGGTGATTGGGAGCCAAGGTCGTGACAATTCGGCCAACCGTATTCAGTGCACCGATGTGAATGACCAGATCCCAGCTGTCCGACGATAGCGTCGCCGGATGGTCCGACAGCTCCAGGGTCACGGTGGCTTCAGGATGCAGCCGGGCGAATTCACCGACTACGGGCCCAACGTAGTCCCGGCCGAAACCATAGGGCGCCGCAATCCGCAGCTTTCCCCGGACGGATGTGGATCTTCTCTCCAGTCGATCGTCCAGCCGCTCGATCGCATCGATAATGGCGGCGCCTTCGGCAGCAACAAGCTCGCCCTCGTCCGTCAGGACAAGTCCCCGCATGGATCTATCGATCAACCGCACGCCGATACGCTGTTCGATTGCCTTGAGCCTCTGGGTGACCGCCGGCGGCGAGACGTTCAGCTGGCGCGCCGCATCTGCCAGAGATGCAGACGCTGTGATGGTTCCGAAGAAGAGGAGGTCATCACTCGATAGCATTAATTTCAACCTTAATTGAATATGACAATATAATTAATTGAATGATGCGATGCAATCAATAGACTGATCGGCCTGAAACCACATCTGGACGCAAAGCGGAGCCCATCTTGCTGGAAGCATCACCCCAAGTCGGAGCCGACAGCTCCGGCCACACCCTGAAGGATGTCGGCACACCCTGCCTCATCCTCGATCTTGACCGAATGGATCGCAACGTTGCACGCCTTCGCTCACGCCTGGACACTCTGGGCGTCGCATTGCGCCCCCATCTGAAAACGACCAAGTCGGTCGACGCCGCAAGGCGTGTCATGACCACCGCAGCCGGTCCGGCGACGGTTTCGACCTTGAAGGAAGCGGAGCGTTTTGCCGCAGCCGGGGTTACCGACCTCACTTATGCGGTGGGCATTTCTCCCGACAAGATCGAGCGGGTCCTTGCCCTTCGCGCAAAAGGCGTCGATCTCGCGGTAACGCTGGACACGGTCGAACAGGCGCGCGCAGTTGCCGAGGCGTCGCGGCTGGCCGGTGACGCAATCCCTGCACTGATCGAGATTGACTGTGACGGGCACCGGTCTGGCGTCCTGCCCGGTGATGCAGCCCACCTCATCGCAATTGCGCGAGCACTGGAAGACGGTGCCACCCTGCGCGGCGTATTGACGCATGCCGGCGCCAGCTATGACGCCCGCGGCGACGACGCGCTTCGCGCCTGCGCTGAAGGTGAGCGTGCCGCCGCCGTTCAGGCCGCCACGATCTTGCGCGAAGCCGGCTTCGCATGCCCCGTCGTCAGCGTCGGCTCCACACCGACGGCCCACTTCGCACAGAACCTCGACGGCGTGACGGAAGTACGCGCCGGTGTGTTCGTTTTCTTCGATCTCGTCATGGCCGGCATCGGGGTCTGCAAGATTGACGACATTGCCGTCTCGGTGCTTGCGACAGTGATCGGTCACCAGCCCGAGAAGGGCTGGATCCTCGTCGATGCGGGCTGGATGGCCATGTCGCGTGACCGTGGAACCGCCAAGCAAGCGGTTGATCAGGGCTATGGCCTGGTCTGCGACATCGACGGCCAACCTTTGGGCGATCTGATCCTTGCCGACGCAAACCAGGAACACGGAATTCTCAAGGTGCGTCCCGGTTCGGCTTCACCCTTGCCCGACCTGCCGATCGGCACGCGCGTGCGAATTCTTCCCAACCACGCCTGTGCAACCGGTGCACAACATGACAGCTACCATGTCGTAAGGGGCAATGACGACAGGATCGAGGCCGTCTGGCCCCGCTTCGGAGGATGGTAATGCAGACAGTCGACGCAAGCAGCGCAGTTCCCAAGCCGATATCGACGGCCAATGCTCCCGCCGCCGGGGGACACTATTCACAAGGGGTGATCCACGCTGGGCAGGTCTATGTATCTGGCCAATTGCCGATCGAGCCCAATGGTACGCATCGCCCGGACGCGGATTTCGACAAGCAGGCACGGCTTGCGATCCGCAACATGCTCGCCGTTGTCCAAGCGGCGGGCAGTTCGATCGAGAATCTGGTCAAGGTAACGGTCTATCTGGTGGGCGTTGAAAACTGGCCTCGTTTCAATTCGATCTACGCTGAACTCCTGGGCGATGCCCGCCCCGCCCGTTCTGTGGTGCCAGTCCCGGAACTCCACTATGGCTATCTCGTCGAAATCGACGCAGTTGCAGCAATCGGTGACTGATTTTCTGCCCTTATAACGATGGTTTGAATAGCCCGCTCCAAGCACCTCTCGCACTCGTTCAGCACCCGTGCCCAGTCACGTTCGATGACCGAGAGGCAGCTTGGACCGGGGCATCTGTCATGGGCAGGGCCGGGCTGCGCAGACGATGCCTTGCCCGAGCTTCATTGGCGCTTGAGCGGTCAGAAGAAACCGTCAGGATTGCCAGGCAAGGCGCAGCACTTTTCTTTTGTGCGATACAACCCTGGCGAAGCATGCTAGGAGTCCCGTCATCGCAGTTGATTTCCTTAAGCGCCTGCGACTGAGAGACATCTTGGGCTCCCGCTTGTGACGAGGAGTCCGACGTGAGCACAAAATCAATCCAAACCAGTCTGTTAGCGAAGACCCGCACTTGAGGTCGAACCGCAAGACGACATCGCGCCTCTCGCAAGCCGCAGCGCGTCGGCAAGGCGAAGTAACCCAGTTCGCCATCACGGTGTTAGGGCGCGAGGCTGCGATCGAGTTCATGAACGCGAACAATACCATGCTCGGTGCGCGCCCCATCGACCTTGTCGTCGCGAGTGACGCTGGTCGTGCGCTTGTCGAAGGCGCTCTTTCCGAAACCAGTTCCCGAGACGCTGCTCCCGAACGGGAATAGCGCTCGCCACCCCAGGCAGGCCAGCCTGCAATCTGGCGACCCGAAGGGAAGCACCGCGGTTTTCGTGATGCCGACCTCGACTTCAAGGCCTCCGTCCCCAAGTTGGACGGAGGTCCTTTTTGCATGACCACATGCACGCCCTGCCGAGCAGGAGCCACAACCTGCACCGCACAGCCACAATTTCAGGACCTGCGGACCGACGCTGTCGTCCGACTGCGATCAGATCGCCAGTCTCCCCTGCGGGCACGAAGCAAGATCGAAACGCGCCAGCCCTTGATATGCCTGGCTTGTGATATGCTGAGCCTGGCGGTCGCTATTGGGCCGCTTCGCTGGGCGGCACCGGGGTCATCGGCGTGTCGGGCAGATCGACCGGAACGCCTGTTGCATCCGCATCCTGAACGATCAACTGCCCACCGCTCTCGTCCTTGACGTCCGCCTTGTACTCGGTCGGTTCCTTCGAACATGCGGCGATGGCAAGCAATGCGCCCGTGGCCAGCAATACCTTCGCTGCAAACGGGGATCTCACGTTATTCATGGCTCGTCTCCCTTTTTGGCCATGGTATCGCGCCGGTGATCATCGATACAAGTACATTGTTCTTATGCTCGCACCCGCAGCATTCACAAGGCCGGCGTCTGGCGACAGGCCTGCATCTGACGATCTTGCGTCTGATTGATGACAGGCAGAGTCGTTAGGGCAAAGAAAAACCCGGCCAGATCGACCGGGTTGAAAAGTTTGGGAGAGGATGCCTGAAAGGCCCGTCCTTTTTGTGCGCCGCAGCATTATTACGCAAGTGCGAAAAGCAACAGGCATGTTGCATTTCCTGCAACCGGCTACCCTCCGCGATTGCCCAAGCCGCCATTCCGGATCGGGCTCGATAGCCCTTCGCCCCAGCCTAGGCAGCCGCGGTCAGGCTGGCGGAGCTGGAAAAACGCTGGCGATATTCACCCGGGGTCAGGCCGACGATACGATTGAAGACGCGACGGAAAGCGGCGGCATCCTCATACCCCACCGACCAGGCAATCTGGTCGATAGAGCGTTTGGTGAACTCAAGCATTTCGCGCGCCTTGCCCACCCTGAGGTGCTGCACATACTCGATCGGACGCATACCCGTTGCGGCCTTGAAGCGACGCTGGAACGTCCTTTCTTCCAGATTTGCCATATCCGCCATGACGGAAGCTGCAACTGGCCGTCCCGACTTGCCCTGAAGCCAGTGCTGGACTTTCAGGATAGCCTCGTCGCCGTGAGTCAGGCGCGGCGCAAAATTGCTGTAGTAGCGCTGTTCACGGCCTGATGGATCGATCAGCCAGAACTTGCCGGTCTCCATCATGACGGTCGGGCCGAGCAGGCGATCAATCAGTCTCAGCCCCAGGTCGGTCCATGCCATCAGGCCGCCAGCGGTGATGATGTCACCGTCTTCGACGACGATCTTGTCCTCGGTGACCAGAATATCCGGAAAACGATCGCGCAATTGCTCGGCAAAGAACCAGTGCGTTGTCGCAGGCCGCCCCGATAGCAATCCGGTCGCGGCCAGCAGGAAAGCACCGCCGCAAGTCGAGGCCAAGGTGGCTCCGTGTCCGTGCCGGTCGAGCAACCAGCGAGCATAGGGGGCCGCTTCCTCTGCATCGGGTATTCCGGACAACCGCCCCGGCACGACGAGGATAGCGGGCGTCCCGTCCTTGCCCGGCCGGTTGTCGAAGCTGCGCCGGAAGGTGCCGTCCTCGCCCCTGGCCCAATGGCTCACCCGAAGGACAGGACCGCCGCGATCAGCCGAAATCGTCGACGCCACCGCGAGTAGATCGGTCATCCCGTGTACCATCGCCATCTGGCAATCGCGGTAGAGCATCAGGCCTACTTCGACACTCTCATTCGCATCGGTCATCTCGCAACTCCGTTGAAAGTGCAGATTGTCGGTTTCGGCACGCCTTATGTCGGTTCTGCCGATCCTGCGGCCGGGCAGATCGACCTATCTTTCGAAGCACAGGGCAGGACACGCCCCTCACCGCAAGAAAGGAAACATGTTATGGCTACCATGAAGACCAAGGACGGCACGAAGATTTTCTTCAAGGACTGGGGCAGCAAGGATGCACAGCCCATCGTTTTCTCGCACGGCTGGCCGCTTTCGGCCGATGTCTGGGACCCGCAGATGGCTTTTTTTGCCGGGCAGGGCTTCCGCACGATTGCCCATGACCGTCGCAGCCACGGCCGTTCGGACCAGGTCTGGGACAACAACACCATGGACCAGTATGCGGACGACCTTGCCGAACTGATCGAGACGCTGGACTTGCACGATGCGATCCTGGTCGGTCATTCCACCGGCGGCGGCGAGGTGACCCGCTATGTCGGGCGTCACGGCACGAAGAGGGTGGCAAAGGTTGCGCTGATCGGCGCGGTGCCTCCCCTGATGCTGAAGACCGAAGCCAATCCCGGCGGCCAGCCGATCGAAGCCTTCGACGCGATCCGCAAGGGTACCTTCGACAACCGCAGCCAGTTCTTTCTCGACGTGACAACGCCCTTCTACGGCTTCAACCGCGACGGTGCTTCGGTAAGCGAAGGGCTCAAGTTGGAATTCTGGCGCCAGGGCATGATGGGCGGCCTGAAGGGCCAGCTCGACTCGATCCGGGCATTTTCGGAGAGCGACTTCCATGAGGATCTCGCAAAGCTCGATCGACCCACGCTCGTCCTGCACGGCGATGACGACCAGATCGTCCCGATCGGCGCCTCCGCACTTGAAACGGTGAAGATCGTCAAGGACGCTGTCCTCATGATCTACAAAGGTGCCGATCACGGCCTGACCCAAACCCATCAGGACCGGTTCAACGCCGACCTGCTCGATTTCATCCGAGAGTGACTGCCGGGGCGGCGGATGCCGCCCCCCTTCCCCCACGTTACCCGCCATCAGAAAGGTATTCGACATGACCAAGCAGACATATCTCGTTACCGGCGCATCGGACGGTATCGGCGCCGTCTATGCCGATCGTCTTGCCCGCAATGGCCACGATCTCGTTCTCGTCGCCCGTCGCGCTGACCGCCTCGCCCAGTTGGCCGAGCGACTGCAACGCGAGACCGGCGTAGAAGTCGAGGTCCTCGCAGCCGACCTTTCGAATGCTGAAGAACTCGCCGGCATCGAAAGGCGCCTGCGTGAAGACTCGCGAATTACCGGTCTCGTCAACAATGCCGGGATCGCGGGCGAAACCCGATTCCTCGAGGCTGACATCGACCACCTGACAACGATGATCGACCTCAACGTCCTTGCCGTCACGCGGCTCAGTGCGGCAGTGGCGCCACGCCTGGCGGCGGCAGGCAACGGCACGATCGTCAACATCACTTCGGTGACGGCACTGATGCCTGCCAGTTTCACGGCGACCTATCCGGCAACCAAGGCTTACGTGCTGGCCTTCACCGAAGCCCTGGCGGCCGAACTCGGTCCTCATGGCGTGAAAGTTCAAGCGGTTTTGCCCGGTATCACCCGAACCCCGATCTGGACCGAGGAGCAACTCGCCGGTCTCGACCCGGAAATGGTCATGGATGTCGAAGACATGGTCGATGCAGCCATGGCCGGACTGCGCATGGGAGAAACGATCACAATTCCCGCGCTGCCCAACTCCGGCGACCTTGACGACTATCTCTCTGCACGCACTGCGCTCCACCCCAACCTGTCCCGGCGCCAGCCTGCCGCACGCTACCTTGCTTGAAGCGTGCTGACGCCAAGGGCGCAGATAGTCTGAGCACAATGAACTAGCGCAGGACGCGAACGGCCCTCCGTCTCAACCGGCCCATGCAAGGCATGACTGGACGAGACGGAGGGCAATCACTATGTACCACTCGGTATGGAATGCTCAGCTTCAACCAAGACACGCGGCCGTCCGCGGGAATTCGATCCCGAGGAAGCGCTGGCAAGCGCCCTGCGCGTGTTTTGGAAGCACGGCTACGAAGGCGCCTCCATGGCCGAGCTTACCGAGGCCATGGGCATTACCAAGCCCAGCCTCTATGCCTGTTTCGGCAACAAGGAAGCCCTCTTCAAGAAGGCCCTCGATCTCTACGAGCGCGACAAGCTCTGCTATATCAAGACGTCGCTGGATGCGCCAACGGCACGCGAAGTGGCGAATCGCATCCTGCGCGGTGCGGTGAAGACTCACTGCGGCGACAGCGACCCGCAAGGCTGCATGGGCGTCATCAGTTCGGTGGCCTGCACCACAGAGGCAGAATCGATCCGTAAGGAAGTCGTGGCACGCCGCGCCTCCTCCGAAGCAGCCGTCGTCGAGCGCTTCGAAAGGGCCAAGGCCGAAGGCGACCTTCCCGAAAACGTCGATGCAAAAGCGCTGGCCCAGTGCCTGCTGACGGTCCTTCAGGGCCTCTCGGTCAAGGCTCAGGTCGGCGCTGAGCGCAAGGATCTCGATGCAGTCGTCGATACTTTCCTGACCATGTGGCCCGGTCGCTGACACGTCCATTCGACCGGTAAGCCGAAGCTAAAATCACAGAAATTCCTGCTTCACCACAAGCTTGCAGGCCCCAAAGGAATAGTTTACCGGTCAGTATAGAATGCGCTTGACGGAATTGCGCATCGCAATATATACCATGCAGTACAGAACGCAGTCCCCCGACTCACCGCAAGGAAGTCTGATGACTGCAATTGCCAAACCGGTTCCCCCCGGCTGAATTCCGGTGCCCTCCGCTCCCCCCGCGGGTGGCCTCCGACACTTTAAACCCAAGCCAGCTGCCATGAAGGGCGCGCATGCCCGTCTGTGCGGAAGGCTGAATGCATCTAGATTTCCCGGCCCCTTTGCGCCGGGAACGGGCCGGCGCGCGCCTTCTTTCCCCCCGCCCCTCGGGGCGCGCGCCGGTCGTTTCAGGGAGTACAACCATGGCCTTCATCGATTTCACCGATGCGGCGCCGGAGGCACTGTCGGCGCCTGCCGACAGGTCCGTACAGGAAGCCCGGCGTTACCTCTCGGTATCCGCACTGTCCGACCTCGAGCACCGCATCGTCGAACTGGCTCGCAGCGACAGCCTCGAAACACTGCGTCCGCAGCGCAAGCGGTCCTGGCTCGCACGGCTGATACTCGGCCCGCAACCGATCTCGCCGGTCCTTGCCAACGAACGGCTCGAGGCCCTGCGCAGGCTGGCCGTGCAGGCCTGGCACAAGGGCTTCACACTCCCGGTTTCTGCCGTGCGGGACGCTCAGGCCGCCGGCTACAGCGAGGCGCAGGTCGGCGCCGTCATCGATACCATCGGGCGCAAGCGCGCCCCGTTCCGGAGGCTGGCTGCGTGAATTTCCCTGCGAAGATCGACATTCCCGAACAGTCCTTCCTTGCCTCGGGCGAGCGTCACGCACGCACCCGGCAGCGGAAGCGTTTCGCCGCGTTTGCCGGTATCGTTGCACTGGCTGGAGCCGGAATCGGATGGAACCTGCTTCACGACAGCAAGGCCGAGGCGGTGGCGATGCCTGTCCCCCAGGTCCAGGCTGCCAATCCGCTGGTGCGCGACGTAACGCAGTGGGACGACTACGTCGGCCGCTTCGCGCCCAGCCAATCGGTCGAAGTGCGTCCGCGCGTATCCGGGGCGATTACCCGGATCTACTTCAAGGACGGCGAATTCGTCCGCAAGGGCCAGCCGCTTTTCACCGTCGACCAGCGGCCATACCGTGCCGCCCTTGCCGAGGCTCAGGCAAACGTCGCCGCGGCACGCAGCGCTTTGGCACTGGCCCGCTCCGACTACGATCGCGTGGCCGGGCTGACAGGAGACGAGGCCATGGCCGCCAGCGAAGTAGACCAGCTTCGCACCCGCATGCGTTCGGCGCAGGCGGCACTGGCCGCCGCCCTGGCCCGCGAACGGCAGCGCGCGCTCGAGGTGGAGTTCACCACAGTGCGCGCGCCGATCTCCGGCCGCATCTCGGACCGGCGCGTCGATATCGGCAACCTCGTCTCCGGCGACAACAACGCCAACGCAACGCTGCTGACCACGATCAATGCCGTCGACCCGATCTATTTCACTTTCGATGCTTCCGAAGCGCTGTTCCTCAAGGCCCGGCGCGAGCAGGAAGCGAGCCATGCCCCCGCACGCGTGCAGGTGCGCCTGCAGGACGAAGCCGAATACAAGTGGAACGGCAAACTCGACTTCACCGACAACGGTCTCGACCCACGCTCGGGCACGATCCGGGTCCGCGCCGTACTCGACAATCCCAACGGCTTCCTTACCCCGGGCATGTTCGGCAACATGCGCCTCGCTGAAAGCGGAAAGACCCGAGCCCTGCTGGTGCCTGACGATGCGGTGCAGACCGATCAGGCACGCAAGGTGGTGCTGACCGTCAACAACGACGGGACGGTCGCTGCCAAGCCGGTCGAACTCGGCCCGCTGGTCGACGGCCTGCGGGTGATCCGTTCGGGCCTTTCCAAGGACGACCGCGTCGTGATCTCGAACTATCAGGCCGCCGTCACCGGCACCAAGGTCGAGACCCGCAGGGGCATGATCGCGGCCAATACGCATACGATCACCGCCCCGGGCGCATCGGTGCCGATGGCCTCGCAGGCGACCCTCAACAACTGATCCACCCGTAACGGGGACGCGATCGCCCCAGGCACGCGTCCCCCTAGCAGGGGCACATTATCATGCGATTTTCCCGGTTCTTCATCGACCGGCCGATCTTCGCAGGCGTCATCGCGGTGATCATCACCGTGGTGGGGGCGCTTGCGTTCATCGGCCTTCCCGTCACCCAGTACCCCGACATCGTCCCGCCCACCGTTACGGTGAGCGCGCAATATCCCGGCGCCTCCGCCGAAACCGTAGCCGACACTGTCGCCGCGCCGATCGAACAGGAGATCAACGGCGTCGACGACATGCTCTACATGGATTCTCAGTCGACCGGCGACGGCAAGGTGACGATCACCGTTACCTTCAAGATCGGCACCGATCTCGATGCCGCGCAGGTTCTCGTGCAGAACCGCGTTGCCGTGGCGACCCCGCGCTTGCCACAGGAAGTGCAGCAACTCGGTGTCGTCACCCGCAAGTCCTCGCCCGACTTCCTGATGGTGGTGAACCTGCAGTCGCCCGACGGCACGTTCGATCGCGACTACCTTTCGAACTATGCCCTGACCCAGGTAAAGGACAAGCTGGCCCGCATCGACGGCGTGGGCGATGTGCGCCTGTTCGGCGCGCGCGACTACGGCATGCGGATATGGATCGATCCGGGCAAGGCAGCCGCGCTGGACCTAACCGCGGGCGAAATCGTCTCGGCCCTGCGCGCGCAGAACGTGCAGGTTTCCTCCGGCGCGCTCGGCCAACCGCCGTTCGACACCGGCAACGCCTACCAGATCGGCGTGGAACTGCAGGGCCGCCTGAAGACGCCCGAGCAGTTCGGCGATGTCATCGTGCGCACCGATGCGGACGGCCGGCAGGTGCGCGTGGGCGACGTCGCCCGGGTCGAACTCGGCGCACAGGACTACACGACCAACACTTATCTTTCGGGCAATCCGACCGTAGTCATGGCCGTAATGCAACGCCCGGGTTCGAACGCGCTCGATTCCGCGCAGGCGGTTCGCGCGCAGATGGACGAGCTCTCCAAGTCGTTCCCGCAGGGCCTGGAATATTCGGTGATCTACAATCCCACCGAATTCATCGGCCAGTCGATCGACGCGGTCTATCACACCCTGCTCGAGGCAGTGGTGCTGGTCGTCCTCGTCATCCTTGTCTTCCTGCAGAACTGGCGCGCGGCGGTCATCCCCATCGTGGCCATCCCGGTGTCGCTGATCGGCACCGCCATCATGCTCGCGGCGGTCGGCTATTCGCTCAACAATCTCTCGCTCTTCGGCATGGTACTCGCGATCGGCATTGTCGTCGATGACGCCATCGTCGTGGTCGAGAACGTCGAACGTTACATCGAGGAAGGGATGCGCCCGATCGACGCCGCCCGCCGCTCGATGGACGAAGTTTCCGGCGCGCTTGTCGCCATCGTCCTGGTGCTCTGCGCGGTCTTCGTGCCCACCCTGTTCATCTCCGGCATATCGGGGGCGTTCTACAAGCAGTTTGCCGTCACGATCTCGACCGCAACGGCGATCTCGCTGCTGATCTCGCTCACACTGTCGCCGGCACTGGCGGCGATCCTGCTGCGCGAACGCCATGCCCTGCCCGACGATGCACCGCGCTGGAAGCGCGCACTGCATTCCGCAGCCGACCGCTTCAATCGCGGGTTCGAACGGATGAGCACAGCCTATGCGGGGCTTACCTTGCGCCTCGTCAGAAAGCCGGTGCGCATGATGGCAACCTACGGCGCGCTCATTGCCGCGACTGTCGGCCTGTTCTGGGCAACCCCGACCGGCTTCGTGCCGCAACAGGACCAAGGCTATTTCATGGCGGCGATCTTCCTGCCGCCCGGTTCCTCGCTGTCGCGAACCGATGCAGCAACCCAGGAAGTCGCCAGGCGCATCCTTCCGGTCAAGGGCCTGCGCGGCGCGGTGATGTTTGCCGGCTTCCACGGCCCCTCGCGCACGGCTGCCCCCGATGCCGCCGCCATCTACTTCCCGTTCAAGAGCTTCGAGGAGCGCAAGAAGCTGGGCGTCACCTACGCCGGGATCATGGAACAGGCGCAAGCCGCGCTGAAGGGCTTCGACAAGGCACAGGTCCTGCTGCTGCCCCCGCCAACCATCAACGGCATCGTCCCTCCCGGCGGCTATCGGATGATCGTGGAGGACAAGGACGGGCGCGGCTATGCCGAGCTGGCAAAAGCCGCAGGCGCGATGATCGCGCAGGCGAACCAGACGCCCGAACTGAAGCAGGTCTATACCCTGTTCAACCTCAACACCCCGCGCGTCTATGCCGATGTCGACCGGCGCAAGGCGGACATGCTGGGCGTCCCTCCCGAACGCGTGTTCGAAGCGCTGCAGGTCTATCTCGGCTCCGCCTTCGTCAACGACTTCAACCTGCTGGGCCGTACCTATCGCGTCACTGCACAGGCGGATTCACCCTATCGCGGGACGACGGCAGACATTGCCAACCTCAAGACCCGCTCGAACTCGGGCGCGATGGTGCCGATCGGTTCGGTCGCGACCTTCGAGGACAAGACCGGCCCCTACCGTGTCGTGCGCTACAACCTGCAGCGCGCGGTCGAAGTCGACGGAAGCGTCGCACCAGGCTTTTCGACCGGACAGGCGCTGACGACGATGGAGCGCATCGCCGACGATACGCTGCCGGCAGGTTACGGCCACGAATGGACCGGCATCGCCTTCCAGCAGACCAGCGCCGGCAATACAGCCGGTGTCGTCTTCGGTATGGCCGTACTGTTCGTCTTCCTTGTCCTTGCAGCGCAGTATGAGAGCCTGACCCTGCCGCTGGCGATCATCCTGATCGTGCCGATGTGCCTGTTTGCGGCCATGCTGGGTGTCGACATCAGGGGCATGGATAACAACATCCTGACCCAGATCGGCCTCGTGGTCCTGATCGCGCTGGCAGCCAAGAACGCAATCCTCGTGGTTGAATTCGCCAGGCAGGCCGAGGACGAACAGGGCATGTCGCCGGTCGAGGCCGCCGTCTTTGCCGCGCGCACCCGCCTGCGTCCGATCCTGATGACCAGCTTCGCCTTCATCCTGGGCGCCGTGCCGCTGGTGATCGCGCAGGGCGCAGGGGCGGAACTGCGACAGGCACTGGGCACCGCCGTGTTCTTCGGCATGGTCGGCGTCACCGGCTTCGGCCTGCTGTTCACCCCGACCTTCTATGTCGTGTGCCGCGCACTTGGCGAGCGGCTGCGCCGCAAACCTTCAGCCGGTTCGCAGGAGAACTATCCCCTGCCCGCCCCGGCGGAGTGAAAGGAGTTACCCCGATGAATGCACGCCATCTCCTTGCCGCATTGCTTGCCGCGACCAGCCTCGCGGCCTGCGCTGCCGGGCCCGACTATGTAGCGCCTGCGCCTCCTGCGCGTGCCGAAGCCGACTTCATCGGCGCGGCGTCACCCGAAGTGGCGACGAGCCCGGCGCAGGCCGACTGGTGGCGGCTCTATGACGATCCGGTGCTCGACGCACTCGTCTCCGATGCCCTGGCAGCCAATACCGATATCAGGGTGGCGGTCGCCCGGATCGAGCGAGCGCGGGCCAGCCTGCGCGGCACGCGTTCGCAGATCCTGCCCCAGACCTCCATCGAGGGCTCGGGGACTTACGGCCGGGCATCGCAAGCGCGCACCCTGCCCGGTGCGGATCGGGAAGGAAGAACAGTCGACGCCGGGCTCTCGGTATCATACGAGGTGGACCTGTTCGGCCGGGTTTCGCGCGGGATCGAGGCATCGCGCGCAGGCCTCGGTGCCGCGCAGGAAGATGCCGATGCCGTGCGGGTCACGGTCGTGGCCGACACCGTCCGCGCCTATGTCGATGCCGCCAGTTATGCCGAGCAGCTTGCCGTCGCGCAGCGCACGGTCGACCTGCTCGACCGCTCGGTGCGCATCACCGGCGCGCGTTTCGAACGCGGTCTCAACCAGAAGCTCGATGTCATCCGCGTCACGCAGCTACGCGATGAACAGGCCGCGGCGATCCCGGCGTTCCAGGCCCAGCGCGATGCGGCCCTCTTCCGCCTGGCAACCCTCACCGGCAAGACCCCGCAGGACCTCCCCGCGGCCGCACGCGAACGCCGCACGACACCTGACGTAACCCAGCCTATCCCGGTAGGCGATGGCCGGGCGCTGCTTGCCCAACGTCCCGACGTCAGGGCCGCAGAGCGCCGTCTCGCCGCCGATACAGCCCGCATCGGCGTCGCCACCGCCGACCTCTATCCACGCATCACGCTGGGCGGATCGGTCGGAACCACTGCGGTGGGCGCGACCGACATCTTTGCAGGTGGACCATTGCGATGGCTGCTGGGACCGCTGATCTCGTGGGCCTTCCCCAACCAGGAAGCGATCCGCGCCCGGATCGGCGAAGCGAAGGCCGATACCAAGGCAGACCTTGCCGCCTTCGACGGCACTGTCCTGCATGCCCTTGAAGAAACCGAGACGGCACTCTCGGCCTACCGCAATGCCCTGCTGCACAAACAACAGCTGGCATCGGCACGAGAAGCCGCGGACCGCGCCGCGCAAGTAAGCATCGCCCGCCAGAGCCGCGGTCAGATCGACGCGCTCGACGTCCTCGACGCACAGCGCACCCTCGCCCAGTCCGAAGCCGCCTACGCACAGGCGACACAGGGTGTGGCCCGCGCCCAAGTCGATCTCTTCCGCGCCCTTGGCGGCACCTGGCAGGACAGACCGCACGCAATTACATCGGCAGCGCCATGACCGCGCCGGAATGGGGATTGCGGCTCAGAAGGCATTTCCATAGGCGCGGATCAAATGTCTGATCGCAAATTACGGGAACCCGTGTCGATTTCGTGCGTTAGCGCGCAGTCGACACAGGGGATTTCTCGATGCAATCGTCAGGTACCGGCAGCAGGCGCAATTCGTGCGCGGTGGCCGGAAGTTCTTCTCACTCGCTCCACGAGTGGCTTGAGGGATGAAGGATAAGGTCAAATCCGGGCATCCCTCCCTTGTCTATTTCGGGCTCGCCCTCTCCCTGCTCCTGCCCTTCCTTGCGGACCTGACCTTCCCCCTCGGCACGGCCGTGTGGGTGGTCTATCTGCTGCCCGTGGTGCTGGCCTATGTAGCGCCATCGCCCATTGTGCCACCAGTCATAGCCGCGACTGCAACGGCGCTGGCGGTGCTCGGCTTCCTGTTTGCCCCGGCAGGCATCGACCCCTCCCTTGCCATCACCAACCGCAGTGTCGGCACCGCTGTAACCTGGCTGCTTGCCGGAGTGGGCTATCTCTTCATTCGCAACCGGCGGACGGTCTTGCATGAACGCTGGCTGCAGTCCGGGCAGGTGGGGCTTGCCCGCGAGATTAGCGGCGAGAAGAAACTGGATGAACTGGGCGATGCCGCGCTGCGCTATCTTGCCGCTTATCTCGGCGCTCGCGCCGGTGCGATCTACATTCGCAACGGCCAGGGATATCGCCGTTATGCGACATATGGCGTGCCGGCCGAGGCACCGATCCCCCTGCGCTTCGACGTCAGCGACGGCCTGCTCGGGCAGGCGGTGAGAGAGCGGCGCTCGTTCGTGCTGGATCAGGTGCCCGACGGTTATCTCTATTTCGGTTCGAGCCTGGGACAGGCGAAACCGGCGACACTGCTGATCGCCAACGCCTATGCAGACGGCGTGGTCAACGCGGTGATCGAGCTTGGCCTTCCGGCAAGCAGGGTCGCGCATGCGCAGGAACTGCTGGAACGGGTAGAAGGCCAACTCGGCGTCGCCATCCGCTCGGGCAAATACCGCGAAAGGCTGCAGGAACTGCTCGCCGAAACGCAGCAGCAGGCCGAGGAGCTGCAGGCCCAGAGCGAGGAACTGCGCGCAAGCAACGAAGAACTCGAGACGCAAAGCCGCCAGTTGCAGGACTCCGCCAAGGAGCTGGAAGCGCAGCAAAGCGAACTCGAGCAGACCAATGCCCAACTCGAGGAACAGGCGCGGCAGCTCGAAGTCCAGCGCGACGACCTGACGCGGGCGCAGAAATCGCTCAAGACGCAGGCCGGAGACCTTGAACAGGCGAGCCGCTACAAGTCCGAATTCCTGGCCAACATGAGCCACGAACTGCGCACCCCGCTCAATTCACTTTTGATCATGGCGCGACTGCTGGCAGAGAACCGTTCCGGCAATCTGACCGAGGAACAGGTCAGGCACGCCCAGACCATCGAAACCTCGGGCAACGACCTGCTCATCCTGATCAACGACGTTCTCGACATCTCGAAGATCGAAGCCGGCAAGGTCGAGCTCGATCCCCATGTCACCGGTGTATCCGGCATCGCAGAAAAGCTGCGGCGGCTGTTCGAACCGGCGGCTACCGACAAGGGCCTGGAATTCGCCATTGAAATCGACGAGCCGGATCTTGCCCTCGAAACCGATCCGCAGCGCGTCGAGCAGGTGCTCAAGAACTTCCTTTCCAATGCGATCAAGTTCACCGATCGCGGCCGGATCGCCCTGTCGGTTGCCCGCCAGACGGATGACAGGATCGCCTTCACCGTGCGCGACACGGGTGTCGGCATTCCGTCCGATCAACAAGGCGCGATCTTCGAAGCATTCCGGCAGGCCGACGGGTCGGTCAGCCGCAAGTACGGCGGGACCGGCCTTGGCCTTTCGATCTCGCGCGAACTGGCGCACCTGCTGGGCGGTGAAGTCGCAGTCGAAAGCGCACCGGGTGAAGGCAGTGCCTTCTCGCTTGTCCTGCCTGCAAAGTTCTCTTCTCCGGCCGGGCAGGTCGCGCCACGTCCCGCACCGGCGCCTTCTGCAGCAAGAAGCAAGCCCGTGCCGGCGCCCGCGGCTCCCGTCCGCTCTCCCGACGCGCCCGAAGACGATCGCGAGCGCCTCACCGCTGACGACCGGGTGATCCTGATCGTCGAGGACGATCCGGTATTCGCCCGGATCTTGCGCGATCTGGTGCGCGAGCAGGGCTTTTCCACACTGATCGCGGACACCGCCGACGAAGGCGCGTTACTCGCCCGACAATACGTGCCCAACGCCGTCATCCTCGACATGAACCTGCCCGATCATACCGGACTGTCGGTACTCGACCGCATCAAGCGGGACGTGCGCACCCGCCACATCCCGGTCCACGTCGTCTCGGTCGACGACGAAAGCCAGACGGCCCTGGCGAGCGGCGCTATGGGCTATCTGTTCAAGCCGGTTCAGCGCGAGCAGCTCGTGCAGATGCTCGAGAGCCTTGAACAGCGCATGGTACAGCGCATGCGCCGCGTCCTCGTTGTTGAAGACGATGCCAAGCAGGCCGAGAGCGTCAGCCTCCTGCTGGGTTCCCGCGATGTCGAAACCGTCGAGGCCTTCTCGGCCGCACAGTGTTTCGAGATGCTCGGGCGCGAGAGTTTCGATTGCATGGTGCTCGACCTCAACCTGCCCGACGCATCGGGAATGGAACTGCTCGAACGCCTGAGCGCGGACGAGAGCGTCCCGTTCCCGCCGGTGATCGTCTATACCGGGTGCGACCTTTCGGCCGCGGAAGAGCTCAAGCTTCGCCGCTATTCCAAGTCGATCATCGTCAAGGGCGCAAAGTCGCCGGAGCGCCTGCTCGATGAAGTCACCCTGTTCCTGCACAAGGTCGTCTCCGACCTTCCCGAGCCGCAGCAACAGCTGATTGCAAAGTCGCTGAACCGCGACGAAGCGCTGCAGGGGCGCAACGTGCTTGTCGTCGAAGACGACATCCGCAACATCTATGCCCTGTCGAGCGTCCTGGAGCCGCACGGCGTCAACGTGCGCATCGCGCGCAACGGGATCGAGGCGCTCAATGCACTGGACGAGGCGATAACCGGCAGCACGCCCGTTGAACTGGTGCTCATGGACGTGATGATGCCGGAAATGGATGGCCTTACCGCCACCCGCAAGATCCGCGAGCGCGAATGGGGCCGCACCCTGCCGATCATCGCCCTGACCGCCAAGGCCATGGCGCGCGATCAGCAGGAATGCATCGAGGCGGGCGCCAGCGATTATCTTTCCAAGCCCCTCGACGTCGACAAACTCCTGAGCCTGGTGCGCGTATGGATGCCGCGTTGATCGAAACCTTCGAACCGCACGAAGAAGTCGAACTGGATCTGCTGCTCGAGGCGATCTGGCGACATTACCATTACGACTTCCGCGGTTATTCGCGCAGTTCGCTGCACCGCCGCCTGGTGCGGGCGATGCAGAGGTTCGGCT
Source organism: Novosphingobium mathurense (assembly GCF_900168325.1). Lineage (GTDB taxonomy): Bacteria > Pseudomonadota > Alphaproteobacteria > Sphingomonadales > Sphingomonadaceae > Novosphingobium > Novosphingobium mathurense. Next base: position 441,049 of record NZ_FVZE01000003.1, on the reverse strand, counting down.
GCGCCAGCCTTTCCGAGCTGCAGCACCGCATCCTGCGCGAGCCTGCTGCCTTCGCAGAACTGATGGGCTTCCTCACCATCCAGGTGAGCGAGATGTTCCGCGATCCCGCCTATTTCCGCGCCCTGCGGGAAAACGTGATCCCACATCTCAAGACCTTCCCCTCGCTCAAGATCTGGATAGCGGGATGCGCCAACGGCGAGGAATTCTACTCGCTGGCCATTCTCCTTCGCGAGGAAGGGCTTGAGGACCGGGCCATCTTCTATTGCACCGACATCAGCCCCGCCGCCCTCAAGCGCGCGCAGGCCGGCGTCTACGACCTCGACCGGATCGCACAGTTCACCGAGAACCACCAGCAATCCGGCGCGCGTACGTCCCTGTCGGATTATTACACCGCAGCTTATGGCAGCGCGATCTTCGACAAGTCATTGCGTCGGCGCGCCGTTTTTGCCGAACATAACCTTGCCAGTGACGAGGTCTTTTCCGAAGTGCACCTCGTTTCCAGTCGCAACGTGCTCATCTACTTCGACCGGCCGCTTCAGGACAGGGCACTGGGCCTGTTCGCAGACTCACTCGTTCGAGGCGGATTCCTTGGGCTGGGGACCAAGGAGACCCTGCGCCTTTCACGCTATTCCCAGGGTTTCGGCGATTTCGACGATCACATGAAGATCTACCGTCGCAACACCCTGCCGCTGCGAGAGATCACCCATGAATCCTGACCCCATCCGTATCCTCGCCGTTGACGATATCGTCGAAAATCTCGTCGCGCTCGATGCCCTTCTGGCCGATGGCGAGGTAGAGATCCTTCAGGCCCGATCGGGCGAGGAAGCACTGGAACTGCTGCTTTGCCACGATGTCGCGCTGGCTCTCCTCGATGTGCAGATGCCGGGCATGGACGGCTTCGAACTGGCCGAATTGATGCGCGGCCTCGAACGCACCCGTTCGATCCCGATCCTCTTCCTTACCGCAGTCGCTACCGATGAACGCCGCCGCTTTCGCGGTTATGAAGCTGGTGCGGTCGATTACCTTCTCAAACCGGTCGACACCCACATCCTGCGCAGCAAGGTCAAGGTGTTCACCGAGCTCTACGCCCAGCGGCGAGAACTGGCCCGCCAGCGCGACGATCTGGCCACGGCGCTGGCGCGACTGACCGCGCACAGCGACAATTCACCGCTCGCAATCGTCGAACTGGACAGCACGCAGCAAGTCATTGCCTGGTCGAACGGAGCTGAACGCCTGTTCGGTTGGCGCGCGGCCGAAGTGAAAGGATACAACGCCAGCCGGATCGACTGGCTCAGCGCCGAAGATGCCGAGACATTCAGCGCACTTGTCGGCGATATGATCGGCGGCACGGCAAACCGCGAAACACACACGCTGCGGTTTCTTACCACGACCGGCTCTACCTTGACCTGCGAATGCCATTGCTCGGCCATTTACGATCCTGCCGGACACCTGATCTCCGTGAACCTGCAGATCCTCGATATCACCGACCGCGTCCGGGCCGAGGAGGCGCAGCGCCTGCTCAATGGCGAACTCAATCACCGGGTGAAGAACACGCTCGCTACGGTTCAGGCGATTTCTCGCCAGACCTTGCGTTTTTCCTCCGGACCGGGGGATTTCTCCGCCACTTTCCTTGGGCGTATCGACGCCCTGGCAAAGGCACATTCGCTGCTCAGCAGCGCAACATGGCAGGGCGCAGATCTTCGCCAGCTCATTGCCGGGCAGGTTGCGATCGGGACTTTCGACCCGGCGCGGGTCGAAGCGCAGGGACCGGACGTCGACCTGGGCCCTGAACCCGCCCTGCACCTTGCGCTGGTCCTGCACGAACTTGTCACCAATGCCCACAAATACGGCGCGCTTTCGGGGGCCGGGGGCACCGTTTCGCTGACCTGGCAGATCGCCGGGGATCGGCTGAAACTCGACTGGGTGGAAAGCGGCGGCCCGCGCGTGGAGGCGCCGACGCGAACGGGTTTCGGCAAGACGATGATCGAACGCAGCCTGGCAGCAGATGGCGGCGGCGCGACGATGCACGCCGATCCGGCGGGCATGAAGTGGGAACTCGTCCTGCCCTGCCCCGCCTCGGCCATTGCCGCACGCAAGCCATCCGAAACGCAAGGAGGCGCCATGCGCACGCCTGAAGCCGATACACCGCTCGACACGCTTGCAGACATGCGCGTCCTGGTTATCGAGGACGAACCGCTCGTTTCCATGGAACTCATGACCATTATCGAGGATGCAGGCGGCATCGTCGCAGGCTCGGCATCGACGGTCGCGTCAGCGCTCAGCCTGATCGAAACCACAGAAGCGGACGGCGCGATCCTCGACGGCAATCTGCGCGGGGAAGCGGTGGAAAGCGTCGCCGCCACCCTGCGATCGCGCGGCATCCCCTTTGCATTCGTCAGCGGATACGGGCGCGAAAACCTGCCAGCCGGTCACGAGAATGCCCCCCTGCTTTCCAAACCATTCCGCGCGGACCAGATCGTCTCCACGATCAATGCATTCGCTTCGCCCACAACCGTATCGTAGAGGCGAAGCAGGCAATTGGCAGAACGTCGCCGAATATGGGTAGTCGCGCGAATCGGATGACGACAGGCTGGGTGAAAGGCACGTTTCACTAGTGAACACACGGCCTGTTTAAGATCACTATTGCACGAAGAAAGCTGCGATTTGGGCCAGATTAGACCTTAAATCGCACGCACAATGACCCCATAATAGGGTGCATGGTTAAGTGGTCGTCCGAATTCAACAGACGCAACCTGCTGTTCGCAGGAGCAACTCTTGCTGCCGGTGCATTGATCAAACGTCCGTCGCCCGATCCGGTTCCCGCGATACCTGTTGCTTCCGCCAGGCCGCGCCGCCTGCCCGCGGTAGCGAAGCGATCGACTGCCGGGCCAAAGTTCGACGTGAACCCCAGACTGCTGGAAAAGGCGCTCGCTGCGCTCGAAACGCATTCGAAACGGATCAGGGATCATGGCCGGATCGCCCTCGTCGACTTTTCGGTTTCCTCGTCGAAGGAAAGGATGCACTTCCTCGACATCGAAAACGGCAAGGCAACGCAGATACTGGTCGCACACGGTTCCGGATCGGACCCCGACCATACCGGCTTCGTGGAGCGGTTTTCCAACGTTTTCGGATCGAACGCGTCCAGCCAGGGCGCCTTCCTGACCGACGATTACTACGTGGGCAAGCATGGCCGCTCGCAACGTCTGATCGGCCTCGATCCCACGAACGACAACGCTCTGGATCGCGCGATCGTGGTGCACAGCGCGTGGTATGCGAACGAGGACATGATCCGCACACACGGGATGCTGGGACGCAGTCAGGGGTGTTTCGCGGTAGGCGAGAAACACCTCGACGATCTATTCTCGTTTCTGGGCAAGGGCCGCATGATCTACGCTGGACGCACCTGAACTCTTCGCGCCGTTACTTTGGCAGGCGTGCAACATCGGCGCGGCACAATCGTTAACATACAGGTCTTTCAAGGAGATCTGTGTGCGAAAAAGTGCAATTGCCGCTTCGATCATGGCGCTGGCCATGGCGCTTGCCGGCTGCGGGGCAACTTCCGGAGACGCCGGCGGGCAGAACGCCGGCTCCGGCCAGTTGAGCTGGAGTTCGTCGAGCGAGCGGCAACTGCGCGAAGCGCTCGAGCGACGCGCCGTCCACGGGCTCGACCATGTCACCTTTGCAGCAGATGGCGCGTCGCAAGCCGGCGAAGCGCTTACGCAAGAAGCCCTGCGATATGCCCGCGCACTTGCCCTGGGCGCCACCTCGCCGGAAGAACTCTTCGAGATCTACACAATCCCGCGCCCCCGCCCCGATCTCCTGCAGGGACTGACCCGGGCTCTCTCCGACGGACATCTGGATAACTGGCTCGAAGGTCTGGCTCCGCAAAGCGAAGCCTATCGACGCCTGTCGAAAGCCTACATGGAGCTTGAGGCGAAGAAGGCGTCCCCTTCCCCCCGGATCCCGCTGAAGGACGATCCCCTGGAGCCCGGTGACAGCGATCCGCGCATTCCGGCGATCGCCCGTCAGCTCGCCGCATCGGATTACCTGGACAACCCGGCCAGTGCAGGCAATCGCTACACCCCGGACATGGTTCGGGCCGTCAAGCGCATGCAGGCCGACTATGGCATCAAGCCCGACGGCATCATCGGCAAGGACGCGCTTGAGATCCTCAACCTCTCGGATGCCGACAGGGCGCGCGCGCTCGCCGTTGCCATGGAGCGACTTCGCTGGCTCGAGCGCAATCCGCCGGCCACCCGCATCGACGTGAATACGGCTGCGGGCAGGCTTACGTACTGGCGCGATGGCAAGGCCGTCGACACCCGCAAGGCTGTCGTCGGCGAACCGGGCGAGGAGACGCCACAGCTCGGCTCTCCGATCTACCGTCTGGTGGCTAACCCGACCTGGACGGTCCCGCGCTCGATCCAGGAAAAAGAGTTCGCAGACAAGGGCAGCAATTACCTGCAAACCCACAACATGGCCTGGCAGGACGGCTGGATCGTACAGCAATCGGGTCCGGAGAACTCCCTGGGCCTGGTCAAGTTCGACATGAAGAACGATCACGCGATCTATCTCCACGACACCCCGGCCAAGTCCCTGTTCCAGCAAGTGCAGCGGCAGCGCAGCCATGGCTGCGTGCGTGTGCAGGACGCACTGGGATTCGCCGAATTGCTGGCCCGCGACGAAGGCGTGCTCGACCAATGGCGCAAGGCCCGCGCCAAGGGAGATGAGGCGTTCGTGTCGCTGCCGCGCGAAATCCCGGTGAGGCTGCTCTACCAGACCGTCCTGTTCGATGCGAAGGGAGACCCGGTGGTCCGCGCCGATCCCTATGGCTGGGATGACCGCGTGGCCGTTGCGCTGGGGTTCGGTTCCGCCAAGAGCCATCTGCTGCGCAACGCCACCGGCGACATCGGCCCGTGATATCGCCTTCGCGATTCCCTTTCCCGAATCGCAATCGGCGTCCACGCCCAGTAAATTCTTCCTGAAAACAACGTCATCGGCACAAGAAAAACGGGCAGATCGCCCGTGACGCTCGCCGTGAATTGCGGCAAGACCTGCCTGACTGCAGATCGCGGGGAACCGGGATCGATTTGGATACTTTTGATACGTCGTGTGGAGCGATGGAAGATGGAGATGCCAGCGTGCACGACGACACGGTTCCCGAGAGGCTTCGCGCCTTCTTCCAGGATTCCCCTGTTGCACTCGCGCTGGCTGCTCCGGACCGTGACAATCCCCTCATCCTCGTCAACCGCCGCTTCGTCGAGCTGACAGGCTATTCCCAGCAGGAGCTGTTCGGCCGCAATTGCCGCGTGCTGCAGCACGACGCGGCAAACAGCGAGGCACGGGCCAAGCTGCGGGCCTTCCTCGATGACGAGAACGCCCCGAATGTACGCACCCCGATCCTCAATTTCACCAAGGACGGCACGCCCTTCGTGAACCTGCTCTACATGTCGCGACTGCGACAACTGAATGGTGAGCCACGCTACATCTTCGCCTCTCAATTCGATGTCAGCCGCGCCCAGCCCGGGCGACTGCAAACCTATGACCGCGACCTTGGCCAGACCCTGACCAAGCTCAGCCCGGTCGCGGCAGAAAGCGGGATCATCGTCGAAGGGACGCTGACCTTGATAGCCAACTCGGCGGCAACGATCGCGCAGGCGAAGCTGGCGCTTGCCGGTCTAGACGACAGCTCATTCCTGTGAGCCGAGGGGAAGAACGCATGGAAGCGGGAAGCTGTGCAGACACCGGGGCCACCGTTCCCATCATCGGCATCGGGGCATCCGCTGGCGGTCTGGAAGCCCTGCGCGAGATGCTCTCCGCCGCACGGCCACCGACGAACCTCGCCTTCGTGGTCGTCCAGCATCTCGATCCCAATCACGAAAGCGTGCTGGCCCAGCTTCTCGATCGGGCGAGCCCGCTTGACGTCCTCCAGTGCGAAGGCGGCGAGGAACTCCAGCCCGAGCGTGTCTACATCATCCCTCCCGGGCGGGGCCTGGCCATCCGCGAAGGCAGACTGCAACTGACCGACTTCGCACAGCCGCGCGGCCTGCGCCGCCCGATCGACGACTTCTTCATTTCGCTGGCAGCCGACCAGCAGGCCAATGCCGCCTGCGTGATCCTTTCCGGGACCGGTGTCGATGGTTCGACCGGGCTGCGCGCAATCAAGGAACACGGCGGCGTCTGCGTCGTCCAGCAGCCGGAAACCGCACGGTATGACGGAATGCCGGTTGCGGCCGTCGGCACCGGACTGGTCGACTACGTCAAGGCCCCCGGCGAAATCCTCGACTGTCTGCGGGCCTTTTTCGAGCGACGCTCCGGAGAACCGCACGACGAGACAGCCCAGCTCGTCGCCGACCATGTCGACGATCTGTGCGCCACCTTGCGCCAGGTCATCGGTCACGATTTCTCCGGCTACAAGCGATCCACGCTGGTGCGCCGCGTGGAGCGCCGTATGCACGTGCTCAGCATCGACAGCGCCAGCGCCTACGTTCAGCGCGTGCGCACCGATCCCGGCGAATGCGAAGCCCTGTTCCGCGACCTCCTGATCAACGTCACGCGTTTCTTTCGCGACCCCGACATGTTCGAGGCCCTGCGCGCCAAGGTCATCGAGCAGCTGCTGCAGGAGCGGGAGGCCGAAGAGGAAATACGCGTCTGGGTGCCGGGCTGTTCAAGCGGCGAGGAAGCCTACAGCATCGCCATGCTCTTTGCCGAAGCCGCCCGCGAGCAAGGTCTGGCGAACCCGGTGCAGATCTTTGCGACCGACATTGACGAACAGATGCTGCAGGTCGCGCGCGAGGGAAGCTATCCGGCAGCCGCGCTGGCCGATATCCCCCTGCCTATGCGCGAACGCTGGACGGTACCGCACGGAGAACGGTTCTCCATCGCCGGGCAGATCCGCGACCTGATCCGCTTCTCGAACCACAGCGTCGTCAAGGACCCGCCCTTCTCGCGCATCGACCTGGTGTCCTGCCGCAATCTGCTGATCTATTTCGACGACCGGTTGCAGCAGTCGGTCATGCCGATCCTGCATTACGCGCTCAAGCCGGGCGGTTACCTGTTCCTCGGCCCCTCGGAGAGCATCGGCCGCTTCGACAACCTGTTCCCGGCGCTGGATCATCATGCCCATATCTTTGAGCGGGCGCCGGGCAATCCCACTTACCCAATCGACCTGCCAGCCAACGAACACAACCAGCCCAGCCGCACTCCCGCCTCGGCCATGCGCATCGGCAAGATGAAGGCGTCGGAAGGCGGCATGGCAATCCAGCGGCTGGCCGAGGGCTACGCGCCGCCGGCCATGGTGGTCAACCAGGACGGCGCGGTGCTGTCCGCCTACGGCAAGCTGAGCCGCTACTTCGACTTTCCGGTGACCCGGACCGGCGGATCGAACGCCATTTCGCTCGCCAAGCCGGGCCTGCGTGACGTGCTGGGCCCGCTGGTGCGCCAGGCCCGCGATAGCGGCAAGCGGGTCGTTGCGCGTCAGGTCGAAGTCACTTCCGACTACGGCGTTCAGCCGATCGAGGTCATCGGCGAACCACTGGGCGATGGCACCTTGCTCCTGATCTTCCGCGACCGCGGCCCGTTCAAGCCCTTCGAGGCCACCGACCTGTCCGAGATCGAAAGCGGCGACGATCACATGGAGGCACTTGAGGAGGAGCTGCGGCTGACCCGGCACAAGCTGCGCACCGCGGTCGAGGAACTGGAGACTGCCAACGAGGAACTGAAAAGCTCCAACGAAGAAATGATGTCGATGAACGAGGAACTGCAGTCGACCAACGAGGAGCTCTCGACCGTCAACGACGAGCTCAAGAGCAAGGTCGACCAGCTTACCGTCGCCAACTCCGACTTGCGCAATTTCTTCGAATCCACCGAACTGGCCGTGATCATCCTCGACCGCGACCTTCGCATCCGCAGCTACACCGAGGCGGCAACAACGATCTTTCCGCTGCAGGTGACCGACCGGGGGCGTTCGCTCGCCGATGTCGCCACGCGGCTCGACGAAGGCGATTACCTCGACGATGCCCACGCCGTCGCGACCCACGGCGAGCCGATCCAGCGCCGCGTACGCACCCGCGACGGCAAGCGTACGCTTTCGCTTCGGGTGCTGCCTTACCGTACACAGCATGGCACCATCGACGGCGCGACCCTGGTGCTGACCGACATTACCGATGCCCTGTCGATGGAACACGATCTCGCCGCCGAGCGCGAACGCCTTGACCTTGCCGTCAGGGCTGGCGGAATCGGAGTGTGGGAATACAGCGTCGATAGCGGTGAACTGATCGCGGACGCCACCAATCGCCGCCTGCTGGGCCTGCCCGCCACCGGCGAGGTGCGGATCGACGATGCCTTCGCGAACGTCCATCCCGAAGACCGCGCGACGATCGAGGCGAACCTGCGCAAGGCAAGAGCCGCGAACGACGATTTCGAAGCCTCGTTCCGGGTCATGTTGCCGGACGACAGCGTTCGCCACCTCAAGAGCTTCGGCCGCCTGATATCGAGTTCCGAACCGAAACGGCTGGTCGGTGCGGCCATCGACATGACCCCCGAGTACGCACTGGCAGAAACCCGGGCGTTGATGCTGCGCGAGATGAACCACCGGGTTAAGAACCTCTTCGCCGTGGTCAGCGGCATGATCTCGGCTGCCGGCCGCTCACACAACGACGTGCGCAGCTACAGCGAGGACCTGCGCGAGCGCATTGCCGCGCTGGGGCGCGCGCATTCGCTGGCGGCCCCTTCGGGCGACCAGCAGTCGATCCCCTTGCGCGCCTTGATCGAGACGACGACCGCCCCCTATGACGGCCACGCGCGGATCGAGTTGCATGGCCCGGATGTCTCCATCGAGCGCTCCTGCCTGTCCTCACTGGCGCTGATCCTCCACGAATGGACGACCAACGCCGCGAAGTACGGCGCGCTCGGCGGCGACGGCGGTACGCTCTCCATTAGCTGGGAAACGAAGGAAGACGGACTGAGTCTCCACTGGCAGGAGCACAGGCGAGGCGACGTTGAGGTAGCGCAAGGCAACGGCTTCGGAACGCTGCTCGTCACCACGTCCGCGCGGCAGCTCAAGGCCGAATTGTCACGCGAGGTCGACGATGAAAGTTATCGTCTGCACATGCAGCTTCCGCCCCGGGTGATCCTGTCATGACGCGCTCCGTGCTCATTGCCGAGGACGAACTGATCGTCGCGCTCGACCTCGAGGCCATCGTCGAGGAGGCTGGCTTCGAGGTCGCGCAAACGTGCGAATCCCTGTCTTGTACGCAGGAGGCGCTCGATCACGGGATGCCTGCCTGCGCGATCCTCGATGTGCGTCTGGTCGATGGCGAGGTCTATCCAGCCGCGGACCGGCTCAATGCCGCCGGCGTCCCAATCATCTTCCACTCCGGCCATGCCGACGAGGCGCAGTTGCGCGACCGCTACCCCGAAGCGCAGTTTTGCCCCAAGCCCAGTTCACCCTGGTCCCTGCGCGACGCCCTGCAACGTGCAATGACGCAAAAAAGGGCGGAATGACTGTCGACCTCGCAGTCCCGTTACGCCTGACCGGCCAGTGCAGCGACGCATTCGGGGACATAGAGCCCGATGCGGCAATGCAAGCCTTCCTCGCGAAAGTCGAGCTCCGCCTTGCTGCCATATTCGGCGGCGAGCCCCCGCTCGATCAGCCGCGAGCCGAAGCCCTTGCGGCCTGAGGGCTTCACAGGCGGACCGCCCAGTTCCTGCCAGTCGAGCGCAAGATAATCGCTATCCTCGGCCTCCCGGAACCACGCGATGCGAATGCAGCCCGTCTCGTTGGACAAGGCGCCGTATTTCATGGCGTTCGTCGTCAGTTCGTGCAGTGCCATGGTCAGGGCCACGGTCAAACGCGGAGAAAGTGAAATGTCCGGCCCGCTCGCCTCGATGCGGCAGGCATCGGCCCCGGCCGCAGGTGCAGTCGCTTCGCGCACGACTTCGGCCAGCGAGGTCATGCGCCAGCTGGCATCGGTGAGCAGGTTGTGCGCGCCTGCCAGTGCCCGCAGCCGTTCCTCGAAAGACTGCCGCGCGCTGCCGGCCATCTCGACATTGCGGAAGGACTGCGAAGCCAGGCTCTGGACGATGGCGAGGGTATTCTTGACGCGGTGGTTGAGCTCATTGATCAGCAGGTCCTGATGGCGGGCCGCTTCGACCACCTCGGTCATGTCCTGCCCCTGCACGAAGATCGCAGAGACGGCCCCATTCTCGAAAATCGGCTGATAGATGAAATCCAGGAAACGGCGATCGCGAGGGGCACCGGGCTCGATCTCGAAATAGACCTCCTGCGAACGCCCGTTGTAAGGCTGGCCACTGCGCCGCACTTCATCGAGAATTTCGATAAAACCCTGGCTGACAATTTCAGGGAGGGCCTCGGCCAGCTTGCGACCGATCAGCTGCTCGCGACCGACAAGCTGCGTATAAGCCTCATTGACCATGGCGAATTCGTGATCCGGTCCGACAAGCACTGCCATGAATCCGGGCGCCTGCTCGAACATTCGGGTAAGACGGGCGCGCTGCGCCTGCAGATCGAGGTTGCGGTGCTGCACCGCATCGGCCCTGCGAAACAGCCCGCTCTCATCTCGCAGACTGCGCAGTCGGTGCAGTTCGGTCACGTCGACCGTGTGCTGCAGGATCGCATCCACCTCCCCGGCGCTGTCCAGAAGCGGCGTATGGGTCGCGCTCCAGTACCGCTGCTCCATGGAGCCGTCGGGCGAAGCGATGTCATAACGGATCAACGCAATTTCATCGATTTCGGCAGTCTCCACCACACGCTTCAACGAAGCGCTGAGCAGTTCGAAACTGTCGCTTCCGGGATCGCTGGGGAAGGCATCGAACATGCGCCGCCCGATGATCGACTCCCTGGTGCGCATCGTCGCACGCAAATAGGCATCGTTCATCCAGACGATCGTCTCGTTACGGTCCATAACGACGTAAGGATTTGGCGAAAGCGAGAAAAGCGATTCAAAGTCCAAATTCACTGACGCCTCAATTCTGCCACGCCCGACCGGTGGTTCTTGCGGCAGACTGTGGTGGTGCCGGTAACTTGTCAATGTCAGGGCCAGAACCGCATCGCGACCCATCGCACCGAAAGAGCCGGATACCCTTTCCGCCTCTTGCGTGACTCCTGGCGCTAGAAGCCGAACCCGATGCGCGCTGCAATACTGGCAGACGGTGCACCTTCACTCAGGCCAGCGTTGCCCTCCAAACTCAGGCGCATGTTGTCTTCAAGGCTTGTTCCGAGCCCAATACCGATGGCCTGTCTGTCAGCGAGGGTTTCTGTCGCGGCTTCTTCATAGGAATAGGAGAGAGCCGCAAAGGTGTGAGCGCCAAGCTTCATGCGCGCTCCCGCCGATCCGCTCAGGGTATTGTGGACATCGAAGCCGTCCGGTTCTCCCAGCACCGTATAGCCCAGCGAAAGGAACGGTGTGAGCACCCCCATTGGCCTGGCCACCTGCCCGACAACAGCGTAGTCCGCCTTGCCGGTACCCAGCCCCTTGGCAACAGATGCGGTCGGCAGTTTGACCGATGTGCCAAGAGACGTCGCAAGGCCCGCAAGGGGCAAGTCAACGGATGCCTGAATCGTGAGATCTCCGATCCCTTCACGCGTGCTTCGCTCCAGGGTCGGCGAACCGGTTGCAAGCAGCGGCGTGCCCAACAGTCCACCCTGGCTGACGATGACGCCAGCTGGAGCGCTTGTGCGCACATAGGGAAGCGATGCGCCGATGTGGAATCGTCCCTTCGTGGCCGTAACGGTGACCGGAACCGCGACCGTTTCGAACCTGTCGTCGGTGCCGTAGTCGCCTTCCTGATATATGACGCCGGTACTCACTTCGCCGGACCAACCCTCAGCTCGCGTGCCGGTACCATCGCGGTCAGCGGCGATGGCAGGCGTCGCATTAAACAAAAGAACCAGTGCCGCCGAAGCAGCGTGAAACATGCGCATTTCAATATCCGCCTTGAATGTTTGCATTTCGGGCTGGCAGGCCCGGCCACCATGCCGCGCTCAGCGCGGAAGATCGGACCGACGGCCTGTCGGTCAGAATTTCGGATGAAGTCTCCGCGCCCCTTCCGGCGTTGCGGCCTGCACTGGGCATGCGACCGTTGCTGCGGTCGTGATGTCGATGATCATGGGTGTACCTCCTGCCAATTGAATTTTCGGAGCATCACTCGTGAATGATGCGGCTTGGCTGAGAGAACGAGTGCGCCGGTCAATTTCATCCGCGCGCTCGGAGAATTTATTGGCATGTCCGCAAATCGCGCGGGTCGGAGCGGCGGGATGGCTTCGAACAGAGCCTTCAGCGCCGCAATAAACAGGGCATAACGATAGATGCGACCGGTGCGACTTCCCCGGTCGGGGTTACAAACTCCTCCGCCCGTTTCCGCCGTTTCTACATCATCAGAAAAGTCAGCTCACTCAGAGTGCTGCAGCACCGATGGTGGCGAAACGCTTTACAGGTATGGTGGCCATGATAAGCCTCTCGATATGAATGGGGCGCGGGAGGCTTGGAGATGATAAAGGGTGCGCGGGTTCCTGAGCGGGCCTATCTGATCGTACTCTGGGCAGTTTCGGTCATCTTCGCCGGCTTTATCGTCGGCTTCGGCAACCTCGTTATCGGCGACCTGCCGCAGATCGAAACGACGGTTTCGCCCGATCAATTCGTCGACAAGACGCGGGACAAAGCGCTGCAAAGGGAACTCAAGCAGGCCGAAGATCGCCGCGGAGCAATTGACGACAAGCTTCAGATCGCCCGGCTACAGCTCGAACAGGCCCGCCGCGCCTCGCAGACCGCCACCGAGACCTTCCAGGCCTGGATCCAGACCCGGAGCGCAACCACCGATCCCCAGCAGGACCCCGAAGTGGTTCAGCGCACCCGTCGGCTCGAACAGCTCAAGGGCAACGAGCGCGTGATCCAGGGTCGGATCAACACGCTCGAGAACGAACGCCTGCCTCTCGAACAGCGCGCCACGGCACTGCGCCAGGAACAGAACGACCTGCAGGACGCGGCCTATCCGGCTTTTGAGAAGGCCCTGTTCTGGCAGGAACTGCGGATCTTCCTGCTACGTCTGGCGCTAACCCTGCCCATGCTGCTGCTCGCCGCATGGCTGGTCGCAAAGCGGCGCAAGGGCGCTTACTGGCCGCTGTCACGCGGCTTCGTGATTGCCGCGGTCTTCGTCTTCTTCGTCGAACTGGTGCCCTACCTGCCCAGCTACGGCGGCTACATCCGTTACGGCGTGGGCATCCTGCTTACCGTTGCCGCCGGGCACTTCCTGATCAAGAACATGCGCCACTACCTGGAAAAGCGCCGGGAAGTGGAAGCGCAGGCGGAGGAAGAAAGGCGCAAGCTCGTCTCGCACGACGAAGCCTTCAAGAAGATGTCGGCCAAGGTCTGCCCCGGCTGCGACCGACCGATCGCCGCAATGGAAGGCAGTGAGACGAACTTCTGCGTCCATTGCGGGATGACGCTCTTCAATCACTGCAGCAAATGCGATGCCCGCAAGATGGCCTTCTTCCGCTACTGCATGGCCTGCGGCAGCCCCGCGCAGGACGCCGCGAAGGCAGGCACCTGAGGGCCAATCGAGCTCAGTCGCGCAATTCGGTCTTGAGCACCTTTCCGGCCGCGTTGCGCGGCAGTTCAGGAACGATCCGAATGCTGCGCGGCACCTTGTAGTTGGCCATGCGCTTGCGCGACCACTGCAGCAGTTCGTCCTCGCGCAATGACGACCCTGGACGGGTGACCACGTAGGCACGCCCCACTTCGCCCAGACGCTCGTCCGGCGTGCCGATAACCGCCACCATGTTCACTTCGGGATGCGTTGCAATCAGGCTTTCGACCTCGGCCGGATAGACGTTGAAGCCGCCGGAAATGAACATGTCCTTCTTGCGGTCGGTGATCCTGAGATAACCGCGCGCATCGATGGTGCCGATGTCCCCGGTATGGAGCCACCCCTCGCCGTCGATCGCCTCGGCAGTCGCCACCGGATCGTCGAGGTAGCCCTTCATCACGGAAGGGCCGCGCAGCCACAGTTCACCGGGCTGGCCGGCGGGCAGGTCGTTGCCCTCGTCATCGACACAGCGCACTTCCATGCCGGGTAGCGGATAGCCGCAGGTATTGGCAACGGTTTCGGCATCGTCTCCCCGGCAGGTCATGGCGACTGCGCCGCATTCCGTCATGCCATAACCATTGACGATGTTTTGCATCCCCAGTTCGTGACGCATCCGTTCAACGAGAGCCGGCGCCACCGGAGCGGCGCCGGTGACGGCAACGCGCAGCGAGGAAAAGTCGCGCGCTTTGCCGCCGTCCAATTCCTGCAGCAACGACTGGTAGATGGTCGGCGGCCCGGGCAGGAAGCTGATGCGGTTGTGTTCGATCTGACGGATGGTTTCGGCCACGTCGAAAACCGGCATCGGCAAGATCGTCGCACCGCGGGTGAAGCAGACGGCCCAGCCCGCCTTGTAGCCGAACGTATGGAAGAACGGATTGACGATCAGGTACCTGTCGCCTGCGCGAAGATCGACCCTGACGGCCCAATCGCCGAAGATCTGTACCGCCTGTCTATGTGCCGTCAGCGCCCCCTTGGGCTTGCCGGTCGTACCCGATGTGAAGATGATGTCGCAGATATGATCGCCGGTCAGCCGCGCTAATGCAGCATCGACTTCGGGGTCCTGTGCGCCGTTCCCGCGCGACACGAAAGCCTCCCAGCCCTTGTCGAGATGCACGGTCTCGCCAAGGTCGGGCAGGTCTTCCGAGGCAATCAGCTGAGCGTAGTCCTGGCCAAGAAAATCGGCTGGCGCGAAAAGGATCTTCACCCGGGCGCGACGCAGGATCTCGGCTGCCTCGGTGCCTTTGAAGCGCGTGTTCATGGGAACGATCGTGGCGCCCACGGTCTGTGCGCCAAGCGCTGCGAGTATCCACTCGCGCGTATTGGGCGCCCAGATCGCGATGCGATCGCCGTTTCTGATCCCGCTGGCCAGCATGGCCGATGCGGCGGCCCGGGCATCGGCCCAGACCTGTGCGAACGTCCAGGTCTTCTCGCCGACGATCAGGCCGGTAGCATCCGGCCAGGTTTCGGCCGCCGCTTTCGCCGCGCCGGGGATCGTCGTCGGCCAAGTGCCCATCGCTTCGGTCATGATCTGCTGTCTCTCGCTCAGGCGACTTCGAACAGACCGGCAGCGCCCATGCCGCCTGCCACGCACATCGAGACGACGACGTACTTCACGCCGCGCCGCTTGCCCTCGAGCAGGGCATGACCGACGAGGCGTGAACCGGTCATGGCGAAAGGGTGGCCGATGGCGATGCCGCCGCCATTGACGTTTAGCTTCTCAGGATCGATGCCCAGCTTTTCCTGGCAGTAGACCGCCTGGCTGGCGAAGGCCTCGTTGATCTCCCAAAGTCCGATGTCATCGATCTTGAGGCCAGCGCGGTCGAGAAGCTTGGGAATCGCGAAGACCGGCCCGATGCCCATCTCGTCCGCGCCGCAACCCGCAACCTGAAAGCCGCGATAGAGACCAAGGATCGGCAAGCCCTCCTTCTGCGCGGTGGCAAGGTCCATGAGCACTTGCGCGGAAGCCCCGTCGGAAAGCTGACTGGCGTTGCCCGCCGTCACGTGCTGGCCTTGCTTGATGACCTGCCCGTTCCTGAAAATCGGATTGAGGGCCTGCAGCTTCTCGAATGTCGTGCCGGCCCGCACGCCCTCGTCCTTCGTCAGCGTCACATCTTCCTTGCCGGTCTCGTTGCCCTCCTTGTCGAAGAGGGCCTTGGTGACGGTAATCGGCACGATCTCAGCGTCGAATGCGCCCGCTTCCTGTGCGGCAGAAGCGCGGCTCTGGCTCTGCGCGGCAAAGCGGTCCTGCGCTTCGCGGCTGACGCCGTAGCGCTCGGCCACGACTTCGGCGGTCTCGATCATCGCCATGTAGGCGTAAGGGTCGTGCTCCTTGACCCATTCCGAGCGGTTGCGGAAATTGGGGTAGTGCTTGTCGATTGTGAGCGAGACGTTCTCGGTACCGCCCGAGAGCGCACAGTCGATCTCGTTGGCGATGATGCCGCGCGCGGCAAAGGCCAGCGCGTTGAGGCCCGAGGAGCACTTGCGGTCCATCGCAAAGCCGCTGGTCGTATCGGGCAGCACCGAACCATGCACGGCAAGACGGCCGATGTTGTAGCTCTGGGTGTTCCACTGGTTGGCGCAGCCCATGTAGACGTCGTCGACGCGGGCCGGATCGATCCCGGCGCGCTCGATCGCGGCGTTGACGACATGGGCGGCCATGCGCGGCGCCTCGGTATCGTTGAACGCGCCGCGATAGGCCTTGCCGACACCGGTACGGGCAGTGGAAATGATTGCAGCTTCGCGCATCGTGTCAGTCCTCTCAGGCAAATCCGTGCATGTTGAGCGGGCCGAAGTAGGCGCGCATCTCGATGATCTGGTTGTTTTCGTTGAAGCGGAACGTGTCGATCACATCGACGCGCTTGTCGCTGCCTTCCCAGCGCAGATGCACCGAGAAGGGAAAGACGGCATAGTCCGCGGTAAGGCGCACCGGGCCTTCGAGCGTGAGCTTCGCACCCGTCTTCATGGATTCGGCATAGAAAGCGAGGATCGCCTCTCGCCCGACGTGGGGCGGCGTGCCGACCGGGTCCTCGACCGTGGCATCCTCGGCGAACAGCGCCGCCACCCGCTCGGGGCTGCCATCGGCGAAGGCGGCAACGTATTCGTGGACCGCGGCTTCCATCCTGACGGGATCGGGCATTACTCTGTCTCCGGAAAATAGCGGCTGATGGTGTCGATCACGAGCGCGGGCTTGTCGCTTCCCTCGATTTCGACCGTGACCCGAACGGTCGACTGGATCGCGCCCTTCACGTCCTCCACCCTGACGATCTCGCCCGTACCGCGAATGCGCAAGCCGACGCGGACCGGAGAAAGGAAGCGGGTCCTGTCCATGCCCACGTTCACGCCGGCCGCAAAGCGGCGAACCTCGATCATCTGCGGCAGGAACATGTTGACCAGGCTCAACGTCAGATAACCATGGGCGATCGTGCCTCCGAACGGCCCGTCCTTCGCGCGCTCGACGTCGACATGGATCCACTGGTGATCGCCTGTGACATCGGCAAAGCCATTCACCCGCTCCTGATCGATCAGCAGCCATTCGGTGGGGCCAAGCTGCGTGCCTTCCGCACCGATCAGGTCGGCCGGGCGTTCGAAGACCTTCGGCGCGCTCATGCGTGCTGGCTCGAGACCGGAACGATCTCGCCGGTCATGTAGCTGGACAGGTCGGACGCGAGGAACATCATCACGTTGGCGACTTCCCAGACTTCCGCCGGGCGGCCGTAGGCTTCCTTCTTGACCAGTTCGGCCAACGCCTCTTCGGTCGTCACCTTGGCGAGGAAGGGGTGCATCGCAAGGCTGGGCGCCACCGCGTTGATACGCACGCCGTGATCGGCTGCCTCGACCGCTGCGCAGCGGGTGAAAGCCATGACGCCGGCCTTGGCCGCAGCATAGTGGGCCTGGCCCTTCTGCGCACGCCAGCCCAGCACCGACGCGTTGTTCACCATGACGCCCGACTTTTGCGCATACATCGAAGGCAGAAAGGCACGGGTCATGCGGAACAGACTGGTGAGTGTCACATCGAGCACGCGGCTCCATTGCTCGTCGGTCATGTCGACGACACTGACCTCGCCGCCGAGCCCGGCATTGTTGATAAGCACGTCCACCTTGCCGAGCGCCGCAAGCGCGCCATCGCGCAGACCCTGGATAGCCTCTTCGCTGGTAACGTCGCACACGAAAGTGGCGGGACGTGCGCAGCCCACTTCATCTGCGATACGGTCGGCCGCTTCGCCAAGGCGACGCTCGTGAAAGTCGCTGATGAGCAGCCTGGCGCCCTCTTCCGCGGCGCGCTTGGCAGCCGAAAAGCCGATGCCGGTACCGGCCGCAGCGGTGACCACCACGGTCTTGCCCTTCAGCATGCCGAGGGGCGTGGGATAGGAAGGAACGGGTACGGTCATGAGTTACCTCTCGGTTCGCGGGGC
This sequence comes from Novosphingobium mathurense, assembly GCF_900168325.1. Classification (GTDB taxonomy): domain Bacteria; phylum Pseudomonadota; class Alphaproteobacteria; order Sphingomonadales; family Sphingomonadaceae; genus Novosphingobium; species Novosphingobium mathurense. The sequence goes on along the minus strand of NZ_FVZE01000003.1, from coordinate 423,032 downwards.
AGCCCGAGGCCGCGCTCGGCGATCAGGTTGCGCTGGATCTGGTTGGTGCCGCCGTAGATCGTGTCCGAACGGCTGAAGAGGAAGGTATTGGGCAAGAGTGACCATTCGTAGGCCTCGCCCGCAGCGATCTCGCCGGCCTGCCCGAGTACTTCCATGGCCAGTTCGCCAAGGTCACGCCGCCAGGTCGCCCACTGGATCTTGTAGGTCAGCGCCGCGCCGTCGAGCCCGGCCGCATCCGCGTTCGAGAGCATGCGCAGCGCGCCGTAGCGCATCAGGTTGAGCCCGATCTCCGCCCTGGCGATCTTCTGCCGCGTCACCGGGTCGTTCGCCTTGCCGTTTGCCCGGGCGGCCTCGATCACGGCATCCAGTTCGTTACGGAACTGCATCTGCTGGGCCAGCGTGGAAACCCCGCGTTCAAAGCCCAGAAGCGCCATGGCAACGCCCCAGCCCTGACCGCGCTCGCCCAGCATGGCGTCTGCCGGGCAGCGTGCCGCGTCGAGGAAGGTCTCGTTGAACTCGGCCTCGCCGTTCATCTGGCGGATCGGGCGTACCTCGATCCCGGGCTGGTCCATGGCCATCAGCAGGAACGACAGGCCCTTGGGGCCCTTCGATCCTTCTTCGCTACGGGCAACGACGAAGATGTAGTCGGAGAAGTGCGCGAGGCTGGTCCATACCTTCTGCCCGGTCACGACCCACTCGTTGCCCTCGAGGTGGGCCTTGGTCTTGACGTTGGCCAAGTCCGAGCCGGCATTGGGTTCCGAATAACCCTGGCACCAGATTTGCGTGCCCCCGGCAATGCCCGGAAGATAGCGGGCTTTCTGCTCCTGCGTCCCGAAAGCGAGGATCGTCGGGCCGGCCAGCTCGACGCCGATATGGTTGATGCGGTTGGGCGCACCCGCGCGCGCGTATTCCTCGGCGAAGATCACCTGCTGCGCCAGGGTGGCATCGCGGCCGCCCCACTCGACAGGCCAACCGATGCAGGACCACTGGTGCGCGGCCAGCTGCCGTTCCCACTCCTTGCGGCGTTCGACCTTGGAAACAAGGTTGGGGATGCCGACGATATCCCTGAACTCGCCAGCCATCTGACCCTGCAGCCAGTCCGCAGCTTCGGCGCGGAATGCCTCGTCCTCGGCGGAAAATCCCAGCTTCATGAGGCTTCTCCAATGGTCAGGCGGGCGACCTGTTCACGGTGCCAGTCCCCATCGCCCATCATCGAGCGGATCGAGGTGGCGCGCTTGAAGAACAGGTGGGCATCATGCTCCCAGGTGAACCCGATGCCCCCGTGGAGCTGGATCATGTGCCCGGCGCATTCGAAATAGGTGTCGGCGCAGAAGGACTTGGCGGAATGCAGGGCAAGCTGCGCCTCGGGCGCGCCTTCGTCTACTGCGCAGGCCGCCCAATAGACGGCGGAGCGTGCCTGCTCGATCAGCACCATCATGTCCGCCAGACGGTGTTTGTACGCCTGGAACGAGCCGATCGGACGGCCGAACTGCATGCGCTCGGTGGAATACTGTACGGTGCGGTCGAGCGTCGCCTGCGCGCCGCCCAGCGCCTCTGCGGCAAGACAGATCCACCCCCCGGCATGAAGCGCTTCGCGCGCAGGGGCAAAATTCAATGCCTGTGCATTGGCCCCTTCAAGCGTGACAGTCGCAAGCGGCCGCGTCTGGTCCATGGTCGTATGGCTCACGACACTCAAGCCGGCGTCTTCTGCCGCGACCAGCCAGGCTGCGTCCTCTCCCACGAACACGAAGAGATCCGCAAGGCTGCCATGTGCAACGAACGGAACCGTACCGGACAGCCTGCCGCCTTCAACCTTGAGCGCGGGCGCATAGGCCGCAGCGGCAATCGCTTCTCCCGAAATAAGCGGGCCCAGCCACTGCTCTTTCTGGGCAATGTTGCCGCCTGCGGCAATCGCCTGCCCCGCCGTCGCGAGCCCAAGCAACGGGATGGCGGAAACCTGCGATCCAGCGGCCTCGGCCACGATCGCAAGCTCCACCATCCCCAGCCCGACACCGCCGTCCTCCTCGGCGATCCCGATGCCGGAAAGCCCCAGTTCCTCGCAGAACGATGCCCACAGTTCGCGGTCGATGCCGCCTGCCTCCATCGCAGCGCGGGTGCGCTCGCTGGTGGCGTTCTCGGCAAAGAAGGTCTGCACCGTCTGAGCGATCATCGCCTGTTCTTCGGTAAAGGCGAATTCCATGCCTCAGCTCGCTCCGTAAACGGGCTTGGCCGGATCGCGGGTCTCAAGCAGTTTGCGCACGATAGGATCGAGTTCGCCCGCCTCGAAGCGCGCGCCCTTGTCGATAGAGGGGCTGTCGGTCCAACCCTGCGAGAGGAATATCTCGCCGCCCTTCAATTCAAAGACCTGCCCGGTCACGCCCTTCGACTGCGCCGAGACGAGATAGGCAACCAGCGGCGCCATGTTCTCGGGCGCGAATACGTCGAACTCGCCCTCCTTCACGTCCATGTCGAAGGCACCGGTGTTCGTCATGCGGGTGCGCGCATTGGGCGCAAGCGCATTGGCGGTCACGCCAAGGCGCGCCAGTTCGGCCGCCTGGACCAGCGTCAGCGCAGCGATACCGCCCTTGGCCGTCGAGTAGGCGGACTGCCCGACCGAACCCTGAAGCCCCGCACCGCTGGTGGTATTGATGATGCGCCCGTCAACCGGCTTGCCTGCCTTGGACTGACCGCGCCAGTATTCGGCAGCGTGGCGCGAAGTGCAGAAGTGGCCGCGCAAGTGAACGCGCAGCACTGCATCCCATTCCTCGGGCGTGCAGGTAAAGAACATGCGATCGCGCACGAAACCGGCGTTGTTCACCACGGCGTGGAGCTCACCGAAATTGTCCAGCGCGGCCTCGACCATGCGCTTGCCCGCGTCCCAGTCAGCCACGTCGTCGGTATTGGCGACGGCCTCGCCGCCCATTGCGCGGATCTCATCGACCACGCGCTCGGCCGCACCCCTCGTTTCTCCGTCCTCGCCGTGCGTGCCTACGCCCAGGTCATTGACAACGACCTTGCAGCCTTCTGCTGCGAGGCCCAGCGCATAGGCCTTGCCGAGGCCATTGCCCGCTCCGGTGACGATCGCGACGCGACCTTCGCAGATACCCATTATTCCGTCCTCTCGTATCTCAAAGTCGTTCGATGATGGTGACATTCGCCTGACCGCCACCTTCGCACATGGTCTGCAGGCCATAACGGCCGCCGGTGCGCTCGAGCGCACCGAGCAGCGTCGTCATCAGGCGTGCGCCAGTCGCGCCGATCGGATGGCCCAGCGCGATCGCGCCGCCCTGCACATTCACCTTCTCGTGCGGGATGTTAAGTTCCTTCATCCAGGCCATGGTGACGCTGGCGAAAGCTTCATTGCATTCGAACAGGTCGATGTCCTCGACGCGCATGCCTGCTTTCTGCAGCGCATACTGCGTCGCCGGGATCGGGCCGGTGAGCATCCACACCGGGTTGGCGGCGCGCACCGACAGGTGATGGATGCGCGCTCGCGGCGTCAGGCCATGTTCCCTGACCGCTCGTTCACTGGCGATCAGAAGCGCGGCGGAGGCATCGCAGTTCTGGCTGGCAACGCCGGCGGTGATCACCCCGCCCTCACGCACCGGGTTCAGGCCTGCTAGCCCTTCCAGCGTCGTGGACGGACGGATCGTTTCATCCTTCTCCAGACCTTCCAGCGGCGCGACCTCAGCGTCGAACCAGCCCGCGTCCCAAGCCGCCTGGGCTCGCTGGTGACTGGCCAGCGCGAATTGCTCCATCGCATCGCGGCTGATGCCCCACTTCTCGGCGATCATCTCGGCCGAGCGAATCTGGTTGACCTCCTCGTTGCCATAGCGCGCGTCCCAGCCTCTGGATCCGAGGAATGGACTGTCGAAGCCGTAAGGCTGCCCGGCGAACATCGCTGCGGAAATGGGAATGGCGTTCATTGCCTGACTGCCACCGGCAACGACGAAATCCTGCGTCCCGCTCATCACCCCTTGCGCGGCGAAGTGGACGGCCTGCTGCGACGAACCGCACTGGCGGTCAATCGTCACCCCTGGCACATGCTCGGGCATTCCGGCGACAAGCCATGCGGTGCGGCCGATATCCCCGGCTTGCGGTCCGATTGTGTCGCAGCACCCCCAGATGACGTCATCGACGAGACCGGGGTCAATCCCCGTGCGTTCGACCAGCGCCTTGATCGGATGTGCACCGAGATCGGCAGGGTGAACCTGGGCCAGGCTGCCCTTCTTTCGGCCGACCGGGCTGCGGACGGCGTCGACGATATAAGCTTCAGGCATGTTCGGCCTCTCGGGCAAAAGTCTGGTCGGGACCGAGCGGCTGCGTCTCGATGCGATGCAGTATCCGCTGGCGGTGGAAGTAGGGCGTGCCCCACGAGTTGGTCAGCGCGAGTGCGCGCTTGAGGAAGAGGTGGACGTCCACTTCCCAGCTGTAGCCCATGGCACCATGCACCTGGATCGAGGCGCGGGCGGCGTGGTCGGCCGCTTCCAATGCGACGATCTTGGCGTGACTGACACGGGCGCGGGATTGAACATCGCCATGGGCAATGTCGGCCGCGGCGGCCAAAACCACCGGGCGTGCGAACTCGATGGCCACCTGTGCCGAGGCGAGGTGATGCTTCACGGCCTGGTAGGTGCCGATCGGCTTGCCGAACTGCTGTCGGTCCTTGGCGTAGTCGACCGCAAGATCGACCGCGCGCTGAGCGAGGCCGAGGCCCTGTGCGGCCGCGAACAGGGCCCCACGTTCAAGCGTCAGGTCCCAGTCCACCGCGCCCAGCGGCTGCGCTTTCGCCACTTCCCAGTCCACGCGGTAGAGACGCCGGAACGGGTCGATGCTCTCCTTGCGGGTGAGCGTCACGTCCTCGCGCGCGGCGAGATAGGCCTGCCCGTCCTTGTGGAGGACCAGCGCCGTCGCCGCTTCGGCATCGGCCACGTAAGGGTTGGCCGGATGCTCGATCGCGATGATCGCCGCCGGATCGCAGAGAAGCTCGCTGTCCGGCTTTGCCGCCGCCAGCAGCGGCAGGGCAATGCCCGCGCTTTCGACCAGCGGATCGGGCAGCGCATTGTAACCGGCCGCTTCCGCGATCAGCGCGAAGTCCAGTTCGCCAAGGCCCAGACCGCCTGCGTCCTCGGGCAGAAGAACCAAGGGGAAGCCGGTCTCGACGATCTGCGCCCAGCGCTCGGCGTCCAGCACCGCGCCGCTTTCCATCTGCCGGCGCCAGTGATCCGGCGTGCAGGTATCTGCAAAGAGCTGTCGCGCGGTTTGTGCGAACATCTGCTGTTCGTCGTTCAGGGTAAAGTCCATGGGCCTGTTCCCCCTTACTTGCGCGGCAGACCGAGCATGCGCTCGGCGATGATGTTGCGCTGGATCTCGTTCGAACCGGCGTAGATCGGTCCGGCGAGCGCGAAGATGTAATCGTCGATCCAGTCATGTGCGCCCGGTTCGCTGAGCAGTTCGGCTTCAGGACCGAGGATCGCAAGCGCGGTGCGGTGCAGGTGGATGTCGAGTTCGGACCAGAAGATCTTGTTCGTCGACGCTTCAGGCCCGATCTTCGCCCCCGCAATGAGGCGCGAAGCGGTCTGGTAGATCGACAGCGCATAGCTTTCCGCATTCATGAAGGCGCGCACGACGTCGGCCTCCAGCGCGGGATCGATGCCCGGTTCATCCTTGCGCGCCTGCCAGAGCTTCGCGAGTTCGGCCGCCGCAACCTGATAGCGCGCCGGGCTACGCAGCATGAGGCCACGTTCGAAACCCGCCGTTGCCATGCAGATGTGCCAACCCTGCCCTTCGTCGCCGAGGCGGTTGAAGGCGGGAACGCGCACGTTCTCCAGGAAGATTTCGGCAAAGCCGACGTGGCCGTTGATCTTGCGGATCGGATTGACCGTCACGCCCGCGGCATCGAGCGGGAAGAAGATCAGGCTCATGCCGTGATGCCGCTCGCTGCCCGGGGCGCGAAACAGGCCGAAGGCCATGTCGGCAAAGGCGGCGCGGCTCGACCAGATCTTGTGGCCGTTGAGGACGTATTCGTCGCCCTCAAGCACAGCCGTCGCGCGAACGCCGGCAAGGTCGCTGCCCGCCATCGGCTCCGACCACGCCTGCGCCCAGATTTCCTCGCCAGAGGCCATCCTGGGCAGGAACCGGGACTTCTGCTCATGCGTGCCGAATTCCATCAGCGTGGGACCGAGCAGAAAGATGCCGTTCTGGTTGACGCGGCCCGGGGCCCTGGCGCGGTAGTATTCTTCCTCGAAGATCAGCCACTGGATCAGGTCGAGCCCGCGCCCGCCGTATTCCTTGGGCCAGGTAACCATGCCCCAGTCGCCGGACTTGAGCGCCTTTTCCCATTCACGGTGCGCCTCGAAACCTTCGCGCGTGGCATCGAAATGTTCGAGCGGGACGGCAGACACATGCGCTTCCAGCCATTCGCGCACTTCGGCGCGGAAAGCCTGCTGCTCGGGGGTGTACGTCAGGTCCATCAGAACTTTGCCGCCTTGCCGGTTTCGACGAAGGCATCGCGGCTCTTCTGCGAATCCTCATGCATGTACATTTCCAGCGTGAAGCCCTGCTCCCAGCGGTAGCCGCGATCGACGTCGCGCGGCTCGAGGCCGTTGAGCGCTTCCTTGGCGATCATGAGTGCCTTGCGGCTCTTGCCCGCGATCACTTCGCAAAAGGCCCTCGCCTCGCGCACCAGATCGGCGCGCGGCACCACCGTCTCGACCGCGCCAAGGCGATAGGCTTCCTGCGCCGGGATATTCCCTCCGGTAAAGAAGGCGGCCCGCACCTTGTGCAGCGGCAACATGCGTGAAAGGTGGCTGGCCCCGCCCATCGCGCCGCGATCGACTTCGGGCAGCGAGAAAAAGGCATCGTCAGCCGCGATGATCGTGTCCGACGCGCCGCAGATGCCGATTCCGCCGCCGATCACGAATTTGTGCACGGCCGAAACGACCGGCACTTCAGCCTCGCGGATAGCCTTGAAGGTCAGGTAATTGCCCCGGTTGAGCACGGTGATCCGCTCGGGGTGCGCCTGCATTTCCTTGATGTCGACACCGCCGCAGAAGCCGCGCGCGTCCTCGGCCGCGCGGATCAGCACGCAGTTGACCTCGGGATTGCGGCTCGCTTCGGTCACGATCGCGGGGATCGAGAGCCAGGTCTCGCTGTCGAAAGCATTGACCGGGGGCACGTCGAAGACGATTTCGGCGATACGGTCCTTGATTGTCGTTGTGATCGGCATGTTGCGTCCTCTCAGGCAGCGCCAACCGGCTGCTGCGCTGGCACGCCAAGGGCTTCGAGCCGCTCGCGTGCCTGTTCCATGATGCGGTCGACCAGCTCACGGCAGGTCGGCACTTCGGCAATCCGGCCACCGACGACGCCCGTCGCCATGACCCCGTGTTCGACGTCTCCCTCGACAACGGCCTTCTGAATCAGCATCGGCATCGTCGCGGCCATCATCGCCTGCTTGAGCGGCATCGCCCCGTGCGAGGTCATGCCTTTCGCGGCCTTGATGAATTCAAGCCAGGACGCGCCGGTCTGCTTCTTCATCTGCATTCCCGCTTCCAGTGCGCGCAGCCACATGCCAAGATTTCCGGACCTTTCGATCCGATCCATCAACTTGCTGCGGATCATGCGCTGGGGAATGCCGTCGAGCCTGGTCGTCACGACGATCCCGTCGGTGGAAGCCTTGAGGTATTCGGCCTTGGTGACGTCAGGCACCGGGCTTTCCTTCGTCAGCAGAAAACGTGTTCCCATGGCGATGCCTACTGCGCCGTAGGACAGCGCGGCCACCAGTCCGCGCCCATCGGCAAAGCCGCCGCAGGCGATTACAGGAACGTCAACGGCGTCGAGCACCTGCGGCAGCAGCACGGTGGTCGGCACCGAGCCGGTATGCCCGCCGCCCTCACCGCCCTGCACCGAAACCATGTCGACACCCAGTTCGACCATCTTCTGGGCGTGCTTCACCGCGCCCACGGTCGGGATGCACAGGATGCCCGCGTCCTTGAAACGGCCGATCATCTTCGCGTTGGGCCCGCGTCCGAAGCTCACCGCGCGCACCTGCTCGCGGTTTTCGAGGATCAGTTCGACGATCCTGTCCGCACCGGGCTGGAACGAGTGAAAGTTCACGCCGAAGGGGCGGTCGGTACCCTTGCGCACGGCAAGGATCTTCTCTCGCACTTCGTCAGGCGTCATGACTGCCGCACCGAGGAAACCGAAGGCCCCGGCATTGGAGCTGGCGATGACCAGCGAGGGCTCGGCCACCCAGCCCATCGCGGTCTGGATGATCGGGGCCGAACAACCCAGACGTTCGCACAGGACGGTATGGAGCGGGTTGCCCATCACGCTTCTCCGGCGTCCTTCTTGTTGGCGCTGGCCGCCGACTTGCCGCTGACGCCGGCGATCGAGTTGCCGGTGACCAGGTCGTTTTGCGCGTGGGCGAAGTGGTGCATGTGGAAGACCGCATCCATCGCCGCGCGCTTGCCGCGCAGTTCCTCGACGTGGTTCACCGCCTGCTTGGTCAGCCAATTGCCCAAGCGCGCCTGGCCGGCAAGCTTCCTCGCCCAGGCGGTGACCGCTTCGCGCAATTCGGCGCGTGGCAGCACCTTGTTGACCATGCCGAACTGCTCGGCGCGCTGCGCGCTCATGCGCTCGCCCAGCAGCAGGAACTCCTTGGCGACGCGCGGTGGCAGTTCGTAGGCGTGTGCGAAGTATTCGACGCCCGGAATGCCCATCAGCGGGTTTACCGGGTCCTGGAAGAACGCATCGTCCGATGCCACGATCAGGTCGCAGACCCAGGCCAGCATCAGACCGCCCGCCACGCAGGCGCCCTGCACCATCGCGATGGTCGGCTTGGGCACGTCGCGCCACCTGCGGCACATACCCAGGTACTGCTCCTGCTCACGCGTATAGAGCAGTTCCGCCCCCGGCTTGTTGGTATGCGGCGCCACCATCAGCCGCTTGTCGAATTCGCGGTGCAGGTCGCGCCCCGGCGTGCCGATGTCATGCCCCGCCGAGAAGTGCTTGCCCTCACCGCCCAGGACAATGCAGCGTACCGCGTCGTCGTTCGTGGCCTTCTGGAAGGCGTCGTCGAGCGCATAGGTCATCTGACCGTTCTGCGCGTTGTTGAACTGCGGCCGGTTCATCATGATCCAGGCCACGCCATCGACGACAGTGTACGTAACCGGCTCTTCGGTCTCGTAGACGATGTCGACGCTCTTCGGTTCGACGAGATCGCTCATCCTTGCTCTCCCTTTTTCCTTTACCCGCTCAGCCGCGGAGGGCCGGCGGGTTGTCCCTGATCACGCTTTCGCGAATGTTGTGCGGATCGAGGCTGGCAATGATGGCGAGCGCTTCGGCGCCCGGCAGCGGCGTTTCACCAACGTCCTCGGCCAGTTCGAGTTCGAAGCCAGTGGCTTCCTGCACTTCGTCGAAGGTTACGCCGTTATGCAGCGAGATGACGCGCATCGCATTCTCACTGCCGCCGAAGTCCATCACGCACAGGTTGGTGACGATGCGGCGAAGATCGATGGCGGAGTAGTTGCCACCCGCCACCCGCTTGGCAGGGTTGTATCCGGCACCGGAAATCATGTCGACTTCGCCGGCCACGAATACACGCGGGCTATGCGCCGGGAAGAAGAACGAGTTGGGGTGGTAGATCGTATTGCCGGGAAACCCGCGCACGCCCAGCATCTGCGTCTTGGGCTGCTGGTAGGTGCCGCCCATGTAGGACAGATTGATCTGGCCGAAACGGTCGATCTGCGTGGGCGTGACCATCGCGTGACGGCGCCCCGTCCAGACCGCGCTGTCGAAGAAACGCGAGAACGGCAGGTGTCCGGCAGGCTTGCGGTCGTCATAGGCGCGCGGCCCGATCGGTACCGGCTGCTCGACCAGATAGCATTCGCCGTCGGTCATCATCAGCTCGGGGCTGTGGGTCAGCTTGGCGAGGCTGGCCCCCAGACGCGGCACCGGACCGACGCCGGTCGCGACCATTTCCCCATTGCCGCGGAAGGCCTCGGAGGCCGCGAAGATGCAGAGTTCTGCAAGAGTAACCTGGGTCATCAGAATATCGGGAGCGGAAGAGCCGCCACCGCCTCCTTTCCGCCATTGCTTTCAAGGTATTGCGCTTCACTTGCGCCGACGAAGCGGTCCTTCACCGCGTCCCAGTCGCCAGGATCCTTCGCCGCACCGGCGTAGGCCTTGAATGCCTTCATGTCCCAACCGTAATGGGGAGGCATCGAACTGGGATGGGCGCCGCATGGCATCTCGACGACACCGCTGACGAAGCAGCGTTCGAAAAGGTTGGCCTGCGCCTGCTCGGGATAGTGGTCTTCCATGCGATCCACCATTTCCTCGCATGAAATATAGGTCTTCGCGGCCGCCTTGGCGAACCATTCGTCGTAATAGACGTCGGGACCGAAAACCTGCACGTTGCCGCGCCAGTCGGAACGATTGACGTGGATCAGTGCAACATCGAGCTTGAGCGCGGGCATCGCAATCAAGGTCTCGCCGTCCGCGTAGGGCGATTGCACCGTCTTGAGCCCGCCCAGTTCTGCAAGATCGGTACCCAGGCCAACGCGGGTGGGCAGGAAAGGCAGCTGAAAGGCAGCGGCCTTCAGGCCCCACTGGAACATGCCCTCGTCGACTTCGAGGACTTCGAGCTTGCCGGACTCGCGCGCCTTGCGGAACCACGGCTCGAGCGGGATCGCATCGAGCGAGACGAACGCGAAGACCAGCTTCTTCACCTTGCCGGCCGCGCAGAGCATCCCGACATCGGCGCCGCCATAGGCAACGACAGTCAGGTCCTTGACGTCGGAGCGCATCAGCTCGCGCACCAGCGCCATGGGCTTGCGACGCGGCCCCCACCCGCCGATCCCGACGGTCATTCCGTCCTTGATCTGCGCGACCATCTCCGCCGCGCTCATCCGCTTGTCGAGCATCATGCCCCTTCCTCTTGTTCCTGCTGTTCCTTGAGGGCTTTCTGCCAGGCCCATTCATGGCCCCAGACGCTGATCCCTTCGTGCTTGGTCACCGCCCAGTTGGCCGGGTCGATAATCAGGCTGTCGCAACCGATCTCAAGGTCGAAACCCGAGGGCGTCTGCACGTAAAACCCGGTCGTCTCGTCGTTGACGTGCCTGCCCAGCGTCGCGCTTTCCGGATAGCCGAAGCGCTTCATGCGGTCGTGCGCCTTGCCCACTTCGATCAGGTCGGGAAGCTCCAGCATGATATGCACCGCGCCCGAAGGCGGAACGGGGCCTTCGCCGAAGGCGATCGAATGGTGGCGACCGTTGTCCGCGTGCAGGAAGGCAAAGCCCATCGACGGTGCGTCCGGCCCCATCAGGTGGAAGCGCGGCATGTCGGTCTCATGGAAACCCACGACATCGCGATGGAACGCGATGGTCTCATCAAAATCGGGAGCGGAGAATACCGCATGGCCCATGCCCAGATCCCCGGTCAGGAATTCCGGCACGCCGATCGGCGAAAGGAAAGGCGTATCGCTGCGTGCATCGCCGCAGTAGAACTCCAGACCGTTTCCGGCCGGATCGCTCGTGCGGAACATCGCCTCGGCTCCACGTCCCGCGGCCTCGCGCACATCGGCCCATTCCACCGAACGACCGGCCTCGGCAATCCTGAGCGCCAGGGCATCGAGCGCGGTGCGATCGGTCAATTCATAGCCCGCCGCGACGAACCATTCGCGCGCACCGGTCTCGATCCTGAACCGGAACACCCGTTCGTCGACGCGATAGAGCGAAGCGCCATCGCGCGCATCGGGCGCACGCATGGCTCCGACGAATTGCGTGAGGAAAGTATTCCATTCCTCAGGCCTCGCCGTTTCGACGACGACATAGCCAAGTGCCTTGATACCCATGTTCAGTTCAATGTCCTTTCACGAGGTCGAGGAAGTACGGACGCTCGCCACCGCCATCGACGTTGATGCGCGCGCCACTGACCCATGAGGCCATCTCCGAGCAGAGCCAGAGCACCGCGCCCGCCGCATCCTTGCCCGTCCCCATGCGGCCCAGCGGCATGGAGGCGCCGACGCGGGTCTGCGCTTCCGCCTCGCCGTAGGTGAGTTCGGACGTTTCGGTCTGCATGAGCCCCAGAATCAGGGCATTGACGCGGATGCCGTCAGGCCCCCATTCCTGGGCCAGACTTTGCGTAAGATTGAGCAGCCCGGCCTTCGCAGCTCCATAAGCCGCTGTCCCGGGGCTGGGCCGGATACCGGATACGCTGGCGATGTTGACGATGCTTCCTGCGCCCGCAGCCTGCATCGGCGCATGGGCGGCCTGGGCCATGTACATGGCCGCATGAAGGTTAAGGCGCACGATCGCATCGAAGAAGCGCGGGCTCGCGCTTGCTGCCGGGGCATCGGGCGATCCGCCCGCATTGTTGACCAGAATGTCGAGGCGGCCGTGGTCTTCGACGACAGCCTGTACCAGCGCGCCAGCCTGCTCTGCCTCGCGTATGTCCGCAGCGCGGTAGCACACGCCATCAGGGAGATCGTCCGGTTCGTTACGGCCACAGACCACCACCGAGGCACCCGCCTGCGCGAGTGCAGCGGCAATGCCGCGGCCCAGCCCACGCGTGCCGCCGGTGACGATGGCAACCTGCCCGGTAAGATCGATGGTCTGCTTGCCCATCACGGGCTCCTCTCTCCTGCGAAACCGATTCGGCCAACGGAAATTCGCGTCCGTTCTGACCTTGCCTATCTGCACATATCGAAAGCTCAATGGCTTTTCAATTGACGATTTGCGTATCACATGCCATTTATTTTTACGAATGCAGCGCAAAGCGGCGTTGCTCCGATTCGTTACGAGGGAGAGAAGACCGAAATGGCCAGCACAGCTTCAGTCACAGATGCGGCCGCAGCGATCCCGACGCCCGGGCAACTCGCTGAGCGCGCACGCGCCATGATCCCGGTATTGAAGGAGCGCGCCGCGAAGTGCGTTGCCGATCGGGACGTGCCGGCAGACTCGATTGCCGAGATGCAAGCCGCCGGCTTCTTCCGTATTCTCCAGCCGAAGCGCTGGGGCGGCTATGAAATGAGCCCGAATGTCTTTTACGACGTGCAGAAAGCGCTCGCCGAAGGCTGCATGTCGACAGGCTGGATGTTCGGCGTCGTCGGCTGTCACCCCTACGAAATCGCGCTGTTCGATGACCGGGCACAGCAGGAAGTCTGGGGCCGGGACACGAGCGTACTGGTCTCTTCGTCCTACCAGCCTGTCGGCAAGGTAACGCCTGTCGAAGGCGGCTTCAGGCTATCGGGCCACTGGGGCTTTTCCACCGGCTCCGTCCATTGCGACTGGGTCCTGCTCGGCGCCATGGTGCCGCCGAGTGAAGAAGGCGGCGCGCCGGACATGCGCACTTTCCTGCTGCCCCGCAAGGACTACAGGATCGACCGCGATGCCTGGCAGGTCTTTGGCCTGCAAGGCACGGGCAGCCACGACGTCATCGTTGACGATGTATTCGTCCCCGAATACCGAACGCACCGCTCTGTCCATGGCTTCCTTTGCGAAAATCCGGGCCAGAAGGAAAACGACGCGCCGCTCTTTACCCTCCCCTGGGCGCAGGTCTTCACCCGCTCGGTCTCCACCGCAGCCTTCGGCGGAGCCCGCGCGGCCGTGAATGCCGCGGTGCAGATCATGAAGGACCGGGTGTCGACCAACACCGGCAAGGCATCCAAGGCCGATCCGTTCCTGCACGCGGCCATCGCCAAGGCCCATGCCCAGATCATAGAGATGGAAACCACGCTGCGCGTTACCTTCGACGAGCTCATGGGCTATGCCGAGCGCGGCGAGAAGGTGCCCATGGAGAAGCGCACGCTGTTCGTCTACCAGTCGTCCACCGTGGTCCGCCGTCTTGCCGATCTTGCCGACGAGATGATGCGGCTGCTGGGCGGACGGGCGATCTACAACACCAGTCCGATCATCCAGCCGTGGCTCGACCTGCACGCCGGCCGCGCCCACGTTGCCAATGACCCGAACAACCGCACCGCCGATCTCGTCGGTTCGATGCTGGGCGAAGAGCCCAAGTTCACTTTCCTGTAAGGGGGCGAGGCATGGCTAACATGAAGGAAGCGACGTACCGCGTCGCTGGCGGCTACGACATTCACATACGCGAGTTCGGACAGGGCCCTGTCGTGGTGTTCTTCCACGGCAGCGGTCCCGGTGCGTCGGGCATTTCCAACTTCCGGCAGAACGTCGACGCATTCGTCGAGGCGGGCTACCGCGTCGTGCTGCCCGATCTCATCGGCTACGGCTCCTCGTCGAAGCCCGAGGGGATCGACTATACGCTGACGCTCTTCGTCGACACCGTTTACGATGCCCTGCGCCAGCACGGCATCGAGAAGGCCTCGCTCGTGGGCAATTCGCTGGGGGGCGGCATCGCCATCGAAATCGCCGCCGTTCACCCGGACTTCGTCGAGAACATGATCCTCATGGCGCCCGGCTGCATCGAGGAACTCGATGTCTATTTCGCCATGCCCGGCATTGCCAACATGCGCTCTTCCTTCGGCAGCCCCGATTTCTCCGAGGCCGACCAGCGCCGCCTCAACGAGAGTCTCGTCTATGACCCGGCCATGGTCACCGACGAACTCGTGGCCGAACGCTTCGCAGTGTCGAAGACCCAGCCCAAGGACGTCATCGTGCGCATGCGCACGCACAACGTGCGTCCGCGCCTGCCGGAACTGAAAATGCCGATCCAGCTGTTCTGGGGACGCGACGAGGCCTTCATGCCGCTGACCGGGATCGATTACTTCTTCGAAGCCTGCGAAGATGTGCGCTGCGTGACCTTCAGCAAGGTCGGCCACTGGGTCCAGCTCGAGCGCGCGGCCGAATTCAACCGATATGCGACAGGGTTCCTCGATGAGCACTGCTGAAACTTACGGAAAGGCGCTTTACGACGCCCTTCGCGGTCGCAAAACGCTCACGCCGCTCATCGAGCAGGATCCGTCGCTGACGATCGACGATGCCTATGCCATCAGCCTGGACTTTCTCGCCCGCCGCCAGGCGGACGGGGAAAAGGTCGTCGGCAAGAAGATCGGCGTCACGAGTGAGGCCGTGCAGGACATGCTCGGCGTGCATCAGCCCGACTTCGGCTTCCTGACCGACTGGATGTATGTCGAGGGCGACATCGACATCGACGACAAGGCGCTCATCGCGCCGCGCGCCGAGGCCGAGATCGCGTTTGTCCTCAAGCAAGGACTGAAGGGGCCGGGTGTGACGGCAGCCGACGTGCTGGCCGCGACGCAAAGCATCGTCCCGTGCTTCGAGATCGTCGACAGCCGCATTACCGACTGGAAGATCGCCATCGTCGATACCGTCTCGGACAACGCGTCCTGCGGCGTCTATGTGCTGGGCGAGGATCGCCTCGATCCTGCCGGGCTCGACCTGCCGGGCCTGCACGTGGCCGTCACCAAGAACGGCGAGCCGCTGTCCGAAGGCTACGGCCATGCGGTCCAGGGCGATCCGGCGCAGGCCGTGGCCTGGCTTGCCAATACCCTGGGCGAATACGGCGTCACCCTCGATGCGGGCGATGTCATTCTCTCCGGTTCGCTGGTCCCCCTTGCCCCCGCGGTGAAGGGTGACCGTTTCGAAATGACCTTGAGCGACTCCAACCCGGAAAATGGGGGCCGCAAGCTCGGCTCCTGCATCGCGCAATTCGTTTGAAGGCCAATTGGTTTAAAGGACTCTGACATGGCACGCGTGAAGGCGGCAATCATCGGTTCGGGCAATATCGGTACCGACCTGATGATGAAGATGATCAAGTATCCCCAGAACATGGAACTCGCGGCCGTCGTCGGCATCGATCCCAACTCTGAAGGCCTCGCCATGGCCCGCGAGCATGGCATCGCCACGACGCATGAGGGCATCGAGGGCCTCAAGAAGCTGGCCTGCTATCCCGAAATCGGCATAGCCTTCGATGCGACCAGTGCCTACGCGCACAAGGTCCACGACGAAGCCTTGCGCGCCGACGGCATCCAGGTCGTCGACCTGACGCCTGCCGCAATCGGTCCGTTCACGGTGCCGCCGGTCAACATGCACGCCAATCTCGATGCGCCCAACGTCAACATGGTGACCTGCGGCGGACAGGCGACGATCCCGATGGTCGCTGCCGTCAGCCGTGTCGCGACCCGCGTCCCCTATGCCGAGATCGTCGCGTCGGTCTCCTCGCGCTCGGCAGGCCCCGGCACGCGCGCCAACATCGACGAGTTCACCCGCACCACCGCGAACGCGATCGAGAAGGTCGGCGGCGCCGAAAAGGGCAAGGCAATCATCATCCTGAACCCTGCCGAGCCGCCGATGATCATGCGCGACACGGTCTTCACGCTGTCGGAAGGCGCCGACGAGGACGCCATCCGCAAGTCGGTGAAGGACATGGTGGCCGAAGTGCAGAAGTACGTGCCCGGCTATCGCCTGAAGCAGGAAGTCCAGTTCGAACGCTTCGGCGACAACAACAAGCTCAAGATCCCCGGCATGGGCGAGTTCACCGGGATCAAATCGATGATCATGCTCGAGGTGGAAGGTGCGGGCGACTACCTGCCCAGCTATTCCGGCAACCTCGACATCATGACCGCCGCCGCCAAGGCGACCGGCGAACTGCTGGCCCAGCGGCGCATGGCCGCCAAGGAGAATGCATGATGGCCAAGTTCAACGTGGAAGCGGGCGAGAAGCTCTACATCCAGGACGTTACCTTGCGTGACGGCATGCACGCCATCCGCCACATGTACGGCATCGACCATGTGCGCGCTATCGCCAGCGCCATTGAGAAGAGCGGCGTGGACGCGATCGAGGTCGCTCACGGCGACGGTCTCTCGGGCGCCAGTTTCAACTACGGCTTTGGCGCACATACCGATTGGGAATGGCTCGAGGCCGTGGCGGATGTGCTCGACAAGTGCGTCCTGACCACTCTGATCCTGCCCGGCGTTGGCACAGTCGAAGAACTGCGGCGCGCCTACGATATCGGCGTACGCTCGGTCCGCGTGGCGACCCATTGCACGGAGGCTGACGTATCGAAGCAGCACATCGGCATCGCCCGCGATCTCGGCATGGATGTCTCTGGCTTCCTGATGATGAGCCACATGATCGAGCCCGAGGTGCTGGCCCAGCAGGCCCTCCTGATGGAAAGCTATGGCGCCCAGTGCGTTTACGTGACCGACAGCGGCGGGGCGCTCGACATGGACGGCGTGCGCGCCCGATTCGAAGCCTATGACCGGGTGCTCAAGCCGGAAACGCAGCGCGGGATGCATGCGCACCACAACCTTGGTCTTGGCGTCGCCAATTCGATCGTTGCCGCCCAGTGCGGCGCGGTTCGGATCGATGCCAGTCTCACCGGCATGGGCGCCGGTGCCGGCAATGCGCCTCTCGAGGTGTTCATCGCCGCGGTCGACCGTAAGGGCTGGAATCATGGCTGCGACGTCAATCTACTGATGGACGCGGCCGAAGACCTCGTGCGCCCACTTCAGGACCGCCCGGTCCGCGTCGATCGCGAGACGCTGAGCCTTGGCTATGCCGGGGTCTATTCCAGCTTCCTGCGGCACGCCGAAAAGGCCAGCGAAACTTACGGCATCGACACCCGCGCGATCCTCGTCGAACTCGGCCGCCGCAAGATGGTCGGCGGACAGGAAGACATGATCGTCGACGTCGCCCTCGACATGCTCAAGGAAAAGAACGCCTGATCCCATGACCGAATTTTCGCTTCACCGGGCTTTGCCGGTCGCCGAAGTGCCCGAGTGGCACTTCGACACCGATGTCGTCGTCATCGGCTTCGGGGCGGCCGGCGCCTGTGCCGCCATCGAAGCGGCTGAAGCTGGTGCCAGAGTGACCCTGTTCGAACGCAATTCGGGCAGCGGCGGTGCTTCGGCGCTCTCGGGCGGCGAGATCTACATTGGTGGCGGCGGCGGAACCGATGCGCAGCGCGCGGCGGGTTTCGAAGATACCACAGAAGCCCTCGCCGCCTACCTCAAGGCGGCGGGCGGTCCTTGCGCGGACGAGGCCAAGTGCGACCTTTATGCGCAGCATTCGCTGGCGCATTACAATTGGCTCAAGGCGCAGGGAGTGCCCTATCGGGGTAACTACCTGCCCGGAAAACACATCGAACCCGTCGATGATTCCACGCTGATCTGGTCGGGCAGCGAAGCGGCCGAACCCTTTTGCGATATCGCAACGCCCGCCCCGCGCGGTCATGTCATCCAGCACGCGGGCTGGGGCGGCGGACGACCATTGGTCGATATCCTTGAGGCGCGCACACGCGACCTCGGCGTGGAAATCGTCACCGATGCCCGCGCCATCGCGCTCATTGCCGATGGCGAGCGGATCGTCGGCGCAGTGCTGCGCATCGACAACGCCAACCACTTCGTCAAGGCAAGCAAGGGCGTGGTGCTTGCCACCGGCGGCTTCGTGTTCAACGAAGAGATGCGTCGCAAATATTGCCCCGAGACCTTCAAACTCAGCGATCCCATCGGCGACAAGGACGACGGTACCGGCATCCTGCTCGGCATGGGGGCCGGCGGAGATGCCATCCACATGGAGCAGTTCTTCACGACCTGCCCCTGGACGATGCCCGAACCCCACGCCTACGGCGTTTTCGTAAACGTCGCCGGACAGCGCTTCATCAACGAGGACTGCTACCACGGGCGCGTCAGCCGCTACGCGGTCGATCAGCCCGGCGGCAAGGTCTATCTCCTGCTCGACTGCGCGCATTTCTCGCAGCCGCTCGATATCGCCAACATGCGCATTGCCGGCACCGGGGAAACCTGGGCCGAAGTGGAAGCAGAACTGGAGATGCCAGAAGGCACCCTTTCTGCGACCATGGAATTCTACAACCGCCACGCCCGGGAAGGTCGCGATCCCCTGTTCGGCAAACGTCAGCCGATCCTGACTCCACTGGAGGAAGGGCCGTTCGTCGCGCTCGAACTCGATTTCCACGACAGCTACTTCAGCTTCTTCACGCTCGGTGGACTGCGTACGAATATCGACGGCGAAGTGCTCGACCGGGAGGGCGCGCCCATCGCAGGGCTCTTTGCCGCGGGACGCTGCACGTCCGGCCTGCCCGCATGGGGCCATGGCTACAGCTCCGGATTGAGCCTCGCCGACTGCACCTTTTTCGGCCGCCGGGCAGGAGCCAAGGCCGCGCAGACATAGCCCGGCCACGAGACCGGAAAAACGACAAGAAACATTGGGAGAGAACACCATGATCCTCAAAGACAAGGTCGTCATCATCACCGGAGCAGGCCCGGGCATGGGGCAGGCGATGTGCCGTGGCGCGGCCGCTGAAGGCGCGAAAGTCATAGTCTCAGCGCGCTCGAAAGACGCGATCGAGAGGCTTGCCGGCGAAATCGTCGAAGCCGGCGGCGAGGCGATTGCCGTACCCTGCGATGTTTCGAAGACCGAACAGTGCAATGCACTGGCCAAGGCCGCCCTGAACAAGTGGGGTCGGATCGACGGCCTCGTCAATTCCGCATACTACCACCCCGATTGGTTGGGCCTCGACACCCATTCCATCGACCAGTTGCTGATGGCGTTGGACGTGATCGCCGTGGGAGCGGTGCGCATGGCGCAAGCCGTCATCCCGACGATGCGGGCGCAGAAGTCAGGCTCGATCGTCAATGTCTCGACGCTGGCCACGCGCAAGCCGATGCCGGGGGAAGGCGGCTATGCAATGGCCAAGGCCGCCCTCAACCAGATGAGCCGCCAGCTTGCAGTCGAACTTTCGGGCAGCGGCATCCGCGTCAACACCGCCCTGATGGGATGGATGATGGGCGCACCACTCGAGGAATACATCGCATCGCTGGGTGACGGGGCCGAGGCCTTCCGCAACCAGCGCAGCGCCGAAATTCCGGTCGGCCACATTCCGCCCGACGCCGATTGCGCCAAGGCGGTCTATTTCCTGCTCTCCGATTATGCGAGCGAGATGACCGGAGCCGCGCTGGACGTCAACGGCGGCGACTGGGTTGCTGTTTGAGGGAGCGAAGAACATGCTGGATTGGATGAAAAACGCGCCAAAGCTCAACGACGATCCGGTCAGCGGCTTTGATCCCGATGCTGTAACCGTGGGCGATACGGTGGAGATCGACGCCCCCGCGCGTATCGTGTGGGACATCCTGACCGACTTGTCCCGTTATGCCGAATGGAATCCTTTCTGTGTGCGCGCCGTCTCCACGCTGGAGATGAGCGCAGCGGTCGAAATGACGCTCGTCAATTATGCCGCTCCGGGATCGCTGGTCCCCAACTGCGAGTATATTTGCGCCTTCGAACCGGAAAGGCTGCTGAGCTGGGAAATGATCCACAGCGATGCCTGGCCCTATCCCGCCCGCCGTGACCAGATCATCGAGGCAACTGGCGACAACACCTGTCGTTACCATTCGACCGACGCGTTTCTCGGCAACAACGGAATCCATGTGTACCGGTTCGCCGGTCCCTGGGTGAAACGCGCCTTCGACGACAGCGCACGGGCATTGAAAGCGCGCGCCGAAGCAATGTTCACGGCACTAGAGGAAGCCTGAAACCATGGCCTATACACTGCAACACCTGAGCGATCTGGAAGATATCAGGACGCTCAAGCACCGCTATTTCCGTGGCATCGACACTGCCGACATGGACCTTCTCGCGTCGCTGTTCACGGAGGACGTGGCCGTCGAGTATCGCGGCGGTTCCTACAAGGTAGCACTGTCCGGCCGGGACGACATGATCGAATTCCTCGCCAATTCCTTCCATTCCGGCACAGTGGCGATGCATCACGGCCATATGCCGGAGATCAGGCTGACCGGAGACAATTCAGCCGAGGGGATCTGGTACCTGGAAGATATCTTCATCAACCTCGAAGAAAAGACCCATACGTCCGGGACGGCGATCTACCGCGATCAATACCGGCGTGAAGGGGGCGTCTGGAAAATCGCCTGCACCATCTACGACCGGGTCATGGAAGTCGTCCTTCCACTCGATCCGGCGATCCAGATCACCGCGCATCACCTTGCCCGAACCGGGCGCAAGCCAGATGAGCGCCGCGACATCAGCCATCTCATCGAATGGACCCAAGCGGTCTGAGCGGGCGCGCCATCGGCACCTGGCTCAAGACGAGCGGCAATCGTTCCGACAGGATTATCGCCACCAAGGGCGCTATGTTCGACGCGCGCGCAGGGCTACCGACATTACTACGAGGGCGAATACGAAACGCTGCATGAAACGCTTCCGATCATGGCCTATGCCCCCACCAGCGGCGGCTACTTCGCCATGAAAGAAAAGCGTGAAGTCGCAACCGATCTCGCCACGCGCTATGGCAATCCCGTCAACCAAAGGCGCTTTGCGGCGGCGCAAGACTTGGCAAGGTGCCATGGCGTGGCGATCAACGACGTGGTGCTCGCCTATCTGATCAACCAGCCGAACCAGACGATCCCCGTATTGGGCGGATCCAGCCCGGCCCGCATCGAAGAAGGCGTCAGAGCCGCCGACCTAGATCTTAACCCGGAGGAACTGGCGCGGCTGCGCGCCTGACCGCTTCGACTGCACGGCGAGCCCTGACACCACGCGGCTCGCCCGAGAGCAGCGCGCTGAGCCGGGGTATCTCCACGCTCACCGGGCAGTGTTCCGGCAATGCCCCGAGAAATCCGCCTACGTCGAACACGCCTTCGCCCGGCAGGAGCCGCTCGCCTGACGCCTCCGCACCGAGATCATCTGTCGGGCATGCCTGCGGGCCATCGCAGGCTTGCGCAAAGAGGACAAATTCGTCCGGAGCTGCGGCAAGTTCGGCGATCGATCCGCCTGACCGCATCAGATGCAGCAAGTCGACATTGACACCAACCCTCCCCGGCCGGTCCAAGGCCCGAACCAGATCGAGCGCGCCAGCAAGCGATCCGATCTGCGAAAGCGGATAGAACTCGGCGGCTACCGCGAGGTCGAAACCGGCCGCAAGGTCGCAAAACCCGGCGAAGTTTTCAGCGCGGCGCGACACCTCGCGATCGTAGCAAAGTACGTTGACAAGACCTGCACCCAACTCGGCCGCGCATTCCATGGCCACCACATAGTCCTCGACGCGGGTACGCCCGGCCAAAGTGAACGGATAGGCAAGGTCCAGCGAGACTCCGTGATCCGCCATCCGCTTGACGAAGTCACGCCGACCGGAACGATCCGCGCACAAGTCGAACCTCGGCATCATCGGCAATACCGGCATCGACTGGATGAAAAGGCAGACACCGGTACAGCGCGCATCGTGCGCAGCCTCGACAAGTTCGACCGGATCCGCATCGATGACCGTCAGATGATCGAGTGAGAGGCGCATTGCCGCACCGTACACGCCCCAGCCTTATTAGACCATAATTTTTACGCAAAAATGCCATTATTATTTATAATAAATCATCTTTGCATCCATTTGTAGGTAATATAATGCGCATATATCGATCACGCAGGATTTGCCCTTTTACATCTATCGAGGGATCGCGCCGGTCGTCGATCCGACCTGCATGAGGCCATAAGGGAAGACGGCCCCATCGGCGCAAATCTTCCGGGCCTGGAGCAGACAAAGTTGCCGCACATGGAAGAGGGGAGCCCTAGAGCCGAACCACCTCCACTTGCGGGACAGGGTGGTCCTTGGCACCCAGCCAGCGCCAAAGCCCGGTCCCCTCGCGATGTCCGGCAAGATCGATCCAGTTGGCGAAACCGGGATCTGCGTCGGCGCAAACGACGATGACGCTGCCGTCCGGCTCGTATCTGGCCATGCTGCCATTGATCCAGACGTGCGGGTTGTTCACGTGATCGAGCGATTCCATCCACCAGTTGTCGAGCTGGAAATTCCACATGCGGCACTCTGGCGGCGTTGCCCGGATGACCAGCGCCTCGCCGGGCTGAAGATCGAAGTAGATATGCCCATACCAGATATTGGGATCGCCGCCGGCGCGGTAGAAAACCGCCTGATCACCGTCATAGATCCGGTTCGGCTGCGCCTTGAACCACTCTGACCAGTCAGCGAAAGTATTGGCGGTTCCGCGCACCCACTGCGCCGCGCCCTTCAGCTGGCTCTCGATCTGCTCAGGCCTCAGCACAAGCGGTGTCTCGGGACCGGGGCCAATCCGCTCGATGCGGACGTCGGCGGGGACTTGCGTTTTCTTGTCGTCGAACGTCTGGCGTACGATCAGCAGAGACGTGTCGTCCGACATGGGCAACCAGTTGCCCGGCTTCTCATCCTTGCTGACGACGATCTCGAAACTGCCGTCCGGTCCGAACTCCATGTCCGCGAACTCGATCTCACCGGTGGAGGCCATGGTTCCGTCGGTCGCATAGCGGTTCGCCTTGCTGCCGATAGAGAAATAGGGAACCGTATTGCGCTTGCCCGTGATGCGATACTCGCGGTCCGCGCTGACGACGCATTGCTGATAGAGGTTGTCGGGATTGTCTGCGCCGATCTTGATCTTGTCGTCGCAGAGCAGGAAGAGGCGTGGAAAATCGGGATCGGCGCTGTCGACGAGCATGTTGAGCGCCGTGCGCGTCAGGCGCGAAAGATAGCGCAGCCCTTCGGCCTGGTCGATCGCCGCGCCCGGCGCTTCCTCACGCATCAGAACATCTCCGGCCTGCGCAAGCTCTTCGCAGAATTCACGCCATACGTGGCCGAGCTTGGCATTGCCGCACGATGCGTCATTCATTGCAGTTCTCCCGGTTTTTTCGCTTTGCTCAAGGCGCATGAGGCGCCAGAACGGTTGGCATGACCCATTCCCTGGAAAGCCTTGCCGAGCGTCTTCAACGCCTCGAGGACCTCGAGGCGATTCGTTCGATCATTGCCCAATACGGGCCGCTCGCCGACAGCGGCGACGGCGAAGCGCTCTCGCAACTCTGGACCGATAACGGTGAATACGAAGTCGTCGGATTCGCCGCCGCACAAGGGCGCGGTGCCATTGCCGGCCTGATCGAGGGGGCGAACCACCGGTCGCTGATGTGTCAGGGATGCGCTCACCTGCTTGGCCCCGTCGCCATAGAACTGGACGGCGACCTTGCCAGTGCGCGCGGACACAGTGTGATCTTCCGCCATCTTGGCGACGGGCAGTTCGAGGCGCACCGCGTTGCGGCCAATTGCTGGACTCTCGAACGCAGGGCCGAGGGCTGGCGCGTCATTCATCGCGCCAATGCCCTCCTCGACGGGCAGGAAACCGCCCGCATGCTACTCACCCCGCGAGTTGCCCCCCATCGACCGTGAATAGCGAGCCGGTCACTTTCCGGGCCTTGTCACTGGCCAGGAACGCAAACATTTCGGCGATATCTTCC
The DNA here is from genome assembly GCF_900168325.1 of Novosphingobium mathurense. Classification (GTDB taxonomy): domain Bacteria; phylum Pseudomonadota; class Alphaproteobacteria; order Sphingomonadales; family Sphingomonadaceae; genus Novosphingobium; species Novosphingobium mathurense. The sequence continues at coordinate 398,799 of NZ_FVZE01000003.1, read as the reverse complement.
GGGGCGCAGGCGCCGTTTTCGAGCTTGGGCGCATTGCGCATCACCAATGACCAGTCGACATCACCTTCAGGCGGCGGGGTCTGGGTCATCGGGGTTTCCACATGCCCGGGACAGATCGCATTTACCCGCACCCCGCGAGCGCCATATTCGATGGCCAGCCCCTTGGTGATCGCAGCCACGGCATGCTTCGAAGCCGAATAGGCGATAGTATAGGCGATTCCCTGAAGCGCGGCCGTAGAGGCAGTATTGACGATATTGCCCTTGGACTTTGCAAGATGCGGCAGCGCCGCCTGGCAAAGCACGAAAACGCTTGTCGCATTGATCGTCATCAGGCGCTCGAAGTCTTCGACTGCAAAGTCCCGGGAAGGGCCCCACTTCAGCATTCCGGCAATGTTGCACAGGATGTCGAGCCCTTCCTTCGCCGCCACGTCGACAAGGTGCCGAGACGAAGCGTGGTCCATTGCATCGTAAGATTGGATCACCGGCGGCGTGGCCATCATCGCCGCCGTTTCCTGCAGGCCCTGCACGTTGCGATCGCCGATCGTCACTTGCGCACCTTCGGCAGCAAATCGGATGGCGGTTGCGCGCCCGATACCCGATGCCGCGCCGGTTATGAGCGCCCTTTTCCCTTCGAAAAGCATATGTCTGTCCTTCCCGTCCGGCCGGCTCAGAATTTCACGCCTGCGGTAACGCCGAAGGTACGCGGTTCCGGGAAGTAGCCCAGCGTCATCCCGCCGAAACCGGGTCCGAAGTCGATGAAGTTGTTGGGGCTGTCCTCCTTGGTGAGATTGCGCACGAAGGCGGAAATGGACGCCTCGACACCCCCGAGCATGACTTCGGAAACCGTTGCCCGCAGGTTCACGATAGTCCGACCCGGTGACTGCGTGTTGTGCGCATTCTGGTCCGAAGCGATATCCGTGGAGAGCGCATAAGGGAAAGTATAGTACTTCGAAACGTAGCTGAGATCGCCGTAGAGGTTCAGCTTGCCCCAGCCCCCCTCGATCACGCGCCAGTCGACGCCGAGCGCGGCGGTCGTCTTGGGCGCATGGGGGAACGCACGGTTGTCCGCCACGTCGACGCCGCCGTCGATGAAGCTCTTGTACTTGGAATCGAGGAATGCCAGCGAACCGTTGATCGTCACGCCCGAAACGGGCCGCGCGACGAGTTCGAATTCCAGGCCCTGGATGCGGGCCGCACCGGCATTGCGCACGATCGAGGCCGCAGCCCCTTCCGCGGTGAAGATGGCGAGCTGCATGTCCTTGTGTTCGTCCCGGAAGGCCGCGACATTGAACACAAGGGCGTTGCCCAGAAGCTGGGTCTTCGCACCAAGCTCATAGCTGTCGACCTTTTCCGGGCGGTAGGGCCGACACAGCTCGGTGGCTCCGGCCGGACAGCCTGCGGGGGCTGCAGGATCGAAGAATACATTGGTCTCACCGTTGAACCCGCCCGATTTGAAACCACGGGCAAAGCGGGCATAGACGTTGACGTCCGGAGTCACTTCGTAGCTGAGCGTCGCGGCGGGAGAGAAGTTGTTGTACTTCGCATCCGGGAAAGTGCCGTAGGGCAGATCCGCGACGACCGTCGGCGTGAAGATGCCGTTGGCCGCGTCGAGGTTCACCCGCAGGAAGCGGCTGATGTCCTTCTTCTCATGCGTATAGCGCCCGCCCAGCGTCAGCTTGAGCGCGTCGGTGAGATTGTAGTCGAGCTGCGCATAGAGCGCATAGGCCTTGGTATGCGAACCGTAGTTCGATGTCAGGTCGAGGCCGCCCCCGAAATAGGTTTGCGGGTTATTCGTCTCGGCCTTCTCGCTGAAGTAGAAGGCACCCACGACGTACTTGAGCTTGTCCGACAGCGCCTCGCCCGTCACCTGCAGTTCCTGGCTGAAGGCATGGTAGTCGGTAATGCGCTGCGTGTAGGCCACGGCGAGTGGCGATCCGTCGAGGTCGAGGCCATCGGACCATGCGAGGTCGCGATAGGCGGTAATCGACTTCACTTCGGCCGAACCAAGGTTGGCGGTCAGGGTCAGCGCGTGACCATAGCTGCGCGAATGCTCATAGACGTCGCCATCGATCGAAGCCGTGCCGACCCGGTTGGGGTCGGTGTAGAGATTGAGCGGGAAGAAGGCCCCACCGAAAGCGTAACCGGGTGAGTTCGGATCGAAGATGTCGCGCGGATCGCCATTGCGGTTGACCCGCAGCAGCTGCGAGAACGGCGGAGTCTGCTTGTTCCTGGAATAGTCGTAGGTGTAATCGGCGGTAATGTCGTCAGACAGTTCCGCGCGCAACTGCACCATGAAGCTTCCCGACTTGATCGAGTCCGTCCGGTTGCGGACCGGCAGCGAGGATCCGGGTGTATCGTATGGATCGGGGACAAGGTCGATCAGCCCGTCCCGCTTGCGATACTGACCGGAGACCTTGGCCGAAAAGATTCCCATCTGCGGCAGGTCGATGACCCCGCGCAGCTTCCATTCATTGAAGCTGCCGTAAGTGATCTCTGCCATGCCGCCTGCTTCGCCGCTGGGCTTCTTGGTCACGAGATTGACGGCACCGGCCAGAGCATTGCGGCCATAAAGCGTGCCTTGCGGACCGCGCAGCACTTCGACCCGTTCGAGATCGGCAATGTCGAAGATCGAGCCCTGCGCCTTGGCGATATAGACGCCGTCGAGATAGAGCCCCACCGCAGGTTCCCACGTGATCGCGGGATTGATGGTGACCGAACCGCGGATCGAGATCTGGGAGATCGTCTTCGACGACGGCGCGCGTTCGATCTTCACGTTGGGCGCGATGGTGCCCAGCTTGTCGATGGAATCGACACCTCGGCTTTCGAGATACTGCTCGCTCACCGCCGAAATCGCGATGGGAACGTCCTGGATGTTTTCCGACCGCTTCTGCGCGGTGACGACGATGGCGCCGATTCCGTAATCGTCGTCAGACGTCCCCTGCTGCGCAGAGTTCTCCTGCGCAAGGGCCGGAACGGCCGTGAGGACCGCAACGGTCATCATAGCGGTGCTGCAAAGAAACTTCCTCATCCCATCCTCCTGCGAACGCGCCCGATTCGAGCATCGCGTATTTTTGAATGCCGACAATCTATGATTTCTTGACAGAATGGGCAATAGAATTGTCTATTACGAAGACAGATATCATAATATCCTACGCATATATGCATTCATGGAGAGATTGAGCGTGACGGAACGCAGCATTGAAGACCGCCTCGATCGCCTCGAGTCCCTCGAAGCCATTCGCCAGCTTCCCGCGCGCTACGCACTTGCCCTGGACATGCGTGACATGGACGCAATGGTTTCGCTGTTTCCCGAGGACGTTCGCGTCGGTCGTGACACAACCGGGCGCAAGGCCCTGCGCGAATATATGGACACGACCCTGCGCGCCCCTTTCACCGGGACGTCGCATCATATCGGCGGACACGTGATCGAATTCGAGGATGCCGATCACGCCCGCGGCATCGTCTATTCCAAGAACGAACACGAAACCGGCGATGAATGGGTCATCATGCAAATGATGTACTCGGACAATTACGTGCGCCGCGACGGGCGGTGGTACTTTGCGCGCCGCCTGCCGCTCTATTGGTACGCGACCGACCTCAACAAGCCGCCGATCGGCGACCGGAAGATGCGCTGGCCCGGGACCGAATGGACCGAGGGCAACTTCCACAAGCTGTTCCCCAGCTTCGACGAGTTCTGGGCACGCAAGGGCGACCACGGCGGCCCGGTGGCCGAGCCGGCCCCGTTCGACAGGTTCATCGAGACCATGCGGCGTGGCAAGGATGCGCCGAAGGTCAGGGTCCGGGCAGAGTGACGCCTCCCCCGAAAACCATGGCGCGCAGCCCTTGGGCCCTGCGCGAAGAAGCGCCGATCCCGCCGTCCCATCGAGACATTCGCCTATGGGGACTTGAGATCGACGCCCCGCTCATCCTTTCGGAGCCTGAAGGGCACGACTGGGACGAGGAAGCGGACATGGTGGTGGTCGGCCTCGGTGGTGCGGGTGTGGCTGCAGCGCTGCAGGGCCTTGAAAGCGACCTGTCGGTCATCGCGCTCGATCGGTTCGATGGCGGTGGCTCTTCGGCCGCCAATGGCGGCGTCTACTACGCAGGCGGCGGGACATCGATCCAGCGCGAAGCGGGTGTCAGCGACGATCCGGCACGCATGGAAGACTACCTGCGCCACGAGGTTGGCGATGTCGTCAGCGCCGAGACGTTGCGCGACTTCTGCGAAAGCAGCGCAGAAACTCTCGACTGGCTGCGGTATCACGGCGCGCCGTTCGAAGCCAGCTACTGGCCGAAGAAGACCTCCTATCCGCCGTTGGACAAGTACCTCTATCACCCGGACAGCAGCCTTGCCGGACCGTTTCGCGACATGACCCCGCCCGCCCCGCGCGGCCATCGCACTGTTCGCCGTAACGGCGGCAAACCCTGGGGCCTGGGCACCGGAATCTGGGAGCCGCTGAAGCAGGCCGCGCTCGATCTCGGGCTTGTCATGCGCACTCATGCAGAAGCCCGTCAACTCGCGCTTGATTCAGACGGAAGGGTGATCGGCGTGCGCGTGGAACGCCTCCTCGATCCGGAGATCCGCAAGAAACATTCGCGCTATGTCGCCGCCGCGAACAAATGGATGTCGATGCTCTCGCCCACCTTTCCGGGGGCACGCATCACCTTTGCCATGGGCTACCGCCGTCTCGCCAAGGCGCGGGCGCTGGAAGCGCAGAACCGCGCGAGCGCATGGATCCGTGCACGTCGCGGCGTGGTCCTCAGCGCCGGCGGGTTCATTTGCAATCCCGAGATGGTTCGCCACTTCGCACCAGATTACGCCAATGGCCTGCCCAACGGCACGCTCGGAGACAATGGCAGCGGCATCATGCTGGGCGTTTCTGCCGGAGGCCGAACCGCACTGATGGAGCGGGTATCGGCCTGGCGCTTCCTGTCTCCGCCGCAGGCCTGGGGGCAGGCCATGCTGGTCGACGGCAAGGGGGAACGGTTCTGCAATGAGACCTGGTACGGCGCGCGTATCGGTGACGAGATGGTCGAGCGCCATGGCGGACGCGGCTATATCGTGATGGACCGCAAGCTATATCGGCAATCGCTGCGGGATGCCTTCGGCGAAGGCGTTCTGGGCTTCCAGCGCGACATCACGCTCGTCAACGTCCTGTTCGCGGCAATCAAGGGCCAGACGGCCCGGGAACTGGCCGAGAAGCTCGACTGCGACCCGGAGATTCTTGCCGCTTCCCTGGCGACCTACAATCGCTCCGCACGCGGTGAAGAGCCCGACCCCTTCCACAAGAGCCCCGACGAAATGGCCGTGTTGGAACATGGGCCTTTCTACGCGATCGACGCTTCGGTCGACGCGCGCATGTTCCCCATCGCCTGCATGACGGTTGGCGGTCTTGCCGTCGACGAAACCACCGGTGCCGTGCGCGCCCGCGACGGTCAGGGCACCGTTCCCGGCCTTTACGCCGCCGGGCGCAATGCCGTGGGGATCTGCTCTAACCTTTACGTCAGCGGCCTGTCCTATGCCGACTGTATCTATTCGGGCCGTCGAGCGGCACGCGCCATGGCAGGGCCATGAGAATCGCTGCCGCCACTCACGCATCCTCGCCTCGCGGCTCTCCGAAGATCCCGGGACGAGCGTCTTGCCCACTGAGGATACCATCATGACTGTGAAATGCATCGCCCTGCTCAAACGCCGTACGGCCATGAGCACCGGGGCCTTCGTCGCGTACTACGAGACGCAACACGCGCCGCTTATCGCGTCGCTGTTTCCGGAGATCAGGGATTACCGGCGCAATTACCTCATTACCGAAGGGGCGTTCATCTTTCCGGCTGCCGCCGCGCCGGACTTCGATGTCGTGACCCAGATCACGTTCGACGATCGCAGCGCCTATGATCGCTTCATCGAGCGAGCGTCCCTGCCTGATATCGCGCTGCGCATCGCCGAGGACGAGGAAAACCTGTTCGACCGCGAGATGACATGCATGTTCCTGGTCGACCAGCGGGCCTCTTCCCTCCCTGTTTCGGCCGATGCCATGCCCTCACCCCCGGAACTGCGCGAACTGATCGACGAACGCGCAATACGTCGTGGCCTTGCCCGCTTTGCCCGAATCCTCGACACGAAAGACTGGCCCGCATTGGGCGAGGTCTTCGCGGACGATCTCACCTTCGATTACGGGCAGGGAGGGGAGCGCTCCGGAATGGCCGCACTGGTCGACAACATGTCCCGATATCTCGACCGTTGCGGTGGAACGCAGCACCTGCTGGGCAGCATCTGGGTAGACATCGCCGGCGACACGGCGCTGAGCCGCAGTTACGTGCAGGCACGCCACCAGCGGGCCGACACTCCAGCCGGAGCGATATTCGATTCCAATGGCGAGTACATCGACCACTGGGAGCGGCGGCAGGAGGGTTGGCGGATCGTGCGCCGCGATGCCTTGTGGCAGGCGCATACCGGAGATCCTGCCATTATCGCCGCCGGAAAGGACAATCTGGGTTAGCGCGCAATGGCGCGCCCCGCCGCATTACCGTGCGGCGGGGCAATCGGGCCGCTGTTTGCCCATCGTCCAGTCAAGCGCTCCCGCCAGCATCGCGGCCATCTCCGGTTCGCCGTAAGCCGAAGCCTGGTGCCCCATCGCCGTGTAGAAGACCCGGCCACTGCCGGTGCATCGCCACCAGGCGATCGGATGATCCGATCCCATCGCCAGATCCTTTCCGAAAGCCTTATGATTGGGGAAACTCGCCTCGTCGAGTGCGAGCAGGACGTGCACTCCGGCTGCGCGCGGCGATGCCTCGAAGGAATACCACTCATCGGTCCGATTCCAAGCGGGTGAAAGGCCGCGCGTGGAAGGATGGCCAGCGCTTTCGACCTCGACCCGTGCCTGCTGGAACTGCGGATCCATGGGATGCCCTGTAAACTTGGCTCCGATCACCCGCTCACGATACCAGTCCCATGGGATCGAGCCGTCACCCGCTGCATGGATTCCGACAAAACCGCCGCCGCCCTCGATGAATGCGCGCAAGGCCGCCTCCTGCGCCTCGCTCAAACTGTCGCCGCTCACATTGTTGAAGACCACCGCATCGAAGCGCGACAGTATCTGCGGGGAGAAAACGGCGCTGTTCTCTGTCGCAAAGAAGCCCCAGCCACGCGCCTTGGCAATATCCTTGAGGAGTTGGTTTGCCGCCGGAATGGCGTCCTCATGGCGAAAGGCATTGGTCTTGGAAAAGGCCAGCACTGCCGATCCCTGCAATCCGGCAGGCAGGTCAGGTGGCTCTACTTCATGCGTGTGATAGCCGCCCAGGACCGTGCGCCTTACCGTGTCCCAGTTCAGAGCAATCACGCCCGCGAGCAGAACGGCCAATGCCAGGACCAGCCATCCCGCAAACTTGATCACTCGCCTCACGATGGGTGCCGCCAAGATAACCTCCCCTGATCGCCAGTAGCATCGCGACTGCCTGGCCAACTTGAAGATGTTACATAGCGTCAATGGGGGCGAGACGGAAAGCCGTTGTCCTTCTTCAGTTTTCAGGACCAAGGTCGGGCATCCAGGGGACACCGTTGATATGGCCGCCGCCATCGACGAAAAGGGTGTTCCCGGTCAGGTAGCGTGCGTCCTCGCTTGCCAGGAACAGCATGACTCCGCCGACGTCGGCTTCGGGATCGCCGATACGTCCCATGGGATTGGCTGCTTCCGTCGCCGCAGCTGCCTGCGGTTGCATCTGTTCGAAGTGGCGAAAGGAGGAAGAACGCGCTGCCGGGCAGACAAGGTTCACGCAAATACCGTGACGCGCCCACTCGCGGGCTGCAGTGCGCGAATAGGCGCGAAGAGCCTCCTTGCCCGCATTGTACTCCGCCGTACCCATGTGCGCGTTGACGCCGTTGAGCGATGCCACGTTGATGATCCTGCCCCAGCCCCTGGCGCGCATGTGCGCAAACGCCGCCTCCATAGACCACTTGGCAGCATAGAGGCACATGGACATTGCGTCAGCGAAGGCGGCGTCGTCCTTGCCTTCGATCCGCGAAGCGCCCCGTCCCCGATAGGCGTTGTTGACAAGGATATCGATGCCACCAAACTGATCGACGCATCGGGCGACGGCAGCCTTCACCTGATCCTTATCGGTGACGTCGCAGGGAAAGAACGCAGCCTGTGCACCCTGCGCACAAAGCTCGGCGGCCACCTGCGCGCCCTGCCGTTCGTCGAAATCCACGATGAGTACGCCGGCTCCTTCAGCCGCCATTCGGCGTGCCGCCCCCCTGCCGATGCCGTCTGCCGCGCCCGTGATCAGCGCTGCCTTTCCTTGCAGTCTACCCGTCATGCGCGCACCTTCGCTCAGACCATTTCCGCGGCAGCGCCGCCGCGTCGGCGCATCCCCGACAGGCCGAGAAACAACAGGGCGACGACAACAGCGCTGGCGATCAGGCTCATGACGACCGGCCCATAGCCCCCTGCCCGGTCATGCAGGACACCCGCAAGCGGCGGCAGAAGAAAAGTGAAGGGCAGGTTCGCGAGCCCATAGAGCCCAATAACGCGATGCAACGCGCCGACACCGAAGATTTGCCCGGCCAGCACATTCACAGCAGGGAATACCCCTGCCCCACCGGCACCGACCAGCAGCACCACGGTCAGCATCACCGGGATGTTCGTCGTTGCCAGCAGGAGACCCCAGCCAGCAGCCGTAACCAGCCCGATCAGCGCCAGGGCTCGCGCCGCTCCCAGGTATCCGCACATCATCCCGACCGCGAGCGACCCGACAACGCTGGCAGCCCCGGTCGCGGACAGGAGCATCGCTGCCTGCTCTTCGGCGATGCCCCGCTCCACGCCGAATGCGACAAGATGAGACACACCGACGATACCGATGGCGCTCAAGGTCCCTCCACCGGCTGCAATGAGCCAGAAGACCGGGCGCGACAGGATGCCGCGCATTGAGGTGGTTGCTCGCACACGACCATGACCGGACGAATGCTCAGCGGGATCCCTGACGCCCATGGCAATCGGCAGCAACAGCAGATGCAGTCCTGCCAGGAGAAGGTAGAACGTGCCCAATCCATAGGTGGCGATGATCGGTGCCCCGGCAACTGGAAGTATGGCAAACAGGAGCGGCATGTTGACGAAACCCAGCGCTGTCGCGGGGTTGGGCTGGAACCAGCCGCTCACCAGCATGCTTGCCGCAAACGGACCGAACATGACAAGGCCGATGCCGATGGGCAGGCAATAGGCAAACAAGACGAGATAGATCCCGTCCGGCCCGAGCGTTGGCGCAAGCGCCAGCAGCAGATACCCGATGCCCGAAAGCGCGATCCCCGACAGGATGGTGGTGCGATGACCGAAGCGGGCGATCAGGTTCGCGACGAGCGGCCCCGCTGCGCCCATCACCAGCACGGCCAACGCAAGCCCAAGCGTTGCAAGGCCCCGACCCACATCGAAAAGTTCCTGCATCGGCAGTACCGCGATGCCGAACCCGCCGAAGGCTGCGCCGACTGCAAGATTCTGGCAAAGAAACGCACGCCAGGCGATGGCACCGCGCCCGCCGGTCAAAACACTGTCCATGACCTCTCCCGGGAGCCCTTCGCCCCCTGCTGTTTTCATTGCTTTCGCTCTCACGGGCATTCGCTGCGAGCGGGGCGAAGACCTCGATCCTCGCCTCGCCTTGCGCCAAGTCAGAAAGTGATGCGCGCATCCACGCCATAGGAAATCGGCTTCTGGAACATGGCCCCGGCAAAGCCGAGCGCACCGAAATCGATCGCAGAGGCGAGGCGCTTCTGGTTCAGCAGGTTGTCTCCCCAGATGCCCAGATCCAGCTTGCCCGCACCCAGCTTGATGTCTTCGACCGACAGGCGTGCCTTCACCTTGTCGCTGGAAGGCGAGACGATCTGTTCATTGAACGGCGCGGTATTGTCGAGCGCGTTGAAGTAGAACTTGCCCCGGTAAGAATAGTCGCCCCGCAGCCGCACCAGCGCATCGCCCACCGGAACCGAGTACTCGGCACCGATATGCGTGCTCCACTTCGGCGTATAGAGCGGACGCGCCTGATCCGCGACGTCGATCACCGTGTTTGTGCCGGGGTCACGGAACAGGAAGGTCTTGTAGTTGGTATTGACGTAACCCACCGAGGCGTCGATCTGGAACCCGGTGAACGGCAGTGCCGTCAATTCCGCCTCGAAGCCGGACAGGCGCACCTTGCCCGCATTGACGATCAGCGAAGTGGCACCGCCCGTGCCCGCTGCAAACTGCTGCACCTGCAGATCGTTGTAGTCGGTTACATAGCCGGCAAGGTTGAGGCGAAGCCGGTGGTTGAGCATTTCCGACTTGAGGCCGACTTCATAGGCCGTGGCCTTCTCCGGCGCGAAAGTATTGACGATATTCGTGCGCGGATTGATGCCCCCCGACCGATAACCGGTCGATACGCGGCCGTAGACCATCACGTCATCGAACACTTCGTAGGACAGCGAGGCCAGCCACGAGACATTGTCGTAGCTCACGCGGCCGCGCTGAACCGGATTGACGTCGCCGGCAAGGTACACCTGCTTGTCGTCTGCCGTGTAGCGCAGGCCGCCTGTAACTTCGAGTCGATCGTTGAGCGCGGCCGGCTTCCAGGTCAGCTGCCCGAATACCGCGATGGAATCAGACTTGCCGCCGAATGCCTGAACCGGCGCGGCGTTGACGCCGACAGTCTCAAGCCCCGGATTGAGCGCCGCGATGCCGTCGGCAACGCTCTGCGGGAAACCCAGGAACGGCAGGCCAGCCACGGGCGTGACGATTGTGAGCGCCTGGCGATTGTACTCGGATGCCTTCTCATGAAAGATGTAGGTGCCGACCAGGTAGCTGAAATCGCCGGATTTCCCGAGGAACTGCAGTTCCTGGCTGATCTGCCACTGCTTTTGCGGCGCGTTGTTGCCGGTGTAGGGCGAGATCGGCTGGACCGAGACGAGCGTCGGCGAGCTGAAATCAACGACCTGTCCGAGCAGTTCGCCATTGCCCGACAGGTTGAGGATCGTGTCCTGGAAGAACTTGCGATAGCCGGTAATCGACTTGATCGTCAGCTCGGGCATCGGATCATAGGTGATCGTCAGCGCGTGCCCCTGCACCTTGGTCTTGCTGGTGTAGCGGTAGTCGCCGCTCCGGTCGATAAACCCCGCCTGCTGCACCGTGCCCTGCCGCACCGGACTGGAAAGGAATGGCGCACCTCCGTAGCTGGCCGACTGCGAGAAGTAGTCGGCAAAAAGCGGCGTGGTTGCAACGATCTGGAAGAAGCCGGGCGTACCGTCGCGCTTGTCCCAATCGAAATTGTAATTGATTGTCAGATCGCCGAAGTCGCCCTCGATCCCCACGGCCACCGAGTTCGCTTTCAGCGCACCGGGATCCTTCGCGCTGCTCACCAGGGTATTGTTGACGTAACCGTCGCCTTCGCGGTGCTGCGCCGAGATCGAAGCCTTGATCGAGTCGCCAACGATATAGCCGGTATCGAGGCGACCTTTCACGTACCATTCGTTGAACCGACCGTAGCCCGCCTTGGCTGTCACACCCATGGAATCGGCCGGCTTCTTCGAAATGAACTGCAATGCACCGCCGATCGTATTGCGACCGAACAGGGTTCCCTGCGGTCCGCGCAGAACCTCGATACGTTCAAGATCGATCAGGTCGAACACCGCACCCGCGGAGCGCGCAAGATAGACGCCATCGAGATAGATACCCACGCCCTGTTCAGAGACCGCTGACGGCTCCTGATTACCGATCCCGCGGATATAGATCGTCGCAGCCGAAAGGCTTGAAGGCTGCTGCTCGACCGTCAGGTTCGGCGCGAATTGGGGGACGTCGGTGGGCTCCGAGATGTTCTGGCGATCGATGAAATCGCCGCTGAGTGCAGTCACGGCCACGGGCACGTCCTGCAAGGTCTCTGCCGAGCGGCGTGCGGTAACAACGATCGTGTTGAGCCCACCTGCAGGCTGGTTGGCGGCGTCCTGTGCAGAATCATTTTCCTGCGCAACTGCGCTGCCCGAAAATGTCATCAAGACCAGGCCGGCGGTACCGGCGAGCATTGTGGATTTCATGGCGTAGAAGATCTCCCTTTTCATACCCTTGTTTCGGGGCGTTATCGACGAATCCTTATCATAGTTCGTATAGATTGACTCGATTTATAACGCATATGACGAATCAGGCGTCATTTCGCGTCCGATTGCGTTCATTCGGCCGATTGTGTTCCATGCCCTTCCGATGACGCTCATGCAGGCCGGAATTCCCATGCCGATCTCTCCGGACAGCAAGAAGGCCCGGCCCCGCCACCGGAACCGGGCCGCAACCCTGCCATCATTTCCGAGAATGAAAGATCCACCCGATCACCGGGTGGATCAGCCCTCGATCAAACGCCGAAACCGCCGGACACCGAGATCGATTGCCCGGTCGTGTACGCTCCTTCGTTCGAAGCGAAGTAAACACAGGCATGGCCGATCTCCTCGGCGGTCCCCCATCGCGCAAGGCACAACAGCTTGTGAGTCTCGGCAACCCAAGCCTCGTCGAACTGCCCCTGCCTCGTGAGTTCATGCAACTGGCCCGCATCGATGACACCGACCAGAACGGAATTGGCACGGATATTGTGCTTGCCTTCTTCCTTGGCGATGCCCTTGACCAGTTGCTCATTGGCCGCCTTGACCGCAACGGACATGCCATCGCGCGCAGGCCACCAGTCATGCCCCGCAGAGCCGAGTGTCACGAAACTGCCGCCCCCCTGCTCACGCATGTGCGGGATGATCGAACGTGCCGCTGCGAAGAAGCCATGCACTTCGACATCGAAAGCGTGGCGCCATTCGGCCATGGGCGTCTCAGCCAGGTAACGCTGGTTTACCAGAGGTCCGGCGCCCCATACGACGGTGTGTATCCTGCCGTGTGCGGCAACTGCTCCCTCGACAGCGGCCGCCACCTGTTCGGGATCGGTCACGTCGGCAGCATGGACACTGGCGGCCACGCCCTTGCTCCTGGCGTAATGCGCTACTTCTTCGGCCACATCCGGCTTCGAACGATAGACCACCGCGATGTCGCTGCCGCTATCGGCAAATGTCCTGGCCACACCGCGGCCGATGCCGCCGTTGCCGCCGAACAACAGGGCGCAGCCGCTGGGAAATGTTGCCAAGTCTCTTCTCCCGAATGTCGCTAGTTGTCGTGACCGCCTGCCCGGTAAGGACCGGTGGTCAGGCCGCTTTGTTGCCGGGACGCTTGTCGAGCGTAACGACCAGCCCGTTAACGCGCTTCTGGATCTCGGCTGCCTTGTCGCGCGAATTGTAGAACTGCTTGTACCAGCTGCGCACCTTGCCATAGGGCCCATCGTTGGGAATGGCGAGCGGATTGAGGCACGCGCGTTTGTTCGCCCAGATCTCGACATCCTGCGCAAAGGCAAGTCGGCTGCCTTCCTGGTATTCGAAGGCGATCGCCCGGTCCTCTTCGGTCGTCGCGCGCGAACCGTCATGCACCTTGACCATCAGGGCATGCCACGAGCGCGTCTTGCCATCCTCGATCGGCGTGTTCGCGATCATGATGAAACTGTCATAGGCGCCCGCCATTTCAGATTGGAGGAAGCCCGGCCCTTCGTACCAAGTATCGAGCACGAGCTGGTCCTCGTCTGCAGCGGTCAGCGTGCGGTGTCCTGCACTGTAGTACTGGTGAACGACATGTCCCTTGAACTCGTTGGCAAAGTACTGCCAGTCCTTGGCGCCGTGGATCGGGATGAAATGTCCGAAATCGGCCATATTGTCGACGATCTCGATGCCGTGGACGTCAAGATCGCCCATGTAGTCGATCTTCCATTCGACCCAGCCCGATTCTCCGTAATGCCCCCCGAAGTCGGGAAGTTCGACGTCCGGCTCAAGTCCTTCGGGATCGTGCCACATCCATAGGATTCCGGCCTTCTCCACGACCGGATAGGTCCGCAGCTTGGCCGCCTTGGGGATGAAGTCGGAGTAGGGGATGTGCTTGCACTGGCCATCGGGACCGAAAGCCCAGCCATGGAACGGGCAGCGGATCGATTCGCCCTGAACATGTTCGCCATCGCGGACGATGTAGCTCGTCGTGTTCCTGGCCAGGTGTGCGCCCATGTGCGGACAATAGGCGTCCACCACGTAGGGCTGGCCGGACTCGCCGCGATAGAGGACCAGGTCCTTACCGAAATAGCGGATCGGGGCCGGGATCTTCGTCGCCTCCTGCGCCTCGCCGATCATGAACCAGCCCCGTGCAAAAGCGAACTCGCCGAGGCCGTACTCGCTGGTGGTAGCCATCTGCATCAACTCCTGTAGCAGCGCCGTGCTTGTGCGGCGCATTTGAGAACCGTTTACCGGAAACAGACCCCGAATGCGAAGTGTCTTTGCGATGCACACCTCTTGTGCAATTATGCACGGATCATGCAATGGGACGATCTACGTTATTACCTCGCGGCGGTACGGGCAGGTTCCTACACGGCAGCCGGACGGCGTTTGGGCGTCAATCGCACGACTGTCGGCAGGCGCATCGAGGCGCTTGAGGAAACGCTTGGCGTGCCTCTGTTTCGATACACTCCCACAGGCCCCGAACCCACGCCGCAAGGGGCATATCTGCTCGAAGCAGCGGGGCGGATCGAGACCGAAGTCGATGCCATGCGAGAAAGGCTCTGCCCGGAAGCGCAGAACGGCGGATTGGTCCGCATCGCCGGAAGCGCGGGAATCGTCTCGGAATTCGTGCCCGACCTCCTCGCCTTCGGTGAGGAAATGCCCGGGATCGCGATCGAAGTGCTGGGAGAACTGGACCCGGTCGATGCGGTGACCCATCGCCGGGCGGACCTCGGCCTTGCAATCCTTCGCAAGCCTCCCCGCCGCGTTGCCGGCGTGGAAATCGCTACGCTCTCACAGGCGCGCTATGCCCTGCGCGGCGGCAAGCGCCTGCAGGCGTTGGGCTGGGGTCATGAAGTCGATGCCCTGCTCCCGGGCCAATGGATCGCCGCGAACCCTTCGGGCGTCGAGGCAGAGGCCCGGGGCCTCATGACATTCAATTCCTGGCCGCAGATGAAACAAGCCGTCCTTTCCGGCTTCGGTTCCGCGAAGTTGTGGTGCTTTGCCGCCGACGCGGAAACGTCACTGGAACGTCTCGAGGAACCCGATCCCAAGGACGATTATCCTCTCTGGTTGGTACACCGCGCCAAGGCCCCACCCAGTCCGGCCTTGCGGGGCCTCATCGCCTTCCTGCAGGACAGGCTTGGCGCGCGATTGACCGCTCAGTCACCGCAACGCGAGAGCAGTTCGTAACCCCACGAGGGATCGTCGCGACCGCAAGTGCCGTGTGCCGCTTCTGTGCCGAGCAGCGCCATGCCTTCTTCATCGACCGCACGCACTTCCCCGTGGTCGAATACGAGCGAGCGGTGCGCGAACTTCCAGATTCCGTCACGACGTTCGTAGCGGTCGAGATAGCGGCCATGAACGATCAGCTCACGGCGCTCGGGAGGAAACGTGCGATGGTACGCCCGAACATGATGCTCTCCCTCGGCGCGTTCGCCATCGATCGCGAAGAGGCTGTTGCCGATGGTATGGATCGTCAGTTCCCAAGGCGCCATGGCCTGCGGCAACCACGCAACGAAGGCATCGGGGGGGCCACGAAACATGGAACCATGATCGTCGGTTGCATCGTCATGGTACAGCGATCGAACTAGGGCGAAATCGCGCCTGTCACAACCGCGACAATAGCGCATGACGAGATCATGCAGCTCGATCCGTGCGAGCAGGTCTTGGGGGTTCATTGCCTGTTTCTCCTTGGCCGCAGCACCGAATTGACGAACACTTCATTTCAGATAAAATCCCTGTAATCATTTCGCATATAACGCATATATCTTCTATTTACCCAACTGATGCGTATTTGATAAGCACGTTTCATGTTGACCTTCAATGCGGACATCTGCCATCACGCTGCGTGAGAGCATGCCCTGCCACCACGATGGCAGAGCGTGATGCGCCAGCATTGCTGGCCTTACGGGAGAGTTCAGAACAATGACAAAGGCAATCGAACGGCTTGAGCAATCTCCCGCACAAACCCCCTGTTTGGACAGGGACTCCTTGCTTGCCGCCGCCCGCGAACGGACCGGTCTGTCCGATTTCGGCGACACGTGGTTCATCGAACCCATGGACCGCTATATCGCGGCGGCCAATACCGAGGCACGTCTGACCGCCGCGGGGATTGCCGCGCAGACAGAAGTCATCGTCAAGGGCCTTGCCAGCCGCCTGCGCATGGTTGAGGACATCAAACGCCATCCGGAAATCCTCGGGGAGACGGTCGAAGTCGCGGCCATCATACTTGGGCTTCCGCGCACGGGCAGCACGATCTTCCAACGCCTGCTCGCCAGCGCGCCGGGCATGACGGCAATCCGCTGGTTCGAAGCGCAGAACTTCGCACCCTTCCCGGGCGAGAAACGCGGACAACCGCACGAGCGCCGTGCCTATGCCCAGGCGATGATCGATGGCTGGCTCGAGGCGGCACCCGAACTCGCCTCGATCCATCCACTGGAACCCGACGCACCGGACGAGGAGATCCTGATCCTCGGCCAGATGTTCGTCTCGACCATGATCGAGGGCATGAGCTTCGTACCCTCCTTCTCGAACTGGCTGGACAATTACGACCAGTCGCGCGGGCACGAGGACCTCAAGACGATCCTCAAGTACCTGCAATGGCAAGCACCCGAACGACGCGGCGCGAAGTGGATCCTCAAGAGCCCATCCAATCTGCCTTACGCCGAGCTGGCCGCAAACGCCTTTCCCGATGCCTTGCTGGTCATGACCCATCGCGATCCCGTGGACATCGTACCCAGCTATGTCAGCATGGAGGCCGCGCTCTACAAGCTTTCCAGCACGCTCACCGATAAGGAAGTCGGCGCCTTCTGGTTTCCCCGCCTCGTCGAATGGATGCGGCGTTTCGAACAGGCGCGCGCGCGGATCGGCGAAGAGCGCTTCATCGACATCGACTATCGCCTGGTAGTGCGCCAGCCTCTCGAACAGGCACACCGCGTACTCGAGAGGATCGGCGTCCCGGTCGACGCAACAATGGACGCAGCGCTCAGCGAATTCATGGCCGGCAACAAGCGCGAGCAACGCCCGATGCATGACTACTCTCTGGCCCGGTTCGGCCTCGACGAGGAAGACGTGCGGCGCGCTTTCGATGCCTACCGGAAACGCTTCGTTGAAACGGCCAAAGACTGACAGAATTTCAACGCGGACCGGTCAGGCGAGCAGCAGGTGCATCCGTCCCGTGGCGATTGGTACCTGCGCATCGGACTGCCAGCAGGTGGCATCGGCATTCACGACGCGTTTGCCGATGCGCACGACGCGCGCCTTGGCATAGCAGTCTACCATCCGCCCGCCGCGCAGAAAGTCATAGGTCATGTTGATCGGCTTGGGTCGCCGCCCCGGATCGTCGAGTTCGCGCGACACGGCCTCGAGACAGGCCAGTTCAAGCAGACTGGCGATGACCCCGCCATAAAGGAATCCCTCACGACCTTCTAGCTGGGAAGATGCCCTCAGGACCAACCCCGTGCTTCCGTCGCTGTCCATCCAGTCGCCAATGCCAAGCAACTGCGCATAAGGCGTGGCGGAGATCATGAGGCACCCGTGAAGAAAAAGCTGGCAGTCGCAAAGGCAAGCGGATCGGCGCCTTGGCCCTCGTGGACATTGCAACGGGTGAAAGCGACCTTGCGCGTCACGTGGTAGCAGGTCGCACGCGCATAAAGCGTGCGTCCCGCGCTGGCCGAACGCAGGTAATCCACGCGCAGGTCGAGCGTTGCCATTGCCCGCCATTGCCGTGTCCGAGCAATGATGGCGGCACCAGCGGCGGCATCGATCAGCGAAACGACCGGCCCGGACGAGACGAGCCCTGCCCCTGCGTCCATCAGGAAGTCCGGCGAGAAGGGGCAGGCGAGCTCGGCCCAGTCCGGCCCGTCATCGACATTGAAGATGCCAAGCAAGGCATGGTGCCCCCGCGGAGCGATGCCCTTGAGCCGTTCGAAGGCGTCTTCTTCCTGGTCCATCTGCCGTTACGACGTCCAGCGCGGCTCGCGCGGCAGGCCAAGGCCCCGCTCCGCGATGAGATTGCGCTGGATCTGGTTGGTGCCGCCGTAAATCGTATCCGCGCGGGAGAACAGGAAGAGATTGGGCAGTGTATCCCATTCGTATTCCGAATAGGGGCTGATCTCGCCCTCCTGGCCCAGCACGTCCATGGCCAGTTCCCCCAGACTGCGTCGCCAGGTCGCCCACTGGATCTTGTAGGTCAGCGCCGCGCCGTCCATGCGTGAATTGTCTGTCTGCGATAGCATGCGCAAAGCCCCGTAGCGCATCAGGCGTAGCCCGATTTCCGCCCGGGCAATGCGCTGGCGGATCAACGGGTTCTGGGCCGCGCCGTTGGCCTTGGCCGCGGCAATGATCTCGTCCAGCTCATTGCGAAAGCCCATCTGCTGCCCGAGGGTGGAGACGCCGCGCTCGAAGGCGAGCAGGCCCATCGCGATCTTCCAGCCATCGCCAACGGCGCCGATCAGGCTATCGGCCGGGCAGCGCGCATCGGTGAAGAAGGTCTCGTTGAATTCGGCATCGCCATTGATCTGGCGGATACCCCGGATCTCGATGCCCGGTTGATCGATCGGCATCATCAGGAAGCTGAGGCCCTTGGGTCCTTGCGACCCTTCCTCGGTCCGCGTGACGACGAAGATCCAGTCGGAAATGTGGGCTAGGCTGGTCCAGATCTTCTGGCCGTTGACGACCCATTCGCCGTCCTCGAGCCGCGCCTTTGTGCGCACTCCGGCGAGATCGGAGCCGGCATTGGGCTCCGAGAACCCCTGACAGAAGATCGTCTTGCCCGCGGCGATGTCCGGAAGGAAGCGTTGCTTCTGTTCCTCGGTGCCGAAGGTCAGGATCGTCGGCCCGGCAAGTTCGATGCCGATGTGATTGACCCGGCCGGGTACGCCCGCACGCGCATATTCCTCGGCAAAGATCACCTGCTGCGACAAGGTGGCGTTGCGACCACCCCATTGCTCCGGCCAGCCGATGCACGACCAGCGGTGGGCGGCAAGCTGCTGCTCCCATTCCTTGCGCCGCTGCGGACTGCCGGTCAGCTTGGTGACGCCTTTGATGTCGCGAAACTCACCGGCCATCTGGCCATTGAGCCAGTCAGCGCATTCCTGGCGGAAAAGCTCGTCTTCGCGCGAAAATCCCAGCTTCATGCCGCTTCTCCCAAGATCATCGAGGCAATTCTTTCGCGGTGCCAATCGCCGTTTCCGAGCATGGTCTGAAGCGAGCGGGCGCGCTTGAAGAACAGGTGCGCATCATGCTCCCAGGTAAAACCGATACCGCCGTGAAGCTGGATCATGTCCCCGGCGCAGCGGAAATAGGTATCGGTCGCAAAGGACTTGGCCGCGTGCAGTGCGAGCGGTGCATCCGGGGCCTCCTCGTCCAGCGCGCAGGCCGCCCAATATACTGCCGACCGGGCCTGCTCGATCTCGATCATCATGTCCGCAAGGCGATGCTTGTAGGCTTGAAACGAACCGATAGGGCGGCCGAACTGGATACGCTCCTTCGAATAGTCGACTGTCCTGTCGAGGCATGACTGCGCCCCGCCCAGGGCCTCGGCGGCAATGCCGACGAGCGCAGTGCGATAAGCGCAGGCGAGCCCCCCAGCAGGATCGGCGAGCGCTTCCGCCGCGACCTGATCCAGTTCGACGCGGGCGAAAGGACGGGTCTGGTCGAGACTGGTCTGGGTGGTCACCGTGACGCCGGGTGTATCTGCGCGAACCAGCCAGGCGCCTTCGCCATTCGTCACCAAAAGCAAGTCCGCCGCCGCGCCGTGCGTGACGAAACGCGAGGTTCCGGTCAGCAACTGCCCTTCAACGCGAAGGTCCGAGACCTCGACATAGGCGGCGATGGTCTCTCCAGAAAGAAGCGCAGGAAGCCACTCAGCCTGCTGCGCATCGCTACCGCCAGCGGCAATTGCCGGAGCTACCTGCAGCAGGCTCCCCAGCATCGGCAAGGCCGCCACTTGCGCTCCGGCTGCTTCGGCGATGATGGCAAGCTCAACAAGCCCGAGCCCCGCCCCGCCAAGGTCTTCGCCAATGGCGATCCCGGCGAAGCCCAGATCCTGACAGAAGTAGCGCCATAGATCGCGGTCGATGCCGTCCCCCGCCATCGCCGCGCGGGTCCGAGTGCTGGTGGCGTTTTGCGTGAAGAAAGCCTGCGCCGTCTCCGCGATCATCTGCTGTTCGTCTGAAAATGCAAATTCCATTGCTGAATGCCTTCACGATCCTCTCGGCGATCTTGCCCCCGGCTTTCTCGGGCCATGCGGCCCCACCACCCAACGCCTGTAGTAGGTCTTGAGACCCGATAGTGCGTCGCAGGAGACTCTCGCCATAATGCGGCATAATGCCTTAATCATTTTCACGCTATATCGATATTAGTTGCGTATCAAGCTTCAATTTGCGGATTTTTATATATCATAATATCCGCATTAATGATTGCAGGAATTGTGCAAGGGGCTTTGGCCCCGCGATCCCGATCGATCGCGAGGCGAGCCTGCGTCCCGAATTATTTCTGGATTACGCCTCAGCCGCTGTTCGCGGCGCTCACGCTGACAACACCGTTTGTGAACTTGACCGTCTTCACCGCGATGGAGGTCTCCACGTGATAGACGCCCTTCACGGCAAGAATTTGCGCAACCGTAACGGCATGCAGGTCCTCGATCTCGCGGTAGACGCAGGTCGTCATGATGTTGAAGGGGCCCAACATCGTCATGATCGAGTGGATCGTCGGAATACGCTTCAGTTCGCGCGCGATCTGGCGGAAGTGCTGCATGTCGGCCTGAACGGCGACGAAAGCCATGTTGCTGCCGCGATCGAGGCGGCGGCTGGTCAGTGCGGTGAAGGCAATCAGGCCGTCCTGCTGCAATCGCTTGAGGCGCCCGCGTATCGTTCCCTCGTTAACACCCAGATCCGTCGCGATCTTGCGATTGGAAACGCGTGCGTCCTGCGAAAGGATGGCGATGATCTGGTGATCCAGATCGTCCAGGTCCGGCCAGCTCACTGCGCGCCCTCCCTGCCGTCGAGCCCGTACTTGATGATATCCAGACCAATCGACTGGGTGATCGAACGGATGCCCTCCACCTTGGAGAACTTCTTCGCAATGAACTGCGACAGATCTTCGATGTTCGGCAATGCGAGGAGAATGCTCACTTCATATCGGCCGGTGACGAGGTAGGCAGCGAAGACTTCCTGGAATTGCGCCAGGTCTTCGGCCACATCGGCCGGAGACCTGCCGCTCACCTCAACGCCGATATGGATGAGGACATGATAGCCGTGGACCGCGAAATCGGAGACGGCCACGACCCGCAGGGTGCCCGATTCCTCCATGCGGCGGATGCGCGCTGAAACCGTCGTAGGTACAAGATTGAGCGCCTTCGCGATTTGCTGGTGGGTAGCGCGCCCATTGCGCCGCAACTGCTCGACAATCCTCAGGTCCGTCTCGTCGAAATCCGACAGATCGTCCATGCTCTTGCTCTGATCCCTTCCAGCTGCTGCCTGTTGCGCGCCTTCTATTGCCAGCAATGGTCGGGCTCGTCGAATCCTAAGCAACTCCGCTGCCATGCAAATCCCCAAACCACCGGACGACATCAGTCGCGCAGCAGCGACCCTCCATTCACATGCCAAAGCTGGCCGTTGACCCACTCGCCGTCGTCGGAGGCCAGGAACGCAACGGCCCCGGCAATATCATCGGGCTGGCCGAGCCGGCGATGCGGGATCGCCTCCAGCATCGAGGACACGTATTCGTCGGTGAGATGCTGCGCCACGGCTTCCGTCATCACGACGCCCGGGCAGATCCCATTGGCGCGAATGCCCTGCTTGCCGAACTTTCGCGCAACGTGCCGGACCAGTGCATGAAGCGCGTTCTTCGTCATCGGATAGGCGACCTGCAGCGGATTGCCCGAGATCGCGGCGCCCGACGAGGTATAGATCATCGTCCCGCCGCCGCGCTCCAGCAGTACCGGCAAGGCGGCCTGCGTCGCCAGGAAATGGCTCTTGGCGTTGATCGCGAAGGAGCGGTCGAGCACTTCCTCACTGCAGTTGAGGATGTCGATGTCACCCTCGGTCCCGCCCGCGAGATTGGAATGGTAGAAATCGAGCCCACCGAACTCGGACAGCGCCGCGCCGACGATATCAGCCTGCGACACAGCACTGGTCCCGTCCAGACGCACGCCGATTGTCTTGCCACCCTCCTCGCGAATGGCGCGCGCGGTTTCGATGGCCCATTCCTCGACGATATCGCCGATCACGACGGCAGCGCCCTCGGCGGCGAGACGCCACGCGGTCGCAGCGCCGATACCGCGCCCGCCTCCAGCGACGATCCCCGTCTTGCCAGCCAGTCCTCGCATCACATTCTCTCCTGATTTCGCTTCATCTTTACAGGCCACCGCATCAGATGTGCGGACGTCTGTCCTTCCAGGGGGCTGCGGCTTCGAGCTGCCCGCCAAGCCGGAACAGGGTTGCCTCGTCGCCGTAGCGACCCACGAACATGACGCCGATCGGCAGCCCCGTTGCGGACATGGCCAGCGGCACCGACATCGCCGGCTGCCCGGTCAGGTTCTCGATCTGCGTGAAGGGCGAAAAGCCGCCCGCCCGCGCGCCCCACTGCTCGAAGCCGACATTGGGCGACAGGTTGATCCGGCCCAGGGGCAAAGGCGGCGCAGCCACAGTCGGGGACAGGATGACATCGTAATCGGCCATGAACCGGGCCATCGTCAGCGCCGCGGACTGAAGCGTATTGTTGGCGCGCGCGAAGTCCATCCCCGTGGTCTTCTGTCCATAGGCGACGAAACCCAGCGTGATCGGCTCGAGTACCTCCGGGCCAATCGTGATCCCTGTCACCTTCGAACGATCGAGCATGTCGGCTGCCACGTTGGAAGCGATCAGGACGAAGGTCGCTGCACCGATCGCGGCCATGTCCAGCTTGGGCGCGGCTTCCTCGACGCGATGGCCAAGGCTTTCGCACAAGTGCGCTGCCTTGCGCGCCGCCTCGACGCATTCGGGATCGACCGGCGAGCCCGCAGGCGCATCGAGCATGAGGGCGATGCGCAGCTTGCCCGGTGCCTTGCCGACTTGCGACAGGAAACTTTCACAAGGGGTCGGCGCGGCATAGCGGCTGCCCGGCTCCGGCCCCTGCGTCGCATCGAGGATGGCCGCGGAATCGCGCACGCTGCGCGTCACGGCATGATGAACAGAGAGCCCGCCCCATCCTTCCGTACGCGGCGGGCCCATCGGCACACGGCCGCGACTGGGCTTGAGCCCGAAGAGGCCGCAACACGATGCCGGAATGCGGATCGAGCCGCCGCCGTCGGTTGCATGCGCGGCAGGCAGTACCCCCGCCGCCACTGCCGCTGCCGCGCCGCCCGAGGAACCTCCAGCAATATGCGCCGGGTTCCAGGGATTACGCGTATCGCCGGTGATCTTGTTTTCGGTCGTGCCGGTCAGGCCCAGTTCCGGCACGCAGGTCTTGCCGAATATGACGAAGCCTGACTTCTCGATGCGCCGCACCAGTTCGGAGGTTACTTCGGGCCGATAGCCGCGAAAGAAGCGGCTGCCGTTTTCGGTCTTGAGGCCGGCGATGTAGGTGTTGAGGTCCTTGAGCAACCACGGGACACCGCGAAACGGACCTTCGGGAAGGCCGTTCGCGATGGCCGCACGGCCATAGTCGTAATGCTTCTGCGCCATGAAGTTGAAGCGCGGGTTGAGCGCTTCAGCCTTCCCGATCGCCGCATCGAGCAATTCGGCAGGCGAAACCTGACGATCGCGCACCAGTTGCGCCAGTCCCATCGCATCATGCGTATCGAGCGGGCTGCTCGCCTGCTTCGCCGCGGCAAGGCCGGGTGCGGCGGCCATCCCCGCGAAAGCCACCGCACCCGAAACCATCTCACGGCGCGTCACGCCTGACCTCTTTCCTGACATGACCTGCCTTCCTCAATCCTGCGCGTAGAAACGCGAATAGAACTTGCGGAACTGGGGGATCGGACCATCCCCATCGCAGATGATTGGGTTCGGTTCGAATTTCTGGCGGTCCCAGACTACCTTGTCCTGATCAAACTGCTTGCAGATGTCACGGATCAGCCCCTTGGCAAGCCGTCCCATCGGGCCTTCCGCCTGCGCCTTGGGCTGGGTGAAGCAGAACCGCGCATGGACATGGTCCTGATCGACGGGGGTAAGGCAAGCCACCAGCAGTGTCTCGGAGATCCCGGTAAAGCGCGTCCAGCTCTGCCCCGGGCCCATGGTGTCATAGCTGATCAGTCCGTCGACCTCGCCCATCGGCGTGCCCATCTTGGCCTTCACATCCGCTCCGCGGCCCCATTCGCCCCAGCGCAACTCACCGTCCGGAACGTTGGCGGTGCCATGAATGTACTTGAAGTGGGCGAAATCGACGCCGTTTTCGGCCATGTTTTGGATCGAGCCCCAGACGTTCCATTCATGGATCTCATATTCGGTCCAGTCCGGATCTGTAGCCTCCGGCAGCACCGCTACTTCCCACAAGGGATCGATGTCCTGCGGGTGGTACCAGGCCCAGATCCAGCGGTTCACCTCGACCACATGCCAGGTGCGGATGCACTTGCGCTTCACTTGCGGGGGGATCGCGCGGGCATAGGGAATGTCTTTCACCACGCCTTCGCTGCCGTCGTAGCGCCAGGCATGGAACGGACATTCAAGCAGGTTGCCGTTCACCTTGCCGCCATGGCCCATGTGCGCACCAAGGTGCTTGCAATAGGCATCGACGATGCGGACCTCACCGTCCTCGCCGCGCCACATTGCGAGATCCTTTGCGAAATAGCGCAGCGGCTTCACTTCGCCGACCGCCAGATTTGCCGACAGGTCGATCGGATACCAGCCGAAGGGAATACCGGTGTCGAGATTGCGCTCCTCCACCGAGGCGCGACCGGTCACTTCGGCCAGCCGCCAGTCGACCAGGTCCTGCCCGCGCAGTTTTTCAAGAATTTGCCACACGGCGACGGGCGGGGTGCGCGCGTCGGTGGTAAGGGTATCGTCAGTCGCAGTCATGACCGCTCTCCTGGTAATTGCATTCCCCCAACTTGGGGGGCAGCCGGTGGCGGGGGTTGTCTCCGCCTCCGGACGGGGTTCTCGAATGGAGCAGACTTCCCGGCTCCTTTCTGACCTAGAGCCCGAAGACCTTCATGGCGTTCTCGCGCAGGAACTTGGGCCATACCTCGTCCTTGAAGGGGACGTTCTGCATGTCCGAGAAGATCCGCTCGAGGCTGAGCCCCATCGGGAAGTAGCCCGCATAGATGATCTTGTCGGCACCGCGTGTATTCGCGTAATCGATGATCGCCTTCGGATAGTGCTTGGGCGCGAATGCGCTGGTCGAGTAATAGAGGTTCGGCCACTTGAGCATCAGTTTGACGGCCAGCGCTTCCCACGGCTCGGCGCCGTGACGCATCACAACCTTCAGGTCCGGGAAGAACCAGCACACCTCGTCGAGATGTTCGACTTTCTGCGTTTCCATCGGAATGCGCGGACCGGGAATCCCGGCATTGAGCAGGATCGGCAGGCCCAGTTCCTCGGCGCAGGCGTAGATCGGGAACATGTACTTGTGGTTGATCGCCACCTGCGGCAGCGTGCCCGCCGGGAAACAGCTGATTGCGGAAAGGCCGACTTCGGCGTGGATCCGCTTGATCCGACGCACTTCCTCCATCCCGCGATTGGGATCGATCGGCAGATCGAAGAAGAACCGGTCGCCGAACATTTCCTTCGCGCGGTAGGACGTCGCATTGTCGTTCCAGCCGACCAGCGCCTTGTCGATGTTGTACATGTCCATCTGGTCGACGGTCCAGGAGACGAAATCGTCGACAGTGCCGGTCTGCGGAATGTCCTTGAACATGTACTGCGCAGGCATGGCGAATTGCGAAAGGGTCTGCTGATCCTTGATCAGCGGGCGAAACGGCGCAAACCACTCGGAACGGTCCTCCGCCTCCGGAATGCCCAGCATGCAGTCGATGATCTTGATGTCGCGGGGCATGCCCATGCGATATGTCTCCTCTCAGTTCGCCGCAGCGAGTTGCGGCCAAGCCGCGCGCAGCGCGATCTTGTCGATTTTGTGAACATGGTTGCGGGGTAGCGGTCCGCCCGAGAACGCGACCCGGGCCGGAGCCTTGTATCGCGCCAGACGTTCGCCCACCCAGTCGATGACGGCCCTTTCATCGATCCCATCGGCATCGAGGACGGCCACCAGAAGTTCGCCGAGCCGATCATCGGGAATCCCGAAAGTCGCGCATTCCCTGACCTGCGGCAGTTCGCTCAGAACGCGTTCCACTTCGGCGCAGTAGATGTTTTCACCACCGGAAATGACCATGTCCTTCGACCGGTCGACGATGAAGATGAAACCGTCCTCGTCCTGGTAGCCGATATCGCCGGTGTGCAGCCAACCTTCGTCGGTTATGGCCTTCGCGGTTTCTTCCGGCCGGTTCCAGTAGCCATTCATCACCATGGCGCTGCGCACCATGATTTCCCCGCTTTCGTTATTGCCGCACAAGCTGCCGTCAGGCCGCACGATCTGCAGGTCGACCAGCGGCAGGACCCGGCCGGCGGACGCCCGGGCGCGCAGAAAGTCTTCCCCTACCGCCTGAGCGATCGCACCGGAAGTTTCCGTCATCCCATAGCCGACGCCGAGCATGGCCTTGGGGCAGAGGCGGTGCACCTCTTCGAGCAGGTTGAGCGGCAGTGCTTGCCCGCCCGAACCGATGTTGCGCAGCGAGCCGAGATCGGCATTGGCCAGCTGTGCCCGGTTTACGAGGTCCCAGAGCATCGTGGGTACGGTTGAAAGCTGGGTCACCTGCTCCTTCTCGATCAGGTGAACAGCCTCTTCCGCATCCCAACGGCGCATGATCGCGATCTTGCCGCCCGACAGCATCGGCGCGAGAAACCCCGAGCCAAGGCCCGAGATGTGGAACAGCGGAGAGACGAGCAGGATCGCCTGGTTCGGCACCTGCTGCATGATCGTCTCAACCGGCACGCCGTACTGCTTCGCAAGGTTGTGGAGAACCATCGAGCCGGTCAGTTGCGTTCCGAGAAGTCCGGTGATGAGACTGCGGTGCGAAAGGACGGCACCCTTAACTCGCCCGGTCGTGCCTGAGGTGAAAAGGATTGCGCAGGGATCGCGAGGAGCGGCCACACCCGTTTCGACAGGGCGATTGTTTCCCGCTTCCAGCGGCTGCGTCAGGTCCAGAATGGGGCCCTGGTATCCGCCTTCCCGGATTGCGGCCGCACGTTCTGCATCGGCAAGGACAAGCGCCGGCGTGACGTCCTCGATCATCGCAACCAGCTCAGGAGGCGAACCGCGGCTGTTGAGGACCGCGGCGACGCCCCCGGCCTGGATGACCGCCAGAAAGGCAACGATCCATTCGGCCCGGTTGCGCATGCAGATCGCGACCCGATCGCCCCTGGAGATACCAAGCTGCCCGGCGACCCGGTCGCGCCATGCGAAAACGTCGTCATAGCTCAGGCGCCGTTCACCGGCCGGTCCGTCGAAATCGACCACGAGCGTGCGGTCACCGAAACGACGCGCACTTTCGACAAGCTGGGCAAGATCGGTCGGCGCATTCACGAAAGTGCGCACGCCGTCCGTCTCGCCGATCTCGAACGGCGTTCCCGGCGCAGTGACTGCCGCAAATACCGGATCGCCCCGGGTCATGCCGCTATCGCCGCCTAGATTTTGCAAAGGCACTCTCCCGCCGGATACCATTTTTGCCGACGCACCCCGGAGATCGTCCGCCCGGCTAGCCAGTCATGCCGACCGCTTCGGACAATGTGATCCCACGACTCGCGACGATCCTGTTTCTGGTGCCGAGGATATTTCCACCATCGCGTATTTCAAGATAATTATTTTTACGCGAATTGCGATAGCCGTTCAGCGCGGCAAGCAGCAAGCATCATCTCCGCCAGTGCCGAGAATTTTTACTATATAAATCAGTTATATCGGGATTTATGAACTAAACCAGAAACTTCCTCCCGACAGGATGACAGGGCCTCACTGCGCATATGAAGACCGAACAATTCGTATTTTTGGGATTTACATTTTCCGCATTTTGCAGAATTCATGAGGCAAGGCACGGCAAGCAGAAGCGCATGACCACCGCGCAATGCGGAAGAAAGCCTTCAAAAAATGGGAAGATGCGAAACCGATGGAACGGGATCTTGAAGGGCGAGTCGCCATCGTCACCGGTGGCAGCGACGGCATCGGACTGGCAACCGCCACGCTGCTTGCGCGGCGCGGCGCGCACGTAGTGATCTGCGGACGCCGTCCGGAAATGCTCGACAAGGCCTGCACGGCGATTGCAGCGGAAAATGGCGCAGGTCAGGTCGAAGCGATCATCCTCGACGTGTCCGACGATGTGGCCCTCACCGCCATGATCGAAGACACTGCCCGCAAGTATGGCAGGCTCGACATGCTCGTAAACAATGCCATGTCCACGCACTATGCGCCAATCGGCAAGCTTACGCTCGAACAATGGCGCAAGGACTTCGCCGTCAATGCCGATGCGGTATTCGTGAGCACCAAGGCGGCGATGAAGGTCATGAGCGCGGCCGGTCACGGCTCGATCGTCAATATTTCATCGACCTGCGGAATTCGGGCCACGGCCAATATGTCGAGCTATTCGGCATCCAAGGCAGCGCTCATCCAGTTTACCGCCGTTGCCGCCATGGAAGGTGCCCGGCAAGGCGTCCGCGTCAATGCGGTCGTTCCGGGTCAGGTCCAGACCGCCAGCACCCAGGACTTTGCGGATCGCGCGCCCGAACTGGCCGCGAAAACTGCCGAAGCCATTCCGATGGGGCGCGGCGGAAAGCCCGAAGAACTCGCGCAGGCCATCGTCTTCATGCTTTCGGATGCGGCCAGCTACATCACCGGCGTAGCCCTGCCCGTGGACGGCGGCAAGGCCGCCCAGCTCTACATGCCTTCCTGACCGAACGAAAACCAACCTCGCGAAAAGGCCTGGCGCCGACCTCGCGAACGAGAAAAAGCTATCTAGGGAGATCCAATTCGATGCCGACACGTTATGCATATGCCGCCATGCGGCTGCTCGCCGGGGCCAGCACGCTCGCCTTCGCCGGACAGGCCCTCGCTCAGGACGGCGCGGCCCCCAACAAGGAAACGGGCCTCAGCGAAATCGTCGTGACCGCGCAGAAGCGCACCGAGAACCTGCAGGACGTGCCGATCGCGATCAGCGCGATCAGCTCTGAAAAGGTCGAGCAGCTCGGCATCAAGGATTCCCGCGACCTCAGCGGTCTTGCACCCAACGTCACCATCGTTTCCGGCACGACGAGCAACACCGCCGCGGTCTTCTCGATGCGCGGCATTTCGAACGGCGGCAGCGAAAGCTTCGGCATCGACGCAGCCAATGGCCTCTACGTTGACGGCGTCTATATCGCTCGCTCCGGCGCGATGGGTCTCGACGTCATGGACATCGAACGCGTCGAAGTCCTGCGCGGCCCGCAGGGAACGCTGTTCGGACGCAATACCACGGGTGGCGCAGTCCATTTCATCTCGCGCTCACCGTCTTCCACATTCCGCCTCAAGGCCGAGGCCGGTTACGGCAATTTCAATGCCTGGAACGGCAAGATCCTGGTCGATCCCGGTGAGATCGGCGGGATCGCCACGAGCTTTTCGTACAGCCACAGCCAGCGTGACGGCATGGTCGACAATATTCTCCAACCCAACGATTCGAAGGATCCGGGCGGCCGCAAGAGCGACGCTTTCCGGGGTTCGGCGCGGATCGAACTGGGCGGGACCGGCAGCTTCCAGTACATTTTCGACTGGAGCCGCGTCAAAGGCACGCCGCTTCCCTTCCAGCTCACCAACGTGGCTGACGGAACCTATCGCGATCCAATTGTGGTCGATGGCCAGCCGGTCGTCGTGACCCAGCAGGCTCCCGTGGAGCAATACCTTGCCGGCGTAACCTTCACCAATCCCGAATGTGCAGATCTGGCCGTGCCGACCCGCGCCTATCGCAAGACGCTGTGCAACAATATCCTTGCCACCGCCCGCGACAAGAGCTGGGGCCACAACATCCAGGTGCAGAACGACTTCGGCGGCTTCAAGGTCAAGTCGACAACGGGATATCGCTTCTGGCGCAGCTACGCCGTGGCCGACATCGACGGCATGGGCGAGATTACCGGCCCGGCGTTCTCCAATGCTACGTTATTCAACGGCATGCCCGAAAGCCTGCTGCAGTACATTCCCTCAATCCCGGCTGCGGCCCGGCCCTTCATCGCCTCTGCGGCCGTACCCACCACGACACAGGGGCTGTTCGATACGAGCAATAGCCGCCGTCACAAGCAGTTTAGCCAGGAAATCGAGGTTTCGGGCGACACTGACAATCTCGACTGGGTCGTGGGCGGCTTTTACTTCTGGGAGAAGGGCTCGGAAGACGGCTACCAGAACAGCGGCTACGTACTCGACACCAGTTCGGTCTTCCTGGGCAACTTCGGTGCGCTTGGCCCGGCTTTCGTCGCGGCCAATCCCGAACAGTACCGGCTCGTCCAGACGCTTGCCCGCCTCGCCTACACTGCACAGAGCGAGAGCAAGGCACTTTACGGTCAATTCACGTTCTTCCCCGGCGGTCGCGGCAGCGGCATTCGGCTGACCGCAGGCGGCCGCTACACCTGGGACCAGAAGAAGATGCTGCGCCTGCAGAACGGCGCAACTCCTCTGACCGTACCTGAATCCGGCGAGGCCAAGTTCAGCAAGTTCACCTGGAACCTGATGGCGGGCTACGACGTCGCAGAGGGCATCAACCTCTATGCCCGCGCGGCCACCGGCTATCGTTCGGGCGGCTTCAATTCGCAGGACCCGGTCATCACCGGCACGACCGAACTTCCGCACTTCGAGCCGGAGAACGTGACGTCCTACGAAATCGGCGTGAAGAGCGAACTGTTCGGCCGCCGCCTGCGCCTCAACGTCGCTGCATACCACAATATCTACAAGGACCTGGCGGTCAACGTTCCGCGCACCGACGCCCCGATCGGCACGTTCGCGACGCGGATCGGCAACGCGGGCAAGGTCATCTACAACGGCTTCGAAGTCGAAACCCAGGCGATCCTGACCGACAACTTCTCGCTCGAAGGAAGCCTCGGCTACGTCGACATCAAGTACAAGGAATTCCTTGCCGGCCAGTCGACCACGCCTGGCGCTCCGCCGGTGAACATCGCCTCGATCGTCACGCCGGGCTATACCTCACCGCTGACAGCCAACCTCGCCCTCAACGCCCAGTTCCCGCTTAACTGGGGCAATTCGGTCCTGCGCGGGCGCATCGGCTATACGCACGAAGACGGCAAGTACAGCTTCACCAGCGCCACCTCTTCCCCGTTCAACGAGCAGATCAAGGGCGACAACCGCGATCTGATCGATGCACAGATCGGCATCGACAAGATGCCGCTGGGCGGCATGGAGGGAAGCCTCAAGATCTGGGCGAAGAACCTCACCAACGCGAAGGACTTCGTGCGCGGCGTGGACTTCGGCCAACTCGGTTATGCAGGCGGCTTCTACGCCGAACCGCGCACCTACGGCATCACGCTGGGCATTTCTTACTGAACCTGATCGGGGGCCCGCCTCGGGCCATCGAAAGGCCCCGCCTTCCTTCTCGGAAAGGCGGGGCTTCTGCCTGATCAGAGCGCGATCGACAGGTCGACGCCGTAAGTCACCGGATTATCGAACAGCCCAGCGGCCGTCACGCCGGTGGTCGCCACGAAGTTGAGCTGTTGCCTGTTTGTCAGGTTGCGGCCCCACACGGAGACCGTGGCATTCGCCCTACCCAGCGGGACATCCATCACGGAAACCCGCGCATTGAGGGTAAGCAGCGCGTTCTGCGTGTTCATTACATTCAGATATTCGTTGTCATAGTCGATCCCTGCGGCGGCGAACCCCGCATTGCCGAAACGACTGGCGCCGACGACGATCTTCGAGCGAAAGGCCCCCTCGACCCGCATCGAGAGCCGGGCGTCCCCATCCAGCGGCACGACATATTCCGCCGACACGTTGGTCAGAACCTTCGGACGCATCGATACCGGGTAGTCTTCCACCCGCGTTACCCCGCCGCTGGCCAGGACCAGTGGATCGATCTGGAGATACTTGAAATCGGTATAGCTGCCCCCGGCGACCAGCGTCAGGTTATCGATGGGTGCAGCTGTGATCTCAAATTCGAGACCATAGGCTCGCGCCTTGCCGAAGTTCGTGGTGAACTGCGAAGAGACGATCGGCTCGCAAAGCCCGCCGGGCGAGGTGATGCAACCCGAAGAGGCAAATATCGGGGTCTGCAGATTGGTATAGCGCACGTGGAAAAGCGCCAGGTTCGTCCGCAGGCGTCGGTCGAACCATTCGGCCTTGACCCCGCCTTCCCAGGAATAGGCGCGCTCTTCCTGGTAGGGGATTGCCGAACCCTGGAAGACGTTGCCGGTGGTGCTGTCCACCGCCAGGGGCCCAGCCGAATTGCCCCCCGCAATGAAGCTGGTGACGTACTTTGCATAAAGCAGCAGGTCTGGGCTCGGCTTGTACGTCACGTTTGCCAGGTAGCTGAAATTGCCCTTCGAATAGCTGTACGTCTCTCCGGGTTCCCCAGCGGAGGTATCGAAGAAGGTCTTGTCGTCCTGCGTGTAGCGAACGCCGCCCGTCACATCGACGGCATCGTTCAGGTGATAGGTAACCTGACCATAACCGGCGACCTGGCGCACCTTGTAGTAGAAACTGCGGTCGAAACTACCGATCGGGGCGCCGGGATGGCTGTTCCCCGGAAATACCTGGAAGGTATCGACTACAGGAAGGCCGAAGGGATTGGTGCCGGGCGGCGTCCGTCGATTGTAGTAGAACAGTCCGGCCGTGGCGGTAAGCGGATCGGTATCGAGATTGAACTGCAATTCGTTGCTGAACTGGCGCAGCTGGTTGCAGCACCGCACCGAGAGCAGGGCCATGGGAGCAAACGCGATCGGCGTGCCGTCGCCTGCGAAGGCAATCGGAACCTGAACCGTTCCCGCACCATCGAGGTTCGAGGTGAAGGCATTGCGCTCCAGCGAACGCCAGCTCGTGGTGTTCTTGATCGAAAAGTTGTCGTTCGCGCGATAACTGGCAACGACGAGGTGGCTATTCGTCTTCGTAACGTTGCGCGTCGTCGTGTCGTTATAGGCGATGCGGCCACGCTCGGTCTGTACGTAGTCGTCGATCGCGGGACCGGCAAAGAAGATCTGCGAGGCGACGAGCTGATAGGCGGCGATTCCCCCGGGCGTATCGGGAAAGCCCAACAGGTAGACAGGAGCAGGCGAGGACTTCTGACGCGACCAGTCGAACTTGTAGTCGATGGTCAGGTCGTCCAGAGGCTCCCACCGCAAGGCGGCATGAACGGCGTCCGTCAGGCTTTCATCGAGATGCTTGGCCGAAGTCAGCGCTCCGACCTTGCCCGAAGTCTCGTTGCTGTAGTCGAGTGTGATCCGATCGAAATTGCGTACATTGCTGCCTCGCTCGTTGTGCAGGTAGCTGACCGAGGCGCTGAGGCCGTTCCATTCGGGCAGGTCGACCCGGGTCTTGCTGCGCCACGACCCAAAGCGCGCATAGCTGGCATCCTGCCGGATTGCGAACTGGCCCTTCGGCCCCGAAGTGATGTAGTTTACCGCGCCTCCCGTCGAGTTCGTGCCGAAGAGAGTTCCGGCCGGACCGCGAATGACTTCGATCCGTTCGATATCGGCAACATCGAAGATGATCCCGCTCAGCGCCCCGAGATAGACCCCGTCGATATAGTAGGAAATGCCGTTGTCGATGGTCGGATTGGAAGCCGCACCTGACACCTGTCCGCGCATCGTCGTTGTGGGAATGCCATTGCCGCCGGCCTGCGTAACGACATAGAGATTTGGCGCGACAGAACGCAGGTCTGCGATATTCTCGATCCGGGAATTGCGGATCTGGTCGGCGGTGATCGCCGTGACCGCCACGGGTACGTTTTGGAGATTTTCAGAGCGCTTCTGTGCGGTTACGATAATCTCCCGGATACCCCTGACAGGAATGTCGCCGACCTGCTCCGTGCCTTCTGCCCCGGGAATAGCCTGCGCCTCGGCTGGCGCGGCAAGGCCTGCAGCCGCAACAGCGATTGCGGAACAGCCCACGAAATACGCGAAGTCAAAACCCTTCATGCATGCACCTCCCAAGTTTGATGATTTTGTATCGGATGATCGAAGATCGACCCTCTCCCCTTCGGATCGTCTTTGGATCCGGTTCGAACACACGGCCCCGCGCCCCCCGTTGCGACCCAGCGCGACGGGAACGACCGGGCCGCTACGAGGCGTGCCCGTGATGGCGCATGCCTCGGCGCCGGAACCGCGAGCGATTGGCGTATCGCTCGCGGCTGCTCCGTATCGTGAAGATCAAGCGTAAGCGACGCTGCTGCAACGCCGCGCTGCGCATCTCGCTATTCGGCCGCTTCCGTGACAGGGACGCCGTAGTTGGGGTCATCCTCGTTGCACAGACGGTTCGTTTCCAGCCAGAGCCCTTCCTCGGCCGGAGCGATCCCGAATTCCTCGCGGATCGCGGAAATCGGCCAATCCGTGTAGGCGCGCCAATCGACCAGCATCAGCGGGAACTTCCAGTTCCGGCCCTGCTGCGCACCGCGGAATTCCGCCTCGAGATGGACGACCATCGCCTCGGGATAGTGCAAGCCGTCCTTCATCACCGTCTTGGCTTTCAGGTAGAAGGCGATGCGGGAGAAAAAGGCCGCAAGCTCGGGATGAAAATAGCGCGCCTTGGCATGCATGTTAGCACTCAACAACGCCAGTTCACCCCCGTGGTTGGGGCCAAAGCCGGTCACCATGTGTTCGATATCGTGGGTCAGCGCCGTCTGGCGCAGGTAGTAGGTGAAGTCGTTCACCACCTGGACCTCCTGGAAGAACAGGTCGAGCTGATAGCCCGAATTCACCATGAATTCGCGGATCGCCTCTCCCAAGGTCCCCGAGGCACACCCTTCGAGCTCGGCGATGGTAAAATTTGCCAGGCTGCGGCCCTCGAGCCACTTGCGAAATTCGGGAAGTCGCGCTTTCTCCATTTCGAAAAGTTCCATGATCCGGGGCATGTCCTCAAGATCGTGAAAGATCTGCGCCACCTCCGGAATATAGGCGGTATTGGGCAGATCCGCGCCGTTGCGGCGCAGCATTTCCTGCGCGATCAACTCGCGCAGTCCCCCATGGTTGAGGTAGCGGCTCGAACTGACGAGCACGGAGCTTTCCGTAGCGACCTGTCGGATCGCGCCGTTGAAATAGGCGCGATCCGCGTCACCGATCTTGGCTTCGGTCATTGTTGAATTCCTCTCCAGGATAAGTAGGCGCGCCTCTCTTGAGGAAGCGCTGCCCACCGGTTTGAAATTGACTTTATGGAATCACACAATCACTCGGCGGCTACGGCCAGACCATCGCTGGGAGCGATCGCCGGAGAGAGGAACTCGCCAGGCTTGGCCCCGGTGTAGGCGCCGTTCTCGAAAGTCGGAACGCCGTTCACGAGGGTCAGGCGCGTCGGCATCGGCTTGCGGGTGAAGCGCCAGGTCGTACCGCCGCGACCGTCGGGCACGTCATTGGCCTTCTCCATTTCCTGTCGCGCGATCTCATCAAGATTGAAGACCGCGACGTCCGCTCGCTTGCCGGGCGCAATGACGCCGCGATCGGCAAGATTGAAATGGCCCGCAAGTTTGCCGGTCATGACATGCACGGCCTCCTCGATCGAAAGACTTCCTTCATCGCGCACGTACTGGGTCAGCAGCAGCGCATTTTCGCCGCCCCCGCACAGCATCTGCAGGTGCGCACCGGCGTCCGAAATGTTGCCCACTGTCTTGGGATCGCGCATCAGCTCGATCGTCAGGGCCTCGTCCTTGGGGAATGGCGCCATATGCACGGTCGAACGGGTGCCGTTCTCGAGAATCCAGTCCGCCATGGCATCCGAGCGGTGCAGCCCAAGCGATTCCGCATATTCCTTCAAGGTCATGTTGAGCGGCCCTGCACCGTTCTCGCTATCGATGAGATGCAGTTCCTGGGGGTTCTTGAGCGGCGAGTGATCCCAGGCCTTCGTGTCCCAGCTTTCCCGCGCGCGGGCGCGCCATTCGGGATCGGCCAACAGCCGGGCCTTCTCGGCGTGGTCATCCGCCAGCACGACCTCATGCCAGACGAAATCATTCGATTGGGCGAAGATCAGGGACTTGGTGATCGAAAGGACATTGGTCGGCGAAACATGGGCAAAGCCCGGCCATACGTCGACGTCCGCCTCGCGCATCTTGCGCAGGGATTCCTGCATGGCCGGCAGGATGCCCTTCTGGAACTCCAGCGTCGGCACGGCCCCGGCGATCTGCACCCGGATCTTGCGACCTCCCAGCAGACCGGCAAGCCTTTCTAGGTCAGCCGGCCCGGTCATGCGCATGAAAGTATCGACGATCACCTGGTAACAGGAGTTCGGGTATCTCTCCATGACATCGAATAACGCCGCGAACTCCGCATCATTGGCCTTGAGCGTGGGGACTGGACGGTCCTGCCCGTCATGGTCATGCAGGTTGTCCGACATCCCAAGCGCCCCTGCCGCCAGCGCATCGTCGAGCAGTTCGCACATGCGCGCGATCTCTTCGGGTGTGGCCTCGCGATCCCATGCCTCCACACCCATCGCGGCAAGGCGAATGGCGATATGACCGACATAGGCCGCGTAATTGAGCGGGACCTTCACGTTGCGTTCGACCGATGCGCGATACTCCGACCAGGTGTTCCAGTCCCACGGCAGCTTCTGCAGGAATGGCCCTTCGGGAATGTCCTCGAAGAAGGAGAAGATGCCGATCATTTGCTTCTGTGCCGGCATGTAACGATGGAGCGGTGCGGTTGAAAATCCGCAATTGCCAAGGATCATGGTGGTCGCGCCATAGCCCGGCAGGGGATCGAGATCGGGCTGCCACCACATGGTGCCGTCGTAATGGGTATGGCTTTCGATGAAACCGGGCGTCACGTAGCACCCCGAAGCATCGACGACGCGCTCGCCCCGCGCTTCGAGGTTCGGTCCGACTTCGGCAATCCTGCCATCGCACACGCGGACATCCGCTGCGAAGGCCGGTGCGCCCGTGCCGTCTACCACGGTACCATTCCTGATCAGCATGTCTTCCATTGACGCTCTCTCCCGAATGTTTCTTTTCCCGACGATTCGTGTATTCGGCCTGTGTTCGAGCCGAGTGGATCTGTCGCGAATACGATCATAGGTGAGCCGCTGATTCTCGCGAAGAAACGCCTTGCCAGCCGGATCGATTTCTGCGCCTATTCGTATCGTTATGCGATACGATTCAGTAACGGAAGCCATGCTCGGCGTGTTGCGCAGACACTTGCGCCACGATGGCTGGACAGCCCCCCGCCTTGCCGAGGCCCTAGGCATCGGAGAAGCAACCGCCAAGCGCTGGCTGGTGGGCAAGGGATTGACACTCAAGCGCCTGGAAACGCTTGCGGAACTTTGCGGAATGTCGATCTCCGAGCTGGCCCGCGAAGCCGAACAGGCGCGCTCTGGAATGAAGCGTGAACTCACCCTCGCTCAGGAACGCGCCCTTTCCGCGGATGTATTTCTGTCATTCCTTTTCATGACGATCCTGGCCGGAGCCAGTCCACAGGAGCTGGCAGAAGATTTCGAACTGTCCCCATCGCTGCTGGATCCGGCTCTCGCCAAGCTCGAACGGCTTGCCCTGATCGACCGGTTGCGCGGTAATCGCGTGCGCCCGCTGGTCGACCGCAACCTGATCTTCCGCAAGCTGCCGATGCGCGAACTCTTCGAGAAATATCTCAAGGTCCAGTTCATGACGATGGACTTCGGTGCGCCGGATTCGACCTACACTTCCGAACTGCTCAAGCTCTCCGACGCGGGCGCCGGGCAGTTGGCCGAAATGTTCGAGCGCCTGCGCCGCGAGGCCCAGGCGCTCGGGGACCGCGACCGCGAAAACAGCCTGCGCCCGCGCCGCTGGTTCACGATGATGTGCGCCATGCGCCCCTTCGACACCTCCGGGGTCATCGATTCAGCCACCGAATTCGCCGAAGGTTAGGCGCGGCTTCGTTCAAAGGGTGCGCGCGCCGCGGTCAATCGTTCGCGCCGGTCATGTCACGCGCAGCGATATAGCCGAAAGTCAGCGCCGGACCGAGAGTCACGCCCGCCCCGGGGTAACTTTCGCCCATGGCCGAGGCCGCGTTGTTGCCCACCGCGTAAAGTCCCGGAATGGCGGTGCCTTCCTGGTCGACGACTTGCCCCTTGGCATTGGTCTGCAGACCGCCGTTCGTACCGATATCGCCGGGATAGATCGGCAGCGCGTAGAACGGCGCCTCACTCAGCGGACGAAGGCAGGGATTGGGCTGATTGCGCGGATCGCCGTACATCCTGTCGTAGGCCGGTTCGCCACGATGGAACGCACTGTCCACGCCCTTTGCCGCGTCTGCGTTGAAACGGGCGACCGTCGCCGAAAGCTTGCCCGGATCGACACCCATCTTGCCAGCAAGCGCCTCTATCGTCGATGCTTTCTTCAGGATAGACCTGACGGCGCCCTTGTGCATCCAGTCCGGCATGAGAGGCAGTACCGGCCCCATCGGATAAAGATGGCGATAGCGGTAATCGAAGATCATCCAACTCGGCGAAGCATCGCCGTGATCGCGCTGGCGCGCTGCCATCTGCTGGCCAACGATGTGATAGGATGCCGCTTCGTTGAGATAGCGTTCGCCCGACCGGTTGACCATGATGCAGCCGGGCAATGCGCGCTCGATCGTGCAGAGGCGGCCACGGTCTTCACCGGGGACGTAGAACACCGGGGCAGCCCAGGCCGACTGCAGGTTCATCGTGCCCGCGCCGATCTCGGCACCTGCCCGGATCGCATCGCCCGTATTGCTGGTAACGCCACCCGAATACCGCGCAGCGGGATAGAGCGGTGCGTTCGCGTCACGCATGTCCTGGTTCTTGTCGAAGCCGCCCGCGGCAAGGACCACGCCTTTGCGCGCGCGAATACGATAGGGCTTGCCGTTCCTTTCGACCACCACGCCCACGACCACGCCATCCCGCCGCACGACTTCCCGCATCGGCGTTTCGAGCCAGACCGGCACGCCCTTGTCATTGAGCGCCGCGCGCAGCGCACCGGTCAGGGCATTGCCGAGAGTAAGGCGGCGATCCTTGCGGCTCGTGAACCGGAATGGCCAGTCGAACCAGTATCGGGCCATACTTTTGGCGAGGCCGCTGGCCCATCCCTTTGTCCGATACAGGAGCAGGTAGGTCTCGGCGAACGACCATTGCAGGTAGCCGAACAGGCTTGCCGCCGGCGAAGGGAAGCGCTGGGTCTTCACATCCCTGCCCAGCTTTCTCCCGTCGAATTCAAGCGGGAGGTGCGTGCGGAAGCCCTGCGCCGAACCACCGGGATTTTCAGCGTGATAATCGGGATAAGGCTGGGCGACGTACTCGACCTCGGTATTCGCGGTCAGCCAGCGCAACATTGCCGCAGCATTGTCGACATAAGCTCGGATATTGGCATCGGGCACGTTGTCCGCCGAAAGGCCGCGCACATAAGTAAAGGCATCGTCAAGGTTGTCCTCGAAACCCGCCGCCTTGGCCTGATCGCTTCCCGGAATCCAGATACCGCCGCCCGAGGTCGCGGAAGTACCGCCCCATTGGGCCGCCTTCTCGATAACCAAAGCTTCGGCGCGGTTACTGGCGGCGACCAGCGCGCTCATCATTCCACCCGCACCGGAACCGACCACAAGGACGTCGACTTCCTTGTCCCACGACAGGTGGGGCGCGGCCATGTCCTGGGAATCCTGTTGGCTGACAGTCGCGTGCATCATTCGTCCCTGAGAAGCTGGAACTGCGGGGTCTGACGCGCGGTGATCTGCGCATTGCGGGCAGCAAATCCGTCGTCGAAAGTCATCGGCTGCGGAATTATCCAGTACTCCCCACGCGCCACCGCGTCGAGCACAAGCGGAGCGAATTCATCGCCGGTCAGTCCGTTTTCTTCCAACATTCCGGTCATCGTCGAGTGAAAGCCCCTGGCGCTTTCGGGCGGCGTCTCGCGGAATATGCCCGATTTCACTGGCCCCGGTGCCAACAGCGACACAGCGATCGGCGCATCCATCGCCTGCAATTCGCCGTGCAGGCTTTCCGTCAGGGCGACGACCGCGAACTTGGTGGCAGAATAGGGAGACATCATAGGCGAAGGCAGGAAGCCGCCTACAGAGGCGGTATTGACGATGCGCGAGGGCGTACCGGCCGCCAGCATGCGGGGCACGAAAGTGCGCAGGCAATTGAGCACACCTTCCACGTTGACTGCCCAGGCTTTCTCCCATGACGCCTTGGGGATTTCCCAGGTCGTGCCGGTCACCAGTACGCCTGCGTTGTTGAAAAGCAGGTCGACACTGCCGAACCTGTCCCAAGCGGCATCGGCCAGGGATTCCACTGCAGCAGGATCGGTAACGTCGGTCGCTACCGCCAGCGCGCGTTCGCCAAGGGGCGCGGCAACCTGATCGAGCATGGCAGCGTCGCGATCTGCCAGGACCACTTTCATCCCACGGCGCACGGCTTCGCGCGCCAGGCCAGCACCGATTCCGCCGGCGGCCCCGGTAACGACTGCAACGCTCATGCCGCGCTCCAACCTGACAGGCGCATTGAATTTTCCATGATTGCTTTGCTCTCCCGCATTTGTTCGACGCATATAAAGGCAATGGTTGCCACATGATCGATTTGATGCGTAACATACATCGAAATTTTCTACGAACAAGGCCAATGGTGATTCTGCCATCGGGAGAGGACATGACAGACTTGAACGGCAAAGTTGCGCTGATCACCGGTGCGGGTCAGGGCGTAGGCCAGGGCATTGCATTGGCCATGGCATCGGCGGGCGCCGATATCGTAGCCACCGGTCGCACTCTCGCCAAGGTGGAAGCGACCGCAAGACTTGTCGCACAACGCGGTGGCCGGGCGATCCCGCTTGTCTGCGACGTCAAGAACGCCGATGACCTGAAAGCAGTGGTCGATGCAGCGACACAGGCGTTCGGCGGTATCGACGTGCTCGTCAACAATGCCCAGGAAGTCCCCCTCGGCCTGCTCGAGGACGTGACCGACGAGGCGTTCCTGAACGGCTTCCTGTCCGGTCCGCTGGCGAGCCTGAGACTGATGAAGCTGGTCAAGCCGATCATGGCCACACGCGGCGGAGGCACGATCTTCAACTTTGCATCGTCTGCAGGCATCCGTTGGGACATGGCCTTCTACGGGGCCTACGGAGCGGTAAAGCAGGCGACGCGCGCACTCACGCGGGCGGCGGCATCGGAATGGGGCCGTGCCGGAATTCGCGTTCTCACGATTGCGCCCCATGCGGAATCGCCCGGCCTCAAGGGTTGGATCGAGAACAATCCCACAGAAGCAGAAGCGTTCTTCAAGACGATCCCCCTCGGCAGGATCGGCAGGCTGGAAGAGGACATCGGCCGCGCCATCGTCGCCCTGTGCGGACCGGACATGGGCTACCTTACCGGGGCAACGGTGCCGCTCGATGGCGGACAGGCGAATTTCGACTGAGGAGAGGGGCAATGGAAAAGGTCATTGGCGCTCTCTGGTCGCCGGAAGAGGAGAGCCGCGCAAGCTTCGGGGACAGGCTGCTCGCCACCCTCCCCGCAGCGCTTGAGGCTGCAGGCGCACGCAAGATCCGTCTGAACATCCGCGACGAGACAATCGCCACGGCCGATCCGCTGGTACAGCGCTGGCAGCGGCCACAGCAGGATGCCGTCGTCCAGTTCTGGATGCCTTCGTCCAATGCACGGTTCCGGCAAGCCGTGGACGCCGCGCTCAATGCGCATTGTGCCCGCTTCGCACTGTGGCTGGTCTGTGAGTCGGAGATCATCGCGAACACCGATCATATTTCGCAGCCGGGCGAACGGACCTGTGGATGGAGCCAGGCCAGCTTCATCTCCTTCCTTCCCGACATGGGCCGCAGCGCCGCGATTGCGCACTGGCACAGCCATCACACCCGCGTCGCGATCGAGACCCAGGCAAACTTCGAATACATTCAGAACCTGATCGTTCGCCCGTTGACCGAGGACGCGCCAGCCTATGACGCCTTTGTCGAAGAGTGCTTCCCGCGCGAGGCGATGAATGATCCCCGCGTCTTCTTCGATGCGGGGGATGATGAAGCGAAGTTCAAGCGCAATGCGCAGGCGATGACAGCAAGCTGCGAAGCCTTCATCGACTTCACCCGGATCGACGTCATCCCCACCAGCCAGTTCGATTTCGGCGAACGGGATTGAGAACCAGCGGAGGCGTTCATGGAGTTTTCGACCCGGGTAATCGAATCGTGCGCGCTTGACGGCGGGCGTGTCGAGCTTGTCGAATGGCAATGGCCGGACTTCGTCGAATTCGAGCGCAGCGAACGCAGCCTCAGGGTGGAAATGTCCCTCCCGCCCTTTGCGACCGATGCATCGGCATGGTTTCCGGACATCGCACCGGACAAGCACTGCTTCATGGGCACCCTTGTCGTGCGTTGCCCCGGCGTGAAGATCGCCGGCCGCTGCGACGGACGCCTGATCCGTGTCGTGCGTTTCGTCTTCGACCAGACGGAGACAGGTGCGATCATGGGCGACGGAGTGCTGTCGTTGGGCTTTCTGCAGGGCCTGCTCAACATCCGCAGCGAGGCCCTGCGCGGCCTGCTGAGGCTGGCGCACCGCGAACTGACCAACCCGATCGACCGATCTGCGGCAGCCCTGCAGTCGCTCTTCGCACTCGTCAGCATCGAAGTGCGGCGCATGTTCGACCGCGGCGCTGAAGCCGAGGCGTGCAACCGACTGGCC
This sequence comes from Novosphingobium mathurense, assembly GCF_900168325.1. Lineage (GTDB taxonomy): Bacteria > Pseudomonadota > Alphaproteobacteria > Sphingomonadales > Sphingomonadaceae > Novosphingobium > Novosphingobium mathurense. The sequence goes on along the minus strand of NZ_FVZE01000003.1, from coordinate 355,938 downwards.
GCATGGCAATTTCGCCGTATCCGCGAGCGCATCGAGAATGGCAGGACGCTGCCCGCGGTGGGGGAGCTGGCCGACTTGTGCGGTATCAGCCCGCGCCATCTGCATCGCCAGTTCCTCGCCCTCACCGGCAAGTCCGTTTCGGCCTATATCGATGCCTGTCGGGTCGAACAGGCCAAGCATCTGCTCGCCGAGCCGGAACTGCCGGTAAAGCAAGTGGCCAGGCAATGTGGCTTCGACCACGCCAACAGTTTCTCGCGGGCATTCAGGCGGGCTACCGGCCTTTCGCCCCGGGAATTTCGCCAGCGCTCGGCATTCGCCACCGGCGCTGCCAATGACATGAGAAGAAAGGGAGTTGCCTGATGGCAGATCGCAGGATTGCACTGGTTACCGGCGCCAGCCGGGGTGCAGGGGCGGGTATTGCCCGCGGCCTGGGTGAATTGGGTTACAGGGTCTATGTCACCGGCCGTACGGTGACGCCGGGCAATGCCAAGGGCTGGGACGGCAGCGTCCTGCCCGGAACCGTGTCCGAAACGGCGGCCAGGATCGACGAACTGGGCGGAGAAGGCGTGCCTGTCGTCTGCGACCATGCCGACGATGCGCAGGTCGCCCGGTTGTTCGAACAGATCGCCGATGAGAATGCCGGCACGCTCGACGTGCTGGTCAACAATGCCGCCTACATGCACCACCAGCTGATCGAGAAGATGCCCTTCTGGGAAAAGGAACTCGACGCCCAGAAGATCCTCGATGTCGGGCTGCGCAGCGCCTACGTCGCAAGCTGGCACGCCGCGCGCATGATGGTACCGCAAGGATCGGGCTGCATCGCCATGACCAGCTCATTCGGTGCCACATGCTACATGCACGGCCCAGCCTATGGGGCGCAGAAGGCCGGTCTGGACAAGCTTGCCCACGACATGGAACATGACTTGCGCGGATCGGGCGTGATCGCGGTATCGCTGTGGCTTGGCATGCAGATGACCGAGCGCGCGCAGATCTCGGCCAAGACCCATCCCGAGCAGTACGAGCAGCTCATCGCCATGGCCGAGAACCCTGAGTTTTCCGCCCATGTCCTCGATGCAATCGACCGCGCGGCAAACCGCGACGATCTCTCGGGCCGGACCCTGATCGTCGCCGAAATCGCCAAGGAACTGGGCATCACCGACCGGGGCAACGAGCGCGTCTCGTTCCGCGATACCCTTGGGTGCCCGAGGGAGAAGAACCCGGCGGCGATCTACTGAACGCCCGAGGCGTGAAAGCGGGGTCCGGGAGAATGGCCGGTCGGGCCGGCTCCCGCCCCCCGCTTCGCTTCAGGACATCATCCCTGCGGAGGTGTGGGCGATCCGGGCATTCCCATGTAGTAATGGCCCGCATTGAGGCCCCCGTCGACCGACAGCTCGGTCCCCATGCAATAGCGTGCATCTTCGGACGCTAGATAGGCCGCCGCGGCTCCGATATCGCTGGGCTCCCCGGCACATTGCGCCGGGTAGATCCAGAACCCCTTGTCGTATTCCGCCTTCGGTGCATTCATCGGATTGGCGAGCGGTGTATAGATGCCGCCGGGGTGGATCGAATTGACCCGGATCTTGCGCGGCCCCAGCTCCATCGCGAGCGCCTTCGTCAAGCCGCGCACGGCGAACTTGGTCGCGCAATAGACGGTAACCCCGTTCGCCCCCGAAATGCCGTCGGCGCTGCTCATGTTGACGATCGCGCCGCCACCGGCGCGCTCAAGCGCGGGCACCACGGCCTGGCAGCCATTGATGACACCCTTCAGGTTGATGTCGATCAGCCTGTCGATCTCGGCCTCACTCAGATCCTCGAAGGCCTTGAAGACGATCACGCCGGCATTGTTGACCAGCACGTCGATGCGGCCAAAGGCCTCTTCGGTTCCGGCGATCACATCGTTCCAATCCGTGCGCGAGGTAACGTCATGCCGCAGGAAGCGGGCGGCATCGCCCAACTGCGAAGCCAGGGCCTCGCCTTCGTCGACAAGTACATCGGTGAGCATCACCCGCGCGCCTTCCTCGACGAAGCGGCGAACGATTCCCTCGCCGATGCCGCGCGATCCGCCGGTCACGAGCGCGACCTTTCCTTCAAGCCTGTTCATTGGATTCTCCCTTTTTCACCCTTTATGCGTGAAGTCGTCACAACGGCAATATATTTTTGCGCATTTGATTGACTTCATATCGATCAATCATCACTATTCGTAACAAAGAAGAAAATGGAAGAGGAGAAATCGTGCCATCCGATCCCCCCATCACGCGCGGCATTGCCTTCGATTTCAGCGAAAAGAGCGTCCTTGTAACCGGCGCCGGATCGGGAATCGGCAGAGCCATTGCCGACGCCTTCCACGCCTGCGGCGCCCAGGTCTTTGCAGCCGAAATCGACGGGGATCTCTGCGCCGACCTCGAAACGGCGGGAATGCATGTTCTGAAGGGCGATGTCTGCGCACCGGAATTTCCGGCGATTGGAGCCGAACGGGTTGCCCAGGTCAGCGGCAAGCTCGATGTCCTCGTCAACAACGTCGGCCACTTCGTGCATCCTCGCCCCTTTGCCATGCTGTCGTCCGCAGAAGCGGGCGAGGTACTCGACGTCAATCTCGGCCAACTGCTGCGGATGACGTCTGCCATGCTGCCGCTGTTACGCAGATCGGCGCCGGGCAGTGCAATCATCAACGTCACCTCGATTGAAGCCTATCGCGGCATTCCGGGCTGCTCGGTCTATGCCGCCGCCAAGGCAGGCATCGCCGGGTTTACCAAGAGCCTTGCCCTTGAGCTCGGTCCCGAAGGCATCCGGGTCAACGACATAGCGCCGGAAACGACCGACACCCGACAGGTTCCGCTGGACTACATGATCCCTGCGGAAAATCGCGTGCATGAGGACAAATGGATACCGCTTGGCCGGCTTGGCCGCCCGCAAGACTGCGCCGGGGCTGCGCTCTACCTCGCCAGTCCGCTTGCCAGCTGGGTTACGGGCACCGCCATCCATGTCGACGGTGGCGCGCTGGCCGCATCGGGATGGACGCGCACGCAGGACGGTGAATGGACCGTTGTTCCCATCGTCTCGGGCAACGGCATAAGGATCCCTTCATGACGGCAATCGAGATCGCCGAAGTGGCTGCGCTGCGGCACGCCTGCGAAACTTATGCCCTTGGCGCCGACCGGCGAGACAAGAACCTGTGGCGCGCCGTGCTGACACAAGACTGCGTCATTGAAGGGCCCGGTTTTCGCTCGGAAGGACTCGATACGAACCTCGGATCGCTCGACCTGCTCTCGCGCATGTTTCGCACGACCCGCCATACCGTCCATCAGGTCCATGCCGAGTTCGAAGGGCATGAAGCACGCAGCGAAACTTACGCGACCGCAGACCACCTGCTGCAGGACGGCGACGTGATCCTGTCCTGGTCGATCCGCTACATCGACCGATGGCGGCACGAAGAAGGGCTGTGGCGCATCGCTCACCGGCGCCTCGTGATCGATTGGGAAGAGACCCGCCCGGTCAAGGTGCAACAGGCGTGAACGGCGCGCTGGCAGAACAGACTGCACCCATAACCGGCGCCATTGCGCGGGCTTCCTGCATGACCTGGAACATCGCGCAGCACCTCAACATTGTCATCGCGACCGTCGATGGCAGCAACCTGCTTCATCGCAGTCCCGATACAGGGATCGCGGTCCGACCCTCCATTGGAGCCAACATATCATGAGCAAGAAAGTCCTCGTCGTCGGCGGCACCGGCGCCCTTGGCGGCCATGCCGCCATCCACCTCGCGGGCCTCGGCCATCAGGTAACCGTGGCCGGGCGCAATACGCCTTCGATCGGCACGCCCATGGCCGACATGCCGTTCCTCAAGGGTGACTATGTTGCAGGCGACTTCACGCCCGAACGTCTGCGTGGCTTCGACTGGGTCGTCTTCGCAGCCGGCAACGACCCGCGCCACATCCCGCAAGGAAGCGACATTGCCGCCCACTTCATGCACGCCAATGCCGAGTCCATCCCCGCTTTCTTCGCCGCCGCGCGCGAAGCAGGTGTCACCCGCGCTATCCAGCTTGGCAGCTTCTATCCGCAGGCAAGTCCGGAGCTGGTGGCGGGCAATGTCTATATCCAGTCGCGCAAGGCCGCCTGCGAAGGCGCGCGAGCACAGGGCTGCGCCGGATTCGACGTAATCAGCGTCAATGCACCATTCATGGTCGGAACCGTGCCGGGCCTGCCCAGCGCGATCTTCGAACCTTATGTGCAGTGGGCGCTGGGCCAGATCCCGATCGAGCACTTCGCACCGCCGGGCGGCACCAACTTCATGTCGTTCCGCTCGCTTTCCGAAGCCATCGCCGGTGCACTCGAACGCGGTGAGCCGGGCAAAGCCTATCTCGTAGGTGACGAAAACCTCACCTTCCGCGAATACTTCCAGCTCTTCTTCGATGCCGTGGGCAGCACGGTGGTGATGGAGGAGCGTGATGCCGAACTGCCGCTGCTGCCCGACGTGGCAATCCCGCAGGGACGCGGGAACACGATTGCCTATGAGCCCGATGCGGACGAAGTCGCGCTCCTGGGCTATACCCGCAATGACATCGCTGCGGCGGTGCGGGACATCGTAGCGCAGTTCGCCGTGCAATCCGCCTGACCGGCCTGACCGAAGGAACAATCAGGACCATGCCCCTCAATCCCCAGATCGAAGCCCTGCTCGGCGCAATGGCCGAAATGGAGATGCCCTCCTTCCCGGAAGCGACTCCCGAGCAGGTCCGCGCCCTCAACGACAACCCGATGTTCGATGCCGAGGGACTGACTCTTGCCCGGGTCGAGGACATCGATCTCGCGTTGGAGGGACGAAGCGTCCCGGCGCGCCTCTATGTACCCGAGGGAACGGCTGCCGACGTGGCATTGACCTTGTTCTACCATGGCGGCGGATGGGTTGTCGGCACCCTCGACACCCACGACGCGCTATGCCGCCAGCTTGCGCGTGAGAGCGGATCGGCCGTTCTTTCGGTCGGCTATCGGCTTGCCCCGGAGCATCCCTTCCCGGCCGGCCTCGACGATTGCTACGATGCACTCGCATGGGCCGCCGCGAACGGGAAGGCTCTGGGCGTCGACACCACCAGGCTGGCGGTCGCAGGAGACAGCGCAGGGGGGAACCTTGCCGCAGCCGTTGCCATCCGCGCTCGCGACGAGAGCGGCCCGCCCCTGCGGCACCAACTGCTGATCTACCCGGTCACCGACAATGACTTCACGCTATCGTCCTATGCAGAGCACGGCCAAAACGGCGGCTTCCTGTCGACGGCGATGATGCAATGGTTCTGGGATCACTACGTGGGGCCGAGGAACTCCGGACATGTCCCGCTGGCGACCGTCCACCGGACGGAGGATCTGGCTGGCCTGCCCCCGGCGACAGTGATCACCGCGGAGTTCGATCCGCTTCGCGACGAAGGCATGGCCTATGCTGCGCGGCTTGCCGAGGCCGGGGTGCCGACGGAAGCCGAGATCGCGCCGGGCATGATCCACGGCTTTGCCTCCATGTTCTCGGCCGTACCCGATGCGTTGCCCTATCTGGACCGCGCCAGTGCCCGGCTGCGTGAGGCGCTGGCCTGACGGCCGGCGCCCTGCGTCTTTTCCTCCCGAACGCGATCAGAATGCGATCGCACCGCCATCGATCACCATCGGATGGCCGGTCACGAAGCTGGCCGCATCCGAACAGAGCCAAACCACCGCTTCGGCAATCTCCTCAGGCTTGCCGAAGCGGCCCATGGGCGTCATCGAGTCCACCAGCGAACGAAGCTGCGGATCGGATACGATCGGAGCGGTCATCGGCGTTTCGATTACGCCGGGACAGACCGCGTTGACGCGAATGCCCTCCTTAGCCCACTTCAGCGCCGCCTGGCGCGTCAGTCCCACGACTCCGTGCTTGGATGCGACGTAGCCGGGCTGATTGGGATTGCCGACCAGGCCGTTGATCGACGAGGTGTTGACGATCGCCCCCCCGCCATTGCGCAGCATCACCTCGGCCTCCTCGCGAATGCAGCGCATGACGCCCGTCAGATTGATCGAGATCGCGACGTCCCAGTTCTCGTCCGCGAACTCGTCGCGACCGAGGAGATTGACGCCGGCATTGTTGAACGCGCAGTCGAGACGGCCCCAGGCATCGACCGCCCGGCCCACCATCGCCTTGATTTCGGACGAGCTGCTGACGTCGCAACGCTGCCAGATCGCCGTGCCGCCTGCCGCCTCGATCATCGAGACGGTCTCGCGACCTTCCTCGTCCTTGACGTCGCAGACCAGCACCTTCGCTCCCGAACGGGCGAACGCCAGTGCCGCTGCGCGGCCGATTCCACCGCTCGCGCCGGTCACAAGGGCAACCTTGCCCTCCAGGCCGTAGTCGATCATCCTCTCACTCCTCTTGCATATCGCATTTCTTCGTCTAACCTGTAACGCAAATCAACGTCAATTACGTATTTGATATGGAGAATGCGGATTATGAGGTCCATCTTTTCCCCTATAACGCTAGGGAGCCTGGACTTGTCCAATCGCGTCGTCATGTCTCCGATGACCCGCGACCGCGCCGGTTCCGGCGATGCGCCCGGGCCGATGATGATCGAGTACTACCGGCAGCGAGCCGGCGCAGGCCTGATCGTCACCGAAGGCACCCAGCCCTGCCCGGAAGGCAAGGGATACTGGCGCACGCCCGGCATCCATTCCGATGCCCAGATCGACGGGTGGCGCAAGGTGGCCGATGCCGTCCATGCCGAGGGCGGTCGCATCGTCATGCAACTCATGCACGTGGGCCGCGTCGTCGTGCCTGAAAACCGCGGTTTCGAGGCCGATATCGTCGCCCCCAGCGCCCTGCCCTGTCCCGACAGGGTGCCCGGGCCGGACGGTGTGCCAGTCGAATGCGCCATGCCCCGCGCGCTGGATGCCGAAGAGTTGCCCGGCGTTGCCGCCCAGTTCGCCCAGGCCGCGCGCAATGCGCGCGAGGCAGGCATCGATGGGGTGGAACTGCACTGCTCGAGCGGATACCTCATCAACCAGTTCCTCAATGCGAACAGCAACCGGCGCGACGATGCCTATGGCGGCGATGCCCTGCGGCGCGCACGCTTTCCGACCATGGTGGTCGAGGCACTCGCCGCTGCCATCGGGGCCGACCGCGTCGGCGTGCGCATTTCGCCCGGCAATGCGTACAACGGCATGACCGATCCCGATCCGGCAGCCACGTTCGCCCCGTTCCTCGATGCCATCGATCCGCTGCATTGCGCCTACCTGCATGTCGTCGACATGAAACTGGAAACGCTCGACACATTGTCCTTCGTGCGCGGGCACTTCTCAGGCCCCGTCATCGCCAACAACATGCTGACGCTGGACACTGGCTGCGAACTACTGGAAAGCGGCCGGGCCGAGGCGATCTCCTTCGGTCGCCCCTTCATCGCGAATCCCGATTTCGTCGAACGGCTGCGCACGAACGCGCCGCTCGCCAAGCCGGATTACGCCCGCCTCTATACCGGCGAAGAGCGCGGCTACATCGATTACCCTGCCCTGACCGATTGATGCCGAAGCCGGCGTTCCGGGCTCCGCCTGCCGGTCAGCCGGGCTCGGCCGGGGCCTGAGGCATTTCGCCGTAGCTGACGACCTTGATCGCACCGGCTTCGTCGACTTCCTCGGTAATGACGGATGTAACCCTGCTGACCGTTTCGGCGATGTACCAGCGCTCGCCCTTGCGCCTGTAGACATCCTCGTACTCGACGGCGAGCCGTGTGATCTGTCGCAGTCCAACGAGGATCGTGCGAAAGTTCAGCGACCAAAGGCCCCTGGCTTTATCGGGGCCAGTAATTTCGATCTCCCAGTTCGTGGCATGATGGATATCGTGCACGCCCGGCTGGCATCCCATCTGCCGGAAAACCTCGACGAAATCGTCGCGCCGGTGAAAAACGGGAAAGCCCTGATATGCGATCGCGACTTCGTCGGGATCGAAGCAGTCTCGTACAGTCTCGACGTCCTTGAGATCGCAGGCCCGCAGGTAACGGGACTTGAGCAGGCGGATCGCCTCCTTGTCCTCCAGAGCAGCGAGGCGCGCGGCCAGATCGGCAACGACATCGTTCATCAGGTCTCTCCAAAATTCATTTCAATCAGCTTATTGATATTTGCGCTGACAAATAACAACCATATTACGCATTACAACAAATAATGGCTAAATTGAATTTCCATTGCGTTCCTTAAGCTCGATATGATCATTCGGGCGCCGGATAGCCCGATCGGGTTATGAAAGCCGCCCCGCCCTCCGTTAGCGTGCAAGAATCAGAGAAGGAATCGCGCCGTGTCATCGGCCGGGGAGAGCTGCAGAACATGAAATTCTCAATCATTTACGAAGCACAGATGGTGGATACCAGCCGCGAAAACGAGCAGGCCGTGTTCCTCCAGATCGTGGAACAGGCCAAGCTCGCCGAAGAGAAGGACTTCGACTGCATCTGGTGCGTCGAACACACTGCCCTGACCCAGTACGCCCATATGTCGGCGCCGGAAACCGTTCTCGCCTTCATCGCTGGCGCGACGAGCCGCATCCACGTCGGGCACGGTGTGGTCTGCCTGCCCCCGGCCATGAACCACCCGGTCAAGGTGGCAGAGCGCATCGCGACGCTAGACATTCTGTCTCAGGGAAGGCTGCATTTTGGCGTTGGCAAGGGCGGAACCCAGCAGGAAGCGGGCACCTTCGGATACGACCTGGGCGAATTGCAGCCGATGATCGATGAATCGATGTACCTCATCCCTAGGATCATGGTGCAGGATGAGATCGAGCACGATGGCCAGTACATCCAGATCCCCAAGCGGCCGATCCATCCGAAGCCCTATCAGGATCCCCACCCGCCGATGTACATGGCCTGCACGCGCGAAAACACGCTGATCGCGGCCGGAGCCCGCGGTATCGGCGCTCTCGTCCTCGGCTTCTCCGGCCCGGAGGAAATCGCCAAGAAGAACGCAATCTACCGCGAGGCATTCCGCAACCGCAAGGCCGAGGACCAGGTCGGGTTCCGCCCCACCGAACATCTTGCCGCGCTTTGCGCCGCAACCGTGCTCGACGACCGCGAAGAGGCCCGCCGGATCGGCCTGCGAGGCCAGCGCTTCTTCGCCGAATCGATCGCTTACTGGTATCAGGGCGGCCCCAAACCGACTGTCGACGAGGAACTCAGCGGCGACGAGCAGGCAGCGATTCTCGAGCAGGAAAAGCAGCAGACCGTCGCCTACCTGTCCGAAGAAGCCATTCCCGTCGGTGACGAGCATCTCTCGAACTACACCGTAGCGCAGGACGCCTATGGAACGCCGGACGATTGCATTCGCTACGTCCAGCGCCTGATCGATGCCGGGGCCGACGAAATCCTCTTTATCTTCCAGATGGGCGGCATCCCGCATGAGGCGATCATGAAGACGATTACCAATATCGGGGACAAGGTCATCCCGCATTTCCGGGCGCAGGAAGCGCGCAAGGCGCAAGAACTGGCCGAAGTGGGCTGATCGCAGGGAAATCGTCGCGGCGGGGCGGACCGGGGCTGGCTCAGCCGACCCGCTCGCGGTATCGAAACCTCATGAAGGACGATACCGCTGCCCTGTCGGCCCTGCTGGCCACGCTTTACGGCGGGATCGATGGCGAGCGCCCCTGGCAGGCCTTCCTCCAGGCGCTGGCCGACTGGATGGATGCGGCCTTCGCAACGCTCATCATCACGACGCCCGACAACGATATGCCAGGCACTTTCGTGACGCCCGGCGCCGATCCCCAGCGCAGCGAGGACTATATCCGGACCTACTTCGCCCACGATCCCTTTCGCGGACTGCCCGAAGGCGAAGTGCTCACCTATCGCGGATTTCTTGCCGGTCTTCCCGAAGAAACCTACGCAGTCTTCAGCGACTACATGCGCGAGGCGCACAGTGAGCAGGTAATCGGTGTCGATCTGCGCTTCCCGCGCGGATTCGAAGCGCGATTCCGGGTGACCCGACAGGAGGACGAAGCCGAGTTCCGGCCCGAAGAACGCAAACGCCTGCAGGCGATCGTTCCCCATTTGCGTATCGCCGCAGGCCTGTTCGAAAAGCTGCAGTTCGCCGGCGCCCAGCATGGTGCCTTCCATTCCGCGACGCAGGGATTGGGCCTCGCGTTGATCGTTCTCGACCGTGAACGCCGGGTCGTCAGCCAGAACGCCCTTGCCGAAAAACTCCTGATAGAAGGCGAAGGCTTGCGCCTTTCCGGCGAACGGCTCACCTTCGACCTACAGGCCGATGCGCGACGCATCGATGCCATGCTGGCCGAAAGTTATGCCGACGGCCCAATCCGCTTCCGGATCGAGCGGCCGGCAAACGGCGATCTGGTGGCAACCGCAAGGCCGATCGACGTTCCTGCCGTCGGCGCGGGAAGCGGCGCGCTCGCCTTGCTGCTTTCCCGCCCCGGGCAGGACGGCCCGCCATCGCCGCAAGTCCTGCGCGACCTCTTCGGCCTTACCCCGGCAGAAGCGCGCCTTGCCGCCGTGCTGGCCGGCGGCGAGACACTCGTCAACGCGGCCAGACTGATCGGGATTGCCCACAATACCGCGAAAGTGCAGTTGCGTAGCGTCTTCGCAAAGACCGGCGTTCATCGTCAGGCCCAGCTCGTCTCGCTCATCGCCCACCTGACGGGCTAGCGATAGAGCGCGCCGCCATTCACGTGGGGCATCTGACCATTGAGCCAGCGAATGGCGACAGGGCGCACCGGGGCATTCAGTCCACTTTTGGAAATGGCGCAGTATGGCCGCTCCGGCTGGCATCGGGAGACGTACTGACACGCGAACCTCCCCCGCCCCTAGGCAAGGCGGGCACGGCTGCCCGGGTGTACAGCAGATGCCCGCGCAAGTTTACGCTGATCGTGTGCGCCCAGATGCCTGTCCCGACGCCGACAGGCGTTACGACTTTGCCCACCAGCCTCGCAGGCACGGATTCTCTCCACGCCTGACACTCAAGGCGGATGACATCACGCCCAGATGTACGCGTTTTCAGGTATTTTGACGCCAATAATGCACATTTTGCGTTACTATAAAGCTTGTTTATTGCGTTTATTTGATTTCCGGCTAGAACCGATCTCAAGCAGGCTGCGGCAACGGACGCAGTATGGAGAGGCCCAGAGGGCGGAGCAAAAGTATCGTGGCGTCAAACCAGTTTCCTTATCTCCTGTCGGAGGGCCGCATCGGTTCGATGACATTGCGCAACCGGATCGCAGTTACGGCGATGGGCGTTAGCCTGTCGGAACCGGACGGAACGGTTGGCGAGCGCCTGATCGCCTACCACGAGGAACAGGCGCGCGGTGGTGCTGGACTGATCATTTCAGGCGTTACCGGGGTGGCATGGCCGGTCGGCGCAGTGTCGATCAACCAGACCGCCATATCCGACGACCGCTTCCTGCCCGGGCTGCAAGAGCTGACCCGCCGCGTGCACACGCACGGGGCCAAGATCGCCGCGCAGCTCCACCATGGCGGCCTCGTCGCCGCCCATTCCGCTTTCGCTTATGGCGAACCGCTCTGGGCACCGGGATTTCCGCCCAATCCCAAAGGCAATTTCACCGACTACTTCCTGATGGAGGAACTGGCCGGCATGCAGGGCCTGCCGGTCCCGCAGATCAAGGTGCTTGAGAAATCCGACATCGACCTGGTCGTTCGGCAGTTCGCCGAGGCAGCGCGCCGCGCCAGGCAGGCAGGATTCGACGGCATCGAAATCCACGGTGGCCACGGCTACCTCCTGTCTTCGTTCATCTCGCCCTATTCGAACAAGCGCACAGACGAGTATGGCGGTCCTCTCGAAAACCGCGCGCGCTTGGCGCTCGAGGTGATCCGCGCGGTTCGTGCCGAAGTGGGCCCCGACTTCCCCGTCTGGATGAAGATCGACTCCCGCGAGGTCGGCAAGGAAGGTGCCATCACCATCGATCTTGCGAAGGACCTTGCCAGACTGGTCGAACGGGCCGGCGCCGACGCGATCACCGTCACCGCCTACCATGAGACGGGCAACGGCAAACTTCATTCGCAATCGCATACCCCGCAGATAGAGGCATGGAACCTGGAGGCAACGGCGCAGATCCGCTCTGCCGTATCGATTCCGGTGATCGGCTCGGGCCGGGTCGAACCCGAAGTCGCGGACAGGGCCATCGGCAAGAGCGAGCTCGACTTCATTGCGATGGGCCGCAAATTGCTGGCCGATCCACACCTGCCCGCCAAGCTGACACGGGGCGCTCCCGACGAAGTGCGTCCCTGCATCTACTGCTACACCTGCATCTCGGCGATCTACATGGGCGAGGTGGTGCGATGCGCGGTGAACCCCGACCTCGGCTTTGAATCGCGATGCCGCAAATCCGCTGGCGCAGCTCCGCAAGCCCCGCAAGCCGGACGCATCGCCGTCGTCGGCGGCGGACCGGGCGGCATGGAAGCAGCCCGCAGGCTGGCAGCGCGCGGGCGCAAGGTAACGCTGATCGAGAAATCGGATCGGCTTGGCGGAACGCTGCGCTTCGCCTCGCTCGCCTATGAACCCAACGAGCGCATCCTCAACTGGCTGCGCCGTCAGGTCGCCGAAGCCGGTATCGACGTCCGCCTCTCCACCGAGGCGACCCCCGAGCTTCTGGCCGGCCTTGGCGTCGAGACGGTGCTCGTCGCGACCGGCGCCGTGCGCGATATGCCGCCCCTGCCGGGCAGCGACCTGGAGCATGTCTATTCGGGCGACGACATGCGCAACATGATGCTGGGCGAGACGACCAGCGAACTCAAGCGCAAGACTTCGCTGTTTTCGCGCATGGCAACGAAGATCGGCGCAGCGACCGGCGCGAGCGCGAACCTGTCGCTGGTCCGCAAGGCCACACGGACCTGGATGCCGCTGGCCGATGAGATCGCCATCATCGGCGGCGAGCTGGTCGGGCTGGAACTGGCTGAATTCCTAGTCGAGCGCGGCCGCAAGGTTCACGTCATCGACGAGGCCCCGCGCATGGGCAAGGGCCTGATGCTGGTGCGCCGCATGCGTATGCTGGCCGAGCTTGCCGAACATGGCGTTGGGCTTCATGCCGGCGCATCCGACATCGCCATCACCAAGAATCACGTGACCTTCACAGATGCGTCCGGCGAGAACCGATCCGTGCGCGCAGGGCACGTGATCGTCGCGCGCGGCGCACATGGCGATACCTCGCTGGCGGAAGCGATCGAGGCCGCCGGCATGAAAGTGCATGTCTTCGGCGATGCCACCGGCGTCAGCTACATCGAAGGCGCCATGCGCGGCGCCGCCGATGCCGTGGCCCAAGTCTGCGGCTTGGAACCGGCCCGCGCAAAACAGGGAGAACTGACCCATGGATGATCGCATCGCCCCCGCACGAGGCATTGCCCTGGCCCCATCGCGTACCGGGAAAGTCTGAAAAAGCCGGTGCCACGGTTGACGAAGGGGGCAGCGACGCGCAAATCATCGGCGCGTAAGGCAAATCAGGTACGCCCGGGGGATATGAGCCAGTCGTTCAGTTTCGATGCTACCGATCACGCGATCGTCGAGCAACTGCGTCTCAATGGACGTGCCAACAACCAGCAGATCGCTGAAACGCTGGGTCTTACGGCCACAACGGTTTCCACGCGCATCAAGCGCATGGAAGACGCCAACCAGTTGCGCGTCGTCGGCGTCTCGGACTTTTCGGCGCATGGCTTCAACGTCCTGATGAAGATTGCCATCGAAATCGATGGCCGCCGTGCGTCTGATGTCGCCCATGAACTTGCCGAGCTGCCGGAGATTTTCGCCGTCCATCTCGTCACTGGCCGCTACGACATCGACGTGCTGGTTGCACTCAAGGAATTTTCCGAACTCAATGCGTTCCTGTTCGATACGCTCTCGAAAGTTCGGGGCATCCGCTCGATGACCCCGGCCGTTGTCGTCGACGTGGTGAAATACCAGTTCGACGTCGCCCCGATCGAAGAGGGCCAGTAACATGAGCGATATCGTCCTCGACGAACTGGACCAGGATCTGATCCGCCTTCTGGCCCGCGATGCGCGCGTGTCCAACCGGCGGATCGCGACCGACCTTGGCGTGACCGAAGGCACCGTACGCGGTCGCATAAAAAGGCTGCAGCAGGACGGACTGCTCGCCTTCACCGCCATCACGGGATACGAGATTGCCAGCAAGACACGCCTGGCCTTCATCAACGTCCAGGCGGAAGTGGACCGGGTCCGCGAAGTGGCCGACGCCATCGCCCAGGTTCCGCTGATCAATGCCGTCCTGCTGACCATGGGTCAGTTCAACATTACCGCCTTCGGCCTGTTCGAGGAACTTGACACGCTGGTCGAGACCGCCTCCGACCGCATTCTCACGATCGAAGGCGTGCATCACGTCGAGACTTCGATTGCGGTCAAGACGATCAAGTACAACGCCCGAATGGCGAAGATCACCAAGCCCGGCGAATCCGACTGATCCTTTCCACCTGACTGGCGGGATAACCAGCCCGCGACCTTGCGCGCCCGCAATTGACGATTTGCGTTAGATATGCTCTATGATACAGTGCAAGCATTGCCTTAATCGCATTTGATTGCCGATTTTGCGTATCAAAGGAGGCACGGTCATGCAGCAAACAGAAAACTCCGCCTTTGCAGACCAGATGAAGCGGGTCCTCAGGCACCTTCCCGCACCGGTCGGCATCGTGACCAGTTACGATCCCCAGACCGAGGAACCCGTGGGCCTTGCGATGTCGGCCATGATGCCGGTTTCGCTCGAACCTTGCGCGATGGCGATAGCCATCAACCGCTCGGGCTCCGCTCATGACGCGATGATCCGTGCCGGCCGTTTCTGTGTGAACCTGCTGGCAAGCGAGCACCACGCCGCACTGGAGCCCTTTGCCAGCTACCATGGCCGCGACCGGCGATTTGTCGGCCCCGAATGGCAGCGCTCCGGCAAAGTCTGGTATATCGATAGCGCGCCGGCCAACCTGTTCTGCGAGATAGGGGAATGCCTGCCTTTCGGCACGCATGACGTGCTTGTCGGCAAGGTCTACGACCTGCGTTCGAACGGGGGGCAAGAGATATTGGGCTGGGCCAATGGCAGCCTCGGTCGCCTCGCTCCGATTACGGCCAAGGCTGCCTGATCCAAACAAGGCTTCGCACGAAAGGCGGGATCGTGACGGCCCCGCCTGCAGCCAGTTCCCCTAACGGAGCACAGCCACGAAAGGGCCGCGACCATCGGGAGGATGATCGCGGCCCTTTCCCTGTCAGTATTTGAAGGACAGCTCCACGCCGTACGTGCGCGGCTGGCCGAAGAAGGCGCTCGGAACACCGGCGTTGAAGTGATCGGCGTAGTAGACCTTGTCGGTCAGGTTGCGACCGAAGACGGCAAGTTGCCAGTTGCCGAAGCCGACCGGAATGTCCGACAGCGTGATACGACCGTTAAGCAGACCATAGTCGCCGATGATATAGCGCGGGTCCGAAGTCGACGAGGAATAGCGGCTCTTGGTGAAGTAATCCGCATAGATAGCGAAGGTCCCGATGGGGCTAGGCGGGAACTCGTATTCCACGCTGGTCACTAGTGTATGCTTGGGTGCCTGGATGTAAGTGAACTGCGCAGTGACATCATTGCCCGCGCCGTCGACGATGCGATCGTACTTGGCATCGAGGTAGGCATAGTTGGCCGAGATCGTCAGGCCGTTCGTCGGGCGCAGCGAGAAGTCGAGCTCGAAGCCCTTGATCGTCGCCTTGCCTGCATTGAGCACGTCGGTTCGGGCGATGTTGTTGGGATCGGACTGCACGTTGACCTGGATGTCGTCGTACTTGGTGGTGAAGAGCGCCGCATTCACCCGCAGACGCCGGTCGAGCAGTTCCGATTTCACGCCGAATTCGTAAGAGGTCAACGTCTCCTGCCCGAAGCCTGCGTTGAAGCGATCGACCGAACTGGCGCGCACATTGAAGCCACCGGTCTTGTAGCCGGAGACGACCTTGCCATAGATGCTCGTAGTGTCGCTCAGCGCTAGGCGCAGCGAGGCACTGGGGCTGAAATTCTCGAATGCGCGATCACCGTTCCCCGGCGTACCGACGATGGGGTCGCCCGCAGAAGGCACCGCCACGTCCTGCAGGGTCGCCTTGCGCTCATCGCGCGACCAGCGACCGCCCAACGTGACGAAAAGCCGATCATCGAGGATAGCCGGGTTGTATGTAGCCTGTGCGTAGACGGCATAGGCCCTGTTATCGATAGTGACGGTGCGTTCGCTTCGCGGGCGCCCGGGAACAACCGTGGTGTCGAAGCTGTGCGCGCTCTCATCGAAATAGTAGAGACCCAGGACATATTCCAGCCGCTTGTCGAAGGCGCTGCCGATCAGTTGGAGTTCCTGACTGAACTGGTCCTGGCTGGAATCGAAGGCCGTACGGAACAACGGGAAAGGTCCGAAGACGCCGCTGTGATAGTCCTGCATCGTGCGATTGCGCAGCTTGCGGTAGCCGGTGATCGACTTGATCGTGACGTCATCCGAGACATCCCAGCTTGCCGTCAAATTGTGCCCCTGCGAGACGACCGCATTGGCCTGCAGGTTGCTGACCGAAGGCGAGCCTGCGGTGGGACGGTCGGCCATTTGCGGATAGAACGGGACGTAGGCGATGAATGCCGGCGTATCGTCGATTTCGGAACGATCGTAAGTATAGCGCACCTGCACCGTATCGCCCGGCTGCCACAGGGCCGCTGCGCGATAGCCGTCGCGGCGCTGATCCCCGAAGCGCTTCACGCCCGTTCCCAGGTTGTCGACGTAGCCATCGAGCTGCGCATGTAGATAACCCAGTTCGACCGCCAGCGTATTGCCTACAGGAATGTTCACGCGGGTGCGCGAGCGGAACTGATCGTAGTTGCCATAAGTCAGCTTCTGTTCGAATCCGAACTGGCCAAGCTCGGGCGCACGGGTAATGAAGTTGATTGCGCCGCCGGTGGCATTGCGACCGTAGAGCGATCCCTGCGGACCGCGCAGCACTTCGACCCGCTCCAATTCGGCGACATCGGAGGCAAGACCCTGGCTGCGTGCGACATAGACGCCGTCGATATAGACCGCGACGCTGGGGTCCATGGTGATCTGGTCGTCGTTGTTACCGACCCCGCGCATGAACACGCGCGCAGTAATCGCGCTGTTCGGGTGAGGCGTTACCTGCAGGCCCGGCACCTGGGTCTTGAGATCGGTAAGGTCGGTAACGCCCTTGTTTTCAAGGTCCGCGAGGCCGAGCGCGACGATGGAAACCGGCACGTCCTTGAGCGACTCTTCACGCTTCTGTGCGGTGACCACGATTTCGTTAAAGCCCGATTCGTTGCCGGCTTCTTCAGCCATTGCAGGAACCGCCAAGGCCATCGTCGCGGCGCCAGCGCACAGAAATGCGCGGGTTTTTGAAAAGTGTTTCATGCATCCTCCCAATGCGTATCATAAAGCAGCATTGCTTACGCATTTGCTTTTCTACCTACATGAAGGTAGAAAAGCAAGCGGTGCTTCGACCGACTATCGTGTCCCGGTCGGATCGTGAGGCAGGGAGAAGTTAATGAAGGCAGCCAGAAACCTACGCGGCAAGGCAACGCGCGAGGCGATCGTGAAAGCCGCTGAAACCGTCTTTGCCGACGTGGGATTCGGCGATGCACGCCTTGAAGACATCGCGCAGATCGTCGGCGTGCGCCGCCCTTCCATGGTCTATTACTTCGCCGGCAAGCAGGAGCTCTACGATGCCGTCGAAGCGGACATCTTCAATGCCATGCACGAGTTCTCACGCGAGCGTCTGGAGACTATCACCGGTCCGTTGGAGCGCCTCATCGCGCTGACCGACGCCTGGCTGGATTTCATGGTTGCCCGGCCCACCGCTGCGCGGATCATCCAGCGCCTGATCGCCGATGTGCGTCCGCGCGGCGGCAATCCCATCGAGTTCTCGTTCGTGGCGCTCGACGATCTGGAAGCCATCGTCAACGAGGGGGTGGCGAGTGGCAGCTTCCGTCCGGTCTCCCCGATGTTCGTGCTGAACGGCGTGGCGGGAGGCATCCTCTTCTACGTGAACAACAGCAATCTTATCGGTGACAGCCGCCGCTATGAGCCGGGCGATCCCGACACTTTGAACGAATATCGCCGCTTGCTGCGCCGACTGATCCGGGCAGCCGTTCTTCAAGGCGAACCGTGATTGACCGAAATAACTGACATAAAACAGAAAAAGCTCGATCCTAGACGCGAGACGACTGGCCCTCGCAAGACATGCAAGGGCCCCATCAAACACAAGAAAGGATATACCCGATGCTGACGCGATTGCTGCTTGCAACCGCCCTTGTCGCCGCCCCCGCGCTCGCTGAGGCACGCAACATCGTTGTCTCGAACGACGACGGCCTCACCAGCAACGTGGTAGCACTGTACAAGGCGCTGAAGGCCGAGGGGCACGATGTCATCGTATCGATCCCCTGCACAGGCCAGAGCGGCATGGGCGGCGCCGTGAAGTTCATGCGCCCGCTCGGCCCGCTTTCGCAGGATTGCCACAATGGCGCTGCGAAGAAAGGCGCACCCGGCGTCGGCCCGATCGACCGCGAAGGAATCCCCGCGCAAGACTTCAACTATGTCGACGGGACTCCGGTGATGGCCGTCCTCTACGGGATAGATGTCCTGGCGCAAAAGCGTTGGGCGAAGGCACCCGACCTTGTCCTGTCCGGCCCGAACGAGGGGCAAAACGTCGGCCAGATCATCGTCAGCTCGGGCACTGTCAATGTCGTGCAATATGCATCGGCCCGTGGCATCCCGGCCGTGGCCCTCAGCGCCGGCGTCGGCACGACCGACAATACCGGCCTCGCCAATCCGCAATCCGCGACCGTTGCGGCGCTGTCTGCCGAACTGGTCGACGCGCTGGACGCAGGTGCGGCCGGCAGGTCCCTGCTACCCGCGGGCATTTCGCTCAATGTCAACTTTCCCGATGACCTTGCAAAGGACAGCTGGAAGCTAACCCGCGTGGGCACCTACAACGCCTACGATGTCCACTTCACCGAGGACATGAGCCAGTCCCCCGTGGCGCGCGCCATGGGCGCGGGCGGACAGAGCCTGCCTGGCGTGGTCATCGATCTAAACAAGGCCGCCCCAACGCCCGCGCAGGCTCGGGACGAAAGCATCGTCGTGCGCGATGCCATTACCGTTTCGGTGATGCAGCCGGGCTATGGCGCGCAAGACAAACACACCACCGGCATTGCCCGCAAGCTCATCAACCGCCTCTCGGGCAAGAAGTAACCCGACAGCTGTGCTGCGTGGCGCCACTTCAACGCAGCCTAGCCCCGCAGTACAACGACTCCAGGAAAGGTATCCGTTTTGACCAGCACGTATTCACCCAGACTCAGCAGCCCCGGCAGCGCCGTGATCGTTACCGGCGGCGCCTCGGGCATCGGCCTTGCCTCTGCCCACGCCCTCGCCGCGGTGGGCCGCCCCGTAGCCATCTGGGACATCAACGGTGAGGCGGCAGAGCGCGCCGCCGCCCTCGTGGCACAAGACACAGGCACGAAATGCCATTTCGAAGAAGTGGACATGCGCCGGCTTGAGAACTTCGAGGCCGCGCTGGAACGGTGCCGCGCAGCTCTCCCTCCGCTGGGCGGCCTGGTTCACTGCGCCGGCGTCGTCGACACCGGCTCGCTGGAAGGCATCACGCCTGAGAGCTGGCAGACGGGCATCGACATCCACCTGCGCGCCCTGGCGTTCATGACCCAGGCCATGGCAGCCGACCTTGCGCGGAACCCGGGGTCGGCGATCGTAGCCATCACTTCGATCAACGCCACGCTCGGCAACGCCATGAATCCGATCTATTCGGCAGCCAAGGGCGGCATGCTCTCGCTCGTACGCTCGCTGGCCGACCGACTGGCGCGCGACGGCATCCGGATCAACTCCGTATCGCCCGGCCAGATCCTCACCGCCATGATGCGCCCTGCAGTAGAGAACCTGGAAAAGGGCCACTTCGAGAAGCGTATCCTGCTTGAACGGCTCGGCGCGCCCGAAGAAGTGGGGCGCGTCGTGCGTTTCCTGCTCTCGGATGAAGCCAGTTACATCACCGCGGCCGAAGTGGTCGTCGACGGCGGCAACATTTCCTCGCAGCGAGGATAACCGGTAAGGCCGGAATCGAAAGGGGAGCCGGGCGCATAGCACCCGACTCCCCTTTCATTCGCCCGCTCAGGCAGCGATCGCGTAGTCTTCGAATTTCGGCACGGTCATGGCTTCGGCAAAGTCCTCGTAACCCCATGGCCAGCTTGACGGGACGCCGGTGGCATCGAGATACCAGCTCGAGCACCCGGATCCGAAGATCGTCGTCTTCGCTGCCGCGATACGGCGCTCCTCGTAATCGGCATGGGCACTCGCCTTCGGAGCAACGGCGCGCGCTTCACCGGTGCGCAGGAGATCCATCAACTGGTCGATATAGGCCCACTGCCGCTCGGCAATGTCGATCAGCGAAAAGTTGCCGACTGGACCGGTCGGACCATTGAGCATGAAAAAGTTCGGAAAATCCGGCAGGGTCACCGCATAATAGGCACTGGGCCGGACCGACCAGAAATCATCGAGCGTCCTGCCGCCCTGCCCCGTCACACCGGCCGGCCGGATGAAGCGATCGGCACGAAAGCCGGTTGCCAGGATCAGCGTGTCCAGTTCATGGAAAGTGCCGTCGGCCATGCGCACGCCCTTGGGTTCGACCTGAGCGATGCCACCAGTTTCCACGAAGACCGCTGGGTGCTGGACCTCTTCGTAGTAGCTCCAGGAATAGATCAGACGCTTGCAGGCAGCGCGATAATCGGGCCGCAGCTTCTCGCGCAGCTCCGGATCCCGCACCGACGTCTCCAGGTTCTGCCTGCAGATCTCCTCGATCTCCTGCATCTGCGCTCCGTCGATATCCGTAATCGCGCGCGTGAAGCGAAGGACCGCGCCGAGGTATTCATCGCTGTAGCGGATGGCATCGATCAGCTTCGGATCGGCCCGGAAGGCGGCGCGTTGCTCGTCAGTGAACGCGAACTGCTGAACCGGCAGGATCCACTGCGGGCTGCGCTGGAAATGCACCAGCCGCTCGACCCGCCTGTTGATGGCGGTAACGATCTGGATCCCGGTCGACCCGCACCCGATCAGGCCGACGCATCCGCCGTCTATCTTTGCCTCGTCATCCCAACGAGCCGTGTGGAAAGACTTGCCCTCGAAACTATCCAGCCCTTCTATTTCGGGCAGTTTGGGATGGTGCAGAACACCCGAGGCCGCGATGACCACATCGGCGACATAAGTCTCTCCCGATGCGATGGTCACGGTCCAACTGCTGGTCGCATCATCCCAATCGACTGCGGTGACCTCGCACCCGAACCGGATCTGATCGCGAATACCGTACTTGTCGGTTACCATCTCGAAGTAACCGTGGATCTCGGCACCGTCGGCAAAGTTGGCCTTCCAGTCGGGATAGGGCTCGAAAGAGTAGGTATAGGCGTGCGAGGGTACGTCGCAGGTCAGACCGGGATAGCGATTTTCGCGCCAGGTCCCGCCGATGCGGTCCGCCTTCTCGAACACAACGAAATCCTCGCCGCGCTGCTTCAGCTTTATTGCAGCGAGAATCCCCGCCATCCCCGCGCCGATGATTGCGCTCCTGATCGAACGCCTTGACTTGCCATCACTCATTGCATGTTCCCGTAATCAATTCTCCGGGGACTCTGGTAGGCTCTGGGTCGACTTCGGGCATAACCCATCAGGGTTATGCCCCGCGCAATTTTCTTTCTGCAATTGGCCCAACCACGTGCCAGGATAATGCAACCGCGCATTCTTCCACAGGATCGTATCGAAAGACCCTTTCCCCAGTTCGTACGGGTTCGACGATTACACGTTCAGGCCGGCCAGTGCGATACGTGGCGAAAGTGCAACGGCGGCGCAAAAATTACAGCCGCCATGCACCTGCCACGCGCCAAAGGCGAAAGAACGGATTACATGTTCGTGCAGGAGGAACACAAAACCTGAAAATCCAATTCTCGTAGAACTATATACATAATATTCAATCATTTCTCCATTAGGGAGGGGAACGAAATGAATACGAGACTTCAATCCAAGGCCATGTTTGTCGGCGGCGTCTGTTTCAGCCTGATCGCCTTTTCCGCTGCTGCTGCAGCGCAGGACGAAGCCAATCAGGGCGGCGGGGAAACCTACAACAACGAAATCATCGTCACCGCCACCAAGCGCAACGAATCCATCCAGGACGTTCCGTTTTCGATCAATGCTCAGACCGCAGAAGCCATGCGCCGTTCGGGAGCCACCTCGATCGAGGACGTTTCACGCTCCATCGCCGGCCTGACCGTCCAAAACCTCGGCCCCGGCCAGAGCCAGGTCTCGATCCGCGGCGTCTCCGCCGGCCAGGTCGTACGCGACCAGCCCGGCGTGAAGGAGCAGGTTGGCGTCTACATGGATGAATCGGTGATCTCACTGTCACTGTTCACGCCCGACTTCGACTTGTTCGACCTCGATCGTATCGAGACGCTGCGTGGCCCGCAGGGCACGCTGTTCGGTTCCGGCTCCGAAGGCGGCACGGTCCGCTATATCACCAAGCAGCCCAAGCTCGACATCGTCGAAGGCACTGTGGAAGCTGGTGCAAATGTGTTGAAAGGCGGCGATGTCGGATATGACGGCAAGGCGGCCGTCAACGTACCGCTCGGCGAAACCGCGGCGATCAGGCTTGTAGGCTATGCCGAACACTACGCCGGTTTCGTCGATGCGATCGGCCCGGCAGCGGGCAAGAACATCAACGATGGCAATCGCTACGGCGGACGTGCCAGCGTTTTGTGGGAACCGAGCCCGGGCATCAAGGTGACCCCGCGCATCATCTATCAGGATATCAAGACCAACGGCTTCAACCGCGAGGATACTTACCACCTCTACTACAATCCGCTGATCGATGCCTCGCAGATCCTTCCGGAGCGGACCCAGTACCTCAAGCTGCGTGAACAGTTCCGCGACAAGACGACGCTGGCGGACCTGACGATCAATGCAGACGTGACCGACACGATCGCCGTCACCTCGGTCACGACTTATATCCATCGCAACATTCTGGTCGCTCGCGATGCTTCGGCGCTGACCGGCTCGGTCTCCGTTTCGCCCTTCGCCCTTGACCTGGGTGTCGACGGATCGCTGGCGAACCTGCCTTCCGAACTGCGCGACAGAACGAAGCTCAAGCAATGGACCCAGGAACTGCGCCTGGCTTCCACCGGCACCGGGCCATTCCAGTGGGTGTTCGGCGGCTTCTACAGCCACGTCGACCGCACATACGCGCAGCGCCTGCCGACTCCTGGATACGATGCGATCGTCGACGCCACACTTGGTGCCGGAACTTCAGCCTCGGTCGCAAACGGCTTCCCGGCAGACTCGCCCTACAATGCCGACATCCCGTACATCATCAAGCAGGCGGCGGTATTCGGCGAGGCCAGCTACAAGTTGGGGCAGTTCAAGCTCACCGCCGGCGGTCGCTACTATGACTTCAAGGAAAAGCGCGACTTCGTCTCTGGCGGCATCTTCGCGAATGGCGACAACAATATCGGCGACAAGACCAGTTCCACAGGCTTCTCGCCACGCTTCATCGCCAGCTTTGAAGCCAGTCCGGACGTCACGTTGAACCTTCAGGCATCGAAAGGCTTCCGCCTCGGTGGCGTCAACGATCCATTGAATATCCCGCTCTGTTCGGGAGGAGCGACCGGTCCGGACGCAGCGACATACGGCAACCGCCCGACCTTCGACGACGAAACGCTGTGGAACTACGAAGGCGGCATCAAGGCGCATACTGGTGGCATCACCTTCAACGGTGCGGTGTTCCATAACGAGATCAGGAATCTCCAAGTCACCGCCGATGCCGGCAGCTGCTCTTCGCGCGTGCTGTTCAACGTACCCAAGGCCCATACGACCGGCGTCGAGGCCGAACTCGCGGCCCGGCTCATGGACGGTTTCGACGTCAGCGTGAACGGCAGCTACATCGATTCCAAGATCGACAGCACCGTCCTCGACGGTTCGGGCGCGGTCATCGCCGGTATCCGCAAGGGCAATCGCCTGCCGACTGTCCCGAAGTTCCAGATCTCGGCTTCGGCCACATACGAAACCGAGATCAGTGACGGCATCGACTGGGCCTTCACCGCAAGCTACCAGCACGTCGGCAATCGCTTCACCCAGCTTGCCGACCAGGAACCGGGCGCAGGATCGTTTACCAATTCGATATTCTACGATCCCGCGACCGGCGCATTCGGAACAGGAGCCTATGACTTCGGATCCTATCGCCTTCCGTCCTACGATCTCGTCAATCTCTCGACGAGCGTAAGCCTCGACAACGGCCTGTCCGTGTCGCTCTACGTCAACAACCTGCTGGACAAGAACGCCCTGATGTCGCTGGATCGCGAACGCGGCGGCCGGGCGCGTCTCGGATATAACATCGGCAGCCCGCGCAAGATCGGGATGACGGTGCGCAAAGAATTCTGACCTGACGGAAACAAATCCGACCCCGGGGGCTTCAAGGCAAGCCCCCGGGGTTTTTCATGCCCATTACCCCGGTAGCGCTGTCCCATCACGGGAACGGACATTTCACTCTATGCAATCGAATATTTGACATCTAATATACCAATAGTGTCTATGGGCCCGTTTTGAGACTCCCCTGCTCGCGCAGAGCTACTTTCAAGTTGGATGGATATGGCAGATTTCGACGCACGTCAGGCTTCGCTGGACCTTGTCACAGCCTTTGTGAACAACAACAAGCTGAATGCCTCTCAGCTACCTTCGCTGCTCAGCGATGTATTCAAGGCCGTTTCGGAATTCGGCGAAGATGCGCCGATGCCCGCGTTGGCGAAGACCGAGGACAAGGCTCCTGCCAAGCCCGCCGCCGCAAAACCGGCCGCAGCGCCGAAGGCAGAGCAGTCGGCTGCCAAGGCCGAAACCGCTGAGCCGGCCAAGCCTGCCGCCGCAGTCAAACCGGCCGTATCCGCCAAGGAATCGCACAGCGATCCGAACTTCATCGTCTCGCTCATCACCGGTGAGAAGTTCAAGACGCTCAAGCGCCACCTGCGCAAGCACGGCCTGACCGAAGCCGAATACAAGGCACGCTACGACCTGCCTTCGGACTACCCGATCGTGGCCCGGGCCTATTCCGAGCTGCGCCGCAAGGTAGCCAAGAACATCGATCGCAGCGGCCAGGACACCGCCGCTCCTGCGGCCAAGGCCAAGGAAGCCGCACCGGCCAAGGCGCAGGCTCCGGCGAAGGCGAAGTCCGCTGCTGCCAAGAAGACCGCAACCAAGCCCAGGGCTGCTGCGAAGACGACCGCCGCGAAGAGTGCCACGACTGCAAAGGCAAAGAGCGCACCGGCTGCGAAGGCAGCTGATACCGCCGCGAAGCCGGCAGCCACCGCGCCCGATGCCAAGAAAGACGCAGCGCCCGCGGCGGCCAAGGCCGCGCCTGCCAAGAAGGCGACCAAGGCCCCGGCCAAGCCCCGTGCAAAGAAGGCTCCTGCGGCCAAGAAGGCTGCTGCACCCAAGGCTGCCGCCAAGACCACTGCGGCACAGGACAGCAAAAAGGACGCCCCTGCTTCGGCTCCGGCAGCAACGCCGGCTCCCGCTGCAAGCGCGACCAGTCCGGCCCCCGAAAGCAAGAGCGCTGCCGCGCCTTCGACTGCCGACAGTTCCGCCAGCTCGAAGCCGGCCCGCAAGGACCGTCCGAAGCTTTCGCCGGTCTTCAAGTAAGCGACACGCCGGTAAGGCGCCCGGAGGCGCCGTTATCGGCCAGAAAAAAGCCCCGCATGACACTGCGACATGCGGGGCTTTTTCATGCAGGGGATCTTTGGGGGAACGCAGGAGCGCTCCCCTGACCCAGGGTTATTCGGTGCCTGCTACCGTGAGCACGGCCAGCGAAAGCGCCTGCGCGCCCGCGCGAATTGCCGGTTCGGGATCGGGCGCAAAGAACGGCGAGTGGTTCACCGGGGGCTTCTCGCCCTTCTTGACGTAACCTGCCAGCACGTCCGCATCGACTCCGCCAATGCCCACGAAGACCGACGGGACGCCTGCCGTAACGAATTCCGAATAGTCTTCGCTGCCCGAAGCCGCCGGCTTGTCTTCCGATTCCACCGTGACATTACCGCCCACAGCCTCCCTGACCACGGCCGCAACGGAATCCGTCAGCTTCGGATCGTTGTAGAGTGCCGCAGTGCCATAGAGGTAATCGATCTGCGGGTCTGGCGCGCCGGCCATGGCCGAAACGGCGTCGGCCGTCTTCTTCACGCCGTCCATCAGCTGTTGCCGCACCTTGGGCTCATGCGAACGCAAGGTGAGTTGCAGGACCGACGTATCGGGAATGATGTTGGCTGCCGTTCCGGCATGGAAGCTGCCGACTGTGATCACGCCGAACTTGGCCGGATCGACCTCCCGGCTGCGGATCGACTGGACGTCGCTCACGAAGTGCCCGCCCATCACGATCGGATCGATGCTCGATGCCGGCATCGAGCCGTGTGCGCCCTTGCCCTTGAAGGTGATGCGCAGCTGATCCGAGGCCGAGGAAGACATGCCTTCCTTGAAACGCACATTGCCGGTGGCATCGGGTCCGACATGGGCGGCGAAGCCATAGTCGGGCTTGGGGAAGCGCGTGAACAGGCCATCGTCGAGCATGGCCTTGGCACCGCTGACGGTTTCTTCGGCGGGCTGGCCGATGAACATCAACGTTCCGTGCCAACGATCCTTCATCGCCAGCAGGGCTTCCGCCGTGGCAACCCACCAGGTCATGTGGATGTCATGCCCGCAGGCATGCATCGTAGGCGTGACCTTTCCGTCGATCTCCTGCGTGTAATGGCTGGCATAGGGCAAGCCGGTCTTTTCGAGAACTGGCAGACCGTCAAGCTCGGTCCGCACGAGGACGGTAGGCCCGTCACCGTTGCGATAGATCGCAACGATGCCGGTGCCGCCGACCTTCTCGGTCACGGTAAAGCCGAGCTTGCGCATCTTGCCAGCCAGCAATGCCGCCGTACGCGTTTCCTGAAAGGCGACTTCGGGATGCGCGTGAATGTCCTCGTAGAGCGCCTGGAGCTGCGGATAGTTCTTGTCGAGCACGGCATCGATCCGCGCAAGGTCTGCCTTGGGGTCGGGCGTAGCCGCAACCGCCGGAGAGGCAGCCAGTCCCGCCAGAATCAGCAAGAGTGGTGACTTCTTCATCGGTTGGGTCTCCTTACATTGCAAAGTGGAAATTCACGCCGAACGTGCGCGGCTGGATCGAGAAGGTCAGGTTGCTGTAGCCGAAGCCGTTGGTCTGGCTGACGTTACCCACCGTATCGGTGACATTGTTGACGTAGACCGCCATGCCCCAGGTCTCGTTCTCAACACCAGCCCTGAGGTTCAGGGTTGCGTAGTCCCCGTAGTAGGTAAGGTACGGATCGGTGCTGCTGACATTCGACTTCATCTTGCCCGTGTAGGCAAAGTCCGCGCGCAGCAAACCGTCGAAGCGATCGTTCAGTGCCCACTTGTAGGAAGCCGAAGCAGCGCTGCTCCACTTTGGGCTGTTGGGCAGACGATCGCCCTTCCTGCCGCTCGATGCAGTCACGAGGATGTCGTCGTTTGCCTGGTCTTCGGTCAGCTTGCCATCGGTGTAGCCGCCCGAAACGGACAGCGAGAGACCTGCCAGAGGGCGGACCGTCAGGTCCACTTCACCGCCGCGGATGCGCGCTGCACCTGCATTGGTCAGGAAGGAGTAGAGGCCGTCGGCCGTGCGCGCACTCAGCTGCATGTTGCTCCAGTCGATCTGGAACACGGCAGCGTTGAAGACCACATCGCCGCCCAGCCAGCTGGTCTTAATGCCGGCTTCATAGTTCCACAGGCTATCGGCGTCATAGGCAATGAGGTTTTCCGGCAGGATCGGAATATTGTTCGCACCGCCCGGGCGGAAACCCTTGGCCGCGGTGGCATAGGCCATGAGATCCGGCGTGAAGTTGTAGCTGACGTTGAATTTCTCGATCAGGCCGTGAGCGCTCGCCTTCACCTTCGAATAGTCAGCGAGCATGCTGGCGGTCAGCGGGCTGGCGAGCGTCGCCTCGCCACCGGTGGACTTCGTGTAGTCGTAATACCGCAGGCCGCCCGTCAGGCTGAGCTTGTCGGTCGGATGCAGGGTTACTTCGCCGAACCCGGCCATCTGCCGCACCTTCGTCTCGACGTAACGATAGCTCAGGTTACGCAGCGGGTCGGGGATCGCCCCGTCCACGGCGCTGACGCTGGTCACGTTGCTGTCGATGTGGTCCTTGCGGTGCTCGTAGTAGCCGCCGATCGTCCAGTCGATGAAGTTGGTGCCGTTGGACGCCAGCCGCACTTCGTAGTTCTGCGACTTGAGCCATGCCGGCTGATACCCGATCGCAGGCAGGACGGAGGACGCATAATCGCTGAAGGCGCTCTGCTGGTCCGCCGAGCACGCGGCGCTCAACCCGTAGTAGGCGCTGCAAGTGCTGGGCAGCGAGCCGAGCGCGGCCACTGCGGGAGTGAAGTCGACGGTGCGCACGATGTTGAACTTGTAGTAGGTGCCCGTCGCGGTCAGCGTGGCGAAGCCGAAGTCCTGGTCCGCCTTGAGATTGTAAAGCTGCATCTCGCTGTTGAAGGGCAGGCGCACGTAGGAGTCCGTCTTGTAGCGACCGACCTGGGGATACCAGCCCTGCTGATCGTCAGCCGTGGACTTCTCGTAAATGGCAGTGGCCGTGACGGTCGTGTCCGGCCCCGGCTCGTAGCCGATCAGGGCGCGAACGCCGCGCGCCGTGCTGTCGTTGATGTTCCTGTCGCCGTAACGGACATTGTCGATGAAGCCCGGCTTTTTCTGATAGTAGCCGACAAGACGAACCGCCAGCTTGTCTTCCACGATGGGCATGTTGACCATGGCCTTGGCGCCATATCCGGTACCGCCGCCGTCGATCGCCGATGCTTCGGCCTCTGCAGCCGTCTCGTAAGTCGAGGCATCGGGCTTATTGAAGATGATGCGCAAGGTACCTGCCATGGAGCTTGCGCCGTAAAGCGTACCTTGCGGACCGCGCAGAACTTCCACGCGCTCGACATCGAAGAGGTTCAGGTTGGCTGCCACCGCACCGGGGTCCTGCGTCGTGCCGCTAGGCCCGGTGACCGGCGTCTCGTCGTAATAAAGTCCAACGGTGGCTTCACCGGCCGCGTTGACACCGCGGATGCTGATGCGGCTGCTGCCGATCTGGCCCTGCGTCACGTTGAGGTTGGGAACCTGGCGGAAGTAACCGGAGAGTTCGCTGGAACCCATGTCGCGCAGCGTCTCGCCGCTCATCGCCGCGATACTGATCGGAGTTTCCTGCAGGGTGGAATCGCGCCGCAGGGCCGTGACGACGATGTCGCCCGAAGCGAGAATGCCTTCGTTGGCTCCGGCACTTTCGTTATCGGCAACGGAATTTGCCGTTTGGGCCATTGTTGCCATCGGAAACAGGGATACGGCGGCCAGAAGTGTGGCCGTGGTGATCGAAGACTTCATATGGAAGAATGCCCCCCTTGGTTCAGGACGATTATGTCTGGCGGTCTGCCAGCCTTCCGAGCGATCCTTCCCTGACGTCTCTTGTTCTGTTGTTCTGGACTTTGAAGGCGGAGCAGGGGCCGGAGCCGACCGATCGCTTCGGCAGGCAACAGGATTACGGACAGCTGCCCGATTTTTCCGTCTGCATTGCCGTTCAATCCGGTCACAGCGCCACATCTCCGACTTACCCTCTGGTGCGACCCGAAGGGTATTCAATCAGGAAGACGCAAATCCGCGACGAGTCCGTACCGGAATGTGAAAGTTTTTTTGCAGTGCAGCAGGGGGCGAAAAAATAATATTGTAAATCAGAATCTTGAACTCAGACCGACCGAGACTGTCCGCGGCTGGATCCGCGTGACTGTTCGCGGTGCGAATACGGTATCGGCTGCCCAGACCCGTTCGTGACTCCCTGTCAGGTTGCTCACACCGACGGACAAGGAATGCCCGGCCAATTCCAAACTCGCGCGAAGATCGATCGATCCGCCGCCCCCGAGCCGCATTGCGCGAATGTCGCCGCGATCCGACCTCGAATAATGCCGGCCAGTATAATGCCCATATAAGCCGACTGTGAGACGCATACCCTCATCCAGGTTCCAGCGCCCTGTCAGAACGCTGCTGACGATGAGCGGGGCGACATAAGGCAGCCGGTCGCCCCGCCGACCCGTTGCCTGCGCGATCTCACTCAACTGGTTGGAGGTGAGGCGGGCATCGAGGTATGTCGTCTGCACCCGCGCCTCGAAATGCTCGCCAGCGCGCGCGTCCAACCCCAGTTCGACCCCATCGATGCGCGCATTGCCAAGATTGCTGATAATGGCAAAGGCGCCATTGTTGGTGATCGCCGAGACTTCCATGTCCGACCAAGTCTGGCGAAACAGCGCACCACTGATCTGAACCGCGTCACGCGCAAGCGACAGGCGCGAGCCCAGTTCACGACTGACGATCCGGTCCCCACGATAAACGGCCGCCTCACTCGGCAAGCCCGGTATGATGTTGACGCCGCCCGGCCGAAACCCCTGTGCGACTTCTCCGTAGATCAACCAATCGGCGCCGGGATGGAAATCCAAGCGGATGCGGCCTGCAGTTCCTCTCGTCGAGTAGCCATAGGAGACCGGAGCATCACTGCCATAGAGTTCGGTTGCCGGATTGCGCCACAGACTCTCTCCGCTGGCGTAACGCCGATAGCGAAAATAACGCCCGCCGGCTGTGATATCGAGCAGGTCGGTAACGTGCCATGTCAGATCGCCGAAGGCCGCAAACTGCCTCAGCGCACCTGAGAACCTTCGCAGGCTCTGTGCAGGCGTCTCACCGTCGATCATGCCTTCGCCATCGACCCGGTGGGCTGAGCTTTCACCGCTATCGATCCGACGATTGAAGAAAAGTCCGGTCGTCCAGTCGAGCTTACCGCTCCCCGAAACGCGCAGCTCCGCCGATGTGCCGGTCACGCGCAGCGGTTGATCCAGGACTGCCGGGGTTACCGAATCCAGATAGTTGCCAAAATCGGCCAGTTCCCCGGTCGAACACCCGATTTCGGGCAAACGCCCGAAGTAGCCCGCACAGGCATGCTGGTCTCCGCGCAGATCTTCCAGCACTCTGGTGAAATCGAGGCTGCGGCGCGGCACCCACCGATAGCGCGACGCCGAAAGCTCCATGTCGGCTCTGCCAAGCGCGCCCCGAACTATGCCCGAAACCATCCAGAACCGGCTCGAGAAGGGCAGACGCACTTCACGGCCTGTCCGATAGGTGCCAAGGTCTCCGCTACTGCTGCCAAAATCATCGAAATCGGTCTCCTGGTAGGCGCCCTCGAGAGAGAGAAACCAATCGACTTCGGGCTCCCACATCAGGGAGAGCCGCGCGCCCACATCATCCCTGGTGCCGATATCGCTCTTCCTCAACGGAACGTTGTCCACGAAACCGGCTTCGCGCCTGCGATAGGCAACTGCGCGCAGGGCCGCGCGATCGGGCGCAACGACCATGTTGACCACCGTGGAGGCATCGAAGCCCGTGCCTCCGCCTTCCACCAGCGACACCGAGGCATCCACGCTGCCGGAGTTGGCATCCAGTTCAGGCTGGCGAAACAGGACCCGCATCGTCCCCGCAAGGGAGCCTGCGCCATAGAGCGTGCCCTGCGGCCCGCGCAGCACCTCGATCCGCTCGACATCTACCAGGAGGAGATTGGGCGTCATGAGGCCCGGATCCGAAGATGAGCCCGAAGGCCCCAGCACCGGTACGTTGCCGTAGTAGAGCCCGACGCTCGGCTCGCCCGCACTGAACACACCGCGCAGGGACATGCGGTCCAGACCCGAGCCCGGCGAAGAAATCGCCAGGCTTGGAGCCAGCTTGACGACGTCGGCATTGGTCCGTCCGGCGAACCTGCGCCACTCATCCCCGCCCAGTACGACCATGCTGACCGGCGTATCGAGCAAGAGCGTTGGTCTTCGCAGTGCGGTCACAACGATGGAAGAAGGGGCGCTTGGGTGTACCGCTCGCTCGACCTCTATTGTAGAAGCATGTCCAATGCTCTCGGCCTTGCCCTGTTCCACGCGCTCGATCACGAAGGACCGCGGCGCAATGCGCTTTGCACGCAGGCCCGTTCCGCGCAGCACGGCCTCGAGGCCGGCTTCAGGACTGACCGACTTGCCGGGCTGCTCCGCGGTGATTCCGGATACCGTTTCCGGCCGAAAGAGAATGGACAGGTGCCCGCGCCGCGCCAGAGCCTGCAGGGCATCGGCCAGCGAAATGCGGTTCGGCGCGGCGAACGCATGTGATCCCGCGAGTGCGGAAAAGGTCCACGCCGCGGCAACGATCAGGGCCAGCCGTAAGATTGCCAAATTCGAAGTCTCTTGCGTGTTTCCTGATGCGCGTATGTTTGGCTACCCTAACCCGATTCGCCGTTCATGACAGTCGGCGCACGAGTTTTTTCACACTTGGGCCACGGATGAGCGAACTTAACACCCTGCACAACGCGATTATCCCGCATCTGCCCGTACTGCGACAATGGCTGCTGCGTCGCATCGATCGAGCCGAGGATGTGGATGATGTCGTGCAGGACGTCTGGATGCGCCTTTGCCGGCTTCCCGACAGGAGCGTCATCGAAAATCCGCGCGCCTATCTGTTTCGCACTGCCAGCAGCGTGGTGACTGATCGCTTCCGCCGCAGTGAGGTCAGAGCCGCCAACCGGCACGATGAATTGACCGAAGTTCGCCATCCTGTTGAGGAGATCACGCCCGAGCGCGTCTTGATGGGCAAGGATGAGATGGAAAGGATCGTTGCGCGCATCGGCCGGTTGCCGGAGCGTACGCGAGATATCTTCGTGTTGAGCAGGTTTGAAAATCTGAATAACCGCCAGATTGCGGCAGCCATGTGCATTTCGGTCAGCGCGGTCGAGAAGCATATGATGAAGGCGATGCGCACATTGCTGGAGCAGAGCGATGACTGATCGGCATTCGCAAGGCGATGGCATGAGCGACAGGGAACTGGCTGCTTTCCTGCGCGACCCTTCAGGCAAGACACGGCCTTCGGGGGAAAAGCCGCAAGCGCTGCAGGAAGCCGAAGACCTGTGGCGATCGCTCGATGCCGTGAAGGACGATCCGCGCATCCTTTCCATGCGATCGGCAGCGCGTGCGCGGCTGGCTGCCAATGATGGCGCCGACGAAGAAGACGATAGCGAGACCGAGGCACGTTCGCCGCGTCGCACGCTTGCTCACTGGGCCCCGATTGCCGCCTGCCTGCTCCTCGTCTTCGGACTGGGCAGCTATATCTGGGTCGACCGCCCCGGCGTAACCGCTTCCCAGGCGCTGCAGGTGTTGGCGAACGGACACGAGGCGCCCCGTGCCTATCGGCTTTCCGATGGCTCTACCGTGACGCTCGACGCGGTCTCGCGCGTGGAAGTATCGCTGTCCAACGATGCACGTCGCCTGACCCTGAAACAGGGCCGCGCCTTCTTTGACGTCGCGCATGACGCCGACCGCCCCTTCATCGTCACTTCGGGCGATAGCAGCGTGACCGCATTGGGAACGCGCTTCATGGTGTCGCAACGCCGCGACGATCCGATCGTCATGCTTTCACAGGGCAAGGTACGGGTTGCCGACAGCGTCCAGACTGCCGAACTCATACCTGGAGAGGAACTGTCCCGGGACATGAGCGGCAGCTACATCATCGCAAAGAGCGATCCTGCCAGCGTCAGCGAGTGGACGACGGGGGCGGTCAGCTTCGATGCCCAACCGGTCTCGCAGGTTCTGGAAAAGCTCAACCCCTACCTGTCAAGACCGCTCGTCCTCGATGACCCCGCTGATGCGCAAGCGCAGATAAGCGGCACGTTCCAGCTCGGCAACATCCGGGACATTCGCATCGCCCTGGAGGCAATGGGCATTGCCGTAACGCAGGGGCAGGCACCTCTAGCCGCCCAGCGATAATCTTCCCAAAGGCCGGAAATCGGCGCCCTGCAAGCGCCTGTGGACAGAGCCGGCCCACTGCATAACCGCAATGCGACCAATAAAGGCCGCAGCATGCGATGCTGCTGCGCAGCTGGCTATTTCGCAATTTGCTTCCGATCGGGCTCGCACAAAAAGCAATATGTTGCGCTGGCATCACCTCATGCTGCGTTCAACAAAACCCGAGGAGAAGATCATTGTCGCGACGTTCGCCCTTCCTGCTCGCATCCACTCTAGCCTCAGCCCTGGCGCTTGGACTTACCTCGATAACGCCTGCCGATGCCCATGCCATCTGGTTCGCACAACGCGCCAAGCAAGTCGCCCTGATCTACGGCGTGGGCGCCGACGATCTCGATGCCGTTGGCCGCATGAAACATATCACGCTCGTGAAGGGCTATGACGAAAACTGGCAGCCGGTGGAAACGACACTGCGCGAAGCCGGCATCGTTCCTGTTGTCGACAGTGACGAGCCGATCCAAGCTGTGACGGCAGTCATGGACTACGGCAACTGGACCAAGGACAATAGCGGGGTATGGCACAACACGACGAAGGATGAAGTTGCCGACGTCGCCCTGTCCGAGCACAACTGGAAATACGCTCTGCACCTCGAAAAGCTGCCGAAGACACAAGTACCGCTTTTCGAAGGCATGACACTCCAACTCGTTCCGGTCGGCACGATTCCCGAAGACAAGGGCAAGCCACTCAAGGTCCGCGCCTATCTCAACGGAAAGCCCACAGCAGGCGTCCAGATCATTTCCGACTACGTCACCGATCCCGACCAGGTCCCGGTGAAGACCGATGCTGACGGCACGGCCACGATCACCTTGCGCAATCAGGGCCTCAATGTCCTGGTCGGCATCTACGTCGCACCCTCTGACCAGCCTACGAAGTACGACCAGGTCGAACATCGCTCTTCGCTTTCGTTCGTTCTGCCGCATCTGCCTGAATGATCCGCGGTATCGGCCGACAAAGCCGGTAATCGCGCATCCGATACACGGAGATACAACGATGAAGATTTCCGCATTTCCCGCCATGTTCGCCGCAAGCCTGCTGGTCGCGGCCCCTGCCGCCCTGATCCCGGGCGCCGCCTATGCGCACGGCAGCATGAAGCCCCAACACGGCGGCATGGTCCAGATGTCGGGCGAAACCCTTTTCGAACTCGTCAAGGGCGCCAAGGGCGTCGATGTCTACATCAGCGAGGAAGACGAACCCCTGCCGGCCAGCGATTTCAGCGCCAAGCTGATCGTGACGAGTGCCTCGGGTGCCAAGTCCACTTCGGCAATGAGTGCGGTCAAGGGGAACCAATTCGCTGCGCCCGGCGTCAAACTCCAGGCCGGTTCAAAGGTCGTCGTCTCGATGGTCAACAAGAGCAGCGGCGCGAAGACGTTCGCCAGCTTCAAGATCTGACGCCAATGCGCGAGGCATTCCTTGCTGCGTCCCGCCGCCTTGGTGCGGCGGGACGTCCGCTGGCAACAGGCGGCGCACTTTTCGCTGCATTGGCTTTGGCGGCAACGGCCCAGGCCCACGGCGTGGGAGAGGCTGACAGAGCCTTTATCGAGGGCAGTTCGGGCATCGCCATCCTGCCCTACATGTACCTCGGCGCGAAGCACATGGTGACGGGATATGATCACCTGCTCTTCCTCGCAGGGGTCATCTTCTTCCTGTACCGGATGAAGGACATCGGGACTTA
Source organism: Novosphingobium mathurense (assembly GCF_900168325.1). Classification (GTDB taxonomy): domain Bacteria; phylum Pseudomonadota; class Alphaproteobacteria; order Sphingomonadales; family Sphingomonadaceae; genus Novosphingobium; species Novosphingobium mathurense. The sequence continues at coordinate 320,332 of NZ_FVZE01000003.1, read as the reverse complement.
CGTCACGCTGTTCGCGATCGGTCACAGCTCCACTCTGCTGATCGGCACGATCTTCGACATTCGAGCCAATCCCTACATCGTCGATGCCATCATCGGCCTGTCCGTCGCCTACAAGGCAATCGACAACCTTGACGGTTTTCGCACGATGTTCGGCTGGGCGCCCAATCCGCGTGCCGCGGTATTCGTATTCGGCCTGTTCCACGGCTTCGGCCTCGCGACCAAACTGCAGGACCTTACTCTCTCGCCCGAGGGTATGATACCGAACCTGCTGTCGTTCAATGTCGGCGTCGAGCTTGGGCAGTTCATGGCACTTGGCCTGATCCTCATTGCCATGAACATCTGGCGCCTGAGCGGAAGTTTCCAGCGCAGCGCCATCGCTGCAAACGCGGCGCTGATGTGCGCCGGCTTCGTCCTCGTCGGCTACCAGCTGACCGGCTACTTCACCCAGGGAGCCTGACATGGCCACTTCCTATCCCACCGATACCGCCGCGCTTCCGCGCAACGTCCAGGCCACTCCGGCCACACTCGCCAAGGCTTGCCTTGGTGCCGCCGTCGCGGCGGGGGGCGTCCTCACCCTGTTCGTCCTGCCTGCCGAATATGGCATCGATCCAACCGGCATCGGCGCCAGACTGGGCATCTCCGGCATGGCCGTATTGGAAGAGGAAGACGATACCGCCCCCGCCGTGACAGGCCCGACTTCCGCACTGGCAACGCCGACGCGCGCTTCTATCGAACGCGCTACCCCCTGGCGCGAAGACGAGCTTACCCTCGACCTGGCTCCGCACAGCGGCGCAGAAATCAAGGCGCACATGGTCAAGGGCGACAGCTTCGTCTTTTCGTGGCGTTCGACGGGCGGAGCGGTAAAGGTCGATATGCACGGTGAACCCGTGAACGCCGCAGACGATGAATTCACCAGCTACTGGAAAGAACGCCAGAGTGAAGCGGGTCAAGGCGATTTCACTGCGACTTTCGACGGCACGCATGGCTGGTATTGGCGCAACAAGGGCGACACCCCGGTCAAGGTGACTGTCAAGGTGGCCGGCTTTTACAAAGATCTTTTCAAACCCTGATCCACCCGGGACATTCCCGAGCCTGAACAAGGGCGAAGCGCTTCCATCCGGCGCTTCGCCCTTCTTTTTTGCCCCGCCGAAATTAGAAAGAGCATAATAATTTGTTCCGGAGCCCCGGAATGGGTTTGACTGGAGCCGACATAGTGCAGGCACGTCACCATAATGCTGCGTCGCACAAATGCATAACTAAACAGCGAATCCAGCATCCGCCCAATCATCAACCCATCAATATCGCAAGTGCACAATCAACTTATCGGGACCGGCAGGTCCTGCTGAACAACCTTTCGACAAGGGCACGGCAGAATAATTGGACTATGACCACAATTCGTCATAATCATTCGCTCGCCCCCCCCAGTTACGATGAAAGATTTGTCAGGCTCCAGATAGCCTCGACGTAGCAAAAAGAAGCGGACAGGTCGCTGAATCCGCGGAAATTGGCGGAGTATGTAGCGCACAAGATCTGCTCGAATGGAATTTGCAGGACGTGGGAACAACTCAAGTGAGGGGTCAGAAGATGAGAATTCTAAATTCCGCAGTTCAAGCTTCCCTGTTGGCAGGGACGGCAATGATCGCCTTCCCAACCATTGCCATGGCAGACGATGCGCCGAATGATGCCGGCACTGACGACACGATTACCGTCGTCGGCCAGCGCCAGCAGTATCGCGGCGATGTTCCGCTCGCAGAGATCCCGCAGTCGGTCCAGCAGATCGACGGCAAGATGCTCCAGGACCTGAATATAACCCGACTCGATACCGCCCTCGACCTGGCAAGCGGCATCGCCCGTCAGAACAATTTCGGCGGCCTGTGGGATGCATTCGCGGTCCGTGGCTTTGCCGGCGATGAGAACTTCCCGAGCGGCTTCCTCGTCAACGGCTTCAACGGTGGCCGCGGTTACGGCGGCCCGCGCGATGCTTCGAACATCGAGCGCATCGAAGTCCTCAAGGGCCCGAACGGCGCCGTATTCGGCCGTGGCGAGCCCGGCGGTACGGTGAATATCATCACCAAGAAGGCAACGCTCGACAGCACCTTCGGCAGTTTTGCAGCTTCGGCCGGCAGCTTCTCGACCTATCGCGTCGAAGGCGACTACAACCTTGCCCTGACCGACAAGGTTGCGATTCGTCTCAATGGCGCCGCGCAGGATGCCGGCAGCTTCCGCGACACGGTCGATTCGAACAAGATCGTCGCATCGCCCTCCGTACTGTTCGAACCCTCGTCCTCGACGAGCATCAGCTACGAAATGGAGTTCGTCGATCAGGAAGTGCCCTTCGATCGCGGCGTAGTTGCCGTCGACGGTGTACTCGGCCTGATCCCGCGCTCAACGTTCCTTGGTGAACCCGGCGATGGCCCGACCAAGGTCAAGGTACTCGGTCACCAGGTCCAGTTCCAGCAGGACATCGCAAAGGACTGGGTCTTCCTGGCCGGTTTCGGCTACCGCGATACCAAGTTCAGGGGCTATTCGAGCGATCCTGAACTGGCTGGCAGCCGCCAGACGCTTGAAGAGACCGGTAACTACCTTTCCAGGCAGCGCCGCCACCGCGATTACAACACCACCAACCTGGTGTTCCGCGGCGAGATCTCGGGCAAACTCTACACCGGTTCGATCGCGCACCATGTCCTCGTTGGCGCTGACTGGGATCGCTTCAAGATCAATCTGAACCAGATGCGGTTCCGTCCAAGTCCTTATACGGCCGGCACTCCGATTACGGCTGCGAACAACGCGATTGACATATACAATCCGGTCTATGGTCAGCTTCCAATCCCGACCTCGACGATCCAAGACTCCAGAGAAACCCAGAAGTCCTGGGGCGTCTATTTCCAGGACCAGATCGACATCACCGATGCGTTCAAGATCCGTGGCGGCGGTCGCTATGACCACTTCCGCCAGGAGATCGTGAACAACCTCAACGGCACAACCACCATAGTCGTCAAGAAGCGGTTCAGCCCGACGATCGGCGCGCTCTACCAGCTCACCGACACACTGAGCGTTTATGCCAGCTACGGCACGGGTTTCCGTCCCAACAGCGGTATCGACTTTGCCGGCAACCCGTTCGCACCGGAAACCAGCAAGTCCTACGAGGCCGGCCTGCGCTTCGTGTCACCTAATAACATGATCACTGCAACGCTTGCCGCCTATACAATGAAGAAGAACAACATCCTGACGAGCGACCCGGTAAATGCCGGTTTCTCGCTTGCAGCCGGCAAGGCTCGCAGCCGGGGCATCGAGGCGGACGTCAACGCCAAGTTGCCCGGCGGGCTGAATGTCTTCGCGACATACGCCTACACCGACGCCGTGTGGACCAGCGCTGCACTCGACGTCAGCTTCGGCCTGAACATTCAGCCCGGCGATCCGCTGATCAACATTCCCAAGCACGCAGCCAACCTGCTCGTGACCAAGGAATTCGATCTCGGCGATGCCGGCGTCGTAACCATCGGCGGCGGAGTCAACTACACCAGCAAGCGTCTCGGCGAAACGGGCATCGACTTCTACCTGCCCGACTACACGCTGGTTCGCGCCCTGGCGAGTTATGCGCCCAGCGATGGCGTCAAGCTCAGCGTCGATGCCACAAACCTGTTCAACGTGACCTACTATCCGGCATCTTACCACCGGTACTGGGTCTCGCCGGGCCAGCCGCGCGCGGTAACTTTCCGGGTTGACTTCTCCTTCTAAGGACGGCCTCCCGACAGCGTTCCCGCCGCTCCCTTCCCAGCAGGGAGCGGCGGCCGCTATATTCAGGACAGCCATGAAACCCGGTACTTTCCTTCGCATCCATCGCTGGATCGCCCTGGCCTTTGCCCCCCTGCTGCTGATCCAGGCCCTGACAGGAGCGTTGATCCTGTTTCGCGAGCCGCTGGCGCAGATGATCGATCCCGCCGCAATGACGCGCCAGAGCAACCCTGGCACACAACCGGCGCCAGTATCGACCCTGCTCGACAGCGTTCACCACAGCTTCCCGACCATGCGGATTACCCGCCTCTTCATGCCTTCGAACGCCGACGCGGCCGCCTTTGCGCAGCTTTCCGGTGCGCAAGGAGAAGTGCGTTACGCTTCGGTCGATCCAGGCAATGCCCATGTACTTGCCTCTGGGCCGATCTGGCGCTTTCCGATCGAGGCGGCGCTGCAGATCCATTACCGACTGCTGGGCGACTGGCTCGGCATCGCCATCGTTGCGCTCAACGGCCTCGCGCTCTTCCTGATCGGCGCCAGCGGAGTAAAACACTGGTGGCCGGGACGCGGCCGCATCATCGCCTCGCTCAAGGTGCGCCGCAGCCTGCCTTCGCGCATCAAGCTGCGGCTCTATCATCGCAGCGCCGGGGCCATCGCCTCGATCCTGGTGCTGTTCAGCGCGATAACCGGCTTACTGCTCGCCGCCGCCGACCTTCCGCTTGGACCATCGCCCACGGCCCCGATCCGCACAACTTCCCTGAGCGACGACCAGATAGACAGCGCCATCGCGCTTCTGCACGATCGCCTTCCCCAAGCCCACGTCCGCGACATCCGGTTCGCGACCGACGGCACGCTTGCCGTCAACCTTTTCGCAGACGAGGCCGGTCCACGCGCCGTCGACGTCGTGAGCATCGATGCCACCGCGCCCAGTATCGACGGAGTCCTGAAGTCCCGGGAAAATCCTGCACTGTGGCTGACTGTCCTGCCGCTCCATGCCGGAGACAGTTTCGGCCTTCCCGGCCGCCTGCTGCTCATGATCGAAGCTCTCGCACTCATTTTCCTTTGCATCAGCGGCCCTCTGCAATGGTGGCGCAGCCGCTCCTCTCGACCGGGAACCAAGAAATGACCTCGATCCTACACTGCGGCGATGAAGAGCGCGGCACGCTCTGGCGCGACATCTTCGCACGCGAAATGCCCGAAGTCGATTTTCGCTGCTGGCCCGACCTTGGCGATGCGAAGGAGATCCGCTTCCTCGTCGCCTGGACCCTGACGCCCGAACTGATCGCAAGCCTGCCTAATCTGGAAGTCCTTTTCAGCATCGGCGCGGGCGTCGACCAGCTCGATCTCTCGCTCGTCCCGCCGCATGTTCGCGTCGTGCGCATGATCGAGCCGGGCATTACCGTAACCATGGCGCAATACATCGTCATGGCGGCGCTGGCCCTTCACCGAGACCTGCCGTTCTACCTGGCAGAGCAGCGCGCGGGCCGATGGACCCAGCGCGACGTCCTGCTCTGCTCCGAACGCACGGTCGGATTCCTTGGCCTCGGCGAACTGGCGCGCGCGTCCATCCAGGCCCTGAGGCCGCTCAGCTTCAACCTGCTGGGCTGGAGCCGCTGTGGAGCCGATATCGAGGGTGTCGAGACTTATGCCGGGCCGGACGGTCTGGATCCGTTCCTCGCCCGCTGCGAAATCCTAGTCTGCCTGCTTCCACTAACCGAAGAGACCCGCGGCATACTGTGCCGCAAACTCTTCGATCGCCTGCCGCACGGGGCGGCGATCATCAATGCCGCGCGCGGCGGCCACCTCATTGCCGAAGACCTGTGCGCAGCACTTGACGAAGGCCAACTGTCGGCAGCGTTCCTCGATGTGGCGAGTCCGGAGCCGCTGCCGCAGGGCCATCCATTCTATTCGCATCCTGCGATTTTCCTTACTCCGCACATAGCCGGCGTCACCCGCAGGGAAACAGCGGTGCATTCGCTGATCGCCAATCTGCGCCGCGTCCTTGCGGGCGAAGAACCGGACGGCGAAGTGGACCGTGCAAGGGGATATTGAGCTGCGGCATGCTATGCCGAATTCACGAGGACAAAGCCGCAAATTGCCTCACTTCTTCCCTGCAATCGGAAGCAAGTGACGCGGCGGAAGTGGCCTTATTCATATCGAGAAGCGCGAGGCATGTGTGGCCCGCGCAAGAGGATCAAGCGACGAGATGACCAGCGCCAGTCCCAGCTTCACCCCCGCGTTCCGGCCCAAGTACATCAGCTTCGACTGCTACGGCACGCTGATCCGTTTCCAAATGTCGGAAATGGCCCGCGAGTTCTTTGCAGATCGTATCCCGGCCGAGGCCATGGATCACATGTGTTCCGTCTTCTCGACCTACCGCTTCGACGAGACACTGGGCCCCTGGAAGCCCTATCAGGAAGTCATTCGCAACGCCGTGCGCCGCACCGCAAAGGCGTTCGGCGTCGAATACCGCGAAGCCGACGCCGATTCCATCTACCACATGGTTCCCAAGTGGGGTCCGCATCCCGACGTGCCCGGCGGCCTTTCGAAGATTGCCGACAAGATCCCGCTCGTCATCCTCTCCAACGCGATGAACGATCAGATCCCGCACAACGTCGCCCTGCTCGGCGCGCCCTTCCACCGTGTCTACACGGCCGAAAGCGCCCAGGCCTACAAGCCGCGCATGCAGGCATTCGAATACATGTTCGACCAGCTTGGTTGCGGCCCCGAAGTGATGATGCACGTCTCTTCCAGCTTCCGCTACGACCAGAATACGGCAACGGACCTCGGCTTCGGCTGCCGCGTATTCGTCGGCCGCGGCCATGAGCCGTCGAATGCGAACTACCGCGACATTGAGATCCCGCACATCGGTTGCCTGCCGGCAGTCGTCGGCCTCTGATCGCCTGCAACGTGACAATCCCGCTCACCCGCCGCGTCTCGCGTCACCCGTTCCCCCGATCGGGGCGGCGCGAGGCGTTGGCGGCTGGGTCACGAAGCCGCGCGAAGGACTTCAGGGCATGCTGATCGGCAACAACCTGTCGAGGCGAAGCGTAATCGGCGCAGGACTTGCCGGGGCTGGCATATTGGCCCTGGGCGGCTGCGGAAGCAACGAGCATAAGGCTGCACCGAAAAAGGGCGGCAGCATTCGGGTCGCGACCCAGGCCGCCTCTACTGCCGATACGCTCGACCCGGCCAAAGGCTCGTTGTCCACGGACTACGTTCGCCATTTCATGCTCTACAACGGACTGACCTGTATCGAGGACGAAAGCCTCATACCGCGTCCTTCGTTGGCAAAGACCATCGAAAGCGCGGACCGGATCACCTGGCATTTCGAACTTCAACGTGGCGTGCGCTTTCACGACGGCAGCGAATTGACGTCAGAAGACGTCGTCTATTCACTGCTGCGTCACAAAGACCCGGCGGTCGCGTCCAAAATGGCAACCATCGCCAGCCAGTTCGCCGAAATACGCGCGGACGGTCGCTATGGGGTAGTGCTCCGCCTCACCGGCGCCAATGCCGACCTGCCCACGATCATGGCCCAGCCGCACTTCCTGATCGTGCGCGCCGGACAAAGCTCTCCCGACGGCACGGGGACCGGCCCCTTCCGTCTCGCCAAGTTCCAGGCGGGTGTGCGCACCGAGGTCATTCGCAACGAAGAGTACTGGATCCCGGGGCGCCCGCACCTGGAGCGTGTCGAACTGATCGCAATCCCGGACGAGGTAAGCCGCGTGAACGCGCTGCTCTCGGGCGACATCCAGCTGTGCAACGCCATTAATCCGCGCTCGACCCGGCGCGTCGAGGTCGATCCCGCCTATGCGGTGATGGCAACCCCTTCCGCGCTTTTCACCGATCTGGTCATGCGCCAGGACCAGTTGCCGACCGGCAATGCGGATTTCGTGCAAGCGGTTAAGCTGATGATCGACCGTCCGCTGATCAAGCGCGCCCTGTTCCGCAATTACGCCACCATCGCCAACGATCAGCCAATCGCGCCCTTCCAGCCCTATTTCAATCCGGACGTGCCGCAGACCGTGCTCGATCTCGACAAGGCGCGCTGGCATGTGCAGCGCGCCGGGCTGAGCGGCGTGCGCCTTCCCGTCTTCGCCTCAACCGCGGCTGAAGGGTCGGTCGACATGGCCTCGATCCTGCAGGAATACGGCTCGAAGGTCGGGCTGAACTTTGCAGTCAACCGCGTACCCGCCGACGGCTACTGGTCGACGCACTGGATGCGCCATCCCATGAGCTTCGGAAACTGCAATCCGCGGCCAACCGCCGACCTAATTTTCAGCCTGTTCTTCGACTCGAAGGCAGACTGGAACGAGAGCGGCTGGAAGAACGAACGCTTCGACCGCCTGCTCATCGAAGCGCGCGGTGAAGCCGACGAAGCACGTCGCGGTGAACTCTACGGCGAGATGCAACGCATCGTGCACGACAAGTGCGGCGTGGCGATCCCGGTCTTCATCAGCCTCATCGACGGCTACGATCGCCGCCTCAAGGGGCTGCGCCCGGTCCCGCTCGGTGCCTTCATGGGCTACCGCTTCGCCGAATATGTCTGGTGGGAAGACTGATGTCGGCTCCAGAAAAACCCCAATCCTCGCTAGCCAAGCTCGTGCCGCTGATCGGCAAGCGCGTGCTCTCTTCGTTGCTCACGCTGTTCCTCGTTTCCCTTGTGATATTTACGGTGAGCGGCCTTCTCCCCGGCGATGCGGCGCAGGAACTCCTGGGCCAGAGCGCGACGCCTGAACAGGTTGCCTCACTGCGACACGAAATGGGTCTCGATCGCCCTGCTCACGTCCGCTACGTCGATTGGCTAGGCGGAATCGTGCGGGGCAATGCCGGCATGTCCTACGTCGCCAACATGCCGGTCGGCCAGATCATTTCCAACCGCCTGCCCAACTCGTTGACGCTTGCCGGGATCACCGCGGTCATCTCGACCGTCATTGCCCTGACCATCGGCATATCGAGCGCGATCAATCGTGGCGGCAAGCTTGACAGCATGCTGAACATCACGACCCTCTCGCTGGTCGCCATGCCAGAATTCCTGATCGCGACACTGGGTGTTCTCGTCTTCTCGGTGAAGCTTCTGTGGCTGCCCTCGATCGCCCTGGTCACGCCCGATGCAAGCTGGGGGCAAATGTTGCGCTCTATGGCGCTGCCGGTCTTCTCGCTGACCTGCGTGGTCGTTGCGCAGATGGCCCGCATGACGCGTGCTGCCGTCGCCGACCAGCTCGACCGGCCCTATGTCGAAATGGCCAAGCTCAAAGGCGTGCCCTTCTCGCGCATCGTCCTGTTCCACGTCATGCCCAATGCCGTCGGTCCGGTAGTCAATGCCATGGCGCTCTCGCTCTCCTACCTCATGGGCGGTGCGATCATCGTAGAGACTATTTTCAATTTCCCCGGCCTGGCCAGCCTTATGGTCAATGCCGTGACGAGCCGAGATATGCCCCTGCTGCAATCCTGCGCGATGATCTTCTGCGCGACATACCTCGCCCTCATGCTGGTCGCGGACATCGTCGCCATCCTCGCCAATCCGAGACTGCGCGCATGACCGGAAAGCTCACCTCCTTCTTGCGCAATCTGCCGGCATCGGGCCGCATAGGGCTGACCCTCGTCGTCTTCTGGCTCGCCATTGCGCTCGCCGGCCCATCGCTGGCGCCCTATTCCGTCGGCGCCTTCGTCGACCAGGACGTATTCAGCGGAGCCTCTTCCCGGTTCTGGCTCGGCAGCGACTACCTTGGCCGTGACGTGCTCAGCCGCGTCCTGTGGGGATCGCGCTACACCGTGTTCCTCGCGCTGGGCGCAGCGATCCTTGCTGTCTGCATCGGAACGTCGTTTGCACTGCTGGCCGCGATCCGTGGCGGCTGGACCGACGAAGTCATCTCCCGAGCGATGGACACGTTCATTTCCATCCCGTCGAAGATTTTCGCGTTGGTCCTCGTGGCGGCATTCGGCTCCTCGCTCCCGCTGCTGCTTCTCATCGCCACATTGACATACGTTCCCGGCAATTTCCGCATTGCCAGGGCGCTGGCGATGAACCTTGTCGCACTCGATTTCGTGCAGGTTGCCCGCGCCCGCGGTGAAGGCCCGGTGCATATCGCCCTTCGCGAAGTCCTGCCCAACATGATCCACCCCCTCCTCGCCGATACCGGTCTGCGCTTCGTGTTCGTCGTGCTCCTGCTTTCGGGCCTGAGCTTCCTCGGCCTTGGCGTCCAGCCGCCCCATGCCGACCTCGGCTCACTGGTTCGTGAGAACATCTCCGGCATCACGGAAGGCGCGCTGGCGATCATCGTCCCCGCCCTGGCGATCGCCACGCTGACAGTGGGCGCCAACCTGCTGATCGATGCCCTCAAGCCGGGAGGCAAGGCATGAGCGCGCCTGCAGTTGAAGTTAACGGCCTCGTCATCGACGTCACCCTGCCCGATGGCACAAGGAAGGCCATCGTCGAGGACGTCTCTTTCGCAATTCCCAAGGGCGAAGTGCTCGCACTCATCGGCGAATCCGGATCGGGCAAGACGACTATCGCCCTCGCGATGATGGGCTACTCGCGTTTCGGTGCGCGCATTACGGCAGACACCATTCGCGTAGGCGACATGCGCATCGACCAGTTGAATGCGAACGAGCTGCCCAAGGTTCGCGGACGGCGCATTTCATACATCGCGCAAAGCGCGGCAGCGGCCTTCAACCCCTCGCGCCCGATCATGGCGCAGGTCATCGAACCGCTGCTGGTTCACCGCCTTGCGAACCGCAAGGAGGCGGAAGCCAAGGCGATCGAGATCTTCCGCTCTCTCGCCCTGCCCTCGCCCGAGACAATCGGCCGGCGCTACCCACACCAGGTTTCCGGTGGTCAGCTGCAGCGGCTCATGGCCGCCATGGCGCTCATCACCGATCCCGAACTGGTAATCCTCGACGAGCCCACGACGGCACTCGACGTTACCACCCAGGTAGAAGTCCTGCGCACCTTCAAGGCCGCCATCGCCGCCAGCGGCGCCACGGCGATCTATGTCAGTCACGACCTTGCCGTCGTCGCCCAGGTCGCGGACCGCATCGTCGTGCTCAAGAATGGGCGCACGAGCGAAGAAGGCACCGCCGGGCAAGTGCTCGAGGCCCCTTCGAGCGACTATACCCGCTCCCTTCTCGCTGCCGCGCGTCCGGCCATACGTCCGTCCGCCGATGCCAGCGAAGACAAGGTTCTGACCGTTTCGGCTATCGAGGCGGGCTATGGTCGCATCACAAACGGCAAGCCAGCGATCCCCGTGCTCAGCGATGTAGGTTTCGCGCTGAAGCGCGGAGCGACCATCGGCGTCATCGGCGAATCCGGATCGGGCAAGTCGACGCTGGCGCGCGTCATCGCCGGGCTCCTGCCGGCGGCCGGTGGTGAAGTCTGCCTGGATGGCGAAGTGCTTCCAGCCGACATGGCGGATCGCAGCCGAGAGCAATTGCGGCGCATCCAGCTCGTTTTCCAGAACGCGGACACTGCGCTCAACCCGGCGCACACCGTTGGAGAGATCCTGTCCCGGCCGCTGGCCTTCTACCACCAACTCAAGGGTGGCGCGGCAGCTGCACGGGTTGCCGAACTGCTCGATCTGATCCGTCTGCCGCGCGGGTTGGAAACGCGCCGCAGTACCGAACTTTCGGGCGGCCAGAAACAGCGCATCAACCTTGCGCGCGCGCTGGCGGCCGAGCCGGACGTGCTGCTATGCGATGAAGTGACGTCCGCACTCGACACGGTTGTCGGCGCAGCGATCCTCGAATTGATCGACGAACTGCGACGCGACCTCGGCATCGCGACGGTGTTCATCAGCCACGACATTTCGACCGTGAAGGCGTTCTGCGACAACATGCTCGTGCTCTATTCGGGCACCGCCGTGGAACTGTCCCGACAGGCCAAATTCGCCGGTGCGATCAGTCACCCGTACACGCGACTGCTGGTCGACTCGGTGCCCGACATGGATCGCACATGGCTCGCCCAGCGCGCCGCCGTCGAACGTGCCGCAATGCCAGGCGCCTCGCTCAAGAATTCGGCTGGAGAGGCCCTGTGCCGCTTTTTGCCGCGCTGCCCTGTAGCCATCGCGGGGACATGCGATGCCATGCCTGCACCGCTGCGCGAGGGCGAAGGGCAGGCGATTCTATGCCATCACACGCTTGCCAATCTTTCATCGGCGGGCCTGGCGGAAGTCAGTTAGATCATGCCGGGGAACCCTCCGGCAAAGCGCAATATTGTTCCGATTAACCGGGAAAACCGGCATCCCATGCCTTCTCACAAACGTTAGAGGGCAGCTGAATTCAACGGTCCGGCATCCTGAAATCCGCCGGGCCGAAGCGGAGAAATCGACATGGTGGTTGCGACCAAGGCCTCCAACGTATTGCGTGACATGACTATCGAGGACCTGCAGCGCGCAGTCGAACTTTCCGCCGAGCAGTCGTGGCCGCACCGGACCGAGGACTGGGAGCTCTTCTACGAACTGGGCGAAGGGATCGTTGCCGAGAGCGAGGGCAAGGTCGTCGGTTCGATCATGGTCTGGCGTTATGGCGGCAACTTCGCCTCGATCGGCATGGTCATCGTCACCCCGGAAAAGCAGCGCGAGGGCATCGGCCGCCAACTGATGGAAGCCATGCTTGCTCGGCTCGAAGGCTGGAACGTCACGCTCAACGCAACGGCGGACGGCATTCCGCTCTATGCCAAGCTCGGCTTCGAACCGTTCGCCACCGTGCATCAGCACCAGGGGCTGGCGCCGACGATGCCACTGGCCGAACTGCGCCCGGGCGAGCGCGTGCGCCCGATGGGAGGGACCGACGACATGTTGCCTGCAATGTACAGCCAAGCACTTGGCATGGACCGCGACTTCTTTTTGCGGCGCATCGCGCGCGACAGCCAGTCGGTGGTACTCTCGCGCGATCACGAACCCGTCGGATTTGCCCTGCTGCGCCGCTTCGGTCGCGGTCGCGTCATCGCCCCGATCGTAGCGCCTGACCTTGGCGGTGCGCAGGCGCTGGTCACGCACTGGCTGGGTGCCAAGGCGGGCAGGTTCTGCCGGATCGACGCGCTGGTCGGGACCGGCCTGTCCGAATGGCTCGAGGATATCGGCCTGCCCTGTGTAGGCAAGGTCACGACGATGGTCCGGGGCAAGCCACCGCGGGGTTCCGGCGCGGCCAAGATATTCGCTGTCGCTTCGCAGGCGTTCGGCTGATGCTGGAACTGCGCGACCCCTCGCTGCTGCGCGAAGCAGCCCTCGTTGCCGGCGAATGGCTGATGGCGGACAAGGCGACCGGCATTGCCGTCAACAACCCGGCCGACGACAGTCTCGTCGGCCTCGTACCTCCTTGCGGCCAGTCCGAGACTCAGGCCGCGATCGATGCGGCGATGGCCGCCTGGCCCGAGTGGCGCGCCCGCACGGCCGGTGAACGTTGCGCCCTTGTCGAGCGCTGGTACGACCTGGTCCTTGAAAATGCCGACGACCTGGCCCGGATCATGACGGCCGAACAAGGCAAGCCATTGGCCGAAGCACAGGGCGAAATTCGCTATGCAGCCACCTTCATCAAGTGGTTTGCCGAAGAAGGTCGCCGGGTCGGCGCGCGCAATGTCGCTTCGCCGGAACGCGATCGCCGCATCCTCGTGTTGACGGAGCCGGTTGGTCCCAGTGCGATCATCACGCCATGGAACTTCCCTGCCGCCATGATCACCCGCAAGTGTGCACCTGCGCTGGCCGCCGGCTGTCCGGTGATCATCAAGCCTTCGGAATTCACGCCTTTCACCGCGCTGGCGCTCATCCAGCTCGCGTTGCGGGCCGGCATTCCTTCCGGCCTCGTCCATGTCCTGACCGGCATGCCGCAGGAAATTGGCGCGACTTTTGCGGCCAGCCCCGACGTGCGCAAGCTCTCCTTCACCGGTTCGACCCGGGTCGGATCTCTGCTCATGCGCCAGTGCGCGGACACCATCAAGCGGGTAAGCCTGGAACTGGGCGGCAATGCCCCCCTGATCGTTTTCGAGGACGCCGACCTCGATCTGGCGGTCAAGGCCACCATGGTCAGCAAGTTCCGCAATTCGGGCCAGACCTGCGTATGCGCCAACCGCATCTTCGTGCACGAAGCGGTGCATGACGAATTTGCCGCGAAGCTTTCCGCGGCAGTTTCAGCACTGCACGCGGCACCCGGCTTCGAGACCGGGGCAACCGTAGGCCCGCTGATCAATGCCGCTGCGGTCACCAAGGTATCCGAGCACATCGCCGATGCGCTCGATCGCGGCGGACGGCTTGTCGCCTCGGGTAGCGGGCGCGAGGACGGCAACTTCGTGCGGCCCGTGGTCATCGCCGATGCCCATGCCGAAATGCGCCTTGCCAGCGAAGAGACCTTCGGACCGATCGCACCCCTGTTCCGCTTCGAGAACGAAGCCCAGGCCATCGCCATGGCGAATGACACGCCTTACGGATTGGCCAGCTACTTCTACACCCGCGACCTTTCGCGTTCCTTCCGGGTCGCCGAGGCACTCGAGACAGGAATGGTCGCACTCAATACCGGTTCGATTGCCATGGAAATGGCGCCTTTCGGCGGCATGAAGGCATCGGGCCTCGGCCGCGAGGGCGGCACGGCGGGCATCGAGGAATATCTGGAAACCAAAGCCTTCCACATCGGCGGGCTGGAACTGTAAGGGGCAAAGGCATGAGCGCGCAGCGCCGCTATTCGATCGCGGTCATCCCGGGCGACGGCATCGGCAAGGAAGTCATGCCAGAAGGCACGCGCGCTCTTGAAGCCGCGGCCTCCGCACACGGCTTCGAAGTCGACCTGCAGTGGCATGATTTTGCCAGCTGCGACTACTACGCCAAACACGGCCAGATGATGCCCGACGACTGGAAGGATCGCATCGGCAAGGTCGACGCAATCTTCTTCGGCGCAGTCGGTTGGCCCGACACGGTCCCGGATCATATTTCCCTGTGGCAGTCCCTGCTGCAGTTCCGCCGTGAATTCGACCAGTACGTGAACCTGCGCCCGGTGCGCCTGATGCCCGGCGTGCCCTGCCCGCTGGCGGGCCGCAAGCCGGGCGACATCGACTTCTGGGTCGTGCGTGAGAACACCGAGGGCGAATACAGTTCCGTGGGCGGACACATGTTCCCGGGCACCGAACGCGAAATCGTGATCCAGGAAACGGTCATGACGCGCCACGGCGTGGACCGCGTCCTGCGCTATGCCTTCGACCTCGCCACGAAGCGCGAACGCAAGCACGTGACGAGCGCCACCAAGTCCAACGGCATTGCCATCACCATGCCGTTCTGGGACAAGCGGGTCGAAGCCATCGGGGCGGAATATCCCGGGGTTACGCACGACAAGTACCACATCGACATTCTCACCGCGCAGTTCGTCATGAACCCGCAGCGTTTCGACGTCGTCGTCGCTTCCAACCTCTTCGGCGATATCCTGTCTGACCTCGGTCCTGCCTGCACCGGCACGATCGGCGTCGCCCCGTCAGGCAACATCAATCCCGACGGGACGCATCCTTCGCTCTTCGAACCGGTCCACGGCTCAGCACCGGATATCGCCGGCAAGGGCATTGCCAATCCGGTCGGCCAGATCTGGTCCGCGGCGATGATGCTGGAACACCTCGGCGAAGCCGAAGCGGCGGCCTCGATCATGCGCGCCATTGAGGAGACTCTTGCCACCGAAACCGGACGCACCGGCGATCTGGGCGGCAAGGCAGACACCGTTTCCTGCGGCAAGGCCGTGGCTTCGCTGATCGGCTGAAATGGTGCCGGCAGGGCGCGGCACAATCTGCCGTCGCCCTGCCGCGATTTGTCCTTCGACAGTACTGACAGGCCTCATTTCAGCGCAACCCGCCGGTTCCGTGCGATAGCATCGGCAGCATGGAAAACGCTCCCTCCCGCTCTCCCGCACATCGTTCCAACCAGTCGCTTGTCGATCTCGACAGGCGGCACCTGATCCACCCGGTCACATCGTTCCGGGGGCACGAGGCGCACGGCGCGCGCGTCCTGGAGTCGGGCGATGGAATGTGGCTCACCGATATCGAAGGCAAGAAGGTTCTCGACGCCTTCGCCGGCTTGTGGTGCGTCAACGTCGGCTACGGACAGGAATCGATCGTCGAAGTGGCGATGGAACAAATGCGCCGCCTTCCCTACGCCACGGGTTACTTCCACTTCGGCAGTGAACCGGCGATCCTGCTGGCAGACAAGCTAGCCTCGCTTGCGCCGGAAGGGCTCGACCATGTCTATTTCACGCTGGGCGGTTCCGACGCAGTGGACAGCGCGATCCGCTACATCACCCACTACTTCAATGCGATCGGCAAGCCGGAGAAGAAGCAGTTCATCGCATTGGAATGGGGCTACCATGGTTCCAGCTCTAACGGCGCGGGGCTGACCGCACTGGCGAATTTCCATCGCGGCTTCGACCTGCCGCGTCCCTGGCAGCATCATATCGCATCTCCCTATCCCTATCGCCATCCCGAGGGCCATGACGATGCCGCGGTGATCGCCTCGACCGTCGCTGCGATCGAAGCGAAGGTGGCAGAACTGGGTGCAGACAAGGTCGCGGCCTTCTGCTGCGAACCGATCCAGGGCTCGGGCGGTGTCATCGTCCCCCCGCGCGGCTGGCTCAAGGCGATCCGGGAAACCTGTGACCGGCTCGGCATCCTTATGCTCGTCGACGAAGTCATTACCGGCTTTGGCCGCACCGGCCCGATGTTTGCCTGCGACGACGAAGGCGTCTCGCCCGATTTCCTGACGCTCGCCAAGGGCCTGACCTCCGGCTACGCCCCGATGGGCGCGGTGCTCATGGCCGATCACGTCTACCAGTCGATCGCCGACTCCGCCCCGGCGGCCCTGCCCGTAGGCCACGGCTTCACCTACTCCGGCCATCCGGTCAGCGCCGCAGTCGGCCTCGAAGTGATCCGGCTCTACGAGAACGGCCTGCTCGAAAACGGTGTGCAGACCGGCAAGCGCTTCGACCATCACCTCGAGCGCATCCGTGCGCACCCGCTCGTCGGCGATACCCGCGGCCGCGGCCTGCTCGGCGCAATCGAACTGGTCAGCAACAAGGAAACCAAGGCCGGTTTCGCGGCCGATCTCGACATCGCGGGCAGGCTTTCCCAGCTCACCTGGGACAACGGTGTGATCGTGCGCTGCTTCGCCAATGCCGTAATCGGCTTCGCGCCCGCACTCTGCTGTTCCGAAAGCGAGATGGACCTGATATTCCAGCGTGTCGAAAGGTCGCTCGATCAATTGCTGGAAATGCCCGACGTTCGCCAAGCGCTCGGCTGAGGAGAAAATAACATGGCACTGGGGCCGAAACTTGATCGCATCGATCTCAAGATCCTGGCGATGCTGCAGCAATCCGGTCGCATCACCAATGTCGAACTTTCCGATGCCGTGGGGCTTTCGCCCAGCCCATGCCTGACACGCGTCAAGCGCCTGGAAAGCGCCGGATACGTTACCGGCTATGGCGCCCACATCAATCTCAACAAGCTCGGCGAATTTCTCACCGTGTTTACCGAAGTGACGCTGAGCGAGCACCGCCGGGGCGACTTCTCCCGCTTTGAGATGCGCATCGCCAAGATCGACGAAATCGTTGAATGCCACCTCGTCAGCGGCGGCTACGACTACCTCCTCAAGTTCGTGGCCCGCGGCGTGACCCACTACCAGTCGATCATCGAGGAAATGCTCGAAAGCGACTATGGTATCGAAAAGTATTTCAGCTACGTCGTGATCAAGAGCCCTTTCATCAAGCACCACTTCCCGATCCAGAACCTGTTCGGCGAATGACCGGACGAATGCGAGACCGATGAACGATATTGCCGACCTGCTCGAACCGCTGATTGCCTTCCGCCGCGACATCCACGCCCATCCCGAACTGGGATTTGCAGAGCATCGCACCGCGCAGCGCATCGCCGAGCAGCTTCGCGCGATCGGGCTGGAAGTGCACGAAGGAATTGGCGGGACCGGTATCGTCGCCGTCTTGCGCTGCGGTAATGGCAAGCGCACGCTGGGCCTGCGCGCCGACATGGACGCTCTGCCCATCGAGGAACGGACCAATGCCGCCTGGTCGAGCACGGTTCCCGGCTGTTTTCACGGCTGCGGCCATGACGGACACGTGGCCATGCTGCTTGGCGCAGCGCAGGTTCTTGCCCGCGACCCGGGTTTCTCGGGCACGCTCAACTTCATCTTCCAGCCCGCCGAGGAAGGGCTCGGCGGCGCGCGGCACATGATCGAGGACGGGCTGTTCGAACGCTTCGACTGCGAGCGGGTCTATGCCCTGCATAACTGGCCGGGCCTGCCTGCAGGTACGATCTCCACGCGCCCCGGCGCAATCATGGGCGCGGCCGACAAGTTCAATATCGTGCTGGAAGGCAAGGGCGGTCACGCCGCGCTTCCGCATGACACGCCCGACGCAATCCTTGCCGCCGCCAGCCTCGTACAGCAGCTCAATACCGTTATCGGCCGCGACATCCCGCCCAGCGCCAACGCCGTTCTCTCCGTCACCGAGATCGCCGGCGGCCATGCGCACAACGTGCTGCCTGCCAGCGTGCGCATCGGCGGCACCGTGCGCAGTTTCGATCCGGTCGTGCAGGACCGGATCGAGGAGCGCATGCGCCAGATGATCAAGGGAATCGAGACCTCGTTCGAAGTGCGCGGTTCGCTTGAATACGATCGCTATTACCCCGCGACGATCAATGATGCGGATGCAGCGAAGGATGCGCTGGAAGTTGCTGCGACGGTCGCGCGCGCGGAGCTGGCACCCGAACCGGCGCCGACGTCCGAGGACTTCTCCTTCATGTTGCAGGAACGGCCCGGCGCCTATCTCTGGCTGGGCCAGGGCCGCGGCGACAATCCGCCGCCGCTGCACAACCCGCATTACGATTTCAACGACGACGTGATGGAAACCGGCATTCGCCTGCACGTCGCCCTTGCCCGGCACTGGCTGCAGGACTGACGCGACCCCTGCGGTTCAGCAGCCGCAGGTTCAGAAGTTCAGGCCAAGCCCGATGACCGCGCGGGTGACATGTCCATTGTCACCCTGCGTTCTGGCGATGTCGCGTGTATCTCCGACCAATCGCTCGTCGATGATGCCACCATAGACATTGAAGAGCGGACCGATCTGCCGCCGCAGGCGAGCGGACAGTTCCAGTTCTCCGATGCCTGCTCCGACGTCCTCGGCCGGTATCGCCCGCGCCGACCAGCCGACAGCAACGCGCGGCTCAAGCCAAAGCTCCTCGCCCAGCGACAGCGTGCCAACGACCATCGCCGCGCCGGTTATATCGCCATCTTCGGAAAGCCAGAGGTAATGTTCACCGGAGATCGCCGAGGTCAGCTGGACCTCGACACCCAATGTGGCATGGCTGAGATCGCTGCCGGACCGAAAGTCGTTGCGTGCGCCAAGAAGTATATTCGTGTTGCCGCTTGGCGAATACCTGTAGAGCATCTGGGCGGTAACTTCATCGATATGCGCCCCGACATCGCTGCCTCCTTCGAGCTTGAGCGCCACGCCGTGACGCTCGCCGCTGAGCGTGAAGGTGCTGTCGAACAGGAAATGGTCATCGCCCTTGCCGACATGCATCTCCAGTAGATCGACCTGACCCGCCAGCTCCGCCTGCGCATGAGCTGGAACCGACAGGAAAGGCAGGGCGGCCAGGGCCGCCAGGACGGATCTAGAAAGCATGAATACAAGCTATCTCCGGGTCCGCGACAGCGGCTGCTTTTCTCGATACCCGGTCCGTCACGTCATGCCGGGAAGGCACTCCGTCTCGGCAAATTCGGTCAGATCGTCGAATGCTGATAATGCCTGCTGCCACTTTTTTGAGGCGAGGTGAGGGATCGGCCGGCACGACGCGTATTGCCTTCATGCGCCGCACTAAACCGGCCATGCCTAGGAGAAATTCACTATGCCCCGCCTGCCCCTCACTTCCGCGCTGGCATCGCTGGCCGCTCTGGCACTTGTCGTTCCCGGTATCGCCATGGCTCACCCGAAGCTGGTGTCCTCCACGCCTGCCGCCGATTCCAGCGTCGCCAAGCCGACCGAGATCACATTGAACTTCAATGAGACGCTGGTCGGCCCCCTTTCGGGCATCGAACTGGTGATGACCGGTATGCCGGGGATGGCCAGTCACAAGCCCATGCCGATCAGCGGCTTCACAACCAAGGCCGAAGGCAAGAGCATCAAGGTGAAACTGCCCCGCGCCCTTCCTGCCGGCAGCTACACGCTCAAATGGCATGCGGTCGCTTCCGACCAGCACCGCATCGAAGGCAGCTACAGCTTCACCGTTCGCTGATTCCCGTGGCAGACGGCATCCTGATCGCGTCGCGGCTTGCGGCTTTCATTCTGCTCCTGCTCGCGGCGGGACTGCCGATCTACCAACTGACCGACGGACGGCGGACTGCAGGCAGGGGACAGCGCTGGCTCATGGCCACGCTTGCCCTTGCTGCATTCGCGGTTTCGTGCCTCTGGGCCTTGGCTTCCGTCGCCGTCATGGCCGCCAGTTCCGTCTCCGATCTGGACGCGGCGACGGTCACGGCCGTGCTGGGCGCAACCCCGCTCGGCGACGTACTCATCGTACGTGCCGCCGCACTTGCGGTGCTACTCCTGCTCGCCCTGACCTTCCCGCGCCACGCCGCGCTGGCCCCATTTGGGGCGCTCGCCCTGGCGACGTGCGCGTGGACCGGCCATGCCGGCGCCGGTGAAGGAGCGAGCGGCACGCTTCATCAGATCTCGGACGTGATCCACCTCCTCGCCGCGGCGACATGGCTGGGCGCCCTCGCCTGCTTCGTTAATGACGCCCTTGGCCGCACCGATGAGACCGACAAGCTCAAGGCACTTTCACGCTTTGCCGGCACCGGCACGCTGATCGTCGTCCTTCTTGCCGTCACCGGCATTGCCAACGGATACCTGATCACTGCACCTTCCGGCTTGGTGCCGGAAAGCGCCTGGTCGCTGCTCATCGCTGCGAAAGTCCTGCTTTTCATCGCCATGCTGGGGTTGGCAGCCGGCAATCGCTGGCGACTCGTGCCCGCGCTCGAAGCCGGCCTTCCGGGTGCCAGGCAACGCCTCACCCGCTCGCTGATTGTCGAAACCGGCTGCGCAGTGGGAATTCTCGTTCTGGTGGCATTCGCCGGCGTGTTCGATCCGTCCGGTTTATAAGGCTCTCGTCCAAGGGCACATTCTGCCGCGCGTCGCGCCCATGTGATCTGGCCGAATAATGACGCTTCTTTCTTGCGGCAGTGCCATAATCCGAGCGCAGGAGAATATTTGGCAGCATATGCGGTTGCCACTGCCAAAGCAGCACAATGGTGGCGGGCCGATGCCTATCCTGCAAGCTACAGGCCTAAACCAGCGAAAGGCCCCATGTGGTCGATGAGATTATGACGGACGCAATTTCCGGACCGGATGCACTTACTGCCGAAGACCTGCCCCAGGCGGTCGCCCTTTCCGCTGCGCTGTCCTGGCCGCATCGCCTCGAGGACTGGCGCTTCGCCTGCGGGCTGGGTCATGGCCTGGCATTGCGAATTGGCGATAGGCTCATCGCCAGCGCATGCGCCTGGAGTTATGGCGATAAGTTCGCCACCGTCGGCTCGATCATCGTCGACAACCAGTTCCAGGGCCAGCGGCTGGGTTCACGCATCTTCGATGCCCTCATGTCCACGCTCGGCGGTCGTTCGGTCATCCTTGTCGCGACTCTCGATGGGCTCGAGCTCTATCGACGGCGCGGCTTCGTGACTTTCGACCAGAACTGCCAGTATCAGGGCATTGCAGCAAACCTGACCGAAGATCGCGCATCGCAAGGCGTTGAACCGGCCGAAGGCACCGATCTTCCCGCGGTCCTCGAACTCGATGGTGCGGCAACGGCCATGACCAGACGCGAGCTGATCGCCCGCCTGATCGAAGCGGGAGACTTGCGTGTTCTGCGGGGTCAGGACGGACGTCCGCATGGCTTTGCAATTACCCGCGAATTCGGGCGCGGACATGTGATCGGGCCGGTCGTTGCCGAAAGCAGTGACGATGCCCGCAAGCTGCTCGCCGACGCGCTGTCGCGCCTGCAGGGAAAATTCGTGCGGATCGACACGTCAATCGGCTCGGAATTGGGAGCGTGGCTGGTAACTCAGGGCCTGGCGCATGTCGACACCCTCAATACCATGGTGCGCGGCGACCCACCCCAGCCGAGCGGCCCCGCCCGCGTCTATGGCCTTGCCAGCCAATCGCTGGGCTAGGTCGCGCGTGAAGCACGCTGGCATGCCATCCGAAGTGATCCACAAGTCTCGGAGATCCGCTGTCCTCCGGGCATCTTGCCGAGTTCCGTTCCCTGCCCATGGTGGGCATAGATACTGATCTGAAGGACCGTTTCACGTGACCGATCCCATCTCCCACCTCTCAGCCTCCCGCCGCTTCGACCGCATCCTCGTCGGCGGTCACTGGATCGAGTCGCTGTCCACCGGGACAGCGCCGGTCATCGATCCCGCAAACGAAGAGACGATCGCCGAGATCGTCCTTGCCACCCGCGAGGATGTTGATGCCGCCGTTTCGGCTGCACGCGGCGCTTTCCCCGGCTGGGCGGCGACGCCGGTGGCCGAACGGGCGCGCCTGCTCCTGCGGGTCCATGAACTGATCCTCGAGCGAGCCGATATTCTCGCACAGGCAATCTCGCGCGAAATGGGTGCGGCCATGACCTTTGCCCGTACGGCGCAAGTGCCCTTCGCGGCCGAGCACGTTCGCGTCGCTGCGGAAAATCTTGCCGCTTACCCCTTCCTGCACATGCGCGGGACAACCGCGATCGCGCGCGAGCCGATCGGCGTGTGTGGCCTCATCACCCCGTGGAACTGGCCGCTCTACCAGATCACCGCTAAAGTCGCACCGGCTCTTGCGGCCGGCTGCACGGTCGTACTCAAGCCCAGCGAACTCGCCCCGTTGAGCGCGCTGCTCTTCGCCGAGATCGTTTGCGATGCTGGCATTCCCGCTGGCGTATTCAATCTTGTCAGCGGCACCGGGCCGGAAGTGGGCGAAGCCCTCTCCGCGCATCCCGACATCGATATGATTTCGATCACCGGCTCGACCCGTGCCGGCGTGCTGGTATCGAAATCCGCGGCCGATACCGTCAAGCGGGTTGCCCTGGAATTGGGGGGCAAGTCGCCGAACGTCATCCTGCCCGATGCCGACCTGAACAAGGCCGTTCCGCCGGGCGTCGCTTCGAGCTGCCGCAACGTTGGGCAATCCTGCAGCGCGCCTACCCGCATGATCGTCCCACGCGACAGGCTCGCCGAAGTGGAACGGATCGCGGCCGAAACTGCGGCTCAGTTTGTCGTCGGCGATCCGCGCGACGAACGCACGACACATGGCCCCATCGCCAATCGCGCCCAGTTCGAGCGCGTGCAATACATGATCGGTGTCGGGATCTCCGAAGGCGCGAAACTTCTGTGCGGCGGGACTGGCAAGCCCGAGGGGCTGGAGTGCGGCTATTTCGCCAAGCCGACGATTTTCTCCGAGGTCACGACCGAAATGGCGATCGCGCAGGAAGAAGTGTTCGGGCCGGTCCTGGTCATCATACCCTATGACAGCATCGAGGAAGCCGTCGCGATTGCGAATGACACGATCTATGGCCTTGGCGCTCACGTCCAGGGCACGGACATGGAGCAGGCGCGCGCCGTGGCCGGTCGCATCCGGTCGGGGCAGGTCCTGATCAACTATCCGGCATGGGACCCGCAGGCACCCTTCGGCGGCTACAAGCGATCCGGTAACGGCCGGGAATACGGTATCGAGGGCATGGAAGAGTTCCTCGAGGTCAAGGCCATCCTCGGATACGAACCAGACTGATCCATCCAGGCATCAGCGAAGAATCAGGCCGGACCCACGCGCGTGGGTCCGGCCTGACTTGTATAGGAGAGGTCGGCAGCATGCTGCCAATCCCCAAGAGCACCTTTCGGCAATCCCCGCACGGCGATCCTCGATTGTGACAGTTTAATGACGAATTTAGGACATAAAGCTCTGTTATAATTAGACTTTTTTAGGGAATCGCTCCTATCAGCCCCGCAGATATCAGGCGCGGAGGCATGTCGTCGCTCGCGCAGTTTCGGGTGCAAGATGACAAACTGTATTGCGATTGCTGGCAGGTTCTTCGGTTCGCTGGAAAAGCGCCTGATCGGCGCCATGGCCTTGATTGTCGCATTGACGCTGCTGCTGCAGTTCGTCTCGCAAAGGGAAGCTTTCGGGCTGCAGCGGGAAAGCGACGCCCTCGTGCGCGCCTCTGCGCTTGCCGAAAACGCCGATCAGTTCGCGGAAGCAGTCGGCAAACTGCGCACGGCCACCAATCGCGGGCTCGTTGCCAGTAACATTTCGACGACCAGCGATGCCTTGACCGATGCCGCCATCGCTATCGGAGACCGGCTCGCCAAACTTCGCGACAGCGGTACGGTACTCTCCGACTTGCAGACAGCTTCCCAACTCTTCGCCGATCTCGACCAGCATGTCAGCGCTATCCTCAAGGTCCAGACCGCCAACGGCGGCAAGGCGGGGCTGATCGCGAAAGTCGAGGCGAAGAACGCGGCCATGGAAACCCTTGCGACCCAGGTGGTCGAAAAGGCCCATGCCCATCGTCAGGCAGCACAAGCCCGACTGGTCACCTCGATCGAACGCTGGCAATTCCTCGTGCTGGGCACCGGCGGCGTCACGATACTGGTCGTCCTCATCGTCCTGTTCGACCTGATGAGGAACATCCTGCCCGCGGTTCGCCGCATGCACCGCGCGCTGCAGCGACTGGCCGACGGCGACCTCGATATAGAGATCGGCGAATTCCGGCTGAAGGAATTGCAGGCCCTTTCCGGACCGCTCGAAACCTTTCGGCGGAACGCCAAGGCGGTCAAGAACCTTGCCTTTACCGATGCGGCTACGGGAATGCCGAACCGCCGCGCGTTCCAGGAAGCGACCGAGAAGCTGCTGAATGGCAGCAAGGAAGGACGCTTCGCCTTCATGCTGATCGACATCGACCGCTTCAAGCACATCAATGACGATTACGGCCATGCCACTGGGGACGAACTGGTCCGCATCATCGGCGCGCGAATGAAAGATTTCCTCGGCGAGCGCAGCGTGGTGGCGCGCGTCGGCGGCGACGAATTCGCCGTTTCCTTGCCGCTGACAAGACAGGCGTCCGCCATCGCGATGGGCTCGGCGCTTGTCGAGGCAATGCGCGAACCTTTCAGCCTGGGCGAATTTTCCGTCGCCTCCACTGTCTCTCTGGGCGTGGTCGAGGTCCAACTGCCTACCGGATCGGATGTCGATGCCATCCTCAGGAACGCCGACCTTGCGCTCTATGCCTCGAAGAAGAACGGTCGCAATTGCGCCACGGCCTTCGCCGCGCACATGGCTGAGGAACGCTCGATCGACCGTGCCCTCGAAAAGGACCTGGAAGCTGCGTTCGATGCCGGACAGTTGCGCATGGTCTATCAGCCGATCCACTCGATCGACGAGGATTGTCGCGAGGTCGAGGCTCTGGTGCGCTGGAAGCACCCCGAACTGGGCGAAGTCCCGCCCTCCACTTTCATCCCTGCCGCCGAGCGGAGCGGGCTGATGGTTCGCCTGGGCGAATGGATCATCCGCAGGGCGCTGCAAGACTTCGCCCAGTGGCCAGACATCCAGATGAGCCTCAACCTATCGCCGTTGCAGTTGCAGCATGACGGGTTCAGCACTTTCCTGCTCGATTGTTGCCGCCAGAACGGGATCGCACCGCAAAGGCTCTTCCTGGAAGTGACCGAGTCGCTTTCCATCGAACGCAACACCCGCGCGCTGTTGACCTTGAACCTGCTGCGCAACCTGGGTTTTCGCATCGCCCTCGACGATTTCGGCACGGGCTATTCCTCGCTCTCGATGGTAAAGAGCTTCAAGTTCGACCGAATGAAGCTGGACCGCAGCCTCGTCATGGACCTCGGGCAGGATCCCGCGTCGCTGGCCGTCCTCGAAGCGGCGGTAACTATGGCGCGTCATGTCGGCGCTGAAGTGGTTGCCGAAGGCATCAGCGAGGATCATCTGGTCGGCCCTACCCGAAGCGCCGGATGCACCCACCTTCAGGGATACTTCTACAGCCGGCCGATCGAGGCCGGGCATGTGAGCGGCTATATCGCGAAGGTTCAGGGAAAAAGCGCCAAGGCCGCATGACCTCCCCGGCCCCCTACCCCCATTTTGGATTCGCTCGGATGGATGCGATCGGGTATTTGCCCGTACCCGGACACGGAAACGAGCCTGGGAGTCAGTGATGCACTCGCGCAAGCGACACGGACTTTATCGCATAAGCCTTCCCGAACTGGGCGAATGCGCCCGCGTGGATAGCGCCGCCGGCGACGCCTATCCTTATCTGGAACGCTCCATGTACGAAACGCTGGGCTTCTGGCCTGCCTTCGACAAGCTGCCCGAGCAAACCGCCGCCGACAGACGGCGGCACAAGCCACTGTGGGAAGCGTGGTAGGACCGCCCAAGCGCGAGCGGTCCTGAAAGCGGCCTTGTTGACCGGTGCCTTCTAAGGCACCCCAGCATGCCCGTTATCAGAGCGCGCCGACTTCCACCTTCGATCCATCGACAAGCCGCGAGAGACGGAAAGGCGTGGGATCGACGCTGGGCGTGTCGTTGACGATGAGCTGGGCGGCAAGGTAGCCGATGCCCGGCCCGACACCGAAACCGTGGCCCGAACAGCCAGCGGCAAGAAACAGGCCGTCAATCTTTTCTACCGGCGAGATCACCGGGACGGCATCGGGCGTGCAGTCGACGAAGGCCCCCCAGGCACTGTCGATCTCGACGTTCGCCAGTTCCGGGAAAGTCGTACGGACGTTGTGCATGATCTGCCGCACCTGACCGCTCAGAGGCTCGGGATCGAGGACCCGTGTCTTCTCAAAGATCTTCTGATCGTTCAGCAGCATGGCCGATGCAGAATCCGGACCTGTCAGGAAAGACTTGCCGATACCGACGTGGACGGCTTTCAGCCGCTGGATGAATTGCGGCATGAACTCGCGCGCATAGCGAATGCCCTTCGGCGTCAGTTCAAGCACTGCACGGCCGCTGATCGCCAAAGTGTAACTGCCGTCGAGCCTGCGGGTCATGGCAAAGTCCGGTGAATAGAGAACTTCACCGACATTCGCCGTAGGCTTGGTCCGCAGTGCAGTCTGGCGAACGCTGGCTTGCGGAAAGCTCACCCCATGAGGGCGCAGGAAGCGTGAGGCCCACGCACCGGCAGAACAGAGCACGGCGCTGGTTCGGATCGTGCCCCTTTCGGTGTGTACGCCCACGACCTGGCCGTTCGCGATATCCAGACCACGCGCGGCGCATTGCTGGTGAATCGTGGCACCCAATGCGCGCGCACCTTCGGCAAGAACCGGTGCGGCGAGGGCCGGTTCGGCCTTGCCATCGTCCGCCGAGTGCAATCCGCCGACCCACTTGCGCCGCGTCGTCGGAATGCGGTCAGCCGCCTCGGTCGCGCTCAACATGCGGGTGTTGACGCCGAACTCCTTGGCCACCGGGCGCCAGCTGTCCCACCCGGCCAGCATCTTTTCGTCGTCGGTCGCGTATACGAGGCCGCAGCGCCGGAAGCCGAGATCCTTGCCGATCTCGCCCGCCAGTTCGTCCCAGAGGCGCATCGAAAGCAGCGAGAGCGGCATTTCCCGGGCGTCGCGGTTCTGTTGGCGACACCAGCCCCAGTTACGGCTCGACTGCTCGCAACCGACATTGCCCTTTTCGATCAACGCCACCGAAAGTCCGCGCTTGGCGAGATAATAGGCAGTCGCCGAGCCGACTATACCGGCACCGACGATCACGACATCGGCGGCGGCAGGCAGTTTCTCGTCACTGTGAATTCGCTCGACGACTGGAGACATGGATGCGAGACCTCGGTTCTACGTGGCAATGCCCGGACAGGTGAGAAGCATATGCTCCCGTTCCCAGACACATGGCATCCCGGGCTCGGAAGATTGCACTGAAAAGATGCGCACTTTCAGCAGATGCGCAGCCAGTGTGCCTTGGGGCCAGACGATTCCCTCCGCCTTTGCCGCCCCCTGATCGGTGCGTGACCACGGCCAAGGATCCCCAAACTCGCCAAGCTGCGGCAGCATCTACTGCCACCATGGCCGATGCCCGCGCGCATCTCCCTGTGCCAAATGCAACTTCCACAGGAAATGCCGCAAGGAATTGGTCACGATGGAGGCATCGAAGAATGCAATCGATCGGGGCAGGCAAAACGGCTGGCTCGGCGGAAAGGACAGAACCGGACATGGCAAACGTCGCTGTCATCGGGCAGCCCCTGTTCGACGCAAAGCCTCGGCACGGCCACTTGCCGATATTGCACCCAGTCACGCCGATTGACGCGGCCTGGCGATCTGAGCGGCCGCCGACGTTCTGGCCCAAATACCCTTGAGCCGATGCCTCCAATCCCGGTCCGTGTCCTGCGACACGCGAACACAATGATTGATACCTGCCATTTTCCCAAAAGGTCGAAGGACCAACGACCTCTCGGGCTATCGAGTCCACTCTCATATTTCCGGAGACCAATGTGAACACCCTGACTGGCTGTCCCACTTTCATCGATTTGCGCGCCATGGCCGCTAACCTTCCCGCAGCAGGCAACGACGACGCCGACCCCTTCACCAGCGGTGCGCACCTCGTGGATATACGCAGCGGCCCATGTGAAGTCGGCCTGTTCGCCCTTGCCGCTGGCAAGGGCGAGACACGCGAAGATCGGGGAGATACCTGGGTCTTCGTACTCGAAGGCGCCGTAACCCTGGCAGATGCAACCGGTTCTCTCGATCTCGCAGCCGGCGAGAGCTGCGGCGTGGCGCGCGGCACCGCCTTTACATGGTCCTGCTCGGCTCCGGCCAAGCTGCTGTTCATGCGCTACCTGGAGGGGAATCCCGGCACTCCCGGCATCTCGCCCATCGCCAATGATGCCGCGTTGTCTCCGTCCAATCCGCCCGCGGCCGAGCTCCTGTTGGGCGAAACACCGTCCTGCCGGTCAAACACGATGTTTGCCTCGGCGGATGAGGCGTTCAAATGCGGAGTGTGGGATTCCACGCCCTATCAGCGCAAGCCGATCTTCTTCCACCATTGCGAACTGATGCACCTGCTTGCAGGCAGCGTGACGTTCGTCGATGCCGATGGCCGCGAGTCGACCTTTTCCAAGGGCGACACCTTCATCATCGAACAGGGTGCGGAATGCAGCTGGGACAGCCAGGTGGACGTGGCGAAGATCTTCGCACTCTGGCGCAAGCCGGCCTGATAGCGCCGCTAAGGACCAGACAGTAACCGGGAATGCCTAAACACAGGCATTCCCGGATATTCCCGATCGATCAGCGTGCGGCAGGTTCGGCCACGCGCTGGTCGATCGCCCCGAAGGGGGCAAAGCCATCACTGTCCTGTGCTTCCATGCGGATCGTATCGCCATAGCCCATGAACGCGGTCGATGGCTTGCCCTCGGCAATCATCTCGATCGCGCGCACTTCGCTGATGCAGCTCGATCCCACCTCGGCATAATTGGGATTGGAGACGGTTCCCGATCCGATCACGGTTCCCGCAACAAGATCGCGCGTCCGGGCGGCATGCGCGACCAGCTCATGGAAGCCGAAGTCCATCGCTGCGCCATTGGCGTGGCCGAAAGCCTTGCCGTTCCATTCGATCGCGAGGTCCAGGCATACGCGGCCATTCTGCCAGCCGTCACCGAGCGCCTCTGGCGTCACGGCGAAAGGCGCCATGGAACAGGCGGGCTTGGCCTGCACCCAGCCGAAGCCGGTCTTCATCTCGACCGGAGCGATCGTGCGCAGCGACCAGTCGTTGATCTGCACGACAAGCCGGATGTGCTTCATCGCCTCTTCGGGCGTGGTCCCCATCGGCACGGCATCGACGATCACGCCGAACTCGCCTTCGAAGTCGATACCATCCGCCGGATCGGGGAACGGCACCGGATCGGTCGGACCGTAGAAACGGTCGGACAGTCCCTGGTACATGAGTGGCCTGTCGGTCTCGATCGGCGGGAGCTTGAAGGCGATCTGCATGAGATCGCCGTGGGTGCCGAACGCAGAACCGTCGAGCCACTGCCACGATCGCGGCAGAGGCGCGCGCAGGGCCGCGGAATCGAGCGGCTCGCCCTCACCGGCCTCAAGGCGCCGGGCCAGGTCCGCAAGCTTCGGCTGCGCCGCATCCCAGCGTTCCATGACGCCCAGCAGGTTCGGCATGTCCGGACCGGCCGCGAGCATGCGGCTCCCGTCCTGGGAGACGACGACAAGGGTTCCGTCGGGCGTGGCACCCGCAATCGTGGCTAGACGCATGGGGTTTTAGTCCTCGAAGATGGCGACAGCGCGGATCCAACCTGCCGAGGCGCCCTTGATCTTGTGCGGGAAGCACGAGATCGTGAAGCCGTCAGCGGGCAGCACTTCCAGGTTGTGCAGCTTTTCGATGTGGCAGTAGCCGATGTCACGACCCGCCTTGTGTCCTTCCCAGATCAGCGAGGTATCGCCGGTCTCTTCCACCTTCCTGGCAGTGTGCACGAAGGGAGCATCCCACGACCAGGCATCGGTGCCGGTCACGCGCACGCCGCGTTCGGTCAGGTACATGGTCGCTTCGTAGCCCATGCCGCAACCGCGGCTGACGTAGTCGGGATCGCCCAGCGCCTTGCCCGCCGTGGTGTTGATGACGACGATCTCCAGCGGCTTGAGCTCATGGCCGATGCGCGCGAGTTCTTCCTCGACATCCTTGGCGGTGACGACATAGCCATCCTCGAAGTGCCGGAAGTCGAGCTTCACGCCGGGCTGAAAGCACCATTCAAGCGGGATCTCGTCGATCGTCAGCGAGGGCTTGCCGCCGTCCTGAGTCGGGTGGAAGTGCCAGGGGGCATCGAGGTGCGTGCCACTGTGGGTGGTCAGCTTGACCCATTCGGCCGCGGCGAAGCCGGCGCCGTCAGGGGTCTGCTCGGCCGTGATGCCCGGGAAGAAGTGCCCCAGCTCGCCCAGCGTCTCGCCATGGGTCTGGTAGGTGATTTCCGGCTTCAGAAAAGGCGGATCGCTGACGACATCGTTGCACAGCGTGATCGACAGGTCGACGAAGCGGCGGGCCATAGGCGGTTTTCCCATTCGTTCGCGCGCATGTCATGGAATACGCGCTGTTTTCAATATTGATACCGGCGCATCGCCCGACCGGAGGAGAGGAGGATCGGGCGATGCGCCGGCCTTGTGCAGCCCATTACGGGCTGGAGTTCAGGCGGTCTTGCCTCCGAGGGTTTCGGCGAACCAGTCGGAGATGAGATCGCGGCCGTAGCTCATGTTGTCGGCGCCCACGTGCTCGACACCGCCTTCGCGGGCGGTGAAGATCACCTTCTCGCGGCGCGGCGAATTGACCAGCTGGTCATAGAGATCGTCGGCGTACTGCGGGCTGATCTGGCGGTCATTGGCACCATGCGTCACGAGGAAGGGCACCTTGATGCTGTCCATGTGACCATTGAGGTTCATCGCGGACGACTTCTCGAGGAAATCGTCCTGGTCCTTGGCCCCGAAAGCCCAGTGGACGTGCGCCCAGTAGTGCGGGACCGGGTTCTCGCCCTCGCGCGCCATGCGCTTGTCCTGCACTTCGCGCCAGTTGTGGTTGGCGCCCCAGACCGCGCCCGAAGCGAAACGCGGCTCGTAGGCAACCGCGCGCGGCGCGAAGTGGCCACCCAACGAAATGCCGGTCATGCCGATCGCCTTGGGGTCGACGTTGTCCTGCTGCTCGAGCCAGTCGACGGCCTTGCTGGCCCAGCTTTCCGAATGCGGATCGACCGGCAGGTCCTGCAGGCGAAGCGCCTCGCCCGAGCCCGGCTGGTCGACACACAGGGTCGAGATGCCGCGGCGGGCAAGCTGCTCGGGCAGCTGCGTCCAGTAGAGCAGTTCCTTGCAGCTATCGAGGCCATTGCAGAAGACCACCACCGGCTTGCGGCCCTCGCCCGGCGCGCGGGTGAACAGCGCGGGCATCGTGCCCGTCTCCAGCGGAATCTCCACGCGTTCGCGGTTGATCTTGCCGAACTGTGTCGACTTGTCGAAGGCCGCGCGGGCCTTGGCGTAAGTCTCCTTGCGGCCAGGATGGCCGTGGCCCTGCATGCGCTCGCCGGTGAACATGTAGAGCGCGGCGCGCTCCAGCTTGTTCGAGGCGGAGAACAGACGGCCCTTGGCCTCGTCCTCGGCAGCAAGTTCGATGAGCTTGTCGCCCATCGCCACCCACTGCTTCATGAACGCGGGCGTGCCCGCATCGGCCCCGGCATCGGCCGCATCCTTGATCGGCTTGCACATGTCGATGACTTCGCCGATCCGACCGCCGCTCTCCATCGCGATCGCGACCGAGAGGTTCCAGATGTAGTTCGGAAAATATTCGAAAAGAGCCATCGATCAGACCTCCGATGCCTGGAACAGCCGAGCGTCGGGTGCCGGATGCGGCATCGTCTGCGGGCCGCCGGTACCGATGCCCCACTGGTCCATGACCATCGGCGCGGGCTTGTGCACCTTGTACTCGTGCGTCTCGAAGTCGACCACTTCCAGCTCGGAAGTGTACTCGACGGCAAAGCCACCCGGAGTGACGAAGTAGCTGAACGTGTTGTTGCCCGCGGTATGACGGCCCGGACCCCAGCGGATGTCGGTGCCGTGCTGCTTGAGGCGATGCGCGCCACGGAACATGTCGTCGATGCTCAGCATGTCGTAAGCGACGTGGTTGAGGCACGGCGGTCCGGGCAGGATGGCGACGCGGTGGTGCGCCTCATTGCAGCGCAGGAAGCACATGAAGTCGCCGAGCCAGTCGGAGATCTTGAAACCCAGCACGTCGGTGAAGAACTTCACCATCGCCTGGTGGTCGGGCGAGTGCAGGACGATGTGGCTGATCTTGAGCGGCACGCCTTCCCAGCGCTCGAGTTCGCGGGCGTCGAGCGTCTCGACGCCGGCCGAGATCTCGAAGGGCAGGCCATCGGGGCTGAAGAAGCGGAAGCCATAGCCGCCGCCAGGAGCATCCAATTCCCTGGGTGCGAAGATGACCTTGCAACCCGCCGCCTCGATCTTGCCGAACAGCGCATCGACATCGGCGCGGCTGTCGGCGGCAAGCGCGATCACTTCGACGTGGTTGGCATCCGACTTGTGCAGGCGCACGACGTGGTGTTCGCCATGACCCTGGGTCTTGAACCAGGCCATGTCGCCCTTGTCGGCAGAACCGGGGACTTCGACGAGCCCCCAGTCATCGGTGTAGAATTTGCGTTCGGCATCGAAGTCCTCGACGCCATATCCGACATAGCGGATTTCGGTTACTCGGCTCATGGCATTGGTCCTTGAAGATTGACTGATCAGATGGGCTGCGAAACCACCGCGAACATCTCCGCGGTAGCCTTGTGATTGTCGACCGGCGGGCCCTTGCCGATCTGGCCGTGGCAGATCTCGAGCGACTTCTCGACGATGTAGCGGCAGCGCTCGAAACGTCTGCTGCGGTAGGCCTCGAAGGCGGCTTCGGGCGTGTCGGCCTTGGTCAGCTCATCGGCAAGAACGAGGGCATCCTCGATCGCCATGCCGGCGCCCTGGCCCAGATGGGGCGTGGTCGCATGGACGGCATCGCCCATCAGCGCGATGCGGCCCTTGCTCCAGGGGCCGTAAAGCATCATGCCCTCAAGCGGACGATAGACGACGCCTTCGTCCTCAGTGATCTGATCGGCCAGCGCACGAATCTGCGGGGCTGCCTTGGCAAGCTTGGAACGCATGGCCGCAGCGATGCCCTCGGTGGGGTACCAGGGATTATCCGGCTCGGGCGTCGTCACGTACATATACATCAGGTCTTCGGACATCGGCACAAGGCCGGATCCGATCGGACCGTTGTATACGTGCAGCGCATCGAGATCTGCCGGGCGCGGGAAGTTGTAGCGCCACACCGCTTGACCCGTGAACTGCGGCGTCTCTGCGTCGGGCAGAATCGCCTCGCGGGTCTGCGAATAGACACCGTCAGCGCCCACGACGACGTCGAAGCGCTCTTCCCGCCCGTCGGACAAAGTCACGTTCACGCCTGCACCGTCATCGTCAAGGCGTTCAGCCGTCACGCCCAGGCGGATCTCGGCACCCAGTTCTTTGGCACTGTCGCCCAGAACCTTCTGCAGCGCGCGCCGGCCGATGCCGACATTGGCGGGCTTGCCTTCGACCAACGCCGGCGAAGGCACCCGCGCCACGCGGGTGCCGTCAGGCAGGTAGACCTCTACCGCATCGAACCCGCAGGCAGCATCGAGAAAGGTATCGAGCACACCCAACTGGTCCATCGCGCGCACCACGTTCGCCTGTTGGATGATGCCCACGCCATAAACCGACCACGCCGGGTCCTTCTCGATCACCGTCACCCGGTGACCGGCACGGCGCAGCGCGATCGCAGCCGAAAGGCCGCCGATGCCGCCGCCGATGATAAGCGCGCTCAGATCTTTCATTGCGGAAACCTCAGATAGTCGAAAATTGAGATAGGAACGGACGAGACACTGCCGGACAGGGACCGAGGCGCGCGCCTATTTGAATATTGGGGCGAATGCATCGGCAGCACAGCAAGGGAATCGCCATCAGCAACCTGCATCGAGCGCCGCCGCCGCAAGGCGCCGTCTGTCTCCATTGATTCCAAAGAACTCTCCCAAGCCTATACGCCGAATTTCGCACGCCACGATTGCCCTGAAGCTCCGCGGCGACCGAAACTAGAATTTGGTTCTAGTCCGAGCCGCAGGCGTCGTCAAGCGCAACCAGCATCCATGAATACGAATGACGGTTTTAGTTTTTAATTGCAAGCAGGCGCGATTGATAATAGTGCCAAGTCTTGACGTTGAGGCGGCTCAGCCCGCCCCAAGCATCATCCATGATTGGGGTTTTGGCGAAGTAAGCGGCGCAATGCTCACGGGCCGAACGAGCTGTAAACCGCGAAGAGGAGCGCGCGAACAAGGGAGCGTCGAGCCGAGAAACTGCCAGCCGATGCGACTGGATCATCGACGCGAATCACTGTCTGAATTTCATAGCCGGTGCCCTGCGATCGGACCGGGGCGTGCCCCTCAGTATAACACGAAAACATCCCCTACCCGACCGGGTCCCGGACAAACACACGGAGCGACGAATGTCCAAGATACAACGAGGCGTCAGCCTCTACAGCTTCCAGGAGGAGATGTTCCTCGGCCAGATGAGCGTGGAGGACTGCGTAGCCTACGCCGCATCTATCGGCGCCAAGGGCATCGAGATCTTGCCTGAGCAGAACATGCCTACCTTCCCCGACATCAGCGACGCCGAAGTCGAGCGCTGGAAGGAAATGATGGAGCGTCACGGCACGCACTTCACCTGCTACGACATGTTCCTCGACACCAAGCTGCGCAAGGGCGAGCTCCTGTCCGACGAGGAACAGGTCGCCAGCATCGAGCGCGACCTGCGCCTTTGCCATCGCTTCGGCATCAAGAACATGCGCATCCTCATCTTCGTGCGCCCCGACATCCTCGAAAAGTGCGTACCGCTCGCCGAGGAACTGGACATCCACATGGGCGTCGAAGTGCACGCTCCCTGGCACCTTGAACATGCCTGGATCCTGCGCACGATCGACGTTGCCGATCGTCTGAAGACCAAGCACCTGGGCATCCTGCCCGACATGGGCATCTTCATGAAGCACTATCCGCCAGCCTTCCGCGCGCGCTTCGAACGCCAGGGCGCCCGTCCGGAGATTACCCAGTTCATCGTCGATCAGCATGAACAGAAGATCATGTGCGAGTACACGATCTACGAAGTCGCGGTGAAGATGGGCGGCAACAAGGCCGAGATCGCCATGGCCGAGACGCTGCGCCACGCGCCATACGCCAACCCGAAGCGCCTGAAGGACTACGCGCCCTACTTCCGCCACATCCAGGCCAAGTTCTACGAAATGAACGAGGACTGCACCGATCCATCGCTGGCCTACGAGGACGTCATTCCCGAGCTGGTGAAGTGCGGTTGGGAAGGCACGCTTTCGAGCGAGTACGAAGGCAATCGCTGGATCCAGGACGTGATGGAAGTCGACAGCCGCGAGCAGGTTCGCCGCCAGCACGTCATGTTCGACCGCCTCATCGCAAAGGCAGAAGCCGAGCTGGAGAACGCCTGATGTTTGACAAATACCTGATCGACGAAACTACCCTGCGCAACACCGGTCCGGCCGACGCGCCCACCGGGTTCGCTTTCGAAGCCAAGCTTGGCTACTACCGTGGCATCGGTCTCTCGATGATCGAGAAGCTCGATGTCTCCATCGATGGCGAGACCGTTGCCCGCGATGCGGTGCGCTTCGACGAAGGCAAAGGCCCGATCTCGCTCGACGAGATGGAAACCGCTTACGACCGCCGCTGGCCATTCGGAACCCCGGCAACGATCTCGGTCCAATATCCGGGCGGCTTCCCGAAGGGTGAACACGAACTCTCGCTGGTTGAACAGCTTCGCGTGTCGTACCTGCCGTTCCCTTCGGTCAATACCGACGTCAAGCGCGTCACCTTCTGACGACCATCCACCCTTTCAGCTCACACCAGACATCAACGAAGCGGCCCTAGGGCGCCTCTTTCATAGGGAACGACCCCGTCCTTCTGGACGGGGTCGTCAATCCTTGCGATCAAAATCGGCTGCAATCGAAAGCGCGTTTGCAGCGAAGTACAGAAGCCTCGCCCTTCGCCGCTCGCCAGGCCGGCATCGTAACCATAGCTCGCGGCGAAGAAGGTATACTGGAGGTTGAGGTTCATCGTGAACCAGCCATCCACTGTCCGGAGCAAGGCGCGTAGTCCTGTTGGGCCAATCGTGATTGCATCCGGCGGGCCTTGGGCGCTTCTGGCCCTCGACAGGGCACTGCAATGTGCGAGTGAACAGTTTCGGTAGTCAGATAAGGTTGCAGGCCGCAGCGTTAAGCGTGAAGGACCAAGCTGTTCGCCTGCATGTTTGGAGAGTCCGAACAACCATATTGCATTGAGCCGACGTTGAGTGAATGGGATACCCATGAAGAAAAGGCGTCGGTATCTCACTGCGACCATGCCTGATGGCTATGTAAAGACTATCGGGCCTACAACCGACAGCTTCACCCATTATTGGCGAATTGTGGCAGAGCTCGAAAACGGTAAGACGGAAGTGTTTTGGGGGCATAGCCGCTCGCTCGCGGAGGCCAGACGCAAACGTGTACCTGCCGAAGAAGCTTCCCGGACGCGAGGATGGAAAGGCTTCACCTTCGAAATCGCCGAGCTCGTCGAAACCCTCGCCTAACACCCTCACTGATATTCAGCGCCTCAACTGGTCGCATTGAATATAGCTCTCCGTTCACCGAGTTCCGGCAGGATCAGCACGACATCAGATCCGAACGCTACTGCCGCGTAGCGGGTTGGCACTCGAATGCCCGGATAACGGCCTCGTTGCCATTCGCGGTCCGACCGATTGAGAATGCCACGCGGCCTTATCAGGCATTCCTTGCCACCCGGCGCAAATGCCGTTCCCGACTTGAAATACCCACGCGCCGTGTAAATTCCATGTTAGTCGAACAAACATGGAATTTACACGGCGCGTCTTTCATGTTACCTGATGTTACATGAAAGACGAATCGACCTCTCGCCCCTATCGCCAAACTGCCCGAGCTGCGGCAGCAGCGGAGACCGGCGAACGCATCCTCTCGGCCTTCATGGCGCGTATGGAGCGTTACTGGTTTGATGAGATCCGCCTGGAAGATGTGGCCAGCGATGCGGGCGTGACGGTCCAGACCGTGATCCGCCGTTTCGGCGGCAAGGATGGTTTGCTCGACGCCGGGCAGAATGTCATGGAAAGTTCGATCACGTCAGCGCGCCGCGTGACGGCGGGCGATGTAGCCAAAGCTCTCGATGTGATCATCGCCGAATATGAGGAACTGGGCGGGCTTGTCATGCGCCTGCTGGCACAGGAAGATCGTCACGCCCAGATCAAGGCGGTGACCGATACGGGACGGCGGCATCACCGCGCCTGGGTTGGAGAGGTCTTCGCGCCGTGGCTTGACGGCATGCCGTCAGAATGGCGCTTGCAGGCCCATGATGCCCTCGTGGTCGCGCTCGATATCTACATCTGGAAGCTCGTGCGGGTCGATATGCGCCGAGGTGTACCTGAACTTCGGCGGACCATGCGCGACCTTTGCGCGGGAGCTTTGGCTATTGCGCCCGAAGCCTTTGGCGCCGAAACTTTCAAAGCGCGGGAGACCATCGATGTCTGATGCCGGGAAAAAGCTGAATTTACTCATCACGACCTGGGAAGGCGGTGGGTCGGTAGGCCCGATGCTGACGCTCGCCCGCAAGCTGCGCGACGCCGGGCACGAAGTGCGCGTCATGTCCGATGAATGCAACCGACCCGAAGCCGAGGCTATCGGGCTACGCTTCATCCCTTGGAATCGGGCACCCAACCGCACCGACCGCAGACGCGAAAGCGAACTCATCCGCGATTGGGCTGCTGCGACACCTGCGGAAGGATTTGCGCAGGCAATTGAGCAAGTCTTTGCCGGCCCCGCCTATGCTTATGCCGCGGATGTTATCGAGGAACTCCGGCGTGAGTCTGCCGACCTCGTCATCACCAACGACTTCCTCTTCGGGGTCATGGCCGGGTGCGAATCCTTTGGCCAGCCGGTGATCGCCATGGCCTGCAACATCCACCTTTTCCCGGTTGAAAACGCCCCACAGGCTGGCCCGATGCCAGAGCGACTCCCGACCCCAGAGGAAATGGTGCAGGCAGCTGCCATGGCCGAAGGCTTTCGCGCCGTGTTCGACTCCGGCCTGCCTGCGCTCAACACTGCGCGTGCGTTACTCGGACTGAAGCCACTCGATCGACTGCTCGATCAACTCGCCTGTCTACGCATGACGCTGATTGCCATCAGTCGGCATTTCGACATGGTGCGGGAACCGGTGCCGCCAGCCTATCGCTACGTCGGTCCGCAGATCGACGAGACAGCCTGGACTGATCCGTGGGATGCTTCATCGGTGGACAGCGAACCGAAGGACCGGCGGCCGCTGGTTGTCGTCTCGTTCAGTACGACATTCCAAAACCACATAGCCGTGCTCCAGCGGGTAATCGATGGCCTGGCGCGATTGCCGGTTCGGGCGGTGGTGACGCTCGGCCCAACAATCGCCAAGGAAGAACTGTCGGCGGCGGACAACATCCAACTCGTTGCGAGCGCGCCGCACGGTCCGCTCATGCGCGATGCCTCACTCGTCATCACCCATGGAGGGCACGGCACGCTCGCCCGCGCTATGGTCAACAGGCTCCCGCTGCTCGTCATTCCGCACGGCAGGGACCAGGATGGCAATGCAGCGCGCATAGCCGCGCACGGCGCTGGCCTGACCCTAGCGCCGACGGCTTCCGCAAAGGACATCGGTGACGCTGCCGCCCGAATCCTTCGCGAGCCAGCCTTCCGGACTGCTGCAGAGATCCTCGGCGACCATGTCGCACGGGAGACAGAGCAGTCCGATATCGTGCAGCAGATCGAAAGGCTCTGCGACCTGAGGATCTTTGCCTGATTGCCCTTTCCCAACGCAGTGGACCGTGCGGACTGACTGCCCAAAGGCACCTCTCAAGCATGGCAGAACTCGATATCAACTTTGCATGAGACCAAAATCTCACTATGAGATTTTGGTCTCAATTGCGTGAGGAGTCGAATCGTATGCTGACCCGCGACCTGATGGATGCAAAGCTGGACGAACATTTCGGGTTCGAAGCCCGCGATGATGTGGAAGGCGTACTGTCCACCCTGACCGACGACGTGGTGCATGATATCGTCGGTTGGCCACTCGGCCCCAGTCATGGTCCGGGCGAAGCACGCGCGTTCTACGAAAGCCTTTTCGCCGACTTGGCGGATGGCAGCGTGCGAACCGTACGCCGTCTCTACGGCGAGAATTTCCTTATCGATGAATCAGTATGGAGCGGAACAGCGGTTGGCAGACCGTTCGGGTTTGAGGGACGGGGACGTCCCCTCACTTTTCGTCTGCTTCATGTTCTTGAATTCTCCGAGGAAGGCCAAATTCGACGGGAAAATGTCTGGGTCGATAGCGCGGCCATTGCGCAGCAGCTTTCATGACAGGTAACAGATCGAACCAGAAAGCCCGGACGCGCCAAGCAATTCTTCGCGCCACGGGAGTGCTGCTCGCTCGCGGCGAAAAGCCGAGTTTGGATGAAATTGCGATCGAAGCTGGCGTCGCGAGGGCCACAGCCTATCGTTATTTCCCCGGGCTGGATGCGTTGCTCAACGAAGCCATGGTCGATGTGTTGGTGCCCGATGCAACCCATGCTTTCGATGGCTGTGAGACAACCGATCCGGCACAACGCCTGGCACTGGTCGATGACATTCTTGATACCGCCTGCCGCAAACAGGAGGCAGCGCTGCGCCTTATGCTTGCCCGTACCCTCGAGCGTTCGGTCACGCACGCATCGGACGAGCCGCCGCTTCGTCAGAACCGACGACAGCCCATG
Organism: Novosphingobium mathurense; assembly: GCF_900168325.1. GTDB lineage: Bacteria > Pseudomonadota > Alphaproteobacteria > Sphingomonadales > Sphingomonadaceae > Novosphingobium > Novosphingobium mathurense. Next base: position 280,172 of record NZ_FVZE01000003.1, on the reverse strand, counting down.
ATCGAGACTGCTCTTGCCTCGCTTGAGCCTCAATTGAACCAAACGGTGTTCAGACGCCTCGTCTCTGCGCTATCGATGATCGTGGGAGCCGAAGGGTTTATCGCCCTGAGTGATGTTGTGGGCCTGGACGAGCAAGAAGCACGATTGGTGCGTCAATGGGCAATAGAGGCGCTTCTGGCAGCGGCACATGCACCCGACTGACGCTTCCGTGAAAATCGGGCGAATTGCTGCTTCACACCGTCCGGACGCAATATCGGTTTCACAGGATTGTCGGCTCCTGTCGCCAGCTCGTCATTGCCATCGTGGGTCATTACAAATGCACTGTCTCGACTCTGGCATTTATAGGCGATCGCCAAGGGGCGCGCGCCTATGCTTCCTTCTGCCGGTCCCCTGCATATAGCATCGCTACATCGCAGCGCTCATACCGCGCTCCAAATTGCGCCATGATCCCCGCATCGTGAACAAAGCCGAGTTTCTCGTAAAGGTGGATCGCCGCTGCACACTTTTGGTTGGTAAGCAGATAAAGCGGGTCAGCTCCCATCGCCTTTGCGCGAGCAATCGTCGCATCCAGCAGGAATTCCCCGGCCTTGAGGCCGCGCGCACTCTCGCGCACGCCCATCTTGGTCAGTTCAAAGCTCGAGGCGCCGGTCTTCTGCAACGCACATGTGCCGACCACGCCCAAGCCCGGCGCCTCGACGAAAAGGATTGCGCCTCCCGGTTCCAGAATCCTCGCTCGGGGGTTCTCCAGCACCTCGCGGTCGGTCCGTTCCAGAGAGAACATCGATGTAATCCACTGAACGTTAATGTCGTGAAAGTCGCGCGCCAGCGCGTCCTCATACTCGCGAAGCCTGAGGCCGCCGGGCTCTGCCCGTGCTGCACGTTCAGCTATCGAGGCTTCGTCGAGTGCCCGTTCGATCGCGGCAAGCTGGGCCATGAACGGGCCCGACAGGTTGGCGATCACTTCCTCGGCAGCCATGCCGATACGAGGCCATAGATCGGTTGCCGCCCGCTCGGCCGCGGCGTGCCCAGCTGTGGTCAACTCGACGCAACGGGTGCGCTGGTCTGCCGCGTGGACGTCGGCGATAATCCCGAGTTTTGCCAGCTGGCCAACGCTGCGGGTAATGCCGGGCTGGCTGATCCCGATTACGCGGGCAAGCTGTCCGATAGTCATGGCCCCGCCGCGCAGCGCCGCCAATACGGCCATGTGCCCCGGCTGGAGCGGTAGCCCCGCATCAGCGATTGTGCTCATCGCGCCAGCCTGCATCCGCTCAGCCAGCCGCTTAAGCCGACTGCCCAGAAACGACGGCCCCATATCGCCAATTACGTCGTCCATGTCATTTTCCATACCATATTATATAACGCGATATGTAACTCGTTTCCGAGTAGAGTCAATGCCCGCCAGAAGAGCGGTCGGATTGATGAATAGCGCACGGCCGTTGCTGCGGCCTTGGCCGCGACTACGATGTGCCTGCTAATCCCGGGACAGATCGGAGAGTCAGGGCCGGCCGATCTGCATTTCAATTCAGGGGGTTATAGCCAGGGACCGCAGCGATGCAGCCGAAGGGGGAAAGCAACCGGGAACGCTACGCCCATGCGCAGCCTTCGCCCCTGTTGGTGCGCCTCCCCTGGCCACGACAGCGCCTGGGCCCGTTGCCCGGCAGCGGGCCCGCTCACCGGGGCTCGCGCATCGCTTGAGGAACCGGCGGCGCTTCAAACCCGACGATCCCGTTCCGCTTGGCTAACGGAATGAAATGGAGAACTAGGCGGTGCGCGATTGTGCGGGACGCTTCCAATCGAGAGAGGAGGCAGGATCGCCCGCTTCGGCCGGACGCTCTTCAAGCAAATGCCGGACTAACGCCTGCATCTTCGCATCATATGTCGCCAGGATCTGGCGCTGGCCACCAACGTCGAAATGCGTAATCAACCGTTCGCCATCCCAACGGTGAAACGCCAGTCCCGGCGCTTCAGCGACGATCATCGCGCGTCCATCGGTCGCATCGGGATCGATCGGACGGAAATCCAGCGCGACTTCGGGAGAAGATGACGCGCACACGGTCAGTTGCCGCCCTTGCCAAAGCGTCATGATCGGCCGATGGACATGGCCGCAGACTATGGCTTTCACCTGATCGGCACACCAGACCGTTCGCCCGAAACGGGCGACCCAGGGTTCCTGGGACACCGTGTCCATCCAGTCGATTCCCATCTCCGTCGGCGGGTGGTGCATGGCGATGACGGTGGGCACGTCAGGCCTTTCCGCCAGTGTAGCGCGAAGCCAGGCCGCCCGGGTTTCGCAGAACGCTCCGCCGTGACGCCCTTCCTCAAGCGTATCCAGCACGAGAATGCGCAGCGCATCGAACTCAATCGCATATTGGATGAAGCCGGAGGCGACCGGGACGTTAGGAAACTGCGCCCGGAATGCATCGCGCAGGTCATGATTGCCGACACACAGGTACACCGGAAACGGGCAGCTCGCCAGCGCCTCTTCCAACCGTGCATAGCTCTCGCTATCCCCCTTGTCGGTGAGATCGCCCGTGACGAGCAACAGGTCAGGCCGGTTCGGCCCGCTCATTAAACGAGCGAGCACCATGTCGAGCCGCTGCCTGTTCAGTTCACTTGGATTGCCCGGCTCGAAGCCCAGATGAATGTCAGTGATTTGCGCTATCAGCACCTGTTGCCCCTCAGAAGTGCGTGGCACCAGCCGGGTCCCCCAACCCGGCCAGAAACCATCAGTTCGACGCGAGCCCCGGTCCGGCTTCCTGCTTGGAACCTTCGACCAGAACGTCCATCTGGTTATTGCAGCCCTTGGCCAGCAACGCCGAGGCGACACCATCGAGATCGGCGTTGGCCGGATTCACCATGGCGACCTTGACTGTGACGGACTGCGCCGCGCCCGTCAGCGCGATCTTGAAACGCGCCCCTTCGGCAACGGGCAGTTCCTCGACCGGCCAGGCGCGAACCGACTGGCCTGCGCGGAAATCCACGACTGCGCTCTTGCCGTCGCTCTCCCGGGTCAGGGTCGCCGAACCCTCCGTAGCGTTGTCCGGACGCCAGATCGCCGTCAGGTTGGCGTCGGCCAGGCATTGCGTGCCACCGCGCGAGGCATCGACATACCAGACGTTCGGGCTACGCGCAGGACCGCCGCCAATGGCACTGCGGGTCGCCCCGGTGCGCGACTGGCGCGCGCCGGTGTTGGCGAGCAGAGCGGTCAGGCCCGAACCCGTCGCCGCGCCCGAACCGGTAACCGCGACCTGCCCGGGTCCCTTAAGCACACGCGTGCCGCTGGCATCGAGCACGGTGATCACGTCACCGGGCTTCAGCGTCAGCTTCGCACCCGCCGCGAGAGACTTGCCCACCGGATAGGAGGCAGCCGAGGGCCCGGACGAACGGACGACGATGGTTCCGGCAAGCGCCGCATCGGCGGCGGTCAGGGCGAGAACGGCGCCTGCAAGTGCCGACAACTTCTTAGTCGAGAACAAAATACCCTCCAGCTTCTTGGTTTTTCAGTCGGTAAATCAACTGCGTTAAGGCCTTGTCGGCCACTATGGTTTCCGATTTCTTTTCAAGCTCGCTCAAGGCATCCGAGCAGCCGCCGATAGCCTTGTCGGCTATTTCGCAGAACTGCCTGCGCTCGGCCACGGGCATGTCGGGAACCGGTTCGAAAATGCCAATCGACGAAGCCCGGCCGCGCAGCACGACATTGCCCAGCGGCCGAAAGATATCCATGCCGCAACGCTCCTTCGCGCTCTCGCTGACAAGCACGGCCGACTTGGTCTGCTTGTTGGCCGATTCAAGGCGCGCAGCGGTGTTCATGCTGTCACCCAGCGCGGTATACTGAATGCGCCCTTCGCCGCCGAAATTGCCGACGATGGCCTCGCCATAATGCAGGCCCACGCGGGTCATGCCGATCGGCGGCACGCCTTCGGGCACGGTCCGGCGAAACTCCTCGCCGGCAGCATGCATGGCAAGCGCCGCCTTAACCGCGCGTTCGCCGTCGTCCGGGCGGCTGATCGGCGCCCCCCAGAAGGCAACGACGGCGTCACCGACGAACTTGTCGATGGTCCCGCCATGGGCCAACACCACGTCGCTCAACATGTCGAGATATCGGTTCAGCAGTTTCGCCACCATTTCCGGTTCGATGGCGTGGCTCAGTTTGGTGAAGCCCTCAAGGTCGGAGAAGATCACGAAAATTTCGCGCTTCTGTCCGCCAAGCTGAAGGGAATCGGGGTCCTTCATGATTTCCGCGGCAATGTCGGCAGGCAGATATTTGCCCAGCGCGCCCTGCGCAAAGCGGCGCTGTTCGGCGCTCAGCGCTCGCGCCGCCGATCCGGCAATGATGAAGGCGGCCAGCCAGCCCACGATCCAGCCGAAGGCGGGAAGGCCATAGGTTTCGATGTCATTGGCGGCGAGCAGGAACGGAATGCCGCCCAACGCCGCAATCTGGACCGCGAGCAGTGAACCGGACACAAGCGGCTTACGATTGAAAGAGGCGGTAAAGGCGCCGGCAATGACGGCGGCGATCGCCGCCAACCAAAGCACGAAGTTCGGAACCGGCTTCAGAAGCCGACCATCCATCATCTGGGCCAGCATGTGCGCGAATAGCTCCACCCCCCAGATATTCTTCGCTTCGTCCTCGGCCGCACCGCGGGTCAGCGGGGTCTGGAAAATATCGATATCCTGGATATTGCCGCCGATAAGGACATATTTGCCCTTGATCTGCTGCGCGAACATGGCCGACGCCTCGGGCGACTGGAACAGATCGTCATTGGCAAAGGTGTCGATGGGGATGGCCGCGAAAATCGGCTGATCCTTCAGCGCAGGGCGACGATAGGCCAGGCTGCCGGTATAATCGGCGAAGGCCTTGTCGCCGGGATTGAGCGCATTGGGCATGCGCGGCGGCGCACCTGGGATGATGTCCGCCCATTTGCGCATGACATTGTCGGAATCGGTCTGAATGACGATGCTAGTCGGATGGACATTGCCGCCCTTGGCGATTTCCTTCTGGAAATTCTCCAGAAACTGCTGCTGTTCGTAGAGAATCTTGTCGCTCGCCGTGTCGATGGAGGCATGGGCGAGGAAAGTCGGCGTCTTCATCGACTGGAAGGTCTTGATGAGCAGGTCGTCGTCACTCTGCGGTTGGTCGATCAGGATATCGATTCCGATCCCCTTCGCCCCCATGCCGTCGATCCGCGCCAGCGCCTTGGCCAGGGTGGTGCGGTCCAGCGGCGACCGCTTGCCCGTGCGGATCAGCGTCTCGTCCGTATAGGGGACCATGACGACACGAGTGTCCTGCTCCACCGTTGGAGCGGTGGCGATGATCCGCGCATCGAACAGGGCATGTTCGGCATCGATGGCGAAAGGCAGGTTCCAGCTGAATTTGGCAACCAGCACAGCCAGAACCAGCCCGACCAGCGATAGCGCGATGCGGGTCCGGCCGATCTGCGTCGCCAGCTTGCCCAGCCTTTTGGAAAAGCCTCTGGCTGCTTTCTCCTGGCGATCGCTCATTGGTGGGTTTCCTTCTGGTTCACAGCACCCTGCGTGTCGGCCAATTGGCCGGTTCCGCCGCTGGACAGCGGCTTTGCAGCGTCGCCGACAATGGCGAAGGCTGCCCAATAATAAGGATGGGAGGTCAAGGGATCGTCCATCAGCAGGTTCTCCGACAAGCGCATGGATTCGCCGATCGGGCGGGTACTGCTATCCTCGTAGATCAGCGACATCAGCCTTTTGGTGGCGTCATAATCATCGGGTACCGGCCAGTGGCTTGCGATGACCGATCGCGCTCCGGCGCCGACAAAGGCGCGCACCAGACCGTCGAGCGCGAAATTGCCGCCGGTGCCAATGCCCGCTTCGCGCGTCGCCGCCGCCGTCGCCGCGCCAGCGGTGTCGCAGGCTGAGAGGATCACCGTGTCAGCGTCCAGCCGAAGGTCGAAGATCTCCTTGAAGCTCAGAAGTCCGTCGGAATCCCGCTGACCAAAGGAGGTCACCAGCGCCGGACGCGCCGGGCAGCCAGGACGCGGCGCGGTGACGAGGCCATGGGTCGCGAACTGGATGATGCGGAAATCCTTGAGATCCTCACGCTCGCGCAGAGCGGTGTCGGAAAATCCCTCCTCCGTCACAACCTCATTATCCATTCCGCCCAGGCGCAGCGAAGCAAGCCTGAGTTCGGCCGAGGAGATTGGCTTGTTCCAGACGGAAAGGGCCCAGTCGCAAGGGTCGCGGCCTTGCTCGCTATGCGGTGCCCATTCCAGCCTGGCTGCCGGTGCGTTTTGCCCCATGCCGAGATAATTCCGCGCGGCACGGGAAGCGGGCAGGCGACGCACGTCGATGAACGATTGTGCGGAAACGGCTGTGGAGATCATGCGGTCGCGGCCCAGCCAAGCGGTGCCGGTGAAGTCGAATTCGTCCGGATTCTTGGCCTTCTGGCGCGCGACATAGGCGTCGACGCTGGCCTGATCCATGACCAATACGTTGGCCGGCAACTTGAGCAGCGGCCCATCGGGTTCGAACACCAGATGCCTGATCGACGGAACTTCCCCGGCCACCGCTCCAAAGAGCAGGTCATACATTTTGTGCGCGGCGACAAGATTGAAGGGATTGGTCACGAGCTGGTTCGATTCCTCGATGACGATGGAATCGCGGATGGCATCGGTCAGCTTTTCCAGCTCGTCGCGGGTAGCCTTGATCTTGAAAATCCGGCTGTTATCCGGTCGCACGAGCATGCCATAGGCCGTCTCATCCACAATCAGCAGCTTGTAATAGGCTTCGCCGGGCTTGAGCGCGGCCTGCATTCCTTCCAGTTCCAGGGTCGAGCTCGCCATGACGCGAAACTTGGGGAATGCAGCCAGTTGGGCCAGCAACGCGGTCTGATCGGCGCCCACCTGCTGGCGATGCGCCTGCGCAGCAACAAGCAGCTGATTTTCCTCCGGTGTACGCGTGTCAATCGCGCCAAGGCGGGCGATCTCAGCATCGGTGACGACAATATCGCGGGTCAGGCTGATCGACTGGCGAAACAGGCTCGATGCCTCATCGCTACCGCCCGACAATTCGCGCGCGAACACGGCCTGTGTCTGGGCGACGCCCGGACGCACCATAGCCTGGCTGGCCAGGAAGAAGTCGTTGGCGGACTGCATATCGCCCTTGGCGACAAGCGCCTCGAAATAGGGCTTGATAAGGGCGCGCAGAGCTTCACTGCCGCCCGGAACGTGCGCGGCATCGCGCACCAGTTGGCGATAGGCAGGGATGGCATCGCTCATGGCTCCATGCCTGGCCTGCAATGCAGCCAACCGCGCCTTGGCGGACAGAACCGTCGCCGATTCCGGATAATCATCCTCATAGATGCGCAGAGCCTCGCGCAAATGGCTTTCCGCCAGGCTGCCTTTGCCTTGAGCCTCTGCCAACTGGGCCTGTTCGGTGAAGATGCTGGCGATCATCCAGTGCATCGATCGCACCGCCCCGCCACGTACCGACGCATAATCGGACATTGCCGTTGCAAATTCCGATCTGGCCGCATCAGGTTCGCCCTTCATCCGCCGGGCGACGCCGCGCAGATAATGGGATTGGGCATCCAGCAATGTGCCGCGCTCGGTTTCGGACAGGTGGGTCGCACCTCCGCCCAGCTTGATCATGGCGTCGTCATCGACCTGAAGCCGCTGCGAAAGCTGCTTGTCGATGAAACCGCCGGTCAGCCGTTCGCTCGATCCCGCCGCCTCAGCGATGGCCGGAACCGCGGTGTCGAGAGCGACAAGGGCGCCTTCGGCATCGAGCTGATTGAGCCTGTGCATCGCCTGCAGGTTGCGAAACAAGCGTCCGAACAGGGCGTCCGACCCGTCGGCAACCTTGGCCGCGTCAGCGAAAAGGCGGTCCGCCTCGGCCATATGGCCCAGGTTCGACTGCTGCATGGCGGCATTGGCGTAATATTCCGCCGCCTTGTTGGCCTCGCTGTCGTTGATCCGAACCCGGCCAACCAGCGCCTCGAAAAACTCCGACGCTTCGGCGTAGCTGCCTTCAATATTGCGGTCATAACCGGCAGCAAGCGCCTGAGCGGGATCGAGGCTGGCCGCTTGGACCCGCGCAAACGCGGCGGGGTCGCCGGCATTGGTGGTAGCGACGGAAATCTCGCCGCTCACCGGGCGATCCGCGGCAAGCGCGCGCAGTCCGACCTGCAGCGCGCTGTCATAGGCCGACAGGCCTTCCGCGCTCAGCGTTTCGCCGCCGCGCCGCAGGCGGTAGATGGTGTAATTGAGGCCGGCGCTATTGCGGCACTCGACTTTTGCAACGCCGCCCAGATCGGCTATCGTCGCTTCCGCCGGGTTGGCGCAGGACAGGTCCTTGTCCGTTCCCTTCGCCGGGTCGCCTGCAGGTGCCTTGAGCGCATAGAGCCGTGCAACCGGCGTTGCGGCGTCGCGGCAGACCACATCATAGCCCCGATCGAACATGGATGTGAACCGGCTGTCTTCGCTGCGCCTCTGCGCGGTGCACAGCACGCCGTGATCGCCGACGCGGAAACTGTCGGATGCCGATATGGCAACTGGCGATGCGAGGGCAGGACCCTGGGCAAGGGCAAATGCCGTGGCAGCCAGCCATGGAACAATACGCTTCATCATAGGTCTCCCGGAATCCAGAGGGATGAATTGCCGGTTCCCGAGACCGGCTCGTCTACCGGTGGCGGCTGGCTGACTTTCCTGGTGTCTATCACGCTGTTGACCACAACCTTGGGATTGCCCGTGCTTTCGGCCGCGGCCTGTTCCTTCTGCTCCTCTTCGGTCTGCGATGCCGCGCTCTGTTCCTGCTGCTGCACCGAACTGCTCACCTGATTTGCGATCGTGGGCACGGTCGATCCGGCGCAACCATTGGCCGCGCTGCAGGGAAGAACCGTGAGGTCATTGCCGGTGTAGGTCACAGTATAGTTGGACGAAGCAGCCAGCGTGCCCTGCGTGATGGGATACGACCCTGCAGGCGAAGCGATCGTCGCGGTAGTCGTCAGCGCGCCGGCCAGGCTGTCGCCATTTACCAGACCATCGCCGCCTACCGTGTAGGTCAACGCCGGATTGGGGTCGAATTGCACGCGACTTGCGGGGTCGGCGCTAATGATGAGCGACCGGGGCGTGACGCTCAGCGATCCATCGACATAAGTCAGCGCGTAGTTGGACGAAGCAGCCAGCGTGCCTTGCGTCACTGCATAGGAACCGACGCCCGACAATGTGTCCGCCGTGGTGCTGAGCGATCCGGTCAGCGTGTCGCCATTGACCAGTCCCGCACCGCCGACCGTATAGGTCAGGATCGGGTTGGCATCGCCATAGAGCCGGTCGCGCAAATCGCCGTTTACTGTAATCGCCCGCGCGATAACCGAATGGGCGATGGCGTTCGTAGGGTCCTGGACAAAGGAGAAGCTGTAGTTCGCCGAATTTCCGCTCAGTCCCGATCCCGTAACGGCATAATTGCCAACGTTGCTCAGTGCGCTGGCAGAGGTAGAATAGACCGCGGTGCCGGTCGTTACCGTGGCCAGCGTGTCCGATCCGAACAACCCACTCGCGCTCTCCGTGCCGGTCAGCCCAGCCAGCGCATCGCCGTAAGCGCTGCTGACCGGATTCGCGGTATAGGTGATTGTCGCGGCGGCGGGAGTAATGCTGCCCGAGGCCGTATTGAACGAGACGGTATAGTTGCCCCCGCCATTACCGTCGTTGATCGTATACCCCGTGTCGACGGACAGCGTACGCGTGCCGGCATTGGCGCTGTCAAACGACTGCGTCAGGCCGCCAATGCTATCGGCGCCCTGCAGGCCGCTGATGCCAATGCTTCCAGTCGAACCGACCGTGGCATCGTAAGTGCGCGTATCACTTACAGCACTCAGAACCAGCGCCGCCGGGGTGATGCTGCCCGAGGCCGTGTTGAACGAGACGGTATAGTTGCCCCCGCCGTTACCGTCGTTGATCGTGTACCCCGTATCGACGGACAGCGTACGCGTGCCGGCATTGGCACTGTCGAACGACTGCGTCAGGCCGCTAATGCTATCGGCGCCCTGGAGACCGACGATGCCGACCGATCCGCTCGACAGGATCGTAGCATCATAGATGCGTCCATCCGTGACGGCGTTCAGAGTCAGTGCCGCTGGCGTGATCGTCAAAGTCGCCGCGGGGGCCGTAATGATATTATAGCCCAGCTGGTCGGACGACAGCCCGCCCGAATAGCTGACGGAATAACTGCCTGCATTGCGCCCGGCGCCGCTGATCCCCGCCGTGCCGAACAGATGGTTCAGGTCCGCGCCCAGGGGGATGGCATTGAGCAGCGGCACGGTCCCGTCATAGACCAATGTCGTGTCGGTTGGTCCGACCACCAGAGGGCGAAGGAACGCCTTGAGCAGCGGGGTCGATAGCCCGTCGTATATACGCCAGATCGCAGTGTCGGTGCCGGTCGTATCGAGCGACCAGCCTGCAAAGCTGGAAGCCAGCCTCGACTGGGCGGTGGTCAACATGCCGGCGTTAGCGCAGCTTGTTCCGCCGTCGATAGAGCAGGCCACAGACACGCCCGATGCTTCGCTGTCCCAATAGCTGTTGAGGATCGAACCGGACGGCGAGTTGGAGCCGACGAGACCGCCGGCGCCAGCCCCCGTCACGACGCCATTGGCGAAGGTGAAGGATATGCTGCCATCATTGGAACCGGCGATACCGCCAATATAATTGCCTCCGCTGACGTTCACTCCGGACCAGCTATTGTCAATGATCCCGGTGCTCTGATTCATGCCGACCAGACCACCCGTGTCCGACCCGCCGGAGTTGATGACGCCAGTCACGAAGGACCCCGTGATCGTTCCCGAATTGCCTCCCGCAATCGCCCCAACCCAGCCCAGACCGCCAAGGATATTGACATCGACAAGGCCAAGGTCGCGGATCGTGCCGGCATTATAACGGAACAGGCCAACCTCGCTTTCCGAAGGCCGGTTGATCGCCAGACCGGAAATGACATGGCCCGCACCATCGAATACGCCCAGAAATGGTGGCTCGCCATCACCGAGCGGGATGAAGCCGTCCTGCCCCCACACGCCACTCAGACGTGCAGTCTCCGTCGCATCGATGTTATGGGACAGTCGATAATTGCGTTCGAGCGCGAGGCTTACCAGTTGCATTTGATGGATGCTGCCGATCGATGCCACGCCGGACTGGAACTGGGGCTGTTCCCAAATGCCGATCGGCCGCGTAGCGTTCTTGATCCAGATCCAGTCGTTGGGGTTCAGGTTGGCATAGGCCGTCGAACCAAAGGCATAGTTGCCTGCCCCCGACTGGCTGGGGTCGCCGGTCACCGACAGCAGGTTGGTAATCGTACCGGTGTTGGCGCCAAAGCCTGCCGACAGACCGCTGGTAAAGCCGTCCCAATAGCTGCTGGAGATGACGCCGCCCGCATTGTCGCCGACGAAACCACCGACATTGGTTCCGCCCTGCGCGATAACCGCGCCGGTCGAGTAGCTGGCGCTGATGGTGCCATAACCCGGACCGATATTCCGCCCGACCAAACCGCCAATACTGTCGCTGCCCGATCCTGCAATCACATCGCCCAGCGCGTATGAGCGAGACACCGAAACCCAGTTGGTACCGGTCAACCCGCCGACAAATTGCGCGCCCGCGCCCACTACGACGTCGCCGCTGGCATAGGACTGATCAATGCTGCCATAGTCATGCCAGCCGATCAGGCCACCGACTTCGGTGCTGTTGTCCGCGCCGGAGACGATGCCCGTCGAGAATGACCGGGTGACCACGGCATGATAGGCCCCGCCGATCAGGCCACCGATCCTACTGCCGCTTCCGATCACGGCCGCGGTCGAATGCGACCCGTCGACGAACGTATTCATGCCGGTACCGCCGATCAGGCCGCCGACATTGCTTTGGCCGGTCACGGTCCCCGTCACGAAACTGTTCGAAACCTTGACCGCGCCGCAGAAGCCGCAATTGGCGGTTGCGCCGATCAGGCCGCCGACACTGTCGCCGCCGATGATGCTGGCGTTGATCAAGCCGACATTGCGGATCGAAATGGCCGGCTGGGAAGCCGGTCCACCGGCCAAGGCGAACAGACCGACCTGCGTCACGCCCGGCCTGTTGATGGTCAGGTTGGTGATGACATGGCCCAGGCCATCGAAATTGCCGGTATACTGCGATCCCGTGCCCAGCGGCACAAAACCCGCGCCACCGTTCCAGCCGATGGTCGCAGAAGCGTCAATGTCGGTGCCCAGCGCGAAATTCTGGCCGAGGAAGTTGTTGATCCCCTGAAGGTCGGCCAGGGTATAGACCAACTGATAGGCAGTCAGGTTACCGGCCACTACGCTGCCGGAGAAATCCGTAGGGGTGCCGAAACTGGCCGGATTATAATAGATGTCGATCTGGTTGCCCGTGCCGGTCAGGTTGAACAGGCCGGACTGTGCCGTAACCGTTCCGGCGGCATTGCCGTCCGAATCCGCCTGCAGGGTAAGGTGCGCGTTCGCGCCGCTGCCAGTCACCGTGCCCGCCACGTCGATCGACCCTGCGGCGAGGATCTTGAGATGGCTGTTGCCGCCGACCGTAATCGGCGCGTTGATGACGATGTCGCCCGGCGAGCCGCCCCCCGCGCCAAGGGATGCCGTGGCGTTCGATGCTGCGCTGAACAGCGTAAAGCCATTCTGGGCAACGCCGCTGATGGTGCCTGTTCCGGCCTGAACGCTGGTGTCAAAGGCCAGCGACCCGCCTGTGCTCGCCAGTTTGAACGTGCCGGCATCGGCGGCCAGAAGCACCGTTCCGCCGGTCGCAGCACCACCGGCGGCGCTCGCGCTGTTGCCGCCAATGGCCGATGCATTGAACCCGACATTGGATTGCAGATCGATCGTCGCCGCGCTGTCCCCGACTGCGAGTTTGACGTTGCCCGCTACGGCGTAGCCGCCGGTTCCGACGGCTCCGTCGCCGCCATGGGCCGAGGTATCGAATAGCGCGTCGCCCGATACAGTCAGCATACTTCCCGGGCTAAGGGTGAAAATGGGCGATGAAGCATAGGCGTTGCCGCCGCTGCTGCCACTGCCACCCTTTACCCGGGCGTCCAGCGAAAGACCACCGGTCGTGATCGCGCCTTGGATCAGCAGTTCCGGTGCTTGATAGGCCAAGGCTTCACCGCCGGTTCCGTTCGTCAGCCCCGCGTCGCCCGCAATAGCGCTGCTGCCGATGGCAAGGGTGCCTGCCACGCCAATGGTGCCGCCCGTGGTTTCGACCTTCACAAACCCGCCATAGGCATCGCCACCGAGATCGCCGGAGCCATCACCGGCGGCCCCGCCCTTTGCAGACGCGTCGACCGTCAACGAACCACCCGAGACGAGCAGCCCACCGCCCGCACCGATCGTGACAATTGCAGAGCCGCCATAGGCCGATCCGCCGCTGCCGATGCCGGTATCGAAGCCAATGGCATTGGCTGCCACGACTGCCGATCCGCCGACGGTGATGAGACCGCCATCACTCAGCAACTGGGCTGCGCCACCCGATGCATAGAAGTTGCTTGTGTTGATCTCGCTGGCAGAAACCAGAAGATTGCCACCGATATTGACCGCGGTTCCGGCCAGACCTGCCTCCAGCGACGCGCTGCCCGCACCGGTACTGCCTGCGTCCGCCTCGAGCACCAGGTCGCCGCCTATCGAAATGGTGCCCTGTTCGGCACGCAGTATTGCGGCATTGTTGGCGTGGATCGAAAGATTGGACGCAAAGCTTATGTCGGGCGTCCCGCCTGCGGTCATGTCGGTAACAGTGACGTTGCCGACTGCGCTGACATAGCCGTTCGAAGTATAGCTGCCCCGGGCGATGCTGATGTCCGCCGTGCCCGAACTTGCCGGACCCACGGCAATCGGATTGCCCGAGCCGCTGTCGGCGATATTGTGCCCGGCCGACAAAACGATGGTGTTGCCGTCAAGGCTGGCCGCGCCTGCGACGTCGAAGCCGATCGAACCGCTCGATTCGATCGCCATCGTGATCGCGTTGTTCTTGGGAACCGCCACCATATAGACCCGGCGCGTCTCACCGACCCCGGCGACATCAGGACCGCCGGTAGAACCTGTATGGGTAAAGGTGTTGGTCGCAACCCCGGATCCGCTCGTAACACTGATGTTGAAAAGCCCAGTGTTATCAATCGCGAAGTCGGCGCTTTCCGCCGCGACCAGCGCCACGGAACCGCGCGCGCTCAGCAGGCCGTCCTGCTGGATGCGTGGTGCGACAGCGACGATATAATTGTTCTGCCCTACGTTTTCAGAGCGCACCTCGGCCCCGGCCTCGACCACAATGGCCGATGTGCTGCCTGACTGCGGACCGATGCTGAACTGACCGGCATTAGCCATGAAATCGCCCGTGCCGTCGACCACCGGATCGCCCGTTGTGAGCAACAGGCTGCCGACATCGATCCGCGCCGTGCTGCCCACCAGCAGGCCTCCGGGACTGTAGAACCACACGCTGCCGGCCGCGTCGCTGGTGATGTTGCCGTCAAGCCGCACCGCACGCGTTTGGTCGACGGGCACGATGCGATTCAGCACGACATAGTTGCTGCCCAGCGCACCGTTCGCCGCGAAATTGACCGTGTCACCACTGGCCAGGAAGTTGATCGCGCCGCCGCCCGTTCCGGTGTCGGTGGGCGTCCAGGTGATCGTTGTGTGCGCGGTGTCGACGGTAATATTGTCGACGCCTGCGACCGAAGAATCGATGGTCGCGCTGCCGAAATCGACCGTGCCGGTGCCCTGAAAGGCCTGCGCCCAGACCACCTGCGGCATCGCCGCGAGCAGCGCGACGAGCGAGGCGTTACGCAGTAGGGAGAGAGACGAACGGGGGCGCATCAGCGGGTGCTCCAGGGCAAAAGATTCATCGAATAGGTGACAAGGAAGCGCGGATCGCGGCGTCCCGTCTCGCCGGGTAGGGTCGTCAGGGGGAAGGCGACGGCAAGGTCGAGACGCGCACGGCCGCCGACACGGCTTCGCAGGCCACCGCCCAGAGAATGCAGCGGCTGCGCGCCGCCCGTCGGCGATGAACGGTCCCAGGTCCAGCCATTGTCGAGAAACAGATAGGGCTGAAATTCCACATTGCTGCGCGGATTGAGCCGGAAACCTTCATGCCGCAGCTCGGTCTGGATACCAATGCCATCGTCGCCGGTCACAGTGCCCGGATCGAAGCCCCGCCCGACCGTGTAATTGCCCATGGAAAAGCGATCGAAGGAGAACAGCCCTGCCGTGCTGACCTGCGCGCGCGGCGAGAATGTCACGGCGAAACGGCGCAGCGGATGCAGTTCGAGATTGGCGTTGAAGCGGAAAACGGAGGCATTGGGATCGCCGCCGATCAGGCTGGGCGGAACGAAGCCGGTCGCAAGGCAGGTCGCCTGCTGGGTCATGCAATCAGGGCTGGCACCGAAGATGGAGAGACCCTTGCGCGCCTCCAGCGATCCGTTGAATTTCCAGAGGATCGAGCCGCCCGGCCCCATGCCCTTGAGATCGATCGCGTCCAGGTCGAGCCGCACATAGCCCACCCGCAGACGATCTTCGCTGAGGGGGATGCCACCGAAATCGACTTTCTGGTTGACGAAATCCAGACCGGCGGCAGCGCGGATGGTAACCGCCTGCTTGCGAAGGAAGGGGTAGATCGCCTCGACGTTCGCAAACAGCGTACGCGCCGAAACGTCGGGGACGGCAGGCCCCAAATCGGGTCGGGTCCAGGCATAGGTTACGCGCCCACCGATCCGCAGGCCATTTCCGCCCAGCGCCATTTCATGACCCGCCTGCAGGATATTCTGCTCATGGACCTGCGCCGTCGAATAAAAGGACAGCGTCGTGCGATCGCCCATGCCGGTAAGGCCGTTGAACACCGCCCGCAGCTGCCCGCCATAGCGGCCGGTGCCGGGACCGGCATAATTTTGCGCGCTGAAGTCGACCGTGACCGGGGTGTAGTCGATCCGCACTTCGCCGATCATCTCGCCCGCGCCGGTGCCTGCTGGCTTGAGCGAAAGGCGCACCTGATAGCCCGGAATGTCGCGGGCCAGCAGCAGGTAGCGTTCGGCCTGGAAGCGGTTGAACAGCTGACCGTCGGCCAGCTTGGATAGATAGTTCTCAATCAACCGCTCATTACGGCCGACCTTGCCCACCACGCGGATCGACGTGACCTTGGCGTAGAGCACTTCGAAATTGACTGCACCATCTTCGATGCGCTGGGCGGGCACCTGAACTGCGGCGATATAGCCCAGTTTCCGAAGCTTGGTCGCGGCCGCATCGCGAATCCGGCACACCACGCTGATCGGCTGTTCGGTGCCGACGAAATCGCCATAGGTATCAGCCAGTTCGCTGGCATCTACCGGACCCAGATTGCGAAACGTGGCTGTGGCAATCCTGATCTTGATCGAGGAGTAGGCCGGATCTTCCAGCGCGCAGGGCGCGCGCTCGATGCGCTCGTCAACCGTCAATCGCGGTCGAGGGGCAGCCTGTTCCTGCGGCAGCGGCTCCAGATCGCTTCGAGCTGGCGGCGTCAGGGGGACAGACTGGGCCTGGGCGACGGAGGGGATGGCCAGGCCAAACGCTACGACAAGTTCTGCAATCCATAAAAATCCACCGCCCCGGACTAGCCGAGGGTCCTGCCCCGTAGCAGTTGCCATTATTCGCCCCTATTGCCCCATCACAATCTGGGATCGGCAGTAGGAATTGATGGTAAACAATGGGTTACTGAACGCGCAGATCGCTCATTAAAAATCATCCACACAAAGCACTTGTGCACTCTTCTGAGAAATAAGCGGACAGTCCGCTTCTGGGATGCGTAATTCGGCGGCTGAACCGCACCAATGGTGAAGGCTTTGATAGGCTGGCAAGCCGCCCGTCCACTCTCCTATGCCACGCGCCAGCTCGTTGACCATCCGACGAGACTCATCAGCGAATCTTGACTGGAAAGGGTATTCTAGTTAGCAGATTGCCAAGCCTGGTAGCGAAGCATGTTACATGCTTTGCTTGGGAAGGTAGCGTGAGGGCCAGGCCCGGCGCTGCCATGCTGCAGGCCGCTTTGTCCTTCGGGACGATCCTTCGGGAGGCGGCGCGGTATGCAAAAACATCGTCCCCTCCCATGTCGAAGAACTGGGAGAACCCGATGGCCGATTACGTTCGCAACTTATGGTATATGGCGGCGTGGGATCATGAAATTCCCGATGGCGGCATGCTTTCGCGCACGCTGCTTGGCGAGAAATGGCTGATCGCCAGCCTCTCCGACGGAACGTACGCCATGCTTGCCGATAGCTGCCCGCACCGTTTCGTCCCGCTCAGCAAAGGGAAACTCGAGGCCGATGTCATCCATTGCCCGTATCACGGGCTCGGCTTTGACCGCACTGGAACCTGCGTACATAGTCCTTTCCCGGGACCGCCGCCAGCTCATGTGAGAGCGCGAACGATGCCGGTAATTCTGCGCCATCGCGCCTTGTGGTTCTGGCCCGGCGACCCGAATAAGGCCGACGCTCGCCTCATCCCCGATTTCGGTTTCGTTGACCGCGACGGCATGCAGCGCAGCCATCTTGTGATACAGGGCCATTATGAACTTGTGACCGACAACCTGATGGATCTTACGCACATAGAGTTTCTCCATGTCGAGAGTTTCGGCGTCAACGGTTCGATCTTCGCTGGCCGTCAATCGGTGGTGACCGACGAGAGCGGCGCGATCTGGAACAACTGGGACATGGAAGCTGTCCCGGCCCCGGCATGGGCCGCGCCGATGGTCGCTGACGGTGCGCGAGTTGACCAGTGGTTATACATGCGCTGGCACGCCCCTGCAGCGATGGCGCTCACCGTCGGCCTGTCGCGAACGGGTACAGAACGGCGGGACATGGTAGTGCCGGAAATGGTCAATCCGCACATCATCACGCCCGAGACCTCGACGAGCAGCCACTACTTCTACGATCATGAAGCCACTCGCGAGGCAGAAGTCCTCGCGCGGAAAGTCTTTATCGAAGAGGACGAGCCGATGATCGAAGCGGCGCAACAATCGCTTGGCACACGCGATTTCTGGGATGCACGTCCAGCCATTCTGGAGACAGATGCAGGCGCGATCCGCGCACGCCGGCGCATGATGCAGCTACGCCGGGCCGAGGCTGCCGATGAAGCTCAGGTGGGCAATTGATGCTTGCTTAGGGGCAAGCAGATGAACGTCGGCGCCAATTCGAAGCCGACGTTCATCAGAGCCGCTCAGATCGGCCAGGTCTCGCGCCGGTAGGCGGAATCCCAGAACATCCATTCATAGCGCGTGGCGATACGAAAGGCCGTTTCCATCGCGGCGCGGGTCGCCGGGGTGGCGTTGGCGGCGGCCTCGTCCACCAGCGCGCGCACGCGGGCTGTGGCCTCGCCGAAAGAGGGGGCCGCGTAAGTGTCGATCCAGGCCGCGTAGGGATTGGGCGAGGCGGCACGCGGCTTGATGTCGCAGCCGACTTCCCAGTAGACCCAGAAGCAGGGCAAGACGCCCGCGATCAGTTCCTCGTAGCTGCGCGTCGCGGCAAGGCTGGCGAGGTAGCCGGTGTAGCCAAGGCAGGCGGGCGTCGCCTCGGCCTCGCGCGCCATTTCTGGAGTGACGCCGAACTGCGCGAAGAAGGCCTGATGCAGCGCCTCTTCCACCTGCACCGCGACCTTGGCGCCATCCGAAAATTCGAGCCGTCCGGCAGCCGTCGGCGCGCGGGCGGAGGCGATCGCAAGCACGCGGGCATATTCGGCGAGGTAGAGGCTGTCCTGCAGCATGTAGTGCCGGAAGCTTTCGGGCGGAAGCGAACCGTCGGCCAGTTCCGCAAGGAAAGGCTGGGCAAGGATCGCGCGGCGCAGCGGGGTCACGTCCTGCCAGATCGTGTCGCAGAAGCTCATGGGCTCGTCCTTCCCTCAGAAACGGTGGGTGGCGCCGACGCCGAACTGGCGGCCGGAGTTGATCGTGAAGCTGTCGAACGGGCCGTCGGGACCAAGGCCAAGGAGCAGCGGCAACTGCTGCTGGCCGAACGCGGAGATCGCCCATCGCTTGTCGAAGAGGTTCTTCGCCCAGACCTCAAGGCTCCACGGACCGAGGTCGACGCCGACCCTGCCGTCGACCGAAGCATATCCGGGCGTATGCAGGATATTGTCGATCTCGAAGTCCACGCGCGAGACGTACGCGACGCTGAGGCGCGCGTCGACCTTGGCGGGTCCCGCATCGCCCTGCCAGCCGATCCCCCCGTTCAGCGTCCAGTCGGGGGCATTGGGCGTGCGATTGCCGGTAAGGTCGATCGTCGCCGGTTCGCCGGGTTCGGGCGTGGGATTGGGCGTGGTGTAGCGACCGACGCGGCTGTGCGTCCATGCCGCGGCACCATCGAGGCGGAAGCCGAGGCCGAGTTCGGCCTGCGCCGAAGCTTCCAACCCGTGGACGTCCACCTTGGGCACCGAGAGCACCACCGAATTGCCGAGGAAGACGGTGTTCTGGAAATTGCTGTAGTCGGTAACGAAGCCCGCCAGCGCCAAGCGCACGCGCCCGTCAGCGAGGCGCCCCTTGACGCCCGCTTCCAGCGACTTGACGGTTTCCGCCGCAAAGTTGGCGGTCCAGATGTCCGAGGCGCCGGGAAGCGGGTTGAAGCCGCCCGCCTTGAAGCCGACGCTGCCGGTGACATAGGCGGTAAAGTCCTGTGTCGGGTGCCAGGCCAGCGAGATCTTGGGCTGCCACTTGTCGAATGTCTTCGCGCGGCGGGCGTAGATTGTCGCGGTATCGGTGCCGACGGTGTCTTCCTTGCGGCGGTCGCGGTCGTAACGAAGGCCCAGCGTTGCCTCGAACGAGGGCAGCATGTCGTAGCTGGCCTGAGCGAAGAGGCCGATCTGGTTGGAGCGGGTCTCGGCGCGCTGCGGCTCGGCACCGAAAAGGAGCGGGCCGAAATCATCGGTCCGGTCGCGTTCGAGACGCTGGAAGAAGAAGCCCGCGTGCCAGCGCAGGGGCCCGGCCCCTTGCGATGTCAGGCGCAGTTCGCTGGTCCATGCCTCGATGTCGACCGGCTGCGAGATGGGCTGGATACCGTTCGGGAACAGCGGCACGCCGCCCAGCGTAACGGGAGTATCGTGGCGAAAATCCAGTTCCTCGACGAAGTCCTTGTGGTAGCTGTCGTAACCACCCGACCATGTGAGCATCAGGGCATCGCCCAGTTCCTGCTCGAAGGTCGCCTGGGCACCCCACCACTCACGCGATGCACGGCCCTCGAAATCGCCCTGCGGATCGGTAAGGATCGCACCGGAAAGCCGCCCGTCGTTGCGGCCCGTGACGTTCTCGGACGAGATGTAGGCCGCGCCGCCTTCCTCGTTCGCCCACCCGATCCGCAGCTTGAGCGTGCTCGTTTCGGAGGTTGCAATGTTGGCTTTCAGGCGCAGGTTGCGGCTGATGAAGCCGTCGACCTTCCTGTCGAGGTAGCTGTTGCGAATGAAGCCGTCGCTGTTGCGATAGGAGCCCGCGAGGCGCAGTTGCACCCTGTCCGAAACCGGCGCGTTGACCACGCCGTCCGCCGTCCAGGTAAAGCCATTGCCCATCCCGAGCGAGGCCATGCCGCCCGCAACGTCGGAGGGATCGTTGGTGGCGATGTTCACAGCGCCGCCCGATGCCGAGCGTCCGAAGAGCGCGCCCTGCGGGCCTTTCAGGATTTCGACGCGCGCGACATCGTACGTGCGCAGGGTGAAAAGCTCGGAATCGGCAAGCGCCAGGCCGTCCACCACGTAGGCGATCGACGGCGACTGGTTGCGGTTGGTCGAAACGCCGCGCACCGTTATCATGTTGGTGCCGGGGTCCTGATCGTTGATCATGAACACGCCGGGCGTCGCGGCGACGAACTCGTCGATGGTGGTCAGCTTGCGGCGGACGATGTCGTCCTGCGTGAACACGGTCACGGTATCGGGCACTGCGATCTGCGCCTCGGGCCGACCGCGTGCAGTGACGACGATAGGGTCTTCGCTGGCCACTTCCTCAGCGTGCGCAGGGGCGAGCATGCCCATGGAGAGGCCGGCGCCGAGCACCGTGAAAATGGCAGACGAACGTGTGGCTTGGCGTCGCATTGTCCCTATTCCTCCGCCGGCATGAACCGGATCAGGTTCGCGGGTTTGCGGACTGGACGCCGGAATGCGCCGCGATCCACCTCTCAGCCCTGACAGCGCCAGGACACCCCGTGGGTTGTTCAAGTGAGCGCGCTTAGAAAAACGGTGCGCCAGCGTCAATCGCGGCCGACCATTCATTTCGGCAATGATCTGGCAGAATAAAGGCGACCATCCAGACGCTGCATTCGCTGGACAAGCCAACCGGTTCTCCCTGAACATTGCGACGCGCGTCGGTGAATATCCATGAAGCGGCTTGCAACCCTCACCCCTCCCGTTACTGGAAGACAAATTCTAATAATTGGAGGGATGAATGGAGTCTCGCCGCGATGCAATCAAACTTGCGCTTGCCGGCACTGTCCTGGTGTCAGGTGCCAGTCGCGTAGAGGCCGCCGGACCCGATCCCGCAGGCGATACATGCAAGGCTTCAGCCCCCAAGTGGCCACGAGGCATCGAAGGCCAG
Organism: Novosphingobium mathurense; assembly: GCF_900168325.1. Classification (GTDB taxonomy): domain Bacteria; phylum Pseudomonadota; class Alphaproteobacteria; order Sphingomonadales; family Sphingomonadaceae; genus Novosphingobium; species Novosphingobium mathurense. The sequence continues at coordinate 258,636 of NZ_FVZE01000003.1, read as the reverse complement.
CGCAAGGCCGACCTCGGCGACGGCCGGTTCCTCAACCCGGTGCTTGCCGGAGACTATCCCGACCCGTCGGTGCTCAAGGACGGCGAAGACTACTACATGACGCATTCGTCGTTCGACGCAGCGCCGGGTCTGCTGATCTGGCATTCGCGCGATCTGGTGAACTGGCGCCCGCTCGGCCCCGCGCTGGCAAGGCCGCTGGGCACGGTCTTCGCCGTAGACATCGCGAAGCACGGCGACCGCTATTTCATCTACATTCCCTTCATGAAGGCGCCCTGGTCGCCGCCGCTTGCCAGCTTCGCGAACATCTACGTCATCCACGCGCCTTCCATGGAAGGTCCGTGGAGTGACCCCATCGATCTGGGCATCGGCGGGTTGATCGATCCGGGTCACGTTGTCGGCGAGGACGGCCACCGCTACCTGTTCTTCAACGACGGCAAGCACGTCCGCCTCACGCCTGACGGTCTTGCAACGGCGGGACCGGTCGAGACGGCCTACGAGGCCTGGCGCTATCCCGACGACTGGATCACCGAAGCCTGGTCGCCCGAGGGACCCAAGCTGTTCCGTCGCGGCGCCTGGTTCTATCTCGTCAACGCCGTCGGCGGGACCAGCGGACCGGCCACCGGACACATGATCGTCGTCGCGCGCTCGAGATCGGTCAACGGCCCCTGGGAGCATTGCCCGCACAACCCGATCGTTCGGACGCGCTCGGCGGACGAACTGTGGTGGTCGCGCGGCCACGCGACATGCGTCGAAGGCCCCGACGGACGCTGGTTCATGGTCTACCACGGCTACGAGAACGGGTATCAGACGCTTGGGCGGCAGACATTGCTCGAGCCGATCGAATGGACGCCGGACGGCTGGTTCCGCGCAGCCGGAGGAGACCTATCGCAGCCGCTGCGCAAGCCCGCCGGTCTGGCGCAGACGCACGGCATGGCGCACTCGGACTCCTTCCGGGTTACTGCGCTGGGCCGGCTCTGGAGCCTCTACGCCAGCGCACCCGACGAGGTGGCGCGGGTCGTCGTGGCCGACGGCCAGCTGACCCTTGCAGGCAAGGGCACGGGGCCTGCCGACAGTTCGCCGCTTACGCAGCAGGTGGGCGACCGCGCCTACGAGATCGAGGTCGAACTAGAACTTACCGGCGAGGTGCAGGGCGGCCTTCTGCTCTTCTTCGACGATCGCCTGTTTCTTGGCATGGGCATCGACGGCCAGCGGATGACGACCTATCGCGGCGGCAAGGCGTCCTACTGGCCCGAGCCTGCGCCCGCCGTGCGGCACATGCACATGCGCATCTCCAACCGGGACCAGGTCGTCACCTTCTACTACAGTCTCGACGGCAAGGCCTGGACCCGCCACGCCGTGCGGACCTACGTATCCGGTTACAATGCGAATACGGTCGACAATCTGCTCAGCCTGAGACCGGCGCTGTTCGCTTCCGGTCAGGGAAAGGTTGCCTTCAGGTCATTCAGATATCGAGCTTTGGGCTAACCGCTGGCGCTGACCAAGCGGCCGCGCAAGGAGGCTTCGGCAAAGGGGGTGGTCCCGGAAACGCGGTGCCATGCATCCTTGGCAGGTGTCGCGCGCGCCGATGGGATGATACGCTGCAATCATGAAACGCAGGCTCAAGGTATTCTTCGATGGTGGTTGTCGCCCCAACCCGGGCTTTATGGAAGCCGCAGTGGTAGTGCGCGGTCAGGCGCAGTTCTTCGACGATTTGGGAACGGGGTCCAACACGGACGCTGAATGGCTGGCCTTGCTCTTCGCGATCAAATTGGCTCAAGAACTCGGAGAGCGGAATGTCGAATTTGTCGGCGATTCCCTGGACGTGACCCGGCAGGCCAACTTCGCGGCGTCGACCGGGCAAGCACGGTCGGACCATGCAGCCGCGTTCCTTTCACTTATTGAGCAATATCGGCCCGGAAGAATCCGTTGGATCAAGCGCGAGCAGAACCTTGCCGGAATCGCGCTCGATGCCCGGCGCGGATGGTAGCACCGACTGCGCCGACGCCGCGGTCGTTGACGGCCACGGCTCCGCGCTGACAGGCCGGTTTGCACCGTCCTGTCAGCCAGAAGAATTGCCGGCGTGCAAATCAGATACTGCTCAGCCCCGTTTCGAGGTCTGCAATGATGTCGTCGATATGCTCGATGCCAACCGATATACGCACGACGTCCGGGCCCGCCCCGGCAGCAATGAGTTCGTCACCTTCAAGCTGGCTGTGCGTGGTCGAGGCGGGGTGGATGATGAGCGAGCGCGTATCGCCGATATTGGCAAGATGGCTGAACAGCTTGACACTGGAAACCAGCTTCACGCCCGCCTCAAATCCGCCTTTCACCCCGAAGGTGAAGACCGCCCCGCCCCTGCCGCCGAGGTATTTGTCGGCAAGGGGCTTGTAACGATTGCCCTCAAGCCCGGCATAGGAAACCCATTCGATCTTTTCGTGCTGTTCGAGCCATTTTGCGACCGCCAGTGCGTTGTCACAATGTCGCTCCATACGCAGTGCCAGCGTCTCCATGCCGGTGAGCGCGAGCCATGCGTTCTGCGGTGCCATGGCCGGCCCCAAGTCACGCAAGCCAAGAACGCGGCAGGCGATGATGAAAGCAATGGGACCGACCGGCTCCAGCGCATCGACAAGGACCGCTCCGTGATATGAACCGTTCGGCTGCGTCAGGCTGGGAAACTTGTGCGCTTGCGCCTTCCAGTCGAACCGCCCGGAATCGACGATCACGCCGCCGACGGAATTGCCATGTCCGTTGAGGAACTTGGTCGTCGAGTGGGTAACTATGTCGGCCCCATGCTCGAATGGGCGACACAGCATCGGGCTGGCCATCGTATTGTCGACGATCAGGGGAACACCGCCTTCATGGGCGATGTCTGCAATGGCCGCGATGTCGGTCACTACGCCGCCGGGGTTGGCAAGGCTCTCGATGAAGACGCAGCGAGTCTTTTCATCGATCGCGGCGCGGACATTCTCAGGATCGTCGACATCGACGAAGCGGGTTTCCCAGCCGAACTTACGGAACGCTTCGCCCATCTGGTTGAGCGAACCGCCATACAGCCTGCGCGCGGCGACGATATTGCAACCCGGTTCCATCAAGGTGTGAAACGCCACCAACTGCGCCGCGTGGCCGCTTGCCACGCCGAGCGCGCCGACACCTCCCTCAAGTGCTGCGATCTTCTTCTCCAGCACGTCGTTTGTGGGATTCATGATCCGCGAATAGATGTTACCGAACTGCTTCAGCGCGAACAGATCCGCGGCATGTTCGGCACTGTCGAACACATAGCTAGCCGTCTGGTAGATGGGAGTGATCCGGGCATTGGTTGTCGGATCGGGTTCGCACCCGGCATGCACGGTCATCGTTTCAAGTTTCAGGTCGGCCATCTTGTATCCCATCCGGTATGTTATCGAGGATGGGAATAGCGCGTATCACGCCGCACGGACCATATCCATCTCGGGTTCACTCACACGAGGACATGACAGATTCGATTGATCGGTCCAGGTCAAGAACACCCTCTGTGCGGCTGTGAATGACCGTTGCGTTATACGCTCGTTTCGTTGGCGGAGCCGGAAAAGCGTCTTCCAGATCAAAAGCCTGAAAACTTGCCATTCGCCCGCAGTTCAGTTGGGCCGACGGCAGCCGCCCACTACCGCGCCGGCGATCCAAGCAGGTAACTCAAAGTCAGGCGCCAAGAGCGCCGACTTGGAACCTAATTTCCGGTCAAGCGTCGTGCTCGGGGAACAATGGGGCAGGAAGGCGAATGGCCAGGACGAGACACCCGAGCAACAGAGCCACGATCACAAATATGGCCGGCAGGACCTGTCCCACCTCTCCTGCCTGCGCGCTCGCGAAAAAGGCGGTGCCGACTATCGCCACGCCAAGAGCCATCCCCAGTTCCTGCACCGTCTTTATCAGCCCGCTGGCCGCGCCTGCATGCTGCCGGTCGACACGAGCAAGGATCACCGGGGTCAACGGGCCATTGGTCATACCCATCCCTGCGCCTGCCAGCGCAAGGCAGCCAAGCACCCACCAGCCCTGTCCGCCCGTTGCGATCCAACCAAGCGTACCGGCCGAGAACAAGACCATGCAGGTAACCCCGCCAACAAGGACCCACTTGCCATGGCTGGCAATCAGCTTGCGCCCCAGGAAGGCAATGCCAATCATGACCCCGACACTGAATGGAATGTGCAGGAGGCCAGTCTGAAGCGGCGAGTATCCCAAAATCTTCTGCACGCCGAAGGCGAAAACGAAAAGGAAGCCACTCGTCGAAGTACCGAAAAGCAATGCCAGCATCAGGCCCATAGGGAACTGCTTCTGGGAAAAGAGTTCGGGGTGGAACATGCTGGCAGCGCCGCGTTCGGTCCTCTGCTGCGTCCGCCGCCACACCAGCAACAGCAGGACCGGCGCAGCCAGAAGAAGCGCGAAGTGCCAGGGTTGCCAGCCGAGGTCGCTCCCGCGTACGAGCGGGAACAGCAGACTTGCCATACCCGCCGCGAACATGAGGGTTCCCCAACCGTCGATGCCGCGGGCATGTTCGGAGCGAGCCTTGGGCAAAAGCTTCCAGGCAACGATCAAGGCGATCATGCCTACCGGCGCATTGATGAGGAAGACACTACGCCAGCCGAGCCCGAAGAGGTTGGCGTGAATGAGCAGGCCACCGATGATCGGCCCGGCGATGGCGGAAAGACCGCCTATCACGCCAACCCAGGCCAATTTTGCCACGCGTTCCAGAGGCTCGAACAGGACCTGGATCAAGGCCATGACCTGCGGTGCCATCATCGCCCCGGCACAGCCCTGCGCCACGCGCGCGGCAATCAGTTGTTCGGGACTTGTCGAAAGACCGCACAGGACCGAAGCCAGCGTAAAGCCGGCCACGCCCCCGATGAACAGACGGCGATAGCCCAGCGCATCACCCAAACGGCCGCCCAGCATCAGGAGCAGCGCAAAGGCAAGCGAGTACCCGGCCGACACCCATTGCGCTTCGGCGGCAGCTGAACCGAAATCCTTTTCGATCACGGGCAGGGCCGTGTTGACGATGGTAACGTCAACGATTTCCAGGACCAGCGCCACCATCAGTGTCAGGTAGGCAAGGGTCTTCTGGCGATCGGTCAGGTTTCCGGCGGTATCTTCTACGCTCTGGTGCACCGCAAGCGGCGGCGACGCAACTTCGGTCAAATGACGCCTTCCTTGAGCATCTTCACTGCCGCGTCGCAGGCTCTTGCAGTGAGGGCCATGTACGTAAGCGAGGGATTCTGGCAGGCAGACGAACTCATCTGTGCGCCATCGGTCACGAACAGGTTCGCCACGTCGTGGGACTGGCTCCAGCGGTTGAGGACCGAAGTCTTCGGATCCCAACCCATGCGTGCACCGCCCATTTCATGGATGGCAGTGCCACCATGGCCGGGCTGGTCGAAGCCCATGACCACGTGCGCTCCAGCCGAATTGAGCATGGCCGCAGCCTCTTTCTTGGCGTCGGCGAGTGCTGCGAGCTCTTCCTTGCCGTGGGCGAATGCAATCTCAAGCTGCGGCACGCCCCGCGGATCGAGACGCTTGCTGAGGGTCAGACGGTTGCTGGCCCGCGGCATGGAATCGGCGAAGACGACAAGCACCATCGACCAGGGACCGATCTTGTGGAGCTCTTCCTTGAAGTCCTCTCCAATGCCCGGCATGCGCTTGCCGCGCGTCCAGGTACCCTGCAGGGCGCCGCCCTGGAATGAGTATCCGCGGGTGAAGCCGTCACCATCCAGCTTGTCCAGGTTGCGGAATCGGGGAATCACGATACCGGTCGGCCGGTTCCCGAAGCTGGTCCTGTCTTCGAAACCGGGCACGACGGCCATCGCCGCCATGGTATTGGCATGATCCATGATGTGCGTGCCCAATACACCGCTCGAATTGGCAAGACCGTTGGGCATGGTCTCGCTTGCAGAATTGAGCAGGACGTGCACCGAGTTGAAGGCACCGGCGTTGAGGAAGACAATGCGCGAGCTGGCCCGCTTACGCTCACTGGTCTTGGTGTCGATCCAGTGAACGGCGCTGACGCGTCTGGTCTGGGCATCATATTCCAGCTTCGTGACCTGCGCGTCGGTTACAACAGTCAACAGGCCGGTCTTCTTCGCAGCCGGAAGCGTTGCCGACTGGGTCGAGAAATAGGCGCCGTAGGAGCAACCGCGCGCGCAGATCGAACGATACTGGCAATGCGCCCGGCCCTGTTCGGGACGAGCCTCTGTCAGGTTTGCGGTGCGGCCGATGGTGATCAAGCGATCGGGATACTTCGCAAGGATACGCTCACGCAGGGCAGCCTCGACGCAGTTGAGCTCCATCGGCGGGAGGAACTTGCCGTCGGGTAGCTGGGGCAGCCCTTCATGCGAGCCGGAAACACCGACGAAGTCCTCGACCATGTCGTACCACGGAGCGAGATCGGCGTAACGGATCGGCCAATCGGTGCCGAAGCCGTCGCGCTTGTTCGCGCCGAAATCGTAGTCAGACCAGCGATAGCACTGGCGTCCCCAGGTCAGCGAACGCCCGCCGAGCTGGTAGGAACGGAACCAGTCAAAATCGCTCCCCTTCGTCTTCTGGTAAGGCTGGTCGGCATCGTTGACGAAGTGATCCTGCGTGAATTCGGTGAAGTGCCGGTTGAGCATCTGCACCGAGTATTCACGATTGTAGAGCTCGGTATCGCCAACGCCGCGGAACGGCATTTCCCAAGGCGCCTTGGTCTCGTTCTCGTAGTCGACCTGATGCTCGATCTTGCGCCCGCGTTCGAGCATGAGCACCTTGAGGCCCGCTTCGGTCAGCTGCTTGGCAGCCCAGCCTCCGGTGATGCCCGAGCCGACGACGATCGCATCAAATTGCAGATTTTCCATTGTTATCAGCCGAAATCCACCGCAGTCCAGTCACTTGAGAAGGCCCTGTCGCCGGGCTGTATCGGAATATCGGGCTCCCACTTGCCCGGCACGAGTTCGTACCGCAGCTCCTGCGATCCGCCGACTTCGCTGGTGTAGTAACCAGTCAGGATCAGTCCCTTGATCGCGACCCAGGGCGAATATTCCGCGCCTCGGGCCATGGCTTCGCCGTCGATCGCGGTCAGCAGGCGCAATTGCTCATCCTGGCCGCGACGCAAAAAATCGCCTCCCGCGGCATGATCGAGCCGGCTCTCCAGCCAGTCAAGGTGACTCAGGGACCCGTCTCGGCGGCGGAATGGCGCGAGGGCAGGCGTTATCACGCCCGTTGCCACTGGATCGCGCGTGCCCGAAAGCCCGTGTGCCAGGGCGAGAATGACGAAATCGCCGACGCCAACTTCGGCAGCGCCAGGAGTATCGGTCTTCGGAATCACCAGCTCGGACACTTCGGCGATAAGCTTGCGCTGGCGATCGCTCGGCGCGTCGGCCGCATCAAGGTCGGTAAGCTTGACCGCTGCGGCCGGGATGCCCAAGGCAAGCGCGAAAAGTGCCGCCCCCCCGGCGAAATCGCGCCGGGTCCAGCCGGAAGACGTGCCGCTCATGCGCCGATTCCCATGATCCGTGCATTGACCTCGCGGTCGCTGCCGCTGTCCGCGAAATCGTCGAAGGCTTTCTCGGTCACGCGAATGATGTGATCGGCGATGAAGGGTGCCCCTTCGGCCGCACCGGCTTCGGGATGCTTGAGCGCGCATTCCCACTCAAGCACGGCCCACCCGCCAAAATCGTACTGCGCCATCTTCGAAAAGATCTGTGCGAAATCGACCTGCCCGTCGCCCAGCGACCGGAAGCGTCCCGGTCGATCGACCCACGACTGGTAACCGCCATAGACGCCCATGCGCCCCGAGGGACGGAATTCGGCATCCTTGACGTGAAAGCACTTCACGCGCTCGCGATAGATGTCGAGGAACGCCAGGTAATCGAGCTGTTGCAGCACGAAGTGCGAAGGATCGTAGAGAATGTTCGCACGCGGGTGATTGCCAACCCGCTCAAGGAACATCTCGAAGGTTGCGCCGTCATGCAGATCTTCGCCCGGATGGATTTCGTAGGCGAGATCGACGCCGTTCTCGTCGAAGGTATCGAGGATCGGCTTCCAGCGGCGAGCCAGTTCTTCAAAGGCGTCCTCGACCAGGCCTGCCGGACGCTGCGGCCAGGGATAGACGTAGGGCCATGCCAGCGCGCCCGAGAAACTGGCGTGGGCATTCAGGCCGAGCCGCCTGCTTGCCTTTGCGGCAAGCGTGAGCTGATCGACCGCCCATTCCTGCCGGGCCTTGGGGTTGCCGCGGACATGCTCTGCCGCGAATCCGTCGAACTGCACGTCATAGGCAGGATGAACCGCCACAAGCTGGCCCTGAAGGTGCGTCGAAAGCTCGGTGATCGCCAGTCCCTTCGCGGCAAGCGAGCCCTTCACCTCGTCGCAATAGTCCTGGCTTTCGGCAGCCTTGGCCAAGTCGAACAGGCGCGCGTCCCAGCTCGGGATCTGCACGCCCTTGTACCCCAGCGAGGCGACCCAGTCGCCAATCGCATCGAGCGAATTGAACGGTGCTTCGTCCCCGGCGAACTGGGCAAGGAAAATGGCCGGACCCTTGATCGTCTTCATGGCAGTTCTCTCTGTTGTATCGTCAGGCCGGAAAATCGATCCAGCCAAGCTCTTCCCGGCTGGCACGCACGGCAAGGTCAATCAGTTGCATGCCGCGCAGGCCATCGGCCATGCCCGGCACCAGCGATCCCGGCTCACCGCGCAACTGCTTGGCGAAATCGCGGTAGAGGTTGGCGAAAGCCTCCAGATAGCCCTCCGGATGGCCGCCCGGCGTGCGGCTGGCGGCAACAGCTGCAGCGCCCAGCCCCGGATCGCCGGCCTGAACCAGCTCGGTACGGCCATCGAGGTGATAGAGAGCAAAGGCATTGGGGCTTTCCTGTCGCCAGTCGATACCCCCCTTCTCGCCATAGACGCGAATGCGCAGGCCATTGCGTTCACCGACCGAGATCTGGCTGGCGAGCAGCGCGCCGCGCGCACCGTTCTCGAAGCGCAGAAGGATCTGACAATCGTCGTCGAGGACGCGCCCCGGCACCACGGCGCCGAGATCGGCCATGATGCGCGTGACCTTGAGACCGGTCACGAATTCGGCGAGCTGGAAAGCGTGGACGCCAATGTCGGCGATGCACCCGCCGATCCCGGCCCGGCCGGGATCGACCCGCCATTCGGCCTGCTTGCCTTCGGCTTGCTGCGCCAGCCAGCCTTGCGGATATTCGACAATGACCTTGCGGATCTGGCCCAGATCGCCGGCAGCGATGCGCGCCCGCATCTCACGCACGAGCGGGTAGCCCGAATACGTGTAGGTCAGCGCGAAAGGCAGACCGGCGGAAGCGACCAGCTCGGCCATCTCGATCGCCTCATCCAGCGTTGCGGTCGCTGGCTTGTCGCAGATGACAGGCAATCCGACCTGCAGCGCAGCGCGCACAGCCGGAAGGTGATGATGATTGGGCGTGGTAACCGCAACGAAGTCGATGCCGTCTTCGCGCGCGGCTTCTTCTCGCAGCATGGTCGCGACATCGGGATAGGCGCGGGCCGGCTCGATCCGATAGGATTCCCCAGCCTTGCGCGAGCGTTCGGGATCGCTGCTGAAAGCACCGGCGACCAGCTCAATCTCGCGATCAAGCTCTGCTGCGATTCGATGCACGGGACCGATAAATGCGCCGGGACCGCCGCCAATCATGCCCATCCGCAATCGGGACATTGCGAGAATTCCTCCCCATCTGCCGTTAGGTTTGAAATGGCTGTTCTAATTGCTGTCGGGGTGATCGGTCAAGCCCATGAGTCGCGCGTGAACTGGATTGACCGATCGGCGAAAGGCCAGTAGCCGATAGAAATTCGAATTCTAATACACGCTGCCGCAATGGCACGGAGTGGGAGTGGAATGACACCGATTCGCCGCTTTTTCAGCAATCTCACGATGAAGCCCCAGGGAATCACCCTGGTCGCTGCCGGCTTTCTGCCGATCTTCGCGATCGTCTCGATGTTCCCGATCGTGGCAGCGATGATCCAGCATTTCCGCACCGATCCCGATGCCGCCACCAAGGTGCCGATGATGGTCACCGCCCCGGGCCTGACCATCGCCATCCTCGCGCCTTTCGCTGGCTTCTTCGTCGACCGCTTCGGCCGGCGCCGGCTGCTCCTGTTCTGCACCTTCTTCTACGGCGTCTTCGGCACGGCACCTTTCTTCCTCGACGATCTCGACCATATCTTCGCCTCGCGCCTGGCGCTGGGGGTGTGCGAGGCTGGCATCCTGACCATCGTCAACACGCTCATCGCCGATTACTGGGACGAGAAGGGACGCCATAACTGGCTTTTCCTGCAAGGTCTCGTCGGCCCCTTCCTCGCCTCGGGTGTGATTCTCCTGTCAGGTCTTGTCGCATCGGTGCGCTGGAACGGCGGCTTTCTGGTCTACCTCGTTGCCTTCCCGATCTACTTCGCCATGCTCGCCTGCCTCTACGAACCCAAGCGCTCGGGTCAGGATCAGGAAGCAGAAAAGACGGCCAAGCCTCTCGCCGGCGAGCAGCGTCGCCCCTTCCCGCTCGGCCATGCGCTGGCGGTTGCGGCCATGACCTTCTTCTCAGCCGCGCTCTACTACGTCTTCATCGTCAATGGCAGCATCGCCTTCGGCGAAGTCGGCGTGAGCGACCCGGCAGCGGTCAGCAAGATCACCTTCCTGCCCAGCCTCTTCGTCATGCTCGGCGCAGTGATCTTCCGCGTCATGGCGTCGCGCCCGAATGCCGTGCAGCTTGGTACCTTCCTGTTCATTCTCGGCTCGGGTCTGGCCATCATCGGCCTTGCGCGTACCCCGGCCGAAATGGTCGTAGGCCTTGCCATCCAGCAGACCGGCGCGGGCATGACCGTCCCCACACTCATCGCCTGGGCCCAGACCCGCTTTCCCTTCGAGCACCGCGGCACCGGTATGGGCATCTGGACCGGTGCCTTCTTCTTCGGCCAGTTCGCCTCGCCCTGGTTCGTGCACAAGTTCAACCTTGCCAGCGGAACGATGCAGGGTGCCTTCCTCCTTGCCGGCAGTTTGGCGCTGGCGGTGATGATCGGCATTTTTGCGCTGTTCGCCAGCGGCCGTGCCCGCCGCCCCGAACTGGCCTGAGCCCTGCCCCATTGCGCATGGCCTATCAGCTGGCAGAAACCGGATTGCCGCGATGAAATAGAATTGACGTTCCTTTTTTATGCGGGCTCCAGAAGAAACCTATGCCGAGAAAAGCAAAAACAAAGGATGCCAAGGCGACGCTGAGCGTCGATACGGTCAGCAAGACGCCACTGCAGGGCCGCAGCAAGGCTTCTCTGGAGCGCATGCTCGTCGCCGCCGAGAAGCTCATGCTCGAACGCGGCAGCGAGGAGTTTACCCTGCAGGACGTCAGCCATAGCGGCAACGTCTCGATCGGGTCGATCTACCTGCGCTTCGAGAGCAAGGAGAACCTCGTTCGCGCCGTCATCGGCAATCACCTGGCCAAGATGGCTGCCGACGAGGACGCGATGATCGCCAGGGTGCGCAGCAAGGCCACCTCGCTCGCCACCCTCGTGCCGCAGTACGTCGAAGCCTTTGCCGAACTGCTCAAGAAGCATGCCCCGCTCCTGCGCCTGAGCATGCAACGCGCCTCCTTCGATCCGCTCGTCTCCGAACCGGGCCGCGCCAGCGCCAACCGGGCCGCCGCGCTCGGCATCGAGTCCATGCTCGAATACCGCGACCAGTTCGGCGGCAACGAATGCGAGAAAAAGGCCAACGCCGCCTACCAGATCATCTTCGCGACCCTTGCAAGGCAACTCAGCCTCGGTTCCACCGGCGAAGCCGTACACCCCCAGGACTGGGCCGAACTCAAGATCGAACTCGGCAGAATGTGCCTCGCTTACCTCAGCGCCGATCTGTGAGACCTTTCCGGGCTATCGTGCACTGAACCAGCGAGCAGCATGCTGAACCACTGTCGGACGTCTTGATCGGACAACCGTATCGGCGCTTCCCGGTCCCGTCTCCGGGCAAGATTTCTGAACCAAGTACCGTTGTTCTGCTTTTCGACAAAGCATCGCGCCCGCATGGAGCTGCGTGGATGGGACGCGCGCCTATATCGGCCGGTACTGAGTCCGTGCCGCGCGGCAAGTGCAATCGTGGCACTTGCATTAAAGGAATTATAGTTCTAATATTAATCAAGAACGACACAGGCCGGAGCTTCCGGCTGCTTGTGATGAGAGGACACAGCCGCCATGCGCTTTTCCGTATTTCTTGCTGGCCGGACTACGGCGCCGGAGCAGGATCAGCAGTTCATCCTGGACAATATAGAGCATGCCGGTCTTGCGGCCGAACTGGGCTTCGATGCCGTATTTCTGCCCGATCATCACTTCACCGGCTACATGCCCGTGGCCAGCGACCCGATGATGTTCGCTGCATACCTGACTGCCAAGTTTCCCGAGCTGCACTTCGGCTTCTCAGTCACGTCCGTCCCGCTGCACAGTCCGGTGCGCTTCGTCGAGCGAATCAATATCCTGGATCAGCTGACCAAGGGCAAGCTGCTCGTCGGCGTCGGCTCTGGCACCACCCCTGAAGAAATGATCGGCTTCGGCGTCAACTACAAGGACGCCTCCCCAGTCTCCGAATCCAACCTTGCCATCGCCGAGCAGCTCTGGGCCAAGACCATGGCCGACGCGCCTGTCGAATTCGACAACGGCACCTATCGCGGCAAGGTCCTTCAGCGCATCGCGCCTGCCCCCTATTCCAAGGGACACGCACGCCTCATGCCCGTGGCCATGAAGGAAGCCAGCGCGCGTCGTGCGGCCGAGCATGGTTGGCCTGCCTTTATCCCGGCCTTCACACCACCAAAAATCGGCGGAACCGAGCCGCTCAAGCACGTCACCAAGTACTTCACTGCCTACCGCGACATGCTGCTTGCGGCCGGCCACAGCGACGAAACTGTCGCAGATGCCCTTTCCTGGACCACCCACAGCTACCAGTGCGTCCACGTTGCGGAGAGCGACGACCAGGCTCGCGAGGAGCTCGAAGCGATCCTCAAGGGCTACCAGGCCGCCGTCGATCGCGAGAAGCTCTACGGCGACAAGGCCGAACAAGACGCCGCCAACACCAAGACCGACGAAACTCCTATGGCCCTCACCGAGGACTGGATCGCGACCTGGTGTCTCTATGGAAGCCCGAAGACCGTGCGCGAGCACCTTGAACCCTATGCCGAACTGGGCATCGGCAACATCCTGTGTGGCACCACCACCGGTCCCGTCACCCAGCAGCGCCTGGAATGGGGCAACCGGACACTGCGTCTCCTCGCCAGCGACGTCATGCCCCACTTTCGCAACAACGGCTGACCTCGCAAAGTCATAAGAGCTGGACCGGAAAACCTCCCGGAACTCGAAGGCTCCCGCGCGCCGATGGCCGCTTGGCATCCGGGCTAAGCCTTCGGTTTGGCCCTTGTCCCGCCGCGGCCACACCCGGCCTTCGGCCTAGCAACTCGGCGAGGTGCAGGTGTCTTCGGCATGCGCGATGATCGGACAGGAACAAGCCTGCCCGCTTCAACGATAAATTCCGGGAGAATGCCGATGGATGCCAGCGAACGCCTGCTCGCGATTGAGGAGATCAAGCAGCTTAAAAGCCGCTATTTTCGCTACATGGACACCAAGGACTGGGTGAACCTGCGCACTGTCTTTGCAGACGATGCGGTGTTTGACGCTCGAGCCTCGCTCAGCGTCGACGGCAAGGGGGAAGGCGGCCGCGCGGCGGACAGCAACGACTGGGTCTATGAAGGCGGCGACGTGATCACCCAGTTCATCGTGGGTGCAGTGGAAACGAGCCGCACCGTCCACCACGGGCATTGCCACGAGGTCGACATTCTCTCTGCGGACACGGCCCGCGGCGTCATCGCCATGGAAGACCAGATCTGGGACGAAAGCGGGACCGTTCTCACCCTGCACGGCTGCGGTCACTACCACGAGACCTATCGCAGGCAGGATGGCCAGTGGCGCATCCAGACCTCAAGAATCTCGCGGCTATACGTATCGCTGGGTGACCAGCCGGACTGAGACCACCCTGCCAACTTCCGTTGTCAGGGCCCGTGACGGGCCCTGACGTTTTCAGACGGTCTGCGAGAGCAGCGCTTCGATTTCTTCCGGATCGCCAAGGGCGACGCCGATGCGCTGGTGCAGGCTGGTCGGCTGCGCGTCGAGAATGGAGGCAGCGCCATCGCTGGAGCGACCGCCTGCCTGCTCGATCAGCATGCTCATCGGGTTGGCCTCATAAAGCAGACGCAGGCGGGCCTTGCCGGGCTGGCGGTGGTCGGCCGGGTAGAGGAACACTCCGCCGCGCTTGAGAATGCGGTGGATGTCCGCGACCATCGATGCCGTCCAGCGCATATTGTACTGCCCGGCCAACGGCCCGGCCTCGCAGCCCACGCGATCGTCGATGTAGCGACGCACTTCGGGCGACCACTGCTCGCGCCGCGCCATGTTGATCGCCACTTCCTTCGTGCCCGACGGAATCTTCAGCGGGCCGTCGGTCATGCGCCAGGCGCCCATTTCGCGATCCAGCGTAAATTCGTAGACGCCATTGCCCAGGGTGAGGACCAGCAGCGTCTGCGGCCCGTAGATCGCATAGCCTGCCGCGACCTGATCGCGGCCGGACTGAAGGAAATCGTCCTCGATCACATCGCGGCCCGCAGAGTTCTCCGGCGCGCGCAGCACCGAGAAGATCGTCCCCACCGACAGGTCCACGTCAATGTTGCTGGACCCGTCGATCGGATCGAACAGCAGCAGGTATTCGCCCTTGGGGAAGCGGTTCGGAATGGGGTGGATCGTCTCCATCTCTTCCGAGGCCATGCCCGCTAGGTGACCGCCCCATTCATTGGCGTCGAGCAGGATTTCGTTGGCGATGACGTCGAGCTTCTTCTGCACTTCGCCCTGGATGTTCTCCGAACCGAGGCTGCCCAGCACATCGCCGAGCGCACCCTTGGAAATGGCGTGGGCAATCGTCTTGCAGGCCCGGGCGACCGTCTCGATCAGCAGGCGCAGTTCGGCGGGGCAGGCGCTGTCCTCGCGACGCTGTTGCTCGATGAGGAAGCGGGTCAGTGTGATCGGTTGCATCGTTATCCTTCGCCTTGCACGCCCCGGATCGGCGCCTGTCATTGGGTCCCTGGAAGAACCTGGATGGCGGTTACGCCTCTCGCAGCTTCTCCGCAACTTCGTCGCCATGGGCGAAAGCGGCGGCCTGCGCCACTGCTTTCGCGTCCGGTCGCACGCCTGTATAAAGCGCGAATTGTTCGATTGCCTGCAGCACGATCACTTCCGCGCCCGAGACCGTCACTTTCCCTGCAGCCTGCGCGGCGCGGATGAAGGGCGTGTTCGCGGGCTGGGCAACCACGTCGAAGGCGATCTCGCAGGCCCCGATCTGCTCTGCCGGAAAGGCGAGACGATCTGCCTGGCTCCCTTCCATCCCGAGCGGCGTGACATTGATCAGCAGCGGCGCTTCCGTAGCGGGCATGTCCTCTCGCCACGCAAAGCCATACTGGGCCGCGAGCGCAGCTCCACTCCGGCGATTTCGCGCGACGATGGTGCCGTGGCAAAAGCCGCTGTCGCGCAGGGCGGCGACCACGGCCTTTGCCATGCCGCCGCTTCCCCGCAGCAGGAACGGCATTGCCGGGTCGATTCCGCGACGCGCCAGCAGGTCACGGACGGCCACGTAGTCGGTGTTGTAACCGGTGAGTGCGCCGTCATCGTTGACGATCGTGTTGACGCTGTCGATGGCCCTGGCAGATGCTTCGAGCCCGTCCAGCATCGGGATGACTTCCTCCTTGAACGGCATGGAGACCGCGCAGCCGCGTATCCCCAGCGCGCGTATGCCACCGACCGCCGCGGCCAGGTCGCCGGTAGAGAAGGACTTGTAAACGTAATCCAGTCCGTAATGGCCGTAGAGCCAGTTGTGCAGGCGCGATCCGGCATTGCCCGGTCGTCCCGAAAGCGACATGCACAAGCGCGTTTCGCGGCCGATACTGGTGCGTTCCCTGAAGCTCATGCCCCGGCTACGCCGCATTCCGCACCGGCACGAAGGCTCGACCCACGAGCAACCAGTCGCCCGCCGAGCACGACCTTGCGCGCCGGAGCATCGGGATGGTCGAGGCGATCGAGCAGCATCGTCATCGCCGTGCGCCCGATCTCCTCTACCGGCTGCTCGATCACGCTGATCCCCCCACCGACAAACTCCATCCAGTCGTTGTTGTCGAAACCGGCAAGGGCAATGTCGCGGGGCACTTCCAGGCCCAGACCGCGCAGGGCCCGCAAGACGTTGACCAGCATCACACCGTTGCTGGCAATCAGGGCATCGGGTCGTTTGGGGGACCCCAGCAGGTCCGCGATCGCCTGTGCCGCTGCCTGCGCTGCATGCGGTACGGCTACGGCTTCCACTTCCAGTCCCAGCCGCTCGGCTGCCTTGCAGAAACCTTCGCGCCGTTCGATGCCGGTGGAACTCGCAGCGCCGAACAGGCCAATGACCCGCCGATGGCCCTGCACATGCAAGTGCTCAACAAGCACTTCAGCCATGCGCGCATTGTCGAGCACGACGCTGTCGAACTCACCATCGGGTGTCGAGCGGTCGATGAGGACGACCGGGTAATCCAGTTCCAGCCGTCCGGCCGCAGCGACCCGCTGGCGAGTCGGAGCCAGAATTACACCCGATACGCGCTCCTCGTGCAGGAGCTCGAGATAGGCGGCCTCCTTCTCGGGATCTTCGTCGGTATTGCACAGAATGACCCGCAGGCCACGCGCAGCCGCAAGGCTTTCAACGGCGCGCGATACGGCCGTGAAGAACGGGTTGCGGATGTCCGCGACGACGAGCCCGATTGTGTTGGTATGTTGTGACCGCAGGCGCCGCGCGGCGAGATTCGGGCGGTAACCCGTGGATTTGACGGCGGCGAGCACACGTTCCGACATCTCCGGATCCACGGCGCGTCCTGCCAGGACTCGGGACACCGTAGCTGGGGAAACACCGGCAACTTTGGCCACCTCCTTGATACCTACCGCCATTGGAAATCGTTCTCTTATCGTTACGGCAAACGCCCTCTCGATCCTTCAGACTATGCCTCAGGATCGACGAAAATCACAAGCCCTCTTGACAATTTCATTGAGAAAACGTTTTCTCATCGAAGCAAGAGGAGAGGAAATACCATGCTCGCAGACGCCATTCCCGCGTCGCACGCGGCCGATCTCGTCCGGATCGATGCCAGCGCTACCGACAAGACCGATGCGATTCGCCAGGTCGGCCAACTCCTCGTCGCCGCCGGTTGCGTTGCGCCCGGATATGAGGAAAGCATGGTTCGCCGCGAAGCCGTGGCCAATACGTTTCTCGGCTCCGGCGTCGCGATCCCGCATGGACTGGGCGAGGACAAGGGCCTTGTCCGGAACGACGGCATCGCCATCCTCCAGCTTCGCGAAGGCATCGACTGGAACCCGGGACAGCGCGCGCACATCGTCGTTGGCATCGCCGCCAACTCGGACAGCCACATTACCATCCTGCGCCGGCTTACCCGGCTCATCCAGGACGAGGAACGCCTGCAGGCCCTGATCGCAACCGACGACCCCGCCGCGTTCTCTCGCGCGCTGCTCGAGGATGGAGCCCCGGCCGCTGCCTCCACTCCGGCTGAGGACCTGGCCCATACCGCCGCCTGGATCGTCGACTATCCGACCGGACTGCACGCCCGCCCCGCATCGACATGGGTGGAAGCTGCCCGTGCCAGCGCCGTACGCCTGCGTGTGCGTCACGGAAACGAAAGCGCCGATCCGCGCAATCTCGTGGCCCTGCTGCAGCTCGGCCTGCGTTGCGGGGACGAAGTCACTTTCTCGGCCGAAGGTCCGGCAGCGCAAGGCGCGCTCGGGAAGTTCGTCGCTACCGTCCGGGGCCTGACCTCTCGCGAAAAGGAAGACGCCGCGCGCGCCGCCGAGAAGCGCAAGGCGCCCGTGCGTTGCTGGACGCCGGTCGGCAGCCCGCGCATGATCGCGGGCGTCGCCGCCAGCCCGGGCCTTGCGATCGGGCCGATCCACGTCCTTTCCGCAAGCGAGCTGTCCGTGCCCGATGCACCGGTCGACCTGGTAAGCGGCGGCGAACTGCTCAACGAAGCACTGGTGCGCACGCGCGCGCAGATGAAGGCGCTGATCGACGATACCACCCGGCGCCTCGGCGCTTCGGAGGCCGCCATCTTCAAGGCGCAGACCGAACTGCTCGAAGATACCGACATCATCACGCTGACCTGCCAGCTCATGGTCGAAGGCCACGGCGTGGCCTGGTCCTGGCATCAGGCCGTTCAGCGCATTGCCGGCAAGCTTTCGGCACTGGGCAATCCGGTTCTGGCTGCGCGTGCTGCCGACCTCGAAGACGTCGGCCGCCGCGTCCTTGCAGAGATCGAGCCCGGGCTCGTCACCGGAACGCTCGCGGACCTGCCCGAAGAACCCTGCATCCTCGTTGCCGCCGACCTGTCCCCGTCCGATACCGCTACGCTCGACACATCGAGGGTCGCCGGTATCGCCACTGCGCTTGGCGGACCGACTTCGCACAGTGCGATCCTTGCGCGCACGCTTGGCCTGCCCTCTGTCGTCGCCGGTGGGGCAGACCTGCTGGCGATGGCCCCGGGCTCGACCGCCATCGTCGATGGCGACGGCGGCCGCGTCTGGCTCGAACCTTCGGAAGAAGACCTTGCCTCTGCACGCGACTGGATTGCCGAACTTACGGCCCAGCGCATCGCCGAGGAAGAAGAGCGCGGCAAACCCGCGATCACCCGCGACGGCCACCGGGTAGAAATCGCGGCCAACGTCAACCGCCCGGACCAGGTCGGCTTCGCACTGGCCCAGGGTGGCGAAGGCGTGGGCCTTATGCGCACCGAATTCCTCTTTCTGGAAAGCGGCAACACCCCCGGTGAGGACGAACAATTCGCCGTTTACCGCGCCATGATCGATGCTCTTTCCACTGAAAACGAAGAGCGTCCGCTGATCGTGCGCGCACTCGACATCGGCGGCGACAAGCAGGTGCCCCACCTCGAACTGCCGGTTGAAGAAAACCCCTTCCTCGGCGTGCGCGGCGCGCGCCTGCTGCTGCGCCGCCCCGACCTTCTCGAGCCCCAGCTGCGCGCGCTGTACCGGACGGCCAAGGCAGGCGGCAATCTTTCGATCATGTTCCCGATGATCACATCGGCCCACGAACTGCTTGCCCTTCGCGAGCGCTGCGAAGCCGTCCGCGCCGAACTGGATGCGCCGCAAGTGCCGATCGGCATCATGATCGAAGTGCCCGCAGCGGCGGTGCAGGCAGCCCAGCTCGCGGCCCATGCCGACTTCTTCTCGATCGGCACCAACGACCTGACCCAGTACACCCTCGCGATCGATCGCCAGAACCCGGAATTGGCCGGTGAAGCCGACAGCCTGCACCCGGCAGTCCTGCGCATGATCGCCACCACCGTCGAAGGCGCCCGGGCCCACGGCCGATGGGTCGGCGTATGCGGCGGCATCGCCGGCGACCCGTTCGGCGCCGCGCTGCTGATCGGCCTCGGCGTTGACGAACTGTCGATGACCCCGCGCGACATTCCTGCGGTCAAGGCAAGGCTGCGCGGCTGCGACCGCGGCGAACTGGCCGACCTGGCCGCACGTGCCCTGGCCATGGACGGGGCGGCGCAAGTGCGCGCGCTCGACGGAAAGGCAATCTGATGCGCACCCTCACCGTCACCTTCAACCCGGCCATCGACCAGACCGTAACGCTCGACCGGCTGGAACCGGGCGCCGTCCACCGCGCCCATGCCGTGCGCCAGAACGCCGGCGGCAAAGGCGTCAACGTCGCCAGCTGCCTGGCCGACTGGGGCGTCGATGTTTCCGCTTACGGATTGCTGGGAAGCGACAATGCGGCCCCGTTCGACGCGCTGTTCGCCGCCAAGGGCATCGAAGACCGCTTCATCCGCATTGCCGGAGCCACCCGGGTCAACCTCAAGCTGGTCGATCCCGCGGGCACAACCGACATCAATCTCGATGGCCTGGCCGTCGATGCAGGGCGGGCCGAGATGGTCACCGCCACGATCTGCGACGCGGCCCGCGAAGGCGACCTCGTCGTGCTGGCGGGCAGCCTTCCCCCCGGCTGTCCGCCAGATACTTACGCCACGCTGCTCGAACGGCTGCGCGCATGTGGTTGCCGGATCATACTCGATACCAGCGGCCTGCCGCTGAAATGCGCACTGGAAGCTGCAAAGGCACCGCATGTGGTCAAGCCTAACCGCGACGAGCTTGCGCAATTGCTCGGCCGCGACCTGCCCGACCTGCCAGCGCTGGTAGAGGCGGCGGACCTGTTGCGGAGCAGCGGCGTCGAACTGGTCGTTGTCTCGATGGGGGAAGACGGCGCGCTGTTCGTTTCCCATGAAGGCGCACTGACAGCCCAACTCGCGATCGGCGAACTGGCCAGCACGGTCGGTGCCGGCGATGCAATGGTCGCCGGAATTGCGGCAGCCCTGCTCGAGAGCGCTTCGCTGGAGCGAACCGCGCGGCTCGCCACGGCCTTCGCGGTGGCGAAGCTGGGCATGGCCGGCCCGAACCTGCCCGCGCTCGCCACTGTCGACGCGCTCGCCGACGAAGTGACGCTAACCCCGATTTCAACAGCCGCGAGAACGACGGCAGGAGAGGCATGATGAAAAAGGTCTTTGCGATCGTTGAGGCCGGGTCCTCTTCCGTACAGGGCGTATTGGCGGGCGAGGCCCTGCGTCTCGCGGCCCGCACCGAAGGCCACGATATCGAGATCGAGGTGCGCACAGAACAAGGCGTGCTCAACCCTCTGGGCGACGATGCGGCAGGCGCCGGTACAAGACTGCTGCTGGTCGCCGACGAATTGGCCGACGATACGCTCGCCCATCGCGCCGACCGACACATGACACTCGAAGCCGTCCTCGCCGACCCCGCCGCCGCGCTGGTCTTCGATGGTGACGACGAGGCCGATGACCCGACTGCCGATCAGGCCGCTCCGCGCATCGTCGCGATCACCTCCTGCCCGACCGGCATTGCGCATACCTTCATGGCCGCCGAGGGTCTGACCGAAGGCGCCCGGCAGCTCGGCTATCCGATCCGCGTCGAAACGCAGGGTTCGGTCGGTGCGGGTACTCCCCTCACCGCCGATGAAATCGCCGAAGCCGATGTCGTGATGATCGCCGCCGACCGCGAGGTCGACCGCGCCCGGTTTGCCGGAAAGCGCGTCTTTGCCTCCAGCACCAAACCCGCGATTTCAGGCGGCGCGAAATTGATCGAGCGGGCGTTGGCCGAAGCGAAGGTCCAAGGCGGCGAAGCCGCCGCGAGTGCCGACATCAAGGCACCCACGGGACTGAAAGAGCGTGCAGGACCCTACAAGCACCTGATGACCGGCGTGTCGTTCATGCTGCCTTTCGTGGTGGCAGGCGGCCTGCTGATTGCCATTGCCTTTGCACTCGGCGGCATCGGCGCCAATGCCGATGCCGCACAGGGCACGCTGGCGCATACGCTGTTCCAGATCGGCGCGCAGGGCGCCTTCGCGCTCATCGTTCCCGCGCTGGCTGGATACATCGCCTTTTCCATTGCCGACCGTCCCGGCATTGCCCCGGGCATGGTGGGCGGAATGCTCGCCGCGCAGATCGGCGCCGGTTTCCTTGGCGGCATCGCGGCGGGCTTCATCGCCGGGTACGGCGTGGAAGTCCTCAACCGCCTGATCCGCCTGCCCAAGAACCTGCAGGGGTTGAAGCCGGTCCTGATCCTGCCGCTGCTGGGCACGCTGCTGACCGGCCTGCTGATGGTCTATGCGATCGGCACACCCGTGGCCGCCGTACTGGCCTTCCTGACCGAATGGCTGCGTTCGATGCAGGGTTCGAGTGCACTGCTCCTGGGCATGATCCTGGGTGCGATGTCGGCCTTCGACATGGGCGGACCGGTCAACAAGGCGGCCTATGCCTTCTCGGTCGGGCTGATCGCCAGCAATGTCTATACTCCGATGGCCGCAACGATGGCCGCCGGAATGACGCCGCCCCTTGCCGTGGCGCTGGCGACGCGCCTGTTCCGCAATCGCTTTACGCTCGAGGAGCGCGAAGCAGGCGGGGCGGCAGCGGCACTGGGTCTTGCCTACATTACCGAAGGCGCCATTCCCTTCGCCGCGCGCGATCCCCTGCGGGTCATCCCCTCACTGATGGCCGGTTCGGCCACGGCCGGGGCGATCTCGATGGCTTCAGGCGTGGAGCTGAAGGTTCCCCATGGCGGCATCTTCGTCCTGCCCATTCCGGGCGCCGTGACCCACCTTGCGACTTACGCCATCGCCATTGTCGCCGGGACACTGATCAGCGCCGTGCTGGTGGGGCTGCTCAAACGCCCCCCGGTGACAACCGCTGCGGCTTGAACGGCCTGCGACAACAACAAGAAAAGAACATCCGCAAAGGATAATCCAATGCCTTCAGTATCCTCCAAATGCGCCGCTCTTGCTGGCGCAGCCGCCCTCGCCTTGTCCATCGCCGCCGCGCCGCATTCGGCCCGGGCGCAATCGCAGAGCGAAGGCGAAGTGGGCAATGCGGCCCCCGCCCCGGCCGCTCCTGCAGAGCAACCGCAGTCCTTCCAGCCGCTCGCCGATCAGGGCATCACCCTGACGCTCAGCTATACGGGCGAAGCGGCTGGCAACGTCAGTGGAGGGCTGCGCAAGGAGGCAGCTTACGCCGGGCAGGTTTATGCCGGAGCCGATTTCGACATGGACCGGATCGCCGGCATCGGCGGCGGTACCCTTCATGTCGCGGTGACCAACCGCCATGGAAAAAGCCTTTCGGCAATCGCCATCGGCAACAACACTTCGGTTCAGGAAATCTGGGGCACCCAGAACACCCACCTCGCGATCCTCACCTGGGAGCAGCACCTTTTCGACGACCGGCTGGTGATCGAGGCAGGCCGCAGCCAGGCAAACATCCATTTCCTCAATTCTCCGCTCTACTGCCAGTTCCAGGGCAACTCGGGCTGCGGCAACCCGACCTTCGTCTTCAAGAACAGCAACTTCACCTATTTCCCGGCGTCGAGCTGGATGATCCACGCCAAGGCGCAGTTGACGGATAACATCTTTGCGCATGTCGGCGCTTATGAAGTGAACCCGGATCGCAAACAGGCCAGCGACCACGGCACGGATTTCGGCATCGGCAATGCGACCGGCGTGATCGTTCCTTGGGAATTGAGCTACGAAAGTGGAGAGTCGGCACTCCTGCCGTTCCGCTACATTCTTGGCGGCTGGATCGACAAGGGCGACTATGACGACCCGCTGCGTGACGACATGGGCGGCATTGCCATTCTCAGCGGTCGTCCGGCCCAGGTCCACAATGGCCGCTCGGGCCTCTATTTCCGCTTCGAACAGCAACTCACCCGCCCCGATCCGACATCGAAGCGAGGGCTAAGTGTCTACGGCGTTGCCATGACCAACCTGTCCGGTCGCGTGGAGGAAAGCCGCTTCTTCGACCTCGGGCTGGTCCAGACCGGCACCTTCCCGGGGCGGGACGAAGACAGTATCGGCTTCATGATCAGCGACCAGCGCTTCAGCAATCTGGCGATGCAGCGCATGCGGGCCGCGGATCTGGCCGCTGGCGGCAGCGCAAGGGTCTCGCGCCACCAGGTCATGATGGAGCTGTCCTACAGCGCGCAGATCGGCCCCGCGATCCGGCTCTCGCCCAATATCCAGTACATCCACAATCCCGACCGGACCGGCGATCCGTTTCGCGGTAGTCCGACGAAGGACGCGCTGATCATCGGTGCCAAGTTCACGGTCGATGCGCTCAAACTGGGCCTTTAAGGCGGCTTGAACCGCTGGCAGTCCTTCGTTTGACCTGATGGCGAAAGGGACTTGCCGTTGCACAGGGAGCCTCGAGATGTCGCGCCACGGCCGCGGGCATCCGGATTGCCGCGATGAAATAGAATTGACGTTCCTTTTTTATGCGGGCTCCAGAAGAAACCTATGCCGAGAAAAGCAAAAACAAAGGATGCCAAGGCGACGCTGAGCGTCGATACGGTCAGCAAGACGCCACTGCAGGGCCGCAGCAAGGCTTCTCTGGAGCGCATGCTCGTCGCCGCCGAGAAGCTCATGCTCGAACGCGGCAGCGAGGAGTTTACCCTGCAGGACGTCAGCCATAGCGGCAACGTCTCGATCGGGTCGATCTACCTGCGCTTCGAGAGCAAGGAGAACCTCGTTCGCGCCGTCATCGGCAACCACCTGGCCAAGATGGCTGCCGACGAGGACGCGATGATCGCCAGGGTGCGCAGCAAGGCCACCTCGCTCGCCACCCTCGTGCCGCAGTACGTCGAAGCCTTTGCCGAACTGCTCAAGAAGCATGCCCCGCTCCTGCGCCTGAGCATGCAACGCGCCTCCTTCGATCCGCTCGTCGCCGAACCGGGCCGCACCAGCGCCAACCGGGCCGCCGCGCTCGGCATCGAGTCCATGCTCGAATACCGCGACCAGTTCGGCGGCAACGAATGCGAGAAAAAGGCCAACGCCGCCTACCAGATCATCTTCGCCACCCTTGCAAGGCAACTCAGCCTCGGTTCCACCGGCGAAGGCGCCCTCCAGCAGGACTGGGCTGAACTCAAGATCGAACTCGGCAGAATGTGCCTCGCTTACCTCAGCGCCGATCTGTGAGTCATATCTACCGAGCCTGATCGACGCCAGAAGGGAACGCGGCTCATTGCCGCTCCTTCCCTGCCGCCGCGTCGCCACAGCCCCACGCTACCTCAGACGTTGTCGTTGGCGATACGCACTGGCTTCAGAGAATCGAGAATTTGACGATCGCCCTCTCTTTGCGCAGGAACGGGAAAGCCATGCAGGCAGAGCCATCATGCATGGTTGAGCCGGTCCTCGAACGAGCAGATTGAGCTTCTCCGGGCGTTTTATACACCTCCACCTTTCATGCAAAGATGGGGCCCTCAAAAGCCGCGCAAATACAGTGATTTATAATCGCCGTCGATGCAGATGTTGCTTTTTCGCACTACACTGGACGGATTCCTGAGTCCTCATTGACAATGCCCGGTGTGGCCAATAGTTGGGCTAAATCGAATTAGCGTTCCTGTTTTAAACGCTATTGGCCGCAAGAGATGGCCACACGGCAAGGGAGATGTGCATGAGGTTGAATCTACTTCTTATTTCTGTATCCGCGTTGGCAATGCCCGGTGTGGCCTTGGCGCAAAATGCTTCCGACGATGCGCAGAACGAAGCGGGGCTCGGCGATATCATCGTCACCGCGAACCGTACCGCTTCCGACGCGCAGGACACCCCGATTGCGCTCAACGTATATTCCGGCGACGCCCTTCGCGATCAGGGAATCAACTCGATCCGCAACCTCAGTGCGATCGATCCCAGCGTCAACATCTCCAACAACGCCGGCGCGGCCTATATCGCGGTGCGCGGTATCGCTTCTACCGACACCACCGAAATCGGGGATCCGTCGGTCCCGATTGCACGGGACGGATTCTATACGAACCGTTCCTTCTCGATCAATTCTTCGATGTACGACATCGAACGTATCGAAGTCCTGAAGGGTCCCCAGGGCACCCTCAACGGACGCAACTCGACCGGCGGCCTTGTCAGCATCATCACCAAGCGCCCGGAATTCCGCAACGGCGGATACAGTTCGGTTGAAGTCGGTAATTTCGGCACCTTCAACGGCGAAATGGGCGGCAATCTGGCCGTGACCGACAGTCTGGCAGTGCGTGCGTCGGGCACGTTCATGCACCATGACGGATATCGCGATCTTGACGGTCCTGCCCGCGAAGGCGATGACGAAGACTTCGCTTCGGGCCGCATCCAGGCCCTCTACCAGTCCGGCGGTCTCACCGCCTGGGCTTCCTACCAGCACGATTCCCGCAAGGTGAATGGTGATGCCTCCCTGGCGGTGCCCCTTGGTAGTCCCAAGCCCGATTTCAGCGATCTGGCGGCATTCCCCAATACAGCTCCGATTTCGACGGACGTTGTCGGTGATCGCTTCCGCTGGGAACTGTCCTACGATGCCGATTTCGGCATCAATTTCATCTATTCTGGCGGTTACGACAAACAGAGCTGGCGCAACGTGCTCGATGCGACCGGCCCGGTTTATCCGGCCAATCGCCAGTTCCGCCAAAGCGAGAAGCCCGAAACCTGGAACCATGAATTCCGCGTCAGCAATGATCCAGCCAACCGCGTTTTCTTCCAGGCAGGCTATTTCCGCTTCCAGGAGACAAACACAGTCGATTCCGGACTGTTCAACCGCGAGATGACCGGCCTGTTCGATCCCGAAACCGGGTTCCTGGCAGGCGCACCCAATGCCGACCAGTCCTTCCGTTACGGCATCAAGTTCGATTACCGCATCAAGACCCGCTCGCAGGCCGTGTTCGGACAGATCGATTTCGACCTCACCGATCAGCTCGAGCTGAGCGTCGGCGGGCGTTACACCTGGGACAAGAAGACCCGCGTCGGTCAGGCAGTTCTCAACCTGCCCGCGCTAGCCTTCCCGCTTTGCGCGAACGACTTCCCCGCAGACGGCTCGTGCCCGCCGTTCCTGCTGACCACTCCGGGCAACGGCAAAATCAGTGACAGCCAGCCGACCTGGCATGTCGGCCTGAACTACCACCCGACGCCGGACACGCTGATCTATGCGAAGTACGATCGCGGGTACAAGTCGGGCGGCTTCAATTCCAACGGCAGCAGCGCTTCCGTGGACTACGGTCCCGAGCAACTCGACGCCTTCGAATTCGGCACCAAGAACTCGCTGTTGGGCAATACACTGCAGGTCAATGCCGCGGCATTCTACTTCGATTACCGCGGTTACCAGGCCTCGCAGAACTCGGATGCACTTAATGGAGGTGCCGGCGTCTTCAACGTGGGCAGCGCCAAGATCTACGGTGTTGAAGGCGAAGTGAAGGCTCTGCTCGGACAGAATACACGTGCCGGGGTCAATGCTTCATGGCTCCACACCAAGTTCGGCAAAAACATCATCGTCAACAATGGCGACGACGTTCCCTTCAATATCGGCGGCAACGAACTGCCCAATGCGCCGAGCTTCACGGCTACTGTATCGCTCGACCAGGACGTGCCGCTTTCGAGCGGGAAGGTCACGGCGCATGTCGACGGCAAGTATTCCTCGGACTTCTACTATTCGGTCTTCAACTTGCCGGACGTGGAATCGAGCAGCTACTTCGTAGCCAACGCCTCGCTCGGCTATGCTTCCGACAATGGTTGGAAGATCCAGGCCTATGTGCGCAATATCTTCGACAAGAACATTCTGTCCTATGCAGCGCAGAACTTCGTGGCCAACAACAATACATACCAGTTCCAGCCGCCCCGCACCTATGGCATTCGTGGCAGCGTAGAATTCTGATGACCTGAAATTCCGGCGGCCGTAGCTTTCGGTCGCCGGAAAGACAGCCAGATACGAATACCGATCTAAAATTACAGGCGGCGCAGCGAATATGGCTGCGCCGCTTTTCTTCGGTCCAGGGTTATTGACGCCAACTCGCTTCTCTGAGCGCGATCGGGCGATCAGAACATGGCGCGTATGCCCACCACGGCAGAAACATCGGAAGCCCCCTCTCCCGCCGCGCGGGCGATGCGGGCGGTTTCGCCGAGCTTGCGTTCCCAGTTCACGCCAATGTACGGTGCAAGCGAACGGTTGGCATCGTAGCGCAGACGCGCGCCCATCTCTACCCGTTCGAAGCCGGCTCCGACACCGATCTCCGGCACGTCCTGGAAGGCGAAGTCGAATTCGACTTCAGGCTCGAGCACCAGCACCTGAGTCAGGCGCTGGTCATAGGAAGCCTTGCCCCGGGCGTGCACGTCGCCCTTGTCGGATACGAGCAACTGCCCTTCGACCTCGAACCAGTAAGGCGCAAGCCCCTGGATACCCAGCAACGCATAAGTGCGCTGCGGATCGGGACGAAAGTCATGCCGAGCCCCGACCTGCAGATTGAACCAGGGGTCGAGAGCATGGCGCCAATAGGCTGCGACCTCGATGCGTTCCGCAGCTTCGCCGAAGGTGCCCTCTCCTTCGCTGGCAACGACGATCCGGTCGATATCGCCGCCGTACCAGGCTTCCCCCTCCCAGCCATAACCGTCCTTGCCGTCCTTCATACGATATTCGAGGCGATCGACCTGGAGCGCGAGCGTAGAGAAGGCGGAATGCTTCAACAGCGCATCGCGCGCCGCCTGCATCCGGTCCTGGGGGAAATAGCGGTCGGCAGGATGATCGGTCGGCACTTGGGGTGGCGGCGCCTTACCCGGCTGATCGACAACTTGCGGCGCGGACATCGTGTGGCCGGCGTGGGCCGAATGGTCCTCACCCATGGGCATGTCCATCGGCATGTCCTGCATATCATGCATCGCATGGTCGCCGGCGGGCATGGCCTCGCTGCCTTCCATCGGCATGTCCTGCATATCATGCATCGCATGGTCGCCGGCGGGCATGGCCTCGCTGCCTTCCATCGGCATGTTCATGCCGTTCTGATCCTCCACGGATCCGTGCATGGAATGATCCATGCTCCCATGGTCCATCTGCGAATGGTCCATGGGCGCTTCCTGCTGCTGTGCCGCAGCCATTTCCGGCGAGAGCAGGGCGATGACAAGTAGCGATGCCGAAGCTGCCGTGCGGATCGAGAGACGGGCCATCATGCCGCCTCCCCCTCATCGCGAACCGTGACGATGCGCATCATCCCGGAATGCATGTGCAGCAGCATGTGGCAGTGGAAGGCCCAGTCGCCCTCCCCGTCTGCAGTCAGGTCGAACGACACTTTCCCGCCCGGCAGCACATTGACGGTGTGCTTGCGCACCCGGTGCCCGGGCTCGCCGCTGACCAGTTCGAAGAAGTGACCGTGCAGGTGGATCGGATGCGGCATCATCGTGTCGTTGATGAGGTTCACGCGAACCCGTTCGTTGAGTCGGAACGGAATCGGATCGGGGCCCTCCGAAAGCGCCTCGCCGTCGATCGACCACATGTAGCGTTCCATGTTCGCCGTGAGATGGACGTCGATTTCCCGGCTTGGGGTGCGCGGATCGGGATTGGGATCGAGCGCGCGCAGATCCGCATAAGTCAGGACGCGGTGGTCGACGTTTTCCAGTCCGGTCGGCCGATCCGCAAGCCGGTCGACCGGCATCGGCGAAAGCGTCGCCACGCCCGGCCCCATCTTCACGCCGGGCGCGACCGAGGGATCGCGCATCGACATGGAATGCCCGTCCATCGATTCATTGGCAGGCTTGCTCAGGTCGATCATGCCGCCCTCACCCATGTCCATCCCGGACATGTCCATGCCCATGTCGCGCATGGTGAGCAGCGGCCTTTCACGCAGCGCCGGAACCGGCGCCACAAGCCCGGGCCGCTGCGCCAGCGACGCGCGTACGAGGCCGGAACGGTCGATCGCCTCGGCGACAATCGCGTAGCTGTCCGCCTCACCCGGCTCGACGATGAAATCGTACGTCTCGGCGATCGCGATCTGAACTTCATCGGTTTCGATGGGCTGGACGTGGTTGCCGTCGGCCGCGACGACCTTCAGCGGAAGGCCGGGTACGCGGAAATTGAAGTTCGTCATGGCCGAGGCATTGATCACCCGCAACCGGACCTTCTCTCCGGGGCTGAACAGGCCCGTCCAGTTTTCCTGTGTGCCATGGCCATTGATCAGGAAGCTGTAGGTGGAGCCGGTCACATCCGAGATGTCGGTCGCATCCATGCGCATTTGCGCCCATTCCAGGCGATCGGAAAGGCTCTGGTCCTTGCCTGCCAGCAATCCGGCAAGGGTCTGCTTTTGGCGGTTGAAGTAGCCGCCCATCATCTTGAGGCGCCGCAATTGCTCATGCGGATGCATCGGGCTCCAGTCCGACAGGACCAGAACATGCTCGCGGTCATAGGCAATCGGATCGGGACCGGCCGGATCTATGACGATGGGGCCGTAAAGTCCGACGGCTTCCTGCATCCCGGAATGGCTGTGGTACCAGAATGTGCCGGAATGGACGATCGGGAACTCGTACACGAACGTCTCGCCCGGATCGATGCCGGGGAAGCTGACGCCGGGTACCCCGTCCATCTGGAAGGGAAGTAGCAGGCCGTGCCAGTGAATCGAACTCTGTTCCCGCAAGGTATTGGTCACGGCAAGGCGTACATTCTGCCCTTCGCGCAAACGCAGGAGCGGTGCGGGCAGCGTACCGTTGACGGTAATCGCATGGGCCGAACGGCCGCCGGTCGCGAAGTGGCTTTCGCCGATCTGGAGCGCAATGGAATCGCCCGAGAGCGTGCCGAAGCCTGCCGTACCCGGGGTGCCGCTGCGGGCCCAGGCGGGTGTCATTGCGGAAAGCCCAAGGCCCCCGGCAAGCATACCGGACAAGGCAAGGAAACGGCGGCGGTTGAATGGATCGAGAGCAGTCATCGCCGATAATACGCAGATCCGGCGCTCACCCCTCAAGCAATTGCGACAATTTCTGGCGAGCCCGGTAAATTCGGGTTTCCACCGCCTTGCGGCTGATACCGAGGACTTCGGCAGCCTCGTCCTGCGTCATGTCTTCCAGCGAACATAGCAGCAGCGGTTCCTTGAGGTTGGCCGGCAGACTGGCAATCGCCGCGTGGATTCTCTCCACGCCCCGACGCGATGACAGGGCCTCCTCCGGGTTCTCCTCGGGGTCGGCAATGTCGATGGCATCGTCGATCGGCACGGCGAAGGAAAAGAACCGACGCACCGTTCGCCGCCGGGCCCAATCATGGCATTTGTTACGCGCGATGCGCAGGATCCAGGCGCGGAAAGGACGCGTGCGATCATAGCGGTTGAGAGCGAGGAACGCGGCGACAAAGCTCTCCTGGGTGACGTCGAGCGCGTCACTTTCGTTGCCGGTCAGGCCATGCACGAAACGGAACACCGCCTCTCGGTGGTGTTTCATGAGGACATCGAATCCGGACTGACGACCGGCAAGGGCAGCTGCCACCGCCGATGCATCGTCGCCTTGACCGACCCTATCTTTTCCGGTTTGCCCCCCCTGCCCGGACACGCCGGATCATTCCTCTGGCGGCGTGGTCAGGGCGTGCGCAACAGCGGAATCAAACCGCCTGGCCTGATCCGGCTGGAGCACGGCGCGCATGGAGAATACATGCCGAAGCGTCGCCTTCTGCAACTCGCCCATCGCCATATGCGATTGGTCGACCGCCTTCTCGACTGCCGGACCATACGTATGCTCACGCTCGATCGCCTCTGCCAGCTGCGCATTGGCCTGACGCAAGCGCCCGTCGAGCAGCTTGCGCCTTTCGGCAAAATCGTGCTCAAGGCGATCAATCTGCGCTTCCTGTGCCGGATCGAGATCGAGTTCCTCGTGCAGCACGGCATGAAGCCGGCTTTCATGATTGTCACCCGCGCGCAGCTTCTGCCCGATCAGAAGAGCGGCCAGCGCTGCAAGAAAAGCCAGGGCAATGGCAAGAAGGTAGCCGCGCAGGCCCGCCATGATCAGGAAACCAGCAAGTGCGAAGGCGCGGCCGCGGGTAGACCGAGGAGCGGATCCTCATGTCCTGTAGGTGCACCCGGCATTGCCAGCCCGCCCCACAACCCGATCAGTCCTGCAACCGCACAGGCAAGCGCGATACCGCGCCGAGCCACCAGGCGCTCGCGCGCTGTGTTCAGCCCGGCCATGACCGAATTCTCCAGCGCGCCAAGCCTGGCCGGCACAGGTTCGTCCCGCAATTGGGCTATGAACCGTTCGAGATCGTCCATTGAGTGCTATCCTGAAAAACTTTCGCTTGCACGGCTATACGCAGCGGCACTCGATTTCCCTCATCAGGGTGAAAAGTACCGCGATCTGAATTTGCCTACTTCTTGTGGCCTCCGCCATTCTTCTCTGATTAGTATGTTAATGGCACCGAGATCATCGGTCAGTCGGCTCCATCCTGCGACCGGCGCTTGGCATAGCTGACGACGAAGGCTTCCCATACGCGCAGCCATTCGGTGTCAGTGCGCAGCTTGGCGATTCCGGGAAAGCCAGCCCTGAAGGCGTCCGCCATGGTATCGACTGACCAGGGTTGTCCTTTCTCGAGACCGATCTTGCGAAATGCAGCTTCGCGTGTGCCGAAGCTCAGGCTGCCTTCCGGAAAGGCTCGGAGTTCTTCGGTCAGTTGCGGTGTTTCGCGGCGGATCTTCCGCTCGAGAGCGACCGATGATCTCGGTGCCTTTTCCGGTGCGGCAGCCCCGACCAATCGCAGGTGCGGCCCGACCAGCTTGCGCTCGAGCGGGGCCGGAGACGGGTGAAGCACGACCTTGCGGCCCGAGAGATCGACATTGGCGTTGGGATAAACGGCTGAAACCAGCTGCATCGTCTCGCGCACGGTCTGGCGGAACCGTTTGGAATCCGCGCTGTTGCCAAGATGGCGTGCGAGTTGGTCCCAGGAGATGGTTTGGCCCTTGTTGCTCGTAATGCGCGGCAGGCGGTAAGCCAGATAGGTATAGAGATCGAGCGCAGTAGGCGTGCCCTTCAATTCCCGGATTGCGATCTCGTTCAGAGGCACGGCGTGTTCGATCAAGTGGCTGTAGAACGCCTCCGACATGCGAATTTCGCGCGCAAAGGCACCGTTCTTTTCAAGCGAGCCTGCATATTCGTTCGAGATCTTCACATCGCGCACGGCAAAGGCATTGTCGCCCGCTTCTGTGCCATCCCATCGGATCTGCCATTCACAGGCCAGCAAGCGGTCCACCTGCTCGCGCATACGGTTGGCAGTACCGCGCGGTCCATAAGACACGGTCTGATAGCCGAGCCGACGCATCCATTCGGTGAAGTTGCGACCGAGATAGACGTCACGTGAGCGCTTCGTGACGGCTTGCGAAAGCAGGTAGATAAGCGCGACACGTGGATAGGCGCCATAGGGAACACCAAGGCTCCTGAGCACCGGCTTGCCATCGACAGTCTGCAGGACAGGCCGCGGATTGATGGCCAGAGCATACTTTCCGTCTTCGCGCAGGATGGGTTGCGTCTCATCCTTGGGCCGCTTTGTGGGCAATGACATCGCGCAAAGCGCCGAGTGGAGAAAGGCCGGAACCGGTTCCTCGTCCTGAACGCGCAGAAAGGCATCCATCGTGAGCTGTGTGCCGGCAGTCTTGGCCAATGAGCGGACACGGTCCTCACCGCCATCCAGCATGGCCAGAGCATATTGGTGCCCGATCGGTTTGCTCGTATCCCCGCTCATGTCGCCCATCCCTTCCCGAATCCGGGGCCTAAGGTCCTTATGTAACAACAGCTTTGAGCAGGATTGGCAAGCAGGTTGGCAGTTTTGGTGTGTTTTCGCGGTTGAAACCTACAAATCGACCGATGATCTCGGTGCCCTTTCCCCGAGGCACTGCAAAAACCCTTCCAAACCCATTGAAGCCGATTCGCGAATCGGATTTTGATTAGGGATTCTTGTAATAGGTATGCGCTCCGAGATCATCGGTGGCTATGGCACTGAGATCATCGGTAAAACACACGCTCATCATCGGTTGGCACCGAGATCATCGGTTCAGGTATAGATCGGGCCTCCTTCGTCTCGGATGGGCGGAAATTTCGACTCGGAACGATTCGATTGCGGGGCAAACGGCACGGAGATCATCGGTCGGCTACCCCTGCCCTGCCCTGCCAAACATGGTCAGGAAGCCTTTTGGCACGGAGATCATCGGTGAAGTTGTAAGATTGATGGACGTTCATTGCTCGAAACTTGCAACGAGGCTACTGTGCGGCCTCAATCTCACAAGTTGGTGTATATGGCGACACATCCCAGTCTTGAAATTCAGGCTGACGACCTGACCAATGATGGCCTTGGCCTGCTCCACAGGAAAGCCCTGACGATCCTGAAAAGGATCAGGGACGGTGCTCTCGATCCGGAAACCGGTCACAAGGTCGGGCCCTCCTATCCCATTTCAAAGGCGGCCTCGCTCGTCGGACGAACGGCGTCAGCCATTCGTGAGGCCGAGCGTGACGGGAGGTTGCCGCCGCGTGACCGGACGGCCTCGGGGCACCGGGTGCAATATACCCTGCAGGAACTCGATCACATGCGCGAGGTCTTCGGGACGCGGCCCTGGCGCGAGCCGACCGACACGCCGGCGATCATCTCGGTTTCGAACTTCAAGGGCGGTGTCGGCAAATCGACGATTGCCCTGCACCTTGCCCAGCACTTTGCCATCCGTGGTTACCGTGTCCTGTTCATCGACTGCGACAGTCAGGCAAGTTCGACCATGATGTTCGGCTATCGGCCCGACGTCGACCTTGGCGAGGATGACACTCTCTATGGTCACTTCCATAATCCGGAACTGCTCGGCGTGCGTTCGATCATCCGCAAGACGCATTTCTTCGGGCTCGACCTGATCCCGGCGAACCTCAAGCTCTATAATCTGGAGTACGAGATCGCGGGCTACCTTGCGCAGCACCAGAGCTTCGACATCATCGACCTCATTGCCCAGGCGATCGACAGCGTCGTCGACGATTATGACATCGTCATCATGGACCCGCCGCCGGCGCTGGGCATGGTTTCGATGGCTGTGCTTCAGGCCGCCAATGCGATGGTCATTCCGATGCCGCCGAGTGTCATCGACTTCGCCTCGACTGTCTCGTTCATCGACATGGCGCGCACCACCATGCACCAGCTTGAGAAGCTCGGTGGCAGGGTGAAGCCAGCTTATAATTTCATCCGGCTTGTGGGCAGTCGTGTCGATGACAGCAAGTCGATGCACCGCGAGATCCTGTCGATGATGCGGCAGGTGTTCGGCGGTTCGATGATCAATTCCGTGCTGAAGACGAGCGCGGAAATCGACAATGCCAGCTCGCGCATGAAGACGGTTTTCGAGCTCGATCGGCCGGTCACGTCGCACGAAGTGCACAACCGCTGCGTCAAGTTCCTTGGCGACGTCTGCCATGACATAGAGCAGGATGTTCTGCGCTCGTGGGAGAGTCGCGCGGAGCAATTTTCGTGATCGGTTGCCACGTGGCAACTGCGGGGCAGGGGGCTGCAAAAGTCAGCCTGCACGATGAAGGATGCCTCGTTCAGGCTGGCTTGAAGTGGGCTTGGGAAGAGGATCGGAATGGGCTTGTTGCCACGTGGCAACCGGCTCGTGAGAACGGCGGCGGAAGACAGGAAATGCATCATGGCTAAAGGCAATCGCGGCTTCGGAAGCAGCCTCACCGAAGGCTTGGAGGATAGTGAACTGGATGTCTCGGCGCCGGCTGAAAGCATCATGGCAAGCCGCAGCCAGACCCTCGCGCGCCTTGCGTCGGGCAAGGTTGTGACCGACCGGACCGAATGGGTCGACCCGGCACGCTGCAGGCCCTGGCGTCTCCACAATCGCGACATCGATCACCTCAATGAGGAGACCTGCCGCGACCTTATCGATGCCTTCCTCTCCGCCAAGAAGCAGCGCATCCCGGCCATCGTCCGCAAGCTTCACGACGATCCGGAATATGACTACGAGATCATCGCCGGTGTGCGCCGTTGGTGGACGGTGCAGTGGCTGCGCGAGCATCATCATCCCGAGTACGAGTACCTCGTCACCATCCAGCACGTCTCCGATGAAGAGGCCTTCCGGGTCTCCGATATCGAGAATCGATCACGCAAGGACATCTCCGATTGGGAGCGCGCGAATGAATATCTGCGCGCGCTCGACGAGTTCTACGATGGATCGCAGAGCGAGATGGCCGAGCATCTCAAGATCTCCCGCTCGTGGTTGACGCGCTTGCTTGACGTGGCGCGTCTGCCGAATGAGATCGTGAATGTCTTTGCCGACACCCATGACATCACGGTCCGCGTCGCACGCGACCTCAAGCCACTGACCGGCGATCAGCGCGCGCTGGGTCTGATGGTCGCAGAAGGTCAGGCGATCATCGCTGAGCGTGACGATCTGGGCGTGAAGTTGACCGGTCCCGAAGTCGCCAAGCGATTGGTGAAGGCGACGGTCGCGACGTCGAAGAAGGGAGCGCAGGAGGAGCTGGTCAAGACACGCAAGGGCAAGCCCATGCTGCGCTACGCTCGTCCGGCAAGAGGCGGGCTCAATCTCAAGGTGCTGCCGCGATCGGGCGCGACGACCGATGAAGTGCTCGAGGCCATTCGAAAGCTTCTCGACGCCTGACTGGC
Organism: Novosphingobium mathurense; assembly: GCF_900168325.1. GTDB lineage: Bacteria > Pseudomonadota > Alphaproteobacteria > Sphingomonadales > Sphingomonadaceae > Novosphingobium > Novosphingobium mathurense. Next base: position 222,571 of record NZ_FVZE01000003.1, on the reverse strand, counting down.
GTTACTTTCAGTGTCGCTGAAGGGGCAGGGCGCGATCCTGCCCCTTTTCGTATCGGCAGTGACTGGAGGACCGATTTTGCAAGTTTGGAGCCGTGATGGGCGGCTTTCTCGCGAAATTCCGCTTCAGATGGCCTGTGGGGTGAGGGCGATCCTCTGATAACCCTTGGGTCACGGTGGCCATGTTTTTGCGTTCTGCGGGCTTCTGTGTCGCCTAAAAAATAGGCAGATGGCCCAGCAGGCCATGCGCAGCTATCAATCTGCCCATGTTGCAGCGCTGCTGCTTAGCACCCATCCTCGCTCTGACTTCGTGAAGTGCGGCGAAGCAATTCGTCGATGGCATCCATGGAAGATTGGAATTCGTCGATCGCCTGAGATGAGAACGCGAAGTCTTCCGGGTCTTGCGCCGCGTGAGGATGGTTCACCTCCCGTGGAGCGAAGCGGAACATGGTCGCTGCATTACGAGAGGTCTCACCTTCGACCAAGCCCGCTTGTACAAGCGTGGACATAATCGTGCGAACGCCCAGACGTGAGGCACCGATCACCCTCTCGATCTGGACGCCGCGCAGGATGCCAAAGCCTGCGAGATAGAATGCGACATCTCCCGCGCGGCCGTTGGAGCGGCGGTTCTGCAGCTTGTCGGCAATGCAGTGGGCATCCCTGATTGCATCCAGGAGGCGACGATCTAGAGACCAAAGCGCGTCGCGCAGGGCAATGAGGCTTTCCCTGTTGCTGCCGGAAGGCCGGGCGATAGAAGGCATGTCATCGTCGAAGGGATCGTTATGCTCTGTCGCGAAAGTCAGCAGGCCGGGCAGGGGGGCGGAAATAGGAAGGCCGTGTTTGGGGGCCAGGTAATTGCCGGAGAGGATGTCCAGCGCCCAGCGCGAATGGGTCTGCTCATTGACTTCCACCGCAACGGCCGATCGCGGCCCCTTGATCAGTTCGATCCCGCGCTCCTGCCTGGCAAAGCGTAGCGATTTGCGGGCAGCCGAAAAAAGGGCGGACACGGGCGTGAAGGGAAGGTCCGTATCGCATGGCTCGATAGCGTCCACCACAAGCCTCGCCTCAGCCAGCAAGGCATTGGTATCCTCGTGCCCTTCGTTCCGCTCAAGGTCTACCGGGGCAAGGAATGCTCTGGCCATTCTCTCCGAAGCCTCTGCGAGATGGGACCAGGGATTGTGCCGGAACTCGGTCAGGATTGCCTGGCAAAGGGCGCGGGGAGGGCGCAGCTTGTGTGCCGAGACGTCTGATAGTGTGCTGAGCCCGGCGAACCAGTCGAAGAAGCGCTCATCGGTGAAGGAATGACCTTCCTGTCGCAGTGCAGTGACAAGGCTTTCGCGGATCAGTCGACCGGCGAGAACGCACATGGCGCCGTCATTGGCCTGTGAAACCGCTGCCTGTATCCTCCCAAGATATAGGGCTGAGAGCACCGCAGGATCCTGTTCGGGGGGGCAGGCTTCGGAATCGGGCATAAAAAACTCAATAAATCATAGATTTAAAAACAATGTATAGTAAATCGAAAATTGCTATACACCCTCTCGGACTCAATGTCATCGGCCAACGGAACGCGCGGTGGGGGCGTCTTCAATTCGCTGTGCTTCCCCGCAGGGCACGCAATTCTGCTTCGATGGTGTCGATGATCTTCTCCGGTCCCGCCAAAAGGTGTTCTGCATGGTGGGCCGCCATCCATCCGATCGTCCGCTTGTCGGGAAATCCTGCAAGGCGCGGCCGCGCGACGCCTTCGTGGACATAGCATTCGGGCATGACGGTGAGCCCGAGTCCTGCGGCCACCATTTCGAGAACACGTTCGTCATTGGTGGAGCGTAACGAGAAGTGGGGTCTGACACCGCTCTCGGTGAAATGCCGGCTGATATCGGACAGGGCCTCGCAATGGCGGCGCACGATCATCACTTCATGGACAAGCTGTCCCGCCTCGATGGCCTCTGCACCGGCAAGGGGGTGATCTTGTGCCATGGCCAGTGCATAGCCTTCGGTCAGGATGCTGCGTTCGAGAAAGCGGTCGGCGCCTCTTTCGACCAGCGTCAGAGCCAGGTCGATGCGGCCTTTTGCAAGCTGGCTGGTCAGTTCCCTCTCGCTGCCGAACAGGAGTTCGAAGCGATACATCTCCTGCGGCCGGACCCTGGCGATGGAGCCGGCAATGACGCGAGCCGGGATGGTTGACAGAACGCCGAGCCGGAGCGAAGGCAGGGCGCTTGCCGGTTCCATTGCCTGTTGCGCCAGATTGAACTCGCGCTCGATCCGCCGGGCGTGCGCCAGAAGTCGCGAGCCGGCGTCTGTGAGTTCCACGCGCTGGTTCGAGCGAACGAACAGCGCGTGACCGAGGATCCTTTCCAGCTTGGCAATGCCGACGGAGAGCGTTGGCTGAGAAACATTGCAATGAGCGGCTGCGCGGGAGAAGTTACCCTGGTCGACGACGGCGAGGAAATAGCGAAGCAGGTAACGATCCAGCATAAGCGGGCTCCGGGAGGCAAGCGTTTTGCGCTATAGATAATGCCAATGCAGTCGTTGAGGTAGGTTCAATTTTTCCTATGCACTGAACCGCGCTATCAGGAACGGCAAGGAGAGACGCAATGACCGATTTCGATTTTGCCCTCGGTGAAACCGCCGACATGATCCGCGAGAGTACGTGGCGCTTTGCGACGGATCGCATTGCCCCGCTTGCAGCGGAAATCGACGAGAAGGACTGGTTCCCGCGCGAACTCTGGCCGCAGATGGGCGAACTCGGCCTGCACGGTATCACGGTTGAAGAGCAGTGGGGCGGGCTCGGCCTTGGTTATCTCGAGCATGTCGTTGCGCAGGAGGAAGTGGCGCGCGCTTCGGCCTCGATCGGCCTGTCATACGGCGCGCATTCGAACCTGTGTATCAACCAGATCCGGCGCTGGGGCAATGAAGAGCAAAAGGCGCGATATCTGCCCAAGCTGATTTCCGGCGAGCACGTGGGCAGCTTGGCGATGTCCGAGGCAGGCGCAGGTTCCGACGTCGTATCGATGAAGCTGAAGGCCGAGAAGAAGGGCGACCGCTATATCCTGAACGGCACCAAGTTCTGGATCACCAATGCCACTTATGCCGATACTTTGGTCGTCTACGCCAAGACCGGCGAAGGATCGCGCGGCATCACGACGTTCCTGATCGAGAAGGACTTCAAGGGCTTCTCGATCGGACAGAAGATCGACAAGGTCGGCATGCGCGGCTCCCCCACGGCGGAACTGGTCTTCGAAGACTGCGAAGTTCCTGAAGAGAACGTGATGGGCCCGGTCGGCGGCGGCGTCGGTGTGCTGATGTCGGGTCTCGACTACGAACGTACGGTTCTGTCCGGTATCCAATTGGGCATTATGCAGGCCTGTCTCGATGTCGTTCTCCCCTATGTCCGGGAGCGCAAGCAGTTCGGCAAGCCCATCGGGGCATTCCAGCTGATGCAGGCGAAGATCGCCGACATGTACGTCGCGCTCAACAGCGCTCGGGCCTACGTCTATGCGGTCGCGCGCGCTTGCGATGCGGGCAGGACAACGCGCTTCGATGCCGCCGGGGCGATTCTGCTGGCTTCGGAAAATGCCATGAAAACCGCGCTTGAGGCGGTGCAGGCGCTGGGCGGGGCAGGCTATACCAAGGATTGGCCGGTCGAGCGCTTCATGCGCGATGCCAAACTGCTGGACATCGGTGCGGGCACCAATGAAATCAGGCGCATGCTGATCGGTCGTGAACTGATCGGCGCCTAACCGGGGCGTATCCCCGGCAGTATCCCGGATGCGGAGAGTGGCATGAAACTGCGTTCCCTGTTGTTCGTACCGGCTGACCGCCCCGAGCGCTTCGGCAAGGCTGCGGCGAGCGGTGCGGACGCGCTGATCCTCGACCTTGAGGATTCGGTCGCGCCCGAAAAGAAGCAGGTCGGACGCGAAGCGATCGCCGAGTGGCTTGAAGGTGATCGCAAGGTTCCGACTTTCGTGCGCGTCAATCCGCTCGACGGCGATCTGACGACCGATGATCTCGGTGCCGTTTTGCCTGGCAAGCCCGATGGGATCGTCCTGCCCAAGGCCGAAGGGGCGTCGAGCGTGCGCCGGCTTGCCGCCCTGATGGAGACGCAGATCAAAGGGACGGAGGCTATTGCGCCGATCCTGCCGATCGCCACGGAAACGGCCGCAGCGGTGTTCCAACTCGGCACTTATGGTGAAGTTGCAGAACGTCTCGCCGGCTTGACCTGGGGGGCGGAGGACCTGCCCGCTGCCATCGGGGCAGCGACGTCTCGCGAAGAAGACGGCAGTTATACCGCTCCTTACGAAATGGTGCGCAGCCTGTGCCTGTTCGGCGCCCATGCCGCGCAGACCCGCGCAATCGAGACGGTGTTTCCGCATATCGATGCGCCCGATGCTCTTGCTGCATATGTTGCGCGGGCCCGGCGGGACGGGTTTACCGGGATGATGGCGATCCATCCGGCACAAGTGGAGACGATAAATCGCGGTTTCACGCCGAGCGAAGCAGAAGTTGTTCATGCCCGCGCTATCGTCGAAGCCTTTGCCGCCAATCCCGGTGTCGGGGCACTCAAGCTCGATGGCAAGATGGTCGACAGGCCGCATCTCGTTCAGGCACGCCGCATCCTCGATCTCTTCTGAACCGGCCCGAGGGGGCCCGGCGCAATCTCAGGTCCTACGCAGGGGGAGTTGCATGGTGGCCAGCATGGCCTCCTGAAGCAGGATAGGGAAATCCTTGTTCTGGATCAGGAAGGGACCGGGGCGGTTGATGATCGTGTTGTTCAGCACACCGTACATCACCTGGAAGGCGAATTGGACCTGATCCGACCTGACCTGTTCCTGATCGATATCCGGATGGGATTGCACGCGTTCGAGGAAGGCATTGGCAAGGCTGTTGGCATTGCGCCGGAACGGTTCCCATGCCTCGGGCGAATCGAGGCTGACCTTGAAGGCGGAACGGAAGAAGGTTTCCTGTTCCTGGAAGCGTTCGACTTGCCTTGCCATCAACTTGGGCAGGATTTCCTCGAAAGGCAGGGTGCGCACCATGCTTTCGAGCATGGGGCCCGATTCGGCGGCGGCGAAGATCATAACCGCCTTGAAAAGCGTGACCTTGTCCGGAAAGCGCGAGTAGAAGGCGCCGGTTGAGCAGTCCGCCGCAGCGCAGATTTCGTTGATGCTGACATCGTCGAACGGGACCTTGCGCGCGATCCGCAGTGCCTCCTGGATCAGTCGATCGCGCAAGGTCCGACTGCGTGCCTGAAGTGTCGGAATCACCCCGACTTTCGTCAGGTTTTCCTCGATATCGAAATTCGCTGCCCCTTCAGCCATGCAGCGTGGGATCGCCGATCCGGGCGTCCTTGTCCAGCCAATTGAAAGCCGAATGAGACTCGCATTCGTATTGACGCCACCTCAGACTCGATGATAGATCCCCGGCAATCGGCTCAATGCCGCGTCCGATTGTGGAGGAGAGGAATTCGATGTTTTCCGAATCACGCATGTCTGTGCTGAACCGTCGCACCATGCTGCGCGCCGCAATGGCGCTGACTGCTGGTGGCCTGATCGCTACTCCCGCCATGTCTCTGGCAGCATCGACCACCGCACCAGACACCAAGAGTGCGAAGGGCGCGAAGCTCGTTCTGCTGGGCACCAAGGGCGGTCCGCGCGTGGGTGGCAAGCGCTCAAATCCGGCGAACGCCCTGGTCGTGGACAACAATGTCTACGTCATCGACACCGGCATGGGCGTGACTTCGCAGTTCGTGAAGGCGGGGCTCAATCTCTCCGACATTCGCGCGATCTTCATCTCGCACATGCATTCGGACCACGAGCTCGAATTCGGCAACCTGGTCTACAACATGTGGGCCGCAGGCGTCCTGCGGCGTCCGATCGACGCCTATGGCCCGGCGGGCATGGAGGCGCTGGCTGCGGATTACTGGCACCTCAACCGAGAGGACATCCGCATCCGCATGGCTGACGAAGGCAAGGCTCATCCCGATACTCTCCTTCGCGCGAATGATTTCCGCCAGAGCCAGGGCACAGTCATGTCTGCAGACGGTGTGACGGTTACCGCGTTCACGACACCGCATCCGCCCATGGAAAACCTCGCCTACCGGTTCGAGACGCCTTACGGTTCGGTCGTCTACTCCGGGGACACTGCATACAACCCGGCCCTGGCCGACTTTGCCAAGGGCGCAGATGTCCTGGTTCACGAAGTGCTTTATGTCCCGGGCGTGGATGCCCTCGTGAAGCGGGCTAATGGCACGCCCGAATTCCGCAACCACCTGCTCGAAAGCCATACTTCGGCAGAGCAGGTAGGCATGATCGCCAAGCGCGCAGGCGTGAAGAAACTGGTGCTGAGCCACTTCGTGCCCGGTGACATGGAATGGATCACCGACGACATGTGGCGCGACGAAGTCGCCAAGCACTACAAGGGCGAGATCGTGGTGGGTCGCGACCTGATGGAAATTCCCCTCGGATGAGAAAAGCCAGGGACATGACGAAGCGTAACCGGATATATCCGCTGCGCGATCGAAGCCTGTCCGCGGCACTCCTGTTCGGTCTCACGGTACCGGGTTGCGCTTTCGCAGCCACGACCGGAGACGACCGGCAGGCGCCTGCGCAGCCGATCGCCGATGCGACTCCCTCGAATGCCAAGGCCGCAGCCACGCCGTCGGTGCGTGACCCGCTGAAGTCGCCTTACCCTGCACCAGCCGATGGGCAGGGGCCGCGCACGGGCCCGAACTACACGATGCTGCGCGGCGCGGAGGATTGGCGATTCCTGGCCAATCCCAAGGCCAAGCGCGATTGGGCTTCCCCTCTCAAGTACATTCCGCTTGATGGCGACGGCGGCATTTCCCTGTCGCTCAACGGCGACCAGCGCACCAGTGTCAGCGTGGCGACGCGCCCGGTACTCAAGGATTCGGCAGATCGCATCGAGGTTCTCTCGCGCACGACCCTGGGCGCAGACCTCAGGATCGGCCCGGCCGTGCGGGTCTATGGCGAACTCACCTCGGGTCATATCTTCGGCAAGAACGAGACCCGTCACGTCGCCAACTTCGAGAACGATCTCGTGGTCCAGCAGCTCTTCGCCGAGGTGCGTGCTCCAGTGGCATCGGGCGTGGCGCGCGTCACGATCGGCCGGCAGGAATTCTTCGACGGTCCGCGATTCATCATCAGCCCGCGCGACAACCCGAACATCCGCGTCTCGATGAACGGTGCGCGGCTCTCCATGGACTGGAAGCGGTTCCGCTTCAGCGCGTTCTATTTCGAGCCGACCGATCCGGGCAAGGGCTTCCTCGATGACGGCATCGGCAATGGCGAAACCCTGACCGGTGCCTACGGCAGCTTCCTGCTCACCGGCGTGGGCAATGCCGCGAAGGGCCAGATCTTCTTCGATCCGTTCTATTACCATTTCGAGGATACCGACCGGAAACTCGGCGTGATCAGCGGCAAGGACCGGCGCGAGACTTATGGCGCGCGGCTCTGGGGATCGCGCGGTAACCTGTCCTTCGACTGGACGGCGATCAAGCAGGACGGCCGCTTTGCCGGTCGGCGTGTCGATGCCTGGGCGGTGAGCACCAACCAGTCGGTCGGGCTGGGCAAGGGCAAGTCGGCGCCGCGGCTGGGTTTTCATGCCGATTATGCGTCGGGTGGCGGAAACTATGACACCGCCGGTAAGGTCGGCTCGTTCAATTTTCTCTACAATGCCACGGTGATCTTCAGCGATGACAACTTCGTCGGTGCGATCAACACCATGGGCATTGCGCCCACGATCAGCTTCTCCCCCACGCGCAAGCTGCAAGTGAGTGCCGAATGGGGATCCTACTGGCGCCCGGACGAGAATGACGCGGCGTATCGCGGGAATGCGCAGGCCTATGCCGGTACCCAGAACGTTGCCGGAAAGCACGTGGCGAACATCGCACGCCTCAAGGCCAACTGGACTCTCAACCCTCACGTCGCCCTGGCCGGCATGATCAACTATGTCGATGCCGGAAAGGTCTTACGTCGCGCAGGTTATGGCGATAACCTGTTCGTGAAGACGATGTTGACCTTGCGGTTCTGATGCCGTGACCGGTCCGGTATTCCTGCTTGCCATGCCGGCCGGAGTGTTGGGCCGTTTCCCGTCGGCAGGGCTGCTGGCGGGAGAGGTGTACCGGGTGATCCTAGGCAAATTCCATGGCGTCCAACTCATCCTGGGTTGCGCCATGGCCCTTTTCGCGGGCGGTTTTGCATTCCAGACATTGAGCTTCTCAATGCCCGGGCTGGTGCGCGACTGGAACCTGCCCGAAGGCCTGATCGGGCCTCTTCTCAGCGCGGCCATTTTCGGCCTCTTGCTCGGCTACCTTTTCATGGCACCCCTTGCCGACCGGCTGGGACCGCGCGCCGTGGTCTGCCCGGCCATGCTGGGCCTTGCCGCCTCAGCCGGGATATGTCTCCTCGCCCCGAATGTCGAAGTCCTGATCCTGGGGCGGGTTCTTATCGGCATTGCCATCGGCGCGGCGTTCCCTTGCGCGGTATCGGCGGCCAGCCAGCACGGCATGCAGCGTTGGCGCGGCGCAAAGGTCGTCGGGATCTATGTCGCCTATTCGTTCGGATTTCTCGCTGCCGGTTTGGCAAGCGGCTGGCTGGTTCCCCTGCATGGCTGGCGTGCGGCCTGGGGCTTGACCCTTCCGGCCGCGTTGATCGCTGCGGGACTCTTGTGGGATGCGCTTCCCGCGCGTCTGCCCCACGCGCCGCAATCGCGCCCGCTCGCTTCCCTGTTCACCTCGGACCTGCGGCAGGGCACTTTGCTGTTCTGGCTGATGTGCTCGATCGGGCTCGGTCTTTTCTATGCCGTGCAGGGGTGGCTGCCTCTGCTCTCCGCACGCGAGGGCATGAATTATGCCAATGCCGTGACGGCTGCGAACCTGTTCACCGTGGGCAATGCCGTCGGCGCCGTGCCGATGATCTGGTGGGCTGACCGCATGGGGCCGTTCCGGGCGCTTGTTTGCGTAAGCGCAATCGGCCTTGCCGGCATCGTCCTGTTGGGGCTGAGCACGGGAGAGGGGGGCAGGCTGTTCCTGCTTGCCGCAGTGCTTGCCGGCATCGGTATCGGTGGCGGGCAGAAGGGCATGATTGCGGCTGCATCCCAGTTCTATCCCCCCCGGTTGCGTTCGACGGGGATCGGCTGGGCCCTTGGCCTGGGCCGGTTCGGCGCGCTTTGCGGACCGTTGCTGATCGGTTTCGTGACGATGCACGACGTTGCCGGCGGCACGGCCCTGCTCAGCCTGGCGTTTCCGGTGCCGGTGATCATGCTCGCCGCATTCTGGCTCGACAGGACATATGGCCGGATCGACCGCGCCACAGACAATCAATCGCCCCGGCATGCGATGCCTAACGATCAAGTGAGACGATGACCAAAGACCCCCAGTCCATCCTGTCCCAGGGCGCGATGCGGCCGCTCCAGATTGCGGCCGTGGCCCTGTGTATCCTGCTCAACGCGCTCGACGGCTTCGACGTGCTGGCGATCAGCTTTGCCTCTCCGGGCATCGCCAGTGAGTGGGGCATCGACCGTGCCGCCCTCGGCCTTGTCCTGTCGATGGAACTGATCGGCATGGCCGCCGGCTCGCTGGTGCTGGGTAACGTTGCCGACCGCATCGGACGTCGTCCCACCGTGCTGGGCTGTCTGGTCATCATGGCCGGCGGCATGGGCATGGCAACGTTGGCCAATTCGGTCATCGAACTGTCGGCGATACGTCTCGTCACCGGGCTTGGTATCGGCGGCATGCTTGCCTGCACCAATGCTCTGGTCGCCGAGTTCTCCAATGACCGTCATCGCAATCTCGCTGTCGCAATCATGGCGGCGGGCTATCCGATGGGTGCGATCATTGGCGGTTCCATCGCGACCAACCTGCTCGCGGATGGACACTGGCGCGACGTGTTCACCTTCGGTGCGATCATTACCGCAGTGTTCCTGCCGATCGCATGGCTTCTGCTGCCGGAATCGATCGGCTATCTGGCGCAAAAGCGCGGCCCCAATGCGCTTGAGCGGATCAATGCGACCTTGCGGCGCTTCGGTCACGAGATCGCGCAGGCATTGCCACCCGCCCCCGAGAAGGCGCGCAAGGTATCGGTCGCGCAGCTCTTCGCACCGGGACTGGCGCGCGTCACCATCGTGCTGACGCTCGCCTATTTCTGCCACATCATGACCTTCTACTACATCATCAAGTGGATCCCGAAGATCGTCGTCGACATGGGTTACGCCGCTTCGAAGGCAGGCGACGTGCTGGTCTGGGCCAATGTCGGCGGCCTGCTCGGCGCCGCGCTGCTGAGTGTGCTCACTTACCGCTTCGGCGTTCGCGCGCTGGTGATCGCGGCAATGCTCGCATCGACCGTGCTCGTTTCGCTGTTCGGGCAGGAACAGGAAACGCTCACCGGGCTGGCAATCGTGGCTGCGGCCGCCGGCTTCTGCACGAACGCGGCGGTGGTCGGTCTCTATGCCCTTTTCGCCAAGGGTTTTCCCACATCGGTGCGGGCCGGCGGTACCGGCTTTGCTATCGGCATCGGCCGTGGCGGTGCCGCGCTCGGGCCGATAGTGGCCGGCCTGCTGTTCAATGTCGGACTGAGCCTTGGCTACGTATCACTGCTCATGGCGATGGGGTCGCTCATTGGAGCCGGGGCGCTGCTGTTTCTCAAGGAGCAGGGTGAATAAATACGGCTGGGCCCGGCGATCCTCCTTGCGGAGAGCGCCGGGCTGATCCGCCTAACCGAGCGAGGCGTGAAACGCGAGTTCCATGTCCTGCGCCAGGCATTCGAGAATGCCGGGCACGAGGCGGTCGTGAAAGTCGATGTGCATGTGCTTCTCGAAGGCCGCCTCGTCCCGGAAGGTGGCGACCACGTGGAACAGGTCCGGATCGTCTTCCGACTGGAGAAACTCGTAGACCAGCGCATCGGGTTCATGTTCGAAGACGAGGCCCTTCAGCTCCGCCTGCAATTCGATCATGCGCTCGCGCATTTCCGGCTTGGTGCACAGGCGCGCAATGAAGCTCTTGCCAGCCATCGGTTCAGCCCTTCGGATGGGGTTCGAGATCGAACAGAAGTTCGCGCTCGTAACTGCCGTCCATGCAGCCGACGATGCGGTCGATCAGATCCTTGTTGTGATCGTACTCCATGTGCGCCTTGTCGGCGCCTTCATCGGCGAAGCTTTCGTAGACGGCAAACATGCCCGGCTCGCCAAGTCGGAAGAACTGGTAGTGCAGCGTTCCCGGCTCCTGCTTGGAAAGCTCTTCCATCTGCCGTGCCATGGCGATGAAATCGTCTTGCCTTTCGTCCTTGATGCGAAAACGGGACAGGAAACTGAAGGCCATGTACTCTCTCCTCAGGCGCGGCCGCGCGATCTTTCGTAGGCGATCCAGGACGGCAGGTGTTCGGGGAAGTCCGCCAGAGCGGGCGTATCGTAGGCCCGGTTGCGGTCGGGCTTGAGCAGGATGTCCGGGTAATCGGACAAGGGCACGTAATAGAGAAACGAGATCTCGCGCTCGGCGAACTTCCAGCCCTGTTCGGTATTGCGGTAGCGGTCGGCATAGCGCAGCCCGGCAACCATCATCTGGCCCTTGCGCATCAGTTCGGCATGACCCGAGACGCGTCCTGTGGCCTCGCTCTTCCCATCGCCTGTGAAGTCGATCTGGACGTCGTGCATGAAGTGATGGCCGGGCCCCAGGACATCGAAACGGCCATGGTACTGTTCGATGATGGCATCGCGGCCCTTGGCATACATGACCCCGTCGGCGGATTTGAGAACGCCGTCTTCGGTGAATAACGAGCGCACGGCTTCGATTTTGCGATCGTCGATATCGAAGCTGTAATGGGCGATGAGCTGCCGAATCTGCGATTCGGCTTCAAGCCTCGCAACGCGGGCTTCCAGTCCATTCACTCGTTGCTCTCCCGGGCCTTCGCCGCGGCACTCGTTGCCGTCGGCCTGGTCTTCGCGGCAGCATAGGCGAGAGCGAAATAAAAACAATCATGAATGCATCATATATGCCTCGTATCGCGGGAGCCCCCGTGAGATCGGCAAGAAGGGCAGCCGATCGGGTGATGCGGTAAGAGCACACTTCCCGACACCCCCAATAAAAACAAACATGATTGATTGCTTAACGGAAAAATCCTGTTATCCAGTCCATCAACTCGCAAACAATGGCGAGGCCACAAGGAGAGAGCGAATGCTGACGAAAAGGCTCTATGGGTCAACATGTGCGCTGGCACTGATTACGGGAATGTTGGCCAGCCCCGCCTGGGCGCAAGATGCAACCGATGAAGCGGGCACTCAGGATGCGGTGCAACCGGCCAAAACGCAGGTGACGTCCACCGGCCTGGCCGAAATCGTCGTGACTGCTACCCGCCGCGCCACCGACCTTCAGTCGACCCCGGTTTCGGTGTCGGCGGTCGACAGTTCCCTGATCCAGCAGGCAAGCCCGCGCGACCTTGGCGATCTCGCCGCGTTCGTGCCGAACTTCTCCGCCGCAACGATCGCGAACTTCAACGCAGCCAGCTTCGCCATGCGCGGCGTGGGCCAGACATCGATCATCGTTTACTTCGAGCCGCCGGTCGCGGTTCTCGTCGACGACTTCGTGGTCCCTTCGGTCCAGACCCAGCTGCTCGATACCTTCGATGTCGCCCAGGTCGAAGTCCTGCGCGGACCGCAGGGTACCCTGTTCGGCAAGAACACCACGGGCGGTGTCGTGACCGTGCGTACGAAGAAGCCGATCATCAATTACGTGGGCGTCGAAGGTCGCGTGGAATTCGGCGACTTCGGCGAGAAGAAGATCCAGGCCGCGATGAACGTGCCGATCAGCGATATCGCCGCGGTGCGGCTTGTCGGCGGATACGAAAAGTCTGATGGCTATTACAAGAACGGGGCGTGCTACGGTCCTGTGACCGGGTTCGTGGACAGCAAGTTCGAAGGCGCGACGGGATGCCTCGACAACGCGACGCTTGGCGGCAAGGACGTCTGGCAGGCGCGCGCCAAGCTCTTGGTCGAACCGACCCCGCAACTCAGCGCGCTCTTCCAGTACGAATGGATCCGCGACCGCTCCGAGGTCGTTCCGTCGGTCAACGAGAACTATCTCTATACCGGCGAGAACGCTTTCCTCACCGATCTGCTCGGCCTGACCGACCCCACTGCGCAGGGGACCGATCCCCTCGACCGCGCGGCCTATACCGGTCGCAACGATGCCCTGCTCAAGATGGGCAAGGGACAGCGCATCTCGGTGGATGGCATCTATGCCAACATCGAATACAATGCCGACTTCGGTACTTTCACCTCGGTATCCGGCTATCGTTTCCAGCGCTCGCGCATTCCGAACTCCTATGCCGGTGCGACGGCACAGGGCAGCGACGGCCAACTGCTCTCCTTCTTCGACGCAACCCGTGACGACGACCGCAAGACCTGGCAGCAGGAACTGCGCTTCGCCTCGGACTTCCAGGGGCCGTTCAACTTCGTTGCCGGCGGTTTCTACCAGCGTGACAAGATCGACTTCTGCGTTTCGCAGATTCTCGGCTTCCTCGACCTGACTTCCGGGCCACTGGATTTTGGCGAGTGGAACAACACGCCTTACCTGCTGTGCAACGCGCAGAAGGCCAAGTCGCGCGCCCTGTTCTTCGAAGGTACATTCAAGTTCAACGACAAGCTGACCTTGTCGGCTGGCGGGCGTTATACCTGGGACGACAAGACCTGGTATGGTCGCCAGCAGACTTTTATCCCGGCGCTTGGCGGTGGTTTCGATCCCTCGATCACCATCGAAAACGCGCTCGACGCCAGTGTCTACAAGTACCCTGCAGGCGTCGTCACCGTATCGGACAAGTGGCGTGAACCGACCTACCGCGCAAGCCTGAGCTACCAGGCGACTGACGACCTCTTCGTCTACGGCACGTACTCGCATGGCTACAAGGGCGGCGGCTTCAACGACCAGATCGGTGGCTTCGCGGCTTTCGGCGAGGATCTCGACGCGTTCCGCGCCGCTGCCCGCGCCACGGATCCGGAAAAGGCCGACAGCTACGAAGTGGGCTTCAAGTCGCAATTCCTCGACAATCGTCTGAGGTTCAACGCGACTGCCTTCTACGTGAAGTACAAGGATCTGCAAAAGCAGCTCAACGTGCCGATCGAGGTGAATGGTCAGCCCAATCAGGTAACGCTGTTCGTCAATGCCGCCAGCGCGACGGTGAAAGGTCTCGAAGTCGAAGCGCAGGCAAACCCGGTGGATGGTCTGACGCTGCGCGGCGTGCTGGGCTACCAGGACGGCAAGTACAACTCGTATACGGCGGACAATGCCGGATACGACCTTTCGAGCGCTCCTCTCGACCGAGCGCCGAAGTGGCAGTGGACACTTGACGGTTCCTATAGCTTGCCGCTTGGAGACCAGTACAAGATCACACTCAATGGCAATGTCGCCTATACCGGACGCAACCTGAATACGCAGGCGATCGACGACCCGCTGGGCAATACTTTCCTCAATGCCCGGACGCTCGTTAACGCTTCGATCACGCTCGCACAGACGGATGACAAGTACTATATTCGTGCGGTCGGCAAGAACCTGACCAACGAGCGTTATCGTATCGGTGTCCAGAATGTTGCCGGCCTCTGGCTCAACTCGCAATATGGTGCACCGCGCTACTTCGGTGTCGAGCTGGGCGTTAAGTTTGGCGAATACCAGTAAAGAAAAGGGGGCTTCTGTCGGTAGGACCGCCGGAGCCCCTAATTTTTTGTGTCGCAAAGCAAGAGGCTGCGTCCGGCTTGGTGCAGGCAAGTGGCCCCGAGAGAGGATAAGCGTGAAACATATCCCCCCGCATGCCGCGCCGCGCCTGATGCTGGTGACTGTCGCCGCCCTTGCCCTGACCTCCTGCAGCGGCGGCGATAATCAGGCCCGCATCGGCACTGATACGGACCGGCAATGGCTCGCCCAACTCGACGATGGCAGCGATGGCAAGGACTGGCCCGCCTTTGGGCGGACTTACGGGGAGCAGCATTACAGTCCGCTCAATCAGATCAATGACGGCAACGTCGATCGGCTCGGTCTTGCCTGGTCGGTCGATCTTCCGCCGGGCAATCCGGCGACCGGACCGATCGAGGTGGGCGGGACCGTCTATCTGGCGAGTGGATACAGCGTCGTACGGGCGATCGACGTCGAAACCGGCAAGGTGAAGTGGACTTACGATCCGCATGCGCCTGAAATGGCCGGCATCAAGCTGCGGCAGGGCTGGGGCAGTCGCGGCATTGCCTACTGGAACCACAAGGTCATCATCGCGACGCAGGATGGCCGCCTTATCGCGATTGACGAAAAGACCGGCAAGCCGATCTGGACTGCCGAGACCCTCTCCAAGGATGATCCCCTTTTCATCTCCGGCCCGCCCCGGGTGTTCGACGGCAAGGTGATCATTGGCAACGGCGGCTCGGACGAAAGCCCGGTGCGTGGGTTCGTCACCGCCTGGGATGCCGATACCGGCAAGTTCCTCTGGAAATTCTATACCGTGCCCGGCAATCCTGCAGACGGCTTTGAAGACGATGCCATGAAGATGGCGGCAAAGACCTGGTCCGGGGACTGGTGGAACTATGGCGGCGGCGGCAGCGTCTGGAACGCCATCACGTATGACAGGGCTAACGACCAGATCCTGATCGGCACCGGCAACGGGGCGCCATGGAACCACAAGATCCGTTCGATGGGCAAGGGAGACAACCTGTTCGTCTGCTCGATCGTCGCGCTCGATGCCAAGACCGGCAAGTACAAGTGGCACTACCAGATCAATCCGGGCGAGAGCTGGGATTTCAATGCCGCCATGGACATGGAGCTGGCTGATCTGGAGATCGACGGAAAACCGCGTCAGGTAGTCATGACTGCCCCGAAGAACGGCTTCTTCTACGTCATCGACCGCAGGAACGGTAAGTTGATCTCTGCCGAACCTTTCGTCGATGTCACCTGGGCGAGCAGGATCGACCTGAAGACCGGCCGCCCGGTCGAAGCGCCCAACGTGCGTTACGAAGATGGTCCGGTGACCTTCCGACCGACCCCGCTCGGCGCACATAGCTGGATGCCGATGGCCTTCAGCCCGAAGACCGGACTGACCTATATCCCGGCGATCGATCTGCAGGTCACTTACGACGATACCGGGATCACGCGTGAGACCTTCAAGTGGGCAGGGGGCATGGGTTTGTCGCCCGGCGTGGGCTATTCAATCGGCGATGGTGGAAAGGATGTCACCGGCTGGCTGATCGCGTGGGACCCGGTGGCGCAAAAGGCGCGCTGGAAGATCCCGATGGAAGTGCACCTCAATGGCGGGATCATGGCGACCGGCGGCAACCTCGTGTTCCAGGGCAGGCCGGACGGCGGCTTCTCTGCCTATAATGCCGAATCCGGCAAGCGCTTGTGGAACTTCGATGCCAAGGCAGGGGTCGTCGCGCCGCCGATCACCTACAGCGTCAAGGGGAAGCAATACGTCACGGTCGTCGCCGGTATCGGGACGAGCGCCGGTCTGTTCGGTCCGATGTTTGCCAAGTACGGCATCGACTATCGTACGCAGCAGCGCCGCGTGCTCACCTTCGCGCTCGGCGCAAAGGGGACCTTGCCGGCCAAGACACCATACAAGGCGGTCGC
The DNA here is from genome assembly GCF_900168325.1 of Novosphingobium mathurense. Taxonomy (GTDB): domain Bacteria; phylum Pseudomonadota; class Alphaproteobacteria; order Sphingomonadales; family Sphingomonadaceae; genus Novosphingobium; species Novosphingobium mathurense. The sequence continues at coordinate 205,968 of NZ_FVZE01000003.1, read as the reverse complement.
TTTCGACGATCCCGGTTACAAACCCGATGCCGCATTGGCGCAGAAGGGTGAGCGGATCTTCAACGTGCGTTGCGCGGTTTGTCACGGCACTGCGGCGATCGGTGGCGGCACGGCGCCGGATTTGCGCACCTCGCCCATCCCACCCGATGCCGAGGCTTTTGCATCCGTCGTAAAGGCCGGAGCGCTCGTGCCGAACGGCATGCCCCAGTTCGGGGAACTCTCCCGGACCGATCTCGATGGACTGCGTCAGTATATCCGCTCGCGCGCAGACCTGCTGCGCGAGGGCGACAAGGAGGATGTAGCCGGATCGGTCATGAAACCGGGCGATTGATCTTCGCAGCGCACCTTTCATGGCGTGATAAGTTTGGCGGTGCCGGTATTGCAAATGGCTAGGATCAGACCGGTGCGATGGCGGCAGCGATTGCATTGAGCCCGTGTGCCTCTATCCCTTGCTGCAAATTGATCGCAACAAGGAGGCTCTCGCGTGCCCAGACCTGCACCCCGTCAGATGACAGTCGTTTCCAGCCGCCAGGTTTCACCTTCGCTTTTGCGCGTCACGCTGGGTGGGGACGGTATGGTCGGCTATCCCGAAGGGAATGCAGGCGGCTACGTGAAGTTCATGTTTCCTCCCGCTCCCGGCGCTATGAAGCCGACCGTGCGGACCTATACCATTCGCAACCAGCGCGAGGGCGAGATCGATATCGACTTCGCGCTGCATGGAGACGGCGAAAGCCATGCGGGTCCTGCCACCACATGGGCCCTGCAGGCCGAGCCCGGACAGACCATCGAGCTTGGCGGTCCGGGGGCTGCAAAGCCGCTTCCCTCGGGCTTCGACTACTACATCGTCGCGGGTGACATGACGGCTTTGCCGGCAATTGGTGTCAACCTCGAAGCGCTCGACCGGGATGCCCGGGGCAATGCCATCATCGAAATCCAGAGCGAGGCGGACAAGCAGGCCATCGACGCACCCGAAGGTGTGGCGGTTACCTGGCTAATTAACCCTGTTCCGGGCTCGCAGCCCGATCTGCTGGTCGATGCGGTGCGTGCCGTCGCCTGGCCCGAGGGCAAGGTCTACGCCTGGGCCGCAAGCGAATTCACGGCAATGCGCGGAATGCGCCAGTACCTGCGGACTGAGCGGGGCCTGGGAACGGCCGAACTTTATATCTCCAGCTACTGGAAGCTGGGCCTCAACGAGGACGATCACCGCAGCGTGAAGCGTGAGGATATGGAAACGAGCGGCGAGGGCTGATCCTCAGTCTTCGGGCTGAAGCGAAAGCACGAGCGGAGCGTGACCCCACCGTTCCAGTGCGGCAACCAGGTCGGTCGTGCGCAGGGACAGCGTCGCGGTATTGCGCAAGGGGTGGACGTTGATGGTCCCGTCGGGCGCGAACGCCGCGTCCAGCACGACGGTGACCTTTCCGGCCCGATCGTTGAAGGCGGCGAGCGGCGTGACTGCCCCGGGGGTCACGCCCAGCAGTTCCTTCATCGCCTCGGGCTTGCCGAAGGAGAAGCGTCCCGCGCCCAGCCGGGAGGCGATGAACCTGAGGTCGGCGCGCTCTTCACCCGGCATGGTGACGAGCCAGTAGCGGCCTGCCTTGTCTTTCAGGAACAGGTTCTTGGTGTGATAGCCGGGGATATGGCCGGTCACCTCGGCGCTATCCTCCACGGTCGCCACGGCGATATGCTCGTGGACGGTGAAGACGACCCCGGCACTGTCGAGGTCGGCGAGCAGGGCCTGTTCGCTGTTCAAGACGATGTCGCTGCCCGGCTGTCTCAGTGCCGCTCGGGCCAGAGCGCTGTAAGGGCGATCCTGCGGAACTTCCAGCGACCGTTCTCGCGCACGTATTCGTCGTCGTAGCGACCGATCAGGAAAAGCGGATTGTCATGCCCGCCGCGTGTGGCGAAAGGCGAGGTCGCGGTCTGGCGGGTTATGAGGTCGAGCAGCAGGCAATGCCCCTTGGCCGTGTCGGGGCCGGTCAATGTGATCGAGTGGTTGGCGATCAGGTGCAGGGTGTCCAGTGGTCCCTGGCAATGTTCCCATGTCTGGCGAAACAGGTCGATCACGGCGTCGGCTCCTTCGAAGCTGCCGCCATAGGCCGCGGGATAGGCGCAGACGATGTCGCTCGCGAAGTTTTGTCTGACGGCCTCTTCGTCGATGGTGTCGAAACCGGTCGAATAGGCGACGCGCAGTTCGCGAATGGCTTCGCGCGCGAAAAGCTCTGCCAGATTCATTTCAGCCTGGGTCATTTCAGGTTGTCTCCCGTTTGCGCCTTGTGGCGTCATTTGTCGCTTGGTTGAGGTGCCAACTCGTTCAGCTGCTTCTGGATCTCGCTGAGTTTGCGCAGGTATTCTTCGCGGTCATCTCCCAGAAGTACCAGTGCCGCGGTTTTCAGGAAGCAGGCGTGCAGTTCCAGGCGGCATTGCGGGCTCTCGCAGATGCCCAGCGACCAGCGGCGATAGACCAGGAATTCGTGCATCACATGCTCGCGGGCGAGTTGCTCGATGTCGAGATCGTCGCGTACCCTGCCTTGTGCCTTCATCACCGCGTACCACGCCATGAGGCGATTATGGGCGACCGAGGTGAGTTCCTGCACTTCGAGTTGCCGCTGTTCCGAGGCGAACACGAAACCGACGACAACCCGGGCATAGAGCGTGTCGCGTTCCATTTCGCTGACCATCCAGTCGAGCTCGGAAAAGACGACGTCCAGCGTATAGGTCTGCTGGCGTCGGGCAATGTGCGCGCGCACTTCCTTCATGCGATCGACGACGGTCGCACACACCACGCCGTCCTTGTCTCCGAACAGGCGATAGATCGTGCGCTGCGCGACTTCCGCCTCAAGCGACAGGCGTCGGATCGTCAGGCTGGTCACTCCGCCTTCGCCAAGGATGCGGTGGGCGGTGTCGACAATGCGCTTTCGCCGCTCGCGCATGGCAGGACTGGTGTAGCGACGCCGAATCGATGGCACTTTTTTCGCGGGCCGTTTTTGCGTTGCAGCATCGCGTTCTGGCACAGCGGTTCCTTTTGCCGTTCTGCCGTTTTCTAGGAGCGTAGGTGCGCCCAAAGCAATCCCCTCTTGTTTGCCTGCCGTTGCGATGCGGCAGAAAAAGATCATACATGTTTGTATTTTTTGTCTTCACAAAAATGAACATGTGCACTCATTTATAGGGGCCGCACGAAAAACGGCGCGGTGATTCGAACTGCCGCGACAGCAAGGCAGTCGATGGATGAGGGGAACGTTATGATCGGCAACAGACACCTGAATTGCGCCCTGAAACTGCTCGTTACCGGTTTGCTCGCATCGGCAAGCACGACAGCCCTGGCCCAGACGGCGCCCGATGCCGCCGGTGAAGGCGGGGGTGCTCCGCAGAAGGCCAGCGGCCTTGAAGAAATCATCGTGACCGCAAGGCGTGTCTCGGAATCGCTTCAGGATACGCCTGTCGCGGTTTCCGCCTTCACCGCATCGGCCATCGACAACAAGTTCGCCACCGACATTCGCGGCCTCGCCGGCGACGTGCCGAACGTGGTCATCACGAATGTCCCGGGTTTCAACGCCGCCTCGATCGGCATTCGCGGCCAATCCACCGGCGACATCATCCTGACTTTCGAGCCGGCCGTTGCAGTCGTCGTCGACGACTTCGTGCTTGCGCACGTTCAGACCCAGCTCTTCGACCTGTTCGACATCGACCGCATCGAAGTCCTGCGCGGGCCGCAGGGCACCCTGTTCGGCAAGAATACCGTCGGCGGTGTCGTCAACGTGATCACCAAGCGCCCCGAACCGGGCTTCAGCGGTGAAGTCCGCCTTGGTTATTCAAGCTTCAACACCAAGGATGTGAAGGCGGCGATAAACATCCCCTTCACCGACAACCTCTACTTCCGCGCCGCCGGCTCGTTCCAGGAAAGCGACGGCTATTACCACCTGACGAAGAACAACGACGTCGACGGTATCCAGGGTGTCCCTGGACGTGGCCAGCGCTGGGGCGGATCGAGGTATTTCAGCGGCCGTGCCAAGCTTCTGTGGGAGCCGACCGCCGATACCAACATCATGGCCACTTACGAGATCCTGCGCGATCGCGGGGATTCTCCGCCATCGGTGAACGAGACGCCGCCGGGCTTCCTGTTCGATGTCGTGGGCTTCCCGGGCATTCAGACGACCGGCGCCAGCCCGTTCGATACCGGTACGACGCTATGCGAAGGCTCGGCCACCGGAGCGACCTGTCCGGGCACCCTGAGCGGGCATCGCATCGATGTCGACGGGTTGTACCTGCGCGGTGAGCATAGCTTTGAAGGCGCGGGCACGATCACCGTGGTCGGCGGCTGGCGCCGGGTGAAATCCTCGCTGCCGTCAGACTATACCGGCGAGAACGCCTACCTGTTCGTCTCCACTCGCGACGATACGCGCAAGCAGTACAGTGTCGAGGCGCGCTTCTCTTCGGACTTCTCCGACCGCATCAAGTTCACGGTCGGCGGGATGTACTGGGGCCAGAAGATGGACGCCAATGCGACCAGCTTCCTGGGATTCCTGCGCTTCCTCGGCGATCCGACCGCGCTGACCGATCCGAACCTGTCTACCGCGTACTACAAGGTCGATTCCTACGCGGTATTCGGCGAGGCCGAATACAAGGTGGCCGATCCGTTCTCGATCTTTGTCGGCGCGCGGTATACCAAGGAGGACAAGAGCTTCGCGGTGCAGCCGCAGGTCCGCCGCTCGCTGGTCGAAACCGGGTTCTGGCCGCAGTATTCCGACAGCGCCAAGTTCGATCGTCCGACCATGCGTGCCGGCTACCGCTGGGAAATCGCACCGGGCATCAACAATTACTTCACCTATAGCCAGGGCTACAAGTCGGGTGGCTACAACGAACAGGCGATGTCCGCCACGTCCGCGCTTCCCTTCAAGGAAGAGACCGCAGACAGCTTCGAATTCGGCCTGAAAACGGAAACGGCGGACCGCGTTCTGCGCGTCAACCTTGCTGCCTTCTACGTGAAGTACAACGATCTCCAGCGCGACGCCGTGGTTCCTTTCATCGATCCGATTACCGGTCTGCCGGGACAGGAGACCCGCACCACCAACGCGGGTAAGGCCAAGGTCTACGGCCTTGAAGTCGAAGCTTCGGCCGCGCCTACAGAGGGACTGACGCTTGGTGCCGCGCTCGGCTGGCAGCGGGCCAAGTACCTTGAGTTCTTCACCGACGTGAATGGCGATGGGACCAATGACGATGCGTCCTATCTCCACTTGCGCAACGCGCCCAAGTGGACGCTCAGTGGCAATGCCCGCTACGAATTCCCGCCGGCCGAATGGGGCACTATCGCACTCAGTGCCGATGTGAACTACCAGTCGGAATTCGAATCCACGACGCTCAATGCCGATTTCTCGCAGGGCGAGGCGCGGACCCTGGTCGGGGCGAGCATCGCCTGGACCGACCCCAGCGACAGGTATCGCATTGCCGTATTCGGCCGCAACCTGCTGGACGAAGTCTATCGCGTCTCGGCCAACTCGGTCGCCGGCCTGTTCAACTTCACGAACTATGCGCCGCCGCGTTCCTTCGGCGTCGAAGGCTCGGCGAAGTTCTGATCGATGGTGCCGGGGGCTTCTCCTTGCCTCAGCGCCAGCGGTCGTCTCCCGGGGTGGATCCCGTTCCCGCCCCGGGGGACTGCCCCCGCGCTATCGCAGGCGATGCGGCTGACCGACGCCTGTCGGAACGAGATCGAAGGCAAAGCTGATGCGCTCCTCATTGCCGCCGAAGGGCATCGTGGCGTGCCAGAGGTAGGAGGGGAACAGGATCATGCGGCCTGCCCGGGGCTGCATCACGCGCATTCGACCGCCGCCGCCAAGCTCTTGCGGGAGGGTGCCGATGGCAAAGGCGCCTTCGTCGCCGGAAGCGGCGGGCGCCCTGTATTCGGGATAATAGACCCCGGAAATCCAGTTGGGCGCATGGATATGCGCGCCCACTTCGCCGCCGGGCCGCAGGATCGTGCCCCACAGGGTGAGGCTCCAGTCTGCGGGCAGGGCGCGGAGAAAGGGATGGTCGGCTGCCATGGCGGCCAGACGCGCGTGCTCGTCGGCAAGCCTCGCCGTCGCCAGCGCGCACAGGGCTGCGATGGCCGGACTTTGCGCCTTGGCCAAATCGTCGCTCTGCCGCCCGCCACGGGTTACCAGCCCTTCGGGTTCTTCGGTGAGCGAGGGATGATCGCGCAGCTCATGGACGAGCTTGGCGTTGAATTGCTGCAGATCGGCGAAACCGTGGACGGCCTCGATGTCGTGCACGGTGACGAAGCGGTCGATCGCCATGAGCGCGTCGCGCTCCTCGGCGCGGCTGAGTTTTTCCAGCGCTGCGAGCGAGAGGGCGAGCGGCGTGGTGATCGTCGGCGAGGCGTTTTGCAGAAAGCCGGTGACCTTAAGCGCTTCTTCGCAGCGTTCGGCGCGGATCAGCGCGCGGGCAAGGTTCACGCCCAGCGCATGGTTGGGCGCAGCGGGATCGAACCCGGCGCGAAATACCTCGGCAGCGCCCCGGGCATCGCCGGCTGCTTCACGCAGCAGCCCGAGCTGGTTCGTCGCGCGGACATGGCCGGGCAGGGCGGTCAGCACTTGCCGGGCGAGGGTTTCGGCTTCGTCCCTGCGGCCGAGCGCGGCAAGCGCATCGACGAGGTTGAGCGCGCTTTCGACGTGGCCGGGCCTTGCATCCAGCGCCTGCCGGTAACGGCGCGCGGCCTCTTCGTGACGGCCGAGGCGCGAGAGTGCCACGCCCATGTTGACCAGGGCGTCGGGATGGCCCGGTGCGGTCTTGAGCACGGTTTCGAGCGTATCCACCGCTTCACCGTAACGCTGCGCGGCGATCAGGCAGGAACCCAGGTTGGCCATCGTGGCCGCGTGGCCCGGCCGCAGTTTCAGTGCCGCGCCGAAGGCAGCCAGCGCCTCTTCGATGGCGCCCTTGTTCTTGAGCGCGACGGCAAGGTTCTGATGCCGTCCCGGATCGCCGGGATCGGCATCGCGCGCCGCGGCGAAGGCGGCGAGGGCGCCATCGCCGTCACCCGTGCGCTGGGCGACGATGCCAGCCAGCGTAAGCGCGTCGGCATTGCCGGGTGCCGCTTCGAGCAGGCGCGCGATCAGCGGTCTGGCCGTTTCCGGGTTCGGGCCTTGCGCCGCTTTTGCAGCGTCTTCCAGCAATTGCCCCCACATACAGAAAGGTCTCTCCCATGATTGGCGTCATCATGCATGTCCGCACCAAGCCGGACAAGACGGAGCGCTTCATCGAGCTGATTACCCAGCTGCAGAAGGATGTGCGTGCGAACGAGCCGGAGACCCTGCTGTTTCAGGTCATGCGCTCCGAAGCGGAGCCCAATGCCTTCGCCTTTACCGAGATCTTTACCAGCCACCGGGCGTGGAAGGACCACGCCAAGCGTCCTTACCACGTCGCGATGGCGGACGAGGGCTGGTCCTGCGTCGACGGGGAGGCCGACATTCGCAGCTTCGAGCTGCTTGGAGATGCACCAGTTATGGGAGAGACTGCATGATCGGATCGCTTGAAGGACGCATTGCCCTGGTTACCGGCTGCACCGGGGGGATCGGCAAGGAGACCAGCCGTGCTCTGGGCGCGGCGGGCGCTACGGTGATCGGCGCGGACCTGCCCGAGGATGGTGGCGACTGGAACGAGGGCATCGGGTCCTGTGCCTATCACCGGCTGGACGTGACCGACGAGGCTTCCTGGCAACAGGTCCTCGCAGCGGTGGAACGCGATCACGGCAAGCTCGACATCCTTGTCCATATCGCGGGCATCGTCGTGGTCGAGAAACTGGAGAACACTTCGCTCGAACAGTGGCGCAAGCAGATGGCTGTGAATGTCGACGGGGTGTTCCTCGGCACCAAGGCGGCCATCCCTCTTATGAGCCGCTCGGGCCAGCAATTGCCGCATGGCGCGTCTATTGTCGTCATTTCCTCGGTCGCAGGGTTGATCGGTTCTCCGCTGCATACCGGTTATTGCGCGTCCAAGGGCGCGGTGCGGCTGTTCGCCAAGGCCTGCGCGATGGAATTTTCCGCTCTCGGTTACAAGGTGCGCTTCAACAGTGTCCATCCCAGTGGCGTGAAAACGGGCATGGTCGATCACATTCTGCAGCGCTTCGTCGACAACGGTTTTGCCGAGTCCGTCGAACAGGCTGCCGAAGGTCTTGCCCCGGCCCATCCGATCGGCCGCATGGCCGAACCCATCGACATCGCCAAGGCGGTGCGATTCCTCGCATCGGATGAATCGGGGTATATGCATGGCTCGGAACTCGTCGTGGACGGCGGCTACACGGCGCAGTGACCCGTTTTCGCCGGAACCTGAAACATTGTCCGCACGGACACGCGCACGATTCAGCCACACAAGACAGAACAAACCCAAAAAGGAGAGCGACCATGACGAAAGAACATGATCCGGGAAAACTGGGTGACTTGATCGTCAACATCAATGATTGCCGCGAAGTCGAACTTGGCACGGGCACGACGATCCGGTTGCTGCGCTACAGCGAGGAAACCGGCGACTGGGTGCTCTGGGTACACATGGAACCGGGCGCGACTTTCGCGCCGCACTGGCATCTGGGCCACGGCCAGTACTTCGTCACCAAGGGTGAGCTCATCTACGATGTCGGCTCGGCACCGGCAGGGACCTACGGATACGAGCCGATAGGCTCCCGCCACAGCGAAGCGCGCTGCGAGGAAGTGACCGAATACCTGTTCATGGGCCACGGCGCGGTGGCCTTCACAGAAGAGAACGGCGAGATCCGCTTCATCCTCAATCACGAGTTCCTGCGCGATGTCGTCAGCGGCGCGGCCCGCTCCAACATTGCCAACGAAGGAATGGAAGAAGCGGCATGACCAGCCCGTCCAATCCGCGCGCGGATCGCCTGCGCGCCATGCTTGCCGGGGAAGGGCTGGCCGCTGTCGTGCTCAGTCACCCCCATGACGTCCGCTATGCCACGGGCTACCACTCGGTCCTCGAACGCTGGGGCCAGATGGAGCCGGTGGCTGCCGCGATCGTCTACGCCGATCCGGCCAAGCCGCTCACGCTGGTCATTCCCGAGGCGAACCTGGGCATCGTTGCCGTGCTCAACCGGCAGGAAGAACGCTGCACCTTCGGGGAAGTCCGCACGTTCGAGATGCTCAACTTCTGCGAAGTGAGCCGCTACATCGATCCCGATCGCAAGGGCGGACAACTGGCGCAGGACGCGATGGCGCTGTCCGGGGCGATTGCCGGAGAGTGCCAGAGCGACATCGTGGCTGCGATCGCTTCGGCGCTGGTCGATCACGGCATGGCCGGAAAGGCGATCGGCTTCGACGAACCGCGCGTGTCGGAAAAGCTGCGGTCTCGGCTGAAGCATGAATATTCGGACGCACTCGACTTCATGATCCGCGTGCGGGTGGTCAAGACGGGCGAGGAACTGGCGCGCTATCGCAAGGTGGGCAGGATTGCCGACGCGATCATCGCCCATGCCGGCTCTTTGCTGCACGAAGGGGCGGACTGGAGCGACGTTCAGGCACGCATCTGCGATTTCATGGTCCGCCACGAAGTCATCCCCGTCGACGAAGGCGCCATGCTCTTCGGCGGTGCCTACGAGCAGGATGACTTCATCCCGGATCTTTTTCGTACTCAGGGCAATCGGGCCCTGCGGCGGGGCGACATCGTCATCCTCGAGACCCAGGGTATCCACGATGGCTTCTGGGTCGACATCAACCGCACCGCCGTCATCGGCGAACCGAGCGCCGAATACCGGCGGCAGCACGATATCCTGCGGGATGCCTTCCTGATGATGGTGGAACAGCTGCGCCCGGGCGTCAGCACCGCCAGCCTGCCGCAAATCGGGTATGAACACTTGAAGTCCAAGGGTGTCGCCACGCCTGAGAAGCTGCTGGTCGTGGCGCATGGGATCGGCCTCATGCCGCTGGAAATCCCGTTGCCCTATCCTTCCGCGGGCCTTGCCGGGGTCAAGGAGGGCTTCGTCCTCGAAGAGGACATGCTGATCTCGCTCGACAGTCTCTACTTCGGCGCGAAGCTCGGCCCCTGCCACATGGAAAACGTCTACGCGATCACGAATGACGGGCCTGAATCGATGTACCAGGCCCCACTCGAACTGATCGTGGCCCAAGCCGCGGACCGCGCCATGGCGCAGCCTGCCGGTGCTGTTTGAGAGAGGAACGATAACATGAGCATTGCAGGCGATAACGACCGCAAGATCGAAAAGTACCGGCGGATGCAGCGCATTCGCCAGTTCGAGGCGAAGGCGGAAGCCATCCATGCCCAGGGCGAGATCCCGGGCGCCCTGCATACTTACGCCGGGATGGAAGCTTCCGGCGTCGGCGCCTGCATGGCGCTGCGCGATGACGACTACATGGTCGGCAATCACCGCAGTCACGGTCACCCGATCGCCAAGGGCGCGGCCCTGCGCCCGCTCATGGCCGAACTGCTCGGCAAGGCGACCGGTGTTTGCAGGGGCAAGGGTGGCTCGATGCACCTGTCCGATTTCGCGATGGGCAGTCTTGGTGAGACGAGCATCGTCGGCTCGGGCGCTCCCGTTGCCGCAGGCGCGGCACTGGGGGCCAAGCTGCAGGGGCTGGACCGCGTGGCGCTGTGCTTCTTCGGCGATGGTGCCTCCAGCGAAGGTGCGGTCCATGAAGGCATGAACCTGGCCGCCGTGTGGAAGCTCCCCGCGATCTTCGTGTGCGAGAACAACCGCTTCGGCATGTCCACGCCGACCGCCCATGCAGTTGCCGGAGAAAATGTCGCGGATCGCGCCAGGGGCTATGGCATTCCGGGCGTGATCGTCGACGGGCAGGACGTCGATGCGGTGGAAGATGCGGTGCGCGAGGCCGTCGATCGCGCCCGCGCAGGGCTGGGGCCGACGCTGATAGAGACGAAGACCTATCGCTATGGCGACCATGCCGTAAACATGGGCCGCGAACTGACCCCGCGTGGACCGGAGCACGACGAGTGGCTCGGCCGCGATCCGATCACGCTTTACCGGGCGCGGCTGGAAGCGGCCGGAGTGTCAGCAGCCGATCTCGACGCCATCGACAAGGCGGTCGCCGGAGAAGTGGCAGATGCCCTGAGCTTCGCACGCGAAAGCGCCTATCCCGAATTCGAGGAAGCCTTCGACCATGTCCTGGTCGAGCGTCTTCCCATTCCCGACGACGTCCGGGCCCACGCCTGAGAAGGAGAGCAACATGGCAAAGGCAACCTATCTCGACGCGATCCGGCAGGCCCAGATGGAGGAAATGCAGCGCGACGAGCGCGTCTTCATGATGGGCGAGGATATTCGCTGCAATGTCTTCGGCACCACGACCGGCTTCGTCGACCTGTTCGGCGAGGAGCGCGTGCGCGATACGCCGATCTCGGAAAACGGCTTCATTGGCGCGGCCGGCGGCGCGGCGATGGTCGGCATGCGGCCCATCGTCGATGCCACGATTTCATCGTTCCTGTTTCCGGCGATGGACCAGATCTGCTCGATCATCGCCAAGTCACGCTACATCTACGGCGGGCAGGCGCGCCTTCCACTGGTGCTGCGGTCGTGCCTCTTTTACGGTAATTCCAACGCGGCGCAGCACTCCGACCGCCCCTATTCCATGTTCATGAACATGCCGGGCCTCAAGATCATCGCCCCGTCCAATGCCTATGACATGAAGGGCCTGCTCAAGGGCGCCGTACGCGATGACAATCCCGTCCTCAGCTTCGAGGACTCGACCTGCTGGATGAACAAGTCCGAGCTTCCCGACGATCCCGATTTCGTGATTCCGCTGGGCAAGGGCGACATCAAGCGCGAAGGTACCGACATTAGCGTCATTGGTGTTGCGGGCGGTGTCAACGTGGCTCTCAGGGCCGCCGAGCAATTGGCCAGGGAAGGCATCTCGATCGAAGTTGTCGATCCGCGCACGCTGGCTCCGCTCGACCGCGACCTGATCCTGCAGTCGGTACGCAAGACGGGCCGCGCGATCTGCGTCGATCCCGCGCACATGACCTGCAGCGCGGCCAGCGAGATATCGGCAACGATCGTGGAACACGCATTCCACGCCCTGCGCGCGCCGGTCGTGCGCGTAACGACGCCGGACACGCACCTGCCGTTCAGTCCGCACATCGAAAAGCCGCTCTATCCCTCGGTCGAGCGCATCGTCGACGCCGCGCGCAGGCTCGTCGGCGCGGTCGCACCCGTTCCAGCCTGAGGAGGAATACGCATGGCGCAATATACGGTCGTTCTTCCGCAATACGGCATGGGAATGCAGGACGGCGAAATCGTCAAATGGCTCAAGGGCCCCGGAGACAAGGTCGAAGAGGGCGAGAGCCTCGTCGAAGTCGAAGCGGCCAAGACGACGGTCGAAGTGCCTTCGCCGGTTTCCGGCACGCTGCTGGAAATCGTTGCCCGGGAAGGCGAAACGGTGGACGTTCGCGCGCCGATTGCAGTGATCGAAACCGGCTGATCTCCCGCGCCGGTCGAGAGGTGCCGGCCATGGACCGGTGACAGGACTATAAGGGTACGGGAGAGCATGAAGATGGCGCAAGCGAACGGTTCGCCGCGCTGGCCGCGATGGTTGGTCGGCGGGTTTCTGGCAATCGTCGGTCTGGTTCTGGCCGGCGGGGGGCTGCGCCTCCTCATGCTGGGCGGTTCTCTCTACTATCTGCTTGCGGGGCTTGCCTGCCTTGTCTCGGCGGGACTGATCTGGCGTGCGGATCGCCGGGGCCTGTGGCTCTATGCCGCGATGCTGCTGGCAACGCTGGGCTGGGCGCTGTGGGAAGTGGGCGGCGCCTTCTGGCAACTTCTGCCGCGCCTTGCCGGGCCCGCAGTGATCGCGCTGGTTCTGGCCCTGCCGGCGGTACGCCGGACGCTGACCCGGGCCGGGGACACGGCCACGCGCTTTCTCCCCGGCATCGCGGGTCTGCTGTGCGTTCTCTTGCTTGTCGTTACTTACGCCAATGTCCCTGTCTATCTGGTCGGAGCGGGACGGCAGGCCCAGGCCTTGCCGGTGCCTGCCGTGGATCCGGCGGCAACGCAATGGACGGCCTACGGCGGCAACGCCTCGGGCACGCGTCATTCGCTTGCGGGGCAGATCACGCCGGGAAATGCGCCGAAGCTGGAAAAGGTCTGGTCGTTCGAGACGGGCGATACGCTCGAGAAGCGGCCCGAAATCAAGGCGCCGATCTCGTTCATGGCGACCCCGCTGATGGTCGGGGACCGGCTCTACTTCTGCTCGCCGACGGGCAAGGTCTTTGCGCTCGATGCCGATACCGGCAAGCAGCTGTGGATGCGCGATCCCCAGGCGAATCCTGCCAATGCGCAGATGTTCAACTGCCGGGGCGTTTCCTATCACAGCGATCCTGCCGCGGCCGGTTCATGCGCCAAGCGCGTGATCAGTGCGACTCTCGACGGCCGACTGCTGGCGAGCGATGCCCTGACCGGCAAGCCTTGCGCCGACTTCGGGAAGGACGGCAGCGTCGATCTCGATGCCGGCATGGGACCAATCGACCCGCTCATGTCCTATACGACTTCGCCGCCCGCGATCGTGGGGAATACCGCGATCCTGGGATCCTATGTGCGCGACAACTTCTCGAAGTTTGATCCATCGGGCGTGGTGCGCGCCTATGACGTAAAGACCGGCAAGCTGCTATGGGCCTGGGACAGCGGCCGACCCGACGATGCGCCAAGGCCCGGCCATGGCCAGAGTTGGACGCGCGGTTCGGCCAATGCATGGAGCGTGTTCAGCGCCGATCCGAAGCTCGGTCTCGTCTACCTGCCAACCGGCAACGCCACGCCTGACCATGTCGGCACCCATCGCACGCCGATGCTCGAGCGCTATGCCAGTTCTATCGTCGCGCTCGATGCGGCGACCGGCACGGTGCGCTGGCATTTCCAGACCGTGCATCATGACTTGTGGGACTACGACGTGCCCGCCCAACCGGTGTTGTTCGATTTCCCGGTCGGCAATCGCACGGTCCCGGCGCTGGCCGCACCGACCAAGCGCGGCGACATCTTCATTCTCGATCGCGCGACCGGCAAGCCGCTTGTCGGCGTGGAGGAGCGCGCCGTGCCCAAGGGCAAGCTGCCCGGCGAGACCTATTCGCCGACCCAGCCTTTCGTCACCGGCTTCCCTTCCTTTGCGCCCGATCCACTGACCGAGGCGGGGATGTGGGGCACCACGCCGCTGGACCAGATGTGGTGTCGAATACGCTTTCGCTCGCTCGATTATGTCGGGGCCTTTACCCCGCCGTCCGAGCGGGGGGCGATCCAGTGGCCGGGTACTTTCGGGATACTCAACTGGGGCAGCGTCAGCATTGATCCGCAGCGGCAGCTGATTATCGTCAATTCTTCGGCCGTTCCGCAGGAAGTGCGCCTGTTCCGACACGGTGCCGATAGCGACAGGCCGGCTGACGCCACGGATTCCCATGCGCCCGGGTATCTGCCGCAGGTCGGCACGAACTACGGCGTGAGCCTGTTGCCGATGCTCTCGCCGCTTGGCATTCCCTGCGAGGCGCCGCCATGGGGCCATATTGCCGCGATCGATCTGAAGACGCGCAAGCTTGCGTGGAAACGCACTTTCGGGACTTCACAGGATACGGCGCCCCTGGGCGTTCAGGTGCCGGGCGCCTTCAACCTGGGCGGGTCGGTCAACACCGTCAGCGGTGTTACCTTCATCGGTGCTTCCATGGACAACTACGTGCGCGCCTTCGAGACGGCGACGGGCCGCGAGTTGTGGAAGGGCAGGCTTCCCGCAGGCGGGCAGGCCACACCGATCACTTACGTCTCGTCAAAGACGGGGCGGCAGTATGTGGTGATCGCATCGGGTGGGCACATGTACATGGGTACGACGCCGGGCGACTATGTCGTCGCCTTCGCGCTGCCTGCTACGCAATAAGGGCTGCCCGACAAGAAATTGGGGCGAGGGGGCGGATCGCTCCGGCCAGTCCGCCCCTTTCCGCTCTCGGCGGCGTTACAGCGCTCGCCGCGCATCCTTGCCATCCCAGGTGGCGACGGCTTCGCGGATCATGGCAAATGTTTCGTGCATGGCCGGATAGGGCTCGATGATCTCGATGATCGGGCTGAGACCCGGGCGGGCGGTGTCGAGGTAGGCAAAGCGCGAAAGCGGCAGGCGTCCTTCCAGCAGGACCGGCACGCCTTGTGCACGCGCGCGCGCCATGCACGCTTCGTAGTCGTCCACGAATGTCCCGAAGTGGTGGACCCCGCTTTGTCCCGATTCCAGGAATTCGCGATAGGTGGAGGGGGCAGTGCCCGGCTGGATCAGCTCGATCATCGTGTCGCCGCTGTAGCTCACGGCAATCGCGCCGAAGATGTCGGCGTCGAGCGGAACGGCCTCTTCGCGCACTGCCAGTTCCTCGAAGGGCAGGGGCAGGGGGAATTCGAAAAAGGGGCCGACACCCATCGCGCCGGTCCAGTGATCGATCGCCGCGTCCACATCGGGCACGACATAGGCGATCTGGAATGTCTTTCCGTAAGTCAGGCTCATCTTTCGTCTCTCCCGTGCCGCTGAATATCGAACAATTCGCAAAGCATCTTGCAAAACAATCATGACTGTTTTTTAATGCAAGTCTACCCCCATCGGATTCGGACTGACTGGAAGACGGACCGGGGAAGGATCAGGACGGCAAGGTCAAACGCCGTTACAAATCCCAAATGGAGAGGGATGACCATGATGAAGCTCGATTTCGACGACTGGAACATCCATGTCGGCGCGCCCCACCCGTTCAACGAACGCGCGCCGCAGATCGACAACGGCACCGGCCGCCCCGCGCCTGAACGGTATTTCGATCACGACTTCATGCGCGAGGAATGGGACAAGGTCTTCGCCAAGAGCTGGCTGCTTGCCGGTCCTGCTTCCGACATCCCCGAGGCGGGCGACTTCTTCAAGTTCGACATCGGCCCGGAAAGTTTCATCATCGTGCGTGGCGACGACGGTGAGGTCCGCGCGCACTACAATGTCTGCCCGCACCGCGGCAGCCAGCTGGTGACGAACGACTTCGGATCGCTCGAACGCTTCACCTGCCCGTTCCACAGCTGGAAGTTCGACCTTGAGGGCAAGAATGTCGCGGTTACGGATGAAGAGACCTTCCGCCCCGAAGTGCTGTGCCACGACCGCAACCTGACTTCGGTGCGCTGCGAAGTCGCGGTCGGCCTCGTGTTTATCTCGATGGATCCGCAGATCGAGCCGTTGCAGACGTGGCTTGCCCCGATCCTGCCGCAGCTTGAACTTTACGATATCGACAAGATGTACGTCGTTCAGCACCGCCGGTCCGACTGGGGCGCGAACTGGAAGGGCGGCGTCGATGCCTTCGCGGAAATCTACCACCTGCACGCAGTTCATCCGCAGACCCAGTGCCTGATGGACGATCGCACCCAGATCGACTTGTGGCCGGGTGGCCTGTCCCGCCAGTTCGTTCCCTTCGCCCAGCCTGCCGCGCGCTATCCCGATCAGGAGACGGTCAACCCGGGGATCCAGCTCATGCTGCGCGACGCCGGCATCGATCCGGAAAACTACCATGGCACAGCCGCTGAGACCCGCGAGGCCGTCCAGCAGGCCAAGCGCAAGCGTTCAGAGGAACTGGGCCTTGGATACGAACGTTTCAGCGACAGCCAGCTCAGCGATTCCGTGGTCTACTCGCTCTTTCCGAATGTACAGATCGGGTGCCATCCCGAAGCGATCTTCCTCCATCGCTTCGTCCCGCATGAGAGTGACCCCAACCAGTTCACTTACGACACCTGCATCCTCTATCGGCACGTCGACGCGCCGGGGTACAGTGCTCCGGCCTGGATGGGACTGGGGGAAGATGTGGATCTAACGGGCGCCACGCGCCCGGAGATCGTGCACACCGGGCTTGGCGAACCACCGGGTCTGGGCGAAGTGCTCGACCAGGACTCCGACCTCTTGCCGATTGTCCAGAAGGGTGCGCGTTCGCGCGGATTTCGCGGTCCCCTGTGGAGCGAGCAGGAAGGCCGTCTGCGCCACTTCCACGCCGAGCTGGATCGCCGGATGAAAGGGGAGAAGAGCGCGTGAACTACGACCCCAGAAGCTGGGCAGTTCACAAGGGCTCTCAGCATCCCTTCGACAAGCCGGCCCCTGCCATCGACAATGGCACGGAGCGGCCAGACCCGATCCGCTACACCTTGCCCGAGTTCTCCGCGCGCGAATGGGAGAAGGTCTTCACCAAGACGTGGCTGCTCGCCGCACCGGCAAGCGACCTGCCCGAACCGGGCGACTGGGTAAAGTTCGACATCGGCCCGGAGAGCTTCATCGTGGTGCGGCAGAACGACGGTTCCGTCGCCGCCCACTACAACGTTTGCCCTCATCGCGGCAGTCAGTTGGTGACGGGCGAGATGGGTAGTCAGGACAGCTTTACCTGCCCGTTCCATTCCTGGCGCTTCGGCCTGGACGGCAAGAACCGGAAGATCACCGATGAGGATACTTTCCGGCCGGAAGTCCTGTGCCACGGCACCGACCTTTCGACGGTGCGCGCAGAGGAAGCGGTAGGGCTGGTGTTCATCTCGATGTCGGATGACGTGCCGCCGCTGAGGGCGTATCTGGGCCCCCTGCTGCCGATGCTGGAAACCTATCGGATCGACCTGATGCATGTCGTCCAGCATCGCCGGTCGGACTGGGCGGCGAACTGGAAGGGCGGGATCGATGCTTTCTACGAGAGCTATCATCTCCATGCGATCCACCCGCAGACGATGGGCGTGATCGACGATCGCACCCATATCGACCTGTTCCCCGGTGGCCTCAGCCGCCAGTTCGTGCCGATGGCGCAGCCCAATTCGCACTTTCCCGATCAGGAGGGCATCAATCCGGGCATAGCCATGCTGCTGGCAGACGCCGGTATCGATCCGGAAAGCTTCTCGGGCACGGCGATGGAAAGCCGTGAGGCCGTAGCCCGTGCCAAACGCGAGCGGGCCGCGAAGATCGGACTCGACTACTCGCACTTCTCCGATGCGCAGCTGACCGACAGCACCATCTTCGGGATCTTCCCCAACATGCAGATCGGCTGCCACCCCGAGGCGGTCTTTCTCCATCGCTTCAAGCCGCACGAAAGCGATCCGGAACAGTTCACCTACGACACCACGATCATGTACCGCCATGTCGATGCGCCCGGTTACGGGGCCCCGGGCTGGATGGGGCTGGGCGAGGACGTCGACGTGACCGGCGCGACGCGGCCCGAAGTCGTGCATACCGGCCTTGGCGAGCCGCCGGGGATGGGTGAAGTGCTGGACCAGGACTCGGACCTGCTGCCGATCGTCCAGAAGGGCGCGCGCTCACGGGGATTTCGCGGTCCGCTCTGGTGCGAACAGGAAGCGCGCCTGCGCCACTTCCACAAGGAACTGGATCGCTGGATGGAAAACTAGAAGCGAGGGCTTGGAGACCAGCCTTGCGCACTTCCCGTCGTCGCTGTGAACCGCCCCAAGGAAGTTCGCAGCGACGAATTTCTTGGGGTCGGATCAGAACGGGCGGATTGTCACGCCGTTGTCGATGACCATTTCTGCGCCGTTGATGAAGCGCGATTCATCCGAGGCCAGGAACAGAACGAGGGCGGCGACGTCCTTGGGGTGACCCGGCGTTCCCGGGGGCAATACGCCTTCGGCCACCTCCTGCGGCGCGCGGCCTTCAGCGGTCTGCACCATCGGTGTCTCGATCGCGCCGGGGTGGACTGAATTGCAGCGGATCTTGTAGCCCTTTTCCTGGCACATGACCGCAATCGACTTGGTCATCGCCCGCACTGCGCCCTTGGCGGCGGAATAGGCGAAAAAGATGGGATAGCCGAGCAGGGCGCCGGTCGAACTCATGTTGATGATCGAACCGCCGTCGTTGCGGTTCATCAGCGGGATTGCATGCTTGCAGCCAAGGAACACACCGTCGGACATGATCGCGTTGACCCAGCGGTACTGCTCCAGGGTCGTGTCCTCGACATCGGCATTGAGCACGACGCCAGCATTGTTGACGAGCACGTCGAGCCGACCGAAGCGCGCCTCGATTTCCTGCATGACCGCGATCCATTGAGCTTCGTCGGAAACGTCGAGCGCCATCGCGAGTGCGCCGTTTCCGATCCGGTCGGCCACGGCCAGCGCGGGCTCAAGCTTAACGTCGGTGACCACCACGGTTGCGCCTTCGCGCGCCAGGGCTTCGCAATCCGCAGCGCCCAGTCCCGATCCGCCGCCGGTGACCAGCGCGACTTTGCCTTCTACCCGGCCCATCCTTTTCTCCCGTTTCGTCTATGTTCGTTTCTTTGACGGTTTGGCGGCGCTTCAGGCCGCGCCGTCTTCGCTGAAATAGTCCGGCATCCCGGCCGGCCAGATGACACCCCATTGCGCCTGTCCGCCGTCGATGATCAGCAGGTCGCCATTGATGAAACGGGCGGCAGGCGAAGAAAGATAGGCAATAGCTTCGGCCACGTCCCAGGCATTGCCGCGCATCTTCATCGGGTTGGCCTTGTGGAAGCGGGCGAGCGCCTCTTCCGGGTACATGCGGAAGCCTTCGGTTTCGATCACGCCGGGACCGATGCAGTTCACGCGAATGTTCCAGCGCGACCATTCGGTCGCCAGCGTCTTGGACAGGTAGATCACCCCGGCCCGCGCGGCGCAGGTGTGCGCTGCCTGCGGCATGCCGCGCTCGACGTTGGCGACGATGTTGATGATGTTGCCCGGCTTGCCGATCTCGCGCCAGCGCTTGGCGGCTTCCTGCATCATCCACCAGGTGCCGTTGAGATTGGTGTCGATGACGGCCAGCCAGCCCTTGCGGGAAAAGTCGATGGCGTCCTGCGGGAATTGCCCGCCGGCATTGTTGACGATGGTGTCGATGCCGCCGAAGTGGCCGTGCACCTTGTCGATCAGCGCCTCGACCGCTTCCGGATCGCGAATGTTCGTAGGCACGGCGAGCACTTCGCTGCCGGTCTCTTCGCGCACCAGCTTGACCGTGGTGTCCAGCTTGTCCGGGTCACGCCCGCAGATTGCGACCTGAGCCCCCAGCCTTGCGGCGAGGTAGGCTGCGGCCTTGCCCATGCCGCTCCCGGCTCCGGTGATCAGCATGGTCTGCCCGGCAAGCAGGTCGTCGCGGTAGATCGTCGTCTGCGTGCGCAGCGATTCGTCGTCCAGGCCCCGGCGCGGCCGGTCGGGACCGTCGTCTTCGGGCCGGAAGATCTTGGGTTCGAAGGTCTTTGGGGCGCTCAATTCGTTTGTCCTTGCTTATCAACGGCAAGGGCCGGACTGCGCCGTTTGTTCCCTCTGCCGGAAAGCAACGTAACGCCAGAGCACCAAAAAGACAAACAAGATTGTTTTTAAGGTTATCGGGCTTCTGTCGAGGCGCACAAGCCCGCGATGTTTGTGCTCAGGACTGTTCGCGCGGCATGAGCTCGCGAATCTGGTTTTCCAAGTGGTGCAGCATCGCCGGAACCTTCTCGGACGACATCGCGCCTGTCTGGACCGCAATGGACATGCCTTCGAGAATCGTCTGCGAAAGGTTCATGGCCAGGTCGAACTTTTCGGGCGAACTGCGCCACTCGGGGAAGAGCGCCTGTGCCTGATCATTGAAGCGGTCCCGGAATTCCTCCTGCAGCGGCACCAGGATGTCGGACAGCTCCTTGTCGGTGCGCGCGGCAACGGCCAGTTCGTGGAAGGCGATGAAACCGGGCTTCTGAACCTGTGCCCAGTAAGTCTCGGTCAGGTTGTCGACATCGTGTTCGGGCTTTTCCGCGGCGCGGCGAAAGGCGCGCAGTCGGCGCTCGTGCAACTCGATGATCGTGGCCTTGATCAGGGCTGCGCCGTTTTCGAAATGGTGCATCATCGCACCGCGCGACAGTCCCGCCTCCTGCGCAACGCGCGGGGTCGTCGTATTCGCATAGCCGTACTTGACCAGGCAGCGGATCGTAGCCTCGATCAACCGGCTGCGCGTCTGTGCGGCCTTGGCGGCCTGCAGCGTGCCGCCGGTGTTGCGGCTCGGTGCTGCCTTGGCGGTGCGGGTCGACTTGGTGCGCGAGAGGGCCATGTGATTCGCCTGATAGTATCGAGCCGCGAAAGGCTGCGGCTATCTGTTTGGACAGGCCCTGTAATCCCAATGCAATATTGAGCGCAAGCACGGCGAGTCGCCAGAGACCTGCGCTGCTGGCGGAAATCGCCTCTCCGGAACGCGCCGCACTTCTAAAATTAAAACAGACATGAATGATTGTATTTTCCATTTGCCTTGGTAAGCTCGCTGCAAATGAACAGCCCCGGCCTGACTCGTCGATCGACGGGCGCATCGCGGGCAAAAAAAAGATTGGGAGAACAGGCGATGGGCGATGGAAAGCCGATCCTGACAATGGGTGCGATGATCCGTGCTTCGGCGGAGCGTCATTCCAAAAGCGATGCGATCGTGTTCCCCGACAGGCGGCTGAGCTACGCAGAGTTGAACAGGGCTGCGCGCGATTGGGCCAGGGCGCTGGTGGCGATGGGTGTGAAGCCCGGCGAACACGTCGGCATTCTCCTGCCCACCTGCGTCGATTTCATCACGGCATTCTACGGGATCACCATGGCCGGGGCCGTCGCGGTGCCGGTCAATGCGCGTTACCAGGCCAGCGAGCTGGGCTATGTGGTGGACAATGCCGATCTCGTGACAGTGATCACCACCGGCAAGGTTGCCGAAAACCTTGATTTCGGTTGCCGGCTTCAGGCAGCGATGCCTTCGCTCGTCGAGCAGAAGGACCCCTGGCACCTTTCCCTTGCTGAGGCGCCTCGCCTGCGCAACGTGGTCTGTCTGGATGACAACTGCGCGTCTTATCTCGTTCCTGCCAAGGCTGCGCTGGGGGCAGGCGAAGCGGTGGCCGAACGCGAGATCGATGCGCGCATCGATGCCGTGCAGCCCGGCGATACCTCGATGATCCTCTACACATCGGGAACGACCGCCAACCCCAAGGGCGCGATGATCAGTCACCGGGCGCAAGTGGCGAACAGCCGCAACCTTGGCGTGCGTTACGAGTGCACTTCGCAGGACAAGGTCTGGTCTCCGCTGCCGATCTTCCACATTGCGGGCATCCTGCCGATGACGATGATCCTGGATCTGGGCGGTGCCTACATGACCATTCCCCATTTCGATGCCGGCGTCGGACTGGAGATGCTGGGCCGAGAGGGGGCAACTATCGCCTACCCCAGTTTCGTGACGATCATGCAGGGCCTGATCACGCACCCGAGTTTCGAACGGACGGACCTTTCGCGCTTGCGCGTCATGAATTCGAACTTCGCGGTCCAGCCCGAATGGATCAAGCTCGCCGTCGCCGAAGCGATGCCGCACACGATCCAGGTAGGTACTTATGGCCTCACCGAGGCGGCCGGTACGGTTTCGACCAGCCGTCTCTCCGACAGCTATGAAGTCCGCACCGGGCGGTGCGGCGTACCGCTGGATGAATGGAAGGTGCGGATCGTCGATCCCGAAACCGGTGTCGATTGCGGACCGGACGAGCGTGGCGAGATCGTGCTGGGCGGTCCCAACGTGCTCAAGGGCTATTACAATGCCCCGGAAAAGACCGCTGAGGCGATCCGCGATGGCTGGTTCCATACCGGTGACATCGGCTCGATCGATGCCGATGGCAACGTGATGTTCCATGGCCGGCTGAAGGACATGCTCAAGGTCGGCGGCGAGAATGTCGCAGCGGCCGAGATCGAGGCCATGCTGCAGACCCATCCCGCGGTGAAGCTGGCGCAAGTCGTCGGTCTTCCAGACGAACGTTATGTCGAAGTGCCCGCTGCCTTCGTTGAACTGGCGCAAGGCGAAAGCGTCAGCGAGCAGGAACTGATCGAACACTGCAAAGGCCGCATTGCCGGCTTCAAGGTGCCCCGCCATGTCCGCTTCGTCGAGGAATGGCCGATGTCGACTTCGAAGATCCAGAAGTTCCGCCTGCGCGAGGATCTCATTGCCGAATTGCAGGCAGCATGATGCCTTTGCGCTAAACTATAAAAAGCAGTCGTGACTGTCTTTTTTATTGCGCAGGGCGGGCCGAAGGTTTTAGGCTTGGGATGAAAATGCAAGGCGGTCGCAGGGCAAGAAAGTCGCGACCCGGGAAACGACAAGGACGAGGTGAGATGGATCTGGGATTGGCAGGCAAGAAAGCGATCCTCGTGGGGGCCGCACGCGGCATCGGCTATGCCGTCGCGGAAGTTCTCGCACGTGAAGGCTGCGACATTGCGCTGACCGCGCGCAGCGAAGACAGCGTCAAGGACGCCGTCGCCGAACTGAGCAAGTACGGCACCCGCGTGGTTGGCAAGCCGGCGAATGCCAGGCAGCCGGACGAGTACAAGGCCTGGATCGAATGGGCGATCGAAGAGCTCGATGGCGTTGACATCCTGGTGCCCTTCACTTCGGCCGGCAGCGGCATGGGCACCGAGAAGTACTGGTACAATGCTTTCGAACTGGACCTGATGGGCGCCGTGCGCGCAGTCGAAGGCGTCGTGCCGACGATGACCGAGCAGGGCAAGGGGTCGATCGTCCTGATTGCGACGACCTCCGTGCTCGAAGCGATGGGCGGGCCGCAACCCTACAACGCTCTCAAGGCCAGCCTGGTCACCTGGGGCAAGCAGCTCGCTCTGTTCCACGGAAAGGACGGCATTCGCGTCAACGTCGTTTCCCCCGGGCCGATCGAGTTCGAAGGCGGCAACTGGGACATGATCAAGGGCACGATGGAGAAATTCTACAATGCCCAGCTTCGCCAGCAGCCCATGGGGCGCCTCGGTCGGCCCGACGAAGTGGCCAAGGCCATCGTCTTCCTCGCCAGCGAGGCGGCGAGCTGGTGCAACGGATCGCACCTCGTTGTCGACGGGGGCTATACCAACCGGACGCACTTCTGATGAAACGGCATGTCATGGGATGGGACGCGGCAGCGATGGACGTGAAACGCGTCGTCGATGTGCCGCGTGTCGACCCGGAGACCACCGGCAACGGAACCCCGGTCGAAAAGGCACCCGATCCGGAGCTGGGTACCGCGCTGATCCCGGCCGAACGTTACTATTCTCCCGAGTTCATGAAACTCGAATGGGAACGGGTCTGGACCAAGGTCTGGCTCCTTGGCGGCCGCTCGGACGATATCAGGGAGCCGGGTGACTACATCTGCACCGACATCGGGAAGGAATCGGTGCTCATCGTGCGTCAGGTCGACGGATCGGTGCGATGCTTCCCCAATGTCTGCCTGCATCGCGGCAATCGCCTGCGTCCCGAAGGGCGCGGCAATGCCGAGAATTTCAAGTGCATGTACCATCACTGGACTTACGGTCTCGACGGCAAGCTCGAGCACATTCCGGACATATGCACCTTCTTCCAGGGCGGCCCTCCCGGAATGACGGCCACGCCGCTGCCCTGCGTGGAATGGAACAGCTTCGTGTGGTTCTCGCTCGATCCCGAGGTAGAGCCGTTCGACGATTTCATCGCGCCGATGCGTCAGCATCTGGAGCCCTATCATCCCGAGCGCATGGCGTGGAAACGCGACATAACCGTGGAATGGGACTGCAACTGGAAGACATCGGTCGATGCCTTCAACGAGACCTATCACGTGCAGGGCATTCACCCGCAGCTGAAGTGGTATCTCGATGACATCAACGTCCAGATCGACTGCTATGGCAAGCACAGCCGCTATCTGATCCCGTTCGCGGCCATCAGTCCGCGCGTCGCCATGCCCAGCCAGATCCCGCCGGCCATTCACGAGATCATGGTCAATGCCGGCATGGACCCGGCCGAATATGAAGGTCGCGTCAGCGATATTCGCCGTGACGTCCAGTTGTTCAAGCGTGAACACGGGGCCGAGCAGGGCAAGGACTATTCCGAACTCAACGACGATCAGCTGACCGACGATTATCACTACCTGATATTCCCGAACATCTCGGTCAATGTGCATGCCGACGATATCATGCTGTTCCGCCAGCGTCCGCACGCGAGCGACCCGAACAAGATGTATTACGACATCTGGATGTTCGAGCTCGTTCCCGAAGGCGAGGAATGGCCCGAGCGCGTGCGCCACCAGCGCTTCCGTCACGGTGACAAGACAATCGGGCAGGTGCTCGATCAGGATGCCTTCAACCTGCCGACTGTGCAGCAGGGCATGCAGTCAGATCATTTTCCGGGACTCTGGATCGGGGACCAGGAACTGCGGATCAGGCACTTTCACTCCGCACTCGACGATTACATCTACGGACCCGGGAAAAAGCAGCCGGGCGATATCTAGCCACACGCATTTGCCGGGGAGAGGGCATGCAATTCAATCGCGACGAACTGCTCGGTGCCTATCGCCGGATGAAGACGATCCGCGCGTTCGAGGAACGCCTGCACGACGAAATCAAGACCGGCGAGATTGCCGGCTTCACCCATCTCTATGCCGGGCAGGAGGCAGTTGCCGTGGGCATCTGCGACCAGCTTACCGTGGACGACAAGATCGTCTCGACGCACCGCGGCCATGGTCATTGCATCGCCAAGGGCTGCGACGTGAAGGGCATGATGAAGGAGATCTACGGAAAGGCCGGCGGGCTGTGCAAGGGCCGTGGCGGCTCGATGCACATTGCCGACCTTGAAGTGGGCATGCTGGGTGCCAACGGTATCGTCGGCGGCGGTGCCCCGCAGGCGGTCGGCGCGGCGATTGCCGCGCGCCTGCAGGGCAAGGGACGGGTCGGCATCGCCTTTTCGGGTGACGGCGCCTGTAATCAGGGCACCACCTTCGAGGCGATGAACCTCGCGGTCGTAACCAAGGTCCCGGCCATCTTCGTTTTCGAGAACAACCACTATTCTGAGCACACCGGCGATGCCTACGCGGTCGGTACGTCGAACGATATCGCCAGTCGTGCCGAGGGCTTCGGCATGAAGGCGTGGCGGGCCAATGGCTGCGACTACTTCGATACTTATTCCACTTTTGCACAGCTGCTCGAATATGTCCGGGCGGGCAACGGTCCGGCCGCCATCGAGCTCGACACCGAGCGTTTCTATGGCCACTTCGAGGGCGATCCCCAGCGCTATCGCGGCAAGGGCGAACTCGACCGTCTGCGCGAGGAGCGAGATTGCCTGAAGGCTTTCCGCGCGCGGGTGACCGAGGCCGTGCTCCTTTCGGCGGATGAGCTCGATGCCATCGACAGCGAAGTCGAAGCGTTGATCGACGAGGCCGTAGCCGAGGCCCGGGCCGACGATCTGCCCGATCCCGCAGGCGTCGCCGACGACGTCTATGTCGAATACTACTGAGGGAGCCTCGTCATGGCAGTCATGAATATCCGCGAGGCCATCGTCAGTACGCTCCACGCCGAAATGGAGCGAGACGAGGACATCATCGTTCTGGGCGAGGACGTCGTGGGCGGTAACGGCACCGCCGGCGGTCCCGAGGCGATTGGCGGCATCTGGGGTACCAGCCCGGGTCTTTGGGAGAAATTCGGCCCTGAACGCGTGATCGATACGCCGATTTCGGAAAGCGCGATCATCGGCGCGGCGGCAGGCGCGGCGCTTTCGGGCAAGCGGCCGGTTGCCGAACTGATGTTCGCCGATTTCGTGGGCGTCAGCCTCGACCAGATCTGGAACCAGATGGCCAAGTTCCGCTACATGTTCGGAGGCAAGACCAAGTGCCCCGCCGTCGTGCGGCTGGTCTACGGCGCCGGCATGCAGACAGCAGCGCAACACAGCCAGTCGGTCTATGCGATGTTGACCTCGATGCCGGGCCTCAAGGTCGTCCTGCCGACGACCCCGGCGGATGCCAAGGGCCTGCTGACCGAAGCGCTGCGCGGCGACGATCCGGTCATGTTCTTCGAGCACAAGACGCTCTATGGCGTGAAGGGTGAAGTGCCTGATGGCGATTTTCGCCAGCGTTTCGGCGAGGCGCGCGTCGTGCGCGAAGGCGGGGATGTCACCGTGGTCGCCTGCGGGCGCATGGTGAGCTTTTCGGAAAAGGCGGCCGACAAGCTGGGTGCCGATGGAATTGGCATGGACCTGCTCGACTTGCGCACGACCAGCCCGCTCGACGAGGATGCGATCCTGGAATCGGTGGAACAGACCGGGCGTCTTGTCGTCGTCGATGAAAGCCCGCCGCGCTGCAGCCTGGCCGCAGACATTGCCGCGATGGTGTCCGAGCGGGCCTTCACCAGTCTCAAGGCGCCGCCGGCGATGGTCACCGCGCCGCACAGCCCGATCCCGTTTGCCCGCAACCTCGAGCGCGCCTGGGTGCCTTCCCCGCAGAAGATCGAGGATGCCGTGCGCCGCGTCCTCGCATTCCGCTAGGAGGGCCGGTCATGGCGAAACTTACGCCTTTCACCATGCCCAAGTGGGGTATCGAGATGGCAGAAGGTACGATTGCCGAATGGATGGTGGGCGAGAATGAGCCCTTCGTCCGCGGCACGGTCCTGACGCTCATCGAAACCGACAAGATCACCAACGAAGTCGAAGCCGAACGCGACGGCCGCTTCGTGCGGATCATGGCCGAGCCGGGCCAGACTTATCCGGTCGGTGCGTTGCTCGCCGTCCTTTCGGATGGGGGCGAGGCGACGGCCGAAGAAGTCGACGCGCTGATCTCGGGCTTTACGCCTTCGGAATCCGGCTTCGGGCCGGATGACGATGGTGTCGCATCGCCTGCTCCGGCACCGCCGCGCGAAGAGGCGGCGCCAGCCAGAGTCACGGTGCCCGAGGGCATTGCCATCACTCCCAAGGCTCGCGAGGAGGCGGAGCGGCTGGGTGTCGATGTGACCGTCATTTCCGGTTCGGGCCGGGGCGGGAAAATCTCCGCGCAGGACGTCCACCAGGTGGCAAGACCCGAAGCGAATCCCGAACTTGTCGGCGTGTTGCCGCCAACGCCCGAAGGCGATGCCTTCGCCACGCCGGTCGCCCGGCGGATCGCCGCGAATGAAGGTGTCGATCTTTCGTCCCTTGCCGGATCGGGGCCGCGCGGGCGCGTGCGCAAGGCAGATGTGCTGGCCGCTCTGCCCAAGCAGGATACGCCGACGGCCGAAGCTGTGCCGCAGCCTGCGCCAAGGCGGCAACCTCAACCGCAGGTCGTTTCGGTTTCAGGAGACCGGTTCGACGTTGCCCCGATGTCGTCGATGCGGCGCACCATCGCGCGGCGTCTGAGCGAATCCAAGCAGCAGATCCCGCACTTTTACGTGCGGCGTCGGGTCCGTGCTGACCGGCTGCTTGCCATGCGTGCCGGGGTTGAAGGCGAGAGGCCGAGCGTCAACGATTACCTGATCAGGGCCTGCGCGCTAGCTTTGATGGAAGTGCCAGCGGTCAACATTCAGGTCCATGGCAACGACATCCACCGCTATGCCGCATCCGACATCTCGGTCGCCGTAGCGACCGAGAGGGGCCTTGTCACACCGATCGTCTTCAATGCCGACGACATGACTGTCGCGCAGATCGGTACGGCGATGAAAGGGCTCGCCCAGAAGGCACGCAGCGGCAAGCTGAGGCCGGAGGAATTCACCGGCGGGAGCTTTTCGCTGTCGAACCTGGGCGGCTTTGGCGTCGAGCAGTTCGATGCCATCATCAACCCGCCGCAAGGCGCGATCCTTGCGGTTGGCACGGCGCGGCCCGAACCGATCGACGATGCCGGTGCCATTCGCATCGTGCCGGTCCTCAATCTCTCGCTCTCGTGCGATCACCGGGCCATCGACGGCGCCGACGGCGGCCGCTTCATGGCCGCGCTCGCGAACCTGATCGAACAGCCTCATTTGCTTTGAAAGAACCACGACCATGAACTTCACGCTGACTGACGACCAGGTGCAACTGCAGGAAGCGGCCCGCGAATTCGCCCGTGCCGAACTGCCGGCCATCGCCGCCGAACTCGAACGCGAAAACCGTCCGCCCAGCCGCGAACTGGTCAAGCGCTATGCCGACCTGGGCTTTCTGGGCATCAACGTGTCCAGCGATCTGGGCGGACTAGGCCTCGGCAACATCGAGGCGCTGATCGTTCTGGAAGAATTCGGCAAGATCTCCTCGGCAGTAGGATTCCCGATCTTTGAATCTTCGGTGGGGCCGGTCCGCGCCATCGAGCATTTCGGTTCCGACGCGCTGCGCAAGCGTATCGTTCCGGCCGTGTGCAGCGGCGACATGGTGGTTGCCGTCTCGATGTCCGAGCCCGACGCCGGGAGTGCGCTGACCGATCTCAAGACCAAGGGTGTGGTCCGGGGCGACAAGGTCGTGATCAACGGTACCAAGCGCTGGTGTTCGGGCGGCGGCCATGCCGACGCCTATGTCGTGTACTGCCGCCTGTCGGACGATCCCGGTGCCAAGGGCATTGGCGCGGTGCTGGTCGAGAAAGGCACGCCGGGCCTGTCGTTCGGCCCCAATGAGCAACTCATGGGCTTTCGCGGCATCCCGTCATCGGACCTGAACTTCGATGATTGCGAGATCCCGCTGGACAACGTGATCGTGCCTGCTGGCGGTTTCAAGAAGCTGATGGAAGCCTTCGATCTCGAACGCTGCGGCAATGCGACGATGTCGCTGGCCCAGGCCTCGGGTGCGCTGGAGGACGTGTGCGAATACGTTCAGGAGCGCAAGCAGTTCGGCAAGCCGATCGCCGAGTTCCAGGCCGTGCAGCTCAAGCTGGCGGAAATGCAGATGAAGGTGGAGGCCGCCCGCCTGCTGATCTGGCGCGCCGCTTCGCAGGCCGAGGATGGATTGCCCTCGGTCCTGCACAGTTCGACCGGCAAGTGCTTTGCCAACACCATTGCCCGCGAAGTCACGGGCGATGCCATGCAGTTGATGGGCGCTTACGGCTATTCAAAGGACTTCCCGATGGAACGCCGCCTGCGCGATTCCTGGGGCTGGGGCATCGCCGGCGGCGCCATCGACATCCAGAAGGTCAATATTGCCGGTGCCATGCTCGGCCGCCGTTTCGATCAGCGGCGTTGATCCATGAGGGGGTGAGTGGGCATCGCGCGGATTACTGCGCGGTGCCCGCCATCCGTTGACGACCCTCGAGGGTATAGACCAGATTGATGCTGGTGAAGGTCACGGCCTCGGTACCGTCTTCCAGCACCACGGCATAGTGCGTCTTCGCAGTCCCCCGGTCGGCTCGCGACTTCGAAGGCTCGAGTGAGACGATCTCGCTGGTCACGTGGATCGTGTCGCCGGCGCGGATGGCGCGCCTGAGGCGTAACTCGTCCCAGCCTACGCCGCACACGAAATCGATGTCCCAGTTGATCTCGTGATCGAGCTGGCGCCACAAGGCGAGGACATGGATACCGCTGGCCACCACTTGCCCGAAGACCGATTGCTTTGCACTCTCGGGATCGGTGTGGAACCATTGCGGATCGTAGGCCCGGGCGAACTCGAGGATCTCTTCCTGCGTCACCGTGCGTGAGCGCGACTTTCGCTTTTCACCGACGACGAGGTCTTCGAAAGTGCGATAGGGTTCACGCGGCTTGAATGCGGCAGTGCTCACAGCTTGTCTTCCCTTTTCCCGTCGAGAACGCGCGCAAGCCCCTGCTGGCTGACGGTGGCGACCAGTGTGCCGTCGCGTCGGAACACATTGCCGCGACCCAGCGCGAGGGCATTGCTCGCAGCCGGACTGTCGAGAGCATAGAGCAGCCATTCGTCGATGCGGAACGGCTGGTGGAACCAGATCGCGTGATCGAGGCTGGCGGTCTGCAGGTAATCGTTGGCCCAGCCCAGCGCCATTGGGCCAAGTCCGGTATGGAAGATGTGCAGATCCGATGCATAGGCGAGCAGGCGCTGATGGACGTGGAGTTCGTCGCCTAATGGCCCGCTTATCCGGAACCAGAAATGCCGCGTTGCCGGCAGGATTTCCCGGTTGTCGAAAGGGAAGGGTTCGACCGGTCGCCATTCAACCTGCTGGCGGCGTTGCCAGAAGGGGCGGTGGCGTTCCGGCAGGGCAGGGCCGAAATCCTCGACGAGATCGATGACGCGGGGCAGGGCCTCGGGCGGCGGCACGTCGGGTATCGTCATGGTGTGCGAGGCGGAGGGTTCCGGCGTCTTGAACGAGACCATGAGATTCATGAGCGGATGGCCGTTCTGCGACATGCGCACCAGGCGGTTGGAGAAGCTGCGCCCGTCCATTTCCCGTGTCACGGCAAATTCATTGGCGAGGTCGACCTGGCCCGGCTTGTAGAAATAGCCATGCAGGCTGTGCGCTTCCTTGCCTTCCTCTACGGTCAATCGCGCTGCCGCCAGGCACTGGGAAACGACCATTCCGCCGTAGAGCCGCAGCAGACCGCTCGGCACCGGGTCCACCCGGAAGCGGTCCTCGCCGATCGTCTCGAAGGCATAGGCCAGTTCACGTTCGACTTCGGGATCGTCCGGGAAAGGATTGGCGGCAGACACTTTAGGCGACCCTTTCGGTTGAGATTCAGTCGGCACGGCAGGGCCGCAGTCGGACCGCTGTGCGCAGCCGGGATCACTGGAGCCTAGCAGGTCACGCACTGCTTTTCGAAGGCGAAGGTGCAATCGGGATCGACGATCTGCAGCAGTTCCACGACATTGCCGTCGCAGTCCCGCCCATATGTCGCACGGGTCATGCCCGATCCGCCGGGCGGGCAGTTGAATGCCATGCCCAGTCCCTTCAGCCGTTCGTATTCGGCAAAGACATCGTCGCAGTAGAGGCATAAGTGGGTAATGCCGCGATCGCACATGCGCGGGTGTACCTCGCGTGGGTCGTTGCTGGCATACTCGAACACCTCGATGTGCAGGTTGCCCAGCCGGATCATGGCATAGCGCGCTGCGCTGTCCTCCAGCCCGACCATCGTGTCGATGCGGGAATTGCCGCGCTCCCAGCCACCTTCGCCGACCCGCTCGAACCCGAACCAGCGACGGTAATGGTCGATGAAGCGCTCGAGATCCGGCGTCGAGATCGCAAGGTGATGAACCCCGCGGATCATGCCGAAGCCCGCGCTGCCTTCACCGCGCTGACGATCTCGGCATTGGTGGGATTGCGCCGCAACGTGAGGCCGCCGTTCACTTGCAGGACCTGCCCGGTCATGAAGCAGGCATCGCTGGCAAGCCAGGCGACGGCCTCGGCGATGTCCTCGCTCGTGCCGACACGGCCCAGCGGATACTCTTTGGTGAAACTCTCGATGATCGCGGGGTTCTGCGCGGCCTTGCCGGTCATCGGAGTGACGGTGAAGCCCGGGGCCACCGAATTGGCGCGAATGCCGCGGTGGCCGAACTCGTTGGCGACGCAGCGGATCACATGATCCGCTCCGGCCTTGGTCCCCATGTAGGCGGCATGATCCTCCAGCATGATCGAAGCCGTGGCCGAGGAAATCTGGATCAGGGAACCGCCGTCGCGCATCGCGCGCAGCATGGCCTGGTAGAACAGGACCGCGCCGGTGAACTGCAGCGCTGCCATGCGCTCGATCTCGGCCTTGGTCGTATCGAGGAAGGGCTTGAGAAGCCCC
This sequence comes from Novosphingobium mathurense, assembly GCF_900168325.1. Classification (GTDB taxonomy): domain Bacteria; phylum Pseudomonadota; class Alphaproteobacteria; order Sphingomonadales; family Sphingomonadaceae; genus Novosphingobium; species Novosphingobium mathurense. The sequence goes on along the minus strand of NZ_FVZE01000003.1, from coordinate 173,618 downwards.
CAGCCGGTGGCGTTGACGGCAATGTCGATGCCGCCGAACGTCTCGACCGCCACCTGTGCAAGCCGGGCAAGGTCTTCCTCGCTGGTCAGATCGCAATCGGCGACCGCATGGCCGGAAATTTCGGCTGCGAGCCGCTCAAGCTCCTCGGCTTTCCTGCCCGCGACGACGACTTTCGCACCATCATGGGCAAGCCGCCGGGCGATGACCTGCGCCATGTTGTCGCGGTTCGCCGCGCCGATCACCACGGCAACCTTGCCTGCCAGATGTGCCATGCTCTCTCCCGATTGTCTTTTGCCGTTCGTTGTTAGCGTCGATTGCGCGGTGGCGGATCAGTCCTTCTGCACCCAGGGATCCAGGACCTGTTCGACGCGGGCATGTTCGGGCACGCGGTTGAGGCCGATGCGTCGGTCCAGTTCCTCGTGCCAATGGTAGATCCGGCGCTCCTGGTAGTTGAGCGGCATGCCCTTGAAGCCGGGGCTTTCCAGCGATTCCTGGATTTGCGGCGCGTACTGCAGGTCCTCGTAGAGGATCCGTTCCCAGTTGTTGAGGCGCGTGGGCCAAAGCGGGTGCGGATTCTCCGGATCGTGATCCGGGGCCAGCCAGCTCGACACGACGCGCGAGCGCCTGGGCCCCAGCGGCCAGAACTGCAGGATCGGGATGCCGGTCGGTGCCGGGGGCATCACGAAGTTGGGATAGATCTGGTAGCTGACGTTGTTCTTGGCCGGAAACTCGCCGATCGTCGGGATCTCCGGCATACCCACGGTACCGGGATCGACCCAGTCGGGACGGCGGTTGGGAGTGGCCATGCGGCTGTGGCCGTTGGGCCAGAGGCTCACGATCATCGCGCGGTGGTCCAGGAAGCGATCGACCGTGTCGATGTGGATCGACTTGAGGTGATAGACCTCGAGAAAGGCATCGAGCAGGACCTTGACGTTGCAGTCCACCTCATAGCTGCGACTGTCGACAAGGCGCAGTTTGTCGAGCTGGTATTGTTCGAGCTGTGCTGCCATCGGCCCGATATGTTCGATCAGCGGCTGGGCGTCGGGGTCCTTGTTGATGAAGATCAGCGAACCCAGAAGTTCGCAGCGCACCGCCACGAGCGAGCGGCAGGAGAAGTCGAGGTCGACGAAGTCGCGCTTGTCGCGAACGGCGGTCAGCTTGCCGTCGAGGGTGTAGCTCCAGCCGTGGTAGCCGCAAACGAAGCCGCGGCCTTCGCCCGACTCCTCGGTGACCAGTGGTGCGCCGCGATGCTGGCACGTGTTGTAAAAGGCCTTGACCTCGCCTGCGAGGTTGCGGGCGACGATGATCGGTGCGCCGGAATTGCGGGTCAGGAACCAGGATCCGGGATTGGGCAACTGGTCGGTATGGCCGGCATAGAGCCAGGCCCTGTCCCACATCATGTCCTTTTCGAGCTGCAGGAACTCGGCGTCGGTATAGCGGCTGCCGGGAATGTCGGGCAGCTTGGGGAAACCTTCGGGCGGTGCCTTGCGGTCCCGTTCGTACTCCATGCGGGCATGGTCGTTCTCGGGCCTTTGATCTGTCACCGAATCGAGCATCTCTTCTTTCTCCCTCCAGCCCCGGTGTTCATGGCTCCGGGTGCAGGCACCGACCGAATCAAAAACATACAAGAATGTTTGATTTTGTCGAAGTGATGCTTGCCTCATTACCGCGTGCACGGATAAACAGTCAACAGTGATTGGAATTTGAGGCGCATTTCAGCTACAGCTCAAGCCAAACGATCGTTTGGCAAATAGCCGAGAGTACAAGAAGGGCAGAAGATGCGGGATCCGCATATCGATCAGTCAGCGCAGACCATCGACCTGCCTTGCGGGAGCGCAGGCAAGGGCCGGACCGACCGCTGGCCCGAACTGCTGGAAGCAGCGGCCGAACTCTTTGCTGAAAAGGGATACGACGGCACCTCGCTGCGGGACATTGCCGATAGGCTGGGCATGCTCAAGGGCAGCCTCTATCACTACATTTCGGGCAAGAGCGACCTGCTGGTCCACGTCATGCGCGAAGCGCACCGCCGGGGCCTGCGCTCGATCGCCGCACTTGCCCGCGAGGAGGGGCCGGCGATCGAGCGGCTGGAAGCGATCGTCGTTGCCCATGCCCGCTACGTTTGCACCGAAAGGGTCTTTACCGCCGGCTTCTTCGAGGCGCGCAGGCACTTGCCTGAAGCACGCGCGGTGGAATTCGCTGCCGACGAGCGCGATTATCGCCTGCGCGTCGAGGCGCTGATCGTGCGCGGGCAGGACGAAGGCGCATTGCGCACCGACCTCGATCCCAAGCTGACCGCATTGTGCCTGCTCGGCTTTCTCAATTCGCTGCACCTGTGGGTGCGCCCCAACGGCGTTCATTCGATCCGACGCATCTGCGACCATGCCGTGATGCTGGGGCTCGATGGGCTGCGGCGGCGATGAGAGGACTGCCCTTGCCCACTTGGCCCGCTTGCGGCTCAATCGCGGGTGAACCGCGCCTCGCGTTTCAGGGCGTAGGCGGTCACGCCTTCGCGGCTGTCGGCGCTCGACAGCGTCGCCTTGCCCCAGGCGTTGCCCACGGCAAGCGCCCGGTCGATGTCCATGCCGCACGCCAGTTCGTAAAGCTCGAGCCCGTTGCGGATAGCCTGCCAGCTGTTCCCGAGCATGGCGTTTGTCACTGCCAGCGTGTGCTCCAGCAATGCGGGTCCGGGGACCACTTCGGTGACGATGCCCAATTCGTAGAGACGGCGCGCGGGGAGCAGTTCGCCCGTCATGATCATCGCCAGCGCGGTCGCACGCGGCACCTGATGGGCGAGCCGCTGGATGCCACCGGCAAAGGCGAAGAGCCCTCGCTTGACTTCGCTCAAGCCCATCAGCGCGTGGTCGGCGGCGAAAACCATGTCGCAGGCCATCATGATCTCGAAGCCGCCGGCAACGGCAGTGCCGTTGATCGCGGCGACAAGCGGTTTGCTGCGCTTGCGTTCGGTTACCCCGCCGAAGCCGCGTCCGGGCACGAGGCCGTGACCGGCGCCGATCTCGGCTGCTTCCTTGAGGTCCATGCCGGCACAGAAGGCGCGGTCACCGGCGCCGGTGAGTACCATGGCGCCGATCTCGGGATCGGCCTCGGCCGCCGTTATCGCCGCGTCGAGGGCATGCGAGGTCGCGGCATCGAGTGCATTGCGCGCCGCTTCGCGGTCGATGGTGAGCAGGCAGATGGCCCCGCGGCGTTCGACTTTGAGACCGGTCATCGCACATTCCTTCCCTTTGGCGCCCGCCGCGCCCGCCGCACTCAGCCTTGCGGGCCGTCCGCCGCATGCTGGCGGCGAACCCGTTCATCGTTGGAGAGTATGACGTGAAAGCCTTCGCCAGACTTCATCACCACGGCCTGATCGTGCCCGATATCGCCCGCGCCATGGAGGGCATGACCGTGCAGTTCGGCCTCGATTGGGCGCCGGTGCGCAAGTTCGAACCCTTGCGCGTCTGGACGCCCGAAGGCGGCTGGTCCGAGGCCCACCTCACCGTCACCTATTCGCGGCAGGGGCCGATCCATTTCGAACTGATCGAGGTGCTTCCGGGCGGTGCCTATGACGCATTGCTTGCGGTCTCCGAAGCGCATGTGGGCGCTTGGGTCGACGACGTCGGTCAGGAAGTTGAGACGCTCATGGCCCAAGGCTGGCGCCTGATCGTCGCCGGTGCCTCGCCCAAGCACCGCTACGGCCAGATGGCCTACATGGTGCAGGGCGAAGGACCGGTCCTCGAACTCGTCGGAGAGCCGATCCGGCCGATGATCGAAGAGTGGATCGGCGCCTAGATGGCTTGGCATAGCGGGCATCAGCTTTGCGGCATCACAGGGTGGCCATGCTGCCGAGGATGACGGTGGCCTGGCTCGAAAGGGTGCCGCCATTGCCGTGGGCGAGCGCAAGGTCGATCCCGGGCAACTGGTTGGCGGCCTCGCCGCGGATCTGCCGCGCGGCCTCGATGATTGCGAAAAGCCCGTACATGCCCGGATGGCAGCAGGACAGGCCGCCACCGTTGGTGTTGACCGGGAGGCTGCCACCCGGCGCGATCGTTCCATCGGATACGAAGCGTCCGCCTTCGCCCTTGGGGCAGAAGCCCAGGTCCTCGAGGAACAGGATCGTGTTGATGGTGAAGGCGTCGTAGAGCTGCGCGGTCTGGACGTCCCGGGGCGTCACGCCGGCCATTGCCATGGCGCGCGCGCCCGATTCCCGGGCGGCGGTTACCGTCACGTCAGGGGCCTGTGCGATAGAGTTCCACCATGTCGCGGCGGCCGCTCCCAGCAGCGGCACCGGTGGGCGCGGCAGGTCGCGGGCGCGATCGGTGCGGGTCATGACCACGGCGGCTGCGCCGTCGGTGACGAGACAGCAGTCGCGCACCGAAATCGGCGTGCTGATCATGCGTGAGGAGAGGCAGTCCTCGAGCGTCAGCGGTCCCCTGGCGAAAGCCTCGGGATTGGTGTTTGCCCAGGCCCGTGCCGCCAGCGCGACCGCGGCAAGGTCTTCGCGCGCGGTACCGTACTCATGCATGTGCCGGGCGGCGGCAATGGCATAGGACGTGAGCGGGAATAGCGGCGCATAGGGCGCATCCCAGGTATTGCTGGTGATCCTGGTCGCCAGTTTGCCGCCGTTGCTGCGCTGGTTCGAACCGTAGGCGATGAGGGCGCAGTCGATGTAACCGGCCTCCAGCGCCAGCGCGGCGCTGGCCATGTGGCTCATGAACGCAGAACCGCCGGTGCGGTTGTTGTCCGTATAGGCGGGCCGGAGGCCCAGATATTCCGCGAAAGAAAGGCCGGCGAAGAAGTCGTCCGGCTGGCAGATGTAGAGCGCGTCGACGTCTGCGAAAGTCAGCCCTGCGTCTGTCACAGCCAATGTCGCAGCCTGGGCGGTCAGTTCCATCGAGCTGAAGCCGGGCATCTCGCCTACGCCGAAAGTGGCGAGCCCGGCGATGGCCGTCCTGCCGCGCGGGAACGTGTCGCTCATGCGGCACCTTCGGCCGGGCGGAACAGGAGGATCGCCTCTTCGCCCTTGCCTTCGATGAAAGCCTCGACCCGCATCCCGATCTTCAGGGACTCGGCGTCGACGCCTTCGACCCGGCTCATCAGGCGGGCGCCTTCGTCGAGATCGATGAGCGCGACGTTATAGGGCTCGGCCGGCGCGCGCCGGTTGATCCACGAGAGCGAATAGACCGTTCCCCGTCCGCAGGCTTCGAACCATTCGAGGGTACCGACCCCGGAGCCCGGCACGGCGACTCGGGGCGGAAATACCGCGGTGCCGTCCGGTGCGCGCTGGAGCAGGAACCGGCCATCGCCAAGCGCGGTGCGCCAATACGTTTCGGGGCCGCTCACGCGGACTTCCTGACCGCGCCGCGGTCGAGAAGTGCGGCGATCTCCGCTTCGGAAAAGCCCGCCTCGCGCAGCACTTCCTCGCTTTGCCCGGCCAGAGCCGGTCCGGGATCGCCGATCTCGCCGGGAGTCTGTGAAAACGTGGTCGGGATGCCCGGGAAGCGCAAGGTGCCGCTGTCGGTCTCGCGTTCTTCCCAGAAGCCGGTCTCGACGAGGTGGGGATCGTGGAGCAGTTCGGTCAGGCTGGCGATGGGCGTGGCCGGGATCTGCGCCTTGCGGAACAGCGCAACCCATTCATCGGTCGTGCGCGTGACGATGACCTCGGCTACCTTGGCCAGGACCGCACCGATGTTCACGGTGCGCGTGCGCATCGATGCGAACATCGGATCGCGCGACCATTCCGGGTTGCCGAGAACATCGAAGAAGGATCGCCAGTGCCGGTCGTTGTAGATCATCACCCCGATGTATCCGTCCGCGGTCTGGTAGGGGCGGCGCGCTTCCGAGGTGGCCCGGGGATACTCCGGCGGTCCCTGCGGCGGATCGAAGAGCGATCCGCACAAGTGCTCGACCATGGTGAATGAGACCAGGGTCTCGAACATGGGCACTTCGATTTCCTGACCCAGGCCGGTGCGTTCACGGGCGAAGAGCGCGGCGATCACCGAGTAGGCACCTGTCAGGCCCGCGACCTTGTCGGCGATGACCGTGGCGGCATAGGTCGGCTTGCCGCCCGAGAGACGGGCCTGAAGGTCGACGATACCCGATGCGGCCTGCACGATGTCATCATAGGCGGGGTAGTCGCGATAGGGCCCGCCGCGCGCGTAGCCGTAGAGATTGGCGTAGATGATCCGCTCGTTCGCCGCGCGCAGGGCTTCGTAGTCGAGCCCCAGCCGCCCGATCGCGCGCGAGCGCATCGAATGGATGAAAACGTCCGCATCCCTGGCAAGCCGCAGCAGCGCATCGCGTCCTTCCCGCTGCTTGAGATCGATGACGATGCTGCGCTTCCCGCGATTGACGTTGAGGAACATGCCGCCGCGCGAGGCGTCCGGACCGGGTGGAATGAATCGGGTGGTATCGCCATCGGGGCTCTCCACCTTGATGACGTCCGCGCCGAGGTCCGCAAAGATCTGTGTTGCGTATGGCCCCATCAGCACGCTCGTCAGGTCGAGGATCTTCACTCCTGCCAGTGGGCCCTTGCCGCGACCGCTCACTTGCACGCTCCTTTCAAAACCGCTCTCCCTTGCCGGGCTTGTCCGTCCCGGTCGCAAGTTCCGTTTTCGAACTCGTTTCGCAGCTTTCGTAGCTCAAGCTGCACAATAAAAAAAGACAAACATGATTGACTGTATTTCTGTGGCTCCGTGGCCGCTTGGGCCCGCCAGGCAATTGCCGAGCCGCACCGCCAGGCCGCAGTCTCAGGCGGCGGGGTCTGTTCCCGCGCCGGGCCGCATGGCGCGGATCTTGTCCTCCAGCATGTGCAGCAGCGAGGGCACCATGGCGTCATCGAGGGCGCCTGTCAGCAGGCTCATCGCCATGCCTTCCATGAGCGTTTGGGAAAGCGCCATGGCCTGCGCGAAGCTTTCGGGAGCGGAATGCCATTCAGGGTAGAGGGCAATGGCTTCGGCGTTGAAACGCTCACGGTATTCGACCTGCAACGGCCGCATGATCTGGGCCAGTTCGGCATTGGTCCGGGCCGCCATGGCCAGTTCCTGGAAGGCGATGAAGGCCGGCTTCTGCACCTGGCGCCAATAGGCGCTGACCATGGTCGAGGGATCGTGCTGACTGTTCTCTGACGAGCGGCGAAAGGCCCGCAGACGCCGCTCGTGCAGTTCCACGATGGTAGCCCGGATCAATGTCGCGCTGTTTTCGAAATGGTGCAGCATGGCACCGCGCGACAGTCCCGCCTCCGATGCAACCAGCGGCGTAGTCGTCCCCGAATAGCCTACCTTGACGAGGCACTCGATCGTCGCCTCGATCAAGCGGCTGCGGGTCTGCGCGCTCTTGAGCGACTGTCGCGTCGGTTTGGCGTCATCGGCAGGTTTGCGACTGGAGGCAGGTGCGATGGCCTTGCGGGCTGAATTGACGGCCAAGCTGTTTCCCCCGAATTCGAGAATTGCAGGACGTCTTCACCTGTCTGCAATTTATCGTTCTAGTGCGACAATCGAAGCCATGTTCTGCATCAATATATAATCAGTCAAGACTGTTTTTTATCACGCGTGTGCAAGTCGATGCCGCATCGTCAGCTTTGCAGGAGTCGACCTGCCGGCCGATGGCCGGTTCGCTGCACCCCCAAATCCCGGAAATCGCGTCTTGCCAGATCCTTGTCGGCGATCAATGATCATCGCTCCGGTCAGGGGCATAGGATGCCCGTCCGAGACAGGGAGGCTGACCTGGCCATGCGCAAGCCCATCGTCCTGCTTGCAATTGCGATCCTGCTCGCTGCTGCAGGTGGCTGGTGGTTGCTGAAGGGACGCCCCCTCGTGGTCGTCACGGCACCGGTCGAGCGTGGTCCGGCTGTCGAACTGGTCTACGCCACCGGTTTCGTCGATGCCGAGCATCCGGTGACGGTTTCCTCGCGCCTGACAGCGCCGGTTGTCGCCGTGATGGTCGAGGAGGGCGCGCGCGTGACGCGCGGGCAACCGCTCGTGCGTCTCGACGATAGCGAACAGCGTGCTCTTCTGGCGCAGGCCCGGGCTGACGCGCGAGGCAAGTCGCTGGCCGAGAACCGCGTCACCGGGCTCTATGCCCAGGGTTGGGTAACCCGTGCCGCACGGGATGAGGCGATTGCAGCGGGTCAGGCATCGCGCGCCGCTGCCAGGGCATTGGAAGCGCGACTGGACCAGCTGGCGGTGCGCGCCGGGATCGAAGGTGTCGTGCTCAAGCGCGATGTCGAACCCGGCGATCTGGCGACCCCGGGCAAGACGCTGTTCCAGCTCGGAGATCCGGCCCGGGCGCGGGTGACTGCAACTGTCGATGAACGGGATATCCCGCGGGTGCGGGTCGGACAGAACGCCCTCCTGTCCTCCGACGCCCTTCCGGGCAAAGTGATCCGCGGTCATGTCACCGAGATCACACCCGGCGGCGATCCCGCAGAGCGGGCCTTTCGCGTGCGCATCGGCCTCGATGACAGGAAAGTCCTTCCCTTCGGCCTGACGCTGGAAGTCAACATCGTCACCAACCGCCATGAAGGGGCTCTGCTCGTGCCCGCTGGTGCACTGGCCGATGGCCATGTCTGGCGCGTCCGGGATGGCCGGGTGGAGCGTCGCGCAGTACGTACGGGGATCGTCGGGACCGAAAGGGTGGAAATCGTCTCGGGGCTCGGCGAAGCGGACCGCGTCGTCGTCGATCCGCCCGCTGCGCTCGAGGACGGGGACCGGGTGCGGTCATGATCGGGCGCGCCGGCTTCCTTGTCACGATTGCGCTGAGGCACCTTGCGCGACGCCGCCGCCAGACGGCAGTGGCGGTCAGTGGGGTTGCGGTTGGTGTCGGATTTTTCCTGGCGGTCTCGGCGCTGATGGTGGGCAGCCAGAATGACTTCATCGAACAGCTCATCGATGCCGCCCCGCACATTATCATTTCCGACGAGCTGCGCAGCCCGTCGCCCCAGCCCGGTGTGCGTGTCTTTGGCAAGGGCGCGGTTGCCTTGCACGGCTACAAGGTTCGCAACGAAGTGCGCGGGATCAAGGACTGGCAGGCGATCGTTTCCGCCGCGAATTCCGTGTCTGGCGCGGTTGCATCGCCCAGCCTGACCGGCGGAGTTACCTTGCGACTGGGCGGCCACGACGAGGCAATCGGCATAGTCGGCGTCGAGCCTGAGATCGAGAAGAAGATCAGTACCATCGAAGACAAGTTGCGCGTCGGTCACCTGCACGATCTGGAAACAACGCAAGGTGGCATCATCATCGCCGAGGATCTCGCCAAACGGCTGGGCGTGCAGGTGGGCGATATCGTCGCGGCGACCTCGTCTTCCTCAAGCGGGCGTTCGATGCGGGTCGTGGGCCTGTTCAAGAAAGGCCAGACCCAGCTTTCCTCGGGAACCGGCTATGTCCTTCTGCGCGAGGCGCAATCGCTGCTTGGCAGGCCGTTCATCATCAACCGCATTGGCGTGAAGCTGGCGGATCCCTATGCGGCCGAGGCTGTCGCCGCGCGCCTGGAATCGCGCTTCGGCTACAAGGCGGAAAGCTGGCAGGAGCGTTCGGCCGACTTCCTCTCGCTGCTCGTGACGCGCAATGTCATCATGTACTCCGTCGTTTCCGCGATCCTGCTGGTCGCGAGTTTCGGCATCTATACCGTCGTATCGAACAATGTTTCCGACAAGCGGCGCGACATCGCGATCATGCGATCCATCGGTTTCTCAGAAGGCGACCTGCAGTTCATCTTCGTGGTCGAAGGGCTGGTTCTGGCCATCATCGGCGTCCTCTTCGGATGGCTGCTGGGATATGGTCTGATGACGATCCTGGGGTCGCTGCGTTTCCCGATCGGCGGCGATGTCGAGCGCATTCCGCTGGATCGATCCGCGCGGCAATATGCGATTGCGGCTCTGGTGTCGTTTCTCGCTGGCTCGCTGGCGGCGTGGCTGCCGGCACGAAAGGCAGCGCGCGTCGATCCGGTCGACATCCTGAGGGGGGCGGTGTGAGCGCGATCCTCGAAGCGAGGTCGCTCACGCGCACCTTGGCCGGGCCAAAGCCGGTTCATCTCGTGCGCGATGTCAGCCTGACGATCGAGCGGGGCGCTTTCACCACCATCGTCGGCCCATCGGGCTGCGGCAAGTCTTCGCTGCTTTACCTGCTCGGCCTCATCGACCGGCCCGATTCAGGCGAGCTTCTGTTCGATGGTCGTGAAGTCAGCGCGCTGTCTGGCGATGAGCGTGCGAGCATCCGCCTTGCGCGCTTCGGGTTCGTGTTCCAGTTCCACTTCCTGCTTCCCGAGTTCTCTGCGCTGGAAAACGTCATGCTTCCGATGCAGCGCCTCGGACGGCTGGACCGCGATGGCGCACGCAGCCGGGCACTCGAGCTGCTGACTGCGGTGGGCCTCGGCGAAAAGAGTGCGAATACGCCCGATCGCCTGTCCGGCGGCGAACGTCAGCGCGTGGCGATCGCCCGGGCGCTCGCCAACGATCCGGTGCTGATCCTCGGAGACGAACCGACCGGCGACCTGGACAGCCGCAACAGCGCTCGCGTCATCGAAGACTTGCGAGCACTCGCGCACGAAGGAGGCCGGGCCGTCGCCTGCGTCACCCACGACCCGGGCATCGCCGAAATCTCCGATGTGCAGATAGAGATGCTCGATGGCCGCATCGAAAAGATCATAGATCGCAGGGCCCGCCTTCCCGCAGCATAATGGCTGGTGAGCATTGATAACCTTCACGGAATATCTGGATAGGCTCTCATAAACATTTTGGCTGAAACCCTAATCATCCGTCATGAGGGGTGTAATAAGTCGGGCGACGCATTTTAGTCGGACATCCAGTGCAACCGGTACGAGCAGCTTTTTTGGCCGCAGAAGTGCGCATCATGTCGCTAATGTTAGTGTCGAAATGGATGCCCTTGCTGCGCGCGCGAATCGGAGCCTTCTCGGCGATGGCCAAGTCGTTTGTTTGCCAAACATCAGAAAATGTGTGCTCGGCACTGAGCAGATGGCTCCACATGTGATCGTCCTGGCAGCGGTGTCTCAGGTGTGACTGGTTTTGCGCTGACCCGTTTCCCTCCAAGCCCTGGCCGCATCCAGCAGGTGGATGACCTCATCGTCCTCTGTCTGGTCGAACTTGCGATAATGCATGCCGACGGCATGAAAGGGTGAGGGCGTGGCCAGGCAGATCACCTCGTCGCACAGCTCGCGGAATTCGGGGAGGACGTCAGCCGGGGCCAGCGGAACCGCCAGGATGACCCGCGAGGCGCCGACTTTGGCGAGGCCCTTGAGCGCGGCGCGGACCGTGCCGCCCGTGGCGATCCCGTCATCGACGAGGACAACCGTGCGTCCTGCCAGCGCCACCGGAGGACCGGTGCGGTAGAGGGCGCGGCGCCTCTCGATTTCAGCAAGCTGTCTGGCGATCTGCATGTCGATATAGTCGCGGTCTGCGCCGACCATGCGGGCCATGGCCTCGTCTATGACGATTTGCGGTGATGCCCCGTCGACAAGGGCTCCAATGCCGTATTCCTCGTGACCCGGCGCGCCGATCTTGCGCACCATCAGGATGTCGAGCGGTGCGCCAAGCGCCTTCGCCACTTCGAAGCCCACCGGAACGCCGCCACGCGGCAAGGCGAGGATGACCGGATCCTTCAGGTCGAGCGTTGCGACGGCCTGCGCCAACGCTGCTCCGGCATCTTTTCGGTCGGCAAACCCGAAACGAGCGGTCATCGCGCTTCTCCCAAGTGGTGTCGGAACCACAGGCTCGCGAGCGTGACGACCTGATCGAGCGTGCCCGGTTCCTCGAACAGATGTCCGGCGCCCGGAACGATCGCCATTTCCTTCTCGCAGGTCAGGACATCGTAGGCCGCGGCATTGAGATCGATGACGATGCCGTCCAGTTCGCCGACGACCAGCAGCGTGGGGGCCAATACAAGTGGCAGCACGTCCACCCCGGCAAGGTCCGGACGCCCGCCGCGCGAGACGATGGCGGCAATACGCGGATCTTCGGCAGCGGCACGCAGCGCCGCACCAGCACCGGTGCTGGCGCCGAAATAGCAGGGCCGCAGGTCGCTCGTCTCGGGATGATCGCGGGCCCAGTCGGCAGCAAGGCGCAGGCGGTTGGCCAGCAGGGCAATGTCGAACACGTTACGGCGATCGTGCTCCTCCTCCGGTGTCAGCAAGTCGAGCAGGAGCGTTGCCAGTCCGTCATCGCGCAGCCGCGCCGCGACGTAGTTGTTGCGCGGGCTCAGCCGGCCGCTGCCGCTGCCGTGGGCGAAGATGACGAGACCCCTGGCTTCCGCCGGTACGCCCAGAATCGCGGCCAGCGCATGGTGGCCGATCCGCACTTCCCTGAGCCCGGTGGAAGGGAGCGGCGCAGTCATAGCCCAAAGGGCCAGGTTTCCGGCACGCCGTGCGGGCGTTCATGCCCCAATGGCGTGACGGCCCTGGTCTGTTCGAACCAGACGAAGGCATCGAACTGGTCGGCCAGGACGGACTCGAAGTAGTGGCTCGCGCGCTCGGTCTCGGGCCGGTAGACCACTCCGATCGCCCTTTCGAGCAGGGTCTGGGAGAGCATCTCGATCAGTTGCGGATCCTTGTGACCACGCCACTGCGTCAAGCTGCGGGCGTGCCCGGTCCGACGAAAGGCGGCTTCCCAACTGTCGTCGCGGGCCGGACGAACCTGCATTACCCGCATGTCAGCGCCCCAGTCGGAGGCCGCTGCGACAGTGCCGCGATCGGTGCCAAAGCCGATCAGCACCGCTTCGTCGCCGAAGGCGGCCCGGCACAGTTCGCCGATGTTGAATTCTCCGTGCCAGCCCATGGCCGTCGCCGAGGCGTTGCCGACATGCGAGTTATGCGCCCAGATGACGGCACGCGCATCTTCGCGATGGGCCATCAGCCTGAGGAGCGTATCGAACATGTGGCGGTCGCGTTGGTTCCAGCTTGCCGCGGAACCGCGGTACATGGCGCGATAGTATTGCTCTGCGGCGCGCACGATGCGCGCGTTCTGCTCGGCATCGAAGAACGCTTCGCCGTCCTGGCGGATATAGGCCATCCGCTCGGATAGCAGCCCTTCGAGCTGCATCACCACGGCATCCTCGCAGCCGCGCAGGGTGCCATGCTCCACCGCGCGGCCATAATGCTGCGGCTCGTCCTCCCAGGGCATGAGGCAGGCATATCGGCGGCGCGCCTCTGTCGCCGCTGCCGTGTCGTGAGCGTCGAGATAGGCAATTACCGCATGGATCGACTCGCCCAGCGAATAGACATCGAGGCCGTGGATACCGGCGCGGTCCTCCTCGGGGAGCGATTCGTTATGGCTCCGCAGCCAATCGGCAAAAGCCAGCACTTCCTCGTTGCGCCACATCCAGGTAGGGAAGCGAACGAAGGGCGCTCCCTTGCGCGGGCGAGGGGCGCGGTGCCGGGCGTAGGCATCGATCCGGGCTACGTCCGGCCAGTCGCCTTCGACGGCCACGATGTTGAAACCGTGTTTCTCGATCAGCCGCCTGGTGATCGCGGCACGCGCGGCATAGAATTCGTGACTGCCGTGGGTGGCTTCTCCCAGCAGCACGACCCGCGCATCGGCGAAGCACTCGAAGGCGTCGGCAAAATGCGGTGCAGCGGGGCTCGGCAGGACGTGCGCCGCATGGCGCAGCTCCTGGAGAAAGTCGGCTTCGTTTACCGTTATCCTGCTCTGGATCGTCATGATGCGACTCCCGGCAATCGTACGGTCTGGATAGGATGATGCGCCTGCGCCATGCATTGATCCAGAGCAATCTGCGCGCGATTGAGTCCTCAGTGACGGCCCGTTTCAGCGCTGCGCCTGCGTGCCAGAGGCCATTTCGCCGACTTCCTCGGCGAGTTGCGAAAGCAGTCTTGCCGGCGGGAGCTGGACGATCGACGGCAGGGACTTCGCTGACAACGCCAGGAGCGATGGCGTCGCCGTTGTCGAGCGGGCGACCCAGCGGGTCGACGATTCTGCCGAGCCGTTCAGGCCCCGCCGGCACCCGTGCCAGACCTCCGGCGCCCGAGACACGGGTATCCGCTTCTAAGCCAGACAGGTCGTCGAACAGGACCGTGCTGATCGCGTCTTCCTCGATGCGGGGAGCGCCCCTTGCTCGAAGCGGATATCGACCACGGCACCGCGAACCGCCACGACTACGCCTTCGCTGCGCTCGGTTCGATCCGGTATTGCCATCGAAGGTCACCTCCGAGACTGGTCATGGCGCCGCTTGGCGAAGGACCGGAAGGCCGATGCCGCGACAGGCTGGGCACAGGATGACGCAAACTGCTGCCAAATCGCAGCCTTTCCGACATCTGCCTTGAAGGCTATGTCCGGCACCGGGCAGGCGATCCATGATCCAGCGCAATTACCTAGCCGCTTGCAAATGGCAGGCATGCGAGAGGCCCGTATGAGAGGAGAGCCAGTCCATGGCAGACAACGACCAGCTATCGCTCCGCTTCCACGGTGCGGCAGGGACCGTCACCGGATCGTGCATGGAATTCCAGCTTGGCGGCAAGCACCTGCTGGTCGATTGCGGTATGTTCCAGGGCTCGCGCAGCCTTGAGGCGCTGAACCACGGCTCCTTCGATTTCGACATCGACAAGATCGACGGGGTGGTCCTTACCCATGCCCATATCGATCACTGCGGGCTGCTGCCCAAGCTCGTCGCGCAGGGCTGGAAGGGGAAGATCTGGTGCACCCAGGCGACCTCCGACCTGCTGGAATACATGCTGGGCGATGCCGGACGCATCCAGGAAAGCGAAGCGGAGCGGCATAACCGAAGGCGCGACCGTGCTGGCGAGGAGCGCTTCGTGCCGATCTATACCGCCGAAGATGCGTTGAAGGCCTGGCGCATGTCGGAGCCGGTCGAACGTGAAGAGTGGTTCGAGCCGGTGCCCGGTTTCCGGGCCAGGCTCTGGAATGCGGGACACATTCTGGGTTCGGCTTCGGTAGAGCTGATGGCCGGCGGCGTGCACGTGCTGTGTTCGGGAGACCTCGGCCCTGAGCACAAGGCGTTCCATCCCGATCCCGAAGCGCCGGCGCAGTTCGATCACGTCATTTGCGAATCCACATATGGCGACCGCGCGCGCCAGAAGCTGACCATGGCGCAGCGGCGAAGCCAGCTGGAGCGTGAGATCAAGGATGCCATTGCGCGCGGTGGCAACCTCGTGATTCCTACCTTTGCGCTGGAACGCACGCAGGAACTGCTGCTCGATATTGCGCGGCTTGCCGATGCCAATCGCATCCCCAATGTGCCGGTCTTCGTAGACTCGCCGCTGGCAAGTCGGGCGACGAAGGTTTTCGGCGCCCATGCCGACGAATTGGAAGACATCTGCGGCGATGACATCTTCCATCATCCCTCGATCCACTACGTTGAGGATGTGAAAGAATCGATGCGGATCAACACGCTGTCGGGGGCGATCATCATGGCCGCCTCGGGCATGTGCGAGGCTGGCCGCATCCGCCATCACCTGAAGCACAATCTCCACCGGCGGGAATCGACGATTCTGTTCGTTGGCTTCCAGACCAAGGGCACGCTTGGTCGGGTGATCCTGGAAGGAGCGAAACGGGTGCGTATTTCGGGCGAGGACATTAACGTGCGCGCTCAGATCCGTCGTATCGATTCCTATTCGGCCCATGCCGACCGCGACGAACTGCTCGCCTGGATCGCTGCTCGGCGGCCTATCGCCGGCACCCTGTTCCTGAGCCATGGCGAGAGCGACGCGATCGCATCGCTGAAGGCTCAGGTGGAAAAGGACGACCCGAACCTGCGTGTGATCGAGCCGCAGATCGGTGAGGTCTATGAACTCGGTGCAGGCGAACCAGCGCGGCGTACCCAGACCGGTCGGCTCGATCTGGAGCAGATGGCGGGCACCGACTGGCAGAACGAATACGCCGACTTCGTCTCGAATCTCAAGGCGCACCTGGGCAAGATCCGTGACGAAAAGGCGCGCAAGCAGGCGCTCAGCGACATGCGCCGCGTCCTCGACAGCTACAACGAGGCGCGCGAGCGCAAGAAGCGCCACCACGCGCCGGGCGATAACGATCAGGTCTGAAGCAGGCCGCTGGACTTCAGGGCATCGGCAAGGAGCGGAGCCAGCGTCGGTCCGCAAGTCGGGCCGGGAATGCTGTCGGTGGAGACGATGCGCGCGATGCCGCTGGCTTTCATGCGAGCAATGTCTTCGGCGCTGGCGAGGCAATGCGTCGCCAGTGCCTCGATGCGCCTTGCACCGGCTTCACGCAGCGCGCAGGCGGCGGCAATCAGAGTCTCGCCACTGGAAATGACGTCGTCCACCAGTATCGCGGTGCGCCCTTTCGTCTTTTCGATCCCGGCGATGGAAAGTGCGACCCTGCGATCCCCGAAGCGCTCCTTGCTGCCCAAGAGCATGTCGAGGCCGAGCGGCCGGGCGATGCTCTCGATCCACTGACGCGATTCGCTGTCGGGGCCGACGATGACCGGGTTTTGTTCCGTCTCTATCGCGCTGGCCAGAACCGGAGCGGCCGACAGGGCAATCGCGGGAATGCCCGGTACGGCTTCAGCAAAGGTGGCCACGCGATGAAGGTGCGGGTCGACGGTGACGATGCCGTCGAAATGCGCGGCAATAAGCTTCCCGATGACGCGCTGGCTCACCGCCTCGCCCGGCTTGAAGGCGATGTCCTGGCGCATATAGGCAAGATAGGGCGCGACGAGCACCACGCGCTGGGCGCCGCCGTCGCGGGCTGCCGATGCGGCAAGGATCAGTTCGATGAGCTTGGCATTGGGATCGTCGAGCGAGCGATGGAGAATGACCGTACCGGCGCTGCGCGGCACGCGTATGAGGCTCTCGCGATCCGGGAAACGGTGCACATCGATCTGATCGCAGGGCACCCCCAACTGCTCCGCCAGCGCCGCGGCGCTGGAACGGGATTCCGCAAAGCCCAGGACAAGGGCATTCATCGCAGGACCTCGTAGCCGCTGTCCTCGGTGGCGAGATCGCGGGCGAAGCCCAGGCCGGTCTGGGACTGGGCATGGATGCGATAGAGCGCCTCGCCCTTGCGGACCTGTTCGCCGACCTTGTGCAGCAGGTCGATCCCTGCGCCCTTGTCCATCGGCGCGCCCGCGAGGCGGGCGATACGGGCAATCATGTGGCAGTCGATCATGCTGATGCGGCCATCGTGCGGCGAGCACACTTCATGCGTGAGAGCGCCGGGCTTGAAAGTCTCGGTCTGGCGACCCTGTGCTTCTATCAGCCGTTCCATGGCGTTGAGCGCCGCGCCTGAAGCCAGCATCTCCATTGCGCGGGCAAATCCGCGCCCGCCCTTGAGCTCGGGGTCGAAGTCGAGAATGTGTCCGGCCAGCAGCAGGGCCCGGTCGCGCAAGTCCTCCGGGGCATCGGAATCGTTGCGCAGCACGGCCATCACGTCGCGCGCTTCCAGCACCGGGCCGATTCCGCGCCCGATCGGCTGCGAACCGTCGGTGATGACGACATCGATCTCGATGCCCAGCTTGCCTGCGACATATTCGAACAGCTTGCGCAGGCGCACGGCTTCGCTTTGCGAGCGGACCTTGGCGGTCGGCCCCACGGGTATGTCGAGCACGAGATGGGTCGATCCGGCTGCCAGCTTCTTGGACAGGATCGAGGCGACCATCTGTTCGAAGGTATCGATGCGCAGGGGGCGCTCGACGGAGATCAGGATGTCGTCGGCAGGAGAAAGGTTCACCTGCCCGCCCCAGGCGAGGACGGCATGTTCCTTCGACACTATCGCCTGCATGTCCCTGGCGCACAGATTGACATTGGCGAGCACTTCCATCGTATCGGCGGTGCCCGATGGTGAGGTGATCGCGCGCGAAGATGTCTTGGGCATGATCAGGCCGTGCGCGGCCACGATCGGGACGACGATCATCGAGGTGCGATTGCCGGGAATGCCGCCGATGCAATGCTTGTCGACCACAAGCGGCGACTTCCAGTCGAGCTTCTCGCCGACGTCGGCCATCGCGCGGGTGATCGACAGCGTCTCCTGCGTGCTCATGAATCCGGCGCAGGCGACGAGGTAGGCGCCGATTTCCATCGGTGAATAGCGATGGGCGGCGATGTCGCGCACGATGGCGACGATCTCGCTGTCCTCCAGAGTGTCTCCGTCGATCTTGCGGCGCACGAATTCGAGGCTGACCGGCGGGCGGGCCTGTTCGATCACCACTTCGGCGCCTTCGGGCAGGCCGAGCCGACGGAAGGCCTGTTCTCCCAGGCCGATCTCTCCGGCCGCGATCCATTCGCTTTCATCGACGACTGCGAGCGTGGCGAGAATCTCCGAAGTCTCGCTGCTGATCCGGATCTTGCGCAGGGCCTGGAACTGCTCCGCCGAGTAGCCATTGCCGTGACGCAGCAGGAATGCGGTGTTCTCCGGGTGAGTGTCGATGGCGAGGCGTTTTATTTTGAGCATCCACGACGACCTTGCATTGCTTGTGCAGGTTCTGGCCCTGCCGTGTGCAGAATGCAATTCTGCTCTTCCGTACAGTCGTTTGGTCCAATCAACACGGTCGCCCGAAGTAACCGGACGCCGTGGCGCAATGGTGCTTGGTCGCGTTCGTACTAGGACTTTCGATAGGTGTGAGTCCTGCGAGGAACTGGAGACTGCAGAATAGACGTGCAGCATTGCCTGCAGGACACAACGAACCGGGAGAATGAAGATGTCGAGAATCCGGCTGCTTGAGCTTTCGGAGATGGAACCGGAAATGGCGGAAATCGCCACCAACATGCAGAAGATGGTCGGCGATGGAACGGCCATGCGCGCTGTGGCCCACCGCCCCGATATCGTGAAGGCTTTCGGTGCTTTCTATGCCCAGTTGCAGATGCAGGGGCTGCTCAGCCGCAAGCTGGTCGAGCTTGTCCGGCTCGCGATTGCGCAGATCAACCAGTGCGCCAATTGCCTGCAGTCGCGGTATCAGGATTCGATCGACGAAGGCCTGACCGAGGAATTGATCGCGGCCCTCCCCCAGGCCGAGACTTCGCCGCTGTTTTCGGAGCGGGAGCGTGCGGCCATCGTTTTTGCGCAGAAGATGGCCTTCAACCACTTTGACGTCGGCGATGACGATTTCATCAGGTTGCACCAGCATTTCAGTGAAGAGGAAATCGTCGAGCTGTGCTTCGACGTGGCCCAGTTCATCGGGATCGGTCGCATGTTCGCGGTGCTCGATGCCACCAACACGGCCTGCGCCATTCCGGCCATGGCGGCGGAATGAGTTCCACCCGCGGACTGGCCAAGGCGGGCCTCTATTTCAGCGCCGCTGGCACTGGTTTAGAGGGCTTGCAGGCCGAGATGGAGCAGGCGGCGTCAGCGCTGCTGGCCGATCTGCCGCCCGGGACAGACTTACGCATCGGCCGAAGGCTTGCCGGCTATGCTCCGCTTCCGCACGAAGTGCTGATGGCGGACAGTCCGGCCCCGTTCGACTATGTCTTCGAAGCCAGTGGTGGTGGTGATGAGGCAGCAGGAGAACCGCTGCAGATTGCGATTGCCGCGATGGCGCGTGCTCTGGGCACGCGCATCGACAGGAAAACGGCTGCCGTTTTCGTCGGAACAGAGATTGCGATCACGGCCGGTGACGGGCCTGTCTTCGTTGTTATGCCGCTACGCCGGGTTCCCTCACTGAGCCACGGGGACTTCATGGACCAGTGGTTCGGCCGCCATGCCGCGCTTGGCGAGAAGGTGGAAGGCGTGCGCTACCGCCAGAACCATGTCGATGCGATATCGACGGCGGACCTTGCCGGGCGGATCGGGTTGTCCTTCGCGCCGATGGACGGCCTCACCGAATCCTACTTCGACGGTCTGGATGACGCGCTCGCGATCCTCAGCCGGGAGGATGTGGCGGTCGGAGCAATCGAGGATGAGAAGCGCTTCATTCATCACCCTGCATCGCAGTTCGCGCTTTACGAAACGCTCTGGCGATCGTGACCTGGAGCGGCGGGCGCAACTTCTGCATGCGTCCGTGCCGCTTATTGACCGCCATCAATGCCGCGTGGCGTCAAGCCGGCAAGGAGAAGGACAGGATCGGCCAAGGGTTATGCAGCGGTGATACGACGCCTACTTCCAGGCAAAGAGCAGGCGGCCTGCGCCAAGGTAGCCGAGCACTTCGCTGATGTCGTGAACCGGCACCGAGAAGCATCCGAGGCTCCGTCCGATCCTGCCGCTGAGGCGCGCCATATGCGGGTTCACGTAGTCGGCCCCGTGCATCACGATGGCGCGGCTGGCCGCATTGCTGTTCTCCGGATCGAGTCCGACGAGACGGCCCGAGCGTCCGTGCTGTCCGTAATAGGTGGAGGCCGTCAGGAAGCTGCCGCGAGAGGAGGCATTGGAGCCCGGCCGGTTGGAAAACCGTTCGAGGAATCCGCTGTTGCCCGGGTCCGATCCGCGCCCGTGCGCGACGAAGTACGTCTGCAATATCCGACCGTTGGACAAGTCCACGATCTGGAAGCGCGGGTTGCGCGAAGGCTGCGAAAAATCGACCAGACCGACCACGTCGCGGTGGCGGATTCGGGATGCATGGGCATCAAGGGCGGCTTTTGCCTGTGGCAGCAGGTCTGGTACATCTGTAGATCGGACCGCAGCAAAAGCGCGCGGTGCGACCAGTCCCGCAGTACCCACAAGAACGCCGCCAATGATATGGCGCCGACTGAGAGTCATGATGTGGAAATCCTCGATACCGTTATTGAACACGTAAGGTTACCTGACGCCAAATTCAAACCGTTCATGGCGATCGTCGGTCTCCTGCGGTCGATACCGATTGTATTCACGGCATTCTTTTTGACCCCAAGCGTCGTCTACGCACAGGACCCGGTCGAATGGACACCGGCCACGCTGGAGAGGCTCCGGGACTGGGTCGCTCGGGCCCCTGTAGATGCGCTGCCGGTCCTCGATACCGGCCCTTTGCGGCAGGCGCAGACCCGTGGTGACGCTGAAGCGGTGTCGCAGGCCGCAACGGCTCTGGCCCTCAATCTGGCGCGCATGCAACTGCTGGGCGCTGCAGGAGCAGCACAGCGCGCCGGCTGGCACATTGCCGATACCGACAGGGCTGTCGACTTGCGCGAACGGCTGGCCCGCGCGGTGTCGCTCGATGCGCTGGATTCCTTCTTTTCCGGGCTTCAGCCGCAAAGCGACCAATACGCGGCTTTGCGCCTGGCCTATGCGGGCGAAGCCGATCCGGACCGGCGCCTGACCCTTGCGCGCAACATGGAACGCTGGCGCTGGATGCCCCAGTCGCTCGGCTCCGATTACGTCCTCGTGAATGCGGCCGCGTTCGAAGCCGAGCTGTGGCGCCATGGCCGCCGGGTGGGCACATGGCCGGTGATCGTCGGCAAGCGCTCGACGCCCACGCCGGTGTTCTCCGCCACGATAACCGGCGTCATTCTCAATCCCTGGTGGGTGGTGCCCGCCAGCATCGTTCGCGAGAAGCACGGCGTGTTTCCCGCCCGCCTCGGTTATGTCCGGAGCGGCGGGCAGATCCGCCAGAAGCCGGGGCCCGGCAATGCACTCGGGCAAATGAAGCTCGATATGCCCAACCCCTTTACCGTCTATATTCACGATACGCCGAGCAAGGAGCTTTTCGCAAAAGAGGTGCGCGCCTTCAGTCACGGCTGCATCCGCATTGGCGATGCCCTGGGTTTCGCGACGCGGTTGCTCGACGGCGAGCGTGATCGCGTGGAGGTCGATGCGATTGTCGCGACCCGAGAGACGACGCGCCTGCCTCTCGAAAAGGGGCTGCCGGTCTACATCGCTTACTTCACGGCAGGCACCGGTGCGGATGGCCAACTGCGCTTCTATCCCGATCTCTACAAGCGCGACGGCCGCACCGGCGATCCGACCTCGGGAGGGGATGCCTGCAAAGGATGAGCAAGGAGCAGAACGCGCTTTGCCTTGCTCGCGGTTTCCCGGCGGATGGGAATTCGTTCGATGATCTCGATCAAGGGGCCTGCCTGTACTGTCTGGCATGACACTGCGGGTCACATTTCCCGTTGAAACCGGTACATTGGGTTGCGGACGATCGACGTTCCGGAAGGAGACTATGGACGGTCAGGCTTCAGGTTCGATGCACCGGGGGCTGTCCCGTGAGGAAGCTGCCGCGCGCCTTCGCGAAGAGGGACCCAATGCCTTGCCGGGTGGTCGCACCCGCTCTCCTCTGCGCATTGTGCGCGACGTGCTGCGTGAGCCGATGCTGCTGCTGCTGCTTGCGGCTGGTGGGATCTACCTGTTGCTGGGTGATCTGCACGAGGCGCTGATCCTGCTCGCCTTCGCCGGGCTCACCGTCGTCATTGCGATCGTCCAGGAAGCCCGAACGGAAAAGGCGATCGATTCCCTGCGGGACCTCAGCATGCCGCAGGCACTGGTCATTCGCGATGGCCACCGGCAGCGGATACCCTCGCGCGAGGTGGTGCGCGGTGACCTGATGGTCGTCGGGGAAGGGGACCGGGTCGCAGCCGACGGCTGGGTGATCGAAGGCTCCGGACTGCAAGCAGACGAGGCTTTGCTGACCGGCGAATCTGTACCGGTCGCGAAGCTGGCTCTCGAGGGGGAGCCGGCTTCGCAGCCACCCCGTCCGGGAGGCGAGGATCTTCCTTACCTCTACGCGGGCACGCTTGCTGTTCGCGGGTCCGGGACGATCGAAGTGGCTGCGACAGGATTGCACAGCGAAATCGGACGGATCGGTCAGTCGCTTGTCTCGCTGGAAACCGAAGTCCCTCATCTCACCCGGCAGACGAAGCGGCTGGTGCGCTGGTTGGCCGTGCTCGGCCTTGGCGTGAGTGTTCTTGCCGTCCTGCTCTACGGCCTGCTGCGGGGAAGCTGGCTGGAAGCTTTCCTGTCGGGCATCGCGATCGCCATGTCGCTCCTGCCGGAGGAGCTTCCGGTCGTCCTCACCCTGTTCATGACGATGGGCGCATTCCGTATGGCACAAAGCCGCGTGCTGGCACGTCGGGGCAGTGCGATCGAGACGCTGGGTGCCGCTACGGTCCTGTGCACCGACAAGACGGGAACACTTACGCAGAACCGAATGGCGATTGCAGAGTTGAGACTGCCCGACGGTTCGGTGCAGCGTCTCGATGGCGATGACGATACGCTCGGCGCCGCTTTCGCCGAACTGGCCGCCCTTGGGATCTCCGCGTGCCTGGAAGAGCCGTTCGATCCGATGGAACAGGCGTTTCATGCGCTCGACCGCGACTTCCCCGAGCGGGACCTCAAGCTGCGCAAGCAGAACGGCTGGCACCTGCATCGGCAATATCCGCTCTCTCCGCAGCTTCTGGCCATGTCGAACGTCTGGACCGACGGAAAATCGAGAGATGGGCTCGTCGCTGCAAAGGGCGCGCCCGAAGCCATCGCACGGTTATGCGGCATGACAGACGATGTCCGCGCCGCCCTGGAGACCGAAGTCGCGCAGATGGCGTCTGAGGGGCTGAGGGTCCTGGGCGTTGCCGAGGCCCGTTGGCAGGGTGAGCGTCTGCCGGAGCACCAGAGCGGGTTCGCATTCGCCTTTCGCGGGCTCGTCGGTCTTGCCGACCCGATCCGCGCATCGGTTCCTCCGGCAGTCGCCCAGTTGCAGGAGGGCGGTATCCGGGTGGTGATGATTACCGGCGATTATCCCGCGACTGCGCGCGCCATCGCCCGGCAGGCCGGCATCGTCGAAGGCGAGGTTTTGAGCGGTGAAGAGATTGCGCGTCTGGACGACGAGGAACTGGCCCGCCGCGTGGGGCGCGTTGCCGTCTTCGCGCGGGTGATGCCCGATCAGAAATTGCGGATCGTGCGGGCGCTCAAGGCCGGGGGCGAAGTGGTCGCCATGACCGGGGACGGCGTGAACGATGCACCTTCGCTCAAGGCCGCGCATATCGGCATCGCCATGGGGCAGCGGGGTACGGATGTCGCGCGGGAGGCTTCGTCGGTCGTCCTGCTCGATGACGATTTCGGTTCGATCGTCACTGCGGTTCGACTGGGGAGGCGCATCTACGACAACTTGCGCAAGGCCGCTGGCTTCATTTTTGCGGTCCATATCCCCATCGGTGGCCTTGCCATCTTCCCCCTGCTTGCAGGCTGGCCCCTGATCCTGGGGCCGGTGCATATAGCCCTGCTCGAAATGGTCATCGATCCCGTCTGTTCGCTGGCCTTCGAAGCCGAGCCCGAGGAACCCGACGTCATGCGTCGGCCGCCCCGGTCGCCGGAGAGCCCGTTGATTTCAAGGAGTCTGCTGGGCTGGTCGCTTCTGCAGGGCGCCCTCGCGCTCGTTGCGCTGCTGTTGCTGTCCGCCTGGGCCAATCAGGGGGGCATCCCGGCGGATTCGGTGCGAACCACGAGCTTTGCAGGGCTCATCGTTGCGGTTCTCGCGCTCGTACTCGCCAATCGCTCGTTTCGCTCGCTGGCGCCGGGTGGCAAGGTCGCCCACAACCTTCCACTGGCGATCATCCTGGGGCTGGTGGTCGGGATCTTCTCGGCAGTCTTCCTGTCGCCCACCGTGGCTTCGCTCCTCGGGTTCTCGGTGCTTCATCCCCTTGGCATGCAGGCGGTGGGGATAACCGCGCTGCTTCTTGCCGGAGCGCTGGTGATCGCAAAGCTGCGGTTCGGCCGGGTCCTGACCAGCTGACGGCCCGGGGCTCAGTGCCCGTGCAGGTAGATGGCGTAGGAACTGAGCAGGTAGATCGCGAGAAGGGACAGGCTGATCCAGCCGAACAGGCCGAAGAACCGGTTCCCGGGGCGATAGAGCAGTCCGATTATGCAGAGCCCCGACATCATCGCTGCCGCAAAGGCGGTGACGGCGTGCGCGGGCGAAACCTGCGCGTAGAATGAGCCGTCGGTATAGACGATGTCGTCAAGCGCAATGACGAGGATGATGAACAGGTTGCTGCCCAGAAGGTTGCCGATTGCCATGTCGGCCGATCCCATCCGCAGTGCGCTTACGGTGACGATCAGCTCCGGTATCGAGGTCGCCGCCGCGATGAACAGCGTGCCCACGAAGCTCGCCCGCCAGCCCATCACGGCAGCCACTTCCTGGCCGACGAACGGAAGCCAGGCTCCGGCTGCACCGACTACGCCGGCGGCGACAAGATAGTTCACGACCGCGCGCTTCAAGGTCCTGTCGCCGCGTGCCGGGCCCAAAGGCTGCGCTGGACGTTCCGGCCTGCGTTCGTAGAAAAAGGCAGCACGCATCGCGATGAAATAAAGCATGATCAGGAGCGGCGAATAGACGCTGACATGGCCGATCCGGAAATCGAGACCATTGCGGCTCGTCAGCATCAGCGCCCCGACGAAACTGATCAGTACCACGCCGAAGCCGGCGGAAAGGATGTGTCCCTGATCGCTGCGCCGCCAGAACGGCTCGTCCCGGCACAAGGCGTCCAGCAGGACCAGCATGACGAGATTGAAGATGCAGCTGCCCAGAGCATCGCCCATGGCAATGTTGGGGGCATCGGCGATCGTCACGGCGCTGATCCCCGTGAACAGTTCGGGCAGCGATGTGGCCGCCGCCAGCATGATCAGTCCGACCCAGGATGCGGACATGCCCGTGCGCGCTGCAATGTCGCCGCCGCTGCGTGTCAATGCAGGGCCTGCCATGCCGATGAGCAGCACGCAGATCGCGAAGGCAAGCCAGGCGGAAAGGATCTCCATGGTCAAGCGGACTTCAGCATCGTGTCGCGGCCGGGTCCTTGACCATACTCAAAGATTGCCGGGAAGATCTACCGGTCTGATCGACTTGCCAGTAGCGCGCGGCAGATTGCAGTGGGTCAGGCCATGGTGACGACGACTTTGCCCATGGCCTCTCGGTTGGCAAGGCGCCTCAAGGCTTCGCCGCCGCGTTCCAGAGGGTAGGTCCGGTCAATACGCGGGCGGATATGTCCTGCCTGCCACCATTCGATGACCTGCATCGCGATTTTGCGGTATTTCTCCGGCTCGCGTTCGGCAAAGGCACCGCAAAAGACCCCGCGTATGTCGCATGACTTGAGGAGGACGAGATTGAGAGGCGGTGCCGGGATGCTCGCTGCGAAGCCCAGGACGAGGTATCGCCCGAGCCAGCCCATCGTGCGAAGAGCCGGCTCGCAATAGGAACCGCCGACAGGGTCCAGGACGACCTGTGCGCCTTCGGGCCCGACGGCATCCTTGAGCAATCTGGTAAAGTGTGCGGTTTCTTCCTTGCCGCTGATGTCATCACTGTGGATCACAATGGCATCGGCACCGGCAGCTCGGGCGATTTCGGCCTTGTCATCGCCAGACACGCTGGCGACAACGCGGGCGCCCATCAGCTTGCCGATGCCAATTGCTGCAAGTCCCACGCCTCCGGCCGCACCGAGGACCAGCAAGGTTTCATTCTCGCACAAGGCACCGCGTTCCCGCAGGGCATAGAGAGCCGTGCCGAATGTCACCAGCAAGGCTGCTCCTTCGACCGGATCGGCCTCCTTCGGCACCACGAAACACTGGGCGGCGGAGACCGCAACCTCTTCAGCAAGGCCGCCATGACCGGGCAGGGCAATTGCTACATCGCCGACCTGCCAACCTTCAACGCCTTCCCCGACAGCAGCCACGATTCCGGTGATTTCGCTCCCGGGTGCGAAAGGGCGTGGGGGTCGGACCTGGTATTTGTCCCCGACAATGAGCGCGTCAGGAAAATTGATCCCACAGGCCTGTGTTCGCAAGAGCACTTCGCCCCGCCCGGGCCGTGGAGCCGGACAATCGCACAGCTCCAGCGCTTCCGGGCCACCGGGCTGACGGGACAGGAGGGCTTTCATCTTCCGCTCAGAGCAGGACAGAGTTCGGCGGCAGACCGACGAGAGTCCGGCCGTGCAGTTCGGTCGCTACGTCCAGATCGTAGACGATATGGCTTTGCATGACCTGGATGTCGCGCAGCAGGCGCTGCATGGGATTCGACAGCGCATGCACGCTGGAGCCTACCGCCTCGCACGTCGTGCGCACGGCATCGACGCATTGGGAAACCGCGTAGGCGATCTGCGCGCGCAGACGGATCCGCTCGGTGATCTGTCTGGGCTCGTCCAGCACGCCGATCTCGAGCGACCGGCGTGAGGCCGTGCGGAGCATCAGCTCTGCGGAGTCGACCAGGATGTCGGCACGGGCGAGACGCATTTGCGCGGCCGGCTTTTCGACACTTGTCGTCTCCGTGCCCATCTTCACATGCTTCCTTAGCCGCTCGTTACACAGGCGCACGGCCGCCCGGGCTGCTCCGATTGCGGGAATGGCAGCAGCCACGCAGAGCTGGGGCAACATCGGCGCCTTGTAGAGCGGGTTGTCGTAGATCCTGCCGGCATGGCCACGACCGGAGCGGACCGGTCCGACCTCGAAGCAGCGATGGGCCGGAACGAAGGCATCTTCGAGCACGAGGTCATTGCTCCCCGTCGCCGCCATGCCTTCCATGTGCCAGGTGTCGAGCACGGTCACTTCCGAGGCCGGGATGAGGAACATGTGCATGGCTGGCGGGCCGGCTTGCGTCGGCACGAGCGCGTTGAGCATCGCCCAGTCGGCATGCATGATGCCTGTGCCCCATTTCCAGTGGCCGCTGATCGTGAAACCTCCATCGACGATGCGGGCCTGTCCGGGAGGAGAGGCGACGCTGGGCGCGATGGCATACTTGTTGCCGTTCCAGACTTCCGCTTGTGCCTTCTCCGGCATTTGCGCAATCAGCCAGTTGTGCTCTGCACAGAAACTGGCGACCCAGCCGGTGGACGGATCAGCTTCGGCGATCGGCAGCGTGGCGCTGATGAAGGTGTCCGGATCGAATTCAAGTCCGCCATGAACTCGCGGCACGAACATGTAGAAGTACCCGCTGTCGCGCAGGGCCTGCCAGACGGCGTCGACGGGGCGGCGCAGCCGCTCCGCCTCTGCGGCATGCTCGGCAATGAGCGGTTGCAGGGCGCTCGTACGCCGGATCAGTTCGTCCGGGGTGATCTGCGCGACCTGTTCTGCAGTGAGGAAGTCATTGCCCGCGGGAATCCGACGGTCGGCGAGGGAGGGCGCGTCGATTCTTGTCATCGTGTTCATGCTCAGAACTTTACCTTGGCTTGGACGGCGATCGTGCGGGGCGGATCGATCACGCCGATGCGGGCTGTCGGTGAGAGGAAGGTATTGGCAAGGCCCCCCGAACTTCCGAATGAGATCGTGCGCTTGTCTGTGATGTTCTTGCCGATGAGCGCGAGTTCCCATTTTCCGTCGCTGCGCGCGAGCGAGAAGCGCGCGTCGAGCTTTACGAAGGCATCCTGCGCAGTCACCGGGTCGTTCGCGAAATCACGGAACGAACGCCCCTGGAACGTCGGCGAGAGGCTTGCCCGCACTTCGAGTGCGTTGGAAAGCGGCTGTTTTACCGTAGCCGTGAGAGAGCCGGAATAGCGCGGTGCGAAACCGAGCCGCGATCCGCTCAGATCGCATGACCCGATGGCGGAGCCGTCCGCTGCGCGGCCGATGAAGCATGGGCCGCTGGTGAACTTGACGTACTTGGCCGTCGGCAGCCACGCCAGGCTTCCCTGCAGTTCAAGGAAGTTTGCCGGTTGGAGGAAGAATTCGGCCTCCGCTCCGGCAGTACGCGCCTTGGGAGCGTTACCGGTAAAGAATGGCGCGCTCGTTCCATCAGGTGAGGGAAGGGCCGTCGAAACCTGAAGGTCCTTGTAGACCGTGTGAAAGGCCGAGAGGTTGAAGTAGCCAAGACCCGGCAAGGTCAGCTTGATGCCGCCTTCGAACGATGTGCTGCGCTCCGGGCGAAAGGCGAATGTATCTTCGGTGGCATTGGAAATGGCCCCCTGGAAGCCGCCACTTTTCGAACCCTTGCCGAAACTTGCGTAGAGCATCGCGTTGGACGACAGATCGAACTGGACGGATGCGGCGGGATCGAGCGTCCCCTTGCTCAGGGAGCCGTCGAATTGGGAGCGCAGGGTGCCGGTGCGCTGAGTGGCTGCATTGGGGCCGGCGTAGAGCGCGAAATTTGCGTCCTTGCTCTCGTCGGTATAGCGCAGGCTGCCGTTGACGCGCAGTGCATCGCTAAGATGATAGGTGAGCGCGGCATAGGCTGAGAATGCAGAGCTATCCTGCCGGAAGATGCGGTAGGTACTGGCAGCTGGTGCAAACAGCACGCCGGTAGTGCGTTCTTCGACGAGCTTGGCCTTGGAATAGTACAGGCCGAAGACGTAATCGAGGGTCTGCCCTCCCGGAGAGACGAGACGCAGTTCCTGTGAGAGCTGGTCGAACTTCTGATCGAAGTCTGCCGTGGCGAGATTGCGGAAGTAGAAATCGCCGTCGATACGTTGCTGCTGCTTGAAACCCGAATAGGCGCTGATCCACACCAGTTGCGGCCCTCCAAGGTCAATCCCGGCCTGCAGTACGGCATTATCCGACCTGATATTGTCGAATTCCGGGCCGCTCGTAAGAACGGTATCCTTGGTGTAATCGAAGTATTCGCCTTTATCCGGAGCGATAGCCTGAAGCGGTGTCCCGTGTTGGCGGACGTCCGCATGCTCGAACTTCGCGGTGAGCGTGACCGGGCCGCCGTTGTCCAGAACTCCGGTAATGCGTCCGACGATATCACGACGGGCTGGCTCATCGCGGTCGGTCTGGGTGTTGTGGATATAGCCTTCGACGTCTGAGTAACGGCCGACGGCACGGATCGCGAAGCCGTTGGCGACAGGCACATCCATGCCACCTTCTATTGTAGGGCCGTCAAGCTTGAAGTCGTAGGTGGCATTCAGATAGCCGCCGAAATAGGCGCCGGGCTTGCGCGAAATGATGTTGATCGCACCGGCGCTGGTATTGCGACCGACAAGTGCGCCCTGTGGCCCACGCAGGATCTCCAGGCGTTCGATGTCGAGGAATGGCGCGGCGAACTGGCGGGCATTGCCGGCATAGACCCCGTCGATGAACATGACGACCGACTGATCGAGCGAAGGACTCCCGGGGCTGGACCCGATGCCGCGCAGGACGATGACGTTTGCCGCTGGGGACTTGGCGACGGTCAGGTTGGGGACAAGTGGGGCGAGTTGTTCGAAATTGCCAACGCTACGATTGCTCAGGGTCTCACCGCCGACGACAGCAATGGAAATGGGCACGTCCTGGAGGCTTTCGGAGCGGCGCTGGGCCGTCACGACGATCTCGCCCGGCGCGCCTGAATCGGTCTCTGCCGGTTTTTCGCTCGATGCATTCGCCGGTTCGGATTGAGCGATTGCGGGAACTGGGGCTGCCAGGATGCCGGTCCAGGCGATTGCAGCCACCGATGCGCCTCCCTGCGCAAGGGCGGCGAGCCGATTCGTCATCATTCTCTCCATTGTCGTTGTTTGCAGCGACATTCGTGGAGTCCGAAAATAATGTCAACTTAAATGACAAAAACAGTCAATTTAGTTTCCTTTATCAGAACGCATCAAGGTCCTGGGCGACGACAACCGGACCTGAATATTCACGCCTTACGCCCACAGCGAAGCTGGACGTATCGGGCCCCGCAGCACCAGCAAGATGCGTCAGTACCACCATCTTCACGCTTGCCCTGGTAGCGAGCTTTCCGACTTCCTCGGGGGTCAGGTGTTCGTGTCGCATATGATCGATGAGCGGTTCCAGGTCATTGCCGTCCTTCGCACCGCGGCGCCGGATACTGGCCGTTACCGCGTCCAGATCGATAGCTTCGCTTACCAGTATGTCAGCATCCCGCGCCAGCGCCTCGACAGCAGCACTAGGACCGGTGTCGCCAGTGAAGACGATCGATCGGTCAGGTGTATCGAAGCGCAGGGAGTAGGAGCGGTCCCGGCCGTATTCGCGCGGTGGCAATTGCATGGTTGAATAATGGCTGTTTTCGACAGCCGTGACACGCACGTTTTCGTCGCGATATATTTCACGCGGCGTGGTGAGGTCGAAGTCCTGGGCGGCGAAGACGCTGGCGAGCGGAAGCAGGTCGGGGACTTGCGGCGCGAAGATCGCCTCGGCTACTCCAAGATTGGCCGCCGACGTCTGGACCAGTTTCTCGCTTCCCGGCGGGCCGTAGATCGCAACGGGCTGGGTACGCTTCGCCATCCAGTCGAAGCCCATGAAAGCGGATAGTCCGCCGGTGTGGTCGAAGTGCAGGTGGGTGAGAAAAATGTTCCCGATCTGGTTGACGCGGTACCCCGCCTTCGTAATCTGCCTTGACGTACCGTCTCCGCAGTCGATGAGGTACGCCTTGCCGCGCACGATGAGCAGGTTGGCCGGCTGTGAACGATCCGCCTGAGGGATCGGTCCGCCACCAGTTCCCAGGATAACGAGGCGCGACTCACTCGCGGGGATTGCGCTATGCGCGGTGGGATCTGTCGCCCCGGCAGCTGCGGAAATGGATGCGGTTAGCCACAGGGCAAGGGGGGCAAGCTTCAAGGTCATTCTCCCGTGCTTTCTTTGCGCCGGGTTGTGGATTGGCACGGGATTAATGTCAATTAAGTTGTCGAAAATTCTTGATGTGTCGACTTTGGCGGGCCATACCAACTGCGATGGATGGCCTGACGACGGCACAGGGGGTATATGGCAGACGGCTTTCTGATGATGGATCTTCTGCGATCCTTTTACTGGTTCGACGAAGCCTTGCAGTCGGGCCTCAAGTCGCATGGCTGGCCGGACGTCTCGCGTGGACAATCGCTTGTTCTCGTCAACATCATGTTGGGCGTCAGGCGCGCCTCGCAATTGGCGCGCAATCTCGGGATCTCGCGTCAGGCGATGAGCAAGACCCTGGTCGAGATGGAGGAGCGGGGGCTGATCGTGTTGAAGCCCGATCCAATGGATCGGCGTGCGCAGATTGTTGCCTTCAGTCCTGAATCGGAGACGCTGCGCGATGACGCGCAGGCTATCCTCAGGGAATTGGAAGGACATATCGGGCGTCGTTTCGGCAAGCAGCGCATCGCGCGGATGAGGGAAATCCTGCGCGAGGATTGGGGCGCGATTCCCGATCTTTCCAGCGTCAACCGGGACTGAACCGGCAGCTTAGGACGTTTCAACCGTCTGCGTTCCCGTAACAAGGCTCGCCAATTCCTTGCGCCGGACTTTGCCGGTAGCTGTTCGCGGCAGTTCGCGCACGATGACGTAAGTGCGCGGCACCTTGAACCCGGCAAGGTGCTCCCGGCAGAAGTCGGTCAGCGCCCGCGTGTCGACGACGTCGCCATGCGGCACGATGGCGGCACATATCTTCTCGCCCCATTCTTTGTCGTGCAGTGAGAAGACACAGGCTTCGGCAACCATTGCGGACT
Organism: Novosphingobium mathurense; assembly: GCF_900168325.1. Classification (GTDB taxonomy): domain Bacteria; phylum Pseudomonadota; class Alphaproteobacteria; order Sphingomonadales; family Sphingomonadaceae; genus Novosphingobium; species Novosphingobium mathurense. Next base: position 141,458 of record NZ_FVZE01000003.1, on the reverse strand, counting down.
TGTTGAGAACTTCTTCCACTTCGCCGGGATGAACGTTCTCACCGCCTGTGATAATTATTTCGTCAGCGCGGCCGACAAGGTGCAGAAATCCCTCCTCGTCGATCCATCCCAGGTCGCCGGTTGGAATACGGCCCTGTTGGTCGAGAAGGCAAATCGGGCCGTCCGGTGTCAAGCCTTCGACAGGAGGTTGGCGGTCCGCAATGCGCACTTCGCCGATCTGACCTTGCGGCAGTAATAGTCCTTCTCCATCGGTGATGGTTATGGCGATATCGGGATCCGGAAATATCGTTGGCAACTGGGTGTGATTGCGCCTGCGGCGATGGACCTCTGCATCGAGATGCCCGATCGCGGCAGCCGTTTCGGTGAGCCCGTAGACTTGGCAGAAGCCGGTATCGAACGTCGCCTGCGCTGCGTTCAGTGTTTCGCGCTCGACTGCACCGGCACCATAAGCGACCATTCGTAGCGAACTGGTGTCGCGGGGCTTCTCGCTTTGTTCGCGTAGTAAGGCCTCCAGCATCGAAGGCAGCCACTGCGCGTGGGTCACGCCTTCGCTGGCAATGAGGTCCAGCAATCCTGCAGGTTCGGTATGACTGGCGACAATCTGGCGCAGGCCACCAGCCAGGGCGAAAAGCGTCCAGGCCCATCCCGCGACATGGAAGAATGGAGCAGCGATCAGCAGTCGCGCATCGCCGTCGAGGTCCAAAGCATTCGGCGCGCAGAGGCGTGCGTGGAGTGCATTACGTCGGAGCATTCGTGCCTTGGGCGCTCCGGTGCTACCGGAAGTCAGGAAGATAGCCGCGGGGCGATCGTCCTCCTTGGGGGAAGCGACAGTGGACAAGTGGTCGTAGCGCGCCTCACGGGCAAGCCTCTCGGGCTCAATGCGGTTTAGTCCCGTCTCGCTGGCGAAGGAAACCCGCGCGACAAGCAGACGCGGGCCCACCAGTTTCAGGATCGGGGTCAACTCCGCGGATGTCAGACGCCAGTTGATGCCGACGGGTACGATCCCGGTCCGCAGACAGGCAATCATGAGAGCCGGTTGCCAGGCCTCGTTGCGGCCGGACCAGGCGATGCGTTCACCGGCACGCAGGCCCCGCTCCTGCAATCCGGCAGCAAGGCGGTCCGAATGGATATCGAGTTCCTGCCAGGTCCAGCGGTTGCCGGCTGCCACGATCGCCAGATCGTGGGGACGGCTCTGCGCGTGAAGTCGAACCTGCTGCTCGACTGGCAGGTCGGGGCGGGTCATCGGAACGGGCTTCCAGACATTGCGTTCTGATGCGATCATACGCGGTTACCCTAGCGAATTGCCTGCAGTCCTTCAGCCTTTGCTCCGCTGGCGACAGCAGGCTCGACGATCAGGTCGGTTTCGTCGCTCGCGGCAAGGGGAACCATCAGACTAAGCGATTCGAAAGTGAAGACCGGCCTCGTGCCATCGGGCTTTTCCATCGAGATCCGGCTGCGCAGCAAGGTGCCGCTGGCGCGCCGATCGACCGCGATGACTTCCTGCCTTGCCCGTATCCGTTCGCCGCATCGGACCGGGCTGAGGAAGCGCAAGCGGTCCGCTCCGTAGTTGAAGATCTGCTTGAGGCCATCGACTTCCAGCATCGGTAGAGTGAGGGCAGGCACCAGCGAAAGCATCAGAAAACCGTGCGCTATCGTGCCGCCGTTCTCGCTCTTGGCGCGCGCGCGGTCGACATGGATCCATTGATGGTCTTCGGTGACGTCAGCGAAGCGGTCGATCCGCGACTGATCGATCTCGATCCAGCGCGACAGACCGATCTCATTGCCGACGAGCTTGTGCAGGTCGCGATAGTCGACGCGCAGCGGAAGGGACGTGCTCATGCTTTCGCCTTGCGGGGGCCGGCAAAACCAAACATCCATGCGCCGACCTTGCGCTTCTGAATCTCCTCTGCCCCTTCGGTGATGCGGTAGCGGCGGTGGTGTCGATAGATGTGTTCGAAAGGCTTGTGCCGGGAATAGCCCATGCCGCCGTGGACCTGCATCGCCGTATCCGCTGCTTCGCACACCAGGCGGTTGGCCCAGTAATTGCACATGCTGACCTTGTCGGAGAGCTGACGTGCGACCTCCGGTTTGGTCATGCGATCCATTTCCCAAGCCGTCTTGCGGATGAGCAGGCGAAGCATTTCCACCTGGGTCGCCAGTTCCACGAGGGGGAACTGGATGCCCTGATTGACTGCAAGCGCCTTGCCGAACGGCTTGCGTTCCCGCGCATAGGCGACGCTTTCACGAATGCAGTAGTCGGCCGCGCCTAGCGACGAAGCTGCCTGGCGAATCCGGTTCTCGTGAACGAAATGCTGCGCAAGCTCGAGGCCCTTGCCGATGGCGCCGAAAAGTGCGGTTTCCGGCACCCACACGTCGGTGAAGCTTACCCGGGGGTGGTCCGTGGGCATATTGAAGGTCCACAGGTATTCCTCAACCTTCACGCCGGGAGCCTGTGCCGGAACGATAAGGCAGGTGATGCCATCGGCATCGCCGTCCTTGCCGGATGTGCGCGCGAAAACCATGACGTGGCTTGCGACATGCATGCCGGTCGTCCACATCTTCTCGCCGTCGATGCGCCAGCCTGCAATGCCGTCACGTTCTGCTTTGATGGCGCGGGTTTCCATGAAAGTTGCATCGGACCCGTGCTCTGGTTCGGTCAGGCCAAAACAGATACTGCGGCTGCCGTCGAGCATGCCGGCGATGAATTCGTCCTTCTGCGCCTGCGTTCCGAAATCGCGGAACATGAGCACCTGCGGGAAATTGGCGACGATCGAGTGTTCGTTCTGCAGGTCGTTGTGCAGGCCCAGACCTTTCGCGGCGAGATGTTCGCGGATCACCGCCATCCAGAGGTTCGAACCATTGCGTCCGCCAAACTCCGAAGGAAGCGGGAAACGTAAGTGACCGGCTGCATCGGCGCGTCGCTTCGCTTCGCCGAGCAGGTCCTCCCATTCGTGCCGGGGAAGGCCGCCGCGATCATAGTCCGTGCGTGCCCATTCGCGCCGGTGATCGAAGAACCGCACGTTGTCGTCGGCCTGCTCCAGAGGGCGGATTTCGGCCTCGATAAAGGCATCGAGCTCGCCAAGATAGGCTTCCAGTTCGAGTGGAAGGTCGAAGTTCATGCAGGTCCTCTCCTTTGCGGCAATCCTATCCCTGTTCGAAGAGAACGTAAATAGATTTGACAAAATTTTGTGGAGGTGATCTGCTTGCGAATACGAAACGTATGTGTTCCCGGAGAGGCTAATGACCCAAAAGACCCCGGCGCCAGTTCATCTCGGTGCCCTTCATCACGCGGCTTATCGTTGCCGCGATGCCGAGCAGACTCGTTGGTTTTACGAGGATGTTCTGGGCCTTCCTACTGCCGCTGCACTGGTATTGGATACCGTGCCGGGCACCGGTGCGCAGAATCCCTACATGCACATCTTCTTCGAGCTTGCCGACGGCAATTACCTTGCCTTTTTCGATGCGCCGGGGGACGCCGATCCGCACTGGTTCGACCGCAAGGACAGCTTCGACATGCATTTCGCCATGCAGGTCGACACCGAGGAGCAGCTCTTGGCGATGCAGGAGCGTATCCGGTCATTCGGGATCAAGTGCGCTGGCCCGCTCGGGCATGGCTTTGTCAATTCGCTCTACATGTACGATCCCAATGGCATACAGGTCGAAATCACCATCAGAGTGCCAGAGCATGACGCCATCCTGGCCGCTGAAAAGCGCCACTTGCCTGAGACACTTCGTGCGTGGACGGAGCGGACACGCGCCGCGAAAATCGCGAAATTCGGTGCAGAGGCACTCGACATGCGCGCCGCGGCGCCAAGGAAGGCATGACCCATGAAATATGAGCGGACACCCTATCTCGTAATCTTCGACGAAACCGCCGCGTTCAAGGATACCTACAGCGGGCAGGTCGGCAAGGTCGTGCTTGAAGCGCATCTGCTCAAGCCCGAAACGCCGTCCGATACGGTTGTGCTCTTCATGCATCCGATCGGTGGCGGCGCGTGGTTGCCCCTGCCATCAGCGCTTGCCAAGACAGGAACGCACGTCATCTACTGCAACAGCCGCTATCGCGGCATCGACAATGCCCTGATCATGGAAAAGTGCGCTCTCGATCTGGGCGCGGCGGTGCGCGATGCGAAGGAGCGGCTGGGCTACAAGAAAGTCATTCTCGGAGGCTGGAGCGGTGGCGGCGCCCTTTCGCTGTTCTACCAGGCGGAGGCCGAAAATCCGACTGTCACGCATACCCCCGCCGGAGATCCGCTCGATCTCACAGCGGCCGGTCTCATCCCTGTCGACGGTGTGGCGCTCCTGGCGGCACATCTCTCCCGTAACCTGACTCTCACCGAATGGATCGACCCTTCGATCACCGACGAATCGCGGCCATTCGAGCGCGATCCCGAACTCAATATCTACGACCCGGCCAATCCCAATCAGGCCCCCTACGATCCGGCCTACGTAGAACGGTATCGTAACGCTCAGATTGCCCGTAACCGCAGGATCACAGCTTGGGTCAAGGAGCGTCTCGCGGCGTTGCGCGTTGCCGGCAAGGAGAAGCACGAAGAAGGTTTCGTCGTCCATGGGACGATGGCCGATCCGCGTTTTCTCGACGAGACTCTCGAGCCGAGCGACCGGCCGCCGCACTGGTGCTTCCTGGGCGATCCGGAGGTGGTCAATGACGGACCGGTTGGGCTGGCGCGCTTCTCTACCTTGCGCAGTTGGCTTTCGCAGTGGTCCTATGATGATTCAAACGCTCACGGACTGCGCTGCGCAGCCCGCATCACGGTGCCGCTACTCGTCATCGAGAACAGCGCCGACGATGCGTGCACGCCCAGCCATGCCGGGCGGCTAAGGGAAGCGGCCGTCAATGCGCCCCAGACGCATCATGTGGTGAAGGGCGCAAACCACTACTATTTCGGCCAGCCCGAAATGGCTGCCGAAGCCTGCGAAGCGCTCAATGCGTGGATCGCAACCGTTCCGCACCGCGCAGCGATGCTTGCTCTGTGACAATCCCCCAAGATCGTCGAGCCGGATATCCTATCGGCTCGACGATCGGTTTCCGTCGCTGTCAGTCCTGAGGACGAGACTTGCGGCCGGGTGGGCGTCCCATGGGTCGCGGGAATGACGGCTGTTCCGGCCTAGCACGTGCTTGGTCGTTCTCGACCGTGCACACGATCGGATCGCCCCAGTCGCGCGAGAAGGCGTCACGCAGCGCGCGCACTTGCGGTTTTCCGATGCGCTTGGCCAACTGCCCGGTCAGTTCCTGGACGATCAACTGCGCATCGTGGCGCATGGCATTGCCCATCTCTGTGAGTTGCACGATCTTGATGCGACCATCCTCCGGATCGTCGACCAGTTCGAAAATGCCGCGTTTCACCAGTCCGCCTATCGTGACATGAACCGCCTGGCGTGTCAGGCGCAAGCTCCGTGCGATCTCTGCCGGCCTGACGATGTTCTGCTGAACATGCATCATCACCATCGATTCCGGACGCGTCAGATTTGGCCAGCCTTTTTCGCGAAGGCTTAACTGCAGGGATTCGTCAAACCATTCGAATCCCTGCAAGAGTGGAACGATAAGATACAAGGTCTTGTCCATGCTAGCGGCTCTCCTCTGCACGTTTTGCAGAAGGTGCCGCGCGGCGCAATGCCGTCTCGCGTAAATCCCCGACGGACGCTTCAAAGGCTTCGCGCGATGAGGACTTTCATGATCTCCGAAGTGCCGCCGTGGATCGTGTCGATGCGCGCGTCCCTGTAGAGCCGGGCGATCGGGTATTCGTTCATGTAGCCGTATCCTCCGAAAAGCTGCAGGCAGCGATTCACGCCCGCGACTTCGGTTTCGGTAACGAACAGTTTTGCCATCGATGCGGTCGCTGCATCGAGTGCTCCTGCGAGGAGTTTGTCGGTACAGGAATCGACGAAGGCGCGTGCGGCCATTGCCTGTGCCTTGATGTCGGCAAGGGTGAACTGCGTGTTCTGGAAGTCGAACAGTGCCTTGCCGAAAGCGCGCCGCTCACGCGTGTAGTCGATGGTCAGGGAGAGGGCGCGCTCAAGGATGGCGAGGCCCATGGCAGCAATTCCGAGTCTCTCCTGCGGCAACATGGACATGAGCTGGGCGAAGCCCTGACCCTCGATGCGGCCTAGCAGGTTCGAGGCGGGCACGCGAACCCCGTCGAAGAACAGTTCGGAAGTATCCTGAGCGTCACGGCCGATCTTGTCGAGATTGCGCCCGCGTTTGAAGTCGGATCGATTGCCTTCGACGGCGATGAGCGAGATCCCTTTGGCCCCGGCTTCATGATCGGTCTTGCATACGACCAGGACCAGATCTGCGGTTTGGCCGTTGGAAATGAATGTCTTGCTGCCGTTGATGATCCAATCATCGCCATCGCGATTGGCGCGGGTGCGAATGCCCTGGAGGTCGGATCCGGTGCCGGGCTCGGTCATGGCGATGGCCAGAACGGTTTTGCCGCTGACGATGCCGGGCAGCCACGTGGCTTTCTGCTCTTCGGTCCCGAAGGCGATGATGTATGGAGCGACGATCATATTGTGCAGCGGAACGCCCCATCCTTCGAGGCCGCGCTTGCCGAATTCTTCGATAATGACGCGCTCATGGCGAAAATCTCCGCCCAGGCCGCCGTATTCGGAAGGGACCGATACGCCCAATAAGCCGAATTCGCCGGCCTTGTGCCAAAGTTCGCGCTCGACGATCTTGTCCTTTTCCCATTTTGCGATGCGTTCCGGGGGCGCCTCGGCATCGAGGAACTTCGCCAGTCCATCGCGGAAGGCTTCGACATCGTCGTCGTCATAGGGTGATTCGGCCAATTGGGCTCTCCGGGCATCCTGTTCCATGCGGATCATCATCGGATTGTTCACAGTTCTCGTCAATATATTTGACAAAGGGGATTTGAGCCATCATGTCTTGAGACAAGGAGAGAGATGCATGACCGCAGATATTGAGCACGCTCTTGCGCAGTGTGCAGGGGCCGCGGCCACGATTGCCAACCTCAAGCGCCTGACGGGCGGGGCGAGTCTCGAGACCTGGGCTTATGATGAAGTGTCGGGTCGCGACGTGCGGCCGCTCATCCTGCGCCGAAGACGGGCGGGAGACGGCACTGTCTTCGAAACTTCGCTGCCACTTGCGACGGAAGCGGCCTTGCTTGCGCTCGCCGCCGAAGCCGGGGTTCCGGTAGCAAAGCCAATCTATGGTTGCGATATGCTGAGCGAGCTTGGCGAAGCCTACGTCATGGAGCGCGTCGAGGGGGTGACGCTTGGGCGGAAAATCGTGGCGTCGGAGGAATTCGCTCCCGCGCGCCTTGTGCTCGGTCGGCAGTGCGGTGCTGCCCTTGCCCGTATTCATGCCATTTCCACAGACCGGGCGCCTGTTCTTGAACGGCTGGATGCCGCCGCTTCGCTGGATCGCTATGAGGCAATCTACCGCAAGGGCGAACATGTTCGGCCTGTTATCGAGGCTGCGGTCGCGTGGCTTCGCGATACCATTCCGGCGCCAGTGGAGCCTGTCCTGGTCCATGGGGACTTTCGCAATGGCAACCTCATTGTCGACCCCGCGTGCGGCCTTGTCGCGGTGCTGGACTGGGAGCTGGCCCATTCGGGCGATCCGGCTGAGGACCTGGGTTGGCTTTGCGTCAATTCCTGGCGCTTCGGTGAGACGAGCCTGCAGGTGGGCGGTTTCGCGCCGCTAGATGAACTCTTCTGCGGCTACGAACAGGCAGGCGGTAAGGCGCCGTCGATCGAGCGCATCCGCTGGTGGCAGGCGATGGGAACGCTCAAGTGGGCGACAGTGACGATGATGATGTACCGGACTTTTGCCAGCGGTGAGAGTCGGTCGGTCGAACGTGCAGTTATCGGTCGGCGTCTCAGTGAATGCGAAGTCGACCTGCTCGCCCTGATGGATGAGGACCTGAAGGAGCAGGCGGCATGATGTGCGATCCTACCATGAGCGAGTTACTGCAGGCCGTGAGTGAATGGCTCGGCGATTTCGACAACTCGGCAGGTTCCTATGAACGTCGTATCGCCCGCAATGCACTTGAGATCGTGCGCCGTGAACATGCCCTGGGCGGCGAAGCGCAGGCGCGAGCGGGCGAACGGCTGCGCATGCTGCTTGGTCGGGAAGGTGCTGCAGCCGAACTGGAGACGGCATTGGCCACCGCGATCCGCGAAGGACGCATCGCTTACCACGATCCGCGGCTTCGCGATCACTTGCGGCGCTGGGCGCTCGACTGCCTGGCTATCGATCAGCCGCATTACATCCATGGATTGAAGTCATGATCGAACTGGTCGAGGTTTCCCCACGGGACGGCTTGCAGAACGAGAAAACCGTCCTTTCAACTGAGGACAAGCTTGCCCTTATCGCCAGGGCCACAGCTGCCGGCGCGCGCCGTATCGAGGTGGCGAGTTTCGTGAACCCCAAGCGGGTTCCGCAGATGGCGGATGCCGAGGCGGTCGTTGCCGGATTGCCCCGAGACAATGGTGTGACGCATATCGGTCTCGTCCTGAACGAGCGCGGTGCCGCACGTGCCATTGCCAGCGGCATTGATGAACTGGGCATTGTGTGTGTGGCCAGCGATCGTTTCGGCATCGCCAACCAAGGTCAGTCGAGCGAGGAAAGCCTTGCTATGGCGATGCGCGTCGTAGCCATGGCCGAGGAAGCGCAGCGGCCTGCCCAGGCAACAATTGCAGTGGCTTTCGGGTGCCCCATTACCGGCCAGGTAGATCCGGCGCGCGTGGAAGCTATGGCGCGTGCGCTGGCCGCTCTCGGCGTTCGTGAAATTGCACTGGCCGACACGATCGGCGTTGCCCGGCCTGTCGAGGTGACGAAGTTGGTCTCACAAGTGAAAGCGGCAGTGGGATCGTTGCCGATCCGCGTTCATTTTCACGACACCCGCGGAACGGGCGTCGCAAATGCCGTCGCGGCGGTGGCGGCAGGGGCGGTTACCGTCGATGCAGCCATCGGCGGGACCGGTGGCTGCCCTTTCGCGCCCGGTGCCGCAGGTAACGTGGCAAGCGAAGATGTCGTCTATGCGCTGGGCGACCAGCTCCCGCTCGATCTCGAGGCCCTTGTCGATGCCGCATACTGGCTGAACGGGCGGCTTGGACGCAGCAGAACAAGCGCGCTTATGCGTGCATCCAGAGGAACGGAATAATGTCATTGACCGACAAGAACGATATGGCCCGCACGCACGAGGGCCGCACCGTGATGATTACCGGCGGCTCTTCCGGTTTGGGGGCGCTCTTCGCTCGAGCGCTTGCAGCGGCAGGTGCGCGTGTCGTCGTTGCTGCCCGGCGTGTCGACCGCCTGGAATCCCTGGTTGAGGAGATCCGGAGCAACGGCGGAGAGGCGCTGGCGGTTCCTCTCGACGTTCGCGACGAGGCTTCCGTGGTCGCCGCCTTCGACATGGCAGAAGCGCATTTCGGCCTTGTCGACACTGTTATTGCAAATGCCGGGGTCAATTCATCGGGCATGGCGGTCGATTTGCCGATCGAGGACTTTGATGCCATCCAATCGGTCAATTGCCGTGGCGTATTCCTGACGGTGCGCGAGGGCGGCAAGCGACTCCTGGCATCGGACGGCATGGCTCAGCGCGGGCGTATAGTGGTCCTCGCCTCGGTCGGTGGGCTCAATGCCCTGCATGGCCTCGTCGCCTACTGCGCCTCGAAAGCCTCGGCGGTCATGCTGGCAAGGGCCTTCGCCAAGGAATGGGTCAAGGCTGGCATTAGTGTGAATGCCCTGTGCCCCGGCTACATGCTGACCGACATCAACGAGGAGTGGTTCGAAAGCGCTTCGGGCAAACGCATGATCGAGCGCCTTCCGCGCTCGCGCCTCATGCCCGCGGACGCAATCCTGCCCAATGTTCTCCACCTTACCTCGGATGCAGCGGCTTATGTCACAGGCAGCGTGATCGCGATCGACGATGCGCAGATGCTCTGAAGCTGTCGCTGGTGTTACGTTGACCCGCCAGCAATTCATTGGCGGACTTGCCGCGTGCCTGCTCCTGCGGCCTCTTGAGGCGGCAGCGAAACATAAGGAAAACCCGGGCGGAACGAGCCTGGCACAGAGAGGATCGTACATGGAACTGGAGATTGTTGCCGAGGGCCTTGGCTTCCCCGAAGGCCCTATTGCCATGGCTGATGGTTCGGTCATCGTTGTGGATACCCACGGCGGTCGTTTGTTGCGAGTGGCGATGAATGGCGCTGTCAGTCCGGTGGCGGAAACCGGCGGCGGTCCGAATGGCGCAGCGATCGGACCGGACGGCATGATCTACGTCTGCAATAACGGCGGCTTTGCATGGTCTGAGCTCGAAGGCGGGCAACTCATGCCTCATGGTGTGCCGAGCGATTATCGGGGTGGTTCGATCCAGCGGGTCGATCCCGAGAGCGGTCGCGTCGAGACGCTTTATACCGCCTGCGAAGGCCGCGCCTTGCGCGGGCCCAACGATATCGTATTCGATACGCAAGGCGGCTTCTGGTTCACCGATTTTGGCAAGACAAGTGAAGACCGTGTCGACATCGGCTATATTTATTACGCAAAGGCCGATGGGAGCGGTATCCGCCAGGCATTGGGCGGACTGAACGGTCCCAACGGTATTGGTCTGTCTCCCGACGAGAAGACGCTTTACTGGGCCGAAACGCCCACCGCGCGTCTTTGGGCTGCCGAAATTTCAGGGCCGGGGCAAGTCGCACAGGCGAGCGTTCCATGGCTGCCGGGACGACTTGTCCTGACGATGCCCGGCTACTGCTACTTCGACAGCCTTGCAGTCGAACGCGATGGGCGAGTCGTCGTCGGCACCCTTATTGAGGGTGGGCTGACGGTAATCGCCCCCGACGGGGCGCACGAACACATCGCCTTCCCTGAGATCGGTATCACGAATATCTGCTTCGGGGGCAAAGACATGCGTGATGCCTGGGCGACCGCGTCCAGTTCCGGTCGCCTCTACCGGCTGCGCTGGCCTCGCCCCGGTGCGTCTACCGCCTATAATCGTTGAAGAATTCTTGCCGACGGGCCGGCAGTGGCCTCACTCCCCTTTGTTATTCGTCAAAATAATAGATATTAAACGTCAAAAGATTTGACATGAAGGTGCAACGTGAGCATGGTCCGGCTCGACCCTTCCAGAATGAAGAAGGGGTCTGTGATGGAGAGGATTGATGACTCGCACCTATTTCAGCCTGGCCGGATGTTCGATGATGGCGATGGCGCTTGCTTCCGGTGTGCACGCCCAGGAAGCGGCCGTAGATGACGGCAAGCCGGCGATGTCCGAAGAAGTACCGGCAATTGTTGTGACCGCGCAGCGCCGGGCCCAAAATCTGCAGGACGTCCCTCTCGCAGTCTCGGCCCTCGATTCCAGCCAGCTCAAGAATGCTGTCGTTCAATCGGTTACGAACCTCGACGGCAAGATTCCCAACGTCATTCTCGAGCCGGTCGGAGCCATTCCCATTGCCGGCACCTATGCCATTCGTGGACTTGGATATTCCGATGTCCAGTCCGCCACCGAACCCACTGTCGGTGTTGAGGTGGACGGAGTGTACCAGGCTCGTAACGTCGGTACCGTTCAGGACTTCTACGATATCGACCAGGTCTCGATCCTGCGCGGTCCGCAGGGGACCCTCTACGGCCGTAACACGATCGGCGGTGTTGTGAGCCTGAGGACCAAGCTTCCGGGTGACAGGCTCGCGGTTGAAGCGCTCGGTACATTGGGAAGCTATGGTCGACGGGAGTTTCGCGGCTCGATCGAAGGTCCGGTTATCGAAGACTTGCTCAAACTGCGAGTCTCGATGCTCGAAACCCACTATTCCGGCTTCTATCACAACGATTACGAGGGCGGTGACGGCCGTCGTCTTGGCAAGCGCAATGTATCCGGCGTGCGCGGCACTCTGGTTCTGACGCCCGCCTATAACTTCGATGCGACGCTGATCGTCGACCACAGTGACGAAAAGGGCACGGGAACGCCGCTGACCAATGTCAGCCTGCCCGGCATGGTGCTGCCGGCCTACGGCTACCCCGCCGATCCGGATCAACCGCCTTACCATACCAACGTCAACGGGTTTCCGGACGGCGATATGCGCGCGGACATCAGGACGACCGGCGAGACGCTCCAGTTGAACTGGGCGCCGGGTGGAGTGAAGCTCACATCGATCACCGGATATCGCCGCACTGCCAGCGCGGTGGATAGCGATTTCGATGGTACACCGATCAGCTTTCTCAACATTGCCAATCACGAAAGGCATCGTCAGTTCAGCGAGGAACTGCGCGTCGCTTCCGACAATGACGGCAGCCCCCTGACCTATGTCTTTGGCCTGTACTATCTCTGGCAGCGCTACAACAACGATACCGCGCAGACCGGTCTCATTTTCGGGGGCGAGGACGCCGGGTCGAAGCTGATTACGGCCCAGACTTCGAAGTCCTACGCCGTATTCGGACAGATCGATTACAAGGTAACGGATCGGCTTACGCTGACCGTCGGTGGTCGGTATAGCCACGATAGAAAGCGCTTCACGATTCAGCCCTTGTTCTATCCCGCGTCGCAGACCTTCTCGAAGCCGTTCAATGACTTTTCGCCCAAAGCGGCAATCAGCTACCAGTGGACGAAATCGCTGTTGACCTACGTGCAGTATTCCCGCGGATATCGTTCCGGCGGGTTTAACGGGCGAGCCGGTAATTTCGATGTCGTCGGTCCTTACGACGCTGAGCATGTCGACAGCTTCGAAGGTGGCCTGAAGAGCTCCTGGTTCGGCAACAGGCTGATTGCCAACTTGGCGATCTTCACTGCCGACTACTCCGACATGCAGCAGTCGGTTCAGCAGGTTCTGCCGGGCACAACGATCAACCAGACGTTGACGACGAATGCGGCCAGCGCGACCCTTCGCGGTGTCGAGGGTGAACTTACGGCAAGGCCGGTGCGCGGCCTGACCGTGACCGGAACCTTCGGTTATCTCGATGCGCACTTCAACGACTTCACGGCCAACCTGGGCGATGGGCTTGGCGAGATCGACCGTTCGAACCTTCCGCTCAGCTTCGCCCCCAAGTGGAACGCCAGCCTGACCGGCACTTACGAACTTGAAACGGACCTCGGCACCTTCACCTTCCAGGGCAGCGGCCGTTACCAGAGCCGGATCTACACGAGCTTCACGCCGCTGAACGTGCAGACCGACGCCTTCATACGACCCAAGAACGTATCTTTCGATGCCAGCATCGGTTTCCAGTCCCTGGATGAGCACTGGCGCGTCTCGCTTTACGGCAAGAACCTGAGCGACCTCAACCTCATGAACAACAGCTTCTCGCTGGGGTCGCTTCTCGCCCTACGTGCATACCAGCCACCCCGCGAATTCGGCGTGCAACTGGGACTGAGCTTCTAGGACTGGCCATGGCAGGAGCCCTCGAAGGACTGAAGATCGTCGAACTGGCCGGGATCGGTCCCGGCCCGTTCGCGGGGATGATGCTGGCCGATCACGGAGCCGAAGTGATCCGCGTGGAGCGGCCCGGCTTCGTTGTCGACAGCACGGATGTGCTGGCCCGTTCTCGCACGCGGATTGCGCTGGACCTGAAAGATCCGGCTGCAATCGAAGCCTTGCGCGAACTGGTTCGCTCAGCCGATGCGCTGATAGAAGGGTTCAGGCCCGGGGTTATGGAGCGTCTCGGACTTGGCCCTGAAGTCCTGCTCAAGGACAATCCGCGTCTTGTCTATGGTCGGGTGACCGGCTGGGGGCAAGAGGGCAGGCTCGCCAAGGCAGCCGGGCACGACATCAATTACATCGCGCTCACCGGCGCCCTCAATGCTTTCGGCCGCACCGGGGAGAAGCCGACCCCGCCCATCAACATGGTCGGCGATTTCGGCGGCGGTGGCATGATGATGGCTTTCGGCTTGCTTGCGGGGATCCTGTCCGCGCGGCGCACCGGGCAGGGGCAGGTAATCGATTGCGCGATGACCGATGGTGCGTCGCTTCAGATGAGCATGATCTGGGGTTTTCGCAATCAGGGAATCTGGAACGACGAGCGCGGGACAAATTATCTCGATACCGGCGCCCCCTACTACGACACCTACGAGACGGCCGACGGCAAGTATGTCGCCATTGGTTCCATCGAGCCGCAGTTCTATGCGCAGCTGCTTGAGAAGACCGGGCTCGCGGAGGATCCGATCTTTGCCGAGCAGAACGATCCGGCAACGCTTGAAGCCCGCCGCGAGCGTCTCTCCGCAGTCTTCGCAAGCAAGACGCGGCAGGAGTGGTGCGAGATCATGGAAGGCACAGATGTGTGTTTTGCCCCCGTCCTCGATTTCAATGAAGCGCCAAACCATGCGCAAAACCGCGAGCGCTGCGCCTTCATCGAGCTGGATGGCGTCTGTCAGCCCGCGCCGGCACCCCGATTTTCACTGACACCCGCCCCCGCCCCGCGTGCGCCGGGGCGTTGAGCCGCCCAAGGAGATCAACGTGAGAGAAGCTTACATATTTGATGCCGTGAGGACCCCACGTGGCCGCGGTAACGCCAAGGGGTCGCTGCACGAAGTGACGGCGATCTCACTTTCGACGCAGGTGCTTCAGGCGCTTCGTGATCGCAACGGGTTGGATACGGGCAAGGTGGACGATGTCGTCATGGGCTGCGTCGCGCCGCTTGGCGAACAGGGTGCGAATATCGCCAGGGTCTCGGTCCTCAACGCCGGCTACGCGCAGACTGCGGCTGGCCTGCAGGTCCATCGCTTCTGCGCCTCGGGCCTCGAGGCGTGCAACATTGCGGCGGCAAAGATCGTCTCGGGCGAGGCGGACGTCGCCATCGGCGGGGGTGTGGAGAGCATGAGTCGTGTCGCCATGGGATCGGACGGTGGCGCCTGGTCGGCCGATCCTGACGTCGCATCGCGCACTTATTTTACCCCACAGGGCATCGGTGCCGACGTCATTGCGACTCTCAACGGTTATTCGCGTACGGATGTCGACGCATATGCAGTCGAAAGCCAAAAGCGTGCTGCCGCGGCCTGGAGCGAGGGGCGCTTCGCCAAGTCGATCGTGCCCGTGCAGCACGCTGGCATCACCGTTCTCGACCGTGACGAGCACATGCGGCCGGACACGACGTTGGCAGGTCTCGGAGCCTTGAAGCCCGCGTTCGAGCGGATGGGAGCGGACGGTTTTGATGCCGTCATTCGCCAGCGCTATCCCGAACTGCTTGCAGTCGATCACGTGCATCACGGCGGTAACAGCTCTGGCATCGTCGACGGGGCGGCCGGTGTGCTGATCGCCTCCCGCGAGGCCGGGGAGGCAATGGGTCTCAAGCCGCGGGCCAGGATCCGGGCGATGGCTTCGATCGGTTCCGAGCCTTCGATCATGCTGACGGGTCCGGTTGCCGTTACGCAGAAGGCGCTGGCCCGGGCAGGCATGACGAAGGCCGATATCGACCTCTTCGAACTCAACGAGGCGTTCGCGAGCGTCGTGCTCTTCTACATGCAGGAACTTGGCATCGACCATTCGCAGATCAACGTGAACGGCGGCGCCATCGCCATGGGGCACCCGCTCGGTGCGACCGGGGCGATGATCCTGGGAACCCTGCTTGACGAGATGGAACGCTCAGACCGTGAGACTGGGCTCGTTACGCTCTGCGTCGGCGCTGGCATGGGCACGGCAACCATCATCGAACGCATCTGACCGGCCCACGCGAAGGAGGTCCCATGAAGAACTTTACCATTACCGTTGACGCCGACGGCATCGCGCTCGTCAGCTTTGATGTTCCCGGGCGCACCATGAACACTTTCACCGACAGTGCCGTCGCCGATCTGGATTTGCTCGTTGAGCGAATCCGCGCAGACGGCGCGATCAAGGGCGCCGTCTTGGCTTCGGGCAAGGCCAACGCCTTCTGTGCGGGCGCCGATCTCGGGGAACTGGGTGAAACGGCCGGCGGACAGGCGAAAGGTGCGACCCTCGCCGCAGCCCTGCCGGTGACCAGTCGCATGAGCCGGGCACTGCGTGCGCTGGAGACTGTCGGCAAGCCGGTTGCCGCTGCTCTTGAAGGGCTAGCTTTGGGCGGCGGTTTCGAATTCGCCCTGGCTGCGCATCGCCGCGTTGCCGCCAGAGGTGTCAAAGTCGGTCTGCCTGAAGTGACTATCGGACTTCTCCCTGGCGCCGGGGGCACCCAGCGGACTACCCGGCTTGCGGGGCCGCGCAAGGCCCTCGACTTCATGCTCGGCGGCAAGCCGATGGATGCAGAAACGGCACAGTCGATCGGGCTTGTCGATGAGGTTGTGGAGCCGGGCGAGGCGGTCGAGGTCGCCAAGGCTTGGATCCGCAATGGCGGGGAGGGCGTGCAACCCTGGGACGTCAAGGGCTACAGGATGGAGCACGGCCCCTATACCCCGGCGGGCAGCGGCGTGTTCATGCTCGCTGCAGCGCAAGTGCAGGCCAAGGGCATGCACAATTATCCGGCGCAGGAGAACATCGCGCGTTGCGTCTACGAAGGTTACGGCCTGCCGATGGACGCGGCCCTGCGGGTCGAAGCACGCCTCTTCCTGGCCACGCAGCAGACACCGCAAGCCCGCGCAATGATCCGTTCGCTCTTCGTGTCAAAGCAGGCCAACGCCAAGGGCGCCGGTCGTCCCGAGGGCGTTCCGCCCAGCAAGGTGACCAAGGCTGCCGTTCTTGGCGCCGGCATGATGGGCGCCGGGATCGCCTTCGCGCAGGCGCGCGCCGGAATTGAGACCGTGTTGATCGACACGAGCCAGGAGGCTGCCGACAAGGGCCGCGCCTATTCCGAAGCCATCGTTGAAAAGGCGGTGTCGCGAGGAACGATGACCCGCGAAGAGGCCGATGCGCTGATCGCTCGAATCCTTGCGACTACGGATTACGAGGCGATCGCCGGAGCCGACCTCGTCGTCGAGGCCGTATTTGAGGATCGCGGGCTCAAGGCTGACGTCACGGTCCGGGCGGAGGCCGTGCTCGCGTCCGAAGCGGTCTTCGCATCGAATACGTCGACTTTGCCGATCACCGGTCTGGCCCAGGCGTCGAAGCGACCTGCCAACTTCATCGGTATCCATTTCTTCTCGCCGGTCGACCGCATGGAGTTGGTCGAGATCATCGTTGGCAAGGAAACCAGCACCGAAACGCTCGCCAAGGCGGTCGACTACTGCAAGCAGCTCAAGAAAGTTCCGATCGTCGTTAACGACAGCCGCGGGTTCTACACCAGCCGCGTCTTCGATTCCTATCTTCGCGAAGGATTCGAGATGCTGATGGAAGGCATTGCCCCGGCGATCATCGACAATGTCGGACGGATGACTGGCATGCCGCGCGGGCCACTGGAACTGACCGACGACGTTGCCATCGATCTGGTCGACAAGGTGGCTCGGCAAGCCCGTGTGGATATGGGTCTGGGCGAACCCAGCGGCGGTAGTGACAAGATGCTGATCGATCTCGTGGCGGCTGACCGCCTCGGTCGAAAGAATGCCAAGGGCTTCTACGATTATCCCAAAGGCGAGCCCAAGCGGCTCTGGTCGGGCTTGGCCGAAATGTTCCCGGTCAAGGTCGCGAAATCCGATCCCGAACTTCTCGAGAAACTCAAGCGCCGCTTCCTTTATCGTCAGGCGGTTGAAACTGCGCGGTGCCTGGATGAAGGCGTACTCACCAGCGCTCGCGATGCCGATGTCGGCGCCATTCTGGGCTGGGGCTTCGCAACCTGGACCGGAGGCCCCGCCAGCCTGATCGACATGGTGGGCGTCGCCCGCTTCGTTGAGGAATGCGACGCATTGGCAGAGGAACTGGGCGATCGCTTCGCGCCGCCTGCGCTGCTGCGCCGGATGGCCGAACAGGGCGATAGCTTCTATCCTGCGCCAAAGCCGCTCGAGGCTGCTGCGTGAACCGGGATGAGCGCATCAGGGCAGTGGCAGAGCGCTTCTTCGACGCCATCGAACGCGGTGACGTTGAGACAGTGCGCGATGTCTACCACCCCGATGTCGTGATCTGGCATGCGACCGACCGAACCGAAAGCAACCGCGAGGAAAACCTCGCGGTGCTGGAGGGTTTCGTCGCCCGGGCTAGTGACCGTCGATACGAGAACCGGACGCTCGAAGTCTTCGCCGACGGTTTCGTGCAACAGCACATCGTTACCGGCACACGACGGGACGGGATGCGGCTTGAGATGGCGTCCTGCGTGATCTGCAAGGTGCAGGACGACCGGATCGTCCGACTTGACGAATATTTTGATTCCGCCGCCCTTCCACAGTGGTTCGCGATGGATGAGATCGCATCGCGATAACTTTGCATGAACGGCGGCATGCTGAAGAAATAAAAGGAGAATTGGGGTGACAGACCCTGTGAAGGCCGGGCCGCTGCAAGGCATCAAGGTTATTGAACTGGGACAGCTCATCGCAGGCCCGTTCTGTGGCCAGCTCTTGGGCGACATGGGCGCCGAAGTTGTCAAGATCGAGGCGCCGGGTGCCGGCGATCCTATGCGCAACTGGGGGCAGGGCAAAACTCCGGTCTGGTGGCAGGTCATCGCCCGTAACAAGCTGTCCGTTGCATTGGATCTGCGTTCTCCGGACGGTCAGCAGACCTTGCGCGACCTCGCGGGCCAGGCTGACATCCTGATCGAAAATTTTCGCCCCGGAACGTTGGAGAAGTGGAACCTCGATCCTGTCGAACTGCGCAAGATCAATCCCGGACTGATTGTGGTGCGTGTGTCCGGTTACGGGCAAACCGGTCCCTACGCTTCCCGGGCCGGCTTCGGCGGTATCGGTGAGGCCATGGGCGGCTGGCGCGCGATCGTCGGAGAACCCGACCGGGCGCCTTCGCGCATGGGAGTCTCCATCGGTGACAGCCTGGCGGCCACTTACGGCTGCATGGGGGCGCTTGCCGCGCTGCACCACCGAAGTGAGAGCGGGCAAGGCCAGATCGTCGATGCCTCGCTTTATGAGAGCGTGTTGCAGGTCATGGAGAGCCTGATTCCGGAATACGCGGTGGCCGAGCATAAGCGCACTCGTACCGGATCGGTGCTACCGGGCATCGCCCCGTCTAACGTCTACCCGTGCAGTGACGGTGAATATCTGATCGGTGCCAATCAGGACGCTGTCTTTGCTCGGCTATGCAAGGCCATGGGCCGGGCCGAGCTCGCCGAGGATGCACGATACAGCACCCATCTTGCCCGTGGTGAACATCAGGTGGAGCTGGACGCCCTGATCGGTGAATGGACCTCGCAATTGACTGTTGCCCAGGTCGAGGCGGCAATGATCGAGCACGGTGTTCCGGCCGGGCGTATTTTCGATGCGCAGGACATGCTCGAGGATCCGCATTTCCGTGCGCGCGAAGCGGTCGTAACGCTTGACCACCCCGATTACGGCCCGGTGCCGATGCAGGGTGTTTTCCCGAAGCTTTCGGCAACGCCCGGTTCGGTGCGCAAGCTCGCCCCGCGCGAGATCGGGGAGGATAACGCCGACGTTCTGCAGCGGTGGCTCGGTCGGACCGAATGAGGCAGGCGATCGGGCCCGTAGATGAAGGCTCGGGGCCGTCCGGACCGATCGGCGATGTCCGTGCAGTTCACTTTGGGTGCACGGTTGGAATTACAAGTTTGGAGTATCTGGGATGAGGATTACTCAGGCGCTAGGCCGTGCTGTGACCGTCAGTGCGGATCATGTTGCGACGATAGATGGCGATAGACGCAAGACCTGGCGGGAGGTTCGTGAGCGCGTCGCCCGCCTCGCGGGAGGTTTCCGCGCCGCGGGCCTGCGTCCGGGAGACAGGCTGGCGATCCTCGCCAACAATTGCGATTTCTTCTTCGAAGCCTATTTTGCATGTGCCTGGGCAGGCGGCACCCTCGTGCCGCTCAATACAAGACTGGCGCCGGCCGAACTCGCGTTTCAACTACGCGATGCGCAGGCTCGGCTGCTGCTTTTCGGTGCGGAGTACGAAGATGTCGCGCGGGGCCTGATCGAAGACGGTGCGATCGGAAAGTTGATCGCCATGGACGGGCCGTCGCCGGTCTGCGAGCTCCATCTCGACGATATGGCGAGGAATGCGCGGCCGGTCGAGGAAGCGAACCAGGCCGATGATGATCTGGCCGCGATCTTCTACACCGGCGGCACCACCGGTCTGCCAAAGGGCGTCATGCTCAGCCACGGCAATCTGCACGTGATGGCGTCGAACTTGCTCATGTCGATCTCGGTCGACGAGAACTGCGTCAATTTTCACGCGGCGCCCATGTTCCATCTTGCTGACATCGGTACCCTGTTCTGCACCATGGTCGGCGGGACGCACGTGTTCATGCGCAGCTTCGATGCCGATGCGATGCTGCGCGCGATCGACCGGCATCAGGTCACCCATTGCTTCACGGTTCCGGCGGTTATCGAGCGCATGGCCAAGTCTGACCTTGCGACCACGCTTGATTTGGGATCGCTTCAGGTGCTGGGCTATGGCGGATCGTCCATGCCCGCTGCCGCGCTGGACTATGCCCGGCAGCGCTTTCCGGGCGTCGACTTCATTCAGGGGTTCGGCCAGACGGAATTCCCGGCGGCGACCTTCCTTTCCCCCCGCGATCATCGGCCCGATTCCGATCCGTCGCTCTTGCGTTCATGCGGCCAGGTGTGCCTCGGCTATGAAATCCGTATCGTGGATGAAGAAGGCCGCGAAGTTCCTGCCGGTACGGTTGGCGAAATCGTCGGGCGAGGCGGTAACGTCATGCAGGGATACTGGAACCGGCCGGAGGAAACCGCCCATGCCTTGCGTGACGGCTGGTTGCATACCGGTGACGTCGGCTATGTCGACGAGAAGGGCTATATCTACATCACCGACCGCCTCAAGGACATGATCGTGTCAGGTGCGGAAAACGTTTACTCGATCGAGGTCGAGAATGCGCTTTCGTGGCACCCTTCGATTGAGGAAGTCGCCGTTATCGGCGTGCCGGATGCGACCTGGGGAGAGCGGGTCCACGCGGTGATTGTGTTGAAGCAAGGCTGTCCCACTCTGGACCTCGCCGAATTGTCAGAGTTCTGCCGCAGCCGCATCGCGCGCTACAAGACGCCCAAGAGCATGGAAACCCGAGATGCGCCTCTGCCACGCAGTGCTGCGGGCAAGGTCATCAAGCGCGACTTGCGCAATGCCTGGCTCAAACGAAATGAGGCGGCTGCGACCTGATCTCTTCAGGAGACGGAGAGCCTGGCCATTCGTAAGGCTAATTGAAAGGGACGCGTCCGCGACTACGGGCGCGTCCCTCATCGCTTCGTCAGGTTACTGGTGCCGTGCCGCGGATCTGCAGTTCGGCGATCTGGTCGAGCGCGGCCTTGAGCGATGCTTCGCGCTGCTCGGGACTGATCGCGATGCCCTCCGCAGCGATGACTGCCGGGTCGGTGATGCCGATGAAGCCGAGCATCGCTTTCACGTGGCTTTCAGCGTGCTCCATCGCCGCCATCGGCCCTTCCGAGTAGAAGCCACCACGGCCCATGCAGACGAAGACGTGCTTGTCGCCGGCAAGGCCCTGCGGTCCCTCTGCGGTGTACCGGAACGTGCGCCCTGCGACGAGGACGTGGTCGAACCAGGCCTTGAGTTGCGTCGGCATGCCGAAATTGTACATCGGCACGCCGATCACCAGGATATCGGCGGAGAGCAGTTCTTCCACCAGGGCCGCGGATTCGTCCCCGGCCAGTGCGGGCAGGGTGACGTGGGGCAGCGGTGCTGCGGCGAGGTCGCGGTAGGTAACTTCGATCGCGGGATCGTTTTGCTTGAGGTGTTCGACCACGGCGGCCGAGATCGCCCGGGTCGCCGAGTTTTCGTTCAGGATGCTTGAATCGAGATGCAGAAGCTTCACGTGCGGTCTTTCGTTGGGAATGAAGATCGGCAAATAATATGACGAAAGGTGTGGCCGGCGCAAGTCGGGCAGCCACACTAGCCGGGTAGCATTGCGCGTTGTGCGCGGACCGATACCCTTGCTAAGCATCCGTTATTCGTTCCCGGCCTGATTATCCAGGGAGCGGCGGAGAAGGCGATGCGATTTGGAAGGCTGGATCTCAACCTGCTGGTTGCGCTCGACGCTCTGTTGACGGAGCGCAGCGTTTCTCTTGCTGCGGACAGGCTGTGCCTTTCGCAATCGGCGACTTCCAGCGCGTTGGGTCGGCTACGCGACTATTTCGGCGACGAACTGCTCGTCGCGAAGGGACGTAACATGATCCTTACCGCGCGTGCCGAAGAACTGATCGATCCGGTTCGGACGGTTCTCGAGCAGATCCGCAGCACGATCACCGTTGTGCCGCCCTTCGATCCGGCAACGGCCGACCGGCAGATCCGCATCATGGCCTCGGACTACTCGACCGAGGTTCTTCTGGCACCGGCCCTGGCAGAGATCGCCCGGGCTGCACCGGGCATTCGCTTCGAGATCCAGCCGATGAACGATAACCCGGTGGAGATGCTCGAGCGCGGCTATGTCGACCTTCTGCTGACCATCGACTATGCCATCTCCACCAATCACCCTAGCCAGATCCTCTTCGAGGACGACTACGTGGTCGTCGGTTGGGAAGGCAATCCGGCGATGCAGAACGCGATGACGCGCGAGTGCTATTTCCAGCTCGGCCATGTCACGGCGCGTTTCGGCAAGGCGCGGGTCGCTGCATTCGATGACTGGTTCGTGCGGCGCCAGAAGCAGCAGCGGCGTGTCGAGGTCGTCGCGCCGACGTTTCTCTCGCTTGCCGGGCTGGTGATCGGCACCGAGCGCATCGCCACCGTTCATCGCCGCATGGCCGAGACTTTTGTGCGCAACCTGCCACTGCTCATGCGCGAGACACCTTTCAGCATTCCGTCGATCCGCGAAGCGGTGCAATGGCATGTTTCCAACAACAACGATCGAGCGCTGCGCTGGGTCGTCGAACGATTGGAAGCAGCGGCGCGCCTGACGGAGAGCGCGGCCAATGTCGTCCCGCTCGGAGATGCATCGCCCATGGAAGGCGAGCGTGAGCAGATCGAGCTGGAATACCGGATGAACACACCGAACTTGTAGTTCGCCCAGGACGATGCATCCGGTGCTCGGTCTGCATTCGAGTTCTGACAGTCCTGTTGTGCCCGGCGGGCATGAATTGTGCAAGCTTTCGCGCTCCTGCGAGGCCGCTAGCAATGCCAATGCTGGCCTGCGCATAAGCGTCCCAAGTTCGAACATTCGATTTCATGGATAGGAATGCATCTGATCAATCCATGGAACCGGATTGAGGCAGATCAAGAAAAACGTCGCGCCGCCAAGCCATCCCGATTCCTGACAGAATACAGGAGTCTGGATATGGCAATCATCGGTATCAGGCGTCTGGTCTTCCTCGTGGATGACCTTGAGACCGCCCACCGCTTCTTCATGGATTACGGCCTCAAGCCGATCGAGCAGGACGCCAAATCGGCACTTTTCGAAACGCAGGACGGCGCCGAAGTCCGCTTGCTCGTGCGCGGCCATCCCGACCTGCCGAAGAAGACCGAGCAGACCGGGATCGGCGTTCACGAGTGCGTCTGGGCGGTCGACAGCGCAACGGGACTGCGGCGCCTTGTCGCCGATCTCGGACGCGATCACGAACTGGTGACGGACGAGGAGGGTACCGTCCACTTCGTTACGCCGTTCGGGCAGGCCATTGCCCTATCGGTCTGGCAACCCCGCCCGGTTCACGGGGCGCCTTCGCCCAGCAACACGACCGGCTATGTCGGCAGGCTCAACCAGCCGCGCAAGTGGATCGACCGGGCCCGACCCAAGCGTATCCACCACTGCGTCTGGACCTTCCCCGATGTGCAGGAAGCGCTCGAATATTATCGCGACCGGCTCGGTTTCCGCGTCACTGACGTGCAGAAGGGCTTCGGCGTCTATATCCGCGCCGATGGCGCCTATGAGCACCACAACATTTTCCTTGCCGATGCCAATGCACGCATGCCCAACTTCGATGGCACGTTGCGCTTTCATCACTGCAATTTCGAGCTGGAAGACATCGACGAAGTCATGGTCGCCAAGAACTTCCTCGACCGCAACGGATGGCGCAACAATGGCTGGGGCCTGGGGCGTCACCGCCTGACCTCGGCGGCCTTTCTCTACACCGATACGGTGGGCTTCCTCGGCGGTGAAATGGAATACGGCGCGGATTGCGATTGCGTCGATGATGGCTGGAAACCGCGCGTCTGGGACGGCCCGTTCGGTACTGCGATCTTCATGCACGAACTGCCCCGCTGGATGATGGACTATCCCAACTGGGACGTGACTTTCGCCCGCGACGATCAGCTTCGCTTCCTGCCGGCTGAGCCGAAGCCGGCACCCCGATCCGCCGCACAACCGGCTGAATGAGAGAGGACAGACGAGACATGGCCACGGCAAACAAGGTATTGGTGATCGGCGGCGGCGTCGGCGGGTTGGCAGTCGCCATCGGGCTGCACCAGCAGGGCATCGACGTGGAAGTGGTCGAGCGCGACAAGGACTGGAAGGTCTACCACGTTGGCATCATCGTCCAGGCCAATTTCGTGCGCGCGCTCAATGTGCTGGGGGTCGGCAATGCCGCGGTGAAGGCGGGATATGCCTATCGCGGGGCGCGCTTTTGCGACGTGGCAGGCAATGTCCTGAAGGAGCTGCCCGGCGACACTGCGGTCGACGGGCTGCCCTCCGACCTCGGGCTGACGCGTCCCGCGTTGCACAAGGTCCTGACCGAGAAGGTCCTGGAACTGGGCATTCCGGTGCGGCTGGGCGTCACCTTCGAAGCGATTGAGGATCGCGGAGATGGGGTGGACGTTGCCTTTACCGACGGAACCAGGGGCAGCTACGATCTCGTCATCGGGGCGGACGGCAATTACTCGGCCGTGCGCAAGACGCTATGGCCTGATGCCCGGCCGCAGTACACCGGGCAGGGCGTATGGCGCTACAACGTTCCGCGTCCGGCTGAAGTCGACTGGAGCGACCTTTACATCGGTAAACCGAAAGGCAAGGCCGGCTATTGTCCGCTCACGCCGGAGACCATGTATATCTTTGCTGTCTTCGAGGAGCCGGACAATCCGCGTTTCGCGCCAGAGACGCTGGCCGAGGAGATGCGAAAGCGCCTCGAAGGCTATGGCGGCGTTCTGGGCGAAGCCGCGAAGCACGTGACCGACCCCGAACTGGTCGTCTATCGTCCGCTGGAGGCCTGCATCATGCCTTCGCCCTGGTACAAGGGCCGGGTCGTGCTGATCGGCGATGCCGCGCACAGTGCCACACCTCATCTGGGGCAAGGGGCTGCCATGGCGATCGAAGACGCGGTGGTCCTTTCCGAGGAACTGGCCAGCCGGGAGGTCGGAGATGCGCTCGATGCCTTCATGGAGCGCCGGTTCGAACGAGCCAGATTGGTCGGCATCAGTTCGATCAGGCTCGGCGAATGGGAAATGAAGCCCGAGATTGCCGGAGATCCCATCGCCCTGACCGACGCGATCCGTCAAAAGCTCGCCGAACCGGTTTGATCCCCGCTTCCTCTATATGCCTGAGTTCCATCAGGACGGGGCGATCCAGTTGACCTCTCCCGATCTTCGGATCGGGGGAGGTTTTGGCCCGATCGATGGCCTCGATCCTACAACATGCGCTTTGCGCGCCGCTAGTCTGTCGCCATATTGCGAAGATCCCAATTCGAGGGGATGCCATCGGCTTCCCAGGTAGCGGTGGAGGGGATCGTTGATCTGCGGGAAGACATGCGGCGGACGGATTTCGGACGACTTGCCCGTTCGGCGCATGCGTCAGGTCGCAATCGGCCTGCGCGCGCGCTTTTCAAGAAGTACGGCGATACGCTAAACGAGGAAACGCACTCGCAGGATGGATGTGCGCCTTGTGGCGCCCTTGAACAGAAAGTAGTGAAACCATGAGCGAACTCCTCTCCGATTCCGGTCTCCCGCCGGTACAGCGCGTGGTCACCGGCCACGACGGGAACGGTCGCGCGGTCTTTCGCTCCGAGGACTGTGAGCCGACCCGCATGATCCCCTCCGGCGACGCCTCGTTCCTGACGATCTGGACGACCGCTACCGTCCCGGCCGACAACAACGACGAAACCGAAGGCCGCGACCGCACGACCGGCACCACGTTGGAAGGCGGATCGGTGATCCGCGTGGTCGATATGCTCCCGGGCAAGGAGAGTCCGATGCACCGAACCAATTCGATCGACTATGGCATCGTGATGAAGGGCGAGATCGAACTGGAACTGGAGGACGGGCGCAAGAAGACGATCCGCGAGGGCGGGATTATCGTTCAGCGGGGTACCAACCACCTCTGGCGCAATACGACCGATGAAGTCTGCCGTATCGCCTTCATCCTGATCGAGGCGCCGGCTTACCTGCACGACGGGGTGCCACTCGACGAAGCCAAGCCCGAGCAGGTCGATCCCGTTAGCAATGTGGTCATTGACGAGGTCTGATCGCCGCGTGCCTTATCTCTCCGGCAAGAGGGCAATTTCATGACCGGGCAGAATCTTGTCATCGATGGTGAGGCGCACGTCACCGATGAGCCGCTGATCGAAACTTCGTCTGCAATCGGCTAAGGATTGCGACGGATCAATGATTTGCGATACTTGCTCCCGCAAGAGCGACGGGCGGAGGTTTCTGAAATTATGGATTATTGGACACGGATCATCGGCACGGCAGCCCTTGGCAGCATGTGCCTGGCGCTTTGGGCGGCTGTGGCAGGCGCGCAGGAACAGGGGCCCGTCGATGGGCAGGAGCCGACCGCGCCTGAGGAAATCGTTGTCGAGGCTCCGCGCTCGGTGCCGGCACGGATCGAGCGTTCCAGCACGACCGGTGCACCGATCGTCACGACGACCGTGCGCATTCCGGTGCTCTACAATGACCTGGACCTCAGCCAGCCTCACGATCAGGACAGGTTGATGACTCGCGTACGCAGCGTCGCCCGTGCCGTGTGCGATGAACTTGACCGGATCTATCCGTTCAATCCGGATCAGGATTGCGTGACGCGTGCCCTTGCCAACGGCACGAAGGCTGCTCAGCAGGCGATAGCCGAGGCCCAGACTGTGCCGTAACAGCCCCCGCCCTGCGCGTTGGGCAAGGCGGAAGCGATGCTGAAGCTATTCGGCCGTGGTGGGGTCGATGACCGCGCGGACCTGGGCGATGCTGTTGGCGGGAAAGCCTGCCTTTTCTGCATGCTGCCTGATCAGATCCGCACTGGGCGCGCGATATACGCAGTAGATCTTATCGTCCGTCACGTAGCTGTTGACCCACTGGATGTCGGGGCCAAGATCCTTGAGGACATGGCAGGACTTCTGGGACGCCTCCTGAAGGTCGCCGGCACACAGGTTGCCGACACCCGGCATTTCCCTCTCGATTACGAACTGTGGCATATCCGACTCTCCGAACGGTTGAAGTTTGGTGAGCCCAAATCCTTGAACCTTTCGCAGTCTACAGGATATTGTTCCTAAGTCCCATCTCATATGAACTGTGATGCGGTTGCGACATGGCCACTGGTAGTGCCGGGTTGGTCATGCCGTGTCTTTTGGTTGTTCCCGGCTTGCCGGTCAGCCATGTTCCACGCGGGGTCGATGTTTTCGAAGCCGTGGTCCTCGACCCGTTGCTCCACAACCAAGGGCCATAATTTCTTCGTGCCAGTCTTGCATCGTCGGTCCTGCTGACGGCAGCCGCGCAGCATTGGTTGATCAGCACTTCTTCCGCAGGGCCTGCAAGCGTCAAGGTCTGCAGGTGCAGCTGACCAACGACGGTAGTCGGACCAACCTCGAAGCCGCCCGGATATGCCATGCCGAAGTACGGATGCGGCCCCGGTCGGGCGACGAGCCGCTGAAAGTCCGTCAGAACCGGTACATGAACAACCGCATCGAACAGGACCATCGGCGGATCAAGCGCGGTATCCGGCCTATGCTCGGCTTCAAGTCCAAGGTCCGCGCCGCGATCATTCTCGATGGCATCGAACTCGTCCACTCTTCTGCATCGAGTTGGAAGCGCACAATGACGTTTGGCGTGTACTGCATACAAGGCGCGACATTCGCCCTTCAATGACCGAGTTGGGCACAGATTGATTTAGGGTGTTCTGACATCTGGAAGACTTCCAGTTGTGCCGCAAAGGCGCGCATGTATGCATGTCGAGCTTCGCCTCGGGCTACATAGGCTGAGAGGTTCGGATATTCGTCCAGTAAACCTGACGGCTTCAGTCGTTGCAGTGCGTGGACCATCATAAGGTCACCCGCGCTGAATTTCCCGTCGACCCAATCGGTATCGCCCAGGTGGGCGGAAAGCTGTTCCAGCCGGTCACGCACGCGATCCATGACCAGAGGCAGGCGTTCCTTGCTCCAGGGCTTGTCGCTCTCCAGTAGCATGGCGTTCGCAAGTTCGAGGATCGGTGGCTCTACCGTGTTGAGCGCGGCGAACATCCAGTTGATCGCGCGCGCTCTGACCTTGGCGTCAATGGGAAGTAGTCCGGCATGATGTTCCGCGATGTGGAGGACGATCGCTCCTGTCTCAAACAGGGAGAGGTCGCCTTCCTCATAAGTCGGAATCTGCCCGAAGGGATGAAGGGCAAGATGCGCCGGCTCTTTCATCTCGGCAGAGGAAAGCAGGCGGACGTCGTATGGCTGGCTCACTTCTTCCAGTGCCCACCGTACTCGCATATCGCGCGCGAGGCCCTGACCGCGATCCGGCGAGGTCGCAAAGGCAGTGATGACTGGGGGCATGAGGGGGCTCCAACTTCGATTGCGCGTGTCAGCTTTGCGATGCCGCGGCCGCTTCGATTGCGACGATGTCGATCTTCGTCATCGTCATCATTGCCGCGAAGGCGCGCTGCGCTTCGGCCCGATCGGAACTCGTTGTCAGTTCGAGAAGCCGTTTCGGCGTAATCTGCCAGGAGAAGCCCCAGCGATCCTTACACCAGCCACAGGCGCTTTCGACGCCACCTTTGTTGACGATCGCATCCCAGTAGCGGTCTGTCTCTTCCTGACTCTCAGTTACGATCATGAAGCTGGCGGCCTCATTCGGTTTGAAATTCGGTCCACCATTGAGGCCAACGAACCGCTGCCCCAGAACGGTGAATTCGACGGTCAGTTCATTGCCTTCATCGCCGCCGGGATAATCGCCGGGGGCCATGTTCACCCGGTCGATACGGCTGTCCGGGAAAGTGGCGGCATAGAATTCTGCTGCCTTGCTGGCTTCGCCGTGGTCAAACCACAGGCATGTAATCATGTTCGCCATAACGGTTCTCCATAGGTTCCTGGCCAATCGGTGGACAAAGCCTAACCGGCCGTGTTCGCTTCCACATGGTGCTTGAAATTGTCGAGGATGGCCTGCCAGCCGCCGCGCTGCATCTCGATCGAATTTTCGGCTTCTGGATCGAACGTCACTCTGACGCGCACGCCTTCTGTTGCCGGCGTGAATTCGATCCGGGCGTGACGGCCGCCAAATTCGTACTCGATCAGTCTGTTCGTTGCGATCCTGGTGTAGGTTCCGGCGAAGTCAAAACCCATGCTGCCGTCCTTTGCTTCCATGCGGGAGGAAAAGATCCCGCCTTCGCGCAAATCGACAGTGGCTGACGGCGTATGCCAGTCATCGGACGCCGCATTCCACTGCACGATATCTTCCGGCGTTGTGTACGCTTGCCAGACTTTTTCGATAGGTGCCGCAATGATCGTTTCGACTTTGATAGCTTGGGGGCTCATGATGGTTACTCTGTACAAAGTTGGGGTGAGATCGGTTAGCGTCCGGCGCTACATCTCGATTTCGGGTTCCACGAGCTTGGCGAACTTCTCGAGACATTCCTGCCAGCCAAGATAGCAGCTCTCGGGCGGGATCATGTCCGGTAGGCCTTCTTGGACGATGGTCATTTCCGTGCCGCACGACACGGCTTTCAGATCCACCGTCACTGTCATCTCGCCGGGGAGATTGGGGTCGTCGAACCGGTCGGTATAGACTAGCTTCTCGCCTGTGATGAGTTCGAGATACTCGCCGCCGAAGGAATGGCTGTTGCCGGTCGTGAAGTTGCGGAACGACATTCTATGCTTGCCGCCGACCTTGGCCGCCAACTCGTGGACTGTGCAGATGAAGCCATAAGGCGGAAGCCAGCTGGCGACCGCATCCGGTTCGATGAAAGCCCGAAAAACTTTCTCCGGCTTGGCCGCGATGACGCGATGCAGGCGAATGGAATTTGGCATTTTTCTCTCCTCTTGCAAGTTGACGTTCCAAGGACGAGTGACCCGTTGCCGTCCCGACATCGGGTCTAACTTTTTTCCGCCGCCTCACGCGCGAAGGGAAACAGGGTTCTGAGCCGGGGATCACGCAGCCACAGCCCACCCCACATGACGACGCCGAGATAGAGCCCAAACAGGATATGGCTGAAGAGGGGGCTCTCCGCGCGGATCTGGGTCGCGATGGCACCGCCAAGCAGTCCGGTCATCAGCATGGCGCCAAGGAGACTGGTGCGCGGGATCAGATAAAGCACGAAGCACACGAGCTCGAGGACACCGATCGCCAGCGCATAGCCTGCCGGCCAGCCGAGCTGCGCCATGGTCTCCTCCGCAACCGGCATTCCGAGCAGCTTGGGCGAAATCGAAGCGCCGAGCATGAAAAGCGCAAACAGGCCTGTCAGCATGCGGCCCGCCCACGTCATTGAGTTAGGGATCATCTCGTTCTTCCACTTGGACATTGAAGTCAGTCCGAGGACGAAGGACGGCGCGTCGTTCCGACATGCACCACAACTTTTTCGGCAGTTGCTGCCGATGGGGAGGTGGGCCAACGGAACGACGGCGGTCTGCTTCCCCTGATTGGAAACAAGCCTCGACGCCGCCAGACGCAAGAGTATGCTCTTTTCGATGACGCTGGACTACCGGTACGCACAAAATCCCGGCGGCAATCTATTTGCATCGGATGTCGGATCGCGGTGGGCGGCAGCGTCCTTGGTCAACGGAGGCCCAAAGTGCTCTACACATTGCTGTGCTACAATGACGAGATGGTAACGTCCGCCTGGACGAAGGAAGAGGACGCGGCCGTCATGGCGCGTCTCGATCAAGTCCATCGCAAATGGGCCGGCAATTTCAAACCGATGCTGCGGCTAATGCCGACGAGCGCTGCGACGACGCTGCGCAAGTCGGAAAATCTGGTCGTTGACGGGCCATACGCAGAAACCAAGGAGCAACTGCTCGGGTTTTACGTGGTCGATGTCGACAATCTCGACCAGGCGCACGCCATCGCCCGGGAACTCGCAGTTGCCAATCCCGGCGGTGCCTACGAGATCAGGCCGGTGATGCTCTACTATCCTGACGGATCGGCAATCGACGATGCCCCAGCCGCCTGAACACGACTGGATTGAAGCGCGGCTCGTCGGCGCACGCCCACGCGCGATGGCCGCGCTGCTGCGTTACTTCCGTGATCTCGACCTGGCCGAGGAAGCCTTCCAGGATGCCTGCCTTCGGGCGCTGAAGTCCTGGCCCAAGAATGGTCCGCCTCGCGATGCGGAAGGCTGGCTGATCATGGTGGGGCGCAATGCCGCGATCGATCATGTGCGGCGACAGGCGAAGCTTACCGAGCTGCCGCCGGAAGATGCCATCTCGGACAAAGGGGATGTCGAGCCGGATCTCGCCGAGCGTCTGGATGCGGCCGACTATCGGGACGATATCCTGCGCCTTCTCTTCGTCTGTTGCCATCCTGAATTGCCGGCCACGCAGCAGGTCGCACTGGCGCTGCGCATCGTCTCCGGCCTTTCCGTTCAGGAGATCGCGCGTACATTCCTCGTCAATGAACGGGCGATGGAACAACGCATCACGCGGGCAAAGGCACGCGTCGCCAAGGCTGGCGTACCGTTCGAAACGCCGGGCCCGGTCGAACGCGCGGAGCGTTTCGCGGCTGTCTCGGCAATGATCTATCTCGTCTTCAATGAAGGCTATACGGACGCCAATCCAGCAAGTGAGCGCGCAAGCCTGTGCGGCGAGGCGATCCGCCTGGCGAGGCTGATGCTGCGCATGTTTCCGTCCGAGCCTGAAATGATGGGGCTTTTGGCGTTGATGCTCCTTCAGCATTCGCGGCAAGGCGCCCGCTTCGACGAAACCGGCGTGCCGATACTGCTGGATGATCAGGACCGTTCGCTCTGGAACCGCTCCATGATCGCGGAAGCCTTGGCGATGATCGACAAGGCCATGCTCCACCACCAGCCCGGCCCTTATCAGATTCAGGCAGCGATCGCGGCGCTGCATGCCCGTGCCGGCAAGCCTGAAGATACCGACTGGGCGGGTATCGATCAGCTCTATGCAGCGCTTGAACGGCGCGCACCATCACCGGTCGTCACGCTGAACCGGGCAGTGGCGATCTGGAAGCTCAAGGGGCCACAAGCCGCTCTGGACATGATCGCGCCGCTTTCCGACGCTCTGGACGGATACTTCTATTTTCATGGGGTGCGCGGGACGTTTCTGCGTCAGTTGGGTCGCAACAATGAGGCGCGCGATGCATTTGCGGCAGCCGTCACGCTGGCTGGGACGGCTGCCGAAGCAGCCCATATCCGCAATGCGCTCGACCAATTGGAGAATTGTTCAACTCGGCAGACCTGACGGCGGCTGAATTGCTGGTCCTGAACGACAGATTTCGAAATGTTGATCCTTCGACGGGAATGGCAGCTCTTCAGGCGATCTGCGTCATAGCTGGATGTTCCGAGAAATGCCGACCGCACGCGTGAACGACGTGTCGTGACTTACGAGCAGCAAGGCGCCGTCGTAGCCGCGCAAAACGGATTCGATCACCTCGATCGACTCGAGGTCCAGGTGGTTGGTAGGCTCATCAAGCATCAGCAACTGCGGCACCGTCGCTGCTGACAATACGGAGGCCAAGCCAGCACGAAGGCGTTCACCGCCACTGAGCTCTCTGACCATCTTCTCGCCCGCGACATTGCGGAAAGCAAATCGCGCGAGCGCCACCCGGACGCTATTGTCATCCAGTAATGGATTTAGGCGGCGCATGTTGTCGACCAGTGTGGAATTGCGATCG
The DNA here is from genome assembly GCF_900168325.1 of Novosphingobium mathurense. Classification (GTDB taxonomy): domain Bacteria; phylum Pseudomonadota; class Alphaproteobacteria; order Sphingomonadales; family Sphingomonadaceae; genus Novosphingobium; species Novosphingobium mathurense. The sequence goes on along the minus strand of NZ_FVZE01000003.1, from coordinate 108,560 downwards.
AGCAAACTGACTGTCTGGTCGAGCAAGGCGTGCGGCAATGGGCGCTGGATCTCACCCCCGTCAGGCGCGGCAAGGCCGGCGGCCAGCCTCAGTACGGTGGTCTTACCAGCGCCATTGCGGCCCGTTAGGGCTATCCGTTCGGGGCCTCGCAGAGAGAATGACAAGCGATCGATGACCCTGCGCTCACCAGTGCACCATGTAACCTCGTCGAACGTGAGCACCAGGCGATTGGGTGGAAGGCCGCATGAAGGCAGGGTGACGTTGAACGGCGTTGCCACCTCGACCCGCGTTCGGGCCGCTTCGAGCTCGGCCACTCCGGTTTCGATCCGCTTCTCGGTAAACGCGCGGCTGCAGCCGCCGCTGTTCTCGGCGCGCTCGCGCTGACGGCCCATCAGGATTTTCGGCGCGCTGCCGCTGGCGGAATACATGTGCCCGGCGCGGTCGCGCCGTGCCTGCCGTTCCCGTGCAGCCTTGGCGTCCCGATTGGCCGCCCGCACGCGCCGCTCGGCTGCTTCGCGATCGGCCTCCGCTCGGTCCCTCATCGCCTCGCGCTCCGAAATCCACGACGACCAGCCGCCGCCGTGGATCGAAACACCGACCGGCGAAAGCGCTACGATCCGGTCCACACTTTCGAGCAGCTCTCTGTCATGGCTGACCACGAGCGCCCCACCCCGCCAGCTCGCAAGGAGACTGGCGATGGCTGACCTGCCATCGTCATCGAGGTTGTTGGTCGGCTCGTCCAGCAGCAGCAGGTCCGGCGGATCAAGCAGGAGCCGGGCTATGGCAAGCCGGGTCCGTTCCCCGCCGCTGAAACTGACCAAGGTGCGAGCAAGGTCGATTGGCGGAAGACCAGTGCGCGCAAGCGTTGCCTCCAGCGTTTGAGGCAAGGTCCAGTTCGCTTCGGCAAAATCCTGTTCGGTACCCCCACCCGATTCAATGCGCTCGAGCCTAGCCAGGTCTGCGGAGACGCCGAGCGCTACAGCCGCGGATTCGTCGCCCGGCGTGACCACCTGTTCGAGCATTCCGGCTGTTCCACTCAGGGTGATCGTGCCGGATTGCAGCGCGACCCCGCCGACGATTGCACGCAACAGCGTAGACTTGCCGGCGCCGTTGCGGCCGACCACGCCGACGCATTCGCGCCCGACGTTTAGCGACAGGTTAGAAAACAGTGGGTGTCCTGAAGGCGTGGCCAAAGCCACGGCTTCGAGCGTGAGGAACGATGACATACTGGTACCGGAAAAACGAAGGGACGGGCGATCTCAGCGCGTCTTCCGGTCCATCTCATCCTCCTGCGTGTGGTCCGACTAACGGTCGGAATTCGTCCATCTACCTGACCCAGCAAGAGTCTGCAATTGGGGTGTCAATGCTGGCTCTGGAAACGGTGAACCGACGTCCGCTATCGACTGCCCAATCCCGAGCGGTCGACGGCCGCATAGTCGGCGCGGGCAGACAGTAGGGCACCTCAGGTTAATGCATGGTTCTCTCGAGATGGCGCAGTTTGTCGGGATTGCGCGTCACGTAGATGGCCCGGATCAGCCCATCTTCGATCAATAGCGCCGTCGTCTGCAGCATCCCGTCCGGCTCGCGCGTGACGAAGCCGGGAAGCCCGTTGACGAAGCCATAGCGCACCAGTTTCGGTCGTCCCTCGCGGAGCCGGGTTATCGCGATGAGTGCCCGTCTCACCACATGGGCGCCTTCCAATATGCGCGCGACCGCGGGTCGCTTGCCACCGCCGTCGGCGTGGAATCGGACATCCTCGGCGAGGAGCGCGCCGAGATGTCCGGTTCCCTGACCCTGCGAAGCCTGGAAGAAGGCAGAGGCGATCTCGAGCCCATGCTCGTGATCGACGGTGTAGCGAGCCCGCTCCTTCCGCACATTGGTCCGTGCCCGGCTGGCAAGCTGACGGCAGGCTGCGGCGTCCCGGTCGATCGAGGCGGCGATGTCTTCAAAGCTCTCCCCGAAAACGTCGTGGAGGAGGAAGGCGGCGCGCTCCAGCGGCGATAGCCGCTCAAGCGCCAGCATCAGCGGCAAGGTCACATCCTCCACCGGTTCCTCCTCGACGACCGGCTCGGGAAGCCAGGGGCCATCATAAGCCTCTCGTCGCACCCGTGCCGACTTCAGATGATCGAGGCACAGGCGCGTAACGATCCGGCGGAGAAAGGCGGCGGGAACGCGCACCGCTGCCCTTTCCGCCTGCGCCCAACGGATGTAGGCCTCCTGTATCACATCTTCTGCATCGCTCATGGAACCCAGCATGCGATAGGCAACGCGCAGCAGGCCCGGGCGATGAAGGTCAAACGTGGAAGCGGAGTCAGTCATTGCCAGCCCAGTTCGGGTGCATAGAGATTGAATCCCACCGCGAGCCGGTTCCAGCCGTTGATGACGTTGATCAACATGGTGAGGTTGACCTGCTCTTCCTTGCTGAACTGGTCATCCAGGATCGCGTATACGGCATCAGGCGCGCGACGGATAGCAACCTCGGTCAGGTGCTCGACCCAGACCAGCGCCGCGCGCTCGCGCTCAGTATAGCACGGCGCCTCCTGCCAGGCCGCCAACAAATGGATGCGTTGCTCGGTCTCGCCGGCCCGGCGAGCGTCGGCGGTGTGCATGTTGAGGCAATTGGCACAGCCGTTAATCTGCGACGCGCGGATCTTGACCAATTCGAGCAACGACTTCTCAAGGCCGCATTTCTCGACTTGCATTGAAAAGGTATACCAGGTCTTGAACAGGTCGGGTGCAACAGCGGCTAAATCGGCGCGAGGTGTCATGAGGATCATCCTTTTCTGATGGAGATGCCGACATGACGAGCCAGCTTGGGTCAATGTGACATCGTCCGCGAGATTTTTCTTCAAGAGGGAACCATGCGGATGATCGGCTATCGATCCCGGTTCCCAGTTGCGGTCCTTCTGCTATTTGATCTGAGCCTCCCTGCAATACGGCTAGCTATCACTGCGGCAGGACCAACTCGCTCCCTAGAAAATCGAGGAAAGCCCGAACGGTGCGTGATGGGTATTGTTCGCCCAGATATAGCGCGTGGATATCCTCCCCGTCACCGGGATGAAATGTGGGCAGCAATTCTAACAGCTGCCCGGACGCAAGGTCCTTGGCGATGTGGAAATGGGCGAGCCGCGCGATCCCCCCGCTCGCCAGTGCCATCAGACGTACCACCTCACCGGAATTGCCCAGGAAAGGCCCATCAACCGTCCGCGAAACGACCCGGCCGTCGATCTTGAAGGGCCAACTGTCCACTGAGCGCCGAAAGCTGAAGCGCAGGCAGGGATGGCGATCGAGATCGCGGGGCTCGGTCGGCTCGCCATGGCGTGCAAGATAATCTGGACTGGCGACCACCACCATGCGGCTGCGTCCGAGTTTCTTCGCCTTGAGGCTCGCATCCCGCAGCGGCCCAATTCGAATCGCAATATCCGCCCGTTCCGCGACCAGCTCGACCAATGCGTCCGACAGGGCGAGGTCCACCGTCACTGCCGGAAAACGGTCGAGAAAGCGTGGCAGGATCGGTAACAGGCAATGGGTGCCGAACGGGACGGAGGCATTGACGCGGAGCAACCCTCTCGCCTCGTACTCCTCACCGCCGAAGCTGTGATCGACATCCCTCAGTTCGTCCATCAATGCAGTCACGCGGTCACGGTAGGTTTCTCCGTCAGCAGTCAGCGCCAGCGCACGGGTCGTGCGGGCGACGAGCTGAACGCCGAGCCGCGCCTCCAACCGCGAAATTGACCGGCTGACCGCAGAAGGCGTGACGCGCAGCATCCGCGCTGCGCCCGCGAAGCTGCCGGTTTGGGCGACGCTGAGAAAAATCTCCATCTCCCCGAAACGATTGTCCATAGCCCACTCATGATTTTAAGGCACTTCTAAAGTGCAGAGATGATATCTAATCATCAATAGCCTTATCGCCTAATTGCTGTGCCATCGATGGATTAACGGAGTGACATACGATGGATCTGCAACTCAAAGGCAAAACCGCGCTGGTGACGGGATCGACCGCAGGGATCGGCTTTGCGATCGCAGAACGGATGGCGGCCGAAGGCGCGACCGCCATCATCAGTGGCCGCAATCAGGACAAGCTGGACGCTGCCGCCGAGCGCATCGCCAAGATCGGTTCGGTAAAGGCCATTCTGGCGGACGCCGCGACGGCCGAAGGCGCCGCGACACTGATCGATGCGGCGCCGGACGCCGATATCCTCGTCAACAACCTGGGCATCTATGAGGCCAAGCCTTTCGCGGAGATTTCCGACGCGGACTGGCATCATATGTTCGAGGTCAACGTGATTAGCGGTGCGCGGCTCGCCCGCCATTATTTTCCGCGCATGCCGGCAAAGGACTGGGGCAGGATCGTTTTCATCGCCAGCGAGAGCGCGCTCGTCGTGCCCGGCGAAATGATCCACTACGGTATGACCAAGACGGCGCAACTCGCCATTGCGCGGGGCCTGGCCGAGCAGACGCGTGGTACAGGCGTGACCGTCAATTCCGTGCTGCCCGGCCCGACGCGCTCGGAAGGTATTGTCGATTTCATCCGTTCGGTTGTGGACAACAAGGACGCGCCGGAAGCCGACCGGGAGGCAGAGTTCTTCCGCGAATACCGCCCGTTGTCGTTGATTCGGAGGCTGATCGAGGCAGACGAGATTGCGGCGCAGGTCGCACTGCTATCGAGCCCGTGGGGCGCGATCACCAATGGCGCTGCAATCCGGGTCGAAGGCGGTATCATTCCCACCATTGCTTGAGCTCCATCTCCAAAAATTGCGGTAATGAGCCGGCAGCCGCCCGGCCTGCCCATTTCGCGTCTGGGCGCCATATGGCATTGAGTCGGAATGCTCGTTTTGAGGAAAGTCGGGGTGCCTGCCGATGCCCCGACTTCGTGATGTCGCTAAGGCATTCCGTGTTGCCGAAGCCCTGGAGCCGACCGCCAACGAGCAGTTCCTTGACGACAAGCCACCTGAGCTGATCGACCACATGGTCAAGAAGCTTCCTCCCGAATGTCTTGGCACGCCAGAGGACATCGGCGGGACACGGCCCTTTTTGTTGTATTGTGAGCCGTGATCCGATGGCCAGATATTGGCTGTTCGGTCCTTGAGCAGTTAAGCGCCGGAGTGCTGCATCGGGATAGGGTGACTGAACTGCGGCGTCCTCACTGCACCAGGTAATGCGAAGCCCCAATTCGCCCCTGCAGCACCCGGCTCGTCGCCGCTGGGGCGACCAATCCCTGGATTGGGCCGCGATTTCGCGTCAATGTGACCGTAGAATTTGTCTTGGCGCCTCGGTCGCCGAAACCTCCTTAATTTTGCCTTGTGCTGGGATCCATCCGTCTGAATGCCTGCAAGGCCAGAGCCAGCCCGCCAAACGTAACGCCCAATAGTCCTACACCATGCCAGCCTGCAATCTGCCAGATCACCATGGCCGACGCTGAGCCGAATGAACCGCCGAGAAACATGCCGCCCATGAAGAGCGTATTGAGCCGAGCGCGAGCGTCGGGGCGCAGCGTATAAACGATATGCTGGTGTGAGATCAGTGCCCCCTGTACGGCCAAATCAAGCAGGACGCAGCCCAGAGCCAGTCCAAATATGCCGCTTGCGCTGCCCGAAACAGCCCAGCCTGCCATGACGAGTACCGTACCTGCGGTAATCGCTGCACGAGGCCCGCGTCGGTCGGCCAAATGCCCGGCCAAAGGCGCAGCCAGAATTCCTGTTGCGCCAATTACGCCGAACAGTCCCGCCACCTGTGGGCCCTGTCCCAACTGCTTGAGGTAGAGAGCAAGGACGGTCCAGAAGGCGCTGAAAGCAGCAAATAACAGGCCTTGAGTGAAGGTCGCCCGGCGCAGGGCTGGAAAGTCGCGCCACAGGTGCCAGAGAGAGCCGAGCAACTCTGGATAGGACGGGCCTTTCTCAGGTCGCGAAACGGGCAGCACCCTCCACATCAGCCAGCCTGCGGCCAAAGCCAGCGGCGAGCCCAGCCAGAACATGCTGCGCCAACCCTCATGCTGTGCCACTATCCCTGCCAGCGTGCGGCTGAGCAAGATACCGGCCAGCAACCCGGCCATCACCTTGCCGATGACCGCTCCGCGCTTTTGGTCGGGCGACATATGCGCGGCGAGCGGGACGATCTGCTGAGCGACAGTCGCCAGCGCACCGACAAGCAGCGAAGCCAGTAACAGTGCGGCCCCGTCCGGGGCTGCGGCAGCCATCATCGATGCCGCCGCCAAACCAAGAAATTGGACAAGGATCATTCCTCGCCGTTCGACAAGGTCGCCCAGCGGCACCAATAGAAACAGACCAATTGCATAGCCCAGTTGCGTGACCGTGGGTACTAACGCGGGCAGAGTTCCAGGCAGGTCCTGCTGGATCAGGGCCAGCATTGGTTGGTTATAATAGATATTGGCGACAGCAAGGCCCGTAGCCGCTGCCATTGCATAGATCACCGCAGCGGAGAGCGGTTTGGTGGAATTGGTCACGACACGATCTCCGTCGCGGCGAGTGTGGGATAATCTGTGTAGCCGCGCGCATCCCCGCCATAAAAGGTCGCGGTATCCGGCTCGTTGAGTGGCGCGTCGGTGCGCAGACGTGCGGGCAGATCGGGGTTGGCGATAAAAGGGCGCCCAAAGGCGATCGCATCGCCTCGCTTATCAGCCAAGGCCTGTTCGGCACTCCAGCGCGTATAGCCACCAGCCAGAATGATCGGCCCTGAAAAAATATCTCGAATATCGCGCATAAGGGCATCGGCGCGCGGATCGATGGCGGCAATTTCGCGGCCCTGCACACTAGGTTCCACCAGATGGAGGTAGGCCAGATTGCGGCCCTCCAGTTCGCCCGCAAGATAGTGGAAGAGCGCTTCGGGCTCGCTTTCGTTCATGCCGAAACTTTTGCCCATGGGCGCCAAGCGCAGGCCAACCCTGTCGCTGCCTATTGCTGCGCACACGGCATCCAAAACTTCCAGCGTTAGCCTGGCACGGTTATGATATGAGCCACCGTAGCGGTCTGACCGCCAATTGCTGGCACTGTTGAGGAATTGATCAAGCAGATAGCCATTGGCTCCGTGGATCTCGACCCCGTCCAGGCCTGCGTCGATGGCATTGCGGGCAGCCCGCACATAGTCGGCAACGATCAATTGAATGCCCGTGATGGTCAATTCCTGAGGTTCGGGGACATCGGCAAAAGTGCCACGGCCATCATCGCCAGGAACGAATGCCTTGGCGGGAACCGGCATCGCGGTGGGAGCCACGGGCCGCGCTCCACCCGGTTGGAACACGGGATGCGAAACGCGGCCCACGTGCCAGAGTTGCATCACCATGCGTCCACCATGTGCATGCACGCTGCGAACCACTTTGGCCCAGCCATCGATTTGGTCCTGCGTATGGATGCCAGGAGTCCAGGCATAGCCCTGGCCCTGAGGCGAGATTTGCGTTCCTTCGCTGATGATAAGCCCGGCCGAGGCGCGCTGGCAGTAATACTCTAGTGCGAGATCGGATGGCACATTTCCGGCGGCGGCTCGGGAACGGGTGAGGGGAGCCATCACGATCCGATTGGGCAGATCGAGCGAGCCAAGACGAATGGGTTCAAACAACAGGTCGGTCATGTGGGGCACTCCTGAGGGACGAAGTTGTCCGGTGGGGTGCCTGGGAACTGCGCCCATTCGGATCTCTTGATAATCTGCTCATTTTCGAGAGGGTTTTTGCGTATTCTGCAAAGATCAGAGTGCGCGATCCCAATAGGGTGGGCTGCCAAAGCGCTGCGCGAGAAAATCGACGAAGGCGCGCACCTTGGGCGATCCTCGCCGGTCCGGCAGGTAGAGCGCATGGATGCCACTGTTCGCTTGTGGCGGCTTGCCGAGGCGGCCGATGTCGGCCTGCCATTCGGTCAGAATTGGCCGCAAACTGTCCTGCTCGATCTCTTCACCCACCAACCATGTCGGTAGCATCACCACACCAAAACCCGCGAGGGCCGCTTCTTTCAGAGCTTCGGCTTGATTGGCACGAAGCGGTCCCTTGATGCGAATTTGCTCTACCTGCTTCGCGCTATCGGTGAAGCGCCAGCGCCGTTCACCGTCGGCAAAGGCAAAAGTGAGGCAGGCGTGCCTTGCCAGATCGGCCGGCACGGCAGGCGTGCCCCATTGGTGCAAATAAGCTGGGCTGGCGCAGACGATCCGGCGATGCGGGGCCAGGCGCCGCGCGATCAGGCTGGAGGATTCCAGCGCCCCCAAGCGTATGGCGATATCGATCCGTCGTTCAACCAGATTGATGATTTCGTCGCTCATCAGCAATTCCAGCTCGACCTCCGGATATTCCGCCATGAAACGCGGCAGGAAGGGTGCGATATGCATTCGTGCGAAGGAGGCTGGCAAACTGACCCGCAGAAGCCCGCGCGGTGGCCCGTCGCGCTCGCGCAAGCTACGGTTGGCTTCTTCCAGGCTTGCGAGGATGGCAACCGCCCGGACGTAATAGGTTTCTCCGGCATCCGTGAGCGACACGTGCCGGGTGGAACGGTTGAGCAATGTCACGCCCAGTTCACCTTCGAGCGCATCGACATGGCGGGTAAAGGAAGAAGCGGCTTGCCCGACCCGCCTTGCAGCAGGGGCGAAACCGCCCTCGTCAACCACCACTACGAAAGCCCTGATCGCCGCAAACATGTCCATGTGTCCTCGTAGCGGTCCTGAAAGCGAAGAGCCATTCATCTTAGACAGGTTGCGGACAAGTGCCCGGTCCGCAACTCGCTCGCCGATGACATTCGGTTGGCGAATATTCTGCGATTTGAAGGTGCCCTGCAGCCCGTAATGTGCTGCAGGGCCCTCAGCCTTGGTCAGGCGATGTCATAGCGATCTGCGTTCATGATCTTGGTCCAAACCGAGATGAAATCGGCAAGGAAACGCTCTTCGCCGTCACTGGCGGCATAAACTTCGCATATGGCGCGAAGCTGCGAATTCGAGCCGAAGCTCAGATCCACTCTGCTTGCCGTCCACTTTTGTGCGCCAGTTGCGCGATCGATGCCGATATAGCGATCTGCGATGTCCTCGACTTTGGTCCACGTCGTTGCCATGTCGAGCAGGTTGACGAAGAAGTCGTTCGATAGCGTGCCTGCACGGTCGGTCAGGACGCCGCGCTGGTCGTCTCCATGATTGATGCCCAGGACGCGAAGACCTCCCAGGAGTGCGGTCATTTCCGGCACGGACAGGCCAAGAAGCTGCGATTTGTCGACCAGCAGGGCATCCGTCGGAACCGGATAGCTTGCTCCAAGAAAATTACGGAAGCCGTCAGCCTTCGGTTCTAGCCATGCGAAGTTCTCCGCATCGGTCTGCTCTGCGCTGGCATCGACGCGTCCGGGCGTAAATGGGACCTCCAGGTCGCGGCCGGCAGCCTTAGCGGCCAATTCGATGCCGACACCACCCCCCAGAACGATGAGGTCCGCCATCGAAACGCGCCCGAAGTCAGCGGCAATATCCTCGTAAATGGCAAGGACGTGTGCGAGTTTCGAAGGTTCGTTGGCTGCCCAGCTGTTTTGGGGAGCAAGCCGGATGCGGGCACCGTTCGCACCGCCGCGATGATCCGACACGCGGTGGGTGGAGGCTGATGCCCAGGCGGTGCGGACAAGGTCGGCGACGGAAAGACCGCTTGCCGCGATCATGCCTTTGAGGGTGACGATATCTGAATGGTCCAGCGGCGCAAAGGCGGCAGCGGGAAGCGGATCCTGCCATAGAAGGTCCTCAGTCGGCACTTCCGCACCAAGATAGCGCGCCTTGGGCCCCATGTCGCGGTGGGTGAGCTTGAACCAGGCCCGGGCAAATGCATCGGCGAACCTTGCCGGGTCTGCCCGGAATTCTTCCATGATACGGCGATATTCAGGGTCGATCTTCATCGCCATGTCGGCGGTGGTCATCATGGTAGGAACACGTCGCTCCGGGCTATGTGCGCCTGGAGCCAGCGTCTTGTCCGGATTGCCGACCGGTTGCCACTGGTGGGCGCCAGCCGGGCTGGTGACGATCTCGTATTCGTGGTCGAGGAGCATATCGAAATAGCTCATGTCCCAAGTGATGGGCGTGGGCGTCCACGATCCTTCCAGACCGGAAGTGATCGCATCATCGCCCATGCCGGTACCATGGGTGGAGATCCAGCCAAGGCCCATTTGCGCAATGTCCGCGCCTTCCGGCTCGGGACCGACTTTTGAGGCATCGCCGCCGCCATGGGTCTTGCCGAACGTGTGACCGCCTGCGGTCAGAGCGACGGTCTCCTCGTCGTTCATGCCCATACGGGCGAAAGTCTCGCGCACATCGCGCGCGGAACCCACCGGATCGCTGTTGCCTCCCGGACCTTCCGGGTTGACGTAAATCAGCCCCATCTGGATCGAAGCCAGCGGGTTCTCGAGGTCCATCTGCTTTTCCGGCTGGATGCGGGTTTCGGCGCCTTGCCCGACCCATTGCTCTTCGGTGCCCCAATAGACGTCGGTTTGCGGCGCATAGACGTCCTCGCGCCCGCCGCCGAAACCGAAGATGGGCCCGCCCATCGATTCGATCGCGACGTTGCCGGCGAGGATCATGAGATCCGCCCAGGACAATTTCGCGCCGTACTTTGCCTTGATCGGCCAGAGCAATCGACGCGCCTTGTCGAGATTGCCGTTGTCGGGCCAGGAATTGAGTGGAGCAAAGCGCTGCTGTCCGGCCCCGGCGCCGCCGCGTCCGTCACCGGAGCGATATGTCCCAGCAGAGTGCCATGCCATGCGGATGAAGAACGGGCCATAATGTCCATAGTCCGCCGGCCACCAAGACTGGCTGTCGGTCATCAGGTCGGCAAGGTCCGATTTCACACCTGCAAGGTCCAGCGACTTGAATTCGGCCGCATAATCGAATTCCGCACTCATCGGGCTGGTGCTCTTGCCAGCCTGGGCAAGGATCGAGAGATCGAGCTGCTTAGGCCACCAGTCGCGGTTGCTTCTTCCGGTGAGCGTTCGCGTGGGGGTGGCGCTGAAGGGGCATTGGTTCTCGTTGGTCATGTCGGTTAAGGTCCTGCGGAGTGGCATTGAGTTTTTGACTGGGGTGCGATCGAAGCCTTATTGGCCGTGCGGGGCGGCTGCGGCGGGGGAGCGCAGGAAGGCTATCGTCGCGCCCAGCACTATCAGGCCGGCCAAGGCGAGCGGGCAGGCCAGTCCCCCGGTTCGCAGAAGCAGCGCCCCGATGGCCGCACCGGCGAAAATCGCCAGTACTGCGCCGAAGCGCCTCGGGAAGTTGGGCGTGCCGCGGCCGGTCTGGTCCGCGGCGATGCCCGTTATGGTGAGGGTTAGGACGGTTGTCGTCAGGTCCGGCACCTTGAGCTGCCGGACCGTCGCGTTCCTCAGCCCCATGGCAAATCCCGTCAGGGCGATCACCGTAAGCACGGCCGGTTCCGGCGCCTGAGCCTCGACATCGATAGTCAGAGCGACCAGAGCTGCTGCCCACAGGAGCGTCGCTTCGGTGATTGCCGCGCGGATTAACCACTGGCCCAGCGGCCTGGCGGATTGAACCCGGCCCAGTTTCCCGGCCCCCCAGGCTCCGGTCATGAAGGCAGCCAGAGCCAGAAGCGCTGGCCCGAACCGAAACCCGCTCGTCCCGGCAGCTGCGAAACCCAGAAACACGACATTGCCTGTCATATTCGCGGTGAAGACCTTCCCCAGGCCAAGGACGGAGGCTGCATCAACGAGGCCAGTCGTTGCGGAAAGCAATAGCAGCAAACGGGGCAGGGCATTCGAGGACGAGGGTGAGGGAGAGGCGGGTTGGGGCGGGGCCATGGGATTCTCCAGCGCGGAACGGCGAAAGGGGGCTCAGAAGCGGAAATTGCTCTCCAGGCCGAGCATGCGAATGGGGCGAGCGCTCCCCGTTGCGCGGATGAAAGGCCCTGCGGAAAAGGTTGAAACGGAGGCAGACAGTTCAAGTTCGGAAGTGGCCTGCCATGAGACTGCGCCTTCGATAAGGGTTCCGATAAAACGCGCGCGGGTACCGCCGGCGGCGCGAACCAGGTTCCCGGGAATATCGTAAATGCCGTCCGCCGTCGAATAACGCCAATAGGCTGCCCCTGCGAGGCTGGCGGAAACTTTTGGGGAAAGCCTGAGGCCGAGCGAGGGGTGAACGTTGACCAGATTGTAAGGACCGATCGGTGAAAGTTCGCCGAAATATTTGCCCTTGGGAAACAGCGCATTGAATGTGCCGAGGCGGTCATCGCTGGTATTGCCGTCGCCGCTGACGAGGTTGGCACGCAGCGTGAGGTCGGGCTCCATTGGCAAGGTGGGAAAACTGCGGCCGATCTCGCTTCCCACCGTCCATGCGGAGATGGGGCCGCCGGCGAAGCGTCCGAACTGGTAGACGCCTTCGATGTTCCAGTGCCAGCCGTCCTGCGTGCTGTGCCAGCGGATGCCCAGACTGTGGCGGGTTTCACTGCCTTCGCGGTCGCCCCAATGGGCACCATCGTTACGATAGCCGAGATAATAGAGATCGAGTTCGGGCAGCACGGCATAGGCGCCCCATAACGACTTGTCGTGCGAGGGGCGGTCGTTGAAGTCGCCTTCGCGGGCTTGCACGGGCCTTACCGCCAGCAAGTTTATTTTGGCCATGCCCAGCGGCAGGTTGACGCGCAGGCCGTCAAAGGCGAGCGGCACGTTGGGGCCATAGCGTGTGCCGATCAGCCGCTCGGTGCCAAGTGAAAGCATCTGTCGTCCGCCGCGCACGGTTACGGGGCCGAGGTCTGCCTCGACGAAGCCCTGCAGCAGGTCGATCCCGGTCTCGTCGATCGGTCCCGGTCTCGGCGCGACGCTGACTGAAGTCGTGGCGATCGGTTGGATGAAGGCGCGCAATTTGCCGACATGGAGATCGGCATAGGGCAGGGCGCGAAACCAGACGTAGCTGTCGTCCGGCTCCGGTGCGCTGCCCCACGCGTTGTTGTCGTATCCTTCCGTACGTGCCCGCAGTTCGATCCCGGTCGAAAGCCAGACCTCGCCATTGGCGCCAAGAGGAATGTACTTGAAGGAGCCGGTCCAGTGGTGGTCGCGCTTTTCCGCGTCGGACAGGTCCGACCAGTCTTCATCGGCACGGGTAATGGTAAGGGTCGGGGCTTGCCAGGCTTCGTGCGGATCGGCCTGGGCCGTGCCCGGTGCGAAAATCGCACCGATTACGCTGCCCAGGATTGCCGCTTTATACACGGCGGTGTTCCAGTTCGGCAACCAGGGCCGCCATGACGAACCCGCCGATCAGGCCGAGATGCTCGAAGAAGGCGTTTGTGGCGGCAAAGCGTTCCGGCCCTGCCGGCATCGACCAGAAAGCATTGGCGGTGATCGCCGCCAGAATTGTGAAAACGCCGAGCATGCCTGCCCCGAGCCAGACGAGCCGCCCCGAGAGGATGAGGAGCGACCCGACAAGTTCCACCGCGATGGTTAGTGCGGCCCACAAGGCAGGTGGGCTCATCCCGAAGTGCGCCTGTTCGGCGACAGCGGAGGAGAAGTCTGCCAGTTTGACCAGTCCGCCCACAAGATAGGCACAGACCAGCGCCAGCCTGGCCAAGAACCAGGTCGGGCGCCAGTTGAGAATGGCGTCAACGAAACGGGGATCGCGTGTCGTGTTCTTCACGATCAGATCTTCTGATGGATTTCGGCGATGTAGCCACCGGGGAAACGCACGATTGCACTTTCGCGATGGCCGACGGAGAATGGCGCAACCAGGGTTTCTACGCCCGCTGCACTCGCCTTGGCCAGCGTGTCAGCGAGATTGCTGACGTCATAACCGGTCATGTCGCGGCCATATGGCCAGGGCAAATGCCCGTCAGAGACGAAGACGACCATGTCGCCATAGCCGCTCCTTATTTCGACCCGGCGAATGGTCTTGCCGGCTTGCCCGATTTCCGCTCCCTGAGCAGCCTCGTCATCCGAGACGATCTTGCCGTGAGCGAAGCCGGTCCAGCTCCTGATGAAGCTGTCGGCCGCATCGGCGGTCAGATAGATGCGGTTTTCGGGTGCGTTTTGAAGCGGGGCGTAGCTGGGCTTTGTGGTGTGCCAGTAAAGCTGCATGTTTACGCCGCCCGGCCACTGTATCACGGAATCCCGGCCGATCGGATCTGGGAAAGTGGCCAGACGACGCACTGCGCCATGGCTTACTGCGGATTTCACGGCGGTATCCAGGTCGGTGACCAGATAGCCGGTGCGTTCATCGCCGAAGGGGTAGGGGATCGGCGTCCGGAAGCCGAAAACAGAAACGGTGCCCGCCGGGGTCAGCACCAGTTGCGACTTGGTGAGGCTCTTGGTGGGCGTCACCTGAAATTGGCCCTGTTTGCTGGTAGTGCCGCCGAAAGTTGCGACGAAGCTGGTAACGAACGTGTCGAACTGATCCTGTGGCACGTAGACGTGGGTGGTGTCGTATTGCGCGCCTACCGCGTAGTCAGCCGAGGCCTTTTCGGTGGCGAACACAGGTGCAAGGGCAGGATTCGCGACCAGAATGGCGGTCGCGATGATCAGAGTGAAGCGTTTCATGTCTGTGGCTCCGGTGAGGGGAGGGCGATGCCGCGCAGTCGATGGGGCAAGACCTGGCCAGGCGGTGCTTGCGGGGCTATCGATCTGGATAAAGTCGACTGATATTCTCGAAATAACAGAGATGAAGCGGCCCCTCCTCGCCGGGAGGGGGCACATGTGATCAGACCGCCCAGCAGCCGCAGCCCAGCGATCCCCAGAAGGTCTGGACATCGGCAGCGGGAACATTGGCGCCGAGCGCTGCTGCATGGTCGTGGCCGTGAACACTGCAGGCGCTGGCGCAGCCGCAGGCAGAGGCCAGCTTCTGCTTGGCTTCGGGCGTCTGGTAATAGCCGCCGAAGGTCGCGACCGGCGACCAGTCGGGCATCGGGCGGGGCAGTTCGGGGGCGAGCGGGCGGTAGTCGCCCTCGCCATGCACAACCTTGCCGCCGAGCACGGTCAACACCGAGCGGATGTGGACGATGTCGTGCTCGGGCACCGCGAAGTAGTCGTCCGACAGTAGCGCGAGGTCGGCCAGTTGACCCGCCTTGATCTGGCCCTTCTTGCCCACTTCGTTCGAGAACCAGGTGTTTTCGTGCGTCCACATGGCCAGCGCCTTCTCGCGGCTGACGCGATTGGCGTTCGGGTAGAGGCGCATGCCGCCAACCGTGCGGCCAGAGACCAGCCACGAGAGCGAGACCCACGGGTTATAGCTGGCGACGCGGGTGGCGTCGGTCCCCGCGCCCACCGGAATGCCGGCAGAAAGCATCCTGGAGATCGGCGGCGTGCGTTCGGCGGCCTTGGCGCCATAGCGCTCGACAAAGTATTCGCCCTGATAGGCCATGCGGTGCTGCACGGCTATGCCACCGCCGAGCGCGGCGATGCGGTCGATATTGCGGTCGGAAATCGTCTCGGCGTGGTCGAAGAACCAGTTGATGCCTTCGAGCGGGATGTCACGGTTGACCTTCTCGTAGACATCGAGCGCGCGGCCGATCGTCTCGTCATAAGTGGCGTGAAGCCGCCAGGGCCAGCGGTGCTCGGCGAGCAGGCGGATGACGGGTTCCAGATCGCCTTCCATGCTTGGCGGCATGTCGGGGCGCTCGACGCGAAAGTCCTCGAAATCGGCGGCAGAATAGACCAGCATCTCGCCCGCGCCGTTGTGACGATAGGTGTCGTCGCCCTGTCCGGGGCTGACTTGCTTCACCCAGCCCGAGAAGTCCGCAAGTTCCTCCTTCGGCTTCTGCGTGAAGAGGTTGTAGCTGATCCGCACGGTCAGCTGATCTTCGGCGTGGAGCTTTTCGATGATTTCGTAATCGTCGGGATAATTCTGGAAACCGCCGCCCGCATCGATCACTCCCGTCACACCCAGCGCGTTGACTTCGCGCATGAAGTGGCGGGTGGAATTGAGCTGGTAGTCCTGCGGCAGCTTGGGGCCCTTGGCCAGCGTCGAATAGAGGATCGTCGCGTTTGGTTGAGCTAGCAGCAGGCCGGTGGGATTGCCGGCGGCATCGCGCACGATCTCACCGCCCGGCGGGTTCGGCGTGTCCTTGGTGTAGCCTACGACGCGCAGCGCTGCGGCGTTGAGCAGCGCGCGGTCGTAGAGGTGCAGGATGAAGACCGGCGTATCGGGAGCGACGGCGTTCAGTTCCTCGATCGTCGGCAGGCGCTTTTCAGCAAACTGATGTTCGGTAAAGCCGCCGACGACGCGGACCCATTGCGGCGCGGGGGTATTGTCGACCTGCTGCTTCAGCATCGCCATCGCCTCTGCCAGCGATGTTACGCCATCCCAGCGCAGTTCCATGTTGAAATTGAGGCCACCTCGGATGATATGCATGTGGCTGTCGATCAGGCCAGGGATCAGGCGGCGGCCCTTGGCATCGATCACGATTGCGCCGGGTGCGGCAGCCTCGCGCGCTTCCTGTTCGCTGCCCACCGCGAGGAACTTACCGTTGCGGATCGCCACGGCTTCGGCCACAGGGTTTTCGCGATCCAGGGTCGAAACCTTCGCGTTGATGATGATCGTGTCGGTGGGTTGGGACATGCGAATTTCGTCCTTGCTTCGACCCGTTCGGGCCGCGAGGGTTGTGGGCAGAAGCGACGCAGCAGCGGCTCCCAGTAATGTGTGGCGGCGGGTTATCATGCCTCGCGTTCGTCTGTGTCGTCGCCCGGCAGCCGACCGAGTACAAGTTCGCGACAATCGGTCATGACGAATTCCGCTACGTCTTTCTTTGTCATGATCCGGCTCGCCAATGGAATGATCTGCTCGCCGAGCAGGATGCCCAGCAGTCCCAAAAGGGCGATCATCGGTGGCGCAGGCGAACGCACGCCAAGGAGACTGTAGACGACGCCAACCAGCAACCCGGCGGCGATGGAGAGAAGGTAGGCTTTCATGTGTGGTCTCCTCGGCGTGCGTTCTTCGCTCCGGGTGTCCCTTGTTCCCGGCAAGTGCGCACGGGGGGGCGCAAATGCCGGGAAAAGCCGGAGGGAAGGCGTTCGGATCAGGCCTTTACGAAGGCGAGCAGATCGGGATTGATGGTCTCGGCGTTCACGGTGAGCATGCCGTGCGAGAAGCCCTCGTAGATCTTGAGCGTGGCGTTCGGCAGGATTTCGGCCTGTAGTACGCCAGCGTTCCTGTAAGGCACGACTTGGTCGTCATCGCCATGCAGGACGAGCGTAGGGACGGACATCGCCTTCAGGTCGTCTGTCTGGTCGGTTTCCGAGAAGGCCTTGATCCCGTCGTAGTGGGCCTTGGCGCTGCCCATCATGCCCTGGCGCCACCAGTTGTCGATGACGGCGCTCTTCACATCGGCGCCCTCGCGGTTGAAGCCGTAGAAGGGCCCGGCGGCAACGTCGCGGAAGAACTGCGCGCGGTTGGCGGCAAGGCCGGCGCGCAGCCCATCGAAGACCTCGATCGGAAGACCATCGGGATAGGCTTCGGTTTGCAGCATGATCGGTGGCACGGCGCTGACCAGCACGGCCTTGGCGACGCGGCCCCGGGGGATGCCGAAGCGGGCGACATAGGCCGCCACTTCGCCGCCGCCGGTTGAGTGGCCGATGTGGACCGCGTTCCTGAGATCGAGGTGGTCCATTACCGCGGCGGCATCCGCGGCGTAGTGAGTCATGTCATGCCCCTCGCTGACTTGCGCCGAGCGACCGTGGCCACGCCGGTCATGTGCGACGACGCGGTATCCTTCAGCAAGGAAGAACAACATCTGCGCATCCCAATCGTCCGATGACAGAGGCCAACCGTGATGGAAAACGATGGGTTGGGCGTCCTTCGGGCCCCAGTCCTTGTAAAAGATCTCAGTACCGTCTTCAGTGGTTACATAGGCCATGTTGCTGATCCTTGCGTGAAAGTCAGGGGAGAGGGGGTGGGACCGGCGGCCTTCGACGAGGGCCGGGCAGGGGGATCGGCTGCCAGTCCCGAACTGAGGTCAGTGTCCGCCTTCGGACGCGCCGAACATGGTCTTGGCGTAGTTGATGCCGATGCCGTAGGCGCCGCCCCACTTGCGGGCGATGCCGGTGGTGCTGTCGTAGGTTTCGGTGCGGGCCCAGTCGCGCTGCAGTTCAAGAAGGTACTGGAGCGAGGTCATCGGCACGGCACCCAACTGGATCATCCGCTGCACCGCGCGCTCGTGTGCTTCTTCCGAAATGTCGCCGCAAGCGTCGGTGATCACATAGGCCTCGAAACCTTGGTCAATGGCCGAAGCGACGGGGCCAACGATGCAGACCGAGGTCCACAGGCCGGCGAAGACGACGCGCGACTTGCCGATGCGATTGACTTCGCCAATGACAGCTTCGTCCTCCCAGGTGTTCATCGAGGTCCGGTCGAGCATGGGCTGACCTTCGAAGGCATCGACGATCTCGTCGAACATCGGGCCCGAGAAGCTCTTTTCAGCAACCGTGGTAAGAATGGTGGGAACGTCGAATGACTTGGCTCCGCGCGAGATCAGCGCTGCGTTATTGCGCAGCAGTTCGGGAGCGATTGATTTGGTCGCAAAGCTCATTTGCGACTGAAAGTCTATCAGGACCAACATATGGTTGGAGGGCGAAATGAGGGACTTTCCGGGGGTCGCGGTGGCGGTAATTGTCATGGTCGTTCCTTGCATGTGGAGCGCGTCGCGCTGCCGGTGGATGCAACTTATGCGGAGTGAGATGTTCGAACTACATGGATAAAATGCGGCAAAATGTTCTATGAAATTGAAATGTTGGCGTAGCGCACGGGCGCAACGCCGTTTGCGCAGGCCCGATGACGTCCTGACGGGCGGCATAATAGGCCCCGAGGATCGCAGTGTATTGGATAAGGCTGATGGCTTTATGACGTTTCGGTCGCAGACTCGCCGGGTTCGGCTACGCGACGGGCAACTGTTCGGCTTTGGCTAAATCTCGATCAGGCCACGCTTGATCGCAATGGTTACTGCATGTGTTCGGTCTGCGGCGTCGAGTTTTGAAAAGATCGACTTCATGTGCCCTTTCACGGTTTCCTCCGAAAGACGCAAATGGCTGGCCACCTGGCGATTCGAATTGCCCTTGGAGGCCAGGCTCAACACTTCAATCTCTCGTTCGGTCAACGGATCGTCGAGGACATGCATGGCGATGGAGGTGGCGACCGAAGCATCAAGGTGTTTGCCGCCGAGATGGACTGAGCGGACGGCGTCGAGCAATTGCTTGCGCAGACTGGCCTTGAGCAGATAACCTACTGCACCAGCACGCAAGGCCTTGATCGCGCGCGAATCGCCTGAGTAGGTCGTGAGAACGATGATGCGTGCATCGGGATCACTTTCCCGGATTGCGGAAATTGCCTCCAGGCCCTGAATTTCCGCCATTTGGAGATCCATGAGCACGATGTCGGGGCGTAGTCGGGCGTATTCGGCGATCGCACCTGCGCCATCGTCCGCCTCGCCCACGACTTGCATGTCTTCCTGCGTCGAAAGGACAGCTCGCACACCTTCTCGGAACAGTACGTGGTCATCAACCAGTAGAATCCGGATTGGCGCTGACAGGTCAGTCCGGCATGGAGTGGTGTACGAACTTGGGGGCATGATCGGGAACTAGATGCATCGAATTCTGAAGTCCATTGCCGAGATGCAGGTCATCCTTTCCATTCGGCCAATTCCCGCCGCATAGCCGCCTTGGCGATCTCTGAATGTACATGGTAGTCGTCGACGATCCATTCCAGCACAGCGCAGCGCATGATCGCTGGATGGGCCTCAATCGCTCGCAGCACCCCTGCCATGACTTCACGGGAGATCAGCGCGACATTGTCAGGCAGAGGGTTAAGCATTGGCGGCTTGACCATGTATCCGACCGCGCACCGTCCAAGTTTCAAAGCCGATCGCATGGCCAATTCGCTCAGAATTCCCATGGCAGGTGCATCGAGACGGGAAATTTCGCCCATCCCAACGACAAGAAGTGAGCAGGCCATATAAGGCGGCGGCAACCGATCGAGGACAAGCGTCTCTCCGAAGCGCCCGAGGAAAAGGCCTGCGTCGCGCAATTGTACCAGTGTGTTTTTGAGAGCATCATCCAGTCGGGCGGTGACTTCATCCGTCGTGTCCGGAGCTGCTGGCAAGCCCACAATCAACAGTTCAACGTCGGTGAGCAAGGCATCTATCGGACGGGCGGTGAGGTGCACCGCGCGATAAGTGCCTAACTCGTCGGCTTCTGTCTTGTCCATTCCCGGCTTCTCTCTGCGCCGACGTTCGTATCGACCGGGCTGGCCTGCCCATCAACGCACGGTGGACAATAGAGCCATCAATGGGCCGGGTCGTGGAGGGGACTGACACAAGTTGGACAGGATTGCCCTAAACGGCCGCTGGCGACTGGCAGGCCCTATGGGCGCGCCAATCGCGAAAGCCGCCGGTCGGGCACCAGCCATAGGGCTATCACCAGGATATAGAGCGCGAGCGCAATCCAACGGCTGACGAAGCTGAGTGGGACCGCCGCAGCATAGATCGCCAGGGTGCCCCATCCCTTGTGGTCCCGGCCGATGGCGAGGGCGAGTTTCGATTGGGGTCCATTGCAGGCGATAATGGCTCGCTCCGTGAGGAAAAACCCAATTGCGGCCCCACCCAGCACGATGCCGTATGCGGCGGTCGCGCCAACCGAATAGGCGCTCGCGTCCAGCCAACGGATGACGAAAGGCACGAGGCTTAACCAGAATAGGAGGAACAGATTTGCCCACAGCACTCGTCCGTCGACACGTGGGTCGAGTTGGAAGAGATGGTGATGATTGTTCCAGTAGAGCCCCACGTTGACGAAGCTCAAGGCATAAGCGACCAGCAGCGGCAATGCCTGTCCAACGTCTGCCAGCGCACTGCCTGCTGGCACATGCAATTCCAGAACCATGATAGTGATCACAATCGCGATCACTCCATCCGTAAGTGCTTCCAGCCGACGGGCGTTCACGCTCGGGCTCCGCAGGCGAGGTCAGCCGCGCCGTCATCTTGCCAGCGACGCCGCCACACAAGCGGCGTGGTGCCGACCATCCGCTTGAAAAGGCGTGTGAGATGGGCTTGGTCCGTCAGGCCGCATGCACTCGCGATCTCAGAAAGCGTATCGCCGGTTTCCAGCATCATCTGCTGGGCGCGCCGAACTCTTTGGCGCACGACGAAACTGTGTGGGGTTTCACCCATTGTAGCCTTGAAGGCGCGAAAAAAATGGCCCGTGCTGAGGTTCACTTCATTGGCGAGTTCCTCGGTTCTGATGTTTCCGGCGAGGTTTCTGGAAACATGACCGATAACTTTGTGCATCTGCCAGGCAGCAAGGCCGCCGGTTGGAGGCGGTTCGTGCGCCGGTTGACTGGGCAAGAGCGTGAGCTCAGCGGTGCTTCTGACGCTTGTTTGTCTAATAAGCCGACCAAGATTGTCGAGAAGAAGCTTCGCTAGATCTGGTTCGCTTGGGAGCGCTTTTTGTGCTTCGAACAGGAGGGCAAGCATTCGGGCCATGTCTATCGGTCCAACCCGTTTTTGATCGTCCGGCAATTCGGAACTGGAGTTCGGGCTCTGTCCCGCGGGGCCCAAATGCTCATGAATCAGTTGTGCTTGGCCGCCCAGCTCCGAGTCGAATGGCTTGGGTGCCCTGTGGGCTCGACGGGGACGAAGCGTATGAAACATGCCAGTACGATATGGCTGCGCAGGATTGTCGTAAAGCCTCGATGGGGGGGCGAAGCCTACCCCCCAAGGAGGCTTGCAAACACGCCAGTTCGGCTCGATAGAGTTCGGCTAGGCCATTGCCGAACGAGGCTTATTCAGGACATTGCATCGTTGATTTCAGCAAGTCGCGCTGTAGCCTGCATGGGCCGGCTCTTTTTGGTGGCACTTGGCCTCTGCTTGGCGTCTGGGCCCGGAAATGCCCTGAGTTCTGATCGCAGTCTCGACCAGTTGCACCATACCGCCTGGACCTTGCGCGATGGTGCACCGGGTAACATCCGTGCTCTGGCGCAGACCAAGAACGGCTTCCTCTGGCTAGGCAGTTCGACTGGTCTTTACCGTTTCGACGGGATCCGCTTCCATCGGATCGTACCCGAGCATGACGATCCTAAACGATCGCTCCAGGTTACCGCGCTGCTGGCCGCTAACAATGGAGAAATCTGGGTAGGTTATGATTTCGGAGGTATCGCTGTCTATCGCAACGGCCATCTTCGCGCAGCCAACCCGTGGCCGCCGAAAGGGGGAGTGGCCTCCATCGTCCAGGCGCGCGATGGCGCGATATGGATCGCGAGCGAGGCTCGCGGCGCGATGCAACTTGCGCGCTACCAAGCAGGGCACTGGACTCGTTTCGATAGCAAGAAAGGTCTGGTCGACGGGTTGATGGGGCCGGTCCTCCCGGTCAGCGACGGGACGGTTTATGTGGCGCTGCCCCCCGCGCTTCTGCGTCTTGCACCGAGTGGATCGTATTTTCAGCGCGACATGGGAACGGTGGGGAGTTTCGCAGCATTCGCCGAAGGTCGCGATGGGGTGGTCTGGCTCGCTGACGACAGCGGTTTGCGAAGGTTGGATAGGACAGGGGTCCAGGCGAGACTCGCGCATCTCGGTACGCCCTACGTAACCCGTCATATTCTGGTCGATCGCGATAGTGGAATCTGGGTCACCGGACAGGACGATGGGTTGGTTCGCTACCGTTATTCAGGTGAGAAGTTGGTCGGCGAGACGGCGACTGGAATGTCGGCGAAACTCTCATTGTCGGTCCTGGAAGATCGTGAAGGTAATGTCTGGGTTGGGACGGCTTCGGGCCTCGACCGCTTTGCGCCGACTACAATGGTGCTAGCCAAAGATGCGCCAGCGCCAGTCACCGGGTTTGTCAGCGGTCCGGCTTCGCCACACGTGTTCTTTGCTGGCCCGGCTGGCGTCTATAGAATCGGTCGTGGTGATACTGTTGCTAGACTGATCTTTAGTAAAAAGAACATAGGTGTTTTGTGCGGAAGTCCTGACCGGATGTTGGCGATTAGCCTCGAAGGAGCCTTCCTGCTTGAACTTAAGGGCAATGGGGCGTTGAAGCGTGTGAGAGAGGTCAATGGGCCTTTGTCGGTGACCTGCGCGCAGGATGCGGAAGGTAACTTCTGGACCGGCATGGACCGTCTTTACCGGGTCGAAAACGGTCTGTTGACCGAGGCCGGGAAACCCGGTGGGACCATCACCATGCTCAGGCAGGCCCCAAAGGATGGGCTCTTTGCCGCACGCAGCCGTGTAGGGCTCCTTGAGTTCAAGGCACTCGGCACACGCATCCTTGTGCCGAGTGCATCGCTCGCGATTGGCTCCATCACCACTCTGGCTCAGGTTCGCGAAGGATTGCTGGTCGGTGGGCAGAAAGGGCTGGCGCTGGTTTCGAAGGACAGGGTTTTCCAGCTGTCCGAGCGGGACTATCCTTTTCTGGCCGGAATGACGGGCATTCTTCGAACGCCCGATGGCTGGATCTGGATGATCGGTAGCTCCGGCATCGTGCGGGTCAAGACCCAGGCGCTCGCGCAGGCATTTCGTAAGCCCGGCACACCAGTTCCTTTCCAGCGCATCGGCGAGGATAGCGACTATCGCGGCAGGTCCAACATATTCGAAGCGAACGACATAGCGCGCGATTCCAGCGGAACACTTTGGTTTGCTACCGACGGCGGCGTTGCATGGGTCGATCCGTCCAGTATTGTCCGAAATCGCGTCGTGCCGCCCGTCGCGATACTGTCGATGAGCGCCGACGGCACCAAATACCCTCTGTCGGGCGCACCCCGGCATTTAACTCCGAACGTAGGTCGCATCGAGATTCAATACACTGCGCTCAGCCTGACCGATGCAACTGCCAATCGTTTCCGTTACAGGCTGATCGGCGGTCAGGGGGGCTGGTACGAGGCGGGGCCGGAGCGACAGGCGCTGTTTACCAACTTGGGACCGGGACCCTACGAGTTCCAGGTCGTCGCCGCCAACAACGCCGGCATTTGGAACAGTGAGGGGGCGAAATTGCGCTTCATCATCGCACCCGCCTTCTATCAGGCTCTCTGGTTCTACTTTGTCTGCGCTGCCATAGTACTTGCACTGGCCTGGTTTCTTTACCGAAGGCGACTCTCTATCATTACAGAGCGGGCGCGCAGCCGGGTCGAGGCACAACTTGCGGAACGTGAGCGAATAGCCCGAGAATTGCATGACACATTGTTGCAGGGTTTCCAGGGTCTGATGCTGCGCTTTCAGACCGTAGTCGAACTGTTGCCACGGGGGGAAAGGTCGCGCCTCGAGATGGAAAGTGCGCTGGACCGCGCCGAGAGCATGCTGATCGAAGGCCGAGACCGAGTCCACTCGATCCGCCAGGATCTACGTCCTGTCGAACTATCTGATCGACTTTCCGTGTTGGCTGACGACATGCTTCCTTCTTCGATCGAATGGCGCTTGGAGACGTTCGGCACGCCGCGGCTGGTGTGCGCGCCTGTCGCGGAAGAGATCGCGAGCATCGTGCGCGAGGCTCTGAGCAACGCGGTGCGTCACGCCAAGGCAGCCAGCATTGTGCTGCTTGTCCGATACCGCACGACCCACGTGATGGTGGTTGTAGAGGATGATGGCGTTGGCATGCCTTTGGAGATCCTTGCCGCTGGAGGGCGGGAAGGACACTACGGGCTCATTGGAATGCGCGAACGGGCAGGCCGGCTGTCAGGCTCTCTAAACATCTCCGTCTCCTCCAATGGCGGTACCGCGATCAGTCTCACAATCCCTGCGAATATCGCCTACGAAAGCAAATGATAAATCAGTTGAGGAAGGCTTCCTCTCGGAATGCAATGCCGTGGCTTCTGCGCTCATGTGGCGCAATTCGCAGGCCTAGATTAGTGTCCCGTTCCTGAATCTGTCTGGGTGTGAGACAGTGCCACCAAGGACAATGGGCACGAGTTCTCTTTTTATGGAGCACATGCTTGGCAAAACTGCAGCCATGGATGATGCGATCTTCATTTAGAGCCTGCAATTTTCGAAAGCCTATGTGCTTCGAATCATAACAGTTGTTGAATGAGAATCTTTGGCTCGCGTCTACAACTGCACCCGAGCGCTGGACGATTCAGTGCCTCGAGGCCTCCAAACTATTTCCGCCATGGTCATTGCCGATGTGCAAAGGCGGGTCAGCCTACGAACTGCCGTTTCGAGGTCAAGCAAGTGTCCGTGACCGTAAGAATTTAGTTACCGCCCTCAATTTTGACCTTTCCGTGCCGTTCAAGCTTCGATCTCCGTCCCCCAAGGTTCAGACGGTCAGCTAATCGAACTGCGGCGTGCAAAACAGGCCGGGCCCTGAACGTTGTGAGCAAGGCGAGCACCTCCATCGTCGGGGATGATCCTTTGGAGAATGACGGGCTCGCCCTGGCTTGATTTCAGGCCGCCGGTGACAAGGACTTTATGGCCCCGTTCCTCGACAGAGCGACCGTGATCGCGTTCCTGTCGCGTTGAACGATGGATAGACAGCAGTCCTATAGATCACTTTTTATCGCATGATGATCTATAGATAGCCATGTTGTCGATCATGCGATGGAACTGGCAGCAGCCTGATTAGTCGGAGTTTAGCTACAATCCCGACGATTTGCGGGGTCAGGAAGACCGTTTCCTCAAAGGTGCCGGTGTCGTCATCGGAGCGATGGAGCACCTCGAACAGCAAGACCGCGAGCAGCTGACGATTGCAATGATCGCCCAGGAAGCGGTCGATAGCTCGTCGATCGAGGGCGAGGTCCTCGATAGGGCCAGTGTGCAATCGTCGATTGCCAGACATCTTGGTATCAAGGCCGATGCGCCGCGTGCCAGCGCGGCTGAAGCCGGCGCGGCCGAACTCATGGCCGACCTCTATCGGACCTACGCGGCCCCTCTTACCGACGAGATGCTTTGCCGCTGGCATGCCATGCTGATGAACGGACGGCGAGACCTGCGGGAAATCGGAAACTATCGAACGCATGCCGACCCGATGCAGATCGTCTCGGGAGCCATCCATACCCCCAAGGTCCAATTTGAAGCGCCGCCTTCTGAACGTGTTCCCCGTGAAATGGCCAAGCTCATCGAGTGGTTCAATGAGACCGGGCCGTTGGGCGCAACGCCTGCCGGCGCCTTGCTTCGTGCTGGGCTCGTCCATCTCTGGATTGAATCAATCCATGCCTTCGAGGACGGCAACGGACGCCTCGGCCGAGCCTTGGCTGAGAAGGCTCTGGCGCAATCCCTCGATGCTCCCGCCATTAGGGCCATAGCCGAGACGATCCAGCGCCATCGCAAGGCCTATTACGAGCAGCTGCAGCGCGCGAGCCGATCCAACGAGATCCGCGCCTGGCTCAACTGGTTCGCAGAAATTACCCTGGCAGCGCAAGAATGGTGCCGTGAACACGTTGCCTTCCTCATCGCCAAGGCACGCCTGTTCGATCGCTTGCGCGGCAAGATCAACGGCGGGCAGGAAAAGGCCCTCTTGCGCATGACACTCCCTTCGGCCGTCGACCCGTTAACCGCCAACTTCCCGCTCTCAGGTGCGGCCTGTCTGCTATTGTGGCAACGCCCGACCAACTTCAAAATGGCAGGTTCTGAGCTGAGTAACGGGAATAACGGCTGCTATTCAATGCGAACCTTTTGGCAGCCAACGCCATCAAGCACGCTACACACAGCTTTTCAGGCGCGATATATCACGAATTCCCCGCTGGAATCAGGATGCCGCGCTATAGCGAAGGAATATCCTTGGTGGAGTGATGATCTCTCGTTGCTGGTGCGGCGTTTGGAAAGCGATCCCGTGCAGGGCTTGCCTTTTGTCTCGACCGGCGCGCTCAAAGCCGATGCAGACACACGCGTCAGTCATTCCGGCGCTTTGCGCCTGTTTCTCACCCAGTTCACCAGCCCGTTGGTGCTAATTCTTATTGTCGGGGCAGTGCTCTCGATCACATTGCGGGAATGGACCGATGCAGCAATCATACTGCTAATCATCGGCGGCAGCGGCATATTGGGGTTCACTCAGGAATATCGCGCGTCACAGGCTATTGCCGAGTTGCGCTCGCGACTGGTGCGCAAGGTGCGATTGCGGAGAGGCGGACAGGAAGTCGAACTGGCCATTGATCGCGTCGTGCCAGGCGACATCGCGCTGCTCAAGGCTGGCGATCTGGTCCCCGGAGATGGCCGGGTGCTGCAGAGCGACGGATTGCTGGCCGATGAGGCCGTACTGACCGGCGAGCCCTTTCCGGTAGAGAAGCGGCCTGGCGCAGCACTCGTCGATGCGCCGATCACTGAACGCACCGGTGCTCTCTTTGCCGGGACATCGATCCGCAGCGGCTCGGGGTGCATGCTGATTGTGCGCACTGGCAAGGATACGCTATTCGGCGCCATTGAACAGGATCTGGAGAAGGCCGAGCAGGCAACAGAATTTGCTCGCGGCCTCGCTGGCTTCGGCCTGATGCTGATGCGTGTGATGCTGGTAGTCGTTGCCCTGGTACTGATGGGGTCGATGGCTCTCGGGCGCGACCTTATGGATTCACTCCTGTTTGCCATGGCGCTTGCCGTGGCGATCTCGCCGCAACTTCTCCCTGCGATCGTTAGCGTGACGCTGGCTGCCGGTGCGCGCCGGATGACGCAGAGCGGGGTGCTCGTCCGACGGTTGCAGGCCATCGAGAACCTGGGCGGCATGGACCTGTTGTGCACCGACAAGACCGGCACGCTGACCAAGGGCGCGATAGCGCTTTCCGCCGCCGTTGATTTTGATGGCGCAACATCGACGGAGGTGCTCCGGCTGGCCGCAATTAACGCTACCTTCCAGACCGGGATGACAAGTCCCCTGGATGAGGCCGTATTGGCCAGCGCCACAGCTGCCGGTCTGGACCTGACTGGCTTCGGCCGGATGAGTGACAGGCCTTATGATTTCGCACGGCGGCGGTTCAGTGTCTCGGTCTCACAGCCCGATGGCGGCCGGATCACCATTACCAAAGGCGCTGTTGCCCAAGTGCTGGCAGATTGCATGGCCGTGTGGTCTTGCGGCAGTCCTAAGCCGCTCGACCGCGAGCGGCGCTCAGCCATTGATGCCTTTGTCCGCGACAGCGCCGGTCAGGGCTTCCGCGTGCTGGCCCTGTCCAGCGGAGAGGATGGCGCGGCTTGCCTTCAAGGCTTCCTGCTCTTCTTCGACCCCCCGAAACCGGAAATTGAAAAGACCGTGGCGGCGTTGGGACATCGCGCCATTTCCGTGCGCATCGTCAGCGGCGACAACCGTTACGTCAGTGCGCATATGGCCGATCTTATCGGCCTGCCCTCCGGCCAGGTGATGACAGGCGATGAAATAGCGTCCCTCGATGACGATGCGTTGGCGGCGCGATGCAGAGACGCCCATGTCTTCGCCGAAGTCGAGCCCCAGCAAAAGGAGCGGATCGTTCGGGCTTTCCAGAAGGCTGGCCATGCGGTCGGCTACATGGGCGATGGCATCAATGATGCCCCGGCATTGCGCGCGGCCGATGTCGGGATCTCGGTCGACAGCGCCGTCGACGTCGCGCGCGAGAGTGCAGACATTGTCTTGCTGCGCCCCGATCTCAACGCCATCCGGCTCGGTGTGGAAGATGGCCGCCGCACTTTCGCAAACACGCTCAAATATGTCGCAATCACCACCAGTGCCAATTTCGGCAACATGGTCAGCATGGCCGTGGCAACGGTGCTGTTGCCCTTCCTGCCGATGCTGCCGGTACAAATCTTGCTCAACAATTTCCTTTCTGATCTGCCCGCCGTCACCATCGCCAGCGACTCCGTCGATCCGGAGCGGCTCGCTCATGCGCAGCGGTGGGACATTGGCCGCATTCGCCATTTCATGATCACCTTCGGGCTTATCAGCACGCTGTTCGACCTTTTGACCTTCGGGCTGCTGCACTGGGCTGTGCGCGCCGATCCCGCCCTGTTCCGCACGGGTTGGTTCACCGTGTCCTTGCTCACTGAGCTGGCAGCACTCCTGGTGCTGCGGACGAGCAGGCACTTCTGGAGCAGTTCACCCGCGCCGCTGCTGCTTTGGAGCAGCGTGTTCGTTGCGATCCTCGCCGTGTGCCTGCCCTATAGCGGCACAATCGGTGATACCTTTGCGTTCAGTCCGCTACCGCCGGCCGTGATGGCGCTGCTGATGCTGATCGTTCTGGTTTACGCGCTGGGAACGGAAATTGCCAAACGGCGCCAGTCCATCGTGAGCGCTTGATCATGACCAGTTGGCGCGGCTGGTTCACAGGTCTTATCATTGCGGCGGCGCTGGTAGGAGCTGTGCTGCACTGGGGTGAACTTGCCAATTTTGTCACTCTGGTCCGCAGGGCTGAGCCTGGCTGGCTGATTGCCGCTCTCCTCCTTCAGTTTTCGACTTATGCCGCCGTCGCGACGGGCTGGCGCCTCGTCATCATCCGGTCGGAAGGCAAACGGTATCGCATGATGCCACTCATCCGCATCGCGCTCTCCAAGCTGTTTGCCGATCAGGCTCTGCCGACGGCCGGCATGGGTGGTAATGTACTGCTGGTTGATCAATTGATGACATTAGGTGCCAGTCGGGGAACGGCCGTCGCTGCGCTTCTGATCTCGATGCTAGGCTTCTATGTCTCCTATATGCTGTTCGCTCTCGTCACTCTGCTTCTGCTGTGGCTGCACGGACATGCCACTTCGTTGATGGTGGGACTGATCACGACCTTTGTTCTGGTCGCGATCGCCATACCAGCACTGGCTCTGTGGCTGCGGGCCCGTGGGAGCATGCCCCTACCTCCCACTATCGAGAACATCCGTCCGATCCGCCGCCTGCTCGAAACGGTCGGGCAAGCACCAGCGAACCTCTTGCGCGACCGCACGCTGCTCTTGCAGCTGATGATGTGCAACGCAGCCGTCTTCGCTGCCGACAGCGCAACACTTTATGCCTGCCTGCGTTCGCTCGGCATTGAATCCGCGCCATCGACCCCGCTGATTGCCTTCATCCTCGCCTCGATAACCGCAACGCTAGGACCGATCCCGCTTGGCCTGGGCAGTTTCGAACTGGTCTCAGCCAGCACGCTTCATTTGCTGGGTGTTAGCTTCGAAGGGGCGATCGCCGCTACGTTTATGCTTCGCGTCCTGACTTTGTGGTTGCCACTGATCCCCGGCGTGGTTCTGATGAGGCGATTTGCAGCAAGTGGGCGTGGCCGAAGCTGAGGGTTCGGCCGTCAGAAACCACTGCCTCGATCCGACAGCTGTGAATAGCAGACACTGCCAATGAAGGTCCGATTTTTTAGGTAACCAATTGCCGTGCCAGTGGTGACAGGTGCACGTAGCAACGGTTCCCACGTCGACCCTTCAACGACATTCAGCCGCCGATTTCGCGTTCCCAGGTCTGCTCAGTCCGGTTTCCCTTTCTCACCGACCCAATTTCCGAGAGCCGGATGAACTGCTGCACGAGGCAACACTCCATCCGGCCTTCGGGTTTGATGATCAGATCTGCACCTGACCGCCGTCGACAAAAAGTTCGACACCGTTGACGAAGCTGGCGTCGTCAGAGGCCAGGAACAGCACAGCCCTGGCAATTTCCTCGGGCTGGCCGACGTGGCCTGCCGGGATCAGGCTGGCAAGGTAGTCCTTTGTTCCCTGCGCCTGCTCGCCGCCGCCAAATAGGTGGTTGAGGCCGGCGGTGTCCGTGACGCCGGGGCTGATGGCGTTCACACGGATGTGCCGATCCTTGAGGTCGAGGATCCAGTTGCGCGCGAAGTTGCGGACTGCCGCCTTGGTCGCGGAATATACACTGAAGGCAGGTGTGCCCGATATGCTGGTGGTCGAACTTGTCAGGACGATCGAGGCCCCGTCCCTCAACAGCGGCAGCGCCTTTTGCACCGTGAACAGGACGCCCTTCACATTGGTGTCGAAGGTACTTTGATAATGCTCTTCGGTGATCGAACCAAGCGGAAGCATCTCGCCACCGCCCGCGTTGGCGAACACGACGTCGATCTGCGCATGCTTCTGCTGGACGACATCATAGAGCCGGTCGATATCGGCCAGGCTCGCCATGTCGCCCTGTACACCCGTCACACGGCCGCCGATCGCCTTCACTGCAGCATCCAGTGCCTCCTGTCGTCGCCCAGTGATGAAGACCGAGGCGCCTTCCTCAGCGAAAGCCTTCGCCGTCGCCAGTCCGATGCCGCTCGTGCCGCCGGTCACGACCACCACCTTGTTGTTGAACTTGTCCGTCATTGTCTTTCTCCTTCGGGTTTCGGCGAAGCGCCGTTGCCCTTATGAGATGCTCTCAGAACGATGGTGCGTGTAGTGAGCAGATATGGCACTTAGCGTTCCGTAGGAGGAACGATGATGCGTATCGATCTGAACGACTATGCCTATTTTGCCGAAGTGGTGGCCCATGGCGGCTTTGCGGCGGCGGGGCGCGCATTGCGGGAGCCCAAGTCCAAGCTGAGCCGCCGCATCGCAGGTCTGGAGGAACGCGTTGGCCTCCGCCTGATCGAGCGCTCGACCCGCCGCTTCCGTGTAACGGATACAGGGCTCGCTTTCTATGAGCGTTGCCGGGCCATATTGGTCGAGGCGGAGCAGGCGGAGGCACTCGTCTTGCAGGCGCAGGCTGAACCTCATGGCCGCATACGCTTCAGTTGCCCCACCGGCATGATCGGGCCGATATCGGGCCTGATATCCTCTTTCCTCGCCCGCTATCCCAAGGTGCGGTTGCAACTCGTGGCAACGGACCGCGCAGTGGACCTTATCGAAGAGCGGATCGATCTGGCCCTGCGGGTGCGCGCAACACTCAACAGTGATGCCGCCCTAACTATGCGCTCGCTCGGGAGATCAACCCGTATCCTCGTCGCCTGTCCTCAACTGGCAAGCCAAGTTTCTGAAGTAGCTCAACTGGCGACAATTCCAACACTGGCGACCGATGACGCGGCAGACGATCTGGAATGGCATCTGGAGACCGAGGACGGCAGGGAGCATGTCTTCCGGGTCGAGCCTCGAATGGCCTGCACGGACATGGCGGCGGTGCGAGAGGCAGCCATTGATGGACTTGGTGTCGCTATCCTGCCCGATCATGTCTGCCGCGAGGCATTGCTTGCGGGCAAGCTTGTCCATGTGCTGCCTGCCTGGCGCGGGCTTCAAGGAAACGTGCATCTGGTCTTCACGACACGCCGGGGATTGCCTCCAGCCGTGCGCGCGCTGATCGATCATCTCGCCGCAGGGTTTCCTCGAGATGTGGTTGACCGCATACCCTGAGATTAGTCCGGAGGAAATTGGGGGCCATCGCCGACCCTTCCGGGCCGTTCAGGCTTCGATTTCCGCTCCCGAAGCCCGGAATGTCAGCTTCTCCATGCCGCAGGCGCGAGACGGGCCGGATGCGATCTGTCGCATTTGGGAATGCTAGGGCGAGATAGTTCTCCAATCGTCGGTGCGGGTCCCGTCAACGGGCTTCGGCCCGACAAAACGGCTGTCCGCACCGCTCGCTCCGATATCGTCCCCCTGACATTAAGACGGCGTCATAATCGCCCTCCGAGTCCGCTTCGCTCCACCTACCGTGGCCATCGGGTATTGAATTCCGCATCGCTTCGATCGACAATGAGCGATGCTCTCCCAGAAAACCCGTTATACGATCCGAGCCTTGCAGCATCTGGCGGATCGCTATGGCGAAGGCCTGGTTCCGCTCTCTGAAATAGTGGAGAAGCAAAACATTCCCGCCAAGTTCCTGACAGTTATCCTGTCTGAGCTAGGGCGGGAGGGCGTTGTCCTCGCCCAGCGCGGTAAGGATGGCGGTTACGCTCTTGCTCTTTCTCCGGTCGACATCCGCTATGGCGACATCGTCAGGATCATGCGCGGATCGTTGGCACTGGTGCCTTGCGCCAGTCGGTTCTCGCACGAGAAGTGCAAGAACTGCGTGGAAGAGAGCAATTGTCGCCTGCGCAGCCTGATGCTGCAAGTCCGCGACGAAACCGCCGCTGTCCTCGACCGGATCACACTTGCCGACCCCATCGTGCTGGAACCCGCCTACGGCGCCGAGTGAGCGGAGCGCGGCGCCAGACCTCTTCCTATCGCTTCGCCGCAGCAAACAAAAATTTCATCGCAAGCCTATTGTCTACTAAAATGGTAGTGAATATATGATGGCCATGGCTGATCGTTCATCGCCATTGACCAACTCAGAGGGGCCTATGACTGAAGGCAAAGATGATCGAACCGGCAGGCAAGCGCAATTTGCAGAATCCGATCCACTTCATCTCGTTCGCGAAGCGCTTGCGCAAATCCGGTTCGGCGGCATCCAACTGACTGTTCACCAAGGCAAGCTCGTGCAGATGGAAGTGACGGAAAAACACCGCTTCGTCTGACTGCCACGTTCTCGAATCCGTTTATTTCTAACAAATCAGAACAAGCCTGGTGCTGACCGGACCACCGGACGCATCCCTTTCATCCAGGGAAGCATCATGCGCAAATATTCACGACTGGCGGGCGTCCTGCTCGCCTCAACCGTTTTCATATCCATGCCGGCCCTTGCCGCCGGCACCGCGGATAAACACCAGACCTCGGTCGGCACCGGTCAGTCGGATCACGAAGAAATCGTCGTCTCGGCGCGCCGCCGCGCCGAGACTTCGCAGGACGTGCCGCTCGCGATCTCAGTGATCGGGGGCGAGCACATCGACAATACCGGGACCTTCAACGTCGGCCGCCTCCAGCAGCTGACGCCGACCCTGCAGTTCTATTCTTCGAACCCACGCAACACGGCCGTCAATATACGCGGCATCGGCGCGCCGTTCGGCCTCACCAACGATGGCATCGAACAAGGTGTCGGCATCTATGTCGACGACGTCTATTACTCGCGCGTCGCCTCGGCCACGTTCGATTTCCTTGATGTCGCACAGATCGAAGTGCTGCGCGGGCCGCAGGGCACGCTTTACGGCAAGAACACCAGCGCTGGCGCGATCAACATCACGACGCGCCAGCCGACCTTCGATTTTGAAGGCCGTGCGGAGGTCTCGATCGGCAACCTCGGCTTCAAGCAGGCCAAGGCGGCAGTATCGGGTCCGCTTTCGGACATGCTAGCTGCACGCGTGGCGCTTTCCGCGACCAGCCGGCGTGGAACAATCTACAACGTCACGACCGACAACTGGGTCAACGAGCAGGACAACCTCGGCCTGCGCGGCCAGTTTCTGTGGCGTCCCAGCGATGCTCTCGACGTGACGCTGCAAGGGGATTTCAGCACACAGAACCCAGAATGTTGTGCCCAGATCTATGTCCGCACCGGCGCCACGCAGCGCGCGGTGAATCGCCAGTTCGCGTCGCTCGCCACCGCACAGAACTATACGGTGCCGAGCACCAACGCGTTCGATCGGCTCACCGACCTCGATGCGAACCTCAATGCGGGCAACAGGATTGGCGGCGTCAACTTGCGGATCAAATGGGATGCCGGGCTCGGCACGCTCACTTCGGTCACGGCATGGCGCTTCTGGGACTGGAGGCCTGCCAACGACCGCGACTTCACGGGCCTGCCGATCACGACGGCATCGAACAACCCTTCCAGGCAGGACCAGTTCACGCAGGAACTGCGCTTTGCCCAATCGGGCGACAAAGTGGACTTTGTCGTCGGCCTGTTCGGCTTTCACCAGAAAGTCCGTACACAGGGCCTTCAGGAGCAGGGCCCGGCGGCCAGCAAATGGCTGCTCAATCCCAGCAGTGCGTTGTCGAACAACCCCATCGTACTCGACAGGTTGACGGCCGAAAACGACATCCGTCTCTACAACACGAGCGCGGCGCTGTTCGGGCAGATCAGCTGGAAAGTGACCGACGCCTTCACCGTGCAACCCGGCTTTCGCGTGAACTACGACCAGAAGAAGGGCCTATACGATTCGGTCGTGACCGGCACCGCCTCTGACGGCACGCGCCAGCTCGTGCAGTTCTCCGGGCCTTATGCGAACGATCCGTGGATCGCGGCGCAGCGCGGCGTCCTTGCCCCGCAGCGCTTCGAGACTAAATTCTCCGATTGGAACTTCAGCTATGACCTGACGCTCAGCTACAAGCTAGCCGCTGATGTCCTTGCCTATGCGACTTATGCCAAGTCATTCAAGTCGGGCGGCATCAACCTCAACGGCGTACCCGCCAATACGGACGGCAATCCGCTGCTCGCCGCCGCCACGGTGAAGCCGGAAACGGTGAACAACTACGAAGCCGGGATCAAAGTACAGTTGTGGGACCGCAAGGCGACCTTGAACCTCTCCGCGTTCCGCACGGAGATCGGCAACTATCAGGCGCTCGTCTCCAACGGGCAGCTCGGGGTCCTGCGCGGCTATCTCGCCAATGCGCGCAAGGTCCGCACGCAGGGCGTCGAGTGGGACTTATCGGTCCGCCCCAGCGAGCGCTTCAATGCATATGCCAACGGCGCCTTTACCGATGCGACCTATCGCAAGTTCAACGACGCACCTTGCCCGCCCGAAATGTCGGGCGGCAGCAACAGTCCCGCAAACTGCGACATTTCGGGCCAGCGCCTGCCCGGCGTTTCGAAGTGGTCGTTCTCATACGGCGCGGAAGCGAACACCCCGCAAACCCTGCTCGGCCAGGATGGTGAAGTCTACTTTGGTGTCGACGGTAGTTATCGCAGCGCCTTTTCGTCCAACCCCACGCCGTCGGCCAATACCTGGGTCGAGGGCTATGCGCTGACCAACCTGCGGGCCGGTTTCCGCACGGCCGCGGGCTTCGACATCTACGGCTGGGTCCGCAACGCTTTCGACGTCCGCTACTTTGAACAGCTTGCCGTGCCCTCGGGCAACACCGGTCTCATCGTCGGCCAGCCCGGCGATCCCCGCACTTGGGGCTTCACCCTCAAAATCGAATTCTGATCGCGAAAGGATCGCACGTGTTTTCTGTTCCCGAACTCACGACAGACCATCTGGAAGCCTTGATTCCGTTCATCGGGGTCGGCTTCGGCGCTCAACTCATCGACGGCGCGTTGGGCATGGCTTTCGGCGTCATTACGAACACGCTGCTGGTCAGCGTCATCGGGCTAGCCCCGGCGCGCGCGTCGGCCAGCGTACATCTGGTGGAGACCTTCACCACGGCAGCGTCGGCGATCAGTCACATCTTCCATCGCAACGTGAACTGGACGCTCTTTGCTCGCCTCGCGTTGCCCGGTGTCGCTGGCGGCGTGGCGGGGGCCTATCTCCTGACCAATATCGATGCGGGGATCGCCAAACCTTTCGTTATGGCTTACCTCACCGGCATCGGGCTTTACCTGCTGTGGCGCGCCTGGGAAATGAGCCACCACCATGAGCACAAGCCCGCCCGCTTCGTAGGGCCACTGGGCCTCCTGGGGGGATTTCTGGATGCCGCAGGCGGCGGCGGATGGGGGCCGGTCGTGACCTCGAACCTGCTGGTCCAGGGCACTGAGCCGCGCACAACGATCGGGACAGTCAACACAGCGGAATTCTTCCTGACGGTGACCGTGTCGCTCACCTTCATTCTGACGCTGGGCCTTCAGGCCTTCACCATCGCCTCGATCGGCCTCATCCTCGGCGGACTTCTAGCAGCCCCGCTTGGCGCTATCATCGCGAAGAAGATCCCGGCGAAGCTGCTTCTCGCGCTCGTCGGAGGCCTTCTCACCGCAACCAGCATCTTCAGCCTTTACAAGGCGCTGGTATAACTACCTTACGATCTTGTCAGCATGTGGCGCAGGCCAATGTTGTCTTATGGCTTAATCATTCCGTTTTCCAACGTCCATCCAGCAGAATGCAGCAGGCTTGCCCAATTCAGGCGCATGGGAAGCAGAAAGGCGCCTTACACCGATAAGGCGATCCTCTCCGCGTGCCAGCAGGTGGCACTAGTGATTGGCAGCTATCGGAGGATCGAATTCTGCCTGGGAATGGTAAGGCTGTCGGCGACATCGGACGGTGCCTGGACGACAGTTTACGTCAGCCATAGCTACTTTGGTACTCCGAAACTGACTGAGCACCATGTCCCAGAACCCGGTGGTCATTCACAACAAATACGACCCCTTGTCGCCATTCAGCTGTCGTTTCTCATTTCCCAGGAGCGGAACACCCGCTATCCCCTGCGTATAGGGAATCTGGGCCGGTAGGCGCTGTACAGAAGGTCGCAATTCCCGGCGGCTTATAGATAGCAGAAGGGACTTGGCTCCCCGCCTAAACGGGGAGCCAGAAGATGTTAGATTTCGGTGCCCTCTGCCAAAACCAATGCGTTTTCCACATCGACGCCTAGGTATCTGACCGTGCTTTCGATCTTCGTATGGCTAAGCAGGATCTGAACCGCCCGGAGATTGCCTGTGGCCCTGTAAATGATGGACGCCCTGGTCCTTCTCAGAGAATGCGTGCCGTAGTCCTCGCAGGGCAAGCCAATTCCTGTGACCCATTCGTCAACGAGGCGAGCATACTGCCGCGTGCTAATGTGGGCGGCGTGGTTTGTGCGACGGGGGAAGACAAAAATCTTCCAAAGAGCCGCGCCGGAGTTCAAGCCATTTGGGAAGGCTTGCGCGAGCATCGTCCATCAGCTCGAACTGGACGGGCCTTCCGGTCTTTTGCTGAACCACGGTAGCGCGGTTTCGAATTTTGCGATCACAGACGATATCGCCGATCTTCATCCTTACCAGGTCGCAACCGCGTAGCTTGCTATCGATCGCGAGATCGAAGAGGGCCCGATCCCGAATGCGTCGATGTTGATCGAGGAAGAAGCGCACCGCCTAGATCTGCCGGGGTTTGAGTGCACGCTTGGGTCCCACTTTGCGCCCAGCGTTCCACGAAACGCGTTCGCGAATGGCGGGATCAAATTCTGATAATCCCATGACAGATCTCCTATGGCCATGATGGCCACAGGTAAAACGCATCAGCACAGTTCGAACCATCCTGACGGTTCAGCCTGTCTCATCGGCTACCCTTTGGAACTGCCTTTGGTTCCGAACATGTCCGGTGGAAGACTTGGCCTAGCGCAGCAGTTCGCTTACCAGCGAAGGCTTCTTAGCGATCATTGCCAGCAGCACCTGGGCAGGCCCAGTGGGCCGTCGGCGGCCCCGCTCCCAGTTTAGCAGCGTGCCCTTGGCCACGCCAATGCTGCGCGCGAACGCACCTTGAGACAGGCCGGTGCTGGCGCGGATCGCTGCGACATCCACGGTGGGCCAGTCACTGCGGGGCTACCAGGTATTGACTCGTTTCTCCGGCGGCAGCCACATCGGGTCGCCCTCCTTGATCCCAAACGCCTCGTAAAAGGCGTCGAAATGCTGGAGCGGTGCGACGGTGCGGTAGATGTTCGGCGGATGGTCGGCGCTCTTGGCAACATTGATCAGATAAGCTTCGGTCGCGTTTTCGGCCCATAGCTGCGCCCACGCGATGAAGCAGCGCTGCTGCTGGGTGTAGCCGTCTATTTTCACGTTTTCCTGCGGATGGTCCTTCAGGTAATCCATCAGAGCGGTATACCCGAGCTTGATGCCCCCGACGTCGGCCATGTTCTCGCCCACCCATAGCTTGCCGTCATTGGCGTGGCCCGGCGCAAGCTCGGTATGCGCGGTCTGGTCGACCAGTTTCTGCGCCTCGGTCACGAACGCCTTAGTGTCCTCCAGAGTCCACCAATTACGCAGATTGCCTTTGGCATCGAACTGTCGGCCTGTGCTGTCGAAGCCATGGGTCGTTTCATGGCCAATCAACGCGCCGAACCGACAAAAGCGGACTGCGGGATCGGCATTCGGCTCGAACGCGGGGGCCTGCGAAATGGCAGCGGTGATCTGGAAGCCGTTCTCAAAAATCTGGTAAGCGGCGTTCATCGCTATCGGTAGAGTGCTTTCGCCATTGAAATCGTCACTTTTGACCGGGCCGCCGAGCTTGGCCAGTTCGCGCTTCAGGCCGAACGATATGATCGCCTTGGCATTGGCAACCGGGTTGTCCGGGACGATTTTCACGCTCGAATAGTCGATCCATTCGTCCGGATAGCCAACCTTGTTGTTGAATGCCTTCAGTTTCTCCAGAGCCGCGACTTTGGTTTTATCGGAAAGCCAGTCACGCGTAGGGATGCGCTTTTCCATCGCGGCCATAATGTACGTGATAAGTTCACTGGTCTTCCTGCGCGTATCCTCGTCGTAATAGGCGTGCACATAGAGTTGGCTGAGTGGCTGGCCAAGCCCTCCCTGCACTTGCGCGATCCCGCGTTCGTCGAGTGGGCGCAAAGTTGCAACACCGGTGAACGCCTGATTGAGCGCCCGCTTGGGTTCATCGAAATCGGGGGACAGGAAATCGGAAAACTGCTTGATCAGCCGGAACTTTGCGTAGTCCTTGAAATCCTGCAGCGGCCGCTGCTTGAGCATGTTCGATACCGCCGTGAAATAAGTCGGTTCGGTGACGATGACGTCTTTCGGTTCGGGGATGCCAAGCTCGGAGAAATAGGTCTTTACATCGATCTGGGGCAGTAATGCCTGCGCTTGTGCCAGCGCCATGCGATTGTTCAGCTTGTTGAAATCGCGCTTGTCCGCAGGCGAGAGTTGCGCTTTGTCCAGTTCGGTCTCGATATCCAGCACAAGCTTGGTCACGCGATCGGCCTCGGTCGGCGCATAGCCAGCCGTGCTCAGCATTTCGTGGACATATTTGCGGTAGGCGATGCGGCGCGGCGCGGATTCGTCCGAACGGTAGACGTCGCGCTCATCCTTGAGCGCTGTCGAACCGGGGCCGCCATAGATGGCGTAGCGCGAACTGTCGGCAAGGTCCGGCGAGGGGCCGTAGCTTATCAGCAGTGCGATGCCATCCGTTTTTGCGGCATAGGCTGAATATCGAGCAAGGTCGGCAATCGAGGATATCGCGTCAACTTTGGCGAATTCCTCCTGCAACGGCTTCATGCCCTCTTCGCGCCGACGGTCGACATCCATAAAGGCCTTGTAGAAATCGCCGACCAATTGTGCGGACGTGCCCTTTGGCGCTGTCGGGGCGTCCCGCTCCGCGGCGGCGATAATGGCCTTGAGTTGATCCTTGATCCGTTTTCCCTGGATCACCGGGAAACTGTACGATGCGCGATCCTCGGGGCGTGGGACGCGCTTGAGCCAGCCACCTGCCGCAAAGAGATAGAAATCTTTCCGCGGATCGATGCTGGTGTCCATGTTGGAGACCGAGAATGCGAGATCGTCGGGGCCTATCTGTGTGGGGGGCTGGCTAGCCAGTGCATGGCCCCATCCCGATAACGTCACCGCAATGGAAAGCGTAGCCGCGGCTCCGACCGAACGGGATCGAACTGGATGGCGATTTTTGCACGGTGCGGGAAAATACATCGCTCTCTCCAAAACAAGATTTCAATTTCGAATCTGCGGTGCGACCCTTGACCTGCAATGTAGTTATTGTGACGCGAGTGCCGGGCCCTGCTTTGGCCCATAGCCTTGTCGGCTTGACGCTCGTCCGTCAGCCGCCACTGGCCTCGCACGTTCCCTTGAAATCGCGCTGCCCCTTGATGCTGATGCGATCGCGTCTGCGGTCGATCGTGACTTTCGGCTTGTTGAGACCGTTGAGCTTGTAACTCCCGGTGATTTGCGATCCCGTGACCGCCAGGTTGCGCAGTTCCCACCAGCCATGGTCACCGCCGGAATGGACCGGTGGTATCAGGCTCTTGGGAAGCCAGATGTTCCCGGTGCTCCCGCGAATGTCGATCTGGACCATGGTGTCGAATTCGCGCTTCGACATGATCGTCGCATAGTCGGTGTCGAATTCGTGATCGCGACGATCCCAGCGCAGGATGGGATATGTCCGGGCCTGGGGGCGGTGCCCTTCACCGAAGCAAGTCAACCTGATGACGCCTGCTCCGTGGCCGGGATGGTCCGGGCTGTGATCCGCCGCAGGACCATCCATTCCCTGTTCGCGTCGATAGCGCATCATGGCTTCGTCAGCATGGCTTATCTGGCCGCCGGAACAGGCAGGCAAGGCTTTGCTGCGGCGCCCGTAGGCGTCGTAGTAGGCGACACAATTGTTGCCCTTGAAGATGACTTCGCCTTGTCCGTTCCTTCCGACCATGACCTGTGGGACGTCGTTATGCCCGGCGTCAGAACCGCCCGAGCGCCCGCAGTCGGCGGGGAGGGTCGAAACAATCGAGGCATAGTGGCCATCCACCGTCGATACCGAGATGCATTGCTGCAGCCGCGGATTCCACCAATAGCTCCATTTGCGATCGGTGCCGGTTTGCGTGCTGACGTGCTGGTAGCCGCGTGCCTCCAACTGGGATTCTCCGCCGGCGCCCCTGGCGCCCACCAGGTCGCTCAAGCCCGGAGGCGTCGACTGGGCCAGGACCGCCGATCCCGACGCGAGCGTGATGGACAGGGTCGAAATTGCAGTCAGAAGAAACAGGCTTTTCATGACCAACTCCCCAATGTTGCTTCATAACATGCAACGGGAATGCCGGAGATTATCGGCTGACGCTTCGTTTCACGACCTGGATCAGAAATTGATTATTGCCGCAGTGCAATATTATTTAGAGAAGATCATGCACGGCGATCGACTTGACTTCAGGACTCGTCCAAGGTCTCGACATCGGCGAGGATCATTACGTCCATTTTTTAACACATACAAGCTATCGAATCGCATTAACATACTGTATCAAGTGGACGGTATTCTGTACCGTAAAACTAAGGGCAAGGAAAATAGGTCTCTACGGCAAGCCGACCATCGAGGCGTAACCGGTCGGTGAGCGCGGGACAAATTCGCAATGCAATTCGCCCAGTTGAGGCGAGCGATCTCCCGAAAAGTGGAGATTCAATAACAACACGGGTTCGCAGACGAGTCGGGGTCAATTGGCCGGAGGCTGTTATGTTTTGCGATGCAGGCAGGAATTTATCCTGGGGAGATTGCAGCGGTCGCGACGGATCAACGTGGCCGCGCTTGCCAGGCTCGTGTCAGCCACGCGCGAGCATACTGCCCCCGAAGCAGGCGTCAGTGCCGATAAGAGACGCCACATCATTTCAAGAACAAGGTCTGAAGGCAGTCGACCCATTCAGATGGGACGCGGCTGTCGCGTCGCGGCATTGGTCGTAATCGGAACCGAGTTGCTTTGCGTGCCCTCGGATCGGCGCATGCCGACGTTCTGACGGTTCCGGCGCGCAGCAGTTCGCATCGAATTCGGATTGGGAAGAAAGGACGAAGGCGATGAAAGACAAGGCAACATTGCGTGGAACGGCCTTCTTGGCCGGGACCGTGCTGATCGCTGTTGCAATGACCCCTGGAGCCCAGGCTAAAACGCCTTCGGACGTGAGCGACGTCGTCGGTGCCCGCTCCAGTTCCGGGGAAGGGCTGCTGCAGGATCGCGGCTACGAAAACATCAGCACGAAGAGCGGCACGGACCGCAAGTGGACCTACTGGTGGAACAAGTCCAAGAGCCAGTGCATCACGGTCACGACGTTCGATGGACGCTACGAAGCGATCGACAAGGCGTCGAACAAGGATTGCGGAAAGTCAGGAGGCGGCAATGGAACGGCAGTAGCGGTCGTGGGCGCTGCAGCCCTTATCGGCGCACTTGCCATTACCACCTCCAAGAAGAAGGACAAGGACCGCGACGATTACTATCCTTCCGGTTCTTCGCGCACGACACCTTACGAGCTGCG
This sequence comes from Novosphingobium mathurense, assembly GCF_900168325.1. Taxonomy (GTDB): domain Bacteria; phylum Pseudomonadota; class Alphaproteobacteria; order Sphingomonadales; family Sphingomonadaceae; genus Novosphingobium; species Novosphingobium mathurense. The sequence continues at coordinate 66,117 of NZ_FVZE01000003.1, read as the reverse complement.
CGACCTGATAGGCATTAAGGCATCTTCGGGCGAACGACAGATGGGCAAGCGCGGATACAAGTTCAAGTCCTCGGGCACCGGAACATACAGCCGCTGGGCGTACTGGTGGAACAAGCACGACGATCAGTGCGTCGCGGTTACAACGCGCGACGGGAGGTACGATTCAATTGTCTCCGTTCCGGACAGTTCCTGCGGCAGCGGTTCCAATTATGGATATGGAGGGCGCGGCGATGCGAGCTTCTCACCTTCGCGCGACATAACCTGCTACCCTGCTCAGCGCGTCTGTTACGAGCGCAACAAGGGGTATTCCGCTTATTGGACCTCGAGAGAGTTTCGTTACTGACCAGGGGGAGCGTGTGTGATGAAAATTACCATTTTGCCGACCATTCTCGGCCTGGCGCTGGCATATCCATCCATTGCGCTGGCCCAAGATCAGGCTGAACCCGCGCCCACCCAGGAGGAAGCAGCGCTCACCGCGTTGGACAAGGAATTGGCGGACAATTGGGATCCCAGTCAGCGCGGCCTGTTCGTCTATCTCGGCTATTATTCTGCGGCATCGATCATGTGTGACGAGCTCGAACTCGATCCGGCCAAGCTCGGCAAAGTGCTTCAGGAGGGCTTCCTGACCGGAGAAGATCAGGCCAGTGACGAGGACAGGGACAAGCTTCGAAAGAGACTGATCGGACACCTCGGGATGGCGACAGGTGTCTTTATGGGATTGCACAGCCACGACACGGCAGAGTTCTGCGCCAAGGCCGCGACGTCGAAGCAGAATTCGCAGGACAGCTCGAGCCTGTTCAAGGATTGAGGATGATCTTGGGGCATCCAAATGCGATGGGGTCCGGGTCGTTCCGACCCGTGTTGAGGTGATTTGGCGGAGCCGTCGATCCATGCGGGGGATATGGCTGCGACAACGCACAGGGGAGTGCGTCAGATGGGGCCAGGCCAGGCAATTGCGCCACCGAAGATGGACTGGCATCGACGTACTCCTCTGTTTGTTCCTACTCCTCGCCATGCCCAAATTGGCGCTCGCACAAGCGGCCAGCACGCCGTTCCTTGAACGGTTCGCGAAGGATGCCGCCGAAGCGCAGAGCGTGCTCACCAATGGCACGCTCACGCACTCCTACGAAATGATGCGGCAACTGGAGGCGCTTCGCGCCAGTCTGGCCGCCGATCGGAACACGGCCCTCTCACTGGCAGACGGCGCGACCATCGAGCAAAGGATCCTGGAGGCCCAGATCGCTTCGCTTGGTCCTGTACCCGCAGAGGGCAAGAGCGAACCGGGTGCTGTGACCAAGCAGCGCGAGATCCTTGACGATCGTCTCGGGAAGGTGATGGCGCCCACATTGCGGATGCGCGAAGCCCAGGCGCAAGCCGGAGCGCTGGTGGCGGAGCTCGACGCGCGCATTGCAGCCCTCAACCATGAACACACGATGCGCCGCTCCGGTACGCCTGTCGATCCTGCACTCTGGATTGGTTCCTTTCGCGACATTGGCCATGGATTGGCGGCGAGCGCCAAGGTGATAGGCGCGACTGCGCGTACGAAAGGGATCTCATCGCTCCTGCCACCTTTGGTCGTCGCCATGTTGCTGGCCGTCCTCGGCCCGGTGCTGATCTTCCGGCTCTGGCGCGGAATCGGGACTCGCATAAGGCGGGCGATCGGCGAAGCGAACGGTCTGGCCTCGAAATTGGGCATGAACCTGGCGCTGGACCTTTCATCAGCCGCGCTGTTCGGGATCATGACGGTTTTGATCGAACTGGCGATCGTGGCGCTGGCCTCTCCATTCCTCGATCTTCAGTCTCTCTTGCGATTTTGCATTGCCTTGGCGTTTGCGGCTGTGATCCTTGCCATTGCACATTGGATCGGAAGCTCGGTGCTGACTTCGCCGTTCGAGGAATTGCGGCTCGTGAGCACGTCTCAGGTCACCGCGAGACGGATGCTTGGCACTGTCCGCTATGCAGGCGCCATTCTGGGGGCAACAGTCATACTTTCCTGGTTCGAGGAAATGACGCTTGTCACCAAGCCGATCACCGACCTGCTTACCGCCTTGTTGACGATCATGGGCGGCATTCTGATCTGGCATTTGGCCAACCTTATCCACATTGCGCAAAAGAAGGGGGCGGACGAACGTCAATTGGCCGCGCCCCTCGGATCAGTTGGCCAGGACGTCGCGTTCGACTTTTCCACTCCGCTTTCCCGTGCGCTGAAACTGCTGTCGCTCGCCACCGTCTTGACCGCCCTGGCCGGCTACCTCATGCTGGCTCGGGACATATTCGGTTCTGCGCTCGCTTCGCTCGCGGTCATTGCCATTGCGATCTATTTGCACCGTTCGATCAGGATGATCCTTGCAGCGCTGGTTGCCGGCCCCTTGTACGCCTATCGGAAGGTCCTGCATTTCATTCCGCTTCTTACCGGATTGCTTCTGTTGGCAGGAAGCCTGATCGCGATAGCCTTGATCTGGGGCTATCGATGGCAGCAGATCAACGATGCAATTACGTTGATGCGCACCGGAGTAACCTTCGGCGATATCCGCGTCTCCGCGGGCGATGCAATTACCTTCGTCTTCGTCTTCATCGTCGGCTATTTCGTGACCCGCTCGGCGCAGCGCTTCTTGAGTTCCTCCATTCTGCCCGAGTTCGGTCTCGACCGGGGTGGCCAGGCGGCGATCGTCACCGGGATTGGCTATCTTGGCGTGATCCTCGCGGCTCTGGTCGCGTTTGTGTCGACCGGTCTGGACCTTTCAAGTCTCGCCTTCGTCGCCGGCGCCTTGTCCGTCGGGCTCGGATTCGGCCTGCAATCGGTCGTCGAGAATTTTACAAGCGGCGTGATCCTGCTCTTTGAGCGTCCGATCAAGGAAGGCGATTGGGTCGAGGTCGGCGAGCATTCGGGGATCGTGCGAAAGATCGCCGTGCGCTCGACACTGATTGAGACGTTCGACCGCCATCATATCATCATACCCAACTCACAGTTTATCACAGGAAGCGTGAAGAATCTGAGCTTCAGCGGCGCCCCGACACGCATCATGGTGCCCATCGGGGTGACTTATGAAGCCGACGTCGATCGGGTCAAATCGCTCCTCCTGGAAATTGCCTGTGCCAATCCGCTTGTCCTCACGGCCCCTGAACCGTTCGTCTCATTTGCTGAATTCGGCGAAAGTTCGATCGATTTCTGGCTCTATTGCTTCGTGGCGGATGTGACGACAGGCGCAGGGACGGCGTCGGAACTGAAGTTCGAGATCGCCAGGCAGTTCAGGAGCGAAGGGATCGAAATCCCCTATCCCCAACGTGATATCCGGATTCGATCCAGTGGGATCAGAAGTCAAACCAGTGATTGACAGGCTTCGGCTTACTGCGAATGGAAGGTAATTTTCGCGAAATCCAAAGGCGAAAAAACGGCGAAGGTAATCTGCCTGTCAGGTGTCGTTGCTTGGTTTGCGTTGGCTCTCGGCACAGCCGGTAGCGGATTGCTCGACCCGCTGAACTGATGGCTGATTAGCACACACAAGCCTCTCCAACGTTGCAGCACCTACCTCTGCAGACTAGGCGCTGTGGGCACACAGTGCGAATTCAGAGAGGCACGACCCGTTTTCCCGCGCTAGGTTGCCCTACGCCCCCATTCGCGAGTGTTTACTCCGCCTATCCTCCCCCGCGACATGGATTGCGGCAAAGTTTTACCTTAGGCCGTCGATCTCAGACCTTGCCGCTAAGGAGCGAACGGCAGCATTGCTGGGGGGCTAAGCACTGGCCTGGTCCTTGAATCTTATGCGCGCTGCGATGAAATGTTCCCGCCGTCGACCACGAGCTCGGCTGCGGTAATGTAGCTGGCCTCGTTCGACAGGAGAAAGCGCACAACCCTGCCAATCTCCTCAGGTTCACCCAAGCGTTCCAGAAGAATTCGGCGTTCGAAATGACCTCTTTCAAGATTGCTGACGGCATCGCGGATCATGGGGGTCATGATCTGCCCCGGCGAGACTGAATTGATTCTGATCCCGTCGCGAGCGAGCCTGTCGGCCAGCGAGCGGACCAAGGAGAGCATACCGCCTTTAGCCGCTGAGTAGATCGGGTTGACCGCGTTTCCAAGTGTAGCATTGATCGAGGTTATGGCCACGATCGCTGAACCAGGGGTCTTGGCCAGATCGCCCGCTATTGCCTGTGTCAAGAAGGCAAGCGCCCGCAAATGAATATCTATCCCTGCCTGCCAGCTCTCGGGTGTGATGCCTTCCAAAGAGCCGGTATCGACAATGCCCGCGCAATGGACGAGGCCACCCAAGGGAGGCAATGCGGCGCGACTGCGATCGAGCGCATCGTTAAAACTCTCTATTTTACGCATATCCACATATTCGGTGTGGCAGGCGGCACCGCTTTCGTCGCGGACAAGCGCGGCAGCGCGATTGAGGGCTTCAGGATCGATATCCCAGATAGCCACCGCACGACCTACAGCTGTAAGTGCACGCGCCGAGGCAAGTCCGATACCGGACGCTCCGCCGGTAATGATTACGGAAGTTTGCGGATTTCCGAGTTCGGGATTCAAATTGCTTGTCATTCCAATAATCCATGATTTCAGATGTTGAGACGTTATTTGAAATTTCAAATGATGATGGATTCAAGCGCCTGATATTATCGCGAATTTCACCGATATTTACGATGATAATTATTATACCGGTTTGTCCAGCCTAGATTATTCCTGAGTGCTGGGCTGTGCGTGCGGTAGGTAAAAGTAGATGTCGAATGAGGATTTCGTATTTTCTTTGAAATCTTATCGGTTCGGGTCGTTCGATCGGGAAAGGCAGCGATGTCATGTCGTCCTTGGCGATGGCGCCTGCGAAAATCTTGCCCATTAGAGGAGCCATCACATTACCCCAGGCATTGAAGTACATGAGGCCGAAGATACCCATGCCTAGGTCGAACACACCCGGGAATTGGGCTTTTCGCATCGCCACCCTGCCTGTCCAGTAATCGTCCATCTCGATGTTCATGCCTCGCGTCTCAGGCCAGGTACGATGGAGCCAGCGTAATTGGCTCTGGAAATGCCATCTCGCATCTCGCGCGCCGCCAACCTTGGGAATTGAGGAGAGGATAAGGCGGCCATGGCGGTCTCTAACCATAGGGTTGAGATCCACGGGCGCCTGCGCAAATGCTTCGCCACCAGGCAGGATCAGGTCCAGGGCTTCAGCGGGCAGTTGCTTCGTAGTCATGCCGTAGGCCGTCAGCGGATAAAACGCATTGCGGAATGCAGGTTCGATATCAGTGGGATAGGCATTGGTGCAGAATATGACCCTGTCAGCAAGGACGCTCGCCTGCGCGCTCTTCACGCGCCAGCGTTCGTCGCAACGTTCCATTGCTATTGCCGGCGTTTCACCGAAAATTCTGGCACCAAGCCTCGCTGCGGCTGCGATCATGCCGTTCGTGAAGAGGTAGGGATTGACTCGTCCCCCGTTCTCGAAAATCACGCCGTAGGGATAGGCTTTCGAACCTGTCCTGCGTTGCATTTCCGCTCCGGAGACTTTCGTCAGCTTTTGCAGACCGCGTTCTTCCAGGTACGCAAATGCGCGCAGGAAGGCATTGAATGCTCGCCGGGTTTTCATCCCGTTTATGTAGCCGGAGCGAGCCGCATCGCAGTCAATGCCGTACTTGGCAGAGAGGTCAAACGGGATCGTATGATGCTGTCGAAACAAGTCAAGGAAGCGCGCGCCACCATCCGAGAACCGTTCATAGACCTTCATGTCACGCAGGATCGGAAGAACATGACCTGCGTTACGTCCGGATGCGCCCCAGCCGGGCTGGCGTGCTTCCAGAACGGCAACCTTGACGCCTGCTTCGGCAAGATGAAGGGTGAGCGAGGAACCGGCAAGACCGGCTCCGATTACGGCGACATCGGCGGTGATATCCTCGCTGAGCTTCGGCCATGGTTTCGCGAGCCCTTGAGGCTGCGTCCAGCCGCTCAGGCAAACGGGCACTTCGCCTCTTTCAAATGCTTCCTTGGTCTGCATGAAATGTGATCCCGGAAATCTGGAGTTCAATGTGCGGGCGCCGCGAAAGTGGTCCCGTTCGGTTCATGGCCTGAACGGCAGAACAGGGAGGCCGCAGCTGCGAGCAGGCAAAACAGGGCGAGCATTGAGATCGGCCAGGCGTAACCATGAGTCTTCTCATAGGCCCAGCCGACCAGCGCAGGGGCCATTGCACCCACGAAGCCATTGATGGTGAAGACCACGCCAAGCATTGCGGTGTAGGCGCGTTGGCCGATGATCTCGCCGAGAAGCATCGATCCGGCTTGGGCGGGCAGGCCGGCGACCCCGCCCCAGATGAGAGCAAACACGACGACGGCATAGGGATTCCAGATGGGCGATCCGATGCCGAGCAACCCAGCGGTGCCGATGGCCTGAAGCAGCAGGATGATGGGCAGCAGAAGGCGTGCGTTCACTTTGTCGGAAACATAACCGCCAATCATCAGCCCTGGCAGGCTCATGAAATTAGCAATGCCATAGATGCGTACCGCCGTAGCCTGGTCGAAGCCACCTTTGCGAAGGAATGCGATGGTATTGAAGAGCACACCGTTCATGCAAAGCTGGCTCAGCGTGAGAGCGAAAGCCAGCATCCAGTATGCGGGAAGCCTGAAGGTCTCTTTGCGACCAAGACCTCGCTTCTGCGCGTGGTCCTGCGCAGCGCTGTCGCCAGGCTCGTCCTTGATGCCTCGCGGCCACTTCCTCAGCAGGAAGAGGCAGGCGAGCGCGGTCACAACACCCATCGCCCAGAAGGTCCTGTGCCAACCCAGTGCACCGATGAGTTCGCTGCTGAGCATCGGCATGGTCGCGCTGGCAAAGCCGCAAGCGCCTATGAAGAGGGCCATGGCAAGGCCCTTGCGCTTGTGAAATGTTTGCGAAATCAGGGCAATGCCCGGCACAATCGTGGCCATGCCAATGCCGAAGCCTGCAAGTGCCATCGCTGACATGAATTGCACCAAGCCCTGAACGAACCCGGCGGAAATCCAGCCAAACGCAGCCACGCCTACTCCAATGATATAGGCGCTGCGAATTCCGAGGCGTTGCATCACGCCAGCGATCATCAGGTTGCCGGTACTCATGCCAAGCAATAGCGCGACGGGCCCGGCGCCCATGGCTGCTTCGCTCCAATGAAAGTCCGGCTGCATGACGGAAGAATAGACGCTGAGCGAGGTAAGCATTCCTCCAATAAGAAGAAACCCCATAACTGAAATAATGAGAAGAAGGCCCCAAGGCTCCTGCGAGAGATGTTTTTCGCCAATGCAGTCAGGTACAGGAGGCATGGGCAGCTTTCATTTTGTCATATGTAGCCAGGAGGCATTTTCTTTCTGCCGTATTTGGCTGGTGATTTTGGAAAATTGGCACTTGAAGCATCCGTTTGCGACCCGATAAGGGAACGGTATGACACGAGGAAACATTCGACCTGGCGGCCGCACGGAGAAGGTGAGGCAGATCGTTGCCGACACTGTCCTGCAATTGATCAAGGATGGTTCCGGTGAATTCACCATGCTTGAGGTTGCGGAACGTTCCGGGGTGGCGCGATCCACGCTTTATGCGCGCTGGCCAACCCGTGAAGCCCTGATCGCCGAGGCGCTGAGCGAGCACAACGCGATCTTTAAGGTTGAACCGCGCGCGGACTGGCGCGAGCACCTCCACGCGATTGCTGTTGCATTCCGTGACTTTTCGGCTCGGCCCGATGAGATCGCAATCAATGGCATGATCGCGCATATGGGGCCTGGGTTTCTCAACGAAGAAACTCATCGTCAGTGGATGTCGATCTCCGAGAGAATGACCGAGCCGCTGCGCGCTGCGCAGGCAGCGGGGCAAATCCGGCAGGGCCTTGATACTAGCCTGGTGGTCTCGACGCTGTTCACCACGATCGCGGGCCTGATCGGGTTCGCCAAGGACATGCCTTCGGATGAATATCTGGTCCAACTTGTTGACCTGTTGATTGGAGGTTGCGAGGCCTGAGGTGGCAGGGGCCGTCAGGTGCTGGGATCATGTAGGAGAACAGATCCCGGCACCTTCTCCCGGCATCAGAAGGTGAACTTCGCGTCCACGCCGAAGGTACGCTTCTTCTTGAAGGATGCGCTGCCATAGCCGAGGCTGCCGAAGTCGATGCCAAAGTCGATGTTGTGGTCGTTCGTCAGGTTGTCGCCCCAGACGCCTAGGTCGAGCTTGCCTGACCCGACCTCAATGTCGTTGAGCGCAATCCGCGCGCGCAGGTTATGGTCGGGCCGTGAACGAATGTCGCGGTTGAACGGGTTCAGGCGGTCTAACGGGAACCAGTACTCGGTGCTGCGATAAGAATAGTCCGCCCGCAGGACGAGGTTGCCGAAGCTGAGGCCGTATTCGTACTGAGCGCCGATATGGGCGTTCACCTTGGCCGACTGGGCCATGCGCGCTTCCGAAGCGACATCGATCACCGTATCGGTCAAAGGATCCAGATAATCGTAGGCCTTGAATTTCGGCGATGTGTAGCCGACCGAACCATCCAGCGTGAGGCCACCAACGGGAATTGCGGTGAGTTCCGCCTCGACGCCGCGATACGCCACTCGACCCGCGTTGACGATCACTGAAGTTGCCCCGCCGGTGCCCGCAAGGAACTGGTTGATCTGTAGTTCCTTGTAATCGACGTAGAAGACCGAAAGGTTGGTGCGCAATCGCCGGTCGAACCATTCCGACTTCACGCCGGCTTCATAGGAAATGGCCTTCTCTGGCGCGAAGATATTGATTTCGGAGGCCGAAGGATTGATGCCTCCCGAGCGGTAGCCACTCGATACGCGGGCATAGCCCATGAGGTCAGAGGCAAACTTGTAACTGGTCGAAATCAGCCAGGAGAGATTATTGTAGGAAACCTGCCCACTAAGGTTGGGCTGTACGTCACCGGCGAGTGTCAGCCACTTCTTGTCGTGTGTGTAACGCAGGCCACCGGTAAGTTCGAAGGCTCCGTTGCCCGGTGCATAGCTGAGCTGTCCGAAAGCAGCATAAGAACGCGCCTTGCCATGAAATGCCTGAAGCGGGAACAGGTTCACGCCCGCCTCGCCGCCAGGCAAAACATAGGTCAGCTCCTGATAGTTCGCCTCGGACGACTTTTCGCCGAAATAGAACAAGCCTGCGACATACTTGAACGATCCGGCCTGTCCCAGCGTCTGAAGTTCCTGCGAATACTGGTGCTGGCGCTGCGTGGTATATCCGTCATAAGGTGTGACCGACTGCACACCGGTCGGCACAACGCTGCCATCGTAGAACACGATCGGGCTGATCGTGAAGCCTTCAAGTTCGCCATTGCCAGACAAACCGTTGGCGCCGTCTTGCCGGTAGGCTCGATAGGCCGAGATCGACTTGATCGTGAGCATTGAGCTGACTTCGTAGTTGAGCGTCAGTGCATGGCCATAGACCTTGGCTCTGACAGCGAAGGTCGGGTTCCCGCTCAGGTCCAGAGCTGCCTGCTGCTGCGCCCGGCGCAAGGTGGAAGTCCCGATCTGAAACGGTGCCCCTCCGAAAGCTTCGGAAGAGCTGAAATAGTTGCGCACGTCGTCTGTCGCGGCGATGACCTGGAAGAACGCCGGTACGCCCAGTCTTGTGTTGTAGTCGAAGCTGTAATTCGCGGTGAGATCTCCGAAATCACCCTCGACCGCCGCGGTTACCGCATCGCTGTTGAGCGAGCCCGGGTCTCGTTTCGAAGGGGCAAGAGTGTTGTCGAAATACCCGTCGCGTTGGCGGTGCATGTAGGTGAGCGAAGCCTTGAAGGGCGTGTTGCCGATTGCGCCCGTATCGAGGCGGCCACGCGCATACCAGTCGTTGAAGGTGCCATAACCGGCCTTACCCTCGAAACCGAGGTTGTCGGAGGGCTTGCGGCTCACCAACTGCACCGCACCTCCGACGCTATTTCGGCCGAACAGGGTTCCTTGTGGTCCGCGCAGAACTTCGATGCGTTCCAGATCGACGAGGTCGAATACCGCGCCCGCCGAACGCGCTATATAGACGCCGTCCAAATAGATGCCCACGCCTTGCTCGGAGACTGCGCTGGGTGAGGCATTGCCGATGCCGCGAATATAAACCGAGGCGGCGGTGATCGAGGCAGGTTGCTGCCCGATCATCAGGTTTGGCGTGAATTGCGCCGTCGAGACGACGTCACGGACATTGAGTTTGTCGAGCATTTCGCCTGACATTGCGGTGACGGAAACCGGAGTGTTCTGGAGATTTTCGCTTGTGCGGCGTGCCGTCACGACGATCTCTCCCAACTGCGCGGGGCTCGAATTTTCGGTGTCGCCGGCTGAGGCGGTTTCCTTTGCTACGGCGATCCCCGACGGCAAGCTCAAGGCTGCGCCAGCCAGAAACATGCTGCGTGAAAACTGTCCAACTCGCATTCCCGATTTTCCCCCTCGGTCGATCAGCTCTCTTGAGCCGCGTTCTTGTTCGAGTGGATTTGTGACATAGGCCTCGACATTAAACAAGACATTATGTAGCGTTTAGTGGAGTGGCTTCTGAAGCCTTCGTATCCTTCGCTCTTGCGTCTGGGCTGAGGGACAGTCTCGGCAACAAGGAGGAATGTATGACCGACGTGGATATGGGCGAAAGCTACGGTTATTGCGAAGCGCAGGCTGCCAATGGCCTTCTGTATTGTTCAGGGCAGATAGGCTTGGAAGCGGATGGCAGTGTACCTGAAACCGCGTCGCGCCAGTTCGCCCTGGCATTTGCCGGGCTTGCCGAGACATTGAAGCAGAATGGCTGTAGGCCCGCCGACATCGTTGATCTGATGAGCTTCCACGTCGACTACCCGCAACACATGGAAGAGTTCTCAGTCGCCAAGTCGGCCTTTTTGGCAGGCGCAAGCTGCTGCTGGACGGCCATTGGCGCAGCAAGCCTCGGCTATCCGGGTTCGCTGGTTGAGATAAAGGCCATTGCCCGGTTGCCCCAAGGAGTCTGACGGGCTCCCAGCCCGTTCGCCAGCCAGCCATTGCCTCCTGTGGAGGCCCTGCGGACTCTAAAGGAAGGCATTCATGCCGACAGACATGGAATTCGATTACATCATTGTGGGCGCCGGCTCGGCCGGATGTGTCTTGGCCAACCGACTTTCAGCCGATCCCGACTTCAAGGTTCTCCTCCTCGAGGCGGGCGGGCGCGACATCAATCCGCTCATTCACATCCCTGCCGGATTCTTCCCGCTGCTACAGAACGAGTCGGTTTGCTGGCGCTATCAGACGGCACCGCAAAAGCATCTCGACAATCGGGTCTTGCACGATGCGCGGGGCAAGGTGTTGGGCGGCAGCAGCTCGATCAACGGCATGTGCTACAGTCGTGGAAGCCCGGAAATCTTCGACCTTTGGGCCAGCCTCGGTAACGAGGGCTGGTCTTATGAGCACGTTCTGCCCTATTTCCGTCGTGCCGAATGCAACGAGCATGGCGCGAACCAGTTTCATGGCGGCAGTGGCCCGTTACCGGTAACGCGCTCCAAGGTCGAGAATCCTGGTCAGAAGGCCTGGATCGAGGCGGCGCTGCAAGCAGGCTACCCCTATAGCGATGACCACAACGGTTCTGCGCCCGAAGGCTTTGGACCTGCCGAACATACGATCCGAGATGGTCGCCGAATGAGCACAGCGGTCGCCTATCTCAAGCCAGTCCGCAAACGAGCCAACCTGACGATCCTCACCCGGGCACGGGCAACGCGCCTTGTCTTCGATGGATGCAAGGTGATCGGTGTGGAATACCTGCAAGGAGGAAAGTTACGCCAGGTTCACGCCCGCCGTGAGGTCATCTCCAGCGGCGGCACATTCCAATCCCCTCAGTTGCTGATGCTTTCGGGCATAGGCGATGGCGATCACCTTAACCGGCTCGGCATACGCATCGTTGCTGATCTCAAAGGCGTGGGGCAAAACCTGCACGATCATATCGGCACGCAAGTCCAGATGACGAGCCCCGTACCCGTATCGGACTACAAGCTTGCCACCAGCCCAATTCGGGTGGCGTCTGCCCTGATGCAATATCTGGCGACCAGGAGCGGGCCACTGGCTAATAGTGGTACGGACGTCGTTGCCTATTTGCGCTCAGGCGCGCCGGGACACGGCGAACTCGATCTCAAGTATTACTTCCTCCCGCTCCTGTTCGGAGAGGATGGGAACCTTGTGAAGGGACATGGTTTCACTAACCTCGTCATCCTGACTCGACCTGAAAGTCGCGGCGAGCTGCGTCTGCGTTCCGCCAATCCGGCGGACCAGCCGATCATCGACGCCAACTATCTCGCCGATGAACGCGACCGAGATGCCTTGCGGCGCGGGGTGCGCAAGGTGCGCGAAATTCTCGATCAACCGGCTTTCGCGCCGTTCCGAGGACAAGAACTGACGCCTGGAGAGGCTTGTGAGAACAATACCGATCTAGACAGGTTTTTCCGCCGCACCTGCAACGTGAACTATGAGGCGGTCGGCACATGCAAAATGGGCCGTGACGACCTTGCCGTGGTGGATGATCGCTTGAGGGTACACGGTACCGAAGGGTTACGCGTGGTTGACGGTTCAGTCATGCCTCGCATCACTACCGGAGATCCCAACGCCACTATCATCATGATCGCGGAAAGGGCCGCCGATTTGATCCTAAATTCCGTGTGAGTGAAGTTCGCGAAAATCAGAAGAAATACAAGCGTCTGGTTCCATTAAGGAGCTGCGCATTCAAGATGAACGGCTGGCAGCTAACAGGGCAGAAATCGTTGATGGTAAGCGGCAGCTCTGCGGGCGGTTATTGCCCGCAGGCCCAACGCAAGCAGGTTCGCAACCAACGGTGAATGACATCCGCTTCCATCCGAGGGCGCCAGACCATCGAAACCGCAAAATCGATTGTCTCGACCGGAAGCGGAAAGCTGATCATGCCCTCGCTCAGTGCGGAAATCTGAGTCCGTGCGAATCGCGATCAGCCAATGGTGCTATTGGACAGGATCTGACGGTAGCCGCCAGATGCCATCGTACGTGCCAGCGCGATGTGCCGCTTGCACTGCGACTTGAGAGCCTCGTCCCGGCCGGGCCAATCGCCGTGTGCACGATCCGGCCCAACACCATGATGCCAACACCTCAATATGCAGGCGGATCCGTTCGTCGCCGATCCAGACCCGGGCCTCGCGAAAATCGATTTGCAGTTGATGGCCCGGAGGCGTTTCGAAGCGTACCGTCGCCCGCTTCTGCGCCTTCAACTCCCGGCGTCAGCGCTGAACCCGAAGCTCGACCGACCGCAGGCCAATCACGATCCCGTGCTCGCTGGCCAGCTCCTGACGCACGACGTCGGCATTGCCGCCATGCCGGAAGAAACGTTCGCGCAGGCAGTTATCGAGCCCGTCGAATGCTGTCTTGCGCGTCGGCTTGTTGAAGGGGGCCGCACCACCCGCACGAAGATAGCGGCGGACGGTGTTGCGCGCGCAGCCAAACTCCTTCGAAAGCCGCTTGGCTCCCCAGCCCAGTTCATGCAGCCGCATCGATCGCGGCCACCTCCTCTGCCTGAAGCATTTCCTTTCCCTGCATCGACCTCAATCTACACCAGAAATTACACCACGAGCGCGGACGCTAACTCGTCATGCTGATCCGCCTGCCCATCCGGCATCCCCGAGACTGGATGACGGAACAGCCTCCATCCCCCTCGGGACAGCAATCCTACCGGTAACATTCTGCTTGAGGCAATGCGGGGTCAAATCCTCAGTTCGTTTGACAGGCAGCAAGCAGCAAGGGGCATCGGAGGATGCCGATGCGCCCGATGAATGGCGCGGACGCGTCTGGAATCGGGAAGATGATTGATGGCGAATCGGTCATTGCGACAACTCGCTCGGTGACGCGAACCGTCATGATTACCACCGTAATCGGTTTAACGACCTTTCCCCCGGGCTGCCGAAAGCGGGGTGGCCCTATGGTAGGTTAATTCGCGAAAGGGCACTTTCGTGGGCCCGCCCCACGGTTTCCAGAGTAGCCCAGATCAGCGTGATCGTGCATGATGTTCCACGCGCACAAAGACCCTGCTTTACCAATCCGATGCGGGCCTCGTCATAGGTGTGTTGCGCTGCTCCCAAGCCTGCATCATCGGCTCAAGTTCGTTTGGAATCTCCGATCGGAATGCTTCATCGAGCGGATAGTGCGGCATGGCAATCTTCACCGCTTCGAGCAGCGCATAGCCTTGGGCTTCGTCTTTCGGACGCTTGAGAGGATTGCGCTTGGCTTGCATCGACATCCAGAGCTTGTGTAGCGCGAACCATCGCGGATCGGGCGCAACGATACGGGCTGGCGAACCGTCCCGGCAGCCCACGACCTGGTCGACCGGCCTGCCGAGGAGGAGCCATTCCTGTTCGGGAAGCGGCATCGGCCTTGGCCTGTCGGTATTGCCCAGTGCAGTATAGCGGGAAGGGGCCACCAGCAGCTCGACTTCGTAGGCCTTGGCGTTTCGGGCCTGGAAGTCGCGTTCGGTATTGATCGTGAAGGTCGAGTCCACGGCTTTGAGCATCGACCACACCAAGTCCTCATTCGCGCAATCGGCTTCGCGCACCCAGGCAAGATCAAAATCCTCGGTCTCGTCGGGCAGGGCAATCATTCCGTTGGCTTCGACCATGTAGGCAGCAATGGCATTTGTCCCGACAACCATCAGCGTGCCATCGAGGAGTTCGCGGCGATCGCATTCTCGCAGGATCGGACCGGCATCACTGGAGAGCAGCGGCAAGCGTAGCGCACGGTACAGCGCGGCGCTTTCGGCGAGAGCAGGCCGCAGACCGGCAATGCGCGCCTTCAGGGCTGTCTTGGCAGCATGGTACTCTTCGAATTGGTGCGTGTTTGCCTCGTCCATCGGACCCAGGCTCTTTCCGTTGCCGCCGCGGTCGAAGATCCGGTAGAGATAGTCCCGGCCGTTCACGGTCTTGCGGCGCAGGTCATAGGGCAAGCGCGCGAGTTCACGCTCGGCGTCGCGCCACACCTCGTAGCGCTGGCGAAGGTTGACCAGCAGCCGCGACTGCTCGGCGGAAAAGGGGCGGACGGTCGGCATGAGGGTTTATCCCACACAAAATCTAATCATGCAATATGTGGGATAAGTGGACGACAAGTGTTACGCCAAAGGTATGCAGCATTAAATGAGATATTACATATGTTTAAGTCTAGCACCTAGTGGCCATGCCTGACCGCGGTGATGATTTCGTCGCGGTCCGCGGTCCATTGGAAGGGCTCTTGGGTTGTCGCGGCTATGCTCGGCGATGAAGCGGCTTATGGCGGCCTGAAAATCGACCAGCGAATGAAAAACGCCGTGCTTCAGCCGGCGTTTGGCTAACTTGGCAAAGAAGCCTCCGACCGCATTCAGCCATGAGCAGGATGTCGGGGCGGAGTGAGGCCCTGGGGTCGGGCAGTCATCAGGCTGCAGTTTCGACACTTGATTTGGCGTGTAACTCCTCGAACTGTTCTGGGCTCTTGTAACCCAAGGCGGAACGCAACCGGCGTTGACTGCAGATGTGATCGATGAACCGTGGAAGATGGATGGCAACATCGTCGAACGTTTCGAATGCGATCGGGTAGGCAATAGCCGGACTGGCCGACGCCAGCAAAGCTGGCTCACGCGAAAGTGAAGCGCAAGTCCTACCCCAGAAATGGGGTGCTGCCGACCGGGCAGGCCGCCGCTGGGTGGCGTCGACGGAGAACCGCAACGTTGGCAGCGCGAGAACGAAGGCAGGCCGATGTTGCTTTCGACCCATTGACGGCGTTCCGAGGCCGACTTCTGTTCACCATGAGGCGACCGTCCAGTTCGAGCAGCTCTCGACTTAAACCGGCCGCTGATAGGAACGGTTCGATTGCTGCCGAAGGGGAAATTTGAGCGCCTAGCTGCCGATGCCCCGTATTGTAACGCATCGGCAGTGATCGGCCAGGATTAGGCGCGATGCCTGGCGGCCCGAGCCTAATCCAGGAACGCTCGCATGATGCGTGAACGGCTTGGGTGCTTGAGCTTGCGGAGCGCTTTCGCCTCGATCTGGCGGATGCGTTCGCGGGTAACCGAGAACTGCTGGCCGACTTCTTCCAGCGTGTGATCTGTTGGCATGCCGATGCCGAAACGCATGCGCAGCACACGCTCCTCACGAGGCGTTAGCGATGCCAGCGTGCGAGTGATCATTTCCTTCAGGTTGGCCTGGATTGCCGCGTCCACCGGTATGACGGCGTTCTCGTCCTGGATGAAGTTGCCCAGGCTGCTGTCTTCCTCGTCGCCGATCGGCGTTTCGAGCGAGATGGGCTCCTTGGCAATTTTCAGAACCCGCTTCACTTTCTCAAGCGGCATCGACAGTTTCTCTGCCATTTCCTCCGGCGTGGGCTCGCGGCCCTGGTCATGGAGGAACTGGCGGCTCGTGCGCACCAGCTTGTTGATCGTCTCGATCATGTGGACGGGGATGCGGATCGTGCGGGCCTGATCTGCGATCGATCGCGTGATCGCCTGCCTGATCCACCAGGTCGCGTAGGTGGAGAACTTGTAGCCGCGGCGGTACTGGAACTTGTCGACCGCCTTCATCAGGCCGATGTTGCCTTCCTGGATGAGGTCGAGGAACTGCAGGCCGCGGTTGGTGTATTTCTTGGCGATCGAGATCACCAGACGCAGGTTCGCCTCGACCATCTCCTTCTTGGCAATGCGCGCTTCACGCTCCGCCTTCTGGACCATGTTGACGATGCGGCGAAACTCGGGAAGCGCCATGCCGGTAGCGGTTGCGATGTCCGAGACTTCCAGCCGGATGCGCTCGGCAGGCTCAGCCTCGTTCTCGGCGAAGGCAGCCCACTTCTTGTCCTTCTTGGCCACTTCCGCGACCCAGATGTCGTCGAGTTCCCTGCCCGTGTAGGCTTCGAGGAAATCGGCGCGCTTCACTTTGTGGCGCTCGGCCAGACGCAGCATCTGCCCGCCCAGCGTCGTCAGGCGGCGGTTGAAGGCGTAGAGGTTGTCGATCAGATACTCGATCTTGGTCGCGTGGAACTGCACCGATTCCACTTGCGCGGTCAGTTCCTCGCGCAGTTGCAGGTACTGGTCTTCTTTCGCGGCCGGGAAATTGATACCCAACGCCAGAGCGTCGAGCCGCTCGCTCTGCAGACGTTCGAAGGTGCGGAACAGTTCGGTGATGAGTGCGAACTTTTCCAGCGCTTCCGGCGTAAGCGCTGCTTCCATCTGGCCGAGGGAGAGAATGTTGTCATCTTCCTCATCGTCCTCACCCCTGCGCTTGGGGATCGGATTGCCGTCCTCGTCGACTTCATCCGAGCTGTCCTCGCCGGAATCGTCATCTTCCTTGAAGGAAGGACCAGCGGTGGCTGCGGAAATCTCGCCGTCGCCTTCACTGTCTTCGCCCAGATTTTCCGGCTGGGGCTCTTTGGAGAGCATCGCGTCGAGATCGAGTATCTCGCGAAGCTGCATGTCGCCGTTGTTGAGCGCTTCGGACCACCCGATGATCGCATGGAAGGTCATCGGGCTTTCGCAGAGCCCCATGATCATCATGTCGCGGCCAGCTTCGATACGCTTGGCGATGGCCGCTTCACCCTCGCGGCTGAGCATCTCGGCGGCGCCCATTTCCTGCAGGTACATGCGGACCGGGTCGTCGGAACGCGCAAGCGAGTCGGTCTTGCGGGTCTCGCCGGGACGGCGCCGAAAGTTGCCTTCGCCGAACTCGGAGTCCGAACCGGACTCGTCATCGCGACCATCGACGGCCTCTACGCCATCTTCATGCTCGCCTTCTTCATCGTCATCAGCATCGTTCTCGATGATCTTGACGCCCATTTCCGAGATCGCGGCCATGATGTCCTCGATCTGATCGGTGGTCATCTGGTCCTGCGGCAGAGCGGCATTCAATTCCTTGACCGTGACGACGCCCTGACTTTTGGCGCGCGCGATGAACCGCTGGACCGAACCCTTGTGAAGGTCGAGAAGAGGAGAGTCGTTGTCGCCGCTGTGATCGTCGTTAGTCATGCAATCCGTTGTCGTCTCATTAGCTTTTCCATGACGATGGATCCGTCAGGACAAGGCTAGGTTATCAGATCAGTCACCTGACAAGGCCGCTGAGGAGCTACCTTTCAGGCAAGAGTTGAACCAACCCGGGTCTGTGGTTCAAGTGATGTGGCCGGGCATCAGTTCCAAGACAAAGCCGGCCCGCCCGCGGCCGGTCGAATGCGGTCAGGATCACGGCCTTCAACATAAGGCACATGCTTTCCGTTACCGATCGCGATGCGATCCGGGAAAGCCGAGGCGAGGCCATGGCCGCCTGCGGCAGCCATGGCAAAGTCCGTCAACGCTGGACCAGATTTACGGCAGACGCCTTGCCGCGCCGATCGATCTCGATCTCGAATTCAAGTTGATCGCCTTCGGAGAGCCCATGCAGACCGGAGCGTTCGACGGCGCTGATGTGTACGAACGCGTCGGGCTGGCCATCATCACGCACAATAAAGCCAAAGCCCTTGGCGCCGTTGAAGAACTTGACCGTGCCGGTAGCCTTCTCGCCAGTCGACTGCCGTGGAGCCGGGGCCCGTTCGCGACGTTCGGCGACGATGACCTCACCGACGATGGACAAATCCGACGCGGAAACCTTGCCGTTGCGCTCGACCAACTGGAATTCCAGCTGCTGGCCTTCAGCCAGCGTTTCAAGACCGGCGGACTGCACGGCACTGATGTGCACGAAGGCATCGTCGCCGCCACTCTCAAGCTGGATGAAGCCGAAGCCCTTGTCCGGGTTGAAGAATTTCACGGTGCCACGACCCTGACCGACAACCTGGCCTGGGCCACCACGCGAACCGCCGCCGCCAAAACCGCCACCGCGTGATCCACCAAAACCGCCACGCTGGCCGCCGCCGAAGCGATCCCCGCCACCGCCGAAGCGATCATTGCCACCGCCCCAGCGATCATCACCGCCACCAAACCGGTCGCGACCATTGCCGCGATTTCCCCTGTCGAATGCCATCTTTTTAAACACCTTAAGCTACGCTCGAAGAAATTCGTCCTCGCGCGTGAACGTAGCACGCAAGGCCGCAGAATCCGTTTCAGGATGCAGGGACATATGGCGATAGCAGCGCAGCGCCCACTTGGCGACCAGAGATCTGCGATCGGATCGATGTATGACATGCAGGCGGCACTGTCGTGGCGATGGATGGCCGCTGCGGGCGACCCTTCTTTGCTGTCCCGAGGTCCGATCTGTCGAAGGGTAGGCGGACGCAAACCCGGACATGTACGACCCGCGGATCGGCAGGCGATGAGCTTTGGGGATATCAGTTTCCGTTCCGCCCAGTTCCTTGTGAGTTGCGTTGCCGGCGCAGATATAGGGGCGCCGATAGAACGTCGCGACCATGGTCGTCGGGATTTGCAGGGCGTCGTCGGAGCAAGGACAGGCCAATTCTCCCAATTGAGATGGCGATAGGCGTGAGGGAAGACCGGTCCCGCAAGCAGCGTTTTGCGGGAGGGATATCTGCCGGTTCTGACATTCACGGGTCTACACGGTCAGCACCCGTACGCTCGATCCGCCTGCTGGCGCTCAACCGGGAGAACGCATTGTTCGCTGGCTCCGATGAAGGCTGCGGCAACCGGGGGGTCATCGCCAGGCTCATCGAGAACGGCACGATCTCTGGTATGAACCCGCACGTGAGGCTGGGTGAGACGCTCACGAAATTGCCCGCAGGTCATCCCGCCGACGGCGTCGGCGTCGGCGAACTCTTGCCCCGGACAGCTGTGAGCTGAAACACTGCTTGCGCATCAAGCTGCGCGCAGGACCAAAATTTCCCAATGGTCTGAGTTCCCATTGCTTTCATGTTTGGTGCGATCGGTTCCATGGCACTGCCCGCCCCGTACAAAGGTTCCTTCCGTGCAGCCACTGAACGGTACCGTTGCGAGCACGGTGAAATCAGGAGGTTCGCTACAGTTTTCAATCAGTCGCTGACGCAACCGAAGATTTGGTCAATAGGATAACCGTCTCGAACGATCGGGGAATCGAGAACGATGTAGCTGAAATATTTCTCTATTACCGAGTCCTTTTCGAGAAGAACCTCAATGATCCGCTGATAATGGCTAACGCTTCGCGTGATGATTTTGAGAAGGTAATCGTATCCGCCACTAACGTGATGACATTCAACGACTTCCGGGATCTTTCGCACGCAGTTGAGAAAGCGTTCAAAATCTGCGATGCGGTGATCTGTTAAAGTGACTTCCGTGAAGACCATCAGATAGTCACCCAGCCTGTCGAGATCAACGCGGGCACCGTAGGACTTGATATATCCCAATTCCTCGAGATTTTTCAGGCGACTGAGGCAAGGACTGGCTGAAAGACCGATCGCATCGGCCAGCCGAACGTTCGTGGCGCGGCCATTCTTCTGAAGATAGGATAGTATCTTGAAGTCTAGCCGATCGAGCTTTCCCACTATCTTTCTCCATTGCGTCACGTGATGACGGTCTGCTTCTCGTTACCATCGGCAGCATGTGTCGATCATCCTACCAGAAATTCTGCCGCATTTTCTGCTGCCGGTGACAGCGCAAGCATGACAAAACGCTTTCAATCGCGCTGCGAAGGGAGGATTTTATGCTGCACGGTATCGTACTGGTTTGGCAAACCTTGCGGAGATTAGTGCTGATGACCGGCAAGCCTGACATTTCCATCGTCCTGGGCGTTTCGATCGTATCTGTACCCAGTGCTACGAGGTCTATAATACCGGTACTGTCCCTGATCCTGCTCGATGCTTGATAATGCTATGGCAGAATTTGGCGACCTGAAAACGCGGGATGAAACATCGAGTATCCTGATCAAGCGCAGATGACGGAAGTACACGCGATGCAACTCGACCGGATCGACCTGAAGATCATTCGCAGACTTCAAGAAGAAGGCCGGATCACGAACGTGCAGCTGGCCGAGGCTGTTGGCCTGTCACCGAGTCCTTGCCTTGCGCGCGTAAAGAGGTTGGAAACAGCGGGGATCATCATAGGATATGAAGCGCAGTTCGATCTCGCAAAACTCGGCGATTTCGTGACGGCCTATGTCCAGATTATCCTGAAAAATCACAGACGGGCCGACGCGGAAAGATTTGAAAAGGCAGTTGTCCGCCATCGGGAAGTTGTCGAGTTTCACATGGTCAACGGGAAGTTCGACTATCTCATGAAGATTGTTGCGGCAGGCTATGACGGGCCGGCACGCATCCTGGAAGAACTCTGGCAAGCCGATCTGGGAATGCAAAGCTATTCGCTCTTCATTGTGTCCGGAATGCCGATTCGTAATGGGCCATTGTCGATTGCCTCCTGACATTCGGCGGAGTGGCTCTGCTGGACGAGAATATTCCACGCATTATGGCGATGACAGCATCATTCCCTGCTGATCGCGAATTAGCATTAGCCTTCTCAGACAATCGCAACCAAGGTTCGAAGGCAAATGTTCAGACCTAAATTCATCAGCTTCGACTGCTATGGCACCATGATCAACTTCATCATGGGGCCCACTGCGCGCGAGATATTCTCTGACCGGGTCGCCCCCTCCCTGATGGACAGCTTCATCGACTCCTTCCGCGCCTATCGCCTCGACGAGGTACTGGGTGCCTGGAAGCCCTTTTTCGATGTCATTGACAACTCGATCGATCGTGCGTGTCGCAAGCACGGCATCTCGTACGAGATGAGAGATATCGAGGCGCTATATGCAGCCGTGCCGACATGGCAGCCTCATGCTGACGTTCCCGGTCCGTTGGGTCGGATTGCGGAGGAGTATCCTCTCGTCATCCTTTCCAACAGCATGGTCGATCTCATCCCGCACAGCGCGCGTAACATCGGCGTGCCTTTCCACGCGGTGCTGACGGCTGAAGAAGCCGGTGCCTATAAGCCCCTGATGAAGCCGTTCGAATATATGCTCGATCGGTTGGGCTGCGGTCCCGAAGACATGATGCATGTCTCCTCCAGCCCCCGCTACGACTTGATGACAGCCCACGATCTGGGATTTGGCGCCAAGATTTTCGTAGACCGCGGACACGAGCCGCCAACGGATCGTTATGGTTTCACCCGCATCGAGGATTTCAGCGAATTGCCAGCCTTGTTGGGACTTTGAGGACACGCCCGACGCGCATCATCCAGGGAGGGGCCAGTGAGATTGGATCCGATTGATCTGCAGATCATGACCGAACTCGAGAAGAACGGTCGCATGACCAATTCGCGTCTTGCAGAAAAAGTGGGCCTTTCACCAAGTCCTTGCTTGGCGCGCGTCGGTCGGTTGGAGCGAGCCGGCTATATCGTCGGATACAGGGCTCGGCTCAATGTTGCCAAGATCGCCGAATTGGTGACTGTGTTCGTTGAGATCACGCTTCAGGACCGGAGCAGGTCGACTGTGTCGCGGTTCGAGCAGAAGCTGAAAACGATCGATGAGCTTTGCGAATGCGCGCGCGTTAGTGGTGACTGCGACTACATCCTCAAGTTCGTGACGCGGTCGGTGACGCACTATTCCGAAACGATTATGAAAATCGTCGAGGAGAGCGGGCTGGTCGATCGATATTTCAGTTACTTCGTCGTCCGCAGCTTCGATCTTGGTGAGCGGGGCTTTCTTGACCGCATCCAATTGGCCGATTGATTGCCAGTCGAAAAAATGTCCCGGCAGGCTTTGATCCTTGGCTGATCCCATCGGCTGACAGCACGAATTCAGCACATCTTAGGGTGCGTCTCGACCTAGTTACGGGTCAGTCAGCGAAAGCGCGGAAAGTCGGCCTGCTGACCGCTTCTTCGCTTAAAAACATAGGTAAAAAGATGCTCATTGATCCTACGCTCACGACCCAGCCGCCGCAACTCACGGTGGCCGATGCGGAATCATTGGCCCAGCGCATCTATGGACAAGACCTGAAAGCCCACGAACTCACCGGTGAGCGCGATCGCAATTTTCGGATGGATGCCGTAGATGGCAGCCAGTATCTTCTGAAGGTGTCCAATCCGGCTGAGTCCCCGGAAATCGTAAACCTCCAGACGTGCGTCCTCGATCATCTTCGCCGGACTGCACCGACGCTAAATGTGCCCCATCCGGTAAAAACTGTCGACGGCGTCTATGAAACGCCGATCGAGTTGGCGGATGGACGGGCAACGACCTTGCGCATGTTGACCTTCTTGCCGGGAATGCCGATCAGTTCATCCGTGCGTTCGACAACACAGCGTCAGGAGCTTGGGCGATGTCTTGCGCGGCTCGATCTGGCACTCCAAGGTTTCAGCCACCCGGCAGCCCAACACGATCTGCTGTGGAACGTTGCGTCGGCGCATCGTCTTAATGGCATGATCGAAAAGATATCCGATCCTGAGCGCCGCGCCCTGGTTCAGGAGTTCATGACGCACTACGAAGCGACCACACTGCCAAAGCTGGCTTCGCTTCGAGCGCAGGTCATCCATAACGATTTCAATCTTGGCAATGTCCTGGTCGATCCGGTCCAGAACGACGAGGTCGTCGCAGTCATCGATTTCGGCGACGTGGTCTATGGACCGCTCGTTGGCGAAATTGCGACCGCCGCCGCCTATCAGCTTGGCAATGGCGACGATCCCATGCGCAGCGCCGCAGAGATGATCGGCGCCTATCATGAGTTGCTCCCGCTGGGAAATGCGGAGCTGGAGGTCATCTTCGATCTCATTGTCGCTCGTTTGGTCGTCACCGTTCTGATCACGGAGTGGCGCGCCGAGCGCTATCCGGAAAACCGTTCCTACATCATGCGGAACAACGACCTCGCCTGGACGGGGTTGACGCATATAGCCAGCTTCTCTCGCAACGAGGGCAGCCAAAAGTTGCTGCAATTCTGCTCATCAGGAGTTCAATAATGACGATCGTGGATATGTCGTCCGTCAATGCATTCATCCCGGGGCGCGCCGAACTGACCGCGCATCAAGCCAGCATGATCGAGCAGCGTGATCGCCTGCTGGGTCCGGCCTATCGGCTTATGTATCAGAAGCCTCTTCATTTTGTACGAGGCGAGGGTGTTTGGCTCTATGATCCCGATGGCCGCCGCTATCTCGACACGTACAACAACGTCGTGTCGCTGGGCCACTGTCATCCCGACGTGGTCGAGGCGATAACGAAGCAGGTCGCGACGCTCTGCACGAATACGCGCTACCTGCACGAAACCATACTGGAACTTGCCGACGGACTGCTCTCAACCGTCAGCGGCGACCTATCGCACATGATGCTGACGTGCTCGGGAAGCGAAGCAAACGATCTTGCCTATCGCATCGCGAAGGTTCGCACCGGCGGCACTGGCATTATCATCACTGAGACAGCCTACCACGGCATCACGGACACCGTATCGCAGTTCTCGCCGACACTGGGCGAAGCCGTTCCTCTTGGCGCCCACGTCCGCACCGTAAAGGCTCCTGCTGCTTATCGAAGCGGTCCGAATGTAGCCGATCGTTTCCGGCGTGACGTCGAGGCGGCGATCGCCGATCTCAAGCGCCACGGCATAAAGCCTGCCATGCTGATCGTGGACTCCATTTTCACCAGCGACGGTATCCTGCCGGAAGAGCCAGGCTTCCTGAAGGGGGCAGTCGAAGCGATCCGTGACGCCGGCGGCATTTTCGTCGCCGATGAAGTCCAGCCCGGATTTGGTCGCACCGGCAACCATATGTGGGGCTTCCAGCGGCATGGAGTCGATCCCGATATTGTCACCCTGGGCAAGCCGATGGGTAACGGACAGCCAATCGCTGGCCTGCTGACGCGACACGATGTCGTAGAGAAATTCGGGAGAAGTTCGCGTTATTTCAATACGTTTGCGGGCAACACCGTGTCTTGCGCAGCAGCAGTAGCGGTGCTGCAAGTCATCCGGCGCGACAAGATCATGGACAACGCGCGAGAGGTCGGAGCCTATCTTCTGGAGAAGGTCTCAGCGCTTCGTTCACGCCATGAGTGCATGGGGCACGTCCGTGGAGCGGGACTCTTCGTCGCTGCAGACATCAACGCCGAGAAGGCAATGCAGATCAGCAGCGGTGCGCTCACCGCCAGCGTTGTGAATGCGATGCGGGATGACGGTGTCCTCATCAGCGCCTGTGGTGAGGATCACAATATCCTCAAGATCCGCCCGCCGCTGATTTTCACCAGGGACAATGTCGATCACTTCGTCGAAGTGCTGGACAAGGCGCTGGAGGCATCGACCAGGTAACTGTCTAACTGGTCCAAACATTGCGTCCGGCCGCCGCAAGCTTGCAACGGCGGCCGGGCTGAAAGATTGATGGTCCGATCAACAGGCGCAGGTGCCGGCGAACCAAGCGCTTCAAGAAATCCGAGCGATTGTCGGAGAGTCGCTGGCATCACCTAACCGATGCCTTACTTCGTCGTCCGAGATATTCCAGGTACCAGCCAAGAGACCTCGAGATCCGAATAGCGATAGCGCCAGGGCTGTGTTCGAACTGTCCTTTGCAAGCTCGGTCAGTCGTTCCGACAATGGATCTTCGACTTTGCCGTTTTGTCCGCGCAGGTGATCGAACCACGCCTTGAGCGATGCAATGAGTGAGGGGCAGGGACGATCCAGTTCACGATTGGCTTCAAGCGTTGCGAGCCAGCGTTGCGGGATCTTCTGACTGCCGTCCATGGCGATCTGGATTAGGCGGTGCTTGAGGGCAGAGTTGGCAAAGCGGTCGAGCAGCGAGGATGCATAAGCGGCCAGGTCCTGGCCAGGAGATGCGCAAATCGTCGGTGCGGCTTCATCCCGCATGAGCCTTTCGACAATTGGACGGAGGTTCGGATCATCGATCGCTTCATGAACGTATTCGTGCCCCGCTCGCAGGCCCAAATAGGCCAGCGCAGAGTGGGCACCGTTCAGCATGCGCAGTTTTGCCGTCTCGAACGATGACACATCCGCGACCAATTGCGCGCCGACGTTCTCCCAACGCGGGCGTCCGCTCGCAAAATCGTCTTCGATGACCCACTGACTGAATGGCTCCGTGAAGACGGCCGCGCGATCTTCCACGCCAATGCGGTCAGCAAGCTCCACTTTGTCGGTATCGGTGGAGGCAGGTACGATGCGGTCGACCATGGTCGAAGGGCAGCGGCATTCGTTATCGAACCAGGCAAGCAGATCAGGCGCCCGGGCTTCGAGATATTGGCGCATAAGGCGCTTCAATTGCCGGCCATTGTGCGAGAGATTGTCGCAGCTGAGCAGGGTAAGCCCCTCACCGCCTGTAGCATGGCGGATCCGCATGGCGGCGGTGAGATAGGGATAGAAGCTGGTAGCGTCCGCAAGTGCGAAATCGAGAGTGCCCTCCTGAGTCTGGCAATATCCCTTTTCGGTAACGGTGAATGTAACGATACGGGTTTGGGGCGATGCGAGTTGCCGGATCAATCGGTCGCTCTCGCCAGCCGCCAGGAGCACGTCTCGCACTGCGCCGACAAGGCGTGACTTCATGCTCGTTCCTGAGCGCTCGGTAACAGTGTAGAGGCCGTCCTGAGGATTCATTTCCAGCGAAACGCCGGCTGATCGCAGCGAGACACCAAGGATCATCCAGTCGCTGTCGCCGGCATCCATGGCCCTGTCAGTATACCAGGCTTGATGCGCACGGTGGAATGCGCCGATTCCGAAATGGACGATCCCTGTCGCCTGCGCATCCCGATCGTATCCGAAGCGATCCTCGACGCGAATATGCTGCAGCGTGGAGCGACAAGCTCTTTCTGGATGGAGGTTCACAGCTTGTAGGCCTTCTTGGCGAGATTGTAGGCAAGGTCCTGAGCCAGTTCAGCCGCCTCCCAGTCGTTCATGCGATGCTCCGCCACCAGTTCAGCGAGGAAGCCGCAATCCATGCGGCGGGCAAGATCGTGCCGGGCCGGTATGGAGAGAAAAGCGCGTGTATCGTCGTTGAAGCCGACGGTATTGTAGAAACCGGCCGTCTCCGTCGTCGCCTTGCGGAAGCGTCGCATGCCCTCTGGGCTGTCGTGGAACCACCAGGCCGGGCCCAGTCGCAGGCACGGATAATGTCCTGCCAGAGGTGCCAGTTCGCGCGAATAGACGCTTTCGTCCAGGGTGAAGACGATAAGCGTGAAGTCCGACCGGTTGCCGAAGCGGTCGAGAAGGGGTTTGAGGGCGGACACGTACTCGGTACGCGAAGGAATGTCCGCACCCTTGTCCCGTCCGAAACCCTCGAATAGGGCTCGATTGTGATTGCGATAGGCCCCGGGGTGGAGTTGCATGACGAGCCCGTCTTCCACGCTCATGGCCGCCATCTCGGTTAACATCTGTGCGCGGAAGAGCTCGGCGTCTGCCGGACTGCAGTCCTTCCTTGTAACGCGCGCAAACAGGGCTTGCGCTTCATCAGCCGACAGGTCAGCGGTTTGTGCAGTCGGATGTCCATGATCGGTGCTCGTCGCGCCCATTTTCGCAAAGAATGCCCGGCGCTTGCGGTGCGCAGCGAGATATCCTGTCCAGGAATGGCAATCCTCATCGGTCAGTTCCGACAACTTGGCCAGGTTGTCGTGAAAGCCTTCGAACTGAGGATCGACGACGGGGTCGGGACGATAGGCGGTGATGACGCGCCCAGACCAGCCCGAATCGCGAATGGCCTGATGGTGTTCGAGCCGATCTAGCGGCCCTTCCGTGGTCGCGATGACTTCGATGTTGAAACGTTCGAAAAGCGCCCGGGGCCGAAAGGCATCCGTGGCCAGTTTGGCGGTGATCGTGTCGAAGTACAGATCGCTGGTCCGCGCATCGAGGATCACGTCGATGTCGAATGCTTCTGCGAAGACCCAGTCAAGCCATATGCGCGAAGGCGTCCCACGGAACAGGTGGTATCGTTCAGCAAAGAGACGCCAGGCCTCGCGCGGATCGGCATCAGACTTGCCAATGCCAAGATCTTGCAGGCCCACACCTTGTGAATAGAGCATCCGGAACACGTAGTGATCAGGGGCAAGGAGCAGATCCGTGGCGTTGCCAAAAGCCTCATTCGCGGCAAACCAGCGTGGGTCCGTATGCCCGTGTGGGCTGATAATCGGCAGTGAAGCGATGCTTTGATAAAGCTCTCGGGCGATTGCGCGAGTGGACGGATCGGCAGGCAGCAACCGGTCGGGATGCAATTCGAGTGTTCTGGTCATGTCATTCACCGTACAAATGGTGCATCAATGTGGCGGTATGTCATTGCCTGGCGCGCTCTATTCATGCCTGTCCTTCGTTCGCCATAAATGGGTTTTCCAGTGTGGCAATGAAGCCGTTGAGAGTGGGGCCGCCCAGGCTCAATGCAACATGAGGAATCATGAGGTGGCTTCCCTGAAGGGGACGATCCTGGATTTCGCCCATATCGCCATCTCGAATATTGGTCAAACCAGTTATAATCCTATTGACAGACCAATGTGTCGATGTCAAGAAATCGGGTTCATACCAGTCTACCGTGCCGAGGGAAGTGGCCATCATGAGAATTGAGTCTGCCAGGGTAATAGTGACGTGCCCGGGACGGAACTTCGTTACGCTTAAGATATTCACGGACCAAGGCGTTTACGGAATCGGGGACGGCACCCTCAATGGACGTGAGACTGCTGTCGTTGCGTATCTCGAGGATCACGTCATTCCATGCCTGATCGGCATGGATCCACGCAGGATCGAGGATATCTGGCAATACCTGTACCGCGGAGCATACTGGCGACGCGGGCCGGTTACCATGCGGGCGATTGCGGCGGTCGACATGGCGCTATGGGATATCAAGGCCAAGATGGCCGGGATGCCTCTGTATCAACTGCTGGGCGGGCGCAGTCGCGATGGCGTGATGGTCTATGGTCATGCCAATGGTTCCGATATTGGTGAGACAGTTGAGGCGGTCGGCCACTATATCGACATGGGCTACAAGGCGATACGCGCGCAAACCGGAGTTCCCGGCATCAAGGATGCCTATGGGGTCGGCCGCGGGAAGCTCTACTACGAACCGGCCGACGCAGCGCTTCCGTCGGTGACCGGCTGGGATACGCGCAAGGCGTTGAACTATGTGCCCAAGCTCTTCGAGGAGCTGCGCAAGACTTACGGCTTCGATCACCATCTGCTGCACGACGGTCATCACCGTTATACGCCGCAGGAGGCGGCCAATCTTGGCAAGATGCTGGAGCCTTACCAGCTTTTCTGGCTGGAAGATTGCACTCCGGCCGAGAACCAGGAAGCCTTCAAGCTCGTCCGTCAGCATACCGTTACCCCACTGGCCGTGGGAGAGATCTTCAATACGATCTGGGATGCCAAGGACCTCATCCAGAACCAGCTCATCGATTATATCCGTACGACGGTAGTCGGGGCAGGCGGGATCACGCACTTGCGTCGGATCGCAGACCTGGCATCTCTTTACCAGATCCGCACCGGCTGCCACGGTGCCACCGACCTGTCGCCGGTTACCATGGGATGTGCGCTGCATTTCGACACCTGGGTCCCCAACTTCGGCATCCAGGAGTACATGCGCCACACCGAGGAAACGGACGAGGTCTTCCCGCACGATTACCGTTTCGACAAGGGCGAACTGTTTGTCGGCGAAACCCCGGGGCATGGCGTGGACATCGACGAGGAACTCGCCGCGAAGTATCCCTACAAGCCAGCTTACCTGCCGGTCGCACGGCTGGAGGATGGCACGATGTGGAACTGGTAAGGTCGCTGGTCGGGAATGACTGAAGTGCGCAGGATCGTCTGCCTCGGCGAATGCATGCTGGAACTCTCGCGCAATCCGGGAGGAGGAGACGGCTGGCGCATGGGATTTGGGGGGGACACTCTCAACACGGCTGTGCATCTGGCACGGTCCGGGCATCGGGTGTCCTACATGACTGCACTGGGCAGTTGTCCGTTCAGTGAGGACCTGCGTCGTGCCTGGGAGAGCGAAGGGATCGATTGCGGCCTTGTCGTGACCCACCCTACGCGTCGGCCCGGGATCTACGCGATCTCGACCAACGATGAAGGTGAGCGCAGCTTCACCTATTGGCGAGACAGCAGCGCAGCGCGGGCCATGTTCGAGATTTCCGAGATCGAAGAGGCAATCGCCAAGGCCGAAGCTGCCGATCTTTTCTATTTCTCGCTGATCTCGATGGCGATCCTTCCGCCACAGGGCCGCAGGGACCTGATTCTTCTGGCGAAGGCGGTGCGAGAGAAGGGGGGGCTTGTTGCTTTCGACAGCAACTATCGGCCCGTCCTTTGGGAATCGCGCTATGCCGCGCAGTACTGGCGTGACCAGGCCATTGCGCTCGCCAATATCGGGCTGCCGACGTTCGACGACGAGGCAGAGCTGTGTTCTGCGCGAGACGAAGGTGAAGTGGCCGTGCATTGGCAAGGGCTCGGCTGCGAAGAAGTGATCGTGAAGTTGGGCGCGCGGGGATGCCTTTTGCCCGATGGGAATTCCTGTCCGGTGCCCAAGACGGTGTCGCCTGTCGACACGAGCGGTGCAGGGGATGCCTTCAATGCCGGCTATCTGGCTGCGCGCATCGGCGGTGGATCTGTGCTCGATGCCGCGTTGGCTGGCCATGCACTCGCCGGCTGGTGTGTCATGCATCCTGGGGCGATTCCGCAGTTTCATCAATCGGCGCCATATGGGCGCAACGAGCCGAATCCCCCGGTAGCGGTGCCGCAGTAACCCCCCGATCCAGCGGGACCGGATCGCACTGCCTGTACGAGAGAAACGAGACGAGGGAGATGGTCTTGATTAAACACGATAGCCTGGCCTGGATGGCCCTTGCCGGAGCCTGCCTGTTTCCTTCGACAACACCGGCGGTGGCTGCGTCTCCAGCGCAGCAAGCCCAAGGCAATCGTACTGTCGTCGAACTCGGGGACGGATGGCGCTTTCGCAAGGGAGACATTCCCGCACAATCGCCCGAGTTTGACGATCGAGACTGGTCGAATGTCACGGTTCCGCACACATGGAACAGGGTGGGCGATTATGATGCCGCCGCCCATGTGGCCGGTTCCTCGGGCCGTCAGCTCGACAAGTATATGGGCGTGGCGTGGTATCGCCTCTCCTTTGTTCCTCCGGCGGCAGGACCCGACAAGAGAATTTGGCTCGAATTTGATGCGGCAAGCCGCACAGCCGAAGTGTGGCTCAACGGCAAGCGATTGGGTGCTCATGCCGGCGGGTTCTCGCGTTTCCGCTTCGATGCTACCGATGCGATCGACAAGGGAGGCCGCAATTATCTGGCGGTCCGGGTAGACAATAGTGAGCCTCAGTCGGGCAATGCGACCGCGGATACACTCCCACTGGCAGGGGATTTCTTCGTCCAGGGCGGTCTCTATCGGCCCGTGCGGTTGATTGTTACCGATGCTGCGCACTTTAGCATGGACGATTTTGGCGGACCCGGGATCTATGCCCGGACGAAGAGCATCGCGTCCCGCACGGCTACGGTCTCCGTGGTGGCCAAACTTGCCAGTGAGCGTACGGGGCCGCTGCAAGGCAGTGTCGTGACGCGGCTCGTTGCCACGGACGGCAAGATTGCCGCTCGCTCGGTTTCACCGATCCTTTTGCAAAGCGGTGGAAGGGTAGAGGTCTCCCAGGAACTCACGGTGCCCGATGCGCACCTTTGGCAGGGGACGAAAGACCCCTATCTCTATTCGCTGGAGACCGAACTGCGCGATGGCAAGGGACGGTTGCTTGACCGTACCGAACAGCCCCTTGGGATCCGGCAGTTCCGGATCGATCCTGACAAGGGCTTCTTCATAAATGGAGAGCACGTGGCGCTCCACGGCGTGGGGCTCCACCAGGACAGCATGGAAGCCGGCTGGGCGATGACAAAATCGCAGATTGCCGATCGTATTGCGACCATACGCGACATGGGCGCGAACACCATCAGGCTGACGCACTATCAGCATGGCGAGCCCATTCATGACCTTGCAGATCGATATGGCCTCGTTCTCTGGGACGAGATCGCGCTTGTCACGGCCTGGACGCTGGACAAGGCGCAGGGCGCCGCGCCGCCCGAGATCATGGCTCAGGCCCGGCAGCAATTGGTCGAACTGATCCGCCAGAATTACAACCATCCCTCGGTCGCACTCTGGGGCATCGCCAACGAAGTCGATTTCGGGCCGATGCGCCCGGATTTTCTCGGCCGTGGTCTGAAGGTAAGTCCGAGCGACCCCACCCCGATGCTGGAAGAGCTCGCGGCCATTGTGCGCAATGAAGACCCGGATCGCGCCTCGACCCTTGCCACGTGCTGTGAAGACCGTGGAATGCCGGATGTGCCGATAGTCGCCAATGCCGTTCCAGTCTCAGGGGGCAACCGTTATTTCGGATGGTACTACGGCAAGCCCGAGGAAGTGGGGCCGCATTTCGATGCCTTGCATGCAAAACGGCCCTCGCAGCCTCAGGCGATCACGGAATACGGGGCGGGTGGAGCGCTTTCGATCCATACGGATAACCCGCTTGGTGGCCCCTTCGACATGGGTGGGCACGACCAGCCGGAGGAATACCAATCCTGGTTGCATGAGAAAACTTGGCCGATCCTGGAGAAGCGACCGTACCTGTTCGCCAGTTGGCTGTGGAACGCATTCGATTTCGCGACGGTCACCCGAACGGAAGGAGATGCCAAGGACATCAACACCAAGGGTCTGGTCAGCTATGATGGACGAACCCGCAAGGACGCGTTCTATTACTACCGCGCGCACTGGTCAGGCCAGCCCACCGTTCATGTGAATGGCCGCCGCTACGTTCAGCGGGCCTATCCCACGACCGACATCAGCGTCTACAGCAACGCCCCTCGCACCAAGCTGTTCCTGAACGGCAAGGAGCTGGGTGAGCAGGGCGAGTGCGACAACCTGGTCTGTGTCTGGTCCGACGTGCGGCTGAGTGCAGGCACGAACCGGGTCGAGGCAGTGGGAAGCTTTGCCGACAAGGACGTGCGCGATGCCGTTACCTGGAACCTCGATGCTTCGAGAGCCAGCGGCTATTATATCGATAGCGGCGCGCTTGTCGCTGCAAGGGGTTACGGATCGGATACGTTCTTCAAGGGTGGAAGCGCCGGGTCGACCGACCAGCATCCGCGTGGACGACCTGCTGTTCTGGCACCCATAGTGCCCGATGAGGAGCATGCGCAGCTTGCCACGTTCCGAGAAGGCGACTTCAGTTATCGTCTCCCGGTCGAACCGGGCCGCTACAGCATAACGCTGCGTTTCGTTGAGCCCAGGGTTGCTCCGGGGGAGCGCGTCTTCGATGTGAAAGCCAACGGAAAGACCGTTCTTGCCGGCTTGGATGTGGCCAGGGAAGCAGGGGCGCCATCCACGCTGGTTGCTCGCACGGTCACGGTGGATGTCACTGGAAACGCGCTCGATCTGCAGTTCGTGCCACGCAAGGGCGATGCAATCGTCTCGACCATTGAAGTGCGCCCAAGCGCCTAATTCTCTGGCATTGGAAGTAGGAAATCATGGCCATCTTCAAGGGTAAGCTGCGCTGGTGGATGATCGGGCTGGTCACGCTGGGTACGATCATGAATTATCTGGCGCGCTCCACGCTCTCCGTCGCAGCGCCGACGCTCAAAGATGAGTTCGGCATGACGACGGAGCAGTATAGCTGGGTCGTGCTGGCGTTCCAGGCGAGCTATACCGCCATGCAGACAGTGGCTGGGGCCTTGCTGGACTCACTGGGAACACGGCTTGGCTTCTTCATCTTCGCGATGGGGTGGGCTCTGGCCAATATGGGGCATGCCTTAGCCACAGGCTGGCCGAGTCTGGCGGCATTCCGCGCAGCACTTGGCGCCACTGAAGCCGCAGCCATTCCTGCAGGGGCGAAAGTGACTTCCGAATGGTTTCCCGCGCACCAGCGCCCACTGGCAACCAGCTGCTTCCAGATGGGCACAAGCGTGGGTTCGATGCTGGCGCCACCGCTTGTCGCCTTTTGCATCCTGTGGTGGGGTTGGCAGGAAGCGTTCCTGATTACCGGCGGTCTCAGCGTCGCATGGGCCTTGTTGTGGTGGTTCGGTTACCGCAAGCCGGAAGACCATCCCGCGATAACGCCCGGTGAGCTGGAAGAGCTGAAGAAGAACGAACAGGGCATCGAGGGAGAAGTGCGTCCGGCAACGCGCGGTGCAGTTCTCCGAAGCCGCGGTTTCTGGGCAATCGCCGTACCGAGGTTTCTGGCCGAACCGGCATGGCAGACCTTCAATTTCTTCATCCCGCTCTATCTCGTCTCGGTCTGGGGGTTGAACTTGCGCGATATCGCGCTCTGGGCTTGGCTTCCCTTCTTGGCAGCCGACTTCGGTTCACTGGCCGCCGGTATTCTGCCCAATGCGCTGATGCGGCGTGGGGCGGGAATGATTGCGTCGCGCAAGGTGACGATGACCGTCGGCGCCCTGTGTATGATCGGGCCGGCCTGCATTGGTCTCGCCGGTTCCCCGGGGCTTGCGATCGCTCTCTTCTGCGTCGGCGGCTTCGCCCACCAGATGTTGAACGGTGCGCTCATCACCTTGTGCGCGGATATATTCGACACGCGAGCTGTGGGAACCGCCAGCGGCATGGCCGGTTCCATCGCCTGGATCGGGGGCATGCTGTTCACCTTCCTCATTGGCCAGAGCGCCGACCAGTTCGGGTACGCCCCCCTGTTCGTAGCGCTCGGTTGCCTGGACCTGGTAGGGGCGTGCGTCCTCTGGGGCCTTCTGCGGTCTTCTCCGAAGTCCCCGGACGGTTCGAACGGAAGGGCCGAACTGGGCTGAGCCACGTATGGCAGATTAGGCTGCGCGGAGCGCGATCAAAGGGAGCGGCTCAGATTGGACGCAGCTGTCGCTTCGAGCGCTCCTGCGGATCTGTCGATGGCGGTTGCACAGTCCATATGACCGGCTCGCGTTGCCCCTCGCAAACTATCAGTCGGCAAACGTGGGTATGCCTTATACGATCGGGCGTCAAAGGACTGCGGACAGCCGATTCGGCTTCCAGGCAAGTGCGTCTGCCGCGTCGTCCGGATCGCTATCGGGGCCGGCGTCGACCGCCTTGGGGAGCTAAGGCGACACCGTCAGCGCAGAACGTCCCGACACACGGGGCCGGCGCCCTTCGGGGCAATCGGCTTCATCTTACAGGACTTGCCACGTGGCAAGCGCCGGTATCCTTCTCCAGCGGGGCGTGCGCCCGAGGCCGCGATAAGCCCGCGGGCAAGCGTCACCGATGCACTGTCCCGACCTGCCCATGGCTGGCCCAAGCAGCTTCAAGGGTTGGAAATGGTGTTGCTGGTGTCGAAGAAAAGCAGTCGCTCTCTGGCCGGCCACGGCGCCGGACGCAGATCGTCCGCAATCATCGTTAGCCGGGGCATGCCTGCATCGAATTGGGGGAAAACAGCGCCGGGTGCGTTCGGTGATCCGGTCCGCGCAAAGGCGATCAGGGCCGTGACCATCTTTTCGCCGATTTGCCGGTCCTTCGCGGTCCAGTCGCGGGTATGGCGGTAGCGATTGAAACTGTCGAGCGTGCCGAGCCAGAAGGGAACTTCCGAGGTATGATAGGCGCCGGCGCTGGCCGGATCGAGGTCCGAGAATACAACGCCAGGCGCAAAGGAATGGGGGCGGGCGAACTCATACGCGAATACCGGCGCATGACCGTGCGCCTTCTGCAGGGATGCCCACGCGAACATGCCCAGTGCAACCGTATTGTCGCGGTCTGCGAGCCGGGACTGTGCTTTCGCCTCGGCGTCGTTCGTAGCCCGATAAAGCTCGAGAAACTTCGTCGCGCGGTCGCCGTATTGTGCCTGCGCCTTGGCCATGTATTCGGTTAGTCCCTCTACCGGCCCCATGCCGCCGAGCGCTTCATCGCGCGTGAAGCCGAGCATCAGGGGGACGTCGGCCTGCTGACCGCGCTTGAAGATCTCGGTGATCGGCGCGGGGAGGACATATCCGTCGATCGCGGGGCCAGTGCTGGGCCCCCCGGGCACCCGCGGCACGACGAGGCGATCAGCGGGCATTGCCCGCAACTGTAACAGGTTGGCCGCCTTCCAGACCCCCTCGAGCTTGCTTCCCGCTTCTTCGGCCTCGGCGAGTGACGGCATGGTGATCGCTCCTGCGATCATCGCCCCGCTCATACCGACTGCACGCTGGAACAGTCCCTTGGCCAGCGGGCTGGCCTGAAGCGTGAGTACGGACATCGAACCCGCCGATTGGCCGACGATCATGATGTTGTCTGGATCACCGCCGAATTCCGATATGTTGCGCTTGATCCACTGAAGCGCGGCGATCTGGTCAAGAAGGCCATAGTTTCCCGATGCGCCGTGCGCGGACTCAGCGCTGAGTTCGGGAAGGGCAAGGAAGCCGAGCGGTCCTACGCGGTAATTGAGGTTGACGAAAACCGCTCCGTGCTCAGCGATGGTTTCGCCATCGTAGATCGGAAAGCTCCCGGCACCGGTGTAGAATGCCCCGCCATGAATGTAGACAATGACCGGTGCTTTTTTGGTCCCGGGTTTGGTCCACACGTTGAGATAAAGGCAGTCCTCGGACATCGTTTCCGCACCGGCATACGAGTTCGCTGTTGCATTGCGCAGGGGTTGGAAGCACTGGGGACCGAATTCCGCAGCCGATCGAATGCCTGACCAGACAGGAGCGGGCTGGGGCGCGCGCCAGCGCAAGTCACGCACCGGCGCTGCTGCATAGGGTATGCCCAGATACGTGCGAATGCCTGACGGGCGGTCCTTGCCGGACAGCGCGCCGCTCTGTGTGCGCACGATCGCTGCAGGCGCCGGGTCGATTGCAGGTTTGGCCGAGACGGCAGTGGACCCTAAGATTAGCCCTGCGAGAATTGTGGCGAGGTGTCTGGCGCGCATCGCATGGGTCTCCAACCTGAGCATTACGACCCGGAAATTTCGTCGTTCGCTATTGACTCTAGCGCACATCTGCCCAGATTGGCCAGGCCAAAAATCTGATATTGGATTGGAAGAGAGAATGTCGGCACGCAAGGTCGACCGTCGGTCGGTCATTCGCGATGGGATTGCTGGGATCGCGGGCGCATCTGCGATCTTCGGTGCCCCCAAGGTGCTGGCTCAGGCAGTACGCCCGACCGCCGGATCGCGCCCCAATCTGATCCTGTTCATGACGGACGAATGCCGGGCTGACGCCCTGTCGAGCTATGGCAACCCGGTCTGCAAGACGCCCAATTTCGATCTCCTTGCACGACAGGGGACACGCTTTGCGGACTGTCATGTCCAGTACCCGGTCTGCGGTGCTTCGCGATGCAGCCTCTTGACCGGGCTGCCCGTGGCCAACACCGGGCATCGTAGCCTCTACTACTTCATCAGGCCCGATGAACCGAACATGCTGCGCTATCTCAAGGAATCGGGTTACGACACATATCTGATCGGCAAGAATGACGCCTTGGCGGAGGCAAGCTTCCCGCTGAGTCTGACGAACTGGCTGGATTTTCCGTGGCAAGGCGGGGGAGGGAATACTCCGTTCGATCTTGATGCCCCGAATACGATGCTCATCGATGCCAAGCCCGATCCACGCCAGACGAACGATTACAGGTTGTTGCAGTCGGCCCTAAAGATTCTGGAGCGGCGTGAGCAGGAGCGGCCATTCTGCATTTTCCTGGCGATCGGTTCGCCGCACCCGCCTTACTTTGCGCCTCAGGGCTTTGCCGACATGTACAAGCCCGGTGACCTACCCGATCTGGCTCCTCCCGGGCTGGCGAAAAAGCCGGAGTATCAGGAAGCCGTCAGGAAGGCCTATCACCTCGACGAAGTTGGCGATGCTGTGTTCCGGCGTGTGCGTGCCACTTATTACGGGCAGGTGAGCTATGCCGATTGGCTGCTTGGGCAATTGATGGAAGCACTCGAACGAACCGGGCGCGCCAGTGATACCGTTCTCGTCGCAAGTTCGGATCATGGCGATTACGCAGGGGACTACGGAATGGTCGAGAAGTGGCCTGGCGGGCTGGAAAGCTGCCTGACGCGGGTGCCACTGGTGATCCGCATGCCGGGCGGTGCGCAAGGTCATGTCGTTCCCGAGATGACCGAGCTGTTCGACATCATGCCGACCTTCCTCGATCTTGGCGCGGTGAAGCCGAAGCAGGCGATCTTCGCCCGCAGCCTGCTGCCCCAACTCGGCGGAGCTGCAGGGGATCCCGAACGCGCTGCTTTCACCGAATCCGGCTACGACATCTTCGAGCCGCAAGCATTCGAGCCCCGGATGGAAGGGCCGCCGAATCTCTACACGGCCAAGCACGAAGTCCAGAACGACTTCCCACAGACCGTTACGCGCGCGGCGGCGATCACCACTCCGGCCTACAAGCTCATTTCGCGCCCGAAAGGCCAATCCGAGCTTTACGACCGCAAGAAGGATCCCGCGGAGCTCGTTAACCTGATCGATGATCGCCGATATGCCGGGACGCGCGACGCGCTCACGCGCAGGCTGTTGGATCGGTATATATCGACCACCGGCGTTCCGCCCATTGAACGGGATTCACGCGAGGTCCCGCCTGATCCACCGATGCCGAAATTCGGTAACGGCGCTTCTCCTTCCGCGGCACACCCCCCGCAGACGTAACGTTATCGCTTGTGGGGCCGCCTAGGTCGACGACATGAGAACCCGGGCCGTTATCCGTAATGACGGA
This sequence comes from Novosphingobium mathurense, assembly GCF_900168325.1. Lineage (GTDB taxonomy): Bacteria > Pseudomonadota > Alphaproteobacteria > Sphingomonadales > Sphingomonadaceae > Novosphingobium > Novosphingobium mathurense. The sequence goes on along the minus strand of NZ_FVZE01000003.1, from coordinate 27,680 downwards.
CTGAAGTCGGACAATTTCCGGTCTGTCGCGCCGCCAGGTTCATTGTGCCAACGGCTATTGCTGCGCTGCTTCCATTGGAATGGAACGTGCGGGCCATTTGGCTGGTGCGATCGCCATCGCGGTTGGGGCGAGGCAGTGCCGATCACAGGACACAGCCTCTTTCAGAACGAATTTTTGCCAGCATTGTGCGTGAAGACCCGCGGCGCGCTGGAGCCGCTGGCCAAGGCCCGGCCTATTGCATAAGAAAAGGGGCCGGCGCGATTGCGCCGACCCCGGGGACTTTCAGGTTGCCGGACGGCGTTAGCGGTCGCCGCCAAATCCGAAGCGCAACTTGATGCCGACATAGCGGCTGTAATTGCGGGGCACCTGCTGCACGATCGCCGTGCCGGTATAGCCATTGTCCGAATAGTCGGTCAGCACCGCGGCATAGGACTTGTCGAACAGGTTGTTGACGAACAGCGAGACTTCCCAGTTGCGGTTCTCGGTTTCGCGCAGGCCGATGGTGGCATTGGCGATGCCGTAAGCTTTTTGCACGGTCAGCGGGTTGCCGTCGAGCGCGAAGTTCACGTCGTCCTGCCAGACATAGTTGGCCGAAGTGAAGACGCTGATGGGCGAATTGCCCAGCGGCGTTTCGAAGTTGCCGCCGATGTTGTACTTGAACTTCGGCGAGTTGGCCAAGCCGGCGCCGGCAAGATCCTGCGAACCGCCGACGCAGCCTTGAGCAGCCGTCTGGCCCGGATAGCAGGTCGCGTTCGGGAACTTGCGGATCTTCGCATCGACATAGGCTGCCGATGCAAAAAGCGAGAGGCCGTCCACGGGGCGCAACGTTCCTTCGAACTCGATACCCTTGGTGCGCAACTTGCCGACATTGCGAAGAACCGGCTGGATTGCGCCTCCCACGAATTCGACATTCTGGGCCTGGAAGTCGTCGTAATCGGTCCAGAAGCCGGTGAGGCCGAACGAGCCGCGATTATCCCAGAACCGGCCCTTTACGCCGACTTCGTAAGCAACCGAGTTTTCCGGCTTCACCAGGTTGTCGATGCGCGACTGGTTGAACCCGGACGAGATGTCGTAGGCCTGACCCTTGTAACCGGTCGCAATCGAGGCATAGGTCATCAGTTCGTCGGTGATGAAGTGCTGCAATGACGCTTTACCCGTGACGGCGGTATCTTTCGCCTGCCCCTCGTAGACAATCGGGGTGGCCGGGATGTTGTCGCGGTAGAAGACACCTACCTTCTCGTTGTTGATGCGTCCGCCGACGGTCAGTTTGGTCTGTTCCGAGAGATCGTAGCCGAGCTGCGCGAAGGCCGCCAGCGTCCGCGTCGAAGCGGTCGAATCCCAGTTGCGGCGCAGGAAAGTCAGGAACGAAGCGGTATCGCGCGCGAACTGGCGATCCGTCTCGCCGTCCGCGTAATAGAGACCCACAAGGTAGTCGAACGAACCGGTATCGGCCGAAGTCAGGCGCAGTTCCTGCGCGTACTGCTTCGCATGGTACGGGCCGCCCTGGCGGATGACGAATGATGGGGTGAAGTCGAGGTCCGTCGTGGTGTCCAGCTTCCAGTCCTGGTAACTGCTGATCGAGGTCAGCGAAGCAAAACCGAGATCGAGTCCGATCTTGGCCGATGCCATCCACTGTTCCGTATTCGAAAGCTGGTCATCGTTCACCGTGACTTCGGTGTTGGCCATGCCGGGGACGACCCCGCCCAAATTAATCGGGCGACCGTTCTGAAGAGTGCCGGGAGCGACGTAGTAGTAGGTCGGCTGGTTGCCGCTCGACTTGGTGTTGCTGTAGTCACCGATCAGCTGGACAGACAGAATGCCGCTGTCGTAGTTGACCTTGCCGCGGAAACCGTAGCTTTCCTCGCCGTTGAGCCAGGAGTTGTTGGTCAGGTTGCGAATATAGCCCTTGCGATCGCCGTAGAAGGCGTTGACGCGGAAGCCTGCGCTGTCACCGATGGGACCGGACAGGTTGCCGTTCACGCGCACTTCGTTGTCGTCGGTCATCAAGCCTTCGACAAAGCCACTCAACGTGCTCGTCGGATCCTTGGTCACGATGTTGATCACGCCAGCTGAAGCGTTCTTGCCGAATAGCGAATCCTGCGGTCCGCGCAGCACTTCGATACGGGCAATGTCATTGAGCTTGCCGAATGCCTGACCCTGCTGAAGCAGGGCGACGTCATCCACAACGATCGAAACCGACGGCTCGACGCTGGTGGAGAACGACAGCGTGCCGACGCCGCGCAGCGACACGGTCGACGAAGCCGAGTTGCCCGCGCTGGCCACCGTAACCGACGGGGCGACATTGGTGATGTCGGTGAAATCCTTGACCTGCGCCGCATCGAGCGTCTTTTCGCTGATTGCCGAGACGGCGGCCGGGACTTGAAGAATGTCTTGCGTGCGCTTTTGTGCGGTGACGATGATGACGCCGGCATCCTGGGCCACATCGGCTGCATCAGCCGAATTCAAGTCCTGCGCGAGCGCGGGTGCGGCGACCAGTAATCCAGCCAGTGAGCCGGCCACGATGGCGTGACGCCCAGTTGTCACGCCAAGAATTGCAGAATGCCTCACGAACTCATCTCCCTAAGAACCTTGATACGGTTGACTAGCCGATTAGATTGTTTTGGTAAGACCAGTCAAGCCACTTGGTTTACCGTTGCGTTGAAAATCGCCAGATCGTTCACTGACGTCCCATCCTGCAGGCATTTCAAGCTCGCAAAGGGTGCGTTCTGCTAGCCTAAGGGAAGGTTCGAGGACCTGCGTAAATCCGTGCTTGCCGACAAAGACGGAGATGGCGACTTACTTGGTTGCAATAATCTTCGTTCTGAAGCCCATCGATGTGCCGTCGACCGATGCGGACGCGCGCACGAAGCTGGAGGCTTGCCTCAAGTATGCACCCATTTCGCGTAGCGCCGTCCATTCCTTTTGTGCATAGGTGGGGCGCGGTTTTCGGGGTCATGCCATTGAGGCTCCGGCAGATGGCGATGTCGCAGGCATACGTTATATGCGGTGCCTGCTCGCAAATATCTGCAAAGGTCCCTATGTTGGATTGACCTTGTTTTATTGGTCTGTCATAATTCTTCAATTGGTAAGGAAGACGAAAAAGCGATGTCGGACGGTGTGAAAGAGCGACTCTATCAGGATCTTGCTCGCGAACTACTCGTCGATCTGGCGCAAGGGAAATACCGCGTCGGTGACCGTCTTCCTGCCGAGCGAGAGCTGTCTGCGCTCCACAACGTCAGTCGTCCCACTGTGCGCGAGGCGATCATCGCGCTCGAGGTTCAGGGTCTGGTCGAAGTGCGGGTAGGTTCGGGCGCATATGTGGTGCGGCTGCCGGGCGACGAAGAGAAGCCAGGTTTCAATATCTCCGCTTTCGAACTTACCGAAGCCCGGCTGTTGGTCGAAGCCGAATGCGCCGCGCTCGCCGCCGCTCAGATCACCGATGAGGAACTTGCCGGGCTTGAGCGACTGGTGGAGGAGATTGCGCGGGAAAACCTGGATCCCAAAGGCACTGAAAGGGCCGATCGTCAATTCCATGTCGCGATCGCAGCGGCTACTCGCAATGCAGCGCTGATCGAGATCGTGGAACGCTTGTGGAATTTGCGGGCCACGTCGCCCGAAGCCTCGCTGCTTCACGAAAAGGCCCGCAGCGCCAACATCAAGCCTGTCGTCGATGAGCACACTGCCGTGCTCGATGCACTGCGTGCCCGCGATCCCCGCGCAGCGCGGGCGTCGATGCGCGCGCATCTTTCCACTGTACTCGACAGCCTGCTATTCGCGACAGAAGAGCGCGCGGTCGAGGAAGCGCGCCGTGCCGTTGCCGCCAAGCGCGAACGTTATGCAAGGGCGACATCGTGATTCCCTCTAACTCCTGACGCTACCCCCATGCAGGCCGATCCTGTGATCCGCGCAATCGTGCGCTAAACTTTGTGCCGAAGCGACCTGCTCGCTGATAGTCAGGTCCGGCTTCCCTCGGATCCTCGCTGGCGGGCATCACGACCGAGCAGCCTTCCTGAGGCGCCGGCCTTGGAGCGGCTGAGCGGCTAGAGTTGAACGCGCACAGTGGTACCTATCCAGATGGGGGCGAACATTCCCCCCCCAACTACGGACGGTGAGGGCAGCATTGATCTGCAGTTGAGGCCGATTTGGCAGTTCATGCCCGCAATGGCCGGACCAATATGCCGGGCTAAGGCCAGCTATCCGCGAGCGGGGGAGGGCTGCTATTCGCCATTTTCCTGCGGGCGGGTGCGTTCGAGGAACAGCGAATTGCCATCCTCGTCGGTTGCCTCCAGCGTGTCGATCAGGATCTTGAGAATGTGGTCGAACATGGCGACTTCGTGGGGCAGCAGATTGGACATGAGATAGTCCGCGACCTGGCCGCTCTGCGGCTCCATGATCCGGAACAGCCGTTCGCCCTCTTCGGTCAGGGTCAGGCGTTTGCGCCGCTTGTTCTGCGGGTCGCGTTCGACGCGGATACGGTCGTTGCGTTCCAGCGCGAAGACGGCACGAGAGACGCTCATTGCGCTCACTCCGGTCATGTCCGCAAGTTCGTGGCTGGCGCAGCCGGGATAGCGGCCGATCAACATGAGCAGCCGAAACTCGTTGACGCTGATCTTGTACTGCTGCTCGAGGTGCATCGAGAAAGGCGCGAGCAGCTTGTTCGAGAGCTTGAGCAGACGATGCAGGATATCCGCATGGGTACCCGTTGCCTCATCCGGCTCAATCTCGGGAATGTCTTGCGTCATGGCCGGTCCGCTGCGTGGTTTCTCGCTTCCAGCCAGCCTAGCGCATAGGTTTGCAGCACTGTCAATATAATCACGACCGTTAGTGATAGATCTTGCCCTCATTGTACAATGGCGACTGACCTGGGCCCGGCAAACTGGTCCGAACATTCTGAGAATTTCCCGGTTAGGTTTGGCCAGTGCCAGTCAGGAGATTCGCGGCATGAAGAAGTCCAGGTTCAGTGAGCAGCAGATCGCCTTCATACTGAAGCAGGCGGAGGACGGGACAACGGTCGCGAAGGTGGGCCGGAAGGCCTGAACGCCTTCGTCGAAACCAAAACCATCCTGCTCGACGGAGCACCCACCAGCCTTTGGCAGTGTCCGATCTGTGGTGGTGGCACGCCCCGGTCATCCTGCCTGTCCGGGGCGTCAGCCTTCGTCAGAGCTCTCGTTAGTCCCCCTGCGGCAGTCGGCGAGACCCTTGCGGACGCGTTGCATGTACGCGCGGAAAACTTCCTGTTCCGCTGGGCTCAACGGGGAGAGGACATCACGGTCGGCTTCTTCCAGAGCTGCAGTCATCTTGCGCAGCGTCGCATCGCCGAGCCTCGTGAGGTAGAGTGCATTGGCCCGGGAATCGGGCGCTGCCGCTCGTGTTACGAACCCACGAGCCTCGAGGATATTGACCAGTTTCATGGCACTGGCGCGATTGATCGACAGCGCCTCGCCCAGCGCAGTCTGGGTGCAGCCGGCATTCTTGTTGATCACGATCATCGCCGTGACCCTGGCTGGCGAAATGTCGAATTCCGCGAGTGCTTCGCGTGCGCGCGCATCGACATCGACCTGGAGCATCTTGAGTTGATAACCGAAGGAATTGTCGAGGTCAGTCTCGTCGGACCGGCTATTGTCTTCAACTTGCAATGAGTTTCGAGCCCCACCCTGAGACGCTTTGCGTCGTTTGCATCGAACGATGACCATTCGCCGCCGCGGCGTCAAGATGAGCGGTTTGCGTCCTCGCCCCGCGATGCTGAGCGCGTCGCGCAGAATTATCAAGGTCTCTATTTCATAGACATGAAAATTCGTATATTGGAAAAAAGGTCTTATAGCGACGCACTGGGCCTGACATTCGCGATTGGCGAGAGGAAACAATGAAGATCGTCCGAACTGGGGTTCCGCACGCCCGTAATCCCGATCGCAAGACCGAAGGTAATCTCGCGCCGGCGAGCGAACAGTGAGCGCGCTGATCGACGGCAAGGCGCTCGCACGCAGCGTTTCGGAGCAGACCGCAGAGACGGTGAGGGGACTGACCGAAAGGCTGGGCCAGGCGCCTGGGCTGGCGGTCGTTCTGGTGGGCAATGACCCGGCCAGCGAAGTCTATGTCGGGCGCAAGGTCCGCGAATGCCGTAAGGTCGGCATGCGTTCGACCGAACATCGACTTCCGGCCGCGACGGATGAAGCGGATCTGCTTGCCCTGATCGAAGACCTTAATAGCGATCCGACCGTCCATGGAATTCTCGTCCAATTGCCGCTTCCGGATCACATCGATGCGGGCCTCGTGCTCGACGCGATCACACCGGACAAGGATGTTGACGGGTTTCATCCGGTCAACGTCGGTCGGCTTTCGACCGGGACCGGCGGGCTTGTCCCATGCACGCCCTTGGGTGTCATGATGTTGCTCGACACCGTCATCTCCGACTACCGTGGGCTCGATGCGGTGGTGATCGGCAAGTCCAACATCGTCGGCAAGCCGGTGGCGATGTTGCTGCTGGAGCGCGAGGCTACCGTTACTGTCACCCACATCGAGACGCGGGGTCTGTCGGAGATCGTGCGCAAGGCTGACATTGTCGTGGCAGCTGCCGGTGCGCCGGGACTGGTAAAGGGCTTCTGGGTCAAGGAAGGCGCGGTCATCATCGATGTCGGTATCACGCGCGTTGCCCTTCCCGATGGTACGACCGGCCTCATGGGCGATGTCGCTTTCGATGAAGTGCAGCATGCGCGTGCGGTCACTCCGGTGCCGGGCGGAGTCGGTCCGATGACGATTGCCTGCCTCCTGTCGAATACGGCTAAGGCCGCTGCTCTGAGCCTCGGTGAAGCGCGGCACAGGCTTTCAGTCTGACGGATCGAAGTGCCGGAGAAAGGGGTGAAGATGAACCTGCAAATGGATCTGACAAGCATCGGAAAGGACGCAGGCCTGAACTGCGTTTCGCAAATTGCGGTCAACGACTTGCGTGTCGCCGCCGATATTGGCGTGCATTCGCATGAGATCGGTCGCAAGCAGACATTGATTATTGGCGTCGTTGCCGACATCGTCACTCCGCGTGAGGACATCCTGACAGAGACGATCGATTACAACCGGATAGTCGAACATGCGCAGGACCTCGCCTGTGAGCGAATCTGCCTTATCGAGACGTTCGCGGCGAGATTGGCCGAACGGTGCCTTGAAAGCGATCTCGTCGTACGGGTCGAGGTTTGCGTTCAGAAGCCGGCTGCCCTTCTCAACGGTCTGGCCTCGACGCGGGTGGTGCGGTGGACCTGAGCGGCCGGACCTACCCCGAAGGATGGTCCATCGGGGCGGGGCAGGTCGCGGATATTCAGCACACTCTACTGACGGAATTCGGGCTTGGCCGCCCCTTCGTCCTGCTCGACGATCAGGCCAGGGACAAGGCGACGATTCTCACCGACCTGGAGGAGGAAGTGTTCTGCGACCGGATCGATCAGGTCGAAAGCGCCCTTTTACGGATCGACGCGCTGATTGCCCGGGGAAGGACCCTGGCAGGGTTCCTCTCCTACGGCGCAGCGCCTGCCTTCGATCGTTTCGCGGTCCGCGCCGACTTCGTTGAATCATCCGGCAGACCCGCACCTTTGCTCTGGTTCGGCGTATTTGGCCGGCAAACCTCTGGCCCGTTGCCGCTCGGTGCATCCTTGCATGAATGTCCCCTCGCGGGCGGAACACGGCTGGAATCGCTGGTAACGCAGCGCGACTTTGAGGCAGGTGCCCGCTCTGTGCTCGAAAGTATCGCGTCTGGCGAGATCTACCAGGCCAACCTGACGTTCCCCACGCGCACGGCATTGCGCGATCCGCTGGCGACCTATTGCCGCATTCGTTCACGCGCAAAGGCGCCGCTGGGTGCCATGATCGCCACTGGAGAGCGCCATGTGCTGTCCTTTTCGCCCGAACTCTTCTTTCGGTTTGAAGGAAATCAGCTGCAGGCCCGACCGATGAAAGGCACACGGCCGCGCCATCTTGATCCGGTTCGGGATCGGCAATTGCATGACGAACTGCTTGGCAGTCCCAAGGACCGCGCCGAGAACCTGATGATCCTCGATCTCCTGCGCAACGACATGTCGCGCGTGAGCGAGCCGGGTAGCGTGCGCTGCCCGGCGCTCTTCGATATCGAGGGGTATCCATCGGTCTGGCAGATGACATCGACGGTGCGCAGCCGCGTGAGAGCGGGCGTCGGAGCCATGGACATCCTCAAGGCGCTTTTTCCCTGCGGATCGATCGTTGGGGCACCGAAGATCAGGGCCAGCGAAGTCATCGCGCGCGTCGAAACCTTCGGTCGCGGCCTCTACACGGGGGCCCTCGGCGTTCTCGGCAAGAACCGGGCAATGTTCAACGTCGCGATCAGGACCATGGACGTGACCGGCGCCGGCGAGGGCTACAGCGGACGTCTTGATGTCGGTTGCGGCATCGTTGCCGATAGTGTGCCTGCCCTTGAATGGGAGGAATGCCTCGCCAAGGCGCGCTTTGCGGGAGAAGTGCGTGAGCCGGATCTCTGGGCAACAGCGCCCTCATTTCTTCCCGTTATGGCAATGCCCTACAGTTAAGAAGTTCCAAGCCCTTCTGGCCTGCAAACAGGAACGGACATCTGGCGGCGCACGGCTGCCAGATGTCCGTTCATCCGGGTGTTCGTCGCACGGCCACCATAGTCTTTCGTGAAGGAGCAGCCGAGCAGGTCGATCGATCAGGCGATCATCTTCTGCGCGATCGGGCTGCCGCCTTCGAGGGTGCGGCTAGGCGGCACCGTAGGATCGACGGGTTCGAGGACAATGTGGCCGAGGGCCGTATTGCTGACCGGCACGTGGTAATGGCGATGCAGGGCCCGGGTGCTCTTGCCAAGGGCGCCGCGCATGATCAGCCACATGACCATTTCGATCCCTTCCGAGCCGGTCTCGCGCAGGTACTCGATGTGGGGGACATGGCGCAGGTCCTGTCCTTCCCCGGTCAGTCCGTCGAGAAAGCGGTTGTCCCATTCCTTGTTGATCAGGCCGGCGCGCGGCCCCTGCAACTGGTGGCTCATGCCGCCCGTGCCCCAGATCTGGACCTTGAGGTCTTGAGGGAAACTTGAAACCGCGCGCGAGATCGCTTCACCCAGCGCCCAGCAGCGATTGCCCGATGGCGGCGGATAGGTCACGACATTGACGGCCAGCGGGATCACTTTCACGGGCCATTTCTCGACATCGCCGAACATCATCGTGAGCGGCACGGTCAGGCCGTGGTCCACTTCCATCTCATTGATGATGGTCGTGTCGAACTCGTCGAGGACGAGGCTCTGCGCGATGTGCCAGGCTAGGTCGGGGTGCCCTTCGACCACCGGCACGGGACGCGGACCGAAGCCTTCGTCGGCCGGAGTGAAGCTTTCGCCGCAGCCGATGGCGAAAGTCGGGATGACTTTCATGTCGAAGGCGCTGGCATGGTCGTTGTAGACCAGGATGACGACATCCGGACGGCTGTCCGGTGCCGTGATCCATTCGCGGGTCCAGTCGAACCCGGCGAAGGCTGGCTTGAAGTAGTCGTCGCCGTCCTTGCCGTGATCATGGGCATAACCGAGCACCGGAATGTGGCTGCAGCCAATGCCGTGGGTAATGCGTGCCATCAGTTGTTCTCCCGGATCGAGCGCTGCCCCACAGGGGAGCGCCCGCCTGCCATCATCATCGCCTGGTATTCCTCGACGCTCATGCCGGTCATCGTCGAAACGCCCTGGACAACGCTGATGCCGTCGGTGGAGAAGACCTTGGCGAGAAAGTAGATATTGCCGCCCAGATTGAGCAGTCGGTTGTAATCGCGGGCAAGCAGGGCCTCTTTCTGCTCTTCGCTCATCGGCCATTCATCGATGTAGGCCCGCTCGTCTGCCTTGAACCGTTCGCGGTTCTCCGGCTTCATCAGGCTCATGGCGCACTGGTTGAGGTGATAGCCCTGGCGGGCACGCTGCGCAGTGAATACTTGCGTGCCGGGAATGTCCTCAAGGTCCGCCAGATATGTGGCGATGTCTGTCGCTTCGCGCATGGAAACTGTCCTTTCGCTGCTGATGCAGCCTAGTCGCGGAATACGACGGTGCGGGCGCCATTGGCGAAGACCCGGTCGTCGAGGTGCAGACGAACCGCTTCGGCGAGAACGCGCCGTTCGATGTCGCGGCCCCGGCGTACCAGTTCCTCGGGCATGTCGGCGTGGCTGATGGACTCCACATCCTGATGGATGATCGGGCCTTCGTCGAGATCGGCGGTCACGTAATGAGCGGTCGCACCGATCATCTTCACGCCGCGGTCGAATGCCTGGTGATAGGGCTTGGCCCCCTTGAATCCGGGCAGGAAGGAGTGATGGATATTGATGCAGCGGCCGGAGAGGAACCCTGCCATCTCGTCCGAGAGGATCTGCATGTAGCGTGCCAGAACCACCAGTTCCGCGCCGCTCTCTTCAACCAGTTCGCGGATCTGCGCTTCCTGTTGCGGCTTGGTCTCCTTGGTGACCGGCAAGTGCGTGTAGGGCAGGCCATTGATCAGCGAAGTATGCAGGACTTCGCGCGGATGGTTCGAAATGATGCCGACCACGTCCATCGGCAGTTCACCGATACGCTGACGGTAGAGCAGGTCGCCCAGGCAATGGTCCCACTTGGAAACCATGAGCATGACCTTCTTGGGTCGCGCCTTGTCGCGCAGGCTCCAATCCATACCCGCGGCCTCGGCAATCGGTACGAAGCCGGCTTTAAGCGCGTCCAGAGAACCGGGTTTTCCGGGCTCGAACTCGACACGCATGAAGAAACGACCCGCGGGCCGGTCGTGAAATTCCTGGGCGTCCACGATGTTGCAGCCGCGTTCGGCAAGATAAGTCGCGACCTTGGCGACAAGTCCGGGCGCGTCGTTGCATTGCAGGCGCAGGGTGTAGATCTCAGACACCTCAGAAGGTTCCTCTCTTTATGGAGTGCCGCGTCAGTTCTTGCGCGCGAACTCGTTGATCCATGCGACCGTCTTTTCGAGGCCGCCGAAGGGGTAGAAGTGCAGGCGGACGGGGCCGTGCTCCTTGCCCAGTCCCTGTTCGAGCGCTTTCACCAGCTTGTCCGGACCGGCCGATCCGATGAGCCTGGTGATGGAAATGCCGTACTTTGCCATGACGGAGGCCGAAGCACCGACGCCGCAGCGCGCCGCGAAGCGCATCAGTGTCTTGATACCCGCCGGGCCGGGGACGCCCAGGCGCACCGGTGCTTCGATGCCGCGCTCACGCAGTTCCTTGAGCCAGGAGAGCACCGCGTCGGCGTCGAAGGCGAACTGGGTGACGATCAATGGGGCCATGCCGCGCGCGGCAATGGCCTTGCACTTGTCCTCGAGGACCTGCCAGCATTCCTCGTTCGACATGTTGGGATGCCCTTCGGGGTGGCCGCCAATGCCGATGGCCGTAATTCCGTTCCGCTCGAATTCGCCGGTGGCGATCAGGGCGGCACTGTCGGCAAAGGGACCTTCGGGTTCGGAAGGATCGCCGGCGATGACGAAACTGCGCTTTACGCCGGCTTCGCGGGTCACGGCCGCGAGGTAGCGCTCGAACTCATCGCGCGAGGTAATGCGCCGTGCGGAAAAGTGGGGCATCGGCTCGAATCCGAGTTCGCGCACCGTGCGTGCCGCAGCGACGCGGGCATCGAAATCCTCTCCCGGCAGAAAGGTCAGGGCTATCGGGGTGTCAGGCAGGATCCCGGGCGCGGCAGCGCGCAGGCTCTCCACGTCCTTGGCCGTGATCTCCAGCGAATAGCCGTCGACCATGTTGAGCGGCGGGCGTGCCCAGTTCGGATGGATGATTGGGGTGGTCATGTTCACTTCCTTCTCCCCCGCGCCCAACCTGTCCGCATTTCGGCGAGCCGGAAATGGGGATGGGCTTTTCGAGAACCGATTGCTGAATTCTCTCTAGCGCCTCGAATAAGATTCGGATAGATGAAAATTCATGAATGCGAATTCAAACATCGAATCCGAAGCCGAAACCCTCGTGATCCTGCCGGGGCTCTTGTGCGATGGACGTATGTTTGCCGGGCAGCTTGCGGAATTCGCCGGAAGCAAGAGCATCGACGGCTTCTATGGCGGTGCGGATCGCATCGGCGCGATGGCCGATTACGCGCTGGAACGGATGCCTTCGCGCTGCGCCGTCCTTGGGCACTCGATGGGCGCGCGCATCGCACTTGAGATCGTGCGCAAGGCGCCCGAACGTGTGACGCGACTGGTGCTTGCCGATACCGGTATTCACCCGCCGCGCCCGGGTGAGCGCGAGAAGCGTTACGCCTTGCGCGATTTAGGGCGGGAGCAGGGCTTCGCCGCGCTCGTCGATGACTGGTTGCCGCCGATGGTCGGCCCCGCAATGCGCAGCGACAAAGTGCTTCTCGGCGAACTGCGCGCGATGTGTCTGGACGCGGGGCAGGATGTGTTCGAGGCGCAGATCGAGGCGCTGCTGAACCGTCCGGACGTCACCGATGTACTCACTGAAATCGCCTGTCCGGTTTCGCTGATCGTTGGATCGGACGATGCCTGGTCGCCGGTCGAACAGCACCGCGAGATTGCGGCAGCCATTGGCGACTGCCCGCTCTCCATCGTGCCGGAGGCCGGCCACATGGCGCCTGCCGAAAGGCCCGCCGCTTTCAATGCGGCCATTCGCGAATGGCTCGCATCGAAGGACCTGCAACCTGAAAAGAACCTGACCAAAGTACTGAAAGGCAGAATATAATGACTGAGAAGAGCCTCCAGCAGCTGATCGAAGAGAAGGGCGACATGGTCGACTTCCTGCGCAATCAGCAGACCGGCCCCAACGTCTATCCGGGCGTTCCGGGTGAATATTCGAACTGGCGCGATGAACAGCGTGCGTGGGCGGAGACCGCGGTCCTCTTCAACCAGAGCTTCCACATGGTCGACCTGCTGGTGACGGGCCCCGACGCATTCAAGATGCTGTCCTACCTAGCCCCGAACAGCTTCAAGGGTTTCGTCCCCAACCGCGCCAAGCAGTTCGCTCCGGTCACCCCGGAAGGTTACGTCATCGGCGACGTTATCCTGTTCTATCTTGAAGAAGAGAAGTTCGAGCTGGTCGGTCGCGCGCCGACGATCGAGTGGGTTGAATTCCACGCGGCCTCGGGCAAGTGGGACGTCAAGGTCGAGCGCGACGAGCGCACCGCCGCACGTCCGCTGGACCAGCAGGGCTACCGCCGCAACTACCGCTTCCAGCTGCAGGGCCCGAACGCCATGAAGGTGCTGGAAAAGGCGATGGGCGAGACCCCGCCCGATCTCAAGTTCTTCCACATGGCACCGATCCGGATCAACGGCGTCGAAGTGCGCGCTCTGCGCCACGGCATGGCCGGTCAGCCGGGTTACGAGCTTTTCGGTCCCTGGAAGGACTATGATACCGTGCGCAACGCCCTGCTCGAAGCCGGCACGGACTTCGGGCTGCTTCCCTCGGGCGGTCGCACCTACAGCTCGAACACCCTGGAATCGGGCTGGATCCCGTCTCCTCTGCCGGCCATCTACACCGGCGAGTCCATGCGCGAATACCGCGAGTGGCTCTCGTCCAAGTCCTACGGCGGCATGACCTCGATCGGCGGCAGCTTCGTCTCCGACAACATCGAGGACTACTACCTCAACCCCTGGGAGCTGGGTTACGGCATCATGGTCAAGTTCGACCATGACTTCATCGGCCGCGAAGCGCTGGAAAAGATGAAGGACCAGCCCAAGCGTCGCAAGGTCACCCTCGCACTCGACAACGAGGACGTGATGCGCGTGATCAGTTCGATGCTGACCAAGGGCGATCGCGCCAAGTACATGGACTTCCCGAGCGCAGTCTACGCGATGCACCCATATGACAGCGTGCTGGTGGACGGCAAGCAGGTCGGCCTGTCGACCTGGATCGGTTACACCCAGAACGAAGGCCGTTTCCTCGCTCTGGCGATGGTCGATGAATCGGTAGCAGAGCCGGGCACCCAGGTTTCGCTGCTGTGGGGTGAGCCGAACGGCGGTACCCGCAAGCCGACCGTCGAACGCCACGTCCAGACCGAGATCCGCGCAACCGTTGCACCGGTTCCCTACTCGGAAGTGGCCCGCGACTCTTACGCCGAAGGCTGGCGTACGAAGACGGCTGGCTGAAGCCGTACTTCACCGGTGATCGAAACCGGCCCCCGGCGCGTTCATCGGTGGCGCGCAGGAGGCCAGGATCGACTGGATAGTCAGACAGGGTCGGGGCATTGTCCCGGCCCTGTCTTCTTGTCTGTAACGCAGCCCTGTCTGCACGGCGCATTCGCCTGCAGAAGCAGACCCGGGCTCTTTCGTGCTTTTGGAATCTAGCTGGAGAAGCTCTCGGCCACGGAGATGAGCACCTTGCAGCTCGCCTCTTCGACTTTCGGCGACCAGCGCACGGTCGGGATGGCAATGGCCAGCGATCCCACCGGTTTGCCTTCTTCACGCAGGACCGTGCCCACGCCGCAGATGCCGGGGGTCATTTCCTCGCGGGTTATCGCGAAGCCGAGTTCTCGCGCCATGTCGATCTCGCGGCGCAGCGCGACCTCTTCGGTGATAGTCGCACCCGTATAACGCTCACGCGAGGATTCGCGGAAATAGCGATCGAGGGTTTCCGCATCGAGCGCGGCGAGCATTGCCTTGCCCGCTGCAAGGCAATGCAGCGGCGTGCGGGTGCCGACCCCGATCGAGTAGCGTAGCGTATGTTCTGCGGTCTCTGTGATCGCCGCTTCCAGAAACCAGTCGCGCTGGAGGAAGAAGCTCGCCGTTTCGTTGGAGCGTACCCGCAGCGAACGTACCAGTGGGCGCACGCGCTCGACCAGCGGCAGCTTGCGCGGGCTTGAGCGCAGGCGTTCAAGCCCGGCGCCGGGTTGATAGAGGCGCCCGGTGCGCGAGAGATAGTCGCGCTCCACCAGCGTCGCCAGCAGATAGGACAGGCTGCTCACGGGAATGGCAAGCGCCTGTGCGATTTCCTGGGCCACGACGCCGTCGGGATTGGCGACGACATATTCGATGATGTCGAGCGTACGCATCGCCGACTTGACCGTCGGTGAAGTGCTTGCCGGTGCCCCCGCTATCGCCATTGTCCCCTCAGAACGTCAGTAACCCGCGCCTTTCGGCAAAATGCCAGCCATCGGGCAAACGCACGAACCGGTCGAGGAAAGATCCGACCTTTGGCGCGCCTTCGCCGGTGAAGAGCAGCATTGCGCTCTCGCCCAGAGCGGTGTCCGCGTCAACAACGGTGATCACGACGTTGGAACAGATGTGACGGGTAACGCGCGGGGGACGGGCCTTGAAAGCAGCCAAGATGGCGTCGCGTCCCGTGACCCAGTCGTCCGGCGCCGTGGGACGCGCCATGCGCCCATCGGGGGCATAAAGTGCTGCTATCGCCTCCCAGTCCGCGGCATCGTTGCGGTTGGCATAGCGGGCTACCAGCTTTGCGCAGTCATGTTCGATCGCACGGATCTCATCGGGCGAAAGCGCTTCGCTCACAGGCGGGCCTCCGCGATGTCGGCACCCTCGCGCAAGGCGCGCAGCTTTTTCCAGGTCACGCCGGGATCGATCTTGCCGTAGCCGGCGAATGTGCCGAAGCCACAATCGGTGCTTGCCACGACTCGGTCCTTGCCGACGAAAGCGGCGAAACGTTCGATCCGCTGGGCGATGAGCTCGGGATGTTCGACATAGTTGGAGCAGGTGTCGATCAGGCCGGGCGCCAGTACCTTCCAGTCGGGCAGCCTGGCATCGCGCCATACCGTCCATTCGTGCTCGTGGCGCGGGTTGGCGGCTTCGAACAGCACTGTCGCGGGGCGCGCGGCGATCACGGTATCGACAACCTTCTCGAGTGGAATGTCGTGGTCGTGCGGGCCTTCGTAGTTGCCCCAGCAGATGTGCATGCGCAGCCGCTCGGGAGCGATGTTGGCCGTTGCCGCGTTGAGTGCCTCGACATTGGCGGCGGCTGTGCGCAGGAACGTGTCTTCGTCCTGGTCCTGATAGCCGGTATGGCGCGACATCGCGAGGTCGGGGCAATCGAGCTGAAGGTCGAAACCGGCAGCGACGATGGCCTCGTACTCAGGGCGCATGGCGTCGACAAGATCGGCGAGATAGGCCTCGTGGCTCGGGTAGTGTCGGTTGACCTGGAAGGCGGTGATGAGGCCGGGCGAGGCGGCGTTCAGGAAGCCGCGCACGCCTTGGCCGTGCTTGTCGAGCGCATGGCGGAAACGGCGAGTGTCTTCGTGCAGCGGGTCGAGAGTCCGCAGCCGTACGGGGCCAATGCACGAGGCGCGGGTGAACTCCTGGCTGCCCATGATCGCGGACAGCTTGCGGGACAGCTCCGGGTGCTCGGCGAGATCGGCGGCAGGCTTGCGGTCGATGTGGCCACCGAAACCTTCGAGACGTTCGATCATGTAGGTCGAATAGCCGACCTTCCCGAGTTCGCCGTCGCTGACCCAGCTGACGCCGCTTGCCACCTGCCGGCGCACGGCTTCGTCGACGGCATCCTGCACCAGACGGTCGAATTCGGCGGAGTCGTAAGGTTCGCCCTTGTCGCGCGCGAGTAGCAGCGGGGTCAGTTCGTCGCCGCGCGGCAGGCTTCCGACATGGGTGGTGGCAATGGTCATCAGGCAGCTCCTCTTTCGAGGTCCTGCCTGCCACGAATTCACAAGTGTGTACAGATTCGCATTTGCGAAGTGGCGCTTTTCGGCAAGACAATGTGCAGCGAAATGCCGAAAAGCGCGAAGGGGCCGGACAGGTCCATCCCCTTGCGTCAGTTATCAATCGACTGAGACTGCCGCTCAGGCCGGTTCGGCGGCGAGGGGCACGGCATTGATGACATGCGCCTGGGTGTACTCCATCAGGCCGGCAAGGCCGTGTTCGGAACCCAGACCGGACTGCTTCGATCCGCGGAACGGAATGTTCGGATCGATCGCAAGGTGCTGGTTGACCCAGACCGTACCGGCATCGATGCGACGCGCGACGTCCAACGCCCGCTGTTGATCCATGCCCCAGACGGTGCCGCCAAGGCCATACGGGGAATCGTTGGCGCGGGCGATGACATCGTCGATGTCGGCATACTTCAGGACCGGCAGGACCGGGCCGAACTGTTCCTCGCGCACGAGCGGTGCGTCCTCGTCGAGATCGGCAACGACCGTGGGCGGGATGAAGTAGCCCTTGCGATCCGGCATCTCGCCGCCAGCGATGACCCGGCCTCGGGTCTTGGCATCCTCGATCAGGTCGCGGACCTTTTCGTACTGCATGCGGTTCTGGATCGGGCCGATGGTCGATCCCTGCTTCGACCCGTCATCGACCACGGCCGTTTCGGCGAGGCCGGCAATCTCCGTGCAGAATTCTTCGTACATCGCTTCGGGCACATAGGCGCGCTTGATTGCGACGCAGATCTGGCCGGCATTGGCCATTGCCCCGGCATAGACCTTCTGCGCGGCGATCTTGGCCGGCACGTCGTCGAGCACGATTGCGGCGTCGTTGCCGCCGAGTTCCAGAGTGACGCGCTTTATGCCTTCCGCTGCCGAGGCCATGACCTTCTTGCCCGTCGCGGTCGAACCGGTGAATGCGACCTTGGCGATATCCGGATGGCCGGTGATCAGCGGGCCGAGCTCGTTCTGGTCGCATACGACATTGAAGACGCCGGGCGGCAGGATCCCGGCTGCGACTTCACCCAACAGCAGGGTGGTGAGCGGTGTGGTTGGTGCTGGCTTGGAGACCATGGTGTTGCCGGCGATCAGGCACGGGCCAATCTTGTTGGCCAGCAGGATCACGGGGAAGTTCCAGGGCGTAATCGAAGCGCAGACACCAAGCGGCGTACGGTGTTCTATCACGGTATTGCCGTTCTCATCGCGCAGGGTCTGGTCGGGCAGGCGCATCGCCGCGAAAGCGCGTAGCGTGTAGATGCTGCCGCCAATCTCATAAGTGGCCTGGTCGAGTGGCTTGCCCTGTTCGGCGGTGAGCAGACGGGCGAATTCATCGATGCGCGCTTCGATGGCGTCGGCAAGGCGGTTGATGTAGGCGCCGCGTTCATCCGCGGTGAGGGCCGACCAGGCGGGGAAGGCCGCCTTGGCTGCCGCGACAGCCTGATTGAGCAACGCCTCGTCGGCGCGCGGGCACTGGGCGAAGGCTTCTTCGGTTGCGGGATTGATGACATCGAAGGTTGAGACACCGTCGATCAGTTTTCCGTTCACCAGCAGCTTGAAATCGGTTTTCACGATCGCTCTCCTTGGATTGGCGTCCTGACGGACGGAGAGTTTCGCTCCGTCAGCGTAAGGCATTGACTCTGTGGCCGTGTGGCACCTCTATACGTATGCCTGAGATACATATAGGGCAAGGGCTGCGATGGCTTGAGCCTGTCCGATTGCACGAAATCGATCTCCCGCCTTCACGGGTGGCTGGTTAGCGAGGGCGCGACCCAGTCTTGCGGACTATGTATCACATGGATGCAATATGCGTGGTCCCGTCACATAGTGGGTGAGGAATACGGCCCAACTGGGAGAAGCAGATGTCCACGACCGCAGAATTACAGTCACTTGCGCTAGACCGGGCCGGGACCGACCGGCTCATGAATCCGCGCAGCGTGGCAATCGTCGGCGCGTCCGACCGGCCGGGGTCTCTGGGGGCATCGGTGCTGACGAACCTCGAGCAGCGCGGGTTCTCCGGCGAAATCCACCTCGTCAATCCCGAGCGCGGTGAGATCGACGCACGTCCCTGCGTGCCTGACCTTTCGGCTCTCCCGGAAGGAATCGATGCGGCGGTTCTGGCCATTCCGCAGCCGGCGGTCCTCGATGGGTTGCTGGTGGAGACCATGGCCCCGCGCCGATCTCGAAGTTCTGGCGCACACCCTGGAGGCGCTGTCTGCGATCGTGCGCGGGTCGCCTGCGCTAAGGGAAATCGACCTCAATCCCGTGTTGGTGCTGCCCGAAGGTGAAGGCGTGGTAGCACTGGATGCTTTGAATTCGGGCTGATCCGCCAGGCGGCCCCTTTGCCCCGGACCGCAAGATAATAGGCCCTGCCCGCATCGCCGGGCAGGGCCTTTCAGTATGCGCCGGACGGGATGTGGTCAGGGATCGAAGTCCCGCCCAAGACGCAGTTCCGGTCCGTTTGGCGGCCAATTGGCGAGAGGATGGTGCGCCAGGTCCCGACCGGAGAGAGGTTCGTCAGCCCTCGGTCGCTGCCGCTGCCCGGGACTTGTCGTAGGCGCCGAGGCCTGGCTTGTAGCTCTTCTCGTCGATGAACTGGCGAATGCCTTCCTTGCGGCCTTCGGTCTTGTCATGGAAGTTGCAGGCTTCCTGCATGCGCACGAGATAATCTTCGGCTTCGTCGTAGGTCATCAGCCCGACGCGGCGCACCGCATCCTTGGCGAACTTGAGCGTGACCGGGTTCTTTTCGAGCAGCATGCGCGCGACGTCCTCGGTGCGCGCCTTGAGGCGGTCCAGCGGCACGCTCTCATTGACGAGGCGCATCGCCGCGGCCTGCTTGCCGTCGATCAGTTCCCCGGTCAGGGTCAGCCACATGGCATCGCGCATCGGCAGAAGGTCGACCACGACCTTGGTCACGCCGCCACCTGGCAGGATGCCCCAGTTGATTTCGGAAAGGCCGAACTTCGCCTCGTCGGCGGTGATCGCCAGGTCGCACCCGAAGAGCGGGCCGAAACCGCCACCGAAGCACCAACCGTTGACCATCGCGATCGTCGGCTTCTGGAACCAGCGCAGGCGGCGGAACCAGCCGTAGCTCTCGCTCTGCGACTTGCGCACACCGCGCAGGCCGTTCGCTTCGGTTTCGCGAAAGTATTCCTTGAGATCCATGCCGGCCGACCACGCCGAGCCTTCGCCGCCCAATACGACCACGCCCACGTCCTCGCGGAACTCCAGTTCATCCAGCACCGCCATCATGCGGCGGTTGAGCTTGGGGCTCATCGCGTTGCGCTTCGCGGGACGTGAAAAATAGACCCATGCGATGCCGTGATCGACGGTGAAGGTGACGGTATCGGCTTCGTTTTCGGTTTCTGACATCAGGCAGGCTCCTGTTACTTGTCTTGTGTTCTTGCGTTGGTCTGCCCCCATTGGTCCGGGCAGTAACTTTGTGTATTCCTGGGATACAATAAGGGCGAGGCAGGGAAAGCACAAGGTTCAAGATTGTCTGCCCGGCCTGCAGCGTCAGGCCCGGTCAAGCTGCGCGAGTGCTGCGCATGACGAACGCCGGGTGCCGGACGGCCAAGCGTCCGGTACCCGGCGCCCAATGTGCAGGTTTGCCGGAGTCAGGCCCTGGCGGGCTCGTGCTTGGGCAGCAGCGGCGCGCGCTGGAAGAAGGAGAGGTCTTCCATTTCGTAACTCGCGGGCGTGTCCGCATTGCGCGCGTCGTGCAGCCGTTTCCAGTGGGCGAAGAGGCCCATGATGTGCGGCGGGTCGCCGTGGATTTCGGTGAACACGCCATTGAGCGCGCGCGTATCGAAGTAGGCTGCGTTCACCTCGTCAGCGTAGAGTTCGGTCGCAAGTTCGAAGCCCATGTCGAGCCAGCGCTGGCGCTCCGCCGCAAAGTCGGACACGAGATAGGCGACATGGTGAAAGCCTTCCTCGCCCTTGGCGAACATGTCGCGATAGATCGAGTTATGGTCGTCGTGCTGTTCGATGAACTGGATCATCTGGTCGCCAAGGTAGCCGAAAGCATAGGAAACGTCCGCCTCCTCGGCTGTGCCGCGATAGGTGAACTCGTCGCAGTGGTGATGGCGCACCATGCAGAAGGGGCCGGCACCGAAGGCGTCGGACCACTTGCGGGCTGCCTCGTCGATGCTGCGGACGAAATAGGCCTGTTGGAAAAAAGCGCGCTTCATGCCCATTCCCTTCACTCCGCGGCTTCGCTGAGCGGCTGCTCGACGAAAGGTTCCAGAAGTTGTTCGACCGCCAGCCCCGCAGGCACGCGTCCGGGGCCGATGCACCGGTCCACTTCTTCGTGGAACCAGTAGATCCGGCGCTCCTGGTAATTGATCATCATGCCGGTGAAGCCCCCGGATTCCAGGCTGCGCTGGATGGGGCCGAGGTTCATCATGTCTTCCTGCAGGACATCGTGGAAGATCGGCAGGAAGCGATCCCAGAAGGCGGGACGCTCGCCTTCGCCCCAGTCCGGCGCGACGTAGATAGCCTGCATCGTGCAGTGACCGACCCCGTCCGGCCAGAAGAGCAGGATGGGAAAGCCGGTGGGCTCGACCGGCGTGATCAGGTTGGGGAACATCATGTAGGCGACGTTGTTGAGGCGGTAGAAGTCCGGCATCGAGGGGATGTCAGGCGCGCCCTCGAATTCCACGAAGTTGAGGCCCTCGTTCATTCTCTTGCGTGTCGCCATGCGCGAATGGCCGCCTTCCAACAGTCCCATCGCGGCCGCCTTGCTGTCCAGCATGATGCCGGCATTGGTCGGGTGGATGGTGTTGATGTGATAGACTTCCAGGAAGGCGTCCATCGCCACCTTCCAGTTGCAGGCGATCGGGTAGTCCTGCACGTGGATGGTGCGCAGCTTTTCCATCCCCACGCAATCGAGTTCGGACACGATAGGGCCCAGGTAGTCCATCAGGGGCTGTGCGTCGCGATCGAGATTGACGAATACCCAGCCGCCCCAGGTGTCGCAGGAGGCTTCGATCAGGCCGCGATCGGCCTTGTTGAGGCAGGGAAAGTCGCGCTCATCGGGAACGCCCTTGAGCTTGCCGTCGAGGCCGTAGGACCAGCTGTGGTACTGACAGCGCAAAAGTCTGGTGTTGCCGCTGCTGTCTCGCACCACCGGCGCGCCGCGGTGGCGGCACGTATTGTAGAAGGCCCGCAGCTTGTCGTCCTTCCCGCGGATCAGGAGCAGCGGCACGCCTAGCCGGTCCCACAGGCGATAGTCGCCCGGCTTGCGCAAGTCCTCGTCGCGTCCGGCACAGACCCAGCTTTTCGAAAGCACGTGCTCGCGTTCCAAATCGTGGAAGTCCGGGCTGGTGTAGCGGCCACCCGGAATTTCGGGGAGGGGAGGAAAATCGGAACGCGGTCCGACGCGTGCAGACTCGAAATCGATGACCTTTTCGACTTCGTCATAAATGCTGCCAGACATCAATCTCTCCTCTTGCGTTGATCCGGCGCTTTTTGCACTTAAAATTAAGTGACTGAAAATATTATATTTTATAATTCGCGCACGAGAGGTGATGGAACCTCAAGATGCCGTCCGGCTCCACTATCGAAATGAATAGATGAGCAAGTTTCCGGTGGCTGGCATGAATTGCACAATCGCAATCAAAAATAAACTGCGTTAGAGTTCTACGGTCCGGCACATACGATCGGGCGAAGAACATAGAAAATTCATGGGAAGAGGAGTGGCATGATGATTGGCACAATCTCGAAATCTCGCCGTGCAACCCTTTCGGGAGCAGCGGCCCTTGCGGCGATCGCATGGGCTGCGCCCGCCGCCGCGCAAGATCAAGCCGGGGATCAGGCGAAGACCTCGGAAGCCAGTACAGGCGGGGAACTGGGCGCCATAATCGTGACGGCGCGCCGTCGCAGCGAAACGTTGCAGAATACGCCTGTGGCGATCACTGCGATCCAGCCCGCCCAGCTCGAGGCCAAGGGCACGCTCGATATCGGCGATCTGCAGGGCACCGCGCCCAACCTGCTGATCACGCAGCAGCCGACCGGTTCTTCGGCCGCCAACATTTCGATCCGCGGCATCGCCTTTGCCGACGTCGAAAAGAGCTTCGATCCGGCCGTCGGCATCTATGTCGACGATGTCTATATCGGCACATCGACCGGTCAGTACCTCGACTTCTTCGACATCGATTCCATCGAAGTCCTGCGCGGTCCACAAGGCACCCTGTTCGGCCGCAACACGATTGCCGGCGTCATCACCATCCAGCGCACCAAGCCGACAATGACCTTCAGCGGCAAGGGCGAGGCAAGCGTGTCCAGCTACGGGACCTTCGGATTCAAGGGCGTGCTGAACGTCCCCCTGATCGAAGACAAGCTGGGTGTGAAGCTGTTCGAGTTCCACCAGCAGACCGATGGCTACCAGAAGCACTACCTGACCCGCCAGAACCT
Source organism: Novosphingobium mathurense (assembly GCF_900168325.1). Classification (GTDB taxonomy): domain Bacteria; phylum Pseudomonadota; class Alphaproteobacteria; order Sphingomonadales; family Sphingomonadaceae; genus Novosphingobium; species Novosphingobium mathurense. The sequence continues at coordinate 4,657 of NZ_FVZE01000003.1, read as the reverse complement.
GGGCGCGAGCAATACCGAGAATTACGGTGCGGCGATCCGCTTCAGGCCGAACAGCTCGCTGGACATGATCCTGACGCTCGAAAAGCAGGACCAGAAGTTCGAATCCTACATGGGCTCGACGATGATCCCGGGCGATGCCTTCTGCAATTTCGTGCCAGCGGGCGCCTGCGGCGGCAACCTGACCGATGACATCTACACCGTCTACAAGGGCATCGATTCTCCCGGTTTTTACAAGGCCAAGGCGGCCACGCTCAATGTGGACTGGAACACCGGGCCGGTCGACATCACCTCGGTGACGTCCTACCGCAAGAGCCGCGAGCATGTCGTTTTCGACATCGGCACCAACGGCCTGTTCATCGCCGACCGCCCGCAGACCTACAAGCAGTTCAGCCAGGAGCTGCGCTTCGCCGGCGACCTGTTCAACGGCTTCGACTATGTTGCGGGTCTCTATTACTTCGAGAGCGATTACGAGCTGGACCAGACGACGACTGTCTTCGGTGCGCCAGCGGGTGGCATTCACGCGATCGGTCATTCGGAAAGCTACGCGGGCTTTGTCGATTTCAACTGGCAGCTTCTCGACACTGTCCGTCTTTCGGGCGGCGGGCGCTATACGCATGACAGGAAGCGCTATCGTTTCCCGTTGATCCTGACCGATCCGGTCAGCGAAAGCTGGAGCAAGTTCACGCCAAAGGTGACGCTCGACTGGCGTCCGAATGACGCGGTCATGCTTTATGGCACCTGGTCGCGCGGCTATCGCTCCGGTGGTTTCAGCGGCCGCGCCGGCACACCGTTCTCGGCCAGCACGCCCTACGACCCCGAAACGGTCGACAGCTTCGAAGTGGGCGCCAAGACCAAGTGGTGGGACGGCCGGATGACCTTCAACGTTGCCGCCTTCTACACCGACTACAAGGACATCCAGCAAAGCAGCGTCATCACTGCGGCCAATGCCCAGGGCAACGAGACGATCGTGGTCAATGCCGCCGGGGCCAAGATCAAGGGCATCGAGGCGGATCTGGCCATCGAGCCGATCGACCGCCTCAACCTGCGTGCGGCGCTCGGTTATACCGACAGCAAGTTCAAGGGCTTCATCATTGGCCAGCCGATAACCCAGGCGGATGGCAGCGTGTTCCTGCGCCCGCTCGATTATTCGGCCGTCGATCCGATCTTCGCCCCGAAATGGACGGTTTCGGTCAATGGCGACTACACGATTCCGGTCGGGCAGGTCGATGTGACCCTGTCGGCGGGCTATCGTTACATCGCGGCTTACGACCAGCAGATCGCGCCCGATCCGGCGCTCTACGGTCAGCTCTTGACGGAGGGGGCGAGCGACGTGCCGTTCATTGTGCCCCGCAATGACCCGCGCGTCCGGTCCGATCCGCAGAACCTCGTCGATCTGAGCATCTCGGCGGTCTTCCCGATGAATGAAACGGGCGCCAAAGCGCGCGTGACGGGCTTCGTGCGCAATGTTCTGGATGATCGCGGGCCTTCGTTCTCCTTTGCGGTCGCAGCTTACCCGAACCTCTGGCACTACGCGGTGCCGCGCGAGCCACGCGTCTTCGGCGCTTCGTTCGGCATCGAATTCTGATGGCGCAAGGCGGGGTTACTCCTCCCTTGGGCCCCGCCGCCCGTCAGTTCTCTGCCGCAAGCTCCTGTCCGTAGCTCAGCTCGGACTGGAGCTTGCGGACATTTTCGACGAGATCCTTGCGAAGCGAAGCACGCGCCAGCGGCGTGACGATGCGCAGCGCGCCCAGCAGCGCGAAGCCCGTATAGTCTTCGTCCCTGATATTGCCGCCAGCCCACATGTTCTGCACCGCGATCTGGTCGAACATCATCGAGCGCGCGGTGAAGTCCACGTTGACCCAGGGCTGAATGAGCTTCTCCGCCTTCATCTGGGCAATGGCCTGGCGGTGGAGGCGTTCGAAGAAGGCCGTCAGGTGGAATTCGTCGGCGGAACTGACGAGCCGTGGCGCCAGCGCGCGCGACAGCTCGGGAGTGTCGAGCACGGCGCGGCAGGTCTGTTCGACAATGGTGATCAGGCGGGCAAGCCCGTCGCCCGACAGCATCTCCTCGAAATTGCCGATCAGCGTGTCGAGGCGCAGGGCAACCGCCTGCGCGACCAGAGCCTGTTTGCTGCCGTAGATGTCGTAAAGCGTCTTCTTGGTGACGCCGCCGGCTGCGGCCAGTTCGTCGACAGTGACGGCATCGTACCCGCGTTCTGCGACAAGAAGGAGCGTCTGGCGCATGATCATCGCACGTCGCAGCAGACGATTTTTGCTCAGTTTCCGGCCCCTGCGATCCGTCGCATATTCGCCGATCCGATCGACCAGAGCTACCTCAGGCACTCAAAATGTCCTTTTTTTTCGTCACTATCGTCGTGTCTCCTCTTTATGGCCTGCTCGGCTGTCGGGGCCAATAGGGTAGATCGCCAAACTATAATATAGGATAGTATCGTCCAGTACAGGGCAAGAGCAATCTGCTCCTGAAACCGGCACGAAAAGCAAGCGTGGCACGTCGATGCCGCGCAGCAATGGGAAGGGAAGCGATGGAAGGCAAGGTTCTTCAGGACAAGGTTGCGATCGTCACTGGCGCGGGACGCGGAATTGGACGGGCTATCGCGCTCGCCTATGGCGCCGCCGGGGCTAAAGTCGTGGTGGCTTCGCGCACGCCCGCTACGGTCGAACGCGTGGCCCGGGAAATCGTCGATGCCGGCGGGACCGCGATTGGGGTCGCCTGCGATGTCGGGCACCGGGACGAGGTCATGGCCTGCGTCGACAAGGCGGTCGAAACCTTCGGCACCGTCCATATCCTCGTCAACAATTCGCAAGGGTTCGGCACCGAGGCCGATCCCCAGCCCTCGACCGTCTTCGTCGCCTGCGAGGATACCGACGAGGACGAGTGGGAATATACTTTCCGCACCGGCGCGACGGCCAGCCTGTGGTTCATGAAGGCCTGCTTCCCGCACATGAAGAAGGCCGGCTGGGGCAAGGTCATCAACTTTGCGTCAAGTTCGGGCCAGATCGGGTTCGAGGGCAATACCTGCTACAACGCCACCAAGGAGGCGATCCGTGCCCTTTCCCGCACCGCCGCGCGTGAGTGGGGGCAGTACGGGATCAACGTCAATATCATCAATCCCGCGCTGGAAACGCGTGCCTTCGACAAGTGGAAGCAGGCTCGGCCCGAATTCGTCGAGGCCCTGAAGGAGAAGATCCCGATGCGTCGGCTCGGCGATCCCGAACGCGATGCCGGACCGCTTGCGGTGTTCCTCGCGAGCCCGGGGTCGGACTACATCACCGGCCAGACCATGATGCTTGAAGGCGGCATGCACACGCTGCCCTGATCGCTAGGAGGCAGCGATGCGCAATGTCACGAACCGCCTCTGGCAGGTGGGCAAGCCCAACGACGATACCGCTGGCGGCATGGCGCTGGTGCGCGGCCACTTCGAGCGCGGCGAGGGGGACGTGCCCGAAGTCGGCGAAGGGCAGGTGCTGGTGCGGGCCGAGTACTTTTCGCCCGATGCCATGAACCACGCCTGGGTGCGCGGCATGCCGGGCAAGTTCGATCCGCTCGCCCCCGGCACGACAATGCGGGGGGGGGATTGCCGGAACGGTCGTCGAAAGCCGCAATGCCGATTGGCCCGAAGGCACGCGCGTGACCGGCTTCCTCGACTGGGCGGACTATTCGCTCAGTGACGGGACGGACCACATGGGCGTGCCGCTCCAGCGCATTCCCGATGGCGTGGCCACGGCCAGTGGCCTCGTGACGCTGGGAATGAGCGGGGTTTGCGCCTGGCTGGGACTGGCCCGTTTCACCCGGCCGCGTCCCGGCGATACCGTTCTGGTCTCGGGCGCTTCGGGCGGGATTGGCTCGATTGCCGGGCAACTGGTCCCCATATTCGGCGCGCGTCCGGTGGGCATCGCCGGGGGGCCGGAGAAGTGCGCTGCCGCGCTCGAAAACGGGTTCGATGCCATGGTCGACTACAAGGCGGACGACTTGGCCGGCCAGATCGCCCGGGCCTGCCCCGGAGGCGTGGACCTGTTCTTCGACAATGTCGGCGGACCGCTGCTTGATGCTGCGCTCGTCAACATGCGGCACTACGGACAGGTGCTGATCTGCGGTGGCACTGCGCATTACGGCGCAAAGCCGGAGCCTATCTACAACCACATCTACATGGCGATGAGTTCGCTGACGATGCGCGGCTTCTTCTATTTCGATCACGTCGACTTGTGGGAGGAGGGGCGCGAGCGTCTCGCCCGCTGGCTGATCGAGGGGCGCATTCGCGAATGGCTCGATGTTTCGGAAGGCTTCGAGACCGTACCCGCTGCCGCGCTCGCCGGTTTCCACGGTGGGGTGAAGGGTCGCAAGCTTGTGAAGATTGCCTGACGCAAGGAAACAACGGAAAATGGCGGAGAGAGATCCCGAACCGACTTACGGAAGTGCGCGCAGCGAAGGCATCGACTGGAACGGTTTGATGGCTCTCGATTCACGCACGGTTCCGGATTTCCTGACCGAGGAGAGCTATACCTATCGCGGCTCGGACCCGATCCCCGCCGAGCGCTACACCAGCGAGGAATTCGCGAAGCTCGAACGCGAGCGCATGTGGCCTTACGTCTGGCAGTTCGTGGCACGTGAAGAGGACCTGCCCGAACCGGGTGACTTC
>NZ_FVZE01000015.1 GCF_900168325.1 Novosphingobium mathurense | reverse complement strand
TTGGCTTTCACAAGCTGGCCCCATTGATCGATCTGCCCGCGGATGGCCCGCTCATCGACGCCAGTGTCGACAGCGGCGCTATCGTTCAGCGCGGCACCGTCTGCAGGCGTCTCACTCGCTTGGCACGCGGTCAGCAATGCGGGGAGAATAAGAAGCAATATGGATTTGGTCATTACCCCCTCCTTTTTGCAGTCCTCCCCATAGCACCGACACCGCCGTTCGACAGCAATTTCCCGCGCTCGGAAACGGTCGTTCAAAATTGCGAGTGGCTCTGGGACCTTGCGCTCGGTCCGTTTCGGAGATCAGGTGCAAGCGGTATCAACAAGGGCAGCAGAGTCCGTTCCGAAACCAGCAGCGCGATTTGGGGTTTCCAGAACAGAGCGGTGGCGTACCAGTTGCCCAACGAAGTATCGCTTCGGCCCGAAAGTGAAATTTCCGGCTTGATCCGATCGAGTAACTTCTTGGTGCAATACAGGTAAAACATTGGGCTCAGGGATTAGGATCCCAACTTTGCGAGTCCAGTGCCCATTGCCGGAGCTTTCCGCCCCCGCCAACATGGCAGCGGCTCTCAAGCTGCCCTTCGTTCATCATGAAGATTACCGACCTTTGAGGACATCAAAGGCCGGTAAACTGTCAAATTTCGGTCCGCTCGGACAGTGTCAGGGCATCGTCCACATCGGCCCCGAGATACCTGACCGTATTCTCAATGTGGGTATGGCCGAGGAGGATCTGTACTGCGCGGAGATTGGCCGTCGCCTTGTAGATCAACGCCGCCTTGGTCCGTCTCATCGAGTGTGTGCCATAGTCTCGTCTGTCCAGGCCGATCATTGACTCCCATTCGTCGACGATGCGCGCATATTGCCGTGTGCTCAAGTGCCCCGGATAGTCAATCCTGCTTGGGAAGACGAAGTCGTGGATCATCCCGCCGCGACGATCAAGCCACGCCTTCAGACTCGTTCGTGCCTCGGACATGATATCGAATTGCACAGGCCGGCCTGTCTTTTGCTGTATGACAGTGGCGCGATCACGAAACGAACCCGCGCTCATCAGGTCCCCTATCCTGATCTTGGCCAAATCACAGCCACGCAACGTGCTGTCGATAGCCAGATCGAATAGCGCGCGGTCGCGCAAGCGCCTGTGTTCGTCGAGATAGAAGCGGATGGCTCGGATGTCGCGGGGTTTAAGCGGGCGCTTGGGTCCTACATTCTGCCCTGCATTCCAAGGACGCCGATCATGTACGGCAGGGTCAAGATCTGAATGCCCTATGATAGTCCTCCGATGGCCGGAATTGGCCGATCAGAAGATAACGGAACACCGCCATGTACGGCGACTTGAGCCTCACGGCATCTTGCCAATTTTTGCCAAACCCGCTATGCCTCAGTCCATGTCGACGATGAACATATCGCTTCCGGATACGCTCAAGGCGTTTGTGGACCAGCAGGTCAACATGCGTGGTTACGGCACGAGCAGCGAGTATGTGCGAGAGTTGATCCGCAAGGATCAGGACATTCAGCGCCTTCGGGAGATGCTCCTGGACGGTGCCGGTTCTGCAACGACCGCGCCGGTTGACGACGGATATTTCCAAAGCCTTCGTGACCGTGTGACGCAACGCACGGGATCGTGACTGCAAAACTGGTTATACCGCGCGCCAAAGCGCGGGCGGATGTCGACTTTGCGGTCGAGCATTATGCGGACGAAGCCGGCGCGGATGTGGCTTTCAGCTTCATTGACGCACTTGAACAGGCCTATACCTTCATCGGACAAATGCCGGCGGCAGGATCTCTACGCTGGTCTCATGAACTCAACTTGCCGGAGTTGAGAACCATAAGGCTCAAGGGGTTTCCGTGGCTTGTTTTCTACCTTGAATTCGAGACCCATGTGGACGTCTGGCGCGTCCTTCACGCCAAGCGGGACATGTCTGCCTGGTTGGCCGATGTAGACGACTAACGCCGTCATCGCGGTCATACGTCGATCGATGTCGTTGTCCTGAAACCTTCCTTTCGTTCAGCGTCCATGCTGATTGTTGGTTATGCGGTCGTGTCATCTGCTTCATGGTTTCCCCTTGAAGATAAATCCCGCGGACGATGTCACATTGACCCGAGCTGGCTCGTCATGTCGGCATCTCCATCAGAAGAGGATGATCCTCATGACACCTCGCGCCGATTTAGCCGCTGTTGCACCCGACCTGTTCAAGCCCTGGTATACCTTTTCAATGCAAGTCGAGAAATGCGGCCTTGAGAAGTCGTTGCTCGAATTGGTCAAGATCCGCGCGTCGCAGATTAACGGCTGTGCCAATTGCCTCAACATGCACACCGCCGACGCTCGCCGGGCCTCCGACACAAAGGCCTACATCAAGTGGGAACGCCAGGATGCATGATCAGCCCAAGCGCAAATTTCCAGACAACAGGTTGCTCAATCTTGAAAAAAAATGTCGCTGCCAACCCTCGTATCAAAACGGCTGGTTGAGGCGATGCAGGGCTCCCTCCAGAAGCGCGGCATGCTCTTCCGGCGGACGGTGATTGAGTTGCAGCTGACCGATACCAATGCTGCTTTCGATAACGTCACGGCACCGGTCGAAACGGCGGTCCTCATAAGCTTGCAGCCCTTCTTGCACTGTATCGGCCTTGGCCAGTTCTTCGGCAAGCACGATACCGCTTTCCACCGCCATGCCAGCACCTGACGCCAGGTGGGGTGTCGTCGCATGGACAGCATCGCCTACCAGTACCATATGGCCGTTGTACCAGGGCCGGGGCTGCAGGGCCGCTGCGAGCGGGCGGTAATTGATCCAGTCCTCGCGCGTCATGTGGTCGCGAATCCAGCCGGCATTGCCACCGAATTCGGCCAACAGTCCCTTGAGAGTGGTATAAAGTTCCTCGTCGGTCATGAACTCTTCGCGTTCTTCATGCTCGGTCAGCATCCACATGTAGACGTCATCCGGGCTGCAGGCTGTAATCCCGCAAGGGTTGTCGTGCCCCAGGAAGAACTCCCCGGCGTCAAGGCCAGGCGGCTTGCGGATCGAGATACGCCAGCAGCCTTGCCCGGTCGGAACGGCCGGTGCCATGTGCGGGAACGCGAAGTCACGGACGCATGAGAAGACACTGTCTGCACCGACGACGAGATCGAATTGCCCCTTTGTCCCGTCGGAGAAGGTGACATCAACTCCGGTCCCGTCCTCTTCGAGCGCAGTAACGGTCAAACCGAGGCGAACGGGGATCTCGAGTTCACGGACACGCTTCTGCATGATCCGGTGCAGCACCGGCCGCATGATGCCGCCGGTCGCGGGAAGCCCTTCCTCAATCACCGGTTCGTCGAGGGTTTGCAGCAGAGTGCCGTCGTAACGGTAAAGATGGGTCTTGTTGGTGATCGCGCCAGCCTGCTTGATGGGCTCCAGGAGTCCAAGTCGCCGATAGGCCCGCAGGGTCGGACCGGTAATGGTGATGCCTGCGCCATAGACGCGCCATTCCGGATCGAGATCGATAAGGTCGACCTTCACACCCCTTTCCGCAAGAGAGATGGCCGTTGCCATCCCACCTATGCCCCCGCCCACGACAAGTGCGCTGACGATGCTGCTGATCTTCTCCCGTGTCATGCATTGGGAACTAGCGCCACCACCGCAACAAACAAATTCGAACTGTGGATGGGTGAGTATCGACACAATCGGTGTGATTTGCTGCGCACAAATGAGTAGCGCCAGTTGCACAAAGAACAACGCACTTCATGGGAGGGTACCAACGTGCGCAACCGGCTTTTGAATTCTGCCTGCATTTCCGCGATCGCCATCACAGGTCTGTGGTCCGCACCGGCGCTTGCCCAGGATTCCAACAACGGCGGCATTAACGAAATCATCGTCACTGCGCAGCGCAAGGAAGAAACCCTGCAGGATGCCGCCATTGCCATCGATGCGGTTGGCGGCGGCGACCTGACCGCACGCGGCATCACCCAGGCCGACAACCTTACCAAGGCCGTACCGGCGATCTCAATCACCAACGGTGGCGGCTCGAACACCTCGATCTTCATTCGAGGCGTCGGCAACATCACAACGTCGAGCTACAACGACCCGGCCGTGACTCCCAGCTATGACGGTGTCGTGCTTGGCAGGGCTGCGGGCGCATTCGGCGCGGCATTTTACGACCTCGCCCGCGTGGAAGTTCTCAAGGGACCGCAAGGCATTCTCTATGGCCGCAACGCCACTGGCGGCGCCGTCAATATCATCCCCAACCGCCCGGTCCTTGGCGAGACCAGCGGAGGTTTCACGGTTTCGTTCGGCAACTATGATGCGGTCAATGCCGACGGTCACGTAAACATCGCGATTGGCGACTCCAGTGCCCTTCGCCTTGCTGCGACCCGTCAGGTCCATGACGGATACAACCGCGATGGCAGCGACGATCTCGATCGTTCCGGCCTGCGCGCGCAGTTCCAGCTCGAGCCCACCGACACGCTCTCAATTAAGGTGGGCGGGGATTACACCAAGGTCAGTGGCGTCGGCGCCGGCCCCAACTATATCGGCACTTTCATCCCCGGAGCGACATTCACGTTCGTCCCTTCGGGTCTGAATTCTTCGGAAGGCCTCAACACCGACGCAGCCAACGCCTTCCGCCAGACTTCGCTCGGAGCCCCTGGCTTCGGCTTCCTTGCCCCGATCAACCAGCAGCAGATGACTGACGCCACTTACTGGGGCGTCAATGCGGAAATCACGCTAGACACGGGCATCGGCAAGCTTACCGTGCTCCCTGCCTACCGACACACAGATGCCGAGAGCTACTTCTACGGTCCTGCATTCAATACGGCCTATACAAACGAACAGGACAAGCAGTTCAGCCTCGAAACCCGACTCGCCGGCAACGTTGGAATGCTCGACTACGTCGTGGGGGCCTTCTACTTCGACGAGACGGTCAAGAATACCGGTGAATACAACCAGGAATTCGTGCTCCCGATCCAGCATTACACCCACAACACCAAGTCCTATGCCGGTTTCGGTCAGCTCACAGCACATGTGACCGACACCTTCCGCCTCGTCGGCGGCCTACGCTACACACATGACAAGAAGTCGATCGACGGGGTAATCAACAACTTCATCACGTTCTGCGGCGGCATCCCTCCGGTCACACCCCCAGCGTCGTTCGCGGCCGGTTGCGCGGTTCCCGGTGCCCTGCCGCATTACCCCAACTTCACCACGACTGCCGATACGGTGTCGTGGCTCACCTCAAACGGCTACATCGCTTCGGGCAGCTCGATTGTCTCCGGCAACCAGGTCTTCCCCCTGCTTTCGGGTGCTGGCGTGATCCTCAAGACCGATTTCCCGGTCCAGGATTCGGGCAGTTTCAGCAAGCTGACGTGGAAGGCCGGTGTGGAAGTCGACGCAACGCCGGATTCACTACTCTACGCAACGGTCGAATCCGGCTACCGCGCCGGCGGCTTCCAGCTTTCCGAGGGCAATCCGAACTATAACCCCGAGACCATCACGGCTTACACGATTGGTTCGAAGAACCGTTTCCTCAACAACAAGGTCCAGCTCAACATCGAGGGCTTCCTCTGGAAATACAAGGACCAACAGATCAACTACTTCACCGTTTCGCCGGGAGGTGTTCTGGTCAATACCATCAACAATGCCGGCCGCGCGGACATCAAGGGCTTCGACGTAGACCTTACCGTCAAGCCGATGCACCTGACCACGCTGAACGCCAAGGTCCAGTACCTTGACAGCAAGTACAAGTCGTTCAGCCGCCTCACCGCACCGCCGCGCAACAACATCAACTGCCCGTCAAGCCTGACCGGCGATACACTCACCGATGGCACGCCGATCATCTCGTTCGACTGCTCCGGCAAGCCGCTGCTCTACTCGCCCAAGTGGACGTTGAACCTCGGCGCCGAACAGATCGTACCGTTGGGCGACACTTATGAACTGGTGGCCTCGGTCAACACGGCGTGGCGCGACTCGTCATACGGCGCTTTCGAATACCTCGATTTCGAGAAGATTCCCGCCCACTGGACGACCGATGCGAACCTGACCTTGCGTCTCGCCGATGGCGGCCTCTCAATCGGCGCCTTTGTCCGCAATATCGAAAACAAACGCCGGATCGCCTCGCCGCAATCATCGCCAATCGGTTTTGCCATCGCCACCTACACGGCGCCACGGACTTATGGCCTGCGGCTTTCGGCGGACTTCTGATCCGATGCGCGCCAACACCAATCGCCGGACGCTTTTGAAGTGGCTGGGCGCGACGACAGCAATCGTCGCGCTCCCCGGAACCGGGCGCGCATTCTCGCGTCGGGCTTCGGCCGCGAAGAAGCCGAACATCGTGTTCATCCTCGTCGATGACATGGGGTATGCAGATCTCTCGGTTACGGGCTCATCGCACATCAAGACACCCGCGATCGACAGCCTGGCCCGTGACGGCGTGCGCCTGACTCAGGGCTATGCAAGCACACCGATCTGTTCGCCCACACGCACGGCTCTGCTCACCGGTTGCTGGGCACAACGCTTCCCCGTGGGTGTGGAGGAACCGCTCGGTCCCAACGCGCCTGCGCACATCGGGGTTCCATACGACCGCCCGACCATTGCATCGGTCATGCGCGACATCGGGTACCACACGAAGCTGATCGGCAAGTGGCATCTGGGTGATCCGCCGGAACACGGCCCGCTGCAGCACGGCTATGACGAGTTCTTCGGTATCGTCGAAGGTGCGGCCGACTACTTCCGACACCATATTGTGGTCCACGGCAAGGAAGTGGGAATGGGCCTCGCCCGGGGCAACTCGCCCGTCGAGGCGGGAGGTTACCTGACCGATCTGTTCGGTGCGGAAGCCGTCGAAACGATCGAGAAGTCCGGCGAAAAGCCCTTCTTGCTGAGTCTGCACTTCAACGCGCCACACTGGCCCTGGGAAGGCCGGGAAGACGCTGCTGCAGCAAAGACCATCCCCGACTCCTTCGACTACGATGGCGGCAGCCTTAAGAAATACGAGGAAATGATGGAGGCGGTAGACGACAACGTCGCGAAGATCCTTGTCGCGCTCGAACAGACCGGCAAGACTCAGGACACCATTGTCGTCTTCACCAGCGACAACGGCGGCGAGCGCTATTCACAGACATGGCCCTTCGTGGGTCACAAGGGTGAAGTGCTCGAAGGCGGCGTGCGAGTACCGATCATCGTCCGCTGGCCCGGTCATATCGCGCCGGGAAGCGTCTCGGACCAGGTCATGTCCTCGATGGACTTCCTGCCGACGCTGCTGACAATGGCTGGCGGGAACGTCGCCAAGGCGGGCACCTTTGACGGCGCCGATTTGGCCGCCCAGCTCACGGGCAAGGCAGCGTCAATCGAACGCACACTGTTCTGGCGTTTCAACGCGAACAATCAGGCCGCGGTACGCAAGGGCGACTGGAAGTACGTCAGGATCGGCGGGAAGGAACGCCTTTTCAACCTTGCCGAGGATGAGCACGAGCGCGCCGAGCGCCAAGGCGCCGAACCGCAAAAATTCGATGAACTCAAACGCCTGTGGGACGACTGGAATCGTCAGATGGTTCCCTATCGGGTCGATGGATTCTCCGAAGACGTGACCAAGACCTACATCGACCGGTACTGAAGGAGAACCTTGTGAAGATCCTCGTCACCGGCGCCGGTGGTTTTGTCGGGCGTCAGCTCGTTTCGCTCCTGCTCGATCAAGGCCATGAGGTCACCGGGCTGGACACGGTTGCGGTCGGCATCCCGCCGGGCGCGCGGTCTGTCGAAGGCGATCTGGGCAGCGCGGCGGTTCGGGCGGATGCCTTGGGCCATGGCTGCGAGGCTCTTGTCCATCTGGCAACCGTCCCGGGCGGAGCGGCCGAGGTCGATCCGGTGGCATCGCGCCGCATCAACATCGACGCGATGTACGATCTGTTGTTGGAGGCCGCCGCCCTCACGCCCGGTCTTCGCGTCGCCTATGCCAGTTCCATCGCCGTGTATGGCGATCCGCTTCCCGGCCATGTCGACGATGCGACGCCGCTATCACCCAAGATGATCTACGGCGGGCACAAGGCGATGATGGAGCACGCCGTCGCCATGTTCTCCAACCGCGGCATGATCAACGGCGTAACGGTGCGTCTGCCCGGCATCCTTGCCCGTCCAAAGGGCCCCTCGGGCATGAAGTCGGCATTCATGAGCAACCTGTTCCACGCCCTCAGGGAAGGCGAACCGTTCACCTGCCCTGTATCGGCTGGCGGCACGATCTGGGCTGAATCCGTTGCCCGTTGCGCGATGAACTTTTCCCATGCGCTGACACTCGACACCGCGCTGCTGCCGCCAAACCGCGCTGTCACGCTGCCCGCACTGCGGGTGACGATGGGCGATCTTGCCCAAGAAGTGGCAAGCCAATGTGGCGTGAGCGTGGACCTCGTGACTTATGAGCCCGACGCCGCGCTCGAAGCCGCCTTCGCAGCCCAACCACCGCTGGAAACACCGGCAGCCGAACGCGCCGGTTTTGCACATGACGGCAATCTTGCTAAGCTCGTCGCCAACGCCCTCGGCACCCTGGCCTGAGGAGCGCGGGAGATGGCGATGCGTTTCGGTCGGCTGGACCTCAATCTGCTGGTAGCACTCGATGCGTTGTTGACCGAACGAAGCGTCTCACTTGCTGCTGACAAGCTTTGCCTGTCGCAGTCTGCGACGTCGAGTGCGCTCGGCCGGCTGCGTGATTACTTCGGCGATGAACTGCTGGTCGTGAAGGGCCGCCACATGATCCTCACGACACGCGCAGAAGAACTGATCGAACCGGTGCGCGGGGTCCTCGAGCAGATACGCACGACGATAACCATCACTCCACCTTTCGATCCGGCAACAGCCGAACGCCAGATCAGGATTATGGCGTCCGACTATTCCACGCAGGTGCTCCTTACCGAGGCACTGGCTCAGATGGAGAAGGAAGCACCAGGAATCCGCTTCGAGATTCAACCGATGAACGACGCACCAGTCGACACTCTGGAGCGCGGCTACGTCGATCTGCTACTAACCATCGATTACGCAATCTCGACGGACCATCCCAGCCAGATCCTGTTCGAGGACGACTACGTGGTGCTCGGCTGCAAGGACAATCCGGCCATGCAAGGGCCGATGACACGCGATCTCTACTTCAAGCTCGGCCACGTAACGGCGCGCTTCGGCAAATCGCGCGTTGCCGCCTTCGATGATTGGTTCGTCAAGCGCCAGAAGCAGCAACGCCGTGTCGAAGTCGTCGCACCGACATTCCTATCGCTCGCCGGCCTGGTCATGGGCACGCACCGCATAGCCACCGTACACCGCCGCATGGCGGAGATGTTCGCACGCAATCTCCCGCTCATCATGCGCGAAACCCCGTTCAACATCCCGCGCATTCGCGAGGCGGTGCAATGGCACATCAGCAACAACAACGATCATGCCATTCGCTGGGTTGTCGAGCGATTGGCAGCCGCCGCAAAGGTCAATGAAGAGAAAAGCAACGTCGTCTCGATCGAGGACAGTGCCCGGCAGGACGCCGAACGCGAACGGCTTGAATTCGAATATCGCATGAACAACCAGAACAATTAGGACTGTCAGCCGTCCATGCTGGACTCGCTGTCGTACCTTTCCCGATTTTCCCGGATCGTGCCGGACCGCGTGTTGATCCAGTCAATCATGGTCCGGGCCCGTTCCGACAATTCCTGACCCAGCTCTGTCAGCCTGTAACTAACCTTCGGCGGCACGTCATCACTCACTGTGCGCTGCACGAACCCGTCCCGCTCCAGTGCGCGCAGCTTCAAGGTCAGCACGCGCTGCGAAATCGCCCCCTCATAGGACAGCGCTTCCATTGCGCGCTTGAGCTCGGCGTGGCGGATTTCGACTTGCCACAGAACGAGGAGGATCAGCGTGGTCCAGCGATCGCCCAGCATGCCCATCACGGCACGCGCGGGCGCTTCCCGATCATTGCCATAGCGGGCCATTTCATCGGCAAGACGCACCATGTGTTCCGGTTTTGGCGATGCCTCATTCATCTCGCGCATCCGCAGCCCAGGGGCACAAAAAAGTGCCGTCTTCCATCCATCAGGTGGTACTTTATGACTGCTGCCAAGACAGTCAATCACGGGAGAGCGCAATGGTTGCCGATGCCATCAGGCTGGACGGCAAGGTCGTCATTATTACCGGCGGCGCAGGCGGGATCGGATCAGCTACAGCACGGCTGATGGCCGCACGCGGAGCAAGGGTCGCCATCGCCGACATCATGGAAGACGCTGCCCGGAAAGTGGCTGCCGGACTGCCCGGCGCGATAGCCATTCATCTGGACCTGGAGGACCAGACCTCGATCGAAGCGATGATCGCCGAGACGGTCGCCCACTATGGCCAGCTCGACGTGCTGCACAACAATGCCGCGCTGCTCGGTCCCGACATTGCCCAGGCCGACAACGACGTGGAAAGCATGTCGACAGCGCTCTGGGACCGCACTTTCGCAGTCAACGTGCGCGGCACGATGATCGGCTGCCGCGCCGCCCTGCCCCACCTTCGCAAGACGCGCGGCAACATCGTCAACACCGTAAGCAACCTTGCGCTGCAGGGGCACATGATCCAGGCCGCCTATTCCTCGTCGAAGGCGGCGATCATCCAGATGACCCGCGCCATTGCAGCCAGTCACGGTATCCATGGCATTCGTTGCAATGCCGTCGCGCCGGGCATGACCATGACTTCGGCCCTGCGCGATGCCTTCCCGCCGGTGTTGCGCAAGGCCGTGGAGGACGAAACCCTGCGCGACCAGCTCGGCGAGCCGGAAGACATTGCCGAAGCCGCGGCTTTCCTCGCGTCCCATGCGGCGCGCAACATAACCGGGCAAGTGCTCGTCGCCGACGGCGGCTGCGCCAGCCACGTGCCGGGCATTTCACAGTTCCGGTCCTTCTTTTCGGGAGAACACGCATGAGCCAGTACGACATCGTCGTCATGGGCGCAGGCCATAATGGCCTTGTCGCCGCCGCCTACATGGCCAAGGCAGGCAAGAAGGTTCTCGTCCTCGAGCGCAAGCCCCACTACGGCGGCGGCGTCTCGACGCGGGAACTCATTCATCCCGGATTTTGGCATGACGAGCATTCCAACGTGCACATCATGATCCAGGGCAACCCGATGTTGCGCGAAGACGAACTGGGTCTACTGGGCAAGTTCGGCCTCGAATACATCTATCCTGACCTGATCCATGTCAGCATCTGGGACGACGGCACCGTCATCCGGAGCTACAAGGACCTAGACCGCACCTGCGAGGAACTGGCGCGCACCACGTCTTCACGCGATGCCGAGGCGTACCGCAAGTTCGTACAAATGAGCCAGCAGATGCTGCCCATGATGGTGTCGGGCCTGTACTCTCCACCCTTCCCGATGGGGGCCTTCGTCGCGATGATGGACCAGTCGGACGAAGGACGCTTCCTGCTCGATCTCATGCAACGCTCTGCACTCGACGTCGTCAGCGGTTATTTCGAGAGCGAGCTCCTGCGCCTCCATATCGTGCGCATGGTCACGGAGAACCTGCAGATGCCCGACGAACTGGGCACCGGCATGGGCGCCTTCGTCATGCCGGGCATCGTCCACACTTACGGTTGCTCGATGCCCAAGGGCGGTTCCGGCCAGCTGTCTCACGCACTGGTGCGGGCCATCGAACATTTCGGTGGCGAAGTGCGCTGCAACGCAGCGGTCGCGAAGGTCCTTGTCTCCTCCGGCAAGGCAACCGGCCTGCAGCTCGTGGATGGTGAAACCTTCATGGCCAGGGACGGCGTTATCGGCGCCATCCATCCGCATGTGCTGCGCAAGTTCGTCGCAGAAGTGCCCGAGCCGGTGCTGCAACGGGCCGAGCGCGTCACTCAGTCCACGTTCTCGATCAACCTTACGCACATGACACTGAAAGAACGGCTGAAGCTGAAGGTCGGCAACGACTGCAATGCCATGATGACCGAGCTTATGGACTTCTACACCATGCGAGACATGCTGTTCGAATATGACAAGTTGCGGCGCGGCGAAGTGTCCGAACGACTTATCGCGGGCGGCGAC
This sequence comes from Novosphingobium mathurense, assembly GCF_900168325.1. Taxonomy (GTDB): domain Bacteria; phylum Pseudomonadota; class Alphaproteobacteria; order Sphingomonadales; family Sphingomonadaceae; genus Novosphingobium; species Novosphingobium mathurense. The sequence goes on along the minus strand of NZ_FVZE01000015.1, from coordinate 29,337 downwards.
AATACGATATTCGACCCCAGCCGGGCTCCCGAGGGCTCAGGCGTGTTCTACGGCGTCAATTTTGCCCCCTACGATCTTTATCCGGGCGGCCCGGCATCCTGGGACGACCGCAAGGAAGAGATCGCGGACAAGGCGCTGGACCAATACCGCAAATTCTATTCGAACCTGGACGAGGACAACATTACCGGGCGCCTGATCCGCTCACCCATTGATCACGAGCGCGACAGCCCGGCCAGCTTCATCAAGGGTGACATTCACGGCTGCGCGCCCTTCTTCTATCAATCAATGGCGCATCGCCCGACGTCGGACCTCGGATCCTTGCGCGTTCCGGAAATTGAGGGGCTCTACCTCGTCGGTCCGTTCATGCATCCGGGCGGCGGCGTTTTCGGTGCGGGCCGCGCGACGGCGATCCAGATGATGGACGATCTCGACATCGAATACGACAAGGTTTGCGGGGAGCCCGTGTGATGAGCGACAAGAAGAAGAAGGCGCCCGTGATGAAGATTCTGGATGCCAACGACAAGGAACTCATGGCCGTGCGCCGGTTCGACCGTGATGGCGACAACCTGGTGATCCGCGGCAAGATCTTCGGCGCCATGCCAATGGTCGCAAAGGTGACGCCAGAAGAGGCTCGCGCCGCGCTCAAGCTGCTGGACGCCCGGACGATCATGTTCCTGCTGACACTGCTGTTCCGCAAGAGCAAGTAGGCCTCACCAGTAATTGGCGGGCCCATTGGTTTTCTCGATAGGTGCCCGTCAATTCAATCCATGATCCGCGATTGCGCTGGATCAAGAAAAACAGCCGCTCGTGCCGCCAACCACATTCCTGACATTTGGGAGTTTGGATCAATGGCAATTACAGGGATCAGGCGACCGGTCTTTCTTGTCGACGATATCGAGACAAGCCAGCGCTTCTTTACCGACTACGGCCTCCATCCCATCGAGCGTGACGAGACATCGGCACTACTCGAGACGATGGACGGCGGCGAGGCGGCCACGCCGGCCTGCCTTCTGGAACCGAGCAAACCGGTATAGGCGTGCATGAATGCGTCTGGACCTTTCCGGACGTGCAAGAGGCGCTCGAATACTACCGTGACCACCTCGACTTCCGGGTCACCGACCTGCAGAAGGGCTTCGGCGTCTACATGCGCGCCAGCGTTGCCTTCGAGCACCACAACATCTTCCTCGCCGATGCCCATGCGGGCATGCCCAACTTCGACGGCACGCTGCGCTTCCATCACTGCAATTTCGAGCTGGAAGACATCGACGAAGTCATGGTCGCGAAGAACTATCTCGACCGCAAGGGCTGGAAGAACAATGGGTGGGGCCTCGGCCGTCACCGGCTGACTTCGGCCGCCTTCCTCTATACCGACACCGTCGCGTTCCTTGGTGGCGAGATGGAATACGGCGCTGACTGCGATTGCGTCGACGACAGCTGGAAGCCCCGCGTGTGGGACGGCCCTTTCGGCACGGCCATTTTCATGCACGAACTGCCTGTCTGGATGCAGGACTACCCCAACTGGGACGTCACTTTCGCGCGTGACGATCAGCTTCGCTACCTGCCTGCCGACCCCAGCCGATCGCCGAGCCGGCCCCGTAAGAGAGGATACAAACATGACAAAGGCACAGAAAGTACTCGTAGTCGGCGGCGGCGTTGGCGGCCTGGCAATCGCCATCGGCCTGCACCAGCAGGGCATCGACGTCGAAGTGGTGGAGCGTGACAAGGACTGGAAGGTCTATCACGTCGGCATCAACGTTCAGGCCAACTTCGTGCGCGCCCTCAACGTGCTGGGCATCGGCGACAAGGCGGTTAAGGCCGGATACGCCTATCGCGGCGCACGCTTTGTCGACATGGACGGCAATGTCCTGCAGGAATTGCCCGGCGACACAGCAGTCGATGCCCTGCCGTCCGACCTCGGCCTTACCCGTCCGGCGCTGCACAAGGTGCTGACCGAAAAGACGCTTGAACTGGGCATTCCGGTGCGTCTTGGCGTCACCTTCGAGAGCTTCACCGATCGCGGCGAAGCGGTGGACGTCACGTTTACCGACGGCAGTGTTGGCACCTATGACCTCGTGATCGGCGCCGATGGAAACTACTCGGCGGTGCGCAATGTACTGTGGCCCGAAGCCAAGCCCGAATATACCGACCAGGGCGTATGGCGCTACAATGTGCCTCGTCCCAAAGACCTCGAATGGTCGGATATCTACGTCGGCAAGCCCAAGGGCAAGGTCGGTTACTGCCCGCTGACCGAGGAGGACATGTACATCTTCGCCGTGTTCGAGGAGCCCGGCAATCCGCGCTTTCCCAAGGAGACGCTCGCAGACGAAATGCGCAAACGGCTTGAAGGCTATGGCGGATTGATGGCCGAAGCGGCCAGGCACGTTACCGATCCGGACCTTGTGGTCTATCGCCCGCTCGAAGCCTGCATCATGCCCGCCCCCTGATACAAGGGCCGCTTAGTGCTGATCGGCGATGCCGCGCACAGTGCCACCCCGCACCTTGGGCAGGGCGCGGCCATGGCGATCGAGGATGCCGTCGTCCTCGCCGATGAACTGGCGCACCACGATGTCGACGCGGCGCTCGATGTCTTCATGAAACGCCGCTTCGAACGTGCAAAGCTGGTGGGAACCAGTTCGATCCTGCTCGGCGAATGGGACATCCACCCCGAAACTGCAGGCGATCCGATCGCACTGACCGACGAGATCCGCAAGAAGCTCGCGGAGCCGGTCTGAACCGTCTCTCCCGACACATCGCGGTCATCGCGATGCCGCCACCTTCTCCGGACCTGAGCCGGGGAAGGTTTCGGCGATTTCGATAGGATGCATCCCACAGGTTCGGTTTTATCCCTGGTCCGGTTCCGTTCATAAGCGCAGCATCGAGAGTTATCGGGATCAGAAAAGCATGAGCATCTTGGGAGTTGAAAGCGTTCTGTTCGGCGTGTCGGACGTGGCCGAACATACCCGCTTCTGGACGGACTTCGGCCTGCCAGTCGAAAGCGCGAGCGACAGCGAAGCCGTGTTCCGCCTCGCCTCGGGCAGCCGCCTGATCGTCCTGCCGCATGGCGATGCCCGCCTGCCCTCTCCCGACCCGTTCCCCGGCGATGGCCTGAAGCTGACCGTCTGGGGTGCAGACACCGCGGAAAACCTCGAAAAGATCGCGGCCAGTCTGGCCAGTGAAGTCGACGTGACCCGCGACGCGGAAGGCACCGTCCATTGCATCTGCCCGGACGGCCAGCCCATCGCCGTGCGCGTATGGGACAAGCAGACGTTCTTCAGCGAAGTGAGCCCGGTCAACACGCCCTCCTGCTATCCGCGCTTCAACCAGCACCGCATCTGGCGCCAGAAAGCGATCCCCAAGACGATCAACCATGTCGTCTTCTTCTCGCCCGACTATGTCGGCAGCTTCGAGTTCTACGAGCGCCACCTCGGTTTCCGCTATGCCGACCACTCGAAGGGCACCGGCATTTTCGCGCGCGCTGGCGGCACCTACGAGCACCACTCGATCTTCTGGGTGAACTGCGACCTGCCGATCGCCCCCGATCACTTCAAGTTCATGCACATCGCCTTCGGCTGCGACGACATTGACGAAGTCATGCTCGGCGCCAACCTGATGGACAAGAAGGGCTGGAAGAACGAGACGATGAACAGCTCGGGCGGCATTTCCCGCCACCGTATTTCCAGCGCCATCTACTATTACTGCGACATGCCCGGAAAGTGCGGCGAGGCTGAATACCATGCCGACACCGACTATCTCGATGACAACTGGGTGCCGCGCGCCTGGGACTTCCGCTTCGGCTCGCTGCTGTGGTCGAACAATGCACCGCCGATCTTCCGCGGCGACAACATTCCCTGGGACATGACCTTCGACGCCGACCGCGCCAGCTTCGAGCCCTATCGCAAGACCACCCCCGGCAAGAAGCCGGTGGAAGGCAAGCTCGCAGAAATCACCGACGACGACGAACACGCCATCTGATTATCGTCGGGTCGCTCGAATGCCGGGCAATGCCACAGCAGGCTCGGCCATAATCCTGCACGCGCGAAAGCCCTGTTCGCGGCGCCTCTGTTTCCTCCGGCACTTGCCCGGCCAACGCGCCGCGCTATCGTGGCAAGATGAAATGCGCCCCCCTGCTCGCCCTGCATGCCGGCAAGCCGGGCACCACACGGATGCTGCTGATCGGCCACCTCGATACCGTGTTCGAACCCAGCTCCCCATTCCAGAGCGCGAAGCGCGAGGGCAACGTGCTGCATGGTCCCGGCGCCGCCGACGACAAGGGTGGCGTGGTAGTCATGCTGGCCGCGCTGCAGGCAATGAAGGCCGCAGGTACGCTGCGAAACGCCAGTATCGAGGTGGTCCTGACCGGCGACGAGGAATCGGTGGGCTCACCTGTCGGCACGGCGCGGGCAGATCTTGTCGCTGCGGGCAAACGCGCCGACGTCGCACTCGACTTTGAAGGATTGGTGATCCTCGACGGACAGGATTACGGCTCTGTCGCACGGCGATCGTCCGGCAACTACACAATCACCAACACCGGCAAGACCGCCCATTCAAGCGGCATCTTTACGGACAAGGTCGGCTACGGCGCGGTCTACGAACTGGCGCGCATCATCGACAGCTTCCGCCGGGAGCTGCCTGAACCGAACCTGACATTCAATATCGGCCTCATCGCGGGCGGCGCCACGGCCGCGCTAAGCACGGACGAAGCCGGGGCCAGCGCAACCGGCAAGACCAACATCGTACCGCCCGTTGCCATTGCGCGCGGCGACTTCCGCGCACTGACCCAGGACCGGATCGAACGGGTCAAGGCAAAGATGAAGGCCATCGTGGCCGACCACCTGCCGCAAACTGGAGCCCGCATCGACTTCAAGGAAAGCTACCCGCCGATGCCGCCGACGGCTGGCAACCAGGCGCTGCTGAACACGCTCAACACCATCAACGCCGATCTCGGCCTGGCATCGATGCCATCCCTTGATCCGCTAAAGCGCGGCGCAGGCGACATCAGCTTCGTTGCGCAATATGTCGATGGGCTGGCGGGCATGGTCCCCAGCAGCAGCGGCGATCATACCCCGAAGAGCGGGTCGACCTCTCCAGCTTCCCGCGCCAGATCAAACGCGCGGCACTGCTCATGACACGCCTCAGCAGGCAAACGGCCAAGTACTGACCCGGGGTCACACTCAGATGACCTTGGAGATGTGTTCCACGCTGGGCGGAGCGACGAAAAACGGCGAAGCCAGCGTCCGCCATGCCTGAAAGCCTTCGGACTCGCGGAAGTCGACCATATGCGCTTCCACGCTCTCCCAACCGATCACGAGGTGATAGCGCTCCGGGCTTTCGATCGAGCGTTCCAGTCCGAACGAGACAAATCCTTTCGCGGCCTCGAAATGCGGGCGCGCCGCAGCGACGGCCGCCTCGAATGGACCGGCCCGCGCGGGATCAATCGTGAGCGTCGCGATTTCGTGGATCATGTCGTTGCTGCCTTGCGTCAGAGTTTGGAGTTGCCCGCGCTCCATCGCGCGGTGAGTTCGATACCGCTGCCCACTGGCAACAGCACAGTTTGCAGGTCCGCCTTGCTCCGAACTGCCTCGCGGTAGAGGCGCACGCTCGGACGATCGAACTCCGGCTCGATCATGTTGTCCGATGCGACAAGCGCTTCTTCCGAAAGCTTCGGATAAAATGCCTCGAAGCAAGGCAGATAAAGGTCTTTCCAGATATCGAGGAGCACGAAGTCCCATGGCCCCGGATCGGCTGCCAGAAGCTCAAGAGCGTCGCCGCATCGAAAGTCGACGGCTTCGGTCAGCCCGGCTTCTGTTAGCTGTTCCCGGGCGTGCAACTGCTTGTAATCGGCCAGTTCCATGGTGACGACCGTGGCACCTACTTGTGCGGCGGCATCGGCCAGGAACAGAGTCGAGTATCCATAGCTGGTTCCCAGTTCGAGAACACGCCGCGGCTTGCGCGCGAGCACCAGCGCGTGAAGCAAGCGCCCGACATCCAGCCCTACCGGCAGGAGGAACTCATCGCGCACGGCCATTCCCGCCGAACCGAGTTCCCGCATCCGCACCCGGTCGGCCTCGGCGCGGGCCTCGTAACGAGCGAAAACGCTCTGCGCAGCGGGGGCGGCGAAGATCACGGATTGGGCTCCTCGACGAATTCGATCAGGTTCCCGGCGCAATCGCGGATGAAGCAGCCCTTGCCGAACGCTTCGCGCACGACGAAGGCCACTTCGGCCTGCTTCTGCTCCATCTCGGCAAGGAACACCTCAAGGTCTTCCACCCGGAATGCGACGTGCTTGTTGCCATGGGTCTGGAGGTCACGCGGGGGGAAGCGGCGGTCTTCCGGCAGTGGCGCGGCGCCTGCCACCTCAAAGATCTCGAAGCGCAGAGGTCCCTTCCGGACCATGGCCGCATGTGCGCGGGCCGGCTCGATGTAGAAGCGCTTTTCAACCTCGAAGCCCAGCACGCGCCCATACCAGTCGATCGCCTCATCGAGGCTAGGAACCGACACGCCGCCGTGATGGAAAGTGAACTCGGCCATTTCGCTTCTCTCAGCCCATCTCGTTGAACGTCTCGGCACACCAGTCGGCGATGTAGTCGCGCATGCCGGTGCCGTTGTCGGCGCCGCAGTGCTCGACCTCGAAATCCTTCTTCGTGAACATGCGCATGGTCCGCTTTGAACTGTTGACCGCCTCGTCGTAGCTGATCTGCGCATTGTAGGCCGGGATCTGGCGGTCGTTCTCGCCATGGGTGATGAGGAACGGGACCGTGATTTTCCCGACCTGGCCCGTTAGGTCCACCTGATCGGTATATTCGAGCAGCTTGTCACGGTCATCGAAGCCGAAGACCCACATGACGTGATCCCAGTAGTGCGGGACCGGGTTCTCGCCTTCATTGGCGACGCGCTCGCGCTGGCGCTTGCCCCAGACATGGTTCGCACCCATCACCGCGCACAGCGCATAGCGCGGCTCATTGGCGGCAATGCGCGGGGCGTGATAGCCGCCGAACGAAAGGCCGAAGATGCCGATCTTGTCCTTGATCACGTCCTCGCGCGTCAGCAGGTATTCGAGCGCGGGCGTGCCCCAAGCCTCGCCATTGTAGACCGCAGGCAGGTTACGCTTGCGGATCGCCTCGCCAGTGCCGGGCTGATCGACGAACAGGGTGTTCATGCCGCGTTCGAGGTTGGAAAGGCCATGCCCGGCCATGCAGACCTGTTCCTTCATGGAATCGAGGCCATTGACCGAGACGAGCGCCGGGCGCGGTGTGCCTGAGCCATCGTGATAGAAGATGCCGGTGTAGCTGGTGTCGCCGTAAGGAATTTCGACCTTCTCGACATGGATGCCGCGCAGTGCGCAGCCCTTGTGGAACAGCTCCATGCCCTTGTCGTAGGCAGCCCAGCGCGGCGGATAGTCGCGGCTCTGCATGCGCTCAGCGGCAAGGAAGTAGCCCGAGGCCCGCAGATACTTGGTCCCGGCAGAGAGCAGGTATCCGGCCGTTTCGTCCTCCGCGGCATTCACCGCGACCTGGTCGGCCACGCGGATCCAGCTGTCAAACATCAGGGCCGAGGCCTTGTCCGGGCCGAGTTCCTTCGACGCTTCCATGATCGGCCGGTTGGCCTCGTCGATCTCGCCGTGGTTGCCACCGCACACGAGCGCGAGGTTCGTGGCGAGGTTCCAGACGTAATTTCCGGGAAACGGTTCGAACATGAGACGGTCCTTCAGTTTTCGTCGATAACGGCGACAGCGCGGGTCCAGCCCGCCGATGCGCCCTTTATCTTGTGAGGGAAGCAACTGACCATGAAACCATGGGATGGCAGCGCTTCGAGATTGTGCAGCTTTTCCAGATGGCAGTAGCCGATGTCCCGCCCGGCCTTGTGCCCTTCCCAGATCAGCGAAGTGTCGCCGGTCGCGGCCACTTTCTCAGCCGTATGGCGGAAAGGCGCATCCCAGCTCCAGGCGTCGATGCCGGTGACGCGGACACCGCGGCTGGTGAGATAGATGGTTGCTTCGTAGCCCATCCCGCAGCCCGTGCCAACATAGTCGGGGTCGCCCACGGCCATTCCCGCCGCCGTATTGATCAGCACGATCTCCAGCGGCTGCACATCGTGCCCGATACGCGCCAACTCGGCTTCAACGTCTGCAGCGCCGACGACATAGCCATCAGGGAAATGCCGGAAATCCAGCTTCACTCCGGGCTGGAAACACCATTCCAGCGGGACCTCGTCGATAGTCAGCGCCGGTGCGCCACCATCCTGCGTCGGATGGAAGTGCCACGGCGCGTCGAGATGGGTCCCGTTGTGCGTGGTCAGCGTAATTTTTTCCACCGCGCCGAACCCCTCACCGCCCGGCATCTGATCTGCGCCGACACCGGGAAAGAAGGTATTGAGCTCGTCAATCGTGTCGTGATGCGCCGCATATTCGATATGCGGCCGCATGAACGGCGGGTCGGCCACGACCTCGTTTTCGAGCAGGATCGAAAGATCGACGAACCGGCGCGGCATGGTGCTAATCCGCCGTCCAGCCGCCGTCGACGACGAGGCTGGTGCCGGTCATCAGCGCGGAAGCGTCCGACGCAAGGAAGAGGACGGCACCCATCAGGTCCTCGACCTGCCCGATACGGCCGATCTTGATCTTGGTCAGCACGCTCGACCTGAACACCTCGTCCTCGAAGAACGGTTTGGTCAGCGGGGTCTCGATGAAAGTGGGGGCGATCGTGTTGGAGCGGATGCCATGCTGCGCCAGATCCAGCGCGAAAGCCTTGTTCATCCCCTCCATTGCCCACTTGCTGGCACAGTAAAGCGAGCGGTTCGGTCCGCCAACATGGCCCATCTGGCTTCCCATGTGCACCAGCGAACCTTTCGTGCCGGTCGCCATCATCCGCTTTACGCAGGCCTGCGCAACGAAGAAGGCACTCTTCACATTGAGATCGAGCACGGCATCATAATCGTCTTCCGACACCTCCCACATCGGCCTAGGCCTATTGGTTCCCGCATTGTTGACGAGAACGTGGAAGGGATCGCGGTCGGCGAAGAAGGTATGGACCGCGTCAAGGTCCGACACGTCGAGCGTGGCTGCCTCGGCCTGATATCCTGCCCCGGCCAATTCGGCCGCAGCCGCCTCGATCTCGGACGAAGTGCGTGCGACCAGCGTCACATGGGCGCCAGCGTCTGCCAGTGCCGCTGCAGCAGCGAGCCCGATACCCCGCCCCGCGCCCGTCACCACCGCGCGCCGGCCATCGAGGCGAAAGCTCGGGGTCGTGGGCAGGGTCATGCGGCTATCCTCGTGTTCTGTTTCGTATCACAAATCCCGCAGACGGGACGGCACAACCCGGCGGTGGAGAGAGACAAGCCGCTCCGACCCGTCTCCGCATCCCCCCGCGAGGGGAACTGGCAGAATTCAGGCAATCGTTTCCGGCGTCGGCTCGGCCTGACCGGCATAAGGGACATTCCGCCCGCCAAAGCGGCGCACGCGGATGTTGGCCTGCTCGCCATGCCCGGCGAACCCTTCGAGTGCGCACAGGCGGCTGCAGTACTCGCCGATCAGCGCCGACGCCTCATCGGTCAGAACCTTCTGGTACGTGCAGGTCTTCAGGAACTTTCCGACCCACAGACCACCCGTGTAGCGCGCCGCCTTCTTGGTCGGCAGCGTGTGGTTGGTACCAATCACCTTGTCGCCATAGGCCACGTTGGTGCGGCTGCCGAGGAACAGGGCGCCGAAATTGGTCATGTTAGCGAGGAAATAGTCTGGATCGGCCGTCATCACCTGCACGTGTTCGCTGGCAATGTCGTCGGCAATCGCGACCATTTCCTCATAGCTGTCGGCCACGATCACCTCGCCGAAGCTCTCCCAGGCCTTGCGGGCGTGGTCGGCGGTGGGGAGGACCTGCAACAAGCGTTCGATCTCCGCCATCGTCTCGCGCGCGAATTTCTCGGAGTTCGTCAGCAGCACGCCGGGGCTGTCCGGGCCATGCTCGACTTGGCCGAGGATGTCGGTCGCTGCGATCTCGGGATCGCAGCCAATTTCGTCGGCGATGACCAGCGTCTCGGTCGGGCCGGCGAACAGGTCGATGCCGACGCGGCCGTAGAGCTTGCGCTTGGCTTCGGCGACAAAGGCGTTGCCCGGCCCGACAATGATGTCGACCGGATCGATCGAGGCCGTGCCCAGCGCCATCGCGCCGACAGCCTGGATGCCGCCCAGCGCATAGATCGCGTCGGCCCCGGCCATGGCCTGCGCCGCCACTATGGCGCGCGCAGGCTGCCCCTGGAACGGCGGCGCGCACGTCACCACGCGCTTAACGCCTGCGACCTTGGCAGTGATCACCGACATGTGCGCACCGGCGAGCAGCGGATACTTGCCTCCCGGCACGTAGCAGCCGGCGGAATTAAGCGGGATGTTTTTGTGGCCCAGCACCACGCCGGGCAGCGTTTCGACTTCGACTTCGCTCAGGCTGTCACGCTGGATCTGCGCGAAGTTGCGGACCTGCGCCTGCGCGAATTCGATGTCCTTGCGCTCCTGCGGCGTCAGGCTGTCGACACAGGCGTCGATCTCGGCCTGCGTCAGCCGATAGTCGTCACGATCCCACTTGTCGAAATTGACCGACATCTCGCGCACCGCGTCATCGCCACGCTTCTCGATGTCCGCAAGCGCCGCTTCGACAATATCGCGAACCTTGCGGTCCGCGTCCGCCTTTGCCTCTGCCGTCGCACCACGCTTCAGCCACTGCGCCATGAAAATGTCTCCCCGAAATCTCGCTGATTGCTTCAAGCAGTGACCTAGCGCCGGGAACGCCCCCCTCACCATCGCATGTTATCGATGGATCGCTATCGATCTTATGCCGTTGTTGCGCACAAGAGCCTTCGCTAGCCGCTGTCATGAGCAATATCCTTGTAGATACGACCGGGAGAAGAGCGACAGATGCGACTGGCAACCCTCGACGATGGAACCCGCGACGGCCGTCTGGTCGTCGTCTCACCAGACGGGAAATCCTGTGCCGATGCGCCACTCAGGACGCTGCAGGAAGCCCTTGAGAACTGGGAGGCGATTGAACCGCAATTGCGCGCGATCGACGTGTTCGACCATCCCCTCGACACGGCAAAGCTGCTGGCCCCGCTGCCGCGTGCCTGGCAGTGGTTAGATGGCTCGGTCTATCCCAGCCACGGCGCGCTGATGGACAAGGCTCTCGGCATCGAGCCGTTCAAGCCGGACTGGCCGCCCATGTATCAGGGTGTTTCCGATACCTTCTACGCGCCCACCGCTGACGTCCCTATGATCGATGAGGATCTCGGAATCGATTTCGAAGGCGAATTCGGCATCATTACCGATGCCGTGCCGGTCGGCACCCCGGCCAGTGTGGCGGACAAGCACATCCGCCTGATCGTTCAGGTCAACGACTGGTCGCTGCGCAAGCTGGCCGGCCCCGAGATGAAAAGCGGCTTCGGCTGGATCCAGGCCAAGCCGCCGTGCGGCATGGCGCCCTTCGCGATCACCCCCGACGAACTAGGCGATGCCTGGCGCGACTGCCGCCCGGCCCTGAACCTGCGCGTGCACTGGAACGGCGGGCAGTTCGGCGATGCCTTCGGCGAGGCCATGGCCTATGGCTTCCATGAACTGGTCGCCCACGCCGCCCGCACCCGCAATCTTGTTGCCGGCACGGTTATCGGCTCCGGCACAGTCTCCAACGAGAACTTCCGCGAAGTCGGCTCCTCGTGCATCGCTGAACGGCGCGGCATCGAGGTGGTGGACACCGGCGCGGCCAAGACCGAATTCATGAAGTACGGCGATACGGTGCGCATGGAAGCGCACCTGCCGGACGGGCGAGCGCCCTTCGGCGCGCTCGAACAGAAAGTTGTAAAAGCATGAGTGAGGACATTCTCTCCGACTCCGGTCTTCCCGGTGTGCAGCGCGTCGTCACCTGCCACGACGAAAACGGCCGCGCACGCTTCCGCTCCGAAGACGTCTCGCCTCCGAAAATGGTACCCTCGGGCGATGCCGCAATGCTGACCATCTGGGCGACGAAGACGGTGCCCGCCGACAACAACGACGATACCGACGGCCGTGAACTGGCCACCGGCGTAACATTGGAGGGTGGCTCGGTCATCCGCATCGTCGATATGTTGCCGCACGCAGAAAGCCCCATGCACCGCACCAATTCGGTCGATTACGGCATTATCCTGAAAGGCGAGATCGAGCTGGAACTGGAAGACGGCGTGAAGAAGACCATCCGCGAGGGTGGCATCATCGTCCAGCGCGGCACCAACCACCTGTGGCGCAATACCACCGATCAGGTGACGCGCATTGCCTTCATCCTGATCGAAGCACCTGCCTACCTGCACAATGGCAAGCCGCTGGAAGAAGCCAAGCCGGAACAGGTGGACGCCCGGTACAACGAAGCCGGTCACTGATGTTCGACCTGTCCGGCAAAGGCGCGATCGTCACCGGATCCACACGGGGCATCGGACGCGCCATTGCAGAGGCCTTGATCACACAAGGCGCGCGCGTCGTCATTTCGAGCGAAAATGCGGATGACACGGCGCGCGTCTCGGCTGAACTGGGCATGCCCGGGCTGACCTGCGACGTGACGGACGCGGCAGCGCTTGAGGCGCTGGTCGAAACGACCACGGGTGAATTCGGCGGCCTCGATATCGTGGTCTGCAATGCGGGGATTACCGGGAAGCCCGGAACCTTCGCGGACATCGACATGGCCGATTATGCAAGGGTCCTGGCGATCAACCTCACCAGCCAGGTCGAGCTGTGCAACCTCGCCCTGCCCCACATCGCGGCCCGCGGCGGCGGATCGGCTATCCTGATGTCGAGCCTTTCCGGCCTGCGCGGGAACGGGCGGATCAACGCCTACGCGTTGTCCAAGGCAGGCGTCGCGCAACTGGCGCGCAACCTTGCCATCGAATGGGGACCGCGCAATGTGCGCGTGAATGCCATATCGCCCGGCTTCATCGCGACTGAACTGTCCGGACCGCTGCTGGCGGACGAAGCGTTCATGACACGGCGCATGGCCATGACACCCCTGCGCCGGCCGGGAACACCGGAAGAAATCGCCGGAGCCGCCGTTTTTCTGGCGTCTCCGGCAGGCGCCTTCATGACGGGTCAGAATCTCGTCGTCGATGGCGGAACGCTGATCACCGACGGCAGTTGAGGCTCACCACGCGGTAGCCCCGGCATCGATGGGAATGTCGGCGCCGGTGACGTAGCGCGCCTCGGTGCTGGCAAGCCAGGTGGCACACCATGCGATGTCCTCCGGCTCGCCGAGGCGTTTGAGCATGTTCTTCGAGAGTACCTGCTGTTCGAATGCCGGGTCCGCCGCGAGATGGCGCGCCGTTGCGGCGGTCCTGATGAAGCCCGGGGAAATGGTATTGGCGCGGATGCCGTGCAGGGCGCCTTCCATCGCCAGCTGGCGCGTCATCGCCTGTACGCCCCCCTTGCCCGCGCAGTGCGCCAGCGCCGGAGAGCCTTCAAGGGCATGGCGCGCGTTGGCAGAGGCGAAGTTGATCACGCTGGCAGAACCGCTTTCCTTGAGCAGCGGCCAGGCCGCGCGGGTGGGCAGGAACACGATATCGAGTTCGCCTGTCAACGTACGCTTCCAGTCGGCATAACTCATGTCCTCGATCCACGCGAAAACGGCAAAGGCAGCCGCATTGACCAGCACGTCGATCAGGCCGTGCCGCCGGCCGATCTGCGCGAACAGGGCGGCGGTGGATGCTTCGTCGGTCAGGTCGCAGGCCATGTCCGGGCCTTCACGGTCGATGCCGATCACTGTGGCGCCCTCGGCCCGGAACATGCGGGCAATGCCTTCACCGATGCCGTTGGCAGCACCCGTTACGACCGCGACACGGCCCTTCAGGCGATCAGCCATGCGATGGCACCTTGTTCAGGGCGACTGAATTCCCATTCATGCCGGAACCGCCGGAACCTCCCAGCCGTGAGGCAATCAAGGCGATAACGACACCGCCCAGGGCCCCGATGGAGAGCACCGTGAAGGCGCCCAGCAAGCCGCCGGTGCGCTGCGCCGCAAAGGTCACCACGACCGGAGACAGGAACTGCCCGAAGGCAAACGCCGATTGCCAGAAGCCGGTGCCGCGCCCGCGAAACTCGAACTTCAGGACCGACATCGACCAGACCAGCAATGTCGGCAGCAGCAAGCCGGCACCGACCTGGTTAACGAAGCAACCAGCCAGGAATCCCGCCACCGAACCTGACTTGGCCATCAGCATGAACCCGATCGCGAGCAGGCCGAACTCAACCAGCAGCAGCCGCCCTACCGGCCACTTCGGCCCTATGCGTGAGTAGAAGAACGTGCCCAGCGGCACTCCAATTGATGCGATCGAGGTCAGGAAGCCCCGCTCGGCCGGACTGGTGAGACCCAGTTCGGCAAGACCGCTCGGCGCCTGAATCTGCACCGTATAGAAGAACACGGATCCATAGACCGTAATCGCCACGATCATCGCCATCGTCGCCCAGGGAAAGCCTTCCCATGACAGATTGTGCGGCGCGTGTTCCGCCTCGTCATCCGGATACACTTCGCCCGAAGGCTCCCAGGTAAACTTCCAGACAAGCAGGAACATCACCAGCGCCGAGGTGTAGGCCCAGAACGGCGTGCGCCAGCCCGCCTCGCCCATGATCCCGCCAAGGTTGAAGAACAACAGTGCCGACATCGAGGCAAATGCGGTCTGCGCCGCCAGCCACTTGTCCCGGCTCGCGCCCTTGTAATAGTCGCCGATCATGGTGGTCGAGAGCACATAGATCATCGCTTCGGCAATGCCCACGCCAATGCGCGAGATCAGGATATGCGAGAGATCGGTCAGGAAGATCGGCGCCACCCCGACGACGGCATAGAGAAAGAACGAGAACAGAAGCAACCGGCGGCGCCCGAAGTAGTCGCCTAGCATCCCTGCAAACGGGCACAGCAGCGCCACGCACAGCGAGGGGAAAGTCAGGATCATCGGCACCCAGTATTCGTGATTGGGCACATCCGAGAACTCGGCCATCAGGTTGGGAATGACCGGCGTGAGCAGCACGATCGCCATCGTCGTCAGCGTGATCGGCAACAACAGCGATATGCCAGTCATGAACCCTGCTTCGTGGTGGCGTGTCATTCTCTCCCTTTCGCTAGATCCGGGCAATCCGGTCCCGCCCGCAGTCGATGCGCTATTTGCGCAAAGACATCCGACAACCATGGCCCTTGTGTCCAATCGATTGTGTAGGATCGAAGCTATCTGTGAAATCTAGGCCGGGCCATGGCGAGTGGATGGGCAGATCCGGCTGCCCGGCACTTGCCTGCAATCTGGGCTGGTCATCGGCGAAATTCGCTTCTGCAGGGAACATCGAGGCCGGACAGGTAATGCGCGAGGTCAACCGGGCCAGCATAGTGCTCGCGCGGGCTCAGTTGCAAACATTGTCGACCCTCGAGCGCCGCCACGCCGTTTGGGAGATCAGGCAGCGTTGATCAAATGCTGAGTGAGCATGGCCATGGCTTCGGTCAGTATGGGTCGAGCCACGCCATCCCTTTCAATTTTAATTGCGCGTAAGGCACTGCGCGCAAGTTACAGGCTTTTCGCGCAATAATGAAGGTTGAAAATCTACAAGAGATTACGCGCAACACGCTTCGCGCATGATTGCCGTCCAGGTAAAGCGGCGCGCTGTCAACCGTATCGGCCCTCATTGCGATCTTATACCAAGACTCTCTGATCCCGACCCATGCGCCCATTGGTGTAGACTGAAGTGATGGGGTCGTCTTCGCGGTCGGCATGGGCCGCCGCACGGTGGGTCTTCGGCGGACGGAACCTTCCTATGTGGACGGCGCACTCGGCAGAAGCCGGTGCATCCCATCAAGCGGAATGGTTCAGCCCACGTCCCGGCAGGGACGGATCCGTTCGCCGACTGCTCGCCGGCGAAGTTGCTACGCTGGCGCGCCAGCGGTCTTGTCGAATAGCTCCCCGGACTTGAGCATGGCATGCATCACCACCGAGAGCTTCCGCGCCACCGCAACTGCGGCGCGCTTGAAGCCGACGCGTTCTCGGAGCTTGAGGCCCCAGTCTCGTAAGGTACTTTCAGCCGAGCTGCGGGTCAGGATGACGCAGGCCGCTTCGTACAGAAGGTTTCGCACCCGGTGGTCGCCGCGCCTGGAGATGTGGCCATTGTAGTCCACCTGGCCTGATTGGTATCGTCGTGTGGTCAGCCCATGGTGCGCAGCTCATGACCCAGCGCCTGCTTGCTGATCGAAACTTCGAACTCCTCCCACAGCCACTGGACGAGATCGATGATCCGCCAACGAACCACGCCATGAACGGCAGGAATGGGGCCGGTCTCGATGATGTCTGCCAGCGCGCGTCGATGACTGTCATTCAAGATCGTATCCGGCCCCGGAGCCTTTCGCGTCTCCAGACCCTCAGGGCCTTGAGCGTTGAAGCGCAGGACCCAGTCCCTGACAATCTGCAGTGTCACCCCGCCCACCTTCGCGGTATCGCTTCGACTTCCGCCATCCAGAATTGTCGCGATCGCCAGGAGCCGTCGCACTTGGGCCGCGTCTTTGGTCCTGCGAGCAAAGGCGCGAACCTGCGCAGAACTCAAATCATCCCGAAGCCTCACTGGTGCTGCCATCGCAAAACTCCAACCGTTTGCGATGGTGAATCACGTCAGCCCCAAACCGGGAATCCCCCGTGAGTCAGATTCCACAGGTTTTGGTATAACACGGATATTCTGATTGTAGGGGATCACCGGCCGCCATTTGTGGATCGCGGAAGCCTTCGACACTTTGCGGATACTATTGTGCCATGGATCTTCTTGCGCAGCCGCCCAGCAAAATGAATTTGCATCCTTGAGCGGCGTGGACAAATTCTCCGCGAATTGGCCTCGACGACAAGCAGGCGTTCGAGAAAGGCGCGCAGTTGAAGTTCATCCAGCCTTGCGACAAGTTCCTTAGAGACCTCGAACGGTCCCATCTCACCCTCCCCGAGCGCCAAAACCAGACTGCCGCCTCAGTTCGGACAGCTGGTTCGCTACCAATTCGATCGACGGTCGGTAACCGTCGAAGCGTTCGTAGAGCGGCTCGACAAAATCATGGACGACGTCCTCTAGATTGCGCTCAAGGTCGGATACTTGCGCTACCGTGGCCAGGTCGGCCTTGTACGAGCGGGCACGCAGCCGATGGTCCAAACGCTCGTGCAGCAGCGGCTTTGTCCAGGTTATCAACGTGCGTCCTTCAAGCCCCGTATAGCGAGCCACGAAACGGATTTCAGTCGTATCAATCGCGCCGAGCGCACGGGCAAAATTCACTGCGTGCAGGAAGAACTCGGCAGTGCGCCAGACAGGCAAGGTGAGGTCGAAGATCGTGCCCGGCTCGAGATTGTCAGGGCCGTCCTCCTGATAGCCGCGCTGGAGATAGGCGAAGGGATCGCGCGTGACCCGCCAGAAATCGCTATGCGCCGCATCCCGAAAATGCCGATCGGTGTCGGGCCGACCCAACCAGCATTCGAGCGCTCCATCCTCGATGACGGGACGCAGGTCTGTCCGGGTGGAGACCCAGAACGGCGTCCATCCGGAACTCTTGGGGATTTCGGTCAGCAACTCGCGAAGCTGGCTTGGCGGAGGAACGTCCTTGAGGCCAAGGATGGCGTAGCTCTGCTCGCTGTGTCCGAGCGGTTGGCGAGAGGGGTGGTCGGGCGGCAGTGGCGCGATGAGGTCCTCCCACCGACGACGCGAGTCATGAAGGAAGCTCTCTAAGCTGTCCTTGTCGGCCGGTCGCAGGAAGAGGTCCAGCGCTTCGAGGATCGCGATTACCCGTTCGAAGCGCAGGTTGATCTGGCCCTGCTCGAACGCGTTGACCGTCGGCAGGCTGACGCCAGCCAAGGCGGCCAGGCTGCGCTGGCTGAGACCTTCTTCCTTGCGGCGGCGAATGGCTTCGTCGACCGTCGCGCGCCAATCGATCGACCGGTCGGTCATGTAAAGATCCTTTGCGCATGGCTTTGGATGACGTTGCGATAGGTTTCGCGGAAATCATCGGGCTGAACCTTGTCCCCGAACGCGAGCGTGCGCGCGGTCGCCAACCCCTTGCCGAGCGCGGCAAGCGCGCGCTCGACGGCCGCACGGGGCAAGCCGATATCGAGACCGAATTGTTGGACGATCTTGCGGTCGATCGTATCGAATTCACGTTTGCGTCCGCCGATCGAAAGCGCGGTAATCCGGTCGTAGACGGGGTAGGCGAGCGTGTTGATGAGATCGTAGGCGGGCGAGAGCCGCAAGCCTTCGGGCCGTTCGAGCAGCGAGAAGTTCTTGAGGTGCGCGTCGGCGTTACCCAGAACCAGATTGAAGACGACAAGACGGAAGAACCGGTCGAGGTCGACGCGGCCGCGCGCGGAATGACGGGTCACAATTTCGGCCGCTTCCTCGTAGCTCCCGTCATATTTGCCTTCGAAGGTCCGCCCTCGTGGCCGGCTGAGGATTTGCGCGAGATCTTCGAGGCGCAGCCTTTTATCTCCTTGGCGGTCAAAGCGTTCGACCAAAAGGGCGATCCCGTCGATATCGTCCAGCTTTGCAAGCTGTGCACGCGTGACATCGTCTTCGCCAAGGAGCTCGCGGGCCAAGCTTAGCGAAAGATGCTCGTTCTGGACGATCGAGGGAAGATCCTCGCGATTGAATTTGGCGATGTGCGTGGCCGGGTCGGTAGCCTCCACGGCCGGTCGGAAGCCATCGTCGGCGCGAAAGGCCAGCAGCTTTTTCTGCACGCCCGACAGGGTCCGTCCGGCGGTAGTCGCCGCCGCATCGACGAGGTCGTCCTCGATCGGATGGACCGGCGCTTCGCCGTCTGCCGGGATAAGACCCACTGCCCCGATACAATCTGCCCCATAATGCAGCAGAAGTCCGAAATCGTCCTGGTTCGCCGTGCCGCCCGCGCGCGCCTGACGCCCGCGCAACCAGCCTTCCGGGGCGAGATGTTCGAAAAAGGGTATCAGGCCACCGCGCCAGTAATGGTCCCGTGTCTCTGCAGGAAGCGCGCAGGCGATCGTCTCGCGCCAGCCCTCGTCATAGACGAAGCGGGTGTCCAAACCTAGCTCGCTGAGCCGACCGACAGGACGACGCTTGAAGGTGACGATGGCGTGGCGGTCGGCGATGGCGGTACTCGATCAAGATAATGATAAGACCAACCTTATCATCATGAAAATGATTAGGCAATATTGAACATATGCCAAATTGCATTGGACACATACAGCATCTTCTGATCGACTGACCTCCGAAGAGACAAGATCAATTTTCCCGAGCGGTGCGGACGCGGAGAAACAGAAGAACAGCAAATCTGAAACGCACATGCGTTCGTTATGGGCTTTGCAATGCTTTCTTGAACAAGCCAAACTGCGCTGTTGCGTGATGGCGCCTCGAGATGCCACAAGTCCGTTATTCCCAACCTTCAGTCCGAGCGACCCTATGGCCCGTCACTAACCGGCACTTCACGGGCCGGGCGGAGCAGCTTCATGACCCCGACCAAATTACTCATCGGCCCGAACCTCGGGGCGTTCGCGATCGTCCTCGCGTGATTATGGGTGCACTCAGCGCTTAATGAATGGAAGGCAGGTTCAAATGGCCTCATTTAAGTAGGCTAGCGGCCCATTGGGACCTACCCGGTCGCCGATGGCGCCCATCCGGTCGGCAGCACGACCTTCTCCGGCGACTTCACTACCCCTGCTGGCCTGAGCCGCTCCGCAACGTTCGAAGGCCGTTTCATGGGCCCGGACGCCGCAGAAGTCGGCGGCCGCTGGCAAGTCCCCATCGAAATCCCCTCCGGATCAGCGTTCCCGCCAGCCTTTCAGGGCATCTACGAGGCTGCCGGCGTCTTCGCAGGCGCCCGGCGCTGAGACTGAAAGGTCTGAAGCGAACGGGCAAGGTCGAATCTGAGCGCCAGCCTTGCGCTCAGGCGCTTTCCCTGGCGATCAGCCTGAAGCCGACGTCGATGGGATGGTCGGGAAGCGCCGAACCCTCACCGTAGCGGCGGATTGCCGCGATGGCTTCGCGCGCTATGCGACGTCCGTCGACGTCCATGGTCGTGATGGTGGGGCGCATCTCGCCAGCGATCGAACTGTTGCCGAAGCCCACCACAGCCAGATCTTCAGGCACGCGAAGTCCCGCAGCCTGTGCCTCGACAATCAGGCCCTGAGCCAGATAGTCCGATCCGCAAACGACCACGTCAGGCATTTCCGGAAGCCGGCGAATGTCGGCGAACACGCGGCGGCCATGGCCGAAGCGCGAGGGGATGTCGACGGTCGCATGGGTCACGTTACCACCGCCAAGGGTCTGCCATTCCTCGACGAAACCGTCGCGCCGGACACCCGCGCGCGCGCCGTCTGCGGTGACCAGATGCGGCCGCCTGTACCCGCGCGACATCAGGAAGCGCGCCATGTCGCTACCCGCATCCCGATGCGAAAAACCGATTGCCAGTCCGACCGGGTGCTCCGGCAATTCCCAGATCTGGATGAACAGCGTCGTGCTGCGCGACACCAGCGCGGGAATGGTGGCGTCGATCGGCCCGCTCGAAATGATTGCATCGACCTTGCGGCTGAGCGCCGCGCGGATCAGCTCGTTCGTGCGCGAGGCCGAGACGCCGGTGAGGCCCAGCATGACCGTGAAGCCGCCCGACGAAAGCTCCTCGACCATCGCCTCGATCGTGTCGTTGAAGATCGAATCGACGAGGTGGGGGATCAGCACGGCCACCATCTTGGACCTGCTCGAAGCGAGGCCGCCGGCCAGCAGGTTCGGGATGTAGCCGACTTCTGCGATCGCGGCCCTGATGCGCTCCGCCGTCGCTGCGGCCACCACCTTGGGATTGTTGACGAAACGGCTTACCGTTGCGCTGGAAACGCCCGCCCGCGATGCCACGTCGTCGAGTGTAGGTACCTTATCGGGGATTTCGGCCATGTCCTTCCATACGCAGGATCACTGGCCTTGCGCAATCGCCCAGCAAGGTCAATCGAACCGCAAGGGCACTGAAAGCGCGCCAATTTCAGGCCACCGGCTCACCACGATCTCACCATCCAATGCGAAGTGCTTCGTGGCGGCGAGCAACTCTTCCAGGGCCACGCGCAATTGCATGCGCCCGATATGGAGCCCGGGGCAATTGTGCGGACCGCGTCCGAAAGCGAGATGCTCGGCAATATTGGGCCGGTCCATGATGAATTCGCCGGAGTTCGGGAATACGGCCTCGTCGCGATTGGCGGAGGCATAGACCAGCGCCACCGCTTCGTCCTTGCCGATCGTGCGCCCGCCCATCTCTACCGGGCAGACCGGAGTGCGCGCAAAACCACGGTAAGGCGTATAGAGGCGCAGGAATTCCTCGATCGCCGCAGGGATGAGCGAAGGATCTTCGCGCAGACGCTGTTGCAGTTCAGGATCCCGCGACAGGTGAACGGCTATGCTGCCGATCATCACCATCGGCGCGACCATCCCCACCACCAGCACCTGCCGAACGGTGCCGAGGATCAGTTCGTCCGGCAGCGGTTCGCCTTCGTGGCGGGCCGCAAGCAAGGCGCTCGTCGGGTCAACGGTCGGGTCCTGCGGCTCGCGATGGCGCAGGGCGATGAGGTCGCGGGCCATCTCATAGAGCCTGAGACTGGTTTCCTTCATCGATTCCGGCTTCGTCGAATGAACCGCGAGAATGAACGCCCTTCCCGCATCGTGCAGGGTCGCAAGCGATTCTTCAGGCATGCGCATCCATTCGCCGAAGACGTGGACGGGCAAATGGCTTGAAAACTCGACACAAATATCGCCGCCGCCCTTGGCGACCATCGGCGCCAGCAGCTCGCGAGACAGGGCGCGCGTATGGGGCACCAGGGTCTCGGAGCGCTCCTGCGAGAGCAACGGATTGAGCGCCTTGCGATAGGGCGTGTGCTCGGGCGGATTGAGGTGGAGGGGCGGGCGTCGGCCCGTGAAGGCCACCTTCGGCACGACATTCTGCACCGAGGTGACGAAAAGCGGATCGGACGCGGCGCGCTTGACGTCATCGTAGCGGGTAAGGGCCCAAAAGCCCCCCAGCCCATTCGTGTGCGCCACCGGACATTCACGGCGCAGGCGCGCATATTCGGCGTGCGCGCTGTCGAAGTCCTCGGGCCGTTCGGGATCGAAGTCTTGCATCGTCTCTTTCATGACGGCGCTAATACGGCATCGACGCGAGCTTATGCAAGCGCTATCATCGGCGCAAACGGGAGATTGGAATTTTGTCCTCGCAACCTTCAGCGGACGATCTTGAGCGGGCAATCGGGCGCAAGGTGCTCGTCCGCCTGGTCATACCTTGCGCCCTCTACATCCTCATCGGCGCGATAGACCGGACCAATGTCAGCTTCGCTGCACTGCAGATGAACCAGGACCTGGGCCTGTCGGGAAGCGAGTACGGGTTCGGCGCCGGCGTGCTGTTCGTCGGCTACATGCTCGCAAAATATCCGAGCGTGCTGGTCTACGAGCGGATCGGAATGCACCGCTGGCTGGCGATAATCACGCTCGCCTGGGGACTTGCCTCTTGCGCGATGGCAGCCGTGCGCAACGAATGGGAGCTCTATGGCCTGCGCGTCGTAATCGGCATCACCGAAGGCGGCCTGTCTTCAGGGCTGATGCTGTACCTGAGCCACTGGGCGCCCGAGCGGTATCGCGCTTCCATCCTTGCCATTCCGATCACCTCGATCTCGATAGCGCAAGTGATCGGAGCGCCGATTTCGGGCCTGTTGCTGGACGCAGCGAACCCCCTTGGCATCCCGGGCTGGCGCTTCATGTTCCTGATCGAAGCGCTGCCCGCGCTCGCCCTCGCCGTGTTTGCATGGCTGCATTTCCCTGACCATCCCGGCAAGGCGGGATGGCTCGACAGCGCGGAACGCAACTGGCTGGCGGCGAACGTCAATGGCGCGAAGCGGGAGTCCGGCGGCGATCGCGACGGCGGCCGTTGGGATATGTTGTCCAGTCCGGTCGGATGGACCTGCGCCGCGATCTGGTTCTGCATTCTTGCCAGCAATTACGGGGTGATGTTCTGGCTGCCGCAGGTCGTCAAAGGGATGACCGGACTGACCGCAACCGAAACCGGGATCGTGGTCGCCCTGCCGTGGGCCGCCAGCGCGGTGGGATTGCTGCTCAATGCAAGGCATTCGGATCGGACAGGCGAGCGGTATCTTCACGTTGCCCTGCCCGCGCTGGCCGGCGGCGGCGGCCTGCTGATCGCCTTTCTGGCCGGTCCCGGTCTTCTGGGTCTTGCAGCCCTGACCATCGGCGGCGCCTGCACCGGGTGCACGGTGGCGGCATTCTGGGCAATTCCGATCCGATTGCTGAAACCGGCCGCCCTCGCCATGGGCATCGTCGTCATCAACATGTGCGGCAGCCTTGCGGGCGCAACGGTTCCGGCGCTGATGGGCGTGCTCGCGCAATGGAGCGGGTCGTTCCTGCCACCGACCCTGCTGCTTTTCGGAATCGCGGCAGCCTGCGCCGGATTGTGCCTTGTGGCGCGATCCGCAGACCGAAACGGGCGGGCACAGGCCAAAAGGTGACCGAGCGGACCTATCCCAAGCTGGTCCTGCTTGCGGGGATCGCGGCTATGGGGTCGATGGCGATCCACATGCTGGTTCCGGCCCTGCCGCTGATTGCCGCAGACTTCGCTGTCGGCCCCGGCGAAGCGCAGCACATTCTTGGCTTTTACCTGTTTTTCCTGGGTGCGGGCCAGCTTGTGGCCGGGCAGTTCATTGACCGGATCGGCCGGCGACCGGTGCTGCTTGCCGGGCTTCTGGCCTATGCCGCCGGGGCCTTCGCTGCATGGCTTGCCCCCTCTTTTCCCGCCCTTCTGGCCGCGCGCGTCCTTCAGGCCGGTGGCGGCGCTGCGGGCGTGGTCACGGCGCGCGTGATCGTGAGCGACAGCGGATCGCCCGGCGAAGGTGCCGCCCGGCAGGCGACGCTGATGATGGTCGTGCTGATCTCGCCGGCGCTTTCTCCCGTTATCGGTGGGCTGATCGCTTCGTCGTCAGGATGGCGCGCAGTCTTTGCCGTCCTTGCTTTTGCCGGCCTCCTCGCCTTCGCCGCGGCATGGGCTTCGATTTCCGAGACCGGACCGCGGCGCCGCGAAGTCGAGCCGGCCCCCAGTCTGGTTCGGTCGCTGTGGGCCGGATACCTCAGACTGTTGACCGACCGCCGTTTCCTCGGCGCGGCAGGAACCCTCGCCGCGATGAGTTCGGCGCTTTACATTTTCCTCGCGAATGCGCCGTTTCTGCTTGTCAGCCGCTATGGCCTGTCTCCGGACGAGGTCGGCATCGCCTTCCTTTTCGTCGCAGCAGGGGGCATCGTCGGCTCCCGCTTCGTGGCGATGCTGGAGCGCCGGACCGACCCGTTGGCAGCAGGCGTTGCATTGGGCGTGGCAGGCGCCGTGGCAGCGCTTGCAGCCGATCTTGCGGGTTTCACCGGCCCCGTCGCGCTGATCGCACCGCTCATTCTGCTTGGCGTGAGCGCCGGAATAGCCGGTCCGGCCGGCATTGGACGCGCAATCGCCGTCAATTCCACTCTCGCAGGAACCGCGGCAAGCCTGGCAGGTGCCGGACAAATGCTGATAAGTGCCTTTTCCATAACGGTTATGTCCTGGCTCTCACCTGTCGGACCATCCAAACTCTGCAGCGCCTTGGTGATCGCAACCGCCATCGCTGCGGCCTGCGCCGTATTGGCCCGCCCTCTGGCGACACGCTGAACCCGACATGCAATTCGGGTTTGCAAGGGCTTACATATGCCGTAAAGAGCCAATCATAAAGACAGACAGACAGACAATTTGGGAGGTCTACCATGCCGATTACCGCTTTCGCGCGCCCGAGTATCGTTGCCTTGCTTTGCAGCGTAGCCGTACCTGCGCTCGCCCAGACCGCCGCAGAGGGCTCTGCCGGCAGTCTGGCGAACAGAGCGCTTGACGAGATCATCGTCACCGCGGAACGCCGCGAACAGAGCCTTCAGGACATCCCCATCTCGGCCACGGTCCTTTCCGGGGAGCAGCTGGACCAGAAGGGCGTCACCAACCTCAACGACATCCAGCAGGTCGCGCCCTCGATCGCCATCAATACCTTCAACCGCTCTACCTTCATCAACATTCGCGGCGTGGGTATCGCCCAGTCTGCGCCGACCTCGAACCCCGGCGTTGCCTACTATATCGACGGCCAGCTCATCCCGCACGAACAGTTCATCGGCTTCAGCTTCTACGACATCGGTTCGCTGGAAGTGCTGCGCGGACCGCAGGGCACGCTGACCGGGCAGAACTCGACCGGCGGCGCCATCTACGTCCGCACGCCGGATCCGCGTTTCGACGAGGTTTCGGGTTATGTCGATGCCACCGCCGCAAACTACGACCGCTATCGCGTCGTCGGCGCGATCAACGTCGGGGGCGAAAGCGTCGCCCTGCGCATCGCGGCGGTTCATGAAGAGCGCGACAGCTTCACCAGGAACATCGCAGCCAATGCACAAAGCCAGCCCGGCAACCTCAACATGGATGCCGTGCGCGCGACCTTGCGGCTGCAAGGGATGGACAGCAGGCTGAATGTGCACGTGCGCGGCGAGTACTTCGACGTGCGGTCCGACAACAATGCCGTGAAGAACCGCAATGACGCGGTCAGCAGCGACCCCTTCGTGATCGAAGAGGATGGGCGCTCATACCAGAACCAGGCGGGCTATCGCATCGGCGGCGAGATCCGTTACGACGTGAGCGATGCCATGCAGGCCCGCGCGATGGTTTCCTGGCAGGACGGCTTTACCCACGACCAGACCGACGGTGACCGCACCGCCACGGCCCTGCCCGTGCCCGCGAACCTGCCGACCAGCAGCGCCAACACCCGGCTCTATCCCGGCCGCGTCAGCAATGCTTCGACCGAATTCAAGACCCTGATCGGCGAGTTCAACCTGCTCTCGACCGGAAACGGCCCGTTCCAGTGGGTCGTCGGTGCCTTCGCGCTCGACGAAACCGTGCCGGTTTCGCTGTACCGGGACAATCGCCACACCACCGACTTCGTGGTTTCGAACAGCGATATCGTCACCAGTGCGAAGAACACGTCCTATTCGCTGTTCGGGCAGGCGAACTGGTTCGTGACGCCCCGGATCGAACTGATTGCGGGCGGCCGCTACAGCTGGGACAAGCAAGTCTACACCCGCTTCGCGGTTCCGGGACCGCCGATCCCCCTGCCCTATGTCAGCGCAGCGTCTTCCCACCAGTTGACCGGCAAGCTGGGCGTCAATTACCACTTCGGCGACAACAACATGCTCTACGTGACGGCGTCGAAGGGCTACAAGGCCGGCGGCGTGAACCTGACGCCCAACACGCCCGACTTCCTGCCAGAGCGCAACTTCGTCTACGAAGCCGGCTTCAAGACCGAGCTGCTTGACCGTCACCTGCGCGTGAACGGAGACGTGTTCTATTCGGTCTACAAGGATATCCAGCTCTCCAGCCTGCTGAACGGCCTTCCGGTCACGCAGAACGCGCTTGGCGGCCACTCCAAGGGTGGCGAGATCGAGATCACCGGCCAGTTCGGCGGCCTCGCCTTCAATCTTGGCGCGGGATACCTTGACGCCAAGTTCAGCAACTCGGGCTGCATTACCGACACCAACGCGCCCGGAACCGACGCGGGGTGCCCCACCGGGCTGCGCTTCGTGCCCAAGGGCCGCGTCCTGCCGTTCTCGCCCGATTGGACGATCAACGGCGGGGTTCAGTACACCTTCCCCGTCGGCGGGATCGACGTGACACCGAGGGTGCAATGGTCGCACGTGGGCGCCCAGAACGCGACGCCGTTCCCCAGCTTCAACACGCTGGTGCCATCGCGCGACCTGTTCGATGCGCGCCTCACCTTCGACCTGGGCGAGAAGTACAAGCTGGAAGCCTTCGTCAACAACCTGACCGACAAGACCTACATCGCAACGCAGATCCAGAACAGCTCGAGCGCCGACGGCGGCATCATCTACGGCGCACCGCGCACCTACGGCGTGCGGGTCAAGGTTGCATTCGGCGACTGAGGCAGGACCGTTGGCGAAACTCAGGCACTCGTTCCGATCGCTCTTTCTGCTCCTGGCCACGGTGACCGGGGCGGCTGCGGTTTCCGTCGCAGCCGCCCGGGACCCGCTGCCGCGGTGGTGGTCGCCCGGCGAAGGACGGGTGTTTCCCGAAGAACTCGACTACGAAAACGGCGACGGCACGCTTCGCCTGCTTCTCACCGGAGGCAAGCTGGAGACGAATGGGCATCCGTTCTTCGAACCGATCGGAAGCAACGGCCGCGCCTGTGTAACCTGCCACCAGCCTGCCGACGCCATGAGCCTGTCGGCGCAATCCGCGCGCGAACGGTGGGACGCGACCGGTGGAAAGGACCCGTTGTTCGCGGCCTATGACGGTTCGAACTGCCCATCGTTGCCGCAAGGCGAGCGCGCTTCGCATTCGCTCCTGCTCGATCGCGGCCTCATTCGCATCGAGCGGGCCTGGCCCGTGCGCGAATGGAACGGCAAGCCGGTCACGCCCGATTTCAGCATCACCGTCGTGCGCGATCCGAATGGCTGCAACAGCGGCCCCGACCGTGGCCCGAAACATGGCAACATCTCGGTCTACCGCCGCCCTCGCCCCGTCGCGAACATGAAGTACCTGCTGGCCGTGGGCTTCCCTTTCGATCCCAAGCAGGGGTACGCGCTGCCCATTGACCCCCGCACCGGCCAGATGATGTCGGGCAACATCATGGCCGACAATCGCACGGGCACCCTGCGCCTGCAGATGGAGGACGCCGGATCGACCCACCTCGAGATGCTGAAGCACCTTGACGAGGCCGATATCTCCCGGATCGAGGAGTTCGAGAAACGCATCTTCACCGCCCAGCAGGTGAGCAAGGAGGCCGGCGCACTCGATACCCTCGGCGCGAAGGGCGGGCCTGCGCATTTGCGCGATTCCGAGCCCGGCGCGCTCGGCAGCATCGGTGAACCGGTGTGGAGCGAATTCGCGAAATGGGAGGACATCTCCCCCGAAGACGCAAAAACGCTAACCCCCGCGCAACTCGCGTTCCGACAGTCCGTGGCGCGCGGCGCCAAGGTATTCCGCGAAAGGACTTTCCTCATTTCCGACAGCGCGGGCATCAATTCGCGGATCGGGTTCGGCAACCCGGTCAGGAACTCCTGCGTCTTCTGCCACAACATGAGCCAGATGGGGAACGATGTCGCCCCGGGACAGGTCGATCTGGGGACGACCACGATGCCCTTCGCCGATCCGATGCCCGACTTGCCGCTGTTTCGCATAACCTGTCTCAAGGCGCCCCATCCCCACTACGGGCGCGAGTTCTATACCATGGACCCGGGCTTCGCGCTGACCACCGGGCGCTGCGCCGACGTCGGCAAGATCACGCTCCAGTCCATGCGGGGTCTCGCTGCCAGGCCCCCCTATTTCTCCAACGGCCTGGCCGGGGATCTGCGCGGTGTCGTCGACTATTACGACCGCCGCTACGATATCGGCTACACCGAGCAGGAGAAGCGCGATCTGGTCAACCTGATGAGCGTGCTATGAAGTCACTAGCAACCCTCGTGGCGCTCGGCGCCTCGCTCGCATCGCCCGCGCAGGATACGGGGAAGCTGCTGCGCTTCGTCACCTGCCCGGTCTATCGCGACACCGATGACGGCCGCAAATCCGGCTGCTGGCTCGCTTCGGATCGCGAAACCGGCAAGCGCTACGATGTCAGCTGGTCGCCATACAAGCCGGACTGGAACTACGCCATTCTCGTCGAGGGCCGCGTCTCGGACGAACCACCGGCGCCCTGCGGCGACACGGTGCTGCGCCCCGTGCGCACCTCGCGCCTTTACGGGATCCCCTGCACCCGCCACATGCTGCCCGCCGAGGGCTTCCCCGGTCGCAGGTACAAGCTGCAGGGCCGCTATATCGATCCGATCTCCGTCCCGCGCGAAACGCCGCCCGGCCCTTACACCGAGCGGACCTTCAATGCCTATTTCGAGTACGGCAACGATTTCCTGATCTACCAGTACGACGATTACCTGCTGGACCGCGCCACGACATGGATCAAGGCCGCCAAGCCCGGCAAGCTGATCGTCACGGGATTTGCCGCCACCGATCCGGTCGAAGTGTCCGGCGTCATGCTCGCCGAGCCTGCTGATCTCGCCCGGCAGCGGGCGGAAACGATCGCCGAAACACTGCGCCGCCTCGTGCCCGGCATTCGCGTAGAGACACGCTGGAAAGCCGGAACGAGCCCGAGCGACGATCCCGACGCCGACACGATACCCGGTCAGGCCGAACGGCGCGTGGAAATCCGCGCGGTGTTCTAGCGTGAGCCATTTGCGGCACGGCAACTGTCACGGGTGCAATCTGAACCTCGCGGCCGATC
>NZ_FVZE01000006.1 GCF_900168325.1 Novosphingobium mathurense | reverse complement strand
TCCTCGCTAACTCCAGTGCAAAACACGACGTTTGCACTCGCGCTAACTCCGACTAGGTCAACGTCCGGGCAAGGCGGCCGCTATCGGATGCGTACCCTCGAGATACCGGCAATGGCGAAGGATTGCGGCTAGGTTAGACGCCCGATCGACGAAACCCGCGCCCTACTTGGGCACCTCGATCAGTCGACCGTCAGGCCCGAACGGCAACCCCACTGAGCGCGCGTTAGCGCCGAACATAGATCCGGTCGAATGCACCCAGATCAGCTTCTGTCCGCCGCTGGCGATTGTGATGACCTGATTGGGCTGCCCCAACATTTCGATAACTTGCGCCTTGGTCATGCCGACCTGCAGACGTTCAACTGCGGCCGGATCATAGTTCGTGCCCATCGACACGCAGCCAGCGAGAAGCGCGGCTGCGCTGAGCGAGATAAGAGGTTTCATGCGATTTCCCCTGGGAAGTCGATCGCGGTGCGCCCCCGCTGTCGACTTCACACCATGCCCTGGCGATCGGGGAGTTAGTAAACCGATAGCTCGGTCCCTACGACCTTTAGGCTGGTGAGCCCTGGACATACGTCGCAGGCTCCCCGACCATAGGGTCAAGGATGTGCGGACTGCATCGGGCAGTCCAACCGGCTATTCGGGGTTACTACGCCCCAGAACCGTGCGTGGCGGCTCCGACGCCTGTATGAGATAATCAAGCGAGCCACTCAATAGAAAGCTGGCCCAACCTACCCCAAGCCGCAGGATTTCGGAGTAATTGCCAGCTTGAGAGGCACACGGAGCCGGCCCGCAGGCATATGCGCCTCGCCCGGAGAGCTAGAGACTGGGCCTGAGACCTTCGGTCTTCGGATGTACAATACCGCCGAGTGCCATGGAGGTCATGATGGGCGGTATGGGGTCCGGCGCGCGGCGCGCCATGAATATCGGCAACGTAGAGGATATGCTCGCGCTCGATATACGCGCATTGCGCCGGCTGGGCGTAATTCAGCCTGGCGAATGCATCATCGACACATTGCATTGGTCGATTGGCGGCCTTAGCGCGTCCAGCGTGCGCCTACGCGTCGATCTAAGCAACATTGAACGCGGCGGCACGATGACGGTCAGCGGCAACATGCCCGATGGCACCATCAGCCAGAATATCGCAATCGACCGTGTGCCATCGTCGCTCGGCGGTTGGCGCTACTATTTCCTATGCCCTGTGACCGGCCGACGTTGCGAGGTGCTCTATTATACCGGAGGTCGGTTCGCGTCCCGTGACGCGCAGCGTCTGAGCTACGCGGTGCAGAATATGACCGACCTGTCGCGCGCCCGCAGAAAGGTGGCCAAGCTGCGCAGACGCCTACAAGGATCGGGAAACATCGCGCGCCCTCGCGGCGCCAACCGCATCGACATCGTGCAGCGGCTGCGCGATGCGGAATTCGAGGCCAAAACGCTGTATCTCGATCGTCTGCGTAACCTTGCCGAGCGGTCTGGTTCCCGACGGATGCCCAGCGAAAGACGCTAAGGGCCCGAGACCGCAGCTTTGCGCGCTCAGTGTGGCAATCCAAGCCTCATTGTATATCAGGAGGCCGCAACGGATTTCCGCCATTTTGGGGTTCTCGCAACCGACCGAATCGGCCCAAATATCATCTCAAAATCAGGTGAATTCCATATGTTAGGGAATTGTTCGCAATCTGCTGCCCCGTTGGGACCCACGCGCAGGATTTTGATGTTTCCAATCTGGGATTTTCCCTGACATGAGAAGCCCCATGCCCCTAATCGAATGATGGTCAACGAACGGAGGCCATCATGTCCAACGACCAACCGCGCGACTGGCTGCACCTCACGTCACATGCCCGAAAGCTTTTCCCCGGCGCCGTGATTGAGGTGATCTATGCACCAGAGGAGATTATTCACATCGATGTCGATGGTCATCGCTACACCTTTGAGATCGGCAGCGACGACGACGCGTATATCTTCACCGACGGATCGGTATCGTTCACCATTCCACTTTTTCTTGATCCGACCTGGGAATAAACCTGACGGCTTCTGGTCACCTGCCTTAATTGGTCTGTCGTTCACGACGAAAGGGACGAACGACATGACCACGATGACCACATCGAAGAAGCCCGATGCCGCCCCCCAAGCCAAAAGCGATACGGCTTCCCCACCGAAGAATGCTCCGCCGCTGGTTACTCTCGAGGAACTCGCCCGCGAGATGAAGATGCCGCCGCGCGATGCCCGAATGGTGCTGCGCCTCGCCGCTAAGCAGACCAAGCAATATCCGACCTTGGGCAAGGAGCATGTCGCCCGCCAGCCTTGGTCCTGGGCTCAGGGATCGAAGGCGCTCGAAGAGGCCAGGACGGCACTCGCAGCGGCTTGTGCAGACTGACCGTCTCGTCGCCTAGATGCCCCAAAGAGCGCCAACGTTGTGTATATGCACATTTGGCGCTCTTTCAGTTGGGCAGCTTCCATTTTGCGCCCGGTCCGTGGCCGCTGATGACGCCGAGCTTCTTCTTGGCTCGGTCCAATGTACGTTCCTGCACGCCCTTCTTTTTCATGGCCTCGATGACATCGCGCGCTTTGGCGGGTCCCGGCGCTAGATAGTCCTCGAGCGCCCGCACGGCTCTGTCGAGCATCGTTTCCTGTACCGAGGACTGCGCGACAAGCTCATTGGCGGACATTTCAACCGGCCCACGCCAATTCACCCGTGCGGCAGCACCGCCTCTGGGAGGCGTGCCGATCTCGAACGCCTGCGACACAGCTTCTTCGGCATAGCTGGCCTTGTAGTGCGCCAGGACACGCCAGCGGGCCTGTGTCGGATGCGGGGTCACGATCATTCCGGAGCGCACCGCGCCGCCGAACGCCATTGATCCTTGCCCCATATGCATCGCCGTATCGGACGCCTGCTTACGCAGATGCCGGGCGATGAGGATGCCTATGTCGAAGTCCTTCGCCAATCGGTGTAGCGGGCGCATAAAGGCATTGGCTTCATTGGGCCGGTACATATCGACGCCACTCGGCATGAAGTTTGTCAGGGGATCGATGACCACAAGCGTCGGGTCATAGTTGCGGATTTCTCGCCGCAGAATATCGACGCCGCTCTCATCCAATTCAAACGGTGCATGGATCACCCGGACACGGCCGATATCCGCGCCAATCGCTTCGAGGCGCGGCCGCAGCACCCGGCTGGGATCGTCCTCGTCGTTCAGCAGAAGGACCCGGCCTTGGCGGGCAACCGGCAGATCGCCAAACATGCCCATGCTTGTGATCGCGGCCGTCATCGCCAGGCTCAGGAACGACTTACCCATCCCAGGGTTGCCGTCGATGATGGTCGTACAACCGACCGGCACGAGGGGTTCGATGAGATATTCGACCGGCAGCGTTTCGAACTCGGCCAGATCTTTGAAATGCTCCGCCGCCGCGATTTCACTGGCTTCCTTCCAGGCTTGCTTGAACACATCCGCAAATGCATCGTCGGCGAGTGGTGGAGCGTTCGCGGTTGTGTCGAGAAGCTCCGCCATGGATCGAACCTGCGCCTTCGACATGCCTCGTAGACGCCAATCCATGATCGCTGCGTGCAATTCATGTCGGCGGTTTTTGCCCTTTATCTGCAAATGCCCTTTCGTTTCGCCGCTCATTGGCCATCCTCCACGCGCGATCGGATTTTGGCGACCTCGAGTTCGGCCCGCTCGCGATCCTCGCCCCATTTATCGACGAAGTAGGGGTTGGCGAGGAGCACAGTGACGATGTCCGGATCAGGGGCACCGAGCCTGATCAGCCCGGCAACGATCTGAAAAACCGCGCCCGATCGATCCCCGCGCAGCACCCGGCGCGCCGTCATCAAGGCGCCCGCTGGCAGCCCCATGCGCAGGCGATAGCGGCGCATGATCGCAGCGGCCTCTTCCCCGCTGCTGCTCATTGATCGGGAGCTTTGCTTCTCTTTGTCGGGCCGCTCTATCGACGCAAGAGATGACGGCAGTTTCTGCGGGCGCGCATCGAAGGCTCGTAAGGTTACGACGGGCTGCGCATAGGCCGCCTTGTGGTTGATCGTCCCGGGTATGCGCAGCATCTTGGTGATCGACCAGCCGCCCTTGTCGCCGCCCTGCTTGTAGACAATGGCCTTCGAATATTGCTCTGCGATCATGCCGTCGGCGTTCTTGTTCCAAATCCAGATGCCCTGGAAACGATCTGGAGAAGTCTCCCACAGGATATTGGGCTGCGGATCGTAGCCGGCGGGATCGGTCTTATCGATATCGCAATGCGCATAGCGGCTGGGCAGCGCAAACTCGGTGTGCCGATGCGGCTCAGCGAACGCGTTGGGGCAAAAGTAGATGTCGAAGCGGTCGGGGCTGTGCGCGGCCAAGATCTCAACAACCTGCTCGCCCCTATCGTCGCCTTGGATTGCATGATCACGCCAGCGATCACCCCGACGCGTGCCGATGAACGTGAAGGCATCGGGAGGGTAGCTCCATAAGTCCGCGAC
The DNA here is from genome assembly GCF_900168325.1 of Novosphingobium mathurense. Classification (GTDB taxonomy): domain Bacteria; phylum Pseudomonadota; class Alphaproteobacteria; order Sphingomonadales; family Sphingomonadaceae; genus Novosphingobium; species Novosphingobium mathurense. The sequence continues at coordinate 266,546 of NZ_FVZE01000006.1, read as the reverse complement.
GAACCGGCTCGCCGCGATGATCGCCACACGGCGGCGCTTACCCTCGCTAAGATGTTCGTATTTGAGCGGGATCATCAACCGATCCCCCGCTCAGCGCCAAGCCGGAGGAGGTAGTCCTCAATTTCGGAAGCATACCAGGCAACAACATAGCGGCCGGGCCTCAAGCGGACGGGAAATCGGCCCTCGCGCTCCCAGCGCAGCAAGGTGTCGTTGGAAACTTTGATTCCGCGCCGCCTGAGGTCACTACGGCCATAGAGCATCGGCCCATCATGGGCATGTGTGGTCATTGTGCTGATCCTCGTTGTTGAGTGAACAGCACGAGCAGTTAGGCCCGAAACGCGAGGCGCTACAGGAACAATAAGGTGCGGTGGGAGAGCACTATTTGTACCTTGCGCAGACCGCTTTCAGGTCCCGCCGGCTCGGCGGAGCGAAAGGACCGAACGGCTTTCCCAGGTCGCGGTACCCGCTGACGAACATAGCGCAACTGATCGCGGCGAACTTTTGAAAGGCTGTGTCCTGCGACCCGCTGGTGGTGGGCGGCCGTCCGGTTGCCGTATGGAACAGCCGCGCGAGCCGATAGGCCAAGGCTTCCCTCGCGCGCGATCCGGGACGTCCAGGAAGCCTCGCGGGCAAGTTTGTCGGACCACGGCCGCTGTTTCGGCGCGGATTAAACGCCGGCGACGCGAGGATGTCGTGGCAGATCTGCTTGATGACTTGCGTGTCGCTGAGGAGGTCGGCGTAATCGGACGCAAATTGCGACGGTCCCCACTGCACGGGTCCATGCCAAGCCGCCTCGTCGAGGTCGGTCATGATGTCGGGCAGCGCATTGCCGTACTCGGTTTCAAGCGCAGAAATAAGCGCGGAGATCTTCTGTAGCTGACGCCTGCGCGTTTGAAGATCTGCGCGCGCGGGATCGCCAGCGATCGAACGAAGCTGATCGAGGAACAGCCCGGCAAGCAGGTGGCGGAGCGTGACGAGCAACTGCGGATCGTCGATACCGAGCTGCGCGCCAGCCTTGCGGATTTGGTCGGTTGGGAGCGCCTTGTAGACTTGCGGCCAGACTTCATCGTCGCGGGCGCGCGGCCGACAACTCAGGAAATTGCCGGGAATCAGGCCGCAAGGCTCTCCGGCATCATCAGCTTGTCCAGATAGTGGCCCCATGCGTCGAGCGCCTCCCGCTTTTCCGCATCGTAGCCATAGCGATTATAGACGGCGGCCACACCGGAAATCGTTCCCGATATGTGGTTGAGCACCTTCTCAACGACGTGAGGCGCGATGCCGAGGCGCGCCATCCCCGAGGCAGCCGTACGGCGCAGGTCGTGAAATCGCCAATCGGCCGTCTTGGACCCCGCATGGATGTGGCGCAGCCCCTTGCTGAAACTCCTGATCGGTGTGCGCCCGGTTGTGGTGAAGACAAAATCGCAATCCGCCCAACGCGGAATTTCGCCAATTATCCGTAAGGCGTAATCGCTCAAGGGCACGACATGTGGTTTACCGTTCTTCGAGAGTTCGGCCGGGATCACCCAGATTTTGGCTGCAAAATCGACCTCGCTCCACCGCATCTTTGAAACTTCACCGCGCCGCTGACCGGTCGCAAGAAGCAGCGGAACGAACGGCGCGTAAGGACCAGATGCCGCTGCACTAGCGGTCAGCACGGCCTTAATCTCACTATCATCGAGAACGCGATCGCGCGCCTGTTCGCGGGTCGGCGCGCGCGTTCCTAGCACAGGCGACGCATCGATGATGCCGCGCTCTAGGCACCAGTTGAACAGCTTGCGCAGATGGGAGTGAATGCGGTTGGCCTGATAGGCCGAACCGCGTTCGACGGCCGCATCCATCAAGTTCAAAATATCGCTACGCGTGATCTTGCGGATATCCTGCTGCCCGTGTGCGGCGACGAACTCGCGCTTGATGATGCGTTCGGCTTCTTGCCAGCTGCGATTTCGAGGACGCGCATATTGGCGGATAAAATCGGCGCAGATCGCTTCGACGCGCATGTTGAGCTGCCGACGTTGGACACTCGGATCGATCCCATCATCAACCTGCCGCAGCGCTTCCATGGCTTGCGCACGGGCATCGGCAAGGGCAAGGCGCGGGAAAACGCCGAGGGGTAGGCGGCGTTGCTTTGGGCCGTAGCGGTATTTGACCGTGAACACCTTTCGGCCCGTAGGATAGACGCGAACACTGAAACCCGGACACAAAAGGTCATGGACTTCATACCGCTTTACCTTGGGTTTGAAGGCCTCGATCGCCTTTACATTGAGTGCCTTGCGCATGTGCCGTTCCTTTCAACGGCACATCAATAATCACGGAAACTCACGAATCTCAAAGAAATTCCTAGGTGCCTGACGGGCTGCGGCAAAGAAGTTCGGGATACGACGATGGTCATAGGCACCGGGGGGTCTTTGGAACCGAATTTCCCAATTCGATCACCTATCAAGTGCCGTTACGTAGGGCTGAGTTTTTAGCCTTCAATAAATTACGTGTATCACTTGTACGGGGCGATTGCCTTGGCCTTCGCCATCGGTCAGCACGGGTATATGGATCGTGCCTATCTATCGCTTGCCGCGCCCGAGGTTGACCGCACATCGGATGCGGAATTCTTTGGCCATCTGGCCAGCAAATTGCCCTTCGCCCTCGATCCCAAGCAATCGGCGGCTTGGACCTACCAGATTGCACATCTTCGCTCGCTCGCCGCGGCGTTGCCGGAGGCACACTTTTGCCTGGAGTTCTTGATCCCGCGGATGGGGCGACGCGCCGATCTGATCATCCTCAACGCCGGTATCGTCTTTGTGATCGAATACAAAGTCGGGGCGCGGCAATTCGATCGCTCGAGCCTTGATCAGGTCTACGGCTACGGCCTCGATCTCAAGCATTTCCACGAGCAAAGCCATAACAAGCCGATCGTGCCGATCCTGATCGCGACGCACGCAGAGCCCGCGCCCGCCGAGGCGGTCCAATGGGAACATGATCGCCTTGCTCGGCCGCTGAAAAGCTCAACCGACGGCCTTGTGGCCCTGATCCAGCAGGTATCGGATCGATATGCTTCTCCGGCAATCGATCCTGCCGCATGGATTACGGGGCGGTATCGGCCCACCCCGACAATTGTTGAGGCGGCGCAGGCGCTGTACCGCGGCCATGAGGTCGAGGAAATTTCGCGCTCCGAGGCCGGCGCCGAAAATCTCACGCGCACCGCCGACTATGTGGCGCAGGCGATCGAGACCGCCAAACGCGATAACCGCAAGATTATCTGTTTCATCACGGGGGTGCCGGGGTCGGGCAAAACCTTGGCCGGACTTAATCTTGCGACGGCCCGTCAGCGCGCGCATTCCGATGAGCATGCGGTGTTTCTCTCGGGCAATGGCCCCTTGGTCGAAGTCTTGCGCGAAGCGCTGACGCTCGACGCACTGGCCAAGAAAAAGGACGCCGGCGAGCGGTCCTCACGCGCGAGCGAATTCCGGCAAGCCTGCGCGTTCATTCAAAACATCCACCACTTCCGCGACGATGCGCTGGCGACGACGACTGCACCTATCGAAAAGGTCGCCGTTTTTGATGAAGCGCAGCGCGCCTGGGATCGCGAACAAACCTCAAAATTTATGCAGCAGAAGAAGGGGCAACTCGGCTTTTCGATGTCCGAACCCGAATTCCTGCTCAGCGTCATGGACCGCCACCCGGACTGGTGCGCCATCGTCTGTCTGGTCGGCGGCGGCCAAGAGATCAATACCGGCGAGGCCGGGATCGAGGAATGGCTGCGCGCACTCGAAAAGTCCTTCCCGCATTGGCAGGCGCATATTCCCGGCACGCTCGAGCATAGCTGCCAGCTGGCTGATCATGTGACCGCGCCAGACCTGCATCTGGCGACCTCCATCCGCTCGTTTCGCGCCGAGAAGCTCTCCGATTTTGTCGGCCAAGTGATCGATGGCGATGATGCGGCGGCCCAGCGGGTCAAGGCAGACCTGACCAATTACCCGCTGTTCGTCACCCGTGACCTGGCGGCGGCTCGCGCCTGGCTGCGGTCACAGCGCCGCGGCTCGGAAAGTGCCGGCCTGCTCGCATCGTCCAACGCCGCACGGATCAAACCCCACGGCGTTTTCGTCAAAGCCAGAATCGAGCCGGCCAAATGGTTCTTGGCCCCGCCCGAGGATGTCCGTTCGTCCGATGCGCTCGAAGATGCGGCGACCGAATTCGATGTACAGGGCTTGGAGCTCGATTGGGCGTGCCTGTGCTGGGATGCCAATTTGCGCCGCGGCGCGGGTTGGGAAAAGCTGCGGTTTCGCGGGACACGCTGGGAGACGGTAAGCGATCCCACCAGTCAGGCGTACCTTGCCAACGCGTACCGCGTGCTGCTCACGCGGGCGCGCCAAGGGCTGGTCGTGTTCGTGCCCGAAGGCGATCCGGCCGACTCTACACGTCCCCCTGGCGTTTACGATGCGATTTATGACTTCTTGCTGTCCTGTGGTTTCACTGAGCTAGCGGCCGCCGTTCAGCATAAAAGCATCCCGTAACGGCGGATTGCAAAACCACCGTCAATCTGGGCACAGGATAGGTCTCTATCGGCTGCCGTGCAGCGTGCCACGGCACGGCCATAGACATCCGTATCGGTTTGCTGGCACCGCACCGTGACACCGCTTACGAGTTGCCGAAGGTGTTCTGTGCTGGCGTAGGGGTCACCGGGCGCGCATTGTCGGCCAGGCCTGCAATGTCCCTCGAGTTCGGGGGCGTCGATGCCGTGCAAACGGACGCGCGTTGATCCACAATCAAACGTATCGCCGTCCAAGACGCGCGCCGACGCGCATTCAAAATCCGCGGCCGATGCATAGGTGCTCGTCCACTGAATGGCTGAGGTCGCGATCAGGCCACCGATGGAGACACCCAGTGTAGCAAGCATTGCCTGCTTGTACCCCCATTGCCAACGCCGCTTCGTGCGACGCCTCTGGACTTTGGGTGCGGAGATACGCCCGCCCCTGAACTGACCGGTATTCTTCGGCCGCTTCTTAAATTTATGAACGGTCCCCATTGCACAAATACTTTCCTGCAATCCAATATGACACGCAAGGGGCATTCAAACTGCATTCCGAGAAAGCGGGGGTACGTGAACCATCTTGAGCAACTAACTGCCGAATGGCTCGAGTATCGGGGCTACTTTGTGCGCCAATCGGTGCTAGTCGGCCGGCGCGAAAAGGGCGGATACGAGGGCGAACTCGATATCGTGGGCATTAACCCGACGACACGCCACCTCATCCATGTCGAATGCTCGCTAGACGCGGACTCATGGTCCGAACGCGAACGGCGCTTTTCTGCCAAATTTGAACGAGGCCGGCAATATGTGCCTTCGCTGTTTAGCGGCTTAGATCTCCCAACCGAATTGGACCAGGTCGGCCTCTTTCTAATGGCGGGAGGCGCAAGATCTGAAGTCGGTGGCGGGCGGGTAGTCCGAGTGGCGGATTTCATCTGCGAGGTCACAAGCCACCTCAAGAACTTCCGGCCAGAGAAATCTGCGGTGCCATCGGGCCTGCCGCTCCTTCGCACCCTCCAGCTCGCTACCCATTTTGGCGCGTCGCAACCTGGTGCCTCCCAGCTCGTACCAAGCGCTTCTGCATTGGAAGCCGCGTTGTGACGCGTGTGATCCAGCCTCGCGGCCAAAAAGGTAGCCTGAAATGGATTCAGCAGGCGGTAAATGAGCGGTGGGCGTCACTCGACGGACCTGTGCTCGCAAGACTGCCTGGAGCTGCACGCATAGATTGGCGCTCACCCTTGGAGAACGACGATTTCGCAGAGTATCGCGACGGCGACTTTCTCGACCTTATCGGCCTAGGCAACCTGCGGCCGGCCCTTAGTGACTTTTGGCCCGATCGTGGCCCTCAATGGGATGCGCTGGGGGTTTCCGATCGTGGGGCGGTCTTGCTCGTCGAGGCCAAAGCACACGTTGGCGAGACGTGTTCTCCGGGAACTAGCGCCAGCGAGGCATCGCGCAAAAGAATTGCCGATGCACTATCCGCCTGCGCCGACAGACTGGGAGCAAAACCCAATCGGGCACCGTGGACTGACTACTTCTATCAGCGAGGTAACCGAATGGCCCATCTGCATTTTTTGAGGGATCAGGGCGTTCCCGCGTACCTCGTTCTCGTCAATTTCTTGAACGACGCAGACATGAAGGGGCCATCAACGCCCGAAACGTGGCAAGCCGCTTATGATGTCGCTTTTCATTTGATGGGGCTTGGGAAAAGACACAGTATGAGCCGCTACATCATCGAGGTCTTTCCCAAGGTTGAAGGTCGATCCGATATGGAGAAACGATAAGATGCTGTTCATTACGCGGCCGCAGGAGCGGCCAGGCGGCTACACTGTCCTTTCCGAATCCAACCAATGGGTAGGCTGGCTGAGCCGCAACATTCCAGCAGAACTAGACCGCGAGGTCCGGCGGAGGCTCAAATCGAACCTTAAGCACCTTCTCGTTGGCCTTGAGCTGAAAGCCGCTCTCATCAATCCGCACCACCATCGCGGCCTAAACGAGCGGCCGGTTCTGTTTGAACCATACTTTCAAAACCTGATTATGGAGTTCTGCGTCGCGGCGTTCTCGGTATTTGAAGGACTGGGCTCAGGGCATTGGCTTCGCCAAAACGGCCATGACGGGGCCGATGCCCGACGGATCAACCGAGGCCAGTGGCTACCCGCCTTGTGCGCAGTCTACGATGAGACCGGTGAGCACGGCCTGCGGGACGCCGTCGAGCGGACGCTAACGATCCGGGACAAGCTACATCAGGACCAGCTCGGTGCCCGGGAGGACATCGATTGGCATGCTCTGTCCTACGATGTTGCTTTTCTGCCAGCGAGCGGCGCGATCCGTACGTTGCTACGACGCGAGGCCGATGCGGTCCCGGAAACTTCGAACTTGCACTTGGAGCCGAACTGACATGCATCCAAGCTGCATCTGAGGCTGAAGCGCTATTGCACTGGAGGAAATTCACGGCTCAGAGCAATCTCATCGATACGACCACGTCGGAATGAGAACGGACGTTATGTTAAACTCCACAGATCCATGGCGATCGCGTTAGCGCTTAGACAGCGCTTCAACCACCTGAGGCCGAAGCCTCCAGCGCCATTCAGCGCGGTCACCGAGCGCAACCACCGGAGCTTCGTCATCTGAACCCTCAGTCGCAAGCGTGAACGTCCAAATAGGATGTCCGTCAGGGCCCTGCTCCGCAGGAGTCCACTCCAACTCTTCGGCCAAAGCCCGTGCTAGCAATCCATATTGCGCATTCGCGGCTTCGTAGCTCGCATAACCTGCCGCATGGGCCAACTGAGTCGCCGTCAAGATGTGGCCAGGCGCAGCCAGGTGGGCGTCGAGCATAGCTTTCTGGCCGTCAGTGATTGCAATTTGCTCGAATGCTTCTGCGAACTCTAACGCCGCCGGAACACCGTCTGGACCACGAGCGGTCCGACGCTTCTCGGCTTCGCCGTCAAGGTAGGCGCGAACCGCTTCAATCGCGAGCATGCGGTCCGCTGCGTCAAACGTCGGGCTGGCAATATTCAGCCCCCGCAGTGCGCGTGCCCTCCAGCCACCCTGCGCAGCCATTGCTTTGATAACGAATTGGCGATGCCGGATAGGATCATTGTAAGTTGGCATGACGGTATCCTCTTCCCACTCAGCGGATGCCAAGAGCAGTTTGCAATGATTGATGTGTCAGCTGCGAAACCCGTCCCTGCTGGTCGATGTACGTCCCATCGTCGCTATAAACAGGTTCGCCTTCCCACCAGATCAGGTCCGCATCCGGATCGTTTAGGATATTGCGCGTTCGGCGCGTGATGCCCGACCATGTCCCGCGAATGTCCCGGTAAGTTGTTGCGTTTGGTGCTGCCGCCAAAGCGTCGGCGAATTGGAACACTGGCGACGGACTTGCTGCGATTGCTCGCAGCACTGCCAATGTCTTCGGGTGAATTGGCTCTGCGATGAGTTTGCGCGCGAACGCGACTGTAAGGTCTGCGGGACCCTCTAATACGTTGTCCTCGACAGAGACCGCATTTGACGTAGCTGTGGCATGAGGCTCCACGTCAACGCCGATCCGCAGACGGTAATAGGCCATGAGCTCGGCCTGCACTTCCTTCGAGAAGGACTTAATGTCGGCAAGGGGAATGCCCAAGATAGGCTCACTCATATCATATCTCCTTTTGTAATCCTCACTTGGCGTCACTATTTCTATGTAAGACGCGTTCAGGTGTCAAGACAGAGCTTCAGTGAGCAACAGTGATGGAGATTCTGAGTCGGAAAACTCGACCAGATTGGTGTGGCGAGACCACTTAACGCGAAACCCAGAGAAATTCGCACCGCTCAAAACGATCATATTTGCGCGCCGCTTCAAGCCAGATAGACTGATCAAATGTCTAAGGCCTACCCACTTCGTCAATTTGCAGTTGAAGGTTAGGGCAGCCCGATGCGTAACGAGCCGGCATTCAATCCGACCAAACAGCAGGCGGAATTTCTAGACAACTTCCTTGCCCGCGACGATGCACGCAGCTTGCTAGTAGCACCCCCGGGCTTTGGGAAAACCACTGTTGCACAATGCGCCGCAATGAAGTTGCTCGAACAAAGCAAAGTTGATCAAGCCCTACTCATCGCCGGCACTCGCGCCCTCGCCGACCAATGGACCCACAGATTCTCAAGAATTGATTCGATATCACCCGATCTGACAGTACAAAATCATGCCTTTGCGGCTACAACCTATTCGGCTCTTAGCCATGACTCCGAACGCATCTGGAATGCGGTCCCGCCTGACTCACATTGCCTTTTGGTTTTTGAAGACGTCGAATGGGTCGCCGACCGCTTGGATGCCTTAGCTGCAGAAGGCCTGTCTCGCTTCCCCGGGTCTCGAGCCCTGTTCGTTGCGGCTACAACGCCGCCGATAGTTGTCGATAGTCGATTTGAGTTTGGGCTTGAGTTCTTCACCTCAGAAGCCTTGGCAGATCCGACATCCCTGTCCAGTCTAGCATTGTTTGCTCCGAGCGTGGGCTTGCTCGAGCGTGTCCAACGCAAACTCATCTCACTCGACGACCTTAGCTGGCGGGAATTTGAGCATCTAATCTCAGAAATGCTGGCTGCAGATGGCTACCAAGTCGAGTTGATGCGAGGATCAAAGGATGGTGGCGTGGACGTGGTAGCGATTAAGGACCTTGGAGCCACGGGGCTATTCAAAGCCGTCTGGCAAGCCAAGAAGCACCGAATCGATCGGAAGGTTGGCCTATCGCTCGTGAGAGAACTTGCGGACACCCGACTTGAACATCAGGCAAGCAAAGCGATGATTGTAACGACGTCTTATTTGACCCGAGGTGCACTGGAGCGCGTCGAACGCGATCGCTTCCTACTCGGAAAAATTGATCGCTCAGAATTGGATGATTGGATCGATCGGACGCTGCGAGGCGCTTGACGCGATGGCATTTGCGTTGCGTCTATCGGGTGTAGACCAGCTAGGAATACGGGGTCCCAGTGGGGTACCAGGAGCCCGCGCTTGACTGCTACGGGTTGCGACAGGCTGCGTCAGGTTGCGAAGGCTCAGGCTGCTGAATTCTGCGATCCATACGTCGAGTTGCGACGAATTGCGCCAGAATGCTTAGAGTCAAAGGCCATTTTGTAATCAGGGGGCCACGGGTTCGAATCCTGTAGCCGGCACCACTTCTCTCTCCGCCAATACGAACAAGCCCGCCCAAACCTGACGGTTCGAGCGGGCCTGCGTGAATTCACGTGTTGCCTGTACACCCCTCTTCAGGCGCCCGGACACGCAGGTTCAGATGATGCGCGCCTCGATCAAGAGGCGGATGGCGGCGTTGATGCCGACGTCGCCCAGCTTGGTGAGCAGGTTTGCGCGGTGGATTTCCACGGTGCGGTGGCTGATTGCGAGCTGTTCGGCGACGGCGCGGTTGGTCAGGCCCTGGGCGAGACCTTCGAGCACTTCCATTTCGCGGCGCGTCAGGCTTTCTATCGACTTCTTGGCCCGGATCGCACGCGAGCGGATGTGGCCGATGCGGTCTATGGAGACACGCGCTTCCTCAACCGTCTTGCAGAATTCGTCGACGTTGGTCGGGCTGTCGCTGTAGCCTACCGCGCCTTCGTTCACGGCGCGCACGATCTGCGATGTCGTGGGATCTTCGGCGAAGGCGACGAAGGGGAGCCACTTTTCCATCTGCAGCATGAGATGGGTCAGCTTCGAGATATTGCCGTTATCGTCCGCAATCAGGATCATGCCGGCATCCGGCCAGCGGGATGCGAGTTCCTCGACCGCCTCGAAAGGAACGATATAGATGCCGCGCTTCGACATTTCGTAACTGACCGTCGCGCGGCGCTTCTGATTCTCATCCACCAGAAACAGGTGGAAATTCCCTTGGTACATTAATTGTCGACCCCTGTTTTTTTGCCCGATTTGCTGGACGAACAGGGGCGCCGCCCGCACCGGTCGGAGCGCTTCCCACGTTCACCCACCCCATTTAGCTATATCTCGAGTTATCTCGACGAGGTAAGCCTAGGCAACTACGTAATCACACGTATAGGGAGGTCAAAGCGAATTAAAATTCTGAAATATCGTCGCAACCAACTGGATTGAAATGGCTTTTCGCAAAGCGAATTTTTGCGACGAATTGAGGAAATTTCGCCTAATTCAGCTTTGCGCAGCGAATCCGAGGATCTCTGCGGCATTCTCCAGCACGAATGCGACGAAGGCGAGGACAAGGCCGATGCGGAACGAGCGGAAGGCATAGGACAGGTAGCGGTACTTCTTGCGCTGGAGCACCACGCCGTTCTGGTAGATGTCCCGCAGCATCGTGCTCAGCACCCGGCCATCGGTTTCCGCCCGTTGCATGAGGCGGTCGATGAATTCCTCCTGCGGCAGTCCGGTAAAGACCCCGAAGAAGAGAAGATTGTCCAGTTCATCGTCGGACAGCTTGGGCGGAGTCACCTTGGGCGTCACTGCCGCCATGGCGAACAGCGCCGACAGGAAGGCCGAAAGAACGAGGATGAGCAGAGAGACGCGGTAATTGCCGCCGCCGAACGCGCTCACCGACAGGGTGAACACGAGGAAGGTCACGCCCATCAGGATATTCGCCTTGTGATCGGCCATCTGGCTGAGCACGGCATGATTGGTCATCGCAGTGCGCACCATGTGGATGGCGTGCACCGAATAGGTCCTGTCGTCGTAAAGCCCGGCCTGCCTGCGGTCGGGCTCATGCCGGGCAGGCATGTCCGAAGCGGTTCCTTCTGGCTGCACCGTTTCGGACATGCCCACTCCAGTCCTGTTACACCACGCCGAACGCCAGCATGGCATCGGCCACCTTCTTGAACCCGGCGATATTTGCGCCGCGCACATAATCGACATAGCCGCCACCGCGTTCGCCGTAAGTCAGGCAGCGGGAATGGATGCCGGACATGATGTCCTTGAGCATCTGCTGCAATTCGGCCTCGGTCCAGGGACGGCGGCCTGAATTCTGGCTCATTTCGAGGCCCGACACTGCCACGCCGCCGGCATTGGCGGCCTTGCCCGGGGCGAACATGATCTTGGCGTCCTTGAAGACGTGCACCGCTTCGAGGTCGGAGGGCATGTTCGCACCTTCCGAAACGGCGATGCAGCCATTGGCGACGAGCGCGCGGGCATCCGCGCCGTTGAGTTCGTTCTGCGTCGCGCAGGGCAGCGCAACATCGCAGGCGACGTTCCACGGCGTCTTGCCCTCGTGATACGATGCACCCTTGAACTCGTCCACGTATTCGCTGATGCGGCCGCGGCGGTGGGTCTTGTGGTGTTTGACCCAGTTGATCTTATCGAGGGTCAGCCCGTCGGGATCGTAGATGAACCCGCCCGAGTCCGAAAGCGTCACCGGCTTGCCGCCCATGTGGACGATCTTCTCCGCCGCATGGGTGGCCACGTTGCCCGAGCCCGAGATCACCGCGATCTTGCCATCGAGATCGAGCCCGCGCGCCGCCAGCATTTCGCCGAGGAAATAGACCGCGCCGTAGCCGGTCGCCTCCGGGCGGATCAGCGAACCGCCATATTCGAGGCCCTTGCCGGTCAGCACCCCGGTGAAGTGGTTGGTGATGCGCTTGTACTGGCCGAACATGTAGCCAATCTCACGCCCGCCCACACCGATATCGCCGGCAGGAACGTCGACGTCGGCGCCGATGTGGCGATAAAGTTCGGTCATGAAGGACTGGCAGAAGCGCATGATCTCGCGCACCGACTTGCCCTTCGGATTGAAATTCGATCCGCCCTTGCCGCCGCCCATCGGCAGGCCGGTCAGCGCATTCTTGAAGGTCTGCTCGAACGCGAGGAACTTCAGGACGCTTTCGTTGACGCTGGGATGGAAGCGCAGGCCGCCCTTGTAGGGACCGATGGCATTGTTGTTCTGGACGCGCCAGCCGCGCTGGACGCGGATGTTGCCATTGTCGTCTTCCCAGCAGACACGGAAGGAGACGACGCGGTCCGGCTCTGCAATGCGCCGCAGGATCTGCTGTTCGTGATACTGTTCCTTGTCGGCGATAAATTCGAAGATGTCTTCCGCAACTTCCTGCACGGCCTGAACGAACTCGGGCTGGTAGGGATTACGGCGCTTCACGCCTTCCATAAACGCGTTGAAATCAACGTGGTCGGTGACGGCCATGATTAATCTCCCTTTACTATCTTCAGTACTTCCAGCGTCGTTCGCGCAGTTCTGTTGCACGAGAATACGACTGCGGATCAAGGCCGTACAGGGCTAAAGTGGACAAGTCGTTGATTTGGGAATTACCGAAGCAATGGTCGAGAACGCAGCCAAGCGACGGCCCGACGATCACGCATTTCGGCGATGGCAAGACTGTTCGAGAGAGGAGACTTGGCCCCGCCCCGCACAGGAGCCCGCACCTGCGCAGGATCGCCCGCTATTCCTTGGCAGGCTTGGCCGCCGTCTTGGCAGCGGCCGATTTGGGCTTGGCCGTCCGCTTGGCCTTGGGCTTGGCCGGTGCCGCAGCCTCGGGTTCACTGCTGCGGGCGATCTTCTCCAGCTCCTTTTCCGGGGAGACGAATACGTCTTCGCCCTTGGCCTTGCGACCGATCGAGTACTTGTAGATCGCGTAAGCGCCGGCGCCGCCAACGGCCCACTTGAGTAGTTTCACGGAGCGTCCCCTCGTTACCTGAACCAGCATTGCCGCCCGGCCCGGATGCGTCCGGACAGGGCCGTCACCGCCAATTGGTAGTCGATGGGCGCGCGATTGCAACGCAAGAGCGCGCGGGCACGCCCCCGAAAAAAGTCGGGCGGCTCAGCCTTCAGCCACCCATTCGCGCCGCAATGCCGGGCCTGCGAGCGCCATGAGCGTGGCGGCGATCAGGTAGAGGACAAGGCCGAAGAGCATCGAATAGCGCAGCGATTCCTCGCCATAGACCGGCGCCAGTGCCGTGGAGAGAGCGCCCAGCGCATAGATGCCGCCGCCCAGTCCGATCAGGTTGTTGATCAGCAGGAACAGTGCCGATGCCGTCGCCCGCGCGGGCGGATCGACGAGGTGCTGGATCGCGGACGTCACCGGCCCGAGCCAGATATAGGCCAGGGCCTGTGGGACGAGGAACAGCAGGAAGGCGAGCGGTACGCTCGAAGTCCAGATGCCGCCGGCGAACAGGGGAACGGCGGCCACGAATGCCATCGCCGGCACCCAGGCATAGAAGGCGCGGTTGGCGCGGCCGAGACGGTCGGCCAGAAGTCCGCCCGACAACACGCCCACGCTTCCGCCCAGCAGCAGGACCGCGCCGATGAACCACGACGTCTCGACCAGATCGAGATGGAAGCTGCGCTGCAGCAGGCTGGGCAACCAGAAGGCAAGGCCGTAGCCCAGCATCGAACTGGAGGCAGCGCCGAACGAGAGCAGCCAGAAGCCTCGCTTGCGGGCGAGCAAGGCAGCAATGGCGAGGAACCGGATGCCCTCCCCCGCCGCGGGAGAAGCCGAAGCGGCGGCCTTGGGACGGTCGCGCACGACGAACTTGAACAGCGGCGCAATCAGCAGCCCGGCGATGCCGACGACGAGGAAGGCCGCGCGCCAGTCCACTTTCGCCGCGACGTATCCGCCGGCCAGCACGCCGGTTGCCGATCCCAGCGGAATGCCGAGCGAATAGACCGAGAGCGCGATGGCCCTGCGTTCGCTGGGGAAGTGATCGCCGATCACCGCATAGGACGGGGCGACCCCGCCTGCCTCCCCGACGCCGACGCCAAGCCGGGCAAGGAAGATGTGCCAGAAGCCCTGCGCCGCGCCGCAGACCGCGGTGAACAGGCTCCAGACCACCAGCGATCCGGTAATCACCCAGGACCGGCTCGTGCGGTCTGCCAGCCACGCCAGCGGCACGCCCAGCGTCGAATAGAGGATGGCGAAGGCCAGCCCGCCGAGCATCCCCATCTGCGCATCGTCGAGGCCGAGATCGGCCTGGATCGGCGCGGCGAGGATCGCGAGAATCTGGCGGTCGACGAAGTTGAACACATAGACCAGCAGCAGCATCGCCAGAACGAGATTGGGCGAAGCCGGTCGCCGGGTCGCTGTGCTGGTCATCTCAGTTCACGTGCTCCTGGCAGAAGGACCTGATCGCTGGCAGAACCGCAGGCTCATCAAGGATCGGGGCATGGCCGACGCGCGGCACTTCCACGGCGGCATAGGCCCCCTTGTGACGACTGGCCATCTCCTCGACCGTGGCTTTCGACAGGAGATCGGACAGCGCGCCGCGAATGACGAGTACCGGTTTCTCGTCGAGCAGGTCCCACAGGGGCCACAGGTCGGGCGGGACGACGGTCGCGCCCTCGTCCGAAAAGCCCTGCGAGATCGCCGGATCGTAAGCGAAGGAGACGGTGCCGTTAGCATTCTCGATACAGGTGCGCCTGGCGAAGGCCATCCAGTCGGCGCTGCCGAAATCGGGGAAGGCAGGCGCATTGATCGCACGGCACCGGGCGGCCGCTTCGGTCCAGGAGGTCATAGCCCCGCGCGGACCGACATAGCTCTTGATGCGATCCAGCCCTTCGTCCTCGAGAACCGGGCCGATATCGTTGAAGACCACGGCCGATGCGAGTTCGGGCCGCAGCGCGTTGATGATGAGCGCCATCAGCCCGCCCATCGAAGTGCCGATCATGCCGACGCGCGCGATGCCAAGACCGTCGAGCAGGGCCAGCATGTCCTGCGCATAGACGTCCGGCCGGTATTGCGAGGGATCGGGGTCCCGGTCGGAGAGGCCGCGTCCGCGCTGGTCGGGCACGATCAGCCGGTAGGTGCCGGCCATGCGCGCGGCGAGCGGCTCGAAGTCTGCGCTGTTGCGGGTCAGGCCATGCATCATCAGCAGGACCGGGGCAGTTTCGCCCGTGGCCGCGGGATAGTCGCGCGCGGCCAGCTCAAGGCGCCCGCAGGCGCTGCGATAGCGGTGGTCGCGGTAGTCCATCGAACAATCCTTTCACCTGCAACGGACCTGGCGGAATTTCGCGGGGGGCGCTCCGTGAGAATGGAGACGAAGATCCCGCCAGGCTGCTGCGCAGTTGCCCCGATCAGAATTCCACTGTCGCGGTGAGGAAGACCTGGCGCGGATTGCCGTAGAAGGCGGTCAGCGTACCTTCGCTGCCGAGCGTCGGGATCGGGTAGCCATTGGTCCCCAGATTGACCGCACCCGTCTCTGCGTTCTGCGAGATGTAGCTGTAGCCCGAGGTGATGTATTCCTTGTCGAGCAAGTTCTTGCCGTGCAGGCCGATGCTCCAGCCGCTGCCCGGCGCCGAGTAGACGAGGCTGGCATCCCACAGGGCATAGCCCTTCTGGTCGAGATAGGGGCTCGGGAACTCGAACTGGTGGGTCTTCGAACGGTAGGAGACCGTCGTCGACACGCTAAGCTCACCCGCACCGACCGGGGTCGCATAGGACAGGGTTCCGCTGGCGGTCCACTTCGGCGTATTCTGGATGTTGCGGTACCGGGCAACATCTACCGTCTGGCCGCCGATCAGCGTCTCGTACTTCTTGAACTTGGCGTCGATGTAGCCGATCGCGGTCGAGAAGTTCAGCCTGTCCCCGGAGGCAACGAGGTCGCGGCCGAGGCGGGCATTGGCCTCCAGTTCCGCGCCCTGCATCCGCGCCTTGCCGGCGTTGGAAACGACGCCGCAGAAGGTCGGCACGCCATTGACGGTGCAGGCGACCGAGCCGGGGATCTGGATGTCGGTGTAATCCATGCGGAAGATTGCGCCGGCAACATAGAGCGCGCCGCCCAGCAGGTTGCCCTTGTAGCCCAACTCGTAGCTGTCGACCGTTTCCGGCTTGAAGCTGAGGTACTGGGCGATCTCGGCATCGCTCAGACTGCCGTTTCCGTCGAGGTCGTTGGCATTCTTGCCGACGCCGCGCGGATCGAAACCACCGCCCTTGAAACCCTTGGAATAGCTGGCGTAGATGTTGTGATCGACGCTCGGCTTGAAGCTCAGGGACACGCGCGGCGTGAACTTCTTGAACTCGTTGCCGCCGCTGAAGTCGGTGTCGGTCGAGAACAGGACCCCCGGATTCTGGAAACCTGCCGAGCCGCCGAGAATGTAGTTCTCCTTGAGAATATTCGCCTTGCGCTTGTCCCAGGTGTAGCGCCCGCCAAGCGACAGGCTGAACTGATCGGTCAGGTCATAAGTGAAGTCGCCGAAGATCGCGTAGGTCTTGGTACTCACGTCGGCCTCGGTATGGCCGGTCAGCATCGGCAGGACATCGGCATAGGTCGTGTAGAGCCGGCTGTCGAAGTAGGTGTCGGCCGTGGCGTCGAGGTAATAGACCCCGACAAGACCCTGCAGCGGGCCGCCATCATCCCATTGCAGCTGGAATTCCTGGCTGACCTGCTCGTTGTGATAGAACGCGGGCACGTCGAGGTCGACGGTCGGCAACGCGTCGAAGTCGATCGGCGATGCGCTGTTGTCCTTGCGCCATGAACTGATCGACTTGAAGGTCAGTGCGTCGGTCAGTTCGGCTGTGGCATTGATGGCAAAGCCATAGGCCTCGACGTCCTGCTTCGGATCGGTCAGGCCGCCGCGCGTGTCGAAGACGTCGGACAGGACCGGCGCACCCGATGCGAAGCCGGGGATCAGACGATGGCCGCCGCGGGCGTTCGACTTGTCGTGGGTGTAGTCGCCGGAAATGCGGATCAGCACCGGCGCACCGTAGCCGCCGATGTCGAGGCTGCCGCGCGCCGCCCAGACGTTCTTGTTGTAATTCTCCGCCCCGGTGGTGAGGTTCTTGCCGAAGCCGTCACGGGTAAGCCGCGCCACCGAACCGCCCACGCGCACGAGGTCGCTTATCGGAGCCGAGACGGTCACCACGCCATCGGCCTGATCGTAAGTGCCGATGGTGCCCTTGACCTTCAGGTAGAAGTCCTGCGGCAACTGCCTGGTCACGTACTTCACCGCGCCGCCGATGGTGTTGCGGCCATAGAGCGTGCCCTGCGGCCCGCGCAGCACTTCGATGCGCTCGACGTCATAGATGTCGAGCACCGCGGCCTGCGGGCGGTTGAGATAGACGTCGTCGAGATAGATGCCCACGCCCTGCTCGAAGCCGGAAACAGGATCCTGCTGGCCGACGCCGCGGATGAAGGCGGAAAGCGTCGAGTTGGTGCCGCGCGAGGGCTCCAGTGTGACGTTGGGGGCGGATTGGGCGATGTCGGTAACATCGATCGCGCCGGACTTTTCAAGCTGGGCGCCGCTGAAGCTGGTGACCGCGATCGGCACGTCGACGAGACGTTCTTCCCGGCGGCGGGCCGTCACGATGATTTCAGCGCCGGTCGTCTCCTGCGCTTCGGCTGCAGCCTGCGCATCCTGAGCGAGAGCCGGAGCGGCCAGCCCCAGCGATCCGGCAAGAGCCAGAGTACTGCAACCGAATGTGAGAAAATGCGCCTTGAGCATCACTTCACCTCCCAATGAACCTTGTCGTTGACGCTATCGATACCGAGAGTTGAATCAGGTTTCAACATTGAAGATTTGCCAATCGCCATTGAAGGGGATAGCTGTGGCATTGTGACCACAGCAGATGCGCCCGAACCCGAGATTTCCGCCGCCTCCGACAAGGCTCCCAGAACCGAGCGGGGACGAAAGACGCTGCGCAAGTTGCTCGACGCCGCGGCGCTCGAATTCGGCGAGCACGGGTTTCACGAGGCATCGATAACGGGAATCACCCGCAGGGCCGGAACGGCGCTGGGCAGTTTCTACACCTACTTCGATTCGAAGGATGAGATCTTCCGCGCGCTCGTCGACGACATGAGCGGCAAAGTGCGCGAGGCGGCCAAGAAGGCCCTGGAGCCGCCCCTTCCCGCGCTCGACCGCGAACGCGCTGCTCTCGGGGCGTTCCTGCACTTCGCACGTGAGCATAAGGAAATCTACCGGATCATAGACGAGTGCGAATTCGTCGATCCCGCCGCCTTCCGCGCGCACTACGAAACGACGGCAGCGCGCATGACCGACAGGCTCAAGGCCGGTATCGCCAGCGGCGAACTGCGCGAGGACCTGGGCGAAGCGCACGCCTGGGCGATCATGGGCATGAACGTCTTCCTCGGCCTGCGCTACATGGTGTGGTCCGACGAAGCCAATCCGGACGAAATGGCGGAACTGGCCTGCTCGATCCTGCGCGAAGGCATCGCCCGTCCCAAGGGCGACTGAGAAGCCCCGCAGCGGTCCCTCGGGGCTTTGTCAGTTACCTGAATTTCCACGTTAACTTTTGCGCTCCCGCAGTCCTTGGGCGGGACAGCGGCGCCATGCCGCTGGCCCTTCACCCTGTTTTGGGCGATCATCGCCGCATCGGTACCGGCAGATTCGTCAAGGACAGGATTACGTGAACGGACGCATTCTCCTCGCTTCGGGCTTCCTCGCCCTGGCCGTCATTGCCGGCGTCCTGATGCTTGCCGCGTCTCCCGACAAACCGCAGCCCGCTTCGCTTGCCGAGGCCCGCGTGGCAGCGGCCAAGGCCGATCCGGCAACGGCCGCCCCTGCCTCCGAAGCCCCCGCCGCACAGGCCGCAACGCCTGTCGCCAAGGCCGACGAGCCTTTCGTGATCAAGCGGATCCTGCCCATCGACGGCCCGATCAAGTACGGCGAATGGCACTGGGACGACGCCAATGTCCCCGACGGTCCGATCGTCGTGACCGTGGACCTCGACGCCCGCGTCCTTTCCGTGTTCCGCAACGGCTACGAGATCGGCGCGACTGCCGTGCTGCTCGGCACCGAGGACAAGCCCACCCCGCTCGGCGTCTTCCCGATCACGCAGAAAGACAAGGACCACGTGTCCAACATCTACACCGGCGCACCGATGCCCTACATGCAGCGGCTGACCAACGACGGCATCACCCTGCACGGCTCCAAGGTCGAGCTGGGCTATGCCAGCCACGGCTGCATCGGCATGCCCGAACCCTTCGCCGCCAAGCTGTTCCGGACCACGAAGCTGGGCGACAAGGTCTACATCACCCGCGGCAAGCAGGTCGGCATGGGTGACAGCCTCGTCGGCGCCTGACCTTCAGGTCCTGCGCCGGGCTGCGCGCACCGGCGCCTTGCTGAAACTCCAGCGCCCGGCATTGGGACGCACGACAAGCTCACCGATCGATGCCGGGCTGCCCTGCACAAGCGTTTCGAACAAGCGCGCCACGGCGCTGCCGCGCGGTTCGGCCCCGTCGAGGTCGCGCACGATCCGGGCGATCACCCGCAGCACGACGGCACGCGGCGCCTGCGGACGGTAGCCCAGCCCCATCGGCTCCTTCTTGACGCAGGAGCGCCATTCGAGTGCCGCCATCCAGTCGAGCGCGGCATCGGCCTCGGCGATGTACTCCGCGCTTTGGGCAATCGCGGAAACGTCCAGCCAATCGGCATCGGCAAGCGCCTTGCGCACCCGTACCCGATCGTACTTGTCGTCCGCATTGCTCGGGTCCTGCGCCGCGGCCACACCGGCCTCGGCAACCACTTCGGCCAGCTCCACGCGCCGCCAGCCGAGCAGCGGACGCATTAGCGCAATGTCGGTATCGGGCACCTGCCCCCGCCCGCGCGTGCCTGCCAATCCGGCAACCCCGCTCGCCCGGTTAAGGCGCATCAGCAGCGTTTCGGCCTGATCGTCGGCATGGTGGGCAGTAACCAGCGCCGCCAGCTGCCGCGCCTCGATCCATTCGGCAAGCGCGGCATAGCGCGCGGTCCGCGCCTCGGCCTGGACATTGCCGGGGGCCACCTCTACCCGCAGGGTTTCGTGCGGCACGCTCAGGCGCGCGCATAGCACGGCGACGTCCGCTGCTTCCCGCGCGCTTTCGGGCCGCAGGCCGTGATCGACGGTTGCCGCCTCGACACGGCCCGGCAGCGCGGCAGCGGCCAGCAGGAGCAGCGCCGTACTGTCAGGCCCCCCGGAAACCGCAACCGCCAGCCGGGCCGGCTCGGCATCGATCGCCTCGGGCCAGAGCGCGGCCAGACCCTCACGGAACCGGACGACGCGCGCCTCTTGCGGGATCAGCCTCGCGGCCGAGGGGTCAGCTGCAGGAGAGCCCATTGCGCGTGGCGTCGTACAGGCTCTTGAGGCGACCAGCCGCTTCGGCCGCATAGGTCTGGCTGAATTCGGCCAGTGCGATGCAGGCGCGCTTGTTGTCCTTGAGCTGCTTCATCGAGACCGCGAGGTAGAGCAGGCTGTCCGGCGCGCGCTCGCCGTTCTTGTCGGCCTGGTAGTTCTGGACGAACCACTTGGCCGCCTCCAGGGGATTGCCATCGTCGAGATAGGCGCGGCCCAGAAGATTGCGCCCCCAACTTGCACGGCTGCTCTTCGGGTACTTTTCGAGAAACAGCTTCAGCTGCTGCGCAGCCTCGGGATAGAACTTGGCGTCCCAGAGACGGTAGCCGTAGCTGTACTCATCGTCGGCCGGATCGTCCGTCTGCGGCTTGACGATGGCCTGCACCGCCTGGAGGCGCGATGCGGACGGCACCGCCGCCGGGGTCGGCTTGGCCGTTACCGGGGTTCGGTTAAGCGAGGAAGGCTGATTGGCGACGCCGACGCCGCTCGTCGCGGAGAGGTTGGCGGCAGGCGCGCTTGTTGCGGGCGCCGAAGTCGCCGCCAGCGAAGCCGCACCCGAACCGGCCGCGACCGGCGCGTCGGCAGCCAGCTTCGCTTCCAACTGGTTCAGGCGATTGGTGTTCTGCTCAACCTGCGCGGTCAGGCGGCTCATCTGCGCCTCTACCGCATCCATGCGGCCGAGCAGGTCCGTCACCGGGGTGCTGGTGGGAACTTGCGGTCCGGTCGATGCCGTCGGTGCGGGCGTGGAAATTTGCGGCTCGAAGAACTTGCCGTCGCCGCCCGGGAAAACCTTGCGCTGCAAGGCGCGGACCTCGGCCTCGACCTTCTTGAGACGGCCTTCCGTGGAATCCTGCGCCAGGGCCGGCACCGCCCCGCAAACCAGCAGGGTCGCAACGGCCGAGGTCGCCAGCAGGCGTCCGCTCATGAACCGCATCCCTCGCCCAGCCCGAAGTGAACCAATCATCGCCAAATCTACTCCAAGTCGGGGCCCACCGCCCCATCACCATTGCCCCCAATGGCATCGCAACATGGCCAGCGCCGTCGGAACCGGCAATTAACCATGCGCGACGCGCGGGATGTTTGCAGAAAGTGGCCCCTTGTGTCGAGGCGGCCTTACTCGGAAACCGTGGAAACCACCTGATCCGAAGGCCGCGAACTGGGCGTCGGCGAAGGCGTCGGGAGTGGCGTGGCAGCGGCCGTCGGCTTCGATTGCGGCACGGTCGTGGCCGCGGCAACGCTGGGCTTCGGGCGCACGGTGGCCGATGCCGTTGCCGTCGGGCGCGTCCCGGCAGGCCGCGGCGATGCCAGTGGGGCGGACGAACGTGATGCCGTAACCGGCGTCGGACTGGGCGTCGGCAAGGTTCCGGGACGATCCGCCATCGCCGAGGGCACAGGAGCGCGCGTCGGCGTAACGATCGTGCGCGGCGACGGAGCCGCCGCAGGCGCAGCCTGCGGCGCCGGTGCATTCCCACCGCCAGCACCGCGTGCAAGTATGTCGGCAGCAGCCAGCGAAACGCCGGAAACCAGTGTCGGCTTGTCGGCGATCTCGGGCACGGCCTGACCGCCGACAGTCAGTTGCAGCGCGTCCGGGCGGGCGGTGCGCAGTTCGGGGCCGTTTGCGTCCTGAGGCACCGTCCAGCTTTCGCCGAGCGCCATTTCCTTTTGAAGAAGCTGCTTGCCATCGGCGTCGGTCACCTTGACCCAGACCTTGTCGGCCGTGGCGGTCATCACAACCGGCCCCCGGTTCGCCGCCACCGCACCGGGCGCAGCCGTCGGGCGAGGCGCCGGCGCCTTGCTGGCCGTGGCCACCGGCTTGTCGGCGATCAGGTCGGGCAAAGTACCTTCCGGCGACAGGAAGCTGCCCCAGAAAGCCAGCAGCAGGCCAACCACCACGACAACGCCGCCAGCCGCGATCCAGGCCATGCGTACCGGCGGAACGCGAGCCGGATCGCCGGGCTCGAAGCTCGGTTCGACCAGTTCGGAGCGCAGGTGATCTTCCCCGTGAAGCTGTTCGCGCACCTGATCGGCGATTTCCGATTCGCTGATGCCAAGGGCGCGAGCATAGGCGCGCGAGAACCCGACAGCATAAGTGCGCGCCGCCAGATCATTGAAGCGATCTTCTTCGATGGCGATGAGATGGCGTTCGGCAATCTTGGTTTGCGTGGCGATATCGGCACGGGTCAGCCCGGCAGCCTCACGCGCCTTGCGCAGCCTGTTGCCTGCAGTCGTCGGCGAAACTGCCGCTCCATTGCTTTCGACGTCTTCCATTCCGCTCCCGAAGGGACATGAGGTGATAAGGCCCCGATCCGGACCGACCCAAGCCGGACGAGTCCCCGAAGTCAATCAGAAGGCAGGTTTCTGATTCAAGGGCATGCGGTGGATCGTGCCTGACCGGCGACGGATATCCTCTGCTCGCGTCAGAGTTATGTCAATCCACGAGAATTTCGCGTTCCGCCGCCCAGCCAGCCAACGTCGCGCGCATGTTCTCCGGCGGGTTGGCGAGCCACCCCTCCATGGCCGCGCTGATCTCCGAGATATCGACCTTGCCGATGATTTCCTTGATCGGACCGACCGACGCGGGGGTGATCGACAGGCGCCTGATGCCCAGGCCGAGCAGCGCGAGTGCTTCCAGCCGTCGGCCGCCCATCTCCCCGCAAACACCGACATCGACATCCTGTCCTTCGACGTTGCGCAGAACCCGGCGCAGGAAGCGCAGGATCGCAGGGCTCAGCCAGTCGTAGCGCTCGGCCAGCTTGGGGTTCGAACGGTCCGCCGCGAACAGGAACTGGGTCAGGTCGTTGGTGCCGATCGACAGGAACGAGATCTTCGGCGCCAGCAGGTCGAGTTGCTCGGCAAGCGCAGGCACCTCGAGCATGACGCCGTAGCGGATCGCTTCGGGCAGGACTTTCTTCTGCGTCTTGAGGTAGGCAAGCTGGCTGTCGAACACCGCCTTGGCGGCATCGAACTCCCAAGGTTCGGCGACCATCGGGAACATGACGTTGAGCGTGCGTCCACCGGCAGCCTCCAGCAAGGCACGGGCCTGCGCCTTGAGCAGGCCGTCGCGCTCCAGCGCAACGCGCAGCGCGCGCCAGCCCATCGCCGGGTTCTCTTCGCCTTCGCCGTCGTCGTGGCGCAAGTAGGGCAAGGTCTTGTCGCCGCCGATATCGACCGTGCGGAACATCACCGGCTTGTCCCCCGCCGCATCAAGGACGTCGCGATAGAGGCGGGTCTGGCGTTCACGCTGCGGCAGCGTGGCAGAGACGAGGAACTGGAATTCGGTGCGAAACAGACCGATGCCGTCAGCGCCGGTAAGGCTCAGATTGGTGATGTCCTCGCGAAGGCCGGCGTTGATCATCACCTTGATCCGCTCTCCGTCGCGCGAGACCGGTTGCACTTCGCGCAGCGCCGCATAGACGGCCTGGCGTTCGCGGGTCTTGGCGAAGCGGGCTTCGAAGGCCTCGATCATGCCGGCGGCGGGCCGGACCGTCGCCGTCGCCTGGTCGGCATCGAGCAGCAGCAGGTCGCCTTCCCGCACGACGCCGCGCATTCCGCGCACGCGCCCGAGCACCGGCACGCCCATGGCGCGCGCGACGATCACGACGTGGCTGGTAAGCGAACCTTCCTCGAGGATAACGCCCTTGAGGCGCCGCCGGTCGTATTCCAGCAGCTCGGCCGGGCCGAGATTGCGCGCAATCAGGATCGCATCGGCACGCAGGCCCATCGAGGCCGCCGTGCCCATCTGGCCCGAGACGATCCGCAGCAGGCGGTTCGCCAGGTCCTCCAGATCGTGCATGCGGTCTGCCAGAAGCGGGTCGTCGATCTGGCGCATGCGCATGCGGGTACGCTGCTGCACGCGCTCGATCGCCGCCTCGGCGGTCAGGCCGGAATCGATCGCCTCGTTGATCCGGCGAGTCCAGCCTTCGTCATAGGCGAACATGCGGTAGGTCTCGAGAACCTCCTCATGCTCTCCGCCCACGCCGAATTCCGCCTGGCTCGCCATGCGGTCGATCTGCTCGCGCATCTTCTCGAAGGCGAGGATGACGCGCTGGCGCTCGGCCTCGGTGTCTTCTGCGACGACATGTTCGATCGTCACGCGCGGCTGGTGATAGACGGCCGTGCCCGACGCCAGTCCCTTGACCAGGGTCAGGCCATGAAGCTGTTCCGGACCGTTGCTGGCCGCATCGAAGGAATGGGTGTCCACTTCGTCGATGAGGTCTGCATTGGTGATGAGCTCGGAGAGCACCATCGCCACCGTCTGCAGGGCCTCGATCTCGACTTCCTCGTAGCGGCGCGGATCGACGTGCTGCACGCACAGCACGCCAACCGCACGTTCGCGCCGCACGATCGGCACACCCGCGAAGGAATGGAACTTCTCTTCCCCCGTTTCCGGGCGATAGGAGAAGTCGGGGTGCGCTGTCGCTTCGGCGAGGTTAAGCGTCTCGATATTGTCGGCAATCGTGCCGACGAGACCCTCACCCACCGCCATTCGCGTGACGTGGACGGCCTCCTGGGCCAGGCCCCGCGTTGCGAAGAGTTCCAGCATCCCCTCACGCAGGAGGTAGATCGAGCAGACCTCGCTATCGAGGCACTCGCCTATCACTTCCACCACGTTGTTCAGCTTGGCCTGCGCATTGCTGCGCGAAGCCATGACCTCGTGGAGGCGGGTGAGAATGTTTCGTGCTGCTTCAACGGCTCCGCTGGTCATGCCCTGAGAACTACCCCAATCGGAGCGCTTTGGGAACGGAGCGGGACCGTGAAATCAGGTTAATTCGGAACTTATCTCCGCTACGCGGGCAATCGCGCGCTTAACAGCGGGCGATTTCTTCCTTGAGTCTGAGCTTTCGCTTCTTGAGGGACTGGATCAACGCATTATCAGGCAGCGGCCGCGTCATCTCGTCGTGGAGCCGGCGTTCGATCCCGGCATGCTTGAGTTGAAGGGCGCTGACGTGCGAACTATCCATGGACGGTTCTCCTCTAGAAGGGCCGGATCCGAGCCGAGCTCCCGAATTGGCGACTCGACTCCTCTCGGATGCGGCGCAAAGTCATCCAAACATATTCAGGCCACCTTGCGAAGAGTATGATTGATTCATATTCGGTGAATCGCATGGTCGCTGCGTCGAGCGGGCCAGCAGCCAAACCAGCGTTCCGGCCACAAGCCGCGCAAAGTTATGAGGAATTCCGGCGTGACCGAAGAGGAAATGCGCAAGCGCCTAGAACTCCTGAGGATCGAGCATCGCGATCTCGACGCTGCCATTGACGCACTCAATGCCTCGGGCTCGACCGATCAGTTGCAGATTGCCAGGCTGAAGAAGCGCAAACTCATCCTGAAGGATCAGATCGCGCAGATCGAGGATTACCTAATCCCGGACATAATCGCCTGATTCGGCAGGTTTCTGCGACACACAGCAGCTTTTCGGTTAACATTCCTAAACCATGAAGCGTCCCACGCAGGGACAGTCCCGAATCGGGCCGTGGATTCCTGCAAAGTCGCTGTTGCCCGCGATTCGACCTTCATAAATATCGAACGCAATGTCCGAACCAGTGACCATGAATCCGCGCATCGTCGAAGCGCTCTATTGCGAGGCTCTCACGCTTTCGGACGAAGTGCGCCATGCCTTCACGCTGTCCGGCCAGCTGGAGCGGGCCGGACACGACGAGGATGTCGCGCGCGTGGCCCTCTCGAGCGAGGGCCTACGCACGACGACCCGGATGATGCACGCGATCGCCTGGCTTCTCAATCACCGGGCCTTCTTCATGGGTGAGATCACCGAGTACCAATTGCGCCGCCACGGGCGCCTCTCGTCCGACATGCGCCGGTCCGATCCGCAGCAGCTGGCCCTGCTCGAACCCGAAACAGCCTCACTGGTGCAGGCGACGCGTCGCTTCTACGAACGCCTGCTGTGGCTGGATCGCAACTGGCGCCTGAGCGAAAGCCCCGAGCCGAGCGCGATCGAGCGGCTGCGCGAGCGCATCGAGCAGCGGCTGGCCGGCTGATCGCGCACACGCCGGCGGGTCGACAACTCGACAGCGCGGCAATCAGGGGCCATATCGCCCCCCATGACCGACCCAAGCGCCATTGCCGCCCCTTATGCCGAAGCCGAGCAGGTCGGCCCGCTCGTGCGGCGTGTCCTGGCGCGAAACCCTTCGCCTTTCACCTACACCGGCACGCAGACCTACCTTGTTGGCGCCGCTGGCGACGTGGCGGTGATCGATCCGGGCCCTGACGAGGCCGAACACATCGACGCGATCCTGGCCGCGACCGGGAACGCACGCATCGCTGCGATCATGTGCACGCACACCCACCGGGATCATTCGCCCGCGGCTGCCCCGCTCGCGGCGCGGACCGGCGCACCGATCATCGGCTGCGCCCCGCTTACGCTGGAAGACGACGGACCGCGCGCGGACGCGGCTTTCGACTCTCACTATCGCCCGGACCGCGTCCTGGCCGACGGCGAAGCGGTAGCGGGCGACGGCTGGACGCTCACGGCCATCGCCACGCCCGGCCACACTTCCAACCACTTGTGCTACGCGCTGCCCGAAACCGGCGCGCTGTTTACCGGCGATCACGTGATGGGCTGGTCGACCAGCGTGGTCGCACCACCGGACGGCGACATGTCCGACTACATGGAAAGCCTCGCCCTGCTCTACCGGCGCGAGCAGGACACGGTCTATTACCCGGCTCACGGCCCTGCGGTGGAGAAGCCGCGCCAGCTCGTGCGCGGGATGATCGGCCACCGCCGCCAGCGCGAGAAGCAGATCCTTCGCCAGCTGGAAGCAGGCCGCCACCGGATCGGCGACATGATTCCGCACATGTACAAAGGCGTGGACGAGCGCCTCTGGCCCGCTGCAGGTCGTTCGGTCCATGCGCATCTGATTGATCTGGAAAGAAGAGATCTGGTCACGAGCGCAGACCACGAATGGTCCTTGCGCGCTTGACTTACCTGCGACTGGAAGCCTGACAGGCAATACTGTATTTCCTTGCGCCAAAGACAAAAGTCTCGGGGGAATACATGGCAAGCATTGCAGACGAACGCAGCGGGGCACTGACGTTCTGGCAGAAGATGGCAATCGGTATTGCCGCCTTCATTCTTTTCGGCTTCTTGCAGTGGACGGCGCGCGGCTTCGTCGACATCGCGCGCGTGCCCGTCTGGATCCACATCCATGCGCTGGTGATGGTCAGCTGGCTCGGCCTGTTCATCTACCAGCCGACATTGATCAAGCGCGGCGATCCGGCGCGACACCGCCGGTTCGGCCGGATCGGCATGGCGTTGGCTGCGCTGATCGTGATCCTCGGCAGTTTCGCCTCGATCATGACGATCCGCACCGACCATGTACCGCCGTTCTTCACCCCTGCCTATTTCCTGGCCTTGAATCACGTCGGCCTGGCCCTGTTCGCCGCGATGCTCGTCGCCGCGATCGTGAACCGACACGACACGCAAATGCACCGCCGCCTCATCGTCGGTGCCAACGTACTGCTGATGGAGCCTGCCTATGGACGCATGCTGCCGATGCCGCTGCTTGCGCCCTGGGGCGAAACGGTTGGCATGCTCATCCAGCTCGGCACTCTGGCGATCGTGGCGCGGCACGACAGGGCGACGCTGGGCAGCGTCCACCGCGCAACGCTGATCGCGATTGGCGTGGTCGCGGCGAACCACGCGCTCTACGAAGCTATGGGCCGCACATCGCTCATGGCAGAGCTTGCGGCACGCATCACCGGGGGCGGTTAACGCATTTTCCCCTTGGGGCGCGGGCGTTCCGTCCCTAGATAGGGCCCGCAACCGGTGCAAAACTGGCACAGGAACCAGAGGGAAAGCCTACCATGACCGTAATGCCCGCCGATCTGTCCGGCGTCGACGTTCGCGCCGAGATCGAGCGACTGCGCAAGGAACGCAACGCCGTCATCCTCGCCCACTACTACCAGAAGCCCGAAATCCAGGACCTGGCGGACTACGTGGGCGACAGCCTGGAGCTGAGCCGCAAGGCTGCGGCGACCGATGCCGATGTCATCGCCTTCTGCGGCGTGAAGTTCATGGCCGACACCGCCAAGATCCTGAGCCCGGAAAAGATCGTCGTCCTGCCCGACCTCGAAGCCGGCTGCAGCCTCGAGGATTCGTGCCCGCCCGAAAAGTTCAAGGCTTTCCGCGAAGCTCACCCGGATCACATCGCGCTGACCTACATCAACTGTTCGACCGAGGTGAAGGCGCTGTCCGACATCATCGTCACCAGCTCCAGCGCCGAAACGATCCTGCAGCAGATCCCGAAGGACCAGAAGATCATCTTCGGCCCCGACCGGCACCTGGGCGGCTATCTCAGCCGCAAGTTCAATCGCGAAATGCTGCTTTGGCCGGGCGTGTGCATCGTCCACGAGGCCTTCAGCGAGACCGAACTGCTCAAGCTCAAGGCACAGCACCCGGGCGCACCGATCGCTGCCCACCCGGAATGCCCGCCGCACATCATCGATCATTCCGACTACATCGGCTCGACCAGCGGCATCCTCAAGTTCGCACAGGAATTCGAGGGCGATACCCTGATCGTCGCCACCGAGCCGCACATCATCCACCAGATGGAAAAGGCGCTGCCGGGCAAGACCTTCATCGGCGCCCCCGGTGCCGACGGCAACTGCGCCTGCAACATCTGCCCCTACATGGCGCTCAACACCATGGAAAAGCTCTACCTCGCCCTGCGTGACCTTCAGCCGCGCGTGGAGATCGAGGAAAGCGTGCGCGTCGCCGCGAAGAAGAGCCTGGACCGGATGCTGGAAATGGCTTCAGGTGCCGTTGGCAAGGGAGACCTCGGGGCTCGCTGAGTTCCCGGGTCCGAGTGAACGCACGGCCTTCGACACAAGCTCAGCCCGAGCTTGTCGGAGGCTCCGCGCCATACCAACCCCGATCAGCCCCGAGAAAGCTGGAACACCGCGTGTTCGGCGCGGAAGTTCGCCGCTGCCGAGCTGCACTGGGTGTCACCGGAAAGGAACCAGCAGCCTTCCACGGTGATCCCGCGCTCCTTCACCAGCGCGCGGAAATCGTCGACGGTGAGGTGGTGGATGTTCGGCGTTTCGTACCAAGCGACCGGCAGCAGCCGGGTCACCGGCATGCGCCCGCCCCACAGCAGCGAGAGGCGCACGCGCCAGTGGGCGAAGTTGGGGAAGCTGACGAAGGCGCGGCGCCCGATGCGCAGCAGTTCTTCCAGCACCATGTCGGGGCGCATCGTCGTCTGCAGCGTCTGCGAGAGGATCGCGTAGTCGACCGATTTGTCGGGATAGAAGGCGAGGTCCCTGTCGGCATCGCCCTGGATCACCGAAAGCCCCTTGGCCACGCACTTTCCCACGTTCGCCGGATCCAGTTCCATGCCGCGCGCATCGCACTGCTTCTCGTCGCGCAGGGCTTGCATCAACGTACCGTCGCCGCAGCCGACGTCGAGCACACGAGATCCCGGCGCGACATTGGCGGCGATCACCGCAAGATCGGGGCGCAGCAGGCTCATCAATCCTGATCCGGTAGCGCGGCGAAGGGGCCGGAGAGGTTTTCCATCTGCCAGTCGGGCCGCACGAGCGGGGTGAAGCCCAGCTTTGCGTAGACGCCATGTGCGTCCTTGGTGGCAAGAGCGAAGCGGCGGACCCCGGCGTAGTCGGGATGCGCGAGGAACCAGCGCACCAGTTCGGTGCCGAGGCCTTGCCCGCGCGCGCGCTCGTCCACCCAGACGTCGGCCAGCCACGCGAAGCTGGCACGGTCGGAGATGACGCGCGCGAAGCCCACCTGCCCGCCGTCCGCACGATAGGCCCCGAGGCAGTGTGAGCCCGCGATCTGGCGCTCCACCTGTTCGCGCGCAATGCCCGGCGTCCAGTAACTCGAGGCGAGCCAGCCGTGGATGCGCGCGATGTCCAGCCGCGAGGTGTCGTCGCTGTATTCGATGGCGGGCATTCTAGCGGCCTTCTCCGAGGAATCCTTCGACGACGCGGTCGAGCGCGGGCACGTCGAGCAGGAACGAGTCGTGCCCGAACGGGGCGGACAGTTCGACGAAGCTCACCGGCAGGCCGGCCGCATTGAGCGCGTGGACCACGTTGCGCGATTCGGACGTGGGATAGAGCCAGTCGGTATCGAAACTGACGAGGCAGAAGCGCGCTTTCGAGCGGGCGAACGCCTTGGCCAGCATCCCGCCATGCTCCTCGGCAAGGTCGAAGTAGTCCATCGCGCGGGTAATGTAGAGGTAGGAATTGGCGTCGAACCGGTCGGTGAAGGACAGGCCCTGATAACGCAGGTAGGATTCGACCTGGAAATCGGCATCGAAGCCGAAGGTCTTCTCACTGCGGTCCTGCAGGCGGCGACCGAACTTCTCGGTCAGACCGGCTTCCGACAGATACGTGATATGCGCGGCCATGCGCGCGACCGAGAGGCCTTTTTCCGGCCCCTTCCCGCCGTTCTCCTTGGCCTCGTAATAAGCACCCTCGCGCCAGTCCGGATCGGCCATGATCGCCTGGCGCCCCACTTCATGGAAGGCGATGTTCTGCGCCGAATGGCGCGCGGTCGAGGCGATGACCAGCGCCGCGCGCGCGCGTTCGGAGAAGCTCGCCGCCAGCGAAAGCGCCTGCATCCCGCCCATCGATCCGCCGACGACAGCATAGAGACTGTCAATCCCCAGCGCATCGAGCAGGGCGATATGGCCGCGCACCATGTCGCGGATGGTGATGACCGGAAACCGCATGCCATAGGGCTTGCCGTCCGGAGCCAGGCTTGCCGGTCCGGTCGAGCCCATGCACGAGCCGATCACATTGGCGCAGATGATGAAGAAGCGATCCGTGTCGATCGGCTTGCCCGGCCCGACCATGCGCACCCACCACCCCGGCTTGCCGGTCTTGGGGTGATCGGACATGACATACTGATCGCCGGTCAGGGCGTGGCAGATGAGGATCGCGTTGTCCCGGGCCTCGTTGAGGGTTCCGTGCGTCTCGTAAGCGATACGCACGCCTTCGAGGCTCTGCCCGCCATCGAGCGGGAGAGGCTGCGCCAGTTCAAGGACTTTGCTCGTTTCTGTGTCGCGGGCCGTGGCCATAATGAACCGCCAAGTGGGGGACGTCCCGGCAACTGTCAATCACAGGCTGTCAATCGGTCCCACGCTGCGTTAAAGGCGCGCGCGTGATGACCGAAACCGAAACCCGTTCGAAAGCCCCGCAGCCCAAGCCCTGGATCGAGGCGATTCACGCCTATGTGCCGGGCAAATCCTCCGGCAAGGACGGGCGGCCGCTGATCAAGCTCTCGGCGAACGAGAATCCGCTGGGCACCAGCGAGGCCGCGCTGGCCGCACAGGCCCAGGTCCCCTCGCTCTATCCCGACCCGGACAGCAAGGCGCTGCGTGCGAAGATCGGCGAAATGCACGCCATCGATCCGGCGCGGATCGTCATGGGCACCGGCTCTGACGAACTGCTCAACCTGGCCGCGCAGGGCTATGCCGGTCCGGGCGACGAAGTGATCTACGTGCGCTACGGCTTTTCGGTCTACGACATAGCCGCGCGCCGCTGCGGCGCGACTCCGGTGGTCGCTCCCGATGCAGACTACGGTACAGATGTCGACGCCCTGATCGCCCTGGTGACGGACAGGACGCGCGTCGTCTTCATCGCCAATCCGAACAACCCGACCGGCTCCTTCCTGCCAAAGGGCGAGATCGCGCGGCTTCACGCGGCGCTGCCCGCCGACGTGCTGCTGGTGATCGACCAGGCCTATGGCGAATACGTTGCGCCCGAGGACGAGGATGGCGCAATCGCTCTGGCCGCCATGCACGAAAACGTGCTGGTCACCCGCACGTTCTCGAAGATCTTCGGCCTCGCCGGCGAACGCATCGGCTGGGGCACCGGCGCGCCGGGCATCATCCAGACACTCAACCGCATCCGCGGCCCCTTCAACGTCTCCAACACCGGGCAGGCCAAGGCGCTGGCCGCACTGGAGGATACAGCCTTTCTCGAGCGCAGCCACATCCACAACCGCGTCGAGCGTGCCCGTTTCGTCGAGAAGATCGAAGCGCTGGGCAACCACGGCCTGCGCGCGCTGCCGAGCCAGGCGAACTTCGTGCTGATCCTGTTCGAAGGCGCACTTTCGGCAGAGACCGCGTTCGACGGCCTTGCCGAACGCGGCTACATCGTGCGCTGGCTGCCCGGGCAGGGCTTGCCGCAAGCCCTGCGCATCACCATCGGCAAACGCGCCGACCTCGACGTGATCGCCGATGCCCTGCGCGAAATGGCGGAAGCCGCCAAATGAGCTTCAGGAAAGTCGCCATCATCGGGCTGGGGCTGCAGGGTGGATCGATCGGCCTGGCCACGCAGGAATTCCTGCCCGAGGTCCGGACTACCGGTTTCGACCTAGACCCCGCCACCCGCGCCCGTGCGGCCGAGCGCGGCCTTGTTCACCAGGTCTGCGAAACCTCTGCCGAGGCGGTGCGCGAGGCCGATCTCGTGATCTTCTGCGTGCCCCCCGGCGTCATGGGCGAAGCGGCGGCACAGGTGCGGGACGCGCTGCGCGAGGATGCGCTGATCAGCGATGTCGGCTCGTGCAAGCAGTCGATCGCGACGGCCTTGCGCGAAGCCCTGCCCGATCACTACGTGATCCCGGCCCATCCCGTCGCCGGCACCGAGAATTCCGGCCCCGACGCGGGCTTCGCCCACCTGTTCCGCAACCGCTGGTGCATCGTCACCCCGCCCGAGCATACCGACCTCGTCAAGCTCTCGCAGCTCGTCGAATTCTGGGAGGCGCTGGGCGCAAACGTCGAGATCATGGATGCCCAGCACCATGACCTCGTCCTCGCCGTGACCAGCCACCTGCCGCACCTGATCGCCTATACCATCGTCGGCACCGCCTCGGACCTCGAGGACGTGACCCAGAGCGAGGTGATCAAGTACTCTGCCGGCGGTTTCCGCGACTTCACGCGCATCGCCGCCAGCGATCCGACGATGTGGCGCGACGTGTTCCTGACCAACAGGGAAGCGGTGCTCACGATGCTGCAGCGCTTCACCGAGGACCTCACCGCCCTGCAGCGCGCCATCCGCGTGGGCGATGGCGACGCACTGTTCGGGCACTTCGCGCGCACCCGCGCGATCCGCCGCTCGATCATCCAGGAAGGGCAGGACGATTCCCGCCCCGACTTCGGCCGCGGCGACCACGAGAACGGAACGAAGAAAATCTGAGGCCCGGAGAACCTTTTTCGGCTACCCGGCATTGAGCGGAGGACAGCCCTCACGCCGGAGCCGTGCCGACATGAAGTTATCGATCCGTACCGAGCTCGACTATTCGCTTCCGGCGCCTGCCGACGTGCTGCTTCAGGTCGAGGCGGCCATCCTGCCCGAACAGAAAGTATTGCGCGCCCATATCGACCTGCCACCGGTGGAACACTTCGCGCGCATCCCCGGGCACGACAACATCGGCGACCGGATCTGGCTGGCCGCGGCGGAATCGCTCAAGGTCCGCTACGAGGCGACGGTGGAACCGGTGCGCATGCTTGCCAATGTCGATGACCTTGCCGCGGTTCCGGCCCACCTCCTGCCCGGGGAGACGGTCGATTACCTGATGCCCTCGCGCTATTGCCCTTCCGATACTTTCCAGAACCTGGTCGAGGCCGAATTCGGCGAACTGCAGGGCGGCGCTCGCGTCGGCGCAATCCGCGACTGGATCGGCCAGCACCTCACTTACGTCGTCGGATCGAGCGAAAGCAGCACCTGCGCCGAGCAGACCTTCGTGACCCGGCAGGGCGTCTGCCGCGATTTCGCGCACCTGATGATCACGCTGACCCGCGCCAGCGCAATCCCGGCGCGCTTTGCCAGCGTCTACGGTCTCGGCGTAGACCCGCAGGATTTCCACGCGGTGGCCGAAGTGTTCCTCGACGGGGCCTGGCACATGGTCGACGCGACCGGCATGTCGCGTCCGGAAGGCATTGCCAAGATCGGCGTGGGCCGCGATGCCGCCGACGTCTCGTTCCTCACCAGCTACGGCGCCGTCACGCTCAATTCGCAAAGCGTGGAAGTCACCGAAGTCACCTAACCGACAATATCGAGCGCTCAGCGGTTGAGCGCGTTGATCGCCTCGGTCACGCGCGCTTCGACTTCCTTGCGCGGCAGGCCCGCCTCAATCATTTCGCCGACGCGCACGGTGATGACCCCGGGCTTCTTCCAGCGCCGGTGGTAGAGCCGCCCGCTGTCGACCGCGACCGGCACGACCGGCAGACCGAGCAGCTTGTAGACCCCGGCAAAGCCGGACTGCAGTTCGCCGCGCGTCCCGTGCGGCACCCGCGTACCTTCCGGGAAGATCGCCAGCGGCCTGCCCTTGGCGGCGAAGTGGCGGGCATTGGCGACCATCGAGCGCAGGGCTTTCGCCCCCTCCTCGCGTTCGACCACGACGATGCCGTAGCGCATGGCCGCGGCGCCCCAACCGGGAATACGGGCAAGCTCCGACTTGGGAAACGGCACCGGCCAGTCCATCAGCGAGGGCAAATCGATGGCCTCGAAGAAGCTCTCGTGCTTGATCGCCACCAGGACCCCGTCGTTGGGCATTTCGCCCTCGACGACGACACGCATGCCCAGCAGCCAGCGGGCACAGCCGCGGTGGAAGCGCGACCAGCCGCGCACCACTTTCCGGGCGGGCATCTCGCCCAGCCTGGCGGCCGCGAAGAAGCCCAGAACATAGAAGATCGAGCCGGTATAGAACGCGAGATAGAACGCCAGGCTGCGCATGACGTCGGCCGGGGTACTGCGCATCACTTGCCCCACAGGTTCAGCACGAAGCGCGCCAGCAGCTTGTGGTATTCGAGGAACAGCGCGCCAAGGCTGGGACGCGAGGACACCGCATCCGGTTTCAGTTCGACACCGGCAGGCATTTCCCGCGAGATTTCCAGCATGGCGCGGCGCATGTGCCAGTCGGCGGTGACGAGACGCACCGACCTGGACTTGTGCTCACTGACCCACTGTGCCGCCTCGATCGCATTGGAGCGTGTGTCATAGGCGTTGTAGCCAAGGGTGACGCAGCATTCGAGCAGCTTGTCCGATACGCCGAACTGGGCGGCGAATTCGCGCGGCTTGACCTCGCGGTCGACCCCCGAGACGAGCAGGCGCGACGCCTGTCCCTCCTTCAGCACGTCCAGCGCATGTTCGATCCGGCCGGCACTGCCGGTGAGGACGATGATCGCATCGGTCTTCGTCCCGTCGAGCGGCTGCGGCAGCGCGATGGCGAACCACAGGAACCCGAACAGCCAGGCAAGAAACAGGAATGCGACCGTGCGACGAAACATCGTGTGTGTACTATAGCATCTTGCGCAGGGCGTGCATCACCGTGAGCCGCGCCGTGACCATTGCCAACAATGTGGCCAGCAATGGGACAAGTGCTAGAAGCAGCCAGTCGCTCCAGATCAGCGCACCGTTATCGACCAGGCCAGCGCCCAGCCCGGCAAAGCGACGGCCGAGCGCGAAGATGACCACCATCGCCAGCACCAGCCCCACCGCCCCGCCGCCGGCCGCGTCATAGCCGATCGAGCGCTGGAACACGCGCGCGACCTGCGCATCGGTGCCGCCAAGCAGGTGGACGATCTCGATCGTGTCGCGATTGGCACCGAGCGCCGAGCGCGCCGCCAGCAGGACCGCGGCAGCAAGCGCCAGAGCCAGCAGTCCGACCAGTACCATCGCCAGCAACTGCAGCGAGACCATCGCGTCGAACACCGGCTTGAGCCAGTTCGACTGCGCATCGATCTTCGCGGACGGGGCGACCGGCATGACCGCCTTCGCGATCGCGGCGAGCCGGGCGGGCGTCGCCTGACGATCGAGGCGCACATCGATCAGCGCGGGAACCGGAATGGCATTCCCCGTCGCATCGTCGATGCCCGTGCCCAGCCAGGGTTCGATCAGGGCATCGAGTTCGGTCTGGGGAACCAGCCGCAGGCCGGCGATGCCGGGCAGGTCCTTGATCGCCGCGACCGCACGCTTCGCCTGTCCGGCGCGTACGTCGGCGCGCGGTTCGACGATCTGGACGGTCACGCCGCCCTCGATCTCGGCGCGCGCGGCAGTGACGGCATTGCCTAGCGCGAGACCCGCGGCCAGGGCGATGGCGGTCATCGCCACCATGATCGCGATGACCCAGGGCATCGGGCCGGACATGCGTCCCTGCGGGATCAGCTCGGCCTCGCCCCGGCCCATCAGCCGGCGCCCGCCGCCCAGTAAGGTGCGCAGGCTCACTGCATCTTCCTCGGCGGGTAGCGCAGCGCTCCGGTCGGATCGGACAGGCGGCCGCGGTCGAGCCGCATGATCAGGCTTTCGGGCACCTTGCGCAGCAGGTCGAGATCGTGGGTCGCGACGACGACGGTCGTGCCCTGGCGATTGAGCATCTCGAACAGGCGCATCAGCTTGAGCGCCATTTCGGGATCGACGTTGCCGGTCGGCTCGTCGGCGACCAGCATCGCCGGTCGCGCGATTACCGCGCGGGCGATGGCCACGCGCTGCTGCTCACCGCCCGAAAGCGTGGGAGGGCGCGCATCGATGCGGTCGGACAGGCCCACCCAGTCGAGAATGTCGCGGACAGGTCCGACCAGATCCTTTTCCTGATGCCCGGCCACGCGCAACGGCAGCGCGACGTTGTCGAACGCGGACAAGTGCGGGATCAGCCGGAAGTCCTGGAAAACCACGCCGATGCGCCGCCTCAGGCCCGGCAGGCGGCTGCGCGGCATCGTGATCGCGTCGGTCCCGAACATGCGGATCATCCCGCGCGAAGGGCGCTGGGCGAGATAGAGCAGGCGCAGCAGCGAAGTCTTTCCTGCACCGCTGGCACCGGTCAGGAAGTAAAAGCGCCCCGGAAACAAGGTGAAGCTCAAATCGCTGAGAACCTCGCGATCGGTTCCGTAGCGAAGCCCCACGTTGTCGAACTGAATGATTTCCCCGTCCGCAGTCATACTCATCTGGTTAGTCAGTGTGTCCGGTCCGAACGGGCGATTTGTGGCCTATAGCGAGCATTGAATGTGGAAAAAAGGCCATTGGACCGCCTACCCACATGTCCGAAGCTTGTCCCGCGCGAGCTAACCGTGCTTATAACATGGCACCATGATAATCGCCTGTCCTGCCTGCTCTACGCGCTATGCCGTCCCGGACAGTGCCATCGGCGTGGATGGCCGCACCGTTCGTTGCGCCAAATGCCGTCACAGCTGGTTCCAGGAAGGCCCGGAACTCGCCCTGGCCGAAACCGAAAGCCAGGCCGCGGCGCAAGGCCCGGCTCAGGAAACGGCGCAGCCGCGGCCGGAACCTGCCCCCGCCGCCAGGGAAAACCCACCCGAAGCCCGCACCGCAGAGCCGGAGGCCGAGTGTAAGGCGGAACCCGTCGCGCCGGGGCGCACGCCTTTTTCCGAAGAGGATTCCCCGCTGCCGCCCCCGCCCCGGGCGCCGCAGCGCACGGTGGCATCCTACTATGACGACACCGTTGGCGCGCGCTATGCCGACGAAGGCCCTTCGAGCTTCGATTTTTCGCCGCCGTTCCGCCCGCGCCGCAACTGGACCAAGATCGGCACCATTGCCGCCGGCGTGTTCGCCGTCGCGACGCTGAGCCTGACCGGAGCCGTGGCATGGTTCGGCCTGCCCGACTGGGTGCCGATCCCGCGCCAGAGCTTCACCAAGGCGCAGCCGGACCTGCAGCTGGACTTCCCGCGCAAGCGGCAGGACCGCAAGCCCCTGCCCGACGGCACCGAATTCTTCAGCGTGAGCGGCACGATCAGCAACATCGGCAGCGAATCGCGCTACGTCCCCTCGCTGCTCGTCGTCCTGCGCGACGATCGCGAGCGCATCGTCTACGAAAAGGAAATCGTTCCGCCCAAGCGCGAACTCGCGCCCGGCGAAATGGTGACCATCAACGAAGCGCTGACCGACATTCCCAAGGCGGCTGCCGCTGCCGAGATCGGCTGGAAGCCCGAATAAGGCGGGTTCGCACGCGCCCACTCCGAATAAATTTCGCCTCCGGGAAAATTTATCGGAAACAGCGCTTGCAGCCCCCCAATCCCTTTGCTAATGGCGCGCTCCTGCCACGGGGCTGGTGCGAACCAAGCCCCGTTTGATTTAGCGGTCGTGGCGGAATTGGTAGACGCGCAACGTTGAGGTCGTTGTGGGCGAAAGCCCGTGGAAGTTCGAGTCTTCTCGACCGCACCATCCCCTGAATTGACGAAACAATTCAGGGGCCTGAGGCCAGGGAACAGACCCCGCCTCAACCTTGGCAGGCAATCCGGAAATCGATGCGAAAGCCCGGCGCGCCCGCGCCGTCAGGCGACGGCGCGCCTGGGCGCTTCTTCCTCGACAGGCTCGACATGGCGCGTCTCGAGCAAGTCGCGCACCACCGCGTAAGTGCGGTCATCGTCGATATCGATGGCCTGACTGCCATCGCCCAAAATTACAGCACCGACCTTCAGCGCCAATCGCCGGGAGGCGCGCGCGATGGCCCCGTAAAGGGTCTCAAGCCCGAGCATGACCCGCAGGAGGCCCAGTGCCCCGGTCGCACGGGCGATGCGCTGGCCGCTGCGGTCGAAGCGATCGCCGCGAAACACCTCGATCGCGCGCAAGGCCTGAGGCCCCGACATGCCGTAAAGGTCGCAGGCGGCGAAATCACCGTCGCGCAGCCGGAGATAATGGCCACGTCCTGCGCGGTGGGCGGCCTCTACCCATTCGCGGCGGGTCAGGGCAAAGGCGATGTCGGCCGTTTCCAGCGTATCGAGCAGGGCATCGATGGATGCAGCGCTCAACAGCGCATGATCGGCGGTCGTGACGATCGTCGGCCCGTCCCAGCCCTGCGCCGCGGCGCGCACGCTGTCCGCCAGCGATTCGCGCGCTTCGATCAGGGCCACCGTACCGCGCCCGGGCAGGCGCGTCAGGACATCGTAGACCGGCTCGAAGCCGTCACGCTCGATACAGACGGCAAGGCTGGCGATGCGCGGGTGGCTTACCGCGGTCTGCAGGACATGCGCGATCAATGGCTTGCCGGCGAGCGGAATCAGGCACTTGTGGCTCACGCCGAAGCGCTCCGCGAGGGGATCTGTCCCATTGCGCGGACGGCCGGCCAGAACGATCAGGCGGATCGGCTGCGGCACATTGCCCCGATCGGGCGAGAGACTGCGAACATCCATGGCCTGCGCCTATGCCGCGCACTTGTGACAGTCCCGTGACCGAGGTGCCTTTGTCATGGATTGTCACAAGCTACCTCGCCATGGGCTCGAGAATCCGTCTCTTCATATGATGGATCCCCAGCCACACCGCAGCGAGCACGAACGGCACCATCAGCGCGGTCAGGAAATGGGCGTGCAGCCCGGGCACGACGCTCTCCACCCCTTCCAGCAGCTTTGCCAGCAGGCCCAGGGCGTAATAGCTCACCGCCACGACCGAAAGGCCTTCGACCAGCTGCTGCAGGCGCAACTGGCGCGTGGCATTGCGCTCCATCGAGGCGAGGAGCCGCCCGTTCTGGTTCTCGATGCGGGTCTCGATCCGGGTGCGGAACAGCGAGACGAACTGCGCGGTGCGCTGGGCAAGTTGCTCGGCGCGGCGGCGATGGGCGGCGCAGGTGCGCACGGCCGGGAAGAAGC
This sequence comes from Novosphingobium mathurense, assembly GCF_900168325.1. GTDB lineage: Bacteria > Pseudomonadota > Alphaproteobacteria > Sphingomonadales > Sphingomonadaceae > Novosphingobium > Novosphingobium mathurense. The sequence goes on along the minus strand of NZ_FVZE01000006.1, from coordinate 226,462 downwards.
GGCGCTGGGTGAAGTCGGTCAGCGACAGGTGCCCCGGGCATGGCCGTATATTGAGGTCGGCAAGCCGCTCCTCGACGATAGTGGCATAGGCCTCGGTCGCGCTCATCCGGTAATCGCATTCGGCCGAGTGGGTGATGAGATCCATGTAGAGGCTGGTCACTTCCTCCAGCAGCGAATCGTCGGTCACTTCTGGCCGCGCGATTGCGCCGTTCATCTTGCCCAGCATCGCCTCGATGTGATCGAGCCGCTTCCACCCTTCGCGCGCGACCGGAAGCCCGAGCAGCGCAAGATTGCGGTAGTTGCCCAGTTCCTGCAGCCGCTGGACGGTGCGGGTAAGGTCGGCGGGCAGCATTCCGTTGGCCGCGACGATAAGGATGCCGAAGCCCTGCTCACGCAGGCGAAAGTCCGACCAGATCCGCGCCGATGCACCGAGCGATTCACCGGTTCCGATGCGGCAGGATACGAGTTCGTCGTCGGCAATGCCGATCTGCGGCAGCAGCGCGCCGGCCTCGCCCTCGTCCTTCACCAGCAGCAGCCGGGTCGCGCGGATCACCTTGCCCGGCAGGACATTGGCCCAGGCCACCGCCTTCTCCAGGTCGCTGCCGACCGCCGGGGCGAACAGCGCCTCCAGCGTCCCGTCCCTGACGAAAAGCGTCGTGGTGCTCGCTTCGTTGTGCCGCTCCAGCGTAAAGGCCACTCCGGGCGAGAACAGGCCCTTCACATGGCGTGGATTGTCGGTGCAATCGATCCAGGCGCCCTGGGGCAAGTCTTCCAGTGCCCGACGCTCGGCCTCGCGGTCTGGCGCATCGAGGACCCGGACCAGTTGGATGATAAGACACGGCGCCTCCAGCAAGGGCCAGCGTCGCAGGTGCATTTCGCCGACGACGGTGCGGCGCAATTCGTGCTCATTGTGCATGACTCATCCCTGCAGCGATCCCGGGTTCGCTCCGGATTCGATGGCAGCATAATAAACCGGCCTGCCGTGCGTCCACAACCGGACCAAAGGTATGGAATACCAATTCCCGCCTCGTCGTCCGCGCTGCCCGGCTGCACAGAACCAAAGTGCAATAGCGGGCCTCCCGGCGACCGTGCGAAACCTGCGCCAACATTCGATCCGGGAGATGATCACATGCGTTTTCACCTTGCCGCTGGCCTGTCGGCGCTGGTGCTGGCCGGTTGTTCCGGCGGCAACGACACGGCCGCACCTGAACCTGCACAAACGGTCAGCGCCGCCGCAACCGAAGCTGCTGCCCCAGCCGTCGCCATCGCCGCGCCGGAAGCCGAGGCGCCGACAAGCGCCCCCGAGCCGACACAAGCGGCGACGCCTGAACCGAAGCCCACGCCATCGCCAAGCCCAAAGCCGGGCCTTGCACCGGTTGCCGCCGCGATGCCGGTTGCAGAGCCGGTCAAGCTTGCCGATGCCGCGCCCCCTGCCGTCTTTGCGCGCTGCGCGGTCTGCCACGAGGCCGCCAAGGGTGCACCGGACAAGCTCGGCCCCAACCTCTACGGCGTCTTTGGCGCCAAGGCCGCGCAAGGCGGTTTCAGCTTCTCCGATGCGCTGAAGAATTCCGGCCTGACCTTCGACGAGGCGACGCTGGACAAGTGGATCGAGAATCCCCGCGCACTCGTCCCGGGCAACCGCATGAGCTTCCCCGGCCTCAAGGACCCTGCCAAGCGGCAGGCCATCATCGACTACCTCAAGCAGCAACGTTAAGGGACCGCTCCTCCCAGCCCGTCATCCCCGCGCAGGCGGGGATGACGCATCCTACCCCGTCGTGACGCCATCGTCGCCGTCATACGCCCGCCGCATCGGAAAATGCACGTCTGCGCAAAGCCAGTGAAATGCCGCTGGCAACTTCCCGAAATCAGGCTAGCGTCAGCACAAACAAGTGGGAGAGCCGTTTATGTTCGTGAAGTTCACCGCCACCGACAGAGTGCCTGCCATCGTCAATGCCACACAAGTCACTTTCATCACGCCCGTCGAGGATGGCACGCGCATTCGCTTTGGCGAAAACCGCACTGTCACGGTGATCGAACCCATGGACGAAGTGTGGCGGCGGCTGGACCAGACCGGCCAGTTACCGTCCAACTGAACACCCCTAGAAACGCGCGCGCAGTGAAACCGTAAGGCGGCGCGGCGCGCCGGGAGCATAGGCGCGCGGATCGCTGGCACCAGGGGCTTCGGCAAGGTCGATCTCTTCGATTTCGGCGAAGGTCCCTGCGGTCGCGTAGCGCTTGTCGAAAAGGTTGCGCAGTTCGCCTGCCAGTTCCAGTCCCGGAGCCAGAGTCAGCCTGCCGAACAGGTCGAAAACGGCGTAGCCGGGTATGCGCGGATTGTCGTTGCCCTCATCGCCCATAAGCACTTGCGCGGTACGCGCACGCATCGCGGCGCCCAGTTCCCAGGCGTTCGTCGCGCGGCCCGCGTAGAGGTTCAGCGCATGACGCGGCGTGCCGGGCAACCGGTCGCCGCGCGCAACCGCGATCACCCCTTCCGCGTCGGCCATGGGATTGGCCGGACTCGACAGCAGGAACGGGCTGCGGAACCGGGCGTCGGTAAAGGCATAGCCCGCGCTCAGGCGCCAGGCATCGCGGTGCCATTCCAGCGACGCCTCAACGCCCTGCCTGCGGCTGCGCCCGAGATTCGCGAAGTAGGCGCGCCCGCGCACTTGCGAGGCAACCATGCGGATATCGTTTCGCGTATCCGCGCGCCAGACGGACAGGCGCCAGCCCAGTCTCCCCGACGCGCCTTCCAGATCGACATGCCAGTTGCGCGCGATGACGGCCTTGAGCGGGGGGTCGGCGATGAAGAAATTGGCCAATGTACACGGCGCTTCGGGGTCGGCGCAGGAAAGCTCCGCAGGCGTCGGGATGCGACTGGTCATCGCGAAACCCGCCGTCGCGCGCAGGTTCTTTTGCAAGACATAGTCGAATTCGAACGATGGATTGATCCGGGCGAAGCGGTGGCGGCCATCGAAGGCAGTGCCGAGCCGGTCGTCGAGCTCGACCCGATTGCGTGCCCAGCGCGCGCCCAGTTCGGCAGTGAGCGCACGTGTCAGCGGCAGTTCGGCGCTTGCGAACAGCGCCAGGTCGTTCATCCGGCTGACGACATCGACCGAAGTGATCGCACCGTCCGCCGAGGCGAGTACGTGGCCAAGCGCCTCGACCGTTCGGTCTTCCTCCAGCACGCCCAGTTCACTGACGGCGCGAAAGCGCGTGCGGTGCCGCTCCCACGAAAGACCGAAGGCGAACCGGCGCGTGCCCCGGTCGGTCTCGCGCTCGTCGAGCCATTGCAGCGTCGCGCCGCCGCCGTGCGTCCGCTCGCGGCCACGGTTGAAGACGGCGTAATCCGCGATGGCGGGATCGGCGGCAACCGCTGCCCCTCCCGACAGCAGGGGCTCGGAAAAGCCGTCTTCCTCATCGCCAAGGCACAGGAACCCGGATTTGCCGTCGCAGGGGCCGAAGTCGGCAAGATCGCCATTGGCGCTTCGTCGCGAGAGGCGCTGGTAATGGCTGCGCAGTTCGATCCGTCCACTCGCTCCCAGATCGAAGTATGGCGCTGCGACAAGGCGCAGAAACGACGTGTGCGTCGTATCGGGGCGAGTGAAAACGGCGCGGTAGTCTGCGGCCAGCAGCTCCACCGGCGAAACGCCATTGCCGGTCAGGCGGGTTCGGGCCGCCAGCGCCTGTACCTCCAGCCCCCAGCCTTGCCCGGCGTGCAATCCCTTGGCGAAAAGCCGATCCAGTCGCGAGGGGCTGGCATCGCGCCAGCCCTCGTCGTCACGCCGGTCGGCTACCAGCAGGACGCTCGAATCCGTGTCGCCAATCCCGGCCGACGCGATTCCTCCGATGCTCCCCAGGCTATCCCGGTCGAGCGCGAGCCGCAGACCGGGCAGTGTCGTGCCGTCGTGGGTTTCAAGCAGCAGCGATCCGGCCAACGCATTGCGGCCGTGGACCGGGCTCGCTTCGGTGAGCCGCGCGCGCACCAGTGCCGCCTCGGGCAGCAAGTCGACAAGCACGACGTCGCCGAAAGGCTGGTTGAAGCGCACGCCGTCAAGATAGACGGCAAGCCCCTGCTCCGCGCCCTGAAGCGGCGAGGCGGAAAAGCCGCGCCATCCGATCGATGGCTGCCAGGCATTGCCGGTCGCTTCGCCAAGGGTAAGACCCGGAACCGTGCGCTCCAGCGTGCGGCCAAGGTCGGGCCGGGCCGCGGCATCGAGCGCCCTGGCATCGATGACCCGGGCTTCGTCGAGATCGATCGCGCCGCCCGGAGCGACGACCGTGATCGGCGGCGCCTCGTCCGCCCGGGACGGGGCCGGCCACGCCAGCGCGGCCGCGGCCAGTACCGCGGCTAGGCCGGTCCTTACATCATGCGGCGCAGGATGCCGTCCTTGAGCACGAAGTGATGGCGCAGGGCGGCAGCGATGTGCAGCACCACCAGCGCCAGCATCACCCAGCCGAGAATCTCGTGGCCTTCGTGCGCCGGGCCGGCGAACGGGCCGTCCTTGCTGATCGGCAGCTTGGGCCAGAGGAACAGGCCGAAGAAGCTGAGCGGATACTTGCCCGCCGACGAGAATATCCAGCCGGTCAGCGGCATGATCAGCATCAGCGCATAGAGCACCACATGCGTGGTCGATGCGGCCATGCGCTCGAGAGGTGAAACGTGATCGGGCAGCGCAGGCTTTTTCCAACGCAGGCGCCAGATGATCCGCCCTATCGTGACCAGCAGGATGATCAGGCCGAACGACTTGTGCACGGTCATGAGCTGGACGACCTTCTCCAGCGGTTCGTGCAGCAGGCCGGACGCCAGATTGAGAATGACAAGAATCGCAAGGGTCCAGTGGAACCAGCGGGCCCCCAGATTGTACTTCTCGACCGTCATCGGATGACCTCATGATCGGGGCCCGATCACAAGCCCCAGCGGAAACCGGCCCACAGCGTGCGGGGCACGCCAAGGTCCAACGAGCCGCCAGAGTTACGGGTTATGATCTTCTCGTCAAACAGGTTTTCGCCGCGCAGGATGAACGAGGCGCGCGCGCCGAGCGGGATTTCCACAAGGGCATCGAGCGTGGTGGCTGCCGGAAGAACGTCGGTCTGCAAGTCGTCCTCGAACTGCGCGCCGACATGGCGCAGGGTCAGTGCCACGCTCCACCTGTCGGCAGGAACGAAGGCGAGGGTCGCGCTGGCTGCAAAACGCGGTGTCTGTGCCGGACGCATTCCGTCGAGATCCGCGGAAATCCCGGAGCCGTGGACCTCTGCATCGTTCCACGCGAGGGAGGCATCAAGGCGGACCGGACCGGTGGCGAAGTGCGCCGCGGCTTCGATCCCGCGCGAACGGATTTCGGGCAGGTTGCGGCGCTGGCGCAGGTTGGTGCCGATGGTGACGTTGGCTATGGCGTTCTCGATGCGATTTTCAAACGCCGTCAAAGAGAGTTTCAAGCCCCGCGCCGGAGCGAGATCGACGCCGGCCTCGTAACCTTCGAGCTTCTCGTTGCGCAGGGCGGCATTGGCGCGGGTGACGACCGGGAAAACGGTGAAGGGACGATAGAGTTCGTTGAGCGTCGGCAGGCGCAGCCCGCTGTAGGCCGAGGCGCGCAGGGCAATGGCCTCGCTTGCATGGAACAGCACACCGGCGCGGTAGCTCAGCGTCCAGTCGGCCCGGTCGGGATAGCGCTCGTCGCTGGCGACAAGGCCATCGGGGCTGCTCTCGGTAAAATACCCGCCTGCAATGACGGTCCTGTCCGCGCGCAGGCCGCCGGTGAGAACGAAAGGACCCAGCGTCCAGTCCTCCTCGGCGAAGAGGCCGAGGTCGGTATTGTGCCCACCGGCCCGTCGGCGCGCGGTAATCTTGCCGGTAATGGCACTGATCGCGACTTCCTGCATGGTGCCCGAAGTGCGCCGCCAGTCGGCGCCGAGCCGCAGCACATGGGCATCGCCCAGCGGCGGGCGCAGTTCGAACTTGCCGCCGATCCCGGTCGCGGGAGTCTTGTACTGGTCGAGCACGGGAACGAACCGCGTCGAACTGACGACGACATTGCTGAAGTTGCGCGCCTGGACATAGGCCAGCGCATCGAACTGCCACGCACCCCGCCCGACAAGCCGCAGGCTGGCATCCTGCCCTTCGGTCGCGCTGTCCGCACCATCGAAGCGCAAGGTGCGGTGATCCTCGAAGACAAGCCCGCGCGCCTGCAGCTCCATGTCGTCAGCAAGCGGCGCGATCGCGCGCAGGCCGGCCGACCAGGAATCGAAGCGGGCTCGCACAGAAGCAGGGACGCGGTCATCGGACGGCGTGGTCCAGAAGGCCTTGCCGCGATCCCAGCGCCCGCTGGCGACGACGAAGCCGGAGCCCAGCTGCGGCGCGATCGAGGCGCTCGCTTCGGTTTCGCCGCGCTGGTTGGCAAGGACGCTGCCCGAGACAAGCCCGAGATCCTCAGGTCCGGCGCTTTCCAGTTCGATCGTGCCCGAAAGCGCGCCCGAGCCGAAGGGACCGGAACCGCCACCGCGCGTCACCCGAATGCGGCCCAGACGGTCGGGAGCCAGAGCGGGAAGCGGGATGTAGCCGAAGAATGGGTCGGCCATCGGCACCCCGTCGAGCAGGACCAGCGCGCGGCTCGATGCGTTGCCGCCCAGCGCCCGCAAGGTCACCCCCTGCGCCGAAGGATTGGACGAACGGCTGTCGGAACGGCGGAACTGCTGGAAGCCGGCAACCGAGGTCAGCACGTCCTCGATCCGCCCGGACGGTGCCGAAAGGATCTCCTTCCGGGCGATTTCGAGCGTGGAATAGGCGGGCGTGCCCGGAGTTTCCTCAAGCCCGTGCCCGGTGACGAGGATTTCTCCTGCATCGGCGGCTTCGTCGGCGAGCGCGAGGCCGGGGGACAGGAACGCCAGCGCAAGCGCCGTGGCGGTGATGGTCAAGGGGCCACGCATGGCGCCCGGGAAACGAAAGTCATCCATATCTCTGCGACCTGTCTACGGGTGACGAAAAAGGGAGCCGGCGATCCCGGCAGCCCTGGTAGGAGGCGGGTCTGCCGGGATGCCCCGTGCGGCGGGGAAGCACGCCGCACGGGGCCGGGAAGCGCCTCAGAAGAAGAGGATCCCGCCCAGCGCCATGGCGTCGCTCTCGGCCGCGTTGCCGCTGTGGGCCTTGGCCTTCGAGTGTACGTATTCTCCGATAAGCGTGACCCAGCTCGTCAGGCTGTAGCGAAGCTGTCCGACGTAGCTGGAGTTGGTCTTGACCAGATCCGGATTGGCCAGCGCGTCGGCGGCATTGGCATGGTGCAGCGAGCTTTCGCCGTAGCTGGCACCGACTCCGATCTTGCCGGAAGTAGCGAGAGCCTGGGCATAGAAGCCGTCGCTCTTGCGCGGATTGCCCAAGGCGTCGGTATCGAAGAGGCCGAAGACCGTCGTGCCAAGGCCCCTGGCGGTATAGTAGTAACCGGTCACGGCAATCGGCCCCGCCGTAACCTTGCCGCCCAGGTCCAGCCCCTTGCCTGTGTAGCTGCCGCCTGCCGCGATGTCGTGCTTCTGGCTGACGCCGGAGACCCAGAACCGGGTGCCGATCCCGCCGAGCTTGCCGTCATAGGTCAGCTTGCCCTGCACGCCGGGACTGGAATTGCTCTGCGCCGGTCCGGTCAGGGAATCGAGCGGCTGGAACACGCCGACCGAGGCCTGGAAGCCGGAGAAGTTGGGGCTGGTATACGTGATCTGCGGCTGGAAGTCGGTGTAGATGTAGCCCACGCCGATGCGGCCCAGCGTCGTATTGCCCGGCGCGACGTTGTTGCCCGGCGTGCCCGAGGACAACAAGGTTATGTCGTTGAGGATGCCTTCCGAGGCAAAGAGGCCGATGTCGCGACCGATCTTGATCGTGCCCAGCCCTGGCTTGCCGAATGTCAGGTAGGTCTGACGGGCATCGATACCGGCCGTGGCCAGCGCGGTCGGCTGGCCGCCGTTGTTCGCACCCAGGGCACCCCAGGCGGTCGAGTTGATGCCGGGATAGAGGCCGAAGAAGGCGCCGATATCCCAGCCTTCCTGCTTGGTAGAGACCGAGACGGTCAGGTAGCCGGGCAGCAGGCCGTTGCGCACCGCACTGGAATTGCGGGTGCCGACGCTGGCGATGCCGCCGACGACGTTCGTCGTGGCCGAAGGCGTGTCCGGATTGTCGTGAACGTAGAAGCCGTTGACCGAGCCGGAGAACTTGATCGTGGCCGGACCGACTTCCATGCCGATCCCGCTTTCCGTCATGCGCACCATGCGGCTGGAATCGAGCGTTTCCTGTGCCCTTTCCATCGGTGCGGCACTGGACGGCGGAGCCGCTTGCGCCTGTTCCTCGGCCAGCAGTTCGGCGTATTCGTCATCGCTCAGGATGCCTTTTTCATGAAGGCGCTTGAGCAGCGTTTCGCCCGTTCCGGCATATGCTGGCGCACTCGCCAGGGCGAGTGCCCCCAGCGCGGCAGAGCCACGTAGAATGATCCTGGAGATCATTATCCTTCCCCCTTCGGTAAGATGGTGTCGACTATTCCTGCGACTGGGGAAGATGATGGGCCGGGAGCGCCCCGGCGGGTATTGGACTTTGGTTCCTGTACTTTGGAACGAGGGCTAATGGCCGAGCGCGACGCCCCAGGGGCCTTCGCCCGCGGGGATCGTCGCCGTGACCGCCAGTGCCTCGAGGTCGACCACCGAAAGGTCGTCGCTGCCGCCATTGGCGACGAGCGCACGCTTGCCGCCGGGCAGGATCGCCAGGTGCCAGGGCCTCTCGCCCACGGCGATGTAGCCGCGCACCCTGCGGCTGGCTACGTCGACCACGGCCACGGCATTGGCCCGCCCCAATGCGACGACGGCGGTGCGGCCATCGGGCGTGAAGCGGATGCCGCAGGGCATGACCTTGTATGCCGGCACGCCGGGCGGGGCGAAGTCGATGGTCGCGATTACCGAGCGGCTCGCGACATCGGCGATCTGGACGACGCCCGCCATTTCCGCGGCAACCCACACGTGGGCGCCGTCGGGCGTGAATTCGACGTGGCGTGGCCGGGTCTGCGTCTCCATTTCCTCGATCACTTCGCGCGTGGCGAGGTCGATCCAGGCGACGGTCGCGTCCTCCTCGCTGGTGACGAGCAGCCATTTGCCGTCGGGGCTTTCGGCAATCCCTTCCGGCTCTTCCCCGACCGGAACCTGCCAGGCAAGGCGACCCTTGGCGAGATCGACTGCAGTGGCCGCGCCATCGTCCTCGTTGGCGATGAACAGCAGCCTCCCGTCGTGCGAGGCGAAGAACTGCTCCGGATCGGCGCCCGAGGGCAGGACCGAGACGAGCGCCCCGGTCTGCGGATCGCGCACTTCCACGGCATTGTCGGCACTGGCGCAGACCAGCAGGTATTTGCCGTCGCGGGTGAGCGCGATGCCGCGCGGGCGATGGCCCACCGGCCAGTTCGCCACGGCTTTGCCACTGGCGAGGTCGACAACGGTGACCGTCGAGGAACGCTCATTGCTGACATAGGCCCTGGTCGCGGCGCTTTGGTCCCCGGCAAGTGCGGGTGCGGCGCAAACGAGCGGCGAGAGCGCGGCGCAAGCGACCAGCGCGATCCGGTTCAGGCATCTCTCCATGGGGGCAAGCCTACCACCTGGCGGCCTGCGGGGAATTGCACCTTGGTCTGGTACCATAGTCCAATTGGGGCGGCGGGCGGCTCTCGGTTATCCAGAACGGCAACAAGGCGGCGGCAACCGGAGGCAATCCGAAGTCGCAAGGCCGCAAGTCGCAGAGGATGACTGACCATGAAACTGACAATCGGCCGCTCGGCCCTGCTTGGCGCGGCGGCCATCGCTTCCTTCTCCATCGCCGGCAACCTCCATGCGCACGGTAACGTAACCCCGCAGGCGGTCGACACCAGCGCCCTGCCCGATATTGACGGCGGCAACGACCACTGGCTCGAAGAGAACCCCTATACCGGCAACCCGAAGGCCATCGAGATCGGCGAATCCGCCTATGGCCAGAACTGCGCGCGCTGCCACGGCCTGCAGGCGATTTCCGGCGGTATCGCGCCGGACCTGCGCTATCTCGAACTGGGTGCATCGGGAGACGAATGGTTCGTCGAACGCTTCCGCCACGGCTCCAGCCACGACGGCAAGGTCTATATGCCGCCCTTCGGCGATGTGCTGGGGCAAAAGGCCGGTTGGGCGATCCGCACCTGGCTGGAAACCCAGCACACCGAGGACTGACCGGTGGCAGGCGACAGCCGCAGGTCGTTCCTGACCGGGCTGGCGGGCGCGCTCGGCGCGCTCGCCCTGCCTGCCGCCCTGCGCCCGGCACCCCTGCTCGCCGCCCCGCTGGAGAAAGTCCGCGAACTGGGCGTGCTGCGCGTCGGGCTCTATGCCGACAACCGGCCCTGGTCGTGGGACCGGGACGGCACGCCCTCGGGGATCGATGTCGAGCTCGCCCGCGTGCTGGCCGAACACCTCGGCGTGCGCGCCGACATCGCGCTGTTCCCGGCCGACGAGGAGCTGTCGGACGACTTGCGCAACGTGGTATGGCGCGGCGGCCTGCTGGGCTTCCAGCGCTGCGACGTGATGCTGCACGTGCCGTTCGACCGCCAGATCATGGCGCAGGAGGATAACGTCGTGTTCCTGGCGCCCTATTACCGCGAGAGCTTCGGCGCGGCCTGCGCGGCCGATATCGGCGATTGCGAGGCCCCACCCGTCCAGATGCACGGCAAGCGACTGGCGGCCGAACTGGATTCGATCCCCGACTTCTACCTGCTGGGCAGCTTCGGCGGCATTCTTGCCAGGGACGTGACCCACCTGCCGAGCGGCTATGCCGCCGTCGCGGCGCTGGGCGAGGACAAGGCCGACTTCGCCGTCGCCAGCCGCGCGCAGATCGAGGCCGCGCTTGCCGACCATCCCGATGCCGCGATCCGCAAGCGCAAGGGACCGCTGCCCGCGATGCTCTCGCCGGGCTGGGACATCGGCATCGCGGTCAAGGAAAACAGCCGCTCGCTCGGCTTCGTCCTCGAGGAAGAGATCATGGCCATGGCCGCGGACGGCCGGATGAAGACGATCTTCGCTCGACACGGGGTCGAGTGGCAGCCGGCTCTTGCCGCCCAGCCCTCCGCTTCGTGAACCAGGGGGACGGGGACGCCGACTGCGACCGGCGTCCCCCGAACCGCATCCTTACCTGACATCCGCGTGACCCGCCCGCTTCCGGCCGCCCTTGCGGTGCGCCCTTCGAAGCTTTGCCGAAGATGCGCATACCCCACTCGTCTTGTCCCAAGGTTCAATTGTCCGCCCCTCTCCAACGACTAGGCTGACTTTCGACGTCCGGGGGCAACAGGTCGATTACCGGCACCTGAACTCGGCGCATAAGCAACAAGGAGGGATAGGATGAAGCGGCGTTTCTCAAAACTCATCGCGGTGCTCGCCGCGGCTGGCAGTACGATAGCCGTACCGCTCCACGCGGCCGGACCGACCAGCGCCGACCTCATGAACGATGCTGAATCCACCGGCGACGTTCTCAGCTACGGCCTGGGGCCGTGGCAGCAGCGCTTCTCGCCGCTGGACACGCTCAACGCCGACAATGTCAGCAAGCTCGTGCCGGCCTTCGCGGCCTCGCTCGGCGGGGAAAAGCAGCGCGGGCAGGAAGCCCAGCCGCTGGTCTATGACGGCACCATCTACGTCACCGGTTCCTATTCGCGCCTCTTCGCCTTCGACGCGCGCACCGGCGAGAAGAAGTGGGAATACAACGCCCGCCTGCCCGATGCGATCATGCCGTGCTGCGACGTCGTGAACCGCGGCGCCGCGATCCACGGCGACAAGGTGATCTTCGCCACACTCGATGCGCACCTCATCGCGCTCAACCGCGAGACCGGCAAGGTCGTGTGGAACAAGAAGCTCGCCGATTATCAGGCCGGCTACTCGGCCACCGCCGCCCCGCTGATCGTCAAGGACATGGTCATCACCGGCAATTCCGGCGGCGAATTCGGGATCATCGGCGAAGTGCAGGCGCGCAACGTCGACACCGGCGAGCTGATCTGGTCGCGCCCGACCATCGAAGGCCACATGGGCATGCTCAACGGCAGGGAAAACGGCGTGACCGGCAAGACCGGCGCGACCTGGCCGGGCGACATGTGGAAGACGGGCGGCGGCGCCACATGGCTGGGGGGCACCTATGACCCGGGCACCAACCTGCTGTTCTTCGGCACCGGCAACCCGGCCCCGTGGAACAGCCACCTGCGCCCGGGCGACAACCTCTATACCAGTTCCACCCTGGCCATCGACGCCGATACCGGCGTGATAAAGTGGCACTACCAGACCACCCCGCACGACGGCTGGGACTTCGACGGCGTCAACGAATTCATTCCCTTCGACGCGACGATGAACGGCAAGCCGATGAAGCTGGGCGCCAAGGCCGACCGCAACGGCTATTTCTATGTGCTCGACCGCAGCAACGGCAAGCTTCTGGGCGCGCACAAGTTCGTGATGGAGACGACCTGGGCGAACGGCATCAACCTCAAGACCGGCCGTCCCAACTACGTCGATGCCAACCGTCCCGGCGCACCGGCCGGTCCGGACAAGGGCAAGTCGGTGTTCGCCTCGCCCTCGTTCCTGGGCGGCAAGAACTGGATGCCGATGGCCTATTCGCAGGATACCGGCCTGTTCTACGTGCCCTCCAACGACTGGGGCATGGACATCTGGAACGAACCGATCGCCTACAAGAAGGGCGCGGCCTACCTCGGCGCGGGCTTTACCATCAGGCCGATCGCCGAAGACCACATCGGCGCCCTGCGTGCGATGGACCCGAAGACCGGCAAGATCGTGTGGGAATACAAGAACGCGGCGCCGCTGTGGGGCGGCGTGCTGACCACGCACGGCAACCTCGTCTTCACCGGCACGCCGGAGGGCTACCTCAAGGCCTTCGACGCGAAGACCGGCAAGGAACTGTGGAAGTTCCAGACCGGCTCGGGCGTCGTCGGCTCGCCGATCACCTGGATGCAGGACGGCGAACAGTACGTCGCGGTGATGTCAGGCTGGGGCGGCGCGGTGCCGCTCTGGGGCGGCGAAGTCGCCAAGACGTTCAAGGAAATCAGCCAGGGCGGCATGCTCTGGGTGTTCAAGCTGCCCAAGTAAGCGGTCAGCACGGCAACCGGCGCGCCAGTCCGGGACTGGCGCGCCCAACCTCCCCGGGTTAACTTCATGAGCATATTGGTCGCCAGGGACAGAACCATGGAAGAGTTCACCGCACCGGACCGCGTCCTGATCGTCGACGACCATTCGCTGGTCCGTGACGGACTGCGCTCGATCTTCGACGATACCTTCCCGGATTGTGAGATCCTCGAGGCGGATTGTCTGGAGAGCGCCCTGCAGGTGCTCTCGGCATCGGGCGACGTCGATCTGATGCTGCTCGACCTCAACATCCCCGACGTCTCGCACCTTTCCGGACTGGAGCGCCTGCGCGACGACTTTCCCGCGACCCCCGTCGTGATGGTCTCGGGCGTGTGCGACCGCAACGTGGTGCGCGATGCATTGGCCGCCGGCGCAGCGGGCTTCGTGCCAAAGTCACTGAAGCGCGCCGCGATCGTCGATGCCCTGCAACAGGTCCTCTCCGGAGAGATCTACATGCCCGAACTGGAGGTCGACGATACGCAAGCCGCGGAAGAAGACCTCATCCGCGCGCGCATCGACAGCCTCACCCCGCAGCAGCGCGTCGTCCTTGGCCATCTCGTCGCCGGGCGGCTGAACAAGCAGATCGCCTACGAGCTGGACGTCTCGATGACGACGGTGAAGGCCCACGTCTCCGCGATACTGCAGAAAATGAACGTCTTCAGCCGCACACAGGCGGTGATCATGGCCGGCAAGGTCGGTTTCAGGGGGTGATCGGCGTCAGATAGCGCCAAGACCCCCGTCCTTCGACGAACCGCGCCTTTTCAGATCACCTCAAGCTGGCGCAACAGGGCCCGCAACTGCGCAGGTTTCACCGGCTTGTGCAGGACCGGAAGCGACAGGCCGGCAAGCTGCGCCTTGGTCTCCTCGCCGCGGTCTGCCGTAATTACCATCGCCGGTACTTGCGAGCCTGCTTTCTCGCGCAGCTGGGCAACCGCGACATCGCCGGTCACCTCGTCATCGAGGTGGTAGTCGACGATCAGCATGGCCGGCCCCTGCTGCAGCGCAGCCAGCGCAGCCGGGTCCTGCGGATCGCCGACGGCGACGACATCGAGCCCCCAGTTCTCCAGCAGGGCTTCCATGCCGGACAGGATCGCCGGGTCGTTGTCGACGACGAGCACTAGGCCCCCGGCTTCGCCGGAGCCGTTCACGGCGGCAGGCCGCGCTTCGGTCGGCAGTGCGGCCGGTTCCGCGCGCGGCAGGCGGATCGAGAACGCCGCCCCTTCTCCGGGCGCCGTTTCCAGGCCGATCTCGTGGCCCAGCATCGTCGTGACGCGCCGCACGATGGCAAGGCCCAGCCCCTTGCCCGGGATTTTCTGCGTCTTGCCGATGCGGCGAAACTCCTCGAAGATCTCGTCGCGGTCGGATGCGGCAATGCCGGGCCCGGTGTCCCGCACGGTAACGACGACGTGATCGCCCTCCAGCGTCAGCTCCACCGCAACGCTGCCCTCTTCGGTGTAGCGGATCGCGTTCGACACGAAATTCTGCAGTACGCGGCGCAGCAGGCGATGGTCGCTGCGCACCCACAGCTCCGTTTCGGGGACATCGAAGACAAGGTTGCCCGCCTGCGCCAGCGGGGCGAACTCTATGCGCAAGGCGCGCAGGATCTGGTCGAGCGAGAGATCGGTGAACTCGGGCTGGATCGCCCCGGCGTCGAGACGCGAGATCTCGAACAGCGCTTCGAGCAGGTCCTCCACCGAGTCCAGCGCGGTCGATGCCTGCTGCACGAGGCTGTGCGACTTGGCCGGCATGTCATGCCCGTCCATCGCCGAAACGAACAGTCGCGCGGCATTGAGCGGCTGGAGCAGGTCATGGCTGGCCGCGGCAATGAAGCTGGTCTTCGAACGGTTGGCCGTCTCCGCCTCGTTCTTCGCCTCGACGAGCTGCCGGTTGAGGTCGACGAGTTCGGCAGTGCGTTCGGCGACCCGGCGTTCAAGCGTCTCGGCCGTCTCGGTCAGCGAGCGCTGGAACCGCACGCGGTCGGTTATGTCGTCGAAAGTGAAGACCATGCCGCCGTTCTTGAGCGGAACCGATCGCACGGTGAAATGCCGCTCGCCGATCATGCACTGGGTCGCCACCTGCGCGGCCCCGCCCTCGCGCCAGTCGAGAGCGTCGGGCCGGTCGAGGCCGAGCTTGAGGATGCACCATTCGGAGAGCGCAGCGTGGTTGTCGAGACCGTTGCCCGGCGCATCCGTGCCAAGCCCGAGGATCGTCAGCATGCCCTCGTTCCACGCCTGCAGCCGCCGCTGCGGATCGAACAGGCAGACGCCTTCGGACAGGGTATCGAGCGTGGCCTGCAGCGCGAGGTTGCGTTCGGCCAGTTCGCGGGCGCGCTGCCGGGCGTCCTCGGCCTTGACCGAGGTGATGTCGGTGTAGATCCCGACGGTGCCGCCGTCGCTGGTCTTGAGTTCGTTGATCTGGATCCAGCGCCCGTCCGACAGCGCCTGCACATGCGCGCCCTGCGCCAGGCGATGGCGCGCCACCCGGTCCTGCAGCCAACGCTCGGGCGCATCGCGCGACGCCAAGGCCGCGCCCGACTGGGCAAGATGCGAGGCCAATTGCGAGAACTCCGGCGCGGCATCGCTGATGTCCTCGAAATAGGGAAAGATCTTCAGGAAGGCGCGGTTGCACAGGATCATGCGGTCGTCGCTGCCGAACAGCGCGAAGCCGTCGCTCAGGGACTCGATCGCATCGCGCAGAAGGGTTCGCGCCGATGTTGCAGCGGCATGGGCGGCCGCCAGTTCGGCATTCGCATCGTTGAGGCGACCGAGCGCTTCCTCGAGTGCCCCGGTGCGGTCGCGCACCATGGCCTCCAGGGAAATCGCCGTCTCGAACATCGAGAAGGCCCCGCCCTGAATGTCGGTCGAGCGCTCGACCCGGTCCATCAGCGCAGCATTGATCTTTTCCAGACGGGCAATCCGCAGCTTCAGCTCTTCCACCTCGCCGGTATCCGCCGCTGTGCCCATCGCCGTCACCGCCCGATCGCCAGGCCGCTGAAAGTCTGGTTCATGTGCGCGGCCAGGAACTGCTCGCCATAGGTGCTGAAGCCCAGCACGTTGAACTCGGAATAGAGCCCGGATATCTCGCGCGAGATCTGGCGGTCCTCGGCATCCAGCCGGTTGAGAACGCAGTCGAAACCGATGATGTGGTCGATTTCGCCGACCCGCGCGCCGACCTTGCCGAACAGTTCGCGCAGCCACGCAATGCGGTCGACCGGCTCGCCGATGGTCAGGACCACCCCGGTATCGATGGCGCAATAGAAAGTCAGGCTGCCGTCGGGGTTGGCCGACTGGATCGAGCGCACATGGTACTGCCCGCCGGTGCGCACCATCGGCGGATGGGCGGCGAAGAAATGGACGTCGAGCGTCTCGGCCGGGCTGCCGGCCAGCCGCCGGTATTCTTCCGCAGCAGGCGCGGCGTTGATCTCGTAGACCGTGCGCGTTTCCGGATCGGCTTCCGTAATCACCATCTTGGCCGGACCCGGCTGGTAGTGGCTGGCGCTGAAGACGTGCATCGGCCGCCTGCTGGTGAGCAACGCGATCACTGCCGCATCGGAATGGAATTCACCCTCGTGCAGCACCGCGGTCTCGGCAAAGGCAAGGTCGTCTCCGCTCGACCCGCCGATCAGCTGGACATCGCCCAGCGCGTGTTGCGCCGTCATCGTCAGCAGTTCCTCGCGGTGCGAAAGGCCATCGACGAAGAACAGCGCGACCTGGTGCAGATCGCCGGCCGCGCCATGATCCAGCCGCGCGCCCGAAACGAGCTGGCGGATCGCGCCTTGCGCCGCCCGCGGATCGAAATGGTCGAGATCGTCGAAGCGCAGCGCCGCCATCGAGAAGCTGGAGGCCGGAAAGCCGATCAGCAACAGACTGTCGGTGTCATAGCCGCGATCGGTCAGTTCCCCCGCGCTGGTACAGCCGACCAGCGGAACACCCGGCAGTGCCCGGCCCAGTTCGCGGGCGAGGTCGTCGCGCGGGTAGCGGTGCGAACAGAACAGCAGACCGCCAGCCAGTTCGCACCCCTCCAGCCCTTCGACAAGTTCGGCCACGGCCGCCACCGGATCCTCGGCGCGCGAGGTGCTGGCCACCAGCCGATCCTTGCCATGCTGCACTTCCATGTCCATTCGCCTGTCTCCCATCGGCCCCGCTTCTGTCTTGCGAGCGAGTGCCGATCTCCCGAATTTCTAGGGCCTTGCCGACGGACCGCCAAGGAAATTCGGGCATTCCTGTCGGTTCTATCCGCTTGCGCCTGTCGGCGGCGCATCGCCGCGGCGGGGCTCTCCCGCTGCCGCCAGCGCCTCGGCCTCGGCATCGCTGAACACGCGCGAGCGGATGATGAATCGCACGCCTTCGGGCGCTTCCAGGCTCATGCCCGATCCGCGTCCCGGCACGATGTCGATGGTGACCTGCGTATGGCGCCAGTATTCGAACTGCGCCGCGCCGATCCAGACCGGGGTGTCGCCCGTCAGCGTGCCCAGCAGCACATCCTGCCCGCCGACGCGGAACTCGCCGGCGGGAAAGCACATCGGCGCAGATCCGTCGCAGCACCCGCCCGACTGGTGGAACATGAGATCGCCATGCCTGGCGCGCAGCCGCTCGATCCACGCCTCGGCCTCTGGCGTGGCAAGGATGCGCGGTGGCACGGGGGCGCTCATGACGCGAAAAGGCGACGGATGGCCGCATGGCCACCCGCCGTTGCAGAGGTTCCGGTGCCGGTCGTTGGCTGGTGGAGAGAGAAGACCGGCACCGGCAAGCCCGATAAGGCCCGGGCCGAAGGCATCAGAAGAAGCCGAGTGCCTTCGGACTGTAGCTGACCAGCAGGTTCTTGGTCTGCTGGTAGTGGTCGAGCATCATCTTGTGCGTCTCGCGGCCGATGCCCGACTGCTTGTAGCCGCCGAAGGCCGCATGGGCCGGGTAGGCATGGTAGCAGTTGGTCCACACGCGGCCCGCCTGGATACCGCGACCGAAGCGATAGGCGCGGGTGCCGTCGCGGCTCCAGACGCCCGCGCCCAGACCGTAGAGCGTATCGTTGGCGATCTCGAGCGCTTCTTCGTCACTGGCGAACTTCGTGACCGATAGGACCGGGCCGAAGATTTCCTCCTGGAAGATGCGCATCTTGTTGTGCCCTTCGAAGACGGTCGGGCGCATGTAGTATCCCTGGGCCAGTTCACCGTCCTGCACGAAGCGTTCGCCGCCGGTGAGGACCCTGGCGCCCTCGCCCTTGCCGATGTCGATGTAGGACAGGATCTTCTCGAGCTGGTCGTTCGATGCCTGCGCGCCGATCATCGTCGAAGGATCGAGCGGGCTGCCCAGCTTGATCGCCTCGACCCGGGCGATCGCCTTTTCCATGAAGCGGTCGTAGATCGATTCGTGGACGAGTGCCCGGCTCGGGCAGGTACAGACCTCGCCCTGGTTGAGTGCGAACATGGCGAAGCCTTCGAGCGCCTTGTCGAGGAAATCGTCGTCCTGCGCCATCACGTCGGCGAAGAAGATGTTCGGGCTCTTGCCGCCCAGTTCCAGCGTGCAGGGAATCAGGTTTTCCGACGCATACTGCATGATCAGGCGCCCGGTCGTCGTCTCGCCGGTGAAAGCGATCTTGGCGATGCGCTTGTTGGTGGCAAGCGGCTTGCCGGCCTCGATGCCGAAGCCGTTGACGATGTTGAGCACACCGGCGGGCAGGATGTCGGCGATCAGCTCGGCCAGGACCATGATCGCCATCGGCGTCTGCTCGGCCGGCTTGAGCACGACGCAGTTGCCCGCTGCAAGCGCCGGAGCGAGCTTCCAGGCCGCCATCAGGATCGGGAAGTTCCACGGGATGATCTGGCCGACCACGCCGAGCGGTTCGTGGAAGTGATAGGCCACGGTGTCGTGGTCGATCTCTGCCAGCGAACCTTCCTGCGCGCGAATGCAGGCGGCGAAGTAACGGAAGTGATCGATCGCAAGCGGGATGTCGGCAGCCGTCGTCTCCCGGATCGGCTTGCCGTTGTCGATCGTCTCGACGAGCGCCAGCTTGTCGAGATTGGCTTCCATTCGGTCGGCTATCTTCAGCAGGGTGTTGGAACGCTCGATGGTGGAGGCGCGGCCCCATGCCTCGCGGGCGGCATGGGCAGCATCGAGCGCGAGTTCGATGTCCTCCGCCGTGCCGCGCGCGACCTGGCACACGACCTGGCCGGTGACGGGCGAGATATTGTCGAAATACTCACCCCGGACCGGGGCCACCCACTTGCCGCCGATGAAGTTGTCGAAGCGCTCGCGAATCAGCGAATCGCCGGTGAATCTGCTCATGGCCTGTTCCAGCATCCCAATCTCCATTCATGTTCTGGCATGAAGTTTCGATGGGCATTGTGCGCCTGTCGGGATGGCCCGCCAATTGTACCTTGGACCGATAGAGCCGCGACGGCGGCGAACCGCGCCGCAGGCCGCCGGGACACCCCAAGCTATGGATAAAAGCCCCTCGCGCCTTTGATTCCCCGGCACCGCTTGCTTAATGCAGGACCGGTGAGTGCAGACATCGTCATCGGCCAGACCCCTAATGGGGAGGCGATCAGGATAGACATCAAGGAGCTTCTCGCGACCCGCCTGCTGGTGCAGGGCAATTCCGGGTCCGGCAAGTCGCACCTGCTGCGCCGCCTGCTCGAAGAGAGCGCCTCCATCGTCCAGCAGGTGGTGATCGATCCCGAAGGCGATTTCGTCAGCCTCGCCGAAGAATTCGGGCACGTCGTGATCGACGGCGCCGCCTATGGCGAGGCCGAGATCGTCCGGCTGGGCGCGCGCATCCGCCAGCACCGCGCCTCGGTCGTCCTTGCGCTCGACGAGCTGGAAATCGACCAGCAGATGAAGTGCGCCGCGCAGTTCCTCAATGCCATGTTCGATGCCCCGCGCGAGCAGTGGTACCCGGCGCTGGTGGTGGTCGACGAGGCGCAGATGTTCGCGCCCGCCGCCGCCGGCGAAGTTTCCGAGGAAGCCCGCCGCATCTCGCTGGGTGCGATGACCAACCTGATGTGCCGCGGGCGCAAGCGCGGCCTCGCCGGGGTGATCGCCACCCAGCGCCTCGCCAAGCTGGCCAAGAACGTCGCGGCCGAAGCATCCAACTTCCTGATGGGCCGCACCTTCCTCGACATCGACATGGTGCGCGCTGCCGACCTGCTGGGCATGGAGCGCCGTCAGGCCGAACAGATCCGCGATCTTGCGCGCGGCCAGTTCCTCGGCCTCGGCCCGGCCATCGCGCGCCGCCCGGTCGCGGTGAACATCGGCTCGGTCCGGACCGGCGCGAAGTCGGTGACGCCCGGCCTCGCCCCGCTGCCTACCGCCAGCACCGAGGACATGCGCGAGCTGCTCCACGCCGACCTCCACGTCGAGCCCGAGCGTCCCGAATTCCCGCGCCCGGCGCCGCGCCCGCGCCTCGACGTCGAGGAACTCGCGGCCAGCATCGCGACGTCCGACAGTGTCGCCGATGCGCCGCCGCGCCCCGAACGGCCCGAACCCGAGCCGGAAGAGAATCGCGCGGCAATGGTCGAGATCCTCAATGCGATGGCGCAGGAGGAGGATTGCACGTTCCAGTCCTCGACCACGCTGTTCCAGGACTTCACGATCCGCTGCCGGATGAAGGGAATTTCGATCCGCGGCCTCGACGCCACGATGTTCCGCCGCGGGTTCGCCGCCGCTCTCGCAGGAATCGAGGACCCGGAGGACGAGCGCTGGCTCGACCTGCTCAACCTTGCCAAGCACGTGCCCGACGACGCGCTGGCGACGTTCTACGTCATCGCCCGCGCGGCGATGGACGGCAAGCCTTGCCCCGACGACATGGAACTGGCGCGCATCTACGGCACCAGCAGCCCGCGCCGCGTTCAGCGCCTGCTCGATTACCTGGAAAAGGACGGACTGATCGTGGTGCGTACCGACTTTTCGGGCAAGCGATCGGTCGGCCTGCCCGATCTGGGCGTGACGACGGCACCCGTCGAGGCGTAAGACGGGCCGGACATGGCCGAGATCATCAACCTTCGTCTGGCCCGCAAGGCCAGGGACCGCGCCGCCGACAAGGCGCAGGCGCACAGCAACCGCGCCTTGCATGGACGCACGAAGGCCGAGCGCAAGGCGAGCGAAGCCGAAGCGGCCCGCCTCGACCGGACGCTAGACGGGGCGAAGCGCGAGAGAGACTCAGACGGGAACGGGGACGTGGACTGATGCGCACGACTTACGAAAGCGCGACGGTGCGCCTCTATCACCTCGATGCCGGCCCCGAAGGCGGCGCCGCGCAGACCCTGTTCTACGGCCCCCTGTCCGAAGCCATGCAGATCGCGGCGCAGCAGCCCGAAGACGTGCAGGATGGGCTGTTCATCGCCACCGACAACGACGTGGTGGCCTACCTCGACCTGTTCGAAGGCTGATCTCTTGCATCGCTGCGGCGCGTGCCCCGGAAAAGTGCCCGGTGCAGGATCGCGGAGAGAGAATGGAAGAGAAGCGATCCGGCACCGGGCCAATCAACGCCCGCGTCCGACTTCGGGCGTTAGGGAATGCAATATGCTATCGATTGCATAGCCCGTAAACTCTTAAAAAATCCAGTACGGCCCCGCGATGAAATGCCGTGCCCGGGGCACCGATTTCCGTCGCGCCATTGTGCAAAGGCTCCGCTTGCCATACCGGCACCTGCGATGAGCAGGCTCGATTCCCTTCTCAGGTCCGCGCTGGCGCGGATCGACAGCGCCGGTCAGCGCCGCACCTTGCGTGCGGCTGCCCTCGCCGGCGGCGGCCGCGTGATCCGCGAGGGGCGCGAACTGGTCGACTTTTCCAGCAACGATTACCTCGGCCTCGCGCGTCATCCGCTGCTGGCCGAGCGTGCGCGCGAATGGACCGCGAAGTTGGGCACCGGTTCAGGCGCATCGCGACTGGTGACGGGCACCAGCGAGGCGCACCTTGCGCTCGAGGCGCGCATCGCAAAGTTCAAGGGAACCGAAGCCGCTCTGATCTTCGCCAGCGGCTGGCAGGCCAATGCCGCGGCGATTCCCGCCCTGCTCGCCGCCTTACCGGGGGCCGCCGTCTTCACCGATCGGCTGATCCACGCCAGCATGCACGCGGGCATCGCCATTGCCGGCGTGCGCCAGCACCGCTTCCGCCACAACGACCTCGACCACCTCGAAACGCTGCTGGCGGACAAGGGGCGCGATGCCCCGGCCCGAGTGATCCTGACCGAAAGCGTGTTCAGCATGGACGGCGACCGCGCCGACATGGCGCGCCTTGCCATGATCGCCGAGGCCCACGATGCCGTGCTTTTCATCGACGAGGCCCATGCCACCGGCGTGCTGGGTCCGGGCGGCGCAGGCCTGTCGGCCGAAGTGCCGGGCCGGGTCGACCTGACCATGGGCACCTTCAGCAAGGCGCTCGGCGGGTTCGGAGCCTATGTCGCGGGCTCGCAGGCGCTGATCGACTATCTCGTCAACACTGCCAGCGGCTTCATCTTCACGACCGCGCCGCCGCCTGCGGTACTCGGCGCCATCGATGCGGCGCTCGATCTCGTGCCGGGCATGGAGGCCGAGCGGACCCACCTGGCCATGCTGGGCGAGCGGTTGCGCAGCGGCCTTGCGCGCCTCGGCCTCGACCATGGCGAGTCGAGCACCCAGATCGTGCCTGCGGTGATCGGCGCTGAAGCCGATGCCATGGCGCTTTCGGCCCGGCTGGAGCAGGCAGGCTTCCTGGCCTCCGCGATCCGCCCGCCCACGGTCCCGCCGGGCACCAGCCGCCTGCGCATCGCCCTTCGCGCCAGCCAGAGCGAGGCCGACATCGACGCCCTGCTCGCCGCGATAGAGGCGCAGCGGTGAAACTGCTGTTCTGCCACGGCTGGGGCTTCGACCGGCATTTCTGGGACGCCCTCGCTCCGCTCCTCGGTGAATGGGAGCAGTACCGCGACGACCGCGGCTATTTCGGCGATCCGCTGGTCCCGGCGGTCGAAGGCCCCTGCCTTGCGATAACCCACTCCTTCGGCACCATGCGGATCCTCGCCGATCCGCCTCCGGGGCTCGCCGGCATCGTCGCGATCAACGGGTTCGAGCGCTTCACCGCCGCACCCGACAGTCCGGGCGTACCGACCCGCGTCGTCGACCTGATGTTGCGCCGGTTCGACCGCGAGCCGCGCCCGGTGGTCGAAGAATTCCGCCAGCGCGTCGGCTGCGACCAGCCTCTGGCCCGGATCGATCCCGCCCCGCTGCGCGAAGACCTGCTGCACTTGCGCGATTCCCGGCCGCCCTTGCCGCAAGTGCCGGTCCTCATCGTACAGGCTGGCGGGGATCCACTACTTCCCGAGGCCATGCGCGAGGCCTGCTTTGCCGGCGTAGCCGCACGGCACCTTAGGCACGAAAGCGGCGGCCATCTCCTCCCGTTCGAAGACCCGGCGTTTTGCGCGCAGGCGGTGCGCGACATGACCGGGGTGCTGGCATGACCGGGCAACGCGAACGTATCGCAACGGCCTTCGCCAGGGCGCCGGACTACGAGGGCCATGCCCGCGTCCAGCGCAGTGTCGCCGTGCGCCTCGCCGAGCGTATCGCCGCGCTCGACCTGCCGCAAAGCCCCCGCGTGCTGGAGATCGGCTGCGGCACCGGCTTCCTGACGCGCGCATTGGTCGCGGCAGGAATCGGCGGGGACTGGACGATCACCGACATCGCCCCTGAAATGGTCGAGCGTTGCCGGGCCAACCTGGGCGATGCGCCCTCGCGCCGATTCGCGACGATGGACGGGGAATTCGGCACTCCGGAAGGCGGGCCTTTCGATCTCATCTGCTCCAGCCTTGCCCTGCAGTGGTTCACCGATGCGCCTGCCGCACTGGCCCGCATGGCCGAATGGCTCGCGCCGGGCGGTCACTGCCTCGTGACGACGCTGGGGCCCCGCACCTTTGCCGAATGGCGCGAAGCTCACACGTCCGAGGGGCTGGTCGCCGGAACGCCGGAATTCCGCCCGGTCGAGGACTTCACCCGGCTTGCCCCGGCCGCGCTCGACATCGAGGCACTTGTCGAAAGCCATGCCGATGCCCGTGCATTCCTGCGCTCGCTCAAGGCCATCGGCGCCGGTACGTCCTCGCCACGCCATCGCCCGCTGCCGCCTGGCGTCCTGCGCAAGGTCATGACCCGCTTCGAACAATCGGGGAGCGCGGTGACATACGAGGTCGTGACCTGTCACCTTCATCGCGCTAGGTGAAACGACCATGCCAACCACCCCCATCATCGTCACCGGCACCGACACCGAAATCGGCAAGACCGTTTTCGCCGCCGCCCTGACCGGCGCGCTCGGCGCCCATTACTGGAAACCCGTGCAGGCCGGACTGGAAGCCGACGGCGGCGACCGCGACCGCGTGGCCCGTCTCGCCGGTATCGCGCCGGAGCGCGTGCTGCCCGACGCCTATCGCCTCACGACACCCTGCTCGCCCCACCTTGCCGCCGAGATCGACGGGGTCGCCATCGATCCGGAACGGCTCGCCCTGCCGCAGGTCGACGGGCCGCTGGTGATCGAAGGAGCCGGCGGTGCCCTCGTGCCGCTCACCCGCCAGATGACTTACGCCGACCAGTTCGCGCGCTGGCAATGCCCGGTCGTGATCGTCGCGCGGACCATGCTGGGCACGATCAATCATTCGCTCCTGTCGATCGAGGCGCTGCGGGGGCGCGGCATCGCCATTCTCGGTATCGCCTTCGTCGGCGATGCCGTGGAAGACAGCGAGGCGACGATCTGCGAGATGGGCAAGGTCCGCCGCCTGGGCCGCCTGCCGCGGCTCGATCCGCTGACGCCCGAAACCCTGCGCGCGGCCTTTGCCGAACATTTTCGACTGGAGGATTTCACCCGGTGACGTCATCTGTCTGGCACCCCTTCACGCAGCACGGCCTGCGCGAACCGATCCCCATGGTCGAACGCGCCGAGGGCGCGCTGCTCCATAGCGCGGAGAGCAAATCCTACATCGATGCGATCTCGTCGTGGTGGGTGACGACGCACGGGCACTGCAACCCGAAGATCATGGCCGCCATCGCCGAACAGGCGGGCAAGCTCGACCAGATCATCTTCGCCGGCTGGACCCATGAACCCGCCGAAGCGGTGGCCGCCGGCCTGCGCGCAATCATGCCGCAGAACCTGTCGCGGGTGTTCTTCTCCGATTCCGGATCGACCGCCGTCGAAGTCGCGCTGAAGATGGCGCTCGGCTACTGGCACGCGCGGGGCGAGGCGCGGCACCGCATCGTCGTGATGGAACACAGCTACCACGGCGATACCATCGGCGCGATGTCGGTAGGTGCACGCGGCGTGTTCAACCAGGCCTATGAACCGCTACTGTTCGACGTCGGGACCGTGCCCTTCCCCGCCGCGGGAACAGAGCAGGCCACGCTCGATGCGCTGGACGCGATCTGCCGCCAGAACGATACCGCCGCCTTCATCGTCGAGCCGCTGGTGCTCGGCGCAGGCGGCATGCTGATCTACACCCCGGAAACGCTGGCGCAGATGCACGAGGTCTGCGCACGCCACGGCGTGCTGTTCATTGCCGACGAAGTGATGACCGGCTGGGGCCGCACCGGCACCCTGCTCGCCTGCGAACAGGCGGGCGTCGCGCCGGACATCCTGTGCCTGTCCAAGGGCCTTACCGGCGGCGCGATCCCGTTGGCGGTCACGATGGCGACCGAGGCGATATTCGAGGCGCACTGGTCGACCGAGCGCGCGAAGATGTTCTTCCACTCGTCCAGCTACACCGCCAACCCGCTCGCCTGCGCGGCAGCCCACGCGAACCTGCAGATCTGGCGCGAGGAACCGGTGCGCGAGCGTATCGCCACACTGGCCGGGCGGCAGGCGCGCTGGCTGGAAAAGCTCGAGAGCTTCTGCCACTTCGACAACGCCCGCCAATGCGGGACGATTGCCGCGCTCGACCTCAAGACCTCGGGCGAAGGGGGCTATCTCGATACGCTGGCGCCCGACCTCATGGCCTTCTTCCGCGAGCGCGGGATCCTGCTGCGTCCGTTGGGCAATACGGTCTACGTCATGCCGCCCTACTGCATCACGGAGGATCAGTTGGCCGACGTGTGGAATGCCATCGGCGAGGCCGTGATCAGCTTCTGAGCGGCAGGGCTATTCCGGATCGTCCGGTGCGGCCTCGCAGGTGGCGAGATCGACGAAGGCCCTGCCGACCTCGGTGAGCCTGCCGCCTGCGACCAGCCCGGAATGCAGGTTCCAGCCGTCGAGCCCCTCGTAGAGCCCGAACCACGCGTGGCGTTCGACAAAGGGCAAGTCATCCAGCATCGCAGAGGCGCGGCGGAAGAACGATGCCTGTTCGGCAACGGAAAAGCGGCCCGGCCGCGTCCAGTCGGCCAGCGCCCATTCGGTAACCCAGATCGGCCTGTCATAAGCCGCGTGGATCCGCTCGAGGCGACGGCGGAATGCGTCGATATCCGGGGACTGCGCATAGTGGTGGACGGCGATGAAATCGACGCGATAACCGTGCGCGCCTGCCCCGGCCATGAAGCGGCCGAGCCAGCTGTCAGGTCCCAGTTCGTTGCCCGTACCGGTCGCCGGTGATCCGAGACGTTTGCCCGTCGCCATCAGCGTCGGCCAATAGGCCAGCGCAAGCTCGACGCTCATGTTCGCCTGCTTCGCTTCGTCCGGTTCGTTGAAGGTCAGCAGCACTGGCGAAGCCGTGGCGAAGACCTGCGGCAGATCCCGGCCCGACCGGATCATCGGCACGAAGCGGGCATCGCTTAGCCCCGACTTCGCCTGCCAGGTGTAGAACCAGCCGCCGTGCAGGCGCGCCAGATCGGCCTGCAGAGCGTTCTCGCCATCGACCGGCCAGGCGCCGGTGCCGAGTTTTCCGACATGTTCGACAGGGCATGGACCCGCATGGGCCGTGCCCGGCAGGAACAGGCCGGGCGCCGCCGCAAGCGCGAGCAGTAGGCAAATTCCGGGAAACTTGGCGCGGATCATGGCAGAGGCGTCAACGCGCCGGGCGCCGCGCGGTTGCGGCGGGGCCTTTCAGCCCCGGCCACGGTCGGGGTCAGGCGTAGGGCGGCTTGTGCTGGCCCGCCGGGCTGAGCGTGAAGATCTCGCAGCCGTCCTCGGTAATGCCGATCGAGTGTTCGAACTGGGCCGAAAGCGACTTGTCACGCGTGACCGCGGTCCAGCCGTCGTTGAGCAGCTTCACCGGCGGCTTGCCCAGGTTGATCATCGGCTCGATGGTCATGAACATGCCGGGCTTGAGCAGCGGCCCGGTGCCGGGACGACCGGCGTGGACCACTTCGGGCGCATCGTGGAACAGGCGACCGAGACCGTGCCCGCAGAACTCACGAACGACGCCGTAGCGGTGCGATTCGGCATAGGCCTGAATCGCCGCGCCGATGTCGCCCACGCGGTTGCCGGGCTTGGCCTGCTCGATGCCGATCATCAGGCACTCGTAAGTCACATCGACCAGCTTGCGCGCCTTCAGCGAGGGCTCGCCCGCGAAGTACATGCGGCTGGAATCGCCGTGCCAGCCATCCAGCAGCGGGGTCACGTCGATGTTGAGGATATCGCCTTCCTTCAGCGTCTTTTCCGAAGGAATGCCATGGCACACGACATGGTTGATCGAGATGCAGCACGAATGCGCATAGCCGCGATAGCCCAGTGTCGCCGGAACCGCACCGCCGTCGAGCGTCAGTTCGCGAACCTTGTCGTCGATTTCAGCCGTGGTGACACCCGGCTGCACCATCGCGGCCACTTCGTCGAGGATCGCGGCAGCAAGGCGCCCGGCCTTGCGCATGCCCTCGAAAGCCTCGGGTCCGTGCAGCTTGATGGTGCCGTCGCGCAGGACGGTTTCACTTCCGGGTTCGACAATCTGGTATTCGCTCATGGCCCCCACATAGCGATCTTGCCCGCCAAATGCGAGATGCTCGCAATCGCGAAAGATCAGTTGCCGATCGAAAAACTGTCCTTGTAGGCGGGCTTCACCGTGCCAAGGACGGCCGAGGTGACCGGCAAGGTGATCTCATAAGTGCCTTCGGCATAGGGCCCGGCCGCATAGGGACCGACAAGAATTCCGAGGCGATCGAAGGTCTTGCCGTTCGACGAGCCGAGAATCACCGTGCTTTCGAGCGGATCGATGCAGTCGCTGAACATGTCGTCGCTGCCACGCTGCACCGGCACCCCGCGTCGCTTTTCCCGCTCCCTGTCGAGCGCACTGCAGAAGGGCCTGCGGATCGCCGAGCGCAGGGCCGCTTCGCTGGTGAACAGGGTTTCGGGCTTGCGGGCCGCGTCGGCCTGCTTGTCCCACAGCAGCGAATCGAAGCCGCTCATGCCGTGGGCGCCACCGGAAAAAACGTAGAACTCCGAGGACAGCGACAGCCAGCCCGGCAGGTCGGTTACCACCTTCCATGAAGTCTGGCTGCTGTGCGCGTGATAGGGAAAGTCGTTCTTCTTCGCCTCGCGCCGGTCGTCGCGCGATTCGGCGATCAGCGCCTTGCGGGTTTCATCCAGCTTGGCATCGAGCCGCGCGCGCAGCCCGGGAATCGCGCCGGCCTGATCGGGATACTCGTAAGCGAACTCGTAAAGGTCGTTCGAGGCTTCTTCCTTGCGCCCCATGGCTGCTGCAGCCTGCGCGTCCGGCGAAGCGCCATCGGACGTCGCCGCCTGCGAGGCCGAGCCGGCTCCCGTACCGCCAACCCCGGCATCATTCGAGGCTGAAAGCGAAGGCTGATCCTCCGGGGCATCGGCCTGCTTGCCCGAACAGCCGCCTGCCAGGAGAACGCTTGCCAACACCAATCCGCCAATTCGCATAAATTTCCTCTCGCACTCGGGCCTGAGCCAACGCTAGAGAAACTCGATATGAGCGACAAGAACCCTTTGATTCAGCCGGACCGGGGCCAGAAGGCCGTGGCAATCCACCTCGTCGACAAGGACGGACTGGATGCCTTCCTCAAGGAACGCACCGCGGCCCAGCGCGCCGCGCTCGACGCGCACAAGTTCACCGCCGATGCAGGCGAGCACGCGATCGTGCCCGATGGCGACGGCTGGGTCGTGGTGGCAGGCGTCGCCCGGACCGGGGAACTGTCCAGCTGGTGCCTCGCCAAGCTCGCCGATGCGCTGCCTGCCGGCACCTATCGTTGCCACGGCGCCGAGCCGGGCCGCGCGATGTTCGGCTGGATCACCGGACAATACAGCTTCGAGCGCTATCGCTCCGATCCTTCCGAGGAAGGCCCGCGCGTTCTGTTGACCGCAGAGGCGGGCAAGATCGACGCGATCACCGCCGAAGCCGAGGCCGTCGAACTGGTCCGCGACCTCGTCAACACCCCGGCCGAGGACATGGGTCCCGGCCAGCTCGAGGCGGAGGCCGAAAGCCTTGCCAAGGCCTATCGCGCGGAAATCCACGTGACCCGCGCCGACATGCTCGAACGCGAGTACCCGATGGTCCATGCCGTGGGCCGCGCTGCCGGGCGCAGCCACGCGCCGCGCATGATCGAGCTGGAATGGGGCGATCCCAAGCACCCGAAGATCGCCATCGTCGGCAAGGGCGTCTGCTTCGATTCGGGCGGGCTCGACATCAAGCCGTCCTCGGGCATGCTGCTGATGAAGAAGGACATGGGCGGCGCGGCGCATGCCCTGGCGCTGGCGCGGCTGATCATGGACGCGAAGCTGCCGGTGCGGCTGCACCTGCTGGTCCCCGCCGTCGAAAACGCGGTTTCAGCCAACTCCTTCCGCCCGGGCGACGTCCTGCGCAGTCGCGCAGGCATCTCGGTGGAGATCGGCAATACCGATGCCGAAGGCCGCCTGATCCTCGGCGACGCCCTCGCCCGTGCCGGAGAGAAGGAGCCGGAGCTGATCATCGATTTCGCGACGCTGACCGGTGCGGCCCGGGTCGCGCTCGGCCCCGACCTGCCCGCGCTCTTCGCGCGCGAGGACGCAACGGCGCAGGCCCTGCTCGACGGCGGCCTTGCCAGCGACGATCCGTGCTGGCGCCTGCCGTTGCACGAAGGCTACCGTGAAATGCTCAAGTCCGACGTGGCCGACATCAATAACGCCGGCAGCGGCGGCTTTGCCGGCGCCTGCACCGCGGCGCTGTTCCTCGACCGCTTCGTCCCCAAGGGCGTCGACTGGGCCCATTTCGACACCTTCGCCTGGCGGCCTTCCGCCAAGCCGGGTCGTCCGAAGGGGGGAGACGCTTTGGGTCTGCGGGCGAGCTGGAATATGCTAAGACAGCGGTACGGCAAATGACTCGCCGAAACCTTGCTTCTTGGCCATGCCCCAGCTAAGCGCGCCCATCTTTGACTTTGGAGACATGACCGCGTTGGCCATCGAGGATTCCCATACCCGTCCCCCCCGGATCGACGGCATTCTTGCCATGACCGGGCCGAGTGTGACCGCGGATCCCGGCTGTCTTCCGGTTCGCGGGGATCTGGCGCACATCAAGCTCGCCGGTCTCTACTTCGTGCCGCACTACTCGGTGCCGATGCCGCACAAGGTGCTTCCGGGCGCGATCCTGCGCATCGCCGGGCGCGAGGATGCAGACGCGATCCGCGAACTGCCCGCAGGCGAAACCTTCAACGTGCTGGATATCGCCGGCAACTGGGCCTGGGGCCAGCTCGGCGAGGATGGCCAGGTCGGCTACGTCGCGCTTTCCGGGATTGAGGTGATCGAGCAGTGAGCACGACGGTCTTCATCGACGGCGCCGCCGGTACCACCGGCCTCGAAATTGCCGATCGGCTCGGCAGCCGCAGCGAATTCGACCTCGTCATTCTCGACGACGAACGCCGCAAGGACGCCTCTGCGCGCGCCGAAGCGCTCAACGACGCGGACTTCGTCGTCCTGTGCCTACCCGACGATGCCGCCCGTGAAGCCGTCGCGATGATCCGCAACGACCGTACCCGCGTGATCGACGCATCGACCGCCTACCGCACCGCCGATGGCTGGACCTACGGCTTTCCCGAGCTGGTCGGCCGCGACGCAATTGCCTCGGCCATGCGCGTCAGCAATCCGGGCTGCTATCCGACCGGCTTCCTCGCCCTCGTCGCGCCGCTCGTGGCCGCCGGGCTGCTACCGGCCGACTGGCCTTACGTGTGCCATGCCGTTTCCGGTTACTCGGGCGGTGGCAAGGCGCTGATCGGGCGCTTCGAGGAAGACCGCGACATCGCATTCCGCGCCTATGGCCTGGCCATGGGACACAAGCACGTGCCCGAAATGACGGTTCATGCCGGTCTTTCGGTTGCACCGCTCTTCGCGCCCGCCGTCGTCGCCGCGCATCGCGGCATGGTCGTCGAAGTGCCGCTGCACCTTGGCGCCATGAAGAATGCCGGCTCGCCCGATGCCCTGCGCGAAAAGTTAAGCGAGACTTATACCGGCAGCCCGATCGTTTCGGTCGTCGACGACGAACCGGGCGAGCTGCTGTTGCGCGCTTCGATGCAGCCGGTGGACACGCTGACCCTGCGCGTCTTCGGCTCTGCCGACGGCAGCCAGGCCCGCCTCGTTGCCATGCTCGACAATCTGGGCAAGGGCGCCAGCGGCGCCGCGGTCCAGAACCTCAACATCATGGCCGGCCTGCCCGAAACCGCAGGACTGCGTCTCTGACGAGCCGGCCTTTCGCCCCGGCGCCGATAGAGCGCCGGTTGGCCCCACCAACAACGGCTTCACGGCCGGAACGGTCGTCAAGCCCTTCCGGCTGCCCGTTGCCTTACCCGGTTCCCGGAGCCACCCCCGCCGCGCCTCGTGCTGACGCCCTATTGGGCGCATTGCACAATTTTGAGGCAGGGCTTGCCTGAATATTGAACAGATGTTGTGCATCTTGCCCGCCGGACATTGCCGAAACACCGCATTCGATAGGGTAAATCGAACGATTCCGGTCTTTTCGCGGCTGCACACATGTCCTACCTAGTGGGCAACCGTATTGGCACGATTCTTGATGGGAGTCGCGCGCGAGGCATCTGGTTCCCGGACCGGAAAACCTCTTCGGAAATCCGGGATCAAGTGCAGGGGTCTAGACAGGCGTGAAAAAGATCGAAGCCATCATCAAGCCGTTCAAGCTCGATGAAGTGAAGGAAGCGCTTCACGAAGTGGGCGTTTCGGGCATCACCGTCACCGAAGCAAAGGGCTTCGGGCGTCAGAAGGGGCATACCGAGCTTTATCGCGGTGCCGAGTACGTCGTAGACTTTCTGCCCAAGGTGAAACTCGAGGTCGTCGTGGCCGACGCCCTGGCGGACCGCGTGGTAGAGGCGATTGCCGAAGCCGCGCAGACCGGCCGCATCGGCGACGGCAAGATCTTCGTCATCCCGGTCGAGACCGCGGTGCGCATCCGCACCGGCGAACGGGACGACGACGCCCTCTGATCCGAGGGCTTTCTCAAATTCCGGCTTGAGCCGGACTGGGGAACAATCCGGCACGGGGGGCCGGTAGAATTCCTGGAGTGCCAATAACCCCTGATCCCCTTCCGCGCGGCGGCAGGGCAAGACTGGAGAACAACGGAAATGGCAAGTGCAAAGGACGTCCTTAAGAAGATCAAGGACGAGGAAATCGAGTGGGTTGATCTCCGCTTCACCGACCCCAAGGGCAAGTGGCAGCACCTGACGATGGTGTCCTCGGTTCTTGGTGAGGACGAACTGGAAGACGGCCTCATGTTCGACGGTTCGTCGATCGAAGGCTGGAAGGCCATCAACGAGTCGGACATGATCCTCAAGCCCGACCTCGATGCCGTCTACACCGATCCGTTCTCGGCCACCCCGATGCTGATCCTGTTCTGCGACATCGTCGAACCCTCGACCGGCGACCTCTACGGCCGTGACCCGCGCTCGACCGCGAAGCGCGCCGAAGCCTTCGTCAAGGCTGCCGGTTTCGGCGACACCGTGTACGTCGGCCCCGAAGCCGAATTCTTCATGTTCGACGACGTGAAGTTCTACGACGGCTACGATGGCAACGGCTTCAAGCTCGACGACATCGAACTGCCGGGCAACTCGGACAAGTCGTACGACCAGGGCAACCTGGCTCACCGTCCGCGTGCCAAGGGCGGCTACTTCCCGGTCGCTCCGGTCGACTCGGCTGTCGACATCCGCGCCGAAATGGTCACGACCATGATCGAAATGGGCCTGCCCTGCGACAAGCACCACCACGAAGTGGCTGCCGCGCAGCACGAACTCGGCCTGACCTTCGGTACGCTGGTCACCACCGCCGACCGCATGCAGATCTACAAGTACGTCGTGCACATGGTCGCTCAGGCCTATGGCAAGACCGCCACGTTCATGCCGAAGCCGATCATGAAGGACAACGGCTCGGGCATGCACACGCACATCTCGATCTGGGACGAAGGCAAGAACACCTTCGCCGGTAACGGGTATGCCGGCCTGTCGGACACCTGCCTGTACTTCATCGGCGGCGTCATCAAGCACGCCAAGGCCCTCAACGCCTTCACCAACCCGACCACCAACAGCTACAAGCGCCTGGTGCCGGGCTACGAAGCCCCGGTTCTGCTCGCCTACTCGGCGCGCAACCGTTCGGCCTCGTGCCGCATCCCCTACGGTGCGGGTGACAAGGCGAAGCGCGTGGAATTCCGTTTCCCCGACGCGATGGCCAACCCCTACCTGTGCTACGCCGCGCTGCTCATGGCTGGCCTCGATGGCATCAAGAACAAGATCCATCCGGGCGACGCCATGGACAAGAACCTCTACGATCTGCCGCCGGCCGAACTCGCCGAAGTGCCGACCGTCTGCGGTTCGCTGCGTGAAGCTCTCGAAGCTCTGGCCGCTGACCACGACTTCCTCATCGAGGGCGGCGTGTTCACTGCCGACCAGATCGAATCCTACCTCGAACTGAAGTGGCCGGAAGTGCTGCGTTGGGAAACCACGCCGTCGGCCGTCGAGTTCGACATGTACTACAGCGCCTGATTTCGCTCCCTTCTCCGGAAGGGACAATCGGTTCGCCGAGTGGGGCGCCTGGAGCAATCCAGGCGCCCTTTTCCGTGCTGTCCGCTGCCGCCGCCGCCCTTTGTGATGACAAATGCACACTGCAGTCAGCGACGATTAATCGCGAGCGGTCCACCCCGTCGCTCGCCCGAAGCGACGGAGAGCCCCGAGGGAACGAACTGTCGCCGATCCGCGTTGCAACTGCCAACCCAAGGAGGTGCAAATGATGCAAAGGATCTTAATCGGCAGCGTGGCGAGCCTGGCCCTGATCGCCGGGGCCGCCTCCGCCGCGCCCGGCGGCAACGACCATGGCAGCGATCACGGCAAGGACCGGGGCGGCGGCAAGCAAGCCGCGCTCGGCAATGCCAGGGGGCCGCAAGGCGACGTCAAGGGCCCTGCGACATCCAGGCCCGACAACAAGCCTGCCAAGGCACCTGGCGGCGGCGATGCCCAAGGCAAGCCCGAGAAGACCGAAAGGCAGGCCTCACGCCAGACCATGCAGTCGCCGGTCCACGACGCTCCGGCCAAGGCACAAAAGCACCCGCAGGCCGGAGATGCCCCGCAGCGCATGGCGGACCACAAGGTCGACAAGAAAGCCAACGACACTCGCCCCGGAAACGCGGACGACAAGGCCTTTGCCGCCGGCCCGCGCCCGCCCGAGCGCAAGGACATCAAGCGCGTCACCTACAAGGGCCATGGCGGCAGGGACTTCGTCGTCCCCACCAACGACCGGGTCCGCGTGGTCATCGATCGCCGCAGCTTCGACTGGGCTTCGCTCGACCGGCGCCATCCCTACGATGGCTGC
Source organism: Novosphingobium mathurense (assembly GCF_900168325.1). Taxonomy (GTDB): domain Bacteria; phylum Pseudomonadota; class Alphaproteobacteria; order Sphingomonadales; family Sphingomonadaceae; genus Novosphingobium; species Novosphingobium mathurense. Next base: position 191,654 of record NZ_FVZE01000006.1, on the reverse strand, counting down.
CCGCCGGGCCTCGCCAAGAAATACAACGGCTGCACCCCGCCCGGCCTGGCCAAGCCGCGCGATGTCAGCTGGCTAGACCCGGCGTGGTACTTCAACGATTACGACCGGTCCTATCGCTACCGCTATGCCGACGGCTACATGCTGCGGCTTGGCGCAGGCGACAGCATCCTGAGTTACATCCCGCTGCTGGGCGGTGCCTTGGGAATCGGCCAGGTCTGGCCTTCCACCTACCAGCCGGTGACGCTGCCGACTTACTACGACAGCTACTACGATCTCGGCCCGGCAAACGGCTATCGGTATTATGACGACACGATCTACCGCGTCGATCCGGATACCTCCGCGATCCATTCGGTCGCAGCGCTGCTGACCGGCAACGACATCCGGATCGGCCAGCCGATGCCGATGGGCTACGACGTCTACAACGTGCCTTACGACTATCGCGACCAGTACTATGACGGACCGGACGCGATGTATCGCTACAGCGATGGCTACGTCTACCAGATCGATCCCACCACGCGGCTGGTGCAGGCCGCCATCGAACTGCTTGTCTGACCGGGAGGGAAACGAAGATGCGGATCAAACACCTCACCGTCGCGCTGCTTGGCGGCGCCAGTCTTGCGATTGCCGCCTGTTCGGGCGGCACGCCGGAGGACGACAGCACCGGCGCCGCCGAACTGGCCACGCCCGAAAGCGAATCACTGCCTGCCCTGCTCGACGATGCGGACGGCCTGCAGACCGTAGCGGAAGCCCTCAAGGAAACCGGCATCAGCGGCATTTTCGAAGGCAAGGGCAGCTACACCCTGCTTGCGCCCGAGGATGCCGCTTTTGCGGCCCTGGGCGATTCGGCCAAGGAACTGACGGGCGGTGAAGACCACGCAGCGCTTGCCGCCCTGCTCAAGGATCACCTCATCCCGGGCTACCTGACCCCGCAGGACATTTCCGCGGCAATCGACGCCAGCCAGAACGGCGAAGTCTCGATGCCCACGGTCAGCGGCGAGGAACTGACCTTCACCAGAAAAGGCGATGCAATCTCGGTTTCCGCGCCGGACGGTTCGCAGGCGACGTTCGACGGCGAAGCGCTCGCCGGCGGCTCAAGCATCGCCATTCCGCTGACCGGAATCCTCAAGAAGATCTGACCTTTCACACCTGACTGACCCGAAGGCCCGCTTCACGACGGTGCAGCGGGCCTTTGCCTGTCCGGTTTCCAGAAACCATTTTCCTACAGACACGCCTGCAGTTTACTTGGATCGCCTTTCCCACGAACCGGAAGGGTTAGTCCTTTATGAATCGCAAACCGATTTTCGATGCCGTGCGCCAGCTTCTGGGCCGCGGCTTCAGGCCATCCGACGTGGCGCTGCTCGACGCCGCCATCGACAGCGCAAACCACGTCGGCCCTGCCGCTGCCGGTTTCACGCTGGGCGAGGCAGGCCGTTCCCTGATTCGCAAGTGGGAAGGCTGTGCGCGACGCCGACCGGATGGCCGCTTCGAAGCCTATCCCGATCCCGGCAGCGCCACAGGCGAGCCCTGGACGATCGGCTGGGGCTCGACCGGATCGGACATCCGCAAGGGCCTGGTCTGGACACAGGAACAGTGCGACGCCCGCTTCGACAGGGACATCGTGCGCTTCGTGGACGAAGTTCATGCAGCGCTGGGCGATGCCGCGACGACGCAGGGGCAGTTCGATGCCCTCGTCTCGTTCCACTACAACACCGGCGCCATCCGCAAGGCCACGCTCACCCGCCTGCACAGAGAGAAGCGCTTTGCCGAAGCGGCCCTGGAATTTGCGAAGTGGATCTACAACGACGGCAAGCCGCTACCCGGCCTGAAAAAGCGGCGCGCTGAAGAGGCGGCTCTCTACCGCGGCTGACACAATGCGCGCCAGGCCGGATCGTCAGTTGGCGATGGAGGGGACCCCGTCCTTGCGCCCACCGGCACCGGCCTTGCCGTGCCCGTCCGGGTTCTTGACCACGGCGGCGATGAGCTTGTCCTGCTCTTCGGGCGAGAAACGTTCCCAGCCCGAACGGCCAAGGCGTTCCATCGGGCGGTAGCGCACCTTGTACTGCATCCGCGGCGAACCTTCGACCCAGTAGCCGAGATAGACGTAGGGCAGGCCCATTTCCTGCGCCTTATGGATGTGGTCCAGGATTATGTAGGTACCCAGCCCTGCCCGCGAATCGTGCTCCGGATCGTAGAAGCTGTAGATCATCGACAGCCCGTCGCACTGGCGGTCGGTAAGGCAGGCACCGACGAGGCGGCCCGGCGTCACGCCGTCGGCGGACGGTTCGCGATACTCGACGACGTAGCTGGTGACCGGCGTGTGCTCGACCATGTCGGCGAAGTCGACCTCGTCCATCGAGGTCATGCCGCCTTCGGGATGGCGCGCGCCGAGATACTTTTGCAGGAGCTGGAACTGCTCACCGGTCGACCACGGACGGCAGACGGTGGCGATCAGGTCTCCGTTCCGCTTCAGCATGCGCTTCTGCGTGCCCGAGGGCGTGAACTCGCTGGCGACGACACGCACCGAGACGCAGGCATTGCAATCAAGGCAGGAGGGGCGATAGGCGACGGTCTGGCTGCGACGGAAGCCGATGCGGCTGAGCGCATCGTTCAGGGAGTCCGCGTGCGGCCCCTTGAGCTCCGTGAACACCTTTCGCTCGCTGCGCCCAGGCAGATAGGGGCACGGCGCGGGGCTGGTCACGAAGAACCTCGGAAATCGAACGGGAGCCGTCACGGAGGCGCCTCTTCCTTTACTTGCTTGCGACCATCGGCCTTTCAGTTGCAGACCGAATATGCATGCGCAGGCAGTTAGTTGAAAGTCTTTTAACTACAAAACTGGCCTCGAACCGGAGGTTTCGACCCGCAGCCCCCCTGACCGCGGCAACTTGTCCCGGTTCGGGGCGTAAGTGAATCAAAACCTTAGCACTTCTCTGACTGGTCCATTCCCGATCAGGCATCTTGCGCTACCTTGAGCGAAAGGGCCCCATCAATCTTAACCGTGGTCCCGGTAATATAATCGGCGCGATCGGACAGCAGGTAGCCGACAAGCTCGGCCACTTCCTCGGGACGTCCGGCCCGGCCCCAAGGGATCGCCCGGGCCCTGCGCGCCCGCTCCTTCGGATCGTCGAGCGCCGACTGGTTCATCGGAGTCAGGATCATGCCCGGCGCCACACCGTTCACTGCTATGCCGCGCGGCGCCAGTTCGAGTGCAAGCGTGGCGGTCAGTTGTGCCAACCCGCCCTTGGCGCTGTCGTAATCGACGGCCCCGGCCCGCGGCGCCGCTTCGTGAATCGATGAGACATTGACAATCCTGCCGCCGCCCCCGGGGTTATCCTTGCCTTCCAGCCCGCGCACGAAACGCCGGCAGGTGAGGAACGGGCCATAGAGGTCGGCACGCATGACCCTATCGAAATGGTCCAGGCTCATGTCCTGCACCGCCGTCCCGCTCATGTTGCGGCCGGCGCTGTTCACCAGCAGGCGGACAGGGCCAAAGGCGGATTCGGCAGCTGCGAAAAGCGCCTCGACGTCATCCTCGTCACCGACATCGGCATCGCAGGCGATGGCCCGCCCGCCATTGGCATGAATCCGGCCGATCACTTCGTCGGCCTCGTCCGGATCATGAAAGTGCGTAATCGCTACCGCCAGCCCACGTCCGGCCAGCGCCATGGCGCAGGACTTCCCGATCCCCGAGCTGCCGCCGGTCACGACGACGCAATCGCCGGTGAAGTCGAGATAATCGAGCGCCATGCACCTGCAACGCGCGGCATCGCGTTCGGGTTTCAACGCCTGGCCGGTTTCCTGACGAGGCCGGAAACCGGAAGGGTTCAGTCGGTCTCGACCTGCCGCACTTCGTATCCGGCAGAGCGCAGGGCCGAAACAAGCGTCTCGAGCTGCTCGCGGTCGCGCGCCTCGCACTCGATCTCGGTCAGCAGTCCCTTGGCCGGCAGATTGGTGAATATGCGGTGATGCAGCACCTCGACGATGTTCACGTTATGCTCGTGGAACACCTTGGCGACCTTGTAGAGCGCACCGGCGCGGTCCTGCAGGCCGATCTTGAGACGCGCGAGTCGGCCCGAACGGGCAAGGTCGCGCAGCAGGACGTTGGCAAGCAGGCGGGTGTCGATATTGCCGCCCGAAAGTACGATGCCGACTTTCTTGCCGGCGAACAACTCACGGTTGGCCATGACCGCGCCGAGGCCGGTCGCACCGGCGCCCTCGACCAGGGTCTTCTCGATCTGAAGCAGCAGGGCAAGCGAGCTTTCGATGCGCGATTCGCTCACCAGCAGGAACTCGTCGAGCAGGCCGCGCAGCACCTTTGAGGTGAACTTGCCCGGCTCGAACACCGCAATGCCTTCGGCCAGCGTATCGCCGCCGACCGGCAGGTTGGTGCCCTTGAGCAGGTTGTACATCGAGGGATAGAGCTGCGCCTCGACGCCGATCAGACCGATGCCCGGCTTGATCGCACGCGCAACGGTACCCATGCCCGAGGCAAGGCCGCCACCGCCGATCGGCAGCACCAGCGTATCGATCTCGGGCACGTCCTCGAGCATCTCGAGCGCGACAGTCCCCTGACCGGCGGCGACGTGCGGATCGTCGAAGGGATGGATGAAGGTGAAGCCAAGCTCGGCCTCCATCTTTCGCGCATGAGCATAGGCTTCGTCGAAACTTTCGCCTTCGAGCACGACCTTGCCGCCCACGCTCTCGGTCTGCATGACCTTCACCAGCGGGGTGGTCTTGGGCATGACGATCGTCACCGGCACGCCAAGGCGGGTGCCGTGGTACGACAGCCCCTGCGCGTGATTGCCTGCCGAAGCGGCAATGACGCCGCGCTGCTTCTGTTCTTCGGACAGCAGCAGCAGGGCATTGAGCGCGCCGCGCTCCTTGTAGGCGGCGGTGAACTGCAGGTTTTCGAACTTCAGCCAGATTTCCGCACCGGTGATCGCACTCAGCGTATTGGAGTGCAGCGTCGGGGTGCGTACGACCTTGCCCATAATTCGCATCGCCGCCGCACGAACGTCGTCGGCAGTCAGCAGGGCACCATCGGTCCCCGGGGCGGTCTTGAGCGTTTGCTGGTCCATAGGGTGGCGCGGGTAAAGGAAACCGGGGCAAATTGAAAGCGTGGGCTGAGGCCCGGCTTAGATTGATAGCGTCACGGACCCTCGCTAGAAGACATCGCTATGACCGAACGACGCAAGGTTTCCTTCCTCGGCCTCGGCGTGATGGGCGGCGCTATCGCGCGGCACATTGCCAAGGCGGGCCATGAGCTCACCATCTACAACCGTTCGCCCGAACGCGCGCAGAAATGGGTGGAGGACAATCCCGGACTCGCCCATCGCATCGCCGCGAACCCGGCGCATGCGGCGCAGGACGCGGACGTGGTGATCACCTGCGTGGGCAACGACGACGACCTCGCCGAAGTCGTGCTCGGACCCAATGGCGTCTTCAAGATGCTCAAGAAGGGCGGCGTCTTCATCGACCACACGACGGTATCGGCGCGCATCGCCCGCCAGATCTCGGTGGAAGCGCGCGACCTGCAGGTCCATTGCATCGACGCGCCGATGACCGGTTCGCAGATCGGCGCCGAGAAGGGCACGCTCACGCTGATGTGCGGCGGGCGCAACGAAGCGGTGGAAGCGGCGCGACCGGTGATGGAAGCCTATTCGCAGCGCATCGTCCACGTCGGTAAGGCCGGCTCGGGCCAGATCGCCAAGATGGCCAACCAGATCTGCATTGCCGGCAATGTCGCCGCGCTGGCCGAGGCAGTGCGCTTCGCTCAGGCCTCGCATCTCGACATGGGCAAGGTCTACGAGGCGATTTCCGGCGGCGCGGCACAGTCATGGCAGATGGACAACCGCTGGCAGTCGATGGACGAGGACTGCTTCGACTTCGGCTTTGCCATCGACTGGATGCGCAAGGACCTTGGCCTCAGCCTCGACGAAGGCCGTGGCCTCGGCATATCGCTGCCGGTCGCCGCGCTCATCGACCAGTTCTTCGCCGAGATCCAAGCCATGGGCGGCGGCCGTCTCGACACCAGCGCGATCATCAAGCGACTGCCGAAAAAGGGCCGTAAGTGAAGCACTTCACCGCGGCGGCGCTCGCGCTGCTGATCGTCACGCCCGCCCGCGCGGATGTCCTTGTCGACAATGTCGAGGGCCTGACGCCCGACGGCAAGGGCGGGATCGAGCGCTTCGAGGGCTTCCTGATCGGCGATGACGGCCGCGTGATCGAGGTCTATCGCCACGGCGACAAGCGCCCCAAGAAAGTCCAGTATCAGGTTGACGGCAAGCATCGCGTGGTCGTGCCCGGCATGATCGACGCCCACGGCCACGTCATGGAGACCGGATTTGCCCGGATGACCCTCGATCTCTCGGCGACGAAATCGCTCGAGGAGGCACTGTCCCGGATCGCGGCCTGGGCTGCCGCCCACCCGGAAACGCCCTGGATCCTCGGCTCGGGCTGGAACCAGGCGAACTGGGGCATCGACCGGATGCCGACAGCAGCCGAGCTGGACACCGTAACCGGCGGCAAGCCCGCGTGGCTTACCCGCGTCGACGGCCATGCCGGCTGGGCCAACAGCGCCGCCCTCGCTTCTGCCGGTATCACCGCCACCACCACCGATCCGGCCGGCGGGCAGATCCTGCGCTCGGCAGGTGGCAAGGCCCCGGCCGGCGTGCTGGTCGATGCCGCCACCGCGCTGGTTGAGGCCAAGGTGCCCCGCCCCCGCCCCGAAGACCGTGATACCGCGCTGGGCGAAGCGCAACTGGCGCTGCTGGCCTCGGGCGTGACCGCGATTGCCGACATGGGCACCACGATCGAGGACTGGCAGGCCTACCGCCGCGCCGCCGACCTTGGCCACCTGCGCATCCGCATTGTCGCCTATGCCGCAGGGATCGACAATATGACGCTGATCGGCGGCCCCCGTCCGACACCGTGGCTTTATGGCGACCGGCTGAAAATGAACGGGGTAAAGCTCTACCTCGACGGCGCGCTCGGTTCGCGCGGGGCATGGCTCAAGGCGCCTTATGCCGACGCGCCCGAAACGAAGGGCCTGCCCCAGATCAGCGAAACCCAGTTGGGCAACCTGATGAGCCGGGCGGCGATAGACAACTTCCAGGTGGCCGTCCACGCCATCGGCGATGCCGCCAATGCGGCGGTCCTCAATTCCATCGACGAGCTGTCGCAGACCTACAAGGGCGACCGGCGCTGGCGCATCGAACATGCCCAGATCGTCGCTCCCGTGGATATCGCGCGCTTCGGCGAACACGGCATCGTCGCCTCGATGCAGCCGCAGCACGAAGCTTCGGACCGACCGATGGCCGAAGCACGACTGGGCGCGAGCCGGCTGACCGGCGCCTATGCGTGGAAGTCCATCGCCGCTACCGGCGCGCCGCTGGCGTTCGGATCGGACACCCCTGTCGAACCGGCCCACCCCTTCGAAGGGATCGCCGTCGCCGTTACGCGCCAGGGCGCGGACGGTCAGCCGATCGGTGGCTGGAAGCCGCAGGAGATCCTCTCGCGCGAGGCGGCCATCAACGCCTACACGACCGGCGCGGCCTACGCGATGTTCGCCGAGGACCGCCTTGGCCGCATCGCCAAGGGCTATGACGCCGACTTCCTCTTCGTCGACACCGATCCGATGGAAGCGACGCCCGAGCAACTGCGCCAGACCAGGGTTCTCGAGACGTGGATCGGTGGCAAGCTCGCCTGGTCCAATGCCAAGGACCGGGTGCTGCCGACCAAGGCCGAAGGCGAAGTTTCGCCCATCGAGGGCCGATGAACCGAAAGGCGGGCCGCTCTTATGCGGCCCTTTTCGTGCGCACGCCCCGCGACAGGCTTAGGGTGAGCGGACATATCCAAAGCCCGCATGAAGCTCAGTTGCTGGCAGGAGCCTCCGGTTCACCCACGGAATCCGCGGTGTCGGCCTGCGCCTTTTGACGCGCATCGCGCTTCTCGGTAATCCACATCACGATCAGCGTGCCTTCGAACAGAAGCAGCAGCGGAATGGCCAGCAGGAGCTGCGAGATCACGTCGGGCGGCGTGGCGACAGCGGCGACGATAAAGATGCCGACGATGGCATAGCGACGCGCACCGGCGGTCTGCGCGCGGGTGATGATCCCGGCGCGATTGAGCAGCATCAGCAGTACCGGCATCAGGAAGCTGATCCCGAAGGCAAGGATGAACTGCATGACGAGCGCGAGGTAATCCCCCGTGCCCGGCAGCGCCTCCAGCTTGAGACCGCCCTTGTCGCCCTGGAAGCCCAGGAAGAAATGGAAGGCTGTGGGCATGACGACGTAGTAGGCCATGGCCGCACCCATCGTGAACAGCACCGGGGTCGCGATCAGGAACGGCAGGAAAGCCTTCTTTTCCTTGGCGTAGAGGCCCGGTGCAACGAAGGCCCAGAGCTGGTTGGCAATGACCGGGAAGCTCACGAAGAAGGCCGCGAAAATCGCGATCTTCACTTCGACGAAGAAAGCTTCGTAGAGCTTGGTGTAGATCAGCCTGCCCTGCCCTGCCGGGAACGCCTCGGTCAGCGGACGAACGAGGAAGCTGAAGATGTCGTTCGAAAAGTAGAAGCACACGCCAAAGGCAACCGCGAAGGCTGCAAAGGCGCGCATCAGCCGGCTGCGCAGTTCGATCAGGTGATCGAGCAGCGGCGCCTGGGTATCGTCGATATCGGAAATCTTGAAGGCCATGGAGCGTTCGATCAGGGCGGCGGCGGCGGGAGATTCAGTTCGGCCTGCCGGCTTTGCTGTTCTTTCGCATCTCGCGGGGCTTCATCTTGAGCGGCGGACTGTTCACCGCTCTGCGGCGGCGGACCATCGGTCGCGCCGGCTTCGGACGGCGTCGCTTCGGAAGCGGAAGCCGCCTTATCCTGACGCGAGGCGATCGGGGCCTGCATCTCTTCGGCACTGGGCAGTTGCGGTGTCGCCTTCATGATCGCCTCGTTCTGCGCGCGCCACTGCTTTTCCATTTCCTCCAGCTCGGCCTCGCGCACCATGGCGTCGATGCCGGCGCGGAAATGGCCGGAGATCTTTCGCATCTTGCCGATCCAGCGGCCAGCCGTGCGCATCGCCATCGGCATGTCCTTGGGGCCGATGACGACGACCGCCACGATGATTACCATCAGCAGTTCTGATGCGCCGATGTCGAACATCGCTTAAGTCGCTTTCTGCGCTGGCTTACGACTGCTCGGTCTTGTTCTCGCTGGCGCTCGGCGTGGCCGAGGGATCAGCGGGCTTAGACGAAATCTGAGCCGGCGGAGTGGAGGATTCTTCCGACTTCTCGTCGTTCATGCCTTCCTTGAAGCTCTTGATGCCCTTGCCGAAGTCTCCCATGATTTCAGAGACGCGACCGCGGCCAAACAGAACCAGTACGATCACGAGCACGACAAGCCAGTGCCAGATCGAAAAGCTACCCATAACATCAACTCCAAACCGTGCGACCGATTCCGGTCGCCACGAGGCTCATCTAGGGATTTTCGGGGGAACTTGCCACCCTGTCATGAATTTGACCCGTTCAGGTCACGTCGTCGTCATCATCGCCATGATCAGCCTCTTCCGGTGCATCGCGCTCTCCCGGAACGGGACCGGATAGCGCCGCCTCGATCATGTCGTCATCCACAGGATCGAGCAGCCCGGCAGCGCGCAATTCGTCGATGCCCGGCAATTCCTTGAGCGAACGCAGGCCGAAGTGCGCAAGGAATTCGGGCGTGGTGGCATAGATCACCGGGCGGCCCGGCACCTCGCGGCGCCCGGCCACGCGCACCCAGCCCGCTTCCATCAGCACGTCGAGCGTTCCCTTGGCCGTCTGCACCCCGCGAATCGATTCGATTTCCGCGCGGCTGACCGGCTCGTGATAGGCAACGATCGCCAATACCTCGGTCGCCGCGCGCGACAGGCGGCGCAGCTCTTCCTTTTCGCGGCGCAGGAGATGGGCGAGGTCCGGGGCGGTTTCGAAATGCCAGCGCTTGCCGCGCTCCACCAGGTGGATCCCGCGCCCCTCGTAATGGCTCTGCAGTTCGGCCAGCGCCGGACGGATGTCGGCCTGCCCCAGGTGCGCGGAAAGCGCTTCGACGGTCATCGGTTCTTCGGAAGCGAACAGCGCTGCCTCGACTGCGCGGACGAGATCGTCGGGTCCCGTCGCCCCGGCCGCCCCGGCCTCTGCAAAGCTCTCTTCGGTCATCGCGTCTTCGTTCATGGCTTCACCGCCTTGAGCCGCAGCGGCCCGAATGTTTCGTCCTGAGCGATCTCCGCCTTGCCCGTGCGCGCCAGTTCCAGCGCGGCAACGAAGCTGGAAGCCAGCGCCGACTTGCGCAGCTGCGGATTGGCCCAGGAATCGTGGGCCGGCGGCAGGAATTCGCGCAGTTCCATCCAGTCGAGCGAGACGCCCAGCATCGAGGAGACGCGGGCGATCGCGCTGTCGAGCGTCATCACCATGCGCTCGCGCACCATGTGGACCACCGGCTCGCTGCGGATCTTGATATCGCCATAGGCCCGCACGAGGTCGAACCAGGTGCATTGCCAGGCATTGCGACGGGCCACCCGCAAGCCTTCGGGCGCACCGCGCTGGAAAACGTCGCGCCCCAGCCTGTCGCGGCCCATCAGGCGCGCTGCCGCCTCGCGCATCGCCCCCAGCCGCTGCAGGCGCAATTGCAGGCGCAGCGCCAGTTCCTCGGGGCTGGGATCGGCCTGTTCGTCCTTGGGCAGCAGCAGCGCCGACTTGAGGTAGGCAAGCCACGCCGCCATCACCAGGTAATCCGCCGCCAGTTCCAGCCGCAGCGCCTCGGCCTGCTCGATGTAGGTCAGGTACTGGTCGACCAGTTCCAGGATCGAGATGCGCCGCAGGTCGACCTTCTGCCGCCGGGCCAGGTCAAGCAGGAGGTCGAGCGGGCCTTCCCAGCCCTCGATCTCCAGATAGAGCGCTTCCTTGTGCGCCTCGGCCGCCGCCACGCCGTCCCATTCCTGGTCCGCCGCTTCGAAGGAAAGACCGGGTTCAGGCGGCAGGTCCATGGTTCAGGCCGCCGCCTGCGCCAAGAGCGCGTCGCGCCGAGCGATCAGTTCCGCATGGTCGCCCGCAGTCCCGCTGTCACCGACCGCGGTCAGCGCCCGCTGCAGGCGGAGCGCGGTTTCCTCGCTCATCGTCGGCAGCCGCTGGGCAATGCCGATCATGTCGCCCATCTTCGCCCAGCAGTTCAGGGCGATGTCGCAGCCCGCGCCGATCGCGCGCTCGGCGCGTTCCGGAACCGTGCCCGAAAGCGCCTGCATGTCGAGGTCATCGGTCAGCAACAGCCCGGCAAAGCCGACGCGCTTGCGGATCACCTCGCGCACCACGACGGGCGAAAGCGTACCCGGGTTTTCCTTATCCCACGCGGTGTAGAGGACATGCGCGGTCATCCCGATCGGCGAATCGGACAGCGCCCGGAAGGGTTGCAGGTCCACTTCGAGTTCTTCGGCGCTCGCCTCGACCCGGGGAAGTTCCTTGTGGCTGTCGGCCATCGCCCGGCCGTGACCGGGAATATGCTTGATGCACCCGGCGACACCGGCCCGCGCCAATCCGGCAAGGATCGCCCGCCCCAGCGCCGCAACGCGCATCGGGTCGGTGCCGAGCGCGCGGTCGCCGATCACGTCGTGCGCACCGGTCTGGCGCACGTCGAGCGAGGGATGGCAATCCACCGAGATACCGACTTCGGCAAGGTCCAGCCCCAGCGCCTCGGCATTGGCCCGCGCCGCTTCGATCGCGGTGGCCGGGGCAATGTCGTAGAGCCGGTCGAAGGCTTCGCCGGGCGGATAGGCCTGCCAGACCGGCGGCTTCATCCGGGCGACGCGGCCGCCTTCCTGGTCGATGCAGATGAACAGGTTGTCGCGGCCGTGGATCGCGCGAAGCTCGTCGGTGAGCGCGCGCATCTGTTCACGACTTTCGACGTTGCGGCCGAACAGGATGTAACCGGCGGGATCGGCGTCCTTGAAGAACGCGCGCTCGTCCTGCCCGAGAGAGAGTCCGGAAAGGCCGAAAATTGCAGGAACCATGGCGGATTCGTCGCAGAAACCCGCGCTCTTCGCAAGGAAGCGGCGTCCTTCAGGTGTGGAAATGCGCCAAGGCGGGCCGAGCCCGCCCGCCCTGTTCAGTTCTTGACCTGGCAGCTCAACCCGGCGTTCTTCATGCCGCTGCACAGCGCCTTGGCCGCAGCGAGATCGCCCGGCACCGCCTGCAGGCGATAGACCGTACCGATGTCCGCCTGCCCTTCCAGCACGCGGTGATTCATGCCCGAAAGGTCGGGATACTGGGTCTTCAGCGTGTTCCAGCCGGTTTCGGCAGCCTGCTTCGAGGTGTAGGCTCCCACTTGCACGCCGATGCCGGAAACCGGTGCAGGCGCCTTGGCCGGAGCCGAAGCTTTCTCGGCCGGTTTTTCGGCAGGCTTGTCGACCGATTCGAAACCGGGACCGGGCACTTCCTCCTGCTCGCCGATCTGCGGCTGGCGGGACTGGCCCTCGGCAACGGCGAAACTGGTGTCGCCGGTACCGGCCACGACTTCGCCACCCGGGTTTTCGGGCTTGGTCTTGTAGGGTTCCTTCGGCGCGGCGATCACCCCGCCATCGGCCACGAGCGGCTTGTCGGACGATCCGTTCATCGCCCAGAACACGATCCCGACGATCACCGCGATCGCAAGCAGGCCGAAGACGCCCAGCAGCAGGCCCTGGCTCATGCCCGAACCGCGCTCGTCCTCGAATTCGTCGTCATCGCCCTCGAGCCAGGGCAGGCGCACGTCCTCGTCGCCAAGCTCGAGCTGCGGCGGTTCCTCGAACGAAGGCTGGCCTTCCGGCACGACGCCCGCGAAACCGGTGCTTTCGAATTCGCCTTCGGTGCCGTCGACCTTCGGACCCTGCGGATCTCCGCTCCGGTCCCCCTGACCCGTGTCCGAGAATGCCATCCTTACATTTCCTCTACAGCCTCAACGCCGAGCAATGCCAGGCCGTTCCGGACAAGTTGCCCGATCTGCACAGCCAGGAAAAGCCTCGCTGCAGTAAGGTTAACATCGAGTAAGTTAATAAACCGCTTCTCGACGCGATCGTTGCCGAGATTCCAGTATCCGTGGAACGCAGCGGCAAGGTCGCCGAGGAAGAAGGCAATGCGGTGCGGTTCGCGCGCAGCCGCTGCGGCCTCGACGATGCGCGGGAACTGCGCGGCCAGCTTGACCAGTTCCAGTTCCTCATCGCCCAGCAGCTCGAGGTGATCGCCCGCAGGCGCCAGCCCTTCGGCAGCGGCCTTGCGCAGCGTCGAGTGGACGCGGGCATGGGCGTACTGCACGTAGAACACCGGGTTATCCTTCGAGGCTTCGACGACCTTGGCGAAGTCGAAGTCCATCTGCGCCTCGGGCTTGCGGGTCAGCATGGTGAAACGCACCACGTCCTTGCCCACTTCGCGCACCACGTCGGCCAGCGTCACGAAGGTACCTGCGCGCTTGGACATCTTCACCGGCTCGCCGTCGCGCAGCAGCTGGACCATCTGCACCAGCTTGATCTCGAACGGGGTCGGCTCCCCGTCCGCACCGGTCATCGCCGCGACCGCGGCCTTGATCCGCTTGACCGTACCGGCATGGTCCGCGCCCCAGATGTCGACGAGCGCGTCGGCTTCCTGCGCCTTCTGGTAGTGATAGGCGAGGTCGGCACCGAAATAGGTCCAGGTGCCGTCCGACTTCTTGATCGGTCGATCCTGGTCGTCGCCGAACTGGGTCGACTTGAACAGCGGCAGCTCGACCGGTTCCCAGTCCTCGGGCGTCTTGCCCTTGGGCGCTTCGAGCACGCCGTCATAGACGAGCCCCTTGGACCGCAGCCATGCCTCCGCCTCGTCCGGCTTGCCCGATGCCTGCAGCTCGGCTTCGGACGAGAACACCTCGTGCTCGATGCCGAGCAGCGCGAGGTCGTCCTTGATCATCACCAGCATCGCGGCGACCGCCTTTTCGCGGAACAGCGTGAGCCATTCCGATTCGGGCGCCTTGGCGTACCTGTCGCCGAATTCCTCGGCGAGCACCTTGCCGACCGGGACGAGATAGTCGCCCGGGTAGAGGCCCTCGGGGATCTCGCCCACGTCCTCGCCCAGCGCTTCGCGGTAGCGGATGTGCACCGAACGGGCGAGCACCTGCACCTGCGCGCCGGCGTCGTTGACGTAGTATTCCCTGACCACCTTGTGCCCGGCGAACTCGAGCAGGGTCGCCAGCGCATCGCCGACGACCGCGCCGCGGCAGTGGCCCATGTGCATCGGCCCGGTGGGGTTGGCCGAAACGTACTCGACATTGACGGTCGAGCCGCCCCCCATGGCCGAACGGCCGTAATCGGCACCCAGTTCGGCAATCGCGCGCAGTTCCGCGATCCAGGTCGCAGGCGCGAGGCGCAGGTTGATGAAGCCCGGCCCGGCAATCTCGGCCGAAGTCACTTCGTCCAGCTTCGCCAGTTCGGCAACCAGCGCCTCGGCAAGGTCGCGCGGCTTCAGCCCTGCGGGCTTGGCCAGCACCATCGCCGCATTGGTCGCAAGATCGCCATGCGAGGGATCGCGCGGCGGCTCGACCGTGATCGCACCTCGCTTGAGCCCGCCCGGCAGCGTCCCCGCCGCTTCCAGCGCATCGAGCGCAGCGTTGAGGTGGCCCGCAAAGGCGGCATACAGGGTCTGGTTCTCACGAGTTGCAGTGTTCATGGGCGCGCGGATAGCCGATGTGCACGAAAAGGGGAACAGGCTGGCGCGCGCATTGGCCGCGATGCAGGTTTACACGGTTTACACTGTCCAGGATGGAAACGGCGCGCCTTGCGCCGAGCGAAAATCGCCGCAGCGCAATCAGGGGCGTTCGCAAGACAGGATCGATGCGGCCGGGTCATGGCTGCGAAAGTACCGCAGGCGCACGCCTGTAGGAAAACGGATTGTGCGTCGTCTGTGCCCGAATGGCGACAATCCCACGCGGCTATTCCGAAGGCTGCAATGCAGTGGACCTTGACGGCTTCTGCTCCGCCGATCTCCGCGAAGACGGGGATCGGACCTCTTAGTCGCTACTCGCCGAAAGCGAAGTACGTTCGAAGTCGCTATCACCTGCCGTGTCAGGCCAGCGCCTCAATGCGCCCGCCTCCCCGCCCGGGCCGAACGTGGCGCAGCTTCTCAGCCGGGCAATGTCGCGGTCTGGCGCAGGGCTTCGCCAAGGGCCAGCGCGGCCGCGGTGGCGAGGTTCAGGGAGCGGACTTCCGGGCGCAGGGGAATGCGCACGCGCGCGTCGCAGGCTTCCACCACGCACGGCGGGACGCCTGCGCTTTCCTTGCCGAACAGCAGGATGTCATCGGCGCGATAGGTGAAGTCATAGGCCGATTGCGTGGTCTTCGTGGTGAACAGCACCAGCCTGCCCGAACCGATCGTGGCCCTGAAGGCATCGAAGCCTGGGTGCCGGGTGATGCTGACGTGGTCGATATAATCCATCGCGGTGCGGCGGACGCGGCGGTCGTCCCACGCGAATCCCATCGGTTCGATCAGGTCCACGGCAGCACCCATGCAGGCGCCCAGCCGCAGGACGGCGCCGACGTTTCCGGCGATCTCGGGTTCGAAAAGAGCAATGCGCATGGGCGCTGATTGGCGCCGGCGAAGGCACCATGCAAGCCCGTTGCGCCGTTGCCGGGCCACGACTTACCCATGAATCGGACCCGATCGGGCGCGCGGCGCTTGCTCCGGTGACGCCTCCTGCGACGAGACATGCGGGTAGTCCGGCTCGGCGCCCCTTCAAAAGCCGCGCAAACGCGTGTATCGGGCCGCCATGCATCCTACCCAGACTCCCAAGACCTACCGGGTCAAGAGCTTCGGCTGCCAGATGAACGTCTATGACGGCGACCGCATGGCCGAACTGCTGGCCGAACAGGGCATCGCGCCTGCGCCCGAGGGCGAGGATGCCGACCTCGTCGTGCTCAACACCTGCCACATCCGCGAAAAGGCGGCGGAGAAGGTCTATTCCGACATCGGCCGCCTGAAGCGCGAGGATGGCTCTTCGCCGCTGATCGCGGTGGCTGGCTGCGTCGCGCAGGCCGAGGGCGAAGAGATCATGGCGCGCGCGCCCAGCGTGAAGATGGTCGTGGGCCCGCAGGCCTACCATCGCCTGCCGGACATGATCCGCGAAGCCAGCGAAGGCCGCCGCGTCACCGATACCGACATGCCCGCCGAGACGAAGTTCGACGCGCTGCCGCGCCGTCGCCGCTCCGGGCCGACCGCCTTCCTTACCGTGCAGGAAGGCTGCGACAAGTTCTGCACCTATTGCGTCGTGCCCTATACCCGCGGCGCGGAAGTGTCGCGACCGCATGCCGACCTGATCGAGGAGGCCAAGCGCCTCGTCGAGGCCGGCGCGCGCGAGATCACGCTGCTCGGCCAGAACGTCAATGCCTGGACCGGCGAGAACGCCAGGGGGCAGACGATCGGCCTCGACGGCCTGATCCGGGAACTGGCGCAGATCGCGGACCTTGCCCGCATCCGCTATACCACCAGCCATCCCAACGACATGACGCCCGGCCTGATCGCGGCGCATGGCGAGATCGACAAGCTGATGCCCTTCCTCCACCTGCCGGTGCAGGCGGGCAACGACCGCGTGCTCAAGGCGATGAACCGCAGCCACTCGGCGGAAAGCTACCTGAAGATCCTCGAACAGGTGCGCGCGGCACGGCCCGACATCGCACTTTCGGGCGACTTCATCGTCGGCTTCCCGGGCGAGACCGATGCCGAGTTCGAGGACACCCTCAAGCTGGTCGACGCGGTCGGCTATGCCCAGTGCTTCAGCTTCAAGTACTCGCCGCGCCCGGGCACGCCCGCGGCGACGATGGACGAACAGGTCCCGCTGGCGGTGATGGACGAGCGCCTGCAGCGCCTGCAGGCCGCGCTCAACCGCGACCAGTACGCCTTCAACACCGCGACCGTCGGCAAGACCTGCACCGTGCTGGTCGAGCGCAAGGGCAAGCTTCCGGGCCAGTGGCTGGGCAAGTCGCCCTGGCTGCAGTCGGTCCACTTCGAGGCCGATGCGCAAGTGGGCGACCTGGTCGAGGTCGAGATCACCAGCGCCGGGCCGAACAGCCTTGGCGCTGTCGTCCGGATGGTCGCCGCGGCGTGAGCGAAGGCGCGGAGGGCCGCCAGCCGCTTGTCCTGATCCCCGGCCTCGCCTGCGACGCCGCCTTGTGGGAAGCACAGGTATCCGGCTTGTGGGACCTTGCCGCGTTCACCATCGGCGACACCCTGCGCGACGATTCGATCGCAGTCATGGCCAGCCGCATCCTGGCGAGCGCGCCGGAGCGCTTTGCCGTCGCCGGCCTGTCGATGGGCGGCTACGTCGCGCTGGAGATCTGGCGGCAGGCCCCCGGCCGCGTCACCCGCCTTGCCCTGCTGGACACCAATGCCCGCGCCGATAACCGCCATACCTCGGCCATGCGCCGGGGCACCATCGCGGCAGCCGAGCAGCGCGGCTACGAAGCCGTTGCGCGCGAGGGGCTGACGCGGCTCGTGCGTCCAGAGGCCCCTGCCGACTTGCGCGAACGGGTCGTCGCCATGGCGCTGCGGACCGGCTTCGAAGTCTACGCGCGCCAGCAGAACGCGATCATCACGCGCGCCGATTCGCGCGACGACCTGCCCGGGATCAAGGTCCCGACACTGGTGCTCGTCGGCGAGCAGGACGCGCTCACGCCGCCTGCGCTGTCGGAGGAAATGGCCACCGCCATCCCCGGCGCAGTGCTGGAGCGGATCGCCGACAGCGGCCACCTGTCCGCCATGGAACAGCCCACCGCCGTGACGCAGGCGATGCGCCGCTGGCTCGAACGTCCCGCCTGAGAACGTACGTGCGGTGCTTACGCGCCGGGCTTGAGCGGTTTGAGCGGCTTGTCCGCAATCAGTTCCTTGCCGATCGAATCGACCGGCTCCGCCGGGCTGACCGTCGGGTTGCGGGCATAGGCCTTGCCATCGAAGGGGACGCGCATGATGCCGCCCGGCCTGCCGCCGCCCGAAACCGAGACGGCGAGATCCTTCCAGCCGTTCGTCTTGCTGGACAGCACGCCTACCGGAAGCTGGACCACCGAGAGGTCTCCGACCTGCCTGTAGCCTTCTCCATCGCGCTTGAGCACGACGAGATTGCAGCCGCCCGTCCCGCACATCATCGGGCCGCCGACGTAGGCAAGCACTTCGTTGACGCCGTCGCCGTCGAGATCGGCCTCGGCGCGGGCGTACTGCAGGGAATCGGTCTTGCCGCCCAGGTCCTTCGAGAGGCTTTCGTCCAGCCAGCTTTCGACGGTAACCGGCGTCACCACGGCCTCGGTGGACTTGCCGGTCGCGCTTGCGCTTGCTTCGGGGGCAGGTTCCTCGCTCTTGCACGAGGCGAGCAGAAGGGCCGGGACGGCCACGAGAGCGAACGGGAGGGCGAGCGGGAGGATATGATGCTGGCGGGTCATGGCGAAGGGATAGCCTTCGGCCCGCGCGCGGGCAATGCGCCATGCCTCGTTCCGGCTTGCGGCGGCCCCGTCCCGCAGGATCCGGGGAGGTTTGCGGGTTATCCACCAGGAATCGAATGCGCCGGTGCGCACCAAAGCTTGCAAGCTGCCCGGAGCGGGACCATCTTCGCTTGCAGAACAGCACACGTTTTGCCCGAAAGGAGCGCATGGCCCGCAAAGCAGCCCGTGCCGATGACCCGGCGCAGTTCAGGCCCGAAACCCACCGCCGGGCCCGTGTCGAAATACAATTCGACGAACCCACGCTGCTAGGCGCCCTGTTCGGCCAGTTCGACGCCAATCTCGTACAGGTCGAGAACCGGCTCGGCGTCTACATCGCGGCGCGCGGCAACCGCATCCAGATCGAAGGTCCGGAAGATGCCGTGGCCAGGGCCCGCGAAACCCTCACCGGCATGTACCACCGCCTCGAACAAGGACAGGATCTCGATGCAGGCGCAGTGGAATCGTTGATCACAATGTCGGCCGAACCCACGCTCGAAGGGATCATCTCCGGCGACCAGGGCGCGCCGCCGATCATGATCCGCACCCGCAGGAAAACGATCGTGCCGCGCTCCGCGACGCAGATCGACTACATGCGTGCGCTGGCCCGTTCGGACGTCATTTTCGCGCTCGGCCCGGCCGGCACCGGCAAGACCTACCTCGCCGTGGCACAGGCGGTCAGCCAGCTCATGACCGGTTCGGTGCAACGCCTGATCCTCTCGCGCCCGGCAGTCGAAGCCGGTGAGAAGCTGGGCTTCCTGCCCGGCGACATGAAGGACAAGGTCGACCCCTACCTGCGCCCCCTGTACGATGCGCTTTACGACTGCATGCCGCCCGAACAGGTGGAACGACGCCTCGCCTCGGGAGAGATCGAGATCGCGCCGATCGCCTTCATGCGCGGCCGCACGCTGGCCGACGCCTTCGTCATCCTCGACGAAGCGCAGAACACCACGCGCGAGCAGATGAAGATGTTCCTCACCCGCTTCGGCCAGAACAGCCGCATGGTCGTCTGCGGCGACCCCCGGCAGATCGACATCCCCGGCGGCGAACGCATGAGCGGCCTCGCCGACGCGGTCCAGAAGCTCGAGGGGATCGACGGCATCAACGTCACCCGCTTCACCGCCGCCGATGTCGTGCGCCACCCGATCGTCGGGCGGATCGTCGAGGCTTATGAGGGCCCCCTGTCGCAGTACGACGAGAAAAAGTGAGGCTCGGCCTGCCTGTGTTTCCCCAGCAGCGGGACCCCCGCCTTCGCGGGGGTAACGGCTGAACGGTGGGGTCGTGAATTCCCGCGATCCGGTCCATCCCTCCTCGTTCCAAGTCGCCCCGTCATCCCCGCGATGGCGGGGATCGCGCTTCCTTGTCCCACTGCAAACCGCTAGAGACGGCACCGATGAATCTCGAAATCGATATCGAAGAGCCCTGGCCGGAAAGCACCGACTGGGCGGAGCTGACCGACCGCGCCTGCGCGGCCCTGGGCACGGTGGCGCCCGAGCTGGCGAATCCGCGCCTGATAACGAGCATCCTGTTCACCTCCGATGCCGAAGTCCACGTCCTGAACCGCGAATGGCGCGAAAAGGACAAGCCGACCAATGTCCTTTCCTTTCCGATGCTTGAACGCGATCAGGTTCTCGATCTGACGGCCGAGGGACCGCCCGAAATGCTCGGCGACATCGCCCTCGCCTTTGAGACATGCGCCCGTGAAGCCGCGGAAAAGGGGGTTTCCGTCGCGGATCATGCGACCCACCTCGTCGTCCACGGGCTGCTCCATCTGGCGGGCCACGACCACGAGATTTCCGATGCCGACGCCGAGGCAATGGAAGCGCTGGAGACGAAAGCACTTGCCCAATTGGGGATCGCCGACCCATATGACGACTGAATCAGGTTTGAAGGGGTAACCAGTCACGATGGCCGACAATGGCCGCCACACCGAGCCCGGCTCGGGAGATCCGGACAGTAGCGGCACGCTTTGGCGTGTCTTTCGGAGACTTTTCCACGCGGACGCAGATCAGTCGCTCAGGGCGCAGATCGAGGACGTCATCAACGAGCACGAGGGCGACGCCGATGACGGGGCGCAGACCAATGGCGACCTGTCGCAGCTCGAGCGGCAGATGCTGCGCAACCTCCTGCATTTCAGCGAGCATGACGCCGACGACGTAGCCGTGCCGCGCGGCGACATCATCGCCATCCCCGCCTCGGCAAGCTGGGAAGAAGTGGTCGAGGCCTTTGCGGAGCACGGGCACAGCCGCATGCCGGTCTACGGAGAATCGCTCGACGAGATCCGCGGGATGATCCACATCAAGGATATCTTCCCGATCCTTGCGCGCGGACTGCCGGCTCCGACCGACTGGACCAGCCTGATGCGCCAGCCGCTTTACGTGCCCCAGGCGCG
This sequence comes from Novosphingobium mathurense, assembly GCF_900168325.1. Taxonomy (GTDB): domain Bacteria; phylum Pseudomonadota; class Alphaproteobacteria; order Sphingomonadales; family Sphingomonadaceae; genus Novosphingobium; species Novosphingobium mathurense. The sequence goes on along the minus strand of NZ_FVZE01000006.1, from coordinate 170,786 downwards.
CGGGGCGCTGGATGTGCTGGCCGACATGCGCGCGCGCCGCACCCACCTGGCGGTCGTGATCGACGAATATTCCGGGACCGACGGCATCATCACCATCGAGGACCTCGTCGAGGAAATCGTCGGCAATATCGAAGACGAACACGACGATGCGCCCGAAGAACTTCTCCTGCCGTTAGAAGACGGCATGTGGGAAGCCGACGCACGCGTGGAACTCGATGAAGTTGCGGAACGAATCGATCCGCGACTTGCCGAAGTTGAAGAAGCAGTAGATACATTGGGCGGCCTCGCCTTCGTACTGGCTGAGCAGGTTCCACAGGTCGGAGCGATCCTGGAACACGACAGCGGCTGGCGAATCGAGGTAACCGAAGGAAATGAGCGACACGTCACGCGATTGCGGTTGCATCCTCCGGTAGAGGAGCTCGAGAGCGAACCAGAATGATGCCGTCAACTGCCCAGCAGTTGACCCGTGACCGGATGAAAAGACGAAACATTGCCCGTACGCCGCCTCCCCCCTCTGCGCGCACTTGAAGCCTTCGTGCGCGTCGTCCGCCTTGGTTCGGCCAAGGCGGCGGCCAGTGAACTTGCCCTCTCGCCTTCCGCCCTCTCCCGCCGCGTCGCCGCGCTGGAGGATTTCACAGGCAAGCGCCTGTTCACCCGCCAGCACCAGGCGATGAAGCTGACCGACGAAGGCCAGGCCTTCTACAACGTCGTCGGCCCGAAACTGGAAGAACTGGCCGAAGCCGTCGAATCGCAGATCGACCGCGGCCAGGTCCTGCGCCTGCATCTTGGCGTGCCGACCCTGTTCGGCGGCCAGCGCCTGTTCCCGCGCCTGCCCGAACTGCGCAAGCTGCACCCGCGCCTGCACATCGACATCGACACCGGTGCCCACCTCGAGGATCGCGTCGGCGACACCCTCGACGCGGCGATCATCCTGGCCAAGGAGCCCGATTCCAACTTTTACCGGATCCAGCTCGACCACAACAAGGTTTACGGCATCGTGTCGAAGGAACTGGCCGAGGAGATCGGCTCGGTTCCCGATGCAGAAAAGCTCTCCAGGCAGACCATCCTGATCCACAACGACCTGTTCGACAGCTTCGATGCCTGGAAAACGGCGATCGGCATGCCGCAGCTCGAACCGGCATCGATCGACCGGTTCGACTCCGGCCAGCTCGTGCTCGAAGCAGCGGCACAGGGGCTGGGCATCGCGATCATGCACGACGACCACTTCCGCCGGTCGCACGACAATCGCCTCGCCCGCCTGTTCGACATCGATGTCGAGAGCCCCTTCCGCTACTGGTTCGTCTGCCGCCCCAAGGCGCTGGAAACCCGCCCCGTCCGCATCTTCCACGAGTGGCTGCTGCAAGCGGGGCTGTAATCGGCGGGCAGCTTTCCCCCCCTTTGCCCCGGGACCGTGGATCGAGACGAAAGTCGAAGGTCGATCCGGTCACCGAGCCAACGAAAAAGGGGCGCCCCTGCAGGGGCGCCCCTTCTTGCATTCGAACCGGTAAGGCTCAGCCTTCCGAGATCGTCGCCTTGACGATCTTGCCCGGCTCACGCGGCGGCTCGCCCTTGGGCAGCGCGTCTACGTGTTCCATGCCTTCGACCACCTGACCCCAGACGGTGTACTGCTTGTCGAGGAACGTGGCGTCGTCGAAGCAGATGAAGAACTGGCTGTTGGCCGAGTGCGGGTAGCTGGTGCGGGCCATCGAGCAGACGCCGCGCACGTGCGGCTCGGCGTTGAATTCGGCCTGCAGGTCCGGCTTGTCCGAACCGCCCATGCCGGTTCCCTGCGGGCAGCCGCCCTGCGCCATGAAGCCGGGAATCACGCGGTGGAACTTCACGCCGTCGTAGAAGCCCTCGCCGGTCAGCTCCTTGATGCGCTCGACGTGGCCGGGGGCCAGGTCGGGACGAAGCTTGATCTTGACGTCGCCACCGCCGCTGCCGGTGTCGAGAGTGAGCGTCAGGTATTCGTCGGCCATCTGTAATCTCCTGTTGTCCGCGTCGATGCGGATCCGGGCTCCGGCCCGATATAGGCTGCGTCTCGCCAATGTCACGCACGCGGCTGCGGAACAAGTATCCGCACAGCTATCCGCCGCCCCCTCCCTTCGCCTGTTGCAATTGCGAAATTGACGCTTAGACCGGCGCTTATGAGCGGCGCGGACCTCGACGACGAACTGAAGCAAGACGGCGCCGTCGCTGCGGAGGCGGACGCGGAATCGCCTGCGCCCGAGAGCGAGAGCCTCGACGAGGAAAACCGCCTTAAGCCCGAATTCGTGCGCAACGTCATGGATGCGCTCGACGAAGAGGACTCCGACCGCGTCTACGAGCTGGTCGAGCCGCTTCACCCGGCCGACATCGCCGACCTTTTCGAGCTGGTCGACGAGAATGAACGCCTCCTGCTCGCCCGCTCGATTCGCGACCTCATGGGCGTGGAGGTCATCGCCGAACTCAACGACTGGGTCCGCGAGCTCCTGATCGAGGCGCTACCCGCCGACGTCGTCGCCGAGATCGCCGAGCAGCTCGACACCGACGACGCTGTCGCGATGATCGAGGACCTCGACCGCGAGGACCAGCAGGCGGTCCTTGCCGAACTCGATCCCGAAGACCGCGCCGCAATCGAGGCCGCGCTTTCCTACCCCGAGGAATCCGCCGGCCGTCTGATGAGCCGCGAGTTCGTCGCGGTGCCCGAGACGATGACGGTGGGCGACCTCATCGACTTCCTGCGCGAACACCGCGAACTGCCGACCGAGTTCTGGGAAGTCTTCATCGTCGACGCGATGCACCGGCCGGTGGGCACCTGCGCGCTTTCGTGGATCCTGCGCTGCCCGCGCAACATTCCGCTCTACGACGTCATGTCGCGCGACCAGACGCTGATCCCGGTCGACATGGACCAGGAAGAAGTGGCGCTGCGCTTCCAGAAATACGCGCTGATCTCCGCCGCGGTGACCGATTCCGCCGGTCGCCTGATCGGCCAGATCACCGTCGACGATATCGTCCACATTATCCAGGAAGAGGCCAGCGAGGACATCCTGCGCCTGTCCGGTGCAGGCGACGGCGACATCAACGAGCCGATCCTGATCACCGTGCGTGCGCGCCTGACCTGGCTGTGCGTCAACCTCGCCACCGCGATCCTTGCATCGTCCGTGGTCGGGCTGTTCCAGGGCGCGATCACCCGTTTCGCGCTGCTTGCGGTGCTCATGCCGATCGTCTCGGGCATGGGCGGCAATGCCGGGACGCAGACGCTGGCGGTTGTGGTGCGCGCCATCGCCACCAACCAGCTGACCGATTCCAACACCGTGCGCATGATCCTGCGCGAACTGCGCATCGCCATGACCAATGGTGCCGCGCTCGGCATGCTGATCGGAGGGGGGACCACGCTGTTGTTCTCCAACCCGCTGCTGGGCGCCGTCATCGGAGCGGCCATGGTGATCAACAACCTCGTCGCCGGTCTTGCGGGCATCCTCGTGCCGGTCACGCTCGACCGTTTCCGGATCGACCCGGCCGTTTCGTCCGCGGTTTTCGTCACGACGGCCACCGACACCATGGGATTCTTCTCGTTCCTCGGTCTTGCCGTGCTGACCGGACTCGCCTGACCCGGCACGAATACCTATCTTCGTCCCCATGCCGCTGCACATGACCAAGATCGCCTATTCCGCCGAGAGCCCGGCGGACCTGCGCGCCTGGCTGGAAAGCCATGCGGACATCGGCGAGGCGCGCCTGACGACGCGCTACCTGCCCAAGCGGCACGAGGAGATGGTCGGCGGATCGCTCTACTGGATCTACGAGCACGCGCTGATCGGCCGCTCCCCGATCCTCGGCTTCGAACAGCGCGAAGACGGCCGCTGGTGGATTCGCCTTGCCCCCAAGCTGATCCCGGTCGTCACCAAGCCCAAGCGCGCGCACCAGGGCTGGCGTTATCTCAAGGACGAAGACGCCCCGCGCGACCTGGGTGACGGTGAAAGTTCGGGCGACGTCATGCCGCCCAAGCTGGCGCGCGAGCTGGCGAAACTCGGCCTCGTCTGAAAACGCAGTCTGATATCGGCACCTGAACCGGCATCCGGGAAACCGTCCGGAGACGCCTTCCTTTCGGGGCGGACCATCGGCTGAAGTCCTGCGTCCCCCCAACGCCCCGCATCGGCTGCAAGAGAAGAACGTTCACAATGACGTTCCCAACTGCATATTTCGCCTTTTCACAAAAAAGCGTAATAAAAAATCAACAAAGAGTAGACAAAAGAACGCCCGCAGAATAGTGGCGCGTCAAGTCACGTTTGGGGGAAAGAGTAAAATCAGCCTTACAACCGGTTTACTCGCCTCGGCGAAACCGGCGTCAGTCTTGCCGGATAAAAATACAAAGACGGCAAGCATAATCGAAGAAATCCGGGTCGCATCATGCCCTTTTTAGACAGCGCTTCGGCGCCCGGAGATTCGACATGAAAACCTTCGCTTCGCTTGCCGCCGTTGCGGCCCTCACCGTTGCCGTGTCCGCCAACGCCGCAACCGACGGCGCGCGCACCGTTCCGGTTGCCTACGACGACCTCAACCTTTCGAGCCAGGCCGGTCTCGACACGCTCGACCAGCGCCTTGAGCGGGCCGTTCGCAAGGTCTGCGGCAAGGCCGATGTCCGCCGCCTCGACGAAGTCAGCGACATGACCCGCTGCCGCACGAGCGCTCAGGCATCTGCGGCCGAGCAGCGCACCGTCGCCCTCGCCCGCCGCAACGACGGCCAGCCGCTGCTGGTTGCCGTCAAGACCAAGTAATCCTCGCAGGAATCCGACTTTCGCGCCCGCGCGTGTGAGGGTCGGCTTCCTCCTCCCCTCGCCCTGAACGGTGCGTCAGCCGCGGTCGATCCACCAGCGCATGAGGACATGGGCGATCGCCGTCTTCGGCGGCGCACCGAAGGCCCGGCCCAGTTCGCCGCGGCCGATCGCCTCGAGGGCTTCGACCACATCCTCGCGGCTGAACCAGCGGGCATCGTCCAGTTCGGTCTCGTCGATGGTGATCTCGGTCGTCTCCGCATAGGCGTGGCAGCCGATCATCAACGAGGACGGGAATGGCCAGGGCTGGCTGGCGATGTAGGTCACGTCGCGAACCCTGATCCCGGCTTCCTCCAGCACTTCTCGGGCGACCGCCTCCTCGATCGTCTCGCCCGGCTCGACGAAACCGGCCAGCGTCGAATAGCGCCGCTCGGGAAACCGCGGCTGACGGCCCAGCAGCACCTTGCCCTCGTGCTCGACCAGCATGATCGTCACCGGATCGACGCGCGGGAAATGCTCGGCACTGCAGGTTTCCGAAGTGCAGGAGCGCTGCCAGCCGCCCTTGGCAAGCCGCGTGGGCTGCCCGCATACGGCGCAGAAGCGGTGGCGCGCATGCCAGCCGATCAACGAGCGGGCACCGCCGTAAGTCGCCAGTTCGCCCGCACCCAGCACGGCCATCGCATTCCAGCTTGCCGGCCCGGCATGGGGACTGCCCGCAGGATAGGAAGAACGCACTTCGGCAAAGCAGCCCCGCTCGCCGTCGAGGCCGAGGAACACCAGCTCGCTGTCGGGCGCGGCATCGGCAAGACTGCCCCATTCCAGCGCGCCCTCGGGCGAAAGCACCGGATCGAGACCATCCATGCGCAGCAGCCGGGCTTTCCAGTTCATCAGCGCATCGAGCGCGGCCGCATCGCTGCGGATGTGATCGGCGCGGTCGAGGTGCGATCCGGAGAAGGCAATCGGGGCCAGGTCGGGGGCAATCACGTCAGCGTTTCTCCAGCAGGGCCATGACATCGGCTTTGAGCGCGGCCTGGAACTCGGGAAGCAGGTCCACCGCGTTGGGCGGCATGAACTGCACGAAGATCTGCGAGCGCAGGGCATGGACCGTGTCGACCATGCCGACCGTCCCCGCCGCGCCCGACCAACCGTAGATCCCGGCCTCGCCGCCGCGCCCCACGCGTCCTCCGGCACCGAAACCGGCGGCACCGCCAAACGCAGCCGGGATCGTCACGCCTGCAGGCAGCAGGTCGCCGGTCCCGGCATGCACGGCCTGTGCAGCCAGCACGCGCTGCCCGTCGATCATGCCAGACTGGGCAAGCATGCGCAGGAAGCGGTCGTAGTCGCGCGGAGAACTGACCAGCCCGGCGCCGCCGAACGGGAACGGCGGCTTTTCGAGGAAGATCGAATCCGCGCCGGTATCGATGGGCACCAGCAGCGTGCCGAGCGCCCCGTAGTTCGTGGTCAGGCGACCGGCATCGGACTGCGGCACCTGGAAGAAAGTGCTCGTCATCCCGGCCGGTTCGAAGATCGTCTCGCGCAGGTAATCGGCAAAGCTGCGCCCGCTGGCCACCTCGATCACCCGGCCCATCAGGTCGAGCCCCATGGAATAGCTCCAGCGCGTGCCCGGATCGGCGACCAGCGGCACTTCGGCAAGGCGATCGGCAAAGCGATCGAGGCCGTGGACCGGCTCGCCTTCGAACACGCCGGGGATCTTCATGCGGCTGATCTGTCCCGCGACAAGGCCCTTGCGCTCCATCAGGTCCTTGATCGGACCTTTCTGGATGATGGTGTAGCCGATGCCCGAGGTATGGGTGAGAAGGTGCCGTATCGTGATCGGCGAACGGGCCGGATGCAGTTCGGTGATCGGTCCGTCGTAGGTGTCCTGCACCTGCATGTGCCGGTACCGGGGCAGAAGCTCGTAGAGCGGCTGGTCGAGGCCGAGCTTGCCTTCGCTGACAAGCTGCATGGCGGCCATGCCGGTGACCGGCTTGGTCATCGAATAGATGCGAAACAGGCTGTCCGCCGTTACCGCGTCGCCATCGGCAAAGCCTTCCGATCCGCGTGCGACGAATTGCGGCTCGCGCGCCGGGATGCCGAGCGAGGCGACCATGCCGGGAAACTTGCCGGGGCCCACCCAGCGCTCCACCACCGCGCGCACTTGCGGCAACAGGTCCGGATCGGAAGCGGCGAGCGCAAGGCGCGGCATCAGTGCAGCGCCGAGGCCGGCGCAGGCCCCCATGCGCAGCAGCGCGCGCCGGTCCATCGCGGCCTCGAGCCGGGCCATCGTGCGAATCATGCCGTCTCTCCCGTCCCGGCGAGCGCGAGCTGCGCCGCCTTGGCGAATAGCGTGGGCAGGCCGGCTTCCCCGATCCGGTCCAGCGGCCACCACTCCCCCTCCTGCGCGGGGAGACTATCGCATTGATTGCCGAGATAAACCGCAAGGTTCAGCTCTAGCGAGAAGTGCGTGAAGACGTGGCCGACCTTGCCTGCGCTTTCCCACGGACCGTCCAGCGGTCCTTCGCCGCTGCCGTCGCCGCGCGAATGCCAACCGTCGTCGGGCAGCGCCCGCATCCCGCCGAGCATCCCCTTGCCCGGGCGACGTACCAGCCAGACGCGATCGTCCCGCTCGATCCAGAAGGCCCGGCCGCGGCGTGCCGGCTTGGCCTTTTTGGGCGCCTTCACCGGGAACCGCTCCGGCTCGCCAAGGGCCCGCCCCTCGCAATCGGCCGAGAGCGGGCAGAGCAGGCAGCGCGGCGTGCGGCTGGTGCACACGGTTGCGCCCAGATCCATCATCGCCTGCGCAAAGTCCCCGCTGCGCAGATCGGGCGTGATCGCATCGGCCTTCTCGCGGATCGCGGTGCGTCCGCCCGGCAGCGGCGTATCGAGCGCGAAGAGCCGGGCGACGGCGCGCTCGACGTTGGCATCGACCACTACCGCACGGCGGCCGAAGGCGATGGCGGCAACCGCGGCGGCGGTATAGGCGCCCAGCCCCGGCAGCGCGCGCAGTTCGTCCTCGCTGTCGGGAAAGCGTCCGCCGCGCGCCGCAACCTCGCGCGCGCAGGCCAAGAGGTTGCGGGCCCGGGCGTAGTAGCCAAGGCCCGCCCAGGCGGCCATGACCTCCTCGTCCGGCGCTGCGGCCAGGGCAGTCACATCGGGCCAGCGCCTCGTGAACTCGGCAAAGTAGTCCTTCACCGCGGCAACGGTGGTCTGCTGCAGCATGACCTCCGAGAGCCAGACGCGGTAGGGATCGGGAGCCGGCGCACCCGGGCGCGCACGCCACGGCAGGTCCCGCGCATGGGCATCATACCAGTTGAGAAGCTTGCGCGAGATCGTATCGGAACTGGCTTCCATGGGCCCGCTATGGCATTGCAGCGCCGGTAATGGAACGGGATCGCGGCAAACAATCGAGCAAATCGGGCAAGACCACGCCCGGCTTCAAGCGTTACGAACGCCCGCGCGGCGGGCAGGCGCGCGCGATATCGGACCTGATGCCCGAAGTCGGGCGTACCGCGTTTCGCCGCTTCGGCTTCGTGCAATCGAGCGTGGTGACCCGCTGGCCCGAGATCGTCGGTGCCCGTCACGCCCGCGTATGCTCCCCCGAATCGATCCGCTTCCCGCCCGGCGAAAAGAGCGACGGCATTCTCCAGCTCGTCGTGATGCCTGCCCATGCACCGATGATCCAGCACGTCATTCCAGAGATCATCGACCGGGTGAACCGCTTTTTCGGCTACAATGCGGTGGCAAAAGCCAAGATCCGGCAAGGCGAGGTTAAGGCACCGCCTGCTTCAGACCGCAGGTCTGCTCCGCCTTCGCTCAAGCCGGTGCCGATTGAGCTGGGCGAATCGCTGCGCGACATCGGCGACCCGGAACTTCGGGCCGTGCTGGAATCGCTGGCGCGGAGCATGGCCGCCAAGGAAGACCAGAAGGACAAGTGATGAAGCCGTCATTCGTGAAGTCCATTGCCCGCAACGCTGCCCGTACAATCGCCCTTGCCTCCTGCGCCGCGCTGAGCCTTGCCGCCAGCCCGCCCCAGCCAGCGCCCACCGCAAAGGCCAGGCCGCAGGCCGCCGCGAAAGGCAACTGGAACGGCGTGACGGGCGTGACGGCGAATGGCAGCCATACGCTGGGCAATCCCGAAGCACCGATCAAGATGACCGAGTTCGTCAGCTACACCTGCCCGCACTGCGCTGTGTTCCACCGCGAATCGGACCCGGTCCTGCGCACGACTCTGATCCCCAAGGGCCAGATCCAGATCACCGTCACCAACCTGGTGCGCAACCCGATCGACCTGACCGTCGCGATGCTGACCTCCTGCGGCGATCCGAAGCGCTTCTGGGTGCGCCACAATGCCTTCTTCGCCTCGCAGGACCAGTGGCTCGGCACGGTGCGGAAGATGACGCCGGAACAGTTGGCGCGCTGGGGACAGGGAGAAATCCCGGCCCGCATGCGCGCCATCGCCGGGGACCTGGGCTTCTATGCCAGGATGCAGCAGTGGGGCATCGACCGCGCGCAGGCGGACCGCTGCCTGAACGACAGCGCCATGCTCGACAAGCTGCGCGCGCAGCAGTCGGCCGCCGGATCGCTGGGCCTGACCGGCACGCCAAGCTTCGTCGTCAACGGCGAAGTGCAGCAGGTGCATGACTGGGAGCATCTCTCGAAACTGCTCAGCGACCGCGCCGCGGCGCTGCAGGCCGGCCGGATCTAGGCCGCAAAAACGGCGGTTTCGCCGAAATCCGGGGGTTAGCTGTGGAGATGTCCCTTGCCGGACCCCACGTGCCCTTGATCTGTCCGGACCATGGGTTAGCCATTTTCAATTCGCAAAGGATTCGCTTCGATGACCCGTTTTCGCTTCCGTAACGTCGCGCTGGGCCTGATCGCCGCACCGCTCGCCCTTGGCCTTGCCGCCTGCGGCGAAAAGAAGGACGAGGCCGCACCGGTTTCGAACGAGCCGATCGCCCCGATCGCCGCTCCTGCCGGCAAGAGCTGGTCGGACATGGTCGCGAAGACCGACGAAGGCGGCTATCGCCTCGGCAATCCCGATGCACCGATCAAGCTCGTCGAATACGGCGCGCTGAGCTGCTCGCACTGCGCCGAGTTCGCCAAGGAAAGCTTCGCCAAGCTGCGCGACGACTATGTCGCCAGCGGCCGCGTCAGCTACGAACTGCGCTACTTCATGCTCAACCCCTATGACGTGCCGGCCTCGCTGCTGGCCACTTGCGGCGCGACCGAGGCGGTGATCCCGCTCAGCGAACAGTTCTGGGCCTGGCAGCCCAACATGTTCCAGAACGTGCAGGCGCTGGGCGAGGACCAGCTCAAGGCCATCGGCGCGATGTCGCCGCCGCAGCAGATCCCCGCCATCGCGCAGGCATCGGGCATGACCGAATTCTTCGCCTCGCGCGGGATCGCGCTCGACCAGGCGAAGGCCTGCCTTGCCGACAGCGCCAAGGCCAAGGCCCTTGCCGACCAGACCGAGAAGGCGACCAAGGAATTCAACGTCACGGGCACCCCGACGTTCATCCTCAACGGCACGTCGGTCGGTTCGATGGGCTGGGACGAACTGCAGACCAAGCTGCAGCAGGCCGGCGCGCGCTGATGCGCCGGCTCAGGCTTCGATAAGGGCGACCCGATGCGCATAAGGCGGCTCAAGCTCAGTGGATTCAAGAGCTTCGTAGAGCCCTCCGAACTGCGCATCGAACCGGGGCTGACCGGCGTCGTCGGCCCCAACGGCTGCGGCAAGTCCAACCTTCTCGAAGCGATCCGCTGGGTCATGGGCGAAAGCTCGCCCAAGTCGATGCGCGGCGGCGGCATGGAAGACGTGATCTTCGCAGGCACCTCCAGCCGCCCTCCGCGCAGCTTCGCCGAAGTCGTCCTGACCGGGGAGACCGCCCCCATCGACGGCAAGCGCGAAGAGCTTGAAGTCGTGCGCCGGATCGAACGCGGGGCGGGCAGCGCCTATCGCGTCAACGGTCGCGACGTGCGTGCCAAGGACGTCGCGCTGATCTTCGCCGACGCCGCCACCGGCGCGCATTCGCCCGCGCTGGTCAGCCAGGGCAAGATCGCAGCGGTCATCGCCGCCAAGCCCACCGAACGCCGCGCCATGCTGGAAGAAGCGGCGGGCATCGCCGGGCTCCACGTGCGTCGCAAGGACGCCGAGCAGAAACTGCGTGCGACCGAAACCAACCTCGCCCGCCTCGAAGACATCATGGCCGGGCTGGACAAGCAGGTCGCCACACTGCGCCGTCAGGCCAAGGCGGCTGAAAAGTACAAGGCGCTGACCGACGAAATCCGGTTGGCCGAAGCGCGGCTGGTCTTTGCCCGCTGGCGCGATGCCGCCGCGGCCGCCGAGGCCGCGCGCAAGGAAGCCCAGGCCGCCGAGGCCCGCGTCAACGAGGCACAGCAAGCCGCAAAGCTGGCGCAGGACGGGCAGGCCGCCGCTGCCGAAGCGCTGATCGAAGCGCGCGACGAACTGGCCGACCGCCGCGACGATGCCAATGCGCAGGGGCACCGCATGGCCACGCTCACCAGCCAGCTCGAAGCGGCAGAACAGCGTCTGGCCGATCTCGAACGGCAGAAGACCCGGCTCGAGGAAGACCGTGGCGATGCCGACCGCGTGACCCGCGACGCGGCACAGGCACTTTCGCGCCTCGAACGCGAGCTGGCCGAGAGCGAAAAGCAGCTCGAAGCCGACGAGGCACACCGCCCCCGTCTGGCCAATGCCCTGGAAGGCGCCGAACGCGCTGCCCGCGCCGCCGAACTCGAACTGGCGCAGGCGACCGCCCAACAGGCTGGCGTCGAAGCCGAATGGCGCATCGCCGAAGCCGAACTGGCGCAGGCAAGGAACCGGCTTGCCCGCCTCGATTCCGATGCCGAACGCCTGCAGTCGCAGATCGAGGCGCTTGAAGCGGCCGGCGACCTCGACGCGGTCGTCGCCGCTGCGCGCGCGAAAGCCGAAGCTGCGGGAAAGGCCCTTGCCGAAGCGCGCGAAGGACTTGAAGCGCAGCAGGCCCGCAAGGCAGAGCTGCAGGCCCAGCGCGATGCCGCCGCCTCGGACCTTGCAGGCACGCGCGCCGATCTCACCGGAATCGAGCGCGAACATGGCGCCCTCGTCCGGGACCGCGAGGCCCGCGCCAAGGGCGCCAAGGCCGCACATGGCCTGCCCGTCGCAATCGACGCGGTTCGCGCCGCCCCGGGCTACGAACGCGCGCTGGCCGCCGTACTGGGCCGCGACGCCAAGGCGCCGCTGGGCAAGGTCGACGGCGCCGACGGTCGCTTCTGGACCGGCGCCGAGGCGCCCGCCCCCGTGGTCGACAGCCTTGCCGCGCACGTCACCCAGTGCCCGCCGGAACTCACGGCGCGTCTCGCGCTGGTCCATGTCGTGGGCGAGGATGACGGCCGCGCTCTCAAGGCCGGCGAATGGCTGGTCACGCGTTCGGGCGTGCTGCGCCGCTGGGACGGCTTCGTCGCACGCGGCGAAGGGGCCGCCGAAGCTGCCCGGCTCGAAGCCGAGAACCGCTTCGCCGAACTCGACGCCCAGCTGCCGCCGCTGCGAGAGGCCGTGGCGGTTGCCGAAGCGCGTCAGGCAAAGGTGCAGCAGGAACTCTCCGCGCTGCAGGCCGCGGTCATCGCCGCCGAACGCGCCATCGCGCAGGCCACCGATGCCGAACGCAGCGCCCTTCGCGCCGCCGATCAGGCCGAAGACCAGCGCCAACGCCAACGGGCCCGCCGCGCCGAACTCGATATGCAGGTCGGCGAACTGGCCGAACAGCGCAAGACCGCCGCGCAGGACCTTGCCGCTGCCGAAGACAAGCGCAAGGCGCTGCCCGACCCCGAAACCGGCCGTGCCGCGCTGGAGGCCGCACGCAGGAAGAACGAGACCGCCAGGAACGGGCTGCAATCCGCCACGGCCGCGCTTGCCGCGCACGATCAGGCGCTGGCGGTCGGGCGCGAACGCACTGCGTCGCAGCGCAGCGACATCCGCAACTGGCAGGGCCGCGCCGGCGATGCCACCAATCGCCTCGCCCAGATGGCCGGCAGGCTCGAGGAGATCGAAGCCGAGCGCGCCATCTTCGCCGCCAAGCCCGCCTCGATCATGGCCGAAATCGAAGCCGGGGAAGTCGTGCGCAATCGCCTCTCCGACGAACTGGGCAAGGCGGAAGTGGCCGTAGCTGCCGCGACCGAGGCTGCGCGCAAGGCCGATGCCGAACTGGCCGATGCGCAGGAAAAGCTCGCCAGCACGCGTGAGAACCGCGCCGGTGCCGTCGCCCGGGCCGAGAACGAGGACGAACGCCGGGTCGAGATGACGCGACTTTCGGGCGAGCGCTTCCAGTGCCCGCCCCCCGTCCTGCCCGAGCGCTTCGCCTTCGATTCCGCGCAGGTCTCCGGCGCACAGGCGGAAACCGCGACGATGGACAGGCTCGTCGCCGAGCGCGAGCGCATCGGCCCGGTCAACCTCGTCGCCGCCGACGAACTGGCCAAAGCTGAAAAGGAACTGGGCGTCAGCGTCACCGAGAAGGCCGAACTGGCCGAAGCGGTCAACCGCCTGCGCGGTTCGATCGGCAACCTCAACCGCGAAGGGCGCGAGCGCCTGCGCGCGGCCTTCGAGGCGGTCGACGCGCATTTCCGTCGCCTCTTCCAGCAGCTCTTCCAGGGCGGACAGGCGCATCTGGCGCTGGTCGATTCCGACGATCCGCTCGAGGCCGGCCTGGAGATCTTCGCCCAGCCGCCGGGCAAGCGCCTGCAGTCGCTGACGCTGCTCTCGGGCGGCGAACAGGCGCTGACCGCAGTCGCCCTGATCTTTGCGCTGTTCCTCACCAACCCGGCGCCGATCTGCGTGCTGGACGAGGTCGACGCGCCGCTCGACGATGCCAATATCGAGCGCTTCTGCGACCTGCTCGAAGCCATGACCCGCGAAACCGAGACGCGCTACCTGATCGTCACCCACAATGCCGTGACGATGAGCCGCATGCACCGCCTGTTCGGCGTGACGATGGTCGAAAAGGGCGTCTCGCGTCTCGTCAGCGTGGACCTTGGCGCGGCCGAGGAACTGCTGGCGGCCGAATAGCTATTTCAGCACGAAACGCGGTCCGGTGCCTTCTGCCCCGGCCGCATCGTCAGCATTGTAGAGGCGGCATTTCGTCAAGCTCAGGCAGCCGCAGCCGATGCATTCGTCCAGCTTGCGCCGGGTGAGTTCGAGCAGCGCGATCTTCGCGTCGATCGCCTCGCGCATGGACAGGCTGATGCGCTCCCAGTCCTCGATCGTCGGCGTGCGTCCCTGCGGCAGCTGCGCCAGTTCGCGCTCGATCTCGGCCAGGCCCAGACCCAGCTTCTGCGCGATCAGGATGAAGCTGACGCGGCGGATGTCCGAGCGCAGGAAGCGCCGCTGGTTGCCCGAAGTGCGCAGCGAGACGAGCAGCCCCTTCTCTTCGTAGAACCGGATCGCCGAGACCGCGACGCCGGTGCGGCGCGAGAGATCGCCGATCGAGATGAAGCGGTCGGTCACGCCCTTGGCGGTCATCGCAAGGTCTCCATTTTACGTTTGACCTCAAGTTAACTTGAGGTTGCACCTTGGGCAAGCCGAGTGATTCGCCGCGGGCGCGGATCGCTGGAAACCAAGGAGAAATGCACATGCCCAAGGGAAGACTGGAACACGCCAACATCACCGTGAGCGACATCGAGCGCTCGTCCAGGCTGCTGCAGGACCTGCTCGGCTGGGAAGAACGCTGGCGCGGTCCGGCCCTCAACGGCGGCGAGACGATCCATGTCGGCGAGGAGTTCGGCTACATCGCCGTCTATACCGACCGCAAGGAGCACGAGCGCTTCGCCAAGGGCGCGCCGCTCAACCACGTCGGCATCGTCGTCGACGACCTCGACGCCGCCGAGAAGATCGTCGCCGATGCCGGTCTCGTCCCCTTCAACCACGCCGACTACGAACCCGGTCGCAGGTTCTACTTCCTCGACTGGGACGGCATCGAATTCGAACTGGTGAGTTATGAATGAGCCGCTGATCACAAGAGCCGGGGCGTGGTATTCCCACCGCCCCGGGCCGGCTTGCCCCCTCCGCTCCACAATTCGTCCGTCCGGTCCACCGTCAGGGGAAGGTCGGGCGTGCGACACAGGCGCAGCGCCTCCTCCGGTGTGCCGGTGACCCACTGCTCCCACGCATCGCGGGGAAGGAGAACCGGCATGCGGTCATGCACTTCGACCATCTGCGGGCAGGAATCGACCATCACCATGGTATAGGCCTGCCCCCATTCGGCGGTCGGTCGCCAGAGCCCGGCGACGGCGAAAGTCTCTTCCCCTTCCACGCCGTACCACGTGCGCGTCATCCGCCCCCTGCTGCCCTCGGCCTCGGCCCAGGCGGTGACGGGAACAAGGCAACGGCGCGTTTCGAAGCTGTCGCGCCAGAACGCGGTGGCCAGCTTGTCGTCGCGGGCATTGGTGACGGGCTTGGGCTTGAGCGGCTGCCCCTGCCTGCCCTTGAGCACCAGCGGAAAGCCCCATGTCATCGCCTGCGCCTTGCCTTCGGCCACGACGAGGCCGGGATAGCCGGGATAGACCTCCTCGGCGATATTGGCGCCGCGTTCGGGCAGGACTTCGAAGAGCTTGGCGACTTCGTCGACGCCCTTGGTCATCCGGTAGAGGTTGCACACGGCAACCTGTCCTAGATCACGCCGGCGTTGCCCACCACCCAGCAGGCCAGCGCCATGACGATGCCGGCGTCGCGGTTGGAGCGGAAGCGGGCGAGCGCATTGTCACCGTCATCGGTATCGAGCGTCACGACCTGAAAGCCCAGATGCGCCGCCACCGGGACCAATGCGACGAGCGCGACCCAGTCGCCGCGCAGGGTCCAGAAGGCCAGCGCCCAGAAGGCGATCGCAAGGGCATAGAACCCGGCGACTCCGGCGCGCACGTGGCTCCCCAGGCGCAAGGCAGCAGAGCGGATGCCGACAAGGGCATCGTCTTCGCGGTCCTGCAGGGCGTAGATCGTGTCGTAGCCGATGCACCAGAAAATGCAGCCGCCATACAGTGCAACGAGAACGTCGATGTGGTCGCTGCGGATCTCGACCCAGCCGACCAGTGCCCCCCAGGTAAAGACGAGGCCAAGCCAGACCTGCGGCCACCAGGTGATCCGCTTCATGAAGGGATAGGCAGCGACGAGGGCCAGGCTGCTCAGGGCCATGACCTGCGCCTGCCAGCGCAGCTGGAACAGCACGACGAGGCCGACCGCGCAGAGCGTGAACAGCCAGATCGTTGCGGCCTGCCGGGAGACGCGCCCGCTCGCGACCGGGCGGCTGGCCGTGCGCGCGACCTTGCGGTCCAGATCGGCATCGACGATATCGTTCCACACGCAGCCCGCACCGCGCATCGCGATCGAGCCGACGAGCATCCACAGCACGAGGTCCCAGCGCGCTTCGCCGCCCGCCAGCATCACGCCCCAGGCGCAGGGCCAGAACAGCAGCCACCAGCCGATGGGCCGGTCGAAACGCGCCAGCATCGCATAGTCGCGAAAGGACGGCGGCAGCATCGAAACAAGGCTGCGGTTTTGCGTATCGGGGACAAAAGCGGGTTCGGTCACGCGGGCGTAATTAGTCGATTGTGTGCCGCGTGTCATGGATGATCGTTCACTTGGGCAGAATGTCCACCCTGGACGCGATGGGCGTCGAGCAGTGGGTTACGGTCCTGCGCACGTTTGCGAAGCGGGACAGGGGCAGTAAGAGGAAGCATGGTTGCAACTCCCGCCTGGCCGCCGCGCTCAGCGCCGCGCCTGTTCGTTCCCGGTCCGGTCGCGCAGGACGCGCATGTCGCGATCGAGGGGACGCAGGCACACTACCTGTCCAAGGTCATGCGCGTCTCGGACGGAGACGCGGTGATCCTGTGCGACGACGAAACCGGCGAATGGGCCTGCGCCGTCGTCTCGGCAGGCAAGCGCGAGGTCGTGCTCGAAGCGCGTGAGCGGCTGCGCGAGCGCGAGGAGGTTCCCGACTTCACGCTCTGCGCCGCGCTGCTGAAAAAGCCGAACTTCGACCTCGTGCTGGAGAAGGCGACCGAACTGGGCGTGCGACGCATCCAGCCGGTGGTGACGCGCCGCTGCGTGGCAGACAAGCTCAACCCCGAGCGGGCGCGCACCATGGTGACCGAGGCGGCCGAGCAATGTGCCCGCACCGCGCTGCCCGAACTGACCGAGCCGCTCAGGCTGGAAGCGCTGCTGCGCGACTGGCCCGAGGATCGCGCGCTGTTCTTCGCCGACGAGCTGGGTGGAGAGCCGGCCGCCGCGCAGTTCGCCGCGCACTGCGGCCCTGCCGCCCTGCTGGTCGGGCCCGAAGGCGGCTTCGACGAAGGGGAGCGCGCGCTTATCCGCGCCCTCCCGCAAGCGCGCCCGATCACGCTGGGCCCGCGCATCCTGCGCGGCGAGACTGCCAGCATTGCCGCCACCGCGCTCTGGATGGCCGTGGCGGGCGATTGGTCGCCTTCCGGAAATTGACTATCACCGCAGCAAATAGTGCTGGCGTCCGGGCCTTGCCGCCACTACCTCCCCGGCCATGAGCACCCGCGAGATATCGGATCGCGCCGATCCGCTGATCGAGAGCCTGGACCAACTCGCCGAGCCGATGGCCGCGGGCGAAAAGCCGCGCGCCGCGTGGCGGATCGGGACCGAGCACGAGAAATTCGTATACGACAAGGCCGATCATCACGCGCCGTCCTATGACGAGCCCGGCGGCATCCGCGACCTGTTGATGGCGCTGACCGAATTCGGCTGGGAACCGATCGTGGAAGGCGGCAACGTCATTGCCATGAAGGGCAGCGACGGCACGGTCAGCCTCGAACCGGCAGGCCAGCTCGAACTCTCCGGCGCGCCGCTGGAAAGCCTGCACGAAACCTGCGCCGAAACCGGCCGCCACCTCGCACAGGTGAAGACCATCGGCGACCGCATCGGCAAGGGCTTCCTCGGTCTGGGCATGTGGCCGGACAAGACCCGCGAAGAACTGCCGGTCATGCCCAAGGGCCGCTACGACATCATGCTGCGGCACATGCCGCGCGTGGGCTCGATGGGTCTCGACATGATGCTGCGCACCTGCACCATCCAGGTCAACCTCGACTATTCCAGCGAGGCGGACATGGTGCAGAAGTTCCGCACCTCGCTGGCGCTGCAGCCGCTGGCGACCGCGCTCTTCGCCAATTCGCCCTTCACCGAAGGCAAGCCCAACGGCTATCTTTCCTACCGCAGCCACATCTGGTCGGACACCGACCCGGCGCGCACGGGCATGCTGCCCTTCGTGTTCGAGCAGGGCTTCGGCTACCAGCGCTACGTCGACTACATGCTCGACGTGCCGATGTACTTCGTGTTCCGCGACGGCAAGTACATCGACGCCGCGGGCCAGTCGTTCCGCGACTTCCTGAAGGGCGAACTGCCCGCCCTGCCCGGCGAACTGCCGCGCATGAGCGACTGGCAGGATCACCTGTCCACCGCCTTCCCCGAAGTGCGCCTGAAATCCTTCCTGGAAATGCGCGGGGCCGACGGTGGTCCGTGGAACCGCATTTGCGCCCTGCCCGCCCTGTGGGTCGGCCTGCTCTATGACCAGACCGCGCTCGACGCGGCCTGGGACGTGGTGAAGGACTGGGACATGGAAGGCCGCGAAGTGCTGCGCAGCTCCGTCCCGAAGCTCGGCCTCGACGCCCCGCTTCCCGGTGGCGGCACCTTGCGCGACATCGCCGGCGAAGTGCTCGACATCGCCCGTTCGGGCCTTGCCGCGCGCGGCAAGCTCAACGCCGGCGGCGACAACGAGACCGGCTACCTCGAACCGCTCGCCGAGATCGTGTCGTCGGGCAAGGTTCCGGCCCAGCGCCTGCTCGAACGCTTCCACGGCGAATGGGGCGGCGATCTGTGCGAGGTCTACAAGCAGAAGAGCTTCTGAACGCAGGGCTCTTCGCGTTTCGGTCGCCATCCCCGCGCAGGCGGGAATCGCGGATCAGGTCCCGGTTGACGGCATTCGGCTACGCGACCTTGACCCGCCCGCTCACTCCGCCGCTTGCAGCACCGGGCGGCGCGGGCGCAGCCTGCCGAGAAGCCAGCCCAGGCCCCGCGTGATCGGCGCATTCTGAGCCATCCAGGCGTGGTATTCGCGGTACTTGGCATCTTCGCCCAGCAGATGCGCTTCCTCGGTCTTGGCGCGCCAGAAATAGATCGCGCTGACCACGCCGAGCAGCACGGTGTTGCGCACCATGTCGGTCAACGCGTGGCTGGTGACGAGAAACGGCAGGGTCGAGCACCACCAGAACAGGTTTTTCGACAGGTAGGCAGGATGGCGCGTGAAGCGGTAAGGCCCGTTGGTGAGAACTCCGCGATAGGTCAGGTTGGAAAAGCGCAGGCCGAAGGCAAAGGTCGCCCAGGCGTAGATCGCGGTAAGGCAGACCAGCAGCGCGGCCCATGACCACAGCAGCAGGTCGTGACCCTGCAGCCAGTAGGCCCAGCCGCCGGTGTTGACCTCATAGCCCAGCACGTCGGCCCGGCCCATCGTGCCCCACACGAAGGGCGGATAGCAGATCAGTGCGGCGACCCAGCCCGCCAGCAGCGGATTGCCACTGCGGATATGCGCGTCGAGCGGGCGGAACGTGAAGAGATAGCCGACCGTGCCGATCTGCACGTCGACGAGGAACAGCCCTTCGATCAGCATCGTCCCCAGCGCCACAGGATCGTGGGCGATGGCGCTGAAATCGGCCTCGACGATGCGGGCGAAGCCGCCGGGCAGGATCGAGATCATGAAGGCACCGAAGAATGCCTTGATCGCCCAGGCACGGCCATGCTTCTTCACTTCCTCGGCCGACCAAGCCTCGCGCCCGATGAGCATGGCGCCGAAGTGCCAGGAATGGTCGCGCGGCTCGATCATGTAGCGGTCGAGCCAGAGCACATAGGGCACAGAAAGCGCGAAGAGCGGCACTGCCGCCGTGCCGATCACTTCCATCGCGAATAGATACTGGCCGTCCCAGTACCAGCGGCCGATACAGTAGAACATGCCGATCGCCGCCCAGGTCGCCCAGAGCCCGGCCAGCTTGGTGATCGAAACGTCGATCGATTGCGCCAACGGACGGGGACTGCGCCAGTCGATTCCGGTGTTGGGGCGCAGGTGAACCTTGTCCACCAGCACCGACCACAAGCTCATCGCCAGCCCGGTGACGAACAGCGTCAGGACCGCTGCATAAGGTCCGGCGAGCGGTTCGTGCGGGCCGGGCAGGGCAAAGGCATCGGCGAGACCCGCCCAGTTGCGACAGACCAGCAACCAGGCGATCAGCGCGGCCAGTCCGGCGAGGCCGACGCCAGCCGAAACATCGCTGACCGGCCTGCGGGCGGTGAACGTGGGGGCATTGCTCATGCCCGTTTGCCTAGCGGCAAATGGTTAAGGCGTCCGAAACGGCATTCGCAGCGAATGCCGGTCGGGTCGCCCGGGGCCGGATCAGCGATAGGCGGTGATGCGGCCGGAGTCGTCTAGGATGTAAAGCGTCTGGTTGGCCACGACTGGAGCCTGCGAGACCGAATCGCCCAGCTTGGTGAACGGCGTCCATTCCCCGCTGGCGGGATCGACCGAGCCGACTTCGCCTTCGGAATTGGCCACCCACAGCTTGTTGCCTGCAAGGACCGGACCGACCCAGAAGATCGGGCCTTTCTTCTTCTTGGCCTTGCGGTAACGCTTCAGGTCGGTGAGCCACTTCACCTTGCCGGTATTGCGCTGGATCGCGAGGATTTCCGCGTGATCGTCAAGCGTGAAGATCCAGTCGCCAGCCACCGCCGGGGTTGAGATGCCCGCCAGATTGAGTTCCCAGATGCGCTGGCCGGTGACCAGTTCATAGGCCGCCATGCGACCGCCCTCGCCCAGCGCATAGACGCTGCCGCGATCGATGATCGGATCGGCGTCGACGTCGGTCAGGCTGCCCACTTCGGTCGAAATCGACGTGCGCGCAAGCGCGTCCGACCAGAGCTGGCGGCCGTTTTCGTAGCGATAGGCTACAAGTTCGCCCGAGGAGTAACCGGCAATGACGGTGCCCTGTCCTGCCGAGGGCGCAGCAACGCCGAAGACACCGGCCTGCGAGAGCGAGCCGGATTCATTCCACACCAGTTCGCCATCTGCGGCATTGAGCGCGATGATCTGGTTGTCCTGCGTCATCACATAGATGGAGTTGAAACCGACCGTGGGCGATCCGCGCAGCGGCCCGGCAGGCTTCTTGGTCCACAGCTGCTCACCGGTCGCCGCCGTCAGCGCGGCCACTTCGCCAAGACCGGTAGTGATGTAGACCTTGCCGCTGTCATAGCTGACGCCGCCGCCGAAGATCGCCTTCGACCCATCGCCGGATACCGCAAAGCTCTTGGTCCAGACCTGCGCGCCGCTCTGCGCGTCGAAGGCGTGAACCACACCCTTGGTGTCCATGACGTAGAGACGCCCGTCGCCGACCACTGGCGAGGCCGCAAGGCGCTGACGCTGCGAGGAGCCTTCGATGTTGGCGGTCCACACGCGCGACGGCGTCGCCGAAAGCGAAAGGTGGCCGTAAGACTTGCTCGCGTTGCCGCCGGCCTGCGCCCATTCGGCGTTCACCGTTTCGGGGGGCAAGATGACCGAGACCGCGCCGAGCGTCGGGTCGACCTTGGCGCCGCTCTCGATCCGGGAAAGGATAGGCACGCGTTCGCCGAGGGTCGGGGTCTTCGGGCCGTCCTTGCCTCCGAACATCTTGCAGCCCGAAAGGCCCATCACCAGGGCCAGGGCCATCATCGGCACGACCTTGCGGGCGTTGGACCGTCGGATATTCGGGGCAGTTGCCTTCATGCGCAGATCCTCAAGAAAATGGGTCATTCGCCAGCCCCTTGGGCGGCATCCTCATCAGTCGCCCCGGCATCCGCGGCAGTCTTCGCGCCGTCCTTGCCGATGGGCTCTCCCTTGTCATCAACCACGTCGTCCAGCGCGTCGACGCCCAGCACGGCCGCCAGCTGGCGCGCGCGGCTGCGCAGCGCGGCGCTGACGCCTTCGTCCTTGGCGATCGCACCGAACAGCGGACCGGCCTGGTCCTTCTTGTCCATCTTCAGGTAGGCCATGCCCACCAGTTCGCCGGCCACGCCGAACCAGGGATTGCCCGGGGCGGCGTAGGGCTTGAGGCGATCGACCACGTCCTGCGGCTTCATCGCATCGAAATTCGCACCGACTTCGCGGATCGTGGCAAGGTCGCGCATCGGCTGCGGCGCATTCTCGTCCCTGGCGACTGCGGCGTAGAGCTTGAGCGCATCGTCCTTCTTGCCCCGGTCGAGCGCGATTCCCGCCTGCATCAGCTTGGCCGCGGTGGCGCTGCCGTCCGAGCCTTCAGCGGCAAGCGCCTTGAGCTTGGCATCGGCCTCGTCGAGCTTGCCGGCCTTGAGGCTGTCCAGCGCCTGCACGAAAGTCTCGGCGTCACCTTCACGCTGCTGGGTCTGCTTGTGATCCCAGTAGAGGTAGCCACCGAAGGCCGCGAGAGCGATCACGATCAACGCTATCAGCGGCTTGCCGTAGCGGGCAAAGAAGCTTTCGAGCTGATCCTGGCGCACGGCATCGTCGACCTCGCGCAGGAAGACATCCTGCTGCGCGGCGAGTCGCTGTTCGGCCTTGTCGTTGGACGGAGTGTTTTGAGAAGGAGGCAGAGCCAATTTTCGGGCGCTTTCTGCGGAAATCAGGATGGTTGCGGGCTGTTTAGCGAATGGCTGGGGCTTTTCAACGGGGATGATCGCTGCACGTCCCGTGGTGAAGCACCGCTGAATGGACGTCGGGCCTAGATCGCGGACATTCGGCCAACCGCCTGACCATAGACCGTGCGATACAGAGAAATCATTGTATTTTCGTCATAAAGTGCATTCGCATGAGCACGGTTGGCTATGCCGATACGGGTCCGTAGCTGCGGATCGCAGGCCAGTTCGACCAGCGCCCGGGCCAATCCCGCCTCATCGCCGGGGCTGGAGATATGTCCCCGGTTTTCCTCGGAAACCATGTACGCGACGTCTCCCACCGCCGGCGAAGCCACCGCAAGGCCCGCCGCCATCGCCTCGACCACCGAGATCGGGAACTGCTCGCTGTCGGAGGAAAGAGCGAAGAGATCGAACAGCCCAACTGCGTGCGAGGGATCAGCGACGAAGCCGGGCATATGCACCCGATTCCCCACGCCGCTCGCCTCGGCCTGCGCGGCGATGGCACCGCGCTCGGGCCCTTCGCCCAGGATGACCAGCCGCCAGTCCTGCGGCATCTGCGCAAAGGCGCGCACCAGCCGGGGCAGGTTCTTGACCGGGCGCAGGCCGGCGAGCGTGCCGACCCATTTTTCTCCCGGTTGCTTGACGAGGCCCGGCAGGATGTCCGGACGCGGCTTGTCGACATAGGCCGCGCAGTTGATGCCGTTGACGATCAGCTTCACCTTGCCGCGCGGCTGCTTCCAAGCGTCCAGCGCGATCGCTTCCAGCCGCTGCGATGGCACGATGACGGCCGAAGCCCCTGTCAGGGCCACGCGGCGGAACCAATTGCGCGCAGGCTTGAGCCGATTCGCCTCGTCCTCGTTGAAACCGTCTTCATGGTGGACCAGTGGCGGCAAGCCGAGGGACCGCCTGAACAGGGCATGGGCCAGCACCGCGTCCATCGCGCCCCAATTGTAGGTCAGGACGAGGTCGTAATCCTTGAGCGCCCGTGCGATCCCGAGGAGCCGGCGCGGCAGGGGTTTGCCCTGAAGGCTCGGGAAGTCCTCCGGATATGTCACCGCAAGCGAGGGATCGACGGCAATGGCCGCGCCATAGGCGCCCGGCTGGGCCGAGACGACCGTGTGCAGGACCTTCGGCCCGAAGGCGTTCATCAGCCGGGCCGCGCGCAGTTCCTTGCCGCCCGCGGAAAAGCTCGAATGGAGATGAAGCACCCGCAAGGGCCGCGAATCCCGCATGTGCCCGGCGCCCTCAGTCGGCCCTGGCGAGCAGGCGATCGATCGCGGCCACCGCTTCGGGTTCGTCCAGCGTCGGCGCATGACCGACATCGGCAAGCGTGACCGCTTCCGCTTCGGGCACACGCACCAGCATTTCCTCCAGGGTCTGCGCGCTGAACAGGTCCGACAGGGCCCCGCGCACGACCAGCAGCGGCCGCCCTGCCAGCGCTTCCCAGGCAGGCCACAGGTCCGCCTGGCTGTCGACATCGAGGTCGGCAAGCGGTTCGGCAATCTTCATGTCGTAATCGAAGACGATGCGCCCGTTGCTGCCCAGCGCCATCAGCCGCTTGGCCCGGCCGATCCAGAAATCGAGCGCCTGACCCGGATGGGCATCGCCCTGCGTACCCTCTATCGCGCGGGCGGCGTGGACCCAGGTGGGGAAATTACGCCCCTGCCCGACGTAGTCGAGAATACGCCGCAGCCCCTCCGGCTCGAGCACCGGGCCGATGTCGTTGAGCACGGCACCGGCGATGCGCCCGGGAATCATGAGCGCAAGGCCCATGGTCATCATCCCGCCCAGTGAAGTGCCCACGGCCACGAACCGGTCGATGCCTTCCTGTTCCAGCAGGACGAGCAGGTCCTCGCCGTACTGGACCGGGTTGTAGCTGGCTGAATCCTTTGCATATTCGCTGTCGCCGCGCCCGCGCATGTCGGGGCAGAGAACGCGTCGGGAACGCGCCATGTGCAGGGCGAGCAATTCGAAATCGCGCGCATTGCGGGTCAGCCCGGGCAGGCACACGACCGGGAGCCGCGATGGCCCCTCCGCCGAATCCGGCCCCGCGTAATCCCGAAAATGCAACTTGACCCCGTCGCGGCTCGTCCAGAACCGATCCTCGTAATCCGACATGCCTTAGTGGGGTCCTCCAAGCCTGCGCGCCTTGAACGACGCGCGTCATGCGCCCACTATCGCCTGATGCAGACAGAACCGCAAGCAAGTGCCTATAATCCCGAGCCCCGGATCGGGAAGATCTCCTCATGGCTGGGCGACGAAGTGGACGCCGCCACTTTCCCGCAACACGAACTGCGCTTCCGCAACGACCGCTGGGCCGCCGCCGTGGGCCTTGCCGATCTCGACGATGCGCAGTGGATCGAGCACTTCGGCCGCTTCGCTCCGCTGGCCGACAACCTGCCCCGGCCGCTGGCGCTGCGCTATCACGGGCACCAGTTCCGCCACTACAACCCCGACATCGGCGACGGGCGCGGCTTCCTCTTCGCCCAGATGCGCGACGGCGGGGGCCGGTTGCTCGACCTTGGTACCAAGGGTTCGGGCCAGACCCCGTACAGCCGCGACGGCGATGGACGCCTGACGCTGAAAGGCGCGATGCGCGAGATCCTCGCCACCGAAATGCTCGAGGCGCTGGGCGTCTATACCTCCAAGACCTTCTCCGTCATCGAGACCGGGGAATCGCTGTGGCGCGGCGACGAGCCCTCGCCCACGCGCTCGGCCGTGCTGCTGCGTCTCAGCCACGGCCATATCCGCATCGGCACCTTCCAGCGCCTGCTCGCCTTCGAGGAGCGCGAGCACATGGAAGAGCTGGTCGCCTATTGCCTCGAGACCTACCCCGGCAGCCTTCCGCCCGAGGACGCCCCCGGACGCGACGAGCCCGCGGTGATCCTGATGCACCAGGTGGTCGAACGGCTGGCCGACACCGCCGCTGCATGGATGGTCGCAGGATTCGTCCATGGCGTGCTCAACACCGACAACATGAACATCTCGGGCGAGAGCTTCGACTACGGCCCGTGGCGCTGGCTGCCGCAATGGAATCCGCGCTTTACCGCCGCCTACTTCGACCAGGGCGGCCTCTACGCCTTCGGCCGCCAGCCCGAGGCGGTGCTTTGGAACTGCGGCCAGCTGGCCGTGGCGCTGCGGATGCTCACCGAAACCGAACCGCTGGTTGCCGCGCTCAATCGCTTCGGACCGCTCTACCAGGAAGCGATGGCCCGCCGGTTCGCCTGGCGCCTGGGCGTCGGGCCGCAGGGGCTGGAGGCGGATACCCGGCTGGTCCAGGCGGCAGAGAACCGCATGGTCGAGACCGGCCTGCCGCCCGAACAGCTGTTCTACGACCACCGCGGCGGGCGCGCCGCGGACGACAGCGACTTCGGCCGGATCCTCTCCGGATATAAGCCGGCGGCGGGCACCGACGATCCGTTCTGGGCCCGCGGAGCGCCGCCCAGCACGCTGATCGACGAAGTCGAACGCCTCTGGTCGCACATCGACAGGGACGACGACTGGGGCCCGCTTCACGCCAGGATCGGGGAAATCCGCGAGTTGGGCCGCCAGCTCGGCACACCTCCGATTCCTGCCGGACACGATGATTAACAGCCCGTCGTTAGCACCCCGGTAGGAAAGCCCGTGTAAGGTGCAGCCGAACTTCGATTTATCTTGGATAACGGATCTATTGCCGTAATGACCGCGCAAGCGACACAAGAGGCTGCACTTTCGAGTGAACGGAGACCGGGTACCGACGTGAGCAAGGCGGACATCATCTCCTGCGAACCGGCCACCGGTGCCGAGATCTGGCGCGGCAAACCGTGCGAGATCAACGAAGTCGTAACCCGCGCCCGGCAGGCATGGCCGGGCTGGGCCGCGCAGCCCCTGGCCAACCGCATGGAACTGGTCCGCC
Source organism: Novosphingobium mathurense (assembly GCF_900168325.1). Taxonomy (GTDB): domain Bacteria; phylum Pseudomonadota; class Alphaproteobacteria; order Sphingomonadales; family Sphingomonadaceae; genus Novosphingobium; species Novosphingobium mathurense. Next base: position 144,442 of record NZ_FVZE01000006.1, on the reverse strand, counting down.
GCTTCGCCAACGAAGTGCGCAAGGAAGCCGATACGCTGGCGCGCACCATCGCCCGCGAAGTCGGCAAGCCGCTGTGGGAAGCCAACGCCGAAGTCGAGAGCGTGATCAACAAGGTCGAGGTGTCGATCCGCTCCTATGCCGAACGCACCTCGCAACGAAAGCTGGACAGCGCACTGCAGGGAACGATGGCAGTGCGCCACAAGCCGCATGGCGTGCTGGTCGTGCTCGGCCCGTTCAACTATCCGGCGCACCTGCCCAATTCCCACATCATCCCGGCGCTGATCGCGGGCAACGTGGTCATCTTCAAGCCGAGCGAGAAAGCCCCGGCATCGGGCGAAATCCTGATCCGCTGCTTCCACCGCGCCGGCATCGCTTCCTCGGTGGTGCAGCTTGCCGTGGGCGGACCCGAGGAAGGCCAGGCTTTCGTTGCCCATGAAGGGGTGGACGGCATCCTTTTCACCGGCTCGGCCAATACCGGCCTTGCCATCAACCGCAGGTTGGCCACCCGGCCGGACAAGGTCGTCGCGCTCGAAATGGGCGGCAACAACCCGATCGTGGTCTGGGACACGCCCAAGCTGACCGACGCCGCCGCGATCGTCGTCCAGTCCGCCTTCGCCACCGCCGGGCAGCGCTGCACCGCGGCGCGGCGCCTGATCGTGCGCGATACGCTTTACGATGCACTGATGGTCGAAGTGAAGGCCCTGGCCGACCGCCTGATCGTCGGCGCCCCGTTCGACGACCCGGCCCCCTTCATGGGCCCGGTGATCGACAATGCCGCCGCCGACGGCTTGACCGAGAGCTTCCTCTACCTGTTGAGCAACGGCGGACGGGCAATCAAGCACCTCGTACGCCCCGACGAATCCCTGCCCTTCCTGAGTCCGGCGATCATCGACACGACGGCGATGGCCGACCGCCCCGACGTCGAGCTGTTCGGCCCGATCCTGCAGGTCATCAAGGTGGGCGATTTCGACGGCGCGATTGCCGAGGCCAACAACACCCGCTTCGGCCTTGCCGCGTCTCTCGTGGGTGGTACGCCGCAGGAGTACAACCGCTTCTGGGCCAACGTGCGCGCCGGGATCGTCAACTGGAACCGCCCGACCACGGGCCCGTCCCATGCCGCGCCGATGGGTGGCATCGGCCTGTCCGGCAATCATCGCCCGACCGGCTACTACGCCGCAGACTACTGCGCCTATCCGGTCGCCTCGGGCGAAATGGAACAGCCGCGCGCGATGATCGGCGTGGGGTTGAAGTAGGGGCGCAGCGCTCGCCCCCGGCGCCTACTTCCCGCTGGTGACGAGATCGACCTCGGTCACGCCCGAGCCCAGCTTGCGGGCATAGACGACATAGGCCTTGCCGCCCTTGCGCCCGCCGACAACGTGATCGTCGCCATCGAGGCGGTATTCCGCGCCATAACCGGCCTTGTTGGCCATCGTGTAGTAGAAGCTCACGACATCCTCGGGTGAAACCGGGGTCGCGTAGTTGACCACGCGCAGGGCGCAGCCGTCGCTGTCGGTGCCGGCCGCTTCCTGCACCGCACCGCGCGGATAGACCGGGATTTCGGCCGGAAGGCGGGCCGCCCAGGTGTTCGAGTACTGCGCCTTGCCCGCGCAATCGGTATGCGCGGTCCTCGCTGCGGCGGCCACTTGCGCCGCGGTTGCGGCGGTTTCGGTCAGCGTTGCCGCGCTGCCCCTGGTCGGCTGCGGAATATCGGTCAGCTTGCCGCCGGCGACATCCGCCGCATCGGCCTTGGCCGCCGCGATCGCTTCGGGGGAACGTTCCGCCGGCGGAAGCGTGATCTGGCCGCCGTTGGCGCCCAGCGCCGCACCGTGCTGCCCGGTCATCTCCGGATCGACCATGATCTGGTCACCCAGCGCGCCGCTCATGGCCGGATCGGTCTCAGCCCCCTCGGGCTGCTTCTTGTCCGAATTGCAGCCGGCGAGCAGCAGCGTACCTGCAAGGCCCAGCACCATGAAACGGGCGGAATTCTTCATCTTCACGTTCCTTCCTTGCCGCAAGCGGACAGGATGCCAGCGCCCGGGCATCGTGCCAAGTCGCCGTCTTGGCGGTTCAATACGGTGAAAAGGAAGGGAAAACGAGGCTTCGGGCCCGCCAATCGCGGCGGCGTCCCATTCCGGGAAAGGTCTCTGAGCAAGTGTTTAGGGCACAAATGTCGAGGGCGCCCGCGGACAAGCCGCAAGCGCCCTCCCGCCCGGCAGAACGTGAAGCACAAGACCGGGCGGTTCCCCCGCGCGTCGCCGTCCGCGCGGGGTGTCTCAATCAGCTGGGGCCGGCGCTATCAGCGGCAGCGGCTGCCGCCACGGTCGACTTCGCGACCGACCAGGGCGCCCACGACACCGCCGATCAGGGTGCCGGCGGTGCGGTCGCGACCGCCGTCGACCTCGCGGCCGAGCAGTGCACCTGCCGCGCCGCCGATCAGCAAACCGGTGGTGCCGTTCTGCTTGCGGCAGTAGTAGCGCCCATCGTCGCCGCGCCACGCGCGGGTATCGCGATAGTTCCGCTCGTCGTAGTTGCGATAGCTGCGATAGTCGTCACGGTAACCGCGACGGTAATCCTCGCGCGAGTAGTGGCGGCTGTGTTCGTAAGTCTGCTCACCGGGCGCGCGGAAATCCGAAACCGAACTCGGCGCATAGCTGGGCGCGGCCATGGCCGGCACAGCAGTGGCGAGGCTGGCGGTCGCGGCAGCGATGGCGGTTGCCTTGATGAATGCGTTCATGTCGTTTCTCCTGCGATGGCGGAGGGGCCGTGTTGGGAGGCACGATCCGCGGTACGCATTCATCTTTAAAGCAATGAACCTGAACGGCGTGCAACACGGCTGTCAGGTTTCGTAATAGCGACGAGCCGAGGCCCTGGCAGCGACGAACCGCTTGCTGCGCGCATTTCCGGCTTTTATGCAGCGCTTCCCCCTAATCGAGTTCCCCCAGCGATGACCGTTTCCACCGTCCCGCCAGCGCCCCGCACCGGCGGCCTGCCCCAGGCGATCGCCGCCTATGGCATCTGGTGCCTGTTCCCGCTGTACTTCGCGCTGCTCAAGGCGGTGTCCCCGTTCGAGGTAGTGGCCTGGCGCCTCCTGTTCACCCTGCCCTTCTGCGTGGTGGTGACGGTGCTGCTGCGGCAGGGCAAGCAGTTGCGCGAAGCGCTCAGCCAGCCGCGGATCCTGGGCGCGCTGACCGTGAGCGGGCTGCTGATCGGAACCAACTGGCTGGTCTACGTCATGTCCGTGCTTCACGGACACGTGCTCGCCGCAAGCCTGGGATACTACATCAACCCGCTGCTCAACGTGCTGGCCGGAACGCTGTTCCTGCGCGAGAAGCTGTCGCGCCTGCAGTGGGTGGCGGTGATCCTGGCTACCTGCGGAGTCGCCATCCTCTCGCTGGGGGCGCTGGATACCTTGTGGATCAGCCTCGTGCTGGCGATGAGCTTCTGCGGCTATGGCCTGACCCGCAAGCTGGCCCCGGTGGACGCCCTGCCCGGCCTGACGATCGAGACGCTGGTGCTGCTGCCGCCCGCGCTCGGCCTGCTGGCATGGCAGGCGATGTCGCCCGAGGGGCTGGCCATGGGCACGTCGCTCAAGCTCAACCTGCTGCTGCCGCTGGCGGGAATCCTGACCGGCACGCCGCTGCTGCTGTTCGCCTCGGCAGCGCGTCGGCTCGACTTCTCGACGCTCGGCTTCATCCAGTTCGTGACGCCGACCGGCCTGTTTCTGCTCAGCCTGTTCGTATTCAACGAACCTCTGAAGCCGGTGCAGGTGGTGTGCTTCGCGCTGATCTGGGCCGCCATCGCGGCCTTCTGCTGGGACCTGCTGTCAAGGCGCGCGACGGCCTGACCGCCAACGCGCCCTTTCAGCTAGCGATCAGAGCGCGCCGGCAAAGCGCAGTGCTTCGCCGCGCGCGGCATTGGCCAGCTGGCCTTCCCACATCGCCGAATGGCCGCGGATGATCGTGCCGACGACGCGGCCCTGCAGTTCCATTCCGGTAAAGGGCGACCAGCCGCAGCGGCTTTCCACCCAGTCCTCGCTGATCGTAAAGCTGCCCTTGCGGTCGACTACGGTGAAGTCGGCGTCGTAACCGGCGGCGATGCGGCCCTTGCCGACAAGGCCGAAGACGCGCTGCACCCCGCTTGAGGTCATGTCGATCAGGCGCTCCAGCGTCATGTTGCCCCTGGCGACATGGTCCAGCATCAGCGGCAACAGGGTCTGCACGCCCGGCATGCCCGAAGGGCTGTTCGGATAGGACTTGGCCTTTTCTTCCTTGGTGTGCGGCGCGTGGTCCGAACCGATGACGTCGGGCACGCCCTGGCGCAACCAGTGCCACAGGCCCGCGACATGTTCGGCCGAACGGATCGGCGGGTTCATCTGGGCATAGGAGCCCAGGCGCGGGTAGGCGTCCTCGGCGGCCAAGGTGAGGTGCTGCGGCGTTACTTCGCAGGTCGCCACGTCGCGGTGCTGGGCGATCAGCTCCAGTTCCGCCGGGGTGGTGACGTGCAGGATGTGGATCGGGCGCTTCGCCTCGCGGGCAAGGCGCAGGATGCGACGGGTTGCCAGCATCGCGCTCTCGTCATCGCGCCAGACCGGATGGCTGGAGGGATCGCCCTCCACGCGCAGGTGCTTGCGCGCGTTCATGCGCTCCTCGTCCTCGGCATGGATGGCGACGCGGCGGCGGCCATGGGCCAGCACGCGCGCAAGCTGCTCATCCTCGGCGACGAGCAGGCTGCCGGTCGAGGCGCCCATGAAGATCTTGACGCCCGCGGTGCCCGGGATGCGTTCCAGCTCGCCCAGTTCCTCGGCATTCTCCGCCGTCGCGCCGACGTAGAAGGCGTGGTCGCAGAACATGCGGTGACGGGCCCGGTCGAGCTTGTCGTGCACGCGCATCACGCTGTCGGTGTTGGGCGAGGTGTTGGGCATCTCGAAAACGGCGGTAATGCCGCCCATCACCGCGGCGCGGCTGCCGGTTTCGAGGTCTTCCTTGTGTTCTAGGCCCGGCTCGCGGAAATGGACCTGACTGTCGATCACGCCGGGCAGTACGTCGAGCCCGGTGCAGTCGATCCGACGGTCGGCATCCGGATAGCTGCCCACGCCGATGATCTTGCCATCGCGCACGGCGACGTCGGCGACGCCAGAGCCGTTGGGCGTGTGGACCGTGCCGCCGGAAAGGACGAGTTCGGGTGCGCTGGCGGTCATGGGGGGGCCTCTTAACTGATGACTGGGACTGGCTCGGGGCGATTCCGGCGCAAGCACCGGTCCGGCCCTCTGCCGGGAACTAGGCGTCCCGGGCCGACTGCGCAAGGATGTGCAGGCGTTCGGCGCCTAGCCGCCCCGCCCCTTGCGCAGGAGCGCCTGGCAGAAGGCGTCGAGATCGTCGATGTCGACGTCGAGCACCTCGTTCCAGTCGGCCAGCACCGCCTCGATGTCGGCGCGGGTGTAGGCTGGTGCCGGGGCAGGCGGGACGCGCACCGGAACGTGCGGCCAGGGATGCCCGGTCATGTTGTTGTAGAGCCAGCCGGTCGCCGTCAGCGCCGCGACATTGGCGGCGATCGAGCCGATCCAGGCCCATTGCCAGTGCTCCGCGCCGGCCGCGCCCAATGCGTAGAGCAGCGCGCAGGCCCCGCCCGGCGGATGCAGGCAGCGCAGCAGCGACATCAGCGCGATCGCGATTCCCAGGGCAAGGCTGGCGGCCAGCCATGGTACGCCGATCGCATGGCCCACGGCCAGTCCCACTGCCGCCGAAACGAGGTCCCCGCCGATCACCGGCCATGGCTGCGCCAGCGGGCTGGCCGGAACGCAGAAGACGAGGACCGCCGAAGCGCCGAGCGGGGCGACGAGCAAGGGCAGCGGCAAGGGAAGTGCGCTCACCCCCAGCAACATCGCGGTCAGCCCCGCGGCCAGTGCAATCGCCAGTGCCGCGCCCAGCGCGCCGCGCAGCCAACCGAGATGGCCGACTGCCGCCTGCGGAACGGGAGCGGCAAGGTTCCGGATCCAGTAGAGCATGCGGCGCGCCTTGCCCGCTTCGCTGCGCGGCGGCCAGCGAGAAGTTCTTTGGCAGGCCCAGCCGCGACTTTTCCTGCGAACCGCGTGGCGCCCGGGTGACGAAGCAAAAAGAAAGGCCCGGCCTGCCGCAAGGGGCAGACCGGGCCGGTCGGAGCGTTCCGATGTGGGGGAGGGGGAAGGGTCGGAACGCTCCTGAGGGGTAGGGTCAGTGCCTGACGATCAGGCGAACTTGCCTGCGCGGGCGATTTCGGAGACCGGCTTGCGGCCGACCGGAACTTCGCGCTCCTGCAGGAATTCGGGCAGCACTTCCTTCGGGCCCTTGCGGCCGATAACGAAGGCGGCCTCGAGGCGATGATCTTCGGGAACACCCAGCGCGGCCTCGGCCTCGCCGAACTTGATCCCGGTCATGCCGTGGGTGTGGTAACCCATGGCCTGCGCCTGCAGGGCAGCCATCGCCCAGGCGGCGCCGGCATCGAAGCTGTGGCTGTGGTTGTCGGTGTTGCCTTCGTCCGAGCGCATGTACTTGTCGGAAACGATGAAGACGAGCGCCGAGGCGTCCTTCGCCCAGCCCTGGTTGAATTCGACGAGCTGCGAGAGCAGCAGGTCCCAGTTGGCGTCGCCCTTGCGGGCATAGAGGAAAGTCCAGGGCTGCACGTTGTAGGCCGAAGGGGCCCAGCCTGCGGCTTCGAGGATGACCTCGAGGTCTTCCTGCGAAATCTCGCTGCCATCGAATGCGCGCGGGGACCAGCGCTCGACGATAAGCTTTTCGATCTTCGGATGGGCAATGCGTCCGGTCATGTCTTGATCCTTGTGTTGAGAGATTGGGGGGCTTCAGGCTGCATCGACGAGGACCAGTTCGGCGTCCTCGAGTGCAGTTACGGTAATGGTGTCGAGTCCGGTCACGGCAACCCCGTCGCGGGCATTTGCCTCGACGTCACCGACGCGGATGCGTCCGGTGGCGGGCACCAGATAGGCATGGCGGCCTGCGGCAGTCGGGTACGTCACGGTGTCGCCCGCCTTGACCGTCGCGCCCAGCACGCGGGCATCGGCGCGGATCGGCAGCGCGTCGTCGTCACCGGCGATACCGCTGGCAAGCGTCACGAAACGGCCGGCGCGGTCGCCCTTGGGAAAGGGACGTGCGCCCCAGCCCGGCTCGCCGCCGCGCTCGTCGGGCAGGATCCAGATCTGGAACAGGGTGGTGTCCTCGTCCTCCAGATTGAACTCGGAGTGGACGATGCCCGACCCCGCGCTCATGACCTGGACATCGCCAGCGCCGGTGCGGCCCTCGTTGCCGAGGCTGTCCCGGTGCGTGATCGCGCCCTTGCGGACATAAGTGACGATTTCCATGTCGCGGTGCGGATGCGGCGGGAAGCCGGACCTTGGCGCGACGGTATCGTCGTTCCAGACCCTGAGGCGTCCCCAGTTGGTCCGCGCCGGATCGTGATAATCGGCGAAAGAAAAGTGATGGTGCGCATCGAGCCAGCCGTGGTTGGCGGCTCCGATCGTGTCGAAGGGACGCAGTTCAATCATCGCTTGCCCTCCTTTCTCCAGAGGCGTTCGGTGCCGCTGCACTTGCAGGTTCGGCCAGTGTTCGCACATCAGATAGAGCTTGCGGGCATCTCGGATAATTGTGATAAAATCGACTGAAATGTTCGATAAAGTCGAATAGACGAGGTTCCATGCCCGACATCGCCCCACCCAGTCTCGATCACTTGCGCTGCTTTCTTGCCGTGGTCGAGGAAGGCAGCTTCAACCGCGCCGCGAAGAAGCTGGGCCGCGCCATCTCGGTGGTCAGCTACGCCATCTCGCAGCTCGAAAACCAGCTCGACGTGTCGCTGTTCGACCGCGAAGGTTCACGCAAACCGCAATTGACCGAGGCCGGCAAGGCGCTGCTGACCGAGGCCATCGCCATCTCCGACGACGTGGACGCCCTCCTCGCCAAAGTGCGCAGCCTGCGCCAGGGACTGGAAGCGGAGCTGTCGCTGGCGGTCGACGTCATGGTTCCCGGCCCCGTCCTCGCTTCGCTGCTCGGCGCTTTCCAGTTGATGTTCCCCAGCGTGGCCCTGCGCCTGCATGTCGAAGCGCTGGGCGCCGTCGCCAGCCTCGTTCTCGAAGGCAGGGCGACCCTCGCGATCGCCGGCCCGGACATCCAGGACCTGCCGGAACTGCACCGCGAAATGATAGGTTCGGTGGAAATGGTTCCGGTTGCCGCCCCTACTCACCCCCTCGCCCACGCCGAATCGATCGCCCCGGGCGAATCGCGCAAGCACCTCCAGCTTGTTCTGACCGACCGCTCGCCGCTGACCGCGGGACGCGATTTCTCGGTGTTCAGTCCTCGTACCTGGCGGTTAGCCGATCTTGGAGCCAAGCACGTTCTGCTCAAGGAGGGCATCGGCTGGGGCTCGATGCCGCGCCACGCCATCCGGGCCGACCTCGAACGCGGGGCGCTTGTCGAACTGCAGCTGCCCGAGCGCCCCCCGCTCGACTATTCACTCGTCGCACTGTGGCGCAAGGACGCCCCGCCCGGCCCCGCCGCGCTCTGGGTCCTCGACGAGGTGCGCGAAAGGCTCGGCCCGGGCGTGTAAAACTGTCGCCCCACCCTTGCCGACCCGAGAGAAATCCTCATCTTGTGGGCATGTCAGCGACACGTTTATTCGAGCGCGCCGTGCTGCGGCTCTCCCCCCGCGATGGTTCAGGCGAAGATGTCGCCGATTTCCTGCAAGGACTCGTCACCTCCGACGTCAAGGGCAAGCTCCCGGTCTGGGCCGGGCTGCTCTCGCCGCAGGGCAAGGTCCTGTTCGATTTCATCGTCTGGCCTTCGGGCACGGACCTGCTGATCGATTGCGAAGCGGAATTCGCCGACGCCCTTGCCAAGCGCCTGTCGATGTACCGGCTGCGCCGCGCAATCGACATCACGCAAGAAGAGAAGCTAGCCGTCCACTGGCGCCCCCATGTCGGCGACGGTGCTGCCCCCGACCCGCGCCTGTCGGCGCTGGGCGAGCGCTGGATTTCCTCCATCGACACGACCGATGAGCACGAGATGGAAAGCGCGGACGAGGCGTGGCGCGCCCACCGCCTGCGCTTCGGGGTGACGGAAGGCCGCGCCGAACTGGGCGACGGCACGACGCTCTGGCTGGAATGCAACGCCGCCGAACTCCACGGTGTGAGTTTCGCCAAGGGCTGTTACGTCGGTCAGGAGAACACCGCGCGCATGAACTGGCGCCAGAAGGTCAATCGCCGGCTGATCGTGCTGCCGCTGACCGAATCGGACGAGAAGCGGCAGCGGATCGCCTATCCGGACCTTGGCCTCGCCGTGGACCATGCGAAGACGGAAAGCGTCCCTGCCGCCCGTTGGCCGAGCTGGCTCAAGCTCGAGGCGTGAGCCAGCGCCCGGCATCGGTCAGTCGCCCGGAAATCCGGGACTCAGAGTGACGCCAGGGTCGGTTCGATGCGCGGGCTCGTCCGGCGTTCGAGTTCGGCCACATAGATCCGCGCGGTCGTTTCCATGCCCAGCCCGGCGCTGTAGCGTGAATGCACCCGCCCGGTATCGTGAAAGCCGGCGCTTTCGAGAGCCTTGGCCGGAGCGCTGCTGTCCACGAAGTGATTCGCATAGACCTTGCGATAGCCGAGCGTGCGCGCCTGGTTGAGCACGGCCCGCACGGCCTCTGCCGCATAGCCGCGGCCGCGGAAGCGCGGGACGATCCAGTAGCCCATCTCGATGCGGTCGCCTTCGCGGGCAAAGCCGATGCCGCCCACCAGTTCCGCGCCCTTGGCGGAACGCAGGTACATGACGAAATGGGGCAGGCGCGGATCGCGCGGACGTTCGAGAAACTCGCGCACTTCTCCGGCCGTGCGCGGAAGGGGCGCGACGAAGGCGTCCTGCTGGACGTCGTCGTCCTCGAACACCTCGAGCAGATCCTCAAGGTCTTCGGGCCATCCGGGTCTTAAAAACAGTCTCTCAGTGCGGACGAACATTTCACGGTTCTCCGTTATTATCTGCTCCGCGATTTCAGCTTTTCCTGATCGGCACGCGATCACGCGCCCAATCGGGTTCAGGCCGAACTCTCTCCCTTTTTTACCCTGACTCTGCCGCATTAAGGAATTATTGCGATCTGCCTCAGGGCAACCCCTTATCCAACATTCCGGCGAGAATTTCAGCAAAAATCTTGCCGGAACCGCGCCCCGGGGCGGGACGCGGCCGAGCATGACGTATCAGGCGGCGCGCTTCTGTTCGTCGTCCACCCGCAAGCCATTCATTTCATCGTCGAAGCCATCCGATCCGGCAGGCGCCAGGACATATTCGCGGGCCGGGAAAACCCGCTTGCGCGTGACGCTGTAACGCTCGGCAACGCGTCCGGTTCGCCGGAAACCCGCACCGTGCAGGACCCTGCCCGAAGCCGGGCTGTCGACGAAGTGATTGGCGACGATTCGCGCATGACCCAGCGTCCATGCCAAGTCGACGACCGCCTTGACCGCCTCTCCGGCATAGCCCCGCCCGCGCTGGTCGCGCGCAATCCAGTAGCACAGCTCGACTTCGCCATCGCGACGGTCGAGGCCGATGCAGCCGACGATACGGGATCCGCCGGTACCGGGCACGGTAATGACGAACTGCGGCAGGGCATGGGCCTGCTCATGCGCGACAAAGCGCCGGGCATCGTCATGGGCGCACGGCCAGCACGCACTGGCGAGGTTGCAGGCGGCGCTGTCGTGCGCGATCAATGTTTCCAGCTCCTGCAGGTCTTCCGGCCATGCCGGGCGCAGGAACAGCCTATCGCTGCGAATGAACACTTCGGTCTCCACTCATCAGTCCCGGTCCCCCTTAGCGCGGACACGTGACATTGACGTTACGCCCGGACCTTCAAGCACAGGGATGCCGCCGCGGATTGGACAATTGCGGCACATGCATCCGCATCGGCTCGATACGGGCAACGGGAGAGGGAGATACGAAAAGAGGGAGACGGGCGGGGCCCTCTCCCTCATTCTGCCGGACTGGTGCAGTCCAGCGGGGGCCATCCCATCAGGATGGCCCTTTGCAAGACCATCCGATTATTCGGCGGCTTCTGCCATTACGTCTACGGAGACGTATTTGCGGCCCTGCTTGCCATCGTGGAAGCGCACGCGACCTTCGGCGGTGGCGAACAGGGTGTGATCCTTGCCCATGCCGACGTTCACGCCCGGATACACGCGGGTGCCGCGCTGACGCACGATGATGTTGCCGCCGATCACTTCCTGACCGCCGAACTTCTTCACGCCGAGGCGGCGACCTGCTGAGTCGCGACCGTTACGCGACGAGCCGCCTGCTTTTTTATGTGCCATTGCTCAGTTCCTTCCGAAGTCTGGGCTCAGCCGACCGACACGATGCGCAGCAGGGTCATCTGCTGGCGGTGGCCGTTCTTGCGACGGTAGTTGTGACGACGGCGCTTCTTGAACACCACGACCTTCTCGCTCTTGGCCTGAGCGATGATCTCGGCCGAAACCTTGATCTTCGAGGCGTCAGCAACTTCGCCGTCCTTGCCAGCGAGCAGAACGTCGCCCAGGGTAATGGTCTCACCGGCTTCACCAGCCAGCTTTTCGACCGCGATCTTGTCTCCGGCGGCAACCCGGTACTGCTTGCCGCCCGTGCGCACAACTGCGAACATGGTGCCCTTACCTAATCTCAAATTGCCCGAAAACGAGCCGAAACAACCTTGCCCCGGCCGCTCTGGTCCAGGAAGAACCGTGGAGCCTTGCGGGCGACGCGCCGGACACCCCACCTGATGCGGGGGCCGGAAAGAGTGCGTGCCGTTAGTCCAAGCCCTGAGTCGTGTCAACCAGAGTCTGGCGAATGAAGGCAATTCCCCCGCACCGCCAGCCTCGCGTTTCCCCCTCGCGCAACGCCCCCGCCGTGCTATGGCGGGGCCATGATCCGCGCAACTGCAAGCCTGCTTCTGTCCGCCGCCCTGCCTGTCGCGCTGGCGGCCTGTTCCACCACCAGCGGCTATCCCTCGCTCGGCCAACGCGACATCGAGCGAATCGGCGGCTCCGCAACCCCGGTCGCCGCTGAGCAGACACCTGAGGAGCCGGCCCTGCCCCCGGCCAATACCGATCTCGTCACCCGCCTCGACGGGTTGGTCGCGGCAGCGCAGGAAACCGACACACAGTTCAGGGAGCAGCAGGGCTCTGCCGAGCGCGCCGTTGCAGGCGCTGCCGGCGCCGCCGTGACCAGCGACAGCTGGGCCACCGCGCAGATCGCCCTTGCCGCCCTCGAATCGCGCCGCGGGGCAACCGTGGCCCCGCTCGCCGAACTCGACACGCTCTATGCAGAGGCGCGCGATGCCGCCCCGCTCGAACTCTCGCCCAGCGCCGAGGCGATCGAGAGGGCACGTGCGCAGGTCAGCGACATTGTCGCGCGCCAGGACAGCGTCATAGCCGGCCTTGCCGCGCGCCTGCGCAGCTGAACCGACCTTCCGGACATGCGAAAACCCCTCCCTCTTGCGAGGGAGGGGTCTCCGAACGTCCATCGAAATGGAACCTGAAAGCCCCCCGGCTCAGGTAAAGGCCACGATGACCGCGACGGCCAGGCCCCAGCCCAGGATCAGCACGGGCAGCATGAGGACCTGAATCGCCGCCTCGCTTGCGGTCAGCCTTCCGCTCAGAGTATCGATACCGCGGCTGCCGAACTGCCCCCATGTCAGCGACGCGGTATCATGGTCGGGCTTCATCTTCGCCCAGTAGCCGGCCAGGCCGAACGCGAAGACCACGAAGCCCGCAAAAATGACCATCGGAATGGCGAGTTCAGGGTTCATGAACAGACTGGCCATGACCCCGATAAACCCGAGATAGAGCGCTACGGTCGCAACATAGAGCCCGGTCGGAAGACCGAAATTGCGTTCCACTTTGGTGCGCACGGGCGCATCGGTGATCCTGGCAAGTTGCTGGAGTTGTTCATGGGACAAACGTTGCGACATGGTGCTGATCTCCTTCTCGAAGACGACCATGCTTCGGCATGCAGGCGATTTGTTTGACGGCGGTCAAATCGCGAAAGCGGAGTGAAATTTTTTTGCGGCAGGCCTGCCAGCGCCGCGCAGCCCCGTCAGCCCCAGCGGGCGATATCGTCGAAATCCTGCTCGCGCGGTTCGATCCAGTGCCATTCGCCCCCGCGCTTCTCGCGCTTCCAGAACCACGATTCGCTCTTGAGGTGATCCATTGCGAAGTCGGCTGCAGCGAAGGCATCGCGCCGGTGACGGGCCGCCGCGGCGACCAGCACGATCGGATCGCCAGGCACCATGACGCCGCTGCGGTGGACGATAAGGACCCCGTCGAGATCCCAGCGGCGATGGACGCTCACGGCCAGCTTCTCCATCGCCGGCAGGGTCAGCGGTTCGTAATGCTGCAGCTCGAGCGCCTCGACGCCATCGCCTTCGCGCACCTGGCCGATGAAGCTGACGACGCCGCCCGATTCGGGTTTCGCGCGGGCGAACGAGGCGATCTCTTCCGCCGGAGCGAAGGGCGAGGTCAACAGGCGGACGTCGGAGTGCCTCTCGCAGCCCACGGCTTCAGCCGCCCGATACCGGCGGCAGGAAGGCGATCTCGTCGCCGTCCTTGAGAACCGGCGCATCGGTATCCTGCACCAGGATTCCGTTGACCGCGAGCTTCACCCTGGGCGCCTTGAGCGCCTGCCCGAGCGACGGATCGAGCGAATCGATCACGGCATCGATACACGGCAACACCGGAACCGAGAGCTTTCCACTACCGGCCACATCCTCGAGCCGACCGAGGAAAACGAGATTGAGCGACATCGAAGTCAGCCTCCTGTCATGGACATATGACGGGAAAGTGCCGGGGCCGCGCCTGGTTCCTCGATGGCGAAATGGTGGCGCGCGGGCTTGATCCGCATGGCCACGTCGAGCGCATCGGACAGCGCCGCCTCTGGGTCCTCGCTACGCAGCGCCGCGCGCAGGTCGACCCGCTCGTTCCCGCCGAGGCAGGCATAGAGCTGGCCTGTCGCCGTCACGCGGATCCGGTTGCACCCGTCGCAAAAATTGTTGGTGAGCGGCGTAATCAGGCCCAGCCTTCCGCCGGTCTCTGCCACGTCGAAATAGCGCGCCGGGCCACCGCTGCGGTGATCGCTGGGATCGAGCGTCCAGCGCCGCTCCAGCGCGTCGCGCACGGCGACGAGCGGCAGGTAGTGATCGAAGCGGTCTTCCTCGACCTCGCCCAGCGGCATGACCTCGATCAGCGTAGCGTCGAAGCCCTGCCCGTGCGCCCAGGCGACGAGATCGGCGATATGGTCCTCGTTCACGCCCTTGAGCGCGACGGTATTGAGCTTGACCCTGAGGCCCGCCGCTTTCGCCGCGGCCAGCCCTTCGAGCACCTGCGGCAGCGAATCGCGGCGCGAGAGCTTCGCAAACGTCTCGCGGTCGAGGGTATCGAGCGACACGTTGATGCGCCGCACGCCGAAAGCGAAGAGATCGTCGGCAAATTCGGCGAGACGGGTGCCGTTGGTGGTAAGGGTCAATTCCTCCAGCCCGTCGCCGATCTTGCGGCCGAGCGCGTGGACCAGTTCCATCATGTCACGCCGGACGAGCGGTTCGCCTCCGGTCAGGCGCAGCTTGGTGATGCCCCGGTCGATGAAGCCGAGTGCGAGATCGTGCAGTTCCTCAAGGCTGAGGACGTCCTTGCGCGGCAGGAAGGTCATGCGCTCGGGCATGCAATAGGCACAGCGCAGATCGCAGCGGTCGGTCACCGACATGCGCAGGTAGGTTATCCGCCTCTGGAACTGGTCAACGAGTGGCGCGCGCTTCGTCATTGCAAGGGGTTATAGCACCGGTCCGGCGCCGGCACCATCCAAAGCCATGACCTGCCCGGTGACGCTGGCCGCGCCCGAGAGCCAGTCCAGCGCGGCAGCGATCGCCGCCTCATCGTCGCTCTCAAGCGCATTGACACGCGAAGGCGCGTAGGTGCGGGCAAGCGACTGGATCGCGGCAAGCCGCCATCCGCGATGTTCATGGCTGGCCGGCAGGAAGACGACCGCCAGCGGATCGCTTCCGCCGCGCAAGGCCGCCTCGATTGCGGGCAGCAGCCGGGCATGGAAATCGGCAGCAGCTGCCAGAGGCTCCTCGGGGAGCGGTCCGACACGCAGCACGTCCTTCACCTCAGCGCCGCTCCCGGTGCAGGGTCATGCCGATCTTTTCGCCAGCCTCGCTGATCGCGAGCTTGACGATCTTGACCGTCACCGCCTCCACGCGCGCATCCTGCAGGAACAGGGTTTCGCAGACGTGGTCGGCAACCGCCTCGATCAGCTTGAAATGGATCCCCGGCGGCAGCGCTTCGGACGCCGCGAACTTGAGGTCCATGTAGTTCTTGCTCTCGCTGAGCGGCGTGTCCGGGGTGTAGCGATCGGCCGGCTTCATCTGCACCATGATCGAGAAGCGCAGCGGTTGCGGCTTGCCGGTCTCCTCCGAATAGATGCCGGTGAGGACATCGACCTCGAAGTCATCGATCTGAAGTGTAAGCGAATCAGCCATGGCGTCCCTTAGCCGGGATTGGACCAGCGTGCGAATATGGCAGTGGGCAGCAGCCGCCCGTCCTGCCCATCCTCGCGCACCGCAAGGTCGCCGTGCTCGATGGTCCCGGGCAAGTCGGCGAAGAGTTCCCCCATCAGCCCGGCAAGGGCGAGGGAGGACATGCGCACCGCATAGACGGTGAGGAAAAGAAAACGGCTGTCCGGATCAAGCAGCTTGCGGCAATCGCCAAGCAGACCCGGCAGCCCCTCCTCCAGACGCCAGGTCTCGCCGCCCGGTCCGCGCCCGAACTTGGGAGGATCGAGGATGATCCCGTCGTAACGCTTTTCGCGGCGCACCTCGCGTGCGGCGAACTTGACGGCATCGTCGACCAGCCAGCGCACCGGGCGATCCTCCAGCCCGGCAAGCGCGGCATTCTCGCGCGCCTGCGCCACCGACTTCTTGGAGGCATCGACATGGGTGACCGGGCCATGCGCGGACAGCGCCAGCGTGCCGACCCCGGTATAGCCGAAGAGGTTGAGGGTGCTGGCATCGTCGCGACCGGCCAGCATGGTGCGCATCCAGTCCCACACCGGGGCCATGTCCGGGAAGAAGCCGAGATGGCGGAACGGCGTGCACTGCGCGGTGAAGGACACCTCGTTCCAGGCAAGCGGCCAACCTTCGCGCGGGACGGACTTTTCGAATTGCCAACGGCCGCCGCCATCCTCGTCCGAACCGGGCACGAACTCGCCGTGCGCGTCCCAGTTTGCGAGGCGCGGCGTCCACATCGCCTGCGGCTCGGGGCGAATGAAGCGATAGTCGCCGTAACGCTCGAGCTTGCGGCCCTGTCCCGAATCGACAAGGCCGTAGTCCGCCCAGCCTTCACCCGTGAGGATCAGGGGTTGGGTGGCGATCTCGACCATCAGACCTTGGGCGCGGCGTGCTGGGCGACGAATTCGGCAACCGCCTCGAACGAGCCGGTCAGCGAAGTGAAGCGCTCCTCGCGCTCGAACAGGTCGCCCACACGCTCGGGCAGGCCCGGGCGGTGCCCGGTGGCGCGCTCGACCGCTTCAGGGAACTTGGCCGGATGCGCGGTCGCCAGCGTGACGACCGGAATCGAGGCGTCGATCCCGGCACTGCGTGCGGCGAAAAGGCCGCAGGCGGTGTGCGGGTCGATCAGTTCGCCGCAGTTCTCCCAGGCCCAGCGGATCGTCGAGGCCATCTCGTCGGCATCGGCGCGTGCGGACTGGAACAGGGCAGAAGCCCCCTCGCGCTGCGCATTGGTAAGCTGCATCGCCTTGGTCGCTTCGAAGCCGGCCATCTGCTCGGCCAGGGCCTTGCCGTCGCGGCCACCCAGGTCGAACAGCAGGCGTTCGAAGTTCGACGAGACCTGGATGTCCATCGAGGGCGCCGCAGTCGGCGTCACCGTGCCCTGCGAATAGTCGCCATTGGCCAGAGCGCGGTGGAGGATGTCGTTGACGTTGGTCGCCACGATCAGCTTTTCGACCGGAAGGCCCATCTGCGCCGCGACATAGCCGGCGAAGACGTCGCCGAAGTTGCCGGTCGGAACCGAGAAGGCGACCTTGCGATGCGGGGCGCCAAGTTGGAGCCCGGCGGCGAAGTAGTACACGACCTGCGCCATCAGGCGCGCCCAGTTGATCGAGTTGACCGCGCCGATGGCGAAGCGGTCGGTCATGCCCCTGTCGTTGAACATGCGCTTCACGATGGCCTGGGCATCGTCGAAGCTGGCATCCTCAAGCGCGAGGTTGTGAACGTTGGGCGCCAGCACCGTCGTCATCTGGCGGCGCTGCACGTCCGACACGCGGCCCTTGGGGTGCAGCATGAAGATGTCGACCTTGGCGCGCCCGGCAACCGCGTCGATCGCGGCCGAACCGGTGTCGCCCGAAGTCGCGCCGACAATCGTCAGGTTGCGCTCCGAGCGCGAAAGGAATTCCTCGAAGAGCAGGCCGAGCAGCTGCAGCGCCACGTCCTTGAACGCGAGCGTCGGGCCGTGGAACAGCTCCAGCAGCCACTGCTGTTCGTCGAACTGCTTGAGCGGCGTCACCGCCTTGTGTGCAAAGCGGCCGTAAGCTTCGGTCGTCAGTTCGAGCAGGCGCTCATGGGTGAGGCTGCCCTCGACGAAAGGGAACATGATCTTCGCAGCCAGCTCTGCATAGGGCAGGCCCGCCATGGCCGCGATCTCGTCTTTCGAGAAGCGGGGCCATTCGCGCGGCACATAAAGGCCGCCGTCCGAAGCGAGACCGGCGAGCGTTGCGCCTTCGAAATCGAGCGCCGGAGCGCTGCCGCGAGTGCTGATGTAGTCCATGGGAATGCGCGGTTAGCGGGGGAGCGCGGCTTACGCAATCCTCGCATGACATTGTCGCTGCGACGACGGCCTTCCGATCGGCGAATTGGGAAGGCGCAATGAGCCCTTCCCTAGCCCCGGGAACGCTTCATCAATGCCAGCACGTAGATGACGAGCGCTGTCGCGGCGAAGAAGAACCACTGCATTGCGTAGGAGAAGTGGTTGTTCGGGATTTCCGATGGATCGGGGATCGCATTGGCCTCCAATCCATCGAGCGGCGGATTGGCAACGAGGCGGGGGCCCGGTGCGATAATGCCGTGGACCTTGCCGCCTTGCCAGTTGGCCGCGGCATTGGGCTGACGCGACCAACCCAGCACGACGAGCGCCTTGGCACCGTCGGGCAACATGCAACGCGCAGTCTGCGCCGCGCCCGATTCGCCCGAAGCATTGCGCCCGGCCATGCTCGAATGCTCGGTCACGCCCTCGCAGGTCAGCCGCGCATGGCGATAGAGCAGATCGGTCTGCTCCGCTTCGTCGCGCGGCCAGATGACTTCCTCGGCGTTGGTCTGCGCCTGCGCGTAATGCGCGAGCAGCGCTTCCTTCTGATGGAGGCGCTTGAGTTGCCACAGTCCGAGGCCAATCATGATCGCAACGGCCACCAGCACGACAAGCGTCGCGAATATCGGAAATTTGCGCATGAGGGCTCCCGTCAGTCTTCCTTGAGCCGGCCTTCACCGGCACGGCGGCGATACTCGGCGCCGAGCAGCCAGGCCTTGGCGATTCGCAGCCCGCCGATGACCAGCGCGGTCGATAGGGGGATCCACAGCAGGGCATGGACCCAGAACGGCGGCTCGAACGAAAGCTGCACCCAGATCGCGAGAATGGCGATCACCGCCCCCACGATCAGGGTGAGAAAGGCCGCGGGCCCGTCGCCGACGTTGAACTGCGCGTAATCCAGCCCACAGGCACGGCACCGCGGAGCGAACGAGGCCAACCCGGCGAACAGGGTGCGCGCACCGCACTTGGGGCAAAGACCGAAAAGGGCAGCCGAAGCGATCTCCGGCTGCCCTCCAGTGTTCGATTCGTGGCTGTCAGCCATGATCAGTGGATCGGGTAACCCCAGCCACCCCAGATGTAGACTGCAACGAAGAGGAACAGCCACACGACGTCGACGAAGTGCCAATACCATGCCGCCGCTTCGAAGCCGAAGTGCTGGCGCGGGGTGAAGTCACCCTTGTAGGCGCGGATCAGGCAGACGATCAGCATGATCGTGCCGACGATGACGTGGAAGCCGTGGAACCCGGTCGCCATGTAGAAGGCCGAACCGTAGGTGTTCTGGCCGAAGGGGAACGGCGCGTGGACGTACTCGTATGCCTGGATCGAGGTGAACAGCAGGCCGAGCAGCACGGTCGCCCAGAGGCCCTTCTTCAGGCCTTCGCGGTCACCGTGGATCAGCGCGTGATGCGCCCAGGTGACGGTCGTGCCCGAGCAGAGCAGGATCAGGGTGTTGAGCAGCGGCAGGTCGAAGGGATCCATGACCGCTTCGATCGCCTTGGGCGGCCACTGGCCGCCGACCACGTCCGCAATGGTCGAGGGGAACAGCGAGAAGTCGAAGAAGGCCCAGAACCAGCCGACGAAGAACATCACTTCCGAAGCGATGAACAGGATCATGCCATAGCGCTGGTGAAGCTGCACGACCGGCGTGTGATCGCCGGCATGCGCTTCCTTCACGATCTTCGAGAACCAGGCGAACATCGAGGCCAACAGCAGCGCCATGCCCAGCCACGGCACGAAGTGGCCGCCCGGCATGTCGTGCATGAACAGAACCATGCCCGAGGTGAAGGTGAAGGCGCCGATCGTAGTCGCCAGCGGAACGATGTCCGGCGGAAGAATATGGTAATCGTGGTGCTTGGTACCGGCCATGGTGCCTTCGTCCCCGTTTATCGAATATGTCACACGAGCGCATCCGGCGGGGCCGGCACGCAGGTTTCCCATGCGGCCCTTAACCGCCAGTTTGTTCGCGGTCCAGTGTCTTTGCATCCCCGATCGATGTGACGTGGAAGGTATAGCTGAGCGTTATCAGCTCAACGTCCTTGTTGTCGGGATCGTCGAGGATGGCCGGATCGATGTAATACAGCACCGGCATGCGCACTTCCTCGCCCGGTTTCAGGGTCTGTTCGGTGAAGCAGAAGCACTGGATCTTGTTGAAGTATTTTGCCGCCTGTTCCGGCTCCACGTTGAAGCTGGCGGTGCCGGTGACGGTCTGGTCCGAATCGTTCTTCGCCCAGAACAGCGCCATGTCGCGCGCACCGATCGAGACGGTGTCGGTAACCTGCAGGGGCTTGAAATCCCACGGCATGTCACGCGCGACATTGGCATCGAAGCGCACGGTGATGGTCCGGCCGCTGTCCTTGACGGTGGCCGCCTGCGTTGCGTCCACCCGCTTGGTGGTGCCCCCGTAGCCGGTGACCTGGCAGAAGATCCGGTAGAGCGGAACCGAAGCGTAGCCCAGGCCGAGCATCCCCAGCGCAATCGCAAGCGCGATGAAGGCCGTCTTCCTGTTGCTGCGCTGCTGGTGGGTCACGGCCGTCATGCAGTTCAGCTCATCTTGGCGATCGAGATGAAGAACACGAGGATCACGAATGCCGCAAGGCTGAGGGCAAGAACCCGGTTGCGGCTCTTGCGGATGTCCTCGGGCGTGCGCGGGGTAGGATCGTTATCGGCCATGGGCAGGGTCCTCAGATGACCACGAAGCGGTCGACGACGAGCGCTGCGAAGAGTGCGAAGAGATAGATTACCGAATAGGCGAAGAGCTGCTTTTCCGGCTTCATCGTGTCCTCCGGCCCGTCCTTTTCGCGCAGGCCGACACGGACCGAGAGCGCGAGGAACAGGGTGGACAGGACGATGGCGGAAATGCCGTAGACCCCGTGCGTGCCACCGATCCACCAGGGGACGACGCTGAGCGGCAGGAGCAGGACGGCGTAGGCGAGGATCTGGCGGCGGGTCGACTTTTCACCGGCGACGACCGGCATCATCGGAATGCCGACCTTGGCGTAGTCGCTCTTCACGAATAGCGCGAGCGCCCAGAAGTGCGGCGGCGTCCACATGAAGATGATGGCGAAAAGCACGACCGGCATCAGCGTGATGTGCCCGGTGGCCGCAACCCAGCCGATCAGCGGCGGAAAGGCCCCGGCGCCACCACCGATGACGATGTTCTGCGGCGTGCGCGGCTTGAGCCACATCGTGTAGACGACGGCGTAGTAGGCAATCGACAGCGCCAGGATCGCGGCAGCCAGCCAACTGATCGCAAAACCCATGAGGAATACCGAAGCGGCACACAGCACGCCGCCGAAATCGCGCGCGGTCGTGCGGTCAAGCCGCCCTTGCGGCAGCGGACGGTTCGCGGTGCGCTTCATGCCCGCGTCGAGATCGGCTTCCCACCACTGGTTGAGCGCGGCGGCGCCGCCTGCACCCATCGCGATGCACAGGATCGCGGTGAAGGCGAGAACCGGGTGGATGCGTTCGGGCGCGGCCAGCAGCCCGCAAAGGCCGGTGAAGATCACCAGGCTCATCACGCGCGGCTTGGTCAGCGCGAAGAGATCGCGCCAATCGGCCGGAAGCTGCTGCGCTGAACTGGGACTCGTCACGGACATGATCTTAGGATCTTACACTCACAAGGGCCAACATTGCGAGGCGCCAATGCGCCGAAGCAATCCAGAGCGGCTCGCGAAGGAGGCCCTGGATTGCTTCGTTCATACCCGCAATGACGCGCGGTTGCGTTCTCAGTGGTGATGCACTTCCTCGATAACCGGAAGCGTCTCGAACTGGTGGAACGGCGGCGGGCTCGACAGGGTCCACTCGAGCGTGGTCGCACCTTCGCCCCAGTAGTTGTCTTCAGCCTTCTTGCCGGCGACGAACGCGTAGGCAATGTTGGCGAACCAGATCACCAGCGAAGCCGCCATGATCATGTAGCCGTCGGTCGCGATCTGGTTCCAGTGCGCATAGGCCTCGGCGTAGTCGGGGTAGCGACGCGGCATGCCCTGCAGCCCGAGGAAGTGCATCGGGAAGAAGATCAGGTTCACGCCGACGAAGAACACCCAGAAGTGGACATGCGCCAGGAACTCGGAGTGCATGCGGCCGCTCATCTTCGGGAACCAGTAGTAGAACCCGGCGAAGAGCGCGGTCACTGCACCCAGCGAGAGAACGTAGTGGAAGTGCGCCACGACGTAGTAGGTGTCGTGCAGGTTGTCGTCGATGCCGCCGTTGGCGAGCACGACGCCGGTCACGCCGCCGACGGTGAACAGGAAGATGAAGCCGATCGCCCAGACCATCGGCGACTTGAAGGTGATCGAGCCACCCCACATCGTCGCGATCCACGAGAAGATCTTGATGCCGGTCGGAACTGCGATGACCATGGTCGCCGCGGTGAAGTACATCTTCGTGTTAACCGAAAGGCCGGTGGTGTACATGTGGTGCGCCCACACGATGAAGCCGACCACGCCGATCGCGACCATGGCGTAGGCCATGCCGAGGTAGCCGAACACCGGCTTCTTCGAGAAGGTCGAGACGATCTGCGAGATGATGCCGAAGCCCGGCAGGATCATGATGTACACTTCGGGGTGACCGAAGAACCAGAACAGGTGCTGGTACAGGACCGGATCGCCACCGCCCGAAGGATCGAAGAAGGTGGTGCCGAAGTTGCGGTCGGTCAGCAGCATGGTGATCGCCGCGGCCAGAACCGGCAGTGCGAGCAGCAGCAGGAACGCGGTGACGAGCACCGACCACACGAACAGCGGCATCTTGTGCATGGTCATGCCAGGTGCGCGCATGTTGAAGATGGTGGTGATGAAGTTGATCGCGCCCATGATCGAGCCGGCACCGGAAAGGTGCAGCGCAAAAATGCCGAAGTCGACGGCAGGTCCGGGCGAGCCGGTGGTCGACAGCGGCGCATAGACGGTCCAGCCGGTGCCGGCGCCCAGGCCCGTGCCGCCCGGCACGAAGGCGGAGCACAGCAGCGAGCAGAAACCCGCGACGGTCAGCCAGAACGAGATGTTGTTCATGCGCGGGAACGCCATGTCCGGCGCGCCGATCATGATCGGGACGAACCAGTTGCCGAAGCCGCCGATGATCGCGGGCATGACCATGAAGAAGACCATGATCAGGCCGTGTGCGGTGATCAGGACGTTCCAGACGTGCAGCGTCGAGTTGAAGTCCGGGTTAACCGCGCCGAACCACTTGGCGAAAGTGTCCAGGTACTGGATGCCCGGCTGGGCCAGCTCGACACGCATCATGCCGGAGAAGGCACCACCGATGATCCCCGCGATGATCGCGAAGATCAGGTACATCGTGCCGATGTCCTTGTGGTTGGTGGACATGAACCAGCGGGCGAAGAAGCCCGGCTTGTGGTCATGGTCGTGCGCGTGATCGTCGGAGTGCGCCGGGAAGTGTTCTGGGGCTGTGGTTGCCATGTTCTGGTGACCCTGTCCTTGAATGCGGGCTTATTCGGCGGCAGCAGTGGCGTCGGCGGCCGGAGCCTCCGAAGCATCGCCGGCGGGCTCTTCACCCGGCAGGTAATCGGTCTCGGATGCGGCGGTCGCCTGACCGTCGATCTTGCCGCCGGCATGCGTCAGCACCCAGGCGTCATACTTGTCGCGCGGCAGAGCCTCGACCGCGATCGGCATGTAGCCGTGCTTCGCGCCGCAAAGCTCGGAGCACTGGCCGTAATAGACGCCCGGCTTCTCGACGAAGAGGACCTTCTCGTTGATCCGGCCCGGAACCGCGTCCAGCTTGAACCAGAGCGAAGGCACGGCGAACGAGTGGATCACGTCCGAAGCGGTGATCTGCAGACGGATCGGTTCGCCGACCGGAACGACCATGCGGTTGTCGACCTCGAGGTGCGACGGGCCGTCCCAGGGCTCGGAACCGACTTCGCGCACGCCGTTGTTGATGGTCGGCTGCCCCGGGACATTGAGCATGTTCGAGACGACCTCGAACTCACCATTGTCGGGATAGCCATAAGTCCAGAACCACTGGTTGCCGGTGACCTTGATGGTCAGCGCGCCCTTCGGGGCGGGCTTGTACTGCTTGGCCAGCAGGTCGATCGAGGGAACCGCGATGCCGATGAGGATCAGCACGGGCACCAGCGTCCAGACCACTTCGAGCAGCGTGTTGTGGCTGGTCTTCGAAGGCACCGGGTTGGCGCGACGGTTGAAGCGCACAATGATGACGACGAGCAGCAGCAGCACGAACACGGTGATCACGGCGATGATCGGGAGCAACACCGAGTTGTGGATCCACTCGCCGTATTCACCGAGCTTGGAGAACTGCTGCTGGAAGCCGATGCCGCCTTCGACGGGCATGCCGATTCCCGGAGTCGGGGCCATCGGCGTATAGCTGCCGGCAGAAGCGGCGGCGTCCGCAGTCGCGGCGGCGGCAGGTTCGGATGCCGCGGCGGCCAGTGCCGCCTGGGGTGCCATGACTGCACCAGCCATGATGCTTCCAAGGGACAGGCCCAGAGCCTTTGCGGTATGGCTCGCGGCGCGTGCGGTTTTGCCCAAATTCATATTTTTTTGCGCTTCCGTTTTCCAAATCCGCGCACGCGAGTCGACCCCGCATACGCGCGCCCTGATGCGGAGCCGGAGGCCCCCCTTCCGCGGGGCCTATACGCGCGCTTGCCGCGTGTCTCAAGCGCCTCTAGGGGAATTTTTGGCAAACGGCGTGTCGAACATGCGCCAGATCAATGAAATATGCATCGAAGGAATAGGTCGTAATGCAGGAAGAAGAAGTCCTCGCAGAGTTCCGCGCCAGCAAGGCATTGCTTGAGGGGCACTTCCTGCTCTCCTCCGGCCGCCACAGTGCACATTACCTTCAGTGCGCGCGTGTCCTCATGAACCCCGACCGCGCCGGACGACTCGCCGTCGCACTCGCCAGCAAGCTGCCGCACGACGTGCGCAAGCAGATCGACAAGGTCGTCTCGCCCGCCATGGGCGGCGTGATCATCGGCCAGGAAATGGGTCGCGCGCTACAGGTCGACGCGATGTTCGTCGAGCGCCCGGAAGGCACTTTCGAGCTGCGCCGCGGCTTCGAGCTGGAACCCGGCGACAGGGTACTGATGGTCGAGGACGTGGTCACCACCGGCAAGTCCTCACGCGAGGCAATCAAGGCGATCGAGGCCGCTGGCGGCCGGGTCATCGCGGCAGCCTCGCTGGTCGACCGCTCGGGCGGCGCCGTGGACCTTGGGGTGCCCTACTTCCCGCTGGTCGAGATCAACTTCCCGACTTACGCCGACGACGAACTGCCGCCCGAACTGGCGGCGACACCCGCGGTGAAACCGGGCAGCCGCGTCCAGCCCTGACCCTTCCAACCGACGAAAAACCTTAGGATTACCGGATGAACGCCCTTACACCTTCGCGCCTGCGTCTTGGCGTGAACATCGATCACGTCGCGACGATCCGCAATGCGCGCGGCGGCGAACATCCGGATCCGGCCCGTGCGGCGCAGATCGTCGCGCAGGCCGGGGGTGACGGCATCACCGTGCACTTGCGCGAGGATCGCCGCCACATCCGCGACGAGGACCTGATGCGCGTGCAGGCCGCCACCGGGCTGCCGCTCAACCTCGAGATGGCGGCCACCGACGAGATGCTGGAGATCGCACTGCGCCACAAGCCGCATGCGGCCTGCATCGTCCCGGAAAAGCGCGAGGAACGCACCACCGAAGGCGGGCTCGACGCGGCCGGGCTGCACAACCAGCTCGCCCCGATCGTCTCGCGCCTGTCGGATGCGGGCGTGCGCGTGAGCCTGTTCATCGCCCCGGACCCGCGGCAGATCGAGGCGGCGATGAAGCTCGGCGCGCCCGTCGTCGAGTTCCATACCGGCGAATATGCCCATGCCGAGGGCGAACAGGTCGCGGTCGAACTCAAGCGCATCGTCGACATGGCCGCGCTGGCTGCCAAGAACGGCATCGAACCCCATGCCGGACACGGCCTCACCTACGAGAACGTCCAGCCGATCGCGGCCATTCCGCAGCTCGCGGAACTGAACATCGGACACTATCTGATCGGAGAAGCAATATTTTGCGGACTCGAGGCGAGCGTGACCAGAATGCGTGCGCTGATGGACGAAGTCCGCTGACTTGATGGCTCTCGCCGCGATTCGGCGAGCGCCTTCGCGAAAGGTCCCGATTCGCCATCGGGAACACTTCGCCATCGGGAACACAAGGCCGGCTGTGCAACCGGCCGCAGGACGGAGAATGCGTCGTGATCATCGGAATGGGTTCCGACTTGTGCAATATCGAGCGGATCCAGGCTTCGCTGGACCGTTTCGGCGAGCGCTTCGAGAAACGCGTCTTCACCGAGATCGAGCAGGCCAAGGCCAATCGCCGCCCGTTCACCAAGGCGGGGACCCTCGCCAAGCGATTCGCCGCGAAGGAAGCCTATTCCAAGGCGGTCGGCACCGGCTTCAAGGCCGGTGTGTTCATGAAGGACATCGGCGTCGTCAATGCGAAATCCGGCGCCCCTACCCTTGCCCTCACCGGCGGCGCGAAGGCCCGGCTCGACCTGATGGTTCCCGCGGGACACGAGGCCGTGGTTCACCTGACGCTCACCGACGATCATCCATGGGCCCAGGCATTCGTCGTGATCGAGGCCCGTCCGCTTGCGGCGGCTCCTGCCCCTTCCGGTTCCTAGACTTTTCCGAGCGCTCCACCGAGAATGACCGAACACACCGCCGATCCCGCCTCCCCCCTTCGCGCGCAGGAGAGCCCCGTTAGCAATCCGGACAAGCCCAAGGTCAACTGGTTCCACGAACTGCGCGGCCTGGCGCTGATGCTGCTGGGCGTGCTGGCGTTCCATTCGCTGATCGCCAAGCCGTTCTACATCCCGTCGATCTCGATGATGCCCAACCTGCTGGTGGGCGACCGGCTGGTGGTTTCCAAGTACGCCTACGGCTGGAACTGGTCCTCGGTGAGCTTTCACATGCTGCCGCGCGCCGAGTGGCGGCTGTTCGGCTCGACGCCCGAGTACGGCGACATCGTCATCGTGGTGCCGGGCAACCGAAAGGCCGACCTGATCAAGCGCGTCGTCGCCCTTCCCGGCGACCGCATCGCTGTGGTCGACGGGCGCATCCGCCTCAACGGCAAGTTCATCCCGCGCGAAGTCGAGCCGCCGGTCGAGATCGCCGCCGACGATGCCCTGCAGTGCGAGGGCGATGCCCAGCCGGGCCATTGCTACAAGGGCTTCGAGCTTTACCGCCGCCGCCTGCCCAGCGGCCGCGATGTCTACGACCTGCCCGCCTATCGCGAGACGCTGCCCAACGGTGCGACCTATCAGGTGATCGACTATACGACGCAGGTCATGGACAATTATCCGGAGATCACCGTGCCTGAAGGCCATGTCTTCCTGATGGGCGACGATCGCGACCGTTCGGCCGACAGCCGCTTTCCCTTCGAGACCGACTACCGGGGCACCCCGGGCGGCGGCCTTGGCGGACCGGTGCCGCTGTCCGACATCGGCGGACGCGCCGAGTTCATCACCTTTTCGCTCGATGGCACGCAGAACTGGAACCCGCTGACCTGGTGGAGCGCGCTGCGCGACGGGCGCACTTTCACCAGCCTGCGCCCGCGGATCGAAAAGCACCCCTCCGACAGCAGCACCGGCCAGCCCGGCGGGACGGCCACCTGATGGTCCGCAAGTTCCTCTATGCGATCGCCGCCATCATCGTCCTGATCACGCTGGGCCGCATTGCCCTGCTGTACTGGGCCGAAGACCTGACCGAGATGGCCTTCGTCCCCGACGTCACGTTCCAGCCGCAGCCCGCGATGGCAATGAACGCCTGGGACAAGTCGGACATGTGGATCTCGCGCCCCGGCATGATGCCCGAAGCCGATCCCTCCCGCTACCTGCCTCAAGGCGCAAGCCAGCCCGCCGGAAAGCCCCTCTCCGCCGCGGTCTTCTTCGTTCATCCCACGAGCTACGTCGAAAAGGACGCGTGGAACGCGAGCCTGAACGACAAGGCCTCGCGCGACCTCGCTGGCCTTTACGTGAAGGGCATGGCCACGCCGTTCAACGCCACCGACCGGCTCTGGGCCCCGCGCTATCGCCAGGCCGCGGTCGGCGCGTTCCTGACCGACGACCCGCAGGCCGACAAGGCGATCGACCTTGCCTATGGCGACGTCCTTGCCGCCTTCGACGCCTTCATCAAGACGGTACCGCAGGACGAACCGGTCGTTCTGGCCGGGCACAGCCAGGGCGCGTTCCTGCTGCGCCGCCTGCTGCGCGACCGCGTGGCCGGCACGCCGCTGGCCGAGCGCATCGCCGCGGCCTACATCGTGGGCTGGCCGGTCTCGATCGACCACGATCTGCCGAAGATGGGCCTCGCCCCCTGCGACAGGCCCGACCAGGCCGGCTGCGTTATGAGTTGGCTCACCGTGGCCGACCCCGCCGAGACCGCGCAACTGGTCAAGGCCTACGTGCGCCGCCGCGGCCTCGACGGACAGCCGCTTACGCAGACGACGGCGCAGGGCGTGGCGATCGACAGCCCATTCCTGTGCAGCAATCCACTGACCGGCACCCGCAATGGCGCGGCGGACGCGCGGGCCAATCTCGGCACGCTGGTGCCCGATCCGGCAAACTGGAACGGCGAACTGGTGAAACAGGTGGTGCCCGCCGCCTGCGAAAGCGACATGTTCCTGCACATCGGACCGCCGCCCAAGCTCGACCTCGGCCCCTATGTGCTGCCGGGCAACAATTACCACGTCTATGACTACACCCTGTTCTGGGCGAACATCAGGGCCGACTTCGAACGGCGGATAGCGGCATGGCAGAAACAGCACTCATAACCACCAGCGCGCTCGACTATCGCGACGCGCTGCCCGACGCCGGGGCCTTGCTGGGCCTCGACCTCGGCACGCAGACCATCGGCACGGCATTCTGCGACGCCGGCTGGCAGTTCGCTTCGCCCGGGAAAACGATCAAGCGCGGCAAGTTCGGCGCCGACAGGGCGCTGCTCGAAGGGCTGATCCGCGAACGGTCGATCAGGGGCATCGTCATCGGCCTGCCGCTCAACATGGATGGCTCGGAAGGCCCGCGCTCGCAATCGAGCCGCGCCTACGCGCGCAATCTCTCCGCGCTGGGCCTGCCGATCCTGCTGTGGGACGAACGCTGGTCGACCATGGGCGCCGAACGCGGGTTGCTTGCCCAGGACATGAGCCGCGCCAAGCGCGCCGAACGCATCGATTCCGCGGCTGCCGCCGTGATCCTGCAGGGCGCAATCGACGCACTGGCCGGGGGCTTCATCTAAGAGCCGTTCTTCGAAGCCGGCGTTATCCGGAAAGCGCACCGCGCCTGTGCTTCGCCACTTGCGCGACGAGGCGACTGCCGCTGGCTTCAGCCGCACGCCAGACCCCGTCGCGTGCATCCTCGCTATCGGCGCAGGCGGCCAGCGCCTCCCAGGCATTGAGGCGCATTCTCTCGCTGGCGTGACTGCGCCCGAAATGCTGCGCGAGGTCCTTGGCGTCCTCACTGCCCAGTGCCACGGCAAGGCGCAGGAAGGTCTCGCTCGGCCCGTCGCCCATGACGCGCGTGATGCGCGCTTCGCCGGTGTCGAACTCATAGTGGCTGAGCCACCCCTGCACCGCCTGGGTGTGGACCAGCTTGAGCGAGACCGAGAGCGAAGCGGGCGGGTTGAGCCGATGGATGTCGCGGTGCGGGCGGTAATGGTGGATCATGCCCTTGCGCAACCGGCTGCCGCCCAGCCGCTTGAGCGCGACCGCCTCCCCTGCCCTGCCGATGACGCGCTGACCGTCGTACTCGAAGTCCTCGATCTCGCAGCCCGGGCCGAAATAACCCAGCGTAAGGAAGTCGTAGTTGTGGTCGTGGGCGACGCCATAGCCGAAGGCCCGCGCGCCGCTGGCCCGCATCGCGTAGTCCGAGGCGGCCGGCCAGATATTGGCTCGAATGCAGAAATTGCCGCGCCCCGGCGTTGCCAGGACGATCGATTGCGGACCACCGCTGCTGATCGCGTCCACCGCCGCCGGGGACGGCGCAAAGCCCGCCAGCAGGTCGATCAGCAGGTCGCCGAGGAACTGCCGGTCGTTGCCGAGACGGCGCAGCCAGTGCGCGGCATGTTCGACGCTTTCCCGCTCGCCCGGATCGAAACCCCACGAGGACAGCGCCTCGATGCATTCCGACAGCGATGCCGGTGTCGGATCGCGCGTCTCGATCAGCTGCGCCATTGCGATATCCTTTCCAGCTCCGGCCAGGTGCACAGGAGCCGGCGCTGGGTTTCCTGCGCCAATGCGGCAAGGGGATCGTCTTCCGACGCCGCGACCTGGCCGAGCAGGATCATCCCGGCGCGGGTATCGAGCGCGAGCAGTTCGCGCATGGCCTGCCAACGCAGCCCTTCATGCCCGCTGCCGATCACGATGCGCGAGATCACCGGCACGGCGTCACGCCGGCCCATGCGCGAAAGCACCGAAATGGCCAGCTCGCAGCGGCTGTCGTGCAGGTTGGAGGCGGCCTGGTGCATGAGCGCGCCATCGGCGAGCGCGAATTCGCGGACCGGTTCACTCCCGCCAAGGAAGCGCTGCAAACGCAGTTTCACCAGGCAACCGCGTGCGCCGCGCACCTGTATCGTCTCGCGCCGGCCGTCCCTGTGGATCACGTCACCCGGCTCCAAGGCCAGCGTCTCGATCTGCAGTTCGGCGCAGCGGTCCTCCACCGCCGCGCAGCGGACGCGGTCGGCCGTAGCCGAACCGGCCAGAACGAAGGACCAGCTTTGAAGCGGGGTGAAGGCCACTGCCCGCGCCTGCGGCAGCGCGCAGAGCCGCTCGCCTTCATAGGATACAAGGGCGAGCGTCGCGGTGCCCCAATGCGAAAGCAGCAGGGTCTGCCCGGCATGGCTTACCCCATGGCGCAGCGGCAGGTGCCCCAGCGGGTGCGAGCGCAGCCCCCACAGGCCAAGCTCTACGAAGTTGGCGACCAGTTCGCGTGCCGCGCCGCTCCCGCTTTCGAACAGAGCGGCGAGCGAAGGGCAGGCCTCCAGCGCTTCTCCTTCACCGAAGCGTTCGAAGTCGGCGAGAACCCGGCTTGCCTCGGGGCGCGCGCGCCACTGCCCCAGAAGCACCGCGAGATCGCGCTGCCCCTTCGTCCAGCCTTCGTCATTCTCGCGCAGGTCCGCCAGCGCCTTGTCATGAAACATATGCGTTCGGATCAGGTGCCGGGGTGGAGTTCGTAGAGATAGGCCTCCAGCGAAGCCTCTGCCGCGTCATGGACCTGACGGCCCGCAGCATCGGTATAGCTACCGAACAGGCCGGTCGGCTGCGCCGGATCCGGCAGCGACGCGGGATCGATTTCCGGCAAGCGCAGAAACCCAGGTTCGGTCATGTCGTGGTGTCCCCCATTGGGCCAGGCACTGCCTCGCCGTTAGCAAATTACGCTTAACGTTCGCCATGCGAGCAATTAAAACATTGTAATAACAACGCGGAACTGCGCGTTCCGAGGATAACTGCCGGGCACGATGTTTAGGATCGGGTTACCGACCGGGCAAAGACGCGGTTGGAGCCCGGGCGACTCGCGTCGTGCGCGAGGGGCAACTCAGTCGGCCATGCGAGCCATGCGCAGGAGAATGGTGAGCCCTTCGCCCGGACGGGGGCTCTCTCCCGGGGCGACCATGACACGCGCAGCATCGGCGCGGGCGCGGTCCAGCACCGCGCGGGGAACTTCGGCTTCGTAGGCGATCAGGTCGGCCGACCCCATGAGGCGCGCCTGGCGCAAGGTAAGGTCCTCGGGATCATCGCTGTGCAAGACGATTTCCACCGCCCCGACCCGCTCGTGATCGGCGGCCGAAAGCCAGTCGTCGATCCTGCCTGCGCTGGCCTCGTCCAGAGGATCGAGCGGCCCGCCCGAGCCGAGCGCGGCATCGAGCGCACGGCGGCGGTCACCGGCATCGGGAAAGCGCCCACGCACGGCGGCCCGCGCTGCGCCCAGCGCCTTCGCAAGCGCGCCGAGCGACTGCGGCAACAGCACTTCGAGGCGCAGGCGCAACTGCTTGGCGAGGCCCGCCGAAGCGCCGCCGGTACCGATGGCGACGAGAACCGGCGAACGATCGAGGATCGAGGGCACGGTAAAGTCGCACAGCGCCGGACGGTCGGTGGCATTCACCAGCAACCCCGCGCAGCGCGCACGAACCGTATCGCCTTCGGCCGCCGCCTCGTCCTCATGGGCGATGAAGGCGAGCCGCGCGCCCTTGTCGATGCCTTCCTGCAGGTCGTCGACGACGATGCCGCCCGCCCGCTGGACCAGCCGCCGCTTCGCCTCGGCCGCTTCCCCCGCGCCCAGCACAACCACCGGCTGGCCGGCGATGCGATGGAACAGGGGAAGGGTCTCGATCATCTTCGGATCACTCCGCTGCGTCTTGCTCTTGCTTCAGCCACTCCGGCACGCGTTCGGCGGACAGGATGGTTTCCGGTTCAATGCGGTTGGCGACAAGCGCCCACTTTTCGCCATCGACCATCACCTCAGGCACCAGCGCGCGGCTGTTGTAGGTATTGGCCATGGTAGCGCCGTAGGCGCCGGCCGTGCGGAACACCCCGAAGTCACCCGCCCTTACCGCGTCGATCTCGCGTCCCATGGCGAACGTGTCGGAGCTTTCGCAGATCGGCCCGACGATGTTCGCGACCATCGTCTCCCCGGTCGGGTTGACCGCCGCAAAATCGTGCCAGGCATCGTACATCGCCGGACGGGCGAGGTCGTTCATCGCCGCATCGACCACCACGAAGGGGTTCGAAGCGCCCTGCTTCACCCGGATCACCTCGGTCACGAGCACGCCGGAATTGCCGGTTATGACGCGGCCCGGTTCGAACATCAGGGTGACGCCCCAGTCCTTTGCCACATCGTGGACCATGCGGCCGTAGTCGTCCGGCGTGGGCAGGCTTTCGCCCACCTTGTAGGGTACGCCAAGCCCGCCGCCGAGGTCCATGTGCGTGACTTCGTGGCCTTCGGCGCGGATCGTCTCCATCAGCGCGCCCATCTTGATGAAGGCCTGCCGCGAAGGTTCGAGATCGCTGATCTGGCTGCCGATATGCACGGCAAGGCCGCGCATCAGCAGGCCGGGCAGTTCCGCAAGACGGGCATAAATGCCAGCGGCAACGTCGTAGGCGACGCCGAACTTGTTCTCGGCCTTGCCGGTCGAGATCTTGGCGTGGGTCCTGGCATCGACATTGGGGTTCACGCGCAGCGCGCAGGAGGCCCGCCTGCCCAGTGCCGCAGCGATTTCCGCCAGCTCGACGCCTTCTTCCTCGCTTTCGAGGTTGAACTGGCCGATGCCCGCCTCGACTGCCGCCTTCAGCTCTCGCTTCGACTTGCCGACGCCGGAAAAGACGATGTCCTGCGCCGGGATACCCGCGGCCAGGGCGCGGCGCATCTCGCCTTCCGAAACCACGTCGGCGCCATACCCTTCGCTTGCCAGCAGGTGGAGCACGGCAAGGTTGGGGTTCGACTTCACGGCAAAGGCGATGTGCACGCTGGGCAGGGCCGAAAGCGCCTCGCGGAAAACGCGGGCGTGGCGCGTCAGCGTGGCGCGCGAATAGACGTAGACCGGCGTGCCGACTTCGCGCGCGATCGTTTCGAGCGGCACGTCCTCGGCGTGAAGCGCGCCGTTCTTCAGTTCGAAATGGTCCATTGTTGTCCTGTCAGGGGCTTATTCGGGCGGCGGGAGATCGTAGGGATCGTCCTCGCGTTCCTCGGATCGGGTGCGCAGTTCGACGCTGCGCTCGGGGATCGCCAGGGTCGGCGGATTGAGCAGTTCGTCCGAAGTCGGCTTTTCCGCGCGGCCATAGGGCGCGGGCGGCAATTGCTGCCCTTCCCGCAGCGACAGCCCCTTGCGCTGGCCGCAGGCAACCAGCGCGAGAACGAGAACGAGCGGGATGAGCTTGCGCAAGGTAGACTTACTCCAGACCGAGCGCGGACCGGGCCTCGGCCACGCGCAGGCGAACCTGATCGGGCGCGGTGCCACCGTGCGAACTGCGCGCGGCAACCGAAGCCTCGACCGAGAGCGCCTTGAATACGCGCTCGTCGATGCGGCTGTCGATCTCTTTCAGGTCTGCCAGCGGCAACCGGTCGAGCGCCAGCCCGCGGGTTTCGGCAAGCTTCACGACGGCGCCGGTGATGTGATGCGCTTCGCGGAAGGGGATGTTGCCTTCGCGCACCAGCCAGTCGGCAAGGTCGGTGGCCGTAGCAAAGCCCAGCTCGGCCGCGCCGCGCATGCGATCGGTGCGGAATTTCGTATCGGCAACCATGCCGGTCATCGCCGCGACCGACAGCGCCAGCAGGCTCGCGGCCTCGAAGACCGGCGGCTTGTCGTCCTGCATGTCCTTCGAATAGGCGAGCGGCAGGCCCTTCATCGTCATCATCAGCGCGGTGAGGCAGCCGGTGATGCGCCCGGCATGGCCGCGCACCAGTTCGGCGGCGTCCGGGTTCTTCTTCTGCGGCATGATCGAGCTGCCCGTCGACAGCGCATCGGGCAGCGACACGAAGCCGAAGGGCTGGCTAGCCCAGATGATGAATTCCTCGGCCAGGCGCGAAAGGTGCAGCGAGCACTGCGAAGCCGCCATCAGGTAGTCGAGCGCGAAGTCGCGGTCCGAAACGGAATCGAGGCTGTTGTCGGTCGGCGCATCGAAGCCCAGCGCCTGCGCGGTCATCTTGCGGTCGATCGGGAAGCCGGTCCCGGCCAGCGCTGCCGAACCGAGCGGGCTGCGGTTCATCCGCTTGCGGGCATCGGCGAAGCGCGACCGATCGCGCGAGATCATCTCGTAATAGGCCATGAGGTGATGGCCCAGGGTCACCGGTTGCGCGGTCTGCAGGTGCGTGAAGCCAGGCATGATCGAATCGGCATGCTCACCGGCGCGGGTGACGAGCGCGACCTGCAGCGCTTCCAGGCCGGCATCGATCTGGTCGATCGAATCGCGCACCCAGAGGCGGAAGTCGGTCGCCACCTGGTCGTTGCGCGAACGCGCCGTGTGCAGGCGTCCCGCCGCAGGCCCGATCAATTCGGTCAGGCGCGATTCGGTAGTCATGTGGATGTCCTCGAGGTCCCAGTCCTCGGGCACGCCGTTCGCTTCGTACTCGGCGGCAACCTTGTCGAGGCCCTCGGAAATCAGCACTGCGTCCTCGCCCGCGACGATACCGCAGGCACCCAGCATCGCGACGTGCGCCTTGCTGGCGGCGATATCCTGACGCCACAATGCCTTGTCGAAGGGGATCGAGGCATTTATCTCGCGCATGATTGCCGACGGTCCTTCCGCGAACCGTCCGCCCCACATCTGGTTGGAGCCGCCCATCTTGCTGTCTTCCCGCTCGCTCAAGTGTCTCGTCCTTACTGGCGCCCTGCTGGCCGCGGGCTGCGATAGGCAAAGCGAAGGGGAGTCGCAACCGCAGGCTTCGCAGGCGCCTGCGGAAACCGCCGCAACGGCCGAGGTCGCCTCGAAAAAGCTGGATCGCTCGCACAAGGGCGATCCGATGCCGGTCATCACGCTGGTCGACAATACCGGCGAAACACTCGACCTCGCCTCGTTCAGGGGCAAGCCGCTGCTGATCAACCTGTGGGCCACCTGGTGTGCGCCCTGCATCGAGGAAATGCCCACACTCGACGCGCTGATCGCCCGCGAGGACGAGACCGGGGTCGCCGTCCTGCCGATCTCACAGGACATGGGCCAGCCGGACAAGGCCGTGGAAATCCTGCGCCGCCGCAAGCTGGACCACATCCAGCCCTGGGTCGACGACAACGGCGACCTCGGCTTCCAGTATGGCGGCAACCTGCCGGTGACGGTGCTGTTCGACAGCAAGGGCAAGGAAGTCTGGCGCTACATCGGCGGCAACGACTGGACGAGCCCGGACGCGCTCAAGCTGATCGCCGAGGCGAAGTAGGCTTTCAGGAAGCGGGACACCGTCCGCCTGAAAGCCACCCTTCACGCCAGCCGGTTCTCCATGCCGCAGGCGGGCCATGGAGAACGGACAGCGCGTCCCCCGTGCGCCCGGACGGGGGCGGTTGGGGCAATCGGTGCTCAGAAACGGGCGGTAACGCCCATCCACAGGCGGGCCGGATCGATCACATAGGCATAGGTATCGTAGTCGACCCGCTTGTCGAGGAGGTTCTGGACCCCGCCATGTACCGTCACAGCCGGTGAGATACGGTAGGATGCGCCGACATCGACCGTGGTGTAGGAAGGCGCAACCGTGTTCTCACCGCTGATCTGGGCCTCGGTCACGGCCTCCCTGCCGCGGAAAATGGCCCGCGCATAGGCGCTCAGGCGATCGTTCGGCTGCCAGTTGAGCGAGCCCGAGGCTTGCTGCTTGGGCGTGTCATTGAGCGCCGCCCCCGCATTGGCGCCAGTGAGCTGTTCGGAATCCGTGAGCGTCCCGGATGCATTCAGCCGCAAGGTCGACGTCAGCCGCACATCGAAAGTCAGTTCCACGCCGCGAATGCGCGCTTCATCGACGTTAACGTATGTTGTCGGCAGGCGGCCGATCGAGCTCAGCGGTTCGTCGACACACCAGGCTCCGGCTGCCTGACAGGTCACACGCGTGATCTTGTCCTTGAAGCGCGTGTCATAGGCGGTGAGGCTCGCCGAAAAGCCCCCGCCGTCATAGAGGGCCGCAGCCTCGAAGGTGCGCGAAGTCTCGGCCTCGAGATCGGGATTGCCGTAGATCGTGCCGCCACGGCTCGTCTGCCCCCAATCGGCGAGTGTCTGGCGCAGTCCGGGCGCGCGGAAACCCTGCGAGTATCCACCCTTCAGGGTCACCCCGTCGCTCACATTCCAGACCAGGTAGGCACGCGGTGTCCAGTGCGCTCCGTACTGCTCGTCATTGTCCAGGCGAATGCCGCCGGTAAGGCGCAACGTGTCAAGGATCGACAGCTCGTTCTCGGCGAAGACCGCCCAGCTGCTGCGTGTCGTTCCGACCCGCGTCGAACCGGCGAGACCGTTACCGGTCAGATCGGTCAGGTCTTCAAACCGGTAGTAGCCACCAAGCGTCAGGTTGTTCGACGGCAGCGGTACGGACCAGATCGACTGCCCCACGGTATTCGCGATGCGCTTGCGTCCCTCGACATGTTCCGCATTTTCGTACTGTAGGTAACTGTTCGACGAGGCAAAGCCCCAGTCGCCGATATGCGTCACAGATCCGACGTAGCGGTTCTGGGTCATCGAGCTTTGCGTCCCGTCAGGCTCCGGACGTCTCGGATTGCTGATGCCGGACTTGCCGATGGTGGCAGTCGTTTTCTGGCGATAGTAGCCGCCCTCGACGAGAAGGCGATGCTCGGGACTGATTTCGAAGCCGAGCTTTCCGGCGATCGTCTCGTCCTTGCGTTCGGGTGTCCCGCCCGCGACATTGTCCTCCTGGCGGCGGTTGACCGATCCATTCAACTGGAGCCCGACGCCCTTGCTGACCGGCCCGGAGAGATAGAAGTTGGCATCGCCGAGATTTCCGAATTTACGGCCCAACTGCATCGTGCCGTTGGCGCGCAGGCTGCCCGACCAGTCGGTCGCGATCGCACGGGTGATGACGTTGACCACGCCGCCCATCGCGTCCGAACCGTAAAGCGAAGACATCGGTCCGCGCACCACTTCGATCCGCTCGATGGATTCCAGCGGAGGCAAAAGGCCGCCCTCGGAAATGCTGCCGCCGTTGGTTCGCGATTCACGCGCGCTCAGCCGCCGACCGTCGACAAGGATCAGGGTATATTGCGAAGACATGCCCCGGATGGAAATGTCGCGGCTGTTGCCTTCGCCCGCGGTCACCGTCACGCCCGGGATTTCCATCAGCGCGTCGGTGATCTCGCGATATGGCAGCCGTTCGATGTCTTCGCGCGTGATCACGCTGATCGAAGCGGGCGCATCCTTGACTTCCTGTTCGCGCGTCGTGGCCGTCACGACGATCTGGGAAGTGTTTGTCGCCCCCGGATCGATTCCCGCTGCTGATGCCCCGGTCGAGAAAGCGCAGATGCCGATACCTGTCGCGGCCACGCCAGAGCGCAACATGCATTTCAGAGTTCTCAAGATTGCCCACCAATAATTGCTATTGCGAATGCTTCGCACTAGCGCCTCTGGTGAGAAAGCCCCGAGGCCGCAACACTCAAGAATGAATAACCGTCATTCACCGGACCCCGGACCCGGGGGGGCGCTGGCTGACCGGATCAGCTGCGTACGAAGCCAGGTCACCGCCGGATCGTGTCGGCTGCGTTCATGCCATAAGATCCAGTACTTGAGCGTTCCCAGAACGGCAGGAGCGGGCCGGGTCGCAAGATCCGGCCTGTCGCACCAGCTCCGCGCGGCGCGTGACGGAACGACCATGACGAGATCTCCCGCCAAGAGCATCTGGGGCGCCAATGTAAAATAGGGGATCGTCATCGCTACCTTGCGATGACGGGCGGCGGCTCCCAGCTCCATTGCCACCCGATCCAGTTCCGCATCGCTGACCGACAGGCCGAGATGGGGATAGGCAACGAATGCGTCGACATCCACCGCGCCATCGTCCGCCTCCGTCAGCGGATGGCCCTTGCGCGTGACGCAGATGAAGGAATCCTCGAAGAGCAGATCATGGTGAATTTGCTCGGGTGAGGGATCGAAGCCGGTCAGGGCGAGATCGATCTCACCTGCGGCCAGTTTTCGATGCGGCGCATGCCCGAGCGGAAGAATGTCCAGCCCCATCGAAGGCGCATGCTGCCTCATCGCCGGAAGCGCCGGCTGGCATACTGCCCAGGCGCCAAAATCGGTCGTTGCTATGCGGAAGCGGCGATGAAGGTGGGTGGGATCGAATGTCGATGCGTCGAGCAGGCTAGCGGTCGCTGTCACCCAGTCGGAAAGCCTGTCGACCAGTTCCTCCCCGCGCCCCGTGCGGGCCATCCGGTTGCCAGTGCGCACCAGCAACGGGTCCTGAACGACCTCTCGCAGCCGCGCGAGATGTCGGCTCACACTGGGCTGGCTCATGCCGAGCATCATCGCCGTCGTCCCCACGCTTTTCGTCTTGAGCAGGTAGGCGAGGACAAGGATCAGGTTGGGGGACAGGTGCTGATGAATCATGAGGTCTTTATTGCACATCATTCTCATTCGCAATCAAGCGCGAAACACCGCGAAATACTATGTCACAGGACAGAGCGCATCGACTGGCCGGATACGCACCGAAAACAAGGCCTGCAGCGCAGGCACGCGGAACCCAAGACCGTCAGGCGCGACGCATTCCCATCGACGGCGCCCCGGATTTCTGCGGGCCACAACGATTACTGGGATGTGATGGATCGTGATCCGTGGTGGGCGGTGAGGGGCTCGAACCCCCGACCCTCTCGGTGTAAACGAGATGCTCTACCAACTGAGCTAACCGCCCGACATGCCGGAGCCCCGGGCCTTTACGCGAAAATGGCGGCTCGTCAACCGCCGGTTTCGTTTGCAATGCGTCTGGCGGCCACAGGGTTTCAAATCGTTGCTGGCCGTGCTTGGTAATTGACCTGGGCCGCGCCGGGTGGAAGCGAGCACGTAACAAGCGCCGCTGGACGCTTGCAGGAACGGCCAGAGCGAGAGAGGATCGAGATCAGTGACGCGCCCAGTCCCTCCCCGGCTTGCAGCCTATGTCGCGGTCGTGTTCCTTGTGCTTGTGCTGGTGCAGTTGGCCGCGAGCCTGCTGTTCTACA
Organism: Novosphingobium mathurense; assembly: GCF_900168325.1. Taxonomy (GTDB): domain Bacteria; phylum Pseudomonadota; class Alphaproteobacteria; order Sphingomonadales; family Sphingomonadaceae; genus Novosphingobium; species Novosphingobium mathurense. The sequence goes on along the minus strand of NZ_FVZE01000006.1, from coordinate 104,976 downwards.
ACGCGATCGATCGCCAGACTCTGCGCGACGATCATGCCCGCCGCGTGGCCGAACTGCTGGTGGTGAGCGACCGTGTCCACGCGCTCGATCCTGCGCGCCTCGCCGAAAGCATGACGACGCGGCATCTCTCCGCCCGTGTCGCCTCGGTGCCGCTGGTCGCGGCGCCGACCGGCGATGCCGCGCTGATGGCGATTGCCGCGCGGATCGTGGAATGGGAGCCCTCGCTGGCCGATCGTTCGCTGAACCTTGCGACCACGCGAACGGCCGGTGGCGGACGGGACCTTATCGGTTCTATCCGGCTGGGCGAGGATGACTGGCTGAACTTCCGCTCACGCGACATCAATTCGATGTGGCCGGTGGCCCTGCGCGCCACCGCACTGACGCTGGCGACGACGCTCGCCTGCCTCGCGCTGGGCCTGGGCGCGCTGCACCTGCTGACGCGGCCCCTGCGGCGGCTGACCGATGCAGCCGAGGCGATCGGCAAGGGACGGCAGGTGACGATCCGCGAAGGCGGGCCCAAGGACTTGCGCAACCTGGGCCACGCGATGAACGTCATGCAGGCGCGCATCGAACGCCTGCTGCGCGACCAGGCGCTTTCCTTCGAAGCGATCAGCCACGACCTGCGCACGCCACTGTCGCGCCAGAAAGTCGCCAGCGAACTGATCGACGATCCGGAGATCGGCGGGCTGGTGCGCGAAAGCGTGGATGAAATGGAGGACCTGCTGGCCTCGCTGCAACGGTTCCTGCGCGCGCAGCACCTGTCGGCAGAGCCCGAGACGGTCGACCTTGCGCCTTATCTCACCGAAGTGCTCGCCGGGTTCGGCGACCGCGCGAAGATTGAGGTACAGGGCCGGTCCACCGCGCGAACCTACCGCGAACCGCTGGCGTTGGCTGTCTGCGCCCTGGTCGAAAATGCCGTGCATTTCGGCGAGCGGGCGAAAGTCTCGATAGTGGAGGAGGACAGACACCACACTGTGTTTATCGAAGACGAAGGCCCGGGGATCCCGCCCGACTATTTCGAGGCGATCCTCGACCCCTTCTTCCGTCTCGACGAAGCGCGTCAGCGCGACACGAAGGGCTTCGGCCTGGGCATTCCCATGGCACACCGCTTGATGATGCGCTTCCATGGCGGGCTCTCTTTCGCCGCTTCGCCGAGCGGCGGATTGATCGCCCGCCTGAAAGTACCGACCCCGCAGGACTGATCGCCAGCCTGCGGAGCTCTGAATTGGGCGGGATCAGGCGGCGGCGCGCTGCCCCAGTCGTCCGGCGTCCTCGACAAGCGCCTCGTGCAGGGCACGGACAGCGTTGTCGAAATCGTGCGAGTTGATGATGAACTGCACGTCGACGTTGCGGATCTGGTGCTGCATTGCGAGCACATCGACCTCGGCATCCATCAGCGCCGAAAGCGCGTGGGGCACAAGGCCCGGCTCCGACAGGTCGCTGCCGATCGCCGAAACCATCGCCACCGGCTGGGATGTAATCACGGCGCCCGGGTAGGCCCGCTCCAGGTCGGTCACGATACGCTCCATCTTCGCCGCGCCGATGCCGCTGAGGTAATGGGTGATGGTGTTGGCGTTCGAGCTCTTGCTGACGATCCACGCCCCGTGTTTGGTAAGGGTTTCGAGGATCGCGGCATCGTAGCCCTTTTCACCGACCATATCCTGCTCGAAGAACTGCAGGGCCTGAACGGTCTGCAAGCCGGTGACGATCTCCACGCGCGGCTTGTCCGAGACATAGTTGCCGCGAATGAGCGTGCCTTCGTCCTCGCGGTCGAAGGTGTTGCGCACGCGCAGCGGGATTTCCGACTGGCGCAGGCCGCGCCCGGCCCGCGGGTGGATCGCTTCCATGCCGAGGTTCGCAAGCTGGTCGGCCACGTCATAGTTGGTACGGCCGATCTTGCACGCCTTGCCGGTGCCGACGAGCCTGGGATCGGCGCTGGAAAGGTGGAACTCCTTGTGGATGATCGCCTCGCGCGCTTCGGTCAGCACCGCGATGCGCGAGAAGGTCATCTCGGAATAGCCACGGGCATAACGGCGCACCATGCCGCCTTCGCAGCCGGCGTAGCCGGTGACGATCGGCATCTGCGTGGACAGGTCGACCGGCTCGAGCGCCTTGAGGATCTGGTCGTCGAGGCTGGCAAGCTCGTCGTGGTTCCAGGTGGTCAGGTCGACGAAGACCGCATTCACCCCCCGGTCGCGCAGCAGCAGCGCGGTCGAGTGCGCGGAATGCGCTTCGCCCAGTCCCGCAAGCATCTCGCGGACGGTGACCATCTGCTCCTTGAGGCAGAAGCGGCCGTGCGAACGCAGGCGGTCAAGATCGTCGAGGCAGGCATCGAGCGCCGCCACGCGGTCATCGACGAAGCGGTTCGCCTCGCGCAGGCTCTCGGGTCTGGCGAACATCTGCCTGTTGCGTTCATGCATGGCATCGCGCACGCGGGCGAGCGCATCCTGCCAGCCGCCTTCGACATCGTTGCTGGCGAAGTGGGCATAGACCCCCGCCTCGCCCGACTTCTTGTGCTCGAGCAGCAGGTCGGTCATCCCGGCATAGGCCGAAACGACGAAGATGCGGTTGTACAGGTCGGCGCCTTCGCGTCCTGCAATCAGGACATTGTCGAAGACGGTCGACGTGGCGGCCATCGAGGTACCGCCGATCTTTTCGACGCTATGGGCTGCGGTCATGCGGCAACTCCCATGAGTTCGCCCGAGACCGGCCGGATCGGCTCGACCTTGCGGGCGGCAATGAAATCGGGACGCGGCTTGGCCGCACCGAAAGGGGCAACGAGGCGATTGCTCACCGCGTTGAAAACGAAGAATGCATTGGAACGGGGGAACGGCGTGATGTTGCCGTTCGAACCATGCATGGTGTTGCAGTCGAACAGGATCACCGTACCGGGCTTGCCGGTGGGCGCCTCGATGCCGTGCTTGTGGGCAAGCTCGGCCAGGCTGTACTCGTCGGGAACACCGAACTCCTGCCTGCGCAGCGAATGCCTGTAGTGATCCTCCGGCGTTTCACCGACGCAGGTGACGAAGACGCGCTGCGAACCGGGAATGAGCATCAGCGGCCCGTTATGGGGATTGTTCTCGGCCAGAAGCACCGACATCGAGAGGCAACGCATCGCGGGCATGCCGTCTTCGGTATGCCAGGTCTCGAAGTCCGAGTGCCAGAAGAACTCCTTGCCCCTGAAGCCCGGCTTGTAGTTCAGGCGCGACTGGTGGATGTACACCTCGTCGTCGAGCAGGTAGCTGGCGACACCCGCCAGCCGTTCGTCGGCGGCCAGACGCTCCATCATCCGGCTCTGTCCATGGATCCGGAAGATCGAACGGACTTCGCGGCTGTCCGGCTCGGCAATGACGGTTTCGTCCTCCAGTCCCGCGGGATTGGAGAGAAGGCGGCCCGTCTCGGCCTGGAGCGCGGCTATTTCAGCTTCGGAAAAGACGTTTTCCAGTACGAGATAACCGTCCCGGTCAAACCGCTCGATCTGCTCGGCGGTCAGCGGCGCACCCGTTTCCCAGGCACGCCGCGCGACAGGTTCGTGACGCGCAAGCAGTTCGGGCTGCCCGGCGCATCGCGACGGATATTGATCCTGCATTGCTACCCCCGTCTGCGTTCAGTCCGAAAGCGCGGGTTCGCGCTCTGCGTCGACATCGGCGGGATAGGCACCGTTTTCGTCATGGACCTCGCGGCCGGTGACGGGCGGGTTGAACACGCAGGCGCACAGGATCTCGGTCTCGGGACGCACGATGTGCTTGTCGTTGTTGTTGAGCGCATACATCACGCCGGGCTTCAGCTCGTGGGTCTCGCCGGTACCCAGATCCTCTATCGTGCCGTTACCCTTGAGGATCAGCACGGCTTCCAGGTGGTTCTGGTAATGCATGTGGAGTTCCGCACCGGCGAACAGGGTCGTGACGTGGAACGAGAAGCCCATGCCGTCATCCTTCAGCAGCAGGCGGTCGCTGGTCCAGCCTTCCGACTTGACGTGCTTGTCGCTCTTGCGAATGTCCTTGAGCTTGCGAACGATCATGTGGTTTTCCTTGGTATTTACGTGTGAAGCCGCGTCGTGAAGGTCGGCCACGAGGGGCCGCCGCCCCTCAGGCCGCGACGTTGAGCTTGCGTTCGGTACGCGTGTCCGCGTCGTCGACAGGGGCGATCGCCTCGGCGATTGCCTCCTCGAGAATGTCGAGGCCGGCATTCAGCGTCGCGTCGTCGATGACGAGCGGGGCAAGCACCTTGACGATCTCGTCGTAGGCGCCGCTGGTCTCGATGATCAGGCCCTCATCGAAGCAGGCCCCGGTAATCTTGTCGGCTACCCCGCCGCTGCCGACGTTGATGCCGCGCATCATGCCGCGACCGCGGGTCGAAAGGCCGTGGCGACGCGCAATGCGTTCCAACCGCTGCTCGAGAATGCCACCGCGGCGGGCAATGTCGTCGGCAAAGGACGGATCGGCCCAGAATTCGCGCAATGCCGCCGTCGCGGTGACGAAAGCATGGTTGTTGCCGCGGAAGGTGCCGTTGTGCTCGCCCGGGTTCCACACGTCGAGTTCGGGGCGGAACAGGGTCAGCGCAAAGGGCAGGCCCATGCCCGAGAGCGACTTCGCCAGGGTGACCACGTCGGGGGTGAAGCCCATGTCCTCGAAGCTGAAGAATCCGCCGGTGCGGCCGCAGCCCGCCTGGATGTCGTCGACGATCATCAGCGCGCCGTGCTTCTTGGCGAGCGCTGCGATCTTGCGCAGCCATTCCGGACGCGCGGCGTTGAGGCCGCCTTCGCCCTGGACGGTTTCGACCAGGAATGCCGCCGGGGCATCGAGGCCGCTCGACGGGTCGGCAAGGCGCTGCTCGAGCAGGTCCGCAGTATCGACGTCGCCGCCGAAGTAGCCGTCGAACGGCTCATGGCTGACGTGGTTGAGCGGAACGCCGGCGCCGCCGCGCTTGCCGGCATTGCCGGTGCAGGCCAGTGCGCCCAGGGTCATGCCATGAAAGCCGTTGGTGAAGGCGATCACCATTTCACGACCCGTCACCTTGCGGGCCAGCTTGATCGCTGCCTCGACGGCGTTCGTGCCGGTCGGACCGGTAAACATGGCGCGATAGTCCAGGCCGCGTGGACGCAGGATCACGTCCTCGAAGGTCTTGAGAAAGTCGGACTTGGCATCGGTGTGCAGGTCCAGCGCATGGGTCACCCCGTCGCTGGCGATGTAGTCCATGAGCGCCTGCTTGAGCACCGGGTGGTTGTGTCCGTAGTTGAGCGAGGAGCAGCCCGACAGGAAGTCGAGATAGCGTCCGCCCTCGCTGTCATGCATCCATACGCCCTGCGCGCGGTTGAACTGCCGCGGCATGGAACGGGAGTAGCTGCGCACTCCGGATTCACGGCGGTCGTAAATGGCGGTGTCGGGCGATTTGGCGCTCGGCTTGGGAGTCGTCATCATCTCAGGTGTTTCCCTGTTCAGTTGAATTGGGCGGACGGCAGCGGCGAAATGCTCGCCTGCCATTCCGTGTCATGCGCACCTGCGAAGTGCGCCTCGCGCTCGAAGCGCGGTTGTTTGGTCAGCTCGGCGCCATGGCGGCGCGCGAAGGCCCTGAAGAGGCCCCATGAAGCGTCGTTGGTTTCGGTCACGGTCGTCGTGAGCGTGGTCGCCCCCTTCACGGCGGGGCGCGCAATCAGTTCATCGAGCATGCGCCCGCCCAGACCCAGGCCGCGCGCCGAAGCGTCGACGGCAACCTGCCAGACGAAGATTCGCTCGGGATGAGAAGGGGGCCGGTAGCCGGAAATCCATCCGACGATCTGGCCATCCCTTTCAGCGACGACGCAGGTATCGGCGAAGTCGCTGCACTGCAGGAGGTTGCAGTAAGCGGAATTGGTATCGAGCGGCGGCGATGCGGCAATCAGCGCCGAGATCGCGGGCCCGTCTTCGGCCTGCGGACATCTCAGCACCAGGCGGTCATCGCCGGTCGTTCGTTTGGGGCCCTCCGGATCGTCCCGGTGGCCGGGTTTGCTCAAACTTTCTTCGAAAATTACTTCACCCTCCAAAGCACATTCTAGTGCTTGGTTATCCTCGCTCTCACGCTTTGGACGCCTTCACATAGTTTTTCGTGGAATTTTTGCAACAGCCAGACCTGCATCCCTCGGCCATATCCTTCATAATTCGAATTAGATAGTTAGGATAAAAAAGCATCGGCAGATGTACCGCAAGGCCCCGCAAACACTGGCGTCTGCGGGACCAGGCGAAGCCCCGGCAGGAACCTGCGCTGCACTGCGAAAAAATTTATTGTCGGAAGGGCGTCAGACGCGTTGCGAAAGGCGAATCGCGAAAGAGCCAGACACTATTGCGCGCCGGCCCGATCTGAAACGGCCTGCATTCGGACTGGAATTCGGGGCGCGCGCCTTACAGGCGCGGAAGGGTCACGCCGCGCTGGCCCATGTACTTGCCGGCACGGTCGGCATAGCTCGTTTCGCAGGGCTCGTTGCCCTTCAGGAACAGGAACTGGCAGGCGCCTTCGTTCGCATAGATCTTGGCGGGCAGCGGCGTCGTGTTCGAGAATTCAAGGGTGACGTGCCCTTCCCAGCCCGGCTCCAGCGGCGTGACGTTCACGATGATGCCGCAACGCGCATACGTGGACTTGCCCAGGCAAATGACGAGGACGTCCTTGGGCACGCGGAAATACTCCACCGTGCGCGCCAGCGCGAAGGAATTGGGCGGGATCACGCAGACGTCGGTTTCGCGATCGACGAAGGAATTCGCGGCGAAGTCCTTGGGGTCGACCACGGCCGAATCGACATTGGTGAAGATCTTGAACTCCGGCGCGACGCGCGCATCGTAGCCATAGGAGGACAGGCCATAGGAAATGCATCCGTCGCGGCGCTGCGCCTCGACGAAAGGCTCGATCATGCCGTTTTCCTGCGCCTGCTGGCGGATCCACTTGTCGCTCAGAATTGCCATGACCGGTTGATTCCCCAAGGCCGCCCTCGGGGCAAGTGGCGACGCAAATTTGTCCACCGAGGCGAAGCCACGAAGAAGCGCAGACAACCGAAGCGACCCGAAGCAGCCCGCACGCCCCCGCGGAGCGATATGCAGCATGGGCATTACCCATCGCGCGCCAGACAGCCTCTTGAGGCAGGCGCTGCGCCGACTTCGGCTATAACCCCATGGAAAACGGCGATAGTTTACGGCGCCTTCATTACGACTGGATCGAATCGGCGCCCTATGATCTACTTCAATTGCGACCCGAAGGGCCTGTGTATACATTAGGCTCTTAACACCTTGAACGGCAGCTTAATCGGGCTGCCGTTTCTTTATCGTTATCCAAAAACTGTAGGCACCTCTCCCGCGCCAAAGACAACGAGAAGTATCGTTTACAGGACCCGCCCACAGCAAGTCCGATCAATACTTTATCTTCAGCGTCTGATTGGGATCATATACCCTCAATCTCACGTTTGCACGTATCATTTCGCGCCAAGTGCTCGAAAAGACATTAAAATCCGGTCACCCCTGAAAGCCCCCATGGCGGCGGCGGCCGTCAAGTCGCACAATGGCCGGCATGGCCGCCTCGCGGCAGCGCCGCCGCTTGCGGCTTTAGACGATGATTAACCACACGGTGATAGTCCGGAGCGCGATGACCCAGCCTACCCGCATTCTCGTTATCTTCGGCACGCGTCCCGAAGCGATCAAGCTCTTCCCCGTCATCCATGCGCTGAAGGCCGATCCGCGCTTCGAATGCGTCGTCTGCGTCTCGGCGCAGCACCGGCAGATGCTGGACCAGGTGCTGGACATCGCGCGGATCGTGCCCGACCACGATCTCGACGTGATGCAGCCCGACCAGACGCTCGACGCGCTGACCGCAAGCCTGCTGACCGGCATCGGCAAGGTCATGGACCAGGTGAAGCCGGACCGCGTGATCGTGCAGGGAGACACCGCGACGGCGATGTCGGGCGCGCTCGCCGCCTATTACCGCAAGGTGCCGGTCGATCATGTCGAGGCGGGACTGCGCTCCAACAACATCTATCACCCCTGGCCCGAGGAGGTGAACCGCAAGATCATCGGGGCCATGGCCAGACTGCACTTCGCGCCGACCGAAACCTCGGCCACGGCGCTGGCAAAGGAAAACGTCGATCCCGCGCGCGTCCATGTCACGGGCAACACGGTGATCGATGCCCTGCACTGGGTGAGCGCGCGGATCGAGGCCCAGCCGCACCTTGCCGCCGGGCTGGCAGACCTCGAAGCGAGGTTCGCCGGCAAGCGCATCATCGGCGTCACCAGCCACCGGCGCGAGAATTTCGGCGAAGGCATGGAGCAGATCGCGACGGCCATCCGCCGCATCGCCGAGCGTCCGGATACGGCGGTGATCTTCCCTGTCCACCTCAATCCCAACGTACGGCGGGTGATGAACGAGCGTCTCTCCGGGCTGGACAACGTCGCCCTGATCGAGCCGCTCGACTACCCGCACTTCGCGCGCCTGCTCAATATCGCCGAGATCATGCTGACCGACAGCGGCGGCGTGCAGGAGGAAGCCCCGGCGCTGGGCAAGCCCGTCCTGGTCATGCGCGAGACTACCGAACGCCCCGAGGGCGTGGAGGCTGGAACCGCGAAACTCGTCGGAACTTCGGCCGAGACGATCGTTACCGAAATATCAACCTTGCTCGACGATACCGTGGCTTACGAGGCCATGGCGCGCGCCCACAATCCTTTTGGGGACGGGCAATCCGCGCGCCGAATCGTGGAGCTGCTAGCGAATGAAATCGGACAAGAAGCCTGACGTCTGCGTCGTCGGACTGGGCTATATCGGACTTCCCACCGCCGCCGTGATCGCCCGCGCCGGATGCCGCGTCCTGGGCCTCGACGTTTCGCAGAAGGTCGTCGACACGATCAACCGCGGCGAAATCCACATCGAGGAAGTCGATCTCGACGGTCTCGTCCACGGTGTCGTCTCGCGCGGGCTGCTTTCCGCCTCGACCGAAGTGGCGCCCGCGGACGTCTTCGTCATCGCCGTGCCCACGCCTTTCGACAAGGATCACGCGCCCGACATTTCCTATGTCCTGTCCGCCGGCCGCACGATCGCCCCGGTGCTCAAGCAGGGTGACGTCATCATCCTGGAATCGACTTCGCCGGTCGGCACCACCGAGCGACTGCGCGACCTGATCGCCGAGATGCGCCCTGACCTGAAGATTCCCGGCCTGACCGGCGAGATCCCCGACATCTCGATTTCCTACTGCCCGGAGCGCGTACTGCCCGGCCGCATTCTGGAAGAGCTGACCAACAACGACCGCTCGATCGGCGGCATCACCCCGCGCTGCGCGCGCAAGGCGCTGGCCTTCTACAAGCGCTTCGTGCGCGGCGAATGCGTCACCACCGATGCGCGCTCGGCGGAGATGACCAAACTGGTCGAGAACGCCTATCGCGACGTCAACATCGCCTTCGCCAACGAACTGTCCATCGTCGCCGACCGCATGGGCCTCGACGTGTGGGAAGTGATCCGCCTCGCCAACCGGCATCCGCGCGTCAACATCCTGTCACCCGGTCCCGGCGTGGGCGGCCACTGCATCGCCGTCGACCCCTGGTTCATCGTCCACGGTGCTCCGGAGGAGACTCCGCTGATCCGCACCGCGCGCGGCGTCAACGACGGCAAGATGCACCACGTGATCGCCAAGGCCGAAGCACTGGTGGAAGCGCATCCGGGTGCGAAAGTCGCCTGCCTCGGCCTTGCCTTCAAGGCCAACATCGACGACTTCCGCGAAAGTCCGGCGCGTTTCGTCGCCAGCCGCCTTGCCCGCAGGTTCGGGGAACGCATCCACATCGTCGAGCCCTATGCCGCCGAATTGCCGATCGAGTTTACCGACACCGGGGTGCGCCAGATCGACATCGACGATGCGCTGGAAGCCTGCGACATCCTGATCGTTCTGGTCGACCACGACGTCTTCCGCGTCGTGCCGTTGGCCGAACGGGCGAACAAGCTGGTCTACGATACCCGCGGCATCTGGCCCGACCAGCCCCGCGCGGTGCGCGAGACGGAAACCGCCCTGCGTCTGGTCGGCTGATCGCGCCGAACGCGCGCAGGGCGGCCTCCCCGTTATTCTTCGCGCATTGCGACGTGGTGATCGCGGCCGGCGTTCCTGTCGCCCCGGGCGAGCTTGAACACCACGCCCGACAGCGCCGCCAGCGCGATCAGGTTGGGCACGGCCATCGTCGCATTGGCGATGTCGCCCAGGCGCCAGACGAGCTGAAGCGGCTGGCTCGCGCCGATGAACACGGCGAGACACCACAGCACGCGCCAGATGTAGTGCAGGATTTTCTCGCCCCGCGCACTGGCGCCCGGCACCTTGTCGTAAAGGAAGGTGATCGCGCGCTCGCCGTAGTAGCTGAAAGTCAGCAGGGTCGAGAAGACGAAGAGGATCAGCGCCAGCGAGGCAATGATGCTGCCGATCGCAAGCCCCCCGACCTGTACCGGGAAAGCGGCGGCAAAGGCCCCTGAAGTCATCGCGAAGCCGGTCAGGTCCGATTGCCAGGCGTGCTTCACCGCATGTCCGCCGCCGGTGAAGTTGCCTTCGACGGTGAGGATCACCAGCGCGGTCATGGTGCAGATGACGATGGTGTCGATGAAAGTGCCCATCATCGCCATGCGGCCCTGCACTTCCGGGTCGTCGGTCTGGGCGACGGCGTGGGCCATCGGGGTGGTGCCCTGCCCGGCCTCGTTGGAGAACAGGCCGCGCGCGACGCCGGCGCGCAGGGCGAGCATGATCCCGGCACCGACGAAACCGCCGACCGCCGACTGACCCGAAAAGGCACCGCCGAAAATGCGCCCGAACGTTTCAGGGATGTCCTTGATGTCCAGCAGGATCGCGATGAGGGCCATGAGAATGTAGGTGCCGGCCATGAACGGCACGATCTTCTCTGCCACGGCGCCGATCGACTTGATGCCGCCGATGATGACGACGAAGACGGCGATCGCGGCGATCAGGCCGCCGAGCCATTCGTCGATGCCGAACAGTTCGTTCATGCCATCGGCCACTGCATTGGCCTGGATCGCGTTGCCGGTGATGATCGTCGAGATCAGCGTGCCGATACAGAAGATGACCGCAAGCCAGGTCCACTTCGGGCCAAGCCCGCGCACGATGTAGGTCATCGGGCCGCCGCGCCAGTAGCCCTCCAGCGACTTCTCGCGAAACCGGATCGCCAGCGAACCTTCGGCAAAGGCCAGCGCCATGCCGATCAGTGCGGTAACCCACATCCAGAAGATCGCGCCCGGGCCGCCCAGGGCAAGGGCAGTGGCGACGCCGGCCATGTTGCCGGTGCCGACCTGTCCGGACAGCGCGGTCGAAAGCGCGGCGAACGGGCTGATTTCACCCGATCCGGCGCCCTTGCGCCCGCGGAAAAGCCCCGCGAAGGCATTGCCCAGCTTGCGCAACGGATAGAAGCGCAGGCCGATCATCATGTAGAGGCCGACGCCCAGCAGAACGATGACCATCGGCGGGAAAGGCAGGACGACAGCGCCGTCCCAGGTGCCGCCCCAGATGAAGTCCGAGATGTTGGTAATGCGGTCGATCAGGCCGGTATCCTGCTGAACCGCAGCCGCCCCCATATTCAAGATCGTCATTCGCTGGCTTTCCCCTGTTTGCCGCCTTGCGACGTCTTTGCCCCGTTCTGCAGATCGACGGGCTCAATTGCGGGATCGTGAACTAAAGTTGCGCGATGGGAAAGGTCCTATCCGAAACGGACAAGGGGTCCAGTCCGGCGCGATCAACAGGCCACGACGTTGATGGCGAGCCCGCCCTGGCTCGTCTCCTTGTATTTGCTCGACATGTCGACGCCGGTCTGGCGCATCGTTTCGATCACCTGGTCGAGCGAGACGCGCGGCGTTTCGCCTGCGTGCAGCGCGAGCTTGGCGGCATTGACCGCCTTGACCGCGGCAATGGCATTGCGCTCGATGCACGGGATCTGGACGAGCCCGCCGACCGGATCGCAGGTGAGGCCAAGGTTGTGTTCCATGCCGATCTCTGCCGCAGCGGTGACCTGTTCGGGCGTGCCGCCCCAGACCGCCGCAAGCCCTGCGGCCGCCATCGAGCAGGCAACGCCGACCTCGCCCTGACAGCCCATCTCCGCGCCCGAAATCGAGGCGCGCTGCTTGTAGAGCATGCCGATCCCGGCAGCCGTCAGCAGGTAGCGGCGCGCCTTGACGGCCACCGCGCTGCTGCCCTCGCTGCAGTACTGGCGCAGCAGCGCGGGGATGATGCCTGCCGCACCATTGGTGGGCGCGGTGACGACCCGGCCGCCCGAGGCGTTCTCCTCGTTCACCGCCATGGCATAGAGGTTGAGCCAGTCCATCAGCGTTTCGGCCTGGTTGTCCTGCGGGCGCGCAATCAGGTTCTGGTGGATCGAGCGGGCGCGGCGGCGGACCTTGAGTTCGCCGGGCAACTGCCCCTCGCGCGACAGGCCGCGATCGATGCAGGCGTTCATCGCCTGGGCGATTGCATCGAGGCCCGCCATCGTCTCATCTTCCGGACGCCAGGCCGCCTCGTTCGCCAGCACGACCTCGCAGATCGCCATGTTCTCACGTGCGCAGATTTCCAGCAGCTGCGCTCCGGAGCCGAAAGGCAGGCGCACCGGCGGGCCGAAAATCAGCTCGTCGTTGCGCGCCGTCTGCTCAAGCTGCGCGCGGCTGGAAAAGAACCCGCCGCCGGTCGAGTAGAAATCCTCTTCGGCGATCTTCGCACCGGCCGCATCGTAGGCGCAGAGCACCATCCCGTTGGGATGCAGGTCGGGCATGCAGGCGAAGTCGAGCACGAGGTCCGTCTGCGGGGCGAAGCCGATCTCGTGCTCGCCCAGCAGGGATACCCGGCCCGTTTCGCGCACGGCGGCGACGGCTGCATAGGCTGCCTCGGGATCGACGGTCTCCGGGCGAAAGCCGCACAGGCCGATGATGCACGCATCGGGTGTGCCGTGCCCTTGCCCGGTCAGCGCCAGCGATCCCTGCAAGCCGATGCGCACCCGCGCCACCTCGCTCAATCGGCCGCGCTCGCGCAGGTCTAGGAGGAACGCGGTCGCAATGCGCATCGGCCCGACGGTGTGGGAACTCGATGGGCCAAGGCCGATGCGAAACAGGTCGAGAGCGGAAATCACTGCTGGGGGCCATTCCTGTGAACGGGTGAAGTCATCCCCGGGGGGCCTGCGGCCTCAAGGGGTCTCTGCTTGGGAAGACGCACGGATAGGCCCATGCCTCAATTCGTCACGGGCCAAGGCGTCAAATTCCGGCATACCAGGCATAGGCGCCCTGGTCCTCCCAATAGCCGCCCTTGCCGCCGTAGAGTCCTTCCAGCGACGCACGCGCCTCTATGCGGGTGACGAACTTGGCGTGCTTGTAGCCGAGCTGCCTTTCGACGCGCAGGCGCAGCGGGGCACCGTGCTGCTGCTCCAGCGGCTTGCCGTTCATCTGCCAGGCCAGGATCGTCTGGGGATGGAACGCATCGACAAGGTCGATGGATTCGTAATAGGGCCGCCCGCGATAGAGGTCCGCGCAGTGGAAGACGATATACTGCGCCTGCGGCTTCAGCCGCGCGAGATCGAGGACATGGGCAAGGCGCGGCCCCTGCCACTGGCCGATCGCGCTCCACCCCTCGACGCAGTCGTGCCGCGTGATCTGCTTGCGCTGCGGCAATTGCCTGAGTGCGGTCAGCGGGATCGCCAGCGGCCGCTCGACAAGCCCGTCGACCTTGAGCGACCAGTTCGCAAAGCCCTGCGCCAGATGCTGCCGGTATTCCCCGCCCGCGCCTTCGCGGCTGCCGTTGGCACGGAAGACCGGCGACATGTCGCCAACGGAAAACTCGCGCGCCAGGGCATTGCGACCCAACGCCCGCTGGCTGGCCTTGTGCAGGTCCTCGCCGCTTTCCAGTACGGAGCGGAAGGTCGGATTCTCGAACAGCTTGTCGCAGCCCGACAGGAGCAGGCCGCCGGTGCCGACCACGCCGGTGCGGATCAGCGTGCGGCGCGAGAGGATCAGCTTGCGGCTCATTGGCCCTTCTCCTTCGGCAGCCGGTACTTGCCGGTAATCATCGAACGGACTTCGTTGATGGGCCCGGCCAGCACGACCATGACCATGTGGACGACGAAGAAAACCACAAGCAGGAAGGCGCAGATGAAATGGACCGAACGCGCCGATTGCCGCCCCCCGAACAGTTCGGTGACGATCGGTGCCCAGGCGTCGGTGCCCGGCGACATGGCAAGGCCGGTGACGATCATCAGCGGCAACAGCACGAACAGGACCCCGGCATAGGCGAGCTTTTGCAGGGCATTGTAGCGCAGCGCCGCCGCGCCCTTCGGGAACCGCAGCCGCGCGTGCTGATTCACATCATGCCACAAGTGGCGTGGGCTCCATTCCCGGCGGGTGATGTGGATGTCGCGCCGCAAGTGCCCGTTGACCAGCGACCGGACCAGATAGGCCAGCAGTCCCAGCGCCAGCACCCAGGCGAAGGCAAGGTGCCAGATGCGCGCACCGGCGAGGCTGTAGCGCGAAGGGATCGTCGCCCAGGACGGAAAGGCATAGCGTTGCTGGCGGCCATTGCTGTCCTGCCACAGGCCAAGCACGCCGGTGGTGTCGATCCGTTCGTCGCCGACTTGCAGGAAACCGCTGTATTCTCCGGTCCTCGTGTTCTGCAGGGTGCCGATCTTGAGCCAGGGCCGATCGAAGTTCGCCCCGTATTCGCCCCAGTAGAGGCGCGGGTGGGCGTTGAAGATCATCAGCCCGCTCATCAGCATCACGAGCAGGGTGACGGCATTGATCCAGTGCCAGATGCGCGTCGAGAGCCGATGCCGACGCACAAGATCTCCGCCCTGTGCGGCTTCGGGTGATGCATCGCTGGCCATGGGTGTCGGCTCCATTCGGCTATTGTCCCAGAAGGTGGATCGCCACCTGCCGGCGATGCGGCATGCGGCGGTGCTCGGCAAGGTAGATGCCCTGCCACGTGCCCAGCGCCATCCTCCCCCCGATCACCGGGATCGACAGGTTCACGCCGGTCAGCGTCGCGCGCAAGTGCGCGGGCATGTCGTCCGGCCCTTCATCGTCATGGGCATAGTGATCGCCTTCCGGCGCCAGCCGCTCCAGCCAGTCGAGCAAGTCGCGGCGCACTTCGCGCGCGGCATTCTCCTGGATCAGCAGCGAGGCCGAAGTGTGGCGGCACAGCAGTGTCAGCAGGCCCTCTCCCACGTCGTGCCCGCCGAGCCAGTCGGCCACGGCATGCGTGATTTCGGTAAGACCCCGGCCGGGCGTATCGATGGTTAGGAGTGTCGTGGACTGCTGCATGAAGGGCGCGATACTGCGCCGGACGCGGCAGGCTTTCAACCTGTTCCGCGCCATTCGGCGATGGGCATCACATTTTTGCAGTAGACATCAATTTAACGCGAAGGCCGCACGCTTCCGCCTCGGCACCGAGCCGGTTTCGTGACATTAAAATACTGATAAATCACGATAATGATGGGTAAAAAGGCCTCCACGCGATCGGCGTTTGTCATAATTATAATATAATTCTGAAACCGAACTGTCCCTGAACTTTTCACCCCCTGTAACAAACCCCTCCTAGGCGCCGCCCCGAAGACAGATCACTTCAGGGGAAATCCACCAGATGAAATACCTTTCGTACCGCGCGGCGGGCCTTGCCAGCGCGCTTGCCATCGCCGTGTCCCTGGCCGGCGTGGCCCAGGCGGCGGAATCCGGCGCGGCCGACCTTGCCGCTGCCGAAGCAGGGGTGGCGCCGCAGGACGACATGATCCCGGGCGGCGAAATCGGCAACACCATCATCGTCACCGGCACCATCCTCGCCTCGCAGCAGGCCTCGGTCGAAGCCAAGCGCAAGGCCGACAACCTCTCCGACATCGCCGCGGCCGACGCCGTGGGTCGCTTCCCCGACCAGAACGCCGCAGCCGCGCTGGCCCGCCTGCCCGCCGTCGCGGTGCAGCGCGACCAGGGACAGGAGCGCTACATCCAGGTGCGCGGCGCGCCCAACCGCTGGACCTCCGTCTCGATCGACGGCATCCCGATGGTCGGCGTCGACGAAGGCGGTGACACCCGCGCCTATCGCTTCGACGCGATCCCGGCGGTGATGCTCTCTGAAATGGTGGTCAACAAGTCGCTGACCTCGGACATGCAGGCCGATGCCATCGTCTCGACGATCGACTTGCGGACTTACTCGCCGATGGAGCAGCGCGGCCTGCATGTGTCGGGCGATCTCGGCTACGGGTTCATGGGCCTGGGCGGGGGCGAACAGCGTCAGGGCTCGCTGCGCCTGTCTTGGTCCAACGATACTTTCGGCTTCGTGCTGGGCGGTTCGCACTATCGCCGCAAGCAGCTTACCGACAACCGCGAAGTGGGTGCCTATGATGCCAAGGGCCCGACCGAGTTCGACATCCGCCAGTACGAGCTCGAACGCTGGAACAACGGCCTGTTCGGCGCCGTCGAGTACAGCCCGGAAGCCGGCCAGCGCATCTACGCCAAGGCAATCTTCTCCGAGTTCAACGACGACGAGCAGCGTAACCAGTACGAGCTGCAACTCGAAAAGGCTGCCTCGGGCACCCGCACGCAGGCCTCGGGCGACCTGACCGGCGTGCCGATGCGCGGCAGCTTCAACTACGGCGAATATCGCAACCGCAACTACATCGGCACGATCGGCGGCGAGTACGACGACTTCGACGGCTTCACCGCCGCAGTGAAGCTCAACTACACCCGCACCGACAACAGCAGCTACCTGCCGCTGGTCCAGTCCTCGACAACCGGCGCGAACAACCTCTCGTTCACGTACGACAACAGCAATCCGAACTTCCCGATCGTCTCGCTGACCGGCGGTGCATTCAACCAGGCGAGCCTCTCGACCGGACGCGCCTACATGATCGCCGCGCGGCAAAAGACCGTCTCGGACAGCTATACCGCCAAGGTCGACGTCGCCAAGGAAATGGGCGCGCTCACGCTTGCGGCGGGCGGGCTCTTTGCCGACCGCGACATCGCGGGCAACAACTTCTCGTTCTCCAACATCGCGGCGATCGGCGCGCTCGGTTCGGTAGTCGGCCAGCCCTTCGACGTGAACAGCTACGTCACCGACAAGGCCTGGGACACCGACTTTCCGCTCGGCCTGAACTTCAACTACGTCGACAACGTCGCCATGCGCCGTGACATCGACAGCCTGCTCGGCAAGCTCGAGGCCGCCGGTCTCTACGATCCGGCCAAGGACATTCCGGCCAGCGACCGCTACGCCCAGCGTGAAAAGACGCTAGCGGGCTATGTCTCGGCCAAGCTGGAAACCGGTGCGCTGACCGCGATTGCCGGCCTGCGGGTAGAGAACTACGTGCTCGACAATTCAGGCTCGGTCCTCTCGAACGGCGCCTATACGCCGCTCACCTTCCACAAGAACCGCACCGACTTCTTCCCGAGCCTCAACCTCAAGTACGAAGCCACCAACGACCTGGTCCTGCGCCTTGCCGGCCAGCGCGGCATATCGCGCCCGGCCTACGGCGCGATCCGCGTCGGCGCCTCGATCAACGATACGACTTCGCCCGGCGAAATCTCCGGCGGCAACCCGCTGCTCAAGCCCGAATACACCTGGGGCCTCGACGCCAGCGTCGAATACTACCTGCCGGGCAATGGCCTGCTCTCGGTTGCAGGTTTCTCCCGCTGGGTCGACAATGTGCTGTACTCCAGCAAGCAGCCGGTCGGCTCCGACTTCTACAGCTTCGGCGGGACCGACCGTTCGAACTACCTGCTCAAGGGCACCTTCAACGGCAAGCATGGCAAGCTTTACGGTGTCGAGTTCAACGCGCAAAAGCAGTTCGACTTCCTGCCTGCGCCCTTTGACGGCTTCGGCTTCCAGGGCAACCTGACCCTGCTCGACGGCGACTTCGACACCCCGACGCAGAAGGCAATCCCTTTCCAGGGCATGTCCAAGAAGATCGCCAACGCTTCTCTGTTCTATGAAAAGTACGGCTTCTCGGGCCGCGTCAGCTACCAGTGGCGTTCGGACTGGCTGGACACGCTGGGCGGCATGGGCAGCGGCGAACACCGCAAGGGCTACGAGAACCTCGACGTCTCGCTGCGTTATGCGGTGAACGAGAACTTCACGGTTTTCGCGGACCTCGCCAACCTCACCAACGAAACGTACATCGCCTATGCCGGCACCCAGGCAATGCCGACCGAAGTCGAGCGCATCGGTTCGCGCTACCTCTTCGGCGTACGCTTCGGCTTCTGATCGGGAAACACATCCTCATGCGTTACACCACCTGCACCGCCCTTATTGCCACGATTGCCGTGCTGGCATCCTCTCCCGCGTCGGCGCGGGAGATGGCGACCCTCACCCGTCTCGATGCGCAGACCGTCGAGCTTGATCGGGGAGATGTGGCCCCGGTCTCGGTCTGGATCAGCGCGGACACGACCGTCGACGATGGCGACCGGCGCGTCACCGCCACCGGCAAGGACCGCAAGGTCAAGCTGGCGATCCCCGCCGACGAGCATCGCTACGTCATCCTCCTTGGCGAAGGCGGACATTCGACCGTCGTTGCCGAGCGCGTGCTGCCGCTGCAGCAAGGCAGCAATTTCCGCGATATCGGCGGTTACGTCACGAAGGACGGCCATCAGGTCCGTTGGGGCAAGGCGTTCCGCTCGGGCGCCATGCCCCTGCTTTCGGATGCCGACTATGCCCTGATCGACCAGTTGCACATCGACAGCGTCGTCGACCTGCGCTCCCTCGAGGAACGCGAAGTCGCACCCGACTTGGTCGACGATCGCACCGGCGCCCTGTTCCTTGCCAACGACTATTCGCTCAAGCCATTGCTGGCGGCCTATGGTGCCGGCGATGGCGAGAACACCTACAAGGGCATGGAGAAGATGCTCGTGCCCCAGTTCCGGGCGCTGTTCCGCCGCCTGCTGGCAGACGAGGGCGCGGTGATCTACCACTGCTCGGCCGGGCAGGACCGCACGGGGATCGCCACCGCGCTGATCTACGACCTGCTGGGCGTCGACCGCGAGACGATCCTCAAGGACTATCACCTCTCGACCGCGCTGCGCCGCCCGCAATTCGAGATGCCCAAGGTCGATCCGAAGGACTATCCGAACAACCCCATCGTCGCGATGTACATGTCCGGTGACGAGAAGCAGCGGCACGTCGTACAGCCGCTCTACACGCCGAGCGGGGCCTCGCACCTCGCCCAGTTCTTCACCTATCTGGACCGGCAGTACGGCGGTACCGAAGGCTACCTGAAGCAGGAAGTCGGGCTGACCGACGCGGACTTCGCCAAGCTGCGCCGCGAACTGCTCGACTGACCGAAGCCGATTGAACGGAACGCCCGGGCATCAGTCCCGGGCGTCCACCGCCACCTGCATGTCGGCCGCATGGGCCGATTCCGGTTCGGCCGCCGCGGGCGGCTCACCGATCACCGTGTCGAAGCGCGCGCCCTTCTCGAGCGTGCGATGTACCGGGCAGCGCTCGGCCATTTCCAGCAGGCGCTGGCGCTGATCGGCGTCGATCTCGCCCTCGATGGCGATGCGGCGGGTGAAGACATCGGGCTGCGCCTGCCCGGTCTCACGGCGATGGCCGACAGCCGTACGGATGCGCGTGACCGGCAGCCCCTTGTGGTCGGCATAGAGGCGCAGCGTCATCGTCGTGCACGCCGCCAGCGCCGAAGACAGCAGATCATAAGGTGAAGGACCCGAGCCGAGTCCGCCGACATTGCGCGGCTCGTCGGCCAGGAAGCGCGCTCCGCCCGCCGAAATCGCAAGCTGGAACTTGCCCGCGCCGGTCTCCTCGGCCAGCACGTCCTCGCTGGGACGCGGTGCCGGAACCGCTTGCAGCAGGTCCAGATAGCGCGCCGCCCAGGCCATCACGACGCCGGCGACATAATCCGCATCGCCCTTGCGCGTCAGCAGGTGGTCGGCATCGTCCAGCGTCACGAAGCTCTTGGGATGCAGCGCCGCAGTGAAGATCCTGGTCGCCTGCGCCAGCGGCACCGTATCGTCCAGCGGAGCGTGCATGATCAGCAGCGGCTTGCGCAGGGCCTTGAGCGCTGCGCCGAGGTCGGTTGCGCGCAGTTCCTCGACCATCGCCTTGCCCACGCGGAACGGACGCCCGGCCAGGTGGACATCTGTTTCCCCGTCACGCTCCAGCGCGGAGAGCGCCTCGTCGCCGAAATGGTGCATCGCCACCTGCAGCGAAAACGGCGCACCGATCGTCGCCACGGCACGCACCGAGGCGATCTCGCCCGCAGCGGCAATCGCCGCCGCGCCGCCCATGCTGTGACCGATCAGCAGCGAAGGCGCCATGCCCTCGCCCGTCATCACTTCGGCGGCGGCGATCAGGTCGGCCACGTCGGCGCTGAACTTCGAAGCCGCGAATTCGCCTTCGCTGGCGCCGAGGCCGGCAAAGTCGAAGCGCAGCACGCCGATGCCCTGCGCCGCGAGTGCTCGGCCGACCCGCACTGCGGCCAGGTTGTCCTTCCCGCAAGTGAAGCAATGCGCGAAGATCGCCCAGGCCCGCGCCCGGCCTTCGGGCACATCGAGGCGGCCCGACAGGCGATGTCCATTGGCTCCGGTAAAATCGAATGCCCTTGCAGCCATGATCTGCTCCTCAGCGCGCCGCCGGTCAGGCCAGCGTGGTCGTGATGCCGATACCGTTCTTGAGCGTGAGCGTCACGGGCGTGCGCTCCGCGATGTCTGCAAGCCGCGCACGCTGTTCCTGATCCAGCGCGCCGGTCAGCGTCAGGGTACGCTCGATATGCGCCCCCTCCTTGCCGCCCACCAGCCGCAGGTCGACATCGGCGGATTCGAGCGGCCATTCCTTGCGGTCCGCATACATGCGCAGCGTGATCGCGGTGCAGGCACCGAGCCCGGCCAGGATGTAGTCGTAGGGCGCCGGTCCGGAGTTGGCGCCGCCAAGCCCGGCTCCTTCGTCCGCCACGAGAGCGTGGCCGCTCACTTCGATCTCGGTATGATAGCGATCGCGGCCGATGCGGGCAGTTCCATGTGCCATGTGCAATGCTCCCTTGCGGTGTGCGGCGGTCAGGCCGGAAGAGGGATGAATTCGGTTTCGCCCGGGACGGGGGCAAAGCGCTGCGCCTTCCAGTCTTCCTTGGCCTGCTCGATCCGGTCGCGCGAGGAGGACACGAAGTTCCAGAAGATATTTCGCCCTTCGGGGAACGGCTCGCCGCCCAGCAGCATCAGCCGCGCCGCGCCCCTGGCCTTGAGCACGACTTCCGCGCCCGGCTGGAAGATCACGAGTTCGCCAGTGGTAAAGGAACCCGTCTGCCCGATCACCTCGACCTCGCCGGACACGACGTAGACCGCCCGTTCTATATGCTCGGCCTTGACCTGGTAGCGCGCGCCTTCGGCCATGACGATGTCCGCATAGACCATGTCCGAGAATGTCTTCACCGGAGAGACCAGCCCGTCCGAAGTGCCGGCGACGAGGGTCAGCCGGGTGCCTCCATCCTCGGTCACCGGGATCTGGTCCGCCTTGTAGTGCGCGAAATCGGGATCGACTTCCTCGCGGTCGAGCGGGAGAGCGACCCAGGTCTGCAGGCCGAACAGCTTGCCGCCGCTGGCGCGGACCGCATCGGAGGTGCGCTCGGAGTGGACGATGCCGCTGCCCGCGGTCATCCAGTTGACCTCGCCGGGACGGATCGGCTGCAGCGATCCCAGCGAATCGCGGTGCAGGATCTCGCCTTCCAGCAGGTAGGTCACGGTCGCGAGGCCGATATGCGGGTGAGGGCGCACGTCGAGGCCCTCGCCACTGTCGAAGGCGGCCGGTCCCATCTGATCGAAGAAGATGAACGGGCCGACCATGCGGCGGTGGGCGGAAGGCAGCGCGCGGCGGACCTTGAAGCCGTCGCCAAGGTCGCGAACCGGCGGAAGGATGACGGAATCGACGCCTTCGACGTCAGTGGAACGGATGGACATGGGCACTCTCCTCAGGAACTGCGGGGATCGGCGGGCGCGCCATGCACGCCCGCCTCTCTCATCGGTTTCAGGCCGCGTCGACCAGGACGATCTCGCTGTCGTCCAGCGCCGTAACGCGCAGGACCTCGACATCGTTCACGGCAACGCCATCGCGTTCGCGCGCTTCGACTCCGTCACTCTCGCCTCCTTCTACACGGACCTGGCCGGTCGCGGGAACAAGATAGGCCTTGCGGTCGCGGCCAAGCGGGTACTCGGCCGTCTCGCCGGCCTTGAGCGTTGCCGCCACGACCCTCGCATCGGTGCGGATCGGCAGGGCATCGCCATCGCCGTCATAGCCCGAGGCCAGGGTGACGAACCGGCCCGAACGCTCGCCCTTGGGAAAGGGCCGCGCGCCCCAGCTCGGCGCATCGCCGCTGCGGGTGGGGATGATCCAGATCTGGAAGATCTTCGTGGTCACATCCTCCAGGTTGTATTCCGAATGGCGAATGCCGGTGCCCGCGCTCATCACCTGGACGTCGCCGGCCTCGGTGCGGCCCTTGTTGCCCAGGCTGTCCTCGTGGGTGATCGCGCCTTCGCGAACGTAAGTGATGATCTCCATGTCGGCATGCGGGTGCGGCGGGAAGCCGGTGCCCGGCGCGATCGTGTCGTCGTTCCAGACGCGCAGGTTGCCCCAGTGCACCCGCGCCGGATCATGGTAGCCGGCGAAGGAGAAGTGATGCTTGGCATAGAGCCAACCGTGATTGGCACCGCCAAGGCTTTCGAAAGGACGCAGTTCGATCATCGTATGTCTCCGGCGGGCAGCGGGGGCCGCCCGGTCGACCGTTCATATATGCCCATCCGCCCCTACGGATAACCGGAATAAAATCGTCCAAGATGTTCGAATAAGTGGAAATGATGAAACTGCCGGCACCATCCCCATGTGGAGTGCCGAGGGAAGCGCTGCCAGCCTTCAACGGAGCCGACATGACAGATACCCGCATCGAACGCGACACCATGGGCGAGATCGCCGTGCCCGCAGACCGCCTGTGGGGGGCGCAGACCCAGCGTTCCTTCGAGAACTTCCGGATCGGGGGAGAGCGCATGCCTCTCGCGATCGTGCACGCCATCGCCCAGATCAAGCGCGCCGCCGCCCGCGTGAATCGGCGCCTCGGCAAGCTCGACCCGCATCTGACCGAGGCGATCGTCACGGCCGCCGACGAAGTGATCGCGGGCAAGCTCGACGATCACTTCCCGCTGGTCGTCTGGCAGACCGGTTCGGGGACGCAGAGCAACATGAACGTCAACGAGGTGATCGCCAACCGCGCCAACCAGTTGCTCGGCGGCGAGCCGGGCGACCAGAAGCCGGTCCATCCCAACGACCACGTCAACCGCAGCCAGTCGTCGAACGACACATTCCCCACCGCCATCCACATCGCCGCAGCACACGCGCTGACCGCAAGGCTGCTGCCGCAGCTCACCGCCATGGCCGAAGTGCTGGAAGCCAAGGCCGCGCAATGGGCGCGGATCGTGAAGATCGGGCGCACCCATACACAGGACGCGACGCCCCTCACGCTCGGGCAGGAGTTCTCCGGCTATGCCGCGCAAGTGCGCGCGGGGATCGAACGGATCGAAACGACGCTTCCGGGCATCTGCCGCATCGCCCAGGGCGGGACCGCAGTCGGCACCGGGATCAACGCTCCGGTGGGTTTTGCCGAGGCCATCGCCGCCGAACTCGCGGAGGCGACCGGGCTGCCCCTCGTCACCGCGCCCAACAAGTTCGAGGCGCTCGCCGCGCAGGATGCACTGATCTTCACCCATGGCGCGCTCAACACGCTGGCAGCCTCGCTCTACAAGATCGCCAACGACATCCGCTTCCTCGGATCCGGCCCGCGCGCGGGACTGGGCGAGCTGGCCCTGCCCGCCAACGAGCCGGGTTCCTCGATCATGCCGGGGAAGGTCAATCCGACCCAGTGCGAAGCGATGACCCAGGTCTGCAGCCAGGTTTTCGGCAATCACGCGACCCTGACTTTCGCAGACAGCCAGGGGCAGTTCGAACTCAACGTCTATCGCCCGGTCATGGCCTACAACGCCCTGCAGTCGATCACCCTGCTTGCCGATGCCGCGCAGAGCTTCCGCGAACACCTCCTCGACGGGCTCGAACCGCGCGAGGACAACATCGCCGCGGGCGTCGAACGCTCGCTCATGCTGGTCACCGCACTGGCCCCGCAGATCGGCTACGAAGCCGCTGCGAAGATCGCCAAGAGCGCGCAGGAAAGCGGCAAGACCCTGCGCGAGGCCGCCGTGGAAGGCGGGGCCGTCTCCGCCGAAGACTTCGACCGCATCGTGCGTCCCGAAACGATGACCGGCCCAAGTTGAAGCAACCTGCAAGAGATCCGTTGACGACCCGGCCAGACCCATGGCACTAGGCCCGCCGCCCCAGTGGAAGTCCAAAGGATTTCCCGGCGCGCGCCAGACGAGCCAATTCGTCGAAACGCGGGTGTAGCTCAATGGTAGAGCAGAAGCTTCCCAAGCTTACGACGAGGGTTCGATTCCCTTCACCCGCTCCAGGCGCCATTGCCGGTTCGCGGCGGTTCCTATCCTATCGCAAACGGATGCGTCGGTGAGAGGCCGTCGCCGAAGTTCATCGGTCCGGTTCGGTCATCGGTTGCACGCGCGGCGCGGTCGAACAGGTTGAGCACGTAAGTCAGGCCGGACAGGCGCCACTCGCCATCGCGGCGTTCGGCTTCGAAGAGGTAGCGGCCCCAGAACGTGTCGTCGATGCCGGGCGCCGGATCGTCGGTGCGGCAAACGATGACCGAGCCGGCGTCGATCCTCGCGCGGTCGCCTGCCAGGGTAATCGCGGGAATGGCGAACATGTGCAGGCGGCGCGCATAGCCTTCCTCAAGCCGGGCGACAAAGCCCCGGTATTCCTCGAAGGTGCCCTTGAACATGCCGAAGTCGAACGTCGCCTCGGGCCAGAAAACCGCGTCGAGCCGGTCCCATTCGATCCAGTCGATGAGATTGCCGTATTCGGCCACCAGATCGGTCAGGCGGGCCCGGGCAACGAGGGCGGCAAGCCCCGCTTCAGGCATGATCCGCAATCTTCCAGTCGGCGAGCGTCGACACGCTATCGTCGATACGTACGAGCGTCTTGCCGGAGGTCTTGCCAGACATCAGGCGGATGAACGCCTCGGGCGTCGCTTCCAGACCCGTGGCGACGTTTTCGGTGGCGATCAGGTCGCCCGAGCGGATCCACTGCGCCAGCGCCTCCTCGGCCTCGTGCAGCATGTCGAGTGCCTCGTAGGCGAGAAAGCCGCGCATGGTGATGCGGTTGACCAGCACCTGCCAGATATTGCGCAGGCGATAGGGATCGGTCTGGTGGTTGTAGTTGGCGATCATGCCGCAGACCGGAATGCGCCCGAAGGCCTTCATCCGGGGTAGTACCGTGTCCAGCGTCACGCCGCCGACATTGTCGAAATAGAGGTCTATCCCATCGGGGAAGTGCTTCGCGATCTCGGCGTCGAGGTCCTTGCAGTCGCGATAGTTGATGGCGCCGTCCATGCCGAGTTCCTCGGTAATGATCCGCGCCTTCTCGTCCGAACCGACCGTACCGACGACGCGGCAGCCCGAGAGCCTGGCCACCTGCCCCGCGACCGATCCCACGGCGCCCGCCGCCGCGCTGATCAGCACTTCATCACCTTCGCGCATCTCGCCATAGCGCTTGAGCCCGACATAGGCCGTGATGCCCGACCAGCCGGCCGCGCCCATGTAGGCGGTAAGCGGCAGGTCCTCGGCCACGCGCACGTTCTCGAAGGCGACGCTGCCGGGCGCGATAATCGAATGGGTTTCCCAGCCGATGAAGGCACGGCCATAATCGCCTTCCCTGAAATCCGGATTGCGCGACTGGACGACGCGGCCCAGCACCATGGTCGGGATCAGGCCGCCGATCGGGACCGGTGGCAGGTAGCTCTTCACGTCGTCGAGCATCCCGCGCACGGCCGGGTCAATCGCGAAGACGCGGTTCTCCAGCAGGACCTGCCCTTCCCCGAGTTCGGGCAGCGCCACTTCCTCGATACGGAAGTTCTCCGGGACCGGAACGCCGCTGGGGCGCGATTCGAGGACGATACGGCGGTTCATCATGGCGGTCTTCTCCCGGTAATTTCTGGCGTTGCGGCGCGCTCGGTCAGTCGGCGAAGCCGCGTTCCCTGTCGGCGTCGAACTTGCGCACGCCCGAGGTGTCGATGCTGTCGGCCCATGCGCCCAGGACGCCGAGGACCGCCGGTTGCCCTAGGTGAACCGCCAGCGTCTCTTCATCGCGCCAGCGCTCGTAGACGAGCACGGTGCCCTCTTCCCGGCTGTCGACGGCGAAGTGGTAGTTGAGGCAACCGTCCTCCTGCAGCGTCGCGGCAACGAGACCGCGCAGGGTTTCGGCCAGTTCATCGACGCGATCAGGCGACGTCTTGAGGTGTCCGGCAAGGATGATCATGGTTTCAGGGCCTCTCGTTTTTTCTGTCGGGCGCCATCAATCGGCGCGCAGCAAGGGTTCGGGCACTGTCCCTTGTGACAGGTAATGCGCGATCCACTTGTGGAAGTACTGGTTGCCCAGTTCGTTGCGGCCGAAAGTGACGTGCCCGCTGCGCTGCGCTTCCAGCCCCTGCTGCACGCGCATGCCCATCAGATAGTCCTCCTTCTCGACGACGTCGAAGAAGAAGTCGCTCATCCGGTCGAGCTCCTCCCGCTCGGCTTCGGACGCCGGGGCGGTCGGGAAGATATAGTTCATGACGGTGACGTTGCGCCCCGGCGCATCGCCGGGGAAGAGCTGCGCGACCTGACACATCTCGGGCGCAAGAAACATCGCGAAGTTGGGAAAGAGCATGCGGATGAAGTCGTAGTTCAGGTTCTCCCGCTCGCCCCATTCCTCGCGCGGCAGGTCCTTCAGCTCGACGATGCGATGCTGCGGGTAGGAGAGGCGGATGTGCGGGCCGAATGCCTCGTAATAGGCGCGGTTCGAAGGTGTGCGCGGCAGGACCGTTTCGGGATGCGCGGCCTGGAAGTGATAGCCTTCGAGGTATCCGTCGTAGGCGACTTTCCAGTTGGCGCCCTGCATCGGCCGGGACTTGTGGAAGTACCATGTCTCCAGCCTGAGCGCGGCGAAGTCGTCGAGCATGCCGCCAAGGAACGCAGGGACGTCCATGGGCAGACCGGGCGTGAGGATCGCGAAGATCATCCCGGCCACTTCCTGACAGGGCAGTTCGGTCAGGCCGAGCGTGGACTTGTCGATATCGCCGAACGTACTGGCCTCGGTAATGCCGAGCAGGCGCCCGTCGCTGGCATATGTCCAGCCATGGTAGGGGCAGGAAAAGGCGCGGCAATTGCCCCTTCCCCCGTTCTCACCCTCATCGACCAGCTTCATCGCCCGGTGGCGACAGACGTTGAGGAAGGCCCGCGCCTTGCCATCGCTGCCGCGGGTCAGGAGTACCGGCATGCCCATCGGCGACATCGCCTTGTAGTCGCCCTTTTCGGGCATCTCGATGGTCAGTGCCAGCATCAGCGGCAGGCGCTTGAAGATCAGGTCGATCTCGCTCTGCCACTGCTCCGGATCAAGGTAGCTTTCGACCGGCACCTGCATGGTCGAGCCGGTCCGATCGGTGGTCTTCGCCTCGACGAAATGGAGCAGCTTTTCCGCCACTTCGCCGTAAGCCTCGCGCATTTCGGTCATCGCGCCATCTCCCATGCCTTGCCGGGCCAACCCGGCACTCTTTACCAGGCGGGGCCATCGCCCTCGGGCGTGGCCGGGCCGGTGAGCCAGTCGCCGGTGATGCCGATTTTCACCTCTGTCCCGCGGGCCACTTCGGTTTGCGGGTCGGGGGTCTGGAACATGATGCGGTTGGGGGCCCAGACCGATCCCAAGATCTCTTCCTCGTCGCTCGAGAGCGAGAGGCCGACCGTATCCAGCATTTCCTTCGCCCGCTCGCGGGTCTGGCCGCGGATTTCGGGGACCCAGGCCTTGCCGGCATCGTCATGCAGCCTGAGCACGCGGGCCCTTTCACGCTCGGCCTCCTCGGCGGCGAGCTTCTCGTCGAATTCGGGGCCGTGGTAGTCGATCTCCCAGTCGAAGGAGATCATGTTCTCCAGGATGTCGGGCAGGAACGGCGTCATGCGCAAGTGCGCCCAGTGGGACATGTAGCGATCCATCGCCTCGTAGCTGTCGATGTCGCAGCAGTTGGCGAAGTCGAAGTCGCCCGAATGGTAACGCGTCTTGACGCACAGGCCGTGGCTGTAGTCGCGCACTTCGCGGTTCAGGTGGGAGAGCTTCTTCACCTCCTCCAGGAAGATGTCGATCTTCTCCTGCGGGGCGTCCTTCTTGAACTTGATCATCACGACATGCCGGATCACATCTCTCTCCATCGCTGCGGCCGCGCCTTCGGGTCCTGCCTTCAGCGGCAGGGGTGGGCCCTGTTGTTGGAGGGGAGACTAACCCGGATCGCTATTTATGATGACTGTCAGATTAAACAGGTCGCGCCGGTTTCAGCCACCTTCGGCGAGACCGATATCCCTGAGTTGGGCGGCCAGCACTTCATGCATCCGCTCTACCGTCCAGTCATCGGGTGCGAAGCAGGCTTCCAGCCCGATCCCGGCGACTGCGGCAATCAGGCGACGGGCTGCAGCCTGCATCTGCGGATCGCGCTCCGGCCTGCCGAGCCGCTCGGCCAGCATCGCGCGGTAAAGCGCAAGACTGCCTTCCGCGGCGCGGCGGCGTTCTTCGAGGTAGGCCGGTTCGAGATGCGCACGCGACCAGAAGGCCAGCCACACCCGCCAGTTGCGCCGCGAAGCCTCACCGACGGGCAGGATCGCATCGAAGCATTCGAGCAGCGGGCGTCCCGCAGCATGCGCCTCCTGCAGGCGCTCGCCCGCCCGCGCGTTAGCCACCTGATAGACCTTGAACAGCAGTTCGTTCTTGTTGCGGAAATAGTGCGAGACGATCGAGGTGCTGCACCCGTTTGCCGCAGCAATCTCGCGGAAGGTCAGGGCTTCGATGCCCTTCTCGGCGACGAGATCGAAGGCGACCGACACCACTTCCGCCCGCCGTTCTTCCCTGTCGACCACGATCGGCATTGCCCGCGCACCCTCACTCGCACCTGATCCCACCCGCCTTGGTCACAGGCCGGCCAGTGTCAAGTCCGGGGGCTACTTCGGTTTGCTGTTCAGCAGGGTGCTGCGCTGGCAGGACAGGACGACTTCACCCTTCTGGTTGGTCAGTTCATGGCGGAAGACCACGATGCCCTGCCCGGGCCGCGACTTGCTTTCGCGCAACTCGATCACTTCGCTGGTGCAGGTGAGCGTATCGCCGATGAAGGTCGGCTTGGGCGTCACCACCTTGTCGAAGCCGAGATTGGCGACGAGCGTGCCCACCGTCGTGTCGGCAACCGACAGGCCGATGGCGAGGCTGAAGGTGAAAGTCGAATTGACGAGGATGCGGCCGAATTCGCTCTTCCTCGCCAGTTCCGCATCGAGATGCAGCGGCTGCATGTTGTGGGTCATGGCCGAGAACATCAGGTTGTCGGTCTCGGTGACGGTACGGCTCGGCTGGTGCGTCAGCTTGTCGCCGACGTGCCATTCATCGAAGTAACGGCCCGGCATTACTCGGTCTCCTCGATCTGCACGAGCAGGGCATCGACCTGCACCAGCGTGCCTTCCTCGACGTCGATCTTCGCGACCACACCGTCGAACGGAGCGGTCAGGGCGTGCTCCATCTTCATCGCCTCCAGCGTGAGCAGTTTCTGTCCGCGGGTGACGGTATCGCCCTGCGCGACGTCGACCGCGATGACCTTGCCAGGCATCGGCGCGTGGATCGCGCCGGAACCATCGGCCGCGCCATGCGCAGCATCGTGCCGCCAGGGCGAGAGCAGCCAGGCCTGCCCCTGCTCGGTCACCAGCACGCTCGACACCGGCTCATCGCTGCCTTCTCCGGTCAGCGCGATCTCCACCTTCTCGCCATCGAGCAGGAACCATGCTGCACGTGCCGGCGCAGCATTGAGGCGGAAGCCGGCCATGTCGGTAATTGGCAGCATGGCATTGGCCGCCGCCTGCAGCACGTCGTCCGAAGGCACCGGCGGCTGCGCCATCGCCTCGCCGTCGCGCCCGATCAGGCCGGTGTCGACATCGCCGGACACGAACTGCGGATGCTGCAGCGCGCGGACCAGGAAAGAGGCATTGGTCCGGACCGGCCAGACCGCGGTATCGGCGAGCATCTCGCCCAGCCGCTCGCGCGCCTCGTCGCGATCCTCACCCCAGGCGATGACCTTGGCGATCATCGGGTCGTAGTGCGGCGAAACTTCCGCACCTTCATAGACGCCGGTATCGATGCGGCCCCAGCCCTCGGCACCTTCGGCCTCGCCGAACTGCAGCAATTCGAGCGTGCCGATGCTCGGCAGGAAGCCGCGCGCAGGGTCTTCCGCATAGAGGCGCGCTTCCATCGCCCAGCCGTCGATGGTGAGGTCGTCCTGGCGCATCGGGATCGGCTCGTCACTGGCAACGCGCAACTGCCACTCGACCAGATCGACGCCGGTGATCGCCTCGGTCACCGGATGTTCGACCTGCAGGCGCGTGTTCATTTCCATGAACCAGATCCGGTCCGCCGAGAGCTTGCCCGAACCGTCGGCGATGAATTCGATGGTCCCCGCGCCGACGTAGTCGACGGCCTTGGCTGCACGCACCGCTGCAGCACAAAGCGCCTCGCGGGTGGCCGCATCCATGCCCGGTGCGGGGGCTTCCTCGATCACCTTCTGATGGCGGCGCTGCAACGAACAGTCGCGCTCGAAGAGGTGGACGACGTTGCCGTGGCTGTCGCCGAAGACCTGCACTTCGATATGGCGCGGGCTGGCGATGTACTTTTCGATCAGGACATGGTCGTTGCCGAAGCTCGCCGCTGCTTCGCGCTTGCAGGAAACCAGCGCGTCGGCGAAATCCTCCTCGCTCTCGACCAGTCGCATGCCCTTGCCGCCGCCCCCCGCGACAGCCTTGATCAGGACAGGATAGCCGACCTTGAGGGCTTCCTCGGCGAGGAAGGAAGTCGACTGGTCCTCGCCCATGTAGCCCGGCGTCACCGGAACCCCGGCCTCGGCCATCAGCGTCTTGGCAGCGTCCTTCAGGCCCATCGCCGTGATCGAGGAAGGCTTGGGCCCGACCCACACGATCCCGGCATCGATCACCGCCTGCGCGAAAGCCGCGTTCTCGGACAGGAAACCGTAACCGGGATGGATCGCCTCGGCCCCGGTCTGCAGGGCAGCTGCGATGATCTTCTCGCCCACAAGATAGGATTCGCGCGTGGGGGCAGGGCCGATGTGGACCGCTTCGTCCGCCTCGCGAACGTGCAGTGCGTCGGCATCGGCGTCGGAATAGACCGCCACCGTGCGGATGCCGAGCGCGCGCGCGGTGCGAATGACCCGGCAGGCGATTTCGCCGCGATTGGCGATAAGGAGAGACTGGATCATGGCCATTACATCCTGAACACGCCGAATTGCGGACCTTCGGGCATCGGCGCCTCGAGCGCTGCAGCCAGCGCAAGACCCAGCACGTCACGGGTCTGCGCCGGGTCGATCACGCCGTCGTCCCACAGCCGCGCGGTGGCGTAATAGGGATTGCCCTCATCCTCGTACTTCTGGCGGATCGGCGCCTTGAAGGCCTCGGCCTCGCGCTCGTCCCACTGGTCGGCGTCACGGTGGACGGTCGCCAGCACGCTTGCCGCCTGCTCGCCGCCCATCACCGAGATGCGGGCATTGGGCCAGGTGAACAGGAAACGCGGGGCGTAGGCCCTGCCGCACATGCCGTAATTGCCCGCCCCGAAGGACCCGCCGATCAACACGGTGATCTTGGGCACGCTGGCCGTCGCCACGGCGGTGACCAGCTTGGCGCCGTGCTTGGCGATACCTTCCGCCTCGTACTTGCCGCCGACCATGAAGCCCGAGATGTTCTGGAGGAACAGCAGCGGGATTTTGCGCTGGCAGGCCAGTTCGATGAAGTGCGCACCCTTCTGTGCGCTCTCGGAGAACAGCACGCCGTTGTTGGCAAGGATCGCCACCGGCATGCCGTGGATATGCGCAAAGCCGCAGACCAGCGTACTGCCGTAGAGCGCCTTGAACTCATGGAACTCGCTGCCGTCGACGACGCGGGCGATCACCTCGTGCACGTCGTAGGGCGCGCGTACGTCTTCGGGGATCACCGCGTAGAGTTCCTCCGGATCGTACTTGGGCGGGCGCGGTTCCTGCAGGCGCAGGTCGTGCATGTGCTCAGGGCCGAGATGGCTGACGATGTCGCGCACGATCGTCAGCGCGTGTTCGTCGTTGTCGGCCAGGTGGTCGGTCACGCCCGACTTGCGCGAATGGAGATCGCCGCCGCCCAGGTCCTCGGCGGAGATGACTTCACCCGTCGCCGCCTTTACCAGCGGCGGACCGGCGAGGAAGATGGTGCCCTGCTCCTTCACGATCACCGTCTCGTCCGACATCGCCGGAACGTAGGCGCCGCCCGCGGTGCACGATCCCATGACGCAGGCGATCTGGGCGATGCGCCGGGCGCTCATGTTGGCCTGATTGAAGAAGATCCGGCCGAAGTGGTCCCTGTCGGGGAAGACCTCGGCCTGATGGGGCAGGTTGGCCCCGCCGGAATCGACGAGGTAGATGCACGGCAGGTTGTTCTCGAGCGCGATCTCCTGCGCCCGCAGGTGCTTCTTGACCGTCATCGGGTAATAGGTCCCGCCCTTGACGGTCGCATCGTTGCACACGATCATGCACTGGCGACCCGAAACGCGGCCGATCGCGGTGATGAGGCCCGCGCCGGGGATGTCTTCTCCATAAAGGCCGTTGGCTGCAAGCTGCCCCAGTTCGAGCAGCGGCGAACCGGGATCGAGCAGGCGCTCCACCCGCTCGCGCGGGAGCAGCTTGCCGCGGCTGACGTGGCGCTGGCGCGACTTCTCGCTACCGCCCAGCGCTGCCTTGGCGACCCTCTCACGCAGTTCGTCTGCCAATGCACGGTTGTGCAAGGTGCGGGCCCGGGCCTCGGGACTCTCGAGATTGATGCTGGTCTGGAGGACAGGCGCACTCATGCCCGGATCGTCCTTGTCGCTGCTGTGAGCATAACCCTCTTCACCGGTTCGTTCTGATTTGCAGCATCTATGTACCAAGGGCGAAACCTGTGGGGAAATTGAAAGTTTCCGGGGTACTTTATAGACAGTGTCTATGAACGATCGGCGAGTTCATAAAGGATTTGCAGTGTGGAGAGCGGCAATCCGGTTCATGTCTTCCCAACCCGAACCCGGGCTTGCGGGATGGCGCCGGAATGGCGGGAACCCCGCCTTCGCGGGGATGCCGAAGGGGCAGGGGTATGCGATGGGAATCGGACAGGCGCGGCACGGTTAGGCGAACTGGCGCGAAGCTCAGGCCTCTTGCGGCAGGCGCGCCACCAAGCCCGGAATGTCTGCCAAGGCGCGCAGGGCGTCGTTGAGGTGGGTGCAGCCGGCAGGGCCGCGCAGCATGGACAGGACTTCGTCGCGCATGTCGCCGATGCGCTTGCCGACCAGCCTCTGGGCATTGGCGATTGCGCCGGGGCATTCCGAGAAGGGCAGGATGCGCGCTTCGGGTTCGATGGAGAGGATCTCCAGCGCCCCGGTATCCACCGTGACGCGCAGGTTGTACTCGTGAATGGCGACGCGGCCGCCCTGCTTGAGCTTGGCGCTGTCCTGAAAGGCGGAGTCGATGCGGATGACCCCGGCGGCGCGATCGCGCATGACATCGATGCGGCGCGCCCGGCGGAATCCGGGGCCCGGAGCTTGCGGGAATGCGTGCCAGCCTTCGGGATCGGCAGGGTTGCGCAAGTGCCCCGCGTCGGCATCGGCAACCGCATAGGGCGGCCCCTCGGGTGAGACACCGCTGTGCCCTTCCTTGAGCCCCCAGCAGATGTTCACGCGCTGCTCCAACTGCTTGCGATAAGCGACCTCGCCCACCTGCTCGCGGTGCCGTGCCATCAGTTCCGGCTCCCACTGCCACCGCGCGAAGGCAGAGACGAGCGCGGTGCCCGATATGTCGTCGAGCGTCAGGTAGAGCGGATCGTACGCGGCAATCAGCTCGGGCATGCGCTCTGCCAACACCATGCGCAGATGGCCTCCGCCGCGCTCCCCGACCAGTTGACCGATCTTGGGATAGCCCGGTTCGGCAAGGATCGTGCGGATCGTCTTGTCGTCACCGATGCGCGCTTCGAAGGAACCTTCGGCGCAGACCTGCCCTGCGCCCCCCGTTGCCGGCGTGACGAGGTCGCGCGCGCGTCCGAAGAAGAGGCGTTCGCCGTCCAGCCCATCGGGCCAGCAAACGTCGATGCTGCTCGTGCGGCGCACCGAATCCGCCGGCCTGATCGGTGCAGGATTGGCGGTGCTGCGCGGAGGCGGGGGCAGTTGGCTTGCAGTCATGACGTCCCCGTGTCCTGCTTTCCCGGTTCGATCAAGTCCGACCCACAGGATTTGAAGTTGCCCTGCCGGTAATGAATATGCAGCAATGCTAGTCCTATGGTCTGCGCTCGGGCGCTGCGACCCGGCGGCATTGAACAGTTGCCACGAGGTAATCACCACCCTATCGATCACCCAAAGAAACGGCCCTGCCTGTCGGGGTCGACTTGAAGAACAGGGAAACTACTAGAATGGCGTACACCGACTTCCTCAAGCAGCAGTGCTACATCGACGGCAAGTGGTGCGATGCCGATTCTGGTGCCACCTTCGAAGTGACCGACCCCGGCAGCGGCAAAGTTCTCGGAACCGTGCCGAAGATGGGCAAGGACGAAACCGCGCGGGCCATCGATGCCGCCGAAGCCGCCCTGCCCGGCTGGCGGGCCAAGACGGCGGGTGAGCGCGCCAAGTTGCTGCGCAAGTTGTACGAACTGATGATGGAGCACCAGGACGACCTGGGCGAGCTGCTCAGCCGCGAACAGGGCAAGCCCTTCGCCGAGGGCAAGGGCGAAATCGCCTATGGTGCCGGGTTCATCGAATGGTTCGGCGAAGAGGGCAAGCGCGCCTATGGCGACGTCATCCCCAGCCATGCCGCTGATCGCCGCATCGTCGTGATCAAGCAGGGCGTCGGCGTCGTCGGCGCGATCACTCCCTGGAACTTCCCCAATGCGATGATCACCCGCAAGCTCGGCCCGGCACTGGCGGCAGGCTGCACCATCGTCATCAAGCCCGCGTCGGCCACGCCCTATTCCGCGCTGGCCATCGCGGCGCTGTGCGAAATGGCGGGCATCCCGGCCGGCGTCGTCAATGTCGTGACCGGCAGTGCTGGCCAGATCGGCTCGGAGCTCACCAGCAATCCCAAGGTCGCCAAGATCACTTTCACCGGCTCGACCGAGATCGGCCGCGACCTGCTGCGCGAGAGCGCCGAAACGATCAAGAAGTGCTCGATGGAACTCGGCGGCAATGCCCCGTTCCTCGTCTTCGACGATGCCGATGTCGACGCCGCGATCGACGGCGCAATGATCTCCAAGTTCCGCAATGGCGGCCAGACCTGCGTGTGCACCAACCGCTTCTACGTGCAGGACGGCGTCTATGACGAGTTCGTCGAGAAGCTGGCCAAGCGGGTTTCGACGATGAAGGTCGGCTACGGCATGGACTCCGGCACCGACATCGGCCCGATGATCGATGAAAAGGCAGTCGAGAAAGTCGAGGAACACCTCGAAGACGCCAAGGCCGGCGGCGCCACCGTTCTGGCCGGCGGCCAGCGCAACGCCCTGGGCGGCACTTTCTTCAACCCGACCGTGATCGCAGGGGTGAAGCCCGACATGAAGATCGCCCGGGAAGAGACTTTCGGCCCGCTCGCCGGCGTTATCCGCTTCAAGGACGAGGCCGACGCCATCGCCATGGCCAACGACACCGAATTCGGCCTTGCCAGCTATTTCTATGCACGCGACCTCAGCCGCGTGTGGCGCGTCGCCGAAGCGCTGGAGGCAGGTATGGTCGGGATCAACACCGGCCTGATCTCCACCGAAGTGGCCCCCTTCGGCGGGGTCAAGCAGTCGGGCCTGGGCCGCGAAGGTTCGCACTACGGCCTCGATGACTTCATGGAAGTGAAGTACCTGTGCATGGGCATCCAGCCCAGCGCCTGACTCCGACCTCAGGTTACGCCTCGGGTCACGCCAGGACGATCCACGTGCCCCAGGCGATGCAAGCCAGCCCCCCGGCAATCGCGATCCAGCGACCGCCGGGGAGCAGCTTCTCGGCGGCCACGACAAGCGTCAGGAACGCGATCCAGACGAGGTTCATCACGCCTCCGACGAACAGCAGCGCCATCAGCAGCCAGCAACATCCGGCGCAGTATGCCCCATGCAGCAGCCCCATGCGCAACGCGCCCGCCCGCCCGGGGCGATAGTGCCGCGTGAGGAACTGCGCGGGATTGCGGCAATGGCGCAGGCAGGTCTCCTTGAAGGGCGATAGCTGGTAGAGCCCGGCAAGAAGGAGAACGACGGCGGAGAACGGCCGGCTGACCGAGACCATGTCCATACCGGCCATGATCCCGGCCCGTTCAAGCGCCATCTGCAGGACCGTCGCGACGAACGAGAACAGTCCCCAGACAAGCAGGTAGCCGGACAGGAAACTGCCCGTCGCGGGGCGGGATCCGGCGGCCCCGGCGCTTCCGGCACGGGCGTGGAGCAGGATGGTGGAGGCCGCGGACGGCAGCATCATCGCCACCATCATCACCCACCACATCGCGAACGTGAGCAGGAAACGCGACAGGGCCCAGGGTGCAGCGGCCTCCGCCATCCCCGGCATCGCCCCCATCGATGCGCCCATGTGGCCGCTCATCGCATTGTCCGAGCCGTGCATCGTTGCCGGCGCGCCCGGCATCGGGTCAGGGAACCGGAAGCCCGGAGCCATGCCCGTGCCCGCTCCGCTCGCCAGCCAGATCCACGCCAATACCGTCAGGGCGAAGAGCATGGCGACGGTAACGGCGCGATGCCGTGTCAGCATGCCCTCAAGGGCGGTGGCCATCAGGCGCGCACGACCCCGTGGCTGTCGAGATGCAGGTTCGCGAACTGGCCATAGCTGTGGGAATGCTCGAGCTTCATCGGCGCGAAGGACCTGCTGGAACCGGACCCGATCTCGGCGATCTCGTATTCGAAGCCTTCGGGCAGGTTAATGCGGGCGCGCACTTCGGCGCCGTTCACCGGGCTGCGGATCGGCTCGCCGTCCATCTCGACATGCCCTTCGATACGCAGCCGCCCGGTCCGCCCGTCGACGTCGACATCGAACTCGATCGGCACGAATCCGGGCGGGTGCATCGTCTCGATCGTCGAGGCGAAGACGGCGAACACCGTGGCGAAGGGATCGGTATCGCCGCCGGTCATGATCGTCAGAAGGGCATTGCGCTGTTCTTCGGTGGCCCGTTCATCGACGAAGGCGGCGCATTCGCCATGGCCTTCGTGGATGGGGCCGGGCCAGGAAAAGACGGCGGCGATGTTGAGTCCGGAAAGGTCGGTATCGCCGTGGACGCCTTCGTCTATCGCCATGCCGAAGACGGCCTGGCAATTGCCCTTGTCCGGCAGGCCGCCGAACTGGCAGTTGCAGCCGTACTCGCAATTGCAGTTGGCGAGTTCACGTCCCTTGAGTTTCCAGTATGCCATTGCTTCATCTCCCGTGAGCAATGCAGGCGCGCTGTCCGGCGCGCTCGGTATCCGTCTTTTAGCACGTTTCGTATGGCGAAGGGCTCTATTTGCGGTCCCGAGGGAGGTAATCCGACAGAACCCGGGCCTACGCCCTCTTCTTCACCGGGAATCGGCCCGAAAACGCCCGCCTGCACGCCCGGGGAGAGGGCACTTGCGGCGACTCGCATAGAGGCGCCGACGCGGCACCCGGTCGGGGCTGGCGGGCAGGGAAAACCTCAGCGAAGCCGCCCGGCGAACGCCCCTGCCACAGGCCAAAGGGAAAAAACCACGATTCCAGAATGACAAAGGGCCGACGATTTGCACCGTCGGCCCCCGTTCCACATGGGGGAGTGGAACTCGTGGTGTCCGCGCGACTCAGTAGAGTCCCTTAGCGCGTGGATTCCTTATAGCGCTCAATCGCCTCGACGACGATTTTCCGCGCTTCGTTGGCATCGCCCCACGTCCCGACACGTACCCACTTTTCCTTCTCGAGGTCCTTATAGTGGGTGAAGAAGTGCTCAATCTGGCTGAACACGATCTCGGGAAGGTCGGTCTTTTCCTTGACGTCCGAGTAGTAGGGGAACGTCGAGTCCACCGGCACGCAGACCAGCTTCTCGTCGCCGCCATGCTCGTCCTCGAGGTTGAGGACGGCGATCGGACGGGCGCGCACGACGCAGCCCGGGATGAAGGGCGAACGCGCAACGACCAGCGCATCGAGCGGGTCACCGTCGGGCGACAGCGTGTGCGGCACGAAACCGTAGTTGGCCGGGTAGCGCATCGGCGTATGCAGGATGCGGTCGACGAACAGGGCGCCGGAGGCCTTGTCGAATTCGTACTTAACGGGCTCGCCGCCAGTCGGCACTTCGATGATGACGTTGAGGCTTTCCGGCGGATTGTCGCCGACGGGAATCATGTCGATGCGCATATTATTCCTTACTTGTGCAGACGTGAGTCCGCTGACCGCGGTACTATTGCGGTGCGCGGCTTAGCCTCGCCCCTGTTGCGTCGCAACAGGCTAATGGTCGTAGACTGATTTAGTTGCGACGGGCCGCAAGCAGGCGGTCGAGGCCGTTTTCCCTGCCGGGCGTCGTCGATACCAGCCAGGGCCAACGCATGCCGTCATGATAGTCGACCGGGACGGTCATGACCCTGTCGCCGCGCCGCACAACGATCTGCAGCGGCTCCTTGCGCGACTTGGCCGCGGTGATCGCCTTGGTCATCGCATCGGCGGAATAGACCGTGCCGTCGACCGCAATGATCTTCGCGCCCGTCACGATGCCGGCGTTGAAGGCCGGGCTGTCCCAGACGACCCCGCTGACATCGCCGTCCTTGTCGACTGTCATGCCCAGCGAATGCGAAAGGTAGAGGCTGCCGTACTTGTCGACGAGCGCCTTGTCGTAAGGATTGGGCACGTCCTTGAACACGACCTGGTAACCTGCCTTCTCGATCCCCGCGTAAGGCGCGCCGCGCCCCGGCAGGTCGATCCGGTCCTTGAGGAAACTTGCCCAGTCATGCGGGTAGATTCCGTTGAGCGTCGCCACGACTTCGTCGAAGCCGTAGCGCAGGGTCGGTGCAGTGCCTTCGCGGTAGGAGAAGAACGCCTTGGCGAAATCGTCGAGGCCCTTGCGGCCGTTGGTGCCTTCGCGAATCAGTTGGTCGGCCTCGAGCCAGACCAGCGCGCCTTCCCAGTAATAGTCCTCGGTGCGGGCCATCGAGGCATAGGGCTTGGGCTTGCGGGCGGCGAAGACCGGATCGAACGTCGTGTCTTCCACCGAACGCCAGCCGCGTCCCGGATTGCCGGCGAGTCCAGCGGCCGCACGTGCGATCGCGCCGAGCACGGTGTCCTTTTCCTGCACGCCCGACCGCACCGCAAGAACCTGGCCCCAGAACTGGGTCTGGCCTTCATAGACCCACAGCAGGTTGTCCTGCATCGGCGTACGGTAGTCCGGCGTCCACAGCTTGGCAGGGCGGCGGTACTTGCCGTTCCAGCTATGGGTGAATTCGTGCGGCAGGACGTTGCGGTCCCAGTCCATGCCCTTCCAGTCGACGAAGGCGCGCGGCTCGAGCTGGTTCTCGCTCGAACGCAGGTGCTCCAGGCCGATGCCGCCGATCTTGCTCGAAAGCGCGACGAGGAATTCGTAGTGGTCGAAGGCCGGCTTGCCGAACAGATAGAGTGCCTGGTCGGAGAGCGCACGAAGCTTCGCGAGGTTTTCCGGCGCAAGGTCCAGCAGTTCGGGCGAATCCGCCACGGCATCGAGCGAGACCTTATTGCCCAGATCGAAGCGGCGATAGTTGGCGCCCGCGAATATCGGAGAATCGACGAGTTCCTCGTAATTCGTCTCGGCCCAGGCGTAGCGGTCGCCCGCCCGGGTTTCGCCGTCCAGCGCGGTGGCCGCGGTCCAGCCCTTGGGGAAGGTCACGCTGGGGCGCACCCTGATTTGGCTGACATAGTGCCCGGCCGGATAGAGGCTCATCTTCTCCCACTGCAGGTTGAGCATCTCGGGAGTCACCGTCACGCGGCCCTCGGATGCCTGCAGGGGCGAGGTATGGATGAAACGGGCCACGACCTTGCGGGCATTGGCGGGCAGGTCGACGTGGAAGGCATAGACCTCGATCGGGTCGCGCTCCCAGCTCACCGGCTTGCCGTCGACGGTGAAGCGCAAGTCGACCAGCTCCGCGAGCGACCCGCGCGGTCCATGGTTGCCGGGCAGCCACTGCGGGAACAGCAGCGTCAGCCGTTCGGTCCCGGGCGCGACGGGAATCGTCTCGGTCACCTTGTACGTCGCGCGAGTCACGTCGCTCGCATCGATGTCGAGCTGGATCGTCCCGCCCGGCCAGGGGGTGTCGACCGCATCGGGCACCGTCGGGCTGGCCATCTCGATGCGGCTCGGCTCAGCGGAGATCGCCGGAACCGAAGTGGAAAGGCAAAGGGCGGAAAGAAGCGTTGCAACCGCAGGAATATTTTTCATGGGCCCGGGTTTTGGCAACCCCACCGCGCGAGCGCAACCGCAAGCGTGACTGGACCGTGCAACCTTCCCGATTTGGACCGGATCCGTTACCACATCGGGACCGATGGGCTGCGCCTTGCCCAGCAGCGGTCTTCCCCCGCAGCCCCATTCCCGCTAAGCGCGCGCGTCATGAGCAGCACACCACAGGCTATCCGCGGAACCCAGGACATTTTCGGCAGTGACGCCGAGGCTTTCGCGCATGTCGTCGAAACCTTCGAACGCGTGCGCAAGCTCTACCGCTTCCGCCGCGTCGAAATGCCGGTCTTCGAGAAGACCGCCGTATTCTCGCGTTCGCTGGGAGAGACGACCGATGTCGTTTCCAAGGAAATGTACTCCTTCGAGGATCGCGGCGGCGAATCGCTGACCCTGCGTCCCGAATTCACCGCAGGAATCGCCCGCGCCTACCTCACCAATGGCTGGAAGCAGTTCGCACCGCTCAAGGTTGCGACCCACGGCCCGCTTTTCCGGTATGAGCGCCCGCAGAAGGGCCGCTACCGCCAGTTCCACCAGATCGACGCCGAAGTGATCGGCGCGGCCGAACCGATGGTCGACGTCGAGCTTCTCGTCATGGCCGACCAACTGCTCAAGGAACTGGGCATTGCCGAAGGCGTCACGCTGCAGCTCAATACCCTGGGCGATGCCGCCAGCCGCGAAGCCTGGCGCGCCGCGCTGATCGAGTACTTCCGCGATCACAAGGCCTCGCTCAGCGAGGATTCGCAGGATCGCCTCGAACGCAACCCGCTGCGTATCCTCGATTCCAAGGACCCGCGCGACAAGCCCTTCACCGCCGATGCGCCGAAGATCGACGACTTCCTCTCGGCCGAGGCGCAGGACTTCTTCGGACAGGTGACACAAGGGCTCGACGCGGCCTCGGTGGACTATGTGCGCGCGCCGGCCCTTGTGCGCGGGCTCGACTACTACCGCCACACTGCGTTCGAATTTGTGACAGACCGGCTCGGCGCGCAGGGCACCGTGCTCGGCGGCGGCCGCTACGACGGCCTGCTCGAAGCGCTGGGCGGCCCGGCGACCCCGGCAGTCGGCTGGGCAGCTGGCATCGAACGCCTCTCGATGCTGGTCGCCGATGCCGGCGCCCTCGAGGAAGCGCCGCTCACGGTAATCCTCGCGGTCGAGGACGACACGGCCCTGCCCTATGCGCAGAAGGCGATTACCGCGCTGCGCCACCAGGGCATCGATGCCGAGATGATCGCCACCGGCTCACCGCGCAAGCGCTTCGACAAGGCGGTCAAGCTCGGCGCGAAAGTGCTCGTCTCGTTCGTGATGCGCGACGGCGTGCCCGTCGCCAACTTGCGCGCGGCCGATCCGACGGCGGAATACCTCGCGGTCGAGCAGGTCATCCAGTCGATCCGGCCGTGAGCGTTTCGGACACCCGTCTTGCCCAACTCGGCGTGCGGTTTGCCGAACTGGAGGCGCGCCTTGCTTCCGGCACGCTGGAGGGCGAGGCTTTCGTTACCGCCAGCCGCGACTATGCCGAACTGGAACCGGTAGCGCGCGTCGCCGCCGAAATCGTTTCGATGCGCGAGGAACTGGCGAGCCTGCAGAAGCTCGACGACCCCGATCCCGAAATGCGGGCCCTGGCGGACGAGGAAGTGGCACGGATCAAGTTCGAACTGCCCGAGGCCGAGCGCAAGCTCGCCATTGCCATGCTGCCCCGCGATGCCGCGGACAGCCGCCCGGCGATGCTTGAAATTCGCGCCGGCACCGGCGGGGACGAGGCCGCGCTGTTCGCCGCCGACCTCTATCGCATGTACGAACGCTTCGCGGCCGAACAGGGCTGGAAGGTCGAGATGATCTCGGCCAATGCCAGCGATATCGGCGGCTTCAAGGAAGTGGTAGCCAACGTCTCGGGCACCGGGGTCTTCGCGAAGCTCAAGTTCGAAAGCGGCGTGCACCGCGTCCAGCGCGTGCCGGTGACCGAAAGCGGCGGGCGCATCCACACGTCGGCGGCAACCGTCGCGGTCCTGCCCGAGCCCAGCGAAGTCGACGTCCAGATCGAGGACAAGGACCTCAAGATCGACATCTACCGCGCCAGCGGCGCCGGCGGACAGCACGTCAACACCACCGATTCAGCGGTGCGCATCACCCACCTGCCAACCGACAT
The DNA here is from genome assembly GCF_900168325.1 of Novosphingobium mathurense. Classification (GTDB taxonomy): domain Bacteria; phylum Pseudomonadota; class Alphaproteobacteria; order Sphingomonadales; family Sphingomonadaceae; genus Novosphingobium; species Novosphingobium mathurense. The sequence goes on along the minus strand of NZ_FVZE01000006.1, from coordinate 62,289 downwards.
AGTGGTGACCTGCCAGGACGAGCGCAGCCAGCACAAGAACAAGGCCAAGGCGATGCAGGTCCTGCGCGCGCGCCTCTATGAAAAGATGCGCGACGAGGCGCAGGGCGCCGAGGCCGAAGCGCGCAAGGCGATGGTCGGATCGGGCGACCGTTCCGAACGCATCCGCACCTACAACTTCCCGCAAGGGCGTGTGACCGACCACCGTATCAACCTGACCCTGCACCGGCTGCCCGAGATCCTCGAAGGTCCGGGCCTCGGCGAACTCGTCGATGCGCTGATCGCCGAGGACGAGGCCAAGCGCCTTGCCGCCATGGATGCCTGAAGACACCGTCGCCGCGGCGATCCGCGAGGCTGCGCAGCGGCTGGCCGCAAGCAGCGACACGGCCCGGCTCGACGCCGAAGTGCTGATGGCCCACGCCCTTGGCGCGACCCGTTCCGAGCTGCTGTTGCGCCACATGGGCGGGCCCGTGCCTGCAGGCTACGAAGCGCTGGTGATGCGGCGCATCGCGCACGAGCCGGTCGCCTACATCGTCGGAGAGCAGGAGTTCTTCGGCCTGCCCTTCGCAGTCTCAAGCGACGTCCTGATCCCGCGCGGCGACAGCGAAGTCCTTGTCGAGACCGCGCTTGCAGCCCGGCCCCGGGCGCGCAGGATTCTCGATTGCGGGACCGGATCGGGCGCGCTGCTGCTGGCCGTGCTCTCGCAGCTTCCCGAAGCGCACGGCATCGGCATCGACCGCTCGCCCGGGGCCCTTGCCGTCGCCCGGGCCAATGCCCAGTCCCTTGGCCTTGCCGAGCGCACCGCACTTGTCGAGGCCGACTGGCACGTACCGTGCTGGGCCGATGCCTTGGGCGGCCCGTTCGACCTGATCCTCGCCAATCCGCCCTATGTCGAGGACGATGCTCCGCTCGACCGGTCGGTACGGGCGTTCGAACCGGCGGGCGCCCTGTTTTCGGGGCCGGAGGGGCTTGACGACTACCGCATCCTCATCCCCCAATTGCGCGGCCTGCTTGCCCCCTCGGGACTGGCGCTGGTCGAAATCGGCCATGCCCAGGCCGATGCCGTCAGCGCCATCGGCCACGCCGCCGGGCTCTCGACGCAGCTTTATCGTGATCTGGCAAATCGACCACGAGTCCTAGGATTTTGGTGAATAACGCAAGATTTCGCTTGGAATCGGGCGCTGGAGTGCCTAAGCCTAATAACGAACCCGGACATGGATGAAACTTCCCATGCACGGTTCACCTCCACAATTTGCAATCGGTGCAGCTTACGGCGCCTCGACTGAGCAGATTTGGAAATCACGGCAATCACAGCGAACCGTGAACTTGCGACGTGCGGCTGAACCGCCAGACATTCTGGACGGCAGCCAGGGGTTTTGAGGAACGTTATCCTTGAATAACAATCGTGGTAATAACCGCAGGCGTGGCCGCGGCAATAACCGTCAGCAGGGCGGGCAGCAGATGAACCGGATCGACAGCAGGGCGCGGGGCAATGCACCGCAGCTGCTGGAGAAATATCGGAAGCTGGCCCATGACGCGCACCTCAATGGGGATCGCGTTCAGGAGGAATACTACCTCCAGTTTGCTGACCACTACTTCCGTGTCATTGCCGACCAGAAGCAGCGACAGGAAGAATCGCGCCAGCCGCGCCGCGACGATCGTTCGCAGGATTACGGCGACGACGCCGGTTCCGAGGACGAGAACGACGGCGAGGCCCCGCGCTATCACCAGCAGGATCGCGGCCAGCGCTACCAGCGCAGCAACGAAGCCCCTGTCGAACAGGTGGAAGCCAGGGAAGAGGCCGACGTCAACGACGGTTCGATTTACGAACCGCCGCAAAACCCCTTCGTGCGCGACAATCGTGGCGCCCGTGGCGGCCTGAAACAGCGCAAGCCGCGTCGCGGCGATGACGCAGGAGACGGCAATGACGAAGCCGGCGAAGAGTCCGAAGCCGCGCAGACCGCCTCCGAAGGGTTCGATCCGGCAACCCTGCCGCCCCCGATCTCGGCCAAGGCGGAAGACAAGCCCAAGCGCCGCACCCGCGCCAAGGCCAAGCCGGAAGCCGGCGAAGAGGGCGAGGAAAAGCCCAAGCGTCGCCGGACCCGCAAGCCCAGCGCGTCGAGCGAAGACGGCAACGGCGGAAGTGCGCTGGAAACTGTAGACTGATACGACAACCAATCCGGCCGCGCGCAACTTCGCTTGCGTCGCGGCCGGGCTGGCTTACATACCGGCGCCGATGAATTCTCCTCGGCACGCTCCGGCCTCCCGCAATCCCCTGTCGATCCTCGACCGCTTCCCGCGCCTTGGCGCGGGCCTGCTTGCGATCGTCGCGGGCGCTGTCGCCGCCTGCGGATTCCAGCCGCTCTCGCTCTGGCCGCTGACCCTCGCAGGGATTGCCATTCTCGCCGAACTGGTCATGCGATGCGCCAGCGGGCGCAGTGCCTTTCTGGTCGGCTGGAGCTTCGGCCTTGGCCACTTCACCCTCGGCAACAACTGGATCGCGACTGCCTTCACCTACCAGGCGGAAATGCCCGCATGGCTGGGCGGAATCGCGGTGTTCCTGCTCTCGCTTTTCCTCGCGATCTATCCCGGCCTTGCCGCGCTGTGCGCATGGCTGGCACTCAAGGCCGGCCGCAGGGGCAAGGCCGCGGCACCGGCGGCTCCCACAGCATTCCTGATCGTCCTTTTCGCCCTGCCGGCCGCCTGGATCGTGACCGAGTGGCTGCGCGCGTGGGTCTTCACCGGGTTTTCGTGGAATCCGCTGGGCGTCGCCCTGCTCGGCCAGTTCGACACGCGCGGACTGGCGCTGCTGGCCCCGTGGATCGGGACCTACGGCCTGTCCGGCGTGCTCGTTCTGCTGGCCTGCATACCGGGCTACTTTGCCCGTCTGGGCGCTCCGCGCTGCGGCTTGGGCCGCTGGATCTGGGTACTTGCCCCGGTGGCGATTGCGGCTCCGCTCGTGCTGGTGATGACCGGGCCTGACCGCTGGGCCAAGCGCGAGGAAGGTGAGATCCGCTATACCCTCGTCCAGCCCGACCTGCGGCAGGAGGTCATCGACGATCCGCGCCAGTACGAAGCGAACTTCATCAAGCTCGCCATGCTCTCGCTGCAGCGTCGACCGGGCGAGAAGCGCGTGGTGTTCTGGCCGGAATCGGGCCTTGGCGACTACCTGCGCGACGGTTACCCCGATTACCTCTACCGCATGTACACCTATGCCGGAGATCCGCTGCTGGCCCGCCAGCGCATCGGCCGCATGATCGGTCCGTACAGCGTCTTGCTGACCGGCGCGGTCGACCTGGTGATGAAGGACGACAAGAACGTTGGCGCGCGCAATACCGTCACCGCCTTCGACGGCGAAGGGCACATCCTGGCCAGCTATTCCAAGGCACACCTCGTGCCCTACGGCGAATATCTCGCCCTGCGCTGGCTGCTCGAACCGCTGGGGGCGCGCCGCCTCGTGGCCGGATCGCTGGACTTCTGGCCCGGGCCGGGGCCGCGCACCCACGATTTGGGCAGCTACGGCGAGGCCGGCATCCAGATCTGCTACGAGATCATCTTCAGTGGGCAGGTGGTCGATCCGCGCAATCGCCCGGACTACATCTTCAATCCCTCGAACGACGGCTGGTTCGGCACCTGGGGGCCGCCGCAGCATCTGGCTCAGGCCCGACTGCGCGCGATCGAGGAAGGCCTGCCGATCCTGCGTTCGACCACCACCGGCATCAGCGCCGTCGTCGATGCCGACGGGATCGTGCGCCAGTTCGTTCCCTGGCACCGCGCCGGACGCCTCGACGGACGCATCCCACCTCCGCACGAACCGACGCTTTTCGCCCGCTACGGCAATGTCCTCCCGCTCGCTTTCAGCGCATTCCTTGCCCTTCTGGCGCTTTCCGTGGTTGCACTCGGCCGCCGCGGGAGGTAAATGGCAATAGACATAAAGCAATCTTTATATCCCGGTGCCCAACATGCGCAGTGACTACGTCTTTACCTCCGAGAGCGTCTCGGAAGGCCATCCCGACAAGGTTTCGGACCAGATTTCCGATGCCATCGTCGATCTTTTCCTCTCGCGTGACCCCGAAGCGCGCGTCGCATGCGAGACGCTCACCACCACCCAGCGCGTCGTGCTGGCGGGCGAAGTGCGCGGCAAGGGCATGATCGACCGCAACGGCCACTGGGAAGAAGGCGCGCAGGAGGAAATCCAGCGCGTCGTGCGCGAAACCGTGCACCGCATCGGCTACGAGCAGGACGGCTTCCACTGGAAGGACCTGACCTTCGAGAACCACCTGCACCCGCAGAGCGCCGACATCGCGCAGGGCGTCGATTCGGCCGGCAACAAGGACGAAGGCGCGGGCGACCAGGGGATCATGTTCGGCTTCGCCTGCGACGAGACGCCCGACCTGATGCCGGCGACGCTCGACTACAGCCACAAGATCCTCCAGCGCCTTGCCGACGACCGCAAGTCGGGCGAAGCACCGTTCCTCGAGCCCGACGCCAAGAGCCAGGTCACCCTGCGCTTCCGTAACGGCGTGCCGGTTGCCGCGACTGCCGTCGTCGTCTCGACCCAGCACAAGCCGGGCTACCACGAGGGCGAGAAGGAAGCGCAGCTCAAGGACTACGTGAAGCGCGTCGTCACCGAGATCCTGCCCGAAGGCTTCGTGACCGGCGAGACGGTGTTCCACATCAACCCGACCGGCAAGTTCGAGATCGGCGGACCCGACGGCGATGCCGGGCTCACCGGCCGCAAGATCATCGTCGATACCTACGGCGGCGCAGCCCCGCACGGCGGCGGTGCATTCTCGGGCAAGGACCCGACCAAGGTCGACCGCTCGGCGGCCTACGTCACCCGCTACCTTGCCAAGAACGTCGTTGCGGCGGGCCTTGCCAAGCGCTGCACGATCCAGGTGTCCTACGCGATCGGCGTGTCCGAGCCGCTGTCCCTCTACGTCAACCTGCACGACACCGGCACGGTGAGCGAGGAAGCGCTGGAAGCCGCGATCACCAAGGTCGCCAAGGCGCGTCTGGGCGGCCTCACCCCGCGCGGCATCCGCGTCGGGCTCGGCCTCAACAAGCCGATCTACGCCTGCACGGCGGCCTATGGTCACTTCGGCCGCCAGCCCAGCGGCGACCTGTTCCCCTGGGAACGCACCGACCTGGTGGACGACCTCAAGGCCGCGCTGGCCTGATCCGGTCCGGGGGCGCGCAATTGGCAATGTCAAATATCGGCAGCCGATTGGCGAATTGAACCGGGCTGACGAGCTTTGGAATGACCGGGTTAAAACCTCGGTCATTCCGCTCTCTTGGCACGCTCAGCAAAGTGGCCGTCGACTGTGGCCTGAGGTCATCGCTTCTTCGGCACGTTCGCGCTGAACGTCGCGACCGAACGTCATGAAAGCTGACACGGTTTGGAAGAACGCGCGGCCATTTGTCGCCGTGGTATCGATGCCTTCGCACAGTGACTGGAAATCGACTTCTCGTTCGCCGAGCGCTTGCAGATCCGAGACCAGGGTGATGAGCGAGCGCGACAGGCGATCGAGGCGCCAGACGATGATTTCGTCGCCGGGCTGCGCGTACGCGCACATCTCCATGTAGGCGGGCTTGATCACGGCGGGGACATGGATTGCCGATGCCACCCTCAAGGGCGTCGTGGCCGAGCGCGAGCATTACCTGAAAGTCCTGCGCATGGGCGGATCGGTCGCACCGACCCGCAGGCGTCGACATCGCGCCTGCCGATCCCTACTTCGATGCAGACAGGGAACTGAAAGCGCGAGACCTCATGAACCACAAGATGCCCTTCGAAACGCTGATCTCGGTCACGGACCTGCAGGCCCTGCTGGAAAGCGGCACGCCGGTACTGCTGCTCGACTGCGAATTCGATCTGGCCGCACCCGAAAAGGGCCGCACGGTCCATGCCGAAGGGCACCTGCCGGGCGCCCGCTATGCCCACCTCGACAATGACCTTGCCAGCGCGCCCAATGGCGCCAACGGCCGCCATCCCCTGCCCGATCGGGATGCCTTGGCCGCGTGGCTGCGCAGTCTCGGCCTGCGCAAGGGCCAGCAGGTCATCGCCTACGATTCGAACGGCGGAGCATGGGCGGCGCGGGCCTGGTGGCTGCTGCGCTGGATGGGCCATCGCGCTGTCGCGGTCCTCGACGGTGGCAAGCCCGCCTGGGTTGCCGACGGACATGACCTCACCAGCGAAGTACCCGAGGCGGTCAACGAAGGCGATTTCGCTCCGGGCGATCCGCTCGTCGGCGGAATCGTCAGCGCGCAGGACGTACTCGGCAACATCAGGGCCGGCGCGGCGCAAGTCCTCGATGCCCGCGATCCTTCGCGCTTTCGCGGCGATGCCAACCCGTTAGACCCCGTAGCGGGCCACATTCCGGGCGCGCGGAACCGCTTCTTTCGCGACAACCTCGATGGCGCAGGCCGATTCCGTTCGGCCGAGGAGCTGTCCGCGACCTTCTCCGCGCTGCTCGACGGCAAGCCGGCCGTCCTGAGCTGCGGATCGGGCGTGACTGCCTGCCATAATGCACTGGCCATGGAAATCGCGGGCCTGCCCGGCGCACGGCTCTACCCCGGATCGTGGAGCGAATGGATCAGCGATCCCGCCCGCCCGGTGGAAACCGGAGAGGCCTGAGCTTCCGGTTCAGCTCTTGCGGTAATCTGCGACGATCTCGCCGCATTCGGCAAGTTCCGCCTCGTGGCCTTCCTCGCGCCAGGCCTCGGTCAGGGCCTCGGCTTCCCATTGCCGCATGGCCGGATGGTCGAGCACATGATCGACCCATGCCTGTCCGCCGCCGACGTCGAGGCCATATGTGCGGATACGGAAGGCCACCGGCGCGTAGAAGGCATCGGCGGCGGTGAAATCGGGTCCGGCAAGCCACGGTCCGCCGAAGCGCGCCAGCGCTTGCTCGAACATCTCCCGCAGGCGTTCGACGTTCCGGCGCAACGCTTCGGACATCGGACGCGGCCGGACGCGCACGCCCACGTTCATCGTGCAGTCGTTGCGAAGGGCAGCAAAGCCGCCGTGCATTTCGGCGACGATGCTCTGCGCGAAAGCGCGCGCGGCCTCATCCTGCGGCCAGATGCCGGGGTGACGGTCGGCAAGATAGAGCGTGATCCCCAGCGAATCCCAGACGGTGCGTTCGCCATCGATCAGCGCCGGCACCTGGCCGGTGGGGGAAAAGCTGCGGAATTCATCGAAGTTCACCGGCCTGGTGAACGGTTCGATGCGGTCCTCGAAAGCGATGCCGAGGGCTTTCATCAGCACCCAGGGCCGCAGTGACCAGCTGGAATAGTTGCGATTCGCGGTGATCAGGACGTAGCTCATGCCCGGGCATGCTTTGCCGGGGCATGAGCGCTTGGCAAGCTACTTTGCGAGTTCGGCTTCGATCGCGCCGACAAGTTCGGGCGCGCCCGGTTCGACACCCGGAGCGAAGCGACCGGCAACGGTGCTGTCGCGGGCGATCAGGAACTTCTCGAAGTTCCACAGCACTTCGGGGTCCTGCGTCGGCGTCATGCCGAAACCCTTGAGCTTTTCGCGGAATTCCTCAGCAGGGCCGACCTTTTCCGGCTGTGCCTCGATCAGCGCGGCATAGAGCGGCTGCTTGCCCTCACCGGTGACGTCGGCCTTGGCGAAAAGCGGGAAGGAGACGCCGTAGTTGAGCGAGCAGAATTCCATGATCTCCTCATGGCTGCCCGGCTCCTGTGCGCCGAAATCGTTGGCCGGAAAGCCGAGGACTTCGAAACCCTTGTCCTTGTATGCGTTGTAGAGCTTTTCCAGTCCCTCGTATTGCGGGGTCAGGCCGCACCTGGAAGCGACATTGACCACGAGCAGGACCTTGCCCTCGTGGTTGGCGAGGCTGTCGCCAGCACCGTCGATGCGCGTCAGCGGAATGGCAGCAAGGTCGGTCATCTCCGAATTCTCCTGAGTCTTTGCTTTGGCACGGAGAATATGTGGCCCCGGCGTGACCGCTGCAAGTCAGCCGGGGCTTTGGGCCGCCCGGAGGAGCGGGCAGCCCAATTGTCTTCAGACCTCGTACTTGGCCGTGGTCTTGGCCGCCACTTCCTCAGCCGTGACGCCGGGTGCGAGTTCGACCAGCCTGAACGGGGAATTGTGGTCCGCACGCTGGAACACGCACAGGTCGGTGACGATCATGTCAACCACGTTCTTGCCGGTCAGCGGCAGGGTGCATTCGGGAATGAACTTGGGATCGCCGTTCTTGGAGGTGTGCTCCATGACGACGATGATCTTCTTCACGCCAGCCACGAGGTCCATCGCGCCGCCCATGCCCTTGATCATCTTGCCCGGAATCATCCAGTTGGCGATGTCACCGTTCTCGGCCACTTCCATCGCGCCCAGCACGGCCAGGTCGATATGCCCGCCGCGGATCATCGCGAAGCTGGTGGCGCTGTCGAAGAAGGCGGTCTGCGGCAGTTCGCTGACCGTCTGCTTGCCGGCGTTGATGAGATCGGGATCGACCTCGTCCGGATAGGGGAACGGCCCGATGCCGAGCATGCCGTTTTCCGACTGCAGGGTGACGGTCACGCCCTTGGGCACGTGGTTGGCGACCAGCGTCGGGATGCCGATGCCCAGGTTGACGTAGAAACCGTCTTCCAGTTCCTGCGCCGCGCGGGCGGCCATCTGGTTGCGATCCCAGCCCTTCTTGGTTTCCTCGGACATCAGGCGGTCTCCCTTTCGCGGGTCGTCGTGAATTCGATCTTCTTGTCGTAGGGGGCGCCGAGCACGAGGCGCTGGACGTAGACACCCGGCAGGTGGATGTGATCCGGTTCGAGCGCGCCGGTCGGCACGATCTCTTCCACTTCGACGATGCAGACCTTGCCGCAGGTCGCGGCGGGCACGTTGAAGTTGCGGGCGGTCTTGCGGAACACGACGTTGCCGCTCTCGTCCGCCTTCCACGCCTTGACCAGCGAAAGATCGGCGAAGATGCCGCGCTCGAGCACGTACTCCTGATCCACCCCGTTGGAATCGGCGAAGACCTTGGTTTCCTTGCCCTCGGCAACCTGGGTGCCGACGCCGGTCTTGGTGTAGAAGCCCGGGATGCCCGCGCCGCCGGCGCGCATGCGCTCGGCCAGGGTGCCCTGCGGACAGAATTCGACTTCCAGCTCTCCCGAAAGGAACTGGCGTTCGAACTCCTTGTTCTCGCCCACGTAGGAGGAGATCATCTTCTTCACCTGCCGCGTGCGCAGCAGCTTGCCGATGCCCTCGTTGTCGATGCCGGCATTGTTCGAGGCAAAGGTCAGGTCCTTGACCCCGCTGTCGCGCACGGCGTCGAGCAGGCGCTCGGGAATGCCGCAAAGGCCGAAACCGCCCGCGGCGATCAGCAGGCCGTCCTTGAGCAGCCCGTCGAGGGCGGCGTCTGCACTGGGATAGAGTTTGTTCATCAGATCTCCTCTCGCTTGCGCGATACCCTAGACATGCATTGACATTACGAATAGCGATTGTTTTTTATCTGTTTCGATAAGAAAGTTTTATGAAACGGATCGCGCTCTATCATCTGGAAACGCTCATGTGGATCGACCGCCTGGGCACTTTCGCCGCAGCGGCGCAGCGGCTGAACACCACCCAGCCGGCGATTTCCGCCCGGGTGCGCGAGATCGAGGAGCAACTGGGCCTCTCGCTGTTCCAACGCGACGGGCGCCGGATGGTTCTCACCGCGCGTGGACGCAGGCTGGTGCAGGCCTGCGAACCGCTGCGCAGCGGGCTGGAGCAGGTGCTGCTGGAAGCGAGCGACTTCGCCGGCGCAACGGGCGCGGTGCGCATCGGATCGGGCGAGATCGCCGCGGCAAGCTGCCTGCCCGCCTTCATCGGCGCGATCGAGCGCGAGCGGCCCGGCGTCACCATGGAAATCGAGCTCGACCTGACCGCGCGCCTGCTTCAGCAACTCCTGTCGGGCACGCGCGACATCGTCTTTCTCGCCGGACCGGTGGCCAGCCCCGGCATTCGCACGGCGCCGATCGGCTCGGTCGACCTCGTCTGGGTGGCCGGCCCTGCGGTGGCGCGCGCAGGCGGGTTCGCGCAGCCGTTGCCGGTCTGGTCGCTGCCCGATCACTCGCCGATCCACGCCGTCGCCATCGGCACTCTGGCGGTTCACGGCCTCTCGCCGCGGGCGGTGCACACCTGCAACAACGTGCGCACCATGATCGAGATCGTCAGCGGCGGCCAGGGCGCTGCGGTTCTGCCCGAAACCATGGTAAGAGAGCATCTGCACACAGGATCCCTAGTCGAAATCCTGCCCCGGCCGGAACAGAAGGTACATTTCGAAGCCGCGATTCGCACGCGTGAACGCGAACCGGTCATTCTCGAGCTGTTCGAAAGAGCGGCCCGGCTCTCGATCGACGCCCATCCGGAACAGGCCGCGCATTGAACGCTTTGAAATGAGACCAGACACCCGATCGCGGCAACAAACGCGATTAATGTTTGATCTCGGTCATGGCGGGGGCGTACCCTCTCGCTAAGGTTCGAAAATCAGTGGGAGAAATGGACATGCGCTCGATTCTCGTCAATGCGGACCGCAAGCCGGACAGCGAAGCCCGGATCAACACCGCGCTCGACCTCGCACGACGAACCGGCGGTCACGTCACCGTTCTCGTCGATACGCCGGTAACCCGCTACATCGCCATGGATCCCATGGGCGGCAGCTATGTGATCTCCGATGCGCTGGAACAGGCGCGCGGTGAAGACGATGCCGCCGCCGAAGCGATCGAGGCCCGCCTTTCGCGCGACGACGTGGCGTTCAATGTCCTGCGCAGCGAAGACGACCCGGTCAACGCCCTGGCCGGGGCGGCACGCCTGTCCGATCTCGTGATCGTATCGCGCGCAGGCGGACTGGCCGGCGAAGTGGCCCTGATATCCAGCACTCCGGTTCTCGCCCTGCCAGACGGCAAGGGGCTGGAAATCCCGATCCGCCGCGCCTGCATCGCCTGGGACGGCGGGGAACAGGCCGCGGCCGCGCTGCGCGCCTCGGTGCCGCTGCTGGCCGACTGCCAGATGGTGAAAGTGATCTCCGTTGCCGAGAAGCCGGGCGGCTATCCGGGCACCGAAGCGCTGCGCTATCTCTCGCGCCACGGCATTCATGCCGAGTTCGAGGAGCACCAGCGTCGCGGCTCGACCGAAGAGACGCTCGCCGCTGCCGTGGCGCAGAACCACGCCGAACTTCTGGTGATGGGAGCCTACGGCAAGAGCCGGATGCGCGAGTTCCTGTTCGGCGGCGTCACCGCCTACTTCCTCAATGAAGCAAAATCGCCGGCCCTGCTGCTGGTGCACTGACCGCTCAAGCCGGGCGTCCGCTTCACCACATGACCGCGCCCCGGTGCCGATCCGGGCTGCCGGGCGCGGGCGCGTAACTCTGATCCTGCCCCCGCCGCAACCGGTGCGTCGGATGTCGAAGACGGATCGCGAACCGAGTCGAGCCTCAGGGGCCCGGCACGGTTGGCGAGTCGCTGCTTGATTTGCGCATCGGATTTGACCGAATTCCCCTCCCAATGCAGTCCAGCGAGGCGATAAGCTGAACGCTATGGCAATAAGGTCCTGAGCTAGCTTAGGAGATTTCGCGTCGCAGCAGGATCACTCCGCGCACCCGGCACCGCAGCCAAAACCTGCAAGTATTACAATGAAATATGAAACCTGATTCGACTATGGACTAGGGGAATTTCCGGCGGATTTCGGAGATTTCGACGGATCTCTTGGCCTAATCGCAACTGTAATTGATTTTTTTGCATCTCCAGAAATCGCATTTCGCACTTGCACAAAAAGGCGACTGGAGTCATAACCAAACTGCCTTTCAGGCATCCTCTCCCAAAACTTCCACGGCCCGGTCGGCAACGTCCGGGCCTTTTTTTGTCCGCAATCTGTGAGCGTTATCATGAAATGGCGCTCCGCAGCGCTGCCCACGCGCGCGGGAACTTGAGATTGCCATCACCGTTCGTTTGAAATCCCTCGGGGCGATACCTAGCTCAAGGTCACTCCCAAGAAAGTCGCGATGTCGACGCGCGGCACATGAGGGAATTGGGCGAAGGAAAGGAATCACATGGCGGACGCCCCACCCCAGGTGGACGAACGGACGGTCAGGCTGCAGGTTGCGGCCGCCCGGCAGGAAGAGAGCGGCCAGGGCATTGCCCGCATGTCGCGCGCATCGCTTTCGGCGATCGGCGCGATGGAAGGCGATGTGCTGGAAATCACCGGCAAATCGGTAACGGTGGCTCAGGCCGTTCTGGCCTATCCCGAAGACGAAGGGCTGGAAGTCATCCGGCTCGACGGTCTCCAGCGCGTCAATGCCGAAGTCGGTTCGGGCGATCACGTCACGGTCCGCAAGGGCGAATCGCGTCCGGCCCAGCGGGTCGTCTTCGCGCCCGCGCAAAAGGAAATGCGCCTGCAGGGCCCCTCCGCCGCGCTCAAGCGCAACTTCGCGGGCCGTCCGATGGTCCAGGGCGATCTCGTCGCCACGACCGGTCAGCAGCAGGTGGCCGACATTCCCCCGCAACTGCGCCGCATGTTCAATGCGCCTGCCTATGCCCTGACGCAGATCCGCCTGAACGTCGTTTCGACCACGCCGCGCGGCATCGTCCACATCGACGAGAATACCGAAGTCGAACTGCGCGAGGTCTTCGAGGAAGCCGAAGCCCGGCGCGGCGACATCAACTACGACGACGTGGGCGGCATGGGCGATACCATCCGCCAGCTGCGTGAAATGGTCGAGCTGCCGCTCCGCTATCCCGAGCTGTTCACCCGACTCGGTGTAGCGCCGCCCAAGGGCGTGCTGCTCCACGGGCCGCCGGGAACCGGCAAGACCCGCCTGGCGCAGGCCGTCGCCAACGAAAGCGAGGCCAACTTCTTCTCGATCAACGGGCCCGAGATCATGGGTTCGGGCTATGGCGACAGCGAAAAGGCCCTGCGCGAGGTGTTCGACGAGGCGACCAAGGCTGCCCCGGCGATCATCTTCATCGACGAGATCGATTCGATCGCGCCCAAGCGGAGCCAGGTCCACGGCGAGGCGGAGAAGCGCCTCGTCGCCCAGCTGCTCACGCTGATGGACGGCCTCAACAGCCGCGCGCACGTGGTCGTCATCGCCGCGACCAACCGGCCCGAGGCGATCGACGAGGCGCTGCGCCGCCCCGGCCGCTTCGACCGCGAAATCGTCATCGGCGTGCCTGACGAAAGCGGGCGGCGAGAGATCCTGGCCATCCACACCCGCGGCATGCCGCTGGGCGACAAGGTGGACCTCAAGGAACTGGCGCGCACTACGCATGGCTTCGTCGGCGCCGACATCGCCGCCCTCGCCCGCGAGGCCGCGATCGAAGCCGTGCGCCGGATCATGCCGCAGATCGACCTCGAAGCGCGCACGATCCCGCCCGAAGTGCTGGAGAACCTCTCGGTCACCCGCGAGGATTTCATCGAGGCGCTCAAGCGCATCCAGCCCTCGGCCATGCGCGAGGTCATGGTGCAGGTCCCCAATATCGGCTGGTCCGATATCGGCGGGCTCGATGAAGCTCAGCTCAAGCTCAAGGAAGGCGTCGAGCTGCCGCTGAGGAACCCCGAGGCGTTCCACAAGCTGGGCATCCGGCCGGCCAAGGGCTTCCTGCTCTACGGGCCGCCGGGCACCGGCAAGACGCTGCTGGCCAAGGCCGTCGCCAAGGAAGCCGAGGCCAACTTCATCTCGATCAAGTCATCGGACCTGCTCTCGAAATGGTACGGCGAAAGCGAACAGCAGATTGCCCGGCTTTTCGCCCGCGCCCGCCAGGTTGCACCTTGCGTCATCTTCATCGACGAGATCGACAGCCTGGTGCCCGCACGCGGTTCGGGCGGCGGTTTCGGCGAGCCGCAGGTCACGGCCCGCGTGGTCAACACGATCCTTGCCGAAATGGACGGGATGGAAGAATTGCAGTCGGTCGTCCTGATCGGCGCCACCAATCGCCCGACCCTCGTCGATCCGGCCCTGCTGCGTCCCGGCCGCTTCGACGAACTGGTCTATGTGGGCACGCCCGATACGGCCGGTCGCGAGCATATCCTGGGCATCCACACTTCGAAGATGCCGCTGGCCGAGGACGTCTCGCTGGCCGACATCGCGGAGCGGACCGAGCGTTTCACCGGTGCCGATCTCGAAGACGTGGTGCGCCGGGCCGGTCTCATTGCCATCCGCAAGGGTGGCGCCGATGTCCGGTCGGTCAGCATGGCCGATTTCGAGGAAGCCCTGGACGACAGCCGCGCCACGGTGACCGAGGAAATGGAAAACGAGTATTCCCGCATGAAGGGCGAGCTGAAGAAGCGCGCCATGGAAGTGGCGCCGATCGGCTTCATCACGCCCGGCATGGTGGAATCGACAAGAGACAGGAAGCACGGGGACTGATCGGTCCCGGCTCGATACCATAGAAAAGCCCGGCCCTTTGCGGCCGGGCTTATTCGTTGGGGGCCAGTTCCCGCTCCGCCTAGGGCGAAACGGCGCCCTTGCCTTCGCCAGCCATGGCTTCGGCCACCGACGGACCAGCGGCCAACTCCACCGGAGCGACCGGCAGGGTGCGGCGGCGGACGAGGGCCTCGGGCTTTTCGCGGCGGATCCAGTCGAGCATCGATTCGCGGATTTCGCAGCGCAAGTCGAACAACGCAGGTCCGTCCTTCGCGCTCATCAGCAGGCGCACTTCGATGGCCTCGTTGTCGCAATCCGTGACCTGCAGCACCTGCGCGCGCTTGTCCCAGAGGCGGTGCGCGGTAATCTGCCGGGTATATTCCGCGCGGATCGGCGCAATGTCGGCCCCGTGGTCAAGGTAGATCATGACCGTACCGAGCAGTTCGGAGCTGGTCTTGGTCCAGTTCTGGAAGGTATCCTCGAGGAAGCGGTTGGACGGCACGACCAATCGGCGGTCATCCCAGACGCGCACGATCACGTAAGTCGTGCGGATATCCTCGATCCGGCCCCATTCGCCGTCGATGATCACCACATCATCGATCGCGATGGGTTCGGTCAGCGCCATCTGGAAACCGGCGATCAGGGCCTTGAGCGCAGGCTGCGCCGCCGCGCCGACAGCCAGGGCGGCAAGGCCGGCCGAGGCCATGAGCGTCACCCCGATCTCGCGCACCCCGGGAATCGAGGCGAGCATGCCTGCCACCGTCAGGAAGACGATCAAAAACGTGCCGATGCGACTGAAGATCGCCAGCCGGGTGCGGCGGCGCCGGGCGTTGTGGTTGTCCTCTACCGAGATGTCGTTGCGCAGGATCATTGCTTCGACGAAGGCGCGTAGCACCGCGACCGCGATCCAGCCGGTCAGCAGCGGCATGACGAAGCCCGAGAAGCGCGACCAGACCGCCTCGAGCACCGGCATCTCGCGCGCGGCCAGAACGATGCCCAGGGCCACGAAGGCATAACGGGTCGGCCGCGCCAGCCGCTTGACGACGATGTCGTCGGAATCGGTGCTGCTCGACCGGGCGACCCGGCGCAGGAGGCGGAAGACGAACCAATGAACCGCCAGTGCCACGGCAATGCCGATGGCAGCGGCGATCCCGGCAAGCAGGGGCTGCTCCGCCCAGGTCGGCAGGGCAACGAGGTTGCGGTCGATGAACCGGATCATGCGCAAGAGGTTATGCCGCATCGCAGCATAATCAAGGCCGTAAATTCACGCAGCCCGACGCGGGCGATCAGTGCGCGGCGCCCCAGCTCGATCCCGAACCGATCTCGACACCCAGCGGTACGTCCAGCTTTACCGCCGGCTCCGCCGCGCTCGCCATGACCCGCTCGATGACCTTCGAGGCGGCTGCGACGTCGGCTTCGGGCAGTTCGAACACCAGTTCGTCATGCACCTGCAGCAGCATGCGTACATGCCCCAGGCCCGCCTTTTCCAGTTCGGGCTGCATGCGCACCATGGCGCGCTTGATGATATCGGCGCAGGTGCCCTGGATCGGCGCATTGATCGCGGCGCGTTCGCTGCCCTGCCGCTCAGCCTGGTTCTTCGAGGTTATGCGCGGGAACCAGGTCTTGCGGCCGAACAGCGTCTCCGAATAGCCACGCTCACGCACCTGCTCGAGCGTGTAGGCGATGTAGCGCTGGATGCCGGGGAAGCGTTCGAAGTAGCGGTCGATCATGGCCTGCGCCTCGTCCGCCTCGACGCCGAGGCGACCCGCAAGGCCCCACCGCGAAATGCCGTAGAGGATCGCGAAGTTGATCGTCTTGGCCCGGCCGCGGGTATCGCGGTCGACCGTCCCGAACATCTCCTGCGCCGTGCGCGCGTGGATGTCCTCGCCATTGGCGAAGGCTTCCTTCAGGCTCGGCACGTCCGCCATGTACGCCGCCAGACGCAACTCGATCTGCGAGTAGTCGGCCGCGAGCAGGACATTGCCCTTGTCGGCGACGAAGCAGTCGCGGATCTGGCGGCCGATCTCGGTGCGGATCGGGATGTTCTGCAGGTTGGGATCGGTCGAGGACAGGCGTCCGGTCTGCGCGCCGACCAGCGAATAGCTGGTGTGGACGCGGCCCGTCTTCGGGTTGATCGCCGCCTGCAGTGCCTCGGTATAAGTCGAGCGCAGCTTCGAAAGCTGGCGCCATTCGAGGACCTTGGTCGCGACTTCAGCGCCCTCGCCGGCAAGCTTCTCGAGCACCGACTGGTCGGTGGAATACTGGCCCGACTTGCCCTTCTTGCCGCCCTTGTAGCCCAGCTTGTCGAACAGCACCTCGCCGAGCTGCTTGGGGCTGCCGATGGTGAATTCCTGGCCCGCGGCCTCGTGGATTTCGGCTTCGAGCGCGCCGATCGCCTCGGCAAACTGGCTGGAAAGACCTGCCAGCTTTTCACGGTCGACCTTGATGCCGTGGCGCTCCATCTGCGCAACGACCGGGATCAGCGGGCGATCGACCCGTTCGTAGATGCGGGTGCCGCCTTCCTCGGACAGGCGGGGCTTGAGCAGGGTGTGCAGCCGCCAGGTAACGTCGGCGTCCTCCGCCGCATAATGGGTCGCCTTGTCCAGCGGGACTTCGCCGAAGGGAATCGCCTTCTTGCCGGTGCCGCATAGATCCTTGAACGCCATCGGCTTGTGGCCGAGGTGGCGCTCGGACAATTCGTCCATCCCGTGGCCGCCGCCGATCCCGTCGATCGATCGACCGGCATCGAGGCAGAAACTCTCGATCATCGTATCGTCGACCGGTGAAACCGCGATACCATAGCGCGCCAGCACGTTCAGGTCGTACTTGATGTTCTGCCCGACCTTGAGCACCGCCTCGCTTTCCAGCAGCGGCTTGAGCACCTCGATCGCCTTGTCGAGCGGCACCTGCTGTGGCTTTTCGGCGAACATGTCGCTGCCGCCGTGCCCAAGGGGAATATAGCAGGCATCGTTCGGCCCGATCGCCAGGCTGACGCCGGTCAGGTCGGCCTGCATGGCATCGAGCGCGGAAGTCTCGGTATCGACCGCGACGAGATGCGCCGCCGCTGCCTTGTCCACCCAGGCCCGCAGCGCCTCGAGCGTCTGCACGCATTCATAGGCGGCATAGTCGAGCGCAGGGAATTCCGGCAGCGACTGGCGCGCGGCGCCTTCGGCAGGAGCGGCGCCCGCCGCTACCGGCTTGGACGGGTGGAGCTGCGTCGCGCGCTCCGGGCTACCGGCACCGCCATTGAGGCGCTTGAGAAGGCTGGTGAAGCCATGCGTGGAGAGGAATTCGGCAAGCGGTTCGGGCGGGATCGCGTCGAGCTTGAAGTCCTCTAGCGGCATCGGCAGGTTGCAGTCTTCCTTCAGCGTAACCAGCACCTTGGACAGGCGGGCCTGCTCGGCCTGCTCGATCAGGCGTTCCTGCAGCTTCGACTTCTTCATCCCGGGCGCGGCAGCCAGTGCCGATTCCAGATCGCCGTAGTCCTGGATCAGCTTGGTCGCGGTCTTGGGCCCCACGCCATAGACGCCGGGCACGTTGTCCACCGAGTCACCCATCAGCGCCAGCACGTCGCCGACCTTTTCGGGCGGCACACCGAATTTCTCGACCACCTCATCGATGTCGATGCGCTGGTTCTTCATCGTGTCCAGCATGTCGATCTTGCCGCCGCCCTTCTCGCAGGTGCCGACAAGCTGCATCAGGTCCTTGTCCGAAGATACGATGGTGACGTTCCACCCCTGCTCGGCAGCGGCGCGCGCGTAGGAGGCGATGAGGTCGTCGGCCTCGAAACCCTGCTCCTCGATGCAAGGCAGCGAGAAGGCGCGGGTCGCATCGCGGATCAGCGGAAACTGCGGGCGCAGGTCTTCCGGCGGCGGCGGACGGTTGGCCTTGTATTCCTCGTAGATGTCGTTGCGGAAGGACTTGCTCCCGGCATCGAGAATGACGGCCAGGTGCGTGGGACCGTCGGCCTTGTTGAGATCGTCTGCCAGCTTCCACAGCATCGTCGTGTAGCCGTAGACCGCCCCGACCGGCGTGCCTTCCGGGTTCGTCAGCGGCGGCAGGCGGTGATAGGCGCGGAAAATGTAGGCCGAGCCATCGACGAGGTAGAGGTGCTGCTTGGGATCCATGGACAGTCCCCTAGCAGCGCGGGAGCAAGGCGTCAGCAGGCAGGTCGACGAAGGTCGTGAACTTTCTCGGGAACCCGATGCTGCGAAATGCGTTTTGGCCCGAGTGCTTGAAACGCCGCGCGGCCCCTCCTAATCCATGGGGGACCGGTCCGGACCAAGGTGCCGGGCCTGCTTCGTGGCTTTCGCCATCGGGGTTCAACTTGCCAACGAGGGATTACCAAAAGATGCGCAAGATCGTTATTGCAACCACTGCCGCCGTTGCGGCCCTTTCGCTCGCCGCCTGCTCGGAACAGACCCAGGATGCGACCGAAGCCGCAGCGTCCTCCGCTGCCGATGACATGAGCGCCATGGCGACCGACGCCGCCGGTGCGGTCGACAACGCGGGCGACGCGATGGCCGGTGCTGCGAACGACGCTGCCGATGCCGCCAAGGAAGCTGGCGCCGATGCCGCCGACGCTGCCGGGGACGCCGCCTCGAGCGCCGAACAGGCTGCCAAGGACGCAGAAGCGGAAATGGACAACCAGACCAACTGAGCCCGACCGCTCAGTCTGGAGTGACGGCAAAGGCCCGCCGGACTTCGGTCCGGCGGGCCTTTGCTTTTGCCTGGAACGTCCGATCGACGCGGGCACGGCTCGCGCGAAGGCGAAACCCGGTGCGACCGGGCCGGGCCTGCGACCTGCTGCGCCTCAGCGCGAAGCTGTGCGGCGGTAGCTGGAGCTTTCGGTCAGGTAGCCGTCATAGACGGCGCGGGCGATCTGGGCGATGCGCGCCTCGCGGTTGGGGCGGCTGCCCTGCCCGGTGACATAGATGGCCACGGCAAAGGCATGGCCTTCCGGGGTCTGGATGATGCCGACGTCGCTGGAAGTGTTGTTGAGCGAACCGGTCTTGTGCGAGACGGTCACGCCGTCGGGCATCATCGCCGGAATGCGGCGACGACCGGTACGGCAGCGGCTCATCGCGCCGAGGATCACGTCGCGGCTTTCCGCCTTCATCCACTTGCCGTCGTAGATGCCGTTCAGCAGCTTGACCATGGCGAGCGGCGTGGCGCTGTCGCGCTTGTCGATCACTTGCGCCGGATCGATCGCGCCGTCGTCGCGCACCAGCGTGGCGATATCGCGATCGAGGTGCCAGTCCTCGATACCGGCGACGTTGTGCACCCAGTCGTTGACTGCCTTGGGCCCGCCCACGACCTTGAGCAACGCATCGGTCGCGTAGTTGTTGGAGCGGGTGATCATCTGCTCGATGAGTTCGCGCGCCGAGAGATAGGCGCCGGGACGAACCGGCGCGACCGGGCTGGAGAACGGCGCCGAGGCGACCGGGACCATCAGCGGAAATTCGCTGGTGAGGCTCCACTTGCCCTTTTCGACACCGGCGAGGAAGGTTGCAGCGATGGCAATCTTGCTGGTGCTGGCCATCGGGAAGCGCTGGTCGCCCAGCACTTCTATCGTGCGTCCGGTGGCGAGATCCACTGCAGCCACGCCAATGCGGCCCTTGGATGCTTCGGCCACCGATGCGAGCTGCTTCTCGAACTGCGTCGCATATGTCGGCGGGCCGCGAAGCTCGGTACCGAACACGGAATCGAAAGTCTGGCGAACGTCGCCGACGTTCTCGGCAGTGACGGTATCGCCCGCATGGGCAGGCGCAATCGGCGTCATCGCCGCCAGCGCCATCGCGGCAACGGCGGTCAGGCGAGTGGCGCCACGCAGGCACCTTGCGATGAATGTGCTAGACCCGGTCATATCTCTTGAAGCCTACAGCGTCCCAGTTCCTGAAATATGAAGGAAATGGCGGCGAATCGCCAGCCATTCGCGATGAATTGCCGGGATGCTGCGAGTAGTTGCGCAAAGCCGCAGTTTTTCGCCGTTTGCACGACGGATTCGTTCATCTGGGGGAAATGTTGCCGGACGGCTGAGAGCGGGGCCCATAAAGGTCCCGATCGAGCCTCAGTGCCGTCATGCCCGGCCAAAGAAAAGGGCCGGGAGGATTGCTCCTCCCGGCCCGTTTTCGTTCGGCCGATGGCCGGGCTGGCTTAGAAGCCGCCCATGCCACCCATGCCGCCCATGCCGCCCATGTCGGGCATCGGCATGGCGGGCTTGTCTTCCTTGGCTTCGCTGATCGCCGCTTCGGTGGTGATCAGAAGGCCTGCGACCGAAGCCGCGTCCTGCAGGGCAGTGCGAACGACCTTGGTCGGGTCGATAACGCCGGCAGCCACGAGGTTCTCGTAGGTGTCGGTAGCAGCGTTGAAGCCCTGCGTCTCGTCGTTTTCACGCAGCAGGTTGCCCGAGACGACCGCACCGTCGAAGCCGGCGTTGGTCGCGATCTGGCGAACCGGAGCCATGATCGACTGGCGGATGATGTCCACACCGCGGGTCTGGTCGTCGTTGGCACCCTTGAGGCCTTCGAGAGCCTTGGTGGCGTAGAGGAGAGCCGTACCGCCGCCGGGGACGATGCCTTCCTCAACCGCAGCGCGGGTCGCGTGGAGAGCGTCGTCGACGCGGTCCTTGCGCTCCTTCACTTCGACTTCCGAAGCGCCGCCGACCTTGATCACGGCAACGCCGCCAGCGAGCTTGGCAAGACGCTCCTGCAGCTTTTCACGGTCGTAGTCCGAAGTGGTGACTTCGATCTGCGCACGGATCTGCTCGACGCGAGCCTTGATCTCTTCGGCCGAACCCGAACCATCGACGATGGTGGTGTTGTCCTTGTCGATCGTGACCTTCTTGGCTTCGCCAAGCATGTTCAGGCTGACGTTCTCGAGCTTGATGCCGAGGTCTTCCGAGATCATCTCGCCGGCGGTCAGCGTGGCGATGTCGCCCAGCATGGCCTTGCGACGGTCACCGAAGCCCGGAGCCTTGACGGCAGCGACCTTGAGGCCGCCACGCAGCTTGTTGACGACGAGGGTGGCCAGAGCCTCGCCCTCGATGTCCTCGGCGATGATGAGGAGCGGACGGCCCGACTGCACCACGGCTTCGAGGATCGGCAGCATCGACTGCAGGTTCGAGAGCTTCTTCTCGTGGATCAGGATGTACGGGTTTTCGAGTTCGACCGTCATCTTGTCCGGGTTGGTGACGAAGTAGGGCGAAAGGTAGCCGCGGTCGAACTGCATGCCTTCGACGACATCGAGTTCGAATTCGAGACCCTTGGCCTCTTCGACGGTGATGACGCCTTCCTTGCCGACCTTTTCCATGGCTTCGGCGATCTTCTCGCCGACTTCGGTGTCACCGTTGGCCGAGATGATGCCGACCTGGGCGATCTCGGCAGTGCCCGAGACTTCCTTCGAACGGCTCTTCAGGTTCTCGACGACCTTGGTCACGGCGAGGTCGATACCACGCTTGAGGTCCATCGGGTTCATGCCGGCGGCAACCGACTTCATGCCCTCGCGAACGATCGCCTGGGCAAGAACGGTGGCGGTGGTGGTGCCGTCACCGGCCGCGTCGTTGGCCTTCGAAGCCACTTCGCGGATCA
The DNA here is from genome assembly GCF_900168325.1 of Novosphingobium mathurense. Taxonomy (GTDB): domain Bacteria; phylum Pseudomonadota; class Alphaproteobacteria; order Sphingomonadales; family Sphingomonadaceae; genus Novosphingobium; species Novosphingobium mathurense. The sequence goes on along the minus strand of NZ_FVZE01000006.1, from coordinate 40,343 downwards.
TCTGCGCGCCCATGTTCTCGAACTTGTCCTTGAGTTCGATTTCCTTGGCGACGGTGACGCCGTCCTTGGTGATGCGCGGAGCGCCGAAGCTCTTCTCGATGACGACGTTGCGGCCCTTGGGGCCCAGGGTCACCTTGACGGCATTGGCGAGGGTGTCGACACCGGCGAGAATGCGCTCACGGGCGTCGCGCGAGAACTTTACGTCCTTAGCTGCCATTGTAGAATTCCTTTTAGAATATCAGATGGATGATTGCGAACAGGCTCAGGCGATGACGCCGAGGATGTCGCTTTCCTTCATGATCAGCAGGTCTTCACCGTCGACCTTGACTTCGGTGCCGGACCACTTGCCGAAAAGCACGCGATCGCCAACCTTGACGTCGAGCGGGGTAACCGTACCGTTTTCGGCGCGGGCGCCGTTGCCGGCAGCGACCACTTCACCCTCTGCGGGCTTTTCCTTGGCGCTGTCGGGGATGATGATGCCACCGGCCGTCTTTTCCTCGGCCTCGACGCGGCGCACGAGAACACGGTCGTGCAGCGGGCGGAAAGTCATTGGATACTCCCTAATCCTATGAGCAAGAATCTGAAATTGGCACTCCCGCTTTGAGAGTGCCAACGGCGGGGATATGGTCTTGCACCCCGAAGGCGTCAAGCGGCTCCATGCTAAAAAATTTGCAGGGCGGTTCCGGTATCGGACGCACCGAGCGAGGCCGCGCCCTGTTGCGCGCCTTACCCGGGCAGGAGGCCGAAGCGTTCGCGCCAGTGCCAGCGCGCGAGCAACAGGATCGCCGCCACCGTCAGGCCGACGGCAAGGCCGACCCAGACGCCGACGCCCTCCAGCGGGGTCCAGAACGCCAGGACCACGGCCACGCCGAACCCTGCCACCCAATACCCGAAGATGGCGATCGTCATCGGCACCCGGGTATCCTGGATGCCGCGCAGCGCCCCCGCGCCCACCGCCTGCAGTCCGTCGGTCAGCTGGAAGATCGCGGCGACGAACAGGTAGCGCAGGGCAAAGGCGATCAGCGCCGCGTTGGCGGGCGCCGACACGTCGATGTAGGCCGAGAGGATCAGCTTCGGGAACGCCAGCATCGCGCCGGCCGAGGCCGAGGTGAACGCCAGACCGATGATGATCGCCGCCCAGCCGGCATGGCCGATGGCGAGGCGATTGGCCGCACCGTAGTGATAACCGACCCGGATCGTCGCGGCCTGGCCGATTCCGAACGGCACCTGAAAAGCGAAGGAAGCGATCTGCAGCGCAAGGGTATGCGCGGCCAGTTGCGCCTCGCCGATGCGGCCCATCAGGAAGGCCGCTCCGCTGAACAGGCCGCCTTCCGCGACCAGCGTCAGCGCGATCGGCAGGCCGAGCGCAAGGATCTGGCGCAAGCGGCTCCACTCCGGGCGCCACCAGCGACCGAAGATGTGGAAGCGCCGCAGGTTGCGGTCCCGCGCGATTGCGGTGGAGTAGGCCAGCACAGCCGTGCAGGCGGTGATGATGCTCGACAGCGCCGAACCCGTCAGCCCCAGCGCCGGCGCACCGAAATTGCCGAAGACCAGCGTGTAGTTGCCCAGCGCGTTCACGAGAATCGACAGTGCCGTGATGAGCGTCGCGAATATCGGCCGTCCCAGCGCCGAGACGAACGTGCGCAGGACGTTGGAGACCGCCATCGGCGTTATCGCGATCGAGACGATGACAAGGAAGTGGCTCGCGAGTGCGGAGACTTCGGGGTCCTGCCCGGTCGCCAGCATCAGCCACTCACCCTTCAGGCTGACAAGGAATGCGGCGATGCCGAGAATGACCGCCACCCACAGCGCCATGCGCGTCGAGCGACGCACTTCGCGCACCGCGTTGCTGCGCCGCCCCAGTTCGGCGGCAATCAGCGGGGCGACGGCGCTGGTGACGCCGTTCAGCCCCATCATCATCACCGCGATCAGGGCGATGGCAAGGCTCGATGCAGCCAGCGCCTGCTGGCCCAGCCGCGCCACGAAAATGACGTCGGTGGCAAAGACCGCCATCTGCAGCAGGTTGGCCAACGCCAAGGGTCCCGCAAGACGCAGGGTGGCGCGCAGTTCGCCGCGCAGAGTCGAGGGGCGGAAAGTCTTCGTCATTGCGGAGCGGCGCGATAGGCCGAGTGGCGGAACAACGGAAGCGATTTCCCATGGCAAGGGATTCTCGCGCCGGCTTGCGCGCGCTTTCATTCCCCGGATCAGTGCGATACGAATGCCCGCGAAGGAGAAATTTCGATGCGTTCCAGCTTCCTGCTTGCCCTTGCCCCCATGACGCTGCTCGCCGCATGCGGCGGCTCCGAGACCGAGGCCACGACCGATACCGCAACGCAGGATGCCGGTAGCGAGCCGGCGGAACAGGCATCGAGCGAGGAAGCGGCTACCGCTTCCGCAACACCGGACGCTGCGACGCCGGACGCTGCCATGCAGAAAGTTTCCACCCCTGAAGTGGCAGAAACGGCCAAGCCGCAGGCCGAAGCGAAGGCAACCGCGGCTGCGCCTGCCGCCAAGATGGTATCGGCTGCAGCCGCGGCGCCCGCCGCACCGCCGCCCTCATTCATGCAGTGCAAGGTCTGTCACGCGGTCGAACCCGGCAAGAACGGCGTTGGCCCGACCCTTTCCGGCATCGTCGGCAGCAAGGCCGGTGAGGTCGCGGGCTACAACTTCTCGCCTGCACTGGCGAAGTCCGGGATCACCTGGAACCGCAGTACGCTGGACACCTGGTTGGCGGGTCCGCTCAAGATGGTTCCCGGCACCAAGATGGTCATCAGCCAGCCAGATGCCGCCAAGCGCAAGGAAATCATCGATTACCTCGAAACGCTGAAGTAGGCACTTCACGCGCAGGCGCCCGTCCGGGCGTCATACGCCGCGCATTTGCGCGACCCTTGGCCCCACCCCCTCCCTGTCGGGGCCTCGGGGAACCCCCAGTTGTCCGACCGGAAACTGCGCGCGGACCGATACGAAAAGTGGGGCGGCGCGGAAGGGATCCGGGCCGCCCCTTTTCAGTCGGGACACGTTACTTGCAGGGGACTTCTTGCGGGGGATTTCAGACTTTCTGGCCGGGGCCTTCCGGCACCTTGGCCGGAACCTCGGCCTTGGCGGGGATCGCGGCGGGCATCGCCGAACGGTTCGCATCGGCGGCATCGCAGACATCGGATGCGGCCTCGACCATCTTCGGCGCGGCGCCCGAACCGTCGGAGCTGTAGGATACGGTGCGGGTGCAGCCGTCTGCGCTCGTCGTGGCAGAGTAATAGGTCACGTGCATGCCCTGCGGCACGTTACCGACCATCGTGAAGCCGGGGGCGGCATTGCCGGCTACTGCCGGAGTGGCCGCTGCCTGCGCCTGCATCTGCGCGGCCTGCTGCTGCATGAGCGCGACACGCTGCATCATCGCATTCATCTGCGCATCCACGATGGCCGAGATGCGCTCCATGCCGGCGAAGGGATCGGCCATGAGCATCATCGCCGGATCGGCCCGATCGGCTGAGACGACCTGATCGACCGGGACGAACTCCACCCGGGGCACGACGTCGCCGGTGTACTGGACGTGGACGACTGCGCCATCCGGCGCATCGACCTTCATCGTGTGAAGACTTGCCGCGGCGGCTTCGGCTGCGCCGGCGCCAAGCACCGCCAGGATCGCGGCACCGATCACACAGTTGCGGGGGGCAATTCGCATTGAGGGATCTCCTGTGACTCAAGCCGTTGCGAAGCCGAAACCTATCCCCTCAACCTGAACCGCAGATTACCCGATGTTCAGCCGCCCTGTGCGAGCGCCGCGTTGCTGTAGTGCGGGTCCGAAGTCACCTCGCGCCCGATCCATTCCGGCAGGTCCACCGCCTCGTCGGCGCTGCCCAGCTCGATCTCGGCAAGGACAAGCCCCTCGTGCTCGCCCGCAAAGACATCGATCTCCCAAGTCCGCCCGCCGCCCGCCGGGACGAGGTGACGGACCTTGTCGATGACGAGGCCGCGCCGCAGTTCCAGCATCGCCCGCGCATCCTCGATCGGCACCTGGTATTCGAACTCGGAGCGTGAAAGGGCCTTGCCACCCCCTTTGCCCCGCGACTTGATCGTCAGCTTGGCCCTCTCCTCGTCGATGATGCGGATCCGCACCCCCGCCTTCCCGCCATTCGACAGGTAGGCCTGGCGGATCCGCTTCTTCGCGGCGACCGCGCTACGCCAGCCGTCACCCTCGACGAGGAACTTGCGCTCGATCTCGATGGCCATGCCCGGCTCAATCCCTCTTGTGCGCGGTGCCAGCGCGCCAGATCTGCCACAGCTTCCCCCAATGCCCCTCAAGGTCCTCGGCAGATTGCGCGAGGATCCGCTCGATCAGGGGCTTGCTCGTCCGTTCGAGCGCCTCGCGGCGCTCCAGGGCGAGAGACTGCAGGCAGGCCACCGCATGGGGATGCGCGCCGCCGGCATGGAGATCGGTCAGCCGCTGCTCGAATACGGCAATGTCGTGATGGAGCCCGAGGTTATCGGCCAGCAGGCTGAGCTGATCTGCCCGCGCCTTCATGACTTCGGGCCAGATCTGCACCAGCAGGCGCGCGTGATACCAGTGGTACTTCATGCGCTTGCGCAGCTCGTGAAAGTTCGCCGCGCTCGGATCGGCGGCCGCCACGGTCGCCGCCTTGCCGGCGCGGCAGATGACCTTGGCCAACCCTGCGCCGATCGCGCCCCAGCCCCTGTCCTCGACCGACCAGTCGGCGGCCCGCTCGCGGCTTTCTTCCAGCAGGACGCGCACCTTCTCGAGATGGGCATCTTCGACCTCGCCCTGAACGAGGCCGCTGCCGGCCGCTTCCAGTTCATCCAGCAAGGGTGCGAAGAAGTCCTCTCCCAGATCCCCACGGGCATCATCGATCAGCAGCCTGCAGGTGTCGACAACGACCTTGGCATCGCGCGAGCCCGCCATGAGCCGGGCCATGTCGCGAAAACGGGCATTTTCGGCCGCATAGTCGGGAAACGCCGGCCGCACGAGGCGGATCAGCGCGCGGATCTTCTTGCAGGACTTGCGCACCTCGTGCGTGGCGATGGCCGAGGGTTCGTGTTCGATCGCACTCAGCGCACGGGCCGCCTGCTCACGCGCGATACGGCGCACGGCATGCTCCACCGAGCTGTCCCTGGCTTTGAAGCGGTAGGCCATGCGTCCCTCGAGCTGCCGCGCCTGCGGGGCGCGACCATGCCAACGTTTATGCCAAAAGGGAAACAATGGTTCACCATTGTCGCGCGCGGCAAGCCTGCCGGGACTGCGGGCAGAGCAGCGCGCATAAGAAAAGGGCGGCCCCGATGGAGCCGCCCTTCCCTGTTTCGTTCCGAAAAATCCGGAAAGAAGATTACTTGAGCTCGACGGTGCCGCCGGCTTCTTCGATCTTCTTCTTGATTTCTTCGGCTTCAGCCTTGGAAATGCCTTCCTTGACAGCCTTCGGAGCGCCTTCGACGAGAGCCTTGGCTTCAGCGAGGCCCAGACCGGTCACGGCGCGGACTTCCTTGATGACCTGGATCTTCTTGCCACCGTCGCCGGTCAGGACGACGTCGAATTCGGTCTTCTCTTCAGCGGCTTCGGCAGCAGCACCGCCAGCGGCGGGGGCAGCAACGGCCACGGCAGCAGCGGCGGAAACGCCCCATGCTTCTTCCAGGGCCTTGGCGAGGTCAGCCGCCTCGAGGACGGTCAGCTGCGACAGTTCTTCAACAAGCTTGGCGATATCGGCCATTGTACTTCACTCCTGATCTGTGGTCCCGGGGCGCCTCATGCAACCAACCGGGATAAATCGTTTCGAATCGTATTACCGAGGCTTGGCTCAGGCAGCGTCCTTGGCGGCGTAGGCGCCGAAGACACGGGCCAGCTTGGCCGCCGGAGCGGTCGAGAGCTGGGCGATCTTCGTGGCCGGAGCCTGGACGAGACCGATGAGCTTGGCGCGCAGTTCGTCGAGCGAGGGCATCGAGGCGAGAGCCTTGACACCGTCCGCGTTCAGAACCTGCGAACCCATCGCGCCGCCGACGATCTCGATCTTGTCGGTCGTCTTGGCGAAGTCGACGACGGCCTTGGCGGCTGCGACGGGGTCCACCGAAGTGGCGATGGCCGTCGGGCCGGTCAGGAAGTCGCCGATACCGACATAGTCGGTGTCCGCGATGGCAAGCTTGGCAAGACGGTTCTTCGCAACCTTGTAGGTCGCGCCGGCTTCACGGATCTTGTTGCGCAGTTCGGTGGACTGGGCCACCGACATGCCGAGGTTGCGGGTGATGACCACCACGCCGACCTCGTTGAAGACCGCGTTGAGCTGGGCGACCGATTCGGCTTTCTGCGAACGATCCATGCCTTACTCCTTCACATGTGACCGCTTGGGGGTTTCGCCCCGCACGGCCGGCTACGTTTGACCATGGCGCTGATGCACCACGGGCGAGTCCGTTCGATGGGGAAGGAGTATCGCGCCGAAACGCGAGAGTGGCACCGCGCTGCGAGGAGCGAGGGGCCGGAAAATTTCCTGTTCCCCGTCTAGGCTGGAAATTAAGCCGCAAAACGGCACCAACTGTCTCGGACGGATGAACGACAGACCCAAGGCCTGCCGGTCGGAGCGGGCCATTGGCGGAAATGCGCCGCAGAGTCAAGCAAAGTCCTGCTGCGCCGGACATGGGAACTCGGCATCATCGGGAAATGGAGCATCTCCTTCGGGCGCATCAGGCAGTGAATCAGGAGAGCACGAAAAAACGGGGCGACCCGCTGGGGTCGCCCCGTCGTCACCTGCCGCCCGAGGGGGTGGCGGCTGGCGATCAGGCCTCGACCAATGGGGGCGTAGGGGTGGAGGGTTTGGTCGCAGGCCGGTAGCTGCGCCAGTCGAAGGACTGGGCCATGCCCTGCTTCTGCAGGTGTTCGCGATGCTGGAGCTGGATCCGCGCCCGGCGCATGCGGGCCTTGCGCGAGGTGAAGGGATTGCCGGGATCGGGCGGTGCGGCGACCATTCGCTCCAGCAGTGCATGGCGCTCCTCTCCGGTCGGCACCGGCCCGCTGTCGGTGACCGGCGCGCGAACCTTGCGCTCCGGCGCGCGACGTGCCGGGGTCTGCGCGGCAGTGCTTGCCATGGCCGCCGAGCCACCTGCCGGCATGGGCGCAGCCGCGGGGGCACGCGAAGCCGAAGCGTCAGCGGACGCCCGAACCGGACTATAGGTGGCAGCGGGCTTGTAGGTGCCGGGCAGCGGCTGACGCGAACGCGGCTGACGCACCCGCTTGCGGCGCGAGCGCATGGCCATAATCCCCGCCCCGGCTATGCCTGCAGCGGCAAGCAGACCGAGGATACCCTCGATGGGCAGGTCGCTGCCATCATCGGCCGGAGGCGCGTCGGCCGCAACGTCGGCGCCCGCATCGGCAGGCGGAACCGTGCTGAGCGGCGAGGCTGGCACCGGGTCCGCGACATCGCCCTGCGCAAGTGCGCCATCGGCGGCCGTACCGGCCCCGGATTCGTTGGGTACGACGACAGGCTCTGCAGCACGGCGGCTGGTCGCTCCAGGTGTAGGCGCTTCACGTGCAGGCTTTGCACGTGCGGGCGAGCGCTCGCTCCGACTGCGATCTGCGGGGGCGGAACCCGTCGGATTGCTCGCGGAAGGGGAGGCGGAACTGGATGTAGCGGCCGAGGTTTCGGACTGAACCACGGGCGCCACCGACATGACGACCGGCTGCGAAACGGTTGCATCCTGTGTCGGCTGCGCCTGCGGGGGTACGATGCTCGGCTGAACCGCGGTCGACTGCTCGGCGGAGTTCGTGACCGGGGCCGCCGACCTCGAAGCTTCGACAGGCGAGCCGCTGTTCACGTCCTGCGGCAAGGTCAGCGCAGGCGCGGACGCCCCACTGTCCTGTGCCAGGACCGGCGTGGAACCAATCGCCAGGACGGCAGCAATCGCCGTCAGGGCGCGAGGCGAACGTGTGAGTGCTTGTGTCATGCCCGGTATAATGCGCGTCGACCCGAAAGAGTTACCGCCGCTACCGCCAATACAGGACAAGACGACAGCCCCGATGCGACGAACCGATACTTGGGCATCCCGGCGCTGTATTTGCCTTGTCGGCGCACAACAGCGCGTTCATTTGGCGTTCACCGAAAATCGTCCCGGGACCCATGAATATACCGCAGGATCAACGCCCTGAGCGATCCTCTAGCCGCAAGCGCGCCGCCCCATTTCGACCCTCGCGACCGGTGCGCGCGGCGGGCGTGGGAACGTTTGACAGCGCGGGACCCCACTCCTATATGCACCGTTCGCTCGGCGCTTCGAGCAAGGCGGGTCCATGCGCGGGGACACGTCCAGGAAGGAAGCGATCCGGGTATTCATCTGACGCAGAGGCTGCAGGCCGCTTCGGACCCCGATGCAAGGGATTCCGGGCATGCCGAGCGGCCTTTTGGTGTTTCAGGTGATCCGTCCAACAGGCGGAAATCGTCCTCGCGAAGACGAAATTTTTCCGGACCGTTCACTGCGAATCGGTCCCTTTTGAGAAGCGAAGAGGCAAGAACCCCACATGGCGACCAAGCCCCTCGAACACCGCCGCTCCGCGAAGAAGCGGATCCGCAAGATCTTCGGCGACATCCACGAAGTCGTCCAGATGCCCAACCTCATCGAGGTCCAGCGCGAGAGCTACGAACAGTTTCTGCGTTCCGATCCTTCGGTCGGCTACGTTTCGGGCCTGGAAAAGACGCTGCGTTCGGTGTTCCCGATCCGCGACTTCGCCGGCACCAGCGAACTCGACTTCGTGCACTACGAACTGGAAGAGCCGAAGTACGACGTGACCGAGTGCCGCCAGCGCGGCATCACCTATGCGGCCCCGATGAAGGTCACGCTGCGCCTGATCGTGTTCGAGGTCGACCAGGAAACCGAGACCCGCTCCGTGCTCGATATCAAGGAGCAGGACGTCTACATGGGCGACATGCCGCTCATGACCGAGAACGGCACCTTCTTCATCAACGGCACCGAGCGCGTCATCGTTTCGCAGATGCACCGTTCCCCGGGCGTGCTGTTCGACCATGACCGCGGCAAGACGCACTCCTCGGGCAAGTTCCTCTTCGCTGCCCGCGTGATCCCGTACCGTGGTTCGTGGCTCGACTTCGAGTTCGACGCCAAGGACAACGTCAACGTGCGTATCGACCGCAAGCGCAAGCTGCCGGTCACCTCGCTGCTCTATGCCCTGGGCCTCGACAGCGAGCAGATCCTCGACCACTTCTACAACACCGTGACCTGGAAGCGCGGCGAAGGCGGCTGGCGCCTGCCCTTCACCCCCGAGCACTGGCGCGGCCTGAAGCCGGCCTTCGACATCGTCGACGCCAAGTCGGGCGAAGTCGTGTTCGGCGCCGGTCACAAGATCAGCCCGCGTGCCGCCAACAAGGCGCAGAAGGACGGTCTTGAGGAACTCCTCATCCCGACCGAGGAAATCTTCGGTCGCTACATCGCCGAGGACATGATCGACGAGTCCACCGGCCGCATCTACATCGAGGCCGGCGACGAAGTGACGCCGGAAAACCTCGAGGTGATCGACGCTGCCGGCATCGACCAGCTCAACCTGCTGGACATCGACGACGTCAACACCGGTCCGTGGATCCGCAACACCATGAAGGTGGACAAGGCCGAGAACCGCGACATGGGTCTCGAGGCCATCTACAAGGTCATGCGTCCGGGCGAACCGCCGACGAAGGAAACCGCCGAAGCCCTCTTCGAAGGCCTGTTCTTCGACGGCGACCGCTATGACCTTTCGGCCGTCGGCCGCGTCAAGCTGAACATGCGCCTCGGCCTCGAGGTCGAGGACACCGTCACCACCCTGCGCACCGAGGACATCCTCGCCGTGGTCAAGGAACTGGTGAACCTCAAGGACGGCAAGGGCGAGATCGACGACATCGACAATCTCGGCAACCGCCGCGTGCGTTCGGTGGGCGAGCTGCTGGAAAACCAGTACCGCGTCGGCCTGCTGCGCATGGAGCGCGCCGTCAAGGAGCGCATGAGCTCGGTCGACGTATCGACCGTGATGCCGAACGATCTCATCAACGCCAAGCCCGCCGTGGCTGCCGTTCGCGAGTTCTTCGGTTCCTCGCAGCTCTCGCAGTTCATGGACCAGACCAACCCGCTTTCGGAAGTCACCCACAAGCGCCGCGTCTCGGCGCTTGGCCCGGGCGGTCTGACCCGTGAGCGCGCCGGCTTCGAAGTCCGCGACGTTCACCCGACCCACTACGGCCGCATCTGCCCGATCGAAACGCCGGAAGGCCCGAACATCGGTCTGATCAACTCGCTGTCGACCTTCGCCCGCGTCAACAAGTACGGCTTCATCGAAACCCCGTACCGCAAGGTCGTGGACGGCAAGGTCTCCGGAGAGGTCGTGTACCTCTCGGCGATGGAAGAACAGAAGCACACCGTTGCGCAGGCTTCGGCCGAACTGAACACCGACGGTTCGTTCGTCGAGGAACTCGTCTCGGCTCGCCAGAACGGCGAATTCGTGATGAGCCCGCGCGACCAGGTCACGCTGATGGACGTTTCGCCCAAGCAGCTCGTCTCGGTTGCCGCCTCGCTCATTCCGTTCCTGGAAAACGACGACGCCAACCGTGCACTGATGGGCTCGAACATGCAGCGTCAGGCCGTGCCGCTGGTCAAGGCCGATGCGCCTTACGTCGGCACCGGCATGGAAGAAACCGTCGCCCGCGACTCCGGCGCCGCGATCTCCGCCCAGCGCGGCGGCGTGATCGACCAGGTCGACGCCACCCGTATCGTCATCCGCGCCGCGGGTGACATCGAGGCCGGCAAGTCGGGCGTCGATATCTACCGCCTGCAGAAGTTCGAGCGCTCGAACCAGTCGACCTGCATCAACCAGCGTCCGCTGGTGAAGGTGGGCGACGTCGTCGAGGCCGGCGACATCATCGCCGACGGCCCTTCGACCGAACTGGGCGAACTGGCCCTGGGCCGCAACGTGCTCGTCGCGTTCATGCCCTGGAACGGCTACAACTACGAGGACTCCATCCTCATCTCCGAGCGGATCGTGAAGGACGACGTCTTCACCTCGATCCACATCGACGAGTTCGAGGTCATGGCCCGCGACACCAAGCTGGGTCCGGAAGACATCACCCGCGACATCCCGAACGTCGGCGAGGAAGCCCTGCGCAACCTCGACGAGGCGGGCATCGTCTACATCGGCGCCGAAGTGCACCCGGGTGACATCCTCGTCGGCAAGATCACGCCGAAGGGCGAAAGCCCGATGACGCCGGAAGAAAAGCTCCTGCGCGCCATCTTCGGTGAAAAGGCCTCCGACGTTCGCGACACCTCGCTGCGCCTGCCGCCGGGCGTTTCGGGCACCATCGTCGATGTGCGCGTCTTCAACCGCCACGGCATCGAGATCGACGACCGTACCCGCGCGATCCAGAACGAGGAAATCGAACGCCTCGCCAAGGACCGCGAGGACGAACGCGCCATCCTCAACCGTGCGACCTACAACCGCCTGCAGGAAATGCTGATCGGCCAGGTGGCCGCTTCCGCTCCCAAGGGCGTGAAGAAGGGCATGGAGATCGACGAAACCGTGCTCGGCGAAGTCGAGAAGCACGAATGGTGGAAGTTCGCGGTTGCCGACGACCACATGCAGTCGCAGCTCGAAGCGGTGAAGGCCCAGTACGACGCGACCGTCAAGGCGATCCAGGAGAAATTCGAGGATCGCAAGGAGAAGCTCGAGCGCGGTGACGAACTGGCTCCGGGCGTACTCAAGATGGTCAAGGTCTTCGTTGCGGTGAAGCGCAAGCTCCAGCCGGGCGACAAGATGGCCGGCCGTCACGGTAACAAGGGTATCATCAGCCGCATCCTGCCGCAGGAAGACATGCCGTTCCTCGAGGACGGCACCCCGGTCGACTTCGTGCTCAACCCGCTGGGCGTGCCTTCGCGCATGAACGTCGGGCAGATCTTCGAAACGCACCTGGGCTGGGCCGCGCGCGGCCTGGGCAGCAAGGTCGGCGAGGCGCTGGACGCATGGCGTGCCGCCAACCCCGATCCGGTTGCCGGACAGCCGCCCGAAGCCGTGAAGGAAGTGCTCAAGGAGATCTACGGCGAGAACTACGCCGACGAGATCGAAGCGCGCACTCCCGAGCAGATCGTGGAACTGGCGCAGAACGTGCGTGCCGGCGTGCCGATGGGTACCCCGGTGTTCGACGGCGCGGTGGAAGCCGACGTCTCGGCCATGCTGAAGCTCGCCGGGCTCGATGAATCGGGCCAGGTCACGCTCCTCGACGGCCGCACCGGCGAGGCGTTCGACCGCAAGGTTACTGTCGGCTACAAGTACGTGCTCAAGCTGCACCACCTTGTCGACGACAAGATCCACGCCCGTTCGATCGGCCCCTACTCGCTCGTCACCCAGCAGCCGCTGGGCGGTAAGGCGCAGTTCGGCGGCCAGCGCTTCGGTGAGATGGAGGTCTGGGCACTCCAGGCCTACGGTGCAGCCTACACGCTGCAGGAAATGCTCACCGTGAAGTCGGACGACGTGGTCGGCCGCACCAAGGTCTACGAAGCGATCGTCAAGGGCGACGACACCTTCGAGGCGGGCATCCCCGAGAGCTTCAACGTTCTCGTCAAGGAAATGCGCTCGCTGGGCCTCAACGTCGAGCTCAAGAGCCACGACGACGAGGACGACGACGGCCTGGCCGAAGCGGCGGAGTAACGGGATCGGGCGGGGCCATCGCGCTTCGCCCTCCCCTCTCCACCCGCCAAGAGAATTCACCCTGTTGGGGACTGAACTATGAACGACCTGACCAAATTCACCAACCAGATGGCGAAGCCCGAGACCTTCGATCAGATCCAGATCGGTCTCGCCTCCCCCGAGCGCATCCGCTCCTGGTCCTTCGGCGAGATCAAGAAGCCGGAAACCATCAACTACCGCACGTTCAAGCCCGAGCGTGACGGCCTCTTCTGCGCGCGCATCTTCGGCCCCGTGAAGGACTACGAGTGCCTTTGCGGCAAGTACAAGCGCATGAAGTACAAGGGCGTCGTCTGCGAAAAGTGCGGCGTCGAAGTCACCGTCACCAAGGTGCGCCGCGAGCGCATGGGCCACATCGAACTGGCCGCGCCGGTCGCGCACATCTGGTTCCTCAAGTCGCTGCCTTCGCGCATCGGCCTGCTGCTCGACATGCAGCTCAAGCAGCTTGAGCGCGTCCTCTACTTCGAGAGCTACATCGTCATCGAGCCGGGCCTGACCCCGCTCGAGAAGTACCAGCTCCTGACCGAAGACGAGATGCTCGACGCCCAGGACGAGTACGGCGAAGACGCCTTCTCCGCCGGCATCGGTGCCGAAGCGGTCAAGCAGATGCTCATGGAGCTCGACCTCGAACAGGAGCGTGCCGACCTTCTCCAGGAGCTTGAGACGACCAAGTCGGAACTCAAGCCCAAGAAGATCATCAAGCGCCTCAAGGTCGTCGAATCGTTCATCGATTCGGGCAACCGTCCCGAGTGGATGATCCTTGAAGTCGTGCCGGTCATTCCGCCGGAACTGCGCCCGCTGGTCCCGCTGGACGGCGGCCGCTTCGCGACTTCGGACCTCAACGACCTCTACCGTCGCGTCATCAACCGCAACAACCGCCTCAAGCGCCTGATCGAGCTGCGCGCGCCGGACATCATCGTGCGCAACGAAAAGCGCATGCTGCAGGAAGCCGTCGACGCGCTTTTCGACAACGGCCGCCGCGGCCGCGTCATCACCGGCGCGAACAAGCGTCCGCTCAAGTCGCTGTCCGACATGCTCAAGGGCAAGCAGGGCCGCTTCCGTCAGAACCTGCTCGGCAAGCGCGTCGACTATTCGGGCCGTTCGGTCATCGTGACCGGTCCGGAACTCAAGCTGCACCAGTGCGGCCTGCCCAAGAAGATGGCGCTCGAGCTGTTCAAGCCGTTCATCTACGCCCGCCTCGATGCCAAGGGTCTTTCGATGACCCTGAAGCAGGCCAAGAAGTGGGTCGAGAAGGAACGCAAGGAAGTCTGGGACATCCTCGACGAGGTGATCCGCGAGCATCCGGTTCTCCTGAACCGCGCGCCAACGCTGCACCGTCTGGGCATCCAGGCCTTCGAACCGGTCCTCATCGAGGGCAAGGCGATCCAGCTGCACCCGCTCGTCTGCTCGGCCTTCAACGCCGACTTCGACGGTGACCAGATGGCCGTCCACGTTCCGCTCTCGCTGGAAGCCCAGCTGGAAGCGCGCGTGCTGATGATGTCGACCAACAACATCCTTTCGCCCGCGAACGGCAAGCCGATCATCGTTCCTTCGCAGGACATGGTCCTCGGCCTGTACTACCTGTCGATGGATCGCACCGGCGACCCGGGCGAAGGCATGAAGTTCGGCGACATGGCCGAAGTGCACCAGGCGCTGTTCACCGGCGCCGTGACCCTCCACTCCAAGATCGAGGCCCGCGTGCCGCAGACCGACGAGCAGGGCAACCAGTACATGAAGCGGTTCGAGACCACGCCGGGCCGCATGCTCATCGGCGAATGCCTGCCCAAGAGCCACAAGGTGCCCTTCGAAGTCGTCAACCGCCTTCTCACCAAGAAGGAAATCGGCGACGTCATCGATCAGGTCTACCGCCACACCGGCCAGAAGGACACGGTGCTGTTCGCCGACGCCATCATGACGCTCGGCTTCCGCAACGCGTTCAAGGCGGGCATCTCCTTCGGCAAGGATGACATGATCATTCCGGAATCGAAGGTCGCGCTGGTCAACGAGACCAAGGAACTGGTTGCCGACTACGAGCAGCAGTACCAGGACGGTCTCATCACCCAGCAGGAAAAGTACAACAAGGTGATCGACGCCTGGAGCCGTTGCGGCGACCAGGTCGCGAACGCCATGATGGAAGAGCTCAAGGCCCTTCCGGTCGACCCCGAAACCGGCCGTCAGGCACAGATCAACTCGATCTACATGATGAGCCACTCGGGTGCGCGTGGTAGCCCGGCGCAGATGAAGCAGCTTGGCGGTATGCGCGGCCTCATGGCCAAGCCGTCGGGCGAGATCATCGAAACGCCGATCATCTCGAACTTCAAGGAAGGCCTGACCGTCCTTGAATACTTCAACTCCACCCACGGCGCCCGCAAGGGTCTGGCCGACACCGCGCTCAAGACGGCGAACTCGGGTTACCTGACCCGCCGTCTGGTCGACGTGTCGCAGGACTGCGTCGTCGTCGTCGAGGACTGCGGCACCGAGCGTGCGCTGGAAATGCGCGCGATCGTTCAGGGCGGTTCGGTCATCGCCTCGCTGGCCGAGCGCATCCTGGGCCGTACCCTGGCCGAGGACATCGTCGACAAGGAAGGCAACGTCGTCGTCGCCAACGGCACCCTGCTCGACGAAGCGGGCGTCAAGGCGATCGAAGGCGCTGGCGTACAGGCGGCCCGCATTCGCTCGCCGCTGGTCTGCGAAGCGACCCAGGGCGTCTGCGGCAAGTGCTACGGTCGCGACCTCGCCCGCGGCACGCCGGTGAACATCGGCGAAGCGGTCGGCGTCATCGCCGCCCAGTCGATCGGTGAACCGGGCACGCAGCTGACCATGCGTACCTTCCACATCGGCGGCGCCGCGCAGCTCAACGAAACCAGCCACCTGGAATCGATCTGCGACGGTACCGTGCAGTATCGCGACATCCCGACGATCCTCGACAAGCGCGGTCGTCGCCTGTCGCTGGCCCGCAACGGCGAAGTCGTGGTGATCGACACCGAAGGCCGCGAGCGCGCAATGCACCGCGTGCCTTACGGTACCGTGCTGCTGCACACCGACGGGGCAACCGTGAAGGAAGGCGAACGCCTGGCCGAGTGGGACCCGTTCACCCTGCCGATCATCACCGAAACCGCAGGTGTAGTGAAGTATCAGGACCTGATCGACTCCCGCACGCTGACCGAGCAGGTCGACGATGCGACCGGCATGACCAGCCGCGTCGTCACCGAAGACCGTTCGTCCAGCCGTTCGAAGAAGAAGGAAGACCTGCGTCCGCGCATCACCCTTCTCGACGACGCATCGGGAGAGGCCGCGCGCTACATGCTGGCGCCGGGCGCGACGCTCTCGGTCGAGGACGGCCAGATGGTCGAAGCCGGCGACATCATCGCCCGTGCTTCGCGCGAAGCTGCCAAGACCCGCGACATCACCGGCGGTCTGCCGCGTGTTGCCGAGCTGTTCGAGGCCCGCAAGCCGAAGGACAACGCGGTCATCGCCAAGGTCTCGGGCCGCGTCGAATTCGTTCGCGACTACAAGGCCAAGCGCAAGATCGCGATCATTCCCGAGGAAGGCGAACCCGTCGAGTACCTGATCCCCAAGAGCAAGGTGATCGACGTTCAGGAAGGCGACTTCGTCAAGAAGGGCGACAACCTGATCTCCGGCTCGCCGGATCCGCACGACATCCTCGAGGTCCTCGGCGTCGAGGCCCTGGCGGAATACCTCGTGTCGGAAATCCAGGAAGTCTATCGACTCCAGGGCGTGAAGATCAACGACAAGCACATCGAGGTGATCGTTCGCCAGATGCTGCAGAAGGTCGAGATCACCGACGGCGGCGACACCACACTGCTGCCGGGCGAGCAGGTCGACTTCGAGGAAATGCTCGAGGTCAACAGCAAGCTCACGGGCGACAAGAAGCCTGCCGAGGGCAAGCCGGTGCTGCTGGGCATCACCAAGGCCTCGCTGCAGACCCGTTCGTTCATCTCGGCGGCGTCGTTCCAGGAGACCACGCGCGTCCTCACCCAGGCTGCGGTCGAGGGCAAGAAGGACTCGCTCATCGGTCTCAAGGAAAACGTCATCGTCGGCCGCCTCATCCCGGCGGGCACCGGCGCGGGCATGAACCGCGTGCGCGTTGCCGCGTCGAGCCGCGACGCAGCCCTGCGCGCTTCCTATCGCAAGATGCAGGAAGCGCTCATCGCTGCCAACACGGCCGAGGAAGAACGTGCAGCAGAGCTCAAGCGCGACCCGCTTGACGATCTCGGCGACGATCCGCTGGCGGCAGTCGAGGGCGAAACCCACGGCACCGACGCCGATGCGGGCGAATACCTGATCAAGGGCGACGAGGAAGGCGAGGCCTGAGCCTCACCCCTCCAGCCTGACAGGCGACAAGCAGGGCCCCGCCGGAGCAATCCGGCGGGGCCTTTGCTTTATCGGCTACCATAATTCCACGCCTGTCCACCCAGTGGCGCGCGAGCCGGGTCCGGCCGGGAACCGCCCCGGGTTCGACGGGCGACATATCCGGTTCGACCGGTGACATGGCCTTCGGACCGGCGCGGCGGCATAGAGGCGCTACCCCCCGCTCTCGCAAGGCCGGAACCGATGAAACGCCACGAGTCCCCTGTCAGCAGCGCGGCAGCCGCCTCGGTGATTGCCATGCTGGCTTTCGCGGTGTGGTCCGGCCTTGCGGAGTTCAGCGCCCAGTTCAGCGGCGCCGCAGCGCTGCTGGGCACCTGATCGCGTCCGGGATCAGCTTCCCGGTCCGATGACCATCCGGTCATCCTCGATCCGCACCCCGCTCAGTTTGGACAGGAACGACTGCCCCAGAAGGGAAACGTCGAGCCCCTCGGGAATGATCGCCGCCTCGACGTCCCTGGCTTCGAACCCGCCCAGTTCGAGGCGTTCCAGCCGGACCGGCACGCCATAGACCGGACCGCCGGCGCCGCGCCCGACACCGACGATATCCGAATCGTTCCATTCGAGCCCGATCGCCTGCGCATCGGCGCCGGTCAGAGCGACGATGCTGGCACCGGTATCGACGAGAAAGTGCATACGCGCATTGCCGACCATGGCATCGGCGTAGAAATGACCGTCGGCTTCTCTGGGCAGCACGGTCTCTCCGGCCAGCCACGCCTCGCGGCGATCCTGCCGGACCTGCCGTGTAGCCGCCTCGACCGGGTCCACGCTGGCGGCAGGACGCCGGCCATTGCCGGCCTCCAGTCCGGGCGCGATCCAGCCGACGACGGCTGCCGTCCCGACGAGTAGGATGATCGGTCCCTTGCGCATGGCCCGCAGGCTATGCGCCAAAGGCTTAAACCGGCGTAAAGTGCGCGGCGAAGCGAAGCGGCAGCTACTATTCGGCGGCCTGGGCCTGCGCCTCGGCAGCCTCGATCTCTGCCGCCTTGGCTTCCACCAGCGAAACGATGTGGTCGAGCATGTCGTCGCTCTGCACGTGATGGTCGGTCACCCCGGAGAGATAGACCATGTGCTTGCCGTTGCCGCCGCCGGTAATGCCGATGTCGGTCTCGCGCGCTTCGCCCGGGCCGTTGACCACGCAGCCCAGCACGGAAAGCGAGAGCGGCGTCTTGATGTGTTGCAGGCGCGCTTCGAGCGCTTCGACCGTGCGGATCACGTCGAAGCCCTGCCGCGCACAGGACGGGCACGAAACGACGCGTACGCCGCGGGTGCGCAGGCCGAGTGCCTTGAGGATCTCGAAGCCGACGCGCACTTCCTCTTCCGGCTCGGCCGAGAGGGAGACGCGCAAGGTGTCACCGATACCGGCCCAGAGCAGGTTGCCGATGCCGATGGCCGACTTCACGGTACCGCCGATCAGGCCACCGGCCTCGGTAATGCCGAGGTGCAGCGGACAGTCCACTGCATCGGCCAGTCCCTGGTAGGCGGCGACCGCAAGGAACACGTCGGAAGCCTTCACCGCCACCTTGTAGTCGTGGAAGTCGTGGTCCTGCAGCAACTTGATGTGATCGAGCGCCGATTCGACGAGCGCTTCGGGACACGGCTCACCGTACTTTTCGAGCAGGTCTTTCTCGAGGCTGCCCGCGTTCACGCCGATGCGGATGGCGCAGCCGTTCGCCTTGGCCGCACGCACGACTTCGGCAACGCGCTCGTCCGAACCGATGTTGCCCGGATTGATGCGCAGGCAGGCCGCGCCGGCATCCGCCGCCTCGAGCGCACGCTTGTAGTGGAAATGGATGTCCGCGATCAGCGGAACCTGAGCTGCGCGGGCGATTTCGCGGAAAGCCGCGGTGCTCTCGACATCGGGACACGAGACCCGGATGAGATCGGCGCCCGCGTCCTCGCAGCGGCGGATCTGGTCGATCGTCGCGCACGCGTCCGAGGTCGGGGTATTGGTCATGGTCTGCACGGTGATCGGGGCATCGCCGCCGACGGGAACGCTGCCGACCATGATCTGGCGGCTCTTGCGGCGCTCGATATCGCGCCAGGGTCGAATGGAAGACATGGCCGCTCCTATAGGCGCTTGGCGTGACGGTTTGAAGCACGTTTGCATTCTGCCGGGCCAAGCCGCGGATTCGAGGGCGCTCTTTTGCCCGTGCGGATTTTCGGGCATGCACCGCAGATGCTCGACGACACCATGACCGACGACCTCGAAGCCGAAACGCCCCTGCTGTTCGGACGCGTCCTCGACGGTCGCGGCGGCGCCCGTCCCGTCACCTGGGAAGAGGCGAACGCATGGCAGCCGGGCATGCCCGGCGAGGTCCTGTGGATGCACTTGCGGCGTGACCGTCCGGGCGTGGCCGATTGGCTGGAGCATTCGCTGGGCCTGCCCGAACCGACCGCCGAACTGCTGACCAGCGAGGACACCCGTCCGCGCGCCTTCAGCGAACGCGGCGCGCTGGTGGCGACGCTGCGCGGGATCAACTTCAACCCCGGCGCGGAACCGGAAGACATGGTCTCGATGCAGGTCTGGTGCGATGGGCAGCGGCTGATCACGCTGCGTCGGCGGCCGCTGCAGACGCCGCATTCGATCATGCACGACCTCGACGACGGGCACGGCCCGGTCGATGCCGGCGCTGCCATCACTTCGCTGGTCGAGCACATGATTGCCCGCATGAACCGCTCCATCGTCGACATGAACGAGGTGATCGACCAGCTCGAGGACACCGATCCCGACGACGATCCGGAAAGCATGCTCGACAAGATCTCGACGATCCGGCGCAATTGCCTTGCCCTCAAGCGCCACATGTCGCCGCAGCACGTCGCGCTGGAGCGCATCTCGCGCGATGCCCCGGCCTGGTTCGAGGATCACGACCGCCGCGAGATCGCCGAGACGATCGACCGCATGCGCAGGTACATCGACGATCTCGACATCAGCAAGGAAAGCGCGGTAGTCCTGCAGGATGACCTGCGCGCCCGCGCCGTCGCCCAGTCCAACCGCACCAGCTACCTGCTGACCATCGTCGCGGCGATCTTCCTGCCGCTCGGCTTCGTGACCGGGCTGCTCGGCATCAACGTCGGCGGGATGCCCGGTGCATCGGACCCGCACGCCTTCTGGCTGGTCGTCGCCATGTGCGTGGCGATCCTGCTGATGCAATTGCTGATGTTCTGGCGCTGGAAATGGTTCGGGTAGAGCGCCTTTGAGGGTCAGCCCTGCAGCAGGCGCGCGTAGAGAAACTCCTCGTCGCGCTGTTCCCCGACCATGAAATGAATGTCGGCGACCTTTTCGAAGCCTTGTCGCGCATAGAACCTGTGCGCGCCGAAGTTCTCGCTCCACACCGATAGCTGGACTTCGTCCGCGCCGAAATCGCGCGCCTCGTCCATCGCCCAGGCCATCAGCCTTGCGCCGATGCCCTGCCCTGTCGCTTCGGGATCGGTGTAAAGCTGCTTGAGCTCGATCGCCTTGCTGCCACGGGCATGGTCCGGCCAGCCGCAGGCCATGACAATCTTGCAGAACCCCAGCAGACGGGCCCCGTCGACCGCCAGCATGATCCGCATTTTCGGATCGGCGATCTGCGCCGCAACGACATCCTCGGAATGGGATTCAGCCAGAAAAGCAGAGAGATCCTCTGGCCGGTAGAGGTACCCGAACTTCTCCACGAAGCTGCGCGCGCCAAGATCGGCAAGGGCTGCGGCATCGGCCGGCGTGGCGAGTCTCAAGTCCATCGCCATTCCCTGGTTCACTTGCCCGCGCCCGTCAATTGTACCCAATTGGGCGCAAGTCTTTGCGACGCGAAAGGCTTCTGGTTTGCCGGTCTCCGGGCTGACGCGGATGTAGCCGCGCTCGTGCGCCACTGCGAGCAGGGCCAGAACCCGATCGCCCGACGGTCATCCGGCTCGATCCTCAGGGTTTCGATCCTCAGCCTTCGTCCGAGAACTTGTCGGCCTTGCGCCGCCCCATGCGCATGCCGGCCTCCAGCCGCGCGCGCAACTGGGTGTAATAGGCCTCAAGGAACCGGCGTTCGTCGTTCCAGCCGTCATTGCGGCCGATCTTCGCGGCGATCGTCTGGTAGACCGATTCGACGGACTGATGCCGCTTGTCGCGCAGCACGCGTTCCAGCGCCTGAAGCTCGTACTCTCCGTAGACCGACAGCTCCGCCTCCTCGAAGTGGTACTTGCGCTGCGCCGCTGCGACGGCAGGCTCCGCGCCGCGGGCGACCGTCATGGCCGCCTCCAGTTTCCGCCGCGGCCGTTCGAGCACCCAGCTTCCGGCGATGATGTCCCCGGCGCGCAGGCCGTCGCGGTTGAACATCGGAAACAGCATGAAGATCAGGAACCAGCCGGTCGCGGCCAGCCACGCCGCCCCGCTGTCCACGCCCGCGGACGCGAGAAAGACCAGCGGCAGGAACAGCTCGACATCGCGCAGGAGATTGCGGGCGATGACCATTTCCGCCGAAAGCCGCCCGCCATCGCGCGCGGCAATACGGATACCCACCATGCGCTTGCCCGGCGTCGCGCCGCGCGGGCCGAGTTCGAAGAACAGGAAGTAGGCGTTGCGGAACAGGAACAGGACCACGATCCAGACGATGAAGATGAACTGCAGGACATGCCCTGCAGCCGTGTCGCTCTCGATCTCGCGCATGAACGCCGATGCCCCGCCGGCGATCGAGAACAGCGCCATCGTCGAACCCAGGATCAGCAGGAAGATGAGAACGAGGTCGAGCATCAGCGCCCCGGCCCGCGCCCCGCGGCTGGCCACGGTAACCGGCAAGGCGATCCCCTCGGGCGTGACCAGCACACGGTCGCGCGAGGATCGGCGCAGACGGGTCGGTATCGCGCTCATCGCGAAGCGTCCCGGCTCGCCGCGTGGCCGTCATTGCCGCGAAAGGCGAAGAAATAACCGAGCCAGATCGCCAGCATCGATCCGCCGATGGCGAAGCGCCCTGCCGTCTCATCGACAAGCTGGCGCGCAAAGCCTTCGAGCAGGGCTGCCACGACGAGCATGAGCACGACGCCGGTCATGACCAGCGCGGCGCGGCGTCCGGCCTGCGCGGTGGCCTGCAACACCGGCTTGCGGCCCGGGAATGCCAGCGAACGTCCGATGTGCAGCCCCGCCGCCCCGGCCAGCAGGATCGCGAAGATCTCGGTCGTGCCGTGGACCGCGATCCACCCGGCGAAATCGAGGGTCAGCCCCGCCCCGCTGTAGAGCCAGAGCATCGCGCCCAGCACGGCCATGTTGTGCACCAGCAGCAGCAGCGAGGGCACGCCGAAAGCAAAGCCGAGCGCGAAGGCAAGGATGGAGACCTGCGCATTGTTGCTGAAAAGCTGGGCGGCGAACACGCTCATCCCGCTTTGCCCGGAATTGCCGAAGATCGTGGCCTTGAGCACTTCGGCACTGGCCCCGGGCACGCGCGTGTCGCCGAACTGCTTGGGCACCAGCGCGAAATACCATTCCGGATCGTGCGAGACGAGCAGCCAACCGACCGCCGTGCCTGCGACCATCACCGTAAGGGCGATGAGAATATCGACCCAGATCGCCCGCACCGCCGCACTCCAGCCGCCGCCGAGGAACCCGCTGAACCATTCCCACAGGCTCGTGCGTGGCCCGTAGACGACGAACCACGCGCGCTGGACCAGCGCTTCGAGATAGGCGAGCGTCGCCGCATCGAGCGAGGTCTCACGCGCGATCGACAGGCTGGAAGCGACGGTGCGGTAGAGGCCCGGAAGCGCCAGCAGGTCCTCGTCGGAAATACCCCTGATCCGCCCCTTTTCCATGCGTGTGACGATGGCCTCGAGCCGCTGCCAGTCCGCCTCGCGTTCAAGCCGGAAGCGGTCCGAACGCAAGGCGGCGCTTTCGATGGCATCAAGGGTCGCGGTCATCCGATCGCTCCGGAACGCTTGATGGCAAGGTAGGCGTCGAGCAGGCGGGTGCCGATCCGGTCGTAGCGCGCCTCGATGACGTCGACGCCGATCTGCTGCAGGCGGCGGGTGACGAGCGCGCGCTGGCGCAGCAGCAGGTCGGCGGAAACGGCCATCGACAGCACCTCGAGATCCTCGGGCGGCGCGGCGGACATTTCCTCTAGCTCCTCGTCCTCCATCGTCACGAAGAGGACGACGTGCCGCGAAACGAGGCGGCCGATGCCCTCGATCATGAGTTCGGCACTGGTCGGGTCGGAAAAGTCGCTGAACACGACGATGAGCGAGCGCCGCTGCAACCGGTTGGCAAGGGTCGCCAGAGCCAGCGTGAAATTGGGCTCCTCGGCGCGGTACTCAAGTCCGGCGGCGGCCCGCTGCAGCCGGTGAAAGTCGCGCGAGGCAGTGATGAAGGGTGTCGAGACTTCGGGGCGGGAGGCAAAGCCGAACAGCGATACCCGGTCCCCACCCTTGAGCGCGACGTAGGCAGTCGCCAGCGCGGCGGAGACAGCCCGGTCGAGCCGGGGCATCCCGGCGATCGGCTCGCACATCGCCTGCCCGCAATCGAAGGCGAAGACGATCTGGTTGTTGCGCTCTGTCTCGAATTCCTTGGCGTAGAGATGGACGTGGCGGGCCGAGGCCTTCCAGTCGATGCGGCGGCGATCCATTCCGGGCTCGTACTCGGCCAGCGATTCGAACTGCGTGCCCTCACCGCGAATGCGCCGCGCAATGAGGCCGTATTGCGCATCCTTGAGGAAGGTCTGCAGGGCCGGTGAACGCACGGCGGCGATGTTCGGCCAGACGCGGACCTGTTCATCGAGATCGCCCAGCAATTGCCGCGCACCCAGTCCCAGTGGCCCGGTCCAACGCAGCCAGCACCGCGTGACCTGGCCGGTACCCCGACGCGAAGGGCTGACCTGCACCTGCCCTTGCCAGTCTTCGTCCCGGCGGTGCAGTGCAAACTGGCAACGTCCGCCGGGCGACAGCCGGGGATCGCATTCCAGCGCGATCTCGACCGCCGAGGGCCTTCCGGCATGGAGCAAGGCCCGGGCTGAAAACCGCGTCTCGGCGCCGACTTCGGCATCGCCGGGCACGGTCACCTGCAAGTCTTCGAGGCGCCCGCCCAACAGTCCGTCGACAACGATCAGCACCAGCACCACAAGCCCGAACAGCGGCGCGATGACCCACGCGCCGGGCTGCGTTGCACCGATGACAAGCGCCACCGGCGCGCCAAGCGCCAGCAGCACCACGGCGCGCGCGGTCGGAACGATCGGGGCGAGCCGCGTGCTCATCGGTTCAGCGCGGCGCCTCGGTCTGTTCGACGAGCTGGGCGACAAGCGCCTCGACCTGCTTGCCCTCGATCTCCGCTGCGGGGCTGAGCAGCAGGCGGTGGCGCAGCACGCCGGTCGCCAGTGCCTTCACGTCGTCCGGCACCACGTAGTCGCGGCCGTCCAGCGCGGCGCGGGCGCGGGCCGCACCGGCCAGCAGCACTGCCGCACGCGGGCTCGCCCCGCAGGCAAGGTCTGCGCTGTCACGCGTGGCGCGCACGAGCCGCACGATGTAGTCGGTCACGCTATCGGCGAGGGTCACACCTGCCACGGCGCGGGTCGCGGCGGAAAGCACCTGCGGCGATGCGACGGCCTCGATGCCCAATTCCGCGGGCGAAGGCGCGCCGCGATTCTCGCCATAGCGCGCGACGATGCGGATTTCCTCCTCGGCACTGGGATAGTCGACCAACAGCTTGAACAGGAAGCGGTCGAGCTGGGCCTCGGGCAGCGGATAGACGCCTTGGCTCTCGATCGGGTTCTGCGTGGCGACAACCATGAAATGCGGCGGCAGGGCATGGGCGGCACCGTCCAGCGTGACGCGGCGCTCCTGCATCGCCTCGAGCAGGGCCGCCTGCGTCTTGGGCGGAGTGCGATTGATTTCGTCGGCCAGCAGCAGGTCGCAGAAGATCGGCCCGTGGGTGAGGGTGAACTGGCTGGTCTGGAAGTTGAACAGGTTGGAGCCGAGGATGTCGCCCGGCATCAGGTCCGGCGTGAACTGTATCCGTCCGAAGTCCAGCCCCAGCGTCGCCGCGAAGCACTGGGCGAGGAACGTCTTCGCCGTTCCCGGCGGGCCCTCGAGTAGGACGTGGCCACGCGCCATCAGCGCGATCAGCATATGGTCGACGGTCCCGACCTGGCCGACGATGGCCTTGCCGACCTGTTCGCGTATCGCATCGGCGATATGCGCGACTTCGGACAGGCTGAGGGTTTCGGTCTCACTCATCGGATCAGCTTCCTTTCGAGCGCATGGAGTTCGCGCGCGGCTTTCAGGAGGTCATGGGCCTTGCGCGCCCGCTTGAGGCGCGCGGCAAGAACGGAAAAGGGTTCGGCCTCGGGATCGCGCGCGGCAAGGGCGCGGTCGATGGCCTCTTCGGCGTGAACGGTATCGAGGTAGCGCGGCAGGCCAAGCCCACGCACGAGACGCTCGCGGATACGGTCGGCATAGGGGCCGCCGAGCAGGTGCAGGCGCCGGGCGCGGCGCACAAGGCCGGCAGAATTGCTGACGAGGGCCCGCTTGCCGAAAGCGATCGCCCGCTCCGTGCTCGCTGGCGGCCCGAAGCGCAGGAAGGCGCGCCAGCCGATCATGGTCGCGGCCAGCAGCAGGCACAGGGTGGCGGCAAGAAACGGCGGCGTGAAAGCGAGCGTGAGCAGGTTGCGCGACTGGCCAAAGCCATTGAGCGTCATGTCGAAGATCACCGGATCGCCCGGCGAAATCCCGCCGGCCCGGACCAGCGCCTCGGCAAGGCGCGCATTTTCCAGGCGCGCCATGCCGTAATTGTCGAGCAGGTCCGGTTCGAACACCAGCACCAGCGGATAGAGGTCGTCGTCCTCCACCTCGGTCTTCATCGGCGCAAGCGCGTGGTCTTCCAGCTCCGGATAGTAGCCGCCGTCGTCGAGCATGGCCGCGAGGATCCGGCCATCCTGCCCTTCCACCAGCGGGACCAGCCGCTCACCCTGCCCGGAAAGCACCTGCTTGCCTTCGGGCAGCACGCCGCCGAGGCCCATGCCATGCCAGCGCGCGGGCGCGCCGGCCTTGCCCATCGGCGACAGGGTGACGCCGACATCGTCGAGAAAGCCCTGCCAATTGGGGCCCGAGGCTCCCATGATCCGAACCCAGCCGCGCCGGGCGCCCTTCTGCTGGCGATCCACGGGGCCTGCCATCCACTTGGGCGTGATCACCAGCGTCGGCCCGATGTAGCGACGGGCACTGACGATGCGGTCGATCTCCTCACCCTCGGCAAATGCCGGCGGGGTCAGGACCAGCAGCCCCTTCTTCGCAAGCGCGCCCTCGTTCTTCACCTTGCGCACGGCAAACCCACGCCGGTCGAGGAAGTCGGCCACGGCCGCATAGCCATTCAGGCCCTTGCCCGCCGCATGGGCCTGCCCGTCGTTGCCGGTGCCCATGCCGTTGCCGGTCCCGATCATCCACAGCAGCGCGATGAACAGGGCCGAGCCGATGAGCACGATGCCCACGACGGCGCGGCGGGAAAACGGATTGGCGCCAACGGGTATGGCAGTGCCGGCCACCGGGCCCGTACCGAATGCGACCCCGCTCATGCGCGCAGCTCCAGCCGGGCGAAATCGGCATAGGCGGCGCGGGCTGCCGTCCAGTCCTGCGCATCGAGGTCGCGAAGCGCGAACAGACTGCGCTCCACCCGGTCGGCAATGGTCGCGAAGGCGCGGCGACCGCTCTCGGGCAACATCGGCAGGACGGAAATCTCGCGCGCGGTGCTGGCCGGGATCAGCCAGTCGGGCCGGGCCTGGTTGATCTGGTGGACGCTGCGCTGGAGCAGGAGGTGCGCGGCTTCACCGAAGCGCCCTTGCGCGGCGAGCCGGTCGGCATCCTCGAGCAGGGCAGTCGCCTCGGCCCTGCTCGGCGCCCAGACCGCTTCGTCCTCCTGCCCGCGCCGATTGCGCCAGGCCGCCATGGCCGGACCGAAAATCCGCCAGAGCAGCAACAGCGCCATCGCCGCCGCCAGTGCAATCAGGACGTACTGGAACACCGGCCAGGACATGCCCAGCAGGCGCCCGATGGGTTCAAAAATGGCTTCCATCAGCCTGGAAAGGGCGCGCAGCCAGCCCGGCACTTCGGAAACGGGAGGTTGCTGCATCGGGGGAAGCGGCGCGAACTGGATGTCGGACGCGGCGCGCACGGCCTCCCAGTCGCTCGCGGCGTCCCGGGCAGCGGCCGCACCGGCAATCTGAGGCCCACCAACCGTCACGTCGGCCTGATTGGCATGGGCCGCCCTGCCGCGCAAGCGGTAGCCCTCGTGATAATGCTGCAAGCGGACCTGAAAATTCCCGATTTTTCAGTCCGCACCGCGATCCGACTGGCCGCAGGCGCAACCGGCGCAGGATCAGCCGCGCGCGCGGGCCTGCCGGTAGCTGCCGAGCGGGCGCACGTACTTGCAGTGGAAGGCGAGTTCCTGCAGTGCCATGTCGACGCGCGGATCGCCCGGTACGCCTTCGATGTCCGCATAGAACGTGGTGGCGGCGAAGCTTGCCCCGATCTGGTAGCTTTCCAGCTTGGTCATGTTGACGCCGTTCGTGGCGAAGCCGCCCAGCGCCTTGTAGAGCGCGGCAGGAATGTTCTTCACCTCGAAGATGAAGGTCGTCATCGCCGTTTCGCCCTGGAGGTAGAACGGATCGAGCGGTTCCTTCGCCAGCACGACGAATCGCGTGGTGTTGTCCTCAGCGTCCTCGACGTTCTGCTCGATGATCTTGAGGCCATAGAGCTCGGCGGCCAGCTTGGGCGCCACGGCGCAAGCGGTCACATCGCCCTGCTCGCGCACGAAGGCGGCCGCACCGGCCGTATCGGCATAGGACATCGGCACGATCCCGCGCTCGCGCAGGTAATGCCGCGACTGCCCAAGCGCCTGCGGGTGGCTGTAGGCCGCCTTGAAGGGCCCGTCGCCCAGCGCCATCAGCGCATGATGGATCGGCATGAAGTACTCGCCGACGATAGAAAGCCCGCTTTCCGGCAGCAGGAAGTGGATATCCGCGACGCGCCCGTGCTGCGAATTCTCGATCGGGATGATCGCCCGCTCGGCCTTTCCTTCCTTCACCGCATCGAGCGCATCCTCGAAGGAAAAGCAGGGCAGCGGCAGGCAATCGGGGTCGAATTCGAGGGCGGCACGATGTCCGTTGCAGCCCGGTGCGCCCTGCAGGGCCATGGCGCGCGAAGGGTCCGAAGCCGCTGCGGCTTCCATCTCTGCCACGAGGGCGAGGGCGGGTTTGGGATAGGAATGCATGGTGCCTGCGCGATTAGGCTGCAACTGCGATATCCGCAATGGCTCTTGCACTAAGCAACGCCCGCCACTAGAGCGCAGCGCAACCGAATGGGCTAGATTCACCGGCGGGGCAACTTCGAATGGACGATCGTTTCAATACCATTGCAGGCTGGACGCTGTTCGCAGGCATCGTTGGGCTCGGCCTGACGACCATCAGCTCGCACTATTTCAAGGCTGACAAACCGCATCGTCCCGAGACGATGGGATACGCCATCGAGGGCGTGCAGGAAGAAGGCGAAGGCGGCGGCGAAGTGCCGATCGCAACGCTTCTGGCCAGTGCCGATGTCGCCAAGGGTGAAGCGACTTTCGCCAAGTGCGCTTCGTGCCACACGGTCAATGCCGGCGGTGCCAACGGCATCGGCCCGAACCTTCACGGCGTGGTAGGCGAAGCCATCGGCAAAGGCGTCGGCGGTTTCGCATTCTCCGATGCGCTCAAGAGCGTGGGCGGCGAGTGGGACTTCGACAAGCTCAACGACTGGCTGAAGAGCCCCAAGGCCTTCGCGCCGGGCACCAAGATGACCTTCGCGGGCCTTTCCAAGCCGGAAGACCGCGCGAACCTCATCGCCTATCTGAACACGCAGGGCTCGAACCTGCCGCTGCCCGCAGCCCCCGCCGCCGAGGCAGCTCCGGCCGCGGGTGACGCCGCTGCCGCTCCGGCAGAAGGCGCGGAAGCCGCTGCTCCCGCGGAAGGCGAAGCGGCAGCAGCCGAATAATCCCAAATTTGACGAATCCGGCATTGCCGGCAGGAAGCGGTCCGCAGGCGTCACCGAGTCGCCTTCGGGCCGTTTCCGTCTTTGGACTCCGGAAAATCAGCTAACGAACACGGCAGCGCCTAACCGGGCACGCCTCGCAGTGATTGCGGTGAGACTGCCCCTCATCCTCGCAACCGTCGCCCCCCGGACCTGATCCGGAGGCTCGCTGCCTTGCCGGGCTCCCGCAGAACGGCAGGGTATCCGCGGTCGCGGGGATGACGAGAGGGGGCCGCCTTAGCCCTTGAAGCCCTTGGCGATGACGTACCACTCGGACGAATCCTTGCGGCTTGCCGGCGGCTTGGCATGCTTGACGCTGGTGAAGTGGCGCTTGAGCAGGTTGAGCAACTCAGTATCGGTACCGCCTGCGAGGACCTTGGCGACGAAAGTGCCCCCGGGCGCCAGCGTCTGGATCGCGAAGTCGGCTGCCGTCTCGACCAGCCCCATCGTGCGCAGGTGATCGGTCTGCTTGTGACCGACAGTGTTGGCCGCCATGTCGGACAGGACCAGTTCCGGCGCGCCGTCCAGCGCACCTTCCAGCGCCGCCGGGGCCTCGTCGGCCATGAAGTCCATCTGGAAGATCGTCACGCCCTCGATCGGATCGGTGGGCAGGAGGTCGATGCCCACGACCTTGGCCTTGGGGCACTTGAGCCGCAGCACCTGGCTCCATCCGCCCGGCGCGATGCCGAGGTCGACCGCGCGGGTCACCCCCTTGAACAGGCCGAACTTCTCGTCGAGCTCGATCAGCTTGTAGGCCGCACGGCTGCGATAGCCGTCGGCCTTCGCCTTCTTGACGTACGGATCGTTGATCTGGCGCTGCAGCCAGCGTGCCGAACTCGTCGAGCGCTTCTTCGCCGTGCGCAGCTTTTCGCCCGGATCGCGTCCCGAACGGCTCATCGACCGGTTTCCACTTGCTGTACGTTTCCTTCACTTGCGGCAATGACCTGCCCCGCGTGGGGGCCGCCATGACCATTGGATGCAATCAGGCTGCGCAGGATGCCTTCGCGAATGCCGCGATCGGCGACGCCCAGGCGTGCCGCCGGCCAGAGATCGAGAATAGCCTCGAGAATGGCGCAGCCCGCAACGACGAGATCGGCACGCTCACGACCGATGCAGTTGAGCTCGCGGCGATCCTCGACGGCCATGGTCGAAAGGCGCGTGCTGATCTCGCGCATCGATTCGGCCGGGACGATCAGGCCATCGACCATTCGCCGGTCGTACTGCGGCAGTTGCAGGTGCACGCTCGCCAGCGTCGTCACGGTACCGCTGGTACCCAGCAGGCGCAGTTCTCCGCTACCCGCAACCGACTTGCGCGCGCCCGAGATGCGCTCGGAAAATCCGGCGAAGCTCTCGGCCACAAGGCCGTGCATATGCCGATAGCGGTTGAGCCGATCGGCCTCGCTCGTGCCTTCCGGGCCACAGCTCTCGCTCAGCGAGACAACGCCCCAGGGCACGCTCTGCCAGTCCAGAATGCGCGGCACGGTGCCGGTGCTCTCGATCAGGACAAGCTCGGTCGAGCCGCCGCCGATGTCAAAGATCATCGCCGGGCCCAGCCCCGATTCAAGCAGGACATGGCAGCCCAGCACCGCCAGCCGCGCTTCCTCGCGCGCGCTGATGATGTCGAGGGCGATGCCGGTCTCCTCACGCACCCGCTCGATGAATTCCGGCCCGTTCTCGGCACGGCGGCAGGCCTCTGTGGCGACCGAACGCGCGAGATAGACGTTGCGCCGCATGAGCTTGTCGGCACAGACGCGCAGGGCCGCCAGAGTCCGGTCCATCGCCTCGTCGGAGAGCCGGCCGGACTGGGCCAGCCCCTCACCGAGGCGAACGACGCGGCTGAAGGCATCGATCACGGTGAAGTTCTCGCCCGAAGGACGGGCGATCAGCAGGCGGCAGTTGTTCGTCCCCAGATCGATGGCGGCATAGGACTGGCGTCCGCCGCCCGGTCGGGGACCGGACGCACGCTGGAGATGAGGCTTTTGGGAAACCTGCCGCACCGTTTGCCGACGCAATGACGCCTGCTCGTTCTTGTCGTTCTCTTCGCGCGGCGCTGCGCCTGCCTCGGGCTGGCGTGCGCTCGGTGGGCGCACCTTCCCCTTGGCCGTGCCGGCGACTTTCGGGCGTGACTTGCCCTTACGTCCCTTTCGCCGCCTTCCCGGGCGACCCGACACTTTGACTTTCGCGGCCGGCGGATCTTGCTCCGCCATGGTATCAAATCTCGTTCATATCTTCCCGCCAAACCGGCGGGCACCTGACGCCAATGCTAACGTGCCGTAACCAAAGGGGCAAGAGAGCTTCCCCGAGGCAGTCGCCGCGAGCAAATCTGGGCCAGCCTCCGGCACGCTGACCGGCCTGTCCAGGGATGCTTCCGACAGGCGATGCGCTTCGAGAAGGGGTATCGCGCGCAGCACGCGCTTCTGCCAACATCGCGACCGGACGATGGGGCTCGGGTGCCGCATTCGACGAGCAGAGGATTGAACATGGGCGATTTCGTCAAGATCGAGAAGAAAGGACGCATTGCCGTCCTGACCTTGAACCGTCCCGACAGGCTCAATGCGATCGGCGAACTGGAGGACTGCGCAGATTTCGTCGCCGCGCTGGAGGACCTGGGATCCGACGAAAACATCAGCGTCGGCATCCTCACCGGCGCGGGCAAGGCCTTCTCGGCCGGTGGCAACCTGCAGGCAATGAAGGACCGCAAGGGCATCGGCCGGCTCGATTCGCCCACCGCCACGCGCGTCAATTACCGCCGCGGCGTGCAGCGCATTCCGCGCGCCTTCCAGGACTGCGAAGTCCCGATGATCGCCGCGGTCAACGGCTTCGCCATTGGCCTCGGCAACGACCTTGCGTGCTTTTGCGATATGCGCATTGCTTCGGAAAAGGCGCGATTTTCTGCCGGGTTCATCAAGATGGGCCTGATCCCGGGCGATGGCGGTGCATGGGCACTGCCCCGCGCGGTCGGCTTCGCCAATGCCGCCGAACTGCTTTTCACCGGCGAGACGCTCGATGCGCACAGCGCCAAGGCGATGGGCCTCGTTTCGCGCGTCGTCCCGCATGAATCCCTGATGGATGAGGCCATGGCGCTGGCCGGGAAGATCGCGGCAAACCCGGCCCGATCGCTGCGTCTGGCCAAGCGCCTGCTTACCGATGCACAGAACATGCGCCTCAACGAAGTACTGGAAATGTCCGCAGCGATGCAGGCGCTCGCCCATGAAACGGCCGACTACGAGGAAGCCATCGATGCTTTCCTCGAAAAGCGCCCGCCGCAGTTCACCGGCAAATAGGCCCGACCGAAAATTTCCTTGAATTGAGGTCTTGACCCTTCCGGACCTGCAAGCTAGAGGCGCCCCCTCGTTGCCCCGTCGTCTAATGGTAAGACTACGGATTCTGATTCCGTCTATCGAGGTTCGAATCCTCGCGGGGCATCCACTTTTCCTGACATTTTGGCTAATTCCCGGTGTTTTCGCTGGGGTCGGTGACTAACCTTTTGCGATGGTTAGCCATTACCTTCGTCATTGCGGCGTCGGCGCGGGCGGCTCGGACTGAGTCGCCGGCGTAGCGGAGGTATTCTCGTTCGGTCTTGTGACCGGTGATCGCCATGCCCTCTTCGTTGGAACAACCGGCCTCGCGGCAGCGGCGGGCGGCGGACTTTCTGAGGCCGTGGGGCGAGCAGTGCGGCAGGCCGGCTGCGATGCAGGCCTTCTTCATCATCTGGTAGAACGCCTTGGCCGAGTACGGTTCGCCCCGGCTGTTCTCCAAGATCGTCTCTCCGCCGAGGGGGCCTGCAGCGATGGCCCTGGCCAGCGGCTCTACGACGGGCACGTCGACGGCAGCGCTGGTCTTGCTTTGCGCCAGGCGGATGCGGCCGTCCTCTATCGTCCTGTGCGTCATCAGGCGCACGTCACCGCTGCGCTGTGCGCCGTAGAGCAGCAGGGCGAACGCCAGGCGCGGTTTGGTGCCCAAGGGGTGCTTGGCCTCGAAGGCCTCCAGCTCAACCTCGGTCCAGCGGTGATAGCCTTCGCTTTCGGCCTTCGGGGCCCGCGTGTCCTTCACCGGATCGAAGCCCGGCGGCACGAGCCGCGCGCGCCGGGCGACCATGAAGAGCTGGTTCAATAGCTTGCGCAGGCGCGCGGCGGCATGCGGCTTGTGGCGCATCGACACCATCAGCCGCGCGATTCGCTCGGCATCGAATTCCTGCATGGGATCATCGCCGAACGCCGAGCGAAACCGCTCAAGCACACCGCGATAGACGACCTGCGTCGTGCCCCTCAGATCGAGGAAGGCATTATCGGTGTAGTAGCGCGCGATGACGTCCGACACGCTGCCATGCTTGATCCGGCTTGCGCCGATCGGCAGCGGCTCCGCCTTGAGGCAGGCGGCATATTCCTGTTCGAATTCGCGAGTGCCGTAAGGCGCCTTGAAATAGTGCGCCGGGCAGCCCTTCTTGCGGAACCGCCACCGGCGCTTGCCATGGCGATCGCGGAACGAGGTCACGTAGGGATAGCGCTGCTTCATGATGCCCCGAACGCATCGAGGCGCGCGTCCAGACTGTCGGACGCGATGGCCGGGGCCGCTGCAGCAGGGTTGATCGTAATGGTGACCCCGCCATCGGGATCGAGGCGACTGCGGATCGTCACCCCTTCCTCGCTCGATATGCGGGCGAATCGGCGCAGGTCCGATTCCCGGATCAGGGACCGGCTTCTGGATGGTGCACTGCGGGTCATCTTCGCGGGGCTCCTCTTCGGAAGACGATGGCCCCTGCACGATGGGCGCTGCGCCTTCGGTAAGTCACCGCCCTGCATTTGTTCGGGCGGCTGACGGAATGGGGATCATCCCCGCCCTGCCCTGGCGCAGGCCAGAGCGTGGGCGACGATGAACGGAACGGCGATCAGCGCCGCCACCAGCACCAGCGCGCGGGTAGCAGCCCGGATCGCCGGGGCGGCCCGAGCTGCACGCTGTACGGGCACGCAAGTGCGGCAACGGCAGTCCATCGGGTGGACGGCAGGCTTCGGTGCGCGGCGCATGGTCAGTCGATCCCCAGCGCGGCACGGTAGGTGTCGAGGATCATGTCCATCTCGCGGCGATCGTCCGGCTTCATCTTCCGCAGGCGCACGATCTGACGCATCATCTTCACATCGTAGCCGACCGCCTTGGCCTCGTTGTAGACATCGCGGATATCCTCGCCGATGCCCTTCTTCTCTTCCTCGAGACGCTCGATCCGCTCCACCAGCAGCCGCAGGCGGTCGTCCACCGGTCGCCGCGATTCTTCGATTTGGACCGGGATGGTCATCTGTTCCTCACGGGCAGAAATCACAGGGCGATCCACTTCATGGCTTGGGCGAGTACGCAGCTAGCGCCGAACACCGCCGCGCCGAGCAGGCAGAGGGGAAAGAGGAAGCGATGGCGCGCCGTTCGCGCGGCAAGTTTCGCGGCCAACGCGGCACATTCCGAGTCGTGTTCCAGAAAGACGAGGCCCCTGCGGGCATCCCACATCAGGTCCACCTCGGTGCAGTCTTGCACCGGGAAGTGCTGCGGCGCGCTCACTGCAGATCCCCCCTGGGCAGGTCGATCGCGCAGGGCGGGCAGAAGATGTAGGCGTTGTCGTCGATGTACTCGATGGACCAGTCGGCGGGCGCTTCGGGCGTGGGCCGAAGCTCGGTCTGTTCGCAACAGGTGCAGGTGAACGAAAACGACTGTCGCACTGGCGGCACAGGAGCGCTGCGGCCAACTGCTTGCTTGGAATTCTGCATGGACAATCTCCCGTTACGGGGGTGGAAAAAGGCAAAGCGGGGGCGTTCCCGGCGATGGGGTGCGCCGGGTTGTTGTTTCGGATCTGGCAGTGGGTCAGGCGGCGATCAGGCTATCGGTCGTTCATCGATCCGGCCTGAGGTTCGGTGGGCGGCCCGTCGTCATTGGCAGCGCGGTCATTCGCCGCGGAGTGCCACTGGCTTTGGGGCAGCACGGCAATGGGACGGGGAAAGCGGCTTGGCCGGGTCGTGCGGATCGGTTCCATGCCGACCACGAACTGATGCCCGCAGGCATCCGGATTGCGGCAATGGTAGTAGATCTCCCGGTAAAGCGGCGTGTTCTTGCCCACCGAGCGGGCAAACGCCTTCCCGCCGCAGGCCGGGCAGGTGACGTGTGGAAGTTGCGCAGGGCGACCTGACATTACCGATGATTCCCCATGGTTTCGCGCGCGGCCCCATTGCCGGGCATGAACGATTTCAGCCGACCGAGCAGGCGCGGCAGCAGCGCGTCAGCCTCCTCGGTCTCTACGATGGCGCGCTGGATCACGGCGGGCGACGCGCCGGGCTGCGCGGCCATAATGCAAAAGCTGATCGCCTCACCGATCTCACGCGAGACGTTGGCGACGTCATCGGCCAGGGCAGCGCGGCAGGCGATCAGTTCCACCAGCGATACGTCCAGCTGGCGAATGTAGCTTTCCAGAATGGGAGCATAGCCGCCGCCAGCAGCCAGATAGGCGCGGTCCAGAGCCACAGCCTTGTCGAGCGCGGGCAGCCCCTTGTTCGTGCTGTCACTCCAGTGATCGAGCGTGCGCCCGGCGCGCCTCGTGACGCGTGACGCCTCCCTTTTCCCGATATACTCCAGCACACCCTTGATGGCCGCTGCGAACGTGAGGGGATCGCGGACCTTGGTCATCGACGCCGTCCCTTTCGTTGCAATCCAGCCTGCCGATTGCAAACGACGGCGAGCCGTTCGGAAGCTACAAGAACTGGAGCGGAGAGATCCGGGCGGCCAAGGGGGAAAACGACATGCTCTGCAGTGACAGGCAAGCCGAGTTTACGGCCGACCTCCAGCACCAGCGGCTGCTTCGACGCCGGGATGCGCCCTTCACGCTTCCAACCGTGAACGGTTGCCGGGCTTTCACCCAACGCTCGCGCCATGGGCCGGATTCCATCGAACAACTCGAACAGTGATTCACTCAGATTCATGTCGGTCTTGTTCCACTTTTCGGAACAATAATCAACTCAAAAATAGATTGAGACGGTGTTCGGGAAATTCGGACAATGCGCGCATGTCGAGTGTCACGATCAAACTGAGAGAGTTAAGAAAGTCAGCAGCCCCCCGCATCACAGTGCGGAGGATGGCGGAACTTTTGGATATGCCCCTAGGGACTTACGCTCGTTACGAAAGCGAAGGCGGGTACAAAAAGCCGTTTCTACCCATGGACTTCACTCGCAGAGTTGCTGCGGTTCTGTCCGATTATAAGGTTGATCCTGCGGAGGTCATGAAGCTGGCCGGCTTGACGGACGGCGAAGTTGAACCAGAAGCCCGAGAGATCGAAGCTCAAAAACCAACTCAATTTTGCGTCACTTTGCCAGTTATTCTGCCTAGTGAAGCTGCCCTGCGCGATATGTTCCGCAGTCTGCTGGTGATGGTTCCAGATGGGGCGTCAAAGGACGAAGTCGCTGAAATTCTAGCTCGACGGCTTCCATCTGGGCTCGCAGCGATCGGACCTGTTCTGCTCGATCCAGTCGCGGCTGTATCGATTGCTGGCGAAGCAGATCCTCAAGTTCTCGCCAAAGCTCATCCCGAAGCCGAACAAGGGTCGCGCACCTGACTCGGCACTGCAAGCAACCAAACTCGCACCCAGGCGTCAGACGGATGACATCGCGACCCACAACTCACTTCCTCTTTGTTCCTTGTTTGTTCTCATCTGCCTGAAGCGGATCGTGTAGGAAAGGGGCAAGTGAAATGATTTTGGTTTCCCCGGCAAAAGGGCCTTGGGAGACCTGGTTCGGATTAAAACCTTGTCACATTGAACGCACAACAGCGGCATCCAGCGCCGCACAGAAAAATCAATGTGGACAGCCGTTTATACCGCACATAGCGACCACTCGGAAATTTCGCACAGGGGAAATTGAATGAGTGAAGGCACCCCCGCAAAGGGGAAAGGTAAGGGCTTGGGCAAAGGCTGCCTCATCGTGGTAGGCGCCATTGTCGGCCTCGGAATTCTTGGCGCTATCCTGAGCCCGGATGACAAGTCAGGATCCTCGACCGCATCAGCCGACAACGTTGCTGCGGCGGACACGCCGGCACTTGAGGTCACTGCGAAAGAACTTGCCGAGGCGTACGAGGCCAACGAAGCCGCTGCGCAGCTGAAGTACGGCAAAAGGGTCCTGAACGTGAGCGCGACCATCGCCAACATCCAGCTGGACTTCGCGGACAAGCCCTTCCTTGTTCTGGAAGGCACGAACCAGTTCATGGGCCCCCAGGCCAAGCTTGATCAGGAAAGCCAGGCCAAGGCCGCTTCGCTCTCCAAGGGTCAGCAGGTATCGCTTACTTGCCAGAGCGTAAGTGAAACCGTCGGCACCGCCATGCTGGACGATTGCCGCATCAATTAATGTCGTGCTTGCGTCTACGACAGACGCATAGGTTTGTGGGCCCTCGGTGAAGCCAAAGAGTTGGAACTCGATTTAAGGCAAGACCGGAGGGCCCGCGGCCGGACAACCGGCCGTTCGCAAGAGTGGTAAATTCTGGGAACACTCGCATGCGTCACGTATGTGACGGAAGCCCGGTTTGGTCGGTTCGTCACTCGCAAGGTGCGATGTCCACGATGAGAATAACAGAGGCTGTTACAAGGGACACATGAGCAACATCAATCTTTCGGATTTGTCTGCGATCTTTGGCGTCATTTCGGCAGTACTTTGGTTCTACTCAGCTCTGAGTGTGTCTCGCGAAACAGAACTGAAGCGACGTACAAAGCGAGCCCTCCGTAAAGGTGTCGAACCAGACCTTGGGGGGATCCAAATTCTTGACGATAACCATCGCTATGATCTGATTGCGACTCTGCGTCATCAATCACGATGGAGCAAATGGGGCGCAGCATTCGCGGCATTTGCACTGATCGCCCAGGCAGCAGACAAATACGTATAGATAAGACCGATTTCGGTTTGCCCCCATCAAAACGGCGTGCCGGGCAAAGCGCGCATTAGGATAGCGCTCGCAGAAATCCTGACCATTATCGACCAGATCACGCCTTGGAGCGAGAAGCTTGCTCAAGAACCGGAGCAACAAGCCGATACGTCGGCGCTCCTATCCGAGCGATTGTCATCGCAAAGTCTCGATGGTGCCCTGCGGGAATTGGACGGATACGTTGGCAGCCTGACCCGAAATGGATAAACGCCAACATATCGACAAAGCCGCTGTCGTATCTTATCGAGAGATATGCGGTGGTTAAAGCGAACTGTTTTGGCGGCAAATGTCCTCATGTTTGGACTGCTGCTATTGCTGCTCGACCTTCAGGGTGCGTCGATCATTCGGCCTGGCGATTGGGAATACAAGGACCTGATCGCGATTCTCCTCACCGTCGTTTCACTAATAGTGACCTTTATTGGATTCATCGTCGCCGTCGCAGCTATCTGGGGCTTCCAGACCCTTCGCAGCATAGCAGAACAGATTTCAGTTGAGACCTCGAAGAGTGGAAGCGACAGCTATTTCAAATCGGAGAATTTTACCCAGCGAGTGGACGCCGCCATCACTGCAGCAATGGAAACCCGCGCCCGGGATGCGGTGCAAGATGCCTTGGGCGCGTCGATCGTGAAATCCGACGCAGCCCCGGAACATCAAGTGCGAGATGAAGAATGGCGCGACTGAGCATTCCCCAACTGCCCCCCTATGCAGCCGAAGCGATCGCTCGTCATCAAGTGGAAGCACCGGTTAAACTAGGGGCCATCGCAAATGATCTCGGCGTCAAGGTGGTTATCAGTGATCTGCCGCTTGCTGTGTCGGGAATGCTTGTCTTGGATAAGGATGATCGCCAGACTTGGACTATCAAAGTCAATCGGCACGAGCACCGTAATCGACAGCGTTTTACTATTGCCCATGAAATCGCGCATTACGTTCTCCACAGGGATGTCATTGGCAATGAATTGGTCGATGATACATTTTATCGGAGCGGTCTCTCCGAAAGGCGAGAATTTGAGGCGAATGCCTTGGCAGCCGAAATCTTAATGCCGTGGCATCTGATTACCCAGCTTATGCGCGACGGCGAAAGGGATGTTAATAAACTTGCAGAAGCGTTGCAGGTTTCTCCAGCGGCCATGAATATTCGCTTGGGCGTGCTCACCTAAGACCGCAATACCTTGGAGAGAGTGCCTTTTGTTTACTGCAAAATATTTTCCGAGCCTGACTATTCGACAAAGCGAGGCCGAAGCGCTTAGCAGGCTGGCGGAGCCGATAAAGGACTCGATCTTCCCAATCGTTCGCGTCCAAGCGTGGCCCCATCCAAAAAAAGGGGAAGGCAGTCCGATTCAAAGGTCGACCGATCATATGGCGCAGGCCTATGGAGAGCGCCAGATAGGAATGGACCTCGCCCTGCCGGCCCCACCGTCTGACAAGATTTACAAAAGGCAGGATCGTGCTGACTGGGCCGCATTGGGTCGCTCAGAAGTCACTGCACTTCACGACCCCGCGAATGGATACCAGGCTTGGTGTCAGTTCATTCGAAGTGACGAGCGTCGCATCCCGGTAGTGCAATGGGCTGACGACCCCAATCTATTAAGAGCCCAAGTACAGCAGCTCGCTGCGCTGAATAGAGGGCTAATCTTTCGATTTCGTCGATCTCGAGGTTGGAACCTCACGCAAGCTGCAGAGCTTGCCGGTCTATCTTTCGGCCAGAATCATCTGCTGATGGTCTACGACTACGAGCAGATTGGCTTACGTGACGATCTCACCTCCATTGGCGTTATGGCTCAAAGTGCAATCCTCTCCTCCAACTCACATTTTTCGGGGGGATCACGTACTCATGTTTTCAAGGCTTCGAGTTTCCCAAGCGAATTCACTTCGACGGGCGAAGAGTATGCTTGTCTGACGATTCGCGAACGGCAACTCTACGATATGCTAAAGTCCAGCCCGCCTATCGTAGCGGCCGGAATTGATCTGCAATACGGCGATCATGCTGCAATCTTCGCCTCCGACAGGGACCCTGCCTTTCGCGGCGTCCCTCGTGTCGATTACCCGACACCTGGAGAATGGATATATCATCGTCGACGCGAAGGTTTTTACAACGCCGCAGTCCGGGTCCGCCAGGACATAAAGTGGGACGATTCGAACTTGTGCTGGGGCGCGCAGCGGATCCGAGAAGCCGCCGAAGGCAAAATGGAAGTAAGCGCGCATTTCGTAGCACGTTGCTTCCGGAGGCAGTGCGGCCATCATAGTTGACGCTGGACGAGACAGGCCACCGCAACGACGTCGGCGGGTCAGTCGTGTCTTTCGAAGTTGAATGGCAGCAGGTCGT
>NZ_FVZE01000013.1 GCF_900168325.1 Novosphingobium mathurense | reverse complement strand
GAAGTCACCCGGTTCGGGCAGGTCCTCTTCACGTGCCACGAACTGCCAGACGTAAGGCCACATGCGCTCGCGTTCGAGCTTCGCGAATTCCTCGCCGGTGTAGCGCTCGGCAGGGATCGGGTCGGAGCCGCGATAGGTATAGCTCTCTTCGGTCAGGATCTTCGGCGGCGTTCGCGAATCCGTGGCCATCAGTTCGGCCCAGGTGATACCTTCGCTGCGGTCTTCGCCCAGTTTCACTTCGGGGTCCCGGTCAGCCATTTCTCTGCATTCTCCCAAGAATGGAATTCCCTGTTTGGCCCATGTCTGGACCAGCGTGAAGGCATAGTCACCTTGCCGAAATCATAGGTTGTTCCACGGCCGGGATCGGCCATGTTGCCTTTGGAATGAAATTTTTTGGGAGACTGCCGTGAGCAAACGGCTTGAAGGCAAGGTCGCGCTGGTCACCGGAGGCACTTCGGGCATCGGCGCGGGCACGGTCGAGCGGCTTGCCGCCGAAGGTGCAAAGGTCATTTTCACCGGTTCGAACGAGGCCGCCGCGCAGAAACTCTGCGCTGCCACCGGCGCGCGGTTCGAAAAGCACAACGTGACCGACGCTGCGGCCTGGGGACCTCTGATCGACCGCATCCTCGAGGAGCATGGCCGACTGGACATCGCATTCGCCAATGCCGGGATCGAGGCGGGCGACGGAAGCGTCGAGGACATCACCATCGAGGCCTGGAACAACATCATGGGCGTGAACCTGACCGGAGCCATGCTCACGGTGCAGCACGCCATGCGCGCCATGGCCAGGAATCCCGATGGCCCGACCGGCTCGATCATCGTCAATTCCTCGATGAACGCGCACCGGGCGATGGGCAATTTCGTGGCCTATTCGGTTTCCAAGTCAGCAGTTCTCGCGCTGGTAAAGTCCTCGGCCGTTCACGCAGGCAACCAGAAATACAAGATCCGCGTCAACGCCGTCCTGCCGGGCGTGGTCGAAACCGCGATGATCAAGAACCTGATCGACAAGTCGGGCGACCCGGAAGCCACGCGTGCCGCTTATGAGGGCCTCTCTCCGATGGGTCGCATGGCCACGGTCGAGGAAATCGCCGGGCTCGTCGCCTGGCTGGCGTCCGACGAGGCCCGCTTCTCCTCGGGCAGCGAATTCACCATGGACGGTGCCAGCACTGCAGGGATGAACGGCGTATGAGCGATCTGGGTTCACAACGCCTGCAAGGCCGCGTCGCCCTCGTTTCCGGCGGCCTGCGCGGCATCGGCCTCGCCTGCGTCGAACGCTTCCTGGCCGAAGGCGCGGAAGTCGTCATTACCGACCTCGATGCGCCCGACAGCGAACTTGCCACCTCGACCGTCGAACGGCTCGGACAGGCGGCCAGCTACGTCCAGGCCAATGTCACCAAAAGCGAGGATTGGGAACGCGCGCGCGCCACTGTCG
This sequence comes from Novosphingobium mathurense, assembly GCF_900168325.1. Lineage (GTDB taxonomy): Bacteria > Pseudomonadota > Alphaproteobacteria > Sphingomonadales > Sphingomonadaceae > Novosphingobium > Novosphingobium mathurense. The sequence continues at coordinate 56,590 of NZ_FVZE01000013.1, read as the reverse complement.
CCGAGCGCCACGGGAAGCTGCACATCCTGGTCAACAATGCCGGCACCGACCTGACCGGTCCGGTCGAAAGCCTGACCGACGGGGACTGGCGGCGCATCATGTCGATCAACGTCGACGGTGTCTTCATGGGCACCCGCGCCTTCGTCCCGATGATGGCCGAAAGCGGCAAGGACTTCAAAGGCGGCGCATCGATCATCAACGTCAGCTCGATCATGGGCCTTGTCGGCATGAGCGAGGTTTCCGCCTACAATGCCACCAAAGGCGCCGTGCGCATGTTCACCAAGGGCATCGCCGTCGAATTCGCGGAAAAGAAGATGCCGATCCGCGCCAACTCGCTCCACCCGGGTTTCGTGGTCACCCCCCTGCTTGCGCAAGGCTTTCAGCGCTGGGTTGACAGCGGCGTTGCCGAAAAGGCGCAGGACCTCGTCGACATGGTCGCCGGCAAGACGCCGATCGGCCGCCTGGCGGATCCTTCGGAACTGGCCAGCGCGGTATATTTCCTCGCCAGCGAGGACAGTTCCTACATGACCGGCGCCGAACTCGTCGTCGACGGCGGCTGGACCGCCCAGTAACCTCAACAAGGGGAGAGATAAGACCATGACCATCGCCCTTCCCGGCGTCGTCGCCGTCGTCACCGGCGCGGCCGGCGGCATCGGCCGTGAAATCGTCAAGGCCATGAAGGCCGCCGGCGCAACCGTGATCGCCACCGACTTGCGCGACAGTGCAGAGATCGAGGGCGCGGACCATTACCTCAGGCACGACGTCACCAGCGAGGCCGACTGGCGCGCGGTGGAAGCACTGGTGCGCGAGAACTATGGCCGTCTCGACGCGCTGGTGAACAATGCGGGCTTCTCCATCGTGACGAAGTTCGAGGACACGCCGCTGTCCGAATTCCACAAGGTCAACGCGATCAACGTGGATTCCGCGATCATCGGCACGCAGATCATGCTCGACCTGCTCAAGGCTGGCGGCAAGGCCCGCAAGGCCGGCGCGTCGGTCATCAATTTCTCGAGCGTGGGCGGCCTGCGCGGCGCGCCGTTCAACGCCGCCTATTGCACCAGCAAGGCCGCGATCAAGATGCTGACCAAGTGCCTTGGCGCCGAGTTCGGCGCGCTGGGCTACAACATCCGGGTGAACTCGGTGCACCCCGGCGGCATCGACACGCCGATGCTCGGTTCGATCATGGACCGCTACGTCGAAATGGGCGCCGTACCCTCGCGCGAAGTCGCGATGCAGGGCATTCTCGCCAATCATCCGATCGGCAGGATGGGTCGGCCCGATGAAATGGCCGGCGGCGTGGTGTTCCTCGCCAGCGAGGCCTCCAGCTTCATGACCTGCGACGAACTCGTGATGGACGGAGGCTTCAGCCAGGTCTGACCCCGGATCGCGATGCAACGGGAGCCGCCTGCACCATCGGCTCCCGCCCTGCAATGCCAAGTGAAGGATCCCGCGCAATGTCCCGCAAGCTGCCCGGCGTAATCGGCGTCCACCATATCGGCGTGTCGGTTCCCGACCTCGACAAGGCTCGCGAGTTCTATTTCGATATTCTCGGCGCAGTGGAAGAAGTCGAGCCGCTGAGTTGGGCCGACAATCCCTTCATCGACAGGATCGTGGGCCTCGAAGGCAGCGCCGCAAGGCAGTTCTTCTGCCGCCTCGGCAACGTCCAGATCGAAGTCTTCGAATACAGTGCCCCAAGGCAAGCCCCGCTCGCCCCCGGCCGCGGGGTCAACGAATATGGCTACACGCACTTTGCGATACAGGTAGAGGATCTGGAAGCCGTGCACGAACGCATCGTCGCGGCGGGCCTGCCGGTCCATGCGCCGCCCGACATGTCATCGATCACCGTCGATGCCGACGGGACCAAACACGGCTATTCGGGAACCTACTGCCGCGACTTCTTCGGCAACGTGTTCGAGATCCTGGAAATCCACGAGACGCCGGAAATCCTGCCGATCTAAAGCGACGAGCCCCCGTCGATGACGAATTCCGCGCCAGTGGCAAAGGCGCTCTCGTCGCTGGCGAGATAAAGGCACAGGGCTGCCACTTCCTCGGGCTTGCCGATGCGGCCGATCGGATGGCCGGCTACCCATTCGGCATAGAGGGCGTCGGGATTGTCCGACTGCGCCAGCACCTTGTCGAGGATCGGCGTATGGATTACGCCGGGGTGCACCGAATTGCAGCGCATGCCGTACTTCTCGCGGGCATAGTGCAGTGCGATCGACTTGGTCATGTGCGTAACGCCCGCCTTCGCCGCGTTGTAGGCGGCTAGGTAGTGCGCGGCACGAATGCTCGCCATCGAGGCGATGTTGATGACCGACCCGCCGGTGCGCTTCATCAGCGCGATGACGTGCTTGCAGCCCAGGAATACGCCGGCAAGATCCACGTCCAGCTCGTGCCGGAAGGCATCGAGCGCGAGGTCCTCGACCGAACCGATGGTGGTGATCCCCGCGCAATTGACCAGCACGTCGATCCGGCCATGAAGCGCCTCGACGCGTTCGAAGGCGGCGATCCACTGTGGCTCGCTCGTGACGTCGAGGCTGACGAACGCCGCCGCCCTGCCCAGATCATCGGCCAGCGCCTGACCGCCTGCCTCGTCGATGTCGGCCAGCACGACATGCGCGCCTTCCCGAACGAAACGACGGACAATCGCCTCGCCGAGACCGGAGGCCGCCCCGGTGACCAGTGCGACCTTTCCGGCAATCCTGGCCGTCCCGGACACGATCATGCCTCGATCGGAATGAGGAAGTCCATCGTGTAGCGCGTGGCCTTCCAGCCCGCATCGGTGCGCTTGACGTCGAAGTAGTAGCGGCCGTTCACGGTGATCCCGCCGCCCGCCTTGTATTTGCCCATGCCGATCACATAGGCACGGATCGACGCGGTATCGCCGTCATAGGCGGTGATCGCGAAGTTGGTCAGGTAATGGGCATGGGCGGACATCGCCTCGAAAGTGTCCTCGAAGAACCCGCGGATCTCTCCATGCCCGTTGAGGCTGGGGAAGTTGATGCCCGAAAGGTCGAACACCGCATCCTCCACGAAGACATCGAGAATGCCGTCGATGTCGTGCAGGCTGTCCACCGCGTGAGCGTAGGAGACCAGCAGGTCCTGAATGGCAAGGCGGTCCTCGATCGGGCAAGCGGTCATCTGCAGCAATCCTCTCAGGTTTGGTATCTTGAAAAGAGGGGCCGGAAACCCGTTCGGCGGCCGACCCCAAGGGGAATGTCAGGCGATCAGCGGCGCCCTTCGAGGTAATCGTTGATGACCTCGTGGAAGCGACTGATGCGGGTTTCCTGTTCGGCCAGGTAGGCCCGGTCGAAGCCCATCGATTGCAGGCCCTTCTGCTGGGTCACGGCCAGCGACAGGTCCTGCGACAGGAAATCGCCCTGCGCGATCGCGGCCTTCTTCTCACCGAACAGCGCGGTCTCGTGCTCGGCTTCCTCGTAGGGACGCATGCCATAGAGCGTGGCGACTTCGTCGGCGCCCTCGATCTCGGGGACCATGTACCAGTAGTCGAATGTCGACCAGTTGGGGTCTTCCGGATCGGGTTCGGTGCGGAACATGTGCAGGCCCTCGGGCGTCCCGGTCAGCGTGAGGTTGGGGAAGCAGGTGTGATGGAACTGGTCGGTCAGTTCATCGTCGCTCATCTTCGCGAAGTGATGATGCCCCCGCGCAGGCCCGAGCCGGCGCCGCGCTTCCTGCAGGGCCTTGCGCGCTTCCTGCGCCTTGCCTTCGAATTCGGCCGGGTCGAGATCCCACTCCTTCAGCACGTCGGCCCACAGCGGCATGACGTTGACCGAAGTCTCGTAGCGGCTGGAGGGCTGCAGTTTCTCGATCATGCGGTTGTGCCCCTGAGGGTACATCTCGAAGATCGTCGTCGAATAGTGGTCGTCGATCATCGGCTGGAACTGAGGATGCACGGCCGGGATGTGATAGGACTCGTTGAAGTTGTCCGAGGCGAACTTCCAGTTTGTGTTCACGCGCAGGGTCAGCCAGACGACGCGCTTCCAGTTCGCCAGATCGCGGTTGGCAAGCAGTTGCGGCACCGGATCGAGGTATTCCTGCAGCGGCAGCGCATTGGGATCGAAGCTGTAGAAGACGAAGCCGCCCCAGGTTTCGCAGGGCACTTCCTTCATCCGCAGCTTCTCGCAAGGGTTGCCCTGGGGAAAGTCCTCAGGGTCCTGCACTTCGTCGAGCGCGCCGTTAATGTTCCATTTCCAGTTGTGGTACGGACAGGTCAGGTGCTTGGCGACGCCGCCTTCCTCGACATTGACCAGTCGGTTGCCGCGATGCTGGCAGACGTTGAAGAAGGCGCGGATCGAGCCGTCTTCCTGCCGGATCATGATCACCGATTCATGGCGGAAGTTGTGCGTGATGAAATCGCCGGGCTCCTCGAGCTGGCTTTCGCGCCCGCCCACGTGCCAAACCCGCTTCCACATGTGCTCCCATTCGCGGTCTGCGAATTCCCGGGAGTAATAGCGGTCGCCGGTAATCGCATCCCCGCGCGCCCTGGGAAACTGGGCGGAAGGGTGCGTGGGATAAGTAGCGGCCTTTTCTGGGACTTCGAGGTATCTTGTCATGGCAGACTTTCCTTCTGTCCCGGTCTTCTCCGCTACGCACCGGGTCGGGTTTTCTTGTGTTTTGTTCTGGTTATTGCGCCTCGGCAGGAAATCCGGGGCGGATAGGATCGTTCACGCCGTCCCAGCCATCTGCGGCTGCGGCAACGCGCTCGAAGAAATCGGTCTGGATCGGGTTCTCTTCGATCAGCTCGATCATGCAGCCAATCGACTTGCTGGTATCGATGTAGCTGAAACGGAAGCCGCCGAACTCGCCGTCGACCGCAGTCACGAAGCCCTGGTCGATGTAGCTGGCGTAAACCGCGTCGTAATCGTCGGTATAGATGGCGAGATGGTGAAAGCCCCCCTCGCCTTTCGCGATGGTGTCGCGATAGGCGGAGGGGCTGTCGCAATGCTGCTGCACCAGCTCGATCTGCACACCGCCCGATTGGGCGATGGCGACCGAGAAATCGAGGCCCGCGGCTTTCTTGCCGCGATAGGCGTATTCGGAGACCTCGATGTGCGGGACGACGAGGAACGGCCCGATCCCGGTAGTCTGGGTCCAGCGCGTGCAGGCGGTCTCAATATCGTCGACCATCAGCGCCACCTGCATCACATGGCGCCCCGGGACACCGGGAGCGGGCAGTTTCATCGGATCAGTCCTTGTTCTGGACCATGTCGTTCAGCAGTTCGTGGAACCGCTGCACGCGCTTTTCCTGACCCGGCAGAATGCAGCCTTTGAAGCCGCGCGAATTGAGGCCCTGCTGCTGGCTGGTGCCGATCGACAGATCCTGGTCGGCGACATAGCCAAGGCTCACGCCATCGCCATAGACCGAGTGGCGGGCCTCGGCGTCATGCCGAAACGGCAACCTGCCGATCGGTGTATCGACTTCCTTCATGCCTTCGACCGGCGGATAGAGGCACCAGTGCTGGAACACGCACTTTTCCGGATCGGTGGGATGCGGTTCGGTGCGCAGGATCTGGCACTGCTCGGGGCTCATCGTGATCGTGAGGTTCGGGAACAGCGTGCAGTGGAAATAGTCCACCAGTTGCTGGTCGGTCATATCGTCGTAGTTCTTGTAGCCACGGCCCGGCCCGAGCTTGCGCTTGGCCTCGATGATCGCCTGACGCAGGTCGCCGGTGTGACCGTTGTACTCGGCCGGGTCGATGCCCCAGGCGGCCGCGATCTCGTCGAGCGGGGCGGGAACCTCGGTGGTGTGGAAGTCCTGCCGCGTGGTCGCCTGATGGCCCTTCATCCACATCGAGTTGTGGCCCGACGGGTACATTTCGAACAGTGTGTCGGGAAGGCCGTCGTTGATGAAGGTCGACAGTTCCGGGTGGATCGTCGGCAGGTGGTAGGATTCGTTGAAGTTGTCGCGGATGATCTTCCAGTTGAACTCGCAGTCTGCCGACAGGTTGAGCACGCGCACCCAGTTGTCGAGGCCGTAACCCTTCAGGCGCTCGGGGAACGGCGAGAGCCATTCCAGCAGCGGCGGGACGTCATCGTCCATGCACCAGAACACGAACGGTCCCCAGGTCTCGCAGCGAAGCTCGGACAGGTGCACCTGGCCGCAGGGGCTGCCGCCCTCGAAGTCGTCCGGATCCTGCACTTTGGCCAGGGTCCCGTCGAGATCGAAGGTCCAGTTGTGGTAGCCGCATACGATGCGCGGAACGCTGGCGGCATCGCCAAGGACGAGGCGGTTGCCGCGGTGCGGGCAGGAATTGTAGAAAGCACGGATCGAGCCGTCCTCCTGCTTCACCATGATCACCGATTCCTTGGCGAAGTTGTGGCGGATGATGTCGCCCGGCTCTTCCAGTTCGGCAAGGACACCGCCCAGGTGCCAGACCTTGGGCCAGAGGTGCTTCATCTCCTTGTCCATCCACTCCTTGGAGATGTAGCGGTCGGCGGTGATCGTATCGCCCCGAACCGGCTGATCGAATTCCTTGGAATAGCGTGAGATATTGGCCTGAACGTTCATGATCTGGGTCCTTCTCGATTCCCGGGGGCTGGCCAGCGGCATTGCGGGCCGAAATCGGGTTTGCGGCAAGCGGCAAGGTCGCGGATTTGCGCGACGGGGTCGAAGCCCGATGATTGCGTCTTATCGAGCAACCTTGCCTCTCCCATTTTCAGAAGCTGTAGCGGAAGGTCGCGCCATATTCGCGCGGCGTTCCGAGCGAGGCCAGCGTACCGATGCCGGCCAGACTCAGCTTCTGGTTGAAATATTTCTCGTCGAACAGGTTACGACCGTAGAGGCCGATCTTCCAGCCGGCATCGTCCGGCCCCCAGTTCAGGCTGGCATTGACCAACTCGACCGGTCCGACACGTTCCACAGGCAGGTTCGTGTAGCTGGTGAACTTGGAGCTGGAATAGGTGTACTGGCCGTTCGCGGTCAGTGTACCATTTCCAAGCGCCATCTGCCAGTTGGCCCCGAACGACGCGTTCCATTTGGGCGAGTTCATCAGGCTGTTTCCCGCATAGGAAGCGGGAACGAGACCACCCGTCGCCGGGTCCAGTATCTGGGTGTCGTATTCCTTGTACTTGGCATCGAGGTAGGCCAGTGCGCCGGTCAGGGTCAGGCCGTTGACCGGGGCCGCGGTGACTTCCAGTTCGAAGCCCTTGGTCTCGGCCTTGCCCGCGTTGGCGATCGAGGCCGAGTTCGCACCCGAAGGGTAGGTGATGTTCTGCACCACCTGCATGTTCTTGTAGAAGTTGTAGAACGCGGCAAGGTTCACGCGCAGGTGACGGTCAAGCAGGTCGGCCTTGAAACCGGCCTCGATCGTGTCGAGCTTTTCCGGATCGAACGGACCGATGTCCTCGGCCACGACGATGCGTCCGGTAAAGCCGCCCGACTTGAAGCCGCGCGCATAGTAGCTGTAGAGCATGACGTCGGGCGTGACCTTGTAGTCGAGCCCGACCTTCCAGCCGACGTTGTTCCATGCCTTCTTGCCGCTCGCGACGATCAGCGAGCCCGGGATCAGCGGATCGTCGAAAGTCGCGACGCCGTCCGGATTGATCGTATTGGCCGTCGTGGAGACCGCATCGGTCTTTTCGTGGCTATAGCGAATGCCGGCCTGCAGACGAAGGTCGGGCGTAATGTCCTGGTAAAGCTGGGCAAAGCCGGAGATCGACCAGTTGGTCTGCTCCTGCGTCTGCGGCTGGCCAAGGCCCGGCAGGAAGCCGTCGAGCTTGCCCTGCTGGTCCAGCGTGTAGTGCTGGCGGAAGTAATAGCCGCCCACGATGAGGCGCGTGGTGTCGGTGATATTGACCAGGTCGCGCAGCTCCTGGCTGAACTGGTGATGCTTGATCCGGCGATGCGTCTGCAGCAGCACCAACGTGGTCGCATCGTCATCCGAGTAGAGATCGTTGTCGTAATCGCGATAGCTGGTGATCGACGTCCAGTCGCCGATGCCGGTCGACAGGTTCTGCGTCAGCGTGACCGTATAGGTATTACGGTCGTTCGCGTCAGGCTGATCGTAGCTGAGGCCGCGCTTGAAATCGAAAGCCTTTTCGGTCTCACCGGGAACATAGAACAGTTCACCCGGGCCGGCGAGCAGGATGCCCGTCTGCGAGCCATTGCGGCTGCGCACGTATTCGCCGATCAGGGTCGCATCGTAATTGCCCTCGGCATACTTGAGGTAGCCGCGCAGCGAGGTGATGTTGCGCTCGCCGATGCGGCGATTGTCCGCGTAGTTGCGGAAGTAGCCGTCCATCGAATTGTGCAGGACGCTGATCTTGCCCGAAAGATTATCGGTGATCGGGAAGTTCAGCGCGGCATTGAGCTCAAGATGGTTGTAGTTGCCGTACACGGCTTCGAATTCGCCGCCCAGTTCGCCCGTCGGCTGCTTGGTCACGACGTTGATGACGCCGCCTGTCGTATTGGCGCCGAACAGCGTGCCCTGCGGTCCGCGCAGCACTTCGACCCGGTCGATGTCGAACAGCGAAAGCAGCGCTGCGGTGTTGACGCCGACGACGACCCCATCGACCACCACCGAAACCGTCGTGCCGACATAAGGATCGGCATCGTTCACACCGACACCGCGAATGGTAAAGACAGCCGAATCCGGAGAGTTGGAGAACGTGTTGATCTGCACGTTCGGAATCGAATTGGCCAGGTCGGAGACGTTGTTGACTTGCGCTGCGGCAAGGGTCTCGCCCGTGACCGCAGTCACCGAAATCGGAACGTCCTGCTGGCTTTGCGCCTGCTTTTGCGCGGTAACGACGATTTCTTTCAGACCGCCGGTGGAATCTTCGCTCTGTTGTGCATGGGCCGGCGCCTGCACGATGGCGGCGCAGCAGGTTCCCAGCAACAGATATGATAATGCCTTCTTCATGCCTCTCACTCCCCTCTCGTTCTTCCGCCCACACTTGTGATGCGTGGATTCGGAAATTCGGGGTGACCGAAAATAAACCGGCTCCCCTGCCGGTTTTTATGCTATACCTTGCGACGTCTGCTAACCTGCGACTTTGATTAGGTGCTGCTAGCAGGCCCTGCCTGGGCAAAATCCGGCGCAAAATTCGGGGGTGAGAATGACGATCGAAGCATTGCAGGACCGTATGTTGAGCGCCCTGCGACCGGATCACGTGTCCGAGCCGCCGACGAAATGGCAGCAGCGCAAGAGCGCCAAGATGCGGGAACGCCTCGTTTCGACCGCCGTCGATTGCCTCCTCGAGCACGGCTATACCGGCCTCACCACCGCCGCCGTCGCCACCCGCAGCGGCGTTTCACGCGGGGCCATGCACCACCATTTCCAGACGCGCATGGAACTGGTGAGCGCAGTCGTCGAACACGTCGTCTTCGAACGGATGCGCGCCTACCTGTCGGACTATTTCGACATCCTAGCCAACCGCCAGGGCGAAGCGATCATCGAACTGGCCTGCGAAGCGCACTGGCGCTCGGCACAAAGCCGGGAGTACGCGGCCTATCTGGAACTCACGGTCGCCGCGCGCACCGACGCAGAACTTGCGGCCATCTTCAATCCCGCCTCGCGCCGCCTCGACGAAGTCTGGACCGGCGAGATGATCGAGGCCTTCCCGCAATGGAAGGATCACTGGGACATGCTGAAACTGTCGCACGATTTCATCAGCGCGATGCACATGGGCATGGTCCTGCACAAACCGATCTACGACGGCACCGGGCGCATGGAAGTGCTGCGCCGCTTTGCTTCGCACACCATTCAGGAGCTTTACGACAGGCGCTAGGAGATCGATCGAAGCGCCCATTTTCTGCCTCGCTTGAAAAAACCGGCACCTCGACCCGCTTTCTCTCACATATGACAGGTGTCGCAAGGCTCAGTCCTCTTCCAGACTTCGAAGCATAACGAATCGAATTGGGAGAGAGGTCCCATGAACAAGCCGGCCGACTTCGAAGCCCCGCTCGACGGGCGCGATCCATCCAACCTGCGCGGCGATCCCATCACCGGCGATCGCTACTATTCGCACGAATTCATGCAGCGCGAATGGGGCATGATGTGGACGCGCATCTGGCACATCGCCGGACGTACCGCGGACATTCCCGAGGCCGGCGATTTCGTCGTCCATGACTTCATGAAGGAATCGGTGATCGCCGTCCGGCAGGAAGACGGCTCGGTTCGCGCCTTCTACAATTCCTGCGCGCATCGCGGGATGCGCATGGTCAAGGGCATGTCCTCGGTCGATGCGATTTCCTGCCCCTATCACGGCTGGCGCTATGGCATCGACGGCAAGCTGATCCACGCCCAGGACAGCGATATCGATTTCCCGCAGGGCAATCCTTGCGGGAAGCTCGGCCTCAAGGAACTGCGCTGCGAGATCTGGGGCGGCTTCGTGTGGTACACGATGGCCAAGGAAGGCCCCTCGCTCTACGAATACCTCGCGCCGATGCCCGAGGTGTACAAGAACTATCCGATGGACACCGCCGTGCGCGTTGCCTGGTATCGCATCGCGCTCAACGCGAACTGGAAGTTCGTCACCGACAATTTTTCCGAGAGCTATCACACCCGTACCGCGCATCCGCAGGTGCCGCCATGGATCGATCAGGACGTCGACACCGCCAGGCATGAGATGTGGCCCAACGGCCATGGCCGCACGGTGCAGCCGATGCGCCCGTCCCTGTCCGACCGACTGCCGGCAGACCAGCCGCACCCCTACAAGATGATCCTGCAGGCCTGGGGCATCGATCCCGAAGGCTACGCCTCTTATGAGGAAATGGCGATGCAGGGATGGCTCGATCTCAAGGCGGCCAAGCAGCGCGAATGGAAAGAGCGCGGCTATGTGCACTATGAGCACATGGACGACGAGGAGATCACCGACAGTCCTCACACGGTGATCTTCCCTAATGTGACGATCAGTTTCCTGCCCGACAACCTCGTCTTCTTTCGCAGCGAACCGCACCCCGAAGACCCGGAAAAGTGCTACTTCGACCTGTGGTGCATGGCCTTCCCGGTCGAAGGACAGGAAATGGTGGAATCGGTCATGGCCGGCCCCAAGCCGCTGCGCGAAGTCGCCGAGTGCGAACACCGCGATTTCGACAACGGCAAGGGCATCCCCGAATTAACCGGACAGATCGTCTTTCAGGACATGGAACTTGCCGAAGGCATGCAGGCCGGCATGCATTCGCGCGGCTATACCGACGCGTACCTGCCGGCCCAGGAAACGCGCGTGCGCTTCTTTCATGAAGTGCTCAATGACTGGCTCGAAGGAAGGAAACCCTGATGGCAAATGTGGCAATGACCGGAGCGGGTCGAGGCATCGCCCTCGAACTCGTCAAACAGCATTACGCGAAAGGCGACCGCGTCTTCGCGCTGGTGCGCAACCCGGCAGGGGCAAGCGAGCTGAACGCTCTGGCCGAAAGCTCCGGCGGACAGGTCACCGTGCATGAAATGGACGTCGGCAACGACGCTTCGGTCGCGGCCGGCGCTGCCTCCACCGGGGATACCCCGATCGACATTCTCTACAATGTTGCCGGTGTCCTTGGCGAACCCTCCCCGCAGCTCGAAGCCATGGACTGGAAGGACTTCGACGACACTATCGAAATCATGCTCAAGGGACCGATGCGGGTGATGCTCGCCTTCCTGCCGCGCATGAGCGAAGGTTCGAAAGTCATCAACTTCTCGAGCCAGCTCGCCGCGTCGACTTGGCCATATGGCGGATATTATCCTTATGTCGCAGCAAAGGCCGGCCTCAACCGGATGATGCGCTCGGCAGCCATCGACCTCAAGGACCGTGGCATCGTCATCGGCCTGCTTCACCCCGGCTACGTCCAGACCGATATGGGTGGCCCCAATGCCGAAATCAGTCCTGAAGAAAGCGCGAGCCAGATTATCGCCCTCGCCGAAGGCTGGACGCTCGACAAGTCGGGCGACTTCTACAAGTGGAACGGCGAACAACACGCCTGGTAAGGGGAACCGAAGCAATGGCCTTTACCGGCAATTTCGAAGACCGCGTCCTCATTCGTGAGACTATCGAGACTTATGCCCACGGCGTCATGACCAAGGACGCCGAGACCTGGGCTGCGACCTGGGCCGACGACGCTTACTGGGCCCTGCCCGAGTATCCCGACCTTGGCGGCTTCACCGGCAAGGAGGCGATCGTTGCGGGCTGGGTCGAGTCCATGAAGCACTACGGCCTCGACAACTGCACCAAGCCGATGATCTACGTCGCCCATCCCGGCGAGATCGACGTCGAGGGCGATCGTGCGAAATCGATCTCCTATACTTCGGAAATCTTCGAGGATCCGGCAACGAAGAAGACGCTTCGCGTGCGGGGCCGGTATGTCGACGAACTCGCGAAGATCGATGGCAAATGGCTGTTCACCCGCCGCGAATATACGACGATGCACACCGCCGAAGACTGATCGGCATCACCGATCCGGGCTTTCAGCCGACGGGAGGCAGGTCCGAGGCCGCTTCCGTCACGCTGAAGGTCCGGATGCGGGAGCGGTCGAAGAGCCTTTCCTCGTCCTCGACGATCATCGCGATCGTTTCCGGATCGCTCATCGCGGCAAAACAGGCATCGCGCGTGGCCTCGTCGGGAAAATCGATCTCCATCACCACATCGGCATCGCAGGTCTGGTCCACCCCGTCCGTGGGCGCAAGGAAGCGGCGGACATAGCGGGTCGCGTATCCAGCCAGCACCTTCTCGCCGATATGGCGATGGCTGTTCTCGTAATAGGCGCGAAAATCCTCACGGCTCATGCCCTCGCGGCGCTTGAGCAGGGTGATGACGGTCACGGTCATGCCAGCGTCTCCAGAAAACTGCGCGTCGCGTCGGCCACCGCTTTTGCCCGCAATGCCGGGTGGGAAAACGCCTCGCGCAGAGCCGCAGAGCGCAACTCGATCGACAGGGGGATCTGCGGCGGCAGTGCTTCCAGCATGGCCGCCAGTGGCAACACGCCCTCCCCGCATTGCTCGCGCAGATCGATGGCATCGATGATCACGGCATCGAAATCGTTGGGATCGGGCCGTACTGCCCGCGCATCGCACAACTGGGCATAGGGAAGTAACGCCCGGTCGATCGCAGCGATCTCGGCCACGGTGGTTCCCGAACGATCGACATGGATCGGATCGATCAGCACGGCACGCAACGGATGGGCCACCCGGTCGAGAATTCCCAGCGCCTGGGCCAGGTTCTTCACTTCGGTGAAGATCCCGAATTCCAGCGCCACGCGCATTCCCGTGCCCTCGGCATGGCGGCACAACGCCGCTAGATGCTCCACCGTCGCCGCGGCATCGGGATGAGAGGAAACGCAAAGGACGTTCTTCGCTCCCAGTTCCATGCCCACATCGAGTACGCGCTTGTGAACGTCGAGCGACGTGTCCGGCTTGATCCAGACAACCTCGACATCGAGCACGGGCAGGCCCGTCGCAGCCAGCGCAGCGCGGGTATCCCGCGTGGTCTGCTCGGTCCATTCGCCCGGCTCGACCCAGATGCCGACTTCGTCGAAGCCGGCTGCGCTGGCCGCCTCCACGACGTCGACCGGGCCGAACTCGGGAAGCACCCCCGAGGCAAGTGAAATACGGTGCATGAAATCCTCTCCCCGGTGGCCTTGCGCCCCACTGTTTACATCTGCGGTTCGGGAAGCGTCTCGTCGTCTTCGAGATACCAGTTCAGCCATTCATGGAAGAACTGGTTGCCGCGTTCGTTGCGGCCGAACGTGATGTCGTCATGCGCCCCGCTTTCGAGCCCCTTCTGGATCTCCAGACCGATCACGTAGTCTTCCTCGTACGTGACGTCGCGGAAGAAGTTCATCGCCGCCTCGACCTTTTCGCGGTCGGCCTCGTCCTGCACCGGCTCGCGGCGCAGATAGTTGAGGACGGTGCGGTTGCGATCCGGCGTCGGCCCGGGGAACAGCTGGGCAACCTGGGTGATTTCCGGCGCGACGAAGATCGAGACGTTGGGGAAGAAGATGCGCACGAAGTCGTAGCCGTTGTTCTCGCACTCGCCCCACTTGTCGCGCGGGACGTCCTTGAGCTGATCGGCGATCGAATGCTGCGGGAAGCCGATGCGCATGTTCGGGCCGAAGCCTTCGTAATGCATCGTGTTCGACGGCGTGCGCGGAAAGATCGTTTCCGGGTGCAGCGACTGAAAGTGATAGCCTTCAAGATACCCGTCGAAAGCGATCTTCCAGTTTGCGCCCTCGATCGTGCGGTTGCCCAGGTACGTCCAGTTGGCGAAGTCGAGCGCTTCGAAATCCTCGAGGTAACCGCGGAAGTAATTGTCGAGGTCCATCGGCGCATTGGGCGTCAGGCACACGAAGATCATACCGGCGCGTTCTTCGCAGGGCAGGACGCGCAGGCCCATCTGCGACTTGTCGACATCGCCAAAGGTGCTCGCCTCGGAAATCCCGATCAGGCGCCCGTCGGCACCGTAGGTCCAGGCGTGGTACTTGCAGGTGAAGCGCGAACAGTTGCCCTTGCCCTGGTCGGCGACCGGCGCCCCGCGGTGCGAACAGACATTGAGGAAGGCGTGCACCTGCCCCTGCTTGTCGCGATTGATCAGGACCGGAACGCCCATCGCGTCCATCGCCTTGTAATCGCCGGGATTGGGCAGTTCGGCCGTGAACGCCAGCATCAGCGGTACGCGCTTGAAGATCAACTCGATTTCAGCGTCGAACTGGTCCTTGTCAGTGTAGCTGCTCGACGGGACCTTCAGCGTCTTGTCGGTCATGAAGGTCTTCTTGTTCTCGACGTAATCGAGCATGATTTCGGCGACGTCGCCAAGGCGCTGGACGCGGTCCAAAGCTGTTCTCCCAATTTGATTCAACGCGATCCTGTGCGAGACGCCGATCCCGAACAAGCTGCTAGAGTTGCTAGGCCATGGGAAATAATGGCCCGATCGCTTGTCCGGCCCGGATCGCCGCTGCCGCAATCTTCTCTTGCTTCGTTCCCTTGCCTTTTGGACAGTTGGCCGCAAGGCGCAGCAAGGGCAGTCAGGTTTCATGGTTGAGAGGAAGAGCCCTCCCTGGGCATGGCTAGAGATCCCCCCACCCCACCTTGCCGCTTACGCCGGCACGGGGGTCTGGGACGAACATACCATCGCGCAGCAGGCGACGGCGCTGGCCGAAGCAGATCCCGACTTCGTCGCACTGCTCGACGGCGACGTCTCGATGACGCGGGCAGAAGCGGTTGCCGAAGCCGAGGCGCTCTCGGCCGCCATGCACGCGCGGGGCCTGAGGCCCGGAGACGTGATCGCCTTCCAGGTGCCGAACTGGCGCGAAGCGATGGTCATCAACCTCGCCGCCGCGATGTCCGGCCTCGTCATCAATCCGATCGTACCGATCTACCGCGATCACGAAGTGTCGATCATGCTGGGGGATTGCGGGGCGCGCGCGTTCTTCGTCGCTTCCTCGTTCCGCAAGTACGACTTTGCCGCAATGGCGCGCCGCATCAAGGGCAGCCTGCCCGAACTGCAGCACATCTTCACCGTGCGCGGAGAAGGCGCGGACGACTACGCCTCCCTGGTCGAGGAAGGCCGCGCCTTGCGCTTTGCCCGGCCGCAAGTCGATCCGCTCGGCGTCAAGATGGTGCTCTATACCTCGGGCACCACCGGCCGTCCCAAGGGCGTGCTGCACAGCCACGTATCCATAGCCCGAATCTTGCGGGAAAGTGCTGCATACTGGGGCCTCGTCGGAGGCGAAGCGACGCTTATGCCTTCGCCCGTCACCCATGTCTCGGGCTACGCCAACGGCCTCGAGGCGCCGTTCATCTGCGGCACGCGAACCGTGCTGATGGAAGCCTGGAACGCGCAGGAAGCGCTTGCGCTGATCGACCGCCACCAATTGGTCGGAACGGTCGCGGCAACACCCTTCCTCGTCGAATTGGCTGCCGCGGCACGGGCCAGCGGCAACCGCCTGCCCAGCTTCCGCTTCTTCGCGTGCGGCGGCGCTGCCGTACCGAACGACCTGATCCCGGCCGCCAATGCCGCCTTCGCCAATTGCCGCGCCTTCCGCGTCTTCGGCGCTTCCGAAGTGCCGCTCGTCACCTTCGGCTGGCCCAACGTGGAAAGCCTTGCGGCAACCACCGATGGCGCCATCGTCGATTACGAAGTGCGGATCGTCGATCATGAGGACAAGGACCTTCCGGACGGCAGCGAAGGCGAAATCCTTGCCCGCGGCCCCGCCATGATGCTGGGCTATGCCGACGAAACCCAGACCCGCGAGGCGATCACTACCGACGGCTATTTCCGCACCGGCGACCTCGGCGTGCGTTCCGATGAAGGCGCGATCACCATTACCGGGCGCAAGAAGGACCTGATCATCCGCGGCGGCGAGAACATCTCCGCCAAGGAGATCGAGGACGTGCTGCACGGCCATGCCCTTGTCCGCGAGGCCGCCGTGGTGGCGATGCCGCACGACCGGCTCGGCGAAGGCGTGTGCGCCTACATCATCGCCGAGGGCAGCGTTCCGACGTCCGACGATCTTGTGGCGCATGTGCTCGCCAGCGGGCTGGCCAAGCAGAAAATTCCCGAACGCTTCGAATTCCGCGAGGACTTCCCCCGCACCGCCTCGGGCAAAGTGCGCAAGGACATCCTGCGTGCCGACGTGAAGGAACGCATCGCGGCCCCTTCGGAAAATTGAGCCGGGGGCCGACGCGCCCGAGCGTCTGGATCGCTCCGCCAGGGACCTTGGCGTTGAACGCAACCCTTCCGTCGTCCCGGCGCAGGCTGGAACCGCGCGTGTTGCCCACAACCACACGAAAAAGGCTGGCCCCGGATCGAGTCCGGGGCAACGGCAAGAGTCTCAGTATCAGCCCCAGTTCGCCCCCGCCGCGTGGCGTCCGGCGCGGCGGCCGAAATAGCTGCCCGGACCAAGGCTCAGACCGCTCGCATAGGCCTTGCCGGTGCGCGGAATGTGCGCTGCACTCGCGCCTACCACGTAGAGGCCGGGGATGGCATTGGAGCGCAGGTCCAGCGCCCTGCCCTGCTCGTCGGTCTTGATCCCGCCGAGCGTGATGAACAGGTAGGTCGACTTGTCGAAACTGATGTCGAACGCGGCATAGGGCCCGGCGGTCAGCGGCTTGAGCCAGTCGGGATGCTTGTGGAAGCGACGGTCTTCCCCTTTCGCCGCGTCCTCGCTGTATTCGGCCATGGTCCTGACCAGCGATCCGGTCGGCAGGTTCAGCCCCGCCTCCATCTCTCCGACCGTTTCCCAGCCGTCGACGAGCTGGTGCTTGGCAAAGGGGTTTTCCGGGTAGGCGAAGACCTCGCTGTCGAGGATCAGGTACGCGGTCTGCCCCGGCTGTTCCATCACGAAATTGCCGAGCCGGCCGTGATAAACGTCCTCGGCCACGAAGCGCTCGCCGTTGCGGTTGACGATGATGCCATTGATCAGCTGGCCCGGCGGGTAGATCGAGCCGGTCGGGATCAGTCCGTCCATCGAAACCGCATAGCCGCCTGCCGACATGCCCAGCCTGACGCCCGCACCGTCATTGCTGGGGATCGCCAGCGGCTCGGAGGTCTCGGTCAGGAGCGGCAGGTGCTCGTCCAGCAGTTCCTTGCACAGGTTGTGGCTGCCGCAGGCGATGACCACTCCTCGCCGCGCCTTGACGAAGAACGTGCCGGTCGACTGCTTGACCTGCACGCCCATGACGCGCCTGTCCGCGTCCTGCACCAGCGCAATCACGGCGCTGTCGTAGATCGCCGGGATGGCCTCGTCGATGCAGCGCTGGAGCAGCGGCTTCATGCCTTCGGAGCCGGCATTCTCGCCCTGTCCTGCCACCTTGTGACCGCGAGGTGCGGGCTTGGCGACCTCTCGGTAGGGCCACGTCTTTTCATTGCCGGTCCACATCAGGCAGGTGGTGTCGAGCAGATAGACTGCCTTGCCCGGGAAATAGGTTCGCTCGAAGGGAACGCCCTGCTCTTCCAGCCAGTCGAAATGGTCCTTGCTGTCGCGGCAGAACGCCAGTGTCGCATTGGGATCGAGCGGATCGCAGCTTGCCATGAGGAAACGCGCCATGTCCTCGGCGCTGTCCTCGTAGCCGGCGGCATCCTGCACCGCTGTCCCACCGCCGAGATAGAAGATGCCCGAGGACATCGCACTGGCGCCCCCGCCACCCGAAGCGCGTTCGACGATCAGCACTTCGGCCCCGGCGCGATGCGCTTCCAGAGCCGCGCAAGTTCCCGCAACGCCCTGCCCGACGATGACGACGTCGACCTCGTGCTCCCAGGCGTCGACCGCATCGGGAGCGACCGTCGCGGGAATCTGCACTTCGCTCACTTGGCCGCCTGAGCCGCGGCCACCACCGCAGCCTCGATCTCGCTGTTCATCGGATTGCGCCGCAAGGTCAGGCCGCCGTTCACCTGCAGATTTTCGCCGGTCATGAAGCACTCGTCACTGGCGAGCCAAACGGCCGCGGCGGCAATATCGTCCGAAGTGCCGATCCGACCAAGCGGATATCCGGCCAGGAAGGCGTCGAACACGCCGGGGACTTCCTTGGCATGTGCGGTCATCGGCGTGTCGGTAAGTCCCGGCGAGATCGAATTGGCGCGCACGCCCTCGCTGCCGAATTCGTGGGCCACGCAGCGGATCACATGGTCCGTGCCCGCCTTGGTTCCCATGTAGGCGGCATGGTCGTTGAGCATGATCGTGGCAGTCGCCGAGCTGATCTGGATGATCGAGCCGCCCCCGCCGCCATTGCTGCGCATCATCTTGCGCAGCATCGCCTGACAGAAATGGAAAGGACCGATGTACTGAAGGTCAGTCATCGCCACCAGGTCCTCGTGCGTCGTGTCGAGGAACGGCTTGAGCAGGCCCCAGCCGGTCGCGTTGACGGCAATGTCGATACCGCCAAGCTTCGCCTGCGCGGCATCGGCCAGGGCATTGACGCTGGCCTCGTCGGTCAGGTCGCAAGGCACCCATTCGCAGCCGGTCTCTTCGGCAAACTGCTTGAGCACGTCTTCCTTGCGCCCGGAAACGAGCACGCTCGCACCTTCCTTCATGAAGCGGCGGGCAATGTGCTGACCCATGTTGTCGGGGCTGCTGGCGCCCAGGATGACCGCTCTCTTGCCTTGCAGTCGTGCCATGGCTCTCTCCTTGATCGTCTTGTCCAGCAGAGAGCTAGCACGCGCGCCGGACCTGCATTCCTGATCAAAAGTGTAGTGGCCCCCATGATCTCCAGCGGCGAAAGGAAGCATTCGCGAAGAAGCCGGGCACGCATGTCCGGCATTGGCAGAGGAGCTGATCACATGGATCTCGGACTGAAGGGCAAGAAGGCCATCCTGCTGGGCGCCAATGGCGGCATCGGCCGCGTCGTCGCCAGAACACTGGCTGCCGAAGGATGCGACGTCGCCATCTGCGGTCGTTCGCAGGGCAAGGTCGACAACGTAATCGGCGAGATCCAGTCGCATGGCGTCAATGCGTACGGCGAAGCGCTTGACGTGACCGATCCGGCCGCCGTGCCTGCTTTTGTCGAGAAGGCAGCCGACACCCTGGGCGGCTGCGACATCTTCATCAGCTTCACCTCGGCCAACCCCGGGCAGGACACCGACGAAGGCTGGCAGACCATCCTGAATGCCGACATCCTGCCGATGCGCCGCGGCATCGCTGCTGCACGTCCGTTCCTCGCCAAGTCCGAAGACGGCTCGATCGTGTGCATCAGCTCGACCGGCGCGGTCGAGGAATTCATGGGCGTGCAGCCCTATAACTCGATCAAGGCCGCTGTGATGAACTACTGCGCCGCCATGTCCCAGTCCTTCGCGGCAGAAGGCATCCGGGCGAACTGCATCACACCCGGCCCGGTCTGGACCGAAGACGGCCCCTGGGCGCACATCAAGGACGCCATGCCCGACTTCTACAACCAGATCGTCGGCGCCATTCCCGCTGGCCGCATGACGACCGGGGAAGAGCTCGCCAATGCAATCGTCTTCACCGCATCGCCTGCCTGCAAGGCGATGACCGGCGCCAACATCGTGATCGACGGCGGCTTCACCAAGCGCGTCCAGTTCTGATCGATAATCCTCCCTAACCGGATACTTACGGCGGGCTCCCTTTCGGAGCCCGTTTTTTTGGTCCTGAAAAATCCGGCAGTCTTGCCGGTAAATCGATGAAATCGCCCGTTTTGAGCGACTCCCTAGCAAAAAGAACAGGCCCGTCCAGCGCCCGTTCTTGACCTGAATCAAGCGCGGCGGTGCCCGATTATGGGATCTGTCTCTCCAAGACATGCGGAGAGGCACCAATGGCAGATTTCGATTCTCGCGAAAGTTTCAACAAGGCGCGTTGCCCAGGCCCCGGCTGGGAGGACATCCTGGCCGCAGACGATGTGGCCCCGCCCGCCTTCGTCGCGCAGGACCAATACCGATACCTCGGCTCCGAAGCCATCGACGCATCGCGCTACTACGACCCGGAATTCTTTCGTGCGGAGACGGAAAGGATGTGGCCGCGCGTGTGGCAATTCGCCGCGCGCGAGGAAGACCTGCCCGAGCCGGGCGACTATGTGACCTACGAGAACGCCGGTCGTTCCTACCTGATCGTGCGTCAGGAAGACGGCAGCGTCAAAGCGTTCCACAACGTCTGCCTCCACCGGGGCCGCAAGCTCAAGACCCACAGCGGCAGCGTCGAACAGTTCGTCTGCCCGTTCCACGGCTTTTCATGGAACACCGACGGCAGTCTGCGCAACATTCCCTGCCGCTGGGACTTCGGCCATCTGACCGACGAGAAGATGCAACTGCCCAAGGCCCACATTGGCCAGTGGGGCGGCTACATCTTCGTGCGCGAAAGCGATGAAGGGCCCAGCCTCGAGGAGTTCCTCGAGCCGCTGCCCGAGTTCTTCAAGCGCTGGCGCCACGAGGAATGCGTGACGGTCGCCTGGGTGGGCAAGGTCGTGAAGGCGAACTGGAAGATCACCATGGAAGCCTTCATGGAAAGCTATCACGCCTACGTCACGCACCCCCAGCTCATGCCTTTCACAGGCGACGCCAACGCCGCCTACCATGTGCTCTCGCCTCACGTGAACGTGAACTACACGCCCTTCGGCGTGGTGAGCCCGCATGTGTCCGACATGAAGCTTTCCGAACAGTGGATCGTCGACGAGTTTCGCAAGTTCAACGGACGCTCGGCCGACAACTACGAGGAGAACAAGGACGGCCACGCGATCGACCTGCCCGAAGGCAGGACCGCCCGTCAGGCGCTGGGCGACGCGATGCGCCAGACTTCCGAGAAGATGTTCGGCGGCGACTACTCGCAGGTTTCCGAAAGCGAGCTGCTCGACGCCCTGGTCTACAACGTCTTCCCCAACTTCGCGCCCTGGGGCGGGTTCATGCCGAACATCGTCTACCGCTGGCGGCCCTGGCCCGATCAGGACCGCTGCCTGATGGAAGTGCGCGTGATCGCCCGCGTGCCCCAGGGCCAGCCGCGCCCGGCCGGGGTGCCGATGCACATGCTGGGTGAGGACGAAGACTGGTCGGATGCGCCTGAACTGGGCGTTCTGGGCGCGGTCGTCGATCAGGACATGACCAACATGGAGCTGACTCACGAGGGCCTCAAAGCCTCGAAGAACCAGCGCGTCGAACTGGGCGACTACCAGGAAGTGCGCATCCGCCACTTCCACCAGACGCTCGACTCCTATCTCAACGACTGAGGGAGCCCCCACGATGACCGACCTCATGGCCAAGTACGGCGATGCCGCAGAGCGCATGCTGCACTTCGTCGAAACCCGCACGACCGACCAGGCAAGCGATGTCTTCCACGTGCCCGTAGCCAACTACCTCGACGAGGATCGCTGGGAGCGCGAGAAGGAGCGGATCTTCAAGCGCCTGCCGCTGATGCTGGCGCTTTCTATCGAGCTGCCGCAAGTCAACGACTACAAGGCCATGGACGTCATGGGCCTGCCGGTCGTGATCACCCGCGCCCGGGACGGCAAGGCCCGCGCTTTCCTCAACGTATGCAAGCACCGCGCGGCCAACCTCGCGCCGGAAGGCAAGGGCAACTGCCGGGCCTTTTCCTGCCCCTATCACGGCTGGACTTATGCCAACGACGGCAAGCTCATCGGAATTGCCGAAGCCTCGACCTTCGGCGAGGTCGACCGCTCCACCCTCAACATGACGCAACTGCCCTGCGACGAGGTGGCCGGCATGATCTTCGTGATCCTGACGCCGGATCTGGAGATCGATGCGCGCGCATGGCTGGGCGACATGTACGAACACTTCGCCGCCCTCAAGCTGGAGACCTGGTACTATCACAAGTCCAAGATCATGCGCGGCGCCAACTGGAAGGTCGCCTACGACGGCTACCTTGAGGGATACCACTTTCAGGCTGCGCACACGAATACCGTTGCCACCCGCTCGCCCTCGAACCGGGCGATCTACGAAGGTCATGGGCCGCATATCCTGATCGGCTTCCCGCAGAACGCGATCACCGGCCTGCACGAGCTGCCGCGCGATCAATGGGGCGCGCAGGAGAACAGGGGCTACGATTTCATTCGCATGCTCTTCCCCAATTTCGCGCTCTTCCTGGCACCCGAGATGTGCCAGTTCGCCCAGCTCTTTCCCGGAGCAAAGGCGAACGCAAACGTCACGGTGATGAACTACGTGTTCCCGACCCGGCCCGAAACCGAGGAAGGCATGAAGGCGCTGGACGAGATGTGCGACTTCTTCTTCGACGTAGTGGAAGAGGAGGACTATTTCCTCGGCCTCAAGGTCCAGAACGGACTGGAGAGCGGCGCGATGACCCATCAGGTCTTCGGCCGCAACGAACCGGGTAACCAGTTCTTCCACAAGTGGGTCGACTACTACCTCGACGAGACCGGTCAGACCCCCGCACCGGTCATGAAGGCGTGAGGTAGGCTGGAGGGGCGGCCTGGAGGAGAGCCGCCCCTCCTTCTTTCAGGCGATCTTGAGGACCAGCTTTCCGGTATTGGCGCCGCTGAACAGGCGCATGAAGGCATCGTAGGCATTCTCCAGGCCTTCCTGGACGTCCTCGTCGATGCGCATTTTGCCCTCGGCCAGCCACTGCGCCATTTTCGCGCCGCCTTCGGCAAAGCGATCCGCATAGTCGGCGATCAGGAAACCGTGCACAACCGCGCGGCGGGCAAGCACCTGCCACAGGTTGCGCATCCCGATCTTCTCTTCGGAATTGTATTCGCTGATCAGGCCGCACAGGACGATGCGCGCATGAAGCGCGAGGTTGAACAGTTCGGCCTCCATGACCATACCGCCGACATTCTCGAACACGACGTTCGCGCCATCCGGCGCCGCCTTGGCGATTTCGGCCGCAAGCGTCTCGACATCCTTGCCCTTGTAGTCGATCGCGGCATCGAACCCGTAGTCCTCGATCAGGCGGCGGCACTTGTCCGGACCGCCGGCGATGCCCACGACACGGCAGCCCACGATCTTGCCGATCTGCCCGACTGCCGAACCGACCGCACCGGCCGCGCCCGAAACGAGGATCGTCTCGCCCGGCTGTGGCTTGCCCGCTTCGAGCAGGCCGAAGTAGGCCGTCAGGCCCACCGCGCCCAGCGCCGAAAGGAAGTTCGAGGGCGATGCAACGGCAGCGACGTCGACTGGCATGGTAAAGCCCCCCGGCATCGCGACCGAATAGTCCTCGATTGCGTTGAGACCCATGACCCACTGCCCCGGGGTGAAGTCCGGGTTGTCGGAGGCATGAACGATGCCCACGGTCGTTGCCCGGACGGGATCGCCAAGCGGGATCGGGGGCATGTAGCTGGGCGCATCGTCCATCCAGCCGCGCTGGGCGGGGTCCAGCGAGACATAATGGTTGCGCACCACGATCCCCCCCGATGGCGGCGCGGGTATGTCCGCGCTGACCAGCTCGAAATCCTCGGGTACGGGCGTTCCTTGCGGCCTGCGTACAAGCAGGAAGCGCCGATTGGCTGCCATGGCATCGATCTCCTTCGGTTGGATCACTGGGTCGACCTTCACATCATCGCACGCACCTGTGCAAATTGGCAGGTCGGCAAGAGCTTGATTATCCGACATAGTAAAAAGGAATTTACGGCCAAGAAGAATTCGGCCCAAGGGAGGAAGTACTGATGGCATCCGCTACAATTCGCGGAGCGTGGTTTGCTGCGCTCTCGACCACGGCCCTTACCTGCATCACCTTGCCCGCCTTCGCGCAGGAAAGCGCCGACCAGGGCGTGGAAACGACGAACCCCAACGAAATCATCGTTTCGGCCCGCCGCCGCTCCGAAACGCTGCAGGATACCCCGATCGCGATTACCGCCGTCAATACGGCGATGCTCGAGAACAAGGCCGCCGTGAATATCGGCGATCTGCAGGGCGCGGCCCCGGGCCTGCTCATCACCCAGCAGAACTCGGGCGCCCAGGCGGCCAACATCTCGATCCGCGGCCTGACTTACGCCGACATCGAGAAGTCGCAGACCCCGACGGTCGGTGTCGTCGTCGACGGCGTGACGATCGGTACCAACACCGGCCAGTTGCAGGATGCCTTCGACATCGCCCAGATCGAAGTTCTGCGCGGCCCGCAGGGCACCCTGTTCGGCGCGAACACCATCGGCGGCGTCATCAACATCACCCGTACCAAGCCGACGATGGAACCCGGCGTAAAGGCCGAATTCACTTACGGGCGCTGGAACACCTGGGCGGCCAAGGCAATCGCCAACTACGGCGACGGCGAAACCTGGGGCGTAAAGGCGTGGTACTTCCACAACGAGACCGATGGCTTCTACCATAACGCCACACGCGACACGAGCGACGGCTGGAGCAAGGGCGACAGCTATGGCGCCAGCGTGCTGTTCCAGCCGACCGGCTCGGCCTTCGACGCGCAGTTCACCATCGAGAACGTGGTCCAGAAGTTCAATCCGGTCGTCAGCAACCTGACCAACAGCTCGGAACTGTTCTGCGGCCTGATCCCGGCCGAGGAATGCAACCGCAACAACACGACCGACCTTTACACCACCTTCGGTTCGGCTGCGGTGAGCACCTATCACGCTCCCGACGCGACGCTGCAGATGAACTACGATGCGGGCGCGGTAAAGCTGACCTCGATCACCGGATGGCGTCACAGCCGCGAAAAGCAGACCCAGGACTTCGACGGTTCTTCGGTCGACCTCTATTACGCCGACCGCCGCCAGCACTACACCCAGTGGAGCCAGGAACTGCGCGCCGCCGGCAATCTGTTCGATGGCTTCGACTACGTCGTGGGCGGATACTACTTCCACTCCAAGTACGACCTCACGCAGTACACCCGCTTCTTCGGCTTCGATGAGAGCGTGCCGGCGGACGAGTTCGACAGCAACCCGCAGTTCGTCAACGGCAAGACGACGAGCTATGCGTTCTTCGGCGACTTCAACTGGGCCTTCGCCGACAAGTGGCGCCTGTCCTTCGGTGGCCGCTGGTCGCACGACAACAAGAAGCTGACCAATGCCTTCGAACTGTCGGGCCTGATCGGTTCGGGCGATGCCAACTTCACCAAGTTCACCCCCAAGATCGGCATCGACTACCGTCCCAACC
Organism: Novosphingobium mathurense; assembly: GCF_900168325.1. Taxonomy (GTDB): domain Bacteria; phylum Pseudomonadota; class Alphaproteobacteria; order Sphingomonadales; family Sphingomonadaceae; genus Novosphingobium; species Novosphingobium mathurense. Next base: position 31,141 of record NZ_FVZE01000013.1, on the reverse strand, counting down.
CGGACACCATGCTCTACGCAAGCTGGTCGCGCGGCTATCGTTCGGGCGGTTTCAGCCCCCGCGCAGCGACGGCTGAAACGGCGAGCACTCCGTTCCAGCCGGAAACCGTGGACGCCTACGAAGTCGGCGCCAAGGTATCGCTGTTCGACCGGATGCTGGACATCAACCTCGCCGGCTACGTGTCCGACTACAAGAACATGCAGCAGAACCTGACGGTCCCCGGCGGCCCGACCGGCAACCAGACGATCACCGGCAACGTTCCGGGCGGTGCGATCATCAAGGGCATCGAGCTTGACGGTTCCTTGCGGGTCACTCCGGAATTCCGGATCACCGCTTCGGGCGCCTACATGAAGTCGCACTTCCGCAACTTCATCACCGACGGCGTCCTTGGCACCGACATCGTACCTTTCGACTACTCGGCCAACCGCCTGATCTACGCGCCGAAGTTCACGATGTCGCTCAACGCCGACTACGAAGTGCCGACCAGCTTCGGCAAGATCGTCGCCACGGCCGGCTGGCGCCACATCAGCCCCTATGACGAACAGATCTCGGCTGCCTCGCTGACCCCGGTCACCGACGGTTCGGGCAACGTCACCCAGGTCATCGTCAACGGCAACGACCCGCGCGTGCGCACCACCACGCAGGATCTCGTCGACAGCAGCCTGACCTTCAACTTCGATCTCGGCGACACGGAAGCCTATTTCCGCGTCTTCGGTCGCAACCTGACCAACGAAAAGACCACCACGCACGCCTTCACCGTCGCGGGCCTCTTCTCGTTCGGCATGGCGCTCGAACCACGGACCTACGGCGCGACGATCGGTATCAGATACTGAGTCCACGACACGCCCCGACAGGCGTAAGTTCATAAGGGGGACGCGGGGAAGCCATGGGGTTTCTCCGCGTCTTTCCACAATAGAGGAGAGTAGAACGATGGGCCGCCTTGAAGGAAAGATCACGCTGGTAACCGGAGCGGGCTCCGACCGCGGGCTTGGCGGGGCAACCGCCAAACGCTTCGCCGAGGAAGGCGCCTTCGTCTACCTTACCGACCTTGACGTGACGGGGGCCGAAGCCATCGCCGCAGCCATCCGTGAAAGCGGCGGCCAGGCCGAGGCGCTCGCCCAGGACGTCACCCGCGAAGCGGACTGGGACCGCATCTTCAGCAGGATCGAAGACGGCCACGGTCGCCTCGACGTTCTCGTGAACAACGCAGGCATCGCCGTGCTCAAGCCGATCGCCGAACTGACGGCGGCGGACTGGGAAAAGCAGAACAGGGTCAATCTCGACAGCGTCTTCTACGGCACCCAGCGCGCCGTGGCGCTGATGCGCAAGGTCGGCCATGGCGGCTCGATCATCAACCTGTCCTCGATCGCCGGCCTGGTAGGCGTGCAGATGTGCGGCGCCTATGCCGCGGCCAAGGGCGGCGTGCGCCTGTTCTCCAAGGTGATAGCGCAGGAATGCGCGGCCCAGAACATCCGCTGCAACTCGGTACATCCCGGCATGATCGAAACCGCGATGCAGGACGTCGCGCGCAAGGACAATCCGGAAGGTTTCAAGCAGATCGTCGCGGGCATTCCGATGCAACGCATGGGCGAGCCGCTCGACATCGCCAACATGAACCTGTTCCTCGCCTCGGACGAGAGCCGCTACATCACCGGATGCGAATTCGTGGTCGACGGCGGCGTCACCGCGATGTGAATCGATGGTGCCCGGGGCCGGCCATCCCGCCCTGCCCCGGGTATCCTTTTTCCGTCAAAGCTTGACGATGGCCTTGCCGATGTTCTTGCCGGTCAGCATGCGCTCGTAGGCGACAAGGACGTGTTCCAGCCCCTGCGTCTCGTCGAACCGCGTCGACAGCTTGCCCTCGTCCATCCACTGGCGCAGTTGCGGCATGAACTCGGCCCCGCGCTCAAGGAAATCGGGGATGAAGAAGCCCTCGACACGCAGGCGCCGCATGAGGATCTGGTCGAAGCGCGCAGGCCCCGGCATCGGCGCGTCATTGTCGTAGCCGGCCACCAGACCGCATATCGCCACGCGCCCATAGTGGGCCATATTCGGCAGAACCGCATCGAGGATCGGCCCGCCGACATTGTCGAAGAAAGCATTGATCCCGCCCTCGACCGTCGCCAGCCGCCCTTCGACGTCTTCGCTGCGATAGTCGATCGCCATATCGCAGCCGAGCTCCTCCAGCAGATAGCGGCACTTGTCCGGCCCGCCGGCTATGCCGACGACCTTGGCGCCCAGATTCCTGCCGACCTGGCACGCAAGGCTGCCGGTCGCGCCGGCCGCGGCGGAAACCGCCAGCCATTCGCCCGGCTTGACCGCGGCCACTTCCCTGACCCCGACATAGGCCGTCCAGGCATTCATCCCCAAGGCGCCGAAATGCTGGCGTGGATCGGCAATCGTGTCATCGACGATCTCCAGCCCCGCCAGCGACGGCGTGAGGGTGGCATAATCGGCCCACTGCCCGAAACCGCGCACCAGAGCGCCCTCGGGAAAGGCGGGATCGCGGGTTTCGCACACCCGACCGAGGCACAGCCCGACCATTTTCGAGCCCAGTGGCAGCGGCGGCTGATAGCCATCGGTGCGCGGGCTCATCCACATGCGGGTGCCCGCGTCCATCGAAAGATAATCGACGGCAATGCGCACTTCACCGTCGCCCAACGGAGCAAGCACTTCCTCGCAAAGCGTAAGGTACTGGGAAAAATCAGTATTCCCGTGCGGATGGCGATCAAGACGCCAGTAATGGCAGGTTGTCATTCAGGTCTCCTCATACTGCGCACGGTGACCGTTGCAAGAAAGGCACGGAACCTCATCAAATTGATAGGCCTATCAGTTTGGCGAGGACTGCAATTTCGCTTCGGGAGATAGATACCGAACAAACGATTTATAAAAATGGGAGGTACCTGATATGCAATTCCCCAAGTCCATTCTGCTTGCGTCCACGGCATTTGCCACCGTGTCCATTGCAGGGCCCGCCTTCGCCCAGGACACGACCGGCAACGAAGAGGCCACCAAGAACACCGGCCTTAGCGAAATCGTCGTCACCGCCCGTAAGCGCGTTGAAAGCGCGCAGGACATTCCGGTCGTCGTGACCGCGATCTCGGCGCAGACGCTTGAACAGCGCGACATCACCAGCATCGAGAAGATCGCGGCCGCCACGCCGAGCCTGACCGTCGGCCACGCCTCGAACGGCTCGGCCGCACAGGTCACGCTGCGTGGCATCGGTTCGTCCTCCACCTCGATCGGCATCGAGCAGTCGGTCGCCACGGTCGTCGACGGCGTCTATTACGGCCAGGGCCGCATCCTCGAGGAAGGCTTCTTCGACCTCGCCGGCGTCGAAGTCCTCAAGGGCCCGCAGGTCCTCTTCTTCGGCAAGAACGCCACTGCAGGCGTGATCTCGATCAAGACCGCCGACCCGACCCCCGACTGGGAGTTCAAGGCCCGCGCCAGCTATGAATTCAAGGCGCAGGAAGCCGAGCTCGAAGGCGTCGCTTCCGGCCCGCTGGCCGACGACCTGGGTATTCGCGTCGCCCTGCGCGGCAGCAAGGCCTGGGGCGGCTATTACAAGAACGTGTCGCGCGACTACGACCTCGCGCTGCTCCCGTTCACTTCGACCCCGACCAGTTCGGACCAGCCGGGCAATCGCCAGTTCCTCGGCCGCGTCACGCTGAAGTACGAACCGACCAGCGAGATCACCAATACGCTCAAGGTTTCCTACAACTACAACAAGGCGAACAACTCGAGCTACAACTACGTCGCCTATAACTGCCCGACCGGCTTCACCGCGCTTTCGGGCGATGCCTGCGGCCTGAATTTCCAGACCCACCAGAACGACATGCCGGCAGAGGAAGCGACCAACTTCCCCTATGCAGGCGACGGCAAGCTCTACAACAAGTACCGTTCGGCAGCGATCACCAACACGTTCAACTATGAACTCGGCACCGTCACGCTGACCAACGTCACCAACTACAACTGGAACAACAACCGCTGGCTGTGCGCCTGCGAATTCCAGGCCAATCCGTTCTCCGTGTGGGCCACCGAAAACTCGAGCTGGAAGGCGTTCTCGAACGAAGCGCGCGCGCTCACGCACTTCGACGGCCCGCTCAACGTGATGGTCGGCCTGCTCTACCAGAAAACCAAGCGCGACTTCGAGCAGTTCGTCAGCTTCAGCCTTTCGGACATTCCGGAAGCCGGCCGCTTCCAGTACATCGACGCGTACAAGACCAGCTACACCAAGGGTGAGACGATCTCGGGCTTCGGCCAGGTAACCTGGAAGCTGACCGACAACCTCGAACTCGACGGCGGCGTGCGCTACACCCACGAAACCAAGAAGAGCGCCTTCTCACAGCCTTACGTCAGCCCCTCCTTCGCTGCCGCGTGGGTACAGGGTCGCACTACCGTGGGCGATCAGACCTTCACCAACTGGTCTCCGGAAGTCTCGCTGACCTACAAGCCGATCCAGGACGTCATGTTCTATGCCTCCTACAAGACCGGCTACAAGTCGGGCGGCTTCTCGAACGGCGGCATCGACTCCGCCTTCGGCGATCCGGCGGTCGACCTGCTGTTCGATCCGGAAACGGCAAAGGGCTTCGAAGCCGGTGTGAAGTCGACACTGCTCAACAACCAGCTGCGCCTGAACCTGGGTGCCTACAGCTACAAGTACAAGAACCTGCAGATCGACTTCTTCAACTCGTCGATCATCGCCTTCCAGACCCTGACCGCCGACGCGCGTACCAAGGGCGTCGAGCTCGATTTCGAATTCGCGCCCTATGCGGTTCCGGGCCTCAACGTGCACGGTAGCCTCAACTACAACGACGCCAAGTACGACAGCTTCCCCGACGCCCCCTGCTATGCGGGCCAGACGCCGGACGAAGGCTGTAACCTCACCGCAGACGGTGCGGGCGGCTATCGCGTCCTCACGGCGGCCGAGATCACCGGCGGTACGCCCGGCGTTCGCCAGAACCTCAACGGAATGGTACTGGGCATGGCCCCGCACTGGACCGGCTCGGTGGGCTTCAACTACGACGCCCCGGTTGGCGGCGGTTTCAAGGCGGGCCTTGGCGCCAACATGCGCTACAGTTCCTCCTACCTAGTCCAGGGCTTCGGCGTCCCGCATTCGCGCAACAGCTCCTATGCCACGCTCGATGCCGGCCTGCGCTTCGGCGCAGAAGATGACAGCTGGCAGCTGGCGGTCATCGGCAAGAACCTGACCAACAAGCAGTACATCAACGGCGGCGTCGACGGTCCGAACACCGGTTCGGGCACCGGCACCCCGGGCGGCGTGCATGCCGACCAGCTCGGCTTCGGCGCCGAACCGCGCACGGTCACCGTGCAGGTCACCACGCGCTTCTGATCGCAGGGCCGCTTGCGGGCGGCCCTGTCGATCGAAAGACACAAAAAGGCGGGGGCCGATGGCTCCCGTCTTTTTTGCGTGAGGGCCGTTTACAGACAAGGCACGAAGAATTGTCCGCAATGCACGAAACCCCGGCGGGGTCTGGCTGGTTGTCCAAGGGAAACACGGAGATTCCCCCATGCCCAGCATCAAGTCCGCCAAGGTCGCCGACGTTATCGTCGAAACGCTCCAGCAGGCCGGTGTCCGGCGATGCTATGGCGTTCCCGGCGACAGCCTGAACCACGTCACCGACGCGATCCGGCGCAGCGACATGCGCTGGATTCACGTCCGTCACGAGGAAGCCGGCGGCTTCGCCGCGGGCGCCGATGCCATGCTGACGGGCGAACTGGCCGCCTGCGCGGGTTCATGCGGACCGGGTAGCCTGCACTTCATCAACGGCCTGTTCGAAAGCCACCGCAACCGCGCGCCCGTCGTGCTGATTGCCAGCCAGATCGTTCGCGACGAACTGGGCTTCGAGTTCCCGCAGGAAGTGGACTTCCGGCAGGTCTATGCCCCGTGCAGCGTCTTTTGCGAGGAGATCCGCACACCCGCGCAGGCCCGCCGCAAGACGGCTATGGCGGCGCAGGCCGCACTGGCGAAGAAGGGCGTCGCCGTCCTCATCGTGCCTGCCGACGTGTCGCAGGCCGATGCGCCCGACGAGCCGCCTTTCCTCGTCCATCGATCACAACCGCGGACGCTGCCCTCGCAAGCCGAACTGCAGACCTTCGCCGATGCGCTCAACGACGGCGGACGAGTCGCGATCTACGGAGGATCCGGCTGCGAGGCAGCGCACGAACAGGTCCTGGCCTTGGCCGCGAAGCTCAAGGCCCCTGTCGCCCACACCTCGCGGGCCAAGGACTTTCTGGAACACGACAATCCCAATCTCGTGGGCATGACCGGCATATTCGGATCCGAAGCCGGCTATCACGCGCTGATGGACTGCGACACATTGCTGCTGCTCGGCTGCGATTTTGCCTGGCGCCAGTACTACCCGGACAAGGCAACGATCCTGCAGATCGACATAGACGGCACGCACCTGGGCCGACGCCACCCGGTCGATCATGCCGCCGTGGGTGATGTAGGCGACACGCTGGAAGCGCTGCTGCCGCTGATCGACGAATGCGCAGACCGCGACTTCCTCGACGAATGCCTCAGGCATCGCAAGCGCGCGGTGAGCGAGCAGGAACGCCATGTGAAGGCCGACGACGATCGCGCCATCCATCCCCAGTACCTGACCGAAACGATTGCCCGCCACGCCGACGCCGATGCGATCTGGACCGCCGACGGCGGATCGCCGATGGTCTGGTGCCTGCGTCACGTTCCCTCCACGGGTCGCAATCGCACCGTCGTCTCGCTGACCCATGGCACGATGGCCAATGCCATGCCGCAGGCGCTGGGCGCCAAGGCCGCCTTGCCCGACCGCCAGGTGATCTCGCTGTCGGGCGACGGTGGCCTGTCGATGCTGCTCGGAGACCTGCTCACGGCGATCCAGGAGGACCTGCCGATCAAGGTCTGCGTATTCGACAATTCCTCGCTCGGGTTCGTGGAACTGGAGCAGAAGGTAGAGGGCCTGCTCGATGCCTATACGAACCTGAAGAACCCGGACTTCGCCCGCCTTGCCGAAGTCATCGGCTTCTGGGGCCGCCGGGTCGAGAAGGCCAGCGACCTCGATACCGCGGTCGCGCAATGGCTCGCCCATCCGGGCCCTGCCCTGCTCGATGTCGTCACCGACCGCTACGAACTGGTCATGCCGCCCAAGGTCGAGGCGAAGCAGGTCTTCGGCACGGCACTCTATTCGGCCAAGGCGGTGCTGTCCCGCCGCACCGGCGATGTCGTCGATCTGGTCAGGGGCGCACTATCCTGACTTGCGCAACGCACGCTCTCCATGCGTGCCGAAACGAAAAAGGCCCGGGATCATCCCGGGCCTTCTGCTTAATGCGACGGATCGCCTGCCTCAACAGCCCTTGGGCGCGTGCTGGCGATGGATGTTGCGGAACGAACGGCTCTTGAACAGCCACTTGCCGTCGATCTTTACGCAGGTGTCCTCGTAGACACCGCGATCGCGCATGGTCGTGCCGTCCTGATCGTAGACCTCGGAAGTATAGCTGCGCATGACTGCCGTATTGCCTTCGACCTCGATCGAACCGGGCCATGCCTCGAACATGATGCCGGGGTAGGACTTCATTGCCTCAACCCACATCGCGACGATGGCCGCACGGCCCACAGTCGTGCCGAGTTCGGGATAGTCGGGCAGCGACCATTGCGCATCCTCGGCCCAGGTCGCGCCCCAGGCTTCGGCGTCGCAGCGCGTCACCGCGTCGGCATACGTCTCCAGCAGTTCGCGAATGGCGAGGCGGTCCTCGAAGGGGCCTGTATAGGGCATATCCTGTATCTCCCGATTGATGCTCTGTTCGAAACGCGAGCCTAACGGGTCAGGCCCGCATTCCTACTATGGCTAATGCGAGGGCACGGCGCGGACAGGACAGGACCGGTCAGGTCACGACCGGGCGCTCGTCCGGTCCGGGCGCGTGATCCGGCAGGGAGACCTCGATCATGCCGTTCTCGACGCGCAGGGGAAAGCGGCGCAAGTCGGCATAGGCACCGCCGATGCAGCGGCCGGTGGCCACTTCGAAGCGCGCACCGTGCAGCGGACACATGATCGCCCCGCGCCGCACGCGGCCGGGCGAGAGCATCGCCGCCTGATGGGTGCAGCGGTCGTTGACGGCATTGAAGCCGTCGTCTGTCTTCACGACCAGGACGCTCCAGCCATCGACCTGTGCCGACAGTTTGCCTTCTTCGGGAAATTCCGCCTCGGCCACGATGCCGTGCCATACTTCGTGTTCGCGGGTATCACTCATGCAATTCAAATCCTCACCATGGTCTTGCCGATCGTGCGGCCAGACATCAGGTCGATAAAGGCTTCCGGCAGCTTTTCAAATCCATCGCGCACATTGGCCAGCGGCTTGAGCTTGCCCTGGGCCACCCATTCGTCAAGTTCGGCCTGCGCCTGTTCAAGTACGTCGAGGTGATCGTAAGTCAGGAAGCCCTGCATCCTGATCCGGTTCACCACGAGCTGCCACAGGGTTTTGACGCCATAGGGATGGTCGGCATCGTTGTACTGGCCGATCATTCCACACACCGGCACACGCCCGTGGGTGCGCATGAGTGGCAGCATGGCCTCCAGCGTCTCGCCGCCGACGTTGTCGAAATAGACGTCGACCCCTTCGGGAGCCGCCTTGCGCACTTCCCCGGCGATGTCGGGCGTCGCGCGGTAGTCGATCGCGGTATCGAAGCCCAGGTCGCGGATGACCTGCGCCTTTTCGTCGGAACCGACGAGACCGATGACCTTGCAGCCCTTGGCCTTGGCGATCTGTCCCACGGTCGAGCCCGTAGCTCCGGCGGCCGCGCTGATGACGACGGTCTCGCCCCGCTTGGCCTCGCCCACGGCGAACAGGCCGACCCATGCCGTCAGCCCTACGGGGCCCAACGCGCCCATGTAATGATGCAGTTCGGTCCCGGGCTTCCGGTGGACCACTTCCAGACCCAGCGCATTGTCGTCGAGCACGAAGTATTCCGACCAGGTGCCCAGCGCCCGTACCAGCGTGCCGACGGGATACTTCGGGTTGTTGGACTCCACCACTTCGCCCAGCGACATGCCGTTGACCGGCGCGCCCAGCGCGACCGGTGGCAGGTAGCTCGGCCGATCATCCAGGAAACCGCGGATCGCCGGATCGAGCGAGCCGACCCGCATGGCGACGAGGAACTCCCCATCCCCCGGCACCGGCATGTCGGTTTCCGCCATCTCGAAATCTTCAGGCGTCGGCATACCTTCCGGCCGCCGCGCGAGCAATATTTGCCTAACCTTTCCCATCGTTCCTGCTTAGCCGCCCGAAGCCGCACCGGGAGGCTAGCGGAATCGCTAGGTCGACCACGCCTTCCATCTGCAGCAGGTTTCGCCGGAACAGGGCCGGACGCCCGCTGCTATCCCAAACGCTAGGTTCGCAGCCCCGGGTTTGTACGCAGTCTGAAAGGTGGAAGAGGAGAATGAGGCCATGAGCATGACCCCCCAGGAAATGATCGATTTCGTCGACAATCTTTATGCCGCCACCGGTGTCGGTGACTGGGAGACGGCCTCCTCGATGCTCACCGACGACTTCGTCGCCTACGAGGCGGACAGCCTGCCGATGGCCGGGGCCTATCGCGGCAAGAACGCCCTGAAGGACCTCTATGCGAAAGTCATGGGCATGTGCGAAGTGGCCGGCCTCGACATCATGGAGACGACCGCGGGCAAGGACAATGCCGTAACCATCCTTTCGATCCGCTTCGCCGACCCGGACCTTGCGCCTGCGGAAATCTGCGAGGTCTTCAAGTTCCGCGACGGCAAATGCTGCGAAATCAAGCCCTACTACTACGATCCCTCGGCCTTCCATGCCGCGGCGAAGGCCAAGGCAGCGGCAAGCGCGGCCTGACCTCAACGGACCTGCGAGCGAACGGACGTCACGGCGATGAAGGCAGTCTACTACTTCGAAAACGGCGGGCCGGAGGTCATGCAATATGGCGACCTGCCCGATCCGGAGGTCGGCCCCAAGACCGTGCTCATCGCGGTCGAATGGGTTTCGATCGAAGGCGGCGACCTGCTCAACAGGCTGGTGACGCCGCCGCCCGAGACGCCGTTCGTACCCGGGTACCAGGCTGCGGGCACCGTCCTTGCGGTCGGCTCCGAGGTCACGCGCTTCAAGGAAGGTGACAAGGTCATCGGCTTCGACTGGCACGGCAGCCATGCCGAGCTTTTCGCAGTGCCCGAACACTACACCTATCCCGTGCCCGAAGGGCTGGATATGCGGCAGGCGGCGACGATCCCGGTACCCTTCGGAACCGCGCATGACTCGCTGTTCCAGTTCGGACAGATGCAACCCGGCGAATTCGTTCTGGTTCAGGGTGCAGCCGGCGGTGTCGGGCTGGCCGCCGTGCAGCTAGCGAGCCAGGCAGGCGCGGTCGTGATCGGCACGGCGTCCAGCCGCAAAAGGCTGGAGCGAATCGTGCCCTTCGGCCTTCACCACGGCATTGATTACCGCACAGAGGACATCGCCGCGCGCTGCAAGGAGATCACCGGGGGCAAGGGGATCGACCTGATCCTCGACCTTGCCGGCGGACAGGGAAAGAATGCCCTGATCGGCGCAATCCGCCCGCATGGCCGCTATGCCGTGATCGGCGCCGCTACCGGCAGCCTGCCCAGCTTCGGGTTCTTCGAACTGATCCGCAAGGCGATGCATGTCTATGGCATTTCCTTCGGCCGCGAGATGCACACCGAGCGCGCCCATGCCCTCCTCGCCGACATCGCCCGGCGCATGGTGGAAGGCAACCTGCAGATGCCGATCGACGCCGAGTTCGACCTGTCCGATGCCGTCGCCGCGCATCGCCACGTCGCCGAGGGCCACCCCTTCGGGCGTGTACTGATGAAAGTCGGCCGCTAGGCGCAGGCGCGCCGTCCGTCCCGGGCGGCCCGGCGCAAGCGACCGGAACCGGACCGGCCAGCCGCGGGTTCCTCCAGGGAGAACCTGAAGCGGAGCCCCCACGATCATGAGCGCCCTGACTTTCGCCGACTGCACGGCCCCGGGCATTACGCGCCGGGCCTGCGGCAAGGGCTGGATCTTCTTGGACCCGCAGGGCCAGCGGATCGCGGAGCACGCCGAGATCGAAAGACTCAAGGCGATAGCGCTGCCGCCCGCCTACACCGATTGCTGGTACAGCCTCGATCCGAACGCGCACATCCTTGCCACCGGGATCGATGCGCGCGGGCGCAAGCAATACCGCTATCACCCCGAATATCGCGAGCGGCAGGAGGCCCTCAAGTTCGACAGCCTACGCGAATTCGGCGCGGCCCTGCCCGCCATTCGCCGCCGCGTCGAAGCCGACGTGGCACAGCGTCGCATCAACCGCGAGCGCGCGCTCGCCTGCGTCGTGCGCCTGCTCGATTCCACCGCCCTGCGCATTGGCAACGAGTGCTACGCCAAGGCCAACCGGACGTTCGGCGCCACCACCCTGCGCCACCGCCACCTGCGGCTGGAAGGCAAGACCATTCGCCTGCGTTTCAAGGCCAAGTCCGGATAGCAACGCGAACTGGCCCTTACCGACCGCAACCTCATGCGCTTCATCCGTCAGGTGCAGGACCTGCCGGGCCAGCACCTCTTCCAGTTTCTCGACGAATCGGGAGACCCTGCGCCGGTCAGTTCCTGCGACGTAAACGCCTACCTCTCCGAAGCGGCGGGCACGCATTTCACGGCGAAGCACTTTCGCACCTGGGCGGCCAGCGTCACCGCCTTCGAGGCAATCGTGACCGACCGCGAGCCGCCGACCATAAAGTCGATTGCCGGCATGGTCGCCGATGTTCTGGCCAATACCCCGGCAATCGCGCGCAAGTCCTACATTCACCCCGAAGTCTTTGCCCTTGTCAGCGACGAGGACGCGCGCTCCGCGTGGTGCAGTAAGCGCCTGCCAAGAAAGACCAGATGGCTGCTGCCGGCCGAACGCGGCTTCCTGACCTATCTGCAAGCGAGCGAGAGCGCCTGAAGCCCAGCCGTCCTCGCTTCGTCGCATAGGGACGGCTTCCGCAAGCCTGCAGCATTGCAAAGGATGTGGCGAGAACATAATAAGAACGCATGCAAAAGACCTCGATTCTCGGGCGCCTCGAAATCCTGGCCGACGCAGCCAAGTACGACGCCTCGTGCGCGTCGTCGGGCTCGGTCGAGCGGAACAGCAGGAACGGACGCGGCGTGGGCTCGACGTCGGGCGGCATGGGCATCTGTCATGCTTATGCGCCGGACGGTCGCTGCATTTCGCTGCTCAAGCTGCTGCTGACCAACCACTGCATCTTCGATTGCCACTACTGCGTGAACCGCAAGAGTTCGAACGTCGAACGCGCACGTTTCACGCCCGAGGAAGTGGTCGACCTCACTCTGTCGTTCTATCGCCGCAACTACATCGAAGGGCTGTTCCTCAGTTCCGGCATCGTGCGCAGCCCGGATCATACGATGGAGCAGATCGTGCGCGTGGCGCGCACGCTTCGCGAGGTCCACGATTTCCGCGGCTACATCCACCTCAAGACGATCCCCGAGGCCGATCCCGAGATCGTCGCCGAGGCCGGAATTTGGGCGGACCGCGTCTCGATCAACGTCGAACTGCCCACGGCGGCCAGCCTCGCCCGGCTCGCTCCCGACAAGAACGCCCCGCGCATCGAAGGCGCCATGGGCGGTCTGCACAGCCGCATCGTCGATGCACGCGACGCCCGGCGCAAATACCGCTCCGCTCCGCGCTTCGCGCCGGCAGGCCAATCCACGCAGATGATCGTCGGCGCCGATGGCACATCGGACACGCAGATCATCGACAAGGCGAGCAGGCTCTATGGCCGGTTCGGCCTGCGCCGCGTCTATTATTCGGCCTTCAGCCCCATTCCCGATGCCAGTGCGGTCCTGCCCCTGCAGCGACCGCCCCTGATGCGCGAACATCGCCTCTACCAGTCCGACTGGCTGACGCGCTTCTACGGTTTCGCCCCGCACGAAGTCAGCGAAGCGGCCGATGCGAACGGAATGCTGCCGCTCGACATCGATCCCAAGCTGGCCTGGGCGCTCAAGTTCCGAGACCGCTTCCCCATCGATCTCAACCGCGCGCCGCGCGAGGCGATGCTGCGGGTGCCGGGTCTGGGCGTAAAGGCCGTGGATGCCCTGCTGGGCGCACGCCGCCATCGTTCGATCAGGCTGGACGATCTTGCCCGCGTCACCAATTCCCTGCGCAAGCTGCGTCCCTTCGTCGTGACGAGCGACTGGCGCCCCGTCGCCATGCTCGATCTGGCAGACCTGCGCGCGCGCCTGGCCCCCAAGCCGCGCCAGATGGAACTCTTCGGATGATCGGCGCGCGGCTGGAGGATCCGGACGATTTCGACGCGTGGCGCGACATGGCCCGCGCCTCCGTTGCGCGCGGCATCCCGCCAGAGGAGATCGCCTGGAGCGAAGGCGAGGACAGCGCCGACCTGTTCTCGCTCGCCGAACATACCGCGCCGCGCAGTTCCGGTCTTCCGGAAGCTTCGTCCGTCCCGGTGCGCGCCTCGCGCGCCTTTCTGAGCCTGGCGACCAGTGTCTTCATGCACAGCGATCCGTCGCGGCTCGATCTGCTCTATCGCACGCTTTGGCGGTTGCAGAAGCACCCACGGCTGATCGAGGACACCACCGACGCCGATGTCGCGAACCTGCGCCGCCTTGCCCAGCACGTCCGCCGCGACATACACAAGATGCGCGCTTTCGTGCGCTTCCGCCGGGTCGATGACGATACAGGCGACGAACGCTATATCGCGTGGTTCGAGCCGGAACACCGCATCGAGCTTGCCAACGCAAGCTTCTTCATCGAGCGGTTCACCAACCAGCACTGGTCCATCCTCACCCCGCGACTGAGCCTGCATTGGGACGGGACGGAACTGGTGCGCGGCCCTGCAGCCACGCGCGCTCAGGCCCCCGCCGCCGATGCCGCGGAGGACCTTTGGCGCGGTTACTACCGGTCGATCTTCAACCCGGCACGCCTCAAGACCAAGGCCATGATCAAGGAGATGCCGCGCCGCTACTGGCACAACCTGCCCGAAGCGCGCGACATTGCCGACCTGATCGCCGGCGCGCAAAAGCGCGAGACCTCGATGATCGCGCAAGGCACGGAACTGCTCGCCGAAGAGCCGCCGGTCGATCTCGGCGCGCTTGCCGAGGGTATCGCGCGGTGCCGCCGGTGCCAGATCGGCTGCAACGGGACTGCGGCAGTTCCCGGCGAAGGTTCTCCCGGTGCCCGCCTGATGATCGTGGGCGAGCAGCCGGGAGACAACGAGGAAATGGCCGGGCGCCCATTCGTCGGTCCAGCCGGAGAAGTCCTCAATGCCCATCTCGCAGCCGCCGGAATTGACAGGCAGGACGCTTACGTCACCAATGCCGTCAAACATTTCAAGTTCACCGCGCGGGGCAAGCAGCGCCTGCACCAGAACCCGACCGCGCGAGAGATCGACACCTGCCGCTGGTGGCTGGATAAGGAGCGTGCATTGGTGCACCCCCGCATCGTCCTGGCGCTCGGCGCCAGCGCCGTTCGCGGTCTTACAGGACGCACGCCGTCCATCGGCCGCGAACGCGGACGCCTGCTGTCACTGCCCGATGGCGTTCCCTTTCTGCTGACGGCACATCCCAGCTACCTGCTGCGGCTCGACGGCGCGGCGCGAGAACGCGAGGAAGCGAACTTCGCATCGGACCTTGCCGCGCTGGCCTCGCACCTTCGCGATCCGGCAACTCGCGACGCTCATTCGGCCTAGCTCGGACAAGTCCCGGCTTTTGCCTGCTAGTCCGCCCGCTTTCCGGCATACCGGTCGGTCGCGCGGATGAGCCGGTCGAGAATTCCCGGTTCGGAATAGGCGTGCCCCGCCCCTTCGATGAGGTGGAAGTCGGCCTCCGGCCATGCCTTGTGCAGCGCCCAGGCATAATGGGCCGGACACGGCATGTCGTAGCGACCGTGGACGATCGTGCCCGGGATTTGCCCGAGCTTGTGCGCATCGCGCAGCAGCTGCCCCGGCTCGAGCCAGCACGCGTTGACGAAGTAATGCGTCTCCAGCCGGGCGAAGGCCAGAGCGAAATGGCCGTCGTCATGCTGCGCGGACATCGCCGGGTCGGGCAGCAGCGTAATCGTTTCTCCTTCGAACATGCTCCAGGTCCGGGCGGCCGCGATCCGGTCCTCCATCGGCCCCGTCGTCAGGCGACGATGGTAGGCCCGCAGGATGTCGCCGCGCTCCGCCTCGGGGATGGGAGCGATCAGGCGCTCGTACTTGTCCGGGAACATCTGCGAGACGCCGCACTGGTAGAACCAGTCGAGCTCCGGCTTCGAACACAGGTAGATGCCGCGCAGGACCAGTTCGCTTACCCGTTCGGGATGGGTCTGCGCATAGGCCAGCCCGAGGGTCGAACCCCAGGACCCGCCGAAGACGAGCCACTGCTCGGCGCCGACAAGCGCGCGCAGCCTCTCGATATCGGCCACCAGATGCCAGGTCGTGTTGTCCTCAAGGCCCGCATGGGGCGTCGACCTGCCGCAGCCGCGCTGGTCGAAGAGCAACACATCGTACAGCTCGGGGTCGAACAGGCAGCGATGCGCGGGCGCTATGCCGCCGCCGGGCCCTCCATGTACGAACACGGCGGGCTTGGCTCCCGGCGTACCGCAGCGCTCATAATAGATGGTATGGCCTTCTCCCGTATCGAGCATGCCGGTTTCGTAAGGTTCGATGGGGGAATACAGAGTGCGTAGCATGGCCCCACCCTGCGCCATCCCGGCCCCAATGGATAGATCGCAAACCCCGCTATGCACACGCGGTCCACGATCCGGTTGCGCCTAGCCGGCCCCGCGCGCCGACTTGCCTGCAAGCCCGCGTGCGACCGGCCGCTCCAGTGGCAGGCCAAGGATCGCGAATGCCGCGACGATCGAACCAAGACCGATGGCAGCTGCCACCAGAGGCAGGCCGAAACCGCTGGCGAACAGGAACCCGGCCACGACCGGCCCAAGGGCCGCGCCGCCGCGCCCTATGCCGATGACGATGCCGGTCCCCCCTGCCCGCAACTGCGCAGGATAGGCTGCCGCGATCAGGGCATAGAGGCCCACGACGGCGGCGTTGGAGAAGAACCCGGCAATCGCCGCCGCCCGCTTCAGGGGATCGAGGCCGCCGGAAGTCAGGCCGAATGCCGCGATCATCACGAAACTGAGCACAAGGATCGCGATCATCAGCCTGCGCAGCGGCATGCGCGTTGCCAGTACGCTGAACAGGAGCGATCCGGTCATGCCGCCCACGTTCGCCCAGACGAGGACACCGCCCGCTGCGGAAGGCTCGAAACCGAGGTCGACCACGATCTTGGGGATCCACTTGAGGATGAAATAGAACGCGGTCATGTGGAAAAAGTAGGCCACGGTCAGCAGGATCGTGACGCGGCGCATGTCGCCCTTGAACAGCCCGGCCCGGTCTGCCTTGGCCACGACTTCGACCGGCGGCACCATCTCGACAACCCGGTGCCCCAGCCGCCGCAGCGACTTGTTGACCTTGTCCAGCGCCCGTTCCGGGCCGAACCGACGCATGGAAAGATCGATCGATTCCGGCAGGACCAGCAGGACGATCGGCAGGAAGACGATGGTCATGCCCGCGCCCAGCCAAAAGATGTCGCGCCAGGTTCCGTCGACAAGCAGGCTGGATGCGATGGCACCGCCGACGATCGCTCCCAGCGGATAGCCCGCCGCCATGATCGCGACGGCAGCCGAACGATAGCGCGCATTCGACGCTTCGGCGACGATGGCGTTGGTACAGGCCAACATGCCGCCGATCCCGAGCCCGGTGATCAGGCGGATAACCGCCAGTTCGACGATCCCGCTGGCCAACGCCGCGGCCGTCATGCCTGTGGCCATGACGAGCAGACTGACGATCACGATGGGAATGCGGCCCACGCGGTCGGCCACCATGCCGAGCAGGATCGAGCCGACCGACATGCCGATCAGTTCCATCGAGAGGATGATCCCCAGCGCTGCGCGGTCCACGCCCCAGTCCGAAGCGATCCCCGGTGCGGCAAAGCTGATCGAGAGAACGTCGAAGCCGTCCAGCCCGTTTAGCAGCACGCACAAGGCCACGACGACGATCTGTCGCCAGGTCATCCTCCCGGAATCGACGATCTCGCGCGGATCGGTTACGCCTGTTGCCATCTAAGTCTCTCTCCCGCCCGGGGCTGGTCCTGTTATCCGTCTCGTTCGGCCACCTTGCAGGTAGCAGCGGCTCAGATCGGGTAGTGACCGTCCTGGGTATCCACCGTGATCCAGCGAGTTTCCGTGAAGCTGTCAATTCCCTGCCTGCCGCCGAACCGGCCATAGCCCGATGCGCCGACCCCACCGAAGGGCATCTGCGGTTCGTCATGCACGGTCGGTCCGTTGACGTGACAGATCCCTGCACGCACCTGCCGGGCCAGATGCAACCCGCGCGGAATGTCGCGCGTGAATATGGCAGAGGACAGGCCGTATTCGCTGTCATTGGCAAGCGCGACGGCATGGTCGGCATCACGTGCCCGTACGATCCCCACGACCGGCCCAAAGCTTTCATCGCGGAACAGTTTCATATCGGGGGTGACCCCATCGATAACATGGGCCGGCATCAGCACGCCTTGCGCATCGCCGCCGACCAGCTGCCGGGCGCCCTTGGAGACGGCGTCCTCGATCAGGCCAAGGCAATGGTCGACCGTCTTGCGATCCACCACGGCACCGAGCGGGGTCTTGCCCTCACGCGGATCGCCCACGGCCATCGAGGCGGCTTTGGCCGCGAAGCGCTGCGCGAATTCATCGGCCACGGCATCGACGACGATGATGCGTTCAGTCGACATGCAGATCTGGCCCTGGTTCATGAACGCACCGAAGGCCGCCGCCTTCACTGCCTCGTCCAAATCGGCGTCTTCCAGCACGATGAACGGAGCCTTGCCGCCCAGTTCGAGCAGGCAGGGTTTGACGTGTTCGGCTGCGCGCTTGGCAATGATCCGGCCTACCGCAGTCGATCCGGTGAAATTGATGCGGCGTACTTCAGGGGCATCGATGAGCGCGCCCACGACGTCTCCGGCATCTGCCGGCGCATTGGTCACGCACTGGACCAGCCCTTCGGGAAATCCGGCTTCGGCGAAGGCTTCGACGATCAGCCGGTGCGTCTCCGGGCAGGTCTCGCTCGCCTTGAAGATGACGGCATTGCCGCAGGCGAGCGGCACCGCAATGGCACGCACGCCAAGGATCACCGGGGCATTCCACGGAGCAATGCCAAGAATGACGCCGACCGGCTCCTTCACGGCCATGGCCAGGCAGCCCGGCTTGTCCGACGGGATAACCTCACCTGAGATCTGCGTCGTCAGGGCGGCGGCTTCACGCACCATGCCCGCGGCCAGCATGACGTTGAACCGGGCCCAGCCCTCGGTCGCGCCGATTTCGCCCATCATGGCGTCCACGAACCGATCCGCCCGGGCTTCGAGAGCGTCGGCAGCGCGGCTGAGAACCGCGCGACGGGCGCTGGGGCCCATCTGCCCCCACTCCGGCTGCGCGGCAGCCGCACTGGCCGCGATGGCTGCCATCTCTTCCGCTTGCATCGCCTTGGCGGTCGTAGCGACCTTGCCGGTCATGGGATTGATGCGCTGAAATTCCATCGAACGTGTCCTCGAAACAAAAAAGAATGGCCCGGTCCTGCCGTGCAGGCAGGATACCGGGCCGCGGCGATCAGGAGAGACCGCCAGTCAGGGAATGATCAGAATTCATAGCCGACCTGCATGTACCAGGCACGCGGCCGGGCGTAGATCACTTCGGCATAGCCCAGCGTCGCAAGCGAGGCATTGCCCTGAACCTTGTAGTGTTCATTGAACAGGTTCTGGACACCGGCCTGGACCGTGAGCCCCTTGCCGTCCTGCGCCAGCGTGATCGATGCATTGGTGACCGCATAGTCGCCCTGTTCGATCTCGGGCACGCTACCGGTGATGAAGGTCGTCTTGGTCTGGTAGCTGACGTCCACGCGCGGGGTCAGGCTCCAGTTGCCCAGCATGACTTCGTAACCGATGCCCAGGTTGCCCTGGAACGAGGGCGTGAGCGGCAGTTCGTCACCCGGCGCGATCGTCGCGGTTGCGCCGGGGATTGCGGTAACCGAGCGGATCTGGTCGTCGAGGTGGCTCAGCCCCGCGTCGATCTGCAGGCCCCAGGCCGTGTGATAGCTGAATTCAGCCTCGAAGCCCTGCATGCGCGCCTTGCCCGCATTGAACAGCAGCGGCACCGGGCCCTGGCGGAAGATGAGCTGGATGTCCTTGTAGTCGGCGCGGAAGGCGGCAAGGTTCAAGCGGACGTCGCCCAGATCGAACTTTGCGCCCACTTCGTAGCTGGTCACCTTCTCCTCATCGAAGGGCACCGGCACAAAGCCCGCCGGCGGCGCGTTGTAGCGGGTGTTGAACCCGCCCGACTTGAAGCTGTTGGCGTAGGAGACATATGTGCTCAGCCAGGGCGCAACATTGTAGCGAATGCTCGCCGAACCGGTCAGCGCCGAGAAGCTCTTCCGATAGGGACGATAATAGATGTAGAGCGGCCCGCCATCGGGGATCGCCTCGGTCGGAAGCGGATCGGGGTCCGGCAGCGTTGCGGGGAACAGGCTGCTGACGTTGCCGATATAGGACTTCTTGTCCTTGGTGTAGCGCGCGCCGACCGACACTTCGAGATCGTCGGTCAGTTCGTAGGAGACTTCACCGAAACCTGCGACCGAGTCCGTCTTGAGGTCCGAGAGCTGCAGGTCGCGGCTGCCCGGCCCACCGGCAAGCACCGAGGAAATGACCGGCGGCGATGGCGGGAAAGCCAGCAGCACCGTGGCCCGCTCGAAGCTCTTCTCATTGTAGTAGAAGCCACCCACGATCATGTTCAGCCGATCGAAATCGAGCTGGAACTGGAACTCCTGGCTGAACTGCTCGGAGCTGGTGGTGAGGTCGGTGGTCAGAATGTCGAACGGCGTATTGTCGGCATCACGCACGCCGCGCGACTTCGTCTTGCGATAGGACGTGATCGTCTTGAAGCTCAACCAGTCCGACAGGGTCGCCCGTGCGGTCGCGGCCAGACCCCAGATTTCCGAAGTGCTGGTGACCGGTGCGGTACCGCCATTGGTGAACTTGCCCAGCGCCTGATAGTCATTGGCGCATCGTGAATCGTCAATCGATGGCACGAATGGTGCGCCGAAGCGCGGATCTCCGGGGGTCACCGGCGCGAAGGGAATGGTTGCCCCCGGACAGCCGGCCCCGACACTGACAATGGCCGGAACCGGTGCATTCTCGTTGATCCCTGCGAATACGAACGGCGCGCCGTTCTCATCGCGCTTGTTGTAATCGCCACGGATGAACAGGTCGAAATCGCTCGACGGCTCCCACTTGATCGAGCCACCTAGGCTCCAGGAATTGTCATTGCCCAGATCGCGTCCGTCGAAGACGCGCGTGACATAGCCGTCACGCTTGCGGAAACCGCCCGAAACGCGTGCCGCGACCGTTTCACCCAACGGCAGGTTGAGCGCTGCGAAGCCCTCGCGCAGGTCGTCGTTGCCGATCCGCACACGGCCCTTGCCGCTGAATTCGCCAAGCACCGGCTGCTTGGTGCGTACGAGGATGGCGCCGCCGATCGTGTTGCGACCGAACAGCGTGCCCTGCGGCCCGCGCAGCACTTCGACACCGGCGATGTCTCCGAAGTCGATGGCCCCGCCGACGGCCCGGCCGACGTAGACTTCGTCGATGTAGATGCCGACGCCCGGATCGACCGCGGCGGTCGGGTCCAGCTGGCCAATGCCACGAATGAAAACGACAGTAGCCGCGCTGTTGCCCGAGAGCTGACCAGCGGATTTGAACTGCAGGCTGGGGGTAACCCGCTCAAGGTCCTGGGTCTGCTGGATCTGCCGGCTTGCCAGCATTTCGGCGGAGAGTGCCGTGATCGCGACCGGCGTTTCCTGCAGGCTTTCCTCACGCCGCCTGGCGGTAACGACGATGATGTTCCCGGCGGCCTGATCTCTCCTGGCCTGTGCTTCCGCGTCGCCTTCCTGAGCCAACGCGGGTGTGGACAGCCCGACTGCCGCCAACGTCAAGCACGTCGACGCCGCATAGACTCCACGCATGATTTTTGAATGCACTCGCATGCCCTGCTCCCTCTAATTCGGGCTTTTCCGCCCGATGACGCGCAATTTCTGCGCCCGCCCACTATTCTTATTTATAGCTATCTTATATAGCAATATTCTGCAAGCACAAGGATAAATGGCAGTTGCCCGGCTTGACAGTGATTGCTTCGTTGTGAACGAGCTTTAACACCAAGACTTGACGCCATGTGCAGGGAGATATCGACAACGTGGCAGATGACGTCACCGACCCGCTGGAAATCCGGCCAGGTTACCAGCTGAAGCGCGCTGCGGCAGCGGCGATGAGCGATCTCAACGATCGCCTTTCCGTGCTCGACCTGCGTCAGGTGGATGCCTCGGTCATGCTGATGATCCAAGCCGAACCCAACGTGATAGCCAGCCACATCGGCCGCGTCCTCGACATCAAGAGCGCGAACATGGTGCCCTTGCTGCGGCGTCTCGAAGAACGTGGACTGATCGAGAAGGTTCCGCTCGACGGCAAGTCGCACGGGCTGCATCTGACGGCCGCCGGCGAGACCATCATGATCGAGGCCAACGCGATTCTCGACCGGTTCGAGACGGATCTGATGGAACGAATCCCCGCTGAACATCGCGAGCATCTGGCTCCTGCGCTAAGGGCGATCTGGCATAGCGACACCTGATCGCCCCCTCGCCACCTTAAGCAACCAGCATCAGCGCATCGAGCACTGACAGCCCCTGTCCTTCCTCGTAAAGCATGACGGGATTGAGATCGATCTCCAGGATGCGATCGTTGCCCTGCATGACCCTGCCGACCGTCTCGACGAGGCGCGCCAAGGCCGCAACATCACGCGGTGGGCTGCCGCGAAAGCCGCGCAGCAGGGGTGCCTGGGCAAGCCCCTGAATGGCAGCGGCGATCGCTTCGACACTCTCACCCGGGGTGATCAGCGTGACATCGCCGAGGACTTCCGCAGTCACGCCGCCGAAGCCGACCAGGACCACCGCGCCCCATTCGGGATCGCGCTTGGCACCTACGATCATCTCCGTGCCCGGCCGCCCCATGGCTTCGATCAGAACGCCATCCAGCGCGATCGAGGGATCGTAGGCCGCCACGGCCTCGTGCATCGTCGCCCATGCCTCGCGAACCGCAGCCTCGCCCTCAAGCCCCAGCCTGACCCCGCCGGCATCGCTCTTGTGCCCCAGAGCCGAAGCCTGCGCCTTCATCGCGACACGCCCGCCAAGGGCCACAGCGGCTGCCACGGCTTCGTCGGCGCTGGCTGCGAAGCGCCCCTCGGGAAAGGCAATCCCTGCAGCGGTCAGCATCTGCTTGGCGCGATATTCGGGGATCGTACCCGCTTCCAGTACGGCAAGGGGCAAGGGATCTGCCGGTTTGTCACTGCCTTGCACCGGGCGATGGGTCAGCCGTGCTATCGCCCGCAAGGCACGTTCCGTGCTCGGGAAGCAGGCAATGCCGGCAGAGCGCAACCGCTCAAGCCACTCGCGAGGCACTTCTGCACCTTCGTCCAGCCCCGCGAATACAACGGCCTTGCCGCTCTTTCGCCCTTCGAGAGCCTTGAGCACGGCAGGAAACTTCAAGGCACAGGTCGTCGGATCGGTCTGGATCAGCCCGACCAGGATGGCGCCGACGCGCTCGTCTGCCAGCAGCGCCGCGATGGTCTCGGTATAGATCTGCGGCTGCGACAGCCCCATGGCCGTGATGTCGAGCGGATTGGAGACCGGAACGAACTCGGGCAAGGCAGCCCGGAGTGCAGGACTATCGGCATCGCCAAGCGGCGCCAATGAGAGGTCCAGTTCTTCGGAGAGGTCGAGCGTAAGCGCCTTGAACGCACCGGATTCGCCCAGCACCGCTGCCCCCGCTTCCGGCAGGCCCGGCGAGCGCACCGCGATCTCGGAAACGTCGGCCAGCTCTTCGAGGGTCTCCGCCATGATGACCCCTGCCTGCTCGACCATCGCGCGCATGACCTTGTAGTCGCCCGCCATGGCCCCGGTATGGGTCGCCGCGCTTTCCCGCGCGGCGCTGGACCGCCCCGGGTGCAGCAGGACGACTTCCTTGCCGGCCGCGCGCAACCGCTCGACCACCTGCAGAAAGGCGCGCGGCTTGCGGAAATGCTCGACGATCATGGCGACGACATGGGTGTGCGCATCGTCAACGAGCCAGTCGAGATAGTCTTCCACCCCGCTCGCGGCCTCGTTGCCAGTCGAAACGGTGTAGCTGATACCCAGTTCGCGCGACTGCAGCATCGTCGCCAGCACCGCAGCCATCGCGCCGCTCTGGGACACGACCGCGATCCCGCGACCCTGCGGGGGCAGGCAGCGCGTTTCGACGAAAGTCAGCGGCACCTTGTCGACGTGATTGACGCAGCCAAGGCAATTGGGCCCTTCGACGACAATGCCGTGCCGGTCCGCTATCGCGGCAATCTCGCGCTGTTCCGCAAGGCCCTCTTCGCCGTCTTCGGCGAAACCGGCCGAGAAGATGACGGCCGCGCCGATCCCGCGTTCGGCCAGCCCCTTCAGCGCCGGAAGAATGCCCGCCCGCGGAATGGCGAGTACCGCGCAATCGACGCCCTCGGGCAAGTCCTCGATCGCCGCGTAGCACTTGCGGCCGCCGATCTCGCTACGTTTCGGGTTGATCGGGTAGATCGCCCCGGAAAACCCATTGCGCTCGAGATTGGCCAGCATCGATGCGCCCAGCGCACCGGGCTTGTCCGATGCGCCGACGACGGCAACGGAACGCGGCCTGAGCAGCCTGTCGATATTCTTCGGGTGCTGCATGCCTCGCACCTCTCCCCAATATGTTATTGGTCCAGCTTGCTCTTGTCGAAGGCACCAAGCCCCGGCTTGTACGATTTCTCGTCCAGGAACTGGCGGGTCGCCTCCTTGCGGCTCTGCTTTCCGCCGAAATCGTTCAGGGCTTCCTGCGCGCGCACGAGATAGTCCTCGGCGTTATCGTAAGTCATCTCGCGCACCCGCCGGATCGCCCACTTGGTGGCACGAAGGGCATTGGTGTCCTTCTTCTTCAGACTGTCGCAGACTTCCTGCACGCGAGCCTTGAGCTTGTCGTCCGGGAGGCACTCATTGACGAGGCCCCATTCGGCCGCCTGCTCGCCGGTCAGGTTCTCACCCATCATCGCATGGTACATCGCCTTGCGGAAGCTGAGGAGTTCGGCCGCAACCTTGCTCGCCCCGCCGCCGGGTAGGATCGCCCAGTTGATCTCGGACAGGCCGAACTGCGCGCTCTGCGCACAGAAAGCCAGATCGCAGGCGAAGAGCGGACCGTAGCCGCCGCCGAAGCACCAGCCGTTGACCATCGCGACCGTCGGCTTCTCGTACCACCGAAGCCGCTCCCACCAGCCGTAAGCCTCCCGCTGGGATTGCCGGATGGCACCGATGCCCTTTTCCTCGTTCATGCGGAAGTATTCGAGCAAGTCCATGCCCGCCGACCAAGCAACGCCCTCACCGGTCAGGACGAGGACCTGAACGTCGTCGCGAAATTCGAGATCCTCGATCACGCGCATCATCTGGCGGTTGAGCTTGGGGCTCATGCAATTGCGCTTGTCCGGGCGGTTGAAATAGACCCAGGCGACACCGTCCTCGATGTCGCAGCGGACGGTTTCCTCTTCAGGACGCGGATCGGGTTGTGATGGCGTGGCCATGGATCTTCTCCCTAAGCTGGCCGGATACATCGACCTAATATGCCGAGATTCTTACGCCCATTTTTTGCTATGTTCAATAGCTATTTTGCATTCAGGATTCAGAAGCGCGCGGGCCGCCACCAGCAAGAAAGCAAACGGTACAAGGTGCAAAAACACCTGCGCACGCCTGGCAGCCAACACCCCCTTCATCCTTGAGCGCAGAGAATGCGCCGTGAGACGAGTCCATGTGCGGGACCGGATAAGTCAGCAAAAGACGCCAGAGGACGGGATCTCCAGCCTGAACTTCCGCACCGTCATTCATGACCTCCGGGATTGTCCCAAGGACGATCGCCACGAGTGCCGAGCGTTCTGCTATCTTGCGTGCGAATCCCACCTTCACAGCGGATCGAGCATCGATACAGCCCCTCCCCGATCTTGCACCGCCGGAAGCTCTTTGCGAGCCTTACCCCAGGTCGCGCCGGCACAGGAAACTTGCCAGAGCCTCGTGCGTTTGAACGGGGAGTTCGTCCACGCAGAAATGGCCGCCCGGCAGTCTTTCAGCTACCAGGTTCTCGCAGCGCTGTAGCCACTCTGCGGGGATGTCGAAGAGTTTGGAAATCGGCCCGATCGCTCCGGACAGTATCATCGCCGGGCAAAAGGCTCTTTCGCCGTGCCGCGCCCGAGCCAGCGAGACAATTCTCGTAAGAGCCGTCCGGATCTGCACCAACGATGCGTTCGGGGAGAGGTTCAGGCTGCGAATGGAATTGCCAATGCCAATTGGCATGGCGATCTGATTGTTCTGATGCCCGCACCTGACGGCGACAGGCACGATAGCGAGCGACGCCAAAGAGGCCACCACCTCTTGATTGTCACCCTCACCTAACCCGGAATACTGTGCGCCATGAGCGCATACTCATTGAGGCTTCGAGCGCCGCACGTGCGCGCCGGCACCGACGCTCAAAGGCCCCAGGTGCAATTGCGCAATCAAACGCAACCGCGAGCCGCCTGTGCCCGCGAGGAAAACAAGCAAGAGGATCGGGGATGGCCAAGCCATCCCCGATCTCACTCATCTCAGAAATTCAGCTGATATTGCACACCGATCTGGCGTGGCCGGCTGACAACGCCGCGCGGCAGGCGCTGATAGCTGCCATCATCAAGCAGTTCCTGCCTTTCGAAGCCAGCCGAAGGCTGGTTACCGAAATTCAACCGCTTATCGAACAGGTTTTTGACAAAGACCATGACCTGGGAGTTTCCGAAGCTCAGGCCAATATTGCCGTTGACCATATTGATCGGCTGCCTGGTATAAAACCCGCTGTCGCCGTCAGAGACTTTGACGGAGCTGGTGTAGCTGTAGTCCGCAGCCATGAACAACTGAAGGGAATCGCCAAGCGGCACTTCATAATAGCCAGAGATCGTACCCGTCCATTTCGGCACCAGAGGAAGCGGAGTGTTGGGTTCCTGTGGAACCACACCCGGTTCCTGAAGAACGCCATCCGTATAGCCCAGGCCCACCTGAAGCGTGAAAGGTACTCCGGCGAAGGGGCGGCCCGACAGCTCGAACTCACCACCGCGAATACGGGCTTTACCCGCATTTGTCGTTACCGGCAGCGTGCAGGTCGGCAGGAAGATGCTCTGCTGGATGTTGGACCAGTCGATCTGGAACCCAGCTACCGAAGCGCTGAGGCGACCATTTGCCAGACTGCCCTTGGCGCCAACCTCGTAGCTCCACAAGGTATCGGATTTATACTGCCGCAAGTCTTCCGCATTGACACCCAGGTTCTCAAGGTCGGTCGAGCAAATATCGGGCAAAGCCTGCTCTGTTCCGCCTACCCGGAAACCCTTTGACGCAGATGCATAGATATTGCCCTGGTCACCGATCTTGTAAGAAATAACAGCCTTGGGGATAAGTCCTGTCTGGCTATTCTTGAGTGCCGGATTGACGGAAATTCCATCAGGCGGGAACAGATAGCCCATATCGACGCCTGCATCGGTCTTCTGTCGGATCCAGTATTTCCGCAGGCCCACCGTGACGGTCAGCTTGGGAACGAGCTCGTAATAGAGCTCGCCGAACAAAGCCACATCGTTGTTGTGATTAGCGAGATTACTAGTACCAAGATAATCGGGTTCGATCCCGGCATCCGCAAGTCCCGGAATCCGAACCGGCGGCATCTTCGTGCGCAAGTACTCATGCTGGTAATAGACACCGACTATGCCCGACAGATGGGGAAGAATGGCTCCGTCATCGAACGTGAGACGATCCTCGTGCGTGAAAAGACGCGTCGTGGCATTCGTATCCCCGTAAATGGCCGGATTTCCGAGATCGATATCAGGCTCGGCTTCGGCAAGATACAGATTGCTTCCCTCTGTATTATCCTCCCGTTCCTTGATCCGACGCGCGAAATAGCTCGTGGAGGAGACCACAGAGAAGCCTTCACCGGCATAGTTCAGAACGATTGAGCCGATACCCCAGCGATCTTTCGAATACTCCTGCACATCGCGGTCGCGATCCACGGTGTAGGAAACCGGCTTGTAACCCGGCAATGGGAAATAAGTGGCAGGGAACCCGTGCAGTTTGCTCGCCTGCCCGATGCCGTTGATGCTTGCCTCAAGCGAATCGGTCAGCTTCACCCGCAAGGTCACCGACCCTGTCGCGATGTCGTTGCGCCCTTGCCCCTTTTTGGAGATCAGCTCACCGGACTCTCCGGGAAACCGCCTCGTAATGAAGCCGGACTCACGCGTGTAGCCGAAGGCAACATCAAGCGCGATCCGATCAGGCACCAGAATGAAATTGGCCTGGGCGTTTCCATCGAAGTCAAAGCCACCGAGCTTGGTGCCGCCTCCCTGAACCTGGACCGCGCCCGAATTCTCGGTCAACGAAGGCTTGCGCGTGATGAACCGCAGGTTCCCGCCCATCGAACTTGCGCCAAACAGTGTCCCCTGAGGACCTTTAAGCACTTCGATGCGGTCGAGGTTGAGGGTCAGCGGGCTGACCGACGAAGGGACCGGCGTGTCATTGATATAATAGGCCGTCGTCCCGGAGCCGGCGACACCACGGATCGTGGTTTCACGGCTGCCGCCCCAAAGCAGGTCCCCACCCAAGCCATACTGGAAGCTCAGATTGGGAATGCGGGTGGCATAGTCCGTGAAATTCTGAATGTTCTGGGTTTTCAGGAAGTCGGAGGAATAGGCTGTGATCGAAGCGGGAACATCGATCAGCTTCTCGTCCTTGCGGCGAGCCGAAACGATGATCTCGTCCATCTCGATGGGCTCCTGATACCCGCCCTTTTGCGCGCCACTATCCTGCGCATGGGCAGCACTTACAGGGAGCACGAAAGCAGATCCTGCAAGGAGAAGCGCGCCATAGGACGCCAGTCGCGAAACTGTTACTGGTGTAGCGCCGCCTTCAAGCTGTACCGGCCAAGCTTTCAAGTTTGTCATATTCCTCCACATTTCCCTGTGTATGCTTCTTATGACCGTTCGCACCGATCAGCGGCCATCCGGCCCCTTTCGGCAGTCGGGCAGCAGCATTGGAAATCCCTGTTTCAAGTCCGCCCGAACCAGCCAAAACCGACTGCGAACTGTCAGATTTCACCCAGATCGACAGCGCCGCGCATAGTTCATCATAAGCAACGCTGCCGTCGTATTGGCGCAGTTTGTTGCATCGAAGTAAATATCAGACCGGCCCCTGAAACTGTTCGGAAACGTTTCGTTTCGACGCGTTACGTTAATTTATGGGGCCGCCGCAGCGCCCTCCTGGACGCGATGACCTGTAAAAATCTGGCAGGAAGCATCGGGAATTTCGGCCAGAATCCGCAAGCCCTTCGGCGCGACGCAAACGATCTGCGCGTTGATTAACGGTTTCACGACCGCTTCGCACTTTCGACCCCTACCGCGCAGGACTAGATTGGATAGCACATCGCTACCGCCGGACCCCGCAAGCCAGAATCATTCCCGGCGACCGGCAGGTCGATTGACCGGCAGACCGGAATGCGATCGATCAAAAACTTGACAAACTTCGGCGCGATCGTTTGTCGAAGACAGGAGTTTCTTGAATGAATAGACTCAAAACGTGCGCTTCCGTTCTTGCTGCAGGCCTCCTCACGGTCAGCCTGCCTGCCATGGCGCACCATTCTTTTGCGATGTTCGATCAGACAAAAACCACTGATCGCAAGGGCGTGACTGTCGTACAATTTCAATGGGCAAATCCGCATGTCTACGTGGTCGTGAAAAGCGGCACGGAGACGTTTGCCCTGGAATGCAACAGCCCCTCCAACATGAAGCAAGCTGGCTGGAAGTTTAATACGCTCAAGGCCGGCGACAAGATCGACATTTCCTACTTCCCGCTGAGAAACGGAAAGCCGGGCGGAGCGCTCAAGGTCGCAACCCTGGGCGGCGGCAAGAAGCTGGATGCATGGTGATACGCTTTCCGGCCGCAGGCCTGATCAGCCATTTGCAGCCGGAATACTAGCTGTTGAAATGAAGATTAATTTTCTGACACGATAACAGGATCGAGGGGTCTGATGAACTTCAAAGAAATCGCAAGCCTTGCCCTATGTTCTGCCCTGGCGTTGGGCGGGGCAAATCAGGTGGCGATGGCTGCTTCTCCGGCTTCGGACCAGGCCACGAAGGCTGCCGGTGTCCAAGCGGAACCCAACATAACCGGTGTATGGGAGCGCGATCCCTTTCCGTTCGACGATGATGGCGACGAAACGAAGCTGGTCCCTCCCCCGGGCGGCGGCCCAGACCTCAAAGAGCCCTACGCAAGTGAATGGAAGGCCCTGCAGGAAAAGCGCCAGGCAATGCTCAAGGCTGGCACGCCACTTGTCGACGCCAGCACACAATGCCTTCCGGAAGGCACGCCCGGCATCATGGAGGCCATTTACCCCATCCAGATTCTGCAGAATCCAGGCCAGATTACCGTCCTTGCCGAGCTTTTCATGCAGACACGTCGCATCTATATGAATGCGCCCTTCCCCGAGCCAGACGATCTAGCGCCGTCATATTACGGATTTTCCTCGGCCCATTGGGAAGGTGATACCTTGGTCGTCCAGACGCGCGGCGTACAACAGAGCGTCAAATTCTACGACATTCCCCATAGCGATGCGATGACGGTGACAGAGCATTATCAACTCATCGGTCCGGATAAGCTGCGGCTCGATGTTTCTGTCGAGGATCCGGAATATCTGCAGAAGCCCTATACTTTCAGGTGGGAGTACAAGCGAAACCCCGACTATCGCATTCCGGAATATGTCTGCGATCATCGTCTCGACGTGATCAATCCGGACGGGACAGTGTCATTCGGCGGCGCTAAATAACACTCTTGGTTCCGCCCCATTAGGACCGGCATGGATGTTTGATTTCGCTTGAAATCCGGCTAGCGTGCAAAGGTTGCAATGGGGCGGAACGATGATGGGGAAATGACGATAGGAGAAAGCTCTGTTCCCGCCGATACGGCCCAGGCCTTGGCGGACGAAGGGCGTCGTGTCCGCAGTTTCATTGCCTCTAACCGGTCGGATACGCTGCTCCGCCTCTTCGATTTTCTATTGCAGCAATCGATTGAAGGCCGCTGCCCAAAAGAGACCGAGATTGCCGAAGAAATATTTCGGGTAGGCTCGAGCGAGCCTGGACATCAAGGTTCACGGGTCCGGGTTGGCGTCTATCGGCTGCGCAAGAAGCTCGACATGTTCTATGCTGACAAGTCGGGAGCACAGCTGACCATTCCTCCAGGTGAATATGTTTTTGTGCTCAAAACGCCAGGAGTTGAGAGCAAAAATGACTGGGCAGCGACAGACAAGCTGCCGATCGCCCGACATCGCTCCAGCCTCATTTTTGCTGCCATTCTGATATTATTGCTGGTGAACGTGCTGTTCGCCTCATTCTATTTCGGCAACGCCCTTGACTCAAGCAATGGCCCTGCCCGCTCAAAGCTCTGGCAGCCTTTCAGCAGCAGCAAGAGACATACGTTCTTCGTCATTGGCGACTATTTCATGTTTGAGAGAGCGCAAGATGGAGACGAATTCAGCGAGGTAATTCAGGATCTATCGATTGGAGATGTCGATACATTCTACGAACATCTCAACAAGACACCCGAAAATCGGAATTACTTTATCAACGATGACCTCTATGCAGTAAGCTCGGATATTCTGGGATCCATCAGTAAACTGTCGTCTTACCTCAAAAATGTACCGCTACAGCCGACGACATCTTCAAATCTAAATCCCGACATGATGAAGTCATCGGACATCATCTATCTCGGCGCTCTTGATGCCATGTCACCTCTGCTGAGAAATCCCCTGCTCGAGGCCTCCAAATTTCGCTGCGGCAAGACATGTTATACCAAGGTGCATTGATCAGTACCCATGTGCCCATTGGCGCATTCCGATGGACATGATGCGCCAGGGCTGATCGACGAGCTTGTTCCAAGCG
>NZ_FVZE01000023.1 GCF_900168325.1 Novosphingobium mathurense | reverse complement strand
TGGCCGACATCAGTCGGAATAGGTGGCCGGCTTCAAATCGGAATGGTGGCCGACATCAAATCGGAATCCCCGGCCGGCTTCCTTCGGAATCCGCATCCGGAGCACAAACGATGCGTCCCGATGTGCAAATTCCCTCTCAATCGGATCGGAGCTCCACCTCCTCCATGGAGAAGCCTTGCGCGCATCAACTCGCGCCGTGCGCCGTCATTTCGTCCGCAGCATGGCCCAATCAGGAGACTGACGATGCAAGAATGGGAAACCAGTGCGCCGTTCAGCGCGCCCAGCGGGCTGCAGGAGCCCAGGGCGTGGGCATATAGTAGGGAACCGCGATGAATGTTGCTTCGATGGCCGTGATCCGATGGGCCTTGATCTTGAAGAGTTCCAGAACACACCAACTGTGCGGTTCGCGGAAGATCGAAGGAATGACGGTGCCATCGGTCAGGGCATATTCGTCCAACGCACCCTTGTGGTCGATGAAAGCCCGGCTCATAACCAGCCCGCGGCTCTCGTCAATCACCATGAAGTCGCGATCGCGCACACGTTCATTGAAGCGATACCGGCCCAGCAGGAAGAGTTTTTCCACGTCGGGGAAAGCCATGCCATTTTCGAAGCGGGTGCAGTCGGCGGAAAAGGCGGTATCGCGAATTTCCCCATCATTGTTTTCCAGGGTCGACCAATAGCCATTGGCAACCGAGATGAGCGCGTCGCGCGTCATTCGTTCATCATCGGCCACCGGCTCCAGCAGATCCGGCTCGTGACGGAATTGCTCGATCGGGCCAATCGGCGTCGGCGGTCCGGACAGGTTCCGTTTCGTCGACAATATATGCTCGGCCTCTGTAATCTGACCATTTTCCACCCTGAGCCTGATGGCGAGGAAGCCAGGGACATCAAGCGTACGGATCGCCGTGAAGATTCCGATGGTGCCCGCGGTCGTATCGACGAAGGTCAGCGGAGGGCCGACCTCCTCCGCAACCGTGTCCCATGTGCCGTCCGGAAATGGCAGGGCGACGTTATTCTCGCTGAACCTTATCCCCATCGAAATGGGCGCAAGGGACGGATCATGGGCGACATAGGCGGCGCGATACTGGTCGGCGATCGCATGCAGGGCGGCCTCGTTCAAACTCATTGGGACATCTCCGGTGTGGCTGGTCTCGATGCCAACCGCGGGATCGGCACTGCGTCAAAGGGCGTCAG
Source organism: Novosphingobium mathurense (assembly GCF_900168325.1). GTDB lineage: Bacteria > Pseudomonadota > Alphaproteobacteria > Sphingomonadales > Sphingomonadaceae > Novosphingobium > Novosphingobium mathurense. The sequence goes on along the minus strand of NZ_FVZE01000023.1, from coordinate 9,454 downwards.
TCGAACTGCAGTTGCGCGTCGCTGTACCAGCGCCCATGGACCTGGACATTGGAGCGGAAGGGCAGGATCACCCGGGCCACGGTGCCATCCTCTGGATGCCTCGCGTCGGCCACCACCAATTCGGTGCACATGTCGGCAAAATTGCTTGCCGTGCCGATCAACCAGCCATCGCCTTCATCGGCAGCAGCATGGCGCGGCACGAAGGTGACTTCCTGCAAGCCATGGGTGGGACCTGCATAGAAGGAGCGCATCGTGCGATCCTTGAGGTCGAACACCCCATAGCTGTTCACTATGTGCCTGATCCCTTCGCCGATCCTGTCCCGGTCGAGCGGTTTGGAGAGATCGTTGAAGGACGTATAGGCGTAGCGCGTGTCGCGGCCCATGAACCGCTCGTCCACCCGGCCCAGGTCGACCACCGGAAGATCAGGAAAGAGGATCTCCTCCTCATAGCCGTCATCCTTCGAGTTGAGGTCAAAGCTGATCCGTCGAATGTAGGAGCGACCCTTGACCGGATCCCAGGGCGTTCCATCGGCATTGGGAAAGAAGGGAAAAGGATTATTGTCGAAGATTGGTGCTTCCAGCACCACCCTGTCGCCGACCGTACGCGCGTTGAACGTGTGAACGATTGCGCGATTGGGGCCTTTGAACCAACGCAGGTCGCTAGCGTCGCCATTGCGTGGAAGTATCCCGAAATAGGTGGGCGCCTCGGCATCGAAAGTCCAGTGTATCCTGCCCTTGCGAAGCCGCGCCTCGTCGGTCACGTAGCCGAACACGGGGAAGATCACATGCTTGTCCGTGATCGCCCAGTCATGGACCATGCTGACATAGGGGACCTTCAGCCGGACCTCCCGGGTGACTTCGCCCGCTTTGTCGATAACGTAGAAGAACAGGTCATCGGTTGCGAGTCCGGTAGCTTCATAGCCGAAGGTGAGCAGTTCGCCGGTTTCTGGATCAATCTTTGGATGAGCAGTGAAGGTCTGGCTCTTGTATTTCCCGCCAAAATTGAAGGAGCCGCGCGTTTCCAGCGTGACCGGATCGATTTCGGTAGGACGGGCATCCTCCTTCAATGCGAAGAGGCGGCCTGCATTGACCTCAAGGCTGGTATTGGCGACGGTGTTGCGCCAGGGCTCCTCCACATGCGCGACTTCCGGCTCGCAATCATAGGGATTGCGATAATAGCCGTAAAGTTGCCGCCCAGCGGCACGGTTGCGCCGATAGCGCTCGGTCTGTATCCAGCGGCCCTTATAGTCGACCTTCCCGTCGCGAAAGCGGAACCGGCTGACATAGCCGTCTTGGTTGAAGACGGAATCATCTGGATTCTTGGGTGGATAGGCCCAGTCGCCACCGACGCGCACAAAAGCGCCGTTGAGACCTCGGGGCACGGTACCGATGACTTGACAGTCGATCACGTCCGCTTCGAATGCCTGCGGCGCCAAGAAATTGGATTTGTGGGACATAAGAGCAATCCTCTTTCGATTTCGAATGAAATGTTCGCGAAGTCGTCTCTATCGCGACATGTCCCAGCCGGTGCCCGCCTTGTAGACATTGGCATTGAGGAACACGCCCTGCACTCGCGTTATGGCGCCGTCACGGAACTTGAAGGCTTGGCCCAGCAGGTTTTCATTGGGGAACTGGGTTCCCGCCATATGCGGATAATATTTGCCGTTGAGGGTCATGCCTCTGACCGTGCCCAGGCGACGGAAGTTCCACACGCCGAACACGACCTGTCGCTCGACGTCGATCACCGGGAAGCGCGCATTGTCGTAACTCGTGATGAAGGAATAGATGCCCGTGCTGAGCTGGTCGGCAGGGTGCATGCCAAGGGTCGAGCGGACGGCGGCGAACCAGCTGTCGGGATCTTCGATCGGCCTCATCGGATAGGGCCATTCGTCGTTCGGACCAATCGCCATCAATATTCCATTTTCCAGGCGAATTGCGGATTGGCGGTTGAACCTGACCTGGCTCCCGTCATCCATGGCGACGGCCTTGAGATAATTTTCGGTTTCGGCAGCCAAAGCGTCCCGGTCGAGGCGACCGGAGGGATCTTCCGCCTCGAACCACAAGGGCTCCGCCTTCGGCATGTTCAGCGCCATAGGCGCGGAACGGTGCAAGATGGTCTCGACCTCGGTGATCAGGCCGTCTTCAACCCTGATACGCAGCGCCATCAAGCCAGCGCGGTCATTCTCGACGAAGGCAACATGGCTTGCGGCCTGGCCAGCATCAGGATCGATATAGTCGACGCGATAGCTGTCAAGACGATCAATGCTGCGCCACAGCGCTTCGCCCAGGGGGATGGCTACACCATTTTCGGTAAAGCGGCAGCCTGGGGAGACCGGCATCTGGGACGGATCGCGTGCAAGAAGCGCGGCGAGATAGGCGTCGATCATCTGCTCAAGCTGCACGCGGCTATGTTGGGACTGTGACATGGTTCGAATATCCGCTTGTGTTTGGTGTGCTTGCGCCGGACGTCGCCCAGCGCCATGGGCCGGTCAGCCGCCCTGGGTTGCGCGCTCGAGATCGTCGCGCACGGTGCGAGACGAAATGGCAAGGAACAGGCCGCCCAGGACATAGAGGAGGGCAAAGCCCATCATCGCATGTTGCAGGCCGCCAGCGGGCGATGCGGGATCACGCGATCCGAAATGATCACTCAAGGCGCCGACGCAGAGCGGGCCCAGCCCGAGGCCAATCAACGAGTAGAGAAGATTCACGATCGCAGAGGCCGAGGCCCGCATTCGGGGATGCATCATGTTCTGGATTACCGCGGCGGAAATTGGGATGTAGGAGAACTGGATCAGGGCGGTTGCCGCGAGCAGGGCGGTAAAGCCAACCCAGTCCTGCTGCACGAACGCCCAGAGATAGAGCGGTGCGGTGAGCAGGAAGCCGGCCATCGGGATCAGCGCGTAGACCCTCGGGTTGCGCCGCGCCCAGCGATCCGCCAGGAAGCCGCCGCCGATAATGCCCAATATGCCTGGGACACTGCCAATGAGACCGGAGATCATCCCCGCCTCGGCAAAGTCGAGGCCGAACCGCCGACCATAATAAGCAGGGATGAAATAATTGATGCCATAGCCGGCGGTTGTCGAGATGGTGGTCCCAATGACGAGGTAGCGCAGCGATCGAATCTCGGTAAAGCGGCGAAGGACGTGTTTGAGAGGGGGCGTGTCGCTTGCGTGCGCTTCCTGGTCGAAGCGGCCCCGTTGCGGTTCACGGATCGTAAGGAGGACCAGGATGGCGAGGACAACACCGGGCAGACCGGCGGCAACGAAGGCAGTCCGCCAGCTGTAATGCTGGGCGATCCAACCTCCACCCGCGCCGCCGATCATCGCGCCGAATGGCACCGCAAGCATGAAAACGGCCATCGCAGATGCCCGCCAGGAGCGGGGGAAGTAATCGGAAATGAGCGAGGTGGAAGCTGGCACGCCGGCTGCCTCGCCGATGCCGACGCCAATGCGCGCTAGCATCAACTGGGCGAAGTTGGCCGTTGCGCCGCACAGTGATGTTGCGATTGACCAAAGCGCGGTACCGATGGCGATGATGACGACGCGGCTGCGCTGCTCCGCGAGGCGCGCGACCGGGATGCTCAGCAGAGCATGGAGGACAGCGAAGCTTAGTCCACCCAATATTCCGAGTTCGGCATCGCTCAGTGCGAGATCGATCTTGATGGGCTGGACAAGCGTTTGGATGACGATGCGGTCGATAAAACCGAACGTGTTGACGAGGGTCAGAAGTCCAAGCACCCAATAGGGATTGGATACCTTGCGCAAGGGCTGGTGCATGTCAGGCAACCTCGTCCCAGAGGCGGCTAACGCGGCCTTTTTCCTCCGGTTGTTCAGCTGATGGACCCGCCTTCAGCATCGCGGCGGCCTTCTCGCCGATCATGATGCTCGGCGCATTGGTATGACCGCCAACGATGATCGGCATGATCGAGGCGTCCGCGACCCGCAGCCGCTCGACACCGTAGACGCGCAGTTGCGGATCGACGACCGCCTCCCGGCCAACGCCCATCGTACAGGTACTGGTGGGGTGATGCGCGGTCGCGATCGTCTGGCGGATATAGGCGTCAAGATCCGCATCGCTCTGGGCCGACTGGCCCGGCCGCAGTTCCTCGCCAATCATTTGGTTTAAGGGATCCCCCGCCAGCAATTCGCGCATCCAGCGTAAACCATGGCGCATGAGGGCCCGGTCGCTCTCGGTGCCCAACAGGTTCCAGAATATCCGCGGCTTGTCGAGCGGGTTGGCGGACCGGAGCTTCACCCAGCCCCGGCTGTCGGGACGAAGGATGATGGTGGACGTGCTGAACACCGACCCGCGCCCCTTGACGATGCCGGGGAACCAGACTTTCGCATCCATGGCCGTTGGCACGAACATGGCCTCGAGATCGGGTCGCTCGAGGTCCGGTCGCGACTTGTAGAAAGCCATCGCTGTCAGCGGCAGCGTGGCAGGCAGCCCCTTCCCGGTCATGCGCCACCACAGGACCGAGCGGGCGATCCGGTCGAAGCGGATCGCATTCTCGAAATCCATGGCGCCATGGGGCTGGAAGGAGGACTGCACGCCGGGATGCTCCTGGAGATTCTGCCCGACGCCAGGCAGGTCCACCTTCGTCTTGATGCCCATTTCCCGCAGATGCTCCGCTGGGCCGATGCCGGAGAGCATCAGCAGTTGCGGACTGTTATAAGCGCCACCGGACAGGATGACCTCGCATCCGGCGCGGGCCTCGCGCATCGCGCCGTTCTGCAGATATTTGACACCTACCGCCCGATTTCCTTCGAACAGGATCTGTGTCGCCTGTGCCTCGATCGCGATCGTCAGGTTATTCCGCCCAGCGGCAGGCTCGAGATAGCGCTTGGCGGTACTTGCCCTGCGCCCGCGATGGATCGAGAAGTCGGGAGCGCCGAATCCTTCATAGTCCTGCTCGAAATCGTTGGTGACGGCGTGACCCTGGCGACGCGCCGTCTCGAGCAGCGCCTTGCAGAGCCGGTTTTCGGTCGGGTGGCGCTGCGTGCTGATCGGGCCGTCGCCACCATGGCGGGCGCTGGCCCCGCGCCAGCTCCGCTCCATCTTTCGGAAATAGGGCAGCACATCCTCGAAGCTCCAGCCCGTGGCGCCCATCTGCGCCCACTGGTCGAAATCCCGCGGGTCGCCGCGGGTGAACATCATGCCATTGATGGAAGAGGACCCGCCCAGGGCCTTGCCGCGAAACACCGGGAGGCAGCGATTGTCCGCATGGACCTCCGGTTCCGTCGTATAGCCCCAATTCACTTCCGGCTGGCGCAGCAGCTGGAAGAAGGCAAGCGGCATCGCCATCAGGGGATGACGGTCGCGGCCACCTGCTTCCAGCAGCAGCACGCGCACCGCCGGATCTTCGGAAAGGCGCGCCGCTATGACCGCGCCCGACGATCCGGCGCCAACAACTATATAATCGAATTCCCGCGTCATCCCGCTCTCGTTCTCGTCTTCATTGATAGGATCGGTTTGCACGGTCCGAAGGATATGAAAAACGGTAAATGGCGCCTGGCACTTTGGGCGAAATGACCAGTTCCTTTTCGGCAAAGTTGGACACCGCGCGCGCGCTAATGTGACCTTCGTCATTACGATTTGGGCCAGTTCCCGGCTGGGGCAGCCCCTCTTGAAGCGAGGATTGCATGCAGATTGAAGAAGCGGAATTGGTTGCGGCGCGGGAGTTTGCCGGGCGCGATCATGGCTTGCTCATTGGGGGGGCGTGGCAACGGGGCGCCAGGGGCGGGACGATCGAGTCGATCGACCCCGCCTCTGGCGAAACGATCGGCGCCTTTCCCGCGGGCGGAGCGGAAGATATCGACCAGGCAGTCCAGGCTGCCGCCACTGCACTGCCGGCCTGGTCGGCCACGCGGGGGAGCGATCGGGCGAAGCTGCTCTGGGCGCTGGCTGACAAGATCATGGCCAACGCCCGTTCGCTGGGCCTGCTCGAGAGCCTCGACAATGGCATGTTGTTTCGCATGGGCATGTTCGGCGCCATGGGCGCCGCCGAGGGGCTTCGCTACAATGCGGGCTGGGCCGACAAGATCAACGGCGAGTCCGTTCCCGTGTCCGCCCCCGACCACCAGGCCTTCACCCTGAGGGAACCGGTCGGCGTCGTCGGGCTGATCGTGCCCTGGAACTTCCCGCTCGCCATGGCGGTGGCCAAGATCGGACCTGCGCTTGCGGCGGGCTGCACCGTTGTCCTCAAGCCGGCCGAGCTCACATCGCTGACCGCGCTGCGCCTTGGCGAACTGATTTTGGAGGCAGGCTTCCCTGCCGGCGTGGTCAACATCGTCACCGGGCTCGGCGCCGAAGCAGGCCAAGCCCTGGTTGACCACCCGCTGGTCGCCAAGGTCGCGTTTACGGGTTCGACCGCAACCGGCAAGCGGCTGCTGGCGGGCGCCGCAGGCAATCTCAAGCGCCTCTCGCTGGAACTGGGCGGCAAGAGCCCGGTCATCATCTTCCCCGATGCCGACCTGGAGGCAGCGGCGGAGAGTGCGGCGATGGGAGTATTCATGAACAGCGGGCAGATCTGCGTCGCTGGGTCTCGCGTCTTCATCCACCGCAGCATCTTCGACCAGACGGTGGAGCGGATTGCCGCCCGCGCCAGGGCGCTTAGGCTGGGACGCGGTTCGGCGCCCGACACAGACCTCGGACCGCTGATCTCCTCGATCCAGCGGGACCGGGTGCTCGGCTATGTGGAGGCTGGACGACAGGATGGTGGAGAAATCCTCTCCGGCGGCAAGGCCGCCGAAGGTCCGGGCTTCTTCGTAGAGCCGACCGTCTTTGTAAATGTCGGTCAGGAGGATCGCATCATGCGCGAGGAAATCTTCGGGCCGGTGGTCGCCGCCGCGCCGTTCGATGACTTCGACGAAGTGATCGCCCGCGCCAATGACAGCGACTATGGCCTGTCGGCGTCGGTTTGGACAAAGGACGTGGGAACCGCCCTCAGGTCGGCAAAGGCCATCCAGGCAGGAACCGTGCGAGTCAATGGCGGGACCGGGCTCGATTCCAACATGCCGTTCGGCGGCTTCAAGCAGTCCGGCTGGGGCCGCGAGAATGGTCGCCAGGGCATCGAGGCCTTCACTGAACTGAAGTCGGTCTCGATCAAATTGTAAAAAACAGGTAGATTGCGAGCGAAGATGCCCGATCCTCCCGAGAAGAGGAGGGGCCAAGGAGAGTGATATGCGAAAGATCGTTGGAGCAACCGCGCATGCCGGCGAACAACCATTGATCCGGGAGATCGTCTCGGCTGAAGCCCGCCAGCGTGTGCGGGAATGGCTGGAACGCATCGCCTTTGCAGACCATGAGAAGGGGCATTTTTCGCTCGCCCATCCCTATCGCCCGCTCCAGGGAATCGAATTGCGGCGCTTCGCCGCAAGCGAGGCCAGTTCGCTGAATTTCAGCGTTCCCAAGGTCGACCGGCCGATTGATTGCATGAAGGTGGTTGCCCAGATTCAGGGAAACTGCCGGGTGACCACGCGCATGGGAACAACGCGCGTGGCCCCTTCGCAGTGGATGATCCACGATTTCTCGCGCGAGATGGAGATCGAGCTGACGCCGGACTCGGTGCAACTGCTGTTGATCTTTCCCGCCGACTTCTTCTTCCGGCGCGAGCCGCTCGCCCCCGGGTCGGAGCTCTATCCCTTCGGTTCGCAGCCGGGAATGGCCCGGGTCGCAGGAGGGTTCCTCGAAGTGTTGAATCGGGACTGGGCGTCCCTCACCACTGCCGACCAGACCGACATGATCGACACGGCTGCCCAGCTTATCCAATTGGCCATCAACGAGCATGATGCCGCACGGGCGGTCACGAGCATGCAGGACACCGTGCGCGAGCGGATCAAGACCTATGTGAGCCGGAACCTTCGGGATCCCAAGCTTTCGCTTGATCGCATCGCGGATCATCTGGGATGCACGAAACGCTATCTGCATAAGGTGTTTCGCGGGGGAGAACAGACGCTAAGCGCCTATATCTGGGACATGAGGCTGCAGCGGTGCGCCAGCGACCTGGTGGACGCAAGCAAGGCAAGCCAGTCGATCACGCAGATCGCCTTTTCCTGGGGTTTCAACAATTCCGCTCATTTCTCGAAGCTCTTCCGCGACCATTATGGCATGTCCGCCAGACAGTTCCGGCTTGAGCCTCCAGCACCGCCAGCCGAGGGACTGGCCGAGAACGGTATCCCGGCTGGAGAGCTTGTCCTGAGCGGTGCGAAGGAAAGGTGCTGACATGGAGCTGAACCATTTCATGTCCTATATCGCCAGCTTCAATGCACGCGACTTCGAAGCCATGCGCAAATACTGGTCCGACGAGGTAGAGCTGGAGCTGCCGCCCGACCGCGAGGGCAATCGCCGGATTTTGCGCGGGCCGGATTCAATCATCGCCTCCTACACCCGGCTGTTCGGCTATGTCCGCGAACATCTCGAAATCGACTATCTCGCCATGGATCAGGACCGCATCGCCTGCGAAATGGGAACGACCTTCGAGGCGATCGAGGATCATCCGGATTTTGCAGCCCAGCCCTTGCGCAAAGGCGACGTCTTCATCATGAATAATTTCGTGCATTTCGACCTGCAGGACGGCCTCTTCCACCGAATCCGTGTCGCCCGGTATACTCAGGATGCGAGCGGAGTACGCGCTGGCAACTGACCCGGTTCGTCAGGAACGAACTTACTGGTTCCTTCCCAAACAAGCGTCCTGATTTCCGACAGCTAGTTTGCCGCGCATGGAGCAAGGCATAAGCAGGGAGCCAGCGTGGCAAGGGGCAGATACTGTCCGTTTCTTGCCGCCGGCTGGGCCGCCCGAAGGCGGATTGCGCATATACCTGCGTGTTTTTCCCGCCATCGCCCATGCTCATAATGATTTTCACCGACTGTCGCTGGGCGCGCTACTGCCCCAGATGCGGCAAGAACTGCCGTTTAGCGAAACAACGCCCGGCCAGCTGTCTTGGACCGGCTTCGTCATTTCATACGTGATGGAGAATGGGCCTGCTGCGCGGTCGCGGCAGCAGCACCGCCGTGGTCAGCGCTCGCCATCTACGCGAGCTGGACGATCTGGGCCATCGCCGACCATCTCTGTTTCATCTGCATACCGCCCCTGAGACGCCAGTGCGACCGCATGACTGGCTGACCCAGAACGTGATCATCGGCTGCGATGTCCGGGCACCTGTCAGGGATCATGCGGTCCTGGATTGTTTCCTCGGGACCGGCTGGCCTTCCAAGAATTCACATGTCTACAGGAGAGACACCATAATGAATTGCAAGAAGTTTGGCGCTGTTGCCTTGGCTATTCTATCCAGCGGCGTGTCGGTCGTCGCCTTCGCCCAGGTCACCGGCGCGGATGCCCCTCAGGATTCAGGGGATGCGAGTCAGGAGATCATCGTGACCGCGACCCGGCAGGAGCAGGTGCTGCGTCGCGTGCCGCTGTCGGTCACCGCCTATTCGCAGGAGGCGCTGGACC
>NZ_FVZE01000012.1 GCF_900168325.1 Novosphingobium mathurense | reverse complement strand
ATCCAGGCAAACAAGATTGGTCGTAACGATCCTTGCCCCTGCGGATCGGGCAAGAAGTACAAGCGCTGCTGCGCAGCCTAGACGCCAAGCGTCAACGCCGGGTTCCGTCGGCGCTTACGTAAATACACCCATCATTCACCGCGCAGTGCAATGATTTTTCGCCGCACAAAATACGGCGAATGCGGGCGTGAATCACCGCATTCCAGCGAGCGATCTCATGGCCAGAATTCGCTTCGAACCTGTCCCCCACTGGCCGTATTTGGCCATTGCAGGTTCCGCGCAGGAACGACTTCCCCTGAAAAACCTGTCCATCTGTGAACGTGCGAACCACCGCACGTTCGCACCAATTGTCTCGTTGCGATACATCATTGGCATAGTTAAGATGTCATCGACCTTAGCCATAGGGCCGTCTGGTGCCGTTGGCTTGTAAAGAGGATTGACGAGCAAGCCGCGGACACTGACTCTCGATTGCCAGATGTTAATCGCATATGTCGTGGACGCGGCGGTACGTAACCGTACAGGGAGTTATTAATGCGTTCTGCAATCTGGCGTCTGTTTCATCTGCAACTGCGCACCGCAGTCAGCTAGTGGACCGAATAGGCGTTCCGAGAAATTTCCGAAACTTGGCCAGACGCCGAACGTCGGACGAAAAAGCCAGAAGATTTGCCAAACGCGGTGAATGCCGAAGCGTCCAGCGGCGCGCAGCTCATTTGTCAGGACGCGCAGCAGCCTCTTTTGGCCAAGGTCCGACTTTTATCGGCTCACGATCGCCCCAACGCCTTACGGCATATTGCAGCGCGCCATGTTCACCCCAAAACTGGAACAGAAGGCTGGATTTCTTACCATCCGCATCCGGGGTCAGCGAAACCTGCAGAAAACCGCCATCGGGGATCGGCTGTAGATAAGGCTGGCGTATTCTAGCATTGGGATCAGTGCCGCGCGGATCCCCCGGCGCAACGCCTGGTCGCGAGTTTTGTCCATTGATCGTCCCGCACGAAAACTCCTCAACCCCGGTAGGGTGAATGGAATGATATTTCCAATGCCGATCCCCATTCAAAATGAACGTCGACTTTTCGAGCCCATGATCCTTGAGGAAATTCAGGAACGCCTCGCCCTCGGCAAGAAAGCCGCTTTCGGAGACCTGGTTATCACTCTTGCGCGCATCGTCGGGACCAACCATTGGGCCGGGGCTAATGATGAGTTTGAAGTCGGCATCGCACTCCAAGAGCCCATCTTCCAGCCATTTGCGCTGACGCAGCCCCCAGATCGTTTTTTCGGGCGTGTTTGGAGCATCGTTCGGGGAGCGGTAGTCCCGGTTTTCGAGTAGCCAGATTTGCAGGTGGCGGTTAACCCGAACTGTACGATAAGTCGGCTGGTCGCCTTGAACCACCGGAACCTGCTCGAGGAACACCTGCTTGCCCTCCTCCGCAGTAGGAAGGCGCACGCCAGTATTGTCGGCATCGTCGTAGCGAAAGTCGTGATCATCCTTCATGAAAAAGGTCGGCACCGCCGCAAATGTTTCCTTCACCGAAGGAACCGCTAACTGCCGGTGCCATTTTTGGCGCATTTGCTCTACGTTGACTGCCCAGAATTGGCTGTCCCCGCTGGGATGATCGTAATAGACCGTATCCCCGGTCGCCAGAAGGAACGCAGGCGATACCTGCCGGATGAGATCCATCGCCGGATATCCGCGACGCCGCTCCTCCGGAGAGGGCGGATCTGCTCTGGGAATGGGATAGGGGGCCGGTTTGCCGATGCCGTAGAAGAGCTCGTAACTCAGACAGCTCATGACAACGAATGAGAGGGGTCCTGACGTATCCGCGGCAGGAAGCGTTGCGAAACTTCCCACGGCGCTTGGTCGGCTGGAACGCCCATCGCCGCTTCGGAACGCAACACGAAAGTAATATGTCGTGGCGGGCGTTAACCCCTCCACAAGCTGTTGCACGATGTAATCCCGTTCGCGTTCGGCGACCTTCCATTTAGTGGATTGCGCCTGCGCGAATGCCGGATTGTCAGAGAACTCGAAGCGAATCTCCCCGGCAAGACCCGGGCTATCCGACGCAAAATCGCCGGGCGTGGCCAGCGCGCTAGAAATGCGAGCCTGCAGGATAATCGAACTTGGTCCCGGTTCGCCGGACAACAGCGTTGCGTGGATGGTATCCGTCAAAGATCGCGCCCAACTGCTGCTTGGCAGAGCCGAAGACACCCCAACTGCTACAGCGCCAGCTCCGACCAGAAGCGAACGCCGGGTTGGGTTGATACCTCTTGTGGAAATGTGATCACTTGACATTAGACAATCCTTCTAGCGCTCACTCGGAGTTCATCGCCTCTCTCGTTCAACCGTGTCGCCCTGCACTTCGCCTCGCAAAGGATCGGCCCAATCTGCGATGCACTGCAGTGGTCCTGCCTGCCGTTGCTATCCAAATCCGCGCGACGGGCTGCAAGTGCAGGCAGTTTGCCAGGCTCGAAGAGCACAACGATAGTGCCAGAATACATACGTCGACCGTAAAGGAGGTAAAATGCCTCCTTTACGGTCGACCCGCGTTCGTTCAGCGCGTGCGCAGGCTCATACGCACACCGAAATACCGTTGCGCATCGCGCGGCAGCACCTGCGTCACGGTATTGCCAACGCTGTCACCCTGAGCGACCGCGAGCGAGGCCGCATAGGATTTGTCGAAGAGGTTGTTGACGAAGAGGCTTACGCGGTAGCGGCCCCCGTCACCGTCTTGGATGCCAATGCTTCCGTTGAGAATGCCGTAGCCATCCTGCCGCAACGCCGGATTACCGAGCAGGTCGAACTGCACGCTGCTTTGGTGGACCCAATCAGCTTGGATAAATCCGTCAAACGGCAGCCCCGGCAGAGTGGTTTCATAATTGCCGGAAACGGCATATTTAAACTTCGGGGCATTGGAGAGATTGCTACCCGAAAGATTCTGTGTGCCATTGACGCAGCCCTGCGCTGCCGTCTGACCGGTGTAGCAGCCTGCAGCCGGAAAGCTTATGATCTTCGCATCGGTGTAGGACGCCGACCCATCGATCCGGAGTCCCCGTACTGGCATGACCGCTACGTCGGCCTCGATGCCACGCGTCCGCAGCTTGCCGACGTTGTTGAGTTTGAACTCCAGACTGCCGTTCTCAAGCACTTTGGCGCTTTGCGCCTGAAAATCAACGTAGTCAGTCCAGAAACCGGTCAAGTTTACTTGCAACTTCCGGTTTAAGAAGGTGCCTTTCAGTCCAACTTCATATGCCTTCGAATGTTCAGGCCTTACGGGGTTGTCCAAAGCTTCTTGCGTGGCGCCCGTCCCAAGATCGTAGCCTTGGCCTTTGTAGCCGGTGGCATAGGACGCATAGACCATAACGTCTTGATTGAGGTCCTGACGGAGAGCGGCCTTATAGGTGATCTGGTCGTCGCTATTTTCACCGTTACATACACTGGTCAGACAACCAGAACTCGAAGGCGCTGTCGCGAAATAGCGTGCGTCGATATCTTCGCGGTTCCAGCGCGCGCCAATATCAACATGCGTGCTGCTCGACAGATCGTATGTGCCTTGGCCAAAAACCGAATAGCGCTTCGTTCCCGTTGCGCCAGTCCATTGTGATGCGCCAGGCCCCAGCGCCAACCGCTCGAACGTACGGTTGGAACGCCCATTGGCATAATAGAGCCCCAGCATGTAGGTGATAGGCCCGGAGCCATGCGATGTGAGGCGCATTTCCTCGGCGAACTCACGAGAATAAGTGGTACTGTTCTGAACGATGCCGCCAGTGCGGAAGGCAACAACAGGAAGATCGGTATAGTCGGCATCATCGTTCTGTTGGTTAAAGCGCCAACTCTGCCAACTAGTAATGGAAGACAGATTAGCAAAACCGAGGTCAAGCGTTGCGCGGGCGCTATAGATTTCCTGCCGACTGTCCAACTGCTGCTCGGAGTTCTGCCGCACCTGGAAGTTGTCCGGCCCGACATCGAGACCAGTAAGCGCTGGCGCAATAAGCGAACCGGGATTGATTCTCCCGATTGGGAAAATGCGCGCGTCGGGCGCAGCATAGCGCCATGTTCTAGTGGGGTTCGAAGTATCGCGCGAATAGGCCGCAGCCAGCGATATATCGAGCGTACTGGTCGGCTCCACATCGACGCGCAGACGCCCCCCTATCGTTTCGGAAGCACCGAGAGAATGGCCGGTAGTTAAATTGTCGATATAGCCTTCCTTGTTATTGTAGAAGGCACTGGCGCGCACCTTGAGCCACTCCGCTGGTCCGCCCGAGACGACACCCTCCAAGCGGAACTGATCATCGGATGTGTAAGATGAATTGAGAGCCGCACTCAATTCGCTGGTGGGCGCCTTTGTTGCGATGTTGATCACGCCCGCAGAAGCATTCTTTCCGAACAAGGTGCCTTGGGGACCGCGCAGAACCTCGACACGCTCAAGATCGCCCAACCCGTTAAAGGCTTGGGCTTGCTGCAGAAGCGCCACATCATCCACAACAATGGAAACAGCAGGCTCAATGCCGATGCCGAACGCGAAAGTGCCGATGCCACGTAGATTGATCGAGCTGTTCTGGGGGTTCTGCGATTGAGTGATCGTGAGCGCGGGAACCGCTCTCTGAACGTCCACGACATCTTTGATACCCCGGTCCTCGAGCGCGTCTGACGTAAGAGCGCTGACGGCCACAGGCACGTCCTGCAGTCGCTGCTCACGCTTTTGAGCGGTCACGACGATTTCTTCAATTCCATCCGCCTCAGAGGTGCTCACCATCGCATCTGAGGACCTTTGGTCCTGACCAAAGGCCTGACCGGAAACCGCGAGCGCCAAGACAGCTCCTGACGACATAAAACCTTTTATGTGCCGCATTTCTCCTCCTCCCATTCGACTATTGATATTACCAATGAGAACATATTGGCCAAACAACTCTAGAATGTCAATCTAGAATCTCTGGCACCAAGGCAGCTCCTTACGGCATTAAACCTCTCATACACGTCATCGCTCCGGCACGATGCAGACATTTGACAATGCCAATCTTGAGCTATTGGCCTTGCAATCTTCGTCTTTCAAATCAATCAACTGGAGGATTCCCGGCCGAGGCCAATGGATCGGGGTGCGAGACTGAAGCCTGATGGGAGGGCGCGGTACGGCTGTGTTGGAAAAATGAAAGAGAGGATTCCAGCCCTAAATCCAGGTTGTTAGTGGGTAGCGATGAGCAAGCCGGCCCCCGCAGTTCACTGTACGACGAACTGGAAATCGTTCTACGCGGCGCTGGCGAAGCGAGGTTCGCTTCACGTCTAGTTTGATCCTGGCATGCAGTGGCTGTCGGCAACGACCCGCCAGCGCAGGCGTCAACCCGTGTTTTCGCATCCCGCGATCCAGACCCAACTTCGCACATCAATGCCACCGGGGGGCGGTCACATCGTCAAAGCCGATTTCTACCGTAATAAGCTAGTCAATTCGTAGATTTTGGCACTCGATTGGTCAGACTGATTTGACATCGGGCTGCAACTTTGCAATCAAATCGTACTGCCGGTAGCCAAAGTGGCTCAGGAAAAGCTGCGGATTGATCAGAGGCGACTGGAAATTTGGTCTGACGATTTGCCGAGAATGTCGGGCTGCTTTTAAACTGTCAGCAGAGCCGGTCGCCTCGGAAATACATTGCCGCTGCAACAAGCAGCATGTGCACTAAGTGGCACTGGCCTTCGCCACTGGCTACCAAGCAAGCGCATGATGAAAATCTCTGAAGGATGAACAAAGGCATGACTTCCACCCGTCGCGATGCGATCAAGTATGGAGCATTCACTCTTACCGCTGTAGCGACGTCAACTGGCGCAACGTTTGCGTCCGAGCCCCGGAGGGGTGAGCTGCCCAACATTCTCTGGCTCGTCAGTGAGGATAACAACCCCTACATCGGAGCCTACGGTGATCAGCTCGCGCATACGCCCAACATCGATGCTTTGGCCAAGCGAGGTGTTCTCTATCGCAACGCCTACTCGGATGCACCGGTCTGCGCTCCTTCGCGATTTGCAATCCTTACCGGCGTCAATCCCGAAAGCTGCGCTCCGGCACAGCACATGCGCGCCGACGCAACACTGCCGAAAGCCTTCCGCACCTATCCTGAACTGATGCGTCAAGCAGGATACTTTTGCATCAATAACCCTAAGACCGATTACAATTGCGGCGTCGATCCGAAAGAAATTTGGGACGTCCAGGGTGTTGACGGGCATTGGCGAAATGCGCCCAAGGAAAAGCCTTTCCTGTGTGTCTTGAATACCGGCACCAGTCATGAACAGCACATGTGCCAGCGTGACGAAGGGCGGGTGAAGCCGGCGGACGTCCGCATCCCGGCGTTCCTGCCGAACAGCGATGTGATACGTCGCGACTATGCCGAATATTACAACATCATGGAGGCGATGGACCGCGAGATCGGCAACTGGCTCGCCCAGCTTGAGCACGATGGCCTCGCCGATGACACCATTGTCTTTTATTATGGCGACAATGGCGGGGTCCTGCCACGATCAAAACGCTATTGTTATGAGGAAGGGCTGCGCGTTCCTCTAATCGCCTACATCCCCCCCAAATGGCAGCATCTCGCGCCTGCCAAGCCCGGCAGCATGATCGAGGCGCCAGTCACCCTCATCGACCTTCCTGCAACGCTGCTGTCCATCGCCGGAGTGCCGCAACCGGCACAAATGACTGGCAAGCCTTTATTCGGGCGGCGCATAGGCAAGCCCGCGACATATGCTTTCGGCTTCCGCGACCGCATGGACGAGCGTTACGACCTCGTGCGTACTGTGACGGATGGTCGCTGGCGCTACATCCGCAACTATATGCCACACCGGGCTCTTGGCCAGCATGTGGGCTTCGAATGGGAAGTGCAGGCCTCCTATCGGGAGTGGCATGCCCTGCACCTCGCTGGAAAACTGACGGCGCAGCAAGATGCTTTCTTTCGGCCCAAGCCCTTCGAGGAACTCTACGATCTGCAGTCCGATCCAGATGAAGTCGCAAACCTCATCGATGACCCTCGCGCCAGACCCACCGCAAATCGCCTGCGCAACGCTGTCGATGCGCACATGCTGGTGATCAACGACAATGGGTTTTTGCCTGAAGGTTCTCCTGGCGAAGGCTATTTCGAAAGCCGAAACCGCGCGATCTACCCCTTGAGATCGTTGATGACGATTGCGGCAGCCGCGGGTCGACGGGATCCACGGAACGTCAATCGCTTTGTCAGATTGCTTGGCAGCCCGGTTCTGGCAATACGCTTTTGGGCGGCGCGAGGTCTTTTGATGCTGGGCGACAAGGCGCGGTCCGCCCAAGTCCGCCTCGAGCAAGTGCTGGCGCAGGATCCTTCGAACGAGGTGCGAATAGTTGCAGCTGAAGCGCTAGTCGGTCTGGGCAAGCCGGATGAAGCCGTTTCAGCCCTTGCGCGCCTCATCGATGACGGCAACAGCTGGCAGATCAAGATCCAGGCGCTCGATGCGCTTTCGAACATTGGCCTTGCCGCACTGCCGGCTCTGCCGGAAATTCGCAAGGTCGCCAATGCTCAACTGCGCCGCTTTGTTGACGTAGACTATCCCAAACGGATCGCGAGCTATCTGCTGGCAACACTCGAACGGTCTTACGATCCGACGAAGGAAGGTATCTCCGCGCAAGCCTGTGCAGCCAGTGGCAAGTCCGGTGCTAACTTCATGGGCCCGCCTGCGAGCGCAAATTGGACGAGTTGAGAGGGTCTAGAGCGGTTTTCGACCGTTCTAACAGGCTGCGGAAGAAGGCGCTTGCGCTGAGGTGCCATTACTGATTCCAGGATCGCGTAGCGTGATGTTGGTCGTGTCCCACGGCGATCATTTCCTCGAGGTCCCGAAGGCTCAAGGCGTAGGTCAGGTCCCAACGCACGCGCAGCAGGATAAGTTCACTCTGAAAATGCCGACCTTTGAACACCTTGGACCCACTCCAGCGGTACAAAACCTCGCACCCATAGCCAACCGGCGGCAAGTTTACGACAGAGCCCTCTTTGCATCGCAAGCAACTCAAATAGTGACATCTGCAGAGCAGTTTCGCCAATGGCAGCCATGCGTCAGGCGGATCAGTGCGCGAGGTCAGGCAGTAGCCCGCGCATAGCGTTCGCGCCTGGTCTGGGTAGCGCGGCGTGCCTCGGCCAGCGCACGCTCTTCGGTGGCGAAGAGGAGGCCTTCGAGCACGGCGGAGAGGTGGGCGCGCATGGCGGCGCGGGCGGCATTGGGGTCGCGCGCGCGCAGTGCATCAAGGATCGCGTTGTGTTCCTCGACCACCGGCTTGACGTTGGCGTGACGCGCCTTCTCGTGCAGGAGCGCTGCCTCGGGCGAAGTGCCGCGCAGGTCCCACAACTGCGCCACGGTGTTGTACACCGCAACATTGCGCGTTGCCTTGGCGACGGCAAGGTGGAACTCCCTGTCGGCCGTCTCGGTGCCGTTGGGGCTCTGGTTCTCCTCGGCGATTTTCTGGACCAGAATCGCAATCTCAGCCAGGTCTTCGTCAGTCATCTGCGTCGCCGCCAGCGCCGCCGCCTCGCCCTCGAACAGCAGCCGTGCCTCGGTCAGCTCGAAGGCGGTGACGTTGAAGCCGGGACGGTCGTTCTCGCTGGGAAGCCGCTTCACGTAGGCGCCGGATCCGATTTTTACTTCGACCAGACCTTGCACTTCCAGCGCAATGATCGCCTCGCGCACGGTAGGACGACTGACTTCGAATCGGATTGCAAGGTCACGCTCGGCTGGCAGGCGGCTGCCCACCTGATAGCGGCCGCATGCCAGTTCATCGAGCAGCGAGCGGGCGAGATTCTGGTAGAGCCGATCGTGTAATTTGCCTGTTGCCATGAGCACTTTCTGGTAAAACCAATTCAGAACTTCTTAGACCGAAATTGGTCATTCAATCGGTAATGCCACAATTGGCCTGTCCTTGGCGAGTGAAACCTCCTTGAAAATCACCGTCACCCGCGTCATCGTTACCTGCCCGGAGCCGCAATTTCGTGCCACTCAAGATCGAAACCGATCAAAGCGTCCACGGTTCCTGCGATGGCACCCACAACGGGCACAAGCTCTCGGTCTTTGCCTATCTCGAGGAGCACGTCATTCCCTGCATCATCGACATGGACCTGCGCCCTGACGGGATCATGGTCTATGGCCATGCCCAATGGCGCCGTTTCTTCGTGCGAATGGCACGATTTCTTCGAGCCCGCCGACGCGGAGCAAACGGTGACCTTCGCAAGCCCAAGCGAAGCTAGGATCGCCTGGGCGTTTGCCTGGCAGCATTCAGCGCCACTGCTTCCCTGACCAGCGTCTTGAATGCCGAGCCGTCGACCGCCTCACCTTCGTGCAAGTCGATGGCCCGGCGAGTTGCGCCGTTGAATCCGGCATTGAACAATCCGGCAGGATCTTCCAGCGCCGCGCCCCGCGCGAAGGTCAGCTTGACGTAATTCTTGTAAACTTCGCCTGTGCAGATCAGCCCGAAATGTTCCCAGGTCGGCACACCCGAAGGGTTCGTTGGCTTGATCCACTTTACGACTTCGATCACCTCAGGATCGGCCTCATGGATCAGTTTACGAACCTGTGCCAACGTTTCGCCTCGCCAGTCACGCAGGCCGGCGAGTTTCGCGTCGATCATCGCAGATGCGCAAGCCCGGTCGCTCATGCACCCTTCTCGATAATCTTCCAACCGTTCCCGGAAGGATCACGGAAGTTTGCGTCCACGTTGCCGTAGCGCGCGATCGGCTCCTGAGTGAACTCCACGCCCCGCTCGCGCAGCCGCGCGTAGGTCGCGAAGCAGTCATCGACCGCCATGACCAGAGGCGGCATCGCGCCTTTGGCCACAAGTTCGTTCAGCGCCTGAACAGTGACGGCATCGTGCATTGGCGCCTGCGGCCGAAACAGGCCAAGTTGGAACGACGGCTGCTTCGGATGCTGCACGGTAAGCCAGCGATAGTCGCCGTTGCGCTGATCGGTGTGGACGCGAAAATCAAGCTTGCCGACGTAGAATTCGTGGGCCTCGTCCTGATCCCGCACGTACAGACCGACGACCTGGATTGCTTCACTCATGGGACCTCCATGGCTTGGGTTCCCACTCACTTATAGCAGCGGTTGCGACGACGCTTCTCCGAAACTGCTATGGTCAGGTCGGGCCGGTGGGCCGCACTAAGATAGCAAGGTGGCACCTGACCCATTTCCTGCGCCACCCTCCTTTCGCGAGTACGGAACATACCGGGACTTTCCCCCGTAACGTCGTGGAAGGTGCGCCCGAAAGTGCCAAGACTGTTCCAACCGCTTTCGAAAGCAATATCGGTGATCGCAAGCTCGGTATCGCGCAGCAACGCCTTGGCACGCTCAATTCTGCGAGTCAGGAGGTAACGGTGCGGCGGTATGCCAAATGCCTTGCGGAACGCGCGCGCAAAATGGGCCTCCGACACACCGCTGACCTTGGCAAGCCGCTCGACCGGCCATGCCTCATGCGAAGAAGCGTCCATGCGGTCCTTGGCGCGCAGAAGGCGACGCACAAGGAGCGGACATTGCCCATTGGCGGTCTGAGTTTCGCCATGAAACAGGAGAACGAGGTCGTCGGTCACAATCTGCTTGTTTCTAGCCCGAATAGCTGAATGTTGCCAACCGAGGGACAGCAGTATGTCGCGCACGGCCGACTTGGCCAGCCCTTGCCGGCCCCTTGCCTGCACGGGTCGAGGCAAGAGCCTTGGTCCCCTCGCCCCGGCTCCTTCAGTGAAACGGCTCCCCGAGCTGCTATTGTGCTCCACTCTTCGCAATCGCATCAGCGATCATCGCTGCCAAGGCCGCTTCGGCACGCTCTCGCGCCAGAGCATCACTGCCTGCAATATCCTTGCGAATCCATTCGGGTGCCCGCTCGACAACGTTGGGAATGATCTCACTGAGTTGGCTCATAGTCGGTGCCATTGCAGGTCATGGCCAATCACTCAAGGATGAAAGGGACATCCGAAACGAGCCCGTTGCCCTGCCATCAAACCAACATGTCTCGGCGTCGAAGCGCGGCCGACACATCGGCATCGAGGACGCACACGAGATTGCGCGAGCCACCGCGATTAGCGTGATTGGTGCGGTAGCCCTCGTAGTAGCGCGCCACGTACCCTGCCCTCTCGAGTTCGGTCACCACGCGACTGAAGTTGTCGGCTCCGGTCACGCGCACATGTTCCTCGACCGCGGCATCGACAATCCGTTGCGCTTCAAACAGGTCATCGGGCAACTTGTCGGCCAACTCTTCGCGCAGGCGCTGCTCGATCTTCTTGCGCCGCTTGCTGCGACCGGAAAGCCGCGAGAGCCTCTTGCCCACCCACGCGCGCAGCGGAAGCACCTCGGTCTCGTCCTCGACGAAAGGCCCGATCTTCGAACCGGGACCTGCCTGCTCTGCCAGGAGATTGAGAACAGCGAAGGCATAGCGCGGACGACTGGACACTTCGGACAAACGATCAAGGATCTGCCCGACGTTGGTTGCAGTCTTGCCCATGGGTAACGGCTCTTCCTGATCCTTGTTCGCTTCTGTTCTCACTATGCCAGAATCTGATGATTCTGACTAGAGGAACAAGACAAATAGGAAATGAATCCATGGCCTTAGAAGCAATATCTGTCGTTTTGACAGTTTGTCCGAAGCGCAATCGGGCGCGCCTGATGTTCCTGTAATGATCGGGAAATGTTCAGAGTATGCTGCAAGTCACTGAAAAGGAATCACTTCGCACACCGACGGCCAGTGCCGCTCCGGGCAAACTGTCATTGCGACAGCTCCTGCATATGGAGACGGTGTCGCAAGATGGCCGGGGAAAGCTGGGTGATGCTTACCCGCTACCGAGGCCATCCGGGCGGACGACTGCTCCTGCGACCCCGGGCGCACCTTCCTTGCAAGTGCGCCTCAGAAGGCAACGCTGAGTGAAGCACGGGCGGACAGGTCAGTGGTATCCGAGGTCTGTTCCATCCGCGTCGCGATCTGCCAGGTGAAGTCGTAGCCGCCGGCCAGCATGCGCAACTCGCCGATCCAGGCACCCTGCAGGTCATCGGGCGTGATCGTGAAGGCATCGCCCAAATCGTAACTGTCACCGCCGCTGAAGTATGCGGTGGTCTTGCCATAGCTGCCTGCAAGGACCTCGCGACGGCCACCCTCGAACTGAAACGTCAGCGGGCGCCAGTCCGGCGATATGGGTCCGAGGCTGTAGGAAGCCGTCACCGTGGGCGTCACCGTCGTCGACCTGCTCGTGCGGTCGGCCACCGTGAGTGCCATGGCATCGCTGTCCGCGGATTCCGTGTAGCCATTCTCCTTTAGCCAGAACTGTTGCAGCTCGACTTTCGGCTTCAGGCTGAACCGGCGCGAAAATTCCTTCTTCCATGAAGCCCCGGCCATGCCGGACAGCAGCCACCCTTTCCATTTCGCATCGGCTTCGTAGGTGAAGTCGTCATCGTCGATGGTGCCGGTGAAGGTCCGCGTCGAATCGACCGAGATGCGCGAGGCGCCGAGGCGGGCCCAGGCCATCAACGGCCCTTTCTGTGTCCGCCAGAAGAGGCCGAGGTCGTGCTGGCCGATATTGAGATCGCCGGTCTCCGCCTTGTTCTCGACCGAGCCGTGCAACCAGGCATAGGACGCACCGAAGTAACCGAGAGAGGTGAGCCGCTCGAAACCGGCGGAAAGCCCCCACCCACTGGCGTCGTAACCGGCGGTTCCAGCCTTGTCCTTGGTCGACTTCCAGTAGATTGGCTCGAACCAGCCATCGACTTCGCTGATATCGAAGGTCGATGCATCATCGCCGATGTGCCGGGAAGCCAGGCGCGTGCCGCGCGTCACCGCATCGAACACACCCCCCGACCAGTCGGGCAGCAGACCGTCGACCTGCGACTGCAGGGTATCTCCGTCTTCGATCTGCAACAGGCTCTGTGTCAGGTAGTCATCGTTCTCGGCCGCCTGATATACGGCATCCCAGGCCGCTCCCCCCGCACTGTCGAGTCCCAATTCGGCGACGGACTTGCGTGAGATCGACAAGGTGATGCTGTTGTCATCTGCCGAGACGGCACCGTCATAGATGAACGGCAGATCACTTATGGCGGCGCCCAGCGTGCCTTCGATGTCAAGGTTGTCGGCCGTCAGCACGGTGTAGTCGCCTTCTGCAGTCGCCAGGTCGCTTACCGTAGCAGTCACGCTGGCGCCATCCTCGAAAATGGCGCTGTTGACCACGAAGAGCGAACTTTCGTCGCCGTCTACATAGACACCAAGCGTACCATCTGCTGCGACATAGAGGCTGTCGAAACTCGAGGTTTCGGTGTCGTTCGCAGTCAGGATGCCGCCGTTGACAGTGACTGCCAGATTCTCCGCACTGGTGAAGAGCCCGGAATAGACTGCCGAATCGTTGATCGTGAGCGTTGCGCCTTTGCCGGCGAAATCCATTGTCCCGTCGAAGCTGGACTCGCCCGAAAGGGTAGCCGTCGCCGTACCGCTACCGAACCATACGTCGCCGGTGTAGGCAGTGTTGCCGGACAGCTCGAGCGTGTCGTCGCCCGCATTGAAATAGGTATCGCCGATGATCGCACCGGAGGACGCAGTGATCAGATCGTCGCCCGCCCCGGTATAGATGTCTCCGTAGATCCGGGTATAGATCGTGGGGTCTTCCTCCTCATAATCCTCGACGTACTCGGCGCTCGTCTCGGCATCCTCGTCATTGAGGTACTGACTGATGGTGACGCCACTGGTGTTGGCGGAAAGGTCGACGGCAACACGCGTGTCGGTGCTGGAACCGCCTGCCGTGATGAAGCCGGTGTTCTCGATCGTCGTCAGCGTGCCCGAAAGGTCACGGATCGCCGTGGTCACGCCTTCGCCGGGCGAGGACAGCGTCGCGGTGATCGTACCGCTGTTATAAAGCGAACCGACATCGCTGCCCTCGTTGATCAGCAGCGCTGTGGCGCTCGAATCGTAACTGGTCGCCTTAAGGGTGCCGGTTACGCCAATCCCGTCGGTTAGGGTGACGTCGCCGCCCTCCCCGCCAATGACGAGCCCGAAGGCATCGGTATTGCTGTAGTAGGAATTGGCGGTAACCGTGCCGTCGATCGCAATCGAGTAAGTGCCCGAATTGCTCGAGACACTGCCGATGGTGATATCCTCGGCGCCGCCGATCCGGATTGCCGGGCCATTGCCGTAGGACACGACTGCGCCGGTGCCTTCTTCGTCATCGTCGACGCCGTCATTGTCTTCGTCGTCGTTGTCGTCATCGGTGTCCGTGGGCGGAGCGGCGATGTAGATGCCGCCATCGACATTGCCCGTAATCGAGACCGCGGGCGTTCCCGAACGCAAGTCAGCCCGCGAGAGATAGACCGAATCGCCCTCATCGTTGGTGTAGGTATACTTCTGAGCCACAGTCCCCTGCACGGTAACCGTCCCGGTTACGTCTCCGTTGACGGCCAGCGCAGTTGCACCGTCGCCCACGACATAGACGGTGCCTTCGACGGTGACGTTGCCTACGACGTCCTGAGTGGAAATGCCGGTCGAATTGTCGCCGATGACAGAGATCGAGCCGGTGTTCGTAATGTCTCCGGTGTAGGTCCCGTCGACACGGATGCCGCTCGAGTCCAGGCCCTCTACCTTGATATAGCCTTCATTGGTGATCGTCCCCGACGCGCCGTCCGCTGCGTGGATGCCGTAACGATCGCTGGCCTCGGCAATCGCGCCGTCGGCGATGCTGTTGTCGTCATCGTCCTCCGCGATGAAGTCCTCGAGCACATAGATGGACGCATCTTCGCCAACATAGACGTCGGACGAAGTCCCTGACCTGACGGAGATGGCACTGGCGCCGTCGGCATCGCCCAGTTCGATACCGCCTTCGAGATCGACGGCGTTGTCGCTGTCCACGGTAATCGCAGTGCCACTTGCCAGGGTAATGGTGCCATCTTCGGTCACCGTCACGTCGCCGGCGCCAGAGGTCGCAAGGGCGCTGGTCGTGTCGGTCTTGATCGTGGTGGCGGCCATCGCGGGTTGACTGCACAACGCCAGGACCAGCGCACCAAGGCTGGTGGAATTCTTCAGGGATGACATGGAATTGGGTCTCTTGTCGAAAAGGATGATTGCGCGAGAGGCTGCCCCTCCCGCGATCGGGAGGAGATTAGACGGCAATCCCGATCACGTTGGTGCCTGAGTAGCCGGCCGTCACGCTGCCCGAGAGCGATGGCGTCATCTGAGCCAACTGGGCCGAGGAATTGTCCCCGAACACATTGTCGGAAGAGAGCGAGATCGCGTTGTAGTTAGCGATGCTGGAGGTGTAGCGCGTGTCGCCGGAAAAGACCGCGGTGTTATTGGCAGCCGGCATGGCGATCTGCGAAATAAGGTCGGCAGTCCTGCCGGTGCTCGCCGAAGTCAGACCATCGAGGAACACCTCGAAATGGATGTGCGGCCAGCGACCCGAGTAGCACGCAGGATAGATCGTTGTGAAAGTGACCTTGCCATCGGAGTCGGTAACCTGGACACCGCGCAGATAGCTCTCGGTGGTCACCACGCTCGAATAGAGTGAATAGCGCCCATCGGCATCGCAATGCCAGATGTAGATGGCCGCACCTTCAATCGGGGCGCATCCGGTGTTCACATCCACCAGCTGAAGCTCGAGATCGAGCTGGACACCATCGGCGGTCGTCGTCGAGCCGATGAAACTCGATCTGATATCCGAGCGCTCGATCCCGCTCGACTGCAAAACGTTCGAGGTCGATCCACCGGAGGTGTTCGTACCGTCCGCCGGATAAGGACCATTGGTCTCGGTAGGATCGGCCACGCAGCTCGAAGCGGTGCTGCCGTTCGAAGACGAAGTCGAAGAGGAACTGGACGACGAACTCGACGAAGATGTCGATGTGCCCGTGGTCGAACTGGAGGAGCTGTCATCGCTCCCACCGCAGGCGGCCACGAGGGTGGCAGTCCCTGCACTTGCCAGGAAGCCCAGCGCACGGCGGCGCCCGATCAGTTGCCTGCGGATGACTTCGAGGTCTTCCGCCAATCCATGCCCATGCTGCTCCAAACAAACCTCCATCGTGCTTCTTGCGCGCCCATCCGCTCATGACCGGAACGGGGCGTCGCAAATGCATCTGGACAGTGGCGGTTGCCCTGAGATTTCAGCGAGATTTCAGGCGAATTTCGCAAGGTTGCCGCACCCCGTCAGAGGTCGCGCGCAGCCAGCAGTCAGCTCAAGCGTTAGCAGAAACCGGCGGGACGAAGAGATACCCCTCGTTGCGCACGGTACGGATGATCTCCGAACCGCCGTCGCCATCGGATATCTTGCGGCGCAGGCGGCTGAGCTGCACGTCGATGGCCCGGTCGTAGTGATCGCTGTCCTCTCCGCGCGACCAGTCGAGCAACTGGTCGCGGGTAAGAACCCGGCGCGGATGCTCTGCAAAGGCCCTCAGCAGGCGGAACTCCCCGTCGGAAAGCGAAATGAGCTTTCCGACGGGATCGAACAGCAGCCGCAGGCCCAGGTCCATGCGCCAACCGGCGAAGAACAGGCAGTCTCCCGAACTGGCATCGCCCTCGTCCGCAGCGGCTTCACCGACCGGACCTACAGCCACGCGGCGGCGCAGGACGGTGCGGATACGCGCCAACAGTTCTCGCGGATTGCAGGGCTTGGCGAGGTAGTCGTCCGCGCCCATCTCCAGCCCGACGATGCGATCGACATCGCTGCCCACCGCGCTGAGCATGATCACCGGCGGCGCGTCGGCGCCGAGGTTGCGCAAGGCGGTAAGGCCGTCCTCGCGCGGCATCATCACATCGAGGACGATGAGGTCGATGCTCTCGCGCGCGAGGATTTCACGCATCTCCGCCGGCTCACCGGCCGTTATCGTGTCATAGCCGTGCTTGGCGAGAAAATCGCCGATCAACGAACGGATGCCCTCGTCGTCATCAACGATGAGGATACGGGTCTGAAGGTCCATCGCAGGTTGTTCTAGGATCATCCCGAGGGATTAGAAAGCCTGTGTTCCCCCTGAATTTCAGTGATGGTTACAGGTTGCGACAGCCCTGAAACACCGTTGCAAATTCGCTGAAATCCGAGCGCAAACTGGCTCACCCACTTATCCGGCATGAAAGGTTCACCCAGCCAATGGTCGTTTCAGGCAGGTGACTTCGCTCTCCATTCGGCGTCCCCCGTCGTGCCCGATGCGAAGTCGTTTACGCCCGGAATGATCGGCGACGCCGACCAGCGCACCACCGCCAAGGTGCCGGACGGTGCCGGGACCGTCGAACATGCAGGTCATTCAGTCGCACCCGCCCTGCAATTCGACGGTCCCGGAACTATAATATTTCAGTTGTACTTGCCGCCGCGGCAATACTTTTACGCGCGACATCATCGCTCGGGCAGATTCGTTCTAAACCGGGCCTTGCGGGTCCTTGCCCGCGAGACATGTCATTCACGAGGTGACCGTTCCCGTCACCCAACCTGCCGCAAGGCAGGCGCAGCGACGGGAACGCGGAACGGGAACGGAAGGGAAGTGTCCCTCTCTCCCGGTCCCGTTCCGCAATCCAGTTTACCCCATCGCCTTGCCGCAGGCATCGCGCCTCGAAATTGTCCGATTGGCGTGGCAATGGCCGCTCCATGACCCCTCCCAGCCTACCGCGCCGGTTCGGCCTGCCCCTGGCGATGCAGATGATCGCCATCATCGTGTGCGCCCTGATCGGCGCGCAGCTCGTGACGCTAGCGCTCACGGTCATCCTGCCGCCAAGTCCCACAGCGCGCTGGGACCTCGTTGAAGTGGCCGCGGCGCTCACCGGCAAGGACGCCGGCGAACGGCTTGAACGCAAGAGCATGGACGGTCCGCCCGACGTTTCGGGACAGGGCTGGCTCGTATCCGAATCCTCACGCCAAGCCCTTGCACGACGTTTGGGGCGCCAGCCCGGAGACGTCGTACTCGCCTTCTACACCCAATTGCCGGTCGGCGGCGTGGCCGTGCCTCCCGATGCCCACTCACCGCTGGCAGTTGTGCAATCGGCGCAGAGCAGCATCTTTCCCGGCCTTCTGATCGAAGAGGCACAGGCCCAGTCGATCCCCGGCGGCCCCCCACCGGGCGGCGCTCCTTCGGCAGGCGGCATGCCCGGCGGTGGCTTTCCCGGCGGAATGCCGCCAGGAGGTTCCATTCCTCATGGCCCCGCCATGCCCGCTGGCTCACCGCCGCGCCTTCCCTCACCCCCCGCGGGAAGCACAGCATCGGGCAGCATCCAGGGCCTTCCAGGAGGAGCGCTGCCCAGAAACGGCGCCGTGGGAAGCAGCCCCGGCCCTGCTTCGGGACCAGTGCAAATCCCATCCGGCCCGGGCGGCGGCGCTGCTACCGGCTCTGCCGGACAGGGCAATCGCCCCAGTCAGCCCCCGAGCGGTCAATTCCCGGCAAGTCAGCCCACGACAAGCCAACCAGCACCCCGCATGTTGGTACCAGGCGGAATGAAGGGCCCAATCACCCCGGCAGGCAACGCTTTGCCCGCGGTCACCGCCATTCCACGCAGCAGCACCCCGAAAGTCGCTGTCCAGCCAACACCAAAACCGACTGCGGCGCCCGATACCAGCCTACTTGCGCCACGCGCAGAGCCGGGCCTGGCCCCTGCAGTGCCCAGCCCACTTGCCACCGCGCCGACTGTCGATCTCGCAAGTCGAGTGCCTTCGCAGCGGCAGCAGCACACACCCGGCACCGCTACGGCCGAACCGCAGCCGATCCCTTTCCGGCGCACCCGCAGTTCGCTGTTTGATGCCGCATCGCCGCCGTTCATCGAGGGGGACTTCGTGGCGGCCGCGCGCCAGCCTGACGGACACTGGCTTGCCGTTGCACCGCGCGCCGAGCCGTTCCCGAACAGCTGGCAGAAGCGGGTCACGCTCTGGTTCCTGCTTTCGCTCGCGATCGTCAGCCCGCTCGCCTGGCTCTTCGCGCGGCGCATCGTCGATCCCCTACGCGATTTCGCCAAGGCCGCCGAACAACTGGGCCGCGACCCTTCCGCTACGATCCTGCCCCTCTCGGGTCCGGCCGAAATCGGCCGCGCCGCCAATGCGTTCAATCAGATGCGTTACCGCCTGCGCGCGTTCGTCGACGACAGGACCGCCATGGTCGGCGCGATCAGCCACGACTTGCGCACGCCGCTCACCCGCCTGCGTTTCCGTATCGAGGACGTCGCGGACGAACAGCGCGAAGGCTTGCTCAAGGAAGTCACCGAGATGGAGCAGATGATCAGCCAGGTCATCACCTTCATCCGCGACGCCTCGACCCCTGGCCCGCGCGAACATCTCGACTTTGCCGAACTGATCGCCGGCAGCGTCGCCGATGCCCAGCTCGTGGGCGGCGATGTGGAAATCGAGCAGAACGCCCATATCCCGGTCGAGATTGACCCGGTCGGCATGAGGCGACTGCTGGGCAACCTGCTGGAGAACGCGGTGAAGTACGGCGAACGCGCGCGCGTGCGGGTTCGTCTCTCCGGCGACGAGGCCATTGCCGAAATCGTCGACACCGGCCCGGGCATTCCCGAGGACGAGTTCGACCGTGCTTTCGAGCCCTTTTACCGCAGCGAAGCGGCCCGCAAGTCCGGCCGCACCGGCAGCGGCCTCGGCCTTGCCGTATGCCGCTCCATCGCCCGAGCCCATGGTGGCGACGTCAGTTTCGCGCATGGGGCCGACGGTTTCACCGCCCGCGTATCCGTGCCGGTGGCCGCCAATCCCGTTCTTCGCAAGGCAGCCTGATCATTCGCAAGTTCGTGCAACTCCTGCTTGCCGCCGCTGCTACCACGCTACCGCTTGCCGTGCGGGCACAGGAGGTGGCTTGCGGTAATGTCGAAGAGACTTCTTGCGCGAAGACCGAAGTCCAGCCTTTGCCGGACGTGGAAAGCACGTCGGTCCATCTCTGGTCGGCTTCGGCATCGGCCGGGATCTCAACCCTCGACGATGGGCCTGACGGCAGCTACCGGGCGCTGTCGCTCACCCGCAGCGTCGGCCGCGGGTATGTGCGTGCCAGTTTCATGCGCTATCATGGAACGCTGTTGCAGGCCGACACCGCCCTGCCCTCCAACTATTACGTGGGAACGATCGGGACCGGCGGGAATTTCGACAATTGGGTGATTGACGGTTGGGTCAGTTATGGTCGCCAGGTCTATGGCGACATAGACAGCAGCGCAGGCCAGCGCAAAAGCACGGGACCGACTGCGAGCGATTATTACGCCCTCGGTGGCGACTTCGGCCGCATCGTCACTCTGGCGCCGAACTGGTATCTGACATCAACGGTTGCGGGCTCATTCGCCCACGGCAAGCTGCTGCGCCCGGCCCCGACCGGGATCGACCTCGTCGATCTCGAAACCGATGAGCCGACGTGGTCGGGCACCGCAACGGTTCGCGTGGATCATGCCTTCGGCGCATCCCGCCGCCACTATATCGGCCTGTCGTTATCCCGGAACTGGACAAGTAACGCGGTCTCGCAGTTGCGTTTCGGACCGCCCGTCGAGGAAGCCGGGTCGCTCGTCCCCGGCTCGCTGGGGAGCAAGCACGTTGCTGATGGCTGGTTCGAAGTCGGCGCTACCGCGAACATGCAATTGACCGACAACCTTGCACTGGACCTGTACGGCACCAGGCGCTTCAGTGCTTTGGTCGGCAACACGGTTTCCGCGGGCGTGTCCCTGCGCAAGTCTTTCTAAGGCCACCCGGTCCCGCAATGCGTCGTCCGTCTTCGCGTAGAAAAGTAGATTCGGAAACTGGCCACGGCCGCCGGTGATGTCTGGCCGGGCGCCGTCCGTCGCCATTGAGATCGCGCACGGTGTCTATCTGTCGAAGCGAATAACTGGGCATGCCGAGGTCGTCGCAACCGGACCATTGATTGCCCCGGCGCCGGCGCGGTCCCTAACTGTCAGTTTCGGCTGAGCCCGCGCCCGACCGGCAAGGCGTACCGACCCGAGAACGGATCATTGCGCCCTACTCTACCTTCCCCGCGCCGCGCATCTTGTCCAGCACGAGGGCTGCTTCGCCCGCGAGAAGAACGTCCAGGCGCGCAGCTATGCCACCACGTCGAAGAATGGAGCGCGACTGATGCTAATCTTTCGTAGGACGATCGACGCGTTGACCGATGCGGTTGATACCGGCGAAGATCCGTAGAGGATCTGGACGCGTCGGTCGGGTGGCACCCTCCTTAACGCGAGGCCGGAAGTGGCGACGATCGCGGATACCGTCAGCCTTGATCCGCTGACTGTCGCGGCCGATCGCTATGCGACACTGCGTAAGTTCGCTCCCGACCTGCTTGAGGCGCTCCAGTTCAGAGCTGGAAAGGGCAGTGCGAAAGCGCTAGCTGCCATCGAAATGCTGCGTAACCTAAAATGGTCGGGCAAACGCGATCTGCCTGCCGACGCTCCGATGCCCATTCCGCAAGGAATGGCGCAAAATCGTCGTGCGCAATGACCGCAAGATCAACCGGCGGCTCTGGGAAATCGCGACGATCGTCTACTGGAACACGATCTGCGTGGATGCCGCCGCCCAGCATTTCCGGTAGGCTGGGAGCATATTGCATTTTCCGGCGATTTCCTCTGGGATCGCGCAACCGCCTCCGCTGGCCGCAAGTCCCTCAATCTGCCACCGGATAGCCGCGTCGCCTAAGCGTTCGCTGATTGTTCGCCCATAGCGTTGTTTAGCGTACCATCCACGCTATGCCCTCAACTTGACCTAGCTCCGGCGTGGTTGGTATATACAACGTAAGTACCTTGTGGAGAAACTCCCTTGAAAACCGCTGTGTTCACGATGAAGCTGGAAGCAGATCTGCGGGCCGAGTTCATGGCCGAAGCTGAGGCCAGTCATCGCTCAGCTTCGCAGGTGGTCCGCGAATTCATGCGCGCGTTCGTCCAGCAGCAACGCGCGCAGCGCGAGCATGACGCCTTCCTGCGGCGCAAGGTTGAAGTAGCCCGCGCCTCGATGCAAGACGGACTTGGCCAGTCGAATGAAGAGGTCGAAGCGGCCTTTGCCGCGCGGCGCGCCGCCCATTCGTGAAAATCATCTGGACGCCGCAGGCCCAGCAGGATCGCACCGCGATCTGGGACTATCTCATAGAGCGCGATTCTGCTGCGGCCCTGCGCATTGATCAACTATTCAGTGATGCCGTTGCCAAGCTGGCAGATTTCCCGATGCTCGGCCATGTTGGCACGGTTGCCGGGACACGCGAACTGACGCCGCACCGCAACTATCGAATCGTCTACGAGGTAGCTAGGTGACATGGTTTGGATATTGGTTGTGATCCACACGGCCCGGCAATGGCCGCCGCTACAGGATTGAAACATCCGATGCGTCGTGAAGTGGGTGCCGCCTGACCTTAACGCACGATTTCACACTCAGCCGGAACTGTCTCCATGAATGCCTGATGCGGGCATTGTCGGCATTTCACCTTCGGCTTGGCGCAGATGCCCCGCGCCCATTCGTTGGCGCAAGCCCGCGAATAGTCCGCGCGTGCCGAATTGTGGTTTTCCCAACGCAACGGTAAGACATCGGATCAGCCTTTGAACAGGCTGCGCAACAGGGCGACCATTGGCGACGATGGAGACTTGTTGGTCACTGTTGCATTCGCGAAGGAAGCTGGCTGCGCGACCACCTTATCAATGGCCGCCAATCCCGTTTCTAGGCTCGCCTTCTCGTTCCAGAGTTGACTCAGGCGCCGACGGACGGACGCAATTTCCGTGAATTCCGCGAGCGCCGGCGCGGGCAGGAAGCCGGTTTCCTCGTCCAGCGTATCGAGAATACGGTCGTCGCCCTCTTCCCCGAGCAGCACGGCGATCAGCGCTGAGGTGTCACAATCACCGCGGCAATCCATTCTTATCGTACAGTTCCGCATCGATCTACGCCATGGTGGCGGTATGTGCGCTTCGGCACCTTCGCAAGAATCGCTTCGATGTGGGCCCGCCGTTCCTGCTTGTCAGAAAGAGGTTTGGGCAAGGGCATACGATCGAGCACTTCCTCGATGACCTGCATCTGGCTGCGCCCATCGCGGGTGAGGAGCGCCAGGCGTGCCAGCTCGTGATCCGAGCGAATGGTGATAGCGCGCTGTTGGCGCCGGGAAGGGGAAGGCATGGATGCCATCCTCGAAATCACGGGCCGGTGAAGACCCTATTATGGTGCGAATCTACGTACGTGCACAGCATATCGGGAGGGGCGCACAGGCACGCATCGGGCGGCTTTCTGACCGCGTTGCTACCCCGGCTCCAGGTCCGCCGCACGCATCTTGCCCAGGACGCGGGCTACGGCGTTGCTGCCGACCGCCAGTTCGCGCGCATAATGCAGCGCGGTGCCGGGCGAGGACCAGCGCAGCGCCAGCGCGATGCCCGCACCGTCCTCACCGGCGGCGAACAGGTCCTGTGTGAGGCCCACGCGGAACGAGTGCGCGCTCAAGGACCGGATCACATCCTCCTTTCGACCGGGTTCGAGTTGAACATGGCCGAGCTCGATCGCCGCGATGGCCCTGCGCCGCAGGATGGCGACCACGCCCTGCCGGGTGAGCGGCCTGTCGCCGACATAATTCCGCACCGTCTGTTGCCCGGCCGCGTCCGGCCGCCCGGTCAGCACATGGATCCGCCGGAACACCGGGCCTTCCAGAATTCCTGCCGCCGCCTGCCAAGCCAAGAGGCGTGCCATGGTATCTGGGGAAATCCAGGCCAGCGTGCCCTCTCCTGTCTGGTCCGTCTTGGAACGCGCGATGTGCAGGCGGCCGCTGCCGTCTCCCACCCGGGTCAGATCGGCGACCTGACACGCCACCAGTTCGGAGACGCGCAGGCCTGCATCGTAAGCCAGACTGATGAGCGCCGCGTCACGCAAGTCCTGTATGCCTCTGCCGCAGGTGGCGAGCAGCGCCTGGACGGTCACGCCGTCCGGCGCGGCCTGTCCGTCCGCCATCGATTGGCCGAAGCGCAGCGGCGCAGCCTGACGCTGCTTTTCGGGCCTTTGGCGCCGAATGCCCTTCAGCGTATCGCGCACCATTCCGGCTTGCGTCGGTAGCGGTTCGCTCTCCCCGAAACCGAGGACCCGGTGGATCCGGGCGATCGAGGCGATCCGGCGCGCCAGCGTCGCCGGCTTGGCCGGGGCCCGAACTTGCGAGCCGGCCGAGAGCCAGCGCAGGTAGTGAACGAGCGTCTCGGGGCTCGCGGGCACGGCCTGCACCGCGGGCCGCTGCTGGGCGCACCAGGCGAGAAAGCACTTGAGGTCAGCCGTGATCGCCGCGCGGGTCGCAGGCGCCATAGCCGAAACCGCCGCCTCGAGCGCGATCACACTGGCCCGGCGCGTGTCGATCAGCGGCGCGTGGGCTTTGAGGACCAGTTCGACCGATGACGGGAACGGGTTCCCAGGCTCAACCAGCATCAGGGGTCACGGCGGATTTCATGGGGCGAAAATGACCAAAAACATGGCTTTCGGCAACATAGATTTTACCATAAAGTCCGATTATGGAAATATCGTGAAAAGCACGCATACCAGAGGGTGTATAGCTATTTGTCATTCGCTATACTTCAGGAGCAAGGCCAGGTTGCGAGCCCCATCAGCAATAGACACCAGACTCGATCCGCCGGATCAGGGCGAGGACTTCCTCGAGACCCTGCTGCGAACGCATGGCGCGCTCGCCAGGCGCCTCTCCCAGCGCGAAGGCAAAGGCATCCACCCAACGCAGGGCTTCGGCCCGCTCACCTTCGAAGAGGCGCTCTGTTGCAGCCTGTACGGCCAACTCCAGACGGCAATGCGGGCCACACAGGCTTCTGACCGTGCCATTGCCATAATGGAGTGACGCAACCGCGCCGCACTCTTCACAAAGTGCAGCTGATGCGCGCCTTGCAGCGTCAATCAGACGATCGACGCCCGCCAGCATCGCAGCGTGTGAAGCCAAGGTGACTTCGAGTTCGCCTCGATGTGCACGCGCGGCGGTAACCTCTGCAGCGCAATCGAGCCGGTAGAGATCGACGATGAGCCGATCGTAGAGTCTGCGCCATCCCGGCGGAACGCCGTCGCGCATGGCGATGTTCTCGACCAGACTGTCTGCTGCATTCTTCATCGTGCCAATCCTCCTTGTTGGTGAAGAGCGCGCCATGGTTGGGGGGCAGTTGCGACCTCCAGTCCATGGCCGCAGTACAGGAACGGTTCTCCGCGTACCGTGCGAAGAAGGCCAAGGCCCGCAGGGGCACCCTCCCCTCTTTCGAACGCCTCCAAGGCCGAACGCAGGGACGGAGAAAGGAAGAAATCCGTGAAAGGACGATGCGATGAACATCGCTGCCATTGCCTTCCGGACCCGCAGTGCCGGGAATGAGAGCGACAAGGACGACGGGAAATCGGCCGGCGAAGTGGTCCCGCGCAAAAGCCCGGACACGTTCGTAGCCCACGTGTCACGGCTCGCTATCGTCAAGCGTGATCTTCGCCTGCACCATGGCATGGCTCTCGAACGGCGGCAGAGTGTCATCGAAGCGCTGCAGCAGGAACTCGATGCTGGCATAGTCGCCCGGAGCACTGGCCGGCAGCAGCACCTCGCTGCGCGCGGTGTGACCGAATTTCGGATCGTCACCCGGTTTGAGTTTCCTTCGGACCCAGGGCGCGATCCCTTCCCGGCCCCCCTCCCCCAGCCACCAGTAGCGCGTGAACGAAAAGCCGGGACGGTCCCGGTCGCCTTTCGAGAACGACTTGAGCGTGGCGCCGGCCTTGTCAGCGGCGACTTCCGGCGTCGCAGCGGCCAGTTTCATCATATGTTTGCGCGCCATAGTCAGAAGCCTGCCTCGAAGATGAGCAGCCGCGCGAAAGGCATGACGATAGTTCCGGCGAGAGATCGATGCCGTTCGCTCGCCTCCGGATCGATTTCAGCCCCGATGGCCAAGGCCAGCGCCGCCATGCGGTTGCGCACCTGCTGGGTAGTCCAGGGCATCAAGCGTACATCTTCGCCTGCGGAGCCCAATTTCATCTGCTTCATATTCTGTGTGCTTTCTGGGTGAGCCGCCCCGGGGCAAAGCACGCGGCTCAGTCCTGAATTTCATTCGACCTGCCTTGCCGACGGGCCTTCTTCCCTTCCTTCCTGGGCTCGGGTCTGCGGACGTGTTTGCGCGGCACTGCAGACCTCCAGATGATTGTTTCACTTTCCTGTTCGGGTCATTTTCCCAACTCACGCTGCCGTGACGCATCAACTTTCCTGAACGGGACAATTGAGGGCACGCCATGGACACGGCCGCGATCGGCAATGGCGTTCAGGCGCCCGGTCTGGTGGATGCAGGCGTGCCCGGTGAACTGTCACAGGTCATTGCGGAGAGGGCGGGACGTTTGACGCCCAAGGCTTGCCAATAGGCGCTTTGGCCGGAACCGGGGCGAGACCTGGCCTTTCCTCTTTTCAAACCAGACCACAGGCTTCCTGCCGGTTAGAATGGTATTTAGGGAATCTGTTACAAGGTTAGAGGAGCGCGCTTGGGGCGAAGCCTGTCTGAATCAGGCGAGTCGCACTCTGCAGGCCGTTCCCGTTGGATCGTCGATCCGTTCCTGAAATGTCGGGGCCCCCGTTCCCGAAAGGTCGTTGGGCTGTTCCCGAAGGGTCGAAGCCCGGGTTCAGAGCGTTCCCGGAGTGTCGAAGACCCGGCTCGAGGCCCATTTTTTGAATCTCTTTTTGGACCTTGTCGGGAAACGACGTTCAAACCCGGTGCAAGTCTCCCTGAAGTCTCTCCATTGTCCGACATGGAGCGATCCCGACGCGACACTTCGGGAACGGGGTGCGGATTCCTGTCGTGAGCGGGGCGTTGGCGTACCCTTTCGCAAAGGCACGAGAACGTGGCGCAGGCTGTCCCGACGAGACGGAACGGGCCTTCGCATCCACGCGCTTGGAACGTTGAGGAATGCCTTGACGGTCTTGCCGTCTCGCCCATGACGTGGAGGAAGACCGGAGTGCAGGTGTTCTCGGCAAGGCGTGACGGGCAGCGTGCGAGGACATGCAGCGTGCGAGGGTCAGGCTGGGTATCTGCAAGACGCCTTCCCCTCGCGTTCTGCGTCTCACCCGCGCAAGGTGTGCCGGTGCTTTTCGTGATGGCGCTTGACCCATCCGATGAAGGCGCGCTGCCAGTCGGCCGGGGTCCGTTCGGGCGAGGCGTTGACCCAGCGTTCGAACTCGGCGTGGAGGGCATGAAGATCCCACCCCGGACAGTTCTGGCGCAGATAATCGATCGTCTCGTCGGTCATGAAGCCGCGCGTCGCCGCATCGGAAAGGCCCGCCACGGTCGAGCGGATCAGCTTGCGGGCATCGATGACGTCCACCTGTGGAGCAGGCGATGCCGCTGGCTTTCCGCCCTGGCCCCTGCCCTGCCCGGTTTCGGCCTGAACTGGTTTGACGGACGCTGCTTCTGGCTCGGGCGTGGTGTGTTTCCCCGGGGAAACATCCGGCTCGGTGGGATTGGCAGGCAGGTATGCTTCCGCCCCGCCCTTCCCGTCGATGCGGCGCATGCGCAGCATCGGTTCGCCGTCCTTGGCCGTTTCGACGGACAGTCCGTAACCGGGCAGCTCGTTTTTTTCGGCGAGCTTGAGCAGTTCGAACTTGAAGCGGCGATATTGCCCTTCGGCGCCGGACTTCTCGAACAGCACGGGCATGGAGATCGCAAAGCCGGCCTCGCCAGCCCCGCCTGCGTGCTTGCGCGCGACGCGGTAGAGCCAACGCTCGCGGCCGCCGGTGATGTCGAAGTAGGCGCGGTCGATCGAGAGGACCCCGCCCTTCATCATCACCCCTTCCCAGAACCAGTTTGACAGTTCCAGCGTCATGCCGCGCGAACGCTCGGTGCGCTCGTCGACGAGCTGGGTCCAGCCATCGAGCCAGGAGAAGGTAGCCTCGCGGCGGTTCTCGGCGCGGATGTTGGTCTTGATCGTGGTCGAAACGAGACGGTCGAGCGCCTGTCCCAGCAGTTCGTAAGCGCGCCCGGTGGTCGGTCGTCCGATCGCCCGCAAGAGGTCGTAGGGCATGATGTGCAGCTTGCGCGGGACATCGTTGACGCCGCGCCGTGCCATGTCGGCCAGCACGCTGGCGCAGTAGATCAGGATGTCGGCATCCCAGATCGTCGCCATGCCGTAATCGGGATTGGCCGAGACGTGCACCCACAACTTCCCGTCGGGGCTCGTGTAGTCGATCGGCTTCACCCGTTTCGACTTTGCCAGGCTGAAGAAGGGCCGCTCCATCATCTCGCGCTGGTCGCGCAAGGGCAGGTCGGCAATATAGGGCAGGAACAGGTCGAACTGCTCGGTGACAGCAGCTTTGCGCGCGCGGCTCATCGCAGATGTTTCCCCGGGGAAACACGCGCGCCGACCACGGTCAGATTAGCAGAGGGCAGGGGGGCAGGCGGTAGCTCGCCACCGCCCATCCCGCTATAGCAGCCGTTCACCGCTGCAGCCCTCGGCCTTCGTTCTCGAGCCTGTCGAGAGCTTCGCGCACGGCGGCGAGCACTTCTTCCGGATCGGCGCCCGAGCCGGCGTGAAGCCGCAGGGTCACACCCTGCCGGTTCGAAGTCTGCACGCTGACCAGCGGTCGGCCACGGGAGGAGCTGACGACGAGAGGCTCGGCCTTGACCTGTTCGGCATCCGGCGCGGCAAGCAGCGCCTTGAGCACGTCGGCGGCGGGCAGGGCAGGGCGGCCCGAAGCGCGACGGACCTCCTGTTCGCGGGCAAGGCGCGTGGCCTCCTTGCGGATCGCCGGGGCCTTGTCCTTGTCGTCGAGCATCTGGGCCAGCGGATAGGCAGGCTTGAGCTGGACGTCGGCCGGCGAGGCGAAGGCGGCCAAAACCGCATCGGGAATGCCTGCGACCTTGAGCATCTTCGACAGCCATCCCTTGGACAGCTTGAGGCGCTCGGCCATGCGGGTCATGTGGTTGCCGTAGTGATCCTTGAGCGCTGCGGCATAGTTGCGCGCGCGCTCGAGGTCGGAGACGTCCTTGCGCGCGCGGTTCTCAAGATCGGCAAGCCGGAAGGCGGCTTCGTCATCGAGCTGCGCGACTTGCGCCACGAACTGCATGTCCGGGTAGGAGTGGGCGCGTAGCCACGAGATCGACCAATGTCGCCGCGTGCCCGCGATGACCTCGTAGTCGTGCTCGGGGTCGCCCTCGATCCGCCGCACCACTGCGGGCACTTTCTGCCCGCCTTCGGCAATGATGGAATCGATCAGCTCGCGGCAGGACTCCTCGGAGAGATGGGCATAGCTGCGGGCATTGCCTTCCCACACGCGGACGCGCGCGGGATCGAGCAGCAATTGCGTGACCTGCCGCACTTCGCCGGTTGCCACGCGGGCCAGCGCACTTTCGCGGCCCAGTAGCGTCGTTCCGCGGGCGCGCTCGGACCGAGGCGCTCGCTCCGCCGGGGCAGGGGAGGACGATGCCTCTTGCGAAGCTCCAGTCGCGGGTGCGGCCTCCTCTTCGTCAGAGAGCAGGGCGGCGAGATAATCGGATTGCTTGCGGGCCATGGTTTACCTCGGGCAACGCGCGGAAAAAGGGCTTGGCAGGGAGGAGGTCTGGAACATATGGTGAACAAACCTTGTAGGAAAGTCCTTTTGCTCCATCAATCCCAAGGGCAGGGGCCTAGCCATTGACCAGCAGCTCCTCGTCGATGCGTTGCGACCGGCCCCAACCGGTCCGCACGAGCTGCTCGATCTGGCCGAGCGCTTCGTCGAGATTGGCGCGGCAGCGCTTGTGGGTACGCGGTGTGCCGATCGGCTTTTCCAGCTCGTAGACCGTCATCATGCGCAGCGCGGCGTGGCTGATTTCGGCGCTCTCGAGGATCGGAACCGGAAGGAGGGCAGGGCCGAAAGCCTGCTCCATGATCGTGCGCACCATCTCGTGGCTGGGATCGCCCTGGTCGAACTTGGAGCAGATCAGCCGCACGAAGCTGTAGTCGACGGCAATTCCCGCGTCGGTCAGCTGGTCGAGGACCTGGTCCATCATCGAGAGGAACTGGACCGTCGAGCAGAAGTCGGGCGTCGTCGCCGCCAGCGGCACGAGCAGGGCATTGGCCGCCTGCATCACCGCAAGGCTGATCGTGCCGAGCGCTGGCGGGGGATCGAGAATGACGACGTCATAATCGCGTGCAAGGTCCATAAGACCTTGTTTCAGCTTGCGAAAACGCGCTGCCAGAACCGATTGTCCGTCCGCCCCTGCGGCCGCCAGTTCGTACTCGACGTCGAACAGTTCGAGGTTCGAAGGGATGAGATCGACATTGGGCCAGGGCGTGTGCTTGACCGCATAGAGCAGGTCGGCCTGGGTCGGATCGATCGAAAGGTAGGGGTAAAGCGTTTCCTCTCGGGTGATGTTGAAATGCGGGTTGAAGCCGAACAGCGTCGTGGTCGTCGCCTGGCTGTCGCAGTCGACAACGAGGACGCGGTAGCCCTGCACCGCGAAATAGTGGGCGAGGTGGGTGGTCACGGTCGACTTGCCGACGCCGCCCTTGAAGTTCTGCACCGCGATCATCGCCGGAACGTCGAGCGGCGCGCGGGCAGGGGAGGCGCCCAGCACCTCGCGCATGTGCAGCAGCTCCTCGACCGTATAGCCGACCCTGCGCCCGTTCTCGCTCGCGGGGGGAGGGGGCAGTCGCCCGTCGTCCTCGGCCATACGGATGCGGTTGGTCGAACAGCCAAGCAACTGCGCTGCCTCGGCAATGCCGAAACGCACGTTGAGCCCCTTGCGGCTTTCAGGCAAGAACGCCTTGCGCCGGAGACGCTCGATCATCTTCTCACCAGCTTGAGCAAGATCGCCGATCTGGGAACCGATTGAACTCACATGTCCTCCGCAGGGAAATTTTGAACGTTGTGGGCGGCAATTTGCATCGGATGCGTTCAATTCGCAACTTCTATCTGACAGCTCCTGCAATTGCGCGCTTTGGCTTGCGGTGCGGCGTGAAAGAAAATTAGAATCCTGAGAGCGCAGGTGTGGCGGAGTTGCCGCGATAGACCAACACGCGCCGACTTTCGCCACCGTCACTTGCATCAGGTGCGACGCCAACCCCCATCACCCGTGATCTGGTAAGAATTACCGATTACCTGGAGTAGATTGTCGAGTAGTATTGGTCGAATTGAGTCGGTCGAAAACAGCAAGGTGAACGTGCTGAACTTTCGGGAGGCGTCATGGGAACAGGGCACAGGAAGGGCTCAATTCTGCCCGTTCGTATCAGGCAGGCATTGCTGCTTGCCGTTTGCTGCCCATCACTTCCCTCATGGGCTGCTGATTTCAAATCGGACATCAGGGTTAGTGGCGCCCCTGACTCCGAATTTGCAGAGAACAGCGGTCGAAATGTTCAGACCATCACGTCAGATTGGCCTGAAGGTCCGGGCACTCCGAAGTCCGAGCCAGAAATGTCGGCCATGCCAGAATTCCCGGTCGTTCTGACTTCATTACAGCACCGATGCCGTTCCGCGGAAGGAAGTCTGACCGGGGTTTGCGTTCTGCCGGACCCCACAGGTTCAAGTCGCCAGGCTCTCGGGAAGTGGGATTTGTCTGACCTGGCTTCCGCCGAAACTCAAGCCTTGCCGTTAAGCGATGATGGCAATGGTCCGGAGCAATCCGATGGAATTGAATGCCCGGGCGCTTGCATAGCCGAAGGAAGTTCAATTGAGCGCGAAGGATGGGCCGATCACGTCTCGAAGGACCATGCCACGCACGCCGGCTTCTGGAAGCAAGCGGGGACTGTGAAGACTGAATCGCTCGTGTTTCTGGGCTATTTCAGCATCCTGAGCGGCAAGAAGCTGTTCAAGGAGACCACCGAGTTTCATTTCAAGGACGAGGGTTGGTTCGGTAAGGACACGGCCAACATCGGCGTCGACAAGCTGACCCACGCTTTCGACACCTACCTCCTTGCCGAATTCCTGCACAGTCGAATTCACCGGCGCTCCAATGCCTCGGAAGGAGACGCGCTGACAGCGGCGATGCTGGCTTCGGGCCTGATGATCTTCAACGAGTTCTCCGACGGGATAGAGCCCGACAGTGGCTGGTCGGTTCAGGACGTTGCGATGAATCTGGCCGGAGCTGGCTTTTCCGTCCTGCGCAACACGGTCCCCGGGCTGAAGGAGAAGGTGTCCTTCAAGATCGAGATCGTGCCCAACGGGCACATCTACAGCTACGAGGGCAAGCCGCACTATGAACAGCAGCGCTTCATGTTTTCGATCAAGGGCGCCGGTTTCAAGCGGTTCAACCATTCCCCCTTACGTTTCCTGGACCTTCAGGTCGGGTACTACGCCTCGGATTTCCTCAACAAGGACCGCGAGGCTGGCATCGAGCCCAAGCGCCACGTTTTCGTCGGCGTCGGCCTGAACGTCGGGGAACTGCTGTTCGGCAATTCGGAGTCCGGCTTCGCAAAGGCGGCCTATTCGGCTCTGGATTACGTCCAACTGCCCTATACCTCGATCCGTTACGATACGACCGGACGGTTCGGGACTTGATCGGGGCTATCTTCAGTCGCTTGTAACGGCCTGCCATGCCGGGATGCGATCAGGGGATACGGGCAGCGAAAGAGCGCCCGACGACCCTTGGAAGCGTAGGGCGAAATCAGCGAACCTGCCCGAAGACTGGACCAGCCCGCATCGTGGGATGCGGGCTGGAGGAAGGGATTCAGAAGGTCTTCTTCACGCCCAGTCGTACTTGCCGCGGTTCGACGGTCCGGCTGATCAGGTCGACCACGCCACCTGCTGGTTCGCCGGGGAGGCGTGTTGCGTATTGATAGTCGACGTCATGCGCGTCCGTACCCAGCGCATTGAGCAGTTCGCCATAGACCTCGACCCCCTTGAGGAACGATGGAGTCCAGGCGGCACGCATGTTGACCAGCAGCGTTTCGTTGCCGCGCCGCGAGTTGTCTTCGACGAGCGCGTGCGGGCCAAGGTAGCGGAAGCGCAGTGCCGCGTTGAATTCGGGGAACACCGCGGAAAGGCCCAGTTCTCCCGCGCTTTCGAGCGCACCGGGGACGTGATTTGCGCCCTTCGGCAGATCGGCGTAGCGCGCGTGCGATCCGGTCCAGACCGCATCGAGGGCGAGCCATGAATTCGGCTTCCAGAATGCGGTCAGCTCATAGCCGTGGCGACGGCCACGGCCCTTCGGTTCGACCGAGCCGGAATCGCCGACGTAGATCAGTTCGCTGTCGATCGAACTGAACCAGTACACGCCGGTCAGGATCAGGCCGCCGCGTTCGATCCTGACGCCCACTTCCTCCATGTCGCCCTTGACGATGCCCGGCGCCGGGTCCTTCGGATTGGTCACGCCGCGCGCGTCGTTGGAATGGAAACCCTCGCCGTAGTTCGCGTAGAGCGCCAGTCCGTCGGCGATTTCGTAGTTGACGCCGGCCTTGAAGCCGAGGTTGCTGTCCTTGACCAGTCCGCTCCATCCGATGGCGCCGCCCCGGTCGGTCGTGCGGAAGCGATACCAGTCCCCCCTCAGGCCGCCGATGAGCATCAGCCGATCGACCGGACGCCAGATCGCCTCGCCATAGAGCCCGGCACTGGTCTCGTTCACGTCGAACCTGGTCGTGGCGGACTCGAATTGCCCCCGGATCGTATGATCGAGACCGACCGGATTGATCGAGTCCTGACGCAGCTCGGTGCCGCCGCGCAGTTCCAGCCTGTCGCTGACGACGACGCGCCGTTCCACGCGGCCACCCCAGCTCCAGCGCTCCTCGTACTGGCGCAGCTGGTCGCCATCGACCGGATTGTCGAGGAAGAAGGTGAAGTTGGACAGCAGGCTCCAGTCGTAATGCTGGCCCCATGCGGTCACGCGCCAGTCGTCATCGGTGTAGCCGAGGGTGAGGATCTCGCGCTTGGTCGAGCCGCGCAGGGTGGGGTCGAGCGAACAGTAGACATTCTCGCAAAGGTCGGTGCCGATCGCGCGCTCGGGGATCTGCTCGGTCGGCGCCCAGGTCGCGTGGTAGATGTTGAGCGATGCCTGGAACGTGCCCCGGCCCAGCGGGACGGAGTACTTCACGAAGCCGGAATAGCCCTTGAAATCCTCGGGCAGTTCCCAGGGGCCGTCGTAGAACTTGGCCTGTCCCGCCATGGTCAGGGTGCCCGCGCCGATGGCAGTCGAACCGCCTGCGACAAGGCGGGCATAGTTGAATGCACCTGCCTCGGCGAGGATGAAGGGCGCCATCTGCGTGCGCGTGGTGATCCGCGTCGATCCCACGAAGCTGAAGTCGCCGGTATCGGCGCGATACGGCCCCTTGCGATAGTCGACCCGCTCGACAACCTCCGGGATCAGTCCGTTGACGTCGAGATAGCCTTGCCCGTGCCCGTGGGTGCGAAAGTTCATCGGCATGTCGTCGATAGAGACCGACAGGTCGGTACCGTGATCGAGGTTGAATCCGCGCAGGAAGTACTGGTTCGCCTTGCCGCCGCCCGAATGCTGCGTGGCGATCAGCCCGGGCGTCGCCTCCAGCAGTTCGGCCGGGCGCAGCAGCGGTCGGATCTCGATGTCGGCGCCGGCCACCGCGCCTTCGCTGGCGGCGCCGGCGATGCCGATGCGCTGCTCGCTGCGACCGTAGACCACGATGGCATCGGCGGAATAACCGGCAGCACCGATTTCTTCGGCCGTTCGGCCACTGTCGAGCGGCGCCGCATTGTCATTCGGCGTTTGCGCAAAGGCCGTTCCATGGGCCGTGCAAATCGCCGCGGCAGCCGCGAAGGTGCCGTAAATCACTGATTTCAAGAATTCCTCCCGTTCGGACGATCATCCGACTTGTGTTGATCTCGATGGAAGGCACCGCTATCCGGCTTCGCTCGCCAATGTTCGTAAATTACGGTAATCCCGCGCGTTACGCGGGCGTTACATGGGGGGGGAGCCGGATGGCGCCTGGATTTGAGCACCGGGACAAGGATGACGGGGCTGGCGGCGGGAGCGCCTTTGCTGTCGAAGTCGAGCGCCTGCGCGAGAAGAACGTCGTCGGAAGATCGGGCCGCCTGCGCGAACTGTTCGATTTCCTCGCCGCGCGGGGCGCCAATGCCGAATCGGCATCGCAGGCGGAGATCGCCGAAACGGTGTTCGGTCACGTCGATACCGATGGCGACGACGCCACCGTACGCGTCTACATCCACCGCCTGCGCAAGCGCCTGGACGACCATTATGCATCCCACGATGCGGC
Source organism: Novosphingobium mathurense (assembly GCF_900168325.1). Classification (GTDB taxonomy): domain Bacteria; phylum Pseudomonadota; class Alphaproteobacteria; order Sphingomonadales; family Sphingomonadaceae; genus Novosphingobium; species Novosphingobium mathurense. Next base: position 23,227 of record NZ_FVZE01000012.1, on the reverse strand, counting down.
CGCACGGGCCGGAAGGTTGCTGGTTCCATCGGGCGTCTATGCCCTGCAATTCATCGCTGACCGGGAGGGGGCGGCGAAGGCCGAACCGACATCCGCACCCGAGCGCGAACGGGAACGCGAAGCCGAGCCCGGCCGCCCACGCAATTTCCCACGCTGGCTTGCCATCCCGATGGTGCTGGCGTTGCTGGCGATGGCCATGGCGGGATGGTGGCTTCGGGGCGATCCGGCGCCGGAGCGGGCCAATGCCATCTGGCAGCCCCTGCTCGCTTCGGACCGTCCGGTCATGCTCGTGCTGGGCGATTACTACATCTACGGTGAATTCGATCAGCGTTTTTCGCAGATCGACCGGCTCGTCCGGGACTTTTCGGTCAATTCGGCAGCGGACCTCGCGCTTCTGAAGGAGTCCGAGCCGGATCGATACGCGCGGTCAGAGGACATGGGGCTCAATTATCTGCCCGTGTCCTCCGCCTACGGCCTGTCGGCGGTCATGCCGATCCTTGCCCGGCACGCCAAGCCGGTCAGCGTCATGCCGGCCTCGCAGCTGACCAGTGAGACCTTGCGCGATTACAACATTGTATTCATCGGATTGCTCAGCGGCATGGGCATGCTCGAATCGATCGGTTCCGCCGGGTCGAATTTCGCGGTCGGCGAGACCTACGACGAGATCGTCGATATCGATGACGGGAAGTCCTTCCACAGCGAGGAAGCGCTGAGCCTCGCCTCGAACCGGTATTACAAGGATTACGGCTATGTCTCCCAGTTCAACGAACCCGGCGGGGCTAAGGTCGTGGTCCTCGCGGGCCTGCGCGATACGGGGCTGAGAGGACTGGCCGCGCTGCTTGCGGCACCGAACCTTCCCGACCGACTCGCAGCCGTCGCCGGGAAAGACAAGGGCTTCGAGGCCGTCGTCGAGATCACCGGGCAACAAGGCACCGACCTGTCCGACCGCATCCTGCGGGCAAGGCCGCTCGGTGACAGAGCGCGGGACTGAAGTGAAAAGACTGCCGCTACCTTGGCCCCGTCAGGCCAAGGTTCGGTCGCTTGATGTAGGCAAGCCCCGCGTTCCGTCCCGTCAGCGCCGCGCGACGATTGTGTAGATTGGTCTCGTGCGATTGCCGTACTTGAAGCCGAGAATCGCCAGATATTCCTGCACCAGCAGCGGAGGGAGCCTGAACCAGCCATCTGTGATGCCGTCCGGTTTTGCACTGTTCGGCATGAAGCGCGGATTGCGCCTGAAGCGGCTAGCGAAGCGTCCGAACGGCGAAAGATCGGAGACGATCATGGTCTCTTGTGTCAGGCGGGCCGCATTCTCCAACGCCAGGAACGGGTCGCGCAGATGGAGAAGAATGCTCCCGAAGACGGCCACGTCGACTGGGCCGATGGCGGCAGGCATGTCGTAGACCACACCGTTCACCATTCGCGCATTTGAGCGGTATGCTCCGTGGCATAGCCAATAGCTGTTGTTGATCTTGCGCAGATGCTTGCGCCGGTCGGCTCGGGATGCATCGCCGTCATTCTCGGCGAAGGTCCCACTCTCCCCTGACCGTCCCATGTCCCGGAACGTCCATCGTATGGTAGAAGTAGCATTCGTCCAGCGACGAAATCTCGCGCGGTTCGGCATATGGATGAGCATCGAGGTTCCCCTGATTGGAACCAGCACTAGGAATCATGACAAATCAGCCCGGAAAAATATCACACTTATCATTGGCTTAGTTTGTGATCGCAAGGTCTGCAAGGTGCCTGATCCAACACCTGGTCAGGCACAGGGACACTACAATCGATCGCAAGGCCCGATGTCTGTTCTTGTTTGCCGGCAGGTCGAATTGGTAGATCGATCGGGTCAGCACTGCATCGCCTGCCAGTTTCATTTTGATTGGACCGCGCCAATTGTTGGTGTCGCCAGAGGAAATAAGGCTTCCTTTACCATTATCTGCAAATCCTTCGCTCCATGATCGACGGAAAGCGAATTGCCGTAGTCCTGCCGGCCTACAACGCCGCGCTCACCTTGATGCGCACGTTTCGGGAGATTCCCGCGGACATCGTGGACGATGTCATCCTTACGGACGATGCCAGTTCCGACGAGACCTCTGCCATTGCCCGCTCCCTTGGCATTCACACCATCGTGCACGCCAGGAACACCGGCTACGGTGGTAACCAGAAGACATGCTATCGCGCTGCGCTCGAACGGGGGGCCGATATCGTCGTGATGGTTCATCCCGACTATCAGTATTCTCCTAAGCTTATCCTGCCGATGGCGAGTATGATTGCTTCGGGGCACTATGATGTCGTGCTGGCTTCGCGCATCCTGGGCAAGGGGGCACTTGCGGGAGGCATGCCGCTTTACAAGTACGTTGCCAATCGCGCGCTGACGCTGGTCGAGAACCTGCTTCTCGGCCAGAAGCTCTCGGAATATCACACCGGATATCGCGCCTGGAGCCGTGAGGTTCTGGAGAAGCTTCCGCTGGAGGCTTGCTCGGACGACTTCGTTTTCGACAATCAGATGCTGGCGCAGGCGGCCTGGTTCGGCTTTCGTACCGGTGAGATTTCCTGTCCGACGCGTTATTTCGACGAAGCCTCGAGCATCAATTTCAAGCGCAGTTGCGTTTATGGCCTTCAGGTTCTCAAAACGGCGGTCTCCTATCGTCTGTCGCGGTGGAAGATGGCGAAGGCGCAGATCTTCTTCGACGAAGCGGCCACACTGCAGCTTCGTGAACAGGACTATTCGCGAGGCCTGCGCCTTGATGCTGTTGCCAGGAACTGAAGGCAGCCAAGGTCTGCTGCAGAAAGCGGTCGGCGTTGCTGCGCTGGTACTGGCGGGTGCCTGTTTTCTGGCCTTCAGGTTTCAGCGGGAATTGCTGACCGCGCGTCTGCTCATTCATGAATGGTTGGCCAATCTTCAGCTTGTCATGGCCGGCAATTGGCTTGCCTTCGCCTTCGGTCAGACGCTCGTCGCGGCGTGCGGCATTCTGCCGGCATCCATCATAGCGGCAATGGCAGGGGCGCTTCTTGGTTTTGGACCGGGGCTCGCAATCTCCGTGGCCAGCACGATGTTGGGCGGATGGATCGCTTTTGCGCTCAGTCGGACGGCTCTGCGCCGTTGGATTACGCCGATCCTGCATCGGCACCCGTCTTTCTCGCGTTTGGACCATGCGATGACTTGCGAAGGTTGGCGCATGGTCATGCTGCTGAGAATTTCGCCCGTCATGCCCTTTGCCCTCACGAGCTATGGCCTGGGCTTGACCCGGATCAGTCAGCGCGACTTTCTCGCAGGCACTCTGGCCTCCTTGCCGTCGCTCGTGGGCTATGTCGCGCTGGGCGCCCTCGGCAAGGAAGGATTGCGTCCGGAAGACGCAGGGTTGGACGCGTGGCGCTGGGCCATGCTTCTCGCAGGGGCAGCGGTCGTGCTTTACTGTCTCTATCGCCTGCGCACGATCATGGCCCGCCTGGTCGTGACTGCCTAGGTTCAGTGGGCGCCGCTGTCTTTCAGCACCTGTCTTGTCCATGCCCCTTCGCAGTAGAGCAGTTCGCCTGAATCGTCTGCTTTCGCAGGACATGGACGGTGATCGGACGAGAGGTCGACTTCCCACGTCACCGGCCAGACTTTGGGACGGTACTGGTTGTTTAAACGCCACTTGGCAACTTCATCACGCCAATCGGGGCCATGCGCCATGTCATCGAGGGGCGCAGCGTAAGTGAGCGCGCCTGATGCCAGGAAAAGGAAGGTCAGGCCACGAAAGACCCATGTAAAGTGCGATGAAGCCCGCGTGGACATGGCGACCAGGCCAATTCCTATCAGCGTCAATGGAACGAAATTGTAACGCTGGGCCGCAGTCGACAAATAGACGACGCCGGGTGGAAGAGGGAGCATGCCGGCGCCGAACGTAACGGAGGCGACCAGCAATCCGGAGGAGACAAGCCAGATTGCAGGATCCTTACGGCTCCGTGATGCAAACGCCAGCAGCGCGGCGAAGTAAGCGAAAGCAAGCAATGTCGTGCCAAGCCAGACAATTCCCTGATCGCGCGAGGCTGCGAAAACCTGTACCCCGTAGAGATTCGCGATCGGAGCAGAGAGCAGTGGCATTACGCCGAGTCTGACGAACAGCAAATTCAACAGACTTACCGGATCGAGCAAGTCTCCGCGCAAGGGACTGGCCGTGTAGAAGAAAAGAAGTTGAATCGCTGCTGCAGTTCCCAGAAGGATGGACTGCGTGATGCGGCCGGCATCTTTGTCCGTCAGCGCGCGAAGGCAAAAGAGAGGCAACAGGATGATCGCTCCCGGCCCGCATAGCGGCGCAAGAAAGAGCAAAACTCCATAAGAAACTCGGGCGCGCCGACGAGCCGGTACATCGAGCGCGAGGATCAGGCCCACGCACAAGGCCAAGTGGAACTGGATATGCAGGACGTTGGCGAAAACCTCCTCCGTCATCGGACTGATCGCGACAATCAGTAAAGAGGCAATCACAGCCGATCTATTGTCCAGCCAAGTGCCTTTTCCGGTAAGGATCAGGGCTGCTGGCAAAAGCTGGAAAAGCGTAGCGATGCCCATGGTTGCATATGGTGCGTTTTCGAGGACGATCGCTCCCGACCGGACTAATGCGACTGTCAGCAGCGTGGATGCATTGGCAGCAAGGTTTGTGTAGCCGGCGAAAGACCGCCACAGCGCCTCGGAAGCCGGGCGATGCCATGCATAGCTGAAGAAGATCGTGCCTTCCTCGCAAAAGAACCGTCCAAATTGCCAGACTTGTGGCAAGCGGAGGACTATCAACAGCAGGAACCCTGCGAGCAGGATGAACTTCTGACCGGGACTGAAAGTATGGCTGCCGTCAGGGCTATAACTGGCAGGCCCGTTCCATGGCCTTGCGGTCCAGCTTTGGGCTCGTTTGGAAAGGTGCTTTGGAAGCAAGCGCTCACGCCTCTTGGAAAGTCGTATGGTCTTTTAGTGGCGAAGCCATAGATCCCTCGAACCGATACGTCGATCAATCGCAACAGGTTTTCAGGAAGCACGGCGCCCTCCGCCATGTCCCTGCGAGTTAGCCGCGGGCTCCGCGTGCTTTCGGGATCAGCAGGAATGCCACCAGATAGAGCAGGCCTGTCACGATAAGCAGGTTATTGTAGCCCGTTACCAAAGCGGAATACTCCAGACATCCGCCGACGATCGAACCGAGCAGGTTGATAGCAAAGGCGGATTGCGAGTCCGAGGAGCTCTGGAAGCGCTTCGCGAAGGCCACGTTGGCGAGGTAGATCGGCAGGAACGCCAGGATCGTTGCAGCCAGAAGGCGCGGAAGGAAGGGCAGGGGAAGCAGCCAGTCCGGACGGATTGCCCACGCCAGTGCCAACGAGGCGGCGATGCCTGCATAGATTACCGGCAGGGGCGGCGTGCGAAATTTGCGTGTCGTTTCGACTGCCGCCAGGACAATGACCAGTACGCCCGAGAAGACGAGGGCATTGACGAACCAGGTCGTCCCGAAAAGCAGGGCGAAAGTCGCCACGTTCTTGGTTTCCAGCAGCAGGAATGCCGCGCCCATGAAGAACAGGTCCGCATAAGGGCGCATCGGCCGCAGCGGTCCGCCCAGTGCGCGCACGGCGGCGATCGATGCCAGCAGGATGCAGATCAGCGTGACTGTGTAGAGCTGCGGGAATGCGCCGCCCTTGAAATAGAGGAATGGAGCGTCGTCGGTCGCGGGCTTGATGACTGTTTTGGGTGACTTGGGCGCCCAGACACCGGCGCAGCTCTGGTCCGCCTTGTCGACACCGACCGCGATCACCGCCTGAGCTCCGGAGAAGGTGTCGACGCACGGCGCGTGCCCGAAGGCCTTGGCCACCGTCCCTGCCAGTCTGTCGATCAGCCAGGTTTCGCGGTAATAATTGTACATGGCGAAGCTGCCGCCCGGCTTGAGATGCCGACGCACGGACTCCATCGCCTCCTCTGTAAAGAGGAACGACTCAAGCCGGATCTGGGAAGCACCGCTGACCAGTGTGAGAGAGTCAGGTAGCGCGAAGAGGATCAGGTCGTACTTGCGGTCCGTACCTTCCAGGAATGCACGCCCGTCATTGACGTGTCGCACCACGCGCTTGTCCGAGTAGGGACGGTCCGGATTCCGTTCCGCACCGATTTCCATGATGCGCGGGTCGATATCGACCGCATCGATGTGGCCTGCGCCTTCGGTGAGCGCGATGGAAACGTCCGATCCCGAACCTGCGCCGACGATCAGGACATCCTTCAGAGGATTGGAAGGGAGCCGCAGATAGGGCGTTTCATAGATCCGTTCGCCCTGTTCGAGCTTCCACTTCGCGGGAGCCATGAGCTGATGAGGTACGCCATTGACGCCAATCAGCAGCAAGCCCTGCTCAGGGGGGCCAACAGGTTCAGTCATGACCTTGTAGTAGGGCGACCAGCTGACGGACGGGTTCATCGTCTCCATCAGGAGTTTGCCGACCAGCACCAGGGCCCAGGCACAAGTGACGAGGCGGCGAGAGGGGCTCGCCAGTACGAGATAGACGAGAAACGCGATCGCGCCCCAGGCGACGGAAGGTGCATGGAGGAAGCTGAGCCCGGTGAAGGCTGCGATCCCGATCAGGGAGCCCATGAGATCGTAGCGATACGCGGTAAGCGGCGGCAGCTTGCCGAAGCAGCGTCCGACCACCTCGGCCGGTCCTGCCAGAACGATGGCGACCAGCACGAAAATGACCGGCAGGGCGAGCCAAGCCGGGGGACCGTTTACCTCGAGCGATGTGAAATAGATGATCTCCGAACCGCTCCGTTCGATCGTAACCGGAAAACGCAGGACGCCGGCGACAAGGATGCTGAGCAGGGGCATAGAGGCTGGCCAGATCGACCAGCTCTTCCTGCTGATGAGAAAACCGGCGCCGATTCCAAGGAAAGACCCGAGCAGGATGAAGTTCGAAAAGTAGGAGAGATGAACGACATTCGCGCCGAGCCAGCGGATCAGTGCAAGTTCAAGAAAGAGCATCAGGGCGCTGGCCAGCAGCAGGCGCAAGATTGTCCTGGACCTTTCGCCACCGCCAGCAAGCTCCGTTTCCGGCGGCCTGTCAGGAGGTGTAACATTGTCCATCAAGGACGGATCGGTCGGCTCGCCTTCGACTCTGAGCAATTCTGGTCCCCCCAATCCTTGCCTTGCCACGGATGGCTGCCCCATCGTCCAGTGCAGTCCCAGGAATGAGAGTTGTACCGGTCGATCTGCGACTTCCTGAAAAGTCGTATTGGCACGACAATAGTATATCGAAGGCAAAATTTTAGTTAATTTTAACTTTAGTTCCCTGTCGAACCTTATCGATTGATTTGTTTCGGTCCAACCATGTTTTCACCCTTGCTTTTCAAGCTGCCATTGCGGATTTGCGATAATCAATGGGTAAAATGCGAGGCGGGCGTACGATGATGTTGGAGGTGGGCGCCGTCTCGTCGCCAAAGCGCGCTGCTTGGCTGGCCGCTTTGTTCGCTCTTGTTGCGCTGGTTTTGCGCTGCTCGACTTTCGGCAATCCCAATCTCGGCGTGGATGAGCAGTTCTATCTGCTTGTTGGGCAACGGATGCATGAGGGGGCGCTCCCCTATGTCGATGTCTGGGATCGCAAGCCCTTCGGCCTTTTCGTCCTCTACTGGATTTTCGCCTTCTTTCCTGACCCGGTGCTTGCCTGTCAGTTGGGCGCAACGATGTTCGCAGCGGCAACGGCGTGGGTTATCTGGCGGTTGCTTCGGGATTGCACGCAGCCTCAGGGCGCACTGTTGGGCGGACTGGCTTATCTCGTCCTTCTGGGACCATTTAACGGTTTCGGCGGGCAAGCTCCTGTTTTCTACAATCTGTTCATTGCGACGGCGGCCATGCTGGTCTGGCGAGAGCGGATAGCGCCGCTCACCAACCGGGGGGTCTCCCGCATCGATGTCGCCATGGCGCTTTGCGGTCTGGCTATCGCGATCAAACCTACCGCCATGTTCGAAGGCGCATTCCTGGGCCTGTGGTGTGCCCTTGGCCTCTGGCGCCAAGGTCACCGCAGGGCCATGATCGGGCCGATCCTGCGCTGGATGCTGTTGGGCGCCATTCCGACGCTTGCCATCGGCGCAGCCTACCTGACGATCGGCCATGGTGACGAATGGTGGCATGCAATGGTCACGTCTTCGCTGACAAAGCAGGTCAGACCACCTGAGCAGTTGTCCTTCCTGAGCTTTGCCCTTGCAATGCGGATCGGCCCTGTGGTCTTGCTGGCCCTATGGGGGCTTGTCGCCATTCGAAACGAACGGCCTCTGCTGATCTTCTTGGGGGGATGGCTCATGGCGGCAACGGTAGGGTTGCTGGTGCTGCTGTCCTTTTTTGCGCATTATGCGCTTCCGTTATTGGTGCCGCTCAGCGTTGCTGCCGGTTTGGCTTTCGCTCGCGGAGGGGCAGGGCGTATCGGTTTTGCCGCACTGATAGCGGTCTATGCCTTATGGTATGACCCCACGAACTTCACTTTGAGCCGGCAGGCCAGGACGGAAATGGCACAGCTCTCCCAACTTGCTCAGGCGCACGATCGGGGAAGAGGCATGTTGGTCTTCGACGGGCCGTCATGGCTTTACGCGATGACCGGCGAGCGCTTTCTCTCGCCACTCGTCTTCCCCCAGCACCTCAATTCCGAGATCGAGCGCAACGTGAGCCATCTGGAGACCGATCACGAGGTCGATCGCATTCTGGCGGGACGACCGGGAGTAGTGGTCACGGCGCTTAGCCCACGCAATGAACCGGTAAACCGGTATGCGACCGAGCGCGTGTGGTCGTACATTGCTGCAAACTGCCACCGCGTCGGGGCCATCACACTGCATGAACGAGGTGATGAGGCTGCGATTGGTGTGTTCGGTGATTGTCACTAGGGTAGGCCACGGCTTACCCGCTTGTTGCGCAACCCAATTGGGCGTTGCTTCGTGGGTAGTCTCGAGGCCGTAGCATGTCTCCGCTGAGACCCGTCGTTTAGTATGGCTTTGACGAGAAGATCAAAGTTCTGAGGAGCTTCGTGACGGCTCGCTTACAATAAATTAAATTGCCTATTCGGCGCCGTCCATGAAGCTCTGGGCAATGAAGCGGCTCAATGGACTTGATGCTCTGCGCGGCATCGCGGCTGTGAGCGTTTTGCTCCACCACATCGGAATTGTCAGCCTCGGCATGACGTCGAACAATGCCTACCTTGCGGTCGATTTCTTCTTCATGTTGTCCGGTTACGTCATGGCCAGGACCTATGAAGGCCGTCTCGCTGCCGGACTGGGGGCGGGCAAGTTTCTGTTCCTTCGCTATGTGCGGCTATGGCCTGTCATGGCATTCGCTTTCCTGCTCGGCATACCAGATGCTTTGACAGGCATGGGCCTGACCGAAACCGCGGCCTTCGCATTTGTAGTTAACATGGCGCTTCTGCCTTATTGGGCTGCCTGGGCACCATATCCTTACAATGTGGCGGCGTGGTCGATCTTCTATGAGCTGGTCGCGAACCTCATGCATGCCGTGCTGTTCTGGCGGGTAAGGACAGGACTGCTGCTTTTCTGCGTCTTCGCAATGGGTGCCATATTCATTTGCAGGGGTTTGACTGCGCCGATCCTGCGCATCGACGGTATGGGAGCATTTGGTTTCGCGGGCGGATTGCCCCGGGTCCTGATGAGCTATCCACTCGGCATCGTGCTCTATCGCATCTGGAAGGATACGCCCCCGATCGGCATTCCGGCTCCGGTCGCATTTCTTACGATGCCCGCGGTCTTCATTGGGACGGAGCTGAGCGGCTATCACAACATATTCATCGACCTGGTTTTCATTCTGATTTTGTGCCCTGCCATGATGGCGGCTGCATTGAAGTGGGAGCCTCCGGTCGTCGCCACCAAGTTGGGCGGAATTTCCTTTCCATTGTATGCGGTTCACGTGCCGGTGATGACACTCATGTCGATTTCCGGGTTGTCGGTATTCCTCGCAATCCCGGCCTCTTTCATTCTTTCCGTCCTCGTCGATCGAGCGGTGAACCGTTTGCGGCGAAGCAGAGGGCCGATGGCGCAGTCCGAAGTCATGGCTTCGATGACACCGCTTCCGATTGAAGGGCACGAAACTGCAGGGGCCGGTCCACATAACGCGCATTCAGCTTGAGAGTTGATCTTCACCCTGCCTTGGAGACAGCCAGATCCGTTGACCGATGTAAGCGCTTGCGCATGTTCCAGCGGGGACATACGTTCGTCTGCGTCGGCAAATGGAGAAGTTCATGGCTTTCGGATACCTGCGTTGGCTGAGTTGCGCCGTCATCGCCGTATCGCAGGCCGCATGCGCGACCTCCGTCGGTTCGCCGGTTCTCGCCGAGAAGGCGTCAGTCACTGCAGCGCCGCTGGGAGGCGATGTCCTGTGGTCTGTCCGGGTTCCGGAGCGCTGGAACGGCACCCTGCTGGTTTGGAGCCGGGGCTATGCGAGGAAGTCGGGCGCGCCTGAAGCGGCTCCGGAGCGCGTGGTCGAGCCGCTGCTGGAGCGTGGATATGCTCTGGCGGGGTCGGATTACGGTTCGGGCGGTTGGGCATTGGCGCAAGCTGTTCCCGCACAGGCCCTCGTGGTGGACGCTTTCGCCCGCCAGTACGGCAAGCCGCGCCGGGTGATCGGTTGGGGCATGTCCATGGGCGGGCTGATAACCGGCGCTCTGGCCGAACAGGACAAGCCGCGCATCGATGGAGCCCTTGCCCTGTGCAGTTCGATCGGCGGTGCCGTCGGGATGATGAACATGGCGCTGGACGGGGCGTTCGCCTTTCGCACTCTGGTTGCCCCGGACGCAGGAATCCAGTTGGTCGGCGTGAAGGACGACATGGCCAACGGCCGCCGCGTTGCTGCAGCCGTCGCGCAGGCGCGCAAGTCGGCCCAGGGCAGGGCGCGCATAGCGCTGGCAGGAGTGTTGGCCGGTATCCCCGGATGGACGGGGCCTGACAGCCCGGAGCCGTCTGCCGACGACTTCGAGGCGCAAGTCGACGAGATCGCGAATGCATTCGCCATGGGCGTGATGCTGCCTCGGGAAGATCAGGAGGCCCGTGCCGGGGGACCGTTCTCCTGGAACACCGGCGTCGATTATCGCCGTCAGCTTGAACGATCCGGACGTGCCGCATTGGTGGAAGGCCTCTACCGCAGCGCTGGCCTCAGCCTCGATGAGGACCTTTCGCGACTGGCAAGTGCCAAGAGGATTTCTGCGAAGCCTGCTGCCGTCAGTTATATGATGGCGCACTACACACCGGATGCGAAACCGCGCGTGCCGCTCCTTGCCGTTCAGGCGATCGGGGATGGCATGACGTCCCCTTCGCTGCAGAGCGCCTATGGCGAAGTCGCGCCCGGCACCATGGTCCAGTCGCTCTACGTGCGACGCAGCGGGCACTGTGCCTTTTCGCAGGACGAGATACTGGCATCGCTGGATAGACTGGAAAGCCGGCTCGACACGGGACGGTGGCCGCACTCGCGCGCGCCTTTCATATCCTACGATCCGCCGCCGATGCTGCGAGCGTGTTTTCGCGGCCGCAGCTGCGACTAGCCGGGGTCAGTCGATCCGCTTCTTCTCGATTGTCCAGTCGGTTCCGCTGCACAGGCGGCAGTTCTGACCCTTGAACGTCCGTGCCGCTGACCTGTCCCCGCGCAGCTGCCATTCGAGCCAGTCGACCGCGACGTGAGCGACCGCGCCGCCCATCGGTTCGAAGAATGTGCCTCCGTGGCCTACCGGCAGGTTGAGCAGGATTGCGGGCACCTTTTCAATCCGGGAGAAGTCATCCACTCCGTTGGCATAGGCGATATCGGTCGGCCCACCCAGGATGTAGAGCGTCGGCGTGTGGAACCTGTCGAGCATGGCCTTGTCGACGTGCAGGCCTGCAATGGCTTGGACCCCGTTGTTGAAGATGCCCGAATTGTTGATCATGACCGTCTTCACGCGGGGATCGGGGGCCAGTTCTATGGCCTGCAGGCCACCGCAACTGTGGCCTGCCACGGCTATCTGGTCGATCGCGATGCGGCCGGAATAAGGGCTGTCCGACTTGCCGTTCTGGGCAATTGCCCAGTCGATTCCGGCGCGGACATCTGCAGCGGTCGTGGCAGGCGGCGGCAACTGGCCATCGGCGCCGGCGCCGCGGAAGGGCTTGCGGGTAGCCGTGGCCTGCGGGCCGCTGCGCCATTCGCCCGGCGCGATCACCAGATAGCCGTAGGAGGCGATTTCGGCGAGATGGAGCCGCGCACTGGCTCCATCGTCCGAACAGCCGCCGTTGCCCCACGCAAGAACCGCCAGTTTCCGGCCTCCCATCGCTGAAAGATCCTTGGGCCGGTAAATGACATGGCCGGGGAGCGAAGGGTCGGTCTCCATGATCGCGGGGAAGGGGCCGTCGCCTGCCGTATCGGGGATCGCGTCACGCTTCGCCTGGGCCGCCGCCATGTCGGCGGGACTGGGGTTTGCCCCTTCCTGCGCTCTTGCGGCAACCGTGATGCCGGTTGCGAGAAACAGGGCAACGAAAGCGGCTTTGCGTGTCGAAAGCATTGAAATACTCCAACTTCCAGAGGGCCAATTGCGCCTTGCAAGCGCTTGCGTAGAGATGTAGCATAGCTATAATTCATTACAATCGTCATGAGAGGGGAGAGGTCCGCATGTTCATGCGCTCAGCCATCAAGGTCGCGGCTCTGGCTGCTCGCGGTCATTCATGACGCAGCTTTTCCTCGCCACCGGAGACCTCGCGATGGATCGCGAGGTTTACGATGAAAGCTTCGTGGCGACACGCGATGCATTGCAGGCAGCCGATGTTACCTTCGGCCAGCTGGAAACCAGTTTTGCCGAGCGCGGAACGCGGCTTCCGCAGGCTCGCCATGCCGTGCTGGCAAGGCCTGACGGCGCGGCTGCGCTGGCGCGGGCGGGCTTCAATTGCATTTCGATGGCGGGCAACCATTGCATGGACTGGGGCGCCGAAGCGTTCTTCGAAACCCGCGCCAACCTCGATTCCGCAGGGATCTGCGTCGTCGGGGCAGGCAAGGATATCGGCGAGGCCCGCAGCCCGGCAATGTTCACGCTGGGCGATGGCACACGTATTGCCGTGCTCGCCTATTCCAGTATTCTGCCGCAAGGGTATTGGGCGGATGAACGCCGGCCCGGTTGCGCGCCGATGCGGGCCTTCACCGTCTACGAACAGATCGAGCACGATCAGCCGGGCACCCCGGCCCGCATCCACACATATCCGCATCGCGAGGATCTGGCCGCGATGGAAGCGGATATTCGCGCCGCGAAAGCCGAGGCCGACCTTGTCTTCGTCTCGCAGCACTGGGGTATCCATTTCGTGCGCGCCGAAATCGCCGATTATCAGCGCGATGTCGCCCGGGCGGCCATTGCCGCCGGGGCGGATGCGATCTTTGGCGGACATGCGCACATCCTCAAGGGGTGCGAGGTGATCGACGGCAAGCCCGTATTCTATTCGCTCTCGAACTTCGCCACCGACCTGCGCATGGACGAGGCGCATGCCGCTTCCAAGAGCTGGAACGAGATCCGCGTCCTGGCGGAAGAGTGGGAGCCGGACTTCGAAGGTCTCTACAATTTCCCGACGGCTTCGCGGCTCGGCATGGTCGCGCGGATCGAAATCGCGGACGGCAGGATGACGAGGGCAGGGTTTCAGCCGCTCTACATCGGCCGTGACGCGGTTCCCCGGTTTACCGCATCGGGCAGCGACGAGTTCGCGCAGACGCTCGACTACATGCGGGCCGTGACCGAGGAAGCGGGCCTCAATGCGCGCTACCGGATCGTGGGCGACATCGTCGAGATAGAGGGCGTGGCATGAAGCGCAGTCCCCTGCTTTCGGTCCCGCTCGAAGCGTGGGTCATGCTCTACCTGCTGAGCTACCTGCCCAACGTGATGGTCACCAAGTACGTCACGTCCGTGCCGCACGGCAACATGACGCGGCCGCTTACGGGTCTCGAGACGCTGCCTGCCTCGCTCATCATCAGCATGGTGCTGACGTATGCCTTTATCTGGCTTTCGGGCTGGCACCGCGATGCGAACGCCGTCACGATCGGCAAGGTCCGCGTGCCGGCACCGACGCGCTATACGCTGCTGTCGGGCATCGGAACCGCGCTGATCCTGTTCACCGTCCCCCTGTCCTTTACCTTTCAGGGGGTCAGCATCCCGTTCATCCAGCTGCTTATGCGCGGCGACATCCTGGTTATCGCGCCGCTGGTTGACATCATGTTCGGCCGCCGCGTGCGCTGGTGGAGCTGGACCGCCCTTGCCATGGTCCTGCTTGCGTTGTTCATCACGCTCGCCGACCGCGGCGGACTGAAGCTGCCGCCGATCGCGATCGTGACGATAGTGCTTTACACCCTGGGCTACTTCATCCGCCTCACGGTCATGACCAAGATCGCCAAGAGCGGCGATCCGGCTTCGGTCAGGCGCTACTTCGTCGAGGAAAAGATGATTGCGCTGCCCCTGTCGGTCGTGGCGCTGGGCCTGCTGTCCGCCTCAGGCATAGGCGGGCAGTCGGGTGAACTGGCCTGGGGCTTCGTCCGGATCTGGAGCGATCCGGCCATCTGGTCGCTTGCCTTCATCGGCGCCAGCCTGACGGTCATTTCCGTCATCTCCATCATCATCCTGCTCGATCCGCGCGAGAATGCCTATTGCGTCCCGCTGGAACGCGCGGCGAGCCTCGTCGCGGGGGTTGGCGGCACGATCCTGCTTGCCGCGTTCTTCGGCCTGCCTTCGGCGCGTCTGGCCGAACTCGTGGGCGCGGGAATCCTGATCGGAGCGATCGTTCTCTTGTCTGTCGCACCGCGACTGTCCGTATCGGTCATGAGAGCCAGAGCGGAAACGAACTGAAAGCCGATAGCCGGATCGGTGCGGGTCCGGCTTGCAAAAAGGGGAGAGGGAAAATGAAGCTTACTGTCGCGAAAAGGCTGGCTGCCTGCGTTTCCGCAAGTGCGGTGATGGCATCTCTGGCTGCTCCTGCGCGGGCTCAGGACGGTGAAAATTCGGCCGGTAATGCAAGCGCTGTCATAAATAAGGCGCCCGACGACAAGGAGATCGAAGCGATCATCGTCACGGGCAGCCGCATCCGCGGCGTCGCTCCGGTCGGCTCGAACGTCATTGCGATCGGCACCGACGAGATTGCCCGGGAGCCTGTCACCTCGACCAACGACCTGCTGCGCCGTGTTCCGCAGGTGGTTTCGCTCGGTGCCAATCGCAATGGCGGCACTGCGCAGAATGGCGCTGCCAATGCGACGCGCGGTGCAGGCATCAACCTTCGCGGGATCAGCACCAATGCGACGTTGCTGTTGTACGACGGCAAGCGTTTCCCGCCGCAGGGAACGCAGGGCCAGTACACCGACCCGTCGGTCCTTCCGGCAATCGCGCTGGAGCGCGTCGAAGTCGTCGCGGACGGGGCCTCGGCAATCTATGGGTCGGATGCGATTGCGGGCGTGGTCAATTTCATCATGCGCAAGAACTTCGACGGCGTCGAAATGCGCGGACGCCTCGGGATCAGCGACAGCAACTACGACGAGCAACAGATAGCGGGGATCATCGGCAAGACGTGGAATGGCGGCTCGGCCATGATCGCGGCCGAGTTCACGCACAATTCCGCGCTGAGAGGCACCGACCTCGACTGGTACCAGGACGACAACCGCTATCGTGGCGGGCGGGACCTGCGCACGACCAACTGCGACCCGGGTACGCTTTCGCTCGGGGGCAACACTTATGCGATCCCGGAAGGCGGGCTCACCTCGGCCAATGTCGGCACACTCGTGCCCGGCACGTCGAACAGGTGTTTCCTCAACGCGCAGGACACGGTGATCCCCAAGCAGAACCGCTACAACGTGGTCGGCAACATCTCGCAGGACCTGACGCCGGACATTCGCCTGTTCGCCGACGGGTTCTATTCCTACCGCGACGGCACGATTGCCGGGGTGAACACGATCAACGCCACGGTGCCGAGCACCAATCCCTTCTTCGTTTCGCCCGTCGCCGGAGCAAGTTCCGTCAGCGTCGCCTATTCGCTGGTGCCGAGCGTCGGGCCGGACTTCAATCCCTACCATGGCTCGTCATGGAACCTGATGGGCGGCATTGAAGCCAGGCCGTTCGGAGACTGGCGCGCCACGGTCTACTATGCGCACGGCGAATCCGAGGACGTCGCCGATCGCAGGCTCGGGATCAATTCGGGCGCCTTGGCCGCAGCGCTTGCCGACACCGATCCGGCGACCGCCCTCAACGTGTTCGGAGGACCGAACAATCCCGCGACCATCGCGGCGATCCGCGATCGCCTGTTCGTCATCACCGGCAAGACGCGGCTCGACGTGGTCAATGCGCAGATGGACGGATCGCTTTTCGAACTGCCCGGCGGCGCTGCAAGGCTGGCGGTAGGTGCCGAGTACCGCAAGGAATATACCTTCACCGACCTTGAGATCGGTTCGAGCGTTGCGGCCGCGCATATTGCAGATGGCGGATCGCGCAATGTGAAGGCGGTGTTCGGCGAGCTGTTCGTACCCATCGTGGGCGCAGGCAACGCCATGTCCGGTATCGAACAGCTGTCGCTATCGCTCGCGGGCCGCTACGAGAAGTACAGCGATTTCGGCCACACCTCGAACCCCAAGATCGGCCTGACCTACAAGCCCGTGGATGCCGTCACGATCCGGGGCAGCTACGGCACCTCGTTCAGGGCGCCCACCTTCACCGAAGTGTCGACCGTCGCGGGCGGTGCCGGTCTCTATTACGACCTGCTCCCGGGGGCGAACGGCAACCAGCGCGGTATCGGCATTGCCGGCGGCAATCCGGACCTCAAGCCCGAAACCGCAACGACGTGGTCGGTGGGCGGGGATATCGCTCCGGTGCGCGGCGTGCGCGCGACGCTCACCTATTTCCACATCGACTACAAGAACCAGATCCAGGCGCTCAGGGGCACGCCCGGACTGCTGACCAACCCGCTGTACAGTTCGTTCGTCATCCTGAACCCGACGGCAGCGCAAGTGCAGGACCTGATCGCTTCGGGCCTGCCGATCAACGCGCCTATCGATGAAACCAACGTGACCTTCATTGCCGATGGCCGGCGCCAGAATCTCGGGCGGTCGGTGGTCGCCGGGCTGGACTTCGGCCTCTATCTCGACTGGACGATCGGTGCGGTCGAATTCGATGCAAGCGCGCAAGGAACCTACTTCACCAAGTACGACTTCCAATCGGTGCCCGGCGCGGCGCTGACAGGCGTGCGCGGCACGATCAACTTCCCCCAGAAGTTCCGCTCGCAGGCCGATCTTGGCGCCCGCTTCGGCAAGTTCAGCGCCCGCATCGTCTGGAACCACCTCGACGGTTACGAGAACACCACCGTCACCCCGGTCCAGCAGGTCTCCTCCTACGACACGTTCGACATCAATCTCGGCGTCGACGTAACGAGCACCTTCCATGTCGGCCTTGACGTGCGCAACCTGTTCGACCGCGATCCCCCCTTCGTCGACACCCAGCGGGGATACGATCCGCAGTCGGCGAACCCCATCCCGAGGCTGATCTCCATGACCGCCGGGGTGAAGTTCTGATGCCCTTCGCGTCCCTCCTTTCCCTCTTTCTGGCTGCGGCAGGTTCTCCGCAGGCGGATAGCTGTGCGAGCCTGCGTGGCTCGCACGGAGCGGTGACGGTGGACGCGGCGGTGTCGATAGATCCGGCTCCGGATTGGATGCCCCGGCAGGAAACCTTCTACACGCCGGTACCGGTCAAGGTCCCGCTTTGCCGGGTAGAGGGGCGAATCGAAGGCAATATCGGCTTCGAACTCTGGCTTCCCGCGCAGTGGAACGGGCGCCTGCTGGGGGCCGGCGTCGGCGGGGATGCGGGCGTCTTCAACTACCGCGACATGAGCCTGCGCATATCGCAGGGCTTCGCGGTGGTGAGCACCGATAGCGGCCACAAGGCGGGGCAGGCGCACTGGATGGCCGATGCGAAGGCGCGAACCGACTACACGCACCGCGCCATTCATCTCACGACGCGCGCTGCCAAGGCGTTGACAGCGCGTTTCTACGGACGGCCGGCAGATCGGGCCTACTTCACCGGGTGCTCGGGCGGCGGGCGGCAGGCTCTCAAGGAAATGGAGACGTATCCGCAGGACTACGATGGCGTGATTGCCGGGGCGCCGGGTCCCTACATGCCGCTGCAGTCGGTGCGGATGCTGTGGTTTGCACTGGAACAGAAACGGCGGCCAGAAGCGGCGCTGACCAATGCCGACTGGCAACTCTACGAGACCCGCGTCACGCAGCAATGCGACGGTCTGGACGGCGTGCGCGACGGCATCATGGAAAATCCGGCCGCCTGTCGCTTCGATACCGTTTCGCTGCTTTGCAGGCCGGGGCAGACCGGCGCGTGCCTGAGCGCGCCCAGGCTTGCCATGCTCGATGCAATCGTCGCGCCGATGCCGGACGAGCAGGGCAACCCGATGGACAAGGGCCTGTTTCCCGGCGTGCGGACCCGCCCCGGTCCTCCGTCGCCCTTGCTGCGGGCGATGTGGGCGGACGGCGTTTTCGCCGATCCCGACTGGGACGAAATGACCTTCCGCCGCCGCGCGGATCTTGCCGCCGCCAATCGCAAGATGCCCGAATTGCGGGCCGACTCCGTCGCGATTGCGCCGTTCATCGAAGCGGGCAGCAAGGCCATCCTCTATCAGGGGTGGCAGGACCCTTCGGTCAATGCGGGCCCAACCATCGACTTCTACGCAGCTTTGGCGAAGGCCAATGGCGGACGGGAACGGCTTGCGCGCTCGGTACGTCTCTTCATGGTCCCGGGCATGTACCATTGCTGGGGCGGGCCGGGTGCCGACATCTTCGGCGCCTCCGCCCAGATGCCGGTGCCGGACGATCGCGATCCCTCGCATGACATGCTTTGGGCCCTGATCCACTGGGTCGAAGGGGGCCATGCACCTGCCGGCATCGTGGCCGCTCGGCAGGCAGGGAGCGAAGCTGCATTCACGCGCAAGCTTTGTCCCTTTCCGCAATCGGCTCGCTACGATGGCAAGGGACCGACCGATTCCGCCTCGTCATGGCAGTGCGTGGACGATCCGCTTCTCGAACGCATGATGGGATCTTAGGGTGCCGGGCATTCCCGATCATCCCGGCGACAGGCTGTGCCAGTGGGTTGCGGATCTCGCCTTCGGCGACCTGCCCGAGACGACCGTGGCGGCGGCGCGGCGCGTCCTGCTCGATGCCAGCGGGGTCATGCTTGCCGCCAGCGGGCTGTCGCCGGAAGTCCGCCCCTTCATCGCCCTTGCCGCCGGTGAGGGACCGTGCAGCCTTCTGGGTACAGGGAAGACGGCGTCGCCGCAGATGGCTGCCTTCGCCAATGGAGCGATGGCCCATGCGCTCGATTACGAGGATGCCTTCGACCGGGCGCCGGGGCACCCGAACGCCAGCCTGGTTCCGGCCCTGCTGGCTTTGTCGCAGAGCCTGGGGGCGGTCGACGGCGAACGGTTTCTGGTGGCGCTTGTCGCGGGCTGCGAAGTCTCGTGCCGTCTGGGGCTTGCGCTGCGAAAGCCGATGGAAGCGGGCGGTTGGTATCCCCCGCCGATCCTTGCCGGCATCGGAGCGGCCGTCGGTGCCGCCAGGCTGCTTGGCTGCTCGCCCCGGCAAGTGCGCAGCGCAATCTCGCTTGCCATGTGCCAGGTGACGATGCCGGGCGAGATCAAGCACAGCGCCGGCACAGTCATTCGCGCCGTCCGCGAGGCTTTTCCGGCTCAGGCAAGTGTCCAGGCGGCCCAGTTGGCCCGGGCCGACGTCGCGGGCTTCGAACGCCCGCTGGAAGGCACCGCCGGCTTCTTCGCGCTCTACGCGGGCGGAGAATTCGATCCACGGGCATTGGCCGGCGATCTGGGGCGGCGCTTCTGCATCGAAGAGCTGACCTTCAAGCCCTGGCCCAGTTGCCGGGGGACGCACCCGTTCATCGAAATGGCATTGGCCCTTCGCGACAAGCATGCCCTGACGCCCGAAGAGATCAGGGCAATCCATGTCGGGATAGACGATGTGCAGCGGATGCTGACCGAGCCGCCAGAGCGCAAGGCGGCGCCCGCAACCGTCATCGACGCGAAGTTCTCCATCCCTTTCACTGTCGCCTTGGCAATCGCGAGGGGAGGGGCGGGGCTCGACGACTTTTGCGCCGCTACGCTTGCCGATCCCTGCCTGTTGGCACTGGCGGGGAAGGTCGTGGCCGTGCCCGACTGGCAGAGCGGCTCCCATTTGCGGGGGGTAGGGGGATCGATCCGTATCGAACTGGCCGACGGACGGTCATTGTCCGCCGCGTGCGCGACGGCGCTCGGCAGCCCGGAGATGCCGCTCAGCGAGGCGCAACTGGTCGACAAGTTCATCGACTGCGCCGCGCGGGCGGAAGTTCCTTTGCCCCCTGATGCCGCCAACACCCTTGCGGACAGCCTCCTTACGCTCGAGACCTGCCAGGACGTTGGCCAACTGTTCGCCTAGGCTGCTCAGCCTTCTTGCGGCGACCTGCCGAAAATCGCAGGCTGGCCGGCAGGACACTGCCTACCGGATCCGTCGCATCACTTCTCTTCCTGTTCCCGATCCTCAAGGAAGTCCAAGGCGTGCTGCATGGCGGAAACCGCACTGGGCCAACCCGCATAGAAGGCGACATGCATCTTCACTTCCTTCAGCTCGGATTTGGTCACCCCGTTCTGCACGGCATATTGCAGGTGGTGGTCCAGAGCGGCGGGCTGGTAACTTGCACAGATCATGGCCACGGTGATCAGGCTTCGGTCCCGTGGGCTAAGGCCCTCCCGGTTCCATATCTCGCCGAAAAGCCTCTTCTGCGTGAAATCGATGAAATCGGGAAAGGTAGCCGCCATTCGTTCGCGCATGTTCGATTTTCCATCCACAACTCGGCCTCCTCTCTGGCCGGCTGAAGCAGAGGCAGTAAATGCCTCTGCCTGATGTGACACTGGTTGAGACATGAACGGCCTGCACCACGTCAGGGAAGCGGCAGCTGATCGGGCAGTTTCAGCGAACGGCTTTCAGCTTGAGGTCGGGGGGCGTAACGGACATCCGGCGTGTACGTGGGAAAGGCCGGCTTGGCCGGTTGCAGACGGGCAAGTTTCGGGAAGCTTGCATCGATCAACCGCCATTGCATCGGCGAAATTCAGATTCCCACTCAATAAGTCACAATTGAAATTTATATATTGCACTTTCTGACGAAATGAATTTATTTATTTATTTAAAAATTCCTCCACCTTACGACGTTCATTGGATTTATTTTTATGTGATTTTTCAATTAGACCTTTAATAATTCCACCATTTCTGGGGAGGCTATCAAAATAGCCATTACTACGTCGCATCAGCAATGCATGCTGTGGAAAAAATTCTTCAGATTGATTTACCACTTGGAAATCAAGACAGCCATCATTTCTACGCCCGAGCGTCACGTTTGCGTATGTGACAGCCTTGCCTTCGCGCCAGTCAAAAACCCTTAGGCGCGCGGACTCACCTGCTGCGATCCCCTTCATGAACGCTTCGGGATATGGAGCTCGATCACTCAAACCTCCCGATAATATTTCACCCGTCACCCCATCTGGGGAAAATTCGACGGTCAAATCTAGCCCGCTACCGCGAGTGTCTGCCTCAGAATTGCCGTCTGTAAGCTCGCCAACCTCAAATGGATCGACTTCACACTTTTCTACCAGAGCCCAATCGCCATTGAGCCTCTTGTCGACTGGCAGATAGACGCCAAGGCTCTCGGCGGCGATCGGCCCTTCCTTCATTGCACTATTTAATTGCGCCGGAAGATTGAGCAGCATTTGCATGCCAGCGACCACCCATCCTGAAACGGCAATGCTAACGGTCAGCCAAGACGGAATACGACGTCGACCAATTTCAGATATCGGACCCGTCATTACACCACCTTTGCCTCAAGCAAGTTAGAGCCTGACCCAAAAGTCCAATTCCATGGCGGCCCCTCGAAATCTGATCAGCTATTCCCTGCATTACTATAATGGGTGGCTGTCAAAAATAAATGACCGCTCTCGGGCATTAGTGGAGTAGCTGCGAACGGTGAAATGGGGCGCATTTATGGGATGTCGGACGGTGTTGGACGTATGAGTCAGTTTTTTACGTGGGGAGTGATTTCATGTCGAACGCGGAGGCGGGCGAGGTTGATCTTCAACCGATAATTGGTGCCCAAAGAGTCCTCAGGGCCCGTATCTCAGATGAGGAGTTAGATTCACCTATCCGCCGAATATTCCCTCTTTGGATGCTGCAGCGTGCGCTACGGCTTCGACAACTTACTCTGGTATCTCCTTCATTGTGGGAGGACCCCCGAGAAGACCCGGTGGCGAACTGCGCGATGACCCGCCTACGCGATGAGAAGGCTGGGTGTGATTTTCGTCAGACCTTCCTTGAGCACTATCTGGCTCCTGCTTGGGCGCAGAGCTGGTCATTTAACCCGGGGTCAGACACGCTCCTAAGAGCATATTCCCGCGTGCTTCTGGATGAGCTTGAAGGGCGGAATACTGACCCGCGCAATGAAGGTGTGACCGTTACTACGACACCTCGCCGACTAATGCGGGCCATGTCCAAATGGGCCAAAGACGGTGCGAAATATCACTTCGTGATAGCTCGCGCGCTTTATGGGTCCGAGGCGCAAATCCACGAATGGGTAGGCAACGTTGTGAGGGGCCCGCAGGGGCCAAGGTTTTTCCAGTCTGTCGAGGGGAGAGCTGATTCCCTGCTTTGGAAGCGTGATTATTTTCGCCATGAGGAAGAGGTTAGATTAATTTGTATTAAACGGGAGCCGACCGTAGACGAAGGCAAACTGAAGCATTTCCAGTTCGACCCAAACGAGACCATCTCGGGTATGAGCTTTGACCCTCGGTTGCGTAGATTTGAACAGTTAGAGCGCGAAGCGGTAGTTCGAGGCCTCGGTTACACTGGCCCTGTCACTGAGGACTCCGCATATCATCGGATTATTCTTGATATTCAAATGACCACTGAGTGGCCCGATCCTGCCTAGTTAGGTGAGTGAGGGCCGGCAGCGGAACGTCTAGTTTGGAGCTGGAATGTGGCGCTAGCTGCCACGAGCACGCCGCACTTAGCTACCCTTAGCAGCCCCTCAGCGCCCAAATCTCGCTCCACAGTAAGCGCGCATTTCGTAGCACGTTGCTTCCGGAGGCAGTGCGGCCATCATAGTTGACGCTGGACGAGACAGGCCACCGCAACGACGTCGGCGGGTCAGTCGTGTCTTTCGAAGTTGAATGGCAGCAGGTCGT
>NZ_FVZE01000001.1 GCF_900168325.1 Novosphingobium mathurense | reverse complement strand
CCGGGGGCATGTGGTTTTGGGCAGGATTAGAGGCAGACGATGTTTTTCTCTCCCTCGGTCCCGATTGGGGCTGGACTGTCAGGATATGTCGCCGAACTGGGATCAGCCTTTCTTTGTGCTTCGCTCGGAGTTTGTCCCACGGTTCGGCATAGCGACTATATCGCGTCTTGGCTAGATGTGCTGCGCGAGGACAATCGCGCCATCTTCCGCGCCGCGAGCGCAGCGAGCAAGGCCGCCGACTGGCTGCTCGCGCGCCATGAGGCGGCGAAGGATCAGGGCCAAGTTTCGCAAATGGGGGAGCTGGCGGCATGATCCTGCTCACCCCCGATCTGCGCTTCGCGCTGCGCGCGAACGATATCAGCCGCCGCGCGGTGGCGTGCTTCGGCCAGCCCGAGCCCGACCCAGTTCCCGTCGTCAAATTCTTTAATCCCGTCGGGGCCGCGACGTGGCTGGCCACCGAGCTGTTCGAGGACGACGACACGCTGTTCGGCCTCGCCGACCTCGGCTTCGGCTGTCCCGAGCTGGGGACGTTCAGCCTCTCCGAAATCGCCAGCGTGCGGCTTCCGTTCGGCTTGGGGATCGAGCGCGACATCGCCTTCGCAAGCCCGCATCCGCTTTCGACATGGGCCGAATGGTCGCGGCGCGCCGGTTCGATCCTCGGTGCCGAGCGATTGCTGCGCCGCGTCGCAGCGAACGAGCTTCCGCCACCTTCCCATCGATGAAGGCAGACGGATGAGGGTTCCCGTCAAAGTAGCACTTGATGAGGTCCCTGACGCGGGCGGGCGTTTCCCGCCAGATGAAAGCCGGTCCGCACTCCCGGAAAGAAACACGGACCGGCACCTTCGAGAGGCAAGACCCATGAAACTGGACTTTATCGAGCATGACAAGCTCTTCGTCGACAAAACGAACATGCGCTATGGAAAGAAGGCCCCGGACGTGTCCGATATCCTCCCGACCGTTCGCAAGCGCGGCGTCATCGTGCCGCTCATCGTCAAGCCGGCCAACGGTGAGGACCGCTCCGGCATCGTCGCGGGCGCGCGGCGCTGGGCGGCGGACGGCATCGTCCGTACAGAGGGCATCGACCATGGCCCACTGCCCTGCGCCATTCTTGAGGATGGCGACGATGCCGACGCGATCGAGGCTTCGCTGATCGAGAACATCGCGCGGCTCGACCCCGACGAGGTGACGCAGTGGGAAACTTTCACGCGTTTGGTGAAGGAAGGCCGCGAGGTGGCGGACATTTCCGCGACCTTCGGCCTTCCCGAGCTTGGCGTGAAGCGCATCCTCGCGCTCGGCAATCTGCTGCCGCGCATCCGCGACCTTTACCGCAGGCAGGAGATCGACGCGGCCACCGTCCGCCACCTGACCCTCGCCAGCAAGAGCCAGCAAAAGGCCTGGCTGGCGCTCTACGACGATGCCGATGCCTATTGCCCGACCGGGCACCAATTGAAGGCATGG
The DNA here is from genome assembly GCF_900168325.1 of Novosphingobium mathurense. Classification (GTDB taxonomy): domain Bacteria; phylum Pseudomonadota; class Alphaproteobacteria; order Sphingomonadales; family Sphingomonadaceae; genus Novosphingobium; species Novosphingobium mathurense. The sequence continues at coordinate 1,416,941 of NZ_FVZE01000001.1, read as the reverse complement.
CTGTTCGGCGGCCAGTCGATCAAGGCCGGACAGGCGCTGTTCGACGTCGAGGCGAGCGGGCTTGCCGTGATCGCCGACCTGTTCGGCGAGGATCGCTATTTCGCCGACAGCGATGCCTTCTGGACCGCGCAGCAGGCCGCAATCGCCGAGCGCCGCGCCGCCTATCTCGACGCCGGATGGTCCGATGTCGTGATCGTCCCGCGCGGCGACTATTTCCACGGCTGGGAATATGAGAAGGCGGCCAAGCGCAAGGGCGGGCGCGTCTATATCGATGTGCGCGAGAGCGGCGAGGTCAGCTTTCATGAAGGCTATGTCACCCGCAAGGAGGCGCGCCGGCTGGAAAAGGGCGAGTCCATCGCGAGCAGCGAAAAGCCCGCGCGGCCCGAGCTGACCAGCACCCTCAACACCTATGTCGACCTCCATCGCCATGCCGCCGTGCGCGCGGCGCTGCTCGCCCATCCGGGGACCGCGCTGCGGCTGATGGTCGCCCATGCCATCGTCGGCTCGCCGCTCTGGACCGTCCGGCCCGAGCCGCAGGCGACACGGCACGACGAGGTCCGCGAGAGCGTCGAGACGTGCCGGGCTGAGGCCGATTTCGACGAGAAGCGCCGCGCGGTGCTGGCCTCGCTCGGCTTCTCGCCCGAGGAGCCGACCGTCACCGGCGGCAATGGCGACGACTTCGGCTTGGCGGGCGTGTTCCTGCGCCTGCTCGACCTGTCCGACAGCGCCGTCATGGCGGTGATCGCCGTCGTCATCGGCGAGACGCTTGCGGCGGGCAGCGCCGCCGTCGAGGCGGTGGGAACCACGATCGGGGTCGAGATGGCGCGTTACTGGCAGGCCGACGACGCTTTCTTCGACCTGCTGCGCGACAAGGAGGTGCTCACCCGGCTCGTCGCCGATCTCGCGGGCGAGCCGGTCGCCGCTGCCAACGCCAAGGAAAAGGGCAAGACCTTGAAGCAGATCGTCCGCGATTGCCTCGACGGCGCCAACGGACGCGCCAAGACCGAAGGCTGGGTGCCCCGTTGGATGGCCTTCCCGCCGTCCGCCTATACGGCACGCGGCGGCGTCGGCTCGGTCGCCGCCCACGCCAAGGCGCTCGCCGCCCGTCCGGTGGACGAAGGGGCGGATGCGGAAGACGCCGACGCACCCGCTCGGCACGAAAGCGAAGCCGTCACACAGCCGCTTGCCGCGTGAGGTGAATGGACGGACGGCGCTTCACCGCCGTCCGTTCCTTTTCCGACAGTTTTTCCAAGGAGATGTGTCATGGCCGATCGCGTATCGGTATCTATCACCATCGGCGGGCGGCTGCCCGCCAGCCTGCTCGATGAACTCTCGCTCGTCATCGAATCCGAGCGGGTCGGCATCGACTGGGAAGGAACGGCCTTCGATCCCGCCACGCTTCCCGTGGACGAACCCCTGCGCCTTATGGCGCACGAAGTCGCCTGGGGCCGGTTCGAGGATTTGGAAGCCTTCTGTGTCGAGAATGGCTTGGCATTCGCGCGGTGGTCGGGCGGCTATCCCGGCCAATGGGGCGCGGAGCGCTGCGTCTTTACGGGCAGCGGCGAGCCTACATGCTATGCGGCCGACGAGGATGACGATGTCGTCATCGGTCGGTCCACCGCCGAACGTCTCGGCTCCTATGCCGCCATCATCGCGCATTTCGAGGTTGCGGACTTCACGATCCCGCCCTTCGTCGTCGTGCCCGACATGCAGGCGAGCCGCGATAGCTGACAGCGACATGCGGGACAGCTTTGCGTTCGCCGAATGTGCGCTCGCCAGCGACGCTGCTCGCGCGCTGGCGTGGGATAACGAACCCGGCCCGCCGCCGGCCCGCGCGTTGCGCGCCGAAACTGACCCCAAAAAAATCGGCCGCGCCGCTCGCCGCCGAGGCGGCTTCGCGGCGCGGCCTTGATCGGCGCGACAGGTTCGGGAATCGGCGCGGTGGGACGAGTCCGGAGCGCGCCGGACCGACCTTCAGTCGAATCCGCGTTTCTGCTATGTTCCGCCGCCCAGCGGAACCCGTCCCATGATCCTCGGCCTCATCCTCTCGCTCACCGGTATCGTCCTCTTGGCCTGGACGATGCTGCGGCTTGCCGCTCACGCGCTGCCGGTCTGGCTCGGCATCTGCGTGTTCGTGTGGGCCGCGCGGGGCGAGGCGGGTCCGCTTGCCGGCCTGCTGCTGGCGCTCGTCGTCGCCGTCGCCGCCTTCCTCCTCGGCCGGATCCTTCTCACGTCGCGCCTGCCCATGTTGGTGCGCGGCGGCGTGGCCGCGCTCTTCGCCATTCCCGCCGGCATCGCCGGCTTCAGCGTGGCCGCGGGACTGATGCGGCTGGGCGGCGCCGGCGCGACTGCGGCAAGCGTGATCGGAGCGGTGGGCGCGCTCGCGGTCGGCGTCGCCGCGCTCGCGAGCCTCGCGGCGGTACGATCGGAATCGATCGCGGGGCCGCCGCTCGGGCGCGATGTCGCGGCGCGGTGATCCTTCGCACGACGCTGCGCGCGCGCCGTCCCGCCGGCGCGTCATCGACCCGACATAATTCTTCTTTCTTTACCCGCTTCGGTGCCGGCCCACCCGGGTGGTGCTGGCTCCACTGGCGCGGCGTGCAGGAATCTGCACTGGATGCGCGCGCGTCGGTGAATGATAAGTACAGATTGTATCGAGTCGAGCCCGCATTTCGAGGACTGCCTATGACGCAAAACGCCGCTTCCCAGACGCACCTGCCGCCGGTCGGCGTGCTCTCGCGCATGCGCACGGCCAAGCCCGGCATGGGCGAGAAAGGCGCGGGCGTCATCGACTTCATCCTCGCCCGGCCCGAGGACTTCATGGGCATGTCGGTCACCGACCTCGCCGAGGCGACCGGCGTCAGCGAAAGCTACGTCATCAAGATCTGCCGCCAGCTCGGCCTCAACGGGCTGCAGCAGCTCAAGGTCGCAGTCGGCCAGGACCTGGTCGCGCCCACCCAGTTCATCCACGAGGACCTCGAGACCGGCGACGACATCGCCACGACCAACCGCAAGATCTTCCACGCCAATATCGCCGCGCTCCAGGACACGCTCAACGTGCTCAGCGCCGGCGACATGAAGAAGGCGGTCGAGCTGATCCTCGAGGCCGACAGGATCGAGCTCTACGGCATCGGCAGCGCCGCGCCGGTCGCGGCCGACGCCCATTACCGCATGATGCGCATCGGCCTGCTCACCCGGATGGCGGACGATTCGCATCTGCAGGCGGTCAGCGCCTCGCTCGCCAACGAGCGGGTGACGGTGATCACCATCTCGCACTCGGGCTCGACCCAGGAGACGATCGCGGCGACCCGCCTCGCCAAGGAGGCGGGCGCGCGCACGATCCTGATCACCGGCTTCCGCAAGTCGCCGATCCAGCGCTATTGCGACGTCGTGCTCCACACCATGGCCCGCGAAACCAAGTTCCGGACCGAGGCGATGACGAGCCGTATCGCCCAGCTCTCCATCGTCGACGCGCTCATCGCGAACCTGGCGCTGGCACGGCACGACCGCTCGGTCGAGGCGCTGCAGCACACCTTCGACGTTCTGGGACAGAAACGCTTCTAGCACCGCGCGGGGCCCCCGCATCGCGGCGTTCCAGCCGGTCGGCGAGCGCGCCCAGCGTGACCCCGCGCGCGGGATCGATCAGCACCGCCTTGAGGCCGAGCGCCTCGGCGCCGGCGATATCGGTCAGGGGATTGTCGCCGATCATGACCGCGCTTGCCGGCTCGATTCCGGCGCGGCGCAGCGCCTGCTCGAACAGGGCGGCCGACGGCTTGCCGATGATCAGCGGCTCGGCGGCGGGCGCGCAGGCCGCGATCGCCGCGAGCAGCGCGCCGGTCTCGGGGATCACCGCGCCATCGTCGCCGGGATGGGTGAGATCGGGATTGGCGACGATCAGGCGCGCGCCCGCCCGGACCAGGTTGATCGCCCGGCCGAGCTTGTCATAGGTCAGGCCGACGTCGCGCAGCAGCAGGACGGTGTCGGCGTCCTCTTGGCCCTTCGCCAGCGTGAGCCCGCAGGTCCGTGCATGGCCGCGCAGCTCGGGCGTCGCCAGCATGAAGATCCGGGCGCCCGGGTGATGGAGCACGACATGCCAGACCGCCAGATGACCGGCGAGATGGACGCGGGCCGTGTCGATCGGCACGCCTTCGCGGGCGAGCCTTTCGGCAAAGGCGTCGGGCAGGTCGGTCGAATTGTTCGAGACGATCTGGATCTTGTCGCGAAACCGCCTGAGGAACCGGTCGGCGCCCTCGATCAGGCGGCCGCCCTGCATCACGCAGCCGTCCCAGTCGACCAGCAGCGCATCGGCCTCTTCGACGATGGACGCCGTCGCATCGAGATCCATGTGTCAGACCCGTAGCCCGCGACGGAGCCCGGCGGCGGGCCCGGCGCACCGCGCTCTGCAAGAATCGAAAACAGGCAGGATGACCACCGCGGCTTTCTCCTTTGCGGGCAAGGGCTCGCCCAGCGTGTCAGTGCATAATCCTCACTGTGCGATATGGAATCAAGTGAATATATAATAATAAAACTGTCACAACGCAGTGCTAGCTCTTCACCGACGGCAGGCGGCCCGTTCGAGCTGGCCAAGCCGTTTTGGTTCGATCGAGGGCACGGGTTGATGGGCAGATTCGCAAGGTCCAGCGCAGGCGCGCAGCGGGCAAAAGATACATCGCCGCACGGTGGCTTCGCCGCTATTGGTTGCTTCGGGGCGGCGCTGCTCGTCCTATCGCCAGCGGCCGCAAGCGCGCAGGCCTTGGCCGATGGCGCCCCGGTTGGAGGCTCGGCGGATGCCGGTCCGGCGATCGATCAGGCCGACGACATCGTCGTCACCGCGACCCGGCGGACCGAGAAGGAGCAGGATGTTCCCTTTTCCACGAGCGTGATCGAGCCGCGCCAGCTGGTCGCGAGCTTCGCTGCCGGCGGCGACATCAGGGCGCTCGCCAACAGCGTCCCAGGCCTCAACATCGAATCGTCGGCCGGCCGTACCTTCCCGCGCTTCTATATTCGGGGTTACGGCAACACCGACTTCAGCATCTTCGCCTCGCAGCCCGTCTCGCTTGTCTATGACGACGTGGTTGCGGAGAATGCCGCATTGAAGGCCTTTCCGATCTTCGATGTCGCCGATGTCGAAGTGCTGCGCGGGCCCCAGGGCACATTGTTCGGCCGCAATGCTCCGGCCGGTGTCGTCCAGATCCAGTCGGTCAAACCCGTGCTCGGCGAGACGAGCGGCAGCTTCAGCCTCGCCGAGGGGAGATATAATTCCGCGAGCTTCACCGGCGCGCTCAACGTGCCGCTCAGCGATGTCATGGCGGCGCGCGCCTCGGTGCAGGTCCAGCACCGCGACGACTGGGTGAGCGATCCCATCAACGCGTCCAGGCTCGAGGGTTTCGACGATGTCGCCGGGCGGCTGCAGCTGCTCTACCAGCCCAACGCCCGGTTCAGCGCGCTGTTCAATGTCCACGGAAGGCACCAGACCGGATCGGCGCGACTGTTCCGCGCCAACATCATCACGCCCGGCACCAACCGGATCGTTCCCGGCTTCGATCCGGCGGCCTATTATGGCGACAGCCGCAACACCGCCCATTTCGACAGCATCGGCGCCAGTGCGCGGCTCATGCTCGAGCTGCCGGGCGTCAGCCTGGTCTCGATCACCGGCTATGAGACGATCCTGTCCTATTATGGCCTCTCCGATACCGACGGCGGCTATGGCGCCGCCTTCGAGCCGACCATGGGACCGACCGTCACCCGTCCTGACGGCAGCGTGATCGGCATTCCCTTTCCGGTCTCCAGCGCCGGCGCGATCGACGACCACCACCAGATCACGCAGGAGCTGCGCGCGGCGTCCGACTATGCCGGGCCGCTCAACTGGCTGGCCGGCCTCTATTATTTTCACGACACCACCACCGCCGGCAGCCTGATCTACGAGCAGACCGGCACGACCTTGACCAGCTCCAACCATTCCCGCCAGGACAATGACGCCTACGCCGCCTTCGGTTCGCTGGTCTTCAAGCCCAGCGCGCGCTTCGATCTGCGCGCCGGCCTGCGCTTCACCCACGACGCCAAGACCTTCACCATCGTCGATGCCTTCAACCAGAGCTTCGCCCAGACCCGCGCGCGGGCGAAGGGCGACAATCTCAGCGGCGACCTGAGCGCGACCTATGCCGTCACGCCCGATTTCAAGATCTACGGACGCCTCGCCACCGGCTTTCGGGCGCCGAGCTTCGGCGCGCCGACGAACACCGTGGGCATCCAGATCGCCAAGGCCGAGACCAACCGGTCCGCCGAAATCGGGTTCAAGTCGTTCCTTGCCGATCGCCGGATCAAGCTCAATGCCGACATTTACTATTACCGCGTCCGCAACCAGCAGCTCACCGCGGTCGGCGGCGCCGACAATTCGACCCGCCTCCTCAATGCCAGGCGATCGGTCGGCTACGGCGGCGAGGTCGAAATGGACGCCAAGGTCTCCGATCGGCTCCAGCTGTCCGCCTCGGCCGGGTATAACCGCACGCGCATCGAGGACCGCGACCTGGCGGTGGCCGTGTGCGCATCGTGCACCGTGACCGATCCGCGCAATGCCCAGGGCAATGCGCTGATCTACGGCAATCCCCTGCCGCAAGCGGCGAAATGGACGCTGGACGCGGGCGTCGCCTATACGGTACCGGTCGCCGCGGGCCGCGAGCTCTTTTTCAACGCGGACCTTGCCTATCGCAGCAGTGTCAACTTCTTCCTCTACGAGTCGAAGGAGTTCACCGGACGTCCCCTTGCCGATCTCGGCCTGCGCGGCGGTTTTCGCTGGGGCGACGGCAAATATGAGGTGGCCGCCTTCTGCCGCAACTGCCTCGATCAGATCCGCGTGATCGGGGCGATCGATTTCAACAACCTGACAGGCATGATCAACGACCCGGTGATCTACGGCATCCAGTTGAGCGGAAAGTTCTAGCCGCGCGCGGCCGAGCCAAGACGAGTTGGATCAAGATGGCGACTTCATCCCTGCCGACCCTGGCGAAGCCGCTCACGGACGCCCGCGGAAGGCGAACGCTGTTGATCGTCCTATTCATGACCGCCGGCTATTCGGTCTCCTTCGTCTCACCGATCGTCTATGCCCAGCTCGCCGCCAGGATCGGAGGCACCGCCGCCGCGGCCGGTTATGTGGCGGCCTTCGAGCTCGCCTTTACGGCGGTAGGGAATCTCCTTGCCGCCGTGGTCGGGGCACGCGCTCGGGTCCGGCCGGTCGGCCTTGCTGCGCTTGGCCTGTTCGCCATCGCCAATCTCGGCTGCACGCTGGACCTCTCGGTCTCAGCCGTCCTTGCGCTTCGCGCCGCATCGGGCCTGTCCGAGGGGTTCGTCGTCGGCCTGGGGGCCATCTTCATCGCAAGGACCGAGCGCCCCGAGAGGACCTATGCGGCGATGCTGCTCGCCGGCGGCCTCTATGCCGCTTGCGCCAATCCCGTGCTCAACAGTCTCGTCGACAGCGGGTGGGGCGATGCGATCTTTGTCTTGTTCGCGGCCTGGGCGATCGTGGCAGCGGCGGCGCTCGACCGGCTTTGCAGGGCCGCGGGAGGCATGGTTCCTGCACCCGTCGCCCGCGCCGCAACGTCGGCTGCCTGGCGCGAAGGCTTGGGCGGCAGGGAAACCGCGTTGGGCGCGGGCGTGCTGTTCGCGCTGTTCCTCTTCCTGATCGCGTCGCTGGGCTTCTGGCCGTTCATGAAGCTCGCCGCGCATCACTACGGCCACATGTCGGGCACGATATCCTTGGGGCTCGGCGTCTATTCGCTGGCCGGCGTCGTGACAGCGCTGGCCGTCAGCCTGGGCGGACAGCGCCTGCCGTCGACCCTGGCCCTGCTGATCGGACTGCTGCTGGCGATTGCGGCGCCTGCGATTCTTCTGGGTCCGCGACCGCCATCGCTCTTCATCGCCGGGCTCGCCGTCTACGCGATGTCGTGGAACATCGTCTGCCCCTTCGTCGTCAAGCTGCTGAGCAGGATCGATCCCAGCGGGCGGCTCAATTCGCTCGGAGCGGCGGTCAACACGGTGAGCTATTCGATCGGCGCGGCGCTCGGCGCCGTCGCGATGGATTGGAAGTCTTATGTCGGCCTGGAATATTTTCTCGTCCTGTCGATCCTGGCTTCGGCGGTTCTGATGCTGCCGGTTTCGCGCATGATTGCAAAAGCCCCCGGGGCGGACGCGGGAGCAGCGGCATGAGAGTCGCCTTTTTCGGGGACATCACCGGCGCGGCCGGCCTCGACCATCTGTGCAGCCGCCTCGGCGAATTCAGACGGCGTGAAGCGATCGATCTCGTGATCGTCAATGCCGACAACAGCGCCATCACCGGCCCCCATCCGATGGGCGGATCGGGAACGACGCTCCACCACGTCAACCGCCTGAAGGCCGCCGGCGCGGATATCGTCACGCTCGGGTCGCACGCCTTCGACGGCCCCGAGGCGAACCTCGTCCACGCCTTGCCATGGGTCGTGCGCGCGATGAACGCCGGCGCCGATCGCCCCGGCCGCGGATGGGTCGAGCTCGCTGTGAACCGTGAGCCTCTGCTCTTCGTCAACCTGTGCGTCACCGACATCGGCAACGCCCCTTCTGATCCCTGGGAGGCCTGGCAGAGCCTTCCGACACGCGAGCGCGTGATCGTCCATGCGGTCGGCAATCCCCATGACGTGCGGGTCTTTGGCCATGCCGTCGACGGCAGCGTCGACGTCGTCTTCGGAACCTTGGGGCACGAGGCGTCGCGCCACGACCATCGGCTCCCCCGCGGAACGATGCTTGTCACCGACGTCGGCATGGTCGGACCGAACGCAGGGATCGGCGGATTTTCGCCCGAGTGGGCGGTATCGGCCTTCACCGGCGCCGCGCCCGATCCGCAGCCTTATGCGCTGCTCGGCGGCGACATGGTCTGCGATGGCGTCGTCGCCACGCTGGGGGCCGGACCCCTGAACCGACTCGAGCGGGTGCCTGAGGACCTGGGGGCGAACGGTTCCGCGCCAATGGTCGCCGAGCCCGAGCAGCGGGGCGACGACCGCACCTACCTGCGCATCGGCCTGATCGCGGACCCGCATGTCGACCTCGATCCCCCGAAAGAGGTGCGCTGGCACAATCCCTATCGCCTGAAGGAATCACCCGAACTCTTCGCGCGGGCGTTCGAGCGCTGCCGCCAGGAAGGCGCGGATCTCGTCGTCGTGCTCGGCGATCTCAGCGACCGCGGCGACGCGGCGGCTTTCGAGCGTGTCCTGCAGGAGGCCGAGGCCTTGGGGTGCTGGGCCTGGCTGCTGCCCGGCAATCATGATGTCGGCGACGGCGGGAAGCGTCTGCGGGAAATGACGCAAGGGCGCAGCTCCGGCCTCGTCAGCCAAGGCCCCTTTTCCGGGCAGCGCCTCGCCGGCGGCATTCAACTCGCCGCGCTCGATCTGGAGGCGAGCGATGAGCCATGGGTCGCGCAATCCCGAGGCTCGCTGGCGCCGATGCTGGCCGGCGACGAGCTGCGATGCCTGTTCGCGCACTATCCCCTGGTGCCGACCGCCGCGGAGGTCCGCCGCGCCGGCTTCAAGCATGCGGGCGATCTACGCGATTTCGCCGAAGTGCATGCGGCGGTGATGCGCTGCCCGATGCCGCAAATCGTGTTCTCGGGCCATCTTCACCTGCGCGGCGAATGGGTCAGGGACAATGTCCTCGCCATCGCCTGCGGCCCTTTGATCGAAGCGCCGCACGAGATCGCAATCGTTGACCTTGCGAAGGTCGACGGCCTGTGGACGATCGCGCGCCGGTGCATCTCCATCCGCGCCTTCGACGAGGAGGTCCTGCCGGTCCTGTGCGGCACGGCGGGAAGCTGGGTCTACACGTCCCGTGGCTGGCAAGCGGCTTGATCTGCAGCCGAAGAGGTGACTCGAAGTTGGTTCGCAGGCGTGTGCAGGGCGGGACGCACCCAAGCTAGGGCTGTCGGCACCAGTCGGGCTTTGGCGCGCCGCGCGGCCACCAGGCGGCAAGCCCGCCTTCCACGAGCATCGCCGCCACGTCCCGGCCATCAAGCGAGACTTGTCCGACCGTCCGATTGTAGCTGCGCCCGACCCGGCGCAGCCTGACCGTGCGGCCGTCGAGCAGGGTCCGGGCGCCTTGTTTGCCGCCTCGCCGCGCGCGATTTCCGCGCGGCAGCGGGCTTGGCCGATTTGGGTTTCCGGGGCGTCGATCCCTGCGACGCGGATGCGCTCGCCCGTTTCGAGCCTGAAGGTGTCGCCGTCGATCACATAGGCGACCCGAGCATCCGCCGGCGCGCCGGATGCCGCGGCCGTGGGCAGCAGCAACGCCATGGCCGTGGCAATTAGGAACCGTGCTCCTTCCGTCATTTGAGCTTGCGGATGACCTTCTTGGTCGCGCCGCAGAGCACGCATGGGTCGAGGCGCCGCTCGAAGCCGCGCTCACCCGCCAGCTCGCGCGTCTTGTGATTGGCGTGCTGGCGCACCGAAAGGCCAAGCCGCTCGGTTATGCAGTCGTCGCAGACCGGCTCGGGCGCGAGCCGCTCGATCAATCCCCGCACCTGCGCCAAAACCGTCGTCATGAATTCCCCCATGCTCGGCGGCATCTATGGCGAACGACGCCGATCGGGCAAGCGTCGCCGAGCCAGCGCGAGGCATATGTCTCCAAAACAACGCATCATGAAAGAGCCGTAGGGCGAGGCACGGGCGGCGCAACGGCAAAGACATGGCTCGGATGACTTCGGCAGTAGAGGGCGAAGCCGGCGATGCCGGCATAGCACAGCGCCGGCACGATGAGCGCGGCCCGCAAGCTCGAGGCGTCGGCGGCGAGCCCGGTGAGCGGCGGTATGATGGCGCCCCCGACGATCGCCATGCAGATGAGCCCCGAGCCTTCCGCCGCGCGGAGGCCGAGGCCTTCGCAGGCGAGGCTGAAGATGGTCGGGAACATGATCGCGTTGGTGAGCCCCACCAGGATGAGCGTGGCACCGGACAGGAGGCCGGTGCTGAACCCCGAAAGGGCGAGCAGCGTGACGGCGCCGACGGCGACCGCGGCGAGCACATGGGCGGGCGCGAAGCGTCGCAGCAGCCAGGCGCCGATGAACCGGCCGACCATGGCGCCGCCCCAATAGAGCGCGACGCGCTCGCCGGCGGCCCGCGGCGCGAGCGCCAGCGTGTCGGCCTGCATCAGATAGTTGGCGAGCAGCGAGCCCACCGCGACCTCGGCGCCGACATAGAGGAAGATGCTCGCCGCGCCGAAGGCGAAGCGCGGCCGCTTGAGGAGGTCGAGCGAGCGCAAGGGATTGGCGACGGGGCGCCGTTCCTCGCGCAGGCGGTCGCGCCCGAGCCAGACGATCGCGGCGACGAGGATCAGCGCCGCGGCAAGGCCGAGATAGGTGCGGTCGATGACGCGAGTCTCCGCGGCGCGGAAGGCGGTGAGCGCCTCGGCGGAAAGCGTGCTCTCGTCGACGCCAGCGAGGCTGCCGAGGATGAGGATGGCGCCGACATAGGGGAAGAGGGTGGTGCCCAGTGAGTTGAACGCCTGGGCGAAGGTCAGCCGGCTGTGCGCGGTGGCGGGCGGGCCCAGCATCGAGATCAGCGGGTTGGCGACGACCTGGACCACGGTGATGCCGCTGGCGAGCACGAACAGCGCGGCGAGGAAAGTGACGAAGAGGCCCGAGGCGGAGGCCGGCAGGAACAGCAGGCAGCCCGCGGTCATCGTCAGCAGCCCCGCGACCGCGGTGCGCATGTAGCCGAGCTTCTGCACCAGCATCGCCGCCGGCATCGAGATTAAAAGATAGGCGAGGAAGAAGGCCGACTGGACCAGCATCACCTCGGCGTAGCTCAAGGTGAAGAGGTGCTTGAGCTTGGGGATCAGCACGTCGTTGAGGCTGGTGATGCCGCCGAAGATGAAGAACAGCGCGAACACGAAGCCGCGCAGGCCGCCGACCGATCCGATCGGGGCCGGCGCGGGGGCGCTGGCGGATTGCGAAGCTAGGGCCACGGCGCGCGCTCCTGCTGGCGGGGGCCGCCCGACGGTACCGGCCGTGGCGTCAACGCGGAAGGGTAGCGATTCATCAGGGCGACGGCGGTGCCGTTGGTCCAGCCGAACCCGTCCTGGAGCGGATATTCGCCGCCGCCGCCGGGCCGGAGCGTCACCACGTCATATTTCTCGAGGAGCTTGCCGGTGTCGGCATAGACGGTGGCGACCGTCGTCAGCCAGCGCGTCGCGATCGTCTCGGCGAGCCCGGTCTCGCCATAGGCTCGCAGCCCCTCGACCGCGATCCACTGCAGCGGCGCCCAGCCGTTGGGCGCGTCCCATTGCTGGCCGCTGGTCACGGTGGTGGTGACGAGCCCGCCGGGCTTGAGGAGGTCCCGTTCGACCACGCGCGCGGTGCTGGCCGCCTCGGTCGGGCTCGCGGCGCCCACATAGAGCGGGTAGAGGCTGGCGGCGGTGACATGGCCGAGCGGGTGCCCTTCGGTCCACAGATAATCGTCGTAGAGACCGGTCGCGGGATTCCACAGATAGGTGCGCATGGCCTGGCCGCGCGCCGCGGCCTTGCCCTCGAACGCGGTCACGCAGCCCGTGTCCCGCACCTCGGCACAGCCTTGCGCGATCGCCCGCTCGAGCCCGAACAGCAGGCTGTTCAGATCGGGCGGCACGATGTCGCCGGTGCGCACGCTCGCCAGCGTCTTGCCGTCGGCCAGCCAGCGCGAGCTATAGTCCCAGCCGCTCTCGGCACCCGCGCGCAGGTGGCGATAGACCACAGGGTCAGGGCGGCCGCCGGTGCGCGCGGCCTCGGTGTCGACCCGGTAGGCCTCGTCGCGCGGGACGTCGCGATCGTCCCAATAGCGGTTGAGCAGCGCGCCGTCGGGCATCCGCACGACCCGCCGCGCGGCCTCGCCCGGCTTGAGCCCCGCCGCCCCGTCCATCCAGAAGCGATATTCGGCCCTGAGCGCGGGCAGATAGGCGGCGAAGGCCTTGGCCGGACGGTCCCGATCGGTGAGCGCGACCATCTTGAAGAAGAAGGGCGGCTGCGAGCGGCTCAGATAATAGCTGCGGTTGCCGTTGGGGATGTGCCCATAGGTGCTGATGAGATCGGCGAAATTGTCGACCATGCCGCGCCGCAGCCCGGCCTGCTCGGGGGCGAACCCCAGCATCGTGAAATAGCTGTCCCAATAATAGATCTCGGTGAAGCGGCCGCCGGGCACGACATAGGGGTGAGGCAAGGCCAGCAGCGACGAATAGGCTGGGACGCTCGGGGTGCGCCGGATCAGGAGTGGCCAGAGCTCGGCGACATGCGCGCGCAGGGAGAGACCGGCCGTCGGCTGAGAGTGGCCGGACGCGCGTGTGTCGACCGCGAAATAGCGCGCGTAAAAGGCGCGCAGCGCCTCGGGCGAGGCCGGCCGTTCCTCGCGATAACGCGCCATGATCTCGGCCGGCGGGGCTTGCGGAACGGCGTCCGCCAATTGCTTGGCGTCGGGCGTGATTTGGGCGTGCGCGGCCTGCGCATAAAGGGGTTCGAACGCGACCGAGGGCGGCTGCGGAACCGTCTGCGGCCGCGCCTGCGCGGGCGGGGCGAGGCATAGCGCCAACGCCGCGGCGGCGAGGACGCGCGGCGGGTGCCGGCGGCGGGCGGTCGCACAGCTGCGTCCGGCGGCGATCACGCCAGTGCTCCGCTCAGTGCGAGGAGACGCCGATAGCGCTTGATGACGGGGGCATCGAGCAGTTCGCCCTCGAAGCGGATCGCCCGGCCGCCCGCTTCCTCGAAGCGTTCGACCGCCGCGTGCGCGTGCGCGATCTCGGCTTCGCTCGGGCGGAACGCCGCTTCGATGGGATCCACCTGTGCGGGATGGATGGCGGCCTTCGCGGAGAAGCCGAGCGCCCGGGCCCGGTTCGCTTCGTCCATGAGCCCGGCTTCGTCCTCGATGTCCAGCCAGGGCATGTCGATGACCGGAACGCCGCCCAGCGCTCCCGCCGCGACAAGCGCGTGCCGGGCCGCGAGCAGCGGCTCCCAGGCCGGCGCCACGCCGAGCTCGGCGGCATAGTCGGCGCCGCCGAACATCAGCGCCGCGCAAAAGGGCGCGCCGGCGATCTCGGCGGCGCGGGCAATGCCCGGCAAGGTCTCGACGAGCGGGACCAGGGCCGGCCCCCGGTGCCCAAGAACCGCGGCCGCGATGCGCAGCTCCTCGGCGCTTTCGACCTTCGGCACGAGGATCAGGGGCAGGGAGGGCAAGGCCTCGAGCGCGAGCAGATCGAGCATGCCGTCCCTGGAGGCGAGCGTGTTGATGCGCACGGCAAGCCGGGGATCCGGTCGCTCGGCCAGCCGCGCCATCACCGCCTGCCGCGCGTCCGGCTTGTCGGCAGGCGCCACCGCATCCTCGAGATCGAGGCAGACGACCGCGGCCGTGCTCTTCAGCGCCTTGTCGAACCGGTCGGGACGGTCTCCAGGTACGAACAGCAGGCTGCGTCCCGCCCATGGCCTTGCCGGCGCCATCCGATTCTCCTTGTCCGTCGTCCTCTCTGCCGTCCGGGATATCGTGCGGTCATCGCTTGTCAATAGATCGGATGTAAGACGTAAAAATCCGCCCAAATTGCGTTGGAGGCTCGGCAAGGGCACTTTCAGCCGATATGGAAAGGGGAAATCTGATGGCAGGCAAAGGCGGCGCCATGGTTGAGGGATCCGGTCGATGAAGGAGAAGACGCCCGGCGGAAAGCCCGCGCGGCAGCAGATCGTCTATCAGCAGCTGCGCGACGCGATCGAATCGGAAGCGTTCGAGCCGGGCGCGCTGCTGCCGACCGAGGACGAACTCTGCGCCACATACGGCGTGACCCGCTACAGCCTGCGCGAGGCCGTCGCCCAGCTCGAGCGCCAGGGCTTCGTCGAGCGCCGCCGCCGCGCCGGCACCCGCGTCCTGTCGCGGCGCTCGAGCCGCGCCTTCCGCCATGTCGCCGGCTCGCGGCGCGACCTGCTCCAGCTCGCTGCCGGCACCACCGTCGCCTTCAGCACGCCGCGCAAGGTCCTCACCGACGGCAAGCTCGCGCGCGAGCTCGGCTGCGACGACCTGCGCAGCTGGTGGTATCTCGAAGGCGTCCGCGTCGATCCCAGCGACCGCCGTCCGATCGGCATCGTGCGCATCTATATCGACGCCGATCGCGCGCCCGTCGCGCCGATCTCCGACTTCGGCAGCCGCCTCGTCTACGAATGGGTCGCCGAGACCTACGGCATCCATGCGGCGGGGGCCACGCAGGAGATCAACGCGGTGGCGCTCACCGCCGAAGACGCCGCGGTCTTCGACGAGGAGCCCGGCGCGCCGGCCTTGCGGATCCTGCGCCGCTATTTCGATGCCGACCAGCGGATCTTCCAGATCTCGGTCAACACCCAGCGCAGCACCGACTTCATCTACAGCATGCGGATCGATTTCGACGACTGAGCCCGGTGGAGGGAGGAATGGGGGCATAAGATCGGAAGAAAAAATAATAGATCGGATCTATTGACTCGGACGGTCCGCTGCAGCAAGACGCGCCCCGACAGAAAAACGGGGAGAGGATTGATGTCGATTCGCTATCGTCGCCGGCTGCTGGCCGGAGCCGCCTTCGCCTGCCTGCTCGCGACGCCGGCGCTCGCGCAGCAAGGCCCGCAGCCAAAGCCGGAGCCCGATCCGGCGGCGAGCGGTCCCGACCAGGCCACGATCGAGGAGATCATCGTCACCGGCAGCCATATCGAGCGCGCCGGCTTCTCCGCGCCGACACCCGTCACCGTGATCGGCAGCGACATCCTGGAGACCCGCGCCCCTTCGGTGCTGGTCGACGCGCTCAAATTCCTGCCCGCCTTCCGCAAGACCTCGACCCCGACCACGGCGGGCGTTTCGGTTTCCGGCACCGGCGGGCAGAGCTTCGCCAATCTGCGCGGCCTCGATCCCCGGCGCACGCTCGTCCTGTTCGACGGCCAGCGCATGGTGCCGACCACCAACACCGAGACCGTCGACCTCGCGCTGCTTCCCCAGATCTTCGTCAACCGGGTCGACGTCGTCACCGGCGGCGCCTCGGCCGCCTATGGCTCCGACGCGGTCGCGGGCGTCGTCAATTTCATCGTCGACAGCCGCTTCAAGGGCCTGGACGCGCAGCTCGAGACCGGGATCTCGACCCACGGCGACGGCGCCAGCCGCAAGGCCGCGCTGCGCTGGGGCGGGACGCTCGGCAGCGTCCATCTGATCGCCGGCGGCGAATATTACAAGAATGACGGTCTCGACGCGCGCAGCCGCGACTATTTCACCGCGCCCTATGGCGTGGTCAGCAACCCCGCCTATGTCGCCGGCAACGGCCAGCTGCCGCTGATCCTGACGCGCTATAACTACACGCCCAATTCGACCTTCGGCGGCCTCATCGTCGGCGGCCCGCTCGCCAACACCGAGTTCCTGTCCGGCGGCGCCACGCGGGTGATCACGCCGTGCTCGCCTCAGACCTCGACCTATCAGCTCTGCCCCGGCCGGCGCGACGATCTGCCGTTCAACTCCTACGAGGCGATGCTCGCCTCGCCGCAGGAGCGCGGCACCGCCTTCGCCCGCGCCACGGTCGATCTCGGCGGCGATGCGGAAGCCTATGTCGACGGGCTCTACGGCAAGAGCGTCACGCGCTTCCAGACCGTCCCCGCCGCGACCGCGCTCAACGGCCTGATCACCATCAAGAACGACAATGCCTTCCTCCCCGCGCAGATCCGCTCGCAGATGGCCGCGCTCGGCCTCACCAGCTTCCAGCTGGGACGCTTCTCGCACGACAACGGCCCGACCAAGGCGACGCGCACCGCCGAAGTCTGGCGCCTGTCGGCGGGCCTGCGCATGGGCCTCGGCGCTGGCTGGACGCTCAAGGCCAGCGCCAGCTACGGCGAGTCCAGGCTCGAGACCTTGACCTACAACACCCCGATCCGCGCGCGCTACGCGCAGGCGATCGACGCGGTGATCAGCCCGACGACGGGGCAGCCGGTCTGCCGCTCGACGCTCACCGATCCCAGCAACGGCTGCGTGCCGGTCAATCTGTTCGGCGTCGGATCGCCCTCGGCCGCCGCGCTCGGCTATTTCCTCGGCGCGGCCGAGGCCGACCTGCGCACGCGGCTCACCACGCTCGATGCCAGTCTTTCGGGCGAGCCCTTCTCGACCTGGGCGGGGCCGGTCTCGCTCGCCGTCGGGGGGCAATATCGCCACGAGTCCCTCGCCCAGACGGTCGATCCGCTCTCGGCCGCCAACGCCTTCATCTACACCAATCCACAGCCCCTGAGCGGCGCGATCGACGTCGTCGAAGGCTATGCCGAGACGGTCGTCCCGCTCGCCCGCGACCTGCCCTTCGCGCACAATCTCGAGCTCAACGCGGCGGCGCGCGTCACCCATTACAGCACGAGCGGGACCGTCGCGACCTGGAAGGTCGGCGGGAATTACGAGCCGGTCGAGGGCCTGCGCTTCCGGGTGACGCGCTCGCGCGACATCCGCGCCCCCAACATCGTCGAGCTGCAATCGCCGCGGGTCATGCAAACCTCGAACTCCCCGGCGATCGACCCGAGGAACCTGCAGCCGATCAGCGTCTCGACCTTCACCAGCGGCAATGCCGGCCTGGTTCCCGAAAAGGCCGACACCTTCTCCGCCGGCGTCGTCGTCCAGCCGCGCTTCCTGCCCGGCTTCAGCCTGTCGGTCGACTATTTCGACATCAAGATCGACGGGGCCATCTCCCAGCTCGCGCTCCAGCCGATCCTCAACGGCTGCCAGGCGGGCGACCAGAATCTGTGCGGCTTCATCACCCGCGACGCGACCGGCAAGCCGGTGAGCGTGACGAGCAGCTACTTCAACTTCCAGCAGATCCGGACCAACGGCATCGACATCGAGGCGGCCTATCGCGCCGACCTGCGCCGTCTCGGCATCGCCTCGGGCGGCACGCTGACCCTGCGCGGCCTCGCCAACCGGCTCGGCAAATATGACATCGGCAATGCCGGGGTGATCACCAACGCATTGGGCGACATCAATGTCTTCACCCTGCCGCGCTGGACGCTCGACCTGAGCGCGCTCTACGAGCGCGGCGGCACGACGCTGGGGATGGACGCCAGCTATCTGGGCAGCGGCAATTACCAGAACTCGCTGATCGGCCAGCTCCAGAACAACCACATCGAAGGCGTGTGGTACCTCAATCTGAGCGCCGAGCAGGAGATCGGCTGGGGCGAGGGCCGCACATTCACGCTCTACGGCCGCATCGACAATCTCTTGAACCGCGAGCCGCCGTTCGGCTTCGGCGGGGGCGGCGGCAATTACGATCGCTATGGCCGCTTCTTCAAGGTCGGCGTCCGGGTGCGGATGTGACGCAGCTGCGGGACGACGATCGGGAGCCTGCCACTGTGACCGCGCCGCTCGAGGGCATCCGCGTGCTCGACATCGCGACCTTTCTCGCCGCCCCCTTCTGCGGGACCATCCTTGCCGACTTCGGCGCCGAGGTGATCAAGATCGAGCGGCCGGGCACGGGCGACTCGCTGCGATGCTTCGGCACGCCGGCGCCCTGCGGCGACAGCTACGTCTGGCTGAGCGAGGCGCGCCACAAGCGCGCCGCGACGCTCGATCTGCGCCGCCAAGAAGGCGCCGCGCTGTTCCGCCGGCTCGTCGCCCAATCGGACGTCGTGCTCGAGAATTTCCGCCCCGGCACGCTCGAGCGCTGGGGCCTGGGCTATGCCGATCTCGCCAGGATCAATCCCCGGCTCGTGATGCTGAGCGTCAGCGCCTACGGCCAGACCGGCCCCTATCGCGACCGGCCCGGCTTCGCGCGCGTCGCCCACGCCTTCAGCGGCCTCGCGCATCTCGCGGGCGAGCCGGGCCGTGTGCCCGTCGTGCCCGGCTCGACCTCGCTCGCCGACTATATCTCGGGCATATACGGCGCCGTCGGCGTGCTCATCGCGCTCCGCCACGCCGAGCGGACCGGCGAGGGCCAGCATATCGATATCGGCCTCTACGAGCCCATCTTCCGCCTGCTCGACGAAATCGCGCCGGTCCACGCGGCGACCGGCTTCGTCCGCGAGCGGATGGGAGCCGACACGGTCAATGTCGTGCCGCACAGCCATTACCGGAGCGCCGACGGCGACTGGCTGGCGCTGGCCTGCTCGAACGACCGGATGTGGCAAAGGCTTGCCCTGGCGATCGAGCGTCCCGAGCTGGCGGACGATCCGCGCTATGCCACCACCCCGGAACGCCTGGCCCGCCGCGAGGAGGTCAACGCGCTGGTCTCGGCCTGGATGGGAGGGCTCTCGACGTCCGAAATTCTCGCGCGCTGCGAGCGCGAGGAGGTGCCCTGCGCGAAGCTCTTGACCATCGAGGACATCTTCGCCGACCCGCAATATGACGCCCGCGCCAACCTGCTGCGCGTCACCGACCCGCGCGCCGGCGGGCTGACCTTGCCGGCGGCGCTGCCGCGGATGTCGCGCACCCCGCCGAGATTGCCGGTTGCGGGGGCGGCGCTGGGCAGCTCCAATGGCTGGCTGTTCGAGGAACTGCTGGGCCTTGCGAAGGAGGAGGTCGAAGCGCTTCGCATCCAGGGCATCATATAAAGGCGGGAGCCAAGGAGAGGATAAGTGACGAGGTTTCTGCTGGTCCTGACCGTGCTCGGCCTGGCCCTCATTCCGAAAGTGGCGGCCGCGCGGCCCGCGGCCCAGGCTCGCCCCGAGGCCTGTGCGGCGCTCATCGCTGCCGATCTTGCGAAGCTGCCCGACGCGCCCGCGCAGATCATGGCTTCAAACCTCATTGCGGCATCGGGCGGGCTGCCCGCGCATTGCCAGGTCGACGGCTATGTCCAGCCGCGCGTCGGCTTTCGCATGCGTCTGCCGGTCGCGGGCTGGAACGGCAAGTTCATCGCCGTCGGCTGCGGCGCGCTCTGCGGCTCGCCCGAGGCCGACCGGACCGCCACCGCCTGGTGCGAGGATGCGCTGCGCCGCGGCTATGCCTGCATCCTCTCCGATCGCGGGCACCGCTCGAGCGACGGTCCCGGCGGCAATGTCGGCCGCGACGCGCTGTGGGGGCAGGGCGACCTCCAGGCCAAGCTCGATTACGGCCTTCGCGCCGCGCACGTGACCGCGATCGCCGGCAAGGCGATCGTCGAGCGCTTCTACGGCCAGCGGCCCGAGCGATCCTACTTCATGGGCTGCTCGGGCGGCGGGCGCCAGGGCCTGACCGAGGCGCAGCGCTTCCCCTGGGATTTCGACGGCATCCTGGCGATGGACCCGGGCCCCAATCTCATCGCCACCCACATGAGCTTCCTGTGGAGCGCGCTCGCCAACAGCGGCCCCGACGGCAAGCCGCTGCTCGATACGGCGGCGCGCGATCTTCTCCATGCGCGGGTGCTTCAGGCCTGCGACAGCCTCGACGGTCTGGCCGACGGCGTCATCGGCGATCCCCGCCAGTGCCGGTTCGATCCGGAGGTTCTCCTGTGCCGGGCGGGGCAGCGCGGTTCGTGCCTTTCGGCCGCGCAGGTCGAGGCCGCGCGCAGGATCTACTCGGGGCCCGTCACCCGCGATGGCAAGCCGCTTTTCCACGGCTCGATGCCAGGCTCCGAGAAGGGCAGCGCCTTTCTCGGCAGCAGCTATTCGGAGAATTTCTTCCGGCATCTGGGCTTCCTTCCCGAGCCCGGCGCCGGATGGAGCGCGCGCGATTTCGACTTCGACCGCGACTATCAGCGCTTCGGCCTGATGGACGCGCTCTACTCGCCGACCAATCCCGATCTGAGGCACCTGCGCGATGCCGGCGGCAAGCTGCTGATCATCCAAGGGTGGGAGGATTCCGGAACGCCGCTCCCGCTCGACACGGTCGACTATTACGAAATGGTCGAGCGCACCATGGGCGGCGCCGAAGCGACCCAGGCCTTCGCGCGGCTGTTCATGATGCCCGGCAAGTCGCATTGCGGCGGCGGCCCGGGCGCCAACGGCGCCGACTATCTGGCGCATCTCGAAGCGTGGGTGGAGCAGGGCAAGGCCCCCGAGATGATCGTCGCATCGCATGTCGAGACGCAGGATCTGCGCGACTATGTGGCGCCGCAGGCGGCGCCGGCGGGCGCGGTGACCTTCACCCGGCCGCTCTATCCCTATCCTCTCGAAGCCCGCTACCGCGGCCGAGGTGACCCCCATGACTATCGCAGCTTCGCGCCCGTCTCGTCCCGCCGGTGAGCCGGCGGTGACCCAAATGCCGGCTGCGCCCATGGAGGCGCGGGCTCACCGCCTGCCGCGCGGGATCGTCACGGCGACGATCGGCCATCTCGTCGAGTGGTACGACTGGTACTGCTATGTGACGCTGTCGCTCTATTTCGCGCACATCTTCTTTCCCGATCAGGCGCCGACGGCGCAGCTGCTCAACACCGCCGGCATCTTCGCGATCGGCTTCATCATGCGCCCCCTGGGGGCCTGGCTGCTCGGCCTCTACGCCGACCGGCGCGGCCGCAAGGGGGCGATGCTCCTGTCGGTGAGCCTCATGTGCTTCGGCTCGCTCATCGTCGCGCTGGTGCCCGGATATGCCTCGATCGGCTATGCCGCGCCGGCATTGCTCATCTTCGCGCGGCTGCTCCAGGGCCTCAGTCTCGGCGGAGAATATGGCACCAGCGCCACCTATCTCTCCGAGATCGCGCGCCCCGATCGCCGCGCCTTCTACGGCAGCTTCCTCTATGTGATGGCGATCCTGGGGCAGCTCTTGGCGCTGGGCTCGCTCGCCCTTCTCCAGTTCGTGATCCTGACGCCCGACCAGCTCAATGCCTGGGGCTGGCGCATTCCCTTCCTCTTGGGAGCCGTCGGCGCGGTGGTGGTGCTGTTCGTGCGCCGCAACATGGCGGAGACCGAGATCTTCGAGGAAAAGGAGGCAAAAGCGCGCGAGCGGGGCACCTGGGCGGCGGTGCGCCGCCACAAGCTCACCTTTTTGATGGCGATGGGCATCAACGTCGGCGGGACCGTCGCCTTCTACACCTTCAGCGCCTATTCGCAGAAGTTCCTGGTCAACAGCGCGGGCTTCTCGGCCAAGCAATCGACGCTGATCTGCACGGCCGCGCTGTTCCTGTTCATGCTCGCGCAGCCCCTGTTCGGCATCATCGCCGACCGGATCGGGCGGCGCCCGGTCCTGCTCTGGTTCGGCCTATTGGGCACCTTCGGCACCGTGCCGATCATGACCGCGCTCGCCGAGACGCGCTCCCCCATCATCGCCTTCCTGCTCATCCTCGCCGGACTTCTCATCGTGTCGGGCTTCACCGCGACCACCGCGGTCGTGAAGACCGAGCTCTTCCCCACCGAGATCCGCGCCATGGGCGTCTCCATATGCCAGGCGATCACCGCATCGCTGCTCGGCGGGACCGCCGAGGTCGTCGCGCTCCAGCTGAAGCTCGCCGGCCACGAATCCTGGTTCTACTGGTATGTCAGCTTCTGCTGCGCCGTGTCGCTTCTCGTCTATCTGGCGATGAAGGAGACCCGCGCCGCGGCGCTCCGGGCCGAGGTGCCGGTCGCCTGACGGCGGGTATCCGACCGCGTGGTGCCGTCTTCTTGTCCGCGGAGCAGGCCTCAGGGCTGCGGCATCACCAGCCTACGGGCTTGCCGTCCGGCGCACAGGTCCTTTCGCTCCGGCGCCCGCCAGCGGGCCGGCGCCGGTTGCCTTCGGGATCCTGGGCGCAGGGACTAAAGACGGGTCGGCGCTCGCGGCGGAGGAGCTGGCCCGACCGGATCGGCCGAAAGCGAACCGCGGTGGTCGGCTTCCCCTGGCCTCCGGCGGAGGCGGCGATCCTCTCCCGCATCAGCGTGCCGGTCCCCTTTGGCGCCCGCGGCCGATCGGGCTCCTGGGCGTCGACCTGGACTGGCCGCCGCCGCGCGAAACCATCGCGCCGAACTGATTTCCCCGACCGCTGACGCGGTCTCCTCGCGGCCGCTTCGCTGCAAATCAGCCCAGCGCTCCGGTCCTCCGCTGACGCTCCGGCCCTTCGGGTTCGCTTGGCCGCTCTTGCCATTCCGACGGTCTGCCCATCGCCCCGAACGGTTCGCGGGCGATTATTCAAGGAGACCGAACATGCCTGCCATCGGATATGTCACCCGCCACCAGGACGGCTTCAAGGGCCAGCTTCGCACCGTGTCGATCCGCGCCGATATCGAGATCGTGCCCAACCGCTCCAAGGCGCACGAGAGCCAGCCCGACTACCGGGTCTATGCCGGCGGATCGGACGTCGGCGGCGGCTGGATCAGGACCGGCGAGCGCTCGGGCAAGGACTATGTGTCGCTCAGCCTGGCGGCGCCCGAGTTCGGCCCGCGTGCCCTCTATGCCAATCTCGGCCGGGCCGCCGGCCAGGACGATGACGACGCCTTCGCCATCATCTGGAACCCGGCCGACTGAGCCGAACCGAGCCCCGCACCGGCGACGGTGCGGGGCTCCTTCATCGCAGGGAGATGGAGCGTGAAACATCGTATCGTCATCCACCAGACCTATCGCGTCGAGCGCCGGATCGCGGTCGAGATCGACGCCCCGAATGCCGCTTGCGGATGCGAGATGCTGGCGAGCGGAGCCATCGACATACCGTCGTTCGACGATCCCCGCTGGATCGAATTTCGCACGCTCGAACATGAGGACTATCGTCCGGTCTAGCCTGCAGGATTGCAGCTTCGAGCCCGTCATTTACTCGCGCCGGCGTGTGGGGCGAGGGAGAAAATCTGCTCAGCATCGCCCAGTGTCCGGCGGCGCACGGGCCGCCTCAAGGACGACGGCCCCTCCAATTTTGCTTCGCAAAATCGGCACCTCCGTCGCCGCTGACGCGGCCGCTTCGCGGTCCTTGACCCGGCCCGCGCGCCACCGGGCGCGCGCCCTGTCTTGCGACAGACAGGAGGTCATCATGGGACTAGAACAGCAAATCGAAGAGCTTCGGGCCGAGCTTTCGGCGTGTCCGGATCCCCGCGAACGGATCCTGATCGAGGCGGAGCTGCGTGCAGCCCGCGCGGCATTGGCGGAGCATGAAGCGGCCTTCGAACGGCGGCATTGAGGCGATCGGACGGGCTTCCAGGCGGCGCTGGCGGGTGCTGCCTGGAAGTCCTTCTTTGTCGTCGCGGATGTCGGGGAAGCGGTGGGGAAGGGAGGACGCTTGAAGGCGCTGGGGAGGGGAGGGCGCGTAGGGCAAGATAGAGGCAAAATCTCGCGATTTTGTAAGTGGTTGTCTGCACATCGTTTTTTGGCAAGTTTTACGAGACTCGCCCTTTGGGTGCGAGACAGGCCCGCCACGAATGGCGGTTTTCTGCGGATTCTTGGTCTCGATTGCGAGACTCCTTGCGCATTCACGAGGACGCGCCATTCTTAGCGGCGGGGAGCGTCATTCCGGCATGGAAGGACGCCGCTATGCGCGATGATGAGTTCGAACCCCACCTGGGCCGGTTGCGCGGCCGGGGCAAGGAGCAACGCTACCTCAACCGCGTCGTAAAGGCGGCGAAGCGCGCCGGCATGAAAACCGGCAGGCGCGGCCGTTTCGACGGCAGCCGGATCGGGCGTGGCGCGAGCGTTGCCCGCGTGCTGCGATCACGCGACCGATTGGGCGCGTTCCGGTCGCGCCGCTGCATTGTCAAGATACGGCCGGTCGGGCTTGGGGGCAAAGGCATGGGCGGGGCGAAGGCGCACCTTCGCTATATCCAACGTGACGGCGTGACCCGCGAGGGCGAGCCGGGCCAGCTCTATTCGGCCGACAAGGATGTGGCCGACGGCAAGGCGTTCCTCGAACGCTGCGACGGTGATCGCCGCCAGTTCCGAATGATCGTGTCGGCGGAGGACGGAAGTCAGTATCAGGATTTGAAGCCGTTCGTGCGGCGGCTGATGATGCAGATGGAGCAGGATCTCGGGACCAGGCTCGATTGGGTCGCGGTCGACCATTTCAACACCGGCCATCCCCACACCCATATCGTGGTGCGCGGCGTGAACGATCGCGGCGAAAATCTGCTAATCGCGCGCGAGTATATTTCGCACGGCGCCCGGCAGCGCGCCATCGACATGGTGAACCTCGACCTTGGGCCGCGTACCGATCTCGAAATCGAGGAGCGGCTTCGCAGCGACACCAACGAGGAGCGGCTGACCGCGATCGACCGGCGGTTGATCCGCGACATGAACGAGGTGCGGCTTGTCAGCGCGAGCGACAACGATCCCTTCTACCAGTCGCTTCGCGTCGGCCGTCTGCAGAAGCTCGGGCGCATGGGTCTTGCCACGCATTTCGGCGGCGACACCTGGCGGCTCGAGCCCGAGCTTGCGAACACATTGCGTCGGATAGGCGAGCGCGGCGACATCATCCGCACCATGCAGCGCGAGTTGACCGCGCAAAACCTCGATCGCGCGCCGGCCGATCGCGTCATCTACGATCCTACCGCCGAAGGCGCGGCGCCGATCGTCGGTCGCGTCATCATGCGGGGCCTCGCCGACGAATATAACGACCGCCATTATCTGTTGGTCGACGGCATCGACGGCCGCACTCATTATGCCGAGATCGGCAAGGGCGAAGCGGTCGATCCGATCCCCAAGGACGCCATCGTGCAGATCGCGCCGCGCAGCGGCGGCGTGCATCGCGTCGATCACACCATTGTCGAGGTCGCCGAGGCGAACGGCGGACGCTACACGATCGACGCGCATCTGAGGCATGATCCAACGGCGCGCGAAGCCTTTGCCGAAACTCACGTTCGAAGGCTGGAAGCAATGCGGAAGGTCATACGCAGCGTCGAGCGCGAGCCCGACGGCGCCTGGATCATCACGCCCGATCATCTCGACAAGGTCGAGAAGTTCGAGGCGCGGCAGCTGCGCGACCGGCCCGTCACCGTCGAAACCCTATCGGCCGCGCCGGTCGACAAGCTGCCGACCGTCGAGGCCGCGACTTGGCTCGACCGCGAGCTGGTTGCCGATGCACCAACGCCGGTGCGCGATGCGGGCTTCGGCCGCGAGGTCAACGTCGCGCAGACGATGCGACGGCAATGGCTGATCGCCGAGCAGCTTGCCGACGAGCAGGGCGGAAGAATCAGATTTCGGCCGGACATGCTGGCGGCGCTCCAACGGCGCGAGCTGCTGCGCATCGCCGGCCAGCTGTCTGACGAGCTCGGCGTGCCGTTCGCGGAAATAAAGCCGCATGATCGGGTTGACGGTCGCTTGGCCCGTGCGGTCGAGCTGACCAGCGGCCGCTATGCGCTGATCGAGCGATCACGCGACTTCACGCTTGTGCCCTGGCGGCTGGTGCTCGAGCGGCATATCGGAAAGCCCGTGTCGGGTATCATGCGCGAGGGCGGAATCAGCTGGACCTTCGGCCGCCAGCGCAGCGGGCCCAGCATTTCATGAGCACGAGGGCATCTTCTCGCCTTCGGAACCTAGCCGACTCCCCCGGATTCTGCGACGAGAGAAGAAGGCTGGAAATGGCGCATAAGAGATCGAACCGTGACCGCCTCCCTGACCCAGGCAAGGAGCGAGCATGATCACTGCCAAATATATTCCGTGGGAGCCGATCGACATATTGCCGCCTGACCGGAAGGACGGGCGTCGTATGCTGCTCTGGGAGGGTGATCTGCCGGTCATCGGCCGTTGGGACGCCGAGCGCCAGGGCTGGGAAGACCCAGAGGATATGCATCTCCTGGAAGAGATTACGCACTGGGCGGACATTAATCCGCCGGTCTGAATCGGCTCGGCTGCCCGCGTCGTTAAAACGGATGATTGCGATATGATACATTTCCTCGGTCATTATGTATAAACCCCGAGGAATTATATCGGGCCACGTCCCATCGCGACCGTGCCTCTGAGGAAGACGTGGTCGAGGCGCGATTTGAGCTCGCTCTACAGATATGCCGAGATTGACCCGTACGAGCCGTGATGCGCTCCTTGCTCGCGGGACCCGCTGCCGGTCACCTGCCGATCCTCCGCCTTAGATCCAGATGAAGCGAAGGTCGGCGGGATCGGCGTCAGGACCGGTTGGCAATCGCAGAAACACGGCGAATTCATAGCCGATCTGCCGCTTGATCTGGCGAAGTTTGGCGATGTCGAGATCGTCGCTGACAGGATTGGTGGTCTTCTTCACCTCAACGACAAGGAGGTTCGCGTCATCATGGCCAGGCTGATGGACGATGATGTCGGGAAAGACGCGCCTGTCGGTGAGTTCGCCAGCCCCGTCCGGCAGCTCGATTTCCTTCGGGAAGACCCCATGCCGGTTGTACTCTACGTGGACTGAGTGACGATCGAACGCACGTTTGAGGATTCCCGCGAGACATGCGCAGATCGTTCGCTCGCCCACATCGAACGCAAGGATCGCCGCTTCCTCGTTCTGAAGCGTGGCCACTGCCGCCGACAGTGTTTCCTTTATCGCCTGCTCATTCATTGCGCTTCCTAGATCGCCATGCTCGACAAGAAGGGCTCGGCGTCGAGATTGAGGGCGCGCACCTTGGCTTGGAGGAGCTTGCGAAGATCGATCTGCCGCGAAAGCGCGGCGCGCAGGTCATACCCATCCATCAGCAGCACGGATTTCTCCGGGTTCTGCTTCAGCAACGGGATGACATGCTCGGACCAGCCATTGATCGAGAGGAAGACGCCCATGGTTTGACGCCCTGAGCGGCGAACCTGTCCCAGCAATCCGTCAATGTCGCGCGTGTCTGCGGGTTTCGCGCGCCAACGGCACTCGACAAGATAGTGCCAGCCGTCCATCTCGAACGCGCCGTCGATCTGCTCCGCGCCGGCGTTGCGCTGGAACGCTTTCGCGACTGTAAAGCGATGGATGTCGAACAACCGGTTGAGGAGATCCTGCAGCAGGAAGCCACGCTGGTGCGGATCGCCGGCGGTCGCGGCGTAATCGAACTGGCTGAGCAACAACTCGCTCTGCTTGGTGAGCATGGTTGTTTGCTCTGCCGCCTGTCGGGCGGTCGCTTGCGCCCGCCGGGCTTCTTGGGCTTCATGCTCCTTTCGCGCGTGCGCGCCCAAGACCCCTTGGAGTTCACGCGCTTTCTGCACGATGGCCCGCGCCTTATATTCATCGGCGGCGAGGTGGAATGCATCCCAATTGGCGGCGATGTCGATCAGTGCCGAAATGACGTCCGAATCCTCGCCCTGTCGAGCGAGCTCATCGAGGACCATCGTGCCGGCAACGCGTTTGGAGAGCTTCTCGCCGGTCGAGGGATCGCGATCGGTCAGGAACCGGCGGATCAGTGGCTCGGACACTTCGGCGCGACGGAGCAGCTGATCGGCGGCCGAGCGTTTGATGTTGACCAGCGTCGCGATGATCTCCAGCGCCAGCCGGCGGGAGTCGGCCGAGATTTCGCTCATTGTTCGGCCCGGAAGCTGTCGCGGTAGAGCTGCTCGACTTGTGCCGTCTCGTCCGCCGTCAGCGCGGCGAATTCGCGTGTGCGGGCGCGCTGGGAAAGGCGTCCGTCATTCTGCTGCAGAAACTTCTGCAGCAATTCGACCTGATCGGCCGGCATGTCGACGATCTCCTGGACGCCAAGGCTGAAGCGATCGAAGGCCTCGAGAAACGCGACCTCCGCTGGCAGATCCTGTTCGATCGTCTGCTCCACGCATGCGTAGAGGAACTCGGCATGCGCGGTTGCATCGAAGAAGCGGTAATAGTCCGCGGTATCGTTTAGCACTTCAACGTTTCCACTCGAGGTACGGCGCCATTCAATCTCCGACAGGAGCGGCCGGGAATAGCTTTCGAGCACGCTGCGATAGGTGTCGAGGTGTCGCAGGATCGCGGCGCTGACGGGAAAGACAAGCCCGGGCGGATTGTAGGCCGCCGCCGCGAGGACGTGATGGATCAGCCAGCGATGCAGGCGGCCATTCCCATCGACATAGGGATGGATATAGACGAAGCCGAATGCGAGTGCAGCCGCCGCTGCCACCGGATCATGGCCGCCCTGGAGCGTACGGGCGGCATAGTCGACGAGCCCGGTGAGCAGGTCCTCGAGGTCCTGGGCGCGGGCACTGACATGATCTGGGATTGGGTCGCCCGTCTCGCGGTCATGCACGCCCACGAAGCCGCCTTCATCGCGCAGGCCCAGCCGCACGAAGCGCGCATCGCCAATGACGATGCGTTGTAGCCGATCGAACTCGGGTAGGCTCAGGCGCGTTTGGCCGGCTTCGGCGATGGCCTGGCCCCATCGAATGGCGCGCGTGCTCGATGGCTGCTCGCCTTCGATCGCGAAGGAGGACTTGGAGTCATTGAGCAACAGGAAGGCGGCGGCGCGCGCCACCAGGTCTGGACGGACGCGGCCGATCTGCCCGCGGGCGCGCTCATCCAGCTTCTTGGCCGCAGCCGCGACCAGGACAGGCGAGCGGCGGATCATAGGGCAGAAGCGCGGCGTGCCCGGGAGATTGTTGACGACGCGGTGGCGCGTGGAAACCTCGCCGTCGGCGAGGGCGAATTGCTGATTGGGATCGACGACGTCGACGAGCCGGACCTTGCCGGCGTCAGGCAGGTCCAGCCGATCGCCGGTCATCCACTCATAGAGAAACCAGATGCGCCGGGCGAACGCTCCGGTGGGCGTCGCGCGGACAAGGTCGGCGATGGTGTCGGGTGCGAGCACACGGAAGAGCTGCGCGAGCACTGAGAGATCGACCCCTTCCCACTTGATGGCGAAGGTGAGCTGGGCGGCCAGCGTCGAGGCCGGGCGATGGCGCGGCGTGAGCATGTTCCAGGCGGTGGTGGCGACGGGATGGTGGCGCTCGGCGATCGCGGTGAGGCGCGGCGGCAGCGGGATGGCGAGGCCATAGGCAGCAATGAGGGCCGCATAGCCCACAGGGGTTCCCGTTTCCGGAAGCAGCCTTCCGCGAAAATCGTTCACCGCCTGCGAAGGCCATTCACCCATGACTGGTCCTGCGAAAAATCGTCACCGGGGTCGAGACCAACTGCGAATCCCGTTCACCGGCTGCGAATTCCTATCACGAATGGATGATTTTGTGAATATCAATCACCAGCAAGGGCTGAAACTGCCATGCTCTGCAAGCCTGGTTGTTCAAGTGCCGATGGCCGTTGCAATTATCCCCCTGATCGGCGTGTCAGGTCGGCCGGACCCAAGTAACGAACGTCCAGGAAATCCTCGTCGAAGCCGACCGTTGCCTGCACCAGGCCCAGCCGCTTGGGGTTGATCGGGGTTTTCAGCCGCCCGAGCCGTGTGAAATCGGTGTCGAGCACGAGCGTTCTGGATCCATCATCATATAAGCGAACCGGCGCTCCGGCATCGGCGCAGACGTCGTCCCACCGCACTTCCATCTGGCTCTCATGCCGGCTCCAGGTTCTTTGCCGCTCGGGCGCGAGGCTTTCGACGAACTGTAGCCAAAGGCTGTGGGATTGGGGCGTCGGCCAATCCGGGTCGATCGATCCCGACTCGACCTCATCGCTCCGCAGCCACATCCGAAGACCCGCCATGTCTGTGAAATCGGCGCCCGTCTCGGTGGCCGCGCTGAGCGCGCCAAGTCGTGAACTGAAGCCGGCGTGGATAAGAACGGCGGCCGAGCGATTGAGCGTGCCCGTCTCGACCGCGGCGACTGCGAGCCCGAGCTCGGCATCGTCCATCAGGAAGCCGTCGCCGAGCGTATCGCCACTTGCGATGGCGCGAACGCGGACTGCCTCCATGGCCCATGGAAGGCGATAGACCAAGGCCTGCTCGACGAATTGTAGCACCTCCGATTCGTCGTCGGAGGCGAGGCTCACAATCGCGTCGCCTTCGAGCCAAGCCCGAAGAACGTCGCGCCAATTGTCGGGCAGGTTCTCAGGAATGAACGGTGCTATCGTGAAAGCGGTTTCGGCAAATTCCGTGATCGCGGCGATCGCCTGTTCTGCATTGTCGAGGAGGATCGCACCGTTCGCGTTCACGAGGCACTGGTTGAGATGAGCGGCATGGGCGTCGAGCGCTTTGCCCGTAGCAAGGCCCACACCGGCCAGGAAATAGCCGCGGCGGTGTGTCGCGGTCGTTTGGCTCCAGATATAGCGGGCGCGCGCAGTCAGCCCGGCCTTCAGCAACTGCTGCCCGGTCTCCCGGCGGGTTGCCAAGCGCCGTGACCACAGTGAGGAGGTCAGCACCTCGTCCAGGGCAGTTTCGATCGCGTCATCCTCGACCTCACGCTCGCCTAACAGGCTGAGGATCGCTGTATCGAGCGTGGTGAGAAACCCCGCCCACCGGCTTCGCTCGGCATCCGCCTCGTCGTCGCCTTCGTCGGCGAGGGCCGGAAAGTCCCAGACTGTCGTTCCGGCAAGATATTCGATCATCGCGTCCACCGACTTTGGGCGATGCTTCTTCACCATGCGTTGCATCAACGTGAGAACGAGCCGCAGCAGCCCGCTTTCCATCTCCTTGCCCTTGGCATTGGTGATCATCGCATTCCAAGCCGCGCGCCGCTTCTTGATCTTGTCGAACATGGGCATAAGCACCAGCCCTTCGACATCGACATAGGCACGGCCAGCGCGTCCGACGACGTTACGGAATTCGGCGATATCGATGTCCTGGCGGTTCCGCTCCAGTCCATGAAAGATCAATGTCGTAGCCGACAAATTGAGACCCTGCGCCAAGGTCGGCGACGAGATCGTGACCTTGAGAATGCCTTCCCGTAGCAGCCGTTCGACTTCTTTTCGGAACGCCGTCGGCAAAGCGCCGTGGTGGATCGCGACGCCAAGCTTGAGGCATTTGAGAATCGGGCTGTCGGTGCCCAGCCACTCCGCGCCGATAGCGAGCGCATTGTCGAGTACCGCGGGATCCGCATTGAGCACGGAAGGCAGCGCGCCGCGTTTGGCCAGATCGACGATCACGCGCGCGAACGGCTCGACCGACTTGCGCAGCGGACAGAAAATGAGGACCGAATGCGCGTCGGCGACCAATGTCCAGGCTGTGGCGATACAAAGCTCGCGCTGATCGCAAGGAAAGAGTCGCGTCTTGCGCCCCTTGGGCAGGGTCGGGGTGATGAAGGTTTCGATCCACGGCTGCTCGGCGCCGACCGATATGTCGAGCCGCGCATGATCTCCGCGCCACACGACTTCGCCGAAGCGCAGCCGGGTCGGCCGCCAGTCCTTCTTGACCAGCCCGGAAGGATGGTCGCACGTCAACCAGGCGGTGAAATCCTCAAGCTGCTTGCCGTCCGGCAGAATGGCGGAAAGGCAGACGATCCGTCGATCCGCGGCATCGCTCCTGCGCAGCAGGCGCTGAATCTGCACCTCGTAACGAACCTCGCGCTCGGTAAGGCCGATCATATGGCCTTCGTCGAGCACGACGAGACCGACGTCGTTCAGGAGATCGGGATCGTTGCGCAAGGCGAAGTCGAGCTTCTCGGGCGTGGCGACGATGATGCTGCTGTCCCGCAGGAAGTCTTCGTCGACCTCGCTGACTCCGATCGCCCCATAGAGACTCGAGACCGTCTTGCCGAGCGGACGGAAGGTCCGCTGGAGCGTGACCTCGGTCTGTGCGGACAGGGCGCGGAGCGGCGTCACGAAGACGACGCGGCGACCAGCGGCCAGACAGGCGAGGATACAGAGCTCGGCGATGCGCGTCTTGCCGGCGCTCGTCGGCAGCGAGACCACCATATTATGCGCGAGATCGAGCGCCCGATCTGCAGCCTCGAGCTGGGATGGCCAAAGATCGATTTCCGCTCGGTCGCGTCGCAGGAGCGTGGCGATGAACAGCTCGCGATAGTCGGCCCAATCGGCGATTTCCCCGTTAGGCGGCTCAAGAGGAAGCCGCTCGTGGAAGCTCGATGACCATAGATCGCCGAGCAGGTGGATCGCCAGCCGATGGCACCACCAGTGGGGAACGAGATTGAGATCGCCGGCCGCGCCGAGACCGACCTTGAGCCGCGCGAGCGCGGCATCCAGCAATTCGCGTTCGCCGCGTTCGAATGCCAGCAGCGCTATGCCCATCGCCCCGAGGAAGTGATCGGCCAGCGCCATGTCGACAACATCGAGAATCTTCTCCTCAGGCTCCTCTTCCCCGTCGTCGAACTCGAGGGGGGCCTCGATCGTCGCCAGTATCTCGATGAGGCTGTCCTCGCTCCCAAGCGCTCCTAGGCGCGCGTCCCCAACCAGCGCATGGAGTCCCTCGATGTCGCGCAGCATGAGCAGCGCCAGGCATTTTTCGGGGAGCGTGAGATTGGCTTCGTTCAACCCTTGGTGAAGCAAGGAAAAGGCGCGCGCAGCATATCGGGCAAGGTGATAGCAGGCGCCAGCAATCAGCCGATGGAAATCCCGTTCGTCGCTCGCAGGTCCGCGCGCAATCACGGCTTCGATCGCCGACGCTGCGCTTTCGAAAGCCATGCGCGCGGTTTCGCGCTCCGCGTTCACGTCGAGCAGGCGGAGCCCCTGCGTCATCAATGTATAGGCATAGGCGAGAAGGTCGTAGCTCAGCAGCCGCGAGAAGGGCGGCGCGTCTGCCGGCAAGGCCCCGCCACGCCAGATCATTGAACGGGCCTGGCCCTTGGCTAGAAGATCGTCACGGAAGCCGGGCGCTGTCGTCTCCCGGATCAGCGCGGCGATCGCTTCAGGGCTGCTGGCCATCGGCGACCACCTTTGCGAAGATCTTCTTGATGAAATCCTGGTGGCTTGAGACCCGCAAACCCACGCCGAACTGTGGAATGCGACCCTTATAGGCCTCGAGATCGGCGCTCAGGAGCTTGCAGGGATTGTTGCCCGTGAACATGAACATCAGGTGCGACATCTGATCGACCTTGATGCGCTCCTTCAGCTGGTATTTGTCGATCAGGTCCGAAAGATCGGTGTCGCCGCTTTCGAACAGCCGGTCGGAGACAAAGGCGAGCGCGTGCGGCGTCGGTCGGCCATCGTTTCCCAGCAGTGCTTTTCGCGCCTCCTCGATGGTCTTCTGTCCCAGGCTGGCCCGACTCTTCACTTCCCCCTTGAGGAACCGAACCGTACCCTCGGCATCCGGGCGAACGGCCAGGATGTCGTCGCCGCGCATCGCCATTTCACGATGATCCTTCCAGCGGAGCTTCAGAACGCCCATCTTGTAGCCCGTGAATTCGCTGACCCAGCCGGAAGCTAGAATCTCACCGATATCGCCGGAGCGGCTGCGCGGTCCGGTCGGTAGCTTGGTAATGATGTAGTCCGCAGCCTCGGCCTTGCCGAGCTTGTCGAGAATATGGGCGACGCGATTGGCGGCGGTGTAGTGACCGGGAACGACCGACGCGACGTAGGTGACGGCGGAGGTGAGCTTTGCCGCGTCGGCTTCAAAATAGGCCAAACTATGGGTTTTGATCTTGCTGTCGGTGCGCCCGCACCACTCCGCTATCTTGGCCAAGATGCCCCTCCCTGCACAATCCATGGCGCACCAGGCCACCCCCTTCGCCCGCATCGCGGGCCGCGCGCCAGATTCACGCCCCGATCAGAATCAAGTTGGTCGATCAGTTGCTTGGCGGCGCACAGATTGACAAGAGGGCTCTCATTCGGGTTCCACCAGCGGATGGGGACGAGTGCCAGTTTGGAGCATGGGACATGGCAAAGGCGCAGCCCAAGGCCAGGATTGGACGGGTGGCACGCAGTGCACGCGATGGCCGCCTTGCCGAGAAAAGGGAGGTCGACGGCCATTCTTTGTGCCTGGCTGCTTCCGTCTTCGTCACTCGCTTCATGGACCAGGGCGGGATGGTCGATCCCGGACGGGTCGCGGATGCGTTCCGCATGACCAGGGCGCAGCTTGCGGAAACCGCGGGCCTCGGTGTCTCCACCCTATCGAAGGCAGGACACCCTACAGCCCCTCGATCGCAAATGCGGCTGACTGAAATGCTCGAGATCATCAGCCGAGTCCGCGACTGGGCAGGCGGCGAGGCACAGGCGATGGCCTGGTATCGTTCGCAACCCATTCCGGCCTTAGACGGTCGTACGCCCGAAGCGCTGGTCAAGTCGGGCAAGGCGAGCGCCGTCAGAGACTATTTGGACCATCTGGCACTCAGCGGCTTTGCCTGAGGTTCGAGCGACCATCACATTATGGCTGATCGGTCCCAGATCATCGGGGAACAGCGCCGGCTGTCGGCCGCAGGCGATACGACCGTCTTCATACCGAATATCGAAGCAGCGCAGCCGCTCCACCAATTCTCTCGTAATCTCGCCGATGGCGGCATGCCGCTGGCGCCGGTCGGGATCCAGGAGGCCGCCAAGCATGGAGGGCGGGGCCGTGGACAGCGCCACTTCGAGATGCAGCGCAAGGCTTTCGTCGTCGACTCGGGTCATGGCGAGAATGAGAACAAATATGAAACATTGAGTCAATGGCGATCCGCTGCGCCGGCCATGTCGGCAGAGAGATGGTCAGCGTCGGCGGCGAGGCCATAACGCCATCCGCCTCTTCGGTGCGAGTCTGACCGGGTCAGGACAAGCTGTCCTTCCCGGAGCAGAAATGTGACCCCGACCAAGCTGCTGATCGGCCAGATACTCGTCGTCTTCGCGATCATGGTCGCGGGCGTGTGGGCGGCCACCCAGTGGTGCGCCGCCATGCTCGGCTACCAGGCTCAGCTGGGGCCGGCTTGGTTCATGGTGTTCGGCACGCCGGTCTATCGGCCATGGGCCATCTTCCCCTGGTGGTATCATTATGATGCCTATGCCCCGCATGTGTTCGACAAGGCGGGCATGCTCGCCGGCGCCAGCGGCTTTCTCGGCTGCGCGGCGGCGATCGCCGGTTCGCTCTGGCGCGCGCGCCAGTCGCATAATGTAACGACCTACGGTTCCGCGCGCTGGGCCAGGCCCCGCGAGATCGAACGCGCCGGCCTCCATCGCGATGCGGGCGTGTTCCTCGGGCGTCTTCACGGCCGATATCTCCGCCACGACGGCCCCGAGCATGTCATGGCCTTCGCGCCGACCCGCTCGGGCAAGGGCGTGGGCCTGGTCGTTCCGACCCTGCTCAGCTGGACGGGTTCGGCGGTCATCCACGACATCAAGGGCGAGAACTGGCAGCTGACCGCCGGCTGGCGCGCACGCTTCAGCCACACGCTGCTGTTCAATCCAACCGATCCGCGCTCTGCCAGATACAACCCGCTGCTCGAAGTCCGCCGCGGCGAGCAAGAAGTCCGCGACGTTCAGAATATCGCCGATATTTTGGTCGACCCCGAAGGGGCGCTCGAGCGTCGCAACCACTGGGAGAAAACCTCCCATTCGCTACTGGTCGGCGCGATCCTGCATGTCCTCTACGCCGAGGAGGAAAAGACCCTCGCGCGCGTCGCAACCTTCCTTTCCGATCCGCAGCGCCCGTTCACCGCGACGCTCAAGCGGATGATGACCACCAATCACCTCGGCACCAAGGACGCCCCGCTGGTCCATCCGGTCGTGGCCTCGGCCGCCCGCGAAGTGCTCAACAAATCCGACAATGAACGCTCGGGCGTGCTGTCGACCGCGATGTCGTTCCTCGGTCTCTACCGCGATCCGACCGTCGCCGCGGTCACCTCGCGCTGCGACTGGCGCATCGCCGATCTGGTCGAAGCGCCACAACCGGTCTCGCTCTATCTCGTCATCCCGCCGTCGGACATTTCGCGGACCAAACCGCTCATTCGCCTGGTGCTGAACCAGATCGGCCGCCGTCTGACCGAGAAGCTCGATGCTGATCGCAGCCTCGGCCGCAAGCATCAGCTGCTGATGATGCTGGACGAATTTCCCGCGCTCGGGCGGCTCGATTTCTTCGAGACCAGCCTCGCCTTCCTAGCCGGCTACGGCGTGCGGGCCTTCCTGATCGCCCAGAGCCTCAACCAGATCGAGAAGGCCTATGGCGAACACAACGCCATTCTCGACAATTGCCATGTCCGCGTCGCCTTCGCGACCAATGACGAGCGGACCGCGCGGCGGATCTCCGAGGCGCTCGGGCAGGCGACCGAGCAGCGCGCGATGCGCAACTATGCCGGCCACCGGCTCGCGCCCTGGCTCGCCCATGTCATGGTCAGCCGCCAGGAGACCGCGCGGCCGCTCCTGACCCAGGGCGAGGTGATGCAGCTTCCGCCCGCCGACGAGCTGGTGCTCGTCTCGGGCATGCCGCCGATTCGGGCGAAGAAACTGCGCTACTACGAGGACCGCAATTTCCGCACGCGCGTCGCGGCTCCGCCCGCACTCGCGGACGGCGGGTACGCCGATCGGCCTCAGGCCCGGATCGACGATTGGAGCGGCCTGGTTCGTGCGCCCGACACGCGACTCGGCCGGAGCGAAGACGAAACCGCGACCGTCGCTGACCAAGGCGGGCTCCAGCAGCAGCGCCATCCGGGTCTTGGCGAGGAGCCGGCGCAGAAGCCCGAGCCGCCCAAGCAGCTCGACCTTCTCGGGCTCGACAAGGACGACGTCGATCCCGCCGCGGACAAGCGCGCCATGGATCGCGCCCGGCCCACCAACACGGTGGTGCGCGCCCACGCAATGAACGAGTCGCGCGACCGCGACATGCTGCCGGGCTTTTGACGGTGGCGGCGATGAAGCAGAAGCGCGTCCGCTATCAGCTCTTCCTGCCGGAAGATCTGAGCCATCGCTTCGAGGCGCTGGCCGCCAAGCCCGGCGCCTCCAAATCGGCCATCCTCACCGACGCGCTCACCGCCTGGCTCAACCGGCAGGCCGCGAGCGAGCTGGAGAACCGGTTCAACCAGCGGCTCGACCGCATGTCGATGGCGCTGGGGCGCATCGAGCGAGACGGGTACGTCCTCCTCGAAAGCCTGGCCCTGTTCGTCCGCTACGAGCTGATGGTCCAGGCGCCGCTGCCCGAAGCCGATGAGGCAGCGCGCGCGGTCGGCCGCGATCGCTTCGAAGCCTTCGTGACCCGCGTCGGCGAGGCGCTGGCGAGCGGGCAGCGAACCCTTGCCGCCCCTTCGGTGCGCGAGGGAGCTCGGACATGAGCGATAGCCTGTCCTCCGAACGCCGCCGCGCCATGCTGCGCACCGCGATGGGGCCGACGATCGCCGCCGCGCTCGCGGATCCGGCGGTGATCGAGATCATGGTCAATCCCGACGGCGCGCTGCGGCTCGACCGATTGGGCGAAGGGCGGGTCGAGACCGGTGCGATTTACGATCCCGCACAGGTCGAGCGGATCATCCGCCTGGTCGCCAGCCACGCGCGCACGGAGGTCCATTCAGCCGCGCCGATCGTCTCGGCCGAGCTGCCGCCGCACGGGGAGGGGGCAGGGGAGCGGTTCGAAGGCGTGCTGCCACCTGTGTCGCTGGCACCGTGCTTCTCGATCCGCAAGCCCGCCGCCAGGATCTACACGCTGCTCGACTATGTGAATGACGGCATCATGCCGGCGGACACCGCGCGGCGGCTCAGCCTCGCCGTGGTCGAGCGCAGGAACATCCTCATCGCCGGCGGCACCAGCTCGGGCAAAACCACGCTCGCCAATGCGCTGCTCGCCGAGATGGCGCATCTCGACGAGCGCGTCATCCTGATCGAGGACACGCGCGAGCTGCAATGCGCTGCACCCGACGTGGTGGCGCTGCGGACCCGTTCCGGTGCTGCGAGCGGGGCCGGCAGCGTGACCATGGCCGATCTCGTCCGCTCGACGTTGCGGTTGAGGCCCGACCGCATCATCGTCGGCGAGGTTCGCGGGCGCGAGGCGCTCGACATGCTCAAGGCCTGGAACACCGGCCATCCGGGCGGCATCGCCACGGTCCACGCCAACTCGGCCGTCTCGGCGCTCTACCGGCTCGAGCAGCTGATCCAGGAAGCCGTCGTCACCGTGCCACGGCGGCTGATTGCCGAGGCCATCGACATGATCGTGTTCATCGCCGGCCGCGGCCTCGGTCGCCGCGTGGAGACGATCGCGCGCGTCGCCGGCCTCGATCCGGACGGCGGCTACGGCGTCCTCGACCTCACCCCCGATCCCACCCGCTCAGAAGGAGATTTGCCATGATGCTTGTCCGTTTTCCGGATCGTCGCACCACCTTTCTTGTCGGGGCGGCGCTCGGCCTTGCTC
Organism: Novosphingobium mathurense; assembly: GCF_900168325.1. Lineage (GTDB taxonomy): Bacteria > Pseudomonadota > Alphaproteobacteria > Sphingomonadales > Sphingomonadaceae > Novosphingobium > Novosphingobium mathurense. The sequence goes on along the minus strand of NZ_FVZE01000001.1, from coordinate 1,378,090 downwards.
TGACGGTCGCCACGCGCGCCCAGGCGGCAGGCTCGGGCATGCCGTGGGAGCAACCGCTCCAGCAGGTGCTGGAATCGGTCCAGGGACCGGTTGCCAAGATCGTCGCGGTGATCATCATCATCGTCACCGGCCTGACCCTGGCCTTCGGCGAGACGGCGGGCGGGTTCCGCCGGCTCATCCAGATCATCTTCGGCCTGTCGATCGCATTTGCCGCATCGAGCTTCTTCCTGAGCTTCTTCAGCTTCGGCGGCGGAGCGCTGATCTCGTGATCGGTCCAAACTCGTTCAGCTCCCAGCACATCGAGGGCTTCGAGGCACCGCTCCACCGGTCGCTTGCCGAGCCGATCCTCCTGGGCGGGGCGCCGCGGGCGATCGCGATCGTCAACGGCACGGTCGCGGCCGCGCTGGGGCTGGGCTTGCAGCAATGGATCGCCGGCCTCGTGGTCTGGGCGCTCGGGCACACGCTGGCGGTCTTCGCCGCCAAGCGCGATCCGGACTTCGCGCCCGTGCTCGCCCGCCACCTCCGCCAGAAAGGGCATCTCGCATGCTGATGCTGCGCGAGTACCGCAATCGCGCCGACCGGCTCGCCGACCATCTGCCCTGGGCGGCGCTGGTCGCGCCGGGCGTCGTCCTCAACAAGGATGGGAGCTTCCAGCGCACGCTGCGTTTCCGTGGGCCGGACCTCGAAAGCGCGACCGAGGCCGAGCTCGTCGCGACCTGCGCGCGGGCCAACAATGTGCTGAAGCGCTTCGGCTCGGGCTGGGCGCTCCATATCGAGGCCGAGCGGCGCGAGGCGATCGGCTATCCCGACAGCCTCTTTCCCGATGCGGCATCGTGGCTGGTCGACGAGGAACGGCGAGCGGCGTTCGAGGGCGCGGGCCAGCATTTCGAGAGCCGCTATTATCTGACGCTGACCTTTCTGCCGCCGCCCGATCAGGCCGACACGGCGGGCCGCGCGCTGGTCGAGCGCAGTGAAGGGCACCAGGGGCGCGACTGGCGGCAGGCCCTGGCCGCGTTCGTGGCCGAGACGACCCGCGCGCTCGACCTCTTCGCCGGCTTCATGCCCGAGATCCACGCGCTCGACGATGCCGAGACGCTGACCTTCCTGCACGGCTGCATCTCGATCCGTCACATGTCCGTAGCCGTGCCCGAAACCCCGATGTATCTCGACGGGCTGCTCGCCGACACGCCGCTGACAGGCGGGCTCGAGCCGATGCTCGGGCGTCAGCATCTGCGCACGCTCACCATCCTCGGCTTTCCCAATCTCAGCCGTCCGGGCATCCTCGATGCGCTCAACCATCAGGATTTCGGCTACCGCTGGGTCACCCGGTTCATCGCGCTCGACCGCACCGATGCGACCAGGGCGCTGACCAGACTGCGCCGGCAATGGTTCAACAAGCGAAAGTCGATCACCGCGCTGCTGCGCGAGGTCATCTACAACCAGCCCGTCCAGCTGCTCGACAGCGATGCCGACAACAAGATGGCCGACGCCGACCTCGCGCTCCAGGCGCTGGGCGGCGATCATGTCAGCTTCGGCCATCTGACCACCACCATCACCGTCGCCGACGAGGACCGCGCCCGCGTCGAGGACAAGGTCCGCGCGGTCGAGCGGATCGTCAACGGGCTCGGCTTCACCTGCATCCGCGAGGGGCTGAACGCGGTGGAAGCCTGGCTGTCGAGCCTGCCGGGACAGGTCTACGCCAACGTCCGCCAGCCGCTCGTCCATACGCTCAATCTCGCGCACTTGATGCCGCTCTCGAGCGTCTGGGCCGGGCCGGCGCGCAATGCGCATCTGGGCGGGCCGCCGTTGCTCTGCGCCGAGACCGGCGGTTCAACGCCGTTCCGCCTGTCGACCCATGTCGGCGACGTCGGCCATATGATGATCGTCGGGCCCACCGGCGCGGGCAAATCGGTGCTGCTTGCGCTCATCGCGCTGCAGTTCCGCCGCTATCCGGGCAGCCAGGTCTACATCTTCGACATGGGCCGCTCGGCGCGCGCGGTGACGCTGGCGTGCGGCGGCGCGCACCATGGGCTGGGCCTCGGCGGCGATGCCGGCGAGACGATCGCCTTCCAGCCGCTGGCCGCGATCGACCGGCCGGACGAGCGCGCCTGGGCGGCCGAATGGATCGGCGCGCTATTGGCGCACGAGAAGGTCACCGTCGATCCGGCCGTCAAGGAAGCGGTCTGGTCGGCGCTCAGTAGCCTGGCGACAGCGCCCGCCGAGGAGCGCACGCTGACCGGGCTTGGCCTGCTCTTGCAGTCGACCGCGCTGCGCTCGGCGCTCGCGCCCTACACGCTCGAGGGGCCATTCGGCCGGCTGCTCGATGCAGCCGAGGACGAGCTTCGCATCGCGGATGTCCAGTGCTTCGAGACCGAAGCGCTGATGGGCACGGGCAGCGTGGTGGCGCCGGTGCTCACCTATCTGTTCCACCGGCTCGAGGCGCGCTTCACCGGGCGGCCGACGCTGCTGATCCTTGACGAGGCTTGGAAGTTCCTCGACCATCCGCTGTTCGCCGCGCGCATTCGCGAATGGTTGAAGACGCTCAGGAAGAAGAATGTCGCGGTCGTCTTCGCGAGCCAGAGCCTCGCCGACATCGCGGAGAGCAGCATTGCACCCGCGATCATCGAGAGCTGCCCGCAGCGTATCCTGCTGCCCAACGCCGCCGCGATCGAGCCGCAGGGCAGGGCGGCCTATGAGCGCTTCGGCCTCAACGCCCGCCAGATCGAGCTGATCGCCCAGGCGACGCCGAAGCGGCATTATTATCTGCAGTCGCCGCGCGGCAACCGGCTGTTCGAGCTCGGCCTCGGACCGATCGCGCTCGCCCTGTGCGGTTCCTCCGACCCCGCGAGCCAGGCCCTGATCGATCGACTGATCGCCGAGGGCGGCGCCGAGACCTTTGCCGCTCGGTACCTGCGCGAAACCGGCCTCGCCTGGGCCGCCGATCTGCTCGCGCAATTTCCCCTTTCCCAAGCCCCCAACCAAGGAGTTGCCCCATGAAGACCAAGTTCCTGTCCGCTGCCGTGTCCGCCGCGCTGACCGTCGGCATGGTGAGCATCGTCGGCCTGCCGGCGACGCCCGCCGCGGCGATCCCCGTGTTCGACGCGAGCAACTACGCCCAGAACCTGCTCACCGCCGCGCGCACGCTCACCCAGATCAACAACCAGATCCAGTCGCTGCAGAACGAAGCGAACATGCTGCTCAACCAGGCGAAGAACCTGACCCGGGTCAGCTTTCCCGAGCTCGACGCGCTGCGCCAGACCATCCAGCAGATCGACGTGCTGATGGGCCAGGCGCAGGGCATCAACTTCCGCGTCGACGGGCTCGACCAGCAGTTTCGCCGGCTTTTCCCGAACGACCTCAAGAGCGCGCTCAATAGCAATGCGCAGGTGATCGCCGCGCGCGAACGGCTCGAAACCGCGATGGCCGCCTACAAGCAGACGATGGGCGTGCAGTCCCAGGTGGTCGAGAACGTCTCCGCCGATGCGCGCACGCTCGAGAGCCTGGTGGCCCGCAGCCAGGGTGCCGAGGGTGCGCTCGCCGCGCAGCAGACCACCAACCAACTGCTGGCGCTCACCGCCAAGCAGCAGTTCCAGATCCAGAACCTGATGGCGGCGCAATACCGCGCCGAGGCGATGGACGCGGCCCGCCGCGTCCAGGCGGAGACCGACGCCAAGGCCGCGACCAGGCGGTTCCTCGGCGCGGGCAAGGCTTATACGCCGCAGCAGTAACGAGACCGGTCGCGACGGACGAAGACGCGCCTCGCGCGTCCTCATCCCCCCAGCCGTCGCGGCCGCAGCCCGCGGGGTTCCGGTCGCCCCCTGCTCCCCCGCCGGAGCCCCGCGGCACCCTTCATTCAACAGGACAGCGCAGTTGAACGATTTGAACGTCATCGATCGCTTTCTGCAGGCGTTCATCACCTATATCGACGCGGGTTTCGGCCTGCTCGGGGGCGATGTCCATTTCCTGACGACGGTGCTGATCGGCATCGACATCACGCTCGCCGGCCTGTTCTGGGCGATGGGCGGCGAGGACGACATACTCGGCCGCTTCCTCAAGAAGATCCTCTACATCGGCGCCTTCGCGCTAATCCTGAACAGCTTCTCGACGCTCGCCGACATCATCTTCAAATCCTTCGCGCAAGCGGGGCTCACCGCCGGCGGCGGCTCGCTGTCGGCCGCCGACCTGCTGCGCCCGGGCCGGCTCGCCGGAACCGGCTTCGAAGCGGCCTGGCCGCTGCTCGACCAGGCGTCGAACATGCTCGGCTTCACGACCTTCTTCGACAATTTCCTGACGATCATGGTGCTGCTGATCGCCTGGCTGATCATCATCATCGCCTTCTTCATCCTCGCCGTGCAGATGTTCGTTTGCATCATCGAGTTCAAGCTGACCTCGCTCGCCGGCTTCATCCTCGTGCCGTTCGCGCTGTGGGGGCGGACCAGCTTCCTCGCCGAACGGGTGCTGGGGTCGGTGGTCACCTCGGGCATCAAGGTGATGGTGCTCGCCGTCATCGTCGGCATCGGTTCCAACTTCTTCGCCGAGTTCACCGCCGCGCTGCAGGGCCAGGAACCCGATATCGCGCAGGCCATGACCTTGGTGCTCGCCAGCCTCGCCTTGTTCGGGCTCGGCATTTTCGGCCCCTCGATCGCCTCCGGCCTGGTCGCCGGCGCGCCCCAGCTCGGCGCCGGTTCGGCGGTCGCGACCACCGCGCTCGCCGCCGGCGGCTTTGCCGCAGCAGGCGGCGCCGGTGTTGCTGCGGCGCGCGGCGTAGCCGGGGCCGGCCTCGGCGCCATCCGCGCCGGCACCTCCATCGGCTCGGCCGCCTCGACCGCCTGGAAGCTCGGCCAGGAGACATCGGGCTCCGCCTCGATCGGCGCCGGGATCGGTGGCCTCGCCACTGCGGCGCGCGGCGCCGCGGCAGGACGCGCAAGTGGCGGCCTCGGCCTGCGCGCCGCCGCCGAGCGTGGGCAGCAGGCGGCCTGGCGGGCGGGCAGCACGACTCCCGCTGGCGCCGTGGCGGCGGGCGAAAGCGCGACCCCGGATTCGGCGCCGGCCTGGGCGCGCAATCTCCAGGCCGTCCAGACCCGCCGTCACCACCGCCAGATGGCGATCCACGCGCTCCAGAGCGGCGATCGCGGCGGTGCGGGCGCCACCCCTGACATCAAGGAAAGGGACTGACCGATGAAGTTCAGACGCGCTGTCCAGCGCTACGGGCGGACGCCCGAACCGGAAACACCCTACAGCCGAGCCGGCCAGCTCTGGGACGAGCGGATCGGCTCGGCCCGCGTCCAGGCGCGCAACTGGCGGCTGATGGCCTTCGGCGGGCTGTTCCTCACCACCGGCCTGTCGAGTGCGCTCGTCTGGCAGTCGATGCAGAGCCGGGTGGTGCCCTATGTGGTAGAGGTCGATCGGCTCGGCGCCGCACAGGCGGTGGCGCCGGCCGCCAGCGACTATCGGCCGACCGACCCGCAGATCGCCTGGTTCCTCGCGCGGTTCATCACCGACATTCGCTCGCGCTCGCTCGATGCCGTGCTGATGCGCGAGAACTGGCTCGAGGCCTATGATTTCGCCACGAAGCGCGGCGCCCTTTTCCTCGGCGAATATGCGCGCGCGGCGAACCCCTTCGCCGAGATCGGCGAGAAAACCGTGTCGGTCCAGGTGACCAGCGTCGTGCGAGCCTCCGACAGATCGTTCCAGGTTAAGTGGACCGAGAGCCGGTACGAGCGCGGCAGCCTTGCCGGCACCTCGCGCTGGACGGCGATCCTGACGGTGATCGTCAAGCCGCCGCGCGACGCCGACACGCTCCGGAAGAATCCGCTCGGCCTCTATGTCGACGGCATCGACTGGAGCCGCGAGCTCGAGACGCCCGGGCCCGACCAGGCGGGGCAGCCGATTGTCCGCCCTGCTCCTGCGGCGGAACCGGCGGTCCCATCATCCCCGCCGACGACCCTGCCGCTCGGCTCCCCGCTCGATCCCAATCTGGCCGCGCCCGCGCAGCCCCAACCGGAGACCCGCCCATGAAATATCTGCTAGGCTTGGCGACCACGCTCGCCGGCGCCGCATCCGCATTCGCCCAATCCCTGCCGCCGGCCCCGCCAACGAGCGGGACTTCGCCGTCATCGCCTGCGGCGGCGCCCGCGGTCGCAACGCCGGCACCGCTCCCGGCCGCTCCGCCCATCGCGATTGCGAGCGCCAGATATCGCAAGCTGCCGCTATCGCCGGCGGAGCTGCGCGTCCGCGCCGCCAATCGCACCGCCACGCGCGAGCCGGATGCCCAAGCCTTCGTCAATGCAGTGCAGGTCTATCCGTTCAGCGAAGGCGTGCTCTATCGCCTGTTGGCAGCCCCCGAACGTGTGACCGACATCGCCTTGCAGCCGGGCGAAACGGTCGTTTCGGTCGCGGCGGGCGATACCGTGCGCTGGACGGTCGGCGATACGACGAGCGGCACGGGCGAGAGCAAGCGCGTCCACATCCTGGTGAAGCCCTTCGCGGCGGGTCTGTCGACCAACCTCATCATCACCACCGACCGGCGCGCCTATCATCTGCAGATGGAGAGCAGGTCGACGGCGATGGCCGGCTTGTCGTGGAGCTATCCGCAGGATGAGCTGCTCGCGATTCGGCGGCGCCAGGCCGAGGCGCAGGCCACAGCGCCGGTCGCGTCCGGGCTCGCGGTCGAGAACCTCAACTTCAGCTACAAAATCAGCGGAGACAATCCAGCGTGGCGGCCGCTGCGTGCCTTCGACGACGGGCGGCAAACCTTCATCGAGTTTCCGCCCAGCATTGCGGTCGGCGAGGCGCCGCCGCTGTTCGTGCTCGGGGACAAGGGCAACGCCCAACTCGTCAACTATCGCATGGCCGGACGCTATTATGTGGTCGATCGCCTCTTCGGCGCGGCCGAGCTGCGCCTCGGCGGCCGCAAGCAGTCGGTCGTCCGCATCACGCGCTCCGCTCCCAGGCACCGGCGGGGCAGCGCGTCATGAACGACGACACGCTGCCTCCCCCGGCGCCGGCGGCCGGCAAGGAAGATCCGGAGACGCTGGTGCTGCGCGCGCGGCCGGGCCGCGTGGTCCGGTTCCGGCGCGGCGCGATCGTCGCCCTTGCCGCGCTTGGATCGACCGCGATCGTCGGCGTTGCGTGGGTGGCGCTGAAGCCGGCGGCGTTCCGGATCGTCGCCGGCGATGAGGACCGGACCGACCTCTCGTCCAACGCGCCGCCCGATGCGCTCGCGGGCGCACCCCGAACCTACGGCGATGTGCCGCAGCTCGGACCGCCGCTCCCCGGCGACCTCGGCCGGCCCATCCTCGAGCACAGCCGCGCGATCGGCGCCGGGCCGCCGGCCGGTGTCGATCAGGCGGCGCAGGCGGCCGAAGCCGAGCGTCAGCGGATCGCGGCCGAGCGCAAGGCGGCGCGGGAATCCGGCGTGATGATGCAGCTCGCCGGAGCCGATCGACCGGGCCAGTCGGCTGCCAAGGGGAACGGAGGGAAGGGGGCCGCGACCTCGCCGGACCAGGCATCGCCGCGATTGGCGCTCGATCCCGAACGGGATCCGGGCAATCAGCAGCGCAAGGCGGACTTCTTGGGTGCCAAGGACGAGAGTGGTGACATCAACCCGCACGCGCTGGCGGAGCCCATTTCGCCGTACACGCTGAGCGCCGGAACCGTCATCGCCGCGAGCCTGATCACTGGCCTCAATTCGGATCTGCCAGGCCTCGTCACTGCGCAGGTGACCGAGAATGCCTACGACACGGTGACGGGGCGCATCCTGCTGATCCCGCAAGGATCGCGGCTGATCGGCAGCTACGACAGTGTCGTGGCGTTCGGCCAGAAGCGGGCCCTTGTCGTCTGGCAGCGCATCCTCCTGCCCGACGGGTCGTCGATCCGGATCGATAACGTGCCGGCGGCCGACACCGCCGGCTATGCGGGCCTCACCGACAAGGTCGATCTCCATACCTGGCAATTGCTCAAGGGCGTTGCGCTCTCGACCTTGCTCGGGGTCGGTACCGAGCTCAGCTTCGGCGACGAGAGCGACCTTGTCCGCGCCCTTCGGGAATCGACGCAGCAGAGTGCGTCCCGCGCCGGCGACCAGATCGTCACCAAGAATCTCAACATCCAGCCGACGATCACCGTGCGGCCAGGCTGGCCGCTTAGGGTGGTGGTGCACAAGGACATCGTGCTTCCGCGGCCCTGGCGGATGGCGGGGAGGTGAGCGTGGCAGATCTGAAGCTTTCCAAATTGCCCGACCGGACGCCGGTCAAGCTCACGATCAGCATCCTGCCTGACCTGAAGCGGGCGCTCGACGACTATGCCGCTCTCTATGAGACGGCCTATGGCCAGGCCGAGAGCGTCGCCGACCTCATCCCCTTCATGCTGGCGAGCTTTCTCGCAAGCGACCGGGCCTTCGCACAGATGCGCAAGAGGTAGTCCAGTGCCTCTATCGCAACCGCCGCATCATGGCGACGATCCGCCTCCGATCGAACCGATCAGCGTGCGCATTCCCGAGGCCGTTCGCATGACCGGATTGAGCAAGTCGAAGATTTACCAGCTTATTGGCTCTGGTGACATTGAGGCGGCGAAGGTTGGACGCGCAACCGTCGTATTCGTGGCGAGTTTGAAGTCTTTCTTGCGATCTCGCTGCAAACAACCGCGTTTACGTCCTTGATGCGCCGATAGCCATCAGCCGCTTCATTCCAATCGCGCGTCCGATGGGCGACCACATTGGCCCATTTCTCGAAAGAGGAGGCGGGAAAGATTCGTGATGTCCTCGTCGAAGGTCCGAGAAGGCCGACTATGCTGCCGCATTGAGCGCGGCAGCATAGTCTTCGATGTCCGCCCTAACGACATGATCCGTATTGGTGAACAGCACGGTCAAGTGCGCGTTATAGTCCTGCGGGATCCGCCCGCCACCGCCATGGACGACCTCCTCGATCACCCACTGGCGCAGCCGGGCCAGGTCGCCCTCGCGCGGCAATTCTTGGATCATGCGCATCACCACGTCGTGCAGCGTTTGCGTGACCTCCTCATCCACTCGAGGCGACCTCAAGATGGCCGCGAGCGTGCGCCCCAGAGCGGTCGCTGCCGAGAAGGGGATGTTCGTGCCGGTCTGATTGCGGTTCGCCGGCAGGGTCCTGTGGGGCGAACCGTCCGGAAGATCCGGCAGCGCCTTGATCCAACCGGTCATGTAGCTGACCAGCTCATAGAGCAGCCGCGCTGCCCGTGTGGGAAACTCCGCATGTCGATCGATATCGGGACCTGAGGAATCGTAGACGCGGGCGATCCGTTCGGCGAAGTGCGGAAAATAGAACAGCCACATGTGATTGGCGACGCCTTGGCGCAGCGCCGACGTGACCATCACGTCGAAAAAGAAGAAGCCGACATAGGCCGGATCGCGCCACCACTCGCGCTCATACCATTTCGCGCTACCGTTCAGCCGGTCGATGTAGCCCGGCGTTTCGGCCCCATCGAGCAGCCGTTCGAGGTAATTGCCCACCGGCTGCCAAACACCGAGCCGAACGGCGAACCTGCTGTCGGAGAAGAGGAAGTGCAGCAGCCGGTTTCGCTCCGGCAGAGCGTAGCCGATCGGATGCTCCAGGTTCTGGTTCTGCTCGAGTTCCTGATAGAGCGCGCTTCCGGGGCTGGCGATCAAGCGCTCGAGAAACGCATCGGAAAACTCGCCGCGGCTGTAGGTTTCCGCGCTCAGGAATGGCAAGGCGAGATAGGGGCGCTGGTCCGCCATATAGGCGAGCAGCTGCGGCGAATGGTGGACCAGCCGAAAGGTGTCGATCGCCGCTGCCTCGGCCTCGGCTTGAGCCGGGATCAGGGCCGAAAAGCGACGAACCATGGCCGATGCCCAGCCGGGCCAGTTCAGGCCCATCGCGCGCCGCGGAGGATCGTCGAAGTTCCACGGATCGGGCTGGCCAAAAGACTGCACCTGATCATGAAGCCGTTGCCATCGCCCCCGTCTGCGGCTGACCGAGACGAAGAGCTCGACGTGCGGCTCCAGGAGCGCCAGTGCCTCGCCCATGCGGCCTTCGTCGATCAGGCGAGCCGCCAGTCGCGCAAGCGCCGGCACCGATCCCGCTCGCACGCGGCTGAAGCGATGGATGGCGAAGGCGGCGAGCGCCCAGGCGAGAACGACCAGGAAGGCATCCTTGCGCGCAATGCTCGCCTTATCGCCGTCCAGCTCGAGCCAGGCGCACATGCCACCGAGCCACGATGGACAGGTGAGTGCTGGCTCGCGCAGCTCAAGCCAAAGGATTGCCAGCACCGCGACCATGGCAAGGGTGCCTTGCACCGGAGCGGCCAAGGTGGCGCGCAACCGCTGGACGGCGGGCACAAGCGCAAAAAGGCCGACGAGGAGCGTCAGCGCGGTCAGGAAACCGTCCAGTGTCATCCCTTCGGCTTAGCGGGATCGCTGCGCTGCCGCTATGACCGCGGCAACAAAGATGCCCAGCTGACGGCACGCGCAAATCGGGTGCCAGCGGACCTGGGCGCCAAGAATTGGCCGCGCCGATTGGGGCGGTGAAACGCCTTGTCGAAGTTCGGGCACGGTCCGTCGCTCTGGGGGTAAAAACGGGGGTATCGCTAGGGCGATTTTCGCTCTTGAGACAACGAAAATGACGTTAAATCAATAGCATGGGCGGATTGTATGAATCCCTCCTCCGCTACCATCCATTCACAAGGCAGCACTGTCATTATTGGCTAGGCCTCGTACGCGGCTCTTGCGCGCTATTGGGTCCTTCGGCGTCACACGTTTCGCGGGTGGCGGGTCAGTGCATCTGGTTGAGTTGGATTTGCGGGACGGGATCGGCGCACAAGGCTTGTCCGATGGCCTGATTGCTTTCCGGACACTTGCGCCAGCGCACAGCCGTTTCGATGTCCAGCGATGAACGATGGCTGCGATGGCTGCGAAAAAGCCCCTTGAAGCTTCTCAAAATCCTCATGCTGTTTCCCTTTTCGATATGGCAGGCCTGTCGACCGCATGGTTAATACGGCATTATCCATAGCATATCAAAGGTCATATATCGTTGTTTCGTCCCGCTATCGGACGGCGTTCCCGATGAAGAAGTAAATATTGTTGCGCAAATCCATGGAGTTCCTCGGCACCGGCTTGGCAGAGCCCTAATTCGATGGACGTAAACAAGGACGACAGAACTGACCAGGAAAGGGACAGTTGGGTACTGTCACGAGTAAATGGGGGTTTGCAGTGCCGGGATGTCGTAATTTTACAATTTGGCATCGCGTTTCTTGAAGTACATGACCTGTGCGACCCGAAGGGCTAGCCAGAAATGGTTCAACCCTGTCAGACTGATGGCAGCCGATTTCGATTGGCTGCCATTTTTTTGTACGCCTTGAACTGGCTGAGCGCGCTCGCTGATATCCGCTGGATATATGTCGACCGGCACGGGGCCGTCTGTCGTGTTTTGCAGGGCCGTGAACATCGTGCGCGCAAGCAATCGGTCGGCCGATCGTTGTTCACTCGCAGATCGCCAAAGCATTTGCTGCGTGCACTTTGCGTGCTGTTGGTCCCAATTGTTCGTGAAGCACCTGCCGACTTGAAGAAAAGCGATTGAAGATAGATGCTTAATTGAAAGCAAATTGTCCGGGATGGCCCCTGGTTGTCAGACTTCGGTTATCCGGCGCTGCGAAAAAAGTCCCACGATATCAGTCCCGAATCGTTAGGCGAGCCGCGACTTCAGGCGATGACTCTCCGTTTCCGTCATGATAAATTAACCATGGTGTGAACGCGGGTTCCTTTAGTGCCGTCTGGCTCGACTCGTCGCACATTGCGGTCGAATTACCTGCACAACCGGCGGTCTTGCCATACACGTTCATCTGCCAGAAAGGACGACCTGAACACGCACGAATACCGTTCATGTGCTGCATTCCCGCGGCACACCTTACTAAACCGGGGTGAACAGATTTCCGACAGCCGGAGATGCAATCACGGGGCCCGGCATGATTGAATGCCGCGAACAGGCAGGGCCGGCTGATGCCAATTGAAGGAGTAACGTAATGAGTGTCGTTTCAAAAAGTCCGAAGGCCTTGTTGATGCTGGCCATGCTGAGCCTGCCGGCAACCGGCAGCTTTGCGCAGTCGCAGGATCCCTCGCAGGGTGATGTCCTGACGACCACCTATGACACCGGAGCCGCAGACGCTTCGCAGATGACTGCAGGTCCCGAAGTCGAAGGCTTTATCTCGGCGCGCAGCGGCGACAAGATGCAGGTGACCTCTGCCGATGGCACCAAGACGGTCATCGTCATCAATGACGCCACCGTGATCAAGGCCACCGGCGGTTTCCTGGGCCTGAACAAGGACAAGCTGGCAGCGACCTCGCTCGTCAACGGTCTGCCGGTCAGCGTCGCGACCTTGCAGTCGGGCTCCGGACTCGTGGCCAGCAAGATCGACCTGAAGAGCAAGGACCTCAAGACCGCGGCGATGATCCACAACGGCACCGATCAGCGCTTTGCCGAGCAGACCGCCGCTACCGACGCTCTGCGCAGCCGCATGGGCGATATCGACAAGTACAACATCAAGGGCACGACCAACGTGAACTTCGATACCGGCAAGTGGGCGCTTTCGCCGGAGGCCAAGGACGCACTGTGCGCCACGGCCGCCCAGGCCGAAGGCATGGACAATGCGTTGCTGCTGGTCGTCGGTTACACGGACTCGACCGGTAACGAAGATTACAACCAGGTTCTCAGCGAAAAGCGCGCCGGCCGCGTCGTGAACTACCTGCAGCAGGCTTGCCACTGGAAGCCCTATCGCATGCTCACCCCCACCGGCATGTCGGAAGCCGACCCGCTGGCGACCAACGATACCGTAGAGGGTAAGGCCCAGAACCGCCGCGTTGAGGTGAACATTCTGGTCAGCAAGGGTCTCGACGGCCTTTAAGGTACGCGGGGCGGACATGGACCGCCCCGATATCTGCGAGTGGGGAAGCACTGCTTCCCCCTCATGGGCATCCCTGCGTAAGCGGGGATGTCCTTTTTTTGTGCCTCAGGCACGTTCGCGAACATCGCCCCGGATCAGGTCCGGGACGATGGTGCAGGCGCGATGTTCAATGGAGCCGGTCCCGGTGGATCCGGCGTCGGCATGTCAGCCGAGCGCCTGTTCCTTTTCGGCGTAGAGGCGTTCCAGTTCGGCGCGGCTCTTCTTTTCGGCTGCGGTCTTCAACTGGCCACAGGCGGCATCGATGTCCCGGCCGCGTGGAGTGCGTACGGGCGCGGAAATGCCTGCCTCGAAGACGATGTTCGAGAACGAGCGGATCCGTTCGGGCGTAGAGCACTCATAGGGAGCGCCTGGCCAGGGGTTGAACGGGATCAGGTTGACCTTGGCCGGCAGCTTGTAGTGCTTGAGCAGGCGGACCAGCTCGCGCGCGTCGTCGTCGCTGTCGTTCTTGTCCTTGAGCATGACATACTCGAAGGTGATGCGCCGCGCATTGGACGCGCCGGGATAGTCGGCGCAGGCCTGGAGCAGTTCCTCGATGCCGAACTTCTTGTTGATCGGCACAATCTCGTCGCGCACTTCCTTGGTCACGGCATGGAGCGAGACCGCGAGATTCACGCCAATTTCCTCACCGCACAGTGCCATCTTCGGCACCACGCCCGAGGTCGACAGTGTGATGCGGCGCTTGGAGAGTGCGAGGCCGTCGCCGTCCATGACCAGTTTGAGCGCGTCGCGCACGTTGTCGAAATTGTAGAGCGGCTCGCCCATGCCCATCATCACGATGTTGGTGAGCAGGCGCCCGTCGGCGGAGTAGGAGCCTTCGTCCTCTTCCTCGTCGAGGCCGGCCATCGTGGCGAGGCGGGTGTCGTTCGCGTTCTTGGGCCATTCACCCAGTGAATCGCGCGCCAGCATCACCTGGCCGACGATCTCGCCGACCGTGAGGTTGCGCACGAGCCGCATCGTGCCGGTGTGGCAGAAGCGGCAGTTCAGCGTGCAGCCGACCTGTGAGGAAACGCACAGCGTGCCGCGGTCCGCATCGGGGATGAAGACCATTTCGAAGTCGTGCCCGTCCGCGGTACGCAGCAGCCACTTGCGCGTTCCGTCGCTGGAATGCTGGGCCTCGACGATGTCCGGGCGGCCGATGACGAAACGCTCGGCCAGCCAGGGGCGCATGGTCTTGGCGATGTCGGTCATCGCCTCGAATTCGGTCACGCCGCGATGGTAGAGCCAGTGGAACACCTGCTTGGCGCGCAGCTTTGCGGCCTTGGCGTCCAGACCTGCCTGCTCGAACAGTTCGGCGATGCGCTTCTTGGGCAGGCCGATGAGATCGACGCGACCATCTTCGCGCGGGGTGACGTCACGCGGGACGGGCACGGGGTCGATGTGCCCCGGGATCGGCATGAGTTTCGTGTCTGACATGATTGGCGGCCATATAGTGCAAGCCGCGCCATTTCGGAAGAGTGCAGGGATTCCGAGACATTCATGAAGCGCGAGCGGGCGCATGCGAACGCCGAAAGTTCGCGTTCGGTTCCCGCCGTCCGACGCTGCGAAAAGGCGTCTCGTCGATGCAGTGTTGCCAAAAAACATCAATGATTTCGTTGTCTTACGTTCATGAAACTCTCTTCCGCCCTTGAGCATTTCATCGGTCCAGGCGGGCACGACCTGCCGATGGAAAAGAATTGGAGTTACACATGAAGAAGATCCTTGTTTGTCTCGCTGCCGGCAGTGCCATCGCATCGGTTCCGGCCATGGCGCAGGATGTCGGTCCGGCCGAGCCCTTCGAGGGTTTCCACGTCGAAGGGCTCGCTGGCTATGACGTGACCAAGGCCGGCAGCAGCGTCGATGACGATTCCTCCATAGATAACGACCAGTCGATCGACGGAGCCCTTTTTGGTGTCGGTGCCGGGTACGACTTCAGGATGGGCAACGTGGTCGTCGGTCCCGAAGCCGAAGTGACCTGGTCGACCGCCAAGACCGAGTTCGACAACGGCGATTTCGAAGGCTTCGGCATCGGCAATGTGAAGACCAACCGCGACCTCTACCTCGGTGCGCGCCTTGGTTACGTGGTTTCGCCCTCGACCATGGTCTACGCCAAGGGCGGCTACACCAATGCCAAGTTCGACGTGCGCAACGGCGACGGCTCGGTCGTGACCAACCGCGACATCGACGCGGACGGCTGGCGCATCGGTGCGGGTATCGAGCAGGCGGTGAGCAACAACGTCTTCGCCAAACTCGAGTACCGCTACTCGAACTACGAGAAGGGTGAACTCGACTACACCGGCGACATTGCCGACGGTCAGCGTTTCGACCTCGACCTTGACCGTCACCAGGTCGTTGCAGGCGTCGGCGTCCGCTTCTGATCCCGACAACAGTTTGGAGAGAGGAGGGCGGGGGCGTCATGCTCCCGCCCTTTTTCATGCCCGGGTCAGCGTAGCTGGGCGCATCCGATCAGCGCCGCGTCCATGGCGGACGCGGCTCCGGCGAGCGGCCAGGTATTGCCGAAGCGCCCGCCTTGTGCGCCTTGGGCACTGACGGACATCTTCGTGGCGGATCGCATGGCGGCGATGATCGCGGCGTTGTCCTTTTCGTCGATCGGCCAGGCGTCGCCGCCGCCGCCGGTCAGGGCGTAGCGCTTGCCGCCGATGCTCAGCGAAATGCGTGGATTTGCCGCCATCTTGCGCGACAACCGAAAGTGCAGCTGATTGCGGGCACCGCGACGCGGCCA
Organism: Novosphingobium mathurense; assembly: GCF_900168325.1. GTDB lineage: Bacteria > Pseudomonadota > Alphaproteobacteria > Sphingomonadales > Sphingomonadaceae > Novosphingobium > Novosphingobium mathurense. The sequence goes on along the minus strand of NZ_FVZE01000001.1, from coordinate 1,362,423 downwards.
GGTGCCGACGGCGACATAAGGCTGATAGTCGCGGCGCAAGGTGCTGGGCTCTGCCATGGCGATGGCATAGCAGCGCGGCACCACCGGATCGCGAAAGGCGCCCCAGGTGCCGTAAAGTCCGAGACTTTCGCGCGCCAGGGCTGTCCCGCCGCAGACGATGAACGTGGCGGCAAGCAAGAGCGACAGGACCGGGCGAAGCGAACGATGCATTGGCGGCGCTATAGGCTGACGGATGGGGCGAGGGAAAGTCTTCGCACGTTCAGGCGCGCGATCGCGGCCCTGAACCTGTCGGTGCGTTTCCAGGCCGCAAAAACTACCAGGGCTCGAGTGCGAATTCGCCGCGCCGGTAATTCCCGAGACGTCGGTTGGTCGCTGGCGAAATGTCCGGTGGCAGGGCATCGGGCGAAAACCATCCTATTTCCCGCACTTCGTTGGGATCGGCGATGCGAACGGCCTGCCGGGTGCGCACGGCGAAGATGACGATGTGGTCATCCTTGTACTCGCCGGTGCTGTGATAGATGCCGACCACGCGTTCGACCGTGAGTTCGCAAAGGTCGATTTCCTCTTCGAGTTCCCGGCGCAGTGCGACTTCGAAACTCTCGCCTTTTTTCGCGCTGCCACCCGGTAAGTGCCAGAGATTGCCGTAGGTGTGGCGGACGAGGAGGACCTGGCCGGACCCGTTCCACACGATCGCCCGCACGGTCAGGGTTCGCGGCCTGAAAAGGCGCCAGTACACCCGCGCCGCCTTGCCGATAATCCTGTGACGCAATGCCATGCCGACCTCCGGCCTGTCGCAGAATGCGATACTACGGATACGCGATGGAGATCACTTCCCATTCCTTTTCCCCGGACGGAAGGCGCACGGTCTTGAGGTCGCCGACCGCCGCACCGCGCAGGGCGCGCGAGAGCGGGGCGCTCCAGCCGATATGGCCGGAACCTGCATCCTGCTCGTCGTCACCGACGATGGTGATGGTCCTGTGGTTGTCGTCCTCGTCCGCGATCGTCACGGTGGCGCCGAAGAAGACCCGGTCACGCTCCGTCTGGCGCGAAGGGTCGACGACGCGCAGCTTCTTCATGCGGCGGGCAAGGTGGCCCAGTTCGCGGTCGATCTCGCGCATGCGCTTGCGACCGTAGAGGTAGTCGCCGTTTTCCGAGCGATCCCCGTTGCCTGCCGCCCACGAGACGATCTCGACGATCTCGGGTCGCTCGGTGCCGAGCAGGTGGTCGTAGCGCGCGCGCAGCGCGGCCATTCCGGCAGGGGTGATCGGTGGTCCGGCAGGTTGCATAGCCCGATATCCTTAGGCGAGGTACCGGGCCGAGGCCAAGCCTGCTGCCACACTTGTGAACCGCCGGGCGCCTGCCGGAGCCTTGGCGTCAGCCCGGTTTGCGCTTGCCCATCAGGTGGCTGAGCGGGGTCTGGCCCTTGTAGGGCGATTTCTCCGGATAGATCGTCTCGTAGACTACCGCATTCTCCAGCACGCGCTGGATGTAGTTCTTGGTCTCGTAGATCGGGATCTGCTCGATCCAGTCGATCCAGTCGATCGAGCCGGTGCGCGGATCGCCATTGGCGCGCAGCCACTTGTTCACGTTGCCCGGCCCGGCGTTGTAGGCCCCCACGGCCAGCGGGGTCGAGCCGCCATAGTAGTCCATCATCCGCGCGAAATAGCCGTCGCCCAAGCGGATGTTGTAGCCGGGATCGCTGGTGAGCGAAGTCGGATCGTAGCTCAGGCCCATCTTGCCCGCCTGTTCGCGCGCAGTACCGGGCATGAGCTGCATGAGCCCGCGCGCGCCGGCATGGCTTACCGCATTCTGCGCGAACTGGCTTTCCTGCCGGGAAAGCGCATGGACCATGGTCCAGTCGGTGCCCGGCGGATTGGGGATGAGCGGGAAGGCGATCTCGCCGAATTCGCCGAAGCCGTCGGCATGGGCGCTCTGGCCCAGAATGACGGCAAGGTCGCGCCGCCCGATTTCCTTGGCGAGATCGGCCACGAGAATGTGGTCTGAGGCAGTCCTGGCGGCATCCGATATCTCGCGGAAGAACTGGACCGTGGTGCGCCAGTCTCCGTCGCGCGCGACATCGCGCACGGCATCAGTGATCGGCTTGGCCATGAAGGCTTCGCGCTCCGCCTTGGTCGGGACGATATGCGGCATCGTGTCGAGGTCGGGCAGGGGGCGGCCCAGCCGCTCGAGCGAGAGCTGGCCATAGAAATACTGCGGATAGGCGGCGGCCATCTCGAAGTAGCGGTTGGCTCCGGCGCTATCGCCTGCCTTGGCCATCGCGCGCCCGGCCCAGTAAAAGCCCTTGGAGCGGGTTCCCGGGGTCTGCGCCGCAGCGCCGTAGCGATAGAACAGCGGCGCCGCGCGGCGCGGAGCGCCCAGATCCCACAGCGCCTTGGTGCCGCCCAACCACACGAGCGAGGTGTAATCGTCGCGCAGGCGGTAGGACAGCTGGCTGATGTCGGTGCCCGGGGCAAAGGCGTCGTCGATCGATTCGGCGATTTTCACCGCGCTTTCGGTACCGGCCCCGCGCGCAGCGACCAGAAGTTCCTTTACCCACTTTTCCGGTTCGGGAACGGGTTCGGCCAACGGCGGGCGGTTGGCCAGCAGGTTGATTTCCGAAGACATGCTGCCCGATTTTCGCGCCTGGACTGCGCGGTTGTAGACATAGCCGGGGTCGCGGCCGATGTTTGCGGGCAGGGTCAGGCCCATGCTGCCCGGGGCCGAACCCTGGAGCAGGGCCAGCCGTTCCATGAAGGCGTTGCGGTTGGCCGAGGAAACAAACGAGATCTGGCGCTCCGCCTGAGACGTTTCCCCCTGCCAGAGCAGTTCGTTCATCCGTGCGTCGTGGTCGGCGGGGGTCAGGACGTTGCGGTAGAGCGTGAGCAGGCTGGTCTCGTCCATCGGATCGAGGGAGCCAGCGCGCCACGCGGCGACGGCCTTCTCCTTGGCGTCCGCGCGGCGCAGCCCGGCAAGGGCGGTGGCATAGCGTCCCGCACCCTTGCTGGTGAGCGGGGGGAAGCGATCGAAATAGGCTGCGACCGAGCGTGGCTCGGGCGAATCGCGCAGCACTGCCTGCTCGGCGAAGCGACGAATCTTCTCTTCCTGAGGGTAGCCGGGGTACGTCAGGAGAAAGCTCGAATAAGCCGAGAAGCTCATGTTGCCGTTGGCGACAAGGACCTTCCAGTTGTCGATCGACTGATGCACGCGCATGTCGTGATTCTGCATCGATCGCGCCCGCGCCAGGTCCCATTCGCGGCCATCGACACCCTTTTCCTGAGCCATCGCGGGAGCGCTCAAAAGAGCGGTCGAGGCGAGCAAGATGAGGGGAGATATTCGCTGCATGCTGGACATTTTGGGAAAAGGCTCCTTATCAGGCGCTGAACACGAAGTCCGTGCATCAGGTTCCCGGTATTCCGGGGTCCGATTGCCGGACGATCAATGAACGTCAGTTGGGGTAAAGTCCATGTTCTCGGGGTCCATTCCTGCTCTTGTCACACCGTTTCGCGACGGGGCGTTCGACGAGCAGGCTTTCCGTCGCCTGGTCGACTGGCAGATCGAATGCGGCTCATCCGCGCTCGTGCCCTGCGGCACGACGGGCGAGAATTCGACGCTTTCCAACGCCGAGCACCACCGCGTCATCGAGGTCTGCATCGAGCAGGCGGCCGGGCGCGTGCCGATCATTGCCGGCTGCGGCAGCAACGATACGATGAATGCGCTTCTCCACATGAATTTTTCGAAGAAGTGCGGAGCCGCCGCCGCACTGGTGGTCGCGCCCTACTACAACAAGCCGAGCCAGGAGGGCCTGCTCGCCCATTTCAGCTATCTGGCTGAAAACGCTGAGCTGCCCATCGTGCTCTATAACGTGCCGGGCCGTACCGTGACCGACCTTCGCCCCGAGACGGTATGCGAACTGGCGCGCCGTTTCCCGGATACCTTCATCGGTATCAAGGACGCGAGCGGCGACCTCAGCCGCGTGACCGACCACCGTCGCGGTATCGGCAAGGAGTTCGTGCAGCTTTGCGGCGATGACGAACTGGCACTGCCGTTCAACGCAGCGGGCGGCGTCGGCTGCATTTCGGTGACGGCGAACGTCGCACCCAAGCTCTGCGCCGAGTTCCAGGCCGCCTGCGCGGCCAACGACCTCGAGGAATCGCGCCGCCTCAACGACCTGCTCTACCCGCTGCACTACGCCATGTTCGAGGACAGCTCGCCGGGCCCGTGCAAGTATGCGCTGGCACAGGTCCACGACTGGATCGAAAACGAGCTGCGCCTGCCGCTCGTCCCGTGCAATGACAGGGCTCGCCTCGCGGTCGACGAGGCCCTCGTTCACGCCGGCCTGCTCTGAGGCCGGCGGTCCGGCGATCCGATCGGATCGCCGGAAAGTCTTCACTCCGCCGGGTTGTGCTTCTGCACGAACTGCATGGCGGCGCTCAGCATTTCCTTGCGGGTTGCGCTGCGCGAGAGCCAGTGATCTTCGCCCTTGAGGACGACCATTTCGTAAGGCTTGCCGGCGTCCTTGAGCGCGTCGGCCATGACCGCGCTCTGCTTGAACGGAACGACGGTGTCGTCCTTGCCGTGGATGAGCAGGACCGGCGCATCTGCGTTGCCCGCAAACCGGCGCGGCGAGATTTCGTCGTAGGTGCCGGTTTCACCAAGCTGCGCGCGCAGCGCTCGCCCGGTCATGCGGGAGTGGCCGCTTTCGGTCAGGTCGGTCTGGTACATGAGGTCGACATCGGAAACGCCGGCAACCGAAACGGCGCAGCGATAGAAGCCATGCTGCAGCGTTACGCCTGCCAGTGCAGCGTATCCGCCATAACTGGCCCCAACGATGCAGGCGCGGCGCGGATCGACGATCCCCTGGCGGACGAGTTCGGCCAGCCCGTCGGTGATGTCGGTCTGCATCTTGCGGCCCCATTGCCCGTCACCGGCGTGGCGGAAGGCGTCGTCGCGGTTGGTGGAACCGCGGAAGTTGGGCTGGAACACGGCATAGCCGCGCGAGGCGAACGCCTGTGCCCACCAGTCGAAGCCAAGATCGTCTTGAGCCGAGGGGCCTCCGTGCGGAAGCATGATGACGGGAAGGTTCTTCGCTTCGCGACCCGGCGGCAGCGTGAGGATGCCGTCCATCTCCAGCCCGTCGGCCGCCGTGTAGCTAACGCGCGAAATTGGGCCGATGTCATCCGGGCCGATGAGCGGGCGCTCGTCACCGATTGGCGAGGCCTTGCGGGTGGCAAGGTCTACCCGGAACCACGTGCCACTGTCCCGGTTGCCTTCAGTGCGTACGAGGATCTTCGAAAAGTCGGGCGTCCAGTCCATGAGGCCGACGTTGCGGTCGGGGAAGGCGGCGAAGATCTTGGCGATCGTGCTGTTGAGCTTGGGGTCGAACATGACCGCCTTGGGCCTGTCGCCACGCTCACGGTAGCCGATCATCCGGCTGCTCGCCCGATCGACGTAAGTGCGTGAAGTGGACACGTTGGCGAGGATTTCCTTCGTCTGACCACCCGTCAGGGGAACTTCGTACCAGTGGGACGTTCCCTCTTCGTCCTCCGACTGGTAAATCACCGTCGAGCCTCCGTATCCGAACCACAGGAGGCTGACGTCGCCGGTGGGGCTGACCCCGCGGGCGATCACGTCATCTTTGGCATTGGCGATCTGCCAGGAACCGCTCGTCTCGGCGATGTCCAGGGTCGCGGCGACCTCGCCCTGCGCGTCGACCAGCCAGTCCCTGTAATGGTTTTCGGCCGGCGCGCGCGCCACCTGCCGCGCCCGGTTGGTGGACAGGTCCACGGCATAGAGGAGGGCGCGCCCATGCTTGAAATAGGCGTTCCCCATGGAGCGCCCCAACTCGATGCCTCCGAAATAGCCGACACTCTTGCCGTCGACCTTGCGGATCCCGTAACTGCCCCGGGTCGTGTTGGCGATGGCACTCGTGTTGGCGAAGACGAGTTCGGCTTTGGAATTGCTGACCGAAAGGACGAGCGTTCCAGTCAGCTCGTACTTGCTTGCAGTGAAGTAGGGGCCGAGTCCGACTGTGGCGCTGTTGGTGATCAGCAGGATGTCGTCGTCCGCCCAGTTGATTCCACGGATCTTGGCATCGCCGGTGGGTGCGTTGGTCGTTGGGCGCCCGGCGGTATCCAATGTCACGATCCGGCGAACGCCCGAAATCCAGGCGATCGTGGCGAGGTTGCCGGAGGGCGAGATCGCGATATCCTCGACGCTGGGCAACTCTCCATAAGCCTCGAGCGGTGGCGGTGCGGCATCGGCAAGCGATGGAAGGGCCGCAGCAATCAGGCTCGCCGTGGCAAGAAGTATCTTTCGCACTGGTCTGAATTCCCCCGATATTCGCGATTCGGTATTTCGGGAAGGATGCCGCAAGGCAAGTCGGGCAGCCCGGCTTGTCCGTTTAAATCTTTGTAATGTGCATCCCGGCAGGACTTGCTGCGCGCGCCTCTCGGGACCTGTACTGAAGGCGCCGGGGAATTCGGCACAAACGTGCTGCGATTCATCCCGAAGGGGCGTTTCCTTTTCGCTTTTGAATCCCTACATGGCCCACCGACATGGCACGCCCGCAGCACAAGACATTCGACAAGAAGAAGAGCGTCGCGGAAAACCGCAAGGCCCGCTTCGACTATCACATTGAAGACACTTTCGAGGCCGGCATCGCGTTGACCGGCACGGAGGTGAAATCGCTGCGTTTCGGCGAAGGGTCGATCGGCGAATCCTATGCCGAGATCAAGAACGGCGAATGCTGGCTGGTGAACTCCAACGTGCCCGAGTTCAGCCACGGCAACCGTTACAACCATGTGCCCAAGCGTCCGCGCAAGCTGCTGCTGCACGAGCGCGAGATCGCGCGGCTGCAAGGCGCGGTCGAGCGCAAGGGCATGACGCTGGTGCCGTTGTCGATCTACTTCAACAGCCGGGGGCGGGCGAAAGTCGAACTCGCGCTTGCCAAGGGCAAGAATGCGGCTGACAAGCGGCACACGATCAAGGAACGCGACTGGAAGCGCGAGCAGGGCAGGATCTTGCGGGACCACGGATGAGCGCGCTGCTGGCCCGACTGTCAGCCTGGCTCCATCGCCAGATGCCGACGCACGAGCAACTCGAGGCGAATCGGCTTACCGCTCCTATTTCGCGGCGACGCGAACTGTTCCGCTTCACGCGTCGCTCGGTCCCGCGCGGGGTTGCCGTCGGGATGTTCGTCGGCATTTTCGCGCTGATCCCCGGCGTGCAGATTGTTGGCGCTGCGCTGATGTGCGTTCCGGTTCGCGGCAACATTCCGCTGGCCGCGGCGATGACCTTCATCAGCAACCCGGTCACGACGATCCTGATCATTCTGCCGCTGTCGGTGGCGATCGGAAACAGTTTCGGCTTCCACGCCGATGTCGAGACGGTCAATGCCATGGTTCGTTCAGGTGCGCCCGTTCATCAATGGTGGACGTGGCTGCTTTCGGATACTGCGCCGGCCATCGTTATCGGATTGTTTGTGCAATCGGTGGTAGCGTCCGTCGTTAGCTATTTTGTGACTGTATGGTTCTGGCGATTCTGGATAGGGCGCAAGCACCGTGCAAGGCTCAGGCGTTCTGGTCGGGATTTCGATTCGTGAGTGGCATTTTCCGTCGCATATCCGCTTCGCTGCTCCGGCGTATGCCGTCGCGTGAGGACTTCGAGCGCAATCGCTGGATTGCGCCGATCGCCCACCGCGTCCTGAGCCCGGAACTTTGGCGCTTCACCCGTCGCTCGGTGCCGCGCGGCGTGGCGCTGGGCCTCTTTGCCGGCTTTATCGTCCCGGTCGGGCAGATCTTCCTTGCCGCCTTCCTCGCGCTTCCCGCGCGCGCCAACGTGTCGATCGCCGCGCTCGTGACCTTCGTCACGAATCCCTTTACCCTGCCTTTCTGGGTGGTGGTCGCCAACCGGCTTGGCCGCTTCTTCCTGCATGTCGATCCGACCGGAGTCGCTTCGGCAGTCGGCAGCGGCATGGACGACAGTGCCTGGGACACGCTCATCTGGTTCGCGCAGTCCGCGGGCTTCGCAGCCGTCGGGTTCGTCGTGCTGGCCATCGTCGCTTCGGCGCTCGGCTATGTTCTTTCAGGCCTGATCTGGCGCAGCTGGATCGGCCGCAAGCACCGTGCGCGCCGGGTCCGGCATGCCCAGGCCCGGGCCGAACGAGAAGCCCGCGCTCACGAGGCAGTCGCCGCTAGCGCCGCCTCGTTTGAGGCGGCTGCGTGAAGTTGATCGACGAGGCCGTGCGCCAAAGTCGCCAGACCGACCTGCTGGTGGTCGGCATGGCGATGGCCTTCAGTGTTCTGCTGGTCGGTATCGTTACCCAGGATTCGCTGGCCACTTCCGTCTATCTCGGTGCCCTGATCGCGCTGGCGGGACTTGCCTGGATGATCGTGCGCAACCGGCCGCAGGAGGCCGAGGCCGAGTTCGCCCAGCCTGACTGGTCGGTAACCGTCGCCGCGATTGACCGGCCGGACATGGCCATCGCGGTGACCGATCGCGCCGGAAGGCTGACGTGCGCCAATGCCAGCTTCGAAGCGTGGTTCGGCACCGGCTACGCGCCGCCGCGCCTTCCCCTCGACGAACCTTCGCTTGAGCGTCTGGCCGACGCCAGTCGCGCGGCATGGCGCGATGGGTCGGCTGCTGCCGATGTGACGGCCGGAGCCGAGCATCCGGGCGGCGCGCGGCAATGGCGGATCGAAGTGCACCGCTCCGGCCGCGGTGACGACTTTCTCGTCTGGCGTATCGCACCCGTCAGTTCTGTGGATCTCATCGGTGATATCGTGACCCAGCTTGGCGGCAAGCTTGGCAAGGGCCTCGCCCGGGCCGGGATCGCTGCGGCGCTGGTCGAACCCGACGGCATGATCCGCGCCGCCAACAAGGGCTTTGCCCTGCGCGCTGCCGGCGATGAGGCAATCGATCTTACCGGCGAGGATTTCGTCTCGCTCCTGAGCCAGGAAGAAGGCGAGCGCATCGGCTGGGCCCGCGACAATGGCCGCGGCAGCCCTCTGGTCCTCTACCACGTGCCCGTCGCCGATCCGGATTCGCCCGTCGAGCCCGACCCCAACACGACGCCCTCGCTGATGTTGGTGATGGAAGCCGGGCAGGGCATCGGTGCTGCGGGCGGCGGCGGGAATTCCGCGCCGCATCTCGAAGCTCTTCTCAGCCAGTTGCCGCTCGGCCTCGCGATGGCCGACCGCGATGGACACCTCCTGTTCGCCAACCCGGCGTTCATGCGGGCGGCCGGGCGCGAAGGGCAGTTGCCGCCGACTTATCCCACCGATCTCGTGGTCCGTGAGGACAAGCGCGCGCTGTCCGAATCGATCCGCCGTTTCGCGCAAGGGCCTGCTGCCGCCGGCGATATCGCGATCCGCCTGACCGCGCAGCCCGACGATCCGGTTTCGCTCAGCCTTGCCGGCGTGCGCGGGCTGGGTGAGCCTGCGGTCCTGCTTGGCCTGACCGACACATCCGAGGAAACCCGCCTCAAGCGGCAGGTCGCCCAGGCCACCAAGATGCAGGCGGTCGGTCAGTTGGCCGGCGGCGTCGCGCATGACTTCAACAATGTGCTGACCGCGATCCTGGGCACCTGCGACCTCATGCTGATGCGCCACACGCCCGGCGACTCGGACTATGACGACATCCAGCAGATCCGCGCCAATTCGAACCGCGCGGCATCGCTGACCCGCCAGCTCCTCGCATTCTCGCGCCAGCAGACGCTGCGCCCCGAAGTGCTGCAGCTTCCCGACGTCGTTGCCGATGTGTCGCAGATGCTGCGCCGCCTGATCGGCGAGAAGATCGAGCTGGTCGTTTCGCATGACCGTGATCTCGGGCCGGTGCGCGCCGACCCGACACAGCTCGAGCAGGTCATCGTCAACCTCGCGGTCAACGCGCGCGATGCGATGCAGTCGTCCAGTGCCAAGAAGGGCGGCGACGGATCGGGCGTCCTCACTCTCGCGACCCGCAAGGTGACGACGACCGACGTGCGCGCGATGCGCAGCGAGATTATCCCGGCGGGCGAGTACACCGCGCTCATCGTCGAGGATACCGGCGGCGGTATCGCGCCCGAGCACCTGGGCAAGATCTTCGAGCCGTTCTTCACCACCAAGGAGCAGGGCAAGGGCACCGGGCTCGGCCTCTCGACCGTTTACGGCATCGTCAAGCAGTCGGGCGGTTTCATCTTCGCCGAAAGCGAGGTGGGCAAGGGTACGCGCTTCATCGTCTACCTGCCGGTCTATCACGTGGCTCCGGGCACGACGCCGACTCCGGCGGTGAAGGAGGAAGCACCTCCGCCGAGCCAGTGGGCAGGCGGTGGACGCATCCTGCTGGTCGAGGACGAAGACCCGGTGCGCATGGTCGCGGAGCGCTCGCTCACGCGGCAGGGCTATGAAGTGACCAGCGCCCGCGACGGCGAAGAAGGACTCGCGCTCGTTGAAGAGGGCGGCCAGTTCGATATCGTCGTTTCCGACGTCGTCATGCCTTCGCTCGATGGTCCGGCCATGGCGCGCGAGATCCGCAGGCTGCAGCCGAACCTGCCGGTGCTGTTCATGTCGGGCTATGCCGAGGAACAGCTGCGCAAGGAAATCGGCCTGTCGAATGCCTGGTTCATGCCCAAGCCGTTCTCGGTCCAGCAGCTTTCCGAAAAGGTGGGCGAAGTCCTCGCGCGCACGGCCAAGTAAGGCTCCGGTTTCCTAAGGCGTTGATTTCCGGCCCGCTCGCCGTGCTGCGGTCCGGCGTCTTTTCGCCATGCCTGCGCCTGCCTCAATTAAATTTGGGAAAACTCCCTTTGTTCCCCTCTTGTTCACGGGGAACAAACAAGATACATCGGGGTCCGCGACGTTGACCTTTCCGGTCAGGCCGGTAGCAAAGGGGAAGTGAAATGGCTGCTCAGCTCAAGCTGATCCAGGAAGGCAAGGATAAGGACTCCATGGACCGTCAGAAGGCGCTCGACGCAGCGCTCGCCCAGATCGATCGCGCGTTCGGCAAGGGCAGCGCGATGAAGCTCGGCTCGAAGGAGACGATGCAGGTCGAAGCGATCTCGACCGGCTCGCTCGGGCTGGATATCGCGCTTGGAGTCGGCGGACTTCCCAAGGGCCGCGTGATCGAAGTCTACGGGCCGGAAAGCTCGGGCAAGACCACGCTGGCGCTGCATGTCATCGCCGAAGCGCAGAAGGCTGGCGGCACCGCTGCCTTCATCGACGCAGAGCACGCACTCGATCCCGTCTATGCCAAGAAGCTGGGCGTCGACATCGACGAACTGATCGTCTCGCAGCCCGACACCGGTGAGCAGGCGCTGGAGATCACCGATACGCTGGTGCGCTCGAACGCGATCGACGTGCTGGTGGTCGACTCGGTCGCCGCGCTCGTCCCCCGGGCCGAAATCGAAGGTGAGATGGGCGACAGCCACGTCGGCCTCCAGGCCCGCCTGATGAGCCAGTCGCTGCGCAAGCTGACCGGCTCGATCAACCGTTCCAAGTGCATGGTGATCTTCATCAACCAGCTGCGCATGAAGATCGGCGTCATGTACGGCAACCCGGAGACGACGACGGGCGGCAACGCGCTCAAGTTCTACGCCTCGGTTCGCCTCGACATCCGCCGCACCGGGCAGATCAAGGACCGCGACGAGATCATCGGCAACGCAACCCGCGTCAAGGTGGTCAAGAACAAGGTCGCGCCGCCGTTCAAGCAGGTTGAGTTCGACATCATGTACGGCGAGGGCATCTCCAAGATCGGCGAAATTCTCGACCTCGGCGTCAAGGCCGGCATCGTCGAGAAGTCGGGCGCATGGTTCTCCTACGATTCGATCCGCATCGGCCAGGGTCGCGAGAACTCGAAGAACTACCTGCGCGAGAATCCCGAGGTCTGCGACCGTCTCGAGAAGGCGATCCGGACCAAGACCGAAGGTCTGGCCGAAGAAATGATGGCAGGCCCCTCGGACGAGGATGACGCCGAATAAGGCTTCCGCCCCTTTGCAGAAACAGGAACCCCGGTGCGTTGCGCCGGGGTTTTTGCTTGGGGTGAACTTGGAACGCGGAGCCCTTCGCGGCCCGTCCGGACGCTTTCAGCGTAGCCGATTTGCCGCATATCTGCGGATTATCGTAAAAACCGAACAGTCTGACCGCGCCTTATAGCTTGTCGGTTTCGCGCCTGTGCCTTATCGGCCCGAGTTATGCAGACGACCAACGAAATCCGCCGGTCCTTCCTCGACTATTTCGCCAGTAATGGTCACGAGGCCGTCCAGTCCGCGCCGCTCGTTCCTTACAACGACCCGACGCTGATGTTCGTGAACGCCGGCATGGTGCCGTTCAAGAACGTGTTCACCGGCCTCGAGACCCGCGCCACCCCGCGCGCGACGTCCTCGCAAAAGTGCGTGCGCGCAGGCGGCAAGCACAACGACCTCGACAATGTCGGCTACACCGCGCGCCATCACACCTTCTTCGAAATGCTGGGGAATTTCTCTTTCGGCGACTACTTCAAGGAACAGGCGATCACCCATGCCTGGACCCTGCTGACGAAGGAATGGGCGCTTCCGGTCGAGAAGCTGCTGGTCACGGTCTATCACACCGACGACGAAGCCTTCGACCTGTGGAAGAAGATCGCCGGTCTGCCGGAATCGAAGATCATCCGTATTCCCACCAAGGACAACTTCTGGGCGATGGGCGACGATGGCCCGTGCGGTCCGTGCTCCGAGATCTTCTATGATCACGGCGACCACATCTGGGGCGGCCCTCCGGGAAGCCCCGAGGAAGACGGCGACCGCTTCATCGAGATCTGGAACCTGGTGTTCATGCAGTTCGAGCAGGCAGCTGGCGAGATCGTCGGCAATCTGCCCAAGCCCTCGATCGACACCGGCATGGGGCTTGAGCGCATCTCGGCGGTCATGCAGGGCGTCCATGACAACTACGACATCGACACCTTCAAGGCGCTGATCGCCGCTTCCGAGCACCTGACCGGCGTAGCCGCCGAGGGCGAGAGCCGGGCGAGCCACCGCGTTATTGCCGATCACCTGCGCTCGACCAGCTTCCTGCTTGCCGACGGCGTACTGCCTTCGAACGAGGGCCGCGGCTACGTCCTGCGCCGCATCATGCGTCGCGCCATGCGTCATGCGCACCTGCTGGGCGCCAAGGATCCGCTGATGCACCGTCTGGTGCCCGCGCTCGTCGCGGAGATGGGCCAGGCCTATCCCGAACTCGGCCGCGCGCAGCCGCTGATCGAGGAAACCCTGGAACGCGAGGAAGTGCAGTTCCGCCGCACCCTGTCGAACGGCCTCAAGCTGCTCGACGAAGCCACCGCCGAAATGGGCGAGGGCGCCCGGCTGCCCGGCGAGACCGCGTTCAAGCTCTACGACACCTACGGCTTCCCCTATGACCTGACCGAGGATGCCCTGCGTTCGCGCGGCATCAGCGTCGACAAGGACGGCTTCGACGCTGCCATGGCGCAGCAGAAGGCCGCCGCCCGCGCCGCCTGGAAGGGGTCCGGGCAGGCCGCCGACAACGAAGTCTGGTTCGACATCGCGGAGCGTGAAGGTGCGACCGAATTCACCGGCTACACTTCGACCTCGGGCGAGGGCCGCGTCGTGGCGCTCGTCAGGGACGGCAAGGAAGTCCAATCGGCTTCGGTCGGCGACGAAGTCATTGTCCTGACCAACCAGACCCCGTTCTATGGCGAATCGGGCGGCCAGGTCGGCGATGCCGGCACGATCACCGGGCCCGGTGGCCTCGTCATCGCGATTGCCGAAACCGCCAAGCCGCTTGGCCGCCTGCACACCATGACCGGCAAGGTCGAGGCCGGGCAGATCAAGGTCGGCGAGACGGTCAACCTCGTCGTTGACGAAGCGCGCCGCGATGCGATCCGCGCCAACCACTCCGCCACCCACCTGCTGCACGCCGCCCTGCGCAATCGCCTCGGCGATCACGTCACGCAGAAGGGTTCGATGGTGGCGAGCGATCGCCTGCGCTTCGACTTCTCGCATCCCAAGGCACTCGAGGTCGAGGACATCGCCGCGATCGAGGCTGAAGTGAACGCCGAGATCCGCGGCAACGAGGCGGTCATGACCCGCCTGATGACGCCCGACGATGCCATTGCCGCCGGCGCCATGGCCCTGTTCGGAGAGAAGTACGGCGACGAAGTGCGCGTGCTGTCGATGGGCCGCAGCAATGGCGGCAAGACCTACTCGGTCGAGCTGTGCGGCGGTACCCACGTCAATGCCACCGGCGATATCGGTGTGTTCCGCATCGTTTCGGAAAGCGCCGTTTCCTCCGGCGTGCGCCGTATCGAGGCGCTGACCGGCGAAGGTGCGCGCCAGTGGCTGGTTGCGCGCGAGGAAGCGCTGAAGAATGCCGCCGGTATCCTGCGCACCACGCCCGAAGATGTCGAAGCGCGCGTCGCGGCGCTGCTGGACGAGCGCAAGAAGCTCGAGCGAGAACTGGCCGAAGCCAAGAAGGCGCTGGCGCTCGGCGGCGGCGGTGCAGCCGCTGCCGGTCCGGCCGACGAGGAAGTCAGTGGCGTGAAGTTCTCGGGGCAAGTCCTCGAAGGTCTCGACCCCAAGGAACTGCGCGGATTGCTCGACCAGGCCAAGCAGCGCCTCGGTTCGGGCGTTGCGGCGATCGTTGCGGTCAATGACGGCAAGGCTTCCATCGCGGTGGCCGTGACCGACGACCTCAAGGACAAGGCCAGTGCAGTCGACCTGGTGCGCAAGGGCGTCGAAGCGCTTGGTGGCAAGGGCGGCGGCGGGCGTCCGGACATGGCGCAAGGCGGCGGTCCCGACGGTTCGAAGGGCGCCGATGCCATTGCCGCGGTAAAGGCAGCGCTCGCCGGCTGATCGGTCGGGTTGGAAGGAGATGTCGGCAATGGATCCGGGGCACTGTGACGTTGGCCGGATCGTTGCCGAGATCGCCGGGGAAATGCGCGGACACGAGCACCGCGGCAAAGTGGCCGACTACATTCCGCCGCTCGCCTGCGTGCCGGTCGAGAAATTTGGCCTTGCCGTGGTCATGGCCGATGGCACTGTCCACTGTGCGGGCGATGCCGAAGAGCCGTTTTCGATCCAGTCGATTTCCAAGGTCTTCGCGCTGACTCTCGTGCTGGGCGCAGTGGGCGATCAGGTCTGGAAGCGGGTGGGGCGCGAGCCTTCGGGCTCGGCCTTCAACTCGATCGTCCAGCTCGAAACCGAGCAGGGCATTCCGCGCAATCCCTTCATCAATGCCGGGGCGATCGTTCTGTGCGACGTGCTCCTTGGCGGGCTGCAGCCGCGCGAGGCTATCGGCCAGATGCTGCGCTTCGTGCGCGAACTGGCGGGCGACGACAGCATAGCCATAGACGAGGTGGTTGCGCGAGCGGAGCAGGAAACCGGCTTTCGCAACATGGCGCTGGCCAACTACATGCGCGCCTTCGGCAATATCCATGCGCCCGTCGACCTGGTGCTGGGGACCTATTTCCACTTTTGCGCGCTGACCATGACTTGCCGCCAGCTTGCCCTGGCCGGACGTTTCCTGATGGCCGACGGTCGCAATCCGGTGAGTGGCCATAGCGTCGTCAATCCACGGCGGGCGCGGCGCATCAATGCGCTGATGATGTCTTGCGGTCATTACGACAATTCGGGCGATTTCGCCTATCGCATCGGCCTGCCGGGAAAGTCGGGCGTGGGCGGTGGCATCCTGGCGATCGCGCCGGGCATCGCCAGCATTGCCGTGTGGTCGCCGGGGCTGAACCGCAGCGGCAATTCGCATCTGGGGCAACTCGCGCTCGAACGGCTCGTCCAGCGGACCGGGTGGTCGGTTTTCGAGCCGCGCGGGGGCGGTCAGGCGTGAAGGCTGTCCTCCAGCGATGAGGACTTGAGCGCGGGTTTCTCCGAGAGCCCGCCCTGTTCCATGATGCTTTCGCGGAACTCGTCGCGCTTTTCGTGGATCGAGGCGATGACGGGCCCCATCGCGACGCCGGTTTCGATCAGCACGGCTTCCGACAGTTGCAGCGAGCTTTCCAGCGTTTCCGGCACCGCGTGGGTCGCCCCGGCGCGATAGAGCTGGGCTGCGTGCTCGGGATCGCGGGCGCGCACGAGAACCGGCAGGTCGGGGAACTGCTGGCGCAGCTTGCGCACCATGCGCTGGGCCGTGACGGGCTCATCCATGGTCAGGATCACGGCATTGGCCTGGTCGGCGCCCAGCCGCATCAGCGCATCGCCGCGCCCGGCATCGCCGAAGGAAACGGTGTAGCCCAGACGTTTGCCCTGGCTGACGAGATCGGTGTCCGAATCGATGGCGATGTAGGGCTTGTTGTGCTTGGCAAGCATGTCGGCCACGAGGCGGCCGACGCGGCCGAAGCCGACGATCACCGTGTGCGGCTCGCCGGTATGCTCGGGCGGCTGGTGCAGCGGCTCACCGGCATCGACGCGGCGCGCCATCATGCGGCCGAAAAGCGAGAGCAGCGGCGTGACGGTCAGGCCGATGGCGGTGACGATCTGCCAGAACATCGCGGTGCCCGGCTGGATCAGTTGCGCCGAGCCGGCAGCGGTGAGCACGATCAGCGTGGTCTCCGAAGGGCTCGACATGAGGATGCCGGTCTCGGTCGAGGTGCCGCGACGCGCGCCCATCATCCGCAGCAGCAGGCCGGTCACGACGGCCTTGAGCAGGATGACGCCCACTGTGGCGACGAGGATCGATCCGAGGTTCTCCCAGATCACCTGCAGGTCGATGCTCATGCCGATGGTGATGAGAAAGACGCCAAGCGCGAGCCCCTTGAACGGCTCGGTGATTTCTTCGACTTCGGAATGGTATTCGGTCTCGGCGATCAGCAGGCCGGCGACGAGGGCGCCAACGATCGGCGAAAGGCCCGCGGCGGCGGTCGCCAGCGAGGCCAGGATGACGACCAGCAGGCTGGCGGCCAGGAACAGCTCCGGGCTCTTGGTGCGTGCCGCCTGCGTGAAAAGCGGTGGCAGCAGGTAGCGCCCGAACACCAGCAGGGCGACAATGACGACGGTGCCCCAGATCAGCGTGTTGATGAGGTTGCCCATCCCGTCGGCTTGGGCATGGGGTGCCAGTGCGCCGAGCAGGAAGATGATCGGGACCAGCGCGATGTCCTCGAACAGCAGCATCGAGAGCGCCGCACGTCCGACCGGCGTCGTCGTGTTGGTGATCTTGAGGACCAGCGCGGTCGAAGACAGGGCAAGGGCAAGGCCCAGCGCCAGAGCGCCCGTGAAGTTCTGCCCGATGGCCGAGAGGATGAAGGTCAGCGACCCGCCGATGACGATGAGTTCGAGCGAGCCGAGCCCGAAGACCAGTCTGCGCATCTCCCACAGGCGGCCGAATGACAGCTCGAGCCCGATGGAAAACAGCAGGAGGATGATGCCGAATTCGGCGAAGACTTCCAGCCCGCCGGGGTCGGTTATGGTTATGTGAGCGAGCCAGGGATAGTCGAAGACATGACGTCCCAGTCCGAACGGCCCGACCAGGACGCCGACGAGGATGAACCCGATCACCGGCGTGATGCGGAAGCGCGAGAATACCGGGATGACGATGCCTGCCGCACCGAGGATGACGAGAGCGTCGGAAAGAACGGGGGAGTATAGTTCGCTGGAGCCGGCCATGTGCCGCTCACTATGGCAGGCGAGGCGAATTTGTCACCTTCGAAGCTGCATTTTCGGGGCATTTGCACTGGCAGGGCAGGGGCTTGCATCCACGACGGACCACAGGGGCTATGACGTGGACGACTGGGCATACCCGCGTAACTTCACTTGGCGTTCAGCAAAGCGCTGGTTATAGACCCCGCCATGTTCGAACGCTCGCGTCTGAAGACCGCTCTCCTTGCCGCCGCCACTGGCGCGATTGTCCTCACTGCCGGTTGCGCCGGTCGCGGGGGTGGAAACAAGGACACTGCCTACGTCGCACGGGACGTCGACACGCTCTATGCCGCGGCCAAGCAGCGCCTCGACACGGGGCGCACCAAGCAGGCCGCCGCGCTGTTCGACGAAGTGGAGCGCCAGCATCCCTATTCGCCCTGGGCCCGTCGTGCCCAGCTGATGAGCGCCTTCAGCTACTATGCCGCGCGCGATTACAACAAGGCGATCCAGTCGGCGCAGCGCTTCCTGTCGATCCACCCGGGCAACAAGGACGCGCCTTACGCCTATTACCTCATCGCCATCTGCTACTACGAACAGATCAGCGACGTGACGCGCGACCAGCGCACCACCGAGCAGGCGAAGCAGGCGCTGACCGATATCACCCGCCGCTATCCGACCACGCCCTACGCGGCCGACGCCAAGCTCAAGCTGGACCTTGTCAACGATCACCTTGCCGGCAAGGAAATGACCATCGGCCGCGCCTATGAGCGCCGTGGCAAGTGGCTGGCGGCAACGCTGCGCTTCCGTAACGTGGTCGACAATTTCCAGACCACCAGCCACACGCCCGAGGCGCTGTTCCGTCTCGTCGAAGGCTACCTCTCGATGGGCATCCCCGAAGAGGCGCAGAAGGCCGCGGCCGTGCTCGAGGCGAACTACCCGAACAGCAAATGGTACGATCGCGCCTACAAGCTGATGACGCGCTACGCTCCGGAGAACGCCGCAGCCTGATCGCGGCTGCCCCATCCTGCCGGAGGCGGGCTTTTTCTCTACTTGGCCGGTTGACATGACGCCGTGCGCCCGCGCAGTGTCGTCGCATGCTGTCGCAGAAAACCCGTTACACGATCCGCGCCCTGCAACATCTGGCCGACAATTACCGCAAGGGCTCCGTGCGTCTCGACGAGATTGCGGTGGCCCAGAACATTCCGCGCAAGTTCCTGACGGTGATTCTCTCCGAACTGGCGCGCGACGGCATCGTCATCTCCCACAGGGGGCGCTCGGGCGGGTATGAACTGGCGCTGCCGCCTGTCGACATCCGCTATGGCGACATCATCCGCATCACCCGCGGCAGCCTCGCACTCGTGCCCTGCGCCAGCCGCAATGCGCATGAGACCTGCGCCAATTGCCTGCCCGAGGCCGAATGCCGGCTGCGCGGTCTGATGCTGACCTTGCGGGACGAGACCGCCAACATGCTCGACCGCCTGACCCTGGCCGACCCGATCGATCCCGAACCGCCAGTCCTGGCCGAGCCCGAATACTGATTGCCCCTGGGATCGTTGCGTTGCGCGTCGCGCACAGCTGGGGGAAACTGGCAGGCAAGGCGCGCAATCCCGGGTGACGCGCGAAAAAGACTTCGCTAGAACGCTTCGCGAACATGCTGACCCGGCTTTCCATCCGCAATATCGTATTGATCGAGGCGCTGGATCTCGATTTCGCCGGAGGGCTTGGCGTCCTCACCGGTGAGACGGGTGCGGGCAAGTCGATCCTGCTTGATGCGTTGGGCCTCGTGATCGGCAACCGTGCCGACAGCGGGCTGGTGCGGGCGGGTGAGGCGAAGGCCAGCGTGACCGCCAGCTTCGAATTTTCAGCATTTCCGCCTGCCGTCCGTGCAGTGCTCGCGGATGCCGAGATCGATGTCGAGCCGGGCGAACCGCTGATCCTCAAGCGCCAGCTCAAGGCGGATGGCGGCTCCAAGGCTTTCCTCAACGACCAGCCGGTGAGCGTCGCACTATTGCGTGAGATCGCGCCGGTGCTGGTCGAGATCCATGGCCAGCATGACGATCGAGGCCTCGTCAATCCGCGCGGCCACCGCGAACTGCTGGACCGCTTCGCGGGTGGCGACGTCGCAGGGGTCGAGGCGGCGTGGAAGGACTGGCGCAAGGCGCAGGACGCGCTCGACGAGGCGCGCGCCCGGGTCGCGAAGGCCGCTGAAGACCAGGACCTGCTGGTCGCGCACCTTGCCGAACTCGATGCGCTCGCGCCGGAAGAGGGCGAGGAGGAACAACTCGCCCACGCCCGCGCCGACATGCAGAAGGGCGAGAAGCTGTCCGAGGATCTCTCGGCCCTTCAGCACTTGTGGGAAGGTTCCGATTCGGCGCTGGCCAGCATGCGCGGTGCGGCGCGGCGGCTCGACCGCATTGCCGGCGAGCACGAATTGCTGGCCGAGGCGCTCGCCGCGCTGGACCGGGCGGTGATCGAGGCGAGCGAGGCGGAAGAAAAGCTCGAACGCGCCGCTGAAGCGCTGGCCTTCGATCCGGCCGAGCTGGACAGGATCGAGACGCGTCTGTTCGATCTGCGCGCCGCGGCCCGCAAGCACGGTTGCCAGGTTGACGATCTGCCCGGGCGCATGGCGCAGATGCGTGAGGAACTGGCAGCCATCGAGGGCGGCGAGGAGCATGTGGCGGCCCTTGAAAGGGCAGCGGGCAAGGCCGCGCTGGCTTATCACCAGGCGGCGAGCACACTGCACGACTTGCGCCGGGCGGCGGCCAAGCGGCTCGACGCAGCCGTGGCTTCGGAACTGGCCCCGCTCAAGCTCGATGCGGCGCGCTTCCAGACTTCGGTCGCAAAACTGCCCGAGGAGCGCTGGGGGCCGCAGGGGATGGACGCGGTCGAGTTCCTGATCAGCACCAACCCCGGCGCCGATTTTGCGCCGCTGGCCAAGATCGCCTCGGGCGGCGAGCTTTCGCGCTTCATCCTCGCGTTGAAGGTGGCCCTGGCCGAAGAGGGCGGGGCATCGACGGTGATCTTCGACGAGATCGACAGGGGCGTGGGGGGCGCGGTTGCCTCGGCGATCGGCGATCGCCTCGCGCGGCTCGCCAGCGACGGGCAGTTGCTGGCCGTCACGCACAGCCCGCAGGTCGCGGCGCGTGGGCGGCGGCACTACATGATCGCCAAGTCGAGCGAAGGCACTGTCACGCGTACTTCCGTCACCCTGTTGGGCGATGGCGACCGCAAGGAAGAGATCGCCCGCATGCTTTCCGGCGCGGAAGTGACGGACGAGGCTCGGGCCCAGGCCGACAGGCTGCTCGAAGGCGTCTGAACGGCCTCCTGCAACGGGTTCGGAGCCAATTGCCCTGCGAGCCGTTGCAGAGGGCATGGCGACGCTGCAATTTCCCTACTGGCTCCACGCGCTGTCCCTTGTCTCGCTGATCCTTGGCCTTGCCTGTGCCATCGTCATCGCGATCCATCAGCGAAGCCATCCGCCGAGAATGGCGGTCATGCAGTGGGTCTGGCCGCTGGCCGCGCTTTTCGGCAGCGCGATCTGGCTGGCGCTCTATTTCCGGGCACAGCGGGCAGACGAAGACGTGCCGATGTGGTTGACGGTTGCCAAGGGGGCAAGCCACTGCGGCGCGGGTTGCACACTGGGCGACATCATCGCTGAATGGTTGGCCTTCGCTTTCCCGGCGATTGTCGTCTGGCTGGGCTGGCACACGGTCTTTGCCGAGAAGACGTTCGCGGTCTGGATCCTCGATTACGTTCTGGCTTTCGGCATCGGCATAGCCTTCCAGTACTGGGCCATCGTGCCTATGCGGGACCTGTCTTTTGGCAAGGGCGTGACGGAGGCGGTCAAGGCGGACTTCCTTTCGATCGGCTCGTGGCAGGTGGGCATGTACGGCCTGATGGCCGCCGGACAGTTCCTCTGGTTCCGGCCCGCCTATGGCGACATCGCCGAAGTCGCCTCGCCCGAATTCTGGTTCCTCATGCAGATCGCCATGCTTGGCGGTTTCGTCACGGCCTACCCGGTGAACTGGTGGCTGGTGCGCGCCGGAATTAAGGAGCGGATGTAGCCTCTTCGCCGCACTGGTTGAGTACGATGAGCAGCAGGACGCCTGCGCCGATCTCCAGTGCGAATACGACGATCATGGCGACCACGACCAGCGCGGGCGACGCCACCGGTAGCAGCGTCACCGGATAGGCCTCCTGGTCGGCATGGCTGGTCACATAAGTGAAGATGGCCTGTGCAGCTTCGATATTGGCAATGTTGTGCATGACATAGAGCAGTGCCATGGCACCGAGAATGAGCGCGAAAAGCGCTTTGAGGAGCCTGTCTATCATGGCTATCTCCCTGTTGCCCGCCCGCAGGTTAACATGGGCCGGGACGAATAAGGAAACGGACCGCCAAGTGGCATCTGACAGCGAATCGATCACCGAAGCCGAAGCCGCCAACGAACTGATGCGCCTTGCGCGCCAGATCAACCGCGCCAATCGGCTCTACCATGCCGAGGACGCGCCGGAGATTCCCGACGCCGAGTACGACGCCCTCGTGCGCCGTAACGCGGAACTGGAAGCGGCTTTCCCGCATCTCGTGCGGCCGGATAGCCCTTCGAACCAGGTCGGTCACGAAGTCGCGGCCTCGCCGCTGTCCAAGGTTCGTCATGAAGTTCGCATGATGAGCCTGGACAATGCCTTCACCGATGAGGAAGTGGGCGAATTCGTTACCCGCGTGCGGCGTTTCCTTTCGCTCTCGGCCGACGAACCGGTGGTCATGACGGCCGAGGACAAGAT
This sequence comes from Novosphingobium mathurense, assembly GCF_900168325.1. Lineage (GTDB taxonomy): Bacteria > Pseudomonadota > Alphaproteobacteria > Sphingomonadales > Sphingomonadaceae > Novosphingobium > Novosphingobium mathurense. The sequence continues at coordinate 1,340,093 of NZ_FVZE01000001.1, read as the reverse complement.
CGACGGCCTGTCCTGCTCGCTGCGATACGAGGACGGCAAGCTGGTTCGCGCGGCGACGCGCGGCGACGGGCAGGTGGGCGAGGACGTTACCGCCAATGTCGCGCACATCCCGGACATCGTGCAGGAACTGAAGGGCGAGGGTGTGCCCGAAGTCTTCGAGGTGCGCGGCGAAGTCTATATGGAAAAGTCCGCCTTCCTCGCGCTCAACGAAGCGCTGATGGACGATGCGCGCAAGGCTGCCGAAGCCAAGGGCGAACCGCTCGACGAGAGCAAGGTCCGCCAGTTCGCCAACCCCCGCAATGCCGCTGCCGGTTCACTGCGGCAGAAGGACGCCAGCGTCACCGCCCGGCGTCACTTGCGCTTCTGGGCGCATGGCTGGGGCGCGGCGAGCGAAGTGCCGGGCGAGAGCCAGCACGAGGTGGTGCGCAAGATCGAGGGCTGGGGCCTGCCGGTCTCGCCCCAGTTCCGCCAGTGCCACTCGCTCGAAGAAATGCTTGCCGCCTATCGCGAGATCCGCGACGGTCGTCCTGACCTGCCGTTCGAGATCGACGGCGTGGTCTACAAGGTCGACCGGCTGGACTGGCAGCAGCGGCTTGGCTTCGTTGCGAAGGCGCCGCGCTGGGCGATGGCGCACAAGTTTCCTGCCGAGCGGGCCGAAACGACGCTGGAATCGATCGACATCCAGGTCGGCCGCACCGGCAAGCTGACGCCGGTCGGGCGGCTCAAGCCCGTGCTGGTCGGTGGCGTCACCGTCACCAACGTCACGCTGCACAACCGCGACGAGATCGCGCGGCTTGGTGTGCGACCGGGCGATACCGTAGTGCTGCAGCGGGCAGGGGACGTGATCCCGCAGGTCGTCGAGAACCTGACCCGCGAAGCCGAGCGCGAACCCTTCGATTTTCCCGATCATTGCCCCGAATGCGGTTCGGAAGCCGTCGCGGAGGAAGGTGAGGTAGACGTGCGGTGCACCGGCGGCCTGATCTGCCCGGCCCAGCGGACCGAGCGCCTCAAGCATTTCGTGAGCCGCGCCGCGCTCGACATCGAGGGGCTGGGCGAAAAGACCATCGACGAATTCTTCGCCAAGGGCTGGCTGGAAAGCCCCGCGGATATCTTCCGTCTCAAGGATCGCAGGGACGATATCCTCGCGCTTGATGGCTGGAAGGACAAGTCTGTGGAAAACCTGTTGAGCGCTGTGGAAAGCAAGCGCGAGCCCGATGCCGCGCGCCTGCTGTTCGGCCTCGGTATCCGCCATGTCGGCGCGGTCACCGCGCGCGACCTGATGAAGCGGTTCGAAACGCTGCCGGCCCTGCGCACCGTCGCCGAGAAGGCACATGTCAAGGAAGGCGAGGAACAGGCGGCAGAAGCTTCGGAAGCCTATGCCGAACTCACGTCCATCGACGGGATCGGTCCGGCCGTGGTCGAAGCGCTGGGCGACTTCTTTCACGAGGAGCACAACCGCGAGGTCTGGGACGACCTGCTCTCGCTGGTGTCACCGCCGCCTTTCGTCGTGGAGACCCGGGACAGCGCGGTTGCGGGCAAGACGGTGGTCTTTACCGGCAAGCTGGAAACGATGAGCCGCGATGAAGCCAAGGCTCAGGCCGAGCGCCTGGGGGCCAAGGCATCCGGATCGGTTTCGCCGAAAACGGATCTGGTCGTTGCCGGGCCGGGCGCGGGATCCAAGCTGAAGAAGGCGGCAGATCTCGGGATCGAGGTGATCGACGAGGCGCAATGGGCGGAAATCGTGAAGGCTGCCGGCTGAACACGCATCAGCCGCCTGTGCTCCGGTGATTTCCGCCCATCGACCGCTCCATGACCGGGGCCGGTCAGGCGCGGCGGCTCTGCCTTTCGTGGACCTGGCGATAGTGCTGAACACGGGTCGCGCGGAGCCCGGGCATGCCTTCGCGTTCGATCGCGCGCTGCCACGAGGCCAATTCCTCGAGGGTCAGGCCGTAGCGTTCGCAGGCTTCGGTCGCCGTCAGCAGCCCGCCGTTGACGGCTGCGACGACTTCCGCCTTGCGCCTTACGACCCAGCGCGACGTATTCGCTGGAGGCAGATTCTCTCGCTTGAGAGCTTCACCCAGGGGCCCGACGACCGTCTCAGGACGGGTCCGTTCAGTTTGCAGCATTTCATGCCTTTCGAGCTAGTTAGTACCAGCCCCCCTTGGCCTCGGATTCTTGGCTCAAAGTGTTAATGGCAGCTCACTTGAAATGGTTAATTCGGCCTTAGGCAATGAACTCCAAGAGTTTGAGTAACTTGAGTAATTTCCCCGAGGGCAGGTGGGCGACCGTTTACGTTCGCTTTACTTGTCTTAACCTCTCGATCCCGGTCCGGGATGCTTGCTCAAGTCCCTGAATTTACGCGGGAATGTGGTTTGCGTTGTGGGCGATGCGGGTGCGAGAGAGGTCTTGGCCGGCGCTGCGGCCCGGCCCTTGCCGGCGACGAAAAGGCCGGCGAAAGGGCCTGAAATGGCTTTTGGTCGGGGTAATCGGGACGACCTGCGCGAGAGGTGCGATGGGCTGTTGTCGAGAACTTCCGTTTGGCTCCCGGATGTCGCTCGCGTGGTGATCTCAGGGCGCGTTGCGGCGACCGGAGCGACGCTCCGGACGGAATCGAATTGACAGGGAGAGGCGTCCCGATGGACGGCTAAATGTTAAGCCGCCCATCGGGATCTATGCGCAGGGTCCTAGCGGCGCTTGCGCAACCACAAAATCGACCAGTCGCCGTTCACGAGCCGCGCTGCGAGTCGCATACCCGTCCTGCGGCACGCGGAGCGCACGGCGGCTTCCTGGGTCTCGAGCAGGCCGGCCAGGACAAGGTGGCCGCCCGGGACCAGCGAGGTCGCGAAGTCCGGGGCGAGGCTGACCAGCGGCCCTGCCAGGATGTTCGCCATGATCAGGTCGTAGGGCCCGCGCGCTGCAAGCAGGGGGTGGTTCATGCCGTCGGCCACCGTCATCACCAACTGACCGCCACGCGGCCCCATTGCGATGCCATTCGCCGCGGCATTGTCGCGCACGACGTCGACGCAGACCTGGTCGATGTCGCTGGCGGTGGCGAGTGCCGAGGGCCACAGTGTCAGCGCGGCGAAGGCGAGCAGGCCGGTGCCGGTGCCGATGTCGGCGCAGTTGCGCACGACCACGCCCTGCTTGCGCATGTGCGTAAGCATCGAAAGGCAGCCTGCTGTCGTGGCGTGCTGGCCCGTGCCGAAAGCCTGGCTGGCAGGAATGGTGAAGTCGGTCACGCCGGGTTCGTTCACGGCCGGGTGTTCGGGCGTATGGACGTGAAAGCGGCCAGCCCGGATCGGCTCAAGACCCTGCTGGCTGGTGACGAGCCAGTCGGTGTCGGGCAATTGCTCGACGATCAGTTCCGGGACATTGCCAGAAAAGAGTGCGGCGATCGCGCCTTTCTCCGCGTCGCCCGGTTCGTCGGCGAGCCAGGCTTCCAGTTGCCAGTCGTCAGGCTTGTCCTCGGCGATTTCGCTTCCGGACAGGACGATCTGCGGGTCCCAGTCGAAGGCGTCTTCATGGGCGACGAGAGCACCTTCGATGACGCTACGTGGGGCAAAGGCGGTAATCTTCCAGCTCATTTCCCGGCCTCCCCGGTTTCGCCGGCAAGGCGCTTGGCGAAATAGGCTCCCGCTGCCTGCGAATAGGCGGCACAGGCCTGCGCGTTCACCAGCGGGGCCTTGCCCGAGAGACGGTCGAACAGGTTGCTGGCCGAAGGGTGGGGCGTGACGAGAATGTCGCAGGGCAGCTGCGCGATTCGCGACAGGCCGGTTTGGATCCGCGCAATGCGATCGGGATGATCGGAAAAGCGATAGCCGTCTGCCGAGATCGTCGTGGCGCTGTCCGCATAGGCGATCATCTTGCAGGTGAAGGCTTCGTCGCAGGCCTGCCAGGTCCAGCTTGCCGAACCGGGTGAGTGGGCCGGAGTGGCATGAACCGTCAGGGCAAGCCGGCCAAGCGTAACCGAGTCCCCGTCAACGAGGCTGCGCGCGACAGGGGCGGGCGCAAAGCCCTCGATCTGGCCTGACTGCGGGTCGTCGGCAGAAGGCTTGCCGCTTTCCAGCACCTGTCGTGCCGAAGCCAGCGCGGCGACCTGGGCACCGGTGGCCTTCTGCAGTTCGGCGATGCTGCCGACATGGTCGTGATGTTCGTGACTGGTGAGAATCCAGCGCACGTCGGCGGGATCGAAGCCCAGCTTGCGGATGTTGGCGAGCACCAGCGGAGCGGCATCGGCCGGGCCGCTGTCGATCAGCACGTGCCCTTCATCCGAAGTGACGAGGACCGAGGCGATGCCGCAGGTGCCCACGTACCAGGTGTTGCCATATATATGCGCAGGTGGTGCAGGGTGAGACCAGCCTTCGGGCCCGTCCATGCCTGCACAGGCGCTCGACAGTTTGGGGGAGGGCGCAACGGCCGCCTTGTCGCGGGCCTGCGCAATCGAGGGGGTGGCGGCGGCGACCAGCGCTGCCAGCACCAGGTTATTGACGATGCGACTCATGGTCGCCGCTTTAGGCCCCACCCGTTACATAGGCCAGTAGGCGAGCGATAAGTTGCCTTGCGGAACTTGCACGCTGCCGTGATTTGGCTAAGGGGACTTCGACGAAGGCAGTGTCACTGGCTGCCGCAGGCAAGGGGATTCGCAAGAGCATGGCAAACGCCGGTACCAAGAACCGTCCGCTGTCGCCGCACCTCCAGATCTGGCGCTGGGGTCCGCACATGTTCGTTTCGATCATGCATCGCGTGACCGGAAACGGATTGGCTTTCGCAGGACTGGGCGTGCTGTTGTGGTGGCTTGGCGCACTCGCAAGTGGGCCCGCCGCTTACGCGACTTTCGCGTGGGCGATGACCACTCCGATCGGCTACATCGTGCTGGTCGGCATCTCCTGGGCTTTCTTTACCCACATGATGAGCGGCCTGCGCCACTTCGTGCTCGACATCGGCGCCGGCTTCGAACTCAAGACGAACCGCACCTGGTCGATCCTTTCGCCGGTCCTGGGCGTGGTTCTCACCGTCGCCTTCTGGGCGATCCTGCTGCTTCGCTGAGGAACGAAAACAATGGGTAACGGAACATCCATCGGCCGCGTCCGCGGCCTCGGCTCGGCCAAGACCGGTCCGCACCACTGGCTGGTGCAGCGTTTCACCGCCATCGGCAACCTGCTGCTGGTTCTCTGGCTTGCGGTCTCGATCCTGCTCCTGCCGGACCTGACCTATGCTTCGGTTTCCGAGTGGCTTGCCACGCCGGTTCCGGCAACCGCGATGGCGCTGCTGGTCGTGTCGACCTTCTGGCACGCGCGCCTCGGCCTCCAGGTCGTGGTCGAGGACTACGTCCATGAGCACGCCAACAAGTTCGCCTGCATCGCCGCCCTGAACCTTGCCGCATTCGCTGGCGCCGCCTTCGGCGTCTTCTGCGTCGTCCGCCTCGCGCTGGGAGCCCACGCCTGATGTCCGCCCCTGCTTACAAGATCATCGACCACATCTATGACACCGTCGTCGTCGGCGCCGGTGGTTCGGGTCTGCGCGCCACGATGGGTTCGGCCGAAGCCGGCCTGAAGACCGCGTGCATCACCAAGGTTTTCCCGACCCGTTCGCACACCGTTGCGGCACAGGGCGGCATCGCCGCCTCGCTGTGCAACAACACGCCGGACCACTGGACCTGGCACATGTACGACACCGTCAAGGGGTCTGACTGGCTGGGCGACCAGGACGCCATCGAATACATGGTGCGCGAAGCCCCGGCCGCGGTCTACGAGCTGGAGCATGCCGGTGTGCCCTTCAGCCGCAATGCCGACGGCACGATCTACCAGCGCCCGTTCGGCGGCCACATGCAGAACATGGGCGAAGGCCCGCCGGTGCAGCGCACCTGCGCCGCCGCCGACCGTACCGGCCACGCCATGCTGCATGCGCTGTACCAGCAGTCGCTGAAGTACGACGCGGACTTCTTCATCGAATACTTCGCGATCGACCTGATCATGGACGGCGGCAAGTGCGTCGGCGTGATCGCGCTGTGCCTCGATGACGGCTCGATTCACCGTTTCCGCTCGCAGGCCGTCGTGCTCGCGACCGGCGGTTACGGCCGCAGCTACTACACCGCCACTTCGGCCCATACCTGCACCGGCGACGGCGGCGGCATGGTCCTGCGCGCGGGCCTGCCCCTGCAGGACATGGAATTCGTGCAGTTCCACCCGACCGGCATCTACGGCGCGGGCGTGCTCATCACCGAAGGCGCGCGCGGCGAGGGCGGCTACCTCACCAACTCCGAGGGCGAGCGCTTCATGGAGCGTTACGCGCCTTCCGCGAAGGACCTCGCCTCGCGCGACGTCGTCTCGCGCTCGATGGCGCTGGAAATCCGCGAAGGCCGCGGCGTCGGCCCGCACAAGGACCACATCTACCTGCATCTCGATCACATCGATCCCAAGGTGCTGGCAGAGCGTCTCCCGGGCATCACCGAGAGTGGCAAGATCTTCGCAGGCGTCGACCTGACCCGCCAGCCGCTGCCGGTCGTCCCGACCGTCCACTACAACATGGGCGGCATTCCCTGTAACTACCACGGCGAAGTCGTGACCATCGGTCCGGACGGCAATCCGGACACCGTGGTTCCGGGCCTCTTCGCGGTGGGCGAGGCTGCCTGCGTCTCGGTTCACGGCGCCAACCGCCTGGGCTCGAACTCGCTGATCGACCTCGTGGTTTTCGGCCGTGCGACCGGTCACCGCCTCAAGGAAATCGTCAAGGCCGGCGCTGCGCAGCCCGAACTGCCGAAGGACTCGGCAGACATGTCGCTCACCCGCCTCGACCACTTCCGCAACGCCAACGGCGGTTCGCCGACGGCGGAAGTGCGCACCGAGATGCAGCGTACGATGTCGGCTCACGCCGCGGTGTTCCGCACCGATGAACTCATGGTCGAAGGCAAGCAGAAGCTGGCCGCAACTTATGAGCGCATGCAGGACATCAAGGTCACCGACCGCGGCCTGATCTGGAACTCGGACCTGGTGGAAACGCTGGAACTCGACAACCTGATCTCGCAGGCTTCGGTCACGCTGCATGGCGCCCAGGCGCGCAAGGAAAGCCGCGGTGCCCACGCGCACGAGGACTTCCCGAACCGCGACGACGCGAACTGGATGAAGCACACCGTTGGCTGGTTCAACGGCTGGGGCGGCAAGGGTGGCGAAGTCCGTCTCGACTATCGCCCGGTCCACGAATACACGCTGACCGACGATGTCGAGTACATCAAGCCCAAGGCGCGCGTTTACTAAGACCATGGCGGGGCGCGCGGCGATCCTGAAATCCTGGGTCGCCGCCGCGCCCCTGCTTGCCCTGCTTCACCCGGCCCCCGTCGCCGCGAAGCAGGAGCCTGCCGCCCAGGAGGTGGCTGAGCCTGCATCGATTGCCGGCACTTACGACGGTTCGCGGACGGAAATGGCTGCCTGGCTGGAACTGGGCGAGGATGGCCGTTACCGCTATGCGCTGAGCTACGGCGCTGTTGACGAATATTCGACGGGAACCTGGACCCGACAGGACGGCGGCATCGTCCTGAACAGCGATCCTTCCACGCCGCCGCAATTTGAATTGCTGGGCACCGAGCAGGGATCGGGCGCACCCGATGCCGTGACGCTCCACCTCGAAGGGAACGGCAACCTGCCGGTCTCGCTGTTCAGCGCCATCGTCGAACGCGCTGACGGGACCGGCACGATCGCCGACTTTTCCGATGGCGCTATCCAGATTCCGGTTTCCGACAGTGACCAGCTTCTTTCGATAAGCCTCGCCCTGCCGATCTTCGAAGTGCGCGGGGAACCGATCCCGGTGCCGCAGCCATCGGGCAAGTCTCTGTATTTTGCGTTCCATGCCAATGACCTCGGTTTCAAGGCGTTCGACCATACGGGCCTGTTCGAGAGCGACGGCATGTTCCTGCTTGAACGCTACGGACGGGAAATAACCTTCCGAAAGGTCTCGGAGTAGGCGAACCCGGCGCAGCTGCCGCGGGGCTTTACCTGAATCAGTCCAGACGCTTGCGCCAAGCGTTGGGTTGCAGCCCCTTGTCGTCAATAGTCCGCAAGTCGCTATACCCTTGCCGAATTGCCGAATTGTCTCCGATGACTTATCCTGATCGCATCAAAAAGAAGGCGTGAGGTGGGTTCAGGGATACTCGGGAGGGGCGATATGATAGGTCGAGCAAGGTTTTTCGTTGCCGCTGCAGTTTCGGCATTCATCGCCACGCAGCCGGCAGGGGCGCAGCAGATCGGCGATCCTGTTCCGAACACTTTCCTGTGTACCTTCAAGCCCGGACCGATCACCGCGACGTATGCGGCGAACATGGCCGTTCAGGCCACTGGCGGGCGCCTCCTTCACGTCTATTCCGCCTTGCTGAACGGCTTTGCCATCCGCGCATCGGCGCAGGCCATTGCACAATTGCTGGACAAGGACCTCGACCTCTCCTCCTGCACGCAGGCGCACTATGTCGGTTTGCCGGATGGAGAAGCCGGTGCGACGGCCATGCCTTCGCGCGGGGGACCTCCGGGAAGCGGTGGCGGAGGAGGGGGCGGCAATGGCGGCAGTGGCAGTGGGGAAACGATCCCCTGGGACATCCAGCGCGTGGGCGGCCCGGGGACGCCCAATGGCAGGCTGGCCTGGGTCGTCGATACCGGTGTCGGCCCGAACACCGATCTTGTGATCAATGGGGGCCTGAGCAGGTCCTTTCTGACCGGTGACACTCTTGGCGGTAACACGGTCTCCTACGCCGACTTCAACGGCCACGGCACGCACGTTGCCGGGACAATCGCGGCGATCAGGGGCAATGGCATCGGGATTGCCGGGGTGGCGGCCGGGGCCACGGTGGTATCGGTAAGGGTCCTGGACTCGCTGGGCGTTGCGCCGGATACCGATGTGCTGGCGGGTCTCAATTACGTTGCCACGGCTGGCACGGCAGGCGATGTTGTGAACCTTAGTCTCAACGCGGATCCCAATTCGACCGTTCTCGACCAGGCCGTTGTGAATTTGGCCGCTGTCGGCTTTCACGTGGTGATGGCGGCAGGCAACGATAATGTGGACGTCGACATCAGGAAGGTGTCTCCGGCCGACCAGAATGGGACCGGGCTCTACACCGTTTCTGCATCCGACAAGCGCGACCGGAAGGCTTCGTTCTCCAACTATGGCGGTTCCGTCGACTGGGCCGAACCGGGCGTCGGAATTGTTTCGCTCGTCCCGAACAGCACCGGTACGACTTCCAAGGACGGAACCTCGATGGCTGCGCCCCATCTCTCGGGCATCCTGTTGACCGGCAATGCCACTGTTGTGTCGGGCGGAACGGTTTCCGGCGACCGGGACGGCAGTCCCGATCCGATCGGAGTGCTGCCCTGATCGGTCGATGCCGTTCATCCGGCGTTCATGTTTACAGACGTAATCGATTACGTCTGTAAACGATGGAGGTGAGGGTGTCCGACGAGTCCGTGCAGCCCGAGCGCATCTCGGAAGCCGAGCATGCGGTGATGGAGGCGCTGTGGGAACGCAGCCCGCTCACCGCCCAGGAAGTCTGCGAAGAAGTCTGCGGTCCGCGCGGCTGGAGCCTTGCGACGGTCAAGACGCTGCTCTCGCGTCTTGTCGCCAAGCAGGCCGTCGCTACCGAGCCGGACGGCAAGCGCTTCCTGTATTCACCGAAAATGGCGCGCGAAGCTTATGTCGGGACTGAAAGCCGCCGCCTCGTCGACCGCCTGTTCGGCGGACGCGCGGCTCCGCTCTTCGCCCATCTTGCGCAGAACGAAGCACTGACGGAAGATGACATTGCCGAGATCGAGGCCCTGCTGAAGGAGCTCAAGTCATGATCGCGTGGCTCACCGATACGCTTGTGATGACCGGTGTGCTGATGGCGCTGGTGCTCGTGGTTCGCCGCCCGGTCGGGCGCTGGTTCGGTCCGGCGGCGGCCTACGCGCTCTGGGCGCTGCCGATGGTGCGCTTTCTATTGCCACCGCTGGCTCTGCCGCAGGGCCTGCTGCCGCGGCCCGAAGTGACGATTGAGCCGATCGTGGCGAGTGCGATGATCGTGGCTCCGGCCTCGGTGGAGCTTGCGGAGATTTCGGCGGGGCAGGGTCCTTCCACCACGGCAGTTCCCGTTGTGGCAGCGGCCGATCCCGGCCTTCTGGCGCAAGCGCCCTGGGCCGGTATGCTGATTGCGCTCTGGCTTGGCGGTGCTGCCGTATTCCTGTGCTGGCGTGCCTGGAGCTATGCGTCCATGCGGCGCGAATTGCTGGCGGGGGCACGACAGGTGGCGCAGGCCGAAGGCGTGCGCATCGTCGAGAGCCCGGCCGCTGGCGCGCCGCTCGCCTTCGGCATCTTCGACAAGGTCGTCGCTTTGCCGACCGGGTTTCTGGCCGAGACGGACTCCGAAAGTTCCGACTTCGCGATTGCCCATGAACTGGAGCATCACGCGGGCAACGACCTGATCGCGATTATCGCTGTCCAGCCGCTTTTCGCGCTCCATTGGTTCAACCCGTTGGCATGGGCGGCATGGCGGGCGCTGCGCGGCGATCAGGAGGCGGCGTGCGATGCGCGGGTCATGGCCGGTTGCGATCGCAAGACTCGGGCGCGTTATGGCAGGCTCATTGCTTCCTATGCCGCTGGCTCGCGCGTCACGCTGGCGGCTCCGATCGCCGGGCCGCTGGGTGGCGACAAGCCGATCATTCACCGCCTCAAGGCTCTGGCCTGCAACGACATTTCGCCGGCCCGCCGCGTGCTGGCACGAAGCCTCTTCGCCGTATCGCTCGTGGCCGTGCCGATGACGGCGACGGTCAGCTATGCAGCGATGGAAGAGCCCGAGATTCCCGAATCGCCGGAACCCCCGGCGCCTCCCGTCCCGCCGGAACCGCAACAGGCGCCCGAGCCGCCTTCGGTTTCCGATTTGCACGGAACGGGCAACGTGAGGGTACCGCCTGAACCCCCGGCTCCTCCGGCCCCTCCGGCCCCGCCGTCAGCCGTCGCCGAGGCTCGGCAGGAAGCCGAACTGCATCGTGCCGAAGCCGAAGTGGAACGCCACACCGCCGATGCCGAGCGTTGGGCTGCCGAGGCCGAACGGCGCGCAGCCGAAGTCGAGCGCAGTGCCGCACGGGCGTTGACCCGCGCCCCGCAAGTGAGCGAGACTGTCTCGCCCGATGGCAAGGTCCGCCACATCCGCATGGTGACGAAGGACGAAAATGGCCGGAACGTCCTGACCAGGGAAATGGTCATCGATGAAACCTGCCCTGCCGACAGTCCGCGGGCTGAAGAGGCGAACGGCCAGAGCAGGTCCCTCCGGATCTGTGCGGGTGAGCCGAAGGGCATTCACAGGGCCGTGATCAAGTCGCTCCAGTCCGCCCGCGCGGCAGTCGTCACCGACCGCACCATCAAGGAAGATGTGCGCAGCGAGATCCTGCTCGACCTCGACCGGGAAATCGAGCGGGCGCGCAGGGGTATGGGTGTGAGCAAGAGCTGATCCGGGCCGGGCAGGGCAAGCTCTCGCGTTTGATCAGGGAATCTTCTGGACGACCGGTTCGGAAACGATGGGAACGCCGGCGCTTGTCGTCTCCTGCGCCTTGTCGTCCTGCTTTTCCTCATCCTTGCGCTCTTCCTGCGCCTTCCTGTCGTCGTCCTTCTTGTCATCATCCTTCTCGTTCTGGGCGAGATAGGCGTTGATCACCTTGGGCGTTGCGGGTGAGGCGGGGTAGGCGCAGCCGCGCTGCGCGCCGACTCCCTTGAGGAAGCCGCGACGGGCGAGGCCCGCCTGGATGGCGGTGCGCACGGCGCGCTCCTGGGCATTGGCGCCTGACAGTTCGCGGATCAGCCCGCGGAAAGGAATGAATGAGCTGACCACCCACTTGGCGACGCGACCGGCGCTGACCCGGTCGCGGGCCTCCTGCGGCAGGTCCACGTCGGGTCCGAGGATCGCGTCGAGCCGCTCCACCGCGGCAATCAGCTGCTTGCACCTGCCAAGGTCTGTCAGGTCGTAGGGCTTGTCGATCGCCTCGATCAGGATGGGCGGAATTTCTTCCTTGGTGATGTTGAGGTCGGTGGTGGGCGTCTTGGCGACGTCCATGACGTCGGGGTCGCTGTCCGTGATCGGCTTGTCCTGGCTGCGAGCCTCTGCATGGCCGAGCGAGAGCGCGGCGGCCACGGTTACCAGGAAACACGATCTGAGCACTTCAATCCTCCAGGCCAGTTCCGCGCGGGAGACCGGGCCCAGCCATCTCCCCTACTGTTGATTGAACGTATCGCAGGCGTCCTCGTTCCCGGTCTCGATCCCGCGCCGCAGCCACTTCATGCGCTGGACGCTGCTGCCGTGGGTGAAACTCTCCGGGCTGACCGAGCGGCCCGCCCCTTGCATCAGGGCATCGTCACCGATGGCGCTGGCGGCGGTCATGCCTTCCTCCATGTCGCCCGGTTCGATCAGGTCGGCATGCTTGCCGGCCCAGACGCCCGCGTAGCAGTCCGCCTGCAGTTCCATGCGCACCGACAGGGCATTCGCCTGTGAGGGGTTCTGCTGCTGCGCGCTGCGAACCTTCCGGTCGAGGCCGAGCAGGCTCTGCACATGGTGACCGTATTCATGGGCGATCACGTAGTAGCGGGCGAAGTCGCCGCGCGCGCCGAGCTGGCGGTCGAGCTGGTCGTAGAAGGAGGTGTCGATGTAGATGCCCCGGTCGGCCGGGCAATAGAATGGTCCCATTGCGCTTTGCGCCGCGCCGCAGCCGGTTCGGGTGCCGCCGGTGAAGAAGTTGAGCGTCGGCTGGTCGAACGGGATGTTCGCCTGCGCGAACAGCGGCTGCCATGTCCGGTTGAGCGAATCGAGCGCGTTGCACGCTTCCAGCGAATAGGCATTGGCTTCGCAGATCGCGGTGGCATCGCCCGGGGCCGCGCGGCTGTCGGTCGAAGGCTGCTGCTGTTGCTGCACTTCGCTGATGGTGCCGAGCATCTGCGCCGGATCGAGCCCGAAGACGAAAGCGCCGATCAGGACGAGGACAATCGAGCCGCAACCCAGCTTGGCTCCACCGCCACCGGGAAAGCCGCCGCCACCGCCCCGGCGGACCTTGATATTTGCAGGATCGAACCGGTTCAGCCGCATGATTTGTTATCCTTTCCCGCCCGTTACGCCATCCGGCCGGGCACCGGACCGGCAGGATCGAACCTGCCTATCCGGACTGCTATCGAAAGTGAAATTGAATTGCCTGCCGTCGGTTCCCTCCCGTGCGTGCGGCACTGCTGCAACGCTGTGGCCCCTGGACGGGCAAAAACGACTGGGATCGCGAAGTTTTCTGAGACTTGCGGAATTTACGTCGTATAGAAGAGCAGCAATGAATTGGGGTCCAGTGACAGGTTCGATGCGAACGATCAGGGCTATCGCTCTTGGCCTGCTTTTCGTTGCTTTTGCGTCCGCGCCTGTCCCCGCACTCGCTGCAAGCTCGCGGGTCGACCGCGAGATCCAGGCCCAACTTCTCGCCCAGATCAAGGTGCTCGCCAGCGACGATTTCGACGGACGCGAGCCGGGTACCGAGGGCGAGGCGAAGACCTTGCGCTACATCGCGAGGCAGTGGTTCGACATCGGCCTCGTTTCCGGAACCAACGATCCGGGCAACGAATGGTTCATGCCGGTCACGCTCGTTGCGCGCGAACCGGCAGCCTCCAACGCGACTTTCCAGCGCAAGGGCTATCGCACCGCCATTTCGCCGCGCAACGTGCTGGTGCTGACCTCGGGTCATCGCAGCCTCGTGCGCAATGCGCCGCTGCTTTTCGTCGGCCGGGTGCGTGGCGACGCGTTTACCCGCAACGAATTGGCGGGCCGGATCGCGGTGATCCTCGACGGCAGCCGCCCCGACAGCGAGCGGCAGAACGAACTGCTGGCACTTGGCGCCTCGGCAGTGCTGACCGTGCTCGACGGCGATCGCAGCCTCGAGCAGGTCGCCGCGCGTCGCAAGCGCTCCGGTTACGCACTGTCCGACGATGCGATCGGCGGTGACCTTGAGGCATTCATCACCCGCGAAGACATGACGACCCTGCTCAAGGGTACTTCGCAAAGCCTCGAAGGGCTGGAGAAACTGGCCGATGCGGAAGACTTCGCGCCGATCACCCTCGACCTGACAGCCTCGCTCGAGGCGACGACGCGCGAAACCACGATCCACACGCACAACCTGATCGGCAAGCTGCCCGGACGCCATCCCGAGGCCGGCGCCGTGCTCTACGTGGCGCACTGGGATCACTTCGGCGAATGCGGCGAGCCGACCTCGGAGGACCGGATCTGCAATGGCGCGGTCGACAATGCCAGCGGGGTTGCGGCGATGACAGAAGTGGCACGCCGTCTTGCCCGGGGCCAGCCGCTCGACCGCGATGTCTATTTCCTGGCAACGACGGCAGAGGAACTGGGCCTGCTGGGCGCCCATGCCTTCGCCGAGAATCCGCCGCTCCCGCTCACCCGGATCGTTGCGGCCTTCAACATCGATTCGGTTGCCATTGCCCCCAAGGGCACGCCCTTCGCCATTGTCGGGCGCGGGATGACCGCGCTCGATGCGGATATCGCCAAGGTCGCGAAGGCAGAGAAATTTCGCCTGCGGGACAACGACGACGCCAACGAATTCGTCAAGCGCCAGGACGGTTGGGCCCTGCTGCAGCATGACATTCCCACTGTCATGGTGACCACCGCCTATGGCGACATCGACCGGATGCGCGCCTTTTTCGACGGGGATTATCATAGACCTAGCGACGATCTTTCGCATCCCATCGAACTGGGCGGGGCCGTCCAGGACGTGAAGATGCTGACTGCGCTCGGTCGCTGGTTCGGGGATCTGCGCAAGGTGCCGGTGGAGCCCGGCGCCGGATGACCGGCAATCCGTGCCACCTTGGCGAAATCAGGCACTAGCCCAATTGGGCACCTTTGATTACATGGGCCGCCACGATTCTCCCCCGCACAAGGCATGGTGGCACACATGGAAATCCAGCTCGGACTTACTTTCGACGACGTCCTGCTGCGTCCGGCAAAGTCCGACATCGTCCCGACCCAGGCCGATACCCGCACGCGTCTCACCCGCGAAATCGGTCTCAACATCCCGGTTATTTCCTCGGCGATGGATACCGTTACCGAAGCCGACATGGCGATCGTCATGGCGCAGATGGGCGGCATCGGCGTTCTTCACCGCAACCTCACGATCGAGGAACAGTGCGCCGCGGTCCGCGCGGTCAAGCGCTTCGAAAGCGGCATGGTGGTCAACCCGATCACGATTTCGCCCGATGCGACGCTTGGCGAGGCACAGGCGATCATGCTTGCCAACCGCATCAGCGGCATCCCGGTCGTCGAAGGTCCCGGCAAGCTGGTCGGCATACTGACCAACCGCGACGTGCGCTTCGCCGACAACCCGAACCAGCCGGTCCGCGAGCTCATGACCCATGAGAACCTCGCGACGGTTCAGGTCGGCGTTTCGCAGGAAGAGGCGCGCCGCCTGCTTCACCACCGCCGCATCGAAAAGCTGCTGGTCGTCGACGATTCCTTCCACTGCGTCGGCCTGATCACGGTCAAGGACATCGAGAAGGCCGTCACGTATCCCGACGCCACCAAGGACGCCGCCGGCCGCCTGCGCGTTGCTGCGGCAACGACCGTGGGCGACAAGGGCTTCGAGCGCACCGAGGCGCTGCTAGCCGCTGAATGCGATGTCGTCGTGATCGACACCGCGCATGGCCACAACAGGGACGTCGCGCTGGCCGTCGAGCGCGTGAAGAAGCTGTCGAACTCGGCACAGGTCATTGCCGGCAACATCGCCACGGCCGAAGCGGCCCGTGCGCTGATCGATGCCGGTGCGGACTGCGTGAAGGTCGGTATCGGCCCCGGCTCGATCTGCACCACCCGCGTCGTCGCCGGTGTCGGCGTGCCGCAGCTGACCGCGATCATGGATGCCGCAGAGGAAGCCGACAAGTCGGGCGTCCCGGTCATCGCCGATGGCGGTCTGCGTACTTCTGGCGATGCGGCCAAGGCGCTTGCCGCCGGTGCCTCGACGATCATGGTCGGCTCGATGCTGGCCGGTACCGAGGAAGCCCCGGGCGAGACGTTCCTGTATCAGGGACGCGCCTACAAGTCGTACCGTGGCATGGGCTCGGTCGGCGCGATGGGTCGCGGATCGGCGGACCGCTATTTCCAGGGCGATATCAAGGACCAGATGAAGCTCGTGCCCGAAGGCATCGAGGGTCAGGTGGCCTTCAAGGGCCCGGCCAAGGATGTCATCCACCAGCTCGTGGGCGGTGTGAAGGCTGCCATGGGCTACACCGGTTCGGCCACCATCGAGGACATGCGCAAGAACGCGCAGTTCGTGCGCATCACCAATGCCGGCCTGCGCGAGAGCCACGTCCACGACGTCACCATCACCCGCGAGGCGCCGAACTACCCGTCGCGTTGAGGGGCGGGCGATGACGCCCGCCGCCCGCGTTCAGGCCGCGATCGAGATCCTCGATCTCGTGATTGCCGCCGTGCGCGCCAATGGCGCGCCTGCCGACCGGCTGATCGCCGACTGGTTCCGTGCGCGCCGCTTTGCCGGCAGCAAGGACCGCAGGGCCGTGCGCGAGCTGGCCTACCGGGCGATCAGGGCCTGCGGCGAAGTGCCCGAGACCGGCCGCGCGGCGATGTTGCGTGTCGCGGCCGAGGACCCCGTCATCGCCTCCCTGTTCGACGGATCGCGCCATGCCCCGGCGCCTGTCGAACCGGATGAGCCAAGGGCCGAAGGCGGGATCGCGCCCGGCTGGTTGCAGGATCGCCTTGCTGCCAGCGGGGTGATGCCAGACGACGCGGCTTCTTTGCTCGACCGCGCGCCGCTCGACATTCGCGTCAATACGCTGCGGGCAGGGCGCGTGACCCTGCCTCAGGGCGGCGAGCGGACCGTCGCCGCGCATGGCTGGCGCTATCCGCCCGAAACCCGCATCGAGCAGTCCGATGCCTATGTGGCGGGTGCCATCGAGGTGCAGGACACCGGATCGCAGCTGACCTGCGAGGCGGTGGCGGCAAAGCCGGGCGAGACGGTGATCGACTTGTGCGCCGGGGCCGGCGGCAAGACCCTTGCGCTGGCGGCAGCGATGGAAAATCGGGGCAAGCTGATCGCCTGCGACGCCGACCGCACGCGCCTGTCGCGATTGGCTCCGCGGGCGGAACGCGCGGGAGTGACGATGGTCGAGACCGTCCTGCTCGATCCCGGCCGCGAGGTCGAGGCGCTGGCGCCTTGGCGCGGCAGGGCCGATGCGGTGCTTGTCGATGCGCCCTGTTCGGGAACCGGTACCTGGCGACGCAACCCGGAAGCGCGCTGGCGTCTCACGTCCAGGCAGCTCGAACGCTATGTCGCGATCCAGTCGCGCCTGCTCGATGTTGCGGCGGGGCTGGTCCGGCCCGGTGGACGCCTCGTATTCGTGACCTGCTCGCTGCTGGACGAGGAAGGGGCCGATCAGGCGAGCGGCTTCCTGGCCCGCAATCCCGGTTGGCGGGCCGACATCCCGGCGCTTGCCGCCGGAACCGAGCGCGGCTCCGGCCTGCGCCTCTCACCGTATCATGACGGGACCGACGGCTTTTTCGTCGCACGTATGACTTGCGTATGATAGCGTAATCCCCATGATGAGGACGAAACCCTCGGCCAAGGACATGCTGATGCGTTACACGCCCGCTGCCATTGCTCTTTCGCTTCTCGTTGCCGTTTCTTCCAGCGCCATCCTCTCCGAACCCTCGGAGGCGCTCGATCCGCGTGCCGCGAAGCTCATGAGCGAAGGACGCGCCGCCGTCTCTTCCGGAAAGCTGCAGGCCGCGATCGATGCCTATGAAGCGGCGCTGACCGTCGAACCGGGCGATGTCTCGGTGCTGGTCGCGCTGGCCGAAGCCACCCGGCGCACCGGCATGCAGGGCAAGGCCGTGCACTACTACCGCATGGTGCTGGCCTCCGACCCGCGCAATCTAGATGCGCTTGCCGGTGAAGGCATGGCGCTGGCCGAAAAGGGCGCGACCGAAAAGGCGAACCGCAACCTCGCCCGGCTCGAAGCGCTTTGCGGCAATTCCTGCGCGGCCACGGAAAAGCTCGCTGCGGCCATCGCCAAGGGGCCAAGCCCGCGCATGGTCACTGCCGAGGCCGTGACGCCCAGGCCCATCGTCAGCGAAAACTGATCGCATGCCGGCCGTTACGCTGAAACGTCTTCAGCATGACGGCCGATGTGCGTCAATATGTCAGGTGAGAGCGTGCGTGTTGAGCGCGCTCAGATCAGCGCGCGAAACTCTTCAACGACAGAGCGATAGACGCGCTTCTTGAATGGCACGATGAGGTCCGGAAGCAGGGCGGCCTCGACCCATTTCCAGTCGCAGAATTCGGGCGGATTGTGCGCCTCGAGATCGACGTCTTCATCGCTGCCCTCGAAGCGGGCGAGGAACCAGTGCTGGCGCTGGCCGCGGTACTTGCCCTTCCAGAGCTTGCCCAACAGTTCGTCGGGCAGGTCGTAGAGCAGTTCTTCCTTGGTGCGGCTCAGGATCGTCACGTGCCGTTCCGTTACGCCGGTTTCCTCGTGAAGCTCGCGCAGGGCCGCTTCGCGCAGATCCTCGCCGTCGTCGACGCCGCCCTGGGGCATCTGCCACCAGTCGCCTTCCTTGGTGTCGATCCGCTTGCCGACGAACACTTTGCCGTCAGCGTTGACGAGCATGACGCCGACGCAGGGGCGATAGGGCAGGGACGAGAAATCGTTCATCGAGAATAAGGATTCCGTGGGTTATGAGGGGATGCGGCGGGAGAGAAGGGATGCTGCAATAGCCGGTCCGCGCAACGCATGAAACAGAGAATGACCGAAGGCGATGCTCTTGACTAGCGTCTTTTATGGTTCTCTTGCGGAAATGACAGGTTTGTCCGCCTGAGAGATTTTCTAAATTGCACCCGGGCCCCGGAAAGCCCACGTGCACAGAGGCAAGAGCAGTTCCGGCGTGCAGCCGAAGAGGAAAATGATGGCATCAATTACAGCCGAACAGGAAAAGCCGGCTTCCGTGCAGGAAGCATCGCCCGAAGCCGTCGTCGTGCGCTTCGCTGGCGACTCGGGCGATGGTATGCAGCTCACCGGCGGTCAGTTCACGCTGTCGACCGCACTGGCAGGTAACGACCTGGCGACTTTCCCGGACTTCCCGGCGGAAATTCGCGCACCGCAGGGGACGCTGTTCGGCGTCTCGGCTTTCCAGATCAACTTCGGTTCGAGCGAGATCACGACCGCGGGCGACGCGCCCGACGTGCTCGTGGCGATGAACCCGGCCGCTCTGAAGACCAATGTCCAGGCGCTCAAGCCCGGCGGTCTCGTCATTGCCGACACCGGCGAGTTCTCCAAGCGCAACCTCGACAAGGCGAAGTACGAGACCAGCCCGCTCGAGGATGGCAGCCTCGCCAAGTGGGACGTGCTCGCCTTCGACATCTCGGCGCTGACGCTCGAGGCGGTGAAGCCGTTCGGCCTTGGCAACAAGGAAGCGCTGCGCTGCAAGAACATGTGGACGCTGGGCCTGGCCCTGTGGATGTTCGACCGCGACCGTGAGCCGCTGGTGAACTGGCTGAAGACCAAGTTCGCCAAGAACCCGGTCCTCGCCGATGCCAACATCGCCGCGCTCAATGCCGGCCATGCCTATGGCGAAACCGCCGAACTGGCCGGTCCGCTCAAGAAGCTGCACATCGATCCGGTGCCGTCCGAACCGGGCCTCTATCGTACGATTACCGGCGCGGAAGCTGTCTCGCTTGGCCTCGTCGCCGGTGCGCAGCTGGCGGAACTGCCGATGTTCTTCGGCGGCTACCCGATCACCCCGGCTTCGGCGATCCTTCACAACCTCGTGAAGATGAAGGAATTCGGCGTCACCACCTTCCAGGCGGAAGACGAGATCGCTGCGATCTGCTCGGCCATCGGCGCATCCTACGCCGGTCAGCTCGGCGTCACCTCGTCCTCGGGCCCGGGCATCGCGCTCAAGGGTGAGGCCATGGGCCTTGCGATCATGACCGAGCTGCCGCTCGTCATCGTCAACTCGCAGCGCGGCGGTCCTTCGACGGGCCTGCCGACCAAGACCGAGCAGTCGGACCTCTATCAGGCGGTCTACGGCCGCAATGGCGACGCGCCGCTGCCGGTTATCGCTGCCCGCTCGCCGGCCGACGCCTTCGAGTGCGCCATCGAGGCCTGCCGCATCGCCACCCAGTTCATGACCCCGGTCATGCTGCTGACCGATGGCTATATCGGCAATGCTTCGGAGCCGTGGCTGGTGCCCGATCCGTCGACCTTCGAACCTTTCCCGGTCAAGTTCCTCGAGGACACCAACAACCCGGACGGCAAGGTTCTTCCCTACAAGCGGGACGAGCGTGGTGTGCGTCCGTGGATCAAGCCCGGCACGGCCGACCTGATGCACCGCGTCGGCGGCATCGAGAAGGCCATCGACACCGGTGACCTCGACTATTCGCCCGCGACGCACCAGGCCCAGACCGATGCGCGCAAGGCGAAGGTCGATGGCATTGCCGCGGCCGTGCCTGCACAGGATGTCTGCCTCGGCAACGAGAACGGCAGGCTTGCGGTGGTCGGCTGGGGTTCGACTTACGGTCCGATCCACCAGGCGGTGCGTCGTGCGCGCCGCAAGGGCTACGACGTCAGCCACATCCACGTCCGCCACGTCTGGCCGCTGCCGGCCAACATGGGCGACTTGCTTGCCGGTTTCGAGAAGGTGCTCGTCCCCGAGATGAACACCGGCCAGTTCAAGACCGTGCTGCGCGACCAGTTCCTGGTCGATGCCGTGCCGCTCAACAAGACCAGCGGCCAGCCTTTCGCCATCGCCGAGATCGAGGAAGCCATTGCATCCTTCTTCGATGGCGTGCCCGGCCATGCCGAAGGCGAAGTGCCCGTCAACGATACCCAGCTCCCGAATCCGGAGGCCTGAGCCATGAACGACATGACCCCCATCCAGACCACGCTCAAGGACTGGGAATCCGATCAGGAAGTCCGCTGGTGCCCCGGCTGCGGCGACTACGCGATCCTCAAGGCCGTGCAGCGCACCCTTCCGATGATCGGCGCCGATCCGAAGAACACCGTGTTCGTCTCGGGCATCGGCTGCTCCAGCCGCTTCCCGTACTACGTCGAAAGCTACGGCTTCCACACGATCCACGGCCGCGCCCCGGCCTTCGCCACCGGCATCAAGCTCGCCAATCCCGAGCTCGACGTATGGCTGGTCACCGGCGACGGTGACGGCATGTCGATCGGCGGCAATCACACAATGCACGTGCTGCGCCGCAATCTCGACTGTCAGATCATGCTGTTCAACAACGAGATCTACGGTCTGACCAAGGGCCAGTACTCGCCCACCAGTCGCGTCGGCACCAGCTCGCCGACGTCGCCGGTCGGCTCGGTCGACCGGCCGGCACTGCCCTGCGCCTTCGCGCTGGGTTCGGGCGCTCGCTTCGTGGCGCGCGGTTACGACGTCTCGAAGGACCTGCCCGAAGTGCTCAAGGCGGCCCACGCCCACAAGGGGGCGGCCTTCATCGAGATCTTCCAGAACTGCATCGTCTACAACAAGGATCGCTTCGACGACTTCACCGCCAAGGGGGTGGCAGCCGAGAACCAGATCTGGTGCACCGACGGTGAGCCGCTGCTTTTCGCCAAGGGTACCAAGGGCCTTTCGCTCGATCATGACACGCTGACCCTCAAGGTCGTAGATGTCGTCGACGGTGACTGGCAGGCAGCCGACGTTGCGGTTCACAACGTGAAGAACCGTGGCCTTGCGCACATGCTGGTCGAAATGCCCTTCGGTCCGTTCCCGATGGCGCTGGGCGTGATCTACGACGATCCGCGTCCGACCTTCGAAGGCGAAGTCGTGGCCGAACGCGCGAAGCTGATCGAAGGCAAGACTGCCAACCTGGGCAAGCTGCTCTCGAAGGGCCAGACCTGGACTGTCGAGGAAAAGGACGCAGCGCACGGGCTGATGGACTGATGACGCCGGGGTGAGAGCGGCCCGAGGGCCGCTTTCACCTCGCGCTCATGGGCGGCCCCGAAGGGGTGCCGCGACTACTTCTCCAATTTCGAATCCTGGCGCGGCGCAATTTCAATCGCGCTCCGCGTGTTCCAGGCGATCGGCCGTCATCTGTGCGGGCCGATAGAGCAGGGCAGAGGCGGCGAAGGCCCAGCCTGCGCCGCCCAGCCATCCCGCGATGACGTCGCTCGGCCAATGGACTCCAAGCCAGACCCGGCTCCAGGCAATCGCCATGCTGGCCAGCACGGCGCCAGCGATCACCGTCATGCGTACCGATTGCCGCGGGCTCAGCGCCGCGAAGGCAAGGGCCATGGCGATATAGACGACGGCGGAGTTGAAGCTGTGGCCGCTGGGAAAGCTCATCCCGCCGGCCTCGGTGAGATGGGGCACGATTTCCGGCCTTGGCCTGCCGACCAGGATCTTGGCCGTACTGTTCGCGATCAGGCCGCCGATTACGGTCAGGGCCAGCAAAGCGGCTTCGCGCCGCAGCTTCAGGAAGAGCAGGGCGACGACGGCGCAAAGCGTGAACAGGTTGCGCAGCAGGGTGCCACCCAGGGCAGTGACGTCGCGCACCGCTTCGAGCAGGCGCGTCGGCCCGACCGGGCGCAAGTCGCTGTCACGCCAGAACAGCAGGCCGGCCTTGTCGATCGCGGTAATGTGTCCCGTCTCGACCGCCCAGACCATCATCGCGAGGCCGAGCCAGCACAGGCCTGCGGCGATCAGTGCCTTCCGCGGATCGATCCGGTAACTGGAACTCGGAAAGCTTGCGGATTTGTCTGCGCCTACCATAGGGTCAAGGAACGTCTCAGATGCAATCGCGTTCCGGTCCCATGTCAGCCCAATCGTCAACCAATTCTCACCCTCCTGTCATCGTCTGGTTTCGCCGTGACCTGCGGCTGTCGGACCAGGCGGCACTGGCCGCAGCCGCTGCCCTGGGCCCGGTCGTGCCGGTCTATGTCCTCGACGACGAGACGCCCAGGCACCGGGCCATGGGCGGCGCTTCGCGCTGGTGGCTGCACTACAGCCTGGAAAGCCTCGATGCTACCTTGCGGGAAAAGGGTTCGCGGCTGATCCTGCGCAAGGGCAAGTGCGAGGACGTGCTGGCGGCGCTGGCGCAGGAGACCGGCGCCAGCCAAGTCCATGCCCTGCACCATTACGAGCCGTGGTGGCGCAATGCGGAGAAAGGCGTCGGCAAGTGCCTGACCCTGCATCTGCATCACGGGAATTATCTTGCCCCGCCCGGAACGGTCACGACGGGCTCTGGGAACCCCTACAAGATCTACACCCCGTTCTGGCGGGCGTTGAGCGAGCGTATGCCGCCGCCCGAACCGCAGCGCCGGCCGCAGAAGATTGCAGCGCCCGATAGCTGGCCTGCATCCGATAAGCTCGACGACTGGGGTTTGCTGCCGACCCAGCCCGACTGGGCGGGCGGCATGCGCGACATGTGGGAGCCGGGCGAGGACGGCGCGAAGAAGCGCCTGCGCGCCTTTGTCGATCAAGCCTCGCGCTACGAAGGGCAGCGGAACCTGCCGGCGGTGGAGGGCACTTCGTTCCTGTCTGGGCATCTGCACTTCGGTGAAGTTTCTCCGGCGCAGGTCTGGCATGCAACCGCGTCGGCGGGCGGGTCGGTCGCCACCTTCCTGGGCGAGATCGGCTGGCGCGACTATGCGCAGAACGTAATCCTGCAGTTACCCGACTATGGCAGCCGTTCGGCACGGGATACCTTCGACAACTTCCCCTGGCGCTCCGGAAAGGAGGCGCAGGAGGATCTTCGCGCCTGGCAGAAGGGCAGGACCGGTTACCCCATCGTCGATGCCGGGATGCGCCAGCTCTGGCATACCGGCTGGATGCACAACCGCGTGCGGATGATCGCGGCCAGTTTCCTCATCAAGCACCTGCTGATCGACTGGCAGGAAGGGGAGCGGTGGTTCTGGGATACACTGGTCGACGCCGACTATGCCTCGAACGCGGTAAACTGGCAGTGGACGGCCGGATCGGGCGTCGATTCCAACATGTTCGTGCGGATCATGGCGCCGCTCTCCCAGTCGGAGAAATTCGACGCGGCTGCCTATATCCGCGAATGGGTGCCGGAACTTGCGGACCTGCCCGATGCCGAGGTCCACGATCCGGGACCGATGTACCGGCCCAAGGGCTATCCGGCGCGGATTATCGAACATCGTGCCGCCCGGGAGCGGGCGCTGGCGGCCTGGGAGAAGGCAAAAGGCTGACTGCAAAGGTTGCTGATGGATTGCCCCGCCGTGAGTTTGTGTTCATATCAAACACATGAACGCGCCAGTTTCCGGGAGGGGTGAGGAACTCGTGGAAGGCGGCCGCGCCATTGGCGTGGGACCGCAATGGTTCGCCCGGCTCTGGTCGGGCGGCGTCAAACGGGTCCTCGACGAGATCGACCGCGGCCTCGACCGCGGCTCCATCTTGACCACGTTGCCCTCGGGCGAGACGCGCTTGCTGGGCGGGCGCGAGTCCGGCTTCGATGCCGTCGTGAAGATCAATTCGTGGCGCGCGATCCTACGCCTGGCGACGGCCGGTTCGGTCGGCTGGTACCAGGCGTGGGATGCGGGGGAGTGGGAAAGTCCCGATCCGGTGCCGCTGTTCGCGCTGTTCATGGACAATGCCGTATCGCTGGGCAATTCGGGCCGCGCCCATGGCCCATGGCGGTTGCTGACGCGGCTCGTCCACTGGCTGCATCGCAACACCCGCACCGGTTCGCTGCGAAACATCCATGCCCACTACGACCTTGGTAACGACTTCTACGAGGAGTGGCTGGGCGAGACGATGCTCTATTCGAGCGGCATCTTCGCGGTACCCGGTGACGGGCCAAACGCGCTGAGCCAGTTCGTTACCCGGCTCGACATGGCGCAGTCGAACAAGGTTGCAGCGATCGTCGAGCGCCTCGATCTCGCGCCTGACGACAAGGTGTTGGAGATCGGTTGCGGCTGGGGCACCCTGGCGGCCTTCATGGCCGGGAACGAGGCCGTCCACGTCGATGCGATCAGCCTGTCCGACGAGCAGCTGGCCTATGCGCGCGGGCGCTGGGAGATCGAGAACGGAACCGTCGATTTCCGCAAGCAGGACTATCGCGATGTCGGCCTTGGCGACGAAGGCGGCCAGTACGACGCGGTCGTTTCGGTCGAGATGGTCGAGGCGGTGGGGCGCGAGTACTGGCCCGATTTCCTCGACTGCATTGCGCGCAATCTCAAGGCCGGGGGCAGGGCCGGGCTCCAGCTTATCTCGATGCGCGACGAGATCTTCGAAGGCTATGCGCGCAGCGCGGACTTCATCCAGACCTTCATCTTCCCCGGGGGCATGCTGATCCGGGAATCGGAATTCCACCGGCTGGCCGAGGAACGCGGGCTCTCGTGGGAGGACCGCACCAGCTTCGGTCTCGACTATGCGAAGACCTTGCGCGAATGGCGGCGCAATTTCGATGCGGCGGTCGAGGAAGGTCGGCTCCCGTCCGGCTTCGACGCGCGCTTCGTGCGGCTCTGGCGCTTCTACCTGATGTATTGCGAGGGCGGCTTTCGCGGCGGCGGGATCGACGTCGCGCAAGTCACGCTGGTCAAGCGCGGCTGAACGGGCGCGGTTTCCCGATCCGTCAGTTGCGGTAGGTCGGGTCGTCCGACCAGCGCGAGACGATATTCTCGAGAATGATCGGACTCAGCAGGTTCTCGAAGGCACAGCCGGTCAGGCCGTTGTCCCACCAGATGACTTTCGCCGAGAGCGATTCCATTCCCGGCAAGGTGATCCAGCAGCGCGTGCCGGGGTGCAGGCGGCTGACCGCCGTGGCCGAGAAGCCGGAAAGGGAGAGATCGCGCACGACGGTCTGGAAGCTGCGGCCCCCGGACGGGCGGAGCCCGGCCGGTATGGTCAGCTTCACGCGATGTGCGCTGCGGTCTTCCTGAGCGGCGAACTCGTACTTGTCCTGTTCCGTTCCTACCATGGAGATGCAATCCTGTCGTAGCCGGAAACCGGGCAAGATGCCCGGAATGACTCCGAAAGATCGCAGGCAGGGGTTAACGGGGACTTAAGCCGGCTGGTTAACGGTCTCGCGATGTCCCGTAGGGAACGGTTCACCAAGCAGCGCAACCAGACGGTCGGCCACCACTTCGGGCGGCTTGACCGAAGCGGGCGCTTCGCCGGGATAGGCGCGGGCGCGCATCGCGGTGCGGGTGGCTCCGGGATTGACGATGGCGACGCGGACCTTCGAAACCTTGGCGGTTTCCTGGCCGTAGCAGTCCAGAAGGACCTCGAAGGCGGCCTTTGACGCCCCGTAGGCGCCCCAGAACGCACGGGGCTGGCCTGCGACCGTGGTGGTCATGCCGATCACCCGGGCATCGGCGCTCTTGCGCAGAAGCGGGTCGAAATTGGCGATCAGCGCCTGGGTAGCCAGCACGTTGGTCGTCAGGGCCTTGTTGAAAGCCTTCTGGTCGATGTCCGCCACCGAAGTCAGCTCCGGCAGGATCGCGGCATTGACGACGAGAATGTCGAGCTTGCCCCAGCGCTGCGAGATTGCCGTGGCGAGGCGGGCGATGCCGTCGGGCTCCACGAGATCGACAGGAGCGATCGTGGCCGAACCGCCGGCTTCGAAGATCGCCTGCTCGACACCTTCGAGCGCCTTGGTATCGCGCGCGGTCAGCACGACATGCGCCCCCGCTGCAGCCAGAGCATGCGCGGTGGCGGCGCCGATGCCGCGGCTGGCACCGGTGACGAGCGCAATCTGCCCCTCGAACGGCTTGTCGCTTCCCGTGTCGCTCATCGTGTCGGTCACGCAGCCGTAAGCTGTTGCGGACGAAGTTCGGTGAAGTCGGTCAGCTTGGTCGGATATTCACCGGAGAAGCACGCGTCGCAGAACTGCGGGCACTTCTTGTTGCGCTTCGCTTCGCCGACGGCGCGATAGAGGCCGTCGATGGACACGAAGGCGAGGCTGTCGGCCTTGATGAACTCGGCCATGGCCTGGATGTCCATCTTCGCGGCGAGCAGCTTCGAACGTTCCGGCGTGTCAACGCCATAGAAGCACGAGTGGCTGGTCGGCGGGCTGGCGATGCGCATGTGCACTTCGGCAGCGCCGGCATCGCGCATCATTTCGACGATCTTGAGCGAGGTGGTGCCGCGCACGATCGAATCGTCGATGAGGATGATGCGCTTGCCTTCCACGAGGGCGCGGTTGGCGTTGTGCTTGCGCTTCACGTCGGCATGGCGGGCAGCGTCACCCGGCTGGATGAAGGTGCGTCCGACATAGTGCGAACGGATGATGCCCAGCTCGAAGGGAATGCCCGATTCCTGCGCATAGCCGATGGCGGCGGGGACGCCGCTGTCGGGCACCGGGATCACGATGTCGGCAGGAGCCGGTGCTTCCTTGGCCAGTTCGACGCCGATCTGTTTGCGCACGCCGTAGACCGAGCGGCCGTCCATAACCGAATCGGGGCGGCTGAAATAGACGTGTTCGAAGATGCAGGGGCGCGGGGCCGGACTGCCGAACGGACGGTGGCTGGAGATCGTGCCCTTGTGGTCGACCTGCACCAGTTCGCCCGGCTCGACCGCGCGGGTGAATTCCGCGCCGATCACGTCGAGGGCGACGGTTTCCGAAGCGAACACGGTGGCATCGCCGAGACGGCCCATGACCAGCGGGCGGATGCCCAGCGGATCGCGGCACGCAATCATGCCCTCGGAGGTCATGCAGATCAGCGAATAGGCACCCTCGACCATGCGCAGGGCATCGATGAAGCGGTCGAGCAGGGTGGGGTAACGGCTGGTCGCGACGAGGTGGATGATCACCTCGGTGTCGGAGGTCGACTGGAAGATCGACCCCTTCGACACGAGATCGCGCTTGAGCGTCATCGCATTGGAAATGTTGCCGTTATGGGCGATCGAGAAGCCGCCCGCAGCGAGATCGGCGAAGAGCGGCTGCACGTTGCGCAGGCCCGATCCACCGGTCGTCGAATAGCGCACATGGCCCGAGGCCATGGTGCCGGGCAGCGTGTCCAGTTCCCTCTGCGAGAAGACCTGGGCGACATGGCCCAGGCCGCGGTGGGAGTGGAACTCCGTCCCGCTGAAACTGGTGATGCCCACGGCCTCCTGGCCGCGGTGCTGCAGGGAATGGAGCCCGGCTGCGGCAACATTTGCCGCATCCTTGGCACCGATCACGCCGAACACGCCGCACTCTTCGCGCAGCTTGTCCCCGTCGGCGTCACGAAAGGGGTGAGTTAGGTTCATGGAGTCGTCCGGCCCGCTGGCGCGTCAATATCTGCGGCGCATTTGGCGGGGATCGCCCGCAATTGCAAGGGGGATGGAAAAGGCTTGTGCAGCTTTGCCTCCTGCGCGCGCTTCGTGACCGGGTCATGACGGCGCCACGACCCGCTCGTCGAGGGAACACATAGCGGGCTTGTCGGTTGGGCACAAACCCGGTGTCGCATCGCGTCCCCGGCCAAGTTCGCCCGCGGCTTGCAAGCCCTTGTTCATGTCCTTAATGCCAGCTGCGCATTGACCAGATCACAGACGGACCCGTCGCTTGATCCTTTCTTCCTTCGAATGGACTATCGCCAAACGTTATATGTTGCCCGGAAAGGGCGAGCGCTTCATCGCGCTCGTCGCGGGCATCAGCCTGGCTGCCGTCATGCTCGGCGTTGCGGCGCTGGTGATCGTCATGAGTGTCATGAACGGCTTTCGCGCAGAGCTGTTCGACAAGATCGTGGGCCTGAACGGTCACGCCATCATCCAGGCATACGGCGGCCGGCTGGATAATTGGCAGAGCGTGCTCGAGGACGTGCGCAAGACGCCCGGCGTCACCCGCGCCACGCCGCTGATCGAGCAGCCGCTGCTGGCCAGTTTCAACGGACGCGTCGAAGCGATCCTCGTGCGCGGCAACACCGATCAGGACATCGCCCGGCTGCGCGACAAGGTTAAGGCCGGCAGCCTCGGCCAGCTCCAGCCCGACAGCAACAACGTGGCGATCGGCTCGCAGCTTGCCCAAAACCTGGGCGCGCAGGTGGGTGACATGATCACGGTGATCAATCCGCAGGGGCGCTCGACCCCGTTCGGTACCGTGCCGCGCCAGATCGCCTACCGGGTTGCCGCGATCTTCGAGATCGGCGTCTATGACTACGACAAGGCCTTCGTGGTGATGCCGATGAAGGACGCGCAGACGCTGCTGCTGACCGGCGATTCGATCGGCATGATCGAAGTGACCACGACCGACCCCGACCGCGTCGACCAGATTCTCGCTCCGCTGGAGCGCAAGCTCGCCGGGCAGGCCATCGTTACCGACTGGAAGACGATCAACGCCTCGCTGTTCGAAGCGCTGGCGGTGGAGCGCGTGGCGATGTTCGTCGTGCTCTCGATCATCGTGCTGGTCGCGGTGTTCAACATCCTTTCCTCGCTGATCATGCTGGTGCGCGCGAAGACGCGCGACATCGCGATCCTGCGCACGATGGGGGCGACACGAAAATCGCTGCTCAAGGTCTTCGTGACGACGGGCTTCTGCATCGGCGCACTGGGCACCGGGGCAGGCGTGATCCTGGGCTTCGTTTTCCTCTATTTCCGCCAGCCGATCGTGCGCCTCGTGGAAATCGTGACCGGACAGAACCTGTGGGACCCTTCGATCCGCTTCCTGACCGAATTGCCGGCCCGTTCCGATCCGGTGGAGATAACCGTGATCTGCCTGATGGCGCTGGCCTTCAGTTTCCTCGCCACGCTCTACCCGGCCTTCAAGGCGGCGAGCACCGATCCCGTGCAGGTGCTGCGTTATGAGTGATCCGGTGAACCTCGAGGAACCGCACGTCGGCGCCGAGCGCGGCGCCCCGGTCGTGCGCATCGAGAAACTGACCCGCAGCTTCGAGCAGGGCGGCGTGACCATCGACGTGCTGCGCGGCGTCGACCTGGTGATCCGTCCCGGAGAGATCGTGGCGCTGCTGGGCCCGTCGGGCTCGGGCAAGTCGACGATGCTGCAGGCAATCGGTCTGCTCGAAGGGGGCTTTGGCGGCCACATCGAGATCGCCGGGATCAATGCTTCCAAGCTGGGCAAGGACGAACGCGCCTGGGTGCGGCGCGACCACATCGGCTTCGTCTACCAGTTTCACCACCTGCTGCCCGATTTCAACGCGATCGAGAATGTCGTGCTGCCGCAACTGATCACCGGCAAGCCGCGCGAGGAATGCGAGGAGCGCGCGCGCGAACTGCTGGGCGCACTCGGTCTTGGTCAACGCCTTGAACATCGCCCGAGCAAGCTTTCCGGCGGTGAGCAGCAGCGTGTCGCGGTGGCCCGTGCCCTGGCCAACCGGCCGCGGCTGGTGCTGGCTGACGAACCGACCGGCAACCTCGACGAGGCGACTGCGGACAAGGTTTTCGACCAGTTCCTGCGCCTTGTGCGCGGGCAGGGCAGCGCCGCTCTGGTCGCCACGCACAACGAACGGCTGGCACAGGGCATGGACCGCGTCGTGCGGCTGCATGACGGTGTGCTGCAATAGCCTTGCAACTCCGGGGCCTGCATCATTGCAGGACGCCGCAAGGATCTGCGTTGATTTCGCTGCGGCCAATGCCCAAGTTGAACGAAAACCACAGGGAAAACGAAAGGACCACGCAGATGAGCGACACTCCCTCCACGATCCAGGGTGAACCGGAGGCGCCGCGCGGTTTCGGCTGGAATGATTCGGCGGAATTGCACAAATGTGCCGATGGGGGCGGTCTGTTTCACCGGTTCAAGACGATCCGTCGCGGCACCGTGGCCCAGCTGATCGATTTCGTGATGGATCTGCCTGCGGAAAAGCAGAATGAATACGCCATCCAGAAGGAAGGCGATCACCGCCTGTCGATCGGCGAAATCCGTGCGCTTTTCCGCCGCGCCGATTTCCCGAAAAGCCCCGACTGATCTGCTGTTACGGCTTGAGGCCGGCTGACTGCCGGCCTCGCCTTGCTGCGGAAAGGGCGTCCGCAAAGCACTTCCTTGAAACTGATCAGCGATGAAGAGGCCGGTACCGTGAAGACTATCGCAGATTTCAATGCGACACTTCCCAACGGCGAAAAGATCAGCCTTGCCGACAAGGCGGGCAAGGTCCTGCTGGTGGTCAACACGGCGAGCAAGTGTGGCTTCACCCCGCAGTACAGGGGGCTCGAAGCGCTCTGGCGCAAGTACGGCGACCGCGGCTTCGAAGTGATCGCCTTTCCCTGCAACCAGTTCGGCGGGCAGGAGCCGGGCTCTGCCGACGAGATCGCCGAATTCTGCGAAGTGAATTTCGGCCTTTCGTTCCCGCTCATGGGCAAGATCGAGGTCAACGGCCCGGGAGCGGACCCGTTGTTCGACTGGCTCAAGGCAGGAGCACCCGGTGTGCTGGGCACGAAGAAGATCAAATGGAACTTCACCAAGTTCCTGATCGACCGGGATGGCAAGGTCGTGCGACGGTTCAGTCCGACCGACAAGCCGGAAAGCCTCGAAAAGGACATCGAGGCGCTGCTCTGATCCGGCAGGCGCGTTCCGCGATTGCGCGTAGGCCGGGCAAGCGTTCGCAATTCCCACTCTGGCAAATTCCCGTTTCGGCATTGCGCGCTATCCCCCGCTTTGTCCCCAGCGCGGCCTTGATCGCGCGGGCGCGCGATGCCTAAATTCCCATTATGTCGTTCTCGCCTTTCGTCCCGCTTCGCATCTTCTCAAGCTTCACGATGCTGGACGGCTCGATCGACCCCAAGGCGATCGCCAAGCTGGCCAAGGAACGCAAGTTTCCCGCCATCGCCATCTGCGACCGCAATGGCCTTTACGGTGCGCCGACTTTCGCCGGTGCCTGCATGGACGCAGGCGTGCAGCCCGTTGTCGGCACGTTCCTTGCCGTCGCCCGACCCGGTGCGGTTGCGCAGGGACAGGACCTCCCGATCGACTGGCTGGCCCTGTTCGCCCAGAACGACGACGGCTGGCTCAACCTGTGCCGCCTCGTCAGCCGTGCCCACCTCGACCGCCCGCTCGAACTCGATCCCCATGTCGAGCTGGAATCGCTGCGCGGCCATACCGATGGCCTGATCTGCCTGACCGGCGGCAATGAGGGCGCGCTGGCGCGGCTCTTTGCCGACGACCGACCCGAGCAGGCGGAGCGCTATTGCGATACCCTGCAGGGCCTGTTCGGCGACCGTCTCTACATCGAGATCACGCGTACCGGTGAACCCGAGGAGGACGCCTCCGAAGAAGACCTGATCGCGCTTGCCTATGAGCGTGACATCCCGCTGGTCGGATCGAACCCGGCGCAATATTCCGAGGCAAGCTTCCACTCCGCGCACGATGGCATGTTGTGCATCGCCAACTCCACGCAGGTCGATGCGCCGGACCGGCCGCGCTCTTCGTCCGAACGCTGGGTCAAGCCGGTCGAGGTCATGCAGGAGCTTTTCGCGGACCTGCCCGAGGCCATCGCCAACACGCTCGTCGTTGCCCAGCGTTGTGCCTTCGCGCCGCCGCGCCGCAAGCCGCTGCTGCCCAGCCTTGCCGGCGATCGTGAGGGCGAGGCCCGGATGCTGGTGGACGATGCCCGGCGCGGCCTTGCCCGGCGCCTGCTGCCCTACTGGCCCGACGTTACCGAGGGTGAACTGGACGAGGCGCTGGCCTACAAGGGCGATGAGCGCAAGGCGGCTTACGAAGCCTTGCGCGAAAAGGGCGTGACCGAGGATTTCCTCGACTATGCCGACCGTCTCGATTTCGAGACGCAGATCATCATCGGCATGGGCTTTCCCGGCTACTTCCTGATCGTTGCCGACTTCATCAAGTGGGCCAAGGACAATGGCATTCCGGTTGGCCCGGGCCGTGGTTCGGGTGCCGGCTCGCTGGTCGCCTGGGCGCTGACCATCACCGACCTCGACCCGCTCAGGCTGGGCCTGCTGTTCGAACGCTTCCTCAACCCGGAACGCGTCTCGATGCCTGACTTCGACATCGACTTCTGCGAAACCCGGCGCGGCGAAGTGATCCGCTACGTCCAGCGCAAGTACGGCCATGACCACGTCGCGCAGATCATCACTTTCGGCAAGATGAAGGCCCGCGCCGTGCTGCGCGACTGCGGGCGCATCCTGCAGATGGGCTATGGCCGCGTCGATTCGCTTTGCAAGATGGTCCCCAACCATCCCACTGATCCGTGGAACCTCACCGAAGCGCTCAACGGTCGCAAGGAACACGGCGTTACCAAGGATCCGCCGGTCGCCGAATTCCGCCGTGAATACGACACCGATTCCGAAGTGCGCCGCATGGTCGACCTGGCCGTCCAGCTCGAGGGCCTGCCGCGCAACTCCTCGACCCACGCGGCGGGCGTCGTCATCGGCGATCGTCCGCTGGAAAAGCTGGTCCCGCTTTACCGCGATCCGCGTTCGGACATGCCGGTCACCCAGT
This sequence comes from Novosphingobium mathurense, assembly GCF_900168325.1. Taxonomy (GTDB): domain Bacteria; phylum Pseudomonadota; class Alphaproteobacteria; order Sphingomonadales; family Sphingomonadaceae; genus Novosphingobium; species Novosphingobium mathurense. The sequence goes on along the minus strand of NZ_FVZE01000001.1, from coordinate 1,306,737 downwards.
TCGACATGAAGTCCGTCGAGGATACCGGGCTGGTCAAGTTCGACTTCCTCGGCCTCAAGACGCTGTCGGTGCTGCGCAAGGCCTGCGACCTGCTGGAACGGCGCGGAATCAAAATCGATCTGTCGACGCTCGGCTGGGATGATCCGGCCGTCTACGAATTGCTCAAACGCGGCGATACGGTCGGCGTGTTCCAGCTGGAATCGGAAGGCATGCGCCGTACCCTGGCGGCAGTGAAGCCGACGAACTTCGGCGACATCATCGCGCTCGTCTCGCTGTATCGCCCGGGCCCGATGGACAACATCCCGCTCTTCGGCCGGCGCAAGAACGGGCTGGAGCAGATCGAGTTTCCGCACGAGAAGCTCGAGGGTATCCTTGCCGAGACTTACGGCATCTTCGTCTACCAGGAACAGGTCATGCAGGCCGCGCAGATCCTGGCCGGCTACTCGCTCGGCGACGCAGACTTGCTTCGCCGTGCGATGGGCAAGAAGAAGAAGGAGGAGATGGACAAGCAGCGTGCGCGTTTCGTGGCCGGCTGCAAGGAGCTCTCCGACATCGACGAGCCCAAGGCCAACGAACTGTTCGACTTGATCGACAAGTTCGCAGGCTACGGCTTCAACAAGTCGCACGCCGCCGCCTACGCGCTGCTTGCCTATCACACGGCTTGGCTGAAGGCGCATTACCCGCACGAATTCTATGCGGCGGCGATGTGTTTCGACATGCACCAGTCCGAAAAGCTGGCGATCTTCGTCGACGACGCGCGGCGCAACGGCATCGAACTGGCCGCACCCGACATCAACATGTCGGAAGCGGAATTCATCGTCGAAGAAACCCACGACAGCCACGCGGTACGCTATGCGCTCGCGGGCATCCGCAATGTCGGCGAAAAGGCGATGGACGCGATCGTCGCCGAACGTGAGGCCAACGGCAAGTTCACCAGTCTGCACGACCTGTTCAAGCGCGCTCCGGCCGGATCGATGAACCGGCGCCAGCTTGAAAGCCTGGGCGCGGCCGGTGCGCTCGACAGTCTCGAGCCGAACCGCGCCAAGGTGCTGGCCAATGCCGACTTGCTGCTGGCTGTTGCCGATGAAGCCTCGCGCAGCCGTTCGAGCGGGCAGGCCGGGTTGTTCGGCGGCGACGATCATGCCGAGCCGGGACTGCGCCTTGTCGATGCCGAGCCCTGGAGCCGGTTGGACCAGATGGCCAAGGAGCGCGAGAATTTCGGCTTCTACTTCGCGGCGCACCCGGTCGAGCAGTTCCGCGCTGTGGCTTCGGCCAATGGTGCGCGCACCCACGCCAGCCTGACCGCGGGCGGATCTGGTGGCGGTGGGCGTTCCGGGGCGGTCATGGCCGCCCTCGTGGAGAACGTGCAGAAGCGCAAGACCCGCAAGGGCAAGGACTTCGTCATGGCCGATTTCTCGGACCAGTCGGGCAACTTTTCCGCCTCCTGTTTCGAGGAAAGCCTCGTCGAGAACTTCGTGAAGTGGGCCAAGGAAGGCACCTGCGTCCTGCTCAACGTCGAACTCGACAGCCCGAGCCCGGACGAGCCGCCCCGCGTGACCGTGCGCGGGGCGCGACCGTTGGCCGAGGTAAAGGCCGATGCGCGCATGCTGCTCAGGCTCGATATCGACCGGGTGGAAGCGGTGCAGGAACTGGCGCTGCTGATGCGTCCGGGAACGCCGGGAGGGGGCGAGGTCATCGCCAACCTCAAGCTGGGCAACGGGCGTGAGCAGAAGGTCCGGCTGGGCCGCGACTTCGCGCTCGACGGCGAATTTGCCGAGCAACTCGCGACGATCGAGGGTCTTTCCAACATTTCACTCACCGCTCGCCGCGGCCCGGAAGGGTTGCGCCGCGCGGCCTGATCGCAAGTATCGGTTTCCTATGGCCTAGTGTCGCGCCGATGATTACCCTCCTGTCTCAAGGCATAAGTGCGCAAATGCACAGCCGGAGAGAGGAGAGCCGATGCTGGGTGCGATGCAGGATTGGGAACTGCGGGTCACGGGTCTGATCGACCACGCCGCGCGGGAGCATGGCGACCGCGAGATCGTAACGCACTGGGCCGATGGAACGCAGTCCCGCACCAACTGGCGGGAAGTTCGGCGCGATGCGCTGAAGATGGTGCAGGCCCTGCGGCGCCTCGGCTTGCAGCCGCAGGACCGTGTTGCGACGCTGGCGATGAACCATTCGCGCCATCTTGTGACCTGGTACGGCGCGCCCGGGGCCGGTTGCGTGCTGCACACGATCAATCCGCGCCTTTTCGACGACCAGCTCGGTTTCATCATAAACCATGCCGAAGACCGGGTGCTCATCTATGATGCGGCATTCCAGCCCATAGTCGATCGCCTGCGCCCGCTGTGTCCGGGAATCGAGCACTACATCTGCTTCGATTCGCACGAGCATGCACCGGCCTTCGACGACTGGATCGGCGCCGAAGACGGCGAGGCCCAGTGGACGAGCGGGGATGAGCGCGACCCGTGCATGCTGTGCTACACCAGCGGCACGACCGGGCACCCGAAGGGCGTGCTCTACTCGCACCGTTCGAACATGCTGCATACGCTGGCGATGATCGGGACGTCATGCCTGGCGCTGGAGCCGCGATCCTGTGTGCTGCCGATCGTGCCGATGTTCCATGCCAACAACTGGGGCATGCCGTGGGGCTGTGCGGCGACGGGAGCGAAGCTGGTCTACAGCCAGGTCAACGATCCTTCGGCCCTTTGCGCGCTGATCGAGAAGGAACAGGTCTCGCATGTCGCGGGCGTGCCGACGGTCTGGTTCGCCTTTCTTCAGCACCTCGACGAGACGGGCAAGGACATGCCCCCGATCGCATATGCCATTTCAGGCGGCGCGGCGTTTCCGCGCAGCGTGGTGGAACGGCTGATGCGCAGCGGCGTGCGGGTGGGCCATGCCTGGGGCATGACCGAGACTTCGCCGATCGCAACGGTCTCCTACGAAGGGGCCGATTGGGACGCGCTGTCGTTCGACGAGCAGGTCGATCGCAAATGCCTGCAGGGCAGGGTCGTCTACGGCAGCGAGGTTCGCATCGTTTCGCTGGACGACCACGAAACGCTGCTTCCGCACGATGGCACGACCTCCGGCGCGCTGCAGGTGCGCGGGCACTGGACGATCAGGCGCTACTTCAAGACGGAGGAAGATGCCTCGGATGAACAGGGCTGGTTCGATACCGGGGACGTGGCGACGATCCTGCCGGACGGCTCGGTCAGGCTGACCGACCGTACCAAGGATGTCATCAAGTCGGGCGGGGAATGGATCAGCTCGGTCGAGCTGGAAAATGCAGCAGTGGGGCACCCGGATGTCGTTGAAGCGGCGGCCATCGGAGTTGCCCATCCCAAGTGGGACGAACGGCCCATCCTGATTGTCGTGCCGCGTGGCGGCAGCAATGTGTGCGGTGAAGATGTGCGCGAATTCCTGCGCGACAAGGTGGCCAGCTGGTGGCTGCCCGATGCGGTGGAACTGGTGAGCTCCCTTCCGCATACCGGCACCGGGAAGATCAGCAAGAAGGACCTTCGCGTCCAGTTCAAGGACTACACGCTACCGCGATGACGAAGGCGGCGACCGTCCGGGCAGCCGCCTTCGCTCGGATTACCGATTGGCGACGTTACCGGCAGCGTTTTCGGCGGCATCGCCGACCTGCTCGGCCGCATTGCCCACGCTGTTCGCTGCATTGGCAATGGCATTGTCCTTCGCCGCTTCGCTGGTCGAGGTCTGGCTGAACAGGTAAATGCCGCCAATAACTGCAACAAGAACAATGACCGCCATGATGATTCCGGTCCCGCTCGAAGAACTCTTTTCGTGAATTACGGTGGTGTGCGGGGCCTGCGTCGATTCACGGGTGGTTTCGGTGGTGGTGTATTCTTCGGCCATAAAGACCTCCTTTTGAATTCCCTATCTGCACCGAAGAACCCGCCACCCCTCGAGTTGTTTCAAAAGTGTCATTGCCTTCGCTGAGGTGAGTATTTTCAGAGGCGAGCCGTGTTTACAGGAATGACAACTGTCCGCTTGCATGGGGCGCCTTGAAGTCCGAGCAGTCCAGATGCACGTCGGGTGGGCCGAAGCCGTGGCGTCTGGCCGCAAGCCGGAAGCGATTGCGGAACAGGTCCGCCCAAACGCCGCTGGGGCGCATGCGCTGGAAGAAGCGCGGGTCGTTGTCCTTGCCGCCGCGCATGTCGCGAATCGTTGCCATTACCTTGGCGGCCCGGTCGGGGAAGTGGGCGTCCAGCCATTCGCGAAACAGCGGCGCGACCTCGTGCGGCAGGCGGACCATGATCCACATGGCACCGCGCACGCCTTGCCCGGCTGCGGCTTCCAGGATCGCCTCAAGGTACTGGTCGGTGATCGCCGGAATGACCGGTGCGATCGAGACATGGGCGGGAATGCCGGCCTCGACAAGCTTTCCCAGTGCTGCGATTCGTCTGGCCGGGGTCGCCGCCCTCGGTTCGAGCAGGCGGGAGAGTTGGGCATCGAGGCTGGTCACGGAAATGCCCACGCCGACCAGATTGAATCGTGCCATCGCGCGCAGGATGTCGAGATCGCGCAGGACCCGGTCGGACTTCGTGGTGATCGTCACCGGGTGGCGCGTCTCGAGGCAGACCTCCAGGATCTCACGCGTGATCCGGTACTGCGCTTCGATCGGCTGGTAGGGATCGGTGTTGGTACCCATCGCGATCGGTGCCGGCCGATAGCCGGGCTTGGCCAGCGTGGCGCGCAGCAGCCTTGCCGCATCGGGCTTGGCGAAGAGCTTGGTTTCGAAATCGAGACCGGGCGAAAGGTCGTGAAAGGCGTGGCTGGGCCGTGCGAAGCAGTAGATGCAACCGTGCTCGCAGCCACGATAGGCATTGATCGAGCGATCGAAGGGAATGTCCGGCGACTTGTTGAACGACACGATCGTGCGGGGATGCTCCTCGGTCACGGTCGTGATCGGGTTGCGGGGAGGGCCATCGATGTCGGCGACGCTGTCCAGCCAGTCCCCGTCGGCTTCCCGTCCGGGCAAGTTGAAGCGAGAGCTCGGGGCCCTGCTGGCAGCGCCTCTTCCCTTCTGAGGTTGCATGGCACGATGTGAACATAACAGGAACAAAAGTCAATGCTGCACCATGCACCGGGTGTCGGCAGGGCAAAGAAAAAGCCCTCCCCGCGAGGGGGAGGGCTCATCCTGTCGCGCCAGCCGGAACCGGGCGAATTTCAGGACCGTGAAGGTCAGGCCCAGGCGGCCATTTCCTTCTCGAGGTTCTCGACGATGGCTTCGAAGAACTGCTCGGTGGTCATCCAGCTCTGGTCCGGGCCGATCAGCAGCGCGAGGTCCTTGGTCATCGCGCCGCTTTCGACGGTCTCGATGCAGACGCGCTCGAGGGTCTGGGCGAACTTCACGACTTCCGGCGTGTTGTCGAACTTGCCGCGGTACATGAGACCACGCGTCCAGGCGAAGATCGAGGCGATCGGGTTGGTCGAGGTCGACTTGCCCTGCTGGTGCTGGCGGTAGTGACGGGTAACGGTGCCGTGGGCGGCTTCCGCTTCGACGGTCTTGCCGTCGGGTGCCATCAGAACCGAGGTCATCAGGCCGAGCGAGCCGAAGCCCTGTGCAACGGTGTCCGACTGCACGTCGCCGTCGTAGTTCTTGCAGGCCCAGACGAACTTGCCCGACCACTTGAGCGCCGAGGCGACCATGTCGTCGATCAGGCGGTGCTCATAGGTGATGCCGGCTTCCTTGAACTTCTCGGCGAAGCCCTCGGTGTCGAACACTTCCTGGAACAGATCCTTGAAGCGGCCGTCGTAGGCCTTCATGATCGTGTTCTTGGTCGACAGGTAGACCGGCCACTTCAGGCCGAGGCCGTAGTTGAACGAAGCGCGGGCGAAGTCGCGGATCGATTCGTCGAGGTTGTACATCGCCATGGCGACGCCCGGAGCCGGGAAGTCGAACACGTCGAGGTCGATCTTGTCGCCGTTCTCACCGTCCCAGACGAGGCGCAGCTTGCCGGGGCCCGGGATCAGGGTGTCGGTGGCGCGGTACTGGTCGCCGAAAGCGTGACGGCCGACGACGATGGGATCGGTCCAGCCGGGAACCAGGCGGGGAACGTTCGAGATCACGATGGGCTCGCGGAAGACAACGCCGCCAAGGATGTTGCGGATCGTGCCGTTGGGCGACTTCCACATCTTCTTGAGGCTGAATTCCTCGACGCGGGCTTCGTCGGGGGTGATCGTCGCGCACTTCACGGCAACGCCATATTGCTTGGTGGCATTGGCGGCGTCGACGGTGATCTGGTCGTCGGTCTCGTCGCGCTTGGTGACCGAGAGGTCGTAGTACTTGAGGTCGATGTCGAGGTAGGGGAGAATCAGACGTTCACGGATCCATTCCCAGATGATCCGGGTCATTTCATCGCCGTCCATCTCTACGATGGGATTTGCTACCTTGATTTTTGCCATGCTTGAAAGCTCCCCTAGGGATGGAATTTGGGCGTCTCTTAAGGAGAGGGTGAACGCTTAGCAAGGCAAGGAACGGCATTTTGGCGCCAGTTTGCCTGCGCAAAGGCGATGATCGGATCGTCAGGAGACTTGTCGATGCGCCGGGCAGTGCGCTCCGGCAAATTCCGGCCAGTCATGAAGCCGGTTCCCCAAAGCAGAAAACCCGCCGCTTTCGCGACGGGTTTCTAGCCATCAGGCCTGAGGAATGGTGGGCGTAGCAAGGATTGAACTTGCGACCCCTACGATGTCAACATAGTGCTCTACCACTGAGCTATACGCCCATTCCGTTCAGAGCTCCTTGCGGGCGTTCCCGCTCGGAGGACTGGCCCTCTAGCGTCATGTTTCAGGTGATGCAAGACGCTTTGGCAGGAATTTTTCAATTAAAGTCGGGCGTGCTCGGGAAGGCCGAAAACCCGCTGCACTTCCATCACAAGATCGCGCAGGTGGAAGGGCTTGGAAAGGACTTTGGCCTGGGGTGCCTCGCGGCTGGCGCGCAGGGTAACGGCGGCAAAGCCGGTAATGAACATGACCTTGGTCATCGGTGAAACTTCTGCGCAGCGCTGCGCCAGTTCGATGCCGTCCATCTCGGGCATGACGATGTCCGAAAGCAGCAGGTCGAAAGTCTCGGTTTCCAGATGGGGCAGGGCGCTCGTGCCGCAATCGACGGCAACCACATCGTATCCGGCATTTTCCAATGCCCGTGCCAGGTAGGTGCGCATCGCCTCATCGTCTTCGGCTAGCAGGATGCGGATCATCGCCATGTCGTCCCGTATTTCTATGTCATTGAGCGAGGTCGCGTTCGTCGCGACCGGATGAAGGGTCATACGCCAAGACCGGTTAACATTCTCGTCTGGATTCGGGACTGACCGGGAACGGGACGCTTTGACTCGGGAAAGTGAAAAGACCAGTTTCAGGGACATGGTGAGCAAAGTGGGCGAGAGCGATTCGCAAAGACGGACCGGAGGGCAGATTCCCGGCGCACCGGCGAGCCCGGCTTTCACGATCGCTGCAACCGAGCCCTCGGCGATTCCTGTGCTCGTCGCCGTGCCGCATGCGGGCAGGGTCTATCCCAGCGGACTGCTGCGCGAGATGCGCCATCCCGAATCGGTCTCGCTGCGCCTTGAAGACCGTTACGTCGATCGTCTGGGCGAGGAGATCGCGGCGCGGACCGGGGCGAGCCTGCTGATGGCTCATGCTCCGCGGGCGATGATAGACCTCAATCGCGCGCCCGACGATATCGACTGGGAAATGTTCGAACGATCGGCGCGGCCCGAGCGCAGTAGCGAGATGCCGAGCCGCCGGGTCCTGAGCGGGTTGGGACTGATTCCGCGGCGTCTGCCCGGACTGGGCGAGCTGTGGCGTTCGCGCCACGCAAGGGACGATCTTGCAGCCCGGGTCGAGGGCATTCACTCGCCTTATCATGAGGTCCTGGCCGAGCAATTGGCCGCACTGCGTGAGCGTTGGGGAGCGGCGCTGCTGCTGGACCTGCATTCGATGCCGCCGTTGCCGAGTCGATTCGGTGTCGCGGGTGCACAATATGTCGTCGGCGATCGGTTCGGCGTAACCTGCCATGGCAGCGTGATCGCCACGGCCTTTGCCCATTTCGCGGAGCGCGGCCTGCCGGCCGCGCACAACCGTCCCTATGCCGGCGGTTACGTGCTCGAACGTCATGCGCAGCCGCAGCGTGGGCTGCATGCTTTCCAGCTCGAGATCGATCGCAGTTGCTATCTCGATGCGAATCTTGCCGAGCCGGGTGAAGGGCTGCCGCGAGTCGCCGATGTGCTGGTGGATCTGGTCAGGCGCCTGGCGGCTGTCGTCGCTGATCTGGGCCAAGTGGCCGGCGGCAGGGAATGGCCGCTCGCCGCAGAATGACATTCGCCGACTGACTGGCGAAATCCGGCGGTTTCAGGCGTGCTTTCTGAAAATCCCTCAAGACATTAAAAAACCACCTCGTGCGATGCACGAGGTGGCCAAGGTTCAGGGAGGAGGTGCACGATGTGCACCAACCCGACCGGGCCATGAGGGTAGCGCCGATCAGGCATTGCAATAATATGCAGGCCTGAGGCGAGATTCAAGAGGTTCTTTAAAACAAATCGGAATCGCTTTGCACGGAGTTTCCGACGTGACCGTGGCGAATTGGACGAGAGTGTGACAAATTTGTCAAAACTCTCGTCCGCATCGGCTTTTGCCTCAGGCGTTGGCGAGCGCCAGCGGGCCCTTGCCCTGGCTGATCTGGCGCCCGAAAATGTCACGCACGAGCTCGAGCGAGAACAGGTGTGCGTAGATCAGCGGGAGCATGCCGTTCTGGTTCCACTGGCGCAGGATGTCGCCGCGCATCTCGCGCAGCTTTTCCTCGTTGACCATCTGGAAGCCGCGATAGTTGAACGGCTGGCCCTGGCCGGTCTCGATGTTCAGCTCGCCGTCCATCAGCAGGTCGTGCTTCTTGAGTTCGGCGATGAAGTTGGCGGTCTTGTTGCCGGCGATTTCGAAGTTTTCGCAGAACTTGAGCATGTTCTGGGTCGCTTCGGCGGGGTCGGTGCCGTCGAAGAGCGCCTGGCCTTCGTCGAGTTCGCCGACAAGGTCGCTGGTCGGGTCGAAGCACAGCGAGAGTTCCTCGCTCTCCGGGCGCAGCTTGGCGAGCATGAAGGGGTAGCGGCGGACATAGGCCGGAATATAGACCGGGCTGTTCACGCTGCCGTCTTCGTCGACGAAGACATTCACGCCTTCGTTCATGCCCATCAGCGCAAGCGGAACCGGATTGTCGCCGGTGGTGAAGATGATCGGGAAATTGCGCTGGGCCTGCGGGAATTCCTCGACCGTAAGCGGGACGGAGTTCACCCCGACCAGCCAGGTGGCCTTGTCGGTTGCGCGCGTCTTCCACGAAGCATGCTGCTGCGAATTGAGCGGGATAAGGTCCTTGTAGAACAAGGGCAGGGCAGAATTTTGCGGCGCGCTGGCCATTACGATCTTCTCCGCAGGCTGGGTAGATTTTTGGATAGGTCGCTTTAGTGGCTGGTCTGCAGGCGCGCAAGCGCGCTGCCCGCGTTGCGCACGGGCGGGCGGCGACTTTCTGCGGGCTGGCTCAGATGAGCTTGCCGGGGTTGAGAATGCCCTTCGGGTCGAGTGCCTGCTTGACTGCGCGCAGCATCGAAAGCGCGACCGGATCGCCAAGGCGGGCCAGTTCGTCGCGCTTCATCTGGCCGATGCCGTGTTCGGCGGAAATCGAGCCGCCCCACTCGGTTACGAGATCATGGACATAGCGGCTGATGTCCTTGCCTGGGCCGGTCTGCCAGGCAAGCGGGTCCTGCACGTTGGGCGCAATGACGTGGTAGTGCACGTTGCCGTCGCCCAAGTGCCCGAATGCGACGGCCTCCGTGCCGGGCCATTTCGCTTCGATCATCGGCGCCGTCGCCTCGACGAACTCAGGCATCTTCTCGACGGGAACCGAGATGTCGTGCTGCATCGCCGGTCCGCGCTCGCGCTCGGCCGGAGAAATCGATTCGCGCAGGAGCCAGAAGGCTTCGGCCTGGGCTTCGCTGGCGGACATCACGGCGTCTTCGACCAGCTCCTGCGCGAAGGCAGTGGCCATCATGTCTTCGCAGCGCTCGCGCAGTGTGTCCGCCGCAGCGCGATCGGCCACGACCTCGATCAGCACATGCCAGCCGTGGCGGCCCTCCAGCGGGGCGCGCGAATCGGGCAGGTGGTTCAGCACGGCATCGAGGCAGGCCTGGGGGAGAACCTCGAAACCTTCGAGGGCATCGCCCATGGCATCCTCGCAAAACAGCATCAGCCTGCGCGCATCCCCGAGGGTGGGCAAGCCAGCCCAGATCACCACGCGGTCCGCGACGGCGGGCAGCAGCTTGAGCGTGGCCGCGGTAACGACACCCATCGTGCCTTCGGAGCCGATCAGCAATTGCTTGACGTCAAAGCCGCGATTGTCCTTCTTCAGTGGCGTCAGCATCGAGTAGACCTGACCGTCGGGGAGGACCGCTTCGAGCCCGAGAACGAGCGCGCGCATGGAGCCATGGCGCAGGACCTGGCAGCCGCCGGCATTGGTGGAAATCAGGCCCCCCACGGTCGCAGAGCCCTTGCCGCCAAGAGTGAGCGGAAAGCGCATGCCCTTGGCGTCCGCTGCTTCGTGCAGCGTCTGGAGCACCACGCCGGCTTCGCAGGTGGCGCGGCGGGCTTCGATGTCGATCTCGCGGATGGCGTTCATGCGCCGCAGCGAGAGGACGATGGCCGTGCCCGATTCGTCCGGAGTCGCTCCGCCCGACATGCCGCTGTTGCCGCCTTGCGGGACGATCGGCACGCCATGCTTCGCGCATAGCTGGACGAGGGCGGCGACTTCTGCGGTCTTTGCGGGCGAGGCGAGGGCGATGGCGCGCCCGGTATAGCGTCCGCGCCAGTCGGTCAGCGAAGGGGCAACGAGATCGGCGTCACGCGTAATTCCGCGCGGACCGAGCAGTGCGAGGGCTTCTTCGAAGAATGTGTCGGCATGTGTCATGGGTGCGCTATGCCACAGCGATTTGGCCGTTTCATCCTCAATCCTTGCAACTGCTTGCATGCATTGCCTAGCCTTGCGCCGAGTGAGGAACTTTCGTTTCGAGTTAAGCGGTGGTTCAAGCTCATGGGCTATGGCTACACAAGCGGCATGACCGTGTTCAGGGAACCTGCTCGACGATGAATCTTGCGACTGCGATGCTTTATCCGATCATGGCGCTGCTTCCGGCAGCAAGCCTGGTCGATAGCGAGCGGTCGACGGACGAGAGCGGGTTCGATGCCGCCTGGACGTCCGGCGAAGATGGCACGGCGGTCTATTCCTGGCGCGAATCCGATGCCACGCCGTTCGACGATGAGGCCCGCGCGGCGCTTCCCGCCTGGCCGTTCTCCGTCTCGGCCTTCCAGCGTGTAGAGCCGCAGGATGCCTGGCAGATCCGGATCGAACAGCGCATGACGATCCGCATCAGCCCGCGCAGTCCGCGCACGGCGCCGCCGGACATGTTCGTCGGCTTGCCCGATGGCGAGATCGGTTCGCACTTTTCCGAGCGCAAGATCGGCAAGTGTCTCTCGATCGCGGGTATTGCAGGCGTGCAGCCCGATGGCGACAATCGCCTGCTCCTGTTCATGCGCGACAGGCGGCTCGTCAGCGCCGAACTCGAGCGCGCCTGCCGGGCGCGGGACTTCTATTCCGGCTTCTACCTTTCGCATACGTCCGACGGACAATTGTGCATCGACCGCGATACGCTGCTTTCGCGCAGTGGCATGAATTGCAGGCTCACCCGTATCCGCCAGTTGGTCGAAGTCGATCACTGACTCCTTTGTGCGCGGCTCTATCGCGGATTTCCTTGACTTTTGTGCTGGATCACGCATAGGGCGCGGCCAGTTGCACAAACGATGCGCGTGGTGATGGGTAATCCCGCAAGCGTCCCTGCAACCTGTTACTCTCGTATTTCCGGAAACTTGTTCGCCTATGAACTTTGCCGATCTCGGCCTGTCTGAAGAATTGCTGCAAGCGGTGGAAGCCGCGGGCTATACCGAACCGACTCCGATCCAGGCGCAGGCGATTCCGCCAGTCCTGATGATGAAGGATCTCATCGGCATCGCCCAGACCGGCACCGGCAAGACAGCCAGCTTCGTGTTGCCGATGATCGACATTCTTGCGCATGGCCGCCGCCGCGCGCTGATGCCGCGCTCGCTGATCCTCGAGCCGACTCGCGAACTCGCCGCACAGGTTGCCGAGAACTTCGAGAAGTACGGCAAGAACCACGATCTCAAGATGGCGCTGCTTATCGGCGGTGTGCAGATGGGCGATCAGGTCAAGGCGCTGACAGAGGGCGTGGACGTCCTTATCGCGACTCCGGGCCGCCTGATGGACCTGTTCGAGCGGGGCAAGATCCTGCTGACCGGCTGCGAGCTGCTCGTCATTGACGAAGCCGACCGCATGCTCGACATGGGCTTCATTCCCGATATCGAGAACATCTGCTCGAAGCTGCCGACCAATCGCCAGACGATGCTGTTCTCGGCCACGATGCCGCCGCCGATCAAGAAGCTGTCCGACCGCTTCCTGTCGAACCCGAAGTATATCGAAGTGGCGCGTCCGGCGACTGCGAACATCAACATCGTCCAGCACAAGGTTGCCGTGAACGCGCGCAAGAAGCGCGAAGTTCTGCGCCACCTGCTGCAGACCGACAATGTCTCGACCGCGATCGTCTTCTGCAATCGCAAGACGACCGTGCGCGAACTGGCCAAGAGCCTTAAGCGGCACGGTTTCGGCGCCGGTGAAATCCATGGCGACATGGACCAGCCCGCGCGCCTGGCCGAACTTGAACGCTTCAAGTCGGGCGACCTGAACATTCTCGTCGCCTCCGACGTTGCGGCCCGCGGCCTCGACGTGAAGGGCGTGAGCCACGTCTTCAACTTCGACACGCCCTGGCACCCCGACGATTACGTCCACCGCATCGGACGGACCGGTCGTGGCGGTGCTTCGGGCCGGGCCTTCACGTTCGTGGCCCCCGAAGATGCCGAAGCGATCGACAGCGTCGAGAAGCTGACCGGTCACAAGATCCCGCTGTTCGACCTCAAGATCGAAGACGCCGAAGTGCCGCGCGAGGCAAAGCCGAAGTCGCGCCGCACATCGAAGGTCAGGGAAGAGCGCGAAGAGCCGGCAGAGCGAGCACCGCGTCGCGAACCGCGCGCTGCTACCGAGGAACCGCGCCGCGAACGTCGCCAGCGCCGCAGCGAGCCCGAGCCGGCCGACGATGGCTGGAACGGTCCGGTTCCCGAATTCCTCCGCGTTTCCGCACTGGCCTGATCAAGGCCGGTTGCGGGTGAGGGCAGGCAGGGACCGGTCCGGTCCCTGCGGCCTCAGCCTGCAAGCTTGACGAAGCTGTCGATGACGCGCTTGCGTCCCGACTGTTCGAAGTCGATCTCCAGCTTGTTGCCTTCCTGCCCGGCCACGGTGCCGTAGCCGAACTTTTCATGAAACACGCGCGCGCCGATGGCGATGTCGGTGCGCGGCTTGGCGGCGAAGCTGGCTGCGCTGCGCGTCGTTTCGGCGATCCGGCGCGGCTTTGTTTCGAATTCGCGCGCGGCGGCCCGCTGCCAACCCGGGCCGCGCGTCATCGTGCGGGCCGGTTGGGCGCGGGCGACGTCGGCGAAGGGATCGGCATGTTCGGACCATTGCGCACGCCACAGCGAGGCGCCGCCGGTCAGGGTCGTCTCACTGTCGATATGATCTTCGGGCAGTTCGGCAATGAAGCGCGAGGGGATCGAACTCGTCCACTGCCCGTAGATGCGCCGATTTGCGGCATGGAGGATCGTGCACTTGCGGCGCGCCCGGGTGATCGCGACGTAGGCGAGGCGCCGCTCTTCCTCGAGGCTGGCAAGGCCGCCTTCGTCGAGCGAGCGCTGCGAGGGAAATACGCCTTCCTCCCATCCGGGCAGGAACACGTGGTCGAATTCCAGGCCCTTGGCGGCGTGCATGGTCATGATCGTGACCTTTTCCTCGTCGCTGGCCGCGTCGTTGTCCATGACGAGGCTGACATGCTCGAGGAAGTCGCCGAGGCTTTCGTACTCTTCCATGGCGCGGGCGAGTTCAACGAGGTTCTCGAGTCGCCCTGAGGCTTCGGCCGTCCGCTCGGCCTGCAGCGCGTCGGTGTAGCCGCTTTCGTCGAGGACGGTGCGCATCAGGTCCGCCGGGTTCTCCGTCTTCTCCAGATCGCGCCAGCGGGCGAAGTCGCGCATCAGCGACAGGAAGGTGTTGCGCGCACGCGCGGGCAGTTCGTCGGTATCGACGATCTCGATGGCGGCTGCGGCAAGCGGAATGCCCTGGCGGCGGGCGAGCTGGTGCAGCTTCTCCAGCGCCTTGGCACCAAGGCCGCGCTTGGGAGCATTGTAGATGCGCTCGAAAGCCAGGTCGTCGGCGGGCTGGGCGATGACGCGCATGTAGGCCAGCGCATCGCGGATTTCCGCGCGCTCATAGAAGCGAAAGCCGCCGACGATGCGGTACTTGAGGCCGATCGAGATGAAGCGGTCTTCGAACTCGCGCGTCTGGTACTGCGCGCGCACGAGTATCGCCATCTGGTCCAGCGGGGCGCCCTCGCGTTCGAGTCGCTCGATCTCGTCGCCGACGCGGCGCGCTTCTTCCGGTGCGTCCCAGACGCCGATGACGCGAACCTTGTCCCCGGCATGGCGCTCGGTCCACAAGGTCTTGCCCAGGCGCTGGCTGTTCTCGTTGATGAGGCCGGAGGCGGCGGCAAGGATCTCGGGCGTCGAGCGATAGTTCTGTTCGAGCCGGATCACTTTCGCTCCGGGAAAATCCTTTTCAAAGCGCAGGATATTGGCGACTTCTGCGCCGCGCCATGAATAGATCGACTGGTCGTCGTCACCCACCACGCAGATGTTCTGGCGGCCTTGCGCGATCAGGCGCAGCCACAGGTACTGGACCTGGTTGGTGTCCTGATACTCGTCCACCATGACGTACTTGAAGCGCTGCTGGTACTGCTCCAGCACCTCGTGATTGGTACGCAGGATGTTGAGCATGTGCAGCAGCAGGTCGCCGAAGTCGCAGGCGTTGAGCGTCTTCAGGCGGTCCTGGTAAAGGCTGTAGAATTTCTGGCCGCGGCCGTTGGCATAGGCTTCGTTTTCCGCCGCATCGAGATCCTGCGGATTGAGGCCGCGGTTCTTCCAGCGATCGATGCATCCCGCCAGCTGGCGGGCGGGGAAGCGCTTTTCGTCGACCCCTTCGGCCTGGATGAGCTGCTTGAGCAGGCGCAGCTGATCGTCGGTGTCGATGATCGTGTAATTGGGTTCGAGGCCGACCAGTTCGGCATGGCGGCGCAGCATCTTGGCAGCGATGGCGTGGAAGGTGCCCAGCCATGGCATGCCTTCGACCGCAGGGCCGACGAGCTGGCCGACCCGGTCGCGCATCTCGCGCGCAGCCTTGTTGGTGAACGTGACGCACAGAACTTCGCTCGGCCAGGCAAGGCGATTGCGGATGATGTTGGCAAGACGCCGGGTGAGGGCGGCGGTCTTGCCGGTTCCCGCGCCCGCCAGCATCAGCACCGGCCCTTCGGTGGTCAGCACGGCCTCCTTCTGGGGCGCGTTGAGGCCCTCGATCAGGGGATCGTTGCTTTCGGCAGGCATGCCGCCGCGCGAGGTATCTTGCAGGCTGTTCACATGCGAACAACTAGGGAACGGAACATCGCGGCGCAAGGCCGCTTTGCCGCAAACATGGAACATTCCCGAGCGCGAAACGTCCGCTTGGCAACAGGTACACAGAAGAGAGAGACCATGCGACACTTGATTTTCGCGGGCGCATCGGCGCTCGCACTTGCAACCTTGCCCAATGCGCTGTTGGCCCAGAATGCGCCATCCGCGGCAGGCGATTCCGCGCAGGTCAGTCCGGCGGCGCCGGTGACGCTGACAGCTGAGCAGCAGGCCATGTACGATGGCTGGCCGGCAGACCGTCAGGCCGAGTACGATGCATGGCCCGACGAGTACAAGGGCTACTTCTGGACGCTCGTCCCCGAGCGGCAGGAGGGCTATTGGGCCCTGACGCCCGACCAGCGCGGACAGGTCTACAAGATGAGCCCGCAGCAGCGCGAGGCGGCGTGGACTTCGATCATCCAGCAGTTGAACGGACAGACCCCGACGACGCCGGCGACACAGGCCAATCCCCCGGGCGAAGGCGTCCCCACTGCCGGAGTGCCGGCACCGGAAACCGCCGAGCAGGCCGTGCGCCCCGCGATGCCTGCGGATCAGAGCTATCAGGGCGGGCCCTACAAGGGCGCGCTGACGCCGCCTCCGGCCTCGGCCATGAACAAGGATTACCCGGTCTGTAGCAAGACCGTGCAGGACAACTGCCGCAATCCCGGCGGCAAGTAACGATCTTGCCTTTGCGCACGGGAAGGGTCTCGCCGCTTGGCGGGGCCCTTTTTACAGCCGCGTAGTGTCAGGCTTCGACGCGGCGCAGGATGTGAAGTCGTGCCTTGCCGACATCGCGCACGGCATCGGTATCGAACCCGCGGATAGAGACGTCCTCGCCGCGTGCCGTCTCAAGGCTCACCCAGGTCGATTCGCCGATCCAGCCAAGCCGCGTCAGTTTGTCGACGGCGACAGCACCCGCGCCCGTATCGTAAGGCGGATCGAGCAGAACGAGGTCGAGCGGCTCCTTAGCCGGGCCGAGCGAGAGCGCCGAACAGGCCCGCACGTCGCATTGCGACTGGGCCTGCAGGTTGGCGATGTTGCGCCGGATCGCCCGGATCGCGGCAGCGTCCTGATCGACGAACAGGCAATGCGCCGCGCCGCGGGACAGGGCTTCAAGGCCGAGCGCGCCCGAACCTGCGAACAGGTCGGCCACCTTCAGCCCCTCGAACGTGCCGAGGCGGCTCGTCAGCATCGAGAACAGCGTCTCGCGGGTGCGGTCGGCGGTCGGGCGCGTCGTGTCCCCCTCGGGCGCGGCGAGCTTGCGCCCGCGCCACGTGCCGGCAACGATTCGCAGGCCGGTGCTTGCGCCCTTCATTCGCCTTTGCCCTTTCCAAGGGAGCGGCGGAAGTTGTCGAGATCGCGCTGCGATACTTCGCCTACGGTGCCCTTGGGCAGGTCGCCCAGCACGAAGGGGCCATAGGAGATGCGCAGCAGCCGGCTGACCTTCAGTCCGAGATGCTCGAGCACGCGGCGCACTTCGCGGTTCTTGCCTTCGGTCAGGGTCATTTCGATCCACTGGTTGCGCCCGGTGCGACGCTCCATGTTGGCGTCGATCTTGCCGTAGTGGATGCCGTCGATCTCGATGCCGTCGATCAGGTCCTCGAGCTGGGCCTGCGTAATGTCGCCGAAGGCGCGCGCGCGATAGGTGCGCGGGACGCCGTTGGCGGGCAGTTCGAGCTGGCGCTTGAATTCGCCGTCGTTGGTCAGCAGCAGCAGGCCCTCGGTATTGAGATCGAGACGGCCGATCGGCATGACTCGGCCGGTTCCGGCGGGCAGGGCATTGCGCAGGGCGTTGTAGATGGTCGGGCGACCGGCGGGATCGCGTTCGGCGGTCAGCAGCCCGGCAGGCTTGTGGAACACGAACAGGCGGGTTTCCTCGGGCGCCTTCACCGGCTTGCCGTCGACGGTCACTCCGCGCAGGTCCTTCAGCACGGTTGAAGGTGCGGTGATCGGCTCGTCGTCCAGCTTTACGCGGCCCTCTGCGATCATTCGCTCCGCTTCGCGGCGGCTGGCGACGCCGGCGCGGGCCAGCAGCTTGGCAATGCGCTCACCCTCGCGCTCGGGTAGGGAAGGATCGCGCGGTGTCGGCGGTGCGGCCGCGGGACGCGCAGTACGCGGCTTGCGCGGCGCATTGCCGCGCGCGTCGTCCTTGCCCGGACGGATTTTGTCACCGCAGGATCGGATTTTGTCTCCGCCGGATCGGCCCTTGTCATTGCCGTAACGGCCTTTTTCGCCGCCGGAACGGTCCTCGGGCTTGCCGGAACGGCTGTTGAAGGGACGCTTGCTGCCGGTCGCGGCGCGCGGGCGCCTCGGTTCGCCGGGTTTCTGGGGAGGTCTGGCCATGGCAGCGCCTTAGCTGTTGATCGCCGGTTCATCCAGCCTTCCCATACAGGTGGGGCCTGCGTATCCCGAAGCCTCGAACGCCGATGGAGTTTCATGAATGGCCGAAGCCGCGACAGATCAGCCGAAGAAGCCGGGCTGGCGCCGCGTCCTTCTCGCACTCAGGAACCGAAAGACGGGCTTCATGGCCCTGTTCGGCTTCGCATCGGGTCTGCCCTACGCACTGCTGCTCGGCACGCTCTACGCCTGGCTGTCCGACGCCAGGGTCGATCTGGAAACGATGGGCGTCTTCTCGCTGATCGGCCTTGCCTACTCGTTCAAGTTCCTCTGGTCGCCCTTGCTCGACCGGGTAGAGCTGCCGCTTCTCAAACGGCTCGGAAAGCGCAAGCAGTGGATCGTTTCGGCCCAGCTCATGCTTGGGCTGATCCTGCTGGTGCTCTCGACGCTCAATCCACTGACCGCGCTCGGCTGGTTCTCGCTGCTCGCCGGGATCGGTGCCTTCGCCTCGGCAACGCAGGACGTTGTGGTCGATGCCTGGCGCGTCGATGTCGCCGACGAGGAAGCGACGATCGACATGCTCTCGACCGTCTACCAGATGGGCTATCGCATCGCCGCGCTGGTCGGCGGTGCGCTGGCGCTGTTCATGGCCGAGCGCACCGACTGGCCGACGGTCTATGCGACGATGGGTGCGATCATGGCCCTTGTCGGCGTGCTGGGCCTGTTCGCACCCGATGCAGAAGTCACTGCCGCCACGATCGGCGCGGCCGAGGACGAACTGCTGGCGCTGCGCGATGTGGGGGAGATCGACCCGCGCGTGCGCAAGTGGGCGCTTTTCGGCATCGGCCTGCTCTGGGCCTGGGCACTGATCACCGTCGGCGTGTTCATGGTCCGCTCGCTCGGCAGTGACCCCGGAACCCGGCCCGATTCGGTCGCCTTCATTGCCACGAAAGGGCCGTTGGTGGTCATTGCGACCGTCGTCGTGCCGGCGCTGGTGGCCGCCTGGCTGGTGCGCATGAAGGACAAGGGGCGCTACGTGCTGACGGCCGCTGCGCCTGCCCGCAGCGCGATGGACCGCTTCGTCGACCACGGCTATCGCGCCCTGATCCTGCCCCTGACCGATTTCGTGGGGCGACTGGGCTGGGCGGTCATCCTCGTCTTCGCGCTGGTGCTCACCTATCGCATCACCGACGCGATCTGGGGCAGCTTTGCCTATCCGTTCTACCTCGGCGAACTGAAGTATTCGAAAGACGAAGTCGCGATTGCCTCGAAGTTCTTCGGCGTCGGTGCGCTGGTCATCGGGCTGGCGCTGGGTGGGACCCTGCTGACGGTCATGGGGCGCATGGCCACGCTGACCTTCGGCGCTCTGATCGCCGCCCTGACCAACCTGCTTTATGCCGACCTTGCCGTTGGCGGCGCGCGCATGGCCGCCGTCAGCGATGCGACCGGTTTCACCTGGCTCGTCTCGCACCTTGGCGGAGACCAGCGGCTGGCCAAGCTGATGCTGACGATCGCGGGCGAGAACATCGCCGTGGGCATCGCCGGGGCAGCCTTCGTTGCCTATCTCTCTTCGGTCGTCGCCAGAGGATACAGCGCCGTCCAGTACGCCCTGCTGTCGTCCCTGACCCTGCTGGTCGGCACGCTCGGGCGCGGCGCGCTCGGGCAGATGATCGAAGAATACGGATATTATCCGGTGTTCCTGCTTACCACCGCGATGGGAATGGTCGCGGTTGTGCTGTGCCTGATCGAATGGGCGCGCGTTGCGCGGCTGGGCCGGGCATCGGGCATCGACGCGACCGCGCTGGAAGGCGCCTGACCGGCTAGCCGCTCCGGACTGCTGTGGATCACCGCTCACCCAGAGCCCCTGTTTCAGGGCGCGCGGGTGCTTGCTTCGGTTACTCGGGAATCTCGTCGTTGTCCCGAAGCACGGTACCGGCAAGGTAAAGTGAGCCGCCGATCAGCACGACTTCATCCTGCGCGGGATCGATCTCGAGTGTCGACAGCGCCGCTCGGACACTGGCCGCAGCCACCGGGACGGGAATTTCCGGAACCTGGAGAAAAGCGTCGAGGCCATGGCAATCGTGGCCGGGTACCGGCACGACCGTGACGCTGGCGAGCCTTTCGCGCAGTGGATCGAGCAGGGCCTGCGGCACCTTGTTGGCCAGCATGCCGAGAATGAGGTGAACTCTGGTCGGTCGGCGGAAGTGGGTGGCGATGGCATTGCCCGCATCCGGGTTGTGCCCGCCGTCGAGCCAGCATGTCGTGCCCGAGGGCAGCAGCGCAGTCAGAGGACCATCGCCCAGCCGTTGCAGGCGGGCAGGCCAGCTGGCTTGCTCCATGGCCTGGGCATAGGCGCCTTGCGGTATGTCGATGGCCTGCTGTTGGCGCAGCATGGCGATGGCCAGCCCGGCGTTCACGCCCTGGTGCAGGCCCGGCATGCGCGGGGTCGGCAAGGGCAGGCTGCCTTGCGCGTCGGAGTAGGTCAGGCCCTCGGGCGACGCGACGATCGCCCAGTCCTGGCCGCGGCGGATCACCGGCGCACCGACGATGGCGGCCTGACCCTGGATCGCCTGGTTCATCGCCGGGGTATAGTCGAGGGTGACCAGCGCCGCGCCGGACTTGGCGATGCCTGCCTTTTCGAAGGCGATGCGGGCCATGGCATCGGTCGGCACGTTGTCTTCGGGTGAGAGGAGGAAGGCCTCGTGATCGATGCCCAGCGACGCTATGCCGCACACCACCGGTGCCTCGATGACGTTGGTCGCATCGAAGCGTCCGCCAAGGCCGACCTCGATCACGCAGGCATCGGCAGGATAGCGTGAAAAGGCAAGGAAGGCCGCCGCGGTCGAAACCTCGAAGAAGCTTGCGCCGATTCCGGCAGCTACGGCAACGTCGAGCACTTCGTTCAGCAGCTCTGCCAGCGTTTCGTCTGCGATCAGCTTGCCCGAAACGCGGATACGCTCGTTGAAGCGGACGAGGTGCGGGCTGGTGAAGACGTGGACGGTCTTGCCCGCCGCCTCCAGCGCGGCGCGCAGGAAGGCGCAGGTCGAACCCTTGCCATTGGTGCCGGCGACGTGGAACACCGGCGGCATGTTGCGCTGCGGGTTACCGAGGCGATCGAGCAGCACGCGCACGACGTCGAGACCGATGCGCCCCTGCGGCACCGAGAGTGCGCCGAGGCGATCGAGCTGGGCCTGGACGCGGGGGTCGTCCGAAACCGCAAAGTCGCGCATGGGATCAGCGTGCCGAATGTACCGCTTCGGCCAATGCCGCGGTCAGTTCGCGCAAGGGACCGGCGGCGTTGTCGCCGTGCTGCTTCACCAGGTCGATGAAGGCGGAGCCGACGACGACGCCATCGGCGACCTTGGCGATCTTGCCGGCCTGTTCAGGCGTACGCACGCCGAAGCCGACGGCTACCGGGATGTCCGAGGCTGCCTTGAGGCGGGCGACGGCATCCTCGATCGAAGCCTGTGCAGCCTGCTGCATGCCGGTGATCCCCGCGACGGAGACGTAGTAGAGGAAGCCGGAGGAGCCTTCGAGAACGGCGGGAAGGCGCGCGGTGTCGGTGGTCGGCGTGGCGAGGCGGATCAGCGAAACGCCGGCTCCGCGCAGTGCCGGGCCGAGTTCGGCGTCTTCCTCGGGTGGGATGTCCACGCAGATGACGCCGTCGACGCCGGCCTTGCGGCACTCCTCGGCGAACCATTCGGGGCCGCGGATCGTCATCGGGTTGGCATAGCCCATCAGCACCAGCGGCACTTGCGGGTGACGCGCGCGAAATTCGGCCGCCATGCGGAAGATGTCAGCCGTGCGCGTGCCCTTGGCCAGGCTGCGCAGGTTGGCTTCCTGGATCGCCGGGCCATCGGCCATCGGATCGGTGAAGGGCATGCCCAGTTCGATCACGTCGGCGCCGCCCTCGACGAGCGCGTCGAGATTGGCCGCGGTATCGCCGTCACCGCCGGTAATGAAGCAGACGAGCGCAGGGCCCTTGGAAAAGGCAGTTTCGAAGCGGGTCATGTCTTAGAGTTCCACTCCCAGCGCTTCGGCGACGGTGAAGATGTCCTTGTCGCCGCGGCCCGAGACGTTGACGACGAGGATCTTGTCCTCGTCCATTTCGGCGGTGAGCTGGGGCAGGGCGGCCAGCGCATGGGCGCTTTCGAGCGCCGGGATGATGCCTTCGAGTGCGCAGCACAGCTGGAACGCCTCGAGCGATTCGTCATCGGTGATCGGCACGTAACGCACGCGGCCGCTTTCATGCAGCCAGGAGTGCTCGGGGCCGAGGCCGGGATAGTCGAGTCCGGCGCTGATCGAGTGTGCCTCGGTGATCTGGCCGTCCTCGTCCTGCAGCAGGTAGGTCTTGTTGCCGTGCAGAATGCCGGGCTTGCCGCCGGTGAGGCTGGCCGCGTGCTGGCCGGTCTCGATACCGTGGCCTGCCGCTTCGACGCCAACCATCGCCACTTCCGGGTCATCGAGGAAGGGGTGGAACATGCCGATCGCGTTCGATCCGCCGCCGACGCAGGCCAGGACCATGTCGGGCAGGCGACCTTCGGCTTCGAGGACCTGCTGGCGGGTCTCGTGGCCGATCACGCTCTGGAAATCGCGAACGAGTTCCGGATAGGGGTGCGGACCTGCTGCGGTGCCGATGATGTAGAACGTGTCGTGGACGTTCGCGACCCAGTCGCGCAGGGCCTCGTTCATCGCGTCCTTGAGCGTTTCCGCGCCGCTGGTGACGGGCTGCACTTGCGCGCCCAGCAGCTTCATGCGGAACACGTTGGGCTTCTGCCGCTCAACGTCCTTGGCGCCCATGAAGATGGTGCAGGGCAGGCCGAAGCGGGCGGCGACGGTGGCCGTGGCAACGCCATGCTGGCCGGCGCCGGTCTCTGCGATGATCCGGGTCTTGCCCATGCGGATCGCCAGCAGGATCTGGCCGATGCAGTTGTTGATCTTGTGCGCGCCGGTGTGATTGAGGTCCTCGCGCTTGAAGTAGATCTTCGGACCCTTGCCCGCGGGCGCCAGCTTGCGGAAATGCTCCGTCAGGCGCGGCGCGAAATAGAGCGGGTTCGGACGGCCGACGAAGTTCTTCAGCAGGTCCTGAAACTCTGCTTCGAACGCAGGGTCCTGCTTGGCCTTGCGATACTCCTTCTCGAGATCGAGGATAAGCGGCATCAGCGTTTCGGCGACGTAACGACCACCGAACTTGCCGAAGTGGCCGGTCTCGTCGGGCAGGGAACGCAGCGAATTCACGGGCGTGATGGTAGTCATAATCGGGCCGCTTGGCAGACGAGCGCGGCCAAGTCCAGAGCCTTCGCGCGGTGGGTGGCTGACGACCGAATTCAATTGCAAATTATGCATCTTAACATGAGGATATAACACGATAGTATCCTTAAATGGCGGATTTGTGACACTTTCGAGCTTTCCTGAATTATTTTGTTCATCTGGCGGCAAGGAAGGCGGGCGCAGCGGGGCCGTCCCCGATGAGGGTCGGGGGAAGAATTCTGGAGTTATAAAATATGCGTATTGCACTTGTTTCGCTCGCCGCGGTTGCTGCCGCAGCTGCTGCCACCCCCGCCATGGCCAATGAAGCCCGCATCGAGGCGCGCACCGGCCTCATCTGGAACGGTAGCGACAGCGATGCAGTTGCGGGCGTCGCAGCCGGCTACGACTACGATCTCGGCGACAAGCTTTTCGTCGGCATCGAAGGTTCGGCTGACAAGGTTCTGGCTGACGACACCCGCGTTTCGTGGGGTGCAGGCGGCCGCGCCGGCTTCAAGGTGCTCCCGGGCAGCAAGCTCTATGCTGCGGCAAACTGGCAGTCGAAGTTCTGCCGTACCTGCAACAGCGCCGTGGGCGTTGGCGGTGGCTGGCAGCAGGACCTCGGCCAGAAGGTCTACGCCAAGGTCGAGTACAAGCACCTGCTCGTTGGCGACAACACCCCCGATGCCGACCTCGGCCTCATCGGCGTTGGCGTGAAGTTCTGATTTTGGGCTCAGGCCTGATCTGAATTCGCTCCTCGGAGCGTAAGCCAGGGGAAGGGCGGTCCATGAGGGGCCGCCCTTTCTCGTTGTGGCGTCAGGGTGCCTGGATTGCGCGGCAGAAGGCGGCGATCCGGTCGTTGTCCTTCACGCCCGGCGCGCTTTCCACGCCCGACGATGTATCGACGAGCGGTGCGCCGGTAAGTTCGACCGCCTGCGCAACGTTGTCCGGCGTCAGCCCGCCGGCGAGGCCCCAGGCCATCGGGCCCTTCCAGTTCGCCACCAGCGTCCAGTCGAAGCTCAGGCCCATGCCGCCGGGCAGCGTGCCTTTCGGCGTCTTGGCGTCGAACAGGACCCGGTCGATGGCACCGACATAGGTCTCGGCGCGCGCCACGTCCTCGGCGCTCGCCACCGAAAGTGCCTTCCACACCGGAATGCCGAAGCGCGCACGCAGTTGTGCTGCGCGTTCGGGCGTTTCCTGGCCGTGGAGCTGCAGGACGTCGAGGCGGGCTGCGGCCATCGCTTCGGCGAGCATGGCATCGTCCGCATCGACGAACAGGCCGACGCGCGCAATGCGCCCCTGCGCGCGGGCAGAGAGTGCGGCGGCTTCAGCGGGCGTGACGTTGCGCGGGCTCTTGGGGAAGAAGACGAACCCGGCATAGGCGGCACGCGCCCTGATCGCCGCGTCGAGCGAACCGGGCTCGCGGATACCGCATATCTTGATCTCGGGTGTTGGCATCGCGCAGTCGTCGCCTATGTATTGGCCCCAGCCATTCCGGGGACGAAGATGTACCGTGTCGCGCGCTATCTAATGCCATTTGCCGCAGCCGCAATGCTTGCGGGCTGCGGGATCAAGGAGTCGGTGAAGGACGCCCAGGTCGAAGTCGGCGAGTTCCATGCCGCTTTGGATGGCGGCCAGTGGAAGAAGATCTGGATCGCCGCCGACCCGGATCTGCGCAAGGGGACCGACAAGGCGCAGTTCGAAAAACTGCTCGAAGCGGTCCATCGCAAGCTGGGAGCCGTCAGGGACAGCAGGCAGGTCAGCCTCAACGTGAATTCCGGCACCGGTGGCACTTTCGTGACCGTGATCATGCAGACCACGTTTGCAAAAGGCACCGGCACCGAGGAGTTCGTCTTTCGTCGCGGCGAAGGGAAGGCTATGGCGCTGGTGCGCTACAATATCCAGTCGCAGGACATGATGCTCAACTGACGGGTTGCTGAAGGCCTCAGGGCGCCAGTTCGAACTGAACCGTGACGTTGGTGTTGAGTTCCAGTTCGCCCGCAGCGACCGGCGGGGCTGCGCCGACCTTGCTCGCTTCCATGCGTACGGCCATCGGCATCGGCGGCGAGTATCCGCCGCTCTCGCTGATGGATACGATGCGTACCACGCGCAGTCCGGCCGCCTTGGCGTAAAGATCGGCGCGTGCGCGGGCCTCCTTCATGGCATCGACGCGCGATTCGTTGCTTGCCGCGCCGGGCTCGGCCAGCATGAAGTTGGGGCCGTTGACCTGATTGGCACCGGCGCTGACCAGCGCGTCGATCACCTTGCCCATGTCGTCGAGCTTGCGTTGGCGCACCATGACGTTGTTGTTGGCCTCGTAGCCGACGATGGTCCGCGCGTCGCTGTCATAGCTGCCGTCGGGCAAGCGCTTGGGCTGGGAATAGACCGGGTTTAGGTTGAGGTCGCTGGTCTGGATGTCCTTGTCGGCGATGCCCGCCTTCTTCAGGGCAGCCATGACCTGCGCCATCTGCCGCGAATTGGCGGACAGCGCTTCGCTGGCGGTGCGGCCCTGGGTGGCGACTCCGGCCGAGTAGCTGGCCATGTCGGGCGTGCGCGTGGAACTACCCTGTGCAGTGACAGTCAGTAGCGTGTGCCCTGCGGCAATGGCAGGGACGACATCGCTCTGCTGGGCAAGAGCCGGCGGCGCGATGGCAGTGGCAAGCGCGGCGGCGGCAATCAGGCTCAGGCGTTTCATTGGGTATTCTCCGTCTTGGTGACCGTGCAACGATCTGGACGGAAAGAGGTTTCTGCGCGCTGAACCGAGTGCGCGCGTTACAGGGTGGCTTCGATGGCCCGCGCAGCGGCGAGGGGATCTTCGGCGCGGCTGATCGGGCGGCCGATTACCAGCACGCTGGCGCCGTTGTCGCGCGCCTGGCGCGGGGTGACGATGCGCTTCTGGTCGCCGTTGCCCTTGCCGTCGTCAGGACGCAGGCCGGGGACGACGAAAAATCCGTCCTTCCACTGCTTGTGCACCGCGCCGACTTCGTGGCCGGAGCAGACGATGCCGTCGAGCCCGGCCGAATGGGCGAGGTCGGCAAGGCGCAGGGCCTGTTCGCCGGGGTCGGACTGGACGCCGATCGCGGTCAGGTCGTCATCGTCGAGGCTGGTGAGCACGGTAACGGCCACGACCTTGCAGTTTTCCCCGGCAGCGGCCTTGGCGTCTTCCATCATGGCGCGCCCACCGGCGGCGTGGATGGTGACGATCGCCGGTTCCAGCACGTGGATCGCCTGCATCGCGGCGGCGACCGTGTTGGGAATGTCGTGCAGCTTGAGGTCGAGAAAGATCGGCAGGCCGAGCTTGTGCAACTCGTGCACGCCGTGATGTCCGTGCGCGCAGAAGAATTCGAGCCCCAGCTTGATCCCGCCGATATGGCCCGCAACCTTGCGCGCCAGCGTTTCGGCGGCGTCGAGGCGGGGCACGTCGAGGGCGAGATAGATGGGGTTGTTGCTCATTCTCAGGCTTCCGGAGAGGGGGTGGGCGTTGGCGTATCGAGTGGTTCGGCAGCCAGCGGGGTGTCGCCTGGCTGCGAAGTCATGGACGGCATCGAGCTTGCCCGGATCGAGTTCTCCAGCGAAGCGATGCGGCGGGTCAGACGCCAGCGCACGGCACGCAGGTAGAGCCAGACCGGAAGCATGCCCAGGAGGAAGAACAGCAGGGCGACGACGCCCACCGGCCATTCGAAGTGGACGTAATTGCCATCGTCGAGCGGCCAGAAGTTCACGGGAACCTTGGTCCAGTTCATGGCAATGAACGCCACGAGGATCGCGGTGAGCGCGATCCACAGGACGGTACGAATGACCTGCATTTTTCCTCCTGTGCTCCCTGAGGGAATTTCACGATGCTAGGCGTGAAATCAGGGCATTGGAAGACCGGGCAGAAGGCTTAGTTGCCGAAGACCCGCGCGAAGATCGTGTCGACGTGCTTGAAGTGGTAGTCGAGGTTGAACTTGTCCTCGATCACTTCGGCAGGCAGGGCCTTGGCAACGTCGGCATCGGCCTTGAGCAATTCGAGCAGGCTGAGCTGTCCGTCGGATTCCCAGACCTTCATCGCGTTGCGCTGGACGAGGCGGTAGCTCTCGTCTCGGGTCAGGCCCGCCTGCGTGAGGGCCAGCAGGACGCGCTGCGAGTGCACCAGGCCGCCCATGCGGTCGAGATTCTTCTGCATCCGTTCGGGGTAGACGAGCAGCTTGTCGATCACGCCGGTGAGGCGCGCGAGCGCGAAGTCGAGGGTGATCGTCGCGTCCGGACCGATGAAGCGTTCGACCGAGGAGTGCGAGATGTCACGCTCGTGCCACAGCGCCACGTTCTCCATCGCCGGGAAGGCATAGGAGCGGATCATGCGCGCCTGGCCGGTGAGGTTCTCGGTCAGCACGGGGTTGCGCTTGTGCGGCATGGCCGACGAGCCCTTCTGGCCCGGCGAGAAGTATTCTTCGGCCTCGAGCACTTCGGTGCGCTGCAGGTGGCGAACCTCGACGGCGATGCGCTCGATCGAGCTGGCGATCACGGCCAGGGTGGCGAAGAACATCGCATGGCGGTCGCGCGGGATGACCTGGGTCGAAACCGGTTCGATCTCGAGACCCATCTTCTCGGCGACATAGGCTTCGACCGAAGGATCGACGTTGGCGAATGTGCCCACGGCACCCGAAATGGCGCAAGTGGCGATTTCTTCGCGCGCGGCGACGAGGCGCTTGCGGCAGCGGGCGAACTCGGCATAGGCCTCGGCCATCTTGAGGCCGAAGGTGACCGGTTCGGCATGGATGCCGTGGCTGCGGCCGATGGTCGGGGTGTATTTGTGCTCTTCGGCGCGGCGCTTGATCGCGGCCAGCAGGTCGTCGAGGTCGGCAAGCAGGATGTCGGCAGCCTTGACGAGCTGGACGTTGAGGGTGGTGTCGAGAACGTCCGAGCTGGTCATGCCCTGGTGCATGAAGCGCGCTTCGGGGCCTACCTGCTGGGCGACCCAGTCGAGGAAGGCGATGACATCATGCTTGGTGACAGCCTCGATGGCATCGATCGCGGCAACGTCGATCACCGGGTTGGTGGCCCACCAGTCCCACAGGGCCTTGCCGGCGCTTTCCGGCACGACGCCAAGCTCGCCCATCTTGACGGCGGCATGAGCCTCGATCTCGAACCAGATGCGGTAACGGGCTTCGGGTTCCCAGATCGCGGACATCGCGGGGCGGGCATAACGGGGGACCATGGTTCGACTCCTTCAGACCTGACGCGCGTGTGCCGCTAGGGGCAGGGCGCGCGAAAGGCAAGGGCGGGCAAGGCGGAATTGCAGAAGCCGGTGCGCCGTTCTTGCGCTCCTCGTCCGGCCGATGGCGCGCCAAGGCCTTGGAAAGCCTGCAGTGCCATGTTGCCAGGCGTGTTCTTGTCCGGTGCGCCTTCTCGACATTCGGGTGCGCGGATGGGCGCCGCTTTATGCCCCGGAAGAAACGATACCGGGCCGGACATTTTTTCGTCTCTTTGGCTTGCTAGGAAGTCAAAGTCAGCCTTATAATGCAACAAGTTAAGTGCCGGGAAAGGGTGTCGGCGCGAAACTGGGGTTTATACATGAACATTACTATCTGTCGGGCGGGGCATGGGTGACGACGGCGCCGATCGGGCGCCAAGTCCGCTCGATGTGTTTCCCAGTCTGACGCCAAAGCAGCATGAAGTCCTGGGATACGTGGCGGAAAATCGCACGAGCAAGGAAATCGCGTTCGAACTCGGCATTTCGGTGAGTGCCGTCAATCAGCGTATCGAGAGCATCCGCAATCGCACCGGATCTCCGCCGCGTGCCGAACTGGCGCGCGCCTACCGGACCTACCTGCTGGAGCAGGAAAAGACTGCGGAGCCGGAAGAGCCAGCGCCAGCATTCATAGAACTGGCGCCTGCGTCCAAAGAGCCGGATGCGACCGTGGACGATGGTGAAGAACAAGTCCGCGTGCCCGATGTCGATGCTGTTATCGTCAGTGGCGCTATCGCGGTCGATCCCTTGACACCTGGGAGCCTAGCACGAGCCGCTTCTCCTCTTCCGGAGCCGTCGCCGCGCAGTCCGTTGGCGAAGGCGCTGATCATCACCGGTGGGACGATCCTCGTCGTGCTTGTGTCGCTTGGCATCGTATTGACGTTGCACAAGGTCATGTGAGCCGAAGTCGGATCGGTCCGGGAACCGGTCCTTTTCGATTCAGCCAATTGCGCACTCGCGTCATCCCATCGGGCGTTTGACTTCAATGGAAACGCCATGAAAGTGTTCGCAGGTGCAATCGCGCCGTTCCGCCGGTGGTTCTGCCCCGCGGTTCATCCCTTTTTGGTTTATGCTGTTCAGCTCATCCCGGTGGAGACTTCGGATTGACCCAGATCGTCACGGTTCAAACCCAGCCCTTCGATGGACAGGCCCCCGGCACGTCCGGCCTGCGCAAGAAGGTGAAGGTGTTCCAGCAAGCGAACTATGCCGAGAATTTCATCCAGTCCGTCTTCGATTCCGTGACGCGTGATCCCGGGGCGACGCTTGTTATCGGTGGAGACGGCCGGTTTCATAACCGCACGGTCATCCAGCAGGTGATCCGCATGGCGGCGGCGAACGGCTACGGTCGGGTGCTCGTGGGGCGCGGCGGCATTCTCTCGACCCCGGCAGCCAGCCACGTGATCCGCAAGTACACGGCAAGCGGTGGACTGGTCCTTTCGGCCAGCCACAACCCCGGCGGTCCGGACGAGGATTTCGGCATCAAGTACAATATCGCCAACGGCGGTCCCGCGCCGGAGGGCGTGACCACGGCGATCCACGCCCGCACGCTGGAGATCGACCGCTGGCTCACCGTGGAGGCCGATGACATCGATCTCGATCGGATCGGCGATGTCGAAGTGGCAGGGATGACGGTCAGCGTGATCGATCCGGTCGCCGACTATGCGGACCTCATGGAAGAGCTGTTCGACTTCGCCGCAATCCGCAAGGCGGTCGCGGACGGGTTCACCATGCGCTTCGATGCGATGAGCGCGGTGACCGGCCCTTATGCCGTCGAAATCCTCGAGAACAGACTGGGCTTCGCGAAGGGCACCGTCGTCAACGGCACGCCGCTTGAGGATTTCGGCGGTCATCATCCCGACCCCAACCTCATCCACGCCAAGGAACTTCATGACCTGATGATGGGTGAGGACGCGCCCGACCTCGGCGCTGCCTCCGATGGCGATGGGGACCGCAACCTGATCATCGGGCGCGGTCGCTTCATCACGCCTTCGGATTCGCTGGCCATGCTGGCAGCCAACATCGAGATCGCGCCGGCCTACAAGGGACGCCTGGCCGGAATTGCCCGTTCGATGCCGACCAGCGCCGCGGCCGACCGCGTAGCCGAAGCGCTGGGCGTGCCGTGTTTCGAGACGCCGACGGGCTGGAAGTTCTTCGGAAATCTGCTGGATGCGGGCAAGGTGACGATCTGCGGCGAGGAGAGCGCGGGCACGGGTTCCGATCACGTGCGCGAGAAGGACGGCCTTTGGGCCGTGCTCCTGTGGCTCAACATTTTGGCGGCAAGGCAGATCCCGGTCGATCAGCTTGCCCGAGAGCATTGGGCGCGGTTCGGTCGCAATTACTACGCCCGCCACGACTACGAGGGGATCGCCAAGGACGGCGCCGATGCCCTGATGGCTGAAATCAAGGACAGCCTTGGCGTGCTCAAGGGCCATGCCTTCGGCCCCCTGACGGTGAAGTTGGCCGACAGCTTCTCCTACTCCGACCCGGTCGACGGTTCGGTCAGTGAGAACCAGGGCATCCGTGTGCTGTTCGAGGACGGCTCGCGCATCGTCTTTCGTCTCTCCGGCACCGGCACGCAGGGCGCGACCTTGCGCGTCTATCTCGAAAGATACGAACCGGCAGACGGAAGGCTCGACGAGGAAACCGGGGCGATGCTGGCCGACCAGATCGTGGCAGCCGAGGCGATTGCGGGCATCGTGGAACATACCGGACGCACGGCGCCTGACGTCATTACCTGATCGGCAGTATCGCAAGGGGAGGACAGGGGGCGCTGAATAGTCCCCCGTTCACGCACAGCATTTCCCCCGTCCATGCACCGGTTATCCCCGAGTTATTCACAGGCTTGCCCAAGGCCGCGTGAACATGCCATTCCGCCGCGAATGGAACTCGAACAGTACCTTGGCCGTATCGGCCTGAGCGAAGCGCCGGCCCTCGATGCGGGCGGGCTGGCCCAGTTGCAGCTCGCGCACCGGCGCGCCATCGGTTTCGAGAATCTCGATATCCGCTTGGGACGCGGCATCCGCATCGACAGCGCGTCGGTGTTCGACAAGCTCGTGGTGCGCGAGCGGGGTGGCTACTGCTTCGAGCAGAACCGCCTCTATGCGGACATGCTCACGCTGCTGGGTTCTGAAAATCGCCCGTTGCTGGCACGGGTCCTGCTCGGCATTCCCGAGGGTGTCGCTCCGCCGCGCACGCACACGCTGCTCCTTGTGCAAGTCGACGGCAAGCCGTGGATTGCCGATGCGGGCTTCGGAGGCAGCTTCGTGCCGCCTCTGCCGCTCGAACACTGCGCGGAAGTGGGGACGTCGGACGGTGCCCGCCATCGCCTGCTGCGCGCGGGCGAACCGGGTTCGCTGCTGGGCGAATGGCGGCTCGAACGTGCCGGGCCGGTGAGTGCGACCGATGGCCGCAGTGCCCCGCACGGCGACTGGCAGCCGCAGTACGCCTTCGACCTCACGCAGGTTGCTCCCGATGACCTGGAGATGGGCAATCACTGGACTGCGACGCGGCCCGATACGCGCTTCACCGCGCTGCATATCGCCAGCATTGTCCTGCCGGGTGGTTTTGCAGCGCTCAGCGAAAGACAGCTGACGGTCTATCGTGACGGCACAAGCGAGACGCGCACTATCGACGATCCGCGAGATTATGGGCGTCTCCTGCGCGATCTTTTCCGCATCGCGATGACCGACGACGAGGTCGCCGAGCTACCGCTGTTTACCTGAGCGGGTCAGTCCCACTCAAGCCGTAGCTCGGTCAGGGCGCCGACATTGCCTGCGCGGTACCGCGGAGGAGAGCCGGGCTTGACCCGGAACGGCGGAATGCCCTTGAGCCATTCCTCGATGAACAGGATCGCCTCCAGCCGGGCGAGCCCCGCACCCACGCAGCGATGCGGGCCGACACCCATGGTGGTGTGGCGCACTGGCGGGAGATTGCGTTCGAAATCGACCTTGTGGGGGTTGTCGAAGCAGGCCGTGTCGAGGTTGTGGATCGAGCTGTTGAGGTAGACGAGATCGCCTGCCTTGAGCGTGATGCCGTCGATCTCTACGTCCCTCACGAGATTGCGGGTGACCGAGACCATCGGATAGCGGCGCATCAGTTCGTCTGCGGCCTGCGGGATCAGCTCGGGACGTTGCCGCAGCAGGTCCTGGTCCTCGGGATGGCGCGCAAGGTGCAGGGCGATGTTGCCGAACATCGAGACGACCGTGTCCAGCCCGCCGAAAAGCAGGTTGCGGCACATGCGCTGGGCCTCGTCGAAGGTCCATGCGCGGCCCTCGATGGGGATGGAGAGAATGCGGCTGAACAGGTCCTGCCCGGGATTGCGCAGCCGTTCCTCGATATAGGGGCGCAAGTAGCCGTCGGCCGCATCGCGCAATTGCTCGACCGTCATCGAACCGTCGGGCCGGGTCAGCTGCTGGCCCAGCGGACGAAGGCGCAGGCGGTCCTGCGTCGGCACGTCGATCAGGGTGAGGAAGATGTGGATCGGCAGGACTTCGGCGTATTCCTCCATGAACTCGCATTCGCCGTGCGGGGCGATCTGCGCGGTCAGTTCGCGCGCGACCTCGCGGATGAGCGGCTCCATCGCGACGACGTGGTTGTTGGCGAAGCCCTTCATCACCGCCATACGGAACGGTTTGTGCTCGGGGGCGTCCTGCTGGAGCGGGATGAACTCCATCGCTTCGCCAAGACCCGGGGTTACTGCCAGCGCCTCGTTGGACAGGTTCTCGGCATCGTTCCAGAGCCTGCGCGTCGTCTCGCCATCGGCGGCGATCCAGTGGCCGCCGTTGGCCGTGGTCCAGACAAGTGCATGGTCTCCGCGTACTGACGCCCAGGCCGCAAAGTAATCGTCCTCCGCGCCGGGCGGGGCGAAGATGTCGAAATCGACAACCCGGTCTGCAGGAACATGGTCGGGACGGTTCGCCGTCACAGTTGCCATCGCACTCTCTCCCAATGTCTTTTCGGGTGAGACGCTAGGTCTGCAGGTTCAGGTAGCCTACTCGCACAAGGGCGAGGTGGTGCGGGCCGGTATGTCGATGAAGCCGGTGAGTGGCGGTCAGACTTCGCGCAGGCGCGGCATCAGCTCGACGAAGTTGCAGGGCCGGTTACGGCTGTCGAGCTGTTCGGCCAGAATGCCATCCCAGCCGTCCTTCACCGCGCCGTTCGATCCGGGCAGGGCGAAGATGTAGGTCCCGCGCGCAACCACGGCCAAGGCGCGGCTCTGCACGGTCGAGGTGCCGATGGTCTTGTAGGAAAGCCAGCGGAACAGCTCCCCGAAGCCCGGAATTTCCTTGTCCTTGATCTTGTCGAGCGCCTCTGGCGTGACGTCGCGGCCGGTGAGGCCGGTGCCGCCGGTCGAGATGATGGCGTCGATGCCGCGATCGTCGATCCAGTTGTTCAGCCGGTTGACGATGCGACCTGCATCGTCGCGTTCGATGGCCCGCTCGACCAGTTTGTGGCCGGCATCCCGGATCCGCTGTTCGAGAATGTCGCCCGACGTGTCGTCTTCGGGGCCTCGGGTGTCGGATACTGTCAGAAGGGCAATATTTATCGGCTTGAAAGTCCGCTCGAGATCAATGGCCACGCAAGATCGCTCCGTTCGCTGCCATGCGCACGGCCTTCGACCCGGCCAGTTCGGGGAAAGTCGGCCACATGTCCTGAGCGAGCGCCACCCGGCTTTCCGAAACGCCACCCGCCTGGCGCTCGTACATCCAGTAATTGCGCAGGACAATGTTCACGTAGCCACGGGTTTCCCAGTAGGGAATCGATTCCATCCAGAGCAGCGGATCGCCGTCGTCCTTGATCTCGGTGTTCCACCGCGTGATCGGCGCGAGCCCTGCGTTGTAGGCTGCCATGACCTTGGGCAGCAGGCCCTGCGTCCCCGACGCGCTCTTCAGCATTTCGAGATGCCGCTGGCCGAAGGCGAGATTGATTTCGGGCTTGTTGAGATCGCTGGGCGATCCGGATACGCCGATGTCTGACGCATGGTCGCGTGCGGCCGAGGGCATGATCTGCATCAGGCCGCGCGCGCCGGCGGGGCTGACGACGCTGGTCTGGAAGATCGATTCCTGCAGCGCATGGGCATAGACGAGCGCCGGATCGACTTTCCAGCCGCCGATGGGCGTCCACTTCGGTGTGGGGAAGCGGGTAGCCGGCTCGGGCTTGCCGCCGCGCGGCGCATTGTAGGCCATCCACAGCTGGGTCGAAGGAAGGCCGAGGTCGCGTGCAAGGCGCGAGAGCGGTTCGTACTGTTTAGGATCGCCGATGCGCGCCTGATGGCGCAGGACTTCGTCGGCGAGGCCGACCTCGCCGATTTCGGCCAGTTCCACGGCAGCACGCACATTGGTGTTGTTGCGCAGCGATTGCCAGTCGGTCTGGGTGAAGTCAGCGCCGGCGTGCTGTTCGGGCAGGTGCACGCCGAGCTGTTCGCTCGCCAGCATGCCGTAAAGCGTCTCGTCGCGCTTCGCCGCCATGCGCAGGGGTTCCGTGGCAAGGTCGGGGCGGCGGCAGCGTACGAGGGCGCGGCTCTGCCAGTAATAGGAAGCGGAAGTCAGTTCCGCATTCTCGGACGCTTTCGCGGCCTTGGCGAAGGCGTCGCTGGCGGCGTCGCAGTCGCCAAGGCGCCATGCGGCGAGGCCGGCTGTCCACCATGCCTCACCTACCCACGGGCCGGTGCCCAGGGCAGCCAGTTGTGCCATCTGGTAGGCCGATGTGTCCTGGTTCTCGATGTAGAAGCTCCAGGCGACACGCTGGCGCCATTCGGCGCGCGCCGAATTGCTCAGTCCGGCATCGATCCCATCGAGCAGGACGCGCGCGCCCATCGGGTCATCGTTCTTGATGCGCTCGAGGATGCTGGAGGAAATCGCCTCGGGCATCGTTCCGTCGCTGATCGAGGCGGGACGGGTGCGCTTGGTCATCGAGGGCAGGCGGGCGAACTGCTGTTCGGTGGGCAGGTCGGGGATCGCATCGGCCCCGCGCTTCAGGGCGAGGCGGGAGATCTGGTCGGCGCCGGGAAGCTCCGTGCCCTTGGCCAGCCAATCCTGCAGGTCGGGCAGTTCGATCTTCGGGGAACCAGCGGCAAGATAGTACTCGGCGCGGGCCTGCTGGTGCAGCGGACCATCGGGCCGCTCGGACAGCATCTGCTGGACCTTGGACCAGTTCTTGGCGTCGATCGCGTCGAACACCTGCTTGTAGTAGGCGCGGTCGTCCTGGCTCAGTAGCGACGGCACGGCGGTGCGGTCCGCCCGGGTGCGGAAATAGTCGACGGCGGCACTGTTCGCATATGCAGGAGCGGTCGCCACTGTCGCGGTGCACGCGATGGCGATACCGGCGATCCATCCTGCCTTGGCAAGTTTACTCAAAATTCGCATCCCCGATCGTTCGATCACTCTGCCTGTCCGGTGCAGCCCGGACCGTTCCGGCGCAACCTGCCCGCGTGGTGTCTGCGCTGGGCCGGTTCAGCCGGCCGTCCACTTGAGCCAGGCCTGCCAGAGAACGGCTTTCCAACGCGGCTGCGCCAGCAGTGCGGGTAGCCCCCTCGAAGCAAGCAGAGGTATCGTTCCTCCTTCATGATCGAATGTGTGCAAAACGGCAGAGCGTTGCGGCAATTCGTGCCCGATGAGCGGTAGAACGTTTGTTCCCAGTACGATAAGCCGCTCAGGCGCCACCAGATTGATGTGGTGAACGAGGACTTGTCCAAGCCCGCGTTCGTTCATCGCCGGCCAGTCTGGCGCCGGTGCGGCGCGGGGCAGGGCGCTTGCGAGGTAGATATCGTCGCGGCGCGTACCGAATGCGGCCAGCATGGCATCGAGCAGACGGCCTTGCGGTCCGGAAAGCAGTGCCTCGCTGTCGTCGGGCTCCGGCATATCGACGACGACCATCAGTTTCGCGCCCGCCTGGCCCCGAGGCAGCATTCTGCCCTCGGTGGAGCCATCGTCGAGCAGGGGCTCGCTCAGCCACCACTGGCCGAAGGCGGCCAGGTCGCCGGGCAGCGCCGCGGGGTCGAAGCGGCTGGGCGGCGGTGCCACTTCCGCCTGTTCGACCGGTGCGCGGCGGGGACGCTGCGATGCGGAGGCGTCGGCCAGTTCGTCTTCGGGCGGGGCCAGCCATTGGCGCGGCTCGTCGAGGAAGGCATATTCCACACCCGCGCCCCGCCACCAGTCGAGCGCGCCTGTGATTTCGTCCAGAAATTGCGTATTCGTGGCTTGAACCATCGCCGGGGTCTTGACCTGTCGGCGACGAGCAATCAAGGCACAAGAGAAATTAATCGTACGACTAAGTTGATACCGAATAACAGGATCGGAGTTGGGGGCCCCCATGATTGAACGTGAAGAGATGCCATATGACGTCGTCATCGTCGGCGGCGGTCCGGCAGGCCTGTCGACGGCGATCCGGCTCAAGCAGGTTGATCCCGAATTGCAGGTCTGCGTTCTGGAGAAGGGTTCCGAGATCGGCGCCCACATCCTTTCGGGTGCGACCATCGATCCCAAGGCGCTGGACGAACTGCTTCCGGGCTGGGCCGATGACGGCTGTCCGCTGGCCGAAACGCCGGTGACCGACAACCTGCACTGGCACCTGACCAAGAAGGGCAAGGTCTCGATGCCCGAGATCCTGATGCCGCCCTTCATGTCGAACGAAGGCAACTTCACCGGCTCGCTGGGCAACCTGTGCCGCTGGCTTGCCGAAAAGGCCGAGGAACTCGAAGTCGAGATCTTCCCCGGCTTCCCGGCTGCCGAAATCCTTTACGACGACAACGGCGCGGTGATCGGTGTCCAGACCGGCGACATGGGTGTCGACCGGGAAGGTAACCCCAAGGACGACTTCCAGCCGGGCATGAACCTGCTCGGCAAGTATACCGTCTTCTGCGAAGGCGCGCGCGGTCACCTGACCAAGCGTCTCAAGGCCAAGTACGACCTCGAGGCGAACTGCGAGCCGCAGATCTATGGCCTTGGCATCAAGGAACTGTGGGACATCGATCCCGACAAGCACGCGCCGGGCCGCGTCATCCACACCCAGGGCTGGCCGCTCAGCGAGAGCGATTCCTGGGGCGGCGGCTTCCTGTACCACCAGGCCAACAACCAGGTCTCGCTCGGCTTCGTGACCGCGCTCGACTACAAGAACCCTTATGTCTACCCCTTCGAGGAATTCCAGCGCTGGAAGCAGCACCCGGAAATCCGCAAGATCCTCGAGGGCGGCAAGCGCGTGGCCTATGGCGCGCGTGCGATCAACGAGGGCGGTTGGCAGTCGGTGCCGCAGCTTGCCTTCCCGGGCGGCGTGCTGGCCGGTTGCTCTGCCGGTTTCGTCAACGTGCCGCGCATCAAGGGTACGCACACCGCGATGAAGTCGGGCATGCTCGCCGCCGAGACGATCGCCGCTGCGATCAAGGCGGGCCGTGAGCAGGACGCGCTCATGGAATACGACACCGCCGTGCGCGAAAGCTGGATCGCCAAGGAACTCAAGCTCGTGCAGAACGCCGAGCCGATGGTTGCCAAGTGGGGCGGCGAACTGGGCACGATCCTTGCCGGTGCGGACATGTGGCTGCGCACCCTGTTCGGCTTCGGTCTCGCCAAGCCGATGAAGCACCACACCGACGCCTCGACGCTGCAGCGGGCCGATCTGTACAAGCCGATCGAATATCCCAAGCCCGACGGCGTCATCAGCTTCGATCGCCTGACCAGCGTGTCCTACTCGTTCACCAACCACGAGGAAGAGCAGCCCTGTCACCTGCGCCTCAAGGACCCGACGGTGCCGACGGCGATCAACCTGCCGGTCTATGCCGGGCCGGAAGCGCGCTACTGCCCGGCCGGCGTGTACGAGTTCGTCGATCCGGACGGCGCGGGGCCGCGCCTGCAGATCAACGCGCAGAACTGCGTCCACTGCAAGACCTGCGACATCAAGGACCCGACCCAGAACATCGAATGGGTCACGCCCGAAGGCGGCGGTGGCCCGAACTATCCGAACATGTGATTTTCGGATCATAGCGCAATGACAGTGAAGCGTCGGGGGTTGCTCCGGCGCTTCACTCGTTTCAGGGAGGGGGCGATGACTCTTTCCGAAACCGCTTATGCGAAGATCAACCTCGCGCTGCACGTGCGCAGGCGTCGTGAGGACGGCTATCACGAGCTGGAGACCCTCTTCGCCTTCGTCGATGACGGCGACCGTCTCTCTGCCTCCCCCGCGGATCGCGACCACCTGACGACGCACGGCGAATTCGCCGGGAAGATCGACGATCCCTTCGGCAATATCGTCGCCAAGGCGCTCAAGGCCCTGCCGCATGGCAAGGGCTGGGCGGTCGATCTCGACAAGCGCCTGCCTGTCGCGGCGGGGCTGGGCGGTGGGTCGGCGGACGCGGGCGCGGTGTTCCGCATGGTCGAGCGGGCCCGGGGCCTGCCGGACGACTGGCAGGCGAAGGCGGCGAAGCTGGGCGCGGACGTGCCGGCCTGCGTCCTCTCGCGGCCGTGCATTGGTACGGGGACCGGAACCGAACTGGAAGAAGTGGCCGAAAACGATCTCGCCGGGTGCCCGGTCCTGCTCGTCAATCCGCGCGTGCCGGTGCCGACCGGGCCGGTGTTCAAGGCGTGGGACGGCAAGGATCGCGGGGCGATGCCGAAAGGCTCGCTGCGCGAGATTGCGCTTTGCGGGCGCAACGACCTGGAGGACCCGGCCATCGGCATCTGTCCGCAGGTGGCCGATGTGCTGGCGGCCCTGAAGCGCACAGAACCCTTCCTCGCCCGCATGTCCGGCTCGGGCGCGACCTGTTTTGCCCTCTACGACAGCTGCGATGCCATGCTGGCCGCTGCCGAGGCGATTGCGCGCGACCATCCCGAATACTGGCAGATGACCGGAGCCCTGCGTTGATTCACGAAGCCTATCGTATCGTCGGAACCCCGCGTTTCGGCGGCATCCTCGTCGTTGCCGATCATGCCTCGAACCGCGTTCCGGAGGACATCGCGCTCGGCATCGATGCGCCGCTGATGGACGAGCACATCGCCATCGACATCGGCGTTGCCGGGATCGCGGAGAAGATGGCGCGCAATACCGGCACGGCCGCCTTTCTCGGCAATGTCAGCCGCCTCGTGTGCGACACCAACCGAGACGAGAGCGACCCTGCCGCGATCCCCGAAAAGAGCGACGGCCGCGTCATTCCCGGCAATCTCGACATCGACCGGGAATCGCGACTGGCGCGCTTCCATCGCCCCTTTCACGACGCGCTGGGAGAGATCCTTCACGGCACCCCGCAGGCACTGACCCTGATCCTGCACAGCTTCACCCCGGCGCTGGAAACCCGGCCGGACGAGGAGCGCCCCTGGCACTGCGGCCTGCTCTACGACGAGGACGATCGCGGCGCGCGCCTTGCCGAGCCCTTGCTGGAGGCGGACGGCCTGATCGTCGGAGACCAGCTTCCCTACTCGGGCAAGATCTATAACTCGACGATCTGCCGCCACGTCGAAAGCGAGGGGCGCCCCTACCTCTACCTCGAAGTGCGGCAGGACCTGATCGCCGACGATGCCGGGCAGGAGGAGTGGGCCGAGCGCCTGACGCGCATCTGCAATCAGGTGGCGATCGGGCTGGAGTAGGGTTGGGGACGCGACCGAAGGTTTCGGCAGGCTTAGCCTGACCGTGGCAAAGCTCTCCCTTTGCGCTATTCCGCCTCGCCGCCGAAGGCGATCTCGTTCAGCTGTTCGCGCGTCTGTTCGTACATCATGTCGATGTCGACCCGCTCGCCTTCCTCGACGCGCTGCGAGATCATCGTGACCGGGAAGCACAGGATGCTGGTGCCCGGCCAGTTGAGCGCGGGCTGGCGGCCATACTCGTCGTCCACCGTGACCCAGTCGAGCATGAGGTCCTGCGCCAGCGCGTCTCCCATGGCGATTCCCAGCGACTGCAGCTTCCAGGTGTCTTCGGGGCCGACCCACCCTTGCGCCAGATTGGCGCGGATCACGGCCAGCTTGCCCTCGATCGTACCATAGGCCTCGTCGGGGTTGTTGGCGAAGTGGCCCTTGATCCATCCCCTGGCCAGATCGAGCCACTCTTGCTCCTCGGGTGCGAGGGTAAGGGGTTCCGGCATGTCCATGGAGCCATAATAGCAGCATGGCGCCCGGTGGCCAAAACCGGCCTGTGAATTGCCTGTGAGCAATCGCCGTGGGGGCCGGCCGCGCAAGAAAGGGTGCTGTGCGGGCGCAGTTCATGTTATTTTTTCGCTTCGGCTGCGGCCGCATATGGCGTAGGGGGCGCACCAAGTATCTATGCGCCCTGTGGGGCGCCTGTTTCGACCGGAGTTTCGCTGATGCCTGCCTATCGTTCCCGCACTTCCACCCACGGCCGCAACATGGCCGGTGCCCGTGGCCTGTGGCGCGCGACCGGCATGAAGGACGGCGATTTCGGCAAGCCGATCATTGCCGTGGTCAATTCCTTCACCCAGTTCGTGCCCGGTCACGTCCACCTCAAGGACCTTGGCCAGCTCGTCGCCGGGGAGATCGAGGCCGCGGGGGGCGTTGCCAAGGAATTCAACACCATCGCGGTCGACGACGGCATCGCCATGGGTCACGACGGCATGCTCTACTCGCTGCCGAGCCGTGACCTGATCGCCGACAGTGTCGAGTACATGGCCAATGCCCACTGCGCAGACGCGCTGGTGTGCATCTCGAACTGCGACAAGATCACCCCGGGCATGCTCATGGCCGCGCTGCGTCTGAACATTCCGGCGGTCTTCGTTTCGGGCGGGCCGATGGAAGCGGGCAAGGTCGTCCTCAAGGGCAAGGAACATGCGCTCGACCTGGTCGATGCCATGGTCGCCGCTGCCGACGAGAGCTACACCGACGAGGAAGTCACCGCGATCGAGCGTTCGGCCTGTCCGACTTGCGGTTCGTGCTCGGGCATGTTCACGGCCAACTCGATGAACTGCCTCACCGAAGCGCTGGGCCTTTCGCTGCCGGGCAACGGTTCGGTGCTGGCCACCCATGCCGACCGCGAGAAGCTGTTTCGCGAGGCGGGCCGTCTGGTCGTCGACCTGTGCCACCGCTACTACGAGCAGGAGGACGAAAGCGTCCTGCCGCGCAAGATCGCCAGCTTCGGCGCCTTCGAGAACGCGATGAGCCTCGACATCGCCATGGGCGGTTCGACCAACACTGTGCTGCACCTGCTTGCCGCGGCATACGAAGCCGGCGTGGACTTCACCATGACCGACATCGACCGGCTCTCGCGCAAGGTGCCGTGCCTGTCCAAGGTCGCTCCGGCCAAGTCCGACGTCCACATGGAAGACGTTCACCGCGCCGGCGGCATCATGGCGATCCTCGGCGAGCTGGACCGGGCCGGACTGATCCATCGCGATCTGCCCACCGTTCACAGCCGCACCCTTGGCGATGCGCTGGAGCGCTGGGACATCGTGCGCACCAAGGACGCCTCGGTGCAGGAATTCTTCAAGGCGGCTCCGGGAGGCGTGCCCACGCAGACCGCGTTCAGCCAGTCGCGCCGCTGGAAGGAACTGGATATCGACCGCGAAGGCGGCGTGATCCGTTCCAAGGAACATGCCTTCAGCCAGGACGGCGGCCTTGCTGTCCTGTCGGGCAATGTCGCGCTCGACGGTTGCATCGTGAAGACGGCGGGCGTGGACGACAGCATCCTTAAGTTCACCGGCCCGGCGCGGGTCTATGAAAGCCAGGATGCGGCGGTTGCCGGAATTCTCGGCGGCGAAGTGGTTGCCGGCGACGTTGTCGTCATCCGCTACGAAGGACCGCGGGGCGGACCGGGCATGCAGGAAATGCTCTATCCGACCAGCTACCTCAAGTCGAAGGGCCTCGGCGCAGCTTGTGCGCTGATCACCGACGGACGCTTCTCGGGCGGTACTTCGGGCCTGTCGATCGGCCACGTTTCGCCCGAAGCGGCCGAAGGCGGGGCGATCGGTCTGGTCGAGAACGGCGACGTGATCGAGATCGACATTCCGGGCCGCTCCATCTCGCTCAAGATCTCGGACGAGGAACTGGCTACGCGTCGCGCCAGGATGGAAGCGCGCGGGGCCGACGCCTGGGCGCCGGTCCATCCGCGCAAGCGCAAGGTTTCGGTCGCACTGCAGGCCTATGCGGCAATGACCACCAGTGCCGCACGCGGCGCAGTGCGCGACGTAAGCCAGCTCAAGCGGAGCTGATCCGCATGGCGCACTGCGCGGTGGTTGACGGACTTTCGCGTGGCGCGCTCGCGCTTTTGCCGTTCCTCGCGCTCGTAGCCTGCTCGGGCGGGGAGCCGCAGGCGCCCGCAACGGCCGCAGGCGCCGATCACGTCGCCTGCGCGGTGAGCGGGGCTGACAATCTGGCCGATGTTTGCGCGGTTGAGCGCGACGAGGTCGACGGCAAGCTCATGCTCGTCGTGCATCATCCCGATGGCGCCTTTCGCCGCTTCGAAGTGCTGACCGACGGGCGCGGCGTTGCCGTGGCCGACGGTGCGGACGAGGCGGTGACCGCGCTCAGGGATGGTTCGCTCGACGTAACCGTGGGCACGGACCGCTATGTCTTCCCTGCGAAGGTGCGACCGATGCAGGATGCCACCGGAGAACCTGATGTCCAGCGAACAGACGCACTGCAATCTGACGCAAACTGACCAGATCCTCACTGTCGCGCAGATGCGCGATGCCGAACAGGCGCTGATCGATGCCGGGACATCGGTCGACGAGCTGATGCAGGTGGCGGGGCGCGGAGCTGCTGACTGGGTCTGGCGGTTGGCCGGACAGCACAAGGTCACGGTCCTGTGCGGTCCGGGCAACAACGGCGGCGACGGCTATGTGATTGCCGAGGCGATCCGCGAGCGCGGGGGCGATGCCGTGGTCATCGCCGCAACCGAGCCTAAGACGGACGCCGCCCGAAATGCGCGGACGCTCTACAAGGGCAAAGTGATCGCCCTCGATGGCCTTGGCGGCGATGCCCGGCTCGAAGGCGACGTCTTCGTGGACTGCCTGTTCGGCAGCGGCCTAGCACGTCCCCTGACCGCGGAGCACGCGGCCATCGTCAACGTGCTGGCGGCATCGCACCGCCTGTCGGTGGCGGTCGACCTGCCGAGCGGGGTCCAGTCCGATAGCGGCATGTTGCTCAACGAGTGCCTGCCGCAGTACGACCTGACGATTGCCCTGGGGGCCTGGAAGTTCGCGCATTTCCTGATGCCTGCTTCGGCGCGCATGGGGGCCTTGCGGCTGGTCCCGATCGGCGTCGAGCCGGTCGAGGGTGCTGCCGTCGCGGTTGCGCGCCCGACAATTGGCGCACCGGCCCCGGATTCGCATAAGTACAAGCGCGGACTTCTCGCCGTCGTGGGCGGGGCCATGCCGGGCGCGGCGATCCTTGCCAGCATAGCGGCGCAGGGCGCGGGCGCGGGCTATGTGAAACTCTTTGCCGACAGCAAGCGCAATGCGCCTGCCGATCTCGTTGTCGATACCGGCGCGCTGTCCGATGTGCTGGCCGACGACCGCAACAGCGCAGTTCTGGTTGGCCCGGGCCTCGGCCGCAACGCTCTGGCGCGCGAGAGATTGGCGATCGCACTCGCCGATGCGGTGCCTGCCGTGGTCGATGCCGACGCGCTGATCCTGCTTGGTCCGCGCCAACTTGCCGAGCGGCAGGCGGCGACGATCGCCACGCCCCATGAAGGCGAAATGGTTGCGCTCGAACGTGCCTTCGACCTCGATGGCAGCGGTTCGCGGCCCGAGCGCGCCCTCGCGCTGGCGGCGGAAAGCGGTATGGTCGTGGTTGCCAAGGGGCCGGATACGGTCATCGCCGCGCCCGATGGCCGTCTGGCCTGCGCGCCGCGCGCAACTGCGTGGCTTTCGACCGCCGGAACCGGGGACGTGCTTGCCGGGGCCATTGCCAGCCGCGTTGCGAGCGGAGTGCCCGCCTTCGAGGCAGCCTGCGAGGGCATATGGCTCCACGGCGAGGCTGCGCGGGTTTGTCCGCCGGCTTTCACGGCCGGACAGCTTGCCGAGAGGATACCGGCTGCGCTAGCGGCCTGTCTGTGAGCGAAACCGAAGAAATCCTGCGCATCGCCTCCAAGGGCGATGGCGTTACCGCAAGTGGCCGATTTGCCTGGGGTGCCGCCCCGGGGGACCTGCTGCGCGAGGACGGCACCCTGGAATGGGGACCGCACCACGTGGAGCCGCCGTGCCGCCATTTCGGCCGTTGCGGTGGCTGCCAGCTGCAGCAGCTCGACGAAGAGAGCCTTGCCGCGTTCGTCGAGGCGCGCGTGGCCAATGCCTCGGTCTCGCAGGAGCTGGGCGCCGAGACGATCACGCCGCCGCATCTCTCGCCGCCGA
Organism: Novosphingobium mathurense; assembly: GCF_900168325.1. GTDB lineage: Bacteria > Pseudomonadota > Alphaproteobacteria > Sphingomonadales > Sphingomonadaceae > Novosphingobium > Novosphingobium mathurense. The sequence goes on along the minus strand of NZ_FVZE01000001.1, from coordinate 1,261,966 downwards.
TGAGCCGCCGCCGCGTGTCGCTGCGTGCGGAAAGTTCGGGTGGCCGCATCGTCGTCGGTTTCCGCGAGGCGCGTTCGCACCGGCTTGTCGAGCTGGAGGAATGCCATGTGATGGCGCCTGAGCTTGCGGCGCTTCTTGCACCCTTGCGCAAGCTGCTGATCACGATGGGCAAGGGCGCGGCCAAGCCGAAGAAGGGCGGGAAGCAGGGACGGCGCGCGGAAAAGGGCGGCGCCATGCCGCGCATGGCTGCCGATATCGAAATGACGCTGGTCGAGCAGGGCGTTGACCTTGGCGTGAAGGGCCTGGCCACAGAGGGGCTCGCGGCGACCGAGGCCATGCTCGACTTCGCGCGGGACCATGGCCTTGCGCGCCTGACCATGGACGGCGGCTATGGGCATGAGGTCGTCTGGGAGCCCGAGCCGGTCACGGTAAAGCTGGGCGAAGTCTCGGTGCCGTTCCCTCCGGGCAGCTTCCTGCAGGCAACGCTCGACGGCGAGGAGACGCTGGTCGGCGCAGCGAAGGAATGGCTTGCCGGGATGCCGACGGTCGCGGACCTGTTCTCCGGGCTGGGCACTTTCGCTTTCGCACTGGCCGGGCCGGACACGAAGGTGCTGGCTGCAGAGGCCGCGCGCGATGCGCACCTTGCCTGCAAGGCCGCTGCGGATCGTTCGCAGCAACCGGTTTTCGCCGTTCACCGCGACCTGTTCCGCAATCCGCTGCAGGCGGACGAGTTGGGCAAGTTCGCCGCCGTTCTGCTGGATCCGCCGCGCGCCGGCGCGCGCGAACAGGTGGATTGCATCGCCGAATCGAGCGTCGGGCGGGTGGTCTACATTTCCTGCAACCCGTCGAGCTGGTCGCGCGATGCCGCACGGCTGATCGAGGCGGGGTTCCGGCTCGGCGAACTGCGCCCGGTTGGCCAGTTCCGCTGGTCGACGCACGTCGAGCTGGCGAGCCTGTTCGTAAGGGACTGAGCGGGCGCGGGCGGCCTGGGCCGCTGCTGCGCTATTCTCCGGCGGCCTTGGCCATCATGTCCATGAAGTCGCGCGCGGCCTCGCGGTCTTCCTCGCTTTTGAAGGCGATGTCGAGGTCGGGCGCAGCGCCGAACATGTACATCAGCGTCCACAGCGCGAACTTGCGGCTGCGGTCCTTCTCCATCCCGAAGTCGACCTTCATGCGGTCGATCCCGACCTCCAGCGTGGTCGGGGCAATGGTGGTGAGGTCCTCGGTGCCGAAGTAGCGGCGGAGCTGGTCGTCGAAATCCATGCGCCACGCCTTAGCAGCAGGCGCGCATCACGCGAAGCTGCAATGTTATGCAGTGGGGTGTGATGCAAGACGGAGTGAGGCAGGGCATTCGGTGACGGCCGTGCCGGTTGGCGGGCGGCCGAGGGTTCAGTCGCGCCGCTTCGTCCATCCCAGGCAGGAAGCGCAAAGCTGGTAGGAAACGATGCCCCAGGCGCTGGCGATGAACCCGACGAAGAATGTGTACCAGTTCAGGCCCCACCCGGTTTGGAGGACCTTGTCCACCAGCGAGGTCAGGGTCAGCAGGATGAAGAAGACCACTACGCCGAAGAAGGCGTATTTTCCCGGCTTGATAGCCGGAAAAGAGCGACCAGCTGCCACGCTCGAACTCCCAAATTCATTGTTTCTTGAAAGTACAATATGCCGATTCGGCGCCTCGGTCCAGAGCCTGCCGGGCCTCAGAACATGGCGAGGGCCGCGCGTGCGACGAGGAACATCAGGCAGAAGCTCGAGAGCGCGAAGATCCCGAAGCGCAGGGTGACCCTGTTGATCGTCGACTGCACGATCGAATGGATCACCCGCAGGATAACGTAGGCCCAGCCGATCTGGGCATTGAGCCCGTCGCCCTGGCCGATGATGGCAAGGGTGATCGCTACGGCATAGAAGACGGTCGGCGCTTCGTGCAGGTGGTTGTAATTGTGGGCCTTCCACTGCACCTGCGCCGGCAGGATGTTGTCGAGCGTCAGCGCGGGATCGTTGACCAGTTCCTCGGGATCGACCTTGGCGGCGCTGAGGGCCGGAATGCGGGTGCCGTAGAGCCAGAACCACATGATCATGGTCCAAGCGGCCAGCGCCACCACCGGTTGCAGTATCGCCATTCCGATCATTAGATTTCCCCCTCTGCCAGTGCCTAAGCGTCTGCCGAGACGGGGAACTTGTCAATCGTTCCCGGCGAGTACCGCGGCAAAGCTAGCGGCATCGGTATTGCCGCCGGACAGTACGATTGCGGTGCGCGGCGCCAGTTCGACCTTGCCCGCCAGAACGGCGGCCAGTGCCGCCGCACCGCCCGGCTCGACGACAAGGCGCAGTTTCTGGAATGCCAGACGCTGCGCGGCCCGAATTTCCGCAGGTGTGGCGACAAGGCCGAAGGGGCAACGTGCCTTGAGCACTTCGAAATTGACCGGTCGTGTTGCGGGCGTCTGCAGGGCATCGCAGGCGGTAGGCGGCGCATCGCGTGAAACCGGGACGATCTCGCCCGCTTCAAGGCTGCGGCAGACGTCGTCCCACCCTTCCGGTTCGACCGGGATCACGCGCGAATCGGGGCAGGCGAGGGCAAGGCCTGCGGCAAGACCGCCGCCGCCGCAAGGTGTGACGAGGAGATCGGGCGCACCGTCCATCTGCCGGGCAATCTCGATCCCGACGGAGCCTTGACCCTCGATGATCCACGGGTCGCCGAAGGCATGGACGAGGGTGGCGCCGCGCTCTGCAGAAAGGCGCTCGGCCACTTCGTCGCGGTCCTCGCCGCCCGGCCTGTCGTAGAGCACGACTTCTGCGCCCAGCGCGCGGGTGTTCGCGAGCTTCACCTGCGGTGCGTCGAGAGGCATGACGATGGTTGCGGCGATGCCCAGTTCGCGCGCGGCCCAGGCGACCCCCTGGGCGTGGTTGCCGCTCGACACGCCGATGACACCGCGCTTGCGCTCGTCCCCGGACAACGCCGTCAGGCGATGCCAGGCGCCGCGGATCTTGAAGGCGCCGACCGGTTGCAGGCACTCGGCCTTGCACCAGATCGTCGTGCCCTCGACCTCGAGCGGGAGCAGGGGAGTCATGGGCAGGATTTCGCCGACCTTGCGCGCGGCGAGGCTGACGCCCTCGGCGGTCGGCTTGCGGGGGGATGCATTGCTCATCGCCGCGCTATAGGCTCAGCGCGAGATATGCACCATCTGGTAATAGCCGAGCGGCCCGCGCATGTGCTCCAGTTTCAGGCGCCTGTCGTTCGCAATCCGGGCGCACACCGTTTGCAGCTCCACGCGCGGGGTGACGTGGAAATGCGCCAGCCACTTGCGCAATCCCCCGGCGAGCGGCGTCGGTAGGCCTGAGAGGTCTCCGAAGTCGACGATGCGCACGGAGCCGCCCGGGGCCAGCGCCGCGACCGCTTGCTCCAGTGCGGCTTCCCAGCCCGGGATCATCGAGAGTGCATAGGACAGGACGACGCGATCGAAGCCCTCGCGTCCGAACAGGTTGCGTGCATCGAAGCAGGTGGCATCGCCGAGTGCCAGGTGACCGGAAAAGCCAAGCCGCTTGCGGGCGTTCTTGAGCATTTCGGCGGAGATATCGAGGCCGTGGCACTGCACGCCGGGCCAGCGTCGGGCGATGAGCTGCAGGTTGCGTCCGGTGCCGCAGCCCAGTTCGAGTACGGCGTGACTGGCGCGGCATTCGAGTTCGTCGATCAGCCGGTCGCGGCCGAACAGGTAGTACTTGCGCGTCAGGTCGTAAATGTGGCGCTGGCCGCGATAGACCCTGTCCATCAGCGCGGCATGGTCGGTCGCAGGTGTCGAACCGGTCACGGGCGCAACGCGTAGAGGTGGACGCCGCCATAGATCGAGGAACGGTCGGCTCGCGTCGCGGCCTGCGACTCCGCCTCGCGGTATTCCCAGCGATCGAGGATGGCGTCGGGCACGCGGCCCGGCAGCAGCGAGGGCTCGGCGGCCGTGCGGAACAGCACGCGCGAGCCCGGTCGGGCAGTGCGGGAGATCTGGCTCCATAGCTCGGCCAGTTGCCCGTCGGTCATCCAGTCCTGCGCGTCGAGCAGGATGTAGCGGTCGTAGGATACATCGTCGGCTTCGGCGAGGACCTGGGTGAAATTGGCGTGGCGCACGGTGAGCCGGTCGAGCCGTTCGCGCACGAGGGGCAGGTTGCCGCGCTGCAGGTACGGCGGCAGCGGGTGCTCCGCGCCGCGCCCGTAGCCGCGTCCGAAGGCCTGCCAGGCGAAGTAGTTGTCGTTGACCGGAAAGTGGCACGCCAGCTTTTCGAGCCGGGCGCGCAGGACGTCGGCCATGCGCTGCTCGCCGGCCAGAGCGGTGTACTGCGCGGGGGGAATGCCAAGCCCGAACAGCGAGGCGGGGTGATTGGTCAGCCAGCGCACGAGGCGCCGTTCGAAGATGGGCGCGAACCGCTCGTCGAAGACGCGGCGCTGGTCCTCGAGCGATCCTGCACCGAGGATCTCGGCCGGATCGATCCGGTACAGCCTGGCAAGGATGTGGGCGAGGCCGATGAAGTTGCCGAGCAGGCCGTGCTTGTAGATACCCCGGGTAAAGGCGCCGATCCGACGGCGGCCGACGATGTCGCGGCCTTCCCAATAGCGGCGCGTGGCCTCGTCGAGATGGGGGGCGAGCAGCAGAGAGTAGGTCTCGACGTTGGAAGGATGATCGGCCTCGGCGATGAAGCGGCGCACGTTCGCATAGTCCGGCAAGTGGCGCACCGCGGCGTGCTTGAGCTTGTTGAGGGCGATGTGCGCGGTGTTGAGGTCGACGCAGGTGATCGAGTGCGGGTTGGCCGTCAGGTAGCTCAGTGCATTGCAGCCGCCGCTGGCGATGGTGATGATGCGGCTTTCCGGTCCGATCTGCAGCGCATCCATGTCCGCCACCGGGTCTTCCCAGATCTGGGCATAGACCAGGCCCTTGAAAGCCATGGCGAAAGCCTTGTCGAGCAGGCGCGAGAGGCGGGGGGATTCGTGGCGGACAACAGCCTTCTCGATGAGGGTCGAGGCACTCTTGGGCATCTGGGTCAGTCCTTCGCCGCTGACGGTTCTGGGGCTTTTGTGCGCGGTGCGTGACCGGGTGATGACGCGACGATGGCAGTTTATGACAGCCCGGGAATCGAAAAATCCGTGAACCCCGGGCGCGGATCGGCGTTGAGTTGTCACACAGGCATTCTATATGCGGCCTTTCGCACCTGTTCGTGCGCGCCGCAGTTGCAGGCGAATTGAAGGAGAATACCCGGTGAGCAAGGTTCTGGTGATCGGCGCAGGCGGCGTCGGCTCGGTCGCAGTCCACAAGATGGCGATGAACCCGAATATCTTCAGTGACATCCACCTCGCCAGCCGCACGGTCTCCAAGTGCGAGGCGATTGCGGAATCGGTGAAGGATCGCACCGGCGTGACGATCGGCACTTACGCCATCGACGCCGACGATGTGGAAGCCACTTCGGCGCTGATCCGCTCGATCGGCCCCGAGCTTGTCGTCAATCTCGCGCTGCCTTACCAGGACCTGGCGATCATGGACGCCTGCCTTGCGACCGGCGTGAACTACATGGACACGGCGAACTACGAGCCCAAGGACGTGGCGAAGTTCGAGTACCGCTGGCAGTGGGAATATCAGGACCGCTTCAAGGACGCCGGGCTCATGGCGCTGCTCGGTTCGGGCTTCGATCCGGGTGTTACCAGCGTGTTCGCGATGTGGCTCAAGAAGCACAAGCTCAAGACCATCCGCACGCTCGACATTCTCGACTGCAATGGCGGCGATCACGGCCAGGCCTTCGCGACCAACTTCAACCCGGAAATCAACATCCGCGAAGTGACCGCGCCCGCGCGCCACTGGGAGAACGGCGAATTCGTCGAGACCCCGGCGATGGGCGTGAAGCAGTCGTTCGACTTCGAGGCGGTCGGCCCGAAGAACATGTACATGATGTACCATGAGGAACTGGAAAGCCTTGCGAAGTTCATCCCCGAGATGGAGCGCGCGCGCTTCTGGATGACTTTCGGCGACGAGTACATCAAGCACCTGACCGTGCTGCAGAACGTGGGCATGACCCGCATCGATCCGGTCATCTACAACGGTGTCGAGATCGTCCCGCTGCAGTTCCTCAAGGCGGTCCTGCCCGAGCCGGCCTCGCTCGGCCCGACGACCAAGGGCAAGACCAACATCGGCGATATCGCGACCGGCGAGGCACTCGACGGATCGGGTGAGAAGACGTTCTACATCAAGAACATCTGCGACCATGAGGACGCTTACGAGGAAACCGGAAACCAGGCGGTGAGCTACACCACCGGCGTTCCGGCGATGATCGGTGCCGCCATGGTGCTGACCGGCGCCTGGAAGGGTGAGGGCGTGTTCAACATGGAGCAGTTCGACCCCGATCCGTTCATGGCGATGCTCAACGAGCACGGTCTGCCGTGGACCTGCGAGGAACTGGCCGAACCGCTGCCGTTCTGAGGTTTTCGGCCGCAAGGCCGTTATTGCGAAAGTAGCGAAGCAATCCGGGGTGTTGCAGGATCGGCTCCGGATTGCTTCGACGCAATTGCGCCTCGCAGTGACGGGGCGATGCTGCAGGTGTGAAAGATATGGAAACCAGAGCCGGTGATCCGGGCGCCTTCGCCCAATTCGACCTGTCGCGCGTCGACAGTCCCAGCTTCGTCGTCGACGCCGCCAAGCTGCGCGACAACCTGCGCATACTCTCCGAAATCGGCGAGCGTTCGGGCGCCAAAGTGCTCTCGGCGCTCAAGGCGTTCTCGATGTGGTCGACTGCACCGATCATCGGCGAGTATCTCGACGGCGTGTGCACTTCTGGCCTGTGGGAAGCGCGGCTGGCCTCCGAGTTCTACGACGGCGAGATCGCGACGTATTGCGCGGCCTACAAGCCCGACGACCTCGACGAGATCCTGCGCCTTTCGGACCACGTGATCTTCAATTCGCCCCAGCAGATCGAGCGTTGCTGGCCGATCATCGAGGCCGCCCGTGCCCGGGGTGAGGACTTCGATATCGGGCTGCGTATCAACCCGCTGCATCCCGAGGGCGAAGTGCCCCGCTACGATCCGTGCGCGCCGCATTCGCGACTGGGTTTCCCGATCGACCAGTTGACCGACGAGCATGTCGCGATGATCGACGGCGTGCACATGCATACGCTGTGCGAGCAGGATTTCGAACCGCTCCACCGGACGTGGGACAAGGTGTTCGACTATCTCGAACCCTATTTCGGCCAGTTCAAGTGGATCAACATCGGCGGTGGCCACCACATCACCCGTGCCGACTACCAGCGCGACGAGCTGGTGGAGTTCCTGCGCGACATGGCCGAGGACACCGGTGCGGAAATCTATCTGGAACCGGGTGAGGCGGTGGCACTCGACGCCGGCATCCTCGTCGGCACGATCCTCGACGTGGGCTTCAACGGGATGCCGGTGGCGATTACCGACATTTCGGCAACCTGCCACATGCCCGACGTGATCGAGGCACCCTACCGCCCGGCGATGCTGGGTGAAGTGCCCATCGACGGCGACGACCTCGTCGATGAGGCGCAAGGGGGCAGGGTCCGTCTTGGCGGGCCGTCCTGTCTCGCAGGCGATGTGATCGGCGACTATGCGCTTCCGGTCGAGGCCAAGCCGGGCGAACGCTTCGCCTTTCTCGATCAGGCCCACTACTCGATGGTCAAGACCACGACCTTCAACGGGGTGCCGCTTCCTTCGATCTGGTTGTGGGATTCGGAAACGGATTCGCTCGAGTGCGTCCGCAAGTTCGCATACGAGGATTTCCGCGACCGCTTGAGTTGAAAGGCTTAGGCGAGTAGGGGCGTTTCGTCTCAACACAGGCCCTGTCGGTCCCCTTGGCGGCGAGTCGCCGGGACCTTCATGTTAGCGCTGACGTTGATAATGGTGTGCGGGGCGGATTTGCCGCCTCGGGTTTGCATTTTTCCGAGTGGAGAGATTTCTGGGTAACCTACGGAAATCACAGGAGATAGTCACCGGTAACCACCCTGCCGAGCAGGGCTGGAAACCCTATGTGACGTTTTTGTGAATCCTCCGGATTTTCACTTGCGATTCATCACCGCAGGCTTATATCCCGCCCCTCGCTGCCCCATGGGGACTTCCAAACCGCAAGGCAGCTTTTGACGCTAACACACCGATTGGGGGTCCCTTGAGTTGCTCGAACATCCTGACGCACCGGCTGTAGTTCGCGCCCTCGCGCCCGACGAACCCGTTATTCTGAACCGCCCGCACGCTGCTGCGCGCGCTGCCCGCTTCTTTGCAACGAAGTTCCCGGGCAAGTCGCTCTATGCCGTGAAGGCGAATCCCTCCCCGGATCTCGTGCAAATCCTGTGGGATAACGGCATCACGCATTACGATGTCGCCTCGATTGCCGAGGTGCGCATGGTCCGCGGCGTCCTGCCCAAGGCAACGCTGTGCTTCATGCACCCGGTCAAGACGGCGAGCGCCATTCGCGAGGCCTATCGCGTTCATGGCGTGCGTACCTTCAGCCTCGACACGCAGGAGGAACTGGAAAAGATCCTCGCCGCGACCGTCGACGATGAAGGCAATGTCGCCACTGACCTGCGCCTTTGCGTGCGCCTGCGCGTCTCTTCCGAGTATTCGGAGCTAAGCCTGGCCTCGAAGTTCGGCATCGACCTGGCCGATGCCGCGCCGCTGCTGCAGGCGACCCGCCAGGTCGCCGACTGGCTCGGCGTCTGCTTCCACGTGGGCTCGCAGGCGATGACGCCTTTCGCCTATGTCCAGGCGCTGGAACGCGCACGTGCCGCGATTGCCGATGCCGGCGTGGTCATCGACATGATCGATGTCGGCGGCGGGTTCCCGTCGAGCTATCCGGGCATGGAGCCGCCGCCGCTAGAGGACTACTTCGCGATCATCCATCGCCACTTCGAGGCCCTGCCGATCGCCTACAACGCCGAACTCTGGTGCGAACCGGGCCGGGCGCTGTCGGCCGAGTACAACTCGCTGATCGTCAAGGTCGAGAAGCGTCGCGGCGACGAGCTCTACATCAACGATGGCGCTTACGGCGCACTCTACGATGCAGCGCATGTCGCATGGCGCTTCCCGGTACGGCACCTGCCGCGCGGTGGCAGCAACGATAATGTTGCGATCGACGTTGCGGAAATGCAGGAATTCTCGTTCTACGGCCCGACTTGCGACGATGCCGACTTCATGGAGGGCCCCTTCATGCTGCCGGCGGATATCAAGGCGGGTGACTGGATCGAGGTCGGCATGCTCGGCGCTTACGGCGCGGCCATGCGCACGGCCTTCAACGGCTTCGGTCAGGGCGATGTCGTGACCGTGTCGGACGAACCGATGGCGAGCCTCTACACCGGCCGCAAGGATCCGCGCGTTTCGGACAACGTCGTCTCGCTGCGCTGACCTGCACGGCACAGACCGGAATTGAAAAGCCCACCGCAGCAAGGCTGCGGTGGGCTTTCTCGTTTCTGGCTGCGATGCCGGTCAGGCCTGTTCGAACAGGTCCCTGTAAGTGTGCGGCTGGCAACGCAGGTACTGCGGGGACACCTTGACCCTTGCGCCTAGCTTGGCGGCGGCATGCCAGGGCCAGCGCGGATCGTAGAGGACGGTGCGGGCAATCGCGATCATGTCGGCGTCCCCGGTGGCAACGATGGCTTCTGCCTGTTCCGGCTCGGTAATCAGGCCGACCGCGATGACCGGCATCGATACCGACTCCTTGACCTTTCGTGCCAGCGGAACCTGATAGTTGGGGCCGACGGGAATCTTCTGATCGGGATGCAGGCCACCGCTGGAGACGTGGATGGCATCGCAGCCGCGCGCTTCGAGCGCGCGGGCAAAGGCGATGGTCTGCTCGACGTCCCACCCACCGTCGACCCAGTCGGTGCCCGACACGCGTACGGTCACGGGCTTGTCGGCCGGGAATGCCGCGCGCACGGCGTCGTAGACTTCGAGGGGGAAGCGCAGGCGGTTTTCGAGGCTGCCGCCGTATTCATCCTCGCGTCGGTTGGAGAGCGGTGAGAGGAACTGGTGCAGCAGGTAACCGTGCGCCGCGTGGATCTGGATGGCATCCATGCCAAGGCGGGCAGCGCGGCGTGCGGAGTCCGCAAAGGCATCGCGAATGCGGGCAAGGCCAGCGGCATCGAGGGCTTCAGGTGGGTTCTCATGGGTCTGGAAGGGCGCTGCCGACGCTGAAACGGTCTGCCATCCGTTTTCCTCGCCGGGTGCGATCTGCGCGCCGCCGTCCCACGGACGCGTCGTGCTGGCCTTGCGGCCCGCATGGGCGAGTTGCAGTGCGATCGGCATGTCCGACCAGCGCCGCACGCTTTCGAGGACCTTGCCCATCGCCGCTTCGGTTTCATCGTCCCACAGTCCGACGTCGGCGTAAGTGATACGTCCTTCCGGCGCGACCGCAGCGGCCTCGATGGTGAGGATGCCCGCGCCGGATTGGGCAAGGGTGCCCAGGTGGATCGTGTGCCAGTCGGTCATGCGACCGTCTTGGGCGGAGTACTGGCACATCGGCGCGATGACGATCCGGTTGGCGAGGGTCAGTTTGCCGACCTGAATCGGCTCGAAAAGCTTTGCCATGTCATTCCTCATGATCATGTCGCGGTCGGGGGGAGGGCGAATGCGTCCCGTGAGGAGGCGCGCGCAGCCGCGACGGGGAGCACTTGGGGATTGGCGGTATCAGAAAAAAGGGCTCCGCCGCACCAGCGGGGAGCCCTGAGGAGTAGAAATTGTTGCAGGCGTCAAAGAGAGCCTGGTCAAGCCCGATTGTCAGGCGGCCAGCTTCATCTCCATGCGCTCCCAGATCTCGACCAGCGCGTTGGTCAGGTCGCGCATCATGGCTTCCGTATGGGCCGGGCCGGGGGTGAAGCGCAGGCGCTCGGTGCCGCGCGGCACGGTCGGGAAGTTGATCGGCTGGACATAGGCGCCGTATTCGGCAAGCAGAATGTCGCTGATCTTCTTGGCCTTGACCGGATCGCCCACCATCAGCGGGACGATGTGCGTGGTCGAATCCATGACCGGCAGGCCCGCGTCGCGGAACATCTGCTTGAGCATGGCGGCCGAGCGCTGCTGGCCGTCGCGTTCCTCGCTCGAGCTCTTGAGGTGCTTCACCGAAGCGAGCACGCCCGCAACGAGGACCGGCGAGAGCGAGGTGGTGAAGATGAAGCCCGGGGCATACGAACGGATGCAGTCGATGATCTTGGTATCGGCCGCGATGTAGCCGCCCATGACGCCGAATGCCTTGCCCAGCGTACCTTCGATGATGTCGATGCGGTGAGCCGCCTCGTCGCGGTCGGTGATGCCGCCGCCGCGCGGGCCGTACATGCCGACTGCGTGAACCTCGTCGATGTAGGTGAGGGCGTTGTACTTGTCGGCCAGGTCGCAGATCGCGTGGATCGGGGCGATGTCGCCGTCCATCGAATAGACCGACTCGAACGCGATCAGCTTGGGCACTGCGGGATCGGTTTCGGCCAGAAGTTCCTCGAGGTGTTCGAGATCGTTGTGGCGGAAGACCTTCTTTTCGCAGCCCGAATTGCGGATGCCCGCGATCATGCTGGCGTGGTTGAGTTCGTCCGAGAAGATGATGCAGCCGGGCAGCAGCTTGGCCAGCGTCGACAGCGTGGCGTCGTTCGAGACGTAGCCGGAGGTGAACAGCAGCGCGCCCTGCTTGCCGTGCAGGTCGGCCAGCTCGCTCTCAAGCTCGATGTGATAGTGTGTGTTGCCGCCGATGTTGCGGGTGCCGCCCGAACCGGCGCCGACGTCGTGCAGCGCCTCTTCCATCGCTTCGATGACCTTGGGGTGCTGGCCCATCGCAAGGTAGTCGTTCGAGCACCAGACCGTGATCGGCTTCGGGCCGTTATGACCGGCGAAGCATCGTGCGTTGGGGTAGGCCCCCTTGTTGCGCAGGATGTCGATGAAGACTCGGTAGCGGCCTTCGGAGTGCAGGCGTTCGATGGCCTGGTCGAAAATGTGCTCGTAGTTCACGTAGGCGTTGTCCTGCGTTACTTGTGCCGGGCCTTCTACCCTATAGACGGCGGCCGTTTACATTATACTTCGGTTCATGACCAGTCAGTTGTCTCAGTCACCTTAATTGGAGAATCCGCGCTTTGCCGAGGTGAGCGCAGACGGTTCATGGCCCGATATGATGGTCATATGCGGAGCGGAGCGTGCCAGGGCATTGATCGTCATCAACCAGGAGACGATTTCCCTGCGCTCCGGCGCGCGCAAGTGGCCGGTGACCATGCGCGCCGGGGGCAGCACGTCCTTCCAGCTGCTGTCGATCATCGCGGCATCCCCGGTGAAGAGGAATTCGTGCCCGTCCGCAAGGCGGGTGTAGACCATGTTCGAAGCCACGGTGAGGCCGGTAAGCGGGATGACCACGACACCTGGCGCCACGGCTTGCGGCTCTTCCGTCTTGGCCGCGAACATCTCCCTGGCGCGCAGCAGGCTGAATCCGTCGTTGGCATTGTGCAGCGGGTGGTTGACGAGCGCCAGTGAAAGGCTGGCCTTCCGAGCCGCCGTGTTGATCCGGCGCTCGGCCATGCTGTCGAAATCGCGGACATCGTATTGCTTGGCGACGGCGGCCGTCGGGCCGCCGTCGATAATGATCGGGGCATGGCCCGGCACGATCAGCTCATAGGCCCGCAGCGCGGTGCGGGCAGGGCGCAGGCCGGTACCAGCTGCGAGCCTGTTGCTGACGATGTAGCGAATGCCGACTTGCTCGTAGTTCAGTGCGATCGGCTTTTGGCCGGGCATGCTTTCGGCAAGGGAGCGCAACTGCGCGATGCTCAGCGACTTGGGCCTGGCATCGTAGCGGTCGGCGTCGAGCTGGAACCAGTAGTAGGGCACACCGACGAAAAGGATCAGTGCCAGAAGAAACAGGTTCAGCCTTGGAGTCAAAATTTACCGCTCTCAGTCAGCCCATAATGCGCCAGCGCTTCCCGGTATGCATCCGGCGTGCCTTCCGAGCCGGTGAATAACGCCCGGTCGGGTACATGGCGACTGCATTCCTGCCCGTCAGTGAGGCGTGCGATCTGGCGTGCGATACCTGCGGCGCCATGCACGAAGCGCACATCCGGACCGAAAACCTCGGCCAGTTCGGTCCTGAGCAGCGGGAAATGCGTGCAGGCGAGAACGACGGTGTCGATCCGCTCCCCGTCGGGCCTCGATCGCAGGGCCTCTGCTGCCTCGCGGATGATCTTCATGTCCACTTGCTCGCCGCGCAATTTCGCTTCGGCAGCCTCGACGAGGCCCGGAGCACCGTGGCGCAGGAGGATCTTGTCGGCGGCGAACTCGTGCTCGAGTCGGTCGACGTAGGCTTGCCGAATCGTCGCTTCGGTGCCGAGCAGGCCGATCACGCCGCTGCGCGTCATTGCCGCAGCCGGCTTGATCGCGGGCACGGTGCCCACGATCGGAACCTCGAGAACGTCGCGAACCATGCCAAGGGCGATCGTCGACGCGGTATTGCAGGCGATGCACACGAGTCGGGGCTTGAAACGCTCCGTCATGCGGCCGAGCAGCCCGGCGACGCGCGCGGCGACTTGCGCCTCGCTTTTGGAGCCATAGGGCAGACCGGCCGTATCCGCTGCGTAAATCACCGGCATGGCGGGCTGGAGCTTGCGCACTTCTTCCAGGACCGTGAGGCCACCCACACCCGAGTCGAACAGGAGAATCGGCGCGGACGGGTCGCTGCAGGCCCGTTTGCCTGCGGTCTGCCCGGTGCTGGAACTATCGGAGGACATCGTTTTTCCCTGAACCTTGCGACCTGTTAACCGCTGCCATGACGAAAGAGCAACTAGGCTTCGCCATTCCAGAGCAAACGGCTAAGGGAGGCGCATGCAGTGGATATTCGCTTTGGCACTGGGCTACGCGCTCGGCTCCGTACCCTTTGGCCTCATCATCACCCGAATTGCCGGTGCGGGCGACTTGCGCTCGATCGGTTCGGGCAACATCGGCGCAACCAACGTGCTGCGTACCGGACGCAAGGGGCTGGCTGCGGCCACGCTCCTGCTCGATCTCCTCAAGGGTCTGGCCGCCGTCCTGATTGCCGCGGCCGTCTGGCCGGAATGGGTCTGGCTGGCCGCTCTCGGCGCCTTCCTGGGGCACTGTTTCCCGGTCTGGCTGAGGTTTCGCGGCGGCAAGGGCGTGGCGACGACGGCGGGCATCGCCTTCGGCCTCGCCTGGCCGGTGGGGCTTGCCTATGCGCTGACCTGGATCGGCCTGCTCCTGACAGTGAAGATTTCCTCGGTCGCGGGCATGACCGCGGCGGTGGTGGCTCCGTTGGTGGCTCTCGTGCTGGGGCATCAGGACGCCGCGCTCGTGCTGGCCGTGATCGCAGCGATCGTGCTGTTCCAGCATCGCGAGAACATCGCGCGGCTGCGCGCCGGAACCGAACCGAGGGTGGGCGGCAGCAAGAAGTCCTGACAGGGGCCTGCGTGTGAGCGGGGGGCAGACGCTCGCCGCAATCGACAGGGATGAAGCGCTCGCGCGCATTCGCCTGCTGCGCTCGCCCAACGTCGGTCCCGTCACTTACGCGCACCTGCTCGCGCGCTTCGGCGATGCGCGCCGGTCCGTCGATGCGCTTCCCGAAATCGCGGGGCGATCCGGAAAGCGCTATCGGGCGGTGCCCGAGCATGTCGCCCTCGATGAAGCCCGGGCCGTACGCCGTGCGGGGGCTCGCTACCTGTTTCACGACGCGCCCGATTATCCGCCGCTGCTTGCCGCCAGCGAGGGGGCGCCGCCGATCCTCATCGTCAGGGGCGATACCGCAATCCTTGAGGCACCTTGCGTCGCCATGGTGGGCGCGCGCAACGCTTCGGCAGCGGCTGTCCGGCTGGCCCGGACGCTCGCCGGAGAGCTCGCCGAGGCGGGCGTCACGGTCGTCTCGGGTCTCGCCCGCGGCATCGATGGCGCCGCGCACGACGGCGCGCTGAGCGCATCGGGTGCGACGGTGGGCGTCATCGCCAGCGGCATCGACGTGACCTATCCGCCCGAACACGCCGATCTGCAGGAACGTATCGCCCGAGAGGGTCTGCTGATCGCCGAGCAGCCGCCGGGCACCGATCCGCTGGCGCGGCACTTCCCCGCGCGCAACCGGATCATCGCCGGGCTCTGTGCAGGAACCCTGGTGGTCGAGGCCGCACCGCGTTCCGGTTCGCTGATCACGGCGCGGCTGGCCGGGGAGATGGGCCGGGAAGTCATGGCCATCCCCGGTTCGCCGCTCGACCCGCGTTCGCACGGTTGCAACCAGCTGATCCGGGATGGTGCGATACTCGTGCAGCGGGCAGAGGACGTGACCGAGCTGCTCGGGGGCTTTGCCGGGGCGCCGCAATCCGCTCTGCGCGAAGCGGCGCCGGACTGGGCCCTGTGCGACGACCTTTCCGATGCAGAGCCTGCGCCGATCGCCGATCTGCTCACCACCGCGCCAGTGCCGGTGGATGAACTGATCCGACAGTCGGGAGCCAGCGCTTCGGCGGTTCAGCTCGCACTCCTCGAACTGGAGATCACCGGCGCGCTGGTGCGTCACGCGGGCGGCCGCGTCAGTCTGGCGTAATCCCCGGCGATGGTTTTCCGGCCTTGTTCGCAGCGAGATTGATGCCCCCTTGACGGCTGCTCAAAGCCCGACCCAACTTGTACGTGTGTATATGTGTGCGTACATGCGCACGCGCGTAGCGCTTATCGAAAGTCTGAAATGCAGCTTGTCATCGTCGAATCGCCGGCCAAGGCGAAAACCATCGAAAAGTACCTGGGCAAGGACTTCAAGGTCCTGGCGAGTTACGGCCACGTCCGCGATCTTCCGCCCAAGGATGGCTCGGTTCGCCCTGACGAGGGCTTCGAAATGGACTGGGAGCTTTACGGGGACAAGCAGAAGCAGGTCCGCGCGATCACCGATGCCGCGAAAGCTTCCGACCGACTGATCCTCGCGACTGACCCTGATCGCGAAGGCGAGGCGATTTCGTGGCACGTGCTGGAACTGCTCAAGAAGCGCCGCGCGCTGCCCAAGGACGTGCAGCGCGTGACCTTCAACGCCATCACCAAGGACACGGTGACCAAGGCGATGCAGGCCCCGCGCGAACTCGATCAGGACCTGATCGATGCCTACCTCGCCCGCCGCGCGCTCGACTACCTGTTCGGCTTCACGCTTTCGCCGGTCCTCTGGCGCAAGCTGCCGGGTGCCAAGTCTGCGGGTCGCGTGCAGTCCGTGGCGCTGCGCCTGATCGTCGACCGCGAGCGTGAGATCGAGGCATTCAGGCCGCAGGAATACTGGTCCGTCGCCGCGCTCATGGAGCAGGACGGAACGCCCTTCACTGCCAAGCTGGTCGCCTTCGAGGGCCAGAAGCTCGATCGCCTGAGCATCGGCGACGAAGGCACCGCGATGCGCGCCAAGGCCGCCGTGGAGCAGGGCGCCTTCAAGGTCGAGAACGTCGAGACCAAGCCGCATCGCCGCAATCCGCAGCCGCCGTTCACGACGTCGACGCTGCAGCAGGAAGCCTCGCGCAAGCTCGGCTTCTCGGCCAGCCAGACGATGCGCGTGGCGCAGTCGCTCTACGAAGCGGGCGCGATCACCTACATGCGTACCGACGGCGTGCAGATGGACCCTTCGGCCATTTCCGCCTGCCGCAAGGCGATCTCGGACCGCTACGACGGGCACTATCTCCCGGAAAAGCCGCGTCACTACGAGACCAAGGCGAAGAACGCGCAGGAAGCCCACGAGGCGATCCGTCCTACCGAGTTCACACGCGACCGTTTCGGCTCGGGCGACGAGGCTCGCCTCTACGACCTGATCTTCAAGCGCGCGATGGCGAGCCAGATGGCCTCTGCCGCCCTGGAGCGTACGACGATCACGCTGCGCGACGGCACCGGGCGCAACGAACTGCGCGCCACCGGTCAGGTCGTGAAGTTCCCCGGCTTCCTCGCAGTCTACGAGGAAGGGCGCGACCAGAAGGACGACGACGACGAATCCGGCCTGCTGCCGATGATGCGCAACGGCGATGCGCCCGCGAAGAAGGACGTGACTGCCGAGCAGCACTTCACCCAGCCGCCGCCGCGCTTCTCCGAGGCAAGCCTCGTCAAGCGGCTGGAGGAACTGGGCATCGGCCGTCCCTCGACATATGCCGCGACGATCCAGGTCCTCAAGGACCGCAATTACGTTCGCACAGAGAAAAACCGTTTCTTCGCAGAGGAATCGGGGCGACTTCTCACCGCGTTTCTCGAACGCTTCTTCGAACGCTACGTGGCCTATGACTTCACCGCGGGCATGGAAGAGGAACTCGATGACGTGTCGGGTGGTCGCCATGCGTGGAAAGAACTGCTCGAGGCTTTCTGGCGCGACTTCAAACCGAAGTCCGACGAGGTGATGGAGCGCAAGCCCTCGGAAGTGACCGAGGTGCTCGACGAGTTCCTGTCCGACTACCTGTTCCCGCCGAAGGATGACGGGTCCGACCCGCGCGCCTGCCCCAAGTGCGCCGATGGCAGACTGGCGCTGCGCGGAGGGCGCTACGGAGCCTTCGTCGCCTGTTCGAACTATCCGGAGTGCAAGTTCACCCGCAAGTTCGCGCAGCCCGGCGGCAACGGCGAGCAGGCCGACGACGAGGAATTGGGCAAGCACCCTGAGACCGGCGAGGAAATTACCCGTCGGGTCGGTCGCTTCGGTCCCTACATCCAGTTGGGCGAGGGCAAGGAAGCCAAGCGCGCCTCGATCCCCAAGGACATCGACGAGCTTACGCTGGACTGGGCGCTCAAGCTGCTCAGCCTTCCGCGCGAGGTGGGCAAGCACCCCGAGACCGGCAAGGAAATCGTCGCGAATATAGGGCGTTATGGGCCGTACCTGCTCCATGACGGCAAGTACGGCAAGCTGCGCACTACCGCCGACGTGTTCGAGACGGGCATGAATGCGGCCGTCTCGATTCTGGCTGAAGCCGCGCAAGGCGGCGGGCGCGGTCAGCGCGCCAAGGCAGAACCGCTCAAGGTGCTGGGCAAGCACCCGACAAGCGAGGGTGAGATGAAGGTCATGGTGGGACGCTACGGCCCCTACGTCACCGACGGCACGACCAACGCAACCCTCCCGCGCGACCAGAAGCCCGAGGACCTGACTGCCGAACAGGCCATTGCCCTGATCGACGCCAAGGCCGCCAAGGGGCCGGCCAAGGGCAAGAAGAAGGCTCCGGCGAAGAAGGCCACCGCCAAGAAGGCTCCCGCGAAAAAGGCTGCGGCGAAAAAGGCTCCGGCCAAGAAAGCCGCGAGCGGTTCTTCGGAAGCCGGCTCCGAACAGGACGGCGAGGTTCCCTGGGACGTGGACGCGTGAGTGCACTCGGGCCGGATCTGTCTGGTCGCGTCCGTCTCGTTGCCATGCAACCGACAAAGGAGAACAGGCAATGAGCCAGAAGATCGCCAAGCACAAGCAGCCCTGGAAACCCGATGAACTGCAGAAGCTGCAAATGCTTGCGGGCAAGGGCAAGGGGCTCAAGGAGATTGCCAAGGCGCTGAACCGCACCGAGGAATCGACGAAGGATGCGGCCCGCCAGCACGGCATGACGATTGCCAAACTGCGCTGACGCTCGGACCCTGTGGTTGCGGTTTATGCAACTATAGGGAATTTTATGGCGATTGCCGGGAGACAACGGGCTGCCTAGGCGTTTCCCTGTTATGCTGCAGTTGCGAAACGATATGTCTTCGGCTTCGGATGGGAAGTCGGTTGGTGGCAGCCTCGACTTCGCCGATGATGCGATGCCTGCCAACTCGGATGCATCCGGCGGGGAACGCCACGAGGACGATGGCCTTGCCATGCCACGCCGGATCTGGGCGATCATCGCCATATCCTTCGGTACGGCGCTCTTCGTTCTGGACGGTACGATCGCCAACGTCGCCCTGCCGACGATTGCGCGGGACCTGCATGTCGAGGGCGGGGCGATCGTCAATGTCGTTACCCTGTACCAGCTCGTCATGGTCATGGCATTGCTGCCGTTCTCCAATCTGGGCGAGCGGCTGGGCCTGCGCCGGGTCTACCAGATCGGCCAGGTCATCTTCATGGCGGCCTCGGCGCTCACGCTCCTCGTCAATTCGCTGCCGGCCCTGCTGATGGTCCGGGTCGGGCAGGCACTGGGTGCCGGCATGGCGATGAGCGTGTCGACGGCGATGATCCGGCAGATCTATCCCAAGACGAAGCTTGGCAGCGGCCTTGGGATCAACTCAGTGATCGTGGCGTCCTCGAATGCCATTGCGCCGGTTCTCGGCGGCCTGATCGTTGCGCGTGCTGACTGGCGGCTGATCTTCGTGGCCGCTGTCCCCTGCGCGCTGATATCGCTGATGATCGGACGCTTCCTGCCCGACCCGGTGCGCGGCAAGATTCCGTTCAACTGGCGTTCCGGCCTGTGGAGCGCGGCGACATTCGCCATGCTCGTGGGCGGCATCGAACTGGCGGTCCATGGTGGCTGGCTGGTTGCCGGCATGGCCGTGGCACTGGCCGGCCTGGCCTCGGCGTTGCTGCTGGCACGCAGCGAAAGGGCGCGGACCAATCCGGTCTTCCCTGTGGATCTGCTGTCACGCCCGGCCATCGGCATCTCGATTCTGGCGGCCATGGCCGGTTTCATCGGCTCGGCGGGGCTCGTCGTCGCGCTGCCTTTCCGTCTGGAGCAGGGCATGGGCTTCAGTCCGCCCGAAGTGGGATTGCTGATCCTGCCCCTGCCGCTGACGATGCTGTTCGTTTCCCCTGCGGCGGGATGGTTGTCCGACCGCGTTTCGCCCTCGATCCTCGGACTGACCGGCATGGTGATCGCCGCCGTCGGCCTGGCCTTGCTGGCCTTCATGCCGGTTCACGCAGGAGCGGCGGCGATTGCCTGGCGCCTTGTCGTCTGCGCAGTGGGCTTCGGCCTGTTCTTCTCCCCCAATGCGCGCATGGTCGTGAGCAATGCCCCGCGTGAACGGACGGCCGCGGCGGGCGGATTGCTGGCGACCGGACGACTATTCGGCCAGACACTGGGCGCGGCCTCGATCGGCCTGTTTCTTTCTTTCGGAGCCGGACTGGGCCCGGTCCCGATGCTGTTCGCAGCGGGGCTGGCGCTGCTGGCCGGGCTGGGCAGCCTCACGCGCTGGCGGGTGGCCGAGAACCCGCGCGATTGAGCGGCTTGGCCTGACGGCTCCCGCGGTTGTTCAGGACTTGGGTTGCTTGCCTGCTTTCGGGCTTTCGGGCTTGAGCCGCGACTTGTCTTCCTTCGCCGGTTCTGCCGTGTCAGGCACCTGCGGTTCGGGCGCGGCCTGAACGTCGATCGGCGCGAGCGGGGACTGCTCGATGGTCGGCATCTGCGGGACCTTCGGCTGCACGCCGCTGCGTTCCAGCCAGTAGGCAATGCCATCGGCCGTTGCCTTCATGCCGGCGAGGTTCAGGTGCCACTGCAGGCCCTGCTTGCCGTCGTAGCCCTTGGGTGCGCCGATCATCCATGGTTCGGCATCGCAAGGCGTGTGGTTGGCAGAAGCCTGGTTCATCTCCACGACGATGGCCTTGTGCGCCTGCGCGACCTTTCCGGTTATCTCGGCCAGTCGTGCGCCGATTTGCCGCACGATGGCCGCCGCATCCTCGCTTACCGGGGTATTGGCACAGAGCGTGGCGGGCAGGGGTGTCAGATACTGGACGAAGACGAGGCGCGCCTTCGGAGCCGCTTCGCGGACGCGCCGGGCAATGAGGCCAAGCTGCTCCTCTACGCGCAGGTAATCGGCATCGGCAGGCTTGTGGATCGCACCGCAGGGCTTTGCCTCGAACCCGGCTGCCGCCACTTCGCTGGCGCGCTGGACGCACGTCGCGGAAAACAGGTCGCCGATGTAGTTGAGGTCGTTGCCGCCGATGGTAACCGTCACCAGCCGGGTAGCCGCGTCGACCGAGGCGAGCTGCGCCGGGACATCGCCCCAGGGACCGAGCAAGTGCTGGGTCCTCGCGCCAGAGCAGGTGCGGTCGACCAGCACCATGCCGAAGCGCTGCGCCAGCAGCGTGGGGTAATTGTTCATGCTCTGACCGCAACGGGTCGGCGCGCCGGGAGCGGCGGGCTTTCCGGGGGGGAGCATCGGACCGGCCGCGAACGAGGAACCGATGGCGACGTAACGTGCGCCTTCCAGGCTTTGCGCAACGGTATCTTCGGGCACGGCCTGTTCCGCCCCGATCCTGCCGACCGCCTCGATGCTGTCCGTCTCGGCGGCCTGCGCCTCGACCAGCGGAGCGGTCGCGCAGCCGAAAAGCAGCGCGGCACATGCAGCGGCAATACGGGGCGTGCGGATCATTTTACCCAGTCCAGTCCGATCTCTTCGTAGATGTCGCGGGCCTCGGCCCAGCCTTCCTCGACCTTCACATGGAGGAAGAGGTGAACTTTCTGCCCCAGAACTTCTGCCAATTCGTTACGCGCGGCTTCACCGATGGCGCGGATCTTGGCGCCCCGCTTGCCCAGCACGATGGCCTTCTGGCTGTCGCGCGCGACGACGATCTGCTGGCGGATCTCGACCGAGCCATCCTTGCGCTGGGTATAGGATTCGGGCCGCACCGCGCTGTCGTAGGGCAGTTCGTCGTGGAGCTGCTTGTAGAGCTGTTCGCGCGTGACTTCGCAGGCCAGCAGGCGTTCCGAGGCATCGGAGACCTGATCCTCGGGGTAGTGCCAGGGGCCTTCGGGCATGAGGTCGGCAAGCCGCGTCTTGAGTTCGGGCACACCGTCGTTGGTGAGCGCGGAAACGAAGAACACTTCGTCGAAGTCGACTGCGCCTGCCAGTTCCTCGGCCAGCTTGAGCAGCGGTTCCTTGGCGCTGGCATCGACCTTGTTGAGCACGAGCAGCTTGCGCTCGGAGCGGTCCTTGAGCGTTTCCAGCAGGGGCGTCAGTTCGTGTCGGCGTTGCTTGACCGCGTCGACCACCAGCAGGATGGCATCGGCCTCCTGCGCCCCTTCCCAGGCGGCGGCGACCATGGCGCGGTCGAGACGACGCTTGGGTGCGAATATGCCGGGCGTGTCGGCCAGGATGATCTGCACCTGGTCCTGCAGGGCAATGCCCATCAGCCGGGCGCGGGTGGTTTGCGCCTTGGCCGAGGTGATCGCCACCTTCTGGCCGACGAGCGCATTGACCAGCGTGGACTTGCCGGCATTGGGGGCGCCGATCACGGCGACGAGACCGCATTTCTCGGTCATGGGCGAATTCCTCGATAGTCAGGTTGGCACGCACGCCTCGGCAGGCTTGGCTCGCGCGTAACTGGGCAATGCATCATGCCGGTAACGCCCCAAGTCTGCCTGAGGACGCACACGGAATAATCCATCATGCGAATTTTTTCATGAACTCTTCGGCGGCCTGCGTTTCCGCGTCCTGTTTGGACGAGGCCGTGGCCTGGGCACTGCCGACATTGTGGATCGTGACCTCGACCGTGAAGCGCGAGGCATGGTCGGGGCCGGTGCGCTCCAGCAGGCGGTATTCGGGAATCCGGCGGCGATTGCCGGCGGCCCATTCCTGCAGTGCGGACTTGGGATGCTTGCGCTTGCCCGTCTTGCCCTGCACCGCGTCGGCCCACAGCTTTCGCACCATGGCCTTGGCGCTGTCGAAGCCGCATTCGATGAAGCAGGCGCCGATCAGCGCTTCCATCACGTCGCCGAGGATGTTGTCGCTGTCCTCGCCGCCGTCGTCGCGGGCCTGCTTGCCCAGCCGCATCAGCGGGCCCAGTTCGATCTGGCGCGCGATCTGGGCGCACATGGTACGGCTGACGAGCGCGTTGAGCCGCTGCGACAAGCGACCCTCGGCCTCGTTGCTGGTTTCGTACAGCCATTCGGCGACGACCAGGCCGAGTACACGGTCGCCGAGGAATTCCAGCCTTTCGTAATTGCGTTTCTCGCCCGTGCTGCCGTGGGTCAGGGCAGCCAGCCAGAGCCCCTCGTCCTGGGGCGCAGTGCCGGTCGTCCCGGTTATGAAGGCACGCGTAATGTCGTCCAGCAAGGTCAGAACGTCCCGCCGATGCGGCTCCAGCGGGCCGCGGTGAACCAGGTCCAGGGTTTGATCCATTCGGCCGAGCCATCGGTCGAGAACATCATGATCGCGGCCTTGCCGACCAGGTTGCCCTGCGGAACGATGCCGATGCCCTGGCCCTCGACGGCGGGGAAGCGGCTGTCCATGGAGTTGTCGCGGTTGTCGCCCATCAGGAACAGGTGGTCTTCGGGCACGATGTAGACGCCGGTATCGTCCTGCGGCGTGGTGCCGAGGTCGAGCACGTTGTAGCTCTTGCCATTGGGTAGCGTCTCACGGAACTGCGGATAGTGGCAGACCGGCTTGCCGTCCTTGTCGGTCGTCTCGAACTCGGGCGCATAGCAATCGGTGTTCGGCGAGACGGGCAGGATGAAGTCGTCGAGGCGCTGCTTGGGCACCGCCTTGCCGTTGATGAAGACCTGGCCGCTCCTGATCTGAATCTCGTCGCCGGGAAGGCCGATGACGCGCTTGATGTAGTCGACGTCGTTGCCCGGGGGCGCCTTGAAGATGACGACATCGCCGCGCTCGGGCTGGCTGGCGAAGATCCGGCCCGGGATCAGCGGGAGGCTGAAGGGCAGCGAGTACTTCGAATAGCCGTAGGACCACTTCGTCGCGAACAGGTAGTCGCCGGTCAACAGGCGCGGCAGCATGGATTCGCTGGGAATGTTGAAGGGCGAAATGATGAAGCTGCGAAGCACCACCACAGCCAGCACCAGCCAGAAAAGAAACGAGAAGAAACCCTCGTCCTTTTTCTCCGCCGCCGCAGGCTTCTTCGCTGTCGAGTCGATGGCCGGCTTGGCGGCGTCGCTATTGGTCTCGCTCATGGGCGGAACCCTTGTTGCGCAAGCTGCGATCCGTCAAGTTCAATCCGGCCTTGTAACCGTCTCTTCTCGACGAAGAACCGTCTTGGCCTTCGCAGCCGCAACATGCATAAGGCCAGCAAATCTACTGTGCAGGAGCAATGTATGAGTGAATCAGCCTGGGAAAAGCTCAGGGGACTGGCCAAGCCGTCGCTGGCTGAGCTCTTTGCAGGCGATCCGGCCCGGCTCGACACTCTTGCGACCCGGTTCGAACTGGGTGAGGACGAGGCGGCGACCACGATCCGTTTCGACTGGTCGAAAACGCATCTGGACGCCGGTCACCTGGCCGCATTCGAGGAACTGGCCGAAGCGATGGACTTCGCCGGACGCCGAAAGGCCCTGTTCGGCGGCGAGATCGTCAATCCGACCGAAGGCCGCGCCGCCGAGCACACCGCCCAGCGCGGCGTCGGCAAGGATGAGAGCGTGGCGCTGGCGGCCGAGAACCATCACCGCATGGCCGCGATCGTCGAGGCGATCCACCGTGGCGCGATGGGTGAGGTCAAGCACCTGATTCACATCGGCATCGGCGGTTCGGCGCTTGGACCGGCACTCGCGGTCGACGCGCTCGCCCGCGACGGTGCGATGGTCGACGTCCACGTCGTGTCGAACATCGACGGCTGCGCCATGGAAGAGGCGTTCAAGGGCTGCGATCCGGCAACGACGATGCTGGCGGTCGCGTCCAAGACCTTCACCACCATCGAGACGATGACCAATGCCGAAAGCGCCATCGAATGGCTGCGCGAGAACGGCGTGGAGGATCCCTACGGCCGCGTCGTCGCGCTGACGGCCTCGCCGGAAAAGGCGATGGAATGGGGTGTCGACGAAACCCGAATCCTGCCTTTCTCGGAAAGCGTGGGCGGCCGCTATTCGTTGTGGTCCTCGATCGGCTTCCCGGTCGCGATGGCGCTTGGCTGGCCCGATTTTGCCGAGTTTCTGGCGGGCGCTGCCGCCATGGACGAGCACTTCCGCGATACTGACGGCAGTGCCAACCTGCCGCTGCGCGCGGCCTTTGCCGACCAGTACTACACCCGCCTGCGTGGTTGCCAGACGCGCGCCGTGTTCGCCTATGACGAACGGCTGGCACTGCTGCCCGACTATCTCCAGCAGCTGGAGATGGAATCCAACGGCAAGAGCGTGAAGGCCGATGGCAGTCCGGTCGACGGGCCGACTGCGCCGATCACTTGGGGCGGGGTGGGTACCGATGCCCAGCACGCCGTGTTCCAGCTTCTCCATCAGGGCACGAACCTGGTGCCGGTGGACTTCATCGCCTCCATCGCGCCGGGCCATGACCTCAGCCTCGATCACCACCGCATCCTGCTTTCCAACTGCTTCGCGCAGGGCGCTGCGCTGATGGCGGGCAAGGACAGCGAGGATCCGGCCCGCGCCTATCCCGGCGACCGTCCTTCGGCGACGATTCTGCTCGACGAAGTGAGCCCGGCCACTTTCGGTGCGCTGATCGCTTTCCACGAGCATCGCACTTTCGCCAATGCCGTGCTCATGGGCATCAATCCCTTCGACCAGTTCGGCGTTGAACTGGGCAAGGAGATCGCCAAGCAGATCGAGAAGGGCGGCACCAAATTCGATCCCTCGACCGAGGCGCTGCTGGAGCTGGCCGGAATCAGCTGAAGGCGTGTCGGGGCCTTTCCGGCCCCGACATGACTACGGGGCAGTTTCAGTATTCAGCAAGAATTAACCCTGTAAGGTCGGCCGCAATCGGTGATTGCGGCCCGCCTTTTCCGGATGTGCGGTGAAGGCATGCGGGCCTGCATGGGCAGGGGGACTAGGCCATGGCGGGGCCTTCGCGAGTGGTACGTGATGCGGTCATGGCGAGTATCCTCGCCATGGCTCTGGCAGGTTGCGGCGGAGGCGGCGGCAGCGTCAATTCAACGCCGACCCCGGCGCCCAGTCCGACCCCGAGCCCAACCCCGAGTCCCACTCCGGCCCCTACACCCACGCCCACCCCGGCGCCGACCGGCTACGTCATCGCGCCCGAGAGCCAGCAACCGCGGCGCTCGGTGCAGGACGATGCCGAATATCGGAACAATTACGTCTCGTTCGAGTACGTCAACGCGCTCTATGCGCTCGACAACGGATGGACCGGGCAGGGCGTGAAGGTCGCCGTTCTCGACGATGGCGTGAAGGAAGTGTCCGAACTCCAGGGCAAGATTTCCAACCTCAGCCGCGATTACGGCACGGTTACTGAGAACGGCGTCACCACGCAGCGCAATGTCATCGGTGACGACTATTCCGACCATGGCACGATGGTCGCGGGCGTGATCGCCGCGCGCAACAACGGCACCGGTGTGCAGGGGATCGCGCCCGGTGCCGAGATCGTTGCCCTGCGCATCAGCGAGATCGACCTCGATACGACCGATCCCGACGCGCAGGAGACCTTGGGTATCGGGATGTCGCAGGCCATGGCCTATGCCGGCGACAACGGCATCAAGGTCGTCAATGCCTCGATCGCCAAGGTCGATCCGCAAGTGGCGAGCCCGGCGTGGGCGCAGATGGTGGCGCGCTACCAGGCGAGCGGTGGACTCTTCGTCAATGCGGCCGGCAACGACAGCGCGGCCAATGTGGACGGCTACCTCGATCTCAATTCCAGCAATTCCCGAAGCTGGCTTTTCGTCGTGGCGCTGGAAGGCACGCAGACCAGCTACGAACTGACCGACTATTCGAACCAGTGCGGCGCGACTGCCATGAACAACTGCGTGGCGGCGATGGGCACCAATGCCACGCAGTACGTCGACGGGTCTCTGGTGCTGTTCAGCGGGACGAGTTCGGCAACGCCGCAGGTCAGCGGCCTTGCTGCCCTGATCCTGAGCAAGTGGCCGCAGCTTTCCGGCATCGAGGCCGGGGAGGTCATCGTCAACACCGCGCGAGACATCGGCGCGCCGGGCGTGGACCCTGTCTTCGGGCATGGCCTGATCGATGTGCAGGCGGCGCTTTCGCCGGTCAATCCGACCTTGTCCAACGGGGTGACGCAGACTTCGCTGACCGGTTCCAGCCTCGTCGTTCCCGAAGCGGTCGGTGCCGCCGGGCTCAAGGCACGCGCGCTGGGTCATGTGACCGTGCTCGATGCTTATGGGCGAGACTTCACGGGCGACCTGTCGGGCCTTGTTGCACAGCCTGGGGTGGACCGCTTCTCGATCGGGCGCCGGATGCGGGTGCAGGCCAATGCCGGCTTCACGCGGCTTGCGACCCGCGATCTCGATGCCAGTGCCGGCTTCACCCGATTGCGCGTCGGGCCGGGCGAGGATGAAGTGCGCACGATGCTGACCAACGGCCATGTCGCCTGGCGCAGCGGCAAGACGTGGCTGAGTGCTTCGCTCAATTCCAACGACAGCGTTTCCAGCGAATTCATGGGACTGGCGCCGAGTTCGGACGCGGTCTTCGCCTATGCGCCCGTGGCGGACTTCGCGGTTGCTGCCGACCATCCGCTTGCCGGGGGACGCCTTGGCCTGTCGGTGGTGGTTGGCCGCGCCGATTACGGTTCGGCCAATGGCGCAGTCGCCTCCTGGCGCAAGGCGGGAACCGGTCTCAAGGCAGGGCTGCTCGATGAACAGGGAACCGTCTTCGGTACGCCGACCGGAAGCGGCGCGCTGCGCTTCGGCGACGGCGCCCGCACCGCTTTCCTTGAAGTTGCGCAAACGGCAAGGTTGGGGACGTGGAGGCTCGCAGGCTATGCCAGCCTCGGCGCTACACGGCTGAAGCTGGCCGATGACATGCTGCTGACCGATGCCGGGACGTTCCTCACCAGTCGCTTCGGTTTCACGGCAAGCCGGGCGATATTCGGCGGGGTGCTGCGGCTCTGTCTTGCACAGCCGCTGACAGTCGTCTCGGGCAAGGGGACCTACACGATCGGCTCGGGCTACGACATGGCCAGCCGCTCGCTCCTGTTCACCGACCGCCGTGTCGACTTTTCCGGCGCGGTCGATCCCTTGCTGACCGTCGGTTTCGAAAAGGGCGGACCGCGTTCGCAGTTGCGCCTGGGCATGGCGAGCACCACCGATGCGCGCGATCTGCGGGCGCTGGGCACCTGGCGGCTGGTCCTGAACTGACCGCATGGACAGGCTCCCGGGCCGGGCGGGCCGCGATTAAAAATTCGACGATTGCGTGCTGGTGGTTGGCAATCGCGGATTCGATGCCCCATATGCGCCCCCGACCAGTCCAATGGCGCAGGCCGGGAGCATGTGAATGTCCGAGTACGATTATGACCTTTTCACCATCGGCGCCGGTTCGGGCGGCGTGCGCGCCAGCCGCGTTGCTGCAGCGCACGGTGCGCGGGTTGCCGTGGCCGAGGAGTTCAGGGTCGGTGGGACATGCGTGATCCGCGGCTGCGTGCCCAAGAAGATGCTCGTTTACGGCGCGCATTTCGCCGAAGACCTGGAAGACGCCAAGCACTTCGGTTGGGACATTCCCGAGGCCACGTTCGACTGGGTCAAGCTGCGCGACAACGTGCTCAATGACGTCGACCGCCTCAACGGACTCTATACGCAGACGCTCACCAATCATGAGGTGGAGATCTTTCACGAGCGGGCACGGATCACCGGCCCACATGAGATTACCCTTTCGAGCGGCGAGAAGAAGACGGCCAAGGTCATTCTTATCGCTACCGGTGCGCGGCCGCACGTGCCGTCCTGCCCGGGCCACGAGCTGGGCATCACCTCGAACGAAGCTTTCCATCTCGATGCGATTCCGGGCCGCGTCCTGATCGCCGGTGCGGGCTACATCGCCAATGAGTTCGCGGGAATCTTCAACGAGTTCGGCGCCAAGGTGACGCTGATGAACCGCTCCGACCAACTTCTGCGCGGATACGATGAAAGCGTGCGCGACCGGCTGCTGCAGATCTCGCTGACCAAGGGCATCGACTTCCGCTTCAACGCCGAATTCGAGAAGATCGAGCAGAACGAGGACGGCTCGCTCAAGGTCTCCATGAGCAATCACGAGCCGATGGACGTCGACTGCGTGCTGTTCGCCACTGGCCGCGTGCCCAATGTCGAAGGGCTGGGCCTCGGCGACGTCGGGGTGGAAGTCGACGACAAGGGCGCGATCAAGGTCGACGAGTACTCGCAGACCAGCGTCGATCACATCTACGCCGTGGGCGACGTCACCAATCGCGTGCAGTTGACCCCGGTTGCCATCCGCGAAGGACAGGCCTTTGCCGATACGGTCTTCGGCGACAAGCCGACGACGGTGGACTACAGCTGCATTCCTTCGGCCGTCTTCAGCCATCCGCCGATTGCGGGTGTGGGCATGACCGAGGGCGAGGCGAACCAGAAGCTGGGTTCGGTGCGCGTCTATACCAGCGACTTCAGGCCGATGAAGAACGTCGTTGCCCACCGCAACGAACGTTCGCTCTACAAGATGATCTGCGATGCCGAGACGGATCGCGTCGTGGGTCTGCACATGATCGGCCCGGAGGCGCCGGAAATCATGCAGGCGGCGGCCATCGCGGTGAAGGCGGGGCTGACCAAGGCGGACTTCGACGCCACGGTCGCGGTGCACCCGACAATGTCCGAGGAACTCGTCCTGCTCAAGTAAGGCAGGCCGGTCCTCGCGCTTTTGCTGGGGTTGCATGACGGTGCGAGGGGTATATGCCCCCTTGCATGCGTGTTTTCCGATGGTTGGCCGCGAGTCTTCTCGCAGTGCTTTCGACCCCAGCGCTGGCCCATGGCGGGCACGTCCGCGCCGATGCCAGCCCCTGGACGCTATGGCAGCTATCGCCCGAGATCATTGTCGGTCTCGTAGTCGTTGCCCTGATCTACTGGAAGGGCAGCCGTCACGGCCTCGTCGCCGAGCGATGGCGCTTGCTGGCCTTCAACGGCGGCCTGCTGGCCTTGTTCGTGGCGCTGATCTCCCCGGTCGAGCGGCTGGCCGATCACATCTTCGCGGTCCATCAGGTCGAGCACATGCTGCTGCGCACGGTGGCTCCCATGCTCATTTTCCTGTCGCGCCCGCAGGCCGCGCTGGTGCGCGGATTGCCCAAGGGCGTGAGCCGGTTCTTCGCGGGTTCCGGGCCCTTGCGTGGCTTCGTGGACTTCCTGCGTATCCCGTTCGTGGCGACCGTCCTGTTCCTTGCCGCCAGCCTGTTCTGGATGATGCCCCACTGGCACGATCTCGCGATTCTCGACGAGCCGATCCACTACATGTGGCACATCAGCCTGCTGGTGACGGGACTGGTCTTCTTCTCGGTCATCTTCGACCGCCGTGCCGCACCGCAGGGACCGGGGCTGGGGGCACGCCTCGCGATGTTCGTCTTCGCGGCGCTGGGCAATATCGTGCTGGGCGCGTTCCTGACCTTCAAGACGATCCCGCTCTACGATGCCTACCTGGCGCTGGGGCACATGTGGCACGTCTCGATGCTCACAGACGAGCAGACCGGGGGCATCATCATGTGGATTCCGGGCACGATGATGTTCGCGATTTCCGCGCTCGTGGTGATCCACCGCTGGGGCAGCGAGGAGGAGCGGCTGGTGTCGCGCCGGATGCGGGCGGGGCGCGAACTGACCGTTGAGCGAGCACCTGCAAATCGCGCTCTCGCGATCGGTCTGGCGGGTTTTGCACTGCTGATGCTGGCGATCACCGTCAGCGTGGTCGCCGTGATCGATCATCCGCACGACAAGGCCCGCGATTTCGGCCTCTCCGGCAAGATACCGGGCTGAGCGAAAGTTGCGCTCCCGGCCCATCGGATATGTGAAATGTGGCGGCTTTAACGGGCGTATTGAATTAATCGGTTGATTAAAAACTGTTGACCTGAGGCTCGCAACCTGCCTTAGGCACGGACACGAGAACACGCTGAAACCTCTTCGGAGAAGGGAAGCCGAATGTCCGCAAATATTGCCGAAATGGAGAAGCGCCGCGCCGCCGCCAGAATGGGTGGGGGGCAGAAGCGCATCGACGCTCAGCATGCCAAGGGTAAGCTGACTGCGCGTGAGCGTCTGGAAGTCCTGCTCGACGAGGGCAGCTTCGAGGAACTCGATCTCTACGTCGAGCATGACTGCGTGGACTTCGGCATGCAGGACCAGCGCATTCCCAGCGACGGCGTCGTGACCGGTTCGGGCACGATCAATGGCCGACTGGTCTACGTGTTCAGCCAGGACTTCACCGTGTTCGGCGGTTCGCTCTCGAACCGTCACGCGCAGAAGATCTGCAAGGTGCTGGACAACGCGATGAAGGTCGGTGCGCCGGTGATCGGTCTCAACGATTCCGGTGGCGCGCGCATCCAGGAAGGCGTCGCCTCGCTCGCGGGCTATGCCGAAGTGTTCCAGCGCAACGTGCTGGCCTCGGGCGTGGTCCCGCAGCTCTCGCTGATCATGGGCCCCTGTGCGGGCGGCGCGGTCTATTCGCCGGCGATGACCGATTTCATCTTCATGGTGAAAGACAGCTCCTACATGTTCGTGACCGGTCCGGACGTCGTGAAGACCGTGACCAACGAAGTCGTCACCCAGGAGGAGCTCGGCGGTGCGGTCACGCACTCGAGCAAGACCTCGGTGTCCGACCTTGCGCTGGAGAACGACGTCGAGACGCTGCTGGCCGCACGCGACTTCTTCGACTTCCTGCCGCTGTCCAACCGCGAGGAAGTGCCCGAGCGTCCGACCGCCGATCCGTGGGACCGTCTCGAGGAGAGCCTCGACACGATCATCCCGCCCAATGCCAACCAGCCCTATGACATGCACGAAGTCATCAGGAAGACACTGGACGAGGGCGAGTTCTTCGAGATCCAGCCGATGCACGCGGCGAACATCATCTGCGGTTTCGGTCGCGTCGAAGGCAAGACCGTGGGCATCGTTGCCAACCAGCCGATGGTGCTGGCCGGCGTGCTCGACATCAACTCGTCGAAGAAGGCCGCGCGCTTCGTGCGCTTCTGCGATGCCTTCAACATTCCGATCGTCACCTTCGTCGACGTTCCCGGCTTCCTTCCGGGCACCGACCAGGAGCACAACGGCATCATCAAGCACGGCGCGAAGCTGCTCTTCGCCTATGCCGAAGCCACCGTGCCCAAGATCACCGTGATCACCCGCAAGGCCTATGGCGGCGCTTACGACGTCATGGCGTCCAAGCACCTGCGTGGCGACCTCAACTATGCCTGGCCGACCGCCGAAATCGCGGTGATGGGTGCCAAGGGCGCTGTCGAGATCATTTTCCGCGGCCGTGACGCGGACGGCATGGCCGCAGCCACCAAGGAATACGAAGACCGCTTCGCCAACCCGTTCGTGGCCGCCAGCCGCGGCTACATCGACGAAGTGATCTACCCGCACTCGACCCGTCGCCGCATCGCCCTGGGGCTTCGCAAGCTGCGCAACAAGCAGCTCGAGAATCCCTGGAAGAAGCACGACAACATTCCATTGTAATCCGGAATGGGCGGGACGACATTGCCTTCGGGCGTCGTCCCTGCCGCTCCGGACGCGATCGAAGGCCGGCCCCCGCCGTTCTCGCTTCGAAAGACGCGAAGCTGGAGTTCAAGGGACGGCATTTGGATGAAATCAGGACGGCTGCAGGTCCCGCCAAGAGGATCGCGCCGTTCCGCAGGAGAAGGTACAGATCATGGAAGACATCTACATCCTCAGCGGCGCTCGTACCGCTATCGGCTCGTTCGGTGGTTCGCTGGCATCGTTCCGTCCGGCCGATCTTGGCACCATCGTCATGGAAGAGGCGATCAAGCGTTCCGGAATCAGTGCAGCGGACATTCAGAACGTGGTGGTCGGCAATGTCGTGCCGAGCCAGCCGAAGGACGCCTACATCTCGCGCGTCGCCTCGGTGAACGCGGGCGTTCCGGTGTCCTCGCAGGCCATGAACGTCAACCGCCTGTGCGGATCGGGCCTCCAGGCGATCGTATCGGCAGCCCAGGCCATCGCTCTTGGCGAGCATGATTTCGCCATCGGCGCCGGTGCGGAATCGATGTCGAACGCCCCGCACATGACCAGCTCCGCCCGCAACGGCGTGCGCATGGGCAATCTCGTGTTCGAGGACGCGATGCTCGGCGCGCTGCACGATCCCTTCGAGGGCATCCACATGGGCGTGACCGCGGAGAACATCGCTTCGCAGTGCCAGATCAGCCGCGAGGAACAGGACGCGCTGGCCGTCGAGAGCCACAAGCGCGCCGCCAGGGCGATCGCCGAGGGCTATTTCAAGGACCAGATCGTTCCGGTCGAAATCAAGTCGCGCAAGGGCACCAAGGTGTTCGACACCGACGAACACGTGCGCGCCGATGCCACGCTGGAAGGCATGGCCAGCCTCAAGGCCGTGTTCCAGAAGGACGGTACGGTCACCGCAGGCAATGCCTCGGGCCTCAATGACGGTGCCGGCGCCGTCGTTCTTGCCAGCGGCAAGGCCGTTGCCGCAAAGGGGCTCAAGCCCCTCGCCAGGATTCTCGCCTGGGGCCACGCGGGCGTCGAGCCGAGCGTGATGGGCCTCGGCCCGGTCAAGGCGGTTCCCGTCGCTCTGGAGCGTGCGGGCCTCAGTCTCGACCAGATCGACGTGATCGAAAGCAATGAGGCTTTCGCCGCGCAGGCTTGCGGCGTTGCCAAGCAGCTCGGCTTCGATCCTGCCAAGACCAACCCGAACGGTTCGGGCGTCTCGCTGGGCCACCCGATCGGCGCGACCGGCGCGATCCTGACGATCAAGACGGTCTACGAACTCAAGCGTACGGGCGGCAGGTACGGCCTGATCACGATGTGCATCGGTGGCGGCCAGGGCATCGCCATGGTCATCGAGAACGTGGAGGACTGACTTCGTGAAGCTCGGCCGGATGAACCACATCGGCGTCGCGACGCCGGATCTCGATGCCTCGATCGCCTTCTACCGCGACGTCATGGGCGCCACCGACATTACCGAGCCCTTCGTGCTCGACAGCCAGAAGGTGCGCGTCTGCTTCGTCAATACTCCGGGCGAGAACGGGACTGCGGGCACGCAGGTCGAGCTTCTGCAACCGACAGAAGCGGATTCCGCGGTGGGCAAGTGGCTGGAGAAGAACCCGCTCGGGGGGCAGCACCACATTTGCTACGAAGTGCCCGACATCCATGAGGCGAAGGCCTGGTTCGAAGGGCAGGGCAAGCGGGTGCTGGGCGAGCCGCGCATCGGCGCACACGGGACGCTGATCTTCTTCGTTCACCCCAAGGACATGGGCGGCCAGCTCACCGAGATCATGGAAACGCCCAGGGAAGCGCATTGAGGAACATGGCGTCCCGGGTCTGACCCGGGACCGCTGGCCGGGCGGTTCGGCCTGTGAATGCCAGCGATCCCGGCTCGCACCGGGATGAGAATAGACGAGGGAAACGGGAAATGGCTGACATCAACGACTGGAAGGCAGCGGCGGACAAGGAGGTCAAGGGCAAGGACCTGACCTGGCACACGCCCGAGGGCATTGCGGTCAAGCCGCTCTATACCGCCGAGGACGTCAAGACCGATCCGGGCCTTCCCGGCTTTGCGCCCTTCACCCGCGGCGTCAAGGCATCGATGTATGCAGGCCGCCCCTGGACGATCCGCCAGTATGCCGGTTTCTCGACCGCCGAGGAATCCAACGCCTTCTATCGCCGCAACCTTGCGGCGGGCCAGAAGGGCCTGTCGGTCGCCTTCGACCTTGCCACCCACCGCGGCTACGATTCCGATCACCCGCGCGTCGTTGGCGACGTTGGCATGGCAGGCGTCGCCATCGACTCGGTCGAGGACATGAAGATCCTCTTCGACGGCATTCCGCTCGACCAGATGTCGGTCTCGATGACCATGAACGGCGCCGTGATCCCCATCCTCGCCTTCTTCATCGTCGCCGGCGAAGAGCAGGGCGTTCCCACCGAACAGCTTTCCGGGACCATCCAGAACGACATCCTCAAGGAGTTCATGGTCCGCAACACCTACATCTATCCACCCGAGCCCTCGATGCGGATCATCTCGGACATCTTCGCCTACACGGCGGACCACATGCCGAAGTTCAACTCGATCTCGATTTCCGGCTACCACATGCAGGAAGCCGGGGCGACGCAGGTGCAGGAGCTGGCCTTCACCATCGCAGACGGCATGGAATACGTGAAGTACGGCGTGGCCTCGGGGCTCGACATCGACAGGTTCGCCGGTCGCCTCTCGTTCTTCTTCGCGATCGGCATGAACTTCTTCATGGAGATCGCCAAGCTGCGCGCCGCGCGCACGCTGTGGTATCGCGCCATGACCCAGCTCGGCGCGAAGTCCGAACGTTCGAAGATGCTGCGTACCCACTGCCAGACCTCGGGCGTCTCGCTGCAGGAGCAGGATCCCTACAACAACGTCATGCGCACCACGATCGAGGCGATGGCGGCGATGCTCGGCGGTACCCAGTCGCTGCACACCAACGCGCTGGACGAGGCCATCGCGCTGCCGACCGACTTCTCGGCCCGCATCGCGCGCAACACCCAGATCGTCATCCAGGAAGAGACCGGCATGTGCAATGTCGTCGATCCGCTGGGCGGCTCCTACTACATCGAGGCGCTGACGCAGGAACTGGTCGACAAGGCCTGGGAGATCATCGAGCGCGTCGAGAGCGAAGGCGGCATGGCCAAGGCGGTCGCCGCCGGCTGGCCCAAGGCGATGATCGAGGAAGCCGCTGCCGGTCGCCAGGCACGCGTCGACAAGGGCGATGACGTCATTGTCGGCGTCAACAGGTATCGCCGCGATCAGGAAGACGCGATCGAGACGCTCGAGGTGGACAACCACAAGGTCCGCGAAGCGCAGATCGCCCGCATCAGGCGCGCCCGCGACAGTCGCGACGAGGCAGCCTGCCAGGCCGCGCTCAAGGCGATCACCGAAGGCGCGAAGGGCAAGGGCAACCTCCTGGCACTGGCAGTCGAAGCCGCGCGTCACCGCGCGACCCTTGGCGAAATCTCGGATGCCATGGAGGCTGTCTTCGGCCGTCACGGTACGTTCCCGACCCCGGTCAAGGGCGTCTACGGTTCGGCCTATGCCGGCGACACCCGCTACCAGCAGGTGCTCGACGGAGTCGATGCGGTGACCCGCCGCCTCGGTCGCAAGCCGAAGATGTTCGTCGCCAAGATGGGCCAGGACGGCCATGACCGCGGCGCGAACGTGATCGCCTCGGCCTTCACCGACATGGGCTTCGAGGTCGTTTCCGGACCGCTGTTCCAGACGCCGGAAGAAGCCTGCCAGATGGCGCTGGAGAACAACGTCGATGCGGTCGGCGCCTCCTCGCTGGCGGCAGGACACAAGACGCTGATCCCCGAGCTGATCGGCCACCTGCGCAATGCCGGCCGCGCCGACATCAAGGTCGTCGCCGGCGGCGTCATCCCGCCGCAGGACTATGACTTCCTCAAAAAGGCGGGCGTTCAGGGGATCTACGGTCCCGGTTCGAACGTGGTCGAGTGCGCTGCCGACATGTTGCGCCTGCTGGGCCACAACATGCCGCCCGCAGGCAGCGAACTGGAAGCGGCCGAGTAAGGCGCGAAGGGGAAGGGGCCATGTCACTGGGTTTCTCTGTCGAGGCACTGCTGCCTGCTGCACGGGTCTCCGGCCCGCTGCGCATGGGGCTGGTGCGCCTCGACGAAGGCCAGTGGCTGGATCCCGAACCGGACATTGCCACGCGCAAGGCCGGTTTCGACGCTCATCCCGAAAGCGTGATGGTCCTGCCCGAAGCCGAGGCAGGGATCGCTGAACTGGCCGATCTGCTGGGTGTGGATGGCGGGCTCGAAGCCTGTGCGCGCTCGGTCTGGGAGGACTTGTGCGTGATGGTGCAGGACGCGCCGGGACAGCCATTCCGCCTGGGGGCAGGAGCCGTGGCGTTTCCGACCGACTGGCGCCTGTCCGAAAAGATCGGCCGTGCGCTGCATCAGGTGCATGAGCCGATCCACGGTTATGCCGAGCAGCTCGCCTCTGGGGTGGACAAGTTCATGAACGGGCTGCAGTCGTTCAACATCTTCGCGCGGACAAATGCCTTCGTCGTGGCCTCGGATGACTTGCGCTACATGCCCAAAGCCTTGCCGGAGCAGCGCTTTGCCCATGTCACCGCGGACAATGCTGGCGAAACGCTGTTCGTGCGCTGCGAGCGCGAGGCACTGCGGCGTCTGCCGAAATCGCGCGCGATCGTCTTCACCATCGGCATCTACCGCACGCCGTTAGGGCAGCTCAGCGATGCGGCGGTGTCGCGGATCGCACAATCGGTAGAGGGTTTCGCCGGCGGGGAACTGGAACGTCGCGCCGGACCGCACTATGCAGCGGCGTTGACCGCCTATGCCGCGCGCCGTGCGCAGGCCAAGGCAGCCTGAGGAATTCGAGATGACCAACGCCCCCCAAACCGAACCCCGTTACGACTGGACCCGCGAGGAAATCGCCGCGCTGTTCGACCTGCCGTTCACCGAACTGGTCTTCCGCGCCGCCGAGGTCCACCGCGCCCATCACCCGCACAACGAAGTGCAGCTCTCGACGCTGCTTTCGATCAAGACCGGCGGCTGCCAGGAAGACTGCGGCTACTGTTCGCAGTCGGTCCATGCCGACAGCGGCGTCAAGGCGACCAAGCTGATGGACGTGCAGGCGGTGCTGCAGCGCGCGGCGCAGGCGGCCGACCAGGGCTCGACCCGTTTCTGCATGGGCGCTGCCTGGCGCAATCCCAAGGACCGCGACATGCCTGCCATCATCGAGATGGTGAAGGGCGTGCGTTCGATGGGCATGGAAACCTGCATGACGCTGGGCATGCTGACGCCCGCGCAGTCGCAGATGCTCGCCGAGGCGGGGCTCGACTACTACAACCACAACATCGACACCTCGCCCGAGCGCTATGACCAGGTCATCACCACGCGAACGATGGACGATCGCCTCGAGACGCTTTCTAACGTGCGCTCGGCGGGGATCAACGTCTGTTCGGGCGGGATCGTCGGCATGGGCGAGACGCGTGAGGATCGGGTCGGCTTCGTCCACACGCTGGCGACGCTTCCCGAGCATCCCGGCTCGGTGCCGGTCAACGCGCTGGTCCCGGTCAAGGGTACGGTGCTGGGCGACATGCTGGCCGATACCCCGCTTGCCAAGATCGACGACGTGGAGTTCGTGCGCACCGTTGCGGTGGCACGCATCACCATGCCGCATTCGATGGTCCGTCTTTCCGCGGGCCGCGAGTCCATGTCCGAGATGACGCAGGCGATGTGCTTCATGGCCGGTGCGAACTCGATCTTCACCGGCGACAAGCTGCTCACCGCGCCCAATGCCGGCGACGACAACGATGCCGCGATGTTCGCGCGCCTCGGTATCAAGCCGATGGCGATCAGCGAAACCGATGCGCAGGTCGAAGCCTCCCGCATGCCCAAGGGCTGCGTCAAGCTGGAAACGATGGAGTAGTGACTTTCGCCCTCCCTCGTCACCCCCGCGCAGGCGGGGAGCCCGCCGTGCGGCGGAGCCTTGCGCACGGGCGTCAAGCCTGCCTGCGCAAGGGCGACGGCTATGGGGAGGGCGCCGGGTGATCTTCACACCGTTCCTGATGGCGGCCGAGCCGCAAGTCGATTGCGCTCATGCGATGACGCAGACGGACATGAACATCTGCGCCTTCAAGGACCTGCAGGCTGCCGACCGCGCGCTCAACGCGACGTGGAAGCAGGCCGAGGCCAAGGCCCGGTCCGAAGGCGCACAGCAATTCGCAAGGCTCCTCGATGCCCAGCGCAAGTGGCTCGCGTTCCGCGACGCCCAGTGCCTGGCCGAGAATGGCCTGCGCGAGGAGAGCGGCACCATCTGGCCGCTCGTTCAGAACACCTGCATGCAACGACTCACCGAGGCGCGCACCGATCAGCTGCGCGAATACGTGGAAACGGAGAACTGATGTTCAAGAAGATCCTCATCGCAAACCGGGGCGAGATCGCCTGCCGTGTGATCAAGACCGCGCGTCGCATGGGCATCCAGACGGTTGCCGTCTATTCCGATGCCGATGCCCGCGCGCCATTCGTGCAGATGGCCGATGAGGCAGTGCATATCGGTCCGGCACCCGCCGCGCAGTCCTACCTGATCGCCGAGAAGATCATCGCGGCCTGCAAGCAGACCGGCGCCGAAGCGGTTCACCCCGGCTACGGCTTCCTGTCCGAGCGCACGTCCTTCGCCGAGGCGCTGGCTGCAGAAGGCATCGAGTTCATTGGCCCTCCCGTGAATGCGATTGCCGCGATGGGCGACAAGATCGAGTCCAAGAAGCTCGCCAAGGAAGCCGGCGTCAATGTCGTGCCCGGCTACGTCGGCGAGATCGAGGACACCGAACACGCGGTGCAGATCTCCAACGACATCGGCTACCCGGTGATGATGAAGGCCTCTGCCGGTGGCGGCGGCAAGGGCATGCGCCTGGCCTATTCCGAGAAGGACGTTCGCGAGGGCTTCGAATCGGTCAAGCGCGAGGGTCTCAACTCCTTCGGCGACGACCGCGTCTTCATCGAGAAGTTCATCCTCAACCCGCGCCACATCGAGATCCAGATCCTCGGCGACAAGCACGGTAACATCCTCTACCTGAACGAGCGCGAGTGCTCGATCCAGCGTCGCCACCAGAAGGTGGTCGAGGAAGCGCCGTCGCCCTTCGTCACCGAGAAGATGCGCAAGGCCATGGGCGAGCAGTGCGTCGCCCTGTCGAAGGCCGTGGGCTACTACTCGGCGGGTACGGTCGAACTGATCGTCTCGGGCGCCGATCCGAGCGGCGAGAGCTTCTACTTCCTCGAGATGAACACCCGACTGCAGGTGGAGCACCCGGTCACCGAGTGCATCACCGGCATCGACCTCGTCGAGCAGATGATCCGCGTCGCTGCCGGCGAAAAGCTGGAGATGACGCAGGACGACGTGAAGATCGACGGATGGGCCATCGAGAACCGCGTCTATGCCGAAGACCCTTATCGCGGATTCCTGCCCTCGACCGGTCGCCTCGTGCGCTACAGCCCGCCTGTCGCCGGTTGGGAAGACGACGGTGCCGAGAACGGCCGTCGCGGCATCGACGGCATTCGCGTCGACGATGGCGTCTATGAAGGGGGCGAAGTCTCGATGTTCTACGACCCGATGATCGCCAAGCTGATCACCTGGGGTGAGACCCGCGACGAGGCAGCCGAC
This sequence comes from Novosphingobium mathurense, assembly GCF_900168325.1. Lineage (GTDB taxonomy): Bacteria > Pseudomonadota > Alphaproteobacteria > Sphingomonadales > Sphingomonadaceae > Novosphingobium > Novosphingobium mathurense. Next base: position 1,222,111 of record NZ_FVZE01000001.1, on the reverse strand, counting down.
AAGCAGATCGCTGCGCTCGATGCCTTCGAGATCGAGGGCCTTGGTCATAACATCGATTTCGTCTCGGCGATCATGCAGCACCCGCGCTTCCGCTCGGGTGAGCTGACCACCGGCTTCATCGCCGAGGAATATCCCGAGGGCTTCAGCGGCGCCGCGACGTCGGAAGAACTGAAGGTGAAGCTCGCTGCCGTGGCCGGTTTCGTCGCCACCGCGCGTTCGGACCGTTCGCGCCGGATTTCCGGCCAGCTCGCCGATCCGACCGATCCGCCGGCCGACTGGACGGTGACCATCGACAAGACCGACTACGTCGTCGTGATCGACGAGGACGTGGTTACGGTGAACGGCAACGAGGTTGAACTGGCGCTCGAGTATACCCCCGGCGACCGCCTTGTGGAGGCCGAAATCGAGGGCGAGGACATCGGCATCAAGCTGGAAGTCACCCGCACCGGCTTCAGGATGACCACCCGCGGCGCGATCCACAAGGTCGACTGCCTGCCCACCCGCGTGGCGTACCTGTCGCAGCACATGATCGAAAAGATCCCGCCGGATCTTTCCAGGTTCCTCATCTGCCCGATGCCGGGCCTGCTCGTCGCGCTCCACGTGGGTGAGGGCGATAAGGTCGAGGCTGGCCAGCCGCTCGCGGTGATCGAGGCGATGAAGATGGAAAACATCCTGCGCGCCGAAAAGTCGGGTGTGGTGAAGTCGGTCAATGCCAAGGCAGGCGAAAGCCTCGCGGTCGACGCCATCATCCTCGAGATGGAGTGACGTTTGCACCTCGATCATGACCCGGCCGCACCTGCGGGCGACACGATTGCCTTTGACGATTTCCTGAAAGTCGACATTCGCATCGGCACCGTCGTGGCGGCCGAAGTCTACGAGGGCGCACGGAGGCCAAGCTACAGGCTGCGGATCGATTTCGGTCCCGGCATCGGTGAGAAGAAGAGCGTCGGGCAAGTCGCGGCGCTCTATTCTCCCGAAGACCTCATCGGTCGCCAGGTAGCGGCCGTGGTCAATTTTCCCGTGCGTCAGATCGGCAAGGCCCTGTCCGAGGTGCTGACTTTGGGCTTTGCCGATGAAGATGGCAGGGTCACCCTGTTCTCACCCGACAAGGCGGTGCCCAATGGATCGCGGTTGTTCTGATGACCGGATTTGCGCAGGTCCTTGCCGCAGCCGAGCGTCACGACGATGGCTGGGAGCTGGAGGTTCCGGAAAGCTGGCTGCAGGGCCGCACTGCCTATGGCGGATTTTCTTCTGCGCTGGCCTTGGCGGTCGCGCAACAGGCAGGCGGTGAACTCGCGCCGCTGCGCTCGGCGCAACTGGCGATGATGGCGCCGGTGAACGGCAAGATCGTGGCACGCGCGAAGGTGGAGCGGCAGGGCCGCAATGCCACATGGATCTCAGCGCACCTGTCGAGCGGGGCCGGAATGGCCTTTGCCGCCAACTTCGTCTTCATGCGGCCGACCGCAAATACTCTCGAAATCAATGACAGGCCGCTTCCGGATAGCGTCGTTCCTCTCGACGATGCCTTGCCGATACCTGCGGATGCTCTCACCGTCTTCATGCGCAGTCACTTCGATGTGCGCTTCGGAATGCCCGAGGCCGACCGCAAGAGACCTGAGATGTGCTGGTGGCTGCGTTCGCGCGATCATGGCCGCCTCGATCCGATGGTCGAACTCATGCTATGCGGGGACGGACTGCCGCCTGCGGTCATTCCCGTCATGCCGCAACCCGTGCCGATCAGCAGCATGCACTGGCAGGTCAATCTCCTGACCGCTACGCCGCAATCGCGCGACGGCTGGTGGTTGCTGCGCTCGACTGGCGATTACGCGCAGCAAGGCTGTTCCAGCCAGGGCATGGGCCTGTGGAATGCCGGTGGCGAGCCGATTGCCACCGGTATCCAGTCGGTCGCCCTGTTCGGCTGACCTTGCTCAGGCCGGGGCCGGTTCGCCCGCGACATCGTCGGCAAGGATCCTGCCGAGAAACATCCTGAGCACCGCGAAAGCGACGAGGCCGAAGGCGGCGGTGGCGACATGGAGCAGCCAGAAATGCACCGTGTCCATGCTGGAGTACCAGCCGCCGACCACGCCGACCGTCTTGTTCGCGGCAAAGAAGGCCAGGTAGTAGATGCCCACGACCGTCGCATTGAGCGCGCGCGGGGCAACCTTGGTGAACAGGGCCAGGCTGACCGGCAGGACGTGGGCGAAGCCGATCGAGTTGAACAGGTGGAACATGACCGGCCAGAACAGGCCGATCTTGGCATCGCCTGCGGTCGCGGCGGCGATGACGAGGGACATGCCGCCCATGACGGTGAAGACCGAGCCGATGATCATCTTCCCCAGTTCGTCCGGTTCGCGGCCCGTTCGACCGCTGCGCCATTTCCAGAAGGCGGCGACGGCGACCAGCATCGAGAAGCTGAGCGTTGCGTCGATGGTGATCATCCAGCTTGTCGGCAGGGTTTCGCCGAAGAAGGTGAGCTGGAACTTCGCATCGGCCCAGACGAGATAGGCGTTGAAGATTTCCTGGTTGGTCAGGATGGCGATGGCGAGCACCGGGACCAGAATGGCCAGTGCGCCCAGCCGGGGCCAGTCGCTGCGCTGGAGCCCCGCGGACTTTGCCTTGCCCTCCGTGGCGTCGGCGCCATCGGCCGGCAGATAGGGACGCGCGCGCAGGTACAGCAGCAGGCCGAGGACCATGACCACGCCGGCCGTGCCGAAGCCGTAGTGCCAGCCCACCTTCTCGCCCAGCGTGCCCGAAATCAGCGGCGCTGCGATCACCGAGACGTTGATGGCGATGTAGAAGATCTGGAACGCCATGGCCCGGCGCAGGTCGTTGGGCCTGTACAGCTCGCCGACCTGGCTGGCGATGTTGCCCTTGAACAGCCCGACGCCGACGACGAGCGAGATCAGCGCGAAGAGGAACATGCCTTCGAAAGCCATCAGGAAATGGCCCAGCGACATCACCAGCGCGCCCGCAATCAGGGTGATGCGGCGGCCGAGCCAACGGTCTGCGACGATCCCGCCGAGGATCGGGGTGAGGTAGACCAGCGACGTGTAGTCACCGAAGATCGCGGAGGCGAGCGGTTGCCCGCTCAGGCCTGCGTAGTACCCCGTGCGCAGCCAATCGAGGCCGACGACCTTGCCGATGTTCTCCGGAAGCAGGAGATACTTGACCATGTAGAGCACAAGCAGCGTCTGCATGGAGTAGTATGAGAAGCGTTCGCAGCCTTCGACGAACGAGAGATATCCCAGGCCTCTGGGATGTCCGAGAAAGGCGCGGTCGTCCGCAGCGGCTTCTTCAGGGAAATCCAGTTCCGGAGTGGCTTCGGCAACAGTCATTGCGCTCTTCGTATTATTGTTGTCCAAGTCGGCAACTTAGAAACATTTCTGCGTAATGTCACGAGGGCGCTGGATACCGTTCGGCTCGTGAATGCGGGCTTATTCGTCGACGTGGTCCGGTTTGTCCTTGCGAGACACGCCCGCAAAATCCTCGAGCTGCTTTTCGCTCATCGATTCAAACATTTCCCGTGAAGCGCCCTTGAGGTCGCTCTTGCTGGCATTGCCCCGCTTGGCGGCGAGTGCGGCGCCGGCGGCCTTTTGCTGGGCCTTGGATTTGGCAGGCATTGTCTGCGCGTCCTTCCCTTGCCGATGCCCCCCGATCGTTCGCGATTCGCGCGAAGGAAAAAGGCGGCAGGCCCGATCGACCCGCCGCCTTCCGGTGCCCCCGGGTGCCTCGGGGACAATCCCCCCGGCCAAGGGCAATCCTTCGCGACCCGCTCGCGGCTCTCAAGCGGTACTCCAATCCATCTCGGGAACACGCGTGAACGGGAGTCCGTTCCCGCCGGGGGGACGGCCTGCCGCTTGTGCTGCACGGTGCATCCGGAAAGGTATGCACCTTTGATTCGGCGCGTGTTTTTCGCGTCAGGCCGGCGTGCGCGCGAGTTCGCCGTCGAGGAAATCCGCGACGTCCTCGAGCGAGACCTGCTTGTCGAGGTAGGTCTTGCCGATGCCTTTCATCAGCAGGAAGGGCAGGGTGCCCGCATCCATCTTCTTGTCGTGGAGCATGTGCTTCACGAGCGCGGCGCCGTTGCAGTCGAGACCGAGAGCCGAGAGGCTGGCGGGCAGACCGACTTCGCCGATATGCTGCGCAACATGATCCGCGCTCGCCATGGGCATCAGGCCCTTGCGCGCGGAATAGCGTGCTGCCAGGACCATGCCGAGCGCCACTGCCTCGCCGTGCAGCAGGCGGTTGGAAAAGCCGGTTTCGGCCTCCAGCGCATGGCCGAAGGTATGGCCGAGGTTCAGCAGGGCGCGGCGCCCGGTGGTCTCGAATTCGTCTTCGGCCACGATCCGGGCCTTCGCGGCGACCGAGTGGGCAACCGCATATTCGCGCAAGGCGCTGTCTCCGGCGACCATTTTCGCGCCGTTGGTGTCGCACCATGCGAAGAAATCGGCATCGTTGATCAGCCCGTACTTCACGACTTCGGCATAACCGGCGAGCAGTTCGCGGGTGGGCAGCGTCTCGAGCGCCGAGAGGTCGGCGAGGACGAGCGACGGCTGGTGGAAGGCGCCGACAAGGTTCTTGCCGGCCGGGGTGTTGATTGCGGTCTTGCCGCCCACGCTCGAATCGACTTGCGAAAGCAGGGTAGTCGGCACCTGGATGAACTTGCACCCGCGCTTCAGCACGGCAGCGCAGAATCCGGTGAGATCGCCGATGACGCCGCCGCCCAGCGCAATGATGTGGTCGCCGCGCTCAACTTCGAGGCTGAGCAACCAGTTCACCGTGGCGGCCAGTTCGTCCCATGACTTGGTGTGCTCGCCCGGCGGAAGGATGCGCCAATGCGGTTCATGGCCGTTGTCGCGCAGGCTGGCTTCGACCACGTCGCCCCAGGCGGCATGGACGTTGGCATCGGTGACGATCGGCACGTCCCGCTTGCGCAGCTTGCCGCGACAGTGCGGCACCAGTTCGGCGAGAAGTCCTGCACCGACCCGTACTTCGTAGGGGCGGCCGGCGATATTGACCGGGATCACAGCCATTGCGAAATTCCCTGAAGGACCTTGTTGATAGTCTGGACGTGCGGTCCGGGTCCGCTCAGGACATGGATCGGCGCCTGCGAATAGTGGGGACGGCGTTCCTCGCGCAGTCGGGCCAGGATCTCGCGCGGCTCTCCGTCTTTCAGCAGCGGGCGGTTGTCCTTGCGGGCGGTCCGCTCGACCAGGGTATCGACTTCGCTGTCCAGCCAGATGGTGAGGGCGCGATCCAGAATCAAGGCGCGGGTCTCGGCGTTGCAGAAGGCACCGCCGCCTGTCGCGATCACACGGCACCCGTCGGTTTCGTCGATCAGGCGGGCAATCACCCGGCGCTCGCCGTCGCGGAAGTAATCCTCGCCGTACATCTCGAAGATTTCGGGAATGCCCATTTGGGCTGAGCGTTCGATTTCCTCGTCGGCATCGACGAAGGGACAGTTGAGCAGCGAGGCCAGCCTTTTGCCTACGCTCGACTTGCCCACGCCCATCATGCCGACAAGTACGATCGGGCGATCGATGCGCCTTGCCAGTCCGGCAATTTCCTGTGCGGAGAAGTGGGTCTGTTGAACGTCCATTGCCCCACCGCCTATAGTTGCGCTAGGTCGCAGCGCAAGCATCGGTGAAGGAAGGCGAGTTGACGGTTACAATGCGAAGGCGCACGATTCTGGGAGCCGTCGCCATCCTGGTCATTGCATTGCTGGCATGGAGCTGGATCGACGCTGGCCGGGAACCGGTGCGCGACATCGTTCAACCCATCCCGGTTCCGGAGTTGCCGAAATGAGGCGCGCCTATCTTCTGGCCGGTGTGGCCCTGACGCTGACATCGGCCTGGGCCGTGGCGCAGGATGCGCCCGAATCGCTGCTTCCCAAGATGTTCCAGGACCCAGCACCCACGCCCAGTCCGACGCCGACCCCGCGGGCTACTGCCGCGCCGTCCGCTTCGTCCAATGCTTCAAGCGGGAATCCGGCCGCGCCGCGCGCGGTTTCGTCCCCGGTCGTGCAGGCGCTTCCCGGCGGTGCGACGGGGCAGGCTGCGCAGGCCCAGCAGCAGGACGGCGAGTTCGCCCTGACCCGTCTTCCCACTCTCGAGGAAATCGAGAAGATGACGCCGGACGACTTCGAGGAACTGCTGGGAAGCAAGATCCAGCTCGACATGCCGCCTGCCGCGCGCCGCTCGATGGAGCAGGTGGGCATGTTGGCCGAGAGCGAGGGCGGCCTGCCTGCAGCTTCGCTCGCAAGGCAGAACCCGAAGCTGGTCGAGCTGGCACTGGCTTCGAACCGCGGCGCGCTCGTTTCGCGCTGGGGGCATATCCTGCTGCGTCGCGCGCTCGTATCGCGCCTGCAGGCGCCTGCGGGCATGGAGCCGCAGCAATTCGCCGCGCTGCGCATCGGGCTGCTGCTGCGCATGGGGGAGATCGATGCCGCGCGCGCCGTGCTGCAGGACATCGATATCGACAATTACACGCCGAGCCTGGGCGACCTGGCGATGCGCACCTACGAGCGCACGGCCGATTTCACCGGCCTTTGCCCGATCATGGCGACGCAGGGCAAGCTGCGCGACGATCCGCAGTGGGATGTCGCCAAGGCGATCTGCGAGGCTTTTCGCGGCAACAGCAGTTCGTCGCTGTCCAAGCTGGAGCGGGATCGCCGAAGCGGCAAGATGGACAACATCGACATGCTGCTGGCGCAGAAGTACGCCGGAGCTGCTGGCAAGGCGCGCCGGGCCGTCACGATCGAATGGGACAAGGTGGAAGGCATGACGCCCTGGCGTTACGGCCTGACGATCGGCACCGGCATGGAGCCGCCGGCCCGGCTGATGACCAAGGCCAGCGTCCAGTATGGCTACACCGATGCGCTGGCGCCGATGGTGAGCCTGCAGCGCCGGGCTGCTGCGTCGGACCGCGCTGCCGCTGCCGGCATCCTGTCGAATGCGGCGATGGTCGATCTCTATTCGCAGATCTACGCCGACACTGACATTACCGGCGACTTCCAGGACGCGGCGGAGTCCCTGCGCGATGCCTATACGCTGCAGAGCTCCGATGCCCGGCTTGCGGCGATGCAGGCCCTGTGGAACGCCGCGCCCGATCCAGTCTCCGGCTATGCCCGCAAGGTCCTGACCGCAGCCGCGGCGGCCCGCATGCCGGCCTCGGAAGACTATGCGGACAATGCCGCCCCGTTGATTACGTCGATGCTCTCGGCCGGTTTCGAAGCCAATGCCATGCGCTGGTCTTCGGTGGTGGAGAAGGGCAGCCCCGCCTGGGGCCTGCTGGCGCTGGTCTCCGGGACCGGCAGCCGCTCGGTCGATACCGGTGACCTAGATCGCTACATCGATGACGACGAGAGCGCCAACAAGCGCAAGGCCGCGTTCCTGGTTGCCGGATTGGCAGGGCTGGGGAGTCTGGGAGAGAACGACGTCTCGCGCTATTCCAACGACCTCTCGCTGGAACTGGCCGGATCGACCCGCTGGACGACTGCGATCGACAGCGCCGCGGAGCGCGGCGATGCCGCCAGTGTTGTCCTCCTCATGGGGTTCGGGATGCAGGGATCGAGCTGGCAGCGCATGACGCCGCGCTATCTCAACCACATCGTTTCCGCGCTCCGTCAGGTCGGCATGGAAGGCGAAGCACGCCTGATTGCGGCCGAAGCGGTTGGCCGCGCCTGATCGTATGATCGGGGCCGGGGACTGAGCGGAACGATGGCAGGCGAAGACCTCGCCGAACGGTTTCTCGCTGTGCTGGCGGTAGAGCGTGGGGCGGCGGCCAATACGCTGGCGGCCTATCGCCGTGACCTTGCCGCCGCACAGGCAAAACTCGGCGATCTGGCAAGTGCGGAAGGGCCGGCTCTGGCAGCGCTGGGCGAGGCATGGAGCGACCTTGCGGCCTCGAGCCTTGCGCGGCGGTGTTCGGCGCTGCGCCAGTTCTACGGTTTCCTTGTCGACGAAGGCTTGCGCAAGGACGATCCCTCAGGCTCGTTGCCCAAGCCGCGCACCCGTCGCCCACTGCCGCGCCTGCTCTCCCACGAGGAAGTCGAGCGGTTGCTGGTTCTTGCCGAAGAGGAAGCGGTTTCCGGTCGCTCGGATGCCCTGCGCATGCTTGCGCTGATCGAACTGCTCTATGGCTCGGGCCTGCGCGCAAGCGAACTGGTCTCGCTGCCGGTGGCGGCAGTGCCGCGCGATGCGCCGTTCCTCCACGTGACGGGCAAGGGCGGGCAACAGAGGATGGTTCCGGTCAGCGGTCGTGCCCGTCAGGCTCTGTCGCGTTGGCTGGAGGTGCGCAGGGGACAGTCCAGGTTCCTGTTCCCCTCCAGCGGGGCGAGCGGCCATCTCACGCGGGTGCGCCTGTTCCAGCTTGTGCGCGCGCTCGCCTTGCGGGCAGGCATCGACCCCACGCGGGTTTCCCCACACGTCCTGCGCCACGCCTTTGCGACGCATCTGCTCGAAGGCGGCGCGGACCTGCGCGTGCTGCAGACACTGCTCGGCCACGCCGACATCGCCACCACGCAAATCTATACGCACGTCGAGAGCAGCCGCCTCGTCGAGCTCGTCAATGCCCGCCACCCGCTTGCCGGCAAGCGCGGCAGTTGAAGGGAACAAGCGGGGCTGAGCACCGTTGTCTGGTGCGGAAGATCGCAAACAGAGCAAATGTGAACGAATGGAAGGGTTTTAGGATGGCATCGCGACGCTTACGGACCGCAACTCTGATCGGCACGAGCCTCGGCTTCGTGGCCATGGGATCGGCCGCGTGCGTTCCGGCTGCCAGCGGCGGCAGCCTGAAGTCGACCGGTACGCCCACGACGTCGGCTTCGATCAGTCAGGCAGACAAGGCCGAAGGCGCCAAGGCGCACCCGCAGCTGCTGGAGGAATTCGGAGGGACGGTTTCCGGTCCGCAGGCGGTCTACGTCGAATCGGTCGGCAAGACGATTGCGGTGCAGTCGGGGCTCAGCAATGCGCGCGGCGACTTTACCGTCACCTTGCTCAACAGCCCGGTCAACAATGCCTTCGCGATTCCCGGTGGCTATGTCTACGTCACCCGCCAGCTGACGGCGCTGATGAACAACGAGGCGGAGCTGGCTGGCGTTCTCGGCCATGAAGTGGGCCACGTTGCGGCGCGACATGCCGCAAAACGCCAGCAGGCGGCGCAGCGCAACCAGATCATCGGCGTGCTGGGCTCGATTCTCTCGGGCGTGCTGCTTGGCGACAGTTCCTTCGGCCAGTTCGGCCAGAAACTGTTCTCGCAAGGGTCACAACTGCTGACACTCAAGTACTCGCGCTCGCAGGAGCTTGAGGCCGACAACCTTGGCATTACTTATCTCAAGCGCGCGGGCTACGATCCGCGGGCCATGGCGACGGTGCTGGAGAGCCTCGCACGGCAGAATGCCCTTGAGGCGCAACTGCGCGGCACGAGCAACCAGGTGCCCGAGTGGGCCTCGACCCACCCCGATCCCGCTTCACGCGTGCGCGGTGCGCTGAACCAGGCGGGAAGCGACGCGACGGGCATCACCAATCGCGACAAGTTCCTCACCGGGATCGATGGCCTGGTCTATGGCGACGATCCCAAGCAGGGCGTCGTGGAAGGAAGCAAGTTCACTCACCCGGTGCTGCGGTTTGCGTTCGAGGCGCCGAACGGCTTCTACATGGTGAATGGAACCCGGGCCGTGTCGATCAGTGGCCAGTCGGGCAAGGCCCAGTTCTCGGGCGGCAAGCTGGGTGGAAGCCTCGATGCCTACATCCAGACGGTGTTTTCCGGGCTGACCGATTCAGGGCAGGCAAAGATCACCCCATCCTCGATCGAGCGTACGAGCGTGAACGGCATTCCGGCCGCTTATGGAGTCGCGCGCGTGCAGTCGTCGAACAGTAACGTCGACGTGGTCGTCTTCGCCTATGATTTCGGTAACGGGCAGGCCTATCACTTCGTCACGATCACGCAGGCCGGCGGCGCCGGTGTTTTCAATCCGATGTTCCGCAGCCTGAAGCGGATCTCCGCCAGCGAGGCGGGTAGCGTCAAACCGCGCCTGCTCGATGTCGTGACTGTAAAGTCCGGTGACACCGTGCGGTCGCTGTCCCAGCGCATGGCTTACAGCGATGCGCAACTGGAACGCTTTCTTGTGCTCAATGGCCTGCAGTCGAATTCGACGCTGACTGTGGGGCAGAAAGTGAAGGTCGTCACTTACTGAAGTGCCGGTTCTGATGAGCGTGACAAACGGCGCGTCCGAATAAAAGAAAAGGGGCGGCAGGTTTCCCTGCCGCCCCGATCCTATTCTTGGTGCGTCTGCGCCGAATTAGGTGCTGGCCATCGCCGAAGACGTCTTTTCGAAGGTCGAGGTGAGCTGCGAGCCCATGCCCTGCATGGCGGCGATCGCGGCAACCGCGATCAGAGCAGCGATCAGACCGTATTCGATTGCGGTTGCGCCTTCTTCATTGCGGCGCAGCTTGGCGAGAAACTTCATGTCGTGTCTCCTGATAAGTGCAGTCTTGTGTACCCGGTCCGGCCTGCTCAAAACCCCATTAGCGATCCGGACATCTTCCTGAATTAAGGATCATTCGTTGAAAAATGCTTAAATCGATTGATCCACTAGGTTCCGCTGACTGCAGTGGCCGTCTTGTCGGCGATGTCGGTCCACATATCGAGGGTGACAGTGGCAACGGAATCGATCGACACGATGACGACCAGAACCACCAGGCCGAGTATCAACGCATATTCGACGGCAGAGGCACCGCTCTCGTCAGCGTATAGTTTCGGCAGGATGTCTTTGCGTATCATGAGTACCCCGCAGTTCCCCTAGTAATCCGGGACATCTCATCTTGGGCTTAATTCATTCTTAAAAAGGCGCTTCGATCTGGAAAAATCTTTTACACCCATGTTGGTTGTCGCCGTCGCCCTGCGCGCTGCGGATGATCGCATCCTCATGCAACAACGGAATTTCTCCGCCGTGCACGGAGGGCTATGGGAATTCCCGGGGGGCAAGGTTGAGGACGGCGAAAGCCCTGAAATGGCTGCCGTACGCGAGCTGGAAGAAGAACTGGCCGTGCGAATCGAACCCGATGCGCTGGTGCCGGTGGGCTTTGCCAGTGGATCGACTGCCGGCGGGAAGGGGCCCTCCCGGCCGCTTGTAATCCTTCTTTACGCATGCAGTCGCTGGCAGGGCGAACCGCACCCCCATGAGGCCGAAGCCATCGCATGGCACGCCTGCGGGGCGATCCACGGCCTGTCGATGCCGCCGCTGGACTACCCTCTGGCAGAGGCCCTGTGCAGTTTCCTTGCAAGAAAGACGATATAGGCGTTGACCCGAGGCGAATCCCTTTCTAAAGGCGCCACTCCAACGCGCCCGTAGCTCAGCTGGATAGAGCATCAGACTACGAATCTGAGGGTCGGACGTTCGAATCGTTCCGGGCGCGCCACTTCTTCCGATCAGGCTTTTTGGCCTTGTCAGGGGAAGGGAAGAAATTTTGGATCATGCGCGCCCGTAGCTCAGCTGGATAGAGCATCAGACTACGAATCTGAGGGTCGGACGTTCGAATCGTTCCGGGCGCGCCACTTCACTGAAAAGATACGAGCGCCTCGCGCTGCAGCGTCCCTATGCCAATAGCCGCGGACCAGGACCCGCTTTCGGGCTGGTCTTTAAGACGGCGGACGAATGGGTATCCGATCGAGTCGGGTGGCGCTGCAAGTGATTGTGCGCGGCGAACATGGCAAAGCGGGAACTTTGAATTGTCCCCGCGAGCGGTCCGGCGAGCAGGTCGATTTTCTGTTCGAATCTTGGGCGGACGTAGTGAATCGACGCACCACGCAAGAGATCGTCAGAACCTGGCATCGATCCCGAGCCGGATTGTCCTTGGCCTCAGAGGCGTTCGCTGATCCCCGTTCGCTACGGAAAATGGATTGCCATAGGAGAAGCGATTGGCTCGGCTGTCCAACAGGTTTTCAATATCCAGTGAAAGGCCCCAGCGTCCAAAGTCAGCCTTTGCACCGATGGCCGTATCGAGATAATTTCCCTGCGGAATATCGAATGGAGCGCTGACACCCAGAACCGAGGTGCCGACGTAACCGACCGATCCATCCAGCGTGATTTTGGTAGTCCCGATCCATGGCTCATAACGACCGGAGAGCCGCCAGCCGCCATCGGCGACATTGGGCAGGGCTTCTTCTTCCTCGCCTTCGAAATTGGGTGATGGTCGATCAAGAACGCTGATCGTTTGAAAACCGGATAGTTCCAGGCCAAGTTCCGATGAGGGCTTCCAGACGAGATCTGCCGAAATATAGTGCACATGCGCCGAGCCGAGATTGGCGACATAGGGAAAACCGGTGCTCGTCACGAGATCGGCTTGGACTCTGTTCCACCTTGAGTAGGCATAAGACAATCCGCCCGACAGCTGCGAACCGGCATTTTGCCCGAAGCGCGAACCGATTTCGAACGTCCGGATCTCGTCGGGCTGGAAGCGGGTGACTGCGGCCTGATCACCGCTTCCTGTCAGTTGCTGGGCGCCGGATCTAAATCCTTCCTGATAGCGGATGTAGCCAATCGTCCCTTTCCAAGGCTTCCAGGAAAGGGCAGCGGTCGGCAGAAAGCGCATCTCGGGACTGGGCGGTTCCACCACGGCCTGGTTCGATTCGATATTGAAGGCATCGGTTCGCCGAAATAGCGACAACCTTCCGCCCCCGTTGATGGAGAAGTTACGCCAGACACGAAGCGTTGCCTCGCCAAACAGGGCGGCGTCCAGGGTTTCCGAATGAATGTTGGCGATGGTTGCAGGCGCATCTGGGGGACCGAGAAACCGGTCTATTCGGTTGGTGTTGCGGGCGATCGAAAAGCCCGAAACCCAGTTCGAAATCCAATCCGATGACCCCGAGATTCGCGTTTCATGCGTTAGCAGCCTGACCAGCATGCTCTCTTCAAATATCGAGGGAATCTTGGCTACAGGCGATGTCGCGTCGAAAACCGTGTCGATCGTGTGATACGTGTAGGATGTGTTGGACACGAGCTTGGCAAAGCCCAGATCGGCCCGAAATGTCCCGAATGCGAGGCGATAGTCATTGTTGAAGGGTTGAGCGACAAGGGACCGACGCGTCAGCGTCGACGAGGGTGGACCATCGATGTACTGACTGTCCCGGCTCCCGGTATCCTGCGTGACGATACCGGCGTCGATGCTAAGGCCATCCCTGAACTCCATCCGCATGCTCGCCCTCAGTCCCGAGACGCTCGTGCGATTGATATCGGACAGGTTGCGTTCGACGTCGTCGATGTAGCCAGGACGCACAATGCGATATCCCACAATTCGAAGTGCAGCGTGCCTACCGATCGGGATGTTGGTAACCACGGCGCTGTCCCCGCCGACCTTACCGCCGGTCGCTCCCATCGCTGCGGTTCCGCTGAGGCTGAACTCGCCCGGTATGGGAAGACGCGGCACGACACGGATGACACCGCCCAGGGAACCCGCTCCATAAAGGGTCCCTTGAGGACCCTCGATCACTTCGACCTTCTCTATATCGTACAGTGCGAGGTCTGGATCGGGAGCGCTGTACGTGAGTCTGCTTTCACCGAAATACTGGCTGACTGTCGACTGCAATTGCCCATTGAAACTGCTGTCGGCAATGCCCCTGATGAAGATCTTGTTTCGCCCCGAACCCAGGTTGGTTGAAGTCAGGTTGGGAAGCTTGCGCAGCAATACTTCGCTGCCGCTGCCGCCGGCATGAAGGCTTTGCCCTTCTGTGAATGAGGTGACATGGAATGTACCAGGGTAGTCGACCAGCGCGACATTCTGTTTGCTCGACGTGACAATGATCTCCGCGGACGGTGGCGCTTGAACGCCCGGACGCGGGGACGAAGGAGAAGTCGCGGCCCTTCCTCGATCAGGCGCCACACGCTGTGAAGGATGGTTAGTCTGGCGAAGAACCCTGACCACGTTTCCGCGTGAAACCAGATAATCGTAGCCCGTGCCCTTAAGCAGCCGGCGTAACCCTTCGCGAAGGGAAAAGCGCCCTTTCAGACCGCCAACCCGGATCGACCGTAATGCCGGGTCACTGGTATCAATGGAAATGCGTGCCTGAGAGGCATATGACAGCAGGGCGACATTCAATGGTCCGGAAGGAACATCAAAGCTGATTTCGTCGGCCGCATACGCGGGGCAAGCTGCCGCTGCGCACACGATCGGCGCGCCCAGCAGAAGCCCCTTGCCGCTCACCGGGCTTCGACGGACCAACGTGCCCCGTCAGCGACGATTTTCGCATCGATCAGTACTTCCAGCCTCGCGCGCACCGCATCCCTGTCTCCATTGGTCTGGATCACGCCTGAAAAGCGCCTCGAGTCCATGCCAGGAGGAAGCTTGAGCGAAATCCCGGTTGATCGGTACAGATCGTCGGTGACCTGTGCCAAGGGAGTTTGATCATAGACCAGTTCGCCATCGGCCCAGCTCCCAATGGAGGCAACCGGGCTCTGCGAAATTTCGATCTTTCCCCGGCCGTCAGCGGCAAGGTTGTCACCGGCGCGAAGTTCGACGGTCCGGGCCGTGCCTTGATAGCGCACGGCGCCTTCCGCGACACCGACGCGGAGGTGTCGATCGGTGCGGACCACATTGAACACGGTGCCAATATCGACCAGACGCTGATCGCCGGCAACGACGGTGAAAGGGTCGGTCTCATCGTGCTTTACGGCAAACCGGGCTTCGCCTCGCGCAATCTCCACCAGTCTGGCGTCGTTTCTATCGAGAATAACCTCGGTATTGCCATTGAGGAGGATTTCGCTCCCGTCCGCGAGTGAAACGGTTCGAGTCTCTCCTACAGCAGTTGCGATCGCATAGGAGGTATCCCGATTGGACAGCATTTGGACGGCAAAGACGCCAGCCACCGCCATCGAAGCTGCAATTGCACCCCAGCGCCAGTGGTTGCGGCGAGCAATGCCATCCCCTGGTTCATGAGCGTGCGCGTCTTCGTCCGGTGCCGGCTCGTGTTGATCGCTTGAAGGGAAAGTCGCCTTTTCGAGTGCGGACGACAGATACGCATCGCGGTCTGCAACGGCTTCATAGGCGTCGTTATGAGCAGGATCGGCGTTCAGCCACTCGGCGAATTCAACCCACGTATCCTCATCGGCATCCTTGAGCCGAAGGTGCCAAGCTATCGCTTGCTCCAGCATTGCGGGATCAGGAAAAGCCAACATCGTCCGCCTCCCTTAGCGAAAGTTGCGGAGATCCATCCAATTCTTCCTTCAGAAGCAGAAGCTTTCGATAAGCGCGCTGGAGGTGTTTTTCCACCGCGCTCAAGCTGAGGTTCAAATTGTTGGCGATAGCCTTTTGCGAAACCCCGTCGAGACGATACATCTTCAAAATCTGCGCGGTTCGCTGCGGCATCGAAGCAATCGCCCTATTGACCCGCTCGAGTTCATCGCGCGCGATTGCGCTCTCTTCCGGCGAAGGGGCACTTTCCTTTTCAAGATCGGGTCCGATCCGACTGCGCGTCCAGTGATCGTCCCGTTCCTGCTGTCGGCGACGCCCTCGCCGGTGGTCGTGGAGGAGGTTGTTTGCCATCTGATAAAGATAGGCGCGCGGGTTGCTTATGGGGCCGGTACGGATATTCGCCAGTTTCACGTAAAGGTCCTGAAGCAAATCTTCGACTTCGGCGGGATTGCATTGGCGCGCCAGCATGAAGCGCAACAGATCCGTTCGCATTTCGCCCAGCAGTTGCAGCAGGCCCGCCTCGCCTGTGCCCGACTCTTCGCATCCGCTTAACATACGAACTCCATAAGGGCGGGGCGGCCACTGGAGCAATGTATTAGGTGATGACTCGAGTTTTTGAACGGCTTTGGGCATCAGAAGTTCTTTGCGCGTGATTTGATCGAGGCTCGCTTCGTTGCGCCCGTATTCGCCAGCGCCGGCGCGGTGCCTCCCGTTGTGGAGAGCGGCAGGAACCCTGCTGCAGATCTGCCGATCCCATTGAAGCTGTCCATGCCTGATCTCCGCTGCTGCTTAGGCAGCTAGACGCCGGGGAGTGCGCAGAACCGCACATGCAAGGAAACTGTGCGGAAATCGCCAGAGAACGGCGTCTTGCGCCCACGATTTGCTGGGGACGCAAGCATTATGATCAGGTTCAGAACTCTTGCGCTATTCACTGCAGCGGCTCTTCTAGGCGCGTCGGTTATGTCCTCGCCCAGCTATGACATCGAACTGGATCACAGTGCCACTTGGCCGGGGCCGGCCGGCCCGCTGTCGATCTTGTCATATAATATCAAGGGATTGCCCTGGCCAATCGCCTTTGGTCGTAAGGAAGCCAATTCCGCTATCGGACAGCGTCTTGCTGCGATGAGGTCCAGCAATGCGCAGCCACGTATCGTTCTGTTGCAGGAAGCCTTCGGAGACATCGCCAATAAGCTCGGCAAGGACGGCGGTTACCGATTTGTGGTCAATGGCCCTCAATTTGCGAGTTCCCATGAGGCTCAACCCTTGGGGCGCTCGTTTGCCAAGGGTGCGCAATGGATCAAGGGAGAAGGGGCCGGGAGCCTGATCGATAGCGGCCTCGCGATTCTTTCCGATTACCCCATCATCAAAGTCGAGCGCTACGCGTTTCCCGAAGGCGCATGCGCGGGTTACGATTGCCTTGCGGCGAAGGGCGTTATTGTGGCGTGGATAGATGTACCCGGCGCCGGGGAGCCAATCGCAATTGTCAACGCCCATCTGAATTCGCGCGGCGCTGCACACGTGACGAGCGAAAGGGCCGATCGGGCCTATTCCTGGCAAGTCGCCGCAGTTCGGGAATTCTTGTCTAAAGCGCTTCCGAACGACACCCCGGTCATCTTCGGCGGAGATTTCAATACGGGTGATGTGTCCATACGTGTAGCGTCGGTAGCGCAGCCGCTTCTCCATGGCGCCCAGGTCGATGGTCTCAGGACTGTTCTTGCCAAGGGAAATGTAGTGTCCGGTTCGCAAGATGAGGCGCGGCGGATCGTTGTCCGAAACAAGGACAAGATTCTTTTCCGTGGTGGAAGAAGGGTAGGGCTCCTGCCCGAACGGGCTTGGGTTCCGTTCCCGCTCGCCACGCAAGAGCCTCTTTCTGACCATGCGGGCTTCGTGATCGACTTTTCGCTGGAATGATGATGAAGCGAACCGTCCGCGATTATTCGGGACCTGATTCCGTCTGCGCGTGAAGCCATTGCAGGGATGAGGCCAGTACCGATCTGCGCCGGGATTCGCCATGGGCTACGCACCCGGCTGACGGACATTCTTGGGAATTCGCCTGGGCCAGGGATCGGCAAAGCCATGACCGGAGACATTCTCCGGCCAGACCAACCGCCAGCGAGTTAGCCGCGAAGCGGTTGCCTGCCGAGGATCAAAGCCGGCATAGCCTTCGCCCTATTGCCGCGCTCAAGCGGCGCGTGAGAGTTCGCTCAAGTGCAATTCCCGATAGATTGCAAACAGGGCGGCGAAATGATCGTTCATTGCTTGCACCGTGCCGCCGTTCGAGCGCGTCGCAAAGCGGTCGGGCAAGGCGAGGATGGCACGAACGAGGTCCGCACGATCGGCAGCGCGATAGGACAGCCCCATCCTGTCCCTGGCGAAGTCAGCCGCGCCACCACGATTGGGTACGATCACTGGTATGCCGCTGGCGCTTGCCTCCGCTGCCGTCATGCAGAAGGTTTCGGCCTCGCAGCCGTGCAGGAGAGCATCGGCGCTTGCAAGGATGCAGGCAAATCTTTCCCGGTCGCATTCCGGGCGAAACAACCGGATATGGGGATTTCGGCAGATCGACCGCAGGATGTTTGTATCCTCTCGTCCTTCGCCGAAGATTGCGAGACCGATCGGGCGATGCCTGCCTGCGATCGTCACCGCTTCTACCAGCATCGGCAAGCGCTTTTCTGGCGCAAGTCTGCCGGCCGCGATGAGCAATGTCGCGTCGGGGGCCAGGTCGCATTGGGCAAGCAGGCTTGCGCGCAGATCTTCATTGCGTTTGCTCGCCGAAAAGCGGTGCGCTTCGACTCCCATCGGGACTGTTACGACATTGCCGACGCCGCCTGCCTTCAACCGCGAGGCCAGATCATCGCTGGCGCATACGACTGCGGCATAGCGCTGTCCCAGCTGGCGCAAGTGAGCCCAGTATTTCACGAATTTGCGGTCAATCGTCTCGCGAGTGACAAGAGGTTCCAACCACCGATAGGCATAGGCGGACAGAGGATCGGCGTGCATGACAATCGCCTTGGGCGTCTCCGGCCTCCAGTTCGCCACCATGAGCGGGCTGCGCCACGGTGAGGACGCCTCGACGAAATCCGGGGCCAAGATGTCGAGCGCGGCATGGAGCGCCGGTTCATCGTTGAAATACCAGTATTTCCGGTCAAGCGGGAAGCGTGGCGAGGCGATCGTCTGGATGCGGGCGCACGAGTTGAACTCGACAATCGCATTGTCGTCGCCAGGTGCGAGAATGGTAATATCATGCCCCATGCGTTCGGCGATCGCCAGCTTCTGGGCGACATAGGTTTTTACGCCACCGCCTCTGGGAGAATAGAAAGCGCAGACATCGACGATTTTCATCGGCGGTTTCCCATTATCGGATGGGGCGCATGCCGAGGCCGCGCCGATAATTCATGACAATCTCGACCGGCGTCGGGCCCGAGAGGGCTACCGAGCTTGCTGCGGTAGCGTCAGGTTTGCTCCATCCAAGCTTGGGGTTGCCTGCAAATCCGATGCCATCGACGCGCCAGTTGAACTTTCGGTTGCCGTCCCGGTCGTGCAGCAGACTTACCGCGTAGCGTCCTGGCGAGGGTACCCGCACACAGAGTTGGACCGCGCCCGAAGCAGGGACAGACGCTTCAACCCTGCGAAAGGTCTTGCCCGCCGAAATCAGGATATTGTCGTCTTCCAGGAAGTCCACGCGATTAGCCGGATAGACTTCAAGCTTGAGTTTGCCTTTGCGGTCCTTGAGCCCGGTGACATCGACCAGAAACGAGGGCCCGAGCTCATTGGCACGGCATCTGCCTTCCGCCGTTCCAAGGTCAGGGGTGGATGGGATGGTAGCGGCAACCAGCAGGGGACTGGCCGCAAGACTAAAAAGCAGGCGCTTCATTGCTTCTCCCTTTTGAAAGCAGGTCTGCCAACGCGAAGCTGAGGCCGACAACCACATGAGCCGAGAGGATCAGTCCCGCCATGAGCGCCATCAGTGCCGATATTTCGACTTCGCCGCCGAGTGCGAGCACGGCTATTCCGGCGAATACGACATCCTTGTTCGGCACGAAGGGCAGTCGAGAGATCAAAAGGCGGATGGTCACCAGAATGAGCCACCAGCCAAGGGCAACATCCGGCAACACCAGGTGCCACAAGGCAGCTGAAGTCACGGTCGTTGCAAGAATTCGCAAGATATGGACTGCGAAGATCATCTTGAGTTCCGTTTTCTCGAGCGAGAAAAGGGAACGGCGCAGCAGCATGACAGCCAGCGAAATCCCGATGACGAACGCGAGCGAACAAGCAATTGCTGTCAGATGGTCATGGAGTGGCAGCAGCCTCACGAAAGGGAACGCCACAGCCAGGAAGAAGAGAGTCGTTACATTGCCTGCAACAGCCGAAAGCACGGCCACGTCCTTGACGGCTCCGAACGGAGTGGTCACGAATTTCAGATTCTTGCGGGCCCAACCGTAGAAATAGACCTCGCCGATGTAGCCGACCAGCAGTTCGTTGTAGATGAGCTTGCGGATCAATGCGCCGAAGGCGCCGGCTCCAATCGCCCAAAGACGGTGAAAAATGAACCAGTCGCTTGCCGGTCCGATCAGATAGCTGATGACAAACAGGCCCCAGAAGGTCGGCGAAGTTGGCACAAGCGCAAGGATCTTCGCAAAATCGAGGTCGCTCACTTGGTAGATTGCTGCGCCGGCGACGACCAGCGAGAGGAGCGTCCCGAAAACGCTGCCAGAAGCCGGTCTCGTCTTACGATCCTGTGGTTCGAACGTGAACGTTCCACTCGGCGCAAGCGCTAGGGTTTGATCGGGCATTCCTTGGCCTTGATCGTTATTGAGGCCCGCTAGACTCCGCCCTCATTTTAAACCCGCACACTATTGGGCGAATTCTCCCGATGCCGACGATTGGCATTGCCGACCAGGGCCGCGAAGGCTGACAGATAGAGCTGCCCGGAGCTTTCCAATGTGAAGCTTGCGGCAAGGCGCTGCATGGCCGGCTGATCCGGTCGCAGATGCCTGGCCGCGTTCATCGCAAGGCCCAAAGCATCGGGATCGCCGGGGGGAACCACCACGCCAAACTGGCCATATCCGGTCAGCCACTCCATGCTGACGCAGCAGTTCGTTGCAGCGATCGGCAGGCCCGCGGCCAAGGCCTCCAGAATAACTGCGGGTGCTCCTTCATAATGGGACGAGAGCACGAAGACGTCCGCTTTTGCATAAAGGGAAAGAACGTTGTCCACGTGACCGACAAACCGGACTCGCGACTGCAGTCCCAACGCACTTGCACGTTCGACCAGTCTGTCGCGTTCGGGGCCATCGCCAGCAATGACGAGCGTGTCGTCGGGCCAGGCGTGGCGCGCAAAGGCCTCCAGAAGCAGTATCTGGTTTTTCTGCGAAGCAAGCCGGCCGATCGTAAGGAAGCGGCAACCGACCTGCGAATGCCTGGCCAATCCCGAACCGAAAAGCTCATGCAGTTCGGTTTCGGAAAGCGCCGGGTCCGGAATGACGCTGACGCTGTGTTTCGGGAGAGCCAGTTCGCGTTCTATTTCGGCCCGCATTGGGTGTGCAATGGCAACGAAGCGCTCCAGGACGGCTCCTTGTGCTCTAAGCCACCATCGATAAAACGGTCGAACGAATGTCGGCAGGTCACTGCGCTTCAGATCGTTGCTGATCTTGACCAGAACGGGAGGACATCGGTCCCCGAGGAGAAGCTTCACGGCAACGCATACGACGGTGTAGGTATTGCCCGGACAGAAGATGGCGTCGACCTGTTCCTTCCGAAGGAACCGAAAGAACGACCAGATCATCCAGATGGTCTCCCATCGGTCGGTCGGAAAGGGTTCTCTCGTGAAACGATAGTCAAGGTCAGGGGCGGGGCCGATACAGGCTCCGCGGCTTCGGCCAAGGACGATGACAGGATCATGGCCAGAATCTTGCCAATATTCAGCAAGACGCAGCGCGACGCGCTCAACCCCTCCGGGTTCGAAGCTATGGATAGGAATGGCAATCCGCATACCGCTAAGACGCCGACCTAATCCAAAACCCGTAATGCCTTGCCGTGCATTTTAGGTGGTGGCTTCCAAACCGGATGCGGGCGCGTAATTTTGCCTCCTACGGTCGGTTTCCGTGCTTTCGAAATGACAGGCCGCACCTGCGGGGTGAGGACGGATCGATGGTTAGAAGGGGCAACGGCAGCGCATTGTGCGTATCTTTGTTCGATAATTGTCCTGAGCGGCCCTGTCAGGCCTGCTTGGCTGTGGAATCGCCCTGGTCGCTGCGCTGGACCACGAAGCCCTTCGACAGGCCGTGGTAAAGCTTCTCCCGGCACACCAGCTTACTGACTGCGTCGGCGATGATCGCTGTCATGAACAGGGGCAGGATCATGCCGCGGCTGGCCGTCGTTTCCATGAGAATGATGACCGCGGTCAGCGGCGCGCGCACGACGCCTACAAAGTAGCCGGTCATGCCAAGCAGCACGATGGCCGCCATCGGGTCGTCCGGGAACAGGAACGAGAGCAACTGGCCGAAGCCTGCGCCGACGGAAAGTGAAGGGGCGAAGATGCCCCCCGGTGCACCCGAAACGGCCGTCGCGGTGGTGACGAGAAACTTGGCGGGGCCGAACCAGATCGAGGAATCGCCCTGGCCTTCGACGAGCTGCTTGGTGGTCTCGTAACCGGTGCCCCAGGTTGACCCGCCGGTGAGCCAGCCGGCGATCGCAACGATCAGTCCGCAGACGAATGCTGCAAGCACCGGGCGCTTGCGCACTGCGACGAACCAGGCATGGCCGCTGCGGGCAAACGCGAGCAGGCAGCGGGAGAACAGGCCGCCGAGCGCACCGCCGAGAATGCCTGCGACCGGCGCGGCGAGGATGACCGAACTGACCGGCAGCGTCTCGCGCATGACGCCGAAGTAGATGTAGTCCCCGGCGATCCCGAGGCTGACAAGGCCCGAGGCGACGACTGCGGCCATCACCAGCACGGCAACGCGCTGCTCGAAGGCCGAGGCGAGTTCCTCGATCGCGAACGCGACCCCGGCCAGCGGCGTGTTGAACGCGGCGGCGACGCCTGCGGCGCCCCCGGCAATCAGGACTCCAGCGGTCATCGGTACGCGCAGGATCTTGTGGCAGGTGATCATGATTGCGGCGCTGACCTGCACCGTCGGTCCTTCGCGACCGACCGATCCGCCGACCAGCAGCATGACGACTGTCAGGACCAGTTTGGCCATCGCGGTCGGCAGCGAAAGCAGCTTGGAGTAGGCGAGATCGAGATCCTTGCCGGCGGCAATGACCTGCGGGATGCCCGAACCCTTGGCGGCAGGCGCCCAGGTGTTGGTGATCCAGACGACGCCGGCAAAGACGCTGGGGGTCAGGATCAGCGGCAGATAGGGGTAGCTGCGCGTGATCGAGAGGAAGATCTGCTGCGCTTTGTCGCCGCTCCAGGCGAAGACGATTGCCAGAAGGCCCAGGGAAATGGCACCGATGGCAGTGGCCGCTCGGCGGCGGGCAAGGTCGAAGGAGGTGTCAAAGCCGGGAACGGCTTTTGCGAAGTGTTTGAAATGCTCCTGAGGAGACAAGGCGCCGCAGCTCACTGTGTTGGATCTGGAAAATGCCGCGTGGGTACTACACGGCGGGATTCGCGGACCCTATTGGGCTAACACACAGGTCGACCGCAAGGATTTTCCCCGGAAATCTTGTCCCTGCACGAAATGGGGCGGACATAAGAACAGGGCCGGGAGCGCCATCGTCGTCCCGGCCCTGCTGCATGTGCCGAGGCAGGCTAATTCGTGCCTGCCGCAAGCCCGGAGCGATTACTCGCTTTCGGTGGAGGCGTTCTCGGCCTGCGCGCCTGCCGGGGCAGCGGCATCGGCACTGGCCTGCGCCGTGCCGGCTGCCGACTGCGTGGCGGCGGCAAAGTCAGCCGCGGTCATGCCGAGGGCAAGCGAGCTGTCAGCGGTCAGGCCGATCGAGGCCTTCTTGAGGGCGACAGCGGCGCCATCGCTGAGGGTCAGGGTTACGTCGTCACCCTCGACCTTGGTGACAGTGCCGAGCACGACGCCGTCGCTGCTCTTGATCGGAGCGTCGACGACAAGCGCGGCGTCCTTGGCTTCGGTCGACTGGGCGGCAGCGCCGTTAACGGCGGCTTCGAGCTGAGCTTTCGTCATGCCGATGGTCAGGCCCTTTGCGCGCATCGCAAAGGCGCTGGTCGGAAGACCGGCGCGAGCCGTACCGGTCGAAACCGTGATCACGTCGCCCTGGACGGCTTCAACGGTGCCAACTTCATTGCCTTCGGGGCCGAAAACCTTGGCTCCCACCGTCGGGGCGACGGCAGTAGCGGCTGCGTCCTGCGCCACCGCGGCGACGGGAGCCAGGCTCGCTGCAGCAATCGCGGCGGCGATGAGCGAATTCTTCATGTGTTACTCCTTCTCGTGCAGGACCGTCATGCGATCCCAATGCCGGCTCCCGGTCATGCGGGAGCGCGAAAGGGGTCCGGAAAGTTGCCGGACGACTGACCCGACCCGAAGGGCCAGGGGTCCGTTTCTGGCGAAATGATCGCTCAACGAAACGAACTGCGATGGTGCAATAGTTACACGCGCCAAGACGAATGGCGGCTGAATGAAATGAGATCAACCGCAGAAAGTGCCATTCTCTGACAAAAATCAGCCGGAATCCGCCATGCGGAGAGAAATTCTCGACGATCCGCGGGCGATTCGCGATGCCCGCTTCGTGAAGATGCGGCGATTTCCTGCCGTAGACTGCTAGCCGGACCTGATGGCCGAATCGGCGCCCCTCGTCGCAATTTGCGCCTTGGACGGTCCAGGGAGCCGCTGCATTGTATCCGTGGCGGGGGAACTAGCGGACATCTGGGGACTTGATCGTCGGAGCAGGGTAATCCAGCAAGGCGGATGATGAACGAACAGGGAGGCAAGGCGGTACAAGATGCCGAGGGCGAGGGGCCTTCCGTCTGGCGTTTCGCCATGGCCAAACGCGCCCATCTGGTTATCGATGCCGCCGATTATTTCGACGTCATCCGCGAAGCCATGGTCGATGCACGCCAGCGCATTTTCCTGATCGGCTGGGATTTCGATTCGCGCATCCTGCTGTCATCCGGTCGCCGCTGGTGGCAGCGCGGCCGCAAGATACGCTTCCCCGCGCGGCTCGGGTCTTTCATTCTGTGGCTGGTACGGCGCACGGATACCCTCGAGATCCTGCTGCTGAAGTGGAACTTCTCTCTCATCCGTTCGCTGTTTCGCGGGACGATGCTGATCGATCTGCTGCGCTGGGCAGTGCACAAGCGCATCGATTTCAAGTTCGATTCCGCCCATCCCATCGGCTGCAGCCATCACCAGAAGATCGTGGTGATCGACGATGTTCTTGCTGTCTGCGGGGGAATAGACATGACTTCCGACCGATGGGACACGCCCGAGCATCGGCCCCGGGATATCCGTCGGCGCCGGCCGACAGGAAGACTTTACGATCCCTGGCATGACGTGACGATGATCATGGAAGGGGAGATCGCGCACGCACTGGGTGAACTGGGGCGAGACCGCTGGGAGGCGGCGGGCGGCAAGCCCATACGTCCTTGCGCGCCGCAGGATGAATCGCCCTGGCCGGACAACCTCGACGCTGAGTTCGAGAACGTGGAGATCGGCATAGCGCGCACGCGCGCGAAATGGGGTGAGTGTTCGCAAATCGCCGAGATCGAGGAGCTGTTCATCGAGCAGATCCGGCGGGCCAGGCGCTTCGTCTATGTCGAGACACAGTACTTCGCGTCGAGGGCGATAGCCGAAGTCATCTGCGAACGGTTGATGGAAGACGATCCGCCCGAGTTCGTCGTGATCAATCCGCGCACGGCGGACGGGTGGCTCGAACAGTTCGCGATGGACACCGCGCGGGTCGAACTGGTGGAGACGCTCAACCAGGCCGATCATGCCGGCCGGTTCCACATCTACACACCCCTGGCTGCCGACGGGACGCCGATCTACGTCCATGCCAAGCTGATGATCGTCGACGATGAGATCATCCGTGTCGGATCGGCGAACATGAACAACCGTTCGATGGGGCTCGACAGCGAATGCGACGTCTTCATCGATGCCGGCAGGCCGGCCAATGCCCATGTCGGACCGGCGATCGAGCGTCTGCGGATCCGGCTGCTGGCCGAGCACTGCGGTATCGAGGAAGACATCGTGGCTGCCGAATTGAAGCGGCATGGCTTCATGTCGGCGATGATCGATGCCTTCGCGCCCTTGGGCAAACATCTGGCGCCCTTGGCCTTGAAACATTTGTCGGATGCTGAAAGAGCGATTGGCGAGAGCGCTTTTCTCGATCCGGAACGTCCGGATGAAATGTTCGAGCCGATCGAGCGCCGTGGGCTGTTCCGTCGCAAGGGGCAACTCATGCGGATTCGATTGATGCAGAAATTGAAGATGAGGAGTTTGAAAGGATGAGCAGCCTGATCGGGCCCGACGAGGACGATCCCCTCGGCAAGCCTCCCGTCCCACAGGACGTGCAGGAAGCGATTCGCACCCTCATCCGTTGGGCAGGCGACGATCCGGAGCGCGAAGGACTTCTCGACACGCCCCAGCGCGTCGCGCGCGCATGGAAAGAATACTGCCTCGGGTATGCCGAGGATCCGGCCATTCACCTTTCGCGCATTTTCGAGGAAGTCGGCGGTTACGACGAGGTGGTGCTGCTCAAGGACATCCCATTCCAGTCGCATTGCGAGCACCACATGGCGCCGATCATCGGCAAGGCCGCGATCGCCTACCTGCCGCGCGACCACGTGGTCGGCATCTCCAAGCTGGCGCGCGTGCTGCACGGTTACGCCCGACGCCTGCAGATCCAGGAACGCCTGACCGCGGAAGTTGCGCAGTGCATCTGGGATCATCTCCAGCCGCACGGCGTTGCCGTCGTGATCGAGGCAAACCACGCCTGCATGTCCGCCCGTGGGGTGCGCACGCCGGGCGTGGGCATGATTACCAGCCGGATGATGGGCACTTTCCTTGAGGACGAGCGCAGCCGCAAGGAAGTGCTGAGCCTGATGGGCTACTGATCGCACGAGGCTGATCTTGCCCAGGATTCCTTGTGAGCCTGCGCACTGCCCACTTGCGTCGCGACCCGCGATCGGTTTCCCTGTCCGCGATTGATCCGACCGCGTCGGTCGGGGGCAGGGGATGCCGTTGCAGGGGAATTCGCAAAGCACTGGCAAAACGGCGGGCTTGCCTTGGCCTGCGCTTGCCGAATGGGCGCTGGTCCTTGCGCCCGCGATCCTCCTCGCCCTGCTCCTGAGCCGCAAGGTCTGGGACGTCGACATCTTCTGGCAGCTCAAGCTGGGCGAGATGATCCTGGCCCGCCATGGCCCGATTGCGCGCGAGCCCTTCGCGGCCTCCCATATTGGCGATTCGCTCCCCGCCCTGGCCTGGCTGGGGCAGGCGGTCATGGCCAAGGTCCGGCTGCTGGGCGGTTGGGACGCGCTGCGCGTGTTTGACGCCTTGTGCTGGGCCGGGGGCTTCTGGGCTGTCGCACTGGCTTGCCGTTGCAAGGGGGCTGCGCCCGGCGCGGTTCTGGTGGCACTGTGCCTGTCCGTGGTGGCGGCTCTGGCGACCGCGAGCATAAGACCGCAGAGTTTCTCGGTGCTGTGCTTCGGGCTGCTGCTGGCGCTGTTGCGCCTTGAACTGCGCCCGTGGTTGACCGTGGCGCTTGCGACGCCGCTGCTGGTGCTCTGGCAGAACCTGCACCCCTCGGTCAGTGTGGCTGCCGGGGCGCTCGGTGTCTACGCCGCCGCAGGCTGGGTCACATGGCGGCTCGAAGACGGAAAGCGACCGCCCGTTGCAGAGACCGTCCTGATACCGCTTGCGGTCCTCGCCATGTTCGCGACCCCGGACGGCGGCTCGATCCTCGCGCTTTCGGCCCGCAATGCGCAGGCGAGTCTGGATATCGGCGTCTCCGAATGGCTGCCCATGTGGCGGCCCGCCAACTGGCTCGATTCCCTGCCGATTCTCTATACCGCAGCGCTGACTCTATGGTTCGTGCTGCGAGGTCGCCAACGCGTGGATCTGCGCGAACTTGCCGTGGCCGTGGCGCTTTTCGTCATGACGCTCGTCACGATCCGGTTCGTGCTGTTTTGGGCGGTCGCGCTTGTGCCCTTGCTGTCGCGTGTCGTGTCATCACCGCGACCGGCTGCGATGCGTGTGCCGCGCTGGTCCGCAGTCTTGGCTCTGGCACTGGTTGCCCTGTTCGGACCGCAACTGCTCCCGACGCGCTTCGACAAGAGCCTGCCGATGGCGGCCATTGAGCGATTGCGCCGGGAAAATGTGCGCGGCGTCATCTATGCCGATTTTCCCTATGGCGGGCCGATCATCGATGCCGGCTATCCGCAGTGGCGCGTCGCGTTCGACGGACGATACTATCGCTATACGCCGGAGGAATGGCACTTCAACGGCAAGGTTGAAGCCGGGAAGGTCGGCCTTGAAGCGATTGAACGCAAGTGGTCCGTGGCTGCGTTCCTGCTCAAGGTATCGCACAATACGCCGCTGGCGCGCGAGCTGTCCCGCGCGCCGGGCTGGCGCAGGATCTGGAACCGGGACGGGATCGTCGTTTACGTGCCTGCAGAAAGGCTGCGTTCCTCCCGGTAGGCAGGATCAGCCCCCGCGTGAAACGGGGATCAGCGCGCCCGTGATCGACCGTCCGGCATCGGATGCCAGGAATTCGATGACTTCGGCGATGGCTGCGGGCTGAACCCAGGTCGAGAAGTCGGCGTCGGGCATGTCGGCGCGGTTGGTGGGCGTGTCGATGATCGAGGGAAGGACCGCATTCACTGTCACGCTCGTGCCGGCCAGTTCCTCGGCAAGGGCCTCGGTCAGCTTGTGCACGCCGGATTTGGATGCGGCGTAGGACGCCATGCCCATGCCGGCCTTGAGCGCGCCGCCGGCGCCGATGTTGACGATCCGTCCGGCTGAAGACGTCTTGAGTGCGGGCAGGGCCAGCTTGGTGATCGTTGCATTGGTCATCAGGTTCATCGCGTGCATTTTCGCGAACGTGTCGAGCGAACCGCCCTCCAGCGTTTCCCAGGCGAACCCACCCGCGACATTGACGAGGACGTCGATCCCGCCGTTTGCCGCGATAACCTTGTCCAGCGCTGCCTTGGTGGCCGCGGTATCGGTCAGGTCGACGCCGCCGATGTCCAGCGCGCCGTCGATGGGCTGAGCCGCGGAAGGCGCGAAGTCGATGCGGGCGACCTTGTCACCTGTTGCGACGAAGGCCTGGGCGACCGCCTGGCCCAGAATACCGAAGCCGCCAGTGACGATTACCGAGCGTGCCATGATCTCTCCTCCATTGCCTGTTGCCGGGTAGCTAGTTGCGCGTCCGGCTGCTGGCAAGGCGGCTTCGGCCCGGCTTGCAAGGCATCGTCGCATAGATGATCCTGCCCGGATCACGGCGTGATGCGTGAGAAGCCGAAACGAAAAGGGCGGCCTTCGTCTGCCGAAGGCCGCCCCAAACGCGTCAATCGCTCTAAACGGTTCAGAGCTTGCCGAGCATGTATTCGGCCGAGCTTACCTCGAAGGTGCCGGGGGCCTCGACATTGAGCTGTTCGACGACGCCGTCATTGACGACCATCGAAAAGCGCTGGCCGCGGTTGCCAAGGCCGAAGCCCGTGCCGTCCATTACCAGATCGACGGCCTTGGCGAAGTCGCCGTTGCCGTCTGCCAGCATGGTGACGTCGTCGGAGCCCGAGGCCTTGCCCCACGCGCCCATCACGAAGGCGTCGTTGACGGCGGTGCAGACGATTTCGTCAACGCCCTTGGCCTTGAGTTCGCCGGCCTTTTCAACGAAGCCGGGCAGGTGCTTGGCCGAGCAGGTCGGGGTGAAGGCACCCGGGACCGAGAACAGCGCAACCTTCTTGCCGGCGAAGTAATCGGCGGTCTGGACCGGTTCGGGTCCGCTTTCGCCAGCCTTGATCAGCTTGACGTCAGGCAGCTTGTCTCCAACGGCGATGGTCATGGAATGCATCCTTTGTTCTGCAAGTGAATCGCAACGTGGCGAGATATAGGGCGCTGCGGCATTCCGGCAACGCCCATGAATGGTAAATTTCGATTTACGGCGACCGTTCAATCGCCGGTAAACGCGCGGGGTGATCCTCGGTCTCATGCAGGACTCGGCCTGCGGGGGGACTGGGACAATGGGCACTTTCGGGAACACATTCAGGCAATCAGGCAAGACGGAGCGCTTCGCGAGCGGCGAGCGCCGGTTGCTATGGGCTTCTCTGGTCGGACTTATCATCGCCATCTGCATCGGTCTGCCGACGCCGGCGAGCGCGGCGGGCAATGACGGCAGCGCGGAAAAACTGCGCCGAATGGACATCATGCTGATGGTCACCGGTCTGCGCTGCCGGACCACCGTCGACAACTTCACCGCAGACTACGGCGTCTTCACGCGTCGCCACATGAGCGAGCTGAACGAGGCCAGCGACGACCTCAAGGCCGACCTTGCGCGGCGCTATGGCGTGAAGGACGCGAACCGGGCGCTCGATCGCATGAGCGTGGTGATGGCCAACGAATACGGCGGCGGCCATCCTTGGCTATCCTGTGCGGAACTCAAGGATGTGACGCGCAGCCTGGCCAAGGTCCAGGGCCGCGAAACGCTGGTCGAGGCAGCCGGGCAGTTGCTTTCGCGGCAACCGGGGCCGGTCTTGGCCCTGGCGTCGCGCTAGGTTTCGGCCGACAAGTTCAGGCCGCCTGCGCGTCCGGCGGGGGTAGGGCGAAGGCGGCGGCCTTGTGGCCGCGGGAGGAACTGGCTCCACTCCCGCGGCCATATAAAGATATCTTTATATTTGCTTCTCGCGGACTGAAACGGTAGGTACGCCGCATTCAGGTTGCTGCATCTGCATGCCCCGGCGGCAGGCGCGCGGCACCCCGTAGAACCTAACCGAACCGTTTCAGGAGTACCTGTCCGTGGCCACCGCCCAGACCGCCGCACACGATTACGCCATCGCCGATATCGGCCTCGCCGAATATGGGCGCACCGAGATCGCGATTGCCGAAACCGAGATGCCGGGCCTCATGGCCCTGCGCGAGGAATTCGGCGAGAGCAAGCCGCTCAAGGGCGCGCGGATCACCGGCTCGCTGCACATGACGATCCAGACTGCGGTGCTGATCGAGACGCTGGTCGCGCTGGGTGCCGAAGTGCGCTGGGCCACCTGCAATATTTTCTCGACCCAGGACCACGCTGCCGCCGCGATCGCCGCACAGGGCATCCCGGTCTACGCCATCAAGGGCGAAAGCCTTTCCGATTACTGGGACTACGTCGGCCGCATCTTCGACTGGTCGAGCGAGGGCAATCCGGACCTCACCTGCAACATGATCCTCGATGACGGCGGCGATGCCACCATGTTCGCACTGTGGGGCGCGCGCGTCGAAGCCGGCGAGCCGCTGTTCGAACCCTCGAACGCCGAGGAAATCGAGTTCGTCCGCGCGCTGGGCGCCTTCCTCAAGGCGAAGCCGGGCTACCTGTCGCGCACCGTCAACGCGATCAAGGGCGTTTCGGAAGAGACCACCACTGGCGTGCACCGTCTCTACCACCTCGCGAAGGACGGCAAACTGCCGTTCCCGGCGATCAACGTGAACGATTCGGTCACCAAGTCGAAGTTCGACAACCTCTACGGCTGTCGCGAATCGCTGGTCGACGCGATTCGCCGCGCGACCGACGTCATGCTTGCTGGCAAGGTTGCCTGCGTTGCCGGCTTCGGTGACGTCGGCAAGGGCTCGGCGGCATCGCTGCGCAATGGCGGCGCGCGCGTCATGGTCACCGAGATCGACCCGATCTGCGCCCTGCAGGCCGCCATGGAAGGCTATGAAGTCGTCACCATGGAAGAAGCGGTCAAGCGCTGCGACATCTTCGTGACCGCGACCGGCAACGAAGGCGTCATCACCGGCGCCCACATGGAGGCGATGAAGGACAAGGCCATCGTCTGCAACATCGGCCACTTCGACTCCGAAATCCAGATTTCGGCGCTCGATAACTACAACTGGCACGAAGTGAAGCCGGGCACCGACCTGGTGACCTTCCCGGACGGCAAGCAGATCCTCGTTCTCGCCAAGGGCCGCCTCGTGAACCTGGGCTGCGCTACCGGCCACCCCAGCTTCGTGATGTCTTCGAGCTTCACCAACCAGGTGCTGGCGCAGATCGAACTCTTCGCGAAGTCGGACGACTACGAGAACCGCGTCTACGTCCTGCCCAAGCACCTCGATGAAAAGGTTGCGGCGCTGCACCTCGACAAGCTCGGCGTGAAGCTGACCAGGCTTTCCAAGCGCCAGGCCGACTACATCGGCGTGCCGCAGGAAGGCCCGTTCAAGCCGGACCACTACCGCTACTGATCGGCATTGCACCCCGGCCTTGCCCTTGTGGCGAGGCCGGCGTTGCCCGAGATCCGGTACTTGCGATAGCAGGTGCCGGATTTTTTTCGTTCTGCGCTCCCCGGATGGAGCGGCGCGGACGGGGGATTGCGTCCATTGCAGCGCAACCAACCCATTGTCATCACGGGCAAGGCGCACCATAGCCATCTGCGATGGACCAGGAGCGCCTCGTAACACTGCTGATCGGATTGCTGCTCGCGGCGTGGACGCTGGGGGCAGCCTGGGCGATCCTGTCGGCGCGCACGCGCCAGAAGCGGGCTGAAGGCTCGTTGCGCTCGGCGCGCAGGCTTGCGCGCATGGTTGAAGAATCGCCTGCGATTCCCTTGCTCGTGCGTTCCGACGGGCGGATCGAGGCCAGCCCGCGGCTGGCGCAGTGGCTCGGGCTCGATGCCGTGCCGCAGTTCCTTTCCGAACTCGATACCGCAGAGCGGGGTCTGCCTGCAGAGAAACTGGCTGAACTCACCGAAGCGGTGCGCCGCTGCCAGAAGACGGCGGCGCCGTTCCGGCTGGTCGCCACCCCGCGCAATTCGACCCGCAGTCTGGCGCTGCGCGGGCATCTTGCCGATCCGCAGGTCTCGCCGGGCGGTGCCGCGCTCGTGTGGGTCTTCGACTTTTCCGACAGCGAGAGCGAACTGGCCCGGCTGCGCGAGGAAGCGGCCCGGGCACGGGGGGACTTTACCGCGCTTGTCTCGTTGATCGAGGCGGCACCGATGCCGATGTGGTTCCGGCGGCCCGACGGCGAACTGCAGCTGGTCAATTCGGCCTATGTCGCGGCCGTGGGCGGCGAGAGTGCCGAATCGGTCGTCGCAGCCGGTGTCGAACTGGTCGAGACGGTCGACGGACACTCGCCCGCGAGCGTCGCGCAGGCCGCGCGAGAGAAGGGCGCCCCGATCGAGCGCATCGTATCGGCCACGATCAACGGCCAGCGCCGCGCGCTGCGAGTCAGCGACCTGCCGCTCGGGAGTGACGGCGTCGCCGGCTATGCCGTCGACATCGAGGATCTGGAGGAAATGTCGCGTTCGTTCCGCGCTTTCCGCGATGCCCAGCGTGCGATGCTCGACCAGCTTTCGGCCGGCGTGGCGCAGTTCGATGCCAAGCGGCGCCTGTCCTTCGCCAACCAGCCGTTCCAGCGCCTGTTCAAGTTCTCCGCCAAGATGATGCAGGACCCGCCGGCGTTCGAGCGCCTGCTCGATGCGGCGCGCGATGTCGGGCGCGTTCCCGAGGTTCGCGACTTTCCGGCCTGGCGGCGCGAGCGCGCGGCGTGGTTCGCTTCGGGCGATACGCAGGAGGAAGCGTGGGCGCTGGCCGACGGCACGCACTTGCGCATCGTGGCTCAGCCGGACCCGGACGGCGGCCTGCTGCTCATCGTCGAGGACCGCACCGAGCAGCTGCGCCTGTCGGCCGTGCGCGATACGCTGCTGCGGACCCGCACGGCGACGTTCGACAGCCTGTTCGAATCTATTGCGGTCTTCGCACCCGATGGCCGCATGCAGATCTGGAACCGCCGTTTCGCGGCCGACTGGGGTCTGGACAGCGATTTCCTTGACACGCACCCGCATGTCGAGGCGCTGCTCAAGAAGATCGCATCGCGGCTCAAGCGCGGGGCGGAAGCCGAACTCGTCGGCAACGTCGTGCGCGCGGCCACGCTCGACCGCACCCAGAAGGGTGGCCGGATCACGCTGGCCGATGGGCGCATCCTCGAATTTGCGGGGGTCCCGCTGCCCGATGGAAACGGCCTTCTCGCGGTGCTCGACATCACTGATTCGCAAAAGGCCGAGGACGCGCTGCGTGAAAGCAACGCGGCGCTGATGGAAGCCGATGCAATCAAGACGCGCTTCCTTGCCAACATGAGCTACGAACTGCGCACGCCGCTCACCTCGATCGGCGGCTTTGCCGAACTGCTGCAGGCAGGCCTTGGCGGCGATCTTTCCGACAGCGGACGCGAATATGTCTCGGACATTCTCGCGTCGGTCGACCAGCTTGGCGAACATATCGAAAGCCTTCTCGACCTCTCGCAGAGCGAGGCCGGGATGCTGCCGCTCAAGAAGGAAGAGATCGAGCTCATGCCCTTCGTCCGCAGCGTGGTCGAAGAGCGCGCCGGACGGCTGGAAAAGGCCGGGCTGGAGCTGGACCTCCAGGCCAAGGGCTTGCCGCGTCCGATCACCGGAGACCGCAAGCGGCTGGGCCGGGCCATCGGCCATCTGGTCGACAATGCCATCGCAGCGTCGAAACGCGGGCAGCGGATCCTCGTGCAGGTCGCTTCGCGCAAGACGCCTCAGGGCGAAGTCGCGCAGATCCTCGTGCAGGACAAGGGTTCGGGCCTCGACAGCCGCAGCCTGACGCGCGCGCTGGACGGGATGAAGGTGAGCGCCGATGGCAAGAGCGTGGAGCGGCGCCAGGGCCTCGGCCTGCCGCTGGCCCGCCAACTGGTCGAAGCGCATGGCGGCACGCTCAAGCTCGAATCGGAGCCGGGCCGGGGCACCAGCGCCATCGTCGAGCTGCCATGAGGATCGAACTGCCCGATCTCGCCGCGATGGACCGGCTGGGCCGTGCCATTGCGGTGAAGTTGCAGGTGGGCGATGTCATAGCCCTCGAAGGCGGGCTGGGCGCCGGCAAGACGACGCTGGCCCGCGCGGTAATCGCCGGCCTCGGACATACGGGTGAGGTGCCGTCGCCCAGCTTCGCGATCGTCGAACTCTACGAACCGCCCCTTGTGCGCCTGCCGCTGGTGCATGCCGACTTCTACCGCCTCGCGCATCCCTCCGAGGCCGAGGAGATCGGTCTGGACGACTATCGCGAGGGTGCTGCCATGATCGCGGAATGGCCCGATCATGCCGGCGGCTTCGCGCATGAGCCGGGCTGCCTCTCCGTCACGCTGGAAATTGCGGATGAAGGGCGGATCGCCATTGTCGAGGCGGGGGCTGATTGGCTAGGGCGAATGCCGATATGACGGACACTGCCGTGATGCTGCCTGCGGGCCTAGAATCCTTCCTCGAAACCGCCGGCTGGGCCGGCTCGCAAGTCGAGCCGCTTCCGGGCGACGCCTCGTTCCGCCGCTATTTCCGCATTCGCCGGGGCGATGAAACGGCGATGCTGATGGACGCCCCGCCGCCCAACGAGGACCCGGGCCCGTTCCTGCGCGCCGCGCACTGGCTCAATGCCAATGACATGCGCGCGCCGCGCATTCTGGCCGAGCAGGCCGAGCGCGGCCTCGTCCTGCTCGAGGATTTCGGCGAGGCGCGCATGCGCGACTACCTCGACCAGTGGCCCGCGGACGAGACCGACACCTACAAGGGCGCCGTCGATGCGCTGGTGAAGCTGCACCGGCTGCCACCGGGGCCGTTCCTCGAATATTCGATGAGCGAGTACCAGCGCGAGGCGCGGCTCTTCGTCGACTGGTACTGCGCGGCGCGGGGCCTCAAGGTCGATGTGCCCGGCTTCATCGCGGCCTGGGACGCAACGCTGGGCGGCATGCTCCCGCGCCAGCATCCGGGCGTGACCGTGCTGCGCGACTATCACGCGGAAAACATCATGCTTCTGGGCGCGCTGGAAAAGCAGGGGCTGCTCGATTTCCAGGACGCGCTGGTCGGCCATCCCGCCTATGACCTCGTCTCGCTGCTGCAGGACGCGCGCCGCGATGTCTCGGCCGAGCTGGAAGCCCAGATGTTCGACCATTACACGCAGGCGAGCGGCGTGGATGCCGGCACTTTCCTCGCCGACTACGCAAGGCTGGGCGCGCAGCGCAACACCAAGATCGTCGGCATTTTCGTGCGCCTGTGGAAGCGTGACGGCAAGCCGCGCTACCTCGACATGATCCCGCGCGTCTGGGCACTGCTCGAGCGTGACCTTGCGCATCCCGCGCTGGCGCCGGTGGCGGAATGGTTCGATGCGAACATCCCGATGGATGTGCGGCAGGCCGGTGGAGGCAAGTTCGGACTATGAGCGCCAAACCCCTCGCAAGCGATACCGCGATGATCCTCGCGGCAGGGCTGGGCAAGCGCATGCGCCCGCTTACCGCGGCGCAACCCAAGCCACTGGTTCGTGTCGGCGGCAAGGCGCTGATCGATCATGCGCTGGAAAAGCTGGATAACGCGGGCGTCGCCAAGGCGGTCGTCAACGTCCACTATCTTGCCGATGCGCTCGAAGGCCACATGAAGGTGCGCAAGAGCGGGCCTGCGGTCACGATCTCGGACGAACGCGATGTCCTGCTCGAAACCGGTGGCGGCATGGTCAAGGCCGCGCCGATGCTGCCCGATCCGTTCTTCTGCCTCAACAGCGACAATGTCTGGCTCGATGGGCCCAGTGACGTGTTCGCCGAGCTTTCGCAGGCGTGGGATCCCGAACGAATGGATGCGCTTCTGCTGTTGGTGCCGCACCCGCGCGCGTTGAACTATCGTGGCGAGGGGGACTTCCACCTCGATCCGGCAGGCAAGGTCAGCCGCCGCGGCAAGGGCCGGGTCGCGCCGTTCATCTACACCGGCATCCAGATCGTCTCGCATCGCCTGCTGCGCGATGCGCCCGAAGGCCCGTTCTCGACCAATGTCCTGTGGTCGCGCGCGATCGAGGAAGGCCGTCTCTACGGCATTTCGCATACCGGCCTGTGGTTCGAGGTCGGTGAGCCGGGCGCCATCAAGCCCACCGAGGCATGGCTGCCCCGTGCCTGATCGCGCCGGGCCGCGCGTTTACTCGATTGCTGCGCACCGCGGGTTTGCCGATGCTCTCGTGGCGGGCCTCGTGCCGCGCTATGCGCAAGGGGAACTTGGCCTTGCCCGGTTGACGTTGCTCCTGCCCAGCCGCCGTGCGGTGCGAACCGTGACCGAGGCATTCGTGCGGCATTCGGGCGAGAGCGAGACGCGGGGGAAGCTGCTGCCGCGCATGGCCGTGGTGGGCGACCTCGACCTTGACGAGACGCTCGGCCCCTTGCTCGATCCGCTGGGCGCTGCGGATATTCCGCCCGCCGCCGATCCGATGCGCCGCTGGCTGCGTCTTGCCCATTACCTGCGCGAAGTCGAAGGCGACGAGGCCGGGAAGGGTGCGGCGCTGCTGCGCCGGGCATGGGAACTGGGCAGCACGATGGACCGGCTGCTGGTCGAGGGGATTGCGCCGATTGACCTGATGTCTGAACGGGTCATCGGCATCGTCGGCGATCTTGCCGGGCACTGGACCGACAATACTCGCGCCTTCCTGAAGGTGCAGCAGCACTGGATTGCCGAACTGGCCGGGCGCGGGCAGATCGATGCGCCGGAACGCCGCAACCGGCTCTTCGAACATGCCGCGAACAGCTGGCGCACTGCGCCGCCGCAGCATCCGGTGGTTGCCGCAGGCGTTACCAGTGCCTCTCCGGCGCTGGCGAAGATGCTGCGTGTAGTGAGCGAACTGCCCGGCGGCTCGGTGATCCTGCCCGACCTCGATCTTGCGCTCGATGCGGGGGTTTGGGACGAACTGGGCACGGCCGGAAATCCGGTCGGGCCGGATGACCCGCCCTTCGGCCGCAGCGATGCGGTGACCCATCCGCAATATCACCTCAAACTGCTGCTCAACCGCATGGGGATCGCGCGCGACGAAGTGCAGCCCTGGCACCGGTCGGGCCACGGTGCCGCACCGCCAGAGCGCAGCAAGGTCATTTCCAATCTGTTCCTGCCGCCGCGCGCCTCGTCCGTCTGGGTCGATCTGCCCGCCGAGAAGCGCCGCCTCTCCGGTGTGCGACTGATGGAAAGCGCGCATCCGGGCGAAGAGGCTCAGGCGATTGCAGTGATGATCCGCGAGGCGCTGGAAACGCCCGAGCGCCGCGTCGCACTGATCACCCCGAACCGTGGGCTTGCCGGGCGCGTCGTTGCGCATCTGGAACGCTGGGGGATCGAGGCCGACGATACCGCCGGGCGGCCCTTGCCGCAGACCGCGGCGGGGCGGCTCCTGCTGCTGCTGGCCGAACTGGTTGCCGAACAGGGCGCGCCCGTGCCGCTCATCGCCCTGCTGACCCATCCCCTGGCCGGGGCCGGGGAAGGGCGCGCGCGCTGGCTGGAAAATGCCCGCAGGCTCGACCTGGCCTTGCGCGGTCCGCGACCGGGCGCAGGGCTGGCCCCCGTCGCCGTGCTCGCCGAACAAGCCAGGCTGGGCGAGTGGTGGGGAGGCGTTGCGGACATGCTCGCGCCGCTGTTCGCCTTTGGCGAGGCGGAGCCGCTCGAAGTGCTGCTCGGCGCATTCAGCCAAGTCGCCGAGACGCTTTGCGGCGATGCCTTGTGGACCGGGCCGGACGGCCGCGCACTCAGCGCCTTCGTAGAGGACTTGCGCGGCGCAGCGAGCGCGGCGGGTACCGTGCTCGATCCGCGCGAACTGCACGCGGTGCTGCGCGACGCGATGGACCGCGTCTCGGTGCGCCCGCCCTGGGGCGGGCATCCGCGCGTTTCCATCTATGGCCTGCTCGAAGCGCGCATGAGCCGCGCCGATCTGGTCATCTGCGGCGGGCTGGTGGAGGGCACCTGGCCCGCATCGCCCTCGCAGGATTCGCTGCTGCCACCCGCGGTGCTGCGCGCGCTGGGTGTGCCGGGTGCCGATTTCCGTATCGGCCTTGCCGCGCATGACCTTGCCGCAGCATTGGGCGCGCCCGAAGTGGTGCTGAGCTGGGCGCAGCGCGACGAAGGCGGACCGGTCATTCCTTCGCGCTTCGTGCTGCGCGTGAAAGCGATGCTCGGCGATCAGGCGGCGCGCCATGTCGAGAGCGAGGCACTGCGACTGGCGCGCAGGCTCGACGAAGCGGCGAGGGTGCCGCCCCATCCGCGCCCGCAGCCGATGCCCGATGCAGACCAGCGCAAGGTCGACATCTCGGTCACCGGTCTCGATCGCCTGCGCGGCGATCCCTACCAGTTCTATGCCAGCTCGATCCTCGGCCTGCGCACCCTCGATGCTCTGGATGCCGAGCCGAGCGCGGCCTGGAAGGGCGAGATCGC
Source organism: Novosphingobium mathurense (assembly GCF_900168325.1). Taxonomy (GTDB): domain Bacteria; phylum Pseudomonadota; class Alphaproteobacteria; order Sphingomonadales; family Sphingomonadaceae; genus Novosphingobium; species Novosphingobium mathurense. The sequence goes on along the minus strand of NZ_FVZE01000001.1, from coordinate 1,183,591 downwards.
GCACAGGATACTCGAACTCTGGCACAAGGCAGGTGAGCCCAAGGGCGGTTTGCACACCATCGCCGGGCAAGTGCTCGACGAGGCGAATGCGCACCCGCTGATGCGGGCGCTGTGGTGGCCGCGCCTGGATGCCGCCCTCAAGACGTTCGATAGGATGGTCGCCGACCAGAAGGAGCAGGGCCGCGAAGTGCTCTGCGTCGAGGCCTGGGGCGACATGCGCTATCGTGACGTGCGCATCCATGGCCGTGCCGACCGTATCGACCGCAAGGCCGATGGCACGCTTGCCGTGGTCGACTACAAGACCGGCGGCCCGCCAAAGCCATTGCAGGTCAAGGAAGGCTTTGCGCTGCAGCTCGGCCTGATTGCGATGATCGCCGAAGAAGGGGGCTTCAAGGGTATCGAGGGCAAGGCCAGCGGTTTCGAATACTGGTCGCTCGCGAAGATGCCGCGCACCGAGGACTTCGGCTATGCGGTGGAGCCGGTCACCGACGATCCGAAGAAGCAGGAGAAGATGGTCCTGCGCGAAGACTTCCTCGACGAGACCGAGGCCTACCTCAACGATGCGCTCGACAAGTGGATACTGGGCACCGATCCCTTCACCGCGCGGCTCAATCCCGAACTGGGCAGCTATGCCGACTATGACCAGCTGATGCGTCTGGATGAGTGGATCACGGCGCTGGGCGGCAACGGGGAGGACGCGGCATGAGCGGTCCGGCTTCCGTCCATCCGCTTCACGGCAACCAGATGCGCGCGGTCGATCCCGAGGAGACCGTGTGGCTTTCCGCGTCGGCGGGGACCGGCAAGACGCAGGTCCTTTCCTCACGCGTGCTGCGCCTTCTGCTGCAGCCGGGCGTCGAACCGTCGCAGATCCTGTGCCTGACCTTCACCAAGGCGGGCGCGACCGAAATGGCGGCGCGCATCAACGGCACGCTCGCCGAATGGGTGCGGCTTGAGGATACGCAGCTGTTCGCGAGGCTCGACGCGATCGGCGCGAAGACCGATCCCGAGACGATGGCCCGGGCGCGCACGCTGTTTGCCGCCGTGCTCGACTGCCCCGGCGGGGGCTTGCGCATCGATACGATCCACGCGTTCTCGCAGTGGCTGCTGGCGACGTTTCCGCTCGAGGCGCAACTGATCCCCGGATCGCGGCCCATGGAAGACCGTGAGCGCATCCTGCTCGCGCGGCAGGTGCTGGCCGACCTGCTGGTCTCGGCGCAGAGCCAGCCCTTCGGCGATCCGCAATTGCTGGGCGCGATCAGCGACCTTTCGCTCAAGCATGGGCCCGATGCGGTCGAGGCCTTCCTGCTGCGCTGTGCCTCGGCGCGCGAGGCGTGGTTCGGTCCCGGCGGCTGGCAGGAGCCGATGCGTGAGAACGTGCTGCGCCTGCTTGGCCTGCCCAGCGATGCGGACGGGGCCTTTCTGGCAGAGCTGTGCAACGACGAGCAGTTCGATGTGCGCTCTCTGCGCCGCTGCTGCGAGACGCTGGCGGCCTGGGATACCAAGGCCGGACGCGAAGGTTCCGAAGCCTCGGTCGTCTGGCTCTCCGCATCGCCGGAGAAGCGTGCCGCGACGATCGACGACCTCTACTTCGGCCTGTTCACCAAGACGACCGATGCGCCCAAGCAGCTGACGAACATCCTGAAGCGCGACCCCGACTACGAGGGCTACATCCTGCGTGTGCAGGAGAGCATCGCCCGGGTGCGCGAGACCAAGGCACTGCTCGACCTGACCGAGCGACTCGTGCCGGCGCTGCGGCTTGGCCGCGCTTTTGCGCTGGCATGGGACGAGGCCAAGCAGCGCGAAGGCCTGATCGATTTCGACGACCAGATCCGTCGCGCCGCCGATCTGCTGCGCAACCAGTCGCAGGCGGACTGGATCCGCTACAAGCTCGATCGCCGCTTCGACCACATCCTTGTCGACGAGGCGCAGGACACCAATGCCGCGCAGTGGGACATCATCCTCGCCATGGCCGAGGAGTTCTGGGCGGGCCTCGGCCAGCACGGCGACCTGATGCGTACGCTTTTCGTCGTTGGCGATTACAAGCAGGCGATCTTCCGCTTTCAGGGCACCAGCCCGGAAAACTTCCGGCGCGCGGCCGACAAGGTTCGTGCCAAGATGAACGCCGCGGCGCAGAACGCGGAATTGCTGCGCAGCAACTTCCGCCCGCGCCGTCTGCTCCAGCTCGGGCTCGACCGCAGTTTCCGCACCGCGCAGAAAGTCCTCGATTTCGTTGACGATGCAATCGGCGGGATCGGCCATGCCAATTTTGGTCTCGACGAAGCGCCCGAGCGCCATGATGGGCAGGATCGGCCCGGCTACGTCGCCCTTTGGAAGCCGGTCGGCGCCGCAGTTGCCGAGGATGACGACGATCCGCGCGACGATGGCGAAGATGAAGGTCAGGAGGGCTGGCTGTCCAAGCCGGACCGCCAGATGGCCGAAGGCATCGCCCGGCAGGTCCGGGCATGGCTCGATCCCATGGCTCCGGGCTTCACCCTGCAAAAGGGCAAGCCGCGCCGCGCCCATGCCGGGGACATCATGGTGCTGGTGCGCCAACGCAAGGAGCTGGCCGGGCTGATCGTCGGGCGGCTCCATGCCGCGGGCGTGCCTGTCGCCGGTGTCGACCGCCTGCGTCTGGGTGCGCCGCTGGCGGTGAAGGATCTCGTCGCCGCGCTGCGCTTCGCGGTCCAGCCCTTCGACGATCTCAACCTTGCCGGCCTGCTTGTCTCGCCGCTGGTGGGATGGAGCCAGGAGCAATTGCTGCGCCACGGCTATCGGGACAAGCATACCAGGCTCTGGTCGCACCTGCGCGCCTCGAGCGAACCTGAAGTCGCCGCCGTGCTGCAGCAATTGGGCGCGCTACTGGCGCTGGCCGACTTCGAGCCGCCGCAGCAATTGCTGCATTGGGTGCTGGTGGGGCCTTGGCAGGGGCGGCGCAAACTGGTCGCGCGCCTCGGCAGCGAGGCCAACGATCCCATCGACGAATTGCTTAACGCCGCGCAGGCCTATGTCGCGACCGATACGCCGAGCCTTGCGGGTTTCCTTGCCTGGTTCGACGCGGGCGACGGCGAATTGAAGCGCGAGGCGGACAGCGCTGCCGGACTGGTCCGCGTGATGACCGTCCACGGTTCAAAGGGCCTGCAGGCGCCCATCGTCATCCTCGCCGATGCCACCGGCAATCCCGAACGCAGCCGCGAGCGCGGCCTCGACCTGCCGGACCCGCGCGACGAGCATCGCAAGATCCCGTTGCCGCCGCTCCCTTCTGCGGCGAAGAAAATCGGGCGGATCAGGGACGAGATCGAGACCAACCGCGCGGCGGACGAGCAGGAACACTGGCGCCTGCTCTACGTCGCGATGACCCGCGCGGAAGAGGCGCTGTTCGTTGGCGGGGCGCTGGGCAAGAGCGACAAGGGCGTGCCTGCGCCCAAGAGCTGGTACGCCCGCCTGCGCGATCTCTTTCCGCCTGAGGCCGAGATCGTCGACCCGATATGGGGCGCCCGGTGCGAATGGGGCGAGTTGCCCGAGCCGGTCGCGCCGGACGCCGGCCCGGTCGAACTGCCCTTGCCAGAACCGCTGCCGGTCTGGCTGGAACGCGCGCCGCCAGCCGAACCGCGTCCACCAAGGCCGCTCGCGCCTTCGGCCCTGGGCGAGGAGGAAGCACCCGATCCGCCGTTCCCGCCGGGCGCGGGCCGCGATGCCGCGCGCCGCGGTACCCTGGTTCACAAGCTGCTCGAGCGTTTGCCCGAAGTGGCGGCGACGAAGCGCGAAGCGGCCGGGCGCGCCTGGCTTGCGCGCAATGCCGCCGATCTGGAAGAGACCCGGCGTGAATCCATGCTGGGCGATGCGCTGGGCGTTCTCGCCAATCCGGAATGGGCGCCGCTGTTTGCCGAGGGAAGCCTTGCCGAAGTGCCGGTGGCGGCCATCGTTGGCGGGCAGGTCGTTGCGGGGACGATCGACCGGCTGGTGGTCGAACCCGGGCGCGTCCGCTTTGTCGACTACAAGACATCGCGCCGTCCGCCCGAATCGCTGGAGGCCGTGCCCAAGGGCAACCTGAGGCAGATGGCCGCCTATGCAGCCGCGCTCGAAGTGGCCTTTCCGGGCCGCGCGGTGGAAGTGGCGCTGCTATACACCACCGCCCCGCGGCTCATCACCGTGCCTGCCGAAGTCCTTGCAGCGCACAAGCCGGACTTCATGCCACCCGAGTAAAGCTTCACCGCACAGGCGTTGTCACGCGCGGTTTCTTCCCTAGATTGCAGTCAAAGCCCATTTGAGGAGTTATTTCATGCCGACTATTGCCGTCACCGATGCCAGCTTCGAAGACGATGTCCTGAAGTCCGACAAGCCCGTTCTCGTGGACTTCTGGGCGGACTGGTGCGGTCCGTGCAAGATGATCGGTCCGGCTCTCGAGGAAATCAGCGATGAGCTGGGCGAGCAGGTGACCATCGCGAAGATGGACATCATGGCCAACACCGACACGCCGGCCAGCTTTGGCGTGAAGTCGATTCCCTACCTGGTGCTGTTCAAGAACGGCGAGAAGGTGGCCGACAAGCTCGGCGCCGCTCCCAAGAGCGCGCTCAAGGGTTGGATCGAAAGCAGCATCTGATCGATCTTTGCACGGGCGCCCCGGCGCCTGCAATGCCGAATGCCGAGCCCCTCTCACCTCCCAGGGTGGGAGGGGTTCAGCGTATCCGGGCGATGATTTCTGCGAATTCGTCCCACAGCCGGGACGATGACGCGCCCAGCAGTTCGCGGCGCTCGTATTCGTCGACGCGATAGGCGCTGCCGTCCGGCCGCGCGGCCTTGCCGCCTGCCTCGTTGAGGAACAGCACGCCTGCGGCATGGTCCCAGGGCAGGGTGCGGTTGAACACCGATATGTCGTTGGTGCCGAGCACCAGGCGCGGATACTGCTCTGCCGCGCAGCGCGGAATGTCGACCATCCGGTAATGCGGGGCGATATGGTGCATGACCTTCTCGCGCGCGCCTTCGTCCATGAAGATCGTCGAGATTGCCGCGACGGGCGGCGTTTCTCCGCTCGTGCGCGCGGTCACGCGTTCGCCGTCGATCCAGGCGCCCGTACCGGTCCCGGCATGGCAGAAGCGCCCGGTCAGCGTGTCGAGAATCCAGCCGCCGATGGTCTCGCCCTTGTCGGCAAGCGCAACGAGAATGCCGAAGGGCGGTTTGCCCTGCGAGAAATTCATCGTGCCGTCGAGCGGATCGACGATCCAGCAGAGCCGGTCCTTGAGCCTTTCGAGCACCGTCTTGTCGGCATGAACGGCCTCTTCGCCCACGACATCGGCTTCCGGCAGAAGCGCGGCCAGCCTTTCGGTGAGGATCGCCTCGCTCTCATGATCGGCGACAGTAACGACGTCGTCCGCGGCCTTGGCGATGATCTCGTGCGAGGCAAGCGAGCGATAGCGCGGCGCGATGGCGCGATCCGAGGCATCGCGCATGATAGCCTCGACGGAGCGGGTGAGTTCGGGCGTGATCATGTCAGCGGGATCATTACCTGCTCGGCAAAGCCCGGACGCTCCCTGATGCGCTCGTACCATGCGGAAACTTTGGGGAACTCGGGCCTGTCGAACGGCAGCGAGAACCAGGTATAGGCGTAGACGCCCATGGGAATGTCACCGATGCCGAACTGGCCGCCCGAGAGCCAGGGCTTTTCGCCGAGATACCGCTCCATGACGGCAAGTTGCTGCGCACATCTGGCGATGTCGCGCGCGATGGCGGGCATGTCGCGGTCTTCCGGCTTGGTGCGGGCAAAGCTCAGGAAGGGCAGGCGCTGGGCATCTGCATAAGTGATCTGCCAGTCCATCCAGCGGTCGGCGAGCGCGCGGTCGATGGGATCGTGCGCGTACCAGCGCGGGCCACCGTATTCTGCGGCCATGTAGCGCAGGATCGCGTTCGATTCCCACAGGACCAGCTTGCCGTCCTCGATCGTCGGGATCAGGCGGTTCGGGTTCTTCTCGAGATAGTCGTCGGTGTAGCCGAACTGCCCGCCGATATCGTGGCGCACGTATTTCAGGCCGAGTTCCTCGGCGAACCACGCGACCTTCTTGACGTTGTGGGAGTTCAGCCGCCCCCAGATCGTGAAGACCGGACCGCTCATCAGCTGCGGTAATCCGCATTGATCGAGATGTAGCCGTGCGTCAGGTCGCATGTCCACACAGTGGCCTGTCCTTCGCCCAGGCCAAGGTCGACCTCGATGGAGATGTCCTGTCCTTTCAGGTGTTCGGCAACCGGGGCTTCGTCGTAGTCGGCGAGGGGAAGTCCTTCGCGCGCGGCCCAGGTGCCGCCGAAGCCGATGGAGAGCTTGTCGCGGTCTGCCGGTTCGCCCGCCTTGCCTACGGCCATGACGACGCGGCCCCAGTTGGCGTCCTCACCGGCAATCGCGGTCTTGACCAGCGGCGAATTGGCGATGGCAAGGCCGACCTTGCGCGCGCTTTCGTCCGAGATGGCGCCCGAGACGGTCACGGCGATGAATTTCTGCGCGCCTTCGCCGTCACGCACGACGAGGTGGGCAAGTTGGCGGCACACGTCGTGGACGGCGGCCGCAAAGGCATCGGCACCGGCGCTCTCGAACGAGGCGAGCGGGGCATTGCCGGCCTTGCCGGTGGCAAAGGCCATGACCGTATCGCTGGTCGAGGTGTCGGAATCGACGGTGATGCAAGAGAATGTGCGCTGGTTTGCGGCGGAGAGGCACTCCTGCAGGAATGCCGGCTCAACGGTGGCATCGGTGAAGAGGTAGCCCAGCATGGTCGCCATGTCCGGCGCGATCATGCCCGAACCCTTGATGATGGCGCTGATCGTCACTGTCTTGCCGTCGACGATCGCGGTGGCGGTCGCGCCCTTGGCGAAAGTATCGGTGGTGGCAATGGTGTTGGCGGCGTCCTCCCAGGTGCAGGGCTGCGCCGTCAGGGCCTTTTCGACGCCTTCGCGTGCCTTGTCCTTGGGCAGCGGCACGCCGATCACCCCGGTCGAAGACACGAAGACCTGTTCCGGCGGGCAGCCGAGGTGGGCGCTGACCTGCCCCATGATCTGCTCGACCGCCTCGCGGCCGCGGTATCCGGTGAAGGCGTTGGAATTGCCGGCATTGACGATCAGGGCGCGCGCCTTGCCCTGGCCTATGTTGGCGCGGCCCAGTTCCACCTCGCTGGAACAGCACAGGTTGCGGGTGAAGACCCCGGCGACGCTGGTGCCTTCGTCGAGCTCGACATACGTCAGGTCGCATCGGCCCCAGTCCTTGTACCCGGCGCGCACGACGCGCGCGGTCACGCCGGCGATCGGCGGCAGGGCGGGAAAGGGCGATGCGAGCGGTGAGACGGGATATGCCATGCCTGCAGCGCGTAACGCGTGCGCGCGCCGCGTCAAGCGCATTGCGTTCGCGACCGGGAGCGTCTGCGGGCATGGTCGAACTGTGCAAATTGCAGGGCGAAGCCATGCTTCGGGTGGACTATTACATTGCTCGCCCCTATCTGGTCCGCATGGCGAACCGCCTGATCCTGACTTTGCTCGCACTTCTGACGGGCCTTGCCGCGCAGATCGGTCCGGCCGAGGCGCGTGCGTCGCAGGTGGCGAGCATGCAGGTCGGTACCCTGGCCGAGGCATCGGCGGTCAAGGCGCCGCGTGCGCCCGTGGCACTGGCACAACTGCCGGAGCCGGGCCTGCGCAATGCCCGCAGGCACGCGCCCGTGCTGGTTTCGGCAGAGCCGCTCGCCCTTGCCGCGCCCGCTGTTCTTGCCGGGATAGATCGCGCCCGCGAATAGCGCCGGGGCGCGCATTCTTTCGCTTTTTCGCGATATCCTGTCGCGCCTGCCATGAGCGTGGGCGCGCCTTCAGACCATACGCATTCACGTAAAACAGGGATTCCCGCCATGCTCGGCGCACTCGTCAAGTCGATTTTCGGTTCGTCCAACGAACGCTACGTCAAGTCACTCGAAAAGATCGTCCAGCAGATCAACGGCTTCGAGCCGACGCTGGAAGCCTGCACCGACGAGGAACTCGCCGCGCAGACGGTCAAGTTCCGCGAGATGCTGGCAGGCGGCGCAACGCTCGACGACATCCTGCCCGAAGCCTTCGCCACCGTGCGCGAGGCGTCCAAGCGCGTGTTCGGCATGCGCCATTTCGACGTGCAGATGATCGGCGGTATCGTCCTGCATCGCGGTGAGATCGCCGAGATGCGCACGGGCGAGGGCAAGACCCTTGTCGCGACCACCGCGACCTATCTCAACGCCCTGGAAGGCAAGGGCGTCCACATCGTTACGGTGAACGACTACCTGGCCCGCCGCGACGCGGAAATGATGGGGCAGTTGCACAACTTCCTCGGTCTGACCGTCGGCGTAATCGTGCCGAACCTCAACGAGTTCGAGCGCCGCGAGGCTTATGCTGCCGACATCACATACGGCACCAACAACGAGTTCGGCTTCGACTACCTGCGCGACAACATGAAGCACGAGCGCTCCCAGATGGTGCAGCGCCCCTTCAACTTCGCAATCGTCGACGAGGTCGACTCGATCCTCATCGACGAGGCGCGCACGCCGCTGATCATCTCGGGCCCCACCGACGACAAGTCGGAGCTGTACATCTCGGTCGACGCGATCGTGAAGCGGCTCGAGCCGGAAGATTACGATGCCGACGAGAAGACCAAGAACATCACCCTGACCGAGGACGGCGTCGAAAAGGCCGAGCGCATGCTCGAGGATGCCGGACTGCTGGTCGGGTCGAACCTCTACGACGTCGAGAACACGCAGGTGGTCCACCACCTCGACCAGGCTCTCAAGGCCGTGGTCATGTTCAAGCGCGACACCGACTATATCGTCAAGGACAACAAGGTCGTCATCATCGACGAGTTCACCGGCCGCATGATGGACGGCCGGCGCTGGTCGAACGGCCTGCACCAGGCGGTCGAGGCCAAGGAAGGCGTCAGGATCGAGCCGGAAAACCAGACGCTCGCCTCGATTACCTTCCAGAACTACTTCCGCATGTACCCCAAGCTTTCGGGCATGACCGGTACTGCCGCGACCGAGGCTGCGGAATTCTACGACATCTACAAGATGAACGTGGTCACCATTCCGACCAACCTGCCGGTCGCGCGCGTCGACGAGGAAGACGAGTTCTACAAGAACACGCTCGACAAGTTCGCCGCCATCGCCAAGCTGATCCGCGAGAAGAACGAGAAGGGCCAGCCGGTCCTCGTCGGCACCGTTTCGATCGAGAAGTCGGAGCTGCTCTCGGACTTCCTCAACAAGGAAGGCGTCAAACACTCGGTCCTCAATGCGCGCTTCCATGAGATGGAAGCCCACATCGTCGCCCAGGCCGGCCGCTACGGTGCGGTTACCATCGCCACCAACATGGCGGGTCGCGGCACCGACATCCAGCTCGGCGGTAACTACGAATTCCGCATCGACGACGAACTTTCCGACATTCCTGAAGGTCCCGAGCGCGAAGCGGCGATTGCGCGGATCAAAATGGAAGTCAGCGACGAGAAGGACCGCGTCATCGCTGCGGGCGGCCTGTGCGTCATCGGCACCGAGCGCCACGAAAGCCGCCGCATCGACAACCAGCTGCGCGGCCGTTCCGGCCGTCAGGGCGACCCGGGTCTCTCGAAGTTCTACCTCTGCCTCGAGGACGACCTGCTGCGCATCTTCGGTCCGGACACGCTGTTCGCCAAGATGATGAACAGCAACCTGGCCGATGGCGAGGCGATCGGTTCGAAGTGGTTGTCCAAGGCCATCGAGACAGCGCAGAAGAAGGTCGAGGCGCGCAACTACGAAGTGCGCAAGCAGGTCGTCGAATACGACAACGTGATGAACGATCAGCGCAAGGTGATCTACGAGCAGCGCTCTGACATCATGGACGCCGAGACGGTTGACGATGTCGTTGTCGAAATGCGGACCGATACCGTCAATGCGCTTGTCGCCGATGCCTGCCCGCAGGGTTCCTACCCGGAACACTGGGACATCGAGGGTCTGAAGGAAAAGGCCAGGGACATCCTGGGCGTCGATGCGCCTATCGATGGCTGGATCGAGGAAGACGGCATCGAGCCGGAAATCGTCGAGGAGCGCCTTGCGGAACTGGCCGACGCCCGCATGCAGGCGAAGATGTCGAACGACGATCCGGCGATCTGGCGACAGGTTGAAAAGTCGATCCTGCTCGACCGCATCGACCATCACTGGAAGGATCACCTCGCAACGCTCGATGCGCTGCGCCAGGTTGTGTTCCTGCGCGCCTATGCGCAGAAGACGCCGCTCAACGAATACAAGCAGGAAGCTTTCGGCCTGTTCGAGCACATGCTCGAGACGATCCGCGAGGACGTGACCCGCATTCTCTCGGTCAGCGAACTGCGCATTCCCGAGCCGGCCCAGTTGCCCGAGCTGCCTGACTTCCTGACCGGGCACATCGATCCGCTCACGGGTCTGGAGAATTCCAACGACGGTGACGGTTCGGCCCAGCGCGCTGCCCTGTTCGGCTCGCTGGCGGGTAGCCCGCAGGCGACGGCAAGCCCGGGCGGTACCGGTGAGAATCCTTACGCCGACCTGCCGATCAGCCGCAATGCGCCTTGCCCCTGCGGATCGGGCAACAAGTACAAGCACTGCCACGGCGCACTGGTCTGAGGCCTCGGACCGCCGCGTAGCCCCAGGCGCCGCGCTGGCATAGCAGAGAGAACGGGAGCCCCGGAGTGATCCTCCGGGGCTCTTTTTTGTGTCCGCAAGGGCGCCGTTTCTGCGGGGTGCAAGCGATTGCCATTGATGCGCAACGATAAATTGCAACGGCGGACTTGCTAATGATAATGACTCGCGTTAACTGGTCGCCGTTCAGTCAACAGGGGATTTCATGAAGACGATCCGGATTATGGCCGTATGCTGCACGGCATTGGTGTCGCTGCCTGCTATGGCAGAGGAAGCTGCGGATGTTCGTAGTGACATCATTGTCACGGGTGAGCGCGAGAACAGCGGTCTGGCCCTGAAGACGGATACCCCGGCGATCCAGACGCCGCAGCCGGTCACGGTGATCCCGGAAGAGCTCTATACCGCCCAGGGTGCGATTTCGGTGAGCGACACGCTGCGCTATGTCGCGGGTGTCCAGTCCAACCCTTATGGCCCCGACAGCCGCGTCGATGGCGGCTTCGTGCGTGGTATCAATGCCCTGCAGTTCCGCGATGGCATGCGTGACATCTACAGCTACTACGCCAGCATTCGCGCCGATCCGTACAACTTCTCGTCCGTGCAGGTGATCCGCGGCCCGGCATCGGTCCTGTTCGGTCAGGGCTCGCTCGGCGGCATCATCAACCTGGAATCGAAGAAGCCGCAGTTCGAGAGCGCGGGCGATGTTTCGCTGCTCTACGGTTCGCACGATCGCAAGGAAATGCTGGCCGACCTGACCGGGCCGATCTCGTCCACGCTCGCCGGGCGGGTGGTCGCGCGGGTTCGCGATTCCGGTACGCAGACGGACCACGTTCCCGACGACCGCGTCATGATCTCGCCGTCGCTGACCTGGCGCCCGGATGCCCGCACCGACCTGACGCTTATCGGCCTCTATCAGGAGGATGACGGCGGCTCGACCTCACAGTTCCTGCCGCTGGTCGGCACGATCCTGCCCAATCCCAACGGCAGGCTGAAGAACAGCCTGTTCGTCGGCAAGCCGGGATGGGACCGCTATGACGGCCGCCTGCTGCAGGGCACGGCCATGCTGGGCCACCGCTTCAGCGATGCCGTGAAGGTCAACCTCAAGACGCGCTACATCGATAGCGACCTGACCTATTTCTCGCATTACCCGAACAGCTATTCGAACCCGACCGATCCCTATCTCGATGAAGACCAGCGGCTGATCACGCTGATTGCCTCGGGCTCGAAGGCGCGGATGGAAATCTTCTCAACCGACAACAATGTGCAGTTCGACTTCAACACCGGCAGTGCTGTCGAGCACAAGCTGCTGGCCGGTGTCGACTACAGCTGGAACCGCGTTCGCAAGATCAGCGGCAGGGCTAGGGAAACTATCGATATCTACAATATCGACCGCGATGCCCTGAGCGATTTTGGCGGCGGTCTGCCGCCAGGGTCCGCGCTGTCCGAAGATACCAGGCAGGAGCAGTTGGGTCTCTATCTGCAGGACCAGGCCCGCTTTGCCGACCGGGTTTCCGTCGTCGTTGGCGTTCGCCGGGACAAGGTGACTTCGCGCAGCTTCGGTGTGAAGGCCATCGATGACAGTGCGACCTCGTTCCGCGCTGGCGTAATCGGTGAGCTGGTTTCCGGCGTCTCGCCGTTCTTCAGCTTTACCGAGAGTTTCGAGCCGATTGCCGGCACCACTGTCGACGGTGATGTCTACCGGCCCAAGCGTGGTCGCCAGTTCGAGGCGGGCGTGAAGTTCCATCCGGGTGAAGCGACTTTGCTGACGATTACCGCCTACCACATCAAGGAGCGCAATCGCCCGGTCTCGGTGGCCATCGACGATCCTGACAATCCCGGCAATGTCATTACCGGCATGAGGCAGATCGGCGAAGCCTTCTCCAAGGGTATCGAGGTCGAGGGAAGCACCGTACTGCCGGGCGAGTTCCAGATCCTTGCGAACTTCAGCTATAACAAGGCCGAAATGGCAGGGACCGGGCAGCAGCTCGACAACGTGCCCAAGTACAATTCATCGCTCTGGGCGACGCGGCCGTTCCAGCTCTCTGCGGACGTCTCGCTTCTGTTGGGAGGCGGTGTGCGCCACACCGGCGCGCAGCGCTCCTATGGCGCCGCCTTCCCCGATGGTCTTCGCACGCCCGGATACACATTGGTCGATGCGCTGGCCGAGGTGAACTGGCAGAACTGGTCTTTCCGGGTCAATGCCACCAACCTGCTGGGCAAGCGCTTCTACTCCTCCTGTCTCGCCCGAGGCGACTGCTTCATGGGCGAAGCGCGCAACGTGTTCGGCACGGTGAGCTACCACTTCTGATGATGGGTGACGCGGTCCTCTCTCTCGGCGCGGTGCTGGCAGTGGCAGGCGTGGCGATGCTGCGCCGGTCATGGTCGCGTCGCACCCGCTCGCATGGTCTCAACCTCGCGGCCTGGGGCTCGCTGGCCTTGTCCACCGCGTTGGGCTGGGCGAGCGCCGGTGCGTGGGGGGCTGCGGTCGAGGCCATTGTAGCGATGGCGCTGGCTTTCGTACTTCTGGGATGGGCAGCCTGGACGTCGCCGCCGGGCAAGGCACTGGCATCGAACCGTCGGGTCGGCATGTTGCCCGAGAACGGGGCTCCGCTGGGTATCGGACGGCGCATCGTGACTTTCACCTTCGTTGCGATCCTCGCGCTGGCGTCATCGCTGGCGCTTGCGATGGCGGGGCGTCTGCTGGCACTTGTTGCCGGGGCAGGGGAGGCCAACGCCAACGCGATCAGCCTTTTCGTTACACCGCTGGCCTGGATGGGGCTCGCCTACGCCCTGATGATGACCGGTAACCGCCGCCGCCAGGTCGTCATGCTCGCCATCGCTGCGGTCGCGGCCGTTCCCGCCTATCTGATCGGAGCCATGACATGAGTGCCGCCATCGAACCGGGTACGGTCAAGCGCGCCCTTTCCGCCCATGCTGCCATCGGACTGGTGGCCGGGGCCTTGCTCTATCTCGTCTCGCTTACAGGCACGATCTGCGTGTTCGCCAAGGAACTGCAGCGGATTGAGCAATCGGCCGCGCCGGAAATGACGCATATCTCGCCCGATGCGGTCCAGCGCGGGGTGGAGGCGATGCTGGCCGCCGAGGCGGGCAAGCCGGCGACCGGTCATCTCTACGTGCACATGCCCAGCGCGGACCTGCCACGCGCGACGATCACCACGGACAACGGTGCGCGCCACCTCCATCCTGACGGTTCGCTGGCAGAGACGGAGGAGATCGCGTGGACCGACTTCCTCGTAGCGCTGCATTACAAGCTCAACTTGCCCAGCCTCATCGGTATTTCCATTGTCGGGGGGCTGGGTGTCATGATGCTGGCGCTTTCGTTGTCCGGTGTCGTGGCGCATCCGCGCATCTTCCGCGACGCCTTCCGCCTGCGCGCGCGGGACAAGGGCGGGGTGGGGCTCGCCGACTGGCATAACCGCCTGAGCGTGTGGACGCTGCCGTTCTCGATCGCCATCGCCCTGACTGGCGCTGCGATCGGTCTGGCGAGCCTGACAGCCTTTTCGGTCGCCAGTGCAAGCTACGGCGGCGATACCGAGGCCGTCTTCGCGACGATCTTCGGTGAGGAACCCACGCCCGACAAGGCGGCCGCGCCAGTGCCCGATGTGGCGAGCGCGCTGCGTTACATGGCCAGCGCCCAGCCGGACGTGGCCGTGGACTACGTCGTGCTAGAGGACCCGCAGACCGCAGGGCAGGCCATGCGGCTGATCGGCAAGCCCGAGCGGCGACTGATCTTCGGCGAGTACTACGGCTTCGACGCCGGGGGGCGGTTCACCGGCACCGTCGGGCTGGCCGATGGCGCGTTGGGTCAACAGGCCGCGGCATCGACATATGACCTGCACTTCGGCAACTTCGGCGGGCTCTGGGTGAAAATCGCCTATGTCGTCTTCGGAGCGGCGCTCACCGCGATCTGTGCAACGGGCACATATATTTGGCTCGGAAAGCGCCGCAGGCGTGGTCGCGACGAGCCGGTTCTGCGGGCCGGATGGGATGGCGTGGTCTGGGGAGCGCCACTCGCACTGGCCGCGACGTATATCGCGCGCCATGCCTGGGGTAACGAAGCGCCATTCGCTGCGATTTTTTGGATTATTTATCTTATCGTTTTTATAGCCTTCATCGTCTTGAAATATAACAAGGTTTCTTACTTCAAGAAGTCTACGTTAGCTTCCTGAGGTAAACGTAAACTGGTTGTTAACCATGATGAGCCGATAATTCTTAACCAGCGTGGAAGAACTATGACGCTCAAGAGCTGCGGTAGAACAAGCTCAAACCCCACAGTTTGCCATATCTCCACACAAAAATAGCCCGGCTTCCCCGCCGGGCTTTTTTTGTGTGCCGTAAGCAAATCCGCATTCCGGATTGCCGACCTGAAATGCCTGCGCCTGCTTCAGGGCTCGGGGCAGTTTTCGACGCACGTGCCCGTGGGCGTTGCGATCAGTCCGCCGCTCGTGCGGATCGTCGCGCCGCTGTCGGTCCGGTATGCAGGCGCATCGGTGCTGGTCAGGGCATCGACACCGCCAGGAACGGGGGCAACCTGACTTGGGACTGCGGCGCTGCTTCGTGAGTTGTGTCGCCGTCTGCTGCTCGTTTCGATCCGGGCCGGCCGAACCTGACCGCCTTCAATGGCCTGCGCGGTTGCGTTCATGCTGCGCGAAATAGCGGAGCCCAGCGAGCGGCCCGCACCCGATTGCTGCGCCGTGCCGGAGAGGATCTGGGCCGTTTCGAAAGCGTCCTGCGCGGCAAGGGGCGACGCCGCGCCCAGGAGGATCAGCGCCCCGGTCAAACCAAGTCGACGCGCTTTTCCAAGTCGCATGCCAGTCATTGCCTCTGCTCCCTTCGCCTGTCCCGATGCAGCGAGGCTGAACCTCCTGGGTGACCAAGGCAAGCCTGCTCTAGGCGGCGGCGCTGCGCAGCACTTCCAGGTACTGGCGGGCGATCACTGCGGGACGGAACTGCTGCAGGTGGCGCGAGACGGATTCGGGCGAGGGTGGGTCCCGCTCGCCAAGGGCTTCGATCAGGCGGGCGGCAAGGTCATCGGCATCGCCCCGCGCGAACGTCAGGGCGAAAGGGCCGACCGCTTCCGGGAGGCCCCCTGAGCGTGCAATGACCATCCGGCAACCGCAGGCGAGCCCTTCCAGCGCCACGATCCCGAAAGGTTCTTCGGTAATCGAGGGAACCACCATGATCGCGTGCCGCTGCATTTCGGAGACCAGCGCGTGGCCCCGCAGCGTTCCGGCAAGGGTAACGCGGTCGACAAGGCCCCGTCCGGTGATCTGCACTGCGATGGCGTCGCGCTCGCCCCCGTCGCCGACGATCGTGAGGTGCGCCTGCGGCTGGCGTGCGGCGATCTTCGCAAAGGCTTCGACGAGCAGGGACACGCCCTTGCGCGCATCGAGGCGGCCGACGAAAAGAATGCCTTCCCGCGGCGATCCGGGGGGCGGCAGGTGAAACGTCTCCTCGTCGTAGGGATTCATGATGACGGTGGCGCGGGCAAAGCGCGTCGCCATGTACCGGCTGGGCACGATGTTATCGACGCGTGCGCTCGCCCACCACTTGATCGCTGCCGCGATGCGCTCTTTCCGGTTCGTCCAGACGAAGGGATCGGGCGGGGCGGCCACGATCGGCCTTCGCGATAGCGCCTGGGGCAGAATGCGCCGCATCGACAGCGGTGCGGTCAGGATTATGTCGCTGTCGCGGCAAAGAGAGAGGTAGCGTGCGAAGCCGGGTCGCCGATGTACCGGATAGGGCAGATCGGCGCTGCCTTCGGTCTCGGTGACGACGGCGATGTCATGGCCCTCGCGATGAAACTGCATGGCCAGCACTTCCATCAGCTTTTCCATTCCGCCGACGGCTGGAGCGAAGCTGCGGCAATAGATCTGGATCTTCATGGATACCCGATCCCTTCATGCGATCGGCCAAGCGTCAGGAGGCCGGGCGCATCTTCGGGTATGGCAGTCGATGTTGCGGTGCAACAAGGCGCATGGGTGTCATGCGGGCTGATAGCAGCCCGGCCTGATCTACTTCTTTCGGATTAGATGGGGCTACCCCGTTCGGCGAATCGGTCCGGCATTGCGAGAGGGCGATTCGTTTGCATCGGGCAAAAAAATAGCGGCCCTAAGG
The DNA here is from genome assembly GCF_900168325.1 of Novosphingobium mathurense. Lineage (GTDB taxonomy): Bacteria > Pseudomonadota > Alphaproteobacteria > Sphingomonadales > Sphingomonadaceae > Novosphingobium > Novosphingobium mathurense. The sequence goes on along the minus strand of NZ_FVZE01000001.1, from coordinate 1,166,831 downwards.
CCGCTTGTTTTTTCCCTTCGTGGAGGAAGGAAGAAAGTGGCTCCCCGAGTAGGATTCGAACCTACGGCCATTCGATTAACAGTCGAATGCTCTACCGCTGAGCTATCGGGGAGCAGCCCTGCAGTGTCTCCACCGCGGGGCAGGGGTGCGCCTATAAGCGGCACTGATTGGGTTGGCAAGCCCGAGGCGCAGGAAATTTTGACAAAATTTTCGCGCCCTTGTTTTCCTGCGGGTCAGACCTGGAACTGTTCGGCGAAGATCCGCTCTTCCAGCGTGTAGCCGGGGTCGAACAGGATCGTCAGTTCCTTCTCGGTCGCTGCACGGATTCGTACCGACTGGACCTCGCGCACTTCCTTCTGGTCGGCGACGGCGGCGACGGGGCGCTTTTCCGGTTCGCGAATCCGGAACTCGACCTCGGCGCTTTCGGGCAGGATCGCGCCTTTCCACCGGCGCGGGCGGAAGGGGCTGATCGGCGTCAGTGCCATCATGCGCGAGCCGAGCGGCAGAATCGGTCCGTTGGCCGAGAGGTTGTAGGCCGTGGATCCCACAGGCGTTGCCACCAGGATGCCGTCGCCTGCCAGTTCGTCCATGCGAACCCGACCGTTGATGCGCACTTCCAGCTTCGCGGTCTGGCGCGTTTCGCGCAGCATCGAGACTTCGTTGATGGCGTAGTAGCTGAATTCCTTGCCCGAACGGTCCACCGCGTCCATGCGCAGCGGGCTGACGGGGACGGGGTGCGCTTCTGCGACCCGCTTGGCGATCTGCTGTTGCCCGTGCGGGTGGTTCATCAGGAAACCCACGGTGCCAAGATTTAATCCGTAGCAGGGCTTCAGCCAGTCCCTGTCCAGCATTTCGTGCAGGACATGAAGCAGGAAGCCATCTCCGCCCAGGACCACGAGGATGTCCGCCTCCTCCGGCGAAACCCAGTTGTGCGAGTTGCGCAAGGTGTCGGCCCCGGCCTGCGCCTTGGCGCTGTTCGAGACCACGAGGGCAAGCTTCGGTTCGCTACTCAAGGAATGTTCCCCCATATTCCATCTGCCCGGGATCGGGGCGGGTGTTGCCCGAGTTGCTGGGGCTGAAAAATTTTGAACGGTTTGGCAAGGGCTTTGCGCTAAGGCTGCACGTCATGGGTGGCATACAGCAAGGGCTGGCATTGAGCGGGGCACGAGGTATCGAGGCGCGTCTGACCGGGATTCCCGGTCTGGAAGTCGTGCGCGAGCGAATTGAACTTTGGCGTGCCGATGGAGCATGCGCTCCGCAGCACGCCCATGTCCACGCCCTGTTGCTGGGGCTGCGGCGGCTCGACGCGATCAATATCGCCTATGGCGCAGCGGCCGGAGACGGCGCGTTGGAGGAAGTTGCTTCGCGAATCAGCCACTTTGCGGAAGACGAACTGGACGGCGCCTGGATGGTGGCACGGGCCGGGGGCGGCACGTTCCTGCTGATCGCCAACGAGGCGTGCAGCCGCGAGCGCTGGCAGCTTTTCGCAGACCAGCTTGCCGAAGCCATCGCGCGCCCGATTGCGGTGCCGTCGGGCGTGCTGCGCCTGTCTCCCCGGATCGCGCTGATTCGGGCTCTCGATGACGAGAGCGTGGATTCGATGCTCGACCGGCTCGGCCATGCGCTGCAGGGCGTGCACGAACAGCAGAGTGGTCGCCTCGCCTGGGCCGACGGAGAAGTCACGCCACCGGGCCGCTCGGGCGCGCAGCTCGAGGCCGACCTGCTCGGTGCCATCGACCGCGATGAAATCGAAATCCTGTTCCAGCCCCAGTTCAGCCTGAAAGACGACCGTCTGACCGGTGCCGAGGCGCTGGCGCGCTGGAACCATCGCGAACTCGGCCGTATCGGCGCCGGGGCGCTGTTTTCCATTGCCGAGCGCGCCGACCACGTGGCACCGCTTTCGCGCCATATCGCCCACAAGGCACTCGCTGCTGCCCGCAACTGGTCCGGCGACCTGCGCCTTTCGATCAACGTCACGCCGGCCGATCTCGCTTTTGGCAGTTACGTGCGCCAGATGCTCGACCTTGTCCGTGAGAGCGGCTTTCCCTTGCGCCGCCTGACGCTGGAGGTGACCGAGCAGGCGATGATCAGTGACGTAACCCTGGCCGCGCAGACGATGGCCGAGTTCTCTTCGCAGGGAATCCGCATTGCGCTCGATGACTTCGGGGCGGGATTCTGCAACTTCCGCTACCTCAAGGTCCTGCCGATCCACTACCTCAAGCTCGACCGTTCGATGATCGAAGGCGTCGCCAGCGACAAGCGTGACGTAGCCGTGCTACGCGCGATCGTGGCCATGGCCGAGGCGCTCGACCTCAAAGTGATCGCCGAGGGGATCGAGGAGGAAGCCCAGCGCGAAGTCGCGGCGAAGGAAGGCTGCGCCTACTATCAGGGCTTCCTGCGCGCACAGCCGATGAGCGCAGCGATGTTCGAGAAACTGGCGCGCGCGGCGGGCTGATCGCCCGCTGCAAAGCCGTCAGCCCTTCCGGGCGACGGCGCTGAGGCCCTTGGTCAGCTGGAACAGGCCGTTGAGGCGCGAATTGGGATCGCCCCAGGCACGCGTGAGGACAAGCTTGTTGTCCGGGCGCAGCTTGACCGTGCCCTGCAGCCTTTCGGCATAGGCAATAAGACCGGCAGGATTGGGGAAGCTGTCGTTGTGGAAGCTGACCAGCGTGCCGCGCGCGCCGACGTCGATCTTGGCGATATGCGCCTCGATGGCCTGTCGCTTGATCTCGATGAGCTTGATGAGGTTGATCGTCGGCTGCGGCAGGGCGCCGAAGCGGTCGATCATTTCGGCGGAGAGCGATTCGATCTCCTGCTGGCTCTCGGCATCGTTGAGGCGGCGATAGAGCGCCATGCGCACCGCGAGATCGGGGACGTAGTCGTCCGGGATCATGATCGGCGCATCGACGGTGATCTGCGGGCTGAGGCCCGAGGTGTCCTTCTCCAGCCCGACGCCGCCCGCGCGCGCGGCCATGATCGCGTCTTCCAGCATCGACTGGTAGAGTTCGAAACCGACTTCGCGGATGTGCCCGGACTGCTCGTCGCCCAAGAGGTTGCCCGCCCCGCGAATGTCGAGATCGTGGCTGGCGAGCTGGAAGCCTGCGCCCAGGCTGTCGAGATCGCCCAGCACCTTGAGACGCTTTTCGGCGACTTCCGACAGCGCGGTGTTCGCTGGCGTGGTCAGGTAGGCATAGGCGCGCAGTTTAGAGCGCCCGACGCGGCCGCGAAGCTGGTAGAGCTGGGCGAGGCCGAAGCGGTCGGCGCGGTGGATGATGATCGTGTTGGCGCGCGGAATGTCGAGCCCGGATTCGACGATCGTCGTCGAAAGCAGGACTTCGTACTTGCCCTCGTAGAAGGCGCTCATGCGCTCTTCCACTTCGCCAGCGCTCATCTGGCCGTGCGCAGTGATGCACTTCACTTCGGGAACGTGCTTGTGCAGCCAGTCCTCGACTTCGGCCATGTCCGAAATTCGGGGGACGACGATGAAGCTCTGCCCGCCGCGATGGTGCTCGCGCAGCAGCGCCTCGCGCATCACCATGTCGTCCCATTCCATCACGTAAGTGCGCACCGCAAGGCGGTCGACCGGCGGGGTCTGGATGGTGGAAAGCTCACGCAGACCCGACATGGCCATCTGCAGCGTGCGCGGGATCGGCGTTGCGGTGAGCGTCAGGACGTGGACGTCGGTACGAAGCTGCTTGAGCTTCTCCTTGTGATTGACGCCGAAGCGCTGTTCCTCGTCGACGATGACGAGGCCGAGGCGCTTGAACTGGACCGACTTCGACAGGATCGCGTGGGTGCCGCAGACGATGTCCACGGTGCCTGAGGCGAGGCCCTCACGCGTGGTGCGCGCTTCCTTTTCGGGCACGAGACGCGAGAGGCGACCGACGTTGAGCGGGAAGCCCGCGAAACGCTCGGCGAAACCGGAAAAGTGCTGGCGCGCGAGCAGCGTGGTCGGTGCGACGACGGCAACCTGCTGCCCGGCCATGGCGGCAACGAAGGCGGCACGCAACGCGACCTCGGTCTTTCCGAAGCCCACGTCGCCGCAGACGAGGCGGTCCATCGGCTTGCCCGCGGCAAGGTCTTCCAGGACGTCGGAAATCGCGTTGTCCTGGTCTTCGGTCTCCTGCCAGGGGAAGCGGTCGACGAACTGGTCGTAGGCGGATCCCTCCGGAACCATCGCCGGGGCTTGTCGCAAGGCGCGCGCGGCGGCGGTTTTCATCAGCTCGCCGGCGATCTCCTGGATGCGTTCCTTGAGGCGGGCACGGCGCTTCTGCCAGGCTTCGCCGCCCAGCTTGTCGAGCATGACGCCCTCGCTCTCGCTGCCGTAGCGCGAGAGGACGTCTAGGTTCTCGACCGGGATGTAGAGCTTGTCGCCGCCGGCATAGGTCAGCATCACGCAGTCGTGCGGGGACTGGCCGACCGGGATCGACTGCAGGCCCTCGTAGCGGCCGATGCCGTGATCCATGTGGACGATCAGGTCGCCGGGCGTCAGTGCCGCCAGTTCGGCCAGGAAGGCGTCGGAGTCCTTCTTGCGCTTCTTGCGGCGCACGAGGCGGTCGCCGAGGATGTCCTGCTCGGTGATGACCTCCAGGGTGTCGTTCGCAAAGCCGGTTTCGAGCGGAAGCACCAGCGCGGCCGAGCGGCCCTGTACGGCCAGGCCCAGCGCTTCCTGCCAGGTATCGGCGAGACGCGGTTCCGGACCCCACTTGTTGGTCTGGCTCGCTTCGCCGAGGATCGAGACGAGCCGCGCGCGGCTGCCGGTCGAATAGGCGGCGAGGATCGGCTTGCGTCCGGACTTGCCGACGGCGTGGAGATGCTTTGCCGCCGCTTCGTAGGCATTGTCGCCGCGCGCGCGTTCGGGCGTGAAGTCGCGGGCATTGGCAAAGCCGAAGTCGATGATCTTGCTGCCTTCGGGCTTGGCGAAGGGATCGGCACGGTGAACCGGGAAGCCGGACAGCGCCTGCTCCAGTTCCTCGGCGCCGAGGTAAAGCGAATCGATCGACAGCGGGCGATAGCTTCCCGCCTTCTGTCCCGAAGTATCGAGGCGCGCCTTGTGATAGTCGGCGATATCGCCGAGCCGCTCTTCGGTCGCGCCGATGGCGGAAGTGTCGGCAACGATCAGGTCGTCGTCCGACAAGTGGTCGAACAGGCTGACGAGGCGTTCCTCGAACAGCGGAAGCCAGTGCTCCATGCCCGCGAGGCGGCGTCCGTCACTGACCGCCTGGTAGAGCGGGTCGGCTGTGGCATGGGCGCCGAACATCTCTCGGTAACGGCTGCGGAAGCGCTTGACCGTATCGTCGTCCAGCAGGGCTTCGCTGGCAGGCACGAGCAGGTGCTCGGGGATGGTGCCGGTGGAGCGTTGGGTGCCCGTATCGAAGAGGCGCAGCGTTTCAAGCTCGTCCCCGAAGAAGTCGAGGCGCAGACCGCCGTCCAGGCCCGAAGGCACGATGTCGAAGATCGACCCGCGCACGGCGAATTCGCCCGCGTCGATCGCGGTATCGGTTCGCTGGTAGCCCTGGCGGCGCAGCAGGCCGATCAGGCTTTCGTGGCCGATTTCCATGCCCGGCTTGATCAGGCGGACCGATTCCCGGATGCGGAACGGGGTGAGGACGCGCTGGAGCACGGCATTGGCGGTAGTGACCAGCAGTTGCGGTCCGCTGCGCTTCGCCTGAAGCCGGTAGAGCGCCGCAAGCCGCCGTGCGCTCACCGACAGGGCCGGACTGGCGCGGTCGTAGGGCAGGCAGTCCCATGCCGGGAATTCGACGACGTCGAGTTCGGGCGCGAAGAACTTCGCTGCCTCGGCAATCGCGCTCATCGCCGCTTCGTTGTCGGCGATGAAGACGGCGCGTCCTTTTGCCGCGCGGGCGAGGTCGGCCATCACGAGCGGCTGCGCGCCGCGCGTTACCGCGGCGAGGGTGAGGGGCGTCGTGGCCGAGAGTAGTCGCTGGAAATCGGGCATGGCGGGAAGCGCGGCTGATAAGGGGTCGGCAGGGAATTTCAATCTTGTTGATAGTTGCCGGGCCGAACTTGGTGCCGCATCGCGACGGGACGAGGCAGGAGAGAACGATGATCGACAGGCAATTGGTCGCCCGGCGCGCGCTGGTTACGGGAGCATCGAGCGGGCTGGGGCGGCATTTCGCCCGCGTGTTGGCCGGGGCCGGTGCGCAAGTCGTGCTCGCCGCGCGGCGTCAGGATGCGCTCGAGCAGCTTGCCGGCGAGATTGTCCGGGACTTCGGTGTTGCGGCCGTGCCTGTGGCGCTCGACGTGACCGACGGCGAAAGCGTACGCAGCGCAGTCGAGCAGGCCGGGGACATCGATATCCTGGTCAACAATGCCGGCGTTTCGAAGGCCGTGGGGATACTCGACTGCGAAGAAGCCGACTTCGACTTCATCATGGATGCCAACCTGCGCGGCGCGTTCCTCGTCGCGACTGCGACAGCACGCGGAATGCGCGACCGCGGGAAGGGTGGCGCCATCGTCAACGTCGCATCCATCCTCGGCCTGAGGCAGGGCGGACAACTGGCGGCCTATGCGATGTCGAAGGCCGGCGTCGTGCAGATGACGCGGCAGATGGGGCTGGAACTGGCGCGCTACGGCATTCGCGTGAATGCGCTGGCGCCGGGGTATTTCGCTACCGCGATGAACAACGATTTCCTCGCCAGCCCGGCGGGAGAGGCCCTTGCCAAACGCATCCCGCAACGTCGCTTCGGGGAGTTCGAGGACCTCGATGGCCCGTTGTTGCTGCTTTGCTCCGATGCCTCACGCTACATGACCGGCGTCGTCATTCCGGTCGACGGCGGGCACGTCGTTTCGTCCCTGTAGCCGCACGGCAGGCAGTTCAGGTCAGGTCAGCGCGGGATCTCAACGTAGTCGAGCTTCATCATGCGCTCGAGCATGGGCCCGCGGTATTCCATGGGGATAGTCTGGGTGCCAAGCGCCCAGGCCATGATGTCGACGTCCTCTTCCTCGATGATCTTCTCGAACAGGTCGAGCTCGGCTTCGGACCAGGTATGGTGGAAACGGTCGAAGAAGCAGCCGATCATGTAATCGGCTTCGCGCGTTCCGCGATGCCAGGCGCGAAACTTCATGCGCGCGAGACGGGGCGAGAGTTCGGAAGCGTTTTCGTCGGCCATGACAGCGCCGTTACGCGACGGCGCTGTCATGAGCAAGTGGGGCCGGGGCCCCGGGGCTCAGTCGTGCAGGGCGCGCACGATCTCTGCTGGCGGGCGTCCGGTCATCGTCTTGGCCACTTCGCCGACCAGCACCTGCTTGAGTTCCTTGTGATAGTGGCGTCGCATTTCGCCCAGCGAGCGCGGATCGGCGACGACGATCAGCTGGTCGATCTCCCGCTCAAGCACCTGACGGTTGAGCCAGTCGGTCACTGCCGCGACGTGGGCGCGCTCGTCGAGCGAGTCGTTGCTGGGGTCTCCGGTTCGGGCCTTGTGGCGCGATCCGGCATCGTGTTCACGCGCGCCTGCGCTGAAATTGGTGGGTTCCAGTTCGGGAACCGTCAACGCCGTGAGCCGTGGCTCGGCTTCGATTCCGGAGTTGCGATAAAGCTCGAACTTCTCGCCGTCGACGATAGCGAACACGGTTCCGTTGGGCAAAAGCATCCGATTCTCCTTTTCCGGTCATGCCTGTAAGGCCAACAACGCTGTCCCCATCCCTGTTCCCTGGCGTCTGGCGAAACGCTTCAGTCTCGCGCTAAGAGGCTCCTCATGAGGCCTGAAGCGCTCAATTCCCTGTTCGTCGAAGTCGATGCTCTCGACGGTGTCGGTCCGAAACTGCGGCGTCCGCTTGAAAAGCTCGGACTCACGCGGATCAGGGACCTTGCATACCACTTGCCCGACCGGTTCGTCGAGCGTCGCGCGGTCGAGAATCTCGACGATGCGGGGGTGGGCGAAAACATCATCGTCGCCCTGACCGTGCGCGAGCACCGGGCATCTGCCGGCAGGGGGCCGTTCCGGGTCATCGCCGAGGACGTGGCGGGCAATATCTGCACGCTCACCTACTTCGGGCGCGCCTCGTACACTGCGCGCAAGCTGCTGCCGGTGGGAGAGACGCGCTGGATCGCAGGCCGCCTCGACCAGTATGGGCAGATGCTGCAGATCGTGCATCCCGAACATGTCGCGCAAAGCAGGCAGGCGCTGCACGGCCAACTGTGCGAGGCGGTCTATCCGCTGTCCGAGGGGCTGACGCAGGGGCGCGTATCCGGGCTGGTGCAGCAGGCGCTCAAAGTCCTGCCGGAAATGCCTGAATGGATCGAGCCGGGACTGCTCGGGAAGATGAAGTGGCCCGTCTGGCGCGAGGCCCTGCTGGCAGCGCACAAGGGGGTGAATGGCCCTGCGCGCGACCGTCTGGCCTATGACGAACTGCTCGCCAATGCGCTGGCGCTGATGCTTGTGCGCGAAAGCAACCGCGCGCAGTCCGGTACGCCGCTGGCGGGGGACGGTTCGTTGCGCGCGAAGTTGCGGCTGCCTTTCGAGCTGACCGGGGCGCAGAAGCGCTCGATCGGCGAGATCGAGGGCGATGTTGCACAGAAGTCGCCGATGCTGCGCCTGCTGCAGGGCGACGTGGGCTCGGGCAAGACCGTGGTTGCCCTCTCGTCGATGCTGATCGCGGTCGAAGCGGGGGCACAGGCGGCGCTGCTGGCCCCCACTGAAATTCTGGCTCGCCAGCACCATGAAACCTTGTCGCGCATGGCGCAGGGCACCGGCGTCGAGATTGCCCTGCTCACCGGACGCGACAAGGGCAAGGCGCGCGAATCGATCCTGATGGGGTTGATCGACGGCTCCATCGATATCGTCGTAGGCACCCACGCGATCTTCCAGGATACCGTTTCCTACAAGAACCTCGCGCTGGTGGTGATCGACGAGCAGCACCGCTTCGGCGTCGGGCAGCGCCTGATGCTGGCGCGCAAGGGACGGCGCACGCCGCATACCCTGGCGATGACCGCCACGCCGATCCCGCGCACGCTGACGCTGGCGCAGTATGGCGAGATGGAAGTTTCGCGGCTGGACGAACTGCCGCCCGGACGTCAGGCGATCGACACGCGCGTGGTTTCGGTCGAGCGAATGGACGATGTCGTCGGTGCCATTGTCCGCCATCTGGAGACCGGGCAACAGGCCTATTGGGTCTGCCCGATGGTGCGCGAAAGCGAGAGCGACGACCTTGCCGCCGCCGAGGCGCGCTATGCCTCGCTAAAGGAGCGGTTCGGGGAGGACGTCGTCCTTGTCCACGGCCAACTCAAGCCCGAGGCCAAGGACGCGGCGATGGAGCGCTTCGCGAGCGGCGAGGCCAAAGTGCTGGTGGCGACGACGGTGATCGAAGTCGGCGTCGACGTGCCCAATGCCACGCTGATGGTGATCGAGCAGGCCGAGCGTTTCGGGCTGGCGCAGCTCCACCAGCTTCGCGGCCGTGTCGGGCGTGGCAGCGAGAAATCGACCTGCCTGCTGCTGCGCGGGCAACAGCTCAGCGAAACCGCACGCCAGCGCCTGGCCCTGATGCGCGAGACACAGGACGGCTTTCGGCTGGCCGAGGAGGACCTGGAACTGCGCGGTGGCGGTGAGTTGCTCGGCACGCGTCAGTCCGGCGACACGCCGTTCCGTCTTGCCACGCTGGAGCAGATCCAGAAATTGCTGCCGCTGGCGCATGACGATGCCAGGCTGCTGATCGAGCGCGACGGCGGCCTGTCGGGTGCGCGCGGCGAAGCGGCGCGACTGCTGCTCTACCTGTTCGAGCGCGATTGGGGCGTGCAACTGTTGCGCGGCGGTTAAATCCCGCGCGACCGAGAATCACGCAGCGAGGCGAACCTGGTCGCGCCCGCCGTGCTTGGCTTCGTAGAGCGCCCGATCGGCCCGCTCCATCAGCTTGTTGGCATTCTCTATCGGATCGAGCTGCGCGACGCCGGAACTGATCGTGACCGGCACCGCTGAATCCGGTGGCACTTCCATCGCCTGCGAATGGATCGCCACGCGCAATCTTTCGCAGACGGCCCCAGCTTCCTGTCCATCGGCATTGGGCAGAAGTATGTCGAATTCCTCCCCGCCGATCCGGCCGACAAGGTCGCAGGCGCGCACGGCGCCGACGGCCAGCTTCGCAACGCGGCGGATCACGTCGTCGCCGGCAGCATGGCCGTAGCTGTCGTTGATGCCCTTGAAATGGTCGATGTCGAAGATGGCGAGCGAAAATTCTGACTGGTTGCGGCGCGCGAAGGCGATCGACCGATCGAGAGCGGCGAGGAATTCGCGCCGGTTGGCAATGCCGGTCAGTTCGTCGGTCTGGGCGATATAGCGCAGCTCCTGCTGGTAGGTGCGTTCGCGCGCGATGGACCGGCGAAGCGCGATTACCGTCAGCGATGTCGTGAACAGCAGGCAGACACCGGCGGTGGTCATGACCAGAAGGTACATCGGCAGGATATTGTTGACCGACCGGGTCTTGGCGTTGACCGAGCCGAGCCGCGCGCGTTCGCGCGTGACGATCCGCTGGACGTCCGCATTGATCCGGTTGATTGAGCGACGGGCGTGCCCGGTTCGCACGACATCGAGCATCTCCTTCTTCAACCCGGCGTTTTCGAAGACGATCACGGTGCGAAGGTCCATGAAATAGCTCTGCACCTCGTTCCCTAGCCGCTGGAGCTCCCGGGTGTTTTCCTCGTTACCGTCTATGTGACTGCGCAGGGCTGCCATGAGGCCGGGAAGCTCGCGTTCGCTTTCGAGCATGGGTTCGAGATAGCGCGGGTCGCCTGTCAGCAGGTAGCCGCGCTGCCCGCGCAGCGCTTCGAGCGCAGCCAGCCTGATCCGGTGGGCATCGCGCAACAGGGCAATCGTTTCGGAATTGAGCCGCGCCAGTTCCTGCTGCTGGACATTGGCCCGCCAGGCGATGAAGCTTGAGCCAATGAGGAGCGATCCGAGCAGCACCGTTGAAGCGATGAAAAGCCCGACGCGCGAGTACAGGTCATTGACCGTATTCAGAAAATTCCGGGATCTTGTCACGGTCTCCACTCGGTGGCGCAGGATACGAACTGTTGGGAGATAGTTACTTTCGAGTAAATCAATGCCGGGGCGGGACGGACAGATGAACGTCACGGCAGGCGCCAAAGTCCGGTTGGATTGGCACGACCGGAAAGAGAGATTGACCTGAAGCGTTAGTCGCAAGACATTGTCAGGGCGATGAAATTCGGGAGGACGCCGGTGCTGCTCAGGTCTTGGATGCCATGCTCGCTCTGACGCGCCGCGGTTTGGCCGGAGTGGTCGCACTCTATTCCGGCGTGGCTGCCGCGGGCTGGATGCTCGGCTTGCCGGCGCTCACCAGTTTCGGGGTAGGGGCGGCGAAGACTTCGCTTGCGACCGCAGCCTGCGCGATCCTTGTGGTGATCGCCGTCATTGCAAAGGATCGGGATGAGCGGACAGGGTGGCGGATCGTCTGGATGGTCGCCTGCGCGCTGGTCGCGGCCATATCGTTGGTGGCCCTGGGGCAGTATGCCCTGGACCTGGGCGATGCCGGGTACCTCATGGGACCAGGCATGGGGCGCTTTTCTCCCGCGACGGCGGTAAGCTTCCTGCTTCTGTCCGGCGCCATCGCCGCTATCGGCGCACAGCGCTATTACCTTGGCGCCGGCCTGGCGATCGGTGCCCTGATGATCTCGGGCAGCGCGATCGTCGGCTATGCCTATGAAGTTGCTGCGCTGACCCAGGTCCTTGGCTTTTCGGCCATGGCCTTTCCCACGGCGCTGGTCGTGACGCTGCTCGCCATGGCGATCCTGATGCTCGATCCGAAACGGGGCTGGCTGAGGCATGTCGCGACCGGCCCGCAGGCGCGCAGCGCTTTCCAGCTGATGATGCCGGTTGCGGTGATCGCGCCTTTCGTGATCGGCGGCGCGGCGAACTGGCTGGTCGGCGTCGGTCTTGTCGGAACCTCGTTCGGCTTTGCTGCCGTTGCCGTGATCATGATCATAACCCTTGGCGCCATGGTGGTCGTCACCAGTGCCCAGATCGGCCGTATCAACCGCACCGAGGCGCGCCTCGTCGCCATTGTCGAATCCTCGGACGATGCCATCATCGGCAAGGATCTGAATGGTATCATCACCAGCTGGAACAGGGGCGGTGAACGTCTCTTCGGTTATGGCGCGCGCGAGGCGATTGGCCGCCCGATGCAGATGCTGATCCCCGCGGAAAGGGCCGAAGAAGAAACCGAGATACTCGCAAGGATCCATCGCAAGGAACATATCGATCACTTCGAGACCGTGCGCAGACGCAAGGATGGCAGCATGCTCGACGTATCGATCACGGTCTCGCCGATCCTGCTCGCATCCGGTACGGTTATCGGCGCCTCCTCGATCATCCGTGACATCAGTGCGCGCAAGCTCAAGGATCTCGAACTCCAGCGCAGCAATGCCGAGCTGGAGCAGTTCGCCTACGTCGCGTCACACGATCTGCAGGAACCGCTGCGCATGGTCGCGAACTACGTTGAACTGCTGAGCCAGCGCTATACCGGTCAGCTTGACGAGCGGGCGGACAAGTTCATCCATTATGCATCGGACGGTGCAAGGCGGATGCAGCAGCTCGTCTCCGACCTGCTGGCCTATTCGCGCGTGGGATCGCAGGGCAAGCCTCCGGTTCCGGTAGAGACCAATGCCGTCGTGGACCGCGTGGTCCACACACTCCAGCGTCGGCTCGAAGAATGCGGCGGCATGGTCGAGTGGGACGACCTTCCCCGCGTGCGGGGCGATGAGGTGCAGCTTGCCCAGCTGTTCCAGAACCTGATCGGCAACGCGCTCAAGTTCCGCGGGGATGAACCGCCAAGGGTTCGCGTTCTATCCGAGGTGGAGGGCAGGATGGTTCGATTTGCCGTAAGCGACAACGGCATCGGCATGGAGATGCGCTTTGCGGACCGCATCTTCCAGATGTTCCAGCGCCTGCATGAGCGGTCGGCCTTTGAGGGTAGCGGGATCGGCCTCGCCATTTCCAAGCGAATCGTCGAGCGCCACGGCGGATCGATCCGGGTCGAATCGGAGCCGGGCAGGGGTACCACGTTCTTCTTCACGCTTCCCGCCGATCTTTAGGGCAAACGATTGCGTAATCCGGCCCTATCCAGCGCGGAAATGACCCTTTGCGTAAGGGGTGGGATGGTTAAATCCTTGTTACCTTGGTTCCGGGCGGCGGTGCTATACTTGATTGTACCTATCCGTTTGCTTTAGCTTGATTTCCGGCTGGCAAGTCATATCGTGCCGATTGAGCCTGTCGATGCGGAACGGTTCAGGCGCAAATCTCAGATTGAAGAGGCCAGGGCATGGGCAGTCAGGTGCGATTACTGATCGTTGAGGACAACGAAGCCGATGCCTTCCTGATCACCGAAACGCTGCAGCCCGGTCCGCTTGCCTGCGATCCGGTGGTCGTGAAGGACGGCGTCGAGGCCTGCGACTATCTCCATGCGCGCGCGCCCTATCAGGATGCCGCGCAGCCCGACCTCATCCTGCTCGACATGAACCTGCCCCGCCTCAATGGCCATGGCGTGCTGCGGGAAATTCGCCGGGACGAACGGTTGAAGCGTATCCCGGTCGTGGTGCTGTCCTCATCGGATGCCCGGCCCGACGTTGAGGAAAGCTACGATCTGGGCGCCAATTGCTACGTCACCAAGCCGGTGGGGCTGCAGGAATTCCAGTCCCGGGTGAAGGAGATCGAAAACTTCTGGCTATCGGTCGCCCAGTTGCCGTGATGGCCTTGGTGGCAGGAGATCGGGATAACGGCCCCGGCGGCCACCATGTCGAGGACCTCGGTCCGATCCTGCTGGTGGAAGACAACCCCGGCGATGCCGATTACATCGAAGAAATTCTCTCCGACCAGCGATCGCAGTTGATCCACGCGACTTCGATCGCCAGGGCGACCGAGGCCCTGCGCGATGCGGCCGTCACTGCCGTCCTGCTCGACCTTGGCCTGCCCGATGGCAACGGCGTTGAATGCGTCCACGCCATCCGCAGTGTCGCCAGCGATGCGCCGATTGTCGTTCTGACCGGCCTGGACGAGGAAAGCCTGGCGCTCCAATGCCTGGAGGCCGGTGCGCAGGACTACATTCCCAAGTCCGATCTCAAGGGCACGGCATTGGCGCGGGCCATTCGCTATGCCGTGGCCCGAACGCGTGAAGCTTCGGAGCGCCAGCGGGCAGAGCAGTTGCACGCGCTGCTGGCGGGTATCGTCGAAGCATCCGGCGATGCGGTGTTCAGCGGCGGGCCGGACGGGACGATCACGAGCTGGAACCCCGCCGCGGAACGCATCTTCGGATATGCCTCGGCAGAGGCCGTCGGCACGCGGGCGCACGATCTGCTGCGCGCCGTCGATGTCGAGAGCGCGGTCGAGCAACGCGGCATTCTGGCCGGTGCCCTACAGGGCGCCAGTGCGGGCGAGCACGAGATTACCCTGCTGGCACGAGACGGTCGGCAGATGACGCTTTCAGTGGTCGCCTTCGGCCTCCCGGATGCGCAGGGGACCATCCAGCAGTTCGGCGCGATCTGCCGGGACGTGACCGAGAAGCGCAAGCAGGAAGCGCAGATGCGCGCCCAGTTCGAAATGCTCAAGATCCGCGACCGGCAGATGCGGCAGCTTACGGCGCGCCTCAACACCGTGCGCGAGGAAGAGCAGAAACGCATTGCCCGAGAGGTTCACGATGAACTGGGGCAATTGCTCACGGCGCTGAAGATGGACGTCTGGTGGATGAACCGCAAGCTCGACGCGGACTCGCCGCTGGCGGACATCCTGGTCCCCAAGCTCAACGATGCCAGTGAGTTGATCGACGCCACGATCGAGACGGTCCGGCGCATCGCCGCGGAATTGCGGCCCAGCGCGCTGGACGTCCTGGGCCTTGCTGCGGCCATGGAGGATGAGGCGCGCCGTTTCGAATTGCGCAATGGCCTGACCGCCGAATGTCGGATCGACGAGAGCGACCTGCCGCCGCCGGAAATCGCCACGGCCTTCTTCCGGGTCCTGCAGGAAATGCTCACCAATATCATCCGGCACGCGCAGGCGAGCCATGTCCGCATCGAATTCGAGGCGACCGACGACGAATGGCGATTGACGGTGACGGACGACGGCAAGGGCTTCGCCGAGATCCCCAGGGAAGGAACTTCGCTCGGCCTTCTGGGCATGCGCGAGAGGGTTGAGCTGTTCGGCGGCTCCATACGGATCGTCCCGAATGCTCCGAGCGGGGCGCAAGTCAGCGCCAGGGTGCCCAAATGACGGACATGGCGATCGGCAAGATCCTCGTTGCGGACGATCACGCCATTACGCGGCGCGGGTTGCTGTCCATGGTGCGCGAGATTTTCGGCGAAGTGGAAGTGGCCGAAGCAGGGGATTCGCAGGCTGTCGTCGAAAATGTCTCGCAAGGCGACTGGGGGCTCATCCTGCTCGACATGATGATGCCGGGCGGCATGGACATCCTTGAAGTGCTCGGCCGCATCCGGGACGTCAACGCCGGGGTTCCGATCCTCGTCATCACCGCCGAGGGAGAGGTTTCCTTCGCGGTGCGTTCGATCAAGGCCGGCGCGAACGGCCTGATCAACAAGCACTTGCCGCCCGATGAACTTGTCCGGGCGATCGAGATGGTGGCGCAAGGCGGCACGTACCTGCACGCAGACGTTGCTGCCGCCATAGCCCGTGGCATCCGCGAAGACAGCGAGCCACTGCCGCACGAAAGACTCTCCGAACGTGAACTGGAAATCCTGAAGAGGCTGGCAATGGGCCGCGCCGTGAAGGAAGTCGCGGCAGACCTTGCAATCAGCGACAAGACGGTCGCCACCTACATCGCCCGGATCCGGCAAAAGACGGGCCTTGCCAATGCCGTGGAAATGGCGCGCTACGCCATGCAGCACGACCTGGTGAACTAGCGCGGTGAGCGCGCCGACGACGCGGTTCGCTTCCCGGTCGCCCTGAATATGCCGATGCCCGTGTAGTCAATTTTCTGACACCGGCTGCCGAACGTTCCGACAAGACCCCTTGGCGCAAATCCCTATTCTGGCCCCATGGTCACCGAGGCAATTTACGGGGGGCAGTGTGGAGGCCTTGTCAAAAGCCAGGGGGGCGTTGGCAAGGCACAGGCGCGGGCCAGCATGGGGGTGGCCCGCATGGGGAAGCGACGCTGCGTGCTGATTGCAGACGATGCACGCAGCGTCGCTGTCCGGCTGGCGGATCTCGTGGGGGAAACGGGACAGTTCGAGATCGTCGGTCCGGTTTACGATGGGTTGGAGGCAAAGAGGAGCTTCGAAGCGAAGCGGCCGGACGCGGTCATCCTCGATTTCGCCATGCCGCTTCTTTCGGGGTTGGAAGTGGTACAGGCGATCCGCAAGGTCAGCAGCACCTGTTTCATCATCGTGCTGACGAACCAGTCGGATGCTTCGGTCAGGCAGCGCTGCCTGGCTGCGGGGGCCGATCAGTACCTTCACAAGTCGCGCGATTTCGAAGCGGTGCCCGGCATTCTCGCCGCCCACTTCGAGCGCATCCCCTGAGGCGCAAGCATCGGGGGGACATCTGAGCGGGGGCCGGCGCTGGGGGGTGTCCGGCCCCGCTCAAACCGAAAAGGGTTTTCGCAAGCAAAGAGCCTTTCGGGTCGCACCAACCGCATAATGCGGACAAAGTACAAGATTAGCGCCTGTATGGCCTCTCGGCATTGCCGGGAGGCCACGTTTTCATGGCGAGGGACCTTCCGGTGCCGCGAAACGGACTATCGGATCGCCCGGCGACCAGGGCTTGGGCCGCAGCATGATCGCCTTGAACAGATGGCTCTCGAGATGGCTCTCGAGCCATGACTTGAGGTGTGGCAGCGGCTGGCTGTCGAACCATGCCCGGTCGACCGCGGCAAACTGGCGTACGAACGGCATGATCGCCATGTCGGTCAGTCCACGCTGCACTCCGCACAACTGACCTTGCCCCGCCAGGCGCGCGTCCAGATCGCGCAGTACCGCAAGGCCGGCCTCGCGGTGGGCAAGGGCATCGGAGCCATGGCGCTCGGGATACTTGAAGCGGTCGAGGTCGTGCTTGAACGGTCCGTCGTTGCGGGCGATCAGGTCTGCGTCGTCACGCTCCAGCCAGCCTTCGGGATCGTTGCGCTGCAACGAACGACGCATGATGTCGATGCTCTCGTCGATGACTTCGCCTTCGGCGGTGACGAGCACGGGCACCGTTCCCTTCGGGGAAGCGGCCAGCATCGCCTCGGGCTTGGCCGACAGCTTCACCTCGCGCAGCTCGCACGCGGTGCCGCTCATCATCAGCGCCAGCCTTGCGCGCATTGCGTAAGGGCAGCGGCGAAAGCTGTAGAGGACTGGATCAGGCGTTGCGGTCATCGCGCTGTTCGGGCCGGACGGGATCGAAATGGGCGCCGACATGGGCCTCGCCCCGGGCCGCGGCCAGAGCCTCCTGGCGGTGCCGTTCGCGATAGGATTCGCGCTGCTCCTCGGTGCGCTCGCCATGGCACGCCGGGCAACTCACGCCCGCCTCGTAGAGTGGCGAAGCAGCATCTTCCCTGCTCACTGGACGGCGGCAGGCATGGCATAGCGAGTAAGAGCCCTCGACCAGCCCGTGGCCGATCGTAACCCGCTGGTCGAACACAAAGCATTCGCCACGCCAGAGGCTTTCCTCTTCGGGTACCGTCTCGAGGTATTTCAGGATGCCGCCCTTGAGGTGGAAGACGTCCTCGATGCCTTCCTGTTTCAGGAAAGCCGTCGACTTCTCGCAGCGAATGCCGCCGGTGCAGAACATCGCGACCTTGGGCGGCTTGCCGGCGCCCAGCAGGCGTTCGCGTTCCTGTCGGAACCACTCGGGAAAGTCGCGGAAGCTTGGCGTCCGGGGATCGATCGCGCCTTCGAAGGTGCCCACGGCCACTTCGTAGTCGTTGCGGGTATCGATCACGATGGTGTCGGGATCGGAAATCAGTGCGTTCCAGTCCTGCGCTTCGACATAAGTGCCGACGCTGGCGCGCGGATCGATGTCCGGCTGGCCCATCGTCACGATCTCGCGCTTGAGGCGCACTTTCATGCGGTGGAAGGGCATGACCGAAGCGCTCGACAGCTTCACGTCGAGATCCGCGCAGTCGGGCAGGGCGCGAATGTGCGCCAGCACGGTGTCGATACCTTCCGGCGTTCCCGCGATGGTCCCGTTGATGCCCTCGGCGGCCAGCAGCAGCGTGCCGCGGATGCCCTGTTCCCGGCAAAGCCGATCGAGCGGCTCGCGCAGGCTGGCGAAGTCCTCGAAGCGGGCGAAGCGATAGAGCGCAGCTACGCGCAGCGGCGCTTCGATGTCATGGCAGTGTGTGTCCATGGCCGAGCCCCATAGCGCCATGCAGCGGCCGCGTCAGCAGGCGAGCGCGAGATCGTGCTTCGCCCACGGGACAGGCAGCGGAAAGCATACGTCTGCCGCCGCATCCGACGAACAGACATGACGCAGCCATTCCATGTGAAATGGCTGCGTCAATATCCTGATTTTAGGATGAAATGGTCGGGGAGAGAGGATTCGAACCTCCGGCCCCTGCCTCCCGAAGACAGTGCTCTACCAGGCTGAGCTACTCCCCGACCGATCGAGCCACTTTGAAAGCGGCCCGAGGCAGGAGCGCGCCTATAGAGAGCGATTCCGGGGCTGGCAAGGGGCCAAAGTGACTTTATGCGGCTTGAAGGAGTTTTGCACAGGAACCGTCCTGCTTCCCGGCATTCTTTTGGCCCGAAACTCGGAAATGGGCGACGGTGCGGGTCATGCCTTCGGCTTCGCTCGAAAGGTGGCGGGCGGCTGCCGTGCCTTCCTCGACCATGGCCGCATTTTCCTGCGTCGCTGAATCGAGGCGGGCGATGCGTTCGTTGATGCGGCCGATTTCCACCGCCTGTTCCTGCGATACACTGGCTATGCGGGCAATCGCCTCGTCGATCTCGGCAATGCCAGAGACGATCGTCATCAGCGATTCGCCCGACTGGCCGACGAGTTTCACGCCCTCGGAGACCTGCACCGAGGACGTGCCGATCAGGTCCTTGATCTGGTTGGCGGCTTCCGCGGAGCGCTGCGCCAGGGCGCGCACTTCGTTGGCGACCACCGCAAAGCCCTTGCCCGCCTCGCCCGCACGCGCCGCTTCGACGCCGGCATTGAGGGCGAGCAGGTTGGTCTGGAAGGCGATGCCGTCGATCAGGGTGATGATCTGGTGGATCTCGTCCGCGGATCGTTCGATCTCGCCCATGGCGCCCACGGCGCTCGCGACGACGGAGTTACCGGAGAGCGCATCGCTGCGCGCCCGCGCGACATTGGCCTGCAGATTCTGTGCGCTCTTGGCATTGGCCTGCACGGTCGTGCTGAGCTGGCGCAGGGTATTGGCAATGTCTTCCAGCGTCGCTGCCTGCTGCTCGGTGCGCAGCGCAAGGTCGTCGCTGGCGCTGCGAATTTCGCGCGAACCCGATTCGATCTGCCCGGCCGAGCGGGTGACGTCGCGCACGATGTCGTCGAGATCGCTGGCGGCCGAATTGAAGTATCCGCGCAGTTCCTCATAGCCTTCGGGGAAGGCGTCGGAAAGGCGCAGCGAGAGGTCGCCCGAGGCAAGGCCGCGCAGACCCCGGCCGATCTGGTCGATCACCTGTTTCTGGTCCTCTGCCGCCCGGGTGCGTTCGATCTGGGCGGTCTTCTCGGCATTCGCGCGCGCTTCGTGCGCTGCCGCCTGATCGATGACCAGCCGCTCGAACCCGCCGGAGAGCACGACGAGAACGCCGGTTTCCAGAACGACGATGACGGCATGGAGCAGCACGCGGGCAAAGTCCGCGCCGTCGGGGAAGACGAGCGAAGGAGCCGCGAAATTGGTGGTGAGGTGATGGACCGCGGTCACGCCGGCAGCGAGCAGCACCGGGCGCCAGTCGGCGAGCAGGGTGAGCATGGCGATGGCGGCGAAGAAGGTCATGTGGATGTCGAGCATCCAGCTCTCACCGCTCCATTGCCACAACATGATGGCCGGGTAGAGCGGAATGGCCAGGCCAAGGGCAAGCCGGGCCTGGAGTCCGCTGTTGCGGCCCAGGACCTGGAGCGTGGGCACGATGGTGACCGCAGCCGCCAGCAGGGCGGGGGCCGGACCCGAGCCCGAGGCCCAGGCGCAGCCTGCGATGATGGCAACGCATAGCCAGGAAATGGCAAGGAGAATCTGGGCGCCCTTGCGGCGCATTTCGTCGAGTTCGTTCATGACCGGTTATGTCTTCTTTGATGGATCGGGCGAACCGCACAGGAATTCCGGAACCGAGATCAGCAGGGCGCCTTGCCGCAAGGCTTCCATGGCATGATGGCCTTGCGGGATGCGCAGAATGAAAGCGCCCTCGTATGGGCCTCTTGCAACCACTTCTGCGCCGCGTTCGCGCGACCAGGCGACGGTACGGGCTGCTCCGCTTCCGTCGAACGGAAGATAGATCGCAGCGCCGCCTTCGGAAGGAGACAGCGCGACGATCAACACGAGGCCGGCGACGATCCCTTGCAGGGCAAGCGGACCGGGCAGGCACCGTGAAAGCAGCGATCTGAGCGATTGAGCCATGCAATCGTTTTGCACCCGATGGTCCTGCGGTGACGGAAAGCCGAGCCTACGGGCAAGCCCGGAGGAAAGGGGCTTCATCACGGTAATGCATGGGTCGCGCCCGTACTGACTCGCGTGGGCGGGGAAATCGCGCGGAACGGCTCTTTTCGCTGCGTGCAGGCAGGTCTAGGCTGCGCGCATGAACGCGCCATCGACACTGCTTCAATCCGAATCGTCCGCCACAGGCCGCGCGCCTCACTGGGAGTGGCAATATCTCGATCTCATGCGCCGGATCTGGGAACATGGCGATGAGAGGGTGGATCGCACCGGTGTCGGAACCCGCTCGATCTTCGGCGCAACGATTCGCTTCGATCTTGCAGGCGGGGCCATGCCGCTGCTGACGACCAAACGGGTCTACTGGAAGACGGCGACGCGCGAATTGCTCTGGTTCCTGACCGGCGACACCAATATCCGCTCGCTGTGCGCGCAGGGCGTGCAGATCTGGACCGACTGGCCGCTCGCTCGCTATCGGCGCGAGACCGGCCACGACATTTCGCGCGTGGACTTTTCAGACCGGATCGTCGCCGATGCTGCCTTTGCCGAGCAGTGGGGCGATCTTGGACCGGTCTACGGCAAGCAGTGGGTGGACTGGCCGGTCTATGAAGATGCCGGGAACGGTCTGTTCCGTCTGCGCGAGCAGGGCGTGAACCAGGTCGCGCAGGTGATCGAATCCCTGCAGACGAATCCGGGTAGCCGTCGCCACATCATCGAAGGCTGGAACGTCGCCGAGCTTGACGCAATGGCGCTGCCGCCGTGCCACAAGACCTACCAGTTCCACATCGCGGATGGCCGCCTATCGTGCTTGCTGTACCAACGCAGCTGCGACCTGGGGCTGGGTTTCGCCTTCAACATGTGGTCGCTTGCGCTGTTGACCCGCATGTTCGCGCAGCAATGCAACCTGGAACCGGGTGAAGTCGTTTGGACAGGGGGTGATGTCCATCTTTACCTCAACCACGGTGCGCTGGTGGAAGAGCAGATTTCCCGCGAGCCCGAAGGGCAGGCGACGCTAGAGATCCTGAGGCGTCCGGACAGTGTCTTCGACTATCGTATCGAGGACTTCGAAGTGCGCGGATATGCACCCCAGTCGCATATCTCCGCACCGGTTGCGGTCTGATTGACATTGCCGAGGTTTGAAATATTATGACTTAACCGTAGAATTTTGATGCACGCCGATTCTCCCGGTGTGTGGAGTTCTCACGGGCCGAAACTGGCGGGAGAGAACGAAGATGGGCGAAAGTCCGGTCAGGTCTGGAAAGCCGCGCGGCAACTTGCCGCCGCTTGAACTCTATGTGCCCGAGCCGAAGTACCGGCCGGGCGACAAGGTCGATTACTCGCACCTCGAAATTCCCGAGGCAGGCAAGCTGGCGCGGCCCGACGAGGCTTGCGAGGCCAGCGAGACCTGGCCTCTCACCACCGACATGATCCGCGTCCTGGGCGACGACGACAAGGCAGTCGGTCCCTGGAACCCCAATCTCGATCCGGAATCGTTGCGCCGCATGTTGCGCAACATGGCGCTGACCCGCGCCTTCGACGATCGCATGTATCGTGGCCAGCGGCAGGGCAAGACCAGCTTCTACATGAAGTGCACCGGCGAGGAGGCGATCTCGGTCGCGTGCGCCCTGGCGCTTGCGGGCGATGACATGGTCTTCCCCAGCTATCGCCAGCAGGGCATCCTGATTTCGCGCGGCTACCCGCTGGTCGACATGATCAACCAGATCTACTCGAATCGCGCGGACCGGCTGAAGGGTCGCCAGTTGCCGATCATGTACTCGGCGCGCGACTATGGCTTCTTTACGATCTCGGGCAATCTCGCCACGCAGTTCCCGCAGGCGGTGGGCTGGGCGATGGCGAGCGCGATCAAGGGCGATACGCGCATCGCCACCAGCTTCATCGGTGAGGGTTCCAGCGCCGAGGGCGATTTCCACGCGGCCATGACTTTCGCTGCCGTCTACAACGCGCCGGTCGTCCTCAACGTAGTCAACAACCAGTGGGCGATCTCCAGCTTCTCCGGTTTTGCCGGGGCGGAGCGTACGACCTTTGCCGCTCGCGCCGCGGGCTACGGCATTGCCGGTTTGCGGGTCGATGGCAATGACGCGCTGGCAGTCTATGCGGCGATGGAATGGGCGGCAAACCGCGCCCGCGCCAACATGGGCCCGACGCTTATCGAGCATTTCACCTATCGCGCCGAGGGACATTCGACCTCGGACGATCCCAGTGCCTACCGTTCGGCGCACGAACGCGAGGAATGGCCGCTGGGCGATCCGATCATGCGGCTCAGGAATTACCTGATCGCAATCGGTGAATGGTCGGAAGAACAGCACGCCGACATGGACCGCGAACTGGCGGAAGACGTGAAGGCGGCAACCAAGGAGGCTGAAAAGAACGGCATCCTCGGCCATGGACTGCACCACCCGTTTCACACCATGTTCGAAGATGTCTTCGAGGAACTTCCCTGGCATCTGGAGGAACAGGCCGAGCAGGCCATTCGCGAACGCCAGACGAAGTGGCCCGAGTGGAAGGAGTAAGGGCGATGCTCGAAGAAGATGCAGTAAGCCTCCACGATGCCCCGACGCGCTCGCTCAACATGATCGAGGCGATCAACGAGGCGCTCGACGTCATGATGGCGCGCGACCCCGACGTCGTGATCTTGGGCGAGGACGTGGGCTATTTCGGCGGCGTGTTTCGCGCCACTGCGGGCCTGCAGGGCAAGTACGGCAAGAACCGCGTGTTCGATTCGCCGATCAATGAATGCGGCATCATCGGTGCCGCAGTGGGCATGGCCGCCTATGGCCTGCGCCCGGTGCCCGAGATCCAGTTCGCCGACTACATCTATCCCGGTCTCGATCAGCTCGTGTCGGAAGCGGCGCGTCTGCGCTACCGCTCGGCAGGGGAGTTCGTGGCGCCGATCACCGTGCGTTCTCCTTTCGGTGGCGGCATCTTCGGCGGCCAGACCCACAGCCAGAGTCCGGAAGCCCTGTTCACCCACGTTGCAGGACTCAAGACGGTGATCCCGTCGACCCCGCACGATGCCAAGGGCCTGCTGATCGCCGCGATCGAGGACAACGACCCGGTCATCTTCTTCGAGCCCAAGCGGATCTATAACGGCCCCTTCGATGGCTATTACGACAATCCGTCGAAGAGCTGGAAGAACCACGCCGGCGGCAAGGTGCCGGAAGGCTACTATTCCATCCCGCTTGGCAAGGCCCGGGTGGTTCGCGAAGGCGCGGCGATGACTGTGCTGGCCTATGGCACGATGATCCACGTGGTCGAGGCGGTCCTCGCCGAAAAGGGCGTCGATGCCGAGATCATCGACCTGCGCACGCTCGTTCCGCTAGACATCGAGACTGTGCAAAAGTCGGTGGAAAAGACCGGCAAATGTCTGATCGTTCACGAGGCGACGCGCACCTCGGGTTTCGGTGCCGAGCTTTCCGCGCTCGTCCAGGAACGCTGCTTCTACCATCTCGAGGCGCCGATCGAGCGTGTGACAGGGTTCGATACCCCGTATCCGCACAGCCTCGAGTGGGCCTATTTCCCCGGTCCCGTCCGCATCGGCGAGGCGGTCGACCGGCTCATGAAGGATTGATCCGATGGGTCGCTATACATTCCGCCTGCCCGACATCGGGGAAGGAATTGCCGAAGCCGAGATCGTCGCCTGGCACGTGAAAGTCGGCGACATGGTAGAGGAGGACGGCCGCGTTGCGGACATGATGACCGACAAGGCGACGGTCGAGATGGAGAGCCCGGTTTCGGGCAAGGTGATCGAAGTCGCCGGGGCAGAGGGTGACGTCATTGCCATCGGCTCGCCGCTGGTGGTGATCGAAGTCGAAGGCGAGGGCAATGAACGCGACGGCAAGGGTTGGCGCCCCGCCGCAGCACCCGCGCAAGTGGCGGAGGAAGCGTCCCAGCCGCCGGTTCCCGAACCGGCTTCCGCGCCCACGCCTGCACCAGGACCGGCTCCCGCTCCCATTGCCGAAATGAGTCCGGCGCGCGAGCCTGCACCTGCGCCAACTCCGACACCGGTCCCCGTGGCGGCACGCACGCACAGCCACGCACGCGTCATGGCGAGCCCTGCGGTGCGCAAGCGTGCCGCAGACCTCGGCATCGATTTGGGAGAGGTTCGCCCGGCCGAGGATGGCCGCATCCGCCATTCCGACCTTGATGCCTTCCTCTCGTACAACGCTGCAGGTGGCTTCCAGCCAGCCGGTCTCAAGGGCAGGGACGAGCAGGTCCGCGTCATCGGCCTGAGGCGCCGCATTGCCGAGAACATGGCGGCATCCAAGCGCCAGATCCCGCATTTCGCCTATGTCGAGGAATTCGACGTGACGGCGCTGGAGGAAACCCGCGCGCAGCTCAACGAAGGGCGTGGGGATCGTCCGAAGCTGACGATGCTGCCGTTCCTGATCGCAGCGATCTGCAAGCTGATCCCCAAGTACCCGATGCTCAACGCCCATTACGACGACGAGGCGGGCGTGGTGACGCGTTACGGTTCGGTCCATCTGGGCATGGCGGCGCAGACCCCGGCGGGCCTGATGGTCCCGGTGATCCGCGATGCGCAGGACCGTAACCTGTGGCAGCTGGCGAGCGAGATTTCGCGCCTCGCACAGGCTGCGCGCGATGGTTCGGCCAAGTCTTCGGAGCTGTCCGGCTCGACGATCACCATCACTTCGCTCGGCCCGATGGGTGGGGTGGCGACGACGCCGGTCATCAATCGTCCCGAAGTGGCGATCCTTGGCCCCAACCGCATCGTCGAGCGCCCGATGTTCGTGCGCGATGCCGGCGGTGTGGAGCGGATCGAGAAGCGCAAGACGATGAATATTTCGATGAGCTGCGACCACCGCGTGGTCGACGGCTGGGATGCCGCCAGCTTCGCGCAGGATCTCAAGAAGCTGATCGAGGCACCGGCGCTGATCCTCGCCGGCTAGGAACGGACGGGAAGGGCGGCTTGCTCCAGAGTGCGGGCCGCCGTCCCGCTTTCACCGAAAATCGGGCGTCAGCGCACGATGGCGCTGTAGGCGAGCTGGCCGCGGCCGTGCGCAGCGCGGCCTGCCGGAATGCGCCAGCGCACATGGGTGACGTCCTCAGCGGTCGCCATTCGCCCGCCCTTGCGCAGTGCGCCGAGGTGGCCCCAGGTGCGGCCGCCGTCCACCGACACTTCCTGTCCCTCGTTCGCGCTCGCTTCGTATGCGAGTTTCGCGGGCATCGGGTTGGTGATGACGAAGCCTCCGTTGCCGCCCATGCGGTACCAGGTGACGACGGTCACGACCTTGTCGCCGCGCGATAGGCGCGCGGCCGGCTCGAGGCGGCTGCTCGAATCTGCCATGACTTTCTCGACGAAGACGGCGCTGTCGGTGGCGACGGAGACCGGCGCTGCCGGTTGGGCCAGGGCCGGCGCACACAGCGCCTGCGTCATGGCGGCGAGAAGGATAAACTGGCTTTTCATAGGATATGGACAGCCCCGCTGGCCTGTTGGCGATGCAGGGGAGATTGACGGCCAATTCGCCAAAATATGGTTAACGCGGACTTGATTGCGACGGCCTTGCGCGAGCCTGTCAGGGCAGGGCGCGCAAAAAATCCACTTACCCTCTCAAGGCAGTTGACAGCCCGGTGAGCCTGTCTTAGTGGCGCGGCTCCCAAGCGGACGCACCGCACGAGAACGCGGGTGTAGCTCAGTTGGTTAGAGTGCCGGCCTGTCACGCCGGAGGTCGCGGGTTCGAGCCCCGTCACTCGCGCCACTTGGGAAAAACCTGTGAAAACAGGGGATATAGAAAGAACTCAGGTGCAGTTCTTTTCACTGATGAGCGGGTGTAGCTCAGTTGGTTAGAGTGCCGGCCTGTCACGCCGGAGGTCGCGGGTTCGAGCCCCGTCACTCGCGCCATTTCAGGAACGTCCTGAGGTGGATCATCAGAAGAAAAGGCCGGGCTTGTCCCGGCCTTTTTCTTTTTGCGATCAGCATCCTGCAGGCGATGTCTGGCAGACCCGGCGAGGGTGCCGAGGCAGCGACTCGATCACCCTTAGGCTTGCATCATCCGCATTGGTTCAGGGTTGCACTGGATGGCCGCGCAGGCGGCCGTCCGTGACGAAATTCGGGAACTGTCCGCGGCTGCAAAAGGCTCAGCCCCAGCGACCGGTCTCCATCCAGATCAGGAAGCGTCGCAGGGGCATGATCCACACGACGCCGAGCACGACGTAGACGGGCGTCTGCGCCAGGGTATGCCAGTTGCCGATCAGCGGCGGCACGTAAGTCGCAATGAGAATGCTGTAGACCGCAAGCGCGACGCACAGACCCAGGACCCCGATCGGGATTCGCCATGTCGGTGTCTCGCGCATCTCATTCGCTTCCTTGATAGATCCGGGTCGGCGTCACGACGGCTTCGAGAAGCCTGTCGTGATCCTCGATCGGAAGCGCATCGGCGATCTGGCAATCCCATGCAAGCCCGATGGCACGTACATGCGGATTGGCGGCGAGCCAGCGGTCGTAGTGTCCGCCGCCCTGACCGAGACGCTCACCGCGCTCTGTAAAGGCAATCAGCGGCACGACGACGAGATCGGGGATCAGCGGCTCAAGAGGGCGGTCGGGCTGCAACCCGCCCCATGGTGAGATTGCCAGTTCGTCGTCGACGAAGGGATCGGTCCAGGCACGAAACTCCATCGGACTCTCGCGCGATTCGAAAGCGGGCAGGGCAATGCGGCGGCCGTTTTCGACCAGCCAGCGCGCCCAGCCCAGCGAAGGCGCTTCGTCGCCGACCGGGTAATAGAGGCCGATCACGGCCCCTTCAGGCATCATCTGCGCAATGGGCGACGGCGGCCGGTTGAGCATGAGCGCGCGCATGCCCTGCGGCAGCGCGGCGACATGCTCGCGCCGTGCGGTCCGGAAGGCCCTGCGCAGCCGGGCCTTCGCTTCATTCGCGGGAAATGGGGGTGACGGGTCCACCGTGGGTCGTTTTCCTAGAAATCCTCTGACGCCTCAACGTCAGGTGGGAGCCATGTGCGTCGGACCAGGGTCCGGGCAGGGACAGCCCCCTTGGATTGCTTATAGCCTCAGGGATGTTCGAACGGCTCGTGCCGGGCAGATCCCGTCGAGCCCTAGTTAGGCGTTGCCGGCGCCAGCCTCAAGGAGGTTTGCGATATTTTCTATCCGGTCGGCCACTTGGGCAAGGCGTTCGGCCAGATCCTCGGGCAGTTCTGCTGCCGGGGCAGGGGCGTTCGTGCCCGAGCGGCGCAGCTCGTGGACCTCGTCTGCCAGCAGGAGTGCTGCAAAGAGGAGCATGCGCGTTTCGGTCTGGCCCTGGGCGCCAGCCTGGTTGACCTTCGCGTCGATCAGGTCTCCCAGTTCGGCGACGTGGGCTTCCTCGCCGTCGGCGCAGGCGACGGTGAAGCGGCGTGAGCCGATGGAAAGGGTGACGTTGCTCATGACTTCAGGGGCTTCGAAAAATCGTTCGGGATCCGCCGGATCATTTATCGGCCTGTCCGATCAGTCCGTCGATCCGGGACAGCGATTGCTCGACGCTGGACTTGAGCGTCACGTGCCGGGTGGCGAGGGCTTCGTGCTGCTCGATCAGGGCCTCGTGGCGACCGCGCAGGTTGACGGCCTGCCGAGTTGCTCCCTCGACACGCGCAAGCGCTGCCTCGATCCTTTGCAGTGCTTCACAGATCGCCGCCTGTTCCATCGTTCTTTGGCTACCGGAAAGCAGATAAAACGCAAGCAATTGGCCCTTGTTGTTCACAATCATTTCGACGTGCTGCTCAACTGGTCGGTCGCGCGAAACTGACTGGCGAACTTGACGGGGAGCCGCCTCTCCCTAAAGGGGGTCCGGAATTTCGAATCGCCCAGTAATTTCCGTTTTCGGGAGCCACCAGATGACCCTTGCCCCCAACCGCCTCGCGCCGATGGCCAACGCCATCAGGGCGCTCTCGATGGATGCGGTCCAGGCTGCCAACAGCGGTCACCCCGGCATGCCGATGGGCATGGCCGATGTCGCCACGGTGCTGTTCTCCAAGTTCCTGAAGTTCGATCCTGCCGCGCCCAAGTGGCCCGACCGCGACCGCTTCGTGCTGTCGGCCGGTCACGGCTCGATGCTGATCTACTCGCTACTCCACCTGACCGGCTACGCCAGCCCGACGATGGACGACATCCGCAACTTTCGCCAGCTCGGCTCGGTCTGCGCCGGCCACCCGGAAAACTTCCTGATCCCGGGCGTCGAGTGCACCACCGGTCCGCTGGGCCAGGGCCTTGCGATGGCGGTCGGCATGGCGATGGCCGAGCGTCAGCTCAACGGCACTTTCGGTGACGGCCTCGTCGATCACAAGACCTGGGTCATCGCTGGCGACGGCTGCCTCATGGAAGGCATCAACCACGAGGCGATCGGCCTTGCCGGCAATCTCAAGCTGGGCCGCCTCAAGGTTCTGTGGGACGACAACAACATCACCATCGACGGCGATACCTCGCTGTCGACGAGTGAGGACATCCCCGCGCGCTTCCGCGCCACCGGCTGGGACGTCTTCTCGTGCGACGGTCACGATTTCGCCGACATCGAGCGTGCGCTGGCCGAAGCCGCTGCCTCGGACAAGCCTTCGCTCGTGGCCTGCAAGACGGTGATCGGCAAGGGAGCGCCCAACAAGCAGGGTAGCCACGACGTCCACGGCGCCGCGCTCGGCCCCGATGAAGTCGCCGCTGCGCGCGAATACCTGGGCTGGACGGCAGCTCCCTTCGAGATCCCGGCCGAAATCCTTGCCGACTGGCGTTCGCTGGGCGAAGCCGGCGCCAAGGCCCGTGCTGAGTGGGAAGGCCGTCTGGCTGCCAGTGCCGACGCTGCCGAATTCAGCCGCCGCATGGCCGGCGACCTGCCGGAAGGCGACGAGGCCGCGAAGACTTTCGCTGGCTGGCTCGATGGAGACACCACCGTCGCCACCCGCAAGGCTTCGGAAAACTGCCTCAACGTACTGGCGCCGGTAGTGCCGGAGATGGTCGGCGGTTCGGCTGACCTTACCGGCTCGAACAACACCAAGGCCAAGTGCCAGGAGCCGTTCACACCGGACAACTACGCCGGTCGCTACGTCTATTACGGCATCCGTGAATTCGGCATGGCCGCGGCGATGAACGGCATGGCGCTGCACGGCGGCGTCATTCCCTACGGCGGCACCTTCCTGATCTTCTCGGACTACTGCCGCAATGCGATCCGCCTCTCGGCGCTGCAGCAGACCCGCGCGATCTACGTCCTGACCCACGATTCCATCGGTCTGGGCGAGGACGGCCCGACCCACCAGCCGATCGAGCAGGTCATGAGCCTGCGCCTGATCCCGAACCTCTATGTGTTCCGCCCTGCGGACGTGATCGAGACGGCCGAGTGCTGGAACATCGCGCTGCAGTCCAAGGACACGCCTTCGGTTCTCGCGCTGACCCGCCAGAACCTGCCGCAGCTTCGCAAGAGCGGTGACATGCTCTCCGCGCGCGGCGCCTACACGCTTCGGCATGCTTCGGCCGATCGCAAGGTGATCCTGGTCGCCAGCGGTTCCGAAGTGGAACTGGCGGTAAAGGTCGCAGAGCAGCTGGAATCGCAGGATATCGGCGCCGATGTCGTCTCGATGCCCTGCATGGAGCTGTTCGAAGCGCAGGATGAAGCGTACAAGCACGAAGTGCTGCCGCACGATCCGTCGATCCTGCGTGTCTCGATCGAGGCCGGTTCGACCCTGGGCTGGGAGCGCTATACCGCTGCAAGCCGCAACGGCGGTCTCAACATCGGCATCGACCGGTTCGGCGCGTCCGCGCCGGCAAAGGACCTGTTTGCACGCTTCGGCTTCACCGCCGAATCCATCGTGCCCAAGATTCTTGATAAGCTAAGCGCCTAAAGGAGGAGAATTTTATGGCGACCAAGGTTGCTATCAACGGTTTCGGACGTATCGGACGCCTTGTCGCCCGGGCTATTCTCGAGCGCCCGGACTGCAGTCTCGACCTCGTTTCGATCAACGACCTGGCCGACACCAAGTCGAACGCTCTCCTCTTTGCCTATGACAGCACCCACGGCCGCTTCCCCGGCACCGTGGAGGCCGGCGAAGGCAAGATCACCGTCAACGGCAAGGACATTGTCGTCACTGCCGAGCGTGAGCCGGGCAAGCTGCCGCACAAGGCACTGGGCATCGATATCGTTCTCGAGTGCACTGGCTTCTTCCAGTCTAAGGAAGCTTCGCAGCCGCACCTCGACGCGGGCGCCAAGCGCGTTCTGATCTCGGCTCCGGCCACCGGCGTCGACAACACCGTCGTCTTCGGCGTGAACCACGAGACGCTGACCGCTGATCACATCATCGTGTCGAACGCTTCGTGCACCACGAACTGCCTCGCCCCGGTTGCCAAGGTGCTCAACGACACCGTCGGCATCGAGCATGGCTTCATGACCACGATCCACAGCTACACCAACGACCAGCGCATGCTCGACCAGATCCACAGCGATCTGCGCCGCGCCCGCGCCGGTGCCGCCAACATGATCCCGACCACCACCGGCGCTGCCCGTGCGGTCGGCCTCGTGCTGCCGGAACTCAAGGGCAAGCTGGACGGTTCTTCGGTCCGCGTGCCGACCCCGAACGTCAGCCTGGTCGATCTGTGCTTCGTGCCGAAGCGCGAAACCACCAAGGAAGAGATCAACGCCGCGCTCAAGGCTGCGTCGGAAGGCGCGATGAAGGGCGTTCTGGCCTACACCGATCAGCCGCTGGTCTCCTCGGACTTCAACCACTACCCGGCGAGCTCGACCGTCGACAGCCTCGAAACGGCCGTCATGGAAGGCAAGTTCGTGCGCGTCGTATCCTGGTACGACAACGAGTGGGGCTTCTCGAACCGCATGCTCGACACTGCGGGTGCGATGGCGAAGTTCCTCTGAAAGTGAATCCGGCGACGGGCACACTCCTTGGCATAGCGCGGCGTTCGCGATCGCGTGGTGCCATGGAGGAATTACCGTCCGTCGCCGTCACTGCCGCCGCGGGAGTCCAAGGGGACTTTCGCGGCGTCGTGCGTCAGGGCCCGGACGGGCGCAAGCGGCAGCCGCGCCGGCAGGTCTCGTTGATCGAGCTTGAGAGCTGGCACGCAGCGCTGCACGATCTGCACATTTCCGAAGATGCGCTCCTGCCGTGGCATGCCCGGCGGGCGAACCTGTGCGTCTCGGGCCTTCGTCTGCCGCGAGAAGCGGGTGCGGTGATCGTGATCGGGCCGAACTGCCGCATCGAGATAACCATGGAATGCGATCCATGCAGCCGCATGGATGAAATCAAGCCCGGGCTGATGGCCGCGCTGGCGCCGGACTGGCGTGGCGGCGTGCTGGGCCGGGTGCTGGACGATGGCGAAATCGCCGTCGGAAACGAAGTAAGGATCGAGCAATGAGCGCTTTCAAGACCCTTGATGACCTGGGCGACGTGAACGGCAAGGTGGCGCTGGTGCGCGTCGACCTCAACCTGCCGATGCAGGGCGGCGCGGTAACCGACGAGACCCGCATTCGCGCGGCTGCTCCGACGATTCTGGAGCTGGCCGGGAAGGGGGCCAAGGTCCTGCTGCTGGCCCATTTCGGCCGTCCGAAGGGGGAACGCTCCTCTACCCTGTCGCTCTCGATGGTGGTCGGCGCGGTCGAGAAGGTTCTGGGCACGGAAGTCATGTTCGTGCCCGAAGTCACCGGTCCCGTAGTTGCGCAGTCGGTCGACATCCTGCGTCCCGGCGACATTGCGATCCTCGAGAATACGCGCTTCTGGAAGGGCGAGGAAAAGAACGACCCAGATTTCGTCAAGGCGATTGCCGAGAACGGCGACTTCTACGTCAACGACGCATTCTCTGCCGCGCACCGTGCGCATGCGACGACCGAGGGCCTGGCCCGCGTCCTGCCGGCTTATGCGGGCCGATCGATGCAGGCCGAGCTTGAAGCGCTCGACAAGGCGCTCGGGGCACCGGAAAAGCCGGTGGCGGCCGTTGTCGGCGGCGCCAAGGTCTCGTCCAAGCTCGATGTGCTCAAGCACCTTGTGAGCCAGGTCGATCACCTGATCATCGGCGGCGGCATGGCCAACACCTTTCTCGCCGCCAAGGGCGTCGATGTTGGCAAGTCGCTTTGCGAGCATGACCTGACCGGCACCGCCAACGAGATCCTCGAAGACGCTGACAAATCCGGCTGCACCGTGCATCTGCCCTACGAGGTGGTCGTGTCGAAGGAATTCGCGGCCAACCCGCCGTCGCTGCGCACCTGCAACGTCCACGAGGTTGCTGCCGACGAGATGATCCTCGACGTCGGCCCGCTTGCAGTCGAGGCGCTTGGCGATGTCCTCAAGACCTGCCGCACGCTCGTCTGGAACGGTCCCATGGGTGCCTTCGAAACTGTGCCTTTCGATGCGGCGACGGTCGCCCTCGCACGCACGGCCGCGGCCCTGACCGTGGAGGGTTCGCTGATCTCGGTGGCCGGTGGCGGCGATACCGTTGCTGCGCTCAACCACGCGGGCGTGGCGCAGGACTTCTCGTATATCTCGACGGCCGGCGGCGCTTTCCTCGAATGGATGGAAGGCAAGGAACTGCCCGGCGTCGCCGTGCTGGAGGCCTGAGCGCGAACCGCACCTCGCGAGGCAAAGGCGCTTGAGCGGATTAAGCCCTTTGCCGAGGTTGCGCGCCAGCACCCCCGTAGATAGCCCCGATTATCAACACGTGAGACAACCAGGAGGAGAACCATGCAAGTTTCACAGATGACGGCCAAGATGGCCGATGGAGACGGTTTCATAGCCGCGCTCGACCAGAGCGGCGGCTCCACGCCGAAGGCCCTCAAGGGCTACGGCATCGAGGAAGGCGCCTGGTCGACCGAAGAGGAAATGTTCGGTCTGATCCATCAAATGCGCAGCCGCATCATCTCTTCTCCTGCCTTCACCGGCGACAAGGTCATCGGCGCGATCCTGTTCGAGCGCACCATGGACGGCCAGGTTGACGGCGTTCCCACTCCGACCGCGCTGATCAACAAGGGCATCGTGCCCTTCATCAAGATCGACAAGGGTCTCGAGGATGAAGCCAACGGCGTGCAGCTGATGAAGCCGATGCCGACGCTCGACGCGCTGCTGGAACGTTCCAGGGCGCTGGGCGTGTTCGGCACCAAGGAGCGTTCGGTGATCAATTCGGCGAACGCCGAAGGCATCGCCGCCGTGGTCAAGCAGCAGTTCGAGATCGGCCAGCAGGTCCTCTCGCACGGCATGATGCCGATCATCGAGCCCGAGGTGAACATCAAGAGCAAGACGCGCGCCGAGTGCGACAAGCTCCTGCTCGCCGAGATCCTCAAGAACCTCGACGCGCTGCCGGAAGGCCAGCAGGTCATGCTCAAGCTTTCGCTGCCGGTCGTCCCGGGCACGTTCGACGCTCTCGTCGAACATCCCAAGGTGCTGCGCGTTGTTGCGCTTTCGGGCGGCTACGAGCGTCCCGAGGCCTGCGTCGAGCTTGCCAAGAACAAGGGCATCATCGCCAGCTTCAGCCGCGCGCTGCTGCAGGACCTGCGTGCGCAGATGAGCGACGAGGAATTCGACGCCTCGCTCGGCGCTGCGATAGACGAGATCTACAAGGGTTCGACCCAGAAGGCTGGCGCCGCTGCGGCGGCCTGACCGGTCTGATCTTACCGGCTTGCGGAAAGGCGGTGCCCGAGCGGGCGCCGCCTTTTTTCGTGCTCCCAGCCGCTATGCCGACATGGCGCGCAATGCCGTGGAGATCATGGACCGTAACTTCTACGAACGCTCCTGCGATGTACGCTGGTGGGCGACCGACAGTGCCTTGGTCGGTGTGGCCGAGCAGCCCAGTGACGAAGCCGTTGCCCATGCCGCATCCCGGCTCGCCACGATCCTGTGGTCCTGCACCGTCTATCTCGATCTCTCGATTGCCGATCGTTCCGGCAATGTCATCGCCAATGGCCGGCCCGAGCGCTACCGCGGCGTCATCGGTGCCGATGTGTCGCGCGAGGACTGGTTCCGGCACGGTCCATCGTAGGGGGCATTTCTCTTTCGCTGGAAGTGCGCAAGCATTCCAGGGTCATGCTGCCCGATTCCCGCTACCGGGTCATCGCATCGACCGAGCCGGGTGCATTCGGCAAGACCTATCCGCTCAAGCCCGAGGCAGAGTGGGGCTGTGACAGCAAGGACGGCAGGATCGTCGCCTATGGCCTGACTCCCGGCTACGAGACCTGTCGCGGGCTGGGCTGGCATGGCTGCACAGAGTGCGCGATCGACGCTGCCGCCTAGAGCCCGCCCATGAAGCGGAAGCCGAAGCGATAGGTGCCCGGATCGATCACGCCGCCGCTTTCGCCTCCGGCCACCCGGTCTGGTCGTACTTCGACGAGTTCCAGGCTGCCGTCGGCCACCTGAAGCGGATTGCCGGAGGCGATCTCGCGGGTGGTGCTGCCGGAGCCCAGATCGATCCGGATGCGCAGGCGGACTTGTCCGGCCCAGACGCAGCGGGCGTTCATCGGGCAGCGGCTGTCTTCGAGGACCTCCAGCGGCATGACGCGCGGACCGTCGACATAGACGCTCTGGCCAAGGGCTGCGTACGTGAGGGGAGCCTGCTCGCCCGTGGGGGCGTCGTTCGTCTGTTCCTGTGGTGGCAGCGGGGCGGACTGTGGCTCTGCCGGAGGAATGATGGTGCACCCGGCAAGGGCGAAGCCTGCCGCCAGACTGGCGAGCAGAAGATAGGATTGTCTTGCGATCATGGGTGCGATCACAACATGCGGCAGATGAACCGCTCCGGAATGCTTGGCGCAAGGCGCGTGCAGGGCTAGAGGGCTGCCATGACCGATCAAATCGACACCGACCAAGCCGACCAGGACGAAATCGCGCGCGAGCCGACGCTGCTCTACCTGATCTCTCCGCTCAAGGTGGACGGGGACTTTCCCGAGCGCCTTGCCCGCGCGCTCGACGCGGGGCCGGTCGCGGCCTTCCAGTTTCGTGTGAAGGACATTGACCAGCACGAGGCCGCGCGGCTTGCCGAGCCGCTCCAGGCGATCTGCGCCGAGCGGGATGTCGCCTTCATCGTCAACGATTCGATCAGCCTCGCCAAGCGCCTGGGCGCGGACGGCGTGCATCTCGGACAGGAAGACGGTACCGTCGAGGAGGCCCGCAAGGCGTTGGGCCGCGATGCGCAGATCGGCGTGACCTGTCACGACAGTCGCCACCTCGCCATGGAAGCGGGCGATGCAGGGGCCGACTACGTGGCCTTCGGCGCCTATTTTCCCACCACCACCAAGGACGTGAAGCACAAGGCGGGCCTCGACCTGCTCGAATGGTGGCAGCGTATCTTCGAGATCCCCTGTGTTGCTATCGGCGGCATCACGCCTGAAAATTGCGGATCGCTCGTTGCGGCAGGGGCGGATTTCCTTGCCGTGTCGGGGGCGGTCTGGAACGGCGACGAGGTGGCCGCGGTAAAGGCTTTCAACGAGGCGATTGCCGCCGCGATGCCGTGATACCTCGCGGTCAGGCGAGGACCGCGGTACTCTCGTAGACGAGGCGTACCAGTTCGGCCTGACCGCGCACGCCCAGCTTGGCGTAGAGCCGCTTCGAATAGTTCCGCGCGGTCTCCAGCGTAAGGCCCATGCGCTCGGCGCTTTCGGCGATGGAGTGTCCACCGGCCAGTGCCATGGCAAGCTCGGCTTCGCGCGGGGGCAGATCGTGAACCTGTGAAAGCCGCGTCGCGCCCTGTGTCGGCGAATCGTGCGGGAGAGGGACGAGCGCCAGAATATCTCCGGGCTGCTCGCTCCCTCCGTCCATGGCCATCAACAGCGCTTCCATCCGGGGGGCCCGGCGCAGCAGGACGGGGTGCGCCGGATGCTGCGGATTGTCTGACAGATCGGTGATAGCCATCGCCAGCTCGCGTTCCGCGCCGTGGTCCAGTGCGCGCAGCCGCTCGCCGATGCGCGGTTCGCCGCCGCAATGCCTTTCCCAGTAGGACGCGGTCTCGGGATCGATGGCGGTCAGGCGTTGCTCGCGGTCGAAGGTCATCCAGCCCCGACCGGCGCGGGTGAGGCTCAGGGAATTGATCCGGGCAAGCAGGCGGTCGCGTTCGGCGGCCACCAGATTGCCCAGCGCGATTGCGACATAAGGAGCGAGGTTGGAGAGCAGGGCGCTGTCGGCGGCGGAGCAGGGTTTGCTCCGGGCCAGCATGAGCCACGCTGTGAAGGTCTCGCCATCTGTGATGCGCACGATGCGCTCGTCGGCAAGGCCCAGGTTCGCCATTCTGCGTGCGCGGGCGGCTCGGGCGACAGGGTCGTGTTCGACGAGTTCGGAGAGGCTGTACACCCGGTTTGACCGCAGTTGTTCGAACAGCGCGTGGTCGGTCTCGAATGGATCGGGACTGCCGGTCTCGACTGCGCGGCGGCGCAGGTCCTCCCCGGCGAAATAGGTGGCCTCACGCTTCCCGGCCCAATCGTGAGTGCGATGGATGAGTCCGATATGGTTTGCATCCGTCCTGCGGCGCAGGCGCTCGAGGAACGTCGCGAAGCGCGGATTCTCGCGCATTCCCGTGAACAGGGGGAGGATCAGATCGGTTTCGTCGGTGCTGGTCAGAGCCATGCCCTCCCATATGGGAGGTTCGCGCAAAAGTCATCCCTGCAATGACATGCGCGACAGACGGGCGACGGCCGTGCCGATCCCCGCCGAAGCCCACGCGAAGGGATTGAGATGAAGACACTGACCCACCTCGAGAGGCTGGAGGCCGAGAGCATCCACATCATCCGGGAAGTCGTTGCCGAAGCCGAAAGGCCGGTGATGCTCTACTCGGTCGGCAAGGACAGCGCCGTCATGCTGCACCTTGCGCGCAAGGCTTTCTATCCCTCGCCGCCGCCGTTCCCGCTACTCCACGTCGACACGACCTGGAAGTTCAGGGCGATGTACGAGCTGCGCGACAAGATGGCCGAACTCTCGGGCATGGATCTGCTCGTCTACCAGAACCCCGAAGCGCAGGAGAAGGGCATCAACCCCTTCGATCACGGTTCGCTCCATACCGACATGTGGAAGACCGAGGGGCTCAAGCAGGCGCTCGACAAGTACGGTTTCGACGCCGCATTCGGCGGTGCGCGCCGGGACGAGGAAAAGAGCCGCGCCAAGGAGCGCATCTTCTCGTTCCGCACATCCTCGCATGGCTGGGACCCGAAGAACCAGCGGCCCGAGCTGTGGAACCTCTACAATGCCAAGAAGGCGCGCGGGGAATCGATCCGTGTCTTCCCGATCTCGAACTGGACCGAGCTCGACGTGTGGCAGTACATCCACCTGAACGACATTCCGATCGTTCCGCTCTACTTCGCCGAAAAGCGCCCGACCGTTGAGCGCGACGGCATGCTGCTGATGGTCGACGATGAACGCTTCCCGCTGAAGCCCGGCGAAGAGCCGGTCATGCGCTCGATCCGCTTCCGCACGCTGGGCTGCTACCCGCTGACCGGTGCTGTCGAGAGCGAGGCGAAGACGCTCCCCGAGGTGATCCAGGAAACGCTGCTCACCACCACGTCCGAGCGGCAGGGCCGCGCCATCGACAAGGATGCCGGCGGTGCCGGCATGGAAGTCAAGAAGCAGCAGGGGTACTTCTGATGACCGACACCAAGACCCGGAACGAGCCGGTGTACGTCGTCGACGAGCTGATCGCGCAGGACATCGACGCCTACCTCGAGCAGCATGAGCACAAGACGATGCTGCGTTTCATCACCTGCGGCAGCGTCGATGACGGCAAGTCCACGCTGATCGGGCGTCTGCTCTACGATTCGAAGATGATCTTCGAGGACCAGCTCGACGCGCTGACTTCGGATTCGAAGAAGGTCGGTACGCAGGGGCAGGAAATCGACTTCGCGCTGCTGGTCGACGGTCTCGCCGCCGAGCGCGAACAGGGCATCACCATCGACGTCGCCTATCGCTTCTTCAACACCGAGAAGCGCAAGTTCATCGTCGCTGACTGCCCGGGCCACGAACAGTACACCCGCAACATGGTGACCGGCGCCTCGACCGCCGACCTCGCGGTGATCCTGATCGACGCGCGTAAGGGCGTGCTGGTGCAGACGCGCCGTCACTCGTACCTGTGCCACCTGATCGGCATCAAGAACATCGTCCTGGCCGTCAACAAGATGGACCTCGTCGATTATAGCCAGGAAGTCTTCGACAAGATCGTCGCCGACTACACTGGGTTCGCCAACTCGATCGGCATAGAGAGCTTCACGGCCATGCCGATTTCGGGCTTCAAGGGCGACAACATCACGACGCTTTCGGCGAACACGCCCTGGTACAAGGGCCCGACGCTCGTCGAGCATCTCGAGACCGTCGAGGTCATCAGCTCGGTCGACGCTGACAAGCCGTTCCGCATGCCGGTGCAGTGGGTCAACCGCCCGAACCTCGACTTCCGCGGGTTCTCCGGTCTCATCGCCACCGGTGCGGTCAAGCCGGGCGACAAGATCCGTGTCCTGCCTTCGGGCAAGACCAGCACCGTCAGCAAGGTCGTCACTTTCGACGGCGACATCGAAGAGGCAGTGGCCGGCGAGTCCGTCACCGTCTGCTTCGAGGACGAGATCGACTGTTCGCGCGGTTCGGTGATCTCGGTCGCCGACAATCCGCCGCAGACGGCCGACCAGTTCGAATCCACCATCGTGTGGATGGCCGACGAGGCACTGGTGCCGGGCCGGGCCTACTGGCTCAAGCTTGCCACGCAGACCGTATCGGTCACGGTTCAGGAGCCCAAGTACACGGTCAACGTCAACACCATGGAGCACATGGCGGCCAAGACGCTTGAACTGAACGAGATCGGCGTGGCCGAAATCACGACCGACAAGCAGGTCGTGTTCGAGCCCTATGCGGACAACCGGGCGCTGGGCGGGTTCATCCTCGTCGACAAGATGACCAACGCCACGGTTGCGGCGGGCATGATCAACTTCTCGTTGCGCCGTTCGCAGAACGTGCACTGGCAGGCGCTCGACATCGGTCGCAAGCAGCATGCAGCGCTCAAGAACCAGACGCCGGCAGTGCTCTGGTTTACCGGTCTTTCCGGTTCGGGCAAGTCGACCATCGCCAACATGGTCGAGAAGAAGCTGCACCGGATGAACCGGCACACCTTCCTGCTCGATGGCGACAACGTGCGCCACGGCTTGAACAAGGACCTAGGCTTTACCGAAAGCGACCGCATCGAGAACATCCGCCGCGTCGGCGAAGTCTCGAAGCTGATGGCGGACGCCGGCCTGATCGTCATCACCGCGTTCATCTCGCCCTTCCAGGCGGATCGCGAAATGGTACGTTCGATGCTGCCCGACGGCGAATTCTTCGAGGTCTTCATCGACACGCCGCTCAAGGTGGCCGAAGCCCGCGACGTCAAGGGCCTCTACAAGAAGGCGCGTTCCGGTGAGCTGAAGAACTTCACCGGCATCGACAGCCCCTACGAAGCCCCGCGCAGCCCGGAAATCCGGATCGACACGACGAAGATGTCGCCTGAAGAGGCGGCGAACCTGATCGTCGACACGCTTCTGGGAGACGCATGATGATGACTGACGGCGATCTTGCCGCACATCTTGCCGGGGTCGCCGGCAAGATCCTCATCGAGGTGCGTGAATCCGGCATGTTCGAGGGCAAGTCGCTCGGCAAGGCGGGGGACCAGACGGCGAACCAGTTCCTCGTCCACGCGCTGCGCCAGCAGCGTGCGGATGACGGACTGCTTTCGGAGGAGGAAAAGGACAACGCTGAACGCCTCTCGAAGGAGCGCGTCTGGATCGTCGATCCGGTCGACGGTACCCGTGAATATGGCGAGGAGCGTGCCGACTGGGCCGTCCACGTCGGCTTGGCGGTAAATGGCGTGCCGGTCTTGGGCGCGGTTGCGCTGCCCGGGCTTGGCGAGGTCCTGCGGTCGGATCAGCCGGGTGAACTTCCCGCTGCACCGGAAAAGCTGCGCATGGTGGTAAGCCGCACCCGTCCGGCCAAGGAGGCCACCGGCGTGTGCGAGGCGATTGGCGGCGAACTCGTGCCCATGGGCTCTGCCGGTGCCAAGGCCATGGCGATCCTGCGCGGCGAAGCGGATATCTATCTGCACTCGGGCGGTCAGTACGAGTGGGACAGCTGCGCGCCTGCTGCGGTCGCGCTTGGCTGGGGCCTGCATGTGTCGCGCATCGACGGCAACCCGCTCGTCTATAACCAGCAGGACGTCTACATGCCCGACCTGCTGATCTGCCGTAAGGAACATGCCGAGATGGTCCTGCGCGAAGTGAAAGCCTTCTTTTGATTCAGGTGCTTGCGGTGATCCGGCATTGCAGCTGGATCCCCGCAAGGCATTTGCATCGTGCACTGACCGACGCAATATTTGCACTGGTCAATAATAAGCAAGCCTACTAAGTTTTCGGCCATGGAACGAAGGCTCGGCACACTTCTGGGGCAGGTCGCGCGGCTGATGCGTCGCAGATTCGACCAGCGCGCGCGGGAAATCGGCATCACGCGCCCCCAGTGGCAGGTCATCTACGTCTTGCGACGCCATGAAGGCATCAAGCAGGGCGAACTGGCCGAGATCCTCGAAGTTGAGCCGATTACTGCCGGTCGCATGATTGACCGCATGCAGGATGCAGGGCTGGTTGAGCGCCGCGCCGATCCCACCGATCGCCGGGCCTGGCGCCTGTTCCTGACGGAACGCGGGCAGGGACTTGTCGGGCAGCTTGAACCGCTTTCGGTTGAAATTTCCGACCTGGCCCTCGCCGGTGTTTCGGATGCCGAACAGGCCCAGTTGTTCGAAACTCTCGAGAAAATCCGCCTGAACCTTAGCGGCAAGCCGATCGCACCGGCTCACGACGAGGATTGAACGCCTGTTGGTTCGGCGGAGAACCGCTTGCGCCAGTCAGCTCGGTCGGATGTCGATACGGGGCATCGGCCCTTCGGAATGCGCCAGCTTTGCTTCGACTCCGGCAAGCGAGTCGTGCGCAAGGGCGGTGATCGTGTCGCGTGGCCCTGCGCGGCCCCAGGCGCTGGTGAAATCTGTCGAGGGAAACAGCTCAAGTGCTCTTCGCATGATCTCCAGGGGGATCTCGGCTCCGGCGCAGGCGATGCCGCGCAGGGTCGAGAGATCCCGCGCCATTCCCGCTTCCATCTCCTCGACAATGCGCGCCAGCAGGGGCGGAACCACCAGTGCCTGAGAAACCCTCTGGGTTTCCACCAAGGCAAACCATCTCTCGGTGGTGATGGCGGGCAGCAGGATCACCTTGCGATGCGCCTGAACGGAGCAGAGCAAGGCAAGAATGCCAGCACCGTCATGGGGAGGCACAGCCAGTAAGGTGACGCCCGGCTGGTCAGAAGCGAGCGTGGCCGGTGCACGGGAGACATGTTCCAGCAATTCGGCGTGGCGGAAGATCTCCGCCTTGGGCGATCCGTTGGTGACATGCTGGAAAATCTCGATGGCGACGCCTTCGCCGGGATCGTATTCGCGGGCATCGTCGGCAGGTACAGTCTCTTGCGCCTTGAGGCTGAATTCTTCGCGCGAAAGGATCATGTGTCCCTGCGCACCGGCAATGCGCGTAGCGCGTTCCTCGTCGCCGATGACGATTGCGGGAACGAGCCGTTCCAGTTCGGCGGTCAGCACCTCGTCGGGCAGTGCGCAGTCGAGCGGGCAATACGGCACGCCTGCCAGGGCTGCGCCGAACATCGCAAAGACGGCGGCTTCGTTGTTCTCGTCGATGATTGCGACGGCCTCGGCTTCGCTCTCCTGTATCAGTTCGAAGGCGCCGCGCGCGGCATCGAGCAGGTCTCCGTAACGCCACGATCGCTCGTTGCAGACCAGTCCGATTTGGTCGGGTGCGGATGCGGCCGCGCGTTCGAGAAGGAGTGCGATGTTCATCTGATCTACTCAGCCTTTGGGACCGTTACGGCGGGGTGGGCGAAAGATCGGGGAATGCGCGCACGATGGCGGTACGCGCCAAAGGAGGCGGGCCTGATGAGCAGGCTCGGAACATAACGCAGCAACTGTCAGCCGGGTCTCGACCATGGTCTCGACATCCTCACCGCATCTTTATCTGCTTTCGGCTGAATGTAGTGCTTTTCGGCGCAAAAGTCAGGGGGCGGGAGAGCTTTTGGCGGATGCGAAGAAGAGTGCGCGCTCCGCGGAGAGGTTAGCGCGCACCTTATGTCTCAGCCGCGGCTGACGTTCTCGTAGATGCGCGCCATGAAATCCTTGAGCTGATCGATCTCCTCGACGGAGAAGTGGCTGAACATGCGGTCTTCACTGGCCGTGGCGATCTGGTGGAGCTGTTCGAGCAAGGGGGTGGCCGCTTCGGTCAGGTAGATGGCACGGGCTCTGCGGTCATCCTTGCGGTCGCGCCGGATCAGCAGGCCCTCGGCGCAAAGCCTGTCGATGAGGCGCCCCGCCGAGGCTTCCGACATTTCCAGGTGCTCGGCGATCACCCGCTGCGTGGCACCGGGATTGCGGGAAACGACAGCGATCAGAGTCCATTGCGATCGGGTGACGTTGAGCGTTGCGACCTTGCGATCGAAATTGTTGCGCAAGAGCCGGGCAATGACGGTCAAGTTCAAGGCGATCTGGCGGCGGGGGTCGATATTCTCGCCGCTGAAAGGATTCTTGGAAATGTCCGCGGATGTCTTTTCAGCTTCAGTCGCCACGTCCGCTCCTTGCCGTACCCTTCGATCCCGCACCCTGCGCCGCCCCTTGTGGAACTGACACAATCGCGCAGTGCAAGGGTGAGCTTCGGCAAGGCGCAAGGTCAAGCTCGCTCGCCGAGTTTTCGACGGCGCGATACCTTGTCGGTCCTTCGTCCGGTTCGCGAGAGGTGCCGGTCTAGTCGGAAGCGGCAGCGTCGCTTGCCTGGTCGCCGCCCAGCACGCGGTAGAGCGTGATCCGGTTCGAAGCGACGGCAAGCCGAACAGCCACTTCGGTCTTGCGCGCCGAATAGAGGCTGCGCTGGGCATCGAGGTTGTCGAGATAACTGTCGATGCCCTGTCTGTAGCGGGCCTCGGTCAATTTCGCCGTATCGTTGGCGGCCTCGGTAAATGCCCGGGCAGAGCGCAGGCGC
Organism: Novosphingobium mathurense; assembly: GCF_900168325.1. Classification (GTDB taxonomy): domain Bacteria; phylum Pseudomonadota; class Alphaproteobacteria; order Sphingomonadales; family Sphingomonadaceae; genus Novosphingobium; species Novosphingobium mathurense. The sequence goes on along the minus strand of NZ_FVZE01000001.1, from coordinate 1,123,263 downwards.
TCGGACAGCGTACCCTGATCGGCCAGGGCGTCGGCCACTTCGCTGAAGGCGGTCTGGATCGTCTTTTCGTAAGTGGCGAGGGCTGCGTCGCGCCGGGCCTTGGCGACATCGACGTTCGCGCCCTTGCCGCCAGCGTTGAAGATCGACCAGCCGGCATTCCCGCCGCCGGTCGCCGAAAAGGCCCCGTCGGTAAACAGCGACGACAGCGACTTGCTGGCAAATCCCAGCAGGCCGGTCAGCGAGATCGAGGGAAAGAGCTGGGCGCGGGCCACGCCGATGTCGGCATTGGCGGCGCGCAGGTCGTATTCCGCACCGATGACGTCGGGGCGACGAAGCAGGACTTGCGAACTCGTCCCGGCGGGCAGGACGGCCAGACTATCGTTCACCTGGTCGATGGTGTCGGGAAGCATGGTCCGGTCGATGTCGGCGCCGACCAGCAGGCGGATGGCGTTGATGTCCTGCGCCAGCGCCGTCTGCTGCGAAGCGAGGTCCCCGCGCGCGGTCTCGAGGACCTGCTGGGCCTGCCGCAGATCCGTGCGCGGAGCGACGCCCGCCTTCAGCAGGGCACCGGTCAGTTCCACGCTGCGCTGAGCATTGGCTGCAGTTTCCTGTGCAATACGCAGCAGGTCCTTGTCCGCCGCATACGTGGACCACGCGCGGGCAAGATCCGCGACGAGGCCGAGCCGGACGGTCCGTGCCGCCGATTCCGTCGACAGCGCCGCATTGCGCTGCGCTTCGGTGGCATTGGCGAGCTTGCCGAACAGGTCCAGTTCGAAGCTGGAGACGCCGCCCTGCGCCGAATAGGACCAGCCGTCGCCGCTGCTGCCCTGCCGATCGGCATAAGTCGCAGAGCCGCTCACGCCGAGTTCTGGGAACTGGTCTGAACGCACGACACGCACTTGCGCACGGGCTGCCGCGACATTGGCGGCGGCCACGCGCAAGTCGCGGTTGTTGGCCAGTGCCTGCCGGATCAGCGCCTGCAGTCGCTCGTCGCGAAAGATCCCGGTGTAGGAGACGAGGGGAAGCGCAGCCTCGCTTTCCGTGAGGTATGCGTCGCCCGCAGGCCAGGAAGCCGGCACCGGTGCGTCGGGCTGGACATACTTCGGGGCCATCGAGCAGGCCCCCAGCGCCATGGCCGGGAGCAAGATGGCAAGGCGTGCCCTGGAGGAGAGCATCATGCGCCTTCTCCCGCTTCTGAGTGTCGCTCGGCAAGCTTGCGCCGGGCTGCCGCCAGGCCGTCGCGAACGCCGCGCCGGACAAGGACGAAGAACAGCGGGATGTAGAAGATCGCCAGGATCGTTGCGGTCAGCATCCCGCCGACGACGGCGGTGCCGATGGCCACGCGGCTGTTCGCGCCGGCACCCGTCGCCAGTGCCAGCGGCAGCACGCCGAAGATGAAGGCGAAGCTCGTCATCAGGATCGGACGCAGGCGAATCCGCGCCGCTTCGAGGGCGGCGTCGATCACGCGCTTGCCTTGCCGTTCGGCCTGCTCGGCGAACTCGATCATGAGGATCGCGTTCTTCGCGGCAAGGCCCATCGTGGTGAGCAGGCCAATCTGCAGGTAGACGTCGTTTTCCAGGCCGCGCAGGGTTACGAAGACGATCGCTCCCAGCAGACCGAGCGGGATCACCAGGATCACCGCGACCGGGATCGACCAGCTTTCATAAAGTGCGGCAAGGCACAGGAACACGACCAGCAGCGAAAGGCCGTAGAGCAGTGGCCCCTGACCCGTGGAGAGCCGCTCCTGGTAGGAGGAACCTGCCCAGGCCACGCTCGTGCCGGGGATCTGGCTGGCCAGTTCCTCCATCACGTCCATCGCCGTGCCAGAACTGACGCCGGGCGCGGGCGTGCCCGAGAACTCGTAGGCCTGAAGTCCGTTGAAGCGCGAACTGCTGCTGGGGGCAGTCGACCAGCTCACTTTCGAGAAGGCCGAGAATGGCGCCATCTGCCCGTTGGAACCGCGCACGAACCACTGGCTGAGGTCTTCAGGGCGCGAGCGGTACTGCGCGTCGCCCTGGACATAGACCTTCTTGATGCGACCCTCGTCGAGGAAATCGTTGACGTAGTCGCCGCCCCAGGCGGTGCTCAGGGTCGCGTTCACGTCGTTTTGCGACAGGCCATAGGCGCTCAGCGCCTGCGTGTTCGTATCGACCTTGAGCGTGGAGACGTCGGGCAAGTCGCTGAGGCGAACCTGGGCGAGGCGGGGATCGCTGTTCGCCAGCGCCAGAAGCCTGTCGCGCGCGGCGGCGAAATCGGTCCGGCTCATCCCGCCATTGTTCTGCAGTTCCATGGTGAAGCCGGAATTCTGGCCGAGACCGCGGATCGATCCGGGCACCAGCGCGAAAACCTGTGCATTGCGCAAGCCGCCGAACGCTGCCGAGGTGCGGTCGACGATGGCCTGCGCCGTGTTCTCGTCGCCGGGCCGGTCGTCCCAGTCGATCAGGTTGAGGAACCCGGTGCCTGTGTTCTGGCCCGATGCCCCGAGCCCGCCGCCCGAGATCGTGAGCATGCCGGAGACGAGGTCCTTGTTCTCGCCGAGGAAATACTTCTCGACCTGATCCTGTACCTCCTCCGTCTTCGAGCGCGGCGTTCCGGCCGGCAGACGCCACTGCACGAAGATCGAGCCCTGGTCCTCGTTGGGCAGGAAGCCGGTGGGGAGTCTGATGAACAGGGCATAAGTTGCGACGCAGACCACCGCAAAGATACCAAGCCACCGCCATTTCTGCTCGACGACGCGCTCGACGGCCCTGCCGTAGCGCTCCGTGCCGTGTTCGACGGTGCGGTTGAAGCCCTTGTGGAACTTGTCCAGAAACCGCGCGAATGAGGGCAGGCGCCTTTCCAGCCAGGCCGGCGCGTCGTCGCCGTTCCTGGGCTTGAGCAGGGTGGAGGTCAGGGCCGGGCTGAGGATCAGCGCGACCAGCACCGAGAGCACCATGGCCGAGATGATCGTCAGCGAGAACTGGCGATAGATCACGCCGGTGGAGCCGCCGAAAAAGGCCATGGGCAGGAACACGGCCGAAAGTACCAGCGCAATCGCGACGAGGGCCACCTGGATTTCCTGCATCGACAGGATGGTCGCCTCGCGTGCGCTCATGCCGGGATTTTCCTCCATGAGCCGCTCGACGTTTTCGACCACGACGATGGCATCGTCGACCAGCAGGCCGATCGCCAGCACCAGCCCGAACAGGGTCATGGTGTTGATGGAGAAGCCCGCGAGGTAGAAGATCCCGAAGGTGCCGAGCAGGACGACCGGGACGGCGATGGCCGGAATGAGCGTGGCGCGCCAGCTCTGCAGGAAGACGAACATCACCAGCACGACCAGCACGATGGCTTCGAACAGGGCCTTCGCCACTTCCGAGATCGACAGCTTGATGAAGGTCGTGGAATCGTTGGCGTAGATGTAGTTCATGCCGTCGGGCAAATCGGACGAAAGGGCGGTCATCGCCGTCTTGACGCGCTCTGCGGTCTGCAGCGCGTCGGCGCCGGGCGACAGCGAAATCGAGATGCCGGCACCGGGGTGCCCGTTGACGCGGGTGACCGAGGAATAGTTTTCTGCCCCGATTTCGACCCTCGCGACGTCGCTGATGGTCACGGTCGAGCCGTCGGTCTTCGTCTTGACGACGATCCGGCGGAACTGATCCGGGGTCTGCAATCTCGAACCGGCGGTGACGATGGCATCGATGGCCTGGTCGTCGGGTGAGGGCAGGCCGCCCACTTCGCCGGCCGCGACTTCGGTGTTCTGGGCCCTGATTGCGGTAATCACGTCGCTGGGCATGAGCGAGACCGCGGCAAGCCGTGCCGGATCGAGCCAGATGCGCATGGCGTGCGGCGATCCGAAGACGCGAACGTCACCCACGCCTTCGATGCGCGATAGCGGGTCCTGGATGTGGGAGGTCAGGTAGTCGGAAACGTCCTGGTTCGAACGCGTGTCGGTCTCGTCAAAGACCGCGACAACCAGCAACTGGTCCGGGTTGGACTTGGTGACCCTTACGCCCTGGTTCTGGACCGATTGCGGCAGCCGGGACAGCGCGGTCTGCACCTTGTTCTGGACCTGGACCTGGGCGATGTCCGGATCGGTCCCCTTGCTGAAGACTGCAGTGATGGTGCCCTGGCCGCGATTGGTCGACTGCGAACTGAAATAGAGGAGGCCGTCGATCCCGGTAAGCTGCTGCTCGATGATCTGCGTTACGCTGTTCTCGACGGTCTCGGCAGAAGCGCCCGGGTAAGTGGCGCGGATGTTGACTTCGGTCGGCGCGATGTCCGGGTATTGTTCGTTGGGCAGGAGTGCGAGCGCACCGATGCCCCCAAGCATCACGATGATCGCAAGCACCCAGGCGAAGATCGGGCGGTCGATGAAGATCCGGGACATTCGCGGTCAGTCTTGCTTGCCGGAAGGCTTGGCGGGCGAAGCAACCTTTTCCGGGGTGGAGGCCGGTACCGGCTTGATCCCAGCTCCCTGCTTGAGACCGTTCAGCCCGTCGACGATGACCTTGTCGCCTCTGGAAAGTCCCCCGGTGATGACCGAGTACTGGCCTCTCGTGCGTCCGGAGGTGACCTTGCGACGCATCGCCTTGTTATCCTTGCCTACGACCATGACGTAGGCGCTGCCGTCGAAGTCGCGCAGCACTGCGGCTTGCGGCACGAGGTAGGCGTTCTGCTCGACGGACTGGTCGAAGACGGCGTTCACGAACATGCCCGGCAGCAGCAGGCCTTCGGAATTGGGGAACTGGGCGCGAATGGTCACGGTGCCGGTCGCCTCGTCGACCGTCACTTCGGAGAACTTGACCGTGCCGGTTGCCCCATAGTCCGTTCCGTCCTGCAGCTTGAGGCGAACCGACGCGCTGCCCGCGCGCGCACCGCCCCGGCTCAGCTTCTGGCGCAAGGCGGTCAGGTCCGTGGAGGACTGTTTCATGTCGACGAAGATCGGGTCGGTGCGCTGGATCACCGCAAGCGGGTCGCTCTGACTCGCGCTGGCAAGGGCGCCGACCGTAAACAGCGAACGACCGATGCGGCCGCTGATCGGTGCGGGGACGGTCGTGAAGCGCAAGTTGATGCGCGCGGTATCGAGCGCCGCGGCATTCTGCGCAACGGCGGCCTTGGCGACGCGGGCCTGGGCCAGAGCGTCGGTGTAGTCCTGCTTGGCGATGGCTTCCATGTCGGCGAGCGGCCGGTAGCGCTCGGCCTTCACTGCAGCGGCATCGGCCGAGGCGCGGGCGCTGGCGAGGTTGGCCTCGGACTGGTTGACTGCGGCGCGGTAGAGGCTGGGGTCGATCTGAAAAAGGGGCTGTCCGGCACGGACAAAGCTGCCTTCGGTGAAATAGCGCTTCTTGATCACGCCCGAAACCTGGGGGCGCACTTCCGAAGTCTCGTAGGCGACTGTGCGCCCTCCCAGCACGACTTCCACTGGCACGTCGGTCGGCCTGGCGACGACATAGCCGACCGTGGCCGTTCTTGCGCCGCGATCCTGCGACGTTCCACCGGAACAGGCAGAAAGGGCCGTCAGGGTGATCGCTGCAATGATGCCACGTCGAAGCTGCCCGGCACGCGCCGGCTCAGGGGGGAGAAGTTTCAAGACAAGCACCGTCTGATGATCAGAAGGCCTTGATATCCGTTCATTCGGATGACGTCGCAAGCTTGCATTTCGCAATTGCGACAAATTCTTACAGCTATGCGAATGACGATTACATTTCGCAAGGGCGGGCGCACCGGACATGCGGGTCCAGAGCAGGCGTGCAATCTTGGGTGATAATCGATCGGGGGCTTATGTCAGTGCGCCACTCTTGTGTTCCCTTGGGGGAGAAGAGTGGTGCCCGGGGACGGAATCGAACCGCCGACACCATGATTTTCAGTCATGTGCTCTACCAACTGAGCTACCCGGGCATCTAAGCCAGAGACGGTTGCGTTTGCGTCCCGTCGTGCGTTGGTGGCGGGCCTATGACGAAGCTCGCGCACCTTTGCAACCCCCTATCGCTCAGTAATTTTCATTCATCCTGTGGAATATCCGAAAAGCTGGGCGGACCGGGCAGGGCATAGCCATCGTCCAGCCATTGCAACAGGTCGCGGTCGCGGCACCGTTTCGAGCAGAAAGGGCTGTGCTCGGCGGTGCGGGGTTTGGAACAGAGCGGGCATTTGCGTTCGGAACGGGTCATGACGCCACGGCCTGAGCGAATCCTCCGGCGAGTGCAAGGTTGCTGTCCGGTTCGATGCGAATCCGGCGCCCGGTGCGTCGTTGCAGTTCGTCCTGCCAGGCAGTCGCAATTGCGTTGCAGACCTGTGGATGGGCCTTGAGCAGCAGCACGCCGGGTTCGCTGACCTGCTCTGCGCGGCGCAGCAGCAGTCTGGCGCTGGCTGCGCAAGGCTCCTGCCGCACGCGCTGGAGAATCGACGGGCGTTCGAGCCGGGCCACGAGTTGGACGAAACCGAATCCGTTCATCGCCGTTCGCTGGTGGGGCCAATGGTCGAGTGCAGCGGCAAGGGCTTCATCCACGTCGCGACGCTCATCCTTGCGCTCCAGCGAGGGAAAGTCGATGCCGATCGAACCGGCGAGGTCGAACTGGCCGATGGCCGTGGCGATGGCGGGAATGGCCGCGAGGGCAAGCATGCGCGGAGCCATCGCGCCGTCGATGTCGATCAGGGTCATGGCGGGCGTCGCGCTGACGACGATCGAGCCGCCGTCGAAGGCGATGAGGCCGTCGAGTGCTTCGGAGATGATTTCGGGCCAGGGATCGTCCGGGAAGCGACTTACCACGCGCACCGGTGCGCCGTCCTCGCGCAGACGTTGTGCAAGCGACGGGGCGGGGCGGGCGGGTCGGTCCGTGAAACGGGCCTGGGCGCGCTTGAGGCGGCCGGTCTCGGCAATGGCCGCGCGGGTGATCGTTGCGCGCACGCTGGCGCCTTCGCTGGCATTGGCGGGAAGCCCGTCGATCAGGGCCTCTTCGCCGCTGGCAAAGCGCACCGTGCCTCGTTTGGCACCGCTCCTTCGGGAAATCAGAGTGGCATCGGCCGTTTCGCCCGCTGCCAGCGAGCCGGGCCACTCAAGCCTTGCGGCCAGTACTTGCCCGGCCTCGACGAGAACTGCCCGGGTTTCCCCGATCCCTTCCTCGACGAGCCACTCAGCCAATCGGGAATCCTGCCGCCTTGAGCAGCGCGCGGGTTTCGAAAAGGGGCAGGCCGACGACGCCCGAGTGGCTTCCGCCGATCCACGCGATCAGGCCCTCGGCGCTGCCCTGGATTGCGTAGCCACCAGCCTTGCCGTGCCACTCGCCGCCGGCGATGTAATGTTCGATCTCTTCGCGGCTGAGCGGCTTGAAGCGCACGACCGTTTCGGACACGCGCTCGCGCAAGGTGCCGTCAGGTCCCTTGAGCGCGATCGCCGAGAGCACGCGGTGGCGCCGGCCGGACAGCAGTTCGAGGCAGTCGCGCGCCGCCTTTTCGTCTTCTGCCTTGGGCAGGATGCGCCGTCCGCAGGCGACGACCGTATCGCCGGCCAGCACATGCGCGTCGGCGGCCTCGACGGCCATGGCCTTCTCGCGCGCCATGCGGCAGGCGTAGACGCGCGGCAATTCGCGCGGTCCGTGGGTCTCGTCGATCTCTGCAGCGATGACGGCGTCGGGCTCCAGGCCGAGGCGCGCGATCAGGTCGCGCCGGCGCGGGCTGGCCGAAGCGAGGATCAGCCGTGGGCTGTGAGCACGGGTGTCACCGGCTTGCGTCCCGGCGACGGGCAGGGCCTCAGTACTGACCGGGGCCACCGCGACCGGGCATGAAGCGATAGGTGATGCGCCCCTTGGTAAGGTCATAGGGCGTCAGTTCGACGAGAACTTCGTCGCCAACCAGCACGCGGATGCGGTTCTTGCGCATCTTGCCGGCGGTATGGCCAAGGATCTCGTGACCGTTTTCCAGTTCGACGCGGAACATGGCGTTGGGAAGCAGTTCCACAACGCGGCCGCGCATCTCGAGAAGTTCTTCTTTCGCCATCGGCGATCAATATCCGTAGTTTTGCTGCAACAGTGCGGCGCGCCATAGCTACGACTCGCGAAAAAGGGAAGCCTCGCTTGTTCATTCGCGCGCAAGTTACTTGCGACAAATTGTTACCCGGCCGCGGCTTGCGGCTTGAATCCACTCCCGGCAAGAGCGCGATGGGATGGGGAAGGCGTATTTTGGCGGAGAAATTTGTTTGCGTTCCCACATTTGGCTTCCCCTGATTACGGGTGCATCCCTGCCTTCCCTGGCCTTCGCACAGGTTACGGCTCCTGCCACGATCATCGATGAGGATGATGATGCGATCGAAGTCAATTCGAGCGAGATCGTCGTTGTCGCCCCGCGTATTCGCGGGCAGGTCGAAGTCCCCAACCAGCCGGTCCAGACTTTCGACGAGGAAGACATCGCGGCCTACGGCGCCGACTCGATCGCCGACCTGATCGCGGCCATCTCGCCGCAGACAGGCAGCGGGCGCGGGCGCGGCTCTGGACGCCCGGTGATTCTCGTCAACGGTCAGCGCATCGCCAGCTTCCGCGAGTTGCATCGAATCCCGCCCGAGGCCATCCGGCGCATGGAAGTGCTGCCCGAAGAGGTTGCCCTGCGCTTCGGCTATCCGGCCAACCAGCGCGTCCTCAACATGATCCTGAAGGACAACTTCGCGTCGATCATGGCCGCGGGCGAGTACAATGTCCCGACGCGCGGTGGCTATGACAACTACGAAGCGGAAGGCGGTGTCTTCAAGATATCGGGACCGCGCCGGTACAACTTCTCCGCGAAGTTGACCGAGACGACGATGCTGACCGAGGCCGAGCGCAGGATCCGGCAGAGCGCATCCGGCCAGCCGACCGTTTCCGGCGATCCGCAACCGGCACGCTATCGCAGCCTTGCCGATGCCGATTCGACGCTCGAGTTGAACGGCACGATGACGCAGGGCATCGGCGAGGGCGGTCTCGACGGCTCGATCACCGTCAATGGCGCCTACACGCATCAGCAGACGACCTCGCTTTCCGGCCTCGACACGGTCATGTTGACCCACAACGGCGACAGCGAGATCCGCACGCTGCCCGATCCGCTGACCACCCGTTCGGTGATCGATACCTTCGAAGGCGGGCTGGGTTACAACACGATGATCGGGGACTGGACGTTCTCGACCACGGCGGACGGCAGCTACACCGACACCAATACGCGCACGGACAGGCGGCGCGATACCGATGGCCTCGTTGCCGCTGCGGCCGATGGCTCTCTGGCAATCGACGGCGCGCTGCCCACGGTGCCAGGAGCGGGCGTCGATGTCGCGCGCAATCGTGCGCTGGCGCTCGCCACGCTGACGACCCTGTCCGGGCGGCCGTTTCGGATGCCCGCCGGCGATGCCAACCTGACGCTCAATGGCGGGTTCGATTTCAACCGCACCACCAGCGAAGACACCCGCACCGATGTCGGCGCCTTCACGCTCAAGCGATCGGATGTGTCGGGCGGGATCAACCTCGCCCTGCCGCTCACCAGCCGAGCCGAGGATTTCCTCGGCGCCATCGGCGATTTTACGCTCAACCTGGGCGGCGGAATCGATCACCTCTCCGACTTCGGTACGCTGAAGAACTGGAACCTGGGGCTGACCTGGAACCCGACCGACAAGCTTTCCTTCCAGGCGAGCTATCTCGTCGAGGATGCCGCGCCGTCGCTCTCGCAACTCGGCGCGCCGAACATCGTGACCTACAATGTCTCGGTCTACGACTTCACCAATGCGACGACCTCGCTGGTGACGGTCACGACCGGCGGCAACCCCGATCTGGTCAAGGAAAAGCAGCGCGACATCAAGCTGTCGGCGACGTGGCAGCTGCCCTTCCTCGATCGTTCGAACCTGATTGTCGAATACTTCCGCAACCGGTCCAGCGACGTCACCAAGGCGTTCCCGCTGCTGACTCCCGCCATCGAAGCAGCGTTCCCGGGACGCGTCACGCGCGACGCCTTTGGCAACCTGATTGCCATCGACCGGCGCGCGGTCACTTACGACGAGGTGTCGACCTCGAGCATGCGCTGGGGTTTCAATATTTCCGGCAAACTGGGCAGTGACAGCGCTTCGGGCAGTGGCGGGGGCGGCCGGCCAACGCGCGCGGCGCCCCCGGTGCGAAGCGAAGTGCCTGCGCCGCCGGGGCTGTCTGGCGGCCCTCCGCCTACCGGGGGGGGCGGCTTCGATCCCTCGCGCTTCGAGGCCATGCGCAAGAGCCTTTGCGCACCGGCGGGCGAGGGCGCATCGCCCGATCTCTCGGCCATGCCTGAGCGGATGCGCGAACGCCTGGTGGGCGCGGACGGCAAGGTCGATCCCGAAAAGCTCGAGAGGATGAAGCAGCGGGTCTGTTCGGCCGAAGCTCCGTGGGCTCCCGGCGGCTTCGATCCCGAGCGCTTCGCGAGGCTGCGTCAGGCGGTCTGCACCGACGGTGGCTCCGAGCCCGATCTTTCGAAGCTGCCCGAACCGATGCTCGAACGGCTCAAGGGGCCCGATGGGCAGGTGGACAAGGCGCGCCTGGCCGCCATGCGCGAGCGGGTGTGCAGCAGTAACGGTGCCCCTCCGCAAGGAGCCGCGCCAGCGGGCGCAGCGCCCGCGGAGAAGAAGCAGTCCGGCGAATCGTCCTCCGGCGGTGGCGGCAGCCAACGCTCGGGCTTCGGTCCTCCGGGTGGCGGGCGCTGGAACCTCTCGGTCTATCACACCTGGCGGTTCGTCGACCGGGTGCGCATCGCCCCGGGCGTTCCGGAACTGGACGAACTGGCCGGCGATGCGATCAGCGCAGGCGGCGTGCCGCGTCATTCGATCGAGATGGAGGGCGGCCTGTTCAAGAACGGCTACGGCCTGCGCCTCAAGGGCGAGTGGAATGCTCCGGCCAAGGTCAACGGCAGCGGTCTTCCCAGCAGCTCCGACTTGCGTTTCGGCAGCACCTTCATCCTCGACGCGCGGCTTTTTGTCGACCTTGGGCGCATGGAGAACCTTGTCGCCAAGGCCCCGTTCTTCAAGGGTGCGCGCATCGCATTGACCGCCGACAACCTGCTCGACTCGCGCCAAAAGGTGACGGACGAGAACGGCCTTGTGCCGCTGGCCTATCAGGCGGCCTACCGCCAGCCGCAGGGCCGTGTCGTGGGCATCGATTTCCGCAAGATGTTTTGAACCGCCGCTTCAGTTGAGGAAGACATGGTGCGCGGGTCTACCGCTCCTGCGCACCATGTCCTATCTGGCGGGCATGGCGCGAACACCAGCCGGAACACCCGATCACCCCAAGGGCCTCGAACGCTTCAACGAGGAGCGGGCGGCGACGACCGTGCGCGGGTCGGACAAGCCCGACCTGCAGGCCGGTGCCGAAGTGATCCGCGACACGGTGCGCACCCTGCCGCACAAGCCGGGTGTCTATCGCATGCAGGATGCGCGCGGCGAAGTGCTCTATGTCGGCAAGGCGCGCGCACTCAAGAACCGCGTGGCCAACTACGTGCAGTGGGAAAGGCTGCCCAGCCGTTTGCAGCGCATGGTCAGCCAGACCCGGTCGATGACGATCGTCACGACCAATTCCGAGGCCGAGGCGCTGCTGCTCGAGGCGCAGCTGATCAAGCGCTTTCGTCCGGCCTACAACGTGCTGCTGCGCGACGACAAATCGTTCCCGTTCATTCTGCTGCGCGCGGACCACGCCTTTCCGCGGATCATGAAGCATCGCGGCGCGCGCAAGGCCAAGGGCAATTACTATGGCCCCTTCGCCAGCGCGGGATCGGTGAACACGACGATCAATGCGCTGCAGAAACTGTTCCTGCTGCGCAGTTGCACCGACAGCTTCTTTTCCCGGCGCGAACGGCCCTGCCTCCTCTACCAGATCAAGCGCTGTTCGGCCCCATGCGTCGACCGGATCGACGAGGCGGGCTATGCCGAACTGGTGCAGGAAGCGAAGGACTTCCTTGGCGGCAAGTCGAACGCGGTGCAGCGCAAGATCGAATCGCAGATGGCTGAGGCGGCAGAAGCGCTGGACTTCGAACGCGCGGCCATGCTGCGCGACAGGTTGCGCGCCGCCACGTTCATCCAGGGTAGCCAGGCGATCAATGCGGAAGGGCTCGACAACGCCGATATCTTCGCGATGGCGAACAAGGGTGGCCATGTCGGGGTGCAGGCCTTCTTCATCCGCGGCGGCCAGAACTGGGGGCACCGGGCCTTCTTTCCCACGCACACCGATGGGCTGTCCGAAGAAGAAGTCATGCAGAGCTTCCTTGCCCAGTTCTATGAGGAAGTGCCGCCAGCGCGCACCATTCTCGTCGACCGTGAATTGCCCGAGGCGGACCTTCTGGCGGAAGCCTTCCGCGAACTGGCGGGCGGCAGGGTCGAGATCTCCGTTCCCCAGCGCGGCAATCGCAAGAGACTGATGGCGCAGGCCCATCGCAATGCGGAAGAGGCGCTCGACCGTCGCCTTGCCGAGCGGGGCACGCAGGCGAAGATCCTGCGCGAACTGGCAGAGTTCCTCGAACTGCCGGACGTGCCGCAGCGCATCGAAGTCTACGACAACAGCCACATTCAGGGCACCAAGGCGCTGGGCGCGATGGTCGTTGCCGGGCCCGAGGGCTTCCTCAAGAACCAGTACCGCAAGTTCAATATCAAGTCGGCCCAGACCGACGACGACTATGCAATGATGCGCGAGGTGATGACCCGTCGCTTCGGCCGAGCGCAAGAGGAAGATCCCGAGCGCGAAAGCGGGACCTGGCCCGATCTGGTGCTGATCGACGGCGGCAAGGGACAGATGAGTTCGGTCAAGGACGCGCTTGAGGAACTGGGCATCGAGGATGTGCCGCTTGTCGCCATTGCCAAGGGGCCGCACCACGGCCGCGAGGGGCGAGAGGTGTTCCATTTTCCCGATGGCCGCGAAAAGATGCTGCCGGTCAATTCGCCGCTGCTGTTTCATTTGCAGCGCCTGCGCGATGAGGTCCACCGCTATGCGATCGGCGCGCATCGGGCAAAGCGCAGCCGCGCCATTTCAGCCAGTCCGCTAGACGAAATCCCGGGCATCGGCCCCGCGCGCAAGCGGGCGCTGCTCCTGCATTTCGGTACGGCGGGGAAAGTGCGGGCGGCCAGCCTGGAAGACCTGCAGAGGGCGCCGGGTGTCAGCAAGGCCGTCGCGCAGACGATCTACGACTTCTATCACCCGAACGGTTGAACCGGGAAATTTCCGTCAGCGGTGCACTTCGGCCGTCACGCGGTGGAAGAAGGGGTGGTGCGGAGTCGCTCCGTTATGGATGTTCACGAAGATCCCGCCGCACAGGCTGCCCAGCCGAGCCGAGGCGGTGGAGACTTCTTCGCCCGTGCGCACGTCGATATGTAACTTCAGCTTGCCGTCGAATTCGAAGAAGACCTTGATGGCCTTGGGAAATTCAGATTTCAGTACTTCAAGTAATTTGCCAAGCTCTTCGGCAATAGAGTTTGCTCTCGATGCCTGAGGGAAAGGCTCGACCTGATTGAAACTGCTAACTTCGGACATGGTACACCCCTGTGCTCCCCGAAATCTTCTAGCAGGTGGCCACGAACTTGTGCAGGGGGCATACCGTTTCTGCGAACGGTTATTAATTGGTAGGCGTTATCGCGCGCCCAACTTGCGCGCCACTCTCCAGCCATAGGCCTTGGCCAGATTACGGGCGGGCCAGCGTCCCGGGCAGCGGGGCCTCAGACCGTACTTGCGCAGCAAGCCATTGAAGGCACGGGCATCGGCTTCGGCGAAACTCCATTCGGAGCGCCAGGTAATCGACAGCGAGACCGAAGGCTCCGGTCCATTCCGGACGAAATGTGGCGCCATCACCGGCACGAACAGCGCTTCGCCCGCGGTGATCGCGAATTCCCGGCCTCCCGAGATCAGGTCGCTGCTCCAGCGCAATTCACGCCCCCCGCCGGTGTGATAGGTTTCGTGCACCTCGTCCGGCGCATAGCGGGCGTCCCCGGCGGGAAACTGGGTCATGACCTTGGAACCGCGCACCTGCAGCAGGATATTGTGCTCCGGATCGAAGTGATAGGGCGTCACGCCGCCTGCCGAGGTCACGAAGATGAAGCCCTGTGTCCTGAGCATGCGTCCGGTCTTCGCCTCGATCTGCGGGCGCAGTTCGCCCAGCAATTCCTCCAGCAGGGCGGCGTAGGCAGGATGCTGCTCGATGTTCTTGAGCGCGGCCCAGGAATTGCTCGTCACGATCGTGCGGATTGTCTCGCCGATAGGTATTCCGGTCGCCTCGGGTTTGCCGTCTATGCCGATGGGCTGGTTGCCTGCGTTGTACTCGATCGAAGCTTGCGGCAGCGATTCGGCAAGGTCGGCGAGCGCCCCGAGTTCCATCAGCGGGTGGTCTCCGAGTGCATGGACCAGTTTGTGCGGGATCTCCGGGTAATTGGACGCAAAAGTCGCGCGGACGCTGGGCGGGAAGACGCTCATGAAGATGTTCCTGACGGATTGCGTGCGGTTTCGGCGCGCACGAATTGGCGGAAGGCGGCGCGGCGCAGGCGTCCGCCGATCGCAATGGAGAGACGCCCGACCGGACGGCGCTCGCGCCAGAAGTGGTCGATCATCGGATGGTCGGCGGCGGCGCAACTGTCCGTCCAGTCGATGTCCTGTCGCGCGAGCATCTCCAGGTTCTCCCGCTGCAGCAGCACACCGGGCGAGAAGCGCGCGTAGGCTTCATCGAAGGCGGTCTTGTACGAGAAGGCCCCCGGCGGAGCGAGGAACGTGGCCAGCATCGCCAGCGGTCTGCCGTCGAGCGTCAGCGTCAGCCGCTCCAGCCTAGCGCAAGACGCAGCACCCTCCAGGCTTTCACGGAACAGTGCTTGCGTCGCCGGATCGCAGGCTAGGGCAGAGCCGGCCTTGCCCTTCCAGCCAGACGTTTCGAGCGAGAGGAAGGCATCGCACCATGCCGCGATCCCTTCGGCATCGCCTTGGCGGATCACGGCGAGTTCGCCTTCGTCGGCGAGGCGCTTGGCCTGACGGCGCAGCTCCTTGCGCTTCTTGGTGGAAAGCGACGCATCGAGATAGGCCTGGGGTGCCAGATTGGATGCCAGCATCGCCCGATGTTCGAGGTGAACGAGTTCGACCTGCCGGTTCTGCTGGGTCAGTTCGTCTTCGAGGGCACGGTGCAGCGGCGTACCGAGCGGCATGGCGCGCAAGTGCATGAACAGGGCTGCACCGGGGCTGCGATCGGCCCATTCGAGCATGGCTCGCCAGAATTCGCGCTCGCTTCCCCGTGCGACCAGCGGTGCGCCGCAAAAGCAGTTGGCGTGCAGCCAGCTTGAGATCTGGGGGACCGGCCAGCGATAGTAGCGTTTCTCACGCAGGACCGGCAGGAGCCCCGTGAGGCGGCCGCCGCGCTCGAAGCGCAGTATGCCGACCTGATCGCTGCCGGGCAAATGCCGCAGCGCCGGCAGCAGATACCAGCTTTCGAAGAAGGGATTGGGTTCGCTGGCTTCGCGCGCAAGGCCTTCCCAAGCTGCGATCTCGCGCTCCAGGTCGCGCCAGTCGATGCAGTTCAGCGTTCCGGCATCGGGATGCAGGTATGCGGTTTCGGTCGCCGAGACCGGGCGCGTGCGTTCCTCCTTGGGCAGGCTGGCCACTGTCCTGAACTTCCACTTCAAGCGAGCAGGGATTTCTTCAGGTCGACCTAACGGTTTTCCTTCAAGGAATTGCTAACGATGGCCATTCACCCTGCTGTGCCGGGAAGCGGACAGAAAAACGGGCCTGCCGGATGTCCCGGCAGACCCGCAGTCTTACCGTCGTGTGGTAAATTCTATCCCGCGGCGAGCGCTGCCAGCAGCAGCAATGCCACGATGTTCGTGATCTTGATCATCGGGTTGACGGCCGGCCCCGCAGTATCCTTGTAAGGATCGCCCACGGTGTCGCCGGTGACGGCGGCCTTGTGGGCTTCGGAGCCCTTGCCGCCGTAGTTGCCGTCCTCGATGTACTTCTTGGCATTGTCCCATGCGCCGCCGCCCGAGGTCATCGAGAGTGCGACGAACAGGCCGCCGACGATCACGCCCAGAAGCAGTGCGCCCAGAGCGGCAAAGCCGTTCTCGCTCCCGGCCACCGCCGTGATCACGTAGTAGACCACGATCGGCGCCAGCACCGGCAGCAGCGAGGGGACGATCATCTCCTTGATCGCCGCCTTGGTGACGAGATCGACCGTGCGGGCATAGTCGGGCTTCGAAGTACCCTCCATGATGCCCTTGTTCTTGGCGAACTGGTCGCGCACGTCGACGACGACGTCACCCGCCGCGCGGCCCACCGCGGTCATGCCCATGGCTCCGAAGAGATAGGGCAGGAGCGCGCCGAGCAGCAGGCCGACGATGACGTAGGGGTTCTCGAGACTGAAGTTGACGGTCAGCCCCGGGAAGAACTCCCGCAAGTCGGTCGTATAGGCGGCGAAGAGCACCAGTGCGGCGAGGCCAGCCGAGCCGATGGCATAACCCTTGGTAACGGCCTTGGTGGTGTTGCCTACGGCATCGAGCGCGTCGGTCTTTTCGCGGACCTCGTCGTCCATACCGGCCATTTCGGCAATGCCGCCGGCATTGTCGGTGACCGGACCATAGGCATCGAGCGCCACGACCATGCCGGCCAGCGCCAGCATTGCGGTGGCTGCATAGGCAATCCCGAGCAGGCCCGCGAGCTGGTGAGCCATGATGATGCCGGCGACGATGACGATGGTCGGCAGGGCAGTTGCCTCAAGGCTGACGGCAAGGCCCTGGATCACGTTGGTGCCGTGACCGGTGACCGACGCCTTGGCAATCGACCTGACCGGCCGGAAGTTCGTGCCGGTGTAGTACTCGGTTATCCAGATGATGAGGCCGGTGATGACGAGACCCAGCAGCGCGCAGTAGAACAGCGAGCGGCCGTTGAAGTCGGCATCGCCGATCGGGGCTTCCATGCTGCCGAGGGCAAAGCTGATCGACCACCAGATCGCCGGAACCGACAGGACGGCGGTGACCAGGAAGCCCTTGTACATGGCGCCCATGATGTTGTTCGACTTGCCAAGGCGGACGAAATAGGTGCCGATGATCGACGTTACGATGCACACACCGCCGATCAGAAGCGGCAGCGACATCATCTGGATGAGCACTTCGCCGAGGTTCTTCATGAGCAGCGCGGTGAGGATCATCGTCGCGCCGACGGTAACGACATAAGTCTCGAACAGGTCGGCGGCCATGCCGGCGCAATCGCCCACGTTGTCGCCCACGTTGTCGGCGATCACGGCAGGGTTGCGTGGATCGTCTTCGGGAATTCCGGCCTCGACCTTGCCGACAAGGTCGGCGCCGACATCCGCGGCCTTGGTGAAGATGCCGCCGCCAAGGCGTGCGAAGATCGAGATCAGCGAAGCGCCGAAGGCCAGGGCGGTCAGCGCCTGTACGACGGTGCGGTCTTCGCCGCCGACACCAAATCCGGCCGGTCCGGTCAGGTACCAGAACAGGACCGAAATCGCGAGCAGGGCCAGGCCCGCCACAAGCAGGCCGGTAATCGCGCCGGCGCGGAAAGCCAGTGTCAGCCCCTGTTGCAATCCTTCCTGGGCTGCAGCGGCGGTACGCACGTTGGCGCGGACGGAAATGTTCATGCCGACGAAACCGGCTACGCCCGACAGGACGGCGCCGACGACGAAGGCTACGGCCGAAATCGTGCCCAGCGTAACCGCGATGATTATCGCGACGACGATGCCGACCAGTGCGATCGTGGAATATTGCCGCTTCAGGTAGGCCTGTGCGCCTTCCTGAATGGCTGCTGCGATTTCCTGCATCTTTTCGTTGCCGGTCGAATTGACCAGCACTTGCCTACTGGTCTCCAGGCCATAGATAATGGCCAGAAGTCCGAGGCCTATTGCGATCGTGACTAGACTCACAGAACGCCCCCTTCCCAAAGAGTTCCTTTATTTCGGCGAGTTTTCCCGCTCGAAGTGGCAAGGGCTATAGACAAGCCTCGATACTGGCAAGCGCCTTGTTCCAGTCGCTTGCGGACTGTTCATCGACTTGCAGCGGGCCGGAATGTCAGTGCTGGTAGCCGAGACGATCGGGCAGGGGGACTGGCTGGTCGTCGTGCATGAGCGTCAGTCCATCGCCTTTCACGACGATGCCCACCGCGTTCACCTCGCAGCCCAGGCCCGCTGCCAGTTCGCGAATTCGGGCCGTTCTTTCCGGCGGTGCGGTGAACAGCAGGCAGTAGTCGTCCCCGGCCGTGACCGCGGCGAGACGGGCCGCGCGGTCCTGTCCGGAGGTTTCGCGCAAGGCCCGCGAGAGCGGTACGCTTTCGAGGCCCAGCACAATCCGCGCCGCGCTGGCATCGGCCATGCGCCGCGCATCGACGAGCAGGCCGTCGGAAATGTCCATCATCGCATTGACCATCGAGGCAAGCGCCATGCCCAGCGCGGGGACGGGAGCGGGGCGGCGGTAACGTTCGCCCAGCCAGCGTGCATGCTCGGGAACGACCGCGTCGCTCTTGAGCGTCCCGTTCAGAACTGCGAGGCCCAGACCTGAATCGCCGATCGTACCGCTGACCCACACCCGGTCGCCCGGCTGCGCGCCCGAACGCGAGGGAACCGGGCAGTCACGGGGCCCACGTCCCAGGGCGGTCAGCGAGAAACTGCGCGGCGCGCCTTCGGGCATGCGCACCGTGTCGCCGCCAAGCAGGGGAATTGCGAAATGTTCGGCAGCGGCCTTGAGACCGGCAAGGAACGCAGTGTCCCAGCCATCTTCGCCAAGTGCATGGGAAAATAGGCAGCCAAGTGGCTCTGCGCCTTTCGCGGCAAGGTCTGAAACGTTGACGGCGACCAGCTTCCACGCGACGTCGGCCGGCGGATCGTCGGGCAGGAAATGCACCGAATCGACCATGGTGTCCATGGTCAGGACCAGTCTTTCTCCGCCGATTTCGATGACGGCAGCATCGTCGTCGAGCCCGCGCGCGGCCGGATCGGTGGCAATCGCGCGCAGCGCTTCGATGAAGGCAAATTCGCTTGTCACGCCAGAAGCATGGCGATGATCGGCGATCCTGTCGAGGGTTCAGCGAACCGCCTTGGCCACCGAATCGAGCACGCCGTTGACGAACTTTGCCTCGCGCGCCTCGAAAAAGGCATGGGCGACATCGACGTATTCGCTTATCGCGGCGCCGGTCGGCACGTCGGCGCGGGCCATCAGCTCCCATGCGCCGCAGCGCAGGATCTGGAGCATGGTCTTGTCGAGGCGGGCGAGCGACCAGCCTTCGGCCAGCTTGCCGGTGAGGATCTCGTCGATCTCGTCGCGGCGGGCGATCACACCCTTCACGACGTCGTCGAAGAAGGCGGTCTCGGCCTTGGCGTACTGGTCCTCGTCGATTTCCATGCCAAGGCGATGGCGGTGGAATTCGTCGAGCAGCGAAGCCTGCGGAGTCGCCTCCATGTCATGCTGGTAGAGTGCCTGCACCGCGGCGAGGCGGGCGGCGGCACGGGCTTTGTTACGGGCGGTCATTGGCCAAGCCTTACTTGAATCGAGCGCGCATGCGCAGGGAGCCCTTCCGCATCGGCAAGGGCGACGGCGGCGGGGCCAATGGCCTCGAGCGCCGCCAGGTCGAGCTGGATGAAGCTGGTACGCTTCATGAAATCGAGGACCGATAGGCCCGAAGAGAATCGTGCGCGCCGTCCGGTGGGCAGTACGTGATTGGGCCCGGCGACATAATCGCCGACCGCTTCGGGCGTCATGCGGCCGAGGAATACGGAACCGGCATGGCGGATCTGCTTCATCAGTGCCTCGGGATCGTCGGTGGCGATCTCGACGTGTTCGGCGGCCAGCGCGTTGGCGAGTGCAGGTGCCTCGTCGAAGCTGCCTACGACGACGATCACGCCGTTGTCGCTCCAACTGGTGCGGGCGGTCTGCTCGGTCGCGAGCGCCGCCAGTTCGGTTTCGACTGCCGCAGCGACGGCATCGGCGAAGGCAGTGTCGTCGGTAATCAGGATCGACTGCGAGGTCGGGTCGTGCTCGGCCTGGCTCAGCAGGTCGGCGGCGATCCGGCGCGGTTCGTTCTTTGCGTCGGCAATCACGAGGATTTCGCTCGGCCCTGCGACCATGTCGATGCCGACGACGCCGTAAAGCTGGCGCTTGGCTTCGGCGACCCAGGCATTGCCCGGGCCGGTGATCACGTCGACAGGGGCGATCCGCTCCGTGCCATAGGCCAGCGCGCCAACGGCATGGGCGCCGCCCACCCGCCAGACTTCGTCCACGCCGGCAAGATGCGCGGCG
The DNA here is from genome assembly GCF_900168325.1 of Novosphingobium mathurense. GTDB lineage: Bacteria > Pseudomonadota > Alphaproteobacteria > Sphingomonadales > Sphingomonadaceae > Novosphingobium > Novosphingobium mathurense. The sequence continues at coordinate 1,103,054 of NZ_FVZE01000001.1, read as the reverse complement.
GCGAGCACCAGCGCGTTGACTTCACCCTTGGGCGTGGGCGTGACGACGACCAGACGCTCGACACCCGCGACCTTGGCGGGGATCGCGTTCATCAGCATCGAGGAAGGATAGGCCGCGCGTCCACCGGGAACGTAGAGGCCTGCGGCATCGACCGCGCGCCAGGTTGCACCAAGGCGCACGCCGGCCGCGTCGGTATAGTCGCGATCTTCGGGAAGCTGGGCCTCGTGATAGGCGCGGATGCGGGTCGCAGCCAGTTCGAGCGCTTCGCGCAGCTCCGGCTTGAGCGCTTCGAAGGCCTGACGGCAGGTTTCGGCATCGACCTGCCAGCCGCTCTGGTTCAGATCGTGACCGTCGAAGCGCTGCGTGTAGTCGGCCAGCGCGCCGTCGCCACGTTCGCGCACGGCTGCGAGGATATCGGCGACATCCTTTGCGACGTCGACCGCACTTTCGCGGCGGTCGGCCACGACGCGCCGGAAGGCCTCGGCGAAGCCTTCATCGCTTGTCGAAAGGCGCAGCATCAGGCGGCAGCCCCGGCGTCTTCGGCAACGAGGGCGCGGAAACGCTCGACCAGTGCGGCGACACGCTCGTCGGTCTTCAGGGCAGCACGGTTGACGATCAGGCGCGCGGAGATGTCAAGGATGCGGCTGGTTTCGACCAGGCCGTTTTCCTTGAGGGTACGTCCCGTTGAGACGAGATCGACGATGCGGCTCGACAGTCCCAGCGTCGGGGCGAGTTCCATTGCGCCGTTCAGCTTCACGACCTCGGCCTGCACGCCCAGCTTCTCGAAGTGGCGGCGGGTGAGATTCGGGTACTTGCTGGCAATCCGCAGGTGCGAGGGCAGCGGTCCGCCGACCTTTTCGGCCATCTCGGCGACCGAGAGGCGGCAATGACCGATGTCGAGATCGACCGGGGCGTAGAGGTCGGAATAGTTGAATTCCTCGACCACGTCGGAGCCGACGATGCCAACCTGCGCGGCGCCGTGTGCGACGAAGGTGGCGACGTCGAAAGCGCGCACGCGGATGAGGCGCATGTCACTGCCTTCGCAGGCGAAAGAAAGCGCGCGCGACTTCTTGTCGTGGAACTCCGCATCGGGCACCACACCGGCGCGCGCCATCAGCGGCAACGCCTCGTCGAGGATACGGCCCTTGGGCACGGCAAATGTCAGCGGATTTGGCATAGGGCGCGCATTTAGGCGCGGTAGCGGCAAAGGGCAACACGCGATGGAGGGTGAAAACGGCGCGATCATGGACATTGCCGATGTCGAGCGGGCGATCCGCTGGCAGGCGGAGCATTGTATGCGCAATGGCGCGCCGTGCACCGGGCGCTTGCTTCTGGGCTTTCTGGCGCTGCTCGGCACCGATCTCGCGGTGGCCGGGCGCATGCGTGAATGGGAAGGGCTCTCGCTCGAGGATGCCATGCCGCTGCGGCTTGCCGGGGGATTTCACAACCTCCACCTGACCGGCGCCGAAATGCGCCTTGGCCCGGTCTATCGTGGCGAAACCACGGTTCAGGGCGAGGTGGATGCGATCGTGCTGGCAGTGGCGCAGGACCACGATGCGCAGCTCTTGCCCTGGTTCGATGGTCCTCCGCAGACCAACGAAGCAGGGCGATCGGCGGGCGTCATGGGCGCGCTGCTGTGGCTTTCGGATCGGATCGGACCGCGCTTTGCGCTCATGGAGCTGGGATCGAGCGCGGGCATCAACACGATGCTTGACCGCTTTTCGTTCGATCTGGGCGGAGTGAGGGTGGGCGGTCGCACTTCGCCGATGCACATTGCGCCCGAATGGCGCGGCGCAATGCCGCCACAGGCCGATGTCGAAATCACCTCGATCCGCGGCTGCGACATTGCCCCGATCGACCTGACCGATCCCGTGCAGGCGCTGCGCCTCAAGAGCTACGTCTGGGCGGAGATGCACGAAAGGCTGGAGCGGATCGATGCGGCGCAGGCACTCGCTGTCGAGCGCAAGCCCTCGGTCGAGCGCGCCGATGCCGCCGATTTCGTGACCCGCATGCTGGCCGCGCCGCAGGACGCAGGGGTCGCGCGGGTGCTGTTCCATACCATCGTCTGGCAGTATCTGCCGCCCGTATCGCGCACCCTGATCGAGCAGGTCATGGAGCGGGCAGGGAAGGAAGCGAGCGCCGAGCGGCCACTGGCCTGGATCAGGGTGGAGACCAACCGCCGGACCTTCCGCCACGAGATTCGCGTGCGGCACTGGCCCGGCGGTGGCGAGGAGGCCCTGCTGGGCGAGGTCCATGCGCATGGCGCATGGGTGGAGTGGTTCCCCGCCTAGGTTTATTCGCCCGGCGCGCGGGCCTTGATCGCCAGCGCATGGACACGTTGACCCGGGATATCGCCCAGCGCCGCATTGACGAGGCGCTGGCGCTGCAGGCGCGAAGCGCCTGCGAACCTTTCGCTCTCGATCAGGATCGTGAAGTGCGATTCGCCGCTGCCATCATCGCCCAGATGACCGCTGTGACTGGCGGAATCGTTGATGATTTCCAGCTGTGTGGGGGCAAAGGCCGCTGTGAGCAGTTGCCGCATTTCCTGTGCTATCGATCCGTTCATGTCTTCCATTTAGGCGCATCTGAGTCCATCTTGAAGCGGGTGAAGTACAGCAGATTTCATGGAAGACACGAAACCGCGGGTCGCGAATGCAGCTGGCCCGGGTGCGAGCAGTCAGGCGAATTCCGGGCTCCGGGGGCACGGCCCTCCGGCTTCGACGGGCCCGGAGACTACCGCTGGTTCTGCCTCGAACACGTGCGGCAATTCAACGCGGGCTACGACTACTTCGAGGGCATGGAGGCGGAGGAAATCCTGCGCGCCCAGTCTCCCTTGCACGGCTGGGAAACCCATACCCGCGCCTTCCGGCCCGACGCCGGGGTGGACGGCGTGCCGCGCTGGGCCGACTTTGCCGATCCGCTCGAGGCGATCAGCGGCAGGGCCCGCGCGCACGTGCGGCGCCGTCAGGCAGGCATGGGCCCGCAGAACCACCGTTTCACGCCGGACGAACGGCGCGCGCTCGACGTGCTCGGGCTGGACGCGGAAATCGACCGCAGAGGCCTGCGCCAACGCTACACGAGCTTGCTGCGCAAGTACCATCCCGACCATAACGGCGGTGATCGCGGTCACGAGGCGCGTCTTCAGGTCGTGGTAGAGGCCTATCAGCTGCTGCGCCGGGCGGCCGCTTTCGCGTAAGGGCAATCAGGCCACGACCATCCCGCCATCCCTGCGAAGGCGGGCGTTTCGACGGCCTGCCACTGGAACGCGAAAGAGCGGGCTCGGGGTTAACCGGCCTCCGCTTCGCAGATCTCGGCGAGTTGTGCCGCGCAGGCATTCCAGCCGTCGACAAAGCCCATTTCCTCGTGACTGCGGCGGGTTTCCTCGCTCCAGTGTCGGGCCTTGGCGGTATAGCGGGTACCGTCCGCTTCGGGCGCGATTTCCCATATGCCGATCATGAAGGGGCCGGCCGGCTCGAAATCGCCGACGACGGCATCGGTCGTTACGAAGCGGCGGCCCTCGTCATAGGCGAGGTAGATGCCGTCCTGCGGAGCGACTTCGCCGCCCGGGCCGTACATGGTCATGCGGCACGCGCCACCGGGGCGGCGGTCCTGCTCGTCCACTTCCGCGCGCCAGGGCCTGGGGCACCACCATTCTTCCTGCCGTTCGGCCATGACTTCCCAGACCTTGGCAGGAGTCGCGGCTATGAATCGGGTCACCGAAAGCTCATGGGACGCATCGGACATCGATTTCTCTCCTCGTGGAATTGGCGTGGCGCCTCAGTCGCGGTCGGGCGCGCCGAGCGGGAAGAATGCGCGGTAGGGCCGGGCGGCCTCGACGCATTGGGCGACCGGGGGCAGGGCCAGCAGGTGCGCGCGCCAGCGCTTGAGCCGGGACATGCCATCGGCAATGGGATGGACCCAGTCGGCGTAGAACAGCGAAGGCGCTGCAGCACATTCGATCAGCGTTACGCCTTCAGGCAATTCGTAGGAGCGGAGCCAGGCTTCCAGCCAGCCATAAGTCCGGTCCAGCCGTCCGCGCTGTTCGGCCACGCGCGTCATGTCCGGGTTCCCGGGCGCGCGCAGGTGTTCGTCGACCACGGCCTGCATCGGGGTCATGACGTAATTGTCGAACACGCGGTCCATCATCCGCACCCGCGCCGCTTCTGCAGCATCGAAGGGTAACAGGCCCGCATCGGGCGCGTGATGCAGGGAAAGATGCTCGACGATCGAAGTCGCCTCGAAGATGCGCGTCGTGCCGTCGACAAGGACCGGAAACTTGCCGAGTGGCCCCGTCGTCTGCACGACCTCTCCATTCTCGGGATGGTCGGGGTCGACGATACGGAAATCGAATGCGATACCTGCCGCTTGAAGTGCGATCAGGGCTTTCCAGGTGTAGGATGAAAAAGGATGGCCGTAGAGCGCGAGAGTCATGCCTCTGCCCCACTGTATGGGGCAGTCAGGGCCTCGAGGTCATGGCCGTCAGGCCCCTCGAAATAGACGCCCCGGCCGCCGAACCGGTGATTGATCTGCCCGGGCTGTTGCTGGCCGGGATCGGCCCAGAAACGGATGCCCCTGTCCTTGATGCGGGCGAAGATGGCGTCGAACTCATCATCGCTGACGAGGAAAGCATAGTGCTGCGGCGCGATCGGGCCCTGTCGGTCTGCAAAGTCCAGCGAAACGCCGTTGCCAAGCTCAAGGACGCGAAAGCGCCCGAAGCTGCCGGGTTCTGGCAGTCCGAGAATTTCCGCGACGAACTGTGCCGAGCGATCCTTGTCCGAAGACCAGACGATCGTGTGGTTCAGTTCGATGCCCATGCTTCTGCTCCGCCGCGCGCGTCCCTTTCGGCTGCGCTTTCGTTCCGGAGGCAGATGCTGCTGCGGACAGTCACTTCCTCATCTCCGCTATCAGGGCGCTGTCGACGGCCTTGGCTTCCTTGTAGGCCCGGCGCGACTGGACCCGTTCGGCATATGCGACGAAGGCGGTACGGGGCGGCATGACGCCGAAGTTGAGGCCCCAGTCGACCGAACTGCCGACATAGACGTCCGCCATCGTGAAGCGGTCGCCGCAAACCCAGCGAACGTTGTCCAGGTGCGCTTCGAGTGCGTCCATGGTGCGATCGAAGCTGCCCCAACCGGCCATCGCTTCCTGCTCGGGCGCGGGTTCGAACTTGAGGCTGCGCGAAGTGATCGCCTGCTCCACCGGCCCCGAGGCAAAGAAGGTCCAGCGGTAGTAGTCTGCCATCTCCGAATCGTTGGGCAGCAGGCCCGCCTCGGGATGCATCTCGGCGAGATAGAGGCAGATCGCCGCAGCCTCCGTTACTACCCTGTCGCCGTCCTCGGCGTGATGGATCAGGGTCGGCACCTTGCCCATCGGGTTGGCGATGAGAAATTCGGCTTGCTTGTCCTTCCAGTCGACAAGGACCTGTTCGTAGTCCGCACCCACTTCGTGCAGGGCCCAGCGGGCAATCTGTCCGCGCGACATCGGGTTGGTGAAGAAGGTATAATCGGCCACTGTCCGGACTCCTCAAGACGCCAAGGCTAAGGCGGAACATGCGTAGAACACGTGTCCCGCGTCAATGCCTATTCGCTCATTCGCCCTTGGGTCCGACCAGACCGAACGGGGCGCCTTGCGGATCGAGCCCGACCACGATCCAGTCCCCGCCCGGAACCTCGTGCGGCCCCATGATGATCTGTCCTCCGCCATCCTCGACCCGCTGCTTTGCGGCAAGCAGGGACGGTACCCCGAAATAGAACAGCCACAGGGCAGGCTGCTGCGGGTTCATCTGCGGCATGATCGCGCCCAGCGTAACGCCGTGATGGTCGATGAAGCAGTAATCGCCCATTTCGCCCATCGACATCCGCTCGTTGAAGGCGAAGCCGAAATGGCGGGCGTAGAAGTCCATCGAAGCGGGCTGGTCGGGGCTGGCCAGCTCGTTCCAGCGTACGTGTTGGCTTTCGGTCACGGAGAAGACGTCGCTGGCGGCATCGGGCTTATCTGCAGGCGGGATCGGGTCCATGAGATAGATCGGGATGCCCTGCGGATCGGTAACCATGGCGATGCGGCCTACCGGCAGGTCGGTCGCCGGCATCATCACTTTGCCGCCTTCCGCTTCGATCGCGGCCACTTCGCGGTCCACATCGGGTGCGTGCAGGTAGGGCAACCACGTGGGCCGCGCGCCGCCTGCGACCATTTCGTCGGTTAGCTTGAGCATCCCGCCCGCATTGCCGCCGTCAGAACGCACGAGCATGCGGTAATCCATGCCGCCGGTCTGCTCAGCCGTGCCCGGCGTGACCGTCCAGCCGACGATGGAGCCGTAGAACCGGGCGGCCGCATCGGGATCGGTTGTTATCAGTTCGTACCAGATGAAGCTTCCTGCCGGGTTGGTCATGGTCATGCTCCCATGTCGACGACAGGCGTGAAGCCGCCGAAGATCATCCGCGCCCCGTCGAAGGGGACGGGATTGCTCCCCATGTCCATGCGTGGATCGGCCATGACGGCTTCCATGCCCTTGTCCCGCGTGGCCTTGTCGGGCCACTCGATCCAGCTGAAGACGACCGCCTCGTCATCCCTGGCTGCAACGCTGCGGTAAAAGTCGGTCTGCTTTCCGTGCGGAACGTCTTCTGCCCAGCATTCGACCACGCGGCTGGCGCCCTTTTCGACGAACAGCGCGTCGAATTCCTCGGCATGGGCGATGAAGCTGGCCTTGTTCGCGGTCGGTACTGCGATCACGAATCCTTCGACGTAGGTCATGTCAGGCTCCTGCGGTTTCGGCCGGCGCATGGGCATCGAAGGTGGCCAGTTGTGCCTTGAGCGCAGCCTGGAACGCGGGGCGCGCCGTGGCCCGTTCGACATAGGCGGTGAGCGTGGCGCGGTCCTTGAGCTGTCCGCGTCCGGCCAGTTCGCGCAGGGCCGTGACCAAGGCGATATCGGCTATGGAAAACTCGCCGGCGATCCAGCCGTCCTGCGGCACCCGCGCTTCGAGCCGGTCGAGCCGCTTGCCTACGGTTTCGAGCAGAGAGGGGCGGCGCAGCGGTGCCCAGTCCGACTTTGCGGAAAAGACCTCGACGTTGCTCAACTCGAACAACATCGGCTCGATGCTGTTGAGCGCCGCGAATAGCCAGGAAAGTGTCGATGCGCGCTCTTGCCCGCCTCCGGGCAGCAGGCCGCCGCCTGTTTCGGCGAGGTGGATCAGGATCGCCCCGCTTTCGAACTGGCAGATTTCGCCGTGGCGCAAGTAGGGGACCTGGCCCCAGGGCTGATCGTCGTAATACCACTCGGGTCGCTTCATTGCGCTGATCAGTCGCTCGCGATAGGGCAGGCCCAGTTCCTCGCAGGCCCAGCGCGGGCGCAAGTCGCGCACGAAGCCCTTGGCGAAGGGAGGAACCCAGTCGAAGGCAGTGATCTCGATTTCGGCATCAGGGCGAATCGGCATCCGTACTCTCCTGTCTGTGGACGAACGGCGGGGGGCAGTCCGTGTTTGCTTGCGATGCGCATTGGGGCGAATCGAGCTTGCGCGAGGGTGTCCTTGCAGGTTACAAAAAGCAACTATGAAGTTACAAAAAGATACCAAGGGGTCGGAATCTGCGGTGAGCAGTGGCGAGGGCCCGCATGGGCGCTGGTATGGCGATGCCTGCGGGGCGGCCTTCGCGATGGAACTGCTCGGCGAGCGTTGGTCGCTGCTGATCGTGCGCGAGATGATGCTGGGCGCCCGCCGCTTCAGCGAACTGCGGCAGGCGCTGCCGAACCTCAGCGCCAAGGTCCTGACCGAGCGGCTGGAAACGCTGCAGGCGAACGGAATCGTCGCCCGTTCGTTCCGCAAGCCGCCGATTTCCGCGCAAGTCTACGGCCTGACCGACTGGGGTCGGGCGCTAGAGCCGGTGCTGCAGGAACTCGGCCGCTGGGCCGTGCGCTCGCCTATGCACGATCACACGCTGCCGCTGACGCCGGTTGCGCTGATGCTATCGATGCGCACGATGATCGTTCCGGCCCGGGCGAGCGGTTTGGAGCTGTGGATTGCCTTCGACATCGGTGAGCAGCACTTCGCGGGACGGCTGCGCGAAGGCGATTTGGCGATTCACCCGATAGGGGAGGGCATGACTTCGCCCGACTTGCGCTTCACCGCGCCCGCGGCCAGCGATTTCCTGCCCGTCTTCTACGGCAAGCGAAGCGCTGCCGAAGCCGGGGGCAGACTGAAGATCGATGGCGATCCGGCGATGGTCCAGCGTTTCATCGATCTCTTCGCCTTGCCGCCCAAGTGCGAGGGCTGATGCGCAGCGGGATGGCGGGGCGGCCTGCCTCCCGCAAGTCACAGGTCCACCGCTTCGAACCCTTAAAGCTTATTGCGGTGCAGCGTCCGGTCCTTTAGGCGAGGTCACGCAATGACTGACTCCGCGAACATCAAGACCGACCGCCGCGATTCCACGCTGCTTGCCGCTCCCGATATCGAGATCGACGTCCGCGAGACGTTCGGCATCGACATCGACATGAAGGTGCCTGCCTTCTCCAAGGCGGATGAGCGCGTGCCCGATCTCGACGAGACATACGTCTTCGATCCGGACACCACGCTGGCGATCCTTGCCGGCTTTGCCTACAACCGGCGCGTCATGGTGCAGGGCTACCACGGCACCGGCAAGTCGACCCACATCGAACAGGTCGCGGCACGCCTCAACTGGCCGTGCATCCGCATCAACCTCGACGCGCACATCAGCCGTATCGACCTGATCGGCCGCGACGCGATCGTCCTGCGCGACGGATTGCAGGTCACCGAGTTCCGCGAGGGCCTGTTGCCCTGGGCATTGCAGCACCCGGTCGCGCTGGTCTTCGACGAGTACGACGCAGGCCGTCCGGACGTCATGTTCGTGATCCAGCGCATTCTCGAAACCGAGGGCAAGCTGACCCTTCTCGACCAGAACCGCGTGATCCGCCCGGACCGCAATTTCCGCCTTTTCGCGACGGCCAACACCGTGGGTCTGGGTGATACCTCGGGCCTCTATCACGGCACCCAGCAGATCAACCAGGGCCAGATGGACCGCTGGAATATGGTCGTCGGCCTCAACTACCTGCCCGAGGACATCGAGGTGGACATCGTCCACAAGAAGGTCCCGAGCATGGACGTGAAGACCATCTCCGACATGGTGAAGGTCGCCGATTTCTCGCGCCAGGGTTTCATGAACGGCGATATCTCGACCGTGATGAGCCCGCGCTCTGTGATCACCTGGGCCCAGAACGCCGAGATCTTCAAGGACGTGGGCTTCGCGTTCCGTCTCACCTTCCTCAACAAGTGCGACGAGACCGAACGCGTGATGGTGGCCGAGTACTACCAGCGTGTCTTCGGCACCGAACTTCCCGAAAGCGTCGTGGGCAAGGTCTGACCCTGCCCACGACAGGCCTGCCCGATCAGCCGTTGGGCAGGATCAGGAACTTCTGTCCGGTCCGCCGCGCCGCATAGCGGCACACCGCTTCGCGCGTGAGCATGTCGTCGAGAGCGATGCGGTCGCTGAAGTGGCTGGCGAAAGTCGTGCCGAGGCCCTTCATCACGCGGGCGCGCATGCGCCCGGCCACTTGAGGCCCGACCTTGGCGAGGAAATTGGTCAGCAGCCAACCCGCAAGCTCCCACGAAAGGCCGATGTTCCCGGCGATCGTGGTCGGGCCGGTATCCAGCTTTCCGTAAATGAAGACCTTCTTGAACTCGGACGAACCATAGCGGTTGAAGGCCATGTCCCTTGTCGCGTCCATTTCCATCGCATTGAGCATGGCGCTGGCCGTCGTGCCGCCGCCGATGGGATCGAAGCCGAGGCGCGCGCCGGTTGCGGAAACCGCGGCTACGAGCCGGGACATGAAGTCGGGCTCGGACGAGTTGACGATGTACTTCGCGCCAAGGTCCTGGAGCAGCTTTACCTGCGCTTCGCTGCGCACGATGTTGACGAGGTCGATCCCGTCCTCCTGGCAGATGCGCACCAGCATCTGGCCCAGGTTCGATGCCGCCGCGGCATGGATCAGGGCGGTGAAGCCTTCGGCCTTCATCGTTTCCACGAAGCCCAGCGCTGTCATCGGATTGACGAAGCTGGAGGCCGCCTGCTCGGCGCTGATCCCATCGTCGAGGGCAATCGCCATCGCGGCGTCGCAGTAGGCGTAGCTGGCATAGGCCGTGCCCGGAACGCAGGCGACGCGCTTGCCCATCAGCGCTTGGGCCGCCGGGTCGTCACCGGCAGCGACAACCGTGCCGGCGCCTTCGCTGCCTGCGGGCAGGTCGAGGCCATGGCGGGCGCTCGCGACCCTGGTGTACCCCTCAGGCATCTGCGCGACGAGCTTTCCGGGTGAGTAAGTCGCGTTTTCGAGATCCGCGGCTACGAAGAGCAGGGCAAGGTCCGAAGGGTTGACCGGGGATGCCTCCATACGAACGAGCACCTGGCGTCCTTTCGGCGCATCCCAGGTCCGCTCGTTCAACTGAACGGTCAGCGTGCCGTCAGCATCGAGCCTCGTGGTGAGTTCCTTGCCGGCAAAGCTCATGTCATTCTCCAGGGTATACGGCCCTCACGAAGTAGAGGCCGTCGGGGGGGGCATTCAATCCGAGCGCCTGGCGGTCGCGCGCTTCCAGTGCTTCGCGCACCTGCTCCTCGCGCCAGCGGCCCATCCCGACCATGGCAAGGCAGCCGACCATCGAGCGCACCTGATGGTGCAGGAAGCTGCGCGCCTCGGCCTCGATCAGCACATGCTCGCCTTCGCGTCTTACGTCGAGGCGGTCGAGCGTCTTGAGCGGGCTTTGCGCCTGGCAATGGACCGAGCGGAAGGTGGTAAAGTCATGGCGCCCGACAAGGAACTGTGCGGCGCGATGCATCGCCTGTGCGTCGAGCGGCTTGGCAACTTGCCAGGCCTTGCCGCGTTCGAGCGTGAGCGGCGCGCGGCGATTGACGATGCGATAGACATAGGCGCGCCCGATACACGAAAAGCGGGCGTGCCAGTCGTCGGGCACTTCCTCGCAGGCAGTCACGGCGATGGGATCGGGGCGCAGTTTGGCGTTGATCGCCTCCATCAGCCGGAACGGCGTGAAGGGCTTCTCGATCTCGACATGGGCCTGCATCGCCAGCGCGTGAACGCCGGCGTCGGTGCGCCCGGCAGCATGCATGATCGCGGTTTCGCCGGTGATTGCGTGGACGGCGTCCTCGACGCTTTGCTGTACCGAGGGGCCATGGGCCTGACGCTGCAGGCCCATGAACGGGCCGCCGTCGAATTCGAGGGTGAGGGCGTAGCGCGTCATCGAGTCAGGCGATCAAGGTTCCGGCCGGAACCGGGCGGCCGCGCAGCAGGTCTGCGGTATCCATGGCGGGTTTGCCGGCGCGCTGGATGCGGGTGACCCGGATCGCGCCCGAACCGCAGGCGATCGTCAGGGCGTCGTCGAGCACGCTGCCGGGCTCACCCGATCCTGCGACGACTTGTGCCGCAAGAACCTTGTAGCGCTCGCCCTCCAGTTCGAAGAAAGCGCCGGGGGCGGGCTGGAAGGCGCGAACCTGCCGCTCCACCTGCTCGGCTTCGGCGGTGAAATCGAGGCGGGCCTCGGTCTTGTCGATCTTCCTGGCATAAGTCACGCCGTCTTCGGGCTGGGTAACAGGGCGATGATTGTCGAGTTGGCGCAAGGTGCCGACCATGAGCTGCGCGCCCTTGTTGGCCAGTTCCTCGGTCAGTTCGCCTGCGGTCTTGCTGTCGATGGTCGTGCGCAAGGTCGCCAGCATCGGCCCGGTATCGAGCCCGGCTTCCATCTGCATGATCGTCACGCCCGTTGTCGGATCACCGGCCAGTATGGCCCGCTGGATCGGCGCGGCGCCGCGCCAGCGCGGCAGGATCGAGGCATGGATGTTGAGGCAGCCCTTGCGGGGGGCATCGAGTATCGCCTGTGGCAGCAGCAAGCCGTAAGCGGCGACGATGGCGACGTCGGCCTCTAGCGCGGCGAAGACGGCCTGTTCGTGCGCGCCTTTCAGCGAGACCGGATGGCGCACCTCGATTTCGCGCACCTCGGCCTCCTTGTGGACCGGTGAGGGGGTCAGTTCCTTGCCGCGACGGCCACCGGGGCGCGGCGGCTGGGTGTAGACGGCGACGACATCATGCCCGGCTTCCACCAGCGCGACGAGCGCCGGTACAGCGAACTGAGGCGTTCCCATGAAGATGATGCGCAATTCGATTCTCCGCTCGCCTGAGGCCCGAACCTGTCGAAGAGTCGAAGGGCGCGATTGCGCATAAGACATGGTCGTGCTTCGACAAGCTCTGCCCGAGCGGTTAGGGAATTGGTCATGGCATCGCAAGAGATCGAGACGCTTACTGCCGCCTTGTCGCGGCTGCCCGGGCTGGGCCCGCGTTCGGCGCGCCGTGCGGTTCTCTGGCTGATCAAGCGGCGCGAGACGTCGCTGATCCAGTTGCTCGAGGCGCTTTCCGCCGTGCGCGATACGCTGGTGGAGTGCGATACCTGCGGCAATATCGACACCGCCAATCCCTGCGGGATCTGTGCCGATCCGCGCCGCGATGCCCGTTCGATCTGCGTCGTCGAGGAAGTCGCCGACTTGTGGGCGCTCGATCGTGCGCGGCTGTTCACCGGCAAGTACCATGTCCTCGGCGGCCGCCTTTCCGCGCTCGACGGAGTGCGTCCGGAAGACCTGACGATAGACCGCCTGCTGGTGCGAGTCGCGCAAGGGCAGGTCGACGAGGTGGTGCTGGCGATGAATGCCACGCTCGAAGGCCAGACGACCGCGCATTACATTGCCGAGCGGCTGGAAGACTATCCGGTGCGCATCACCCAGCTTGCCCATGGGCTTCCCGTGGGCGGTGAGCTGGACTATCTGGACGAGGGTACGCTGGCCCAGGCGATCCGGGCGCGTCGGCCGGTGGGCTGAGAAATCGCCGCCCCGCGCATTTCCCGCGCATCGCCAATATTGCGAAAAACGCGCTTCGCGCTTATTTGCGATACATGGCTATTCGCGAAATCCTAGAAGTTCCCGACCCGCGCCTGAAGCAGGTCTCCGCGCCCGTCGAAAAGTTCGACGACGAGCTCAAGACGCTCGTCGATGACATGTTCGAGACGATGTACGATGCCCCGGGCATCGGCCTTGCCGCCATCCAGGTCGGTGTGCCGCTGCGTGTGCTCGTCATCGATCTTCAGCCCGATGATCCCGACGCCGAGCCGGAAGTCTGCACTGCCCACGGCGGCCATGCCCACACGCATCAGCCGACGAAGCGCGAACCGCGGGTCTTCATCAACCCGGAAATCCTCGATCCTTCCGAAGAGCATTCGGTCTATCAGGAAGGCTGCCTCTCGGTCCCCGAGATCTACGCCGAGGTCGAGCGTCCTTCGCGCATCCGCGCGCGCTGGCAGGACCTTGAGGGCAATGTCCACGAAGAGGACATGGATGACCTCATGGCCACCTGCCTCCAGCATGAGATGGACCACCTCGAAGGCATCCTGTTCATCGACCACCTCTCGCGCCTGAAGCGCCAGATGGTCCTCAAGAAGCTCGACAAGCTGCGCAAGGCAGCCTGATCGCTGCGGAGCGGCCCGGGTACAGGGCCGCTCCCACACCCTGATGTCAATCCTGTCGATAGTTCGCCGGAAGGTCTGGCGTTCCTGAAACGTTCCGGATAACCTGCCGGAATGGAAGGGATCATTTTCGCTATCGTCGCCCTCGTCATCGGACTGGGGCTGGGCTGGTTCTTCGGATCGCGGACCGGTGCGCAGTGGCGCAGCCAGTTCGAGACGCGCGACCGCGAGGCGCGTGAGCTGGACGAGAAGTTCCGCGCCGCGATTCGCGATCTGGCGAGCGCCGAAGAGCGCGCCAGTCGCGCCGATGCGCTGGGCGAAGCGCTTGAGCGGACGCGCAATGAACAAGCCGAACGCATCGAACAGCTGCGCGCCGAGGCCGGTGCTGGGCTGGATCGCGTCCGCAGTGAAGCGACCGCCACGCTCGACAAGGTCCGCTCGGACAATGCAGCGCTTGTCGACGGCTTGCGCCGCGAGCAGCGCGAACTGGCCTCCGAACTGGCGACCCTGCGCGAGAAGACAGCCAATTTCGACGAGCAGAAGCGCCTGCTGCTCCAAGCGCAGGAAGCCTTGCGCAAGGAATTCGAGAATGCCGGGGCCAAGGTCCTCGAAGGCGCGCAGGAAGCGTTCCTGCGCCGCGCCGGAGCCCGCTTCGAGGAAAGCGAGAAAGCCAATGCCGAGCGCATCCGTTCGCTGCTGGAACCGGTCGGTGCCCGCCTGAGGAGCTACGAGGAGCAGGTGCAGGTGCTCGAGGCCAAGCGGGTCGATTCGTTCGGCCAGCTCACCGGCCTGATCCAGTCGATGCGTGAGGGGCAGGAGAAAGTGCGCGAGGAAGCCGCAAGGCTCGGCAATTCGCTGCGCAATGCCCCCAAGGCCCGCGGGCGCTGGGGCGAGCAACAGCTGCGCAACGTGCTGGAACAGTGCGGGCTGTCCGAACACACCGATTTCATTACCGAGCATTCGATCGAGACCGAGGATGGGCGCTTGCGCCCCGATGCCATCGTCAACATCCCCGGTCACAAGAAGCTGGTGATCGACGCCAAGGTCTCGCTCAATGCCTATCAGGAGGCCTTCGAAGCGCAGGACGACATCGCGCGCGAAGGCGCGCTGCGCCAGCACGTCGCCTCGATGCGGGGCCACGTCCAGACGCTCGGCGCGAAGAGCTACCAGAGCCAGTTCGAGGATGCGCCGGATTATGTCGTGATGTTCGTGCCGGGTGAGCACTTCGTGGCGGCTGCGCTCGAATACGATCCGGAGCTTTGGGACTTCGCCTTCCGCAACCGCGTGCTGCTGGCAACGCCGACCAACCTCGTCGCGATTGCCCGCACCGTCGCACAGGTCTGGCGCCAGGACGGTCTTGCCCGCGAGGCGCGTGAGATCGGGCGCATGGGCGGCGAGCTCTACGATCGCCTCGCCGTCGCGGCCGAGCACATGAAGCGCGTGGGGGCGGGGCTGGAAAGTGCGGTCAACAACTACAACAAGTTCGTCGGCAGCTTCGAACGCAATGTGCTCTCCTCGGGCAAACGCCTGCGCGACAAGCACATCGAGATCGGCAAGCGCGAGATCGAGGATGTGCCGCAGGTGGAATCCATGCCGCGCTATGGTGTCGATTCGCTTGAGGACGATTCCGAGACGCCGGCGCTTCCGGCCGCGGCCGGTTAGGCACTACTTCGCAGTCTGGAGGTCGCGGACCAGTTCGGCGGTGTGACCGCTGGACTGGATGATCATGCGATCGTCGTCTACCGCAAGGCGCGGGGTGGCGACGAGGAGAGCGATCACCGCCTTTTCCTGTCCCCAGACAGGCTTGCTGCACGGAACTTCCGACTGGTTCAGCGAGGCGGCGACGAGGCGGTCATCCTCGACGTGCCAGCGGCCCTCCATGAGGTTGCAGCCGATCTGGACGCGAATTTTGCTGCCCAGAAATACGAGGTCTGCCGCGTCGGTGGACGGTCGCTTCCCGTCGATCAGCGCAAAGCGCCAGGCGCTCCCCTTGAGCTGGACGTCGGCCTTGGGACCAGTACCGCAGGACGCGGCGCCGAGAGACAAGGCCAGAATGAGTGCGGAACGAAGTAGCATCGTCGCAGCACCTTAACGGCCTTTGATGATGGCAGGATGAACCTGTTCTCAGGACCTGTCCAGATGCGCCAGTGCTTCATAGGCAAGAACTGCACCGGCAACCGCGGCATTGAGGCTGTCGGCCCGGCCACGCATCGGGATGGTCACGCGCAGGTCGCATGCATTCTCGTATTCGCGCGGTAGCCCCTGCGACTCGTTGCCGACCATGAGGAAGCACGGCGCGGCGTAAGGCGCCTCGCGATAATCGGTTGGATCGCGCAGCGATGCGGCGACGAGTTGGCCTTCGTCCTCGCGCAGCCATGCGATGAATTCGTCCCAGCGCGCGATGGCGAGCTTCTGCGTGAAGATTGCGCCCATGCTGGCACGCACGGCCTCCACCGAGAACGGGTCGGCGCAATCGTCGATCAGGATCAGGCCGCCTGCGCCGACTGCATCGCCGGTACGCAGCATCGTGCCGAGATTGCCCGGATCGCGCAGCGCCTGCGCGACCAGCCAGATCGGCGCGGCGCGGCGGTCGACATTGGCGATGCGCGTGTCGAATTCGGCGAAGACTCCGGCGACGGCCTGCGGATTGTCCTTGCCGGTGACCTTTGCGAGGATATCGACGTCCATCTCGACGATCTCGCCGCCCGCTGCGGCCACGGCGTCTTCAAGCGCGTCGAGCAGCGGGTGCGGATCGCGGCCGGTCGCCATGACCAGCATCTCGGGCACGATCCCGCATTCGCGCGCATCGGTCAGCAGGCGCAATCCTTCGGCAAGGAAGCGCTTTTCCCGCTTGCGGTGCTTTTTCTCGCGCAGCGAGCGCAGGAACTTGACCAGCGGGTTGGAAAATCCGGTAATCGTGCGGCGCGTGGCCACTGGCTTCAATCCTCGCCGAAGCCGTCCCTGACGAGCGAGGCGAGCGTCGAGAGCGCACCTTCGGCACCTTCGCCGGAACAGGCAATTTCGATGGTGTCGCCCTTGGCGGCCCCGAGCATCATCAGGCCGAGGATCGATCCGCCCGAAGCTTCCGAACCGTCCTTGATGACGGTGACGGTGACCGAACCGGGCAGGTCGGCGACGTGGTTCACAAATTTGGCGCTGGCGCGTGCGTGGAGCCCACGCTTGTTGACGATGAGCACCGACTCACGGCAATCGATCATGCATCCTGTCCCAGGTATTCCGAAGCTATTGTTATGTAATTGCGTCCGGCATCGCGCGCAGCGGCCACGGCATCGCGCACCGGCATGCAGGCGCGCGCCTTGGCGAGGCGGATGAGCATGGGCAGGTTGATACCGGCGATCACTTCGACCTTGCCTGCCTGCATCAGCGAAATGGCGAGGTTCGATGGCGTGCCGCCGAACAGGTCGGTCAGGATGATGACGCCTTCACCGCTGTCGACCGCCTTGATCGCGTCGGCAATCTCCCCGCGGCGCTTTTCCATGTCGTCATTGGGACCGATACAGATGGTCTCCACCGCCGGCTGATCGCCGACGACGTGTTCCATGGCGTGAACAAACTCCTCGGCGAGATTGCCGTGAGTGACCAGAATCATACCGATCATGCGGGAAGAGCGCTCCGAAATACCTGCATTCGCCCTTGGGTTTTCCAGTTATCCTTCACGCCGCAGACCTCCTTCCAGAAGATCGGCTGCTCGCGAGCCCAAGTTGCGGTGCAGCAATGTGGGGGAAAATCCATTCTGACGCAAGGCCGCAGCTAACTGTTCGGCAACGAATACTGAACGATGTCTCCCTCCGGTACATCCAAAGGCTATGTGGGCGTACGCCTTCCCTTGCGCCGCGTAACGCGGCAGCAACAAAAGGACGAGATCGCGAATCCGGTTGAATGCCTCGTCGAACGCGGGGTCCTTGCGGATGTACTCGCCCACGGGTTGATCCTGCCCGGTCATCGGCCGCAGATCGGTGTCCCAATGCGGATTGTTGAGGAAGCGCATGTCGAAGACGAGGTCGGCGACAGGTGGCATCCCGCGCGAAAATCCGAAGCTGGAGACGGTCACCGTCAGTTCGTTCGGTGCGCTCGAGGCGAACTGTTCGCGAATCGTGCGCTGCAAGTCGTTCGAGCTGAAATCGGTGGTATCGAGCAGGATGTCGGCCCAGCGACGCAGCGGGGTCAGCAGTTCGCGCTCGGCCCGGATTCCGGTCGAAGCCGGGGCGTCCGAAGCCAGCGGATGGCGCCGCCGCGTTTCGTTGTAGCGACGCTCCAGTTCCCGGCCCGAGCAATCGAGGAACAGCGTCGTAAGTTCGATCGTGCCGCTTTTGCCCAGGGTCTGGACCTGGCGAATGATCCGCTGCGGATCGAATCCACGGGTGCGGCTGTCGAAGCCGATGGCGAGCGGCGTGCCGTGGCCGTCTCCGGGAGAGGTCTCGATCAGGCCCTTGAGCAGGCGGATCGGGAAGTTGTCGATGATTTCCCAGCCAAGGTCTTCGAGCACGCGCAGGGCTGTCGTCTTGCCGGCACCCAGCATGCCGGTAACCAGGAGTACGCGCTGTTTTGCGACCTCGGGAGCTTCTTTGCCGGACTCGACTGTCATCTGCGGCTGTTTGCGCCCGATGACCGGGAAATGAAAGGGGGCGTGGCGCGATCCTGTTGAATGCCCGAGCTCAGAAATGCAGGCCGAAGTGCCTGAGCGCGAGTTCGGCCTTGATCGCAAGCGGCCCGCCTTCCGGCCAGGTGCGCAAGTGCGGCAAGGCGATTCCGGCGATCTCGTGCGTCCCGGCTCGCTCGATGAAGCGCGGGGCCTTGGCGTCCAGGGTCAAGGCCAGTGCAAGCGGTACACCGTCGGTGCAGGGAAACTCGAGGATTCCAAGGTTGCGCACTTCGATCATGCCGCGGGTGCGGGGATGCGGGCTGGCAATCAGGCGCGAGCCTTCGGTCCGAAGGAGTACCCCGTCATCGCCCACGAGCAGAGCGCCGCGATCGATCAGTTCGAGCGCGAGACTGGTCTTGCCGCTGCCCGGCGGTCCTTCGATCAGCACGCCGCGCCCGTCAATCGCAACGCAGGTCGCTTGCCGCGTGATGGGTTCGCCGGTGGCCGTCATCCGGCCTGCCATGCCGGGAAGGAAATTTCGATACTGGCGCCGGGGCCGCCGTCGGGCCGGTCGTTCGCCGAGATCCGGCCGAAATGCGCCTCCACGATGGTTCGGGCGATCGCCAGGCCCAGCCCACTGTGCTTGCCGAATTCCTCGCCGGAAGGGCGCAGTGAATGGAAACGCTCGAATATCCGCTCGCGCGCATCGGCGGGGATGCCGGGCCCATGGTCGCAAATGCTGATCTTCACGCGATTGTCCTTCGCACAGAGGGCCACTTCGATCGTGCCGTGATCGGGCGAGAACGACACGGCATTGTCGAGCAGGTTCTGCAGCACGCGTTCGAGGCGCGGAGGATCGCCGGCAACCGTGAGCGGAGCGGTCCCTTCACGGCCGATAACGATGGTGCAGGTCCCGTTGACGCCCCGCTGGTCGCGTTCGGCCACGAGGCCGCGGACCATCTGGCCCATGTCGACGGGTTCGAAGACGGTTCGGCTCAATTCGGCATCGATGCGGCTTGCATCGGCGATCTCGGTGACGAGGAAGTCGATCCGGCGCACGTCGTCCTTGGCAATGCCGAGGAGTTGACGGCGCAAGTCCGGCTTGTCGACGCGGTCCAGGCTCTCCAGCGCGCTGCGGAGCGAAGTCAACGGATTCTTGAGCTCATGCGCGACATCGGCGGCGAAGCTTTCGACCGCGTCGATACGCTGGCGCAGGGCCACGCTCATGTCCGAAATGGCGCGGGCGAGGAGGCCGATCTCGTCGCGGCGGTCGGGCAGGCGCGGGACGACGACACTGCGGTCACGGCCGAGCCGCACACGGACGGCGGCGCGCACGAGCTTGCGCAAGGGCTCGACGATGGTGCGGGCCAGAAACAGCGAAAGCAGGATCGAGACGGCCAGCGCGGCACCGACGATGATCGCCAGGGTCTGGCGCGCCATGCGCACGTTTTCGGTGATGTCGCGGGCATTGCGGGTGACGAGCAGGGCCATGCCGGTGCTGCCGACGGGTGTGGCCGCAATGATGACCGGGGTCTGGTCCGGAGCGGCCTTGTGGCCGATCTCGGTCCGCCCGTCGGCCAGTGCGGCGGCGATCTCGGGCCAGGCGCCGGCGTTGCTGTCCGCCGGGTCGCGATAGTCGGGAATCGGCGGCGCACCGAGCAGGAAATCCATGCCGCGATCAAGCGCGCGGGCGGCATCCTGCAGCCAGGGTTCGCTGGCCGGGTCGATCAGGCGATAGGAGGGCCGGGCAAGGTCGAAGCTGTCGATCTGCAGGCTGCCGTCCGTGCCGAAGAGGCGCAGACGCAGCGATTGGCTGGTGCCGATCCGGCGGATCAGCTTGCGTTGCTTTTCCGGTGTCTCCCCGGCAAGGGCATTGGCAGTGATTTCCGCTTCCGCTTGGGCCAGGCGATAACGCTCGGCCAGCAGTTCACGGCGATAGCTGTCGATGTAGAACAGGCTGCCAGCCAGCAGGGCAAGTGCAATGATGTTCACCGCGAGGATGCGCGCTGTGAGTGAAACGCGCCATGACAGCCCGAGGCGCGCGGCCAGCGAGTGCTTGCGGCGCTTGCCTGTCGGTTCAGCCATCGGAGAACGAATAGCCGGCGCCGTACAGCGTATCGATGGCGGCGAATTCGGGATCGACGGCGCGGAACTTGCGACGCAGGCGCTTGATGTGGCTGTCGATCGTGCGGTCATCGACATAGACGTCATCGCTGTAGGCTGCGTCCATGAGCTGGTTGCGGCTCTTCACCACGCCGGGGCGCAGGGCCATGGCTTCCAGGATCAGGAATTCGGTGACCGTGAGCGAAACCGGCTTGTCGTCCCAGTCGACCAGGTGGCGGGCCGGGTCGAGGCGCAGGCGGCCGCGCACGACGGGCTCGGGCAGGTTCTCCTGCACCGCTTCCTCCGGCGTTGCGCGCACCAGTTCGCTGCGGCGCAGGATCGCGCGAATCCGCGCAACGAGCAGGCGCTGGCTGAACGGCTTGGTGATGTAGTCGTCCGCGCCGAGGGCCAGGCCGAGGGCCTCGTCGGGTTCCTCGTCTTTGGAGGTAAGAAATATTACGGGTAGGCTTGACTGTTCGCGCAGCGCCTGCAGCAGGTGCAAACCGTCCATGCGCGGCATCTTGATGTCGAAGATGGCGAGGTCCGGCGGATTATCGAGCAAGGCCTTCAGCGCCGTTTCCCCGTCGGTATAGACGCGTGTTGCGAAACCTTCGGCCTGCAGGCTGATAGAGAGCGTTGTCAGGATGTTACGGTCATCGTCGACGAGCGCGATCGACTTCTGCTGCTCGATCGGCGGTTGCGTCTGCCCTTCGCTCGCAGGACCGTTGGATGGAGGTGCATCGACCATGGACGCGGTGATTTTGCCTTTGCTGCAAATTCCAACGGGCTGGTTAGCGGGTCGGGGCGTGCATGACAATCGTCCAGCCGAAAAGCTCGCATATCGAGGTAATCCGCCGCACGAAGGTTTCAATTTTGACAGATTTGACGGACAAGGAGGTGTCGATTATGCGCCGGTCGATTCCTTTCAGGAATTGTCGATGCGTCGACCAAAATCGCTGCTGGCAGACGCGTCAATTTGGAGGAGAAAACATTGACCGCTTCCCTTAGCTACCCGCTCGCCCGCCAAGGCATCGAGACGGAGGCCGAGATCTTCGCAAACCTGGGCACGGCGCCGCTGGTTGAGCACGCAGTTGGTAACGGGGAGGGGATGCTTTCTGCAGACGGTCCTTTCGTCGTTGAAACCGGCAAGCACACCGGCCGTTCCGCGAAGGACAAGTTCATCGTCAAGGACACCGAGACGGAAAACACCGTCTGGTGGGGCAAGACCAACGTCCCGATGACCCCTGCGCATTTTGCCGCCCTCAAGGAAGATTTCCTCAAGGCCGTCGCCGAGAAGGACAAGCTTTACGTGGCCGACCTGTTCGGCGGCTCGCAGCCCGAGCATCGCGTCAATGTCCGCGTCATCAACGAATTCGCCTGGCACAACCTGTTCATCCGCACCCTGTTGGTCCGTCCCACCGCAGAAGAACTGAACGGTTTCGAGCCGGAATACACCATCATCGACCTGCCCAGCTTCCGCGCCGATCCGGAACGTCATGGCTGCCGCAGTGAAACCGTCATCGCGGTCAACTTCACCGAGAAGCTGATCCTGATCGGCGGCACGGCCTATGCCGGCGAGATGAAGAAGTCGGTCTTCGGCATCCTCAACTACCTGCTGCCGACCAAGGGCGTCATGCCGATGCACTGCTCGGCCAATATCGGTCCCGATGGCGATACCGCGGTGTTCTTCGGTCTTTCGGGCACCGGCAAGACCACGCTTTCGGCCGATGCATCGCGCACCCTGATCGGTGACGACGAGCATGGCTGGTCCGACACGGCCGTGTTCAACTTCGAAGGCGGCTGCTACGCCAAGATGATCCGCCTTTCGGCCGAAGCCGAACCGGAGATCTTCGCTACCACCAAGCGTTTCGGCACCGTGCTCGAAAACGTGGTGATCGATCCGGTTACCCGGCAGATCGACCTCGACGACAACTCGCTGGCCGAGAACAGCCGCGGTTCCTACCCGATCGACTTCATTCCGAATTCTTCGGAGAAGAACCTCGGCCCGGTTCCGAAGAACATCATCTTCCTGACCGCGGATGCCTATGGCGTTCTGCCGCCGATCGCGCGTCTCACCCCGGACCAGGCGATGTATCACTTCCTTTCTGGATACACCGCGCGCGTTGCCGGTACCGAAATCGGTGTGACCGAACCGGAAGCGGCTTTCTCGACCTGCTTCGGCGCGCCGTTCATGCCGCGTCATCCCACCGTTTACGGCAACCTCCTCAAGGAGCGTATCGCCAAGGGCGGCGTGAAGTGCTGGCTCGTCAACACCGGCTGGTCGGGCGGCAAGGCCACCATGGAAGGCATCAAGCGCATGCCGATCAAGGCGACCCGGGCCCTGCTCAACGCCGCGCTCGACGGCAGCCTCAACAATGCCGAGTTCAAGGAAGACCCGAACTTCGGCTTCGAGGTTCCGGTCGCCGTGGCAGGCGTTGACAGCAAGCTGCTCGATCCGCGCGGTGCCTGGGCCGATGTCGCCGAGTATGACAAGACCGCTCAGACCCTGGTCAAGCAGTTCATCGACAACTTCGAGCAGTTCGAAGACCACGTCGATGAAGGCGTGCGCAAGGCAGCGCCCGTGGCCGCCTGACCGGCGCCTGACGGACTGACGGGAAAGAGGCCCCGGAACTGCGGTTCCGGGGCCTTTCTCTTTGCAGCGAAGCCAGTTCGTCGAGAAGTCCTTGTACCGTCACCGTAATGCGGCATCCTGCCGTCCTCGATAATCTGGAGATCGGCGCATGGGACTTTTCGACGGCATTCTCGGCCAGGTGAGCGAACACGCGGACGTTGCCAATCTGGCGGGCCAGTTGGGCATCGATCCGGCGATGGCCGAAAAGGCGATTGCCGCGCTTGGCATGGCGCATCAGGAACCCGGCGACACGGCGCAGCTTGCCGCCGACAGGACCGGCCTCGACCTCGACACCATCATGAAGGTCATCACTGCGATCGGCGGTGAGGGTTCGCTCAGCCAGTTCGCGGGTGAAGTGGCCCGGGACCCTGCCAGGTTCTCTGCCATCTTCGACAGGGATGGTGATGGCAGCGCCATCGACGACCTGACCGACATGGCCAAAGGTTTCTTCGGGAAGAAGTAAGGGACCCCGCCTGCCACTCCCGGACGTGCGGTTCCTCGAAGGGGAAGCCGCGCGTCCGGAAGCAGAAGTCAGGCGGATTTCATTCGCGCAATGTAGTGTTCGATATTGTCCGCCAGCACGTCGAGCGGAACATTGCCGCCATCGACGACGGCCTGGTCGAAGTCCCGCAGGTCGTAGCCATTGCCGAGCGCGGCGATGGCGCGTTCACGCTGCCGGTTGATCTCGCTGTGGCCCATCTTGTACCCGCAGGCCTGACCCGGCCATGAGCAGTAGCGGTCGACTTCGTTGACCACTTCCTCGCGCTTGTTGCCGTTCTTCTCCATGAAGAAGCGCACGGCCTGCTCACGAGTCCAGCCCTTGGTGTGCAGCCCGGTGTCGACGACCATGCGACAGGCGCGAAAGGCGATGGACTGCAGGTAGCCGAGGCGGCCGACCGGATCGTCGTCATAGGCGCCCAGTTCGTCGGCCAGTTGCTCTCCGTATAGCGCCCAGCCTTCCGAATAGGCATTGAACGCCAGGATCGAGCGGATCAGCGGCAGGCGGTTGGCGTATTCACCCTGCCAGACGTGGCCCGGAATCGCCTCATGGTGGACGAGCGTGGGCAGGTCGTACTTGCGGTGCAGGTCGGTAGTGCGCAAGTTGATCCACATCTTGCCGGGTACCGATCCGTCGATCGAACCCGCACCGCCATAGGCCGTCGGCGCGCCCGGTTCCTCAGCGAGCGGCAGGCGGCGTACCTCGACATTGCCCGCCACGACTTCGCGGAAGGCGCGCGGCATCCGTGCGCGGATCCAGTCGATCCGCTTGCGAATGAAGGAGAGGATTTCGGCGCGGCCGGGATCGCCTCCGGGGAACATGAAGCGCTTGTCCTTGCCCAGCGCCGCCATGCGCATGCCGACCGAACCGTCGCTATAGCCGAGAGACTTGAGGATCGGATCCATGCGCGCGTGGAGCGCTGCCAGTTCCTCCAGTCCGCGCTGGTGGACTTCGGAAGGCGGTACCTGCGTGGTGGTGCTCGCCCTTAGTGCCCAAGCGTAGAACGCTTCGCCGCCCGGTCGCTCGCGCATGCCCGGATCGCCCTTGGCGATTGTCCGCTGGCGCTTGAGTTCGGCAAGTTGGCGTTCGAGCGCAGGCAGGGTCCGCTTTGCAACGATCTCTCTCGCGCGCGCTTCCCAGTTGCCCGGGATCGACGTGGTGCGGCTGACCAGCGAATGGACGAGGCCACCACCGTTGTCGCGCGCGTCTGCGATCGTGCCGGTCATCTGCGCAATGGCCCGGTCAAGCAGGAAGTCGGGCGGGACAAGCCCCTGCGCTGCCGCGTCCTTCATCCGGTCCAGCTCGCCGTCGAGCTGCTGGTCCATCTGGCCGAGCCGTGCGACGTAGGCTTGCGCATCGGCCTCGGTCTTGATCGTATGATCTGCGTCGAGGAAGCGCGGCGTGTCGAGATAGGCGCCCACGTTCTGGATCACGACATAGGGCGTGTTGCGCCAGCCGCCGACGGCGACGTCGCCATAAGGCTGGGCTAGACCGTCGAGCGCGGTCCGGTAGGCGCTTCTGACGACGGCAAGGCTGGTCTGGGTGGAAGGATCGAGTTCGGCGGTGTCGACGGCTTCGACCCGGGCGAGGTCTTCGCTCAAGGTCCGGGCAAGCCTGGCCTTGCCTGCTGCGGAACGGTCTTCGAGGCGATAGCGCAGCGCTGCATGTTCGCCTTCGTCGACGCCAAGGCTGGTCGCGGCTTCGGGCGCATGTTCGAGCAGGCGCCACGCGATCCTGTCGAGCAGGGCCGAAGCCTGCGCAGTTCCGGACTGGCTTGCAGGTGTTGCAGGGGCAGGGGGCGGCGGCGTTCCGGCTATCGAGCGGGCGCAGCCGGGAAGGGCAAGGCTCGCCGTTCCTGCTGCAAGCAAATGCAGCGCCGAGCGGCGCGACATCGGGTTGGAAACATGGGGGTGGCTGAAAACAGGGGGGGTGTTTGTCATGGCCGGGAAGTTGGCGGGGGCCATCTGACAAGTCAAACGCGCTCGCGCGGCTATGCCCACTGCGCTAGAGGGCGTGGTATGGATATCGCGATTTCCCTTCTCGTGCTGACCGCCATCGCCCTCGTGCTGGGCGCCGTCGCACTGTTTCGTCGCGGAGGCTTCCGCAAGCAGGCGATGCTGATGCTGGTCCTGGCCATAGTTATGGCGGCCAATGTCGTGATCTGGACATTGCCTAATTCCGAAGGCCAGTCGCTCGTCACCCAGGCAGACAAGCAAAAGGCGCCGGAATGATCCGACGCCTTTGCAATTTCATGGCGATGCCCACTTACTTGATCGGGCAGTCCGGCGCGAGGCGCATGTCGAGGTAGTTGTCGACGGCGCGCATCAGGTCGCCCATCTCGTTCTCGAAGAAGTGGTTGGCGCGCGGAATCTCGTCGTGGTGGATGGTGATGTGTTTTTGCGTGCGCAGCTTGTCGACCAGCTTCTGTACCGCATTCGGGGTGACCACGGTGTCTGCGGTGCCCTGAATGATGATGCCCGAGGCGGGGCAGGGCGCCAGGAAGCTGAAGTCGTACATGTTCGCCGGCGGAGCGATCGAGATGAACCCGCGAATCTCCGGACGGCGCATCAGCAGTTGCATGCCGATCAGCGCGCCGAAGCTGGTGCCCGCGATCCAGGTGGTCGAGGCTTCGGGGTGGATCGACTGCACCCAGTCGAGCGCGGCGGCTGCGTCCGAAAGCTCTCCGATGCCGTTGTCGAAGCTGCCCTGGCTGCGGCCTACGCCGCGGAAGTTGAAGCGCAAGGTCGCGAAGCCGCGTGCCACGAACGTCTTGTACAGGTGCTGCGTGATGCGGTCGTTCATCGTGCCGCCCGCCTGCGGGTGCGGGTGAAGGATCATCGCGACCGGCGCACGCGGGCGCGGCGCGGGTTGGAACCGGCCTTCGAGGCGACCTTCGGGACCGGGGAAGATGACTGCGGGCATATGCGTTCGGGACCTGACCTGTTGAAACTCCCGCCAACCGGCGGCGATCCTGATCGCCTGCCACCTGCGGGAGTGGAAAAGATGAGGTTCGCTATATAGAAACCTTTGCTCTGAAAACAACTTTGCAAGCGATGTCGACCAAACCACTCTATCTAGACCATGCGGCAACCACACCGCTCCTGCCTGCCGCGCGCGATGCCTGGCTCGAAGGAGCGGCGATCTGGGCCAATCCTTCCAGTCCCCATCGGCAAGGCCGCGCGGCGCGCGCAGCCTTGGAGGAGGCGCGCGCAAGAATCGCGCAACTGCTGGGGTGGACGGGCGAAGTGGTGTTCACTTCGGGCGCCAGCGAAGCGCTCGCGCTGGCGATCGGGCGCAGCAAGAAGCCGCTACGCGCGGTTTCTCCTGTCGAACACGAAGCGGTGCTGCGCCATGCCGGTGATGCGCGGCGCTTGCCTGTGGACGCCTCGGGCCATGTCGATGCGGATTCGGCGGGCGGCGATGGCCTTGTTGCGGTTCAGCAGGTGAACAGCGAGACCGGGGTCATCCAGCCGCTCGACGGGATAGCCGTGAAACTGCGCGAGAGCGGCGGCATCCTCCTCGCCGATTGCGCGCAAGCGGCGGGAAAACTCTCGCTCCCCGATGCCGACCTGATCGCTCTCGCGGCGCACAAGTTCGGCGGGCCGATTGGAATTGGCGCGCTGCTGGTGCGCGACTGGGCGCTGCTCGAACCGGTCGGTGGGCAGGAGCGCGGCTATCGCGCGGGGACGGAAAACCTGCCGGGCGTGCTGGCGATGGCGGCGGCTCTGGATGCCGGTTGCGACTGGATGGGCGAAGCGGCGCGGCTGCGCGGCAAGCTGGAAGCGGGTATTGTCGCCGCCGGTGGCGAGGTGATTGCGGCCGATGCGAAACGCAGTCCGACGATCGGGGGGTATCGCATGCCCGGCAAATCCTCGGCCGCGCAGCTCATTCGCTTTGACGCGATGGGCATAGCGGTTTCGGCTGGAAGCGCCTGTTCCTCGGGCTCGCTGCGTACCAGTCACGTGCTTTCAGCCATGGGGCTGGACGACAAGGCGGCTTCCGAGGTCATCCGTGTGAGCATCGGACGGGAAACTCAGGAGGCGGACATCGACCGTTTCCTCGACGCATGGCGCGAGATCGCCGGAAAGCAGGCAGTGGAATGATCTACCTCGACTATCAGGCGACGACGCCGCTCGCGCCCGAAGCGCTCGAGGCGATGAGGCCCTGGCTTGGCGGGCCGGGCACCATGGGTTTCGCCAATCCGCACAGCCCGCATCGTCCGGGCCGGGCGGCCGCTGCGGCGGTGGAAGTGGCGCGCGATCAGGTTGCCGCGCTTCTCCCGCCCGGTGGTCGTGTCGTCTTCACATCCGGCGCGACCGAGGCGCTCAACCTCGCGCTTGCCGGTGTGGGGCGCAGGCATCTTGCCGTCTCGGCCATCGAACATGCCGCAGTGCTCGATACGGCTCGGACGCTCGATCCCGCCACGACTATCCTGCCCGTCGACGAAGAGGGGTTGGTCGATCCTGCGGTCTCGCTCCGCCAAGGGATCGGCTTGGTCGCGGTCATGCAGGTCAACAACGAGATTGGCACGATTCAGCCGGTGGGGCGGCTTGCCGATGCAGCCCATGCCGCCGGGGCGCTGTTCCTGTGCGATGCGGTGCAGGGCGCGGGCAAGATCGCGCCGCCTGCCAATGCAGATATTATCGCCGTGTCCGCACACAAGCTCTACGGTCCCAAGGGCATCGGAGCGCTTTGGGTCCGCGACGGGCTGGAACTCGCCCCGCTGATCCTCGGTGGCGGGCAGGAACAGGGATTGCGTTCAGGCACGCTCAGTCCGGCCTTGTGTGCCGGTTTCGGGGCGGCTGCGGCCCTATCGTTGGCGCGCATGGAGGAAGACGAGGCCCATGTCGCGCTCCTGTGGAAGCGGGCCCGCGAGATACTCGGCCGCTGGACGCTCAATGGATCGGAAGAAAGTCGATGGCTGGGTAACCTCAACCTGCGCCTGCCCGGGCTCGACGTGACCCGACTAATGTCCGAGTTGCGCCAGGTCGCTTTTTCGGCAGGATCGGCCTGTGCCAGCGGTTCCGGACGGACCAGTCACGTCCTGAAAGGGATCGGACTTGTCGACAGGGATGCCAAAGCCTCTATCCGTCTCGGATTCGGGAGATATACTGAGGTCCGGGAATTGGAGGATGCCTGCGCACAAATAGATGCCGCGGCGGCGGCGCAGGGAGTCTGAATTGCTGAGCGTTCGATTTGTAACTGCCGATGGAAACAAGCTTACGGTTGAGGCCGAAGCAGGGGCATGCCTTCTCGAGGTGGCGCAAGCGGCCGGGATGCCGCTGGAAGGGACCTGCGAAGGGCAGATGGCCTGCTCCACCTGTCATGTGATCGTGGCGCCGGAATGGTTCGAGAAGCTGGAGCCCGCTTCCAACGATGAAGAGGACATGCTCGATCTTGCCGCCGGCGTGACGCGGACCAGCCGCCTGTCATGCCAGATCGAACTGACCGAGGCGCTCGACGGTATCGAATTGCGCATTCCCGGCGTTTCTCACGACATGCAGATCGGCTGATCCGCGAACGGGCAGGTCGCGTCAGGCCGCTTCGGCCATGGCGTTGACGGCTTCGATCACCGCGCTGGAGAAGGCCGGGATGTCGTCCGGCTTGCGACTGGTGATGAGATTGCCGTCCACGACCACTTCCTTGTCGACGACCGTGGCGCCCGCATTCGACAGGTCGGTGCGGATCGAGGGCCAACTGGTGACGGTGCGACCGGCGAGGCAATCCGCCTCGGCCAGAAGCCACGGTCCATGGCATATCGCCGCCACAGGCTTGCCGCCATCGACGAAAGTGCGCACGAGATCGACGACCGTGCGGTTCATGCGCAGGTTGTCGGGGTTCATCTGTCCTCCGGGCAGGACGATTGCGTCGAACTGGCTGGCGAGCACGTCCTCGATGTCGATGTCGACATCCACGCTTTCGCCCCATTCCTTGTGGTTCCAGCCTTTGATCTGACCGGTTTCCGGGCTGGCGACAGTCGTTTCGATGCCTGCCGATTCAAGGGCCTCGCGCGGCTTGAGAAGTTCCGACTGTTCGAAGCCGTTGGTGGCGATGATGAGGACCTTTTTGGTCATCGATGAATCTCCTTGGAGCTGAGGGGTTGCAGGGAGAACGGGTGAGGAGCGGGCGCAGTTCCGGGAAGCGCCAACGGCTCGGCGCGTTCGCGGGGCAGTCCGGTGATCGGGCTCGACCGGCGCCCCGCCCCCTGGATTGCCAGCCTGGAGCAAGGCTACATGACCTCAGCGCGGCGACGATAATGAGCAGCCTTGCGGCAAGTTATGGAAAACGGGGAAATGCGGCTTTGGACCGCGGGTCGGCACTGCTAGTGCTGGCAAACCATGGTGACTTTGACAGAAGACGAATCCGATCCCTTCGACGCCATCGTCGATGCGCCTTTCGACGCCGCTCTGTCCGAGCGTTATCTCGTCTATGCCCTGTCCACGATTACAGCGCGTTCGCTGCCTGACCTCAGGGACGGTCTGAAGCCGGTGCACCGTCGCCTGCTCTGGGCGATGCGGCAGCTCAAGCTCGATCCGGCGAGCGCCTACAAGAAATCCGCCCGCGTCGTCGGCGATGTCATCGGTAAGTATCACCCGCATGGCGACGCCTCGGTCTATGACGCGATGGTCCGTCTCGCGCAGGACTTCTCGCTGCGCTACCCGCTGGTTGAGGGGCAAGGCAACTTCGGCAATATCGACGGCGATAACGCGGCGGCCTATCGCTACACCGAAGCGCGCCTGACGCGCACGGCGATCCAACTCATGTCGGGGCTGGACGAAGGTACGGTCGACTTCGTCCCCACCTACAATGGCGAGGAAAGCGAGCCGGAGATATTCCCCGGCCTGTTCCCGAACCTGCTGGCCAACGGGGCCACCGGTATCGCGGTGGGCATGGCGACCTCGATCCCGAGCCACAACGTGGCCGAGATCATCGATGCCACGCTGCTGCTGATCGACAATCCCCATGCCGAACATGCCCAGCTCATGGAAGTGTTCCATGGTCCGGACTTCGCGACCGGGGGCCTCGTGGTCGATAGCCCAGAGGCGATTTCCCACGCTTATGAGACCGGCAAGGGGGCCTTCCGGATGCGCGGGCGCTTCTCGACCGGCAAGGACGGGGACGGCAACTGGGAAGAGACGGGCATCGAAAAGCTGAGCAGCGGGCAGTGGCAGCTCGTCATCAGTGAGATCCCCTACATGCTTGCCAAGGGCAAGCTGATCGAGCAGGTCGCGCAGCTCATTGCCGACAAGAAGCTGCCGATCCTCGAAGACATCCGCGACGAGAGCGACGAGCAGATCCGTATCGTCTTCGTGCCCAAGAGCCGGAACGTCGATCCCGAACTGCTCAAGGAGAGCCTCTACCGGCTCACCGACCTCGAATCGAAGTTCAGTCTCAATCTCAACGTGCTGGATTCGCACCGAACTCCGGGCGTGATGGGCATCAAGCTGCTGTTGCAGGAGTGGGTCTACAGCCAGATCGACATCCTGCTGCGTCGCACCCGCCACCGCCTCGACAAGATCGCCTCGCGGCTCGAACTCGTCGAAGGCTACATCATCGCCTATCTCAACCTCGACCGGATCATCGAGATCATCCGGACCGAGGACGAGCCCAAGCCGGTGATGATGGCAGAATTCAACCTGACCGACAGGCAGGCCGAAGCCATCCTCAACATGCGCCTGCGCAGCCTGCGCAAGCTCGAGGAAATGGAGCTGCGGCAGGAACGCGACGACCTGCTCAAGGAGCAGGAAGACCTGCAGAAGCTGCTCGACAGCCCGGCACGCCAGCGCACCCGTCTCAAGCGCGACCTGACGACGCTGCGCAAGGACTACGCCGAGACCACGGTACTGGGTCGCCGCCGCACCACGATCGCGCAGGCCAGGCCGACGGTCGAATTCTCGATGGACGCGATGATCGAGAAGGAGCCGGTGACGGTGATCCTTTCGCAGCGCGGCTGGATCCGTGCGGCCAAGGGCCATGTTGCGCTGGATGGCGACTTCAAGTTCAAGGAGGGCGACGGCCCAGCTTTCGCCTTCCATGCGCAGACGACCGACAAGATCCTCATCGGGGTCGACAACGGTCGCTTCTACACGCTCGGCGCGGACAAGCTGCCGGGCGCGCGCGGGTTCGGTGAACCGATCCGCACGATGGTGGATATCGATGCCGATGCCCATATCGTCGCCGCTTTCGCGCATCGTCCCAAGGCGCAGTTGCTGCTGGCCTCAAACATCGGCCGCGGCTTTGCTGCAGAGTCCGACGAGATCCTGGCCGAAACCCGCAAGGGCCGCGCGGTGATGTCGACCAAGCCGGGGGTGAAGCTGGCGGTCGTGCGGGAGATCCCGCCCGAGCACGACCATGTCGCGGTCGTCGGTGAGAACCGCAAGCTGGTGATCTTCAGCCTCGAGGAACTGCCGGTCCTCGCCAAGGGGCAGGGCGTGACGCTGCAGCGCTATCGCGACGGCGGCATGTCCGACGTGACGACGCTCAAGCTCGAGGACGGCCTGTCCTGGACGATGGGCGGCGATACGGGGCGTACGCGGACCGAGAAGGAAATGGTGATGTGGAAGGTTGCGCGCGGCGCGGCGGGACGTCTGCCGCCCAACGGCTTCCCGCGCGACAACAAGTTCCAGTAAACCGACAGCGCCACCGACGCTGTCGGGGACTGGCTGCGGTCAGGATCCCGAGGCCGGTTGCGGATGGTTCGGGACGAGGATCAGTGTCCGGCCCTCGACCCGCCAGCTGGCAAGGCGCGAGAGGAAATTCATTCCGATCACGTTGGCATCGCCCAGGCCCGGGGCGACCACGGTATCGAGATCGCGGGCGACGATGTTGCCGAAACGGAATTCGCGGATCGTGCCGACTTCGGCGCGAACCACGCCGTTGGCCGTACGCATCGCGATGGACTGGCGGATCGGTTTGGGGTCCACGCCGGAAAGCCCGGCAGTCTGCGGTGAGATCGCGGTGATCGTCGCGCCGGTATCGACGAGGAAGTCCTGCGGCACGCCGTTGACTTCGGCGGTCACCCAGAAGTGCCCGTCGTCGCTGATCGGCACGCGCGTCTCGTTCCCTTCCACGGACTGGCGCGGCATTCCGAACTGGGGCAGGGCGAAGTCGGTATCGGTGGTGAAGCGGGTGACCTGCGCGATGGTCAGGAGCAGGGCGGCCACCAGGCCAAGATGGCTGACACCGCGCAGCAGGCCTCCAAGCTTCGGGGCGGACCGACGCAGCATGCCGCCCACGACCCCGATGAAGATCGCAAGCATGGCCAGCGCCAATAGTGGCTGGCTGGCAAGGTAGCCTGTCAGGTCCGAAATGTAGGCGGACAGTTCCATTTGCGGATCATACCACTTCCCGGCTTGCCTGGCGCTGACTGAGATGGCGGGCCAGACTTGGGAATTGCGTCAGGCGGCGCGGTCGGCGAGTTCCGCGTCGAGCAGGGCATCGACCCGGGCCCTGTCGGGGAAACCCTCGGCGATCCAGCGGTCCTCCACACTGCGCAGGATGCGCGCGACCTCGGGACCGGCGCCGACACCTCTGGCAACGATCTCACCGCCCTTGAGCGGGAACTGCGGGATCTCCCAGCCATCGAGCGATGACGCATCGGCACCGGCGATCAGAAGACGGTCGAGCGCTGCATCGATGCCGAGGCGATAGGCGAGGGCGCGCGGCGTGCCCGGTTCTTCCGTCCGTGCAGCTGCGGTGGCCAGGCGCTTTTTCTGCGCGCCGGAGAGACGAAAGCGCGAGGCCACCTGTTCGGCCAGTGCCACTTGCGCAGGCAGGAGCGCTGCCAGTCTTCGCAGGGGATCGGGTGCGATGGCCTGGCACATCTCTGCCGCGACAAGCGCCTCGAGGGCTTTGGGATCGGCCTCGGGCAGGATGACGGCAAGGACGCCCAGTTCGGCCATGCGGTGCAAGGTCGGGGACGGGTCGGACAGACCGAGCAGGTTCATCGTCTCCATCCCGATCCGTTCGCGCGACAGGCCCTTGAGCGTGGCTGCGAGTTCGGCGCAGGCATCTTCCGCTTCCCGGTCAGCAGGTTGCGATCCGAACCTGGCCTGGAACCGGAAGTAGCGCAGGATACGCAGATGATCCTCGCGGATGCGCTGGCGTGCATCGCCGATGAAGCGGACGGTGCGCTGTCTCAGGTCGTGAAGGCCCTCGAAGAAGTCGAAGATCTCGCCGCTTTGGGGATCGGCGTAGAGGGCGTTGATCGTGAAGTCGCGCCGCGCCGCATCGTCACGCCATTCGCTGGCGAAAGCCACGGTGGCGCGGCGTCCGTCGGTGCTGACGTCATGGCGCAGGGTCGTGATCTCGACCGGGCCGCCTGTCAGGACTGCCGTCACGGTGCCGTGCTCGATGCCGGTCGGCACGTTGCGAATGCCTGCGGCATCGAGCCGGGCGATGACGTCTTCAGGCCGAAGTGTCGTTGCCATGTCGATGTCCTTCACCGGCAGGCCCAGCAATTCGTCGCGCACCGCGCCGCCGACGAAGCGGGCGTTGTCGCGGCCAAGCACCTCGACCAGTTCCACGATATCGGCACGCCGCATCCATTCGGCGGCGAGGCGGTCAGTCATTCCAGTTCAGCCTGCAAGAGAGATTGTGAAGGATTGCACCGGTGACGCCCCAGATGCGATGGTCCTGGCCACGCTCGGACCAGATGATTTCGACGAATTGGTGCGCGCAGTTCTCGAATTCGACCGTTCGCGTCTGCTGGTTGGCCGGATCTAGCACGAAGTCGACAGGGGCCTCGAACCATTGCGCCACTTCGGCGGGGTTGGGCCTGATATCCATGTCCGGCGGCACGACGGCGACCACCGGCGTGATCTCATAGCCGCTGCCGGTGCGGTACAGATCGCTGGCACCGACCACGCGCACTCTTGCCGGATCGATGCCCAGTTCCTCGTTGGCTTCGCGCAGCGCGGCCTCGATGGCCGTTTCGCCCTGATCGATGCGTCCGCCGGGAAAGGCGATCTGGCCGGGGTGCGCCCGCATCGTCGAGGGGCGATGCAGCAGGAGAATACCCGGCCGCTTGCGCTCGGTGATCGCGATCAGGACCGCGGCGGGTTTGAACGTCTCGATATTGGCGATGCGCGGATCGCTCCACAGCCGCGAGGGTTCTCCGACGTGACCGCGCTCGAAGCGGCGCGAGACCTCCTCGAACAGCACGCTCATGCCGGGGTCAACGAAAAGGTCGCGCCGCCGCTCGTCACCGCCAGCTCGTCGTTCTCCAGCGCGATCTCGGCCAACTGGGCGTAAGTGCTGCGGTTGAGGCGGGCCTCGGTGCCGTTGCGCACGGCAAGGTAGAGCGCAGGCGTATCGGGATCGCCGTGGCTGCGGATGGGATGTTCGGGGCCGGCGATGATCAGGTCGTCGGTGTTCAGGCGAAAGGCGATGTCGCGGCCTTCGCGCTTGAGGTCGACGGCGATGAAGGCCGCATCCTCGACCTCGATGCTCAGCTTCTGGCTGGGCGTGACGAGCCAGTGCTGCCCGTCTTCGTCGCGCGTCAGCAGCGAGGCGAAGGCGCGCACCATGGCGGGACGGCGGATCTCGCCGCCTTCGTGATACCAGAGCCCGTCCGCCGCGATGCGCATGTGGCTGTCTTCGACATGCGCGGGTTCCCATTGCGAGACGGGCGGCAGTTTGCGGGCTGCCACCAGTTCGGCAACTTCGGCCAGCGATAGACCGGAGAGTTCGGGAGGCGGTTCGTAAGGCATCGTCGTGCGATGCCAGATAGGGCTTTTCGCGCCAAGGTCCAGTCGGCGCGGTTCCGGGGATCGATCAGCGCAGCCAGGGGCCGAGCATGCCCTTTGCCGGAAGCACCGCCGGATTCTCGCAGCGCACCAGCAGGCGGCGCGGTTCGAACGGTCCGGGCAGTTCCCAGCCGCCGGTGCCTTCGTTGGAGAAGCCCCAGAAGCGACCATAGTACTCCGGATCGCCGATCATGACCTGCGGCAGCGGCGCGCGGCCGTCGATGCATGCCATGCTCGCCGACATCAGCGCCTTGCCGTAGCCCATGTTCTGCAGCTCGGGCAGCACGGCTACCGGGCCAACCATGATCATCGGATGCGCACGGCCTTCCGGGTCGGTCAGCGCGACCGGCCAGCACTGGATCGAACCGACCAGCATGTCGTTGGAATCGAGTGCAGCGAAGCTGAGCGCCGGGAGCCAGTCCACCCCGTCACGTACCTTGTAGGCAGTGCGCTTGTGTCGCTCGGGTTCGAACGCGCGGTCGAGCAGGGCCTCGACGAGGGCGGGTTCGACATTGTCGAGCGGAATGATGGTGGCACTATCGGACATGGCGCGCGCCGATAGGAGCGACGCGGGCGTTTGTCGATTCAATTCACTCCCTGACCGGCGTCAGTTTGAGCAATTTGCCAGAATTGCGCTGTTCGCCGTCCTCCAACAGCCAGATCGTGCCGTCCGGAGCCTGCTCGATCTCGCGGATCCGCTTCTCGAAGGAGTAGCGCGCTTCCTCGATCGCCTTGTCGCCATCGATCCGGACCCGGACGATGCCGGGATCGACCATGGCGGCGATCAGGGCCTGCCCCTGCCATGCCGGGAAGGCCTCGCCGGTGTAAAAGATGAAGTCGCCGGGGGCGATGACCGGGTTCCAGCTGATTGCCGGCGCGGCGAGGTCGGGCCGCGTCTCGTGGCGCGGGATCGGCCTGCCATCGTAGTGATCTCCGTTTGAGACGAGCGGCCAGCCGTAGTTGCGCCCCGGCTCCACAAGGTTCAATTCGTCGCCGCCGGCCGGGCCGTGTTCAAGGTCCCACAGCCGCCCTTGCGGATCGAAGGCGAGGCCCAGCACGTTGCGGTGCCCGTAGGACCAGATCTGGTTGGTCGGCGCGGGCTTGTTTGCCCAGGGATTGCCGGGGGCGGGAGATCCGTCAGGCAGGAGCCGCACGATGGAACCAAGGTTGTTGCCGAGGTCCTGTGCCGGGGTCAGCTTCTGGCGCTCGCCCGAACTGACGAAGAGGTGCTGCCCGTCCGGCGAGAAGGCGAGTCGGTGGGAGAAATGGCCGCGGCCGGTGACCTTGATGCTCTGACGCCAAATCACCTTGAGGCCGTCCAGTGCACAGGCGGTTTCTTCCTGGCAGGACAGGCGTGCCTTGCCGACGGCTGCGCCGCGGGTGTTGCCCTTGCCTGCCTCGACCCAGCTCAGGTAGACGATCCGGCCATCGAGCGTGGGACCGCTCTGTCCCGGCGCGAAGATCACGTCGCCGAATCCACCCTGGCCGCCGTAGTCGACCTTGGGCAGGCCGGTGACGCTTCCCAACCGGCCGTCGGCAAGGCGCAGACGCATCGTTCCGGCCTTTTCGGTCACCAGCAGCGCGCCGGATTCCTCGTCGAAATCCATCGCCCAGGGCTCTTCGAACTGCCCCATTTCCTCTATCGTGAAGGGGCCCTTGCTCTGTGCCTTATCCCCGGTTGCGGCCGCGCCGCAGCTTGCGAGGGAAAGGGGGAGAAGGGATAGCGTAGCAAGCACGTTTCGAATGAGCATGGGCACCTGCGTGAGTAAGTTGGTCTCAGGAACAGTCCGCAGTGGCGGTATCGTATTCGGTGTCGACGAGGCCGGTCGCGGTCCGCTTGCCGGTCCGGTTGTGGCCGGAGCGGTCCTGTTGTGCAAGCCTCGACCGCCAGGGCTCGACGATTCCAAGAAGCTCTCGAAATCCAGAAGGTTGCAACTCGAGGAAGTGATCAAACGGCGGTGCCAGTGGGCCGTCGGCGTGGTCGATGTCGAAGAGATCGACCGACTCAACATCTTCGGCGCGACGATGCTGGCGATGACCCGCGCAGTGGCCGGGCTCTGCGAGAAGATCGGCGCGGAACCGGACGAAGTGCTGGTGGACGGCAACATGACGCCGCATGGTCGGCGCGAGGAATGGCGCTGGAAGGCCCGGGCGATCGTGGGCGGCGACGCGCTGGAGCCGTGCATTTCCGCGGCCTCGATCATCGCCAAGGAGCACCGCGACGCGATCATGCGGTCTCTGGCTATGGTCCATCCCCATTATGGGTGGGAGCGCAATGCGGGATATGGGACCGCACAACATCTCGAGGCGCTGCGCCGGCACGGGCCGACCGTCCATCACCGCCGCAGCTTCGCGCCCGTGGCCCAGCTGGAAATGCCGGTCTAGAGGTGCCTCAGGCGGAAGAAGGGCCAAAAGCCTTGGTGCGCATCGCGCTGGCGTAGCCGCGCGCAACCGCTTCGGCTTCTTCGGGTGTCATATCCGCTTTGCGGACCAGCCCGCTTTCGTCCAGGTCCTTGCTCGTGTTCACTACGGGATAGGGCTCGTCCGGAACGGGTACCTCGAGGAACTGGCACAGGCCATCCCAGCCATCGCCGAGCCGATGGATGTGAAGGCGTCCGGGCGGAAGCGCCGAGATTACTTCAGCCTCCCATTCGCGGAAGTAGCCGACCATGAAATCGTGGTCGTCGATGCGATCGCCGAAAGGTCCGAAAACGGCCGGTTTCAGGGCCTTGTCGAGAGGCGGCTCGCTGAACTTGGCCCGGTTGCCGGGTGAGAAGATCGTGCGGGACACCGACTTGAACCAGTCTTCCGCATCGCGCGTCGAGAGGATGACCTTGGCCTGCGGATAGTAGGCGGCCAATTCGCGCCAGTAGCTGCAGGTCGGGTAATCGACGGTTGAGGCGAACCCGTCGAAGATGGTGTCCCAGTCCGGTTTGCCTGCCGTGACATTCATCCACAGCGGTATCTGGTGGCGTCCATCGGAAAAGATCTCGATCATGTGGAAGCATGGCCCGAAGCCCAGATGTTCCAGCGCGAGCTTGAGTGACATCGTGCCGGTGCGGCCCAGTCCCGCGCCAATGACCTTGAGTGCCATGTCGATCGCCTCCCAGTGGTTCGACAGGGAGAATACATCCTGCAAGCGGGCCGCAGGTAACAATTTTTTATCCACGAATCCGGCGAGTCGCAGGCACCACATCTTGAGTCGCAAGGGGTCTTGCAGACTCAATATACGGTGTCGGATTCGTTTTGTTCTCCTGCCCTGCGCCTTGAATCGGCAGGATTCCCCACGAGTCGCGACTTGACGGCGAGTCCGGAAAGACTCAGTTTATGCCCTTTCCACAGCTGATTTGCGGCTGAATTGCACAAGGGACATCGGAACGGCCATGGGGCAGGTACTCGTCAAGGAAAGAATTCGTGCGCGCGCGCCTGCGCCGACGCCGAAGGAATTGCTGCCGCTGGGTCAGATCATCCCCGGTGACTGCATCGAGGCGATGCGCACCATTCCCGATGCCTCGGTCGACATGGTCTTCGCCGATCCGCCGTACAACCTGCAACTGGGCGGCGATCTCTCGCGGCCGGACGGCAGCCACGTCGACGCGGTGACGGATGACTGGGACAAGTTCTCCAGCTTCGCCGCCTACGACAAGTTCACCCGCGACTGGCTGACCGAGGCGCGCCGCGTGCTCAAGCCCGAAGGCTCGCTGTGGGTGATCGGTTCGTACCACAACATCTTCCGCCTTGGCGCGATCATGCAGGACATGGGGTTCTGGATTCTCAACGACATCGTGTGGCGCAAGGCGAACCCGATGCCGAACTTCAAGGGGACCCGCTTCACCAACGCGCATGAGACGCTGATCTGGGCTTCGATGGGCGAAAAGTCGAAGTACACCTTCAACTATCGCGCGATGAAGACGCTCAACGACGAACTGCAGATGCGTTCGGACTGGGTGCTGCCGATCTGCGGCGGGCAGGAGCGTCTCAAGAAGGGTGGCCGCAAGGTGCACCCGACGCAGAAGCCCGAAGCGCTGCTTTACCGGGTAATGCTGGCGACGACCAACAAGGGCGATGTCGTGCTCGACCCGTTCTTCGGCACCGGCACCACTGGCGCGGTAGCCAAGCGCCTGGGCCGTGACTGGATCGGTTGCGAGCGTGAATCCGACTATCGCGACGCGGCGATGGAACGCATCGAGATGGCGCTGGAACTCGACGAATCCGCGCTCAAGACGATGCAGTCCAAGCGTACCGCGCCCAAGGTCGCCTTCGGCACGCTGGTCGAAACCGGCTGGATCGCACCGGGCACGCAGATCTTCGACAAGAAGCGCCGCTTCACCGCCACCGTGCGTGCGGACGGTTCGCTCGTGGCAGGCGATGTCAACGGTTCGATCCATGGCGCCGGTGCCCAGCTTCAGGGTGCACCTTCGTGCAACGGCTGGACATTCTGGCACCTCGAGCATGAAGGCGAGGTCAAGCCGCTGGACTCGCTGCGCCAGCTCTACCTGCTCGCCACCGAGCCGTGATCCCCACATCCTTCTGACTGTATCGCCATGCTGAAACGTGTTCAGCATGGCGCCGCAAGTGGCTAAGGGGGCGGCATGACCAAGCAACTCTACATCCGCCCCATCGCCCTTGCCGACAACCCGCAAAGCGAGGAAGGCGAGGCCATCCGTCTGGGTGGTTCGATGGTCTGGGCCAGCCGCTTTGCGGTCATCGTGCGCGAAAACGGCAAGGTCTTGTCGCGCGCACGCGTCTCGGCAGCCGAGATGCCCGGCGTCCTGGCCGCACTCCCCACCGAACTTGGTGCGCAGGCCGAGACGCAGTGGACGAACCTGCGCAAGGCGCATGCCCCGCTACAGTGCGGCCAGCGCACGATCCGGCTGGATCAGCCGCAGGTCATGGGTATCCTCAACATCACGCCGGACAGTTTCTCCGACGGCGGCGAGTTCATGGACAAGCCGCAGGTCGCCTTGGACCATGCCTCGGCCATGCTTGAGGCCGGCGCGGCGATCATCGACGTGGGTGGGGAATCCACTAGGCCCGGCGCGGCAGCGGTATGGGAAGGCGACGAGATCAGGCGCGTGGTGCCGATGGTAGAGCGCCTGTCGGCGATGGGTGCCGCAATCAGCGTGGACACCCGCCGGCCCGCGGTTTGGGAAGCCAGTCATGCGGCGGGCGCGCATGTCTTCAATGACGTCTCGGCGCTGCGCTACGATCCGCGCAGTCTGGACCTCGCCGCCAGCACCGGTGCGCCGGTGGTGCTGATGCATGCTCCCGGCAGCGGTGAGGACCTGCACGCGAACGGTGATTATGCCGATGTCGTCCTCGATGTCTTCGACTGGCTTCGCGAATCCCGCGACAAGGCGGTTGCTGCAGGCATCGCGGCAGAGAAAATCCTGCTCGATCCGGGTATCGGCTTCGGCAAGACCCTGGCCGAGAACCTCGCGCTGATGAATGCCCTGCCGCTGTACCATGGCCTCGGCCAACCGCTGCTCGTCGGCGCGAGCCGCAAGCGCATGATCGGCGCGCTTTCGAACGAAGCACCCGCACACGATCGCCTCGGTGGATCCCTGACGTTGGCGCTCAAGGCGCTCGATGCCGGGGTGCAGGTCGTGCGGGTGCATGACGTGCGCGAGACGGTGCAGGCGGCGCGCGTCTGGCGGGGCCTGCGCGATGCGGCGCTGACCGATTTTTCGCAACTGGTCTGAGCGATCCTGCCAGCGAGGAAACGGATCCAGCCTAGAGGCTGTACCCGCCGTCGCTGACCAGCACCGTCCCGGTGATCGTCGCGGCAGCGTCCGACAGGAGAAACGCGATCTGCCCGGCGATCTCGTCGCTGCGTGCGAAACGGCCCAGCGGGGTCGCCAGTTCTCCCATCGCGGCAATTGCGGCCTCGCGGCTGCCATGCTGTTCCACGAAGTCGCCGAACATCGCCACCTGGTCCCAGATCGGCGTATCGACTCCGCCGGGTGCCATGGCATTGACCCTGATCCCTTTCGAGGCGCCTTCCTTGGCCGCTACTTTCGCAAGCTGGATGACGCCGGCCTTGCTCGCACCATAGGCGGCGGTTCCCGGCTCTGCCTTGATCCCGCTGACCGATGCCGTGAGGACGATGCTGCCGCCCGCGTCCTGCATCGCTCGCATCGCGCATTGCAGGGACAGGAACATGCCGTCCAGATTGGTCGAGAGAACCTGGCGCCAGTTCGCGAGATCGAGATCGACGATCGGGGCGCTGTCGGCCCGCCCGGCATTGAGGATGGCGCAGTCCAGCCGGTCGAGGCCTGCCGTAACCTTGGTCCACAACGCGGGATTGGCGACGTCGCCATGATGCCGGACTGTCTCGCAATCGGCTGAGAAAGCGGCGAGGGCCTGCTCATCCTTGTCGATTAGGATCAGACGGGACAGGCCCCGGGTGCAGAGGTGCCGGGCGCAGGCAGCGCCGATGCCGGATGCCGCGCCGGTGATGAGCGCGGTCTTGCCTTCGAAACGGGGCATGGAATTTCCTTCAGATGACATGGTCCGCACGGCACGAATGCCGCGTCGCTGGGGAACAGTCCGCCGGGGCGGTGTCACTGGACCAAGTCGGGAAACTCCTTGATTGCGCAGGCGCGGAATATGGCCTGCTCAGGCCGCGTTGTCGATGCCGAGTTCGCTGAGCTTGCGGTAGAGCGTGGACCGTCCGATGCCGAGCCGCCTTGCGACCTCGGTCATGCGGCCGCGATAGTGCCCGATCGCGAGGCGGATGACGTCGGCCTCGATGTCTTCCAGCGGTCGCAGGTTGCCGTCAGGCGTGTAGAGCATGACCCCCGAGCTTTCCTGCATGGGGTTCCCGGCGACTGTGGATGGACCTGTGCCCAGTATGTTGAGAAGCTGTGGAAAATCTTCCGACGTCAGCGCGTCGCCGTCGCAGAAAACTGCGGCTCGGAACAGCACGGCCTGAAGCTGACGGACGTTGCCCGGCCAGTCGTAGGCGGCCAGCAGCGACAGGGCGCCATCGGTGATGCCCAGCTCGCGCAGGCCCGGCTGCTCGCCGATGCGGGCGAGGAAGAAGCGGGTGAGGGCGGGAATGTCCCCGGTCCGCTCGCGCAGCGGGGGCAGTTCCACCTTGGTGGGCGAGAGGACTTCGAGCAGTTCGGGCAGGAAGTGTCCCTGGCTGACAAGGTCCTGCAACGGCAGATTGCTGGCGGCGATAACCCGCACATCGATGCGGAAGGAGTGATGCGCGCCGATCGGGCGAACGTCGTGACGGCGCAGCGATTCCAGCAGGCGTTCCTGGACGGAGAGCGGCAGCCGGTCGACCTCGTCGATCGCCAGCGTTGCTCCGTCGCAATGCTGCAATGCGCCGACCTGGCGGTCGAACGCGCCGGGAAAGGCGCCTTTCTCATGCCCGAACAGGGCCGTTTCCACCGAGTTTCCCGCAAGCCCGGCGATATTCACGATGCGCAGCGGCAACTTTGCGCGCGGGCTGGCCGCGTGCATGGCACGGATCAGCAGTTCCTTGCCGGATCCGCTTTCGCCCTCGATCAGGACATGCCCGTGGCCGCGCGCGGCCTTGGCGGCCACCGCCAGTGCCTTGCGGAAGTTGGGCGAGGCCCCGATCATCGATTCGAAATCGGGGCTCGACGGCATCTTTTCCGTTAGCGGTGCCAGTTCGTCACGCGGCGTTTCCCGGGTCGTGGCCGAGCGCAGCGCGTGCATGAGCCGGTCCGGTGCAACGGGTTTGACGAGATAGTCGGCGGCACCCGCGCGCATCGCTTCCACGGCGAGAAGCGGGGACGTGCTGGCGGTCAGCATCAGGATCGGCAGGGCGGGGCGGCGCGACTTCAGCTCGGAAATCAACGAGCAGGCATCGTCGCCCGGCACCCATTGATCGAGGATGATGGCCGATAGCTGCATGCCCTGGCGCGTGCCCAGGGTTGCAATTGCTGTTTCCGCGTCATGCACGATGATCGTGCGCCAGCCTTCGCGCCCGGCGAGGGCCGAGATCAACCGGCTCTGCGCCGGCTCATCGTCGATAAGCATGAGTAGGCGCTGTTCGAGATCCGCCATTTGCCCGCCTTGTATCAAGCCTCTGCAGTGTCTTGCGAAAGTCTTAGGGCAATCAGGTAAAGACGGGATTAAGCCTGAACTGTCTCATTCCGGGGCGCAGTGGTGGCCTTGGCAGAAGTGAGAGGTCGGCCTGCTTCGGGCTTGAGTGCAGCGCAGCATGCAGCTAGAGCTTGGTCAGCAATTACAAAAACCGTTACTTGGGGAACGAAATCATGGCTTCGGGCAATGACATGCGCGCCGCGCAGGAAACCTACAACAGCTTCATCAAGGCGGCGACCTGGGGTACCGGGATCTGCATCGCCGTCGTGGCGGTCGTCATCGGCCTGATCGCCTGATCTGACTGTGCCACAGAGCCAGCGGATCGCGGTCCTCAAAGAGACCGCGAGGGGGGAGACACGCGTTTCGGCATCGCCGGAGACCGTGAAAAAGCTCGTGGCACTCGGCGCCGAAGTGGCCGTCGAGGCCGGTGCGGGCGCTGTGGCCAGTTTTTCCGATGAGGAATTCCGGAACGCCGGGGCGCAAGTCGGCCCGGCGTCCGAAGTGCTGTCCGGCGCAGACATCGTCTTCGGTGTCCAGG
This sequence comes from Novosphingobium mathurense, assembly GCF_900168325.1. Lineage (GTDB taxonomy): Bacteria > Pseudomonadota > Alphaproteobacteria > Sphingomonadales > Sphingomonadaceae > Novosphingobium > Novosphingobium mathurense. The sequence goes on along the minus strand of NZ_FVZE01000001.1, from coordinate 1,059,328 downwards.
GACCCGATCCGGCAGCGTTGAGCGGCGTCAAGCCGGGGGCATGGGTCGTTGCGATCATGGACCCGTTCGGTCAGCGCGAACGCGTCGATGCCTATGCGGCGGCGGGCCTGGAGGCGCTGTCGATGGAATTCATGCCGCGTATCACCCGTGCGCAGTCGATGGACGTGCTGTCCTCGCAGTCGAACCTGTCGGGCTACAAGGCGGTCATCGCCGCTGCCGATACCTATGGCCGCGCATTCCCGATGATGATGACGGCGGCCGGCACCGTCAGCGCTGCCAAGGTCTTCGTCATGGGCGTGGGCGTTGCCGGACTCCAGGCGATTGCCACGGCACGCCGCCTGGGTGCGCAGGTTTCGGCAACCGACGTGCGTGCCGCGACCAGGGAACAGATCCTCTCGCTGGGCGCCAAGCCGATCTTCGTCGAGAATGTCGCCGGGATCGAGGGTGAAGGCGCTGGCGGTTATGCGACCGAGATGTCGGAGGAATACCAGAAGGCGCAGGCCGAACTGGTTTCCAGCCATATCGCCAAGCAGGACATCGTCATCACGACTGCGCTCATTCCCGGACGCGCTGCACCGCGGCTGATTTCCGATGTCCAGATCGCGACGATGAAGCCGGGCAGCGTCATCTTCGACCTCGCGGTCGCACAGGGTGGCAACGTCGAGGGTTCGGTGCCCGATCAGGTCGTCGAAAAGCACGGCGTGAAGATCATGGGCTATTCCAATACGCCTGCCCATCTCGCCGCAGACGCCTCGGCGCTCTACGCCCGCAACCTGTTCAATTTCCTCTCTGCCTTCTGGGACAAGGAGCAGGGAGGGCCCGTGCTCGACGAGGAAATCGGTGACGCAATCCGCCTGACGCAGGGCGGCAAGGTCGTCAATCCACGCCTACTGGCCTGAGGGGGGGCACGACGATGGACTTCATTTCGATCCTATCGATCTTCGTAATGGCCTGCTTCGTGGGCTACTACGTCGTCTGGTCGGTTACGCCGGCCCTGCACACGCCGCTGATGGCGGTGACCAATGCCATTTCCTCCGTGATCGTCGTCGGTGCGCTCGTCGCCAGCGCCGCCGCGGGAAGCCCGCTGGCCAAGTGGCTTGGGCTGGGCGCGGTCGTCCTTGCCAGCGTCAACATCTTCGGCGGCTTCGCGGTCACCGAACGCATGCTGGCCATGTACAAGAAGAAGGACAAGCCGGCAGCAAAGGGGGATAGCAAGTAATGGAAACCCATGCGGTAAACCCGTGGGTGGCCGTCGCCTACCTCGTTGCGGGCGTCTGCTTCATCCTCGCCCTTCGCGGCCTGTCTTCTCCGGCGACGTCCCGCAAGGGCAATCGCTACGGCATGTTCGGCATGCTCATCGCCGTCGTCACGACGCTGATGACGCACGAGATCGCCAGCCTGCCCGAGATCGTGGGCGCCATCGTCATTGGCGGCGGTGTCGGCTTCGTGATTGCCCGGCGCATCCAGATGACGGCGATGCCGCAGCTCGTTGCGGCATTCCACTCGCTCGTCGGTCTGGCCGCCGTGCTGGTGGCCGTGGCGGCCTTCCTCAATCCCGGCGCTTTCGGCATTCTCGGCGCTGACGGCAACATCCTGACCGTTAGCCGCGTCGAAATGGCGCTGGGCGCTGCCATCGGCGCCATCACCTTTTCCGGTTCGGTGATCGCCTTTGCCAAGCTCAACGGCAACATGTCGGGCGCACCGATCATGCTGCCCGCACGCCATGTCATCAACCTGGGTACTTTGATCCTCATTCTCGTGCTAACGGGCCTGTTCACCAATTCGGGGCAGGCCGGTCCGGGCGAAAATGTGCTGTTCTGGATCGTCGTTGCGCTGTCTTTCGCGATTGGCTTCCTGCTGATCATCCCGATCGGCGGCGCGGACATGCCGGTGGTCGTCTCGATGCTCAACTCGTATTCGGGCTGGGCCGCGGCGGCGATGGGCTTCACGCTGCACAACACCGCGATGATCATCACCGGCGCGCTCGTCGGTTCCTCGGGTGCGATCCTCTCGTACATCATGTGCAAGGCAATGAACCGTAGCTTCATCTCGGTGATTGCCGGCGGCTTCGGCGCCGATGCTGGCGGCGCTGGCGACGGCGGCACCAAGGAGCAGCGCCCGTGGAAGCGCGGTTCGGCCGAGGACGCGGCCTTCCTGATGAAGGAAGCCGAGAACGTCATCATCATCCCCGGTTACGGCATGGCCGTGGCTCAGGCCCAGCATGCCCTGCGCGAGATGGGCGACCTGCTCAAGGAACACGGCGTCAACGTGAAGTATGCGATCCACCCGGTCGCGGGGCGCATGCCCGGTCACATGAACGTGCTGCTTGCCGAAGCCAGCGTGCCTTACGATGAAGTCTTCGAACTCGAGGACATCAACAGCGAGTTCGCGCAGGCCGACGTGGCCTTCATCATCGGCGCCAACGACGTCGTCAACCCGGCGGCCAAGACCGACAAGTCCTCGCCGATCTACGGCATGCCGGTGTTCGACGTCGACAAGGCCAAGACGATTTTCTTCATCAAGCGCTCGATGGGCGGACAGGGCTATGCGGGCGTCGATAACGACGTTTTCTACATGGACCAGACCATGATGCTGCTCGCCGACGCGAAGAAGATGGTCGAAGAGATCGTCAAGGCGCTCTAGGCCAGGTCATCCCGTCATGATGAAATTGGTGAAGCGGGCGCTGATGCTCGTGGGCCTTCTGGCTCTTCTGGTTGTGTCCGCTCACCTCTACGCAGGCTGGCGCGTGCGCGGGGCCTTGCTCGAAGCGGGCATGTCGGCCCGGGTGTCGACCTGCATGGCCAAACGCATGGTACGGCACTTGAGCTTCGTGCAATTGATGAAGCTGCAGGCGCTCGAAGGTGACAAGCCGACCCCGGGCGCGTGGTTGCGGGCGGTGCGCGAGGTGGACGACACGAAGGTCATTTTGGTCACGACGACCTCGGCGGCCTTGTGCAAGGTGGGGATTGCTCGCTAGGGCGGCGCAGACGATCCAGTTCCGACAGCCGATCCGGGAAAGACCTGCGCTTGACCCTTGCCCCCTATGCTTCGAACCCCGCCCATTCGCGCGGACGCGAATTTCCGATGGAGAACGCCGTGGCCCGCGGGCCGCGCAGTGCATACCAGCGTGATCGCGACCGGATCATCCATTCGATCGCCTTTCGCCGCCTGCGCTACAAGACGCAGGTCTTCATCGCGCCGGACGGCGATCATTACCGGGTTCGCCTGACCCACAGCCTCGAGGTTGCGCAGATCGCGCGCGTGATTGCCCGCACGCTCGGGCTCGACGAGGACCTGACCGAGGCGCTGGCGCTGGCGCACGACATCGGCCACCCGCCATTCGGCCATGCCGGCGAAGAGGCGCTCGACAGCGCGCTCCATAAGGCCGGGGGCTTCGATCACAACGCGCATTGCCTGCGCACGCTGATGCGCATCGACAGTCCCTATTGCGAGCATGACGGGCTGAACCTGACATGGGAGACGCTCGAAGGCTTGGCCAAGCACAATGGCCCCGTGACCGAACCGAACTGGGCCCTGCGCGAACTGGACGCCGCTTACGGGCTGGAGCTTGGCACTTATGCCTCGCTGGAAGCGCAGGTCGCCGCTCTTTCCGACGACATCGCCTACGACAACCACGATATCGACGACGGCTTGCGGGCAGGCTTTCTCGATCTCGACGAACTGCTCGCGCATCCCTTCGTGGCCGAGCACTGGGCCGAAGTCGAGCGGCGCTATCCCGGGGTGCCGCGCGAGCGGCAACTGGCGGAACTGATCCGCAGCCAGATCGGCTTCATGGTCAATGACCTCATTGCAGAGACGCAGCAGCGCCTTGTCGGCGTGGGCAGCGTCGATGAAGTGCGCGGCGCGGATCGGGCGCTCGTCGCCTTTTCGCCGGGACTGGCCGAGGCCGAGCGTGCCTTCAAGCGCTTCATGTACGACAAGCTTTACTACCATCCCGAGCAGATTGAGACGGCTCGCCGCGCGCGCGCCGTGCTGGCAGAGCTCTACTCCGCCTATTCGCAGGAGCCGGTGCTGATGGAGGAGAGCTGGATCGATACGATGCCCCGGCACGAGCCCGAGCGCAGCCGTCACATTGCCGACTACATCGCCGGCATGACCGACCGTTACGCGATCACCTGTCATGCGCAGATCTATGGGCGCACGCCCGAGGGCCTGCGCAATGTCTGACCTGTTCGATGTGCTGAAGCGGGGCGAGGAGCCCTCGCTTCCGGCACATCGCATCTGCCTGGTCGGGGCGAGCGGGCTGATCGGTACGGCCGTTCTGGACGAGAGCGTGGGGCGCTCCGACATGCGCGTCGTCAGCGTCGCCCGCCGCGAATTCCCGCTGCCTCTGGGCGCGCGCACCGAAGTTCTCGTGGGATTGCCGGAAGATTGGTCGGCCCTCATCGGCGCGGCCCGGGCCGACGTTCTCGTCTGTGCGCTGGGCACCACGATCAAGGCCGCCGGAAGCCAGGCGGCTTTCCGGGCGGTGGACCACGATCTCGTCATCGAAGTTGCGCAGGCTGCGCGCACGGCCGGCATCGATCACATGATCGCGGTGTCTTCCGTCGGGGCCGACCGGACGAGCCGCAATTTCTACCTGCGCACCAAGGGCGAGACCGAGGAAGACCTGGGCAAGCTCGGCTTTCGCCGCCTCGATATCCTGAGGCCGGGTCTCTTGCGCGGGCATCGGGCCGATAAGCGCAAGCTGGAAGGCGCTGGCCAGATGCTGGCCCCCATCGCCGACATGCTGGTGCTCCACGGCAAGTGGAGGAAATACCGCTCGGTACGTGCCGCGACCGTGGCGCGGACGATCTTTGCGCTGGTGCAGGAGAGGGCCCAGGGCCGCTTCGTGCACGATTTCGACTCGATGCGGCGCGTCCTGCGGCGGGCAGGGGATTAATACTGCATCGCAGCGTGACGAGCGTTGACTTGCGCCTGAGCCTCTTTCAAGGGTGGTCGCGTCGCTGACAGCGCGGGAGAGACCTGCCGATTCGGCCCCTTGAGAGGGATCGATATGGCAGGCGCCGAAGGAGCAACCGCCCCGGAATCTCTCAGGCAAAAGGACCGCGCCGGTCGATAGTGACGCTCTGGAAAGTGCCCCGTCCGTTTCGGGCGTGGCCGCCGAAGGTGTAAGCCCGGATTCCCTGCTGAAGGGTGCCGGGGCAAAGCTCTCAGGCTTCCGTGACAGAGGGGGCACCTGAAAACGGTGTGCCATTGCTGTGCGGAGCTATGCCTTGAGCGAATTAGTGAATCCCCAAGACGACCAGGACCTCGAGCCGATCGAGCCCTTGCTGCTGCCGCTTGATGCCTGGCATCGCGCGCAGGGTGGGCGCATGGTCGAGTTCGCCGGCTACATGATGCCCGTACAGTACGAAGGCATCATGGCCGAACACCTCTGGACCCGCGAGAGCGCCGGACTGTTCGACGTCAGTCACATGGGTCAGCTCTGCATCTGTCCCGCCGAAGATACCCCGGTCGATCTCGATGCGGCGCTCGAGGCGGCCCTGCCGATCGACCTTTCGACGCTCAAGACCGGCTCGGTGCGCTATTCGCTGCTGCTCGACGAGGAAGGCGGCATTCTGGATGACCTCATGGTCACCCGCTGGAACACCGGCTTCTATCTCGTCGTCAACGGTGCGACCAAGTGGGACGACATCGGTTCCTTGCGCGAACTGCTGCCCGACGAAGTGACGCTCAACCACCTCGACGAGAGCGCGCTCCTCGCGTTGCAGGGACCCAGGGCTTTCGCGGCGCTCGATCGGCACGCCAGGGGCGACACGCCGCTTTCGGCGCTCACCTTCATGAAGGGCGCAAGCTTCACACTGGGCGGTGTCGATGCCTGGATCAGCCGTTCCGGCTACACCGGCGAGGACGGCTTCGAGATATCCATTCCGGGCGAGGCAGCAGCGCAGGTCGCGGACCTGCTGTGCGGCGAACCGGAAGTGAAGCCCATCGGCCTTGGTGCGCGCGATTCGCTTCGGCTTGAAGCGGGGCTGCCACTCTACGGCCATGACATGTCGCCCGATCACGGCGCGGTCGAGGCCGGACTTATCTTCGGCGTCAACAAGCGCCGTCGCAGCGAAGGGGGCTTCCCCGGCGCCGAGCGCGTCCAGCGCGACCTGGCGCAAGGCACTGCCCGCAAGCGCATCGGTCTGTCCCTCGATGGGCGTCAGGCTGCCCGCGAAGGCGCCAAGGTCCTTGCCGGCGATACCGAAGTCGGCGTGGTGACGTCGGGCGGCTTCTCGCCCTCGCTGCAGCACCCGATCGCCATGGCTTACGTCGATGCGGCCCATGCCGCCGACGGCACGGCCCTTTCCATTGATATCCGCGGCAAGCGGCTCGACGCCAAGGTCGTGCCGATGCCCTTCGTCCAACATCGCTACCATCGCTGAGGAGCTTGCCCAGATGACCCGTTATTTTACCGAAGACCACGAATGGATCGAAGTCGAAGGCGACACCGGCACGGTCGGGATCACCGACTATGCGCAGGGCCAGCTCGGCGACATCACTTTCGTCGAACTGCCGGACGCCGGTGCCACTGTCGCCAAGGGCGATTCCGTTTCGGTCGTCGATTCCGTCAAGGCGGCCTCGGACGTCTACACGCCGGTTTCGGGCACTGTTGCCGATGCCAATGCCGCGCTCGCCGATGAGCCGGAACTGGTCAACACCGATGCCGAGAAGGGTGGCTGGCTGTTCCGCATCACCCTGTCCGATCCTGCCGAGCTCGAAGGTCTCATGGATGAGACCGCGTACAAGGCATTTGTCGAAACCCTCTGATTCTCAATCGAATCGTACGGAGTAACGCCCCTTGCGCTACCTGCCCCTGACCGATGCCGATCGCGCCGCCATGCTGGACGTGATCGGCGCCGCCTCGGTCGACGATCTCTTCATCGACGTGCCCGCCGAGGCGCGGCTTTCCGGCCCGGTCGAGGGGCTGCCCATGCATGCCAGCGAAATGGCCGTGGAACGGCACATGAGCGCGCTGGCGGGCAAGAACCTCAGCGCCGGTTCGGTGCCGTTCTTCCTTGGGGCAGGGGCCTATCGCCACCATGTGCCGGCTTCGGTCGACCACATCATCCAGCGCGGTGAGTTCCTGACGGCCTACACGCCGTACCAGCCGGAAATCGCGCAAGGCACGTTGCAGGTGCTCTTCGAGTTCCAGACCCAGGTTGCGCGCCTGTTCGGGACCGACATTGCCAACGCCTCGATGTACGATGGTTCGACCGCGTGCTGGGAAGCGATCCTGATGGCGGCGCGCATCACCCGCAAGGATCGGGCGATCCTCTCTGGTGGCCTGCACCCGCACTACGGCGAAGTGGTGCGCACCATGGCCAAGTTCACCGAGGACGAGATCGCCTCGCTTTCCTGCGAGCTCAAGGGTGAGCCTGACGATGCCGCGGTGATCGCGGCGATCGACGACAAGACCTCGTGCGTCGTCGTCCAGTATCCCGATATCCTCGGCCGCGTCCCGGACCTCGCGGCGATTTCCGAAGCGGCCCATGCCAAGGGCGCGCTGGTGATCGCCGTCGTGACCGAGCCCGTTGCGCTGGGCATGATCGAGGCGCCGGGCAATCTGGGCGCCGACATCGTCGTGGGCGAAGGACAGTCGCTGGGCGTCGGTCTGCAGTTCGGCGGACCTTACCTCGGCCTGTTCGGCTGCCGCGAGAAATTCGTGCGCCAGATGCCGGGCCGTCTCTGCGGTGAGACTGTCGATGCCGAGGGCAAGCGCGGTTTCGTGTTGACGCTTTCGACCCGCGAACAGCATATTCGCCGCGAGAAGGCGACGAGCAATATCTGCACGAATTCCGGGCTTTGCGCGCTGGCCTTCAGCATTCACCTGACCCTGCTTGGCGGCAGTGGCCTGGCCCAGTTGGCGGCCGTGAACCATGCCCGCACGCAGGCAGTGGTCGAGCGCCTGACGCAGATCCCCGGCGTCTCGCTCCTCAACGATGCCTATTTCAACGAGGTCACGCTGGTCCTTCCCGGTGATGCGCGCGAAGTGCTGCGCGAACTGGCCGACCGCAAGGTGTTGGGCGGTGTCTCTCTCGGCCGCCTGTTCCCGGCCCAGGAAGACCTGCACAATGGCCTGCTGGTCGCGGCGACCGAGACGACCACCGACGAAGACATCGAGACGCTTGCCATTGAACTGGCAGCGGTTCTGGAAGGAGTGCCGGCATGAGCGGCGTGAACGCGGCGGGCTGGCGTCCGACCATGGGCGAGGCTGGTGAAGCCTTGGAAAAATTCGTAACTTCCAGCGGCGATTACGGGCTGATGCTCGAGGAGCCGCTGAGCTTCGAACTGGGCGCGGAAGGCAAGTGCGGCGTCGATATCGATAAGCCCGACCGCGCGCCCGCGGCGGGCCTGTCTAAGTTCCTGCGCAAGGCTGCACCGGACCTGCCCGGCCTCACCGAGCCGGAAACGGTGCGGCACTATACGCGTCTGTCGCGTCAGAACTACGCGATCGACCTCGGGCCGTTCCCGCTCGGTTCGTGCACGATGAAGCACAACCCGCGCCTCAACGAGAAGATGGCGCGCCTGCCGGGCTTTGCCGATGTCCACCCGCTGCAGCCGCAAAAGTCGGTCGAGGGTGCGCTCGAAGTGATCGAGCAGCTTGCCGACTGGCTGATCACGCTGACCGGGATGGCTTCGGTGGCGATGAGCCCCAAGGCCGGTGCGCATGGCGAACTGTGCGGCCTGCTGTGCATACGCGCCGCGCTCGACGCGCGCGGTGAGAAGCGCGACATCGTGCTCGTTCCGGAAAGCGCCCACGGGACCAACCCGGCGACGGCGGCTTTTGCCGGTTTCAAGGTACAGTCGATCCCTGCAACGCCCGCCGGCCGCGTCGACCTCGAGGCGCTCAAGGCGAAGCTCGGACCCAACGTGGCGGGGGTGATGATCACCAACCCGAACACCTGCGGCCTGTTCGAACCGGACATGAAGGCGATTGCCGATGCCGTCCATGAGGCGGGCGGATATGTCTATTGCGACGGCGCGAACTTCAACGCGATCGTCGGCAAGGTGCGCCCGGGCGACCTTGGCGTCGATGCCATGCACATCAACCTGCACAAGACCTTCTCGACGCCCCACGGTGGCGGGGGGCCGGGTGCCGGTCCGGTCGTCCTGTCAGAAGCGCTGGCGCCCTTCGCGCCGCTGCCGTTCGTGACCCGTGGGCCTGACGGGGGCATTCATCTCGTCGAGGAAGAGAACCGGGGCGAGGGCCATGGCCGCGCTTTCGGACGCATGGTCGCCTTCCACGGCCAGATGGGCATGTTCACCCGTGCGCTGACTTACATCCTCAGCCATGGTGCCGATGGACTGCGCCGGGTTGCCGAGGACGCGGTGCTCAACGCCAACTACGTCCTGCGTTCGTGCGAGGACCTGCTGCCGGCACCGTTCGCCAAGAGCGGCCCTTGCATGCACGAGGCGCTGTTCAGTGATGCGGGCCTTGCCGATGGCTTCTCGACGCTCGACATCGCCAAGGGGCTGATCGACGAGGGTTTCCACCCGATGACGGTCTATTTCCCGCTGGTGGTCAAGGGGGCGATGCTGGTCGAGCCGACCGAGACCGAGAGCAAGGCCGGACTCGACCGCTTCATCGGTTCGCTGCGCAGTCTGGCTAAGCGGGCGAAGGCGGGCGACGATAGCCTGCACTCCGCACCGCACTTTGCACCGCGTCGCCGTCTTGACGAGACGCAGGCAGCGCGTAAGCCCGTCCTCGTGTGGCAGGGTGCACCGGGTGAGCCGGGACAGCCCTCGCTAAGCGAGATTGGCGGGAGCTGACCCGCCCGACGGGGGGATTTGACGGATGATGGATCGGGTGACGAGGCTTTTCGCCTTGTGGACCGTGCTGGGCGTAACCTGGGCGTGGTTCATGCCCGATCACTTCATCTGGGTGGCCGACGGGCGTTTTGCGCCTTTCGGCCAGCCCCTGATCAGCGTCATGCTCGGCGTTATCATGCTGGGCATGGGTATCACCCTCAGCTTCGATGACTTCCGCAGGGTCCTGGCAATGCCGTCGCAGGTCCTTGCGGGGGTCGTCCTGCAGTTCACGATCATGCCGCTCGCCGGCTTCGCCGTAGCCTGGGCCTTCGGATTGGAGGCGGGGCTTGCCGTCGGGCTGATCCTCGTGGCCTGCTGCCCGGGCGGTACCGCGTCGAATGTCGTGTGTTACCTCGCCCGCGCCAACGTGGCGCTGTCGGTGACGATGACGATGGTCTCGACACTGGTGGCCATTGTCATGACCCCGTTGCTGACGGGCTGGCTGGCCGGAGTCTTCATCGAGATCGACCGCTGGAACCTGTTCAGGGGCATGATGACGGTGGTGCTGTTGCCGGTGATCGTCGGGGTCCTGATGAACCGCTACCTGCCGCGCGTGACGAAAGCGGCCAGCGCGGTGTCACCGGTCATTTCGGTACTTTTCGTCGTACTGATCGTGGCGGCCATCATCGCCCGCTCGAAGCCGCTGATCGAGGCCCATGCGAATATCCTGCTGGCCGCGGTCTTTACCCTGCACGCGGCGGGGTTCGGGCTTGGATATGTCTTGAGCCGACTGCTGGGCCTCAGCGAAGCGTCCGCGCGAACCATCAGTGTGGAAGTGGGAATGCAGAACAGCGGGCTGGGCGCGAGCCTGGCTTCGACGCCTGCTTTCATGCGGCAGTTCGCAAATCCGTTGCAGGCCGCGCTTGCACCTGTCCCCGCGGCCATTTCCGCCGTGCTGCATGTTCTGATCGGCAGTTTCCTGGCCTCGTTGTGGAGCCGCAGGCCAGGACACGATACTGCCGTTGTACCGCCCGAGGCGACGGTCGAGGCCTGAGGCCTCAGGTGGCCTTGTCGACCGTGTTGGCGGCGGATTCGAGATCCTGGCCGACACCGCGAACCGTGTTGCAGGCCGCTGCGCCAAGGACGACAGTGCCAGCCAGAAGGGTAAGTACGAGCTTCCTGATCATTTCTGTTTCCTGTTGAACGGGCATGCCTTCCGGTCGTCCGGGACCCGCTGAATCAGGATTTAGGCAGTACTGCTGCGGAAAGGAAGATCTCGCGTGTCATCGTGAACACACGGGCAGAACCGCTCGACTTGCGGGCGGCCCTGCGCGTGCATGGAGCGATTGGCGTCAATTGATCGCGTCGTCGCCGGCCTGGCCGACCGATTCGATGTCGCGGCCCGCGCCCTTTACGGTGTTGCAGGCGGTTGCAGTGAAGAGGATGCCGCTTGCGGCAAGTGCGAGAACGAGTTTCTTGACCATCGGTAATTCCCTTTCAGCATTCAAGCGATCCCGGGCCCGGGTTGATCAAGGGAACTCCCGGTGGGCGCTCATGTTCCCCGGGATCTTGCCGATGCCTGCTCGATGGAGCCTTCGTCGAGTGCAGATGTCGCGGAAATGTTGCGCGCCAGGACGTGTTCGCGCCAGGTGATGATGATCCCGGCCGTGATGATGACGGGCGCCCCCAGCCAGGTCGCAGTCGGCGGAAGATCGGCGAAGATCAGCCAGCCCCAGGTCGTCGACCAGATGAGTGATGTGTAATCCATGACGACGACAGTGGCGACCTGTCCGTAGCGTAGCGAAGTCGTCATCAGCGTCTGTGCCAAGGTTCCGGCGGCGCCGGTACCCACGAGCAGAAGCCAGACGCGAGGCTCGTGAGGCTGGCTGTAGAAGGGCAGCAGCGCGGCCGTGATCAGGGCGCCGAACATCGCGAACCAGAACACGCAGGCAATCGGGGCATCCGTGCGTGCAAGGTCGCGGATCTGGAAGCTGACGGTGGCGACGACAACTCCCGCACCAAGGCCGAACACCAGACCCATGGGCGGGATATCCGAACTGCCGGGCTGGGCGATGATCAGGACGCCGGCAAATCCCAGTGCGACAGCTGTCCAGCGCCACTTGCCGACCGTCTGGTGCAAAACAAGGGCAGTGATCAGAACTGCGAACAGCGGGCCGGTGAACCCGAGAGTGGTGGCGACCGGAAGCGGCAGCAGCACGGCGGCGCCGACGTTGCAGACAAGACCCATCGTCCCGATCACCGATCTCGTGGCATGGGCTTTCAATCGTCGCGTCGCGAGCAGCCGGAGGCGTCCGGTCGCAAAGAGCCAGCCGAGCAGGAGAGGAACGCTCATGGCCTGCCGCCAGAAGATCGTCTCGGGCATCGAAACGCCGTTCTCACCGAGCAGCTTCATGAACATGAACATCGTCGAGAGCATGGACATGGCGGCCAGTCGCAGCGCGATGGCCAGGAGGGGGCGCTCAGCTTGGTGCACGGATAAGCGCTTTAACTCTCAGCTACGGCGAGGCAAGGGGCAGGGCATGGATGATTCGATGCGTTTTCTTGCAACCGCAGGCGCGCTTGCTGCACTCCTTGCCTTCGTCGCGTGGATCGGAGACCGCCGTCGGATGAAGCGGCGCAATCTCGACAGCGTCGGTTTCATGCCGTGGACGACGATCTTCTTCTGGTCGCTGCTGGCGGCCGTGCTGCTGCTCGGCATTTCCGGGAGGGCATGGCTCGGCGTGAACTAGGGGCATGCGAAACGACCCCGCCCTGCAGGAGAGCGAGGCCGCTTCAATGTTTCGAAGGTCCGTTCCGACCGGTTAGAGGCACGCTTCCAGATAGGCCTGGTCGAAGCCGAACTGGCGCGCCTTTTCCAGCGTATAGGGGCGCAGGCCCGAGGCGCGGAATTCGCCGAGGATCTTGCCGTCCTCGGTCTCGTCCAGGTACTCGAACTTGAAGAGTTCCTGGGTGACGATCACGTCGCCTTCCATGCCGATCACTTCGGTAATGTTGGTGGTGCGGCGCGAACCGTCGCGAAGGCGCTTCACCTGTACGATCAGGTCGACCGATTCGGCGATCTGGCGGCTGATGGCTTCCTTGGGGATCTTGATGTCGCCCATCAGGATCATGTTTTCCATACGGCCAAGGCACTCGCGCGGAGAGTTCGCGTGGAGCGTACACATCGAGCCGTCATGGCCGGTGTTCATGGCGGCGAGCAGGTCGAAGCACTCGGCGCCGCGAATTTCGCCCAGGATGATGCGGTCCGGACGCATACGCAGGGCGTTCTTGACGAGATCGCCGATGGTGATAGCGCCCTGACCTTCAAGGTTCGGCGGGCGGGTTTCGAGCGGCAGCCAGTGGGGCTGCTGCAGGCGAAGTTCGGCCGCGTCCTCGATCGTCAGCACGCGTTCGCCGGGGTCGATCATCTTCGACAGGGCGTTGAGCATCGTCGTCTTGCCTGAGCCGGTGCCGCCCGAGATGACCACGTTCATGCGGCAGGCGCCGGCGATCTTGAGCGCGGTGGCCATCTTCTCGCTCATCGAACCGAAGTCCTTGAGCATGTCGATGGTGATCGGCTTCTCGGAGAACTTGCGGATCGAGATGGCAGTGCCGCGCAGGCTGAGCGGCGGCACGATGACGTTGACGCGGCTGCCGTCCTTGAGGCGGGCGTCGGCCAGCGGCGTGGTCTGGTCGACGCGGCGCCCGACCTGGTTGACGATGCGCTGGGCGATTTGGAACAGGTGCTGCTCGTCTCGGAACTTGGTCTGGGCGAGCTGCAGCTTGCCTTTCTTTTCGATGTAGGTCTGATTCGGACCGTTGACCATGATGTCCGAGACGTCGGGGTCGTTGAGCAATTCCTCGAGCGGACCGAAACCGAGCAGTTCGTCGATCAGCACCTTCTCGAGCGCGAACTGCTCGCGGCGGTTGAAGGTGATCTTGAGCTCGGCAAGCACCTCGATGATGATCGGGCGAAATTCTTCCGAAAGCTCGTCCTTGGTCAGCGTGGCCGCCGCCTCGGGATCGACGCGCTCGAGGAGGCGCGGAAGCACCTGTTCCTTGATCTTGTGAATCGAGGCTTCGAAGCCGTTCTGCTCCACTTGCTCATGAACGGCATTGGCGCGGTCGGCGAGCCGTGACATCGCATCCTCGCGCATCGGCGGGACCGAGGGGCTTGCGCCCGGCAGAGGAGGGAACTGGTCGCCGCCGGGCAGCGGCGCACCGCCTGGTGCAGCAGGAGGGGCTTTTTCCGTCGCCGATCCGCCCTTGATGGGCTTGGCTACGCCGAAGGCAGGACGGGCCCCCTGGCCCATGCCACCAATACCGTTCCGCCGCCCGAATGCGCTCATGAGACTTCCAACCTTGTCAGCGCCCGCGTGATTTTTGCGGGCCTAATCCCTTGCGATGGGTTCGAAGATTAAGGTTGAAACTTTGATAACTTCCTAATGATGGACAAATCGATTGCATGGCCGGCCGGGTCTTCAACCCGGTTCACTCCCGCTCTTGGCAGGACGAACGCCGGAGCATTAGACTGACGGCAATGCCCCCCGAACCACTCCACTGCTGGCTGTGTGATCGCCCCCTCGGACGGCGGGTCGAATGGCATCATCCCGTGCCCAAGAGTCGGGGTGGCAGGGCAACCGTGCCGGTCCACCCGATCTGCCACCGCACCATCCATGCGACCTTCAGCAATGCCGAACTCGCCCGGCTGGGGGAGGAAGGCGAAGTACTTCGCACAGCGCCTGCGATCGCCAGGTTCGTCTCGTGGGTGTCGCGCAAGCCACACGACTTTCACGCGCCTACCGCCCGCAAGCGCTGACGGGCAGGGCAAGCACGCACCTTCAACGAAAAGGGGCGCCGCCGTGTTCCGGCGACGCCCCTTTTCGGCGTTTCTGGCTGTCGAAATCAGCCTTCGACGTGTTCGGCGAGAACCGTCAGGCCGGTATCGCCGACTTCAGCGAAGCCACCGGTGATGATGATCTCTTCCGGAGCGCCGTTCTCGGTCCGATAGACCTTGAGGGCGCCGTCGGCGACCGTCGACATGAAGGGCGCATGGCCCTGGAGCACGCCGAACTCGCCTTCCGTGCCGGGGACGACCACCATGTGGACGTCCTCCGAGCGGACGAGCTTCGCCGGCGTAACGAGTTCGAAGTGCAGTGCCATGAGACTTACGCGTCCTCAGCCAGCTTCTTGGCCTTGGCAATGGCCTCTTCGATGCCGCCGACCATGTAGAAGGCCGCTTCCGGCAGGTGGTCGTACTCACCGTCGACAACGGCCTTGAACGACTTGATGGTGTCTTCGAGCTGGACGAACTTGCCCGGAATGCCGGTGAAGACTTCGGCCACGTGGAACGGCTGCGAGAGGAAGCGCTGGATCTTGCGCGCGCGGGCGACGGTCAGCTTATCCTCTTCCGAGAGCTCGTCCATGCCGAGAATGGCGATGATGTCCTGGAGCGACTTGTACTTCTGCAGGGTCTCCTGGACCTTGCGAGCGGTTTCGTAGTGCTCCTGGCCGACAACGCGGGGCTCAAGCACGCGCGAGGTCGAGTCGAGCGGGTCGACGGCCGGATAGATGCCGAGCTCGGAGATGGCGCGGTTCAGCGTGGTCGTTGCGTCAAGGTGCGCGAACGAGGTCGCCGGCGCCGGGTCGGTAAGGTCGTCCGCGGGAACGTAGATGGCCTGGACCGAGGTGATCGAGCCCTTGGTGGTCGAAGTAATGCGTTCCTGCAGGGCGCCCATGTCGGTCGCCAGGGTCGGCTGATAGCCCACGGCCGAAGGAATACGGCCGAGCAGAGCCGACACTTCCGAACCCGCCTGGGTGAAGCGGAAGATGTTGTCGACGAAGAACAGAACGTCCTGGCCTTCCTGGTCGCGGAAGTACTCGGCCATGGTCAAGCCCGAGAGAGCGACGCGAGCGCGGGCGCCCGGGGGCTCGTTCATCTGACCGAAAACGAGGGCGACCTTCGAACCTTCCGAAGTGGCGTTGCCTTCGGCGTCCTTGGCGATAACGCCGGCGTCGAGGAACTCGTGGTAGAGGTCGTTACCTTCACGGGTACGTTCACCGACGCCCGCGAAGACCGACACGCCGCCGTGGCCCTTGGCGATGTTGTTGATCAGTTCCTGGATGAGAACCGTCTTGCCCACGCCGGCGCCGCCGAACAGGCCGATCTTGCCGCCCTTGGCGTAAGGCGCGAGAAGGTCGATGACCTTGATGCCGGTGACGAGGATCGCGGCTTCGGTCGACTGGTCGACGAATTCCGGAGCCTTGGCGTGGATCGGGGCCGACTGCTCGGCACCGATCGGGCCGCGCTCGTCGATCGGCTCACCGACGACGTTCATGATGCGGCCGAGGGTCTTGGGACCGACAGGGACCGAGATCTGGGCGCCGGTGCTGACGACGTCCTGGCCGCGGGTGAGGCCGTCGGTGCCGTCCATGGCGATGGTGCGGACAGTGTTCTCGCCGAGGTGCTGGGCAACTTCGAGCACGAGCTTGCGACCGTTGTTGTCGGTCTCGAGCGCGGAGAGAATTGCGGGCAGCTCGCCTTCGAAGGTCACGTCGACGACGGCGCCGATGACCTGGCTGATCTTGCCGGTAGTGGTCTGGTTGAGCACGGGTGCGGTGGCCATTTTGGTTTCCTTGCCTGCGATGTCTTAGAGCGCTTCCGCGCCCGCGATGATTTCGACGAGTTCGGTGGTAATCGCGGCCTGGCGGCTGCGGTTGTACTGGATGGTAAGCTTGTTGATCAAATCGCCAGCGTTGCGGGTCGCGTTGTCCATGGCGGTCATGGACGCGCCCTGCTCGGAAGCGGCGTTTTCAAGCAGTGCGCCGAAGATCTGCGTGCGCAGGTAGCGCGGCAGCAGGGCAGCGAGGATGTCTTCCTCGTCCGGTTCGTACTCGACCACGGCGTCGCTTTCGGCAACGGCGGCCTTGGGTGCGGGGACCGGAATGATCTGCTGGCTGGTCGGCTCCTGGACGAGCGCCGAGCGGAACTTCGAGTAGAACAGGTGCGCGATGTCGAACTGACCGTCCTCGTACATGGCGACGAGTTCGTTCGCGACCTTCTCGGCCTCGTTGAAGCCCGGATCACGCACGTCGGTGGTGTCGAACATCTTGGCGATCTGCTTGGGGTACTCGCGCTTGATTACCGCGCGGCCCTTGCGGCCGATGAGGTAGAAGAGCACGGTCTTGCCCTGTGCTTCCAGTTCCTTCGCCTTGACGCGGGCGGCCTTGACGATGTTCGCGTTGAACGCGCCGCACAGGCCCTTGTCCGAGTTCGCGACGACGAGCAGGTGGATCTGGTCGCTGCCGGTGCCGGCGAGCAGCTTGGGGCTGTTGTCGCTGACCGTGATCTTGCTGGCGAGCGAGCCCATCACCTCGGCGAGGCGCGAAGCATAGGGACGCGCGGACTCGGCCGCCGCCTGCGCCTTGCGCAGCTTGGCCGCGGCGACCATCTGCTTGGCCTTGGTGATCTTCTGGGTCGATTTGACCGAGTTGATGCGGCCTTTGAGTTCCTTGAGCGAAGCCACTCGTTTCTCTCCTTGTTCCGCTCCGGCTGCCTCGCGGGCAGACCGGAACGGAAGATCAGGTCAATCTCAGGCGAACTGCTTGGCGAACGCGTCGAGCGCTGCCTTGGTCTTCGCCTTGGCTTCGTCGCCGAAGTCCTTGGTCGTGCGGATCAGTTCGAGCACGTCGGCGTGCTTTTCGTGCATGAAGCTGAGCATTTCAGCTTCGTACTCGGTGACCTTGGAGACCGCGATGCCGTCGAGGTAGCCGTTGGTGCCGGCGAAGATCGACACGGTCTGCTCTTCGAAGGCCAGCGGCGAGAACTGCTTCTGCTTGAGCAGCTCGGTCAGGCGCGCGCCGCGGTTGAGCAGCTTCTGGGTCGAAGCGTCGAGGTCCGAACCGAACTGCGCGAAGGCAGCCATTTCGCGGTACTGGGCGAGCTCGAGCTTGATCGAGCCGGCGACCTTCTTCATCGCCTTGGTCTGAGCCGAACCGCCGACGCGCGACACCGACAGACCCACGTTGATGGCCGGACGGATGCCCTGGTAGAACAGGCCGGTTTCAAGGAAGATCTGGCCGTCGGTGATCGAGATCACGTTGGTCGGAATGTAGGCCGAGACGTCGCCTGCCTGGGTTTCGATGATCGGCAGGGCGGTCAGCGAGCCGGCGCCGTTGTCGTCGTTCATCTTGGCCGCGCGCTCGAGGAGGCGGCTGTGCAGGTAGAAAACGTCGCCCGGGTAAGCTTCGCGGCCCGGCGGACGGCGGAGCAGCAGCGACATCTGACGGTAGGCGACGGCCTGCTTGGAAAGGTCGTCGTACACGATGACGGCGTGCATGCCGTTGTCGCGGAAGAATTCGCCCATCGCGGCCCCGGTGTAGGGCGCGAGGTACTGCAGCGGAGCGGGTTCCGAAGCGGTTGCGGCGATGACGATGGAGTATTCCATCGCGCCGTTTTCTTCGAGCTGACGCACGATCTGCGCGACGGTCGAGCGCTTCTGGCCAACGGCGACGTAGATGCAGTAGAGCTTCTTGCTCTCGTCGTTGCCCTTGTTCGCATCCTTCTGGTTGATGAAGGTGTCGATGGCAACGGCGGTCTTGCCGGTCTGACGGTCACCGATGATCAGCTCGCGCTGGCCACGGCCGACGGGAACGAGGGCGTCGATGGCCTTGAGGCCGGTCTGCACGGGCTCGTGAACCGACTTGCGCGGAATAATGCCCGGAGCCTTGGTTTCGACGAGGCGACGCTCGGTGGCTTCGATCGGGCCCTTGCCGTCGATCGGGTTGCCGAGGGCGTCGACCACGCGGCCGAGCAGGCCCTTGCCGACGGGGACGTCGACGATGGTGTTCGTGCGCTTGACGGTGTCGCCTTCCTTGATCTCGGCGTCCGAGCCGAAGATCACGACGCCGACGTTATCGGCTTCGAGGTTGAGCGCCATGCCCTGCACGCCGTTGGCGAACTCGACCATTTCGCCGGCCTGCACCTTGTCGAGGCCGTGAATGCGGGCAATGCCGTCACCGACCGACAGAACCGAGCCGACTTCGGAAACCTGGGCTTCGGTGCCGAAGCTGGCGATCTGGTCCTTGATGACCTTCGAGATTTCTGCTGCGCGGATATCCATTGTTCTGCCTTTCTTAGCCCTTCATGGCCTGGGCGAGCGAATTGAGACGGGTGCGGATCGAGCTGTCGATGCGCTTGGAACCGATAGTGACGACAAGGCCGCCGAGCAGGTCGGGATCGACGCTCGTCTTGACCTTGACCTTGCGGCCTTCGCGAACTTCCAGCTTCTGGCGCAGCTGTTCGACCTGTTCGTCGGTCAGCGCATGAGCGGACGTGATGTCGGCGGTCGCTTCGCCGCGCTGGGCGGCTGCGATCGCGGCGAAGGCGCGAATGATCTCGGGCAGGGCGGAGAGGCGGCGGTTGGCCGCAAGCACGCCCAGGAAATTCTTGGTGAGGTCCGAAAGGCCCAGAACGCCGCTGACGGCATCGACAACCTTTCCGGCGGCCTCGCGGCTCACCTGCGGGTTGCGAATCAGTGCTGCGAAGTCAGCGCTCTCGCCGATCGCCTGACCGACTTTCTCAAGGTCGGACTCAACCGCCGAAACGGTGCCGTTCTCGCTGGCAAGATCGAATAGCGCCGAAGCGTAGCGCCCTTGCAAGCTGGCTTTTATGCCGCCGGAATTCTCCACGCGTGTTCTTTCCTTACATCGGGTGGGCTGGGGCACTGTTACGGACGTGCGCAAGTAACGCACCCCCCGGCCCGCAGACGGGGCGCGCATAGCGACGATATTGTCATGATGCAAGGCACCCGAAGGTGCTTGGAGACAATGCTGCGAAAAGCGGTTTAAAAGCAAGGCGCGGGAAGCGGTGGTTCTGCAGGGGTGCAACTATGGCGGAAACAGCCGTGGAGTTGCCTGCGATGACGTACCGAATCATGGGTCTGCCGAGATCTTCGTTCGCTCCCTATTTTTCGTTGGATGGACAGGAATTGGCGCGAATAGGGGGGCTGCGGCTAGTCGCTGACGCGGATCGGGGGTTTCCGTGCCGGATTAGCCTGCGCGATGCCGACAGGGGCGAGAGCGTGCTCCTGCTCAACTTTGTCAGCCATCCGGTGGATAATCCCTATCGCACCACCCATGCTATATTCGTTCGTGAGCTTGCCCAAGAGTGCGAACCTTATGTCGATTGCCTGCCTCCCGTATTCGATGGGCGGCATCTGTCGCTGAGGGGATTCGCGCAGGACGGCATGATGGTCGATGCCCTGCTTGTTGGCCCTGGGAAGGTGGAAGACGGCATCGACCGGCTCTTCGCCAATCGTGACGTGGCTTGCATCCATGTGCACAATGCCGCCTATGGATGTTTCGCAGCGCGCATAGAGCGCCATGGAGCGGATCAGTGAGCCTTGCAGAAGCCGGATTGAACGAGGAGCGCGCCTGGCAGGCGGTGCTCGAGCGCGACCGGAAGTTCGACGGTCGGTTCGTGACCGGGGTACTGTCGACCGGCATCTATTGCCGCCCGTCCTGCTCGGCGCGCCATCCCCGGCGCGAGAACGTGCGCTTCTTCGAGGAGGCTCGCGCAGCCGAGGCAGCGGGGCTTCGTCCGTGCCTGCGCTGTCGACCCGGTGACGTCTCGCGCGATGAAGAGGCTCTCCGGGTGGCCATCGGCCGGATCAAGGAGGCAGAGCAGGCACCTTCGCTAGAGGAGCTTGCCGAACTGACAGGATATAGCCCGACCCATTTTCAGCGCCTGTTCAAGCGTGCGGTCGGGTTGTCGCCGGCAGCCTATGCGCGCGCACTGAAGCTGCGCCGGGCAGGCGATGCGATGAGCGGAGGAGCGAACGTGACAGAGGCCATCTACGAGGCGGGTTTCGGTGCTTCTTCTCGATTCTACGAAGCCAGCGAGGGAAAGCTGGGCATGAGCCCTTCGGCGTGGCGTGACGGGGGCAAGGGCGTGACGATCCACTGGGCGGTGGTCCCGACCAGCCTTGGCGAGATGCTCGTGGCCGCCACGGGCAAGGGCGTGTGCAGACTGTCCTTCGCGGAAGCACTTGAGGACCTGGTCGCCCGCTTTCCCAAGGCCACGCTGGTGGAAGGCGGCGAGGAATTCGCAGGCCTTCTGCGTCGGGTCGTTGCCGCGGTCGAGCAGCCGGGCGATTCCCGCAGCATTCCTCTCGACGTTCAGGGTACCGCCTTCCAGGAGGCGGTCTGGCAGGAACTGCAGCGGATACCTGCGGGCGAGACGCGTACATATGCGCAGATCGCAGCGGCCATCGGCAAGCCCGCGGCGGTACGTGCGGCGGGCTCGGCCAATGGCGCGAACAATGTCGCCGTCCTCATCCCCTGCCACCGAGTGATCCGGTCAGACGGTTCGCTTGGCGGTTATGCCTATGGCGAAGCGATCAAGCGCGAACTGCTCAAACGCGAGCGGGAAGCGCCGGACCGGGGCTAGGTCACACGAAGCTGTAGGGATCGATGTCGATATGGACGCGCACGCCGCGCGGGAATTCCAGCGGGTCGAGCCATTCGCGCAAGTAGCGCTGCAGTTCCGCCGAGCGCCGCGCGTTGATCAGGAGGCGGAAGCGGTGGCGTCCGCGCAGCAGTGACAGCGGGGCAGGCGCGGGGCCGAGGACGAGCATGTCGGGATGGTCGGGCGCGGTGCCGCCGATGGCGCGGGCGGCGGACTGGGCTTCGGACAGGTCTTCCGATGAGACGATAATCGCGGCCCAGCGCCCGAACGGCGGCGCGCCTGCATCGCGGCGGGCCTCGGTCTCGGCCGCGTAGAACGCATCGCGGTCTCCCGCGGCCAGCGCCGCGATCACGGAGGCTTCCGGATGGCGGGTCTGGATCAGCACTTCGCCCGGCTTCTCGCCACGCCCGGCGCGCCCGGCGACCTGTGCGACCTGCTGGTAGGTGCGCTCTGCCGCGCGCAAGTCTCCGCCTTCCAGGCCGAGGTCGGCATCGACGACGCCGACCAGTGTCAGCTCGGGGAAGTGATAGCCCTTGGTGACGAGCTGGGTCCCAATGATCACGTCGATCGCGCGGCCCTCGGCCATTGCCACGAATTCGGCGATCGCTTCGGGATTGTTCATGGTGTCCGAAGTGACCAGCGCCGTGCGGGCCTCGGGCAGGATCTCGGCGACTTCGTCGGCAATACGCTCGACGCCCGGTCCGCAGGCAACGAGGCAGTCGGCAGTCCCGCAATCGGGGCAGGCCTCCGGGACCGGCGTTTCGTGGCCGCAGTGATGGCAGGCCAGGCGCTGCGAGAAACGATGTTCGACCAGCCAGGCGGTGCAGTTGGGGCACTGGAAGCGGTAGCCGCAATTGCGGCAAAGGGTGAGCGGGGCATAGCCGCGCCGATTGAGGAACAGCAGCGACTGCTCGCCGCGCGCCAGTCGTTCCTTCATTTCATCGACGAGACGCGGGGCGAGCCAGCGTCCGCGCTCGGGCGGCTCCTGGCGCAAGTCGAGAATGTTGATCTGCGGCAGCGTCGCGCCGCCGAAGCGGTCCGGCAGATCGATCTTGCGATAGACCCCGGCTTCGGCAAGCTGCATCGATTCGAGCGCGGGCGTCGCGCTGGCGAGGATGACCGGGATCTGCTCGAACTTGGCGCGAATCACGGCCACGTCGCGGGCATTGTAGCGTACGCCGTCGTCCTGCTTGAACGAGACCTCGTGGGCTTCGTCGACGACGATCAGCCCCAGCTTGGGATAAGGCAGGAACAGGGCCGAGCGCGCGCCGACGACGACTTGCGCTTCTCCGAAGGCGATCGCGCGCCAGGCGCGGCGGCGTTCGCTGGCCTTGAGCGAAGAGTGCCACTGCACCGGCGAGACTCCGAAGCGCTGCTCGAAACGGCGCAGAAAGTTCTCGGTCAGGGCGATCTCGGGCAAGAGTACAAGGATCTGCCGGCCTTCGCGGATCGCCTCTGCCACGGCTTCGAAATAGGTTTCGGTCTTGCCCGAGCCGGTCACGCCGTCGAGCAGGAAAGGAGCGAACTTGCGGGCCTTCACTGCTTCAACGAAGGTGTCGGCGGCCTTGCGTTGGCCTTCGCTGAGTTCGGGCTGGTCGAAGTCGGGCAGGGCCGGGGGATAGGGGCGGTCGAGGTCGACCGTCACCGGCTCCAGCAGCCCGGCGCCCACCATGCCACGCAGGACGCCCTCGGAGACGCTGGCCAGTTCGGCCAGCTCGCGGATCGATGCCTGCTCGCCCTGCAGTGCATCGAGCGCCACTGCACGCTGGGGCGTAAGGCGCTTGGGTTCCTCGCCGGAAAGGCGATACTCGGTCGTCGTGCCGCCGCCCCGCAGTGCTGCGCTGCTGCCCAGTGCCATACGGGCAACGGAGGATAGCTGCGCGCAATAGTAGTCGGCCGTCCATTCGATCAGGCGGCGCAGCCGGGCGGGCAGGGGCGGTACCGGCAGCACTTCCAGAAGCGGGCGCAACTTCGCGTCGGGCACTTCCTGCGCGCTCAGACGTTCCGGTTCCCAGACAATGCCGAGTACCTGCCGCGGACCGAGCGGACCTACGACCACGGAGCCGGGCTCCACGGTCATCCCTTCGGGAACGCTATAGTCGAGGACGCCCAGCGCGGCGTTGAAGACAAGGAGTCGGACACGGTTCATCTGCCGGGGCATATAGGCATCCGGTCCCGTGAAGGTGAAGGAGCATGCGATTGTGAATTGGGGATCGAATGAAATCGGGGGTGAACTGCAGGCGATCGTGACCGGGCGGCGCGCGGTGCTGGGTGGTATCCTGGCAGGCGCTGCGCTGACCTTGCCGGGCTGTGCCTCGCTCGGCCCGCCCAGCTATGTCGAAGTGGTGCGCCGGTTGCTCGAGGCTTCGACCCGGCAGGCATTCGCCCGGCTGACCCAGCCGGACGGCTTCTGGGACAGCGCCGTGGCGCGAATCGACATGCCGGTGCTGTTCGGCAAGACCGGGACGCTGCTCTCGGGTATACTGCGCAGCAACCTGTTCCGCGAAAAGCTGCAGCACCAGCTCAACAACCTGGCTGAGGACGGTGCCCGCAAGGCAGCGCCCGTGGTCGCCGATGCCGTGCGCCACATCTCGATTTCCGATGCCATTGCCCTGCTGCGCGCGGGCCATTCCGGCGCGACGACATATCTGCGCGACCAGATGGGGCCGGCCCTTGTCAACGCGATGATCCCGGAGCTCGACCGCGCGATGCGGATAGCCGACGATCCGTTCCTCAGTGAGGCGATATCCTCTCTGACCGGGGTGAACATCGCCGACGCCGCCCATGCCCTTGCGCTCGAGGCGGACAATGCGATCTGGTACGAGATCGGGGCCGCCGAATCGGAAATTCGCGAAAATCCGGAGGCGACGCACGATCCGGTGCTGATTGCCGGGCTCAAGCTCCTGTAGGCCTAGCCGCAGGAGGCGTGCTTCCCTATAGCGGCGCCAGAATCGCCGTATCGGGCCAGAATCGCCCGTGCGGCTCCCTGCCTTGCCGATAGGAACACGCCATGAAGTTTTTCGTCGACACCGCCGACACTGCCGATATCGCCGAGCTTGCCGAAACCGGCCTGCTGGACGGCGTCACCACCAACCCATCGCTGATTGCCAAGTCCGGCCGTGACTTCATGGAAGTCACCAAGGAAATCTGCGGTCTCGTCGATGGTCCGGTTTCGGCCGAAGTCGTCGCTCTCGACCATGAAGGGATGATGCGCGAGGCCGAAATCCTGCGCAAGATCGCCGACAACGTTTGCATCAAGGTGCCGCTGACGATCGACGGCCTGAAGACCTGCAAGAAGCTGACCTCGGACGGCACCATGGTCAACGTGACCCTGTGCTTCTCGGCCAACCAGGCGCTGCTGGCCGCCAAGGCAGGTGCGAGCTTCATCTCGCCCTTCATCGGTCGCCACGACGACAACGGTCTCGACGGCATCTCGCTGATCGAGGACATCCGCCTGATCTACGACAACTACGCATTCGAGACCGAGATCCTCGCGGCCTCGATCCGTCACCCGATCCACCTGCTGCAGTGCGCGAAGATCGGTGCCGACGTCGCTACGATGCCGCCCGCCGTCATCAAGGGCCTGTTCAAGCACGTCCTGACCGACAAGGGCATCGAAGGCTTCCTTGCCGACTGGGCCAAGACCGGCCAGACTATCTGAGTATCCACCCTGTTTCCTAAGGTTCCTTCCCGTTGAGTGACGAGACCCCAGCCGACCGCTTCAAATCCGTTCTGGCAGGCGCATCGCGCGCCATCGCCCATGAAAAGGAGATCGAGGTCAACTGGACGGCC
Source organism: Novosphingobium mathurense (assembly GCF_900168325.1). Taxonomy (GTDB): domain Bacteria; phylum Pseudomonadota; class Alphaproteobacteria; order Sphingomonadales; family Sphingomonadaceae; genus Novosphingobium; species Novosphingobium mathurense. Next base: position 1,034,307 of record NZ_FVZE01000001.1, on the reverse strand, counting down.
GATGCGCCAAGCTCGACGGGGGGAACCTTCAGGGTACCCATGCCCGGACGCAACCTGCCGCGCGGAGCGGCGATGCAGGCCCGCGGCTATGCCGACAGCTTCGCGCTGAAGGTGCGCCACCACGACGACAGGTTGCACCAGCGTCATGCTCCCGCCGAACCCTCGGCACGGGCATGTTACGACGCGGTCGAGATGGTGCGCTACGAGGCGCTTGGCTCGAACCGCTATTCCGGGATGCGCGAGAATCTCGATGCATCGCTGGAGGCGCGCATCGCCTCCGATCCCATTTCCCGCGCCGAATCGCGTGACCAGGTGCCGCTGCAGTCGGCGCTGGCGCTGATGCTGCGCGAAAAGCTCACCGGACAGCCGATCCCCGAGATTGCGCGCCCGGGCGTCGACATGATCCGCGACTGGATCGAGGAGAAGGCCGGCGGCGATATCGAGGCGCTGGCCGATTCGATTGGCGATCAGCAGGCTTTCCAGAACCTCTCGCTCGACATGCTCCAGCACCTCGAGCTGACCCGCGCCGAGGAAATCGAGCAGCCGCCCGAGGACTCCGACGATCTCGACGGCGACGAGGAAACCGAACAGGAAGAAGACGGCGCCGACGCGGGCGAGGAGCAGCAGCCGGCGGAAATGGCTGCCGAACCCAGCCAGGGAGAAGACGAGGGCGAAAGCGAATCCGATGGCGAGGCCTCGGACGACATGCAGGAGGCCGAGGAAGGCCAGGACGGCGAGGAGGGCATGCTTCCCGTCCGTCCCAACCGGCCCTGGACGGACATTCCAGACAGCTTCGACTACAAGGTCTTCACCGAGGCCTTCGACGAGGTGGTCGGCGCTTCGGAACTGTGTGACGAGGAAGAACTGACGCGCCTGCGCGCCTATCTCGATGCGCAGCTCAAGGGGCTGCAGGGCGTGGTCACGCGCCTTGCCAATCGCCTCCAGCGTCGCCTCATGGCCCAGCAGAACCGCTCCTGGGACTTCGACCAGGAAGAGGGGCTGCTCGACGCCGCGCGGCTCGCCCGCGTGGTTGTATCGCCCGGACAGTCGCTGTCCTACAAGGTGGAGCGCGACGTCGAGTTCAAGGATACCGTCGTGACCCTGTTGCTCGACAACTCGGGTTCGATGCGCGGACGGCCGATCTCGATTGCCGCGATCAGCGCCGACGTGCTCGCACGTACGCTGGAGCGCTGCGGCGTGAAGGTGGAGATTCTCGGCTTTACGACACGAGCCTGGAAGGGCGGGCAGAGCCGCGAGGCATGGCTGGCGAACGGCAAGCCTGCCAGCCCGGGCCGCCTCAACGACCTGCGGCACATCATCTACAAGAAGGCCGATGAGCCCTGGCGCCGTGCGCGCAAGAACCTCGGCCTGATGATGCGCGAGGGGCTGCTCAAGGAGAACATCGACGGCGAGGCGCTGCTCTGGGCGCACAACCGCATGCTCGCCCGGCCCGAGGATCGCCGCATCCTCATGGTCATTTCAGACGGTGCGCCGGTCGACGATTCCACGCTGTCGGTAAACAGCGCAGGGTATCTCGAGGCGCACTTGCGCAAGGTGATCGAGTGGATCGAGGCGAAATCGCCGGTCCAACTCGTCGCCATCGGCATCGGGCACGACGTGACCCGTTACTATCGCCGCGCGGTGACGATCATGGACGCCGAGCAACTCGGCGGCACGATGATCGAACAGCTCGCCGGCCTGTTCGAGGAAGAATGATGAAAGTATCCGAGGCTGTCGCCAGCCGCCGCTCGATCCGCGCGTTCCGCGATGAAGCGGTCGGGCTCGATGTGATCCGCCGCGTATTGGACCGGGCGCGCATGACGCCGTCGGGCTGCAATTTCCAGCCCTGGCAGGCCACCGTACTGGCCGGCGAACCGCTCAAGGCCCTGCAGGAAAAGATGCTGGCGTCCGCGCCGCAGGACCCGATCGAGTACAGCTTTTCCGAACCAAACCAGTCGCCCCGCCACCTGGCCCGGCTGCAGCAGGTCGGTGCCAGCATGTATGGCGCGCTCGGTATCGAGCGCGAGGACGCCGAAGCCCGCGAAGCCTTCACGCGGGCGAACATCTTCTCTTTCGGCGCGCCGGCGTTGCTGGTCTGCTATTTCGAGCGCTTCATGGGGCCGCCGCAGTGGTCGGACGTGGGCATGTGGTTGCAGTCGATCATGCTGCTGCTGCGCGAGGAAGGGCTGGACAGTTGCCCGCAGGAATGGATGTCGCTCTATGCCCGTGTAATCAAGGAGCACATCGGCGTTTCCGACGAGACGCACATCCTGTTCTGCGGCCTGGCCATCGGCCACCGCGACGAGGATGCACCTGTCAACCGGTTCGAGCGCGACCGGGTGCCACTCGACGAACAGGTAAGCTTCCTCGGCTTCTGATCGTGGTTTGATCGCTTCCGGGGGGATGATGACAGATTCAACGTTGCTGTGGGTGCCGTTCACCCTTGCCGCGGCGCTCGCCCAAGTGCTGCGCAACGCGGCGCAATCGCGGCTGGCTTCGCGGATCGGGACCGTGGGCGGAACGCAGGTGCGTTTCATCTACGGCTTGCCGCTTGCGATCCTCTTCCTGGGGATTTTCCATTTCGCGACCGGGGAAGGGCTTGCAGCCGTTCCGATCGATGCGTTGGCATGGTCGGCCGTGGGTTCGGTGACCCAGATCGTGGCGACTGCGCTTATGCTGGTCGTCATGCAGAAGCGCGACTTCGGTGTCGCCTATGCCTATATCAAGACCGAACCGGTAACGGTCGCGGTCCTCGGCTTTGCCCTGATCGGTGACCGACTTCCGCTCGGCAGTTGGCTGGCGGTCCTGGTGGTGACCTTCGGCGTCGTCATGGCCTCGTTGCGGCCGGGGGACGGCGGAGCGAAGCTGTTCGAGGTGAAGCCGCTGGCAGTGGGCGTCGTCAGTGGTGCACTCTTCGGGTTGACCTCGATCTGCTTTCGGGCCTCGATCGAAGCCGTCCCGGAGGGCAGCTTCATGCTGCGCAGCCTCCTGATGCTGGTGGTTTCGCTGGGAATCCAGTCCTCCGTCCTCGTTGGCTGGTTCGTGCTGCGCGACGCTTCGGGCTTCTTCGGCTCCATTCGCGAATGGCGATTGTCGGTCACGGGCGGAGCGTTGGGTGCACTCGCCTCCGCCGGATGGTTCATCGGCTTCTCGCTGACTGCCGCCGCCAATGTGCGCACGCTGGCCCTGATCGAAATGCCCATCGTCGCCCTCGTCTCACGCAAACTTTCCGGACGCTGGCTGACGGCACGCGAATGGGCCGGTTTCGTGTTGATCACGGTGGGCGTCGCTTTGCTGATGGTATCGCACGCCTGAGCCGCCCGCGATCGCAGGCCTGTCAGTAGGCGCAGATTGTCCTACCCAACGGGCCCCGTCTTCTCGGCTGCGTTGGGCTCCACCCCAGCGAGAAACAGTGCCCGCGCTGCTCAAGCCACTGACTTCCGCCTGGTTCGGACCGGTGACCGCAACTGTTATGAGCGATATCTCGTGTATCAGCGGCATATGGTCCGGACGCTTGATCGAGAATGTGCCGCCAGCTTGCTGCAGGAAGAGGCACGCTCCTTCGTAGTCGCCATCGTCGACAAGGACCCTGCACCGGGCATCGCGCCAGCCTACCGGCGCTTGCATCAGGGATGCCTTGGAGGAAGCAGCCGCATCTGTGGATTGAAGCGAAGATGCCTGCGATATCCGTTTCGAGGATGAAGGCGGACCACCAACCGGTTGGTGGTACGCGCTCAGCAGGCACAAAGCTGTGGCCATCCAACCCAGTCGATCTGTGAATGGCGGCAATCCGCTATCTGTGAATCTGAGTGACATCTGCGTGTAGCGCTCCGTCAGCGTGCCTCGATCCCGCAGCGCCCCACGCATGCACCTTGACTGCCACGTATCGCCGCCTAATGCCCCTCGGCCATGACCGATGCCCATGCACTGACGCTGTTCAACAGCCTGACCCGCCAGTTGGAACCGTTCCAGCCCGTCCATGAGGGCGAGGCGCGGGTCTATTCGTGCGGGCCGACGGTCTACAACTACCCGCATATCGGCAACATGCGTGCCTATGTCTTTGCCGACATCCTCGGGCGTACGCTGAGCCACAAGGGCTACAGGCTCACCCACGTCATCAACATCACCGATGTCGGCCACCTGACCGACGATGCCGATGCCGGTGAGGACAAGATGGAGAAGATGGCAGCCGAGAAGGCGCAGTCCATCTGGGACATCGCCCGCCACTATACCGAGGCATATTGGGCCGACATCGCAGCGCTCAACATTCGTCAGCCCGCCCAGTGGTCGGTAGCGACGGAATACGTGCCGCAGATGATCGAGTTTGCGAAGCAGATCGCCGACAAGCACTGCTACGAGATCGACAGTGGCCTCTACTTCGACGTCTCTACAGTGGCTGACTACGGCCGTCTGGCCCGAGCCGTGACGGAGGAGGGCGAGGGGCGCATCGAGGCCGTCGACGGCAAACGCAATGCGGCCGACTTCGCGATCTGGCGCAAGACTCCGGCGGGCGAGAAGCGCCAGATGGAATGGGATTCGCCGTGGGGTCCGGGCGCGCCGGGCTGGCACCTGGAATGCTCGGTCATGTCGGGCAAGTTGCTTGGCTTCCCCTTCGATATCCACACCGGAGGAATCGACCACCGCGAGATCCATCACCCGAACGAGATCGCGCAGAACCAGGCTTTCTGCTGCACCAACGGGCTCGACATTCCCGCCAATTCGGGGGCGCGCGTATGGATGCACAACAACTTCCTCGTCGAGCGCTCGGGCAAGATGAGCAAGTCCTCGGGCGAGTTCCTTCGCCTGCAACTCCTGATCGACAGGGGCTATCACCCGCTCGCCTACCGCATGATGTGCCTGCAGGCGCATTACCGTTCGGAACTGGAGTTCTCGTGGGATGGCCTCGGTGCTGCCCTTACCCGCCTGAAGCGCATGATCATGGCCGCCGAACGCCTTGCCGACGTTGAAGCCGGAGCGCCTTCGCACCCCAAGCTCGCGGCGATGATCGAGACCTTCGAAAAGGCGATGTCCGAGGATCTCAACACCCCGGTCGCATTGACGGCGCTGGAAGACGTGCTTGCTGCGAAGAAGGTCGATCCCGCGGCCAAGCGCGCGGTGGTGGAGGCCATGGATGCGGTGCTCGGCCTCGGCCTCTTCGGAACGTCCCGCGCCGATCTGCGTCTGCGCCCGAAGAACGCGGTCATCTCCGAAGCGGAAATCGAGGCTGCGCTGGCGGCGCGCAAGAAAGCACGGGCCGCAAAGGACTTTGCCGCCTCCGATACCCTGCGCGACGAACTTGCCGCGAAAGGCGTCGAGGCGATGGATGGCGATCCGCTTGGCTGGGAGTGGAAGCTGGGCTGAGCCCGGCCTTCGCCTGGCCCCCGTCGCTTGGCGGCGCCGGCGGGCGGTACGCGGACTTCATGGTCCATTGACTGGTCAGCGGCGCCCGCTGCGCGTCTCGCTGTTCCGTGCGCGCAACTGATTTTGCCGCTTTAGCCCTATTTAAAGGAAGAGGTCGCTAGCCCATTCATCAGGGCGCAGGCTGCGCCGGAATGCGTATTTGCGCATGACGCGAGACCGGATAGTCCTATACCGGCTCTGAAAAAAACCAGGAACGGGGAAAGCGGAAATGGCAGAGGGCGACAAGCGCAAGGCTTCAGATCTTTTTATCGAGTGCCTTGAAGAGGAGGGCGTCGAGTACATTTTCGGCGTTCCCGGTGAAGAGAACCTCGATTTTCTCGACTCGCTTTCGCGATCGGAGAAGATCAAGCTCATCCTGACCCGGCATGAACAGGGTGCAGGCTTCATGGCGGCTACCTACGGACGGCATACCGGCAAGACCGGCGTGTGCCTTTCGACCCTGGGGCCGGGCGCGACCAATTTCGTGACTGCCGCGGCCTATGCGACGCTCGGCGGCATGCCGATGCTGATGATTACTGGCCAGAAGCCGATAAAGAAATCGAAGCAGGGCCGTTTCCAGATCCTCGACGTCGTGTCGATGATGGGGCCGATCACCAAGTATGCGCACCAGATGGCGTCCTCGGACAACATCCCGAGCCGTGTGCGCGAAGCCTTCAGGATCGCCGAAGAGGAAAAGCCGGGCGCGACGCACATCGAACTGCCCGAGGATATCGCCGACGAGCACACCGATTCGCGTCCCGTGCGCCGTTCGATCGTCCGCCGCCCGACGGCTGACGTGAAGTCGATCGCCCAGGCCGTCGAAGCTCTGCAGAACGCGAGAAAGCCGCTGCTGGTGATCGGTGCCGGTGCGAATCGCAAGATGACCAGCAAGATGCTGGGCGAATTCGTCGAGAAGACCGGCATTCCCTTCCTCACTACCCAGCTCGGCAAGGGCGTGATCGATGAGCGCCATCCCAAGTTCCTGGGCTGTGCGGCGCTTTCGGCCGGGGACTTCGTCCACCGCGCCATCGAGGACGCCGACTGCATCCTCAATATCGGGCACGACGTGATCGAGAAGCCGCCGTTCTTCATGCACAACGACGGCACGCGCGATGACCGCGTCGTCGTCCATATCTCGACCAAGACGGCCGAAGTGGACCCGGTCTACTTCCCGCATATCGAGGTGATCGGCGATATCGCCAATGCCATGTGGCAGATCAAGGAAGCGATCGTGCCGTCGGAGAAGTGGAACTTTGACGCCATGCTCGGCTTCCGCAAGGCCGAGGTGGAGCACACCGCGAAGCTGGCGGCCGACGAACGCTTCCCGATCTTCCCGCCGCACCTCGTGCAGCAGGTGCGTGATGCGATGCCCGACGATGCCATCATCTGCCTCGACAATGGCGTCTACAAGATCTGGTTCGCCCGCGGCTTCTGTGCCTGCAAGCCCAACACCGTCCTGCTCGACAACGCGCTGGCGACGATGGGGGCAGGGCTTCCTTCCGCGATGGCGAGCGCCATGGTCTATCCCGAGCGCAAGGTCATGGCGATCTGCGGCGACGGCGGGTTCATGATGAACAGTCAGGAGCTGGAAACCGCGGTACGCCTCGGCCTGAACCTGACCGTGCTGATCCTCAATGACAATGCCTATGGCATGATTCGCTGGAAGCAGGCGAACATGGGCTTTGCCGACTTCGGCCTGACCTACAACAACCCCGATTTCGTCAAGTATGCCGAAAGCTATGGCGCCAGGGGCTACCGGGTGGAAAGCGCGCAGCACCTCAATGAACTGCTGGCCCATTGCCGCGATACTCCCGGCGTTCACGTGATCGACTGTCCGGTCGACTACTCGGAGAACGACCGCATCCTGAACACGGAGATCAAGGATCTGTCCCGGGCGCTCTGAGCGCCCGGAGACAGGTTTTTGCCTCGATCAGCCCTCCTCTAGCAGGAGCAGTTCGGCCTCGACCGTCATGCGCGGTTCGGGGCCGTTCTCGTGATCGACGCCGGTGATCGTGGCATCGGCGACGAGGTGGCCGGGGATGGCGAACTCATGATCGGGCAGGGAAGCGATGAGCGCTTCTCCGGCGTCGACCGCGCGCTCACCGGCAAACGACAGGGCGATGCTGTGGCGGCTGCCCGAAAAGGTGGCGCTGCTCCAGGGCCGTTCCCCATGCCGCAGCAGTTCCGCTTGCGGGCCGGCGAGAGTGAGGACGTCGGACAGGAGCTTCAGCCAGGGGCCGCGCCGGGCCGATCCTGAAGCGCGGGCTCGCAGCGTGTCGAGCATCGAGCGGTCTGAAGCGGGGTCAATGCGCATGATTGGTCTCCTGGTAGTTTTGCATGAATTCCTCGACCCGTGCCGCTGTGGCGGCGCGGGGAATGCGGCCATTGCGCAAGTCGGCCACGAAGCGCGGGTCCTGTGCCGCGAGCCGCCCAAACTTGGTGCAGGGCATGTCCGTCTGGCGCAGGAAGCGTTCGATCTGACGCAAAAGCATCGATCCTGATCCTTTCCGTGTTGGATTCGTTTGCGTTGTTCATGATATGTTCCAATCGAAATCCTACTTGTCTAGGAAATTTCCTTCACCTACGGATTACAAAATGGACATGACCGATCCCCGCGGAGCGCTGCTGGAACTGGCCGAGAAACGTGGCGTCAGTCTCTCCGCCCTGTCGCGAATGCTCGGAAAAAATCCCAGTTATCTCCAGCAGTTCGTTCGCAAGGGCAGCCCGCGAAAGCTGGAGGAAGGCGATCGCGGAAAGCTCGCGCGGTTTTTCGGGGTGGACGAATCGCTCCTGGGACAGCCGAAGGAAATTTCTTCCAAGAGGCGTCAGGACTGGGTCGATGTGCCCAGACTTGCGGTCGACGCTTCGGCCGGCGGTGGTGCCTTCGCCGTTGAGGAGGAGCTGGTGGGCTCGATCCGTTTTTCCCCGCGCTGGCTGCGCGGCATGGGGCTCGATCCCGGTGCGCTGAGCGCGATTGCCGTGGCCGGCGATTCGATGGTGCCGACCTTGCAGGACGGCGACGAGATACTTGTCGACCGCACAGTGCGTGGCCTTCGCGAGGGCATTCACGTCGTACGACATGAAGGGAACCTGCTGGTCAAGCGGATCGAGCGCGGTCCGAACGGGCGCATTCGGCTCATCAGCGACAACAAGGTCTATGAGCCCATCGAATGTTCGGCGGACAGCATCGACGTGATCGGGCGTGTGGTCTGGAAGGGCGGCCGGCTTTAGAAGTGGCGCCTGATCGCCAGCGTGTTGGCTGGACGGTTGCAATCGCAGAGATTGGCCGCCATTTCCCGTCCCATGACCCAGACCGAACCGCCGATGCGCGTGGGAATCATTCCCGTCACCCCGCTCCAGCAGAACTGCACGCTATTGTGGTGTACCAAGACCATGCGCGGGGCGTTGGTCGATCCCGGCGGCGATCTCGACAAGTTGAAGGCCGCACTGGAGAAAACCGGTGTGACGCTGGAAAAGGTGCTGGTCACGCACGGGCACCTCGATCACTGCGGCATGGCAGGCGAACTCGCCAAGGAAATGGGCGTGCCGATCGAAGGGCCTCAGGAAGAGGATCGCTTCTGGATTGCCCAGCTCACTGACGACGGACCGCGCTGGAACATGGACGCGCATACGTTCGAGCCTGACCGCTGGCTGGAGAATGGCGATCAGGTTCAGGTCGGCGAACTGACGCTCGATGTCTATCATTGTCCGGGGCATACGCCCGGACATGTCGTGTTCCATCACGCGCCCAGCAGGTTCGCCATGGTCGGCGATGTCCTGTTCCAGGGCGGCATCGGGCGCTGGGACTTTCCTCGCGGGAATTACGACGATCTGATCGAATCGATCACCACGCGTCTCTGGCCGCTGGGTGATGATGTGACTTTCGTGCCCGGCCATGGCCCCGTCAGCACCTTCGGCGACGAGCGCCGCCACAATCCCTACGTCAGCGACGCGGCGCTTTCACGCCGCGCGTCCTGACGGATCAGAGACGGCCCAGCGCGATCAGGATCGCCACCACTGAAAGGCCCAGCAGGGTTAGGACGGTCACGATGATTCCGCCCGCGCGAAGGAGGTTCGCGTCCGACCTGTCCATGCCGAAGGCGTGGGCGACGCGCGCGGCCATATATATGGCGCCCACGATCGCCAGCCAGGAACCGGCCTTGCCGCTCATTTCGATCGCCGCGATCAGGATGAGGACGAAGGGCGTGTTCTCCACGAAATTGAGCTGCGCGCGCATCCGGCGCGCGATTGCTTCATTGCCGCCGTCTCCGTGCAGGACCTTGGCCGCCATGCGCAGTCTGCCGACCCGCGTGAGCAGCCAGAAATTGATGACCGCAGCAGCAGCGGCAAGGCACAGAGTCGTCTGTAGAATCATCCCGGGCATCTCCCCCAATGTGGTTTTGGCTACATGAGGGAGGTATCAACGGGTTGCAACTCGTGAGAAATCGGTTATAGGCGCGCCTTCGCAAGCCGCCGGTTCCGGGTGACGGTTCCCGGCGGCCTTTTTGACATTAACGCATTTCCAGGAACAGGTGCCAAAATGGCTGTCCCTAAGAGAAAAACGACCCCGTCCCGCCGGGGCATGCGCCGCAGCCATGATGCCCTCAAGGTTGAAGCGTTTCATGAGTGCCCGAACTGCGGCGAGCTGAAGCGTCCGCACAACCTCTGCAACGCTTGCGGCCACTACAACGGTCGCGAGATCGTCGCGGTCGAAATCTAAGACCTCAGACGAAGTTCGGAGATTGCCCATGACTCTGCCGCGTATCGCTATCGATGCGATGGGCGGCGATGAGGGCGTGCGCGTCATGATCGAGGGCGCGGCACTCGCGCGCCGTCGCCATGACCGTTTCAATTTCCTCCTCGTCGGCGACGAGACGCGGATCAAGGCCGCGCTCGAGGATCACCCGAACCTTCGCGGTGCATCGGAGATCCTGCACACCGAAGGTGTGATCAGTGGCGAGGACAAGCCGAGCCAGGCCCTGCGCCGCGCGAAGGGTACGTCCATGGGGCGTGCCATCGCTGCGGTGAAGGCCGGCGACGCGGGGGCAGCCGTCAGCTCCGGCAATACCGGCGCGCTGATGGCGATTTCCAAGCTGACCTTGCGCACGATGCCGGGCATCGATCGTCCTGCGCTTGCGGCTCTCCTGCCGACGCTGGGCGACAACGACGTGGTCATGCTCGACCTCGGTGCCAATACCGAGTGCGACAGCCGCAATCTCGTCCAGTTCGCGATCATGGGTGCTGCCTATGCCCGCGTGGCGACGGGCCGCGAACAGCCGCGCCTGCGACTGCTCAACATCGGTACAGAAGAGATCAAGGGCACGGAACTGCTGCGCGATGCAGCGGCAACGCTCAAGGCAGCGGCCGGTGACCTTTCCATGTCCTTCGACGGCTTCACCGAGGCGGACAAGGTCTGCCGCGGCGATGTCGATGTCGTCGTGACTGACGGTTTTTCGGGCAATATCGCCCTCAAGGCGGTTGAAGGGACGGCGCGATTCGTCGGCGACCTTCTGCGCCGCAGCTTCTCCAGTTCGCTGCGATCCAAGATCGGGTTCCTGATCTCGCGACCGGCGACCGAGTTGCTAAAACACCATCTCGACCCCAATAATCATAATGGCGCCGTGTTCCTTGGCCTGAACGGCATCGTCGTGAAAAGCCATGGCAGCGCGAATGCTGCGGGCGTGGCCAATGCCGTTGCGCTGACTGCGCGGCTCCTGGAGGAAAATGTGACCGAGCGGATCACTGCCGACCTAGCACGCGTAGGCGAAGCCTCGCTGCGCATGCCCCGGAACCAGGAAGAGCGGGCATGACCCGGCGCTCGGTTCTGATCGGCACCGGTTCGGCCCTGCCACGCCGCGCGGTGAGCAATGCCGAACTGGCGGCACAGGTCGACACCAGCGACGAATGGATCGTCGAGCGCACGGGCATTTCCAACCGCCATATCGCAGCGCCCGACGAAACGACTTCCAGCCTTGCCACCGATGCGGCGCGCAAGGCGATCGAAGCGGCAGGCATCGATGCGGCATCGATCGACCTCATCATCCTGGCAACCGCCACGCCGGACCAGACCTTCCCTGCTTCGGCAACGATCGTTCAGAACAACCTCGGTTGCGGCGGGGGCATCGCCTTCGACGTCGCTGCAGTGTGTTCCGGCTTCCTTTATGCCGTGGGCGTAGCCGATTCGATGCTGCGTTCCGGCATGGCCAATCGTGCCCTCGTCATCGGCTCGGAAACCTTCTCGCGCATTCTCGACTGGGAAGACCGGACGACCTGCGTGCTCTTCGGTGACGGCGCCGGCGCAGCGATTTTCGAGGCGCAGGAACAGGGCGATAGCGACAAGCCCCGCGGCATTCTGGCATCGCGCCTGCATGCCGATGGTGCGCACAACGAATTGCTCTATGTCGATGGTGGTCCTTCGACTACCGGGACTGTCGGCAAGTTGCGCATGAAGGGCCGCGAAGTATTTCGCCACGCGGTTGTGAACCTGGCCCAGGTTCTCAACGAAGTGCTTGAAGACGTTGGGCTTCAGTCTTCGGACATCGACTGGCTGGTGCCTCACCAGGCCAATGCCCGTATCCTTGATGCGACGGCCAAGAAGCTGGGCCTGCCGGTTGAAAAGGTCGTCATGACTGTTGGCCAGCACGCCAATACTTCGGCTGCTTCGGTGCCGCTGGCCCTCGATCAGGCCGTTCGCGATGGCCGAATCCGTGAAGGCGATCTCGTCGTCCTAGAAGCCATGGGCGGCGGGTTCACCTGGGGCGCGAGCCTGCTGCGAGTCTGAGAACCTACCCCCTAAGGTTTATCTGCGTTCATTAATTGACGTAGGATTGCCTTTTTCCCTGTTAAATCATATTATCAGCGCGGGGGTTGGCGCTCAGAGGGGAAGCGGGTTCGATGGGCTCAACGGATACATTGACGCGAGCTGAGATCGCGGAAGCGATCCACAAGAAGCTAGGTCTGTCGCGCGCGGAGTCGCTGGCGATGGTCGAGGCTATTCTTCAACACATGTCGACGGCGCTCAGTTCGGGCGAGAACGTCAAGATTTCGGGATTCGGCACATTCCTGTTACGGGACAAGGGCGAACGTATCGGCCGCAATCCCAAGACCGGGGTGGAAGTGCCGATCACGCCAAGACGGGTTATGACATTCCGGGCGAGCCAGATGCTGAAAGACAGGATCGCCGGAGACTGAAGGAACAGAGCCGATGAATACCTTTTCCGACATCCCGGTTTTCGATGACGGAAAAGATCCGGAGGCTCTGCGAACCATCGGTGAGGTCAGCAAGGCGCTGGGCATACGTCAGCATGTCCTGCGCTACTGGGAAGAGCAGTTCCCATCGCTTCAGCCTGTGAAACGCAGCGGCGGTCGGCGGTATTATCGTCGTGAGGACGTGGCGCTTGTGGTCGAGATCAACCGTCTCGTCCACCAGGAAGGCTACACGCTACGCGGTGCACGCAAGGCGATCGAGGATCAGGATTCCCAGCCGGCGCCCACTGCGATCGTGACGCCTGACGTCAAGCCGCAGGTCCCGGACGCGGCAAGCGATGCCATCATCGGTGAGCTCAGGCAGATTCGTGCGCAACTGGCAGCAGCACTGGCGGTAGCCTGAGACGCCTTGCGTCTCTTGCCTCGCGTTTACCCAGCTTTCGACAAATTCGGTCAGTCGGTGAGGCTCGGTCCCAGTTCGGGATCGAGATCCCTCGGCCGGACGAGGTGGACGATCCGGGCGCAGTTCTCGTCGATATCGTCCCAGCTCTCGATATCCAGTTCCAGCACGGCGTAGGCTGCGGTCGGGAACTTCTCCTCGACGATGTCGCGCAACGGGCTGCTGCCATCGTCGGGAACGAGATCGAAGATCAGGTCCTCAAGTCCCGGGTTGTGGCCGATCAGCATGATCGAGGCGGGATCGCCTTCCTGTTCGCGCAGGAGGTCTATCAGCGTTGCCGAGTTGGCGAGGTAGATCCGGCGATCCCACGTGACCGGCGGCGACAATCCGGCCGCTTCGGAGGCAAGTTCGATCGTCTGGGTGACGCGAACCGCAGGTGAGGCCAGCACGCGCTTCCACGTCCTGCCGTCATTGCGGATATGCTCGCCCATGATTGCCGCCCCCTTGCGGCCACGCTTGTTGAGGGGCCTGTCGAAGTCACGCAGGCGCGCATCGTTCCAGTCCGACTTTGCGTGGCGAAAAATGCCGAGGGTCTTCATCAGTCAGGCAAGCTCGTATTCAGGGCCGGGCGGCGTGATCGGGTCTATACGCTTCTTCTGAAGCATTGGCAGCGACCCGATGTAAAGCCTCCTCCAGAGAAATCCGCAGGACGGGCGTCCCTTCGGGAAAGGCGCTCAGCAGACGTGAGGGGAATGCAGCAGAAAGTACGACGAAATGGCCGTGGTCGTCGCGGCTGCGGATGAGGCGTCCAAAAGCCTGGGCCAGTCGGGCGCGGATGATGCCATCGTCATAGCTGCCACCGCCACCGGCAAGTCGCCGGGCGCGATGCAGGATGGTCGGTCGCGACCAGGGTACCTGCTCCATCACCACCAGTCGCAACGAGTCTCCCGGTACGTCGACACCGTCGCGCAAGGCATCGGTACCCAGCAACGAGGCTGCCGGATCGTCGCGGAAGATATCGACCAGCGTGCCGGTGTCGATCGGGTCGACGTGCTGTGCGTATAGAGGCAGGCCGGTGCGGGCGAGTCGGTCGGCAATGCGGCCATGCACGGCGCGCAGGCGCCGGATCGCCGTGAAGAGGCCCAGTGCCCCGCCGTGCGAGGCCTCGATCAAACGCGCGTAGGCCGCCGCAAGGGCCGGAATGTCGCCGCGCGGGACGTCGGTGACGATCAGGACTTCGGCTTGCTTTGCATAGTCGAAGGGGCTGGCATGGGCGGAGAGGCGCGGGGTCACGCCGATGTGTTCGACGCCGGACCGGGCCACCGCCTTGCCCCAGTCGTCGCCGTCGCGCAGCGTGGCCGAGGTCATGACGACGCCGTGCGCCGGTTCGAGCACCACTTTGGCAAAGGGCTTCATCGGATCGAGCCAGTGACGGTGAATGCCGATGTCGAACTCACGCGCTTCCGAACGGTCGACTGCCAGCCAGTCGACGTATTCCGGATCGGCCGGACCGCCCAGGCGGTCGAGCAGGGCTTCCCATGCCGCAAGCAGGTCGATGCGCCAGGACAGCGAGTGGCGGGCACCCTCGATACGGGCGCGACCCTGGCCGTCCAGCCAGTCGGGCGAATCTTCCAGCAGGGCTTCCAGCCGCATGCCGAGTCGCATCAGCGGCTGGCGCAAGTCGGCAAGTGCTTCGCGCGCGGCTTGCGAGACTTCGATGAAGGTGCCGTCGAGGCCCGCAGCTTCGGTTTCCAGACCGTACCCGGCTTCCTGTCCGCCGCTCTCGTCTCGGGCATAGACGGTGGCCCGTACCGATGCGAGCAGGTCCTCGAGCGGTCCGGACGGCGCGCCTTCGTTGATCCGTTGCATCCAGCCGTCCCCGGGCAGGGCCTCTGCGGCGGCCCGTGCGGCGGCGATGGCCTTGGCGCCGGCCTCGTCGTAGCTGACGATGTCGGCAAGCCGGGCGGAGAGACCGCGCCGTCGGCCGCGCGAGGCCTTCTCAGGTCCGATCACCCAGCGGCGCAGCTCGATCGTCTCGCTGCCCGAAAGTGCCGCCGCGAACGTGGAGTCCGCGGCGTCGAAGACATGGTGACCCTCGTCGAACACGATGCGGGTGGGGCGGGCGGCGTGATCGCGACCGCGCGCGGCATTGACCATGACGAGGGCATGATTGCCTATCACGAGATCGGCCTGCGCGCTGGCCCGCGATGACCGCTCGATGAAGCATTTGCGGTAGTGCGGGCACCCGGCATAGACGCATTCGCCGCGCCGGTCGGTGAGGGCAGTGATGCCGCGCTGGCGGAACAGGGTACCGAGCCAGCCCGGAAGATCGCCGCCGATCATGTCGCCGTCGCGGGTATATGCCGCCCAGCGCGCGACGAGCTGGGCAAGGATCGCGGCGCGTCCGGCAAAGCCGCCCTGCAGTGCATCCTCGAGGTTCAGCAGGCACAGGTAGTTCTCGCGCCCCTTGCGCACGACAACGGGCTGGCTGCCGTCGGGCCGACGTTCCGGCCACGCGCGGCGGCTTTCCTGCCGCAGTTGGCGCTGCAGGGCCTTGGTATAAGTCGATACCCAGACGGTGCCGCCCGACTGGGCGCTCCACAGCGAGGCGGGGGCGAGGTAGCCCAGGGTCTTGCCGATACCGGTTCCGGCCTGAGCCAGCAGCACATTGGGCTGCCCCGATGCCTTGCGCGGCGAGAATGCGGCGGCGGACTGGGCGGCATAGGCGCGCTGTCCTTCGCGCTGCTCGGCCTTGGCGCCGGTCAGCGTCTGCAACTGTTGCAGGACATCCGCTTCGCTCAGTTCGACCTGCCGGGGCTGGGGCTGGTCAGCAGTTTCTTCCCACTCAGGCAGGCGCGTAAAGAGCCAGCGCTCGGCGCGTTGGGGTTTGGCGATGCGCGTGCCCAGCAGCGTGGCCCATGGCCAGCGCATGCGCACCAGCGATTGCAGGGCCGTCCAAGCGCCTTCGCGTTCCGGCCATTCCGGGCTCTCGCAAGTCTCCAGTAACTTGCCGGCTGCTTCCTGCAACAGGCGCGGGACATCGGGTTCGCCGTCCGGTTCGGTCAGGTCGAGGGCATGGGCCAGACCCTTGGGCGTGGGTACGACAAAGCGGGCGGGATGCACGAAGGCGAAGAGTTCGAGCAGGTCGAGCCCGGATAGGTCGGGATAGCCGAGGCGGGTTGCCAGCAGCGGGGCGTTCAGGATCAGCAGCGGCGTATCGGCCGCGGCCATCATCGCTTCGCCCTTTGAGACGGTCCGCGTCCCCGCGTTGCCGTCGCGCAGCCAACTGCCGCCGTGACTGGCGTGCAGTGCGGGTAGGGGAAGCGCGGACATGATCGGGTCTTAGGGATGACGGGCAGGATTTGGAAATGGCTCTGCACCGCTTCCCGCAGGAAATTACGTCCTGATACAAATTCGCGCCTTGCAAAAAACCTTACAAGATATATCTTGACGCCATCATGAAGATCGATGGAAATAAGATGAGACAAATGAACGGTAACCCCAAGCGCGGCGGACGGCGTTTCGCGCGCGACGATTATGACATGGACATCGCCCTTGTACGGCGCGCCCGCGGTATGCGTGGACGGCGGGGCGGCATGCGCGGTCCCTTCGGGCCGGGACGTGACGGATTGGACGATGAGATTTTCGAAGGCCGCGGTAGGCACGGTCGCGGCGGTGGGGCCGGCGGTCTGGGCTTCGGCGGCGGTCGCGGCATGCGCGGCGGTCGGCGCCGGCGGATTTTCGACCAGGCGGAGTTGCAGACACTGTTGCTGGCCCTGATCGCAGAAGCGCCGCGCCACGGCTACGATCTGATCCGTGAGATTGAGGCAATCTCTGGCGGCGAGTATGCGCCCAGTCCCGGCGTAGTCTATCCTGCACTCACCTACATGGAAGAGGCGGGCTGGATCGCGGTCGGCTCGGACGAAGGGGCTCGCAAGTCTTACGAAGCGACGGAAGAGGGGCGCAGACAGACCGAGGCCGATGCCGACAAGGCAAAGACCCTGCGCCAGCGTCTTGCCGCTCTGGCCGAGGCCCGCGAGAAGGTTGACCCCGCGCCGGTTCGCCGCGCCATGCAGAACCTCAAGACCGCCGTCTTCGACCGTCTTTCGGTCGAAGGTGCGGACCGTAAGTTCATCCTGCGAGTGGCGGAAGCCATCGACGAGGCTACGCGCAATATCGAAAGGATCGAAAAATGAGCACGATCGCAGCGAGAGTCGCAACGCCCAACGGCGGCAAGTACGTGCGCCAGATCTGCAAGCACTGGAGCCACAAGTTCGAGGTCGAAGTCGATGGCGATACCGGCAAGGTACATTTCCCGGCCGCGGTCACGACGATGGCCGGAGACGATCAAGGTATCGCGATTGAGATCACCGGCGAAGACAAGGCGACGCTGGAACGCCTGACCGAAGTCGTGGCGAACCACATCGACCGCTTCGCCTTTCGCGAAGGCCCGCTCCAGTACGAATGGTCCTGGCAGTAACCCGGCGCAATATGGCCGGAATCGGAAAGACCCGGCGGCAGGCCATCCGCGGCTTGCTGACGGGTCTTTCATTGTCCGGGTGCCGTGTGGAATCGCGCGCGGCAGACCGGATTCGCCTCAGGCCGCGTTCTCGTTGACCGGCTCGAGGTTTTTTGCCCGTTCAAGGGGAAGCGGTTCCTTGAAGGTATTGGTGACGTAGGGGAACGGGATCTCGATGCCCGCCTCGTCGAGCGCGGTCTTCACCGCCATGACGATCTGGCTCTTGGTCAGGCGCAGGTCCTGGGCAACGGTGTCGCTCCACCACTGGACGAGGAAGTCCACCGAGCTGGAATTGAACGTCTGGGCGAAGACGACCACGCCTTTTTCCTTGTCGACTGCCTCGACACTCTCGACCGCCTTCTGGATGACGTCCTGAGCGGGCCCGAGATCGGTGTCATAGGAGACACCGACGACGATCTCGTTGCGGCGCAGGGGCTGATCGGTGAGGATTTCGACCGGGTTCTTGAACAGCATCGAGTTGGGAACGACGGTCAGCTCGCCCGAGAACTGGCGGATGTGCGTTTCGCGCAAGGTGATCCTCTCGACCTTGCCGCTGATGCTTCCGCAGATCACCGAGTCGCCGATGTTCATCTTGTCGCGCAGCATGATCAGCACGCCGGCGAGGAAATTTTCGAAAATGTCCTGGAATGCAAAGCCGATGGCGAGAGCGCCGACACCCAGACTTGCGAAGGCGCCTGCCGGGGTGAAGCTGGGAATGGCGATGGTGAGGGCAATCAGCGATCCGATGATCCACACCAGCAATCGCACCAGGGTATCGAGCAGCTGCTTGAGATCGTTGCGGATTGCGGTTCTGCCGGTGATGCGATCGGCAATGCGCACAGCGGTGCGGGCAACGATCCATGTGACCAGCAGAACGACAAGCGCGATGACCAGAGAGGGCAGGGCCTGGACGACTCCTTTGCCCATAGCCTCCAGTTCAGTGCGCAATGTTTCGACGTAATTCACGATATCTCCGTCCCTTTCGGTCCCTTTTGAACATAACGGGCCTGTCCCGACCCGGTTCCAATGCAGCTTCGCGCTTGCGAAATGCGTGCGTTTCGAAGAAGAGCGCCTCATGACTGAGAATGCCCTGATCGAAGCCGCCCGTGTGTCCAAGGCCTGGCCCTTCCAGGAGGCCCAGAAGCTGCTCAAGCGCTACCCGGACGGCAAACCCGGCGGAGAACCCATGCTGTTCGAAACCGGCTACGGTCCCTCGGGCCTGCCGCATATCGGCACGTTCCAGGAAGTTCTGCGCACGACGCTGGTGCGTCACGCCTACGAAACCCTCACCGGTGGCGCGCCGACTCGGCTGGTCGCCTTTTCGGACGATATGGACGGGCTGCGCAAGGTCCCGGACAACATTCCCAATGCCCAGTTGCTGGCGGACAATCTCGGCAAGCCGCTGAGCCGCATCCCCGATCCGTTCGAGAAGTTCGAAAGCTTTGCGCATCACAACAACGCGATGCTGCGTGAATTTCTCGATCGTTTCGGCTTCGAGTACGAATTCGTCTCGGCCAGCGACCGTTACAATTCGGGCGCCTTCGACAAGGCCCTGTCGAACGTGCTCTCGCACTACGACGCCATCATGGGCGTCATGCTGCCCACGCTTCGCGAAGAGCGCCGCAAGACCTATTCGCCGGTCCTGCCGGTCTCGCCGACGACGGGCGTGGTGCTGCAGGTTCCGGTCGAAGTCCTCGATCCCGCCACGGGCATGATCCGCTTCACGGATGAGGACGGCACGACGGTCGAGCAGTCCGTGTTCGGCGGCCATGCCAAGCTGCAGTGGAAGGTCGACTGGGCGATGCGCTGGGTAGACCTGGGTGTCGACTACGAGATGTGCGGCAAGGACCTGACCGACTCGGTTACCCAGTCGGGCAAGATCTCGCAGATCCTCGGGCGCCGTAAGCCCGAAGGTCTGATTTACGAACTGTTCCTCGACGAGAACGGCGAGAAGATCTCCAAGTCCAAGGGCAATGGCCTGACCATCGAGCAGTGGCTGACCTACGGCACCGAGGAAAGCCTGGGCTTCTACCTGTTCCGCGAGCCCAAGAGCGCCAAGCAGTTGCACGTCGGCGTAATCCCCAAGGCGGTCGACGAGTATTGGCAGTTCCGCGGCAACCTGCCCGATCAGGCGCTGGACAAGCAGCTCGGCAATCCGGTCTGGCACCTGCTGCGCGCAACCGGCAACGGACAGGGCGCGGGCGATACCTTGCCGGTGACCTTCTCGCTGCTGCTGAACCTCGTGGGTGTCTTGGGCGCCGATGCGACGGCAGATCAGGTCTGGTCGTATCTTGGCAACTACGTCGCCGAAGCGACCCCCGAGGCGCATCCGGAACTTGGCGAACTGGTGCGGGCCGCGCTTGCCACCAACCGGGACTTCATCGCCCCGACGCTGGTACGCCGCGCTCCTGCCGCCAATGAGGCCGAAGCGCTCAAGGCGCTCGATGCCGAGCTGGCCAAGGCGGGGGCGGATACTTCGGCAGAGGAGCTGCAGAACATGGTCTATGAAATCGGCAAGGACGAGGCTTACGGCTTCGGCAACCTGCGTGACTGGTTCAAGGCGCTTTACGAAACCCTGCTCGGTTCCAGTCAGGGCCCGCGCATGGGCAGCTTCATCGCACTCTACGGCATTCCCGAGACGCGCAAGCTGATCGCAGAGGCGCTTTCCAGCCAATGATGCAACTGCCCCGGCGCACGCCTGAGCAACTGGCCGAGGAACTTCTCGGACGCAAGTTCAGCGAACTGGGGCAGGAAGAGCAGAACGTCCTTCGGCGCATCGCCGCGGGCACCCTGATCGGCCCCGATGCCGACGAGATCGCCGCGACTCATGCCAGTCGCGGCGACCGTCTCGCCGACCGGGTTGCAGCTATCGGCGGCAGCTGGGGCTTCATCATCGGCTTTGCCGTGGTGTTGCTCGGCTGGATGCTGATCAACAGCCACGTGCTGGAGGCGTTCGGGCTGCATCCCTTCGATGGCTACCCGTATATCTTCCTCAACCTGATCCTCTCGATGCTGGCGGCGATCCAGGCGCCGGTGATCATGATGAGTCAGAACCGTCAGGCGGACAAGGATCGCATCGCCGCGCGGCACGACTACGAAGTCAACTTGCGCACGCAGCTGGAGATCCTGCGACTCCACCGGCGCTTCGATCACCTCATCGAATTTCTCGAGGCGCGCCGTGCTTCGGAGGCTGGCGAGGAATACTGAATCTCCGGATTCGGCGGCGAAGGGATCGGCTTCGCGGTCCCGACCCTATCGAACCGCAAGTCGTGACCTGTCTAGTTTCCGGCGCGGTGGGGGCGGCTTGCGGCGATCCAGCCGTCGATCTTGGCTTCCAGTATGGGCAGGGGCAGGGCGCCTGACCCCAGGACTTCCTCGTGGAAGCTGCGGATGTCGAATCGCGGTCCGAGCTGTGCCTGGGCCTTGTCGCGCAGACGCTGGATGGTGAGCGCGCCGATCTTGTAGGCGAGCGCCTGTGCCGGCATCGCGATGTAGCGGTCGACTTCGGCTTCCGCGTCGCTGCGGCCCATCCCCGAATTGGCCAGCATGTAGTCGATCGCCTGCTGGCGCGACCAGCCCTTGGCGTGGATCCCGGTATCGACGACCAGTCGCATCGCGCGCAGCATTTCGTCGTCGAGCGTGCCCCAGTGCTGCAGCGGGTCCTTGTAGAAGCCCATGCCGTAGCCCAGCGTCTCTGCATAAAGGGCCCAGCCCTCGACAAAGGCGCTGTTGCCGCCGTAGCGCTGGAAGCCGGGCAGGCTCTGGTTCTCTTGCGCGAGACTGATCTGGAAGTGATGTCCGGGTACGCCCTCGTGCATGTAGAGCGTCGTCATGCCGCTGAGGAAGCGGTGCGGCAGGTCGTAGGTGTTGTAGTAGAAGACGCCGGGCTTGCCGCGGTCGGGCGCGCCTTCGGAATAGCTGCCTCCGGCTTCGAATTTCTCGCGATATGCCGGGTATGGCTCGATCAGCATGGGCGTTTCGGGCACCCGGTCGAACCAGCGTGGCAAGGCGGCCTCGACCTGTTTGCCGATGCGCATGAAACCGTCGGTGAGCTGGCTGTCGTTGGTAGGGTGAAAGCGAGGATCGTCGCGGATCTCATCGAAGAATGCGGGGAGGGTTTCGGCAATTCCGAGCTGTTCGCGCACTCCGTCCATTTCCCGCTGTATGCGGGCGACTTCGGAGAGACCGAGTTCGTGGATCGCTTCCGGCTCGAGCGAAAGCGTCGTCTCGCGGCGGATGAGGGCGCGATAGAGCTGCGCGCCACCCTTCATGTCGCCCAGCCCGACAGAAGCGCGTGCGGTTGGAAGATAGTCGTCCTGCAGGAATTGCCGCAGGCGCCGATAGGCAGGCCAGATCGCCTCGCGTGTAGCCCCACGCAATGCCGGTTCGAGCGCCTTGCGGCTCTTGGCCGAGAGCGTCTCCGGGGCTTGCCGAAGGGGGGCGGAGAAGGGCGACTGCTCGTAGGGTTGGGCCAGCAGGGCGTCGATCTGGGCGATCATGTTAATGACCGTCAGGCGCGGTTCGACCACGCCTGAAGCCATGCCCTGTCGAAATCGGGCGATGGCATTGTCGATCACCCGGGGAAAGGCACGGTAGAGCGCAATGGCGCGCCGGTAGTCTGCCTCATCGGCATAGTCGTTTGTGCCGCCCGGTGCGATCATGGCCGGGAATTCGACATGCAGACCGCCGAAGTGGTTGAACGGGCGCACCTTGGTAAGGCGGCGCAGCTCCGGCTGAAGCCAAGCCAGTTCCTCGTCCTTGAGCGCTGCGAAGGTATCGTAGGAGAGCTGCAGATCGGGCGGCAGAGTGGCACGGTCGATCGTTTGCAGGACCTCTCGGCTGCGGCTGGCGGAGACCTGTATGTCACGGTCGAGGGCGTCGGTGTACAGGCGTTCGAACGGGGCGCCTTCCGCCGTGGTTCCGGCCCCATCTCCGCCATAGAGCGGGGTCAGGGGATCGAGGTCGTCCTCGCGTTGCGCGTCCTCGGCAAAGAGGCGAAGCAGGCGCAGCCGATTGCGCTCCGCATCCGCTGCAGACACCTGCCGCGATGTTCGTGTGGCGGCATCGGCGGTGACCGGCCCGACCGGAAGGGCAAGCGCACAGGACATGCCCAACGCCAGAAGCGAAACCGCGTTGCGAAATTTCATTGCCAGTTGCGAACCCGGAACCACTTGGTGACGACGTACTTGACGCCCCTGATGACTGGCCGGGCTGCATGCATGGTCAGCGGGTTGGGGGTCCCGTCGGGCAATGCGTTGTTCCACAGCAGGAGGCAACCGGGTTCGGGCGGGATGCTCAGGCCGATGTGGGTAAAGTCGGTCCGGCCGCCTTCCTCCACCGCGTTGAGGTAGATCATCGCAGTCCAGCTGCGCTGGCCGCCGCAGCGCCGTTCCTGCCGCCAGTAGCCGGCCTCGGTGTCGAACCAGTCGCAATGCTCGTTGAAGTACTGGCCGCGTTCATAGCGCTGGCCCTGCGCCGATTCCCCGCAGGACGGAGCGATGCCGGTGAAGTCGCTGAGGCGCAGTTCGAGATCGCGCACGATCCTGTCCTGCGTGTCGATGTCCCCCGAATAGCTGGTACGGTAATCGTCCCAGCCTTCTTCTTCCAGCAGGCGCGAAGGACAGGCGCAAGTGTCGATGAGCGCCATAATGTGGGCGCAATCGGACGCGCTGAGAAAACTGTTCGAGGTGTAGATTTCGACCGCTTCAATGGGCAGTCGCCTGACCGCAGGCTGGCCGGAAAGGCGCTCCCGGACCGAAGCACCGATCCTTGCAAGCGCCCTGCAGTCCGGATGAGGCGTGGCTGGCATCTCGATCGACAGACTACCGGTAATGTTCAACAAATCAATTGCTTCGTTCCATTCGGTAAAACCCTGCCGGAATTACGCCGTTCCATTCGTTGCGGGCATGAAATAGGCCCCCGGTGGAGGAACCGGGGGCCTTTCATTTGCCTTTTGTCTTCGGTTTACCAGAAGAAGTCGTAGATCACGTCGACCACTTCGCCGGAGTAGATGTCCACCAGCAGCACGTCGTCATAGTAGCGGACCCAGCGATAGGGGCCGTAGACCTCGGGCAGCCTGTAGTACCAGGGATCGTCGATCCAGTAGCGCGAGCTGTAAAACACCGAGCCCAGCGAGAAGCCGATACCGATGCGCCGATACGAGTAGTTGCTGTACGGCGAATAGTAGCGGCCGATGCGGTAGACCGATCGGTTGCGCGCCCGATAGTCGCGCCAGTCATAACGCTTGTCACGGCGCCAGTCGTTGCGGTTCCAGCGCCGAGCATCGCGATAGTCGCGGCGGTCGTGATCGCGCCAGCGGCTGTCGTTGTCCCGCCACCTGTCGTTATTGCGCCAACGGTTGTCGTTGTCCCGCCATCTCTCGTTTTCGCGCCAGCGACTGTCGTTGTTTCGCCAAGTGTCGTTGTCGCGGCGGCTGGAGTCGTTGCGCGATTGATCCCGCCAGTCCCGACGCGTTTCCGCGCGGCGGTCGTCACGGTCGTTGTCACGCCGATCTGCCCGCTGTTCCGAGCGGCGTTCGTAGCCGCCGTTGCGCAACTTGTCCTGCCAGGCGTTTCTGCGATCCTCTTCGGTACGCAATTCGCGGCTGCTGTCCCGCGAGGACCGGTTTCCCGACCAACTGCGGTTCTGGGAGGGCGCCGCTTCCTGACGGACACGGTTGTCATTGCTGCGCGACCAGTCGCGGCGTGGCTGATCGTCCGGGCGAGCGCTCTGCCTTTGCGAGGTGTCCCGCCGGGGGGCGTTTGCCGAAGAACCCTGTCGCATCTGTGCACGGAACTGTTCCGCGCGGCTGTCGTTGCCGCGACTTTCGCTGCGGTTGTTATCGGGGCGCGATGCGGCTTCGGCCACGCTGGGCGCTGTGAGACCGGCAACGGCGATGGCCATTGCCCCCCAAGCTCCAGCTGAAAAAAGTGCACCCGCCTTAATGTTCATCATTCTTGCCATATCCGGTCTCCAAAACCGAACTTGCCGCACGGCGATTGCGGCTCATCCTGTATTGGTTCTAGGCCATCGGCGCTGTCCTGAACGTGAACCGGGTTGCAGCTCTTCGTTAATGTATAGCTTCCTTAAAATGAACAGGCCGCCGATCCGGTGTTCCGGAGCGACGGCCTGCATATCATGGTTGAGGCGATGTCGTCAGCGCGTCAGCTTCTTGTAGGCAAGACGCGTGGGACGGTCGGCCGCATCGCCGAGGCGGCGGCGCTTGTCCTCTTCATAAGCTTCGAAGTTACCTTCGAACCATTCGACGTGGCTGTTACCCTCGAAGGCGAGGATGTGCGTCGCGAGACGGTCGAGGAAGAAGCGGTCGTGCGAGATGACCACGGCGCAGCCGGCGAAGTTCTCGATGGCTTCTTCAAGGGCACCGAGGGTTTCGACGTCGAGGTCGTTGGTCGGTTCGTCGAGCAGGAGCACGTTGCCGCCCTGCTTGAGCATCTTGGCGAGGTGGACGCGGTTGCGTTCACCGCCCGAGAGCTTGCCGACGTTCTTCTGCTGGTCCTGGCCCTTGAAGTTGAAGGCGCCGACATAGGCGCGCGTCGACATGTCGTGGCCGTTGACCTTCATGTAGTCGAGCTTGTCGGAGATTTCCTCCCAGACGTTGTTCTTGCCGTCGAGGTGGTCGCGGTTCTGGTCGACGTAGCCGAGGTGAACCGTCTGGCCGATCTCGATGGTGCCGCTGTCGGGCTGTTCCTGGCCGGTCAGCATCTTGAACAGGGTCGACTTACCCGCACCGTTGGGGCCGATAACGCCGACGATGCCGCCCGGCGGCAGGATGAACGAGAGGTCCTCGAACAGCAGCTTGTCGCCGAACGCCTTGGAGATGCCCTTGGCTTCGATGACCTTGCCGCCAAGGCGCTCGGGCACCTGAATGACGATCTGGGCCTTGCCCGGGGTACGCTGGTCCTGCGCGTTCTGCAGTTCCTCGAACTTGCGGATACGGGCCTTTGACTTGGTCTGACGACCCTTGACGCCAGCGCGGATCCACTCAAGCTCGTCCTTGAGGGCTTTCTGGCGGCCGGTCGCCTCGCGGTCTTCCTGTTCGAGGCGCTTGGCCTTCTTCTCGAGGTAGGTCGAGTAGTTGCCCTCGTAAGGGAAGTACTTTCCGCGGTCGAGTTCGAGGATCCAGCCCACCACGTTGTCGAGGAAGTAGCGGTCGTGGGTGATCATCAGCACCGCACCGGCATATTCCTTTAGATGGTTTTCCAGCCATTCGACGGATTCTGCGTCGAGATGGTTGGTCGGTTCGTCCAGCAGCAGGATGTCGGGCTTCTGGATGAGCAGGCGGGTGAGCGCGATACGGCGCTTTTCACCACCCGAGAGGCTTTCCACCGACCAGTCGCCCGGCGGGCAGCGCAGCGCTTCCATCGCCACTTCGAGCTGGTTGTCGAGGGTCCAGCCGTCCACGGCATCGATCTGGTCCTGCAGTTCACCCATTTCGGCCATGAGCGCGTCGAAGTCGCAGTCTTCCGGCGGATCGCCCATGATCATGGAGATCTCGTTGAAGCGGTCGATCTTGTCGGCCGTTTCGCGCGCGCCGTCCTTGACGTTTTCGAGCACGGTCTTGCTCGTGTCGAGCTGCGGTTCCTGCGGCAGGTAGCCGACGGTGATGTTCTCGCCGGGCCATGCTTCGCCGGTGAAATCGGTATCGATGCCGCCCATGATCTTCATCAGGGTCGACTTACCTGCACCGTTCGGGCCGACGATGCCGATCTTGGCACCCTGGTAGAACTGCAGGTTGATATTCGAAAGCACCGGCTTCTGGGCGCCGGGGAAGGTCTTTGTCATGCTCTTCATGACGAAGGCGTATTGCGCGGCCATCGGTTTCCTCTGGGATCTGGCGTGTCGGAATTTGCGGCGTGCTCTACAGGGGCGGGCCACCAGCCGCAAGGTTGCTGGCAGGTGGACGTGTCGGTTCTTGCCGGAATGGCGCTGGGCCTGCGTCGAGAGCGTCGCAAAGTTGAGCTGCAAATGGGGATTGCTGCGGCCCCCGTCAAGATTTCGCCGCTTGCCGCGCATTGGCCCGGTCAAGAATTGCGACTTGGGATTGGAAATGGCCGGGCAGGGCGTTAGGCATTGTCCATGCTACGCAAAACCTTTTGCGCTGCCCTGCTTGCAGCGACCGCATTCGCCTCCTTCAGCCCCGTTCCGGTCAGTGCCACGCCCACACAAGGCGCGGGCGTGGCGTGGGACATCGTCGAAGGTCTCACCACCGAAATCGGTCCGCGCATTGCAGGTTCGGATGCCGAAGCGCGCGCCCGTGCATGGGCCGAGGCGCGCCTCAAGGCGCTCGGCTTCAGCCATGTCTCCATCGAGGAGTTCAAGACTCTCGCCTGGCAGCGCGGTGAGGAACATGCCCGTCTGACTGCTCCCTACCAGCAGCCGCTGGCGATCACCGCGCTCGGTTTCTCGGTGCCGACCCCGGTACAGGGCCTCAAGGCAGAACTGGTCTATTTCCCGACGCTGGCTGCGCTCGAGGCGGCTCCGGCAGGTTCACTGAAGGGCAAGATCGCTTTCGTCGACCACGCCATGCGCCCCACGCAGGACGGTTCGGGTTACGGGCCCTACGGCGATGTCCGTCGCAAGGGGCCCACCATCGCCTCGCAGAAGGGGGCCTCCGGCATCGTCATCCGTTCGGTCGGTACCGACAGCCACCGCAATCCGCATACCGGCGCCACCGTTTTCGCCAAGGACGTGAAGCCGATCCCGGCTGGCGCCGTTTCCAACCCCGATGCGGACCTGATTGCCCGCGTCGCTTCGCGCGGCAAACCGATGAGCATCGACCTGAAGCTGATGGGCAAACCGTTTCCCGATGCGCCTTCGGGCAATGTCGTGGCGGAACTGCCGGGGCGCGATCCGTCATTGCCCATCATCCTGCTCGCCTGCCACCTCGACTCCTGGGATCTGGGCACCGGCGCGATCGACGATGCTTCAGGCTGCGGGATCATCACCGCCGCGGCACTGGCGGCGCAGAAGGACGGCAAGACCCTGCGCACGATCCGCGTACTGTGGTCGGGCAACGAGGAAATGGGCATCTCCGGCGGTGGCGGCGATCACTACGTGAAGGTCCATGGCAGCGAGCCGCATGCCGTCGCGATGGAAAGCGACTTCGGCGCCGACAAGGTCTGGCAGCTCAAGACGACTTTTGCCGAGGGCAATGCTGCGCTGGTGGACAAGGTCAAGGCGGCGTTATGGCCGTTGGGCATCGTGCCGCATGACGGCCCAACCGAAGGCGGGGCCGATGTCGAGCCGATCATCGCACACCAGAAGCTGGCGGTGATCGATCTCGGACAGGACGGGATGCATTACTTCGACCTGCACCACACGCCCGACGACACGCTCGACAAGGTCGATCCGATAGCCCTGCAGCAGAACGTCGATGCCTGGACGGCGGTGCTCAGGGTGATCGCCAATGCGCCGGAGCTGATCGAGTCCGTTCCGGCGGCTGAAGGCGGCGAGTAAACGGCGCGCGCGTCAGGCTGCTGCAGCGATCCGCTTGGCAACGGCGACGAGCCGCTGTGCCTGTTCGAGGTGCAGCAGTTCGGTCATCTTGCCATCGACGCGGATCGCGCCCTTGCCGGCGTTTTCCGGCTGGGCGAAGGCGTCGATGACGGTCTGCGCCCAGGCCAGGTCCGCTTCGCTGGGTGAAAATACCGCGTTGCACGGTTCGACTTGCGCGGGGTGGATCAGGCTCTTGCCGTCGAAGCCGAACATCAGCCCCTGACGCGTTTCGGCCTCGAATGCCTCGAGGTCGCGGAATTCATTGCACACGCCGTCGAGGATCGCGACGCCATGGGCGCGCGCGGCGGCAACCGCCATCGACAGGAACGGCAGGAACGGCGTGCGGCAGGGTGTAAGCTGCGCGCGCATTTCCTTGGCGAGATCGTTTGTCCCCATGATCCACAGCGACAGGCGCGAGCTATGCGCACACTGTGCGATGGCATCCAGATTGCCGACGCTCGCGCAGGTCTCGATCATGGCCCATAGCTGCATGTCCTTGTGCGCGTTCTTCAGGGCTTCATCGTAGCGGGCAATGTCGGTCGGCGAATTGACCTTGGGCACAAGCACCGCGTCGGCCTTGGTCGAGGCCATGGCGGCAAGGTCATCCATGCCCCATTCGCTATCGATGCCATTGGTGCGCACGACAACCTCGCGGTGACCGAAACCGCCTTCCTCCAGGGCCGCGACGGCGGCGGCGCGCGCTTCGGCTTTCAGTTCGGGGGCGACGGCATCCTCGAGGTCGAAAATAACGACGTCGCAGGGGAGGCTGCGGGCCTTGGCAATCGCCTTGGCGTTCGAGGCGGGCATGAACAGTGCGCTGCGGCGCGGGCGATCGGTCGGTGCAGTCATCGTGTCTTCCTGTGGCTTGCCCGTTTCCTTGCGGCGGAGCGGGCCGAATGGTCAAGGGCCCGGGAAGACCGAATGCGGGTTTGGCAAGATCAGCAGCCGATGGTTTCGAGGATGCGTTCGCTCTCCATCCACAACCGGCTGGCCGCCAGGTCGTCCCGCGCCTGCGGTGCAGGTTCGATTTCGGCTAGGTCGTGGAAGTAGCGACCGCCCTGTTCGCCGACTTCCGGGGACGTGGCCAGCCACATGATCGTGCGGGCCGGATGTTCGGGCGGCGTGCAGGGGCTTCGGGCCATGTAGTCCTGGATCAGCTCGTCGCCGTGGCTCGCGAAGTTCGAGTCGACGCATCCCGGGTTTACCGCCTGGGCGACGATGCCCATGGGCGAAAGCCTGCGGTCCAGTTCGCGGGTGAAGAGGAGGCTCGCCAGTTTCGCCTGACTGTAGGCATCGATCGTCGCAAAATCTTCCAGCAGCATCAGGTCGTCCCAGTTCATCGCCCGGCAACTCGCATGACCGTCGGCTGCCACGGCGATGATGCGCACGGTCCCGGCAGGGGATTCCTTCGCCGCATATTCGAGCTGGGGCAGCAGTTCACGGGTGAGGAGGAAAGGGGCGAGATGGTTGGTGGCGAATGTCGCCTCGAGACCTTCCGAGGTGCGGTAGTATCCGTCGCGCACGCCGCCGGCATTGTTGACGAGGACGTGGATGCGATTGGTGAGCAGTCCGATCTCCTCGGCAATGCGGCGAACGTCGGACATCTCGGTGAAGTCGCCGCGCAGGAAGTCGACGCGCGCTTCCGGCGTTGCGATGGCGCGGATTTCCTCTTCGGCCGCGTCACAGCGATCAGGTGTCCGGCCGGTGCCGATGACATGCCAGCCCATGCGGGCGAAGACTTCCGCCGTGGCCTTGCCGATGCCGGAGCTGGCTCCGGTAATGACGATCACGCGCCGATGACTGGACTGGGTCAATCTTCTCTCCCTCGGTGGCGAATGTCAGGAAACGATTGCCGGACGCGGGCGGGAGGTAGGCCAGGCGGTCCTGTCGGGCAGGGTACGCGTGACGAGTTGCCTCTCCATTCGTCCTCTCTCCATGTCGCGTCCTGTCTCAGGATCGCGGCCGACCCATAGCCGAGTCAGGCCAGGTTCAGGAAGATGTTTACGGTGAAACGGCCTCTGTTGTCGATACTTGCCCCCCGGGTGCGTCACAATGCGTATCTTTACGGGGCAGCTTTGCGAGGGCTGGACAGGCCCCATCGCTGCGCGCAGACTGCGCGCATGAAACGCCTTCTAGCCCCCCTGATCGCCATTGGTTTCCTCGCAGCATCGTCGGTAGCGCAGGCCGCCCTGCCGATGGGTGCGACCGCGCCCGAGTTCAGCACCAAGGGTGCCAAGGCCGGCAAGGAGGTCGATTTCGATCTCAAGCAAGCGCTCAAACGCGGGCCGGTCGTGCTTTACTTCTATCCAAAGGCGTTCACCCAAGGTTGCACCCTGGAAGCCCATGCCTTCGCCGAAGCGACGCCGGAGTTCGCCGAACTGGGCGCGACCGTCATCGGCATGTCGGCCGATGACCTGCCCACTCTCAAGAAGTTCTCGACCGAGGCCTGCCGTGACAAGTTCGCTGTCGCCGTCGCCACGCCGAAGATAATCAAGGAATACGATGTCGCCCTGGCGCGGGACGGCAAGCCGCAGGGTATGGCCGACCGGGTGAGCTACGTCATCGACCGGAGCGGCAAGGTCGTCTTCATCCATTCCGATCTCGACTATCGCGATCACGTGAAGATGACCCTGGCGGCCGTGAAGGTGCTGGCAAAGAAGCGCCCCTGACGCTAGCGGCCTTGCGCCCTCTTGCGGGGCCTTGAACAATCCCGATATCTGCGGGTAGTAGCGCCGGCCTGTCGCCGGCTCATCTCGGGTCGATTGCCGCGCCGCTTTACAATCGGCTGCACTTCGCTAAGCGGTGCGCCGCAGTTTCATTGGAGTTTCGTGCCATGCGTGCCGAAGGGCAGGCCCACATTGACCGTATCGAAAAGGCGCTCGCGCTTGTGCGCAAGTTCCTGGACTGGGATCGCGCGCTGCGCCGCTTCGACGAGCTGAACGCCCGCGTCGAGGATCCCACCTTGTGGGACAAGCCCAAGGAAGCCGAGGCGGTCATGAAAGAGCGTCGCCGGCTGGAAGCTTCGATCGGCACGGTCAACGAGATCAGCCGCGAGATGGCCGACGCCGTCGAGTTCATCGAGCTGGGCGAGATGGAAGGCGACGAGGACACGGTCAACGAAGGGCTGGCCACGCTCGCCCAGCTTGCCGAACGTGCCGATGCCGACAAGGTGCAGGCGCTGCTGGCCGGCGAGGCCGACGGCAACGACACCTACCTCGAAGTCCATGCCGGTGCCGGCGGTACCGAAAGCCAGGACTGGGCCGAAATGCTGCAGCGCATGTACACGCGCTGGGCCGAGCGCAAGGGCTACAAGGTCGAGCTGGTCGACTACCACGCCGGTGAAGCCGCAGGCATCAAAAGCTGCACCCTGCTGATCAAGGGCGAGAACGCCTACGGCTATGCCAAGACCGAAAGCGGCGTCCACCGTCTTGTGCGCATCAGCCCGTATGACAGCTCGGCACGCCGCCATACCAGCTTTTCGTCGGTCTGGGTCTATCCGGTGATCGATGACAGCTTCGAGGTCGAGGTGAACCCGGCCGACCTGAAGATCGACACCTATCGCGCATCGGGTGCGGGCGGTCAGCACGTCAACACCACGGACTCGGCGGTGCGCATTACCCACCAGCCGTCCGGAATCGTTGTCGCCAGCCAGATCGACCGTTCGCAGCACAAGAACCGCGAAATCGCGATGGGCATGCTCAAGGCGCGCCTGTTCGAGGAAGAAATGCGCAAGCGCGAGGAAGCAGCCAGCGCCGAGCACGCTTCGAAGAGCGATATCGGGTGGGGTCACCAGATCCGTTCCTACGTGCTGCAGCCCTACCAGCAGGTGAAGGACCTGCGCACCGGCGTCGTTTCGACTTCGCCGGGCGACGTCCTTGACGGTGAGCTCGACGCGTTCATGGCTGCCGCCCTGTCGCAGCGCGTGACGGGCGAAAAGGCCGAAGTCGAGGATATCGACTGACCCGGGCGATGGGCCACATGACAGGTTTTGCCAAGTCTTTGGCAAGTCGCTAAGGGGCGGCATGTTTTTGTCTCGCCGTCTTTCCTGCGTGGTTCTCGCGCTGGCTCTCGCTGCCTGCCAGCAGAAGCCTGCCGATGACGGCCGGCCCGAGACTTCGCGCGAGTTTCCGGTCGCCGACCGCCCGGTTTCGCGGCTCGGCGCAAACTCCGTTTCCTCGGAAGTGGAGCGCGACAGCGTCAACGAAGCGAATGTCGTGATGAACCTCGCCGACATCCGCGAGGGGATGAGCGTGGCCGATATCGGCGCGGGCGAGGGGTACTACACGGTTCGGCTCGCCCAGCGAGTCGGCAAGAAGGGGAGGGTCCTCGCCGAGGACATCGACCGCGATGCCAATGAGCAGCTGGGCCAGCGCGTATTGCGCGAGCGTCTGGAGAACGTCTCCATAGTCCTGGGGACCGAGGACGATCCGCGCCTGCCGCCTGACAGCTTCGATCGCATCATGCTCGTCCACATGTATCACGAGGTCACCGAGCCTTATGCCTTCCTGTGGCGCCTGCAGCCTGCCCTGCGCAAGGGAGGCAAGGTGATCGTGGTCGACGTCGACCGTCCGACGGACGAGCACGGAATTCCGCCGGAGTTGCTTTTCTGTGAATTCGCGTCGCTGGGCTTTCGTTTGACCGAATTTGTTCGTAAGCCGGAACTGCAGGGTTATTATGCGCAGTTCGAGGCTGGTAGTGCACGGCCTGAGCCTGCAGATATCGTACCTTGCCGATTGTCTGGCGATAAGACGGCGTCAAAGGACTGAGCGTTACGCCAGGGGGAAAGACAGAGAGTTTATGAGTTTCAAGGGTCTCAAGCCGATTGTTTATGGCGGACGTGAAGTCTGGCCGCTCATCGAGGGCGGCAAGGGCGTTTCAGCCACGAACCACACCAGCTCCGGCGCATGGGCCGCAGCTGGGGGAATCGGCACCGTCAGTGCGGTGAATGCCGATTCCTACGATGCGGAAGGCAAGATCGTTCCGCAGATCTACCATGCCCTTACGCGCAAGGAACGCCACGAAGAACTGATCCGCTACGCCATCGACGGCGCGGTTGAGCAGGTGCGGCGGGCCTATGACATCGCCAGCGGCAAGGGCGCGATCAACATCAACGTCCTGTGGGAAATGGGCGGCGCCCAGCAGGTTCTCGAAGGCGTGCTGGAAAAGACCCGCGGCATGGTTACCGGCGTGACCTGCGGCGCGGGCATGCCCTACCGCCTGTCCGAGATCGCAGCGCGTTTCAACGTCAGCTACCTGCCGATCGTCAGTTCCGCCCGCGCCTTCCGCGCGCTGTGGAAGCGTGCCTATCACAAGGTATCCGAACTGATGGCGGCGGTGGTCTATGAAGACCCCTGGCTCGCCGGCGGTCACAACGGCCTGTCGAATGCGGAAGACCCGCTCAAGCCGGAAGATCCCTATCCGCGCGTCAAGGCGCTGCGCGATACGATGCGCAAGGAAGGCATTTCCGATTCCGTTCCGATCGTGATGGCCGGCGGCGTTTGGTACTTGCGCGACTGGAATGAGTGGATCGACAATCCCGAACTCGGCACCATCGCCTTCCAGTTCGGCACCCGTCCGCTGCTCACGCATGAAAGCCCGATCCCGCAGGCATGGAAGGACGCCCTGCGCGAACTGGAACCGGGCGATGTGCTGCTCCACCGCTTCTCGCCGACGGGTTTCTATTCCTCGGCCGTCCGCAATCCTTTCCTGCGCAATCTTGAAGCGCGTTCGGAACGCCAGATTCCCTACTCCAAGGTCGAAGCCGGCGAGCATACCGTGCGCCTCGACGTCGGTGTGAAAGGCAAGAACTTCTGGGTAGCCCCCAAGGACCTAGAGCGGGCCCGTGCATGGTCGGCCCAGGGCTTCACCGATGGCCTGCGCACCCCGGACGACACGATCATCTTCGTCAATCCGCAGGAACGCGACGAGATCCGTCAGGATCAGGCGGACTGCATGGGCTGCCTGTCGCACTGCGGGTTCTCTTCGTGGAAGGACCACGACGACTACACTACCGGTCGCCTCGCGGATCCGCGCAGCTTCTGCATCCAGAAGACCTTGCAGGATATCGCCCACGGCGGCCCGGTCGAAGAGAACCTGATGTTTGCGGGCCATGCCGCCTACAAGTTCAAGCAGGATCCGTTCTACTCGAACGGATTTACGCCGACGGTCAAGCAACTGGTGGACCGGATTCTGACCGGCGACTGATCGACAAAGGCACTAGCCGAATTCAGACGACCGGCGGGGAGCAATCCTCGCCGGTCGTTTTTGTTTTAGAAACGGTGGGTCTCCTGCGCTCCGTTCTGGCAGTTGGCTGAGCGGGTTACGGGCATGAACAGGGCTGCGACGGCAACGATCAGGAAACCGGGCACGAGCACCCAGTTGATCGGGTCGGTCCAGCTCTCGATCCCGTCGCGAACATTGGGATAGCCGGCAATGCCAAGGGCTCTCAGCACGAAGGTGCGGGCCATCGCGATGAGGATGAACAGCATCCACCAGCCGCTGCGCCCGAATTCATGCAGACGCCGGACGAGCAGGGCGAAGATCGGCAGGAACAGTAGGGTATCGAAGGCGAGGCGCGCCCAGCTTTCGGCATCGCCGTCCAGCACTATCCTTGCAGCAAGGTTGAGAGCGAGGTCGAGGCCCATCGCCCAGATCAGGAATGCCGCCAGTTCCCGGCGGGAGGAGCGGCCGGAGAAATCGAGGCTGCGTGTGCAGGCCTCCATGGCGAGGCGGCGCAAGGGCCTGTTATCTCCGGCTGCCATCCTGACCTTTCTCTGAACTCAGTCGAGTTCCCAGGCCCGCTCGCCGTGGCTGGTGATGTCGAGGCCTTCGCGCTCGGCATCTTCGCTGACGCGCATCGGGAACACAACCGAAGCCATGACCGCAAGAATGACGCTGGCGATCACCGACCAGAGGATCGTCACGCCTACACCGATGAACTGCGCGGTGGTCTGGCTGGCCATGGTCATGCCTTCGGCGTAGCCGACACCGCCAAGGCTCTGCGACATGAATACGCCGAGGAGCAGCGAGCCGAGCATGCCGCCCACGCCGTGGACGGCGAAGACGTCGAGCGAGTCGTCGATGGCGAGCTTCTGCTTCACCAGTTGGATTGCGTAGTAGCAGACCACCGCACCTGCTGCGCCGAACAGGATGGCGGCGCCAGGCGAGATGAACCCTGCCGCAGGCGTCACGGTGGCGAGGCCGGCGATGGCACCGGTTGCGAAGCCGACGCTGGTTGGCTTGCCTACGGTGAAGCGCTCGACCAGCAGCCAGACGAGGGCAGCCGTCGCTGCTGCGGCATGGGTGGCGATGATCGCGGCGGCCGCGTCATCATTGGCGGCAATGGCCGAACCACCGTTGAAGCCGAACCATCCGACCCAGAGCAGCGCCGCACCGGCCATCGTCAGTGACGGGCTGTGCGGCAGCATCAGGGTGTTGGGAAAGCCGCTGCGGCGGCCCAGCATGATCGCGATTACAAGCGCCGATACGCCCGCGGTCGTGTGAATGACGATGCCGCCGGCCCAGTCGAGTGTGCCAAGGCCCGTCGCGAGCCAGCCGCCGCCCCAGATCCAGTGCGCTACCGGGGCATAGACCACCAGGCTCCACAGGGCACAGAAGGCGATGACCCAGGCGAAGCGGGCACGGTCCACCCAGGCACCGGCCATGAGCGCAGGGGTGATCGCTGCAAATGTCATCTGGAACAGGGCGTAGGCGCTTTCGGGAACATCGGTTCCGGCGCGTACATTGCCCAGATTGCCGAGCATCCAGGCATTGCCGCCGCCAAGCCAGCCGTTGCTGACGTTGCCGAAGGCGAGAGTGTAGCCGACCAAGATCCACAGGACCGAGGCGATGGCGGCGATCGCACCGCACTGGACCAGCACCGACAGGAAGTTCTTGGCGCGCACGAGGCCGCCGTAGAACAGCGACAGGCCGGGTGCGGCCATCATCAGGACGAGCGCTGAGGAGACCAGCAGCCAAGCCGTGTCACC
Source organism: Novosphingobium mathurense (assembly GCF_900168325.1). Classification (GTDB taxonomy): domain Bacteria; phylum Pseudomonadota; class Alphaproteobacteria; order Sphingomonadales; family Sphingomonadaceae; genus Novosphingobium; species Novosphingobium mathurense. Next base: position 998,279 of record NZ_FVZE01000001.1, on the reverse strand, counting down.
ACTGTTGCTCACATCGATTCGGCCGTCTTGTGCCAGGGCAACGCCCGGCAGGACTGCGAGCATGCCGGCAAGCGGCAGCAAGCACTGCTTTTTCATTTGTGAATTCCCCTTCAGGCCACGCTTCGCGAGGTCGCTGTGCTCCTCCTGCCGCGCGCCTTAGAGCACTCATTCGTCATGAGACAAGCATTTGCAGCACGTTCTGCCATATCCATGGCATGAACGGCGCAATGATCGTGGCGGGAAAGCGCGAGTTTCAGGAAAGCTCGGGAAGCACCTGATCGGGCGGACGGTGACCGTCGACCCAGAACTGGATATTGGCGATGATCCGTTCACCGGCCGCGCCGCGTCCTTCCTCCGTCGCGCTGCCGAGGTGGGGCAGGGCCACGACGCCGGGGGCCGAGAGCAGTTGCGGATTGACGTTCGGCTCGTTGGCGAAGACGTCGAGGCCCGCTCCGCCGATGCGTCCCTCGGTCAGCGCCTCGATCAGTGCTTGCTCATCGATGATCTGGCCGCGCGCGGTGTTCACCACACAGGCGCCTGGTTTCATCAGCGACAACCGACGGCGATCGAGCAATGCCGCGGTTCCCGGCGCGGCCGGGCAGTGCAGGGTGAGAATGTCCGATTCTGCCACCAGCTTGTCGAGATCGGCTTCGTAGCGCGCCGAGAGCATGTTCTCGAGCGCGGAGGGAAGGCGATGGCGGTTGTGGTAGTAGATTTCCATGCCGAAGGCGCGGGCGCGGTGGGCGACAGCCTGGCCGATGCGGCCCATGCCAACGATGCCGAGGCGCTTTCCGCCAAGGCTGTGGCCGAGCATGGCCGAAGGTCCCCAACCTTGCCAACGGCCTTCGCGCAAGACGCGGGCACCCTCACTGAACTTGCGCGAGACGAGAATGATCAGCGCAAGCGTTAGGTCGGCAGTATCGTCGGTGAAGACACCGGGGGTGTTCGTCACGATGATCTTGTTCGCGCGCGCCGCGGCAAGATCGATGTGCTCGGTTCCTGCACCGAAGTTGGCAATAAGGCCAAGGCGGTCTCCGGCCTGTTCGATGAGTTCGGCGTCGATCCTGTCGGTGACGGCCGGGACCAGGACGTCGCACTCGCGCATGGCAGCGGCCAGCTGATCGCGCGACAGCGGCGTGTCTTCGCGGTTAAGCGTCACGTCGAAGAGCTGCGCCATGCGCTCCTCGACACCGGGAAGCAGCCGCCGCGTGACAATCACGCGGGGAGGGCCGTCGAAAACGCGGGCGGAAGCGGAGTCGGTTACCAAAGTCATGTCGGTATCCGGCTATGCCTTCCACAGGGTCCGGGTCAAGAAACCTTGAAGGGAATTGTCTGGCAGGCGTAAGTAGGCGGCATGATCCGCTGGAAGTTCCTGATCCCTCTGGCTGCCCTGTGCAGCATGGCCGTGCCTGCCTATGCGGGCGATGACGACAAGGTGCCCTACTGGGCCTCCATCGATACCGACCTTGCCAACATGCGGGTAGGTCCCGGAGAATCCTACAGGATCGCGTGGGTCTACAAGCGCCCGCATTTGCCGGTAAAGATCGTGCGCCGCGAAGGGCCCTGGCGGCTGATCGAGGATCCCGATGGAGACAAGGGTTGGATGCGCGACCTGCTCCTTTCGCGACAGCGGTCCGCCATCGTGGTGGGCGAGGGCCTGATCGAGATGCATGCAGAGGGCAAGCCCGGTTCGCCGATCCTGTGGCGCGTTGAGCCGGGCGTCGTCGGCCTGCTCGGCAATTGCGAGTCGGGCTGGTGTGCTTTCGATGTCGAAGGGCACAAGGGCTTCGTGCCGGGCGAACGTCTATGGGGAACCGGCGAGCCCTGACCGTTCAATGAAAAAGGGCCCCACCGCTACCGGCAGGGCCCTTCCTTCAAATCAAGTACCGGCAGGCGGCGATCAGGCCAGCTCGACGGCAACCGCTGTCGCTTCGCCGCCGCCGATGCAGAGGCTGGCGACACCGCGCTTGAGGCCCTTGTCCTTGAGCGCGTTGATCAGTGTCACGATGATGCGGGTTCCAGAGGCGCCGATCGGATGGCCGAGTGCGGTCGCCCCGCCATGAATGTTGATCTTGTCGTGCGGGATGCCGAGGTCATGCATCGCGAACATTGCGACACAGGCAAAGGCTTCGTTTACTTCGAACAGGTCGACGTCGGAAAGCTGCCAGCCCACCTTGTCGAGAAGCTTGGTGATCGCGCCGACCGGAGCGGTTGTGAACTTTGCAGGCTCCTGCGCGTGGGCGGCTACGCCAACGACGGTGGCCACCGGCTTTAGGCCCTTGGCAGCAGCGACGCTGGCGCGGCTCATGACGACGGCAGCGGCGCCATCGGAAATCGAGCTGGAGCTGGCGGCGGTGATGGTGCCGTCCTTGGCGAAGGCCGCGCGCAGGGTGCGGATCTTGTCCGGGTTGCCCTTGGGCGGCTGCTCGTCGGTGTCGACGACGACTTCGCCCTTGCGGGTCTTGACGGTGACGGGAACGACTTCGTCCTTGAACGCGCCATTGGTGATCGCTTCCTGCGCGCGGCGCAGCGACTCGATAGAGAAGTCGTCCTGGTTCTCGCGGGTCAGTTGATACTCGTCGGCGGTCACTTGCGCGAAGGAGCCCATCGATCCGCCTTCATAGGCATCCTCAAGGCCGTCGAGGAACATGTGGTCGTAGAGCGTGTCATGGCCGGCACGCGCGCCCGAGCGATGCTTCTTGGACAGGTAGGGGGCATTGGTCATCGACTCCATGCCGCCGGCAATGATCAGGTCGAGCGATCCGGAGGCAAGGGCCTCTGCGCCCATGATTACCGTCTGCATGCCCGAACCGCATACCTTGTTGACGGTCGTGGCCTCGACCGACTTGGGCAGGCCGGCCTTGAGCGCGGCCTGGCGGGCAGGGGCCTGTCCGAGCCCGGCTGGAAGGACGCAGCCCATGTAGATGCGCTCGATCTCCTCGCCGGCAACGCCCGAACGCTCCACGGCGGCCTTGACAGCGGTGGCGCCAAGATCGGTGGCCGAGACGTCAGCGAACACGCCCTGCAGGCCGCCCATGGGCGTGCGTGCATAGGAGAGGATGACGATGGGGTCGTTAGCCGAGATCTGAGCCATGGCTTTGCCTTTCTGCATGGAAGAACAGTTGACAGTGATTTAATGCTGCATTGCACCAAAAGCAATCGGACTGTCCAAAAGAACAACCGCTCGCCGCATGGGCATTGTGCCTGACGCGTATGGCGGGAAACGATGATAATCCCGTGACGGAAAATTGTCCTCGCCGGACTCCATGGAGTCGCCCCGTGCCTGGCCGAGTCGCTGGCGCTGGGGGGTGCCGCCGCGATTGCCGGGTGCCAAAGGTTCTGGCGTCCATGCTTCGTTTCCCGGTGATTTCCGGACTGTAACACATCAGGAGAGCGCGGTTCGGATGGGCCGCAGTCTGATCGGGCGCGCCAAGGGGGTCCGACAATCCCGCGCAATTCAGGGCCTTTGCCGGTGATCCGGGGGGGATAGCGTCGTCTGTCTCTGCCTGACGGGGCGCGCGATGGGGCCATGGCGAGGCATTAAACTTGCTGCATCGCGATGAAGAAGGCCGGAATTATCGAATTGCCTCCCTTGCGATGGCCGGAGGGCTGGCCTAAGAGCGCGCGCAACGACCGGACGCCGCTCAGGCAAGCTCCGGCAGCCCTCACCGGTACGAGGCCATGACCATTGACTGATCTGTCGCAATATTTGCCGATTCTGATTTTCCTGGTGATCGCGTTGGCGCTCTCCGGGATTATCGTGTTCCTGCCCATGGCGGTTGCCCGTCTGACCGGGACGCACAATCCGAACTCGGACAAGCTCAGCGAGTATGAATGCGGTTTCCCCGCGTTCGAAGACCCGCGCAGCCAGTTCGACGTGCGCTTCTACCTGGTGGCGATTCTCTTCATCATCTTCGACCTTGAAGCAGCGTTCCTGTTTCCCTGGGCCGTGTCGCTCGACGTCACGGGCTGGGCCGGTTGGCTGACGATGATGGTGTTCCTCGGCGAACTGGCCATCGGCCTCGCCTATGCATGGAAGAAGGGAGCTCTGGACTGGGAATGAGCACTCTCGTGGACAGCACCGGACAGCCCCTCGGTCAGGGTGGCGCAGTTACGCCGCCCGACCAGGCGTTTTTCAAAGACCTCAACCAGGAAGTATCCGACAAGGGCTTCCTCGTCACCTCGACGGAAGAACTGTTCCAGTGGGCCCGTACCGGCTCGCTGTGGTGGATGACTTTCGGCCTCGCCTGCTGCGCGGTCGAGATGATCCACGTGAACATGCCCCGTTACGACATGGAGCGCTTCGGCGCCGCGCCGCGCGCTTCCCCGCGTCAGTCGGACGTGATGATCGTGGCCGGCACACTGTGCAACAAGATGGCCCCGGCGCTGCGCAAGGTCTATGACCAGATGTCGGACCCCAAGTACGTCATCTCGATGGGCTCGTGCGCCAATGGCGGTGGCTACTACCACTACAGCTATAGCGTCGTGCGCGGCTGCGACCGCATCGTGCCCGTGGACATCTATGTCCCCGGCTGCCCGCCGACCGCAGAGGCGCTGCTCTATGGCGTCATGCAGCTGCAGCGCAAGATCCGCCGCGCCGGTACGCTCGAGAGGTAATGGCAACCATGCCCGTACTGCATTCCGCCCCCAAGTTTGCGTCCAACGAAGGCGTCATCGACGCGCTCTCGGCCGCGCTCGGATCGATGTTGGTCTCTGCCAGGGAAGAGCACGGCGAAGTCGTCCTCACCGTGGCCCGCGACCAGGTCGAGAACGCGCTGCGCCTGCTGCGTGACAATCATGAGTATCAGCAGCTCATGGAAATGGCCGGCGTCGACTACCCGTCGCGCGCCGAGCGTTTCGAAGTCGTCTACATGCTGCTTTCGGTAACGAAGAACCATCGCCTGATGGTGAAGGTCAACGCCGCCGAGAACACGCCCGTTCCGACCGTGACGACGATCTGGCCCAATGCGGGCTGGCTCGAGCGCGAGGTGTTCGACATGTACGGCGTGATCTTCGCCGGCAATCCGGACCTGCGCCGCATCCTCACCGACTACGGCTTCGAGGGGCATCCGTTCCGCAAGGACTTCCCGCTTACCGGCTATCAGGAACTGCGCTACTCGGAAGAGGACAAGCGCGTTGTCTACGAACCTGTCAAGCTGGCCCAGGATTTCCGCTCGTTCGACTTCATGAGCCCCTGGGAAGGCGCGGAATACGTGCTGCCTGGCGATGAAAAGGCGGAAGGGGACAAGGCATGAGCATGCAGCTCGAGCAGTCGCCGACGACCGGCGACGAGATCATCACCAACTACACGATCAACTTCGGTCCGCAGCACCCGGCGGCCCACGGCGTTCTGCGCATGGTCATGGAGCTCGACGGCGAAGTCATCGAGCGCATTGACCCGCACGTCGGCCTGCTGCACCGCGGCACCGAGAAGCTGATCGAGAACAAGACCTACCTTCAGGCGCTGCCTTACTTCGACCGGCTCGACTACTGCTCGCCGCTCGGCATGGAGCACAGCTACGTCCTGGCGATCGAGAAGCTGCTGAACCTCGAGGTTCCGCTGCGCGCCCAGTACCTTCGCGTTCTGTTCGCCGAGCTGACCCGCATCTGTAACCACATGCTCAACATGGGCAGCCACGTCATGGACGTCGGCGCCATGACCCCGAACCTGTGGCTGTTCGAAATCCGCGAGGACTGCCTCAACTTCTTCGAACGCGCATCGGGCGCGCGCATGCACTCGGCCTGGTTCCGCCCCGGCGGCGTCCACCAGGACGTGCCGCTCAAGCTGCTGACCGACATCGCCGACTGGCTCGACACGCGTCTGCCGACGCTGTTCGAGGACGCGATGAGCCTCGTCGTCGACAACCGCATCTTCAAGCAGCGCAATGTCGACATCGCGCTGGTGAGCCGTGAGGACGCGCTGGCCTGGGGCTTCTCGGGGCCGATGATCCGCGCGGCGGGCATCCCCTGGGATATCCGCAAGAGCCAGCCCTACGACGTTTACGACCGCATGGACTTCGAGATCCCGGTCGGCACCAACTCGGACTGCTATGACCGTTTCATGGTTCGCGTCGAGGAAGTGCGCCAGTCCGCGCGCATCATGAAGCAGTGCCTAGCCGAAATGCCCGAAGGCCCGATCATGACCGCCGACCGCAAGGTCGGTCCGCCCAAGCGCGGCGAGATGAAGAGCTCGATGGAATCGCTGATCCATCACTTCAAGCTCTACACCGAGGGCTTCCACGTTCCGGCCGGCGAAGTCTACGTCGCCACCGAGAGCCCGAAGGGCGAATTCGGCGTCTATCTCGTCTCGGACGGCTCCAACAAGCCGTACCGGTGCAAGATCCGCCCGACTGCCTTTTCGCACCTGCAGGCGATGGACTTCATGTCCAAGGGCCACATGCTGCCTGACGCGACCGCCATCCTTGGCGCCATCGACGTCGTGTTCGGGGAGTGCGACCGTTGAGCAAGCTCGCAATCGCCGAGGCCATGATCGCCGCCTACAACGCGCAGGACGCCGATCTCTATGTGACCTACATGACCGACGAAGCCAGCGAAGCGAACTATCGCGGTGCCGTGGTTCGTGAGGGCAAGGAAGGTACGCGTTCGGGCCTCAAGGCGGCTTTCGCCAAGTGGCCCCAGAACAAGGCCGAGATCGTCTCGCGTGAAGAGACAGACAATTACGTCGTCCTTCGCGAGCATGTCACCCGCGGCCCGGCAACCGACGGTTCGGAACTGGTCGAGCCGTTCGACGTGCTGGCCGTCTACAGCTTCGAAGGCGACAAGTGCTCGCGGGTGGAGTTTATCCGGTGAAATTCAACACGCTTGAACTGACCCGCGTCTGGGCGGCAGTGACGGGCCTCGTGCTCGCCGTCTGCTACTTCGGCGCGCTCTATCTCGGTACCGCCCCGTCGCCTTTGCTGGCGATGCTGGTAACCGCCATCGGCGGATTTGAAATGTTTCTTTTCGGCCAGGACCAGTGGCTGAAGCGCAGGGGTAAGCATGGCTGACCGCTACATCGAACCCGATACGCCCGAACTGCGGGCCCGTTGGGGCAACTTCGCGTGGACCGCGGAGAATGCCGAGAAGGCTAAGGACATCATCGCGCGCTATCCGGCGGGCCGTCAGCGTTCGGCCGTGATGCCGCTGCTCGACCTCGCCCAGCGCCAGGTCGGTGCCGAAGAGAACACGCAGGGGTGGTTGCCGATTCCGGTGATGGAATATGTCGCGGCCCAGCTCGACATGCCGATCATCCGCGTGGTCGAAGTCGCTACTTTCTACACGATGTACAACATCGCACCGATCGGTCGGTTCCACGTGCAGGTCTGCGGCACCACGCCGTGCATGCTGCGCGGTTCGGACGACATCATCGCGGCCTGCAAGAAGCGCGGCATGAAGAAGGGCCACACCACGCCCGACGGCATGTGGTCGTTCACCGAGGTCGAGTGCATGGGCAACTGCGCCTCCGCGCCGATGGTCCAGATCAACGACGACAACTACGAGGATCTCACTCCCGAGCGCCTCGATGCCGTGCTTGATGCGCTGGCCAAGGGTGAGACGCCCAAGGCCGGTACGCAGGAGCCGGGCCGTCACACCGTCGAGCCTTCGGGTGGTCCGACTACCCTCAAGCAGATGGTCACCGAAAATCACGATTACCGGGGGGAGTGGTAAGTCATGGCTCTCGCCGAAACCTTTAGCTTGGACGCTCGCTGATGCTCGCTGACAAGGATCGCATCTTCACCAACGTCTACGGCTATCAGCCGTGGAACCTGAAGGAAGCGCAGGCGCGCGGCGCCTGGGACAACACCAAGGACATCATCGCCAAGGGCCGAGATCTCATCATTGAGGAGATCAAGGCTTCGGGGCTGCGCGGCCGTGGCGGCGCGGGCTTCCCGACCGGCATGAAGTGGTCCTTCATGCCCAAGCAGCCGCCGCTCGACCACAACGGCAATCCCAAGCCGAGCTTCCTGGTCATCAACGCGGACGAATCCGAACCGGGTTCGTGCAAGGACCGCGAGATCATCCGTCACGATCCGCACCTGCTGCTGGAAGGCGCGCTGGTGGCCGGTTTCGCGATGGGTGCGCGTGCCGCTTACATCTACATTCGCGGCGAATACATCCGTGAGGCAGAGACGCTCTTCGCCGCGCGCGATGAAGCTTATGCGGCGGGTCTGCTGGGCAAAAACGCCGCCGGTTCGGGCTACGACTTCGACGTCTTCGTCCACCGCGGCGCTGGCGCCTACATCTGCGGCGAAGAAACCGCGATGATCGAAAGCCTCGAAGGCAAGAAGGGGCAGCCCCGCCTGAAGCCGCCGTTCCCGGCGGGAGCAGGCCTCTACGGCTGCCCGACCACGGTCAACAACGTCGAGTCCATCGCCGTTGCGCCCACCATCATGCGTCGCGGCGCTTCGTGGTTCTCCAGCTTCGGCCGCGAGAACAACAAGGGCACCAAGCTCTTCCAGATCTCGGGCCACGTGAACAAGCCGTGCGTCGTCGAAGAGGAAATGAGCATCCCCTTCAGCGAACTGATCGAGAAGCACTGCGGCGGGATCCGCGGCGGCAGGGATAACCTGCTGGCGGTGATCCCCGGCGGATCCTCGGTTCCGCTGGTTCCGGCCGACCAGATCTGGGACGCGCCGATGGACTTCGATGGCCTCAAGGCCGTCGGTTCGGGTCTCGGCACCGCCGCCGTGATCGTGATGGACAAGTCCACCGACATCGTCCGCGCCATTTCGCGTCTCTCGTACTTCTACAAGCACGAGTCCTGCGGCCAGTGCACGCCATGCCGCGAAGGTACGGGCTGGATGTGGCGTGTCATGGAACGCCTGCGCACCGGTGACGCTGCCGTCGAGGAAATCGACATGCTGCAGCAGGTCACCAAGCAGGTCGAAGGTCACACCATCTGCGCCCTTGGCGACGCTGCGGCGTGGCCGATCCAGGGCCTGATCCGCCACTTCCGCCCCGAGCTGGAACGCCGGATCGCTGAAAACATGCCGGAGGCTGCTGAGTAATGCCCAAGGTAACCGTAGACGGCGTAGAACTCGAGGTCCCCGCAGGCGCCACCGTCCTGCAGGCCTGCGAACTCGCCGGCAAGGAAATCCCGCGCTTCTGCTATCATGAGCGCCTGTCGATTGCGGGCAACTGCCGCATGTGCCTCGTCGAGGTGAAGCCCGGACCGCCCAAGCCCCAGGCTTCGTGCGCGCTTCCGGCCACTGAAGGCCAGGAAATCCGCACCGACTCCGAGATGGTCAAGAAGGCGCGGGAAGGGGTGATGGAGTTCCTCCTCATCAACCACCCGCTCGATTGCCCGATCTGCGATCAGGGCGGCGAATGCGATCTGCAGGACCAGTCGGTGGCCTATGGCCGCGGCGCCTCGCGCTATGACGAGAACAAGCGCGCGGTCACCGAAAAGTACATGGGCCCGCTCATCAAGACGACGATGACGCGTTGCATTCACTGCACCCGCTGCGTGCGTTTCTCGGAAGAGATCGCCGGCGTGGACGAGATCGGCGCGCTCTATCGCGGCGAGAACATGCAGATCACGACCTATCTCGAACATGCTGCCAAGCACGAGATGTCGGCCAACGTGATCGACCTGTGCCCGGTCGGCGCGCTGACCTCGCGCCCCTATGCCTACGAAGCGCGTCCCTGGGAGCTCAAGAAAACCCTGGGCATCGACGTTTCCGACGCTATCGGCGCGAACATCCGCATCGACAGCCGCGGACGCGAAGTGCTTCGCGTGCTCCCGCGCATCAACGACGACGTCAACGAGGAATGGATCTCGGACAAGGCGCGCTACCAGGTCGATGGCCTGATCAAGCGCCGCCTCGACAAGCCGTTCCTGCGTCGCGACGGCAAGCTGGTTCCCGCCAGCTGGGGTGAAGCCTTCGCTGCCATCGCTTCGCTCAACCCGGGCAATTCGATCGCGGCGGTTGCCGGCGACATGCTCGACTGCGAGACGATGTTCGCGGCCAGGAAGCTGGTCGGTGCCCTTGGCTCGAACCTGCTCGAAGGTCGCCAGACCGGGATGGACTACGACACCTCGAGCCTTGCTGCGGTGAACTTCAACTCCACGCTGGGCGGCATCGAGACTGCCGACGCGATCCTGATCGTCGGTAGCAACGTGCGCTCTGAAGCGCCGCTGGTTAACGTCCGTCTGCGCAAGGCCGTGAAGGCCGGCGCCAAGGTGTTCCTGGTCGGACCGGAGTGGGAAACCACGTTCGGCGGCGAGTTCCTCGGCGACGACCTTTCGGTTCTCGGCAAGCTTCCGGCGCATGTCGGTGAAGCGCTCAAGGGCGCGGCGCGTCCGGCGATCGTCGTCGGCGGGGCAGGGTTGGGCCGCGGCGGCCTCGAAGCGGCCCTGGCGCTGGCCGGCGAGTTCAGGCTCGTTCGCGATCTCGAAGACGGCACCAGGTGGAACGGCTTCAACGTCCTGCACATGGCGGCAGCCCGCATGGGCGGCCTGATGCTCGGCTACGCCCAGAAGGGCGGCATCGCCGATATCGTGGCAGCCAAGCCGAAGGTGCTTATCTCGCTCGGCGCGGACGAAGTGGACTACACCAGGTTCGCCGATTCGATGATCGTCTACATCGGCCATCACGGTGACAAGGGCGCGCATGCGGCCGATGTCATCCTGCCGGCAGCGGCCTACACCGAAAAGGCCGGTACCTACGTGAACACCGAAGGGCGCGTGCAGATGGCCGACAAGGCCGTCTTCGCGCCTGGCGATGCGCGCGAGGACTGGTCGATCTTGCGGGCCCTGGCCGACGCTTTCAACGTGTCGGTCGGCTTCGACAGCTTCGAGGAATTGCGCGCAGCGATGATTTCCGAGGTTCCGGCCCTTGGCATCGAAGGTCTGGCCGACTACGGGAGCGACCTGCCTGCTGGTGGCGGTTCTGCCACCGGCGTGATCGCCTATCCGGTCAAGGACTTCTACATGACCAACCCCATCGCCCGCGCCAGTGCGACGATGCAGCGCTGTTCGGCTGAACTGCTGCACGGCGAGGAGATTGCGGAGGCTGCGGAATGACCGCTTTCTTTCAATCCCTTGGCATGTCCCACGACTGGGCCTGGTTCGTCTCGACGATCTGCGGCATCCTGCTGATCGCGTTGCCGCTGCTGCTCGGCGTGGCCATGATCATCTACGCCGACCGCAAAATCTGGGCGGCCATGGCACTGCGCCGCGGCCCCAACGTGGTCGGCCCGTTCGGCCTGCTTCAGTCCTTCGCGGACGGCCTCAAGGTCTTCCTGCAGGAAACCATCATTCCCTCGGCTGCGAACAAGGGCATCTTCCTCATCGCGCCGGTGGTGACCTTCACGGTGGCGCTGATGGCCTGGGCGGTGATCCCGTTCAATTCGGGCGCGATCCTCTCGGATATCAACGTCGGCCTGCTCTATGTTCTCGCGATCAGTTCGCTGGGCGTATACGGCACGATCATGGCGGGCTGGGCCTCGAACTCGAAGTACCCGTTCTTCTCGGCGATGCGCGCCTCGGCACAGATGATCTCCTATGAAGTGTCGATCGGCTTCATCCTGATCTGCGTTGTCCTTTGGGCCGGCACGTTCAACCTCAACGACATCGTCAAGGCGCAGGAAGGCCACGTACTCGGCATCTTCAACGGCTTCGCGTTCAACCCGTTGCTGTTCCCGATGTGGGTGATGTTCCTCATTTCGGGCATGGCCGAGACGCAGCGCGCGCCCTTCGACCTTACCGAAGCGGAATCCGAGCTCGTCGCCGGTTACCAGACCGAATACTCGTCGATGGCTTTCGCGGCCTACTGGCTGGGCGAATACGCCAATGTGCTGCTGATGTGCGCGCTCAACGCGACGCTGTTCTTCGGGGGCTGGCTCCCGCCGCTCGACATTCCGATCCTGTACCTCGTTCCGGGCTTCATCTGGTTCCTGCTCAAGGTACTGTTCTTCTTCTTCGTGTTCAGCTGGGTGAAGGCGACCGTCCCGCGGTACCGCTACGACCAGCTGATGCGTCTGGGCTGGAAGGTCTTCCTGCCCGTATCGCTGCTGTTCGTCGTAATCGTCAGCGGCTACCTCATGGCTACCGGACACTTCGCATGACCGTCGGACACCTCATCAAGAGCTTCACGCTCTGGGAGTTCGTGAAGGCGCACTGGCTCACTTTGAAGTACTTCTTCAAGCCCAAGGCGACGATCAACTACCCCTTCGAGAAGAACCCGCTTTCGCCCCGCTTTCGTGGTGAGCACGCCCTGCGCCGTTATCCCAACGGCGAGGAACGCTGCATCGCGTGCAAGCTGTGCGAGGCGATCTGCCCGGCGCAAGCGATCACGATCGAGGCCGCTCCGCGTGCCGACGGTTCGCGCCGTACCACGCGCTACGACATCGACATGACGAAGTGCATCTACTGCGGCTTCTGCCAGGAAGCCTGCCCGGTCGATGCAATCGTCGAGGGGCCGAACTTCGAATACGCGACCGAAACGCGCGAAGAACTGCTCTACGACAAGGCTAAGCTGTTGGCGAACGGGGACAAGTGGGAGCGGGCTATTGCCGCGAACCTTGAAGCCGATGCGCCGTATCGCTAGGGGCGCGCCGAGGTCATGATTCACGTATTTGCCTTCTACCTCTTCGCCGTGATCACCATCGCGTCCGCGGTGACGACGATCACTGCCCGCAACCCGGTCCACTCGGTCCTCTGGCTGATCCTGGCGTTCTTCAACGCTGCCGGCCTGATGGTGCTGACCGGGGCCGAGTTCATCGCCATGCTGCTCGTCATCGTCTATGTCGGCGCGGTCGCGGTGCTCTTCCTGTTCGTCGTCATGATGCTCGACATCGACTTCGCCGAACTGCGTGCCGGGTTCGTCAAGAACTTCCCGCTGGGCCTGCTTGTCGCGATCGTTCTGCTGGCCGAGATGGTCCTGGGCATCGGCGCCTACCGCGCCGGGGCAATGGATCTGGGTACGCCCGACGGCGCAGCGGCGACTCCTGCCGGCGCCAGCAACATCGAGGCCATCGGTGGTCTCCTCTACAGCCGCTACCTCTTCCTGTTCGAAGCTGCGGGCATCATCCTGCTTGTCGCGATGATCGGCGCCATCGTGCTGACCCATCGCCAGCGTTCGGACACCCGGGGCCAGAAGATCTCCAAGCAGATCATGCGCCGCCCCGATGAGGCGACCGTCAACGTCAAGCCCGAAGTGGGCAAGGGGGTCCAGCTGTGATCGGTATCGAACACTATGTCGTGGTGAGCTCGATCCTCTTCGTGCTCGGCGTTCTCGGCATCTTCCTGAACCGCAAGAACATCATTGTCATCCTGATGGCGATCGAACTGATCCTGCTTGCGGTGAACATCAACCTCGTCGCCTTCAGCTCCTTCCTGGGAGACCTGACAGGTCAGATCTTCGCCATGTTCGTTCTGACCGTGGCGGCGGGCGAGGCCGCAGTGGGGCTTGCTATCCTCGTGATCTATTTCCGTGGCCGCGGCAGCATCGCCGTCGACGACGTCAACCGGATGAAGGGATAAGGCCTTGCAGTCGATCCTGCTCATCGTCTTCCTGCCGCTCCTGGCAGCGATCATCGCCGGGCTTGGCAACAAGCAGCTCGGCAATGTTCCGGCGAAGGTGGTCACCACCGGCGCGCTGTTCATTGCCTGTGCGCTGTCCTGGCCGATCTTCATCAGCTTCCTGACCGGCAGCGCCGAAGCGACTGTCGTTCCGGTGCTGACCTGGGTAAAGTCGGGCCCGATGGCCTTCGACTGGGCCCTGCGCGTCGACACGCTGACCGCGGTCATGCTCGTCGTGGTCACGTCTGTTTCGGCTCTCGTGCACCTCTACTCGTGGGGTTACATGGATGAGGAGCCGGATCAGCCGCGCTTCTTCGCCTACCTCTCGCTGTTCACCTTTGCCATGCTCATGCTGGTGACGGCGGACAATCTGGTGCAGATGTTCTTCGGGTGGGAAGGCGTCGGTCTGGCTTCGTACCTGCTGATCGGCTTCTGGTTCCGCAAGCCGTCGGCCTGCGCTGCCGCGATCAAGGCCTTCGTGGTCAACCGCGTTGGCGACCTTGGCTTCATGCTCGGCATCTTCGGCACGTTCCTGGTCTTCGGCACCGTCTCGATCCACGAAATTCTTCAGGCAGCCCCGGGCATGGCCGGTTCGACGATCGGCTTCCTCGGCCATCGTTTCGATACCATGACCGTCCTGTGTCTGCTGCTGTTCATCGGCGCGATGGGCAAGTCGGCCCAGCTTGGCCTGCACACCTGGCTTCCGGACGCGATGGAAGGCCCGACCCCGGTTTCGGCGCTGATCCACGCGGCGACCATGGTCACCGCCGGCGTCTTCATGGTCTGCCGTCTCTCGCCGATGTTCGAAACGAGCCCGACGGCGATGGCCTTCATCACCGTGATCGGCGGCGCGACCTGCTTCTTCGCCGCGACGATCGGCTGCACCCAGTGGGACATCAAGCGCGTTATCGCGTATTCGACCTGTTCGCAGCTCGGCTACATGTTCTTTGCCGCCGGCGTGGGCGCTTATGGCGCAGCCATGTTCCACCTGTTCACGCACGCTTTCTTCAAGGCGCTGCTGTTCCTCGGTGCCGGTTCGGTCATCCACGCGATGCACCATGAGCAGGACATGCGCTTCTATGGTAACCTGCGTAAGCACATCCCGATCACCTTCTGGACGATGACGGCCGGTACGCTCGCCATCACCGGTGTGGGCATGTTCGGCGTCGGCTTCGCGGGCTTCCACTCGAAGGACGCGATCCTCGAGGCCGCCTATGCCGCAGGCAGCGCCTCGGGCAGCTTCGCCTTCTGGATGGGCATTTTCGCCGCCTTGATGACGAGCTTCTATTCCTGGCGCCTGGTTTTCCTGACTTTCTTCGGCAAGCCTCGCTGGGCCGGTTCGGAGCACATCCAGCACGCCGTGCACCATCACCATGAGGATCCTTCCGAGGAAGCCGGCCATGACAACCATGTCCACAATCCCGAAGGCACCGCCGGCTATCATCCGCATGAAAGCCCGCTGGTCATGCTGATCCCGCTCCTGATTCTCGCATTCGGTGCGGTCGCGGCAGGTTATGTGTTCCAGCACGAGTTCGTCAGCGAAGGTACCGGCGAATTCTGGAAGGGCGCGCTGGTGTTCCACGAGCACCTGATCCACGCGATGCACTCGATCCCCGAGCTCATCAAATGGAGCCCGTTCATCGTAATGGTCATCGGTCTGGTCACCGCCTGGTACGGCTACATCCGCAACACCCGGTTCCCGGCCGCCGTCGCCGAGCAGCTCGGCCCGGTTTACACCTTCGTGTACCGCAAGTGGATGTTCGACGAGCTCTACCACTACCTGTTCGTGGTTCCGGCGTTCTGGCTCGGCCGCGTGTTCTGGAAGCAGGGCGACGTCGGTCTGATCGACCGCTTCGGTCCCAACGGCGCGGCCTGGGTCGTCGCCAAGGGTTCGACATACGCACAGAAAGTCCAGTCGGGCTATCTCTACAGTTACGCACTAGTCATGCTGCTGGGCCTAGTCGGCGCCATCAGCTGGGTGATCGCGGGATAAGATGATGAGTGGTTTTCCGATCCTCAGCCTGATGCTGCTTGTGCCGCTCGCGGCGGCACTGGCATGCCTCTTCCTCGAAGCCAAGCCGGCGCGGAACCTCGCGCTGGCGGCCACGCTGCTCGATTTTGCACTGGGCGTCGTGCTATGGGCGAACTTCGACATTGGTGGTGCGCAGTGGCAGTTCACCGAACGGGTGGAGCTGTTCTCCGGCTTCTCCTACGCGCTCGGTATCGACGGCATCGCCCTGTTGCTGATCATGCTGTCGGTCTTCCTCATGCCGATCTGTATCGGCGCGAGCTGGAAGTCGATCGACAAGCGCGTCGGTGAGTACATGGCCGCGTTCCTGCTGATGGAAACGCTCATGATCGGCGTTTTCGCGGCGCAGGACCTGTTCCTGTTCTACATCTTCTTCGAGGCCGGCCTCATCCCGATGTACCTGATCATCGGCGTGTGGGGCGGTGCGGACCGTATCTACGCTTCGTACAAGTTCTTCCTCTACACGCTGCTCGGTTCGGTGCTGATGCTGATCGCGATGCTGTGGATGGCGAACACCGCCGGTACCACAGACATCCCGACGCTGATGGCCTATGACTTCGATCCGCATGTCCAGACCTGGCTGTGGCTCGCCTTCTTCGCCAGCTTCGCGGTGAAGATGCCGATGTGGCCGGTGCACACCTGGCTTCCGGACGCACACGTGCAGGCACCGACCGCCGGTTCGGTCATCCTGGCAGGCGTGCTGCTGAAGATGGGCGGCTACGGTTTCATCCGCTTTTCGTTGCCGATGTTCCCTGAAGCCTCGGCCTACTTCGGTCCTCTGATCTGGGGCCTGTCGATGGCGGCCGTCGTCCTGACTTCGCTGATCGCGCTCGTGCAGCACGACATGAAGAAGCTGATTGCCTATTCGTCGGTCGCGCACATGGCGATCGTGACGATCGGCCTGTTCGCCTTCAACGTGCAGGGCCTCGAAGGCTCGATGCTGATCATGCTCAGCCACGGTCTTGTTTCGGGTGCATTGTTCCTGTGCGTTGGCATCATCTACGATCGCCTGCACACCCGCGAAATAGACCGTTACGGCGGGCTTTCGATCAACATGCCGCGTTACGCGCTGTTCTTCATGCTCTTTACGATGGCTTCCGTCGGCCTTCCGGGCACCAGCGGTTTCGTCGGCGAGTTCCTGAGCCTCGCGGGTATCTACCAGGTGTCGACGTGGGCCACGCTGATCTGCGCCACCGGCATCATCCTGGGCGCCGCCTACATGCTCTACCTCTATCGCCGGGTCGCTTTCGGCGAGCAGAAGAACGCCGATGCCGCGGCCATGGCCGACCTCGACGTCCGTGAGCTGTTGATGGTGGTTCCGCTGGGCATCGCGGTGCTGTGGATGGGCATCTATCCCGAGAGCTTCATTGCGCCGATGCGCGCCGACATTGCCGCGCTCGACGCCCGTCTTGCCGCCGCCAAGCCGGAAGGAGACTCCAAGGTCGCCATGGGTAAGGAAAAACCTGTGCACGAAGAAGTATCTGCGCATGAGGGGGCACACTGATGGACTGGTCACAGTCGCTGCGCCTGATCGCGCCGGAAGAAACGCTGAGCGTTGCAGGTCTCGTCCTGCTTCTGATTGCCGCCTGGGGCGGTGACAAGTCGAGCCGGCTGATCTCGATCCTTGCCGTCGCCGCGCTTGCCGCTGCGTCCTTCCTCGTTGCCCCCGCGCTTTGCGGTGGGGCCATGGGGCCGGATACGTCGGCCTTCTTCGGCCAGTTCCGTGCCGATGCCTTTGCGTCCTATGCCAAGATCCTGATTTACATCTCGGCTGCCGCATCGCTGGTGATTGCGCCGAAGTTCTTCGATCGCTTCGACGCGATGCGTGCGGAATATCCGGTGCTTGTCGTCTTCGCGGCGCTGGGCATGGGCATCATGGTTTCGGCAGGTGACCTGCTGACGCTGTACATCGGTCTCGAGATGAACTCGCTGGCTGCCTATGTTCTCGCCGCGTTCCTGCGCACGGACGACCGTTCGGCGGAGTCGGGCCTCAAGTACTTCGTGTTGGGTTCGCTGGCCTCGGGTATCCTCCTGTTCGGCATGAGCCTGACTTACGGCTTTACCGGCACGACCTCGTTCTCGGGCATCAACTCCGCGCTGTCCTCCGGGCTGTCGCATGGCGCACTGTTCGGCATCGTGTTCATGCTCGCAGGGTTGGCCTTCAAGATCAGCGCCGTGCCGTTCCACATGTGGACTCCCGACGTTTACGAAGGCGCGCCGACGCCGGTCACGACCTTCTTCGCGACCGCGCCGAAGGTGGCTGCGCTTGGCCTGACCATGCGCGTCATGCTCGATGCGTTCGGCGATCAGGCCGCGGCCTGGCAGCAGATCGTGATCTTCATCTCGCTTGCTTCGATCGTCGTGGGTGCCCTTGGCGCCATCGGCCAGACGAACATCAAGCGACTGATGGCTTACTCGTCGATCAACAACGTCGGCTTCATGCTGATCGGTCTGGCTGTCGCAACGCCGCAGGGCGCCTCGGCGATGCTCGTGTACCTTGCGATCTACGTCGCGATGTCGCTGGGCGGTTTCGTCGCGATCCTGATGCTCAAGGACGAGAACGGCAACTTCGTCGAGGACATCCCGATGCTGGCTGGCCTGTCGCGCACGCGCCCGGCGCTGGCGCTCGGCCTGGCGATGATCATGTTCAGCCTTGCCGGCATCCCGCCGCTGTTCGGCTTCTGGGGCAAGTTCGTCGTCTTCCAGTCGGCAGTGCAGGCCAACATGATCGCACTTGCGGCAATCGGCATCGCAGCATCGGTAATTGGCGCCTTCTACTACCTCAAGGTCGTCAAGATCATGTATTTCGATGAGCCTGCCGATGTGGTGAAGGGTGAGAACGACATTTGGCACAAGATCATCCTTGTCGCCTCGGTCGTGTTCATTTCGCCGCTGGGCTACCTGCTGACCAAGTGGCTGGGCGGTCTCGCTGACGCCGCCGCTGCAGCGCTTTACTTCTCGCTTTGATCCGATCCGTCACTCAGACGGGTTCGACCAACGCTGATCTGGCTGCTCGCCTGTCCGGTGGGGAATACCTCCCGGAAGGCGAGTGGCTGGTTGCGGACCGCCAGACGGCAGGGAAGGGCCGCCTGGGCCGCGCCTGGAATGACGGGCTCGGCAATTTCATGGGTTCGACGGTAGTAAGGCCTGGGCAAGGCGATCCGCCGTTCGCCAGCCTTGCGCTTCTTGCTGGCCTTTCCGTCCATGAAGCGATCGCGTCGCTGCTTCCCGATCCTTCGCCCCTGTGGCTCAAGTGGCCGAACGATCTCTTGCTGTCCGGTAGCAAGGTCGCGGGCATTCTCCTGGAAATGGTCGCCGGCACAGTCATCGTCGGCATCGGCGTGAACCTGCGCGTTGCACCGCATGTCGAAGGGCGTGCCGTTGCCGCGCTCTGCGATCATGGCGTCGATGTTTCCCGCGATGATTTCGCGGTCGGGCTGGCGCGTGCTTTTGCTCTCGAACTCGAACGCTGGCGTTCGGCCGGCCTTGCTCCCATGCTGCGTCGCTGGCAGAGTGCCGCGCATCCCAAGGGAACCCGGCTCACGGTGCTTCCTCCGGGAGAGGAGGCAATCGAAGGTGGGTTTGCCGGGCTGACGGAAGAGGGGAACCTCCTGCTCAGCCTGAACGACGGATCGCTGCGGACGATCCATGCCGGCGACGTGCTTCTTTCCGCAACTTCGCATTGAGGAAAACCAGGTCCCATGCTGCTCGCCATTGATGCCGGCAATACCAATGTCGTTTTCGCGCTATTCGACGGACGCGAGTTGAAGGGGCGTTGGCGCATTGCCACCGATCCGCGCCGCACCGGGGACGAGTATGCCGTCTGGCTCATGCAGTTGCTCGGCATTCGCGGGATCGACAGCAAGCAGGTCGATACGATCATCATCTCGACCGTGGTTCCGCGCGCGCTCCACAATCTCGAGATCCTCAGCCGGCATTACTTCGATGTCGAGCCGCTGATCGCCGGACATGGCAAGGCCGATTACGCCATCGACATCGATGTCGATGAGCCGCGCTCGCTCGGGGCGGATCGTGCAGTCAATGCGATCGCGGCCCATGCCAAGCACGGTGGAGACCTGATCGTCGTCGATTTCGGTACGGCCACGACCTTCGACATCGTCGACTTCAAGGGCGCCTACAAGGGCGGCATCATCGCCCCGGGCATCAATCTCTCGCTCGATGCCCTGGTTGGCAATACCGCCAAGTTGCCGCGCATTGCCATCGAGATCCCCAAGACCACCAGCGTCATCGGCCGCAACACCGAGGACCAGATGCTGATCGGCGTTTTCTGGGGCTATGTTGCCATGATGGAGGGCCTGATCGCGCGGATGCGCGCCGAGATCGGCCGGCCCGCCAAGGTCATCGCGACGGGCGGCCTTGCGGTGCTGTTCGACGAGGCGACCGAGATTTTCGATGCCGTGGATGCCGATCTTACGCTCGACGGCCTTGCCATACTTGCCGAAAGGGCAGCTTCTAAGTGATTCCCGGTAACGAATTGTTGTTTTGCGCGCTCGGTGGCTCGGGCGAGATTGGCATGAACGTCAATCTCTACGGTTGCCAGGGCAAGTGGCTGATGGTCGATCTCGGCATGACCTTCGGCATGAATGAGTACCCGGGAATCGATCTCGTCTTCGCCGATCTCGAGTTCATCGAGAACGAGCGTGAGAACCTGCTGGGCATCGTCCTGACCCATGCGCATGAAGACCACATCGGTGCCGTTCCCTATTTCGCCGAGGAACTGGGTGTGCCGATCTACGCCACGCCCTTCACGGCGAAGCTCGTGGCCGCGAAGCTGGATGAGGCCGGTATCCTCGACGATGTCGAACTGATCGTGGTGGAAGACCTTGAGCGTTTCGAGATCGGGCCTTTCGGTATCCGTTACGTCCCGCTCGCGCACTCGATCGCGGAAGGCAATGCCCTGTTGATCGATACGCCGTTCGGCCGGATCTTCCATACCGGCGACTGGAAGCTCGACGATGCGCCGCAGATCGGTACTCCGGCAACCGCCGAGGAACTGACCAGGATCGGCGACGATGGCGTCCTGGCACTGGTCTGCGATTCCACCAACGTGTTCAATCCGAAGGCTTCGGGCTCGGAAGGCGATGTCTTCGACGGCCTGCTTGAGGAAGTGAAGCGTCACAACGGCCGCCGGGTTCTGGTGACGACCTTCGCATCCAATGTGGCGCGGCTGCAGACGCTGGGCGAAGTGGCGCGACGCACCAACCGCAAGTTGTGTGTGGCGGGACGCTCGCTCGACCGCATCATCCAGACGGGCCAGGCCTGCGGCTACCTCAAGGATCTGCCCGAGATCGTCGATCCGGAAGCGGCGATGGATCTGCCGCGCAGCGACGTGCTGATCGTCGCGACCGGCGGACAGGGGGAACCGCGCGCGGCACTCGCGCGAATTTCCGAAGGCAATCACCCGATCAAGCTGGAGAAGGGCGATGTCGTCCTTTTCTCCAGCCGCCAGATCCCGGGCAACGAAATCGCCATCGGCAAGATCCAGAACCGCCTTGCCGATGATGGGATCGTCATTGTCACCGACCGTCAGAGCCATATCCACGTTTCTGGGCATCCCGGGCGACCGGAACTCGAAGCGCTCTATGGCTGGATCAGGCCGGAAATCCTCGTGCCCGTGCACGGGGAGATCCGTCATATGCGTGAGCAGGCGAAACTCGGCCTTTCCTGCGGTATTCCCAAGGCCGTGTTCCAGAAGAACGGCGATCTTGTGCGACTGGCGCCGGGGGCGCCGGGCAAGTTTGGCGAAGTTCGCTCGGGCCGGCTCGTGCTCGACGGCGATATCATCGCGCCGGCTGACGGCGAGGCCATCGTGATGCGCCGGCGCATCGCCTTCAACGGCGTCGTCTCGGTCGCAGCGGACCGCAAGGGGAACGTCGAGGTGGCCGCCATGGGCCTGCCTCTGGACGAGGACTATCAGGCCTTCATCGAAGAGGCGCGCGGCGACGTTGCCAATGCGCTCGCCAAGGCGAAAAAGGCGGACCATGCCGATCGGGTAGAGGCGGCGCGCCTTGCCGCGCGGCGTGCGGCCACCCGCTGGTCGGGCAAGCGGCCGCAGGTCCAGGTCCTGCTTCTCGAGAGTTGATCGGAGCGCGCCCATGCAATGGACATCGATAGCCGCGATCTACAGCTTGCTGTGGGTCCTCAGCGCTTTCCTCGTCATGCCGATCGGCTTGCGTACGCCGGATGAGGTCGACGGTCACAAGGTCGAGACCGGCCATGCCGACAGCGCGCCGATCAATTTCCGGCCCGGCCGCATCGCGCTGCGCGCAACGGTGCTGGCCGCTGTGCTGATGGGGCTGTTCTACCTCAACTACGTATATGGCTGGATCGAGGTCGAGGACCTCAACTTCTTCGGCGATCCGCCGGTCAAGGATCTCGGCTACTGATGGTGTCTCGGCAGGGCTGCTCCCTGATTGGGGAGCTCGCCTTGCCGATTGGCCTACGTGTCAGTTGCGCAGGCGTTCGATGGCCTGTGCCAGCGCCACGTAGAGTTTGCCCATGTCCGATGAGAGCAGGGTCACGCCGAGCGCATTGCCGTCGCGGGTCGAGAGGATCTGGCGCAGGATCGCCTCGAAGTCGTGGATGTAGCGGCTGACGTGCTCGCGGAAGGAATCGTCGCGCTCGAAGATCTGCTGGATCGCCTTGGCTTCCCCGGCTTCGAGCAGGCGCACCGCGCGGCGTGTGAAGATACCGCGGTCGCCGCGCAGGTATGCGGCCCAGGCCGTGTCCGAGACATCGGATGACAGGGCGTTGGCGATGTCGATCGAGTTCGAGTTGAGCGATTCCGTGATGAGCGCAACACGCCGTGAAAAGTCGTTGTCGACCTGTTCTTCGGCGCGGCTGCGGGCGTGGGCGACGCGGTTCTCGAGGTTGCCGACCAGTTCGTCGATCTTGCCGAGCTGGTCGCGCAGCTGGATTGCGGCCTCCCGGGTAGCGCCCGAAGCATGGGCGACGGCCTGATCGAGCTGGCCCGAGACTTCGGCCACGCGTGAGCGCATCGCCTTGTCGATCGCCATGGCGCCTTCCTTGCCGAGCTTCTCGGCGACGCTGGCGACTTTCGCCGCGCTCTTGCTTTCGATCGCTTCGATGCTCTCGGCAATCGTCGCGTTGAGAGCTTCGATGGACGCGCGCAGTTCGGTTCCGGCCTTGTCCGATGCCTTGTCGCTTGCCTGCTCGATATCGTCGAGAGCGCTGCGCAGGTCGCGCAGCAGTGCGGCGTGGTCGCTGCCCTGCCGGTTGATGTCGGCGTGGGCCGTGGCAAGCGAAGCCATGAGGTCCTGAAGCGTCCTGCCGGTACCATCGATTTCGTTCGCAAGACCTTCGCTGCCGTCCCCGGCTCGCTTGAGGCTGTCGAGCAGGGCGCCGATGCCCTGATTGACGCGGTCGAGGCGGTCCTCGGTGATCGAGAGGGCTTCGGGCAGGGCATTGTGGGCCTGCTTGGCGCTCGCCTGGATCAGTTCCAGCAGCCGGATGCTGTCGTCGGTGAGCTTCTCGACGTCATTGTCCGTTGCCGCAAGGGTCGCGCGGGCCGAGGTCAGCCTTTCGGTCAGCGCGGTCAGGCTTGCGCTCAGGACTTCCTCGCCTTGGGCGCTGTCTTCCGAAATGGCCCGCAGGCGGGTTTCGAACGCGGAGAGCTGTGCGGTGATCGCGGCTGCCGTTTCGCGCAGGTTCTCGCTCTGGATGCGATGGTTCTCGAGGCGTTCGGCAATGCCGCTGTCCAGTTCGCCCAGTGTTTCGCGCAGGCGCGCGATTGCGGCGTGTTCCTGCTGTTGCTGGCGTTCGAGACGTTCGGCCGCTTCGCCGGCAAGCCGGGCAGAGCGCTCGGCAAACTTCTGGTCGAGGCGCATGGCCTCGTTCTCGATGCCGGCAAGCCGTTCGGTAAGGCTTTCGATCGCCTTGCGCTGGGATTGCGCGATGGCATCGCTGACACCCGCCTGTTCGGTCTGCAGTTCGGCCAGCGACGATTGGAGCCGCTCCACGGCCTTGGTCTCGGCATTGCGCAGGGCGCGCGAGACGACGTCGCTTTCATCGCGCAGGGCCTTGAGGCGTGCACGCAGCGAGGTGAGGCTTTCTGCCTCGTGGGTGTCGAGCTGGTTGCGGGTGCTGGCGATCTCCTCGCTGAGCGCGGCGGCACGGGTGCGCACGGCTGCAAGGGCCTCTATCTCGTGCTTGTCGAGCTCGGTGCGGAATTCCTCGCTCTTTTCGGTAAGCGCCGTGAAGCGCTTCTCGGTGAGGTCTTCGAGCTTTTCGCACTGTGTGGCGAACTCACCCAACGTGGTCTCGACGGCGCTGCGCAGGGCTTCGACCTGGCGTTCGCTCGCGGTGCCGAATTCGTTCAGGCGGTTGAAGCCGGTGATCATGTCCTCAAGCTGGACATGCGCGGCGCGGCCCGCATTGCCGATGTTGTTGGTGACGTCCTTGGCCGAGCTGGCGATGACGGGCAGCTGGCTGCGCAGCTTTTCCATGTTTTCCAGCGCGGCATGACTGACCGTGCTGATGGAATCGACGCGGTTCCCGTTGTCGCGGATCAGTTCCTCGAGACGTCCGGCGTTCTCCGAGATGCGCTCGGCGGCGATGCGCCCGAGGCTTTCCAGGTCGCGCGACTGCGAGGCAAGGAATTCGCGGGCAAGGCTGAGTTCGCGATTGACGGTGGTCAGGCGCTCTTCGAGCCGTGCGGATTCGCGCGACAGGGACTGTGCCACGTCGCCGAAGCGCTTTCCTTCTCGTGCGCTGTGGCGAAGCACGAGGAGCCAGCACAGTCCGATCAGCAGGACCGGGACGGCCCATTCGCTGACCAGGGTGGGTACAGCCTCCAGGGCGACGCCGGGCTGGAATTGGGGAAGGCGGGCGAAAAGGAACAGCGCCGTCCAGCCTGCCGTCGCCAGACCGGCGAGGAGCGGGGCAATCCACGCGTTGGAGCGCGATTCGTCCGCTTCTTCGTGATCGCCGACCCAGGCTTCGTCCCAGTGCTCGTCCGCCTGACGGGGCTGCTCGGCAACCGCATCTGCGGGTGTGACCTCGGGCGCGGTAGCCTCTGGCTTGTCCGCGTTTGCCTCGTTGCCTCCGGCGCCGAAGGCAATGATCCTGTTTTCTCCAGCCATTTCGATAGAATACCACGAGCCGGGCAGCGATAAACCCCGGTTTAATACATTGCCTATTATCTTGGGGAAATGGCTTACGAATCAGGCGCCCTCGAAGCGACATTGGCTGCTGCGGCAGGCGGGGACGCCGTGCTTTTCGAGGAACTGCGTGCCAGTTTCGTCGAAAGCGTGGCGCGCCAGGTCGATCTGCTTGAACGCGCACGCTGTGATGGCAACTGGAACCTTGCGGCCATGCGGCTCAAGGGCCTTGCAGCCAGCTTCCATTCACGTGCTTTGCTCGATCTGTCGGAGGAAGCCCTGGACGCGGCTCCGGGTGAACCGACGGTCGTCAGGCGCCTGAAGGCATTTCTCGCGGAGTTTTCCGCCGATTGATCGGCCGGCGATGCTTGGCACCGGCCAAGCCTGTGCCTAAATGGGCGCGCTTCGCTGGAGATTGAAAACTGCGCATCGCTTTGCTTGCCATGACTGAACCCGCGGGAGCGGGACATGCGCTTCCTCGTGGATTTCTGCGGGTGGCGGGTGTGAGCGTGGCAGAGCACCAGCTTGGTCTGGCCCTTGCGCTCGATTGCCAGCGCGTGATCTGCATGGCGCGGGGCACTTCGCCTGAACTCCTGGCGCTCCAGCACGCGGCGGAAGATGCCGGACTGCAATTCTACATCGCGACGAACGTGCGCCAGCTTGGCGGGCTCATCACGGCCAGCGACGAAGTGCTCGTGGTCACCGAGGGGCTTTTCGTCGATCCGGGCAGCGTGACCCACCTGTTCGAGAGCCGCGCGCCGGTGGTGCTGGTCATGCCGGTCGAGAATGCGCTGGCGGCCGGGTTCGAACGCATCGATCTCAACCGCGCGGCGGCAGGGGTCATGCGGGTTCCCGGTGAGCTGATGGAGCGGCTGCAGGAACTGCCGCCGGACTGCGACATGATTTCTGCCCTGACCCGGATAGCGCTCCAGTCTGGCATTGCCATGCGCGAAGTGCCTTCGGGTGTGCGTATCGGCGCCAACTGGCGTCTGGTCCGCAACGAGGGCGAGGCCGTCGCGGTGGAAGCCGAATGGCTAGCCGAGCAGGTCAGCGACGGACGCCAGCTTTCCCCCGGGGCTTCGGCGGCTCGCCTTGCCGTACTGACGTTCGGCACATCGCTGCTGCAGGCCGGCAACGCCTCGAACATGCTCAGCCTTGGCGCCTTGGGAGCCCTGGGTCTTTCAGCCGTCCTGGGCTGGTTCGGGCTTGTCTGGATAGCCCTGATCTTCGGTGCCATCGCCGCGCTACTGGTCGAAAGCAGCCGCCTCCTGCGACAGGCCGAGCGTCGGGCCCGGGGGCAGATGACGCCGATCATCCCGCGTGCCGATGCACTGGGCTGGCTGGTCGATATCGAGATCGGCCTGCTCAGCCTTGCCGCTATCCCGCGTATCGCCGGGGAATCGCCGATCTCCTGGGCGTTTCCGCCGATCATGCTGGTCCTGCTGGTCGCGCTGATACCCAACAATCTCACCGGCTCTACCGCATCCTGGTTCCGCGACCGGGTTCTGCTTGGCGTTATACTGGCCCTTGCCGCGCTCTTCGGGCATGTTCAGATCGTGGTCGAGGTGATTTCGATCGGTCTCGTACTTGCGGGGCTGGTCCTGCCTCTGCGGCGCAAGGACTAACCCGGCTTTAACCAAGGATGGCGTAATACGAGCCGATGATCGATCAAGCTGTTCATTCGGCTGACCGGGACAACGTCGAAGCCGTGCTTCGCGACGAGCTTGCTCGCGGCGATGCAATGGCGGGAAGTGTTCTTCCGATTCTGCGGCACCTAATCACCGCGGAGGACAGCTCCGTCTTCAGTGACGAGATCCTTGCGCGCGTGCGCGGGATGCTGGCCGATCTTGCCAATGCCTTGCTCGATGCGCTGGCGCAGAGCGCAGGCCAGCCCGATCGCGCCGTTCATCCGGCCGACGAGGTTTCCCTGCTCACGCGGGCCTTTCTCAAAAATCAGGCGCTCCTGTCGCATCTTCACGCCCTGGCGCTGGAATGGCAGCTGACCGAGCGTCTGCAAACGCGCCTCGCGCTCGATCCGGTAGTATCGCCGCTTTTGCAGAGCTTCGTGTCGGCCCGCGAAGGTGCGATGCAGGATCTTGCGATGAAGTTCCTTGCCGCGCAGGCCCGCTGGTGCCAGTCGCAGCGGCGCATGAAGCTCTCGCTGTTCGAACTGCCGGCCGATCTGTTCCATGAAGCGCTCGTGACCTTGAGCGCGCGCATCGGTGACGATCCCGAGATGATCGAGCACGCGGCTTTTGCCGAAGCGGCCTTGCGCCGGAAATACAACGAAGGTGTGAGCCGGCTCGGGCTCGCAACCCAGCTTGTGTTGACCATGGCCGGCGAAGTCGAGGCCTCGCTCTCGGTTGCCAATTCGGGCGTGGCGCTGTTCCTCTCGGCACTGGCGATCGGTTCCCGGCAGAGCCGCGATGTAGTGGTCCTGTCGACCCATGAGGCGCAACTGGCGCGACTGGCGCTGGCGCTGCGCACCGCCGGCTTGTCATCCACCGGTGTAGAGCAGCAGTTTCTTGCCTTGCATCCTGACATTACCCTGCCGCAAGGTTTTGACCGGCTTGGCGCGGACAAGGCATCCGTCATCCTCTCGACAGGGCGCATTGCAGGCTGATGCAGGCAGGCGGAACCATTCTCGCCCGGGCGGTCAGCGATCCCGAGGACAGGCTGTTGACGGCCGAAGAGCCGCTTGCCGGACTGCAATTGCGTTGCGGTGGCGAGCTTCCCGGCACCATCGCCGTGCCCGAACTGCTGGAACTCGTACGTAAGGCGCGCCGCTATCGCTTTCGTCTTGCCCGCGCGATTTCAGCGAATGACGGAAGCGACACGATTACCGCCTGGGTCGAGGTCGAACCGCGCGAGGACGAAATCGGAGGCACGCCGGGCTGCGACATCGTGGTGCGCAACTGGCAATCTTCGCCGCTGCCTTCGGAAGAGATCAGCTTTGCCGAACGCCGGCGGATGATGACCGACCGCCACCTTGCCGAACTGACTGCGCAGCTCGATGGCTCGCAGCGCTTGCTGACGGCGGTGACGGACAGTCCCGATCTCGCGCAAGTGGCTGCGCGGATGGAAGACGGGATCGGTCGGCTCTGGACCGATTTCCTGCCGCCCGAGAACGTGACGCACAAGCAGCCGCTGCACTGGCGCCTTCTCGACGGGACCCGGGTCAGCGTCGAAGGCTCGGACCGACCCTGGCGGATCACACTGATCCCGCATATCCGGCCCGGCTTCGATCCATCCGGTTTCGAACTCCTGCTGATCTCTGACGAACCGCAGGCAGGTGATGTCATGGGCGCGAACCCGATCGAGCCGGCCTTGCGGCGCAGTCTCGTCGGACAGGATCTTTCTCCGGTCCTGCGCCAACCGATTTCGCGCATCATCGCCAATGCAGAGACGATCCGCACGCGGCTCGCCGGACCGATCCCCGACGCTTATGCCGACTATGCGGGTGAAATCGCCAGTGCCGGCAAACTGCTGCTAGACCTGCTCGAGGACCTGGCTGACCTCGAGGTCGTGGAGTCCGAGAACTTCTCGACGGCGCCCGATCATATCGACCTGTCGGAAGTTGCACGCCAGGCTGCCGGGATTCTCAATGTCCGCGCGCGTGAAAAGGGCATCGTCATCGATGCGCCGCAAGTGGCCGAAAGCCTTCCCGCAGTCGCCGAATTCCGCCGAGTGCTGCAGATCCTGCTGAACCTGATCGGCAATGCGATCCGCTATTCACGGGAAAAGTCGCGCATCTGGCTGAGGCTGGAATCGCTTGGATCGATGGCCCGCGTCATCGTCGCCGATCAGGGACCCGGGCTCTCGGAAGAGCAGCAGGCCCGCGTGTTCGAAAAGTTCGAGCGTCTGGGGCGCAGCGGCGATGGCGGATCGGGGCTTGGCCTTTATATCTCGCGAAGTCTGGCCAGGGCGATGGGCGGCGAACTGTCGGTCGAGAGCTCACCGGGACAGGGCGCGCGCTTCATTCTCGACGTGCCGGCCGACCGGGAAGCCTGAACCCGTTCAGGACTTGCCGTTGCCGCGGCGCGCCAGCCACACGACGATGCAGCCGACGGCGGCAAGAATGGCGCCGCGAATGGCCCATGTGCGGTCGGCCAGCATGAAGCTTTCGGCAGGCCACATAACCACGCCCGTTCCCTGACCGACCCAGAGCAGGCCCATGGCGATGGCCAGCAGTCCCAGGATAAGTGCGACGATCCTGACAAATAGCATGCAAATACCTCGCCCTGTTCTTTATCGGCTTAGGATATCGAGGTGGCCAGATTAAGGCCGCTTGGCAAGTTCCGTCACGCGGGGTTTGGCCCGGGACAAGAAAAAACCCCCGCTTTCGCAGGGGTTTCTCCTCAGGACCGACCCCGAAGAGCGGTCCAGTCCGGCTTGCCGGCTATCAGCGCTGCGACAGCGGCACGTAGTCGCGCTGCGTCGGGCCGGTGTAGAGCTGGCGCGGACGGCCGATCTTCTGGCCGGGATCCGAGATCATTTCGTTCCACTGCGCGACCCAGCCCACGGTGCGGGCGAGGGCGAAGAGCACAGTGAACATGGTGGTCGGGAAGCCGATCGCCGAAAGGATGATGCCCGAGTAGAAGTCGACGTTCGGGAAGAGCTTCTTCTCGACGAAGTACGGATCGTTGAGGGCGATTTCCTCGAGACGCAGGGCGGTCTCGAACAGCGGGTCGTTGACCTTGAGGGCGTCGAAGACTTCCCGAACGGTGGACTGCATGACAGTCGCGCGCGGGTCGTAGTTCTTGTAGACGCGGTGACCGAAGCCCATCAGGCGGAACGGATCGTTCTTGTCCTTCGCACGCTCGATGTAGTGCGGGATCTTGTCCGGCGTACCGATTTCCTTGAGCATGTTCAGCGCAGCTTCGTTCGCGCCGCCGTGTGCCGGGCCCCAGAGGCAGGCAATGCCGGCCGCGATGCACGCAAACGGGTTCGCGCCCGACGAACCGGCGAGACGCACGGTCGAGGTCGAAGCGTTCTGCTCGTGATCGGCATGGAGGATGAAGATGCGGTCCATGGCCTTTTCGACGGCCGGGATCACTTCATACTCTTCCGCGGGCACGCCAAAGGTCATGCGCAGGAAGTTACCGGTGTAGGACAGGTTGTTGTCCGGGTAGAGGAAGGGCTGACCGATCGAGTACTTGTAGGCCATCGCAGCGATCGTCGGCATCTTCGCGATCAGGCGGTGCGAGCTGATCTTGCGGTGCTCGGGATCCGAGATGTCGGTCGAATCGTGGTAGAATGCCGAAAGCGCGCCGACGACGCCGCACATGATCGCCATCGGGTGTGCGTCACGGCGGAAGCCGCGATAGAAGGTGGCGAGCTGCTCGTGCAGCATGGTGTGACGGCTGATGGTGAACTCGAACTTCTCGAGCTCGTCCTTGCTCGGCAGTTCGCCATTGAGCAGCAGGTAGCTGACTTCCATGAACGACGAATTTTCCGCCAGCTGACCGATCGGATAACCGCGGTGGAGCAAAACGCCCTCATCGCCGTCGATGTAGGTCAGGGCACTTTCGCAGCTCGCGGTCGAAGTGAAGCCCGGGTCGAACGTGAACAGCCCGGTCTGGCCGTAGAGCTTGCGGATATCGACGACATCCGGGCCGACGCTACCTTTCAGGACAGGATATTCGTAATCCGCACCACCTGCGGACAGTTTAGCCTGATCACCCACCAGTTCTTACTCCTTATACCTGTGACCCGGCCGGGACGTCGGCCTGTGCGGCGATGCGCGCGAGGCTTTCGTTCCTGCCGAGCAGAACCAATACGTCGAAAATTCCCGGCGAGGTCGTCTGACCCGTCAGGGCTGCCCGCAAGGGTTGCGCGAGCTTGCCGAGGCCCAATTCGAGTTCCTCGGCCATTGCTTTCAGGTTGGCTTCCAATGCCTCCAAAGTCCAGTCGGATTCCCCCGACAGACGCTCATGAATGACAGCCAGGCGCCCCCGCGCCTCGTCGGTCAGAAGAGCTTGCGCCTTCTCGCTCATCGCGAGTGGACGGGTGGCAAACAGGAAGGCGGCGCCTTCTGCAAGTTCGTTGACGTCCTTTGCTCGCACCTTGAGGACCGGCATGGCCTTTTCGAGCAGGACGGGATCTGGGTTTGCGAAGCCATTGGCCGCGACAAGCGGAAGGACGAGTGCCGCGAGGCGGGCGTCATCCGCCTCGCGCAGATAATGTCCGTTGAGATTCTGCAACTTGGCGAGGTCGAACCGGGCAGGCGACTTGCCGACATGGGCAATGTCGAACCATTCGACTGCCTGCTCGCGGGCGATGATCTCCTCATCGCCATGGCCCCAGCCGAGGCGCAGGAGGTAATTGAACAGCGCTTCGGGCAGCACGCCCAGCTCGTCGCGATAGGCATCGACGCCCAAGGCACCGTGGCGCTTCGACAGCTTGGCGCCGTCCGGGCCGTGGATCAGCGGGACGTGACCGTAAGTAGGCACCGTCCAGCCCATCGCGTTGACGATGACGAGCTGTCGGAACGCGTTGTTGAGGTGATCGTCGCCGCGGATGACGTGGGTGACGCCCATGTCGTTGTCGTCGACGACGACAGCCAGCATATAGGTCGGCGTGCCGTCGGAGCGCAGGATGACGAAATCGTCGATCTCGACGTTCTGGACAGTCACCTGTCCCTGCACGAGGTCGTCGATCACGGTCTCGCCGTCGCGCGGGGCCTTGATGCGCACGACATAGGGGCGGTCGCTCGGCCAGCTCGAAGGATCGGCATCGCGCCATTCGCTGTCGATGCGGAACGGGCGACGCTCTTCCTGTGCCTTCTGGCGGCGTTCGGCGAGTTCCTCGGTCGTGAGATAGCAGCGATAGGCGTGACCGGATTCGAGCAACTGCGCGGCCACTTCGGCGTGGCGCTGCGAGCGCGCGAACTGGAACACAGGTTCTTCGTCACCTTCGAGGCCGAGCCACGTCAGGCCGTCGAAGATTGCGTCGATGGCCGGTTCGGTCGAACGGGCGCGGTCGGTGTCTTCGATGCGCAGCAGGTACTTGCCGCCGTGCTGGCGGGCGAAGAGCCAGTTGAACAGCGCCGTACGGGCACCGCCGATGTGAAGGTAACCCGTGGGCGAGGGGGCAAAGCGCGTAACGACGGCAGACTGGCCGTTCGATCCGCTCGATGCACTGCCGCTTGCCATTGTAAATCCCTTCCTGTCCAATGTTCGCCATGGCCAGCCAAGCCACAGCCAGTAATGAAAATAACGCATGCCACGGCCTCGCCGGGGGCGCTGCATTGCAGCATCGGCCATGGAACAGCAAGAGCGACTTGTCGAGGGTTTTGGCGGCGCTTGAGCGATTTCTTTCGCGTGCCGGCTTCGATCGCGGGCCCTGGCTGGTGGTCGCATTCGGAGCGGGAATCGCGGCGTGGTTCGGCCTTCCCGGACCGCTCCATTGGGCTGCGTTTGGCGCCGTTTGCGCTGCCATTGCGGCTCTTGCGGCATGGGTCTGGCCGGATCGCGCGCGTTTTCCTCACCTGAGAGTGGCACTCTGCGCAGTTTTCCTCATGTTTTTCGCGGGTTGCCTGACCGTCTGGACGAAATCGGCGCTGGTGGGACACGAAGCGATCGATCGTCCGGTTTCAGGCGTCTTCCTGGGCAAAGTGCTAGGGGTGGATGAACAGCCTGCCGAACGGCGGGTCAGATGGCTCGTCGCGACCCGGGAGCCTGGTTCGGGGCGTCCCATCAAGGTTCGGCTCAACGTTGCCGACGGCCTTGGCGTTGAATCCGTGTCGCCCGGAGCAGTGATTCGCTTTGAGGCGCGGTTGATGCCACCTGCGCCGCCGATGTTCCCCGGCGGTTATAATTTCGCGCGCGCCGCTTGGTTCTCCGGCCTTTCTGCAAGCGGGAAGGTGAGCGGCAAAGTCGAGATCGTTACGTCAGGCGGTGAGGGCGAGACCCTTGAGGCTGCCCGCAGCGTGCTTTCCCAGCACGTCCGTGAGAGGCTGAGCGGCTCGCAAGGCGGGATCGCCGCGGCATTGGCGAGCGGCGACCGCGGCGGCATCGTCGAGGAGGACGCGCAGGCGATGCGCGATGCGGGCCTTGCGCATCTGCTGGCTATCAGCGGCCTGCACGTCAGTGCAGTGATCGGGGCAGCCTATTTCCTCGTCCTGAGATTGCTCGCGCTTTCTCCTGCACTGGCCTTGCGTTTCCGGCTTCCGGTGGTGGCCGCGCTGTGCGGAGCTCTGGCCGGGATTGCCTATACCCTCCTGACCGGATCGCAGGTGCCGACGGTCCGTTCGTGCATTGGGGCGATGCTTGTCCTCATTGCACTGGCGCTGGGACGAGAAGCGCTATCGCTGCGGCTGCTGGCAGTTGCCGGGTTTGCGGTCCTGCTGCTTTGGCCCGAATCGCTGACGGGGCCCAGCTTCCAGATGAGCTTTGCAGCCGTTCTTGCCATCGTGGCGTTGGCAACTTGCGGGCCGGTGCGCCGGTTTCTGGCCCCGCGAGAGGAATCGTGGCTTTCGCGGCTCATGCGGCAAACGGTGATGCTGTTCGTGACGGGTTTCGTGATCGAAATCGTCCTGATGCCGATCGGCTTCTACCATTTTCATCGTGCCGGTGCTTACGGCGCGCTTGCCAATGTACTTGCGATCCCGCTCACGACTTTCGCTGTCATGCCTTGCATTGCCCTGGCGCTACTGTTCGATCTTGTGGGACTGGGCGGACCGTTCTGGTGGCTGGCAGGGCAGTTTATCGACCTTTTGCTGGGGTTGGCGCACAAGATCAGCGCACTGCCCGGGGCGGTTTCGGTTCTGCCGGCGATGGGTACGGGCGGCTTCCTCCTGTTCGTTTCGGGTGGTCTGTGGCTCGGGCTGTGGAGTGGGCGGGTTCGGCTGCTGGGGCTCGTGCCCGCCTGTCTCGGCATAGTCTGGCTCATCCTGCTCGAGCCGCCCGATATTCTCGTGACCGGCGATGGCCGTCATGTCGGGCTTGTGGTCGATAATGGTGAGAGGCTCGTGACCCTGCGCGATACCGGCAGCGACTATGTCCGCGACAATCTGCGTGAATTTGCCGGTGTCGAGGGCGAACTGACGCCCTTGGCATCATGGCCGGGCGCACGATGCAATCGCGAATTCTGTTCGGTTCGCATTGGAAGACAGGGCCGCTCCTGGGACCTGCTGATCGCCAGAGGCCGGGACCAGGTCCCAGAGCGGGCGTTGGCAGCGGCTTGCGACAAGGCCGACATCGTCATTGCCGACCGCTGGCTGCCCCGAAGCTGCTCTCCGCGCTGGTTGAAGGCGGACCGCAACATGCTGCAGAGAACCGGTGGCCTTGCTATCCGGCTGCGACAAAAATCGGTCGAGACTGTCGCCGAAGGGCAGGGCCATCATGGCTGGTGGACGCCGCGAGCGCCCTGATCCCGTCAATTCAAGGAGAGGCGGTCGTATCAGCGACGCGCCTCTCCTCGGCAAAGCTCAATGATAGCGGCGCAGCAGCCCGGCGAGCTTGCCCTGAACCTCGATCTCGTCAGGGCCGTAAACCTGCGGTTCGTAGGCGGCATTGGCGGGAACGAGGCGGACCATGGCGCCATCGCGCTGCAGGTATTTGAGCGTCGCTTCCTCGCCGCGAACCAGGGCAACGACGATTTCACCGTCGCGCGCGGTGTTGGTGCGACGGATCAGGGCAAAGTCGCCGTCGAGAATGCCGGCTTCGACCATCGAATCGCCCGAAACCTCAAGCGCGTAGTGTTCGCCCGAGCCGAGCAGGGCTGCGGGAACCGGAAGCATCGACTGGCCTTCCAGGGCTTCGATCGGGACGCCGGCGGCAATGCGGCCGTGCAGCGGAATTTCGATGACGTCATTCGCCGGTTCGGGCGTGCGTTCGGGCTGCTTGAGCGCGGCAAGCGCATCCTGCCCGGCAGGAACGGCGGCCTTGGCCGCGGGCTTGCTGGTGACGTCTTCGGGCTGGCGCAGGATTTCCAGTGCGCGGGCGCGATTGGGCAGGCGACGGATGAAGCCGCGTTCCTCAAGTGCGGAAATGAGGCGATGCACGCCCGATTTCGACTTGAGGTCGAGCGCTTCCTTCATTTCCTCGAAGCTGGGCGAGATGCCGCTTTCTTCCAGCCGGACCTGAATGAACTTGAGCAATTCATGCTGCTTGCGCGTCAACATCTGCGTTGCCTCTTTCTCTGCGTCCCCGAGCGATGTTCTGCCTGTGAACAATGAGAGAACAATTAAGCAACAGATTCTGGAACGTCAAGCAATACCGCCATTTTCGAGCAGGAACACGCGGACCGCTTCACCAGCCGCGGCGGCGGGGGCATGGGCAGGACGATCGATCAGCACGTTGCTGGCCGCAAGAGAGCTGAGCGCGCCGCTGTCCTGAAGCGTCATCGGCATCACGCTTTTGCCGTTCCAGTAGCCGCGCAGGAATTCGCGGCGGTGGCCGATGGCCCTCAGCGGAGCATCCAGAACGGTCGAGATAGGCATGGGTAGCGGACGGGCGGCGCCGAGCATCGCGCGCAGCAGGGGCAGAACGAAGTGATAGGCCGTGACCATGCTCGATACCGGATTGCCCGGCAGGCCGATGACGATCTGGGTGCCGCCATCGCTGCGTTCGCGCTTGGCAACGAGGATCGGCTTGCCCGGCTTGATGGCGACCCGCCAGAAATCGAGCCGGGCCCCCCAGCGTTCGAGTGCCGGTCGCACGAGATCGTGATCGCCCACCGATGCACCGCCGCTTGTGACGATCACGTCGCAATCCGCCGCTTCGTCGAAAGCGCCGATCAGCGCCTCGAGCGTGTCGGGAACCGGGCCGATCCGGCGGGCGTCGACCGGCAGCGGGCTGACCAGCGAGACGAGCATGGCACCGTTGCTGGCCGGGATCTGGTGAGTGGGGCAGGTTTCGGGATCGGCAGCCAGTTCGTCGCCGCTGTCGATCACCGCGACTTTAGGCATCCGGCGGACGGGCATGTGGCGATGCCCGGCCGAGAGGGCGAGCGCGATGTGGGCTGGGCCGATTCGGACGCCCTCGGCTAGCACCTGATGGCCGGCGGTGAAGTCCATGCCGCAGGGGCGGATGTGCCTGTGCGGCGGTTCAGGCAGATCCCCGGTCAGCGTGATCCGATCGCCTTCACGCTTCAGGTCCTCCTGCAGGACAACCACGGCTGCGTCGGCAGGCATGATCGCACCTGTCGAGATGCGCACGGCCTCGCCCTTTTGCAGCGTGCCGGTGAAGGGGTGGCCTGCCGCGCTCTCTCCGATCACCTGCCACGGCCCGGAGAGGTCGTCCTTGGTGAGGGCGTAACCGTCCATGGCCGAGAGATGGGCGGCGGGCTGGGTTCGCCGCGCCAGCAGCGGTTCGGCAAGAAACCGGCCCAATGCGCTTTCGACATCGACGCGCTCGACCGGCAGGACTTGCGCCAGCGAGAGCAGGCGCGCCTGTGCGTCTTCGAGCGGGATCGGCGCGGGACCGGCCATCAGTGACGGTCCTGCGCGCGCCAGGGGCCGGACTTGCCGCCGCGTTTCTCGATCAGGCGGATGTCGCCGATGACCATGCCCTTGTCGAGCGCCTTGGCCATGTCGTAGATCGTCACAAGTGCGACGGAAACCGCTGTAATGGCTTCCATTTCCACGCCGGTTTTGCCCGTGAGCGAGGCGGTGGCCGTGGCTCTGACAGCCTCGTCCTCGAAGCTGAAATCGACATTGATCGCATCGATGGCGAGGGGGTGGCACATCGGGATCAGATCCCCGGTGCGCTTGCCCGCCATGATCCCGGCAATGCGCGCCGTGCCCAGGACATCGCCCTTGGGCGCATTGCCGGCGCGGATCGCCTCGAGCGCCTCGGCCGACATCGTGATCCGGCCCGAGGCGATGGCGAGCCGCTGGGTCTCGGCTTTCGCCCCTACGTCCACCATGCGTGCGGTGCCGTCCGAATCGATGTGGGTGAGGCTCTTGTTCATCTCAGACCTTGAAATCCTGACGAGGTTTACACGGTTTACACAGTCCGGAAGTATAAGCGGAGCCGCCCTTTCATCTCCGGACAAACAGGGTTTCGGGACTGGACGCATTGGCGATCATGTCCCCTCGATGGCAGATTTCCCCGATGTAGGACAGGTCTGGACCGCACGAAAACCGTCGCTTCCGCGTTTACCCTTCGAGCAGGGTGCGCGTCGCCGCCTCGACATCGTCCTGCCGCATCAGGCTCTCGCCGACGAGGAACGTGCGCGCGCCGCATTGCGAGAGGCGCAGGAGGTCGGCGTGGCTGTTGATGCCGCTTTCGCTGACGAGCAGGGTGCCTTCCGGAGCAAGCGGGGCAAGCCGCTCGGTCGTGGCGATGTCGGTGACGAAACGCTTGAGGTCGCGGTTGTTGACGCCGATCAGGCGCGACTTGAGCCGGGCCGCGCGCTCCATTTCCGCTTCATCGTGTACCTCGACGAGGCAGTCCATGCCGCGTTCGAGCGCGGCAGACTCGATCTCGGCCATCAGCGTGTCGTCCAGCGCGGCGGCGATGATGAGGATGGCGTCGGCGCCGATTGCGCGGGCTTCGGCGACCTGCCAGGGGTCGACCATGAAGTCCTTGCGGATGACCGGCA
The DNA here is from genome assembly GCF_900168325.1 of Novosphingobium mathurense. GTDB lineage: Bacteria > Pseudomonadota > Alphaproteobacteria > Sphingomonadales > Sphingomonadaceae > Novosphingobium > Novosphingobium mathurense. Next base: position 961,036 of record NZ_FVZE01000001.1, on the reverse strand, counting down.
GCGAAACCGCGGCACGGGCCGCGACAAGATAGTCCTCGTGGCCCTGGAAATAGGGCGCATCGGTCAGGATCGAGAGACAGGCCGCGCCGCCTTTTTCATAGGCAAGGGCATGGTCGGCCGGGTGGAAGTCCGGACGGATCAGGCCCTTCGACGGGCTGGCCTTCTTGATTTCCGCAATGAGGGCGAACCCGTCCCCGGCCTTTCGGCGCAGCGCTGCTTCGAACCCGCGGGGCGCGCTCTGGCCTGCCGCCTTGGCATCGAGCTCGGACAGCGAGGCCAGCGCCTTGCGGGCAGCGACTTCCTCGCGCTTGGTATCGCAGATCTCGGTAAGCTTGTCGGACATGGCGGGCCTTTTGTGCCTGATGCGTTTCGGTAAGGGCGGGAAGCGGCGTTACTTGAGCGCGTCGATCCAGCAATTGAGCAGGGCATTGGCGAGGCCCTTGTCGATCGCCTCTGCGGCTTCCTCGACGCCTTCCTGCCAGGTCTTCGCTTCACCTGCGACGATAAGTGCGCCGGCGGCGTTGAACAGCACCGCGTCGCGATAGGCGCCGGGTTCGCCCATGAGCAGGCGACGCAGCGCCTGGGCGTTATACTCGGGATCGCCGCCGCGAATGGCATCGACAGGAGCGGCGGGCAGACCCGCGTCCGCGGGCGAGACACGGCGCATGGCCAGTTCGCTGCCGGTCACTTCGGCGACCTCGTTGCCGCCAGCGAGGCTGAGTTCGTCGAGGCCCTCGTCGCCCGAGACGACGAGCGAATGCTCGGTGCCCAGGCGACGGATCGCGTCTGCATAGATCGGCACGTAAGCGGGCCGGGCAATGCCGACCAGCTGGCGGCGGACCTGAGCCGGATTGGCGAGCGGGCCCATCAGGTTGAAGATCGTGCGGCGGCCCAGCGACTTGCGCAGCGGCATCAGGCGACCCAGCGCCGGATGGTGGCGCGCGGCGAACAGGAAGCAGATGCCGAGGTCCGCGAGCGTCGCCTCGGCGGTTTCCACGGCGCGGTCGAGATTGAGGCCGAGGGCCTCGAGCGTGTCGGCCGCACCTGCCTTGGAACTGGCGGCGCGGTTGCCGTGCTTGGCGACCGGCACGCCGCAGGCCGCGACGACCAGCGAGACGGCGGTCGAGACATTGAGGGTGTGGTGACCGTCACCGCCGGTACCGCACACGTCGATGGCATTGACGGGGGCTTCGACCGGGATCATGCGCGCGCGCAGGGCGCGGGCAGCGCCGGCGATCTCGCTGGCATTCTCGCCCCGGTCGGAGAGCGCGATGAGGAATTCGGCGATCCGTCCCTCGGGCACTTCGCCGTCGAGGATCGCGGCGAAGGCAGCTTCCGCCTCGGCTTCCCCGATCGGATGGCTGGGATCGGGCAGCGTCATGCGACGGCCTTGGTCTCGATGCCGCACAGGCGCAGGAAGTTCGCCAGCATGTCGTGACCGTGTTCGGTCGCGATGCTTTCCGGGTGGAACTGCACCCCGTGGATCGGCAGGCTCGCGTGGCGGAAGCCCATGACGTGGCCGTCGTCCGAGCGGGCGTTGACCAGCAGTGTCTCCGGAATGTCCTCGACGATGAGCGAATGATAGCGCGTGGCGGTGAACGGCGAGGGCAGCCCCGCGAACACGCCGGTATCGTCATGCGTGACCGGCGAGGTCTTGCCGTGCATCAGCCCGCCGCGCACGACCTTGCCGCCGAAGTACTGGCCGATCGACTGATGGCCCAGGCACACGCCGAGCAGCGGCTTTCCGGCATCGGCAGCCGCGCCCACGAGGTCGAGGCTGATGCCCGCCTCGTTCGGGGTGCATGGCCCCGGCGAGATGAGGAAGCCCTGCGCGCCGCTGGAAATCGCCTGCCCAGCCGAGAGCGCATCGTTGCGCACGACTTCGACCTCTGCCCCCAGTTCCATCAGGTAATGGACGAGGTTCCAGGTGAAGCTGTCGTAGTTGTCGATGACGAGGATCATGATTTGCCCTTTGCCCTTTTCTCGACGACGATCAAGGGGCCGAGCGGAGGGCCGCCGTCGACGCGGCCCATGTGCGGGTCCCACAGGGAAGAGACGCTGCCGTCGAGGAACAGCGCATTGGGGCAGTCCAGCGCGTCGCGGAAATAGCGCGCGAGCTTGCCGAAGGAGATCGGTTCGTCGGAAATGACGAAGTGTGCGCGCCCCTCGCGGTCGACCCCCACGCCATTGCGCAGCTTGAGCGACTGGCCGTCAGGCGCGATCCGCGGATGCAGCTTTCCGGCAATGACGAGCATTGGCCCCGACTGGGTGCCGAACTGCGGCCGGTGCTCGACGTTCTGCGCAAAGTCTTCGCTGGTGCGCACGGCCCAGTGGCCATCGGTATCGCCGTAGAACACGCCGTTGGGCAGGAGGTGGAAGTTGCCGTAGCCCTCGTTGCGGTTGAGCGTGTGCAGGCGTTCCCCGTCCTCGACGTAGTAGCCGATCGGCTGCCCCTTCTCGTCGAACATGCCACCGTTCATCGCGAAGGCGACTTCGTGGCTCATTTCAGGCCGGTCGACGGCGAGCTGGGAGAGGCTGCGGTAAGGCTCGCCACCCTTGGGGCCCATGACCATGTGGATGGCGTGGCGGCCCGGCTCTGCGGTGCAATGGGTGAGCGAGGTGCCCTCGAAGCTAGCGGCCTCGCACGGCGGCGGCGGTGGCGCCGCGGCTTCCTGCTTCGCATCGCCCGAGGAACAGGCGGCGAGCAGCAGCGCCGGCAGCAGGGCAGGCGCCGTGCGGGTCACTGCCCGAAGCCCGGCTCTCCTGCGACGCGGACCGCTTCGCGCGCGGCGGCGAAAAGGGCGCCGGACTTGGCTTCGCATTCGCGCTGTTCGTAGGCCGGGTCGCTGTCGGCGACGATGCCTGCACCCGCCTGGACGTGGAGCACGCCGTCCTTGAGCAGGCCGGTGCGCAGGACGATGCAGGAATCGACCGAACCGTCGGGCGCGAAATAGCCGACGCCCCCGGCATAGGCGCCGCGCGTCTCGGGTTCGAGCTCGGCGATGATCTCGCAGGCATGGACCTTGGGCGCACCCGAAACGGTGCCCGCCGGGAAGCCTGCGAAGACCGCGTCGATGGCATCGTGCTTGGCGGTGTCGAGCTGGCCGACCACGTTCGAAACGATGTGCATGACGTGGCTGTAGCGCTCGATCGTGTAGCTGTCGGTCACTTCGACGGTGCCCGCGGCCGCCACCCGGCCGACGTCGTTACGGCCCAGGTCGAGCAGCATGAGGTGCTCGGCGCGTTCCTTGGGATCGGCGAGCAGGCTCGTCTCGTTAGCCTTGTCCTCGGCCGGTGTCTTGCCGCGCGGGCGGGTGCCGGCAATCGGGCGGATCGTGACTTCGCCGTCACGGACGCGCACGAGGATTTCCGGGCTCGATCCGACGAGCGCGAAGCCGGGCAGGTCGAGGAAATAGAGGAAGGGCGAAGGGTTTACCCGGCGCAGCGCGCGGTAGAGCGCGAGCGGCGGCAGCGGGAATTCGCAGGTGAAGCGCTGGGCCAGCACCACCTGGAAGATGTCGCCTGCCTGGATGTACTCCTTGGCCTTGAGCACCATAGCCTTGTAGTCGTCGGCCGCCATGACCGGCCTGGGCTCGGGTATCGCCAGGTCGGGCTGCGCCGGGGCGAGCGTTGCCGGGACCGAAAGGCGGCGCAGCGCCTCGTCGATGCGTTCGGCCGCGGCTTCGACCACGCGGCCGGGCACACCGGCATCGGGCCAGACCGGCGCAACGCAGAACAGTTCGTCGCCGAGTCGGTCGAACACAAGGATCAGCGAAGGCCGCACGAAGAGCATGTCGGGCACGTCGAGGCTGCTTTGCGGCGCGCGCGGCAGCTTCTCGACGAGGCCGATGGTCTCGTAACCGAAATAGCCGACGAGGCAGGCAAGCGCCTTGGGCAATTCGCCGGGTACGTCGATGCGGCAGGCTTCGACGAGGCTGCGCAGCTCGGACAGGCTGTCGCCGGGCAGGGGCGCGAAGGCGTCCCTGTCGGACTGCCACTTGCGGTTGATCTCGCAGCTGGCGCCGCTGGCACGGAACACGAGGTCGGGGTCGAGGCCGATCAGGCTGTAGCGCCCGCGCACTTCGCCGCCTTCCACCGATTCCAGCAGGAAATCGCCGCGACCGTCCTCGAACAGCCGCAGGGCTGCCGCGACCGGGGTCTCGGTATCGGCGACGAGCTTGCGCCAGAGCAGGGCGGGGCGCCCTTGCTCCAGTTCCTGCCTGACCGCGTCTCTGTCCGCTTCGCGCTGCATCGCCTGTCCTGCCTGCGCTTACTGGGCCGCGCCGTTACCGGCGAGTTCGTCGCGCACGGCCTTGATCGCCGCGGCATTCTTGGTCACGCCCACGTCCTTGCGGATCGCCTTGCCCAGCGCGTCGGCATAGGCTTGGCCGAGCTGTTGGCCGAGTTCCTTCTGGGTGTTGGCCAGCAGTTCGTCGGAGTCGATCTTCGCCGGGTCGATCTTCTTGAGAGCCACCACGAACCAACCGCGTTCCTGTGGCGCCGACTGCACCTTCACGGTGTTCTCGGCCATGTGGAACATGAGCGAGATCGGCGGCGGAACCTGGCGGCCGCTCTGGATCGCGGCGGTCAGCGTCGGACGCGACATCGTGACGGGCTGGATCGGAGGCAGGCGCTTGCCTACCGCAGCGACGGCCTTTTCGAGCGCGGTGCCCTTCCTGATCTCGGCCTGGACCTTGAGCGCGGCGGCCTTGGCGGCCTGCGAGCCCTTGTCCATCGACCACGCGACCTTCACGTCTTCCTTGATATCCTTGAGCGGAGCCGGGGCGGACGTGTCGATCTCGCTGACGTCGTAGATCATGAAGGTCTTGCCGCGTTCGACTTCGGCGACCTGCGGCTGCTCTTCCTCCATCGAGAAGGCGGTCTTGATCACCGGGGCGATGACGTCAGGCGCCTTTTCGCCGGGCTTGAGATAGACCTGGCCGTCAGCCGTGATCGGCGCGGTGGTCTGCACCTCGATGCCGAGCGACTTGGCGACTTCGGTCAGGTTGGCGCCGTCGGCGAACTTGTCCTCGAGGCTGGCAAGCTCGTCGGTGAAGGCCGCGCGGCGCTTTTCCTGCTCGATCTTCTTGGCGAGGTCGTCCTTCACTTCGGCAAGGGTGCGGGCAGGCTTTTCCTGCTTTTCCTCGACGCGGATGACGTGCCAGCCCAGCGCGCTCTTCTGCGGCGCGGCGAGCTTGCCGATATCGGCAGCGAAGACGGCATCGGCGACGGCCGTTGAGAACTGTTCGCCCAGTTCGGTCTTGCTGAAGAATTCGAGCTTGGCGGTCGACAGACCCTTTTCCCTGGCGGCGGTTTCGAGCGACTTGCCGCCGTTTACTTCGGCGACGATCGCCTTGGCGGCGGCCTCGGTCGGCACGATCAGCTGGGTGATGCGGCGCTTGTCCTGCGCGGCGTACTGCGCCTTGTTGGCGTCATAGCGCGCGGCGATTTCCTTGTCGGTCGGCGCGGCAGGAGCCTTGATCGCGTCCTCCCCGAAGGTCGCGTAACGGATCACGCGGCGCTCGGGACGGATGAATTCGTTGATGTGGTCCTTGTAGAAGGCCTGGATCTCGATGTCGGTCGGGTCCTTTTCGGGCACGAAGGCCGCGGAGGGGAAGGCCGCGATCGTTCCGGTGCGGCTCTCGCCCAGCAGCGAAGCATAGCGCCTGGCGGCATCCTTCGACATCACCGCGCCGTACTGGGCCGGAACCAGCAGCTGCTGCGATACGAGACCCTGGGCGATATCTTCGCGCAGGACCTTCTCGGTCAGGCCCTGCTGCGCGAGCGCCTGGCGGAAGGTGTCCTGGCTGAACTTGCCGTCAACGCCCATGAAGCCGGGGATCTGCGCGATTTCACTGTCGATCAGGCGATCGCCGGCAACGACGCCGTGCTTCTTGCCGAACACGAAGAGCGCGGTGCGGTCGATCAGATCGTCGAGGACCTGCTCGACCCCGCCTTCCGCCACCATCAGTTTCATGGTCGCGGTGGGCTGATTGCGCTTCACGCGCTCCAGCGCGGCACGGGCCGACTGCGTCAGCTGGGGCGCGTCGATACCTTCCTTGCCCACGGAGGCGACCTTCGTCCCGCCGCCGAGGCCGGCAGAGGAACTGAGGCCCGCAATATCGCCGCTGGCGAAGGCGAGCGCGATAACGACGAGCATGATCAGCGCGATAGCCGCACCGACCTTGGACTTGAGCATTGAACGGAAGAAAGTGAGCATGGATCCGTGCCGATCAGCGATGACTTGAGCGAAAACGAAGGTTTCGCAGGAAACGGCCGCAGGCTTTAGGGGGGCTTGCGCGTTACTGCAATGCCGACTCGCATGCGATTGCTTCGGCGACACACAGGAAAGTTTTACCTGAACGAAGGCTGCATGTGTTTTGACAATGGTGGTCCGCCTGTCCTAGCTGCGCGGCGCAAGCGGAGCGGCGATTCTTTGGCTGGACCGAAGGCGGCGCTTCGCACTTGATGAAATCAAGGGTTGGAAATGGCTGGACTGCCTTACATCGTCGGTAACTGGAAAATGAACGGCACGCGCGCGATGCTCAACGAGGCGCGCGCGATCGACCGGGCGGCGGCACGCTTTCCCAAGGTGCAGGTCGCGGTCGCGCCGCCGGCGACGCTGATCTATCGCACGCGCGATGCAGCGGTCATTATCGGCGTGGGCGGGCAGGACTGCCACGCCGAAGAGAGCGGAGCCTTCACCGGCGACATCTCGGCGCAGATGCTCAAGGACGCAGGCGCGGACTTCACCATCGTCGGCCACTCGGAGCGCCGCACGCTCCACGGCGAAAGCGACGGTGACGTCAAGGCCAAGGCAGATGCCGCGCTCGGTGCGGGCCTCAGCGTGATCCTGTGCGTGGGGGAAACCGAATCCCAGCGCGATGCCGGCGAGGCCGAAGCGGTCGTCGGCGCGCAGCTCGAAGGTTCGTGCCCGCGCGTCGACGGCGCACCGGAAAAGCTGTCGATCGCCTATGAACCGGTCTGGGCCATCGGAACCGGCCGGGTTCCCTCGGTCGAGGACGTTGCAGCGATGCACAGGGCGATCCGCGCAAAGCTCGTCGCGCTTTACGGCGAGGGCGGTGCGGACGTGCGCATCCTTTACGGCGGTTCGGTGAAGGCCGACAATGCCGCCGAATTGCTGGCCGTGCCCGAAGTGGGCGGCGCGCTCGTCGGCGGGGCAAGCCTGTCGGCCGAGAGCTTCCTTGCGATCGTCGGGGCAGCCGCTTCGCTGGACGCGGACTGATCGAAAAAGTGCTGCAGGGCCCGGGCGTTGATGGCCGGGCCTTGCGAAAACCCGTTGACGGGTTGCGCCGCGAAGGCGTTGCGCCTATCTGCGCGACGTGTGATGCGGGCTTGATGCTCCCCAGAAGGCTGAGACTGAGATGTTCCTTTTCCTGACCGTCCTCCAGGCGCTCATTGCAGCGGCGCTTGTCGGTGTGATCCTGATGCAGAAGTCGGAAGGCGGCGGTCTGGGTGTCGGTGGCGGCAGCCCCTCGGGCCTGATGTCCGCGCGCGGTGCGGCCAATTTCCTGACCCGCGCGACTTCGGTCCTTGCCGCTCTCTTCGTGGTTCTCAGCATCATCCTGGCAGCGCTGGCCGTCGATGTGACGACCGGGCGCGATATCGACACCTCGCTTGAACGCGGCGCAGCTGCGCCGACGGCTCCGGCCCAGCCGGCCGACCCGCTCGCTGGCGCGGCGAATCCCGCTGCGGCTCCGGCCCAGAGCGATGGCGCGGTGCAGCAGACGCCGGCCGAAGATCCGCTTTCGGGTGCTGCCAAGCAGTAATTCCGAGGCATTTCCCGTAACCGAAATGCCGTCTGGCAGTGGCAGGCGGCATTTCATGTAGTATTGACCTGTGGATTCAGGCTCTGGGCGCTTGCCTATGGGCCTCCATGCAATTTAAGGCCCGACTCCCATGGCGCGGCACATTTTTATCACCGGCGGCGTGGTTTCCTCGCTCGGCAAGGGGCTCATGGCAGCGAGCCTCGCGGCTCTCCTGCAGGCACGCGGTTTCCGCGTCCGCATCCGCAAGTTCGACCCTTATCTGAACGTCGATCCGGGCACGATGAGCCCGTATCAGCACGGTGAGGTCTATGTGACCGACGACGGGGCCGAGACCGACCTCGACCTTGGCCACTACGAACGCTTCACCGGCGTTTCGGCCCGCCAGAGCGACAACATCACCTCGGGCCGCATCTATCAGGACATCATCGCCAAGGAGCGCCGCGGCGACTATCTCGGCGCTACCGTCCAGGTCATTCCGCACGTCACCGACGCGATCAAGAACTTCGCGATGTCCGATACCGACGATCTCGATTTCGTCCTGTGCGAAATCGGCGGCACCGTCGGCGACATCGAAGGCCTGCCGTTCGTCGAGGCCATGCGCCAGCTGCGCAACGAAATGGGCCGCGAGCAGACCTGCTTCGTGCACGTGACGCTGGTGCCCTACATCGCTGCAGCCGGTGAGCTGAAGACCAAGCCGACGCAGCACTCGGTGCGCGAACTCACCGGCCTTGGCATCCAGCCCGACATCCTGCTGTGCCGCTGCGATCGTGAGCTGCCGGAGAGCGAGCGCCGCAAGATTGCGCTGTTCTGCAACGTGCGCCGGGAAGCCGTCATCCCGGCGCTCGATGCGCCGAACATCTACGCGGTGCCGCTGCAGTACCACCAGGAAGGGCTCGACGCCGAAGTCCTGCACCATTTCGGCCTGACCTCGCCCGCGCCCGACATGGCGCGCTGGGATGAAGTGACCGACCGCTATCAGCATCCCGAAGGCGAAGTGACCATCGGTGTCGTCGGCAAGTACGTCGGCCTGCCCGATGCCTACAAGTCGCTCAATGAAGCGCTCGTCCATGGCGGGATGGCCAACCGGGTCAAGGTCAACATCAAGTGGATCGATGCCGAGCTGTTCGAGAAGGACGATGCCGAGATCGCGGCCGAGCTTGAGCCGATGCACGGCATTCTCGTGCCGGGCGGCTTCGGTGAACGCGGTACCGAGGGCAAGATCGCCTCGGTGCGGTTCGCGCGTGAGCGCGGCGTGCCGTTCTTCGGGATTTGCCTTGGCATGCAGATGGCCTGCATCGAGGGCGCGCGTTCGGCCGGCATTGCCGCGGCGAGCTCGACCGAGTTCGGCCCGACGACCGAGCCGGTGGTGGGCATCATCACCGAATGGATGGGCAAGGACGGCCTCGAGAAGCGCGCTGCGGGCGGCGATCTGGGCGGTACCATGCGCCTTGGCGCCTATCAGGCGGAGCTTTCGCCCAACAGCCACGTGGCCTCGATCTACGGTTCGACCACGATCAGCGAACGCCACCGTCACCGCTATGAAGTCAACGGCTCGTACCGCGAGGCGCTGGAAGGCGACGGTCTGATCTTCTCGGGCATGTCGCCCGACGGTCTGCTGCCGGAAATCGTCGAGCGTCCGGACCACCCGTGGTTCGTGGGCGTGCAGTTCCACCCCGAACTCAAGTCCAAGCCGTTCGATCCGCATCCGCTGTTCAAGGGATTCATCGCGGCGGCGCTGCAGCAGGCACGCCTCGTCTGATCGGACCTGCGACAATCATCGGACAATGAAAAAGGACCGGCCGAAAGGCCGGTCCTTCTCGTTTGTGGCGATGTGCCTTCTCGAAATCGAGTCGACCGGATCAGAGCAGCTTCCAGGTCAGCGGGAGCACGACCGAGCTGGTGCCGGCCGGCGGCGCGGGGAGGTTGCCCATGCGCGCGAAGACGGCTTCGGCCTCACGGTCGAGCGTGTTCGAGCCCGAAGTCGCCACCAGTTCGGTGCGCTCAACCTTGCCCGATGCCGAGACGTAGACCTTGACCTTGGCCGTGCCTTCCTCGCCGCGCATCTGCGCCGTGCGCGGATAGGTCTGCTTGGAAGCGACGGTGCGCTTTACCGTGTTGAGCCAGTCGTCGGCCAGGGCGGGAACCGCCGTCATGGCAAGAACCGAAGCGACCGCAGCGGCTTTGAGAACGATATTCTTCATGCACTCACTCCATTGTTATCGGGATGACGAGCCCCACCGGCAGGCCATCCGTTTCTTCAGGTTTCGAATTTCAGAAGTCCGACCAGTCATCCATGTCGAGCGCGGCGTTGCCGACGAAGGCCGGTGCAGCGGCGGGAACGGGCCGTGCAGGCGCAGCGGCGACGGGTTGATGGCTCAAGTCATTGCCGTTCCTGGAAGCGTTGCCGGCATTGTCATTGACGCTCCGGCTTTCCTTGATCCGGAAGGCGGCCATCTGCGCCATCAGCAGCTGCGTTTCTTCTGACAGGTTGCGGCTGCCCGCAGAGCTTTCCTCGACCATCGCGGCGTTCTGCTGGGTGAAGCTGTCCATGCCTGCGACCATCGTCGAGATTTCCGATATGCCATCGGCCTGCTTTTCGGCGGCCCCGGCGATCTCGTCGACGAGGTTGGAGACGGTGACCACTTCGCCGACGATCTGGCGCAGGGCCTCGCCGCTGCTCTCCACGAGGGCAACGCCGTCGCCGACCTGACGGCTGCTGCGGTCGATCAGGGTCCGGATGTCCTTGGCGGCATCCGCGGAGCGCTGGGCAAGGGCGCGCACTTCGGTGGCGACCACGGCAAAGCCCTTGCCGGCCTCGCCGGCACGCGCCGCCTCGACCCCGGCATTGAGCGCAAGCAGGTTGGTCTGGAAGGCGATCCCGTCGATCGTGCCGATGATTTCGGACATCTGGCGAGAGGTCGTCTCGATGCTGCGCATGGCGTCCACGGCCTGGTGCGCAATGCCTTCCACGCGGTCGGCAGTCTCTCGGGCGACGCCGAGGCGCGAACTGGTCTGGCGTGCATTCTCCGCCGTGACATGCACAACGCTGGTGAACTCGTTGAGCGTGCGCGAGGTATCGGCGAGCGAACTTGCCTGCTTCTCGGTGCGTTCGGCAAGGTCCGAGGTGGCCGTCGCGATCTCGTTCGTGCCGATCCTGATGGACTGGCACCCGTCGATAATGCGGCCCATCGTATCGCCCAGTCGCGAGACGGCGACGTTGAAATGCTCATGAAGCTGCGCCAGCGAGCCGCGTGCTTCGGGAACCCGGTGGACCAGATTGCCCTTTGCCAGCTCGGCAAGGCCGTTGCCGATGGCATCGATCGTGTGCTGCAACTCGCGGGCGCGTTCCTGCTCTTCGTGCGCGCGCTGCTGATCGGTTGCGACGAGCTGCTGGAAGTTCTCCAGCGCGCGGGCAAGGCTGCCCAGTTCGTCGCCGCGCTTGCTGCCCGGGATCACGACGTCGATGTCGCCATCGATCAGGCTGCGCACCGATTCGGAAAGCTGCTTTACCGGTCGAGCGATGGATCGCATGAGGTAGAGCATGAGGGCGATGGCCGAGAGGACGCCGGCGATCGCGGCCACAAACATGACGTGGCGGGCATTGGCATAGATCGCCTGGCCTTCCTCGGCTGCGGCCTTTGCGGTCGAGCTGTTCAGTTCGATCAGGTTCAGCAGCTGGTCTTCGATCGCATAGAAGCTGTCGAGCCCTTCACCGTCGAACATGTCGAGGGCACCTGCCTTGTCGCTTTGCGCCAGGTTCAGCATCGCCTCGTTCTGCTGGACATAGGACTGCCAGCTTTCGCGTACGCCCTTGAGGGCCTGCAGCGTTTCGGGACGCTTCACGTGCTTTGCATAGTCCGCCAGGACCTCGTCGATCACCGCGCCGGAGTTGCGCAGGACCTTGACCTGCCGGTCCCATGCGGCCGTGCCGGCGGCCTTGACGGTGTCTGCCTGATGGATGCGATACTGCGAGACATAAGCATGCAGGTCGCCCAAAGCCTGTGAGGCAGGCAGGGAATTGCCGTTCAGTTCTTCGGTGAGGGCATTGACCTCGCCGATCTGCTTGAGCGCGAAGGCTCCCATTGTGCCCATGATCGCCAGCAGCAAGCCGAAGGCGAGCAGGAGACGGTGACTTATCCGCAATCGATTCATTGCTCTGAAGGTCCCCCCACGTTTTCCACTGGGGAGACCATCTAGAGGATAAGTCTTTGATGCGCTTTAAGATGACCTCGTGTGCGTGCCCTTATCCCTTTGTTTCAAAGCGCTTAAACAATCTTGCAATGTTACTTCGTGCCGTAGTTAAGTCGAGGTTGCCACTATTGCAGTCGGCTGCACTAACTGGGCTTTATCGACGCAAAAAGGGCGGCCCGGTATCCCAGGCCGCCCCCAGACATCTGTTCCTCGAACGGCAGTGATCAGGCCGCTTCGGTGCCTTCGTCGGATGCATTGTCGACAACCGTGAGCGTGTTGCCGCCAATCGCGATCTTCTTGGGCTTCATCGCCTCGGGCACTTCGCGCACGAGGTCGATCACCAGCAGGCCGTCCGCAAGGTCGGCGCTGTCTACGCGGACATAGTCGGCAAGCTCGAAGCGGCGCTCAAACCCGCGCTGTGCGATGCCGACGTGCAGATATTCGCCCTCGACGCCGTCATCGGGCTTGTGGCCCTTGACGGTCAGGAGGTTGGCCTGGGCGGTAATATCGATGTCGGCAGGCTTGAAGCCGGCAACGGCAAGCGTGATGCGATAGGCATCCTGGCCGCGGCGTTCGATGTTGAACGGGGGATACTTGTCGCCGGCGTTCGGACGGTTCTGGTTCTCGATCATGTCGAAAAGGCGATCGAAACCAACCATGCTGCGGCGATAGGGCGAAAAGTCGATACGGTTCATGACAAAAATCCTCCAATGAGCAATCTTCGTATTGTTCGGGCCCGTGAAATCCGGCGCCCTGGCTTCGAGCCATCCCCACCGTGGGCCATGACTCGTCCCATTAGATATGATACCGGCGCCCACTTTCAAGTGACCGCCAGCACAGTTTCGAGGAGCAATTGTCCATGAGCAAACCCAAGGTCGAGATCTACACCAAGTGGGGCTGTCCCTATTGCGTTGCGGCCAAGTCGCTGCTCGACGGCAAGGGCGTTTCCTATGAGGAATACGATATCACCATGGGCGGCCCCAAACGCGACGAGATGGTGGAGCGCGTTCCCGGTGCCCGCACCGTGCCGCAGGTCCTCGTCGCCGGCACGCCCTATGGCGGGTTCGACGACATCAATGCCCTCGATCGCCAGGGCAAGCTCGATCCGATCCTCGGGCTCTGACAGCACGCTAGCAAGACCATGACCCGCGCTGCCCTGTTCCAGATGACCACCGGCATCGATCCCGCGGCCAATGCCGAGGCGATCGTATCCGCCGTTTCGCAAGCGAAGCAGGGCGGGGCGGCGATGCTGTTCACGCCGGAGATGTCGGGCCTGCTCGACCGCCAGCGTCCGCGCGCTTCCCAGGTCATCCGCAGCGAGGCCGAGGATCGCGTGCTTGCAGCGGTTCGCGAAGCCGCCGCGCGCGAGGGGATCTGGGTCCATCTCGGCTCTCTCGCCATCGTGCGTGAGGACGGGCGCTGGGCCAACCGGGCCTTCGTGATCGACGAGAGCGGCGAGATCCGCGCCCGCTACGACAAGATCCACATGTTCGACGTCGATCTGGCAACGGGCGAATCCTGGCGCGAATCCAATGCCTATGCTGCGGGCGACGAAGTCGTGACGGTGGAAACGCCGCTGGGCAGGCTGGGCCTGTCGATCTGCTACGACGTGCGCTTCCCCGCGCTTTTCGAGGCGCTCGGCCGGGCTCGCTGCGACGTGATCGCCATTCCGGCGGCCTTCACCGTCCCGACCGGGAAGGCGCACTGGCATCTTCTGCAGCGCGCCCGCGCGGTGGAGGCAAGCGCCTATGTCCTGTCCGCAGCCCAGGTCGGCAGGCATGAGGACGGACGCGAGACCTACGGCCACTCGCTGGCAATCGATCCATGGGGAGAGATCATCCTCGACATGGGCGGTGAAAAGGCCGGTCTGGGCTTTGCCGAAATCGATCCTGCCCGTATCGCGGAAATTCGGGCGCAATTACCGAGTCTTGCCAATCGGCGGACAATAGCCAAATAGAATTGACCATGATCGTCTATGATCTTGAATGCCGTGCCGGGCAGCATCGGTTCGAGGGCTGGTTCAAGTCTTCGGAGGATTTCGCGCGTCAGCAGGAGAGGGGCCTGGTGTCCTGTCCTCACTGCGGATCTGCCGAAGTCGGCAAGGCCATCCAGGCCCCGCGTCTTTCGCGCAAGGGCAACCAGATGGTCGAAGCACCGTCCCGCCCGCAGCAGCCCTCCAGGCCCGCGGAAGTGCCCACAGCCCCGGTGGCCAGCGCGCCGATTCCGGCGGAAGCCGTCGAAGTGATCCGCAAGCTTGCGCAGATGCAGGTCGAGGCCCTGAAGTCCTCGCGCTATGTCGGCAAGAATTTCGCCGAAGACGCGCGCGCGATGCATTATGGAGAGCGCGAAGCCGAAGCGATCCACGGCCAGACCAGCGCGTCCGAAGCGCAGGAACTGCTGGAAGAGGGTATCGCCGTGATGCCCCTGCCATTCCCGGTGACGCCGCCGGAACAGGCAAACTGACCGCAACAGATTGCCAACCCGAAAAACCCAAGCTAGGACCCGGCCCCGAGTGCGCCCGTAGCTCAGCAGGATAGAGCACCAGATTCCTAATCTGGGGGCCACAGGTTCGAATCCTGTCGGGCGCACCATTTAAGACCCGCGGTTTTCCGCGGGTTTTTTGTAGCGCAAGTCGCTCGCAGTATTACCGCCGCAAAGGCTCGGGATTCGATTGCCCGCTTCCCCCTGCTTTACGCGCTTGAGAGGATTTCGATGACGCCTGCACGCGCCGCAACCTTCGCCCGCATTGCACTCGGTCATGTCACGAGGGAATATCCGCACAAGCCGGACCATATCATGGCCGGCGATACCGACGCATACCTTCCACGTGAGATCCATCCGATCTTTTTCGGCAGTTTCGATTGGCACAGCTGTGTCCACGGCTACTGGCTTCTTGCCCGCATCCAGCGTCTATACCCGGATATCGAAGAGGTGGCGGCAATCGCTGCGCTGTTCGCGAACGCCTTCACGGCCGACAAGGTCGAGCGCGAGCGCGCCTATCTTGATCGTCCGGGGGCGCGCACGTTCGAGCGACCCTATGGCTGGGCCTGGCTGATGATGCTGCAGAGCGAACTGGAGATTGCTGGCAGTCCGCACGCGACGACGCTTCGCCCGCTTTGCGACGCATTCGCACAATTGTGGCGCGTTCATCTGCCAATGCTGAGCTACCCGGTCCGTGCCGGAACCCATGCCAACACCGCCTTCGCGTTGATACTTGCCGACCGCTATGCGCGGGTCTGCGGCGATGGGCGAATGCAGACTTTGATGGCGGAACGCGCAAACCAGTGGTTTGGGGCTGATCGGGCGGCGCAGGCTTGGGAACCCGGCGGTGAAGATTTCCTGTCGCCGACCCTGATGGAAGCGTTGGCGATGCAGCGACTGCTGCCACCCGATGCATTTGCGTCCTGGTTCTCCGGGTTTCTGCCGGTGCTGGCATCCGGCACGCCGGAGACACTGCTGACGCCCGCCCGCGTGAGCGATCGCAGCGATGGCAGGATCGCCCACCTGGACGGGCTCAATCTCACGCGTGCCTGGGCCATGCGGGAACTCGCCAGGACCACCGGCGGTCATGTGCGGGATGTGCTCGAAGCCAGTGCCCGTGAGCACCTTGCCGTCGCTCTGGACGAGGTCGCCGGCGACTATATGGGAGAGCATTGGCTGGCGAGCTTCGCCATGCTCGCGCTGACGGGTCTGGATTAGGTTGTCATCTTCGCTTGCTTCCTTACCGTAGCCAACGGCATCGGCATCGGCATCGGGATGGGCGGTTCTGCGGTGGCTGGCTGACTTGGCGATTACGGAAGGGCGTGACTTGATGAGCTCCGAGCGATCGATGGAGACGAAGAACAATGCCGGCGAACGGCCGATGCATCGCCTCAACCTCAATCTGCTCTATCCGCTCGATGCGATCCTGCACGCCCCGACCTTGACCGAAGCCGGACGCCGGGTGTTGCTGAGCCAATCGGCGATGAGTCATGCGCTGCGTCGGCTGCGCGATCATTTCGGCGATGACCTGGTTGCGCATTCGGGAGGGGAACAGCATCTGACGCCGCTGGGCATGGCGCTGCGTACCGAGGTCCGGCGGGTGATGCGGGAGGTTGAGGGCACGTTCAATTACGCGCTCGATTTCGATCCCCTGGCGGCCAGGCAGACGATCACCGTCGCAGCTCCGGAGGCGATCGAGCAGATGCTGATGGGGCCTGTTCTGCGGGGGCTGTCCACCGATGCCCCCGGCTTGGCGGTCAGTATGGTTCCCGTCGATATGGCGGACCCCGAGCGTTCGCTGGACGAGGGAGCCGATCTCCTGTTGCTGCCGGAAGAGGCGGCCATAGATCGGCTGGAGACGCTGGCGATCCTGAACGACCATGCATCGTGCATGGTCTGGGACGGGCACCCTGAGTTGGGCAGCGGCTACGAGATCAGCGAAGAGCAATATCTGGCCGCGCGCCATGTCGTGACGCGCGGCGAGGCGACTTCCCTGCTTGCCGTCGATGAACGGGGCAACCGGTTGTTGAAAGCCCGCCAGATAGGGGTGCGAACGACATCGCAGGCAACACTCCCGGCCATCGTGATCGGTAGCGATCTGGTGGCGACGGGTAGCGTCTGGCTGTTTCAGTTCTATGCCTCGATCATGCCGCTAAGGGTGATCGGCGCTCCGTTCCCGACGAAGCAGACCATGTTCGTTGCGCAGTGGGCAAGCCATCGCCGGCGCGATCCGATGCTGGCCTGGTTCGTCAAGCGGATCAAGGAACAGGCGGATCGCTCGCTTGTTCAGACCATTCCATAGGCTTGGTCATCGGCATCGATTTCGCTCATGGTTTCCATGAACAGTTCGAATTTGCGTGTCATGAATGTGCCGCATAACTTCCGGTCCGACGGGAAAATCCTGCGGGCGCATCCTGCGCCAAGACATGGAAGCCCGTCAGCAGGAGAACGGCTGCGGTTGTGATGGCTTTTTGGAAAGCAACCGCATCTTCGCGCCACAAGGCGTATCCGTTTTGACTTCAGGGTTTCGTTCGTTCGGGCGTGCGGCTTCGGTTGCGCGTTGGGGAAGGTGCGCGACCTTGAGTACTGGGGGTTGTATGTTGAAACTAACTGCCAACGCACATTGTTTTCTGGGGGCCGCAAGCCTTGGTGTCATCGCCGTCCTCGGCGTGACCGCACCGTCTCCCGTTTCCGCACAGACCGAGCGAAACGTCGATATCAACGTTCCTGCCATGCCGATGGCCACGGCGCTTGAGCAAATCGGCGCTCAATCGGGCGCAGAGGTCAGCTTCGATCCCGATGCGATCAAGCAGCTGACCTCCCGGCCGGTTCGCGGGGCCACGTCCGCGCGGCAGGCCCTTCAGGAAGCGATCGCCGGTACGAATCTTGTGATCAGCCAATCCCCGAACGGTGGCTTCGACATCATCGGCGGTATCGTCGTATTCGCAAGGCGGGACGAGGCTGAGACCAGCATTCTTGTCCGGCAGGCATCCACCTCCGATCGTAACGGCCTGGGGCTGCGGGATCAGCCGCGCAACACGCAGGTGATTTCCTCCAAGCTGATCGAGCAGCAGCAGGCGCTCGACGTCTCGGACATCCTGCGCAACGCAGGCGGTGTCTCGGTGCAGGTGAACAATCCCAACACCGGCGCCAGCTACAGCGTTCGCGGGTTCAATGCCTCCGGTCTTGTCAACGGCCTGTCAGGCGGATCGCAATATGGCGTGCAATCCGGTGCGAACCAGCCTGTCGCCAATATCGAGCGCGTCGAGGTATTGAAGGGCCCCGATGCGCTGCTGTCCGGTTTTGACAATCTGGGCGGCAACGTCAACGTGGTGACCAAGAAGCCGAGCGCGGAGACGCGGCTGGCCGTCACGGCCGAGACGGGCTCCTTCGGTCTGGTGCGCGGCGTGATTGACGCCAACAGTGCGATCACCGCCGACAAGAAGCTCTCGGGCCGCATCATCGCCAGCGCACAGACGATGGACCACAACTACGGCGGCTATACCGGCAACGAGGACTACCTCTACGCGCCGTCGCTGCGCTTCAAGGACAGCCGTACCGATATCGTGATCGGTGCCAGCCTGTCGAAGGCGATCACCGGGATCACCGCCTATACGCTCTTCGACAACAAGACATTCCAGCTCATCGAGCGGGACCCGTCGGTTCCGATCTACTCGCCGGATGCGACTATCCGCGTGCAGACCAACCGCTTCTATTTCGATGCGACACGCGAGCTTGTGCCGGGGATCGACGTGGTCGTTCGCGGGATGCACGACAACACCACGCTGAGGCTGGCAGTCCCTCAGGTCGGCTACAGCCGTCAGGGCGATCTGGTCGTGGACATCAGCGGTTCGCAGCAGAAGGGAAGCTCCGATGCCATCGACGGCTTCGTGCGCATCAAGACTAATGTCAGCGACTTTCTGAAGCTGCGCTTGAACGTGGGATACAACTACAGCCGGGGAGACACCGTGCAGCGCAGCGGCACGACCTTTACCCGCATTCCCAATCCGCCGCTCGGCGAAAATACGACTCTTCCCGTGCAGCCTTTCCCGCCCCTGGGTGCTCCGCTGCTGCGCGCCGCGGGCAAACAGGAGGGCGTTTATGGCCAGGCTTTGCTGGAATTCTGGAAGGTCAAGCTGCTGGGCGGCCTGCGCAAGAACTGGTTCGAATCCACGACTACGCTGTTGTTCCCCGGCGCGCCACCGCCGGTCACCAACAACAAGAGCGGCGTGACGCCCAACACCGGGATCGTCTTCGACGCGACGAAGCAACTTTCGTTCTTTGCCACGTATTCCCGCGGTGAGCAGGCGGTCTTCACGACTGGCGTCGGCGGTGTGATCCTGCCCAACATCAGGACGACCAACAAGGAAGCCGGTCTCAAGCTTGACCTGTTCGGCGAGCGGGCGACGATCAACGCGTCCTACTTCGATATCCAGCAGGACAACACCATCGTCTTCAACCCGACCCTGGGTGGCTTGACGTCCGGTCCGGGACAGCGCGGCCGCGGTATTGACCTCAACATCTCAGGCCAGCTGTTGCCCGGTTGGACGGTGCTCGGCTCCTACACCCGGACCAAGTATTCGTTGCTGACCAAGTCGGCCTCGCAAACTACCGTCGCGCGCCAGCCACGGGATACCTACAGCATCTATTCCAACTATCGGACCCGTATTTCCGACGCGGTTAGCGGTGGCATGTCCGTGGGTCTTTACGGGCGATCCAGTTCCTACGCCGATGTTCTGGGCCGGTATCAGGTTCCCGCGGCCCGCCAGATCGACGTCAACGGCTTCCTGACGGTGGCTGGATTCGACATCAACCTGGGCATCCGCAACATCTTCGATCGGCGCAACTACAACACGACGTCTGCGTTCACCTACGTCCCGGTCGACGAACCGCGTAACGTGCGCCTGACTGTCACCAAGCGCCTGTTCTGATAGGTTGCGCCAGTCATGATGCCGCCGTCTGCCGATGTCGAGGAGGCCCGCCGCGAAGCGGGCCTCCAGCCGAACCAACCCGCCCGCGAGCGCTTCGCACATGCATGGCGGCTGACGACGCGATACTTCGTGTCTGAGGATTGGAAGGTGGCGTGGGCCCTGCTGATCGCCTACTGTGCGATTTCGTTCGGCGGGGTCTATACCTTCATCCTGTCGAACCACTGGCAGCGCGAGTTCTTCGACTCGATCGAACAGCGGCAATCCAGCCTGTTCGTTACGCTGATCATGACGTTCCTGATGATTGCGGCGCTGCAGGTCGGTGTCGTTCTGGCGAACAATCTGGTGTCCTGGACGTTATCGATCCGGTGGCGGAACTGGCTTACCAACTGGTACATGGATCGCTGGTTCGCTCGGGACCGTTTCTATGAGATCGAGCGCCTCCGCTTAATCGACAATCCCGATCAGCGTATCGCCGAGGACATCAAGAACTTCACGCTCGTTACGCAGGGCAATTCCCTGGTCGGTATTGCGGTCGGCCTTGTCGGAAGCCTGATCAGTGCCGTCAGCTTCGGCTACATTCTTCTCCAGACGTCGGGACCATTGGTGATACCCGTCGCTGGCTATCGGGTCTCGCTTCCGGGCGGTGATCTGATCTGGTTTGCGATCTTCTATGTGCTCTTCGGGTCGGTCGTCATCACCTGGATCGGCAAGCCATTTATCCGCCGCCGGATGCGTGAGCAGCATTACGAGGCCGATTTCCGCACCAATCTCATCCATGTCCGAAGAAACGGGGAACAGATCGCCTTTTCCCGGACCCAGGACATGGAGCGGGCAGGGCTCAAGGGGTCCTTCGCCAACATCCGGCGGAACTGGTACCGGCTCATGTGGGCGAACATCGGTCTGAGCGCGGGCAGCAGCATTTACGAGCGGGTCATGGGAGTTATCCCGCTGTTCCTGACGGTGCCCAAGTTTTTCGCCGGTCAGATCAGCTTCGGCCAGGTCATGGCATCGCGCGATGCCTTTACGCAGTTCAGTTCGTCCTTGTCCTACTTTGTCCAGGTGTATCCGGGCCTTGCCCAGCAGATTGCGAATATCAACCGCCTCAAGGCGCTTGACGATTCGATCGACCATGAGAGGCCGCGCGGCATTGCTTTCCGCCCCGGAGAAGCGGGCGAAGGCATTGCGATCGATGTCGAGAACCTCGAATTGCGTCGCCCGAACGGTCAGCCGCTGCTCTCGCTGGAGGAGTGGAAGGTCCGTGACGGAGAGCGCTGGGTCATCGAGGGATCTTCCGGAGCGGGAAAGACCACGCTGCTGCGGGCCATTGCCGGCTTGTGGCCCGATGGTGCCGGTTCGGTCGCGATGACGCGGCACGGTACCGCCATGTTGGTGCCGCAGCGCCTCTACTTGCCCCTCGGGTCCCTGAAGGACGCGGTCTGTTTTCCCGACCGTGCCGAGGAACATGACGATGCCACGGTCGCAGCGTTGCTGGAGAAGGTTCGGCTGGGCACCCATGTCGCGGAAATGCACGAGTTGCGCGTGTGGCAGGATGAACTGTCGCCCGGTGAACAGCAGCGCGTGGCGCTGGCCCGTATCCTGCTGCAACGCCCGACGCTGCTTGTGCTGGACGAAGCGACGAGCGCGCTCGATGCGGACAATGCCGCGCATTTCTACGAGACGGTGCGGGCGGCGATGCCCGGGAGCACCATCGTCAGCGTCGTCCATAACGAGAAGCTGGCTGCCTATCACACGCATCGTCTGCTGATGCAGGATCGCCGCGCCATCAAATCGAAGATCGAGAAGAAGGCATGAGTGAATTGCTGACCCAGAGCGAGGCGGACTTGCGCGATGCTGCGTCACTGGCGGTTGACCTTGCGGCCCGGCGCGGCGCCAAGGCGCGCGCGTCTGTCCATCATGAAGGCATTGCCAAGATCGCGGTGCGTAATGGCGAGGTCGAAACGGCCGAGCGCAGCGGCAGTCAGGGACTGGGCATCACGGTATTCCACGATAGCCGGCAGGGTTCGGCATCGACGGCAGGGTTCGACAGGGCTGCGATCGAGCGCGTGGTCGAAGAGGCGATGCTGATCGCGCAACATGTCCAGCCCGATGTCGATGCCGACCTGCCGGCGTCGGACCGGCTGGCCCATACCGGGCCCGCACCTGAACTTTATGCCGACAGTCCGCGCAGCCCCGACATGCTGCTGGACGCGGCGCAGGTCCTGGACCGGGCGGCGAATGAAATTGCGGCTTGTGACAATCGGCTGCGGGCAGGGGAGTGTGTTGCGGTGGCCACCGAAGGGCTTTGGGCTCTGGCCACCAGCGATGGCTTTTGCCGGAGTGTGCAGCGCTCCAACGATGCGCGCTGGTCGGTCATGCTCGCGCATGATGAAGGGGGCAGCACTTCAGCCTTCTGCCAATCGCAGGAACGGCGCGTGGATGCGCTGATTCCACCTGACGTCCTTGTTGGGCGGGCGGCTGATCGCGCGCGCCAGGCGCTCGGTGCGCGTACGATCGGCAGTCGGCGATGCCCGGTACTGTTCGATCCCTTCACGGCCGCAAAGCTGGTCGGCGAGCTGGCCGGCGCCTTGACCGGTCATGCCCAGTATCGCCGGATGAGCTTCCTTCCCGATCCGGTCGGCCGCTGCGTTTCGGCCTCGCATCTCGATCTCAGCGAAGATCCGTTCGAACCGCTCGGACTGGCCAGCGGCGGCTTCGACAGTGAGGGGATCGCCGGGTCGTCGCGCGCGATCCTGCGCCAGGGCGCTGTCGAAGGGCTGTTCCTGTCGACTTTTTCCGGGCGCAAGCTGGGTATGCCATCGACCGGCAATGCCGATGGCTTCTACAATCTGCGCCTGACCAGTTCGGCTGCAAGCGGTGACTGGCAGGCAATGCTGGAGATGCTGGGCACAGGTCTGGTCGTGACCGAGTTCCAGGGCGGCAAGACCGATCCCGCCAGCGGCAACTGGACCCAGGCGATCAAGGGGCTGTGGGTCGAGGATGGCCGTGTGGTCCATGCCGTTACCGATGTGACGCTGGCCAGCAATATGCCCGCGATGCTGACCGGCATTCGCGCGGTGGGCCTCGATGTGGAACGACAGGGGGCGATCCGCACCGGGTCCATCCTGATCGATGACATGCAGGTGGGAGGCACGGCATGAACGGCGGCGACATTGCGATCGACCGCGCGCGCGCGCGGTTGCTCGGCCCGGCGGGGCTGGACGAGGCGGCCATCGGCCGGGCTCTGGGCCATCTGGCAGGGGGCGGTGCGGATCTGGCCGACCTGTTCTTCGAGACAACGAGCTTGCGCAGCTGGAGGCTGGAGGGTGGCCGCGTCACCAACGGTGGCTTTGCCATGCGGCAGGGTGTCGGTGCGCGGGCAGCGCATGGCGGCCATGTCAGCTTTGCCCATTCGGCCGACATGCGTGAGGGTGCGCTACAGGATACGGTTCGTGCGGTGCGGTCCTTGGCGCGAGATGGCGACACCGCGCGCCAGCCGCAGGGGATCGCATTGACTCCTGCCGGGGGACGCCATGACCTCTATCCCGTCATCGACGCTGTTGCGGTCGAGGATGCGACCGCGTGGATCGCCATGCTGGAGCGGATCGATCAACTCGCGCGTGAGCATGACCCACGGATCGTGCGCATCGACGCCAACGTTCGCGCGCAGGATACGACGGTCCTGATCGCCAATGCCGACGGACAAATGGCCGGCGATGTGCGACCGATGACGATCCTGTCTGTCATGGTCGTCGCCGAAGCGGAAGGGCACCGCGCACGCGGACAGGCCGGTCTGGGGAGACGCGCGGGTCAGCGCGGCTTCGATGCCGTCTCGGTTGAAACCATGGTCGCAACCGCTGTGCGCATGGCCATCAACAACCTCGACGCAATCCCGGCGCCGGTTGGCGAAATGCCGGTGGTTCTGGGGCCGGGCTATCCCGGTGTGCTCTTTCATGAAGCGGTCGGGCACGGACTGGAAAGCGACCATCATCGCAAGCATCTCTCCGCCTTCGACGGTAAAGTCGGGGAAAGGATTGCAGCGTCCGGCGTCACCGTGATCGACGATGGCGGGATCGCCGGACGGCTCGGTTCGCTCGGTGTGGATGACGAGGGCACCACGCCGGATCGCACGGTCCTTGTGGAGGATGGCGTCCTGACCGGTTTGATGCACGATCGTGTCAATGCCGGTCTGATGAATGCCCGCTCGACCGGAAATGGCCGTCGCCAGTCCTATGCGCATCTGCCGATGCCGCGCATGACCAATACGTTTCTGGCAAACGGGCAGGACGATCCGGCCGATATCATTGCCTCGATCGATCGCGGTATCTACGCGACCGAATTCGATGGCGGGCAGGTCGACATCGTCACCGGGCGCTTCAACTTCACGACGATCGAGGCTTGGCTCGTTGAAAAGGGCAAGCTCGTCGCACCTGTGCGCGGGGCGACCCTGATCGGCGTTGGCAATGAGGCGCTCCGTCATATCTCCATGGTTGGCAACGACCTCGCTTTCGACACCGGCATGGCGACCTGCGGCAAGCAGGGACAGACGCTCAGCGTCAGTGTCGGCCAGCCGACCCTCCGCATCGACCGTATGATGGTCGGCGGACAGGCCGGTTGATGGCCTCCACATCTTCATTTTTTCCAAAAGGAACAGCGATCATGCGTAACGCTACTGAGCAGGATTTCGACGACATCGTCATGAAGAACGACAAGCCTGTACTCGTCGATTTCTGGGCGCCCTGGTGCGCGCCATGCAAGGCGCTGGCTCCGACGCTGGACGAGCTGGCCGAGGAATACGCCGAAGAAATGGAAGTCGTGAAGGTCGATATCGAGGCCAATCCGGCGCTGGCGGCGCGGTTCGGCGTGCGCGGGATTCCGCTGCTCATGGTTGTCAGGGATGGCGAAGAGAAGGCCCGCACTGTCGGCACGATTTCCCGTAGCCGTCTGGACGCCTTCGTCGAAGCCAATGTGGGGGGGCAGTAATGGCCGACGTCGCATTTCTGGGCGATCCTGCGGTCAAGGCGCAGGCACTCGCCCGGCTGCGCAGCCACATCGCGGCAGGGACCTTTGTGTTCTTCCCCGCATGGGCGGACGGCAAGGCCAATATCATCGGCGCGCTTGTCGAAGCCGACGACAAGCAGGCCTTTGCCGAACGGTACGGTTACCCCATCGCATTCGCGACCGCGTTGGAAATGATCGTCAACGCATTCAAGGTCCTGCCGGATGCCGAGGAATTCGTTGGCGCCCTGCTGGAGCGCACCCCTGTCGGGGTCGATCTCTCCCGGATCGTGCCGCAGGTGCTGGTCTCGCTCCTCGCGAGTCCGGATGTCGTCGCTCTGACGGGCCGATATGGCGAAGTGGAAAGATGCAGGCGCGAAGTGCTGGCGCTGCACCAGCGCGTGATCGGCGG
Source organism: Novosphingobium mathurense (assembly GCF_900168325.1). Classification (GTDB taxonomy): domain Bacteria; phylum Pseudomonadota; class Alphaproteobacteria; order Sphingomonadales; family Sphingomonadaceae; genus Novosphingobium; species Novosphingobium mathurense. Next base: position 936,236 of record NZ_FVZE01000001.1, on the reverse strand, counting down.
CGAGGTCCCCGACCGCAAGGAATGGAAGGCGATACGCATGGCCGCCGTCGCCGCGAGCGACGCTATTGTCGATGACGCGCTGCCGCACCTGGCCAGTCTGATCGTCGAAGCCGCGGCCTGGCCCGCGACGATGCGCAGCGTGCTGCACGATACGCTCGGCGCCTGTGGCCGTCTGGAGATCCAGCAGATGATGGATACCATCGGTTGGACGCAGGCGCAGGAAAGCCGCGTCTTCAAGATCCGGGAGCAGGCGGAGGCCGATGGGCGCATGGCCGAACTGGAAGGTCTGGACCGGGTGCTGGCGCTGCTCGATCACGACGACCCGGAACTGGCGCGCGGCTTCCGGAAACGGCTCGAACATTTCGGGAAGCTCGGGGACCACTACCGGACTGTCGGGTGGAAGATCATCGAGCTTATCGAACAGGCACCCAAAGCCGTTCTGCCCCGCGAGAACGCGGACTGACAAGGTCCGCAGGCGAAACGCCCCAACCCGGATTGGATGACGATGAACCCGTTGCTGAAGACGCTGGACCTGCCGCGCTTCGCCGAAATCAGGCCCGATCAGATCGAGACCGCGCTGGATCAGGTGATCGCTGACCATCAGGCGGTCGTGCGCAGCCTGGTTGAGAACGAGCCGGTCACCTTTGCCGAAGCGTGGATGCCGTTGGAGCGGGCAGGCACCGCGATTGCGGGTGTCTGGTCGGTCGTCTCGCATCTTCATGGCGTGGCGGACAGCCCCGAACTTCGCGCCGCCTTTGCTGCCGGGCAGGCCCGGCTGGTCCGGAACCATCTGCAGATGATGCAGAACGGGGCCCTCTACGAGGTACTCGTCGGGCTTTCGAGGACGAGCGAATTCGCCGGATTGCCCGATGCCGATCGCACCGCAGTGGAACATATGATCCGCGATTTCCGGCTTTCCGGTGTGGCCCTCGATCCCGAGAAGCGCGAACGTTTCGGCGCGATCTCAGTGGAACTGTCCAGCCTGACCACGGCGTTCGGCAATGCCGTTCTCGACGCGACGGATGCCTGGTTCGAGCATGTCATGGATGAATCGCTGCTCGCCGGACTCTCCGACTCCGACAAGGCGATGTTCGCCGAGACTGCCAGGGCGCGGGGCCAGGCAGGGTGGGTCGTGACGCTGCAGATGCCGAGCGTGAATGCGATCCTGTCCTTTGCCGAGGACCGGGCCCTTCGTGAGCGCGTGTATACGGCTTCCGGAACGCGGGCATCGGACCGGGGCCCCCATGCCGGTCAGTTCGACAACTCCGAACGGATCGCCGGCATCCTGGCTTTGCGTCGCGAAGCGGCTGCTCTGCTGGGCTTTGCCGATCCGGTTGCATGGTCGCTGGCCACGAAGATGGCTTCCGGGGCAGGGGACGTTCTGGCTTTCCTGCGCGATCTGGGGCGCCGTGCGAAACCCGCGGCAGAGCGGGAGTTCGCTGCCCTTGCGGCCTATGCTGCCGAACACCTCGGAATCGGCGATCTGCAGCCGTGGGACGTCGCCTTCGTATCGGAGCGGCTCCGCAAATCGCGGTATGCCGTCGACGAACAGGAAGTGCGCGCCTATTTCCCGGTCGAAAATGTCATTACCGGCTGGCAGGACCTGCTCGACCGACTGTTCGGGATCCGCATGGTCGAGCGACGGGACCTTGCCGTCTATCATCCCGATGCCTGCTATTACGATGTGACCGACGAAGATGGCGAAGTGTTCGCCGGAGTTTATCTCGATCTCCATTCCCGCCCCGGAAAGCGGAGCGGCGCCTGGATGGCGCAGGCGCGACCGCGGCTGAACGATGGCGATGTGCGGCGTGTCCCGGTCGCCTATCTCGTCTGCAATTTCGCGCCCAGGGCCGAAGGCAATCCATCGCTGCTAAGCCACCGGGAGGTTGTGACATTCCTGCACGAGACGGGGCATTGCCTGCATCACCTGTTCACCCGGGTCGACCGTCCCGACATCGCAGGCACCAACGGCTTCGAGTGGGACGCGATCGAATTGCCCAGTCAGTTGATGGAGGATTTCGCCTGGGATCGGCAGGTCCTTCGCGGCATGTCCGGGCACTACCGGACGGGTGCTTCGCTGCCCGATCCCCTGTTCGACAGGCTGCTGGCAGCGCGCCAGTTCCTTTCGGGCATGTTCATCGTGCGACAGGTGGAATTCGCGCTGTTCGATCTCTTGCTGCATCTGGGTACGTTGGGCACCGATCCGATGGAGGTGATCGAGGCGGTGCGTGACGAGGTTGCGGTGATACATCCGCCGGGCTGGCACCGCTTTCCACATGCCTTCTCGCATATTTTCGCGGGTGGCTACGCTGCTGGCTACTACAGCTACTTATGGGCCGAAGTGCTTGCGGCCGACGGTTTCCAGCGATTTGCCGAAGCCGGCCTGATCGATCGGCCGACTGCCGAGAAATTCCGGGAGGAAATCCTCTCGCGCGGGGCCAGTCGGCCTGCTGCCGTGAGTTTCCGGGCATTTCGGGAACGGGATCCCGATCCGCAGGCCATGCTGGTCCGGCGCGGACTGACGCAGGATCCGGTGCATGCACCATCGTGAGGGATGGCGCATTGAGTGGAGGCGAATATCCAATGGAGCTGATTTTCGATGACTGCTGATAAAAGCGATGCAGCCGCACGCGCCTGGCGCGCAGAGGCCATTCGCAGGATCGAGGCGGACTACAATCGTTCGGCCGACACGCATCTCATTAGGATCGATCTGCCCCGCCACCCGGATATCAAGCTGTATCTGAAGGACGAGAGCAGCCATCCGACCGGCAGCCTCAAGCACCGGTTGGCCCGCTCGCTCTTCCTCTATGCGCTGTGCAATGCCTGGATCGGCCCGGACACGTGCGTGATCGAGGCATCCTCGGGATCGACTGCCGTCAGCGAAGCCTATTTCGCGCGGATGCTGGGGCTGCGCTTCATCGCCGTGGTGCCGGCGACCACCGCTGCGCCGAAGCTCGACGCGATCCGCTTCCACGGCGGCGAGATCCATGCCGTCGACGACCCGCGAACGGTCTACGATGTCGCGCATCGCCTCGCCAGCGAGACGGGCGGGCATTATCTCGACCAGTTCACCTATGCCGAGCGCGCCACCGACTGGCGGGGCAACAACAATATCGCGGAAAGCATATTCGCGCAGATGTCGGCCGAGGAATATCCGGTGCCGATGTGGGTTGTATGCGGTGCGGGCACGGGCGGGACTTCCGCGACGATCGGCCGCTATATCGGCTATCAGCGCCATGCGACCCGGCTTTGCGTCGCCGATCCGGTCCATTCGATATTTCACCGCCACTTTGTGGATCGCAATGCGGTTTCCCTGCCGGAAGGTCATGCCAGTCGCATCGAAGGGATCGGTCGCCCACGCGTCGAGCCCAGCTTCATCCCTTCGGTGATCGATCGCATGATCGCGGTCGAGGACGCACAAAGTATCGGCGCGATGCGTGCGTTGTCCCGCCGTCTGGGCCGCAGAGTAGGAGGGTCGACCGGAACGAACCTCGTGGCTTGTGCGCAATTGATCGAAGAGATGTCCGCTCAAGGCGAGCAAGGTTCGATCGTCACGATCCTGTGCGATGGCGGTGAACGTTACGGGTGTACCTATTACGACGATGCCTGGCTGTCGGCATGTGGCGTCGACTGGCAGGCGCACGAAAACGCCATCGCTCAAATGATCTCGGCTTGAGGCAATCGACCGGGACAGGTGGCTGCCGATCGTTCCGCCCAGTCCGGCCGGGCGCTCGGCAGTTCAATCGGCCTTGCGCAACGTGGGGGACTGGAAGGCCAGAAGGCATATCAACGTGCCAAGTCCGCCCAGAAGCACGAACAGCCAGCGAACACCTATCGCTTCACCAAGCGGTGCGGCGGCAAGCAGGCCGACGGGCGCAGCCAGTCCCATCAGGGTGTTGAGCAGCGAGAGAACCCGACCCTGAAACCGGTTGGGTACTGTCGACTGGATCAATGCGGTAAATGGCGCATCGCCAAGGATGAAGGTCGTACCGCTCAGCGCCCAGAATATGGTCGCCAGCCAGAATAGCGCCGGTGGCATCAGCGCAGTCAGAGCCAGCGTCGCGCAGGACAGGGCGAAGCCCCACAGGATCCACCTTACGATCCTTTTGGGTACGATTGCCGCCACGATGAGGCCGCCCAGGATCATTCCCGCTCCGCCCAGGCTTTCCAGGACGGCCACCTGGACGGGGCCACCTCCGAAGTGTTCCTTCACGAGAAGCGGCAGGAGGGTGAAAGTCGGCATGACGACAAGAACCACGGCGGTCAGCAAAGCATAGATGCGAAGCAATCCGGGGCTCTGCCACACGATGCGAATGCCTTCGCGGAATTCTGACCACAGGCTGGTTGAAGGATTCCAGGGTGTCCGGTGCTGCGGAATGGCAAACAGGAGGAGCGGCGCGATACCGATAAGGGCGGTCGCGACATCGATCCACAGCGCCATGCCAACGGGCATGACGCTGATCGCAAGTGCACCGAACGGCGCGGCAGCAATGGTCACGATTCCGATCATGGTCTGGTTGAGTCCTGCCGCGCGGGGCAGGAAGCCGGCGGGCACGAGCATCGCCGTGCTCGCCGACGAGGCGGGCATCTGGAACGCGGCTGCCGCGCTGCGGACAAACATCGCGGCATAGACATGCCACAAGGCGATCTGCCCGCTCGCGAACAGGGCGATCAGCACGAGGATGCAAACGGCGCTGACCGTATCGGCAACGATCATCAGCATCCGTCGGCTGTAGCGATCGGCGAAAGTCCCGCCGATCGGGCCCAGCAATGCCTGCGGCAACAGCGCGACCAGCCCGGCCGTTGCCAGCGCGCCAAGATCGCCAGTGGTGTCGGTAATCCACCAGATGAGAACGAACTGCGTCATCGCTGAACCGATCAGCGACAGCGCCTGTCCGCCGAAAATCGACCAGTAGCGCCAACGCCAGCCCGGGCCGGGATCAGCGCTGCCGGAGGAATATCCGCCGCTGACGGCTTGCGGTGAAGATGCCTGCATGGTGTCGTTCAATGTCACAAGATTGGCGCAGGAGCGTTCGTCCAGCGTCCTTGGTCGCGAACTTGGCGATACACGAATTCCCGGTCGGGAATGGCGATATCATCGCCATGCAGCATGGAGCCGGATGCACTCACGGCGTGTCGGTATTTTGCCCGGTGTCGCCGCCCAGCGCACGATACAGGGCGGCAGCGCTGGCCAGTTCGTCGCGCCGAACGACAAGTGCTGCCTGTTGCGCGGCATAAGTAGCGCGTTGGGCATCGAGCAGTTCCAGACGGCTCGACATCCCGGCACTATAGGAAAGCTGCGCCAGCGAAGCGCGGCGTTGCGCCTGGGTTACGACAGCGCGCAGTTCGGTCAGCTGCGTGGCATACGTCGCGCGCGCCGCCAGGCCGTCTGCGACCTCGCGAAAGGCGGTCTGAATCGTCTTTTCGTAGGTTGCGACGGCGGTGGAGGTGCGCAACTTCGCAATGTCGAGATTGCCACGCAGCTCGCCGCCGCGAAACACCGGCACGCTGATCGCAGGCGAATAGGACCACGAGCGATTTGCCCCCTGGAACAGTCCCTCGAAAGCGCGGCTGGCAAAACCGAAGGCAGCCGTCAGGGATATGCGAGGAAAGAATGCTGCGCGGGCCGCGCCGACATCGGCGTTGGCGGCGCGCAACTCCTGCTCTGCCTGTGCAATGTCGGGCCGGTGGATCAACAGGTCCGACGGCGTGCCCGCGTTCAGCTCGGTGCGGATCGGCTGATCCATCAGTGATATGGGCGGCGGCAGATCGCCGGGCAGCGGCGCTCCGACCGCCAGAGTCAGAGCGTTGCTCGCCTGTGCCAGTTCCCGCTCGCGCTGGGCCAGATCGGCCTGTGCCTGGCGCACCAGGCCTTCGGCCTGCGCCAGATCGACCCCACTGGCCTGTCCGGCCGCCTTCAACCTTCGCGAGATGTCGAGGGATGTTTCCCAGTCCGCCAAAGTCGAGCGGGTGAGGGAGAGTTGTTCCTCGGCCAGTCGCTCGTTCAGATAGGCGTCGACGACCGTCCCGATGACGTTGAGACGCACGGCATGCCTGGCCTCTACCGAGGATAGCCAGCGGTGGAACGCTGCCTCGTTCAAGGCACGCAAACGGCCGAAAAGGTCGATCTCGAAACTTGTCAGTGCTGCCTGGGCCGTGAACTGCCCGAACTCGATACCGGTCGCACCGTTGCCCGAGGTGCCGCCGACAGCCGCGCCCGTTGCGCCGGCGGGCTGCCGCTGCCGGGAATAGCCGCCCTCGGCGTTGATCGAGGGGAGAGACTGGGCGCGCTGGACGGTCCGTTGCGCTCGCGCGGCCTCGGCATTGAGCGCGGCGATCCTCAGATCGCGATTGGCGTCGAGCGACAGGGCGATAAGCCGCTGCAGGCGCGGATCGCCGAACATGCCGCGCCATGCGGGCAGCGCCTCGGCCGTCGCTGCAGTGTCTGCTCCGGGGTAGCTGTCTGCGACCGGTGCGGGCGGCAGGTTCAGCTTCGGTGTCATCGAACAGGCGCCGGTCGCCAGTAACAGGATAAGTGTCAGGGGGCGCATCGAAATTCCCATGGTCATGCCTCCTTCGTCGTCCGTCGCGCTGTCCAGCGCTCGGCCAGGCTTGCCACCACCACGAAGAAGACCGGCACGAATATCAGCGCCAGCACGGTTCCGGTGATCATCCCGCCGAACACCCCGGTCCCGATCGCGTGCTGCGTCTCGGCGCTGGCACCGCCTGCCAGCATCAGCGGCACGACTCCCAGCGTGAAGGCCAGACTGGTCATGACGATCGGGCGCAGGCGAATGCGGGCCGCAGTTATGGTCGCCTCGATCAGGGAACTGCCCGCCTCGCGATACTGTTTGGCGAACTCGACGATCAGGATCGCGTTCTTGGCGCTGAGGCCGATGATGGTGATGAGGCCGACATTGAAGAAGATGTCATTGGACAGGCCGCGCACCATCACTGCCATCACCGCGCCGATCAGGCCCAGTGGCACCACCAGCATCACCGCCACCGGGATCGACCAGCTTTCGTAAAGGGCAGCCAGCACGAGGAACACGACCAGCATCGACAGGGCCAGCAGCATCGGCGCCTGCGCCCCGGCCTCGCGTTCCTGCAGCGATTGGCCGGTCCATTCGATCCCGAAGCCCGGGGGCAGTTGTGCAGCGAGTCGTTCCATCTCCACCATCGCAGTGCCGCTGGAGACTCCAGATGCTGCCGAGCCGGAAATGCTGACCGCCGGATAGCCGTTATAGCGCGAGAGTTGGAGCGGCCCGTTGCTCCAGACCGGAGTGACCAGTTCGGCCAGCGGCACGGTTCCGCCGCTGATGTTGCGGACGCGCAGCTGCATCACGTCGTCCAGATTCATGCGGTAGTTTGCATCGACCTGCACGATCACCTGCTGCAAGCGGCCCCGGTTGGAGAAGTCGTTGACGTAATTGCTGCCCAGCGCGGTGCTGATAACGTCGGAGATCGCGGTGTAGGATACGCCGAGCGCCCGAGCTTTCGCCCGATCGATATCCAGTCGTACGCTAGTACCTGAAGGCAGCCCGTCGGCACGGACATCGGTCACCTTGTCGCTGCGGGCGGCCTGCGAGATCAGCATGTCGCGCGCGGCGAACAGCGCTTCGCGTCCCTTGCCCGCACGGTCCTCCAGTCGCAGTGAAAAGCCGGAGGACGTGCCAAGCTCTTCGATCGTGGGCGGCATCATGCTCATTACCTGACCTTCATGAACGGAGGCATCGGTCGCCGCATTGGCCGCCTCGATCTCCTTGCTGACATCGGTTCCGCCGCGCTCGCCCCAGTCCTTCAACATGGTGAAGACCATTGCGGCATTCGGCCCCGAGCCGGAAAAGCCAAAGCCCATGATCGACTGGGTCCTCTCGATGCCCGGCCGTTTCGTCGCATGCTCCTCGAAAACCTTGACGGCATCCAGCGTGCGGCTTGCGGTCGCATCCGCCGGAAGCTGGAAGCTGGTCATGAAATACCCCTGATCCTCGTCCGGCATGAATGAGGAGGGCAGGTTGATGAAAGCAATGCCCAACAGTCCGACGATGGCCGCGAACACCGCCATCATGCGTCCGGTCCGCTTCAGGAGCTTGCGGACCCATTCCTGATAGCCTTGGGTGGCGCGGTCGAACCGCTCATCGAACCAGGTGAAGAACCGGTTCTTGCGCGGTTCGTCCGAAATCGGCTTGAGCAGGGTTGCGCACAGGGCAGGGGTCAGCGTCAGTGCGAGGAAGGCCGAAAACAGGATCGATACCGCCATGGCCATGGTGAACTGTCGATAGATCGTGCCGACCGACCCCGAGGCCAGCGCCATCGGAATGAAGACGGCCGACAGGACCAGGGTGATACCGATGACCGCCGGCGTGATTTCCTTCATGGCCATGCTCGTGGCATCGCGGGGGGAAAGGCGCTTCTCGTGCATCAGCCGCTCGACGTTCTCGACGACGACGATCGCATCGTCGACGATGATGCCGATCGCCAGCACCATCCCGAACATCGTCAGCACGTTGATCGAAAAGCCCGACATCAGCATGACCGCGATCGTGCCCAGCAGCGCGATCGGCGCAACGATCGCGGGTATGAGCGTATAGCGAGCCTGCTGGAGAAACAGGTACATCACGAGGAACACGAGGATCATCGCTTCGATCAGCGTGTGCACCACCTTTTCGATGGAGATGCGCACGAACGGAGCAGTGTCGAACGGGACCGACCAGCGCATGTCCTGCGGCATCGATTTGGCCAGTTCGGTCATGCGGGCGCGGACCGCCTGCGAAGTGGCCACGGCATTGGCGCCCGGGGAAAGCTGAAGGCCGACCGAGGCGACGGGCTTGCCGTTTTCGCGCGTGGAATTGCCGTAAATCTGCTGCCCCAGTTCGATCCGGGCCACCTTGTCCAGCGTGACGCTGGACCCGTCCGTATTCGCCTTCAGGATGACCTGTGCGAAATCTTCGATGGTCTTCAGCTGGCCGTCGGCGGTCAGCGGCACGAGCACGCGCTGTCCCTGCGTCGTCGGCTCCGTGCCGAGCGTGCCGGGGGCGATCTGGACATTCTGTTCGGCGATGGCCGAGGTCACGTCGCTGGTAGTCAGGCCGTATCCGGCAAGCTTTATGGGATCGAGCCAGATGCGCATCGCCCGCTCGGAGGAGAAACTCTGGACGCGGCCCACTCCGGGCACGCGCTTCAGTTCGTCGACGATGTTGCGCGTCATGTAGTCGGTGAGTTCCAACTCGTCATAACGCTCATCGGACACCAGGCTGACGAACATGAGAAAGCCCGAGGACGCGGCTTCCACGGTGACACCGGTCTGGCGCACGACCTGCGGCAGGCGCGCTTCGATGGCCTTGAGCCGGTTCTGGACGTCCACCTGGGCCATCTCCGGATTGGTGCCCGGACGAAAGGTCGCAGTGATCGAGGCCGATCCAGATGTGTCTGCCGAGCTTTCGAAATACAGAAGGTTCTTCACGCTCGACAGCTCACGCTCAACCAGCGAAATGACACTGTCGTTCAGCGTTTGTGGCGTGGCTCCGGGATATGTGGCGTAGATGCTGACAGTGGGGGGGGCGACGCTGGGGAAGCGCGCTACCGGCATCTGCGGGATGGCGATGGCGCCCATCAGGACGATGGCGATGGCGATGACCCAGGCGAAGACCGGGCGGTTGATGAAGAACTGAGGCATGGTTTTTCGTCAGCCCGCCTTGCGGCCAACCCATGAGCGCTGCCTGACCGGGGTGCCGGATTGCACCCGATCCTGGCCTTCAACGATCACGATTTCACCTTTGCGCAGCCCCGACTGGATGACGTAGCGGCCATCGCTCAGCGGGCCGAGCTGGACCCGGCGGACATGGACCCGGTCCTGCGAATCGACCACGCTGATCTGCGCAGCGCCATCGTCTGCACGCGTCACGGCCTGCTGCGGTACGGTCAAAGCCGCGGGTATTACAGCGCGGGGCAAGCGGGCGCGCACGAACATGCCCGGCAAAAGCCGCTCGCCGGGGTTCGCTACCTCGACGCGGACCAGCGCGTCGCCGGTGGTCGGATCGACCGCGATGCCTGAAAACAGGATGCGCCCTTTCACGGGGTGGAGGCTTCCGGACGACGTAAGGATGTCGACCGGCCCCGCTGCGCCCTTTTCGCGAAGCGCGGCGTACTGTTCGGCAGGTTGCCGGACATCGATATAAACGCGGTCGATCTGCTGGATGGTTGCCAGCGGGTTTGCATCGGCAGCTGCAACCAGCGCGCCCTCGGTCACATTGGTAGCACCGATGCGACCGGAGATCGGGGCGGTCACCCGCGAAAAGCCGAGGTCGATCTGCCGGCGGCGCAAGGTTGCGCGGGCTTCTGCCACTTCGGCGGCGGCCTGGTCGCGCGCGGCGACGGCATCGTCATAGCTCTGGCGGCTGATGGCATCGGCTTCGACCAGCGGCTTCAGCCGATCGGCCTGTCCGCGCGCGCGGGCGTAGGTGGCAGCCGCTTTCGCGACGGTCGCCTTGGCGGTGTCGGCATCGGCCCGGAACGGCGCAGGGCTGATCTGGAACAGCACCTGACCGGCGCTGACGGCCGCTCCCTGCTCGAACAAGCGGCGCTGGATAATGCCGCCGACCTGCGGGCGGATCTCGGCGGTGCGGTATGCCACGACGCGGCCCGGCAGTTCGTCCACCGCCGTCACTGCGCTCGGTTCGACGCGCACGGTCAAAACTTCGACGGCAGTTGCGGTTTTCGAGGGTGCCTCGGTGGAACAGCCGGCCAAGAGTGCAGACATGGCGCATACGACCGGCAGCGCATATCGCGTGCTTCGAGCAATAGATCGACGTATCATGCCTTCGCCTATCTGCGCGTTCGGTTGCGCCTGTGTCGAGGTTTTATGGAGACTGTGTGGAGTAAGGCTGGCAAAGCGCCGAATTTCGCTGATAAGTCGGGTCCATGCCTATCGGAGACCCCGAATGAATCCGCTCGCGCTCATTGCCGAAGATGACAAGGACATTGCCGAGATCATTCGCGCCTATCTCGAGCGCGAAGGTTTCCGCACCGTGCAGGCCAGCGACGGTCGGACAGCGCTGGACATTCATCTGGCCCTGAAGCCCGACATCCTGCTGCTCGACATCTCGATGCCCTTGGTCGATGGGTGGGGCGTGCTGTCCGAAGTCAGGCGGCGGGGCAACACGCCGGTCGTTGTCATCACTGCGCTCGATCAGGATATCGACAAGCTTCAGGCATTGCGGATCGGTGCGGACGATTATGTCGTCAAGCCTTTCAATCCGGTTGAAGTTGTGGCGCGGGTCAAGGCGGTACTCCGGCGCTCGGGCGATTATGGCGCGAACGGTGTGCTCCGCGTAGGCCCGGTCGAGATCGACACCAACGCGCACCTGGTCAGGACCGAACGGGGCGAGGTCGCCTTGACGCTTACAGAATTTCGCCTGCTGACCCACATGGCCCGAACGCCGACGCGGGTGTTCAGCCGCGGCGAGTTGCTGGATGCCTGCATGCCCGGATCGGATGCGCTCGATCGCACGGTCGACAGCCATGTCAGCAAACTTCGTCGCAAGCTCGATCAGGCGGGCGTGCCTGAAATGCCGGAAGGGGTGCGCGGCGTCGGTTATCGCTTGTGGTCGCGCGGATGAGAGGCCGGATCAGCCTTGCCCGGCAGTTGGCGCTTTCGATGGCGGCGCTCGCTCTGGCGGCGGTCGCCGTCATCACGTTGGCCTTCTACGTGGTATATGCGGTGTTGGAGCGCTGGCGGATCGTAGCGCCCCCGCCGCCGAGCGCCAGCGACACTTTCGGGCTCGATGTCGGCATTACGCTTGCGGCCTGTTTGATGGGGGTCCTGCTTGCGTTGGCGATCGCCATCCGGCTTGCCCGGCGGATCGTTCGCCCGCTTGGGGCCGTGGGCGAAGCCGCACGTCGCATCGCGGAGGGCAATCTCACCACACGGGTGGAATCGGTCGGCGAGGCGCATGGCGAAACGGCACTGCTGATCGCCGACTTCAATGCCATGGCCAGCCGTCTGCAGCGCATGTCCGATGACGTGAAAGTCTGGAACGCCCAGATCGCGCATGAGTTGCGGACACCGCTTACCATCCTGCGAGGACGTCTTCAGGGCGTGAAGGACGGCGTCTTCGTCTTGGATGAAAAGCTTGTCGACGATCTCATGAAGCAGGTCGACGGTCTGGCCCGGTTGGTGGAGGATCTGCGCAGCGTAAGTCTGGCCGATAGCGGGCGGCTTGAGTTGATGTTTTCGGACGTTGATCTCGCTGCCGAGGTGAACGACATGCGCCCGATCCTCACTTCGATGCTGACGCCTGCAGGGTTCGGCCTGGAACTGGTCCTGCAACCTGCGATCGTGCGGGTGGACCCAGCACGCATCCGGCAAGCGATAATTGCGCTGGTCGACAACGCTCGCCGTCATGCCGATCCATGCACCTTGCGGATCGTTGTCGAATTCTCCGATCAGACAGCCGTGATTACCGTTGCCGACGAAGGGCCGGGCCTTGCGGAGGGCTTCCGGGAGGATGCCTTTACGCAATTCGCGCGTGGTGAGCGCATCTCCGAAGGTTCGGGTCTTGGCCTGGCCGTTGTCCGGGGTATTGCGCGGGCACACGGCGGCGATGCGACGTACTTGCGGACATCGTCCCACTCGATGTTCCGTATATCGCTGCCGAAGTCGCAGTCCGCAAACGTCGCGTAGCCTTTCGGCGCGGCGATCACGGTTGCCGACCTGTCCCGTTCACCGAACGCCAGCCACCTATGACAATTCGGAGTGGTTGCCCTTTCATGGCCTGATTTACAACCGTCGTTGCAAAACGAGCGCTCGCCCTTGTCGGGACCGGAAACGGTCACGGCACCGGGTAAATCGGGAGATGGATTGTGACGGATCAGTTCGAGTGGGACCGGGAAGCGGACGTCGTGGTTCTCGGGTCGGGCGGAGCGGCGATGACGGCCGCAATTTCCGCTTTCGATTTCGGGGCGAAGGACGTGGTGATCCTTGAGAAGACCGGGATGGTGGGCGGTACCACTGCCATGTCCGGAGGCATGCTCTGGATTCCGGGAAACCATCACCAGCTGGAAGCCGGTATCGAGGAAAACGACGAGGACGTAGTGGCCTACCTCGATTCCCTCGCACCGGGGCAACTCGATCCAGAGACCCTGATGGCGTTCATGGAAACGGGACCGGAAATGATCCGCTACTTCGCGGACAGGACGCCTGTCCGGTTCCATGCCTTTACCGACTTTCCCGATTATCAGTCCTATATGCCGGGCGCGAAGCCGGACGGAGGGCGGTCGCTCGACAATGAGGCTTTCGCATTCGAAAGGCTCGGCAAGTGGGCGAGCCGGGTGAACCCTACCAAGATGGCCTATCCGGTCCGCGGCAGCCTGATGGAGGCGATAACCGGCGCCCTCGATGAAGCGACACTCGCAGAGCGAGAGGCAAAGGATTATCGGGGACTGGGCCAGGCCCTGGCCGGCTCGTTGTTCAAGGCCGTGCTGGATCGCGGGATTCCGGTGGAGTTCGAAAAGCGGGCGCGCAGGCTGATCAAGGCCGGCGACCGGGTGATAGGCGTCGTTGCTGAAGATGGGGATGGCAAGGACTATCGCGTGCGGGCCCGGCGCGGCGTGGTGATTGCCACCGGAGGCTTCGAATGGAACGAGAAGCTGGTCCAGACTTTCCTGCGCGGTCCGCTCACCGGGCCGGTCAGCGTGCCGGAAAACGAGGGCGACGGTCTGCTCATGGCCATCGACGCCGGAGCGCAACTGGGCAACATGCAACACGCCTTCTGGATGCAGAGCGTTCTGGAGTTCAAGCCGCAGCACCGCAATGCCAAGCCCAATTTCCTGCTGGGTTCGGACGAGCGCGCGCGGCCCGGTGCGATCCTCGTCAACCGCGCGGGCAAGCGCTTCGTGAATGAGGCGGCGAACTACAATGCGCTGGGCAAGACGCTGCACGCTTTCGATGCCGGGACGCACAGCTACGCCAACCTGCCGTACTGGTTGATCATCGACCAGCGCTACCGCGACAGGTACCACACCTTCAACACGCCGCCGGGCGGTCCGGTGCCTTCTTTCATGATCCAGGCCGATACGCTTGAGGAACTGGCGCACGAGGCCGGGATCGATGCCGAAGGCCTAGTCGCCACGGTGGCGCGTTTCAACGACATGGTGCGCAAGGGCCATGACGACGATTTCAACCGCGGCGACAACACCTACGACAATTTCTACATGTGGGGCGATGCCGCCTTCGATCCGCCCCATCGCACCCTGGGCGTGATCGATCGGGCTCCCTATTACGCCGTGAAGATGGAAGCGGGCGCGCTGGGAACCGCCGGCGGTCCGCGGACCAATGCCGATGCCCAGGTGCTGGACTGGGACGACAACCCGATCCCCGGCCTCTACGCGGCGGGCAACGCGATGGCGGCGGTCCTTGGCGAAGCCTATGGCGGCGCGGGAGGCACGCTCGGGCCGGGCATGACCTTCGGCTACATCGCCGGACGACACCTGGGAACGCACATCCCGAACCGCTGAGCCGGCAGGCACTGCGCCCCGATTTGAGGGACTTCAATGCGCCGCGCCCTTGAGCACACCGTCGGGTTTCGCTATCGATACGCCCTGATGGCCTTTATGCGTCACCTCAAGGTGGACCGCATCTGCATGATGTTCGTCCTTTCGCTCGCACTCCTGTTTGCGAGCGCGATGGCGTGGTCGAACATGGTTGTCGAGATGCAGCACGCGCCGGGGCAGGCGGATGAGCACGAAAGCGTGCTGCTCAGCAGCCTGACCGCACAGCTCGATCATCTGGACGATCATTTTCCCGACCAGGAGGACGAGGACGAAGCGGGCGGGGCACTGCAGGGGCACCATCACCATTCCGGCGATACGAATTCGGCAATCCCGACCGACGCCAGCCATGCCCACCGGATGGCCACGGTCGATGCCAACCTGCACGCGATCGGTCCGGATTGCGCAAAGCCGGGATCGGAGCTTACCGGTCTCGAGCGGCCTCCCCGCCTTCTTGCCATGAACGCCTGAATCCCGCGCCGATCGGGCGCGGGTTGTCCCACGCCCGTCCGCGAGGCTTCATGTCATGTTTTCGTACCCTTCCGCGCGCCTTGCCGTGCGCCTGATACGTCTGGCGCCCCCGTGCGCCGTCATTCCGCTTGTCCTTTCGGCCCAGGCCGCTTCTGCGCAGGGACTTACCCTGTCCGAAGCGCTGTCCCGGGTCGCCACGACCAATCCCGCCTTGCAGGTGAACGCAGCAAGGCTCGAAGCGGCCGATGCCGCGGTTGCGATAGCCGGGGTGCGTCCGCGCGATACCGTCGGCGTCGAGGTCGAGGATTTCGCCGGTACGGGCACTTACGGTCCGCTCGAACAGCAGCAGACCACCGCATGGTACGAGCGTACCTGGGAGCGCGGTGGCAAGCGGGAGGCCCGCCTGAATTCCGCGCGCGCCGAACTCGGTGTCGCCGGCGAACGCAACGCGCTGCGCATGCTCGACATGCTGGCACAAGTGCAGGCCGCCTGGGTCGATGCGCTGGCCGCCGAGGCGGGCATCGCCATAGCGCAGCAGCGCCTGCAGGTTGCCGAGCAGACACGGGCACAGGTCGACCGCCGGGTGGCCCGCGCGCTCGATCCCCTGTTCGCCGCCGAACGCGCGAAGACGGCGGTTATCGAGGCGAGGATCGCGCTCGATCAGGCTCGCAGGCAGGCGCGCCTCTCTCGCGCAAACCTGTCCGGCTGGTG
This sequence comes from Novosphingobium mathurense, assembly GCF_900168325.1. GTDB lineage: Bacteria > Pseudomonadota > Alphaproteobacteria > Sphingomonadales > Sphingomonadaceae > Novosphingobium > Novosphingobium mathurense. Next base: position 920,507 of record NZ_FVZE01000001.1, on the reverse strand, counting down.
GGACGGAGGCGAGGACTTCGCACTCGAGACAGAGCCCTTCTTCTCGGTTCAGGAAACCGCGCCTTCGGCTGATGAAAGTCCCGACCTGGCGCTGTTGTCGGCCGAGCGGCAGGCGGCCGATACACAGGTTCGCCTGGCCGAAACAGGCGATGCCGGCAATGCGACGGCCCGGATCGGCATTCGTCACTTCGGGCAGGGCAACAATGTGGCCCTCATGGTCGGAGGCTCGATCCCGCTGGGCAACCGGTCGGCCAATCGCGGCAATGTCGCGCGCGCCGCTGCCGAGAGCCGGGCTGCCGAGGCCGAGATCGCGGTCGCGCGCCTGCAGGTCGGCCGCGAGGTGGATCGCCTCGTGGCGCAGCGCGCGGCGCTGGCGAGTGAAATCGCCCGCATCGAACGCGAAGTCCTGCCCTCGGCGCAGAAGGCGCTCGCGCTGGTGCGCGACGGTTTCGCGAGGGGGGGGACGGCCTTCACTTTCCTTGAAATCAACCAGGCCCAGCAGGCCCTGATCGACGGCCGGTCCCGCCGTGTCGACCTGCTGCGCCAGTTCCATCTCGCAGGCGCGCGGCTCGACCGACTGACCGGTCGCCACGCGTCCCTCGTTTCCAGCACGGAGATCCGCTGATGATCCGGTCGCTTTTCTGCGCGAGCTCGCTGCTCGCCCTGTCCCTGCTTGCCGCTTGTGGCAACGACGCCACCCATTCCGACCATGCCGAAGCCGAGGGTGAAGCCCACGCAGCCGGCGCAGACGAATACGAACGCGGCCCCCATCGTGGCCGGATGCTGCGCGATGGCGATTTCGCGCTCGAGGTGACGATCCACGAAGATGGCACGGAGCCCGAGTTCCACGTTTACGCCTATCGCGACGACGAACCGCTGCCGCCCGGCGAGGTGCAGCTCGCCGTCGAACTCACCCGCCTTGGCGGTGAGGTCGATCGCTTCGCCTTCGCGCCGCGCGAAGATTATCTGCGCGGCAAGGGCGCGGTCCGTGAGCCGCACAGCTTCGATGTGAAGGTGCGGGCTGTGGAGGGCGGACGCACGCATGCCTGGTCCTACGCTTCCTATGAAGGGCGTACGACAATTTCGGCTGAGGCAGCCCGTCAGGGCGGAGTGGAAACCAAGAAGGCCGGCCCGGCGCAGATTGCCGAATTGGTCGAGTTGTCCGGCCGGGTGGAAATCACGCCCGAAGGCCAGGCCGATGTCCGCGCGCGATTGCCGGGGCAGATCATGTGGCTGAGCGGCCAGCTGGGGCAGGCGGTTCGCAAGGGCCAGACGCTGGCGCGGGTCGAATCGAGCCATTCGCTGCAGACATACGCGATCCCTGCGCCGATCGGCGGGATCATCGTCGAGAAGAACGCCAATGTCGGCGACGTGACCGGCGATCGCGCCCTTTTCGTCATTGCCGATCCCACGAAGCTCCATGCTGAGTTCTTCGTCTACCCGCGCGATGCCGAGCGGGTGCGCGTCGGCCAGCCCGTCAGCGTGCGCAGCCTTTCGGGCGACATACAAATGACGGCTGAGGTCGAGGCGATCCTGCCGACCGCGGACCTCGCCAGCCAGACAGTTCTGGCGCATGTTCACCTGCCGCCCGCCGCGGCCAACGTGTTCAGGCCGGGAATGGGCGTGAACGGGACGTTCACCGTCGCCTCTGCCGAGGTGCCGCTGGCGGTAGAGACCAAGGCGATCCAGCGCTTCCGCGATTTCGAAGTGGTCTATGCCAAGGTTGGCAATACCTACGAAGTCCGGATGCTTCAGATCGGGCGACGCACTCCGGAATGGACCGAGGTTCTCGGCGGACTCAAGCCGGGCACGGAATACGTCACCGACGGGGCTTTCCTGATCCGGGCGGATGTCGAGAAGTCGGGGGCCAGCCATGACCACTGAGGCATCCGCCAACAAGCAGCAGGTGCTCGAGAGCATCATCGCCGCGTCCATCCGCTTTCGCTGGACGGTCCTGAGCCTCGTCGCGATGTTCTGTGCTATCGGCATCTGGGCCTTCCAGCACCTGCCCATCGATGCGACGCCCGACATCACCAACGTACAGGTCCAGATCAACAGCGAGGCGAAAGGCTTTTCTCCGCTCGAAGCGGAACAGCGCGTCACCTTTCCGGTCGAGACGGCGATCGCCGGACTGCCCGGGCTGCAATATACCCGTTCGATATCCCGCTACGGCCTGAGCCAGGTGACGGCGGTCTTCGCGGACGGAACCGACATCTATTTCGCCCGCCAGTTGGTGAACGAGCGGCTGCAAACCGCGCGCGACCAGTTGCCCGAAGGCGTCGCGCCCGAAATGGGACCGATCGCTACGGGGCTTGGCGAGATCTTCATGTACACGTTGGAGGCCGAGCCAGGCGCGCGCAAGCCCGACGGCAGCGGCTATACGTCCGAAGACCTGCGCACATTGCAGGACTGGGTGATCCGCCCGCAACTTCGCAACACGCCCGGCGTCACGGAAGTAAACAGCATCGGCGGGTTCGAGCGGCAATACCACGTCACCCCGCTGCCGGATCGGCTCTCGGCCTATGGCCTGGCTCTCGGCGATGTCGTGAGGGCGCTCGAACGCAACAATGCCAATGTCGGCGCGGGCTATATCGAGCGTTACGGCGAGCAATACCTCATGCGCGTGCCGGGGCAGGCGTCCAACCTCGACGACCTGCGTTCGATCATCGTCACCAATCGCGGCGGCGTGCCGATCCGCATTGCCGACGTTGCCGACGTCGTCATGGGGGAGCAACTGCGCACGGGCGCTGCGACCGAAAACGGCCGCGAGGTTGTGCTCGGTACCGTCCACATGCTGGCCGGCGAGAACAGCCGGATCGTCGCCCAGGCCGCGGCGCAGCGGCTTGAAGAAGCGGCAAAGGCGCTGCCGCCGGGCGTCAGGGCGGTGGCGATCTATGACCGCACCGACCTCGTCGAGCGAGCGGTGGCGACAGTCGAGAAGAACCTCGTCGAGGGGGCCTTGCTCGTCATCGTCATCCTGTTCCTCTTGCTCGGTAACATCCGCGCCGCGCTCATCACTGCGGCGGTGATCCCTGTCACCATGCTCATGACCATCACCGGCATGTTGCGCGCAGGCGTCTCGGGCAACCTCATGAGCCTTGGGGCGCTAGACTTCGGCCTGATCGTCGATGGCGCCGTCATCATCGTCGAGAACTGCCTGAGGCGTTTCGGTGAGGCGCAGCACGAACGTGGCCGCCTGCTCGACCGCGCCGAACGCTTTGCACTGGCGGCTTCGGCCACTTCGGAGGTCATCCGGCCATCGCTGTTCGGCGTGTTGATCATCGCGCTCGTCTACGTGCCGATTTTCGCGCTGACCGGTGTGGAAGGGAAGATGTTCCATCCCATGGCGATCACCGTCGTCATGGCCCTGAGCTTCGCACTCGTCCTCTCGCTGACTTTCGTGCCGGCTGCGGTGGCCCTGTTCGTTACCGGCAAGGTGGAGGAGAAGGAAAGCCGTCTCATGATCCGGGCCCGCCGGATCTACGAACCCGCGCTCGATGCGGCCCTGCGTTTGCGCAAGGCCTTCGTCGCAGGGGCTGTCGTCCTGGTCGCCATCGCGGGCCTTTCGGCAACCCGGATGGGAACCGAGTTCATCCCAAACCTCGACGAGGGCGACATCGCACTGCATGCGCTGCGCATTCCGGGGACCAGTCTCACGCAAGCCGTGCACATGCAGACAGCGCTCGAGGCCCGGTTGAAGCAGTTCCCCGAAGTGGATCGCATCGTCGCCAAGATCGGCACCGCCGACATCGCGACGGATCCCATGCCTCCTTCGGTCGCTGATACTTTCGTGATGCTCAAGGACCGGTCCGACTGGCCCGATCCACGAAAGCCGCGTGAGCAACTGGTGCGCGAGATGCGCGAGGCGGCGATGAGCGTGCCGGGCAACAATTACGAGTTCACCCAGCCCATCCAGATGCGCTTCAACGAACTGCTGTCCGGCGTGCGCGCCGATGTCGCGATCAAGGTTTTCGGCGACGATCTCGACACTCTTCACGAGATCGGCAAGACGATCGAGGGCGTGGTCGAGGGAATCGACGGCGCGCGCGACGTCAGCGTGGAGCAGGTGACCGGCCTGCCGGTGCTGCAGGTCACCCCCGACCGGGCGGCGCTGGCCCGTCTCGGCCTCAATGTCGGCGATGTGCAGGAGGTCGTGGCCATCTCCATCGGCGGCGCCGAGGCCGGGGCGATCTTCGAGGGCGATCGGCGTTTTCCGCTGATCGTACGCCTGCCCGAAGACATCCGCGGCAAGGCCGACGAGATCGGCCGCCTGAGGATCCCACTGCCGGGCGAGGGTGGCGAGCCACGCGGTTTCGTGCCGCTCAGCGACGTGGCCCGGGTCGACGTCGTGATCGGTCCCAATCAGGTCAGCCGCGAGGACGGCAAGCGCCGCGTCGTCGTCACCACGAACGTGCGCGGTCGCGATCTCGGTTCGTTCATCGATGAATTGCGCGAGAAGGTCGATGCCGAAGTCGAGGTTCCGGCCGGTTACTGGGTGAGCTATGGCGGCACGTTCGAGCAGCTCATCTCGGCGGCAGAGCGGCTGCGACTTGTCGTACCGGCGGCCCTGCTGCTGATCTTCGCCTTGCTCTTCGCCCTGTTCCGGTCCGCCAGGGACGCCGGCATCGTCTTCTCCGGTGTGCCGCTGGCCCTGACCGGAGGCGTGGCAGCGCTGTTGCTTCGCGGATTGCCGCTGTCGATCTCGGCCGGTGTCGGCTTCATCGCCCTATCGGGCGTTGCCGTGCTCAACGGCGTCGTCATGCTGAGCTTCATCCGTCAACTGCGGGAGGCCGGCCAACCGCTGGATGAGGCCATCCGCCAGGGCGCGCTCACCCGCCTGCGCCCTGTGCTGATGACCGCACTGGTCGCCAGTCTCGGCTTCGTGCCGATGGCGCTCAACGTCGGAGCCGGAGCGGAAGTCCAACGCCCGCTGGCGACAGTGGTGATCGGAGGCATCGTTTCCTCGACCCTGCTGACCTTGCTGGTGCTTCCCGCACTCTACCGGATTGTCCACCGACGCGAGGCGGAACCGGAAGCGGTGCGAGAGGAGACAGGGGCGGTGCAGGTGTGAGTTGCAGGGACGCGAAGCCTGTGTGTGCGCAATTGCAGGCTTCGCGTCCCACGCCTTGGAGGATCGTTTGAGCTGTTGTCGACAGATGCGCAGTGGTGCTCGGAAGACTCGATGCATCTGGACTAGGTTGAATCCGGTGAAGTGACTTTCAGATGAAACAAAACCTTGCCAGTCCATGTGCTGCATCATCGGCCTTGGCTGTGCAAGGCCATGTGCTGAAAGCTGGATCTGGCAATCTGGCCCGATGGCGCGTGCCCGTTCGATGATGCGAAAGTTGCAGATTTGTCACTTGTCAGTGAATCGGTCTGGAAACTATTTGGCGCCGAAATTCCGCCCCTGGATTGGCAGCCTTGGCTGTTTTTACAGGTCTCTATTCGAAAGTTGCTTGAGTGCGCGTAGCGTTCCTGTTCAATCATGATCAAGTTCATCAGGTCGCACACAGTCTCCCCATAGCAATGGCATTGGCAAAGGGCGGGTTCGACGGCGAAATCATAGTTGCGACCAGTAATGCGCTCCTGTCCGAGCAAGTGAAGAGTTTGGGCGGTGACCTGATCGGTTCCCGCATAGAGCATGTGGAACTGCGGCCATCGCAGGCAACGCAGCGTCTGAACTCGATGCTCAGCAAGCTCGTTCCCATGGAAAAGTTGCTGATTTATCGTGACAATCTTGAATTCTTTCGCAGTCTCGATTTTCTCGTCGTAACGGAGAAGACGTCGCTGCTCCTGAAGGAGCGCTACGGACTTCACGATCTCAAGATCATCCACACCCGCCACGGTGCGGGCGATCGCGCTATTGGCTTCAACAAGGCAAGCGCGGGCTTCGATCATGTTCTCTGCTCAGGGCCGAAGGTGCGCGACCGGTTGATCGCCGAGGCTGGCGTGTCGCCCGAAGCGGTCAGTATCGTGGGGTATCCCAAGTTCGACCTGGTGCGAGGCAGCGAGCCGCTTCGCATCCTGCCGAAGGCTGAACGGACGGTTCTGTACAATCCGCATCCATCACCGCATTTGTCATCTTGGTACCGCCATGGACGCCAGGTGCTTGAGTATTTCCTCGATGCGCCTAGGCACGGCCTGATTTTTGCCCCGCACGTGATGCTGTTTCAGCGCAAGTTCGTCGTGACGGTGGATCGCTTCCGGGTCGACCGCGCCGGCGATATTCCGCAGAAATTCCTGCGCGGGGACAATATCAAGATTGATCTGGGAAGCCGCCGCTCGGCCGACATGACATATACGCAGGCTGCGGATATCTACCTCGGGGATGCCAGCAGTCAGATCTACGAATTTCTTCTCAAGCCACGTCCATGCATCTTCCTGAACTGTCATGGATACGATTGGGTCGGCAAACCCGATTTCAGGCATTGGTGCGCGGGTGAGGTTATCGATAGCCCGGCGCAGTTGCCGGAAGCTCTGGCGCGCGCGGATGAACTGCATGAAACCCGCTATCGGAATATCCAGGAAGAGATGTTCGCCGAAACTTTCGACCTGAATGAAGTCCCCTCGTCAGAGCGGGCTGCCGAGGTCATATCCAGATTGGCCAATGATCACGCGAGGGCGTGGCGGGAGACGACGTTAATGGCGGTTTCGCACGCATGAGCAATGTCACTGTTATTCTCCCATTCTTCAACGAACAGGGATGGGTCGGACGGACCGTTCAAAGCCTTGCCGCGCAAGGCAACCATGCGTTTCGATTGCTGCTGGTCGACAATGGTTCGACCGACGAAGGCGCTGCCGAAGCAGCTCAAGCCGGAGAGATTCTGGGCGACCGTTTGCAGATCGTCAGGTGCAGCATTCCCGGCAAGATCAATGCGATGCAATTCGGTCTGGCGCGAGTCGAGACGCCCTTGGTCGCAATTTGCGATGCCGATACATTCTATCCGCCAGACTATATAGACCGGATCGTCTCTCTCTTTGCTACTGATCCGGCGGCAGCCGCGGTCATGGCGATAGATATCTACAGACCCCTGTCAGATCCTGTCTCGCGCAAGCGGGTCGAGTTCGTCATGCGCAAGAGCCGTCGTTTTGCCGCAAAGTGCCACGCCGGTGGTTATGCTCAGGCCTTCCGAACCGACTGTCTTCGCGAAGCGGGCGGCTTCGATACCGACCTGTGGCCCTATGTTCTCGAAGACCATGAAATCGTCCACCGGGTCGGTCGGTTCGGTCACTCGGTCTATCATCCCGATCACGTGTGCTTCCCGTCTGAACGCAGAACCTCGCGGGAATCGGTCAGTTGGACGCGGTTCGAGCGGCTTCTGTACCGCTACATGCCGTCAGCAGGCATGGACTGGTACTTCTACCGTTTTCTCGCCGAACGTCTCAGGTCCCGTAAGTGTCACGGCACGGCCTTGCGGGAGAAGACGTGGTGATTTCCGCCACTTGCCACGTTGTCCTCGCCAAACTTTCGGCACGCCACTTGGGCGCAACCTAGAGGACTAACCACACAGCAATTCGGAGTTCAGCTCCGCGGTCAATCCGATCGCGGAAAAAGGGGGAGTCCGCCTGATCTCATGCAGATCGCGGGGCAGGCCTCGTCTTGACGTTCTTGCGATCGAACGTTCCTCGGAATTCTCATCGGTCAATCAACGGGGGTGATTGTGCGTTGTCTTGTTTCAAGAATATGGAAGGAATTGACGCTCTTGTTGCAGGCAATCTGGCAAGGCGTGGAATGACCTCGCGATCGTGTCTCGCGAGGGGCCAGTGAAGTCCAGGTTGCGGCGCTAGAACTGTGCAGACACCATCAACCGGTCTCCTCCGGCGTCATAATGGATGTCGAACCCCGCTGCGCGCAGGTCGGCGAAGCTGACGTAGTCGGCGGCGGCGGCGGAACTGGCTAGCCTGTCGAAGGTTTCGGGCGCCATCTGGTCCTTCACCGGTGCAAGCAGGTCGGCGAGCTTTACCGATAAGTCCCCTGTCATGCCGATCCGGACCGTCAGGCTCCCCGCAGGCATTCCTTCGAGGCTCAGGCTCGCGACGTGCAGGATATGATCGCCGACGATGCGATCGGGCACTTTCGCGACCTTTGTCGCGTATTCCGGACGAGACCGGGTGAGCTCAGCGCTGCCAGTGCTTTGTGCCTGGATCGTCGCCATGCCGGATTTCCTGATAGGGCGACGGGCCGGCGTAAGCTTTGCAAGGTCGAAGTCGCGCACTTCCTCTGATTGCGAGAACAGCCCCAGTCCGTCAGTGCCCGAGAGCGGTCCCGTGCTGGGAGCCGGTCCGATATCCGGCTTCGCACCGGACGCGAGCGATTGTTCTGTCGGGGTGGGGACCGGCACGGCGGTTTGCGGGATTGGGGGGGCGACGACTTTCAGAGTTGCGTCGGGGTGGAGGGGGGCGGTGGCCACAAGATGTGCCGCAGACGGTGGCATCGCGATGCGCACCGCATCGAGCGGTCCGTGGCGCTCGACATTTTCAGCCTGCGGCTTGGCATAGCCGGGTTCGGGCAGACGTGCCTGGATCGATGTCCCTGTCGCAGCCAGAACCTGAGGTGCCTGTCTTGTCGGTGAGAGTTGTCGAGAGGCTGGGTTGGGGCTGACAACGGCTGGTGAGAGAGCTTCCGACTGCTGACTGCGCGCGCCTGTCGCTGCGTATGATGCGCTCGTCGGCGCCAGCACGCTGGTGAGGCCAATTGCGCCGGCCTTTGCCGCCTGCGTCAAGGCTTCGGCGGAATCCTGAAATGTCGTCGTGATGGTCGGGGCCTGGCCGAAAGTCGGTGAGGTGAGGCGCAGGGGTTTGACTTCAAGCTTGCCCATCCAGTCGCCGACCGTCCCGTTGGATACCGTCACTGCCGGATAGGTGACCGTAAAGCCGGCCATGCCGGTGGCCAGGGCGAGGGCAAGGACGCGCGTGTCCGAAGTGCCCAGATGGCTTTTTGCAAAGTCCATTCCCATCGCGATGTTCATGACGGCCCCCGTTCGTTCGATCGCAAGCGCCAAATATCGAACGCGCAACTATCGCTGTAAATCAGGCTGTTGACAAACCTTATCATCCGGAATGGTCGTCCGTTCAGGCTTTCGGGTTGAATTGCCCTCCCATGGCTTCAGGAAAACTGCGTTAAAACAATAACGTAAGAAAATTCATCCGGCCGCTGTCGAGAAAAGGATTACCCCGAAATGTGTGCAACACCGGGACAGGCTCACGTTAAGGTTAGTTAACGAGCTTGTCTCTGAGGGTGCCACGTGTTGCTGTGATTTCAGCCGGTTAAGTCTGCTCCGAGTCGCTCTCACTGAGCGCCGAGAGAGGCAGGCGCCGGTTGAAAAGGGCGCAATGGTCAAGCGGTGTACAGTCGCGTTGCGTCCGGAATCCGCCGGCTGACCATTTCGAACCCGTCTGCATCGCGGCGCTTTGCCGCGGGCAGCAAGCGACAGGGAAGTGGTTATGGATTTTCAGGACGGTCACGGTTCGGACAACAGGTCTCCGGCGGATGCCAACCTGGCAGGTGGCAATGTCTCGGCAGCCGCGTCTGCGGGTCATACGCAAGTCTTGCTTCCCGATGCCAACAACCTCGTCGTTCTGCCGGAAGGCGCCACGCTCGATGAACTGTCGGTGCAGGGGCGCGACCTTATTCTCACGCTTCCTGACGGCCAGGTCTTCGTCATTCCCGACGGCGCAGTCTACGTCCCGCAGATCGTCATCGGCGATGTCGCGGTGCCGCCTCTCAACCTTGCGGCACTGCTGACCGGCAACGAGCCGCAGCCTGCCGCCGGAGGAGTACAGAGTTCGGGCGGCAATTTCGCCGACCCTACAGGTCCGATCCAGGCCGCCTATGGCCTGGGTGATCTGCTTCCCTATACCGAACTGTCGTTCCCGCAGCCCCAGCAGGAGGAAATCCTGCCCCAGCCGGTGAACAAGGTTCCCGACATCCTGATCCAGGACGGCGGTCCGGCGTCCGATTCAGCTGTCGACACAGTCTCTGAATCCGGGCTTTCGGGCGATCGTCTCAACGGCAACCAGGAAACGCCGGGTTCGGCTTTCGGTAGCGGTTCGGACGTCACGACCGGCACGATCTTCGTCACTTCCGAAGACGGCATCGCTTCCATCGCGATCAACGGTGAAGTGCTCACGGGTGAAGCCGGCCAGCAGATCGAGGGTGCCTATGGCCGCCTGACGCTGGGCGCGCTCAATGGCGACCGGATCGCCTACACCTACGAACTCTACGACAATACCAGCGGCGACAACACGTCGGACGTCTTCACGGTCGTGGTCACCGATCCCGATGGCGATGCGGCTACGGCCACGCTGACAGTCAACATCGTCGACGACGCTCCGATTGCGCGTGCGGATACGGATAGCGTTCCGGCCGCCGACTTCACCGCGCAGACCGGCAATGTCCTGAGCGGCGAGGGCACCACCAGCGGTACGGCCGGGGCAGACACTCTCGGAGCCGATGGCGGCACTGTTACCGGCGTGCATGCGGGCACTTCCGGTACGTTTTCGGGCACCGGATCGGTAGTGACCGGCGAGTACGGCACGCTCACGCTCCTTGCCGACGGTTCCTACAGCTACGCGCGCACTCCGGGGACCGGCGGCGGCGTTACCGATGTCTTTACCTACCAGGTGACGGACGGTGATGGCGATGTTTCGACTGCGACGCTGACCATCAGTATCGCGGACAGCCCGCCGATGATCATTTCGGTGCCCGAGATTGGTGACGGAACCCAGGTCAACGAGAACCAGCTGCCCCCGTCGACCGACACGCGCGATGGCGAGGACCCCGGTTCGCAGTTCATCAGCGGACCGGAATCGACGACGGGAACGATCACGTTCCATTCCGACGATGGCCTGACCAGCGTCTCGATTGGCGGGACTGTCGTGGATCCCGGCTCTTTCCCGCAGGTTGTTTCGAGCGACGCGACGGGCACGCTGACCGTCAATGACTTGACCTACGATCCGGTCACCGGTGACGGCAGCGTCACTTACACCTACACGCTCAACGACAACACTTCGAACACGGACGGGACGACCGTTTCCTTCGAAATCACGGTCAACGATGCGGACGGCGATTCCGCGACCGACAATCTCGACATCAATATCGTCGACGATGTGCCGACGGCCCATGCCGACACCGGTTCGGTCACCGAAGGCGGCAGCCTGACGGTCCCGTCGCTCGGAGTCCTGACGAACGACGTACCCGGTGCAGATGGCGCGACTATAACCGGCGTGGCCACCGGCACCGACACGACTTCGCCGGTCAGCGGCAACCTTGGCGGAGCCGGCATTGCGGGCACCTACGGCACGCTGATCCTCAATGCGGACGGCAGCTATACCTACCAGTCGAGCGCCAATGCGGTACCGCCTGCGGGGGCGACCGACAGCTTCGTCTACACCATCACCGATGGCGACGGCGACACCTCGACCACGACGCTGACGATCAGCCTCACCGACAGCGGGCTTGCCGCGACCAACGAGGACGCTTCGGTCGACGAAGCGGCGCTGGGCATCGGTTCGAACCCGTCCTCGACGGCCGAGACGGTCTCGGGCACGCTGACCGACAACGCCTCGGGCGGCGCGGGCGGCTATACTTACGCGCTGGTCGGTTCGGCCACCGGCAGCCACGGGACGATCTCGATCGCGCCCAACGGCACCTGGAGCTATACGCTGGCGACCCCGGTCGACGGGGCGACGCTCGACAATGGCGTGACCACCGAGAACAACGTCGAGAGCTTCACCTACCAGGTGACCGACGCCAACGGGAACACGACCACCAGCACGATCACCATCGATGTCATCGACGATGTGCCCACCGCCCGTGCCGATACCGACAGCGTCGTCGAAGGCGCGTCGACCGACGGCAACGTGCTCACCGGCACCGGCACCACTTCGGGCCTCGTCGATGTACTTGGCGCCGACGGCGCGGCCCCGGGCGGGGCGGTCACCGGCGTGGCCACCGGCACCGACACGACTTCGCCGGTCAGCGGCAACCTTGGCGGAGCCGGCATTGCGGGCACCTACGGCACGCTGATCCTCAATGCGGACGGCAGCTATACCTACCAGTCGAGCGCCAATGCGGTACCGCCTGCGGGGGCGACCGACAGCTTCGTCTACACCATCACCGATGGCGACGGCGACACCTCGACCACGACGCTGACGATCAGCCTTACCGATGTTTCGCTGGTCGGCGACGATGAGAGCGTCACGGTTTACGAAAAAGCGCTCGATACCACCCAGACGGGTGCGGACGTTGCGGCGGGTTCGATTACCGGTTCGATGCCCTCGGATACGGGCGAAACTGCGAGCGGCGCCGTCTCCGTGACAGGGGCGAGTGGCTATTCGATCGCCGGCGGTACGGTTAACGGCAACCTGACGACGGTGGTGGGCACTTACGGCACGCTCGTACTAAACAATAGCACCGGTGCCTTTACCTACACGTTGACTTCGCCGGTTACGACGACGCCATCAGCCAACGATGGCGTGACGACGGCGCTCGGCGCGGAAAGCTTCACGTACACCGCCAGCGATGCCAACGGGAACACGACGACGGGCACGATCTCGATCGATGTCGTCGACGATACGCCCTATGCCGTTGTGCCCGAGGCGATCCAGGTGACCAACGGCGCGGCGCCGGTCTCGGCACCCGCGGACCTCGACGCCGACATGTCGGTGATAGACAACTACGGGGCCGATGGAGCGGGCACTGTGCGCTTCGCGCCGTCGCTGGACGGAGCGGACAGCGGGCTGACCCACAACTTCGTGACGATCACCTACACGCTGGTCAGCGATACGGTCCTTGAAGCCTATGCCGGTGCGGACAAGATCTTTACCGTCACGCTGGACCCGTCGAGCGCCACGTACACGGTCGACATGGACGGGACGATCGACTCGATCCAGAACATCGACTTCAATGCGGGCGGGTACAATTTCGTTGGCGGCAACAACAGCTGGTCGGGCTTCATCCCCGTGGGTGAGACGGTAGGGGCGCCGATCGACAACCACAGTCAGGACCTGTTGCTGACCCCGTCGATCAATCACACCAATGACGGCACGATCAACTCGACGGCCAATACCGGTGGTGTCGGCGGAGGTGCTTCAGTTGGATCCGGTGAGACTTTCCGTGTCGATTTCGTGACCGATCTGCGCGGGGATCCGGCTGACGGTCAGGGTGACTATGATACGGCGGTGAACCGCGACCACGTGTTCGACGGTCACTATACCGTCAATGGCGCGGTTGCCCTGTTCAAGTCGAGCAGTGGATCGACCGTCAACATCACTGCATTCGATGACCCCGACGGTAATACCGTTGTCGGGGATGGCGTGAAGGACACCATAACGGGTGTCTCGATTGCATATCAGGGTGTCGCTTATGAAGATGCGAGCGGCAATCCGATCATCATCCCGACCTCGACGGCGACAAACTATATCGTCAATGGCCATACCTTCACGGTGACGCTTCTGGCAGATGGTTCGGTCAATGTCGGCGGTGTCGCGGGTGCTTCGGGCGCCAGCCTCTCCGGCACGCAGATCGCGGTCTTCACCGGTGACGGTTTCAACAGCGTTGAATATACCTGGGCCGGTGGCGACACCTTCCAGATCGGCGACTTCGGCGCGAGCACGCTGACGAACGACCCGGTCAACTTCACCATTCCGGTCGAAGTGGTGGACGGCGACGGCGACGTCTCGGCGCAGTCGAACCTCTCGATCACGGCGGTGACGACGACGCCTCCGGTGGCGCTCGACCTCGATGGCGACGGCGTCGAATTCCTCGGGCTCGATGCCGGTGTCACGCATGACTATGGCAGCGGTCTTGTGCAGACCGCCTGGGTCGGCGCCGATGACGGCCTGCTGGCACACGATACCGGTCACGGCCTCGATATCGTCTTCACCGACGATGCAGCGGGAGCGGAGACCGACCTTGAGGGCCTGCGACTCGCTTATGACAGCAATGGCGACGGCAAGCTGACCGCGACCGATGCAGCCTACGGCGAGTTCGGCGTCTGGCAGGATGCGAACAGCAACGGTGTCGTCGATGCGGGCGAGTTCAAGACGCTCGCGCAGATGGGGATCACCGCGATCGACCTGACCGCAGAGGGTCCGGGATCTTTGGAAGCCAACGGCGATGCCATCGTTCATGCGACCGGTGAGTACACCATGAAGGGTGCAGCTTACGCACTGGCCGACGTCTCGTTCGCCACGGCGAGCGTGGACAGCCAGACCACGGCGCGCACGGCGGAAATGGCGGCGATCACGGCGGCTGCGGCAGGCTTCATGATGTCGGGCGCAGCCCATGCGATGCCGCTATCCCCGATCGCGATCGAGGCTATTGCCGCGGCGATGCAGACCTTCGAAACGCATCTGCCCGAAGTGACGGTTGCGGTGCCGGAACATGCCTCGGCGACGCCGCCGGTGTCATTCCTGCATGACGATCGGCAAGTGCACCAGGACAGCGAACCGGCAAGCCATCCGGCGCAGCATGCGGCAGAGCAGGGCGCGGGACACGGTCTTGGCGAGGCGGTCCAGCATCAGGACGTTGCGACGCAGCCTCTTGGCGGGGGCGAGCAGGGGCATGCACAGGCGAGCCCGGCACCGACCCTGTTCGGCGGCGGCGACTCCGGCTTGATGCAGGCGCTGTTGCTGGCCGCACAGGGCAAGCAGGCCGCAGGCTCGGATGGGCAAGGCAACGGGCAGGGCAACGGGCAGGGCAACGGGCATGGGGGCGAACACGGCCCCGTGGATCTACCTGCCGTGCAGGAAGCGATTGCTGAAAGCGCCGGGCACCATGCTGTGGACTCGCTGATCGATCACTTCGCCGGGCACTTGGGCGCGCATGGCGCTCCCGCCGGTGGCGAGGCGATGGGGGCTGAAGCTCTGGATCACGCGCTTGGCACCATGCTCGCCGGGGGCGGCCTTGAGGGTCTGCACGCTGCGGGTCTGGCCGGTGGATTTGAGATGGCTGCGATGGCCGCAGCCATGGAAGCACATTCGACGACGGTCGCCTGACGCGACCCGGGATATCGAGGGGATGAAAATGACGGGCAATTGGAAGGGGCCTCTGACGGCATTCGCGCTGGCTGGATGTCTGGTCCCGGTGGCGGCATGGGCACAGGACCAGCAATCGGACCTGATGTCGCTTGGCAAAGGGGAGCTCAGGAACGAGATCCGAACGCGCTACGACGCTGCTCTGGCGCAGACCGGGGACGCGAACGTCGTCGCGGCCGATACGCCGGCATTCATGTGGGCGTCGCAGGCAAAGGCGCAATGCGGCATTGCCCTGGGCTTCCTGAAGAGCGGGACCAAGGACCCCGTCAGCATCGGCAAGTGCGACGATGCCTATCGCCGCATGACGCAGCCGCAGATGGTGTCGCAGGAGACCGTTGCTCCGCCGCCGGTTGCCTCGGCTCCGTGTCTGCCCGGTCCTTACATCGTGTTCTTCGATTGGGACAGCAGCCTGATCTCGCCAGACGCGGCGACGATCCTCGATTCCACTGTCGCATCGACGGCAGGCTGCGGCGGGGCTGCGATCCGGATAGACGGATATACGGATCGTTCGGGAAGTGACCGTTACAACATGGGGCTTTCGACGCGCCGGGCCGATGCCGTGCGCGATTACCTCGTGTCGCATGGCACGACGGCCAGTTTGTCCACGCAGGCGTTCGGCGAAAGCAACCCGCGCGTGCCGACGGCGGATGGGGTTCGCGAACTCCAGAACCGCCGCGTTGAGATTACGGTCGAGTGACCGGGAGAGGTGTGAAGATGTTGTACGGTAGAACCATCGCGGCAGGGATTGCAGTCCTGTTGTCCGGAACGGCTTCGGTGGCGCTGGCGCAGTCGGCCGGCCCTGTCAGCCTGCGCGATGCCATCGTCGTTGCGGTCAATTCGAACCCCGAAGTGGCGCAGGCCCAGTATAATACCGAGGCCATCCAGTTCGAGCGCAAACAGGCGCAGGGCCTTTATGCCCCGCGCGTCGATGTCGAGGCTTCGGCAGGCTGGCGCCACCTCGAGAACAGGACCCGCCGTTCGCTCGGCATTGCCGGGCAGGAGCTCTATCCGCTGAGCGCCGAAGTGCGCGCGGAATGGGTGGCGCTCGACTTCGGTCGCCGTCGCGGAGAACTGCTGCGCCAGGCAGCGCGCGTCGACGGTGCCTCGCTGCGGGTGGTCGAACGTTCGGAATACATCGCCCTTCAGGTCGCGCGTCAGTACCTCGATATCCTCCTCCAGCAGCGCATCGTTGCCGCGAGCGAGGATAACGTGGCGTTTCACCGCTCGCTGGTGAACGATCTGACGACTGGAGTGGAACAGGGATCGATCTCGATCGCCGACCAGCAGCAATCGGAAGAACGACTGCAGGCCGCACTCGTCCGCCAGTCGGAGGCCGAGCAGGACCTGACGGAAGCGAAGATCAAGCTGCGTCGCCTGACCGGTCTCGACATCGACAACGTCTCGATGCCACCCGAACTGGTGGAAGGCTTGCCGGGCACGCTCAGCGAAGCGGTCGGGCTTGCCCGCACCGAAAATCCGCTGGTCAAGGAAGCGGCGGCGGACGTCGATGCCGCCGGCGCGTTGGCAGACAGCGTGCGCGGTGACGGCTTCCCCAAGATCGGCGTGGACCTGAACGGGCGCGCCGGTGAGGACATCGACGGTTTCCGCGGCTCCACCAAGGACGTGCAGGCCCGCGTGTTCCTGCGCTGGAACGTCTTCGACGGCGGCATCAACCGCGCGAACTACCAGGAGATGGTGCGCCGCGCGAGCGAAGCGCGTTACCGGCTCTACCAGGTCACCCGCGAAGCCGAAGAGGACGTCCAGACCGCCTGGACCACCCTGCAGACGCAAGGGCGCATCGGTGAACAGCTGGGCAACCAGAGCCGCGTGTCGGACGACCTGCTGCTGTCCTACCGCAGTCAGTTCAATGTCGGCCGCCGGTCACTGCTCGACGTGCTCGATGCGCAGAACACGCGCTACAACGTGCAGGTGCGGCTCGAAACCGCGCGCTTCTCGGAAATGTTCGCCCGTTATCAGGTGCTGGCCGCGACCAATCGCTTCCTCACCACGATCAACGTGCCCGCAGATGCCGGCGCCGGGATGAACGAGCGGGACCGCTTCCACTACGGCCCGCCCAACCCGGCCGAGACCCAGTACCGGACCTATCCCTGATCGCCCGCATGGCAGCGTGGCGATCGACGGCAAGGGCTAACGGGGGCGGTTGCCGCTCCTCTGGAAGAGCGTAATGTTCGAACGAACGGAAACGAAACGCGGCGAGGAAGACCTCCTCGTCGCGTGCATTGCCCGCATGGCGGAAAAGGCCGGGGTGTCCTGCGCACCGGTCATGTTCTCGTCGCTGGCGCGCAATGCGCAAGGGTACCTGCCGCGCCATCAGGCCGAAGCCGCGCTGGAACTGCTCGGCCTCAACTGCGATGCCTCGCGCCGGACCAGGCTGCCGACCAAGCCGGAGTTCTACCCGGCCATCGTCTCCCTCGAGGAAGGCCAGGTCGCCGTCGTTCACGAGGTGAAGGACGGCGATGCGCTGGTCTGGCGTCCGGAAACGCGCAGCGAAGGCTGGGAGCCGATTGCGGCCCTTGCCGAACGCTACGATGGCTGGATGGCCACCGTCTTCGGCGATTCCTCGACCGCGCGGGAGGCCGGGGCACCGTGGCAGGAGCGGGCCAAAAGCCACTGGTTCTGGAGCGAGCTCTACAAGCTGCGGGGCCAGTTCTGGCCGGTGATGGTGGCCTCCGTCATCGTCAACGTCCTGGCGCTGTCCTACCCGCTGTTCTCGATGAACGTGTACGACCGCGTCATTCCCAACCGCGCGCAGGCGACCCTGTGGGTGCTGGCGGCAGGCGTACTGATCGCCTTTGCCATGGATTTCATGATCCGACGTGCGCGCACCCGCGTTCTCGATCAGATCGGGCGCGATCTCGACCTCAAGCTGTCGCAGAAGATCTACTCCAAGGTGCTGTCTTCGCCGCTTGCCGGACGCAAGGGGCACACCGGCAACCTCGTGGCGCGCGTTTCGGAATTCTCGCTGGTGCGCGATTTCTACGCATCGACCACCATCGTGCTCGTCGCCGACATGGCCTTCCTTGTCCTGTTCCTTGCGGTGATCGCCTATATCGCGGGCTGGCTGGCGATGGTCCCGCTGATCGGCGCGGCATGCATGGCGATCTTCGGCCTGCGGCTGCAGCGCAAGGTCAGCAGCGCGGCGCTCGATGCGCAAGTCGACAACGGGTTGCAGCAGACGCTGCTGGTGGAATCGATCTCCGGCATCGAAACGCTCAAGAGCCTGTCGGGCGAGGGTGCGATGCTCGGCCGCTGGCGCCAGCTGGCCGAAGCCGGAGCCCATTCGCAGCGCCGCCTGCGCGACGTGAGTTCGGCGGCGATCTCGCTGGCCTCGACGTTCCAGCAGGTCACCAGCATCAGCCTTGTCATTGGCGGCTATTACCTGTTCGACGCGGGCAAGATCACGATGGGCTCGATCATCGCCATCGTCATGCTATCGACCCGCTCGCTGTCTCCTGCCGCGCAGCTCGCCTTTCTGCTCACCCGCAGCCAGCAGGCGCGCAAGGTGCTGGATTCGCTGCAGCAGGTCTGGCTCGAAGAGGACGAGCGCACCATGGGCAGCGCTTCGCTGACCCCCGAAGTGCGCAGCGCCAATATCCGGACAGAGGATCTTGAATTCACCTATCCGCAGGCATCGGTGCCATCGCTCGCCGGGATCAACCTGACGATCAACGAAGGCGACCGCATCGCCATCATCGGCAAGGTCGCTTCGGGCAAGTCGACCCTCGGCCGGGTGATCTGCGGTCTCTACCAGCCCACAGCCGGCTCCATGCTGGTCGACGGGATCGACAGCCGCCAGTACCGCCCGCAGGACCTGCGCAACGCCTATCGCTTCGTCGGTCAGGACGCGGTGCTGTTCAGTGGCTCGATCAAGGACAACCTCGCGATCGGCGCGGGCATCGTGCACGACGAGGACCTCCTGCGTGCCTTGCGGCAGGTCGGCGCGGACGAATTCCTCTCGCGCGATGCCAGCGGTTTCGATCGCCCGGTCGGCGAATCCGGGGTGCAGCTTTCCGGAGGGCAGCGGGCGTTCCTGTCGCTGGCCCGGGCCATGGTGAAGCCCTCGCGCCTGTTGTTCCTCGACGAGCCCACCGGGGCCATGGACAGCCAGACCGAGCAACTATTCGTCGAACGGCTGTCCCAATCCATGTCAGCTTCGCAGACACTTGTTGTCGCGACCCACAGACCGGCACTTTTCTCGGTCTGCAACCGCCTGATCGTGCTGGACAGGGGCCGGATCGTGGCGGACGGTCCGCGTGACGAGATCATCGCGTCGGCAGGCATGGGAGCCAGAACGTGAGTGCGCTAGCCGCCCCAATCGCACAGCATGCAGCGCATCGGAGATCCGCGCACGGGATGTCCGGGCGCAACCGGCGCGTGGCGTTCGGCGTCATGGGCGGCATGGTCCTGCTCGGCGTCGCCGCCTGCACCCAGGTCCCCGCGCTGCGCAGCGTTTTCGGGTTTGACGCAAGCGAGCCGGTGGCGGTCATCGTACCGCCCGAACAACTGCGCGCCGTGGAAGCGATGACGGTCGACGACAAGTCGCAGATCCTCGTTGAGGGAACCGAAGCCGAAGCGCGCAATGCGGCCATCGCCGTTTCGGATTTGCCGGTGGAGCGTGCAGCGAGTTTCGCTTTTCCCCAAGCCTCGGGCAATGCATACAGGACGGCGCTGAAGTGCCTGAGCCAGGCCGTCTATTACGAGGCGGCGCGTGAGCCACTGGAGGGCAGGCGGGCCGTTGCACAGGTCGTGCTCAACCGCGTGCGCCACCCGGCCTATCCGAACAGCGTTTGCGGCGTCGTCTACGAAGGTTCGCAGCGCAACACCGGGTGTCAGTTCAGCTTCACCTGCGACGGCGCGCTGCTTCGTGCGCCAATGGCGTCGCTGTGGGCCGAGGCGCAGGACGTCGCGCGCGAGGCGCTGGCCGGACGCGTCGAGGCCAGCGTCGGTACCGCGACGAACTATCACGCCGATTACGTCCTGCCGAAGTGGGCCTTCACCCTCGCCAAGATCGAGAAGATCGGCCGCCACATCTTCTATCGACTGCACGGAAAGTGGGGCCAGCGTGCGCTGTTCACCAGCGCCTACAGCGGCGTCGAACGGATCCCGGTGCTCGATTACGATGGTCTGCGCGCGCGCCTTCTGGCCGCGTCGCAGCAGGGGCACGAACCGGCTCCGGTGCCGGGACTGACCGTGCCGCCGGCCGTGACTGATCGCCACGCCGCAAACGATGTCGGCGGTCGTATCGACACGACCAAGCAATGGCGCCTTTCGATCCCCGATCCGGTTTCGGCCAGCTCGAAATACCAGTCGGCAATCGCGGCCACCACGTCGGTCCAGTCGCAGGCCGTCGAACCGGGAATGGAAACGGCATCCGCGCCGTCAAGGATAGTGCTCGCACGATGAACGCCATGATTTCGTCTTTCAGGCAGCGGATCGGGTATGACGACTGGGATGCCAGCCGCAGGTTGATCGTCCTGTGCGGTGTTGCCATGCTGGTGTTGTTCGTCTGGGCCGGGCTTGCCCGCGTCGATGAAGTGACCCGCGGCATGGGCAAGGTCGTGCCCTCCAGCAAGGCCCAGCTCGTCCAGGCCGCCAGCCCGGCCACGGTGCTGTCGATCCTCGTGCGGCCCGGCCAGATGGTGAAGAAGGGCCAGTTGCTCGTCCGCCTGGACGATTCCCAGTCCTCCTCCGCACTGGGCCAGCTGCAGGCGGAGAACGAACGCCTCACCGCGCGGGCCGATCGCCTGGAAGGCGAGGGCACCGGCACCGACAGTTCCTGCGGTGAAGGTACGATATGCGCCGAGGAAGCGCGCCTCTCCGAAGTGCGCCGCGCCGCGGCCCAGAGCCGCCAGAACGCTCTCGTCGCGCAAGTCGATCAGCGTCGCCGCGATCTGCAGGAGGGGCAGGCAACCGTCGCCTCGCTACAGAACAGCGCGAAGCTGGCGCAGGATCAGGTTAACATGCTCACCCCGCTTGCGCAGAAGGGCATCGTCCCCAAGACCGAACTGCTGACCGCGCAGCGTGATCTGGTCGATACGCAGGGCCGATTGTCCGCCGCTCGGCAGGGCGTCGGGCGTGCGCAGGCGGCGATCCGTGAAGCGGAGGCGCAGTTGCGGCAGGCCCGCCTCGATTTCCAGCAGGAAGCGCTCAACGAGCGCAGCGAGATCACCACCAAGATCGCCGTCAACGAAGAGACGATCAAGGGCGCCGAAGCGCGCCTTGAACGCAATGAGCTGCGCGCGCCTGCCACCGGCTACATCAACGATGTTCAGGTCACCACGGTCGGCGGCTTCGTCAATGCGGGCGAAAAGCTCATGCAGATCGTGCCGGTGGGCGAAAAGCTGCTGGTGGAGGCCCGCGTCGACCCCAAGGACATCGCGTTCATCAAGGTGGGCGATCCTGCCAACGTCAAGGTCACGGCCTACGACTTCTCGATCTATGGCGGGTTGACGGGCCGCGTGCGCAACATCAGCGCCGATAGCATCTACGACGATGTCGAGCGCAAGGCGTACTACAGCGTGATGGTCGAGACCGACAAGGCGTTCATCGTCAAGAACGGCACGAAGTTGCCGATCATGCCGGGCATGATCTGCGACGTGGAGATCGTCACGGGCCGCAAGAGCATCCTGACCTACCTGTTCAAGCCGGTTCTGCGCGCTTTCGACGAGGCCCTGACCGAGCGCTGATTTTAACGAGATGCGACCCGTTCAGCGTGCGGCGAGAAGCGTTGGTGCCTGTTCCGGTTCGCGCGTATAGCCGTGCAGCCACTTGCCGCCGGCGCTGAACGACATGATCGGCCGGTAGTCGTAGCTCATCGCGCCGTCGAGGAGCTTGTCGGTCGCATTGTCGAGCAGCCAGTAGCGGCCCTCCAGCCTGACGACGAGCAGGGCATGATCGGCATTGCGCACGGTATTCCGCGCGATCGTCAGGTACAAGTCGGAACGCGGCACGCCCAGTGCGGCAAGCGCCTGCATCTTGAAGATCGCGATGTCCTCGCAGTCGCCGGCGCCGCGCTTGAGGGTGGCGCTGGCGGTCGCCCAGTAGTCGGGCTTGCCGTAGATGTCGCTGTCCTCGCGGTAGCGGATATGCCGGTTGGACCACGCATTGACCGCTGCAAGCGCGGTTTCGTTTACGCCAGCGCCGGAGCGCGTAGCCATACCGGCTACGACGCGGCTCGACAGCCCGGCGCTACGAACCCGGTCCCACTGCGCATCGAAGTTCGTATGCCGCAGGGGCAGGCGTGCGCTGCCCAGGAAGTTGTCGGGATTGGCCGGCGTATGGCTCGTTGCAGAGTAGATCGCGGGCATCGTACGCGCTTCAGCCAGTGATGCACAGCGCCAGCCCCCGGCAGCCGGCGCGATCGGCGCCAGAGCCTGCGACGATTGCCCTTTGCGAGACGATTGCTGCATCGAGATCAGCTCAAGCTTGCTCGGCGCACCGCCCAGCAGCGCAGCCGCCTTGCTGGCGACAGGTTCCGGCGTCAGAGCGACGTGCCCCGCAGAGGCGGGCCCTTCACAAGCGCTGGCAGGAAAGTCCGAACCCGATGGAGTGAGACTAGAAAGGCCCGATATCCCAGCAACGGCCACCAGCGGCAGCCCCAGCACCACCGAGGCCGAAGCCTGCGCCGGAGCGGCAATGGCGAGCTGTAAGCCGAGAACCGGCACACCCGCAGCAACGAGATGGGACCACTTCATACGGCAAAGACTTGCCGCACCGGCATCAATATGCCGTTTATCGCCGTGGTTAGCGGATATTAACGATGATGGGCGTCAGGCTGCGTCTTGGCCGAATTCTTCTCGATGATAATGCAGCGCCAGATCAGTGCGGTAAGCAGGATGCAATAGGCAAAGGTCAGATTGATCCCGAGCGGAAACGTCAATGCACGGCAAGCCAGAGGCGCAAGATAAAGCACTACCAAGAGCGGCCGCTTCCATGCTCCGAACAGGCGTTCCCTTGATTGCCTTGCCAGCCAGAGCCAAGGCAGGATGAGGAACGCAAGATCGTAGTTAAAGAGATACGGCGTTACCAGGGCGCTGGCTGCGAAAAGAAAGGCCAGTTTGGCATCGGTAGGGACCTCTATGGACCAAACTCTCCAGGTCAGACACACGAGAACGACGCTGGTCATGCCTTGCGCCCAGATCGCGAGATACTCGCTGCCTGTTGCACGCAAGGCCGCATAAACAGTGGTCTGGCGCAAGAAGAATTCCGGTCCGGAATTGGCCATCAATGCGCGGCTTACTTCCCAGCTTTTGGGATAGGCCAGCATTGTTCCGCTGCCGAAGACCACCCACGCCAGCAGCAATAGAATTGTGCTTGAGCACGCCGCACCGGCAATTGCGCGCCAGTTGCGCGATGCCAGGAAGGCTACGGGCATCAGCACCGCAAGGTGCGGCTTGATGATGAGCGCGCCGGTCCAAAGTCCCGCCACGAAAGGCCTGCGCTCAAGATTGGTTGCGAAGGCCGCTTGAAGGCCGCTGGTCAGTAAACCAGTCTGCGCATGCCATGCTGAAACCAGGGCGCCGGGGAAAGCTGCTATCGGCCAGGTTAGCTCTCTATCGGCTTTGCGCGTCTGGTAGAGCCAGAACCCGTAAGTGGCGCAGATCCAAGCCACCCACGCCTGATTGTAGGCCAGGAAGCCAAGTGGCGCTACGATGAAGAGGAACGGCGGCGGGTTGACGAATGCAAAGACGTCATTCCGCCCGACTGTAGCCTGTATCGCGAAGGTCGATTTGAGATCGTAGACGGTTTCGGCTGCCCCGGTCAGGACCAGTCTCCCGGCCGACCAGAATGCCAGGAAATCGCTGCCGCTTTCGCCATTCGCCTGCATATAGAAATGCAGGAAGCTTGGCAGCGAAGCGATCAACAGGATCGCGGAGTATGCGACGAGCCTCTGGCGATCGATCCAGCCAAGCTGCACGAAGGATAGTTTGCCAGCGAAGGCGCTACGTGGGCTCACCGGAAACCGGACCGCGCGTGGTGAAGAGCCCCGTCAAGCGGCAATGGCGGCAGGCTTTGCGCGTGTGCGATGGCGGAAGGTCACGTTAACCCGTTCCGACAGGATCAGGTAAGGCAGCCAGATCGCCGCGCTGATCAGGACCTTGTCGATGTTGCCCGAGAGCATTGAATGCAATGCCGTTGCAACCGAAGCGGGTAGGTTGCCGGTTTGCGTGACTTTCTCTGCAATCTGCAACTGCATCATCACGTCGAGAAGCCAGGTGAAAGCAAGCATCCGCGGGAAAAGAGGGGCGGTGCGCAAGGCCATGACGAAGCATACGGTGTAAAAGAAATTCAGGACGACGACGTCCATTGTCATCATCGCCAGCATCGTCGTTGCCCAGGCAGGAGCACTTGCGGGCATTGCGGGCATGGCAAGCATGAATTCTGCCGTCCGGAATGGCACGTTGAGCAGCATTCCGGCGATTAGCGACGCCATAAAGCCTGTCGGACCGAACGCCGTGGTCTTCCGTGCCTGAAGACAATCGAGCTGCCGCCACTGGCCGTAGCGACAGAGCCGGAACGAAGGTTGCGATGCCAGGTCGCGGAGCGGGAAACAGGCCGTGGCGATGCGGTAAGCGACTACCGGTGCCATTGTGACAGCGAGGAAGGGGAAGATCATGGCAGCAAGACTTGCGAACTGCGTCTTGTCGTTCGCCGCAATGGCAACTTTGGCTAGGGCGAAAAGCAACATGGTGCCTAGCCAGTATGTGATGATCGATTCCATTCGCGAATGGAAGAAGTTCACAACACCGATGCTCCGGTTCTCCAGCCAGGAGAGGAGTGTGCCCTTGTAGTATTCGATCCTGCGACCATCCGTTATCTGCGGCTGCCACATGTTCGGTTTTCCCTTTCCATTCCTCCTTTAACATGGTCGGTCTTGGTTAAGCTCGCGTAAAATTTGGCGAGGGGAATCGGCGGTGAGTCGTTTTCGAATCGGGTTGGGTTGATGCCAAATCCCCACAAGTGCTTGGAAATTAACCAATTATTTCAACGATTAACTTTCGTAAGCTACTGATTTGCAGAGATAAAAAATACACTTAGCTTTTTAATTGACCAACTTGACCTTCGCGATCAATTCTAAGCCTGCCCAGTGAGGGAACCTACGCATAGGAGCCGATGCAAGTCACGGTTCTAAAAGAACAAAGGTCGCGTTGGTTCCAGTGTACTCTCTCACGGACGGTGGGTTAGCCGGAAATAGATGCCGGGGCCCTGAAAACATTAGTCAGGCGGGCAGCCATGGGGCTGGGGGACCGCTAAATGTTGACTAGGAGTGCGCTATGATCAAGTTTATCCGTAATTTCGTTAACGATGAAGCCGGCGCTTCGGCTGCCGAATACGCTCTCATTCTTGCAATCGTCGGCACCGGTATCGCTGTTGCCGCCATCGCATTGGGCTCGTCGATTTCGGGCGCGATGGACGGGGCTGCAGACTGCATCACCACGCCTAACGCAACGAATTGCTAATGATTTTGGCCCCACTCTTCGCGGAGTGGGGCCAATCGACTTTTTCTGGGGCTATTTAGAGGGGGGCGCTCACATGCAAGGGCGCAACATGATCCTAATTGGGGTTGCCGTGGTATTAGGGCTTGTTGCCGTACTACTCGCGAACTCCTATTTTTCTGGTGTCCAAGAACGGCAGGCCAAACTCGCTCGCGAGCAGCAGCTAAATCAAATTGTGGTGGCGACCAAGGAACTGCCATTCGGTACCTTGCTCAACGATCAAAATGTCCGCTTGGCAAACTGGCCCTCAAATTCGATCCCGGACGGGTCGTTCACTTCAATTGCCGATGCTATTGGGAAGGGTAACGCGACGTTACGGAGCATTGTAGCCGGTGAGCCGGTTCTCGCTTCCAAGCTCTCGTCGCGGCCGACCCTTTCGGCCAACCTTCCTACGGGTCAGTATGCTGTTGCCGTTCCGATCAGCGCTGTTGCCGCCGCGGGCGGCTTCATTCGTCCCGGTGACACGGTCGACGTGCTGCTGACGCGCAAGATCCCTGGTGACGGTGCCTCGACCGATGACAAGATGACGGACGTTGTCCTCTCGACAGTCCCTGTCCTCGCCATCGATGTCGATGCGAGCGAAAAGAGCACGGAGCCGACTGCAGCAGGCAAGACCGCCACACTGCAGGTCGATACGCTCGGCGCGCAGAAGCTGGCGCTGGCGCAGCAGCTTGGCGTGCTCAGCCTTGCTCTACGTAACGCTACGGATCAAACCGTTACCGCGGCATCAACCGTCCTTCCGAACCAGTTGACAGCCCGGAAGATCTACATTGCTTCGCGGGAGAGCCGCGCGCCGTCAGCTCCGGCTACACCGATCTCACGGTCGGTCATGTCGCCCGCGACGAGCGCGCCGCGCAGGAGCGGACCGATGATGACGATTTTCCGCGGCAGCGAACCCAGCCAGTATGAGGTGCAACGTGGCTACTAATCGCACGACGCGCACGGCGCTTGCCCTTGCCCTGGTGGCCATGTCGGGAGCCGGCCTCGCCGGATTGGCCGACACGGCGCGGGCGCAGGCCCTCACTGCCGGCGGTCTTCATGCCGGCACGCTGGAAGTGCCCTTCAACAAGAGCCAGGTGGTCTCGGCGGACCGCCCGATCGCCAAGGCGATGGTCGGCAGCTCGGACATTGCCGATATTCTTCCCGTCACGGATCGTTCGATCTACGTGCTGGGCAAGAAGATGGGCACGACCAGCCTGACGCTTTACGACAACGCCGGTCGGGTGATCTCGATCATCGACATTGCCGTGGGCCCTGACGTCGAAGCGCTCAGCGACCAGATCAACGAATTGATCCCCGGCAGCAAGATCGATGCACGGATCTCCAACGACTCCGTAGTCCTGACGGGCATGGTCAACAGCGCTGGCGCCGCGGATCGTGCAGCCCAGCTTGCGAAAGCTTATGCCGGGGACAAGGTCATCAATCTTGTCACGATGGGTTCCAGCCAGCAGGTCATGCTCGAAGTGCGCTTTGCCGAGGTCAACCGAACGGCCGGCAAGGACATCGGTGTTAGCGGCTTCGTCAATTCGAAAGGCGGCAGCTTTTCTTCGGCCATTGGGGCCGGGGCGCAGCTGGTACCCAATGAAGTGACCACGACCACGACCATTCCTACGGCGGGTGGGGGCACGACCACGATCACCAACACCTCCAATGCGGGAATCCTGCAGCTTTCGGCGATCACCGATACTTTCGGCATCTTCCGCAAGGCATTCAGCCTCGGCGGTTTGAACATCGATGCCACGCTCAATGCGCTCGAAACGCGCGGCCTTGCCAAGACACTGGCTCAGCCGACGCTCATCGCACTCTCGGGTGAAAAGGCATCGTTCCTTGCCGGTGGTGAGTTTCCTGTTCCGGTCGCCCAGCAGAGCAGTGCCGGTGGCGGCAACGGCAACCAGGCGATCACGGTTGAGTTCAAGCCTTTCGGCGTCAGCCTCGGCTTTACGCCTACGGTGCTTGGCGACAAAACGATCAGCCTGATTGTTGAGCCTGAGGTCAGTGCTCTCGATCCAACGGCTTCGATCACGGTCGGCAATATCGTTATCCCGGGACTGCGGACGCGTCGGGCCAGCACTACGCTGGAACTGCGCGATGGGGAAAGCTTCGCCATCGCAGGGCTGCTCCAGAAGGATTTCCAGACGACGATCAGTCAGGTTCCGATCCTTGGTTCGCTGCCGATCATCGGCTCGTTGTTCCGTTCGAGCGGCTTCAAGAAGGGCGAGACCGAGCTTCTGATCGTGGTGACGCCAAGGCTCGTCGCGCCGATCAAGCCGAGCCAGGTGCGCCTGCCCACCGATCGCGTGGCCGATCCGGGTGAACTCAACACCTTCCTGCTCGGGCAGCCCTACAGCCCGCAGCCCGTCGCTCCGGCGGTGCCGACGGAAGGTCAGTCCGGGACGCAGGACAAGGGGGACGGCTATGAATATTGAGAAATCCCGGCTGCCGGGCCTCGCCGCAGCGCTCGTCCTTGCTGTCGGGCTTTCGGCCTGCGCAACGACCGACACACCGCCATACATGGGTGGTCCGGATAACTTCGGTGAAGCCAATCGCCAGACGATGATGGCGCAGGTCATCGATCCGGACCCGCATTACGAGACAGCAATCCCCGAATCCTCGGGCGATCACGCCGCCGATGCGGTGGAACGTTATCGCGAGGACAAGGTCAAGAAGCCCGAACGTATGACGACTACCAAGAGTATGTCGTCAGGCGGCGGATCGAACTGACGGGGGAAGGGCACGCAGCCATGAAGCGCGATGTTTTCCGAACTCTGAAAGAGGATGAAAACGGCGCGGTTGCGGCGACATATGCCCTTGCCTTGATGGGATTGATCGCGGTCGCGGGGGTCGGGTTCGACTACGCGCGGCTCTCGACGATGGACAGCGAATTGCAGAACGGTGCCGACCAGGCCGCTCTGGCAGGGGCGTCGCAGCTGGACGGAAAGACTGGCGCCTGCTCGCGCGCGGCGACTGCGGCCATCTCACTCGTCACCAATACGACGCTTCTGGCCAGCACCACGCACACGATTTCCATTCCTTCTGAGACAGCCTGCGATGCGACCGGCAGCGTCCGGTTCTGGCAGGACAGGAATGCAACCACCGCCGCCACAAGCGACGCAAACGCGCATTTCATCGAGGTCGACGTTGACGTCAGGACCGTCGATTATGCACTGACGCCGGTCACGGGCCTGTTGAGCGGCTCGCTCAATGCCAGCGCTCTGGCGGGGCTGGGATCTTCGATCTGCAAGGTGCCGCCCGTCTTCATGTGCAATCCGGCGGAATCAACCGATCCGACGTTCACCGTGTCGAACTATATCGGCATGGGAATGCGGCTGATCGCCAATGACGGCGGTGGCAATTACGGACCGGGTAACTTCGGATATCTCCAGACGAACGCCGGGAACGGTGCACAGGCGACGGCGCAGACGCTCGGGCGTGTCGAAATTCCCGGAGACTGCGTAGGTGTCGACGACGTTACCACGAAGCCGGGTGAACAGGTCAGCGTTCTCGACGCCCTGAACACGCGCTTCGACATTTACGACAACGGCCTGAACCAGGCCTGCGGCGTCGGAAACAGCCTTTGCCCGCCTTCTGCCAACAGCCGCAAGGACCTGATGCACAAGGGCGGAGCGGGCAATTGCGGGATTGCCAACGGCGGCGGCAATGGTTGGGTCGAAGCGCCGCGTCCTTACAGGCCGACCTCTGCCACCACACCATTGACCGCTACGCAAATCTCGAACACGTCGCCCATGGGCTATCCGCGGGATATGTGTCACGCGATCAGCCTGACCGGTTCTTGCAGCGGCGGAATTATCGGCGACGGCAATTGGGATCGTAACGCCTATTTCAAGACCAATTCCACGAATTACGATCCGACCACTTTCAGCATTTCGGGAACCTTCGGGACGTCGACGCCCACGCGCTATCAGGTCTACAAATACGAAGCCGATAATGCGGCGAGCCGGTTGCAGAACCAGAGTGACGGTGCGATCGTCTCGCGGCCGCAACCTTATTGCCAACCGCCCGGAATCCCGGTGAACGGATCGGCTCCGGACCGTCGCCTCATCTCCGTCGCCGTAATCAATTGTCAGGCTGAAGGGATTACCGGTTCGACTTCGGGCGTCCATGTTCAGTCGTGGGTTGACGTATTCCTGGTCGAACCATCAGCGACCCGTGGAACGGGTGGATCGAAGTACACCGAGAAGAGCGACGTCTACGTTGAGATCGTGCGAGCGACTCAGCTTGGCGGAGGAGGGAGCACGGCGGCGCAGCAGATTCGTCGCGACGTTCCCTATCTGGTGAAGTGACGATGTCCGGTGTTCACGCCATCTTGCGGAACCAATCCGGTGCAGCAGCAGCCGAGATGGCACTGATCCTGCCCTTGGTCCTGCTGCTGATCTTCGGGACGTTCGAAGGCGCGTACTACATCATGTGCGAACACCGCGTGGTGAAGGGCGTTCGTGACGCCGCCCGTTATGCCGGTCGTTTGCCCTTCAGCCAGTACGATTGTGCAGGAACCTTCGGTGGCGATGCCACAGCGGTGAAGAATCTGGCCCGGACGGGACAGATATCCGGTGGCACGGCCGCTGTGTATGGCTGGGCGAATGCGGACGTAACGATTGCCGTCGACTGCTCATCCAGCCAGCAGGGTATCTATGCCAGCGTCGGTGGGAATGCGCCCAGAGTGAAGATCAGCGCCGACGTCGCCTATCCCTCACTGTTCGGGACTCTCGGACTGGTGACGACAGGGTGGAGGCTGAAGGCTTCCGCGCAAAGCCCGGTGATGGGACTATGAAGCGTCTCCTCGAACTTGTCCGCGACCAGAACGGTGCCAGTGCGGCAGAGTTTGCGCTTGTCTTGCCGATCCTGCTGATCGCGCTGATCGGAACCATAGATGTCGGCCTCTATGCCTGGAACATCAATCAGGCGGAAAAGGCGACGCAAACCGGCGCGCGCTGGGCTGTCGCCACCGACATGGTCGCGAGCGGCCTGAAAACGTATAGTTTCGCCGTTTCCGGCGGTGTCCCCCAGGGTACGGTCGTCGACCAGACGGCCTTCCCCGGAGTTACCTGTCAGAGCAACGGCACGACGGCTTCGTGCACCTGCGCCAGCGGTGGTACCTGCAACTTCCCGCTGACGGCCGATAACGCGGCATTTGGGCGGCTCGTCACGCGCATGGCGCAGATCGACAGCGATATCACCGCAAGCAACGTGGTGGTGACTTATGCCTGGTCCGGTCTCGGCTTCTCCGGCGATCCCAATGGTCCGGACGTTGCCCCGCTGACGACCGTCAGCCTGCGCAACATGACATATACGCCGCTGACCACGCTGCTGTTTCAGGTTTCGGTACCTCTACCTTCATTCGCGTACGCTTTGACCATGGAAGATGGCAGCGGAACAGTGTCCAACTAGGTGACCTCAATGGGAATTCATGAACAACTCGCCCAATCGATAAGGGAAGGCACGTTGAAGAGCGACACCGACATCCTCGTCATTGCCAGCGGACCTTACATCTCCGCTTTCAGTGCCGCGGTCGGGGGCAAGTTTCCGGCAGGGGTGCGTGCGCATGAACTCGACCCGGCCGAGCAGGTGCCCGATGCGGTGATCGGCGATGCCACCCAGATCGTCGCGGAAGTCGATCCGCGCGACGCAGGATCGATGCGGCGGCTGTCTTCGCTTCGCGAGCACTATTCCCACATTCCGCTGATCGCTGCGATCGGCGATGCCAGCGTCTCGCTGGTGCGGACGCTGGTACGTCAGGGCGTGAGCGATGTCGTGTCGCTTCCCCTCGAACCCGAAGAACTCATGCAGGTGGTGCTCGAAGCCTCGGTGAGGCGCGATACGCGGCCCCGGTCGGCGCAGAAGCTGGCCCCGCTGGTGGCAGTGGCGCGTTCCATCGGTGGTTGCGGCGCGACATCGATTGCGACGCACCTCGCTTCGGATCTCGCCGAGCATGCGGGTGACGCGGGGGCAGTCATCGTCGACCTCGACCTGCAGTTCGGCAACGTCGGCATCTACCTTGGCGTCAATCCCCGGGGTAGCCTCAACGATCTGCTCGAAGCCGGCGACCGTCTCGACGACGACCTGCTGACTTCGACAATCGGCGAAGCGGGCGGCGGCCTGTCCGTAGTCACTGCGCCCGATGCCATCCTGCCGCTGGAATCGGTGGATATCGACCAGTTGCTGCGCGTAATCCATCTTTTGCGCCAGCGCTTCGGCTACGTCGTGCTGGATCTTCCGGCCAACTGGACGAACTGGACTTTGTCCGCGGCTCTTGCGGCGAACTCGATCATCCTCGTGTGTGAGCTCTCGATCGCCAGCCTGCGTCAGGCGCGTCGCCGGCTGGAGCTGTTCGCCTCGGTCGGGATCGAGAGTTCCGCCGTCGAGATCGTAGTCAACCGGGTCGAGAACCGCCTGTTCAAGACCATCGACCTAGATGACGTTTCCCGCACGCTCAATCACCGGGTTCTGGGCAAGGTTGCGCTGGAATCGCCTCTTGTCAGCACGTCGCAGGACCAGGGAATGCTGGCGAGTGCCGTTCACCGAAAGAGCAAGTTCATGGCTGACGTTCGCAAGCTCGGTCAGCTGCTGAGAGACAGCAGTCTCAAGAGGGAGGACTGACCATGTGGCAGCTTCGCAGAACGCCGGAAGTTCAGGATCCGCCAAGCGCGGCACCGAGGATGTCGCTCGACAAGCTGACGCCGGCACCTCTCTTCGAACCGGAACAGCGGGCGGTATCGCGCCAGCTCGATCTCAAGATCGAGATCCATCGCCAGTTGCTCGACCAAATCAACCTCGCGGCTCTCGAAAAGATGTCGCGCGAGACGATTGCCAACGAGATCTCGGTCATAGTCGCCGAGATTCTCGAGCAGCGCAGCGAGATGCTGAACCGGGCCGAGCGCCTGACGCTGTGCGAGGAGGTTCTCGACGAACTTCTCGGCCTTGGCCCCCTTGAGCCGCTGCTCAAGGACGAGACCGTCAACGATATCCTCGTGAACGGTCCGGATTCGGTTTTTGTCGAGCGCTTCGGCGTCCTTGAGAAAGTGACCACGCGCTTTCAGGATGGGCGCCACCTGCTCAGGATCATCCAGAAGATCGTGAGTGCGGTCGGCCGTCGCATCGATGAGTCTTCGCCCTTCGTCGATGCCCGCCTTCAGGATGGCTCGCGCGTCAATGCGATCGTCCCGCCGCTGGCCATCGATGGCGCGCTGCTCTCGATCCGCAAGTTCTCCAAGAAGCCGATCAGCATGGAGCGCATGGTCGAGATCGGCAGCATCGTCCCGCAGGTCGCCGAGGTGATGCGCGGGATCGTGCTGGGCCGACGCAACATCATCATTTCCGGCGGCACCGGCTCGGGCAAGACGACGATGCTCAATGCACTGTCCTCGTTCATCGATGAGCGCGAACGTATCGTCACCATCGAGGACTCGGCGGAACTCCAGCTTCAGCAGGAGCACGTTGCCAGGCTCGAGACGCGGCCGGCTAACATCGAAGGCAAGGGTGAAGTTACGCAGCGCGAGCTCGTCAAGAACGCCCTGCGTATGCGTCCGGACCGCATCATCCTTGGCGAATGTCGCGCCGGAGAAGCCTTCGACATGCTGCAGGCGATGAATACCGGTCACGACGGTTCGATGACGACGATCCACGCCAACACCCCGCGCGATGCGCTTTCGCGTATCGAGCAGATGGTCGGCATGAGCGGCATCGATATTTCCGCCCGCTCGATCCGCGGCCAGATCGCGGCGGCGATCAACGTCGTGATCCAGATCGGGCGACTGTCGGACGGCAAGCGCAAGATGCTCTCGCTCAGCGAGATCACCGGAATGGAAGGCGACACGATCACCATGCAGGAGATCTTCCGCTTCAAGATGTCCGGACGCGACGATGCCGGCAATGTCATCGGCCATTTCGAGGCAACGGGTATCCGGCCGAAGTTTGCGGGCCAACTGGCCGAGCAGGGCATCCACCTCGATCCCGAACTGTTCCGCCACTCTGCTGCGTTCGACCCGTCATGACGGCCCTCTTCGTCAGACTCTTCGTCCTGCTCGCGGCATTCATCGCCGTCTTCCTTATTTCGCAGATCTTCCTGCGATTTGCCTGGGAGCGGCGATCGGAGCGCTCCGGCATCAACGAACGTCTGCGAATGTTGCGAGCGGGCCTCTCGCGCGAGGCGGTGGCCTACTCCCTGCTGAAGAACGCGCCCCCGCATCTTTCGCCGGACGCCGGCTGGTTCGAACGCAAGTACGTCAATTTCGTGCGCATGGTGATGATGGCGGCAATACGGACCGAGGCGAAGCAGATCCTGCTGCGCATGGTCATTGCCTTCTTCGCATCGCTGTGCCTGATGCTGCTTGTCCTTTTCATCCTTCGCATCACGATCACCCTGGGCGTAGTCCAGCTTGCCGTGGTCCTGTGCCTGGGGGCGACCATTGCGCTGCCGATCATGCTGATCAGCCGCAAGGCCGAAAAGCGCCGCAAGCGGATGGAAGAGCAGTTCCCGGTGGCTCTCGACATTTTCTCGCGCTCGCTGCGCTCGGGGCATCCGATTGGCTCGGCAGTCGGCATCATCACCGAGGAAATGCCCGATCCGGTCGGCACCGAATTCGGACTTGTGTCGGACGAAGTGGCCTATGGGGCCGAGCTTAATGACGCGTTTGCGGCCATGGCCGAGCGCTGGGATCTTGAGGACATCCGCATGTTCGTGGTGTGCGTCTCGGTCCAGAGCGAGACGGGCGGCAACCTGGCTGAAATTCTCGACAACCTGTCCAAGGTCATCCGTGAGCGTGCGGCGCTTTACCTGAAGGTCCGCGCCTTGAGCTCGGAAGGCCGCATGACCGGCTGGATGCTGACCGTCCTGCCTGTCTTCACCTTGCTCAGCATGTTCCTGGTCAACCCGAAGTTCTATCTCGACGTTGCCCAGGACTCGATCTTCGTTGTCGGTTTTCCCGCGCTCTTCGTCCTGTACTGCATAGGCGTATATGCCATTCGGCGCCTGACGGACCTGAAGGTGTAACATGGTCGAATTCGTCGCCAACAACGCCCTGATCCGCAACTTCCTGTTGCTGCTGATCTTCGCGCTCGTGGTCGGTGTGACGCTGGCCGTCATGCTCGCCACATCGAAGCGCTCCCGGGTTCGCACGAAGCTCGAAGTGATCGGGCGGGAAAGCGTGAGTTCGCAATCGGCTTCCAGCTTGCGCCGTTCCAGCGAGGATGCCTGGTCGCGCCTCGTGATGCGGATCGAGAAGGCAGGGCTCAATCTCAGCGATACCAAGTCCGATGCCTTGACCGAGCAGATGCAGGCGGCAGGCTTCGAATCTCCCGCTGCGGCGCGCGTCTATACGCTGGTGCGACTGGTGCTGGTGATTGTCCTGCCGACCGCGCTGATCGGAGCCTTGCTGCTCTCGGGCAGTGACGTCAGCTACATGAAGCTCTATTTCATTGGCACGTTTTGTGCCGTCATGGGGCTCTATGTTCCCAATATCTACGTCCGCGCACGCGCGGCATCGCGCCGGCGGGAAGTGCTGAACGGCTTTCCCGATGCGCTGGACCTGATGCTGGTCTGCGTTGAGGCGGGGTTGGGGCTTGAGGCCGCGTTCGACCGCGTCGGGCGCGAAATGGTGAGCTCGCATCCGCTGGTTTCACGTTTGCTTGTGACCACGACGCTGCAACTGCGTGCCGGCGCCACGCGCGAGTCCGCGCTGCGCAACATGGCCGCGATGGCGCGGATCGATGAAATTGCGTCCTTTGCAACGCTGCTGATCCAGTCCGACAAGCTGGGTACGAGCATTGCGACGACCCTCCGCGTCTATGCCTCGGAAATGCGCGAAAAGCGCCGGATGCGTGCCGAGGAAAAGGCACATCGCATTCCGGTTCTCATCTCAATTCCGCTGGTGGCCTGCATGCTGCCGACGATGATCGGCACGCTGATGCTGCCGGCGGCCATCCGGGTCGTGCGAATTCTCCTTCCAACAATGACAGGGGGCTGACATGTCAAGCAAGACGGGAACGCGCATCGCTTGCGTCGTACTGATGGCGATGTCGCTGAGCGGGTGCGGGCGGGCGCTCGAATTCTTTGGCCTGCGCCACGATGCCAAGCCGGAAGTCCAGGTGCGTACCGCGGATGCCGACAGTGCTGTCGCAGCGGTGGCCGAGGGGCGGGCGCATCTGGCTGCGGGGCGGACCGGGCAGGCGATCGAGGAGTTCCAGAAGGCGCTCGCAGCCGGAGACGAGATTGGCCCTGCTGCCAACGGCATGGGCGTCGCCTATGTGCGGCTCGGCCAGTTCGAACAGGCGCATCGCTTCTTTTCCGAAGCGCTTGCGGTCGATCCGAAGAATGCGATGTATCAGGCCAACATGGCACGCCTGATGCGCTCGAACCTCTTGGCCGAAAGGCACGAGGCGGACTTTGCAGCGCAAGTTGCGGCGCGCACGCTCACGGGGGCGCACGATATCCAGGCGCAGGCAGCCGTGCCTGAAGTTGCTGCCGTTGCAGAACCTTCAAACCAATCGGCACGCGCGGCGAGCGGAACGAGGCTCCAGCGCATTTCGCGTGGCGAAGTGATGATCCGGTCGGTCCAGCCCGACAGCAAGCCGGGGCGCGGTTCCCTGCCGGTTGTCGGCGTTCGCGGCGGCAAGCTCGACACGTTCCGGCCGGCCGTGCGCATCGAGTTTTCCGACGAAGGGCGCAAGCATGACAAGGCTGATGCCGAAAAGGCAGATTCTGCAGACACGGCCTCGGACGCCGAGCCGCCGAAGACGGCGAAGGCCGACCTTGCCGGGTTCAAGCCGCTCGTGCGGATCGATTTTCCGACTTCGCGCTAACAGTCGCAGGGTAGCCGATTAGATGAACGTTACTTTCTGGGCGGAACTGGTGGTGCTGGTTCCCGCCTGTTTCTATGCGAGCTGGTCCGACACGGTACAGCGGCGCATTCCCAACTGGCTGTGCCTGCTGACGGCAGTGGCTGGCCTTGCACTTGCGGCTTACGATGCAGGGCTGGGCGGCCTGGGTAGCCATGCCCTGCACCTCGCGGTTGCGCTGGTGGTTGGCATGGTGCTGTTTCGCTTCGGCATGATCGGCGGCGGAGATGCCAAGTTCTATGCCGGATGCGCCGGTTGGTTCGCCTGGTCGCAGGCATCGCGCCTGCTCCTGTCGGTTTCGATTGCAGGACTTGTCCTGTTCCTCGTCTGGTTCACCGTGCGCCGGATCATGCGCAAGCCAATCAGCGGACGCGGTTCGGACGACAACTTCGACAAGCTTCCTTACGGCATCGCGATTGCTGCGGGCACGTTGATCACGGCCGCTTCGACGATCTGAGGAAAGCCTGATCCTATTTGTGCAGGCTGGAGGATGGGTCGATCGCAAGCCCGTCCTTGCGAACTTCGTAGTGAAGATGGGGCCCGGTGGACCGCCCGGTCGAGCCGACGAAACCGATGACGTCACCGGGCTTGATGGTCTGGCCCGCGCTGACGTTCAGGCGCGAGAGGTGCGCATAGCGGGTTTCGATGCCCTTGCCGTGATTGATGCGCACCGCCAGCCCATATCCACCCTGCCAGCCGGCCGCCATGATGACGCCACCTGAAGTCGCGTGGACGGGTTCTCCCATCGCAGCAGCGAGGTCGACGCCGGTATGCATGCGCACCTGGTTGAGAAGCGGGTGCATGCGCAGGCCGAAGCGGCTCGAAAGCCTGCTGGCGCGCAACGGCATGCCTTTGGGGGCATCGCCCGATCCGGTCCCGGGCGGCGGCGTAAGCAGGCGCACCGTATCCCGAAAACGCCCGCTGGACGAAATCAGGACCGATCGGCTCTGATCGAGCGAGGCTGCGGACGAAAGGTAGTGAACCGGTTCCTGCCCGCTGAGGTCCACGGCGCGTCCCACGGTGATGCGCGCAGGCGTCACCTGCGCAGCTGTAGCCGAGGCGGGGCGCGGCGACGTGACGCAGGCGGCACGGTCGCTGACGATGGCACCGGCGGTCATGCAACCTCCTGCGCTGTTCGTGTCGACAACGGCCATGCGACTGACGGCGTCCTCGCCAGCCCATGCAGGCGCTGACCATACAATGGCCAGGGCCGCCCCTAGCATAGCTGGGCGGATATTGATCTTGCTCCGGCCGTCCTGGATCATGGTACTTCCCCCCGTTGCCGTAAACTAAGGGAAAACGGCCAGTTTGTTAACTCAAATTGACGCGGCGTACCGAACTGGCACGCGGGAATTCGGAGGTATGAAGACCGGTTTCAGAACCCCCGCGCCATGCCTTCCCGGCGTGGATCGGCACCGCCTTCATAACCACCGTTCCTGACCACGATGGCCTGGATCCCGGACTCCTCGCTGCGGGAAGTCGACAGTGGCATACCGCGTGCGGCAAGACCGGTCATGATCGGTTCGGGGAACGGATCGGCGCGGAACGCGTCGCCCTTGGCGACCAGGTTGGGCAGTGCGACCGCGTCCTGCGGCGACATGTTCCAGTCCAGCATCGCTACAAGAGCCTTGAGATTGTATGCCTGGATCGACGTCCCGCCCGGCGATCCGGCAGCAGCATGGAAGCGGCCATCCTTCGTCAGGACGATAGCCGGTGCCATGCTCGATCGCGGTCGCTTGCCGGGTGCCGGGGCATTTGCCGCAGGCGCTCCGTCGCCGTCCGTGGGCGAGAACGAGAAGTCGGTAAGCTGGTTGTTGAGGAAGAACCCGTCGACCATCCGCCCCGAACCGAAGATGCTCTCCACGGTGGTGGTCATCGAGACGACGTTGCCTTGGGCATCGACGACAATGAAGTGGCTGGTTCCGCCCGGTTCCGCCGTAGCGTCCGGGCCGAAAGCAGGGGCACCTTCGGGATGGCCGAAGCTGACGGAGCCTGCCCGCTCGCCGATCAGTTTCGCGCGCGCGGCCAGGTAGTCCGGATCGAGCAGCCCCTTGATCGGGACTTCGACAAAGGCGGGATCGCCGACATAGCGATCGCGGTCGGCATAGGCGAGGCGGCTGGCCTGCGCGAATTCGAACCACGCCTTTTCGTCGCCCGCATTGCGCTTGGCGATATCGGTGTGTTCGAGAATGCCCAGCGCCATCAGCAGCCCCGGACCGCCAGACGGGGCCTGCGGGGTGCAGACCATATAGACGCGGTAGGGTTCGCATAGCGCCGGACCGGTGCGCGGGCGATAGGCGGCAAGGTCTGCCAGCGTCATTGTCCCGGGGCGCGGCCCTTCGCTGACGCGCTTGACGATGTCATGCGCAATGGGGCCGGTCAGCAGGCCCGAGGCCCCGAATTTGGCAATCCGCTCCATCGTGCGGGCATAGGCCGGGTTGCGCAGTCGATCGCCTGCGGCATAGCGGCTGCCGTCCGGCTTGGAGAAATAGGTGACGGCATCGGGCGCGGTTGACTGCGGCGCGCGTTCCATCCGGATCATCCCGGCAAGACGTGGGCTGACGATGAAGCCTTCCGCTGCAAGATCGCGCGCCGGTTCGAGCAGGTCCGCCCAGGCGAGCTTGCCGTGATCGTGGTGGGCCATGTCGAGCATGGCGACGGCCCCTGGCACGCCTGTCGAAATGCCGCCGAGTACGGCATCGAAGAAGGGCAGGCGGTTGCCGTAATCGTCGAGGAAGAGACGGTCGGTAGCCCCGGCGGGCGCCGTTTCGCGTCCGTCGTAGTACGTCGCCTTGCGGTTCTTGGCGTCGTAATAGACCATGAAGGCACCGCCGCCGATCCCCGAACTCTGCGGCTCGACAAGGCCGAGAACGGCTTGGATCGCCACTGCGGCATCGACCGCCGAGCCGCCCTTGCGCAGTACGTCCACCCCGGCCTTCACCGCGAGGGGATTGGCCGCTGCGACCATCGCATGCTTCGCAAACCCGGACTGCTCGCGCTCTGGCGCCTTGGCAGTCCGGCTCTGCTCGACGGTTGTTGCGGGGGTAGGGCTGGCCTGTGAAACGCTGGCCTGGGATACGGTCGTCAGTGTCAGTGCGGCTATGCCGACGGACAGGAGGAGGCGGCGCAATAGGGTTCTCCGGGGGGTGGCTTCTATCGAATTTCGTCAGGGCGATGGCCCCTTCGGCAAGGGACTCGCGGGACCGCCGGGACAGAACCTATCAGTTCCGTCCCATAGGTATAGGGCCGAGGTGCAAGGATCCTGACGTTCCGAGCAGGCAACCGCGCGTCAGAGGTCGATGCCCGGTTGTGCCTTGATGCCGTTGCGAAAGGCATGCTTCTCGTCGCCGATCTTGCTGACCGTGTCGGCCAGTTCGATGAACTCGGCATGGGCCGCGCGTCCGGT
This sequence comes from Novosphingobium mathurense, assembly GCF_900168325.1. Lineage (GTDB taxonomy): Bacteria > Pseudomonadota > Alphaproteobacteria > Sphingomonadales > Sphingomonadaceae > Novosphingobium > Novosphingobium mathurense. The sequence continues at coordinate 880,694 of NZ_FVZE01000001.1, read as the reverse complement.
GATGACCACATGCTGCATCTCCGGCCGGTTCCGGATCGCCGGGAGAACTTCCTCGAGCGTGAGGTATCCGTAATTGATGAGGTATGTCAGTTCGTCGAGCACAACGAGCGAGATCGCGGGATCGGCAAGCGCGACCCTGGCCTTTTCCCAACCGGCCTGGGCTGCGGCGATATCACGCTGGCGGTTCTGCGTCTCCCAGGTGAAGCCTTCGCCGCAGTTCTCCCAGGTGACACCCGGCTGGCTGGAAAGGAAGGCGCGTTCGCCCACGTCGACCTTGCTCTTGATGAACTGGAACACCGCAGCCGTACGGCCGTAGCCCAGCGTGCGGGCAACCATGCCGAAGGCGCTGGACGACTTGCCCTTGCCGTTTCCGGTGAGCACCAGCACCAGCCCCTTGTCGATCTTGGCTGCGGCAATGCGGGCATCGACTACGGTCTTGAGCTTGCGGGTGCGTTCCTTGTGGCGACGATCTTCTTCGGTCAGGTTCTCGGTGTCAGTCATGATTGGTCGGCCTCTCGTGGGTGTGGCAGGTGGCGGGGCGAAGGAGGCCGGCGCAGGTGTCTGGCGGTATTGGCAGTCACTCACGTATCCTCCTCGACGCACGCACGATCGTCGTCGCCAAGGGATTGCCCGCAGCAAGCGAGGCCCTCGTCCGCACGGTTCATCCCGCCCGCGCGAAGGAACGACGGTAGCGGGCCGGTTTCCTGACTTTCCGGATCGACGCGCCTGTCGCCGCCTTCTCGAACCGGGAAGGCCCCGTTCAATGGCGTAGTGGCGATGCGCTCACCGGTCACAGTTGCGGGAGCAGTGCCGTCAGCGCGGAGAAACATTCGGCGCCCGGACTTCCCGATTAAGCCCTTGCGGGCACCCGTTACGCCTTCGCGGATAGGTCAGGGCAAGGCGCCCTGCAAGCATATTGCGCTTGCGAACGGCATGGCTGCGCGATACTTGCCGGACTGCGACAGGTTCCCCGCAAGGGGATCAAAAGGGAACTCGGGTGTAAGTCCCGGGCTGCCCCTGCAACTGTAAGCGGCGAGCCATCCGGCCATTTCGCCATTGGGATCGAAAGGCGGTCCTGAGAAGGCGGCCGGAGCGGCGTTGACCCGTGAGCCAGGAGACCTGCCTGACGCAGTCGTTCTTCATCCGGGCAGGGCGCACCGGGTGTTCGAGGGCCCCGCGATGGCGGGGTCACCCCTCGCGCAACGACAGTCATCGTCTCGCCGGTTGGGCTTCCGGTGGGACTGGAGCCGTTTGCAAGGAGGGAGCGTTGCCATGCTCTTGATGTCTTTCTGTCGTCCGCGTTCGGGAACGGTATACTGATGCTGCGTGCCGTCGAAGCCGAAGCCTCGGTCGTGGTCTGCTCGACCTGCCGCCATTCCGAAACAGAGCGTGAGGACGAGCACGGCCAGCGTGGCGGCGCGCGGCTGGCTTCCGCCATGCGCGAGTTGCAGGCTCAGGATCCCGCCTTGGCCGCCGTATCCGTTCAGGAAATGCCGTGTCTGTTCGCCTGCAAGCGCTTTTGCACCGTGCATATCAGGGCGCCCGGCAAGGTTGGCTATGTCCTCGGCGACTTCGCTGCCGATCATGAGGCTGCACACGCGATCCTCAGCTATGCTGCGCAGCATGCCGAGAGCGAGGAGGGCGTTGTGCCCTATCGCAGCTGGCCGCAAGGCGTGAAGGGGCACTTCATCACGCGCACCCCGCCCGAAGGCTACCTGTGCACATGATCGGGTTCGAAAGCCGCGAAGCCTTTTCTGCGGCGCTCGCCGATCTGCCCGAAGCCAACAAGGTTGCGCAGGCCGCTGCACAGCTGCGCCAGGAGGACCTGACCAAGCCGCTGGGCTCGCTCGGTCGACTGGAGGACATCGCGATCTTCATGGCCTCGTGGCAGGGCAGGGAGCGGCCGGTACTGGAGCGCATCCGGGCCGCGGTCTTCGCCGGGAACCACGGTGTCGCCGCGCGCGGGGTCAGCGCCTATCCGCCCGAAGTGACGGCGCAGATGGTTGCCAACTTCGCGGCTGGCGGTGCCGCCATCAATGCCCTGGCCGATGCCTGCGGAGCGGAACTGGTCATCGTGCCGATCGAGCTGGAACGTCCTACGGCGGACTTCGTCGAAGAGCCTGCCATGAGCGAGGAGGATTGCCTCGCGGCACTCAACGCGGGCGCATCGGTCGTCGAAGAGGGGCTGGACCTGCTTTTCGTCGGCGAAATGGGGATCGGCAATACAACGCCTGCCGCCGCGCTATGTGCGCAGGTCTGCAACGGCACGGCTGCCGAGTGGGTCGGTGCCGGAACGGGTCTCGACATGGACGGGATCGCCCACAAGCAGTCCGTCGTCGCGCAGGCATTGGCACTTCATGGCGCCCACTGCACTGACGCTTTCGAAACCCTTCGTCGGCTTGGCGGGCGCGAGATTGCCGCGATGGCAGGGGCCATCCTTGCCGCACGGATAAAGCGCATTCCGGTGCTGCTCGACGGCTACATCGTCTGCGCTTCCATAGCGCCGCTGGTGGTCGATCAGCCGCGGTTCGCCGCGCACTGCCTTGCCGCCCACTGTTCCATGGAAGCGGCCCATGCGCGGTTGCTCGACTGGCTTGGCCTTGCCCCCCTGCTGCAACTCGGAATGCGGCTGGGCGAAGGGACCGGCGCAGCGGTGGCGACGCAGCTCGTGCGCTCGGCCATTGCGGCGCACAACGGCATGGCGACATTCGCCGAGGCCAAGGTGGCGGGCGTTGCATGACGGATTTCGTGCTGCACCTCATGCGGCACGGCGCTCCGCAGCGGCCCGGCCTGATGCTCGGCCATCTCGACGAGCCGCCGCTGGCCTCCGGCGTAGCCGCCTGCGTGGAACGCGCAGGTGCACTTGCCTTCAAGCAGATCAGGTGTTCCGATCTTGCCCGAGCGCTGCTTCCCGCAAGGGAGATAGCCGGGCAGTGCGGCCTCGCAGCACATATCGATCCGCGCTGGCGTGAACTCGATTTCGGTGCGTGGGATGGCATGGCGCCGCAGCAGTTACCCAATGACGCGCTTGCCCGGTTCTGGGACGCCCCGGATGCCTTCCCTCCGCCGGGAGGCGAGATGTGGTCGGTCCTTGTCCGGCGCGTGGGCGAGGCACTGGCGCATATTCGTGAGGATTGCCTCGTCGTTGCGCATGGCGGCTCGATCCGCGCTGCAGTATCATATCTCACCGGGCTCGATCATCGCGGTGTTTGGGCGTTCGACCTGCCTTACTGCGCGCTCATCAGCCTGCGGGTATGGCCAGGGGGCAAGAGTGCGGGGCAGATCATAGCGCTAGAGACGGACGCGCCATGATCCGCCGCTTCATTCTCGCCATGCAGTTTACCACGCGCGTGCCCCTGCCGAACGTGAAAGCAGACGATGCGGACTTCGCCGCGCTCCTGCGTTATTTCCCGATGGTGGGACTGGTTGTGGGCGCCATCGTTTCGGGCGCCTGGTGGCTGGGATCGTTCCAAGGCGCATGGCTGGCGGCGCTGCTAGCGTTGGGGGCATGGGTGGCGGTGACCGGCGCGCTGCACCTCGACGGACTGGCCGACGTGGCCGATGCGACCGGTGCTGCGCATGGCAATCCAGCACGGCTTTCCGAGGTTCTGGCCGATCCGCATGTCGGCAGCTTCGGCGTCGTCGTCGTCGTGCTGCAGTTGCTCGCCAAGTTCGTCCTGCTGCAGCATGTTAGCCTCGCCGATTTGCCGCTGCTCTGCATCTTGCCGGGCCTTGCGCGCATCGGCCCCCTGTTCTGGGCAAGGATGTTGCCGCCGCTTCATGAAGGATTGGGCAGCCGTCTGGGCGCCGGGGTGCGCTTTCGGGATTTCGTGCTCTGGGGCATCGCCGCGCTGCCTGTCGTCGTGCGGGAGCCTGCCTTTGCCTTACTGGTCCCTGCAATCCCGCTCTGGTCCCTGTGGCTTCGCCGCAGGCTGGGCGGAATATCGGGCGACGGTCATGGTGCGGGGATAGAGCTGTGCGAGACCGCCCTCCTTGCAGCACTGGTCCTCACATGAGCGCCTTGCAAACCGTACGTCACGGAGGGCGGCTCCACGAGGCCTGCCGGCGTTACGGCGGCCGACCGCAGGACTGGCTTGACCTGTCCACCGGCATCAATCCCGAGCCATGGCCTGCAGCATCCCTTCCGGCGACAGACTGGAGCCGACTGCCCGAGCCCGATGCCCTGAGCGAGCTTGAGGCAAGGGCTGCAGCGCACTTCGGCGTCGCTCCCGTCCATTGCTGCGCAATCGGCGGGAGCGAACTGGCGATCCGCCTTGTCGCCCGCCTGCTCGATTTGCCCGGATGCTCACTGCAACCGGCTTATGGCAGCCACGAGGAGGCCTTTGCCGGTCCTCCTGCGAACTTCGCGGAAGTCCCGGAACAGCCCACCGCCCTGATCTTTGCCAACCCGAACAATCCCGATGGCCGCCTGCGGCAAGGGCAAGACATCCTCGTCTGGTCGGATCGGCTGACCGCCAAAGGGAGTTGGCTCGTTGTCGACGAGGCCTATGCCGACTGCGACCCCGCCGAGAGCGTTGCCCCGCAAGTTCAGGATGGTCGACAACTGATCGTCCTGCGTTCCTTCGGGAAGTTTTTCGGCCTTGCCGGGCTGCGGCTTGGGTTCGTGCTGGGGCCGAGCGACCTGATCGCCGCCCTGCGCGAGGCTATCGGGGACTGGCCGGTCCATGCTGCCGGACTGGCCATAGGTGCGGCAGCGTATGGCGATGCAGCCTGGATCGCGGGTACGCGCCTCGCGCTCTTCGACAGGGCCCGGGCGCTCGACACCGTCCTGACCGGACATGGCCTGAAGCCGGGAGGAGCCTGCCCGCTGTTCCGGCTCGTCGAGACTCGCAGCGCAGAAACCCTTTTTCGCCATCTGGCTCAGAACCGCATACTGGTGCGTCCATTCGAACGGCATCCCGACTGGTTGCGGATCGGCGTTCCGGCATCCTTGCGGGACTTGCGTCGCCTTGACCGGGTCCTGCCGCATGGCTGAACCTGTCGCATTCTGCGCCATGGCCATCGAATCCGTGCTCGGATGGCCCGCGTGCCTGCATCGCCGCCTCGGCCATCCCGTCGGCCTGTTCGCGCGGCTGATCGGTGCGTGCGACCGTCGGTTCAATCGTTCGCAGGATAGCGACAGTCGCCGGCGGCTTGGCGGAATTGTCACGGTCTGCGTTCTGCTCGCCTTCGCAGGCGGCGGCGCATGGCTGATCGAACAGGCGGTGCGCCAGGTCGCGGGAGCGTGGGCCTGGCCGATCCTGTGCCTGCTCGCATGGCCGGCCATGGCTGCACGCAGTCTGGATGATCACGTTCGTCCGATCTTGCGCGCCCTCCAGGAGGGTGACCTCCAGAGCGCGCGCGAGGCTGTCGGCCGGATCGTCGGTCGCGACACCGCAGCTCTCGATGAGACTGGCGTCGCGCGTGCCGCCATCGAAAGCCTGTCGGAGAGCTTCTGCGATGGCGTTGTCGCGCCGCTGTTCTGGCTGCTCGTTCTCGGACTGCCGGGGGTCTGGGCCTACAAGGCGCTCAACACGGCCGACAGCACGATCGGCCATAGAGAGATGCCCTATACGCACTTCGGCTGGGCGGCTGCGCGCAGCGACGATCTGGCGAATATCCTGCCGGCGCGCCTATCCGCAGTCTTGCTTTGCGCTGTCGCCATGACGGGATGGGGCACGCTTTGGCGCGATCATGCCCGCCACGCCTCCCCGAATGCCGGTTGGCCCGAAGCGGCCATGGCCGGAGCGCTGTCCGTGCGGTTGGCCGGGCCGATCGCCTATGACGGCGTGCTGGCGGACAAGCCCTGGATAGGGCAGGGGGACGAAGCTGACGCGGCGACGCTCGCCGGCGCTTTGAAGATCTACAGGCGCGCCTGCGCCCTTTTGGGAGCTATCGTCTTGGGGGCCGCATGGCTGGTTTGATGCTGCAGGGAACCGGATCGGACGTTGGCAAGTCCGTTCTCGTGGCGGGACTGTGCCGGGCGCTGGCGAATCGGGGCTTGCGGGTCCTGCCGTTCAAGCCCCAGAACATGTCGAACAACGCGGCGGTCACGCCCGAAGGCGGGGAGATCGGCCGGGCGCAGGCGCTGCAGGCCATCGCCGCGCGTGCGCCACTGCACGTCGACATGAACCCGGTGCTGCTCAAACCGCAGGCTGACCGCACGTCCCAGCTTATCGTCCATGGAAAGGTGCGTGGGACACTCGGCTCGGGGAACTTTCGTGAAGGCCGCCGCAATCTCCTGCCCGATGTGCTGGAGAGCTATCGGCGTCTCGAAGCGCAGTGCGACCTGGTGGTCGTCGAAGGCGCGGGGTCTCCGGCCGAGATCAACCTGCGTTCGGGTGACATAGCCAACATGGGCTTCGCACGGGCTGCCGGGGTGCCGGTGGTACTGGTCGGCGATATCGACCGGGGAGGCGTGATTGCCGCGGTCGTGGGCACCCGCAATGTCATGGATCCAGAGGACGCGGCGATGATCCGCGGGTTCCTGATCAACAAGTTCCGCGGCGATCCCGCGCTTTTTACGGATGGCTACGACGCCATTGCCGAGCGGAGCGGCTGGCGCGGCTATGGGCTCGTGCCATGGTTGTCGGCGGCGGCGCGCCTGCCCAGTGAGGATGCCGTCGTGCTCGAGCGCGGGCAGGGGGCAAGGCCCGGGCGCAAGCTGGTCGCGTGTCCGATCTTGCCGCGCATCGCCAATTTCGACGACCTCGATCCCTTGCGCGGCGAGCCGGAAATCGACCTTGCCATGATCCCGCCGGGCACGCCGATCCCGGCGCAGGCATCTCTCGTGGTTCTACCCGGTTCGAAAGCGACCATCGCCGACCTGGCCTTTCTGCGCGAGCAAGGCTGGGACATCGATATTCTGGCGCACCGGCGCCGGGGCGGCATGGTCTTGGGTATCTGCGGGGGCTACCAGATGCTTGGGCGCACTCTCGCCGATCCGCGCGGGATCGAGGGAGCGCCCTCGCAGGTCACCGGGCTCGGCCTACTCGAAGTCGATACCGAGATCGGTGTCGTCAAAAGCCTTGAAGCCGTCAGCGGCACAGCTCTCGATGAGGCGCTCCGCGGCTATGAAATGCACATGGGCGTGACCGATGGGCCGGGATGCGGCCGTCCCTTCGCGCAATTCGATGACGGGCGCAGCGACGGCGCCATCAGCGCCGATGGCCTCGTGCTTGGCACTTATTGCCACGGTTTCCTTGGCACTCCCGGTCTGCGCAAGGCGCTTTTGGGCAGGATTGGGGCACAGGGCACTGCGTTCGATCAGTCGCATGTGGTGGACACGGCGCTCGACGAGATTGCAGAAGTGCTGGAAGCGCATGTCGATATTCCCGGATTGCTCGAACTGGCCCGGAACTCGTGGCGATGAAGCGCCTTCTGGTGATCGGAGGCGCGCGCTCGGGCAAGAGCCGTTACGCCGAGGAGCGATTGGAAGCACTGCCGGGGCGGCTCGGGTATATCGCCACGGCGCAGGCCCACGATGACGAGATGACCGCGCGTATCGACCTGCATCGCGCGCGACGCGGCGAGCGCTGGGAGACCTGCGAGGCGCCTCTCGAACTGTCCGATGCGATTGCACGGATGGCAAGTCGCTGCGATGCCCTGCTGGTCGATTGCCTTACGCTTTGGCTGACAAATCTGATGCTGGGCGAGCATTGCGTCGGGCAGGGACGGATGGGTCTGATCGATGCCATCGCGGCTTGCCAGGTGCCCATTGCCCTGATCGGAAACGAAGTCGGGCTCGGCATCGTACCGGATAACGCACTGGCCCGGCAATTCCGGGACGAAGCGGGCTTACTCAATCAGGCCATTGCCAGGGTGGCGGACGAAGTTGTCATGGTCGCAGCTGGATTGCCCCTGAGATTCAAACCCGTATAAACGCGATTGCGTTTTGGGAAAGCTGGCTTGCGATATTGACGGCGCCGGCCCGCTTGAGCTTTTTCGTTAGCGTGCTAATTATTAGTCATGAACGAACGTGAGCGTCTGCAACGAACCCTGGCGACCCGGATGGGGCCGGTGGCACGCGCCTGGCAGCAGCTTGGCGATGCCGCCCTCGCGTCCCTCGACATCTCCAACTCGGCAGGCTGGGCACTTGTCCATCTCCTTCGCATGGGCGGCGATGTCAGGCAGGGCGACCTGGCGCGAAGCATCGGCATCACCGAGCCGTCGCTGGTCCGCACGCTCGATCGCCTCGAGGAATCCGGCCTTCTCGAGAGACGGGCCGACGAGCAGGATCGGCGTGCGAAGCACGTACGGCTGACCGCAAAGGGCGTTGATCTTGGCAACCGCATCGACAATCGTCTCGTGGCCGTACGTGGTGAGCTGCTGGCGGACCTGAGTGACAAGGAACTCGCGATGGTCGTCGACGTCCTTGGACGCCTGTCCGACCGCATGGCAGAGGCGGCCGGCCGTCGATGATGAAACGCTTCGGAATCGACTCTGCGGTGTTCTCGCTCAAGGCTTACATCGCGGCGATGATGGCGGTCTATTTCTCCATTCAGATCGGGTTGGAGCGGCCGTACTGGGCTTTTCTCACGTCCTATATCGTCGCCCAGCCGCTCGCGGGGGCGGTGCTGTCGAAGGCGCTGTTCCGTGTCATCGGGACTTTCGTCGGCGCGGCGGCCAGCGTGATCATGGTGCCCGGCCTCGTCAATTCGCCGGTTCTTCTGGTCGGCGCGATCGGCCTGTGGCTTGCGCTTTGCGTGTTCGTTTCGCTGCTTGATCGTACGCCACGCGCTTACGCCTTCGTGTTGGCAGGCTACACCGCAGTCCTGATCGTCCTGCCGAGCGTCGACACGCCCGGTGCCATCTTCGAGACGGCGAGCCTGCGACTGCAGGAAATCACTGTCGGCATCCTCTGCGGTAGCCTCGTTCATGGCCTTGTTCTGCCGCAGTCGATTTCTTCCTTCCTGTTGCGCAGGGTCTCAACGATCCTGCTCGATGCAGAGCGCTGGTCTTCGGACTCCCTACAGCCCAATCCCGACCCGAGCGTCGACGCCGAGAGGCGAAGACTGGCGCTGGACATTACCGAGTTGCATCAGCTCTCGATCCACCTGCCGTTCGAGACTGCACGGGTCGCGCCGCGGATCCGGACCGTGCGCGCCCTGCAGGACCAGCTCTCTCTCATCATGCCGCTTGGTGCGGCGGTGACCGACCGCATCGAACAACTCGATGTCGAAGCCGCAATTCCCGGCGATGTGCGCAGCCTGCTGGACGATGCGCGCGACTGGTTGCGAAACCTCGATCGATTGGAGGCTGCGGGGCGCGAGGAACAGGCCCGCCAGTTGCAGGCGCGCTGCACAGAGCTTGAGCCGGTGGTTTCGACGGATTCGAGCTGGCACGATCTCATGCTTCTCAGTCTCGTTTCGCGCCTTTCGACCCTGATCCGGGCGCACCGCGATTGCCGCGACCTGTCCGAACAACTTTCCTCGCTGGACCGAAGGCCTGTCTCCGCGCGCGCTGCCGAGCTTCTTGAAGGGAGGCGCGGGCGGGAACTGCATTACGATGTCGGCGGTGCGGCGAGGGGCGCGATAGGCGCATTCATCACGATTGCCGTAGGATCGGCGCTCTGGATCGGCAGCGGGTGGACCGAGGCCTACGCGGGAGTCATGCTTGCAGGCGTCTTTTCCGCTCTCTTTTCCGCCGCGCCCGATCCGCTGGCTCCCTTGCGCGCCTTCTTCCTGGGCACCCTGATCGCCATCGTCATTGGCGCCATCTATGGCTACGCGATCCTGCCTGCCTTGCATGGCTTCCCCGAATTCGCTGCGGCCTTGGCTCCGGCATTGCTCTTGCTGGGAGCCTTGATGTCATTCCCGCGGTACGGCGGATTTGCCTTGCCGATGTTGCTGGGCCTGGGCAGTCCGTTGCTGATCGCTCCCACGTATGTCAGCCGCTTCGGCAGCTACGTGGACGGGGCGCTCGCCCAACTCGTGGGGATCGTCTTTGCCATTACGATGATCCGGCTGCTGCAGTCTTCGGGTCTCGAGGCAGCAATCCGTCGGACCATTCGCGCAGGCTGGAAAGATATCGCCGAGCGCAGCAATCTCATGGCTCCTGCGGACTTTCAGGGCTGGATCAACCGCATGCTGGACCGCATCGCGCTACTTGCCCCGCGCCTCGCCATGAGCGGAAAGTCGCCCGGCTCGCCGCTCTACGATGCCCTGCGAGACTTGCGCACGGGCGTGGCGATCGGCGAGCTTCGTGACCTGCGCCTTGCCATGACTGCGGAGAAGTCGGCCCCGGTGACCAAGGTCCTGCGCGATGTCGGCGAATATTACCGCAAGCTTGAGCCTGAACGCGAGAAACCAGCCGCTCCGGCCTTGCTGGCGGATATCGACCGCGCCCTGAAGGAGGTTCTGGGCGATGAGAACCCCCGGTTCGTGCGCTCCGGCGCCCTTGCCCTCATCAGCCTGCGGCGCAATCTTTTCCCGGAAGCAGAGCCCATGAAGGAGATGCCCGCATGAGGGGAGAGCTTTCCATCTTCGGCGTGTTCGTACCCACGCTGCTCGTTCTCGCGATCATCGCGGCCATCCTGACGGCGGTGGTCGTCCGGCTCGCCAACGATTTCGGTTTCTATCGTTTCGTCGCCTACCGTGCGTTGGTAGACGTCTGCCTGTTCATTCTCGTCCTTGGCCTTCTGGCCATGACAGCCCCCCTGATCGGTTTCCCCCAATGAAGCGTTTCTTCTCGCGCATAGCCCCCAGCCTTGCCACCATCGTCATCGTTGTGATCGCGACGTTCGTTGCGATCTGGCTGTGGCGGCACTACGAAACCAGTCCCTGGACCCGTGACGGTCGCGTGCGCGCCGACGTCGTGCGCGTGACGCCCGACATCAGTGGTCTCGTGACGTCGGTGGCGGTGCAGGACAACCAGAAGGTGCACAAGGGCGACCTCCTGTTCGTGCTCGACCGGCCGCGTTACTCGCTGGCGGCCGCACAGACGCAGGCCAACGTGGCAAGTGCCCGGGCGACGCTCGATCAGGCCCGGCGCGTGGCCCGGCGCGATACTGCCCTCGGCGATCTCGTGGCGACCGAGACCCACGAACAGAACCTCGCGACGGTTGAAACCGCGCAGGCGGCTCTGGCCGAAGCGCAGAGCGCGCTGGCGGCCGCGAAGCTCAACCTTGCGCGCACTGAAGTGAAGGCTTCGGTCAACGGCACCGTGACCAATCTCGACCTGCATCCGGGAGACTTCGTGGCGGCGGGCAACCAGGCCATGGCCCTGATCGACAGCGACAGCATCCGCGTGGAGGGCTACTTCGAGGAAACCAAGTTGCCCTACATCCGCGTTGGCGCCCCGGTGACGGTGGTGCTCATGGGTGAGGATCGCAAGATCGAGGGCGTGGTCGAAAGCATTGCCGCCGGCATCAACGATACCGCCCGCAGCAACTCGGGCAATCTCCTGCCCAGCGTCGAGGCGACGTTCACCTGGGTCAGGCTGGCCCAGCGCATTCCGGTGCGCGTGCGCCTCACCGATGTGCCCAAGGACCTGCGGCTCATCGTCGGGCGTACTGCTACCGTCACGATCCAGCCGGCAGACAAGGACGGCAAGTGATGCGCAAGTGCCTGCCCATCGCTGCTGCGCTGCTGCTTGCCGGTTGCGCCACGGCCGGTCCCGATTACGCGCCGCCGTCCAATTCGGTCGCGACGAGCGACAGTGCCAATGGCGCTTTCGTTTCGGCGAGCGACGCCGCCTTTTCCCAGCAGTCGCTGCCCGAACGCTGGTGGCGCCTCTATGACGACCCGGTTCTAGATGGCCTGGTCGAGCAAGCCCTGACCGCCAATGCCGACTTGCGCGCTGCCGATGCCAACCTGAAGCGGGCCGAAGCCGTCATTCGCGGAACCGCCGCCAACCGCACTCTCAGCACCCGGATCTCCGGCGGCGCCAGTCTCGCGCGGCCATCTTCGACCGGCTACTCGCTCCCCGGCGTGGTCGATTACGATGCGGGCATTGCGCTCGCCCTGCCGCTCGACCTGCGCGGCAAGATTGCCCGTGCCATCGAGGCCAGTGAGGCCGACCGCGATGCGGTGGCCGCAGCCCGCGATGCCGTGCGCGTCAGCGTCGCGGCCACGACGGCCAAGGCCTACGCAGACGTTTGCGGCGCGAATTTCCGTCTCGCGGCGACGAAGCGCATCGTCGCCCTGCAGCGCCAGACCCTCGATGCCACCCGTCGGCTGGAAAAGGGCGGTCGCGGCACGGCCTTCGATGTCAGCCGGGCGCAGGCGCAAGTCGATGCCAGCGAAGCGAAATTGCCGGGTTTCATGGCGCAGCGCCGCAGCGCGCTTTATCTGCTTGCCACATTGCTGGGACGCCCGCCCAGCGAATACCCGAGCGAAGTCGAGCAGTGCGACACACTTCCCGCGCTCGCGAAGGCAATGCCGGTGGGAGATGGCGCGGCGTTGATCCGGCGGCGTCCCGATATTCGCCAGGCCGAACGCACCATGGCCGCCGATACGGCGCGCATCGGTGTGGCAACGGCAGACCTCTATCCGCAGGTCAGCCTTGGCGGTTCGCTTGGGGTTTCCGGCCCGCTCAAGGATATCGGCGGCCCGACCTCATTCGGATTCAGCCTCGGTCCATTGATCAGCTGGTCGTTTCCCAATCGCCCGGTGGTGCGCGCCGCGATCGACCAGGCCAACGCGCAAGTGGAAGCCGATATCGCGGGCTTCGATTCGACCGTGCTGTCCGCTCTGCGCGAGACCGAAACCGCGCTCGAGGTTTATGCACGCGATCGCGACACGACTGCGGCTTTGGGCCGGGCGCGTGAAAGTGCCGCACTTTCGGCACAACAGGCCGGCAAGCTGTTCCGCTTCGGACGCAGCGATTTCCTGACCTTGCTCGATTCGCAGCGCTCGCTGGCGGAGGCAGAAGCGAATTACGCCAATGCACAGGCCGGACTGGTCGACGATCAGATCGCCATTTTCCTCGCCCTGGGCGGCGGCTGGGAGTAGCGCGCAGAGCCGTTTGCACCGGAATTTATCGCGTTCGCGTAAAACTAATTACACCTTGTCAAAAATGAACCGCGCATATTTTGCCGAATGCCTCTATGGGGAGGCAAATTCCGGCCTATGAGCCGTGCATCCCGTCATCCCTTCTCAGCCAGGCCGCATTTGCGGCAGGATATTGTATTTCTATGACATTTACCCGGGTTCCCCAGCCGCTGGCAGAGGCGCTTGAAGCGCATGGCTACGAGTCGCTGACCGCAGTTCAGTCGGCTGTCGTCGAGGCCGAGGCGCAAGGACGAGACCTCGTCGTCTCCGCGCAGACCGGTTCCGGCAAGACCGTCGCCTTTGGCCTGGCCATGGCGGACGAACTTCTGGCGGGCGAGGGGATTACATCCCCCGGCGCGCCGCTGGCATTGGTCATTGCCCCGACCCGCGAGCTTGCCTTGCAGGTCAGCCGCGAGTTGACCTGGCTCTATGCCCGCACCGGCGCACGTATCGTGACCTGCGTGGGCGGCATGGACCCGGTTCGTGAACGCAAGCAGCTTGAGCACGGCGCCACTATCGTCGTCGGCACGCCCGGGCGTCTGCGCGATCACCTCGAACGCGGCAAGCTCGACCTCGAGCAACTGCGTGTCGCGATCCTCGACGAAGCCGACGAGATGCTCGACATGGGCTTTCGCGAAGATCTCGAGGAAATCCTCGATGCCACGGCAAAGAACCGTCGCACGCTGCTTTTCTCGGCGACGATGCCCAAGCCGATCGAGGCGCTGGCCCGTCGCTACCAGCAGAATTCGCTGCGCATTTCGACGATGAGCGAATCGCGCGGCCACGGCGACATTTCCTATCAGGCCGTGACCGTCGCGCCGGCCGACATCGAGCGCGTAGTGGTCAACCTGCTGCGCCTGCACGAAGCGGAAACCGCCATCCTGTTCTGCGCCACGCGCGATAACGTGCGGCACCTGCATGCGACGCTGACCGAGCGCGGCTTTTCGGCCGTGGCGCTGTCCGGCGAGCATTCGCAGAATGAGCGCAACAACGCGCTGCAGGCCCTGCGCGATCGTCGGGCGCGCGTGTGCGTTGCCACCGACGTTGCTGCGCGTGGCATCGATCTTCCTTCGCTTAGCCTCGTCATTCACGTGGAAATTCCGCGCGATGCCGAGACACTGCAGCACCGCTCGGGCCGCACCGGCCGCGCTGGCAAGAAGGGCACGGCCGTCATCGTCGTGCCGTTCCCGCGCCGTCGCCGCGTCGAAACCATGCTTCGCGGTGCGCGCGTGCAGGCGGAATGGATCGAAGCACCCACGCCCGAGCAAATCCGCCGTAACGACCGTGAGCGCCTGATCGAGCAGATCATGCAGCCGGTGGAGTTCGACGAGGAGGATCGCGAGATCGCCAAGGACCTGCTGGCCAAGACGAGCGCGGAAGAGCTTGCAGCCGCCCTGGTTCGCAGCTTCCGCGAGCGTATGCCGCAGCCTGAGGAGCTCATCGGTTCATCGGCGGACGCGCAGCAGAAGCGCCAGCGCCCCGGCTTCGATGATGTGGTGTGGTTCCGCATGGATATCGGCAAGCGCCAGAACGCCGACCCGCGCTGGATCCTGCCGTTGCTCTGCCGCCGCGGTCATGTGACCCGCAATGCCGTGGGCGCGATCCGCATTTCCGCCAATGAGACCTACTTCCAGATCCCCAGCGAACAGGCAGACCAGTTCTCCAAGTCCGTGGCACGCACGGCGCGTGAAGGTGCTGATGACGAAAGCGGTGTGCTGATCGAGCTGGCTCCCGATACCCCGCGCGATGTCGCCAAGGGACGTCGTCGCGAAGAAGGTGCTCCGCGCCGCCACCCGCGAGGCGAGGGCGGTCCGCCGCGCGGTGAAGGCAAGCGCTACCAGCCGCGTCCGACGGGACACAAGGCCGGCGGCCCCGGCCAGTTCGGCAAGAAGCCGCGCAAGGATCGCCGGGGAGACTGACGTCTCCCCAGAGGGTTATTCCGCGTTGAGGGGCGCTATCGAGACGATCTCGATGGCCTCTTCCTTTCCATTGAAATCGACGAATTCACCGACTTGCGCATCCATCATCGCGCGGGCGAGGGGCGCTGTGAAAGCCAGCCGGTCCCGGGCCGGTTCGGCCTCGTCGTGTCCGACGATCTCGATCGTGCGGTGCTTGCCGGCCAGCACGAAGCGCACCTGGCAGCCGAAAGCGACCAGTTCGCCAGTCGGAGCGGGCTGGACCTGTGCGGTCGCCAGCCGGGCGCGCCAGTAACGCAAGTCGCGCTTGGCCGAGTTTCGGTCGGCGTCCTCGGTCAGCGTCGGTAACTCGCTCTCCAACTCGGCAATGCGGGCACGGATCCGCACGAGGCCCTGCGCGGTGACGAGGTTCGGCCCGGGCGGGATCGGCACTTCGAACTTGGGCTCGAGATGTTCCTCGTCGCTCTCGCGGCGGAACGCGACGCTCATGCTGCACCTCCCATGACCGATTCCAGTGTTTCGCTGGCCTCCAGCCACGCCATTTCGGCTTCTTCGAGCTCTTCGGCAGTCGCGGTGCGGCGCTTGCCGATCTCGCCAATGCCCAGGCGCGCCAGTTCCCCCTTGGCCTTGGCCGGATCGACGAGGGCATTGTCGAGTTCGTCCAGCTGCTTTTGCAGTCGCGACATGCGCGTTTCGGCCTCAGACACCTTGCGGCGCGCGGCCTTGAGTTCCTCACGGGCGATGGCACCCGCCTTGCGTTGGGGCTTTGCTTCCTGGACTCCGGGCCTGTCTTCCGCCTTGGGCTGGTTCCGCCCGAGGACGAAGTCGATGTAGTCCTCCATCGATCCATCGTAGGGCCTGGCGCTGCCCTGATCGACCAGCACGAGCCGGTCGGCGGCCAGTTCGACCATGTGACGGTCGTGGCTGACGAGGATGACCGCGCCCTCGAAGGCATTGAGCGCCTGTACGAGCGCCTCGCGCGCATCGACGTCGAGGTGGTTGGTCGGTTCGTCGAGGATCAGCAGGTGCGGCGCATCGCGGGTCACCAGGGCGAGAGCCAGGCGCGCGCGCTCACCGCCGGACAGGGTATGCGTTTCCGCCGTCGCCCGCTCGCCGGAGAAGCCGAAACGGCCGAGCTGGTTGCGCACGGCCAGCGGCGGCTTGTCGGCCATGGCGCGGGTCATCAGCTCGAGCGGGGTGGAACCGCTCGGCAGTTCCTCGACCTGATACTGGGTGAAGTAGCCGATGCGGATCTTGCCCGAGAAGGTGATATCGCCTTCCATCGGTTCCAGCTGTCGCGCGAGCAGGCGCGCGAGCGTCGTCTTGCCGTTGCCGTTGCGGCCGAGCAGGGCAATGCGGTCTTCCGGATCGATCCGCAGGTTCAGTCGCTTCAGGACCGGTTCGCCCGGCGTATAGCCGACGGCAGCGAGATCGAGCGTGACCAGCGGCGGGCGCAGTTCATCCGGGCTCGGGAAGTCGAAGCTGAGCGAGGGGTCTTCGCTCATCGCCGCGATGGGCTGCATCTTGGCCAGCATCTTGGCGCGCGACTGCGCCTGCTTGGCGGTAGATGCGCGGGCGCTGTTGCGTGCAACATAGTCGGCCAGCTTCTTGCGCTGCGCTTCCTGATTGGCCCGCGCGGCCTCGGCCTGCGCGACGCGTTCGGCGCGGATGCGCTCGAAGCTGTCGTAGGTGCCGGGATAGAGTGTGAGCTTGCCTTGCTGCAGGTGCAGGATGTGATCGACCACGGTGTTGAGCAGGTCGCGCTCGTGGCTGATGATGACGAGCGTGCCCGGATAGCTTTGCAGGAAGCTTTCCAGCCAGAGCGTCGCTTCGAGGTCGAGGTGGTTGGAAGGCTCGTCGAGCAGCAACACGTCCGGTGCCGAGAACAGCAGTGCGGCCAGCGCCACGCGCATCTTCCAGCCGCCCGAGAAGCTGTCGAGCTGACGCGACTGCATATCCTCGTCGAAGCCGAGGCCGACGAGGATGCGCGCGGCACGGGCCGGTGCGCTGTAGGCGTCTATGGCGATCAACCGCTCGTGCACGTCGCCCAGCCGGTGCGGATCGGTGCAGGTCTCGGATTCGGCGAGCAGCTCGGTGCGCTCGACGTCGGCTTCCAGCACGGCTTCGAAGGGCGTTCGGGTGCCGCTCGGTGCTTCCTGCGCGATATAGCCCAGGCGCGCGCGGCGCGGCATTTCGGCAGCGCCGCCGTCTGGCTCGATCTCACCGATGATTGCCTTGACCAGAGTCGACTTGCCGGCGCCGTTGCGGCCGATCAGGCCCACTTTGCCGCCATTGGGAATGGTGGCGGTGGCTTGGTCAAGGATGGTGCGCCCACCAAGGCGCACGGTCAGTTCGCGGATCGTCAACATGGCCGCGCGCCTAGCAGGAGGCGCGGCGAATCCCAAGCGGACTTGCTAGACCTTGCTTCAGTTTGATCCTGATACAGCCGCCGAGAAGTCGCGACCGATCGCCTGCAGCCCGCCGAGGGCAAAGCTCAGGAGGTGATCGACAAGTTCGTCCTTGCCCATGTCCTCGATCCGGCGGGACAGGGGATTGTCGTTGCGGCGGGCGACGAAGATCATGGCGCAAGGGGCGCCGACGCTGACAGCACAGCGCACAAGCGCGGGGTCTCCTACGGGGATGTCGCTGATTTCGCTCAGGACCGTAGACAGGGCGCGGAACTTGGGGCCGATTTCCTGCTCGAACAGAACCTCGATATGCGAACCGGGGGAGAGCAGTTCCCGGGCGAGGACGTTGCCGTTCCACTCCTTTGGGGCGAGGGCGCGCGTCACCAGCCTGTCGAGGATTCGCCGCAGCTTGTCTTGCGGGAGCCCGTCTCCAGTCGCGATGGCCTGCAGTTCGTCGAGCGTGATGAAGCGCCGATGCGCTTCGACCAGTACCGCCTTATAGAGGCCGTCGCGGCTGCCGAAGTGGTAGTTGATCGAGGCAAGATCGACGCCCGCATCGGCAGCGATCGCTTTGCTGGTGGTTTCGGCAAAACCGTTGGCACCGATCAGTCGTCCGGCGCTATCGATGATCCGCGCGCGGGTTCTTGCCCCGTCGCCACGCGTGGTGCGCTGCGGGGCTTCTTCATCGTTCCGGTCGGTTCGCTTCTTCTGGCTCATCGAGGCTGGACAATAGCTATTCTTCAATTTAAATTCAATTTAAGTTAAGGCGCTGCCATCGCGAAGCCGCATGATGGATGGTAGGACCGCGATGCCAGACACCCCGGACCGAAATCGGAAGCCCGCATGAATAAGATCGCTGCCGCAATCATCGGACTCATCGTGGTAATCGCCTTTGGGTACTGGGTTTCCCAAGGGCGCCAAAGTGCCGATGGCGACGGTCTCGTCCTCCATGGCAATGTCGATATTCGCCAGGTCTCACTTGCCTTCGAAGGCAACGGCCGGGTCGAGCAGTTGAATGTCGATGAGGGCTATGCGGTCACGGCCGGGACGGTTCTGGCTCGGCTCGATACGACAACCCTGTCATTGCAGGCAGAGCAGGCCCGCGCGCAGGTGTCGGCCAGCCAGCAGAACCTGCTGCGCATGCGCAACGGATCACGGCCCGAGGAAATCCGGCAGGCTCGCGAACGGCTTGCCGCGGCGATGGCCGACGCCAAGCGCGCGGGCGACGATCTGGCGCGGATGGAAGCGATTTCCGACAGGACCGACGGTCGCGGCGTCAGTCGGCAGGAGATCGACAGCGCCCGCAACGCGGCGAAGGTTACCGCGGCTCGCGCCAATGAACAGAGGGAAGCGCTTCGACTGGCCGAACAGGGGCCGAGGGCGGAAGACGTCGCCGCTGCGCAGGCCCAGTTGAAGGGGGCCCAGGCGCAACTGGCCTTGCTCGATCACCAGATCGCGCAGGGCGAATTGCGTGCGCCGGAAAATGCAGTCGTGCGTACGCGTCTCCTCGAAGTGGGGGACATGGCATCGCCGCAAAGGCCGGTCTACGAACTGGCGCTCACCAGTCCCAAATGGGTTCGCGTCTATATCGACGAGGCAGATCTTGGTCGCGTCAAGCCGGGTCAGTCCGCGAAAGTGACGAGCGACAGCTTTCCGGACCAGCCGGTTGCAGGCAAGGTCGGCTATATCTCGTCGGTTGCCGAATTCACGCCCAAGTCCGTCGAATCCGAAGAGCTGCGCACGAGCCTTGTCT
The DNA here is from genome assembly GCF_900168325.1 of Novosphingobium mathurense. Taxonomy (GTDB): domain Bacteria; phylum Pseudomonadota; class Alphaproteobacteria; order Sphingomonadales; family Sphingomonadaceae; genus Novosphingobium; species Novosphingobium mathurense. Next base: position 861,625 of record NZ_FVZE01000001.1, on the reverse strand, counting down.
ATGAAGTGCGTGTGCGGGTGGACGACGCGCAGAACCGCCTGCGACTGGGGCAGCCAGTGACAGTGCGGATCGCGGCGGGCCAAGCGCGGTGAGTGAAATCGTCGCAACCGTCGTCAGCGAAGGTTTGCGCAAGACTTTTACCGCGCCAGACGGCACGTCCTTCAACGCTATCGACGAGGTTTCGTTCAAGGTTAGGCCCGGAACCTTGAGCGCCTTCGTCGGACCGGACGGTGCCGGGAAGACGACGATGATGCGCATGATGGCCGGATTGCTGGCTCCGGACGAAGGTGCCCTTTCGGTTTTGGGCGTAGATGTGCGCCGGGATCCGCAGGAAGTGCAGAACCGCATCAGCTACATGCCGCAGCGTTTCGGTCTCTACGAGGACCTCTCGGTGCAGGAGAACCTCGATCTCTATGCTGACCTCCACGGTGTTCCGTTGGACGAGCGCAAGGAGCGCTTCGCCCGGATGCTGGAAATGACGGACATGGCACGCTTCACCCAGCGTCCGGCGGGCAAGCTTTCCGGCGGGATGAAGCAGAAGCTGGGACTTGCCTGCACCCTCGTACGGGTGCCCGAACTGCTCCTGCTCGATGAGCCGAGCGTCGGCGTCGATCCGCTTTCCCGGCGCGACTTGTGGCAGATCCTCGAGCAGTTGATCGGGGACGAAGGGCTCAGCGTCATCGTCAGCACGGCCTACATGGATGAAGCCGAGCGGTGCGACGAGATTTTCGTCCTCAACAAGGGACGCCTGCTGGCGGAGGGAACACCGGAGCAGTTGCGCGGCAAGGCCGATGGACTGACCTATATCGCCACACCGGCGGATGGCATGCTGGCCCGTAACCTGCAGGCCCGCCTGATCGATGCAAGGGATTGCATCGTCGATGCCGTGCCGCGTGGCGGTGCAGTGCGCCTCATCCGCGCTCAGGATCATGAGCCGGCATCGGTCTCTGAGCTTCTCGGAGGCGCCCGGATCGAGCCTCGTCCCGCGGAACTGGAAGATGCCTTCATGTTCCTGCTGCGCCAGCACGAGACGTCCGGCGAAGGCCACAAGCCGCCGCCACTCACCGCAGGTGCCTCCAATGCTGCACCGGCTGTGGGCAGTGAAGACAGCGGGAGCGAGCGCGAAGTCATGATCCGCGTACGCGATCTGGTGCGTCGGTTCGGCGATTTCACCGCTGTCGCCAATACGTCTTTCGATGTCGTGAAAGGGGAGATCTTCGGGCTGCTGGGCCCCAATGGCGCGGGCAAGACGACCACGTTCCGGATGCTGTGCGGACTGTTGCCGGCGACCAGCGGACAACTCGATGTTGCAGGCGTCAACTTGCGGACCGCCCGCGCCGCTGCGCGCGCGCGCATCGGTTATGTTGCGCAAAAATTCTCGCTCTATTCGAACCTTAGCGTGCGAGAGAACCTGGAATTCTTCGGCGGGGCCTATGGTTTGCGCGGCAAGATGCTGCGCCGGCGCGTGCGCGAAACGCTCGAACGGTTCAATCTCGATGCTTCGGCGACCTGCGGCCTGCTGCCGCTGGGCTACAAGCAGCGCCTGGCGATGGCGACCGGCCTGATCCACGAGCCCGACATTCTCTTCCTCGACGAGCCGACCAGCGGCATCGATCCGCTGGCGCGGCGCGCGTTCTGGCGCACGATCACGGCGCTTTCCGATGAGGGCGTGACGATCATCGTCACAACCCACTTCATGGAAGAGGCGGAGTATTGCGACCGTATAGCCATACAGGATGCCGGGCACCTGCTGGCTCTGGGAACGCCGCGCGAAGTGCGTGAGCAGGCCGGAAACGGCGAAACCGACGACATGGACCGTGCCTTCATCGCCATCGTCGAGCAGGGCCGGGCTCGCGCTTCCGATGAACAGGCAGCGGCGTGATGCGTTCCGAGTTTCTCGTCCGCCTGACCGCGCTGACCCGAAAGGAAACCCGCCAGATGCTGCGCGATCGCAGCAACCTGATGGTTGGACTTCTGCTGCCGGTCGCCCTGATCCTGCTGTTCGGATACGGACTGTCGTTCGATGTGCGCGACGCGCCTGTCGCGGTGGTCCTGGACGACAACTCTGCCATCGCGCGCGAAGCGGTGGCTGGGATCGAAGGCTCGCGCTACCTCTCGCCGGTATACGTCGACACGATGGCGCGTGCCGAAGCCATGCTTCAGTCGGGCAAGGTCGATGCGATCGTTCGGGTTCCGATCGATTTTTCCCGACGACAGGTCACGGGGAGCGCCACGATCCAGCTCATCCTGAACGGCATCGATTCAACGACGGCGACTTCGCTGGATGCCTACGTTTCGGCTTCCGTATCGAACGCCATGCTGCGCCGGATGGACCGCGAAGGCGCAGCCCCCCATCGCGGATCGATCACCCTGATGCAGCGCACCTGGTTCAACGAAGCGGGGATCAGCACCTGGTATCTCGTGCCGGGACTGATCGTCCTGGTCATGACGCTGGTCGGGGCGTTCCTGACCTCGTTGCTGATCGCCCGTGAATGGGAGCGCGGGACGCAGGAAGCGCTGTTCGTCACCCCGGTCAGGCCGCTGGAGATCGTGCTGGCCAAGCTGCTGCCTTACATGGTGGTGGGCCTGATCGATCTGGCGACCTGCCTGCTGGCAGCCCGGTTCCTGTTCCATGTGCCGATCCGCGGTTCGCTCTTCGCGATCGTCCTGGCATCGTCGCTCTATCTGGCCGTTTCCCTGCTCCTCGGCCTGTTCATATCGGGCCGTACCCGCAACCAGTTTGCGGCGAGCCAGGTGGCCCTGCTGACCAGCTTCCTGCCGGCGCTCATGCTGTCGGGCTTTATATTCGATCTGCGCAACGTGCCTGTCGCGGTACAGGTCATCGCCCAGCTCCTGCCCGCCACGCACTTCATGGGCATGGTGAAGTCGCTGTTCCTTGCCGGGACGGACTGGATGATGGTCGCACGCAATTGCACGATCCTGGCGGCATACGCCTTCGTTCTCATTTTCGCGACGCGCAGGACCCTGCGCAAAACGCTGGACTGACGCCATGCAGGCCGTGATTGCCTATATTGCCCAGATCGCTTTCCTCTGCCGCAAGGAGGTATTGGCGATCCTCAAGGACCCGGCCAACCGGATCATTCTGCTCGCCCCGGCCTTCTTCCAGACGATGCTCTTCGGATATGGGGCGACCTTCGACCTGACGCACGTTTCCTATGCATTGCTGGACCAGAGCAGGGGCGCAGCGGCGCGAGAGTTCGTGACCCGGCTCGACGGCACCGGTGTGTTCGAGCGCGCGGCAACGCTCACTTCGGCCAAGCAGATTGCCTCTGTCATCGATCCGGGCAAGGTTCTGCTGGCCATCACCATCCCGGCGGATTTCGATCAGAGACTGGCACGGGGTGAGGGGGCGACGATCCAGGTCATCCTGGACGGTCGCAATTCGTCTACCGCCGCTGCGGCAGCGGGGTACCTCAACGCCATCGCTCAAGGGGCCAATGCAGCGCGCGGTGCGGCTCCTCCGATTACGATAGAGCGACGGGCTTGGTTCAATCCCAACCTCAATTCGCGCTGGCAGATCATGCCGGCGATGATCGCGACACTCAGTATGCTGCAGACGCTTCTGCTGGCAGCCCTGTCCGTCGCTCGCGAACGAGAGCAGGGGACTTTCGACCAGTTGCTGGTCACGCCGCTATCGCCGCTGCAGATCCTGGTGGGCAAGGCCTTGCCTTCGATCCTCGTCGGAATCGCCCAGTCGACGATCGTGTTGATGATCGTCCTGTTCTGGTTTCGGATACCGATGAGCGGTTCGCCCTGGTTGCTCTATCTCGGCCTGCTCAGCTTCACCGGCGCCGCGGTCGGCATCGGCATGTCTTTATCGGCCTTTGCGCTGAACATGCAGCAGGCCATGCTCTACTCGTTCCTCGTCATCATGCCGTTGACGATGCTTTCCGGCTTGCTGACCCCGATCCGCAACATGCCCGAGGTCCTGCAGCTAGCGACGTACGTCAATCCGCTGCGCTTCGGCGTCGATCTGGTCCGCCGCGTCTATCTCGAAGGCGCGGGGCTGGCCGACGTCGCGACTGATTTCATTCCCCTGGTGCTGGTGGCAGGCGTGACCCTGCCACTTGCCGCCTGGCTGTTTCGTCACCGTCTTGCCTGATCTTCGGATGCCCGCCATGTCCCCAAACTCGAAAATCCATCGCCTGAGCCGGTCTGCCGGCATCGCCATAGCTCTTGCCACGCCGGGCGGTTGCACGGTCGGCCCGAACTATGTCAGCTCCGCTCCCGACGCGCCGCAGGACTGGACCAGCTGGCGCAGCGCCGACCCGTCATTGCTCGCGCCAGCGAATGCCGACGTCGTGATGCCGACCGATTGGTGGACTGCCTTCAAGGACCCGGTTCTCGACGATCTCGTCAGTCAGGCGCTTGCGGCCAGTCCGGATCTCGAGACCGCCGCATTGCACTTTGCACAGGCGCGCGTGCAGCGTTCGGGCACGGCTTCTGCAGCCTTGCCGCAAGTCGGCGCGAGTGCAGACGTCAGCAGGCAGCGGCAAAGCGAATATGGCGCGGGCACCCGTTTGTTCGATGCCATCGGGTCTGACCGCGATGCCCTGGCCAAGTTGCTCTCCCAACCCTTCACGCTCTTTCGCGGCGGGTTCGATGCCTCCTGGGAAATCGACCTGTGGGGCAAGGTGCGGCGCTCGATCGAGGCAGCGGACGCGACGGTCGCACAGAAGGGCGCCTTGCTGGACCAGGCGCGCCTGAGCGTGGCGAGCGAAGTGGCCTCAACCTATTTCGACTTGCGCACGAGCCAGCGGGACATCGCCCTGCTGCGCGAGGATATCGCCTTGCTGCGCGATCGGATTTCGCTGGTGAAGGCCCGCGTCGAAGGCGGCATCGACAGTCACGGCGATCTCGACCGCGAGGATGCGGCGCTGCAGGGCATGGAAGCGCGCTTGCCGGCAACCTTGGCGAAGGAGGCCGCGCAGGCCAATGCAATCGGCCTGTTACTCGGGAAGCCTCCGGGCAGTCTCAAGGAAAAGCTGGCTCCGCGCGGGAACGATGTGGTGCAATTGCCGCCCGATCTTTCCCTTGGCCTGCCTTCCGAAGTAGCCTTGCGGCGGCCCGATGTCCGCGCGGCAGAGGCCGGCCTGCACGCGGCTACCGCGCGCATCGGCGTGGCCGTGGCGGACCTCTATCCCAGCATCCGGCTCGGAGGCGGCTTCGGACTGGAATCCTACAGAAGTCAGAATCTCTTCGACTGGGCCAGCCGCAACTGGTCCATCGGTCCCAGCCTCGATCTCCCGCTTTTCGACGGCGGTCGGCGGCGCAGTGTCGTGAAGCTGCGCAAGCTGGAGCAGCGCGAGGCCGCCGTCGCGTTCCAGACCACGGTGCTCAAGTCCTGGCAGGAGATAGACAACGCCCTCAACCGCTCCACGGCCGCACGTCAGGAGCACGAAAGCCTGACGAGGAAGGTCGGAGCCACGCAATCGTCCCTCGCCATCGCGCAAGCGAGCTATGAAAGCGGGGCGATCAATTATCTGGGCCTGATCGAAGCGAAGAGAGCGCTGATCCAGGCCCGCCGGGAATTGTCCGAGAACGAAGGGCTGCTGCGCGCCAGCTACGTCGCCGTCAACAAGGCAATCGGCAACACTCCGGAAAATCCCTTAGTGCAGAATGTCGCCCAACGTTGATCCGGGCATCGCTACAGGACTTATCAACATCATTCCTTGTATCCCGGCATTGGAACGGCCGGACGGGCGCTGTGCGTGCCTGAGGTTAAAGCGTATTGAATAGTGCTTGCAACGCTGATTCACTTGTGATTCTATCCCTTCCCATGAGGACTATGCGCCCTGAACCTAACATTGCGAAAGAGCGACTCGTGCAGGGCCTGTCCCTTGCCGTGCTCCTGCTCATGGGCGCATTTGTTATTGCCGGTCCGAGCGGCCTGATCGCCTGGGGTGAAAACCAGCGCCTGCTCGAACAGCGCCGTGCCGATCTCGCTTCGCTCAAGCTGGAACGCGCACGCATTCAGAATCGCGTCGACCTGCTCGATCCCAAGCACGTGGATCCGGACCTTGCCGGCGAATTGCTGCGCGGCAATCTCAACGTCGCCCGTTCCGACGAAATGGTGATGCTCATCCCCTGAGCCGCGATAAGCAGGCATCCGGCAGGCAATAATTTTTTGTTGCTGAATTCGTATTTTCCCGTCCGGGCGCTTTCGCTTTGTCCACCTCTTACCTATACCGCCCGAAATTGATCACATCGACGATGGGGAACCTCATTGCCCAAAGCCAAGACTGACGCCCAGCCCGGCGCAAATTCGACCGGGTCGCCGGCAGAGGACCAGGACTTTCTCCTGCGCAGCCTCCAGGAAGCCCATGCGGCCGATCGCCGTTACAAGGCGAGCAAGGAAGAGCTTCTCAAGCTCTATGAGCAGATGCTGCTCATCCGCCGTTTCGAGGAGAAGGCCGGCCAGCTGTACGGACTCGGCCTGATCGGCGGCTTCTGCCACCTCTACATCGGCCAGGAAGCGGTCGCGGTCGGCCTTCAGTCGGCGCTCGACGGCAACAAGGACTCGGTGATCACCGGTTATCGCGACCACGGCCATATGCTGGCCTACGGCATCGATCCGAAGGTCATCATGGCCGAACTCACCGGTCGCCATTCGGGTATCTCGAAGGGCAAGGGCGGCTCGATGCACATGTTCAGCGTCGAGCACCGCTTCTACGGCGGCCACGGCATCGTCGGTGCGCAGGTCTCGCTCGGCACCGGTCTCGCCTTTGCGCACAAGTACCGTGAAGACGGCGGCGTCGCGATGGCCTACTTCGGTGACGGCGCGGCCAACCAGGGTCAGGTCTACGAGAGCTTCAACATGGCTGCCCTCTGGAACCTGCCGATCATCTTCGTGATCGAGAACAACCAGTACGCGATGGGCACGGCAGTCGCCCGTTCGTCGGCCGAGACGCACTTCTACCGTCGCGGTACGGCGTTCCGCATCCCCGGTATGCAGGTCGACGGCATGGACGTGCTCGAGGTCCGCAAGGCGGCCGAAGTCGCGCTCGAGCATGTGCGCGGCGGCAACGGTCCGGTTCTCATGGAACTCAACACCTACCGTTATCGCGGTCACTCGATGTCCGACCCGGCGAAGTACCGCAGCCGTGAGGAAGTCCAGGGCGTGCGCGACAAGCGCGACCCGATCGAGCATGCCAAGGCCGAGCTCATGGAAATGGGCGTGGACGAGGCTGAACTGAAGGCGATCGACAAGCGCGTGCGCGCCGATGTTGCCGAATCCGCAGACTTTGCTGAGAATTCACCCGAGCCCGATATGTCCGAACTCTATACCGACGTCCTGGTGGAGCGTTACTGATGGCGATCGAACTGAAGATGCCCGCGCTCTCGCCGACGATGGAAGAGGGCAAGCTGGCCAAGTGGCTGGTCAAGGAAGGCGACGAAGTCTCCTCTGGCGACATCCTTGCCGAGATCGAGACCGACAAGGCGACGATGGAATTCGAAGCCGTCGATGAAGGCACGATCGGCAAGATCGTCGTTCCCGAGGGAACCGAGAACGTCAAGGTCGGCACCGTGATCGCGGTCCTCGCCGGTGAGGGCGAGGATGCTTCGACCGTGGCCCAAAGTGTTTCGGAAACTCCGGCTCCGACCCCGGCGCCCGCATCGTCCGAGCCCGCCAAGGCCAAGGCTGAGGAAGCTCCGGCACCTGCGCGCAAGGACCCGGAAGTGCCGCATGGCACCAACATGAAGACCTCGACCGTGCGCGAAGCCCTGCGCGACGCGATGGCCGAGGAAATGCGCCGCGACGAACGCGTCTTCGTGATGGGTGAAGAAGTGGCCGAGTACCAGGGCGCCTACAAGGTGACCCAGGGACTGCTCGAGGAATTCGGTCCCAAGCGCGTCATCGACACGCCGATCACCGAGTACGGCTTCGCCGGTATCGGCACCGGCGCGGCGATGGGCGGTCTGCGCCCGGTCATCGAGTTCATGACCTTCAACTTCGCCATGCAGGCGATCGATCACATCATCAACTCGGCGGCCAAGACCAACTACATGTCGGGCGGCCAGATGCGTTGCCCGGTCGTGTTCCGCGGCCCGAACGGTGCGGCATCGCGCGTGGGCGCGCAGCACTCGCAGAACTACGGTCCGTGGTATGCCAACGTTCCGGGTCTGGTGGTCATCGCGCCTTATGACGCGTCGGACGCCAAGGGTCTGCTCAAGGCTGCCATCCGCAGCGAAGACCCCGTGGTCTTCCTCGAGAACGAGCTGATCTACGGCCGTTCGTTCGAACTGCCGGAACTGGACGACCACGTTCTTCCGATCGGCAAGGCGCGCATCATGCGCGAAGGCAAGGACGTCACGATCGTTTCCTATTCGATCGGTGTCGGCCTGGCGCTTGAAGCGGCTGAACAGCTGGCCGGTGAAGGCATCGATGCGGAAGTCATCGACCTGCGCACCCTGCGTCCGCTCGACAAGCAGACGATCCTGGAAAGCCTCGCCAAGACCAATCGTCTGGTCGTCGCCGAGGAAGGCTTCCCGGTCTGCTCGATCGCTTCGGAAGTCATCGCGATCTGCATGGAAGAAGGCTTCGACGATCTTGACGCCCCGGTCCTGCGCGTGTGCAACGAGGACGTGCCGCTTCCTTATGCGGCCAACCTCGAGAAGGCCGCGCTGATCGACACGCCCCGCATCGTCGAGGCGGTCAAGAAGGTCTGCTATCAGGGCTGAGCCCGCAGACCTTCACGGTCGGGAACATGAAAGGGCCGCCGGTTCGATGCCGGCGGCCCTTTTCCATGTCTTAGTTGCAAACCCGACTTGGCGTACCGATCAGCCGGGGAGGGCGCTCAGGCGTCCTTGAGGAGAAATACCGGCCGCTTGTAAGTGAGCTGCAGCAGGTTGCCCGGGACGAAGGCCAGATAATCCGGCGCGTCGTAAGTTACCTTGATCTGCATCTCGAGCGCATCGGTGATCCGGCTCGTCTGGGACGTAACGGTAATGCCGAGACGGTCGGTGTTGAGGTTGTAGCGCGAGCCGACCCCGCGTGAGCGCATCCACGTTGAGATCAGGTCGGCCTGGCTGGCATGGCCGCGCTGATACTCAACCACTGCAAATCGCGCGCCGTCCGAGGCGAGATTGCGGATCGCGTTCCAGTTCTGGATCTGCATCCCGATCTGGAGCACGCCGATCAGCAATGTGAAGAAGAGCGGCGCCAGGAGTGCGAACTCGACCAGAACGCCGCCTCGCTCGTCGCGGGTGAAACGTCCAGGACGCGGTTGTTTGAGGATACTGCTCATCACTGCACCTGAATCGTGCGTTCGACACGATAGTTGAGGGCCTTGCCAACCCCGAAGCGGGTCCAGATCGGCGTATAGGTATCGGTCACGTCGAGCAGGACATACTGGTAGATCGGCTGATCGGTGTCACAGGTCGAGGCGTCCGTGGTCAGCTGGCTGGAGAGGTTGCAGCGGAAGCGTTGCTGCAGCGTAACCTCGTTGTCGGCAAGACCGAGCGAGTCCTTGATGACGCTTTTCATCGTGTCCGAAGATGTGCCCGATCCGGCCGCCGCTGCCAACACGATGCCTTCGGCCTCGCTTGCCGCGCTCTGCAATTCCTGCTGGCGCGAGACGATGCGACCGACCTCGAAGGTGCCGAGCGCCATCAGCACGATTACCGGCGCGACGATGGCCGTTTCGATTGCCATCACGCCTTGCAGGTCGCGAACCATGCTGCGCAATCCATGAACGATCATGCCACGAGCCTCACGATGGGAGTGGACATTCCGAGAACCGAGCTGTCCTCATAGTCGCACAGGGTGCGCAGATAGGCGCTGCCGCGAATGTCGAGCGTATAGGCCGAGATCTGGAAGCACAGCTTGCTGGTCGTTCCGGAATCGCCGTTGATCTGCACGTCGCCGTTGGGCAGGTACAGAACGCCTTCGATATTGAGGTTGGTATTGCCGTTGATCTGGTGCGCGGCAGGCTCGGTTTCGTCCGTCTTGTCTTCCATGAAGAGCATCTGCGAGAGGCGATCTGCGTCGGCCGCATAAGGCGTGCTCTGGAAGTCTGCAGCCTGCATCGGCGTCAGCGTGATCGAGCCCGTTGCACCTTCGCCGCCGAGCTTGATCTTCGCGCCCTTGCGCAGCACGAACAGTACGTTCTTGCCGACGACCGTCGCATTCGTGGACAGGTCCAGCGTGCCGCCGTCGATGAAATAGATGCCGGAATTGAAGGTCGTGGCGCACTTCGCGATGTAGCCGCCGGTGTACTTGCCGGGGAAAAGGTTGGCGATCGCCTTGTTGCCGTTACCTTCGCAATACTTCGCCTTTGTCTGGTCCTTGGTGCTGGAGTCCGGCTCCGGGATCGGAATGTCGGAATAGACGTCGGACAGGCCCGTCGCGTTTTCGGTGACTGTGCCGCTCAGGCTTTCAGGCACGTCCACCGTGCCGCAGGCTGCAATCGAGGTGGTCTCCACCGTGGCGCTGCCGTCGATGGTGATGGCATCGTCGCTGCACGAAAGGGCGCCGAGCCCGCAATTGGCGATGACGTGGGCGTTGCCGCCGATCTGGAAGGTCGTGCCGTCCTGCTTCAGGGTGATCAGGCAGGCGTGGAACTTGTTGCCTTCCTTGAACCGGGCCTGTGCGCGCGCCATTACGGTTGCAGACTGGTTGAGCAGCAAGCCGGTGAAAGGCAGCTTCTTGGTGGCCGTGGCCGTCACCAGTACGCTGTTGGCTACACCGCCATCGAAGTTCGCCAGCGTGATCGTTGGCGCGCTGGCGAACGAAGCGGTGATCTTCTGGTTGGCGTTGAATTCCTGCTTGGCCCGCGTCTCGTAGTCGGCGTCGTCGCTGTAGGCGAGGGCCCATGCGCCGCCGATTGCGGCCTGGTCGACCGAGTGCTGCAACTCGCGCTGCCACATGTACCATTGCGCCGTGTCCACGCCATAGCCCATGGCGCCGATGAGGGCAGGCATACCGATGGCCACCATCATCATGGCGTTGCCGCTCCTTGCGGAGATCAGGCCCTTCATCAGGCTGCGGATACGTCGGAACATGGGATATATCCTCAAGGCGCCTCAATCCAATATTCACTATCTGACCCCAACGGGGTTGGCGTTAAATGAAACATTTTAGTTAATTGATGTTAAATCGCGTTGCATTTCGGTGCCCTTGCACATCCGGCCTCGACGGTTAGAGAGGCGCGGTGACCGAAGATTCCCCCCAAAGAGCGATGTCCAAAAACGACATCGAAGAGGCCTTGCTTGCCACTCTGCCGCTGAGCCAGAGGCTGGCGCTCGCCTACGCCCCTTCCGCTGCGCGCCTGCCCACGCTTGCGGTCTTTGCTCTCGATACGCGATTGGCCGGATTGCTGCGCCATTCGAAGGAACCGATGCTGGCCCAGCTGCGCCTCGCCTGGTGGCGCGAGAGCCTTGAGCGCGATGCATCCGAATGGCCCGCGGGAGAACCCTTGCTGGCAGCGCTGCGGAGCTGGAACGGGCAGCACAAGGCGCTCTCTGCACTCGTCGATGGCTGGGAAGCCCTGACGGGTGCTGCGCCCTTGCCGCCCGAAGCGCTGGCTCAAATGGTAGAGGGGCGCGGAGCTGCATTTGGCGCGTTGGCATCGGCGCTAGGCAGACCAGAAGAGGCGCAGGCTGCGGCGACAATCGGCCGGAAATGGGCCATGACGGATCTCGCCACGCGCCTGCGCGACAAGAATGAGAGCAAGGCCGTGCGGGTTATGATCGCAGCAGATGATCGGCGCCGACCGCGCGTTTCGCGGTCGCTGCGTCCGTTGCTCGTCCTGCATGGACTGGCGCAGACCCGTCTGGCCAGGGGCGCCGAGAAGGGCGCACAGTCGCCTGCCGCCCTGCTCAAGGCCATGCGGCTCGGTATCCTCGGCTTCTGACCTCCTGACCACATTGTAATTTCAAAGGCGGAGAACACCGCACTAGGCATCGCGGCGTAATGCAGAGGCGCGCGTGAACAGATTGGTGCTCGGTGCTCTGGCGGCGCTGGTGCTCGCCTCGCTCGGCCTGTTCTGGATGCAGGGCCGCGCCGAAGTGGAGGAGGGGGCTCCCCCGCCGGAGGAAGCGTCGGCGGAACCCGACGAATTTCCCAGCGCTTCGATCGAGGATCTCGTCGGACCGGAGCCGCCCGAGGCCACCGAACTCAGTCGCGAGCAGCAGCGCTTTGGCCGCTACGATCGCGACAGTGACGGGCGTATCACCCGCAACGAGATGCTATCGACGCGCACATCGGGTTTCCGCAGTCTCGACAAGGACGGCAACAACCTGCTCACCTTCGAGGAATGGGCGGTCACCACGGTCGACAAGTTCGATCATGCCGACGTCAATGGCGACGACTGGCTGACACCCGAGGAGTTTCGTCGCACGGCACCGCCGCGCAAACCCAAGCCCAAGCCGCGCTGCTCGTGCTGACCCGGCTCAGGCCGCCGGGGACAGGGTCTGCAGCCAGGTTCCGATGTCTTCCTTGGCCCGCGAGGTATAGGCTTCCTTGCGCTGCTTCTTCCTGACGTCGTGAAGTGGCGGGAACAGCCCGAAATTGACGTTCATCGGCTGATAACTCTCCGCCTCGGCATCGCCGGTAATGTGGGAGAGCAGGGCGCCCATCGCCGTCGTCGCCGGAGGTCCCTGCCAATCGAGGCCACGCAGTTCGGCTGCGGTCATCAGGCCGGCCATCAGGCCGACTGCGGCGCTCTCGACATATCCCTCGCAGCCGGTGATCTGGCCGGCAAAGCGCACGTGCGGCGCGCTCTTGAGGCGTAACTGGCGGTCGAGCAGGATCGGCGAGTTGAGGAAGGTATTGCGGTGGAGGCCGCCAAGGCGCGCAAATTCGGCGTTCTCGAGGCCGGGAATGGTGCGGAACAGGCGGACCTGCTCGGCATGTTTGAGCTTGGTCTGGAAACCGACCATGTTCCACAGCGTGCCGAGCTTGTTGTCCTGCCGCAATTGGACGACGGCATAGGCCCAGCGCCCATTGGGATGTTCTTCGGTCGCCCAGTGCGGGTTGTCGAGCCCTACCGGCTTCATCGGTCCGAAGCGCAGGGTGTCGACGCCGCGTTCGGCCATGACTTCGATCGGCATGCAGCCGTCGAAGTAGGGAGTGTTCGCCTCCCACTCCTTGAACGCGGTCTTTTCGCCATCGATGAGGGCCTGATGGAAAGTGAGGTACTGGTCCTTGTCCATCGGGCAGTTGATGTAGTCCTTGGCCTCACCGCCGAACTTGGACGGCTTGTCCCAGCGCGATGCTTTCCAGCAAATGTCCATGTCGATCGTGTCGTGGTAGACGATCGGGGCAATGGCATCGAAGAACGCGAGGCTGTCCGAACCCGTGGCCTTGCCGATGCTGCCGGCAAGCGCTTCGGCGGTCAGCGGGCCGGTGGCGATGATTGTCAGGCCGCTTTCGGGCAGGGTGTCGATCCGCTCTCGCACGATGTCGAGCGTCGGCAGCGATTGCAGGCGCGCCTCGACTTCGGCGGAGAACACTTCGCGATCGACGGCCAGCGCAGATCCGGCAGGCACCTGCGCACAGGCAGCAGCCGCCATGATCACCGAATCGCAGCGGCGCATCTCGTGATGAAGCAGGCCGACTGCGTTCTTCTCGTCGTCGTCGGAGCGGAAGGAATTGGAGCAGACCATTTCGGCAAGGCCGTCGGTCTGGTGCGCCGGGCTCCGTTCGCCCGTGCCGCGCATTTCGGACAGGCGCACGCGAAGGCCGCGCCGGGCGAGTTGCCAGGCCGCTTCGCTGCCTGCGAGGCCGCCGCCGATAATGTGAACGTCGTAACCGGGTTGTGCTGTCATGGGCAAAGGCCCCTAGCGGCTCTTTGCGCGCAGCGAAAGGGAATGCAGATTTGGCGCGGCGATCCGAGAGGGATTGCATGAAGTGCCAAAACCGTGACAAGCGCAGTCGACGAATTTGACCCGGATTGGAAGACCCAGATAATGCCAAGGCGCGCACTGATCGAAAGAAGGCCCTGGCTCCTGGGCAGCGTGCTTGCTGCGCTGGCCTTCATATGGTTGGAAAACAGCCGTTTCCCGGGCCTTTACCTGCTCGGCCTCAAAGCGGCCCCGCTGCTGTTGCTCGCGGTCTACGCTGTCCTGCGTCATCGCGGAAACGATACGCGGATGTTGGCTGGCATGCTGGCCTGCGAGGGGATCGGTACGGCGCTCTACGACTACTTGCCCTACGCCTCGATCGTCCTGATCATCATCGGCTTCGGCCTGGGCATCGGGCTCTTCGCCTCGCATCGCCGCCCGACGCTCACCGGGTCGCAGAAAGCCGCCGTTACTGCGATCCTGCTGGTTACGCCGGCGATCGGATTTCTCCTCGCATCGCCGGAAATGCGGGTTACTGCGCTTGTCTACATGGTCGCCGTGGGCGGAATGGCCGCGAGCGCATGGGCAAGCAACTTTCCGCGCTACCGGGTTGGAGCAGGGGCGGTCGTCATCCTGACGGCGAACCTGTTGGCCATAGCCGGGGGCGGCCTCATGCAGCGCGAGCTATGGATGGCGCACTTCGCCTGGCCGCTCTTCTACTTCGGCAACCTCATGCTTTCGACCGGCGTTACGGTGGAACTGCGCTCGCGCCGGTAACGGTCAGCCGCGGCCCGGCAGGATAACGCGTCCCGACGGCTCGCGCCGGACCGGACCATGCGCAATTACGGCGCTGAGCGGCAACGGCGCGTAGAGGTGCGGGAACAGGGCGCCCCCGCGTGAGACTTCCCACTTGAGGGCATCGGACACCGCTTCGAGGTCGATACCGGCGATGTAGAGGTCATCCTCTCCGGCGAAATGCTTGTCCAGCGTTCCCTGGACTTGTCCCGCGGCGGACAAATGGACGTAACCATCGGCAAGATCGACCGGAGCCCCTAGAAAACTGCCGTCTTCAAGCAGCCGTGCCAATTGGGCTCCGGTCAGGACCTTGTAGGCGATTGTCTCGGTGGACAATGCCCGTTCTTCACTCATTCTCCGGCTTCCGGAGTCTCGGGCGCTTCCGGTGCTGCGGCCGTTTCGCCTTCGGCTGCCTCAACGGCTTCGGTAACGACGTCCTCTTCCTCGTTCGCCTCGTCGAGGCGTACGGCGCTGACGACGTGCTCATTCGCCGAGACGTTAAACAGCCTGACGCCCGCCGAATTGCGACCGATGACGCGCATCGTCTCGAGCGGGAGGCGGATCAGCTTGGCCTGGTCGGTGACCAGCATGAGCTGCTGGGCCTGAACTGCCGGGAAGCTCGCCACGACCGGCCCGTTGCGGGCAATATTGTCGATATTGGTGATGCCCTGTCCGCCGCGTCCGGTGCGACGATACTCGTAGGCCGAGGACATCTTGCCGTAGCCGTTGGCACAGACGGTCAGGATGAACTGTTCGCGTTCCTGCAGTTCTGCGAAGCGCTCGGCCGAAAGGGCCGGTTCGCCTTCCTTCTCGCCCTTCCACGGAGCGAACTTCAGGTATTCCTCGCGCTCTTCCGATTCCGTGCCGACCCGGTGGAGGATCGACAGCGAGATGACGCGGTCGTCTCCCTTGAGCGTCATGCCGCGCACGCCGGTGGACGTGCGGCTCGTGAACTCGCGGACCTGGTCACCGGCGAAACGGATCGCCTTGCCCTGGCGAGTGGCGAGCAGGACGTCGTCGGTCGCTTCGAGCAGGGCCACGCCGATCAGGTGATCGTCCGCATCCTCGTCGAACTTCATCGCGAACTTGCCGTTGGTCGGGATGTTCGAGAAGGCGTCCATCGAGTTGCGGCGGACATTGCCCTTCGAAGTCGCGAAGACGACCGAGAGCTTGCCCCATTCGGCCTCGTCCTCAGGAAGGGCGAGAACGGTCTGGATCGTCTCGTCCTTGTCGAGTGCGGGCAGCAGATTGACGATCGGGCGGCCGCGCGTGGTCGGACCACCTTCCGGCAGTTTCCAGACCTTCAGGCGGTAAACCTTGCCCGCGGTCGAGAAGAACAGGACCGGATTGTGGGTCGAGGTGACGAACATCGTCGTCACTGCGTCCTCGTCCTTGGTCGCCATGCCGGCGCGGCCCTTGCCGCCTCGGTTCTGGGCGCGGAAGGTCGAGAGCGGGGTGCGCTTGATGTAGCCGTCCATGGTGACGGTCACCACCATGTCCTCGCGCTCGATCAGGTCTTCGTCCTCGATCCCGTCGAAAGCGGCGGTAATCTCGGAGACGCGCGGGGTTGCGTACGCATCGCGTACGACCTGAAGTTCCTCGCGCATCACATTGTAAAGCTTGATTCTGTCGGCCAGGATCGAGAGGTATTCCTCGATCGCGATGGCAAGCTCCTTGAGCTCGTCGCCGATTTCGTCACGGCCCAGTGCGGTCAGGCGGTGGAGGCGAAGTTCAAGTATCGCCTTAACTTGCGTCTCGGACAGGCGATAGGTGCCGCCGTCCTCTTCCGCATTCGGCTCGATCGCCTCGACGAGGCGGATATAGGGCGCGATGTCGCCGATCGGCCATTGCTTGGCGAGGAGCTTGGCACGCGCATCGGCCGGGTTCGACGAACTGCGGATCATCGCGACGACTTCGTCGAGGTTCGAAACCGCGACGACGAGGCCGAGCAAGATGTGCGCGCGGTCGCGGGCCTTGTTCAGTTCGTACTTGGTGCGGCGGGTGATAACCTGCTCGCGGAACTGGATGAAGGCCTGGATGATGTCGCGAAGCGAGAGGATTTCCGGGCGGCCGCCGCGGATCGCCAGCATGTTCGCCGCGAAGTTCGACTGGGCAGGGGTGTTGCGCCAGATCTGGTTGAGCACGACTTCAGGCGAGGCGTCGCGCTTCAGGTCCACGACGACGCGCACGCCCTCGCGGTTCGATTCGTCGCGAATATCGGAGATACCTTCGATCCGCTTGTCCTTGGCGGCCTCGGCGATTTTCTCGACGAGGTTGGACTTGCCAACCTGATAGGGGATCGAGGTAAGGACGATCGAGCGCCGGTCGCCGCGGGTTTCCTCGATCTGGTGGCGGCAGCGCATCATGATCGAGCCGCGACCGGTCACGGCGGCATTGCGCGCACCGCCCTGTCCCAGAATCAGCGGAGCGGTCGGGAAGTCCGGGCCCGGAATGATCTGGAACAGTTCCTCCGAGGTGATCCCCGGATTGTCCATCATCGCGAAGCAACCGTCGATCACTTCGCCCAGATTGTGCGGCGGGATATTGGTCGCCATGCCGACCGCAATACCGCCCGCGCCGTTGACCAGCAGGTTCGGAAAACGCGCCGGCAGGACCTGCGGTTCGTGTTCCGCCCCGTCGTAGTTGGGCTGGAAGTCGACGGTATCCTTGTCGATATCCGCAAGCAGGGCGTCGGCCACCTTGGCCAGGCGCGCCTCGGTGTAACGCATCGAGGCCGGCGGATCGGGGTCCATCGAGCCGAAGTTGCCCTGACCGTCGATCAGCGGCAGGCGCATCGACCAGTCCTGCGTCATGCGCGCCAGCGCGTCGTAGATCGCAGCGTCGCCATGGGGGTGATACTTACCCATGGTGTCACCGACGATACGCGCCGACTTGCGGTAGGCCTTGCCGGAAACGAACCCGTTTTCGTGGCTGGTCCACAGAATGCGGCGATGCACCGGCTTGAGACCGTCCCGGACGTCGGGAAGCGCGCGACTCACGATCACGCTCATCGCGTAATCGAGATAGCTCGTCTTCATCTCATCGACGATGTCGATGCGGGTGTACTCGCCCTCGGGGCCGGTATGTTCAAGAGTGTCGATGTCGTCGCTCACGCGCTGTGTCGTTCGTTGCTTCGATGAGAAAGGTGATTTTCGGCACTAGGACATGCGCCGGGCGAATGCCACTGAAACAGCCCTTGGGAAGGCGCTGAGTGCATCTTTTTCCACACTTATGGGTTGAAACACCGGAAGGACGCCTCGGGCGCATGACGAGGCCTGTCTGAACGCTTGCGGTGAGTCGCATTCAAACAGCGTTAAGCGGCGGGTCTCTAGTTCGAGAGCGAGGTTGCCAAAGGCGCATTTCCCCGTCAGTACCTGCGCCGTACATTTTCGAGGCCCCGCTTTCGGGCGCGGGCCACTGTGTCTGACGACTTGAGAGGAGTTGGCCTTTATGGCTCGCAAGTTCCTGATTTCCCGAGTTGCCCTTGCCATGGCACTCGCCGGCGGCATGGCTGTTGCCGCTGCCCCGACCACGGTTGCCGCAAAAGAAAAGAAGGCAGCCAAGGCTTCGTTTTCCAAGGAATATGCAGCCGTTGCCGCCGAAATCGACAAGACGGTAACCGAGGCCCAGAGCGATCCCACGGTAAAGGCTGCTGCGGACAAGGCCCGTGCCGCCCAGACCGACCCCGCGATGGCTGCCGCACGCGCCGAGGTGGACGCTGCGATGGGTGGCATCCTTGCCAAGCTCAAGGCCGCCGAAGCCGCCGCTAGCGAGCCGCTCGACAAGCTCAAGCAGGGCGAACTCACCCGCAACGTCGGCATCTTCATGAACGATGTCGCAATGCAGCACCGCGGTCTGGTGATGATGGCCGAAAGCGGCGCGATGAGTCCGGAAACCGCGGGGCAGGTACAGTACCTTGCCGGTGTCACCGCTTACCAGAGCCAGCAGTACACTGAAGCGGCTCGCTGGCTGCAGGCGGCTTACGACGGCGGGTATCGCGATCCACAGGGCATGCTCCAGGCAGTCCTGGCCGATTCGTACAAGCGCTCCAACAACCCGCAGGCGGCCCTGGCCATCGTGCACAAGGAACTGGAAGCGGCCAAGGCAAGCGGGGCCAAGCCCAACGAGACCTCGATCCGCACTGCGCTTCAGGCTGCCTACGACGCCAAGCAGCTTGCGCCCTCGGCTGAATACGCCGCGATGCTCGGTCAGTATTACCCGAAGCCGGATAGCTGGAATGCCGCCATTTCGGTCGTTCGCCAGCTTGGCTCGCTGCCGAGCAAAGAAAACCTCGACCTCATGCGCCTAATGTACGTGACCGGCGCGATGAACGACAAGCGCGACTATCTCGAGTACATCGAGAACGTCGATCCGCGCGCCTATCCGGGCGAAGCGCTGAAGATCATGAACGCGGGCATTTCGAAGGGCAAGATCAGCGCCTCCGATCTCGCCGGCGAAAAGGCCAACACCGAGGCGCGCGTCTCGTCCGACAAGGCTTCGCTCGCCGCGCAGGAGCGTGACGCGATGAAGCCGGGTGCGACCGGCGCGACGATTGCCGGCACCGGCGACGTCTTCCTGAGCTACGACCAGCCCGCCAAGGCTGAAACCTTCTACACGATGGCGATGGGCAAGCCGGGCGTCGACGCCAATGCCGTCGCCATGCACCTCGGCATGGCGCAGGCGATGCTGGGCAAGTATGCCGAGGCCCAGGCCAACTTCGCAAAGGTGAGCGGTTCGCGCGCGCCCGTCGCCAAGTTGTGGTCGGCCTATGCTGCAAGCAAGGCGACCCCGGCAGCTGCTCCGGCAGCTGCGGCTGCACCGCAGTCCTGATCCGGTCCGGGTCGCCTTCGGGCGGCTCGCCGATCACGAGAAAAGGGCGCCGGATCGATCGATCCGGCGCCCTTTTTCTATTGGCCAGTCCGCTTGCTGTCCCCGTGTGGACAATCGTTGTCCACCGGGGGCAATGACGCAATTCTCAGGAAACCGCTTCGAACTTGCCGGTTTCGCTGTCCATCAGGTGCAGGATGCCATCGGAGATCGCGAAGTAGGCGCCGCGCAGGGTCAGCTCGCCGTTCTTCACCTTGCGGCGTACGCAGGGGAAGGTCATCAGGTTGTCGAGGCTGACCTTGACCGCGGCCTGTTCCATCTGTTTCTCGGCGGGGCGACCTTCGGTGCCGAATTCGTCGGCGACCGGGGCGCGAGCTTCGTCCAGCAGCGAGATCCAGTTGGCGACGAAACCGCCTTCACCCGGCTCGTTGCCATGCAGTTCCTGGGTCAGCGCGGCCTTGCAGCCGCCGCACATGCCGTGGCCCATGACCACGACTTCCTTCACCTTGAGAACCTGCACCGCGAATTCGAGCGCTGCCGATACGCCGTGATGGCCGGGCGTGTTCTCGAACGGCGGAACCAGCGCGGCCACGTTGCGCACGACGAAGATCTCGCCCGGATCGACGTCGAAGATCTGCGAAGGATCGACGCGGCTGTCCGAGCAGGCAATGATCATGACTTCCGGCTGCTGGCCTTCGCGCAGGCTCTCCCAACGTTCGCGGTTGGGGGTCCAGCCGGTCTGGCGAAAGCGGCGATAGCCGTCGAGGAGATGGTCGAGGACACGATCACTGGCTTCGGTCATGGGGAGCTCCTTGTTTGCGCCCGCATCCCATAAACGGGATATTCGCACTGGCAAGGGCGCAAACTTGAGACTATCTGGACCCCATGAACGATCTTTCCTCTGTTCCGCAGCCCGAACCGAAACCCGAGCGGCAGCGCAAGCCGGACTGGATCCGGGTCAAGGCGCCGACGAGCAAGGGCTATGGCGAAACCCGCCAACTCATGAGGGATCTCAAGCTCAACACCGTGTGCGAGGAAGCGGCTTGCCCCAATATCGGCGAGTGCTGGACCAAGAAGCATGCGACGGTCATGATCCTGGGCGACACCTGCACCCGGGCCTGCGCCTTCTGCAACGTCAAGACCGGGATGCCCGGCCGTGTTGACACCGATGAGCCTGCTCACGTGGCGGAAGCCGCGGCTAAGCTTGGCCTCGAACACATCGTCATCACCTCGGTGGACCGCGACGACCTGCCCGACGGCGGGGCCAGCCAATTCGTCAAGGTGATCGAGGAGCTGCGCAGGAACACGCCTTCGACGACCATCGAGATCCTGACCCCGGACTTTCGCGGCAAGATGCGCCCGGCGATCGAAGCGATCGTGGCTGCGCGCCCCGATGTCTACAATCACAACCTCGAGACGGTGCCGAGGCTGTACCCGACGATCCGTCCGGGCGCCCGCTATTATGCGTCGCTCCGCCTGCTCGAGGAAGTGAAGAACCACGATCCCTCGATCTTCACCAAGTCGGGCGTGATGCTCGGCCTGGGCGAAGAGCGCCTGGAAGTGCACCAGGTGATGGACGACATGCGCAGCGCCGACATCGACTTCCTCACCATGGGGCAGTATCTGCGCCCGACCCCCAAGCATGCCGAGGTGAAGGAATTCGTCACGCCGCAGGCCTTCAACGCCTATGGCGCCATTGCGCGGGCGAAGGGCTTCCTGCAGGTTGCCGCTTCGCCACTGACCCGTTCCAGCTACCACGCCGGCGAAGACTTCGCCGAGATGCGGGCGGCACGCGAAGCAAGGCTGGCCAAGGGCCGCAAGTAATGTCCAGTGTAGACAATGCCATGACGGGCGAGGCCTGAACGTGCCCGGAATCCACGAAGTCCACCGGTTACCCTACAGTGCCGAGCAGATGTTCGATCTGGTCGCGGACGTAGGCCGCTACCAGGAATTCCTGCCCTGGGTGGTCGCCACCCGGGTCAAGTCGGACAACGGCAGTGAAATGGTTGCCGACATGCTGGTCGGCTTCAAGGCCCTGCGCGAGAAGTTCACCTCGCGGGTCGAGAAGCGGCGGGCCGAAGAGATCAAGGTCCACTACGTCGATGGACCGATGCGCGATCTCGACAATGTCTGGCGATTCCATGCAGTGGACGCGAACAGCTGCGACATCGAGTTCGATGTGCGCTTCTCGTTCCGCAATGCCCTGTTCGAGAAGCTCGCAGGCCAGTACTTCGACAAGGCATTCCGCAAGATGGTCGCGGCCTTCGAGGCGCGCGCTCACGAGCTTTACGGCGAGCCGCAGACGTCCTGAGGTTACGAAAAGTTACTGCAGTTACGAAAAGTGACCTGCATCAGGTTACCTAAAGTGACCGACGGCATGGCGAACTTACTTTAGGTAACGGGGGCGTCCGGAATTCCCGGAAAACCGCGTTGTTAGTGTGCTTGCGGAAGCAGCAACTCCAGAGCGACGATGGCCGCCTGATGCCGGATCTCGGCGCGGGTCTTGCCTTCAATCAGCTTCTGCTCGGCATTCACTTCTTCTTCGCCGCGAATGGCGCAGGCGAAGACGACGGTTCCGACGGGTTTCATCTCCGAGCCCCCCTCGGGGCCGGCAATGCCGCTGATGGCAACGGCGACATCGGCGCGGCTTTGGCGGATCGCACCCTGTGCCATGGCCCAGGCCGTGGCCGGCGATACGGCGCCGAAAGCATCGAGAATGTCGTCCTGGACGCCCAGCAGTTCCTGTTTGGACTCGTTCGAATAGGTGATGAATCCACGGTCGAGCACGGCGGATGAACCAGGTACTTCGGTCAGGGCCGCACAGACCAGGCCGCCAGTGCAGCTCTCGGCAAGGGCGACGGTCCGTCCGATCGCCTTGTTCTCGTTTATGACGCGCTCTGCGAGATCGTAGAGGTCTTGCGGAAAAAGTACGTTCTTGCCCATGTCAGCTCTCACAGATGGCAAAGCCGCCCAGGCTTGCCTGCTTGTCGGCAGCCTGCGCGGCATTTCGGCCTGCTTGTGCGCCGATTTCGACGAACAGCGCGATCAGGCCAGCGGTATTTTCGGGCGGAAGAGGGGACAGCAGGTCGAGCGCAAGGTCGATCTTGTCGCAGGACTTGGGTTTGATGTTCTGCGCTACCATGCCTTCGACGGCGATGTCGACGATCGGCTGCAGCGACTCATCGGGAAGGTTGCGGGTAAACTCGCCAAACTGCGCGTCTTTCGAACTGCTCAACTTGAGGAAGGCGGCACGTGCATCGGGCCAATAGCGGTTCTTCTGTGCAGCGTACCGCGCTTTCAGTTCCTCACCATGCGTGCGCAAGTAGGAATTGGCCGGTAACTGCGATTGACACCGCTTACCCGTCCCACTGATAACCTGCGGCAGGGCGTAAGTCAGCAGCGAGCGGGCCTCCCCCTTGCTGAGGCAGACAGGCTGTGCTGCAGCCGCAACGCCCGGTGCAATTGCAAGGATGGCTGCAATCATGCCGGCCGCGGATCTGTAACCTCGTTTCATGATCGTCCCTTTCACATGCGGCACAGGCAGACTGCAGCCTGCGCGGCAATGCCCTCGGAGCGCCCGGTAAACCCGAGCTTCTCCGTCGTAGTTGCCTTGACGGCGATCACGGCGGGATCGACGTTCAGTATTTCCGCGAGGCGGGCGCGCATGGCTTCGCGGTGCGGGCCAAGCCTCGGTGATTCACATATGATGGTAATGTCTGCGTTTCCAAGGCAATAGCCCGCATTGGCTACGAGATTGCCCGCATGGATGAGAAATCTGTCGGAGGACACGCCGCGCCACTGCGGGTCGCTCGGCGGGAAGTGCTGGCCGATGTCGCCCGCACCGATTGCGCCGAGCATGGCATCGACGAGAGCGTGGATCGCCACGTCGGCATCGCTGTGTCCGGACAGCCCATGGCTATGCTCGATCCGGATGCCGCAGAGCCAGAGTTCCTCGCCCTCGACCAGACGGTGGACGTCATAGCCCGTCCCGACCCGCACCGGCGGTGCGGAAGGCTGGAAATCGGAAGCAAAGGTCAGCTTGTGCAAGGCTTCGTCTCCTTCGACGAGCGCGATCTCGAGGCCGATTGCCTGGGCAACCTGCGCATCGTCGCCGGCATCGGCGGGGGAGGACCATTTGCGGTGGGCCTCCAGAATCTCGGCGTAGTGGAATGCCTGCGGGGTCTGGACGCGGCGGAGCGCCTCACGGCGGGCGGGCGCTCCCATGACCGGCCCGGAGGCTCCGTCCTCGTAATGGGCAAGGCTGTCCACCACGGACAGGACCGGAATGACGGCCTTGGAGAGATCCAGAGCCTCAAGGATTCTGCCAATGACACCAGGGGACAGACCGGGGCGGGCCGCATCATGGATGAGCACCCGATCGGGCTCATCGGCGCCCAGGACCTCGAGGCCGAGGCGGACCGATTGCTGTCTTGTCTCGCCGCCGACGGTGAAACGGACACCGGCAATGCCGGCTAGCGCGCCATTTGCCAGTTCCTCCGCTCCCTCGGGAATGACGACGAGGATCGGTGCGACGCCGGCCTTGGCCAAGGCCTCCACCGAATGACGCACGACCGGCTTGCCGCGCCACATTGCAAACTGCTTGGGGAGGGGCTGTCCGGCCCTGAGGCCTTGGCCTGCTGCCACGACCACGGCGGCGATTCGGGGGAGAGCTCCGATATTCTCGGCAGCGGATGAAGTGTCCTGTGACATCGCTATCGCCGGTAATCGCTTGCCGAGGAGAGGGCAATCCACTATGCGCTGCCTGTTTTTTAGGCAGCACTGCACGTTTTATGATCCAATTGCCCCAGCCTCCGGCTCTCAAGCCCATCAAGGTCGGTCCCGTGACGATCGACTGTCCGGTCGTGCTCGCGCCGATGACAGGCGTGTCGGACCTGCCTTTCCGCAGGATGGTGCGCGGGTTCGGCTCGGGGCTCAATGTCACCGAGATGATCGCGAGTCCGGCCGCGATCCGCGAAACGCGGGTCTCCATCCAGAAGGCGATGTGGGACAAGATCGAGGATCCGGTCTCGATGCAACTCGTCGGCTGCGAACCAGAGCAGATGGCGGAGGCCGCGAAGCTCGTCGAGGACCGCGGCGCAGCGATCATCGACATCAACATGGGCTGCCCGGTGCGCAAGGTCGTCAACGGCGATGCCGGTTCGGCACTGATGCGCGACGTACCGCTGGCAACGCGGCTGATCGAGGCGACGGTGAAGGCGGTGAAGGTGCCCGTCACCGTCAAGATGCGCATGGGCTGGTGCCACGATAGCCTCAACGCGCCGGAACTCGCGCGCATCGCCGAGGATCTCGGGGCGCAGATGATCACCGTTCACGGGCGCACGCGCAACCAGATGTACAAAGGCGAGGCCGACTGGGCCTTCGTCCGCAGCGTCAAGGATGCGGTTTCGATCCCCGTGATCGTCAACGGCGACATTTGCACCATAGACGACGCGGCGATGGCTCTGGAGCAATCCGGCGCCGATGGCCTGATGATCGGACGCGGCTCCTACGGTCGCCCATGGTTCCTCGGCCAAGTCATGCAGTGGTGGCGCGGACAGACTGTCTCGGCCGATCCGGACATTGCCGGCCAGTACGAGATCATCCGCAGCCATTATGAGCAGATGCTCGAGCATTACGGCGCTGACACCGGTGTCAAAATGGCCCGCAAGCACTTGGGCTGGTATATCAAGGGCGTGCGCGGATCGGCGGAATTCCGCAACAAGGTGAACTTCATCGCCGATCCTGACGAGGTTCTGCGGGCCCTGGCCGAATTCTACGCCCCTTATCGGGAGCGCCAGGCCGCATGAGCCTGCTTTCCCGGACGGTCCTGCCCGAGGCCAACCGGCTGCTGGCGAGCCTTCCGCTTGCCGTGATCCTGCTGGAACCGGGATTGCGGATCGCTTCGGTCAATCCGGCGGCCGAGCAGTTCTTCGGTCAGTCGCTGCGCCGTCTTGTCGGAAGTTCGCTGGCACAGGTCATTTCGTTTTCCGACCCGCGGCTGCTCGAACGGCTCAACGACTACGAAACCCCGGTTTCCGCGCGTGAAGTCGTGGTCGCGGTGAAAGGGCGAGGGGCGCGGCGGATCGATATCAATGTCGCGCCCGTGGCCGATACGCTCGGGTGGCAGGTACTCACGATCCACGATAACAGCGCCACCGAAGCGCTTGGCGATGATTCCGGCGGTGTGGATAATGCCGTGGTTCGCGGACCGGAGATCATGGCCCACGAGATCAAGAACCCGCTGGCTGGTATCCGGGGGGCCGCTCAGCTTCTTGCCCGCAAGGTGAACGAGCGCGACCGGGCCCTGACCGACCTGATCACTTCCGAAGTCGATCGCATCGCCAATCTCATCGATCAGATGCAGCAGCTCAGCGGGCGCACGGCCTCGCCGGTGGAGCCGTGCAACCTGCACGAGTCTGCGCGCCGTGCCCTTGACGTAATCGGCGCTGCTTCCGCAACCCATCCGAGCCCGGTCCGGCTCGTGGAGGAGTTCGATCCGTCGCTTCCGGCGGTACTCGGCAATCCCGATGGACTGGTTCAGGTCATCATCAATCTGGTCTCGAACGCCATGGAAGCCTGCCGGGAGGTCGAGCAGCCGACGGTCACGATCCGCACGCGCTTCGCCAGCGGCCTGCAACTCCACACAACGGCTTCAGGCAAGCCGATCCGCCTGCCTGTGGAACTGCGGATCTCCGACAATGGCCCGGGCGTCGACGCATCCATGCGCGATCACATCTTCGAGCCTTTCGTCACGACCAAGAAGTCGGGGCAGGGGCTCGGCCTGCCGCTGGTGCGCAAGCTGGTGCGCGACATGAATGGACGGATCACCCATGATCGGGACGATGAGACAGGGCTGACGCACTTCCGCGTCCATCTTCCGCTTGCCCGAGAGACCCGCAAGAAGCTCATGAAATGGAGGGCCGGCGCATGAGCGTGTTGCTTGTCGAAGACGACATGTCGATCGCCATCGTCATCACGGCTGCGCTCGAGGCCGAAGGCTTCGATGTGGTTCATTGCCAGACCATCGAGGAACGCGATCGCCTGATCGCGCAACAGACGTTTTCCGCCATGGTAACCGATGTCATGCTCCCCGATGGCGATGGTATCGAGACGATCGAACGGGTACGGTCCCTGCGGCCCGACATGCCGGTGGTCATTCTGTCGGCGCAGAATACTCTCGACACCGCGGTACGTGCTACCGATACCGGCGCCTTCGAGTATTTTCCCAAGCCTTTCGACATCGACGAACTGGCCCGGACGGTCAGGCAGGCAGCCGGCAACGGGCAGGGCAACGTCCATGATGGCGACGAACCGCTTGGCGACGGATTGCCGCTGGTAGGAAGGAGCCCGGCGATGCAGTCGGTGTTCCGGATGATCACGCGCGTCCTGCGCAACGATCTCACCGTTCTGATCCTCGGAGAATCCGGCACCGGCAAGGAACTCGTCGCAGAAGCTATCCATCAGCTGGGTAACCGGCGGACAGGGCCGTTTGTCGCAGTCAACACCGCGGCCATCCCTGCTGAACTGATCGAGAGCGAGCTGTTCGGGCACGAGAAGGGCGCCTTCACCGGCGCAGTCGCCCGGCATGAAGGCAAGTTCGAGCAGGCTGCGGGTGGCACCCTGTTCCTTGACGAAATCGGCGACATGCCGATGCAGGCGCAGACCCGTCTGCTGCGCGCACTGCAATCGGGGACCGTGCGGCGTGTCGGCGGACGCGAGGAGATCAAGCTGGACGCGCGGATCATCGCCGCAACCAACAAGGACCTGGAGCCGGAAATCGCCGCGGGGCGCTTCCGTGAGGACTTGTACTATCGTCTGAATGTCGTGCCCATCAGCATGCCGCCGCTCCGCGACAGGCCGGAAGACATCGAGGTTCTGGCGCGCCATTTCCTCCAGCACGCCGCGAACGAAGGGCTTCCCAAGCGCCAGCTGACGTCGGAAGCTGCGGAACTGCTGCGCAAGCAGCCGTGGCGCGGCAACGTGCGCGAACTCAAGAACTTCATTTATCGCCTGGCTCTGCTCGCGCGCGAAGATGCTATCGACGTTGAGAGCATCAATCCGCTCCTCGCGGCTGAGAGCCAGGGCTCGCAGGCCGGTGCAGGGGACGGGTCGGCGGTCGATATCGACACCGCCGTTTCGCAATGGCTGGCGGCAGAACGGCCTGCCGATGGCTCGATCTACGCCTCGGCGATGGCCGCTTTCGAGCGCCCGCTATTCGCGGAAATCCTCAAGGAAACCGGTGGCAATCAATTGCGCGCAGCCCATGCCCTGGGCATCAACCGCAACACCTTGCGCAAGCGCCTCAGCGAACTCGAACTCGACCCGGAAGCCTTTGCGCGTCGTCCCTAAGCCGAAATCGGTGGAAAGCCTCTTGCGACACCGCAACAGTAGTGTTGTAACGGTGCAACGATGATCGAGGAATCCGCAAAGAAGCGCGCATGGCCTCGCTGGTGGCGTCGAATGCAAGTCACGGCGCGCCGGGCGAACTTTTTCGCCATGATGGAGGTGCTCTCCGTCGTAGCATTCCTGATCATGACGGCCACCACCTGGTTTGCCCTGAACAACGGTGCAGACAAAGGGCAGCTCCTGCCGTCCAACATCACCGCCTCGTTGCTGATCGGCACGCTGGTCCCGGCCATGGCGATCCTGGTCCTGCTGGGCCGTCGCATGGCCCTGAGGCGGGCAGCAGAGCATATCGGCGGGACCGGGCGCATGCACGTGCGGCTCGTGTTCATCTTTTCGTTGATTTCGGCCGTCCCGACCCTTCTCGTCGTGGTGTTCGCCTCCTGGCTGTTCCAGTCGGGCGTCGAGTTCTGGTTTTCGGACAGCTCTCGCGGCCTGCTGGAGAACGCGAACAAGCTGGCCAGAGGCTATTACGAGCAGACCCAGCGCGACGTAGGCTACGAATCCGTGGCGATGGCCGAAGATGCGCGCACGATGCTCAGCCAGTATCCCATCGCCAGCCCGGCGTTCCAGGCGTTCTATGCGGATCAGGTCTATCGCCGTAATCTCAGCCTTTCGGCGATCATCCAGGTGGGCCCCGACGGTAACCAGCGCACGCCGATCATCGTCGATCCGGAGGGCAATTCCGAGGACAAGCGGATTGGCGAGGACGTCCTGCAACGGCTCGAAAAGGGCGAGCCGATGGTGGTGACCTCGAACGCCAACAAGATCGTCGCGGTCGTTCCCATCGAACGCGATTCCGGCGTCTATCTTTATGCGGCCCGAAGCAACGACCTCGTCTCGTTGAGCCAGGGCCAGCATGCAGAGAACATCGTCCAGGCCTACGAGGTCCTCTCCAATCGAGCCCGCGTTCTGCAATTGCGCTTCAACGTGGCCCTGTTCGTTGCCTCGCTCGCACTGGTTGGGCTTGCCGTGTGGTTTGCGCTCAGATTCGCCGACCGCCAGGTCAAGCCGCTTTACGAACTGGTGGACGCGGCCCGAAGTGTCGGGAGCGGCAATTTTTCGCTGCGAATTGAAGGGCGTACGGGTGCCGATGAAATCGGCCTGCTGAACCGCGCGTTCAACCGCATGACCGCACAAATCGAGAAACAGACGCAGGCGCTGCTCGGCGTCAACCGCCAGCTTCACGAACGGCGTGTGTTCATCGAGGCGGTTCTTGAGTCCGTGACTTCGGGGATCATCTCGCTCGACGAGCGCAATCGCATCCTGCTGATGAACAGCATGGCGCTCAAGCTTCTGACCGATCGCGATGAGCAGGTGCCTGAGGGCATGGCGCTTGCTGACCTGGCCCCGAGCCTTGCAGATCTGGTGGAGGCGGGCGGTGCCGCCGGGATCGTGCAGTACAATCGCAACGGCGAACTGCTTACCCTCGCCGTCAAGACGAGCCGCGATGCCACCGGCCACGTCATTACCTTCGAGGATATCACCCGCCAGCTGCTCGATCAGCGGACTGCAGCGTGGTCCGATGTCGCGCGCCGCATCGCGCACGAGATCAAGAATCCGCTCACGCCAATCCAATTGGCCACAGAGAGACTTAGCCGCAGATATCGAAAGCAGATAGTTGATAATCCAGAGCTTTTTGAGGATCTGACGAGGACGATCATCCGTCAGGTCGGTGACTTGCGCAAGATGGTCGACGAGTTCTCGTCCTTTGCGCGGTTGCCCAAGCCCGTGTTCCGCGCCGAGGATCCGGTCGCACTCACCCGCCAGGCGCTCTTCCTGCAGGAGATCGCCCGCCCCGACATCCAGTTCTCGTTCTCGAGCGATCCGGGCATCGGAACCATCGATTGTGACCGCCACCAGTTCGGACAGGCAATGACGAACGTGCTCAAAAATGCGGTTGAAGCCATTGAATCCAAAACGAAGGATGCACCTGAAGGTTGGCAGGGCAAAGTGGCTGTGGCGGTAACTGCCGATAGCAGTTCAATCGTCGTACGGGTAGCCGACAACGGCGTCGGTCTTTCGCAGGACCGCGAACGCATCATCGAACCTTACGTCACGACGCGGGAGAAGGGCACCGGCCTTGGCCTCGCCATCGTGAACAAGATTATCGAGGAACACGGCGGAGACATGCAGTTCATGCCGACCGAGGGTGGCGGAACGACTGTCACCATGCGCTTCGCGACCGATCCTCTCGCGCAGAGCCGCAAGCCGGAGGCGGCTGAGTGACGGCATCAAATCATCTTCCCAAGTTCAAACAAACAAAGAAGAATCTATCATGGCTCTCGAAATCCTGATCGTCGACGACGAACGCGATATCCGCGAACTGGTCGCAGGCGTGCTCAGCGACGAAGGTTATGAATGTCGCACGGCGGGCGACAGTGAATCGGCTCTGGCGGCGATCGACGCTCGCAGGCCTTCGCTGGTCCTGCTGGACGTCTGGCTCCACGGGAGCCCGATGGACGGGCTCGAGGTGCTCGATGCGATCAAACTGCGTGAGCCGGAGCTTCCGGTCATCATTTTCTCCGGCCACGGCAATATCGACACAGCGGTTGCAGCGATCAGTCGGGGCGCTGTCGATTTCATCGAGAAGCCCTTCGAAGCGGAAAAGCTACTTCACCTCGTCGGACGCGCGACCGAGACCGAACGGCTGCGGCGGGAGAACGCGCAGCTCAAGCAGGATTTCCCGACGGGTGAGGAATTCACCGGTTCGAGCAGCGCCATCAACCAGGTGAGGGCGACCCTCAAGCGCGTGGCCAACACCGGCAGCCGCCTGCTGATTACGGGGCCGGCTGGATCGGGCAAGGAAGTCGCCGCACGCCTGCTTCACGCCTGGAGCCCGCGCGCAAGCAATGCCTTCGTCAGCGTCAACTCGGCCCGCATCACCCCTGAGCGCTTCGAGCAGGAACTGTTCGGAGAGGAAGCGGATGGTGCGCTCGTCCGTCCCGGCCTTCTCGAAACCGCGGACGGAGGCACACTCTACCTCGACGAAGTCTCCGACATGCCGCTCTCGACCCAGGCGCGCATCTTGCGGGTCCTGACCGATCAGGCGTTCGTGCGCGTCGGCGGTTCGCGGCAAATTCGGGTGGACGTGCGCGTCGTCTCCTCAACCTCGCGCGATCTGGAGAAGGAGATCGCCGATCGTCGGTTCCGCGAAGACCTTTTCTACCGTCTCAACGTGGTGCCGGTGACGATCCCGGCCCTTCGCGAGCGTCGCGACGACATTCCAGCGCTCATCGATCACTTCTTCGCCCGTTACGCCAATGAGCAGGGGGTGCCGCCGCCAAGAGTGAGCGGCGAGGCGATGACGGCACTGCAGGCTTATGAGTGGCCGGGTAACGTGCGCCAGTTGCGAAACGTGGTCGAGCGTACGGTCATCATGGCACCGCGTGAAAAACTCGAGACGATCGAGGTGGACATGCTGCCTCCCGAAATTTTCAACAACCGCTCGCAAGGCGATGCCGGCGTGTCAGTCATGATGAGCGCGCCCTTGCGCGAAGCCCGCGAGAGCTTCGAGCGCGAGTACCTGAAAGTTCAGATCCGGCGCTTTTCGGGGAACATCTCGAAGACGGCTTCGTTCATCGGCATGGAGCGGTCGGCTCTGCACCGCAAACTCAAATTGCTCGGCATGTCCGAGCGGCGAGAGGGCGATCCAGAGGACGAAATGTAATAGCCCTGACATATTTTTTCGCATTTACTGCACTGCAGCAGCTCGGTAGGTTTTGATTCGGTAACGGTCGTGGGGTTCCCACGGCCAGATCGCGGACCGCATTAGCGGCCGCCAAAAAGATGGAGCAAATACATGGCTGGACGTACGCTTACTGCGCGAACCAAACCTGCGGCGGCAGCAACTGCCGAACCGGCGAAGCCCCCCGTCACGGCGGGAACTTCCGCAGGCAAGGGGCAGAATCTTCAGGATCAGTTCCTCAATCTTTTGCGTAAGAACAAGACTCCGGTCACCATGTTCCTGGTCAAGGGCGTGAAGCTTCAGGGCATCGTCACCTGGTTCGACAACTTCTCGATCCTGCTGCGCCGCGATGGCCAGTCGCAGCTCGTATACAAGCACGCGATCTCCACGATCATGCCCTCGACCCCGGTCGATGCCGCCCAGTTCGCCAGTGGTGGCGATGCGTCCAAGAAGACTCGCGTCCTGCAGGACGTGTTCCTCTCCAGCATCCGTAGCGCCGGCGTTCAGGTCACGATGTTCCTGATCAACGGCGTCATGCTGCAGGGCCGCGTTGCTGCATACGACCTGTTCTGCATGCTGCTCGAACGTGAAGGCTATGTGCAGCTGGCCTACAAGCATGCCGTTTCGACGATTCAGCCCGTGACTCCGGTCGATCTTCAGGCGCATGAAGAAGAAGCCGAAGATTGAGCGTGAAGCTGAACTGAATTGAACGACGAACTCAAGGGCGAGGTCACGCGCGGCGCGCGTGCCCTCGTCGTATATCCGCAGATGCGAGGGAAGGGGGATCTCGACCCCGAAGCGCGTCTTGAAGAAGCCAAGGGCCTCGCACTGGCGATCGGCCTCGTTGTTGCTGACGCCGTGGCGATTCCGATTCGCGAACCGCGCGCCGGCACCTTGTTCGGTGAAGGCCAGATCCAGAATATCGGAACGGCCTGTGAACTGAACGAGGCCGAACTGATCATCGTCGACGGTTCCTTGTCGGCGATCCAGCAACGCAACCTCGAAGAGAAGCTCAAGCGCAAGGTAATCGACCGTACGGGCCTGATCCTCGAGATTTTTGGCGAGCGCGCGGCGACGGCCGAAGGACGACTGCAGGTCGAACTGGCACACCTCGATTACCAGGCCGGACGCCTCGTGCGCAGTTGGACCCACCTTGAGCGGCAACGCGGCGGCTTCGGCTTCCTGGGCGGCCCCGGCGAAACGCAGATCGAGGCCGACCGCCGCATGATCCGCGACCGCATGGCGAAGATCCGGCGTGAACTCGAACAGGTCCGCCGTACGCGCGGGCTCCATCGGGATCGTCGCGAGAAGGCTCCGTGGCCGATCGTCGCCCTGGTCGGCTACACCAACGCGGGCAAATCGACCCTGTTCAATCGCCTGACCGGCGCTGGCGTCATGGCGCAGGACCTGCTCTTCGCAACGCTCGACCCGACGATGCGCGCCATTCGCCTGCCGGGTGTCGATAAAGCGATCCTGTCGGACACCGTGGGTTTCATCTCGGACCTGCCGACCCAGCTTGTCGCGGCGTTTCGGGCCACGCTGGAGGAAGTCACGGCGGCCGACCTGATCCTGCATGTCCGCGACATCGCCAATCCCGACACGGATGCCCAGAAGCGCCAGGTTCTCGATGTCCTGAGCGATCTTGGCGTACTCGGCGGAGAGCTTGGCGAAGATGCAGAAGAGGGTGCTGAGCCCGGAATTCCGATCATCGAGCTCTGGAACAAGTGGGACCTTCTCGGCCCGGAACATGCCGAGAAGCTGCGAGAAGCCATCGCCCACCGCGAGGATGAGGCGATTGTCCCGATATCAGCGGTCACTGGGGAAGGTTGCGAAAACCTCCTGGAAGTCGTCGGCCACGCGCTGACCGCGGATTCCAAGGTCTATTCCTTCCTGATTCCCGCTGCTGATGGCCAGCGCCTTGCATTCCTGCACGCGCGCGGCGAAGTGATTTCGGAAGAAGATGCGGGAGAGGGCATCGATGGCCCGCTGCTGCGCTTGCAGGTGCGCTTGGCTGAACGTGAACTAGGCCGATTTCAGGCGCTCTGAAACCTTGACCAACTGCCAATAGGATTCCTGCGATTCGAGGTCCAGGTCCTTGAAATTCTTGCCTTCGGAAGCCGATAATTGCTCCATTGCGCGAAACCGACGCTCGAACTTGGCATTGGCGGCGCGCAAGGCTTCCTCGGGAGCGATGCCGTTGAGCCGTACCAGATTGACGGCAGCAAACAGCAGATCCCCGGCTTCCTCGAGCTTGTGATCTTCGGAGGCCTCGGCCAGCTCATCCATTTCCTCGCGGACCTTGTCGGCCGCACCGCTCGGATCGGGCCAGTCGAAACCAACGCGAGCCGCGCGCTTCTGAAGCTTCTCCGCGCGCATAAGTGCCGGCAGGGACATGGCAACACCGGCAACGGCGCTGTCCGCTCCCTTGGCCGCACGCTCCTGCGCCTTCAGCTTTTCCCAGCGATCTGTCTGGCTATCGCCGGAAGTATCATCGCCGAAGATATGGGGATGGCGCGCTTCCAGCTTGTCGGCGATGGAGGCAGCGACATCCGGGAAAGCGAAATGACCGTCTTCCTCAGCCATGCGCGAATGGAAGACGACCTGAAGCAGGAGGTCGCCGAGTTCGTCACGCAAGGCCTGGAGATCTTCGCGCTCGATGGCGTCGGCAACTTCGTAAGCTTCCTCGATCGTATACGGAGCGATAGTCGCGAAGTTCTGGGCGCGATCCCACTCGCAGCCATTTTGCGGATCACGCAACCGGGCCATGATCGATAGCAGGCGGTCAAGGTGTGCGTGGCGGGTATCGGTCATTATCTGCGGTTCCGGCTTCGGCGATCAATGAAGACGATAATACATCTTATGTAAATTAAGACGTGGAGTAGCGGTGAGAATCTGCCCGAATGTCGGTTGTTCTTCCCAAAGGCTCACTGCTCTATTCGCAGCCCCGTCAGCTGAATGATCAGCATCAGGCCGACGATGATGGCTGCCCAGATACATCCAAGCCGGATCATGCGCCGCGATCCAAGCTCTCGGAAACGCGCATTGCTTGTCACGAGGATCAGCGCGCCGAGCACGGAAATGATCGAGATGATCATCGCCGTCGTGTTCATGCGGATATCACCATGCCGTCGTATGCCACCTGAACGCCTTCGGGAACTTCCCCCGAAAGTGTCGCATAATCCATACTCTTGTCGAGATGCGTGAGAACCGTAGAGCCGACGCGGCAGGCTTCGGCGAGTTCAAGTGACATGGCAAGATGGGCATGCGTGGGATGCGGCTCGCGGCGCAGGCAATCGACGATCAGGATGTCGGACCTGTAGAAAAGATCGATCATTCCCTTGGTGATCTCACTTAAATCTGTCGCGTAACTTATTGTCTTACCGTCGCAGTCAAAGCGAAAGCCGGTCGATTGCGCTGGTCCGTGCGGCATCTGGACGTGATCGACGCGAAAGCCTTCGCACAGGCGGATGGTGTCGAGATTGTCGAGGCTGACGAGCGTCGGATAGCCGTGCTGACCGGCAAAAACGTAGCCAAAGCGCTGGCGCAAGCGGCGGACGGTCTCTGATGCGGCAAAGCCCGGGATCGGTCCGGCGCGGCCGTAGCGAAGCGGCCGCAAGTCATCGATGCCGTGACAGTGATCGGCATGATCGTGGGTCCAGAACACCGCATCGATGCGATGAATGTCGTTGGCCAGGAGTTGGGCGCGCAAATCGGTAGGCGTATCGATCAGAATGCGTCCACCCGAGTCGCTTTCCAGCAGTACCGATACCCGCGTGCGGCGGTTCTTGGGCTCGTCGGGATCGCAAAGCCCCCAGTCGGCACCATGTTCACCCCCAAGCCGGGGAACACCGGTCGACGTCCCGCTGCCAAGGATGATCGCCTTCACGCCGTCGCTTTCCTGAACAGTGAGAAGAAGTTATGCGTTGTAGCTGAGGCGAGGTCTTCAAGCGAAGTTTCGCGCAGATCAGCCACAAAGCGCGCCGTGTCGGCAGTATAGGCCGGTTCGCACTTCCTGCCGCGATGCGGCACGGGCGCCAAGAACGGCGAGTCGGTTTCAACCAGCAGTCTGTCCTGGGGAATAACCTTCGCGAACTCCTGCAAGTCCCTGGCATTCTTGAAGGTTACGATGCCCGAGAGTGAAATCGTCAGGCCCAGGTCGAGGACCTTCCGGCCAAAATCGGCCGAAGCGGTGAAGCAGTGGATGAGGGCGGGAAAGTCCCCCTTCCCCATTTCCTCTTCAAGGATGCGCACCGTATCTTCTTCCGCATCGCGGGTATGGATTATGAGCGGCAGACCGGTCTGCCGCGCAACGCCGATATGGGTGCGAAACAGGTCCTGCTGCACGGCGCGGTCGGACTTGTCGTAGTAGTAGTCCAGCCCGGTTTCGCCAATGGCGATGACCTTGGGGTGCCCGGTCGCCTCGAGCAAAGCGCCCTCGCCCAGATCGGCATGCTGATCGGCTTCATGCGGGTGAATGCCGACCGACGCCCAGACGTCATCCTCACGCGCGGCGGTGGAAACCACGCGGTCCCATTCACTCTGACGGGTGGAGATATTCAGGAATCCGCGAATGCCCGATTGCCGGGCGCGCTCCAGAATGCCCTGCTGATCTTCGACGAGACCTTCGTATTCCAGATGACAGTGGGAATCGATCAGCATCAGGCTGCAGCTTCCTCAGGCAGTTCGAGCCGCGGGAATACACCCTGCGGCTTGTCCACCTTGTAGCCCGACGCGGTGAGCGCCGTGAACCAATCAGCAGAATCCAGGGCCTCGTAGTTGCGGGCATCGGCACCCTGCCCCATCTGGTCCAACAGCTTGTCGATCGCCGTGGGCACGACAGGACGCACGGCGATCGCGAGATCGCGCACGACCTGGAAGAGCACCATGAGAACCGCTTCCATCCGTTCGGGATCGGACTTGCGCAGCGCCCAGGGGGCTTGCTCGTCGACGTACTGGTTGCAGGCGAACACGGCGCGCATCCAGCTTTCCAGACCCTCGCTGAACGCAAGGTCGGTAAAGCTCTTGCGCAAGCCAGCGATGCCGTCCTTGACCGCTGCAAACAGCGTGGCGTCGGCTTCGCTCTGCGGCAGTCCTGCTTTAACTACGCCGTCCATGTTCTTGAAAATCATGGAGAGACTGCGCTGCGCAAGGTTGCCGAAGCTGTTTGCCAGCTCGGCATTGCAGCGGGTGACGATCGCTTCGGGTGAATAGGAGCCATCCTGTCCAAATGCCACTTCACGCATGAGGAAGTAGCGCAGGGCATCGACGCCGAACGTCTCGGCCAGACCGATCGGGTCGGTCACGTTGCCGAGCGACTTCGATTCCTTCTGGCCGCGATTGAGCAGGAAGCCGTGCCCGAAGACCTGGCGCGGCAGCGGTACACCGGCGCTCATCAGGAAGGCTGGCCAATAGATCGCATGGAAACGGACGATGTCCTTGCCGATCACATGCAGGTTTGCCGGCCAATACTTGGCATAGTCACCGCTTTCGTCGGGAAAGCCGAGGCCGGTCAGATAGTTGGTCAGGGCGTCCACCCAGACGTACATGACGTGGTTCTCGCTGCCGGGGACCTTGATGCCCCAGTCGAAGCTCGTGCGCGAAACCGAAAGGTCGCGCAGACCGCCTTCGACGAAGCGCGCCACTTCATTGCGGCGGCTTTCCGGCCGGATGAAGTCACCGGAACTGTAGAGTGCCAGCAGCTTGTCCTGATATTTCGACAGGCGGAAGAACCATGATTCCTCGACGGTCCATTCCACCGGCGTGCCCTGAGGCGAGAGCTTTTCACCGCCCTCGCCTTCGACAAGTTCGCTCTCGTCGTAATAGGCTTCGTCGCGGATCGAGTACCAGCCCTCGTAGCGGTCGAGGTATAGGTCTCCGTTGGCCTCCATACGGCGCCACAGTTCCTGCGTCGCCTCATGATGGCGCGGTTCCGTGGTCCGGATGAAGACGTCATAGCCGATGTTCAAGGCATCGCACATGTCCTTGAAGTACTGCGACATTTCATCACAGAGCGCAGCCGGCGTCACGCCGAGGTCGCGCGCCTTCTGCATCATCTTCAGGCCATGTTCGTCCGTTCCTGTCTGGAACCGGACGTCGAAGCCTTCCGCCTTGCGGTTGCGGGCTATGACATCGGTAGCGATTGCCTCGTAGGCATGGCCGATATGCGGCTTGCCATTGGGATAGCTGATGGCGGTGGTGACGTAATAGGGCTCGCCCATGCGGCGTCGCACTTTCTCTTCAGGTGTTGTTAGCGAGCCGCTTCTCTAGGCATCGCAGCGGAAGCCAGCAACCCGCCAATTTCCATAATCAGGAGGCCGGCATCGAAATTGTAGGTCGGGGCTTGCGTCGAGAGCTTCGTCAGGGTCCCGTGCGCCTCGATAATCCGCAGCTGGCGATCGCGGGGACCGGTGGACAGTTCGTTGGCCAGAACGGCACGTGCAAGCTCGAGAGTTGCCAGTTGCCGCTCGCGCAGGGGGCGTGCGCCCATTTCCTCGGCAAGGGCGCCGCGCAAGTGGAAGTCGGCATCGCCTTCGCGCAGGATGCGCATCATCAACTGGTGGATGTTCCCAAGGTCCTGCTCGACGAAGTTGAGCGCGACGCCGGGCGAGCCATGCGATGCGAGGATCGCGGCCTGGCGCTCTTCGGCATTGGCCTGCGGGACATCGCGGCGGATCACCGCATCGAGTTCCTCCGGTGTCAACGGCGCAAACCTGAGGATCCTGCACCGCGAACGCACCGTCGGGAGAAGGCGGCCCGGTTGATGCGCGATGAGCAGGAAATAGGTGCCGACGGGCGGCTCCTCCAGGCTTTTTAGCAGGGCGTTGACGGCGCCCTTTTCCAGATCGTCAGCCGGATTGATGATGATGGCCCGACGCTCACCCAAGGTCGGGCGGGTGGTCAGGCGCTGCTGCATCTGCCGGATCTGGTCGATCGTGATGTTGCGCTTGGTCTGGTAGGGCTTGCCTTCGGCCTTCTTCTTGGCCTCGTCATCGTTCGAAGGCAGGTGCTCCAGGATATGGATATCCGGGTGAGCATCGGCATCGGGAAGCTTGCCTCCCGGTTCGCGCACGAGTTCACCGGCGGCGGCACGCGCAAAGGCGCGCTTGCCCAGCCCCTTGGCTCCCGTCAGCAGCCAGGCATGATGCATGCGTTCGGACGAGATCGCGGCGAGCCATTCCTCCCAGGCGGAATCCTGGCCGATAAAGGGCTTTCCGGCCTTCATGTCCGCTTGTCCAGCAGGGGGACAAGGGCATTCAGGACCAGCTGGTGCGTATCCTGCGGCGTCCCGTCGCCATCGATGCGGGCAAAGCGGGCGCTTTCAGCCTCGGCAAAGGCGGCGAAAGCATCGGCGACGCGGGCATGGTAAGCGGTGTCACGCCCCCCGATCCGGTCGGTTCCCTGGGTGTCACGCAAGGCAAGCCGGGCGCTTGCGACATTGGGCGACACTTCGATCAACACGGTAAGATCCGGCAGGAGGCCTCCGCTGCCGATGCGGTGCAATTCGCGAATGTCCACATCGGACAATCCGCCACCTCCACCCTGATAGGCCCGGCTGGAATCCAGAAATCGGTCGCAAACGACCCATGCACCGCGCTCGACGGCGGGACGGATCAACTTCTCGACGTGGTCGGAACGAGCCGCCGCAAAGAGCAACGCTTCGGCACGCGGGTTCCAGCCATCGCCCTCACCATGAAGCAGAAGTTCACGGATCGCCTCCGCGCCCGGTGTTCCTCCGGGTTCACGCGTAGTGACGACTTCCAGCCCGCGCTCGCGCAGAGCCTCGGCAAGCAGGCGAGCCTGCGTCGACTTGCCGGCCCCTTCCCCCCCCTCGAGTGCAATGAAACGTCCAACTGTCATGAGAAGAGGTTGATAATCCCGTTCAACAGCCTGTCCAGAGGCCCGGCCTTGCCTATGTCACGTCCTGCATAGAGCGGGATCTTGCCGGGGGCGAGACTGCCGACCTTGATCTCCAGTTCGCCGACCTGCTGGCCCTTGCGCAAGGGAGCCTGCAACGGCCCGCGATAGTGAACGGAGAGCGAAATGGGCTCATTGGCATCGCCATTGGGCACGGTGGCATGAACTTCTCGGTTGGCTACGAGAGGAACCGCGCGGGCATCGCCATCCTGCACCCGAGCTTCGATGACGGTCTGGCCCTGTTCGAACAGGTGGCGCGCATGCCATTGGGAAAAGCCCCATTCGAGCAGGTCGCGCGCGGCCTTGTCCCGGATGACGTGGGTCGGCGAGCCGGCAAGAACCATCACGAGGCGGCGACCGTCGCGCTGCGCGGTGCCGAGGAAGTTGTAGCCGGCCTCGCGGGTATAGCCGGTCTTGATGCCGTCCGCGCCCGGAACGACGCCCACCGTCGGATCGTGGCTGCGCATCGCAACATCGCGCCAGAAGTAGTGCTTGCGGCCGGAGAACTCGCGGTAGAGCTGCGGATGGCGCGTGATCATCGCATCGGCCAGCTTCACCAGGTCGCTGGCAGTGACGTAAGTATGGCCTTCGTCCATCCAGCCGTTGGGCGTGTTGTAGTGACTGCGGCTCATGCCCAGGCTTTTCGCCGCGGCGTTCATCCTGGCCGTCCACTTGGCAACGCTGCCCGCATAACCTTGTGCGAGGACGATCGCCGCATCGTTGGCCGACGCAGTCATGATGCCGTGGAGCAAGTCCTTGGTCGTCGGTCGGTCGTTTGGAGTCAGGTACATAGTCGTGCCTTTTGCGAACCATTCACGGCTCGTTTCGGGCTGGACCTGGAACTTGCGGTTAATCGGAAGGCGCCCGGCGTCAATCTCCTCGAATGCGACGAAGGCAGTCATCACCTTGGTCACGGACGCCGGGAGGAATGGCACGTCCGGGCGGCGCTGGACCAGCACCTGCCCGGAGCCGATATCGACCAGAAGGCTTACGGGAATCGAGGCGAGTTCGGGCGGCGGCGCGGGGGCCTGTGCGACCGCCGGAGCGGTGAGAAGAACTGCACCGGCAATGGCTGAAACGGTAAACTTCAGAAACGACTTCAAGACCAGAATTCTCCCGCGCGGCCACCGGGGCACTCTGCGCGCGGGTCTGGACTCGCCGTTCAGTCCGCGCGCTGGATTCGTGCGTCGCTATAGCCTGCCGCCCGGGCCTTCTCCAGCGCCGCGGCAGCTTGTGCACGGTTTGCGAAGGGCCCCATGCGCACGCACGAAAACCCGCCGCAGTCTGCAACGAAGCCGTTGAGCTTGCGAGCCACCGTCGTCGCGCTCGCCGAGATCGAAAACGCGGCGACCTGCACCACATGATGTCCCTTGGCGACTGGTGCCGCCTTGGGTTCGGCGTTCACTTCCGGCGCGGGTTTGACTGGTGAGGTTGCCTTGAGCGGTTGGGCCGGGGTCGGCAAAGCTGGCGATGGGCGGCTGTCCATTTGCGTAGTCTGCGACCCGGTACCAGTGGGCATCGAAGACGGCGTGAGCAGCGGTGATTGATCGGCAAGCTTGCGGCGAAGCACCATGAGCAACGCTTCGGGGGTTGCCATCCGCTCCGGCGCGAGTTCGTGCTGACGCAGCAGCGCCCGGTCGGTTTCCGGCGGATTCGTGCGGCGCAAACGGACGGCGCCGCGTTGACCTGGCGTCATCCCCAGTGCGGCTGCGGCATCGCGTGACAATTCCATCAGGGTATCGTTGACCATCGGCCCGCGACGCTCGACGCGCACGAGGATCGTCTTGCCGGTATCGAGCGAAGTGACTTCCGCATAGCTGGGAAGCGGCAGCGTCTTGTGCGCGGCAGTGAAGCCGACGGCGCCGTTGCCGGCAACGCCGGCATAGCCCACCGCGTCGTAATTCATCTGGTCCGTCGGGGTCCAGGTGGTGTCGCCAATGGTGAACGGATCGCCCACCACAACCGGATAGTCGGCGGCGGGGCCATTCACGGGTGCCACTGACACCGGCATTGGCCTGTCGCTGCCACCGGTCGAGCAACCGGCAAGCAGTATCAGCGCCGCGAACGGCAGGGCATGGTTAACGGGCAATCTCATCTGCAAGCAACCCCACGGACAATGCGTAGTAGTTCGAGCAGTTGTACTGGAGGATGACCCGATAATTCCCGGTTAACAGATAAGCGGGCGTTCCCGGGCCATCGGGCTGGAACAGCGATGCCAGGACATCGTTGCCTATCGGCGACAGCGGGGCGATGCCCAACGCGCGCCACTCCGAGACGGACTTCCATTGCGAATGGCGCTCATGCACCCGTTCGCAAGTCGGTGCGGCAAGCTTGCTGGCGTAGGCGTCGACGTTGACGCCAATGGGAATCGAAGCGCGCACGCCCCAGGGCTGCCCTCGCCTCCAGCCCGCATCACGGAAATAATTGGCAATCGAGGCAATCGTGTCGGCCGGGCTGGAGAAGATGTCGCGATCGCCGTCGCCATCGCCGTCGACCGCGAGTCGCAGGTATACGCTCGGCAGGAACTGCGGATAACCGAAAGCGCCCGCCCAGCTGCCTTTCAGCTTGTAGCTGGGCACGCCCTGGTCGATCATCTTGAGCAATGCGACCAGCTCGCCCTCGAACAGGTCACGCCTGCGCCCTTCCCACGCCAGTGTCGCCAGCGAACGCGCAAGGTCGAAATCCCCGACATAGCTGCCGTAATTGGTCTCGTGGCCCCAGATGGCGAACAGCACCGGAGCCGGCACGCCATAACGTGCCTCGATCGCCGGCAGGATACCGGAGAGCTGTGCATAGCGCGAGCGACCACGCGAGATGATGCTCGAACCCACATGCCGCGCAATATAGGGGGCCATCGGCGGCGGGCTCGACTGGCGACCGGGCTGCGCCGTATCCAGTTCGATGACCCGCTGGTTGGGTGTAAGCCCGCTAAGCGTACGCGAGATCGTCGCCTCACTGACGCCCTCGCGCCGGGCATGAGCGGCAACCGTCTGAAGGTAGGCCGAAAAACTTTCACCCTGCGGCTGCGCGTGAAGCGCCGTCGGCGTCGAGACCGGCAAGGCGACGAGCGCACCTGCAAGACATTTGAACAGGAACGATTTTGGAAGCGATGCGCGTTTCATCTTCCTGAAACTCGCACAAACAGAGC
The DNA here is from genome assembly GCF_900168325.1 of Novosphingobium mathurense. Lineage (GTDB taxonomy): Bacteria > Pseudomonadota > Alphaproteobacteria > Sphingomonadales > Sphingomonadaceae > Novosphingobium > Novosphingobium mathurense. The sequence continues at coordinate 819,044 of NZ_FVZE01000001.1, read as the reverse complement.
CGGTTGCAAATGCCGTCCGTCACGATCCGGTGGACAGTAACCGCAAGCCAAATTCAATTCGGCGACATGCAAGGTCTTGCAAGCCCCGGACATTGCTCTATGCGCGTTTGCCGACGGACAGGTGGCCGAGTGGTTTAAGGCAGCGGTCTTGAAAACCGCCGTGGGTGCAAGCTCACCGTGGGTTCGAATCCCACCCTGTCCGCCAAGCGCCCTTGAAATATAACGATTTTCTCAGACGCTTGGCGCAGTGCCCTAAAATCTGCCCTAAATTCGGATACGCCTTGCTCGAGGGGTTTAGCCCAACGCCTGCTTCACCGCGGCCGAGTTGTCCCGGATGAAATTCAGAATCGATTGCTCACCGGCTCGGCTGCCGAGTCCCTTCGACACGAATTCGCCAGGGTCCAGCGTGTTCACAATGTTGATCTTGGGCTGCTGACCAGAGCCGCCGCCACCGTTGTCCCGGTGACGCGCATCGGCACGCGTGATGACTTCCTCGCCACGCTGCAGGATCGCCGGCACTTCGTCCGGCTTCAATCCAGCAATGCCGCCGCTGTGATAACGCATCGCGTTCTGGAACCATGCCGGACTGACGTCAACGACACCGGTTTGGCCTCGATAGGTCGACGGGTCGCCAATGACGCCACCGCTATGCGCCTTAACACCGGCAAAGGCTCCCGTTGAGCCTGTCACATTGGCACCGCCTGCACTTGCGCCAGCGGAAAACAGACCGGACACGAGATTGAAAATGATCTGTTGTTCAATCATCTGCGCGATTTGGCGCAGGAAATTCGCCGCGAATTGACGGAACGCATCCCAGAGTGAGCTGAAAGCATTGGCTCCGCCTGCAATGGCCTCGGCAAAACTATCAATGGCAGACGCGGCGCCCTGGCTGAACTGCTGCGCGATCGTCTGACCGCTGATGCCCATGAACGTCAACCACTCGAACGATTTCTGCTGCGCGATCTCAATTTGCGTCGTGATCGCCGCGATTCCATCTGACGTGATGCCTAGCTGAACCTTCTCGAGGTCAGTCAGCCCCGCATAGAACGCCTTCAACCGCTCCAGCGCCTTGATGAGCTCCGAATTCACGCTTTCGAGTTGCGGCGTCAGACTCTCTGCAAGGCTGAAATTACCGAGATCTCGGTAAGTTTCAATCTGCTGACGCAGTGCGTCACGGCGGGCCGCCAAGTCATCAACCGGCCGCTGCACTTCATTGAGTCGGGCCTGCGTTTGATTCCGGGCGTTCTGCAGGTCGAATTCGGCCGCAGCCAGTTCGCGGGTTTTCTGGATCTGCTCCTCAGTCAGGTTTAGCAACTCCTGACCAGGCTTCAGATTTTCATTCACGCGGGCGATCTTGTCGCGCAATTCGGCTTCCGCCTTATCGACGGCAGCTTTCTTCTGCGCTGCCAGCAAAGCCGTATCCTGCAACGAATTCTGCTCGGTCAGCGCTGCGATGTTGCGCTGTCTCTCGTCGTTCTCCTGCTGCACAGCGAGGTTGAACTTCGCCTGCTTTTCCAAGCGATCGGATTCCAGCTTGGCAATCGCCTGCTGTCCGGCGGTCTGCTGTGCCCCAGTGTCACCGATACGGCCGGCAATGAACGTCTGGAGCTCCGATGCGGTACGGGCTCGGCCATTAGTCGTCAGATAGCCCTTATTGGCTTTGATGACATCGGCCGGCAGAAGTTGATCAACCGGCTTGTTACCCGGCGCGGTCAGCACGGCCTTCGCCCCGGCTGCACCTAGAAAGTGCGTGAGGTACAGATTGCCTGCGGTGACCTTGGCGCCGAAACTCTCGAGGAATTTCGCATTTTCACGAGCGTAATTGTCGATAACGGCCTTAGCGACGGTCGCGTTTTGCCTGAGCGCAAGGATCTGATCCTGCGATAGCTTCGCAGCCTCATCGGCAAAGACTTTCCTGAACTGTTCCAGCCAGGTGCCTTTGATGAACTGCCCGAAACCGGTCGCAGATGAAAACGGGTTATCGGCCGCTCCACCTTCGGCCCCGATGACACGGCTGTTAAATTTCTGGATTTCGCTTTCGCGCTCATTGGCGAGACGTTTGGCTTCGTCAGCCTGCGCCTTTATCCATTTAGCAGTTGCCTCAGCGATTTCCTGCCTGCGATATTCCGCCTTGGCTACCTCAGATGCAATCTTAAAGTTTTCGTCTAAGTATCTGTTCGCTTTATCAAGTGCTGTTGCCCTTACCTGCTCAAGGGTCTGGTCCTTGAATTCCTTCGCTGCTGCCGTGGCCGCTTGCAACGCCTTGGTTGCATTGGTCGCTTTTTGCGGATCGATGTGCAGCGGATCGCCGGTCGCAGCGCCAGCCTTACCGAGCGCTTCAATCTGTTTCGTAAGATCCGAGACCTGCTCTTTGTAAACTCTCAGATTGGCCTCTAGCCCTCCTCGCGTCAGCGGATTGGCATCTGCCAATTGCTTTTCGATGCTGGCAACCATGTCCTGCGCTGCCTGCAATTGACGCTGGAGGTCGCCGGCCGTGGCCGCACCGCGGATATCGCGAATGGCTTGCGCCGCATCCTTACCCAGTTGCGCCAAGGCGTCACCGAACGACTGAATCGGCTTGCTGTTCGAAATGAGGTCTAGGAACTCGCTCCAGGCGTTGCCAAGCTCACGCGCGGCGTCTGACCATGGACCGCGCATCTTCGCCGCGGCCTCATCCATTTTCTTAGAATAGATGCCTAATGCCATGTTTCGCGCTTCGGCGGCACGCCCTTCATCGAAAAGCGCCTTGATCTGTTCGCGCTGCGCCGCAGTCAGGAATCCTAGAGCATCGTCCAGCTTGCGAACGGCTTCAAATCCACCTGTGAAGGCCTTGGCGACGTCCTCGGCTGCCTGCGTCGCGTCGACGCCAAGCACCCGCGCAGTGTCCGCCGCAGCCTTGCCGAACTCTTCCATTCGGCGATCGTCAACGCCTTCCTTCAGGAAGGTGCGAACCGACTTCAACGCATCTTCGGCGGACAGGCCATAGCGGTCCAGTGCCTGCGCGGCAGCGACGATAGTCGCCGCGTTATGGCTTGTGCCGTCTGCGCTGGCAGTAAGGACACCCTCTATCGCGCGCAGCTTTTCAGCTTCGGACGCGGCATCACGGATAGCGACGATCAATGTGCCAACGGCCGCCACCATGGCGAGAACCGGCGCACTGGTCAGCGCGCGAACGATCGCGGCGCCGGCGCGCGGGAATATCTGGATGATTTGACCACCCTGCTGCGCCAGTGTCTGCGTGACCGATGTTCCGGAAGCGATCTGAGTAAAGACGTCGTTTATCTGGAAACTGAGATTCTGAAGCTGGTAGGGCTCGAGACCGAGGAAATTGGTACCGTTCCGGCGCGCTAGCGTTTTCGATGCCCGGTCAGCTTCCTGGCGCAGCAATTTGAGGGCCTGCGCCTGCTCTTCTGCGCTGATTTCGCCCTGCTTCTGCCATCGGGTCAGTTTCTCGGTTTCTGCCGCAAGCTTGGCCTCGATAACCGGCAGCGGGTTCAGTTCTGCCTTCAGACGCGCGATCTCGTTGGCCTCGGCTTTCGCCGCAGCTTCTGCCAGGCGCATCGCTTCGGCCTGCTTCTCGAAATCGGTCGGGCCATTCTCGATAAATACGGAAGCTGAACTGCGCGCGGATTTACCTGATGCCGCATCAAGCAGACTATTGAACTCTCGCTGTGCAGCCGTCGCCTTAGCGATCGCCGCGGCTTCAGCCTCGAGTTTGACTGTGCGGGCTTCCTCAGCATCGGCCGCCGCCTGAATCTGTGCGACCAACTGGTCATAGTCGCCGCGGTCGCGTGTAACACCGGTTGTCCGGTTGACGGTCTGCAATACGGAAGCGGTTTGGCGGGCAACGCGCTGCTGCGCCTCCAGCGACCGCGTGACCTGATCGGCCTCAGCCCTGGCGAACGTCGACGCGGCACCGAGTGACCGAAGTCCGGTTTCGACATCGGTGAGTGCCGCGGCATTCTGCGTATAGGACGACTGCGCCGTAGAAAGGGAGCGCTCGACTTTACGCGTCTCACCCTCAAGGGCCGCCATCTCCGATTGGACGGCCTGCAGCTTCATGACCAGCGGCGCAGTGTTGCCGCCATCCAAGGTCTGTTGAACGATAGCGGCCTGCAACCGTTCCGCGGCCTTCGTCGCAGAATCCATCTGAGACCGAAGCGACGTCAGTCGGCCATTGTACGCTGATATCTGGGAAGCCTGCCGCGCCAGGCCCTGAGTTGCCGCGTCATAACGGCCCGATGCCTGCGCCATGGCTTTATCTAGCGACAGAACGGCATTCGCCATCTGCTCAAACTTCGAGCCGGCGCCGGTTGCACTGCTTCCGGCCTTGCTGTTCAGATTGACTAGGGACTCGATCGCCGCGCCGGCGCGTTCGAATGCCTTGCTCGCTTCGTCTTTGGCGCGAATGACAAGGTCGATATCGCGGCGACTGCTCATTGGACTGTCCTACTGCCGAAAATGAGCCTGGCGAGGTTGTCAGATGCCTCACCGTCAAACGCGAGTGCCGAAAATTCCTCGAGCCCTACACTGATGAGCGTTTCCGGCGCATGGGCACCTTGCGTCATCGCGAAAATGCGGGCTGCTGCCAGCCAGCGCAGAATGGCTCCCATCTTTTCGACTTCAGCCGGCGGCAGGTTCAATCCTGCAGCTACAATGGAGCTCACGATTTCCGGATGTTCGAACACGATTTCGGTGACGCGTTGGGACAGTTCGACGGCCGACTTTGAGTCGACCATTGCGATTTTCCGGATAGCGTCAGGATTGGCACGAATGACGTCGCGGATCTGTTGCTCAGATAGCGGCCGGGTCATTGTTCGAAACCCTTTAGGCCCATCTTGCGGGCAAGCTCCTTGGTTTCGTCGATCACTCGATCCCCGCTCGGGGCCTGCTCCGATGCTGCCGACTTCGGCGGCAACAGACCCATTTCCCGAAGTTCAGTGACCACTTTCGGCTCGGTATAATTTTCAGAACTAGTTTTCATGGTTCGCATGGCTCCTAATTGACCTAGCCATAATACCAAGAAATCACGTTTCCGTCACTATACTTGCGAGTTGTCAACTTAGAGTTGACGTATTCTCGGATCGATTGACGAGTGATTACAAATAAGCAATAACAATTGCATCGATTCGCTATCAATAGGGGACCTTGTATGACCGAAGAATTTAAGGCGCTGCCGTTCGTCTCGTGCAACGCATCGGGGATTGAAAGCTTTTGGGCTCCGGAACGCGTCGACGATTATGTGAAGGACTGCGCGACAGGGCGCGAGTATGCCGGCCAATGCCTTAGCCTGGCGCGGGAAACTGGCAATATCCCTCTCGTGACGCGCATCATTGCCACGATGCCGCGAGGGTCGGATATGAGCGGAGTCGAAATCGGCTTTCTGACCGCTATCGCCGAACAGGCAATGTAAGATCTAGTAAAAAGGTTGATTATCTGAATTGCTTACGCCCGGCCTCTGTGCCGGGCTTTCTTTTTCAGCGCCGGACGGCAGACACCGGATTTGTGACTTCCACTGCGCCTTCAGTTAGGCGGATTCCTAACTTTATAAGATCATTGAAAGCTGTAGTGGTGTCGCGCGTGCATCGATTATCAAATTCATCTTTTAGGTATTTAGGAAAATCGGAGCTACCTACCAATGGCTTCTCAAATTCACACATATTGAAAGTTGACGCCTCTTCCAAATACTTAACCATAACATAGTTGTATGTTGGCGGTAGCGCATGGACATTAGATTTAATTGCAGATTCCAGCCTTCTTATAGAGTCCATCACTCGACTGCTGCAATCTTGATATTTATCTCTTGTTTGCGATCGACCTTGGCTTTCTAAATGGCGAATGTTTACATAACATAACGCAGAGTCTTCATAGTCTGCCGCCGCTAGCAACACGGCCCGAACTGCGGTTTGTTTATTAGTGTAGTCAGCAACATCGAACTGTGTCTGACGTTCGCGCTTGAGCAGAATGACTTGCTCCAAAGTCAAATAGGATGCGACGCAGGCTGCCAAAGCGCTCAAAGTTCCTGCCAAGACACTAGCTGCGGTAACTAGTTCTTCATGGCGCCTGACAGCGTCCGCTATTCTGCGAAAGATTGATCGATTCTTGAGCGGACGATGTTTTGACAATCGACTGCGCTTTAGATCTGTCCTCGACCGAGCCAATGTCAGCCTTCTATTTAAACCCACCGACGCCCCCGCTCATCGATTGCCGTACGATTTGTTCTGATTCAATTCTTTAGCATTGTAATAGCGATTGCGGGAAGCCCGGCTCCACGGCAATAAACAGGCGGTATGCCCCTTAGCACGATTTGAAATCGCTCGAATGACGCGGCTCTGCGCCTCCCGCCCGGCCGAAATGGGTCAGATGGGACCCGTGGAATAGACCGGTCCAGACAATGACTGGACTTGGTCCAATGACGGTCCAGACAACTTCCGCCCGGAAACCCGCAGAAATCTGCGCCAGGTCCAGTCAGTCCAATGAGTCCAATGAAAAAAGTTGCTGGGAGAATTTTTGCACGCGATCGATGAAAGTCAGTCGCGGTTGCTACCATGGGGGGCAATCTCAGTGAAGTTTTCTAACTACGGATTTATTCATTGGACTCATTGGACTGACTGGACCGAACCACAATAAATGGCAGAATTCAGCGATTCCTTAGGTCCAGACAACTGGCTGCGCGGTCCAATGAAAGCCCGGTTAGGTCCAATCAACAGGGCCGCCGATCCATTCGCTGAATTCGTGCCTGCAATCTTCCAAGGTCTGCAATACGTATTGCCGCGGCGGACGTGGCGAGCCTCCTGGTCTCACCTGTTCAATGGTGCCGCATATAGCGCGAAGGCGTCGACCGAAATGACGATCATTCGCTGCTTCGCCGTCAAAGCGTCGCGATTTCATCCAGGTCGCATAGTTGCCGCGCAGCACGTCACAAGAGATGCGGACAGGCTCCCGCTGCCAGTCGGCCGGGTCGCCAAGATAGCCTGGCAGATCACCTGCCGACAGGACTTCGTGCCACCATGCCTCCACGTTGCGCAATGACGCCAGTTTCTGGTCAAGCAAGCCTTCAGTGTCAGGCGCCTTGCGGACATTGAAGTCCGACAGATCGTAGGCCTGCAGCCAGGCCAACAGGGCAGCCGGCCCCTTCCCTTTCATTTCAGCGCGCAGGGCTTTGAAATACTCGGCATCACCGCAACGTGCATCACTGACATTGAACACGGCCCAACGCCTTTCGTCTGCGCTGGCAGGCACAGCCCATTCGGCATTGGATGAGATGAACAGTCGCAGGAAGCTGGGAAGCGTGAAGGAGTCGATTCCTTTGCGCTCGATTTCAACGAAGTCGGAGGTCACGAGATATTTCAGGACGCCTTCGGCCTTTTTGTCGCCGGCCCAGCTACCCTCCTGAACATGTAACAAAAGTGCAGCTTCCAACCGTTTGTTGAAATTGCCGGTAATGTGATTCTCGTGACTTACGGTCGGAACGTGCTGCCGGCCGATCACTGCCGCCATGTACTCGGCAACTGTGTCTTTGCCAGCGCCCTTCCCACCTCTGAGCACAAGGGCGACACCGGGCTTTTCCGCAGGATGCTGGATTAGGTGAGCCAGCCAGCCCAGAACATAGGCGGTATGGTCCGAATTGCCTCGGCAAACGACTTTCCGAACGTGATCGAGAAACAGTCGGCAAGATGACGAAGGGTCCGGTTCGACGTTCCAGCCACGCCACAGGTTCAGCGTACCCTTGCGCGATGAGCCTGGGTCAAACGCGAGACGTTGATAGGTCGCGCGATCCTTATGGCGGACCCAGTAAGCGGAAATTGGCTCTGATCTTTCGACCTTTCCGCCTGGGATCTTACGGCGGACATTGGCGTAAAGCGTGTTCAGGTCGGCCATAGTGCCGAAGGATATGGAATCGTCATCCTGCAGCGTCGTGATGAGCGTTCGACCATTGTGCGCGACCACCGCGTGTTTGCGGTTCAGTCGTTCAATGATTGGATCTGTAGCGGGAGGCGTGTCGAAGCACGACAGGTCATCGTCTGCGGACTGCAGCAATTCGTCAAAGTCGCCGGTTACGATTTCGTCCAGATCGTCAAATTCATCGGTATTCTCGATTTGACGTAGCAATGCAGCGGTCTGGGATTCCTGAAAGTCCTCAGCCGCCCAGCCTACGATCGTCTTGAAACCCACAGGCCGGCGACGGTTGTTCCGTCCGAACGTGCGCCATTTCCGCCGCGGTTCGCCTTTCTTGTACTTCGGCTTCTCGCGCGAGATTTCGTCCCAGATCTCGAGGCCGCGTTCGCCGGCACGGTACTGGTGATGGAGGGCCATGCCGATCGTTTTCCAGTGATCGTAGTCCCATCGCTTATCGCCTAGCTTCCGGAGCCAGGCGCGAATTTCGTCGTCGCTGTCTGTGACACGGCCGTCATCGCCGTCATCCTCATAGGGTTCGGACAGATCTTCCTTTGCGCCGGCGACTTCGACCATGGTGGACGGGATGACGGGATCGCTGTCGAAGCCGTCGAAATCGAACGGGATCACCCAGCGATACGGCTTGCCGCAGGGATGGATGCTGGGAGGCATGGCGACTTGCTTGCCGGTGCCGAAGAGTTCGATTTCCCAGGTCCAGTGGCCGCCGCTGTCGTCTTGAAACTTCAGCCCAGACGTAGCGAGTTTGCGCGACTGAAACGGCTTATCGGTGACGAAATAGATATGGCGAGATTCGCCACCGGATCCTGACTGGACGGTCGGCAGCCTGGCGAAATCGACATCCGGGAAGAGTTCGCGAAGTGTCTCCCAAGCTGACGAGGCATCGCCGGCGCGGCGAATATCGACGTCCAGGACATGGAGGAATCCGCCTGCGACCTTCGAGAACTCTCCTAGACGCACTCCGATGTTGTTATCGTTCCGATAGCTCGCCTTAAGGTCAGCAAGAGACGCGACCGCGCGCTGTGACCAGCCGTCACCGATCGGACGTTTCTGTTTGGGATGCAGCCAATGGAGCGAGAAACCCGCTGCGACAAATGGCTGGATTTGGTCAAATTCGGTCTTCACGATGCGGGACCTTTATTGCTTTCCCGCCAATGGAGAGGTATATAGATACCGCTGACTCCTATTGACGGACGGGACGGCGACCAACGCAATGGCGACGTTGGTCGCCGTTTCTTTTTGGACTACGGTCGAAGTTCGATCGGCCACAGTAATTCCGGAATCCCATGGAATGCCTCGCGGGTCTCTCGGTCCAATCGGGAAACGATGAGGAATTGAATCTCGCCATAGCGTCCTAATTCAAGGTCGCGGCAAACGATTAGCCGAATTGCTTTAGCTTGCGCCTTCCCCACGACTTTAGCCATGCGGGCACGGCAGCGCGTCTCATGTGTCGCGATGTGATTTCCTAGGCTCAAGGAGATTCCGGGAGTTGCGCGCAGTGCGCGTCGGCGCATACGTTGCCACTGAGTCCAGCCGGTGATCTTCATCGGCTAATTCTCCAATATAACCGAGACGGTAAAGGAGCCGGCAGCGCTTCCAGGTGGGAAATCGCAGATTGCAGAACTGCGTCGTGCTTCCAGGACTGGGGCTGCTTCGGCTCCATTTCAACGATTGCAACCCGCTTCGCCTCGGCATGGAACCGGGCTTTCCGGTGCCTGACGATTTGATACGGGGTCCGCATTGTCAATCGAAGGTCTTGCCGTATTCGGCTTCGAGATCGGTCGCCAAGCGGATGGCCTCGCTTTCGATGAGACGATTAAAGTCGGGATCTGTGTCATCCATCTCGAACAGCGTTCGCGGCTCGATTTCGATCACCTGCTTTCGCAGGATGGGTTCGCCCTGCTTCGTATACTGACCGCTAAACACGACTGGCGCGTCAGGGTCCGAAGTGATGATCTTGTGCTGTGCGACAACGCTTCGCTTTGCCATGATCGTTATCCTTTGATCTGTTTGATGATTTCGGAAGAGACCGCGTGGGCGGCTTCGAAAAGCAGGGTTTCGGTCAGTTCAGGTGCCTTGATGCGATCCGGAAGCGACTCCGAGAACGTGCGCACGATTTTCAGGCCCCCGATAGGAACAGGGCAGCCTTCAGGAACAGCAAAGCGGTCGCCTAGCAGCGCATTTCGGATCTGTTCTGCCGCGATAAGCCGGGAAAATTCCGGTGCGGCCTGGGCCAGGATTGATCGAATGGATTCCGATGCGTCCCGCTGCAATTCGGCGATGACGTGGAGAACCGGTGCGGTCAGCGCATTCTGTGCCTGGCGCAATTCCGCTGCGGCCGTGCCGAGTCTGCCAAGTTGAAGCCGGATCGCCGCGGCTCGAGCTGGAACTGATTTGTCGAGTTCTGCCAGTCGCTTGAGACGTCGCCGGTTTTCAGGGGCTGCCGTGTCGCCGTCGAGTTGACGCAGTGCCTCGGCTTCGTCCTCTTCCGCGCGAAGTTGTTCCCGTTCGTCCTGTTCCGTTCGTTCCAGGCGTCGAAGTTCCGTAAGCTTTGCATCCGCTGCGGATACTGCGGCTCGAGCCTCGGTAACAGCGTCGACGGCCGCGCGGGCTTGTTCGATGTAGGTCATTCGCCGCACTCCAGCTCTTTGAGGGCCATCTTTGCGCGGGCCAGCTCCTCTCGAGCCTCAGCCACTCGATAGTGGCGCTCCTCGCTCTCCTCGCATTGCTGCGGACTTCCTTCGGGCCAATGGGAGGGCGCCAGCCAGGCAAACTGCGCGTGACGCAATTTGAGATCTGCAATTGCAATAGCGAGACCGGCTGCGGACCTATGCATTGCCTTTTCGGCGTCGACGGCACGTTCCAGGCGTTGGCGTGTGTCGCGATCGGGGGGCAGCATTATATCGCACCCCCGTTCACACGGGCTGCAATCACAGCATCGAGCCAAGGGCGCGGCACTGCTACGCTGCCGAAGTGTCCTCGGCCCATTTTGATAAAGGCCGGCAGTTCTCCTCGAGCGGCGCTTGCATAGTAGGCACTGACTGAACAGCCGAGGTATTCCGCTGCAGCCTTGGGCCGCAAAAGTGGACCAGTCGCAGGCAGGCCGGCCCAAGGCTTATCGATGGTTTCCATTGCTGAAATCCTCAATCGTTGCGCCGGGGAATTCCGGCCGCTGACTGAGAAAATCAGGGCATGTACGTTAGAAAAAAAGCACGGGATTCAGGCGAAAATTTCTAACGCGACTCACTGATAGACATGGCTTCACTGAACAAACTAGAAAAGTGCGCACCCGCGACCTGATGCACTTCGAGAAACCAGGGCAAATCACGGTCTGAAAGAAGATTTATAAAGGATCGGTGCGATTCAGTGCCTGATCGATAAATTTCCGATATTCTTTTGTTTGCAGTGCCGGCGGCATCAGCATTGCCTGCACTCCACGCGGAATCACGCTCTTTCGCAGCGGCAACTATTTCGCGGCGTAACTCCGATTGTGCCTGCTTATCTCGAGCAATTTCGCGATTGATAGGCGCCTGACGTGCGGAATAAGCACTCTCGAGAGACTTAGCCTTAAGCGCCTTTCCGTAGTGGTCGCCTTGTCCGTTCCTCTGCAGGCGCCGGATTTCCTCCTCTGCTGCCTTTGCCGCTTCCGCTGCGGACATCCCGCGTTCTGCGAACTTCGAGATAAGATTGTCTCTGTGCCAGTTCTGCTCTGCGCTCCTCTCTTCCCTGGGTATCTCGAGTTTGAAACCGTCCTCACCATGCTCCACGGCCAACGCTATGGCGATGCGGACCCAATCCTCTGCTGACGGTGACCAGTCCGAGTAATTCCGAATATCTGATCGCGCGGATTCCAAATCCGCTCGCCATTGCTCCTCGCAACGCACCTTCTCCGCCTCCCAATCGGCAACGTTTCGAAAGCCTGCGTCTCGAGAGCTCATTGCTTCCATTGCAGCGAGTGCAGAATTCGCTTCGTTGCGCAGGGACGTGACACACACCGGCTCAGGAATGAGACCATGGCGAAGGAATAGTCTGAAAAACTTCTCTCGGAAATCCGTCGCTGTCATGCTGCCACCTGCACAGGGACAGGTGCGGTTGTGACGAACGATGACCATGCCTCCATGAGCGCTCGGCGCCTGTCCAATGCTTCGCCGCGGCGATAGGCTCGGCGCACTTTCGAGCCCACGACATGGGCCAAGGCTTCCTCGCTGATTTCATCGGGAAATTCGGTGCAATCCAGAGCCCAGTCTTTGAATGCGGATCGAAAACCATGAACTGTGTACCGGTCGACCTTCATGCGACGCATGAGCATGGGAATCGTCATAATGCTCAGTTCGCCGCGTTTCCCTCGCCCTTTGAAAATCGGTGCATCGGGCGCACCCCTGCCAATCGAATCCAAGATTTCAACGGCTGCAGGCGGCAATGTAACCGTGTGCGCAAATCCGGCCTTCATGCGCTCGGCTGGCACCGTCCAAAGATTGCCGTCAACTTCGCCCCATCTCGCCCCCAGAACTTCACCGGATCTTGCTGCGGTCAGGATTAGGAATTCCAGGGCGCGCGCAGCAATTGCCGGCCGGTCCGCAAGTTTGCGGCAGAATAGCGGCAGTTCGGCATAAGGCATTGCAGCATGGTGACCGCGGCTAAGGCGCTGTCGCTTCGGCAACAGAATCTCCAGATGACCGCGCCAAAGGGCTGGGTTTATCGAATCTTGCGATCGATAACCGCGCGCCTTGGCGGCGTTTAGGACCTTTTCAATCCGTCCGCGCACTCGATTGGCGGTTTCCGGGATTGTCAGCCAGATAGGCTGCAGGGCCGCCAAGACGTCCTCTGTTGTGACGTCTGCGACGGATTTGTCCCGTAGACATGAGGCGTGTTGTTCTAGTGAGTTTCGCCACTGCTGCCGATGCTTCTCGTTGCGCCATCCCTCTTCGACCGAAGCTATATATGAATCGGCAAAACTGCCGAACGTTGGGACAGAATCGGGTTCGCGCTCGGCTTCCTGCTCAGCTTTGCGAGCATCGATCGGATTGATTCCATCGGCGACCATTGCACGGGCTTCCGCAGCCTTATCGCGGGCACGAGCAAGCGGCACGTCATTGGCAGAGCCGAGTCCCATCTCTTTGCGCCGGCCCTCCCATTGGAAGACGTAAACCCAGCGGCGCCCGCCATTCGTGGTGGAGAGGTAAAGTCCGCCACCGTCTGCCAGCAATCCAGACTTCTTTGCATTCTGGACTTGTTTGACCGTTAAGCGATTTAAGTGCCTAGCCATCGTCTGCCCTAAAACCTGCCCTAAAAGAGATGGCTGCAATGTAGGACATAGCTGTGGATAATGCTAGACGCTCGGACGCTCTATATTTGAGTCAACTTATTGTTGAATCAACCTAAAGTTGAATAGGTGACGTAAGGCTGTGGAGGCCTTTAGACTATTACTTTAATAGACACCCTGTCCGCCAATTTCCTCCAAGACGGCAAGGCGCATGGCGCAAGTTGCAACTGACAAGGATGGATCGACCGGCTAGGACTTCGCAAGGGAGTTGGGTGCGGAGGTCCGGTTGGGTTGCGTGGCAAATGCTGAAGCCGGAATCGCTGATGCCTTGAGGGCACAGGGCCAACGCGCATGAGTCTGGCTTCATCGGCGTTCGCCGCCCTTGCCCTGATCCTTCTGCTGTTTGCAGTGGCCGCCATCGTCGAAGCCCGCGGAGACCTGTTTTCGCGCCGGCCCGCCTTGCGCCACCATGCCTATACACTGGCGCTTGGCGTCTATTGTTCGAGTTGGACATTCTATGGCGCCGTGGGCAGCGCGGTCCGTAGCGGGTGGGCCTATGTGCCGATCTACCTGGGCCCGGCGCTCCTCCTGCTTCTTGCTCCCGGGTTCCTGTCGCGCCTGTCGGCTGCGGTCAGGGAGGAGCGCGCGGCGACCGTGTCGGACTTCATCGCCGCGCGCTTTGGCCACGACGCCGGTGTGGCACGGATGGTCACGCTCATCGCCCTGCTGGGAAGCATTCCCTACCTGGCGTTGCAACTGCGGTCGATCGGCAATGCCCTGACCATCGTGTCCGGCCGCGACATCATGGTGCCATCGATGGTCGCTGCCTCGGGCTTGCTCACCTTGTTCGCGCTGCTCTTCGGCACCCGCCGGTTCGAGCTGGCAGGCCGTAGCGAAGGGCTGCTCTACGCGATCGGGCTGGACTCGGTCATCAAGATCGTCGCGCTGTTCGCCGTAGCGGCTCTTGCACTGGTGCTGCTTTCCGGTGCGGAAGCCGCCCCGTTCGCAAAAGCCGTCGAGACGCTGGGAGAGCGCTTTGCACCAACCCACCTCACCTTCGAGATCGCACTGATCACGCTGGTTTCCACTTTCGCGATCATCGCCTTGCCCCGGCAATTCTACATGGGATTGGTGGAAGCACGCGACGAGCGTGATCTCGTACGGGCGCGTTTCGGGCTGGCTGCCTACCTGCTGGGCATGGCCGTGCTGATCGTACCGATCGCATTGGCCGGGGCCGCGCTCCTGCCGCAGGACATCGACGCGGACCTCTATGTCCTGCAATTACCCGCTTCGGCGGGGTCGGAACTGATCCTGGCGGCAGCGCTGCTGGGAGGGATCGGCGCGGCCAGTTCGATGGCAATCGTCGATACGACTGCACTGGCGACCATGGTGTCGAACGATCTGTTCGCCGGCGCCGTGATCGGTTCGGGCAAGGACCGTCAGGCCGGAGCCATCGGTGCGCGAATGCTCGGGATGCGGCGCATCTCCGTTGCCGGGGTCATGCTCCTGGCATTGGCCTTTGCCCTGCTGATTTCGCGCGGCCAGTCGCTGGCGTCGATGGGGCTGACAGCCTTTGCCGCCATGGCGTTGTTCTCACCGCACCTCATCATTGCAGCGCTGGGCAAGGGACGCGATCCCGTCGCCGCGCGGGCCAGTCTCGGTATCGGGCTTGCGCTTTGGGCTTACACCCTGGCCCTTCCCCCGATCTTGCCGGTGCCCTGGCTCGACGCCCTTGCCGGGAGCTTCATCGACCCGCATCGCCTCTTCGGCATCGGTCGGGCGAGCCCCTTTGTCCATGGCGTGGTCTGGAGCCTTGGCGTGGATCTTGCCGTTTATGCCCTTGTCGCCGCTCGCAAGATCCCGGCGCCGGACCTGCCCCGCATTTTCGCCACGCCGGGCCGTGTCTCAAACGTCGGCGAACTGACGCATTTCGTGGCCAGTTTCGTGGGCGAAGAGCGGGCGCAGCGCGAATTTTCCGAGTCCGATCCGCACGATCAGGTAACCCCGAAAAATGCCCGCAAGGCGCAGGATCTGATTGCCCGCGTGGTCGGGGCATCATCTGCGCGGGCACTGGTTGCATCGGCACTGGCCAGCGGGCGGATGGATCTGTCCGACGTCACCCGCCTGCTTGACGAAGGTGGCCAGTCGCTGCGTTTCTCGCGACAGTTGCTGGCTGCCACTTTCGAGAATGTCGATGCCGGCATCAGCGTGGTCGACGGCGAACTCAACCTGATTGCGTGGAATTCGGGCTACGAGGATATCTTCAACTATCCTGCGGGCATGGTCCGCGTCGGTGCGCCGATCGAAGAACTGATCCGACACAATGCCACGCGCGGCCATTTCGGAGAAGGGGATGTCGACGCAGTGGTCGAACGCAGGCTTGAGCCACTACGAGAAGGCCGCGCGCATAGCTTCGAACGCCGGAGCAGCGACGGCAGGGTGATCAAGACAGTGGGCGGTCCGATGCCGGGCGGTGGATACGTCATGTCCTTCACCGACGTCACCGAGGAAGCCCGCATCCGCGATGAACTGGAACAGACCCTTGAACAGCTAGAGGAACGGGTGGAGGACCGCACGCGCGAGTTGAGCGAGGCCAATCGCCTGCTCGCCCGCGCCACCAGGGACAAGACCCGCTTCCTTGCCGCTGCCAGTCACGACCTGCTGCAACCGCTCCATGCTGCGCGTCTGTTCACCGCCGCTCTGGGCAGGTCGGTGCCCGACAAGGAAAAGCCGCTTGTAGGCCGTGTCGACGGCGCGATTGTCGCAGCCGAAGAACTGCTGCGCGCTTTGCTGGACATTTCCCGGCTCGATGCCGGTGGGGTCACGCCCGAGACCGAACCGGTTGCCCTTGGTCCATTCCTCGACGATTTGGTTGCGAGTTTTCAGCCTTCCGCCGAAGCCAAGGGTCTCTCGCTCAGGACAGGACCGCTTTTCGGCCATATCGAGACCGATCCCGGCCTGCTGCGCTCGGTCATGCAGAACTTCCTGTCCAACGCACTGCGCTATACCGAGCGCGGGGGCGTGCTCGTGGGCGTGCGCAAGCGCGGGGACATGCTGCGCATCGACGTAATCGACAGCGGCGTGGGCTTCGAGCCGGAGCAGTCGGAAGCGATTTTCCGCGAGTTCACCCGATTGGGCACAACGGAAGCCGAGGGACTGGGGCTGGGGCTCGCACTCGTCGAGCGCATCGTCAGGCTTCTGGGCGGGCGCATCGAAGTCGATGCGCGGCCCGGTCATGGCAGCCGCTTCAGCCTCATGCTGCCCGCACGTGAGGCGGACGATCAGCCAGCCCAAGCCCGGAAGGACCCCGCCCCTGCCCCGGCGCCCGGTCATGGACTGACGGTTCTGGTGGTCGACAACGACAGTCGAATTGTCGAGGCGACCGTCGAACTGGTCGAGAGTCTCGGACATCGCGCGATCGGTGTGCGGGACACTGCCGGTTCGCTGGCCCATGTCGACGAGATCGACGCGGTTCTGGCCGACTACCGGCTGGACAATGGCGAGGATGGCCTGAGCCTGATCGTGCGGTTGCGTGCCTTGCGCAAGGGCCTTCCGGCCGCGATCTTTACTGCCGAAGTCGGGGGCTCGTTCCGGAGCAAGGCCGAAGCCTCGGGCGTACCGGTCCATGCCAAGCCCGTGGCACCTGAAGTGATAGAGGCCTTCCTCGCCCGTGCGGCGATCATGTCGGTGGGATCAGTGTTGCAGATGCAGTCCGAGAGAACGCGCCACTAGCGCGGCCTGCGTGCGATTGCTCACATCGAGCTTCTTCATGATCGCAGTCATGTGGGCCTTTACGGTCGCTTCGGTAATGCCGAGGCCATAGGCGATCTGCTTGTTGAGCTGCCCATCGAGCACCGCCAGCAGCACCTTGAGCTGCATGGGTGTAAGGTCCGCAACTTCATTGCGGATCGGCTCGAGTTCGCCGCCGGTCCGAGGCGCGTTGCCGCCTGCGGGCGCATGACCTCCCAGCGCCTTTGCCACGGCCTCTTCGATTTGGACGAGATCGCTGTCCTTGCGCAGGAAACCGATGGCTCCGAAGGCGCGGGCCTCTTCTGCTGCGGACTCCCCCTCGGCGCTCGACACGACGAGGATCGGTACCTTGGGCCTTTCGGCGTGTATCAGGGCGATTCCCGAAAACCCGATGGCACCTGGCATCTTGAGGTCGAGCAGAACCAGCGCGAGGTCGTCCAGTTCACAGGCCAGCCGCGAAGCCGCCGGGAGCGTCCCGGCTTCGACGATCCGTGCATCGGGGGCCACCTGCCCCACCGCCAGGGTCAATGCCTGGCGGAAGAGCGGGTGGTCGTCGGCGATGAGAACGCTGCGGCTCACGCCCCCTTGGCCCCCTGTTCCTTCAGGCAGTCGCCGGTTGCGGCCGGTTGGCGATCAGATTGTCGACCACCGAGGGGTCTGCCAGCGTCGAAGTATCGCCAAGGTTGGAGAAGTCGTTCTCGCCGATCTTGCGCAGGATGCGGCGCATGATCTTGCCCGAGCGGGTTTTGGGCAGGCCCGGCGCGAACTGGATCACGTCCGGCGTGGCGATCGGGCCAATTTCCTGACGGACCCACTGGACGAGTTCCTTGCGCAGGGCCTCGTCCGGCTCGACTTCGGAGTTGCAGGTGACGAAGGCGTAGATGCCCTGCCCCTTGATCTCGTGCGGCATGCCGACGACGGCCGCTTCGGCAACCTTGGCATGAGCGACAAGCGCGGACTCGATCTCGGCAGTGCCCATGCGATGGCCCGATACGTTGATGACGTCATCGATGCGGCCAGTGATCCAGTAATACCCGTCCTCGTCGCGGCGACAGCCGTCGCCAGTGAAGTAATAGCCCTTGAACGTCGAGAAATAGGTCTGGAAGAAGCGCTCGTGGTCACCCCAGACAGTGCGCATCTGGCCGGGCCAGGAATCGGTGAGGACAAGGCAACCGTCTCCGGCGCCGGTAATCTCGATACCTTCGTTGTCGACCAGCATCGGCTTCACGCCGAACATCGGACGCGTGGCCGAACCCGGCTTTAGCGCAGTGGCGCCGGGCAGCGGGCTGATCATGATGCCGCCGGTCTCGGTCTGCCACCAGGTATCGACGATCGGGCAACGGTCTTCGCCGACGACGCGGTGGTACCATTCCCAGGCTTCGGGATTGATCGGCTCACCGACCGAGCCCAGCAGGCGCAGCGACTTGCGGCTGGTCTTCTTCACCCACTCGTCGCCTTCGCGCATCAGGGCGCGCAGGGCCGTCGGGGCACCGTAGAAGATCTCGACGTCGAACTTGTCGACGACCTGCCAGAAGCGCGAGGCGTCGGGATAGTTGGGCACGCCTTCGAACATGACCGTCGTCGCGCCGTTCATCAGCGGTCCGTAGACGACATAGGAGTGGCCCGTGACCCACCCGATATCCGCCGCACACCAGTAGATCTGGCCGGGACGGTAGTCGAAGACGTATTCATGCGTCATCGATGCCCAGACGGAATAACCGCCAGTCGTGTGCAGAACACCCTTCGGCTTCCCGGTCGATCCGGACGTGTAAAGGATGAACAGCGGATCTTCCGCATTCATTTCCTCGGGCGGGCAATCGCTCGACTGGCCGGAAACGCCAGTGGCCCAGTCGATATCGCGGCCCTCGGTCATCGGCACGTCCGCACCGGTGTGCTTGAGGACGATCACGGTGTCGACGCTGGTACAATGCGAGAGCGCAGCATCGACATTCGCCTTGAGCGGGACTTTCTTGCCCCCGCGCAGACCCTCGTCCGAGGTCAGGACGATGCGGCTGTCGCAGTCGATGATGCGGCCTGCCAAGGCGTCGGGCGAGAAACCGGCGAAAACGATCGAGTGGATCGCGCCAATTCGGGCACAGGCGAGCATGGCAACGGCCGCCTCGGGAACCATCGGCAGGTAGATGGTGACACGCTCGCCGCGCTTGACCCCGCGTGACTTGAGCAGGTTGGCGAACTGGCAGACCTGCTCATAAAGTTCGCGATAGGTGATGCGGCGTTCCGGCTTGTTCGGATCGTCCGGCTCCCAAAGGATCGCAATGGCATCGCCGCGCTCGGCAAGGTGGCGGTCAAGGCAGTTGGCAGAGAGGTTGAGAGTTCCATCGGTGAACCACGAAATGCCGAAGTCGGCTTCGTGAAAACTGGTCTGTTTGACCGCGCTGAACGGCCTGATCCAATCGATCCGCTGCGCTTCCTCGCGCCAGAAACCTTCCGGGTCCTCAACCGAACGACGGTACATTTCCTGATAGCGGGCATCGTCGATCAGGGCGTTCTGGGCCCATTCGGCGGGGACGGGATAGACGGTCTCTGCCATGTCTCTCATTCTCCTCTCCGTGGAGTGTGTCCGGCAAACCCGGCTTTCCACGAACCTTTAGCACATAGACCCGTGTACCGGGACATTAGACCATGGTCGTAACCGTTAGACCATGGTCAGGATGGTTCAAACACACCTCCTGCCTGATCCTGTGAAAGTTCCGGAACATCTCCCGAAAAGTGGAGAGGCCGGGCTCGGGAAGGAGAGGATCATGAACCACGCCACAAGTGGGAATTCCAAAGCGCGATTGCTAGCTAGCGCATTGCTTGCAGGCAGTTTTCTGGTTGCGCCTGCCGCCGCCAATGCCGCAGCCCATTCCGCAACCAACCGTGAGGCACAGCTCGAAGACAGGCTCGAACGGCTCGAGGCGGAAATGGCGCAATTGCGCGCCGATCTCGTGCAGGCCCGACAGCAACAGGCAGAAACCCAGGCTACGGCCCAGCAGGCCATTGCCGCGGCCACTGCCAGGAGCGAGGAAGCCGCCGCCAAGGTTGCTGCCCTTGAAAGCAAGCCGCAGGCAGATGGCTTCAGGTCGGGCGACACGACGATCAAGCTGGGCGGCTACATCAAGATGATCGCTTCGACGAGCCGCTTCAGCGAAGGCGAAGTGGCCACAAACTCTCTGGGACGCGACTTCTACCTGCCTCAGGCCATCCCCACCGGAATCGGGCCTTCGCAGCGGGTCGAGGACTTCACTGCAAAGCAATCGCGCTTCTGGCTCAACCTTGCCACCGACGTAGGAGGCCACAGCGTGAAGGGCCTTGTCGAGGTCGACTTCCAGACTGCGCCGGGCACGCAAGGATCGCAGCGCACCACCAATGGCTACAACCTCGCCCTGCGCCGTGCCTGGATGCAGGTCGGCAGGCTCACCATCGGCCAGGACTGGTCGACGTTCCAGTACACTGGCGCCCTGCCCGAAAGCACCGACTTCGTCGGCACGACCGAAGGCACGGTTTTCGTAAGACAGCCGCTCGTGCGCTACAGTGCGCCAGTCGGCAAGGGGCTGGCCCTGCATGCCTCCATCGAAGAGCCGGAATCGGGCACGGCTACGCTGGGCTTACCTGCCCTTATGGAGAACGGCGACGACAGGATCCCCGATTTCGCCGCCCGCCTGGCTTGGACCGGCAAGGCCGGGGAAGCCTCGCTTGCCGGCCTCGTACGGCAGGTCCGCGTCGCCAGCGCCGGCACCGCGGCCGACACCATGGGCTGGGGCGTCAGTGCCGGCGGCAAGCTCTGGCTCAACCGGAACAAGTCGAGCGATCTGCGCGCGCTGGTGACCTACGGTCATAACGCCAGTCGCTACATCGGCCTGAACTTTGCCCCGGACGCCGTCTACGATCCGGCGACCAACGACCTGGCCAACGTCAACGTCCTGGCCGCCATGGTTGCCGCTCGCATCGCGATCGCCCCCAATGTCCGCATCAACCTGATGGGCAGCTACCAGGATGTCGACTATGCCAAGAGCCTGCCGCTCGACAGCATCGCCAGCTTCAACAAGCGGGCATGGAGCGGTGCAGCCAACGTCTTCTATTCGCCGGTCAAGAACATCGATCTCGGCCTCGAGTACCGCCATGGCGAGCGCAAGCTGGTCAACGGCAATGACGGCGCCCTCGACCGCGTCGAATTCGCAGCAAAGTACAGCTTCTGAGGATATACCTTGCCTGCCTGACAACGACCGGGCGGGCCCATTTGGGAGAGTGAGCAATGGCTACGACATATGACGCCTTGCCGAAGCATCACAAGGCGACGGGCCGGGAAAAGCTCGTCATTACGGCATCGTCGCTCGGCACCGTGTTCGAGTGGTACGACTTCTATCTCTACGGGCTGCTTGCCAGTTTCATTTCCAAGGTCTTCTTTTCGGGCGTCAACGAAACGACCGGCTTCATTCTGGCGCTGGGCGCCTTTGCCGCCGGTTTTGCAGTCCGCCCCTTCGGCGCGCTCGTGTTCGGTCGGGTCGGCGACCTAGTCGGCCGCAAGTACACGTTCCTCGTTACGATGGGCCTGATGGGCCTGTCCACTTTCGCGGTCGGCCTGCTGCCCGGTTACGATACCATCGGCATCGCCTCGCCTATCATCCTCGTCACCTTGCGCATCATCCAGGGCCTGGCGCTGGGCGGTGAGTACGGCGGCGCAGCGACATACGTGGCCGAGCACGCGCCCGACAACAAGCGCGGCCTCTACACCAGCTTCATCCAGATCACGGCGACTTTCGGACTGTTCGCCGCCCTTCTCATCGTGCTGGGCGTACGTACCGGCATGGGCGAGGAAAGCTTCACGGGTTGGGGCTGGCGCGTGCCGTTCCTGCTTTCGGCAATCCTGCTCGTCGTCTCGATGTACATTCGACTGCAGCTCAGCGAGAGCCCCGTCTACCAGAAGATGAAGGATGAAGGCACCACATCCAAGGCGCCGATCAAGGAAGCCTTCGGTCAGTGGGGCAACCTCAAGTTCGTGCTCATCGCCCTGTTCGGCGCCGTCGCCGGTCAGGCCGTCGTCTGGTACACCGGCCAGTTCTACGCGATGTTCTACCTCGAAAAGATCCTTAAGGTGGATGGCGCGACCAC
Source organism: Novosphingobium mathurense (assembly GCF_900168325.1). Taxonomy (GTDB): domain Bacteria; phylum Pseudomonadota; class Alphaproteobacteria; order Sphingomonadales; family Sphingomonadaceae; genus Novosphingobium; species Novosphingobium mathurense. The sequence goes on along the minus strand of NZ_FVZE01000001.1, from coordinate 797,005 downwards.
GAACTACCTGATCGCCATCGCCCTTGCGCTGGGCACGCCGTTCTTCGTGTTCTTCGGCTGGCTCTCGGACCGGATCGGCCGCAAGTACATCATTCTGGGCGGGTGCGCCCTGGCTGCGGTGACATACTTCCCGGCCTTCCACGCACTTTCGAATGCCGCCAACCCGGCCCTTGCCGCCGCAAGCCTCAACGCACCGGTGGTGGTTACGGCCCACGACGCGGAGTGCTCGTTCCAGTTCGACCCGGTCGGCAAGAACAAGTTCGATGCCTCGAGCTGCGATATTGCAAAGGCATTCCTTGCCAAGAGCGGCATCAACTACACCAACGAGGCTGCACCTGCAGGTACGGTGGCTTCGGTCGCGATCGGCGACACCGTTATGGTCGCGCCCAACCCGGCCGAGGTGCAGGGTGAAGACCGCGCCGCCGCGATCACCGCTTATCAGGACCAGCTCAAGGCCGGTCTTGCCGCAGCCGGCTACCCTGCCGCGGCCGATCCGGAGCAGATGAACAAGGTCACGGTCGTCGCAATCCTGTTCTACCTCGTTCTGCTGGTAACCATGGTCTACGGCCCGATTGCCGCGATGCTGGTGGAACTGTTCCCCAGCCGGATCCGCTACACCTCGATGTCGCTGCCCTATCACCTGGGCAACGGCTGGTTCGGCGGCTTCCTTCCGACCACGGCCTTCGCGATGGTCGCTGCGACGGGCGATATCTACTACGGCCTGTGGTATCCTGTGGTGGTCGCCGTTGCGACTCTGCTGATCGGACTGTTCTTCCTGCCGGAGACGTTCCGCCGGAATATCGACTGATCCGATGAAAGTAGCGCCCGCGCCTGGCCGAGATTGCTCTCGATCAAGGTGCGGGCGTCGCCGACGACATATGAGATTGCCGCCCCCCACCTCCAGACGGAGTTTGTCTCAATGTCTCTCCACGATTGCGTAAAGCTTGAAACCCGTTCCGGTATCGAACTTGAAGTCCGCCCCGTAACCGAAGCCGATGAAGCCGAACTGGCCGCCTTCTTCGAGCGCGTCACCGACGAGGACCGCCGTTTCCGGTTCATGTCCGGTGCCCGCCAGATCGGCCGCGAGCAGCTGGAACCGCTGGTGCACCCGGATCACTTCCGGACGGAATCGTGGATCGCCTGCAACCTGGCGAGCGGACAGATCGTCGCCTCGGGCCTCATGGCCTGCGACGGACCGCTCGATACGGCGGAAATCGCAATCTCGGTCTGCGCCAGCCATCGCGGCAAGGGCATCGGCTGGGCCATGCTCGATTTCCTCGCAGATCAGGCCGCCGCAAGGGGTTGCCGCCGCGCCATTTCCATAGAGGACAGGGCCAATCATGCAGCCATCGAACTGGAACGCGAAAAGGGCTTCGTTCCCGAACCGTTCAACGGTGATCCGAGCCTGATAATCCTGTCCAAGACATTCAGATAACCATCAGAAAAACAAGTGAGAGGCCAATGAGCGAAGCCTACCGGCAAACCTGGCAAGCCAGCATCGACGATCCCGAGACCTTCTGGACGAAGGCGGCCGCAATGATCGACTGGGACAGGCAGCCGACGCGCGCTTACGATCCCGAACAGGGGTGGTTTCCCGGGGGCTCGCTCAATACCTGTTACAATGCCGTCGACCGGCATGTGGCGGCAGGCCGCGGCGATGCCACGGCCCTGATTTACGACAGCCCGGTCACCGGGGCGGTCCGAAGTTGGACATTCGGCGAGCTTCTCGACGAAGTCGGGCGCGTGGCTGCCATGCTGGCAAGCCTTGGCGTCGACAAGGGCGACCGCGTCGTCATCTACATGCCGATGGTGCCCGAGACGGCCTTCGCCATGCTAGCCTGCGCACGCCTCGGGGCGATCCATTCGGTGGTCTTCGGCGGTTTTGCCGCGCACGAACTGGCAAAGCGCATCGATGACGCCACGCCCAAGGTCGTGTTGACCGCATCGTGCGGGATCGAAGGCAAGCGGATCATCGCCTACAAACCCTTGGTCGACGAGGCCCTGGCCAGCGCCACGCACAAGGTCGAGCGCGTGATCGTCCTGCAGCGCGATCTCCTTACCGCGGAACTGCGCCGGGACCGGGATTCCGACTGGGCCGAATTGCGCGCTGCGACAGCAGAAGAAGCGATCCCCGATTGCGTTGCGGTGGCATCGAACGACCCGCTCTACATCCTCTATACGTCCGGCACGACCGGCACCCCCAAGGGCGTCGTCCGCGAAAATGGCGGTCATGCCGTCAATCTCGCCTGGACGATGGAGGCGATCTACGCGATCGGCCCGGGAGACGTCTTCTGGGCAGCATCAGACGTGGGCTGGGTCGTCGGCCACAGCTACATCGTCTATGGCCCCCTGCTGGTTGGCGCGACCACCGTGCTGTTCGAGGGCAAGCCGGTCGGCACCCCAGATCCGGGCACATTCTGGCGCACGATCGTGCGTCATGACGTCAAGACGTTCTTCACCGCACCCACCGCCATCCGGGCGATCCGCAAGGAAGACCCCGATGCGACGTTTCTGGGGGAAATCGGTACCGGCACTCTCCAGGCCATTTTCCTGGCCGGCGAACGCGCCGATCCCGAAACGATTGCCTGGGCCGAGACACATACCGGCCTGCCGGTCATCGACCACTGGTGGCAGACCGAGCTGGGCGCGCCCGCCATCGCCAGTTGCTTCGGCCTCGGTGATACGCGACGCAAACGCGGCAGCGCCGGCTTTCCGGTGCCCGGGTACGCCTTCGCCATCCTGGACGAAGAGGGCCGCCCGGTGCCGGATGGCCAGAGCGGTGCCGTTGCAATGCGCGAGCCGCTTGCGCCTTGCGCGTTCCGGACGCTGTGGAACAACAAGGCAGGCTACGAGAAGAACTTCGCTTCCTTCCCCGGCCATTACGAAACCGGCGATGCGGGGCACTTCGACGATGAAGGGTTCCTCCACATCATGGGCCGCACGGATGACATAATCAACGTGGCCGGACACCGCCTCTCCACCGGCCAGATGGAACAGATCGTCGCGACGGTCGAAGGCGTTGCAGAATGCGCGGTCATTGGCGCGGACGACGCGCTCAAGGGAATGATCCCGATTGCCTTCGTGGTGGCGCGAGCGGGCGCCGAGAACGACGAGACCATCCCCGGGCGCGTAATCGCCATGGTGCGATCCGAACTGGGCGCGGTGGCTGCGCTCAAGACCGCCTATCTGGTGCCGCAGTTGCCCAAGACCCGGTCGGGCAAGATCCTTCGCAATGTCCTGCGCAAGATCGTTAACGGGGAAAGTTTCGAAACCCCGGCGACGATCGAGGATGCAGGCGCACCGGATGCTATCCGCGAAGCGGTCAAGACCAAGGTTCTCACCTGATTTCGGATACTTGTACCAGGAGGCTCAAGTCCTATCGCAAGGCACGACCGGATGGCCTTACAGCATATTGAACACGACCCGGGTATCGACCGGCATTGGTGCTAACCTGATGGTAACATCCTGAGATCTAATGGTTTCTACCAACTCAGGAGACCACATTGCACCACGAAAGGATCACCGGCTCGAAACGGCCGCACGCGCAGCGTTCCAAGCGCGTGGGCGTCACGATCCTGTGCGAGGTGCGGCAAGGCACGCGGCCCTGGAAAATGGCACGCCTAGAAGACCTTTCTCCCGGCGGCTTTCGCATTGCATGGTTTCCGGAGGCCCGTCCGGAGTTACCCTTGCGCATCCGGATTCCCGGCATGCAACTGCTGACCGCGCGTATCTGTTGGGAGCGCGATTCGGCTATCGGTTGCGAATTCGACGCGCCGCTCCACATCGCGGTATTCGAGCACATCGTACAGTCCAACCAGACGGCCTGAACCCCCGGACGACCCGGCCCCAAAGAGGAAGGGGCTCGTCCCGCAGGACCCGCCCCTTCCCTGTAATCCTGTCCGGTCGCGGAATCGCGATCAGATGTGGAGGGCGCGCCCGTAAGCGGCCAGTGTCGCCTCGTGCATCATTTCCGACAGCGTCGGATGCGGGAACACGGTGTTCATCAGTTCGGCCTCGGTGGTCTCGAGGGTCTTGCCAACGACATAGCCCTGGATCAGCTCGGTCACTTCCGCGCCGATCATGTGAGCACCGAGCAGTTCACCGGTCTTGGCGTCGAATACCGTCTTGATGAAGCCTTCCGGCTCACCCAGCGCAATCGCCTTGCCGTTGCCGATGAAGGGGAAGTTGCCGACCTTCACTTCGTAACCGGCTTCCTTGGCCTTGGCCTCGGTCATCCCGACGGACGCGATCTGCGGGTGGCAGTAGGTGCAGCCCGGGATGTTGTTGCGGTCGAGCGGGTGGGGATGGACGTCCTTGTTGCCCAGTTCCCTGGCAATCGCCTCGGCAGCGGTGACGCCTTCATGGCTCGCCTTGTGAGCCAGCCACGGTCCGGGCGTGCAGTCGCCGATGGCCCAGATCCCGGCAACGCCGGTGCGGCCGTAACCGTCGATCTGGATGAAACCGCGATCGAGCTTCACGCCCACGCCTTCGAGACCGATTTCCTCGGTGTTCGGCACGATGCCAACGGCCGAGATCACATGGCTGAACTCGTGCTCGACGACCTTGCCATCCTTGCCCTTGATCTTGGCCTTCACACCCTTGTCGCTGGCGGTGATCGCCTCGACGCCGGCGCCGGTCATGATCGTCATGCCCTGCTTGGTCAGCGCCTTTTCGAGGAAGGTGGAAACATCGGCATCTTCAACCGGCACGATCCGGTCGAGCATTTCGACGACGGTCACGTCCACGCCCATGTCGTTGTAGAAGCTGGCGAATTCGATGCCGATGGCGCCAGAGCCCATGACCAGCAACTTGGTCGGCATTTCCGAAGGCGTCATCGCGTGACGGTAGGTCCAGATGCGCTTGCCGTCGGCCTTGGCGAACGGCAACTCGCGTGCCCGAGCGCCGGTAGCGACGATGATGTGCTTGGCCTGCAGTTCGGTCGTCTTGCCGTCAGCGTCCGTCACCGCCAGCTTGCCCTTGGCAACGACCTTGCCGGTGCCGGTGTGGACGGCGATCTTGTTCTTCTTCATCAGGTGCGTCACGCCCTTGTTGAGCTGCGAGGCAACTCCGCGCGAACGTTTGACCACCGCGTCGAGATCGGCGGTGATGTTGTCAGCCGCCAGACCGTAGGCCTTGGCGTGCTTCATCTGGTGGAACACTTCGGCCGAGCGCAGCAGCGCCTTGGTCGGGATGCAGCCCCAATTGAGGCAGATGCCGCCCAGCAGTTCGCGCTCGACGATAGCCGTCTTCAGACCCAACTGCGCGCAGCGGATCGCGGAGACGTAGCCACCGGGGCCGGAACCGAGAACGATGACGTCGTAAGAATCTGCCACTGCTTCAAATCTCCTGGTCATTTGGGCCCGGATCAATCGTCCTGGGCTTGCCGCTGTTGTCCACTGCAACGAAGGTGAACACGGCTTCGGTAACCTTTACTTCTACTTCCTCGTGGCGGTGACGCCGCCAGGCTTCGACCCCGATGGTCATCGAGGATCGACCCACCCGGCGCAGCTCGCCATAGACGGAGACTTCGTCACCCACCTTGACCGGCAGGTGAAACTGCATCCCGTCCATCGCCACCGTCACGGCCCTGCCATGGGAGTGCCGCGCCGCGATCAGGCCTGCACCCATGTCCATCAGGCTCATCAGCCAGCCACCGAAGATATCTCCATAGGCGTTGGCGTCAGCCGGCATGGCCGTGATGCGGATGACCGGATCGCGCCGGGCTTCCATCGTGTCAGGCAACCATGCTCAGCGGGTTTTCGACATAGGCCTTGAATGCCGCCATCAGGCGCGCGCCATCGGCGCCGTCGACGGCCCTGTGATCGAAACTACCGGTGGCATTCATGACAGTCGCAACTCCCAGGGAACCGTCTGCCATGACCCAGGGGCGCTTTTCACCTGCCCCAATGGCGAGGATCGTCGACTGCGGAGGATTGATAACGGCCGAGAACTGGGTGATTCCCATCATGCCCATGTTCGAGATCGACGCGGTGCCGCCCTGATACTCTTCCGGCTTGAGCTTTCCATCCTTGGCGCGCGCGCCCAAGTCCTTGGTCGCCTGCGCGATCTGGGAGAAGGTCTTGCCATTGGCGTCCGGCACGATCGGAGTGATGAGGCCGCCGGGGATCGAGACGGCGACCGAAATGTCGGCGCGCTCGTACTTGATCAGTTCGTTGCCGGCGAAAGTCACGTTGCACTCGGGCACTTCGACCAGCGCCATGCCCAGAGCCTTGACCAGCATGTCGTTGACCGAGACCTTGATGCCGCGCTTGCCGAGCATCTCGTTGATCTCGCCGCGCAGGGCGATGAGCTTGTCGAGCACGATGTCGACCGAGAGGTAGATGTGCGGTGCTTCCTGCTTCGACTGGGTCAGGCGGCGCGCAATAGTCTTGCGCATGCCCGAGAGCTTTTCGACGCTGTGCGGCACACGGGCGTCGAGCAGGGCGCGGGTTTCGTCGGCCATTTCGACCGTGGGAGCAAGGACAGCCTCGCTCGCAGGCGCTGCGGCAGCCTTGGGCTTGGATGCTCCGGCCTTGGCGGCCTCGACGTCAGCCTTGACGATGCGCCCCTTCGGGCCCGAACCGCTCAGCGCCTCGAGATCGACGCCCTTGGCATCGGCCAGACGTCGGGCAAGAGGCGAAGCCAGAACGCGGCCTTCCTTCGAAGCGGCAGGCGCAGCGCTGACTTTGGCGGCAGCAGGAGCCGGGGCCGCAGCCTTGGCTTCTTCAGCAGCCTCGGGAGCTTCCTGCTTGGGAGCGGACGGTGCCGGCGCGGCTTCGACGGCCGAAAGGTCTTCGTCCTCGCCGGCAAGCATGGCGATCACGGTACCGACTTTCACGCCCTCGCTGCCTTCGGGCACGAGGATCTTGCCGACAGTCCCTTCGTCGACGGCTTCGAATTCCATTGTCGCCTTGTCCGTCTCGATCTCGGCCATGATATCGCCCGAGTTGACGGTATCACCTTCCTTAACCAACCATTTGGCGAGTTTCCCCTCTTCCATGGTGGGGGATAGAGCGGGCATCTTGATCTCGATGGGCATGGAAGCGTTTGAGTCCCTTGTTCATCCTGGGGAGGTCATTTCTGGATCGATCTTTCCTTGGACAAGTTACAGCGTCCATACAAGCATCTTCACAACGCTAATTCGAATTCCTGATGGCTTGCACCGACATTCGAATGGCCCGATAAGTTCGGGAAAGAGGGGTAAAAGATGCGGGTCTATCTGGTAATCGTCGATGAAACCGATGAGGCGCTTGTCGCCCTGCAATTCGCGGCGCGGCGCGCGGCCAAAACCGACGGGGCGCTGCATCTTCTCGCCCTCGTTCCGCCGCAACCTTTCAACGCCTTCGGCGGCGTCCAGGCCACCATCGAGGAAGAAGCCCGCGCCCGCGCCGAAACGCTGGTGACGGCCGCCGCCGGCAACCTGCTCTCGCAGGGCGCAAAGATGCCGGTCATCGCGGTGCGGATGGGCGAGGACATCAAGGTCGTGCGCGAGTACCTGAAGGAGCACCCCGAAGTGTCCGCGCTCGTGCTCGGCGCGGCCAGGGAAGGCGGACCGGGGCCACTGGTCGCGCACTTCACCGGGGCCGGTATCGGGCAGATGACCTGCCCGGTCTTCGTCGTTCCCGGCACGCTCGACGAAGCGGCGATCGAACGCCTCAGCTAGAGGCGCCGACTACCGGATTTCTCAGCGCTTGTTTCGGCCCTGATGCCGAATGTTGCCTGGACGGCCGCGCTTCCCCACGAAATGTTTTCCACGCTTTTTCAGCGGCATCGGCTTTCCGCGCTGTTCGATCTGGCCTGAGCCGCCCTCTTCCAGCTCGAATTTGAGGGCGCCGGTCAGCGGATTTGCCTCGGCCAGACGCAGGCGCAGGATCTGGCCCATGGCATAGCTCGTTCCGGTCTGTTCCCCTTCGAGCACCTGCGATTTCTCGTCGTAGGCGAAGCGCTCGTCGCCCAGCGTCGATACCGGCACCAGCCCGTCCCCGCCCAATCCGATGATCGTCGCGAAGAAGCCGAACTTCTGGACACCGGTAATGCGCGTATCGAAAACGTCGCCAACGCGCGAGGAGAGCCATGCGGCAACATAACGGTCGATCGTTTCGCGCTCGGCTTCCATGGCGCGGCGTTCGGCCGAGGAGATGGCGTCGCTGATCCGGCCCAGGTCGTCCCGGTCGCGTTCGGACAGGCCGGAGGTCGCTGGGATATCGCCATGCGGCTTGGGCTGCTCCAGGCCGTAGGCATCGACCAGTGCGCGATGGACGAGCAGGTCGGCATAGCGCCGGATCGGCGAAGTGAAGTGTGCATAGGACCCGAGAGCAAGGCCGAAGTGACCTTCGTTGCGCGGTCCGTAATAAGCCTGCGTCTGGCTGCGCAGGACCGCTTCCATGATCAGGGCCTTTTCGGCCTCGTCAGCGATGTCCTTCAGCATGCGGTTGAACAGGCCCGGCGTGATGACCTGCCCCAGCGCCAGTTTCTTGCCGAACGTTGCGAGGTAATCCTTGAGCGCGACGAGCTTTTCGCGGCTCGGCGTTTCGTGAACGCGGTAGACCACCGGGGCGACCTTGGCCTCCAGCGCCTTGGCGGCAGCCACGTTGGCGGCGATCATGAAGTCCTCGACCACGCGGTGGGCATCCAGCCTCTCGCGCACGGCGATCTCGGTGATACGGCCCTGCTCATCAAGCTTGACCCGGCGTTCGGGCAGCTCGAGTTCGAGCGGGTCGCGTTTGTGGCGCGCTTCGGCCAGTGCCTTCCAGCATTCCCACAAGTGCTTGAGGTTATCTGCGGCGCTGCCATCATCGATGCGCGCCTGCGCATCTTCGTAGGCGATCACCTCGTCGATGCGCACGATGGCGCGGGTGAAGCGCCATTCGACGACCTTGCCCGTTGCATCGATGCGCATGTGGCAGGCCATGGCCGCACGATCCTCGCCCGAACGCAGGGAACACACGTCGGCGGAGAGAATTTCCGGCAGCATCGGCACGACGCGGTCGGGGAAATAGACCGAATTGCCGCGGCGGCGCGCCTCGCGGTCGATATCGCCGCCCGGTCGTACGTAGAAAGAAACGTCGGCAATCGCGACAAGGGCGCGAAAGCCGCCTTCCCCATCCGGCTCGGCCCAGATGGCGTCGTCATGGTCGCGCGCATCGGATGGATCGATGGCGACGATCGGCAGGTGGCGCAGGTCCTCACGCTTGTCCTGGCTGAGCGGCATCTTCGCGACGAGTTGCGCTTCGTCCAGCGTTTCCTGCGTAAAATGGTTCGGAATGCCGTGCTTGTGGATCGCAATCAGGCTGAATGCCTTGGGCGCGAGCGGTTCGCCAAGCACCTGCGTGACCTTGACCGATGCGCGGGCAGATCGTCCCACCGGCTCGGCGAGCACGAGTTCGCCCTTCTCCGCACCGCCCAAGTCCGAGATCGGCGAGGAATGACGGATGCGCTTGTCGACCGGGGCCAGCCATGGCTTGCCGCCACCGTCGATTTCGACCACGCCGAGCATCTGTTCAGAGCGCAGCGCCAGTTTCTTCATCGGCCAGGCCCGCCAGCCCGTGTTCGACTCTTCGGTGCGCGACAGGACGCGGTCACCCACCTTGAGTGCGCTGCGGCCCTTCTCGACGAGGCGAATGCGCGGCGGCGGGGTCGCGTCCTCTGGCTGCCACGTATCGGGTACCGCGATCGCATCGCCCTCGTCGATGTCTACGACGCGCAGGACGGTGACCTTGGGCAAGCCGCCCATCTTGTGAAACGCGGTACGCTTGCCGTCGATCAGGCCCTCTTCGGCCATGTCCTTGAGCAGCGCCTTGAGCTGAATCTTCTCCTGTCCCTTAAGGCCGAATTCGCGCGCGATTTCGCGCTTGCCCGCAGGAACGGGGGAATTGGCGATGAAGTCGAGGATCTGCTTGCGCGTCGGCAGGCCCGGCGCGGGCCGTGTCTTGGGAGCCATGTCCCTGCCATGGCCCCGATGTCGCCGGATTACAATGGCGCTGGCCTCACTCTTGCGCGGCAAGCGGTTCATAACCGCCGACCGACACCGCGCTCGCCACCGGGCGCTCGCTGCCATCGGTGGCGATCGCACTTACGCCCGGCAACCAGTCGTCGCCGCGCAAGGCCTCCAGCTTGCCGGTGGTCTGCGCTTTGGGGGCGACGACAGGCTCCGCTTCCCATTCCGGCGCATCGGTGCGGCGACGCCAGACGTTACAGGCGACGGCCGCTGCAACCGCGATCGCCGCCCGCATCGCAAGGGTCAGTCGCCGACCGGTTCCTCACCGTAGCGATTAGGGCCGTCGGTCGAGGGCCAGACACCGAAAACGATGACGATCAACATGCCGAGCCAGGATAACATGCTGGCATAGATCAACGGCCCCTGCGCCGCGAGGATCGCCTCGGGACTGCCCGAAGCCGTAGCCGAGATCGACATTGCATCGATCAGCCGGTCCATGTTCGCCATCGATGCCGCCTGTGCACCCAGGACGAAGAGGAAGGCGATGGCGGCAATCCAGCCCGGGCGGTTGGAATCGTGCAGGCGACGCACAAAGGACGCGACTAGCAGCGCCGACGATACGAGGTATAACCCCATCGAGAAAATCATCGCCGAGCGCATCGGGCCGGTCATTCGAGCCAGCATCTGCGCCTGCAGTTCCGCTTCGGACATGCCATTCTTCACGCCGTCCATGACCCCCTGCATCATCCCGCCCATCAATGGCAGCGAGATCACAAGGCCCACAACATATTGCGCGATGACAAGGAAGAGGACGTAGAGCCAGAACGTGGGCCGCGCATCGCGGCCCGAGAAGTTCGTCAGGTTGGCGAGGTTATACTTGATTGCCGCGAACACGTCCCCTCCTGCATTCGATCAGTAAGCCCTTGCGACGTATATCCTTTCGACCGCCGGACGTCCCGTGAAAATGCAGTTACCCGTCACCGGCTCGGCATCGAGCGGGGTGTTGCGCATGGTCAGCTTGAGTTCCTTGAGCCGCTTGATCGCGTCTTCCAGCTCATCGCCGGTCGGACGCGCCCATTCGACCTCGACCCAGCCCGGGTAGCGCTTGTCTTCCGAGAAGAAGGCGACCACTTCATCGAAGCTGGTAACGCGGGTGATGTTCGCATCGCGCTTGGCACGAGCCTCTGCGAAGAGCGAGGACTGGATATCCTCGATTTCCGAGGCGGCTCGCGCGATGAAGTCTTCCCTCGCGAGACCGACGAAGTTGGCCTTGGCCTTGTCGTTCCACAGGCGATCGCGGCGCAGCATGGAGACCTGTCCCCCCGCAGCATCGCGGCCACCGATCTCGAGGATCAGGGGGGCGCCCTTCTTGACCCAAGCCCAGCGCTTCTGGGTGGCCTTGCCCGGACGCTTGTCGAGCAGAACGCGCACCGGCTCGCCCAGTGCCGACTGCGAAGCAAGCGCTGCGCGCAGTTCCTCGCAATAGGCCAGCAGGGCCTCGTCCTCGTCGTTTTCGCGCAGCATCGGCAGTATGACGATCTGGTGCGGCGCGACCATCGGCGGGACGCGCAAGCCGTCGTCGTCACCATGGGTCATGATCAGGCCGCCGATCATGCGCGTCGAAGTACCCCAGCTCGTCGTGTGGGCGTACTGCTGGGTGCCTTCCTTGTCCTGGTACTGGATGCCCGCCGCCTTGGCGAAACCGGTGCCCAGGTAGTGCGAGGTGCCTGCCTGGAGCGCCTTGCCGTCCTGCATCATCGCTTCGATGGAGTAGGTGGCCACGGCACCGGGGAAGCGTTCGTTCTCGGGCTTCTCACCGGCGATCACCGGCATCGCCAGCGGACCTTCAGCGAAAGCGCGGTACATCTCAAGTGCCCGCAGCGTCTCTACCATCGCATCGTCACGATCGGCGTGGGCGGTGTGGCCTTCCTGCCAGAGAAACTCGCTGGTGCGCAGGAACATGCGCGTGCGCATTTCCCAGCGCACGACGTTGGCCCACTGGTTGGTCAGAAGCGGCAGGTCGCGCCAGGACTGGACCCAACGCGCCATTGCCGCGCCGATCACGGTTTCGGAAGTCGGACGGACGATCAGCGGCTCTTCAAGCTTCGCTTCGGGATCCGGCACCAGCCCGCCCTTGCCGTCAGCGACAAGGCGGTGATGCGTGACGACCGCCATTTCCTTCGCGAAGCCTTCGACGTGCTCGGCTTCCTTGGCGAAGTAGGACAGCGGAATGAATAGCGGGAAGTAGCAGTTCTGGACGCCCGCCGCCTTGATCATGTCATCCATGAGGCGCTGGATGCGCTCCCAGATGCCATAGCCCCAGGGCTTGATGACCATGCAGCCGCGGACGCCTGATTCCTCGGCCATTTCAGCCTCGGAAATGACTTCCTGGTACCACTGGGCGAAATCGTCCTCGCGCTTGGTCGAGAGGGCGTGGCGAATGGCGGACACGGGTGCGTTCTTCCTGACTTGCTGCAATGCGACAGACCATCCGTCGCATGAATCGGGGCCGGCCGCGGGATCACCCGAGGCCGGAACGCACCCCGCTGGCCTTTATTTGCCCAGCGCGTCAAGCCTCTTCTGAATTTCTGCCATCTGATCGCGCAGTGCGGAGAGGTCGTCTCCCTCTGCCGGAGCTGCAGGCTTGCTCTCGCCCTTCTCTGATCCGGGCATGAAGGCAGCGGCGGCAGCCTTGAACATCGCCATGTTCTGCTCAGCCAGCTTGGCGAGCGGATTGTTGCCCAGGCTATCCTCGAAAGCCTTGTGCAACTTGGTCTGGTTGGCGCGGAAATTTTCCATCGACGCTTCGAGATAGTGCGGGATCAGCGACTGCATCGAATTGCCGTACATGCTGATCAGCTCACGCAGGAAATTCACCGGGAGCATCTGCTCACCGTTGGATTCTTCCTCCATGATGATCTGCGTGAGGATCGTGTGCGTGATGTCGGTTCCGCTCTTTGCGTCGAGCACTTTGTAGTCCACGCCTTCACGCGTCATCTTCGCCAGATGCTCAAGCGTGATGTAGCTCGACGATTGCGTGTTATAGAGCCGCCGGTTTGCATATTTTTTGATTATAACAGTGTTGTCGTCGTGCGACGCCGCTTCAGCCATGACCAATCCCCGTCCAGACAGTGGCTTACGTTACCACCCCGCCTTGTCGCGATGCAACACAAATTGCTGCGCAGCAAAAGGTTCTCAGCGAAGCGTTTAGCGCTGGAACCGGCGACCCAGGAGAGTGAGCAGTTCGTACTGGGTCAGGCCCGATGCGGCAGCGGCACCAGGCAGGTCGTAGGAGGCCGCAACCCAGTCGCCCTCACCGATATCGTTTGCATCGGTCAGGTCGATCACTGTCATATCCATGCTGACGAGGCCAAGAACCGGCAGTTTTGCGCCATTTGCCTCAAAAAAGCCCTTGTTGGACCAGCAGCGCAGATAACCATCGGCATATCCAGTGGAAACGGTACCGAGCCGCATCGGCGCCTTTGCCGTGAAGGTCGCATTGTAGCCCACGGTTTCTCCCGCCGCGACGTGGCGTACCTGCATGATCATCGCTTCGGGGCGAACGACCTGACGGATCAGCTGTCCCAAACAGGGGCGCGGAATCCCGCCGTAAAGCGAAACGCCCGGCCGCGTGATATCTCCATGAAATTCAGAACCAAGCGTGATGCCGGCCGAGTTCGCAAGGCTAGCGTTCCTATGCGCAATGGCCTTGCGCGCCTCCTTCCATCTGCTGCACTGCAAGGCGTTGAGGGGAGTATCCTCCTCGGACGAGACGAGATGCGAGAGCAGTACGTCGACGTCGAGACGGGCGAGGACCTCACTGCCGATTTCTCGCATCGGCACGCCGAGGCGATTCATGCCGGTATCGATCATGAGGTCGCAAGTGCCTCCGCCGGCATCGAGCCAACGCTGCGCTTGCGAGAGCGAATTGATGACCGGCTTGGCTCCTATCGCCTGTCCATAGGCACAATCGGCCGGCGACTGCGGTCCATGCAGGACCGATATCGAGGCGGGATCGACGAGATCGAGCAGTTCGGCCGCCTCCGCCCAGTGCGCAACGAAAAAGTCGCGACAACCGGCATCGCGGAGCACGGCGGCGGCCTTGCGCGCACCCAGACCGTAGCCGTCGGCCTTAACCGCGGCCCCGGCCCGGGCCTTGCCCGAGAGGCGGTCCATGGCCAGCCAATTGGCTTTCAGGGCATTCCAATCAAGATTCAGCCGCAGCGGCGGCTCGGGTAATTCAGGCAGCATCTTCACCGTAATCGCGCGGGGGACCGCCCCGCAAACCCCAGACTGCGACCACCAGGGCAATCGCAACGATGCCCCAGGTGTACCACAGGCCCTGGTAAGGATTCCCGCTGGTCGCGACCATATAGCTCGAAATCAGCGGCAGGAAGCCGCCGAAGTAGCCGGTTCCGATGTGATAGGGAATGGACATCGAGCTGTAACGGATGCGCGGGGGAAACATTTCCGACAGAAGTGCGGCGACAGGCCCGTATGTTGCGCCGGACAGAGCCATAAAAACCAGCAGCATGACGCCGATCACAAGGGCATCCGTGACGCTTGGCCTGACGACTCCAAGGTCGTAACCCGCGTCGGTCAGCCAGCCTTTCAACTTGGCGTTGCGCGCTTCCTTGTCCTCCCACGGATAGGTCGCAAGCGGCAGTGTCTCGCCGCCGATGCGGAGTTCGAGTTCGGGGCTGCCGGCGAGTTCATAGGTGATGCCTGCAGCGGTCAGGTCTTCCAACAGCTTGCCGCAGTCGCTCTCCTGCGCGGAAGCGAAGGGATTGTAATGACAGTCGGGGCCAGACACAGCGACCGGCGAGTCTGCATTGGCCTGCGCGAGACCGGGGTTGGCATGGGCGCCGATCGTCCAGAACAGCGGGAACATCAGCACCAGCGTAGCGAAGTACCCCCACACGATCGGCTTCTTGCGACCGACCCTGTCCGAGAGTGCGCCGAACAGCACGAAGAAGACCATGCCGAGCCCTGCGGAAATGCCGATGATGATTTCCGCCGTCGTCGCTTCCATGCGCATCGCGCCCTTGAGGAAGCTGAGCGCGGAGAACATCGCCGTGTACCAGATCACCGTCAGCCCCGCCGCAATGCCGAACAGCGCGATGAATATGCGCTTCTTGTTGCCCGGATACGTAAAGCTCTCGACAAAGGGGTTACCCGCGATCTCGCCTTCTTCGCGCATCGCCTTGAACACCGGGCTTTCGGAAAGCTTGAGGCGCATCCACAAGGAGATGGCAAGCAGGATCATGCTGAGCAGGAAGGGAACGCGCCAACCCCAGGCGTTCCAGAATTCGTCGCTCATCAGTCCCTTGCAGGTAAGGACCACGATCAGGCTGAGCACAAATCCGCCAACGACGCTCGCCTGGATGAAACCGGTGAAGAAGCCACGGCGATTGGGCGGTGAATGTTCCGAAACGTAGATAGCCGCACCGCCATATTCCCCACCGAGCGCGAGGCCCTGCATGATGCGCAGCAGCAGGATGATCGCAGGTGCGGCAAGGCCGATGGTTTCCGCCGATGGGATGAAGCCCACGCCGGCCGTGGCAATACCCATCAAGGTGACGGTCACGAGGAACGTGTACTTGCGCCCCAGCTTGTCCCCAAGGAACCCGAAAAGGATCGCTCCGAGCGGACGAAAGCCGAAGCCTACCGCGAAACCGGCCCAGACCAGCAGCGTTTCAAGCGTCGCGTTGCCGGATGGAAAGAAGGTCTTGCCGATGATGCCGGCCAGCGTTCCGTAGATGAAGAAGTCGTACCACTCGAACACGGTGCCCATCGAGGATGCGGCAATGACGAGTTTGATGTCCGAAGCACTCGGTTCAGGTGCATGCGATTGCTGCTGTACGTCAGCCATTGTTCTGAAACTTCCCCCTCGTCCGCGTTATCGGGCCGCGACAGGCGTTTAAACCGCCAATCAGGCAGAGGGAAGCACCTGCATGGCGGCATTCCACGGCAACATGACCGCGCCGTGCCGTCCGGGATAGTCGCGGGCCGCTGCAATGCGATCGAGCCCCGGCCAATCCGGCAGGTCCGCCTTGCCCGCCAGCCAGTCTTCCACGGCCTTTCCAGCCCGGTGAACGTCGGCCCCGGTCATGCCGACGACAACTTCGGCAAAGATGGCCGCTGCGGCCTGTCCGATGGCGCAGGCATGACTGCGCACGCCGACCTCGGTAACGGTGCCCTGTTCATCGACAGCAAGGCCCAGCGCAATCGTACTGCCGCATGAACGTGAGCGGGCCTCGCCCTGAAGCGACAGATCTTCGCGCCACGGGAAGCGTGCAAGCGCAACCGCAAGCGAAAGGACCTCGGGGGTGTAAAGGACGGTGGTCGACATGCGATGGATCTTGCCGGGATAGGGGCTACTTGGCCGCGACCGAAGCATCATCATCGTTGAGCTGCCGGCGGCGCTCGTTGATCATCTTCACCATGGCTTCGCTGCTGGCGTTGACGAAAGGATAGGATCGCGCGGTAACGATCCATTCCGGCCGACCGGCGACACCCCAAACGGTATCGTACCCCAGCACCAGTACGGAAAAGGCCAGGACGACGATGATGACGCCCTTCACCGCACCGAAGCCGAATCCCAGAACCCGATCGATCGGCCCCAGCAACGAACCGCGGCTCTTGCTGCCGGCCCAGCGGGCAACGAGCCTGACCGCCACATAGGGCCCCAGCAGCAGAAGTGCGAAGGCAAGGATCGCCGAGCCCGAACCCTCTCCGACATAGGGTTCGAGGACTTCGGTGACCTGCGTATGGAACATGCGAATTGCGAAAATCGCAAATATCCACGCCGCCAGCGTGAGAATTTCCTGCACGAAGCCGCGGAAGAAGCCGGTGATGGCTCCGACCCCCACGAACAGCAGGACAACGATATCGAAGCCACTCATAGTAAACTGCAATTAAGCATCCGAAAGAATGCGGTCAACGAGGTTGGGAAGCATTGTCAGACCGGAAAACCGGATACCCTTGTCGGGCGGCGGTCCACCGGCAGGTCCAATAGCCTTGCCGAACCCGAGCTTCGCCGATTCGCGCTGTCGGATCGATGAATGAGCGACAGGGCGAATTTCGCCGGCGAGTGACACTTCGCCGAACCACACCGCGTCGGTCGGCAGCGGCTTGTCGCCAAGGGCCGAGACGAGCGCGGCAGCGACGGCAAGGTCGGCAGCCGGATCGGCAAGGCGATAGCCGCCCGCGACATTGAGATAGACTTCCGCGCTCGAAAAATTGAGGCCGCAACGTGCCTCGAGCACCGCGAGCAGCATGGCCATGCGGCCATTGTCCCACCCGACGACTGCGCGGCGCGGTGTCGCCCCGCTCTGCAGGCGCACGATAAGCGCCTGTATTTCCACCAGGACCGGCCGCGTCCCTTCCATTGCCGGGAAGACCGCGCTACCCGGCATCGGCTCTTCGCGCCCGGAGAGGAACAGCATCGAGGGGTTGCCGACTTCGGCAAGCCCATCGCCTTCCATGGCGAAAACGCCGATCTCGTCGACCGGACCGAAGCGGTTCTTGAGCGAGCGCAGGATGCGATACTGGTGGCTGCGCTCCCCCTCGAAACTCATCACCACATCGACCATGTGCTCCAGCACGCGTGGCCCCGCGATGTTGCCGTCCTTGGTCACGTGACCGACAAGGATGAGGGTAACGCTGTTTTCCTTGGCATAGCGGATCAGTTCGAAGGCGCAGCCGCGTACCTGGCTGACCGAACCGGGCGCCCCCTCGATCTGGTCCGAATGCATCGTCTGGATCGAATCGATGACGAGCAGCGAAGGCGGCTCGTCCATTCCCAGCGTCGTGAGGATGTCCCGTACGGAAGTGGCCGAGGCGAGGCGAATCGGACACTTCGACAGGCCGAGGCGCTCCGCGCGCAGCCGAACCTGCCCGGACGCCTCTTCGCCGCTGACATAGACGACGTCTCGCCCGGCCTTGGCGATGTGTGCCGATGCCTGCAGCAGCAGCGTCGACTTGCCGATACCCGGGTCGCCGCCCATGAGGATCGCCGATCCGGGAACGAGACCGCCACCCAGCGCACGATCGAACTCGGCAAGGCCGCTGGCCTGCCGCTTTGGGATCTCGCCGGGCTGGTCTAGCGGGGTGAACTGGATCGGGCGGCCGCCGGAGGACAGATCGTGCTTGGAGGAAAAGACCGTCTGCGGGGCTTCCTCGACAAGCGAGTTCCATTCACCGCAGTCCGCGCACTGCCCCTGCCACCGGGTCGCGACGCTTCCGCAATTTTGACATACGTAACGACGTTTGGGCTTTGCCATAGGCTGCGCCTATCCGGAACGGAATGAGAACGCAATTGCCTTTCTCATTGATCCGGGCCAAGTATGTGGAATGCGGCAGAAAGAACTGCGGA
This sequence comes from Novosphingobium mathurense, assembly GCF_900168325.1. Classification (GTDB taxonomy): domain Bacteria; phylum Pseudomonadota; class Alphaproteobacteria; order Sphingomonadales; family Sphingomonadaceae; genus Novosphingobium; species Novosphingobium mathurense. The sequence goes on along the minus strand of NZ_FVZE01000001.1, from coordinate 778,691 downwards.
TCACGCTCGTCTGCTATGGGGGCATCTCTCTTGCCGTCTATATGCATGGCGTGACCAAGGAGCTGTGGAAGGCCCTTCGGGCAAGCCGCGCCTTCTGGGCCGACGAGGGCATTCTGGAGAGCAGCGAGGCCGTTTACGCAAGGCTGCTGCGCAGGCTCGAACAGGGCAGCAATCTGAAATTGCGGGTTCTTTCCGATATCGTCGCTGGGGCGAGCGCGGGCGGAATCAACAGCATCTTCCTCGCACAGGCGATCCACACCGGCCAGTCGCTAGAACCGCTGACCGAACTGTGGCTGGAGTGCGCGGACGTCGACGTGCTGCTCGATCCCGATGCCAAGCCATGGTCGCGCGCCGCCAAGTTCTGGGCCAGCCCGATCGTCTATTACCTCCTCCACCGCCCCGGCAACGCGGTGAGCGCATCGGTCGCCCCCGAGACGCGCACCGAAGTGCGCGACAAGCTCTCGCGCCTGATCCGGTCCCGCTGGTTCGAACCACCCTTCAGCGGCATTGGCTTTTCACGGCTTATCAACCGGGCCATGATGGCCATGGCCGACGCCCCCGAGGGCAAGCCCCTGCTCCCGACGCGGCATCCACTCGACTTGTTCGTCACGGCTACAGACTTCAAGGGCCACCTTGAAACCCTGCGGCTCCACTCGCCCGAACTCGTGCTGGAGAGCGAGCATCGCCTCACGATCGACTTTCACGTCAAGTCGCGAGGCAAGGGCGAAGAGCTTGCCTCGATCCCCGCTCTGGTTCTCGCTGCGCGCTCGACGGCGAGCTTTCCCGGCGCCTTTCCGCCCCTACAGATCGCCGAGATCGACAAGCTCGTCGCCGAGACCGCGGTCAAATGGCCCGATCGCGATGCCTTCCTGCGCCGCGTAATGCCCGAGCATTTCAGCCGCAAGGACATCGACAGCGTCTCGCTCATCGACGGTTCGGTCCTCGTCAATGCGCCTTTCGCCGATGCGATGACGGTGCTGCGCGACAGGCCCGCCGCGCGCGAGGTCGACCGGCGCTTCGTCTATATCGACCCGACCCCGGACCACATCGGACCGAACATGCGGCGCGACACGAAGGTGCCGGGCTTCTTTCCGGTGATTTTCGGTTCGCTTTCCTCGATCCCGCGCGAGCAGCCGATCCGCGACAACCTGGAGACGCTGGACCGCGATTCGCGCGAAATGCGCACCATGCGCGAGATCGTCCTGGCCCTCCGGCCAGAAATCGAAGAGACCGTCGAAAGGCTTTTCGGGCGGACCCTGTTCCTCGACCGACCGACGCCCAAGCGGCTCGCGGCCTGGCGCAACAAGGCCCAGGAGGCGGCATTCCAGCAGGCCGGTTTTGCCTATCACGGCTATGCGCAGGTCAAGTTCAGCGGGATCCTGGCCATGCTGGCCCGCATGGTGGACGAAGGAGTCCCCGAGCAGGAGATGTCCTCGACCGAGCCGATCGTCCAGCGCCTCGTCACCCACCTGGCCGCCAGTGGCCTCGATCGCATGCAGGCCCTGCGCGAAGGCACCTCGGCACCGATGATCGACTTTTTCCGCACCCACGATCTGGCTTTCCGGATTCGCCGGTTGCGCTTTCTGGCGCGGCGCGTGACGCAGGACTGGGAAGGCGATCCCAGCGTGACGGAGCAGGACCGCGACGATGCCCGGGCGGCGATCTACGAGGCCCTTGCGCATTACATAGAACGGGAACCGCTCCACTATCTGGGAGAGGACTTTCCTGCCCTTGCCCGCAACTTCTTCGACAACCCGGCGGCTGCACTCGATCACATTGCCGCAAGGCGTTCGCTGCCTGAGGTAGACGCGCAGGTCGATGAAGTGCTGGCCGAAGTCCTTGCAGCCATGCCGCCCACGCTGCGTCGCCGCGTGCTGCTCGCCTACCTGGGCTTTCCGTTCTACGATACGGTCACCCTCCCGCTCCTGCGCGGCGAAGGACTGACCGAGTTCGATCCGATCCTGGTCGACCGGATATCGCCCGAAGACTGCCATGCCATCCGCAAGGGCGGCATGGCCGATACCCTGCGAGGAACCGAGTTCTACAACTTCGGCGCCTTTTTCAGCCGCGCCTATCGCGAGAACGATTACCTGTGGGGTCGCCTGCACGGCGCCGAGCGCATGATCGACCTGATCGCCTCAACGCTTGAAAAGGGTCAGGCGATCCCGCAAGGCGAGCTCAGTGCCTTCAAGAAGGACGCGTTTCTGGCGATCCTGAACGAAGAACAAGACCGGCTGCGGGCCGATCCTGCTCTGATCAGAACGATCAGAAAGGAAGTCGAGGCGCTTGACTGAAGCGCCTCGGGGTTCCTTCGTTACTCATTCGGTAAGGTCGCTCCACACGTCCTTGATGCGGTCGAAGAAGCCCTTCGATTGCGGGCATTCGTCACCGGTCTCGGTTGCCTGCAACTCGCGCAGGAGTTCCTTTTGGCGTGCCGAGAGCTTGGTGGGCGTTTCCACCGTGATCTCGATCACCAGATCCCCGCGCCCCCGGCCCTGCAGCACGGGCATGCCTGCACCGCGCTTGCGCAGCTGCTTGCCGGACTGGATGCCCGCCGGGATATCCAGCGCGATCTTCGCCCCGTCGATACCGGGGATCTCGATCGAACCGCCCAGCGCAGCGGTGGTAAACGTGATCGGCACCTGCGTGAGCAGCGTCGTGCCTTCGCGTTCGAACACCCGGTGGCGCTTCACATGCAGGAAAATGTAGAGATCGCCGGGAGGCGCGCCGTAAGGTCCGGCCTCGCCCTTGCCCGAAAGGCGGATCCTCGTGCCGGAATCGACGCCGGCGGGAATTTCCACTTCGAGCGTCTGCGGCATGTCCACGCGTCCCTCGCCGCGACACGCGCGACAGGGGGACTCGATCACCTCACCGCGACCGTGACAGGTCGGGCAGGTGCGTTCAACGACGAAGAAGCCCTGCTGCGCGCGCACCTTGCCATGCCCGGCGCACATGTTGCAGGTCCGTTTACCGGTGCCGGGTTCGGCGCCCGATCCACCGCAAGGCTCGCACGATTGCGAGACCTCGATGGTGATTTCACTCTGCTTGCCGTGGAACGCCTCTTCGAGGCTGACTTCCATGTCGTAGCGCAAGTCGGCGCCGCGACGGGCCTGCTGGCGGGCACCGCCACCAAAGGCACTGCCGAAAATCGATTCGAAGATATCGCCGATATCGCCGAACTCGGCGCCCATTCCGGCGCCGCCGCCACCGCCCATGCCCTGCTGAAACGCAGCGTGACCGTAGCGGTCGTAGGCGGCGCGCTTCTGCGGGTCCTTGAGGCAGTCGTATGCCTGACTGATCGCCTTGAAGCGGGATTCGGCTTCGCCATCCCCCGGGTTCTTGTCCGGGTGATATCGCATGGCGAGGCGACGGTAGGCCGACTTGATGGTCTTGTCGTCGGCAGTCCGCTCGACCTCGAGCAATTCGTAATAGTCTACTTCGGTAGCTGACACGTATCTAACCCCCGTAGATAACCCAGGCGCCACCGGCGCGAATTGCACCGGTGACGCCCACGGTTTTCATCAGGACGTTCAGCCCTTGTTTTCGTCGACTTCCGAGAATTCGGCGTCGACCACGTCCTCGTCACCCGCAGGTGCGGCTTCCGGCGAGGCAGCAGCGGACTGCTCCTTCTCGTAGATCGCCTGCCCCATCTTCATGGCGACTTCGGTAAGCGCCTGGGCCTTGGCTGTGATCTCGGCAGTATCGCCGCTTTCGAGAGCCGTCTTGGCTTCGGCGATGGCAGTCTCGACTTCCGACTTCAGGCCAGCGTCGATCTTGTCACCGTTTTCGGCAAGCTGCTGCTCGGTCGCGTGGACGAGGCTGTCCGCGTTGTTCTTGGCTTCCGCCGATTCACGACGCTTCTTGTCCTCTTCGGCGAACTTCTCGGCATCCTTGACCATCTGGTCGATGTCGGCATCGGACAGACCGCCCGAAGCCTGAATGCGGATCTGCTGTTCCTTGCCGGTGCCCTTGTCCTTGGCGGACACGTTGACGATGCCGTTGGCGTCGATGTCGAAGGTGACTTCGATCTGCGGGACGCCGCGACGGGCCGGCGGAATGCCGACCAGGTCGAACTGGCCGAGGAGCTTGTTGTCCTGTGCCATTTCGCGTTCGCCCTGGAACACGCGGATCGTGACCGCCTGCTGGTTGTCCTCGGCAGTCGAGTAGACCTGGCTCTTCTTGGTCGGGATCGTCGTGTTGCGGTCGATCATCTTGGTCATGATGCCGCCAAGCGTCTCGATGCCCAGCGAAAGCGGGGTCACGTCGAGCAGCAGCACGTCCTTGACGTCGCCCTGGAGGACGCCGGCCTGGATCGCCGCGCCCATGGCGACGACTTCGTCCGGGTTCACGCCGGTGTGCGGTTCCTTCCCGAAGAATTCCTTCACGACTTCGCGAACCTTGGGCATGCGGGTCATGCCGCCCACGAGCACCACGTCATCGACTTCCGAAGCCGAGATGCCGGCATCGGCCAGCGCCTTGCGGCACGGCTCGATCGTGCGCTTGATGAGGTCGGCGACCATCTTCTCGAGGTCGGCACGGGTAACCGTCTCGACCAAGTGAAGCGGGGTCGTCGCGCCGCCTTCCATACGCGCGGTGATGAAGGGCAGGTTGATCTCGGTCGTCGCAGCCGACGACAGTTCGATCTTCGCCTTTTCGGCCGCTTCCTTCAGGCGCTGCAGAGCGAGCTTGTCGGTCCGCAGATCCATGTTTTCCTTGGCCTTGAACTTGTCGGCCAGCCATTCGACGAGCTTGGTATCGAAGTCTTCACCGCCCAGGAAAGTGTCGCCGTTGGTCGACTTCACCTCGAACACGCCGTCGCCGATCTCGAGGATCGAGACGTCGAAGGTGCCGCCGCCAAGGTCATAGACAGCGATGGTCTTGCCGTCTTGCTTGTCGAGGCCATAGGCGAGCGCGGCCGCGGTCGGCTCGTTGATGATACGCAGCACTTCGAGACCCGCAATCTGGCCGGCATCCTTGGTCGCCTGGCGCTGCGCGTCATTGAAGTATGCCGGCACGGTGATGACGGCCTGCGTGACGGTCTCGCCAAGGTAGCTCTCGGCGGTTTCCTTCATCTTCTGCAGGGTGAAGGCCGAGATCTGCGACGGGCTGTAGTCCTCGCCGCCAGCCTGGACCCACGCGTCACCGTTCTTGCCCTTGACGATGTGGTACGGAACCAGCTCGGTGTCCTTCTTGGTCACCGGATCGTCGAAGCGGCGGCCGATAAGGCGCTTCACTGCGAAAATCGTGTTGTCGCCATTGGTAACTGCCTGGCGCTTGGCCGGCTGACCGATCAGGCGTTCGCCGTCCTTGGTGAAGGCGACGATCGAAGGCGTCGTACGCGCACCTTCGGAGTTTTCAATAACCTTGGGCTTGCCACCGTCCATGACGGCGACACAGCTGTTGGTGGTGCCAAGGTCGATACCAATTACTTTTCCCATTATCCCCATTCCTCACGTCAGTGGATGACACCGCACGGATCGCCTCCCTGACTAGAGGCAAGGCGGCTTGTGCGGCTCGATGACGTTCAATGTCGTCGGGGGGCGATATAGGAGCGGTTTTTCTTGGAACAAGACCGCCTCAATGGCATTACCCCCGCTAATTTTTCGAGGGTTTCCAGGAAGGATATGTCTGAGGTGAAAATCTTTCGTTCCGTGGCAGTTGCTTCGGTACTGGCAATCGCCGCGTCGCTCGCGGCCTGTCAGCAGTCCGAAGCCCCCGCCGACAACGCGACCGAAGCGGCAGATTCGGGCAATCCCGACGCAAAGCCGGGCATTTCCGGCAGTGACGGCCGCATGATCCTGCCGGTTGTCGCGGGACGCCCGGGGGCTGTCTACTTCACGATCCGCAACGACGGCCCGCAGTCCGCCACGCTTGTCGGCGTTCATGTCGCAGGGGCCGGCGAAGTGCAGATGCACAAGACCGAAGGCGGCAGGATGACCTCGGTGGACTCGCTCGAAATTGCGCCAGGCGGCATCCTCGAATTCGCGCCCGGCGGCTATCACGTCATGGCTTTCGACATCGACGATACGCTCAAGTCCGGCGAGAATGCCGAACTGACACTGACCTTCTCCGATGGCGACAAACTGTCGATGCCCCTCACGGTGGAGACGATGGGTGGCGGCATGGATCACGCCGGCATGGAGGGCGGATCGATGGATGACGGCTCCATGGCGGAGATGCACCACTGATCGCCCTTGCCGAAGCCGGACCTTGCGCGCCGGGTGGCGAACGCCGCCTGACTTGGGGTGAAGTCGCGCTGGCGGGGTCGGTCTTCGGTGATGCCATAGATTTTTCGGCGGTGCGGATCAGACGCCGCCGATGGATTCCCCTGCAACCGGTCGACACGGTAATGGCCCCTTGTGGGCACATCCATTTCCACCCGGACTCCGGGCTATATCTGGAAGATTTCTCGTGCGCTTCCGTCACCCTGCAGGGCCTGTTCATTCATGAGATGACGCACGTCTGGCAGGCCCAGCGCAAGGGCCGCTGGTACCTGCCGCTCATGCGACACCCGCTGTGCCGCTACGACTATGCCTTGAAACCGGGCTGGACGCTCGAGCGCTACGGCATCGAGCAGCAGGCCGAAATCGTCCGCCATGTCTTCCTGCTGCGGCGCGGCCATGCCGTTCCCGGAGCGCCGCCGCTCGGGTCCTATTCCGGGATCCTTCCGTTCGACGGAGCTAACACGTAGAAAAAGGGCACGAGATCCACTCTCGCGCCCCTTTTTCCTCGTAATCCGATCGCTTGATATCAGCAGTCGCGGTCCCAATAGCGACGGCCATCGCGGTCGTAGCGATAGCAGCCCTTGTCCTTGTTGACCTGCGAACCGACAGCGGCGCCTGCCGCGGCACCGATCGCAGCGCCCGTACCGACGTCACCCCCGGTCACGGCGCCGACACCGGCACCAAGGGCCGCGCCGCCAAGCGCGCCTTCACCGGCGTAGTTGCTGGCGCAACCACCGAGGCCAAGAGCACCTGCAGCGATAACGGGGAGAATGAACTTGCGCATGGGGAGTCTCCGAAAATCAGCATGGGTCTATCCGATCAACGGAGAGGAACGCGCATGGTTCCCGATTTGTGCCACGGCCTGCCGCCGCCCTGCCCCCGGTTATCCCACTGGCAGAGCGGCAAATCAGGTATCAGTCAGGCTTCTTGGCAACGGCCACCATCGCCGGACGCAGCAGACGGTCCTTGATCATGTAACCGGCCTGCAGTTCCTGCACGACCGTTCCCGGCTCCACATCGGCGGACGGGACTTCGATCATGGCCTGGTGCTGGTTGGGATCGAGCGGCAAGCCCATGGCGGCCACACGGGTAATCCCGTGGGTACCGAAGACCTTCTCGATCTCGCGGCTCGTCGCCTCGATACCGGCAACGAAGGTCTTTACCTTCTCGTCATCGCGCAGTTCGGGCGTAATCGCCGAAAGCGCGCGGGACAGGTTGTCGGCCACCGAAAGGATGTCGCGGGCAAAGCCGGTCGCCGCATAGTTGCGGGTATCGGCGATGTCCTTTTCCAGACGGCGGCGCACGTTCTGCGTTTCGGCGCGGGCGTAAAGCACGTCCTGCTTGGCGACTTCGAGCTCTTCGCGCAGTTTTGCCAGCTCGTCGTCGGCGCCGTCCTTGTCTGCGCCCTTGTCTACCATGTGTTCCGGCACACCCTTCAGTTCTTCGGCCACCGCGGGATCTACAGCCTGATCCTGTGACGGCTGAGTCTTGTCTTCAGTCATTATTCTAAGGTTCCAGCTATCCGATGAGCTTGCCCAGGCTCTGGGCGGTGAAGTCCACCATGGGGACGACTCGCGCATAATTCAACCGCGTCGGGCCGATAACCCCCACAACTCCGACAACGCGACCATCCCGGTCGCGATAGGGCGACGCGATCACCGAAGAGCCCGAAAGCGCGAACAGCCGGTTTTCGGAACCGATGAAAATGCGCGTCGATTCGGCCTCTCGCGCCATCTCGAGAAGATCGGCGACCGATTGCTTGTTCTCGAGGTCGTCCAGCAGCGAGCGCACCCTCTCCAGATCGGACAGGGCGCCCTCGTCCAGCAGGTTCGCCTGTCCCCGCACGATCAGGACGGGCCGCTGCATCACGTCCTCGCTCCATACGGCTAGACCGCGTTCCACCAGATCGCGGCTCGCCGCGTCGAGCGCCGACTGGCCCGAGGCGATCTCGGAGCGCATGACCCGCACCGCTTCGCCCAGCGTCCGGCCGGTCAACCGGGCAGAGATATAGTTGGAAGCTTCTTCGAGCGCTCCGAGGGGCAGCGATGCCGGAAGCTCGACGATGCGATTCTCGACCGCGCCGTCGTCGCCGACCAGAACGGCGAGCGCCCTTCCCGGCGCGAGCGGGACGAGTTGCAGGTGCTGCAGCCGCGGCTCGCGCTTGGGTACCATGACGACCCCGGCACTCGACGTCAGGCTGGACAGCATGGTGCTGGCCGCCTCCAGAGCCGCTTCGATGGGGCCCGGTTGCGAGATGCGGCGCTCGATGACCGCGCGCTCCTCTGCCGTGGGCTCTGCCACCTGCATGATTCCGTCGACGAAGAGCCGAAGGCCCGCTTCGGTCGGCAGGCGACCAGCGCTCGTATGGGGAGCGGCCAGCAATCCAAGCGATTCGAGATCGGCGAGCACCGAGCGAATCGAGGCCGAAGACAGGTTCACGCCGGTGTTGCCCGAAAGGGCCTTGGATCCCACCGGACTGCCGGTCGCAATGTAACCTTCGACGACAAGGCGGAAGATCTCGCGCGCCCTCGTGGTCAATTCGGTGATGGGTGGTGTCGTCATGCGCTGCAATTTAGGCATTGGGCTTGCAGCCTCAAGCTTAATACGCCTAGGGCCGCTGCAATCTTAGCTACGAGGACAGTACATGCGACCTTCCGGCCGTGCGCCCGACGAAATGCGCGCTATCGACATCCAGACCGGTTTCACCAAGCACGCCGAAGGCTCGGTGCTGATCTCCTTCGGCGATACCCGCGTGCTCGTCACCGCTTCGGTCGAGGAAAGGGTTCCCCCGTTCCTGCGCGGCAAGGGCGAAGGCTGGGTCACAGCCGAGTACTCGATGCTCCCGCGCGCCACCCATACCCGCGGCTCGCGCGAAGCGGCCAAGGGCAAGCAGTCGGGCCGCACGCAGGAAATCCAGCGCCTGATCGGACGCAGCCTGCGCTCGGTCGTCGACATGAAGAAGCTGGGCGAACGCCAGATCGTGCTCGACTGCGACGTCCTGCAGGCCGACGGCGGCACCCGCACCGCCGCGATCTCGGGTGCATGGGTTGCCCTGCGCCTTGCCGTCGACAAGCTCATGGCTGACGGCAAGATCGCGGAAGACCCGATCGAAGCGCGCGTTGCCGCGATTTCCTGCGGCATCTGCGAAGGCACGCCGGTTCTCGACCTCGACTACATCGAGGACAGCTCGGCCGGTGCCGATGCCAACTTCGTACTGATCGAAGGCGGCAAGATCGCCGAAGCCCAGGCTACAGCGGAAGGCGCGACTTATGACGAGGAAGGCCTGCTGCGCCTCCTGCGTCTGGCCCGCATCGGCTGTGAACGCATTTTCGCGGCACAGGCCAAGGCCGTCGGGCGCTAAGCCTTCGTTTCGATTGAACGCCATCCCTGCCTTCCCCGGGCGGGGATGGCGGAAAGACAAGATGCCGACAGGACAGCGACATGACCCGGAAACTCGACAGCAAACGCCTCGTGATTGCCACGCACAATGCAGGCAAGCTGAAGGAAATCGGCGCGCTGCTGGCGCCTTTCGGCATGGAATGCCTTTCGGCGGGCCAGCTCGGCCTGCCCGAGCCGGCAGAAACCGGAAAGACCTTCGTCGAGAACGCGCTGATCAAGGCGCAGGCCGCGGCGCAGGCATCGCAGATCCCGGCCCTGGCCGATGACAGCGGACTTTCGGTGACAGCGCTGGGCGGACGCCCCGGCGTCTATACCGCCGACTGGGCCGAACGTCAGTGGTTCGAAGGCGAGCCCGGGCGCGACTGGTACATGGCGATGGGCAAGGTCGAAGGCCTGCTGTGCGAACAAGGCCCGGAGGCCGACCGTTCCTGCTGGTTCAGCTGCGTCCTCGCCATTGCCTGGCCCGACGGTGACAGCGCGGTCTACGAAGGCCGCGTGAACGGCACTTTCTCCTGGCCGCCGCGTGGAACGATGGGCTTCGGCTACGACCCGGTCTTCGTGCCGAACGGCCGCGACGTCACCTTCGCCCAGCTCGACCCGGAGGAAAAGCACAATATCAGCCACCGCGCGGATGCCTTCGCCAAGCTGGTCGCGGAGCAGTTCGGGGGCTAACATCGGCTGATGGCCCGCGCGCTCTACATCCATTGGCCGTTCTGCCTCGCAAAATGCCCTTATTGCGACTTCAACAGCCATGTCCGCGAACGCGTCGACCACCAGCACTGGCAGGACGCGCTGCTCGCCGACATGCGCCACGAGCATGCGCTGGCGGGCGGAGAAAAGCTCGAATCGATCTTTTTCGGCGGCGGCACGCCTTCGCTCATGCCACCGGCACTGGTCGCAAGGCTCCTTGAAGAAGCCGAACGCCTCTGGGGCTTCGCTCAAGGCATCGAGATCACGCTGGAAGGCAATCCGTCCTCTGTCGAGGCGGCGAACTATGCGGCGCTGGCTGCTGCCGGAGTGAACCGGGTTTCGCTCGGGCTGCAGGCGCTAGACGATAGGACCCTGCGCTTCCTTGGCCGTCTTCACGATGCCCGCGAAGGGCTCGATGCCCTCGACGTCGCGCAACGACATTTCGAAAGGGTGTCGTTCGACCTCATCTATGCCCGGCCGGGCCAGAGTGTCGAGCAGTGGCAGGCCGAACTGGCGCGCGCCCTGTCCTTCGGCACCGGCCACCTCTCGCTTTACCAGCTGACCATCGAGCCCGGTACGCGCTTTGCCACGATGGTGCGCCAGCACGCGTTCGAGCCGCTCGACGAGGACGCCTGCGCCGACATGTTCGCACTGACCCGCGAGATGACCGCTGGCGCTGGATTGCCCGCGTACGAGATCAGCAACCACGCCCGCCCCGGCGATGAAAGCCGCCACAACCTTACCTACTGGCGTTACGGCGACTATTGCGGGGTCGGCCCCGGCGCGCACGGACGGCGTGGCGGCATGGCGACCGTGCGCCATCGCAAGCCGGAAAACTGGCTTACGGCGATGGCCGAACAGGGGCATGGCACCAGCGAGGAACGTCCGCTCGAACTCAGGGAACAGGCTTCCGAAGCCATGCTGATGGGCCTGCGGCTGCGCGAAGGGGTCGATCTTGACGTCATGGCGTCACGCTTTGCCCTCGCCCACGAAGCACTGTGCAATGCGGACAAGGCGGCCTTCTACGAAAGGCAGGGCCTCGTCTGGCGCGAAGGTTCGCGACTTGGCGTGGCCGAAAGCGGGATGCCTCTGCTCGATGCCTTGCTCGGCGAACTGGTACCGGAGGAACTCGTCGAACCGTGACGGCCAAGGCGGACCTTCTCGAAGCCTGGGGTACCCATCTCGCACAGGGACGCAGGCGCAGTCCCCACACTGTGCGCGCCTATGTTGCCACCGCTTCGCGCTTGCTCGACACCCTTGGCGAAACCGACTGGCCGCAACTGGCCAGCCTCGATGCGGCGGCCCTGCGCCGTCAGTTGGCGTCGCGGCGACAAGAAGGGATCGGCAATGTTTCGGCGGCGCGTGAACTTTCGGCGCTCAAGGCCTTCCTGATCTTCGCCCGCGAGAAGGCCGGCATGACCGATGCGATGCCACCGCGCCTGCGCGGGCCACGTATCAAGAAGGGCATTCCGCGCCCGGTTACGCCCGACGAAGCGGTCAATCTTGCCGTGGCTGTCGATGAAGACGCACGGGAAGCGTGGATCGGCGCGCGCGACCGGGCCGTCCTGCTGCTGCTGTACGGAGCAGGGATGCGCATTGCAGAGGCGCTATCCCTCCCGTCTTCGGCCCTTCCTCTCTCCGACACCCTGGTAGTTACCGGAAAGGGCGGAAAGCAAAGGGTCGTACCCCTGCTCCCGATCATCCGCGATGCAGTGGACGACTATGTGGCCAAGTGCCCTTGGCCAGTCGCGCACGAGAACCACCGGAAGGATCCCCTGTTCCGCGGAGCGAAGGGCGGCCCCCTGTCGCAGGGCATGGTACAGAAGGCGGTAGCCCGCGCCCGTGTCAGCCTTGGATTGCCGTCGAGCGCAACGCCGCACGCATTGCGCCACAGTTTCGCGACGCACCTGCTGGGAGCCGGGGCGGACCTGCGTTCGCTGCAGGAACTGCTGGGCCATGCCAGCCTCGGCTCGACCCAGATCTATACGAAAGTCGATGCGGCGACCCTGCTCGACGTCTATCGCAATGCCCATCCACGCGAGCGGGATTGATCGGCCAGGCTCCCGAATGCCCCCCGAAAGACCTTTCCTTTTCGCGGAAAGGGCTCGCCTCACCTTTTCGAAACGCTGTCCTTTGGCGCGGTCGGCGTCCAGCGGGCAACGCGCCAGACGTACCAGGCAAGCATCGCCACACCGAGCGCCAGCGTTCCCCAGCTGATCCATTCCCCCGCCTGCTCGAAACGATGCCCGAGCCACCGCCCACCCATGAGCAGAAGCGTGTTCCATACCGCCGCGCCAGCCGCCGTGTAGAGCAGGAACGGCACGTGCCCCATGTGCGACAGGCCGGCGGGGATCGAAATCATCGTGCGGAACATCGGCATGAACCGCGTCACGAAGACGATCCAGTGCCCATGGCGCCGAAAGAAGCGACCGGCGCGCTCGACATCGTGCCATTCCATGGTGAGCCAGCGTCCCCAGCGCTCGACGACAGGGTGGAGGCGTTCGTACCCGAGCCGGTCGGCGGCGAGAAAAAGCATGTAATTGCCCAACGTGCAGCCCAGCGTGCCCGCAGCCAGCACCGGCAGGAACGCCATAGTCCCGCGCGCCAGCGCGATCCCGGCGACACCCATAATGAGTTCCGACGGGATCGGAGGCACGAGGTTCTCGATCATCATGAGCAGGGCAATGCCCCAATAGCCACCGCCTTCGATCAGGTGGATCACCCAGTCATCCATGCCTGATTCCCTGACAGCCCCGCCCGCTCGCGCCGCGAGCGATCACATCGCGGCGTGACGCGCCTCGATGGCGTCCCAGATGAGGGCCGCCGTGTCGGTGCCGTTGAAACGGTCGATGGCAACGATGCCGGTCGGCGATGTCACGTTGATCTCGGTAAGCCATTTTCCGCCAATCACGTCGATGCCGACGAAAACCAGCCCGCGCGCCTTCAGTTCCGGTCCTAGCGCCGCGCAGATTTCTTCTTCCGCCGAAGTGAGTTCGGTCGCTTCGGCAGAGCCGCCCACCGCCAGGTTGGAGCGGAACTCGCCCTCCCCGGGCTTGCGGTTGATCGCGCCGGCAAACTTGCCATCGACAAGGACGATGCGCTTGTCGCCTTCCGAGACGTCAGGCAGGAACGGCTGGACCATGAACGGCTCGACCCAGGCATTCTGGAACATCTCGACAAGGGCACCGAGGTTGCTGCCATCGGCGGGCACACGGAACACCGCCTTGCCGCCATTGCCGTGCAGCGGCTTGATGACAAGATCGCCGCCAAGACCGGCAGCTACCTGCCGCTGCTGGAACAGGCGCACGTCCTCGATCCGGCGAGCGATGAAAGTCGGCGGCATGAAACGCGCATAGTCCAGCACGAAGACCTTCTCAGGTGCGTTGCGCACCGAAGCCGGATCGTTGACGACCAGAGTGAGGCCCTCGAGCCGCTCGAGCAGGTGCGTGGCCGTGATGTAGCCCAGGTCGAACGGCGGATCCTGTCGCATCAGCACGACATCGATATCCGCGACGAGATCGATCAGGCGGTACTCTCCGAGCGTATAATGCGCACCTTGGACCCGCTGCACCGTCACCGGCGCCCCCCAACAGGTCAGTCGTCCGGCGGCACCTTCGGATGTATCGTAGGCCAGCGTGCGCACATCGTAATGATAGAGCGTGTGACCGCGGTCCTGCGCGGAGAGCATCAGGGCGAAAGAGGAGTCGCCCGCAATGTTGATGCTTTCGATCGGGTCCATCTGAACGGCGATGCGTAACGTCATGGAAAATCGGGTCCTTGGGTTGCTGCCGTGGTCCGCTTAGTCCCAAATTTGCCGGCGTGCGACCTGTTTCCGGTTCCACGCCGCAAATCAGAGCTACCGCCCCGGTTGCCAGGCATTGACTATCCGGCGCGGCCACGTGCGCGGCGCCATGAGCAGGACATCGATGCGGATATCGTCGCCGACCCGGGCAAAACGCGGCGCCAGCGCTTCGGCACTTGCCGCCACGCGGCGCAGGCGATGCGCGTCGATCGCGCTGTCCAGATCCTGTGCCCGCGCACGCCACTTCACCTCAACGAAGCACAGGACGCGGCCCCGCCTCACTACCAGATCGACTTCGCCGCGAGGCGTCCTGACGCGGCTCGCCAAGACCCGCCAGCCCGATAGCCGCAAATACCAGGCAGCCAGCGTTTCACTAAGCCGACCGCGCTGCTCGGCCCGGGCCCTGCGGTTCATCGGGTCGCGGTCACTTGAGTTCGAGGGCCCGCGCATAGAGCGCCTTGCGATCCATGCCCGTGGCCTTGGCGACCCTGGCCGCGGCCTGCGAAGCCTTGGACTCGGCCAATTCAGCCAGCAACAGCGCGTCGACGTCGACATCGCCGAGCGGCTCATCAGTAGGAGGAGCGACCATCAGCACGATCTCTCCCTTGGGCGGATGCGCCGCATAATGCGCAATGATTTCTTCAGGGGAGCCGGTCCGGCATTCCTCGAATTTCTTGGTCAGCTCGCGCGCCACGGCAACTTCGCGCCCTGGCAAGGTCGCTGCTATGGCCTGCAGCGAGGCTTCGAGCCGCGGTGCGGTCTCGTAGAAGATTAGGGTGGCGGGAACGCAGGACAATTCCTGCAGCACACTCTCGCGCGCCTTGACCTTGTTCGGCAGAAACCCGGCGAAAAGAAAACGGTCGTTGGCTAGGCCCGACAGGGTCATGCCGACAATGGCCGCATTGGGGCCCGGCAGGCTGGTTACGGCGATGCCACGCTCTCGTGCGGTGCGCACGAGACGATAGCCCGGGTCGGAAATCAGCGGCGTTCCCGCATCGCTGACAAGCGCCACCGGCTCGGCCTCCATCAGGCTCAGAAGCCGCTCGCGATCCCCCTCCCCGGCATGGTCGTCATAGCGGATCATGCGCTTCTTTATTCCAAGATGATGCAGTAATTTACCCGTTACGCGGGTATCCTCGCAGGCGACGGCACCGACTCCCTGCAATACCTCGATTGCACGGAGCGTTATGTCGCTCAGGTTGCCAATGGGGGTTGCCACTATATAGAGGCCCGGCGAAAGACTGTGTTCCATCGCGAGACTCATGGCCCAAGGACTACGGGAGCGGCAAGCAATGTTCGACAAACGCCTGAATAGGCGCAATCTTCTCGCCGCGGCAGCGATGGCGGGGCTGAGCGCCTGCAGCATCGTTCCCAAGACCACCGCGCCCACCCCGACGCCGACGGCTGCGCCCAGCGAAAGCGTGATTCAGGAGGACACCGATCGCCACCGGATCGCCCTGCTCGTCCCGATCTCGGGGCCCAACGGCGCCGTCGGCCAGTCGATCGCCAACGCCGCCAACATGGCGCTGCTCGATACAAATGCCGGCAACCTGCGGGTAACCACCTACGACACGGCGAGCAATCCGGGCGAAGCCGCCAAGCGCGCCGTCGCCGACGGCAACCGGTTGATTCTCGGCCCACTGCTCTCGGACAACATCCCGGCTGTCGCGAATTTCGCGCGTCCCGCCAAGGTGCCAATGATCTCGTTCTCGAATGACGAGGAAGCCGCCTCCAAGGACGTCTTCGTTATGGGCAACCTGCCGGGCCAGTCGGTCGCACGCACAGTGCGCTATGCCAGTTCGCGCGGCATCACGAGCTATGCCGCGTTGATCCCGCGCGGCGAATATGGCGACCGCGCCAGCAGCGCGCTGCTTGCCGCCGTGCGCGACACTGGCGGCGCAGTGGTCGCGATGGAGCCCTATGACCGGACTGCCGCCTCGATCTCCTCGGCTGCCCAGCGCATCCAGGCCAAGGACGGATACGGCGCACTTTTGATTGCCGATGGCGGCAACATGTCGGCCCGCGCGGCAACGCAGTTCCGGACCGGCGGCGGCAAGGCCCAGGTCCGCATCCTCGGCACAGAACTGTGGAGCGGCGAACGCGCCGTCTCAACCACGCCCGCCCTTGCCGGCGCATGGTTCGCCACCGTTTCCGACCAGCGCTTCGGCCAGTTCTCCAAGAGCTACCGCACCCGTTTCGGCAGCCAGCCTGCCCGCATCGCCACGCTTGGCTACGATGCAGTCCTGCTTACCCTGCGCGTTGCGCGCGACTGGAAGGTGGGCAAGCCCTTCCCGACTTCGCAGATGCTCGAGAGCGGCGGCTTCCTCGGCCTTGACGGTCCGTTCCGCTTTACCCGCGGCGGCACCATCGAGCGCGCTCTGGAAGTGCGCGAGATCGAAAAGGGCGGCGTCAAGGTCGTCAGCCCCGCGCCCACGCATTTCGGCGACTGAGGATAAGAACACGGCCGTGCTTGATCGGGGATTTCTCTGTCCCGTATAGGATCGAGCATGGCCGATGACCTCTTCGACAAGCTGCCGTCTGCGGGCGGAGAATCCTACGATGGTTCCGCAATCGAAGTTCTGGAGGGTCTCGAACCCGTCCGGCGACGCCCCGGCATGTATATCGGCGGCACCGATGAACGTGCACTCCACCACCTCGCGGCCGAAGTCCTCGACAACGCGATGGACGAGGCCGTCGCCGGTCACGCCAACCGCATCGAAGTCATGCTGGAGGAAGAGCCGGGAACGGCCGGGCGCCTGACGATCACCGACAACGGCCGCGGCATCCCGGTCGACGAACACCCCAAGTATCCGGGAAAGTCGGCGCTTGAGGTCATTCTCTCGACCCTGCACTCGGGCGGCAAGTTCTCCGGCAAGGCCTATGCCACGTCCGGCGGTCTGCACGGTGTCGGCATCTCGGTGGTCAACGCCCTTTCGGTAAAGACCCGCGTCGAAGTGGCCCGCAACAAGGAACTGTTCGCGCAGGAATTCTCGCGCGGTGAAACCTTGGGGCCACTCCAGAAGGTGGGCGCCGCGCCCAACCGCCGCGGCACCTCCGTGACTTTCACCCCGGATACCGAGATCTTCGGCGACCAGAAGTTCAAGCCGAACCGGCTGTTCAAGCTGGTGCGTTCCAAGGCTTACCTTTTCGCCGGGGTAGAGATCCGCTGGAAATGCTCGCCCTCGCTCGCCAGCGAGGACGTTCCGGCCGAAGCCACGTTCCAGTTCCCCGGCGGCCTCGCCGATCACCTCGCCGAGCAGATCGGCAGCCGCGAATGCGTCACCGCGCAGTTCTTCTCGGGCTCGCAGGAATTTCCGGAGAACGACCAGGGGCTCGAACAGGGCCGCGTCGAATGGGCAATCGCCTGGCCGCTCTATTCCGACGGCGCCTATTCCTGGTACTGCAACACGATCCCGACACCCGACGGCGGCACCCACGAACAGGGCCTGCGCGCCGCGCTGACCAAGGGCATCCGCGCATTCGGCGAACTTGTCGGCCAGAAGAAGGCCAAGGACATCACCCCTGACGACATCGTGGTCGGTTCGGAAACGATGCTCTCGGTCTTCATCCGCGATCCCCAGTTCCAGAGCCAGACCAAGGACCGGCTCACCAGCCCGGAAGCCGCCCGACTCGTCGAGAATGCGATCCGCGACCATTTCGACCACTTCCTCTCGGACAACCTCGATCGCGGCAAGGCCCTGCTCGGCGCGGTCATGGAGCGCATGGACGATCGCCTGCGCCGCAAGGCCGAGCGCGACGTCAAGCGCAAGACGGCAACCAACGCCAAGAAGCTGCGCCTGCCCGGCAAGCTCACCGACTGTTCCGGCGAAGGCGACGGCGAAACCGAGCTGTTCATCGTCGAGGGCGATTCGGCCGGCGGTTCGGCCAAGCAGGCACGCAACCGCAAGACGCAGGCGATCCTGCCGATCCGCGGCAAGATCCTCAACGTTGCCAGCGCCACTTCGGACAAGATCCGCGGCAACCAGGAAATCGCCGATCTCAACCTCGCTCTCGGCTGCGGGTCGCGCAAGGACTGCAACGCGGATAACCTGCGTTACGACCGCATCATCATCATGACCGACGCAGACGTCGATGGCGCGCACATCGCAACGCTGCTGATGACGTTCTTCTTCCAGGAAATGCCGGACATCGTGAAGCGCGGCCACCTCTATCTCGCGCAGCCGCCGCTCTATCGCCTGACCTCCGGTTCAACCTCGGCCTATGCCCGTGACGATGCCCACCGCGCGGAACTCGAAGCCACGAAGTTCAAGGGCAAGAAGGTCGAAGTCGGCCGGTTCAAGGGCCTGGGCGAAATGAACCCGCAGCAGCTGCGCGAGACGACGATGAGCCCGGAAACCCGCTCGCTCATCCGCATCACCCTGCCGCCCGAGTATGAAGACCGGGCCGCGGTGAAGGACCTCGTCGACCGCCTGATGGGCCGCAACCCCGAACACCGCTTCCAGTTCATCCAGAACCGCGCCGGCGAAATCGACCGCGACCTAATCGACGCCTGATCCTCGAACGGGCTCGGCTCTAGCGCACCCGTTTGACGAACAGCCCGCTTTCGCGCTTTTCGGTCGTGAAATTGGGCAGGGATTGCACCAGTTCGGACAGGCGGGAAAAGCCGTAGCTGCGCGCATCGAAGGATGAGCGGTTGGCGACGCGCTGACCGACTTCGGAGAGACTGGCGAAACCATCGTCATCGCGCTTGCTGGCCCTCCACGCGTCGCCCAGAAGCTTGACCAGTTCCTTGTCAACTTCGGGCTTGGCCGCCGTTTCGCCCTGCTCGGCGCGTTGGTCGTCCTCGACCATGGCATCGAGGTCGATGAACCGGGTGCAGGCTTCGCGGAATGCTTCCGGTGTGCGGGCGGATCCAAAGCCGTAGACCGGGGTCCCGTTCTGCCGAATGCGGATGGCGAGCGGCATGAAGTCGCTGTCGCTCGACATGATGCCGAAACCATCGACATGTCCGCCATACAGCAGGTCCATGGCGTCGATGGTCATCTTCATGTCGGTCGCGTTCTTGCCCTTGGTCAGGTCGAACTGCTGCTGCGGTTCGAGCGCATGGCGATGGACCAGCTGCGACCAGCCCTTGAGCGCGGTCTTGCTCCAGTTCCCATAGACGCGCCGGACATTGACCGTCCCGAGATCGCCGAGGATCGTCAGTGCAGCATCGAGCGTTGCCGGCGATGCGTTGTCGGCATCAATGAGCAAGGCGATGTTGCGGTTCTGACGTTGCTTGCGGTCAGCCAATTGCGGCTCCTCTCGGTTCATGACTCAGATTCCTGCATAACCCAAAACGCCGGGAGGGCTAGGGTTGCACGGCAGCCGGCCCGTCCCGCCGAACTACCATGTGAAACCGGCGAAACAGCACCCAGAACAGGAAAATCAGAATCGGCGGCATGATCGGCACGCCGATTTGAAGGCCGATGGGCCGCGCGAAGACCGGCGCGATGAAGGCAAGTGCAATGGCCAGCTTCTCCCAATCGCGAAAGCCATGAGCAAGCCCCCGGCTCGTCAGCCAGAGCAAGGGAAAGGCGAGCAGGACCATGTCGTAATCGAGGACGAAGGGGGTCACCAACGGTGCGGCTGCGAGCATGAGCGCACCCAGCGCGGGCGAATAGGTTCTTGCCCATGCGGCCCGGATCAGGAACGTGATAATGACAAGGCTCACCGCCGCTTGCGCCGCATAGGCCAAGCCGGTCGGGAACCCGATCAGCCGCGCCCCTGCAAAGACGCTCATCATCTTGCCGAAGCCCACAGTGCCATCGACCATGGCCGCCTGCGCCCTCTCGCTCGCGGCGTACCAGCCCGCAAACGCCTCGGCTCCGAATGCCAGTGCGGCCAGCAGGGCCAGGGCGATCGCCGTGACGGCGGCCGACGCGATCACTTTCCACTCACGGGTCAGCAGCAGGACCAGAGGTATGAGGACACCGAACTGCGGCTTGATGGTGGCCAAGCCGAAAAGGACACCGGCCAGTATCGGCCTGCCCGGCACCAGCAGGGCGGCCAGTCCCAGCAGCGCGGCCAGGACGAAGGATGTTTGCCCATGCGTGATGACGATGGGAACGGCAGGGAAAGCAAGGACCGGAAGCCGGAGCGGAAAATCGAACCGCAAGGCGCTCTGCCAACGACGCACCGCGAAGATGTAGAGTGCGCCCGATGTCAGCAGCCAGCAGGTCAGAGCGGGAAAATAGGAAAGATAGCCCAGGGGCCAGCAGAATGGCAAAAACGTGGGTGGATAGAAGAAGGCCGTATAACCGCCTGACGAAGCGAAGAATTCGCGCTGCGCGGCAATGTGGGCCGCACCGTCGTACACGTTGCCATGAACCTGCAGCATGTGTCCCACGGTCCAGAAGCTGACGAAGTCGCTGCCCAGCAGGAACCCGTTTGCATCGACACCGCCATTCGATGTGGCGACGAGGAGCACCAGAAACGCAACATTCAGAAATGCGATGATCCGCAGGTAGGCTACGACCCTGTCGCGGCCCAACCATTCCATTTTGCGCAGAAAATCAGCCCCCATGGGCAAACTTGTGCAATGGGCCGGCAGCGATGTCCATGCCCCGCGCGCGGATTGCACCGATTGCCGGACAGGAATGATGCTTGCCATGCTGCGACGCACCAAATAGGCTTTAATCGACCATTTAAAATTTCGGGAAGTTTCGATGCAGCGTTTTGAAGGCACCAGCAGTTATGTCGCCACCGATGACCTGAAGGTCGCGGTGAACGCAGCCGTGCTCCTGCGCCGTCCGCTCCTCGTCAAGGGTGAGCCTGGTACCGGCAAGACCGTGCTGGCCGAGCAGATCGCAGCTGCGCTCGATGCTCCGCTGATCACCTGGAACGTCAAGTCGACGACCAAGGCGCATCAGGGCCTCTACGAGTACGATGCGGTCGCCCGCCTGCGCGACGGCCAGTTGGGCGACGAACGCGTCCACGACATCCGCAACTACATCCGCAAGGGCAAGCTTTGGGAAGCGTTCACGTCCGACAAGCTGCCGGTCCTGCTGATCGACGAGATCGACAAGGCCGACATCGAGTTCCCGAACGACCTTCTCGCCGAACTCGATCGCATGGCCTTCGACGTCTATGAGACCGGCGAGCACATCGCGGCGCAGGACCGCCCGATCGTCGTGATCACTTCGAACAATGAAAAGGACCTGCCCGACGCGTTCCTGCGCCGGTGTTTCTTCCACTACATCAAGTTTCCGGACCGCGAGACGATGCAAGCGATCGTCGATGTCCATTTCCCCGACATCCAGAAGACTCTCGTCACCAAGGCGATGGAAATCTTCTACGAACTGCGCGACGTGCCCGGCCTGAAGAAGAAGCCCTCCACAAGCGAACTGCTCGACTGGCTCAAGCTCCTGCTCAACGAGGACATGCCCCTCGACGTCCTGCAAAATCAGGACCCGAGCAAGGCGATCCCGCCGCTCCATGGCGCGCTGCTCAAGAACGAGCAGGACGTAATGCTGTTCGAACGCCTTGCGTTCATGTCACGCAGGGGAGCCTGAGATGGGAGCGCCCTATACCGGTCGTTGCAACTGCGGCGCCATCACCGCGACGATCAGCAGTGAACCGCTCTGGGTTCGCCAATGCTGGTGTCGCCAGTGCCAGAAGTCGGCCGCGGGCAGCGCGACAACCAATGCCCTGTTCATGACCGACGACATTGCCATCGACGGAGAACTCTCGTGGTTCGGGTACACTTCCGCCAGCGGGAACAGCATCGAACAGGGCTTTTGCGGCAAGTGCGGCACGGCGATCACGGGGCGCAACTCTTCGCGTCCCAAGGCCAGCGTGATTCGCGTCGGCTTCCTCGAGGAAAGCGACGGGCTCGCCCCGACCTCGGCGATCTGGCTTGACGATGCGCCCGCATGGGCGGTGATCGATCCCAGGCTCGAACAGTTCCCGCGCCAGCCACCGGTTCCGCCGAAGAGCTGATTGCCATGCTGCTGAACTTCATCGACGAGCTGCGGGCAGCTGGGATCCCGGCATCGCTCAAGGAGCATCTCGTCCTGCTGGAGGCGCTCGACCGCGATGCGATCGAGCAGACGCCCGAAGCGTTCTACTACCTCAGCCGCGCGACTTTCGTGAAGGACGAAGGCCTGCTCGATCGCTTCGACCAGGTGTTCCAGAAGGTCTTCAAGGGGGTGTTCACCGACTACGGCCAGCAACCCGTCGAGGTGCCTGAAGAGTGGCTCAAGCGCATCGCCGAAAGGTACTTCTCTGCCGAGGAGATGGAAAAGATCAAGTCGCTCGGCTCGTGGGACGAGATCATGGAGACGCTCAAGAAGCGGCTCGAGGAGCAGAAAGAACGTCACCAGGGCGGCAGCAAGTGGATCGGCACGGGCGGAACCTCGCCATTCGGCCATTCCGGCTACAACCCGGAAGGAATCCGCATCGGCGGGGAAAGCCGCAACAAGCGCGCGATCAAGGTCTGGGAAAAGCGCGAGTTCGCCAATCTCGACAACACCAGGGAGCTTGGCACGCGCAACATCAAGGTAGCGCTGCGCCGCCTGCGCCGCTTTGCCCGTGAAGGTGCCGCCGAGGAACTCGATCTCGAAGAAACGATCCGCGGCACCGCCAAGCAGGGCTGGCTCGACCTGCACATGCGGCCCGAGCGGCACAATGCGGTCAAGGTCCTGTTGTTCCTCGACGTCGGCGGTTCGATGGACCCGTTCATCAAGCTGATGGAAGAGCTGTTCAGCGCGGCGACCAGCGAATTCAAGAACATGGAGTTCTTCTACTTTCACAATTGCCTTTACGAAGGCGTATGGAAGGACAACCGCCGTCGCTGGTCGCAGCGTACGCCGACCTGGGACATCCTTCACAAGTACGGACACGACTACAAGGTCATCTTCGTCGGCGACGCGGCGATGAGCCCTTACGAGATCAGCCACCCCGGCGGCTCGGTCGAGCACATGAACGAAGAACCGGGCAGCGTCTGGCTGCAGCGGGTGGTGCAGACCTATCCCGCGACGGTCTGGCTCAATCCCTCGCCGGAACGGCAGTGGGGCTATTCGGGCAGCACCCGCATGATCCGCGAGATTCTCGGAGACGCAATGTTCCCGATGACGCTCGAAGGACTGGATGCCGCGATGCGCGAACTGTCCCGCAAGAAGAGCTGATCCGGGCGACCGCCCCGTCGGCATCGCCGGGGAAGAGGAACGCCCAGCTACAGCAGCAGGAAATCAGGTCTTCGGCGGGTAATCCAGATGCTCGTGGATCGACTGCCAGTTCCCGTCGGGCTGCTTCTGGAAGACCTCGGTGTAGCGCACCTCGCCTTCCTTCACCTTGCCGTCGGTGCCGGTGAAGTGGATCGTCCCGGAAGCGATGAACAAGTCCGGACCAAGGATCTGGAACTTGGGATCGGGCATCTCGACTTGGTTGAACTTCATGTCCACGTACTGCGCATTCATGACATGGAGTGCCACTTTTCCGCCAATGCGTTCGGCCTTGCCCGGGTCGAACGCGACGACGTCACTGGCGTACATGTCGTCGACCTTCTGCAGGTCCATTGAGCCGAGCGCCTCGGTGAAGGTGTCGAGCACGGCCTGTGCATCGGCTTGCGTCAAGGGCTGGGCCGCTTGTGCTGTGGGTTGCTGGCTGCAGCCGGGCAGAGAAAACGCGGCCAGAACCAGGGCGAATGAAACAACTCGCATATTGTCCCCTCCGTTGATCACGGCAGCTTTGCGCTGCTCGTGAGGCGGGAACGTACGCTCCTGAGGGGTTAAGGCAACCCGGTTATCCCCCGTAAAGCCGCAGCTCTCTCGTGGCCTCCAGCCAGGCCGCTTCATCGCGGGCTGCGAGCGTATCGAGATCACCGGCCTGTGCGCCTGCGTCATCCACCCATTCGCGCAAGGCCGGGCCGCCGTTGATCACGTCGATCGCAAGGCGGTCGAATTCGTACTCGTAAGGGAAGTCCCGCCAGAGCGGATAGTCCGGGTAGAGGTTGCGGATCGCCTTGAAGGCCAGTGCCTGCAAACGCCAGGGGCGGAACGCACCATGATCGTAGAACCCACCTTCGGCGTGGATCATCAGGGCGCTGCACAGCTTGCCCCGGTGCTTGTGGAAGGTGGGCTCGAACCAGCATTCACGAAGCGCGCAGCCATCGAGCCAGTCGGGCGCGACCCGCTCCATCTCGGCAAGGATGGACTTGGCATCGATGTCGGGCGCGCCGAACACGACTTCGAGCGGACGCGTCGTGCCGCGACCTTCCGACAGCGTCGTGCCTTCGAGCATGACCGTACCGGCATAAGCCCGGGCCATGTTGAGGTTTGCCGCATTGGGGCTGGGATTGATCCAGATCCGACTTTCCGGCCAACCGAACCCCGGCACCTGCGACGGCGCCCAACCCTCCATCTCGATCACGCGGTAATCGACGTCGAGCCCGAACTGGCGGACGAACCAATGGCCCATCTCGCCAAGCGTCAGGCCATGGCGCATCGGCATGGGCCCGGCACCGACGAAGCTTTCCTGACCAGCCCGAAGCGTGGTCCCTTCGACCGGACGTCCGGCGGGATTGGGCCGGTCCAGAACCCACACGCTCTTGCCCTGTGCGGCGGCGGCCTCAAGCATGTAAAGCAGCGTCGTAACGAACGTATAGATGCGGCAGCCCAGGTCCTGCAGGTCGAACAGGAAGACGTCGGCCGTCGCCATCATCGCCGCACTGGGGCGGCGCACTTCGCCATAAAGGCTGAAAACCGGGATATCGTAGATCGGATCGAGCTCGTCCGCGGTCTCGACCATGTTGTCCTGCTTGTCGCCCTTGAGGCCGTGTTGAGGGCCGAACGCAGCCGTCAGCGTGATGTCGGGACAGGCCGCCAGAGCGTCCAGCGAGTGGACAAGGCGGTCCGTCACCGAAGCCGGGTGGGCAACGAGGGCCACGCGCCGGCCGGCCAGCGGCTTGCGCAGTTCAGGGTCCGCCAGCAGGCGATCGATACCGAATTTCATGCGTCGCTCGGTGCCGCAACCTCGAACGTGAAGCAAGACGGATCGTGAAAGTCGGGCGCAACCGGATTGCCATGGGACAGGGCCCAGAACGATTTCACGCCGCCTTCCTCCTCCAGAACCGCGGTCAGCCCGCAATGCCAGGGACGCGCGGGAAGCCCGGATGCCGGGATCGCCGCGTCGAAGATGGCCATGTCCGTGCCCTTGCGCATGGTGCATTCCGGCTCGCGCGGCATCGGCCGCTCCGCCATGCCTTCGCGGCGGCCTTCGAAATCGTAGGCGTTCCAGCGTTCCGAAGGCGAAAGGTTCAGTTCGACATAGGCCCTGTCGCCCGGCGACTGCAGGAACAGCTCGAAGCAGGTCGTGTTCCACAGGCCATCGTCCCTGCCCTTGCCCGCGAAGGGCGGAACCACGAGCTTCGCCGCGCCGAGGATCTTCCAGCGGACCCGGACCCATTCATGATCGAAGCCGATGAAGCGCGTCTCCACGCTGCGGATGAGGGCGGGCGGATGGGCGGGATGGTATATGAGGTCTGTCATGGTCGCGCGGACTAGGGCGGAACTGCCGCGAAATTGCAATCGGCTTCGTCACCGATCCCGAGTTTCCTGCGATCATGCGCCTTGCCGGTGCGACATCTGCGCCTGTGCGCTTTGTTTCACGCCCGCTGCGTGCTAGGCGCCCCGCTCCAATCAAGAGACAACCATCCAGACGGCAAGGCCATGACCTACAACTCTTCCCTGCTACGCCTGCTCGACGAGCGCGGCTACATCCACCAGATGACCGACGCCGAGGGCCTTGACGCCCTCGCCTCCAAGCAGGTCGTGCCCGGTTATGTAGGCTTCGACGCCACGGCCTCCTCGCTCCATGTCGGCAACCTTGTCTCGATCATGCTGTTGCGCCGCCTCCAGCAGGCCGGCCACAAGCCGATCGTCCTCATGGGCGGCGGCACGACGCGCATCGGCGACCCGACCGGCAAGGACGAAGTGCGCAAGATGCTCTCGAACGAGGCCATCGAAGCGAATATCGCCTCGATTCGGACGGCCTTCGAACGCTTCCTGACTTTCGGCGACGGCCCGACCGATGCGGTGATGGTCAACAACCACGACTGGCTGGGCCAGATCGGGTACATCGAGATGCTGCAGAAGGTCGGCACGCATTTCACCGTCAACCGCATGCTCAGCTTCGATTCGGTGAAGCTTCGCCTTGAGCGCGAGCAGCCGATGACGTTCCTCGAATTCAACTACATGATCCTGCAGGGCTACGACTTCCGACACCTGAGCGAAACCATGGGCGTACGCCTGCAGATGGGCGGATCGGACCAGTGGGGCAACATCGTCAACGGTGTCGAACTGGCCCGGCGCATGGACAGCAAGGAAGTCTTCGGCCTGACGACCCCGCTCATCACCAAGGCCGACGGCTCCAAGATGGGCAAGTCGGTCTCCGGTGCGGTCTGGCTCAACGAGGACGCGCTGTCTTCCTACGATTACTGGCAGTTCTGGCGCAATTGCGACGACCGCGACGTCGGCAAGTTCCTGCGCCTGTTCACCGACCTGCCGCTCGACGAGATTGCCCGGCTGGAGGCGCTCGAGGGCGGCGCGATCAATGATGCCAAGGTGATTCTCGCCAACGAGGCAACCAAGCTGTGCCGCGGTGAGGAGGCTGCCAAGGCCGCCGAAGCGACCGCCGCCGAGACTTTCGCGGGCGGTGGCCTGGGCGAAGACCTTCCGACTGTCGAAGTGAATGCGGAAGGTATCCGTCTTGGCGCGGCCTGCACCGCCCTTGGATTCACCGCCTCGAACGGCGAGGCCAAGCGCAAGATCGGCGAAGGTGCGGTCAAGCTGGACGACGCCACGATGGACGATCCGGGCCAGCTGATCACGGTGCCTGCCGGAGAGACGCGCAAGCTGAGCCTCGGCAAGAAAAAGCACGGCATCCTTAAAGGCGTGTAAATCTCGGCATCGCGCCGTAAACCCGGCAAAATCTTGCCGGGTTTACGGATTGTTTGCCAATTGAATGCATCATGCCAGCCTCGACAACGACATTGAGGCAAAACGACGATGAGTGCCGGAGCACAGCTCAGCGTAACCGACAAGCGCCGCGCGGCACGCCATCCGGTTGACCATTCGGTCATCGGTGAGCACCGGCAATTGGGCGACGTCCACCTGCACATCGTCAACGTTTCCGCCCAAGGGTTCATGGCCGACGGCGAACTCGAGCTGGAACGCGGCGAGCGTGTCGTCATTCGTCTGCCCGTCATCGGTCGGATCGAGGCGCACCTGATCTGGTCCCATGAAGGCCGCGCCGGGTTCCAGTTCGAGCGGATCATCCGCGTGGACGAATTCCTCAAGCTGGTCGACGCCATCCAGCCCAATCCGCGCCTGCGTCCGCGCCGCTGATTTCGTGCCGCGGCGCGACACGGCAGACTTCAGAGAGCACTTTCGAGCTTTGCCCGAGCCACCGCGCATGCCGCAGTGCGTCATTTCCTCCGGATCGACCGCAATCCAATGTTGATATAGTATAACATCACAAGTAAGCGGGAGACATGAGCAGGCTCTCCTCCCCCCGAATCGCCACGCTGGTCCGCGCCAGCTTCCTCGCAACCGCAGCACTTCCCTTCGCCGCCGTTACCACCTTCGCCCAAACCGCAGCCCCCCAAACGGTCACTCCTGCAGACGACAGTACGCACGCCAGCGAAAGCGGCCCGGACATCATTGTCACGGGCCGCGTGATCTCCGGGAACACCGATCCAATCTCCGCACCTGTCGTGCTTCAGGGCGAGACGCTCACCCGCAATCTGGCGCCGCAGATCGGCCAGATGCTGGCGAGCCTTCCCGGCGTCTCGAGCAGCGGCTTTGCGCCGGGCGTCTCCCGCCCGATCCTGCGCGGCTTCGATGGGCCGCGCGTCCAAGTGCTGCTCGACGGGCTCGGCTCGCTCGACGCATCTTCCGTTTCGGCGGATCATGCCGTCTCGCTAGACACGCTCAACGTCGACAGGGTCGAGGTCCTGCACGGCCCGCGCGTCCTGCTTTACGCCAGCGACCCGGCAGGCGGCGCAGTCAACGCCACCGACAAGCGCATTCCCCGCCGCATCCCGGACAAGCTCTTCACTCTCGATGCTCTGGGCTCCTACGGCACTGCGGCCGATGCCGTGAACGGGGGCATTGCCGCCGACATCCGGCTCGATCCGCGCGTTGTCGCTCACTTCGATGCCTCGTACAACCATGCCAATGACCTGCGCGTGGGCGGCCACGTCCTCTCCCCGGAATTGCG
This sequence comes from Novosphingobium mathurense, assembly GCF_900168325.1. Lineage (GTDB taxonomy): Bacteria > Pseudomonadota > Alphaproteobacteria > Sphingomonadales > Sphingomonadaceae > Novosphingobium > Novosphingobium mathurense. Next base: position 750,356 of record NZ_FVZE01000001.1, on the reverse strand, counting down.
TGCGCAAACCCTGACGCAAGCCAGTGACCTGGCGGAAAATGGCGATTCCGACGGCGCGGCAAGCCTGACGGCGCAGGCCAACCGCAAGGGACGGATCCCCAACAGCTGGGCCAAGGGCTGGACGCTGGGCTCGGGCATCGCTTTCATCGATGAAGGCGGCGACATCGGCGTCTCGTTCGAACGACTGGCGACCGACTACAGCATTCCGCCACGCCCCTCGACCGATCCGGGGGCGACATCCATCTCCCTGCGCCAGACCCGCGTCGACCTTCGTGCCGGTCTCAACCTCGACGGGTTCCTCAAACGCGTGGAACTGCGCGGGGCATTTGGGGACTATGAGCACGCCGAAGTCGAAGACGGCAATATCGGCACCCGGTTCCACAGCAAGGGCCTGGAAGTGCGTGCACAGGCCGACCAGGCGCGGCGCGGCATCTGGAGCGGCAGCACCGGCGTGCAATATTCATCCAAACGCCTCGACATCAGCGGCGATGAATTGCTCCTGCCGGACAACCAGACCGATCGCTTCGCGGTCTTTACCCTGCAACACATCGAACTGGGCGCCTTCGACCTGGAGGGAGCCATGCGCTATGAAAACACGCGCATCCGCACCGTTCCAGCGAACGAGAAGCGCAACTTCTCACAGTACTCCGGCGTGGCAGGCATCGCCTGGCACCCGATCGAGAACATGACCGTCTCGGTGAACTACTTGCACGGCGAACGCGCGCCTTCTGCCGAGGAGCTTTTCGTCGACGGCATGCACGACGCCACCCAGTCCTACGAGCGCGGCGATCCCGGCTTCACCGTCGAGCGCAGCGATGGCATCGAGGCTGGCGTGCGATACAGCGGCGGCGCTTTCAACGCCTCGGTCACGGCCTTCGGCACCAACTTCGCCAACTTCATTACTGCGGTCCCGACGGGCCAAATCATCGAGGACTTCCCGGTCTACCAGTATCTCCAGGCCCCTGCCCGTTTCCGCGGCGTCGAGGCCGAAGGCGAGTTGACCTTCCTGCGTTGGGGCATGGACAATTCCCTGAAGTTCGACGCCGGTGTGGATTACACGCATGCGCGCCTCGTCAACATCGGCCCGGTCCCTCGCATCCCGCCGCTGCGCCTGCGCGGCGGTCTCGAATTCGGCTCGCCCGTGTTTTCCCTGCGCGGAGATGTCGAATGGAACGCAAGGCAGGACCGCGTCGCCGATAACGAAAACCCCACCAGCGCCTTCACGCTCGTCAATGCCAGCGCCACCTGGCGTCCGATGGGTGAGGACGGTCCGGTCTCGCTGATCCTGTCGGCTGACAACCTTTTCGACGTGACCGGCCGCCTCGCTGCGTCTGAGACGCGCGACTTTGTGCCGATTGCCGGCAGGGACATCCGCCTGACGGCAAAATTCTCACTGTAAGAGACATTTAAACGACCGACTTGGCAAGGGACGACGGCGGTGCCACAGGTGCGCGCGTGAGCACACCATCGTCCCCCCTTCGCATCGCCGACTTCCGCAAGTTCTGGTTCGCCCGCTTCATGTCCGTTGTCGCCACGACGGGCATGGTCGTGATCATCGGCTACCAGCTCTACGACGTAGCCCGTTCCGAATACGGCATGTCGATCCCGCAGGCATCGCTGCAGCTTGGCATTCTCGGACTGGTCCAGTTCGTGCCGCTGTTCCTGCTGACCCCCGTCGCAGGCGTGGTCGCGGACATGTTCGACCGGCGCAAGGTTGCCGCTGCAGCGATGTGCGTGGACATGATCATCGCCGGCGGCCTGGCGGTAACGACGATGCTCGAGATCCACAGCCTGCCGCTGCTGTTCTTCTTCGCGGCCCTGCATGGCAGCGCCCGCATCTTCGTCGGCCCGGCCCTGAGCGCGATCGCGCCCAACATCGTGCCGGCCGAACTGATCCCAAAGGCCATCGCGCTCAATTCCATCGCCTGGCAAGCCGGCACCGTCGTTGGCCCGGCATCGTACGGCTTCCTCTTCGCACATGAGCGTGCCCTGCCCTACTGGATCTCGCTGGTGCTGATGGTGATGGCCAGTGCCAGCATCATCATGATCCGCTCATTGCCGGCGCCCTCGTCCCATGCCCGCAAGGCGCATCCCGTGCGCCAGATCGTGCAGGGCTTCCACTTCGTCTGGCACGAGCGATTCCTGCGCGGCTGCATCACGCTGGACCTCTTCGCCGTCCTGCTCGGCGGGGCGACTGCCCTGCTGCCGGTCTTTGCCCGCGACATCCTGCATGTCGGACCAGAGGGCCTGGGCCCGATGCGCGCTGCCCCTGCCTTCGGCGCCGCCATCGTCGCCCTGTTGCTCTCGTTCCGGCCTTTCAACACCAATGTCGGCGTGAAGATGCTGCTGGCGGTCGGCGCCTACGGTGCGGCAACCGTGGCGTTCGGCCTCTCTTGGAATTACTGGCTGTCGCTGGGCTTCCTGGCCGTGCTGGGCGCAGCGGACATGATTTCGGTCTTCATCCGCAACTCGCTGATCCAGCTCAATACGCCAGACGAGATGCGCGGTCGCGTCTCGGCAATATCGGGCGTGGCCGTCTCCGCTTCCAATGAACTGGGCGAAATGCAGTCCGGCGTGGCCGCTGCCCTGCTCGGCGCCAGTGGGGCTGTTGTTTTCGGCGGCGGCGCTGCCATAGTCATTACCGTACTCTGGGCATGGATCTTCCCCGAGATCCGCAATGCCCGCACATTCGAATCCTATTATCGCCAGAGGGAGCATGAGCATGAAGGCTGACAGCATTCTCGCCACGATCGGCAATACGCCGCACATCCGGCTCTCGCGCCTGTTCCCGGACCATGAAGTCTGGGTGAAGGCCGAGCGCGCCAATCCCGGCGGTTCGATCAAGGACCGCATCGGTCTCGCCATGATCGAGGCTGCAGAGGCTGACGGCAGTCTCAAGCCGGGCGGGACGATCATCGAGCCGACATCGGGCAACACCGGTATCGGCCTTGCCATGGTGGCCGCGGTCAAGGGCTACAAGCTGGTCCTTGTCATGCCCGAATCGATGTCGATCGAACGCCGCCGGCTCATGCTGGCCTATGGCGCCACGTTCGACCTCACGCCCAAGGAAAAGGGCATGAAGGGCGCAATCGAGCGCGCAAAGGAGCTGGTCGAGAGCACGCCGGGCGCATGGATGCCCCAGCAGTTCGACAATCCGGCCAACGTCGATATCCATGTCCGCACGACGGCACAGGAAATCCTGAGCGACTTCGCAGACACCCCCATCGACGTTCTGATTACCGGCGTGGGCACCGGCGGGCACCTCACCGGCTGCGCCGAGACGCTCAAGGCCAAGTGGCCGGGCATGAAGGCCTATGCGGTCGAGCCGACCCTTTCGCCGGTCATTTCCGGTGGCCAGCCCGGTCCGCACCCGATCCAGGGCATCGGCGCGGGCTTCATCCCGTCCAACCTGCACACCCAGTCGATCGATGGCGCGATCCAGGTCGATCCCGCCGACGCCAAGGAAATGGCGCGCCGCTGCGCCACGACCGAAGGCATGCTGGTGGGGATCAGTTCGGGCGCAACGCTCGCCGCCATCGCCCAGAAGCTGAAGGAACTGCCCGCGGGCAGCCGAGTCCTCGGTTTCAACTACGACACCGGCGAGCGCTATCTGTCGGTTCCGGAGTTTCTTCCCGAATGAGTGAACTGAAATCCGTCTCCTATTCGCATGCCGGCGTGGACCTGACCGGGTGGCTCGCCCGCCCGCAAGGGACGCCGCGTGCTGCGGTGCTCGTCTTCCCGACGATTGCCAATCACAACGAAGGCACTGCCCGCCGCGCCGCAATGCTGGCTGAACTCGGCTATCTCGCGATGGTCGCGGACTTCTACGGCGAACCGGTCGAGAGCTTCGAAGCCTCGTTCCCGATGGCCAAGGCGCTGCGCGAAGACAATGCCTACTACCGTGCGCGCTGCGCTGCCGCGATCTCGGCGCTACGGTCCCAGCCCGAGGCCGAGGGCTTGACCATGTTCGCCATCGGCTATTGCATGGGTGGACAGGCTGCGCTGGAATCCGCGCGTGACGGGCAGGACCTTGCCGCCGTCGTCAGCTTCCACGGCACACTCGATGCATGCGTCCCGACCGAGCCCGGCGCGATCAAGGCCCGCGTCCTCGTCTGCCATGGTGATGCCGACCCGATGGTTCCGCGCGATCAGGTCATGCACTTCTGGGAAGAAATGGATGCGGCTGGCGCCAACTGGCACTTCCATGCCTACAGCGGCGTCAAGCACGGCTTCACCGAACCGGCCAGCGATGCCCGGGGGATGGACGCGCTGGGCTACGATGCCAGCGCCGATCGCCAGAGCTGGGCCTCGATGGTCAGCCTCTTCGACGAAATCCTCGGCTGAATGATCCTTCGGGAAGGATGGACCGGATCCGCCCTTCCCGACACACCCTGATTATTAAGCAATTCGGCCCAGTGCGTCGCCTTCCAACTGGCGATAGAAGCAGCTGCGGGCGCCGGTATGGCAGGCTGGCCCTTCCGGCTTGACGAGCAGCATCAGTGCATCCTGGTCGCAATCGACCCGAATTTCCTGCACGCGCAGGAAATGACCGGAAGTCTCACCTTTGAGCCAGAGTTTGCCGCGCGAGCGCGAGTGAAAGTGGGCAAGACCCGTTTCGCGGGTCTTCGCTAACGCTTCCTCGTCCATGTAGGCAACCATGAGTATGTCGCGGCTGACTGCATCGACGGCGATGGCGATCAGCAGTCCATGCGCATCGAACTTGGGGAGAAATGCTGATCCCAGTTCGCGTTCGGCGCTCGAGACGTCTGACATGCCGGAGATTTCCTTTTCAGCCTGTTACACAATTTGAATGTTGCACGATAACCACAGATGGGGGCCAAAATCCACGCAATGCCGGAAATTCACTTTGCAAGATCGGCGTTTCGTAGGAATTTACCCATGCAGCTGGGGGGCTGCTTCTGACCCAAAGGTCGCTGACAGACAAGCGCCACGGTTCAGGGAACCAAGTTGAGGGATCGGACTAAGCGACAAACAGGGGTGTCGCTGAACCGCACAGCGGGGTCCACGAGTTTCGTCACGAGGACGCCCGGAGCCTAATGCTCCGGGCGTTTTCGTTTGGGCATGCACGCCGTCAGGTCAAGTCGAGCGCTTCGTCCAGCACCCGTGAAAAGCAGGCAATCACGACCGTTTCGGCTCCAGCCCGCTTGAGTGCAGCCACGCAGGCGTCGCTTGTTGCCCCGCTGGTCATGACATCGTCGACCAGGACGATCTTCGCCCCCTGCGCTTGAGGCACCCGGCGCGGGTTCAGATCGATCGCACCTGACAGCATGCGTTTGCGAGCCTTTCGCCCCAACCCGCCAAGCGAGGGCGTCGCCTTTCGGCGCTCCAGAAGGTCGACGCAATGGCGTGCCCGTGTGACCTTGCAGATCTCGCGCGCCAGTTCTGCGGACTGGTTGTAACCACGCTTCCATATCCGCCAGCGATGCAGCGGCACCGGCACGACCACCCAGGTCTCATCCACGAATGGCAGCTTCGCCCGCATCAATCCGGCCATCATCGGGGCAAGCGAGATGCGATTGCCGTGCTTGAGCGAGAGCACCAGCTTGCGCGAAACATCGTTGTAGAGCGTGGCTGCGGCGATCCCGTCATGGCGTGGGGGGGAGGCAAGACATGGCGCGCAGATGGTGCCTTCGCCCGTCCCTTCCGCGAAAGGCCGCGAACAGGCCGCGCAGGATGGATCGCCGGGAATGGCAAGTTGCGACCAGCAGGTGGAACACAGGCCCGTCTGCGCCGCAATTCCCTCACCGCACAGCGGGCAGCGCGGCGGAAAAACCAGGTCCACCAACGGCGCAAGGGCTTGGGAAAGCGGCATCGCGCCATGCTAGCCGATCGCCCGGGCGCGACAAGCGGTTGCGTGATCGGCGAACACGCGGCAGGGGGCACGGATGGCTAGCAAAGGTCCCCCCCGCATATTCTCCCAGACCCGGCGCCGCATGGCCCGCTGTCGTATGCTCGCGCTGCAGAACCGCCCCGATGCGCCGCGCTACCTGATCGAGGACATGGTCGAAGACGTGATCGAGCGTCTTGAGTTCCTGCGCTTCGAACCGGCGAGCGCGCTCATCATCGGCGACTGGACGGGCGAGCTTGCCCGAAACCTTGCAGCGCGCGGCGTCAAGGTGACCGAGGTCGAACCGGCGAAAGGCTTCGACGAGGAACAGCCCTACCCTCTCGATGGTTTCGACCTGATCGCCAGCCTGGGCACGCTCGACACGCTCAACGATCTGCCCGGCGCCCTCATCCACATCCGCAAGGCGCTTGCACCCGGCGGCATGATGATCGCCAGCTTCCTGTCTGCCGGTTGCCTGCCGATCTTGCGGGACGTGATGCTCCGCGCCGACGGCGACCAACCCGCCGCGCGCATGCACCCCGCGGTGGACGTGCGATCGGGCGGACAACTGCTCCAACGCACGCTCTTTGCCGATCCGGTGATCGATCAGCGCCCGCTCAATGTATCGTTCCGCAGCCTCGACAGGCTCGTGGGCGATCTGCGCGCGCAGGGCTGCGGCAATGTCCTGGCCGACCATGCGCCGGCGCTGGGCAAGCAGGCTCTCGCAAAAGCGCGTGAGGCTTTTTCCGCCGCCGGCGAGGATGGGCGGACGGTCGAGAAGTTCGAAATCCTGACGCTGTCGGGCTGGAAGCGCTGACTTCCAGCCCGAAAACATGACAGGTCAGCCCAGCGCGGCCTGCGCCGCTGCCAGACGCGCGATCGGCACGCGGTAGGGTGAGGCGCTGACATAGTCGAGACCGGTCTTCTCGCAGAACGCGATCGAGGCCGGGTCTCCGCCATGTTCGCCGCAGATGCCGAGCTTGAGGTCGGCGCGCGTGGCACGACCGCGCTCGGCGCCCATGGTGACGAGTTGGCCGACACCTTCGATATCAAGGCTGACGAACGGATCGCGCGGGTAAATGCCCTTCTCGACGTAGGGACTGAGGAAACGCGCGGCATCGTCGCGGCTGACGCCCAGCGTCGTCTGCGTCAGGTCGTTGGTGCCGAACGAGAAGAACTTCGCCTCCTCGGCGATCTCGGCGGCCATCAGGGCCGCGCGCGGCAGCTCGATCATGGTGCCGACCATGTATTCGAGCGTGCGGCCCTTCTCGGCGAATACCTTGGCGGCGGTGTCGTCGACGACCTTCTTGAGGATCTGCAGCTCGCGCTTCGTGGCGACCAGCGGGATCATCACTTCGGGCACCGGCGCCTCGCCCGAGGCATCGGCGACGTCGCAGGCGGCCTCGAAGATGGCACGCGCCTGCATCTCGTAGATCTCGGGGAAGGTGATGCCGAGACGGCAGCCACGGTGGCCGAGCATCGGGTTGAACTCGTGGAGTTCGTCGGCCCGGCGCTTGAGCGTCGCCACGCCGATGCCGATGGCTTCGGACAGCTCGGCGAACTCCTCGTCGCCATGCGGCAGGAACTCGTGCAGCGGCGGGTCGAGCAGGCGGATGGTGACCGGAAGGCCCGCCATCACATCGAAGATCGCGTGGAAGTCGGCGCGCTGCTCGGGCAGCAGCTTCTCGAGCGCGGCGCGGCGACCGGCTTCGTCCTCGGCCAGGATCATCTGGCGCACGGACGAAATGCGATTGGCATCGAAGAACATGTGCTCGGTACGGCACAGGCCGATACCCTCGGCGCCGAACTGGCGAGCCATCCTGCAATCCGCCGGGGTCTCGGCGTTGGTGCGCACCTTCATGCGGCGGTGCTTGTCGGCCCATTCCATCAGGGTCGCGAAGTCGCCGGCCAGCTCGGGCTCGATGGTCGGCACTTCGCCGGCCATGATGTCGCCGCTGGCACCGTCGAGCGTGAGGATGTCACCTTCCTTCAGCTCACGGTTGCCCATGCGCAGGGTGCGGGTCTTCATGTCGATCGACAGGCCCGAAGCGCCCGAGACACAGGGACGGCCCATGCCGCGGGCGACGACCGCCGCGTGGCTGGTCATGCCGCCGCGGGCGGTAAGGATGCCCTTGGCCGCGTGCATGCCGTGAATGTCTTCCGGCGAAGTCTCGACACGAACGAGGATGACCGCCTCGCCCATTTCCGCGCGCTTTTCGGCGGTGTCGGCATCGAGCACGATCGAACCCGAAGCGGCACCCGGCGATGCGGGCAGGCCCCTGCCCAGCAGGTCGCGCGGGGCCTTGGGGTCGAGCGTGGGGTGCAGGAGCTGGTCGAGCGCCATCGGATCGACACGCTTGATCGCGGTCTGCTCGTCGATGAGACCTTCGCCGACCATATCGACCGCCATCTTCAGCGCAGCCTTGGCGGTACGCTTGCCCGAGCGGGTCTGCAGCATCCACAGCTTGCCGCGCTCGACGGTGAACTCGATGTCCTGCATGTCGCGATAGTGCTTTTCGAGCAGCTCGAAGACCGCGGCGAGTTCGCCGTAGGCTGCGGGCATCGCTTCTTCCATCGACAGCGGCTTGGCCCCGGCGCGCTCACGGGCGGCCTTCGTCAGGTACTGCGGAGTGCGGATGCCGGCGACGACATCCTCGCCCTGCGCATTGACCAGCCATTCGCCGTAATAGGCCTTCTCGCCGGTCGCCGGGTCGCGGGTGAAGGCAACGCCGGTGGCCGAAGTCTCGCCCATGTTGCCGAAAACCATGGCCTGGACGTTGACTGCCGTGCCCCAGTCGCCGGGAATGTCGTTGAGTCGGCGATAGACCTTGGCGCGGTCCGAATCCCAAGAATCGAACACCGCGCGGATTGCGCCCCAGAGCTGTTCGTTGACGTCCTGCGGGAAGGCGTGACCCAGTTCGCTCTCGACGATGCCCTTGTACTGCCTGACGATGGCGCGCCAGTTGTCGGCGGTCATCTCGACGTCATTGAGGTAGCCGTTGTCTTCCTTGGCGATTTCGAGCGCTTCCTCGAAGAGGTGGTGCTCGACGCCCAGAACGACGTCGGAATACATCTGGATGAAGCGGCGGTAGCTGTCCCAGGCAAAGCGTTCGTCGCCCGAAGTGGCGGACAGGCCCTCGACCGTCTCGTCATTGAGGCCGAGGTTGAGGACCGTGTCCATCATGCCCGGCATCGAGACGCGGGCGCCGGAACGGACCGAAACGAGCAGCGGATCGGCAGCCGAGCCGAAGCTCTTGCCGACGGTCTTCTCGATGTGGGTCAGGGCTTCGGCAACGTCCGCGCGCAGAGCGTCGGAAAAATCGCCGCCTTCGGCCAGATACTTGACGCATTCTTCGGTCGTGATCGTGAAGCCGGGGGGAACCGGCAGACCGATCCCGGCCATTTCCGCAAGGTTCGCGCCCTTGCCGCCGGTGATGACCTTGTCGCGCGAACGCGGGTCATCGTGCTTTACGCCACCGCCGAAGGTATAGACCTGCCTGCTCATCTGTCCCCTGACTTTCCTGTTCTGGTTTACACAGTTTACACGGTCAAAACGGGTTGAATTGCCTACCCTTCGACCTTCGAGAAATCCGCAACGTTGTGCACTGCAGCACGAAAACGATCAAGCAATGCGAGGCGTGCCGTTCTCTTGCTAGGATCGGGGTCGTTCACCGTCACCTCGTCAAAGAATGAATCGATCGGCTGGCGCAAGGACGCCAGTGCCGCCATTGCACTTGCGAAATCTTCTGCGGCCACCGCCGAAGCGGCCTTCGGCTCGGCACTGTCGAGAGCGTCGATCAGGGCCTTTTCCGCCTTTTCGGGCGTGTAGGAAAGGCTCTTCTGCGCGGCCTGCTCCGCGAACTCGGCCGCATAGACGGCCTGCATGTCCGGATCGTCCACGTTTTCCAGCGGGTCTTCGTCACCGGAATGCTCGATCCCGTCATCCTGCGCGCTCCAGTCCTCTTTCTTGAGGATGTTGGCCGCACGCTTGTAGCCGGCAAGCAGATTGGTGCCGTCCTCGGTCTGGACGAAAGCCTGCAAGGCGTGGACGCGGGCAAGCAGACGCACGAGGTCGTTCTCACCGCCCAACGCGAAGACCGCATCGATCAGGTCATGACGGACGCCGGCTTCCTTCTGCTGGACCTTGAGACGGTCGGCGAAGAAATCGAGCAAATCGCCTTCGGCGACGCCGAAGCGCAGATTGTTGTCGGTCACCAGACGGATGATGCCCAGTGCCGCACGGCGCAGGGCGAACGGGTCCTTCGACCCGGTGGGCTTCTCGTCGATCTCGAAAAAGCTGCGCAGGGTGTCTAGCTTGTCGGCCAGCGCCAGCGCCACGGTCACCGGGGCAGTCGGCACGTCGTCGCCTGCCCCTACCGGCTTGTAGTGGTCGCGAATGGCATCGGCCACGGCATCGGGCAGACCTTCTGCCCGAGCGTAGTAGCCGCCCATGAGCCCCTGCAGTTCGGGGAACTCACCGACCATCTCGGTGACGAGATCGGCCTTGCACAGTTCTGCAGCCTGCCGCGCCAGCGCCGGATCGCACTGCGGAACGATGCCCTCGCTTGCCAGCCATTCCGCCAGCTTGGCCACGCGTTCGACCTTGTCGGCGACGGTGCCCAGCTTTTCGTGGAAGGTGATGCGTTCCAGCTTCTTCGCATGCTCGGACAGCGGCGTCTTGCGGTCCTGCTCCCAGAAGAAACGGGCATCGGACAAACGCGCGGCAAGCACCTTGCGATTGCCGGCAACAATGCCCTCGCCGCCGTCGCTGGCCACGATGTTGGCCGTACAGACGAAAGCGTCGGCAAGCTGGCCGTCCTTCTCGCACACGAAGTACTTCTGGTTCACGCGCGCGGTGAGCTGGATCGTCTCGGGCGGAACCTCGAGGAAATCTTCGTCGAAGCGGCCGAGCAGAGGCACCGGCCATTCGGTAAGACCGGCGTTCTCGATCACCAGCCCCTCGTCCTCGACCAGCGTCAGGCCGGCAGCCGCGGCGGCTTCGCGCGCCCTGGTGCGCACGAGGTCCTGCCGCTCCTCATGATCGACGATGACGTGGCACGCACGCAGCTTGTCGGCATAGTCATTGGCGCCGCCGATGGTGATTTCGTCGGGGTGATGGAACCGATGGCCCTTGGTCGTGTAGGCCGAGCGAATTCCCCCCACCTCGCATTCGACGAGGTCTTCACCCAGGATCGCGACGATGCCCGAGAGCGGGCGCACCCAGCGCAGGGACTCGGTCGAGATCGAGGCGGAGCCCCAGCGCTGCGACTTGGGCCAGGGGAAAGCGCGCACGATCGCCGGGATCGCCTCGGCCAGAACCTCGCTGACCGCGCGGCCCGGCTTTTCGACGACCGCGAAATAGGTGTCCTTGCCCTTGACGTCGCGGACTTCGAGCTGGTCCTTGGTCAGGCCCGTCTTGCGCAGGAAGCCTTCGAGCGCCTGCTCGGGCGCACTGGCGGCCGGGCCCTTGGTCTCTTCGCGCACCGCTTCGGTGGCGAGCGGCAGGTCGCGCGCAATCAGCGCAAGGCGGCGGGGCGTCGACCACACGGTGACTGCGCCCACGGCAACGCCGGCTGCCTGCATTTCCTTGCGGAAGAGCTTTTCGAGATCGGCCCGCGCACCCGCCTGCATGCGGGCGGGAATTTCCTCGGAGCGCAGTTCGAGAAGAAAGTCGGTCATACGGTCCACCCGGGGAACTTGGCTTCCCACTCGTCCTTGTTCTTTTCGATCCAGGCCTGGCACGATCCCTTGGCGAGATCGCGCACGCGGCCGATGTAGCTGGCGCGTTCCTGCACCGAAATCACGCCGCGCGCCTGCAGCAGGTTGAACAGGTGCGAAGCCTCGATCGCCTGATCGTAGGCTGCCAGAGGGATCTGCGCCTCGATGCAGCGCATGCATTCCGCCTCGGCCGCCCTGAAGCCGGCGAACAGCGCATCGGTATCCGCGATCTCGAAGTTGTACTTCGAAAGCTGCTGCTCATTGGCAAGGAAGACGTCGCCGTAGCTCACGCCCTCGTTGTTGAAGCGCAGGTCGTACACGCGGTCGACGCCCTGAATGTACATCGCAAGGCGTTCCAGGCCGTAGGTCAGCTCACCGGCGACCGGCTTGCAGTCGAACCCGCCGACCTGCTGGAAATAAGTGAACTGCGTCACTTCCATGCCGTCGCACCAGACTTCCCAGCCCAACCCCCAGGCGCCCAGCGTCGGGCTTTCCCAGTCGTCCTCGACGAAGCGGATGTCGTGCGCGAGCGGGTCGACGCCGATCGCCGCGAGGCTGGCGAGGTAGAGTTCCTGCAGGTTCTCGGGGTTCGGCTTCAGGATGACCTGATACTGGTAGTAGTGCTGCAGCCGGTTCGGGTTCTCGCCATAGCGACCGTCGGTGGGGCGGCGCGAGGGCTGCACGTAGGCGGCCTTCCACGGCTCGGGACCGAGTGCGCGCAGGGTCGTAGCGGGGTGAAACGTCCCCGCGCCCATGCGCATGTCGTAAGGCTGGAGGATCAGGCAGCCCTGCGCGCTCCAGAAATTATGAAGCGTCAGGATCATGTCCTGGAAGCTGAGCGGCTGTTCGGCGGCGGTTGGCATGCGGATTCCGTCAATTTCTTGGCTGCGCGGCCTTTGGCGGATCGGGGATGCCAAATCAACAGGCCATGACATGCGAATTGCCGACCATGTGCCTCGCCCGCCACAGCGGCGAGCACGATTAGCGGCTTGCGTTAATCGCCCGTTTGTCCATTGTCGGCCACTGTCATGCCCATGATCATCAGCAGAACCAACGCCCGGCTCGGCATTTCCGCCTGCATTCTCACGCTCTTGGGCGCGACTTCGCTGCTCGCGCAGGAGGCTCCGGCCACAACCGGCGAAGGCGCCGCGAATGCGCCGGTCGCCGCCGTTGCGACGAGCACGCAGGCACCCGTTGCGGTAAAGCCGGTGCCCGCCACGCCGGGCCTGTGGAAGATCGCGGACGATGACACGACGATCTATCTCTTCGGCACCATCCACATTCTTCCCGAAGCGACCGACTGGTACAGCGGCCCGGTCGCCAAGGCCTTCAATTCATCCAGGCTGCTGGTGACCGAGGCGATCATCGATTCGCCGGCCGAGCTGCAGAAGGCCTTCCTGACCAAGGCCGTGCGTACAGACGGCAAGACGCTGCGCGAGGCCCTGCCGGAGCAAGAGCGCTCAGCCTATGAAAAGGCGATGACCGACCTCGGCGTGCCGGTGAGCGCCTTCGACCGCTTCGAACCCTGGTACGCTGCCCTGCTGCTCTCGTCGCTGCCGATGCAGAAGGCAGGCTACAAGGCCGAAAACGGGGTGGAATCGCAGATCGAGGCGCTGGCCAAGGAACATGGCCTTGCCCGGCAGGCCCTGGAGACCCCGGAATACCAGATCGACCTGTTCGACAGCCTGCCCGACGATGCGCAGGAGAACTATCTCGGGGAAGTGCTCGAGCAACTGCCGACCATGCGCGACGATCTGGCCAGGCTGATCGCGGCCTGGAAGGCAGGCCGCGCCGAGGAGCTGGCCGAGATTCTCAACGCGGGCGAAACCGACAAGCGCGTGCGGCAGGTCCTGCTGACCAATCGCAACGCCGCATGGGCCAAGTGGCTCAAGGCCCGCCTCGACGAGCCGGGCACGGTCTTCGTGGCAGTCGGCGCCGGACACCTTGCCGGCGAGGACAGCGTGCAGGAACAGCTCGCCGCCCAAGGCGTGCAATCGACCCGGCTGCAGTAACCCGCCTTGCGCCTGCTGTTTGCCCTGCTTGCAACGCTGGCGCTGCTGGCATGCTCGCCCGAGCCGCAGCAGGCCGACCCCGCGCTGTGGAAGGTCCGGGGCCCCTCGGGCGAGGCGGCGTGGCTCTTCGGAACCATCCATAGCGCCGAAAAACCGCTTGCCTGGCGCACGCCCGCAGTCGGCCGCGCCCTCGATACTGCCGATACGGTGATGGTCGAAGTCGCCAACCTGGCAGACGAGGCTGACGTTGCCGCCACCTTCGCCCGACTTGCCCGGAGCGATGGCCAGCCTCCCCTGTCCAGCAGGATTGCCGCACCGCAACGCCCTGCCCTCGCCGCCCTGCTCAAGTCTTCGGGCTATGGCGACAACGACTTCGAGGCAATGGACACCTGGGCGGCGGCCCTCACCCTGGCCCGCAGCGGTTCAGACGACGGCGCTGCACGCAACGGTGTGGATCGCGCGGTGATCGCCGCGGCCGGGCAGCGCCCGGTGATCGAACTCGAAGGCGCGAAGGAGCAGCTCGGCCTTTTCGATACCTTGCCCGAAAGCGAACAGCGCGACCTGCTCGCCGCTGTGGTCAGGGAAGCGGCAAGCCGCGATACCGACCTTGCCGAAAGCTGGCGCAAGGGCGACATGTCCGCGATCGAGAAGGAGACACGAAAGGGTCTGCTCGCGGACCCGGAACTGCGCGAGGTGCTGTTCACCGGACGAAACAGGCGCTGGACCGACCGGATCGTGGAGGCCATGACGGCCGGGAACATGCCTTTCGTGGCCGTAGGCGCTGCCCATATGGCAGGACCGCAAGGGATCCCCGCGATGCTGGCGGCGCGCGGCTACACCGTCACCCGGGTCGAATAGCGGCCGCAAAACCGCGATACGGCTTGCAAATGCGCCCCTTTACGGATATGGGGCCGCCCTCCTGTCATGGTCATCCCTGGAGGCGTGACGGGACGGCGCGGGTCGATGGTCGATCCGATTGCCGCGATCTATCCAGTTTTCGAAAGGCAAGTCCTCATGAGCGATACGCTTAACCTGCCGGCCGAGACGCGTGAACGGGCTGGCAAGGGAGCCTCCCGTGCCCTGCGTCGCGATGGCCGTGTCCCTGCCGTTGTCTATGGTGGCAATGAAGAACCTCTCGCCATCCACGTCGAGGCTAAGGAGCTGATCCGTCAGCTCGGCACCGGTCACTTCTTCAACTCGATCGTCGAAGTCGAAGTCGGCGGCAAGAAGCTGCGCACCCTGCCCAAGGACGTTGCCTTCCACCCGGTCACCGACCGTCCGCTCCACGTTGACTTCCTGCGCCTCGCCAAGGGCGCGAGCGTCCACGTCAACGTGCCGGTTTCGTTCGTCAACGAAGAGAAGGCCCCGGGCCTCAAGCGCGGCGGCGTTCTCAACGTCGTCCGTCACGAGCTCGAGCTGGTCTGCGCCGCCGACAAGATCCCGGAAGAAGTCGCGATCGACGTCACCGGCTTCGACGTGGGCGAATCGATCCACATCAGCCACGTGAAGCTCCCGGCCGGTTCGGAAAGCGCGATCACCGACCGCGACTTCACGATTGCGACGATCGTTGCGCCCTCGGCTCTGAAGAGCGAAGAAGGCGACACGACCAAGACCGAAGGCGAGGCTGAAGCCGGAGCCGAGTAATCCACGGATTACCGGGCCTCTCCCGCGCCGCGAATTCGCGATGCGCGGGAGAGGCCTTTTTCGTTTCCGCCGTGGGCATTTTGCTGTCGGGAGTTAGACGATGCAGCTTTGGGTCGGCCTCGGGAACCCCGGACCGCAATATGCCATGCAGCGGCACAACGTCGGCTTCATGGCCGTCGACACGATCGCCGACGTCCACGGCTTCGGGCCGGTCCAGAAGAAATTCCAGGGCTGGCTGCAGGAAGGCCGCATCGGCAGCGAGAAGATCCTCCTGCTCAAGCCAGCCACGTTCATGAACGAAAGCGGCAGGTCCGTCGGGGAAGCGATGCGCTTCTACAAACTCGACCTGTCCGACCTGACCGTCTTTCACGACGAACTCGACATCGCTCCCTTCAAAGTCAAGGTGAAGCAAGGCGGCGGCCATGCCGGGCACAACGGCCTGCGCTCCATCGCCCAGCACCTCGGCCCCGATTTCCGCCGCGTACGGCTTGGCATCGGTCATCCCGGCCACAAGGACCGGGTCACCGGCTATGTCCTCGGCAACTACTCGAAGGCCGAGATCGATCCGCTGTCGGACATGCTGGGCGCCATTGCGTCCGAAGCCGATCGGCTGGCCGCTGGCGACCACACGCGCTTCATGAACGATGTCGCCCTGCGCATGCAGGACTGATCGACACCCGCGTTAGCTTACGACATGCCACGCATGACGGTCGGCCCATAACGGTCGCCCGGCCGATCCCTTTCGCGCCAATATCGAACCCTAAACTGCTGAAATCGATTGATTGTGTCGAGTTAGTTTACAGGCAGCACAGGCCAGATCGGGCGTTAACCATCAGGAATCCCGGCATTCCGCAATTGGCACGGCCATTGCTTAGTTAGGCAACAAGCCAAACTGCAAAACGGGAAATACTGTAATGATCCGCAAGACCCTGCTCGCCGCAACCTTCGCAGCCGGCACGCTGCTGGCCATCAGCGCACCGACTCAGGCCTTCGCCTGGGGCTACCACTCCCACTACTGCGGTTGCGGCCACTCAACCTGCGAATCCAGCTCGGGCGGTTCGACTTCGAGCTCGGGTGGTTCCACCAGCTCGGGCGGCTCGGAAGTGCCGGAACCCGGTATGGTCGGCATTCTCGGCCTCGGCCTTATCGGCATGGCCTACGCGCGCCGCCGCCGCGCTTCTCGCTAAGTTCAACCTGTCGGCGGGAATCACTCGATGCAAACCATAAAGCATGCGCTTACGGGCCTGGCCGCATTTGCCAGCCTGACTTTTGCCGCACCGGCCTGGGCCGATGCGATCACGCTCGATTCGAACAGCATCGGTGATTCCTTCACGGTCAATTTCGACGGTTTCTCCGGCGGCACGTCGATCGACGGGCTGACCTCCTCGGCAACCTTCACGCTGACCGGCATCACCTCGACCGGCTACGTCTTCGACTACAGCGTCAGCAACACCACGAGCGGCAGCCTCGACTCGCGCGTTTCGAGCTTCGCTTTCGACGTCGATCCCGGCATCGTCGATGCCAGCAGCACCGGTGCGTTTTCCTACTCGGTGCTCAGCAGCAAATATCCGAACGGGATCGGCACCGTCGACGTATGCTTCAAGGGCGGCGACAGCAATTCGTGCGGTGGCAACTCGGGCGGCGTACTCACCGGCGACACCGGCACCGGTTCGCTGACGCTCGGCTTCGATGCCGCTCCCGAAGCGATCACGATCTCGGACTTTTTCGTGCGCTACCAGTCGATCTCGGGCGCCGGCAACATCACGTCCGCCAGCGGCGCGGGCACGATCAGCAGCAGCAGCTCGAGCTCCTCGGGCGGCACGCCGGTTCCCGAACCCGGCATGATCGGAATTCTCGGTCTTGGACTCGCCGGCCTTGCGTTTGCACGCAGGCGCCCTCGCCGTGGCACAGCCCATCCCGCCACGGCCTGACAGGCAAGTCCATCCAACCTCGGCCTAGCTCCCCGAGGTGTCCCGATAAGGCTCCTTTCGCGGCATGCGGAAGGGGCCTTATCTGCGTTCAGCCCTTGCGAGCCTGAGCCAGATGGCTGGCGATCGTGGCGTTGTCCGGTGCCTTGCGGGCAGCTTGTTCGAGAAGGGCCAGCCCCCGTTTGCGGTCCTTGCCGGTACTGTGCAGCAACCAGCCCGCCGTATCCATGACCGAGGCATTGTCCGGCGCCAGCCTGAGCGCCTTCTCCGCGAAGGTCAGCGCCTTGGCCTGATCGCCGACCCGGGTGTACGCAAAGGCCAGGTTGTTGAGCACGAGAACGTTGTTGCCATCGGTCTGACGCAGGATCGCCTCATAATCGCCGATCGCGGTCTGCCAGTCCCTGTTGCGGATTGCCTTGTCCGCCGAGGCCAGTTGCGAGACGATCCGCGCTCCCGCCGCTTCGCGCGCCTTTTGCGCCACGGCTGCTGCATCGGGACGGCCGGCCGCCTTGTAGGCCTTGGCCAGCAGCGACAGCTCTTCGTTCGTGGCATCGGGCAACCCCGCAAAGGGCTCCAGCGTCTCCACGGCATCGGAGGCATCCCCTAGCGACAGCTCGGCCTTCCCGAGCAGGAGGCGAACCTGACGATTGTCCGGCTCGCGCAGCAATTGCGAAGTCAGCCGTGCCCGCGCCTGCTCGCCCTGCCCCAGTTCGAGCAGCGCCCTGGCGTAGAGGGCATTGGCCTGCGGCTGCTGCTCGAGCACGCTTTCGCGTGGCTGCAGCTTGTCACGCACGACTTGCCACTTGCCGTCGAGAGCATCGAGCCGGGCGTCGAAATAGGCGAGATCCAGGTCACCCGGATTGTCCGCCAGGGCTTTGGTAACAAGCGGCCGGACGGCCTCGTTCTTGCCCAGCGCATCGAGCACCCTGATCTTGCCCAGCAGGGCCGCGCGGCTTTCGGGATAGGCCTTGAGCCCGGCTTCGAAGATGGTGAGCGCCTTGTCGAGCCGGTTGTCGGTTGCCAGCAGGTCAGCGCTGGTGAGATAGGAGTTGAGCGGGCGCGGCTTTTCCGCAGCAGCAAGTTCGGCGAGCCGGCGAGCCTCGGCCAAATTGCCGTTCTCGAGCTGGAAGCTCGCATAATCTGCCAAAAAGCGCCCCTTGCTGCCGGGCGCCTTTTCCCCGGCGGCAAAGGCCTCGCCTGCCTTGGCGGTATCGCCGAGGCCGATATGGGCAATCGCCCTCACCCTGTATGCTTCTGCCGAACCGTCGCCTTCGACCGCGGCAAGTGCCTTGTCGTAGCGACCCAGCATCAGATCGACATTGCCCTGCAGGATGGCGGCATCCGCAGGCAACTTGCCCAGTCTGCCGAGCCGTTCGAGCATGCTTCCGGCGGAAACCGGGTCAGACAGGTCGATGTAGGTGCGCGCCAGCAATTCCAGTGCCTTGGCATTCTCCGGCGCCTCCTGGATCACACTGGCAAGGTCGACGCGCGCGGCGGAATAATTGTGCGCGGCATAGGCCTGTTCGGCCCGGGCAAGGCGCTCTTCCGGGCTTGCCCCGCAACCGGCGAGAAGGAGGGCGGCGGCCAGCGGCAGGCTCAGTCGGATCGCATATTTCATGCCCGGCAGCGATAGTTGCAGGGGGTGAAGATTAGGTGAAACTGGTCAAGACCGATCCTGACCGCTATGGGCGGCGAAATTTTCATTCCGGAGTAACACATGGGTTTCCGTTGCGGGATCGTGGGCCTGCCCAATGTCGGCAAGTCGACCTTGTTCAATGCGCTCACAGAGACGCAGGCGGCTCAGGCGGCCAATTATCCCTTCTGCACCATCGAGCCCAATGTCGGCCAGGTCGGCGTCCCCGACCCGCGCCTGGACAAACTGGCCGAAATCGCGGGTTCGGCCAAGATCATCCCGACCCAGCTTTCCTTCGTCGATATCGCCGGCCTCGTTCGCGGGGCATCGAAGGGTGAGGGCCTGGGCAATCAGTTCCTCGGCAACATCCGCGAAGTCGACGCCGTGGTCCACGTGCTGCGCTGCTTCGAAAATGACGACATCCAGCATGTCGACAACAAGGTCGATCCTATCGCCGATGCCGAGACAGTGGAAACCGAACTGCTGCTCTCTGACCTCGAAAGCCTGGAAAAGCGCGTGCCTGCGGCCCAGAAGAAGGCCGCTCAGGGCGACAAGGAATCGAAGGTCATCGCTTCGGTGCTCGGGCAGGCGCTGGAACTGCTGCGCGACGGCAAGCCCGCTCGCCTGACCCAGCCCAAGGACGACGACGAAGCCCGCGTCTTCGCGCAGGCCCAGCTGCTCACCGCAAAGCCGGTGCTCTACGTCTGCAACGTCGAGGAAGAAGCGGCCGCCGAAGGCAATGAATTCTCCGCCCGGGTGTTCGAGAAGGCCAAGGCCGAAGGCGCCACCGCCGTCATCGTCTCCGCCGCGATCGAGTCGGAACTCGTCGGCATGGATATCGAGGAACGCATGGTGTTCCTCGAAGAAATGGGCCTGCACGAAACCGGTCTCGCCCGCATCATCCGCGCCGGTTACGACCTGCTCGGCCTGCTGACCTTCTTCACGGTCGGCCCCAAGGAAGCCCGCGCCTGGACCGTCCACAAGGGGGCCAAGGCGCCCGAAGCGGCGGGCGAGATCCACTCGGACATGCAACGCGGCTTCATCCGCGCGGAAACCATCGCCTATGACGACTATGTCGCCCTGAACGGCGAGGCCGGCGCCAAGGAAGCCGGCAAGCTGCGTCAGGAAGGCAAGGAATACCTGGTGCATGACGGCGACGTGATGCACTTCAAGTTCAACGTCTGAGCCCGGTTCGTCCCGACAAGGGGCACCATTGTCCATCCGGTGCGTTGCTGTTGCGAGGGGCGACAGGAGCGCACCAAGGATGGTCGACAAATCTGAGAAACTCGTCTGGCTGGCAAGGCTGGGCTACTTTGCGCGCGGCGTGGTCTACTCCCTGCTCGGCTACCTCGCCATTTCCGCGTCGGGTTCATCGGCCGTGAAGCAGGGCCAGGCCGGGGCGATGGAGTACATCAACCAGATCCCGGGCGGCACGGCAGTCCTGTTTCTCTCGGCCATCGGCCTCTTCGGCTATGCCCTGTTCCGGCTTTCGACCGCGGTGCTCGACACCGAACGCCACGGCAACGATGCGAAGGGCATTGCCGTGCGCATCGGCCACATGTGCAGCTTCGTGATCTATCTCGGCCTGTCCTGGACCGCGCTCCGGTTCGCGCTCGGCAGCAAGGTCCATGCCGACAGCCGCGCACAGGACATGGCTGCAACCGCCCTGACCTACGACCTGGGCAGCCTTGCCCTGGGCGCGGTCGGCATCGGCCTCGTCGCGGCAGCTCTGTTCCAGGTCAAGGAAGCAGCCACCCTCGGCTTCATGAAGCGGGTCACGGCTGCCGCGCCGAGCTATACCTGCTGGCTGGGCCGAGCCGGCTATTTCACGCGCGGTCTCGTCTTTCTCGTCATGGGCTGGTCATTGATCCGTTCGGGCTGGCTGGAAAGCAGCAGCGAGGCACTCTCGCTCGGCGATGCCATTACCGACCTTCGCGATATTTCGCCGCTCTACCTCGCGGTGGCCGCCGGACTGGTACTTTTCGGCGTATTCAGCATGATCGTCGCGCGGTACCGCATCATTCCGGACCCCGGCGGCGATTTCGAGGCGGCAAAGGCCAGATTCACCTGAAACTCCAGACAAAACTGCAGCTGCAATGATCGATCCCAACAAGTCCGCCGTTCTCTATCGCATGGTCATGGAGAAGCACGTCTGCCCCTTCGGGCTGAAGTCCATGTACCTTCTCGAGAAGCACGGCTTCCGCATTGACGACAAGTGGCTCGAAACGCGCGAAGAAACCGACGCGTTCAAGGCCCGCCACGATGTCGAGACGACCCCGCAGACCTTCATTGGCGGGCAGCGGATCGGCGGATACGACGACCTGCGCCGGTTCTTCGAGCACAAGGTCCACGATCCCGACGAGAAGAGCTACAAACCGGTCATCGCGATCTTCGCCACGGCCGCAACGCTGGCCCTCGCTGCAAGCTGGGCTTCGCTAGGCACGCTGCTGGCCGTCCTGCCTCTGGAATGGTTCGTCTCGATCTCGATGATGCTGCTTGCCATGCTCAAGCTGCAGGACGTCGAGAAATTCTCGACGATGTTCCTGGGCTACGACCTGTTGGCGCGGCGCTGGGTGCCTTATGCCTATGCCTACCCCGCGCTGGAATGGGTGGCTGGCGCGCTGATGACGGCGCATGTCCTGCCATGGATTTCCATTCCCGTCGCCCTGTTCATCGGCTCGATCGGCGCTGCGTCTGTCTACTATGCGGTCTATGTCCAGAAACGAGAGCTGAAGTGTGCCTGCGTCGGCGGCTCGGGCAATGTGCCGCTTGGCTTCGTATCGCTGACCGAGAACCTGTTCATGATCGGCATGGGCCTGTGGATGCTGGCAAAGGCGATGCTGCCCTGGATCTGATCCCCGGCCCACCACCACGGTTCACTCCGGCTCAGGCGCTGCAGTCGACCGTGCCGTCCGCCATGAAGGCCACGCGTTCCTGCGAATCGTGAAGGATCAGACGGGCCGGCCAGACATTCGCATCGGCCCCGGTCCCGGCATCGGGCAACCGGACAATGTCCAGCCAGCTCGACAATCCAACGTACGTCGCCCGTGCCCCGCCGGGAAACTCCGCGCTCTGCGTCTTGGCAGCGAAACGTTTGAGATCGCCCTTGATGCGCAGGAAACCGTCGACACTGTCGCCGAAGAAGATCGGATCGGCTTTCTGCCCACCGTTGTCTTCACTTCCGGCCTTGCCCGTCTTGCGGAAGAAACAGCCCGCGCGGTCAAGACCGTAGCGATCGATGTCGACCGGGGTGATCGGATCGGGAACGATAGGCTTGAACGGTTCGCGGCTCATGCGCTCGACTGTCGCGATGTCCTTGGCGTCCTGCGCGGCTTCCTCTTGTGGATCCTTCTCTTCGCACCCGGCGAGAAGCGAGAGGAAAACCAGAACCGCCAATGTCTTGCGCATCATTTTCGTCCGAACAGCTTCTCGATATCCTGATGAGCAAGCTTAACCCACGTAGGGCGTCCATGGTTGCATTGGCCCGAGCGCGGGGTGCGTTCCATTTCGCGCAGCAGGGCATTCATTTCGGCGACCGTCAGCGAACGACCGGCCCGAACCGAACCGTGACAGGCCATGGTCGCGAGCACCAGATCGAGCTTTTCGCCCAGCAAGAGGGCATCGCCATTCTTCGCCAGATCGTCTGCCAGGTCGCGCAGCAGTCCCTGCGCGTCGGTCTTGCCGAGCACCGAGGGCACCGCGCGCACCAGCATCGCCGCCGGGCCGAAGCGCTCGATGACGAGGCCGAAGCGGGCCATGTCTTCGATCTTGTCCTCCAGCGCATCGCAGGCGACTTCCTCCAGTTCGACGACTTCAGGCAGAAGCAGCGCCTGGCTGCGCACCATGGCGTCTTCCGCACCTGCGGCCTTGAGCCGCTCCAGCACCAGTCGCTCGTGGGCAGCGTGCTGGTCGACGATGACGAGCCCGTCTTCCGCTTCGGCCACGATGTAAGTCCCCGCGACCTGCCCCCGTGCCACGCCAAGCGGATAGCTCAATGCCTCTTCGGGCTCATCGCCGACCTGTTCGGCGCGCGCAGCAGGCGGGGCCATGACTTCGGCCTCGTAAGATTTCCAGGCCGTTCCCGCTTCGGACAGGCGAGATCCGGAGAAGTTCGTGCGGGGCGCGGAGTATTGCCGGGCAAAGAGCGAGCCGAGTGCAGGAGCCGGCTCCGGCGCGGCCGGGGCAGTCGGCTCGACCTGCCAGTTGCCCATCGCCGATGCCGAAGGCGGCTGCGCGCTCTTCTGTCCAGCCCCCTCAAGCGCATGGCGCAGGGCTCCGACGAGGAAGCCGCGCACGAAGGCGGGATCGCGAAAGCGCACTTCTGTCTTGGCGGGGTGGACGTTGACGTCGACTTCCTCGGGCGGAATTTCGAGGAACAGCGCCAGCACCGCATGACGATCGCGCGCCAGCATGTCCGAGTAGGCGCCGCGCACCGCGCCGACCAGCAGGCGGTCCTTCACCGGCCTGCCATTGACGAACAGGTACTGGTGATCGGCAACTCCGCGATTGAAGGTGGGAAGGCCGGCGACCCCGGTGAGCCTTGCCGTTCCGCGCTCCGCCTCGATCAGCACCCCGTCCTCCGCCAGTTCGCGCGCTACGAGGCGGGCGACGCGCGACGCAAGTTCCTCGCGCGGCTGCACCGCCACCACGCGTCTGCCGTCGTGCTCCATCACGAAACCGACATCGGGCCGGGCCATCGCCAGGCGACGCACGACGTCCTGGCAGGCAGCATATTCCGAACGCGGCGTGCGCAGGAACTTGCGGCGCGCAGGAACCTTGCCGAAGAGGTTTTCGACCCTGATCCGGGTACCGGGCGGCAAGGCCGCCGGACCATCGGCAACGACCTCACCGTGATCGACGACTCGCTTCCAGCCCTCGCTGCTGTCGCGCGGACGGCTCTCGATCGTCAGCCGGGCGACCGATCCGATCGACGGAAGCGCCTCACCGCGAAATCCCAGCGTGGAAACCTGCTCGATATGCTCATCCGGCAGCTTGGACGTTGCATGCCGTTCAAGGGCCAGGGCGATCTCGTCGGGTCGCATACCGCAGCCGTCATCGGTGACTTCGATCATGTCGAGGCCGCCTGACGCGATCCGCACCGTCACCTGGCTGGAGCCTGCATCTATAGCGTTTTCAACGAGCTCCTTGAGCGCCGAGGCCGGTCTCTCGACGACTTCGCCCGCTGCAATCCGGTTGACGAGATGTTCGGGAAGGCGACGAATTGTGGGCATCAGCGATTTCTAGCGGTGAAACGCGGTCAATTCGAGACGGACGCCCGAAGAATCCCACTACAAATCGACACAAAATTTTGGCGTTTCCCAAATCGATGGGTTAAGGGACCAACTTCCATGCCAACATGCCTGTCATCCGATCCCAGCAGTGATCGGCAAATGACTGGAAAAAAGACGGATATCTGATGGCCTCGCCCTTCTCGCGATTCTTCAAACTCGGCTCCCAGAATATGGCGATCGATCTCGGGACCGCCAATACGCTCGTCTACGTACAGGACCGTGGAATCGTGTTGAACGAACCGTCGGTCGTGGCCATCGAGACGCTTAATGGCGTGAAGAAGGTCAAGGCCGTGGGCGACGATGCAAAGATGATGATGGGCAAGACCCCCGACAACATCGAGGCTATCCGTCCCTTGCGCGACGGCGTCATCGCCGACATCGAAATCGCGGAAGAGATGATCAAGCACTTCATCCGCAAGGTGCATGGCAAGAAGAACCTGTTCCGTTACCCGGAAATCGTGATCTGCGTTCCCTCGGGCTCGACCTCGGTGGAACGCCGCGCAATTCGCGACGCCGCCTCGAACGCCGGTGCGAGCCAGGTCTACCTGATTCTCGAACCGATGGCCGCGGCGATCGGTGCCGACATGCCCGTGACCGAACCGGTCGGCTCGATGGTCGTCGACATCGGCGGCGGCACCACCGAGGTCGCCGTCCTCTCGCTGCGCGGCCTTGCCTACACCACCTCTGTGCGCGTCGGCGGCGACAAGATGGACGAATCGATCGTCTCCTATGTGCGCCGTCACCATAACCTGCTGATCGGCGACGCCACGGCAGAGCGCATCAAGAAGGATTACGGCATCGCCATCACGCCCGAAGACGGCATCGGCGAGACGATCCACATCAAGGGCCGCGACCTCGTCAACGGCGTGCCCAAGGAAATCACGATCAGCCAGGCCAACGTGGCCGAAGCGCTGGCCGAACCGATCGGTGCGATCATCGAGGGCGTGCGCATCGCCCTTGAGAACACCGCCCCCGAACTGGCAGCCGACATCGTCGACCAGGGCATTGTCCTGACCGGCGGCGGCGCACTTATCCAGGGGCTCGACGACTACCTTCGCGAGGAAACCGGCCTGCCTGTCAGCGTCGCCGAGGATCCGCTGTCCTGCGTCGCACTCGGCACCGGCCGCGCGATGGAAGACCCGATCTACCGCGGCGTACTGATGTCCGCCTGATCTGTCGCAAGCGGGCGGCCCCGACGCGAATTGCGGGGCCGTTCGATGAAGGAGTGCAAGGCGCATGGCGCCGCCAGCAAACCGGCGCTCCGGCTTTTCCCGCAGAGCGCAATATTCGACGTTCCTCAGCTACATCGCCGGCGCGATCGGTGCCGTCGTGGGATTGGGACTTGTCGTCATCTCCATCGCCAATCCCGGCGCGTTCTCCGGCCTGCGCGGCGCGGCTGCCGATGTCACCGAACCGGCGGCCAAGGCAACGGCTGCGGGACGCACGGTCTCGAAGACCGTCGTCAACGACATAGCCGGCTTCTTCAAGTTCGGCAGTGAGCACGCGCGCCTTGAACGCGAATTGGCCGAAGCCAAGGTGCGCCTTGTCGAAGCCGACGCGATCCGCGCCGAGAACAAGCGCCTCAAGCAGCTCCTCGACCTCACGCGATCGGACGAGGGCGCCATCGCCACCGCGCGCCTGACCAGTTCGACGAGCGGCAGCACACGGCGCTACGCCACGCTCGATGCCGGACGCGACAAGGGCCTGACGAAGGGCATGCCGATCCGTTCGAAGCTGGGCCTCGTCGGGCGCATCCTCGAAGTCGGCGCTTCGACCTCGCGGGTCCTGCTCATCACCGATACCGAGAGCCTCGTGCCCGTCCGCCGCTCGACCGATGGCGTTCCTGCTTTCGCGCAGGGCAACGGCGACGGCACCTTGCGCATCCGCCTGATCAACCTGGGCATCAACCCGCTCAAGAAGGGCGACGTCATGGTCACCTCGGGCTCCGGCGGGCTCTACCGCCCAGGAACGCCGATGGCGATCCTGACCGAGATCGTACGCGATGGCGCGGTAGCGCGCGTGCTGAGCAATCCGTCCGACACCGACTATGTCATGATCGAGAAGGTCTGGACGCCCAAGCCGCCGCCGCCGGCCCACGAAAACAGCGAGACGTTCGCCGAATGATGGGACCGCGACGCAGCGCTGCGACCGGTCCGCGAATCAATCGCGCTCCTTCGCCCCTGGTGGCGCTGACCCTGCCCTGGATCTCGATCATGCTGGCATCGCTGGTGCCGGGCTGGCTGATGATCGCCTCCGCGCCGGTGCTGCCGCCGCTCGGCTTCCTGTTCTTCATTTCCTGGCAGCAGTTGCGACCCGGCCTTCTGCCGATCTGGGCCGGCCTGCCGCTCGGCCTGTTCGACGACCTGTTCTCCGGACAGCCATTCGGCTCCGCCGTGCTGCTCTGGTCGCTTTCGGCCATCGTCCTCGAAGTGATCGAGACCCGTCTGCCCTGGCGCAATTTTGTGACCGAGTGGCTGGTGGCGATCGGGCTCATCGTCGCCTATATCGTCCTCAGCCTCGGCCTCGTGAATATCGCCGGCGCCGCTGCCCCGCTCCATGTTATTGTGCCGCAGATCGTGATTTCAGTGCTCTCATACCCGCTCGTCGGACTTATCGTTGCGAAGATCGACCGGATCCGGCTCACGCCGTTGATGGTCCTGAAATGAAGTTCAACTTCAAATTCAACTTCAAGCGCCATGTCAGCATGGCCACCTTGCGCAACAGCTTCGACCGCCGCACCGTCGTGCTCGGTTCCGTGCAGGGCGGCATCGGCGTTCTGCTGGCTGCACGGATGAGCTACCTCGCGGTGGCGCAGAACGAGAAGTATAAGCTCGATGCAGAAAGCAATCGCGTCAACCTGTCGCTGATCCCGCCGCGCCGCGGCTGGATTCTCGATCGCCGCGGTACGCCGCTGGCTTCGAACCGAGCGGACTTTCGTGTCGACGTCATTCCCGAACGCATGCAGGACAGCGCGCGCACCATCGCGCAGTTGGGCAAGCTGCTCGAACTGTCGCCTGTCGACATGCAGGACCTTGAGGACAAGCTCGACAAGGCCCGCGGCTTCGCGCCGGTCGAAGTGGCCTCGAACCTGGACTGGGAACGTTTTGCCGCCGTCAGCGTCCGCTTGCCCGACCTGCCCGGCGTCGTCACCCAGCGGGGCTATTCGCGCGACTATCCGACCGGGCCTTCGGTAGGCCACCTGATCGGCTACGTCGGCGCGGCATCGGCCGAAGAGTACGAGAAGGATCACGATCCCATCCTGATCACGCCGGGCTACAAGGTCGGCAAGGACGGACTGGAAAAGATCTTCGAGCACGAACTGCGCGGCAAGCCCGGTGCCCGCCGCGTTGAGGTGACCGCCTCCGGCCGCATCGTGCGCGATCTCGACACGCGCGAGGACGTTCCCGGCAAGACGATCAAGCTGACCATCGACAGCGGGCTGCAGGACTATGCGGCGCGGCGCATAGGCGTCGAATCCGGCGCTGTCGTGGTGATGGACTGCCATTCGGGCGACGTGCTCGCGATGGCCTCGATGCCCAGCTTCGATCCCAACAGCTTCTCGGACGGCATCGGCCGCCTCGAATGGAAGATGCTGGCGGACGACGATCACGTGCCGCTGCGCAACAAGGTGCTGCGCGGTCTTTACCCACCGGGTTCGACGGTCAAGCCGATGGTGGCGCTCTCCTTCATGGAAGCCGGGCTCGACCCCGACGAAAGCGTCTTCTGCGGCGGCGGCCTCAGGGTGGGCAATCGCGTGTTCCACTGCTGGAACCGGCGCGGCCATGGCCAGGTCAACATGGCCAAGGGCATCTACCAGAGCTGCGACGTCTATTTCTATCACTTCGCCCAGCGCATCGGCATGGATCCGATTGCGGCGATGGCGCGCAGGCTGGGCCTGGGGCAGGAATTCAAACTGCCGGTGGTCGGCCAGTCCTACGGCACCGTGCCGGACCCGGCCTGGAAACTGAGGAAGTATGGCAAGGAGTGGCAAACCTTCGATACGGTCAATGCCACGATCGGTCAGGGCTATTTCCTCGTGAACCCGTTACAGCAGGCGGTGATGGCCTCGCGCATTGCCAGCGGCAAGGTACTGATGCCGCGCCTGCTCTACGGCCACGAGAACGATCCCGTCGCATCGCTTGGCATTCCGCAGGATCATCTCGACTACGTGCACCAGGCCATGTCGGATGTCGTCAACGGTCCGGGCACCGCGCACCGCGCCGCCCTCCCCTTTGACGACATCAAGCTCGCCGGCAAGACTGGCACGGCACAGGTCGTCGGTCTTCACATCAGTAGCGGCAAGACCGGTCCGTGGAAGTACCGAGACCACGGACATTTCATCTGTTACGCTCCTTTCGACAAGCCCCGCTATGCCTGCGCGGTGATTATCGAGCACGGTGGTGGTTCGAGTGCGGCTTATCCCATCGCGCGCGACGTAATGACCTACCTGTGGGACCCCGAACTCGCCCTCGAGAAGCTGCACGAGTTCGAAAAGGGTTGGGGGGGGACTGCCAAAGAGCGCCTCGATGCACGCTACCAGTCCTACGTATCCCAGTATGGCGTATCCGCCCCGAAGGTGTCGGCCGAAGAAGAGAGTCGCAAGGTGCGCGAGTCCGAAGAAGACCAGACTGCGAACCAGCCCATCGTCCGCGATGCCCAATCGCCGCGTCCTGAACCGGTCGCGACCGGCAGCGCAGAGGCTGGCGCCGCCGAGAACCCGAACCCGCGCGCGAATTCCGGTGACCGCACGACCACGAACGGGGGAACGCAATGAACCGTTCCGTCGTACCGGACGCGGTCGCGCGCCAGCCCTGGCAAATGCTCATCCCGCTCTTCGCCCTGGTGTCTCTGGGCGGGGCGGTGCTCTATTCGGCGGCCGGCGGGCACCTGCAGCCCTATGCTCTGAGCCACGTGATCCGGTTCCTCGTATTCCTGGTCATGGCGATCGTGATATCGCGCTTCAGCCGCAACCTGTTCCGGCAGGCGGCCTATCCCATCTACGGCGGAATCGTCGTCCTGCTCGTGCTGGTGGAATCAATCGGGGCGATGGGCGGCGGCAGCCAGCGCTGGCTGAACCTTGGATTCATGACGCTGCAGCCTTCCGAGCTGATGAAGCCCGCGATCGTGCTGGTCCTCGCAAAGTTCTACGAATCGCTACCCGCCTCGATGATCGGAAGCTGGCGCGGCCTCGTGCCTGCGGGGGTGCTGATCGGCATTCCCGCCTTTCTCGTTATCCTCCAGCCCGACCTTGGCACCGCGCTGGCGATCTGCTTCGGCGGCGCGATCATCATGTTCCTTGCCGGTCTGCCCTTGTGGTGGTTCGTGAGCGCGGGTGTGGGCGCCCTGATCGCCATTCCGATCGCGTTCTTCACGCTACTGCACGGCTACCAGCGCAACCGCGTTCTTACCTTCCTCAATCCCGAGGAAGATCCGCTGGGCACGGGATATCACATCACCCAGTCGAAAATCGCCATCGGTTCGGGCGGCATCTTCGGCAAGGGTTTCGGCAATGGTTCGCAAAGCCACCTGCAATACCTGCCCGAGCCGCACACCGACTTCGTCTTCGCCACCATGGCCGAGGAATGGGGAATGATCGGCGGCTTCTTCGTGATCGCCGTTTTCGGCATCGTGCTGTTCTGGGGCCTGTCGGTCGCCCGCAAGTCGCCCGACCGCTTTTCCAGCCTGCTCGCGGCGGGCATGACGGCTACCGTGTTCTTCTACGTCGCGATCAACCTGATGATGGTGATGGGGCTCGCCCCGGTCGTCGGCATTCCGCTGCCATTCATGAGCCACGGCGGCACATCGATGCTGACGAACATGATCTGCATCGGCTCGATAATGGCGGTAAACCGCTGGAATCAGAAGCCGGGATCTTTCTCCTGAAATTGTTGAAAGTTTCCTCTTCTCATCCGCGAAACAGACGTTATACGGGCCGCTCCGCCGCCGAATCGGCGGGGCCGCAAGGCCCTCAAGGCAGGTAGCGTGGACGCATAGCTCAGTTGGTAGAGCAGCTGACTCTTAATCAGCGGGTCCTAGGTTCGAGCCCTAGTGCGTCCACCAAGCCTTCCTTACCGCGACGGGTCTTCGGGCCCATCCGTGGGGACGCATAGCTCAGTTGGTAGAGCAGCTGACTCTTAATCAGCGGGTCCTAGGTTCGAGCCCTAGTGCGTCCACCACCCTACCTTGCGCGAAGGACCTTCGGGTCATTCGTGGGGACGCATAGCTCAGTTGGTAGAGCAGCTGACTCTTAATCAGCGGGTCCTAGGTTCGAGCCCTAGTGCGTCCACCACTTCTTCCCATAGCATAGCGCGACATCTGACCCTTGATGCGAGGCGCAAACGGCGGCAACGCCGTCCTTGACGTCGTCTGCATGCGCGGAACTCAGAATCGCAAGGTCAACCGGGCGCAGAGCGGGAACGCACGCCCCCCCTCGGCTCCTGAACGCCTCCGCGACCACTGGTATGACATCAAGGTGCGGCTCCTGAAGAACCACAGCTGGGCTCTGCTCCCTGTGAGAGCGAGCCCGGCGACACCGCTGCCAGAAAACCGGGGGCAAGGCCCATCGACTTCCAGCAACGGTGTCAGCTCCCCGCGCCCCATGTGCACGGCCCGTCAACCCTGAAAGGCCGGGCGCACGCAGTTGCACGATCTAATCGGGTCAGAGATCCTCCAACCGCGACGCCCCGATTGCTGCGTAGATCTTCGGACGATACTTCCTGAGCCATTGCGCCTGCGTGAATCCCGCCAATGCCACCGCGACGAGTACCCAGGGCAGGCTATTGATGAGCCGGGAATGGATTCCGGTAAGCACCTCGTAGTTGGAAACCGCGAGGACGGTTGCACTCATGATGATGATGCCGCCCAGGGTCGGCGCCACAGTGTAGGCCCAGCCAAAGGTCCTGCGCCGCGCGAAATAGATCGGGATGGCGAGCGAAGTCAAAGCGAGCAACGACATCAGCCCCACCGATCCGAGACCCACCAACGATGTCGACACGTTGAGAAGCGGATCGAGACCGGTAGCCCCGCCAAGGATGACGACAAGTACAAGCACCCCGGTCAGCACCATCGCGGCTACATGCGGCGAGGAATAGTGTGGATGCGTCCGGGCCAATACCGAGGGCAACATGCCGTCCCGCGCCAATGCGAAAACGTATCGCGCGGTGTTGTTGAAAAGCCCCAGCACCGCGGCCATCGCACTGGTCAGCACCAACAGGGAAAATGCATGGTTACCCATCGGCCCCAAATTGATCCGGGCGAGGTTGAGCACGAAATGGCCAGGATCTTTCGCGGAGACCTGCGCCACCATGTCGCTGCCCACGGCCGCGGCCATGCTCCAACCGACAGCAATATAGAACAGACCGACGACTATGATCGAAATGAACGTTGCTCGCGGGACCGTCACGGACGCGTTCTTTGCCTCTTCCTGATAGATGGCAGTGCCCTCGATACCGATCAGGCTGTTGAAGGCATAGATCAGGGAAATGCCAAGCCCCGGCACGAAGACGGTGGAAGGAGCGAAGTCATTGAGACTGAAGGCACTGATTCCGCGATTGAAGGCAATACCGATCACGAGCGCGCCCAGCAGCATCACCTCGGCGACAAGCGCCACACCCAGAATCTTGGCGGCAAGTGTAAGCCGATGATAAGCCAGAACACCAACCAGCAATGCACCGGCCGTGCCCCAATAGGGCCAGGGAACGTCAATCCCGAGCCCCTGACTGAGGGCATCGCCAAAGAAGAACGCAAAAGCTGCCAGCGTCGAAACGGCCAGTGAAAAATAGCACAAGGCCGCGACATAGGCTGCCGCAAGACCGGCTCCCTTGCCAAGGCTCGCGGCAATATAGGCGTAGAAGGCGCCGGCATTTCTGACATGCGGAATGATCCGCACATACCCGAGCGCGAAGAGAATCATCGCAATCATCGCGATGGCCCAGGCTCCCGGGACCCCTGGCCCGTTGCCCAGTGCAATGGCCAGCGGCATGAGGCCGACCACGACTGCAAGCGGAGCCGCCACCGCTATGACCGTAAAGACGATATCGGCTGTGCCCAGGATGCCGGAGGCCAGCTGCGTTTCAGACGAAGCAGCAGACACGGCGCCAGCATTCTCGCTTTTGCGGGTGAATTGAGCGCTTCTCGATGTTCCGGCTGTCGGGTCAGATTTCACCCTGCTTCACTCCCTTGTCAGTGTGACGGCATGCCGACGCATGGCAAACCTTGTAACACGCTCAAATTCACGTCGCAGTTCAGTTGCCGGCAGCAATTCTTCCTTGGCCTGCAGGCACGCTACAAGCCCGAATTCATGGAATGACCGACTACCGGCAACAAGAAGGCCCATGCGACGTACGCTTCCTTCCGGTTCACCGGTCAAATTCGCGCCCGATACTCGGGGCGAGGTCCATCGGTGAATCGCGTAAACCGGAACGGTCGGGGATCAACGATGGGCGTATTTCCGGTGACAAGATCGGCCATCAGGTGGCCTGCCCCCGGCCCGTTACCGAAGCCATGACCTGAGAACCCGGTCGCCACGAAGAAGCCCGGAACATCCGGAACCGACGTGAGGAACGGCATTGCATCGGGCGAAACGTCGATGAGGCCCGCCCATGTTTCCGCGACCTTCGCCTCAGCGAAAACCGGAAAATCGGCGGCAAGAGTCTTGATGACATTGCTCAGATCGCCGGCGACCGGTTTCGGGTCCATGATGCGGGTTCGTTCGAAGGGACTGGACTGGTCTAGTTTCCATCGGGACGGCGTACGCAGTTCTTCGACGAACCGGCCGCCGAACCGCAGGCGGAACGTACTCCATTCGTGACGAAGCGTCGGCCAGAACTCCGGCAGGAACCGAAAACTGTCCGGCACGACATCGACGTAGTTCATGAAGCCGGTTCCCAGCGTATACCCGCCGTCAAGGCCGCGACGGAATGAATAGCCGGGTGCCAGCGCCGCGGTTTCAGGGGCGCCGTCGATCGGATGGGTGCGCATCACCGAAGTCCGCAACTTGAGCTGCGGCAGCCGGATGCCCATGTTCGCACAGAACGCGCGGCACCAGATCCCGCCAGCCAGAACGACGGATTCGCAGGCTACCACGCCCTTCTCCGTCACGACTTCCGCGATCCGGCCTGCCTTCGTCTCGAAGCCGCGAACGGCACAGTTCGTCAGGATCGCCGCCCCCCGCGCTCGTGCGGCACGCGCGATTGCGGGCGCCGCAAGCACAGGCTCGGCACGCCCGTCGGTGGCCGTGTAAAGGCCACCCTCGAAATTGTCGGGCGCGCCAGGAAGCAATCCCTGCAGCTCACGCTTTGACAGGAACTTCGTCCCGAGTTCGGGAAGGAACTCGCGAGCCGAGTCGATCCATCTCTCGCAGGCGGCGATGTCAGCCTTACTGGACGCCAGCGAGATGCTTCCGCAGGTTCGAAAGCCGGTCTCGAAGCCGATTTCTTCGTTCATCCCCTGCCACAGACGAACACTTTCCAGAGTCAGGGGAAGTTCGGCCGGATCGCCCCCCTGCTTGCGCACCCAGCCCCAGTTGCGGCTGGACTGTTCCGCGCCGATCTCGCCCTTCTCGCAGACCGCGACCGACACGCCGCGCTTGGCCAGGAAATACGCCGTCGTGACACCGACAATACCGCCGCCGATTATGACGACGTCGACCCTGGAAGGCAGAATGTCATCAGACGGCAATGGACTGACTCTTAAACCCATGCCGATCACTGCACCGGCGTGAAGAAGTCGACTTCACACATCCATCCATCGCCAGTACGGCGCCACACGATCAGGGCACGGTGCACCTCGGTCTGTCCGGCAAAGTCATTGTCATTCGTGATGAACTGGTAAGCCAGGTCGCCGCTCATCCGCGGAGGCTCGCTTGAATCGACCTTGATCCGCGACAGCCCGGCCGACCTCGCCCCCTCAAACGCCTCAGCTAAGGCGCGCCTGCCGACCTGGGGCGACATGCCACGCCCCTCAACAACGGCATCCTCGGTATAAAACGTATCGGCAAGAGCCTTCATGTCGCCGGAGGCAAACGCTTCCTCGAAGTAGTCGAGTCGATCACGTAGCTCCTTCGCCAGTGAAGCGTTATCGTTTGCGTTCATCCCCGTCTCCTCAACGCTCTTTTGGCATCAGCCCGCCCTGAAGCGAGCACACCATGTCATTCGCAGCGCAGGCAAAGAGCTTCAGGAACGGGTTCATGCCCCCTCCCCCTCTTTTACGCCGGGCAAGCCGTTTTCACGCTTACTCGCGCAATGCCTGTCGGACCCGATAGCGAGTCCGAACCTTCAAGCATGAAATATCTACGAGTACGCATAAACTTTCAAGCCTGAAATATCATGGACTATCCTCGAAACCGCGGTCGGGAAAAGAAAATCGGGAAATGGTCTTTCCGGACGGACATTCACCGCCATCGCAAAGGTGCAAGGACAATGTTAAAGCGATGCCAGGCGGCTGCCCTGGGCGGGCCTATCGCAGCGCTGGCCGATCTGTGGGCAAAAATTCGCGATTCCGACGCATGCGTCGCCCCGACACGGCGGGCCACCGCCTGCTGTGGCGGCTGCAAGACCGACCGCCACCCGATCACTGGCCGGATCAGCAATCAGGCACAATCACGCAAGTTCCGTCAGGCCCGCTGCGTTGTACTCGGGCGAACCATGCAGCAGCCGATGGAATCTTCCGGCCTTTCGGCAACCGTCGAGATCCTCCCCTCCGGCAGACCATAACTGCTGGCCAGCTCTTCGATCACGCGGCCCTTGATCGGCTTGCGGAACTCCACGCCGATGCGGTCTTCGCGCAGCCAGCGCACGGAGCCTTCGACATTGCGCAAGTTGGCGAAGCGCAGCGAGACATGCTGGCCTTGCGTAAAGCGGTCCGCATTACCGATCACGCAGCAACCGCCTTCGGAAATGTCGCCCAGTTCCACGTCGAAGACCTGCCAACTCGACTGGCGGCAACGCCCGTGCAGCAGAACGGTCAACCGCCTGTTGAGGCGGTCGCAATCGGCGATCTCTTTCATCCGAGCCCCTATTTACGCCCTGAACAGGCGATGAGGCTTACGCTTGAGAGGTAAACCTTCGGTTGCGATGGGCCCCGGCGGGTTCAGGTCGAACCTTGGTCTTCCTGAGCGACCTCAGCCTCAGGGGTTCCCGTGCCGGAAATCCGTGCGTCGATGTCCGCCGCCTTGTCACGAATTTTCTGGCTGGCCGCATCGTAGCGTTCATCGAAATCCGGTTCGCCGTGACATGCGGCCAGGAACAGGAGAGCAAGCCCCAGAATGGCGTTCCTGTGCATCAGTAGTTCTTCTTGATGCGCAGATTGACGCTGTTCGCGCCCGAACCGCCCGCCTGGCTCAGCACCGACAGCCACTTGGTCACGCTGACCTCGAGCTGCGTGGCGGTGAAGCCGCGCGCATCGGTGATCAGTTCGACGTAGACGTCGTCGGTCAGGTACTGCCCCGCAGCCAGTGCCGTGCCACGTCCCGATGCCTCGTCGGCACCGAGGATGCGCAGGCGATCGATGCCGGTGGCCGAGCGCAGCCGACCGAGCGGATTGAGCCCGCCGCCGGTGGAGTTGAGGGAGTTGAGCGAAGAGGCGAGTTGCACCGCCTGGATCGCCGACAGGTTGGCGATCGAACTGCCGAACAGGATTCGCGAGAGCACTTCGTCCTGCGGCAGGCTCGGCGTCGAGCTGAAGGTGATTTCCGGGCTGTAGGCCCTGCCCCCGACTTCCACGGTCACATCGACATCGTCGATCGATTCCTGCGCTTTGATCGCCACGGCAGGATCGATGGTCCTGCCACCGTTGAAAGAGATCAGGCCGTCCGTCAGTTCGAACGAACGCCCGGCGAAACCGAGGGTACCGCGGATCAGTTGCACGTCACCGGCCATCGTCGGCGCAGCGCTCGTGCCGCCGACGGTGAAGTTCGCCTTCCATTCGGATTCGAGCCCCATGCCCGAAACGTAGAGCTTTTCGGGTGCCCGCATGCGCAAGTCGAGACGCAGGCTTGAGAACATGGATGAGATCGGCTCGGCGGGCTCGTCGCCAGTGATGCGTTCCGGGCCGCGCCGCGGCTTGAAGCGCACGCCGGTCAGCCGCGGCACTTCGGCCGATCCTTCGCGCACGATCTGGTAGCGTGTTTCGGGAAGGCGCAGGTCGCCGGAAAGCAGTGCATCCTCACCGTCCTGCTTGCTCAGGCGCAAGGAGCCCGTGGCGCTGGCGTAGATCGAATTGCTGCGGGCCAGACGCGCCTGATCGAGCTCAACCGAAATGTCCATCGGATAGCCCTGATCGGCGGCCAGGCTGGCATAGCCGTTGGCGCTCAGGGTCCCTCCGCCCGCCTTCGCGGTGAGCGACTGCAGTTCCATCCGGCTCCCGTCGAACTTGCCTGCAAAATTGAGCTTGGATAGCCGCGTGCCGTACGTCTGGTTCTCGTAGACGAGGTCCTTGCCGCGAACGATGCCATTCAGGCACGGCTCGGAGAGCTTGCACGAGAAGTCGGCAGCCAGCCCCATCGGACCGCTGAGGGTCTGTCCCGACATCCCCGCGAACGAGAACAGGGTCTCGGCCGGGCCGTTGTAGCGGATACCACCTCCCAGCGGCGCATCGAGCAAGCGCTCGGTCCACGGACCACTACCGGGCGGCAGGGGGCGCAGGCTGGCGACCATGCGGCCGATGACGGAGCCGCTGCGCC
Source organism: Novosphingobium mathurense (assembly GCF_900168325.1). Lineage (GTDB taxonomy): Bacteria > Pseudomonadota > Alphaproteobacteria > Sphingomonadales > Sphingomonadaceae > Novosphingobium > Novosphingobium mathurense. Next base: position 713,603 of record NZ_FVZE01000001.1, on the reverse strand, counting down.
GGAACACCGCCCTCGCCTCGCCGCCATCGGCCAGAAGCTTGCCGACGAAGTTGATGTCGACAGGCTGGCTGACGATGTCCGAACTGGTGCGGGTGAAGTTGTTGAGCGTCAGGCGTGCATCGGCGCGGGGAAACGCACCGGGATCGGCCTGCGCAAAATCGAGGCTGCCGCTTGCCGAACCACCGAAGCCATATCCGGGCAGGAAGGCGTTGAGCATGGCCATGTCGATGTTCTCGAGGCGGCTCTGCAGTTTCATGCCGGTGCCATAGGTACCCGCGATCTTTGCCGAACCGCCGCCGAAGGCCAGCTTGGTAGGCAGCAGTTCGTATCCGTCTTCCCGGGGCAGTATCCGCGCCGGTGCGGTCGTCTTCACACTCTGGCCGCGCACCTTGCCGTCGAGCGCGATGCGCCAGACCTCGGGTTGCAGGTCTCCGTTCAGCGCCAGCTTGAAGGGTACCCCGCTGTAGCCTTCGAGCATGGCCTTCGCCTTGCCCCGGCCGTTGCGGTAATCGATCAGCGCACGGGCCACGGCAATCCGGAGCGTGCCCAGGCGCGTCCCGGATATCTGCGCATCGGCCACCAGACTGGGCTTGTCGTAAAGCACCGCGCGCCCGTCGATGACGGCAGAACGGATCGTCAGGTTCGCAGGACCGGCGAAGGTCGAATCCTGCGCGCGCAGGTTGAAGTCTATGGCCTGGTACTTCGCCTCGGCCGATAGGGTGAGCACCCCGTTCACGCCGTTGCCGGAAGCGGTCAGTTCACCGGCAAACGGGCCGGTGCGCGTCTGGCCGAGCTTGCCCGCGAACGCGACGCCCGAAAGATTGGCGTCGTTGATCTGCAGGGACATGGCCTGCCCCAAGCCGAGGGTGACATCGGCCTTGAGCGGGCCGTAGTCGGTGTCACCGGTCAGGGCGAGATTGTAGCCGCCCTTTGCCCCGGTCACCCGCGCGTCGAGCTTGGCCAGACCGATGCCGAAATCGGGCCTGTCCGCAGTGATGTGGGCGTCGGGATCGGCAATCGTTCCCGCCACGCGAACGCCGATCATGCCATAACGATCCGAGGTACCGTCGGCGACGAGGGAAATGCGCCCGTCGGGCGACCAGAAGCCGCGACCGCCGCGAACCTTCAGGTCCGGTGCGGTCATCTGCAGGTTCGAGAAACGCACCACGCCATCGGTGCCGTAGTTTACGCGGGAGGAGGCTGCGAAGTTACCGCCGAGATAGCTTTCCAGGCTGTCGTTCAGCAGGCGGGTCGACTGCGCCCGCACCGTGCCTTCGAACGCAAAGCCGTTCCCCTTGCCCTTGAGGTCCATGTTGGTGCGGATGTTGAAGATGCCGACACTGGCGAGGCGGTAGTTGTCGATCTTGCCGTCGATGGCGCCGGTATAGAGCCCCTCGCTGACGTCGGCGACGAGGATCAGCCCGGCGTCGATGCGGTCGGACCGCAGGCGCATGTTGTCGGACAGAATGCGCGGCCCGTCGATGGCGAGATCGCCGTTGAGGCGAACATTGGGCAATGTCCCGCCAGCCACCGTATCGAGGCCGGTGATCCGCTCGACCCGCGCTGAAACCGGGATCATGATCTTGCCGGCGTCCACTCGCGCGGCGCCCTCGGCAAGCAAGCCCTGCAGCCCCATGTCGTTCATCACCAGCCGGTTCGCGCTGATCCGATAGCCCACCTTGGGGGTCGTAAATGCCCCGTCCAGCGTCAGGATGGCGCGCAAGCCTGCACCGCTCAGGTTCTCGGCCAGCGCGGAAGGCTTGAGCAGCACGAAAGCCAGCTTGAAGCCCTCGAAACTGTTGTCGGACAGATCGACGAGGCCGTTTGGCACAAGATTGAAGGCATCGCTGGAAATCATGCCCGTCACGGTCGCGCGCCTGTCAGCCAGCGCCGCGGTCACGTCGATTTTGGTGACCGGACCGAGCAGGTTTGCTGTCGGCCCGCTGAACATTCGCGCAAAGCGGGTCGGCCCCTTGATCGCGAAAGTTCCGTCGCGCGCCGTCAGGTCCAGCCGGGCCAGATCGCCCGCACCATAGTTCGCGGCGAGCTTGCCGTTCCAGGCGGACCATGTGCCCTTGCCGTTGACCTTGAGTGTCAGCGGCTGCGTCAGACCACCGAGAGAGGCGATCACGCCTCCCGTCGGCGCGTCAAGATCGAGGTCGATACCCAGCCGGTTCTGCCGAGGAACGGCATCGAGCATCAGATTAAAGCGGTCGCCCCCTTCCTTCCCGGCGATGGCGATCGTCCCGCCCTTTGCGTCCACTTGCGCGCGGCCGTCGGCGATGTGCACCTTGCCGGCAAACGACATGATCCGCCGCTCGCCCGATACCGCCGGCTCGAAGACGAAATTGTCCACCCGCATCGCGCCGACGTCGATATCGAGATCCGGCAGGAGCGGCGCATCGCTGGGCGGTGTCTCCCGGAAATGCGGCGCCCGGCGCAGGATCATACGCTCCGCCGTCGCGCTGCGCACATTCACGTGATTGCTGAAATAGTCGAAGGGACTCCAGTCCACGTGGATTTCGGGAGAAAACAGAAATTCGCCTTCGGGATCGCGCACCGACAGGTCGTGCAGGGTCATCTTGCCGTAGAGCGATCCCTCGATCCGCCCGACCGAGATCTTCATCCCGTTCTCGAATTGGAGAGCCGCGATCTGGTCGGCCACGAAGCGCCGTCCCGGCCCGGTGTCGATGCCGAATATGACGAGGACCGCAAGGGCGACGATGCCGATGCCGATGAGCGCAACGGTCTTGAGCGCGCGCACCTTGGCACGCTGCAGCAACGAAGGCCGTTCGATCACGACGGTTTCTTCCGGCTTCGGCTCGGACGTCCCGGCGGGAATGTCTTCGTTCTCCGCCATCAGAATGCCTGCCCGATCGAAACGTAAATGTTGATCCGTGCTTCTCCGGAACGGCGCGCCAGCGGCGTGGCGACGTCGAGGCGGAGCGGACCGAAGTTCGTATAGAAGCGGCCGCCGATACCGACGCCGTACCGCAAGTCGGAGAACTGGGGCATTGTCTCGCGATAAGCCTGCCCGGCATCGACGAAACCGACAATGCCGTAATTGCCGAAACGGTAGCGCAGTTCGGCAGATGCCTCATTCAGGCTGCGCCCGCCGACCGGATCTCCGTCCGGCGCCAGTTCACCCAGCTTCTGGTACGCAAAGCCGCGTACCGAACCGCCGCCGCCTGCATAGAGGCGCCGCGAAGGTGCAATGTCAAAAAGACCGACACCCTGAATGGTGCCGAGACGCATGCGCCCGGCAAGGACCAACTGGTCCGAAATCGGGTAATAGGCCGACGCATCGAGGCGCGCACGAACGTAAGGGTTGAAGCCCTTGTTCACGGTCGTCTCGGGCTGGACCAATGCGGTCAGGCGATAACCTTTGGTTGGATCGAGGAGGCTGTCGGTCTGGTCGAAACCGATCTGTCCATTGACCCCGGCGATGTAGAAGGTGCGGCGGGAACGATCGCCGGTCGCGTAGTCGAAATCGGTCTCCGCCGTGGCGAGAAGTTCGACGCCGAAGGCGTAGGTGTATTTCTTCTGCCAGATCGGCGTGGAATCGCGGCCGATCTTGGCGGCGAGACGGCCTGTATAGGCGCTGTATGCATCATAGTTGTTGTGGAAGGCTTCCGCGACGATTTCGAGTGTGCGGTCGCGCTTGCCAGCATTGGAACGGCGGAAGGTGACGCCAACGCCTTGCTGGCGCGTACCCGCGATGGCATTGGCGATCAGTGCACCTTCCGGCGGGAAGAAATTGCGGTGGGTCCAACTCGCCTTGGCAGTTATGCCCTCGCCCGCCGCGAAACCGAGCGAGCCGGCGATGGTGCGCGGTGGCCCCGCATCCTGCTTCACATAAAGGTCAACGTACTCTGTGCCGTCCGGGGAAGCCTCGCCAGTCTTCTTCGGCTCTACCGAAACGGTCGAAAACAGGCTTGTCGCGACCAGCGCCTTGCGCAAATCGTCGACCTTGCGACTGTCGTAGAGATCCCCGCGCTTGAAGCGTCCTAGGACCTGGATGTGATCGGCATCGAAGGCCTGGTCGCCGTCGGTCGTGATCCCCCCGAAGCGCCCCCGCGGCCCGATATCGACGGGAAGTGTATAAACGCCTTCTCCAGTCTGCCGGTCGAGCAGGATGTCACGCTCCCCCACTTCCGCGAAGGGATAGCCGTTTTCGGGCAGGGCCACGGCAATCTGGGCCTCTGAGCCCTGAACGCGTTCGGCCACGATCGGCTCACCCGGCTTGAGCGCGACATTGTCCTCGATCAGGTTCGGCGGCACGGTCGGGTCCGCCCTGATAACGATGTCGGAGAAGACGTAGCGCTTGCCCGGACGAACCGTCAGGACAGCCTGGAGCGTCTGTCCGTCGCCCTGCGCTTCGCGATCGATGCGCGTGCGTACGCGGGCCGAATACCAGCCCTCGGCCGCGAGAATGGCCTGCAGAAGTTCACTGTCCTCGGTCAGTCGTGCCGAGACCATCGCAATATTGGCTGCCTTGCCATCGCCCTTCCTGAGCGCGGAAAGACCGTTGAACTGGCTCTTGAGATTGACAGCTGTCTGGTCGTCCGCCGCCTCGAGACCCTCGATACTGACCTTGTAGGCAACCTCGACGTCCTGCCTGTCCTCCTCGGCCGACTGCTCGAACTCGACTGGCGTCACTTCGAACTGGTCAAGCGGCGGCAGCGGCGCGGCCAGTTCGGCATCGCGCACAGGCGCGTCGCCGATTTCCTCGGTCCGATCCCGATCGCCAAGGGCCGGGTCGCCCAGCGGGGGTTCCTGTCCTTCCTTCGGTTCGGCGTCGGCCTCGTCCGCAGCCAGACGGCGTTCGAAAGCCTCGATCGATTCCAGCGGCTTGTCGAGTTCCGGATCGTCGCTCTCGTCAAGTTCGGGGATCGCGGAATTGAACTCGTCGTTGCTGATCACCGGATCGAGCTGGGGCAAGATGGCATCGGCAGGAGGCGCCGGAACGGGAACCTTTCCGGCTTCCAGATCGATATCGGCTTCGGAGGCGCGCGCTTCGGCAGGTTGCGCAGGGGCCTGACCTGCACCCGGTGCGGCCTGTGCATGCGCGACGCCCGTCGCCATGACCAGCGCCACCGAGAGGGTTCCAAGGCTCGGCGCGGAAAGGAAACGTCGATCGCGCAGCCGCCGGGAACAAGGCGAATTGCGATCCATTAGCCAAGGCATGAACTTTACGACGAATCTTCCCCTCTTGAAGCCGGATCGGACGGCTTTTCCTGAAATTCCCTATCGCATTGCAACAGGGAAAGTTCCCCGTAAGATTCGACAAGATCATGGAAACTAGCACGACGCCCCCTGCAACGCAGCCCGGAGCTGACGCAAACTCCCCCTGGGGGCTGCCGCTCTCGGCCTGGGGACGCGTGTTCAAGCGGGTCTGGATCATGAGCGGGTTTCACGAACTGGGCCTGCTCTCGGCGGGCCTGGCCTTCTATTCCTTCCTTGCCCTCACGCCGCTGATCGCGGCGACGGTCATGATCTATGGGCTGATCGGCGACGTCGATACCGTGCAGGGCCAGATGGAACGCATTGCCCGGGTGGTCCCGCCGGAAGTCGCGCACGTTCTCGAGCAGCAGTTGCTGCAGATCGTCTCGACCAGTTCGGGCGTGACCGGGCTGGCCCTGTTCATCGCCCTGCTTTTCGCGATCTTCGGCGGCATGCGCGCGGCCAACGGCATGATCAGCGCGCTCAACATCATCAACGAAGAGCATGAAACGCGCGGCATCCTCACCACGATGCTGCGCGCCGCCTCGCTCACTTTCGCCGCGGTCCTGATCGCGCTGACCGGAATACTGGCCGGGGGCGTCTTCGCCTGGCTGCAGACCCAGACGAAAGTGTACCTCGGGGCATCCACGCAGATGCTGTTCAAGACCCTGACCTGGTCGGTCGCCGTGGCCCTTGGCAGCGCCGGCTTTGCCCTGATCATGCGCTATGGACCCGATCGGCGCCCGGCCAAGTGGCGCTGGCTGACACCGGGCGCCCTGCTCGCCACGCTTCTGTGGATCGCGGTGTCCTTCGGCTTCTCGCTCTATGTCGCGTATATCAGCGACTATAACGCGACATACGGATCGCTGTCGGCCATCGTCGTGTTCCTGATGTGGCTGTTCCTGTCGGCACATGGAGCGCTGGTCGGTGCCTTGCTCAATGCCGAAATCGAACGGCAAACCTTTCGCGACACGACCATCGGACCGGACCGCCCGCCCGGTCAGCGCGGTGCAATTCTTGCCGACGTGATCGACAGCACCATTCCCTCTGTAAGCGAACTGGAAGGACGCAAGCGCCGACGCGGCGATATCGCCCGCCATCAGGCCGACTGATTTGTCCTGATGGAGATCGGATGACGCTGTTCGTCCATCTGAATGACCAAGTCCGCGCGCGCCGGCATTTCCTGCAGGATGTAGCGGGTCAGCCGCTCGTAGTGGCTGATGAACCGCGCGATCCCCGCTTCGTCCATGACTGCGGCTCCGGACGCCGCACTCCGTGCCAGATCGCGCTCCTGTTCCAGACGCCAGCCGTGCACGACCTCGAACCCCGGGGCCGCGAGCAGGACAAGGCGATCGAGCCTTGCGAACAGTGCCGCATAACTCCCCGCCAAGGCAGCGTTGACATAACGGCGCCAGCGTCCGTCTCCGTCCTCGCGTTCCTCCAGAGCGTTCACCGGCGCTGCCAGATCCGCTTCGCGCTGAGGGACCGCGCCGACGCACCAGCCCTCGAATATCAGCACCTCGCATCCTTCGGGCGCTCGCGGCCAATCGGCTCTTGCCGCCCGGTCGTCCTGCGCCTTGTCGAATCGCGGCAATGCCGCAGCCTCGCCCCTCGCCAGTGCATCCATGACCTCTTGGCCGAGCGTCACGTCATGCGTCCCGGGGACGCCCCGCGTTGCAAGCAGCGGATGAACGGTGCGCGCAAGCTCTTCGCGCGCTCCCCGCGTCAGATAGATGTCATCGATGGAAAGCCCGGCACAGCGCAGTCCCTCTCCCGTACAGGCCGCGATCACGGCCTCGGCCAGCGTGGTCTTCCCGCTGCCTTGCGCCCCGCACAGGCCGATAACGACCGGGCGATGCTCCACCGCAAGCAAAGCCGCATGGACCTGATCCATTACTGCGCCGACCAGGCTTGGATTTGCCTTGCTCATGGAACGAATATCGCCGCTTGCCCCTGAACGCACCCTTGCGCATCGATCAGGTTCCAGACCACCGCCGGACCGATCCGAAAGCGCTTTCCTTTCGCCGTGATGCGCACGCCGGCATAGTCATCGATAAAGCCTTGCGTCTTCACCCGGTCGAGCAGGGCCTGCCGCTCCTCGCGCAACGGGGCCTCGGCAGAAAGGCGCGAAGGCATGGCGGTAAAACTGGCAACATCACTTTCAAAGACGGCGATGGCGCAGGCATTGCCGAAAAAGAAGACAGGATCCGGTTCGGTCCCGTGCGCCAAGAGGGCGAAAGGTGCATTCCACAGGCCGGCAACGATATCGTCGCACTGCGGGATCAACGGCTTGCCGATCAGGCGATGGTAGCTCGATGCCAGCAGCGCGATCCGTTCCGCCCGCGCGGGTTCGCGAAAGAGCGCGGGCACTTCATCCGTCATCGACACTGACACTTTGAACTTCCCGATCTTTCCTGCCACCGTCCGGTCTGGCAGAGCAAGCATGACGGCGATGGTCATGCAACCCTCTGCGACAGCCATGCCAACGATCACGGCATCGCACATCATAATCACACTTGAATTACGATGTGAAAAGTTCATATCATCCGCACATCATAATGTGACAAACGGTGATTCCCATGTCTGGCAACATAATCGAACAAGTCCGCAAGCTCGTGACGGAGGGCGGAATGAGCAAGGCCGGTCTCGCCCGTGCCGCCGGCCTCCACGCAAATACCCTGCGCGATTGCACCGAGCCGGACTGGAACCCCACCGCCGACACCCTCGGCAAGCTCGAACGCGCCCTTTTCTCGAACGACGACCGCCAGGTCCTCGTATCGATCGAGGAAATCATCGAAGAAGCGCGCAACGGCCGCATGTTCATCCTCGTCGACGATGAGGACCGCGAGAATGAAGGCGATCTCGTCATTCCCGCGCAAATGGCAACTCCGTCAGCGATCAACTTCATGGCCACCCATGGCCGCGGCCTGATCTGCCTTTCGCTCACCAGCGAACGCGTCTCCCAGCTCGGCCTCAACCTGATGAGCCAGAACAACGGCACCCGTCACGAGACCGCATTCACCACCTCGATCGAGGCGCGCGAAGGCGTCACCACCGGTATTTCCGCCGGCGACCGCGCCCGCACCATCAGCGTTGCCATCGACGGCACCAAGACCAAGGACGATATCGTCACCCCCGGCCATGTCTTCCCGCTGCGCGCCCGCGATGGCGGCGTTCTCGTACGCGCTGGCCACACCGAGGCAGCCGTCGACATCTCGCGCCTTGCCGGCCTCAACCCCTCGGGTGTGATCTGCGAGATAATGCGCGACGACGGGACGATGGCGCGCATGGATGACCTCATGACCTTCGCGCGCATGCACGATCTCAAGATCGGCACGATCCGCGACCTCATCGCCTATCGCCGCAAGCATGACCGCCTTGTCGAAACCAAGAACGAAGTGACGTTCGAAAGCCGCTACGGCGGACACTGGATCGCGCGCAGCTACAACAACAAGGCAACCGGCGATGAAACCATCGCCCTGATCAAGGGCCGCATCGACCCCACCAAGCCGACGCTCGTGCGCATGCACACGCTCTCGGTCTTCTCCGATGTCCTTGGCGAGACCTCGGAGGAACGCGGAGAGCTGCTGCACCGCTCGATGGAAATGATTGCCGAGGAAGGTGCCGGCGTTATCGTCATCATCAACCGTCCGATGAACCGCCTGATGTCGCGCATCATGGAAATCAGGAAGCAGGCGCACGCCGGACAGACGCCGGACCTCGAGGAACTGCGCGACTACGGCGTAGGCGCACAGATCCTTGCCGAACTCGGCATCCACGACATGATCCTGCTTACCAACACCCACCATTCGCTCGTCGCGCTGGAAGGCTATGGCCTCAACATCGTGAGCGAACGCGCCATTCCCGCGCATGCAACCGAAGGAGCGAAGTGAAATGGCCCGTTTCCTGATCGTCGAAGCCCGCTTTTACGACCACCTCAACGACATGCTCGTCGCCGGCGCCAGCGAGGCGCTCAAGGCGGCCGGGCACAAGGCCGACGTCATCACCGTCCCCGGCGCGCTGGAAATCCCCGGCGCGATCTCGCTGGCAGATGCCGCGGGCGACTATGACGGCTACGTTGCGATCGGCGTCGTCATCCGCGGCGAAACCTACCACTTCGAAATCGTCGCCGGCGAAAGCGCGCGCGGCATCATGGCACTGACGATGGACGGCATTGCCATCGGCAACGGCATCCTGACTGTAGAGAACGAGGAGCAGGCGCTGGTCAGAGCCGACCCGGCACAGAAGGACAAGGGCGGCGAAGCGGCCAAGGCTGCCATTGCCCTGCTCGAACTGCGCGAGCGTTTCGGCAGCTGATCTTGCAGGCGAAGTTCCGACGCCTTCCTCAGGCGTCGGAACTTCGTCAAACGCTTCACCTGCCCCCAAATGCCATTCCCGCCAGACCCAGCGTCTATCGACTGGTGTTTTTACTTATAAAAAAACAATACCGAGAGAACATCCAAGCGAATTTATCGCAAATTTGAGGTCAATAGGGAAACAGACCTACCTCTTACAATCTGTTCACTAATGGAACATTGCAATATATACTGTTTCAACTTGGATGGTTTGCTGTAGTCGACCCGAAGATCACGATGAATTAAGATCCTGATCGGAGCCATCTGGCAAAGGAGTCGAACCACGCGGAAAAGCGCCTCGACTGTCCGCGCTTCGGCGTCGTTCAGGTCTGCGAGGCAAGTGCCTCGTTCCACGGAGGTCGCTGAGTTGAACAGGAAAACTTGCGCTGCAGGACTCATCCCCGCGCTGGAAGACATGCTTGTCGAACTGGACCAGTTGGACGTCCCGGTCGCCGCAGCCCATCTCGATACAGCCATCGCGCTGCTCGCCAGATCCTTCAATATCGAAAGAAGTCCGTCCAAATTGGACGAAGCTGCGCGAGACGATCTCGCCACGGCGTGACATTGATCACCCCGGGTTGCGGCACCGAGAAAGAAAACCGAGCCGGAACAAGTTTTTGGCACGGCTGATCCTGGGTTCCGCAAACGTGGGTTCAATCGCCGCGGATCACGGTATCGCATGGACCATTGGCTCCTTGCGCGATCCCGGCAGGCAATGGGTGATCGCCGTCGATGGACATGTCAGACCAGCTGATGCGCAATCGCGCCAAGGCCATTCGGCTGATCGGCATAGCCAACGAACTCCTGGCCATGGCGCGCGAACTGGAAATCGGGCAGCCGATAGCCGGGGATCCTTTCGCGACGGACAGCCTGGAGGGCGCGCCCGGGCGCTTCAGGGAAGTCGCCAGCAAGGACCACCCCATCTGGGTGGAGCTTGCCCGACAGGCCTATGAAGACAGGCGGCGCAGATCGAAGATCTTCCAGGCGGACGCTCTCTTCGGAGAACCGGCGTGGGACATACTGCTCGACCTGTTCATCGCCGCAAAGGAACGCCGCCGCGTCTCGGTGACAAGCGCCTGCATCGGCTCCGCCGTCCCATCGACCACGGCCCTGCGCTGGATCACCATTCTTGAAAAGCACCAGCTCCTGCAGCGCGAAGCCGATCCCGGCGATGCGCGCAGGGTGTACGTCCGCCTCAGCGCCCGCGGTTATGCGGCCATGCTGGAGTATTTTGCAGCTTCATCACGCTCGGTCGTGCTGCTGGACGATCCGAGCCCCCACTTCGCTGCCGCGCGATAGAAAAAGCAGGCACCCCCGCCCTTTCCGCCCCCCTTGGAAGGGAGAACCTGTACGCGCCCGGCAGCGCCGGGCGACTGCTCCAGCCCATGTGGAGCAGTCGCCCGGACCTACCTTATCCGCCTATCAGAAGTTCAGGCGACCGAATGCAGCGGCACCGGCATAGCGGGCCGCATTACCCAGCTCTTCCTCGATGCGGATGAGCTGGTTGTACTTGGCAAGCCGGTCAGAACGGGCCAGCGAACCGGTCTTGATCTGACCGCAGTTGGTGGCAACCGCGAGATCGGCAATGGTCGAATCCTCGGTCTCGCCCGAACGGTGCGACATGACCGCGGTGTAACCTGCGCGGTTCGCGATCGACACGGCTTCAAGCGTCTCGGTCAGCGAGCCGATCTGGTTCACCTTGACCAGCAGCGAGTTGGCAAGGCCCTGCTCGATACCCATGCTCAGCCGCTTGGGGTTGGTCACGAAAAGGTCGTCACCGACGAGCTGGACCTTGTGGCCGACCTTTTCGGTCAAGGCCTTCCAGCCTTCGAAATCGTCCTCGCTCATGCCGTCCTCGACCGAGATGATCGGGTAGGCGTCGCACAGGTCGGCCAGGTAGTCCGCAAAGGCGACCGGGTCGAGCGAGAGGCCCTCGCCGCTGATCTCGTACTTGCCGTTCTTGAAGAACTCGGTCGAAGCGCAGTCCAGCGCAAGCTGGATGTCGGTGCCGGGCTTGAAGCCGGCCTTCTCGATCGAGGCCATCACGAAGTCGAGCGCGTCGCGGGTGCTGGCAAGGTTGGGCGCGAAACCGCCTTCATCGCCGACCGCCGTGGCGAGGCCCTTTTCCGAAAGGCCTTTCTTGAGCGTGTGGAACACCTCTGCGCCCCAGCGCACGGCCTCGGCGATCGAGTCCGCGCCGACCGGCATGATCATGAATTCCTGGAAGTCGATCGGGTTGTCGGCATGTTCGCCGCCATTGATGATGTTCATCATCGGCACCGGCAGGACATGCGCCGACACGCCGCCGACATAGGAATAGAGCGGCAGGCCGCGGGCGTTGGCGGCGGCCTTGGCAGCGGCAAGGCTGGTCCCGAGGATGGCGTTGGCGCCAAGGCGGGCCTTGTTCTCGGTGCCGTCGAGAGCGATCATCGTCAGGTCGAGATCGCGCTGGTCTTCGGCATCGAGACCGACGAGCGCTTCGGCGATTTCGCCATTCACCGCATCAACGGCCTTGAGCACGCCCTTGCCGAGGTAACGGCCCTTGTCGCCGTCGCGCAGTTCGACCGCTTCGTGGGCACCGGTCGACGCGCCCGAAGGTACCGCCGCGCGGCCGAAGCTGCCGTCTTCGAGCAGAACGTCGACTTCCACGGTCGGATTGCCGCGGCTGTCCAGGATTTCACGGCCATGAATATCGATGATCGCGGTCATTTGAGCTGAACTCCTCCTTGTGGCGCCTCACTGCGCCTTTGGCCGGCGTCTTAGCAGGGGAACTCCGCCTGACAAGTTGCGTTGGGGATGTATAGGCAAGATGTGTTACTCTGTATGCGCACCGCCTATATGGGGATAGTCCCGGCGAACGGGAAACGAAGGAAGGATAGACGTATGGCCGAACCTACCGCTACCACCGGAAACGAAGCCGAATCCGCCAGGAATCACTTTGCCAAGGCCATGGAAGAGGCCAAGGCCGGCGCACAGGCTCTTGGCAAGGAAGCCCAGGCGCGCGCCGAGGAATATCGCGGAAAGCTGACCCAGGCGACGAATGAATGGTCAAGCGAGGCAAAGACGCGTTCGGACGAAGCGCGGACCAAGGCCAATGACTATGCCGCCGAAGCCCGCGAGAAAGCCAGCGCCTATGCCGCTGACGCAAAGGTCAAGGCCGCCGACCTCGCCAATGAAGGCAAGGCCCGCACCAGCCAGGCCATGGTCGGCCTGTCGAAGATGATCGACGAGAACGTCCACCTGATCGACGAGAAAGTCGGCCCCAAGTATGGTGACTATGCCCGCACCGCTTCGAAGTCGATGCAGGATGCCGCCACGAAGCTCGATGAAAAGTCGCTCGACGACCTGGGTGAAGATGCCAAGGAATTCGTGCGCACCAGCCCGGGGCTTGCCGTTGGCATGGCCGTGGCCGCCGGTTTCCTGTTCGGGCGCATGTTCAAGAAGAGCAAGTGACGGCGCCGGGCAAGACTGACTGATCAGAATGGCCGAAGCCCAATCCGAACTCGTTGCTCCACCCGATGAGGTGGAGACGGTGACACTTACCGAAGATCTGCGCCAACTGGCACAGGATGCCCGGATGCTGGCCGAGGCGGAATTCGCCTTCCAGAAGACCCGCGCAGCCTATGCCAGTTCCGAGGCCAAGGGTATCGCCCTGCTAGGCTTGATCGCGCTCGTGTTGCTGTTCTTTGCGGTCATGGCCCTGGTCGTTGGCGCTGTGATTGCCCTCGGGCCGGTTCTGGGTCCGTGGGGCGCCATGGTGGCGGTCACCGGAGCACTGGTGCTGATCTCCGCCATCTGCGCACTTTCCGCCAAGGCGCGGCTCAGGAACATGCTGACCGCCATTTCCGACAGCAGGGGATAGACTGATGGGCAACCTAGCCCGCAAGCTTGAGGCGGACAGGGCCGTCCGCGATGCCGCGCGCGCAACATTCGATGCACGCTACGGTGCGATCAAGGCCGACATGGAGGAGCGCGGCATCGCCGGGCGCGTGATCGATGAAACGCTCGAGCAGGCCAGGGACATGTTCGACGAAGCGGTCGACGTGGCCGAGAGCAATCCGGGCGTGGTCGGGGGAACCTTGGCCGCCCTCATGCTTTGGTTTTTGAGGAACCCGATCAAGGCCTGGTTCGACACCCTGCTCGGCCCGGAAGCGAAATGGAAGAAGGAAGCGGACAATGACTGACAGCGATCCCAACACCCCGGAGATCCCGACCAGTGCAACTGGTGCGAACAACGTCGTTCCGCTTACTCCGGCAAAGGCAGATCCCAGTCCGCGTGAGAAGGTCGAGGGCTTCGTCAAGAAGCACCCGGTAATCACCGTGGCTGGCGGCCTTGCCCTGGGCGTAGCTGCAAGCGCCCTGCTGCCCCGCAAGGCAGGCCGCAAACTTGTGGGCCGCGCCGCAAAGCTCGCCGAAGCAGCCGGAGCCGCGACGGTCATGTTCGGTCGGGATACCTCGGAAAAGGCACAGGAACTGGGCGCCGACGCCAGGGAAACCGCGGGCAAGCTGGCAAGCACTGCAGAAATGGCGACCAGCGCCACGGCCGCGAGCATCGAAAAGTTTGCACTTGCCGCCATCGCGGCCGCCAGCGCATTCGGCCGCGCCACGGCAAAGAAGGCCGGGAAGGTCGGCGAGGCTGCGGCTGAAAAGGGGCACGAGCTTGTCGACCGGGCCGGCGAACTTAAAAAGCGGGCCAAGCGCTGACTTCTGCGTTATTGCTAACGCTTCGCAACTGCAAAGATAGCGCGATCAGCGATGTGATGAAGCCTTGCCCTTGCTCCTGTCCAAAATTATAGGAACGCTGACTCCCAACAGGAAAGCGGTCCTCTCCCATGCAGAAGCTTCACCTTGTCATGGGCGGCCGGGTTTCGGACCCGCGCAGCCTTGAATTCTCCGATCTCAAGAACGTCGACCTCGTCGGCGTCTATCCCGACTATGCCTCGGCCGAGGAAGCCTGGCGCTCGAATGCCCAGCGCACTGTCGACGATGCGGAAATGAAGTACGTGATCGTACACCTGCACCGTCTGCTCGAGCCGAACCTGCCCGAAGGCTGATCCCCTTCGAGCAAAGCTCAAACGAACAAAGGCCGGCGATTTCGCCGGCCTTTTTCGTATCCGTTAGCGGCCGGGACGCTACCGTCCCTGCCCTCAGATGAATTCGATTTTCTGCACGAGGTAGAACTTGTCGCCCGAAGGGACGGTCACTTCCACTTCATCTTCGACCTGACGCCCGATCAGTGCCTTGCCGAGCGGCGAGTTGTAGCTGATGCGCCCGATCTTCGCGTCTGCCTCGTAAGGGCCGACGATCTGGTACTTTACCGGCTTCTCGTCATCGTCGAGCAGGGTCACGGTCGCGCCGAAGATCACCTTGGAGCCCGAGAGGCTCTTGGGATCGACGATCTGCGCGCGGCTGACCTTGTCTTCCAGATCGGCAATGGTCGCCTCTACCTGGCCCTGACGTTCCTTGGCCGCGTGATACTCTGCATTTTCGGAAAGATCGCCATGCGCACGCGCTTCCTCGATGGCATCGACGATCCGCGGACGTTCCTCGCGCAGGGCCTTCAGCTCTGCGGTCAGCCTCTCATACCCTTCGGCGAGCATGGGCAGCTTTTCTATACTGGCCATCAATAATTCCTCCTGTTGCCTCCCTTGCCGCAGACTACTCGCCTGTCCCGTCCCTTCAGGCACGGGGGCCGATCTGCAGCGATGTGGGGAGGCAAGATCGATTTCAGTTATAATAATCCTGCAACGAACGCACTTCAAGCTGGCTCCCGCGAATCGTCGCAATTGCTTCGCTTGCAGCCACGCTTGCAGCAGCCGTGGTGAAGATCGAAACCTTCGCCGTCAGCGCCGATGCGCGGATCGACTGCGAGTCCTTCAGGCTCTGCCAACCTTCGGTGGTGTTGAAGATCAGCGAGATTTCACCATCGATGATCTTGTCGACGATGTGCGGACGACCTTCGGCCACCTTGTTCACCATCTCGACCGGAATACCCGCATCGGCGAGGTACTTTTGCGTGCCGGAGGTAGCGATAATGCGGAAGCCCTCGTCCACCAGTTTGCGCACGGCCGGAAGGATATGCGGCTTGTCGCTGTTCTTCACCGAAACGAAGGCCGTGCCTTCGGTCGGCAGACGCATGCCAGCGCCGAGCTGCGCCTTGGCGAAGGCGGTCGGATAATCGGTATCGATACCCATGACTTCGCCGGTCGACTTCATTTCCGGGCTCAGCACGGGGTCGACGCCAGGGAAGCGCGCGAAGGGGAACACCGCTTCCTTCACCGCGACATAGTCCAGCTTGCGCTTGAACGGCGGGAAGTCGGCGAGCTTTTCGCCCGCCATTACGCGCGCGGCGATCTTGGCGACCGGCTGGCCGATGGCCTTGGCGACGAAAGGCACGGTACGCGAAGCACGCGGGTTCACCTCGATCAGGTAGACCTCGCCGTCCTTGACCGCGAACTGCACGTTCATCAGACCGCGCACACCAAGTCCATTGGCAAGAGCCTCGGCCTGGCGCTCCATCTCCTCGATGATCTCGTCGGGCAGACTGTAGGGCGGGATCGTGCAGGCGCTGTCGCCCGAGTGGATGCCCGCTTCCTCGATGTGCTGCATGACGCCGGCAACGACGACCTGGTCACCGTCGCACAGGGCATCGACGTCGCACTCGATCGCGTCGCGCAGGTACTGGTCGATCAGCACCGGGCTATCGCCAGAGACCTGCACGGCCGTGGCGATGTAGTCGTCGAGCTGCTGTTCGCTGTCGACGATCTCCATGGCGCGGCCGCCCAGCACGTAGCTGGGACGGGTCAGGACCGGGTAGCCGATGCGGTTGGCGACTGCCACGGCCTCGTCGCGGCTGCGGGCGATGCCGTTAGCCGGCTGCTTGAGCCCGAGCCTCTCGACCAGAGCGGCGAAACGCTCACGGTCTTCGGCAAGGTCGATCGCATCGGGCGACGTGCCCAGGATCGGAATGCCAGCCTTCTCGAGCGCATCGGCGAGCTTGAGCGGAGTCTGACCGCCGAACTGCACGATGACGCCGACGAGTTCGCCATTCTGCTGCTCGACGCGCAGGATTTCCAGCACGTCCTCAGCCGTCAGCGGCTCGAAATAGAGGCGGTCGGAGGTGTCGTAGTCGGTCGAGACGGTCTCGGGATTGCAGTTGACCATGATCGTCTCGAAGCCGGCTTCGGCAAGCGCGAAGCAGGCGTGAACGCAGCAGTAGTCGAACTCGATGCCCTGGCCGATGCGGTTGGGACCGCCGCCGAGAATGACGATCTTCCTGCGATCGGACGGCATTGCCTCGTCCTCGGGCTTACCGAAGAACGGAGCCTCATAGGTCGAGTACATGTAAGGCGTGATCGCCTCGAACTCGGCCGCGCACGAGTCGATGCGCTTGAAGACCGGGTGGACGCCGAGCTTGGTGCGCAGCTGGCGCACTTCGTCCTCGCTGGTCGCACCGGCCATGGCGCGCAGGGCATCGTGAAGCAGGCCCGAACGCTTCGCCTGGGTTTCTCCAAGACCGCCCGCGACATGGACCGAGCGCACCGCAAGGGTGGCAAGGCGCTTGTCCGAGAAGCCCATGGCCTTGAGGTTGCGCAGCCCGGCCGCATCGATCGGCAGGCCGTCCTTCATGATCTTCGCTTCTTCCGCGACGATCTCTTCGATGTGGCGCAGGAACCACTTGTCGTAGAAAGTGATCGCGTGGATCTCTTCCACGGTGAAACCTTCGCGCATCGCCTGAGCAACGTTGAGCAGACGGTCCGGCGTCGCCTTCGAGAGCGCTGCAGTGATCGTGTCGCGCCCGGCGCCTTCAAGCTCCGGCACGCGGTTGAAGCCATCAAGGCCGGTTTCGAGGCCGCGCAGGGCCTTCTGCATCGATTCCTTGATGTTGCGGCCGATCGCCATGACCTCACCGACCGACTTCATCGCCGTGGTCAGTTCGGGCTTGGAGCCCTTGAACTTCTCGAAGGCGAAGCGCGGGATCTTGGTGACGACGTAGTCGATGGTCGGCTCGAACGAAGCCGGTGTGGCGCCGGTGATCTCGTTCATGATCTCGTCGAGCGTATAGCCTACTGCCAGCTTGGCCGCGACGCGCGCGATCGGGAAGCCGGTCGCCTTCGAAGCGAGGGCCGAAGAGCGCGAGACGCGCGGGTTCATCTCGATGACGATGAGGCGGCCGTCCTTCGGGTTCACTGCGAACTGCACGTTCGAGCCGCCGGTTTCGACGCCGATCTCGCGCAGCACCTCGATAGAGGCGGTGCGCATGATCTGGTATTCCTTGTCGGTCAGCGTCAGCGCCGGGGCGACGGTGATCGAGTCGCCTGTGTGGACGCCCATCGGGTCGACGTTCTCGATGGAGCAGATGATGATGCAGTTGTCGTGCCTGTCGCGCACGACCTCCATCTCGTACTCCTTCCAGCCCAGCAGCGATTCCTCGATGAGTACTTCGGTGGTCGGCGAAGCATCGAGGCCCGAACGGACGATCGCTTCGAACTCGGCCTTGTTGTAGGCGACGCCGCCGCCGGTACCGCCGAGCGTGAAGCTGGGGCGGATGATCGAAGGCAGACCGGTGCGCTCCAGAACCGCAAAGGCTTCCTCAAGCGTATGGGCAACGCCCGAGCGCGCGGATTCGAGGCCGATCTTGTCCATCGCCTCGCGGAACCGCTGGCGGTCCTCAGCCTTGTCGATGGCATCGGCGTCGGCGCCGATCATCCTGACGCCGAACTTCTCGAGCGTACCGTCATTGAACAGGGCCAACGCGCAGTTGAGCGCGGTCTGCCCGCCCATCGTCGGCAGCACCGCATCGGGGCGCTCCTTCTCGATGATCTTCGCGACGATCTCGGGCGTGATCGGCTCGACGTAGGTCGCATCGGCCATGTCCGGGTCGGTCATGATCGTGGCCGGGTTCGAGTTCACGAGGATGACTCGGTAGCCCTCTTCCTTGAGCGCCTTGATCGCCTGCGTGCCCGAATAATCGAACTCACACGCCTGGCCGATGATGATGGGACCGGCGCCAATGACGAGGATCGAGGAGATATCTGTGCGCTTGGGCATGGGTTTCCTGCCTTGGAAGTGTGCTTACAGTTAAAGCCGCCCTGAGGCGACCGGGTTGCCGGATGCCGGGACCTGCCAAAGCAGGTCTTCGGCTCCGACCTTGTTTCTTATTCTTGCGACAGCCGGACCGCTTGCCTGTCCGTCATCGCAGGAAATGATCGATTGCGAAACGCCGAGCTTCACGAGATCACTCCGGCAGCCCGGCCGCACCGATCGAGAGGGGCACGCCGGCCTTCAGGCCAGCGAGCCCACGAACTTCTCGAAGAGGTAGAAGCTGTCCTGCGGCCCCGGGCTTGCTTCGGGGTGATACTGGACGCCGAACGCCTTCTTGCCCTTGATCGCGATGCCGCAGTTCGAGCCGTCGAAAAGCGAGACGTGGGTCTCTTCGATGGTGTCGGGCAGCGTGGCATTGTCGACCGCGAAGCCGTGGTTCATCGAGGTGATCTCGACGACGTCGTCGGCAAGGCGCTTGACCGGGTGGTTCGCACCGCGGTGACCCTGGTGCATCTTCGAGGTCTTGGCACCGGCGGCCAGCGCCAGCATCTGGTGACCGAGGCAAATGCCGAAGATCGGCACGTCGCGCTCAAGCAGGCCCTGGATGACGGGAACGGCGTACTTGCCGGTCGCCGCCGGGTCGCCCGGGCCGTTGGAAAGGAACACGCCTTCGGGCTTCAGCTCGAGCACCTGCTCCAGCGTTGCCTCGGCGGGAACCACCGTCACGCGTGCACCGGCCTTCACCAGGTTGCGGAAGATGTTGTCCTTGGCGCCGAAGTCCATGGCCACGACATGCGGGCGCGCGTCACGCGGCGATCGGCCGTAGCCCTGCCCGAGCATCCAGGTCGAGCCTTCCCAGCCCTCCTGGATTTCGCGGCTGACGATCTTGGCGAGATCCATGCCTTCGAGGCCGGGCCATTCCTGCGCCTTCTTGATCAGAGCAGGGATATCGAACTCGCCCTTGGGATCATGCGCGATCACGGCGTTCGGCGCACCCGACAGGCGGATGCGGCGGGTCAGTGCGCGGGTATCGACACCGGCGAGGCCGATCTTGCCCTTGGCTGCGAGCCAGTCGCCAAACTCGCCTTCCGCACGGAAGTTGGAAGAGGGCGTGACGTCCTCGCGAACGACGCAACCGACGGCGCCGTCGACCTTGGACTCAAGGTCCTCGTCGTTGACGCCGACGTTGCCGATGTGGGGGAACGTGAAAGTGACGATCTGTCCGGCATAGGAAGGATCGGTCATCACTTCCTGGTAACCGGTCATCGAGGTATTGAAGCAAACTTCGCCGACGGCATTGCCGACGGCGCCGAAGCCACGACCCCAGATGACGTGCCCGTCACTCAGTACAAGCACGCCTGTCGCCCCTTCCGGTTTGGGCGCAAGCGAAAATGCGGCGTCGGCCATGGTGGGTCGCTCCGTTTACGGCGTTTCTAACGTTTAGTGCTAAGGCCCACGCGCTAGAGACGCTTGTGCAGCGCGTCAAGGCAGCGGGTGCAAATTGCCGCGCGTCTTGCTAGTTTTATACGCGAAACTAATCGC
Source organism: Novosphingobium mathurense (assembly GCF_900168325.1). Lineage (GTDB taxonomy): Bacteria > Pseudomonadota > Alphaproteobacteria > Sphingomonadales > Sphingomonadaceae > Novosphingobium > Novosphingobium mathurense. The sequence goes on along the minus strand of NZ_FVZE01000001.1, from coordinate 693,438 downwards.
CAACCTCAGGACAAAAGAAAAACAATGCTTCGTGATTCGATCAAGGCCGCGCAGATTTCCGCGATGAAAGCCGGCGACAAGCCGCGCCTTGCCGCCGTGCGACTCATCCTTGCCAAGATCAAGGACCGCGACATCGAGCTTCGCACCGTCGACAAGAAACCGGACGACGACGACCTCGTGATCGAGGTGCTGCAGAAAATGGTGAAGCAGCGCCGCGAATCGATTCAGCTCTTCGAGGAAGGTGGCCGCCCCGAACGCGCCGCCGACGAACGTGCCGAAATGGTCGTGATCGAAGAGTTCCTTCCCGCCCAGATGTCGGAAGAAGAAACGAAGGCCGCGATCGAATCGATCAAGGCCGAAACCGGAGCGGCAGGCATGAAGGACATGGGCAAGGTCATGGCCGAACTGAAGGCGCGCCACGGCAACCAGCTCGACATGGGCAAGGCCAGCGGCTGGGTGAAGGCGGCGCTGAGCTGACGGTCTTCACAGGAAACGGCGGCACGCTCCGTGCTCACACCGCAATGGCTCGACCAGCTCAGGTCCCGGACGACGCTCTCGGCGTTGATCGGCCGTTCCGTGCGCCTGCAGAAGGCAGGCCGCGAGCACAAGGCGTGCTGCCCGTTCCATAACGAGAAGTCGCCCAGCTTCACCGTCAACGATGAAAAGGGCTTCTATCACTGCTTCGGCTGCGGTGCGCATGGCGATGCGATTCGCTGGATGACCGACCATCAGGGCCTCGCCTTCATGGATGCCGTGAAGGAACTCGCAGCCGAAGCGGGCATGGACGTGCCAGCCCCCGATCCGCGCGCCGCCAAGGCGGCTGAAAAGCGCGACACGCTTCATGACGTGATGCATGCAGCTCAGGACTGGTTCGTGCAGAACCTGTCCTCCCCACAGGGCGGGGAAGCCCGCACGTACCTCGCCACGCGCGGGTTCGACGCCCACACCGTCGCCCGCTTCGGCTTCGGCTATGCCCCCGAGGGGCGGCAGGCGATGAAGGAGGCGCTCGGCAAGTTCCCCGAGCCCATGCTGATCGAGGCGGGCCTGCGCATCGCCGTGGAGAACCGCGATCCCTACGATCGCTTCCGCGGGCGCCTGATGCTTCCTATCGAGGACGCGCGCGGCCGGGTCATCGCCTTTGGCGGACGCATTCTCACCAAGGAGAAGACGGACGCCCCCAAGTACCTCAATTCTCCCGACACACCGCTCTTCGACAAGGGCCGCACGCTCTACAACCTGCACCGCGCCGCCCCTGCCGCACGCCAGAGCGGCAGGATGATCGTGGTCGAAGGTTACATGGACGTCATCGCCCTGGCAGCCGCGGGCATCGGCGAATGCGTCGCCCCGCTCGGCACGGCGCTCACCGAACACCAGATCGAAATGCTGTGGCGGCAGGTTGAGACCCCGATCCTGTGCTTCGACGGGGACACCGCAGGCCAGCGTGCGGCCATGCGAGCGATTTCGCGCGCCCTGCCCCTGCTGCGTCCTGCCCATTCCCTGCGCATCGTGCGGCTTCCCGAGGGTCTCGACCCTGACGACCTGATCAAGGCCCGTGGGGTGAAGGCGCTGGAAGAGATTCTCGACAGCGCCCGCAGTCTCGTCGAAGTGCTCTGGGAATTCGAGCGCGATTCGCATCCTCTGGTGACCCCGGAGGACAAGGCGGGCCTGAAGGCACGCCTGATCGAGCATGTCGACGCGATCCAGCACCCCGACATCGCCAGCCTGTATCGGCGCGAATTGCTCGACCGCTATTCCGAATTCGCATTCCCCCGCCGCGACAATCGCTGGCAGGGTGGCGGGCAGAAAGGCGGCGGGCTCAACGCCGGCGGATTCAACCGCGGCGGACCGCGCGGCAAATGGAACGGGCGCCCGGCCCCGGCCCCATCCAGCCCCGAATCGATTGAACGGCTCAGGCGCCGTTTCGACGCCGGCGCAGGCGGCGGCGCGCGCGATGCACTGTCTGCTGCCGTGCTTGCGGGCCTGATCCGCTGGCCATCGCAGCTGGCCCGCCACGCCGAAGCCCTGGCCCGTACGCCCGACCTCGACCCCCGGTTCGAGGCCCTGCTTGATTGCTGCGACGCCAAAGACGCGCTTGAAAGCGGCGAGCTTGGCACCATATTGACGGAAAATGGTTTGCAGCCGCCCGGAATCGCGGAATATTCAGGCCTTCGTTTCAGCTTTCTCCATGCAGAAGCAAACGAACAGCAGGCGGTATCCGATCTGGCCCAGGCCATTGATCTCTTGGTAGAGCGTCCGGTTCTGGAGGCGGCTCTGGCTAAAGCAACGGCGCGCTTCGAAAGCGAGTTGTCCGACGAAGCCTTTGCCGAGCAGCAGCGCCTGCTCAAGAGAAAGCTGGAATTTGACAGTCGCCTCAGGCAAATGGCGACAAGACAGGCGGACTCCTGATTGTATAATCGTAGGTGTTCGGCACGAATTAACGGCGGTGGAATGAGCAGAAACGACGACAACAGCGGCGACAAGAACGACGGCACGGACGCCCCGCTGATCGATCTCAACGAGGCTTCGATCAAGAAGCTGATCGCGCGTGCTAAGCGCCGCGGCGTCATCACCTATGACGAATTGAACGAGGCCCTGCCCCAGGACCAGATGTCTTCCGAACAGATCGAGGACATCATGGCCGCCATCTCCGAGATGGGCGTCAACATCGTCGAGAGCGACGAAGACGCCCAGAGCGACGACGACAACGATAACGACAACGATGTCGACGAAGTCGATTCGGACGATTCGGCACCCAAGATGGTCGCCGAGACGAAGAAAAAGGAAACGATCGAGCGCACCGACGACCCGGTGCGCATGTACCTGCGCGAGATGGGCGCGGTCGAACTGCTCAGCCGCGAAGGCGAAATCGCGATCGCCAAGCGCATCGAAGCCGGGCGCGACATGATGATCCTGGGCCTGTGCGAAAGCCCGATCACCTTCCACGCGATCATCCAGTGGTCCGAAGCGCTCAACAACGGTGAAATGCAGCTGCGCGAGATCCTCGATCTCGACGCCATGCTCTCGAAGGAGCCCGCGCCCGAAAGCCTCAACGAGGACGGCGAGAGCGACGACGACGGCGAAATCAGCGAAGCCACCGCAGGCCCCTCGTACAAGGAAGACGACGACGAGGAAGAAGAGTCGGCCGAAGGCGAGGAAGGCGAGGACGGCGAAGGCCGCAGCGAGCGCCAGCGGGACGACGACGAAGAAGACAACACCCTCAGCCTTGCGCAGATGGAAGCTGCCCTCAAGCCCGAAGCGCTTGAGAAGTTCGCGCGAATCACCGAACTGTTCCAGGCTTTCGAGAAGCTGCAGTCGGAGCGTCTCGACGCCCTGGCGCTTGGCATCGACTTCCCAACCGCCAAGGAAGACCACTACCAGCAGTTGCGCGAGGAGCTGACCGCGCAAGTGGAATCGGTACAGTTCCACGCGACCAAGATCGAATACCTGGTCGACAACCTTTACGCCTTCAATCGTCGCCTGACGACGCTGGGCGGCCAGATGCTGCGCCTTGCGGAGCGTCACAAGGTCAAGCGTGCCGACTTCCTGAACACCTACGTCGGCCGCGAACTGGACGACACCTGGCTTCCGGAAATGTCCAAGAAGGACAAGAAGTGGGCCGCCTTCGCCGAGAACGAGGCCGATTCGGTCGAGCGCATCCGTTCGGAAGTTTCGGACATCGCCGCTGCCACCGGCATGGCGCTCCCCGAATTCCGCCGCATCGTCAACATGGTCCAGAAGGGTGAGCGCGAGGCGCGTATCGCCAAGAAGGAAATGGTCGAGGCGAACCTGCGCCTCGTGATTTCCATCGCCAAGAAGTACACGAACCGCGGCCTGCAGTTCCTCGACCTCATCCAGGAAGGCAACATCGGCCTGATGAAGGCGGTCGACAAGTTCGAGTACCGCCGCGGCTACAAGTTCTCGACTTACGCCACGTGGTGGATCCGCCAGGCGATCACGCGCTCGATCGCCGACCAGGCCCGCACGATCCGTATCCCGGTCCACATGATCGAAACGATCAACAAGCTGGTCCGCACCTCGCGCCAGTTCCTCCACGAGCAGGGCCGCGAGCCGACGCCGGAAGAAATGGCCGAGCGTCTCTCGATGCCGCTCGAGAAGGTCCGCAAGGTGATGAAGATCGCCAAGGAACCGATCTCTCTCGAAACGCCGATCGGCGACGAGGAAGATTCGCACCTGGGCGATTTCATCGAGGACAAGAACGCGATCATCCCGGTCGACGCTGCGATCCAGGCGAACCTCAAGGAAACGGTCACCCGTGTTCTTGCCTCGCTCACCCCGCGCGAGGAACGCGTGCTGCGCATGCGCTTCGGCATCGGCATGAACACCGATCACACGCTGGAAGAAGTCGGCCAGCAGTTCTCGGTTACCCGCGAACGCATCCGCCAGATCGAGGCGAAGGCGCTGAGGAAACTCAAGCACCCGAGCCGCAGCCGCAAGATGCGCTCGTTCCTCGACCAGTAATGACGGAAAGCCCCGCTTCGGCGGGGTTTTCTTTGTCCGGCATCCAAGACAGACCGGCAGCAGCGGTGCGACGCGATATGGCCGAAGCGCAAGCTTGGCGCTAACCCTTGCCGATGACCGTCTCTGCCAGCCCATCCGCCCTGACACTGCGTCTGACAAAGGCACAGGTTGCAGCGTTCCTTGACGATACCTTTCCGGAAAGCTCCCGACCGCTTCTCGGCCAAGTCGAAAGCCTCGCGCTCAACCACTTGCGCATGCGGCTCGATCCCGATCCGTCCATGCGGCGACCGGGAAACATCGTTTCGGGACCTTCGCTCATGGCGCTGGTCGACGTGGCCGCCTACGCGGTGATCGCCGCGCACAACGGGCCCGAGGCGATGGCCGTCACCAACGCCCTGTCGATCTCGTTCCTGCGCGCCTGCCAGTTCGAACCAATCTACGCCGATGCGCGCATCCTCAAGCTGGGCAGGCGCCTGGCCAGCGTCGACGTGCGGATCTGGCAGCGCAGCGAGGATCGGCTGGTCGCCCAGTCGACTGTCGGGTATGCGCTGCCCTGAATGAAAAAGCCCCGCCGAAGCGGGGCCTTCCCTTGTTCCGGACGATGTGGGTGCCGACTATTCGGCGGGCTCTTGCTCTGCGATCGCTTCGGCCGAAGCCATTCCCGGCGCCTCGGACTTGCCGCCCAGCTTCGCGCGCACGCCCTTTTCGACCCTTTCGCCGGTATCCGCGTCGATCGCCTTCCAATAATCGAACGCACGCCGGAGGATTTTCTCCGATACGCCATCGCAAAGGTGGCCGACGATGTTCGTCACGAGCCTCTCGCGCGCGGCATCGTCCATCACGTCTCGGATGAGCGCGCGCGGCTGGCTGACGTCATCGTCATCCTCGCGAGGGGTATAGGCGGAGCGCACCATCTCCCCGTCGGCGTACCACAGGCCCGCTTCTCCCGAGAGGTCGGGCTGCGCCGCCGGCCCGCCGTAGCTGTTGGGCGCATAGACCGGGTCGGACACGTTTTCGGTCCGTCCGGCACCGTCCTTCGAATAACTGAAGACCGGGCATTGCGGCTTGTTCACCGGGATCTGCCTGTAGTTCACGCCAAGACGCGCGCGATGGGCATCGGCATAGGCAAAGCCGCGTGCGAGCAGCATCTTGTCGGGCGACAGGCCGATGCCGGGCACCATGTTGCTGGGCTCGAAAGCAGCCTGTTCGATCTCGGTATGGAAATCGGTCGGATTGCGGTCGAGCGTGAGCTTGCCAACCTCGATCAGCGGATAGTCCGAGTGCGGCCAGACCTTGGTGAGATCGAAGGGGTTGATACGATAGGTCTTGGCATCCTCGAACGGCATGACCTGCCAGTAGAGCGTCCAGCTCGGATGGTCGCCGCGCGCAATCGCATCGAACAGGTCGCGCCGGTGGAAGTCGCCGTCCTTGCCAGCCATCTCGTCGGCCTCGGCCTGCGAAAGGTAGGCATTGCCGTCGCCAAGATCGGTCTTGAAGTGAAACTTCACCCAGAACTTCTCGCCCGAGGCATTGATCAGGGAGTAAGTGTGGCTGGAATAGCCGTTCATCTCCCGCCACGTCTTCGGCACACCGCGGTCGCCCATCAGGTAGGTCACCTGATGGGCGCTCTCCGGCGACAGGGTCCAGAAATCCCACTGCATGTCGTGATCGCGAAGGCCATTGTCGGCGCGGCGCTTCTGGCTGCGGATGAAGTGCTGGAACTTCATCGGATCGCGAATGAAGAAAATCGGCGTGTTGTTGCCGACCATGTCGAAATTGCCGTCCTCGGTGTAGAACTTCACGGCAAAGCCGCGCGGATCGCGCCAGGTATCGGGGCTGCCACGCTCGCCTGCCACGGTCGAAAAACGGGCCAGGGCCCCCACCTTCGCGCCGGGCTGGAAGACTTTCGCCTTGGTATAGCGCGAGACGTCGTTGGTGACCTCGAAATGCCCGAAGGCACCGCTGCCCTTGGCATGGGGCTGGCGCTCGGGAATGCGCTCCCGATTGAAATTCGCCATCTGCTCAAGAAGATAATGATCGTTGAGAACGATAGGCCCGTCGCGGCCCACGGTCAGGGAATGCTCGTCACTCTGGACGCGGATGCCGGCATCGGTCGTCGTGGGGGGGATTGTTTCGTCGGCCAAGGTCGTATCCTCCGGACTGGGTTTGCAGTACCCATACCCAACACGCCGAACCTGCCGTCAGTTCCGGAGCCGATCCGCAGGAGTACTCATCCCGCCCCGTTCTTGCCAATTGCTGACGCACGCACCATGTCACCGGCGAGGTCTTATTGCGGTGGCCTTCCGAGGCGTATCGCACTAAGGCGCGTTGCGAACCCGATTCCCGGAACTGCCACGGAACGAACATGCGCATCGCTATCGCATCCGACCACGCCGCCGTCGACCTCAAGGCGACGCTGCGCGAGTATCTCATCAATCTTGGCCACGAAGTCGCCGACCTTGGCCCCGAAACAGCCGACCGCGTCGACTATCCCGACTACGGCTACAAGCTTGCCTCGGTCGTTGCCGACGGCACCGCCGAATATGGCGTCGCGCTTTGCGGTTCGGGCATCGGCATCTCGATTGCCGTCAACCGCGACCCCGCGTGCCGCTGCGCACTTGTCTCTGAGCCGCTATCGGCCGCCCTCGCGCGTGAGCACAACAATGCCAACGTCATCGCCATGGGCGCACGCCTGACCGGCGAGGACATGGCCAAGGCCTGCCTAGATGCATTTCTTTCGACCGAGTTCGGCGGTGGTCGCCACGCCGGGCGCGTCGAGAAACTCTCCAACCCCACAAGCTGATCCGAAGAGGTCCAACGAACATGACCGTCGAAACTGCCATCCGTTCCCCCGGCTTCTTCACCGACACGATCGCCCAGAGCGATCCTGCCGTCGCCAAGGCCATCGGCAAGGAACTCAAGCGCGAGCGCAAGCAGATCGAGCTGATCGCCTCGGAGAACATCGTCTCCAAGGCCGTGCTCGAAGCGCAGGGTTCGGTGCTGACGAACAAGTACGCCGAAGGCTATCCGGGCAAGCGCTACTACCAGGGCTGTGAGCCTTCGGACGAAGTCGAAACGCTGGCCATCGAACGCGCCAAGCAGCTGTTCGACTGCGGTTTCGCCAACGTCCAGCCTCACTCGGGCGCACAGGCCAACGGTGCAGTCCTGCTCGCGACGGTCAAGCCGGGCGACACGGTAATGGGCATGAGCCTCGATGCCGGCGGCCACCTCACCCACGGCGCGCGCGCCGCGCTTTCGGGCAAGTGGTTCAACGCGGTCCAGTATGGCGTGACCAAGGACACCCACCTGATCGACTACGACCAGGTCGAAGCCCTTGCCAAGGAGCACCAGCCCAAGCTGATCATCGCAGGCGGCTCGGCCTATCCGCGCGTGATCGACTTCAAGCGCATGCGCGAGATCGCCGACAGCGTGGGCGCGCTGTTCCAGGTCGACATGGCGCACTTCGCCGGCCTCGTGGCTGCTGGCGTGCACCCCTCGCCGTTCCCCTACGCGCACATTGCCACCACCACCACGCACAAGACCCTGCGCGGTCCGCGCGGCGGCATGATCCTCACCAATGACGAGGCGCTGGCCAAGAAGATCAACTCGGCCGTGTTCCCCGGCCTGCAGGGCGGTCCGCTGATGCATGTCATCGCCGCCAAGGCCGTTGCCTTCGGTGAAGCCCTGCGTCCCGAATTCAAGGACTACAGCAAGAAGGTGGTCGAGAACGCCAAGGCCCTTGCCGAAACGCTCAAGGCGCGCGGCGCCGAGATCGTCTCGGGCGGCACCGACACACACCTCGCCCTGATCGACCTCTCGCCGCTCGGCGTGACCGGCAAGGACGCCGACGAAGCGCTCGAACGCGCCGGCATCACCTGCAACAAGAACGGCATTCCGTTCGACCCGCTGCCGCCGATGAAGACCAGCGGCATCCGCGTCGGTTCGCCTGCCGGCACCACCCGCGGCTTCGGGGTCGAGGAATTCCGCGAGATCGGCAACATGGTCGCCGACGTACTCGACGGTCTGGCCAAATGCGGCGAGGAAGGTGACGCGCAAGTGGAACAGAATGTCCGCGCGCGCGTAGAAGCCTTGTGTGACCGCTTCCCGATCTACGAGGACTGATACGATGACCGACCCCCGTCGCCCCCAGGACAATGGCAGCTTCGTCAGCGATGCGCGCCATGAGCTTGCCGGAATGCTCCAGGATGGCCTTGGCCATCCTTCGACCAAGCCGGTACTTGTCTGGGGGGCGATGGGTGCGGTTGCAGGTGCGATGCTGCCTTTCGTATCGATCGGCCTCGGCCTTGCCGCAGGCGCCGGATACAAGTTCTACAAGCGCGTTCGCCCCGACTGAACGCGCCTTTTCCCAAGGAAAGCCCCCTCGTAAATGCGCTGTCCGTTCTGCGCCCACGACGATTCCCAGGTCAAGGACAGCCGCCCGACCGAGGACAACACCGCGATCCGCCGTCGCCGCCAGTGCTCGAGCTGCGGCGCGCGCTTCACGACGTTCGAACGCGTCCAGCTTCGCGAGATCACCGTGGTCAAGACCGGCGGCGATAACGAGGAGCCCCGGCGCGAACCTTTCGACCGCTCGAAGATCGAGCAGTCGGTCACGCTGGCCTGCCGCAAGCGCGGCATCGACCGCGAGAAGATCGACCAGCTCGTTTCCGGCGTCCAACGCCAGATCGAAACCGCGGGCGAGGCGGAAGTGGCCTCCCGCGAAATCGGCGAAATGGTGATGGACGGACTGCGCCAGCTCGACTCGGTTGCCTACATCCGCTTCGCCTCGGTCTATCGTGCCTTCAACGAGGCCAGGGACTTCGAGGAGTTCGCCGGAACCGTGCGCGATGTTGCCGATGATGAAGGAACTTCCACCAATGGCTGACACCCAGCCCGTCATCGTGCTCGTGCGCCCGCAACTGGGCGAGAATATCGGCAAGGCTGCACGGGCCATGCTGAACTTCGGACTTACCGAAATGCGCCTCGTCTCGCCGCGCGACGGCTGGCCGAACCCTTCTGCTGGGCCTGCCGCCGCCGGGGCCGACCAGGTGCTCGATGGCGCGCAGGTCTATGAGACGCTGGCCGAAGCGGTCGCCGACTGCGCCAATGTCTATGCCACGACGGTGCGCAAGCGCGGCGTCACCAAGCCGGTGGTCACCCCCGAACAGGCCGCGCGCGAAATCCATACCGCCCCGGGCCGCTCCGCCTATGTCTTCGGACCGGAACGCTCTGGCCTGGAAACCGAAGACGTTGCGCTGGCCCGCGCGATCCTGACCGTGCCGATCAATCCGGAATTCGCCTCGCTCAATCTTGCGCAAGCCGTGATCCTTTGCGCCTACGAATGGTCGAAAGGCGCCGATCTTGCGCAGCCGACCGCCGAAGAACTGCTCCCCCCTGCCCCGCAAGACGAACTGGAAGGGCTGATCGGCCATTTCGAGCGGTTCCTGGAGACGAAGAACTACTTCTGGCCCGAGACGCGCGCGGCGGCCAATCGCCTGACCTTGCGCAACCTGCTGACCAAGCCCGGCTGGAATCACCTCGAGGTGCGCACCCTGCGCGGCATTCTCAGCACGCTGGAGGACGCACGGCGCAAGCGCGATTGAGCCGGTTTCAAGACCGAATGCCTCAGCGCGCTTGACATTCCCTGACAACCCCGTAAGGGCCACGCCTTCACATGGCGCCTGCCTGTTTCGGCAGATCCGTCCATTCGGCCCCGCACCCCGGTGAAGCGGCGGCCGCAACCAGCGAAGTACGGCTGGTTGGTGCGCCCCGGGACAACACGGATCGCTGGCCAAGGTGGCCTGGCGACAAGCAGAACGGAGACGACATATGTCGAAGCGCAAGAGCGCCAAGTACAAACTCGACCGCCGCATGGGCGAGAACATCTGGGGTCGCCCCAAGAGCTCGGTTAACCGCCGCAGCTACGGCCCGGGCCAGCACGGCCAGCGCCGCAAGGGCAAGCTTTCGGACTACGGCATCCAGCTGCGCGCCAAGCAGAAGCTCAAGGGCTACTACGGCGACGTGACCGAGAAGCAGTTCAAGCGCACCTACCAGGAAGCCGCCAAGATGAAGGGCGACACCGGTCAGAACCTGATCGGCCTGCTCGAGCAGCGCCTCGACATGATCGTCTACCGCGCCAAGTTCGCGCCGACGATCTTCGCGGCCCGCCAGATCGTTTCGCACGGCCACATCCGCGTCAACGGCGTGAAGTGCAACATCGCCTCGCGTCGCGTGCGCGTCGGCGACGTCATCAGCCTCGGCAACAAGGCCAAGGAAATGGCGCTTATCATCGAAGCGCAGAGCCTGCCCGAGCGCGAAGTTCCCGACTACGTCGCTGCCGACGGCACCGACAAGGTCACCTTCGTTCGCGTCCCGACGCTCGACGAAGTGCCCTACCCGGTGAAGATGGAACCGAACCTGGTCGTCGAGTTCTACTCGCGCTAAGTCACGGTTTTCCGGAGACGGAATTCAGCAAGAGGGCGGTCCTTCCGGGGCCGCCCTTTTCGCATGGGCAAACACCCTCAAAAATACACGATTCGAAGCCCTTGTCAGGAAACTGAAGCAGACTTCGCGCATTTGACCATCGTCATGCAGCGATACCGTTTCATCACCCCCCACCGCACCGGCAAATGGTACCCCGATCTCGATACCGCAAAGCGCTTCGCCTGCGAGATCGGGGCCGGCTTTCTCGATTCCCGCACCGGCCGCTTCGTGGCCTACGTCGGCACCCGGCTCGAGGTCATGAAGCCGCGCAGCGCGAAACCCGGCCACCCCGCCGACCTCCAGAAGGCTCCAGCCTGAAAGGGGCGCAAGAAGCGCCGCGTTTCATTTCAGAGTGATATGGCCCGACGCCCATTTCCACAGGGCGTCGACTTCGCAGGCGGCCTTGCCGTCCGGCTCGATCTCACCGGCCACTTCGCCGGTTCCTGACGAGCGGTGGAAGGCAGCCCTTTCGCCGAACTGGACGGGGCAGACCTGCAGACCCAGCGCCTCGGCCGATTTCGTGGCTTCCTCGATCATGCGGCTGGCCCGCGCCGGAACGGCGTTGAATACGACGAAGGCCGGTTTGCGCGCAAAGGTCATCAGCCCCGCCGTCGCTTCCAGCGCATGAAGGTCGAAGGCACGGGCGCGGGTCGGGATCAGGACGAGATCGGCCACGCGCACCGCTTCACGCGATGCCGTGTCTCCGTGCGGCGGAGTATCGATGACGACCAGTTCGGCGCCGCCACGCCGCGCTTTCTCGATCGTGCTGAACAGGCGTACCGGCGGGCAGGTCATGACTTCCGGCTTGAAATCGCCCCGCCAGTCTCCCCAGGTCGCGGACGTCGCTTGCGGATCCGTGTCGATGACGCAGGTTTCCCGGCCGGCATAGACCGCGCTGGTGGCCAGATGGAGCGCCATGGTCGTCTTGCCCGAGCCGCCCTTCTGGCTGACGATCGCGATGGTCGGCATGAACAACACCCCCTGTCCTGCTGTTCCGGCACCGGAAAATCCGATTCGCTTGGAAAATGCCGGTCAGGGGAATGTCCGGGTGATGCAGCCGCTTGTCCATAGCCGCACGACTTTGTCCCGTGAAACCTGCTCGGGATCGGTCGAAAGCCAATGCGAAAGATCGGTCCCGGTCTGCACCGGGGCCGATCACTTCTTCAGGTAATCACGGCGGAAATCGGCGGCGAAGGCCGCAAAGCGGCTTTCGGCTATGGCATCGCGCATGGCCTGCATGAGCTGCTGGTAGAACGAGACGTTGTGCTCGGTCAGCAACATGGCGCCCAGGATTTCGCCCGAACGGATCAGGTGATGGAGATAGGCGCGGCTGTACGTGCCGCAGGTCGGGCATTTGCAACGCTCATCGATGGGGCCGTTATCTTCGGCATGGCGCGCATTGCGCATGTTGAGAGGACCATTCCAGGTGAAGGCCTGCCCATTACGGCCCGAGCGCGTCGGCAGCACGCAGTCGAACATGTCGACCCCGCGCTCAACCGCGCCAACGAGATCGTCGGGCTTGCCCACGCCCATCAGATAGCGCGGACGGTCGACTGGCAACTGACCGGGGGCAAACTCGAGCGTGGCGAACATCGCTTCCTGTCCTTCACCCACGGCGAGGCCGCCGATCGCATAGCCATCGAAGCCGATATCGACGAGAGCATCGGCGCTGGCCTTGCGCAGACCTTCGTCGAGTGCGCCCTGCTGGATGCCGAAGAGCGCGGAGTTGGCTGCATGTTCGCCGCCGCTGTCAAATCCGTCGCGGCTGCGTTTGGCCCAGCGCATCGACATTTCCATCGACCGGGCAATGACGTCGCGCGGCTGGTCGATCTTCGGGCATTCATCGAAGCACATGACGATGTCCGAGCCGAGCAGACGCTGGATCTCCATCGAGCGTTCGGGGCTGAGCATGTGCCGCGAGCCGTCGAGGTGGCTGGCAAAAGTCACCCCTTCCTCGGTGATCTTGCGCAGGTCCGAAAGGCTCATGACCTGATAGCCGCCGCTGTCGGTAAGGATCGGGCGATCCCAGTTCATGAACTTGTGCAGCCCGCCAAGGCGCGCAACGCGCTCGGCACCGGGGCGCAGCATCAGGTGGTAGGTATTGCCCAGGATGATGTCGGCGCCGGTCGCGCGCACGCTTTCGGGCTTCATCGCCTTGACCGTTGCGGCAGTACCTACCGGCATGAAAGCGGGGGTGCGGATTTCGCCGCGACGCATCTTGATGACGCCGGTGCGCGCCTTGCCGTCGGTGGCGTGGATGGAGAATTCGAAACGCGGGTTCATGGCCGCGTCCGTTAGACCGGTCAGAAGCCGTAGACCAGTGAGAACCGCGAAATCGTATCGGTCTTGAGCGAACCGGCCGGCGGCGCGGTTTCATGCTCGATGGAATAGGACAGCTTGGCCTTGAGGCCCTTGGCCATCCCCGCCTCGATCCCGGTGAGCGAGGTGAAGGTGCTGTTGTCGGACCCGATGTAGCTCGAGGCGTCCTGGCTCAGTGCAAGCGTTCCGTTGAGCTTCCAGTCGAAATCGAGCGAAGTCAGGGCGGACCAGGTCGTTTCGGAGGGATCGTCGATGTAGTTCGTGCGGCGAACGGCCGGGCCTGCCTCGACCGAAAGCGTCATGTTGCGGCGCTTGACAAGGCGATAACCCAAACCGCCCGAGAAAGAGAAACGGTCGCGATAGCCCTGGATCTCGTCCTTTTCATACTGGAGGCGACCGTAAGTGAAGACACCATCGTTGATGGTGTAGCGCGGCTGGTAACTGGCCCCGTACTTCTCCCGCGTGACGGTGCCGGAATCCTTCTGGTAATCGGCCGTCGCAAGGATCATGTGCTCCCAGTCGATCCCCTTGCGGTCGAGCTTGAGCGCGCCGGTGAAGCCGAAATTCGTGGTGTTGCCCGTGCTGTGGAAGGCCCCGAGTTCGATCTGGCCCTTCCACAGTTCCAGCACCCCCGATTCGCGGATACGCCGGGTTTCTGCTTCGGTCTTGGCAGCAAGGCGCGCTGCCTTGTCATCGAGATAGGCGCGGTGCATCGCCTTGATCTCGTCCTTGTCGTAAGGCTGCGTCTCGATCGCCATCTTCACGACGGCCGCGACCGTTTCGGATTCGTCGGTCCTGACCGCAGCCTCGATCATCGCCTTGACGTTCTTGGGCAGACTCGGCGGCGGAACTTCGATGAACGGCGTCGGCCAGGGATAGTCCGGCAAGGCCAGACGCAGCGGTTCGGGCGCAAGATCGACAAGCCCTTCGTCGACCGAAAGCCGTGCCTCTTCGAAAGGCTGGGCTTGGGCCGGAACGGCGAGCAATAGCGACGGGAGGGCGACCGGGAGGAACGTCTTCAAAGCCATGACCGAATCGAATCTATGAAATCAGGACCGCAGGCGCCAGCCCGTCTTGAAGATCCATGCGATGAAGGCCACGCAAATCGCGAGGAACGCCAGAGTCATCCCCAGCGAAGTGGCAATCGGGAAGTCCGAACTGCCGTAGAAGCACCAGCGCAGTCCGTTGACGAGATAGACGACCGGGTTGGCCATGGCCACCGAACGCCACGGTTCGGGCAGGACGTCGATCGAATAGAACGTGCCGCCCAGGAAAGTCAGCGGGACGATAAACAGGACCGGCACGATGCCCAGCTTCTCGAAGCTGTCGGCCCAGATCCCGAGGATGAAGCCGAAGAGCGAGAAGCTTGCCGAGACCAGCAGGATGAAGCCGAGCGTGTAGAACGGGTGCAGGATCGTATAGTCGACAAAGAAAGTCGCGGTCCCGAGAATAATAGCGGCCAGGATCAGTGACTTGGTCGCCGCCGCCCCGACGAAGCCAACCAGCGTCTCGGCCGTGCCGACGGGCGCGGAAAGCAGTTCATAGATCGCGCCGGTGAAGCGCGGCATGTAGATGCCGAAGCTGCCGTTGGACGTGCTTTCGCTCAGCAACGTGAGCAGGAGCAGCCCAGGCACGATGAAGGCACCGTAATTGACCCCGTCCATCGTCTCCATCCGACCGCCGATAGCCGCGCCGAAGACGACAAAATAGAGAACGGTGGTCAGCACCGGACCAAGGATCGACTGCATGGCCGTGCGCAACGCGCGTGCGACTTCGCGCTTGTAAATGGTCCAGGCGCTGCGGGCGTTGAAAGCGATCACTGCGCCTCTCCTTCAAGCAGATTGACGAAGATCTCTTCGAGGCTCGATTCGCGAATGTCGATCGACGTGTAGTCGATTCCGGCCGCGACCAGCGTCTTGGTCAGCTCGGCCACTTCGGCCTTGCCGCCCCCTGCGCCGTCTCCGCCGCGGTAGCAAAGCTCCGCGCCGCCATCGCCAAGCGTGACCGCGAAACGGTCCAGCATCGTGGGTATATCCGCAAGCGGCTGGGCCAGCCTGATATGCGCTTCGGTACGGCCAAGCTGCTTCATCATAACCGAGGTCTGCTCGACCATGCGGATTCGCCCGGCCTGGATGATGCCGACGCGGTCGGCCATTTCCTCGGCCTCTTCGATGTAGTGCGTCGTCAGGATGACCGTGGTGCCAAGGTCGCGCAACTTGGCGATCTGCTGCCACATGTCGCGCCGCAGTTCGACGTCGACGCCCGCCGTCGGCTCGTCGAGGAACAGCAGTTGCGGTTCATGCGCCAGCGCCTTGGCGATCAGCACACGGCGCTTCATCCCCCCTGACAGCGCGCGAATCTGCTCGTTGCGCTTGTCCCAGAGGCTGAGCGCCTTGAGGATCTCCTCGATCTTGCCCGCGTCCGGCGCCAGGCCGAAAAGCCCGCGCGAATAGTTCACGGTGTGCATGACCGTTTCGAACATGTCGGTCGCGAGCTCCTGCGGGACCAATCCGATCCGGGCGCGCAGGCTGCGCCAGTGCGAGCCAAGGTCTTCACCGAAGACCCGGATCGTGCCGGAACTGGGACGCACCAGTCCGCACACGGCACCGATCAGGGTCGTCTTGCCTGCACCATTGGGACCGAGCAAGGCGAAGATCTCGCCCTTGCGAATGTCGAGGTCGACGCCATGCAGCGCCGTGAAGCCGCCCGCGTAAGTCTTCGTGAGACCGCGGATTTCGAGAATGGATTCCATCTTGCCTTGATGGGGCATGACGATGGCAGTTCCAAGACCTGGACCGTGAGATTGCGACGCAATTCCCACAAGTTGGTCCAGCTCTGCCGAATCAGGGCAGCAGCAGGCTCGAATCTCCATAGGAATAGAAGCGGTATTCCTCGGCAATGGCGTGGGCATAGACTGCCTGCATCTTCTCCAGCCCCATCAGCGCGCTGACGAGCATGAACAGCGTAGACTTGGGCAGGTGGAAGTTGGTCATCAGGCCGTCGATCGCCTTGAAGCGATAGCCCGGGGTGATGAAGATCGAGGTATCGCCTTCGAACGGCCGGATCACGTTGTCGTCACCCGCCGCACTTTCCAGCAGGCGCAGGCTGGTCGTGCCAACGGCGATCAGGCGGCCACCGGCCATGCGCGCGGCATTGAGACGATCCGCGGTGGCCTGGTCGATGCGTCCCCATTCGGCGTGCATCTTGTGGTCGGCAGTGTCGTCGGCCTTCACTGGCAGGAAAGTCCCCGCCCCGACATGAAGCGTCAGCGTCTCGCGGGCAATACCGGCTTCGTCGAGCCGGTCGACGAGTTCAGGCGTAAAGTGCAGCGCCGCAGTGGGAGCGGCAACCGCGCCCTTCTCGCGCGCGAACATGGTCTGGTAGTCCGAGCGGTCGGCCTCGTCGGTCTCGCGCTTGCCGGCGATGTAGGGCGGCAGCGGCATGCGCCCTGCCCGCTCGAGCAGCACTTCGACCGGCTCGTCGCCCTCAAAGGCTAGCGTCCAGCTGCCGTCGTCGTGCCGTGCCTCGGCAATCGCCGTCACTTCGGCCGGGAATTCGATCCGGTCGCCCAATTTGAGCCGCTTGGCATTGCGCACGAAGGCCTGCCAGCGGCGCAGGTCGATGCGCTTGTGCAAGGTCGCACCGATCCGGGCCTCTCCGCGGCGACCTTCCAGCTGGGCCGGGATCACGCGGGTATCGTTGAAGACCAGCACGTCGCCCTTGCGCAGCCTCTGCGGCAGGTCGCGTACATGGCGGTCGGAGAACAGTGCATCGCCCTCCACCACCAGCATGCGCGCGGCATCGCGCGGCTTGGCCGGACGAAGGGCTATGCGTTCGGTGGGAAGGTCGAAATCGAAGAGGTCAACGCGCATGGCCGCGCGCTAGAGCAGCGCGCGGACTTCGACAAGATCGGGCGTTGCAATAGGGCCCTGTGCGCAGCTCAGTCGGATGTCGAATTGCTGAGCTGGTCCGCGGTAATCGGAGCCGCCGTGGCCGATGCTGCGACAGTACCCGGTGCAGGCGGCGCCTTGTGATCGGAGGCGAGCGTCGCCTGAACGATGCGCGTCGGGTTCTGCGGCGGTTCGCCGCGCTGGATCGCATCGACGTACTGCATGCCCGAAATCACGCGGCCGAACACGGTATACTTGTGGTCGAGCGAGAAGCGCGGATAGAACACGATGAAGAACTGGCTGTTCGCGCTGTTCGGATCGTTGGTGCGCGCCATCGAAACGGTGCCGCGCAAGTGCGGCAGCGAATTGAACTCGGCCTGCAGGTCAGGCAGTTGCGAGCCGCCCTGACCGGTTCCCGTCGGGTCGCCGGTCTGCGCCATGAAGCCGTCGATCACGCGGTGGAAGATGACACCGTTGTAGAAGCCCTGCTCGGCAAGCGACTTGATCCGCTCCACGTGGTGGGGCGCCCATTCCGGCATCAGGCGGATCGCCACGCGGCCGCCGTCCGAAAGATCGAGCAACAGGATGTTCTGCGGATCGTGCGACATGTCCGTGTCGACGACCGACGAAAGCGCCGGCGCAGCAGGAGCGGGTACATCCTTTTTCTTCGCCAGGGCCGGTGCAGCCACCAGCGCAAGCCCGATCATCGTCGCGGTGAGAGGAAGGCGAAATTTCATCGATTACTCACAAGCTGAAGCCAGTCATCGTGGGGGCGATAGAGCGCCGGCGATGACGTGACAATGAACGAAACGGACCGATCTGTTCAGTAGTCGCCCTTGAGACCCGTCGCGGCAATGCGCTCGACGACGTCGTCGCGCACTGCGGGGCTGACGAACTTGGTGATATCGCCGCCGAACATCGCGATTTCCTTCACGAGCTTGGATGCGATCGGCTGCAGGCTGACATCGGCCATGAGGAAGACGGTCTCGATGTTCGAGTTAAGCTGCTGGTTCATGCCAGCCATCTGGTACTCGTACTCGAAGTCAGCCACGGCGCGCAGGCCGCGCACGATCACCGTTGCGCCCTGCTTTTCGGCGAATTTCATCAGCAGTGCGTTGAAACCCACCACCGAGACGTTCTCGATGCCCAGGCTTGCCACTTCACGCTCCACCATCGCTATACGCTCGTCTGGCGTGAAAAGCGGGTTCTTCGACATGTTGGTGGTGACGCCGATGATCAACCGATCGACCAGCTTGGCCCCGCGCCGGATGATGTCGGCATGACCGCGCGTGATCGGATCGAAAGTGCCGGGATAAACGCCGACACGTTCGCCAGCAGTCTTCAAGGCCGTCATCAATGATCCCTCTCGATGATGTAGCGCGCCACGGCACGCAGCAGGTCCGCTTCCTTGCCGTAGTGCGCAAGGTACGAGATCGCCTGGTCAACCAGCAGCCGCGCCTGCTCACGCGCGCGTTCGGGCCCGAGCAGCGAAACGAAGGTTTCCTTGCCCGCGCCGGCATCCTTGCCCACGGCCTTGCCCGCCGTGGCGGCATCGCCTTCATAGTCGATCAAGTCGTCGGCGATCTGGAATGCGAGACCGATGTCGCGCGCATAGCCGCGAAGGTGTGTACGCCCTTCCGGCGAAACCCGGCCCAGGATGGCGCCCATCTCGACCGCCGCGCCAAGCAGCGCCCCGGTCTTGAGCTGCTGCAGGCGCGTGACGGTCTGCAGGTCGAACTCGCTCGTCTCGGCGACGAGGTCCATCATCTGGCCGCCGGCCATACCTTGAGCGCCGCTCGCGTGGCCAAGCGCCTGGACCAGTTCGATCCGGGTGAACGGATCGGCACAGGTCGCCGGATCGGCAAGCACCTCGAAAGCGAAAACGTGCAGCGAATCCCCGGCCAGAACCGCCGTCGCCTCGTCGAAAGCGATGTGAACGGTCGGCTTGCCGTGACGCAGGGCGTCATCGTCCATGCACGGCAGATCGTCATGGATAAGGGAATAGACGTGGATCGCCTCGATCGCGACGGCGGCCCGCACTGCGGCCCCGCGGTCGACCCCGTACAATTCGGCGACCGAAGTCAGCAACAGCGGACGCAGCCGCTTGCCGCCGCCGATCGCGGCATAACGCATGGCTTCCACCAGTCGCGCGCGCGCATCTTCGGGTACCGGCAGGAGTGCATCGAATGCGCCGTCGATCTCGGACGCGATGCGCACAAGACCCTCTGCGAGCAGCGAGTCGGCTACGCCCTGGGCCACGACTCAGCGATCCGCAGTATCGAAAGGCTGGGTGCCGGACGGCACTCCATCGGGTCCGGCGACGATCTTCTCGATCCGCGCCTGGGCCGCATCGAGGCGCTTCTGGCAATGCTTGCGCAGTTCTTCACCACGTTCGTAAAGCGTGATCGAATCCTCAAGCGGCACATCGCCGCTTTCCAGCTTGCGCACCACGTCTTCCAGCGCGCGCAGCGCATCCTCAAAGCTCAAGGCGTCGATGTTCGGGGTCTCTCCGTTCATGCCGCAGCAATGGCCGTCTCGTGTCGGACGGTCAAGGTAGGAACCGGAGAAACGCGTTTTGCCATGTTCTTGAGGCCCGGAACGCCGCTTCAGGGCACGATGCGGACCATTCAGCGCGTGAAGCGGACTAGCGCGCGCGCGTGGACATGGCTAAGGCGCGTCGCATGAGCGGAATCACCCCTGAAGTCGTCGAGGCCCACG
The DNA here is from genome assembly GCF_900168325.1 of Novosphingobium mathurense. Lineage (GTDB taxonomy): Bacteria > Pseudomonadota > Alphaproteobacteria > Sphingomonadales > Sphingomonadaceae > Novosphingobium > Novosphingobium mathurense. The sequence continues at coordinate 673,549 of NZ_FVZE01000001.1, read as the reverse complement.
GCCTCAGCCCCGAGGAATACGAGCGCGTCCTTCATGCGCTCGGCCGAGAGCCGAACCTTGTGGAACTCGGCATCTTTTCGGTCATGTGGTCGGAGCATTGCTCGTACAAGTCGAGTCGCTTCCACCTCAAGAAGTTGCCGACCGAGGCGCCCTGGGTCATCCAGGGCCCCGGCGAGAACGCCGGCGTCATTGACATCGGCGACGGCCAGGCGGCCATCTTCAAGATGGAGAGCCACAACCACCCCAGCTACATCGAGCCCTACCAGGGCGCGGCGACGGGCGTCGGCGGCATCCTGCGCGACGTGTTCACGATGGGCGCGCGCCCGGTCGCGAACATGAACGCGCTGCGTTTCGGCCGCCCCGAGCACCCGAAGATGAAGCATCTCGTCCAGGGCGTGGTCGCGGGAATCGGCGGCTACGGCAACTGCGTGGGCGTCCCCACCGTCGGCGGCGAGACGAACTTCCACAAGGCCTACGACGGCAACATCCTCGTCAACGCGATGACCGTGGGCGTGGCCGAAACCGACAAGATCTTCTACTGCGCCGCCACCGGCCTCGGCAACCCGATCGTCTACGTCGGCTCGAAGACCGGCCGTGATGGCATCCACGGCGCCACCATGGCCTCGGCCGACTTCGACGAGAATTCGGACGAGAAGCGCCCGACCGTGCAGGTCGGCGACCCCTTCACCGAAAAGCTGCTGATCGAGGCCTGCCTCGAGCTGATGGCCACCGACGCGATCGTCGCGATCCAGGACATGGGCGCGGCCGGCCTCACCTCCTCCTCGGTCGAGATGGCCAGCAAGGGCGGCGCCGGCATCCGGCTCGACATGAACAAGGTGCCGTGCCGCGAAGAGGCGATGACGCCTTACGAGATGATGCTTTCGGAGAGCCAGGAGCGCATGCTCATGGTCCTCAAGCCGGGCAAGGAAGCCATGGCCGAAGCGATCTTCAAGAAGTGGGAACTCGACTTCGCGGTGATCGGCGAAGTGACCGACACCGGTCACATGGTCCTCGAATTCGACGGCGAAGTGGTCTGCGACATTCCGCTCGGCCCGCTCGCCGACGATGCGCCGGAATACGAGCGTCCTTACGTCAGCCCCGAAGAATACAAGGCTTGGGCCCAGGTGCCTGCGCTGGTTGACGTGCCGGAAACCACCGATCCGGGAGCCGACCTGCTGAGGCTCATGGGCGGCGCGGACCTCGCCTCGCGCAAGTGGATCTGGGAACAGTACGACAGCCAGGTCGGCGCCGACACCATGCAGAAGTCCGGCGGCGACGCCGCGGTCGTGCGTGTCCACGGCACGCAGAAGGCGCTGGCGATCAGCACCGACTGCAGCCCGCGCTACTGCTATGCCGACCCCTATGAGGGCGGCAAGCAGGCTGTCGCCGAGACTTACCGCAACATCTGCGCGGTCGGCGGTCTGCCGCTGGCGATCACCAACTGCCTCAACTTCGCGAACCCGCAGCGTCCGCAGATCATGGCGCAGATCGTTGGCTGCCTTAACGGCATGGGCGATGCCTGCCGCGCGCTCGACTATCCGATCGTGTCCGGCAACGTCTCGCTCTACAACGAATCGAAGGCCACCGGCGGCGGATCGGCCATCCTGCCGACCCCGGCGATCGGCGGCGTCGGCCTGCTCGTCGACCACGACAAGATGGCCACGATCGCCTTCAAGAACGAAGGCGACGCCATCTTCGTGCTGGGCGGTTCGGGCACGCACCTCGGCCAGTCGCTGTGGCTGCGCGAGATTGCCGGCCAGGAAGCGGGCGAAGCGCCGAAGGTCGACCTCGAAGCCGAACGCGCCAACGGCGCAACCGTGCGTGAGTGGATCGGTCAGGACAAGGTTACCGCCGTCCACGACGTCAGCGACGGCGGCCTGCTCGTCGCGCTGGCCGAAATGGCCCTTGCGAGCGGCAAGGGCTGCACGCTCGACACCGACCTCACCACCGCCGAAGCCTTCGGTGAAGACCAGGGCCGTTACGTCGTGACCGCCCCGGCCGGAACCGATCTGCCCGGCGCGGTCAAGATCGGCACCGTCGGCGGAAGCAAGGTTGCCGGCGTCGAAATCGCCGATCTTCGCGAAGCCAACGAGGCATTCTTCCGGGACTGGATGGAGGCGTAAAACCCTCCGCCAGCCTGCGGTTGGCTTCGCTCCCCCGATCATCGCGATGGGGAGGATCTCATTCTGGAAACTCCTCCCTGTCTTGCATGGCAAAATGGGAAGGGGGCGGTCGCGAAATCGACTGACGCAGGGGCAATCTCAGCGCTTCGAGCAAGCGCGTGAGATTGCTTACCCGAATCCCTCTTCGGCGCTACCACTGGATCAGCAACGACCTCCCCTCATCCTCCCCGCCGCTAAGCAACATCGAGGATGAGGGCCAGGTCAGGTCATCGCATCAATCGCGAACCCAGTCCTTCTCGGGAATGCCGAGCAGGCGCAAAACCGAAGTCAGGTCACCGCGGTTGATCCAGCCATTGGCGGCAGCGCGCGCCTTGGGCTTGGCGTGATAGGCGATGCCGTACGTGGCCGCTTCAAGCATCGGAATATCGTTGGCGCCATCGCCGGTGGCGAGACTGGTCGCGCCTTCCGCCAGTTCGGCCATGATCGATTGCAGCGTGCCCTTCTTGACCGAGCTGTCGACGATGCCGCCGACAAGGCCACCGGTCAGCTTGCGATCCGCGACCTCCAGGCGATTGCCCACGACCTCTTCGAAGCCCAGCCACTCGGCGACCGGATCGGCAAAGTGGTGGAAGCCACCCGTCACCAGAACGGTACGGCAACCCAGCTTCTTGAGCGTCTGCACCAGGACCTTCGATCCCGGCATGGGCTGGATGCGACCGGCGAGGCACTGGTCGATCGCTTCGATCGACAGACCCTCGAGCAGTCCAACGCGTTCACGCAGGGCCTGTTCGAAGTCCAGCTCGCCCTGCATGGCGCGCTCGGTAATGTCGGCAATGCGGTCCTTGAGGCCAGCGAAGTCGGCCAGTTCGTCAATGCATTCCTGCCCGATCATGGTCGAATCCATGTCGGAAATGAACAGCGCGGGCACTTGCGGCTCGCTCTCGCAAACGAGGCCGTCGGTCTCCTCGAAATGGGCATCGAGCGAGGCGCGCATGGCCGAAGCATCGCTGTCGGGCGACTCGATCTGCATCGTCTGTCCGCAGAAATCGAGCATGGAAGCCTCGGCGAGGCGCACACCCCGTTTTTCCATATCGGCCCGGGCCGCGTCGATTCTTGCGGAGAGATGATCCGGTTCTGCTATCAGCCGGGCAATGAGCACTGCGAATATCCTTGATGCATCGTTGAATATTGCAACCGGAGACCGGCCACCGCTGGCGCTCATCGCAGGGCCGACCGCCAGCGGCAAGAGCGATTGTGCGGTCATGCTGGCGCAGGAACTCGAGAGGCACGGCCGTCGCTGCGTCGTCGTCAATGCCGACAGCTCGCAGGTCTACGCCGACCTGCAGGTTCTCAGCGCACGGCCGACGCCTGAGGAAATGGGGGGAATCGAGCACCGCCTGTTCGGAGACTGGGACGGGGCGCAAAGCTGCTCAGCAGCAGACTGGGCCGATGCCGCGCGCCGCACGATCAGCCAGATCCACGCCGACGGCGCCCTGCCCATCCTCGTTGGCGGTACCGGCCTATATATAAGGACACTGCTGGAAGGCATCGCGCCGGTACCTGCTATCGAGCCCGGAATTCGCGAGGCGGTTCGCGCGCTGCCCGTCGAAGATGCCTATGCCGCGCTCCGGCAGGAGGACCCGGAACGCGCCGCCCGCCTCGCCCCCGCCGACGCCGCCCGCATCGCCCGCGCACTCGAAGTCGTCAGGTCGAGCGGGAAGACGCTGGCACAATGGCAGACCGAAACCACAGGCGGCATCGCCGATACCGTCACCGTGTTTCCCGCAATTCTCCTGCCCGAACGGCAGGCGCTCTACCGGCGCTGCGATCTGCGCTTCGAGCGAATGATGGAGCGCGGCGCACTTGCCGAAGTCGAGGCGCTCCTTGCCCGCGATCTCGATCCCACCCTGCCTGTCATGCGCGCCATCGGCGTCCCTGAGCTTGCCGGAGTCGTGCGCGGCGAATGGACGCTCGGGGAAGCCACAGCCCGCGGCAGCCAGGCAACCCGCAATTACGCCAAACGACAGTTCACATGGCTGCGGCACCAACCCCCGGAAGATTGGCCAAGATTGCCGTTTGAAAATTTTGATTCCAATGCAATGCGTGAAATTTTATTTCGAATTTTTCATTTGACGTAACATTTACGGTCCCGTAGAGGCCACCAGCACCTGCTGATGGAAGTTATGCAGGGAGGAGAGGATGACCCGGCGCGACGATTGTCGTGTCGGGTCGGTTTCATTAGAGAGCGCGTGGCCTGCGGAAATGCTTGTTTCCGGGGCCGATCCTCCTATGGAAGCGGGCTTTCTGAAGCGGCCTTTCGGGGGCCGTGCACCGGAATACGAAGAGGAATGTGTTGTGAGTGAAGAGCGCAGCGGCGCGAACATCCTGGTTGAAAGCCTGGTCCGTCAGGGAGTCGAGTTCGTATTCGGCTATCCTGGTGGTGCCGTGCTTCCGATCTACGATGCTCTCTTCGGCGACGAACGGCTTCGCCACATCCTCGTGCGCCATGAAGCCGGCGCGGCCCATGCGGCCGAAGGCTACGCCCGTTCGACCGGCAAGCCCGGTGTCGTCCTGGTCACTTCGGGCCCGGGCGCGACCAATGCCGTCACCGGCATCGCCGATGCCTTCCTCGATTCGATTCCGCTCGTCGTCATCACCGGCCAGGTTCCGACCGCGCTGATCGGCTCGGACGCGTTCCAGGAAGCCGATACCGTTGGCATCTCGCGCCACTGCACCAAGCACAACTACCTCGTGAAGGACCCGGCCGACCTTGCCGCGACCATCGACGAGGCGTTCCAGATCGCGACGACCGGCCGCCCCGGCCCGGTCCTGATCGACATCCCCAAGGACGTTCAGATCGCCACCGCGCCCTGGACCGACGCTCCGGCGCAGCGCCGCAACCGTTACTCGCCCCCGACGCTGGGCGGGGCGGACGAGATCGCGCAGGCCATCGACATGATCGCCTCGGCCAAGGCTCCGGTCCTCTATACCGGCGGCGGCATCATCAATTCGGGTCTGCGCGCCACGCAGCTCCTGCGCGAACTGCAGGAAAAGACCGGCGCGCCGGTCACCTCGACCCTGATGGGTCTTGGTGCCTTCCCGGCCGACCACGCCGACTGGCTGGGCATGCTGGGTATGCACGGCACCTACGAAGCGAACCTGGCGATGAACCAGGCGGACCTGATCGTCTGTCTCGGCGCGCGCTTCGACGACCGCGTCACCGGTCGCCTCGACGCCTTCGCGCCGAACTCGAAGAAGATCCACGTCGACATCGACCGTTCGTCGATCAACAAGACGGTGCAGGTCGACCTGCCGATTGTCGGCGACTGTGCTTCGGTGATCGAGCAGATCCTCGAAGGCTGGGGCAGCCGCAAGCCGCAGGACCTGTCCGCGTGGAAGGCCCGCATCGACGGCTGGCGCGAGAAGAAGAGCCTGTCGTTCCCGCTCAGCAAGGAGGCGATCATGCCCCAGCTGGCGATACAGCGGCTGTTCGAGCTGACCAGGGACAAGGACCCGGTGATTTCCACCGAAGTGGGCCAGCACCAGATGTGGGCGGCGCAACACTTCCACTTCTTCGGTCCGAACAAGTGGCTGACCTCGGGCGGTCTGGGCACCATGGGTTACGGCCTGCCCGCCGCGATCGGCGCGCAGTGCGGCAACCCGGACAGCCTCGTCATCGACATCGCCGGCGACGCCTCGATTCAGATGAACATCCAGGAGATGGGCACCGCCACGCAGTATCGCCTGCCGGTCAAGGTCTTCATCCTCAACAACGAGTGGATGGGCATGGTCCGTCAGTGGCAGGAACTCACTTACGAGAGCCGCTATTCGAACTCCTATTCGGACAGCCTGCCCGACTTCGTGAAGCTCGCCGAAGCCTATGGCTGGAAGGGCATCCGCATCGAGAACGAAAGCCAGCTCGACGCCGGCATCAAGGCCATGATCGAGCATGACGGCCCGGTGATCGTCGATTGCCTGGTCGCCAAGGAATCGAACTGCTTCCCGATGATTCCCTCGGGCGCCTCGCACACCGAGATGATCCTCTACGGAGACACCGTGGCCGGCACCATGGACGACGAAGCCAAGGCACTCGTCTGAGCCGGCCCCGAAGGAAAACATGATGATGCATATCAAGCACGAGGCCGAGGAACGGCACGTCCTGACCGTCACGGTCGACAACGAGGCCGGTATCCTCGCCAAGATCGCGGGCCTGTTTACCGCGCGCGGCTACAACATCGACAGCCTGACCGTGGCCGACATCACCGAGAACCATTCGGTGAGCCGGATCACGATCGTCACGCACGGCCCGCCGAGCCAGATCGACCAGATCCACGCCCAGCTCGAGCGTCTGGTTCCGGTCCACAAGGTCGTCGACCTGACCGAAGTCGGCCCTTACGTGCAGCGCGAACTGGCGCTGGTAAAGGTGGCCGGCGTTGGCGAGAAGCGCGTCGAGGCGCTGCGCATCGCCGACGTGTTCCGGGCCAAGCCGGTCGACACGACCACCGGCAGCTTCATCTTCGAACTGACGGGTGCGCCGGACAAGATCGACACTTTCGTCACGCTGATGCGCGAACTCGGCCTCGTCGAGGTCGGACGAACGGGTATCGTGGCGATGATCCGCGGGGCGGAAGAAGCCTGATTTTTTTGAGTTTGCGTCGTCCCGAACCGAATTTCGGGATCTCCGTCCCGAGCGGCGGCGCATGATCGACAGCGATCCCGGCCAGTGTCGGGATGACGGAAGGAAAGACCAATGAAAGTCTATTACGACGCCGATTGCGACATCAACCTGATCACCGGCAAGAAGATCGCCATTCTCGGCTACGGCAGCCAGGGCCATGCCCACGCGCAGAACCTGCGCGACAGCGGCGTGAAGGACGTGGCCATCGCGCTGCGCGAAGGTTCGGCAACTGCCAAGAAGGCCGAAGCCGCCGGCTTCAAGGTCCTGACGAACAAGGAAGCAGCCGCATGGGCCGACGTGCTCATGATCCTGGCGCCCGACGAGCACCAGGCCGCGATCTACGCCGCCGACATCCATGAGAACCTGAAGCCCGGCGCGGCGCTTGCCTTCGCCCACGGCCTCAATGTCCACTTCGGCCTGATCGAACCCCGCGCCGACATCGATGTGTTCCTGATCGCGCCGAAGGGCCCGGGCCACACCGTGCGTTCGGAATACCAGCGCGGTGGCGGCGTGCCCTGCCTCATCGCGATCCATCAGGACGTGACCGGCAATGCGCAGGATATCGCCCTCGCCTACGCTTCGGGCGTCGGTGGCGGCCGCTCGGGCATCATCGAAACCAACTTCCGTGAAGAGTGCGAAACCGACCTGTTCGGTGAGCAGGCCGTTCTGTGCGGCGGTGCGACCGCGCTCGTCCAGGCTGGTTTCGAAACCCTCGTCGAAGCCGGCTACGCTCCCGAGATGGCCTACTTCGAATGCCTTCACGAGCTGAAGCTGATCGTCGACCTGATGTATGAAGGCGGCATTGCCAACATGCGCTACTCGATCTCGAACACCGCCGAATACGGCGACATCAAGACCGGTCCGCGCATCATCACCGAAGAGACCAAGAAGGAAATGAAGCGCGTTCTGGAAGACATCCAGTCGGGCCGATTCGTCAAGGACTTCGTGATGGACAACCGCGCCGGCCAGCCCGAGCTGAAGGCTTCGCGCAAGGCTGCCCTGCGTCACCCGATCGAGGAAACCGGCGCCAAGCTGCGCGCCATGATGCCCTGGATCGGTGCCAACGCACTGGTCGACAAGACCAAGAACTAATTCAAAACAGACGGAAAAGACGAACGGCTTGCGTCGTTCGTCTTTTCGGAACAAACTCCCGGCCGGGCCGTTCGCAACAGAACGTAACGACCGGGAGGACTTCCTGATGAACCGACTGCTCGGCGCTGTCTGCGCGCTTCCGCCCGCAATTGCCTTTGCAGCTGCTTTCGCGCTTTCCACGCCGCTCCCTGCGCAGGAAGCGGAAGCCGACCCCGCACCTGCTGCGCCACCCTCCGCTTTCGGCAAACCCGATCCATCGTTGGTAAGCGGTGGGCACTACGAGGCCGATCCGCACCACACGCTCGTCGAATGGAGCGTCGATCACCTCGGCTTCACGCCCTATTTCGGGATCTTCGGCGACGTCGCCGGAACGCTGGACATCGATCCCAAACGCCCCGAACAGGCGCGCGTCGCCATGAGCATTCCCGTGGCAAGCGTCACCGTTGCCAGCGCCGGGTTGAAGAGCCACCTGCTCAAGGCCCCCGCCAGCGAAGGCGGGAAGCCCGACTTCTTCGGCCCCAAGCCGGAAGACGCGCGCTTCGTCTCCACCTTGGTCAGGATCACCGGAGACCAGCAGGCAGAGATGACCGGCAATCTAACTCTGAACGGCATCACCAAGCCCGTCACCCTGCAGGTGCTCTTCCACGGCGCCGGGACTATGCCGCCACAGATGGGCGGCGGCGAGGGCCTTGGCTTCGATGCGACGGGTACGCTCAAGCGCAGCGACTTCGGGCTCGATTTCGGAATTCCGATGGTTTCCGACGAGGTCGAACTCAAGATCGCTGCCGCCTTCATGAAAGCTGCCGCGGACAAACCGGGGTCCTGAACGCGGCCTGATACTCCAGGTCACTATCTGTACAGGTGCATTGCTCCAGCGCACGAATTCATTCAGGACAACCTCTTGAAATGGAGTACGAAAATATGACCGCACCGCGTTCGCTGATGCTTGCTGGCGTACTGGGCGCCAGTGTCCTGGCATTGAGCGCCTGTACCGGGGACCAGACTGCGCCCGAAACCGCACCGCCGCCGCCGATCGCCGAAAGTTGCGGCGCCGAACAGCTCGGCGCCTATGTCGGACAGCCAGCCAATGAGGAAGTGCTGGGCCTGATCCGGCAATGGCGCGGCGACAACCCGATCCGTGTACTCAAGCCCGGCTCGGCCATGACCATGGATTACCGCCCGAACCGCCTCAACGTGTTCCTCGACGACAAGGGCATGATCGAAAAGTTCGGGTGCAACTGACGCCCTGATCCCACGCCCGCGCGCGCTTATCGGCGACATCCCCAGACGCTGCGCAGCGCGCGGGCCTGACCGCGTTTCCCCCTTTACATCTCCTCCGGCTGTCCCCATAGGCACTGTCATGACTCTCCGGCTTGGCCTTCTTCTGCGACTTACCCGCCCTTGGGCGTGAGGTGACGCGTCGTCCGGTCGGCGCGCTCGGCGCTCAAGGGACCTGATAAGACGACACGCAAAGCGCAGACTTTCCCGAGCGAGACACTACCCATGACTATGCTGAAAGACCCTTCGGTCAAATATCGCCCTTTCCCGCAGATCCAGCTGCAGGATCGCCAATGGCCCTCGCAGGTCATCACCAAGGCACCGCGCTGGCTCTCCACCGATCTGCGTGACGGCAACCAGGCGCTCATCGACCCGATGAGCTCGGAGAAGAAGACCCGCTTCTTCGACCTGCTGGTCAAGGTGGGCCTGAAGGAGATCGAAGTCGGCTTCCCCAGCTCGGGCGCGACCGACTACGACTTCATCCGCGGTCTGGTCGACACCGGACGTATCCCCGAGGACGTACTGGTGCAGGTGCTGACCCAGTCGCGGCAGGACCTGATCGAAAAGTCGTTCGAAAGCCTGGCCGGCGTTCATGCCGCCATCGTCCACCTCTACAACGCAGTCTCGCCGCTGTGGCGTCAGGTCGTTTTCGGGATGGACCAGTCCGAAGTGCGCCAGATCGCGGTCAACGGCGCCAAGGTCATGCGTGACCAGGCGGCGAAGTACCCACAGACCAAGTGGCACTTCGAGTACTCGCCCGAGACGTTCTCGACCGCGGAACTCGATTTCTCGATCGAGTGCTGCGAAGCGGTGATGGAAGTGCTCCAGCCCACGCCTGAGCATCCGATCATCCTCAACCTGCCGGCGACGGTCGAGGCGGCAACGCCGAACATCTACGCCGACCAGATCGAATACTTCTGCCGCAACCTGCCCAACCGCGAGAGCGCGGTAATCAGCCTGCACACGCACAACGACCGCGGCACCGGCGTGGCTGCTGCCGAGCTGGGGCTGATGGCCGGCGCCGACCGCGTCGAGGGCTGCCTGTTCGGCAATGGCGAGCGCACCGGCAACTGCTGCTTGGTGACAGTCGCTCTCAACATGTACACGCAAGGTGTTGATCCGGAGCTGGATTTCTCGGACATCGACGAAGTCATCCAGACCGTCGAGTACTGCAACCAGCTCAAGGTCCCCGAACGCCATCCTTATGGCGGCGAACTGGTCTTCACCGCCTTCTCCGGCTCGCACCAGGATGCGATCAAGAAGGGCTTTGCCGCGCGCGAGAAGCGCAACGACGAGACCTGGGCCGTTCCCTACCTGCCGATCGATCCGGCGGATCTGGGCCGCAACTACGAGGCGGTCATCCGCGTCAACTCGCAGTCGGGCAAGGGCGGCTTTGCCTGGGTGATCGAGCAGGATCAGGGTCTCAAGCTGCCCAAGCGCATGCAGGCGCACTTCTCCAAGCACGTGCAGGACCTGGCAGACGAACTGGGCCGCGAACTGCAGGCCGGCGATATCTGGGACGTGTTCCGGAAGGTCTATCGCATCGATGAACCGCAGCACTTCCAGCTCATCGACTGGGACGAGAAGCGCGCATCCGACGGGACCCGCGTCTTTGCCGGCAAGATCGGCGTCGACGGCAAGGAACAGACCGTATCGGGTCGTGGCAACGGCCTGATCTCCTCGGTCACGGCGACCCTGGCCGAAAGCTTTGGCGTCACCCTCGAAGTGCGCGACTACGCCGAACACTCGATGGGCTCCAGTTCGGACGCGCGCGCGGCAGCCTACGTCGAGTGCGTGACGAGCGATGGCCGCACGATCTGGGGCGTGGGCATCGATGAGGACGTCGCGACCGCCAGCGTTAGGGCCGTGCTCAGCGCGGCCAATGCTGCCAGCAACGCCGCCTGATCCGACCGATCAAGACAAGGGGCTTGCCGGATGGCAGGCCCCTTTCGCTTTTAACGCCCCCGGCTTTCCCTTGCCGGATCGGTTTATGCAGCCTCTCGACAGCGCTGCCGGACCGCATTAGCCTGCCGTTTAATTGCTCGATTAAACGGAACTGAAATGGCCCTGCCCGCACTCTTCGACAATCTGCGCCTCCCGGTCATCGGCTCGCCGATGTTCATCGTTTCCAATCCGGACCTCGTCATCGCTCAAGTGCGCTCGGGAATTGTCGGCAGCTTTCCCGCCCTCAATGCGCGCCCCGCCAGCCAACTCGACGAATGGCTGCACCGGATCAACGAGGAAACCGCCGATTGCGGCGTGCCCTTCGCCGTCAATCTCATCGTTCACCGCTCCAACAACCGGTTGGAAGAGGATCTGGCGATGTGTGCGAAGTGGAAAGTGCCGCTTGTCATCACCTCGCTGGGCGCACGCGAAGACATCAATGCCGCGGTTCACGGCTGGGGCGGGCTCGTCCTACATGACGTCATCGACAACCGTTTTGCACGCAAGGCGATGGAAAAGGGCGCGGACGGCCTGATCGCAGTGGCTGCGGGAGCCGGCGGTCATGCGGGCACGCAATCGCCCTTCGCGCTGGTACAGGAAATCCGCGAGTGGTTCGACGGCCCGCTCGCCCTCTCGGGCGCCATCGCTTGCGGTCGCTCGATTCTCGCAGCCCAGGCTTTGGGCGCCGACTTCGCCTATATCGGCTCGCCCTGGATCGCGACGCCGGAGGCGAATGCCGTCGAAGGGTACAAGCAGTCGATCGTCGACAGCCACGCCGCCGACATCGTAAATTCCAGCCTCTTCACCGGTGTCCACGGCAATTACCTGCGCCCCTCGATCGAGGCAGCGGGCATGGACCCCGATAATCTGCCAGAGGGCGACAAGAGCCAGATGGATTTCGGTTCGGGCGGCAAGATGGAAGCCAAGGCCTGGAAGGACATCTGGGGCGCAGGGCAAGGCATCGGCGCGATCAAGGCAATCGAACCGGTTGCCGACCGCGTCGCCAAGCTCCATGCCGAGTACGAGGCTGCCAAGGCAGACCTGCGGGCCCGCACCGGAGGAACTTGACCGGCAAAGCCTAGCGCTTGCGCCAGACCCAGACCCGATCCTCATATTGCGAGGGCTCGGCCAGCAATCCGGTGCCGGCAATGGTAAACTCCCGCGGGGCCAGCAGGCGCCCCTGGCGAACCAGTTGATCGACCACGCCAACGGCGAGCCGTATCGCCGTCGCCTCGTCCTCGCCCTCCGCACCGACAAGGTACATTTCCTGTCCGGTGAAGTGAACCAGCCCTTCGCTGGCGATGCTGCCGTCCGACTTGACCGTCAGGGAGGTCAGGCACTGCGCCGGAAAAGGTCCCCCGGCCAGCCAGTTGAGTGCCGCGCGTGAGAACTCCTGCGGTTGTGCGACGGTCCCCGCCATGTCCCAGGCGATCGCTGCGACGGGCAAGTGAAGCGCCAGGTTGGCGACGAGCCCCGCGAGCGCCCTGACGACCGGGAGCAAGGTCACGCCAGCGGCAACATGCTCGCCGGGCTCGATCCGGATGACCTGTCCGTCCGGCGCTGGACCATCCGCGAAGCGCAGGTCGAATGCCAGACCGCCAGCAAGCACCTCGATCCCATTTCCGGTGAGATGGGATCGATTGGCGACAACGGAACCGATCCCCAGCATCGCCGGTGAATCGAATAGGGACGCAAGAGCGCAGGCTGTTGGCCGCGCACCTTCCGCGAAGACGAGCGTAGCACCGGGATTGGAATTTTCGACAGGGCTGTCCGGGGGCGACATGGAACTTACTTTCAGAGACTTAGGCGTTAAATCGGGATTCTTCCGCTTGTTCCCGAAACCGTCGAGCCGGTTGCCGAAACTTAATCCCGATGGCCGCCGTCTCAGAAGATGCCGAGCGAAAGCCCCTCGCCCATCGCCGCGCCGAGATCGCGGCATTCCTGCAGACGCTCGCGAGGGACAGTCTTATCGGCAAGAATTTCCTCGGGCGTCTGCGCCTGCAGATTGACGATCATCGGGTCAGCCACCCGCTTGAGACGCAAGCCCGTGGCAATGCGATCGATCTGGGCCTGCGCGCCCGATCCATCCGATCCCGCGGCGATGACCGTGGCATAGGCCCTGCCCTCGATCCGACCGAGCACCGGGTAATAGCAGCGGTCGAACATCTCCTTCATCATGCCCGACACCGTCGCGAGGTTTTCGGGGCAGACGAAGACGTAGCCCCCCGCAGCCAGCAAATCCTCCGGCAAGACATCGGCGGCCGCAATCAGGCGAGCGCGGCTGCCAGCTCCCTCTGCCACTTGCGCCGCCATCGCCCGCGAGGCGCCGGTCCGGGAATGCCAGATCACGGCAAGGACAGGCTCGCTCACGGCAAGTCAGGGCCGATGGGCCGCATTGCGGGCGTGGAACGGGGCGCTGCCATCCGTCAAAACTAGTCGCGTTAGTGGCCTGCTGTCACGCCTTGTGCTGTTGAAAGGGCATGAACCTGTGGGCTCAAGCCTTCCCGCTGGTCACGCGCTCGTATAATCGGAAAGGCATGGCTTCTCGATCTGCTTCGCTCTTCGGCATCGACAAATCCCTCACCGGCAAGGCCTGGCGCTGGCGCGGCGGCAACATGGACCTCTCGGACGGTCCCGGCGGGCTGGAAAACGACATCGTCACCCAGCTCCTGCTTTCGCGCGGCGTTCCGCGTGAGGACCTGGACCGGCATCGCACCCCTTCGCTGCGCGCCTTCCTGCCCGATCCGTCCGAATTCCGTGACATGGACGCGGCCGCCGAACGGCTGGCGCAGGCGATCATGACCGGCGAGGCCGTGACGGTCTACGGGGACTACGACGTCGACGGCGCAACGAGTGCGGCCCTGCTGATCCTGCTCATGCGCTCGCTGGGCCACGATGCCCGCTATTACATTCCCGACCGGCTGCTCGAAGGCTACGGCCCCTCGGGCGAAGCGCTCGTGCGCATTGCCGGGGAAGGCTCCAGTCTGATCGTCACCGTCGACTGCGGTGCGATGGCCCATGAAGCGTTGGAAATGGCACATGGCGTGGGTGTCGACGTGATCGTCGTGGACCATCACAAGTGCTCACCGGAACTGCCGCGCGCCGCCGCTCTGGTCAATCCGAACCGCCTCGACGAGAGCGCCACAGGCGCAGATCACGGCCATCTTGCCGCTGTTGGCGTCGCCTTCCTGCTCGCCGTCGCCACCGTGCGCACCCTGCGTCGTCAGGGCTTCTTCGCCGAACGCCGCGAGCCTGACCTGTTCGCCCTTCTCGACCTCGTGGCACTGGGCACCGTGGCCGACGTTGCCGCGCTTCATGGCCTCAACCGTGCGCTCGTCGCCCAGGGGCTCAAGGTCATGGCCCGGCGCGACAACATCGGCATGTCGGCCCTGATCGACGCAAGCCGCCTCAACCGCGCGCCCACCTGCAGCGACCTCGGCTTCGCGCTCGGCCCGCGCATCAATGCCGGGGGCCGCGTGGGCGAATCGACTCTGGGCGTCCGCCTGCTGACCACTACCGATCCGGACGAAGCGCGCGACATCGCCGCCCAGCTCTCGCGCCTCAACGACGAAAGGCGTGCGATCGAGCAGGCGGTTCAGGAAACCGCCGAAGCGCAGATCGATCGCCAGCACAACCGCGCGGTCCTCGTACTTGCCGGCGCCGGATGGCACCCGGGCGTCATCGGTATCGTGGCCGGACGGATCAAGGAAAAGACCGGCAAGCCCACGCTCGTCATCGCGCTCGACGCGGACGAAGCGGGCAATGGCAAGGGATCGGGACGCTCGATCACCGGGGTCGATCTTGGTGCAGCGATCATTGCCGCACGCGAGACGGGCCTCTTGGTGGCGGGCGGCGGCCATGCCATGGCAGCGGGCCTCACGATCGCGCCCGACAAGCTCGAAGCCCTGTCCGAATGGCTCGATTCGCGTCTTGCCACCGACGTTTCACACGCCAGCGCAAATCAGGCGATGCTGCTCGATCTCGCGCTCGCGCCGGGCGGATTGACGCCCACGCTGGTCGAGACCCTGGAAAGCGCCGGCCCCTACGGCATGGGCTGGCCGGGACCGCGCGTGGCGGTCGGGCCGGTGCGGATCGTCAAGGCCGACGTCGTGGGCGCAGACCACGTCCGGCTGATCGTCGGCGGCACGGATGGCGGCCGTTTCAAGGCCATGGCCTTCCGTTCTGCCGAAACCGAGATGGGCCAGGCCCTGCTCCATGCCTCGCAGGGTCGCCGCCTTTGGCTTGCCGGACGGGCGAAGATCGACGACTGGGGCAGCCGCCCTCAGGCTGAATTGCACATCGACGACGCCGCATTCGCGGACTGAAATCAGCCTGCCTCAATGGCGTGCCACAAAGAGTGCAATTTATCTGCGATCAGGGGGTTGACCCCCCCGCAACCCACCGCTAGAGGGCCGGTCCTGCCTCCGGCGCAGCTCGGAATGGCCCCTTCGTCTAGCGGTCTAGGACGCGGCCCTTTCACGGCTGAAACACGGGTTCGATTCCCGTAGGGGTCACCATCCGGTGCTGCGCCAGGCAGGCTTTCAAATGGCTATATGGCCCCTTCGTCTAGCGGTCTAGGACGCGGCCCTCTCACGGCTGAAACACGGGTTCGAGTCCCGTAGGGGTCACCAGCCGTAAGAGATGCCAGACAGGCCATGCGAATGGCTTTCATGGCCCCTTCGTCTAGCGGTCTAGGACGCGGCCCTTTCACGGCTGAAACACGGGTTCGAGTCCCGTAGGGGTCACCATCTCTTCCGGCGCGACCGGCGCCGTAGCGACCTTTCGCACCCCCGAAAATCCTCCATACCGCGCAAAGCGATACGCGATTTCGTTCGCGCGATTGATCTGACCTGCGACATCCCTCTAAGGATGGCCGATGTCCGATCTGGCAGAGGCAGCCCGAGCTGCGAATCACATCCGCAGCCTGACGCCGCGACAGCGGGAACGACGCGCGCGTATTCTCGATGCGGCCTATGCCCTGCTGGTCCGCCATGGCTACGACGCGATGTCGACGAAGATGATCGCCAGCGAAGCGGGCGTTGCAGAGCGCACCCTGTTCAACATCTACAAGACCAAGGACGCCCTGATCGCCACCGCCGCGCGCGAACGCAGCGAGGGCTTCATCGAGGAAGCCTGGAGCAAGGCGGCCGATCACGGCATCGGCTTCTTCCTTTCCCTATGCGAAACGCTCTCGCGCCGAACCCTTGAAGCGCCCGAAGTGGCGCGGGCATTGGCGCCGGTGCTCGTCCAGCAGACGGATCTCGTCGCCCTGCACGAAGTCTATCGCCGCTATGTCGGAAGAGCGCTGGAGGAACTGGTCGACCGGGATGCGCTGGACCCGGCAGTCATCGACGTGCTCAACGGGCTGGTCACGATGCGCATGGTAAGCGCAGTCACGCTCTGGGCCGGGCAGGCGATCGCCGACGATGCACTCGAAGCGCACATGCGCCTCGGCGTCTGCGAGGTCCTGTCCCCCCATGTTCGGGGCCCCTTGCACGACTGGTCGATCGAAGAAGCAAGACGCTGCGTTGACGCCCTCGCAAGAACGGCACTTTAGAACCTGATATTAAGGCAAACTGCATTCTGAAGCCCGCACCGCGCCAAGGATATGGCAGTACGGTGCGGCGAAGCGAGGGCGGCGTTCAGTCCATCATCGCAAACAGCGCCCAGGACAGCGCGGTCCCGGCAATGAACAGCGGCCAGGACCAATAGAAGCTGTGCCCCTCGATATAGGTGTGCTGGATCGTGAGCATACCGCCCTTCGAGCCGTTGGAACCGATGATCAAAGACACGACCCAGGTCAGCAGAAATCCGGGAATGAGACCCTTGAGGAATGCCATGATGACTACCTGATTGATGTTCGACTGCGGCGCCAGTGTCGCAGCGAATGGTTAAGATCGGGCTACGCCGCCTCCTTCCTCAATGGAAGTCTCGCGATTTCGGGATCACGCGCGTGTCGCGGGGATGGCCCTGGTGGTAGCCGCAGTCGCGGTTTCCGGGCCCGGGGGGCTGCCACGGCTCTACCGGTTCGAACGGCGCATCCTCCTTCACCCCCAGTTGCTGCGCGCGCGTGGGGAGCGGGTTGTTCACGTGATCGGCCCGGGCGATGGTCGCGGGCAGCAGGTCTTCGGAAAGGCGGTGCAGGTCGTGCGTCGCATCGGTGAGGTGCGCGGCAATCACGTGGATCACCTCGTCGTCGTACTCGACACGCCCGCGCACCTCCATCAGCCGCGAGCCCATGATGACCTTGCGCTGGCGCTCCATGACGTGCGGCCAGACGACGACATTGGCGACGCCGGTCTCGTCCTCGAGCGTGATGAAGCACACCCCCTTGGCGCTGCCCGGCCGCTGGCGGATGAGCACGACACCCGCGACCTGCACCATCGAGCGATACTTGCGCGCCAGCAGGTCCGCTGCGCGCACGAATCCGCGCTCGGCCAGCGAGGCACGCAGGAAGGCCATGGGATGGGCTTTGAGCGACAGGCGCTGCGTCTGGTAGTCGGCCACCACTTCCTCGCTGAGCGGCATCCGCGGCAAGCGCGTGGCAGCCTTCTCGGCCCCCTCGTCGCGCGCGGCGGCCGCGGCGAAAAGCGGCAGGTCGGGCGCGGCGATCAGGCTGCGCGCATCCCACAGGGCCTGACGCCGCGACAGCCCCAGAGAACCGAAGGCATCGGCAGAGGCAAGCCGCTCGACCAGCGCCGGGGATAGTCCCGCCCGCTCCCGCAAGGCCCCGACATCGGCGAAAGCCCCCTGCTCCGCCCGTGCTGCGACGAGGCGGGCGGCGGCGTGTTCCGGAAAGCCGTCGATCTGGCGCAGGCCCAGGCGAAGCGCAATGTGACGGTCCAACCGCCCCGTCCCGTCGTCCCTGCAGAGGCGGGAAGCCCGCCCTGCTTCCTCATCCTTGCGGAAAGCGCCCCCCCCACCTTCGCGGGGATGATGCGCAAACCGAGAAACCGGCTTGTCCATCACTTCCAGCGTGCAGTCCCAATCCGAATGATTGACGTCGGCGGGCAGCACCCTGACCCCATGCTCGCGCGCGTCGCGCACGATCTGGGCCGGGGCGTAGAAGCCCATCGGCTGCGAATTGAGCAGGGCGCAGGCGAAGGCCCCCGGAAAGTGGCACTTGAGCCAGCTCGAGACATAAACGAGGTGGGCGAAACTCGCCGCGTGGCTTTCGGGGAAGCCGTATTCACCGAAGCCCTTGATCTGGTTGAAGCAACGCTCGGCAAAGTCGGGATCGTAGCCGCGCGCGATCATCCGACCGACCATCATGTCCTGCAGTTCCGAAACCATCCCGCGCGAACGGAACGTCGCCATCGCCTTCCTCAACCGGTTCGCCTCGGCGCTGGTGAAGCGCGCCGCATCGAGCGCGATCTTCATCGCCTGCTCCTGGAAGATCGGCACGCCCAGCGTGCGCCCGAGGATCGAGGAGAGTTCGTCGGGCGGGCCGTGCTCGGGTGCCGGCGCCGGGATCGCCACCGCCTCCTCGCCGCGTCGGCGCTTGAGATAGGGATGGACCATGTCGCCCTGGATCGGCCCGGGCCGCACGATCGCCACCTGTATGACCAGATCGTAGAACTCGCGCGGCTTGAGGCGAGGCAGCATGTTCATCTGCGCCCGGCTTTCGACCTGGAACACGCCGAGCGAATCCCCCCGGCGCAGCATCGCGTAAGTCTCCGGATCCTCACGCGGGACAGTGGCCAGGGTCAGCGGCCTTTCATGATGTTTTTCAAGAAGATCGAGGCATTTTCTGATACAGGTCAGCATGCCTAGGGCCAGGACGTCGACCTTGAGAATGCCCAGCGCATCGATGTCGTCCTTGTCCCATTCGATGAAGCTGCGCTCGGGCATGGCGCCGTTGCCGATCGGCACGGTTTCGGTCAGGGGCCCCTGCGTAAGAATGAAGCCGCCGACATGCTGCGAAAGATGGCGGGGCATGCCGATCATCTGCTCGGTCAACTTCAGAACGCGTCTGAGGTGCGGGTCGGTCAGGTTCATGCCCGTCTCGCGGACATGCTTCTCGCCGATCTCCTTGCCGTAACCGCCCCACACGGTGCGGGCGAGCGCACTGGTCACGTCCTCGGACAGGCCCATGGCCTTGCCCACCTCGCGGATCGCCATGCGCGGGCGGTAGTGGATCACCGTCGCGCACAGCCCCGCACGGTGGCGACCATAACGGCGGTAGATGTACTGGATCACTTCCTCGCGCCGCTCGTGCTCGAAATCGACGTCGATGTCGGGCGGCTCCTTCCGCTCCTCGGAAATGAAGCGGTCGAACAGGAGGGCATGCTTGGCCGGATCAACGGCAGTGATCTCCAGGCAGTAGCACACTGCTGAATTGGCTGCCGAGCCGCGTCCCTGACACAGGATTGGCGGTTCCTGATTTCTCGCAAAATCAACGATGTCCTTGATGGTCAGGAAGTATCTTGCGAGGTTCAGCTTGCCGATCAGTGCCAGTTCGCGCACCAGCGTTTCGCTTACGCCTTCGGGCACGCCCGAGGGATAGCGCCGCGCCGCGCCCTCCCATGTCAGCCTGTCGAGATGCGCCTGCGGATCGAGACCGCCCGGGCAGATCTCCTCGGGATATTCGTACTGCAGTTCCTCAAGGCTGAAAGTGCAGGCATCGGCCAGTTCGCGCGCCGCCGTGACGGCATGCGGCCAGCGATCGAACAGGCGCACCATCTCTTCGGGCGATTTCAGGTGCCGTTCGGCATTGGCTTCGAGCGCCCATCCCGCCCGGGTCACGCTCGTCCGGTGGCGAATGGCGGTCATGACGTCCTGCAAGGGCCGCCGGTCGGGCGCGTGATAGAGCACGTCGTTGGTGGCCAGGATCGACAGGCCATGGGCCTGCGTCATGACGTCAAGCGCCTCGATCCGGGCAATGTCGTCCCCCTTGTGAAAGCGGCAGACTGCCACGTGGCGCAGGCTCGGCAGGCGTGCAGCCAGATGCGGCAGGAGGGTCGAGAGCGGGCCGGTCACCTGCCGTTCGCCATTCCGGTCAGGCCCAATGTCGCGCTTTCCCGGATCCTCGCCCCCCGCAGGACGGGGAAAGGCTACCACGTTGCTTTCCACCGCAACCGTAAGCCGCGTGTCGAGGTCCCGCGGCGGCACCAGCACGAGGTGCACGCCCTGCGCATGGGCGGCGAGCATCCCCAGCGAGATCTCGCATACCCCCTTCTCCTGCCACTGGCCCGAAAGCGTGCCCATGCGCCCTGCGGAAATCATCTGGCACAGGCGCCCGTAACCCGTGCGGTCGGCGGGATAGGCAAGGAACACCAGCCCCTCGACCGTCTCGATCCGGCAACCGATCACCGGCCTCAGCCTGAGCGTCTGCGCCTCGGTGTGCAGCCGCACGACGCCGGCCATCGAATTGACGTCGGCAATCCCGAGCGCATCGTAGCCCAGCCTGTAGGCTTCGCTGACCAGATCCGCCGCGTCCGAGGCCCCGCGCAGGAACGAAAAGCAGCTCGCCACGCCCAGCTCGACGAAAGGCGCACGCCGGGGCGGAACGACGCTGTCCGGGTCGATCTCGACGCGATGGCGCTCTGGCGTCAGCGGGGCTTCGGGCATGGCGGCGGTCCTAGGCGCAGATGCCCTGGAGGAACCAAGCCGGCGTGCCGCCGCGCCCGTCGCCGATCACGCCGCTACGGTAGATCCAGTAACGCCGGCCCTGTCCGTCCTCGATGCGGTAATAGTCGCGCAGGCGTGCCGTCCCGCGTTCACGCCACCATTCGGGCGCGATCCGTTCGGGGCCTTCGGCGCGGGCGATCTCGTGAACCTGCCCCCGCCAGCGAAACCGCTTGGGCAGACCGTCGGGGGTCTCGTAGATCACCGCGATCTGCTCAGGCCGATCCAGCATTTTCAGGGGCCTGAAGTAAAAATCGAAAGCAGCTTGCGAAGATGTCTCGCGCTCCAGCGGCCCCTGCCAGCGCTGCGCCCGTTCGGGCAGGTGACTGGCGCGTGGCACCGGCCGGCGCACGGCCTCCTCACCGAGCCGCACCAAGAGCCGGTCGATACAGGCCGCAAGGCTGGTGCCATGGGCTTCGGCCGCCGCTTCGAAATCCTGCTGGGACAGGGCCAGCGGCTCGCACCAGGGCGCGCGCATGCGAACCAGTTCGATGCCGAAGCCTGCGTCGAGCCCTTCCAGCTTGCGCCCGTAGAGACCGGCAAGATGTTCGGCATCGCGGCTCGGGGCGGCCAGTTCGAGACGGCGCACGAGGACTTCCCCGTCGACCTTCCACAGCCCCAGCTCAAGCCGCCGCGCGCCCAGCGCTTCCCCTTCGAGCTGGCGGGCCATGTCCTGCGCCAGATCGGCGACGACACGGTCGAGCAGGTCGCGATGGCGGATCGGCTCCAGCAACCGGCGCTGCACCAGCGGGGCATGGATGACGGTGACCGGCAGCAACGGCTCGGGCACGCGGCCAAGCAACTGGTCCATGCGCAGCAGCGGATTGGCGGCAGCCGAGCGGCGGTTGCGGAACCGGCGCGAAAGGGCATCGCGCGCCACCCCGCCCAGATCGCCAAGACGCTTGAGACCAAGACGGCGCAGCACCGTGAGCACGTCATCGTCAAGTCGCAGCGCCGCGACAGGCAGGCCGGACAGGCGCGCGGCAGGATCGTCGTCGGGATGCAGGATCGCCCCGTCCGGCCCATGATGGGCCAGCGCCCAGGCTGCTCCGGCGGTCGGCGCAAGGGCCAGGCGCACCGACAGCCTGCGCCGGGCGAAAGCAGCCCGCGCATCGGCCAGCAGAGCCGCCTCGCCCCCGAACAGGTGAGCGACGCCGGTAACGTCGACAAGCAGCCCGTCGGGCGGGTCGAGCGCACTCCACGGTCCCCAGCGCATCGCCCAGGCGGCAAGGCTTTCGAGAAAGGCAAGATCGCCCGCCGGGTCCGAAGGCGCGACAGCCAGTTGCGGACAGAGCGTGCGGGCATCGGCCAGCATCGCGCCCGGCTGTGCCCCGCCGTTCAGCCCCGCATCGTTGACCGCGGCAAGGCGCGGCCCATGCGCGGTCTCGGCGATCAACGCCAGCGGCTGCGCATCGACGCCCTCACCCGCGGCCAGCCCCTCGACCAGCCGCCAGCGGTCGAGCGCAAGCTGCCTCAGCCAGATGGCGAGGATCCGGCGAGGCGGGGCGGCATTACCCGCGGGCTTCGACCGGCTGGGCATGGTGGGACGAAAAGCGGGATGGAGCGATGGCCGCGATGCCCCCTGCCCGTTCGGCCACCAACCGGCCATCGTCACGCAGCACCCAGGTTCCCGGGGGATGGCGGCGGGCGCGGAACAGTTCGGCCTGCCAGCTCGGCACGCCGGGAGCCTGCGGATTCCAGCGCGGCTGCGGCGAGGCGCAGGACTGCGCGCGCCAGCGCATGCGGGCGGACGACAGGTCGGCCTTCGCGTCGAGACGGACCAGCCAGAGCGGCACGCCGTGACGCTCGGCAGCAAGGCTGAGACGGCGCGAGGCGGTGAAGTCGAGCGCGCGGGGATTGCCGGTCACTTCGCCGACGACGAAAGCGAAGTCGCGGCAGCGCAGCCCTTCTTCCAGTGCGAAGAGTGCATCTTCTGCACTACGGGCGGAGACATGGACGAGGCGATGACGCAAGGCGCGCGGCAAGCCGGGAAGATAGGGCCGGCCGCTGCGCCGGAGCGCCTCGCGGTCCTGCACCCAAAGCCACATGCGATCCTCCTGCGCATCGGCAGAAGGCCCATCGGAAGACCGGGCAGCCATGCGATCGAGCGCAAGGGCAAGGGCAAGGCCGGCCCCGGCGCCTTCGTTTCCCGCGGCGAAAACTTCACCGTGGGGGACTTCCCCGGAAACCAGGTCGGGGCGCCATGCATCGGCCTGCCTGACAGTGAGGCTGGCGGCAGTGGGAATGGAACTGATTTCAACCATCGAATCGCACCGGAGAAATAATGTTCTTATTATGTTCTCATTTGCCGTGACTGGCAATGGTGCGGATGTGGACAGCCCTGGGGACAACCCGGGGGATGATCGGCGCAAAACTCGGGCAAAGCCGGCGCAAAACTCCGGGACAACCCGGGATAACTTCCCGGCAAGGCCATGGGCCAACGCGGTGACGGAACGCATCCGCCTCTGCCAAGGCAAAGAAAAGGGGGGCAAAAGCCCCCCTTTTCCTCAATGCGCGATCGGACGTCTCACATCGGCGGAACCGGCTGCGGCGGTGCGTCGGGATCCTCCTCGTGCACCTCGATCTTGCCGAGGCCCACGTGGCTCTTGCGATAGCCGTAGGAGAAATAGACCACGAGACCGATGCCGCCCCAGACCGGGAGCACCATCTTCGCCTCGAACGGCAGGTTGAAGAACAGGCCGAGACAGCCCAGTACCGCGATCGGCGCGACCACCCACACCAGAGGGGTGCGGAACGGACGATGCCGGTCAGGCTGGGTCTTGCGCAGGATCATCACCGCCAAAGCGACCATGAAGAACGCGAAGAGCGTGCCCGAGTTCGAGATGTCGGCCAGCTGACCGACCGGCAGGAAGGCCGCGAAGAAGGCCACCGCAACGCCGGTGATCATCGTCACGACGTGCGGGGTCTTCCAGCGCGGGTGGATCGACGCGAGCTTCTCGGGCAGCAGGCCGTCGCGGGCCATGACGAAGAAGATGCGGGTCTGACCGAAAAGCATGATCAGGATGACAGACGGCAGCGCCAGGAAGGCCGCCACGCCGATAAGGTCACCGATCCGCTCCCAGCCGATCGAGCGCAGGACATGGGCCAGCGCCTCGCGCGAGCAGACCAGGGGTTCGATCGTCCTGGCAGCGATCGCCTGACACTGCGAGGCCAGTTCGGGCGTGCCCGGGGCGAGGATTTCCCCATTGGGTCCGTTGACCGGCTGCGCACCCAGTGCACCGATCGCGCCCGCGGCCACCAGCAGGTAGAACACCGTGCAGATGCCGAGGCTGCCGATCAGGCCGATCGGCACGTTGCGCTGCGGGTTCTTGGTTTCCTCGGCCGCGGTCGAGACCGCATCGAAACCGACGTAGGCGAAGAAGATCGAGGCCGCCGCGCCGACGGCGCCAAGGCCCGCGCCATGTCCGTTGCCGAACCAGCCGTTGGGCATGAACGGTTCGAAGTTCGCGCCCTTCATCACCGGGATGGTCAGCACGATGAAGACTGTCAGCGCTGTCACCTTGATGCCGACGAGGATCGCATTGACCCGCGCGCTCTCGGTTGTGCCGATCATCAGCAGAAGGGTGACCAGAAGCGCAATGACAAGCGCCGGCAGGTTGACGATGCCGTCGGCGTAAGGACCGACGATCAGCGCGTGGGGCAACTCGATACCCCAACTGTGCAGCAGGCCGACGAAATAGCCCGACCAGCCGACCGAGACCGCACTGGCGGCAACGGCATATTCGAGGATGAGCGCCCAGCCGACCATCCAGGCCAGCAGTTCACCCATAACCGCATAGGTATAGGTATAAGCCGAACCCGAAACCGGAACCATTGAGGCGATCTCGGAGTAACACAGGGCCGCCACGCCGCAGACCACGGCAGCAATGACGAAGGCCCACATCATCCCCGGCCCCGCTTTTTGCGCGGCCTCCGACGTGAGCACGAAGATACCGGTGCCTATGATGGCGCCGACACCCAGGAGCGTGAGCTGGATTGCGCCCAGCGAACGATGTAGTGATTTTTTCTCAGCCGTCGCCAGAATGGCGTCTAACGGCTTTACGCGACCGAACATGCGGTGAACCCCCGGAATTTCCATGGATGGCGCGAAGCTAGCGCCATGCAAACGCTTGGCAAGAGCGAACAGGTCTGGACCCGTTCATTTGTCACTCTGCGGTCATCATTGGGATCCAATGTGGCGCGTCGGAACCGAGTGCAAGTACCTTTGCCAGACTCGCGTCCGGCGGCTAGAAGTCATTGCATGTCCACGACCTTCCAGCTCGACACCGCGACCAGCCGCGCCAATCCCACGCCCGCGCCCATGAAGCGCCTGACGATTCCGGCCATTCGCCGCCGCAAGAAGGATGGCGTAACGGATGAACCCATCGTCATGCTGACTGCCTATACCGCCCGGCAGGCACAGCTGCTCGACGCCCATTGCGACCTGCTTCTGGTCGGCGACAGTCTTGGCCAGGTGATCTACGGGCTGCCATCCAGCGTGCCGGTGACGCTCGACATGATGGCCGCCCATGGCGCCGCAGTCGTACGCGGGAGCTATCATTCCGCCGTCATCGTCGACATGCCTTTCGGCACATACGAGCAATCGCCCCAACAGGCTTTCGAAAGCGCGTCGCGCCTGCTCAAGGAAACCGGCTGCGCGGGCGTGAAGCTGGAAGGCGGCGAAGCCATGGCCGAAACGGTGGCATTTCTTTCCAATCGCGGCATCCCGGTCATGGGCCACATCGGCCTGACCCCGCAGGCGGTGAACGTGCTGGGTGGCTACAACGCCCGCGGCCGCAGCGACGCGGAAGCGGCAAAGATCGTGTCCGATGCAAAGGCACTCGACGACGCCGGAGCCTTCGCCATCGTCATCGAAGGCGTAGTCGAGCCCATCGCGATCGAGGCGACCAAGGCGATCACCTGCCCCAGCATCGGCATCGGCGGTTCGGCGCAGTGCGACGGCCAGGTGCTCGTCACCGAGGATATGTGCGGCATGTTCGAGCGCGTGCCCCGCTTCGTGAAACGCTACGCCGACATCGCCGGCCTGATCTCGGGCGCTGCCGAGCAATACGCCCAGGAAGTGCGCGCGCGCACGTTCCCCGGCGTAGAGCAGACCTACCAGCCGAAAAAGCCTGCCTGAGGTCGCTCAGGAGCACTAGCCCTCGCCCGGCGTCGACAGCTTCCGCCGGGTAGCGGCTATGAGTGGCGTATCGCCGAGCATCGCCTGCGCCTTGTCGAGCAGCGCCGCCGCCATCCGCGAATTGCGCGCGCTCGACGCGTAGCTGTAAGCGAGTGCCTGCGTGGCGACGGGGCTGGAGCGCTGCAGGCGGTAGGCCGCGCGGGCATCGGCCTCTGCCGCCTCCACATCGCCGGTGTCGGCCTCGATCAGGGCCAGATCGCACAAGAGCCGGACATCGCGCGCGCCGCCGTTGTCGCGCAGCCACCTCAGGACGGCGAGCGCCCTTACGGTATCGCCCTGCACCATGGCCAACCGGGCCCCGGCGCGCAGGGCTTCGCGGCTGCTCGAGCTTTCCCGCAGATAGCTTCCCACGAGCTGCTGCGCGCCGCGGATGTCGCCCGCCATCATGTAGGCTTCGAAGCGCCGCGCGAAGAGATGGGCAGGCATGCGGATCTGCGCAGCTGCGATATAGCGCGCCTGCGCTGCCTGCGGCCTGCCGAGCGCGAGTTGGACGTCACCGGCGAGCGACAGGTTGTCGAAGAAGCCCGGATCGCTGCGCTGCGCCGCTTCGGCCTGCGCTTCGGCCGCTGACGCCTCGCCCCGGGCCAGCATCGCGCCAATGGCATTGCCGCCGGGAAGTACGCGCAATGCCGCTGCCTGCGGTCGTGCCGCAAGGTCCAGCAGTTCTCCGGCACGCTGGCGGTCGCCCAGTGCCTCGTAGGCGCGCGCAACCACGGTCAGAAGGTAGGGCGAGGCATCGTCGTGCGCGATCTGGTCGCGAAAGCGTAAGGTTGCGTAACGGTATTCGCCGCTCAGGTAGATGGACCGGGCAAGCAGCTCCTGCGCCTGCCGGTTGTCGGGCCGCATCCGCAAGACCCGTTCGAACAGCTCAGACGCGGCTGCCGGGTTGCCCACGCCCAGCTCGCTCACCCCGCGCAGCAGCAGTACGCCGGGCTGCCCGTCGAGCCGGTCATCGGTATGCGCGAGCAGGCTACGCGCCAACTCATGGTTCCCGGCACGCGCGGCGAGAACCGCCTGCAGGTAATAGGCGCGCGGGTGTCCGGGGCTGATCTTCAAAACCTGCCGCGTCAGCGTCAGGCAATCGCTTGCCCGTCCCAGGTCCCCCAGCGTCGCGGCATATTCGAGCATGACCGACACATCGTCCGGTGCCTGCCGGAGAGCCTTTTCGAACCAGGGGATCGCCGCAAGCAGGCCGTAGCGATCGCGGGCCAACTGGCCGCGAAACTCGAGTGCGCGCACATTGCCGGGATCGAGCTGCAGGGCATGTCCCGCCGCGCTTATGGCAAGCCGGTGCTGCCCGCCGGAATAGCGCAGACGGGCTATCTCGACCCACAGCCCGGCATCGTCAGGCGTTATGGCAAGAGCCTTGTCGAAAGCCTTGCCTGCGGCGCCCAGATTGCCGTCGAGCCGTTCCAGCCGTGCAAGTGCGCGCCAGCCCCCGGCCGCGCTCTGCGGTGAGAATGTCCCGGACGCCAGCCACTCGCGCGCCTTGTCGCGATTGTCCTGCGCAAGGTAAGCCTCGCCCATGAAGGCCGCGACATCCGCGCGGCTCGCCCCGCGATCCAGCGCGCTGCGCAGCTTGGCCTCGCCGTCGATCCCGTCGCCCCGGGCAATCGCGCCGCGCGCTTCCTCGATCAGCGCCGCGACCGAAGTCTCCTCACCGCGCCCCGGCCTCGCCATGAGCGCAAGCGGGACGGCAAGCAAGGCCGGCAGCAGCAGCGTAAGCGCCTTGCGCTGCCAGCCCCCTGCCCTGCGTCGTTTCGGCGCAAGGGATGGGTCAGGCCTGGAGATCGTACTGCTTGAGCAGGTCATAAAGCGTCGGGCGGCTGATCCCGAGCATCTTGGCGGTGCTGGAGATATTCCCTTCGCTGCGGGCGAGCGCATGACGGATCACCTTGCGGTCGGCCTGCTCGCGCGCGGACTTGAGATTGAGGGCGTTGATCACTTCCTCGTCCGGTTCGTTGAGATCGAGGTCCGCTGCCGAAACGAGCTTCTCGTCGGCCATGATCACCGCACGCTTCACGCGGTTTTCCAGTTCGCGCACATTCCCCGGCCAGCCCCACGAATCGATCGCGGCCAGCGCATCGGAGGCAAAGCCGCGCACGCGCGGGTTCATCTCCTTGGCATAGCGGTTGAGGAACGCCTTGCCGAGCAGCGTCGCATCCCCGGGACGTTCGGCCAGGCTGGGGATCTTCACCACGATCTCGGCGAGGCGGTAGTAAAGATCTTCACGGAACCGTCCATCGGTGATCATCGTCTCCAGATCCTGGTGCGTAGCGCAGACGATCCGCGTGTCGACCGGAATCGATTCGCGCGAACCGACCCGCTCGACGACGCGCTCCTGCAGGAAGCGCAACAGCTTGACCTGGAGCTGGAGGGGAATGTCGCCCACCTCGTCGAGGAACAGGGTACCCCCGCCGGCCTGCTCGATCTTGCCCGGCGTAGTCTTTACCGCACCGGTGAAGGCGCCCTTCTCGTGCCCGAACAGCTCGCTTTCGAGCAGGTTTTCCGGGATCGCCGCACAGTTGATTGCCACGAACTCGCCCTTGGCGCGGTCGCTGGCATCGTGGAGCCCGCGCGCGAGCAGTTCCTTGCCGGTGCCGCTCGCCCCCAGCAGCATGACCGAGACATTGGTGTTCGCGACACGCTCGATGGTACGGGCAACACGGATCATTTCCGGCGCGCCGGTGATCATCCGGCCCAGCACCTTCTCGTCCTTCTCCACCTTGGCGGCGAGACGTCGGTTTTCCTCTTCCAGCCGATGAAGCTGCAGCGCGCGCCGAACGATCAGGCCCAAAGCATCGATGTCGACCGGCTTCTGGTAGAAGTCATAGGCCCCGCGCGCGATCGCCTGCAGCGCGGATTCGCGGGCATTGTGGCCGCTTGCCACGATCACCTTGGTATCGGGCTTGAGCGCCATGATCTCGTCGAGAACGGCAAAGCCCTCGCTCACGCCGTCCGGATCGGGCGGCAGGCCGAGGTCAAGCGTCACGACGTCCGGCATTTCCGAACGCAACAGCGTCAGGGCCGACTGACGGTCTCCCGCGATCAGCACGTCGAAATCCTCGTAGGCCCACTTGAGCTGGGCCTGGAGGCCGGCATCGTCCTCCACGATCAGGAGCTTGGGAAGCACCTTGCTGCGGGCGTCGGTCATCAGGCTACCCTCTGGTCCTTGTTGGCAATGTTGTCATAGAGATCCTGGGCCGCGGCGAGCGGCACGCGCACGACGAAGCGCGATCCCAGGCCCTCGCGCGATTCCACTTCGAGACGGCCGCGCATCGCCCGCACCAACTCGCGCGCTTCGAATGCGCCGATGCCGAAACCGCCGTTCTTGGTCGACACGAACGGCTTGAACAGTCGGTTGCGGACGAACTCCGCGCTCATGCCGCAGCCGGCATCGAGCACTTCGAAGCGGGCATTGAGGCCGTCCGCGCTCACCGCAAGGAAGACTGGGCTGTCGGGCCCGCTGGCGTCGAGCCCGTTCTGGATGAGGTGGACGAGCACCTGCTCGAGCGAATGACGGTTGCCGGTGACGGTCAGATCGTGGCGTTCCGCAACGACTACCTGCGGATTGTCCTTGAACCGCTGGGCCACGGCATCGATCACGTCGAGTACCGGAACCTGCTCCAGCTTCTCCACGGCGCCGTTTCCGTAGCGCGAAAGGCGAGCGATCAGGGCGTTCAGCTTCTCGGAGGAATTGCGCAGGGTGACGAGCATGTCGTCGCGGAATTCCTTCTTGTGGGCATGAAGCTCGGCATTGCGCGCCAGAAGGCTGAACTGGCTGGCGAGGTTCTTGATGTCGTGCATCACGAAAGCGATGCGGCGGTGGAAGTCCTCGAAGCGGCTGGATTCCGCAAGCGCTTCCTGGCTCGAATTCTCGGCAAGGTAACTGGCGACCTGCTGGCCGATGACGCGCAGGAGGTCGAAGTCCTCCCAGTCGAACTTGCGCACGATCTGCGGCCGCGCCAGCACGACCATGCCGACAAGACGCTCGTAGTGGACCAGAGGCACCAGTGCCCAGGCCCGGCGTTCGTCGATCAGCCACTGCGGCACGACGATGCCCGGACTGGTGGAATCGTCGCCGGCGCGAATGTCGTCGAGATCGGTGATGTAGCCGGTCCGTTCGAAGACCTCGAGCGCGCGCATCGGCATGGCTTCGGCGGGCACCTCGATCTCCGCCCAGTTCCAGCGCGAGGCCAGCGTCAGTTCGCCCTGCTCGCCCGGCGCCAACAACAGGCCAGCGGGGCTGTCGGTAACGTCGGCAATCGACTGGACGACGCGTTCGCCCAGCGGCTTGGCCTCCAGACCGCTGCTGCCGATGGTACGGGTAAAGCGCAGCCACTCCTCGCGGTAGTCGTAGCGGTGCTGGAAGAAATGCTTGGTCAGCGTGACCTTGAACCAGCCGCGCACGCGGCGCGATGGCAGGACGACCAGCGCGAAGGCGCTCGCCAGAGTCAGGAAAGTCAGTTCGATCAGGCGCGCGAAGTCACCTCCGGCATAGGACAGCCACTGCGCCACCGACACCATCGCCACGAGATAGACGCCGATCACGAGCAGCGAAAAAGTCTGAAAGGTAACGGCGCGGGAAGGCTTGAGGCGCAGTTCGTCGCGGTTGCGCGCGATGGCCAGCAAGAAAGCCCCGGCAAGCGCCAGTGCGGCCACGCCGCGGAAGGCCGCGATCTCGATCGGCCAGTCCCCGCCGAGATAGGCGATCGTGTAAAGGTTGAGGTCGAAAGCCCAGAGAAAGGCCAAACCCGACGCCGGCCAGCGCAGTCCCGGCCGCGTCTCGCGCGAGGCGCCGGCGTAGAGATTGTGGACGAGAACCAGCCCGCCGACGGTCACCAACAAGCGGAACAGGACATTGGATTCGAACGCAACGCGCAGGAAAGCTCCGTCAAAGGAGGCACGTGTCAGCGCGGCATCCACGCCAAGGTGCAACAGTTCCACGAAAGCCAGCGCCACGATCACCGGACGGATCGGCGCGAGACTGGCGTGACGCCCGTCACTGGCGAAGAATCGGTAGATTACGAAAAGCCAACCCAGGTTGCGGGCGCTTTCGGCCAGCGATGGCAGCAGGATGAGGCGTCCGGTCATCGCGGAAGCAATCGCCAGACACCATGCCGCCGTCAGGAACAGGGCGACGACGACCGGGGTTCCGACATTGCCGAAGCGCTCACGCCGCGGCCAGAGCCAGATTGCGAGGCTCGCCACCGCAATGGCTCCCGAAAGATCGAGCCCGATGCCCAGAAGCGCCCAGAACTTGTCGCTACCCGTCATCAGCGGGCTCCCTCATGCCAGAGGACGACGCGCAAGGTTTGGAGAATGATCAACAGGTCGAGAAACGGCGTGTAGTTCTTCGCGTAGTAGAGATCGTATTCCAGCTTGTTGCGCGAATCCTCGATCGAGGCACCGTAGGGATAATTGATCTGCGCCCAGCCGGTGATGCCGGGCTTCACCATGTGGCGCTCGGCATAGAAGGGTAGCTGATCCTCAAGATCGGCGACGAATTCGGGACGCTCGGGACGCGGTCCGACGAAGCTCATTTCACCTTTCAGGACAGTCCATGCCTGCGGGAGTTCGTCGATGCGAGTGAGGCGGATGAACTTGCCGACGCGGGTTACGCGCGGATCGTCCCTGGAGGCCCACTGGGCGCCTGCCGCCTCGGCATCCGTGCGCATCGAGCGCAGCTTGATGACGTTGAACGACTGCCCGAACAGGCCGACTCGCGACTGGCGATAGAAGGCCGGTCCCTTGCTGTCGATCTTCACGACGATCGCGAAAAGCACGATCACCGGAGCCGTCAGGGCCAGCAACAGGGCGCTGGCGGCAATGTCGAAGACGCGCTTGGCGGCGCTGGAGATCATGCGGCCCGAAGAGAAGCCGTCCGAAAAGATCAGCCAGCTCGGATTGACCGTGTCGAGATCGACACGCCCTGTCTCGCGCTCCAGGAAGCTGGAGAACTCGTTGACGTGCACGCCTGCCGTCTTGATGCGCAGGAGGTCCTTGAGCGGCAGCGCATTGCGTCGCTCTTCCAGCGCCAGCACCACTTCGCTCACGCCCAGGTTCTCGACGTAGCGGGTAAGGTTGTGGATAGCGCCGCGCGCGATGGCTTCCTCGACGACGGGATGCGCCTCGCTCATGGCAATGTAGCCGACGATGACAAAGCCGCTCTCGGGCCGCTCACCCAGTTCGCGCAGGCGCTGCGCGCGCGCGCCGGCCCCGAGGACAAGGACGCGGCGCCGAAATGCCGACGTGCCGAGGATACCGCTCAGAAGCAGGCGGTTCAGGATCAGCAGCGCGATCGCAATGCCCATCGAATAGGCCAGCGTCGAACGCCAGAAGTGTTGCCCGGCCGCCAGGAAATCGACGAAGGACAGCGCGATCACCCCCAGCGAGATCGCCACCAGCAGGCGCGCGGCGGCGAAGCGCATCGAACGCAGGGCATCGGTGCCGTAGACCCCCACCGAGATCATGGAGAGCACGAGGACGGCGGCAAAGGCGCCATGCGGCAGCAGGCGATCGCCGATGTCTCCGGCGTCCATGCCGATCTGCCCGGCTCGCACCCGCCACGAAATTTCGTTCGCGCTGATCAGCAGCACGATGTCGACGAGCCAGAGCAGCACGACCGAATGCGGGATGTAATGTTTAAAAAGACGAATCATCGTCGCATCGAACCAATCTCAAAGGCCGCAAGGGGGGCTTCGAGAGCCTTGCCTAAGGCAAAGGCGTAAAATGTCGGTAAAACTGACAGTGGCCGACAATCGAATTCTCGTTGCCGGCGACCAGTTTCTTGCAATTTCTCGATTTAATGCCCCGCAGTGTCGGCGACGATTACAGTGGCCGGCCCTCCCCGGCCGCTGCCGTCACTTGCCTGCATCGACTCCGGCGCCCGGAGATATCGGGGTGCGGCACTCCAACCTTGGTTAATCGGTACGCGGGTCCTGCCCGACCTGAACTACTTTGCCATCAACCGCAGAGCGGTGAGCGTCAGGGCCTGCGAGCCGGCGCCGACAACCTTGTCCGCCTCG
Source organism: Novosphingobium mathurense (assembly GCF_900168325.1). GTDB lineage: Bacteria > Pseudomonadota > Alphaproteobacteria > Sphingomonadales > Sphingomonadaceae > Novosphingobium > Novosphingobium mathurense. The sequence continues at coordinate 640,579 of NZ_FVZE01000001.1, read as the reverse complement.
GGGGCCCAGAACGGGCTGTGCAGCGAGGGCAGCGGCGCTCCGCCGGACTTGGCAACGGCGATTTTCTCCGGTGACGAGCCCCCAACCCAGAAGATCACCGACTTGATGCGGTCTTCGTCCGCCCGGCGAAATTCGCCGAAATCCTCCCCACCCATGACCGGCGGAGTCAGCAGGGCGCGGTCCTTGCCCATCTTGTCCTGCAGGTAGGCAATCGCCTGCTCTGTAAACTCGGGCGAATTGTAGGTGGAGCGGGTGTAGTTTTCCTTCACAGAGACCACCGGCATCAGGTCCTTGGGGATGCCCGAGGCAATCGCCTCTCCCTCGACGATGCGCCTGATGCCCGAGAGCAGCTTCCGGCGGGTTTCATCGGAGAAACTGCGCACGGTGAGTTCCAGCTTGGCCTGATCGGAGATGATGTTGTGCTTGGTACCGGCATGGAACGAGCCGACCGTGACAACCACGGGATCGAGCGGATCGCTCTCCCGGCTCGCCAATGTCTGCAGCTTCATCACGATGGCGCTGGCCAGCACGATTGGATCCTTGGTGGTATGCGGATAGGCGCCGTGACCGCCGACGCCCTTCACCAGGATGTCGACCGAATCGACATTGGCAAGCGCCCAGCCTTTGGCCGCACCGACAACGCCAGAAGGCAGTTCGGGCGTATCGTGGAACGCCAGTGTGTAGTCCGGCTTCGGAAAGCGCGTGTAAAGCCCGTCTTCCAGCATGGACGTGGCGCCGGTGCCGACTTCCTCGGCCGGCTGCCCGATCATGACCAGCGTACCCGACCACTCGCCCTTGCGCGCCGCCATGAGCCGCGCGGTCTCGATCCAGGCGGTCATGTGCGTATCGTGGCCGCAGGCATGCATGATCCCGCTTTCGACCCCGGCGGTTGAGACACCCCGTTCCTTCGAAGCGAAAGGCAGCCCGGTCTGCTCGGTTACCGGCAGGCCGTCCATGTCGGCGCGGATCAGGACAGTCGGCCCCTCACCGTTTTTCAGCACTGCGACGATGCCCGTCTTGCCGACTTTCTCCGTAACCGCGAATCCGGCCTTGCGCGCCGCATCGGCCATGACCCTGGCACTGCGCATTTCCTGGTAGCTGAGTTCGGGATGGGCATGGAGATCGCGATAGATCGCCATGAGGCCGGGCATGTCCCGGGCAATCGAATCGGAAACGGGCTCCGCGGCGACCGGGGTGACACAAGCAGCCAGGGCTACCGAAGCGAGAGGGCCGAGCGTTGCGGCCTTGTGCGGCGATTTCCTCATGAAAGACAAGGCTATGGCGTGCCTGTCAAAGTCGCAAGTGCCTTGGTCGGAAATACCCATTCGCCCGTAAAGCCGCGGTCGTAGCGCCGAGCGCGGCGTCGGTGGTGCCCCTGGCCCGACTCGAACGGGCACGTCTTGCGACAAACGATTTTGAGTCGTTCGCGTCTACCATTCCGCCACAGGGGCACGGGATGAGCCGGCGACGCTTAGCCGCAGGTCTTGCCGCATTCAAGTACGCAAGCGCCTTGCGCCCTAACTAATTGCGAAAAAGGGCAAGCAGCAGGGCCGCCGTTACTTCAACGGCCTGCCCGCTCCTTGCCCCTGATCGATGTTCTGGACGGCTCAGGCCTTGAGCGAGGTCACCAGGATCTTGTGCAGGCGCGTGTGCAGCGCATCGTTGCCGGCCAGGACTTCGCTGTCGCAGATCGGCAGCGAACGCCCCTTGTAGTCGGAAACGAAACCGCCAGCCTCGCGCACGAGCAGGCAACCTGCCGCCGTGTCCCAGGGGCTGAGGTCGGATTCCCAGAACCCCTCGTAGCGGCCCGCGGCAACCCATGCGAGGTCGAGCGCGGCCGAACCGAAGCGGCGGATGCCCGCGACCTGCGGGGCAAGACCATGATAGATCTTGGTCCATTGACCGGCATCGCCCTTGTTGGCGAAGGGAATGCCCGTGGCGATCAGGCTCTCGTCGAGGTGACGGCGCGAGGAAACGCGCAGGCGACGGTCGTGCAGCCAGGCGCCGCGCGACTTTTCCGCCCAGAAGCTCTCGTCGGTGATCGGCTGGTAGACGATACCGGCGGTCACTTCGCCCCAGCCGCGACCGTCAAGGCGCGGTTCCTGCACCGCAATCGAAACCGCAAAGTGCGGCATGCCGTGCAGGAAGTTCGTGGTGCCGTCGAGCGGGTCGACGATGAAACGCGGCTTGGTCGGGTCGCCCTCGATCTCGCCGGCTTCCTCGAACAGGAAGCCCCAGTCCGGGCGCGCGGCCTTGAGTTCGTCCCAGATGGTGCGCTCGGCAGCCTGGTCGGCCTTCGAAACGAAGTCGGAAGGCCCCTTGCGGCTCACCTGCAGGTGTTCGATTTCGCCGAAGTCGCGACGCAGGCGGGCGCCCGCCTTGCGGGCCGCCTTTTCCATGACGCGGATGAGACCGGAAATTGCGGCCATGTTTCTAACTACCTTGTTCTTGCCGGGAAGGAATCAGTCCGCCTTGCGGACGTAAGCCTTCTCGTAGACGTCGACGACGATGCGGGTGCCGCTCTCGATGTGCGGCGGAACCATGACGCGCACGCCGTTGTCGAGAACCGCCGGCTTGTAGCTCGACGAAGCGGTCTGGCCCTTCACTACGGCGTCGGCTTCGACGATGGTGGCTTCGACCTGCTCGGGCAGCTGTACCGAGATCGGGCGCTCTTCCCACAGTTCGAGAAGAACCTGCATGCCATCCTGCAGGAACGCGGCGGCATCGCCCAGCAGGTCGGCGGGCAGCTGGATCTGGTCGTAGTTTTCGATGTCCATGAACACCAGCTGGTCGCCCTCGGGGTAGAGGAACTGGAAGTCCTTGGTGTCGAGGCGAACCTTCTCGACCGTGTCGGCGCTGCGGAAGCGCACGTTGGTCTTGCGGCCGTCGATGAGGTTCTTCATCTCGACCTGCATGAAGGCACCGCCCTTGCCCGGCTGGGTGTGCTGCGTCTTCGCAACCTTCCAGATGCCGTTTTCGTATTCGAGAATGTTACCGGGACGAATGTCGACGCCGCTGATCTTCATGGGTTCATGCCTTCGATGGGAAAGAGCCTGGTTCCGGCCCACGCGTGGCCGGGAAAGGATGCGCCCTTAGCGAAGCTCGGTCCTTGTGGCAATTGCTTCGCGCCAATGCTAGCCGGTTGCCATGAAACGCGCACCCGGAATCGTCACGGGCCTGATGGCCGCCTGCACCCTTGCCGCAAGTGCGAGCGCCGGGGCCCCGCCTCCCCCGGTTCCCGGTGGCCCGATCGGCACGCTCACTCTCGGCACCTATACCTGCGAACTGCCCGGCGATGCCAGCGGACCGCGGGGCAAGGAACTGCCCGACTATGCGTTCCGGGTGGTCAATGCCTCCAACTACAAGGCGGGCGGCGTACGCGGCAGCTACCTTTACACCGGTGACCGGGTGGCGATGACCGGCGGCAAGCTCAAGGGGTTGAAGTTCCGCCGCGTATCGACCGGCTTCCTGCGCCAGATCGACGATGCCGGCAAGGAAATGGAAATGCGCTGCGTGCTGACCTCGCGCGCGTTCTGATCCGGCGGCGAGCGGGAATCACGAACTCGTCAGCGTTCCCTCGTCCCAGACGAGAAAGTCGACCGATTGCGACACCAGTTCGAGGACAACCCCGTCTGCGTTGGTGAACTTTGCCGGCCCTGCAGGGCACAGTCGGGCGGTGTCGCCCAACTGTGCCAGCAGTTCGTTGCGACGCTCGTCGGTAAGCTCGGCGCCGCGCGCAAGGATCACACCGTGGTTGCCGAAAAGATCCCGGAAGTGAAAGGCCTCGGACGGACCAAAGGGCCGGGACAGGTCGCTCAGGATCTCGACGCCGAAGGGATCGATCCGGGTGAACTGCAAGGTCACGCCCAAGATCCTACCCTCCCCCTACGCGCGGCAGCACGATCACCTCGCGGACATCGGCAAGCGGGCGGGTCCAGTCTGTCTCGAGAACACCATCGACAGCAAGATGTACGCGCGCCCGGGCGATCTTCGCGAACCCGGGCCCTTGTGCGTCGAGCTTCTCGATCAGCTCGAAAAGATTGCCCGCATCGAGCGACAGCCGCTCGGCGCCGAAGAACTCCTTGTCGAACGGCGGCATGATCACGATGCGCAAGGGCGACGCGCTCACCCGCGCTCAACCCTCGCCATGAAGCGCGGCATGGACCTTGTCCGGCGACATCGGCAGCGAACGCATCCGCTTGCCGGTGGCGGCGCGCACCGCATTGGCGACGGCAGCCAGCGGCGGCACGATCGGCACTTCACCCACGCCCTTCACACCATAAGGGTGAACGGGATTGGGCACCTCGACCATCACCGTATCGATCATCGGCATGTCCGATGCGACCGGCATACGGTAGTCGAGAAAGCCCGGATTTTCGAGCTTGCCATCCTTGTTGTAGATGTAGGTCTCGTTCAGCGCCCAGCCGATGCCCTGGGCGACCCCGCCCTGGATCTGGCCTTCGACATAGTCGGCATGGATTGCGCGCCCCACATCCTGCACGGCGGTGTAGCGAACGATGGAAACGTGGCCGGTTTCCTGATCGACTTCGACGTCGCAGATGTGGAAGCCGAAGCCCGGCAGCCAGCCCTGCGCGCTGAGCGCCGAGGTCGCCGTGACCGGCCCGCCCGAATGCAGTGAACTGCCCGCGACTTGCGCCGCGCTCATTTTCGAACCCTGCCTTTCGCCCGAGGTGCACACGGCATGGCCATCGCGCCATTCGACGTGCTGGGCGGGGACCTGCCAGGTGCGCGCGGCGCGCTCGCACAGGAGGCGCTTCACTTCCCTGGCGGCTTCGACCGTTGCCATGCCGGTCGCAAAGGTGGTGCGACTGCCGCCGGTGACGAAGGACAGGCCGATCGACGAGGTGTCCGCCACCACGCAACGAACCTGCTCGTACGGCACCTCGAGCACTTCGGCCGCCATGATCGCCATCGAGGCGCGGCTGCCGCCGATGTCCGGGCTGCCGGTGGCGACGGTGAAGGTCCCGTCCTCGGCAACGCTGAGATTGACGGTAGAGGGACCGCCGTAGTTACCCCAGTAACCGCCGGCGATGCCGCGTCCCTGGTTGGGGCCTAGCGGCGCAGACCAGTGCGGATGCGCCTTGGCCGCCTCCAGGCACTGCATCCACCCGATTTCGCCCCAGGGCAGACCCGATGTCTGCAGGTCGCCGGGCCTGGCCGCGTTCTTCATGCGCAGTTCGAGCGGGTCCATGCCGAGCCTGATCGCCAGTTCGTCCATCGCGCTTTCGACCGCGAAGTTGACCTGCGGCGCCCCCGGAGCGCGATAGGCTTTCGCCGCCGGACGGTTGCACAGAACCTCGATCCCCGAAACGCGGGTATTGGCGATGCGGTAGTGTCCGATGGCGCTGGAAACGCCCGCGCCGGCATCGTTCGCGGCAAAGGCTCCGGAGTGGTACTTGAACGTCACTTCGGCGGCGACAAGGGTTCCGTCCGCATCGGCGCCGAGGCGTACGTCAATGATGGCACCGGGCGCGGGACCCGTGGCGCGGAAGACGTCTTCGCGGCTCATGCCCAGGCGCACCGGCCGGCCCGACTTGCGCGAGAGGATCATAGCCACCGGTTCGAGATATACCGTGGTCTTGCCGCCGAACCCGCCGCCGATCTCAAGCGGCGTTACGCGAATGTCCGACTGCGGGATCGCCAGCACCGATGCCGTAAGCGAACGGACCATGAAATGGCCCTGGCTCGAACACCAGATCTGCGCCTGCCCGTCCCCGTTCCACGAAGCGACGCAGGCGTGCGGCTCGATGTAGCCCTGATGGACCGGCTCCATCGTGTAGCGTCCCTCGACGACGACAGCAGCGCCCGAAAGCGCGGCTTCGACCTCGCCCCTGCCCATGGTCACATCCATCGCCACGTTGGAGGGCGTTTCGCCCGTCCCCCCCTTGGCCGGCTCCCGGATCAGCGGGGCATCGTCGGCCAGCGCTTCCTCGAGCCCAAGGACATGCGGCAGGACTTCGTACTCGACCGAAATCAGCGCCGCCGCCTCACGCGCAAGTTCCGGGGTGATTGCAGCGACCGCCGCGACCGGATGGCCCTCGTAGAGAACCTTGTCGAAGGCCAGGCAATTGTGGGAGATGTCGACGATGTCCGAAGCGCCCTCGCCCACGTGCATGACGAGCGACTCCAGCGTCGGCAGGTCCTTGCCCGTCGCTACCGCCTTCACGCCCGCCAGCTTTTCTGCGGCGCGGGTATCGATGGACAGGATCCGCGCATGGGGATGCGGGCTGCGCAGGATCGCGCCCCACAGCATGCCCGGCGCCTTGAAGTCGGTGCCGTAAAGCGCTTTGCCGGTAACCTTGTCGACCCCGTCGGGGCGAACCGGGCGCGTACCGATATGGCGGAAAGTCTCGATCTTTTCGGGTGCGTTCATGCCGCCGTCCTTTCCTGGCGAAGCTCGGCCGCGGCATCCATCACCGCACGCACGATCTTGTCGTAGCCGGTGCATCGGCACAGGTTGCCCGCCAGCCAGTAGCGCACTTCGGTCTCGGTCGGATTGGGATTGCGATCGAGCAGCGACTTGGCGGCAACGATGAATCCGGGCGTGCAGAAACCGCACTGGAGCGCGGCATGCTCAAGGAACTTCTGCTGCACCGGGTGCAGCACCGAACCTTCGGCAACGCCTTCGATCGTGGCAACGGTGCGTCCTTCGGCCTCGGCTGCAAGGACAAGGCAGGAACACACCATTTCGCCATCGAGTTCGACCGTGCAGGCCCCGCAGTCACCCGAGCCGCACCCTTCCTTGGAGCCGGTCAGGTGAAGCGTATCGCGCAGGACGTCGAGCAGCGATGCGCCGGGATCGCAGAGGAATTCCGTGACATCGCCATTGATCGTGGAATTGACGTGAATTCTGTTCATGCCTTCGCTCCTGCGCGCTCGGCGGCAATCTGGACGGTGCGCTTCGCAAGGACGCCGGCCATCGCCTTGCGATAGGCCACGGTCCCGCGCTTGTCGTCGATGGGAGCGCAAGCCGCTGTCACGGCCTCGACCATGGCCGACAGCGCGCCATCGTCGAGCTTCGTGCCCACCAGCGCCGCGCCAGCAGCCTCGACCAGCACGACAGTCGGCGCGACAGCGCCCAGCGCGATCCGCGCCGCAGTGCAGGTGCCCTCGGCATCGAGATCGAGATTGGCGCCCACGCCGACCACGGCAATGTCCATCTCCGTGCGTGGAATGGAGCGCAGATAGGCATCGCCTGCGCGCGCACCTCGCGCAGGAAGGCGGAACTCGACCACGAATTCGCCGGACGCAAGAGAGGTCTTGCCCGGGGAGACGGGAATGTCCTGCACGGCGACTTCGCGCGTGCCCGCAGGCCCGGCGACCACGCAGGTCGCGCCAGCTGCGACGAGCGCCGGAACGCTGTCTGCAGCGGGCGAGGCATTGCACAGGTTGCCGGCCATCGTCGCGCGGTTGCGAACCTGGACCGAGCCGATCAGGTTCGCCGCCTCGACGACACCCGGCCAGGCGGCGCACAGATCGGCATTATCCTTGAGCGCGGTGCACCGCGTTGCCGCGCCGATCACGAAAACATCGCCTTCGCGCCTGACGCCAGACAGCGCCGCAATCCGCTTGAGGTCGACCACGGCACCCGGAGCGATCCGGCCCGAGCGCATCTGAACGATCAGATCGGTTCCGCCACCAAGCGGCCGTGCGGTGGGATCGCCGGACAGGAGTGCGACGACGCCCTCCACGGTGTCGGGTGCGTGAAAGGCTGGTGACGGCATCGAACTCCCCTGCCGGTGGATCACTTCGCGCACAAGGTCGTGGCCACAAAGGGATTAGTCAACCGACGGGCAAGAATATTGGCGGCACCATAGCGTCAAGCCGTGCTCCCAGCGACTTCGATAGCGCCGTGGAACAACGCTGAGGCGCACTTTCAGTGCGCCGCCAATCGACCTGTGCGCAGTCCGGCAAAAATCAGTCGCCCCATATTCACGACCGGATCGACCAGTATCCCCTTCAGGGAAGTGAACTGCCTGTCATCGGCTTCGGCACCGATCCCGTAGACCAGCATCTCGCCCTTGCCGGGCCGATAGGCGGTACCGAAAATCCAGTCGAGCAAGGCCAGGTTCGTAGCTAAGTTACGGTCCCAGTGGTGGACCAGCTTGCTGTGATGGACCTGATGCATGTGCGGACTGATGAATATCCGGTCGAACGGCCCCAGCCCGATCGGAAAGTGCGAGTGACGCAGGGGATCGAGCGTCACCGTGGTGATGACCTTGTTGAACAATCCCGAATAGGCAAAAATCAGGACGAGCGCGGTGATTGCCACACCGGCATGGATACGCGCATCCACGCCCCGCTCCGGCCCGGCCATGTAATCGAGGAACTGCGTGATGATGATGGCCGAGACGACGAGCGGAACGTACCGCTGGGACACCGTCAGCAGCTTGGAAATCGTCCAGAGCACGCAGTCATGGGCCGTGCTGCGGGACAGGTAGAATTCAGGCGGAAAGCAGGTTCGCAGAAGTCCGCGAAGGGAGAATCGGTCCTGCCCGTGCAGCACCGCCGAAGCGCAAATGGCCGTGCCGAAGACCAGTACGGTCACATAGGAGAGCAGCAGAAATGGCACCTTATCGATAACGTGCAAAGCTTGGTCGATCATGACACCGGCACCCTCGGGATCTACGATTCTTGCTTTGACATCGGACGCCAGACCGCCGCCGTGACGCCCGCGACTTGGCTCAATTTAATGAAATCCGCAGCGAGGCTCCATTCGCGTGATGGACGAAACGCTCAAGACTTTTGGAGTACCTCCAAGGGATTTGTCGTTTCTGTCGGTCATGAACGAAAAAGGCCGAGCGACAACCGTCGCCCGGCCCTTTCGCGACTGCCCGTGGTGTCAGGCGACGGCGAGGGTCACTTCGATATTGCCGCGCGTCGCATGGCTGTACGGGCAGACGGTGTCCGCTTCGGCGACCAGCGCTTCGGCTGCGCTGCGATCGACGCCGGGCATCCTCACTTCAAGCGCGACTGCGAGAGCAAATCCCTTGTCGCTGCGCAGCCCGATGCCGACCGTGGCATTGACGCTGGCGTCGGCAGGGACCGCCGGAAGGTCCTTGTTCTGCGAGGCGACGAACTTCATCGCACTGAGGAAGCACGCGGCAAAGCCGGAAGCGAAGAGCTGTTCGGGATTGTTGCCGTCACCGTTGCCGCCCAGTTCCTTGGGCGTTCCCAGCTTGATCGAGAAGCTGCCGTCGTCGGTTTCGGCCTTGCCGTCGCGGCCGCCGGTGGCCGTCGCGCTGGTCTTGTAAAGGGCATTGATGGACATCGCTGAGTACCTTTCCTGATATAGATCGTACACGATTAACTCGTATGCGATTTAAATGATCGCAGCGACGCGATTCGTCAAGCCTTGCGATTAAATCGCGCGCGAATTATATTGCAGCCATGTCCAAGAAACCCGACCTGCCGCAGCCTTCAGCCACCGATCCCTTTGCGGATTTCCTTTGCTTTTCGGTGTACTCGACGGGTCTGGCCTTCAACCGCCTCTACAAGCCCCTGCTCGATCGCTACGGGCTGACCTATCTGCAGTATCTTGCGCTGATCGCCCTCGCCCTGCGCGGTGAACAGACCGTCAGCGAATTGGGCGAGAGCCTGTTTCTGGAATCGAGCACGGTCACGCCGCTTATCAAGCGCCTCGAAGCAGCCGGTACCGTCACCCGTCGACGCGACACGCGCGACGAGCGCGTCGTGCGCGTTTCCCTCACCGATCGGGGCAAGGCGATCCTGGAAGAAGCCCGCTGCGTGCCCCTGGAAGTCATGGAAGCCACGGGCACGCCGCCCGAACAGCTTCAACTGCTCAACGAACAGCTCAAGGCCCTGCGTGCCAAGCTCGTCACGAAGTCGGACTGACATGCGAAGAAGACGGCCGCGCCCGACCGAGCGCGCCGTCACTCCCGCAACTTAGTAAACCCCGCCCTGTTCCTCGGCGAAGTCACGCGCCTCGCTTGACGCCGCAGTTGCAGCGGCACGCGCTTCACGGGCCTCGCGGATTTCCGTCACCAGTGCGTCCCGGCGACGGGTGAATTCGTCCTCGGCAGTGTACTGGCGCGGTTCGGTGTCGGCCTTGAACGCTTCCCAGATGACGGAAGCCTTGGGCTCGTTGGTGGGTTCGACTCCCATGACCTTCTTGCCGGTCACGCGGTCGATGCGGACCATGCGGATCCCGGCCGGCGCGATGAAGGGCTGATCGCTCCAGCGCGAGCGGGTGTCGAGCACGACGTCCTTGAAGATCGGCGCGGCAATGCGGCCGCCTTGTGCGTAACCGCCCAGCGAACGCGGATTGTCGTAGCCGACATAGACACCGCCCACGTAGTCCTGGTTTCCGCCCATGAACCATACGTCGGTCGGGCCATTGGTGGTGCCGGTCTTGCCGAACAGCGGAAGGTTCAGGTCACGCAGACGCACCGCAGTGCCGCGAATGACCACGCCTTCGAGCATGTGGATCACCTGGTAGGCGGTGTCCGCGTCAAGCACTTGCTTGCCCTTGCGCTTGATGCGCGGCATCGGCTTGCCGTCCCATTCGGGCATGTTGCAGGCATCGCAGCGGCGCTTGTCACCGTTCCAGATCACCTTGCCGTTGCGGTCCTGAACATAGTCGATGACCGTAGATGGGAACTGCACGCCATTGTTGGCGAGCGCCGAATAGGCATTGGCCATGCGCGCCACCGTCGTCTCTCCGGCGCCAAGCGCGAAGGACAGGTAGGGCTTGTAGTCGCCGATGCCGAGATTGTGGAAGGTGCGGATGACGCGCGGCATGCCGGTATCGTTGGCAATGCGCACGGTCATCAGGTTGCGTGACTGCTCGAGGCCCCAGCGCATCGTGTGGCTGCCCGATCCGCCCTCGTTGCCGAAGTTGCGGAAGCACTTGTCGCCAAGCCCCGCGCCCTGGAAGACGCAGAACGTCCCGTCCAGCACCTGGGTCGCCGGAGTCATGCCGTACTGCAGCGCCGTCGCGTAGACGAAGGGCTTGATGGTCGAGCCAGGCTGGCGCTCGGCCTGCGTGGCGCGGTTGAACGAACCGAGCCCGGAATCGAAGCCTCCCTGCATGGCAAGGACGCGTCCGGACCAGGGCTGCTCAATAACCATGCCGCCCGAAACCTCGGGAATGGTGCGCACGGCGTAAGTGCCGGAAGAAATCGGTTCTGCCGCAACGAAATCGCCGACCTTGGCATTGTCCGGAATATTGGTCAGGGCGAAGGTATTGCCATCTGAGAAACCGATCTGGCCGTTACCGTCGGCAACGCTCAGGATGACGCCGACCTTCCAGTTCTTGTAGTCGATCGTCTTGTTCGAGACGATGAGCTGGGTCTGCCAGCTGTCCATGTCCTTGATGTGCGCGACCGGACCGGTCCAGCCACGGTTGCCGTGATAGCTCAGCAGCCCCTTGCGCAAGGCCGCGCGAACCGAGTCCTGCAGTTGCGTGTCGAGCGACGTACGCACCCACAGGCCGCCGGCATAAACACTGTTCGGACCGTCCTCAGCCTTTTCGCCATAGCGTTCGATCAGGCGGCGACGGACTTCCTCGATGAAGTAGCCATTACCCGGATCGTAGTTCGTCCCGCGCTGGGTCACGAGGCCGAGCGGCTCGGCCTTGGCCTTCTCCGCGTCTTCCCTGCTGGCCCAACCGTTGCGGACCATCTGGTCGAGCACCCAGTTGCGGCGTTCAATCGCCCGGTCGGCGTGCTTCTTGCGCCCGTAGACCTCCGGGGCGCGCGGCAGAATCGCGAGAAAGGCCGACTGGCTGAGCGTCAGTTCGTCGACGTCCTTGTCGAAATAGGCGCGCGCCGCGGCCTGCACGCCGAAGGAGCGGCGGCCCAGCGGGATTTCGTTGAGGTAGAGTTCGAGAATCTGCTGCTTGCTCAACACGCCTTCAATGCGGCGGGCCAGCACCATTTCCTTGAGCTTGCGGGTGACCGAGTACTCGTCACCGATAAGGATGTTCTTGGCGACCTGCTGGGTGATGGTCGAGCCGCCCTTGGCGCGTTCACCGCTGCCGTACTTGGCGATGTAGTCGACCACAGCGCCGGCAAAACCGCCGAAGTCGACGCCGCCATGGGTCCAGAACGTACGGTCCTCGGCCGAAAGGAAGGCATTGACCAGCGGACGCGGGAAATCGACGAAGCGCAGTTGCACGCGCCTTTCGCGCGCATAACTGTAGATGATCTCGCCATCGAGGCCGCGCACCATGGTCGGCAGCGGCGGCTGATACTCGAGCAGCTTGTTGGCGTCCGGCAGGTCGCGCGTCAGGAAGATCCAGAAACCGATCAGGCCGATAAGGCCCACGACGCACAGATAGGCGAAGCGGCGCACCCAGTTGCTGGTGCGCCAGAGCTGGCGGACTACAGAGAGTCCTCCCGACGCTTCCCTGCGTATCCGGAAAGTGAAGTCTTCAGGCTGCTGCTGGCTGCCCTGCTCGTTCGTCTCGTCGGTCATTGCGCCAGCCCTCTAGCATGAGCCTTCGGCGATATGCCAGATATCACGCGCTTACAGCGCCGCTTTCCTGGCGAAAAAGGCACGGATCGCCCGGGACGTCGCGCCGGCGATCGTGCGCTGTCCCTGTTTCGAGCCTAGGAATTGCGCGTCGTCCGCATTGTTGATGTAACCGGTTTCGAGCAGGATCGAGGGAATATCGGGCGCCTTGAGCACCGCCAGCGCGGCGGTTTCGACATGGTCGCGGTGAAGGCCGACGCGCACGTCCTGCAATTCGCGCAGCATGAGCCCGGCGATTTCGCTCGAACTGACCTGGGTGTCGCGCTGCGACAGGTCGAGAAGGATCCTGCTCACATCGGAATCGATCCCGGAAAGCGGCACGCCGTTCACCTTGATCGAATGACTGTCGGTGGCGGCAAAGCGCCGCGCCGCCTCGTCCGAGCCCTTTTCGGACAGGACGTAGACGCTAGCCCCGCGCGCGCTATCGTTCTCTGCACTGTCGGCGTGGATCGAGACGAACAGGTCCGCGCCTAGGCGCCGGGCGATATCGGGCCGGTCGGCAAGAGCGATGAAGCGGTCGTTATCCCGCGTCAGCGCCACCCGCACACCGCCACCCTCCAGAAGACGGTCGCGCACGGCGAGCGCGATCTGCAGTGCGACATTCTTTTCCTTCAGCGTGCCCTGCCCGGCGCCCGGATCGAAACCGCCGTGACCGGCATCGATCACCACCAGCGGACGACTGGCATCGGGCGGCCCCTCGACCCCGGGCAGGTCGACCGGGGCATCGATCGCCGGCATGTCGAAGCGGATCAGGTGGTGCCGTGCGCCGACCGGGCGCTCGAGCTCGCGGTGAACGACAAAGACCGCCAGTGCCAGCGACAGCGGCGCAGAGAGCAGTATGATCAGGCGAACGACCCGCGACATGGCCGAGTGACTAAGTGCCGCGCCGCGCCTCGACAATCCTTTGCCTGCGCAGTTCCCACGGAATTCGGCAAAGAAAACCTTAACCATGAGCGTGTCAGATATCTGTCAGGCAAGTAACTTGCCGTGCAAGGCCATGAATGCTAGGCCGAACCGACCCGGGGCAGGAATGCTTCGGTCCTTGCAATTCGGACAAGCGCCACGAAATGGTGCCGGGCAGGACCGACAGCACTGAAGCTCCGGTCGTCAAAGCCGGAAATTGTTCTGGATCCTAACAGGTTGACGCGAGACATGAGAAGCCAATTGCCGCCTTGCCAGCCGACGCCCCCGAGGGCGTGGGCGGTCTGGTCGCAATTCAACGCGTGTACGATTTCGCCACGCGGCCTTCCTCTCGCAGACACGCTCACCGCTTACGAAGCGGACGTAACGATAGCCGAAAACGGGGCGCTGGATTGCCCCGACTTCATTCTTACCCACGCCCGGAACACGAAGAGCTTCGCCGCGACTGGCCATGCCTTCGGAAACGCAACGGGCATTTTCGAACAGAATCGCGCCACCACGGCTGATCCGGCCGGGATAAGGCGCGTTTGGAGATCACATAATGGCAACGCGCATGCTCATCGATGCGCGCCACCCGGAAGAAACGCGGGTGGCGGTACTCAAGGGAAATCGCATTGAAGAGTTCGATTTCGAATCGACCGAACGCAAGCAGATAAAAGGCAATATCTACCTCGCGAAGGTGACCCGTGTCGAACCTTCGCTGCAGGCTGCCTTCGTCGACTTCGGAGGAAACCGTCACGGCTTCCTCGCCTTCAGCGAAATTCACCCCGACTACTATCAGATTCCGAAGGAAGACCGCGAAGCGCTGCTCGCCGAGGAAGCGGCCCACGCCGAGGAAGAGGCCGCCCTGCGCGCCCGTGACGGCGACGAGGACGATGAAGACGACGATCACGGCAATGACAGCGAGGACTTCGACGACGGCGGCCTGACCGAGGTCGACACGTCCGAGAAGGACGAAGTCGCCACGATCGAGGACGGCAACGTCGAGAACGGCTTCGATCACGGCAGCGAGGAAGAAGGCGAAACGTCGGAAGACGACAACGGCGGCTCGCGCCGTCGCGGTCGCCGTCGCCAGGGCAAGGGCCGTTCGAAGGAAGCCGACGAACTGCGCGCCAAGCGCATCGCCCTGCGTCGCCGCTACAAGATCCAGGACGTCATCCACCGGCGCCAGGTCCTGCTCGTGCAGGTCGTCAAGGAAGAGCGCGGCAACAAGGGCGCGGCGCTGACCACGTACCTCAGCCTCGCGGGCCGTTACTGCGTGCTCATGCCGAATTCGAGCCATGGCGGCGGCATCAGCCGCAAGATCAGCTCGGCCTCGGACCGCAAGCGCCTCAAGTCGATCATCGCCGAGCTGGAACTGCCGCGTTCGATGGGCTGCATCGTGCGCACGGCCGGCCTCCAGCGCACCAAGACCGAGATCAAGCGCGATTTCGATTACCTCGCCCGCCTGTGGGACGAACTGCGTGACAAGACGCTGCACTCGGCCGCGCCGTCGCTGATCCATTCGGACAGCGACCTGGTGAAGCGCGCGATCCGCGACATCTACAATCGCGAGATCGAGGAAGTCGTCGTCGAGGGCGAGGAAGGCTACCGCGCCGCGAAGGACTTCATGAAGCTGCTCATGCCCAGCCATGCGCGGCGGGTGAAGCCCTACTCCGACCCGGTTCCGCTGTTCCAGCGCTATGGTGCTGAGGACCAGCTCACCGCGATGTACGACCCTGTCGTCCAGCTCAGGTCGGGCGGCTACATTGTCATCAACCCGACCGAAGCACTGGTTTCGATCGACATCAACTCGGGCCGCGCCACCAAGGAGCACGGTATCGAGCAGACGGCGGTCGCAACCAACCTCGAAGCCGCGCAGGAAATCGCCCGCCAGCTGCGCCTGCGCGACATGGCCGGCCTCGTCGTCATCGACTTCATCGACATGGAGTACGGCTCCAACGTCCGCAAGGTCGAGAAGGCGATGAAGGAAGCGCTCAAGAACGATCGTGCGCGCATCCAGGTCGGCCGCATTTCCAGCTTCGGCCTGATGGAAATGAGCCGCCAGCGCCTGCGCACCGGCGTGCTGGAAGCGACCACCCGCTCCTGCCCGCACTGCGACGGTACCGGCCTCGTGCGCACCGCCAGCTCGGCGGGCCTCTCGGCGCTGCGCCTCATCGAGGACGAAGCAGCCAAGGGCAAGGGCGTGATTGTCTCGCTCTTCGCGTCGACCGAAGCGGCAGTCTACCTGCTCAATGCCAAGCGTGCGGACCTCGCCGACATCGAGGCCCGTTACGGCGTGGCCGTCGAAGTCATTCCGGAAGGCGAGAACGAAGGCGCCAAGATGCGCGTCATCTCGTCCGGTCCGCGCAATGAATTCGTCCCCCGCTTCGAACCGATCGCCGTCGAGGTCGAGGATGACGAAATCTTCGAGGAAGACGAGGACGAGATCGAGCGCGAGGAAACCGAATCCCGCGCCGAAGGTGAAGGTCGCCGCAAGCGCCGCCGCCGCCGCCGTGGTCGCAATCGCGACCGCCGTGACGAGCAGTCCGGTGAGGAAGGCGCCGAGACCGAGGTTTCGGAAAGCGCCGAAAACGACAACGAAGGCGAGGAATCCTTCGTCGGCGGTGACGAGGAAGAAGGCGATGCGCCCCGCAAGCGCCGCCGCCGTGGCGGTCGCCGCAGGCGCGGTCGTCGCAATGGCGAGGCCGGTGAGCATAGCGAAGGCGAGACCGGCGAAACCGGCGATGAGAGCCAGGACTCGGACGATGAAGCCGGTGTTGCGAAAGCTCCTGTCGAAGCCGAAGCTCCGGTAGCCGAGGCTGAACCTGCAGCGGAAGAGGCTCCCAAGCCGAAGAAGCGCACGCGCCGCAAGAAGGCAGAGCCCAAGACCGAAGCAACCGAAACCGCAGCCGAGGAAGCGCCTGAAGCAGTCGCCGCCGAAGCTCCGGCAGAAGAAGCTCCGGTTGCCGAGGAAGCGCCGGCCAAGCCCAAGCGCACCCGCCGCAAGAAGGCCGAGCCCAAGCCTGAAGCCGAAGTTGCCGAGGCTCCCGCAGAGGAAGCCCCTGCTGCCGAGGAAGCACCGGCCAAGCCCAAGCGCACCCGCCGCAAGAAGGCCGAGCCCAAGCCCGAAGCGGAAGCGGCAGAAGCTCCCGCCGAGGAAGCCCCTGCTGCCGAGGAGGCGCCGGCCAAGCCCAAGCGCACCCGCCGCAAGAAGGCCGAGCCCAAGGCGGCCGCAGAAGCCGAGCCGGTCGCGGTAGAAACCGCTGCACCCGAAGCGGCACCTGCCGAAGCCGCGCCTGCTGGCGAGGAAGTGACTGCGGATGCATCGTCGGGCGACGAAGCTGCCGATGGCGAGAGCGCAGAACGCCCCCGTCGCGGCTGGTGGCAGCGCACGTTCGGCGAATAAGCCCAGCTAACGGGAAAAAGCCCCGCAGCGCCTTCGCGTGCTGCGGGGCTTTTTCGTATCCGCGACTGCTGACTGGATTTGTAGCGTCGTCAGAACGGGATCGGTTGGCCGTCCCAGGCGAAGAATCCGCCGCTATCGGCGGAACCAAGCCCATCGATAACGGAGAGCAGGCTTTGCGCAGCCTGTGCAGCGCCCGTTACCTGGCCATCAGGCAAGTTGCGCTGATAGGGACGTGAGAGCGGCGTATCCACGGTACCGGGATGGAGGGAGACGATCACGCTTTCGCTGTGAGTGCGCCGCAGTTCGATCGCGAAATTGCGGATGAGCATGTTCAGCGCCGCTTTCGACGCGCGATAGCTGTGCCAACCGCCCAGACGATTGTCGCCGATCGAGCCAACCCGTGCGGATAGCGCTGCAAAGACACTACGCCTGTCTCTTGGCAGGAGCGGCAGGACATGGCGCGCAACCATGGCCGGAGCAATCGCATTGAGCGCAAAGAGCTGCGCCATCCTTGCCTGGTCCAGCTTGCGATAGGACCGCTCGGGCCCTGTCCCATCGGCAAAGTCGAGCGCGCCGCTGGCTACGATCACGAGGTCGGGCCGCCCTTCCCTCTCCATAAGCCGTGCAGCCTCGGCAATAGCGCTTTCCTCGGTAACATCGCAGATCAAAGGGACGATCTTGTCGCTGGCCGCCACCGGGCTTCTGCTGGCAGCGTATATCCGTTCGACATCGCCGCGCGCATCGAGCGCTGACACAAGCGCCGATCCAATCCCGCCTCCGGCCCCGAACACACAGGCGCATGTCATCAATCCCGCTCCTTGCTCAATCCAGCGAAACCGCGTGATCCTGTCATCTTCTACGCTACCGGGGCGCAGCGGTTCCCATGTGTGACGCAGACCCAACCGGATCACCAACGCATTCAAAGGGCGCACCGGAAGGCCGCCTTCCACGGCGAAACAGCTGTGATTCGCGCAAATCTTCCATCGCCCTGAACACAAATCCGGGCACCGGCCCCACGCCCAAAAGCACACAAGCCTCCTCCAAACAGATCGAAATTCGTTACTTATGTCATAATTTTCAATGACTTAAATCGCAAATCAGACCTTACATGACCGTAATGGCACCCCCTATCCAAACAGCAGAACCTGTCACTCTGGCCCCTTGCCCCGGCCCGCTGAATCGCTAGAGGGGTCTGCAGAAGCGGTTCATGCCGCAATGCGAGATCACGGGGATTCTTTCATGGCGACCTTCACCCTCCCGGCCAACAGCAAGATCAAGAAGCAGGGCAACGTCCACAAGGCGGAAGGCGCCGCGCGCGTGAAGAAATTCACCGTCTACCGCTATGATCCGGACTCGGGCGAAAACCCGCGTTACGACACGTTCGAAATCGACCTCGACAACTGTGGCCCGATGGTCCTCGACGCGCTCATCAAGATGAAGAGCGAGCAGGATCCCTCGCTGACCTTCCGCCGTTCGTGCCGCGAAGGCATCTGCGGTTCGTGCGCGATGAACATGAACGGCTCGAACGGCCTCGCATGCACCACTGCGATCGAAGACCTCAAGGGCGACATCCGCATCACCCCGCTGCCGCACATGGAAGTGATCAAGGACCTCGTTCCCGACTTCACGCACTTCTACGCGCAGTACGCCTCGATCCGGCCCTGGCTGCAGACCGTCTCGACGACGCCGTCGGGCAAGGAACGCCTGCAGAGCCCCGAACAGCGCGAGAAGCTGGATGGCCTTTACGAGTGCATCCTGTGCGCTTGCTGCTCGACCTCGTGCCCGAGCTACTGGTGGAATTCCGACAAGTTCCTCGGCCCGGCGATCCTGCTTCAGGCCTATCGCTGGCTGGCCGACAGCCGCGACGAGATGACCGGCGAGCGCCTGGATGAGCTGGAAGATCCCTTCCGTCTCTACCGCTGCCACACGATCATGAACTGCGCCAACGTGTGCCCCAAGGGCCTCTCGCCGGCGCGCGCCATCGCCGAAATCAAGAAGATGCAGGCGGAGCGCCAGGTCTGATCCTCGCGGTCTGAGCCGAGGTGGAACCTACCAGCGCATTCATCCACGCCCCCGATCCGGAACATCCGGGTTGGCATACGTGGGACATGACCGACCAGGAACGCTTCAACCCTGTCGTTATGGGCAAGATGCTCGTGCGACAGGAAGCCGACCGGGCGGCCCGTCTGCGGCTGCTCAGCACCAGGACGATGCACGGAAACCTACACGGCAACATTCACGGCGCCGTGATTCTTGGCCTGATCGACATCTCCCTGTTCGCGACCGTTAACCAGGTGATCGGCGGCAATTCTGCCTCTTCCGTGACCCTCGACCTGTCGACACAGTTCATTGGAAGCGGGCGCATCGGCGAGCCGCTCGATGCCGTCTGCGAGATCATGAAGGAAACCGGTCGCCTGTTCTTCCTTCGCGGAAATCTTGAACAAGGGGGCGAACTGATCGCTTCCTACATGGGCACCTTGCGGAAACCGTCAGCGCGATGACCGGCATGCTCAACCGTTACGAGGCGCTCGTCGCCACGGGCGAACTCCGCGTCGATCCGGAGCAGGCAGCGGCAGCCGAACGCCTGGATCGTCTCCAGCGCGAGATGTACAAGGCGCGCTCGTCCACCGGGCTGCTCGGACGCCTGCTCGGGAAGAAGGCCCAGCCCCCGCGCGGCGTCTACATGTGGGGTGGCGTCGGCCGCGGCAAGTCGATGCTGATGGACCTTTTCCACCAGACGCTCGACATCACCGAAAAGAAGCGCGTCCACTTCCATGCCTTCATGCTGGACGTACACGCGCTGCTGCGCGACGAACGCAAGAAGGAAACCGGGGATCCAATCCCGCCGGTCGCAGCCCAGATCGCGCGCAACGTCCAGTGTCTCGCCTTCGACGAGATGGTGGTCAACAATTCCGCAGACGCCATGATCATGAGCCGCCTGTTCACGCACCTGATCGTGAACGAGGGCGTGACGATCGTCACCACCTCGAACCGGGCGCCATCGCAGCTCTACAAGGACGGCCTCAATCGCGAACATTTCCTGCCCTTCATCGGTCTGATCGAGCAGGAACTGGACGTGATGACGCTGAACGGTCCAACCGACTATAGGCTTGCACGCCTCGGCGGCATGCCGACCTGGCACATGCCTCTGGGCGAACCGGCAACCCAGCAAGCGCGCGAAGCCTTCTATCGCCTCACCGACTATCCGCCCGAGGATGCTGAACACGTACCATCCGCCGAGATCGATGTCGGCGGCGGTCGCACCCTGTTCGTGCCAAAGAGCCTCAAGGGCGTCGGCGTGTTCAGTTTCAAGCGGCTGTGCAACGAAGCGCGCGGTGCATCGGACTATCTTGCCATTGCCCGCGCCTATCATACGGTCATCCTCGTCGGCATTCCGAAGATGGGCCCCGACCGTCGTAACGAAGCGGCCCGCTTCGTGACCCTGATCGATGCGCTCTATGAGAACAAGGTAAAGCTGATCGTGGCGGCCGACGCCTCCCCCGAGGAGCTTTACGAGGCCGGCACCGGCCGGTTCGAATTCGAGCGCACGGTAAGCCGCCTCAATGAAATGCAGAGCGCAGATTATCTTGCGCTCGGCCATGGCGAGAGCTGAATTCGTTAACGAATTCACCCCTTCGAGCCTCTTGGATCGTTAACGAGTCCCGAATCGGGACTCAGGCGAGTCGCGAACCACAGCCCGTTAACCAGGTCTCGCGAACAACAGGCGCCCCGCACCTTACTATCGCCAAAATATCAAAAGCGCCCTGAGCCAACGCGGCCAGAGCGCTTCGTTACGGAGCTAAATGCATCCGTTAAATACCTGATTTAGAGCGATAAATACTCGGAAATCGGTATTGGAAGACGCCGCGACCCGTCGAGACATTTACTCTCGAAGAGGTCGCTGACAGTCCGATTTTTAGCGACCGAGGCCGCCCCAAAGCCAGCTGTACATTGTATTTCCCCATGTGAACCGCCGCGTTTTTGCGGCTGCCCATATGGATAACAATGAGTTAAGAAGTCAGCAAGACTTTTTTAACCATTCATTCGGACGTGCTTCCTTTCGATATTATCGATCAGGTCCATGAACGGGACGGGACGACTGACGTAGTAACCCTGGATCGTATCGCACCCCATGCCCTTGAGAATTTCGAGCGCAGTCCCTGTCTCGACCCCTTCCGCGACCACTATGCGGTCGAGCGAATGGGCCATTTCGATGATCGACTGGACGAGCAGATAGTCTTCCTTGTTGGCCTCCATGGCCTGAACGAAGACCTTGTCGATCTTGATCTCCGAGGCCGGAAGGTAACGCAAGTAGTCGATCGTCGCGTTACCGGTGCCAAAATCGTCGATCGACAGGCGCAGTCCTGACTGGACCAGGCGCTGAAGCATCTGGAAGGTGCGCGAACTGCGATCGAGACGATCGGTCTCGGTGATTTCAAGGACCAGCTTCTCGGGAGGCAGACCGTGGGCAGCCAGAATCTCCGAGATCATTCCCGGAAGGCCCGGATTGCGCAGGAGCTGGGCCGAGATATTGACCGACATCGAGAAGTCGTATCCCATCTGCGCAAGGTCTACGGCTGAACGCACCGCTTCGTTGACGACAAAGCGCGTGATGCGTTCGATCCGATGGAATTCCTCGGCTATGCGGATGAACTTGTCCGGGCTGATCGGCCCGCGTTCGGGATGCGTCCAGCGAACGAGTGCCTCCGCTCCGGCGATACGGTTGGTCTTCACATCGAGTTTGGGCTGATAGGCCACCCAGACTTCGCCATTGTCGATGGCCCGGTCCAACTGGGTCAGCAGCGAGAGCTCCCACTGCGCCTCGTGCCGGCGACTGTCATGCTGATAGACCAGTTCGTCATTGCGAACCGCTTCCTCGGCCGACTGCATGGCGCTCGCGACACGGCTCGAGACTGTCCGGTCGAACTCGGAATCGATGCCGCAGTTGAACGACAGGTCGATGTCCATGCCGCTGACCTGGATGCCGTTCTGGACAATGCGATGCAGGCCCTCGAGGTTCTCGAACAGATCGAAAGTGCTGCGAATATTGGACAGCCACAGGAACATGCCGCCTTCGTGATAGACGGTAACGTCATGATCGCTGATGCGGATTCGCCGGACAATTTCGTGCGCAACCTGCGCCTCGACATGCTCGGCGAAGCTTCCGATTATAGCGCCGTAGTTACGGATTTTGAGAGCAACCAGAATCTTGGTGGACATCGCTTCGTAGTTGCGCAGCGCCTGAACGCTAGGAAGTCCCGATCCTGCGTTGGTCTCGCCAGCCACTTCGACACGATCAAGGTTTCGCATGCGGAAGACTGCCACCGCAGCTGTCGCCAAGGCTGGGAAGATCGCAACCTGTACACTAATGTAATTAAGGACGAAAGGAGCCGCGATAAGGACCACAGTCAGGCCGCTAAAGCGATATACATCGAAAACTCGCCCTCGGCCCAGGCCAGAGACGATGATGACGCATACAAGCAGAAATGGCGGAAGCCATCCCAACTGAACCGGCAATCCGCGTTTGAGGGTCTCTGCAGCAATTGCATGTGCATATCCGCCCGGAGCGTAGCCCTGCCCCGGCAACGGATGGATATCGTTATAACTGATCGCGCCAGGTGCGATAATTACATCTTTGCCGCTGACCAAACTGACATCGAGCTTCCCTCGAATTACATCGATATAGCTCGAGGTCGGTATCGTCTTGTAATCTATAGAATAGTCTGGCTGAAAAACGCCATCAGGATAATCTTTCAATCCTGCAATTGCGACCGACATGCTGGGAATTTGTCCCATCGGACTATCCGATGAAAAAGGTATACTCATGTTCAAGTTGAAAGGATGGAACAGGGCCAGCAAAGAGACAACATGCGCCTCTTTGCGGAACTGACGAACAGGTAGCGACGCAGCGTAATTGCCGCCTACGCCATTGTTGCTTGGCATCGCACCAAGAAAGACCCTGTTCGGATATTTCTTCAGTACTTCGACAAACTCATCGTTGCCCTTGTTGTCAGCATAATAGCTCAGCGCTCGATCGAAAAACACGCGCTTCGCCCCAGCCTTGAAGAGCGCATCGACGACTACGGCGTCATTCGAACGTGACACGTCCATCGCGCCCAAGGCATTAAGCGTGTTCGTGTCCTGCAGGACCATCGCGATTTCACCCTTAGACGGATGAATCCTGAGGTAATTTCTGAGGTTCGACAGCACATCCTCGACCGGCAAACCAACGCCCGAGACACCGCACAGTACGCCGGTCAGCGTCGCCCAGAAGACGATGCGGAAGCGGGCATTGCTCCAGAACTTGCGGAAACGGGCCTTGAGATCGGTCATTTCGGCCTCACCCTTCGTTCCACGGCATTCACGGACGTCGGGTGCACGTCAGCACCGCGGGAATCCCCCGCATTTTTCGTCCGAGAATCGTAGACCTTGACCTTCATACACGTCCTTCAATGACGCTTCTCAGGGATGGCCTAGAGTAAATGTCCTAAGATTGGGTGTAGTTAATTCCCGGCTTTTACACAGGCAGGTCAAGACCGGTTTATCCAGCGCGCAGGCGGGTTCAGGCAATACCCAACTTGGTAAATGCCTTCTCAAGCATCAACAACTGCCAGAGCAGCCGGGAATTGTCAGAAGTTCCCGCAAGATGGGCATCGACCAGACCCGTCAGGCGGCGGCTGTCGAACCAGCCGGTCCGGGCCAGCTGTGCGCTGGAGCAGACATCCCGGGCTACCTGGGCCAGCGGACCGCGAAACCACTGGGCAATCGGCGTCACGAAGCCCTGTTTGGGGCGATAGAGGATGTCGTCCGGCAGGAATCGCTGCATCGTGCGCTTCA
This sequence comes from Novosphingobium mathurense, assembly GCF_900168325.1. Classification (GTDB taxonomy): domain Bacteria; phylum Pseudomonadota; class Alphaproteobacteria; order Sphingomonadales; family Sphingomonadaceae; genus Novosphingobium; species Novosphingobium mathurense. The sequence continues at coordinate 616,917 of NZ_FVZE01000001.1, read as the reverse complement.
TCAGCCACTTGCCCTGCCCGCTGCGCACGCGCATCGATTCGGGCAGGCTGGCGGCGAATTCGATCAGCCGGTGATCGAGCAAGGGCTCGCGCGCTTCGAGACTGACAGCCATGCTCGTACGGTCGACCTTGGTCAGGATGTCTCCCGGCAGCCACGCCTTGAGATCGGCATACTGCGCCCGGTCCAGTCCGGAGCGCGCCGGCGCGCGGCGCATCAGGTCCAGCAGCGGCGCCTCGGCACGATAATCCCCACGCAGGCGGAGGAATTCGGGCGAGTAGAGACTGTCGCGAAGTTCCGGCGGGGTAAAACCGATCGCACGCGCATAACCTTCCGCGGAATCGCCGGCCAGCGAAAGCAGTGTCGTCTTCGCCCGCAGCGGGCGCGGCGCCCAGTCAGCCTTGGGATAGATCGCTCCCAGCGTTCCGAAGACCGGTGCGCGCACCGCCTGCGGCACAAGCGCGCGAATGCGATCCTCTCCGTACTGGAACAGATGCCGGCGATAGCCCGCAAGCGCCTCGTCCGCGCCGTCGCCGGACAGCGCAACGGTCACGCTTTCGCGCGCCAGTTGGCAAACGCGCCATGTCGGCAGCGCCGAGGCATCGGCGAACGGCTCGTCGAACATGCCCGCCAGTGCATCGATCATTCCGAAGTCGTCCGGTGAGACCTGCCGGACCTGGTGATCGGTGCCATAGCGCTGCGCGACCTGACTCGCGTAGGCCGTCTCGTCGAGCGCAGCGACATCGAAGCCGATGGAGCAGGTGCGCACGGCTTGCGAAGATGTCTCCGCCATCAGGGCCACCACGCTCGAACTGTCGACCCCGCCCGAGAGGAATGCCCCGAGCGGAACGTCCGCTGCCATGCGCGAGGTCACCGCCTGCCGCATCAGGTGCAGCAATTCGGCCTCGAGATCCTCCACTTTGCCCTTGCGACGCTCGGTGAAGGAAACGTCCCAGTACTGCCTTGGGTCAGGCATCGCCTTGCCGTGCTGCAGGAGCAGCGAATGGCCAGCGGGCAACTTCATCACGCCCTTCAGCATGGAGCTGCTGTCGGGCACGTAGCCCCAGGCCAGGTAATCCTCCACAGCGAGCGGATCGACTTCCCGCCGCAGCATCGGATGGGCGAGAAGCGCCTTGAGTTCGGAGCCGAACGCCAGACTTCCGTCGCTCAAGGGCGCCATGAACAGCGGTTTCACGCCCAGACGGTCACGAGCGAGGAACAGCGTGCGCGCCTCGCAGTCGTAAAGGGCGAAGGCGAACATCCCGTGCAGGCGGCTGACGCATTCCGGGCCCCAGCGCTGCCACGCAGCGAGAATGACTTCGCTGTCGCCATCGGTGTGGAACATCGCGCCCGCCTTGCGCAGTTCCTCGCGCAGCTCGCGGTAGTTGTAGATCTCACCATTGAACACGAGCATCGCGCGGCCGTCGCTCGACGCCATCGGCTGGGGCGAGCCGGCAAGGTCGATGATCGACAGGCGTCGATGACCCAACCCTACGCCCGGCGCCGTCCATACGCCGTGGCCGTCTGGCCCGCGATGGACCATGGCGTCGCACATCGCCTCGACCCTTGCGGGGTCGACGGGCTTGGGCGTTTCAAGATGATAGATACCGGCAATGCCGCACATGCAGACGGGTACCTACCGGAGTTGGGCGACGCGGTCCATCCACGCGTCCAGCGGTCCGGTGGATGACACAAAGCGCGATATGGCCTCGGCAGCGGGCTGGTCAGGCGTATCCGTGGCGGAGACGATCAGCATCGTCGTCGGGCGTGCCCTCAGGAGAAGATGATTGCCGATCACCGCCAGCTTGAGACGCGCATTGCTTCCTGTCAGCAGGTCTCCGTTGCGATACCAGGTGACGGCCAGCCGCTCGACCTTGCCGGCACCGAGCAGCCGTTCGCTCCTGCCGCTGGCGAAGGCCCTGCCCGGCCCCTGCCATGCCCAGGCGCTGTCCGGCATCAGCGCGCCCTGCCCAAAGCCGCCGGCTTCGCGTCCTTCCCCCTGCGAGGCATAGAGCGCGAGGAAGACGTCCACCTTGCCGCCCTCGCCATCGACATAGCGGCCTAGCAGGCGGTGCTCCGCCCCTGACGCTTGCGGTTCCCACCAGATCGCTGGTGCATAGTCCGCGCGGCTCCAGCCGGAGACTTCTGGAAGGTGAATTTGCGCCGGCAGGGGCGCAGCGATCCGGTCGGCTCCAAAGGCCCAGCCGCGCGCCAAGAGCAACAGGGCAACAAGGCCGAGCAGAGCGAAGGTGTAACTCACCTGCATTGCGCAAAGGCGTGCCAGTACCGCATGGCCGCGGATCGCTTCGGCATCGATGATGGGATCGGCCGGCGGACGGTCGAAGAACCGCCAGGCCCCGAGGATGACGAGCCCCAGCACGATGGCGAAGAAGAACCAGCCATAGACGATATGATCGAAGCCTGCCGCGACGTCTGCGCCAAACCACTGCGCAGCATAGATCGTGCCCCATGCCCTGACGCCATTGGCGAGGATCGGCACGACCACGCACGCTCCGACCATGGCGATCCGGCGCGGCCAACTGACGAAACAGACATTGGCGGCCAGAACGCCGAATGCGACCATCGCGATCAGGAACTTCACACCCGAGCAGGCTTCGGCCACCTCGAACAGGCCAGCCGGGGTATCGATGAACACGCCGTCGATAACAGCGGGAATGCCGCTCAGGTGCGTGAGCCCGACCGTAATTTTGGCCGTAATCATCTGCAGGACGTTCACCAGTTCCTCGCCCAGCGGGACGAGGAAGGCGAGATAGCACAGCGGGAACAGCAGCCCTGCGCTCACCTGTGGGCCCAACAGCAGCGGAACGCTCGCGCCCAGCATGGCGATGGCCCCGGCCTGCCGCGCAAGATCCAGTCCCGATATCGCCCCCAGCAACCAGATGAAGGCGGCTGCTCCCAACAGAAGCAGGCCCGGCCACCACGCCTGCGGCTCAAGCTTGCGCAACTCGCCCCAGCGCTGCCAGACCAACCAGCCAAGGATCGGCGGGATCAGCAGGATATGGTTGTAGGTAGAGATGTCCCACCACTGCCGCACCATCGCCGCCCAGTCCGCGGCGAATGCGCCAAGAAGAACGAGCCAGACCCCTGCCAGTCGCAGGAGCGGACCGCGCCAGCTTGCAGGAATCGGGCCTCCTCCGGAATGGAGGACTTCGGCGAAGGAGCGCATGTCAGGCAACGTCGCTCAGGCGTGGGCATGCACGACCGATGTATTCAGGCAGGCGCGACAGCGCGGCCGACCAGCTTGCGTTTTCAACGATCCAACGGCGTGCAGCCGAACCCTTGGCCTGCTTGCGCGCCGCGCTCTGGGAAAAGGCGAGGATCGCACCGGCCATGGCGGCATCGCCGTCGGCTATGTGAAAATCGCGCCCGTCGACGGCATCGATGCCGTTGGCCGCTCCCGGAGTGAGGATCACCGGCAGTTCCATCGCCATTGCCTCGAGCACCTTGTTCTGCACGCCGCGCGCGATGTCCAGCGGCACCAGTGCAAGATCGGCACCTGCGAGCCACGGGCGAATATCCTCGACGCGCCCCCATATCCGCGTGCCGTTCACGCCGTCGCGCGCAAGCAATGCCTCGACCGGATTGCGGCCGACGACATGCAGTGTCGCATGTCCGCAGGCCGCGCGCACGGCAGGCATGATGCGATCGATAGCGCGCAGGACCGCCGCGACATTGGGCGCATAGTCCATTTGTCCGGTAAAGATGATCCGCGGACCGCCCGACTGAACGATGCGCGGTTCGGGCTCCACCAGGGCCGGGTCGAACCATGCGCTGTCGAGGCCATTGCCCATCGCGTGGACCTTTGCACTACCAGCAAGATCCAGCGGCAGGCGCGAACGCAGCAGTTCGGCTTCGAGCGAAGTGATCAGCAGGCTGGCGTCAGCACGGCGGACGATGCGCGCTTCTTCCGCGCCGAGGACGCGCCCTTCGCGACGATCGATCCAGCTGCGCAGGCCCTTTGCGTTCGCCCCATAGGCTTCGAACTTGGCCGAATCGACATCGACCAGATCGGCGACGACGCGGCCGGTGAAGCTGTCGGGCACGTACTGCGCCATCTGCCCGGAGAAGACGTAGATGACGTCGATGTCACGCTTGCGCAGGGTTTCGCGCACCCACCCCTTCAGGCGGCGGTCGTGAAAGGCGGTGAGGCTGACCGGCCTGCCCCACGACAGGGCTTCGATAGCGGCAAGCGGCAGCGGCTTTATCCGGCGCAGCAGCAGGTGGCTTTCCGAAATCGCAGCGAGGTCAGACTCGCTCGCGAAGTCCTGCTCATCGTCGGCAAACGTGGCGACGTGGACCGGAGCCATGCCCGCCAACGCCTTGAGAACGTGGTGCGAGCGGATCTTGTCGCCCCGGTCGGGCGGGAACGGAATGCGGTGGGACAGGAACAGGATTTCACCCATCAGCCGATCCCCCGGGCGATCAGCGGGCCGAGGCGGTTGGCGATGCCAAGCGGCAGTTTCTGCCAGATCGCGATCTGGAGCGACAACTTGGAACTGGCAGGGTCGGCCTCGCGCGGGGTGGCTCCGGGAGCGGTCCAGCTGGCATAAGTCAGCGGCTCGGGTTCGAAGCCCCAGTTGCGCTTGAAATGGTAGGCTCCGCTTCGCGTCTTCGACCGACCGAAATCGAACGTGCTGCACCCGCGCCTGCGGGCATGGAGCATGAGTTCATAATACATCCGGTCATTCGCGCGCAGGCGCCGCGCTTCCCATGTGCCACCGCCCCAATAGGGCATGGCAGCGCCCCGGTGATAGACCGTGATCACGCTGGCGAGGGGACGTCCTTCGTGCCGCACGGTCAGGATGTCCGCATCCTCGCCGAAGGCATCGACAACGGCGTCGAGCAGCGCGCGCGAAAATACCGGCGTGCCGAGATTGCGGTAGCTTTCGGCAAAGACCGCATAATGCGCAGCCCGGTCACGCTCGGACGTGCCGATCTCGACGGACAGGTCGTTCGCCAGAGCCTTGCGCACCTCGGCGCGCTGCTTGCGCGGGATCGCAAGCAGTTCCGCCTCATCGTCCGCCGCCAGAGGCCGTGCGAAATTGCAGTGCGATTCGGTCTTGAGCGCCCAGCCCTGCCCCGCATCGGGAAGCACGCCGCCGCGCAGCTCGACAGTCGGGCAGGACAGACGCAGCGCCAGTTCCTCTGCGGCGCGCAGCACTTCACCGGGTTCGGAGCCTTCATCCGCCAGCAAGCCGCCGCCGACCGCAAAACCGCTGGAGGCCAGCATATCCCCGAAGATGGGCGAATGGATCGCGCTCAAGGGAAGGAAGGCAACGAGTTCGCCGTGCCGCTCCTGCACCAGCGCGAATGACCGGTTGCCGGTCGCACGGGCAGTCGCCACGAACCAGGCGGGACGGTGAAAAGGCGTGCCTTGCGGATGCGCCGCGACATAGCCTTCGAGCCGGGCGACCTCATCCGGATCGGCCAGATCGGCCAGCCGCACTTGCGCGCGGGTCGGGGCGAAAGGCGCGTTCATGCCGCCAGCGCCAAAGCCCTGCCAGCTTCGCGCGCGGCCAGTTCGTCCATGCGGCCCCAGCTGAACTCGTCGATGAGCTGGCGCAGCTTGGCCGCCATGACATCGAGATTGGTGTAGTGCCGCAGACGCGAGCGAAGCGGAGCGTTCTCGACTCGCGGCTGGTTCGGATCGATTTCCCAAGGGTGGAAATAGAAGACCGCCGGACGGCCCTCGACGCGGTTCACCTGCCGGATCGCCCAACGCGAAAAGCCATAGGGCAGAACGCGGAAGAAACCGCCCCCGCCCGCGGCAAGACGGCGGCCGGCGAAAGTGGCCGTCGTGACCGGAATCTCGACGAAATCGCTGCCTGCCAGCGGATGGAAGGTAAAGCGCGGCGCCTCGCGCCAGCCGTAGTGATCGTGAGCGATCGGCGCGACGCTGGAGCTATAGGCATAGCCCTGTCCGGCCAGAACTTCGAAGGCCCAGGGCGTGCGCGCATCGATGGAGAAGCTCGGTGCCCGGTAGCCGGTTACGGCCACACCGGCGGCGTCCTCGATGGCCTTGCGGCTGCGTTCGAGATCGCGTGCGAAACCTTCAGCACCAAGGCGGAAGACGCGCTCATGGTCCCAGCCGTGGCTTGCTACTTCATGCCCCTCACCCGCGATGCGGCGCATCAGCGGACCGTGACGCTCGGCCACCCAGCCCAACGTGAAGAAGGTGCCCTTCACCCCGGCATCGGCGAACATCGCAAGGATCGCATCGCAATTGCGCTCGACGCGGTCCGCCAGCGTGGACCAGTTTTCGCGGGCAATGACGGTTTCGAAGGCGCCGACCTGGAACCAGTCCTCGACGTCGACCGAGAGACCGTTGATCGGGAGACTGGCAGGCATCGGGCTCACTCCGGTCAGACGCGAACGAAGGCTGGGGCTATCAGGCGGCGCGGCGCTGGCCCTCGCCGCCTTCGATCCACTCGATCAGCATCGTCAGGGTATGACGCAGCATGCGGTCATGCTCGGCAAGGCGCGCCTCGAGATCCGAAACATGGCCGGTCATCGCCTGAAGCTGCGTTTCGAGAGCCGCGACCCGCGCCTCACTGGCGACGGCAGCTTCCTGCTCGCGCGCTTCGGCTGCGGTCGCGAGTTCAAGCACGGCCTGCTGCAGTTCGGTGATCTGCGCGTCCCGATCAGCCAGCGCCGATTCGATCACCGCGGCGACTTCCTCGGTATCGATGCCTGCCTGAACGGGCTCGGCCTGTACCTGGACTTCGCGTTCGCCCCCCTCCGTTTCGGCAGCCTCGACCTGCATGGCAGGCCCCTTGCGCTCGACTTCCGGCTCGGGAGCCTTGCGGCTTACCAGCGAGATCGACCCATCGGCATCCAGTTCGGCAAGGACCTGTGACAAGACGTCGAAATCGATCACGGAACGCTGCTCGACCGCACCCAGCAGCAGCAGGCGATTGACCAACTGGTTGATCCGCCGCGGCACGCCACCCGTCGCTTCGAAGATCCCGGCAAAAACTTCCGCATCGAACTGCGGATTGCCCTGCCAGCCCACGCAACCAAGGCGGTGCTCGATATAGGCCTGCACTTCGTCTGCCTGCATCGCTTCGAGGTGGTGCGTGGCGATGACACGCTGACGCAGCTGTTCCAGTTCCCTGCTATCGAGCAGGGTCGCGCGGAATTCCGGCTGGCCCAGCAACAGCGTCTGCAACAGCGGATGCGATCCGAGCTGGAAGTTCGAAAGCATGCGCAGTTCTTCTAGCGCGGAGACGGAAAGGTTCTGCGCCTCGTCGACGATCAGCAGGCAGCGGCGACCGTGGCGCGCCTCTTCATGCAGGAAACCCTCGATAGCACCCAGCGCCGAGGCCTTGTCGTGCCCGGCAACCGGCAGGCCGAACGCCTGTGCGACGACATGGACGATCTCCTCACCATCGAGCGCGCTGGTGACGACCTGCGCCGCCGTCAGGCGACTGGGATCGATCGTCGCCATGAGATGCGCGACCAGCGTCGACTTGCCCGCACCCACTTCACCGGTGATGACAACGAAGCCTTCCCCCTGGGCGAGGCCATAGCCGAGGTAGGACAGCGCCTTGCGGTGCGTCCGGCTCTCGAAATAGAACGCCGGGTCGGGCGTAAGCTGGAACGGGCGGCTTTCGAACCCGTAGAAATCGTCGAACATCTCTCGTCCTCCTTAGGACTTCAGAAATTGTACCGCAGGCCGACGAGGGCCGATGCGGTCCAGATATCGTCAATGGAGGGATCGTTGCGGGTCGTCCCGTCGATCCCGAGCGCCGCGGTAGCCCGCAAGCGCTGCGTCAGCAGGCGGTAGTAGGCCGCCGTGGCGCCATAACCGGCAACGTCGCCGCCCAGCGGGCCGGAACTCGAAAGCCAGTTGGCATAGACATTCGTGCTCCAGCCGGCATCGGGGCCGAGCCGACCGCTCAAATAGGCCGCCAACCAGTAATTTTCGTCGATGAGGCCGTTGGCCGAGGCCAGAACCGTCCCCTCGGCGGCGATGAACTTGCGGCGATCGTAACCGGCACCCACGCCTGCATTGAGGCGTCCCAGCTTCATCGCATAACTTGCCGTCACCCCGCGCGACCGGAACGTGGCCGACCGCACCGAACCGAGTGCACCGGCAAGGCAATTGCTGCCTTCGAGCGAATCGACACAGCCGCGCAGTTCTCCCGTGATCGGATCGCGCACCGCCTCGAAATCATCGGGCAGATCGTTGAGGAAGCGGTTGAGCTGGCCACCGAAGCCGGCGACGTTGTCATAGACTGCCACGCTCAGTTGGCTGCGGTCGTTCGGCGCATAGGCGAGAGTACCGCCGAAGCTGGTCGCCCCGTAACGTCGCCCGACATGGGCCGAAAGCGACGTGCGCCGGCTGGGACGCCACATCACCGCAACATCCCAGATCAGGCCCTCCACGTCATAGGCGATCTGGCGCGGCGCGCTCTTGTCTGTCCTGAAGCGACCGTTCCTGCCGATCACCGGGTTGCCGTCTGCATCGCGCACGGCATCGCGGCTGGACACCTCGACGTCTTCGTACCCGATCGCACCGACGGCCTGGACCGTGCGGCTGACCGGCACCGTAACCATGGCGCGCGCCTGCATGTCACGCACGCGCTGATCGAGGTTGGAGATGTCCTCCTGATAGAAGCTGCCCGCGACGGCCAAGCCAACGGGCAGGATCTCGTAAGGCGCCACGCCCGCCTCGACATCGGCAACGTGCGAGACGCTCTCGTCGAAAATATCGCCCGATGCGCCGCCAGCGTCGCCAATGTAGGCATTGGGCCGGTCGACCTTGGTGTAACCGGCGCGGTAGTTGGCATTGATCGAAACGTCACCGGCCCGGGTTGCCACCGAAGGTCCGCCATAGACAGAATAGATGTTGGACGAGGAGTCGCCGCCAACCAGACTGCTGCCCAGCGCAGAGCCGCCGTTTTCAACGCTGACCCGGGTCGCAAGCGCACCTGCCTCCAGCGTCACGCCTGGCGTTACCGTGGCATAACCGCTTACGAGTCCACTGATGGTATCGCCATCGCGCGCCTTGCCACTCCAGCCGATCTGACGCGCGTAACGCACGGAGGCGGAAACCGCATTGCGCTGCCCGACGATGCTGGCATCGACCCCGACCGCAACCTGCGTGTAAGTGAGCACGTCATCGCCCGGCGAAAGCTCCGCGTCGACGATCTGATCGACCTGGATATAGGGCTGAATCGCATAGCGGCGCTGGCCGCCTCCCCGACCGCCACGCGCCTTCGCCTTTGGCGGGGAATACGTGTCTGAGCCTGCACCGTCCGATGCCTGGTCGCCGTCCATCCCGCCCCCGCCGACGCCTTCGTAGCCAAGCGTCTGCGCGTGCACTGCGGCAGGCAGCGACAGGGCCGCCAGCGCCGCCATCGTCGCCAGGCCGGTCAAGCCGGTCCGGAGGCGTCGCTTCGCCGTCATCCCTGATATCCGTAGTAAGTGCCGAAACGACGGCCGCTCGGGCTGAATTGCGCCGCGTTCAGAAGAAGCTGCACATTGGGGCAGGCACCGAGGAGCGAGATCGCATCTTCTAGCGCCCCCTGCCCGGTTCGATCCGCGCGTACGATCACCACGACCTGACCGACGTATTTGGCCAGCTCCGCGGCGGGCGAAGCTGCCAGCGCGGGCGGCGAATCGAAGATCACCACGCGGTTCGGTGCGCCTTGCGTCAGGCGATCGAGCACACGGCGGGTTCGCGAGCTGGAAAGGTATTCGCTGTCGGTGTTCGAGGTGTCACCAGCCGGCAGCACCCAGAGGCCCGGGATATCCGTGCCCAGCACGCAATCGGCAACGTCGATACTCTCGTCCATCAGCGCATCCATCAGCCCCGGACCGCCGGGCAGTCCGAGCGCGGAAAGAATCGACGGCTTGGCGAAATCGGCATCGACGAGAAGGACTTCGCTTTCCTTTTCGGCCGCGATGGAAAGCGCGAGGTTGAGCGCGCAGTAGGTCTTGCCCTCGCCCGGGTGCGGAGAACTGATGAGCAGGCGCTGTGCGACGGGTCCTGCGTTCTGGCGGCGCAAGTCGGCGCACTGGAGGAGCAGCTGCCGCTTGACGATGCGGAACTCCTCAAGGCTCGCGGTCACCGCCCCTTCGGGCACGATCAGGCCCTGATCGCGCAGGCGATTGCGGTCGACGGGATGATGAACGCCGCGGAATTCGGTGCGTTCCTGCGAAGCGGGAGGCGATTGCGGGGCAGCAGCCACTTGCGCGGCTGGTTGAGGTACCTCGACGGCAGGGTCTGGTTGCGCAGCCTGCGCGGCAGGCGACCGTTCTGCTGGCGGCTGTACTGCAGGCTGCTCGACTGCGGGCGGCGCCGGCTTGGGGATCCTGCTCGCCACCTCGGGCGGGATCGGCGCGGGCTTGGCGATCAGGCTGTTGAGAGCGAGGCCACCGGTGGCGCGCTCGATCAGCGATCCACCGGGAGCGGCCTTGCCGGGAAGCGGGATGCGGGAGTGCTCGGTCATCGCTCGTTCCCTTCAGGCCACCATGCCGCGCTGGATGAATTCGACTGCGAGCAGCACGACGAAGAGCCCGCAGAGCGCGGCACTGGCGCCGTAGAAATACTTGAGGCGGCGCTTGCGCAGCGCACGGGCCGCATCGGTCAGGTTCTGAGAGATCGCGCCGAGCACCGGCAGGCCGATCGAACGCTCCAGACCCGCTGCCGTCGCATAGACGGAGCGCACCTTGCTGAGCGCGAAGGCACCCGCGCAGCCGCCGCCGATGCCGACGACCAGCACGCCCAGCAGCAGGATCGGGCGGTTGGGCGCCACCGGGGCGCGCGGCGTCGTCGGCGGATCGACGACTTCGAACTTCACGGCCTCGCGCTCGGTCTTCACTTCGCCGCGCAGGCGCAGTTCCTCGCGGTCCTGCAGGAGCTTGTCGTACTGCGAGCGCAGGACGTCATAGTCGCGGTTGATCCGCTGGGCCTGGCTGGCGAATTCCGGGTTCTGGATCGCCTGCGCGGTCAGCCCGGCGAGATCGGACTGCAATGCGGCCTTGCGGGAAATCAGCGCCTGCACATTGGCCTGGCGTTCGGCGCGGATCGACTGCAGCGAGGTAAAGGCCGGGTTCGGCGTACCGACCCCGTTGGCCGCTTCCTGCGCCGCCGGTCCCTTGAGCGAGGCGATCTGGTTGCGCGCGGCAATCACGTCGGGATGCTCTTCGGTAAGGCCACGGGCGCGCAGGGCTGCAAGGTTCGACTGGGCCTGTGCCAGAGCCGCCGATGCACCGCCGGCGCTACCCCCGGGGATGGTCCTGGGCGTACCGGCAAGCTGGCCGTCGATGGCGGCAAGCGCGGCCTGTGCGGCGGCGAGATCGGCCTCCACGCCGCGCAGTTCGGCGCGCGAGGATTCAAGGCGCTGTGCGCTGGCCGCCCCGCCAAGAGCGAATTCGGGATGCTCGGCCTCGAACGCTGTGCGCTTCTGCTCGGCCGATTCGAGTTCCTTCTCGCGCTGGGCGAGTTGCTGGTTCACGAACTCCAGCGTCTCGACCATCTCGCCGCGATTGCCCGACAGGTTTTCCTCGCGGAAGATATCGATCAGCTTCTGGGCGATATTCTGGGCAAGCTTGGCGTTTTCCGCATCGGAGAACGACGAATAATTGGCGGTCGCGGTGATCTCGAAGAGGTTGTCCTGCTGACTGATAACCTTGACGTTCTTGGCCAGGGCGAGGACCGCCGCTTCCATCTGCTTGGGTGCTTCGATCGTGTCGCCGATGCGGGTCGAACGCACGACCTTTTCAAGGTTCACCGCGCTTGTGAGGGTCTGGCGGATGCGTTCGATGTCACGCTTCTTGTCGGCAACGCCGATGCCCACCTGTTCGGCCAGCGCGTCGTCGAGCTGGATGAAGATGCGCGCGCGCGATTCGTAGCTGTTGGGGATCAGCGCCACGACCAGCCAACCCAACAGGCAGATGCCCCAGGCAATGCCCAGGGCAATCCAGCGCCGGTGCCAGACGCTGTGGATTGCGGCCAGCAGCTCTTCGTAGAGAGAGTTCATCGCGTGCGCCGGCCCCTCTTAGAACATGCTTTCGGGGATGATGATGACGTCACCGGGGCTGAGCATGACGTTGGCCTTGCTGTCCCCCTTCTTCAGCAGATCGCCCAGCCTCAGGGCATATTCCTTCTGCTTGCCGGTCGACTTGTCGAAGCGGATCAGGTGCGCCTTGTTGCCCGCCGCATATTCGGACAGGCCGCCCACCGCGATCATCGCGTCCAGCACGGTCATGTTGGCACGGTAGGGAATAGACGCCGGCTTCTCGGTCGCGCCGACAATGCGGATCTGCTGGCTGAAGGTTCCCGCGAACTTGTTGACGATAACCGAGACCAGCGGGTCCTCGATGTACTGGGAAAGCTGCAGGCGGATGTCCTGCGCCAGCATCGAGGGGGTCTTGCCCACGGCAGGCATGTCGGTGATCAGTGGCGTGGTGATGCGCCCGTCGGGACGGACCTGCACTTTCGCGCCCAGTTCGGGATTGCGCCATACGAAAATGGTCAGTTCATCCAGAGGGCCGATGACATATTCCTCGCCCGGCCCTTCCTGCATTGCAACAAAGGAGGCCGGGGGAAGCTCGGGCGCGGCACCGCCGCCTGCACATCCGCTGAGAGTCACGCCGGCAAGCGCGCAAACGGCGAGCAGGCGGGTCAGACGGCGATACGGCATGGGCACTTCCCTCACTGCGCCAACCCGCCGCAATCCTCACGAGAGCGGCGGACCTGGCGAAATCCGGCTTCCGCTATCGGTCAAAAGGGTGAACATAGCGTTAGCCTTGAGAGGCCAATTGGCAGCAGGTCCCAAAAAGGGACGCGCAAATACCTAAATCCTTACGGCTTTTTCAGACCAGCAGCTCGCGGGCCGGTCCCTGCCCCAGGAAACTGGCCGGGCTGGCGCTGGCACCATAGGCCCCGGCACAGAACACCGCCACGAGATCACCGACGTCAGCGCGAGGGAACCCGCCCTTGTCCGCCAGTTTGTCGAGCGGTGTGCACAGGCAGCCGACGATGGAAGCCTCCTCCTCGACCTCTGCACCGAAGCGCGTGGCAATGGCCGAGGGATAGTTGCGGCGCACAACGGTTCCGAAGTTTCCTGAGGCGGCGAGCTGATGATGCAACCCCCCGTCGGTGATCAGAAAAACTTCGCCGTGGCTGACTTTCCGGTCGACGATGCGCGTGATGTAAACACCTGATTCGCCGACGAGATAGCGCCCCAGCTCGATGCAGAAACGGGTTTCGCGCAGGCTGTCGGGCAGCTTCTCGAAGCGCTCGGCCAGCCGGGCGCCGACAAAAGACAGGTCGAGCGGTTCGTCGCCCGGGAAATAGGGAATGCCGAAGCCTCCGCCCAGATTGCAGTGCGGCAGTGGCGCTCCACTCTCCTGCGCAAGGCGCGCCGCCAGATCGAGGGTCTGGCCCTGGGTCTCGGCAATGGCCTCGGCGGAGAGCGCCTGGCTGCCTGCGAATATGTGGAACCCGCGCCATTCGGCACCGCTGGCGATCACTTCGCGCACGAGAGCGGGCACACGCTCGGCATCGATGCCGAACGGCTTGGCGCCGCCGCCCATCTTCATGCCCGAGCCCTTGAGGTCGAAATCGGGGTTCACCCGGATCGCCAGTCGCGACGTGACGCCCAGCCGACCTGCGATCGCCAGTGCCCGCGCCGCCTCGCCCTCGGATTCGAGATTGAGCGTCACCCCGGCCCGGATCGCCGCTTCCAGTTCCGCATCGCGCTTGCCCGGCCCTGCAAAACTGACCCTGTCGAGCGCGATCCCGGCACGTCGCACGATCTCCAGCTCTCCGCCAGAGGCAATGTCGAAGCCATCGACAAGGCCGGCCATTGCCGAAAGCAGCGGCGCAAAGGGATTGGCCTTCACCGCGTAATGCAGCGACAGCCGCTCGGGCATCGCCGCACGCAGCGCCGCAGCCCGGTCGCGCACGCGGTCGGCCGAATAAAGGAACAGCGGGGTTCCGCCGGCTTGGTCAACCCAATGCGTCACCGGTTTGCCGCCCACAGCCAGCACGCCGTCGATGGAAGTGAACCCGGCGGGAATCGGACCGAGCGCCTTCATGCCGCCAGCTCCGTCTGCAGACCGGTGCGGTCGATCTTGCCATTGGGGCCGATCGGCATGGCCGCGCGCCAGTGAATGACTTTGGGCTGCATGAAATTCGGCAGTTCCTGCATGAGTTTACGGGGCAATTCCTGTTCGGGGTTTTCAGCGCCGGGGGCCGCCCTGACGATCAGGTGGACCGCCTGACCCAGCCGTTCGTCGGCAAGGCCGAGCGCCACCGCCTCGGCAACGAGGCCGGTGGCGAGCGCGGCTTCCTCGATCTCCTGCGGACTGATGCGGTTGCCCGCGCTCTTGATCATCGCATCGCGGCGCCCGACGAAATAGAGCAGTCCGTCCGCTTCGCGCCGTACCCGGTCGCCCGACCAGACGGCGGTGCCGCCATAGGAAGAGCTTGCGGGCGCCGGCTTGTAGCGCTCGGCCGTGCGCTTCGGATCCTGCCAGTAACCCTGCGCGACGAGCGGCCCGCAATGGACCAGCTCCCCCTCCTCGCCATCAGCGGCCAGTTCGCCCGCATCGTTGATGACGAGGATCTCGGCATGGGGAATCGCCGTGCCCATCGAGGTGGGGTGCGTGTCGACAAGCGCAGGATCGAGATAGGTCGAGCGGAACGCCTCGGTCAGCCCGTACATCGGGAAAAGCCGGGCCTGCGGGAACAGCGCACGCAAGTGGCGGACCAGATCGACGGTAAGCGCACCGCCGCTGTTGGTCAGGCGGCGCAGCTTTCCGGCGGTCTCTGCCGGCCAATCGAGTTCGCTGACCTGCACCCAGAGGGGCGGGACCGCCGCGAGCGTCGTGATGCCGTGGCGCTCGACCGCTTTCACCAGGTCGCGTGGGAGCAGGTAATCGAGCGGGATGACGCAGCCGCCCGCATACCATGTCGAGAACAGCTGGTTCTGCCCGTAGTCGAACGAGAGCGGCAGCACCGCCAGGGTGCGGTCATCGCCTGCCAGCCCCAGATAATCGGCCACGGCCTCTGCCCCCAGCCACATGTTGGCATGGCTGAGCATGACGCCCTTGGGTCGCCCGGTCGATCCGCTGGTGTAGAGGATTGCAGCCAGCGCCTGCGGATCGACGCTCGAGGGCCCCATGTGCCCCCCAAGGTCCGCCGCCGCGGCCAAGGCCGCAGGCTCCTCGATAACGCGGCATTCGTGAGGGACATCGCCCTCACCCAGCGTCTTGAGGCGCGCAGGCGTTCCGATCAACATGGCCGCGCCGCTGTCCGCAAGGATATGCGCGACTTGCGCATGCTTGAGCAGCGGATTGACCGGCACGTGAACCAGTCCGGCACGCGCTGCAGCAAGCGGCAGCAGGCAGGTCAGTTCGCCCTTGGCCGCCCAGCTCGCCACGCGCGCGCCTTGCTGCGGCACTTCCTGCGCCAGCCAGGCAGCAAGACGAGAGACACGCGTTCTTAAGTCCTTGTAGTTAAGAACGCCCTCGCGCAGCACGAGAGCATCGGCCGCATCGTCCCCGCGAAGGACGAGATGGTCGAGCGGAAGGACCGGATTTTCGCTCTTGCCGCGCATTTTGGTGGAACTGCTCCCGCGAGGTTCTGGAAGGTATCGTGGTAAAGATCGAATATCACTCCGATCTTAAGGAACTGCAATCCGACGCACAGCTTGCAAGGCTGCTCTCGCCGGAATGCCAGTCCGCGCCCTTCGATCGCCTTGCATGGTGGGAAGCGCTTGGCAAGCATTGCGCCATCGCACCGACGATCGCCGTAGCGCGCGAAGGCGATGCGGTGGCCGTCCTGCCGCTCACCGGCAATGGCGGCCACCTCTCGGCACTGGCGAACTGGTACACTTTCCGGTTCCGACCGGTGCTTTCGCCGGTACCGCAGGCTGAAGGCTTGCTCACCCAAATCGCCCACGATCTGGCCGGAAAGGCGCGCCGCCTGACGCTCTCCGGACTGCCAGACGAGGACGACTCTGCATCGCGCGTCGAATCCGCCTTCCGCAAGGCCGGCTGGCTGGTCATGCGCGAGGCCAGCGACACAAATCATGTCCTCGCAATCTCGGGCCGCAGCTACGACGACTATATCGCCGGGCGCCCCGGCAAGCTCCGCACGACGCTCAAGCGCAAGACGAAGAAAGTTGCCGTCGAGGTTCTCACCCGCTTCGATGCGCTGGCCTGGGAGCAATACGAGGCGATCTATGCCGAAAGCTGGAAGCCCGAAGAAGGATCTCCGACCTTCCTGCGCGCCTTTGCACAGGCCGAAGGCGAAGCAGGTCGCCTGCGTCTCGGCATCGCCCGGGCCGCCGAAGATCCCGAAGGCCCGGCCATCGCCGCGCAGATGTGGACGGTCGAAGGCAAGACAGCTTTCATTCACAAGCTGGCCCACCGCGAGAGCGCCAAGCCGCTTTCGCCCGGCTCCATCCTGAGCGCGGCGCTGTTCCGGCACGTCATCGACGTCGACCGGGTGACGCTGGTAGACTTCGGTACCGGCGACGATCCCTACAAGCGCGACTGGATGGAACAGGTGCGGCCCCGCTACCGACTGGACATGTTTCGCCCCTTCGATCCGCACAACTGGCTCATCGTCGCGCGGATCGGCCTGCGACGTCTTGCCGCAAGTGCGAAGGGCGGCTAGAGCCGCTGGCCAAAGTACAACGCTTTGTTGAGGGGGCCATGCAAGACGATACCGACCTGCTGCTGCGTCGCATCCTGACGGATGTCCTCGGACTCGCGCAGGGACAGGCCGACACGTTCGATGCCGAAACGGGCCTGTTCGGTCACCTGCCCGAACTCGATTCGATGGCGGTTGCCGGGCTCCTGACCGAGATCGAGGACCGCCTAGACATCGTGATCGAAGACGACGAGATCGACGGCGAAATGCTCGAAACCTTCGGCGGCCTGCTCGAATTCACCAAGTCCAAGCGCGCCGAGGCCTGATCCGGCGGTGACACCGGCGAGTTGGCCCTGTCCGCTGCCCGCCGGTGGCTTCGTCGACGAACATGCCCTCAGCTTCGATCGCAATCGCAAAACGCGGTTGCTGATAGTCCCGGCGCTGTTCGATGAAGGCAACAAGCTGCGTCGCCTGACGGTGGAGACGATGCGCCGCCTCGACTCGGCCGGGATCGACTGCATTCTGCCGGACCTTCCCGGTTGCAACGAGAGCCTGCAACAGCTCGACCGGCAGGTGCCCACAGCCTGGCGCAGCGCAATGGACGCTGCTGCAAAGCAGTTTCGCGCGACCCACGTTCTGGGCATTCGCGGTGGCTGCATGTTCACGCCGGACGGCCTTCCAACCTGGCACTATGCCCCGGTGAAGGCCGCCTCGATCCTGCGCCAGATGCTGCGTGCGCGAATTCTCGCGAGCCGTGAGGCTGGACGCGAGGAAAGCCGAGAAGATCTGGCCAAGCGCGCCAGGGAGCAGGGCATCGAGCTTGCCGGTTATCCCCTCTCGCCAGAATTCTGGCGGGAATTCGAGCCCACGATCGCCACGGATACGGCAAGACTGATCGAACAGGCCGAAATCGGCGGTAGCGGTCTGTGGCTGCGCGCGGAACCGGGTGAAGACCCCGATCAGGCCGACGCCCTCGCCGCGATCCTGACCTGGGGCGCCACGGAATGAACCGACGCCATTTCCTGTTCGAATGCGAAGGCGCCCGGCTGGCCGCAACGCTGGACGATGCGCCCGGCACCGTCGCCCTGCTCCTCGTCAGCGGCGGCAACGAAGTGCGCGCCGGGGCATGGAACGGACAGGCCAAATTCGCTGCCCGGATTGCTGGCCGCGGTTACCCCGTCATGCGCTTCGATCGCCGTGGCGTCGGGGACAGCGAGGGAGTGAATGGCGAATTCCGCTCCAGTGCGCCAGACATAGCCGCGGCCCTCGCAGCATTGCGCCGCGAATGCCCGCAGGTCATCAAGATCGTCGCCTTCGGCAACTGCGATGCCGCCAGTGCGCTGATGCTGACGCGCGGCGCGGGGATCGATGCGATGGTGCTGTCCAACCCGTGGACGATCGACAACGATGCGCGCGACGAACCCGCCGAAGTGGTCCGCGACCACTATCGCCGCCGCCTCACCGATCCTGCCGCAATCCGCCGCCTGCTGACCGGCAAGGTCTCGATCGGCAAGCTCCTGCGCAGTCTCCTGTCGGCCGCGCGCCCTGCATCGGCCGGGCTATCCGGTCTTGCCGCCGAGATGGCCGAGGGCATTGCGACCTATCGGGGCTGCATCCGCTTTCTGGTCGCCGCGCGCGACCGGACCGGACAGGCGTTCCTTGCAAAGTGGAACAAGAGCGACACCCGCATCCGGATCTGCCCCGATGCGACCCACAGCTACGTAGAGCTTCATGCGCAAGAC
This sequence comes from Novosphingobium mathurense, assembly GCF_900168325.1. Lineage (GTDB taxonomy): Bacteria > Pseudomonadota > Alphaproteobacteria > Sphingomonadales > Sphingomonadaceae > Novosphingobium > Novosphingobium mathurense. The sequence continues at coordinate 598,542 of NZ_FVZE01000001.1, read as the reverse complement.
TGGCTGGTGGAACAGGTTATCGCGGTGCTGGAGGCACAGTAGCGCCTTCGACCGCCCTCACCCCGAACGACCTCAGACGATCAGCGGTCTGGCGGGGCGTGCAATTGCAGGCGGCCGAACGTGCCGAACCGCCTGCCGGCACTCCCCGCTTCCTCATGGGAAACGGGGAGGCAATCAGAAATGGCTCAGGCTTCGACCTTGGCCGCCTCGGCGAATTCCTTTTCGGCGAGGAAGCGCTCGGCGTCGAGCGCGGCCATGCAGCCGGTGCCGGCAGCGGTGATCGCCTGGCGGTAGACGTGGTCCATCACGTCGCCGCAGGCGAATACGCCCGGGACGTCGGTCTTGGGCGTACCCGGCTCGACGAGCAGGTAGCCCGTATCGTCCATGGCGAGTTGCCCCTTGAACAGTTCGGTCGCGGGGGCGTGGCCGATGGCGACGAAGGCACCTTCGGTCTCGATCTCGCTTTCCTCGCCGGTCACCGTGTCGATCAGCTTGAGCGCCCGCAGGCCACCGCCCTCGCCGCCGCCCAGGAAGCTGTCGACGCGCTTGTTCCACACGACGTTGATCTTGGGGTGCGCAAAGAGGCGGTCCTGCAGGATCTTCTCGGCGCGAAGGGAATCGCGGCGGTGGATCAGGGTGACGTCCTCTGAATGGTTGGTGAGGTAGAGGGCTTCTTCAACGGCGGTGTTGCCGCCGCCGATGACCACGACCTTCTTGCCGCGATAAAAGAAGCCATCGCAGGTGGCGCAGGCGGAGACGCCCTTGCCCGAGAGTTCCTGCTCGCCCGGAACGCCGAGCCAGCGCGCCTGCGCGCCGGTGGCGATGACCAGCGTGTCGCCCTCGTAAACGTCGCCGCTGTCGCCCTGCGCCGTGAACTTCTCGCCCGACAGATCGACCGACGTGATCGTGTCCCACATCATGCGGGTGCCGACATGTTCAGCCTGGGCCTGCATTTCCTGCATCAGCCAGGGGCCCTGGATAACCTCTCGGAAACCGGGGTAATTCTCGACATCGGTGGTAATGGTGAGCTGGCCGCCCGGCTGGAGGCCCTGCACGACGATCGGCTCCATGCCTGCACGGGCACCGTAGATCGCGGCAGAAAGTCCGGCCGGGCCGGAACCGATAATGAGCATGCGGGTCTTGTGCGTCGTCGCCACGTCTAACCTCTTGTGTGAAACCTGTGCGGAAAGCTTTTCGCTGCCGGAGATAGGAGCAAGGGGGCCGGTTTGCCAAGCTTGAGCGTCGCAAGGATTAGTTTCATCCCCGCAAATGCACACCTGCGCCCCTAACTCCGGGGGCAACGGAAGCGCGATTGACCTTGCGCCCTGGAGGTTCCACTTGAAAGCCATGGAACGCCTACTCGGACCGACATCGAACCGCTTCGTCTCACAACGCCTGCGTCTGCATTACGTGGACTGGGGCAATCCCGAGGCACCGCCGCTGATTCTCCAGCACGGCGGGCGCGATCATTGTCGCAGCTGGGACTGGGTGGCCGAGGAACTGCGTCGCGACTGGCACGTGATCTGCCCGGACCTGCGCGGGCATGGTGACAGCGATTGGTCGTCCGAGGGCAACTATGCGATGGACGCCTATGTCTACGACTTCGCCCAGCTCGTCCACACGCTGGGCTACGACAAGGTGACGATCATGGCCCATTCGCTTGGCGGCAACATCGCCACGCGTTTCACCGGCCTCTATCCCGAGAAAGTCGAGAGACTGGTCAACATCGAGGGCCTTGGCCCGAACCTTGAAGAACGCCGCCAAATGCTGGGTGACTGCTCGTCCGAACGGCTGCGAGACTGGATTTCCAAGAAGCGACAGGCTGCCGGGCGCACTCCGCGCAAGTACCTGACGCTGCGCGATGCCTACGAACGGATGAAGGCGGAGAATTCCTTCCTTACCGTCGAGCAGGCCCGGCACCTTACCATTCATGGCGCGAGCCGGAACGAGGATGGTACCTGGAGCTGGAAGTTCGACAACTACCTCAATATCTGGCCGGTTGTGGACCTTCCGGGAGAGCACGTGATCTCCCTGTGGGAAGCGATCACCTGTCCGATCCTGATGCTGTGGGGTAAGGACAGCTTCGCTTCCAGTCCCGCCCTCGATGGCCGCATGGACCATTTCCCGACTGCGCGCCTGATCGAGTACGAAGATGCCGGACACTGGTTGCATCATGACCAGTTCGATCGGTTCATGAACGATGTGAAGGCTTTCTTCGCCGGCTGAGCTCGGCTTGCGGCCATTTGCCGCCCTGACGGATTAGCGAAGCAAATCACCGGGTCGGGCGATTTTCCGACCCGATCGCGCCTGCCTGCCCGCGAAGCGACGGAGCCGGTCCAGCCCTGACACTGACAACGGCGCATGGATCGCCCGATCTTCCTGTTGCAGATACTATCCATGCTTAGTATAAGCCTGCTGCAAATTGAGACAGGAAGTCGCATGAACGCGCAGAGCACCATATCAGCCGACAGCGCAGCCGAGCCGGTCGTCCCGCCTCGCAAGCGCAGCCGTCGTACGATCCTGATGATCGCCGGACCGGCAATCGTCCTGCTTATTGCTCTGGTCGGCTATTTCTGGAGCGGCCGCTACGAATCGACCGACAACGCTTCGCTGCAAACCGGCATGGTCGCCATCAGCCCGAGCATTTCGGGCAAGGTCATCTCGGTGGAGGTGAAGGAGAACCAGCGCGTCAGTAAGGGCGACGTCCTGTTCCGGATCGAAGCCAACAGCTTCAAGTCCGCAGTCGCCGAAGCCGAAGCAACCCTCGCTACCGCGCGCACCGATGTGCAGTCGCTCCGGGCCGATTACCGCGAGGCACTTTCGCAGGTCAGCGCAGCGCAGGCGCGCTACGATTTTGCAACCAGCGAGGCCGCCCGTCAGAAATCGCTCGTGGCGGAAGGGATTTCTTCCAAGGCGCAGTACGACCAGGCGACGACTGCCATGCGCACCGCGCGCGATGCGATTGCCGCTGCTAAGGCCAAGGCGGACAGCCTGCGCGCCGAGCTGTCCGGTCAGGTGGAAGGCCCGATCGACAGCCAGCCCGACGTGCGCAAGGCGGCTGCACAACTCGCTCAGGCCAGGATCAATCTCAACGATGCCGTCGTGCGTGCACCGCAGGACGGTGTGGTCACCCGGGTAAACCAGCTTCAGGCCGGCAACTACGTCTCGCCGGGTCGTCCTGTCTTCATGATGACCGGGCTGCACTATTGGGTCCAGGCGAACTTCAAGGAAGATCAACTGCGCTACATGCGCATGGGACAGCCGGCCACGATCACGATCGACGCCTATCCCGACCTGGAATTGCACGGTCGCGTCGAAAGCTTCAGCCCGGGCACCGGATCGAGCTTTTCCGTCCTCCCGGCCGACAATGCGACAGGCAACTGGATCAAGGTGGTCCAGCGCCTGCCCGTCCAGATCGCCATCGATCACCTGCCCGATGGCCTGCCGCTCGGAGCCGGGCTGAGCGCCAGCGTCGAAGTCGACACCGGCCACGAACGCCACCTTTTCAGGGCCGACAGCCCGCCCAACTCTCCTGCTGCCAAGCAGTAAGCGCAGCGAAGGACCGGCCCCGTCGTGAGCTCCGAACAGCCCATCCAGTACCCTTCGCCGGCGCGGCGCATCCTCATCACGATCCCCTCGATGATTGCCTCGACGATGGTCTTCGTCGACATCACGATCGCCAACGTTGCCCTTCCGCACATGCAGGCCAGCCTGTCCGCTTCTCAGGAGCAGGTGCTGTGGGTGCTGACTTCCTATCTCGTGGCGGGCGCAATCGCGACGCCGCTCAGCGGATGGCTCGCCGGCCGCGTGGGCCGCAAGAACGTCATGCTCTTTTCAGTCGGCGGCTTCACGCTGGCTTCGATGCTGTGCGGAATTTCGACGGACCTTGGCACGATCGTCTTCGCCCGGTTCCTGCAAGGCAGCTGCGGAGCGGCTCTCGTGCCCCTCAGTCAGGCCATCCTCCTCGATATCAATCCGCCCAAAGATCACGCCAAGGCCATGGCGATATTCACGATTGGCTCTCTGGCCGGTCCGATCATCGGTCCAACGCTGGGCGGCTATCTTACCGACACCCTGAGCTGGCGCTGGGTGTTCTTCATCAATGTCCCTTTCGGCATTCTGGCCTTTATCGGCATGCTCGTTTTCCTGGTTCGCCGTCAAAATCGGGAATGCCCGCCGTTCGACAAGTTCGGATTTCTGACGATATCCATTGCCCTGGCAGCACTTCAGCTCCTGCTCGACCGCGGCGAACATCTCGACTGGTTCGATTCCAACGAGATCAGGATCTACGGCCTCATCCTCGTCATCGCGCTATATCTTGCGACAATCCATCTTGCGACGAGTGCGAACCCGTTCATTCGCCCCGAACTGTTCAAGGATCGCAATTTCGCCGTCAGCACCCTGGTCAACACCCTCCTTGGCATGGTGACCTTCGCATCGATGCCGATGATCGTGGTCATGACACAGTCGCTCCTCGGCTATTCGGCCATGCAGACCGGTCTGGTCAGCCTGCCGCGCACTTTGGGCGCCATGATCGCGATGATCGCGGTAACGCGACTGGTCGCTTTGATCGAAGCCCGGTTCCTGCTGCTGACGGGCATGATCATCATGAGCATCGGCATGCTGATGTATTCGAACTTAGACCTCTTCGTCGATGAGCGTACGCTGGTGGTGACCGGCTTCGTGCTGGGGCTGGGAAGTGGCCTGCTGTTCGTACCGCTCTCGGTCGTTGCGTTCTCAACGCTGCAGCCGCGGCTCCGCAACGAAGGCACGGCGATGTATGCCTTGACCCGCAATATCGGCAATGCAGCGGGCATTTCGCTGCTGCAGTTTCAATACAGCCACTTCGCCGCGCAATCGCAGAACAGCCTCGTCCAGGGCGTCAGGCCCGACAATCCGATCATGCAGTACATGAGGCCCGACTTCGATTTCAATTCGGTAGAGGCCCTGGCGGGCATAAAAGCCCAGATCATGCGGCAGGCCGCCATGGTCGGCGACATCTCTGTCTATCACCTGATATTTCTGGCCACCGTTGTCACGATGCCACTCGTGCTGCTCCTGCGCGGCCGCCAGACAGGCAAAGTTGACGCGGCAACGCTACCGCATGGGGAATGACATGAAACGCAAGACCGTGGCGCTGCTTCCGCTCCTCCTCGCCAGCGCCTGCACGAGCGTGGGCCCCGATTTCGCGCGCCCCCCAGCGCCGTCGGCCGAAGTTGGCTATGCCAGCGATGGCAAAGGACACGCCGAACTCGCTGCCGGGCCGCAGCTGCAGTGGTGGAAGGCTTTCCAGTCGGCGCGCCTCGACGCGCTCGTCGCGCAGGCCATGAGCGGAAATCACAGCCTTGCCGCCAGCCGGGCGACACTGGAAAAGGCACGCCAGCGCATCGCTGCCGTCGCAGGGCGGTCTCTGCCGCAGGTCGATGCCAATGCCCGCGCCGAATACCAGAAGGTCAATCTGGCAGCGTTCGGCCTTTCCGATCGCTTCGGTTCGGGCGGTATCAAGAATCCGGAATTCGACCTCTATACGCTCGGCGCAGGCGTGCGGTACGACCTCGACCTGTTCGGGCGCAACCGCCGCGCACTGGAGCAAGCCGCTGCGCAGGCCGAGGCGCAGGAACGCGCCACCGAGGCAGCGCACCTGGTGATCGCCGGACGCGTCGTCACCCAGGTCCTGGCGATCGCTGCGCTCAACGATACGATCGCCACGCAGAACCGCCTGCTGGCAGAAGACGAACGCAATCTCGACCTGACCCGCAAGCGCCAGAACGCCGGTTCGGGAACGCTTGTCGAAGTGCTCAGCGCGCAAGGCCAGCTTGCCGGCGACCGGGCAAGCCTGCCCTCGCTCGAACAGGAACTGGCGCAAGGACGCGCCATGCTGGCGACATTGCTGGGAATCTCTCCGGCGCAGCTCGGGCCGACCGATTTCAGCCTCGACGACTTTGTCCTGCCGGGCAAGATCCCGGTAGCCATGCCCTCCGCCCTGGTACGAAAGCGCCCCGATATCCTGGAAGCGGAAGCGCGGCTTCACGCCGCGGTTGCTGCCGTCGGCGTCGCCACCGCCGATCTCTACCCAGACATCACCCTGGGTGCATCGATCACGCAGTCGACCTCGCAGCCCGACCGGATCACCAGCAGCAAGTTCAATGCCTTCGACATCTTCGCCGGGCTGACCGCGCCGATCTTCCACGGCGGCACCCTGAAGGCCAACAAGCGCGGCGCCGAGGCCGAGGCACAGGCAGCAGCCGCCCAGTATCGCGAAGTCGTAACCGAAGCCTTCGGCCAGGTGTCCGGCCTCCTGTCCGCCTTGGGCAATGACAGCCGCGAACTGGCCGCGCGCGTGGATGCAGCGCAAGTCGCAGACCGTTCGCTCTACCTGTCACGGCGCAGTTTTGAAGTAGGCAACAGCGGCGTGCTTCAGGTTCTCGACGCCAACCGCACGTTTCAGCGGGCCAATCTTGCGTTGCTGGAGGCTCGGACCAGCCAGTACCAGAACGTGGCGCGGCTCTATGCTGCGACGGCCGGCGGCTGGCTGCCCGACACGTCCGAAGCCCCCAAAAGCACAGAGGCGCCAACCGGCTGATCGCCGTTGGCGCCTCTTCGATCCGAAACCGGTCTTGACCGGCTGCCGATCAGCCCAGCAGGAAATATCCCAGCGCGGCCCAGCAAGCTACGCAGAGCGCTATGGCAAGTACCAATCCGCGTGCATCGTGTTCACTCTCGCCTTCCATGTCTTCAGGCGCGGAACACGCAAAGCGGCTGGCTCGCCCGCTCTTGCGGTCGTTCCCGGCTTCGAATCCCATAAATCTTTCGTCTGCGACCTTCATTCAGCATCCCCACTCAAACGGTCGGCGTTTCCAATTTGCCGACCTTGCGATCCGTCATTGGACTGAACGGATCGATATTGCCCCCAAATGCACTTGGACCTTGTTGTTCTTGTTGGTTCGTTCCCAAGCGACATTTCACTTATAACAGATACGCCGGGAATTTACCAGAACTTGCCGATTGTAGCCTTGACGTTTCACATAGAAAGGCTCGAGGCAAAGGACATTCCCGGGATCGGACATTTCGTGCCGCCATCGCCACACAATCCTGCGATGCGCTAACCTGCGTTAACGCGATGCAGCATCGCCAGAGCATGGCCGAATTGGCTGCATCTTGCGTCTAGTCACCTCCGCCAACTTCGCCCCGGTGCCGCACGGCAATAATTCCGAACGGGCAAAGTCGATCAGCCGCAGATGCAGGTTCTCGAGAAACGCTTTTCCAAGTCTCTCCCGATAATTTTCCTTCCGACCTGCCGGGACAGCGTGTCCTCGCGAGAATCACTTCACTATCCGTCTGCGCCCAGCCCCGATCACCAGGACGCACTTGCCATTCGGGACACGCCATATATCATCGTATATAGCACTCGCGGAGATCCCTGAATTGACTGTCTTCTCTCGCCTGATCGGCCTGATCCTTTCTTTCGCCCTGCTTGTGGCCGCACCGCTTGCCCATGCAGCAGGTGCCAGGACCGGGCCACTCGTGCTCGCCGCAGCCAGCCTGCAGGAAGCCATGAACGCCGCCGCAGACGGCTGGGCGGCCAAGGGGCATGCCCGCCCGCGGATCTCGTTCGCCGGGTCTTCGGCCCTTGCTCGCCAGATCGAGGCCGGCGCAAACGCGGACCTTTTCATCTCTGCAGATGAGGCATGGATGGACGAGGTGGAACAGAAGGGCTTTCTGCGTCCGCGCACGCGGGTTTCCTTCCTGCGCAATGTCCTCGTCATCGCAGCGCCGCGCAGCAGTTCGCTCAAGATCGCGGTCGCACCCGGCTTTGCGCTGGACAAGGCGCTCGGAAACGGCCGTCTGGCCCTGGCCGACCCGCGCGGGGTTCCGGCAGGTATCTATGCCAGGCAGGCGCTGACCAATCTCGGCGTCTGGAATTCGGTTTCGGGCAAGCTCGCCCCGGCAGAAAATGTGCGCGCGGCCCTTGCCCTCGTCAGCCGGGGAGCTGCCCCGCTGGGCATTGTCTATGCAACCGACGTGCAGGCCGACCCCAAGGTACGCGCCGTGGGCACTTTCCCGATAACGTCGCATGATCCGATCAGCTACCCGGTCGCGGTCCTCAAGGCTTCGCGCAATCCCGATGCCGAGAATTTCCGCCGGTTCCTTCTGTCCAGCGAAGGCAAGACCATCTTTCGCCGCTTCGGTTTCGGCACGCAGTAAGCCATCCGGGTCATGACTTCACTCAGCCCGCAGGAGTGGGAAGTCCTGCTGCTTTCCCTGAAAGTCAGCACGGTGGCGATACTGGCCGTTTTGCCGCTGGCCTTCGCGCTGGCCTGGATGCTGGCGCGCTGGCGCTTCCCCGGAAAGGTCCTCGTCGATGCCCTCGTCCACCTCCCGTTGGTCCTGCCGCCGGTGGTGACGGGCTGGCTGCTGCTCCTGGCCTTCGGCACCAATGCGCCGCTTGGCCGGTTCTTTTCCGAGTATCTGGGACTTACCTTCCTGTTCCGCTGGACTGGCGCGGCGCTCGCCGCCGCGGTGATGGCCCTGCCGCTGATGGTGCGCGCGATGCGCCTCTCGCTCGAAGCCGTGGACACCCGCCTCGAAAGCGCCGCGCGGACATTGGGAGCCAGTCGCCTGCGCACGTTCGCATCGATCACCCTGCCCCTTGCCTCCTCCGGCATTCTGGCCGGCCTTGTCCTTGGCCTCGCCCGCTCGGTGGGCGAGTTCGGCGCGACGATCACATTCGCCTCGAACATTCCCGGCGAGACGCAGACGCTTCCGCTTGCCATTTACAGCGCATTGCAGATCCCGGGTTCGGAACTGCAGGTCGTGCGCCTGGCGGTCCTGTCGGTCCTGCTGTCGGTCGGCGCACTGGTCCTGTCCGAATGGCTCGCGCGGCGCAGCGGCCAGGGAAAGGTGCGCCATGTCCTTTGACGTCGACGTCACTATCCGGCGGGGTTCTTCGCGGCTGTCCTACACGTTCAAGACCGGCAAGGGACTGACGGCCCTGTTCGGCCCCTCCGGCGCGGGCAAGACGAGCCTGCTCGATGCGATAGCAGGTCTCGTGCGACCGCTCTCAGGCCGGATAGCGGTCTCCGGGACAGTCCTGTTCGACAAGGCAGAGCGGATCAACCTGCACCCCGAGCAGCGCCGCTGCGGCTATGTGTTTCAGGACCTGCGTCTCTTCCCGCACAAATCGGTTCGAGCAAACCTCGAGTTCGGCTGGAAGCTCGCCGCGTACCACGAACGCTGGCTCTCGTTCGAAACCGCACTGGACTTTCTGGGCATCGGCCACCTGCTCGACCGCATGCCCGCGACGCTATCCGGAGGCGAAGCGCAGCGCGTGGCGATCGGCCGAGCCCTGCTGTCCGGCCCACGCTTCCTGCTGCTCGACGAGCCCCTGGCATCGGTCGATGCCGAACGGCGCGGGGAGATCCTTCGGCTGATCGAACGCGTCCGCGACGAACTGGCGCTGCCGATCCTCTATGTGAGCCACGACCGGCCCGAAGTGGAACGTCTGGCAGACCGGATCATCCCGGTCGAACGCGTGGAAGGCTGATTGGCGGGGTGCCGGTACAGGCACCGCGTGCGGTCTCTTACCAATCCCTGTCCAGTGAAACTTCAGGCCGCGACGCGCAGTTTCCCGAAGACCGCACGCACCGGCTCGGGAAGATCGATCTCCGGGTCGTCCAGTATGTCCAGCGCCTGCGCTTTCATGTGCGGGTCCCAGTAGAGCACGAGATGCTCTGCGGTCGCCGAGACTGCTGCCTCCTCGCCCCTGGAGGCGAAGTTGCGGAAGATCTGGCCTGCCATGTAGATCAGGTGTTCGCGCGTGTTCATCATCGCCGGGTCACTCCGCAGGCTCGGCGGTTTCGATGCGGCGGCTCGCTTCTGCCAGCTCGCGATAGCTCTTCTGCCAGTCCGACGGACCGTTCGATGGCGTGACCTGCACCGCGGTCACCTTGTATTCGGGGCAATTGGTCGCCCAGTCGGAGAAGTCGGTGGTGATGACGTTGGCCTGCGTGTCAGGATGGTGGAACGTGGTATAGACCACGCCCGGGGCCACGCGGTCGGTGATCTTGGCGCGCAGGGTCGTCTCCCCCGCGCGGCTGCGCAGCGAAACCCAGTCCCCGTCGCGCACGCCGCGGTTCTCGGCATCGTGCGGGTGGATTTCCAGCCTGTCCTCGGCATGCCAGTCGACATTGGCGGTACGCCGTGTCTGCGCGCCGACGTTGTACTGGCTGAGGATGCGCCCCGTGGTCAGTAGCAGAGGGAAACGTGGTCCGGTACGCTCGTCGGTCGGCACATAATCGGTGACGACGAACATGCCCTTGCCGCGCACGAAGTGATCGATGTGCATCATCGGCGTGCCATCCGGCGCGGCCTCGTTCATCGGCCACTGTACCGATCCGCGCTGCTCCAGCGCGTCATAGTTCACGCCCGCGAAAGTCGGCGTCAGGCGCGCGATCTCGTCCATGATCTGCGATGGGTGCGTGTAGCCCCAACCCAGCCCCATGGCATTGGCGACAAGCTGCACGACTTCCCAGTCGGCATAGCCGTTGAGCGGCTCCATCACCTTGCGCACCAGCTGGATGCGGCGCTCCGCATTGGTGAAGGTCCCGTCTTTCTCGAGGAAGGTCGAGCCGGGCAGGAAGACATGCGCGTAGTTCGCCGTTTCGTTGAGGAAGAGGTCCTGCACGACGACGCATTCCATTGCCGCAAGGCCCGCTGCAACATGCCTGGTGTTGGGATCGGACTGGAGGATGTCCTCACCCTGGATGAAGATCCCCTTGAAGGTGCCGTCGGTCGCGGCATCGAGCATGTTGGGAATGCGCAGGCCCGGCTCGGGATCGAGGGTGGCGCCCCAGTCCTTTTCGAACAGCGCCCGGGTTTCTGCATCCGAGATGTGGCGGTAGCCGGAAAGCTCATGCGGGAAGCTGCCCATGTCGCAGGCGCCCTGCACGTTGTTCTGGCCGCGCAGCGGGTTCACGCCGGCGCCTTCCTTGCCGACATTGCCCGTCGCCATGGCGAGGTTGGCGATGGCCATGACCGTCGAGGAGCCCTGGCTGTGCTCGGTAACGCCAAGGCCATAGTAGATCGCGGCATTGCCGCCGGTGGCATAGAGCCTGGCAGCCGCGCGCACTTCCTGCGCGGGAACGCCGGTCAGTTCCTCGATCGCTTCGGGCGAACGCGAAGGATCGGAGACGAATTCGGCCCATTCGGCATAGGCATCGCGGTCGCACCGCTCGTGCACATAGGCTTCGTCGACGAGGCCCTCGGTGACGATGACATGCGCCATCGCCGTGAGCATCGCGACATTGGTGCCCGGCCGCAACGGCAGGTGATGCGAAGCCTCGATATGCGGCGAGCGGACAAGATCGATGCGGCGCGGATCTATGACGATCAGCTTCGCCCCCTGGCGCAGGCGCCGCTTCATGTGGCTGGCGAAGACCGGATGGCCGTCCGTCGGGTTCGCACCGATCACCAGGATCACATCGGCATGCTGCACGCTGTCGAAATCCTGCGTGCCCGCCGAAGTGCCGAAAGTCGTCTTCAGGCCATAGCCGGTCGGCGAATGGCAGACGCGCGCGCAGGTATCGACATTGTTGTTGCCGAAGCCCTGTCGCACCAGTTTCTGGACGAGGAACGTTTCCTCGTTGGTGCAGCGGCTGGAGGTTATGCCGCCGATCGAGCGGGTGCCGTAGGCATTCTGGATGCGGCGGAATTCGCGGGCGACGTGGCCGATCGCCTCTTCCCAGGACACCTCGCGCCATGGCTCGTCGACCGAACCGCGCACCATGGGATTGACGATGCGGTCGTTGTGGCGGGCATAGCCCCAGGCGAAGCGGCCCTTGACGCAGGAGTGACCGTGGTTCGCCTTGCCGTCCTTCCACGGCACCATACGCACCAGTTCCTCACCGCGCATCTCGGCGCGGAAGGTGCAGCCCACGCCGCAATAGGCGCAGGTCGTCACCACCGCCCGATCAGGCGTACCCTTCTCGATCACGGTGTTTTCGATCAGTGCCGACGTCGGGCAGGCCTGCACGCAGGCACCGCAGGAGACGCATTCGGACGACAGGAAATCCTCGTCCTGACTTGCCGCGATCTTGCTGGCGAAACCGCGCCCGTCGACCGTGAGCGCCAGGGTTCCCTGTGTCTCGTCGCAGGCGCGCACGCAGCGTGAACAGACGATGCACTTGGCCGGATCGAAGGTAAAATAGGGGTTGCTCTCGTCCTTACAGCCTTCGAGGTGGTTTTCACCCTCGTACCCGAAGCGCACGTCGCGCAGGCCGACCGCACCTGCCTGGTCCTGCAACTCGCAATCGCCGTTGGCGCTGCAGGTCAGGCAATCGAGTGGGTGGTCCGAGATGTAGAGTTCCATCACCCCGCGCCGCAGCTTGCGCAGCTTGTCGGTCTCCGTGCGCACGACCATGCCGGGCGCAACCGGGGTCGTGCACGAAGCCGGGTAACCGTTGCGCCCCTCGATCTCGACCAGGCAAAGGCGGCAAGAGCCGAAGCTTTCGAGGCTGTCAGTGGCACAGAGCTTGGGAATGTCGGTCTCAACCATGGCGGCCGCGCGCATGATCGAGGTGCCAGCGGGAACGGTGAGTTCCTGGCCGTCGATGGTGAGCGATACCGCCTCACCGCTTGCAGCCGGAGTGCCGAAATCCTTTTCGCGGGTAAACGTCATCAGGTCTTACTCCGCCGCTTCGCGCAGCGCATCGCCGCCGCCGAAGTCTTCGGGGAAATGGTCTAGCGCACTCAGGACCGGGTAGGGCGTAAAGCCGCCCAGTGCGCAGAGCGAACCGTGCTTCATGGTGTCGCAAAGGTCGCGCAACAGTTCGACTTCCTCGTCGTGCGTGCGGGCCGCGCGGCTGGCGTTGCGGATCTGCGGCATGGTTTCCAGCGCGCCTGCCGCGCGCGGAGCCTTGGCGACGATGCGGTCGATCAGTTCGACGCCGCGGGTGGAGCCGATGCGGCAGGGCGTGCACTTGCCGCAGCTTTCGACTGCGCAGAACTCCATGGCGAACCGCGCCATGTGCGCCATGTCGACGCTGTCGTCGAAAACGGTGATCCCGGCATGGCCGATCAACCCGCCCGCCTGCGCGAAAGCCTCGTAGTCGAAGGGCAGATGGAACATCGAGGGCGGGAAATAGGCGCCCAGCGGTCCGCCGACCTGCACCGCGCGGACCGGACGACCACTGGCCGTGCCGCCGCCGATCCCATTCACCAGCTCGCCCAGCGTCACGCCGAAGCCGACTTCGTAGAGCCCGCCGTTCCTGACGTTTCCGGCGATCTGGATCGGCATCGTGCCGCGCGACCTGCCGAAGCCGACATCGGCATAGGACTGCGCCCCTTCGGCGAGGATGAAGGGCACGGCGGCAAGGCTCAGGACATTGTTGATGACCGTGGGCTTGCCCCAGAGTCCTTCGATAGCGGGCAAAGGTGGCTTGGCTCGCACCTGCCCGCGCTTGCCCTCGATGGAATCGAGCAGCGCGGTCTCCTCGCCGCAGACATAGGCCCCCGCGCCGACGCGCACTTCCAGCGTGAACGGCGCGATCCTGGATGCGGAACGGGCAATGGCTTCGCGCATGGCTTCGATCGCGAAGGGATACTCGCTACGGATGTAGATGTAGCCGCGCCCTGCGCCGACCGCGTGTCCGGCAATAGCCATGCCCTCGATCAGGCAATAGGGATCGCCTTCCATGAGCATGCGGTCGGCAAAGGTGCCACTGTCCCCCTCGTCCGCGTTGCAGACGATGAACTTCTCGTCCGCCGGGGTATCGAGAACGGTCTGCCACTTGATGCCGGTGGGAAAGCCTGCGCCGCCCCTGCCGCGCAGGCCCGAAGCCTTGACGGCATCGACGACATCCTGCGCAGAAAGCGCAGTGGCCGCCTCGAGCCCCTTCCAGCCGCCATGGACGCCATAGTCGGAAAGGCTCAGCGGATCGGTCACGCCGCAGCGCGCGAAAGTGAAGCGCTGCTGGCGCACGAAGAAGGGATGATCGGCAATGGCACCGATGCGCGTTCCATGGCTGCCATCCAGAACGGCAGCGACGTCATCGGGGCCGACCGGACCATAGGCCACGCGACCCTCTGACGTCTCTACCTCGACGAGCGGCTCAATGGCAAAGAGACCGTGCGAGCCGGTGCGCACAACCTCGCAGCCTGCCTTGGCGAACGCCTGCGCCACAGCGTCTGCGCCGAGCGCCACGGAGGCCATGTCCTTGCTGATGAAGACGCGGGTCATGCTTCCACCTCGTTGGCAATGGCCACGACACGGGCACTGTCGATCCGGGCAACCGGCCGGTCGTCGACGAGCGCATTGGGGCCGATGGCGCACAGGCCGAGACAGTAGACCGGCTCAAGCGCGACCTGTCCGTCCTTGCGGGAATGGCCCATGGCGACGCCGAGCTGGTGCGACAGCTGCGCCTCGATGGCCGCACCGCCGCGCGACTGGCAGCTTTCCGCGCGGCACAACTTGACGACATGGCGCGCCGGCGGCTCGGTCCGGAAATCGTGGTAGAAGCTGATCACGCCATGCACTTCGGCGCGGCTGAGGTTGAGAGCATCGGCGATCAACGGCACGGCGGCCGGATCGACATGGCCGAACTCCTCCTGCAGCGCGTGCAGCAGCGGCAGCAGAGCGCCGCGCATATCCGACTGCATGAAGCGGTCGATAGCGGTCTGTATCCCGGCAATATCTGTCATGGCATCTTTCTCTTTGCCGCCACGCTGCGACATCGGGCAAAGCCGGTCAAATTGATTAGAGCAATGCCTGATAGACAATATCAATCAAACTCCGTCCACTCCTGCAATGGACCGTGCGCAGCCCAGCGCGGCATTCGCCACCGGATCGAGCGGCGCGCGATCTCCGACGATCACCCCGATCCGGCTGACCGCAGCATCCATCGCCAGTGGATGGACACTGGCCCAGCCGGCTCCTTCGATCAGCCCGACATAGCGCTCGGGCATGACCGTCGCGAGGCCGCCGGAACGCACCATCGCCAGCAGTGCAACATAACCGTCCGCCGTCGCCCGCGGCCGCACCGAGACGCCCTGCCCGCTCATGAGCGTGTCGAGAATACGCCGATTCTGCATGCCCTGGTGTAGCAGGCAGAGGGGATAGCCCTCGATCTGCCCCCATGAGACCGGCCCGGGCGCGGGGCTGCGTTCACCGGCCGCGGTTACGAATACATAGCGTTCGGCATAGAGCGGCACGCTGATGACATTGGCCGGACTTTCATGGTCGAGATAAGTGATCCCGGCGTCGATCTCATAGGCTTCGATGGCGCGCACGATCTCACGCGAAGTCTGCGAGCGCACCGAGATCGTCATGCCCGGATGCAAGCGCAGCAACGCCTCGGAAAACGCACCGACGCTGGGCGTTGCTGCCGGTATCACGCCCAGGCGGAACTCACCATGCAACGGCCCGTCGAGCGCCTCGACCGCATGGACCATGCCTTCGTGCGCGGCGAGCAACTGTTGCGCCCAGGGCAACATCGCGCGGCCCTCCTGGGTCAGACCGATGAAGCGCCGGTCGCGCTCTACGAGACGCTTGCCAAGCTGGTCCTCAAGCGCAGCCAGAGCCGACGAAAGCGTCGGCTGCGTCACCCCGCAAGCCTCCGCCGCCCGCGCAAAGTGCCCTTCGCGCGCCAGCGTCACGAAATAGCGCAATGCCCTCAACTGCATTCGTCCGTTCCGATCGCTTCAGATAGACGTTCTCTATCAGAAGCGGTGCACGGCGCGAAGCGGTACATGCGTCACTGCAAGGACAATGGCCTCAACGCTGCAACAGAGCCGGGGTCGAGACCTTGCAGCCATCCCGGCGAAGCTCGGGGTCTCCTCCTTTGGACGAGACCCGGTCTTCTTACTCCTCGCCCATGCGCAGCGCGGCGATGAAGGCTTCCTGCGGGATGCTCACATTGCCGTATTCGCGCATGCGGGCCTTGCCCTTCTTCTGCTTTTCCAGAAGCTTCTTCTTGCGGCTGATGTCGCCGCCATAGCATTTGGCGGTAACGTCCTTGCGCAGCGCGGCGATGGTTTCGCGGGCGATCACCTTACCACCGATCGCGGCCTGGATCGGGATCTTGAAAAGGTGGCGCGGGATCAGGTCCTTCAGCCGCTCGCACATGCCGCGGCCGCGTTCCTCGGCGACCGAGCGGTGGACGATCATGCTGAGCGCGTCGACCGGCTCGTTGTTGACCAGGATGTTCATCTTCACAAGGTCGCCGGGGCGCAGGCCGATCTGCTCGTAGTCGAAGCTCGCATAGCCGCGGCTGATCGACTTGAGGCGGTCGTAGAAGTCGAACACAACTTCGTTGAGCGGAAGCTCGTACGTCACCTGCGCGCGGCCGCCGACGTAAGTGAGGTCCTTCTGGATGCCGCGACGGTCCTGGCACAGCTTGAGGATCGGCCCCAGGTATTCGTCAGGAGTATAGATTACCGCCTTGATCCACGGCTCCTCGATTTCCTCGATCCGGTTGGGATCGGGATAGTCGGCCGGGTTGTGCAGTTCGATCGTCTGCGCATCTTCGTTCTTCGAATGCGACAGCTGGATACGGTAGACGACGCTGGGCGCCGTGGTGATGAGGTCGAGGTCGTATTCGCGGCTAAGGCGTTCCTGGATGATCTCCAGGTGCAGCAGGCCGAGGAAGCCGCAGCGGAAGCCGAAGCCAAGCGCCGCGCTCGTTTCCATCTCGTAAGTAAAGCTGGCGTCGTTGAGGCGCAGCTTGCCGATCGATTCGCGGAGCTTCTCGAAGTCCGCCGCGTCAACCGGGAACAGGCCGCAGAAGACGACCGACTGGACTTCCTTGTAGCCGGGCAGCGCCTTGGTCGCACCGTTTTTCACCGTGGTGATGGTGTCGCCGACCTTGGCCTGCTCCACTTCCTTGATCTGCGCGGTGATGAAGCCGATCTCGCCGGGGCCGAGTTCGGGCAGGTCGATGCGCTTGGGGGTGAAGCAGCCGACACGGTCGATCAGGTGCTCGGTGCCGCCCTGCATGAACTTGACTTGCTGTCCCTTGCGGATCGAGCCGTCCATGACGCGCACGAGGATGACGACACCGAGGTAGGGATCGTACCAGGAATCGACCAGGAGAGCCTTGAGCGGCGCGTCACGGTCGCCCTGCGGGGCGGGAATGCGCTGGACGATGGCCTCGAGCGTTTCTTCCACACCGATGCCGGACTTGGCGCTGGCGAGCACCGCTTCCGACGCGTCGATGCCGATGATGTCCTCGATCTCGGCACGGACCTTGTCGGGCTCTGCCGCGGGAAGGTCGATCTTGTTGATGACGGGGACGATCTCGTGGTCGTGCTCGATCGACTGATAGACGTTGGCAAGCGTCTGCGCCTCTACCCCCTGCGCGGCATCGACGACCAGCAACGCGCCCTCGCAGGCGGCAAGACTGCGGCTGACCTCATAGGCAAAGTCGACGTGGCCCGGGGTGTCCATGAGGTTCAGCTCATAGGTCACGCCGTCCTTGGCGGTGTAGTTGAGACGCACCGTCTGCGCCTTGATGGTGATGCCGCGCTCTTTCTCGATGTCCATGTTGTCCAGCACCTGGGCGGACATTTCGCGCTCGGTCAGGCCCCCGGTGAACTGAATCAGCCGGTCGGCAAGCGTCGACTTGCCATGGTCGATATGCGCGATAATCGAGAAATTTCGGATCTGCGAGAGTTCGGTCATGAGTGCGCCGTTAGCAGCGCTTTTCGCACCTGTCAGCCTGCCTTGCGCAGGACTCCCGTTTCCTTCTTGTCGCGCGGCAGGCGCGGCGGGGTAAACACGACGGCTCCCTTGGCATCTATTTCCAGCGGACGGGCGAATTTCACGCCCATCCGGTCTTCCTTGCACCACTGCGCTTCGGCCACGACGATGCAGTTATCGGCAAGGTGAATCGCAAAGCGCGTGCCTGCCGGAACGTTCCACAGCCCCTCCACCAGCGCGCCGGTGCGCGAGATATTGCGGATCGTCGCGTGGTAGCTGTGGGAATCGTGGTCGAGCACGACCTTGCGCAGCATCGTCTGGCGCGCGGCACGCGCCGAGCGCGGGCCTTTGGCCACGGCGATGAGACCTTCTTCGAGGCGGCGGGTGGCCTCCTCGGCGGTCAGGCTGCGTTCGTAGATGTAGCCCTGTACATGGCTGCAGCCCAGCTCGCGCACGAGTTCCAGTTCGTCGAGCGTTTCGACCCCTTCAGCCGTCGTTTCCATGCCGAGCGCTTCGGCAAGGCTGACGATCGAAGCAATGATCGCCCCGTTGCGGCTTCCAGGGACAGTGGCACCGCGCACGAAGCTCTGGTCGATCTTGATCTTGTCGAAAGGCGCCTTCTTCAGATAGCCGAGCGAGGAATAGCCGGTACCGAAGTCATCCAGCGCAAGCCGCACGCCAACGCCCTTGAGCGATGAGAACATCGCCTCGGTCGACTTGTCGTCGCCCAGGAAGACGCTTTCGGTGATCTCGAGTTCGAGGCGCCCCGGCGCGATGCCGGAGGAAGCGATGGCGCTGGTGACGATGGCCGGCAGCGCGGGATTGGCGAACTGGAGCGGCGACACATTGACGGCGACGCGCACGTCATCGGGCCAGGTAGCCAGATCGCGGCAGGCCGTGCGCAGGGCCCACTCGCCGATCTGGGCGACAAGGCCGGTTTCCTCGGCGATCGGCACGAACTTGGCCGGGGACATGTAGCCATGCTTGGGATGATTCCAGCGCAGCAGCGCCTCGAACCCGGTGATCTGTTCGGTCGTCGTGCGCACTTGTGGCTGGTAGTGCAGTTCCAGTGCGCCTTCGGCAATGGCGTCGCGCAAGTCCTGCTCAAGCTGCTGGCGCTCCTGCGCGTCGCTGTGCAGGTCCTCGTCGTAAAAGTGATGCCGCCCGCGCCCGCCGCCCTTCGCGGCATAGAGGGCGAGGTCCGCATTGCGGATGATCGCCTCCGATGTCGTGCCGTCGTCCGGACATACGGAAATGCCTAAGGATGCGCCGATGACGACACGGCTGCCCTCGATCGAATAGGGCTGTGACAGGTTCTCGATGATCCGCCGGGCCAGATGCGCCAGACCCTCGCGCTGGTGATGGCCGGGAAGCAGGACCTGGAACTCATCGCCGCCGAGACGGCCGACGCGGCCCATGTTCGCGACGGTCGAGCGCAGGCGGTCCGCCACCTGCACCAGAAGGGCGTCGCCGGCGGGGTGGCCCATGGTATCGTTGACCTGCTTGAAACGGTCGAGATCGAGCAGGAAGACCGCGCAGCTGCGGCTGTCGATGCGCGGCGAATTGAGCAGCTTCTCCAGCCACTCGGACATCTGGAAGCGGTTCGCCAGCTTGGTCAGCGAATCGAATCGGGCCAGCTGGGTCACGTGCTGCTGCGACTTGCGCGTCTCGGTCAGGTCGGTGCCCGATCCGCGAAAGCCCATGAAATTGTTGAACTGGTCGAGCACCGGCCGCCCGCTGATCGACCACCAGCGTTCTTCCTCCTCATCGGTCGCAGCGCGCACCGACAGGTCCTGGAACGAGGACCGGGTGGAGAGGTGGAAAACAAGCGTGCGCTCGCTTTCCTGTTGCTGTCCTTGGAGCAGGAAGAGACTGGTAAAGGGTCGACCTTCCAGTTCCTCCAACGGCTTGTCCACGAGCTGGGCGATGCGCGGAGATACATAAACGATCTGCCCGCGCCGGTCGGTTTCCCAGAACCAGCCCTGCCCGGTCTGTTCGTATTCGTTGAGCAGTTCCTCGGCGCGGCGCTGCTCCTTTTCCCGCTCGGCCAGCCTGTCGGCTTCACGCCTTGCGATGCGACTCTGGCGAATGCCGAGATAGAGGGCCAGGCAACCGCCCAATGCGAGGAGGAGGACGGCGCCGAACGAGCGTGAGACGAAAGTCCCGCTGCTCCACAGGGCCAGCGTCGCACCGATGATCGAAGTCGTCCGCCCTTGCAGCAGGGCGGCCGCCACAAGCATGAGAATGACGAACGAATTGACCATGAGCGCCAGATCGAAGTCCGGACTGTACTGGCTCCAGCGGACCGTTCCGAAACCGAAGATGCCCATGGGCGCGGCCACGGCGAGGAGCATCAGCGGGTAACGCTGCCAGGCCGTGTGATGCAGGGCCTGCTCCCAGCGCGCGAAGATCGGCGAGGCTAGGCAGAGCAGTATGGCTACAAGGCCACACGCAGATGGCAACAGGCCGGGGTAGCTGGCTGACAGCAGCCCCATCGCCACCATCATCATCAGCATGACCGGGCCCATCAGCTCCCAGCGGGCCGCGATGAAGAAATGCAGGGGATCGCTGCTCGGCAAGTCGGATCGGAATAGCGCGAAGTTGCCTGCTTCCGTCTTTTCGACCGGCTGCGGCGAATCGGGTCGCTTCGCGAATCCGCCATCGGCGCCCTGCGAACGCACCGCGCGCGCACTGGACCGCACCTTTTCCAGCGATGTCGGAAGCCCCTTGGATGCCATGATGAGTCTATGCCGTGAGGGGCATTGCGAAACGGTTAAGTCATCACCCGTAGGCGCAGGTCCGACCCACCGGCCAAACCGTTGCATTATTGCGGCAAATCAGGCGCTCAAAAGCGGGGTTTCTTGGCGATTTCTCTTGCCGATTGCCCCCCGGGCATGCTTGCTTCGGCACAAAGCAGCGGGACAGCTTCCGCACACCCTGGGAGACTCATTCATGCGGCATATTGCGATCGTCGGTTCCGGGCCTGCCGGCTACTACACAGCGGAAGCGGCGCTCAAGCAGTGGGGAGAAGACGTCAGGGTCGACATTTTCGACACCCTGCCCGTTCCTTTCGGTCTGATCCGCAGCGGCGTTGCGCCCGATCACCAGTCGATCAAGGGTGTATCGCGCCGCTACGAGGCGACAGCGCTGACCGACAACGTGCGCTTCGTCGGCAACGTGATGATCGGACGCGATCTGACGATCAGCGAACTGCAGGCGCTTTACGACGCAGTCATCCTCGCCACTGGCGCACCCAATGACCGCAAGCTGGGAATCGAGGGCGAAAACCTGCCCAACGTCTTCGGCAGCGCCTCTTTCGTCGGCTGGTACAACGGCCACCCCGACTTTGCCGATCTCGACCCCGCCCTATCGCACGACACCGCCGTCATCATCGGCAACGGCAATGTCGCGCTCGACGTTGCGCGCATTCTCGCCAAGTCGCAGGCGGAGTTCGCGGGAAGCGACATCGTCTCCCATGCCCTGACTGCGCTCGACGCCTCGAAGATCCGACGCATCGTCATTCTCGGTCGGCGCGGACCGCACCAAATCGCGATGACGCCCAAGGAACTGGGCGAGTTGGGCCACCTCGAACGGGCATGCCCGCGGGTCGAAGCCGCCGACCTTCCCGACGAGAGCGAGGACGCCACCCTCGAGCCCGGCCAGCGCAAGTCGGTGGGGCACCTGCGCAGCTTCGCCGGCACCGACCAGGGGGAGTGCAAGCCCGATCAGGTGCGTGTCGAGTTCGACTTCTTCGCCTCGCCCAAGGCGATCATCGGGACCGAACGCGCCGAGGAGATCGAGGTGGAGCGCACCCGCCTCGATGGCGACAAGGCCATCGGAACCGGCGAAACCTATCGCATTCCTGCCGGACTGGTAGTCGCCTGCATCGGCTACCAGACCTCCAAGATCCCAGACGTGCCCTTCGATGAGCGCAACGGTCGCTTCGCGAACGAGGAGGGACGGATTTCCCCCGGCCTCTACTGCGTAGGCTGGGCGCGGCGCGGGCCGACCGGGACGATCGGCACCAATCGCCCCGACGGCTTTGCCATCATCGAGAAAGTCGCCGAGGACATCGGCGAAGGCACCGGCAAGGCAGGGCGTCCCGGTTTCGACGCGCTCGCTGCCCAGCGCGGCATCAATTACATGAAGTTCACCGACTGGCAGAAGATCGACGAGGCCGAAGTCGCCAATGCCCGCGACGGTTCACCGCGCGAGAAGTTCGTAGCGGTCGAGAAGATGATCGCAGCAGCCAGCAAGCCGTAGGTTCTAATGCGCAGGAGATCCGTGGAGCTATTCCACGGGCCTCCTCGAATCGCGCAGGTCCTTTTCCGCCTCGCGCCCGGCACTGCGCTTCTTTGCAATCATCTCGTCGTCCGGCGCGGCGTGCTCGGGCGTCACCGGGGGCGGCACGGCCGCGAAAATCCTTTCGATACGCCTCGCGATCCGCTCATCCGATCCGCTGTCGCAGGTGGCGTCGGACTGGAGGTTGCGCCCCGATCGAGGCCCGGTAGCAGCGCTGCACCCGCAGTGGAACGAAAGACTGTGATGGCAAAGATAACAAGCAGGAGCACGACCGGAATGAGACGCCATGCCCGCCGGTCGATCGCTTCACCGGGCTTCGCTTCCCTCCCCATCTTCCCCATTCATCTCCAGCTACCGTGTCGCAGGGTGGCTGTGGCCCGAGAGCGATCCTGTCAAATGCCCGAAAAGGAAAAGGGCCGGAAGCTTTCGCTCCGGCCCTCTTGTCTTGTTCATGAACCCTGCGGTCAGACACGCATCGGCATCAGGACGTAGAGCGCCGGGCTCTTTTCGTCCTGACGGATCAGCGTCGGCGCACCGGCATCGGCCAGATGCATTTCGACGCTGTCACCTTCGATCTGGCCGAGGATGTCCTTGAGGTAATTGGCGTTGAAGCCGATCTCGAAGCCTTCCGACGCATATTCGGCCGGCACTTCTTCGGCCGCGGTGCCGTTGTCGGGCGAGGTCACCGAAAGCGTCACGCGATCGGGTTCCAGAGCCATCTTCACCGCTCGGGTCTTTTCGGTGGCAATGGTTGCCACGCGGTCCACACCTTCGAAGAAGGTGCGCGGATCGACCCGGAGCAGCTTGTCGTTCCCGGTCGGGATGACCCGCGTGTAGTCCGGGAAAGTGCCGTCGATCAGCTTGCTGGTCAGGACGACGCCGTTCTCACCGCCCAGTGTGAAGCGGATCTTCGAGGCCGAAAGGTCGATCAGGACATTGGTGTCCAGCGCCTCTTCCAGCAGCTTGCGCAGTTCGGCCACGCATTTGCGCGGCACGATCACGTCCGGCATGCCCTCTGCGCCGTCGGGACGCTTGATCGTGAAGCGGGCGAGACGGTGACCGTCGGTTGCCGCGGCCTTCAGTTCCTCGTCCGAGACATGCAGGAAGATGCCGTTCAGGTAGTAGCGCGTTTCCTCGGTCGAGATCGCGAAACGGGTCCGGTCGATCATCTGCGCCAGCGTTGCCGCAGGGATCTCGAAGCTCGTCGGCAATTCGCCTTCGGCGATGACCGGGAAGTCGTCGCGCGGCAGGGTCGGCAACTGGAAGCGGCTGCGCCCGGCCTTCACCACCATGCGGTTGTCGGCAGCGTCGAGGCTCACCTGGCTGCCTTCGGGCAGCTTGCGCGCGATGTCGAAAAGAAGGTGCGCGGAAACCGTGATCGCTCCCGGCGTGTCGACCGAGACCGCGTTCAGGTTCTCAACCACCTGGATGTCCAGGTCGGTCGCCATGATCCGCAGTGAACCACCCGCGGCTGCCTCGATCAGCACGTTCGAGAGAATGGGAATGGTATTGCGCCGCTCAACGACTGACTGCACGTGGGACAGGCAACGCAGGAGCGTGGAACGTTCGATCGTGGCCTTCATGATAGCCTCAGGTCCCCCTTGCTAGGCCTAGGGATCGGGTGATCCCGAATTTCAGGACGAATATCTCTAACGCACCGCAGCGAAGCGGCAAGCATCAAGTGCGGGCATTCCGGCGAATCTGGGGATAAATGCGGAGTTTTCCCGCGATTTTCGGACCTTGGCCGCTTTACTCCGATCCCTGGTCCCGATGCAGGACGGGGTTGCCCCGGCATCCAATAGGTCACATGTACCACTCACACCGCATCGAGAGCGAACCGGGCAACCGGGAAAGGAGTGACTTGGCCAACTTCCTGCGCATCGAACGCGAGGCACCAGACGGGGAAGCGCACCCGATCACTCTGAAGGAATGGACCGAGGCCATCGACAATGTCGATGGCGTGCGCCTGTGCGTGGGCGATGCCTCTGTGCGCAATCCACTGACCAAGGAAAACGTGACCATCCCCAACCGGGGCGGGGATGCCGAGATCTTCCGCAAGGACTGCAACCGCTGGCTGCGGGTCCTGTGGTGGTCTCCGCACGGGTCGATCCACTTCACCGCACCGGAAAGCAGCGACGACCCGCTGCTGGTCGCCGCGCGCGCCCTGGCCGGTCAGCTCGAGGCCAGGATCGTGGGCGACGACGGGGAAGTCTGACACGCCCCCTTCATCGCCCGATCATTCATCAGACCATCACCATGCCGCCGTTGACGTGCAGTGTCTGGCCGGTGACGTAGCCCGCTTCCTTCGAAGCCAGGAACACGGTCGCGGCGGCGATGTCGTCGCCCTCGCCCATGCGGCCCATCGGGATCTTTGCGTTGAGCGCTTCCTTCTGCGCATCGGGCAGAACGTCGGTCATTGCGGTGCGGATGAAGCCCGGCGCGATGCAGTTCACGGTCACGTTGCGGCTGGCAAGTTCCTGCGCGAGGCTCTTCGACATGGCGGTGATGCCGCCCTTCGCCGCGCAATAGTTCATCTGCCCCGGATTGCCGGTGGTGCCGACGACCGAAGTGACGTTGATGATGCGGCCGAAGCGGGCCTTCATCATCGGCTTGGTCACCGCGCGCATCAGGCGGAAGGTGGATTCGAGGTTGACCTTGATCACCGCATCCCACTCCTCGTCCTTCATGCGCATCGCGAGATTGTCGCGCGTAATGCCCGCATTGTTGACGAGGATGTCGATCTTGCCGAGCGTGTCGAGCGCGGCCGGAACCAGCTTCTCGACGTCTTCGGGGTTCGACAGGTTGCAGGCGATGGCGACGTGGTCGACTTCCTGCAGGTGCTGCGGGGTATGCTCGTCCAGCTCATCGCGGAAAACGCGCAGCTTTTCGGCATTGGAGCCGGAAATCACGAGGCGGGCGCCCTGCGAGGCCAGCGCGCGGGCGATCGAGGAACCGATGCCCCCCGAGGCGCCGGTTACAAGAGCAGTCATACCGTGAAGATCGAACATTGATGAAACTCCTTGAGACGTCGTCCCGCCCCTGCGTTCGGGCGCGGGACCGGCATCGCCGGCGCATTCGGCAGACCGTAGTCTCTTCGAACCGCCAGCGGTCCCGGGTCAAGCCCGGGACGACGATTTCACAATACCTTTGCCAGTTCTTCGATCTCGGCCATCGAGGTGGCCGAGGCAACTTCGACTTCACCGGCCGAACGCTTGATCATCGGGCCGACGACCTTGCCGCCGATTTCGACGAAATTCTCGACGCCGGCTTCCTTCATCGCAATCGCGCTTTCGCGCCAGCGCACGCGACCGGTGACCTGCTCGACGAGCAGGCGGCGCACTTCAGCGGGATCGGTGACGACACCGGCCGTGACGTTGGCGAAGAGCGCGACCTTCAGGGTGCCCGGCGCGGTCTTTTCCAGGGCTTCGGCCATGGCATCGGCAGCCGGCTGCATCAGCGGACAGTGGAACGGCGCGGAAACCGGCAGCGCGATACCGCGCTTGATGCCGAAATCCTTGACGAGGCCGATAGCGCGCTCGATCGCACCCTTGTGGCCCGAGATCACGACCTGGGTCGGATCGTTGTCGTTGGCAACGGCGCAGACTTCGCCTTCGGCAGCGGCTTCGGCCAGTGCGGTCGCCTTCTCGATGTCAGCGCCAAGCAGCGCGGCCATGGCGCCCACGCCGACCGGCACGGCAGCCTGCATCGACTGTCCGCGCAGCTTGAGCAGGCGCGCGGTGTCGGCAAGGCTGAACGCCCCGGCAGCGCAGAGCGCGGTATATTCACCGAGCGAGTGACCGGCGACGAAGTCCGCCTTGTCCGCCAGCGTGATCCCGCCTTCCTTTTCCAGCACGCGCAGCACGGCAATGGCATTGGCCATGATCGCCGGCTGGGCATTTTCGGTGAGGGTCAGTTCCTCTTCGGGGCCCTGCGTCATGATCTTGAACAGGCCCTGGCCGAGCGCGTCGTCGACTTCTTCGAAAACCTCGCGGGCAATCGCGCTGGCTTCGGCGAGCTCTGCGCCCATGCCGACTTTCTGGCTGCCCTGCCCCGGAAAAACAAAAGCACGCATCTTCAGTGTCCTCCATCCTCGCGGGTTTGCGGCCAAGGCTCCTGCGTGGAAGCTGTCCTGACGAGGAAAGCGGCAGCGCTTATTGTCACAGGGCCCTGAGGGCAACCCCCTTGTGGCTCACATCAGTTGAAGGAAATCTCGCGGATCACGCCCTTCGCCATGTCTCCGGCGCACTTGCGAACGTAGTCATAGAAACCCGTAAGCGACGCTACCGGCTGATAAAGTTCGAGCATGTGGCCATAACGCTCGACGGTATCGACGAAGACATAGCGGAAGCCATCGGTCATCGCGGCGTCGAGGGCGATTTCATGGCCCTGCGCCTGAAATTCGGCCGCCGCCTGCGCAACGTCGTCCACGAACAGCGCGACGTGGTGCATGCCGCCCTGTCCCGACCCTTCGGGATAGACGTCGTGAAAGGCCGAAGGCCCCGGATTGTTCTGCTGGCAGAACTCGATCATCACTTCGCCCCACTGGCCGTAGGCACTGGAATGATCGAGCTCGCGCTCGACACCGCGGTGTACGGCCCGGGTCAGCGGGATGTGATCGGCAACGAAGTAGGGCCCGGAACCGAAGGTCTGGCTGTGTGCCAGGGCGGCGGCACGGATATCGGGCACGAAATAGGCGATCTGGCGGATCGGAAGGTTCGGCATCGTCTCTCCTCGGTATTCTTGTCGGGAGCGATGCTGCGCTTCTCTTCAACCGAAGGGAACTATCTTATTGGCTGCGTCGTGTCCGATGTCGGCCGCTCCCAGGAACGGGATCGCATGGCGTTCGCACCAGTGCCGGGCAATCGCCTCTGCATCGCAACCGAAGGGCCGGTCGTTCTCGGGAACGTCGCTTACCCGCCCGAGGCGAAGGCCCGCGATGCCGCCCATATGCGCCGTGAGGTGAAAGAACAGCCGGTCGACGGCATAGAGATACTCGGAAACCTCCTCGACCATCACGATATGGCGGGCCAAGCCCGGCATCAGCCGCGTGCCGCACAGCATGGATAAAGTCATGAGATTGAAGGCTACGGTCGGATGGCTCTCCAGCGAAGGTTCGAGCCCCGATGCGTCTCCCCCCAGGAAGCCGAGCGTGCGGCGGACCGCATCCTCGCCCCCTTCCCGCCGGATGTCGGCAAGCATCGGCGCGTGCACGGGCCTCCCTATCTTCTCGCGATAGAGCGCGCCCAGCAGGTAGCCGGCATCGGAATATCCCAACCAGGTCTTGGCCTCGGCGACATGGGTGAAGCGGGCGATCGCATCTTCGGCAATCCGGCACGCCCCGTATCCGCCGCGCGCGAACCAGACGGCATCGAATCCCGGATCGTTCGCGCATTCCACCAGGACATCGAGACGCCGCGAGTCGCTGCCGGCGAAATGGCCTTCGACTTCGAAGCACTGCGGGTGCACATGCAGTTCCACATCGGGGAATTCCACGGCAGCCAGAGCCGCGACGCGTTCTGCGTCCTCGTGGGTGATCGGGGTGGACGGTGCACAAACTGCGATGCGGGTCATGTCCCCTTCCTATCGAGGTTGTCAGGACGGGCAAGGCCGCATACCGAAGCGCACATGACAGACACGAACGCCCTCACGGCCCATCCCTGGTTTTTCTGCGGCATCGGCGGGTCGGGCATGCTTCCGCTGGCCCTGATTCTCAAGGGTCTTGGCGCCGAGGTCGAAGGCTCGGACCGCAGCCGCGACCAGGGACGCACGCCGGAGAAATTCGCGTGGCTGGAAGAACTGGGCTTCATCCTGTTCCCGCAGGACGGCAGCGGCATGCGATCCAGCACGCAGACTCTCGTTGCCTCCGCCGCGGTCGAGGATACCGTTCCCGAAGTCGTGCGATCCAAAGAACTGGGCTGCGCGCGCATGAGCCGGGCCGAACTGCTGGCGACATTGTTCAACGCTGCTCCGGCGGGAATCGCAATCGGGGGGACCAGCGGCAAGTCGACCGTCACCGGCATGACCGGGTGGATCCTGACCGAGGCCGGCAGAGACCCGACGATCATGAACGGCGCGGTCATGAAGAACTTCGCCTCGCCCGACGCGCCCTTTGCCAGCGCCCGAGTGGGTCAGGGCGATGTCTTCGTCTCCGAAGTCGACGAAAGCGACGGCTCGATCGCACTATATCGGCCCAAGGTCGCGGTGCTCGGCAATGTCAGCCTCGACCACAAGAGCCTCGATGAGCTGCGCCAGCTCTTCGGCGATTTCCTTGCCCATGCCGAGACCGCCGCGATCAATCTCGACGATGCCGAGACTGCCGCGCTGGCACCACGGGCCCGCCAGTCGGTGACCTTCGGGATCACCTCACCTGAAGCGCAGATCCTTGCAGAAGGCATCGTCGAGGATGCGACCGCGCTTTCCGCCACGATCACCGACCGCCGCGACGGGTCTGCCCATGCGCTCAGGCTCAAGGTGCCGGGACGCCACAATCTCTACAACGCGCTGGCCGCGATAGCCGCTGCGAATGCCTGCGGGGTGCCGATGGCACAGGCCGTGGCAGCACTCGGATCGTTCGAGGGGCTGGCGCGCCGGTTCGACATCGTCGGTACCTCCCCTTCCGGGATCACCGTCATCGACGACTTCGGGCACAATCCGGACAAGGTTTCGGCCACGCTGGCAACGCTCAAGGCGCACACGGGCCGTGTAATCGCCTTCTTCCAGCCGCATGGCTACGGCCCCTTGCGCCAGATGGGCGCGGAACTGGCCGAAGTGCTCGCGGCCAAGCTCGGCCCTGACGACGTGTCGATCCTGTGCGATCCGGTCTATTTCGGCGGAACCGTCGACCGCTCGCAGGGCAGCGAGCGCATCGTGCGGCTGATCGGCGAAGCCGGCGGAAAGGCAGAGCACGTCCCGGCCCGCAGCGATTGTGCGGATCGCATCGTCGGAATGGCCCGCCCGGGCGACCGCATCGTCGTGATGGGCGCGCGCGACGATACCCTGACCGCTTTCGCGCGCGACATTCTCAACCGCCTGCCCTGACAGGGGCAAGCGGCGTCGCAAGTCAGTGCGCGGTACCGCGCGCCTTTGCGATCAGGTGCAGGACCACGGCAATCACCGTGCCGAGGACAAGGCCGACCACCGATGACGCAAGGGCATAGCTGACCCAGCCCAGTGCCCCACCGAGCGCACCGCTCGCGGCCTGGACGCTGTGCTGCAGCCCGTGAGCCAGATGCGCGGGATAACCAAGGCCGAGCTCTTCGAGGCCATGCAGAACGATTCCCCCGCCGACCCACAACATTGCCAGCGTCCCTACCGTGCTGAGCAAAGCCAGTACCTTGGGCATGGCCTTGAGGAGCACGCTTCCGACGCTCTGCGCCGCGCTGCTGTCCTTGCGCGCGAGGTGCAGGCCGATGTCATCCATCTTCACGATCAGGGCGACGGCACCATAGACGACAGCCGTGATCACCACGCCCACGACCGCCAGCGCGGCTGCGCGGGTGAGAAACGTGTTGTCCGCCACTTCCGAGAGAGCAATGGCCATGATCTCTGCCGACAGGATCAGGTCGGTGCGGATCGCGCCGGAGACACGCGCCTTTTCGAAGGCTGCGATATCCTCGACCGGGGTCTCCAGCGTCTCGCCATACTGCATCCCGCCCAGCTTCTCGATCACCTTCTCGGCACCTTCGAAGGAGAGGTAGAGACCACCCAACATCAGGATCGGCGTGATCGCCCACGGCAGGAACGCACTGAGCAGCAGTGCGATCGGCAGCAGGATCAACAGCTTGTTGCGCAGGCTGCCTTTGGTGATCTGCCAGATGATCGGCAATTCCCGGTCAGGCGTGAACTCGGTGACATAGCCCGGCGTCACGGCCGCATCGTCGATGACGACGCCCGCCGCCTTGCTGCCGGCCTTGGCGACCCCTGCCCCGACATCGTCGAGCGAGGCTGCCGCAGCGCGGGCAATGACCGATACATCGTCGAGCAGGGCAACCAGGCCAGTAGCCATCTTGGATTATTTCCTTCGTGTCGCTGCTTCCAGCATGAGAACGCGTGCATGTCCGCAGAAGCTGCAAGGATCAAGAAAAAGGCGCGCAAGCCACGGAACCATGGGCTTTTTGAAGACCCGGTCGCGCTCGAGGACTGCGCTTGTGACAGAAATCTTGCCACGCCCCCTTAATGTCCAATGGAAACGACCGTCCTTCCCCATGTCCAGGGAGCGCCACTGAGGCGGACCCGATACGACACAATCTGGGGAAAACGTCATGTCTGTCATCAACACCAATATCAGCGCCATTCGCGCTACCAATGCTTCGAATTCCGCCAACAAGATGCTCGGCACCGCCATGGAACGCCTGTCGACCGGCAAGCGCATCAATTCCGCCAAGGACGACGCCGCCGGCCTCGCGATCTCGACCTCGATGACGTCGCAGATCAAGGGCATGAACCAGGGCATCCGCAACGCGAACGACGGCATCTCGATGGCACAGACCGCTGACGGCGCTCTTTCAGAAGTCACCAACATGCTGCAGCGTGTCCGCGAACTGACGGTCCAGTCTTCGAACGGAACCTATTCGGCCGACGACCGCACCCGCATCCAGACCGAAGTCACGCAGCTTCAGGGCCAGATTACCGGAGTCCTGACCAACACCGAATTCAACGGCAACAAGCTGTTCGACGGCACCGCAGGAACCGCCGGTGTAGTCACGATCCAGACCGGCGCCAATGCCACTGACACGATCAACCTGACGTTCGGCAACGTCAACGCCGGCGCCGGCATGACCGCCGCCCTCACCGTCAACGTGACTACGCTGGCCGGCACCGAACTCGCAAGCCTCGACACCGCGATGGACGAAGTCTCGACCTACCGCGCCAACCTCGGTGCCTCGCAGAACCGCCTTGAATCGGCCGTCAACACGATGACCGCCAACGTCACCAACCTCTCCGACGCCCGTTCGCGGATCGAAGACGCCGACTACTCGGCCGAAACCACCGCGATGGCCAAGGCGCAGATCCTCTCGCAGGCTTCGACCGCGATGATCGCCCAGGCCAACCAGGCCCAGCAGAGCGTGATGTCGCTGCTCAAGGGCTAAGAACAAGACCATATTCACGGTCCCCAAGAGGCCCGGCGGAAATGACGTCCGTCGGGCCAATTGGCATTTGAAGGGCGCAGTGCCGGTGCAATCCGCGCGTACTGCCTGCGGCCTCAGAACTCGACTTCGAGTTCTTCCATTTCCTCCGGCTCGGCCTTCGCTGCCGCGATCCATTCCTGCATGGGCGCCCACTCCGCGATCGTGCGGCAGTAAGCCTCGCACTCGGGCGCGAGCGGGACGGCGTAAGTGATGAAGCGTGTCGCGACGGGCGCGTACATCGCATCGGCCATGGTCGGATGCTCGCCGAACAGGAACGGACCGCCGAAACGTTCTAGGCAATCCAGCCAGATCGATTCGATTCGCTCGATGTCCGGCCTCGCCCCCGAAAACACCGGGAAGCTCTCGTGCCTGACCTTCAGGTTCATCGGCAAGGCAGAGCGAAGATTGCTGAACCCCGAATGGATTTCACCCGAGATCGAGCGACACAGGGCTCTTGCGATCGGGTCCTCCGGCAAGAGCCCCGCGTCGGGGAACTGCTCGTTCAGGAACTCCGCAATTGCCAGGGTATCCCAGACACTTGCACCATTGTAATTGAGCCGGGGCACCAGCACCGAGGGTGACAGAAGCAGCAGTTCCGCGCGGTTCGCCGCATCGTTTGCGACCTTGCGTTCCTCCACCTCCAGACCGGCCAGTCGGCAAAGAAGCCAACCGCGCAACGACCATGCCGAATAGGTCTTGCTGGAGATAGTGAGTTTCGCTGTCGTCGGGGCTGTCTCGTTCATGGTCGCCGCCTCCAATGCCTGCTTTCGCTTGCATATGTTTATGATGCAGCGCAGCATGAATCCAGCGCGAATGCGATTCCGGAGCCAGAAAGGGTCCGGGCATCGCTAAAGGGGGTAGACGCAAGCAATGCTTTACCATGCTTACCAGGCGTATTGCGACATTCTTGCACCGGCGCGCATGGGTTCGCTGCTGGCCACCAGCTTCCGCAACAG
The DNA here is from genome assembly GCF_900168325.1 of Novosphingobium mathurense. Classification (GTDB taxonomy): domain Bacteria; phylum Pseudomonadota; class Alphaproteobacteria; order Sphingomonadales; family Sphingomonadaceae; genus Novosphingobium; species Novosphingobium mathurense. The sequence continues at coordinate 566,464 of NZ_FVZE01000001.1, read as the reverse complement.
GTTCCTCGGACATGCGTCAGCCGAACCGATGACGCGGCGCCTCTTCGCACTTGCGGAAGTGTTCAACACGACCGCGATTACCCATCATCGACCGCCTTACGGCATCAGCCGAATTATCTCCGGCAATCGCGAGGTGTCGGTGCGCGAGGAAGTGGCTCTGGACTTGCCCTTCGGAAACCTGCTGCACTTCGCCAAGGACGAAGTCGTCGCGCCGCAACCCAAGATCCTCGTCGTCGCGCCGCTGTCCGGCCACTTCGCTACGCTTCTGCGCAGCACGATCGAAACCCTGCTGCGCGATCACGACGTCTACATCACCGACTGGAAGAATGCCCGCGACGTTCCGGTAAGCGATGGCGCGTTCGGCTTCGACGAATATGTCGACTACGTGATCCGCTTCCTTCAGGAACTGGGCCAGGGCGCGCATGTCCTTGCCGTCTGCCAGCCCTGCGTCCCGGTTCTCGCCGCCGTGGCGGTGATGGCCCAGAACGACGACCCCTGCCAGCCCCGCTCGATGTCGCTGATGGGCGGCCCGATCGACACCCGCGAATCGCCGACGGTCGTCAACGAACTGGCGACCGGCCACCCCTATTCCTGGTTCGAGGACAACCTGATCTACCCGGTCCCGTGGCGCTACAAGGGTGCCGGGCGCAAGGTCTATCCCGGCTTCGTCCAGCTCTCGGCGTTCATGGCGATGAACCAGGACCGCCACTTCGGACAGTTCCGCAAGCTCTACCAGCACATCGCCGACCTGGAGCAGTTGGAAGCGGACAAGATCGTCGAATTCTACGACGAATATCTCGCCGTGCTGGATCTCACCGCCGAATTCTATCTCGAAACCATCGACAAGGTCTTCCAGCGAGCCCTGCTCGCGAAAGGTGAACTGGAACACCGCGGCCGCCTCGTCGACTGTTCAGCCATCCGCAAGACCGCCCTGCTGACCGTGGAGGGAGAGCGTGACGACATCTGCGCCGTCGGCCAGACCGCCGCCGCGCATTTCCTGTGCTCCAGCCTACGCCCGCACCTCAAGCGCCATCACCTGCAGCCCGGCGTCGGCCACTACGGCATCTTTTCCGGTTCGCGCTGGGAACGGCAGGTCTATCCCCAGGTCAGGAACCTCGTGCTGGCAATGAGCTGAGCCGACAGGCATTGCCGCGAAGACGCCGGCATGATGAGGCGGATTTTGCCTATTGCGCTTGCAATTGCCCGCAGATCGGCTAAGGGCCCCGCTTCCGCGCCATTCCGCCAAGGATCGCGTGGAAGTTTGAAGAAAGCCGGAGGGGCCCCGCAATCCCGCGGACAAGCCAGCGATCGGTTAGGACAGATAAAGGACGCTGCTGTGCCGCTTTACGAGCACATTTTCCTGGCGCGCCAGGATCTCAGCCAGTCGCAGGTTGATGCGCTGGCCGCCGCCGCTACCGAGATCGTCGAGTCGAACCAGGGCAAGGTCACCAAGACCGAGACCTGGGGCCTCAAGAACCTCGCGTACAAGATCAAGCGTAACCGCAAGGCTCACTTCGTGATGCTGAACATCGAAGCCAACGGCGACACCGTCGCCGAGCTCGAGCGTCAGACCGCCATCAACGAAGACGTCATCCGCTACATGACCATCCGCGTCGACGAGCATGAAGCTGGTCCGTCGGTCATGATGCGCAAGTCGGACCGCGACAACCGTCGCCGCCGCGAACGCGAGGGGAACTGATCCATGGCACGTGCATTTTTCCGTCGCCGCAAGTCCTGCCCCTTCTCGGGCAAGAACGCGCCGAAGATCGATTACAAGGACGTCCGTCTGCTCCAGGGCTTCATGTCCGAGCGTGGCAAGATCGTTCCGAGCCGCATCACTGCGGTTTCCGCCAAGAAGCAGCGTGAACTGAGCCAGGCGATCAAGCGCGCCCGGCACATCGGCCTGCTGCCCTTCATCGTCAAGTAAGGGAGGTTAGCCCCATGGATATCATCCTCCTCGAACGCGTCGAAAAGCTCGGCAACATCGGCGACGTCGTTTCCGTCAAGGACGGCTTCGCGCGCAACTACCTGCTGCCGAACAAGAAGGCGCTGCGCGCCAACGACGCCAACAAGAAGGTCTTCGAAGCCAACCGCGCGAAGATCGAAGCCGAGAACGCCGAAAAGCGTTCGGCCGCCGAACAGCACTCGTCGAACGTCGAAGGCAAGCAGGTCGTCCTGATCCGCGCCTCGTCGAACTCGGGCCAGCTCTACGGTTCGGTCTCGGTGCGTGACATCGTCGAAGCCCTCAACGCCGACGGCGCCGAAGTCAGCAAGCAGATGATCGTGCTCGAACGCCCGATCAAGACGCTCGGCATCTTCGACGTTCGCGTCAGCCTCCACCCGGAAGTCGCTGTCAACGTCAAGGTGAACGTTGCCCGCTCGCCGGACGAAGCCGAACTGCAGTCGCAGGGCGTCGACGTCATGGCTGCGATGTTCGAACAGGACACCGCAGGCTTCACCGAGGCTTACGATCCGAATGCCGAGCCCGGCGAGATCGTGACCGAGGAAGCCGAAGAGGCGGCTGCGGCAGAAGGCGAAGAGCAGGCCTGAGCCTGACCTTCGACGACTACGCGTCACAAGGTTTGAAGGCCCTCGCTTCGGCAACGAAGCGGGGGCCTTTCCTTTTGCGCGCAGCCATTATGCATGGCGGACCTGTCCAAGTGCCCTTGTGCTGCAACACCAACGGCGTAATTTTGGGCAATGGACAAGATAAAACAGACCCTTGAACACCTGAATCGCACTTACGAGGCCGCCATCGCCTGCCTCCGATCCGACATCGAAGCCTTCGTCAAGACCGGAACCCTGCCCCCGCCGGAGCGCCGTGCTGACCGGCAATGGTGCTATCCGGAACTGCGGATCACCTATGGCGGCAAGGAACGCGGCGCCGTCTATTCACGGGCGTTCGGCCGTCTTGCACAGCCCGGCACTTACGTTACCACGATCACCCGGCCCCACCTGTTCCGCGACTATCTTTCGACACAGCTCTCACTGCTGGACGGCGAGTACGAGATCGAGGTCGAAGTCTCGCGCTCGGCACAGGAAATCCCTTTCCCTTATGTCCTCGACGGGATTTCGGTCGGGCAGGTCACGCCGCAGGAACTGGCCTGCCACTTCCCGAGCACCGATCTGGCGATGATCGGTGACGAGATCGCCGACGGCATCGACTTCTTCGCGCCCGAGGATCCGCTTCCGCTCGCGCTGTTCGACGGTCTGCGCACAGACTTCAGCCTGGCACGCCTGGCACACTATACCGGCACCAGCCCGGAACACTGCCAGCGCTTCATCCTCTTCACCAACTACCACCGCTATGTCGATGAATTCGTTGATTGGGCAGGTCGGATGATCGGGAGCGACGGCTATGTCGCCCTTTCGGGAGCCGGCGGGCTCTATCTTGACGCGGCGGTGGACAATGCCCGCCAGCGCCTGTCGGACACGGCATGGCGTCGCCACCAGATGCCGGCCTATCACCTGATCCGCGAGGACCGCTCGGGCATCACGCTCGTCAACATCGGCGTCGGCCCTTCGAACGCCAAGACGATCACCGACCACCTGGCCGTACTGCGCCCCGAAGCCTGGCTGATGATCGGCCACTGCGGCGGCCTGCGCGAAAGCCAGCGCATCGGCGACTACGTGCTGGCCCATGCCTACTTGCGCGACGATCACGTGCTCGACCCGGTACTGCCGCCCGAGATTCCCCTCCCGGCCATTGCAGAAGTCCAGCAGGCGCTGGCCACGGCAGCCGAGACGGTCAGCGGCGAAGGCGGATCGAACCTGAAGAAGCGCATGCGCACTGGCACCATCGTCACGACCGACGATCGCAACTGGGAATTGCGCTACGCCGCATCGGCGCATCGTTTCAGCCTTTCGCGGGCCATCGGCATCGACATGGAAAGTGCCACGATCAGTGCGCAAGGCTACCGCTTCCGCGTCCCTTACGGCACGTTGCTGTGCGTGTCCGACAAGCCGTTGCACGGCGAACTGAAACTGCCGGGACAGGCCAACCGCTTCTACGAGGAAGCCATCGCCGGTCACCTCAAGATCGGCCTTGAGGCCTGCGACCTGCTGCGCTCGGAAGGCGACCGCCTTCACAGCCGCAAGTTGCGCGCCTTTAACGAACCGCCATTCCGCTGATCCGGATCATGGGGAAAGCCGCCCCGGCAGCAATGCTGTCGGAGCGGCTCAGAACTTACCAACCCTGCTTCTGGCCCTTGTTCTGCTCGTCCAGCCACTTCTTGAGCGGAGCGAAATACTCAAGCATCGGCTTCGCGCTCATCTTGCTCGAACCGGTGAAAGCCTTGAGCGCCTCGGGCCAGGGCTTGGACATGCCCATCTCCAGCATGCGGTCGAGGTTCTCGCCAACCTTCTTGTTGCCGTAGAAGCTGCAGCGATGCAGCGGCCCCTTCCAGCCTGCCTGCTGGCACGCCGCCTGATAGAACTGGAACTGGAGGATGCGGGCAAGGAAGTAACGCGTGTAGGGCGTATTGCCCGGGATATGGTACTTCGCGCCGGGATCGAAGGCATCGGCTGGGCGATCCACAGGCGGCTTGATACCCTGATACTCGAGCCGCATGTCGGTCCATGCCTTGTTGTAATCTGCGGGCCGGATCGAACCGTCGAAGACGCCCCAGCGCCAGCGGTCGATCAGCAGGCCGAAGGGCAGGAAGGCCACCTTGTCCATCGCCTGACGCAGCAACAGGCCGATGTCCTTGTCCGCACTCGGGACCTTGCTCTTGTCGAGCAGGCCGATGTCGACGAGGTACTGCGGCGTGATCGAGAGCGCGATGAAGTCTCCGATTGCCTCGTGGAAGCCGTCGTTGGCGCCGTTGAGGTAGAGATAGGGCTGCTTGTTATAGGCCCGCTGGTAGTAATTGTGCCCCAGTTCGTGGTGGATCGTGACGAAGTCGTCCGAGTTCACCTTGGTGCACATCTTGATGCGGATGTCGTCCTTGTTGTCGACGTCCCATGCCGAAGCGTGGCAGATCACTTCGCGGTCGCGCGGCTTGGTGATCATCGAGCGGGTCCAGAACGTGTCCGGCAGCGGCGCAAAGCCGAGCGAGGAATAGAAGCCCTCTCCCGTCTTCACCATGTCGAGCGGAGTCTTGCCCTTGGCCTTGAGCAGGTCGCCGATGTCGTAGCCCAGGTCGCCTGCGCCCTGCGGTGCCACCAGCGGATAGATGTTGCCCCATTCCTGCGCCCACATGTTGCCCAGCAGGTCGGCACGGATCGGCCCGGTGTCGGGCTGGACCCGGTCGCCGTACTTGGCGTTGAGCCTGTGGCGCACGTAAGTGTGCAACGCGAGGTAAAGCGGCTTCACTTCCTGCCACAGCCGTTCGGTTTCGGCCGAAAACTGCTGCGGCGTCATGTCGTAGCCCGAACGCCACATCGCGCCGACGTCGGAATAGCCAAGCTCCTTCGCCCCTTCGTTGGCGATGGTCACCATCTTGGCGTAGTCGTCCTTCATCGGCTTGCCGACATTGTCGTGCCAGCTCTCCCACATCTCGGCGTATTCGGCCGGGGTATGGTCGAGGTTGCCCATCTCGGCCTCGATGTCCGAACCGTTGATCGGCTTGCCGTCGAGCGCGCCCTTCCCCTTGCCGTAAGTCGAGGACAGGCGCGTGGTGATCGCGCTCAGTTCGTCGGCAGCGCCCGGCGTGGTCGGTGCGGGCAGGACAATGCCCTGGCGCAGGACGCCCAGCTTGCGCGCGACATCGGCGTCGAGCCCCTGCACCCTGGCGTACTTCGCAGCCTCGACCGCATAATCGACCTGCTTTTCGGTGATCGCCGCGTTCGACTGGGCAACGAGCGCGTCGGTATCCTCGGTGATGTAGGTATAATTAACCCAGTTGATCCGGGCATTGTCGACCGAAGCGTCGAACAGGTCCTTTTCGGCAGCCGCGACGAACCGGGCGGCGCCATCGGGCGTCATCGGATAATCGGCTGCAGCGTCCTTTGCCACGGCCGGAACGGCCAGACTGACGGCCAGCGCAGCCAATGCGGTAGATGCAAATTTCATGGGGGGATTTTGCCTCTCGGTATTTTGCGATGGGGCAAGACTAGCCGCGCCCGACACAAGTTCAACCGAGCAGGAAAATCACCCCCAGAATTGGCCTAGCGGGTCAGGACAGGCGTGCTCACGCGGCGAGGAATTCAGCCATGGCGCGGCCCATGTCCTTGAAGGTGACCGAGGACATGTGATTGCCCGGCGTCTCGACATAGCGCCCCTGCGGCAGCGCCTCGGCCAGTTCCTGCGCCGATCCGTTGTCGCCGTCGTCCTTTCCGCATACGCACAGCGTGGGCATCGTGATCCGGGCGATCGCATCGGCAGAAGTATCGTCGACCGATCCGAGCAACAGACGCGCGGCGATCCGGTCGATCTTCATCGACTTCATGAAGGCCTGCGCGATGAAGGCCGGGTCTCCCCGCTCGATCGAACCGAAACGGTCGATGGCATCGACGAAATGCGCGCTGCGCCGCGCCCAACCCGACAGTCCGGACAGGCCCATGCCGCCAAGGATCAGTTTGCGCGGCGAAAGACCCGCCAGCACGCCGCGCACCGAAGTGCGCGCGCCGAGCGAGAAGCCGCCAAGGTCGTAGTCCGACAGGCCGAGTTCGGCGACCAGCAGCGTCAGGTCCTCGACCAGTACGTCTTCGGGATAGGCCTGCGGATCGTGCGGTGCCTCGCTTTCGCCGTGCGCGCGCAGGTCGGGCATGATTACCTCAAAGCCGGCCCCGGCGAGGATTTGCGCATTGCCGTACTTGATCCAGTTGACCTCGGCACTGGAGAACAGGCCGTGGACCAGCACCAGCGGGCGCCCCTGCCCGATGGTATGAACCGCCAGACGCGTGCCGCCGAAACTTTCGATGTAATCCTTGCGCAATTCGCTCACTCGGGAACCTCCAGACCTGCGGCCTTCCAGCGCGACGCGACGCTTTCCGTCGTCGCGCTGTAATGCCGTGGCAGGTCCTTGGTATCGAGCCAGCTTTCATGCAAGCTTTCGCAGCCGGCATGGGCGACCGGACGGAAATATCCCGGCTCGTCGAAGCTGCCCAGCGTCAGGTCCATGTTCCCGCTCGATTCGATGAAGTCGAAGCCCAGCGGCGTGCCGCAATGCGAACAGAACGGGCGCCGTGCCACCGGGGAACTGGCGTACCACTCCGGCTCATGATCCCAGACGACACCGGCCGTCGCCAGTTGCACGAAGGCAGCGGCAAACCCGCCGGTCGCCTTCTGGCACATGCGGCAATGGCACAGGTATGCCTCGTCGTTCTCGATCTGCGCGGAATAGCGAATGCGACCGCACTGGCAGCCGCCGGTCATGGTTCTGGTCATGCCCTGAAGCTAGACCAGTCGCCCCGCGCGCAAAAGGGTCAGCCCTCTGCCTTTTCCTGCCATTGGTCGAAAGCCTCGAGCGCCTGCGCGGCATACATCGCGGAAGGACCCGCCCCCATATAGACAGCCAGCCCCATCGCCTCGGCCACTTCATCGCGCCCGGCGCCCGCGCGCTGCGCCGCAGACGCGTGGTAGGTCACGCAAGGATCGCAGCGCACCGCGACCGAGATCGCCAGGGCAATCAGTTCCTTGGTCTTTGTATCGAGAGCTCCCGGCTGAAGCGCCGCCTTGCCCATGTCCGCGAAGGCCTGCATCGGTCCTGGCGCCGCGCGCCTGAGTTCACCTACCGCCGGTTTGAGATTTTTGGCCATGTTCGGCCAGTCCTTGAAATTGCTCTTCGACATCATCGGGCCCCTTTCGATTTGCATCCTTGCCGCCGAAGGCATCGGTCGCCATGCGCAAGATCAAATCGGGGAGACCCTGAGGCTTTTTCAGATCGCCCATCGAAAGGCACGGCGCAGTTCCTGGGCGCCGTCCCGATCGTAGATGCGGCCATGGGCCATGATCACTTTCTCGGGCTGCCAGTCCACCACGCGCTGCAACCGCTCTCGCACCTGCTTGCGCTTGGGCCGGAATGTCATGCGCAGGTCGAGTGGCGCCATGCCATTGGGATCGAGGCCGCCGACGAGCTTCAGCATGAAGCGCATCAAGGGGCTGGAGAGCTTTGCCGCCTCGAAATTCTCGATCAGGTCGACAAGGATCACCGTCCTTGCGGAAGGGACATGGAACACGGCTTCGCTAACCTTTGTGCCCGGCACCAGGATCCAGTCGATTTCGCTTTCCCATGCGAAACGCGCACCATCCATCAGCGGATGATCGATCCGGAAGGGGCGCTTGGCCGTTGTGGCCAGATCGGGGACGGCATAGCTGCGGGCACCGGGATAGCGCTCGAGCCAGTCGGCCATGTACCAATAATGGATGGAATTCGGCGCAATCACGTGTCGCACCGACCCCAGGGCATCGACGGCCGAAAACAGGTCCTCGTCCGGCGCAATCGGCGAATGGATCCACAAGGTTCCATCGCCCAGCCGCACGACCGTCATGCGCGTGGGGAACGGAATCTTGAACGGCCCGAGATCCATGCGGATCATCAGGCCGTCAAAAATCCAGATGCCCTCGGCGACAGGCTTGGGGCAATTCAGTGGCGAATAGGTTTCCTTCGGGTCCATGGAAGGAAACCTATCATAACTCAGCCCTTTTTCAGATGACGGCGGCCAAGCAGCTCGGCGATCTGAACTGCGTTCAGGGCTGCGCCCTTGCGCAGGTTGTCCGAAACGCACCACAGGGCCAGACCGTTCTCGACCGTCGGGTCTTCGCGGACGCGGCTGATGTAGGTCGCGCTGTCGCCGACGCATTCGATCGGCGAGACGTATCCACCGTCTTCACGCTTGTCGACGAGCATGATGCCCGGCGCTTCGCGCAGGATGTTCTGGGCCTGCTCGGCCGAAATCTCGTTCTCGAATTCGAGCGCGATCGATTCGGCGTGACCGACGAAGACCGGCACGCGCACGCAGGTGGCCTGAACCTTCACCGCCGGATCGAGGATCTTCTTGGTCTCGACGACCATCTTCCACTCTTCCTTGGTGGAGCCGTCGTCGAGGAAGACGTCGATGTGCGGGATCACGTTGAAGGCGATCTGCTTGGTGAACTTCTTGGGTTCGACCTGGTCGCCCACGAAGATCGCACGGCTCTGCTCGAACAGCTCGTCCATGCCCGCCTTGCCCGCGCCGGAAACCGACTGGTAGGTCGAGACGACGACGCGCTTGATCTTGGCGGCATCGTGAAGCGGCTTGAGCGCGACAACCATCTGCGCAGTCGAGCAGTTCGGGTTCGCGATGATGTTGCGCTTGGTGTAGCCGTCGATGGCGTCCGGGTTGACTTCAGGCACGATCAGCGGAACGTCGGGCTCCATGCGATAGAGCGACGAGTTGTCGATCACGACGCAGCCCTGGCTGGCAGCCTTGGGCGCATAGATCTTGGTCGGCCCCGATCCCGCGGCGAAGAGCGCAATGTCCCAACCGGTGAAATCGAAGTGCTCGATGTTCTTTACTTTGAGTTTTTTGCCGGTCTCGCCAAATTCAATCTCCATGCCGGTGGAGCGCGGCGAAGCAACCGCTGCGATCTCGTCGCAGGGAAACTCGCGCTCGGCGAGGATGTTGAGCATTTCGCGGCCGACATTTCCGGTCGCACCGACAACGGCTACCCGGTAACCCATTTCAAGACCTTTCCAGTTTCAATTCGCGCCCGGCGTTCGTGCGTGCACGAAGGCGGCGCGTTAGCGCCAGTCCGCGCGCGACACAAGGCCGCAGCGCACTGGCATTTCTTTCAGGCAGGCAAACGCGACTGAAAGTTACCGACGGGTGCCTGCCTTCCCTTCCGGAATTGCAGGCGCCCGTTTCAACTTCAGTGTGCGGTTGCCGACGGAGAGGAGCTGTGCGCGGGGGCCGCGGCCAATTCGTCGGCCTCGGTCCACTCGATTTCTTCCAGCGCCTCCGTAAGCGCTTGCGAGAGCACTTCATCCACATGAGAGACCGGGATGATTTCCAGGTCTTCCTTCACGTTCTCAGGGATTTCGGCGAGATCCTTGCGGTTCTCTTCCGGGATCAGAACGGTGGTAATTCCGCCGCGCAGCGCCGCCAGGAGCTTTTCCTTGAGGCCACCGATCGGCAGGACGCGGCCGCGCAGGGTAACTTCGCCGGTCATGGCGATATCCTTGCGCACCGGCACCCCGGTCAGGGTCGAGACGATCGACGTGACCATCCCGATGCCGGCCGAAGGACCGTCCTTGGGCACCGCACCTTCGGGAAGGTGGATGTGGATGTCCTTCTTCTGGAAGACCGACGGCTTGATGCCGTAGGCGGGCGAACGTGCCTTCACGAAGCTGAAGGCCGTCTGGATCGATTCGTTCATCACTTCGCCCAGCTTGCCGGTCGCCTTGATGGCGCCCTTGCCCGGGACGGTGACGCTTTCGATCGTCAGCAGTTCGCCGCCGACTTCGGTCCAGGCGAGGCCGGTGACGGCGCCGACCTGATTCTCTTCCTCGCCCACGCCGTGGCGGAACTTGCGCACGCCGGCATAGTCGGCAAGGTTTTCAGGCGTGATCGTCACGCTCTTGGCCTTGCCTTCGAGGATCTGGCGCAGCGACTTGCGTGCAAGACGCGCAATCTCGCGCTCCAGCGTGCGCACGCCCGCCTCACGGGTGTAGTAGCGGATCAGGTCACGCAGGCCTTCCTGGGTCAGCGTGAATTCCTCGTCCTTGAGGCCGTGGACTTCCACCTGCTTGCGGATCAGGTGACGCTCGGCGATCTCGACCTTCTCGTCCTCGGTGTAACCTTCGAGGCGGATGATCTCCATGCGGTCGAGCAGCGCCTGCGGCAGGTTGAGGCTGTTCGCGGTGCACACGAACATCACGTCCGACAGGTCGAAGTCCAGTTCAAGGTAGTGATCCTGGAACTTGGCGTTCTGTTCGGGATCGAGCACTTCGAGCAGGGCCGAGGCAGGATCGCCGCGGAAGTCCTGACCCAGCTTGTCGATCTCGTCGAGCAGGAACAGCGGGTTCGACTTGCCGGCCTTCTTGAGGTTGGTAATGATCTTGCCCGGCAGCGAGCCGATGTAGGTGCGGCGGTGACCGCGAATCTCGGCCTCGTCGCGAACGCCGCCCAGCGACTGACGGATGAACTCGCGCCCGGTCGCCTTGGCAATCGACTTGCCGAGCGAGGTCTTGCCGACGCCCGGAGGCCCCACGAGGCACAGGATCGGCCCCTTGAGCTTGTTGGTGCGCGCCTGAACGGCGAGATACTCGATGATACGGTCCTTGACCTTGTCGAGCGCGTAGTGATCGGCATCGAGGATCGTCTGGGCCTCGGAAATGTCGCGCTTGAGCTTCGCCTTCTTGCCCCAGGGCAGGCCGAGCAGGACATCGAGGTAATTGCGGATGACCGTCGCCTCGGCGCTCATCGGCTGCATGGACTTGAGCTTCTTGAGCTCGCCCATCGCCTTTTCGCGCGCTTCCTTGGACAGCTTGGTCTTCTCGATCCTGTCCTGCAGTTCCTGCAGTTCGTTGGCTTCCTCGCCGTCGCCGCCACCCAGCTCGGACTGGATCGCCTTGAGCTGTTCGTTGAGGTAGTACTCGCGCTGCGTCTTCTCCATCTGCCGCTTCACGCGGCCACGGATCTTGCGCTCGACCTGCAGGACGCCAAGTTCGCCTTCCATGAAGGAATAGACCATCTCGAGGCGCTTGAGCGGATCGGCCTCGGAGAGCACGGCCTGCTTGTCCGAAACCTTCGCCGACAGCTGGGCGGCGACGGTGTCGGCCAGCTTGCCTGCATCGTCGATCTCGCCGAACTGGTCGCCCGCGTCCTGCGAGAGCTTCTTGTTGAGCTTGGCGTACTCGTTGAACTGCTCCACCACCGAGCGCATCATCGCTTCGACTTCGGTGCCCTCGGACTCGCTGGCCTCGATCTTCTCGACCTCTGCAACAAGCATTTCGCCTTCGGCGGTCTCTTCGGCACGCAGCGATTCAATGCGGGCGCGCTCCTGTCCTTCGACGAGCACGCGCACAGTTCCGTCCGGCAGCTTGAGCAACTGCAGCACGCTGGCGATCACGCCGGTGTCATAGAGATCGTCGCGATCGGGATCGTCGCAGCCGGGGTCGAGCTGCGCGAGCAGGAAGATGTCCTTCTCGCCGGCCATGGCTGCTTCCAGCGCGGCCACGGATTTCTCGCGACCGACGAAAAGCGGCACAACCATGCCGGGGAAGACGACGATGTCACGCAGGGGAAGGAGTGGAAGCAGGTTCACAGTCATATCCATTTCATCGCGAGCGGGACGATCTCGGTCAGACCTCCCGTCAATCCGGGACGATATGGGGAGTTCTGTCCACTACGCAATGCATAGATTACCAAAGACTGTGGAAGTGCTGGCATTCTCCCAAGCAATTATCCCTATAAGCAAAACCCCGGCGCGATTGGCGCCGGGGCTCTGCAATGCATGACGAAACGCCTCCCGAAGGAGGGCATTTCGCAGCCGAATTCTCATTCGCTTCAGAACGGCATCTTGAAACCAGGCGGCAGGCCCATGCCCTGCTGCGCCTTGGCCAGTTCCTCGTTCGCAACCGAGTCCGCCTTGACGCGCGCGTCGTTGTAAGCGGCGGCGATCAGGTCCTCGAGCATCTGCTTTTCGGTCGGCTGCATCAGGCTGTCGTCGATCGAGACGCCTATGACGCGCCCCTTGGCCGAGCAACGGATCTTAACGAGACCACCGCCGGAAAGACCTTCGACTTCCATCTGATCCAGCTTCGCCTGGGTCTCGTTCATCTGCTTCTGGATGGTCTCGGCAGCCTGCTGGGCAGCCTGGATCATCTCTTCCATGGACTTCATCTCAACGTCTCCACTGTCGACCGCCGCCGCCAATCGCGGCCGGACGGTCATCCTGTATCAATTCGGCGTCGGGAAAGGCAGCTATCGTAGCAGCCACGAGCGGGGCATTGCGTACGGCTTCGCCTTCGGCTGCCCGCTGCGTCTCGGCCTGCTCTACGATCGTCGGCGCGCCCTGGCCTTCCACTTTCTCGACCTGCCAGCGTTCACCGGTCGCCTTGGCCAGCGCCCCGCGCATGAGACCGGCAATATCCTCGCTAAAGCCGGGCGGCTGCGAATAGCGCAAAAGTCCCGGTCCCAGCTCGACGACGCGGACCTGCATGCGCATGGTGTTGGCGATAGAAAGTTCGCCCATGTGCTCGACATCGTCTACCAGCGCTTCCCAGCGCGGCGCGATGGCAGCAGGAGCCGTTGCGCTTGCGGCCGGGCCGCCCGCGCCCGATCCGCCTTCGCCAGCAACAGGCGCCACTGCCGGCGCACGCGCTGCAATCTCTTCCAGCTTGCGCACCAGCGAGCCGGGGTCGGGCATGTCCGAGGCATGCATGATCCGCAGCAGTGCCATTTGCGCCGCCACCAGCGGATCGGGCGCCGACTTCACTTCGTCATGCCCCTTGAGCATGAGCTGCCAGAGACGGTGAACCTGCCCTGCCTTGAGCGCCTTGGCCCAGGCCTCGATCGCGTCGCGTTCCTCGGCGGCATGGGCATCGACCACCTCACCGGCCACCTGGGCGACAGCGATGCGATGGGTGAGGTCCATGAGGCCCCGCATCATCGCGATCGGCTCGATCCCCAGCGAGAATTGCCTTGCGATCAGCTCCAGCAGAGCCGCGCCCTCGCCGTCCAGGATCGCGCCCAGCAGCTTGCGCTGCACCGACTTGTCGGAAAGGCCCAGCATGTCGCGGACCTTCTCGGCCCGCACCTGCCCCTCGCCGTCGAGATCGGCATGGGCGATGGCCTGGTCGAGAATCGAGAGGCCGTCGCGCACCGACCCTTCGGCAGCGGCGGCCACCATCGACAGGGCTTCTTCCTCGGCCTCCACGCCTTCCTTGCCGCAGACGTTGGCGAAGTGCTCCGCGAGCATCGGCGTCGGAATGCGGCGCAAGTCGAATCGCTGGCAGCGCGAAAGGACCGTGACCGGCAGCTTGTCCACTTCCGTGGTCGCGAAGAGAAACTTCACGTGGGCCGGCGGCTCCTCAAGCGTCTTGAGCAAGGCATTGAATGCATTGCGCGACAGCATGTGGACTTCGTCGATGATGTAGATCTTGTAGCGCGCGGAAACGGCCGCGTAGCGCACCGCCTCGATGATTTCGCGCACGTCGTCGACACCGGTGTGCGAGGCGGCGTCCATCTCGATCACGTCGATATGGCGCCCTTCGGCGATTGCCACGCACGGTTCGCACTGACCGCAGGGATTGATCGTCGGACCGCCCTGCCCGTCCGGGCCGATGCAGTTGAGCGCCTTGGCGATGAGCCGCGCGGTCGACGTCTTGCCGACACCGCGCACGCCGGTCATCAGGAAGGCATGGGCCAGCCGGTCTCGCTTGATCGCATTGGCGAGGGTTTGGACCATCGCCTCCTGCCCGATCAGTTCGTCGAACGTCTGCGGACGGTACTTGCGGGCCAGCACGCGATAGGGCTGCGCGGAAGTTCCGGCAGGCGGGCTTGCCGGTGCGGGCTTGGGCGCGAGTTCAGGTGCCTGTGCTTTCGGCTCGGGAGCGGCGACTTCGGGCGCAGGTGCAGGCTCAGCTACCGGTTCGAACAGCGCCTGCGATTCGGGTTCTGGCGCCGGCACTTCGGCAGCGGTCGGCGAAGGCGATGCCGAAGGCGGGGGCGATGCCGGTTCGGGATCGCCGAACATAGAGGCTTGCCCGGCCGCTTCCAGCTCGGCCGCCGAAGGGGGAGTCTCCTCCTCTTCCTCATTGAGCCAGGGGGGCGCATCGCCGAACATGTCGCGTGAATCGTCCATCACCATCCAAACTAGGCGCTGGAGAGCCGGTTGTCAGGGGGAAAGGAGAAAGCTCCACAGTCTGTCCCCGGCCAAGTTGCCGGTGCGCTTGGAAGGCGCATTTCCCCGCAGCCTAAAGCGCGTAAGGGGGGGGGGCGACGATGTGGGGTAAAGGAGCCGAGCGACCCGTCGCAATCCGTTTTGGCTGCTTCCTTCCGGACCTGACCAGGTTCGCGAACGCAAACGTCCACCCGACTCCCGGAGCGCCATATGGCTGGCGTTTGTCCGGATTGCAAGACCCGGTTCGCGAACCGGGTGCAACTATTTCAGATCAACGGAAATTGTCGGCGTAGGCCTGAATCTTCAGGCGGCGCGGCGGGGTGGAATGGACCACCGCGTCGATGCCGTACCGATCGGCGTAGCTCTTGGCTTCCTCACAAGTGGGGAACTTGAGCTGGACCTGCTGATTCATGTCACCGGAACCGGCCCAACCCATCAGGGGATCGGGCTTCTTTGCCTCGGCCGGAACGAAATCGAGGATCCACTGATCCAGCAGTGCCTTGCCGGACTGCATGGCATTTTTCGGGCGCTGATAGATACGTGCACTCATGGCGCTCGCTTTGCCTCCGAATCGCGCCGGAAATCAAGCCGGAATCACACCTCAGGCGATTGTCCCGGGAGATTGTGGGCGTGATCGCGCGAACACCGCGTACGAATCTCAGCGTCGGCGCGAAGCCTCGAAGGCATTGCGGGTCTTGAGACTGGGGTCTTCGGCCCAGGGCTCATCCGGCCAGCGATGCTTGGGATAGCGGCCCTTCATGTCGCGCTGCACGTCGCGCCACGATCCACGCCAGAAGCCGGGAAGATCGCGCGTGGTCTGGATGGGGCGACCGGCAGGCGAAGTCAGCTTGAGCAACAGGGGCTGCGGCGGCTGACCGAAAGTCGGATGGCTATCGAGACCGAACAGTCCCTGCACGCGCACTTCAACGCTCGGCCCGCCCTCGTCCTCGTAGTCGATCGCGTGGCTCGAACCGGCGGGACTGCGAAACTCTGCCGGGGCCAGCCTTTCAAGCACCTGCTGGTCATCCCAGGTCAGGCGACCCAGCAAGGCCGAGTGCAGGGCGCCCTTGTCTATAGAGTCGAGACGACGAACGACCAGAGGCCCAAGCCATGTCTCGAGGTCGGCAAGCATCGCCTCTTCGCCCAGCGCCTTCAGCCCGGCGAAACGGGCGCGACGCAGCAGCGACTGGCTGCTCTTGCCGAACGGAACCAGAGCCAGCCCCTTGTCGCGCACGCGATCGAGCAGGAATGCCGCAATGGCATCGGGATCGGGGGACGGATCGGGGCCACTTGCGAGAGTGATCGCGCCAATCCGCCGCTCCTGCCGGGCTTCCACCCGGCCCTCGGCATCGTTCCAGCGCAGGATCGAACGCCGCTCGATCCGTTCTGTCAGCCAGGCATCTACTTCGGACGCCTCCAGCGAAGCTCCGGACAGGATGCGCGCACCTTTCGCCTGCCCCTGAGCATCGCCGATCACCATCCAGTCTCGCGAGGCGAGCGGCGATGTCGGGTCGAGGATGTAGCCCCTGCCGCCTGCGGACAGCCAGGTCTCGCCCGATGCATCGCGGCGGCGCGCGACCATGTCGGGCCGTCCCAGCGCAAGAAGCACGCCGACCGGCACATCCGCGCCTGTCTTGTCTACATCCATGCCTTCGGGCCGTGCCTCGATCAGCACCGAAGCGCGGCGGGCCCAGCCATCGGCCAGCTTGCGAGAGGCTTGTGCGCGCGGCGAGCGGTCTGCCTCCCATCGCGCAAGTCGTTGTGCCAGGTCCTCGCTGCGGCCGCCGAGACCGCGCTCCTGCAGGAGCAAGGCGAGCCGGGCAGCCACCGTCTCTGCGCCGAACGCCCCTGCACCCAGAACCATGGCCGCCTGAGCCGGGTCGAGCGGCAGGCTGGCCATGTCGCGGCCGAAAGGAGTGATCCGCCCTTCCCCATCAAGCGCCCCGAGAGCGGCAAGCTGGCTGCGCGCGGCATCGAGCGCCGCGGCCGGAGGAGGATCGAGCCAGGCCATGGTCGCCGGATCGCCCGCTCCCCACTGCGCCAGCGAAAGCGTCAGCGGCGCCAGATCGCTGGTCAGCATTTCCGGCGGATCGAATTCCGGACGGCCCGCGTGGCCAGCTTCTTCCCAAAGGCGATAGGCGGTTCCGGGCTGCTGACGCGCCGCACGGCCAGCGCGCTGGGCCGCCGAAGCCCGGCTCGCCCGATGCGTCACGAGCCGGGTCACACCCGCAGCCTTGTCGAATTCGGCACGGCGGGACAGGCCGCAGTCGACCACTATCGAAACGCCGTCGAGCGTGAGCGAGGTCTCGGCAATCGCGGTCGATAGCACGACACGGCGGCGCCCCTGCGGATCGCGGCGAATGGCAGCGCGCTGCGCGGCAGGCTCGCATTGCCCGTGCAGAGGGAGAACGAGTGCGGCAGGCAGCTTCTCCGCGAGACGTTCTGCTGCCCGATCGATCTCGCGCACGCCGGGGAGGAACGCAAGGATGTCACCCTCCTCCTCGCGCCATGCAGTCAGGATCGCCGATGTCGCTGCGTCCTCGATCCGCAGGTCGGGCGAAGCGCCCAGCCAGCGGATCGCGAGAGGCCACGACTTGCCCTCGCTTTCGATCACCGGCGCATCGTTGCCGAGCAATCGCGCAAACCGCGTGCCGTCGATCGTCGCCGACATGACCACCACGCGCAGGTCGTCGCGCAGCACTTCGCGGGTCTCGAGCGCGAGTGCTAGGCCGAGATCGCTGTCGAGATGACGTTCGTGCGCCTCGTCGAACAGGACGGCGCTGACCCCAGGCAGTTCCGGGTCGGAAAGGATCGAGGAAACGAAGATCGCCTCGGTCATCACCAGGACGCGCGTCTTGCCGGAGCGCTTCGTATCGAGGCGCGTCACGTAACCGATCGTCTCACCCGCCTTCTCGCCGAGCATGTCGGCCATGCGCTCTGCAGCGGCGCGCGCCGCCACGCGGCGTGGCGAAAGCAGGATGATCGTGCCGTCGCACCAGGATTCGCCCAGAAGGGCGGGCGCTACGGCCGTCGTCTTGCCGGCGCCGGGCGGAGCGATCAGCACACAGGCGGTGCGCTCGCTCAGAGCCTGAAGAAGGTCCGGCAGGACAGCATGGATCGGCAGACTGGTCACGCCCGGTCCCTTAGATGGAGTGCCGGGCCGAAGGAAGGCCTCACCAGAACCCGTTCAGGGTCATCCGTCCTGGCGCGCGTATCGCATGTACCAAACGTAAACCATTATTCGATACCTGAATTCGTCAGGAGCCTAATCAGTTGTCAGACGAAACGCGCACAAAGCCCCGATCTTACAGGCCAGGGCAACATCCCCTGCCGGTGGCGCAGTATCTTCGCCTGCGCGAACAGGTTCCGCCGTTGTATGGCCTTGTCGCCGTCAACTCCGCCATTTTCGCCTTCACGCATCGCGACCTCGCGCCCGAGTACCTGACGCTCTCGGTTCCGGCAGGGCTTGTCGCATTCAGCATCATCCGCATGCTCACCTGGATGCGCCCGCTGTCGGCAAGCGATCTGGATCCCGAGCGCGCACGGCAACGCCTGCGGGCAACCCTCTTCATATCCCTGCTGCTGGCCATGGCCTGCCTTGCCTGGGCAACGGTCCTGGTCCAGTACGGCGGTCCTTACGAGCGCGGCCACTTCGCGATCTTCATCGCCATAACCGTGCTGGGCTGCACCTTTTGCCTGAGCTTCCTGCCGATGGCGGCGACATTGCTGAATGTCTCCGTACTGGGCAGCTTTCTGGTCTACAGTTGGCTGTCAGGCAGCGCGGTGATGGTTGCCATCGCCGTCAATATCGCGCTGGTGTCCCTGGTTGTGCTGAAAATCCTGCGCGATTCCTATGCTTCCTTCGTCCATCTGGAAAGCACGCAAAGGGACCTCAGCAGCGAGAGGCGGCAGGCACAGGCCCTTGGCGAGGAAAATGCCCGTCTGGCCATGACCGATGCCCTCACCGGACTGCCCAACCGCCGCTATTTCTTCGCGACGCTGGAAGGGCTGCTGGAATGCGCGCAGCCGCAGGACCGGTTTTGTGTCGGGCTCATCGACCTCGACCGTTTCAAGCCGATCAACGATACTCACGGCCATGGGCAAGGCGACCGGCTGCTGCAGCTTCTGGGCGAGCGGATGATGACGCTGTGCCCGGCCGATGTCGTCATTGCCCGATTGGGGGGCGACGAATTCGGTATCATCTCGGCCGGTGGGCTCGAACAGGCCGAGGCCGTCACCCATGCGCTGTTCACCGCAATCCGGCAGCCTGCCAGACTGGGCGACGTGATCGTCTCCGTCGGATGTTCCGCCGGTATCGCCCCCTATCCGGCAGCGGCCAAATCCGCGAGCATCCTTTACGACCACGCCGACTTCGCGCTCTATCACGCCAAGAAGAACAAGCGCGGGCAGTGCGTGCGCTTCACGTCGGAACTGGAAAAACTGGTCCGGTCTGAACAGGCCCTCGATTCCGCGTTGCAGGCCGCCGATCTCCTGAGCGAGTTGTCCGTCGTCTTCCAACCGATCATCAACACCGAAACGATGATTCCCAAAGGCGTCGAATGCCTTGCGCGGTGGAATTCTCCGACCATCGGCCGGGTGCCGCCCGAAATGCTGATCGCTTCGGCCGAGCGCGTCGGTCGTGCACGGCAGGTGACGCTCGCCCTCTTCGACAAGGCGCTCGCCTCGCTCGATCGGATCCCCGAAGACATGGGGCTTACGTTCAATCTTTCAGGCAAGGACGTCGGCGATGCGGAAACCATCGACGCCCTGCTGGAGCGGATCAGGGCAATGACCCATTCCCCGCGCCGCCTGCTGTTCGAGATCACCGAAAGCTCACTGATCACCGAACTCGACAATGCCCGCAGCGCCCTGAAGCGCCTGCGTCGCAACGGCGTGCGCATTGCGCTGGACGATTTCGGTACCGGCTACTCCAGCCTCTCATCGCTCCATCAATTGCCGCTGGACATGGTCAAGATCGACCGCAGCTTTGCGGCGAGACTGGACGAAACGAAAGGCCGCCGCCTGATCGAGGCGATCCGCAGCCTGGCCCGCGCCCTCTCGCTGGACTGCGTAATCGAAGGCATCGAGACCGAAAACCAGCTTTTGAGCGCAAGGGTGGCTGGCTTCGCGCTGGCGCAGGGCTTCTTCATTGCCCGGCCCATGCCACTCGAAGATCTGATCGCGCATATCGACGAGGTGCGGCCGCAGTCGATTCGCGCGGCCTGACCGATCTGAAGCCTCAACCGGCCATTTTCGTCCCGTAATCGATCCGGATGCGCACCCAGGTTCCGAGTTGCGGCTTACCGTTGATCCGCGGCGGGACGACCTGGAACTGCCACGCCGCGTTCTGTACCGCGCGCCCATAGCCTGAGCCGAGCGGCGATTCTCCGAGGATCTGGCAGTTCTCGACCTTGTAATTCTCGATCGTCTGGCAGGCGATCTCGCCCCAGCCCGTGCGCGGGGCATTGGCGGGAATGTACCCGCCAAGTTCGGCGCCGCTCGGCTCGCGGTACCACTGCGCCCGATAGAGAATCGCCCCGCCCGGCCCTTCTCCGGGACCATAGCTCGAACCCGATCCACTACCCGATTCGCTGCTGGTCGTCGGCGCGGGTGCCTTCATCTGACCGATGTCTGCCGAAGCGAAATCCTCGCGCGAGAGCTTGAGGAAGGTAAAGGCAGGCTTCTTCACCACCGGTTTCTCGACCGGCGGGGTAATGACTGGAGGCTTCTTCACCTCTTCCTTCTGGACCGGCTCGACCTTTTTCTTTTCTTCTTTCTTTTCCTCGGCCTTGGGCTTGTCGTCCGCCTTCTCGCCCTTGTCCTTCTCCTGCCCGGTGACATCGAAGGTGACCGGATTGTTGCGCTTCTCTGGAAGGCTCACCACGCCGCTCTGGTAGATCGCCAGAAGCAGGACGAGCAGGATCACGCCCGCGGATAGCAGGGAAGAAACGATACGTTGTTGGGGCGAACCGGGCTGATAGCCGGTGACAGCCCGATTGAGCTCGGAGCGCATGGCCGGCCTCAATAGGGGCCGAAACCGCGCATCGCAATTACAGCTTTGTTGCAGGCGCCCGCAATCTGACGAACCGTGGCTTTGCCACGTCAGTAGCGACGCGCCACCGCGAACTCGACAGCCTCGGCCATCGCATTGCGCGCTTCGCCGCTGGGGAAGCCTACAATCGAATCGATGGCGCGCTGGGCGAAATGACGCGCCCGCTCACGGGTCGCCTCGACGCACTTGTGGCGGTTGATCAGTTCGACCGCATGAGCAAGGTCCTCGTCCTCGGTCCGGAAGCCGGCGATGGCCTCCTGCCAGAACTTGCGCTCTTCCTCACTGCCGCGGGCATAGGCGAGGATGACCGGAAGGGTCATCTTGCCCTCACGGAAGTCATCGCCCTTGTCCTTGCCCGATTCGGCCGCTTCGGAATCGTAGTCGATGGCATCGTCGACGAGCTGGAAGGCAATCCCGAGATTGCGTCCATACGCGTCGAGCGCCTGCTCCTCGGCTTCGCTCTTCTCCGCCACAACGGCGGCGATCCGGGTCGCGGCGGCAAACAGTGCCGCGGTCTTCGAACCGATGATCTGGAGGTAATGCTCCTCGCTCGTCTCGATCTTGCGCTGGGCGGTCAACTGGTCGACCTCGCCCTCGGCGATGATCGAGCTGGCCTTCGAGAGGATCTTGAGGACGCGCAGGCTGCCGTCCTCGACCATGAGTTCGAAAGCGCGGGTAAACAGGAAGTCGCCGACCAGGACCGTCGCCGGATTGCCGAAGACGATGTTGGCCGCCGCCTTGCCGCGCCGCAGGTCCGAACCGTCAACGACGTCGTCGTGCAGCAGGGTCGCGGTGTGGATGAATTCGACTGCCGCCGCCAGCTTGTGGTGGCGATTGCCCTGGTAGCCGCACAGCTCAGCCGCCGCGACCGTCAGCATCGGGCGCATGCGCTTGCCGCCGCCCGAGATCAGATGCCCGGCCAGCGCGGGGATCAGCGGGATCTCGCTTTGCATGCGGTCGAGAATGACGGAATTGACGCTGTTCATGCCTGCCGCAGTCAGGGCGAGCATGGGAGCCAGGGACGGCTGCGTCTCACGTGAACGCAGGTTAATCACTTGTGCAGTCATCGCCCCGCGCATTGCGCGTTCAGAGCCTTGAACGCAAGTGGGAAAGCCAAGTGCGGCCCATTTGCACGGGCTGGCACAGGTCAAGGAGCCGTGCTAGCGGGGCTCCACCATGACCCAGGACACTCCCGTCACCGATCCGGTGCTCGCCGGCTACCGTTCCAGCATCGACAATATCGATGCCGCACTGATTCACATGCTCGCCGAACGGTTCCGGATCACCCAGGCCGTCGGCGCCTACAAGGCCGAAAGAGACCTTCCCGCTTCCGATCCCGGACGCGAGGAACGGCAGATCGCGCGTCTGCGCAAGCTGGCCGAGGACGCCAATCTCGATCCCGATTTCGGCGAGAAGTTCCTGCGGTTCATCATCGACGAAGTGATCCGCCATCACGAGCAGGCAAAGGCCGGCTGAGCCGGCCTTTCGCTCTATTATTCTTCCACGTAGTCCTGAAGCTTGCTCATCAGGGTCTGGATGCGCGTGGCGGCATCGGTGAAAGTCTTCACGTCATCGCGATTGCCGTTGCCGCGCGCTTCCTTCGCCGCCTCGACATAGCCTTCCATGTCGGCCTCGAGGGCATCGACGAGGATTTCGACTTCGTCCTGCGTGAGCGAAAGTTTGATCGTATCGGTCATGGGTACTCCTTGATTTTCGATCGCCGCCAATGAAGCGGCAGGGCCGGCGCTGCAACCGCGCTTCTGGCGCGCATCCCCAGCTTCCGAACGCAAATTCCTTCAGGTCGCCGTGCGCGGCAGCTTCAACTTGACCAACAGGCCGCCCAGATCCTCGCTCTCGTCGAGTTCGACCCTTCCGCCATAGATTTCCACCACGTCGCGAACAATGGCAAGACCCAGCCCGGTACCGGGCTTGCCGGTATCGAGCCGGGCGCCGCGATCGAAGATGCGGGTGCGCTCGGCGGCCGGAATGCCCATGCCATCGTCCTCGACCCAGATCTCGCAGAACTGCGGGTCCTGCCCGGTGTCGACCGTGACGAAGACGCTGCCACCGCCATACTTGGCCGCATTCTCGATCAGGTTGCCGAGGATCTCCTCGAGATCCTGCTTTTCCAGTGCAACGGTCACGGCGTGGTTGCCGTCTAGGTCGAATCGCGTGTCATCGTAGAGCCGCTGGACGGCACGCAGCACCGCCTCGAGGCTCGGCCACACGCTCGCACGCGACATGCCGGCCGCGCGGCGCCCGACGGCCCGCGCCCGGGCCAGGTGGTGATCGACCTGCCGCCGCATCACGGCCGCCTCGCGGATGACCGTGTCGGACAGGTCGGGCGACTTGGCCGTGGCCGCGTTCATGATCACGGTCAGCGGCGTCTTGAGCGCATGGGCAAGGTTCCCTGCATGGCGGCGCGCTTCCTCGGCCTGCAGCTCGGTATGCGAAAGCAGGGCGTTGAGTTCGTCCACCAGTGGCTCGACTTCCTGCGGAAGCGGGTCGGTCACGCGACTGGCGCCCGTCGTTCGCAGCTTCTGGATCGCGCGGCGCACGTGGCGCAGCGGGAACAGGCCGTACCAGGTCTGCATCCCCGCCATGAGCAACAGGCCGAAGCCGAGCGCGACGAAGCTGTAGACGAGGATCGAGCGGATCATCTTGATCTGTTCGTCGAGATCCTCGCGACTGGCCGCGACAGTGAACATCCATTGGGTGTTGCTGCCCGGCAGGATGATCGAGCGCTCCATGATCCTCAGCGGCTCGCCGGGGAACTGGTCGCTATCGTAAACGTGCGGCTTTGCGTCGAAGTTGTCCTTGGGAACGTCGAGGCTGCGATCCCACAGCGAGCGCGAGGGGAAATCCTCGTGCCCCTTGGCGCGAATCTGCCAGTACAGGCCGCTGTTCGGCTCGAGGAACCGCTGGTCACCCAGCGGTCGGATGAAGAAAACCTCGCCATCCGGGCCAATCTCGGCCGAACCGATCATGCCGGTAAGCATGTAACCGAGCTGTTCGTCGAAATTGCGGGTGACCAACGAGGTCAGCGTGCGATCGAGGGCAAGGCCGCCGAACAGCAGGAGGATCGAGATCCACCCTGCCGCAATCAGCATCATGCGCCGCGCGAGCGAGCCGGTATGGCGGGCCTTCACCGTCTCGGCGACAGTTGCCTCGCTCCCTGCCCCGTCTGCTCGCGGAGCGTCCATCGGCTCCTCAGTTTCGCGGCGCGTCCGCGGGATCGTCGAGGCTGTACCCGAGGCCACGGATCGTGGTGATGACATCGGCACCCAGCTTCTTGCGGATGCGCGTGACGAAGACTTCGATCGTGTTGGAATCGCGATCGAAATCCTGATCGTAGATGTGCTCGATCAATTCTGTGCGGCTGACCACCTTGCCCTTGTGGTGCATCAGGTAGGACAGCAGCTTGTATTCCTGCGCGGTCAGCTTGACCGGTTCGCCGGCCAGCGTGACGCGGCCCGAACGCGTGTCGAGACGGACATCGCCCGCCATCAGTTCGCTCGAGGTATTGCCCGATGCACGGCGGATGAGCGCGCGTAGGCGGGCGATCAGTTCCTCGGTCTGGAATGGCTTGGCGAGATAGTCGTCCGCGCCGGCATCGAGGCCTGCCACCTTGTCGGACCAGGAATCACGGGCGGTCAACACAAGAACAGGGAAATTTCGCCCTTCCCTGCGCCACATGCCAAGCACGGTAAGTCCGTCGATCTCAGGCAGGCCGAGGTCGAGAATCACGGCATCGTAATCCTCGGTCGACCCAAGGAAATGGCCGTCCTCCCCATCGGCAGACAGGTCGACGGCATAACCGTTCTGCTCGAGCGTGGTCTTGAGCTGGTTGCCGAGCGTAGGTTCATCCTCGACGATCAGGATGCGCAAATCAGGTCTCCCTTGGAAATCACCGACGAGATGGGGCGTAAGCCCGCGAGCGTCAAGCGAAGCACTGGTTCGTATCCTCAGCGCGACCGGCCGATGACGCGGCCCGTGCGGGCATCGACATCGACAAAATAGACTTTCCCGTCCTGAATGAATTTCAGGCGATAAGCCATTGCCGCAGGATCATATTCCGGTCCGAGGTACTGCATTCCGGTCATTTTCGGAAGCACCTGCTGCTCGATCTCACGAAGAGAACGCACATTGCCGGCCTTGCGTTCCTTGCGAACCTGCCCCTGTTCAGCACCCGGTTCGGCGTGAACCGGCACGGCATTCGCGATAAGGCCGATGGCCGCAACCGACAGTAAAGAGGCAAGAAGCTTTGTCATCCTGCTTGGGTGCCTAAGCTTCCGGCATTGAACAAGTCCTGAATGCGGCAGGAAGGTGGCAGCAAGGTTTCACTGTTGCGGATATCCCACGATGCTTGCCAGCCCCCCGCCGCTCGCTGTAGGGCGCCGGCCATGGCAATCGCACCAATTCTCAGCTGGGAAGGCCTTGGCCTGATCCAGGGCTCCGGCTGGCTCTTCCAGGACCTCGACATCAATATCGGCCCGCGGGACCGGCTGGCGCTGATCGGGCGCAACGGCGCGGGCAAGACCACGCTGCTCCGGCTCATCGCCGGCCAGGTGGAAGCGGACAAGGGCAAGCGCTCGATCCAGCCCGGTACCCGTGTCGTCACGCTGGAGCAGGACCCGTTCTTCACCGGCTTCGACACCCTGCTGGACTTCGCGATCAGCGGCGACGATGCCCCGCAGCGCCACGAGGTGGAAGCCATTGCCGACCAACTCGGCATCGACCTATCGCGCGAGGCCGCCAGCGCATCGGGCGGCGAGCGCCGCCGTGCCGCCCTGTGCCGGGCGCTGGCCTCCGAGCCCGACCTGCTACTGCTGGACGAGCCGACCAACCACCTCGATCTTGCCGCGATCGAATGGCTGGAATCCTGGCTGCAGCGCTACAACGGCGCCTTCGTGGTCATCAGTCACGACCGCACCTTCCTGACCCGCCTGACCAATGCGACGATCTGGCTCGATCGCGGATCGCTGCGCCGCAAGGAAGTCGGCTTCGGCGGCTTCGAAGCCTGGGAAGAGGAAGTCCAGAAGGAAGAGACGCGTGCAGCCGAAAAGCTGGACGCCAAGCTCAAGATCGAGGCGCACTGGCTCGAACGCGGCGTCACCGCGCGGCGCAAGCGCAACCAGGGCCGTCTTGCCAAGCTCTGGGAGATGCGGGCCGAACGCGCCGCAATGCTCTCGCCCACCGGCACCGCCAAGCTCGCGGTCGCGGGCGACGGCAGCAAGACCAAGTCGGTGATCGTCGCCGAGCACGTGACCAAGCGCTTCGGCATCGAAGATAACGAGCGCACCGTGATCAGGAACTTCTCGCTGCGCATCCAGCGCGGCGACCGCATCGGCATCGTCGGCGCCAACGGATCGGGCAAGTCGACCCTGCTGAAGATCCTGACGGGCGAACTTGCGCCCGATGAAGGCTCGGTGACCCTGGCGAATACCCTGACCTCCATCGTCATCGACCAGCAGCGCAGCCTGCTCAAGCCGGACATGAAGCTGCGCGACGTGATCGCCGAAGGCAGCGACTGGGTCGACGTGCGCGGCGTGCGCAAGCACGTGCAGGGCTATCTCAAGGACTTCCTGTTCGACCCCGGCCTTATCGACGCCCGGGTGGGCACGCTTTCGGGCGGTGAGCAGTCCCGCCTGCTGCTCGCCCGCGAATTCGCCCGGCCGTCGAACCTTCTCGTGCTCGATGAGCCGACCAACGACCTCGACCTAGAAACCCTGGACCTGCTGCAGGAAGTCATCTCGGACTACGACGGCACGGTCCTGATCGTCAGCCACGACCGCGACTTCCTTGACCGCACCGTCAACCTCACGCTCGGACTGGACGGCACCGGCCATATTGACGTTATCGCCGGCGGCTACGCCGATTGGGAAGCCAAGCGCAAGCAGCGCACGGCCCCTGTCAAGGCGAAGGCCAAGGCCGAAAGCGCTGCCCCGCCCCCGCCTCCGCCGCCGAAGAAGACCAAGCTGTCCTACAAGGACCAGCGCGACTACGAACTTCTGCCCAGTCGGATCGAGGAACTGGAAGCGGCTATCGCCCGCGACGAAGCGGCCATGGCCGATCCCGATCTTTACACCCGCGACCCCAAGAAGTTCGCTGCCCTTTCCGCCGCTATCGAAAACGCCCGGCAGGACAAGGAAGCGGCCGAGGAGCGCTGGCTGGAACTGGCCGAACAGGTCGAAGGCTGACGGGTCAGGTCAAGAAATGCGGTAGAATGCCGCAACCCGGTCCAGCGCCAGTCCCAGCACGAGCTTGCCGCTGCGCGCCGGCCAGCCCAATGCCTTTTCTGCGGTGGGGAGCCCTTCCCCGGCGCACACCACCCGCCAGAGCACATCGGACAGACCGTTTCCTGCCGCCTCGATGGCGCCGTCGAAGCGCGCCTTGGCCGCAACCTGCCGCTCTGCGGGTGTCAAATCCGCATCGCGCCCTCCCGTTACCCGCACAGGATCCCATCGCATCGTCATGCGCGGTGCGAGTTGCGCTTGCTCCCAGTCCGTCCTCAGCCGCTCGCCAGCGGCGAAGCGACGGTCATCCAGATGGCCGCGAGCGTGAAGCCAGCTCAATGGCGATTCGGCGAGATTGACGGCCACGCTGCGCGTAGCCCGCACTGCACTGGCCTTGGCGCCTCTCCTGCGCACAGGCCCTTCGCTGCTCAGTTCACGTTCGACGAGTACCTGCTTCATGCCTGCCTCCGGTTTTGTGGGGGTTCTGACGCCTCCTTGCCGAATCGGCATGCCTGTAGGAAAGTGGAAACCAAATCGGTTACACAGGACAGGCCATGATCAATCGCATCCGTGACATCCGTCTGCAAAAGGGCCTCACGCTTGCCGATGTCGCGGCAGCCTGTTCTCCGCCGACGACGGCGCAGACGATCGGGCGACTTGAAACCGGCATGCGCAACCTCTCGCTCGCATGGATGAACCGGATCGCCGCCGCGCTCGCGGTGGAGCCCGAAGTCCTGCTGCGCAGCGAAGCCAGCGAACCGGCGCGCATCGTGGCCGTACTCGGCCCGGACGGCACCGAGCCTGCCCGGACGCCGCTCGAAGCGGTCACGCCCAGCGACCTTGCGGGCGATGCCCCGTGGCTGGTGCTCGACGTGGAAGCCTCCTGCGGCGAGTATCGCGCCGCAGACCAGGTCTGGCTGCGCCAGCACCCGCCCGAAGAAGCCCCAAGACTGATGAACCGCGACGTGCTTGCCCCCCGCCCCGGCGGCCGTTTCGCCTTCGGTCGCCTGATCGATCGCGACGGCGAACGCATTGCCCTCCTGCCTCCGGCAACTGGTCAAAGGCAGATCATCGTGGAACATCCCGCGTGGCTGGCCGTTGCCGAAATGCTGGTACGTAAGCTTTGAACCGCGCACCCTAAGGCTGCCGTTATGCGAATTCTCTCCATCGCCACGCTCTTCCCGAACCCGGTGAAGCCTTCCTTCGGCGTTTTCGTCGGCAACCAGATGCGGGCGGTCGTCGCGCGCGGCGAGACCGACCTGACGATGATCAGCCCGATCGGCATTCCGCCCTGGCCGCTATCGCTTCGCGAGCCCTACGCCCGGCTCAAGAGCATCCCCGAAGTCAGCGACGTGGTGGGCCTGAAAGTCCATTATCCGCGCTTCACGACGATCCCCAAGATCGGCGGCGACAGCAATCCCGGCAGGATCGCGGGCGCCATTCTGCCGCTGGTCCGCCGCCTGCACGAAGAGAAACCCTTCGACCTCGTCGATGCCCAGTTCTTCTTCCCGGACGGACCTGCCGCGGCCATCGTGGCGCGCGAACTGGGCCTGCCCCTGACGATCAAGTCGCGCGGTGCAGACATCCATTACTGGGGGCAGCGACCGCGCGCGCTGGAACAGATGAAGGCGGCGGCCCAACAGGCTTCCGGACTTCTCGCAGTCTCGCAGGCCCTGCGCGAGGACATGATCGAACTGGGCATGCCTGCCGAACGGATCGACGTGCACTACACCGGCCTCGACCGCGAATTGTTCCACCCGGTGGAGCGCGGCGCGGCGCGCGCACTGGTCTCGGCGATGCCCAACCTCGGAATCTGGTCGCAGGGCCCGCTGCTGGTGACCCCCGGCGCGCTGATCGAACGCAAGGGCCAGAGCCTCGTGATCGAGGCCCTCACCCATCTGCCCGAAGCGCGACTGGCGCTTGCCGGCAGTGGCGAGGACATGCCGCAGCTCGAGGCCCTCGCCACGCGCCTTGGCGTCAGCGATCGGGTCCACTTCCTTGGCCTCGTCAACCACGAAGTCCTGCCCAACCTGCTGTGCGCAGCAGATGTGCTGGTCCTGCCCTCGACCAGTGAAGGGCTTGCCAATGTCTGGATAGAGGGGCTGGCCTGCGGCACCCCCATCGTCATCCCCGACATCGGTGGGGCCAGCGAAGTCGTTAAGGATTCGAGCGCCGGACGGCTTGTAGAGCGCAATCCCGAATCGATCGCCCAAGCAATCTCCGAGATCCTTGCCGATCCGCCCAGCCAGTCCGATGTTGCCGCCAATGTGAACCGCTTCAGCTGGGGCGTGAACGCCGAGAATATCGTGCGCTTCTGGAAGGGTGTGCTCGAAGACCGGAAGGTCAGCGTTCCGGCCTGAGACCAGGGAGCCGCACACAAAAAAGGGGCGGTCCGGCGCACTTTCAGGCTTCCGGACCGCCCCTTTTCGTTAGCGTTTCAAAATCAGCTCAAGGGCGTCCGACGCCCTCTCGGGCCTTGCGTTCCTGCCGTTCGATTGCGGACTCGGTCGGCACGAAGCTGTCGCCGCTCACGCCAAGCCAGATCAGGATCGGCGCGGCCATGTAGATCGAGCTGTAGGTGCCCACGAAAATGCCCAGCACGATAGCCGCGGTCAGGCCGAAGAGGCTTTCCGGACCGAAGAGCAGCAGCGGGATCAGCGCGACCAGCAGCGTGGCCGAGGTCATCACCGTACGCGCCAGCGTTTCGTTGACCGACATGTCGAGCAGTTCCGGAAGCGGCATCTTGCGATACTTCTTCAGGTCCTCGCGGATACGGTCGTAGACGACGATGGTGTCGTTCAGCGAGTAACCGATGATGGCGAGGATCGCGGCAATGATCTGCAGGCTGAATTCAAGCTGGAACAGCGCGAACATGCCGAGTGTCAGCGACACGTCGTGGAACAACGCAAAGAGCGCCCCGACGCCGAACTGCCACTCGAAGCGGACCCAGATGTAGATCGAGATCGCCAGCATTGCGGCCAACAACGCGTAGAACGCCATCTGGCGAAATTCGCCGGAGACCTTGCCCGAAACGGTATCGTTACCGTCAATCCGTACATCCGGATGGTTCGTCTGCAGCGCGCCGACGATCCGGTTGGAAATGGCCTCGGCCGCGCCGGGGTTCCCTTCGGCTTCATCGGGAAGGCGCACGCGGATCGAGACCGAGTTGGGATCGCCGAAACGCTGAATGATCGGATCTTCGAAGCCGAGCGCGGAAATCTGCTGGCGCACCTCCGCAACCGGGGCTTCGGCCTCCTTCGTGAAAGTGGCGCGCACTTCCAGACCGCCGGCGAAATCGACGCCGTAGTTGAGACCTCTGGTCATGACCAGGCCCCAGCTTGCCGCGATGAGGATGATGCTCATGATGTAGAAGGGAACACGCCACTTCAGGAAGTGGATGTTGGTGTTCTCGGGAATGAGTTTCAGAAGGCGCATGGCAGCGGGCCCTTACACGTGCAGTTCGGTAGGCCGCGCCTTGCGCAGCCACGAGGCGACCCACATGCGGGTCAGCGTCACGCCGGTGAACACCGAGGTGAACAGGCCGATGATCAGAACGACGGCGAAGCCGCGGACCGGCCCCGATCCGAAGGCGAAGAGCAGCGCACCGGCGATCGCGTTGGTGACGTTGGCGTCGTAGATCGCGCGGCTTGCTTCCTTGTAGCCGTTCTCGACCGCGGCAAGGACGCGACGGCCCTTCTTGCGCTCTTCACGCATGCGTTCATAGATCAGCACGTTGGCGTCCACGGCCGCACCGATCGTCAACACGAAACCGGCGATACCCGGCAATGTCAGGGTGGTGCCCATGACCGCCATGACGCCCAGGATCATCAGCACGTTGAAGATCAGCGCGATCGTCGCGTAGATGCCGAAACGGCCGTAAGTCACGATCATCAGCAGGACGACGAGCAGCGAGCCCACGCCCATGGCGATCAGGCCCTTCTTGATAGAGTCGGCACCGAGGTCGGGGCCGACGGTGCGTTCCTCAACGACCGTCAGGTCGACCGGAAGCGCGCCCGAGCGCAGCGCGATGGCCAGCTGCGTGGCCGACTGGACCGAGAAGCTGCCCGAAATCTGCGCGCTACCGCCGAGGATCGGTTCATTGATGTTCGGAGCCGAAAGCACCTTGCCGTCAAGAATGATCGCAAAGCGCTTGTTCACGTTCTCGCTGGTCAGCTTGGCGAACTTGGCGCCGCCGGTCTGGTCGAAGGTGATCGAGACGACCGGTGCATTGGTCTTCGGATCGAAGCCCTGCTTGGCATTGGTCAGCTGATCGCCCTTGATGCCACCAAGGCGCTTGACCGCAAGCATCGGCACGCCGCCCGAACCGGGCGAATTGGGATCGGCCCATGGCACCAGCTCGTCGCCCGGCGGGACAATGCCCTGCTGGATGTCGTTGGGTGCAGCCGTCTCGTCGACCAGCTTGAACTCAAGCTTGGCGGTCTGGCCGATCAGGCTCTTGAGCGCGTCGGGATCGTCGAGACCGGGAACCTGGACGACGATACGCTCCGCGCCCTGGCGGATGATGGTGGGTTCACGCGTACCGAGCGCGTCGATGCGCTTGCGTACGACCTCGATGGCCGAGTCCATTGCATCGGACACGGCCTGATCGAGGCCTTCGCGAGTCGGCGTCAACACGAAGCGGTTGCCGTCCTCGACCTTGATGTCCCAGTCGCGCTGGCCGGTGAGGCCGGCGCCCGAGGTGAGCGCGAGGATCTCGTCACGCGCGGCGTCGACCTGCGTGGGATCCTTGAGCATGAAGCTCAGGCGGCCATTGCTGCTGGAGATATCGCCGATGGCAATGCGCGGATTGGCGAGACGCAGGCGTCCGCGAACCGATTCCTCCATGTTTTCCAGTCGCTGTTGCGCGACCTGGCTCTTGTCGGCCTCGAGCAGAATATGACTGCCGCCGGCAAGGTCGAGCCCGAGATTGACTTCGGGATCGGGAAGGGCGCTGGGCCAGGGAAGACCGGAAACGGAAAACAGTGAAGGCAGCGCGGCTGCGGCGATGACAAGTGTCAGGCCCCAGTACCAGAGCTTCTTCCAGGTAGGAAATTCGAGCATTGCCTTGGGCTTCTCTCCGAGAGGGCGCGCCGGAATAGACGCATCCCGGATGTGTTTCGGGCCTCACATGGCCCGGGCAGAATCGACTCAGTCGTTCGCGGGCTTGCTGCCTGCGGGCGGAATCACGTCGACGATCGTCGACTTGAGTGTCTTGGCACGTACGCCCTGTGCGATCTCGACTTCGGCGTAGTTCTCGTCGACCTTGATGACCTTGCCGATGAAACCGCCGCCGGTCAGCACTTCGTCGCCCTTCTTCAGACCCGAAAGCTTGGCCTTGTGTTCCTTCTGTTGCTTCATCTGCGGACGCAGGATGAGGAACCAGAAAATCACGGCCATCGCCACGAACGGCAGGTACTGCACCCAGGCGGGCGGCGCACCGGCAGGTGCAGCGGCGGCGAGCATGGGAAGAATCGAACTATGCATGAAACAGATGCGCCTTCTTGTGTGGTCCCTCGAGCGACTCGCTTGCAATCATCCAGACTGATGCGCTCCTGCCCGGGAAAATCCACTTCACGGAAAATCCAAGTGCGCGGGCGGTTAGCAATAAAGCGAAGCACTG
This sequence comes from Novosphingobium mathurense, assembly GCF_900168325.1. Lineage (GTDB taxonomy): Bacteria > Pseudomonadota > Alphaproteobacteria > Sphingomonadales > Sphingomonadaceae > Novosphingobium > Novosphingobium mathurense. The sequence continues at coordinate 533,786 of NZ_FVZE01000001.1, read as the reverse complement.
GCAACGCGCGGCCTCGACACGGTGCCGGGACGGGGCGAAACATAGGTGCGACGGGAAAGCGTTCAACCCATGCGCAAAAGTATGTTCTTCGCGCTTGCGCTCCGTGAATGAGGTGCCTATAGGCGCACCCCTCGGTCGGGACGTAGCGCAGCCTGGTAGCGCATCACACTGGGGGTGTGGGGGTCGGAGGTTCGAATCCTCTCGTCCCGACCAAAATTTTCCAGGACATTCGGAAAATGGAAGCATCGCGGCGCAAACGGCCGCGATGCCCCGCGTGTACCGCGCTTCAAACCTGCCATTTTCCTACACGAACCGGTTTGGTTATCTATCTGCGATCGCCAATTGCATTGCAGGAGTGATCCATGCCGCTGCTCGATACGCTGATCAGCCCGATTTCGCACATCATCGACAAGGTCATCCCCGATCCGGACGCGCGCGACCGGGCCAAGCTGGAACTGCTTCGACTCGAGAATTCGCAGGAAATCGAGAAACTTCGGGCCAGCCTCTCAGCCGTCGTCACCGAAGCCGGATCGGCCGACCCCTGGACGAGCCGCGCCCGCCCGAGCTTTCTCTACGTCATGTACGCCATGATTCTCTGGGCCCTACCGATGGGCCTGATCGGGGCTTTCAGCCCCGCTACCGCCCAGGCCATTGCGACCGGCATGACCGCCTACCTGCGCGGCATTCCCGAACCGCTCTACGCGCTCTTCGGCACCGGCTACCTCGGCTATTCGGCCATGCGCCAGTGGGGCAAGGCGAAAGGAAGCGACCGTTAACCGCTGCGCGCCTTCAGGGGGCCGCGGATTTTCGCGGTAAAACTTTTCTAAGCCTTACCGTTCTAAAGGCCGAGTGAAGCTTGCTTCATTTCACACGCAGCAAGGAAAACAGAGTCGTGGGTCGCCCTATCTTGCGCATACTTGCGTTGATCGCGCCTGCCTTCGCCCTGTCCGCATGCGGATCGGGCCGGGAGGCGCAACTCGAACAGCAACTCGCCAAAGCCAAGGCCCAGGCGCAGGAACAAGCCGAGGCGCGCGCGGCCGCCGAACGCGAGGCCGCGGCTGCACGCGACCAGGCGCGTCAGGCAGCCCTTTCCGACTTCTACTCAGGTTCCGAAGGCGACGAGGGCTATGTCGAGGATGCGCCCGATGCCGATTCGGCACCGGCCGACGACGCCCCTCCCCCCGATCCGGGCCTGCCTGCCATCGACGCCTGAAACATACGATCGCCGCGCCGGCTTGCATGGTCATGACCAGTCGCTAAGGCTGTTCGCCGAAAGACATGGCACCTGCGCTGCATGCGCGAGGGGCCGCAGGCAAAGGAATGGCGCAAGATGGCTTCGAAGCTGGTTTATGTTCTCAACGGACCCAACCTAAACCTGCTCGGCAAGCGCGAACCCGGGATTTACGGGTCCCAGACGCTGGACGACATTGCTGCGATGCTCGTCGAACGCGGAGGCGAACTCGATTGCGGGATCGAGATGCGCCAGTCGAACCATGAAGGCCATCTCGTCGACTGGCTGCACGAGGCTCAGGCTGACGGTGCGCATGCGGTGCTGCTGAATGCAGGGGCCTACACGCACACCTCCGTCGCTTTGCACGACGCGATCCGCGCCATCGAGACGCCTGTCATCGAAGTGCACCTTTCCAACCCGCACACGCGCGAAGAATTTCGCCACAAGTCCTGGGTCGGCATGGCCGCCAAAGGCACCATCGCGGGTTTCGGCGCGAAGAGCTACCTGCTGGCCCTGGAAGCTGCCGCCTCACTCTGACTTGCGAGAGTTGGCAATAGTCCCCAGCCCCGGCAGCCTGCGCGCCGAAACCGGGAAAGGAATTGCCGCAGATGTCGGAAACACGCGAAGGCGGCTGCCTGTGCGGCAGCGTGCGCTACAAGGTGGACTGGCCCCTCGCCGCGCTCGTCGTATGCCACTGCACCCATTGCCAGAAACAGGCGGGCAGTGCCTTCTCGCTCGTGGGCGTCGCACCGCGCGGGGGACTGCACCTGACCGGTGAACTGTCGACATACGAAGATAGCGGCACGACGGGCCAGACCGTCTATCGCCAATTCTGTCCGCGCTGCGGCTCACCGGTACTGACCGACACTCCTGCAGCGCGCGAACAGGGCATCATCTTCATCAAGGCCGGGACGCTGGACAGCAGCGAAGGGCTGGAGCCCTCGCTGCATTACTGGTGCGACAGCGCGCACGACTGGTTCGCGATACCCGAAAGCGTCGAGAAGCTCGCGACCCAGTAGCCCTTCAGCCGCCCAGCGGGACGCCGGGCTGGTTCTTCGAAGTGCGGATCGTCAGCGAGGTCTTCACGCTGTCGACGTTCGGCGCGGGCGTGAGCTTGGAGGTCAGGAATTCCTGAAAGCTCTGCAGGTCACGGCTGACGATCTTGAGGATGAAGTCGATCTCGCCGTTGAGCATGTGGCACTCGCGCACTTCGGGCAGGCCCTGCATGTGTTCCTCGAAGGCCCGCAGCGCCTCTTCGGCCTGGCTTTTCAGGCTCACCAGCGCGAAGACGGTGATCGTGAAGCCCAGCTTGGAGGCGTCGAGATCGGCGTGATAGCCTTGGATAATCCCGGCTTCTTCAAGGCTGCGGACGCGGCGCAGGCACGGCGGCGCGGTCAGCCCGACGCGCTGGGCAAGCTCGACGTTGGTGATGCGTCCTTCGTCCTGCAGTTCCGCGAGCAGCCGACGGTCGATTTCATCGAGATTAAACATTTGGACCTTCCTGTCAGCCGCACTCCTGCAGCCACCCCTGATTGCAATTTCCACATCGAAAATGCGGCCACGCTGTAATATTATTATCCCATAGCGTAATCGTCCCGCTTTGCAACGCCCCGAAACTGCCCGCTTCCGCTATTTCGTCACTTTGCTAGGATATTTTTCGGGTCAAATTGGCACCCAAGTGGAAGGACGTGGTTAACCTGTCTCCCTCTAAGCGGACGGGACGCTCCTGGAGATTGAATGCATTTCGACGATCGCCTTGCTACGGTTATGCGCCTGCCCGCCTCCGGCGACGCACTCGCGCGTATCCAGTACAGGCAACTCGTCGATCTGCTCGGCCGCCTTCCCTGCGATGCCCAGTCGGACATGCTCGAGGCCGGACTGGCCCGTGTCGAGGAACTGGCCGCCCACATTCCCGCGGCCGACCGCGCCCGCCTGCTGCGCCAACCGCTGCAGCCCATTACCAATTCGCGACTGCTCGCGATTCTTGCCGCCGACGAACCTGACGTCGCCACCGCCGCGATCACCGGCGCGCGGCTGCAGCAGGACGAATGGCTCAAGCTCATACCCGAACTGCCGGTCCGCGCGCGCGGCATCCTGCGCCACCGCCGCGACCTGGAACCGAAAGTCGAAGCGCTGCTCGAAAGGCTCGGCATACGCGATCGCGGCCTGCCTCCGGCAACCAATCCGGCACCCCAGGAAGTCGAACCAAGCGCTCCCAGCCTTGAGGACATCCTCGACCTTGCAGACGAATCCGCACTAGAGGCGCAAGCGACAGCCTCGCCCGAACCTGCGGCACCGACTCCGGGCGTACAGCCTGCCCCCACTCCATCCGTTTCCCCGATCACGCCGGACCATGCGGCGGAATGGGCCCGCGCTGCAGCAGCCGTCCAGGCCGAACGGCCGCGCAATTCCGAGGCAGGAATCGGCGCCATCGTCCGGCGCATCGAAGAGTTCCGCAGGGCCCGGCAATCGCACTCCACTTTCGAAGTGGCGAACGACGATCCACGCCTGCCGCTAGGCGATCTGGCTACAACCGCGCCGCGCCTGCCCGTTACGGTCGATTTCGAAACCGATCAGGAAGGCCGCATCACCTGGGCGGACAGCGCCTATGCGCCGTCGCTGGTCGGCCTCAGCCTATCCGCGCACGAAGTGACAGAACGACAAACCCTGCCCGACCAGGACATGGCCACGACGATTCGCCACCGTCTGCCCTTGCGCGCCGCGCATGTGCGGATCGCAGGTGCGCCGCGCGTCGCCGGCGAATGGCAGGTCGATGCGATTGCCAGTTTCGATGAACAGACCGGCCGCTTCCTCGGCTACCTCGGAAGGCTGCGACGCCCTGCCCGTCCCCGGCCACACGAGGCACGTTCGGGCGGCAACCTGAGCGAAGCCGATCGCATGCGCCAGATCCTGCACGAGCTGCGCACTCCGGCCAATGCCATCCAGGTGGCTGCAGAAATCATCCAGCAGCAGCTCTACGGCCCAGCGCCGCACGAATATCGCGCCCTCGCCGCCGCCATCGCCGGCGACTGCGCGCACATTCTTGCCGGGTTCGAGGAACTCGACCGGCTGGTAAAGCTGGAATCGGGCGCCATGCAGGTCGAAACCGGCGACTGCGACATCAGCGAAATCCTGATCCAGACCGTTGCCCGGCTGCGGACATGGACCGATCCGCGCCGCAGCGGCTTTGCCCTGCCGGTCGACATCGACTTGAACACTTATCCGATCCAGGTCGACCGCATCGAGGCCGAACGTCTCGTCTGGCGCCTGCTCGCCGCCCTGGCCGGATCGACCGCACCAGACGAAATCCTCGAACTGGCCTGTTCGCGCGAAGCCGGGGACTGCGTGGTTATGCGCATCGCCCTGCCGGCCGCGCTCGCCGCGCGCGACAATGACGACCTGTTCGATACGCCCCCCGGCGAGCGCGGACAGACGCTCTCTGCCGGCATGTTCGGCCTGGGCTTCACCCTGCGGCTGGCCGCAGCCGAAGCAGTGGCAGTGGGCGGTGCTTTGCGGCGGGAAGGCAATGACCTCCATTTAACCCTGCCCGGGTTGACCGCTGCTGCGGCTAGCCATAGCACCGCAGTCAATCATTCGCGCTGACACCTGCGACGACTGGCAGGCGCAGGCGGATCGAGGGGGAATTCTTTTTGCCGGCGTCAAACCTGCTTGAACCGCCCACAGCGGCTGACCTTGCAACATTTTCCAGCGATTTCGGACAGCGGTTCATCGTCACCGTGGATACCGAGGAAGAGTTCGACTGGGATGCGCCCCTCAACCGCGATCGCCATGGCGTCGCGACGGTTCCAGCCCTGCGCAAGTTCCAGCAGTTCTGCGAAGGTTTCGGCGTCGTGCCGACCTACCTGATCGATTACCCGGTCGCCAATGCGGCTCTCACCGGTCAGGTCCTTGGCGAAGCCGTCAGTTCGGGCCGCGCCGAAGTGGGCGTACAGCTTCATCCTTGGGTCAATCCGCCCTTCGAAGAAGAAATCAGCGAATTCAACAGCTACGCAGGGAATCTTGACTTCGAACTCGAGCGCCAGAAATTCCTGCAACTGCGCGAGAAGATCGAGACCGTGTTCGGTACGGCCCCGCAGATCTATCGCGCCGGACGCTACGGCCTGGGTCCGCGCACCAGCGAGATCCTGACCGAGTTCGGCATCGCTATCGACACATCGGTGCGGTCGCATTTCGATTACAGCGGCAATGGCGGGCCGAACTATCGCAGCCATCCCCTCAAACCCTATTGGGTCGATCGGGAACGTCGCCTGCTCGAACTGCCTCTCACGACCGTCTACTGGGGCCCGCTGCGCCAGCTCGGTAACGTAATCTATCCGCAGCTCTGGCGCACGCCGACCGCACGCGGCGTGCTGGCCCGCACCGGACTGCTGGAGCGCATCCCGCTCACGCCGGAGGGCGTGACGGCCGACGAGGCCCTGCGCGGCGTCGACATCGCCATCGACGAAGGCCTGCCTGTCCTCGTCTTTTCGTTCCACAGCCCTTCCTTGGCGCCGGGCCATACCCCCTACGTGCGCACGGACGAGGATCTCGACGCCCTTTACGCCTGGTGGCGCACGCTTTTCGCCCATCTCGACCATCGAGGCGTCAAGCCGACAAGTGTTGCACAAATCATGTCGAGCGTGGAGCTTGCGTAGTTCGATGATGCAAGCTAACGCGCCTCAGCCCGGCTATGTCGATTGAAGCTGGGTCGGCGATTTGGGGCCTGTAGCTCAGCGGTTAGAGCTGGCCGCTCATAACGGCTAGGTCGCGGGTTCGAATCCTGCCGGGCCCACCATCGCCTGATATCGACGCCCGAGAGGTCGGGGAGTGGCGCAGTCCGGTAGCGCGCCTGCTTTGGGAGCAGGATGTCGCAGGTTCGAATCCTGTCTCCCCGACCAACTCGATCTTCCGATCCGAACACCAGGAACTTTTGCGGCCGCCGCGCATTGCGGGGACGCAAGGCGGCGCCTTGCGTCCCCGTTGGTGCTTTTCTCGCTATCGCAGTCTCGTCAGTCCTGCGGGATGAGGCGCATTGCCGCGCCGCCGCCCGGGGCAAGCCAGATGTCGATCTTGTCGCCCTTGCGCACCATCCTGGTGTCGTAGGCGATGCGGTGGCGGGCCTCGGTGAGGTAGGTCGCGCCCTCGCCGTCCTTCCAGATCTTCGCCTCGTAGGTCTTGCCTTCATCGAGGAAATCGAAATTGAGCGTCACCGTTCGCGCCGTGGCATCGTTCACCCCGCCCACGAACCATTCCGGGCCATTGCGGTCCTTGCGGGCGAAGATCGCATAGTCGCCCACCTCGCCTGCGATCAGGTGGCTTTCGGCCCAGTCGGTCGGGACATGCTCGATGAATTCCATCTCGCGCGGATGCGCCTTCAGGTTCTCGACGAAATCGGCCGCCATCTGGATCGGCGAATAGAGTGCAAGATAGAGCCCGAGCTGCTTGGCCAGCGTCGAGGCCAAGGGGGTATGCTGCGCGCCTTCCAGGCTCAGCACGCCGGGGGTGTAGTCCATCGGGCCGGAGAGCATGCGCGTATAGACGAGCGTCGGCTCATGGTCCGGCCCGTTGGCGAACGCGTTCCAGGCATTGTACTCCATGCCGCGCGCGCCCTCGCGAGAAACCCAGTTGGGATATGTCCGGCGCAGGCCGGTATCCTTGACCGGTTCATGCGTATTGACCGCGATGTGATGCCGGGCCGCATCTTTCACAACATCGAGATAGTGGTTCACCATGCGCTGGCCGTCGTGCCAGACCATCTTCGTCTCGCCGGGCTTGTCTCCGGGGGCGATGATCCCGCCGGCATCGGCGACGTAGCCGGTCTTGACCACGTCGACGCCCAGCTTGCCATAAAGAGCCATGGCATCGTCGAGCTGCGGCTCGTAATTGGCGATGTTGCCGCCGGTCTCGTGATGGCCGATCAGATGCACGCCTTTCTTCGCGGCATAGGCGGTCAGCCCCTTGAGATCGAAATCGGGCGTGGGCTGGGTAAAGCTGAACGCGTCGCCATGGCCGAACCAGTCGCCGTTCCAGCCCATGTTCCAGCCTTCGACGAGCACGCCGCGAAAGCCGTGCTGCGCAGCATAGTCGATGTACTGCTTCGCCCGTTTCGTCGTGGCGCCGTGGCGCGGACCTTCCGCCCAGGTCCAGTCGCCGCGGATCATGCCCCACCAGATGCCGATGTAGCGAGCCGGCTTGAACCAGCTGACATCGCCCAGCTTGTTGGGCTCGTTGAGGTTGAGTTCGAGGTCGTTTTCAACCAGCCCGGCAGCATCGTTGGCAATGCGGACTGTGCGCCAGGGCGTTGCGAAAGGCAGGTCGCGCACGACTTTCGCGCTGTCCGATCCGGGCGCCAGCTCGGTGCGGAAAAGCTGGCCGCTTGCGCGCTTGAACCAGTAACCGGCATAGTCGACCAGCGCCGCTTCGTGGAACGACAGGTGCGTGCCGTCCTCCAGCCGCATGGTGATCGGGGTATGCGCGGTGGAAACCGCGTCAATCGGCGTCTCCCGATAGACCTGCTCGTAACGGTTCCATTCGCCGCCCGGTATCCACCAGGCCTTACCCTCTGGGACGATGTCGAACTCGGTCGTTTCCTCGGCAATGCGCATCGTCTTGAGCGCAGGCTGTTCGGGCAGTTCGTAGCGGAAACCGATGCCGTTATCGAAAAGCCGGAAGCGCACGTTCATGCGCCGCGCGCCCTGCACCTGCGACTGCTGGAAGCGCACCACGACCTCGTTGTAGTGATCGCTCACGAAGCGGCGCTCGCCCCAGGGCTGCTCCCAGGTATCGTCGGCCGCGGCCTTCTCGCTGCCGGCGATGGAAAAGCCGCGCACCATGTTCAGGCCGTCGGTCAGGAGGAACCCCAGCTTGCTCGGCGCGATCAGCAGCTTGCCCTTGCGCGAGAGCGACCATGTCGGGCGCGCATCGTTGTCAGTCGTGACCGAGAGCACCAGCGAGCCATCCGGCGAAGCCGCAGTGACGCTCGGCCGAACATCCTGCGCCCAGCCAGGGTTTGCACAAAGCGCGGCGAGACAAAGCCCCGCCGCAGCGAGAATACGTGTCGGTTTCATGCTTGGTTTTCCTCAGTTGATCCAGAGCGCGCCCCAGGCGGGCAAGCTGCCGGCCTCCGCTCCATTGACGGCGGCAAGCACCGCAGTCTGCGTCGGGATATCGATCGGCCAACGGGCGGGCTTGGAACTCATGTTGAACAGCGCCAACACGCTCTGGCCTTCGCACTCGCGGCGCAGCACAAGGCGCGTTTCGTCGGCCAGCAAGACCTCGCAGGCGCCGCGCCGCAAGGGCGCATTGCTTCGCCGCACGCCGATCAGGTGGCGGGTCAGGTTGAGCAGCGAGTGCGGATCGTCCTGTTGCCGGTCCAGCGCGCGCTCCAGGTTCTCTTCGCCCACGGGAAGCCAAGGCTCCGCGCTGGAAAAACCGCCAGCGGCATCATTACCCCGCCACGGCATCGGCGTACGCACGCCATCGCGTGAAAGGGTCAGCGGCCAGTTGGCGATGGCTTCGGGATCCTGCAGCATTTCAAAAGGCACATCGACCTGCAGCAGGCCGAGTTCCTCGCCCTGATAGACGATCGGATTGCCGCGCAGCGAAGCCAGCAGCATCGCCTTCATCCGCGCGAACGGCGCTCGATCCTCCGGCTTGCACCAGCGTGAAAGGGCGCGCGGGGCATCGTGGTTTTCGAAGGCCCAGCTCGGCCAGCCGGCGCCCTGTTCCTCGGACCAGCTTTCGAGGGCGCTTTTGACGAGCGCGGGCGAGAGCGCGTCGGCGTAGAGGAAATCGAACCCGTAGGCGCTGTCGAGACGATTCGTGCCCCGCGTGAATTCCTGCATCTCGCGCACGGCGTTGCGACCGCCGACTTCGGCGAGCGAGAACGTGCCGGGATAGCTGGCGATCAGCGCCTGCAGCTTCTCGATGAACTGCGGGATGTCGGCATGAGACTGGTTGTAGGTCTGCAGCTGGTAGTCGAACGAACGGGTGCGTAGCTTGCCCTCCTCGGGCGCGGGCGGGTTGTCGCGCAGCAGGGGATCATGCATCGTGAAGTTGAGCGCATCGATGCGAAAGCCGCAAACACCGCGGTCGAGCCAGAACCGCGCGACATCGAGCAGCGCGTCCTGCACCTTGTGATTGTGGACGTTGAGCTGCGGTTGCTGCGGCAGGAAATTGTGTAAGTAATACTGGCAGCGACGCGCGTCCCAGCACCACGAGGGACCGCCGAAGACCGATTGCCAGTTGTTGGGCGGTGAGCCGTCGGGCTTGGGATCCGCCCACACATACCAGTCGGCAAAGGGATTGTCCCGGCTCGCCCGGCTCTGTTCGAACCACGCGTGCTTGTCCGAGGTATGGGCATAGACCTGGTCGACGATGACCTTCAGCCCAAGCTCGGACGCGCGGGCGACGAGGTCGTCGAAATCGGCCAGCGTGCCGAAGATCGGGTCCACCGCGCGATAGTCCGAAATGTCGTAGCCGAAGTCGGCCATCGGCGAGGCGTAGAACGGCGAAACCCAGATCGCCTCGACGCCAAGCGAAGCCACATAGTCGAGCCGCGAGGTGATCCCCGGCAGGTCTCCCACGCCATCGCCGTTGGAATCGACGAAGCTGCGCGGATAGATCTGATAGATGGCAGCACCGCGCCACCACTCCGCCTGGCCGATCGCAGCGGGGGCGGATGGAATGATATCGTTTGTCATCGGTGTCCTGGGGGGAGGAAGAGTTGCACAAGGGTCAGGGCTCAATCGTCAGCTGCGCAGACGGCAAAACCCAGCGATGGTAGGGAAACAGCGGCGCTGCCCGGCGCCGTGGCCGCCGACGGGCATCCCGCCCCGGCCAAAGTTGTGAACTTCAGCGACTTCGCCTCGACGGAGACTTGCGCGGTCACCGCCTCGGTAGAGGTATTGAAGACCAGCAGGACTTCCCTCCCGCTATCGGGATCGAAGCGCGACACGGCAAAGAGGCCGGGGTTCTCGGTTGTGGCGCGCAGCCTGGTGGTGCCGGAGGTCAAGGCAGGCGTCCTCACCCGCAGCGCCGAAAGCTGCGCGATGAACCTGTAGAGCGGATGGCTCTCGTCGAAGTTCGAGGCAGCGCTCGTGCTGTCGGTGCCCACGAGGCCGTCCGCATTGTAGATCGCGGTGCGCGAGGGGAACATGTCCTGCCGTGACAGCTGGTCGCCGCCCTCGCCCACGAACCCCTGCTCGTCGCCATAGTAGATCGTCGGAACGCCGCGCAGCGTCAGCAGCATGGCATGGCCAAGTTCGACGCGCGCCAGGAGTTCCTCCGGCGAAATCCCGGGATTGGCCTGCTTGATGAAGTACGCAAACCGCCCGGCATCGTGATTGCCCAGGAACGTGGGCAGTTGCAGAGCCGCCCGCTTGCCCGCTTCGTAAAGCGCATCGTCCTCGTCCAGCCGCGCCAGTTCCTGCGTCCCGGCCTTCCCGTCCACCGCATCGATCACCGCGTGCATGAAGGCGAAGTCCAGCACCGCAGGCAGCCCGGCATTGCGTGTCCAGCTTGCGAGCAGAGCGGGATCGTAGTCCCCGGTCGCCACTTCGCCGAAGATATGGAAATTGGGGATGCCCTTCTGCTTCGCGCGAGTGAGCATGGCGGGGACGAAATCGCGCCAGAATTCCGGATTGACGTGCTTGGCCGTGTCGATGCGGAAACCGTCGATGCCAAAACGGTCGATCCAGGCTCCGTAGATCGCGATCATGCCCTCGACCACGCGCGGGTTCTCGGTCGCGAGATCGTCGAGCCCGACGAAGTCACCGAACTGCGCGGATTCGCCCTTCCAGTTCGTATCGCCGCGATTGTGGTAGTAGATCGGATCGTTGAGCCAGCCGGGAACCTTCACGCTTTTCTCGGCCTTGGGCACGAAAGGCGTGTAGGCAAAGGACGGATCGGTCAGCTTCGCCCAGTTCTCCGGCGTCGCCACCTCGTCACCGGCAAAGCCCGGATTGATCGCCTTGCCCCGGGCGTCACCATGGGTCGAATAGGGATAGTCCGCCTTGCTGCGATAGGCATAGTTGCCCTCCTCGCCTTCTCGGTACTGGATGACGTCGGCGGTGTGGTTGGCGATGATGTCCATGTAGACCTTCATCCCGCGCGCATGGGCCGCATCGACGAGGGCCTTGAAATCGGCATTGGTGCCGAAGTGCGGATCGACCTGCGTGAAGTCGGTTATCCAGTAGCCGTGATAGCCGGCGCTCTTGTTCCCTTCCGGTCCCTGCACCGGCTTGTTCTTGAAGATCGGGCCGACCCAGATCGCAGTCGCGCCAAGGCGCTGGATATAGTCGAGGCGCTGCATCAACCCCTTGAGGTCACCGCCATGGTAGAACGCCTTGTCCGCCGGATCGAAACCGGTCGAGAACTTGTCGCCCTTCAACCCGCCCTTGTCGTTCGACGTATCTCCGTTCTCGAACCGATCGGGCAGAACGAAGTAGATCACTTCCTGCTCGGGCTTGCGCGAACGGAAATCGCTGTCCGCCGCCGCTGCGACAGGGACTTGCTGTGCGAACAGGCATACGGCCATTGCGGCCAGCGAAGCGGTCAATCTGCTCAACGAAGTGTCTCCAATTCGGGGGATCTGGACGGAGCCGCGGCGCAAGTTGCCGCCAGAAAGTCCATGTGGCGCGGCATCGGACGTACTGTCTCGATACAGGCCTGCTCGATGGCGCCGAGAAAGCCTGAGAGATCGTCGTCGCTCAGGGCATCGGCGATGGGGTTCCAGCCTTTCGGTTCGATCCCCTGCCCTGCCATGACCTGCAGCCAGGCCGGTTCCTGGAAGAGCTCGTCACCGGCAGGTTGGATCTGGCAGGCTTCCTCGAATTCGGCGATGCGGGCGGCCAGCGTGTCCGGCACGGCCATGTCGCGGCAGCGATCCCAGAACGGTTCGCCAACGCGGGCATTGGCCCTGTAATGCAGGATCAGGAAATCGCGGATACGCTCGAATTCCTCGGCGGTCCGGCGATTGAACTCATTGACGATGGCCGGGCTCGCGGGGCCCGAGGGCAAGACGGTCAGGAACCGCATGATCGTGGACTGGATCAGGTGGATCGAGGTCGACTCCAGCGGTTCCATGAACCCGCTCGCCAGGCCGACGGCCAGGACGTTGCGGTTCCACGCCTTGGCGCGCCGACCCGTCGTGAAACGCAGCGCGCGTGGCTCCGCCTGCGCAGGCGCTTCGAGATGCGACAGCAGCAACCCGGTTGCGGCGTCGTCGCTCAAGTACTCGCTGCAATAGACAAGACCGTTGCCGATGCGATGCTGCAGCGGAATGCGCCACTGCCAACCGGCGCTGCGGGCAATCGAACGGGTATATGGCGTGAAAGGTCCCGCCGCCTCGCAAGGTGCAGCGACCGCGCGGTCGCAGGGCAGCCAATGGCGCCAGTCCTCGTAACCGGTCTGCAGTTCCTTTTCGATGAGCAGGCCCGTGAAGCCCGAACAATCGATGAAGAAATCGGCTGAAAGCGCCTGCCCGGCGTCGGTTTCCACCGCAGCGATATCGCCTGCATCATCCCGGATGACCCGCGCGACGCGTCCTTCGTGTCGGACGACGCCCATGCCTTCGGCGAGGCGGCGCAGGAAAGCGGCGTAGAGACCGGCGTCGAAATGATAGGCCCAGGGCAGTTCGGGAATGCCGGGACCGGAAATTCCGGTCGCCATGCGCCCCGTGCGCGCGGCCAGTTCGTTGGCGGCGTAGTGCGCCAGCGGCCTGGCAACGCCCGAAGCCCTTGCACGCGCCCAGTAGTGGCGGAAGGGCAGCAGGCCGAGGTGACGGCCCACCGTTCCGAAAGCGTGCATGTAGCTGTGCCCTTCGCGCAGCCAGCCGTCGAAGGCGATGCCCAGCTTGTAGGAAGCCGATGTCTCACGCAGGAACTGCGCCTCGTCGATGCCCAGAGCCTTGTTGAACAGGCGGATTGCCGGGATCGTTGCCTCACCGACGCCGACAGTGCCGATCGCTTCGCTTTCCACGAGCGTCACGGCATATCCGGGAGGAGCGAAGCGGGCGAGCGCCGCGGCGCTCATCCAGCTGGCCGTTCCGCCTCCGACGATGACGATGCTGAAGCGGTTCTGGGTCACGCCTGTTGCTCTCCCGTCTGGTTCGGCCCGGCGCGCTCCACCGGCACTGCCTCCTCTTATCCCCTGTGCAGGGAGCGGCGGAACCGCAAAACTGTGTCCCAAATTGCGGTTCCGCCGCCCGGCGCCGAGAGCTGGAGGAGGAGGGATTCCCGGCGCCGATTTGTCTGGTCCGGCCCGGCATCGTGCCCGGGCCGGGGCATTCGTCAGAACTTGTAGGAGAAGCCGGCCAGGAAACGACGACCGTAGCGCTGGTAGTCGATGATCTGGCGCGAATCGCCTCCGGGGTTGGTGGTGATGAAGGGTTCGTCGGTCAGGTTCTGGCCCTGCAGGTAGAGCGAGAGACCTTCGAGCGCGCTGCCTTCCTGGAAATCATAACCGATCTGGCCGTCGACGATGAGTTCCGATGCCGCGCGGCGCCGCACGCGGTTGGCCGCGAAGCCGGAAACCTCGCCGATGAATGTCGAGCGGTACCGGACCGAGCCGCGCAGGTTGAAGCCGCCCTTCTCGAAGTAGGCGGTGCCGTTGGCGACCCACTTCGAATAACCCGGAAGGTCGCTGGACGGCGCGCCCGGTTCGGGCTGGATCTTCGTCTTGGTATAGGCAACGCTGCCGGTCACACCGAAGCCTTCAAGCGCCGGCACGAACGTGTCGAACGGCAGCGTCGTTGCCACTTCCACGCCGTAGAGCTTGCCGCCCTGCCCGTTGATCGGAACCAGGATTTGCGCGGTCGGCGAAAGCGACACGCCGTCGCCCGGATCGGCAAGCGCCAGCAGACTGGTCGGGATCGTGATGTCCTGCTTGTAGACGTAGCTCTTGAGGTCTTTCCAGTAGAACTGCGCCGAGATGTAGCCCTTGCCGCCGAAGTACTTCTCGAACGTCAGGTCGAGGGCATTGGCACGCCACGGACGCAGGTCAGGATTGCCGGATTCGCCGGTTACCTGCGCAACGTCGCCGGTGATCGTGTAGCTCGTGCTGAGCGAGGCGCGCATGTCGTCGAGGCGCGGACGAATGATCTCGCGCGATGCGGCGAAGCGGACCACGAAATCGCTCGGGAAGCGCAGCGAAAGGTTGAGGCTCGGCAGCACGTCGAGATAGTCGGTACTCTCGTTTCGCACGAGCGAACCGACGTTGGGCGAACCGTTGGGATTGGTGCCGAGCAGGACCGCAGTCGCGCCCTTCGAATTCTGGTCGGTCCAGTTGGCCTGGACGCCGATGTTGCCGGTCAGGTTGGCCGAACCGATATCCGCATCGAAGTTGGCCTGTACGTAGCCGGTCATGATCCGCTCGCGGATCGAGTAGCTCTTGACCACGACGTCGCCGTACGGGTTCGCGACGAGGTTGTAGATGCCATCGTTGATCAGGTCGATCGGGTTGTAGCTGATCACCGGGCCCAGGCCGAGGTACTTCAGGTCCGTGGTGCCGAGACGGTAAGCCTCGGGCACGGGGACGCTGGTCAACCCGTCGGTGTTGGCGGCAAGGCCAAGGAAGTACTCCTCGGGCACCAGAGACTTGGTGCGGTTGTTGTAATTCAGACCCGTGCGGATCGAGTCCAGCCAGCCGTTCTCGATGTGCTTCTGCACTTCGACGCGGAACTGCCAGAGTTCGTCCTTGACGATGCGGTTGTTGTAGTAACCGTCCTGTCCGCCAAGGATGCGGGTGCCGTCCTGCGCGATCTGGGTGCCGCCCCAGCCCTGCGGCGAGGTCAACTGGATCAGGTCGTAATCGCCGTAATCGAGACCGTGGGTAAAGCCCGTGCCGCTCGACTTGCTGCTGAACCCGATGGTGTCGGTGGCGCCGAGCGAGCCGCGACCCGTGCCCGAGTAGCTCTCGATCGAAAGCTCGTTGCGGTCGGTCTTGGAGTAGCTGGCGTCGAACATGGCATCCCAGCCGTCATCGCCTTCCCACTTGTTGTTCCAGCCGAACGAATAGAGCTTGGCGTGGCGCTGGAAAACGTCGTTGCGCAGCACGCCCTTGACGTCGTCGAAGCTGCCCGAGGTAATCAGGCCGTCCTCAACGGTATAGCCGGGGTTCAGCGTGGCATTGCCCCAGTAGAGCGGAAGCTCGATGCCGCGCTTGATCTGGTCGTCCTTGAAGTTCGAATAGAACGCATCGATGGTCGAGGTGAAGCGCGGATCCGGACGCCACTGCAGCGTGCCGTTGAGGCCAAGGCGCTTGAGCTTGGTCGACGTGTTGTACGACTTCGACCCGCCGATCACCTTGTTGCCGTCAGGCGTGTCGGCATAGCCCCAGGCGTTGAATTCCTCGATCTGATAGGGTTCGTCGGTGTAGCTGGCGCCCAGCGCCACGCCGATCGTGTCGTTGGCGAACTTGTCAACGTACATGCCGTTGACGCGGTAACCCATATCGTCGGAACCGGTGTTGAGCTTGCCGAGGTCGGTATAGGAGCCGCGCGCACCGAACGAGACGACGCGCTTGCCGGCTTCGAGCGGACGGATCGTGCGCATGTCGACCGTGCCCGAAAGGCCCTGCCCGACAAGACTCGCCATCGGCGTCTTGTAGACGTTGACCTGGCTGATCACCTCGGAGGGATACTGGTCGTACTCGACAGCGCGGTTGTCGCCGGTCGAGGTCTGCTCGCGTCCGTTGAGCAACGTGGTCGAGAAGTCGGGCGCAAAGCCGCGAATGGCGATGGCATTCGAACGGCCGGAAACGCGCTGCGAGGTCAGGCCCGGCAGGCGGGCGATCGACTCCGCGATCGAGGCATCGGGCAGCTTGCCGATGTCTTCGGCCGAGACAGACTCAACGATCTGCTGGGCCTGCTTCTTCTCGTTGATGGCATTCTCGAGGCTGGCGCGGAAACCGGTGACGATAATGACCTGGTTGGCTGTGTCCGCATCATCGGCAGCGGCGGTATCCTGCCCCTGCGCTGCAGCGGGAATGCCGGCAACAAGCGCGATGGCGATGGCCATGCCGGACGTGGTCCGGGCAGCCGAAATCTCTTTGCGAAGCGACATTCTCGTCCTCTCCTAAACGTACCAGCCGGGACCCGGAAAATGGCGACCGGCAACTGCTTCGACGAGGCCCGGCGTTTGCAACCGCGACTCTCTCGATCCCCCTTGCATAAGTGTCGTTTCCGATACGCATAATATGGCATACGTATGCGAAGGTGCGGCATGGGCTCACTGAGTTGCATCAATGCAACATGCCGGAAAAGCAGAATTGCATTCGATTGCACAAGCTTGGTCTACGCAAATTCCGCAAGGTTAAAATTTTGGCAACGTAGCGAGGGAGAGGGACGGAATGGGTCGCAAGCCGAGCAACAGACCGACGAGTTTCGACATCGCCTATCGCGCCGGGGTGTCCCAGCCGACGGTCAGCCGCGCGCTTCGGGGCAGCAAGTCCGTCAGCGCCGCCACGCGGGCACGGATCGAGGAAATCGCACGAGAGCTCAATTACTCGGTCGACAAGAACGCATCCTCGCTGCGCACCCAGCGCTCCAATACCATCGCCCTGCTTTTCTTCGAGGAGCAGACCCCAGACGATTCGAAGATCAACCCCTTCTTCCTCTCGATGCTCGGTTCAATCACGCGCCAGTGCGCCCATCGCGGCCTCGACCTGCTCATCTCGTTCCAGAAGATGGAGGACGACTGGCACGTGCGTTATCAGGACAGCCACCGCGCCGACGGGCTGATCCTGCTGGGCTATGGCGACTACACCCTCTACGAAAGCCGGCTGAAGCAACTTGTCGGACAGGGCACGCACTTCGTGCGCTGGGGCTCGGTGGGCGAAGACAACATCGGCGCAACCGTGGGATCCGACAATATCGGGGCGGGCAAGCTCGCGGGCGAACACCTGCTGGGCCTCGGCCGACGCCAGATCGCCTTTCTCGGACAGGCGGACGAGCATTATCCCGAATTCGCCGATCGCTACCGGGGACTGTGCCTGGCGCTCGAAGGGGCCGGGATCGCGCCTGACCCTGCGCTCAGGCGCAATGTCATCAGCCACGAGGAGCTGGGCGGCAAGGCCATGGCCTCGGTCATCGAAAGCGGCCTGCCCTTCGATGCCGTCTTCGCCGCCAGCGATCTCATCGCAGTCGGCGCGATGAAGGCTCTGGCAGCAGCGGGCCGTTCGGTTCCCGAAGATGTCGCGGTGATGGGCTTCGACGATCTGCCGGCAGCGAGCATGACCAATCCTCCACTGACCACGGTCATGCAGGACCTGCGCAGCGCAGGGGAACTGCTGGTCGATACATTGGTGGCCCAGATCGAAGACGGCCCGCTCCCGCCCAGCCAGATCGGCACCCGCCTGATTCCGCGCAAGAGCACGACCGGGTGAGCCTCCAGCTCCGTCCTTCCTGCACCTTGTGCATAGACGCCGTGCACAATAGGCATTCGTATGCATGTTGCCGAGCGCCCTGCCTCATGCCACGCGATGGCTCTTGAGACGCGGACACGCCTTCGGGGCGATACATTCCGCGCTGATCTTTGGGGATGATGCCATGGAGATGCCCGTGCAGGGAGACATGCCTGCCGTGAACGAGAAGCCCCGGCTGGGATTCGCCGGACTGTGGAACATCAGCTTCGGCTTCTTCGGCATCCAGATCGGCTTCGCCCTCCAGAACGCGAACATGAGCCGGGTATTCCAGTCTCTGGGCTCCAGCATCGACGACCTGCCCGCATTGTGGGTGGCTGCACCGCTCACCGGCCTTCTGGTCCAGCCGATCGTCGGGCACATGTCCGACCGCACCTGGCTGGGCCGTTTCGGTCGTCGCCGTCCCTACTTCCTCGCCGGAGCGATCCTTGCGACCATCGCTCTCCTGCTCATGCCGGAGAGCGGCGGCCTGCTGATGGCGGCGATGCTGCTGTGGATGCTCGATGCCAGTCTCAACATCTCGATGGAGCCTTTCCGGGCCTTCGTCGGCGACATGCTGCGCAAGGACCAGCATACTGCCGGTTATGCAGTGCAGACCGCCTTCATCGGCGCAGGCGCGGTCGTGGGATCGTTGTTTCCCTACGTACTCGATCACATCGGCGTTTCGAATATCGCGCCCGATGGCGGAATCCCCGACACCGTGCGCTTCAGTTTCTGGGCCGGCGGCGCGGCACTGCTGGCCGCCGTGCTGTGGACGGTCCTCAGCACGCGCGAATATTCCCCGGAGGAGCAGATCGCCTTTGCCGAAGCGCAGGAGACCGAATCCGCGGCATCGTCCGCAGCCCTGGCCACGCGCAGCCCGTTCGGCGGCCTCGTCTGGATCGCCGCGGGTGCGCTCGTCGCACTGGCCGTGCGCGCCTGGGGGCTGGAGAAGGAAGTCTACCTGCTCGCCGCCCTGTTGGCAGCCTACGGCGCTGCGATTATCCTCGCGATCCGCCTGGCGCGTGCCGGTCGCTCCGCTTCCATGCTGGCAGGGATCGTCGGCGATTTCTCCGGCATGCCGCCGATCATGAAGCGCCTCGCACTGGTGCAGTTCTTCAGTTGGTCGGCGCTGTTCATCATGTGGATCAACACGACGCCGGTGGTCGCCCAGTACCATTTCGGATCTGCCGATCCCGCGAGCGCAGCCTATCAGGAGGCCGGCAACTGGGTCGGCGTGCTGTTCTCTGTCTATAACGGCGTGGCGGCGCTGGCCGCCCTGCTCATCCTGCCGGCGCTCGCAAGTCGTATCGGCAAGGCGCGCACCCATGCCCTGTGTCTGACGGCTGGCGCTGCCGGGTTTGCGGGCTTCATGTTGCTGCGCGATCCCGACACGCTGGTCCTGTGCGAAATCGGTATCGGCATTGCCTGGGCCTCGATCCTCGCAATGCCGTATGCAATCCTGGCCAGCAGCCTGCCGCAGGCGAAGCTGGGCATCTTCATGGGCCTGTTCAACGTCTTCGTGGTGCTGCCGCAGTTGCTCGTGGCCACCGTCATGGGCTCGATCATGAAGGCCTTCTTCCCGGGCGAGCCGATCTGGACAATGGCCTTCGCCGCCGCAACGCTGCTGATCGCCGCTGCCGGAGCGCTGCGGATCGGCCAGGAAGCCTAGCTGCAGCTGTTGGTGCCGCTGGTCCCGGTGACGCCCGGCGTCAGGTTGCGATCGTCCCTGACCACGTAGGCCGCTTCCTGGTGGAACTGGGTGTTCGAAGTGAACATCGTGCCGAACAGGGGCTGATACCGGTAATAGACCTCGGCATACATCACCGCCGATCCGCTGGGTGCCGTGACAGTGTGCCCCGAAGTCCCCATGGCCGTCACCGAATCCCCCTGCTTGCCGTAAGCGGAGTTCTTCACAAGGTTCCCGCTGCAGCGCTGCCAGTGGATGTATTGCCCCCCGGTAGAGCTGTTCTTCTCCAGGCTGGAGAGGATGATGCGGCCGTTTTTCTCGAAATCGAAGGCGTTGCCTTCGACCAGCGCGCCCTTGATGACCGAGGAGATCTGATCCTCCGTCACCGTCGGCGTTACCGAGCTGTTGTCCGTCTGGCCAAGGCGCGAGGCATTGTCGGCCACCGAGGTCGCGATCTGCGAAACCTGCATGTTGATCGTAGCCATATAGGCCATTTCGGTACCGAAGAAGCCCAGCGTGATCAGGATCGGCAGGATCAGCGCGAATTCGAGGATCGAGACGCCGCGGCGATCCCGTCCGAGGCGAGCGAGCCGTCCCGCTTTGATGGCGCGGCGCATCATGTGCAGGTCCTCGCCGATGAGCCGTACCGCTCCTGCAGGGCGTAGGGCTGGTTCTTCTTGACCGCAGCCGCCGAAAGCGTGCGCGTATTGTCGATGCTGTCGAGGAATGGCAGCGGGAACACCGGCTCGTACGTGACCTTCACCGTGTATAGCACGACGTCGCCCGAACCGCCGTTGCCGTCCTTCCCGATGTCCGCGTCCCACTGGCCGTTGCGGTTTTCATCGACATAGGTTTCGGAGTTGTCGCAGACGCCGTTGCCGTTGGCATCGTTCCACGATTCCGGACGGCTGATGTCGGCAAAATCGTAATAGCTGGTGCGGCTTGTCGTGACCCTTGCCCCGGGCGCAACGCCGGACACCATCTTTTTCACGTAGTCGTCGTCAGCCGACGTGTCCGCGCCCTCGATAGTACCCTTGCGCGCCACTTGCTGCACCGCACCGTGCATCACCGCGGACAGGTAGGCCATGTGGCCGATGTCCCAGATCCCGACCAGCAGCATGATCAGAACCGGCGACGCCAGGGCGAATTCCACCGCGGTCACACCATCGCGCTCATCGCGGCAGCGACGCAGCAGGGCGACAGGCGAACGGCGCGCGATCATTGCGTGATCCTCAATTCGCCGACCTGCTTGGCGATTTCCTGGAAAGCGGTGTTGAGTTCGGCCGAACTGTTCGCAGTGAAGGAACTGTTGTCCGATGCGCAGGTCTTGAGATCGGTCGAGAGACCGGAAGTGAAGGCGACAACCCAGATGCGGATACCCTTGTCCTTGATCGCGTTGCAGACCGCGAGGAAGCGGGAGGTGTGTCGGGCCGTATCGTCGGTGTAGCCATCGCTCGTAACCCTGCGGTCCCAATATTCGATGCCCCAGGCCTGCTGGATCAGGTAATTGGGCTCCATCACGCCGTCGGTCATGAACACGATATGGCGCGAAACCTCGCCGCCATTGTTGGGTTCGATATTGACGGTGTTCCCGAATATGCCGTCAGGCGACAGCATCCGTCCGCCCCAGATCATGCCGATGTCAAGGTAAGTGCTGCCTTGCGCCGCAAGCGAGTTGGCATAGCTGTCGAACGCGCTTTCCGACATTTCAGTCAGCAACTGCGCCTTGGCAGGACAATAGGATGAGGCAGAGCCTCCCCGATCCGAAGTCGAGGTCGTGTAATACCCGGAGCTGTTCCAGCGCCTGTACGCCACTTCCGGCCATAGCGGCGACCACTTCGTCGATTCCGTCGCTGTCGGCGCCGTATCGATATCGATATCCATTGCGCCCGAAGGCGAGTAGCCGTTCGACGAGGAATAGCTGAAGCTCGAAGAGGCAGTTGTCGTTCGTTCCTCGATGCAGCCTGCCCAAGTAGAGGAAACAGCTGCGCCATTTTCCCCCGTGTAAGTCGTAACCGGAGAAAAGGCCTTATACTGACTCGTGGAATAAGAAACCGGCTTGTATTCCCAAGTGTAGAAATCACGGTTTGCGCCGGGAGAATTCACCAACGTATAATTCGTATATGTATCGGAAGTCACCTTATCCCGGGTGTAATAATATACCCAGATATAGTACTTACCGTTCCATCCTTGCCTGTCGCACTGATAAGCGGCCTTCCTCTGAGGCTGCGTCGTCGTCTTGATTACAGCAGAACTCGAACCGCTTCCGGACGTAGTCATGGTTGTCGTCGCGGAACCATAGTCCGAATAATTGGCGTCATTACCGGGAACCTGGTTACCGCAATTGCTGCTGTTGTAGCCGGTGTTGCTGTATTTATCCCAATAGGTCGACGACTCGTTCTTGTAGGTCGGCGTACCCGATGTCTTCGTTGCCGTTGAATAATCTATGAAATAGGCCTGTCGCGACTGGTAGGTACGCGCATCTGCGATATAGCTCGGATCTTCATCATAGAGCAGTCGACCGACGTTGACGCTCGAGGAATAGGGCACGAAACCGTAGCGAATGCGCGCGTTGGTGCCTGACGTCGCATTGGCTAGCGTATCGTAGAAGTTCTTCATCGCATCGCGCAGCGCCATGATGCGGGTCTGCGAATACAACAGCGAGTTGTTCATCGAGCCGGTCGTGTCGAGCACCATCATGATGTCGGCATTGCCCACGCCCATCGACGAACCGCAGGTGACCGACAGCGTGAAGTCGTTGTAGCCGAACAGGCGCATGATCAGGGTGTCGAGAACGGTCGTGGCCGTGCCCGTCACCGTATTGGCCTTTTCGTCCGCCGTAACCTTGAAGTCGGTCGAACGCGTCTCCTGACGACTGTCATCGAAGTTCGCGGTGAAGAACGCCTTGGCAGCGCTTTGCGAGGCCGCGTCGAAGCCGTTGGTAGTAACCGTGCGACGACCGGCGAGCACGCCCGCGTCGCACGCGGACTGAAGTCTGTTCTCTACCTTGTAGGCGCGGCTGAGGTCTATGCCCGAGCCCACCACCGCAGCGGCGACAAGCATGCCCACCGCGGCCAGGGGCAGGACATTGCCACCCTTCTCGCGGATGACATGTGCCGGTAAGGACATCAAATCACGCATCGGTTAGCCAGTTTGCCACAGTTCCACATCGGTCCCCGCAGCGAGCACTACATTGCAATCCTTAAAATTCCTTGCGAACCGCAGGACGGCGGCCCCGCAGTCCGCCCGATGCCTTTCCGCAAGCAAGGATGACGCCGCCCGCCGACCCCGCTAGAAGCCGGTCAATGAGCCGCGAACCTTTTCAGTCGTCCGTCCTCTTCGTCTGCCTCGGCAATATCTGCCGTTCGCCGCTGGCCGAGGCCGCGCTGCGCCATGAAGCACTACTGGCCGGACTGGAGCTTTGCGTCGATTCAGCGGGCACCGGCTCGTGGCACGTCGGCAACCCGCCCGATCCGCGCGCGCAGGCGGAAGCCCTGCGTCACGACATCGACATCTCGAACTACCGCGCCCGGCAGGTCAGCCGCGAGGACTTCGAGCGCTTCGACCATGTGATCGCGCTCGACCGGGCGAATTACACCGATCTTGAACGCCTGGCCCCGCGCAATCCACGCGCGCGGCTGTCGATGCTCCTCGATCATGTTCCGGGCATGGAAGGCAGCGACGTCGCCGACCCCTATTTCGGCGGACCGGAGGGTTTTGAGGAAACCTGGCACGAAGTCGAGCTTGCAGCTCGCCATCTCGTCGCCGCGCTGCTGGACGATGCCCTCTAGTCAGCCAAAGCACGCATCCAATACTGCATCGCCTTGTCGCTTTCCCCGGTGTCGCGATGGTCCTTCCAGGCGAACCGGGTAACCAGCCCATCCACCGGCGCATAACCACGCTTGCGCCATAAACCGTCCAGCGGAACATAGTCCGCCGGTCGGTCCGGATGGTCGGACGGGCGAACGACCGCCGCAAACGTTGCCGCCACGGCCTTGCACCGTTTCGCCTGCGCCTCGCGATGGTCGAAGAAGGCATGGCCGATGCCCTGCCCGCGATACTCGGGCAGCAGGACGGACTCGCCGAAATAGAAAAGCCGGGAAGAATCGATGCCCCGTGCATCGAAGGGATCGCGAAACTCCGCCTTCTGCGCCCACATCGGCGAGGCCGTCGCCGCCCCGACGATGCGTTCGTCATCGCATGCCGCCACCAGTATGCCATCGGGCGCTTCCACGAATTCGCGCAAGTAGTCGCCCTCGTAGGCGGGATCGCCGTCATAGAGATAAGGCCACTCGGCGAAGACCGAGATGCGCAATGCGGCCAGATCGTCGATGACCTCGAGAATCTGCGCGCCCGTCAGGGTCTTGATCGCTATCGCCATGTCGCTGACGCCTTCCCTCAGGTCATTGCCATGATCAGCCAGTCTGCCACGAGCGCGGGGCGCTCCCGCCCCTCGATCTCGACACTGACCCTGAGGGTCTGGCGATACCGGCCCGGCCCCGTCCCGACAATCTCCGCAACGCTGAAATGGCCGCGCACCCGGGCTCCGGATGAAACCGGCTCGAGAAAGCGCACGCCATCGAGGCCGTAGTTGAACCCCTTGGCAATCCCCGGAAGCTCGGGCGTCCGCGCGCTTTCCCGAAGGACCGAAAGCAGCGAGAGCGAAAGGAAGCCGTGCGCGATGGTGCCTTCCAGTCCGACCGCCCGCGCCGCATCTTCGTCCACATGCAGGAACGTCCAGTCCTGCGTAACATCGGCAAACCGGGATATCATCGACTGGTCGACGGTCAGCCAGTCGGAAACGTATGTCCTGCCCTGGCTTTGCGCGATCCAGTCCTGCACGGCATCGGCGGCGTTCGTCTTCATGCTTCCGGCTCCCTTCCGGGCTGCGACCTTGCCTCCTTGCGCAGCTGTCACCAAGTGTGAAGCCGCGCAGTTTGCTTTTGATCGGGCTTGCACTATATGCGCGAAGCGAACGCCCCGGCCCGCGCAGTCGTGAAAGCGACTCCATCGTGCCGGGGTTTGTACTTTTACCGTATCAAGGACGAATCGGATGTCCCGTCGCCGCCAGATCTACGAAGGCAAGGCCAAGATCCTTTATGAGGGCCCCGAGCCCGGCACGCTGATCCAGTACTTCAAGGACGATGCCACTGCGTTCAACGCGCAGAAGAAGGGCACGATCCAGGGCAAGGGCGTGATCAACAACCGCATCAGCGAGTATGTCTTCACGCGCCTCAACCACATCGGCGTTCCCAACCACTTCATCCGTCGCCTCAACATGCGCGAGCAGCTGGTGCGTCAGGTCGAGATCATTCCGATCGAGGTCGTCGTGCGCAACGTGGCTGCCGGTTCGATCTCCAAGCGCCTCGGCATTCCCGAGGGCGAGCCGCTGCCCCACACGCTGATCGAGTACTACTACAAGGACGACGCGCTGGGCGATCCGCTGATCGCCGAAGAGCACATCGCGTGCTTCGGCTGGGCCAACAACGAAGAGATGCAGGACATCTCCGCCATGGCCATCCGTGTGAACGATTTCATGTGCGGCATGTTCGCGGCGATCAACATTCGCCTCGTGGACTTCAAGCTCGAGTTCGGACGCATCTGGGACGGCGACTACAGCCGCGTGATCCTCGCCGACGAGATCAGCCCCGACGGCTGCCGCCTGTGGGACATGGCCACCGGCGAAAAGCTGGACAAGGACCGCTTCCGCCGCGACCTCGGCGGTGAGGAAGAAGCCTACCAGGAAGTCGCGCGCCGCCTCGGCCTCTTACAGGACGACAACGGCCCGAGCGAAGTCTTCGACCTGTCGAAGCACCGCAAGCTGCGCGGCAAGTAACCGGCCCCGCGCCTCCAGCAGGGCGCGGATAAAGCCTTTCAGGGCCCGGATCGCGGTGGCAATCGCGATCCGGGCCCTTGTTATATGCGCGCGGCTGGGGCAGGTCTGGGCGCGATGAGAGGACTCCTGATTGCGCTTCTCCTGCTCCTGCCGGCCCCGCTGGCAGCCCGGGAGAACACGCCCCCCCGCGACGACACTTCCTGGGCCTTCGAGGCCAGCGACATCCCGCTCGATCCGGACTACCGCTTCGGGCGCCTCGCCAACGGCATGCGCTACATCGTCCGACACAACGCGACGCCCGCCGGCACCGGGGTGGTGCGCATGCTGGTCGAGGCCGGATCGCTGGACGAAAGCGACAGCGAACAGGGCTACGCGCACTTCGTGGAGCACATGGCCTTCAATGGCAGCAAGCGCGTGCCCGAAGGCGAGATGATCCCCCTGCTCGAGCGCGACGGCCTGGCCTTCGGCGCCGACACCAATGCCTCGACCAGCTTCGACCGCACGGTCTACAAACTGGACCTGCCGCGCAGCGATGCCACCCTACTCGACACGGCGCTGATGCTCATGCGCCAGACCGCCAGCGAACTGACCATCTCGCAAGGCGCGGTAGATCGCGAGCGCGGTGTCGTCCTGTCCGAAATGCGCGACCGCAACACCTTCGGCTTGCGCAATGCAGTCGACGGGCTGAAATTCTTCTATCCCGGCTCCCTCTACGCCAACCGCCTGCCGATCGGCACGACGCAGACGCTCAATGCCGCCACGTCGGAAAGCCTGCGCGCCTTCTACCACCGTGAGTACGTGCCGGCGCACGTCACCGTCGTCGTCGTGGGCGATTTCGACATCGACGCGATGGTCGCCGGGATCCAGCGCCATTTCGGAGACTGGCAGGCCGAACCTTCCGAGCCGCAGCCCGATGCCGGACCGATCCGGGCGAAAGACAAGAGCCGCACGGAAATCTACGTCGACCCTGCCCTTTCGGAACGGGTGACGGCCCTGCGCAACGGCCACTGGCTCGACGAACCCGACAGCGTGAAGCAGCGCCAGGAGAACCTGCTGCGCTCGATCGGCTATGACATCGTCAATCGCCGCCTCCAGCGCCTCTCGCGACAGGCTTCCCCGCCGTTTCGCGGTGCCGGCTTCGGCACCGGAGACCTCTTCGAGACCGCACGCTCGACGCGGCTCATCGTCGATACCGTCGACGGCAAGTGGCGCGAGGGACTGCAGGCCGCCGTGGCCGAATATCGCCGCGCCCTCGCCTACGGATTTGCCGCGTCCGAAGTGGCCGAGCAGGTGGCATCGATCCGCAACACGCTGGTCGACGCGCTGGGCTCGGCCGACACGCGAAGCAACCGCACGCTGGCCGATTCCGCACTGGCGTTGGTCACCGACCGGACCGTGCCCTCCACGCCCGAAACCGTGCTGCAACGCTTCGAGACTTTCGCACCGCAGATAACGCCCGAGGCCGTGCTCGCCGCCCTTGAGCGCGAAGCCATCCCGCTCAGGAAGCCCCTTCTGCGCTTCGAAGGCCGGATCGCACCCGAAGGCGGCGCCGAAGCGCTGCGGGAGACATGGAAACAGGCGATGAAGGCGCCGGTCGAGCGCAACGAAACCGCTGCCCTCAGCGATTTCGGCTACACCGACTTCGGCACTCCGGGAGATGTGGTCAACGACCGGATCGAGCCCGAACTGGGCATCCGCGAGATCCGCTTCGCCAACGGCGTAATGCTCAACCTCAAGCGCACGGACATCGAAAAGGACAAAGTGCGCGTGAGCATCAGCATCGATGGCGGCGACAAGCTCGACACCAAGAGCGACCCGCTGGCGACGGAGATGGTCTCCTACCTCGACGAAGGCGGTCTCGGGAAGCACAGCCGCGACGATCTCGATACGATCTTCGCCGGGCGGACCGTCGGCTTCGGCCTCACAAGCGCGGATACCAGTTTCGACGGGCGCTACCAGACCACGCCGCGCGACCTCGAACTGCAATTGGACCTGATCGCCGCGCTCATCACCGATCCCGGTTATCGCCCGGAAGGTGCAGTGCAGTACCGCCAGCAGGTGAACAACTACTTCGCCCAACTGCGGGCGACGCCCTCCTCCGCCCTGAGCGCAGACCTCGGCGCGATCCTCTCGGGCAACGATCCGCGCTTCAGCCTGCAGCCGGTCGATGCCTATCGCCACCGCACCTTCGACGAACTCAAGCGGGACATCGGCGGAAGGCTGGCCCAAGGCGCCATCGAACTGGGCATCGTCGGCGACATCGACGAGGACAAGGCCATCGCTCTTGTTGCGCGCACCCTGGGGGCGCTGCCGACGCGCGAAGCAACATTCCGCGATTATGCGAACCAGCCGCCACGCACTTTCACGCCGGACCGCAAGCCGCGCATCCTGCGCCACACCGGCGCGCCCGACCAGGCGCTGCTGCGGCTGACCTTCCCGACCCGCGACGACAGCGATCCGCAGCAGACCCTCGAACTGGAATTGCTGGAGCGGGTCATGCGCATCGAATTGACCGACGAACTTCGCGAGGCATTGGGCAAGACCTATTCGCCTTCGGCCAGCAGCAATCTCTCGCGCGGGTGGAAGGGCTACGGGACATTCTCGATCGATGCCTCCGTCGACGTGGCGGACGTTGCCGCGACCCGCAAGGCGATCCACAAGGTGCTCGACGCGCTGCGCTCGGCCCCGGTCGGCGACGACATCCTGACCCGCGCGCGCCAGCCGCTCTACGAAGCCTTCCAGAACGCGCTCAAGTCCAACACCGGCTGGCTCTCACTGGTCGACCGCGCCCAGTCTGAAGGCGACCGCATCGATCGCTTCGTCAAGGCGCGCGAACGCCTGATGGCGCTCACCGCCGCCGATGTCGAAGCGACGGCCAATCGCTACCTGCAGCCGGACGCGGGCGTGGAAGTGCTGGTCCTGCCGGAAGGCGTCGATCCGCCCAAGCCCTGATCGGGGGCTGCCCCCCGATCCCGGTCAGCGAACCGAGGCAGTCCCCAGGCAATCGAGCGCGGGAATGAGCTGGTCGAAATGGTCGATCACCGCATTGGCGCCCAGTTCGCGGGGCGGCTTGTCGCAGAAGCCGAAGCTGACCGCGACGCAGGGCAGACCTGCAGCGGCAGCTGCCCCGGTATCGTAAGTCGTATCGCCGACATAGACCGCGCGTGCCTCCTCGCGCGAAACCCCGGCCCGGTCGAGCATCTCGAAGATGAGATCGGGGTGGGGCTTGGCCTTGCCCGGCCCGAGGGTATCCCCGCCGATGACAGTGAAGAAGCGGTCCGACAGGCCAAGCTCGTCAAAGATCCGCAAGGCGAAGCGCTCAAGCTTGTTGGTCACCACGGCGATCTTCACGCCGCGCGCGGCGAGCCCGTCGAGCATTTCCAGGCCGCCCGGAAACAGGCGCGTCTCGACCGCGATATTGGCTTCATAGAAATCGAGCAGAATGCGGTGCAGTTCGTCGAAACGGGCGTCGGAGACCGGCTCCCCGGTAACCTCCAGCGCGCGGGCCAGCATCTTTTTCGCGCCGCCGCCGATCAGGTCGCGCACTTCGGACGCGGGGATTGCCTGCCTGCCTTCGTGCGCAATGGCATGGTTCACTGCCGCTGCAAGATCACCGTGACTGTCCAGAAGGGTTCCGTCGAGGTCAAAACCGACGATATCGAATGGAAATGTGCTCATCGCGTCCCCAGTTAAGACTTGATGTGGAAACCGCAACATTTTGCTGGCACATGAGCCGCCATGGTCGAAGACTCATCACCCCTCGCCCCGCTCGCAGTCGTCGTCCTTGCCGCCGGCAAGGGCACCCGCATGAAGAGCAACCTGCACAAGGTCCTGCATCCCATCGCCGGCCGGCCAATGCTGGAGCATCTCATGGCCAGCGCGGCCGAACTCTCGCCGCAGCGGCAGGTCGTCGTCGCCGGACACGGGCTGGAGCAGCTTGAAAAGGCGCTGGGCGACAAGGTGACTTTCGCGGTGCAGGAACCGCAGCTCGGCACCGGCCATGCGGTCCAGCAGGCGCAAGGCGCGCTCGATGGCTTCGATGGCGACATCCTGATCCTTTACGGCGACGTGCCCTTCGTGCGCACCGAAACGATGCGCGCGATGATCGAGCGCCTTCATGCCAAGGATTCCCCTGCGGTCGTGGTGCTCGGCTTCGAACCGGAAGATCCGCTGCAGTACGGGCGGGTGCTGGCCCACGACGACGGCCGCATCGCGATGATGGTGGAATACAAGGACGCGACCGAAGACCAGCGCGCCTGCCGCCTGTGCAATTCCGGCCTGATGGCGGTGAAGTCGGCGGACCTGTTCGACCTGCTCTCACGCGTGGGCAATGACAATGCGCAGGGGGAATACTACCTCGTCGACATCGTCAATGTCGCCACGCTGGAGGGCCGCACCTGTGCGGTCATCACCACGGACGATCCGGACGAAGTGGGCGGGATCAACAGCCGCGGCGAACTGGCCGAGGCCGAAGCACGCTGGCAGGCCCGCCGTCGCAAGGCGGCCATGGCCGATGGCGTGACGCTGACCGCACCGGAAACGGTCTTCTTCGCCTGGGATACGCAGCTTGGCCGCGACGTTACGATTGAGCCGAACGTTGTCTTCGGCCCGGGCGTGACGATCGCCGACGATGTCACCGTCCGCGCCTTCTCGCACCTTGAAGGCGCGACGCTGGAAAGCGGTGTCGAGATTGGCCCTTATGCCCGCCTGCGTCCTGGCGCGGTGCTCAAGGCCGGTTCCAAGGTCGGCAACTTCGTCGAGATCAAGAAGGCAGTGCTGGGCGAAGGCGCTAAGGCCAATCACCTCAGCTACCTTGGCGATGCCGAGATCGGCGCGGGCGCGAACATCGGCGCAGGCACGATCACCTGCAACTACGACGGCTACTTCAAGCACAAGACGGTGATCGGCGAACGCGCCTTCATCGGCTCGAACAGTGCGCTGGTCGCCCCGATACAGATCGGCGCGGATGCGATCGTCGCCGCCGGCAGCGCTGTCACGCGCAACGTCGCGCCGGGCGAGCTTCGTCTCGTGCGCGGAGAACAGCTGATCAAACCCGGCTGGGCCGACCGCTTCCACGATGCGATGAAGAAGAAAAAGGCCGAGCAGAAAAAGTAAGTCAGCCCGGCCTTCGCAACTGAATTACGAACCGATTGCCTTCTTGCGGGCGATATGTCCCAGTTCGATACTGGCGGCCTTGTTCCCTGGCTCGAATTCCAGCGACTGCCTGAACGAATTCTCGGCCGCATCGAGATTTCCGAGCATCATCTGGTTGTAGCCGATCCCCCGCAACGCCCGCGCGGCAAGGTCGGCATCGGGTCCGGTCGGATTCTTGTCGGCCACGTCCCAGGCATGAAGGAACAGTTCGAGCGAAGCCTTCCAGTCGCGGCGCGACTTGTAGAGTTCGGCATATTCGTTGGCGTAGTGCGCATCGAAGGGCGCCAGCTCGGTCGCACGGCGCAGCTCCGCCTCGGCAAGATCGCCGCGCCCCATGTCGATCAGGGCATACCCCTTGCCGAAGTGCGCGTCGCAGACCGCCGAATCGATCAATACCGGGCTCGCCCCCGAAGCACTGGTCGCGGTCGTGATCCGCGAGGCATCGCGTTCATTGCGTGCGCAGAAGCGCGGACGCGGATCGCCCAGATGCCGACGGTCTGCCGCCGAGATCACTGCGTCGAATTCGGCAATCGCCTTCTTGGGCTTGCCTGAGCGAATGAAGCCAAAACCTGCCGAGGTGCGCTGCTTGTCCATGACATCGGGCGCAACCACCAGCTGGCTAACTTCGGTCAGGTGCCCCGGCGAAACCGATTCGGCGCGTGCCGAGGCCGGTCCTGCAGCCGTACCGACAGCCATTGCCATGCAGATTCCGGGAACTAAGGCCTTCCACTGGTTCATCGATTTCATCCTCACCCAAATGCGCCGCGCACCTTTTGGAGGTCGACGAATCCGCTGAAATGCCGCGCACCTTGTTAGTGGTCGACGAACTGCAAAGCGTATCCGATGAACGCGGTTTGACAAGGATAATCGCCCACCCCACACCCTTGTTCCAGCTATTCACCGCAAAGGAGGCATCATGTCCGGCAGTCCCTGGAGCCATTCGCGCAGTTCTTCGATTTCAGACGACGTCGATTTCGAGATCAGGGGCCAGGAGCTGCAGTTCGTCGAAATCGAACTCGACCCCGGCGAAAGCGCCGTCGCCGAAGCGGGGGCGATGGTCTGGAAGGATGCCTCGATCGAGATGTCGACTGTCTTCGGAGACGGATCGGGCGGCGAAGGCAGCGGCTTCATGGGCAAGCTGCTCGGCGCGGGCAAGCGCCTTGTCACCGGCGAAAGTCTGTTCACGACCGTGTTCACCCACCAGGGCAAGGGCAAGGCGCGGGTCGCCTTCGCCGCGCCCGTTCCCGGCGCGATCCTCCCGATCAAGCTGGACGACGTCGGCGGGCGCCTGATCTGCCAGAAAGACGCCTTCCTCGCCGCAGCCCGCGGCGTCTCCATCGGCGTCCATTTCCAGCAGCGCATCATGACCGGCCTGTTCGGCGGCGAAGGCTTCATCATGCAGAAGCTGGAAGGCGACGGCTGGGTCTTCGTGCAGATGGGCGGCACCGTGATCGAGCGAGAACTGGCCCCGGGCGAGGAACTGCACGTCGACACCGGCTGCGTCGCCGCCTTCACATCGGGCATCGACTTCGACGTGATCCGCGCCGGATCGGTCAAGTCGATGATCTTCGGCGGCGAAGGCGTGTTCTTCGCCCGCCTGCGCGGCCCCGGCAAGGTCTGGGTCCAGTCCCTCCCCTTCTCGCGGCTTGCCGGCCGGATGCTGGCAGCAGCCGGCTCCCGTGGTGGCCAAAACCGGGGCGAGGGTTCGATCCTGGGCGGTCTGGGCGACCTGCTCGACGGCGACTGAGCAATCTTTCCACCGCTGGCTTGCCAAGACCGGCGGCTAAACCGATTTTCAAGCTTGTCCATTCCCGGACGGAGCGCCATCTGCTGGACCGACAAGGCTCGATCCAGCCACAACAACATTCACCCGGAACAAGGCGGCAAGCGCGACACATGTGTGGAATCATCGGTATCGTCGGCAAGGAAGAAGTCGCGGAGCGCCTCGTGGACGGCCTCAGGCGCATGGAATACCGCGGCTATGACAGTGCCGGCGTCTGCACTGTCCACGAAGGTCAGCTGATCCGTCGCCGGGCCGAAGGCAAGCTGCTCAACCTCGTCAAGGAACTGGCGGTCGATCCGGCTCCGGGCCTGATCGGCATTGCCCACACACGCTGGGCCACCCACGGTGCGCCCACGGCGGTCAACGCCCATCCCCATGCGACCGGGGAACTGGCGCTCGTCCACAACGGCATCATAGAGAACTTCCGCCCCTTGCGCGAGGCGCTCGTCGCGCGTGGACGCAAGTTCGAAAGCCAGACCGACACCGAAGTCGTCGCGCACCTCGTCTCCGAACTGGTCGAGGCAGGCCAGTCGCCGCAGGAAGCGGTCAGGGCCGCCTTGCCCCAGCTTCGCGGCGCCTTCGCACTGGCCATCGCCTTCCGCCGCTTCCCGGACATGCTGATCGGCGCCCGCCTCGGCTCGCCGCTGGTCGTCGGCTATGGCGAGGGTGAAACCTACCTCGGCTCCGATGCCCTGGCGCTGGCCCCGCTGACGCAGCGCATCTCCTACCTCGAGGAGGGCGACTGGGTCGTCATCACCCGCGAAGGCGCGCAGATCTACGACGTCGACGGTAATGCCGTACAGCGCGAGATCGTCACCTCCGGCGCCTCTGCCGTAGCGATCGAGAAAGGCAACTACCGCCACTTCATGCAGAAGGAGATCTTCGAGCAGCCGACCGTCGTTGCCCAGACCCTGCGCAGCTACATCCGCCAGATCGACCACTCCGTCGCCCTGCCCCAGATCGATTTCGACGTCACCAGCGTCAACCGCATCACCATCGTCGCCTGCGGCACCAGCTATTATGCCGGCATGGTTGCCAAGTACTGGATCGAGCATTTCGCGCGCCTGCCGGTGGACATCGATGTCGCCAGCGAGTTCCGCTACCGCGAACCGGTCCTGGAGCAGGGCGGACTGGCCCTGTTCATTTCACAGTCTGGCGAAACGGCCGACACGCTGGCGGCGCTGCGCCACTGCAAGGAAGCGGGCCAGAAGATCGCCGTCGTCGTCAACGTGCCGACCAGCACCATGGCGCGCGAGGCCGATCTGCTGCTGCCCACCCATGCGGGGCCCGAGATCGGTGTCGCCTCGACCAAGGCGTTCACCTGCCAGCTGGCCGTACTCGCCGCCCTGGCTGCGCATCTGGCAGTCAAGCGTGGGCGCATGGCGCGCGAGGAAGAGATGGAAGTCGTCAATCACCTCGTCGAAACGCCTGCCTGTCTCAACGCTGCGCTCGCCCATGACGAGGAAATCGCCGAGATGGCACACCTCATCGCCCCGGCGCGCGACGTGCTTTACCTTGGGCGCGGTCCGGACTTCCCGCTCGCCCTCGAAGGGGCACTCAAGCTCAAGGAAATCAGCTATATCCACGCCGAGGGCTATGCCTCGGGCGAAATGAAGCACGGACCGATCGCGCTGATCGACGATGCCGTGCCGGTCATCGTCCTAGCGCCTTCCGGTCCGCTCTTCGAAAAGACCGTCAGCAACATGCAGGAAGTGCGCGCCCGCGGCGGCAAGGTCGTGCTGATTTCCGACAGGGAAGGTATCGAGGAAGCTGGCGAAGGCTGCATCGCGACGATCGAGATGCCCAAGGTTCACCCGCTGATCGCGCCGCTGGTCTATGCCGTCCCGGTTCAGTTGCTGGCCTACCACGTCGCCTGCGTAAAGGGCACCGACGTCGACCAGCCCCGCAATCTCGCCAAGAGCGTAACCGTCGAATAACGACAGTTCGCGGCAATAATTCAGTCCTGCGCGACTGATTGAACGACTTTTACCCTGTAATAACACTTGGTCGGTTATTGCAGGGGCGTGAACACGCACACGTCCACCTACTGCACCTTGCCCCGGGAACTGCCAGTATTGGCGGTCCTCGGGCTATCGGATCCGGACGACGGCGATTGGAGCCGACTGCGGGGAATCCAATATTCCTGCCTCGGCCACTCTACCTTCGCGCGGGTAACGACGCAGATTTCCGCCATGCTCGCAACCGCCGCCCTGGTCTTCGGGCAAGTGCCGATGGCGGCGGTCGCGATCTGGATCGCCGTGGCCTGCCTCACGCTCTGGCGCGGGGTCCGTATCGATCGCACGCTGATCGACGCGGACAAGCGTCGCATCTCGCGCGACGAAGTCCACGCGCAGATGATCAGCTCGATTCTCAACGGCCTGGCCTGGTCGGTCCCGATCGGCGGCCTGGGCTTCTTCGTCGACCCGCAAACGCAGGTGAAGCTGTGGATCGTGGTGGCGATGCTGATGACAGCATCGGCCGTGCTGCTGCCGGCAGTGCCGCTCGGCACCCTGCTCTTCACCGGGATTACCGGCTCTACGGCGATCGTTTTCTTCCTGAGCCGCGGCATGTTCGACATGGCCGCGGTCAGCATCGCTTTCTCCGGGATCGTGATCGCCGCCGCCATCGAGAGCGCGCGCCGCCATGTTACCGCCAAGATCGCAGAAGCAGGTATTGTCGAGAAAGACGAAGTCGTCTCGATGCTGCTGCGCGAGTTCGAGGAAGGCGAGGCGGACTGGCTCTGGCAGATCGACACCGCCCGCCGCGTGCGGTCGGTTTCCCCGCGCTTCGCCTTCGCATTGGGCATGGACGCCAAGGAAATCGAGGGGCAGCCCCTGATCCAGCTTATCGCCGGTTCGGCGTGGGAGAGCGGCCAGTTCTCGACCAGCCTCCACGACCTGGCCGAACGCATCAAGCGGCGCGAGAACTTCAACAACCTGCTGGTGCGCGTGACGATCCACGGTCAACCCCGCTGGTGGGAGCTTTCCGGTACGCCCAAGCTCGATGAAAAGGGCAATTTCGACGGCTTCCGCGGCGTCGGATCTGACGTCACCGAAGCGCGCGAAAATTCCGACAAGATCGCCTGGCTTGCGCGATACGACACGCTGACCGGCCTTCCCAACCGCATGATGCTCACCGAAGCGCTCGGCGAAGCACTGGACTATGCCGAAAAGTGGCGCACGCGCTGCGCCTTCCTGATGATCGACCTCGATCGCTTCAAGGCGGTAAACGATTCGCTGGGCCATCTCGTCGGCGACCAACTTCTGGCCCGCGTCTCGGAGCGGCTCAAGGAACAGATGACCGACAACGAGCTGTGCGGCCGCCTCGGTGGCGACGAGTTCGCCATCGTCATCCGCGACGCTTCGGACCTTGCCCATATCGACCGCGTCGCCGAACGCGTCATCAAGCGGCTTTCGCAGCCCTATGAGGTCGACCAGCACACACTCTACGTCGGTGCATCGGTCGGGTCCGCAATCGGCCCGCGCGACGGCTCGACCGTCGAGACCCTGATGCGCAATGCCGACCTCGCGCTCTATCGCGCCAAGGATACCGGCGGAAACGATCACTTCACCTATGAGCCGGCCCTGCACGCCCACGCCGAAGAGCGCCGCAAGCTCGAATTCTCGCTGCGCCGTGCGCTGGAGCGCGACGAATTCCAGCTCGTCTATCAGCCGGTCGTCGCGGCAGACACCGAAGGTGTCGTCAGCTTCGAGGCGCTGCTGCGCTGGAACAGCAAGGATCACGGCAGCGTCAGCCCGGCCAAGTTCATCCCGCTGGCAGAGGATACCCGCCTGATCGTACCGATCGGGGAATGGGTCCTCCAGGAAGCGTGCAAGGAGGCGATAAACTGGCCCGAACACATCCGCGTCGCGGTGAACGTCTCGGGTGAACAGCTCCTCGACCAGAACTTCGTCGCCAGCGTCGTAGGCGCGCTCCGGCTCAGCGGCCTCAGCCCGAACAGGCTCGAGATCGAGGTGACAGAAAGCATCTTCCTGCGCGACACGACCAAGGCCAATGCCGCGCTCGAGGAAGTCATGGCGCTGGGCTGCGGCATTGCGCTCGACGACTTCGGGACCGGCTATTCCTCGCTCGGCTACCTGCGCAAGCTGCGCTTCTCGACGATCAAGGTCGACCGCATGTTCGTGCAGGGCGCTGCCACCGGCAATCCCGAGAGCCTTGCGATCATTCGCGCCGTCGTTGCCATGGCCGACAGCCTCGGAATGTCGACGACGGCTGAAGGTGCGGAGACGCAGAAGGAAGTCGACATGATTCGGCAGCTCGGCTGCCGCAAGATCCAGGGCTATTTCTTCGGCCGCCCGATGGCCGCCCAAGATGCCATCGCCCTGTTCGGCAATCCAGCCAATCCAAGGCAAAGCGCGGCCTGAACACCCCGCCGCTCAAGACTGCCGCATCCGCGCGATAGTACGCAGATCCAGTCTGCCCCCGCTCGCAATCAATCAACTACACCGAGGATGGAGCCGACCGCCCCGGGATGCACCCGGGACGTCGGCTTGGCTTGGGCTTGTATGGCGCTCAGGCGCCGACCAGGCCCTTGATCGCGCTTTCGAACAGCGCACGACCGTCGGTGCCGCCATGGGTCGCCTCGATGGCGCGTTCCGGGTGCGGCATCATGCCCAGCACGTTGCCGGCATCGTTGAGCACGCCGGCGATCTGTCGCGCCGAACCGTTTACGTCTTCGGCATAGCGAAAGGCTACGCGCCCCTCACCCTCAAGACGGTCGAGCGTCCCTTCGTCGGCAAAATAGTTGCCGTCATGGTGCGCAACGGGGATGACGATTTCCTGCCCGGCTTCGTAGCCGCTGGTGAACAGCGACTGCGCATTTTCCACCTTGAGGCGGACATCGCGGCAGACGAAGCGGATCACCGAGTTGCGCAGCAGCGCACCCGGCAGGAGACCGCTTTCGGTCAGGACCTGGAAGCCGTTGCACACGCCCAGCACCGGAACGCCGCGACCGGCAGCCTCGATGACGGCCCGCATGACCGGCGAGCGCGAGGCAATCGCACCGCAACGCAGGTAGTCGCCGTAGGAAAAGCCGCCCGGCAGGGCGATGAAGTCCAGTCCTTCGGGCAGGTCGGCATCACCGTGCCACACGCGATGCGGCGCAGTGCCCGAAACCTTCTCCAGCGCGTCCGCCATGTCGCGGTCGCAATTGGAGCCGGGAAAGGTGATGACGGCGGAGCGGAAGCTCATGCGGCGACCTTCTCGATACGGTAGTTCTCGATCACCATGTTGGCGAGGAGCTTGCGGCACATGTCGTCGAGCGCTTCGTCGGTTACGCTGTCGGCAACGTCGAGCTCGATCAGGCGGCCGGCGCGGACGTCGTTCACTCCCGAGAAGCCGAGGCCTTCGAGCGAGTGGTGAATCGCCCGACCCTGCGGATCGAGGACACCGGGCTTGAGGCTGACGTGGACGCGGACTTTCATCGCGGGGGCCTTTCGCTAGGGCGGTCTGGTCAATTGCAATCCCGCTTCGCGCGGAATCGCCGGATTCGTTCGGACCGCCTATGGCCCCGAGAACGCGCGGGAGCAAGCGGCAGCACGCGCTTCATGGTCAAGCTTTGCAATTGAACCGCACCGCACAACCTGCCATTTCGCGGCAAGCCCCCTCACGCACCAAGCCGGAGTGCTCCGAAAATGCCCATTTCGTTTAAAGGACAGGTCGCCATCGTGACCGGTGCCGGCAATGGACTGGGACGTGCCTATGCCCTTGAGCTGGCGCGGCGCGGCGCGAAAGTCGTGGTCAATGACCTCGGCGGCGCCCGCGACGGCCGCGGCCATTCCGATGCCGCACTCGCAGTCGTCGAGGAAATCCGAGAGGCCGGCGGCGAGGCCATGGCCGACGGCGGCGACGTTTCGGACTTCGCGCAGATGGAAGCGATGGTCACGCGCACGAAGGAAGCCTGGGGCGGCGTCCATGTCCTGATCAACAATGCCGGCATCCTGCGCGACCGCACTTTCGCGAACATGGACCCGGCCGATTTCGAACTGGTCGTGCGCGTTCACCTGCTGGGCAGCGCCTTTGCGACCAAGGCGGTGTGGGAAACCATGCGCGAGCAGCGCTACGGCCGCGTGCTGATGACCACGTCATCCTCGGGCCTTGGCGGCAACTTCGGACAGGCCAACTATGGCGCAGCGAAGGCCGGCGTCCTCGGACTTGCGCGCACCTTGCGCATGGAAGGCGCCAAGTACGACATTCGCGTCAACTCGATCGCGCCGACTGCCGGAACCCGCATGACCGCCGACATCTTTCCCGACGAAGCCTACAATGCCTTCGTCCCCGAAGCGGTCGTGCCCGCCGCGCTGTTTCTCGTATCGAAGGATGCACCCAGCGATGCCATCGTGGGTGCCGGCGGCGGCGTCTACCAGGGCGCCTTCATCACCATGAACGACGGCATCCTGCTACCCGAGGCGGAGCGCACCGTCGAAGGTTTCGCAGCTGCATGGGAGCGCATATGCGACCGGCGCGGCGACCATGTGTTCGATAACGGCATGGAGCAGTCGCACCACGCGATGGCCATGCTGTCCGGCAAGCGCGGCTGACGGCAATCGGGCCTAGCGCCCCTGCCCTTTAATCCTCGACGATCTTGAGGAGCTTGCGTTCGAGCGGACTGAGAATGCCGGCCAGTTCGTGCCCGCGCTTGAGCACTTGCCCGGCCTCGCCGAACAGCGTCCACATGCCCTGCTTTGCGCGCAGCGAAGGGCGCTTCTCCACCCGTGCCTGCGGGCGTTCGGCAGCGCGGCGAAAGGCGCTGAAGTTGGCCGCATCCTTGCCGAAGTCCATCGCATAGTCGCGCCAAAACCCGGCGGCGACCATGCGCCCGTAGAGATCGAGAATCCGCATCAGTTCGTCGCGCTCAAACCCCACCTGCAGCGGCTTGCGCCCAGGGAATGCAACGACACTGCCGAGGTTGGAATTCAGTCCGGCCGGCCCAACCGACATTCAGCTCAAACGCCCTTGCATGCCGGTTCGGTCGACTTCGCGGCCTCTTCGCGTTCGGCCATGAGCGCCTCCACTTGCGCGCGCAGGGCATCGATCTGCTCTTCAAGCTGGTCGACGCGCTGGTTGGGCGCAGGTTCGCACGGCTCCTTGCAGGGCGTGCCGTAAGGCATGAAGTCC
Organism: Novosphingobium mathurense; assembly: GCF_900168325.1. Lineage (GTDB taxonomy): Bacteria > Pseudomonadota > Alphaproteobacteria > Sphingomonadales > Sphingomonadaceae > Novosphingobium > Novosphingobium mathurense. The sequence goes on along the minus strand of NZ_FVZE01000001.1, from coordinate 494,557 downwards.
TTGGCGTAAGTTTCTGCGGCGACAAGGGTCGAACGTGCCTTCACGCCGATCATGGTCGCGCCTTCCGGCACGCTCTCGGTCACCACGGCGCTGGCGCCGATGCGCGCACGCTTGCCGATGGTCACCGGCCCGATGATCTGCGCCCCGGAGCCGACGATGACATTGTCCTCCAGCGTCGGGTGGCGCTTGCCGCCCTTGCCGTTGGTCGGGTTGGAGCCGCCAAGCGTGACGCACTGGTAAATCGTGACGTTATCGCCGATCTCCGCCGTCTCGCCGATCACGGTGAAGCCGTGGTCGATGAAGAAGTTCCTGCCGATGGTTGCGCCCGGATGGATGTCGATCGCGGTCATGAACCGGGAGAGGTGATTGACTGCGCGCGCGAGAAAGAACAGCCGCGCCTTGAACAGGCGATGCGCGATCTTGTGCCAGAACAGCGCCCACACGCCGGGATAGAGCAGCACTTCCCAACGCGAACGGGGCGCAGGGTCACGCGCCACGACAGAATCCAGATATCGGACAAGATTACCGAGCATTGCCCGAATCTCCCATCAATTCGCCTGCAAGGCAAGCATCGTAGAGCAGACCTAGTTCCCGAGGTCTTCCGGAGCGCCGCCTTTAGTCTCGATCAAGGCTTCGCGCCAGATGGCCAGTGTGGGGGCCTGTTTGCGTTCCAGACTGAGCCGATCGATCGCTTCGACCAGCCGTTCGACCCCCAGATGGCTACGCTCGCACCGTGGTACAAGATAATCGGTTGCGGAATGGTCAAGAACGAGGCCGCGCATTTCGGCGTGCACTTCCATCAGGGCGGCCAGCATCTCGTCGTCCGGCACGTCGATTTCGAGGTCGAGTGCGGCTCCCAATCGCGAATTGAGGTCCGGCAGGCTGACTTTCCAGGCTCCCTCGCCATTGCCGCGCGGTCGGTTGCTGACGATGAGCAGGGGCCGTCCGCTCTCCTGCGCACGGTTCCAGCGGTGGAACAGCGCGTCTTCGTCGACCGTGTCGGCATCGTCGACGACATCGCCCACGCCCGAATCGGCAAACCAGCCCGCAAGCAGTGACTTGCCCGAACGCGGCGGTCCGGTGAGGATCGCGGTATGGAAGGGCCAGTTTCCCGGCTCTGACATTGCATCGATCGCGGACGCATTGGCATTGCCCACGACGATGCGCGGCGGCCTGTCCCGTTTGGACGAAAGCGGTAATGCGATCTGCCTCATGCCCAAGGCCCAGTCCTAGCGGCTGATCCTCAGCGTAGAGCCGCTGGCAGAGACATTCCAGCCCTGCGCCTTCAGCGCCGCGGCAAGGCGTTCCGCCCCACCCGCTGCGGTGACCCTCATGACCGAGGTTCCGCCGATAGCCAGGCTCACCGTGGCGGCCCCGCTCACGCCCGGCACGCCGCGAACGGCGGCCAGCGCCGAGTCGACCGCCCCTGCATCGGGCGTTGCGAACTGTACGGTCACCGTCTCGACCGGACCGGCAGCGACGCTTTCGGGCGTTGCCCCCGGGATCGGTTGAGGCGTGAGAAGTTCTGGCGGCGGCGCGCCCTGCGGCATCAGCTTGTCGCGCAATTCGGCAAAGGCGCGGTCCAGCGTGAGGCGACCGGCGGTGATCGTCGGGTCCGGCTGGAGCAGCCCCCGATCGAGCGCATCGCGGTAGATGCCATCGACGCGCTGTACCGCCTTGTCGAGCATTTCCGGCAGCTGCTCGTCGCCTGCCGCCGTCATCTCGAAGCTGGAGAGGAACTTGTTGTCCGGGCCGTAGCGTGCCGTGAAGGTGCCCTTCACCGGGCCGCCCGGCCACTGACGCTCAAGCCGGGCCACCGGCACGATCACGTCGGCCGCGTCGAACTGGTTGAGAACGTTGCGCCACCAAAGGCGACTGCGTCGGCCCGGCTGTCCCGCCGTGAGAATCAGCGATTCGCCGCCAGCGCCGGCCGGACGCACGTAATCGATAGTGCTCTGCGCCGCCTGGAACTCGGCCCAGGCGCGTTGCCAGGGCCCGCGCACCTCGAAGACCTGGCGCACGCCGCCGGAATAAAGCACGGGAATGACCAGCAACGGCGCCGAACGGACTTTCGCACCGTCCCCGCCGACGAACTGGCCCGCCCTGGCCTTGTCGAAGATAATACCCAGCGAGGCGATATAGCGGTGCGGGCCGATCTGTTCGTGCTCGATCACCACGGACGAGACCATGGCATCGATCGATTCGACCGGCATGTCAGGACCGCCCAGCTTCTTCCAGGCTTCCTTTTCCGCCTCTTTCCACGCCTTTAGACGGGCATCCGCGCCGGTCTTGTCCGACACGTCCACCTTGATGCCGTTGACCTGGATGTCCTCGGAATTGACGAGCGGAGGGATGCCGCGATCACCCTCTATCTGCGCGATCAACGCGGAGCCGCCGGCAAAGGCGAGCGCCGCGGCCGCCACGCCGCCGAGGATCAGGCCCTTGCGCCCAGCGGCGCCCTTGAGCGAACCGGTGCGGGCAAGCCGCCGGAATTTGTGGGAGATTGTCGTGGCCATTGTCAAAACTCGGGCCTTTTGCCCAAACGGCGAGCGAAATCCAAGCAGGAAAGCGACTGCGCCCGAACTTGGGCATGCCCGGCGCTTTTTGTGCGTCATTTTTGCGGGTCGGGCGTGACTCGAAACCGATTGCGCACTATGCGCGCGCAATGTCCGAAGATAACTCCTCGAAGAGCTATAGCTATGAGCAGGCCGGCGTTTCGATCGCGGCCGGCAATGCCCTTGTAAAAGCCATCGCCCCGCTGGCCAAAGCGACCGCCCGTCCCGGCGCGGACGCGGACCTCGGCGGCTTCGGTGGCTTCTTCGATCCGCGCGCGGCCGGGTACAGGGACCCGCTCCTTGTCGCGGCGAACGATGGCGTTGGCACCAAGGTCAAGCTGGCCATCGATCACGACCGTCACGACCACATCGGCATCGACCTTGTCGCCATGTGTGTGAACGACCTCATCGTACAGGGCGCTGAGCCCCTCTTCTTCCTCGACTACTTCGCCACCGGAAAGCTTGAGAACGGCGTCGCCGAACGCGTCGTGGCCGGCATTGCCGAAGGCTGCAAGATGTCGGGCTGCGCCCTCATCGGTGGCGAAACGGCCGAAATGCCCGGCATGTATGCCGCAGGCGACTACGACCTCGCAGGCTTCTGCGTCGGCGCTGTCGAGCGCGGCGAGCAGCTGACCGGCGACAAGGTTGCCAGCGGCGACGTGCTGCTGGGCCTGGCCTCCTCGGGCGTACACTCCAACGGCTATTCGCTGGTCCGCCGCCTTGCCGAAGACAAGGGCTGGAAGCTCGACCGCCCGGCCCTGTTCGATGCGGAAACCCTGCTGATCGACGCGCTGATCGCGCCGACGCGCATCTACGTGAAGAGCCTGCTGCCCTTCATCCGCTCGGGCCGCATCCACGCCCTCGCCCACATCACCGGCGGCGGTCTGCTGGAAAATATCCCGCGCGTACTGCCCAAGGGCCTTCATGCGCGCATCGACGCGGGCGCATGGCTGCAACCGCGCCTGATGGCGTTCCTCCAGGCGCAGGGCAACATCGAGCCCGGCGAAATGGCACGCACCTTCAACTGCGGCATCGGCATGGTCCTTGCCGTGGCCGCCGACGACGCGGCAGCACTCCAGGCCGACCTCGAAGCGGCGGGCGAGACCGTCCACGTCATCGGCGCGATCGAGCCGGGCGAGAAGGGCTGCACCGTGCAGGGCAAGGCCGAAGTCTGGTCCGCTCGCGAGAACTGGGAAGCCACGCACTTCGCTTGAGGCCGTCGAGGCCCTGAACGCATGGTGCGGTTCAGGGCCGAACCGCCGCAAGTCCGCGATGGAGGAAGAACGGATGCTGAAATCCCTTCAGCATGACGCGAACGGAAGTTTCGAATGATCCGCGAGAAGGTTGCCGTCCTCATTTCCGGCAGCGGCACCAACATGGCCGCACTGCTTTACGCGAGCCGGGCCGAGGACTGTCCTTTCGAGATCGTCCTGGTCGCCTCCAACGATCCGGCAGCCAAGGGTCTCGTGCTTGCCGAGGCTGAAGGCGTGCCGACCTTCGCCCTGTCTCACAAGGGCGTGGCACGCGCGGAACATGACAAGGCGATGGACGCTGCGATCCGCGAATCGGGTGCGCAGTGGGTCGCCCTTGCCGGGTACATGCGCATCCTCACACCCGAATTCGTCGCAGGATGGGAAGGCCGCATGGTCAACGTTCACCCTTCCCTGCTGCCCAAGTACACCGGGCTGCACACCCATGAACGGGCCATCGAGGCAGGCGATTCGCATGGTGGCGTAACCGTGCACCTCGTCACGGCAGAGCTCGACGACGGCCCGATCCTGGGCCAGACCCCGGTCGCGATCATTCCCGGCGATACGCCCGAAACACTCGCCGCGCGGGTCCTGATTGCCGAGCACCAGCTCTACTCACGCTGCCTCGCGCACCTCGTGACGGGCGACAAGAGCGCCCAATAGCCGCCTTTTGCGGCTCAGCATGAGCCTATCGCATGGCAACGAGTTGAAGCAATTGCACCGGCGCTGTGCCCGCGCTGATCTGCGCGGCGCCCGATGTGATCACTGCTGCGATGAACGACGCGCCGGCTACAATGATGAATGTCCTGCCGATCAAGACAAGCCTCCTCCAGTTCGGAATCGATTAGCTAACTATCGATTAACCGAACGATAGGCCGAGCCGCAAAGAAAAAGGCCGCCCGATTGGGCGGCCTTCGTCCATCTTGCGAAGAATTAATCGCCGATCAGCCGACGATCTCTTCCGGCTTGAAGAAGTAGGCGATCTCGATCGCGGCGTTCTCATCCGAATCCGAACCGTGGACCGAGTTGGCCTCGATCGATTCGGCGTAGGTCTTGCGGATGGTGCCTTCGGCGGCATCGGCCGGGTTGGTGGCGCCCATGACGTCGCGGTTGCGCTTCACGGCGTCTTCACCTTCGAGAACCTGAACCACGACCGGGCCCGAGATCATGAAGGAGACGAGGTCGTTGAAGAACGGGCGTTCCTTGTGGACGGCGTAGAAGCCCTCGGCCTGTTCCTGGGTCATCTGGATACGCTTGGAAGCAACGACGCGAAGGCCCGCTTCTTCCAGCATCTTGGTGACGCCGCCGGTCAGGTTGCGACGGGTGGCATCGGGCTTGATGATCGAAAAGGTGCGGGTAACCGCCATGTCAGGTTCCTTGCGAAGTATGGTATTTGGGAAAGTTGCGCGCGCCCCTAGCGGGGTTTCGGTTGCGCCGCAAGCATGCCTTTATCCGGCCTGGACCCAACGACCGCCTTCCTGCTTCCAGTAATAGTGCTCAACCCCTTCGCGGGCGCGCAGTTCGCGCCAGACGTTGCGGGCCCGCTGCACGGTCGAATCGTCGAAGAGATAGAAGGTTCGGGCGAAGGGCTCGATGCCTTCGCGCCACTGGCCATCGGCGATGGCCATGAACTTCGCCCCGTTGGCAGGCTGCGGCGCATCGGACAGCAGGATCGGCTGGCGATCCTCATGCCCGTCGCCCGCCTCGCCATTGGCAAGGAACGTTTCGGACCCGACAGACCACAGGGCCTGTCGGATCCGCTTGCGCTGCTCACCATCCGCGGAGACCACCAGGAGGCGCTCGCCCGACCCGATGACCTTGCCCGCGATCAGCGGCAGCGCGACTTCGGCAGGATCGCGGCTGAGCTGGTAGAAATCGACCCGCATCGGCCGCGTCCCTCCCCTGTCCGGTCAGGCTTCGAGCGTGTCGCGAACGAAGCGGTCGAGCAGGCGCACGCCATAGCCGGTCGCGCCCTTGTCCCACGTCGCGCCGGGCTTGTCGGTCCACACGGTGCCGGCGATGTCGAGGTGCGCCCACGGGGTATCGTTCTCGATGAAGCGCTTGAGGAACTGTGCCGCAGTGATCGAGCCGCCGAAGCGCGGGCCGACGTTCTTCATGTCGGCGATCTGGCTGTCGAGCATCTTGTCGTAGTTCGCGCCCATCGGCATGCGCCACAGGCGATCGCCCGAGGCATCGCCGGCCGCGGTCAGCTCGGCAGCGAGTTCGTCATTGTTCGAAAACAGGCCCGCATATTCGTGCGCCAGCGAGAGAATGATCGCACCGGTCAGCGTGGCAAGATCGACGATCTTGGCGGGGCTGTATTCCCGCTGCACCCAGGTCAGCGCGTCGCACAGGACGAGGCGGCCTTCAGCGTCGGTGTTGATGACCTCGATGGTCTGGCCCGAAAGCGAGGTGACCACGTCGCCGGGGCGCTGGGCATTGCCATCGGGCATGTTTTCGACCAGGCCGCAGATGCCCACGACATTGGCCTTGGCCTTGCGCAGCGCGAGGGCAAGCATGGTTCCGGCCACCGCACCGGCGCCGCCCATGTCCCACTTCATGTCTTCCATGCCCGCTGCAGGCTTGATGCTGATGCCGCCGGTATCGAACGTCACGCCCTTGCCGACGAAGGCAACGGGCTTGTCACCCTTGGCGCCGCCCATCCATTCCATCACCAGCAGGCGCGCCGGGCGAACCGAGCCCTGCGCCACGCCGAGCAGCGAGCCCATGCCCAACTCGGCCATTTCCTTGTCGTCGAGCACGCGGATCTTGATCCCGGTGCCGGCCATGCGCTTTTCGCAGCGGGCAACGAAACTTTCCGGATAGATCGTGTTGGCAGGCTCTGTCACCAGTTCGCGGGTGAAGGCAACGCCATCTGCCACCGCAGTCTCGACGTCCCAGGTGGCCGCGGTGCCGTCCGGAGCGCCGATCACCGAGATCGAAGCCAGCGTGGGCTTCGCTTCGTCGGACAGCTTGGTGCGATAGACGTCGTGGCGCCAGGAACGCAGCACGGCGCCGAGCAGCGCGCCGCTGGTTTCTTCGGCAGAGAGCCCGGCACCGGTAACGTCGAGCGCCAGTGCAGTCTCGCCGGAGGTCAGGTACTTCGCAACGACAGCCGCACCCGCCTTTTCAATGGCAGCGCGGCGATCTTTCGCCGAAGCGGCACCGATTCCCGCGAGGACCATGCGCACGACTTTGCCGTCACGCTCGACGAAACCTTCGAAGACCTGCCCGGCCTTGCCGGTGAAACGCGACTGCTTGGCACCCTCTGCCAGCACCGGTTCGAGATCGGCGGGCATCGCATCCTGGTTAACGAGGCGGGCCACGAGGCGTTCAGCGCTGGGGGTAGCCGCATCGAGGAACTGGATATTCATGGATTCTCCTGAATTTTTTTCATGCGATGGCGCCGTTGATTTCACAACTTGTGCGGTTCACCGCATCACTGGATTGCAGTTAGGCACCGGCGATGCGATAGGCAAGTGATGCTCCCCGCCGCGCAGATACCGCAGCAAGCCAGTCATCGCCGCTTGCGTCCCGTTTCGCTGGGCATCCTCGCCGCAGGAATCGCCACGTTCACGCTCGCCCCAGGCGCTTATGCACAGGATGCGGTCTCTTCAGCCGATACCGCGGCACCGGCCGGCACCGAAGAAAAGATTCCGATCGCCTTCGAGGCGGACACTGTCGAGTATGACCAGAACGCGGATTCGGTGACCGCCAGCGGTAATGTCGTGCTGCGGCGCGAACAGCAGTCGGTCCGTGCCGATAGCGTCACATGGAACCGCCAATCCGGCCAGATCGTCGCGAGCGGCAATGTCCGCCTCGTGGATGAGAACGGCAACCAACTCTATACCGACCGCATCGAGCTGACCGACGAGCTCAAGACCGGCGCCATGCAGAACCTGCTGCTCGCCATGCGCGAAGGCGGCCGGCTCGCCGCCGCCGATGGCGAACGGCTGCCCAATGGCGACGTGATCCTCAACAAGGCCGCCTATACCGGCTGCGACGTCGTCGACAGCCATGGATGCCCCAGGAAGCCCAGCTGGCGCATCGTCGCCAAGCAGGTGATCTACTCCGAGGATCGCCAGCGCATCCGCTTCAACGATGCGCGGCTCGAACTGTTCGGCGCGGTCCAGCTGCCCCTCCTGGGCCTGACCGTCAGCACCAACGGGCAGGCCGTGTCCGGATTCCTCGTCCCGGATTTCCGCCTCTCGCCCTCGAACGGCGTCGAGATCAGCGAATCGTACTACTGGAAGATCTCTGAGAACCGAGACCTCACGGCGACGGCCTATGCCTATACCAAGGCCGCACCGATGGCCTCGATCCAATACCGCGCGCTCACCGAAAGCGGTGCTTACCAGATCACCGGCTATGCCACGTCGAGCAACCGCATCCCGATCATCGGCACGACCGTGGGCACTGAAAGCGAAAGCGCCTTTCGCGGCTACATCTTCGCCAACGGCAAGTTCCAGATCGACGATAACTGGAGCGTGACGGCATCCATCCGGCGCGCCAGCGACCGCACTTTCCTGCGCCGCTACGACATCAGCCGCGACGACCGCCTGCGCTCCATCGTCAATGTCGAACGGATCGACCAGGACAGCTATCTCTCCTTCGCCGGCTATGCGACGCAGACCATGCAGTCGAGCCGCGACCAGGGGCAGATCCCGGTAGCCTTCCCGGTACTCGATTATCGGCGACGCTTCGACGATCCCGTCCTGGGCGGCAAGTTCGAGACCCAGATCAATACCCTCGGCATCAGCCGCAGCAACGGCCAGGACACCCAGCGCGCCTTCGCCAGTGCCCAATGGTCGCTGCGCAAGCTGACCTCGATGGGTCAGGAAGTCACGCTGACGGGTCTTGCGCGCGGCGATGTCTACCACTCGGACGAGAACGACAAGACGAGCACCGTGATCTACCGCGGTGAGCCGGGCTGGCAGACACGCGGCATCGCGACCGCCGCCCTCGACGTGAAATGGCCGCTGGTCGGCAAGGTCTTCGGCGGAACGCAGGTGCTGACCCCGCGCGTCCAGCTCGTCGCCACGCCGAAGGTCAGGAACCTCTCGATCCCGAATGAAGATGCGCGCGCGATCGAGCTTGAGGACAGCAACCTGTTCTCGCTCAACCGTTTCCCCGGCTACGACCGGATCGAGGACAGCGTGCGCTTCACCTATGGTCTCGACTGGCAGTTCGAAATGCCGCGCTGGCGGATCAGTTCGACCGTCGGCCAGTCGATCCGCCTGAGCAACAAGCCGACCCTGCTGCCCGATGGCACGGGCCTTACCAACAAGACCTCGGACATCGTCGGCCGCACCGAAGTGCGCTATCGCAACTTCCTCAAGGTGATCCACCGCTTCCGCGTCGACAAGGACAGCCTCGCGGTTCGCCGCAACGAGTTCGACGCCGTGGTCGGCAACAACGCGACCTATCTCGAGCTGGGCTACACCAAGCTCAACCGCGACATTTCCAGCCAGATCGAAGACCTTCAGGATCGCGAGGAAGTGCGCGCAGCGGGGCGCATCGCCTTTGCCAACTACTGGTCCGTGTTCGGCTCCGCGGTCGTCAACCTGACCGATCGCTCGGAAGACCCGATCTACGGCTCGAACGGCTTCCAGCCCCTGCGCACGCGACTTGGCGCCGCATACGAGGACGACTGCATGCAGATCGCCTTCACCTGGCGCCGCGACTACGAGGCCACCGGCGATGCCCGGAAAGGCAACTCCTTCCAGCTTCGCTTCAGCCTCAAGAACATCGGATTGCGATGAAGCTGGCCTGCCCTTTCCCGTCCCGGAAGACGTCCCTGAACGGAACTACGGGGAATTCCTCTGAATTGCGGGTGTAGAGGCGTTGGCAGGCCCGATCAAAGCCGCTATCGGGTTGGCTCATATTCGGTTAAGCCGCAGCACGGCAGGAGCAAATTCTGGTGCGGCGGGCACGTGCGACACCTGTCCCTGCCCCCGGAACACATCCGGTTAGGTCCGGTCGAAAACGGGATTGAGATTACGGTGCAAGCAATCAATCGCAGCAAGTTCATCAAGCAGGCGCTCCATTCGATTGGCGCTGCCATCGTCATCTCGGGAAGTCTCGCCGCCTCTGCTGCCAATGCGCAGTCGGCACCGCAAGGCCAGATCGTCATTCCCGATGACGTGAAGATGTTCGGCAACGACAATCCCAACATGCGCCGCGCAACCGCAGTGGTGAACGGCTCGGTCATCACCGGAACCGACGTCGACCAGCGCCTCGCGCTCGTGCTCGCCGCCAATCAGGGCAAGGTGAGCGACGAAGAAAAGAAGCGCCTGCGCTTGCAGGTCCTGCGCAACCTGATCGACGAAACCCTGCAGATCCAGGAAGCCAAGGCTTCGGACATCGACATCGCGCAGGCCGAGATCGACCAGTCCTACGCGCGCGTCGCCGCGCAGAACTTCAACCAGAATACCGACGCGATGGACGCCTACCTCAAGCGGATCGGCTCTTCGCCGGATTCGCTCAAGCGCCAGATCCGCGGCGAGCTGTCCTGGCAGCGCCTGCTCCAGCGCAACGTCGCGCCGTTCATCAACATCTCCGAAGATGAAGTGAACGAAGTGCTCGATCGCCTGAAGGCCTCGAAGGGCACCGAAGAGTACCGCCTCGGCGAAATCTACCTCGCCGCGACGCCCGAATCGCGGGACCAGGTCGGCCAGAACGCGATGCAGATCGTGCAGCAGCTGCGTGAAGGCGGCAGCTTCGTCGCATATGCCCGCCAGTACTCGCAGGCATCGACCGCAGCGGTCGGCGGCGACCTGGGCTGGATTCGCCTTGCCCAGCTCCCCGGCGAGCTCGCCGCAGCTGCGCGTGAAATGCAGACCGGCCAGCTCGTGGGCCCGATCGAGGTTCCCGGCGGTTTCTCGATCATCTACCTGATCGACAAGCGCCAGGTGCTGACCGCGGACCCGCGCGATGCGGTTCTCGCACTCAAGCAGATCTCGATGGACTTCCCCAAGGGCATCAGCGAAGCGCAGGCCGGTGCGAAGGCCGAGGCCTTCGCCAAGGCAATCAGCGCGGCCAAGGGCTGCGGTGACGTGGAGAAGGTCGCAGCCGGGATCGGCGCCCAGGTCGTCGCCAACGACCAGGTGCGTGCCCGCGACCTGCCCGGTCCGATCCAGAACGCCATTCTCCAGCTATCGCCCGGCGAGACGCTTCCACCGTTCGGCTCGGTCGAAGACGGCGTGCGCATCCTCATGCTCTGCGGTCGTGACGACCCGCAGGTCGACAGCGGTCCCAGCTTTGACCAGCTCATGTCGCAGATGGAAGACGAGCGCATCAACAAGCGCGCCCAGATGTACCTGCGCGACCTTCGGCGTGACGCAATCATCGAGTACAACTGACCTGCGAAGGAGCGGCTGACATGGCCCTTGCGGCCCCGCTCGCGATATCGCTGGGCGACCCTGCCGGCATCGGTCCGGAGCTGATCGCCGAAGCATGGACCAAACGCGAAACGGCGGGCCTCGCCCCGTTCTTCGTCGTGGGCGGTGCCGACGTTTTGACGGCCGCCGCACGCACGCGCGGGCTCGACCTGCCCGTGTCCCGCATCACCGAACCGTCACAGGCCCATGCGGCTTTCGCCGTCGGCCTGCCGGTTCTGGGCGATGAGGACTGCAATCCGACTTTCGGATCGCCTGACATCGCAGGCGCAGCGCTCGCACTCCATTCGCTGGCGACAGCGGCCGCACTCGCCAGTTCGGGCGAGGCCGGCGGCGTCGTGACCGGGCCGATTGCCAAATCGAAGCTGGCCGTAGTCGGCTTCACCCAGCCCGGGCAGACCGAATTTCTCGCCGATGCCTGCGGCCTGCCGCATGAGGACGCGGTGATGATGCTTGCCGGTCCATCGCTGCGCACGGTGCCGCTCACGGTCCATACCGCCCTTTCGCAGGTGCCTCGCCTGCTGACGCATGACCTCATCGTCCAACGCTCGCGGATCGTCGCCCGTTCGCTGGCCCGCGATTTCGGTCTCGCCCATCCGCGCCTGGCGATCACCGGGCTCAACCCCCACGCCGGGGAAGACGGGCGCATGGGCGATGAAGAACAGCGGATCATCCGTCCCGCCATCGAGGCACTAAGGGCAGAGGGGCTCGCCGTAACCGGTCCCCACCCCGCAGACGCCCTCTTCGCCGCCCACGAACGCAACGGTTATGACGTCGCCCTGTGCATGTACCACGATCAGGCGCTGATCCCGATCAAGACACTCGACTTCGATCAGGGCGTCAACGTCACGCTGGGCCTGCCGATCATCCGCACTTCGCCCGATCACGGGACGGCCTTCGCCATTGCCGGGAAGAACACGGCCAGCCCGGGCGCGATGATCGCGGCCATCCGCATGGCCGGCGAATGCGCAGCCAGGCGGGCGGCATGACCACCCTGCCCCCCTTGCGCGAAGTCATCGCCAGGCACGGCCTCTCCGCCTCCAAGGCACTGGGCCAGAATTTCCTGTTCGACGAGCAGTTGCTCGACCGCATCGCCGCCATTCCCGGATCTCTGGAAGGGCACAATGTCCTTGAAGTCGGGCCCGGACCGGGCGGCCTGACCCGCGCCCTGCTGCGGGCCGGCGCGCAAGTCACCGCGATCGAAATGGACCGTCGCTGCCTTCCGGCACTGGCCGAAGTCGAGCAGGCGTTTCCGGGCAAGCTCAAGGTGATCGAAGGCGACGCGATGAAGATCGCCCCGGCCAGCCTGTTCGATGGCCCCTATCACATCGTCGCAAACCTGCCCTACAACGTCGGCACCGCGCTGTTCACCGGCTGGCTCTCCAGCGAAGCGTGGCCACCGCAGTGGCAGTCCCTGACCCTGATGTTCCAGGAAGAAGTCGCCCGCCGCATCGTCGCCGAAGCGAACACTTCCGCCTACGGCCGCCTCGCCGTACTGGCGCAGTGGCGTTCCAGGGCGAAGCTGTCGATGAAGGTGCATCGCAGCGCCTTCACTCCGCCACCCAAGGTCATGTCGGCCATCGTCCACGTGACGCCGGGCACGGCTCCCGAAGGCGTTTCGATGCGGGTGCTGGAACGCGTGACCGAAGCCGCCTTCGGCCAGCGCCGCAAGATGCTGCGTCAGAGCCTCAAGGGCGTGCCCGATGCGCTGGCGGCGCTCGACAAGCTGGGGATCGATCCGCAGCGCCGTGCAGAGACGCTCAGCGTGGCCGAGTTCGTGGCCATTGCGCGCGAACTGACGCCTTAGCTCGCCAGGCGCCGGTTGCTGGCGGCACGCGCCTAGTCCCAGTCGTGCGTGGATAGCGCCAGGTCGGTGGTCTCTTCCAACGCCTCACCGCTTCCCATCCGCGCGATCACGAGAGTGCTGCCGCCCAGCAGCGCGGCAAGCACAACCAGTTGCACTGCGCGCGACCTGACGAACGACCTCCAGCCCGAACCTGCAGAAATGCCCCTGACTTCCCGCTCCGTCATGCGCGATACGGGCACCGCTATACCTTTCACGAAGTCCGGCACCCTGATCTCGTCCTTGAGAGCGATACCGCAGCGATCGCCATGCGACCAGCGTACACGGCCGGGCAGCGAATGCTCGCCGATCTCGACCTTGACCCGGCCCCCCTTGGCTGGCGGATCGACCATCATTGCCATGAGCCCGCGCGACGACGCATTGCCGACCATCGCATCGCAATCGCGGTCGTTGACGCGGACGCGCACCATCAATGCCGCGGGCTCGCGCCGTTCCATTCGTTCTTTGCGGAAGAACATGATCCTCCCCCCATCTTGCACCATCATGCAGGATGGGGGGATTCGTTTAGGATTTTACTAAGGCAACCTAGGCAGTCACCAGCGCTGACTTCTTCTTCAGGCGCCAGGCGTGCAGCAGCGGCTCGGTATAGCCGTTGGGCTGCTCGACACCCTTGAAGACAAGGTCACAGGCGGCCTTGAAGGCAAGGCTGGTGTTCCAGTTGCCTGCCATCGGCTCATAGAGCGGATCGCCGGCATTCTGGGCATCGACCTTCTCGGCCATCCGCTTCATCGCGTCCATGACCTGCGCTTCGGTGCACACGCCGTGCAACAGCCAGTTGGCCATGTGCTGGCTGGAAATGCGCAAGGTCGCCCGGTCTTCCATCAGGCCGACGTCGTTGATATCCGGAACCTTGGAGCAGCCGACGCCCTGGTCGATCCAACGCACGACGTAGCCGAGCAGGCCCTGCGCATTGTTCTCCAGTTCCTCGCGCACTTCGTCCTCGGACCAGTTGGCGCCGTCGGCCAGCGGAACCTGCAACAGCTGGTCGAGGTCCGGGATCTCCTCGCCGGCCATGCCTTCGCGCAGGCCGAACACGTCGACCTCGTGGTAATGCATGGCGTGGAGCGTCGCGGCCGTGGGCGACGGAACCCAGGCAGTGTTGGCGCCGGTCCTGGGGTGGCCGACCTTCTGCTCCATCATGTCGCGCATCATGTCGGGCGCAGCCCACATGCCCTTGCCGATCTGGGCGATGCCCGAAAGGCCGTGCCTGAGACCGATGGCGACATTGCGCTTCTCGTAGGCGGCGATCCAGGTCGAGCCCTTGATGGCGCTCTTGCGGATCATCGGACCGGCCCGCATCGAGGTGTGGATCTCATCACCGGTACGGTCGAGGAAGCCGGTGTTGATGAAGACGATACGGTCCTTCACCGCATGGATGCAGGCGGCGAGGTTGGCCGAAGTGCGGCGCTCCTCGTCCATGACGCCGACTTTGACCGTGTTGCGCGGCAGCTGCAGAAAATCCTCAACTGCATCGAACAAGTCATTGGTAAAGTTGCACTCTTCAGGGCCGTGCATCTTCGGCTTGACGATATAGATGCTGCCCTTGCGGCTGTTGCCGTAGCGGGTCATGCCCTTGACGTCCTGCGCCGAGATCGCGCTGGTGATCACCGCGTCCATGATGCCCTCGGGGATCTCGCTGCCATCGGACAGGAGGATCGCCGGATTGGTCATGAGATGGCCGACATTACGCACGAACAACAGGCTGCGACCCGGCAGTTCCTGCGCCTCGCCGGTCGGAACGGTGACGACCTTGTTGGCCGCCAGCTCGCGCGTCAGGGTTTGGCCGCCCTTTTCGAAAGTGTCGGTCAGGTCGCCGCGGATCACGCCCAGCCAGTTCGAATAGGCGAGGACCTTGTCCTCGGCATCGACGGCCGCGACCGAATCCTCGAGGTCGACGATGGTCGTCAGCGCCGCTTCGAGGACGATGTCTGAAATACCGGCCTTGTCGGTCGCGCCGACCTGGCTCGAGGGATCGACGACGACCTCGATATGCAGGCCGTTCGACCTGAACAGGCGGCCCTTGAGCGTTTCGCCGACGTACCGGTCGGGATCGGCCAGGGTGACGTCCAGGTTCTCGACGTCGGACCAGCTTCCCGAAGCCAGCGGCAATGCCATGTCGAGGAACCTGCGTCCTTCGGCGATGACGGCGGCGCCGCGAACCGGATCGTAGCCCTTGCCCTGCGCGGGCGCGGCGTCGAGCGCATCGGTCCCGTAGAATGCGTCATAGAGGCTGCCCCAGCGCGCATTGGCGGCGTTGAGCAGGAAGCGCGCGTTGAGTACGGGCACGACGAGCTGCGGCCCGGCCATCGTGGCGATCTCGGGATCGACGTTCTGCGTTCCTATTGAAAAGCCTTCCGGCTCGGGAACGAGATAGCCGATTTCCTTCAGGAACGCCTGATACTCGCCCTGCTCGATCGGCTTGCCGCCACGCGACATGTGCCAGGCGTCGATCTGCGCCTGGAGGTGGTCGCGTTTTTCGAGCAGCTCCCTGTTGCGGGACGCGAAGCGTGACAGGAGCTGGGCAAAGCCGCTCCAGAACGAATCCCTATCCTGCCCGATGGGTGCGAGGACCTTCTCCTCGACGAAAGCCGCCAATCCGGCGTCGACCTGGAGGCCCGAACGTTCAACCCTTTGCGTCATCTTTCCTCACACTTCCTGGCCGCACGCACGAAACCAACGCGCCGTGCGATCATTGTAGATTACCAAGACTGTCCTGGGGAAGGATGCCTTGCCCTATGACGCATGGGCCGGAGATTGGCAACAGGGACTATCGTGTGGGCCCTGCGTCACCGTCGGCCTCAAGCCTTGGGGATCGCGTCGGAATCACTTACACTTCAGAATTCGGTAACCATCACATGGACCGGAAACCGGGGACTGGCACAAAGGTTGCTAAGAGGTAAACGAGAAAAAGAGGATCGAAATGTTCAGGAAAATCGCCCGCCTCTTCGTGATCAAAACCCGCTGGGAAGCGTATATGATCATCTATGCGCTTGCGCTGGGAGCGATCGAGCGCGGCAGCGTCTACCTCACCCGGTTTCCCGGATTCGGCGGCAAGCTCCTGTTCCTCGCCTGCACCGGTTCGGTGTTCATGGCCGGCGCCAAGATCCTCGACTGCCTGAAATACGAAAAGGCCGAGCGCGATGGCGGAGCGGCGCAGACGGTCCAGACGGCTCCCCTGCCCGAAGACCGGCTCGAGGCGGCCTGACGACCCGGGACGAAACCGGCACCGGCCAAATTCCTGATCCAATCCGAATGAAGTGGGGTGTTTCTGTTGCCAGGTACACCCCGAACCCCTGGAATCCGCTTCTGTTGACCGGTGGGTCCAACCGCGTTCTAGCTTTGTAACTTCAGGCCGTTAGGCCCTAGAATTACGCGGCGAGAGCAAGTGCTTCGTTGTCGTTGGCACTTATGAGTTTTGAGCCTTGAACGGGTTACTCAGCCCGGACGAAAACACCGCTTTTCAACACACGTCGATCCTAGTTCGGCCCCGTCATCAACGCCGCCTTGGCGAGGCTGGTGGTGGAGCCGCCGGGTACCGCCCCCGGGTCCGCTGTGCCTATTGCACGCCGCAATTTATCGTCATAGCCGACCGAAGCCGGCACTGCCCCATATAGGCGATCAAACGTGAATGTGAAGTGAGCAAGCTGCGGGAAACGCGAAGTTCCCCAGCATTCAGCCGCGCTTCTTCAATTCGTCGCGAATTTCGGTGAGCAGTTCGATCTCGCTCGGACCGGCAGGCGCAGGCGCCGCCTCTTCTTCTTTCTTTTCAAGAGCTTCCATAAGGCGGTTCACATAGCGCACCATGAGGAAGATGATGAAGGCGAGGATCAGGAAGTTGATCACGGCAGTAACGAAGGCACCATAGCCGATCATCGCCGCACCGGCTTCCTTGAGGGCTGCATAGTCGTCCATCGCGCCCGCATAGCCGTCGGGCGTGCTCAGCAGGATGAAGTGGTTGGAGAAATCCGCGCCGCCGAAGATCGCGCCGACAAGCGGCATGATCACTTCGTCGGTGAGCGATTTCACGATCGCCCCGAAGGCCGCGCCGATGATGACGCCGACCGCCAGGTCCATAACATTGCCCTTGGCGATGAATTTCTTGAATTCCTGAAACATCCAGACCTCCCGGGTGCGGTTTTCGCAGGATCCTGTCATCGCAACCGGTCATTACGCCGGTCAAGTCCTTGAACCGCCACTGTGCACCGCTACATTCCCTCCGGTGATGACCGCCCCCCTTTGCGGTCGTTGAGGAGTAGCGAACACCATGTCAGCTTCGAACACCCCGGTCGGGAAGCTCTCGCGCATCGGCCGCCATGCGCTCGTGACGATTGCCGCGATGAGCCTGGCCGCCTGCGGCTTCAACTCTGTCCCGACCAAGCAGGAGGCTGCGAAGGCCAAGTGGGCCGACGTGCAGGCCGCGTTCCAGGAACGCGCGAACCTCGTCCCGAACCTCGCCGCCGTTGCCAAGGGCGCAGCCGAGCAGGAGAAGGCGATCCTCACCGGTGTCGTCGAAGCGCGCGCCAAGGCGACTTCGATCCAGGTCACTGCGGACGACCTCAACGATCCGGCCAAGATGCAGCAGTTCCAGCAGGCACAGGCCAACCTCGGCGCGAACCTGGGCCGCCTGCTCGCCAGCTTCGAGGCCTATCCGGATCTCAAGTCCATCACCAACTACCAGATGCTGCAGAGCCAGCTGGAGGGGCAGGAAAACCGCATCCGCATTTCCGTGCGCGACTACAATGCGGCCGTGCAGGACTATAACACCGAGGTCCGCACCTTCCCGACGATGATCGGCGCCAAGCTGCGCGGTGCGGATCCGCTGGTGCCTTATCAGGCGGCAACCCCGGGCGCCGAAGTCGCCCCGAGCCTCGAAGGCAAGATGTAATCCGGTGACACGCTTGCGGTTCACCGCCCCGACACTCGCCCTCGCCCTTATGCTGGCCCTCTGCGCCGTGCTCGTCCCACAGGCGAGCCAGGCGCAGGAGTTTCCCAAGCTGACCGGCCGCGTCGTCGACGATGCCGACGTGATTCCCCCTGCAGAGGAGGCACGCCTCACGCAGAAGCTGGCCGCGCTGGAAAAGCAGTCGCAGCGCCAGCTCGTCGTCGCAACCCTTCCCAGTCTGCAGGGTTACGACATTGCCGACTATGGCTACCAGCTTGGCCGCAAGTGGGGAATCGGCCAGAAGGGCGACGACAACGGCGCCCTGCTCATCATCGCCCCCAACGAACGCAAGCTGCGCATCGAAGTGGGCTACGGCCTCGAACCGGTGTTGACCGATGGCATGAGCTTCCTGATCATCAACAAGGTGATCGTGCCCAAGTTCAAGGCTGGCGACATGGCCGGCGGTATCGAGGCGGGTACCGACGCGATCATCAACCAGCTTACCCTTCCGCCGGAGGAAGCCCAGAAAATTGCCGCACAGGCCGATCAGCAGCGCGAAAGTAGCGGCGGGCCTCCACTCGGCGTCATCGTGTTCATCATCGTCGTAACGGCAGTCATCGTCATGCCGATGGCGAACGAGGCACGCGGCTTCGGACGGCGTCGGCGCAGCGGCATGGGGCCGTTCATCTGGTTGCCGGGCGGCTTCGGCGGAAACGACGATCACTGGGGCGGCGGCGGTGGCGGCTTCGGCGGCGGAGGAGGTTTCTCCGGCGGTGGCGGCAGCTTCGGCGGCGGCGGTTCGAGCGGAAGCTGGTAGCGGAGATAGAGATGCCCTCACCCACCTACCTTTCCGAGCAGGACCACGTCCGGATCAGCGCCGCCGTGACGCAGGCCGAACTGCAGAGCGCCGGCGAGATCGTGACGATCCTGGCCGACCGCTCCGACGGCTATACCGACATCGCACTGGCATGGGCCGCGCTCGCGGCCCTGCTCGCGCTTTGCGCACTGGCAATCGCGCCCGATTTCTACATCGGCCTCTATGACCGGCTCATCGCCGACTGGGGCCACCAATGGAGCCCGCGCGCGCTATTCACGCTGGCGGCCGGGATTGCGACGCTCAAGTTCGCCGCGGTTCTGTTCATCCAGTTCTGGCAGCCGCTCAAGTTCTGGCTGATCCCCCCGCCGGTGAAGACCGCGCGGGTGCATGAACGCGCGATCCGCGCTTTCCGGATCGGCGCGGAACGCCGCACAATGGGTCGTACCGGCGTACTGTTCTATCTCTCCATGCGCGAACACCGCGCCGAGATCGTCGCCGACGAAGCGATCGCCACCAAGGTCGATCCCGAAGTCTGGGGCGAGGCGATGAGCGCGATGCTCGCCCATGTCCGCGAAGGCCGCATCGCCGACGGCATGTGCGCGGCGGTAGAGAAGGTCGGCGCGATCGTGGCTCCGCACTTCCCCCGCGCAGACGACGACGTAAACGAAATCCCCGACAGGTTGATCGAAGTATGACTGCAGATGCCGATGCCCCCGAAGAGATCATGTGGGAGGGGCGCTTCATCACCACCAAGCGCCGCGGCCGCTGGGAATATGTCGGCCGCGCGCGTGGCATCCATGCGGCCGTGATCCTGGCCGTCGATGAGGACGATCACGTCATTCTCGTCGACCAGTACCGCGTTCCGCTGGGCCGCCGCTGCATCGAACTTCCCGCCGGACTTGTCGGCGATCATGACGACCACGAAGGCGAAGATCCCTCCATCGCCGCGGCGCGCGAACTGGAAGAAGAAACCGGCTATCATGCCGGCCGCATGGAAAAGGTCGGCGAGTTCTACTCCTCGCCCGGCATGGTGAGCGAGAGCTTCACGCTGTTTCGCGCGCACGATCTGGTCAAGGTCGGCGAAGGCGGCGGCGTCGACAGCGAGGACATCGTCGTCCACCGCGTGCCCGTGTCGGGCATCGAGAAGGCCATCGCCGCCTATCGCAAGGACGGCTATGCGATCGACGTGAAGATCCTCTCGCTGCTCGGCCCCCGCCTGCTCGGCTGAGCGCGGTGCGCACCCGCCCGGGCATCTGCCGGCGCAAGGCGCGCTATGCCAGCGAGGAGGAAGCGCTGCGCGTGGCCGAGAAGGCGCCCTTCCCGCTGCGCCCCTATCGCTGCGAACTGTGCCGGCAATTCCACCTGACCAGCCGCACCAAGGGCATGCGCCTGCCGCGTTTCGAGATCGAACGGCGGCAGGCGAAATAAGTCAGGTCAAAGCGTCGTGAAGATGGCGCCGAAGTCCTTGCCGCCGTTTCCGGCTTCCACGAAAGCCTCGTAGATCGCCTTGGCGTGCTCGCCCATGGGAACGGAAGCCCCCGCGGTCTGCGCGCCTTCCATGGCAAGGCGCAGGTCCTTGAGCATGAGGGCCGAAGCAAAGCCGCCCTGATAGCCGTTGTCGGCCGGGCTGGTCGCTCCCACTCCGGGAGCCGGGGTATAGTCGTTGAGCGACCAGTTGTAGCCGGTCGACTTCGAGCTGATCTCGTAGAACTTCTGCGGATCGAGCCCGGCCTTCTCGGCCAGGGCCAGCGCTTCGCAAGTGCCGATCATGTGGATTGCCAGCAGCATGTTGTTGCACATCTTGGCAACCTGGCCGCTGCCGATCGCACCGGCGTGGATCACCGCCTTGGCCATCGGCTCAAGCACGGTCCGGGCCTTCTCGAAAGCCGCATCGCTCCCGCCGACCATGAAAGTCAGCGTACCGCCGTTGGCCGCCGCGATCCCGCCCGATACCGGAGCATCGACCATCTGGTAGCCCGCTGCATCGGCAAGTCCGGCAACTTCGCGCGCGGTGGCAAGATCGATCGTCGAACAGTCGAGGAACAGAGCGCCTTCAGGCGCCTTGCCGATCACGTCCTTGGTATAGACGCCCTTCACGATCGCGCCGTTGGGCAGCATCGTGACGACCGCATCCACTCCGGCGACGGCATCGGGCACCGCCGAATAGGTCGCGCAGCCATGTTCGGCCGCCTTGGCCAGCGCGTCTTCGGACAAGTCGAAGGCGTGGACTTCATGGCCCGCCTTGACGAGGTTCGCGGCCATGCCGCCGCCCATGTTGCCAAGGCCGATGAATGCGATCTTCATGTCATGCTCCCAAAACTGCATTTCCCGGCATCTAGCGCCGGAAGGTCGCGCGGACAGCTAGCCAGAGTGCTGGTCCGCGCGCCTCTTTGCCAACGGCCCGCCGGAATTACCTGCCCTTCCAAACGCCCGGACGCTTCTCGACGAACGCGGCCATGCCTTCGGCCTTGTCCTCGGTCGCGGTCAGGACCTGGAACATGCGGCGTTCCATGACGAGGCCGGTGTCGAGCGTCGTCTCGAAGGCGATGTTGACCATTTCCTTGTTCATCATCGCGGCCAGCGGCGGCATCGAAGCGATGGTCTGGGCCGACTTCATGGCGACATCGAGCAGCTGGTCTGCGGGGACCACCTGGCTGACGAGGCCCGAACGCTCCGCTTCGGCGGCATCCATCATGCGACCGGTAAGACACATGTCCATGGCCTTGGACTTGCCCACGGCGCGGGTAAGGCGCTGCGATCCGCCCATGCCGGGCGCGACGCCGAGCTTGATCTCGGGCTGGCCGAACTTGGCGTTTTCCGAGGCGATGATGAAATCTGCCATCATCGCCAGTTCGCAGCCGCCGCCCAGTGCGAAGCCGTTGACCGCCGCGATCCAGGGCTTGCGGGTCGTCTTGACGATCTGCCCGGTCCAGCCGGCGAAGAAGTCATCGGAATAGAACTCGGCGCTCGGCTTGTCGGACATCTCCTTGATGTCGGCGCCGGCGGCGAAAGCCTTGTCGCCCGACCCGGTGATCACCGCGCAGAGCTGCGAGGCATCGGCCTCAAACCTTGCGAAGGCATCGATCAATTCCGACAGGACCTGCGAGTTGAGCGCATTGAGCGCCTTCGGACGGTTCAGCGTGATCAGGGTGACGGCACCCTTCTGTTCGACCAGAATCGTTTCGTAGCTCATAGGGGCTTCCATTCCTCTTCGGTGGGGAGCGGCGCGAAGATCGCGTCCAGCATGGCATCGGTGACACCGGCGGGCGTTGCCGGGTTCCATTTCGGTTCATTGTCCTTGTCGACGATCACCGCGCGCACGCCTTCGGCGAAGTCGGGCAGGGTCAGGACCCGCGAGCCGATGCGGTATTCCATCGCCATATTCTGGGTGAACGTCGATAGCTTAAGCGATTCGGCCAACTGGCGCAGCGAGACCTTGCAGGCCTGCGGGCTCTTGGTCCTGAGCGCCGCCAGTTCCTTGGCTGCCCATTCGCTGTCGTCGCCTTCAAGCGAGGCCAGGATCTCTTCCAGCGTTTCGAAAGCAAAGTGCTTGCGGATGAAGGCTTCGTCCGCAGCAAGCTGAGATGCCGGCGGAGAAACCGACAGGGCGCTGAGCACGTTTGCGATCTCGTGCCCCGCAGCAATGCGGCGCTTGGCTTCCTCCAGCGCATCGCTGGGCAGATAGTGCGTGGCAAGGCCCGCCCAAAGGCAATCCTCTCCCTTCAGCCGCGCGCCGGTAACCGCGAGGAACTGGCCGATGCGCCCTTCCAGCCGCGACAGGAACCAGCCGCCGCCGACGTCCGGGAACAGGCCGATGCCGGTCTCGGGCATGGCGAAGCGGGTGTTCTCGGTCGCGACGCGGAAGCGGGCGGGCTGCGAGATCCCGACGCCACCGCCCATCGTGATGCCATCCATGAAGGCAACGATCGGCTTGGCGTAATTGAAGATCTGGTTGTTGAGCTGGTATTCCTCGTAGAAGAAGCGCCGCCCCGAAATGCCGCCATCGTTGAGGGCCGACTTGCGCAGCAGGTTGATGTCACCGCCAGAGCAGAAGCCCCTGCCCTCGCTGTGATCGATCATGATCGCGCCGATATTGTCGTCGCTCGCCCAGTCGGCCAGCGCCGAGGACATGCCTCGGCACATGTCGAGCGTCAGGGCATGAATCGCCTTGGGGCGATTGAGGGATATGTGACCGGCGACGCCATCGTGCCGGATAATCAGTTCGTCCGTCATCACTTGAGCAGGTCCCGTCCGATAATCATGCGCATCACTTCATTGGTGCCTTCCAGGATGCGATGCACGCGAAGATCGCGCCAGAAGCGCTCGATGGGATAGTCCTTGAGATAGCCATAGCCGCCGAACAGCTGCAAGGCGCGGTCGACGACCGAAGAGCCGGTATCGCTGGCGATCATCTTGGCCATGGCGGCAAAGCGGGTCTTGTCGGCGGTCTTGGCCGTGACCTTCACTGCTGCCAGATAGAGCAGCGCCCGTGCGGCCTCGAGATCGGCGGCCATTTGGGCGAGCGTGAACTGGGTGTTCTGGAACTCGGCGATCGACTGGTCGAACTGCTTGCGTTCCTGGACGTACTGGATCGCCTCGTCGAGGCAGCGCTGCGCCCCGCCCAGAGAACAGGCGCCGATGTTCAGGCGCCCGCCGTCGAGCCCGGCCATTGCGAACTTGAAGCCATCGCCTTCCGCGCCGACGCGGTTCTCGACTGGGATGCGCGCATCCTCGAAGATCACCTGGGCCGTAGGCGAAGCGTTCCAGCCCAGCTTCTTTTCCGGCGCGCCGAAGCTGACGCCCGGCGTGTCCTTCTCGACGAGGAAGCACGAAATCCCGCGGGACTTGTGATCGCTCGTGCGCGCCATGACGAGATAGACGTCGTTGACGCCGCCGCCCGAGATGAACTGCTTTGTTCCGTTGAGGACATAGTGATCGCCGTCGAGGCGCGCCGAAGTCTTCAACGCCGCAGCGTCGGACCCCGAACCGGGCTCGGTCAGGCAGTAGGAGGAGATCTTCTCCATCGCGACCAGATCGGGCAGGTAGCGGTCCTTCAGCTGCTGGTCGGCGAAGCTGTCGACCATCCATGCACACATGTTGTGGATAGAGATGTAGGCCGAAGTCGCCGGGCAGCCATAGGCCATGGCTTCCATGATCAGGGCCGCGTCAAGGCGGCCGAGACCGATCCCGCCGCCTTCTTCCGACACGTAAATGCCGCCGAAGCCAAGCTCACCGGCTGCCTTCCACACATCGACAGGATAGTGGTGCTGTTCGTCCCACTCCGCCGCGAACGGCGTGATCATGTCGGCGGTGAACTTGCGCGCGGTTTCCTGGATCGCGACCTGATCCTCAGTCAACCCAAACTGGTCAGTCATGTCAGCCCCTCGGTCTCGTCATCTGGGCCCGGTTCACCCGGGCTGCCCTCATGGGCATTTCCTGTAGGTAAGCGGTTCGGGCGAGGCATCCGGTCCGGTATCCTCGCGCACAAGGGTCTTGCCGCCATCGGGGGTCGACAAGGCCACTTCGCGGATCCAGCTCTGGCCTTCTCCGGTGAATTGGTAGGATGCGCTGATGCTGTCGTCGCCGACTTCCTTGATCGGGCCGAGTTGGGCCACCGATTCATAGAACTCGAGCTTGTCTTCGCCGACCGTCATAAGGCCCTTGGCATCGCCTGCCGTGCTGGTGCAGTCGGCAGGCACGAGGCCCCAGCGTCCGCGCAGCGATTCCGGGATTTCCAATGCTTCCACAACCGGCGCCTGCGTCGCCGTTTCGCTGGGAGCCGGCGCAGGCTGCTCCTTCGAACACGCGCCAAGCGCCATGGCAAGGGCCGCACTGGCAATCAGGGAAGTCTTGTTCATCGGTCTACTCCTTTGACGGTTCGAACAGGACCGGGAACGCCTCCCGATCCCGTTCGGTTGCCGCTAAAGTGTCACCCGATCGCCTCGATGATATCCTTGCCGAACAGTTCCTCGTCCGACGGGATCACCTTGGTCTGCGTGAGCGGCTTGGAGACCCAGGTCTCGTTGATGAGATCGCGCCAGGTCACGTTGTTGTTGGTGCCGTTGCCGCCCCACGAGCCGCAGCCCAGCGAAAAGGTCTGGCGCATGCCGTTCCACAGGTTGCCCGAGTTGGAAGCGGCCTGCGGCTGGTTGACCATGACGCGGCTGGTGCGGGTGCCCTTGGCCAGCTTCATGATGTTCTCGTCGGACTGCGAGTAGATGCCGCAGGAGTGGCCCTGGCCCTGGTAGGCCTGGATGGCATTGGTCAGCGCAATCGCCTCGTCGATGTCCCTGGCGCGGTAAAGTGCCATCGTCACGGTCATCTTCTCGCCCGAGAAGGGATGGTCCTTGCCCGCGCCCGTTTCGGGCACGATGAAGAACGTGGTCGCCTCGGGGATCTCGAAGCCCGCGTAATTGGCGATGAACTGCGGCGACTGCGCAACGACCTTGGCGTTGATGTGTTCGCCGTCTTCCCAGATCGCCTTCTGCAGCTTGGCTTTCTGCTCGTTGTCGAGGACGAGGCCGCCCTTCTCCTGCAGCTTGGCCAGCATCTTGTCATAGATGGCATCGAGCAGGATCACCGAGTTGTCCGACGAGCAGGAAGCTGCGTAGTCGAGCGTCTTGGAGATCAGGATCTTCTCGGCCGCATCGTCGAGGTCTGCCGTCTCGTCGACGGTGATGACGGCATTGCCGACGCCGACGCCGAGCGCCGGGGTGCCCGAGCTGTAGGCCGCGGTCACCATCGCCGAACCGCCGGTGGCGAGAATGCGGTCGCACTGCTTCATCACTTCGTTGGTCTTCTCGACCGAGGGTTGCTCGATCGGGATCACGAGGTCTGCCGGCGCGCCCATCTTGACCAGCGCATCGCGCATAAGGTTGCAGATCTTCGCGTTGATCAGCTTGGCGCGTGGGTGCGGGCAGATGATGATCGAGTTGCGGCCCTTGACCGCGCTGATCGCCTTGATCACCGGGGTCGCTTCCGGGTTGGTCGAGGGCGAGAGCGCACCGATCACGCCGACCGGCTTGGCGATCTTGACGATGTTGCGCTCGGCATCTTCCTCGATCACGCCTACCGACTTGTCGTTGATGATGTCCATCAGCGTGGCGCGGGTCTTGACGAAGATCTTCTTGAACTTGCCTTCGTAGTTGCCGAGCTGGGTCTCATCGACCGTTTCCCGGGCGATCTCTTCCGCCAGGCCGGGCTTGCACACGGCATAGACCATGCCCCGGATCCAGTAGTCGACCTGTTCCTGGGTCGCGTTCTCGATCTGTGCCTGGGCCGCGCGCGAACGCGCAATCAGTTCCGCCACTTCGGCCGCGACAGGCGTTTCGGCGATCATTTCAGCAGTAGCCATTTTGCATCTTCCCTAGTGTTACCACACGAGCCTTGCGACAAACCGTTCCCGCGTGCGCACCCAGTGCGCCGGCTGTCCGGCAAGACCCCGTTAGGCCATGTGCCACTGGCTCGTCCCCTGCACTTTTGGTGGAGCCAAGGCAAGTTTTTTAATCGCGCGATTAAATTTGGGGAGGCTACGGATTTCAGTCAAGGGCAACGTTTAAAGAAGGCCAAGGCGACATCGCGATGCCTTTCCCCTCTTGTCCCTTCAGTCTCGAACAGGCAGGACGAGATCGAATATTTCGCGCAAGGAACGCGTAGGCGAGCGACCTTCGGTTCCTCGCGCGAATGAACTGTCGACGTTAACTGTGCGGCGCCTGCAAGAAGCCGCGAGGAAGGATGAAGCTTAGTGAGTGAGACAACGATCGATCCGGCCGATTTTCGCAAGGTCCTCGGTAGTTATCCTACCGGGGTTTGCGTCGTCACGGCCATGGATGGAGACAAGCCTGCCGGCATGGTCGTGGGATCATTCACCTCGGTCTCGCTCGACCCGCCGCTGGTCGGCTTCTTCCCGGACAAGAAATCGACCTCCTGGCCGCTAATCGAGAAGGCCGGACGCTTCTGCGTCAACGTCATGGGCAGCGATCAGCAGGACGTGTGCCGGTCGGCGAGCGCAAGGGGCGACGAAAAGTTCGTCGGCGTGGAATTCACGATCTCGGATCATGACCTGCCGGTGATCGCCAATTCCATCGCTTCCATCGAATGCCGCCTTTATTCCGTGACCGAGGCCGGGGATCACTGGTTCGTCATGGGCGAGATCCTGCGCATGGAAACCGTGCGCGAGGATGACCCGATGCTGTTCCATCGCGGTCGCTACGGCGGTTTCGCCGAGAGGATGTAACAAACCCGGAAGAGGACGGCGCGGCCATGCCCTTCGAATCATTCTCCATCGAAACCGACGACGGCGCCACACTGGCCGGCGTCAGGCGCGATGGTGAAGGTGCGCCGCTCGTCCTCATTCACGGCTTCGGGGCATCGCACCGCGACTGGCAGGGCCTGATCGACGCCTTGCCCCCCAAGCTTGCGATCATCGCCTACGATCAGCGCGGGTTCGGGGATTCGGAGGCGCCGCAGGGCCGCGCCTATTCCCATGGCCAAGACCTCCTCGCCCTTCTCGACGCTCTGGACCTGCGGAAAGTGGACCTGTGCGGAATGTCGCTCGGCGGAGCCACCGCCCTCAACTTCGCGCTGGATCACCCCAACAGGGTGCGTCGCCTGATCCTGGTAAGCCCGCTGATGGTGGGCTGGTCATGGTCGGAAGACTGGATCGAACGCTGGAAGCAGATCGGGCGCGCCGCGCGTGCCGGTGACATGGCGAGCGCCCGAGAGCTGTGGTGGCAACACCCGCTGTTCGAAAGCACCCGGGCGAGTCCTGCCGCACATGCCCTCAAGGCTTCGATCGATGCCTTCCACGGCCAGCAGTGGGTGGGGGACAACCAGCACCAGGCCCTGCCCGACCTCGATCGCCTGGGCCATCTGGCCGTGCCGACACTGCTACTGACCGGTACGCTCGACACCGTGGATTTCCGGCACATCGGCGATGCTATTGCCGCCCTTGGCGCGCAAGTCACCCGGATCGACTATGCCGATGCCGGGCACATGCTGAATTTCGAGATGCCGGGCCAGATCGCCCGGGACATCGTCGATTTCCTGTCCGACTAAACCGAAGCGAGCGCCGGCTCGGCCGGCTGCACGCGCTTGGCGGACTTCTGCCGCTTGAGCCCGATGAGCGGACGAAGCGGGCCGATTTCCCGGCCGATCAGGTAGAACAGCCAGGACCCCAGCGCGACCGAACTGCACAGCAACAGGAATTCGGGCAAGGCAGTCAGCCCCTTGTCGCGCAGCCAGTAGCTGACGAAGACCATGATCGTCTGGTGCGCGATGTAGACCGGGAACACGGCCTCGGCCAAAGTCGCCCGCCAGCGCGCGTCGTGGTTCCAGAAGCGGTCGGCGATACCGAACAGGGCGATGATCGTGCTCCAGCTCTGCACGGCCTTGGCGAAGTACAGTGGCGCCTGCCATTCGCGCGGCGTCGGGATGTTGCCGGGGTGAAGATAGGCATTGCCAGCAGCCCAGACGAAACCGACCGTGGCGAGAACCGCTGCGACCTTCCACTGCCGCGCGATCGCCTGGCGCACCGGGTCTGACTGGCGCAGCAGGACGCCGAACAGGAACATCGCCAGGTAATGCAGGTGCGCGGCCCGGTCGACGAGGATGCTGTGAATGTCGGTCCATCCGAATGGCAGGTACTCACGCACCAGATATACGAAAACGATTCCCAGCGGCAGCAGCATGGGACCTGACAGCGCCTTCTCGGCACCGGCACGGATCCTTGCACGCAGGCCTTCGGGCAGCACCGCCCGGAAGCCGCAAAACAGCACGGTATAGGCGAGCAGGTAGACCACGAACCACAAGTGCATCACCCGCGGCACATACTCGTAGCGAACGGTGCGGAAGGTGAACGCGTCGTGGAGCAGGTAGTAGAGATAGCCGTGCTCATAGCCGGAATTGACCAGCCCCATGTAGGGCTGCGGCGGCACGACCACGATCAGGCCGAAGATCAGCGGAATGCCCAAACGCGCCAGTCTGCCGCGGAAAAAGGCGCCTGTGCTGCCGTCCTTGCCGAGCAGGGCGGCGCTGGCATAGCCGGAGATGGCGAACAGGAGCGAAAGCCGCCATGCACTCAGGCCCAGCAGCGGGATTTCCGCCCAGCCGACTACGCCGCGCGTGGGCGTCTGATAGCCCCAGGGTGTGAAGTTGTAGCCGACATGGTAGAAAATGAGCAGGACGAAAGCGCCGATGCGCAACCAGTCCATACCATAGTGGCGTTGCGTCGAGGCAGGCTTCATCACGGTCCGATGCAGTGGCAGAAACCGTGCGCCCTTACGCGTGATGGCGGGTTTCTGCAATCTTTCGCTTGTAACAGCCCTTCGCCAGTTCCCCGTTGAAACCGCGATCCAGCGACTTGGTAACCGGTAACAATGGGTTATACACTCGCGCCATGCACATCCCGTCCTCCCGCATCACGATCAACGACATCGCCCGACTGTCAGGCGTTTCCAAGAAGACGATCAGCCGCGTCATCAACCAGTCCCCGCTGGTGAGCGAGGAAACCCGAAGCAAGGTCGAGGCAATCATCGCCGAGACGGGTTTCGTGCCCAACGCACAGGCACGCGCCCTGGCCCGGGGACGCAATTCGCTGATCGCACTCGTCCACGACGGTTCGGATCGCGGTATTCTCGAGGCGGTGGAAAGCGGGATGCTGCGCGGCATGGAGGGCAGCGAGTTCTCGCTGGTGCTGCGCCCGGTCGAAGGCGATCCCGTCGCCCGCCTGCGCAGCTTCATCGACCAGCACCGCCCCACCGGGATCGTCCTGCTGCCGCCCCTTTCCGAGAGCGAGGAACTGACCCTGCTCTGCGACGAGACCGAAACGCGCTGCGTCCGTCTCGGCCGTGTGCGCGGCGAACATGGTCTTGCCTGCGACGACCGCACCGCCATGTCCGAGCTGGTCGCCTGGCTCATCCGGCTCGGCCACACGCGCATCGGCCTGGTCAGCGGCCCGGAAACTTCGCTGACGGCGCAGCAGCGGGAACTGGGCTATCTCGACGCCATGGCCGATCACGACCTCGATCGCGGCCCCGCGCTCATTGCGGCGGGCGAAAACTCGTTCGAGTCCGGCATGGAAGCCGGCCGCCTGCTGCTGGAAGTAAGCCCCCGTCCCACGGCCATCGTCGCCTGCAACGACGAGATGGCCGCCGGCGTCATCCAGGCCGCGCAGCGTTCCGGCCTCATGGTCCCGGACGCCATTTCGGTGGTCGGGTTCGACGACACCCCGCTTGCCGCAAGGATCTGGCCGGCGCTGACCTCCATGCACATCCCCTGGGCCGCCATGGCTCAGGAAGCGGTCTCGCGCATTCGTGGCCAGGCGATGGCGGCGGACGACGCGCCTGCACTCAAGGCAGATCTGGTCATCCGCAATTCGGTGCTCCCGCTTGAGAATCAATCGGGAGCGACCTGAGACCGCAGGCGATCAGCACCCCTTGAAGGCGGGCTTGCGCTTTTCGATGAAGGAATTGACGCCCTCGAGGAAATCCTCGGTGCGACCTGCAGCACGCTGGTTGACGCGCTCTGCCTGAAGCGCGGCCTCCATGCCGCAATCCAGCGCATCCCAGGCCATCCGCTTGATCAGGCCGAGCGAGCGCGGACCTGCAGCAAGCTGGCGGGCGAGCTTCATCGCTGCCTCGTCCAGTTCCTCGTCGGGCACCACCCTGGTCGCAAGCCCCCAGTCGAGCGCCGTCCTGGCATCGACCTTTTCGCCCAGCAGCATCATCTGCGTGGCGCGGACCCGGCCCACCGCCTGACTTAGCAGGTAAGTGGCACCTCCATCGGGCACGAGCCCGACGTGGCAGAAGGCACAGAAGAAGTAGGCGTTGTCCGACATCATCACGATATCGCCCGCCGCGGCGAGGCCGGCGCCGAAGCCCGCAGCCGGCCCGCGAATGGCGGTGATGACCGGCTGCTCCATCGTCTTGATCGCCAGAATCACGGGGTTGAAGGCACGGTCGAGCTGGCCGCCGACATCGCGCATCGGGTCAGTCAGCATGTCCTGCGCGGCCGTCAGGTTCGCTCCTGAGCAGAAACCCTTGCCTTCCCCGGTGATTACGACCGCCCGCGCATCCTTCGCCGCACGGTCGAGCGCATCGACCATCTCGCGTCCCATCTCCTCGGTCACGCCGTTCATCGTCTTAGGATCGTTCAGCGAGATCCGGGCGACGCCATCTTCGAGGCTGAAAAGGATGTGCTTGTAGGTCATTTCAACTCCCAGTCTTGCGGCCTGCGCATGGCTGTCAGGCTCTTCGCGATATCCACTCACTCGCCAACTGTTCGATAGGGCAGGTCAAGGCAAGCGCGGATTGCCCGGATGCGTCATGTTTCGGCCATGGGGTGGTGTATGTCTGCACGCTCGATGACATTGATTTCGCGCCTGCCGTGCCTAGATCATCGGCTAGGTTTCAAGGTCTGGAGACAGGTGAAGTGAACGGATTGAAAACGGCCATGCTGCTGGCGGCGCTGACGGCGCTGTTCATGGGGCTGGGCTACATGTTCGGCGGCAGCGGCGGGGCGATGATCGCGCTCGTCGTCGCGGCAGGCATGAACCTCTTCACGTTCTGGAACGCCGACAAGATCGTCCTGCGCATGCACAATGCCCGTGAAGTCGATGCGCGGTCGGCCCCGCAGTTCTACGGGATGGTCGCCGAGCTCTCGCAACGGGCCGGCCTGCCGATGCCGCGCGTCTACATCGTCGACAGCGCCAACCCGAATGCCTTTGCGACAGGCCGCAACCCGGAAAACGCGGCAGTCGCGGCAACGACCGGCCTGCTCGACATGCTGACCCACGATGAAGTCGCCGCAGTCATGGCGCACGAGCTTGGCCATGTCCGCAATCGCGACACCCTGATCATGACCATGGTCGCAACGATTGCCGGCGCGATCTCGATGATCGCCAATTTCGGCCTTTTGTTCGGCGGGCGCGGCAACGACCGGGCCAGCCCGTTTGCCGCCATCGCCGCGATGCTGATGGCGCCCTTCGCGGCGATGATCGTGCAAATGGCGATCAGTCGGACCCGCGAATATGGCGCAGACCGGGCTGCAGCAGAGATCTCCGGCGATCCTCGCGCCCTCGCCTCGGCCTTATCGAAGATCGCTGGTCCCGCGCGCGCGATCCCCAGCCATGCGGCACAGGGCAACCCCGCCGCCGCCCAGCTCTACATCGTACCTACGGGCATCTCGGACCTGTTCTCGACCCACCCGGCCACCGAGAAGCGCATTGCCGCGCTTATGGCGCTCGAAGGCTCCGGTCCGGCGCCTGCACGCAGCACGGTACCGCCACGCAGTGGACGTTCCGCGCTCGATCCCAATCGGCGCGGCTGACATGTCGTGACAGGAGTAGCGGTCTGCCTCAGTCGGTCCCGGTGATCGCGCTGACCAGCGCACGCACTTTCTTCTGCCGCCATTGCGGCAGCGGCGCGACAAGCCAATAGCCCCTGCGGCACGGCGTGACCGTGTGAACCATATCCTTGCCGCCCTGCCCGACCAGGCCTTCGGCCAGCAGGGCCGGGACGCGCGCCCTGCCCAGCCCGGCAACGGCGGCAGCGACGGCCTGCCCGGCATCGCTGACCGAGATCGGCGGCTTGTCCTCTTCGCTGTCCTTGTCGGCACTCTTACCCTCGGTGCCCGGGAAAGGATCTCCCGGCCAGCCGATCCAGTCACCCGCACCGATCTCGGCCCATTCGGCGGGCGCCAGCGCAATCCCTTCCAGGTCGCCCGGCCCGTCCGTCCAGCGCACGGCCAGATCGAGATTGGCTTCGGTGAAGTCGGTCATCTCGCCATCGACGATGACGTAGCGCACCTGCGGGTTGGCTGCGCGGAACGCAGCCAGGCGTGGCGCCAGCCACGCGGCGAAGAATTCGCGTGGTGCTGCGATCGTATAGACGTGGCTCGACTGGCCCGCCTGCATCGTCTGCACCGCGTCCTCGAAATGGAGGAATCCGGTCCGCAGCGCGGCAAGGCCCGAACCGGCTTCCTCGGTGAGTTCCAGCCCCTTGCTGGTACGACGAAACAGGACAACGCCGAGCAGGTCTTCCAGCGCGCGGATCTGCTGACCGACGGCGGCAGGTGTAACCGCCAGTTCGTCGGCCGCGCGCGTGAACGACAAGTGGCGGGCTGCTGCGTCGAAGACTCGCAAGGCATTGAGGGGCAAGTGCGTTCGCTTCATGGAATGCTACCTATGCCCCGCAGGCGGCGGGGGCAATGAAGTTTGCGTAAGACCGGACAAGGCCGGACTTTGCGGCGAGCGTTCCCGCTCGGATCGATCAGGAAAGGCGTGCTTCGTTCAGCCCGCTGTTGCAGGTGCGGCCAGCGGGAAGAACGGGATCAGCGCCTTCACATCGCGTCCATCTGCACCGCGGAAGACGTAATGACCTTCCATGCTGCCCTGCGGCGTCGCGAGGGGGCAACCCGATACGTAATCGTGGCTAGCGCCCGGCGCGATGACCGGCTGTTCGCCGACGACGCCATCGCCATCGACGACATTCACTTCGCCCTTGCCATCTGTGATGCGCCAGTGGCGGGTAAGAAGCTGAAGGGGCTGGTCCGAGTGGTTCTCGATCCGGATATGATAGACCCAGAACCACTTCCCCGCCTCGATACGCGATTGTTCGGGCAGGAAATTGACGGCCACGCGAACGATGACGCCATCGGTTATTGCCGAATGTTGGAACAGTTCCTTCATGACAAGCGCCAGCCTAACGGCGAATGTTGGCGGACACAACTGCCTGACTTGCGTTTACCGCAAAGCGCGCCCGCATGACGCCTTTCGGTTCCGCATCAGGAAGGCAAAGATCAGCTAATCGAGCCAAGGCTGCATTCGAGCGCCCAGTGAAATCCCTCGGGAGGATAGTCCGTTTCGATCCTGGCATCGAGCTTCACGCGCGGTACGTCGACGATGATGCGCGAACCGAAGCCATGGTGTGCAGGCGGCGACACTGCCGGCCCACCGCTCTCGGTCCAGGAGATGTGGAAGCGCGCGTCCTCGCCCTCTCCCATCACCTCCCATTCGATCGCGACCCGGCCCGCCGGCACCGAGAGCGCACCGTACTTCATCGCATTGGTGCACATCTCGTGCGTCGCCATGGCCAAAGCTTCCGCCGCACCGGGCGAGAGCATTACCGTTTCGCCCTTGCAGGTCACTTGCGAGCGCGCCTCGCCCAGCGAGCGCAGCTGGCCCTCGATCATTTCCAGCACCGGAATGTCCGACCACGAACGGCGGACAAGGACGTCCTGATTGGCCGCCAGCCCCTGGATGCGCTGCTCAAGCTTCCTGACGAAATCCGGCCCATTGGCATCGCCGCGACGCGCGAGCGACTGGATGATGGCCAGCATGTTCTTCGAGCGGTGATTGACTTCCTGCAGCAGCAGTTCGATCCGCTGCTCGGCATCGCGCATTTCGGTAACGTCGGTGTTGGTGCCGAACCAGCAGATGGTCCCGCCTCGTTCATCGCGGATCGGCACGGCCCGGGACAGGAACCAGCGGTACTGTCCGTCCGCTCCGCGCAAGGGGAAAGTGTCCTCCCAGTCCTCACCGGTATCCCAGCTTCGCTGCAGACGCTCGACCACGCGATCGATATGATCGGGATGGTGGACGGCCTTCCAGCCCCATCCCTGCATCGCTTCCAGCGTGGTCCCGGTATAGTCGAACCAGCGCTTGTTGTACCAGAAGATCCAGCCTTCGCTGTCGGCAATCCAGGCAAGTTGCGAGATATTGTCAGCCAGCAGGCGGAAGCGTTCCTCGCTTTCCTGCAACTGCGCCATCATCATCTTGCGCTCGGTAATCTCGCGCGCGATCTTGCTCGCGCCGATGACCTTGCCGCTCCCGTCGTGCACCGGCGATACCGTCACCGCGACATGGACTTCGCTTCCGTCCTTGCGCAGGCGCACCGTCTCGAAGGTGGGCACGCGCTTGCCCTGCGTGATCGCGGCGAGGATACGATCCTCCTCGCCCTGCCGATCGGCGGGAATGAGCGTGCGCACGTTCCGGCCGACGATTTCCTCGGCCTTGTAACCGAAGATTCCCTCGGCGGCCGCATTCCAGCTCAGGATACGGCCCTCGAGTGTCTTTCCGACGATCGCGTCGTCAGTCGACTCCACGATCGCGGCGAGCAATGCCGCCGGATCGGCCCCAAGTGGCAGCGTAATCAGAGCCCCGCCCTGGTCAGGGCCTGGTCGAGGTCCTCGATCAGGTCGTCCGGGTCTTCCAGGCCGACATTGATACGCAGCATTCCTTCGGAAACGCCCATGGCCGCCCTGCCTTCCGGGCCCATGTTGTGATGGGTGGTCGAGGCCGGGTGGCACATCAGCGACCGCGAGTCGCCGATGTTGTTCGAAATGTCGATGAGTTCGAGGGCATCGAGCAACGCATGGGCCTGCTCGCGACCACCATCGAGCACGAAGCTGAAGATGGGGCCGCAGGCATCCATCTGCTTGTGCGCGAGAGCCTGGCCCGGGTGGCCGTCCAGCCAGGGATGCAGGATCTTGGGCACGCGCCCGGCGACGAACTGACCGACCTTGAGCGCGTTCTCGCTCTGCTTCTTGGCGCGCATGTCGAGCGTCTCGAGGCCCTTGAGCACGACCCACGCGTTGAACGGCGAAAGGTTCGGCCCGGTGTTGCGCTGGAACGGAAGCAGCTTCTCGTTGATGAATTCCTCGCTGCCGCACACGGCGCCGGCAAGGACGCGCCCCTGTCCGTCCATCAGCTTGGTGGCCGAATAGGCAACGACATCCGCGCCCCATTCGAGCGGGCGCTGCAGCGCAGGCGTGCAGAAGGCATTGTCGATCACCGTGGTGATCCCGCGCGAACGGGCAAGGCCGCAGATGTACTCCAGGTCGGCGACGTCCATCGTCGGGTTCGCCGGCGTCTCGAAGAAGAAGACCTTGGTGTTGGGGCGGATCGCCGCTTCCCATGCCGCATTGTCGGTCGCGTCGATCACGGTCACGTCGATCCCGAAGCGCGGCAGCAGGCTGTCGCCCAGCCAGCGGCACGAACCGAAGGCGGCACGTGCGGACACCATGTGGTCGCCCGCGGACAGCTGGCACAGCAGGGCAGCGGTCATCGCCGCCATGCCGGAAGCCTGCGTACGGCACGCCTCTGCCCCTTCGAGCAGGGCAATGCGTTCCTCCAGCATCGCCACCGTCGGGTTCTGCAGGCGCGAGTAGGTCATGCCGTCCTGCTCGCCGGCGAAGCGCGCGGCAACCGTCGCGGCATCGTCGTAGCAGTAGCCCGAGGTGAGGAAGAGCGCCTCGCTCGTCTCACCCATTTCCGAGCGCCATGTTCCACCGCGAATTGCGCGGGTGGCGGGGCGCCATTGAGAGGTCTTGGCTCGGTCCTGTCCGGTAGTGCGTTTCATGGCTCATGCCTCTAGATTCGCTCAGGGCACAGCGCAAGCGAATGCATCGATGGCGAGACCCGAGTTCGTCCACCGCACAAGTTTGGCGTCCCCTTGAAGGAGGGGACGTTCCCCCCTATCCCGCAAAACCGATGCCGCTCGCTCCCCGCAAAGACCGTGATCCGCTCGGCTGGTGCCTGTTCATCGCGCTCGGATTCCTTGCCCTGCTGCTCTGGCGCATCCACCTGCCGGGGCGATACTACTTCGACGAAATCCACTACGTTCCGGCATCGCTGAAACTGCTGGACCTGATCCCGGCGAACCGCGAACACCCGATGTTCGCGAAGGAAGTGATCGCCACGTCGATCCACTTCCTGGGCGATCGCCCGATCGGCTGGAGACTGCCCTCGGCGCTGTTCGGCGCGCTGGGCCTGTTCGGCTTCGGGCGGCTCATGTGGCATGCCTCGCATCGCCGCGCGGCAACGCTGGCGGCAATGATGCTGCTGGCGACCAACTTCATGTGGTTCGTCCAGAGCCGCATCGCCATGCTGGACATGATCGAGGCAGGTCTTTGCATGGTCGGCCTGTGGCAGTTCGCGGCGGCCCTGCGTTCCGGTTCGAAAGCGGCCGGGCGTTTCCGGCTGCTGCTTTCGGGCCTAGCGCTGGGCCTGTCGATCGCGGCAAAGTGGACGAGTGCCCCGGCCGTCATGCTGCCGGGCCTGTGTTTCCTCGTCCTGTGGATCCGCGAAAACGGCCTGACCTTTGCCGGGCGCCCAAAGGGCGGACCGGTCAAGGGCATCTCGCTCATCGAGGCGGCATTCTGGCTCGGCCTGTTCCCGCTCGCGGTTTACTGGGCCACTTACGCGCCGGCGATGTTCTACACCGACCGTCCGGTCTCTCCCTTCGGCTTCCTCAAGCAGCACGAGTACATGCTGCGCCTGCAGGAAAGCGTGAAGAAACCGCACCCCTACCGCAGCGTATGGTACCAGTGGGTCGGCGACCTGCGGGTGATCTGGTACCTGTTCGAAACGGTCAAGGATACCCAGCGCGGCATCGTCATGCTGGGCAATCCCTTCTCGATGATGGTCGGCCTGCTCGCCCTGCTCTGGGGCATCGGCGCCGCGATCTACCAAAAGCGCCACGACGTACTGGTCTTCGTCCTGCTCTACGCCGCGACGCTGGGCGTGTGGATCTACAACGCCAAGCCGGTGCAGTTCTATTACCACTACCTCCTGCCCGGTGCGTTCCTCATGGGCGTGCTCGCGCTTGCGCTCGATGCGATGTGGGCGAGCAAGGGCCGCTGGCAGCGCATCGGCACCGGGACCATCGTCCTCGCGCTCGGCTTTTTCGTGCTGTTCTTCCCGATCCTTTCGGGATTGCCGCTGCCCAAGGACGTCTACAATTTCTGGATGTGGCTACCCGGCTGGCGCTGATCGCCACGCCATAAAAAAGGGGCCCCGCGCCAATACGCGCGGAGCCCCTTTTTCTCTGATCACTGATTTGGTGCCTGAGCGCCGGTTGGGACAGGCGCTCTCGTGCCGATCCGCCCGGAACCTCTCTCTGCTCAGTACTTGCCCCAGACGAACTTGGACGAAAGTGCGAAGTTCCAGACCGAGCCCAGGATAATGCCGGTCACGACCGCGACCACGTCATGAAAGCCCATGGTCTTGAGCATGGCCGCAGAGCCGATGTTGGTGAGCAGGCCAAGCGAACAGGTCACGCCGAACTGCGCCCAGCCCCGCATAAGCGGAACAAAGCCGCGCAGGCGCTTGTCCGAATAAGTCAGTTCGTTGTTGAGCACGAAGTTGAACGTCATCGCCACGACGGCGGCGATGGTGTTCGCCACGTTGAAGGTCGCGCTTTCCGACCAGTTGCCGTAGACGAAACGCTCGCGGAACACGACGTGGAGCATCATCCACAGCGCGGCGAGCTGTACGACGACGCCCATCGCACCGACAGTGCCGAACAGTGCAAAGCGAGTCGGAATGATCCGGCCCAGCCATTTGTCATAAAGACCGATGAGGAATTCGAACACGACGGTCTGGTCCAGCTTGCTTTCGCCTTCCGCGCGGGCGGCGAAGTGGAGAGGGAATTCCTTGACCCGCAGCGGCCGGTCGACCGTTGCAAGGATGTCGAGGAGGATCTTGAAGCCCACGCCCGACAGCCGGTGGGCGTCGGCACGCAGGGTTTGTGTGCGCAGCATGAAATAGCCGCTCATCGGGTCTGTCAGTTCGACCCCGGTCACCTTGTTGGCGATCCTGTTGGCAATGCCCGATGCCTTGACCCGGTCGGGACGGCCCCAGGCCTCGGTGCTCGCCCCTTCGGCAAAGCGGGAGGCATAGGCAAGATCGTACTCGCCCGACTGCACGGCCTTGAGCATCTGGGGCAGCAGTTCCGGATCGTGCTGGTGATCGGCATCCATCACCGCCACCACGGGGGCAGCGGTCGAGCACATGCCCTCGATCGCCGCGCTCGCCAGGCCGCGACGCCCGATGCGCTGGATGCAGCGCACGCGCGGGTCCTTCAGCGACAGCCGACGCGCCTCGTCGGAAGTGCCGTCCGGGCTGTTGTCGTCAACGAAGATGGCTTCCCAGACCACGCCCTTGAGCGCGGCATCGAGCCGGTCGACCATGCCGGCGACGTTGCCCCGTTCGTTGAACGTCGGCAGCACGATCGCCAGTTCGAGCGGCTGCGCGGCGACGTCCACGGCCTGAGCAAGATCGGAACGAGTAATGTTCATGCGCCCCACGTTTCTATTGGACTACCCTCGGCAAGTCCTGCGCCTGTTACAACCGTTCGACGACGGCGTCACCGATTTCCCGCGTGCCGGCGCTGCCGCCAAGGTCGCCGCCCTTGATGCCATCGGCAAGCGCCTTGGCCACCGCGGCCTCGATGCGCGCCGCTTCGGCTTCGAGGCCGAGGCTGTGGCGCAGCAGCATGGCCGCAGAAAGGATCGTCGCCATCGGATTGGCAAGGTTCTTGCCTGCGATGTCCGGTGCCGAACCGTGAATCGGCTCATAAAGGCCAAAAGAGCCTTCGGCCAGCGAGGCCGAGGCGAGCAGGCCGATCGAGCCGACGCACATGCTGGCCTGATCGGAGAGAATGTCGCCGAACAGGTTGCCGGTGACGATGACGTCGAACTGGCCCGGATTCTTGACGAGCTGCATCGCCGCATTGTCGACGTACATGTGGCTCAGTTCGACTTCGGGATACTCGGCCGAGACCTCGATCACCACGTCGCGCCAAAGCTGCGAGGTTTCCAGCACGTTGGCCTTGTCGACCGAAGTCAGCCTCTTGCCCCGCGTCATCGCGGCCTTGAAACCGGAATGGGCGATGCGGCGCACTTCGTCCTCGGCATAGGACATCATGTCCCAGCCCTGGCGGCGGCCGTCTTCCAGCGTACGGATGCCCTTCTCGCCGAAGTAGACGTCGCCGTTGAGTTCGCGCACGATCAGCAGGTCGATGGTCTGCGCGACTTCGCGGCGCAGCGTCGTCAGGTCCTCGAGACCCGGGAACACGCGCGCCGGGCGCAGGTTCGCGAACAGCCCCAGTTCCTTGCGCAGGCCAAGGATGGCCTGCTCCGGGCGCAGGTGACGTTCAAGATTGTCGCAGGAGAAGTCACCCACGGCGCCGAACAGGATCGCTTCGCACGAACGGGCGATGTCCAGAGTCTGCTGCGGCAGCGGGTGGCCATGCTTGTAGTAGGCAGCACCGCCGACATCGCCTTCGACCAGTTCGAGGCCCGGCAGGTCCAGCTTCTCGAGCACGCGCACCGCCTGTTCGGTGACCTCGGGACCGATTCCGTCTCCTGCAAAAACCGCGATGCGCATGGCGTCTCCAGACTCGTCTTCCAGCTTCAGATACGTGCCAGCCGCTCACGCAGCAGGTCGCGCGCCGCCATAACGTCTCTGCGCCGATCAGCAAGCGGATACCGTGCAAGTTCGCGCCCAAGACTGTCGAAAGTACCAAGGATGGCATCCCAATCCTCGTCCTGCGGCCGGTCCACCGGCACCCCGTAGCCAAGTTCGCGCAGCAGCAGGACCTCGTACGACAGCAGTGGCAAGGCCCAGCCCCGCGCCGAAGGCGCGACGCAGATCGCGTCGAGCAAGGCGGACAAGGCCTGATAGAGTGCGGGATAGGGATACCGCTC
Source organism: Novosphingobium mathurense (assembly GCF_900168325.1). Classification (GTDB taxonomy): domain Bacteria; phylum Pseudomonadota; class Alphaproteobacteria; order Sphingomonadales; family Sphingomonadaceae; genus Novosphingobium; species Novosphingobium mathurense. The sequence goes on along the minus strand of NZ_FVZE01000001.1, from coordinate 454,306 downwards.
GGGCAAGGCGATCGCAGTGAGCGCGGTGACCCAGGAAATCGCCGCGGAAGGCAGCGGCTCGCTCAGCCACGGCCCGCGGCTCTCGAGCAGTTCGAGCCTTGCGTAGGGCAACTGGCTCTCCGAACGAGCGCGGATCTCGGCATCGACCACGTTGCCCGGAATGACCACGGGGCGCAGGTGGCGTCCCCTTCCCCCCGCGACATAGACCGCGACGATTCCGTTATCCTCTGTCAGGAGGCGGGCGATCACGGCCGTTTCGCCATGCGCTCTGGTGGAACAGACTATGGCAGGGGCGCGAAGCTGCATGACGCCCCTGTGCTACGGTTGACCGGATGGGGCAAGCCGCCGGCGATCACCTCTGCCGCAAGGCCCAGGACGCGAACACGCGCGCGCGCCCAAGCGCACCCCACAGGAAACCGCAGACGGCCAGTGTTGCCGGGACCTGCGCAGCGATCAGCAGGTCGTGCCAGTCCCCGCGCGCGGCGATGACTTCTCCCACGAGAGGCGCTGCCTGCGCTGCTCCGACAAGATAGAACAAAGTCGCCAGGGCCGGAAAAAAGGCCGCAAAGGCAGGCAAGCGCCGCGTGATGAGGATCGCAATGCCCCACAGGGCAAGAATCGCGAATGGCAGACCGAGGGCCAGCGCTTCCAGCTCGCCAGCCGCGCCGCTGCGGTCGATGACGCCGGTCACCGGGGCGATGAAGTCGGAAATGCTGCGAAAGTGCCAGGAAAGCGGCAGGAGACCGGGCACGAGGACGGCCGCCGGCATCCAGCGCGGCATCGTTTTCGGCCAACGCAGGTGCGCACGACGACCGAGCGCCAGCCCCAAGGCCAGCGCCACGATGCAGAACAATATGAGAATGAAGGCCGTCACCGGATCTGCGTCCGATGGACCGGTCAGCCCTTGGCGGAGAGCTTGGCCTCGAGAGCCGCGACCTGCTTCTTCAGAGTCTCGGTCTCCTCGCGCGCGGTCGCGGCCATTTCCTTGACGGCGTCGAATTCCTCGCGAGTGACGAAGTCCATGTCGCCCATGAGCTCCTTGAACCGCTCCTTGGCGGAATCACGGGCTTCACGCGTCATGCCCGCAAACGTGCCGGCGGCGCTGTTCATCATCTTGACGAAGTCGGCGATGAAAGGATTTTCGCTTTGCATGGCCCTATGATGGTGCGCGCCGAAACGCGGCGCAAGGGGGATCAGATCTCGAAACGCTCAACCGCGGGCACAACGTCTACGCCGTCCAGCTTGGGATTGGCTTCGAGGAACGCGTAATTGAGATAGGTCGCGAAGAGAATCCACGCGAGATACGGCACCAGCAACGCCGCCGCGATCGGCCGAACCCGATAGAACAGGACCGCCGTAAGCAGGACCAGCACATCGAGCACCGCGATCACAATCAGTCCGCCGGTGATCTGGTGCGCACCGAAGAAAACCGGCGACCACGCGAGATTCAAGGCGAATTGCACGGCGAAGACGAGAACGGCGATCCCGCGTCCCCGCGCTCCGCGAGCGGCAGCCACCATCGCCAGCGCAAGGCCCATCAGGACGTAGAGAATGGTCCAGACGATGCCGAAGGCTGCCGGTGGCGGATAGACCTCCGGCTTCACCAGCGCGGCGAACCACGGATTGTCCGGCCCGGACTGGGCCATTTTGCCGGAAAGAAAGCCGAGCAGCACAAGTGCCGGCACGAAGACCAAAGCCCATCGCGCAAAACTGGCACGCAACTGACCTGACGAAGCAAGCAGGTTCATCCCCGCATTCACCCCCGAATCACCAAGAGACCATGAAGATTAGGCAATTTGTGTAACGGCTGGAGCAAAGGTGCAATCGTTAGACGCCTCTGCGTGCCGAAACGAGAAACTCCACATTGCCTTCGGGCCCCTTGATCGGGCTTTCGACAATACCTTCTACTTGCCATCCTTCGCCCTCTAGCCACTCGCGCACTTCGGCGCAGACACGATCGTGCAGGGCCGGATCGCGCACGACCCCGCCCTTGCCCACTTCGTTTCGGCCGACCTCGAACTGCGGCTTTATCAGGGCGACGAGCCGGCAAGCGGGGGCAGCGAGGCGCAGGGGCACTTCAAGAACCTTGGCAAGTCCGATGAAGCTGGCATCGCAGACCACCCAGTTGCAAGGCGCATCTATAAGCTCAGGCGTGAGAATACGCGCAGAAGTCTGCTCCAGAACCGTCACCCGCGGGTCCTGCCGCAGTTTCCACGCGAGCTGGTTGGTCCCGGAATCGACCGCGAAGACCCGGCTCGCCCCGTTCGTCAGCAGGACATCGGTGAAGCCGCCGGTCGAACTGCCGATGTCCATGGCAATGGCGCCGGCCGGATCGAGGCCGAAATGCTCGATGGCGTGGGCGAGCTTGATGCCTCCACGCGAAACCCAGGGGTGATCTCGCCCGCGTACTTCCAGCGGCACGTCGCCACGCAGGCTCTGTCCCGGCTTTGCAATCTTGGTTTCCCCGGAAAAGACGAGCCCGGCCAGCACGAGAGCCTGTGCACGGGTCCGGCTTTCCGCGAGGCCGCGGTCGACCAGCATCTGGTCGACACGCACCTTGGGCGCGGGCTTTGTTTTTCCGATAGATAGTTGCGCAGATGGGTCAGTCATCGGGCCTGGGTACTTGAGATGAAGCGATTGTCATTCCATACCGGGACCATGAAGGCAAATCCGCGCCTGCGCTCCACCCCCGCTTCACTTCGTCTCCTTCCGGTTCTGGTCGGCGCCCTGGCGCTTGCCGGCTGCATTCCGCAAGTGGCGCCCGCCCCTCCGCAGCCGGCTGCGCGTCCCTCGCCCAGCCCTGCACCGACACCGGCACCCCTGCCTCCTCCGTCAAGCGACTGGCGCGATGCCCTCGCCACGCCCGGAGACTGGCAATATGCCCCAAGCTCCACCGGTTCCTTCGCCAGCTTTGCCAGCGGCCAGTTCATCCTGCGCTGCGAGCGGCAGCAACAGAGGGTGTCGCTGATTCGCGCGGGCGCAGCCACCGGGCCCGTCTCCATGGCGATCCGCACCACACAGGGCGAACGCACGCTCGTCGCCAATCCGGTGCAGGGCGGCGTTTCGACAAGCCTCCCGACCCGCGACCCGTTGCTTGACGACATGGCCTTCAGCCGCGGTCGCTTCGCGGTGGAAGTTCCGGGCATGGCAACGCTCCATATCCCGAGCTGGACGGAAGTTTCGCGCGTCATCGAAGACTGCCGCTAACCCGCCCGGTCCCGGCGAATCGATCTCACCGAAGTATCGCCTCATTCCGAGCGTCAGGCCGAGCAATCCCGAAGCCGCGCCATGCCGGACTGGATCCTTGCGCGCAGCGTTGCGTCGCAATCACGAATCGATCACCGGTCGCCCCGCCTTTTCGGGTTCCTGAAAGGCAAGGATTCGATCGCAAGCGGCTGATTCGATTTGTCGATCCCCTGCACTAGACCCCGGTAGGGTATGGCCCTTGCCCGGCCCCGAGCGCCTTCCAGCCGCGAATCGCCCGCAGCCGAAACTTCGATTCGGACCCTGAGACCGGGTCAAAACACGCTGAATTCGGTGAATTTCGGATCTCTTCAGGCCGCACTCAGCGGTGCCCCGAGCGGTGGGTCAAAATCGACCTCCAGGCTGGGGAAAACTGGCCGAAGTCATCATAATGACCGCAAAAAAAACGAATGCAAGACTTGTTGTGCGATGCGGAATCAGACACAAAAATACTCAAGACGGAAGGCCCCGGGAAACGCGCCCAGGATGACCTGAAGTCCCAGCCGCGAAAGCGGTGATCTTTGGCTCAACAGCGCGAAAGGAGGTGATCCGATGTCTCATGGTTCAGCAGAGAGGTCGGCAATTTCCGTCGCGAGGCATTATCGCTGAATTTTGATTAGGCGATAAAGGCTTTCGCTGGCGGCACTTCCGGCCGCTGACCATGCGAAGGGCCGCACCGGCTTTCCGGTGCGGCCCTTCTCATTGAGCAAGCCAACAGGGCCGTCCCGCCAATCGGGCACGGCCTTTTTCATGTCCGGCCTGTCCGCAGGCTGCGCTCGCACGTTTGCAGGCAAGCGCCCCTACTGTGCAGGTGCGGCCTGACGCGTCTTTCATTGCACCTGAACTTGCAAAAATGATGCTGGAGAATTGCACGCAAAACGCGCAATGGCATGGCGTGCTTTCAGCCCCGACGGCAGGCCCTGTGCGCGCGGCAATTTGCGTCGATGCGGCGGCATGCTAATACGTTAGAGCTAAGTATCAAAATTTCTTTTCGGTTGCACTGTGCGCAATTTTTGTTCAACAGCGCGCCGCACTTACATTGATGAGGACCTAGTTCGATGGCGACGCTCGCCGATGCCGGCCTGACCTTCACTTCCCTGCCCCACCCCTCGCCGACCGGTGCGGATCAGCGGGCTGCGATTCTTGCCAATCCGGGCTTCGGCACGCACTTCTCGGACCACATGGTGGTGATCGAATGGACCGAGGGTCAGGGCTGGCACGATGCCGTGATCGGTCCGCGCCAGCCGATCGCACTCGATCCGGCCGCTTCGGTTCTCCACTACGCGCAGGAAATCTTCGAAGGACTCAAGGCCTACAAGCAGGCGGACGGCAGCATCGCCCTGTTCCGCCCCGAGGCCAACGCCGCGCGCTTCAATCGCTCGGCCGAGCGTCTGGCCATGCCCGAACTGCCCGAAGCGCTCTTCGTGGAATCCATCGAGCGGCTGGTCCAGGCCGATCGCGACTGGATCCCGGAGGCCGAGGGTGCCTCGCTCTATCTGCGACCGTTCATGATCGCGACCGAAGCCTTCCTCGGCGTGCGTCCGGCCAAGCAGTACAAGTTCATCGTCATCGCCAGCCCGGCGGGCAACTACTTCAAGTCGGGCGCCCCGGCAGTCTCGATCTGGGTCAGCGACTATACGCGCGCTGCCCCGGGCGGCACCGGCGCTGCCAAGTGCGGCGGCAACTACGCCGCCAGCCTCGTGCCGCAGGGCGAGGCGATTGCCCGCGGCCATGACCAGGTCGTCTTCCTCGATGCCGCCGAGCACAAGTGGATCGAGGAACTGGGCGGCATGAACCTCTACTTCGTGTTCGACGACGGCACCCTGCTCACCCCGGAACTGACCGGCACGATCCTGCCCGGCATCACCCGCGACAGCCTGCTCACCCTCGCCCGCGAGGAAGGGCTTACCGTCACCGAGGGCCGCTACTCGATCGACCAGTGGCGCGAGGATGCAAAGTCGGGTCGTCTCGTCGAGACCTTCGCCTGCGGCACCGCCGCCGTGGTCACGCCGGTCGGCAAGGTTTCCGGGCGCGACGGTGAATTCACCGTCGGTTCGGGCGGCCCCGGCCAGCTCACCCAGAAGCTCAAGAGCCGCCTCGTCGCCATCCAGCGCGGGCAGGAAGCCGATACCCACGGCTGGATCCGCAAGATCGGCTGATCGAGCCGCCTTTCGATTTCGGGATTTCGCAAAAAGGCCCGGCAACGCTTGGCGCTGCCGGGCCTTTTCTCGTGGGGCGAGCAATCGTCCGCTCCGAACCGACTCCCTGCCGCCCCGGACCTTGTCCCCGGACAGGGCCGAACCTACCTACCGGGCCTGTGCCCCTACCCCTCACACCGAAACAGGATGCCCCCCGCATGACCGATCTCACCTACACGCCGCCGAAAGTCTGGACATGGGATGCGGAAAACGGCGGCCAATGGGCCAAGACCAATCGCCCGATCTCCGGGCCCACGCACGATAAGGAACTGCCGCGCGGCCAGCACCCGTTCCAGCTCTATTCGCTTGGCACGCCCAACGGCCAGAAGGTCACGATCATGTTCGAGGAACTGCTCGCGGCCGGCATCGGCGAAGCGGAGTACGATGCCTGGCTGATCTCGATCGGCGATGGCGACCAGTTCGGATCGGGATTCGTCTCGATCAATCCCAATTCGAAGATCCCCGCCCTGCTCGACTGCTCGGGCGATGAGCCGATCCGCATCTTCGAATCGGGCGCGATCCTCGTCCACCTTGCCGAGAAGTTCGGCAAGTTCCTTCCCACCGAACCGGCCGCGCGCGCCGAGTGCATGTCATGGCTGATGTGGCAGATGTCCACCGCCCCGGTGATCGGCGGCGGCTTCGGGCACTTCTACGCTTATGCGCCCGAGAAGTACGAGTACCCGATCAACCGCTATGCCATGGAAACCAAGCGGATCTTCGATGTCGCGGACCGTCGACTTGCCGAGAACCGCTACCTGGCCGGGGACGAGTACACGATAGCCGACATCGCCACGTACGGCTGGTTCGGCGCATTCCTGCGCGGCGATGCCTATGACGACGGCGCAACCTTCCTCGACATTCCCAGCTACAAGAACGTGGTGCGCTGGGGTGAGGAAGTGGGCAACCGCAAGGGCGTCCGGCGCGGCCGCATCGTCAACCGCACTAACGAAGGCTGCGTGCGCGAGCGCCACAGCGCGACCGATATCGACGCGGTCCTTTCGGCCTGATCGCATGGGTTGGGGCCAATTGTCCGAATCATGCGATTGGCCCCTTTTCAGCCCGAACATTAGCCGCTAAGCGCGCATTCCCTGCTGGGGCGTCGCCAAGTGGTAAGGCACCGGTTTTTGGTACCGGCATTCGCAGGTTCGAATCCTGCCGCCCCAGCCAGCAGCTCTTCGGACTATCCGGCATTCAAAGAATGCGTATCCAAGACTTGCGTCAAAGCTGATGCCCGAGCCGTCGGGCACCAACCGAACTACACGCCAGCCTGATCTTCAGCAGCCCTGCGCTGAACGAGCGCTTCGATTTCATTTGGGTTGAGGATCCATGTCCGCGTCTTTTGACCTGTCCGGAATACCGGCCGTGTCAGCAGGATGCGTGCCTGTTCCTTGGCAAAGGGCTTGAAAAGCGAAAAGTGCGTCACGCACTCGAGAATGGTACCAATGACGGGCGTCTTGCCGTCCAGGTCTATCAACGTCGCGGGCTGATCCCAGGGAATGTTCATCATAGCTCACGCCTATCGTGCGGCAGTTCAGATGCAAAGCATCAAACGCCTCAATGCAGAACACTCCTTTTATGCAGGCGATGGCTTTTGCACCATCCCACCCAGCACAGTCTCGCCAGACCTGCGCAATGCTCGATAGCGCTCCGCACGCACATTCCGGCACCTCGGTCGAAAGCCCGGAAAGAGCCACCTGAAGGCCGGCAAAGCCTTAGCGGCTGGCCAAGTGGCTCGTTCGTCAATTCTTGTGGGGAGAGCGCACTGGCTATGGTCACTTGACTGGCGAGCCGCAAAAACTAAGCAGTGATTAACAAGTGCGCCAAGTCACGCCAAGAGTGAGAGAGAATAATGCTTCGTTTTCCGGCTTTGCGAACCATCGCCTGCGCTTCCGTCATCGCGATTGCGCTGTCTGGATCGATCGGCACCGCTCACGCTCAGCCGAAATGGCGCGACCTCAACCATAACGGGAAGATGGATCCTTACGAGGATCCGAGCGCAAACACGGACGATCGGGTTGAAGACCTGTTGTCGCAGATGACGGTCGAGGAGAAAGTCGCCGCACTCGCGCACGGCAACCTGCCCGGACTCGGATCGCCCTTCGGAGCGTCCGATCAGGGCTATGACATGCCGGCGGTCGCAACGGCCATCCGGGATCGGGGCGTAACGAGTTTCATCACCCGCCTGACGGTGCCACCGCGCGTCTTCGCGCAGATGAACAACGCCATCCAGCACCTCGCGGAAAACACACGCCTGGGCATTCCGGTGACTGTGAGTACCGATCCCCGCAATCAGTTCCAGGAAGTGCAGGGAGCGACGAACAAGGCCAACGGCTTCTCCCTGTGGCCCGATCCCATAGGGCTGGCCGCGATCGACGATACCGACCTGGTTCGCGAATTCGGCACGATCGTGCGCCGCGAATATCGTGCGGTCGGCATCCACATGGCCCTTTCCCCGCAGGCCGATTTGACGACCGATCCCCGATGGCCGCGTATCGCCGCGACCTTCGGCTCCGATCCCGCTCGCGTCTCGCGCCTTGTCGGTGCCGAGATCGAAGGATTGCAGGGCGGAGCCGCGGGTCTGCAAAAGGATGGCGTCGCCGCCATCGTGAAGCATTGGGTGGGTTATGGCACCAGCGCCAATGGCTTCGATGCGCATAATGCCTATGGCAGCGACCTGATTCTCAACGATGCCGAACTGGCGCGCCATGTGTCGGCGTTCAAGGGAGCCTTCGCAGCGCATGTCGCCGGTGTGATGCCCACTTACGGCATCCTGAAGGGCGTCACCATCGACGGGAAACCTGCAGAACCGGTCGGCGCGGGATTCAGCAAGCAGGTGGTCGAAACCATGCTCCGCAAGGATCAGGGATACAAGGGACTTGTCGTTTCCGACTGGGCCATCGTGAACGATTGTCCGTCATCTTGCACCGAACCGACCCAGGCCAATCCCCAATCGCCCATGGCAATCGGCATGCCATGGGGTGTCGAGGGACTTTCGAAGGCCGAACGGATCGGCAAAGCCGTCATGGCGGGTGTCGACCAGATCGGGGGGCTCGACGATCCCGCACCGATACTGGCTGCCCTGCGCACGGGACAATTCAGCCAGACGCGCCTCGATGAGGCCGTTCGTCATGTCATGCGGGTCAAATTCATGCTGGGCCTGTTCGACAATCCCTACGTCGATCCTGATCGCGCCAGCGAAGTCGTGGGCGCAGCCGCTTCGCAGCAATTGGCCGACAGCGCGCAGCGCCGTGCGATCACGCTGTTGACCGACCGGAAAAAGGTAAAGGCCCTGATGCCGGGTCAGCGGGTTTGGCTATTCGGCATGTCACCGCAAGCCGCCCGATCCGCAGGACTGATCCCGGTGGACCGACCGGAAGCGGCAGAGATTGCAATCATCCGCATGAAGACTCCTTCGGAGAGGCTCCATCCCTGGCACTTCTTCGGCGGCATGCAGGCAGAGGGTCGCACGGATTTTCGCAATGGAGATCCGGGTTTCGATGCGCTGACGGCGATGGGCAAGGATATCCCGGCCTATGTCGCCGTGGATATGGATCGCCCCGCGCACATCGCCAATCTGACGGACAGGGCCAGTGCGCTTTTCGCGGTATTCGGGGCGTCGGACAATGCGGTGCTGGACGTCATGATGAAACCGAAGAAGGCGGAAGGGAAGTTACCCTTCGATCTTCCATGAAATCAGTGACCTTCATCGACCACCCCGCCGCCCGTCTTGTGCGCGGCACGGTGGCCCGCGCCTGATCCGACGCGGGCATGCCCGAACGGATGTCCCGGAGCGGCAGGAAAGGCCATTCCGGGGCGTGGGCACGATCTGCGCGCGACCTGGGCTTCGGCAGCCGCTCTTCCCCGCGGTCTCGGCAAGGCGCAGTGCGGCGATCGGCTTCGGGTCGCAACGACCGCCTCAAGCCGCCGCAAATCCCCTTCTCAAGTGAGCGCTGTGATAAAATCACCGCGCTCACTTGCTCTTGCGCTCTTGCCATCAGGTGAATGTTAGCGCTATCTCTCTCGGCACAAGAACGATCGTGAATCGGACGGGAGAGCAGTTCAGGGCATGTTTCTGGGAATCGACATTGGCACGTCCGGCGTAAAGGCCGTGCTTATCGACACGGCGGGAACCGTGTGCGACCAGGCATCCTCGTCGCTGACGGTCTCGCGTGTGCAGCCGCTGTGGTCCGAGCAGTCGCCCGACGACTGGTGGGCCGCGACCGAGGCAGCCGTGCAGGGACTGTCGGCGCATCTGCGCGCCAGGGTTCAGGCCATCGGACTTGCCGGGCAGATGCACGGCGCGACCCTGCTGGGCGCCGACGATCGTCCCTTGCGCCCCGCCATCCTCTGGAACGACGGGCGCAGCTTTCGCGAATGCGAAGAGATTGAAGCAGCCGAACCCCATTCGCGGCAGATCACCGGAAACCTGATGATGCCGGGTTTCACCGCACCCAAGCTGCAATGGGTCCGCCGCCACGAACCCGAGATCTTTGCCAAGGTCCGCACGGTCCTGCTGCCCAAGGACTACGTCCGCCTTGCCATGACCGGCGAGAAGGCGAGCGACATGTCCGATGCCGCGGGCACCCTCTGGCTCGACGTTGCCCGGCGCGACTGGAGCGATGCCGTCCTGTCGGCTACGGGCCTCTTGCGCGAGCACATGCCGTGTCTGTTCGAAGGCAGCGAAGTGAGCGGCCAGTTGCGTCCCGATGTGGCCTCGCGATGGGGCATGGCCAGTGTGCCCGTCGCGGCTGGCGCCAGCGACAACGCCGGCGGTGCAGCGGGAATCGGGATGATCTCGGACGGCGATGCCCTGCTTTCGCTCGGCACTTCGGGCGTGATCTTCGTGGCCACGCAACAGTTCCGCCCCAATCCCGGGCAGGCGGTCCATGCCTTCTGTCACTGCCTCCCGGCCATGTGGCACCAGATGAGCGTCCATCTTTCCGCCGCATCCTGCGTCGACTGGGCCGCGCGCTTCATGGGCTTGGGCGCACCGGCCGACCTGTTCACGCTCGCCGAGCAGGCGGGCGCGGCAAGCGGGCCGGAACTGTTCCTCCCCTATCTTTCGGGCGAGCGCACCCCGCACAACGATGCGCATGTGCGCGGTGCCTTCCTGCGCGCTGACAACGAGACCGGTCAGGGCAGACTGGCCGCGGCAGTGCTGGAAGGCGTGGCCTTCGCCCATGCCGACGGGCTGGCCGCGCTGCGCGAGGCGGGGACCCATGTCTCGACCCTGTCGGTCATCGGCGGTGGTGCCCGGTCGCGCTACTGGGGTTCGATCCTTGCCGCCGCGCTCGACGTCCGGCTCGAATACCTCGATGGCGGCGAAGTCGGCCCTGCCCTTGGTGCCGCAAAGCTCGCGATGATGGCCGCCACCGCTGCTTCGGCGGCCGAAGCCTGTACCCGCCCGGCTGTCGTCGATGCCATCGATCCCGATCCCCTGCTGGCCGAGCGCCTTGCCCCCAAGCTTGAGAAATTCCGCCGCGCCTACGCGGCCGTTCGCGATCTGTGAAAGGAATACCAAGGATGTCTGCTGAATATTTCGCCGAGTTCGACACGGTCCGTTACGAAGGCCCGGAAAGCGCGAACGACCTTGCCTATCGCTGGTACGACAAGGACCGCGTCGTCATGGGCAAGCGGCTCGAAGACCACCTGCGGTTTGCCGTCTGCTTCTGGCACACCTTCTGCTGGCCGGGCAGCGACGTCTTCGGAGCGGGCACGTTCACCCGTCCGTGGCACACGGGACCGAACGACGCCAAAGCCGCACGCGCCAAGCGCGAAGCCGCGCTTGCCTTCGTCGAGAAGCTCGACCTGCCCTTCTACTGCTTCCACGACGTGGACGTGATGGCGGATGCCGAAGATGCGACCGGCTTCCGCGCCAGCTTTGCCGAAGCTGTCGATCACCTCGAAGAACTGCAGGCCAGGCACGGCCGCAAGCTGCTGTGGGGCACCGCCAATCTCTTCGGCCATGCGCGCTACATGGCAGGCGCTGCCACCAATCCCGATCCGGAAGTCTACACCTGGGCGGCCATGCAGGTGCGCGATGCGCTGGAAGCCACCCATCGCCTCGGCGGTTCCAACTACGTCCTGTGGGGCGGCCGCGAGGGCTACGACACGATCCTGAATACCGAGATCGGCATCGAGCAGGAGAACTTCGGGCGCTTCCTGCAGCTTGTGGTCGACCACAAGCACCGCATCGGCTTCACCGGCACCATCCTGATCGAACCCAAGCCGCATGAGCCGACCAAGCACCAGTACGATTTCGACACGCAGACCGTCTATGCGTTCCTCAAGCGCTTCGGCCTCGAGAACGAAGTGAAGGTCAACATCGAGGCGAACCACGCGACGCTCTCGGGCCATACCTTCGAGCACGAACTGGCGATGGCGCGCGCGCTCGGCATCTTCGGCTCGATCGATGCCAACCGCGGCGATCCGCAAAATGGCTGGGACACCGACCAGTTCCCCAACTCGGTCGAGGAACTCACGCTGGCGATGCTGGAAGTGATCCGCGCCGGCGGCTTCACCACCGGCGGCTTCAACTTCGACGCCAAGGTCCGCCGCCAGTCGATCGATGCAGCCGATCTGCTGCACGGCCACATCGGCGGTGTCGACACGATCGCCCGGGCTTTCCTGCGTGCTGCCGCGATGATCGAGGACGGCCGCCTCGAGGCGTTCCGGGCAGAGCGCTACGCAGGCTGGAAGGGCGAACTGGGCCGCATGATCCACGCACCCGAGGCTACCCTTGCCTCCATCGCCGATATCGCGGTGCAGTCCAACCGTGCGCCGGAACCGAAGTCCGGTCGTCAGGAATGGTGCGAGAACTACGTCAACCGCTTCTGAGATCAGCTGATACCGACATGAAAAGCCCGCCGCTTGCACATGCAGGCGGCGGGCTTTTTGCATCCGGATACTGCAGCGATCCCGTCAGTCCGGCAGCCGGACCGACAACATATCGATTGACCGGGCGCATCGGTGAAACAGTAATGCGTGCTTTTGGAAGCTATCGGCATCCCGGTTCAAAAGGCGAAATCGGGACACGATTTCCAAGATGAGGACCGAATCGTGTTGCAATCCTTGCGGATTGGCTGATCTGTTGTACTTGGATCGCACTATCGGGGCCCCCACGAAGATAGACGTGCCAACGAAGAAGACCAGTCCATCGGGCCGGATTACAGGGAAGTGATGAGCAGACCCAAGCCAGACACGAACTTGGCCGCAACAGGCAGTAAGACCGAAGGGGCCAGTGCCGAACAGGCCCTCGCGGCGATATTGACCGATGTCCGCAAGCCTTTGCAGCCCCGCAGCCAGGCTTCGCTGGACCGGATGCTCACCGCAGCCAAGACACTCATGATCGAGCGCGGGGGCGAGGATTTCACGCTTCAGGAAGTCAGCAGTCTCGGCAAGGTTTCGACCGGATCGATCTATCATCGCTTCGAGGGCAAGGACGAACTGATCCGGGCCGTTATCGGCCGTGAACTGGCGATGATGGGCGAAACCGAAGAGCGCGCATTCGCCGACACCCTATCGGCTTCGGACAATCTCGACGCTTACATTCCCGGATATGTCCGCGCCTTCTCGCAGATCCTGCTCGCAAACGCTCTGATGCTGCGTCTGGCGATGAGACGGGCTTCGGTTGACCCGGAAGTCTCCCGCAGTGGCAGCAGACGTCAGGCGGAAGCGGCTGCGGTGCTGGCGGCGGGACTGGCACACTACCGGCAAGAGATCCGCGGACATATCGAAACGAAAGCGCTCATGGTCGTGCGCATCATCTTCGCAACGCTTGTCCGCCAACTGAGCATCGATTCGATGGAGCCCGTTCCTGACGAGCAGGACTGGGAAACCTTGCTGCGCGAACTCGGCGAGATGGTGCTGACTTACCTTAAATTCGGGGAAGACCGCACTGCGGGATGAATGCACCGCCACCAGTGGGCGGGCCATCCATTGTTTATTGACTGACCACTGGCAGAACAGGCTTTCGCCTGCCCCTTACTTCTCGAAAGTGCGCTCCAACCAGGCTTCCCGGGCCTGCCAGCCACGTTCTTCGAGCTCGGGCGTCGCGGCTGCTTCGCAGGGATAGCCGATGCACAGGATCGCGATGAGCCGCCAGGAAGGCGCCGCATCGAGAAGCCCGCCCACGAACTTCGGATCGACGATCGAGACCCAGCCCATGCCGATCCCCCGCACCCGCGCGGCCAGCCACATGGTGTGGATCGCCATTACTACGGAATAATCGAGCATCTCGGGCATTGTCGCGATGCCCAGCCCCTTGCCCGCCACCGGCTCCCCATCGCAGAACACCGCCATGATTTCGGGCGCTTCGCGCACACCGTGCAGCTTGAGCGACTTGTAGTGTTCGCGCTGCTTCGCATCGGAGTAGCGCTCGGCAGCGCGCGCACTCTGTTCGTCGACGTGGCCGGCCAGTCGTTCGCGCAAGGCGGGGCTGTGCACCCGAACAAAGCGCCATGGCTGCGAATTGCCCACCGACGGAGCCAGACTGGCGCAGCGAAGCAAATGCTCGATATCGTCTTCGGGAATGGCACGGGTATCGAAATGCCGGACATCGCGCCGCCAGTGCAGCAATTGCTCCAGCTGCGCGGCAAACGCTTCATCGAAGCTGGGGGGCGGCTGTGTCATGACTATCCCCCTGCCCCGGTCTGATCGTTGAAGGTCCGGTGCATCAGGTAGGTATCCATAATCCAGCCGTGGCGCTCCCTCAATGCCTTACGAGCCTCGACAATGCGGTTGGCAACCTCAGGCAAGGGTCCGTGGATCAGCGCCTCGTGCTCCATGCCGAGATAGGCCCCCCACCAGATCTCGATACCCTCTGGCTCCAGCGTTTCAAAGGCACAGCCCCCGTCGAGCATGACGACGACCACATTGGTCCCTTGCGGCCAGCCCCTGTCGCGTAGCTGCCTGCCGGTGGTGACGACAAACGGTTCGGCAAGGCGATTGAGCGCAATCGCATGCGCCGCGGTCAGGGCCTGGACGCTGGTGATGCCGGGGACGACTTCGATCCCCAGATCCATTCCGTCATCCTGCAGGCGCGCGGCGATGCGCAAGGTGCTGTCGTAGAGCGAGGGGTCGCCCCAAACGAGCAGCGCCAGATGCCCGCCCTGCGGCAGGTTCCGGGCGATTTCCCGCGACCACGTCCGGGCGATGGCATCGTGCCAGTCGTTGACCGCGCCAAGATAGTCGCCATTCGCGGACCTGACCGGAAGGTCGAACTCGACGACACGGACGGGCCGCTCCAGCACTTGCACGCAGATGCCCCGGCGCAAGTCGAGCAGGTCCGCCTTGGCCTCGCCCTTGCGCGGCAGCAGGATCAGGTCGGCCCCGTTCATCGCCCGCCGCGCCTGCATGGTCAGGTGGTCGGGATTGCCGGTGCCGATCCCGATAAGGCTGAGCGAGATCATGCGTAGGGTGCGATCTGGTGGAAGAACGTCCCGGTCACGCGGCCGCGCCGCGAACCGGTTTCGGGCACGGCATTGCCATCGGCATCGGTCACTTCGGCCAGAGGCTCGTCGGGCTGCTCGATAATCGTCGAGTAGTGGAACTCATGCCCGCGCAGGCGGGTGCCAGCGGTCAGATTGGCAACCGGCGCAAGCAGGCGGGCACTGCGATAGCCCAGATGCATCTTGCGCTGCGCATAGCTCGTCACGAGGCCGAGCAGGCCGGCCATGGGGTGACGCTCCCCTTCCTTGTCGACGAGGGCTTCGCCCAGCACCATGTAGCCACCGCATTCGCCGTGCACCGGACGGGTCTCGGCATGGCGGCGCAGACCGGCAAGGAAGCGCGATGCAGCGGCGATCCGACCGGCGTGAAGCTCGGGATAGCCGCCCGGCAACCAGACCAGGTCCGCACTCTTGTCGGGCGCCTCGTCCGCCAGCGGAGAGAAAGGCAGGATCTCGGCCCCGGCCCGCTGCCAGCCTTCCAGCATGTGCGGGTAGATGAACGAGAACGCCTCGTCCTGGGCCAGGGCGATACGCTGCGCGGGAGGCTGCGGCAGGCCCGCGCCCTCACCGCGGTCGAGAGCCCTTGCCGCCTTGCGGATCTCCGGCAGGTCCGCGTGTTCGCGCAGGAAAGCGGCATAGTCGGCGATCTTGCGGTCAAGCTCGGGATGCTCGGCGGCCTGCACCAACCCGAGGTGGCGTTCCGGCAGGGTGAGGTCGCCGCGCCGCGGCAATGCCCCCAGCACCGGCATTCCGATCGCCTCCATCCCTCGCCGCACAAGGCGTTCGTGGCGCGGGCTTGCCACACGGTTGAGGATTACCCCGGCAAAGGGAATGCGGGCATCGAAACGGCGAAAGCCCAGCGCCGTCGCCGCGGCAGACTGGGCATGGCCGGATACGTCGAGGACGAAGACCACCGGCCAGCCCATGCGCCGGGCGATGTCGGCACTGGCACCATTGCCGGTCGCCCCGCGCGTGGCGACACCGTCGTAAAAGCCCATCGAGCCCTCGGCCACGGCAATATCCGCCCCGGCCGCCATCGCCGCGACGGCATCCAGCATGCCGGCGTCCATCGCCCAGCTGTCGAGATTGAACGAGGCATTCCCGCAGGCGGCCCGGTGGAACGCAGGATCGATGTAGTCCGGCCCGCTCTTGAACGGCTGGACCGTGCTGCCGCTCTCGCTCAACGCACGCAGCAGGCCGAGCATCACGGTGGTCTTGCCCGTCCCTGAGGTCGGCGCGGCGACGAGCAGTCCGGGCGTGCTCATTCGACCCCTCCGGCAAAGCGCGAAGACGCATCCTGCGGACGGAACCGACGGTCATAACCGGTGGAATAGAGACAGCTTTCGTCGAAGCCCTCCCCGGCCAGTACCCGCCCGACGACGATCAGCGCGGTGCGCTCCATGCTGCCCGCGACGTCTGTCTCGATGGTTTCAAGAGTGCCGCGCACGATCCGCTGGTCCGGCCAGCTCGCGCGCCAGACGACAGCCACCGGGCAGTCGGGCCCATAGGCCGGGGACAGGTCGGCCACGACCCGGGCAAGGTTGTGGATCGACAGGTGGATCGCCAGCGTCGCGCCAGTGTCGGCAAAATTGATCAGGCTCTCTCCCTCCGGCATCGCACTGGCCCGGCCCGAGGTCCGGGTCAGGACGAGCGACTGCGACAGGCCCGGCAATGTCAGCTCGGTTTCCAGCGCTGCTGCGGTCGCGGCGAAAGCGGGCACGCCCGGCGTCACCGTGAAGGGAATGTCCATGGCCCGCAGCCGCCGCAACTGCTCGCCCATCGCCGACCATACCGAGAGATCGCCCGAATGGAGCCGCGCCACGTCCTGCCCGGCAGTGTGGGCCGCTGCGATCTCGGCCATGATCGCATCGAGATCGAGCGGCGCGGTGTTCACGATGCGTGCGCCGGGCGGACAGTGATCGAGCACTGCGGCAGGCACCAGCGACCCGGCATAGAGGCAGACCGGCGAGGCCGCGATGAGGTCACGCCCGCGCAAGGTCAGGAGGTCGGGCGCACCGGGGCCGGCGCCGATGAAGTGTACGGTCATGGGGTCAATCCTTGGGCGATGGCGCATGTCGCCATGCGATCGGGGGAGATGTGGCGCATCGCGATCAGTTGCGCGCCGGGGCCGGCGGCGGCCAGGGCGCTGGCTTCCGCCACGCTGCCGGTGCCGTGGCTGGCAAGGCTTGCCTCCGACCGGGTGGGCGTGGCGATGCGGGCAAGCACCTGCCCCGAAACGCCCGTCAGCGGCAGGCCGAGGACTGCAGCCAGTCGCGCCATTTCCGGGCTCACCGCCTTGTCCGCCGCCGTCGCGAGCAGGGTCACCCGCGGCGAGAACTGCTGTGCCAGCGCCAACGCGTCCTCTATCGACTGCAGGGTCGCGCCCTGCCGGAATCCGAAACCGGCGACGATCACAGAACGATGCTCCACTGCACGACGGGAAAGCTCGCACGCCAGCCTCGGCGATTGCCGAGCGGCGCGGCGTGGGCCAGTTCGATCCGCAGGAGATCGCCGCCCTTCCCGGCCTGCCACTGGGCCAACAGGGCCTCTGAGTCCAGCGTTACGGCATTGGCGACGAGCCGGGTGCCGGCAGGAAGTCTCGCCCACAAGGTTTCCAGCAGCGTTTGCGACAGGCCCCCGCCGATAAAAACGGCATCGGGCGCGTCATCCGATCGCTGATCGAGGATTTCGGGCGCACGACCGATGACCACCTCGAGCCTGTCGACGCCCAGCGCAAGGGCATTGGCCCTTGCCCTCTCCGCCCGCACGGGATCGCTTTCGAACGCAACCGCGCGGTTCGCGGGGTGGCGCAGCAGCCACTCCACTGCAATCGAGCCCGATCCCGCGCCGATGTCCCACAAGGTTTCCCCCGGGACGGGAGCGAGCGCGGAGAGCGTCAGGGCGCGTACCGGGCGCTTGGTGATCTGGCCGTCGTGGTCGAACAGATCGTCGGCCAGTCCCGATGCGCAAGGCAGGGCACGCCCCTGCCCGGCGCAGGCAATGCCGACTGCGACTGGATGTGCGACATCGCCGAAGGCAAGCGCCTCGGCGCGCACGCATCGCACGCGCTCGCGCGGGCCGCCCAGCGCCTCAAGGATATGCAGCTCCGAGGCACCGAAGCCCTGACCGATCAGATAGCGGGCCAGATCGCCCGCCGCGTCTCCGTCCCGCAGCAGGACCAGTATCCTGCGACCAGCAGCCAGATGCGGGCGCAGGCGCGCCAGGGGCGCGGCATGCAGGCCAAGGCACACCGTATCCTGCAGCGACCATCCCAGACGCGCCGCGGCCAGCGAGAATGTCGAAGGCGCAGGATGTGCGATCCATTCGCCCGCGCGCAGGTGGCGCGTTACCGGGGCTCCGCCGCCGAACCAGAAGGGATCGCCCGAGGCGAGCATGACCACGCGCTTGCCACGATGGGCCAGGAGCCGCTCGATGCCGAGCGCAAAGGGCACTGGCCATTCCTCTGCGCGGCCATTAAGCGCGGGCAGCAGCGACAGGTGCCGGGGGGCGCCGATCACAAGTTCGGCCCGCGCCAGTGCATCGCGCGCCGCCGCCGAAAGCCCCTCCGCCCCGTCCTCGCCGATGCCGAGGATCGTCAGCCACGGGCCGGAGTCAGTGAAGGAGGAAGTGTCAGCCATGCCGAAAGTTCTCCTTCTGGGCGGTACCACCGAGGCCAGCGCGCTGGCCGGCCTGCTCGCCGGGTCCGGAGTGGACACGACGCTCAGCTACGCGGGTCGAACGGCCAGCCCGCGTGCGCAGCCGGTCCCGGTGCGCGTCGGCGGTTTCGGAGGCGCGGATGGCCTTGCCGACTGGCTGCGGGAGAACCGGGTGACCCACCTGATCGACGCGACGCATCCCTTCGCCGCGACCATGAGCGCGAATGCCGTAGCCGCCGCGCGCCTTGCCGGAACGCCGCTGATCGCTCTCACCCGCCCCGCCTGGGCACCGCAGCAAGGCGATCGCTGGAGCCATGTAGCGGATGTCGGCGCTGCCGTGTCCGGGCTTGCCGGGCCTGCCCGCCGGATCATGCTGGCGCTGGGCCGCATGCATGTCGCCGAATTCGTCGCGCAGCCGCAGCATCATTATCTCTTGCGCTTCGTCGATGCGCCCGAAGCCGCGCCGCCATTGCCGCGCCACAGCCTCGTTGTCGATCGCGGCCCCTTCACCGTCGAAGGCGACATCAGGCTGATGCGTGAGCACGCCATCGAGGTCGTCGTGTGCAAGAATGCCGGAGGAACCGGCGCGCAGGCCAAGCTCGCGGCGGCCCGCGAACTGGGCCTGCCGGTGACGATGATCGACCGCCCCGCCATTCCCGAGCGGCACGAAGTGCATGATCCGGCAGACGTCCTGCAATGGCTGGATCACGCGGCGGCTTCCATCGCCGAACGCGGCGTATAGAGGATCGGTCCGGCTTCGCGCGCGATGATGCGGGTACGGCTCGACCCCACGATCACGACGGTGCGCATGTCGGCCATCTCCGGCCGCGCTTCTCCAAGGGTCACGATCCGCAAGTCCTCGTCAGGCGTGGTGACCGCGCGGGCGAAGAGAATCGGCCGCTCCGGCCCGCAAACCTCGCGCAGCACCTTCAGTGCGCGTTCGAAACCGGCGGGGCGCGACTTCGAGCGCGGGTTGTAGAACGCCATCGCGAAATCCGCCTCGGCGGCAAGCCGCAGGCGCTTTTCGATCAGGTCCCAGGGCTTGAGATTGTCGGAAAGGTTTATCGCGCAGAAATCGTGGCCCAACGGCGCACCAACCCGGGCGCTGGCGGCAAGCATCGCGGTAATTCCGGGCAGCACGCGGATATCGATATCGAGCCAGGCTGACGGCCCGGCTTCCAGCGCTTCGAACAGGGCCGAGGCCATCGCAAAGACGCCCGGATCGCCCGAAGACACGACGACGACGCGCCGCCCCCGAGCGGCAAGGTCGAGCGCATGGGATGCGCGGTCCAGTTCCACCCGGTTGTCGGAGGGATGCAAGGTCAGCCCTTCGCGCGCGGCGATCCGCGCAACGTAGGGAATGTAGCCGATGACGTCAGTCGCCTCGGCCAGCGCCTGCGTGACCTCGCCCGTCACCAGCGCCTCGTCGCCCGGCCCCAGCCCGGCGATGCAGACCCAGCCCCGATCCTGCGCAGCGTTCACGGCCGACGTCCCTGTCCGTGAATCAGCAGGATCGAGAAATAGGGCGTCACGTTCTCCGCTTCGGCCAGGCGGGTCACACGCTGGTTCGGCATCGCCGCGTGCTCGACCAGCCACGCGTCCTGCTCTCGCCCGGCCGCCGCGACGGCGCGGCGCAGCTTGGCAAGGTTGCGTCCGATCTTCATCACCACCAGCGCATCGGTATCGCGGATACGCCGCTCCAGATCGGCTTCGGGCAATGTCGCGGTGACAACGGTCAGGACATCATCGCCCCATGTGATCGGCACATTCGTCGCATTCCACGCCCCCGACATGCCAGTGATCCCGGGCACGACCTCGACCGGAACGTGCCCGGTCAGGCGCGAATGCAGGTGCATGAACGACCCGTAGAAGAAGGGATCGCCCTCGCAGAGGACCACGATATCCTCACCCTTGCGGGCAAGCGCCAGCAGTCGCTCGGTGCTCTGCTCGTAGAATTCGGCAAGGCAGGCCTTGTAGCGCGGATCGTCGAAGGGGATCTCTGTGGTGACCGGGTATTCCAGCGCAATCTCGATCACGTCGGGGCGCAGCAGTTCGCCGGCAATGCGCCGTGCGTGTCCCGGCCTGCCCGCCTTGCGGAAATAGGCGACATGGCGGGCAGAGCGCACCAGCCGGTCGGCCCGGACACTGAGCAGGTCCACCGCGCCGGGGCCGAGGCCGACCCCATGGACGGTGCCGCAGGTTACAGCCCCGCTCATTCGGCGCGGCTCGCAAGCGCGTTGACGGCAGCCACGGTGATCGCGCTGCCGCCCAGCCGACCTTCGACCACACAGCACGGCGCCGGCGGCGCGACCCAGAGCGCGGCCTTCGATTCCACCGCGCCGACAAAGCCGACCGGGCAACCGATGATCGCTGCCGGGCGCGGACAAGTCGGATCTTCCAGCATGTTGAGCAGGTGGAACAGCGCCGTGGGGGCATTGCCGATGGCGACCAGTGCGCCTTTCAGGTGCGGACGCCACAGCTCCAGGGCTGCGGCGGAACGTGTGTTGCCCATGGCTTTCGCCAACTCGGGCACTTCGGGTGCGCGCAACGTACACAACACCGCATTGTCCGCCGGCAGGCGGGCCCGGGTAATGCCTTCGGAAACCATGTGCGCATCGCACAGGATCGGTGCGCCGCCAGCCAGCGCCGCACGCGCGGCTTGTGCAAATCCCGGCGAGAAGCGGACGTGGCGGCCAAGCTCCACCATGCCGGCGGCATGGATCATGCGCACCGCCACGGGTTCTTCGTCGGGCGAAAAGGCCGTCAGGTCGGCCTCGGCCCGGATCGTGGCGAAGGACTGGCGATAGATCGCCGCGCCATCGGTTTCATAGTCATGCGGCATCAGCCTGCTCCGAAAAGAGCCAGGACCTCGTCCCGGCCAAGAGCGAGGCGCTCACGCCCCTCGCCCGAAAAATCGTATCGGCCCTCGCGGCCGGTCAGCGTCACATCGGCGCGCCCGGTCGCTGCGCAGAGCTTCGCGCAGCCCGAGACGTGCAGGCGCCCCGTCACCTGCGGCGCGATGCCGCGCGCCAGCTCTCGGGTCTCGACGCTCGCCTGCGGGCACGATGGGGCCCCCGGACAGGCATCGACGCGCAGGAGCGGATCCTGCGGATCGTCGACCAGTTCCTCGACCGGCGCGAAGGTCGCGCCCTCGACGATGAGCAACCGCCACGGAGTGGCACGCAGCGCAGTAGCCGCCGGGTCCGAGATCAGGCGGGCCAGCGCCAGTGCCGAGACCTGACCGAATGGCACGCCCCACGCCGCACCTGTAGGCGTCGGTCCCGGGCGAAATGCGCCTGCCGCTGGAGCCGGCTTGACGGAGCCTTGCGCCCAGTCGGGAAGTTCGGCGGCGAACCGGCTCATGCGACCGACATCGAGCCCGCCGTTTTCGGCAAACCACCGCGCCATGGCGATCAGGCGGTCGACTTCGGTGCCCGGGGGCACATCGACGCCCGAGGTCCGGCCCTGCGCGCGCAGTATCAGCCCGCCACTGGCCGCACGCTCGATCCGGAAATCACCCGCTTCACCCAGCAGGACAGGAACCGGCCCGGCATCGATGACGAAGCCGGCCTTGCCGGGCAGTTCCGGCAGTTCTGCGATCCTTGCGATGAGTTCGGTGGCGATCCGCACCGTATCGTCGGCGTCCTGCCAGAGCGGCGAGACGAGAATGTTGCGCTTTATCTCCCTGACAGGATCGGCCTCGACGAGTTCCAGTTCGACAAGTCTTTCGACGAGCGCAGGCCACACGACCTCGCTCACCCCGCGCAGCTGGAAGTTGGCGCGGCTGGTCAGGTCGATCAGGCCATTGCCGAAGGTCAGCGCGGCATCGCAAAGGCCCAGCGCCTGATCGCGATCGAGGCGCCCGAGGCGCGGGCGCACCCGCACCAGCAAGCCGTCTCCCGCCACCATCGGGTGCCAGGCATCCGGACACCAGCCCCTGATCGCGAACCCGCTCATTGTCCGCCGCCCATACCGGCGAGGATCGAATTGCGCCGCGTCTGCCACAGGCCCGCGGCATGAAGCGCGGCAAAGCGGGCTTCCATCGCGGCCAGCGCTTCGGGATTCTCGCGTCCGAGGAACGCGCGCACGTCCGGCTCGCCGAGCGTCGCGTCGTGATAGAGATCGAACAACTGGGACGGGACCGAAGCGGAAAGGTGCGCGAAGGCGCCCAAGTGGTCGAGCGTCGCCGCGAGTTCCGCAGCGCCGCGAAAGCCGTGGCGCATCATCCCGGCGACCCAGCCTGGATTGGCCGCCCTCGCCCGCACGACGCGCGCGATTTCCTCTGTCAGGGTCCGGGCACTCGGCCGGGCGGGATCGCGACTGTCGAGGTGGTAGAGTGCCGCCTTGCCACCTGCGACAGATTGCGCGGCGGCAAACCCCGCCTCGTGCGCAGCATAATCGGCAGCGAGCAGCAGGTCGGTCTCGGGCAGGTCCTGCAGGTGCACGAAAGCGTCAGCCCCGGCGACGCGGTCGCGCAGTCCTGCCGGATCATGCGCATCGCCCTGCTGGTCGAGCGCATGGTCGGACGCCGCGAGCCACGCTTCGCCGGCGGCCCTGCGCGCCTCGTCGGTATAGGTATCGGCCGTATCGCGCAGACCGAGGCCGTAGCGCCCCGGGCGGGGGCCATAGACGCGCGGGGCAACCGCCTTGCCGGCAAACGGGTTCCATTCCGGCGTCTCGTCCCTTTCGGACAGCGAGCGGACTGCCATTCCGAACAGCGTGGCGAGGACCGGGAAGGCATCGCGAAACAGGCCGGAGACACGCAAGGTCACGTCGATACGGGGCCGGTCGAGCATGGCCAGCGGCAGGATCTCTACCCCGGTCACGCGTTCGGACGCATTGTCCCAAACCGGTTTCGCACCGAGCAGGTGGAGCGCCATGGCGAATTCCTCGCCCGCCGTGCGCATCGTCGCAGAGCCCCAGAGATCGACCACCAGCCCGCGCGGATAGTCGCCATGGTCCTGCAAGTGGCGACGGATCAGTTCTTTGGCAAGGACGACGCCTTGCGCATGGGCCGAGCGCGAAGGCACCGCGCGCGGATCGACCGCGAAGAGGTTGCGCCCAGTCGGCAGGACATCGCTGCGCCCCCGCCATGGGGAGCCGGAAGGCCCCGCGGCCACCCGTCGTCCGGCCAAAGCGGCGAGCAGACCGCTGCGCTCCGCCTCGCCCTGATCCCCGCGGCCGAACACATGGAGCCCGTCGCCGAACTGGCTTTCCTTCACGTCGCACACGAAGCGATCGATGCGGGTGATCGCCTCGACCAGCGAGGTCGCCCCATCGAGGCCGAGTTCCGCTTCCAGACCCAGCGCCTGCGCTTCCTCGCGAATGGCCGACTGCAGCCTGTCGCGCCGCGCCGGGTCGAGCCCGTCGGCATTGGAGAACTCGTCGAGCAGCGCTTCGAGGCGGGCCAACCCGGCACCTTCCCGTGAAGGCGCGAGCGGCGGCGGCACATGTCCCAGCGTCACCGCGCCGATCCGGCGCTTGGCCTGTGCCGCTTCGCCGGGATCGTTGACGATGAAGGGATAGATGACCGGCAGGGAACCGGTCAGCGCCTCGGGCCAGCAGGCATCGCCGAGCGCGACCGACTTGCCGGGCAACCATTCCAGCGTCCCGTGCGCACCGAGATGGACGAGCGCATCGACCCGGCGCTCACGCAACCACAGGTAGAACGCGACATAGGCATGGCGCGGGCAGCGCGAGACGTCGTGGTAATCGTCGTCGCGCTCTGAGGCCCAGCCGCGCTCGGGTTGCAGGGCGACAAGGGCATGGCCCAGTTCGACCGCGCGGAAATGGAAAGCCCCGTCGGCAACGGCGGGATCCTCTTCGGGTTCGCCCCAGGCTTCCGCCAGATCGGCCTGCAACGCCTCGGGCAAACGCGCAAGAGCCTCGCGATAGGCATCGAGCGACCAGCTTGTCCCTGCCATGCCGAGACCGGCGACGAGGTCGTGCCCGCATTCGACCGCGTAACCGGCCTGCATCAGATCGGTAAGGATCGCATCGGCGGAAGCCAGCGCGTCCAGCCCGACGGCGTGCGCCATCTGGTAGCCCTTGCCGGGATAAGTCGAAAGAACCATCGCAAGGTGCCGCTCGGCCGCGGATTTGCGTCCCAGCGCGACCCACCCCGCGACGCGATCGGCGATCGCCTCGATCCGCGATGGCTCGGCGCGGTGGGCACTGCGCGAAAATTCGAGGTCGTCGTCGCGCGCCGCGGCCTCCTTGAAGCTGGCGACGCCGGCGAAGATGCGGCCGTCTACCTCGGGAAGCACGACATGCATGGCAAGGTCGGCCGGAGACAGACCGCGCGAGGCCTCCTGCCAAGCCTGCCGCCCGCTCGTCGCCAGCGCAATCTGGAATACCGGAACTCCGGCGCCATCGAGAGGCGTGGCGCCTGCATCGTCACGCGCGGAAAAAGCGGTCGCATTGATCACCGCCGCGGGGTGAAGCGCCCTCACCCAGCGATCCACCCAGCCGCGAACTTCGAGGGCCTTCAGCGAAGGCACGTATAGGCCCAGCACATCGAAACCGCGCGCGGTCAAGGCTGCGTACAGCGCCTCGAAAGGTTCGAGATCGGCGGAGCTGAGATAGGATCGGTAGAACGTAAGCAGCACGCGCGGGCGCATCGCCGTCAGAGCGAAGGCCGCCGGACAGGTGGTGTCATCTCCCGGAAGCCAGGCTCCGGCAGATGGCAGCGCCTTGATGGTTCGGATATCCTGACCGAGCTGGGCATGCCCCCGCAATCCGCACGCTTGCGCAAGACGCGCAAGCGCCGCCCGCGCCGCGACAGCTCCTCCGACATCGCACAAACGGGTCAGTTCGCGCAGAATGGGGACGGAAACGGTCGAAACGGCATCGAGCCTTTCGTCCTCGCGCCCGTCTGCGGGCAGCACGACAAGGGCGATCCCGCGCGAACGTGCCAGCGCCTCGACCTGCTGGAGACCGTAAGTCCAGTAAGGCAGCCCGCCGATGATCCGGACCAGGATCGCCCTCGCACCTGCGAGCGTGCGCTCGACATAAGTGTCGACCGAAAGCGGATGCGTCAGTGCCGCAAGATTGGCGAGCCGCAGCGACGGCGGATTGTCCCCCGCATCGCGCGCACTGCGCCACCCGGCAGCGAATGCGCCAAGGTCGCTGTCCGAGAAGGACAGCACCACGAGATCGGCCGGAGCCTGCCCCAGATCCTGCGGAACGGAGGCTTCCTCGATCCCGTGGGTCTCGCGGAAGATGACGTGCATCGCGGCCTCAGCCCTGCAGCGCGGCCCTTATCGCAACGGGATCGAGGTGATCGTGCTCGGCAATGGCGACCAGCGAGGTGACACGGGCTTCGTCGGGGCGCCAGGGGCGGTCGTAATGGCTGCGCACCCGCGCGCCGACCGCCTGCACCAGCATGCGCATCGGCTTGCCGGCAACCGCGACATAGCCCTTTACGCGCAGCACCCGGTGATCGCTCGCCAGGGTCTCTATGCGTGCGGTGAGAGCGGCAGGATCGGCAATCTCGCCCAGTTCGATGACGGCGCTGTCGAAGTCCTCGTGTTCGTGATCGTCCTCGCCATCGTGGTGCGAAGGACGCGCGGCAATGTCGTCCTCTGCAGCAGCGCCAAGTCCGAGGATAACGCGCGGATCGACGACGCCTTCGCTCAGTTCGATGACCGGAACCGGTCGCGGTGCCTCGGCAGCGATGACTTCGCGCGCCCGCGCCAGGCCCTGGGCGCCGGCAAGGTCGGCCTTGGTCAGCAGCACCATGTCGGCACAGGCGAGCTGGTCCTCGAAGACTTCGGACAGCGGGGTCTCGTGATCGATTTCCGGATCGGCCGCACGCTGCGCCTCGAGCGCGGCGAGATCGGGTGCGAACCGCCCGTCGGCCACGGCCTCGGCATCGGCAAGCGCCAGCACGCCGTCGACGGTGATACGGCTGCGGATCGCGGGCCAGTCGAAAGCCTTGAGCAGCGGCTTGGGCAGCGCGAGCCCCGACGTCTCGATCAGGATGTGATCGGGCCGCGGCTCAAGCGCCAGGAGCTTCTCGACAGTGGGGATGAAGTCGTCTGCGACGGTGCAGCAGATGCAACCATTGGCCAGTTCGACGACGTTCTCTGCCGGGCAATCGGGGATGGCACAGGACTTCAGGATATCTCCGTCGACGCCCAGCGTGCCGAATTCGTTGACGACGACGGCCAAGCGGCGACCACCGGCATTGCGGATGAGATGGCTGATGAGCGTGGTCTTACCCGCGCCCAGAAAGCCGGTGATGATCGTTACGGGGACCTTGGACAGGTCAGGCATCGGCAATTCCCCAAGCGCCATGGCGACAACGGCAGGGCTTGCCGGAACGAGTCCGACCGACGCGCGACGACGGGCGGGCGCGAAAAGGCACCCGTTACCACGCGACCGTGCAGCCCCAGCCGCACAGCTTCGTCGCTCAGACGGAAGAATTACCGTGCCGTGACCATCCCCTGGATCAAGGCAAGAGCGACCGGTGCGCCGGCAGGTCTCCTGGCTTGCGGGTCACTGCTTGATGCACGCCTTCCCGGATCGCCTTGCGGCGTCATCCAGTGGCCGCCCCTTTCGCGTAACGAAGGGAGCCGTGTGCATCGCGCTATCCGCTCACAGTTGCAGGGACAGCCGCGGATTTGGGAAGGAAGCCCCTCCCGCACCGCATTCCCGATTAAGCCCCCTTCGGGGCACCGGCGCGATCTTTCGGTGCACAGAATCGATCCGTGCGCCGGAGCGAGGCCCTAGAACAGATTGGTCGGCAAGCCAATCGCTTCCGGGCCTGTTATCATGCCGAGACGCGCACTTCGATGTCGTCGAAGCGCTTCCAGCGGTAGATCGCAAAGCTGGCCAGCCAGCACAGCACGAAAAGGCCGATGATGGCGAACCCAAGGCTGTTGAAATTCTCGCCCAGCTCGCCCGCAATGCCGAACAGGCTGCCGGTCAGCCCCAGCTTCTCCCCGATCAGGGCGACAGTCTCGATCCCGCCGATGACGATGGCCACGAGCGCAGAAATCAGAGTGATGGTGATGTTGTAATAGAGCTTGCGGATCGGCTTGACGAAAGCCCACTCGTAGGCGCCGAGCATGACCACGCCGTCCGCGGTATCGATCAGCGCCATGCCCACTGCGAAGAGCACGGGCAGGACGAGGATCGTACCGATGGAAAGCCCGTCCGCCGCCTGCCCGGCCGAAAGGCCGAGGATGGCGACTTCGGTCGCGGTGTCGAAACCCAGTCCGAACAGGAAGCCCAGCGGGGCCATGTGCCAGCTGCGGGTAATCAGCCGGAACATCGGCCGGAAGATCCTTGCCATCAGTCCGCGATTGCCCAGCAGCATGTCGAGGTCTTCCTCGACATAGGCGCCCCCGGCGCGAACATGGGCGAAGGTCTTCCAGACGTTGCGCAGAATGATCAGGTTCATCGCAGCGATCGAAAACAGGAAGACCGCCGAGATCGAGGTGGCCACGAGACCGCCGACCTGCTTGAAGCTTTCGAACTGCGCCAGCGCGCTCGTCGTCAGGGCGATGGCTATGGCCGCGATGGTGACGATGCCGGAATGGCCGACGGCGAACCAGAAACCGACGGCGACCGGGCGCTGGCCGTCCTGCATCAGCTTGCGGGTCACGTTGTCGATGGCTGCGATATGGTCGGCATCCACGGCGTGGCGCAGGCCCAGCCCCCATGCGAGCAAGGCCGTCCCGAGCATGAGCGGCTGATCGTGGAAGAGCGATAAAGCCCATATCCAGGCGGCGATATTGGCGGCCACGAGCGGGCCGAAGAGCCAACCTATCCGGCGGCGCAGGTTGGGTCGGGCATTTTGCGGCGGTTGAGCCATGATGCGTTTTCGTCCTCCGGCGTCTTGCGACAAGGTCGGGACGAACCGCTCAGGCGAACGGCCGGAAGGCGCAGGCAACCGGACGCCAGGGCCGATCGACACGCCAGTCCGCTGCGGCCCCGGCCACAGGTTCGTCGCTCAGACGGAGTTCACCGTGCCGCGGCCATCCCCTGGACCAGGGCAAGAGCGACCAGACGCCGGCAGGTCTCCTGGCTCGCGGGTCACAGCTTGATGCACGCCTTCCCAGGCCCATGTGCGGCACGCCGCATTCGGCCCAGTGGCTGCTTCCCAGACGCCCATGGCGCATGAAAAGCCCTGTGCATCGCGCTATCCGCTTACAGTTGCAGGGACAGCCGCGGACTTGGGAAAGGAATCCCCTTCCCGCACCGCATTCCCGATTAAGCCCCTGTTACGGGGCACCGGCGCGATCAAGGTGAATCGGCAAGAACCGATTCGAGGATGCTGATAACACCCCGCTTTCGCAGTGCCCATCGCAAGTTTTCGGCAACCGCCCGGCTCCGGGGGCAGCACGGCGCCTATAAGGCGCGTTCGGTGAAGGTGCCGCGCATGCAGTGGTTGGAGCTCATCGCCGAGCCGTAGCCACCGGCATTGAGAAAGGCGATGAAGTCCCCCTCCTCAACGGGCGGAAGGAGTGTGTCGGCAGCCCAGATGTCGAGCGCTTCATTGATGTTGCCGGCAACCGTCACCCGCTCCGCCGACGCTGCGCCGTCGCCGCGCAGCAGGCAGGGAGCCGGCTCGCACGGCAGGTCGTAGAAGGCGGGTTCCGGATGGAGATTGAAGCCCCCGCCGACGAAAACGAAACGGGTATCACGCTTGCGCTCGACATCGGTGACGGGAAGCACGAGCATCCCGGCATCCTTGGCGATATAGTCTCCCGGTTCAACGGCGATACGCAGGTCCCGACCGGCGAAATGACGGCGCAGGATCGCGGCCCAGCGCTCCAGATCGAGCGGGCTGTCGCCCGGGCGATGGGGTAGCCCCAGCCCGCCACCGACATTGACCGTGCGCACCTGTGGTGCTTCGTCAAGGAAACGGAACGCTTCCGCGACAGCCAGGTTCCAGGTCTCCAACTGGTCGGTCAGGTAGCCGCAGCCGACATGGAAATGCAGCGAGGAGATCGTCAGCCCATACTGCCGGGCCAGCGCCAGGGCCTCGCCCCACTGCTCGCGGTAGATGCCGAACTTGGTCGTTCGTCCTCCGGCATAAGTCAGCTTCTCGGCATCGCCATAGCCGGTGCCGCGCCCGGGATTGACGCGAATGCCGATCTCCCGACCGGGTGTGCGTTCACCGATGCGCCGGATCATGCCCATGGTGTCGCAATTGATGGTAAGCTCGGGGTGGGCCAGCAGCCGCTCCAGATCGCGCGGCGTGACGCCGGTGCCGGTAAAGCTGATCTGCCCGGGCGCAAAACCGCAGGCAAGGGCTTGGTCCAGTTCGCCGGGAGAGCAGATATCGACGCCGCATTTTCCGCTTCCCGACAGCCGCTCCAGCAGGGGCGCAAAGCGGTTGGCCTTCATCGCGTAATAGACCGTGGAGGCGCAGCCGGTCTCGGCAAGGGCTGCGATCACCCGGTCGAGGTTGGCTTCGACACGCGCTAGCGAATAGAGAAACAGCGGACCGTCGCTCTCGCCTGCCAGCGCGGCGACGTCATGGCCCGCGAAGTGCAGGCGCCCTTCGCGATAGTGCAGATCGGGTCGCGCCCACCACGGCGCGGTCCCGGCTACCGAGCCCCGCTGCGGCACGCTCATCGCTTCTGCGGCTTGACCTGCCCGTCCAGAAATCGCCGGCCCTCCTCATTCGCATCTTCAGCGCGCCCGGTGATCCACACGCGGCAGCGCTGCGCGGCACAATGGCACGCGAACTGCCGATAGAGAACGTCCTCCGTCGCGGCATAATCGATGGTCAGCACTTCGCCAGAAGCGATATCCCGCAGCGCGACGAGTTCGAAACGCTCCATGTCGAGGCGGCAATTGGGTTCGCAGCCATGCGAGAGGTAGCCGACGAAGCGCGTGTCGTGGACATGCATCCCGGGCGAGACCTGCAGGCTGTGCTGCAACAGATCCGCGCTGACTTCGCCGTTGAACCTGTCGAGCACATCGCCCGCGGCAAAGGGAACGAGCGCGCGCACGCACAGGCCAAGCGACTCGCACTGGCAGACGACAAGGCGGTCTTCGCCTGATTCGGGCGCGCTGGAGTGTCCCCGCGGCTGGATGAACAAGGCCGTTTCCCCTGACGCCTGCTGAAATGTGCTGATCTTCGAGGCTGTTATCCTAGGGGCAATTTCTTAGCGAAACGTAGCCGGTTGCATTCGCCCTCGCGCGCATATTCCACGCGGTCCATGATCCGGCGCACGATATGGATGCCAAGGCCGCCGATCTCGCGCTCTTCCACCGCAAGCGACGTGTCGGGCGCTTCGAGGGTCAACGGATCGAAAGGCTTGCCATCGTCGATCAGGTCGACCGTAATTTCCTCGTGCCTGACATTGAGGCAGGCGGTGATGCGCGGCGTGTCCTGCTGCTTGCCGTGTTCGAGGATGTTGCTGACCAGTTCGTCGAACGCGATCATGACCTTGGTCAGCACATCTACCGGCAGGTCGACGCTTTCGAGATAGGCTTCGATATCTTCGAGGAACGCCGGGAACCCTGCCCTTCCGTTGGCGAGAGTGCGTTCATAATCGCAATCCATGCCACTCGATCCCCGTACCGGCGCCACACGATTGCGGGCACGGCCAACTTAATCGAGTGGAAAATTTTCACAACTTCTCCAATAAGGTGCGTGCACACGATGGGAAGACGGGCGGAGACGGGCCGATGGAAATCAGCGAAGAAATCAAGGGCCCGGCTCTGGTCATGACCCTGGCGGGACGGCTCGACAGCAATACCGCGCCGCTGCTCGAAACCCGGCTGCCCTCCCGTATCGAGGGCAATCCGGCCACCGTGATCGATCTCTCGCAAGTCAGCTACGTCAGTTCGGCGGGGCTGCGCATCCTGCTCAAGGGCGCGAAAGTGGCCAAGGCATCGGGCAACAGGCTCGCGCTTTGCGGCCTCGCTCCGTCAGTCAAGGAAGTCTTCGATATCAGCGGTTTCACCGCCATCTTTACGATCGCACCTGACCTCGATTCCGCGCTCGGTTGAGCTTGCGGGGCCGATCACTGCGAACATGCCGGTCGGCGTCAGGAGCGCGTCGAGACTGGCCAGCCATTCTTCCGGGCCGATACCGGGCGCGGCCTTGAGATAAGCCCGCGCGCGCTGCGCTTCGACGGCTTGCGCGAGAGTGACAAGCTGCAAGGCGCCTTCAGCCAAAGGCTCGTGCCATTTGTGCACGACCAGCGCCGAAAGAGGATGGAGTTGGCCCAGAAGGTCCAGGGCGCGGTCAAGTTCCGCCTCTGAGCTGCAAGCCTCGATCCGTCGCCGGACCTGGCAAGCCGCTGCCAGCGCTTCGACAGGGTCCGCATCCTCGCAGCACCCCAGGACGACGGCACCGCCCTGCCGCCCGATATCAGCGTGGGCGAAGAAACTTCCCGGTGCAACCTTGCCACAGGCGCGCATGGCGACAACGGCACCCCCTTTGCGATATGTGCAAGGGGCGAATTCGACCGCCCTGACATGCGCCATGGCGCTGTCGCGGTTGCGCAGACGAGCCTTGCGCGCGGCGACCAGCCTTGCGCGCACTTCAGCAGCCTCGCCACTGGCATCCATGAGCCGCACGGCCCCGGCAAGATCCTGCGCCTCGCGGATACGCCAGATGACCTCGCCGTCCGCGACCTGACCCGACAGAGCCCGTCGGCTCAGGTCCAGTTCGCGGGTCAATCGGCGGGCGACGAAAATGGCCAGCGCGCTCGCCAGGGCGATCAACCCGAGCGCGATCAGCACGATATCCCGGCGGATGAGACGCAAGTGTTCGGCGATCGGTGCGCGGCTGAAGCGGGCTGCGACGAAGCGGCCCTCTCCTGCCGGAGCAAGTCCCACGACCCATCCCCCTGCGCCGTCCTGCGCCATTGTCCGGATGGATGGCCGATCCGGCCGGGCAAGCGAGGCCGGATCCCATGCACGCGCACCCGACTTGAGCGCGAAGGCCGGTCGGTCCGGTTCGATGAGAAGCAGGGCATCGAGCCCCTCGACATGCCCAAGGGCCGCATCGAGCGCCTTGCGGCGGTTCGGTTGGGCAAGGGCCTTGCCCGGATCGGGCATTTCGCGCGTGAATTCGGCCACCGTCACCGCCGTGGCGAGAGCCTGTTCGCCAAGCGCGCGCTCCAGTTCGGTGCGGTCCTGCGTATAGAGCAGCGCCCCGTTGACGAGCGCCAGAGCGAGGAACAGGGGCACGGCCAGCAACATGATCGTCGAACGGATCGTCATGCGGCGGCCCCGGCCCGGATCGCTGCAAGGCCCACCACGAAATCGGGACACTCGCGCGCGATGGTAAAGAGGTGCGGCCTCGCAAGGCACAAGACCTGCGCGCCTTGAACTCCAGCGACGTAGTCCGAGCGAACCGGAAGGCCGAACAGCGCGGACTGCGCGTCGAACACGGCGGGCGCTGGCCTGCCGTCGACAAGGACCGAGCCGCCGACCACCGCGACAAGCCGCTGGGCCACGGCGCCGCCCGCAAGGACTGTATCTCCCGGTCCATATTCGAAGCGACGGGCATGGCGGGCGACAAGCAGCAGCTCGGTCTCCGTCAGCCGGTCGAATGGCGGACAGCCTGCAAGCGCCAGCGCTTCGGCAACGACCTGCGCCGCGATCATGATGCGTCACCCTGCCAGACGACGAAATCGCCGCCCGTCACCGGCACGATCGAAACGCGCTCCATCGGATCGAAACGACCGGCATCGGCGGCACGTCCCGCAATGCGAAGTCCCGCCTGCGGCTTGCCATGCCATTCGACCGAACCGGCCACGCCATCGACCACAAGGCAGGACCCGGTCTCGCAGTCAGCGAGCGAGGTCCACTCCGAACAGAGTGCCGGATTCCCGGCCATCGCCCGCGCAAGGCGCGCCATCGCACGCTGGGCAAGGACCGTGCGCGGATCGGCGGGATCGCGGGGCACCCATGCGATCGCCCGGTCGGTTCCGGACAGCAGGATCACCGGCTCGCCCGGAGGGATACCGGACCCGCTCGCAAGCAATTGTGCGTGAGCGCACTTGTCTTCCTGCACGCTGCGGCGCCCGCGCGCCTCCAGCTCGCGAGAAATCTTCGCCGCGCGTTCAAGCAGGGCTTCGCGCAGGACCGTGACTTCGCGCGGCGCCTTGCCTTGCGTTGGACTGTGCCTGCGCCCAGCCGCGACCTGCAGCGTCTCTTCGGTCAGCGCCTCGATGGGCCCGGCTATGCGCCGCACGAGCGCCAGCGAAACGAGGATGCAGGCAAGTACCGAGCCAATGCCGATCATCGCGCTCATGAATAGCGCGTTCTGCGTCGCGACCTGGATGACCGAGACGTTGACGTCTGCCCCGGCCGACGCCGCAATGCGGCCGCCCGCGCCCCACACCGGCGCCGCACCTGTCTTCAGCAGGCCCCACTGCTCCTGATATTCGATCGGCGAAACATAGATCGCCCCGGATTCCTCGACCCGCCTGAGGCCCTCGGCCGTCTCGTCGGGCAAATCGTCGCTGGAACCGAGCGGGGAATGGTTCTCTCCCGTCGAAGCGTCGAGAATGTAGAGAATGTCCTGCGGGCCGCCGTTCACCTGGGTGTAGAGATAGGTCAGGCCCAGTTCCTCGCGAATGCGTCGCATGGGCCCGACATTGCGGCGATAAGCGGCGCTGGCCTCGGCGGCCTGGCTATCGCCGCCCTTGAAGGCGGCAGCGATCAGGGCATCGTGATCTTCCGGATCGACCATCGCCCCGGCAAGTGCGCTCGTCGTCACCAGCTTGCGCTCGAATCCTTCAAGGATCGAGGTGTAGAGCCAGTTGTAGACGAGTACGGCCAGCAGCACTGCCACCACCACGACGGCGGGAAGGAAAGTGCGCAGCAGCAGCGCTTTGATCGGAACGCTTCTAGGCCGCATATTGCCGATCGTCCTGCGACTTGAGCAGAACCAGCGCCAGTTCGGGGAAGCGCGCGGCAACCTCGCCAAGGTCACGATAGGCGATCCAGAACGGGGTCCCCCCGGCCATGGCTGCCAAAGCCCTGCTCTCCGGCCTTTCGAACGTGGCACCCTGCGCCGCTGCGCCCAAGGCTTCGAGCGTGGCGCCGCCGACTTCGGGATGGTCCGCCAGCGCCGCCAGAAGATCCAGCGCATGGGGCTGCACCGCGCCGTCGATCTGCATGATGCCAAGGACATGGCATCGCACGGCCTCAGGGATACCGCTAAGGATCACGTCCTGAAGTTTCTGGATAAAGGTGCCGCCATCCAGACGGGCATGGAGGACGTCCGCCGCAAGGATCATTTCCAGCGGCTGGCCGCCCCCCAGAGCCTGCCCCAGGATCTGATCGAGATCCCTTGCCGCAGCCTGAGGGATCTGCGTTTCACCGTGCAGCAAGGGGCCGAGCCGGCAAAGATATTGTCGATCGATGCTACTCTCGATCGCCTCGACCGCATTGCCGCGCACCTTGGGATTGGCGGAATGGAGCGAGACGATCAGGAGATCGAAATTCGGCAGCAGCCCGCCGACAGCAAGGAGTTCGAGCACGAAATCGATCGCCGCTTCCGCCCGTTCGCGCTGGGCGCGCGCCAGCAGGGCGATGGAGCGGTGTGTCCGGCCATGGACATCGAGCAGGCTTGCCGCATGGTTCAGGCGCGAGGCTTCATCCAGTTCCCCGATCACGAGACGGTCGAGGTTGGCGGCAAACTGGGCGTAGGAATTCTGCGCCAGCGCACGGGCGGCTATGGCGCGGGACCGATAGGGCAAGGCCCTGTCGCGCAGCCCGCCCAGCAAGCGCGGGATCGCCGTCTCGCCCAGCCCGGTCAGCATCGTCGCAATCGCGCGGCGTGCCCTTGGCGCCAGTTCGGCGGCCGCCTCGAGAATGTCGGGTATGGTTTCGCTGTCCCCGATCCGTCCGAGCAGACGGATCATCCGCCGCCGCTCGTCGCGATGCAGACGCGGCAGGCACC
Source organism: Novosphingobium mathurense (assembly GCF_900168325.1). Classification (GTDB taxonomy): domain Bacteria; phylum Pseudomonadota; class Alphaproteobacteria; order Sphingomonadales; family Sphingomonadaceae; genus Novosphingobium; species Novosphingobium mathurense. The sequence continues at coordinate 418,872 of NZ_FVZE01000001.1, read as the reverse complement.
GTGCCAGCGCCGGGACGATGTGCACGTCCTCGGGCGTAGCCAGTCGGTCGATGGCCTCGGTAACGCCGATACGCTGCGTCGGATCGTCTTGAGCCAGCCGCGCCAGCAAGGCGTCGATATCGCTCCCGTCCGGCGGCAAGGGACTGCGCGCGGTATCGGCGTCCAGCAGCCGCGCGGCGATCTGCGCCTCCTCCCCCTCGCCCGCCGCGGCCTTGGCAAGCAGGGCTTTCGCCTCGGGTTCGAATTGCGGGGCCAGCACGCTGCGGTCGCCGAAGTTCATCCAGCCCTTCCGCATGTTGGCGGTCATCGCCGAAGGATAGAGCTGGCGCAGCGCGACGACGACGGCGATCAGCGTCGCGCCGACAATGATCCCGATGCCCGAAAGCTCGCGCATGTCCACCTGGCTCGCCGCATAGATCAGGAAACCGCCGGAGACGAGGCTGGCCAGCGGCTCGGCCATGCCTTCCATCACCGTGCGCAGCGGCCGCTTCACCTGCGAAGGGACCGCGTTGAAAAGCAGGTTCTGGTTGTTGTACTCGATCGAGGTCAGGACCCCGTGATAGGCGAAAAAGGCCGCCAGCGCCGCACCCGTGCCGCCCTGCAGGAAGAACCAGCCGAACACCGCGAAATAGGTCAGCGGCTGGATAAAGGCGACATTGCGCACCCCCAGCCGCGCCACCAGCCGGTTGAACACGAAAAGACAGGTCACGAGGTTGAACAGGTTGGCAGCCGCGTAAAGCGTGCCGAAGAGCGACGCCAGCGCGGCCTCGTCGCGGCCCTCCTGCAGCACCATCGAGTACTGGTACTCGGCCAGATTGGTCATCAGCAGGGTGACGAAGAGCACCAGGGTGAAGACCATCGTATAGCGCGAGCGACCGAAGGCGCGGCCGACCGCCGCCAGCTGACTCAGGGCATCCCCGGTTTCTTCGTCCAGATCGCTGTCGCTCTCGGCAATCTGGCTCCAGCGACGGCGCAGGAGAACGGCGAGCGGTGCGGTTGCCAGGGCGATGGCCGCCCACAGCAGGAAGAAATCCTGCACCGCCACCCTCTCGGCCAGCACGCTCACCAGCATCGCGCCGCAGGCCGTGCCGAGCGCGCAGAATGCGGCGAACAGCGGGAACAGCCGCTTGGCGTCCTGGATCGCGAAATAGGCGTCGGTATAGTTCCAGAACAGGGAGTAGAGCGCGATGTACCACATCGCCAGGTAGAGCTTCACCGCGAAGTATAGCGGAACCTGCCATTGCGGGGGCAGTCCGGCATCGATCAGGGCCCAGAACGCCACCCCGCCCGCGACCAGCGCGGCCAGGGTCAGGTCGACCATGCGATCGATCGAGAAGCGCACCAGCAGATAGGAGAACAGCACCGTGTAGAGCAGCATGACCGCCGGCGTCAGCATGAACACCAGCGGCAGGCGGTCGGCGCCGACATTGCTCAGAAATGCCGCATCGCCGGCACTGAAGCCGACGCCCATGCCCATCTGCAGCAGGAATCCGAACAGGCCGAACTGGATCAGCCGGGGCCATTCACCGCGCTCGAGCCGGAAGAGGCGGTTAACGAGATCGAGCAATTTTCTCCCCACCAATGTCGCGGTCCGGCTTAATCAATTTTTGCAAGTATCGCTGCAATAGGGCTTATTCCGTTTCAATCGCGTTATCAGGCACAGTATCGGGGGATCATTCTCGTGGCGACCATGGATGGAGCGCAAAGGGTGCGCAGGTTCGGCCTCAAGCCGCAACTGCTGCTCCTGCTCTTTGTACTCAACCTGGTTTCGGCAACGGTATATACGGCGGTTCTCTACGGCACCGACCGCAACGAGATCCTCACCGGCATCGACGGCAAGCTGCAGACCGCGACGAACGCCGTGCGCGAGATCATTCCCGATGGATATCACCGGCGCATCCGCGATGCGAACTCGGTCACGCCGGCCGAGTACAAACAGATCCAGCAGCACCTTTCGCGCTTCGGCAATGCCTCGGGCCTGATGTATGTCTACACCTACATGAAGTTCGGCGACGATATCCGGACCGTAGCCACCAGTGCCACCGACGACGAGATCGCGCGGGGCACCCAGACGAAGTTCTTCACGCTCTACGACACAGCGCCCGACAAGCTCTATCGCAGCTTCGCCGACGGCAGGATCCGCTTCGACGAGTACAGCGACTCCTTCGGCCGCTTCCGCTCGATCTACATGCCGGTGAAGAGCCCTGACGGGCGCGTCCACGTCATCGGGGCGGACATCGACCTGACATGGCTCGACGAACGGCTGCACAAGGCACTCGTCAAGTCGATCGCGATCGGCATCGCCCTGTTCGCGCTGTCGATGGCGGTCGGCTGGTTTCTGGTCTCGCGCATCGTCGAACCGCTGGTGCGGCTGACCACCTTCACCCGCAACATGGAGACGCGCAGCTTCCAGCCCGACGAGGACGAGATGGACGCCATGCGCAGGATCAGCCGCGACCGGGGCGATGAAGTGGGTAGCCTTGCCGAAGCGATGGCCGGGATGATCGCCCGGCTCCAGCGCTACCTCATCGAAGTCGAGGAAGCGACGGCGGCACGCGAGAGGGTAGAGGGCGAGCTATCCGCGGCGCGCGACATCCAGATCGGCATGTTGCCGCGCAAGTTCCCGCCCTTCCCCGACCGCCACGACCTTGACGTCTTCGCCCTGCTCGAACCGGCCAAGCAGGTCGGCGGCGACCTCTACGACTATTTCCTGATCGACCGGAACCGCCTGTTCTTCGTCGTCGGCGACGTATCGGGCAAGGGCGTGCCGGCAGCGCTGTTCATGGCCATGACCACCACCCTGTTCAAGGCGCACGCGATGTCCGGCGGCTCCACCGGCCGGATCATGGAACGGGTCAATGCCGAACTGTCGCGCGACAATGCCGCCGAGATGTTCGTCACCATCTTCGCCGGCATCCTCGACTTGCGCAGTGGCGAGGTGGAATACAGCGACGGCGGCCACGAGGCGCCCTTCATCGTGCGGGCCGACGGGTCGGTCGAACGGCTGGCCAAGCACCAGGGCATGGCGCTCGGCGTGTTCGAGGACGTTCCGTTCCGCACCGGCCATTTCGATCTGCGCGAAGGCGATGCGCTGGTCCTCTTCACCGACGGCGTTTCAGAGGCAACGGGCGCGAACGACGAACTGTTCACTACGGCCCGCATCGCCGATGCCCTGGCCAGCGCACGCGCCGAATTTTCCGCAAGACTGATTTCCGAAGGTCTTGCGCAGAGCGTGCGCGGTTTCGTGGGCGCCGTGCCGCAGTCGGACGACATCGCGATCCTGACGGTCTGCTACGAAGGTACGCGCGAAACCGTCAGCCCAGCTTGATCGGCGGGCGTTCGAGCCCGTGCATCTTGCGCAGGTAGTGGCGCATGTCGTCGATCTGGCGGCGCAGTTCTTCCACGCTCGCCGGACGGGCATCGAGGGCGGCGGCGATGTAGGGGCAGCTCTCGCGCTCCCAGGGCAGGAAGTCGAATCCCTCCTCGGCATCGTGCATCCACACAATCGGATAAGGGCGACCGAACATGACGCCCTTCAGTTCCTCGCGCCCGACCAGATACATGGCGACGGTCGAAAGGTTATCCGCTTCCAGCAGCGTCTCGACGAGGTCCAGCGAAAGCACGAGACTGGCCGGGCGGGCATATTTCGAAAGACGAAAGCCCAGGTCGAGGTCCGGCCCGATGAAATCGAGGTGCGGCGCCGCATCGTCCGAGGACAGCTCGGGGATCTCGAGCGCGATGTTGTTCTCGGCAAAGTCGGCCAGCCAGGCCGTACCCTTGAGACGCAGCGGCAGCGTTTCGAAGTGGTTGGCCTCGTACAGCCGCATGGTGCGCAACAGGACGCGCAGGATACCGGTCAGCTCCTCGGCGCTGGAAGGCTGCGCAGTGAAGATCGCCTCGTCGCCCATGGCCTTCCAGACGTCCACGACCGGGGTCTCGTCCTCATCTAGGAATTCGAAGCCCATCTGCCCCACCAGCATCAGCGGAAAATTGGTGAAGAAGGTGCGGAAGATCTCCATCCAGCCCCCCGGTCCCTTGGCGTTCCTGGTCGCCTTGAACTGGGTCGAGCCGACCATGTCTACGGAAAGGAAGAGACGGGACATCAAGCGTACCTGCAATCAGAAACTGGCGGTAAGCGAGGCGACGACGCCGGCCCTGGCGAAACGACCTGCCTCATCGACGCCGGAATAGTTGGTATCGACGTAGGACAACGATGCGGTCAACGGCCCCGTCGCGTAGGAGAGGCCCGCTTCCCAATCCCACTTGCGGAAGTAGACATCGCCATTTTCATAGCCCACGTGGCCGAACAGGCTGGCGGGAATGCTGCCCAGCGGGACCTGCCCCTTTGCCGCGAGGTAGATGTTGTCTCCGCCGAAATTGTCCTGGCGGGGCACCCAGCCCATATCGAGGCCGACGCTACCGGTCCCCAGCCTCGTCGATGCCGATCCCAGTACCTCGAAGTAGTTGACACTGTGGCCGCCGGGATAGACGTAGGTGAGCGCGGTGACGGAATAATCGATACCGGCGACCGAGCCGCCATAGCCTCCATAGAGGTCGAGTTCGGTGTTGGAACCGCCGGAATTCGCAATGCTCGAAGCCCAGGTGCCGATGAACAGGCCGCTGTCATGGCTGAGGTCGATCCCGCCCTGGATCGCAGGATCCTTGCCGGACAGGCTGATACCGCGAAACCGGTAATCGGAGACGATGCTGGCGTTGGCGGAAAGCTGGAAGGCAGGCGTAACGCTATTGCCGCTTTCCTGCGCGGCAGCCGGCAAGCCCGTCCCACCCAGCACGAGTGCGAGAAGGCCAACCGAAGATCTCACGCCAATTGCCACGCCCGCAGCCACTCCATCCCGTGATCGTGCAGGCTTAGGCGCATTCCCATAACTATTGGTAAATCAACACCAACGGGGTCTAAGACTGGGCTACGGGAAAGGCGAGCCACGTGCCCGGCCGGTCAATTGTTACCCAACTCGATGACGGCACGCGCCATGGAGACCAGTTCGGCCTCGCGATTGACCCCGCATTTCTGGAAAATCGTGCGCAACTGGGTAGCAACTGTCTGTACGCTCACCCCGCGCCGGTGCGCCGCTTCCTGCCGCGACTGACCTTGCGCGAGCAACGCCACGATCTGCCCTTCGGCTCCGGTCAGGCCGAACGCCGCGCACAGCCGCTCCACCTGATTGTCGCTGGCCGGGAGCGGCGAGCGGAAAGTCACGACGACCCTTGGCGAGAAGCCGAAGTTCCAATCCTGTCGGGGCAGCGTGCAGACTTCCACCAGTATCCGCCCTTGCGCGGTGGAGATCCACAATTCGGATTGCGGCGGACTGTCCGCCAGCGCCGCGCTCAATCGGCGCTGCAGTTCCCGGTCTATATCAGCACGTACCGCTCGCAAGGCCCCCGCCCTCACTTGGAATGTCTGCCACCCCAGCATCTTTTCCGCGGCCTGGGTCATGGCGCAGACCTTGCCGGTCCCGTCGAGCAGGATCGCGGCATGACGTATGGCTTCCAGAGACCCGCGCAGAAGTTCAACACCGCGATGCTCGACCGCCTTCTGCAGTTGGATCGCCCGCAGGACGTGCGGCGCGGCCTCACCGAGCACCTTGCGCTGCGCTTCATTCGTCGCACCGTCCGAGCGTGCATGGAGCGCGGCCACGCCAAAGAATGCGCCGGGCCGGTCGACGAGGATCACCTGCGCGCCCTGCTCCGCATCGTACTTGCGCACGTGATCGAGGTAGACATCATTCGTGGAAACCTTGCGAACCGCATCGTAATGCCGCTCCCACGTAACTTCGAAGGGCTTGGCAATCGCGGCGACCCGGTAGTTCACGTCGGCGCGATAGCCTTCGATCCTGAGGAACTCCTCGGCGTAGCCTTCATCGACGTCGGTGACCCAGTTGAAGCTGACATGATCATTACCGAAGGCAACCAGTTGTGCGCGCGCCGAACCGGTCGCATCCGCCAATGCCCGCAGCGCGGTATCCCACCCTGCGTCACTGAAAGGCGCCTGCGCAAAAAGCCGAGCGATATCTTCGCGACGTCCTGATTCGCCCTCCATCCGAGCCCCCCGAATGCCCCATCCATGATGCTTTTATGCAGTTGCAATCGTTTCGCAAGCCATTGAGAATCTTGTTCTCCTCTTTCCCATACCCTGATCATGGTATGATTTTCCTGCGCAAAACGGGCATTGGCCGCATGCGACCCAATGGATCGGCTTCTGCAGATCCTGGATTACTTGCCCGGGAATGACATTTGTCTTCCCGGGCTTTTTGGTTCCGCTCATTCCGCCGCTTGTCCTGGCCGCGCCTGACTTCACGACAGTAAAGCGATTTCATGCGATTGATCGCAGTAATGATCCTCTCAAGTCGATAATAGGCAGCAGCAGCGGACTTGAATATCAAGCAAAGTTGCCACTCGCCTCGGACCGCCGACCTTTCAAAACGATAACAATGGATAGCAATTGACAGACCTCGTCTACGGTCCTGCACGTAGAATTCTGCCAATCTAAATTTTCACTTACACATTTACTGTGGCTCTCATCGAAGGCCGTCTGCCTGCCAACGGGGGAGAGCGTTGTGGCAAGCCGGGCTGCCGACATGATTTCGAGGAGTCCGACATGCTGCAATGGTTTGAGAAGACTGCCCCCATCCGAACGAAATTCAAGGCGCTGACCGCGCTGCTCGCCCTCATCGGTACGACAGGCCCCGTCACGACATGGCTGGCCGGCGGCAGCACCGAATTGATCGGCGCCGCGTCTGCGTCACTGGCCGCTACCGTAATCGCGATGATCGTCGCTGCGCGACACATCACCACCCCATACGTCAATACCGTGATGCGCATGGAAGCGCTGGCGGACGGCGATACCGACAGTCCGATCCAGTACACCGACTACAAGGACTGCGTCGGCCGCATGACCAAGGCCATGGCTACCTTCCGCAACAACGCCGTGGCCCTGCGCAGCGACAATGCCGCGCAGGAAAAGACAATCATCGATGCCCTGAGCGGAGGATTGAAGAAGCTCTCCAGCAACCAACTGGACTGCGAGATCCGCGATCCCTTCCCCGGCGCCTACGATGATTTGCGCAGGGACTTCAACGCCGCCGTCCGATCGCTCGCCGATACCATCCGCTCGGTCCGGACCGCCGCCGCAAGCGTGCGCACCGGCGCAACCGAGATCCGCTCCGCCTCCGACGACTTCGCCGCGCGCAACGAACGCCAGGCCGCCAGCCTGGCCGAAACCGCCTCGTCGATGAACGATGTCACCACCAACGTGAAGCGGACCGCCGACAAGGCAACCGACGTCCAGCAGGCCGTCTCCGGCGCCCACCGCGAAGCCACCGAAGGCGGCGAAGTGGTTCGCAAGGCCATTGTGGCGATGGGCGAAATCGAGAAGTCCGCGCAGGAAATCGGCCAGATCATCAACGTGATCGACGGGATTGCCTTCCAGACCAACCTCCTCGCGCTCAACGCCGGGGTCGAGGCTGCCCGGGCAGGCGACGCCGGCAAGGGCTTCGCGGTCGTCGCCAACGAAGTGCGCGCACTTGCCCAGCGCTCGGCCGAAGCGGCGAAGAACATCAAGGAACTGATCACCGTCAGCAGCAAGCAGGTAGGCGACGGCGTGGTTCTGGTCGGCGATACCGGCTCGCTGCTCGAGAAGATCGTTGCCAGCGTGGGCGACATCGATGAGCTGATGTCCGAGATCGCCAGCAATGCCACGCAGCAGGCCAGCAATCTCCAGCAGATCAACGATGCCGTGAGCGAAATGGACCGGCTGACCCAGCAGAACGCGGCGATGGTCGAGCAATCGACCGCCGCCTCGCGCAGCCTGGCCGACGAGGCGAACGAGATGACCTCGCTCGTCTCCTCCTTCGTTACCGGCGAGGAGGACATCGTGCGGCCGATGCGCAAGTACGCCCCGCCTGCGCCGTCGGCACCTGCGCCCTCCTTTCATCCGGCACCCCGGTCGCAGCCCGTGGCCATGGGCAATGTCGCCCTGCAGTCGGTACCGACGAACGACGAGGACTGGAGCGAATTCTGAGCCTCAATCGATAGCGGCTTGTGCAAAACCCGTGAGTCAGCCCCGCGATTGCGGGGCTGTCTTGCATTCGCAACCCACGCATTCCCGCCGTTTGCGCCCCTTCAAGGGGCCGCAGAAGCCCGCAGGACTTGCCGAAGCGTCGAAAAACGGCAAATAGCGCGGCATGAGCTGGCTAACACGCGTACGCAATTCCCTCTCGCGCACGAGCAAGCGCGACACACCCGACAACCTCTGGATCAAGTGCCGATCCTGCGGTGAGATGCTGTTCGTCAAGGACTTCGAGGACAACCTCTCGGTCTGTCCGAAGTGCGACTACCACGGGCGTATCGGCGCGCAGGAGCGCATCGGGCAATTGCTCGATCCCGGCTTCTCGATCCTGCCCACGCCCAAGGTCAAGGAAGATCCGCTCAGGTTCCGCGACAGCAAGAAGTATCCCGACCGCCTCAAGGCCGCCCGGGCCAACTATCCCTACGGCGATGCGCTGACCAATGCCGTCGGCCAGATCGAAGGCAAGAAGCTGGTGCTGGGCGTGCAGGACTTCGGCTTCATGGGCGGTTCGATGGGCATGGCCGTGGGCGCGGCCTTCGTTGCCGGGATCGAACGCGCGATTCGCGAGAAGTGCGGCTACGTCATCTGCACTGCCGCTGGTGGCGCGCGCATGCAGGAAGGCATTCTCAGCCTGATGCAGATGCCCAAGACCACCGTTGCCCTGCGTCGCCTCAAGGCGGCAGGGCTGCCCTATATCGTCGTCCTGACCGACCCCACGACCGGCGGCGTCACGGCAAGCTATGCCATGCTGGGCGACGTCCAGATCGCCGAGCCCGGCGCGCTCATCGGCTTTGCCGGCCAGCGCGTGATCCAGGACACCATTCGCGAAAAGCTGCCCGACGGCTTCCAGCGCGCGGAATACCTTCACGAACACGGCATGGTCGACATGGTCGTGCATCGCCGGGACATGCGCGAGACGCTTGCGCGCCTGCTCGATTATCTCCGTCCGGTTGCAACAGCAGCCTGACAACGCAAAACTGCGCACAGCCCCTTCGGGGAAAAACTGTGCAAGGTTAGGATTAATCCCTTGTCACGTGCTATTGCCCCCGCAATAGCCGCGGCAAAATATGCTGATCCGAGGAACGCATGGGTAACCAAACGAGCGGCAAGGCCGCTGGCATGAACATTGACAGCGCACTCGTGCGCGAACTGGCGGAACTTCTCTCCGACACCAACCTCAGCGAAATCGAGGTGGAAGACGGTGAACGTCGCATCCGCGTCGCCCGCACGCTGATGGCAGCGCCGATGGTCCAGGCGGCCGTCGCCCCGGTCGCTGCTGCCGCTCCGGCCGCTGCCGCGCCTGCAGCAACAGAAGCCGCTGCCGCACCGGCCATGGACGGCACCGCCGTCAAGTCGCCGATGGTAGGCACCGCCTACCTCGCCCCGGAACCCGGCTCGGCGAACTTCGTATCGGTCGGCCAGAACGTGAAGGCGGGCGATACCCTGCTGATCATCGAGGCGATGAAGGTGATGAACCCGATCACCGCACCTGCCGCGGGCACCGTCAAGGCCGTGTTGGTGGACAATTCCCAGCCGGTCGAATTCGACCAGCCGCTCGTCGTCATCGGCTGATCGCCATGGGCATTTCCCGCATACTGATCGCCAATCGCGGTGAAATTGCGCTGCGCATCCATCGCGCCGCGCATGAAATGGGCATCGAGACGGTCGCCGTGCACTCCACGGCCGATGCCGACGCGATGCACGTTCGCCTTGCCGACCACGCGGTATGCATCGGCCCGCCCTCGGCCCGCGATTCCTACCTCAACGTCGCCGCGATCATCGCCGCGGCGGAAATAACCCAGGCTGACGCGATTCACCCCGGCTACGGCTTCCTTTCGGAGAACGCCAAGTTCGCCGAGATCGTCGAAGCCCACGGGATCACCTGGATCGGCCCCAAGCCCGAGCATATCCGCACGATGGGCGACAAGGTGGAAGCCAAGCGCACTGCCGGTGCGCTCGGCCTGCCGCTGGTCCCCGGTTCGCCGGGCGCCGTCGAAGACCTCGACGAGATCCGCGAGCTTGCCAAGGAAATCGGCTACCCGGTGCTGGTGAAGGCCGCTTCGGGCGGCGGTGGACGCGGCATGAAGATCGTGCCCAGCGAAGACCAGCTCGAAACGATGGTCAGCCAGGCCCGCTCGGAGGCCAAGGCCGCCTTCGGCGACGACACCGTCTACGTCGAGAAGTACCTCGGCAATCCGCGCCACATCGAATTCCAGATCTTCGGCGATGGCAATGGCAAAGCCGTGCACCTGGGCGAGCGCGACTGCTCGCTGCAGCGCCGCCACCAGAAGGTGCTCGAGGAAGCCCCCTCGCCCGTCATCACGGCACAAGAGCGCGCGCGCATGGGCGGCGTGGTTGCCAAGGCGATGGCCGACATGGGCTATCGCGGCGCCGGCACGATCGAGTTCCTGTGGGAAAACGGTGAGTTCTACTTCATTGAGATGAACACCCGCCTGCAGGTCGAACATCCGGTGACCGAAGCGATCACCGGGGTCGACCTCGTGCGCGAGCAGATCCGCATTGCCGACGGCAAGCCGCTGTCTGTCACGCAGGACGAGATCGAGTTCAAGGGCCACGCCATCGAGTGCCGCATCAATGCCGAGGATCCGTGGACCTTCGTCCCCTCCCCCGGCCTTGTCGACACTTTCCACGCGGCCGGCGGCATGCACGTGCGCGTCGATTCCGGACTCTACGCCGGGTACCGCATTCCGCCCTACTACGATTCGATGGTTGCCAAGCTGATCGTCTACGGTCGCACCCGCGAAGGCTGCATCATGCGCCTCAAGCGGGCGCTGGGCGAAATGGTCGTCGGCGGGGTCAAGACCTCGATCCCTCTGCACGAAGCGATCATCCAGGATCCGGATTTCCAGTCCGGCGACTACACGATCAAGTGGCTCGAACAGTGGCTGGCCGACAAGGCTGAAGCCGAAAGCGAGGCCAAATGATCTCCTATCTCGAATTCGAGAAACCGATCGCCGCCCTCGAGGCGCGCATCCACGAGCTGCGTTCGACCGCCGACACCGGCGGCCTCGACCTGATGAGCGAAATCCAGAAGCTCGAGACCAAGAGCGAACAACTGCTGGCGCGCACTTATGCATCGTTGACGCCGTGGCAGAAGACGCAGGTCGCCCGCCACCCGCAACGGCCGCACTTGCGTGACTACCTCGCCCATATCTTCACCGACTTCATGCCGCTGGGCGGCGACCGTCTCTACGGTGAGGACGCGGCGATCGTGGGTGGCATGGCCCGACTGGGCGACCGGCGCGTCATGGTTATCGGCCATGAAAAGGGCCACGACACCCAGACCCGCATCAAGCACAACTTCGGCATGGGCAAGCCCGAAGGCTACCGCAAGGCGGTGCGCCTGATGGAACTGGCCGGACGCTTCGGCCTGCCGGTCGTGACGCTGGTCGACACCTCAGGCGCCTTCCCGGGCGTCGAAGCCGAAGAGCGCGGTCAGGCCGAGGCCATTGCCCGCGCCACCGAAGCGTGCCTGTCCCTGCCCGTCCCGATGGTCGCCACGATCGTCGGCGAAGGCGGATCGGGCGGAGCCGTCGCCCTGGCGAGCGCCGAACGCGTTCTCATGCTGGAACATGCGGTCTATTCCGTCATCAGCCCGGAAGGCTGCGCCTCGATCCTGTGGCGCACCGGTGAGCGCGCTGCAGACGCTGCTGCCGCCATGCGCGTGACGGCCCAGGACCTGCTCCAGCTCAACGTGATCGACCGCATCGTGCCCGAGCCGATGGGCGGCGCCCATCGCGATCCCGCAGCCGCATCGCAGGCGCTGGGTGCGGCCATTTCCGAAGAGATCGACGCACTGTCGGGCGTTCCGGCCAAGGACCTGCTCCATCGCCGCGAAGAACGCTTCCTGGCGATCGGCAACCTTTAAGGGGGCATCCCCCTCTCCCGATGACTTCAGGGCATGGCCGGAGTGCGCAGCGCGCTCCGGCCATTCTGATTCCTGCTGCCGCTCAGAGCGTGGCGAGCGCACTGCGGACCAGCGACGCGATATCGCCGTCGTGGGTAAACCCGGCCTTCTCGGCCGCGGGCGTCGCGAGAGGCGGCTGCGCGGCGAAGGCGGCTTCCAGTTCCGCATCGGCGTCATACGTCACCAGATCTTCGGATACGCCGCACTGGCGCGCGACCTCCGCAGCCAGGTCGCGCATGGAGATCCGCTGTGCCGGCAGGGTCACCGCCCGCGTGGGCGGCAGCAGTGCGGTATCGAGCGACAGCGCATGAACGAAGTTTTCGGCGCAGCGCGCCACCGATTGCGCCCAGATCATGCCCGATGCAGACACCGGGCAGGTAAATGCCTCTCCTGCCTTGAGGGCATGGAACAGGTTGCTCATGAAGGCCGACTTCATGCCCGAGGGCCCCTTGGGCCGCGCAAGGATACCGGGCAGGCGCACGGTTACGCCGTCGATCAGGCCACGGTTGGACATCATCGCCACCGCGTCCTCCATCATCGCCTTGTGCCCGCCGTAGATCATCTTGGGCGAAAGCGGCGTCCCGTCGTCGACATGCGCAGGCAGGGGATCGCCGAAAACAGCGATGGAACTGGCATAGACGACGCGCAAACCCGGGCGCAGCGCGCTCGCTTCCAGCAGCAGGTCGTACATGGCATCGACATTGATCCGCCGCGATGCCCCGGGATCGGCCTCTGCCGCACCGCCCGGAACGGTCGCGAGATGAACAAGCGCATCGCAGCCGCCAGCCAGGGCCGCATCGCGAACGGCCTTAGCGCCAAGATCGCCTGCCACGGCCCGGACACCGTGCGCTATGCCGCCGGCCTGCGCGTCCAAGGCAACGACCGTATCGCCGCGCTCCAGCAGACGAGAGACAAGCTGCCGGCCGACGAAACCGCCTGCGCCTGTCACCACCACTTTCATTTCCATTCTCCTGTCCGTTCGGCTCGGTGGATGGGCCGCCAAGCGCGGGGCCACGAAGCCGGTGGCGCCATCCCGACATGCGGCACGCGATGCTGCATGCCATGGACGCTTCCAGTCCGCCACAAGGCTTTCGGTTCCTGAAGGCTGAGGCGCATGCCCCCCCCCAATGCGCTGAGTCTATTTGGCCCCGAACAGCAGTGTCGTGTTGAAATCCCGTGCATTCTGCCAGAACGGCGGGTCCGTGGGCTCGCGATGGATCACCCGGTGCATCGTCGCAGGAAGGCCCAGCTCCCGCCGCGCCAGCTTGCCCGGAATGATCGCCAGACTGTCCCTTGCGATAGGGAGATTGACCCAGCCTCCATCAACGAAAACCTGCGTGCAGATCGTATCGCGAGAGCCACTGATCGCGCTGAAGTAGCGCGTGTCGTAGTGGGGCTTCTCGATCAGGTGCTCACCGGCTTCGAGGCGGTTGACCCGGCTGCGATCGGCAAAGCGGGCATTGGCCCATTTCGCTGGCCACGAAGCGAGTGGAAGCAGGCTCATCAGCCCGAAGACATCGCACAGCCCCTTGGCCGAAAACGGCCCCATGGCACGCGCCCGGGCGGCATCGATCGCGAAGCCGAGTTGCCCCCAACGCCCCAGCGAGTTGCCCACCAGCGCCGTCAGGCCATCCAGCGCGGCCACGCTGCACTGGTACTTGAGCCGTTGGACAGAGACCCGCCAGAATGGCGGTGCCATGTCATCGGGCGTCATGGCGGCCATGATCCGGGCCACCAGAGCCCAGCAATCGGCCAGCAGTTCGACCGACGGCGTCACGAGGATGCCGTCCTGTACGAAGCCGCCCGGTCGCATCGCGAACTGGCCGGATCCTTGCGTAATCTCGAACTTGCGCGCGATGTGGCCGTGCAGGCTGGGACGAAAATAGATCACGTCGCCCAGACTGTCGGTGATCTCTCCGCTGCCATGGTGATTGTGCGCTATTTCGGCCAGCGTAACTTCCCACGGAAGCTTCTCGCGCTGATCGGCCATCAGCCTGTCCCACAAGTCGCGGAAGGTATCGTCCGGCGCGATCATCGCCGCGACCGCGCCCTGCGTGAAGGCATCCGCAAGCACACCCGGCTTCAACTCGTTCCATGCAAACTCGATGATCGCCACGCAGCCCCCCACTGACAATCCGGCCACCAGACCGGCCAGACCAAGTCGACGCCCCTGGAATCCCCTCGAGAATTGTGGCCACAAGTTACCATGTTGCGCCGCGACCAGCTACTTTGGTTAAGGCTGACAACGTGGTTTTTATTTGGCGATTTAGAACAGTAGATTACACCGCAAGGCTGCGACAGCGCCCGGGCCGAGAGACACGATTTTGTGAGGATTGCCGCTGCCGCTGCAGAAGTGGTGAGCCCGACAGGATTCGAACCTGTGACCCGCTGATTAAAAGTTAGCATTTATATCCCCACCCCCAGCCAGCTTGGATGACAATATCCTCAGTTTTCCGTCATTTTTGTTATCTGACGTTATCGACGATTATCGTTGATTAGCTTCTTCCTGATTGCTATCTGATTGCTAGAACGCAGCGGAGAGCCCCTTAGATGCCGACCGGCACGATCAGCAAGCGATCAGTCGACGCCGCCAATCCGGAGAGCAAGGACTGGTTGCTATGGGACGATGACCTCCCCGGCTTCGGCCTCAAGGTCACACCCGCCGGGGGCAAGGTTTACGTCTTCCAGTATCGCCTCGCCCGCCCCGGCCAAGCCGAACGGACACCAGCCAGGCGCTACACGATCGGCAAGCATGGCAAACTCACTCCAGACCAAGCAAGGAAGCGTGCAAAGGATCTCGCTGCACTTGTCGCGCAAGGCATCGATCCCAGACAGCAAGAGATCGATGCGATCGCCGCGGAGGATGAAGCCGCTCGGGTCGCCGCGGAACAGGCAAGGCTGGAGGGCGAACTCGCTTTCGAGAATGTCGCGGCGACTTGGCTCGATCACTACGAGAATGAAAAAGGCCGGAGGCCATCATCGGTCCGACAGGCCAAGTTGGTCGTCAACAATCATCTAAAGCCCCGCCTCCAAGGCAAGCCGATGCCGCACATTTCTCGCTCGGACCTGCAGCCTGTTATCGACGCCATACCGGCAAAGCAGCGCGGCATGCGGCGTTCTGTCTTTGCCTATGCGTCGATACTCTTTGGCTGGGCTCACAAGCGCGGCGACATTCCCGACAATCCACTCGCAAGCATGGTGAAGCCGCAGGCCCCCAAGGCGCGCGATCGAGTCCTGGATGACGCTGAACTGGTTTTCGTCTGGCAAGCCAGTGCGAAGCTTACTGATCCATTCGGCCCTTTCTTCCGCCTCCTTATCCTGACCGGCCAACGCAGGTCCGAGGTTGCCGCGATCAATTGGGCCGAGCTGGACCGCTCGACGGCGACCTGGACCATTCCGGCCGACCGGGCCAAGAATGATGTCGCCCATATCGTGCCATTATCGAAGCCCGTCATTGCCGAACTGGACCAGCTTGCCCTCGCCGAGCAGATCAAGGCCGAGGAGGAGAAGCCAGACGGCAAGCGCTGGCCGAAATCCGGCTTCGCGCTGACGACGACAGGCCGGACACCAATCAGTGGCATCACGAAAGCCAAGAATGCCTTGGACGCCGCAATCAGCGAGGCTCGAGAGAAGCAGCCCCTTCCGGCTTGGCGCATCCATGACCTGCGCCGCACCCTGGCCACCGGCTTTCAACGCATGGGCGTCCGCTTCGAGGTAACCGAGGCCGTGCTCAATCATGTCAGCGGGGCCAAATCCGGTGTCGCCGGCATCTATCAACGCCACGACTGGCATGATGAGAAGCGCGCCGCGCTGGAGAGCTGGGCCGCGCACATCGAGGCGATTGTGAGCAAGAAGCAGAAGGATTCGAAGGTGGTGCCGATCCGCGCCGCCTTATGAGTTTCGCGGGACATGGTGTCCCACGGAAGCGGCCCGGCAAGGTGTAGGAGCACCGAGCCGGGCCTGACCATCAACCGACCATAGGAGTCGATGCAATGGCTGATACCCAAGTACAGACACCGGACGGCGTGGCAACCGCAGATGCCGCTATTCTCGCCGCGTGGGAGATGCGAAAGGCCGCCTACGCCGCAATAGATGCGATGCCAGAAGCGAAGAGATCGGAATCGGGCAGGCTGAGCCCGGACGAAAAGTTGCTATGGGCCGGCATCGAGCACGCCGAAAATCTCATCGCCGGAACGACGGCAACCGGAGCCGAGGCGATTGAAGCCAAGCTCTGGACCGGGCTCTATCACACCATCGGCTCGCCAGAACTGCACGGAGGCCAAGCCCTCCTGAGAGGCGATCTCGAGGCTCTTGATGCAATGGGGGATGCGCTGGACATGCATGTCCGTTCCATCCTTTCCGCCATTCGCTCGCTTTGGGACATGGGAGGGCGCAATGGACATTGATTACATCGCAAATCGCTCCGCCGCCGAAGCCGTCATTACTGCAATGGCGAGGCATAACCGAGAAGAGTTGGCCACGTTTGTTGCCGTCGCGATCGATATCATGGACGCTATGGACGGTGACATTGATCTCGAGGACGGCGACGTAGACCGCTGTAATGCTCATGATGACAGCTTGGAAGATCTGACCGACTGGCGCGGCTATCCCGGTGATCCTGATGACACCGAGGACGGCGACGAGGACCGCTGCGAGGCCGCCGACGATGGCTGCGGCGGGTATCTGCGCCACGGCATCATGCACTATGGCTCAGATGATGACGACGCCGACTTCGAGGCCTGGGAACAACCGGTTGCCCTGGGCGGGAGACA
The DNA here is from genome assembly GCF_900168325.1 of Novosphingobium mathurense. Taxonomy (GTDB): domain Bacteria; phylum Pseudomonadota; class Alphaproteobacteria; order Sphingomonadales; family Sphingomonadaceae; genus Novosphingobium; species Novosphingobium mathurense. Next base: position 402,086 of record NZ_FVZE01000001.1, on the reverse strand, counting down.
TTAAAGATGACCCAGCGCCCGATAATCAGCGAACGGCAAGCCCGCGACCGGATTGAAACACTCCTGATCTACTTGCGGTCACTTCTGAGCCACGCTCAGGAGGATTTCGAAACGGCAACGGAACAACTCCCCACCGGATCGACAGCTTCTGATGCCGCGCTGGACGGACTTAACGCTCTATCCATGGCCGGTGAATATCTGTCCGAGCTGGAACAGTTGGAGAGGCGAGATTTGGTTGTGATGGAAAAGCAAGACAGTCTGGCCGCCCTTGCTCAGGGCCCGAATGCTCAGGCCTAGAACTGCTTGAACTGTCGAAAACGATCTGTCGCTCGCCTCTGACAGGGAGAGTGGAAAGCGGCAGAAATCGGCCTTGCCGGTGATTATAGACAGCGAGATAACTGACGCGACGGGGGCGGCCGGCCAGCCGCTGGGGACACTCCGCATCCCCTTCCCCCGTCATCAACGCGGAACCGCGGTGGAGGCGGAATTTATGTCAAAGTGGGTGCCAATGCAGGAGGCGCTCGAGTTGATCGTTGAAAAGCGACTATCGGACTTCGAGTATCTCGCAGCTTGTAAGTTCGCATCGAAAGAAATGATCGAAAAATTGGGCACTGGCGAGCTCTGTTCGCGCCCAAAGAATCCCGAGGACTTCTCGTTATTTTTTCACGTTGGCGCAGATGCCGAGCGCATTCCCACACAACCTGACGGCACTATACCGGCGCTTTTCTGGACTTTCTGGAAAGAGGCAGAGGAGCTAACCTCTCCACTCCTCGTCGATGAGGAGATCGGTGATTTTGCGCAGTGCTTGGGCGGGGAGTTTATCTTCAGGCGAACAGGATTACGCAACGACGGCATACTTGAAGGTAAGGTCAGCGGAGTTGAGCTACTCCGCGATCAACTACCGGGCGGCCTACCTCGCCCAAAAGGGCGTCCTCGTAAACAGGTGTTCGACAATCACCATATTGTCAAAAGAGCCAAACAGGCCATTCTTCTGGGACGGCCGAAATCAAAGGTTATTGATCGGTTTGCCATCCTTTGGAATGGCAAAGGCTGCCATGAATCGAAAAAGTCTCAACTTCGAAAAGCGCTTCGAAAGTGCGCAGGGACGGATTTAAAATAGACCGCTTTTAAGTCCTTCGACATCAAACAACGAATGACATAACTGGACTGTCGCCAACAACAAAGAGGCGACAGCAATGAACCAGCAACCGGCATCCCTCCCCATTGCCGCCAGCTCAGTCCTGACGACGAAGGAAGCGGCGAACTACCTCAAACTCGGCAAGCCAACACTCGATCGGTTCCGCGTAACCGGCGAAGGACCGAAATTTGCGAAACTCGGTGGCGCCGTCCGCTATCGTCGCGCAGATCTTGATGCCTGGCTTGAAAGCAAGCTGATCGGCTCGACAAGCGAGGCCGCCTAACATGGCCCGCCACGAGAAAACCCCGACGCATCTGGGGGATGGCGTCGGGGCTCTCCAGGAAACCGCTTATGACGCGGAAACCTATACCCTCAGCCGATTCCGCGCTCAAGCACTCGCTGCGCGATATGCACTACCTATCGAACATGCTGCGATCGTAGCGCCGCTGGCCCTGGGAGGCGCTCATGGCTGATGACGCCCCCCGCATCGCAACACTGCCGATAGCATTCCATGCTCGTGAGACCGTTGGCTATTCCTTCCAGGTCTGGCAGCCCCCGCTCATCGGATGGGTCCCGGTTACCGAGCTGCAGCGCTTCTCCGATTTCGGCGAAGCCGCCGCAGCCCAGCGCGCATACCTGAACCAACACGGTGGAACGCTTGCCGCCGTTCTCGATGTTCCGGGCTGGAAGCGTCCCGTCTTCGGACCGAAGGGGCGGTGATATGGTCGAAATCCAGATCCCCGAACTCCTGAAGCATCGCGCGATCCGCGCCGTAATGGTCGAAGGTCATGATCTCGCAGGCTCCCACCTCACCGCAGTAACAGTCCACATCGGCTGCGGACGAAAAGCTCGCCGCCAATGGTTTTCGGACCGCGGCGTCGCGCTGGCCCATGCTGCAGAGATGGCCGATCAGCACGCACTTCCGCTCTTCGATCTCGGTATGAGCGGCGAGGGTGAATGAGCACAGCGCCCGCCTCCTTGTCAGATGATCACGATCTTGCCGAGATGGCCGTGCTCGGCGCGGCGCTCTTCGATAACGCTTGGCTCGAGGATCTACCGACACAACTGAAAGCGACGCACTTCGCTGTCCCGGTGCATGCCCGCATCTGGGAACAAATTCAGGGCATCACGAGCAGCGGACAGGTACCGAATGTGCTCAGCGTCTATCGAACATTGAAGGGTGATCCGGACCTCACAGCCCTTGGTGGCGTCAGCTATCTGAACAATCTGCAAAAGAGCGATCTGGCGATGGTTTCGCCGATCGAAAGCGCGGCCGAAGTCGTCAGGGCAGCGGAAGTGCGATGGGCGCGCGAGGCTCTGCACCTGGCCCTGTTGGAAATGGAAAGGCCCGATGCCGATCCAGCCGCCGTCCTGAGGCAGTTCTCCGATTCAATCGAAGAAACGACGCCGGCACAAAAGATCGAAGCGACACCGTATTTGTGGCGTGATCCGGCTTCAATTCCGCCAAGACCTTGGGTGCTCGGAAGATGGCTTCTCCGGGGCACGACGGCTTGCGTCATCGCACCTGGCGGCGTCGGCAAGACAACATTCCTTGCCGCCTCAACCGTCTCAATGGCTACCGGACGCCCGCTACTTGGAAAGGACGTATGGGGAGGCAGGAAACGGGTCTGGATCTGGAACCTCGAGGACGATCTCGAAGAACTCTCAAGGGCAATCCAGGCTGCAGCACTGCACTACGAACTGACAGACCTCGATCTCGATGGCTGGCTATTCGTCGACAGCGCACTCGACGGTCGCACGCTGTGCACGGCGACAATGGAAGATGGCGGATTTCGTCTGCTTCAACCCGTCTATGACAAGATAACGGCTGAACTGAAACGCCGGGCCATCGATGTTCTGGTCATCGATCCCTTCGTTTCCAGCCACGATGTAGAGGAGAACGATAACGGCCGAATAGACAAGGTCGCCAAAGCATGGGCCCGGGTCGCGAAGGACGCCAGTTGCGTCGTTATCCTTGTCCACCATGCCAGCAAGAATGGTTCGGGCGAAGTGACGGCGATGTCGTCGCGAGGCGCGAGCTCGCTCGTGAACGCGGCGCGATCGACCCTGGTCCTTAATCGGATGGACGAAGCCGAAGCCCAACGCCTTGGCATTGCCGCCGATGAACGGCGCCGCTTCATCCGCGTCCAGGACGACAAAGCAAATCGAGCCCCCGCCGAGGCCGCCGACTGGTTCCAGCTTGTCGGCGTCGAGCTCGGCAACGCCGCGGACGGCATGCCTTCGGACAGCATCGCAGTAGTCGAGCCCTGGAAGCTTCCCGATCCATTTGACGATGTGTCAGTTTCCGACCTCCGCGAGGTCCAGAGCAGGCTCGGTCAATCACAGTGGCGCGAGAGCATCCAAGCCACTGCCTGGGTCGGAAATCTGGTCGGTGAAGTCCTCGGCGTCGATGTCACCGACCGGGCCGGGAAGGCAAAGGTCAAGGCAATCATCAAGCAGTGGATCAGGAATGGTGCCCTCCGGATCGAAGAGGCTCCGGACGCCAATCGCGAACTCAGAAAATTCGTCGTCGCGGGAGATCTTACATGACCTCTGCAGCACTTCGAAATCCAAGGTGCTGCAAGGTGCGGCAGTGCTGCGTGCAGCGGTGCAGCACCACCACCACCCTTTTAGGGGTGGTGGGTGCGGCACTGCACGGCAAACGCGCTGCAACGAAGTGCTGCAAAACAGGTGCTGCGAAATGAGCGGCAGCATGACCACTGAGCGCACCTATCGCGGGCAACGATATGTGATCGTGGGATCGATCCCGTACACGCGCCGTGACGGCACCAGGACAACCCTAACCCGATGGCGCTCATGGTGTCCCCGCTGCGGCGACCCATTCGAGTTCTCGATGCCGACAACAGCAACGAAGTTCGAGCCCAATCGCCGGTGCCAGAAGCACAAGCGTCCGGGGTCGCACGTCTCCAAGGAGGCCATGGGATCATGAGCGGCGACAAGGTTCACCTCATGGACTTGCGGCTCCGCACCTCAGCAGCCGGTAACCAGTATCTCTCTGGTTGGTTGGGCCGCGCCGCAGTGGTCGGCTTCCGCGATCGCGATGCCGACGATGAAGTCTGGAACATCTTCGTCTCCACCCCTGCCCCCCGCAACGGTTCCACCCCCGCAGCTTCTGCGCCCCGCAGGAATTGCACCCCCGCCGAACAATCCACCCCCTCCCGCTCGCGCCGGTCTTCGAGCCGCCGCGCAACCGAAGTCCCGCCCGGCGTCCTCGATGACGACGTGAGCGATCTCTGAGAGGATCCACGATGGCAACTAATGTGATGTTCAGCGCCGACTTGAAGATGCCCAGCCCGGGCGTGATCGAGGACTATCGCCGACATGTTCAACTGAACCTGGAACGCGCCGGCCTGCGAACGGTCGACACCATTTCACGGCGCGGCAAGTCCGCCATTCGCCAGCGCTTCGCCGGTGCAGGTCTCGGCCGGCTCGGCAACGCGATCGGCTCCTCCGCTGACGATCAGGTCGTCCGGCGCGGCACCGATGGCTTTTCGGCCTCGGCACAATTCTTCACCCGGTCACGTTCGGAGCGCACCCTCGGAGCCCTTGCAGCCTACACTCAGGGCGCTCAGATCACGCCGACGCGAGGCCGCTGGCTCTGGATCCCGACCGACAATGCCCGTCGCCTCGTCGGCAAGGGTGCGAACCGTCGGCGTCTCTCCCCGGCGCTGTGGCGCGACGGTGGTCTCGATACCAAGATCGGCCCCCTGATCCTGCTCAAGTCCGTGAACGGCCATCCGATCCTGGCGGTCGAGAATGTCGGCGTCGACCTCTCCGGACGAAAGGGCAGCGCGAAGAACCTGACCAAGCGCGGGGCGCCCCGCAGACACCAGGTCAAGCGCGACCTCGTCGTGATGTTCGTCGGAATCCCCCGCACCGCACGGTCCGCGCGAGTGAACCTGACTGAAATCCTGAACCAGGTCCGGGCCGAGCTGCCCGCGATCTTCGCATCAGAACTCGCAAAGGAGGTTCGTTGATATGGCTCGCAATGGCGCCATCGAACTGCCCGCCTACATACAACTTCGATATGAAGAGCGCGGGATCTTCGCCAGGTTGAAGAACGACATCGCCGATGTCACCAGCGTTGCCGGTCGAGACTTCCAGACACTCAGCGGCGTAATCGACAAATCGCTCACCGGGGCGATTTCGGCGCAGCGCACCGCTTTCGGATCGCTCGATCTCGGTCTCGACGACATGCGCAAGGCAATCACCCTGCAGAACGCCAGGACCGCGGCGGCCGAGGAATATGCCAGAGCAGCCCGCGCCGCATCGAATGCAGATGCCGGGATGTCGCGCGAACTGAGGCTTGCTGCCGAAGCTGCCGAGGCTCTCGCAGCAAAGGAACATGAAGCCGCCGCAGCGGCGCAAGTTCATGCCGGTGTGCTGGGCAAGGTCCAAGCCGAACTCAATCGCGAAGCCGGTGCCGCTGAGGCTGCCGCCACGGCAAACCACCATCTCAGAGCCGCCAACGATAACGCGGCACGCTCCGCAGGGTCGCACCGCTTCGCCATGATCGGTCTGGGCCAACAGATGCAGGATGCTGTCATTCAGGCGCAAATGGGCACCTCGGCGCTCACCATCTTCGCACAGCAGGGCTCACAAGCAGCATTCCAGATGGCTGGCATGGGCGGCGCTGTCGGACGGGTTGCCAGCGTGATGGCCGGGCCCTGGGGTGCCGCGGTCTTTGCCGGTACGGCCCTCCTCGGTCCGCTGATCTCCGGCTTGATCAACACCTCGGAGGCCATGGACGACGTCAAGTTTGCGACGGACAGCATGAAGGATGCCCAAGGCATTCTCGGCGATGTCGTCGACCTCACTACCGGCAAGCTCTCGACGCAGCGCGCCGAACTGATCGCGCTGGCCCGGGCACAACTCATTGTTGCCAGGCTGCAGAGCCAGGAACGGGAAACCGCTGCGCGCAGCACCGTCACCTCTTCGACCAAACCGAGCTGGTACATCGGCGGTGGTCCGGTCGGGCTCGACATCGGGCGACGCACCGGCATCGAAGCCCAAGTCGGACGCGATTTCACCGCGGGCCGGATCAATACCGACGATGCCGTCCGCCAGCTCGAATTGCTCCGCAACGAGGGCAAGATCACGACGGAGCAATTCACCGAACTCGCCTCGGCCTATGCAAACCTCGGCGTAGAACTGGCCAATCAGAAGGTTTACCAGGAAGGCCTCGCCCTCCTCGATGGCAAGGGCGGCAAGTCGCTCCTGAAGCCGGCCAAGGCGAAGAAAGGCAGCGGCACCGACAAGGCGGCAAAGGAGGCCGAACGCCTCGCCCGCTTCGGTGACAACGCCGCCGAAGCCATCGCCCGCTTGAACGACAAGTTCGACGCCTCGCCGAAGTTCATCGATCAGGCGGCGCAGGCAACACGCGAACTTGATGCCCTGATCAAGGACCTCGAAAAGCGAAAACCGATCGGCTTCGAAGGCATGATCGAGGACGCCAAGACCGCGAAACAAACCGTCATCGATGCCCTGGTCCGCCCGGTCGAGGATCTCGAGAAGGCGAGCGAGCGTCGCGTCGCCATCCAGGACTTGCTTGCCCAGGGCCGGGACGACGAAGCAGCAGCACTGCAGCAGGTCTATGCCCTCGAAGAGAAACTCGGCTCCGAGGAAGACCTCAGGGCCAAGGTTGCCGCCCTCACTGCGGATGGCCGGAAGGTGGAAGCCGCCGCACTTCAGGCCCTGCTCGACAAGTATCCGGAACTGAAGCGCCGGGCCGCCGAAGTGGCCGAGATCGAAGCGAAGCGGACCCGCGAAGCCGAACGCCAGAAAGCCCTCTTCGAGGCCCAGATCGCGGTGCTCGATACGGCGCGCAGTGACCTCACCAGCCTGCTTTCCGGTCGCAAGGCCGATCTCTTCGGCGATCTCAAACAGTCGCTGAAGGATCTTCAGGGCGCCCGCCTCGCCGATCAGCTCTTCGGCGGTGTCTTCCAGGAAATCGAGGATCAGCTCAGGCAGCGCTCACCGCTCGGCCGCGCAACAAGTCGCCTCACCACCAGCGTCGACGAAGCCAGCACCGGGGCCGACCATCTGGCCACCGCAACCGAGACCGCAGCACAGCGCATCCTCGCCGCGGCCAACGCGATCGCCGCCAACGACAACGGCTACATCGATGCCGGTACCGGTGACATCGTCGTCACCCGCAACAAGGCCGAAGCGGTCGGTCTGAAACGACCTTCGATTGTCGAACTCGCCGACATGACGGCGCACGGCATCGTCGACCCGCTTCTCGCCGGCTTCGATGATATCCTGGGCACCAAGTTCTTCGGGAACTTGAGCGCCACCCTCTCCGGCGTGGTTGCCGGGCAGTTGGTGGGCGGCACCGTCGGAAGCGTCCTTGGCGGGCTTCGCGGTCTCGCCTTCGACTTCGGCCCCGACCTCTTCGGCAAAGGTGCAACCGACAAGATCCTGGGCAAGTTCGACAAGGCTCTCGGCGGTGTCCAGACCGGGACGCAAAGCGCAGGGATCATGAAAGCGCTGGGCATCAAGACCAGCACGACCGGAGCCCAGATCGGCGGCGCCATCGGATCACTGATCCCGATCCCGGGAATGGACATTCTCGGATCGATTGCCGGCGGCCTGCTTGGCGGTCTCTTCAAGAAAACCAAATGGGCCCGGGTCCTGCTTTCCTCCTCCGGATCCACGTTGCAGAGCAATTCCGGCAAGTACGAAGATGCCGTCACGCAAGCCGGCGACAGCTTCAACGAGTCCTTGCAGAACATTGCCGACCAGTTCGGTGGCAGTGTCGGAGACTACGGCCAGATCACCCTCGGGGTCCGGCACGGTGACTGGCGCGTCAACACCGGCGGCACCAGCCTGAAGATCAAGAAAGGCGCGACCGAGTTCGACAAGGACCAGGAAGCGGCGATGAAGTACGCCCTGGAAACCGCCATCGATCGCGGCGCGATCCAAGGCATCCGCAACTCGACACAGCGTCTCCTCAAAGCCGGCGACGACCTCGACAAGGCCCTGCAGAACGCCTTGGACTGGGAGAACGTCTTCCGAGAACTGAAGCAGTATCGGGACCCGCTTGGCTCCGCGCTGGACGATCTCGATACGCAGTTCGAGAAGCTGATCGATCTTGCCATGCAAGCAGGAGCGAGCACCGAGGAATGGGCGGACCTGCAGGAACTGTATGGGATCAAACAGGCCGAAATCATCAAGGATACGCAGGAACGGGTGATCGACTCGCTCCAGTCACTCCTTGACGATCTCACGATCGGCGACAGTGGTCTCTCGCTCCGCAGCCGTGAACAGAACGCCCTCGCTCGCTACCAGCCCTTGGCGGACCGGGTCGCATCCGGGGACACCACGGCATACGATGACTACGCGACAGCGGCTCAGGAGCTGCTCGACATCGAGCGCCAGCTCTACGGCTCACAACAGCAATACTTCGACCGGCTCAATGAGGTCACGGACCTGACAAAGAGCCGGATCGACGCCGAGACCAATGTCGTCTCGATCGCCGAGAACCGTGACAGCCCCTTCGACAGCGCCGGAACGGTGAGGTCCTCGATCGATCAGCAGACCGAGACGCTTTCCGCCCAGCTAACGGCAGCGAACCAGAACTACGGGACCATGATCGCTCTGCTCAGTCAGATCGCAGCGAACGGCGGCGGCTCAGCGGCGGGCGCCAGCCGGTTCCCATTCATCCAGAACTTTTGAACGAAAGGAAGCAGACGATGAGCAATTTCAGGATTGACGCCCATGAGCTCAAAGCCATCGGCACCGGTACGAGAAGTTCCAGGCTTGCAGCATTCCGGGCCGCGAACGGGCTCGATCCCAATGGCATAAAACTCGCTGAAGGCGGTGCGAGCAAAGCGCCGGTTCGGACGGTCGCAACGCCTGCGGCCACCACCACGCCGGCCCCGAAACTTGCCCCAAAGGCCCCGGCTCCAACGGCGGCACAGATCGAGCAGACCCGGCAGCGCGCCCGGCACGATGCGGTGATGAGATCGCCCCACGCGAAGGGCCGGCGGAGCATTGCGGCGGGATTGCTTGGCGGTGCCCCTGACCGCAGCGCCGCGGACATCATCGCCGCTCTGCCGACAATGCCCACTGATGCCGAAGCGGTCGCAAATGCACGGCGCAACCGTGTCGCCACCGTCTGGGAGCGAGCGATTGCCGCGAACACAGGCAAGTCGGTCGCACCGGCCAGCAAGCCCGCCACGACCACCGGCAACAAGGCCTGGGACAACGTCATCGCCCGGATGGCCCCTGCCCACGCTGCCTGATCCATCTTCAAACGAAAGGAACCTGCAACATGAATCCGATCTTCGACCAAACCGCCAGAGCCTTTGCCGCTCTGGATTTCACCGGCGAAGAAGCCGAACTGGCACAACTCGAAGCCCAGCGCGCCGACATCGATACCGCGATCGAGCGCGCAAATGCCCGCCGGACCGAAATCAACCAGGCTTTGGCGGCACGGAGCGCAGGACGTGAAGCCGGACGCAAGGCCGCGGGCCTCGTGGCCGATGCCCTTCTTGCCGGCGCACATACCTCTGAAGCTGCCGCACTGGCACCGAGCCCGGACCAGCTACAGGACGAGCGCGAACAGCTTGCCGCAGCGATCCGGGAACTTCAGGGTCGAAGTGACGACGTGCGCAGCAAGCTGGGCGCCTTGCACAGGGGTGCTGCCGGCAAGGCTGCAATTGCCGCAAAACCTCTAGCCGATGCTCTGCGAGCGAGAGCCAAGCAGGCAGCGGAAGAATTAATGGAATGCTACGCTGGCTTGCAGGCACTGAATTCTGCGATCGGGGCAGGATCGCGTGAAGTGAGGCAGACTCGGAACGCCGCCGCCGGCTGTATCGGCCAAGACAGCCTGCTTTCCTGGCGGGCACGTATCCCGGTGCCGTCTTCGGTCTCGGATGTAATTGGGGCACTGCCGCGAAACAGGCTGGTCTTCGCGGGACGGCTCGACACGGTCCCGATGCCCGAAAACCATGATCATCTCGCCGTCATGGCCGCGCTTCAGGTGCGACAATAACGCAGTCCTTCCAGGGCGAATGCCGCGGTCTTCGCCCTGCCATGGAGCCCAGTAGCGAGGGGTTTTTCGCTTGCTGGGCAACTCGGCGGTCAGGTCCTCAGCCAATTCCAAGCCTGGCCGCCACTTTTCCAGACACAGAAAGGCAACACCATGATTGAACGCCTCGATATCAAGATGGATCAGTCCGGCAGGACCGGTATGGCCGCCGCCGCAATGGCGCGAATCCGGTCCGGCCAGCGCGCCTATGAACCGCCGCGCCGCAAGGGCTCAGAGCCCAGCCCGAGCGCAGCCGTCACCAGTCCGGCGAAACCCAGGACGCGTATCCAGATCGTCGCCCATGCTGTCGAGACTGATCCGAGGTGCAAGGGCAAAGCACATCTGGCCCTTGCGATACTTGCCGACGATGACCTGGCCGGGCTCACCGGATCGGGCATCGTGAAGATGCTGGCAAGGACGCCTGTGCCGAAGAACGAAGAAGAAGCCCGGGATCAGGCGCGCGCCTTTCGGTCCCCCGGGGGCGGCAATGCATCGCATCGCGTCAATCATGGCTGGGATACGGTCATCGCCGAGATGCAGGAAAGGAGGCAGTGATCATGGACAGCGAAATCATGCGCCAGGTCGCGGAAGCCTTCGAAACGCTCGATCTGACGGCAGAGAACGCGCGGATTGCCGAACTCGAGACCGAGCGAGCCGAGATCAAATCCGCAATTAGCCGCACCGAGGAGCGATATTTTAAACTGGCCGGGGCTTTGCAGGCGGGCGGAGTGCCCGATGGTGTCGCCGTAGCCGATGCCTTGCTCCTCGATAGCGACGTGCAGGACGCCGCAGAAGCGGGACCAGGACGCGCCGCCATGGAAGCGGAAAGGGACTCGCTTCGGGAGGGGTTGCGGGAGTTAAGGCGCCGGCTCGACAAAATTCAGCCCACGATCAACCTTGCCAAGGATGAAGCGAAGATGAGCGCGGCGGAGGCGGCCGGCCCATTGATCGATGCTCTCATGGCCGAGGCAAGGCATGCGGTCGCTGCCCTGCCCGCTCTTTATGCTGCGGTTTACGCGGTGCAAACCGTCACGGGAGCAGGAACCCATAACCTCAGGCACCTTCGCGAGGCGCTGAGAGCCATACTCGGCGGTGATGGCCTTCTGCCCTATCTCCCGCCTCAGTCGGTGCCCAGCGACGTCCTCGGCGCTTTGCAGCGCCTTGTCGGTAAGGGGGCAGCACTTCAGCCCCGCATTGTCCAAACGGTGCCGATGCCGTGACGAATTCCGGCGGCTAGGGCGGACCGCCGGATTAGAGCCCCCGCCCACTTTCTTCCTTTCGTTGGCGGGCGGCTCGGGCGGCCAGGCTTTTGGGTCTGGCCGCCCTTTTCATTTCTGCAATGCACGCAGTTCACCCGGAGCAGAAATCGTCGCCAACACCTCTTCAAGAATTGATCTCCGGCACCTAAATCCCGGCCGCTTCGACGAGGCGATCGGCATGGGGAGAGGTTGGTGAGCATGCAACGCGAGAAGGCTCCGCGACGGCGGATCGTCCTGAACCTGGAGGCAGGTGCGGATAGTTGGGAGGACCTGCGCGACCTTCTTCGCCGCCTCGAAACCGAACTGGCAATGCGCGGTTCGTTGCCGCCATCCATGGTCAGTGGCGGCTATTCCAGCGGTTTCATCCTCACGGCCGACGAGGATGAGAGCATCACGCGTGAGAGCTGGGCCAAGGAGAACGAGGCTTACTGTGCCAGGTTGAAAGCGGACGAGGCATTCAAGATGGACACTGATCAGAATGACAAGGCGGCCAGCGCGATGGGTATGCCTGGAATTTAGACGGTTAGACGTTGACCCATGTGGTAAGGAGTCAAGAGCCGTGCCGGACGTGCATTCCCACCCATTCATTAACTACTTTTAATGTAACCTACCGAAGGTCGCTGATTCGATTTTTGGAAGTTACTTCCGATCGATTCTGACCGATCAGACTGTCTCGTTTTTTGCACTGCGGATCTGTCAAAGGGCGTGAAAAACTGCGAATTAATGGGAATTAATGGGAATTCAGTTGCCCTTAACGGTTGCGTAGACATATATGAACGTACGGAGCGAAAGAGCCTGAAGCTCAGCGCTCGGAGGTGAACCAACTGGAAGGAGATGCGTATGCAGGTCACTATGTCAGAAGGTTGGGGCGGCAACTAAGCCCGACCTCCTATTTACACGCGGCGCCTCGATCGATTAGATCGGGGCGCTTTTTTATTGGGGGGTATAGTGGAACTTCAGAAGGTTGCGCAAATTGCGCAGATTGTCTCAACGACAGCAATCCTCATTTCCGCAGCCACCGCAATCACAGTTCTAATCTACACTCGGCGGACGAACCGACGGCGCGCTACGCTCGATATGGTCATGAAGACCTTCGTCGATGATGGCGGACGTATCCTGTACGATAAGTTTATCTCGCTCACGCGCCGAGACAGCGACAAAGCTGATACTTTTACTTTTGTGGACCTCAAGGACCACACCCCCGCGAACGAAGACGACCGAAATGTAGTCATAGACCAAATGAACACCTACGAACTCGTCGCACTAGGCATTCGAAATGGGGTATTCGACGACAAGTTCTTCAAGCACTGGTATCACAGCCAGTTCATGAGAGACTATAAAGCGCTCGAGCCTTTAATGCTCTCTATTCGCGAGGATCGCCCTTCAACATTCTGCGAGTTCCGCTGGCTATACGAGAAATGGCAGAAAAATCAGCATCCGGAGAATGAACCAGGTCGGCTCAGGAAGGTCTGGTGGGCTTTAACAGGCAAAGACGAAAAGCTGAAGGCCGTCCTCAGCAAGAAATAGCTTGAATGAGAATCAAGCCATCTCGCTGTTGCGCACCCTAAGAAACCAAAGATGCAAACGATGCCACGAGAAACAACGGCTTACTTGATGTCTATTTCGGGTAACAAACTACAACTCGCCGCAAGCTGAATTCATATTGCCTCGACTTCTTCCGATTCGGGAGTTTGGGGGCACACGATGAACAAATTGAAACTTGCGGCTGGCGTTGTACTGTTCAGCATCTCCACTCAAGCAGCAGCGGAACCGAAGTGGTTGGTGCAACCGATCCAAAACGGTGAGCAGGCGGTCCGCTACGAAAAAGGCGTCCCGACCGTCGACATGGAATTGCGCGACGGCGTAGTGCAGATCACACCCCTGCCCTTCGATCACGGCAGTCTCGTCTTCGGCATCGCCGTTTACAATGACGCCGATCGGCCAGCCAACATCGGGATCGAGAACGTCCATGCCACCTTCGGCAGCAAGTCAGTCCCGGTCTTCTCGAAGGATGAGCTTGTGCGACGGGCCAAGAACAGGGCGACCTGGTCACAGATCGGACTTGCCCTTGTTGGGGGCTTGGCCGCGGCCGGTGCTGCGAGCCAGCGCGATCACTACCGCAACACCTTCATCACCCCGCATGGGACCTACAGGAGCTATTGGAGCATGCCGAGCGCCGCCGGCCAGTTCCAGGCAACGGCTATAGCGGCTGGCACCGGCGTTGGCATCGCGGCGATCCAGTCGCAGCTCGATCGAACCGTTGAAGCTTTGGGCGATCAGGTCGTGCAATTGACCACCGTCGACCCCGGCGAAAGCTACGCTGGCAAGATCGTGATCGACAAGGTTAAGCCGGGATCCTTTCCTGCACCGGTCACAATTCTCATTGATTGGAATGGCGAGCGCTATCCCTTTACGTTCCAGATCGCCAAGCCCGGAACGCCCGCGCCGACCTTCACCACGCTTGCTCGCAGTTCTGACCTCACCGATTTTCGCACCAGGCGTGAGGCTTCGGGTGCCGAACCATCGTTGCCCGCCACTGTTGCCGAACCAGTCATCCAGCCAGCGGTGATGGTTCAGCCCATAGAGGCGCCGCCCGCGGCGGTGATCGCCGCGGCCGCTCCCTCCCCAACTCCGGCCGAACCAGTTGCGCAACAGCGCCCGGTAATTGTCGCAGCGAAACAGGAGCAAGCAGCTTCCCGATCGGATGATCATGCGGGCCTAATTCAAGGCTCTGCGGTCAAATGCGTGACCTGCCGCAAGTAAGCGGAAAAAGGACTTGCAATGGACCTGACCTAAACCGCTATTCTGGGGCGAGCATCTACTAGAGGGGAGTGGCATGCGCGCATGGGCAATATTCATACTGATGTTGATCGCTTTCGGGGGTCTCCCCCTGTGCGCCTTCACCATGTTCAATATCGCTTGGCCGTCACCTTCAGGTTGGTATCTCGGCGGCATTGCACTGATCACCGTGGGCATCCGCTTCTGGGTCGCCGAAGAGCTCGCCCCGAAGTCCTGGAAGCTGGAAAGAACAACGCTGGACCTGAGCATAGCGCTTGCCGCGGCTACTACGTCTCTCGCGGTTCTGCAGCAATTCGAGGCGACCAAGGTCCTGTTTCCCCTATCCCTAAGCCTCGTCGAGCCAGTCATTCCGCAGGTCAACGATGCCAGTTACGTCCCTCAGGCTCGGGCTATCACATCGGGCGCTGCGCTCACCTCATGGGCGGTTGCAGCCGCGATCTTCAGCTTGGTATGGGTGACCAGAGAAGGCAGGCACACATACCTCAAGCTGCTTTGCGCCCCGCTCCTCGCGATGACGTTCGCGACGTACTATGCCCTGATCCTATACAAGGCTTAACCGATGCTCACTCTGATAATCATGGGGACACTGCTCGGAACGATCGGGCTCTTCCTGGCCGATGTCATTGCCCTAGGTCGCAAAAGTCCAGTGGTCCATGCTTTCGCCGATCTGTGGAGCGCCATCGATGCCGGTTTCGAATGGATTGCGGGCCTCTTCCATGGCGGAATTAAGCACTGAAGGCGCCGCCTGATACCCCTTGTCCAAATGCCCGAAATCGCTTCCTCGCCGATCATTTAACCACATTGACCCGGCACGCGCTTGAGCGCACCGTCAACGCCATGGAAATGTTGTTCCTGGTCGGCCTGTTCGCGTTGATCGGATTCTCGGTCTGGCTGATCTTGCGCAAGTAAGCATCCCTCCAGCCCATTCTCGCCGAGGGCGCATTTTCCCGCTGGCTTCCGTAGTGATCTCAATGCATACGCCGCCCCGAGTCTTCTCGGTGGCACTCTTCGGAACCCCCGCTCCCGAGCTGACTCGACCAGACCCGTGAAGGCCCGGCCATTGTGCCGGGTCTTCTTTGTCGGGCGCCCCTCGCATCTACATCTGCGGCCGACACGCCTTGCCATCGTATTGATGCCGATTGAGCACGTAGGCCTTGCCGTTCCAGCGCTCGACCGGGAAGCAGAAGCCCGGACCACCGATCTCGATATCAGGCCAGCCGCCGACACCCTTTGTTGCGAGAAAATTCGGAATGCCGGTGCCGCCGGTGATGTTCTTCCAGGTGCCGTCGGCCTGTTTGCTCACGATTGTGTAACCGGTGCCCGTCATGCCGAAACAATAGGTGCCGCCCTCGGTGATCACGGCTTCGGGGCGGCCATCGCCATTGAGGTCGCGGACTGTCTCGATTTGCCCCGGCGAATAGCTGGGCGTTCCCGGATCACCGCAGGCTGACCACTTACCGGCCGCGAACCTGAAGCCGGCGGCACGAAACGCCGCGGCACGATCTTTGGGGGTGAGAACTGATTGGGCCAAGACCGGCGAGGCAACCAACATCGAGAGTGCAACAAGAGCAAGGCGAATCCGCATGCGAACCTCCGTCATCGAAGCCCGGGCTCAATAGCATGGCGCTGGAAGGTACCAGAAGAACGCAGAAGTAGGAGTACGCCCCTCCATGACGCCCTAGCCCTCGGTCGCGTCGCTCCACGCCGGCCCGAAACTGCCTCTTCTAACTGTCACGAATGCCTCGAACCGGCTCAGCCCCGAAAAAAGGGGTTTCCCAGCGCTTAGGGTGCGCCAGACCCGTAGGTAGGACCCGCAAATATCTGTCGGAATGCCCCCGCAGGCGGCCAACGCGACACGCTCCGAGACGAAAGCGGCGCCAGATAAGTCACGACCCATCCAGAATCGCAACACACTCCCAGCGGCTCCTACGGACAATTCAGAGCATGTCGAAAAATGGGAAGGGCCGCCCCTTCCGAAGCGGCCCTACAACCGGCCCTGCTTGGTCACTGGCCTCTCCATTGACATCTTGCCTCGGGGCTCCGGTCTCTGGGTCTGGCTCGGGACGCTGGCGAGGGAAGCCGGCGCGCGGTTGCAGATCTCGGTATCACCGCGCGGCGAGACGGACAATGTCACCCCTCTCCTTTGTGGCCTTGGCTCTAACTGATTTCCCAGACGTCATGCTCATCGTGCTTGAGATGGCAGAGCAACTTGTTGCCCTTCCAGAGCTCTACATCCCGATCCGCTGCCTCTGTCCTGGCAATGACCAAGGCCTCGCTCGCGTCCTCGGCTTGAAACTCAATAGTCTTCGCCGGACCTGACTTATCGTCCGCGAACTTTAGACTATAGGCGGCGGTCTGTCGGATCATGGTTCGCTCCGTTTCCTCTCCAGGCTGCGCCAATGTAGGGGGCCGACACCGCCGCCGCAGGACCAACCCGGCTGAGCGGTGCGGCGAATGCGGTGAGCGGCAGCGCCCGAAGGACAGGTCTGGCACCTGTCGCGCGAAGTCCTCGCCGCCCTCAGGCTGATCACTTCAGTCCTACCGCGCGGCCCGCCGCTCTTTGCCGTGGCGACAGATTCCGGGCCGCCGCATCCAATGTCAGCAGTTCCTCCGACCTCGTCATCCGCCCGGCCGCCGCTTCCCGATCCACGATGCGGCACAGGGTGCGGGGCTCGATGCCTGCACCATCCCGCATCGCCTCGACGAGGGCGAAGCTTTGCCGGTCCGCCGACATCAATTTGCGCAGGGTCTGGACGTCCTGGCCCATACGTTCGAGATGATCAATCGCGATACCCATGACAACGTCATAGGCGCGCATCAGCGCGACCATGTCCTCTTCGCCCTGCACCTTGTCAACCAAGCCCCAGATCCTCTTGCGTGCAGCGCCCGGACTGAGTTTCGGTGACCTGGTGAGGTCGCGGATCAACGATCCGATGCGACGGTCCATTGCGACTCTCCTGTTTCGGGGGGGAGCCCAGATGTTAACGGATCATGTGAGTGGCAGAGATTAAGCTTTGTTAACAATTGGGCCGAGATGACGCCACGGTCCCAGCATTGGAGAACATCGGCAGTCAGTTGCCAGATGTGGAAAGGGCCGCTCCCACGGATGAGGGAGCAGCCCTTTGACCGTTGGCTGACCTCACACAACAATCGCCGGGCCTGTTGCGCTGCGGGTAGTGCATCGGGCTCAGACCGTTCTCGGAAGCTCTGGCGTGGGAGGCTCGAGGGTCATCCCTACCAATACTGCAGCCCTGAGATTCGAGCCATCATCCGACGGCATATCATTCTCGCGAGGTAGTCAGGGACCCGTGTGCACGTAGCATCAATGCACAGTGGCGCCGCCGGCGCCTGCTTGCATCCACCAGGCCTCGCGTTGCTCGCGAACCACCTTGGCCGCCTCTTTCGCGTGGTAGATAAACTCACGACCATGCATTCGCCCTGCACCGACTTCGCGGTCGACGATGCGGTCGAATTCGTCGGCATCGACGAACACATCATCGACCATGGATTCGAGGATGACGAATGCGCACTTGTCGGTCGCTATGGCGCCGAGAAAGCCATCAACCTCTTCGCCTTCGGCATTCATGTGATCAACGGTAACCCGCATCGCCGCGTCATAGGTAGATAGCAGGGCCACCCGACTCCGCTCGTCGTCGACATCAATGAATAAATGCCAGACGCGGTCGCGAACTTCAGCAGGGTTGAGCGCAACCCCGTCGACAACTCCATTCACGAATTCTCTGACGCGTTCATCCATGCCGATCCTCGCTGCAGCGGTGAAGGCAATCGTACATAGGCGATCCAGGTGGCCGGATTAAAGATTGTTCATGCCACTGTTTGGAGCTTCAACCGGGATCCTGCAATATTGGCAGACAGTGTGGAGCGTCGAAGCCGGCTTGCGACCAATCCAGGCATGCGCTGATCCCGGCCGAAGCGGCACCAATCAGGGCAGCGGCCAAGCCGATGCTGTCCAAAGACCTTCCAAATTAACGCGCGGCATTTCGGCCATCCCCGATCACAAACACGCAATTACAGCCTGATTGCTATCTGATTGCTGGCCACCGTGGAAACTTGGCTCCGCAGCGAATAATTTCACTAAATAGTTGAAATTATGGTGAGCCCGACAGGATTCGAACCTGTGACCCGCTGATTAAAAGTCAGCTGCTCTACCTACTGAGCTACGGGCCCACGATGCCGTTTCGCGGCTGCGGAAGGGTCAACTAGGGACAGGGCGAGGCTTGGTCAAGCGCGCATGCAACTGTTTTACCGACAAGCCGGTCAACGGATCGCGCCATCCACCCGCTATCGTGAGTGCGGGCCCCAGCACGAAATCCCTCTGACGAAAGGCCGGGTGCGGGATGACAAGCCTGTCGCTGGTCCATGGACCGCCGTCCCACAGGACGATATCGAGGTCCAGCACCCGCGCGCCCCAGGGCCGTCCACCCGACTTTCGGCCGAACTTGCGCTCCATCTTGGCCAGCTTGTGCAGCACCTCGTCCGGATCGCGATGCGTGCTGACGATGGCAACGCCATTGGCATAGCGCCGACGCGAAGGTCCCAGCGGCGCAGAGTCGATAAGCGGAGAAACGGCCTCGACTTCGAACTTGCCCTTGTCGAGCGCGGCCAGCGCAGCCCTGAGCACCCTGTGCGGATCGCCATACTTGCGGTGCCGCATGTTCGATCCCAGTGCGATCAGGTAGCGGTGCTTCGCCAAGACGGTCAGACGTCCTGCGCGATGCGGGTGTAAAGCTGCGGGCGGCGATCGCGGAAGAAGCCCATGCCGGCGCGGTGCGTGGCCGCGCGCGCAAGGTCCAGCGTAGCGACAAGGACGCCGCTTTCCTCCTTGCCGAACTCGGCAACGAAATCGCCCCACTCATCGGTAATGAAGGAGTGACCGTAGAAGGTCTGCTCGCTGCCCGCTTCGGCTTCGATGCCGATGCGATTGGCAGCGATCACCGGCATGCAGTTCGAAACCGAATGGCCAAGCATGGCCCGGCGCCACATGCGGCTGGTGTCGAGCGTGGCGTCATAGGGTTCGGACCCGATGGCAGTGGGATAGAACAGCAGTTCCGCTCCCATCAGTGCCATCACGCGGGCGCATTCCGGGTACCACTGGTCCCAACAGATACCCACGCCGATACGCGTGCCGAACAGGTCCCACACCTTGAACCCGTCGTTACCCGGCCGGAAGTAATACTTCTCTTCATAACCGGGGCCGTCGGGAATGTGGCTCTTGCGATAGGTGCCCATGATCTCGCCCTCGGCATCGATCATGGCCAGCGTGTTGTAATAGTGGTGTCCGTCCCGCTCGAAGAAGCTGGTCGGGATCGCCACCTTGAGCTTGCGGGCGAGCGCCTTCATCGCGATGACCGAAGGATGCTCTTGCGTGGGGCGCGCCAGCGCGAAGAGTTCTTCTTCCTCGACCTTGCAGAAATAGGGGCCCGAAAACAGCTCGGGCGGGAGGATGATCCGGGCGCCCTTGCCCGCTGCCTCTTCGACGAGAGCGGAAACGGCGGCGATGTTCTGCGCCTCGTCGGCGGAGCCAAGGGCGAGTTGCAGTGCTGCGACAGTGATTTCGGCCATGGGCCGGCCCTTTATCAGGGCCGCTTGCGGAACAGAAGCGTCATCCTGTCACTTTCGCCGATCGCTGCGTATTTCGCCTTGTCCTTATCCTTCAGCGCATAGGACGGCGGCAGGGTCCACACGCCCTCCTCCCAGTCCGCGGTGTCCTTCGGATTGGCGTTGACCTCGGACTTGCCGACCAGCTCGAAGCCGTTCACTTCCATGAACTTGATCACATCCGCCTCGCGCAAGTAGCCGCGATTGCCGTCGCTGACCGCATAAGGCGCGTCCGCCCTGGCCCGGTGCTGGACGATGCCGAGCAGGCCCTCGTCCTTGAGCAGCGCACGCATCGCCTTGATCTCGCCGTCGGCGACGTTCCAGCGCATCATGTTGTGCATCATGCGCACGACCAGGATCCGATCGAAGGTTCCCTTCTGGTCGTCCGGCACGGTTTCGAGAGTCATGCCCGAGAAACTCCGGGCCGGAAGCCCCGTCCATGTCGCAACCTGATCGGCGAAACCGGCGGCGGTGGCATTGATGTCGTCCGCTTCGAACGGCAGTTGCTTCGGATTGAAGAACAGCCCGGTCAGATGCCCTTCATTCGCCAGATAGGGCGCAAGCACCCGCGTATACCAACCGCTGCCCGGTTCGTATTCGCCGACCTTCATGTCCGGCCGAATGCGGAAGAACGACAGGGTCTCCGCCGGGTGGCGATAAGCATCGCGACCGTGGTCGTCCTTGCGTGAGGGATGAGCCAGGGCCAATTCGACGAGCGCTTCGCAGCCCTTGCAGAAATCGGCCTCGGATCGCGCCTCGGTACCGGCTTCGACCGTGGCGGCGGAGAGCGGTGCGGCCAACAGGCCCAGAAACGAGGAAAGGGCGACCAGTGTTCGACGCATCACGATTCTCCCAGCGAAGACGAAGTGTCGGAAAAGTAGACAAGAACGGGACAAAGGCAACCCGGACCGGAAGGCGAGAATAGCGCCTCCCGATGACAAGGGCAGGACAGCTTCCTATGTTCCTGACCTTGAATGCCCCCCGAACGACAAGGACAGGACAAACCATGGAAACGGCAATCGTGGCAGGCGGATGCTTCTGGTGCACGGAAGCGGTGTTCCGCGACGTCGTCGGCGTCAGCAAGGTCGAAAGCGGCTATATCGGCGGCTCCGTCGAGAATCCGAGCTACAAGCAGGTCTGCTCCGGCACGACCGGACATGCCGAGGCGATCAAGGTGACCTACGACCCCGAGACGATCTCCTATGCCGAAATTCTCGACGTGTTCATGGGCACGCACGACCCGACGCAGCTGAACCGGCAGGGTAACGATGTCGGCACGCAGTACCGCTCGGCGATCTTTCCGCTGGACGATGCGCAAAGGTCCGGGGCCGAAGCCGCCATCGCGCGCTCGAACGAGGAGAATGGCGGCAAGGTCGTGACCACCATCGAAGGCCCGGCCACCTGGTATCCCGCCGAGGACTACCACCAGGAATACTGGGAAGGCGAAGGCCAGCGCAATCCCTACTGCCTGGCCGTAATCCCGCCGAAACTTATGAAGCTGCGCAAGAGCTTTCAGGCCAAGGTCAAGGCCTGACCCGATCCAAGTCGTGCAAGTCCCTGTCGCCGCAGAGTCGACGGCAGGGGCTTGCGCCGCCTCCAATCGCTCCGCCACGCCATGCCGGCCGCTGGTCGTCGAGCTGAAGGATCAGGGGCAGGCGCCGCCCCGGTAATACCACTGCAACGCTGCAGGATCGCAACAGACCTGCTCCCCCTACCTCCCGCAGCCTTCGCGAAATCGCCTCAGCAAGGGAACGCTTTCGCTGGCATCGTTCATGTACGGGGGGCCTTCGCTGGGAGCGGAAACGGCAAATCGATGCGAAGCACCGCAGATCGGCGATCGGTCGCGCCCTCAACGAAACCAGCCCCGTCAGGAGCCGAAATTACGACACGGACCGGGAAATCTCAAGCAAGGCAACAACGGGGATCGCGAATTCACGCCGCGATGAACTCGCTCACATCGGACAGCTCGGACACATGCTCGTCGTGATATTGACCGCAGGCCTTGCGCCACGAAAGCGACGCAAGGTTGCCCGCTGCAGCGGCTTTCAGGTCTTGCGCCAGCGTGCCACGAAAAAGCCGTCGAGCCCGCCCACCTCGGCCAGCATCGCCGGATCGGTCCGCAGCCATCCCTCTTCGGTGGGCGATAGACCCGCGGGCAATTCGTCCTGCGCTATGGGTTGCGGAGTCAGCGCCACTTGCGCGGCCTGGGCTTCCCCCTCCCCGGCTTCGAGCGAACAGACGGCATAGACCAGCGATCCGCCCGGATTGAGCCAATCGACCGCGCGCGCCAGCAGGCCCGACTGCAACTCGGCCATCTCCGCAATCTGCCGTGCACCGATGCGGTGGAGAACGTCGGGATGGCGACGGCTGGTACCGGTCGCGGTGCACGGCGCATCGAGCAGGATCGCATCGAATGGCGCGCCGGGCTCCCACTTGAAGGCATCGGACTGGACCACATCGGCGCGCAGACGGGTACGCTCGAGGTTGTCCTTCAGCCGTTCGAGGCGACGCTTGGAGATGTCGAGCGCTGTGACCTCCCAGCCGGCAGCGGCCAGTTGCAGGGTCTTGCCCCCGGGCGCGGCGCAAAGGTCAAGCACGCGCCGCCCCTCGCCCGCTCCCAGCAGCCGCGCGGGCAGGCTGGCTGCAAGATCCTGCACCCACCATGCGCCCTCGCGGAAGCCCTCGAGGCTCTCCACCGCTGCGCCGCGCGGCAGGCGGACGTGCCCCGGCATCAGCGAAGTACCGCCCAGCCTTTCCGCCCACTCCTGCGTCTTTTCCGGTTCGCGCAAGGCAAGGTCGAGCGGCGGCGGCTCGGCAAGGCCCTGAGCGATGTCCGCTGCCCGCTTGCCCCAGCGTGCGCGAACCGCATCGGGCAGCGTCGGCACCTCCGGCAGCGAGACCTCCCGCTTCATCAGCGTTGAGAATACGCCATGCGCCAGCCGCCTCGGCCCGCCGGTCAGCAAGGGCAGACCCGTCGCGATCACCGCATGCGGCGGCGTTTCGAGGCGCAGGACCTGCGCGAGCATGAGTTCGAGGACCGCGCGCGGCTTGGCATCGTCGGGCAGGCGCTGGTGCGTGGCGCTGTCGATCAGTGCGTCGAGGTCCGCCTTCCAGCGCAGCACCTCGCCGGCAATCGCGCGGGTCAGCGCCCGGTCGGCATCGCCGCGCACGCGCGACAGGGCCGCACCTGCGGCCTGATCCAGGGTTTCGCCGCGCCGCAGAACGGCATCGATGAGGTTGAGCGCGGCACGGCGCGCCGGAAGGCCGGGAATGTCCATGCCGCTGCCCCTATAGCGGATTGCGTTTTCCCGCCAGTGGCACCACATGGGGACAATGACCGAACGCGCCACCAAACGTCCCGAAGGCTTCCGGAAGCCCGCACACTGGACCAACGATCCCGCGCCGCAGCCCAAAGACGCCAAGGCAGAGGAAGACTCGCTCGATCCCGACGGCGAACTCTCTCCCACGCGCTATGGCGACTGGGTGCACAAGGGTATCGCTGTCGACTTCTGAGAGAAGCCTGCGCCAGGCTGCTCGAAGCAAGTCCCGCGTTGACGAAACGGGTTCAGGAACTGCCGCCCACGACGCAGCGGTTCCTGCCGGCATGCTTGGCCGCGTAAAGCGGCTCGTCCGCGCGTGACAGCCAGTCTTCCACGGAAGTCACCGTATCGGTAAGCGGCGCGATACCGAAGCTTGCAGTAACGGCAACGGTGCGGCCGTCGGCAAGCTCGATCACCCGATCCTCGATAGCCTGGCGAAACCGTTCCGCCGCCCAGAAGGCATCGGGAGCCTCGGTTTCGGGCAGCAGCACCGCAAATTCCTCGCCACCAAGGCGGCCCAGCAGATCGACCGGACGCTTGGCGAGCGTCACCGTTTCCGCCAGCGCCTTGAGCGCGGCATCTCCGGCCGGGTGGCCATAAGTGTCGTTCACCTGCTTGAAGAAGTCGATGTCGACCAGCAGCAGGCAGCTTGGCCTGCCATAGCGCCTGAAACGTCCGATCTCATGGCGTGCCATTTCAAGGAAACCACGCCGGGTGAGCGCACCGGTCAACTGATCGCGCTGGGCGATGCGGCGCAGTTCGAATTCGTTGACGACGATGCGGGCGAAATTGGACAGGAGCGCCACTTCCGCCTCGGTGAACTCACGCGGCTGGACATCGATGGCGCACAGGGTGCCGACGTTGAAACCCTCCGCGGTCTGTAGTGGAATGCCTGCATAGCTGCGGATCCCGGGTTCCCCCAGCACGAGCGGGTTCTCGGCGAAGAGCGGATGGACCTGCGCATCGCTGACGAGGAACGGCTCGCTTTGCCGAATGGCATGGGTGCAGAACGAAACGTCGCGCGGGGTTTCGCTAACATCCAGTCCTCGGCGCGCCTTGAACCACTGCCTGTCCTCATCGACCAGCGTAACCGTCGCGATCGGCACGCCCAGAACGGTGCGCACCAGCGATACCACGTTCTCGAACGGCTCCTCCGGCTCGGTATCGAGGATTTCCAGCTGCCGCAGGGCCGCAAGACGGCCTTGTTCGTCATCGGCAGGTGCAGGTTGCGTCAGGCTCGTAGTCATCGATTGGAAATCCGCATGGGGGACATTACTCCGGGGGCGGCCTCACCCCGATCTTGCGGCGCGTTCCGTCACGACTCAGGATTTCTACAAAGGTCTTGATGCCGCAATCAAGGGCCAGCATCAGGCCTGGATCTCGATCCGCGTCCCATCGGGCACGGTCTGCCAGAGGTATTCGATCTCATCGTTGGAAACCGCGATGCAGCCATCGGTCCAGTCGCCCGGCATCCGTCCCTGCGCCAGCCCGTTCGGCTGGCCGTGGATCATGATCATGCCACCCGCCGAACGACCGCGAGCCGCGGCAAAGGCGCGGTCTTCCTCACTCGGATAGGAAATGTGCAGCGAGAGGTAGTAGGCGCTCTCGGGGTTGGCCCAGTCGATCTCGTAGAGCCCTTCGGGCGTCCGCCGGTCGCCCTCGAAGCGCTTGGGGCCGACCGGATCGCCCATCTGGATACGCTCTATCACGCGCACCAGCCTGCCTTCGGAAAAGAGCTGGATCGTGCGGTCGGACTTGTCGACGCGAACGAAGTCGATTTCCGGGAGTGCCTGCCCGTCCTGCGCCGAGGCGCCCGCGGCAAGCAGCAGGAGCAGCGGAGCGAACCTTGGCACGCTCCGCCGCATCGCGATCAATCCTCGAAGGGATCGCGCACGAGGATCGTGTCCTCGCGCTCGGGGCTGGTCGAAACCAGCGCGACCGGGGTTTCGATCAGTTCCTGCACGCGCTGGATATACTTGATCGCCTGCGCGGGCAGATCGGCCCAGGAACGGGCGCCGGCAGTGGTGCCCTGCCAACCGTCCATTTCCTCGTAGATCGGCTCGACATTGGCCTGGTCGGCGGCATGGCTCGGGAAGTAGTCGAGGACCTTGCCGTTCAGGCGATAACCGGTGCAGATCTTCACCTTCTCGAAGCCGTCGAGTACGTCGAGCTTGGTCAGGGCGATGCCGGTGACGCCCGAAATCGCGCAGGACTGGCGGGTGAGAACGGCGTCGAACCAGCCGCAGCGGCGCTTGCGCCCGGTGACGGTGCCGAATTCATGACCGCGTTCGCCAAGGCGCTGGCCGGTCTCGTCGTCCAGCTCGGTCGGGAACGGACCCGAGCCGACACGGGTGGTGTAGGCCTTGACGATGCCGAGCACGAAGCCGGTCGCCGAAGGACCCAGGCCCGAACCGCTAGCCGCGGTGCCCGAAACCGTGTTCGAGCTGGTGACGAAGGGATAGGTGCCGTGGTCGACGTCGAGCAGCACGCCCTGCGCACCTTCGAAGAGGATACGGGCGCCCGCCTTGCGAACCTTGTTGAGACGCTTCCAGACCGGCTGGGCGAACTGCAGCACGAAAGGCGCGATCTCGCGCAATTCGTTCAGCAGCGCTTCGCGGTCGACCGGGTCCTGTCCGAAACCGGCGCGCAGGGCGTCGTGGTGGGCACAAAGACGGTCAAGCTGCGGCTCGAGCGAATCGAGGTGCGCAAGGTCGCACACGCGGATCGCGCGGCGGCCGACCTTGTCTTCATAGGCCGGACCGATGCCGCGACCGGTGGTGCCGATCTTGCCGGCGCCCGCCGCGTTCTCACGCAGGCCGTCGAGGTCA
Organism: Novosphingobium mathurense; assembly: GCF_900168325.1. Classification (GTDB taxonomy): domain Bacteria; phylum Pseudomonadota; class Alphaproteobacteria; order Sphingomonadales; family Sphingomonadaceae; genus Novosphingobium; species Novosphingobium mathurense. The sequence continues at coordinate 376,068 of NZ_FVZE01000001.1, read as the reverse complement.
CGGTGGAGCGGCAGGATCAGCGGGCAGTTGTCCGCGATCGCGAAGTTCTCCGGATTGATCTCGACGCCCTGGCCGCGAAGCTTCTCGACTTCCGACTTGAGGTGCCAGGGATCGAGAACCACGCCGTTGCCGATGATCGACAACGTACCGGTCACGATGCCCGAAGGCAGCAGCGAGAGCTTGTATACCTGCTCGCCCACAACGAGCGTATGGCCCGCATTGTGGCCGCCCTGGAAACGAACCACGGCATCCGCCCGGCTCGCCAGCCAATCGACGATCTTGCCCTTGCCCTCATCGCCCCACTGGGCGCCAATCACGGTTACGTTGGCCAACGCCTGCACGCTTTCATTACTGTTTGAAGTCCGCCGCGCGCCCTAGGCCCTGTGGCCTCCAAGGGCAAGGTGCAGGTGACAATTTGTGCCAAGGCGATTGCCGCGTGTCGCGGCCTGAGCCTTGCGATCTTGCAGGCCATACAGGACTTCGCGAAGAATCTTGCGCCAGGGCACTGCCAGAAAAGTCGTGTGAAACGCCGGTCTTGGATCGATGCCCGCGCTCGCAAAGGGATTACCGGACAGGTCCGAAAACGGCGCCCCTCTCAGCCGAGAAGGCGCACCTGTCGCAAGCCACGAAACCACGACCCCACAAATCCCGGCCTGCCGATAGCGGCGGACCGATTCGCGCCGCCCCCTTGCCGTGAGGTCAGAGAGCAACAGCCTCGCCGTTTTCCAGGCGGTGCGAACAGCCCAGCGCCACCGGATCGTCGTTTTCGTCAAGAGCTGCCACCGTCGTCCAGCCGATCGCGCGCTGCTGCTCGGCAACGCGGACATCGTGGCCGAGCGGGAGGAAAAGCTTCTTCGTTTCCTGCGGCTCGCTCGCCAGAACTTCGATCAGGGGATCGGGATAGAGCGAGAAGCCGGCAGCCGGTTCACCCTCCTGTCCGTCGAGCTGGCCCAGGATGCGGTAGGTACCGCCCCGGCCCAGACTGCCCGACACGCCTTCGGCGTAGATCGTGAAGCCGAACCAGGACTGGTATTCGAAACCATGACGTTCGGAAGGATCGAGCGTCAGGCGCGCTTTCCCGTCAACCCGAGCGGCGATTTCGCGCAGCCCCGCGATACGACCGGCGAGCACGCCCGCGTTATCGAATGCAGCAAGCCGCTCGATCGCGGTTTCGAACGGACCCACCGCATAGAGCAGCGGCAGATAAGCTTCGCCCCCGGCATCGACCAGACCGCCCGCGTCCTTGGCGTCGAGCATCTGGCGCACGGCCTCGATCTGGCTGGCGGCAAGAGGCAACGCTTCGGCCGAAAGGGCATCGACGACGTCAGGCAGCGTGAAGTCGACCGAGATCCCGCTGGCACCTGCGGCACGCAGCGCCTCGATGGCGATTTCGACGATCTCGGCGGCCGCGGCCACGGAATCGCTGCCGATCAGTTCTGCACCGAGCTGGAGCCGTTCGCGCGCCGGGTCGAGCCCGTCGCCCTTGATGGTGACGACCTGCCCCGCATAGCACAGGCGCAAGGGGCGCGCCGCCGCGGCAAGGCCGGTCGCGGCAATGCGGCCAACCTGCATGGTGATGTCGGAACGCAGCGCCAGCGTGCGCAGCGACACCGGATCGACGAAACGGAACATCCGACGCACCTGGACGCCGGCCATGCGGCTCGCCATCGACTTCTCGAATTCGATGGTCGGCGTTTCGACCCGCTCGTAGCCATGGCTCGCCATGGCATCCAGCGCCGTGCGACGCACGCGCTGCGAAACGGCCGCCTGCTGCGGCAACCTGTCACCAAGCCCCTCGGGCAGAAGATCGCGATCGGTATCCTGCATGATGGGTGGGCCCTTAACGGCAAGGGAGCGGATTGTCGAATGCGTTTGGCCCGCAAGGCGCAAAGCTGCACTCGCCGGGGCTTTTCGCCTGCTTCGCCGCCGCAAAAAAGAAAGGGCCAGTGCATCGCACCGGCCCCTTCCGTTGGGAGCTGTCAGGCCCAGATCAGAACGAAAGCGCCTTGACCATGCGCACGCCCGGCACTTCGCAGGCCTGCTTGAGCACGCCTTCCGGCACTGCGCTGTCGACCGAGAGCAACAGCACGGCTTCGCCACCGGCTTCACGGCGACCGAGGTTGAAGGTGCCGATGTTGATCTCGTTCTCGCCCAGCAGCGAACCGATGCGGCCGATGAAGCCCGGTGCGTCCTGATTGACGATGTACATCATGTGCCCGGCCAATTCGGCCTCGACCTTGATGCCGAACAGTTCGACCAGACGCGGCTCGACGTTGTTGAACAGCGTGCCGGCCACCGAACGCTCGCCCGCTTCGGTCTTCACCGAAACGCGGATCAGGGTGTGGTAGTCACCTTCGCGCTCGGTCTTGACCTCACGCACTTCCAGACCGCGCTCCTTGGCGAGGTAGGGGGCGTTGACCATGTTCACCGAGTCCGACTGGACGCGCAGGAAACCGGCGAGCACGGCGGCCACGATCGGCTTCATGTTGAGTTCGGCAGCAGCACCCTCGGTGTGGATCGAGATCCGCGGAACCGAGTCGTGCGTGAGCTGGCCGACAAGGCTGCCCAGCTGTTCGGCAAGCGCCATGTAGGGCTTGAGCTTCGGCGCTTCCTCGGCCGAGAGCGACGGCATGTTCAGCGCGTTGGTAACGCCGCCGTTGACGAGGTAGTCGGCCATCTGCTCGGCCACCTGCAGAGCCACGTTGACCTGCGCTTCGTTGGTCGAGGCGCCCAGGTGCGGGGTGCAGATGAAGTTCGGGGTGCCGAACAGCGGCGATTCCTTGGCCGGTTCGGTGACGAACACGTCGAGGGCGGCACCGGCGATGTGGCCGGAATCCAGCAGGTCCTTGAGCGCTTCTTCGTCGACCAGGCCGCCACGCGCGCAGTTGATGATGCGCACGCCCTTCTTGGTCTTGGCGAGGTTTTCGCGGCTCAGGATGTTGCGGGTCTGGTCGGTCAGCGGCGTGTGCAGCGTGATGAAGTCGGCACGGTCGAGCAGCGTGTCGAGGTCGACCTTCTCGACGCCCATTTCCACGGCGCGCTCAGGCGTGAGGAACGGGTCGAAGGCGGCGACCTTCATCTTCAGGCCCAGCGCACGGCTGGCGACGATCGAACCGATGTTGCCCGCGCCGATGAGGCCGAGGGTCTTGCCGGTAACTTCAACGCCCATGAAGCCGTTCTTCGGCCACAGGCCCGCTTGCGTCTGGGCGTTGGCTTCGGGAAGCTGGCGGGCCAGCGCGAACATCAGGGCGATGGCGTGTTCGGCAGTGGTGATCGAGTTGCCGAACGGCGTGTTCATCACGACGACGCCCTGGGCCGAAGCGGCCGGGATGTCGACGTTGTCGACGCCGATGCCGGCGCGGCCGATGACCTTGAGGTTCTTGGCGGCGGCAAGGATTTCCTTGGTCACCTTGGTCGACGAACGGATGGCAAGGCCATCGTAGTCACCGATGCGGGCGATGAGCTGTTCCGGCGTCTCGCCGGTGATCACGTCGACTTCGCAACCGCGGATCTCGAAGATGCGCGCGGCATTGGGGTCCATCTTGTCGGAAATGAGGACTTTGGGCTTGGTGGTCATGACGAATCTCTCAATTCGTCATCCTGACGAAAGGCAGGATCGCGGGCCGGTTCAGCGATACGTCGTGCTATGCGGCCCGCGATCCCAGCTTTCGCTGGGATGACGGTTAAATCTCAGGCAGCGGCCTTGACGGTGGCGTAGGCGTAGTCGAGCCAGGGACCGAGATCCTCGATGTCCTGGGTGTCGACCGTGGCCCCGCACCAGATGCGCAGGCCTGCCGGCGCGTCGCGGTAACCGGCGACGTCGAAGGCAGCGCCTTCCTTTTCGAGGACCGCAGCGAACTTCTTGATGAAGTCGGTGTCGGCGCCTTCGACCGTCAGGCAGACCGAGGTCTTCGAACGGCTGGCCGGATCGGCAGCGAGATGACCGAGCCAGTCACGCTCCGCGACGATCTTGTCGAGCGCAGCGGCGTTGGCGTCGGAACGGGCCTTGAGACCTTCGAGGCCACCCAGCGACTTGGCCCATTCGAGAGCGAAGATCGCGTCCTCGACGGCAAGCATCGAGGGGGTGTTGATCGTCTCGCCCTTGAACACGCCTTCGGTCAGCTTGCCGCCCTTGGTGAGGCGGAAGACCTTCGGCAGCGGCCAGGACGGGGTGTAGCTTTCAAGGCGCTCGACGGCACGCGGGCCGAGGATCAGGACGCCGTGGCCGCCTTCGCCGCCCAGAACCTTCTGCCAGGAGAAGGTCGCGACGTCGATCTTCGACCAGTCGATGTCGTAGGCGAAAACGGCGGAAGTCGAGTCGGCGAAGGACAGGCCCTCACGGTCCGCCGGGATCCAGTCGGCATTCGGAACGCGAACGCCCGAAGTGGTGCCGTTCCAGGTGAAGAGCACATCGTTGCTCCAATCCACCTGCGAAAGATCCGGCAGCTGGCCGTAGTCGGCGCGGATCACGGTCGGATCCAGCTTGAGCTGCTTGACAGCATCGGTGACCCAACCCTCACCGAAGCTTTCCCAAGCCAGCGTCGTCACGCCGCGCGCGCCGAGCATGGTCCACATGGCCATTTCGAATGCGCCGGTGTCCGAACCGGGGACGATACCGATGCGATGCGTCTCTGGCAGCTGCAGCACTTCGCGCATCAGGTCGATGCAGTACTGAAGGCGCGACTTGCCGATCTTGGCGCGGTGTGAGCGGCCAAGCGATTCGACGCTGAGTTTTTCGGGGGAGTATCCCGGCGGCTTCGCGCAGGGACCGGAAGAGAAATGCGGACGCGCAGGCTTGCGCGTCGGTACCGTAATATCAGTCATAAAGACTCTCCTTGCAGAGAGCTCGCGCGGCGTTGGGACCGCGTGGCCCGGAGCCGCCTCTAGTCTCCCACCTGAAATTGTCAATCGCATTGCAGTGGAAAACACCGCTCCCAGATGGTGAAGCGCGCGCTCGTTTCGTCGCAAAGGCCAAACCCTGATGCTCGCGGCAATATTCTGTTAACCAATCCCTGCGAGACTTTGTTCATGCGCAGACTCCTGCTCATCCTGCCGCTGCTGGCCCCGCTTGCCGCCTGCATGGACATTCCCCAGGCGACGCAAAAGACGGCCTCGCGCCCCGCTTCCGGCACTCTCAGCCCGCGCCCGGCGTTCCGCCAATGCCTGTCCGAACTGGGTGCGCAACGCGCCTCGTTCACCCCCCTGCCCGACCAGTATTTCGGCGAGGGCTGCTCGAATATCGGGACGGTCAGACTCTCCGGCCTGAGAAGCGACACGGCATCGCTGGAATTATCGAATCTCGGCCCCGTCACCTGTTCGGTGGCGACGGACTTTGCCGGCTGGGCCCGATTCGGCGTCGACCGCGCAGCGGAGCAGATCCTCGGCAGCCGGGTCATGCGAATCGAGACTTACGGCAGTTACAGTTGTCGCAATGTCGCGGGCACCAACCGCCGCTCCGGCCATGCCACCGCCAATGCCATCGACGTGTCCGCCTTCGTGCTGGAAGACGGCAGGCGGATCAGCGTGCTGGACGACTGGGACGGCGGGACCGATGCGGAACGCCGGTTCCTGCGCGTGGTCCACCAGAGCGCGTGCAAGCGATTCGGCACGGTGCTCGGCCCGGACTACAATTCGGCGCATCGCAATCACTTCCACCTGGAAGCAGACGGCGCGAGTTTCTGCCGTTAGGCAGCCGCTACGCACTCACTCTCGTAAAAGCTCCGGGAAGCTGAAAACCGCCTGCGATCACTCAGCGGCGGTCTGCAGGTCTGTGTCCATGCGATAGTCCGGCAAGGCATCCAGCGCCTGGCGCAAGGCTTCGCCCCATCCGGTGGAGACCGACTGAAAATAGGGGTCGTCCCATTCGATCCGCCGTTCGTGCAGCGGCGTGAAACTGTCGCGTTCGATCACCAGAAGGTCGAGCGGCATGCCGACCGAGAGGTTGGCCTTGAGCGTGGAATCGAATGACACGGTCATCAGTTTGACCGCGTTTTCGAAGCTCATCTTCGGATCGTAGCCTCGAATGAGAATCGGGCGCCCGTACTTGGTTTCGCCGATCTGGAAAAAGGGCGTGTCGAAGCTCGCTTCGATGAAATTGCCTTCCGGGTAAATCAGGAAGAGACGCGGCTCCATGCCCTTGATCTGGCCCGCGACGATCAGCGAGGCACTGAAGGTTCCCGCCGCGCTCTGCCCGTTGTCGGCGGCGCGCGCGGCGATGGTATCCTGCAGGAGATTGCCCACGATCGTTGCCACCTGAAACATCGATTCGGCTTGGAGCAGCGAGTTGTGACGATCGGAAGGCGCCTTGTTGCGCTCTTCAAGCTGGCTGACGACGGCCTGCGTAGTGGCCAGATTACCCGCCGACAGCACTGCGATGATACGCTCCCCGGGCACTTCCCAGTGGAACATCTTGCGGAAGGTCGAGATATTGTCGACGCCTGAATTGGTCCGCGTGTCGCTCATCAGCACGAGGCCACGTTCCAACATCATGCCCACGCAATAGGTCATGGAATTCTAAGCCCCTGCACACACTTCAGCGGTCCCGAGCGGCACCAGCGACCTTTGCGGTCCCTCAACGACCCTGCATCTGCTGCTGTTGCCCGCTCGACGGGGACTGCTGCTGTCCTCCTAGCATTTTCTGGCCGACCGACAAATGCACATCCAGCTCGGTTTCCCCAGCGCCAACGGCGATTCCGGTAAACGGGGCCGCCTCGCTGTAGTCGCATCCGGTGGCGACGCGAATGTATCGCTCATCGGGACAGATCGCGTTGGAGATGTCGAACCCCACCCAGCCCAACCCCTGGACATAGGCTTCGGCCCAGCCATGGCCCGCCTCCTGCTCCACCTTCTCGTCCATCAGGAGGTAACCGCCGACGTAGCGCATCGGGATGTCGAGCAGCCGCCCGGCGCTGATAAAGATGTGGGCATGGTCCTGGCATACGCCCTGCCCCGCGGTCAGCGACTGTTCCGCCGTTGTGGTGACATCGGTCGTGCCCGGAAGGTATTCGACCTGCTCCGCGATCGCGTGCGACAGGGCGTGAAGGAAGTTCAGCGTATCGTGACGGTCGACCGCGATCGACGCGACAAGCGAGCGGACCCTGTTGCCCGCGCGCGTCAGCGGCGTCGGGCGCAGGAAGCACCAGAGCGGCATGTGCCCGGTATGCTGCCCGGTAACACCGCTGTTGTCGATCGTGCGCACCGTACCGCGGCAGGTCACGACGACCTCGGGCACGCCCGGCTCGATCGAGACCAGTTCGGTATGATTGTGGTGCTGGTCGTCGTACTCGGCTTCGCGCTTTGCACCGGTGAGGTCCATGTCCCACGCGATGACTTCCTGGCCGTGGGTGGACTTGGGTTTCAATCTCAGGCGCTGCAAACCGTGCGTGACACTGTCGGCGAATGCATAACGGGTCGTGTGCGTTACGGTCAGGAGCACTAGGCGAGCCTCATTCAATAAAGCGGTAGTCGGCGGCAATGGCGTCGCCGATCAGGTTGGTCTTGCCGATGAAGTCCTGAAGGAATTCATGCAGTCCCACTTCGAAGATCTCCTCGATCGTCGTCTGGTGCAGTCGCGCGCCCACGTTGCGCAGCAGTTCGTGGGCGCCGGTCTCATGCCCGTACTGCTTGGCGAGACCGGCCATGTTGCTGCGGATCTTCTCGAAGCAGAACACCAGGCTGCGCGGAAACTGCCCGTCGAGGATCATGAAACGGGCGATGTCGCGCGGATCCATCGAACCGGCATTGAGCCAGGAATAGGCCCGGCTGCCCGCGACCGAGCGCAGCAGCGTGTCCCACTGCGCATTGTCGAGGCTGGAGCCGACCCAGGCGACCGACGGCAGCAGGACGTAGTACTTCACGTCGAGGATGCGGGCAGTGTTGTCCGCGCGCTCGATGAAAGTGCCGATGCGCGCGAAGTTGAACACGTCGTTGCGCAGCATCGAGCCACCCATGGCGCCGCGCACCAGGGTCGCCTGCCCGCGAATGGCCGTGAGCACTTCGCCCAGGTTGCTCTCGCGCACCGGGCGCGAGAGGATCTCGCTCAAGGTCATCCAGCCGTCATTGGTGGCTTCCCAGACCTCGTTGGTGATGCTTGTGCGCACGACCCGCGCATTGGTCCGCGCCGCCTCGACCATCCTGAGAACGCTGGCGGGGTTTTCCTTGTCGCGAAGCAGGAAATTGAAGACCTGCGGCCCGGTCATTTCCTTGTGCGCGGCCTCATAGGCTCCCAATTGGCCGGTCGTGGTCAGGACCGACTTCCACTCCTCGTCCTGAGAAGCCTTGTCCCCGCGGGTCAGCGCAAGGTGAAAGCCGACGTCGATCAGGCGCGCGGTGTTCTCCGCCCGCTCGAGGTAGCGGGCCATCCAGTAGACGCCATAGGCAGCACGACCGAGCATTATTCGTCCAGAACCCAGCTGTCCTTGGTGCCCCCGCCCTGCGACGAGTTGACCACCAGGGAACCTTTCTTGAGCGCCACGCGGGTCAGTCCGCCCGGCGTGATGTCGATGCCGTCGGGCGACACCAGCACGAAGGGTCGCAAGTCGACGTGGCGGGGCGCGAGCCCTTCCTTCGTGAAGATCGGGACCGTCGACAGCGAGAGAGTCGGCTGCGCGATGTAGTTTTCCGGCCGGGCGCGCAGCTTCTCTTCGAAGGCCGCCAGTTCCTTCTTCGAGGAAGTCGGCCCGATCAACATGCCGTAGCCGCCCGAGCCATGGACTTCCTTGACGACGAGGTCCTTCAGGTTGTCGAGCACGTAGGCGAGCGAGTCCGGCTCGCTGCAGCGCCAGGTCGGCACGTTGTTCAGGATCGGCTTCTCGCCGGTGTAGAACTCGACGATCTCGGGCATGTAGCTGTAGATCGCCTTGTCGTCGGCAATGCCCGTGCCCGGCGCATTGGCAATCGTGATGCCGCCAGCGCGATACACGTCCATGATACCGGCAACGCCGAGAACCGAGTTCTTGTTGAAGCTGAGCGGATCGAGGAAATCGTCGTCGACGCGGCGGTAGATCACGTCGACCGCCTGATAGCCGCAGGTCGTCCGCATCGCGACGCGGCCGTCGACGACGCGAAGGTCGCTGCCCTCCACGAGTTCTGCGCCCATCTGGTCGGCAAGGAATGCGTGCTCGAAATAGGCCGAATTGTAGATGCCCGGCGTCAGCACCGCGACCACCGGCCGCTTGCTGCCCTTGAAGGCCGGCGGGGCGCAGGCACGCAGCGAGCGCGCGAGGCGCCGCGGATAGTCCGAGACCGGACGCACCGGGATCTTGGTGAACAGCTCGGGGAACATCGCCATCATCGTCTCGCGGTTCTCGAGCATGTACGAGACGCCGGACGGGGTGCGGGCGTTGTCCTCCAGCACCATGAAGTCATCGGGGCCGGTGCGCACGAGGTCGATGCCGACGATGTGGGTATAGACCGCGCCCGGCGGCGTGAACCCGATCATCTGGGTCAGGAACGCCTCGTTGTTGCGCAGGGCCTGGATCGGCAGTCGCCCGGAGCGGATGATTTCCTGCCGGTGGTAGAGGTCCTGGAGGAAGGCATTGAGCGCCCTCACCCGCTGTTCGATCCCGCGCGTCAGCTTGCGCCATTCACGCGCAGTGATGATCCGCGGGATCATGTCGAAGGGGATCAGCCGCTCTTCCGCGGCATCGTCACCATAGACGTTGAAAGTAATTCCGATGCGCCGAAAAAATCTTTCGGCCTCGGCGTCCTGACGTTTTAGCCAGGCCTTGTCCTGAGAGTCATACCAGTTTCTGAAATCGGCGTAGGCAGGACGGACCGAGCCATCCTCGTCGAGCATCTCGTCATACTTGATACTTTTAGCAGCCGACATTGTGACTCCCGTTTGTCCATGTGATGCAACATGGACGGGGAGTTGCCAAGGGTTTACGCTGCAGTTGCGAAATAAATTTTCTGCAGATGAAACCAGCGTGAAGCGGACCGATCCGCCTGCCGTTAACTGACGGTAGCCGAGGTCCTCAGAGCAGACCCCGACGCGTCAGGTCCTCGCGCAGCCGGGGCGCATCCGTGAAGTGATGGACGTTCCAGCCGAGCCGGTCCGCAGCCTCGACGTTTGCAGCATTGTCGTCGATGAAGATCATCGCGCCGGGCTCATGCCCGAAACGGCGGGACGCGATCTCGAAGATGCGCGCATCGGGCTTGGCGATCTTCTCGTCGCCCGAAACGACGATGTCGCCGAACAGGTCGAACAGCGGCTCGCCAGCGCGATACTCGCGCCAGAACGGGCTTGCGAAGTTGGTGATGGCGAAAAGCGGCACATCGCGGCCGGCCAGTTCGCGCACGATTTCATGGCTGCCCGGAACGTTGCCGGGAATCGTTTCGATGAAGCGGGTGGCATAGGCGTCGATCAGGTGATCGTTGCCGGGAAACTGCGCCTTGCGCTCTGCGACCAACTCATGAAGGTCGCGCCCGGCGTCGTGCTGGAAATGCCATTCCTCGGTCATGACGTGGGTCATGAACCAGTCGAGCCGATCGGCGTCGTCGATCAGCCTCGCAAAGAGCCGGCGCATGTCCCACTGGACGAGCACGCGGCCCACGTCGAAAACGACGGCTTCGATTGTTCCGGACAAGACAAGACCCCCGCGAATGGCGGGGGCCTCATGTCTTTCAGAACCAATGGGCCGGTCCGCCGGTTATCCCTGCCGGGTTCGACAGGGATGGGCGAAACGAATCAGCCCTGACGCGCCTTGAAGCGGCGGTTGGTCTTGTTGATGACATAGGTACGGCCGCGACGGCGGATCACGCGGTTGTCACGGTGACGGCCCTTGAGCGACTTGAGGCTATTGCGAATCTTCATCGTTTGTCTCGTCTGCGTGTGTCGGGCGGTTACCGACCGCCGGAAAATTGAAGCCGGGCCGTTACTGGTCGCTGCCTGCAAAGTCAAGCGCCGGAGGGCAATTTGGACGGTATCCACCTGACTTTTCGGCACCGTTCATCGCCCGGCAATGGCTGGCCTTCATATACCATCTGCGGGCGCGACGACACTGAACTCGAAAAAAGAGAAGACGGTAATGCACAATCACGGACGCGCGCTTCTCGCCTCAGCCATGGCCGCCATGCTGCTATCCCCCGCTTTCGCATCGCTTCCGGCCTTCGCCCAGCCGATGGGCTGGGGCCGGTCCGCCTGGGACGATCCTCTCGACCGTTATCCCGAACGCATTCCGTCGCGCGCCGCGTCGCACTCGCGCGATTCGCGTGAAGGCGAGGTCGAGGTCAGCCGCTTCGTGGCCGAAGGCGATGCCGCAGCCGCCCTGGGCCATGGCCCGGTCACGGTCGAATCGGAATCGGGCGACGGCCCCCGGTTCGATTCCGGCAAGCGGGCCACTTACGAAGCAGCAATCGAGAACGCGCTGGTCGGTGCAGGCTACGACACGCTCCATTCCGGCGCGACGCCGGGGCAGGTCGCCAAACTGCGCATCACCCGGCAGGTACTCGTCCCCGCCGAGGAAAAGCGCAGTCCGGTCAGCGGCACCGCCGCCATGGGCGTCAGCAATCGCGGTTCGGCCTATGGCCTTGGCATCAACATCGACCTTACCAAGCCGCGCGCCGCGCTCATGTCCACCCGGCTCGACACCCGCATCCTCGACGGCGCCAGCGGCAAGGTCCTGTGGGAAGGCTACGCCACCATCGCCACGCGCGAAGGCGACGGAGACTGGAGCGACGACCGCATCGCCAGCAAGCTGGCCACCGCTCTCTTCGACAATTTTCCAAAGGCGGACCCGGTTGCCGTCCCTGCAACCTGAGTGACTTGCATCCTTCCGGTGCAAGCGGCACACCGGCAAATGCCTGAGCACCGGAGAGGTTGATATGCGCCGTACCCTGCAAGCCCTTGGCGGCGCTGCCGTCCTGGCGACAAGCCTGTTCCTGACCGGCTGCGTCGCGCCGGTCGGGCCGGTCGAAGTAACCCGGTTCCATGCTACCGGCGCCATTCCGCTCGGCCGGGGCACGATTGCCGTCGAACCGGCCGAAGGCCAGGAGAACGGGATGGAGTTCGGAACCTTCTCCGGCGCCGTCCTGCGCGAACTGACCCGCGCCGGCTACAGCGCCACCCTGCCCGGCGCAGGCCCGAGCCAGCAGGTCGCACTGCTATCGGTAGAGCGCCACACCCTGGCCCCTGTCCGCAACGGCAGTCCGGTTTCGGTGGGCGTGGGCGGCAGCACCGGAAGCTACGGCTCAGGGGTCGGCGTAGGCCTTGGCATCGACCTGTCCGGGCCACCGCCTGCCCAGGTGGAAACGCAAATGCGCGTGATGATCCGCGAGCGCGACAGCGGCCGCACGATCTGGGAAGGCCGTGCGCAGTTCACCGTCAGCAGCAAGTCCCCCCTCGCCCAGACCTCTCTGGGTGCGGCGAAAATGGCCGAAGCGCTGTTCAAGGACTTTCCGGGCCAGTCCGGGGAAACTATCCTCGTGAAATGACAGATATCCAGATCACTTCCGCATTCGATTCCGGCAACATCGAAGTCCTTTCCATCGACGGCACCGAGGCGCGCCTCGCCATCCGGCGCGACCACGAATCCGAATTCTACCAGTGGTTCCACTTCCGCGTCAGCGGCGCGCAGGGGCGCGAACTGACGCTGCGGATCACCGGCCTTAACGGCTCGGCCTATCCGATGGGCTGGCCCAACTACAACGCGGCTGTCAGCGAAGATCGCCGGTGCTGGGGTCGCGCTGCCGGACAATGGGACGAGAGCCGCGACGGCGGCACGCTCACCATCACCTACCGCCCCTCCGGCGACCTTGCCTGGTTCGCCTATTTCGCGCCCTATTCGATGGAACGGCACCAGGACCTCGTGGCGCGCACGGCGGCATCGCACGGCATCGCCTACAAGTGCCTGGGCACTACGCTGGACGGCCAGCCTCTCGATTGCCTCGAGATGGGCGAAGGCCCGCTAAAGGTCTGGCTCTATGCGCGCCAGCACCCGGGCGAATCGATGGCCGAATGGTGGATGGAAGGCGCGCTGGACCTGCTCGCCGATCCGTCGAGCTCGGTGGGCCGCGAACTGCGCAAGCGCTGCCGCCTGCATGTCGTGCCCAATGCGAACCCCGACGGTTCGCGCCGCGGGCACCTGCGCACCAATGCCGCGGGCGTGAATCTCAATCGCGAATGGAACGAGCCGAGTGCCCAGCGTTCGCCCGAAGTGCTGGCGATCCGCAATGCCATGGACGCCAGCGGGGTCGACTTCGCGATGGACGTGCACGGCGACGAAGCGATTCCCGCCGTATTCCTCGCAGGCTTCGAAGGCATCCCCTCGCTCAAGCCGGAGCAGAAGGAAGGGTATGACCGCTACGCCGCCCTGCTGGAGCAGCGCACGCCCGATTTCCAGACCAAGCTCGGCTACCCGGTTGCACGGCCCGGCAAGGGCAATCTGGCGATGTCGACCAACCAGCTTGCCGAACGCTTCGGCTGCGTTGCGATGACGCTGGAAATGCCGTTCAAGGACCACAATCCGGCTGCGGACCCGAAACAGGAATGGAGCCCGGAACGCTCCATGCAACTGGGTCGCGATTGCCTTGGAGCACTGCTGGAATGGCTGGTCGAACGCGAAGGCTGAGCGTCAGCCGATTTCGCCGCGCCTGTCGCCTTCGGTTAGCCCAGATTGGCGGGACCGAAGGCGTGGGGCAGCAATTCGGACAGACGCAGTTCGAGCCCGCCGTCCTTGCCATCGCACCAGATGAGCGGGTCGGTGCCGCCTAGCTGCGCCAGTTCAATGAGGACCTGCCGGCAACGTCCGCATGGCGTGACCGTGGCACCGGCGCCCGGCTTGCCGGGGGCGCCGCCGGTGACTGCCACGGCAAGCAGCCCGCCTTGCCCGCCGCTCGACAGGACTTTCGCCGAAGCGACCGTCTCGGCACACAACGACAGGCCATAGCTTGCGTTTTCGACGTTCGCGCCGGTCACCACCGCCCCGTCCGCGAAGAACAGCGCCGCGCCGACCTGGAACTTCGAATAGGGCGCATAAGCCAGCGCGGCCGCCTCGCGGGCGGCAGCGATCAGGGATTCGCGGTCCGGCGTCGCGCTCATGGCTGCACCACCACCCAGCGCAGGCCAGCAGCCGCCACTTCGTTCGCCAGCGCGCCATTGGCCGTCCAGAGCGTCCAGGGCCGCCCGCCATAGTCCGGCAGCAAGCGGTCGCGCACCAGCCAGAGATTGCGGTCGAGCTTGTTCGCCACCTGATAGCGCGATTCGAACCCGGGCGAGACTTTCAGGATCACCGCCTTGCCGGCATGGGTCTCGACCTGGTTGAGGAAAGTCATCAGTTCGCTTTCGACTTTCGCATCGGAGACTTTCACCGGGCAATTGTCGGCCAGCATCTCGAGATCCACGACCGGCGGCAACAGGTCGGCATCGCGCGGCACCGTGGTAACGAAGTTTGCAGCCTGCTTTTCCGCGGGCTGGCAGGGGTCATAGCGATGGACCGCGCCCACCTGCATGCCGATCGCCCGGGCAGCCTCGAAATTGGCGACGAAACGCGGATCGCGGGCAAAGGCGCTGGCGCTTGCGTCGATGTAGGCGAAGTCCGCGCCGATGGCCTTGATCGACTTCCAGCTTACCGGGCCGTCGTCGACGCCGATCTCGACGCCCTGCACGGGGTAGATCGCGCGCTCCGGCGTCCAGTGGCGCAAGTGCCACCAGCCCCACGCCCCGGCCACCATCGCCCCCAGCAGGACTACGCCCATCAGTCGCAGTTTCCAGCCGGCGCCGCCTGCGCGCGTCCTGCCGGCGCTTTTCCTTCGTGCCATGTCCTGCCCCCTCACCCGCGGATATGCAGGACGCAGATCAGGGTGAAAAGCCGCCTTGCCGTGGGAAAGTCGGTTTCGACCTTGCCCTCCAGCCTTTCGACCAGCAGTTCGGCCGCCTCGTTGTGGACGCCACGCCGGGCCATGTCGATCGTCTCGATTTCCTGCGGCGTCGCCTTGCGAATCGCCTGGTAATAGCTTTCGCAGATCGCGAAATATTCGCGGATAGGGCGCCGGAATCGGGCGAGTCCCAGCACCATCGTCTCCAGCGGCGCGCCCTTCTCGTCCGAAATTTCCAGCGAAAGACGCCCGTCGCGCACCGAAAGCCGCAAGTGGTAAGGGCCTTCGTGGCCGGCTTCGAAAGCCCGTATCGGTTTGAAAATATTGTCTTCGATAAGATCGAAGATGGCTATGCGCCGTTCCTGCTCGATATCGGCGTTGCGCCACAGAATGGTCGCGTCGTCGAGTTCGATATGCGTGATGCGCGGGTCCGCCATGATGCGAACGCCCTTTACGCGCTTGCAGCATGGGCGGGCAAGCCGTTCCGTATCCTTCCACAAGCTGTGGATGAAAATGGCAACACTCGTGGCTTGCTGGCAGCACTCGAGAAGAGCATTGTCGCCCCCCTCATGTCGCAAGAACAGCTTCTGCTTCGGGTCTCCGATTCCAACGATTCCGCCGAAGGGCGGGCCCTGCCCTCCAACGTCGAGGCGGAGGCCGCGTTTCTGGGCGCGGTCCTGATCGACAACCGCGTGATCGAAGAGCTGCAGACGCAGCTTGGTCCGCAGCACTTCTTCGAACCCGTCCACGCCCGCATCTACGAGCGGATCCTTGGCCTGCTGGACCGCAAGGCCGTGGTCACCCCGGTCACCCTGCGTCCCTATTTCGAAGCGGACGAACAGCTCAAGGCGCTGGGCGGTGTGTCCTACCTCGCCCGGCTCACCGCCGACGGTCAGGGCCTGCTGGCCCCGCGTGAACTGGCGGAACAGATCTACGACCTTGCCCTCCTGCGCGAACTGATCTCGGTCGGCCGCGGCCTCGTCGAAGGGGCCATGGACACCTCCGAATCGGTCGAGCCGATGGAGCAGATCGAACAGGCCGAAGCCGCGCTCTACAAGGTGGCCGAAGGCGCTGCGACCGCGAACGAGGCGCAGAGCTTCGGCGTCGCCACCCGCACCGCCATTTCCGCCATCGAGAAAGCGTTCAACTCGGGCGGCCATATCTCGGGCAAGACCACCGGCCTCACCTCGGTCAACCAGAAGATCGGCGGCCTGCACGATTCCGACCTTATCATCCTTGCCGGACGTCCCGGCATGGGCAAGACCTCGCTCGTCACCAACATCGCCTTCAACGCCGCCGACCGGCTGCAGCGCGACCATGCCGACGGCATCAACACCGAAAAGTCTGTGGGCGCGGCCGTTGCCTTCTTCAGCCTGGAAATGAGTGCCGACCAACTCGCCACGCGTATCCTCGCCGAACAGTCGGGCATCAGCTCCGAAGCGCTGCGCATGGGCAAGATCAGCCGCGAGGACTTCCAGCAACTGTCCTTCGCCAGCCAGCGTCTGGCAGAACTGCCGCTGTTCATCGACGATACGCCCGGCCTTTCCATCGCCGCGCTGCGCACCCGTGCGCGCCGCCTGAAGCGCCGCCATGACATCGGCCTCGTCATCATCGACTACCTGCAGCTTCTTTCGGGCTCCGGCCGCGCGACCGACAACCGCGTCAACGAGATTTCGGAAATTTCGCGTGGTCTCAAGACCCTGGCGAAGGAACTTCATGTTCCGGTTATCGCCCTTTCGCAGCTTTCGCGCGCGGTCGAACAGCGCGACGACAAGCGCCCGATGCTCTCGGACCTTCGTGAATCGGGCTCGATCGAGCAGGACGCCGACATGGTGTGGTTCGTATATCGCGAAGACTACTACGTGAAGGCGACCGAGCCGAAGTTCCCCAGCGATACCGACTCTCCCGACGTCAAGGACAAGTGGGAAGCGTGGCGCCAGAAGATGGAAGAAGTCACCGGCCTGTCCGAGCTGATCATCGCCAAGCAGCGCCACGGTGCCACCGGCAAGGTGCGCCTGCGCTTCGAGGCGCGCATCACCAAGTTCTCCGACCTTGCGCCGGACGATCTCAGGGCCAACCAGTACGACAGTGACTGACGGCAGGGTCCTGCTGATTGCCGGGGGCAGCGGCTCGATCGGCAGCGCCATCGCGCGGGAGGCACTGGCCCAGGGCTGGAAAGTCGCAGTCCACGGGCGCAGCGAGGACAAGGTTCACGCCGTCGTTGCCGGCCTGTCCGAACAGGGCACGATCGACGGGTTCATTGCCGATATCTGGGAGGACGAGGCCGCCGAAACGCTGGTCGCGGAAGTAGCCGAACACTTCGGCCGGATCGATGCGGTGATCGACTGCACGGCCACCGGCCCCTTGGGCATAACCGGCCTGTTTCCAGACACTTCGCCTGAGACCTTCACGGACTTTCTCGACGTGTCGGTGGGCTGGTTCGAGCGGCTGACCCATGCCTCCTACGGTTTTCTGGCGCAGGAAGGCGGGACGATCATCGCATTCGTCTCCGATGCGGGGATTCACGCCGCCCGCCGCCAGTCCCTTGTCGGCGCCGCACGGGCCGCAACCATCGGCTTCATCCGCAATTTCGCCGTCGAAGCCGCGCATGACGGGATCCGAGCCCACGCGATCTCGCCCAGCTATGTCGCTGGAACCGACACCTCGCGGCGCAGGGGCACGGAATTCATGTCACGCATCGCCCGCCGTGCCGGACTTGGCCTGCCCGAGCCGGAGGACATCGCACCGATCGCCTTGTTCCTGTGCAGCGACGGGGCACGGAAGATCACCGGGCAGGTAATCAGCATCAACGGCGGCATGAACGCCTGAGGCCAGTCGCCCGGCTGCGATTGCTGTCAGGCAGAAAGCTCGTCGCTCATCGCGCGGGCAAGGACGACCATGAAGCGGTCATCGGCGTCGCACCAGGTCGACAACGGCTCCCACCCCCCGCCGAGCAGCAGTGTCGAGGCGCTGCGCATGTCGTACTTGTGACTGTTCTCGGTATGGATCGTTTCGCCCTCATCCATGTCGAAACGTCGCCCGCAGACTTCGAAACCCATGTCCCGCTGCGCCACCAGATGCATCTCGATACGCGCATGCCGGTCGTTCCAGACGGCGCGATGACGCAGGGCATCGAGGGGGAGCGATCCGTCGAGTTCGCGATTGATCCGCGCGGCCAGGTTGAGGTTGAAGGCGGCGGTCACCCCGCGCGCGTCGTCATAGGCAGCTTCGAGAACCGGACGCGGCTTGACCCGGTCCATGCCTATCAGCAGCAGGCTTCCCGGCCCCAGCGTCTCGCGCATCGAGCGCAACAGGTCGATCGCCGCGCGCGGTTCCATGTTGCCGATGGTCGAGCCCGGAAAGAAGCCCAGCCGCCGTTCGCACTCCATGCCCTCGGGCAGCAGCGCGTCTATGGCAATGGGCTGCATGAAATCGGCCTCGGCCGGCACGATCGGCAGCTCGGGATAGCAATCCTCCAGCGGGGCGCAGGCATCGCGCAGGAAGTCGCCCGAGATGTCGATGGGCACATAGGCGCTGGGCGCCGCGGCATCGAGCAACAGCGGCGTCTTGGTCGCGCTGCCTGCACCGAATTCCACGATGACCCGGCCCGAGCCGACTGCGCGGGCGATCTCGTCCTGCCGGTCGGTGAGAATGCCGATCTCCGTGCGCGTGGGATAATATTCGTCGAGCCGGGTGATTTCCTCGAACAGTTCGCTGCCGCGCCGGTCGTAAAACCAGCGGGCGGGGATCGCCTTGCGCGTTTGGGATAGCCCTTGCAGCACCTCTGCCCGGAATTGCGCCTGGAGTGCATCGCGCGGTACTTCGGATAGGCAGGATGCGGCAGTGGCCATGACTTACAGATCCCTTGCTAGACGCAGGCCGGTGAACTGCCAGCGTTGATACGGTTGAAAGAAATTGCGGTAAGTGGCGCGCGAATGCCCGCGCGGCGTGGCACAGCTGGCACCCTTGAGGACACACTGACCGCTCATGAACTTGCCGTTGTACTCTCCCACCGCACCCTCTGCCGGGCGGAAGCGGGGATAGGGAAGATAGGCCGAGCGGGTCCATTGCCAGCAGTCGCCGAAGAGCTGGCCCGAACCCACCGGATGAACAGCAAGGCCATCGCATTGCACGCCCGCGGCGGGATCGCTGTTTCGCGCGGCGACTTCCCATTCGAACTCGGTAGGCAGCCGCATGCCCGCCCAGGTCGCGTAAGCGTCGGCTTCGTAATGGCTGATATGGGTGACCGGGGCTTCCGGATCGCGCACCCGCCAGCCTCCCAGCGTAAAGGCTTCGCCTTCGCGCCAGTAGAGGGGCGCGGCGATGGCGTTCTCCTGCACCCAGGCCCAACCATCCGACAGCCACAGACCCGCCGTGCGATAGCCCCCGTCCGCGATGAACGCGTCCCATTCCCGGTTGGTCACGAGGCGCGGGGACAGAGCGAAGGGTTCAAGCAGGACACGGTGGGCCGGGACCTCGTTGTCGAATGCGAAGCCTGCGCCCTTGTGCCCGATCATCGCGATCCCGCCGGGATGCTCGATCCAGCCCAAGGCGCCCTCGCCGCGATCCATCACGCCGCTCGGCAGGTCGCCATAGGCCGGGCCCAGCGGATTGCGCCAGAGTGCATGTTTGATGTCGGTGAGCAGCAATTCCTGGTGCTGCTCCTCATGGGCGATCCCCAGCGCGATCAGGTCGGCCAGTTCCTCGCGCCCGAGCAGGCCTTCCATCGCTCCGTCGACGTGGGCGCGATAGGCCAGCACCTCGTCGAGCGAGGGACGCGAAAGCATGCCCCGTGCGGCCCTGGCGTGGCGCTCGCCCTCAGCCTCGTAATAGGAATTGAACAGGTAGGGCCAGCGCTCGTCGAACAGGCGATAGCCGCCCAGATGGTCGCGCAGCAGGAAGGTTTCGAAGAACCAGGTGGTATGCGCCAGGTGCCACTTGGCAGGCGATGCATCGGGCATCGACTGGATCGTCGCATCGGCATCCGAAAGCGGGGAGACCAGTGAAACACTGGCACTGCGCAAGGCCCGAAAGCGTTCGGACAGGCTGCGGGAGCGGCCCGCAGCGGACGAACTGTGCGCAAGGTCCATGGGAAGCCTAACGCCCTTGCGGCGCATTGGCTCCCCATTGGACCGATTTATTTATGCGGCCTGCTTGTGGTGCGCGGTCGCTTCGAGGTTGAGCAGGTCAGCCATTTCGAACGCGAGTTCGATCGACTGCGCGCCGTTGAGGCGCGGGTCGCAATGGGTGTGGTAGCGATCGGCCAGCGCCTCGTCGGTGATGGCGATGGCGCCGCCGGTGCACTCGGTCACGTCCTGACCGGTCATCTCGATGTGGATGCCGCCCGCATGGGTGCCCTCGGCGCGGTGAACGGCGAAGAAGCCGCGCACTTCGTTGAGGATGCGTTCGAACGGACGGGTCTTGAAACCCGACTCCGCCTTGATGACGTTGCCGTGCATCGGGTCGCAAGACCAGACGACCGGATGGCCTTCCGCCTTCACCGCGCGCACCAGCTTGGGCAGGCCGGCTTCGACCTTGTCATGGCCGAAGCGGCTGATGAGGGTCATACGGCCAGGCTCGCGCGAGGGGTTGAGCGTGTCGAGCATGCGCAGCAGCGCGTCCGGCTCAAGCGAGGGGCCGCACTTCATGCCGATGGGGTTGCCGACGCCGCGCAGGAATTCGACATGGGCCGATCCCTCGAAACGGGTGCGGTCGCCGATCCACAGCATGTGAGCCGAACAGTCGTACCAGTCGCCGGTAAGCGAATCGCGGCGGGTCAGTGCCTGCTCGTAAGGCAGCAGCAGCGCTTCGTGGCTGGTGTAGAAGCTGGTACCCTGCAGTTGCGGCACGGTCGTCGGATCGACGCCGCAGGCCGCCATGAAGTCCAGCGCCTCGCCGATGCGGTCCGCCATCTGCGAGAACTTCTCACCCCAGGGGCTGCGATCGATGTGATCGAGCGTCCACTGGTGAACCTGGCGCAGGTTCGCATAGCCGCCGCCCGCGAAAGCGCGCAGCAGATTGAGCGTCGCGGCCGACTGCGAGAAGGCGCGCAGCATGCGTTCCGGATCGTTGCGACGGGTTTCCGGGTCGAACTCGATGCCGTTGATGATATCGCCGAAGTAGCTGGGCAGTTCCAGGTCACCCGACTTTTCGGTCGGCGCGGAGCGCGGCTTGGCGAACTGGCCGGCCATGCGGCCGACCTTCACGACCGGCTGCTTGCTGGCGAAAGTCAGGACAACCGCCATCTGCAACAGCACGCGGAAGGTGTCGCGGATATTGTCCGGATGGAACTCGGCGAAGCTCTCGGCGCAGTCTCCGCCCTGGAGCAGGAAACCGCGGCCTTCGGCCACTTCGGCAAGGTCCTTCTTGAGCTCGCGCGCCTCGCCGGCAAAGACCAGCGGCGGGAACTTTGCGAGCGTGGCCTCGACCTCACTCAACTTCTCCGCATCGCCATAAACCGGAAGGTGGCGCGCTTCCTGCGCCTTCCAGCCATCCGGGGTCCAATTGCTAGCCACTTCGGTTACTCCTCAAGTCGCGCCTCTCTCCCGGGCGCGCGCAAGCTAATGTAAGGCGGGGCCCATACCCTCCCGAAGCAATTTTTGCAAAGCCGCTTTGCCCGATCAGTGTGATCGATTGCGCCCATATCTTGCGGAGCACGGCCCAAGGCCATGCTCCGCAACGATTTGCCCAGCCTGCTTCAGCGGCTGGCGATAGTTCCCGAATTCTTGCCTTCGGGCATGACTTCCAGCCGCCAGGAGGCATTCTTGCCCAAATAGCGGGCGGCGAGCGCCTGCATCTTTTCCGGGGTCGTTTCGGTATAGTCGTACAGAACCGTGCGGATCGTGCCGAAGCGCGAAGGCTCTTCGGTCGCGCCTTCAAGCTGGCTCATGAAGAACGAGGTGCTCGACGCCGCGCGCGTCACCTGCTGGCGCAGCGGTTCGGTCACGCGCGCCAGTTCATCGGCCGTCGGCGGGTTGTTGATCAGGTCCTGCGCAATCTCATCCGCGGTCTGGAAGAAGATCGAGACCGACTTGGGATCGACCTGCGCCATTGCGGTGATCGATCCGCCGGCCTGCAGGTCCACCGGCCAGGAGGAATAGACGTAGGGCGCATAGCTCACGCCCAGCTTCTCGCGCACGGCATCGAGCAGGCGATTGGTGAACAGCTGGGTGAGGATCTCGAGCTGGCGGGATTCGCGAATACCCATCGAACCGCCGCCGGTCGGCCAGGAGATGACCGCCGCCGCCTGGTCCGGGTCGCCATGGTGATGCAGCACGATCGGCTTGTCGGACGGGCGCGGCACGGAGACATTGGCAATGTCGGCAGTCGACGGGGCAGGCGTACGCGGCTTGAGCGCACCGAACGTCTTTTCCAGCGCCGCGATCGCCGCAGCCTTGTCGAAATCGCCGAAGATCTGCACTTCGACCGGGCCGTCGTGCAGCGCCTTGCCCCACACGCGCTTGAAGCCCTCCGGCGTGGTCGCTTCGATCTCGGCCGGGGTCGGCGTTGCGAAGCGCGGGTCCTCGCCGCGCTGGTAGAACTGCAGGTCACGGTTCAGTACGCCCTGCGGCGAAGTGGCGAAAGTATCGTACTGGATCTTGGCCGCGGCCTTCGCGCGCAGGAAGGGACTGCTATCCCACTTGGGCAGATCGAGTTTGGCGGCAAAAAGGTAAAGCTGGTCAGCCAGATCGGAAGGCCGCGTTTCGGCCGAGAACTGGAACGAGGCATCCTGCACGTCGAAGTCGAAGCCCATCTTGCGCCCGGTGGCGACACGGTCGAGATCTTCCTGGCCCAGCGTGGCAACGCCCGAACCGACCAGCGCGTACTGACCCAGCGTGATGTAGGGCGCATCCTTGGGATCGATCGAGCGATAACCGCCGCCGAAGCGCACCTTGACCATGACCCGGCCCGGCTCTTCCTGAACCGGCCAGAGCAGGACTTTCACGCCGTTGGCGAAAGTCAGTTCCTCGATGTCGAGCAGCCCGACCGGCAGTTCCGCCTCGGGCTTGGCCGGCTTGCCGATGGCCGGCAGCTTGTCGAAGGATACAGGGGCTGCATTGGCGGCAAGACGCACGCTCTCGTCCGGCTTGACCGGTTCCAGCAGGGCCTGGCGCAGTTCGCTATCGCTCGCCTGCCCTGCCTTCTGGGTGGTAAACAACGCGCGCGTCACGGTGCCCGCGAACAGCGCCCGCGTATGGTCGAGCACGGCCTTGGGCGTAAAGAGCGGCTTGGCTTCGCGGAAGATGCGCAGAACGTCTTGCGGCGCGGCAACCGTCTCGCGAATGTCGAGCGCATTGACGAGGTCGTCGGCCAGTTTCGAACCGGGCAGGATGCGCTGCTGCTCGACCGGCACCTGGTAGGCGACGTCCAGTTCGGCCACCTCGCGGTCGATCTCCTCCTGCGTCGGCGGACGGGTGACGGCATCGGCAATGACCGCGCGGACATCCTTGAGTGCGGCTTCCCAGTCGTCACCGAGCGGGGTTACCGACACGAAAGTCGCATCGGCCGAGCGCGAGACGTCGTCCTGATTGACGGCGGCCGACAGATAGCTGCCCCCTGCCCGTGCCTTCGATTCCAGGCGTCGGTTGATGATGGCCTGCGCGATCGAGTCGATCATCAGCCCCCGGTTGTAGACGATGTTGTCCGACACCTCCCGCCAGGGGCGCAGGATCGCGTACATCAGCGAAGGCGGCAGATCGGGTTCGACCAGCACGCGGGTTTCACCCACCGGATTCCCGGGATCGGCCCGGGCCGGAGCTGCCGGATCGCCGAAGCTGGGCGCAGGTGTGCGCGCACCGCCGACTTTCCAGCCACCGAACCACTTCTGCACATAGCTGGCCAGCGTAGCCGGATCGGCGTCCCCCGCCACGATCACCGCGACATTGTCGGGCCGGTACCAGCGCGAATAGAAGGCCCGGACCGACTGCGGCGTGGCCGAAGTCAGCGATTCCACGGTGCCGATCGGCTCGCGCTCGGAGAGCGGCTGACCGGCGTAGAAGACCTGCTGCATGGCCTCCTGCACCCGCTTCGAAGCGCCGCCGCGCTCGCGCATTTCGGAAAGCACGATCGGCAGGTCCGACTTGAGGTTGGAGGCCGACAGCGTGGGCGCGCTGACCATTCCCGACATGAGCTTGAAGGTCTCGTCGAGCGAAGCGGGCGTCGCGTCGGGCAAGTCCAGCTTGAATACCGTCTGCGTCGTCGAGGTCACGGCATTGGTATCGCTGCCGAAAGTCGCGCCGAGGCGCTGGAAGGCGGCGATTGCCGTGCCCTCGGGGATGTACTTGGACTGCCGGAACAGCATGTGTTCGAGAAGATGCGCATACCCGCGCTCGGAGTCCTTCTCGTACAGAGAGCCGGCATCGACGCGGATGCGGATGGACACCTGCCCGGGCGGCACGCCGTTCTTGCGCACCGCATAGCGCAGACCGTTCGAAAGCTCGCCGAAATGCCAGTCCGGATCGTGCGGGATATCGGTGCCGCGGTAGAGCCACGGGTCACTGTCGTCGAGCTTTGCCGGGGCGGCAACATCCTGCGCGAGAACGGGCTGGACCGGGACCTGGCCGAGCAGCAGGAGGCAGGCGAGCGAGCGAGCGGCGGCGCGCGAATAATTCGTCATCCCGCAAGCTATAGGACCGCCCAGCCTTAAGGACCAGTGAATAGCGCGGAAAAGCCTGCCGGAACTGCTCAATTCGGGCACCTTGCACCGCCGCTGCACTTGACCCGCCGCCGACATTACCTAAATCCCACTCACCATGTTCATTGAAACCGAAACCACGCCCAATCCCGCCACGCTCAAGTTCCTGCCCGGTCGGCAGGTCATGACCGGCGGGACGCGCGAATTCACCTCGCCAGAAGACGCCGGCGCCTCCCCCCTCGCCGAAGCGCTGTTCGATCTGGGCGACGTGACCGGCGTGTTTTTCGGACAGGAGTTCATTTCCGTAACCGCAGCGCCCGGCGTCGAATGGCCGGGCCTCAAGCCCCAGGTCGTCTCGATCCTGCTTGACCATTTCGTTTCGGAAGCTCCGCTCTTCGTCGGTGGAGACGCCAGCGGCATTGCCGTGCCGGCCGACGCGGACGAGGATTTCGGAGACGATCCGGCCGATGCCGACATTGTTGCGCAGATCAAGGACCTGATCGAGACGCGCGTGCGCCCGGCCGTTGCCAACGACGGCGGCGACATCATCTATCGCGGCTACCGCGAGGGCGTCGTCTACCTGGCGATGCAAGGCGCCTGTTCCGGCTGCCCGTCCTCCACCGCGACGCTCAAGCATGGCATCGAAAGCCTGCTCAAGCACTACGTCCCGGAAGTCAGCGAAGTGCGAGCCGCGTGAGCCGGCGCAATACCGCGCGCTGAGCCGCCGTGACTGCAGACGACCAGTTCGACAACCCCAGACCCGAAAGCATGCGGACTCTCGTAATCGACAGCGCTACCGAGGCTTGTTCGGTTGCCTTGTTCGACGGTGACAACCTTGTCGCCGGAGAATTTCGCATGCTCGGCAGGGGCCACGCCGAGGCACTGGTGCCGATGATTTCGGCCCTGCCCGAACGCGGCCGCGCCGATTGCATTGCCGTGGCGCTGGGCCCGGGCAGCTTCACCGGCGTGCGCGTGGGGCTGGCGACGGCCCGTGCGCTGGCACTGGCATGGGGAGCCGAGACGCGCGGCTACTCCAGTCTTGCAATGATAGCGTCAATGGCCCGCGCCGAGCATGGCGAAGTCCCGGTCGCCGTTGCCATGACCGGCGGACACGGAGAATGGTTCACCCAGGGCTTTGCGCCCAACGGCGATACGACCCGCCCCCTCGCCTCGCTCAAGCCGGATGTCGCCGCGCAGGCCAGCACCGAAGCGCTGGTCGCCGGCAACCAGGCCAAGGCCCTCGTCGACAAGCGCGGAAACGGCGATGCGCTCGAGATCTGGCCGGACGCGCGCGCATTTGCCCGGTTGCCGCAACAGGCATTCCTGGCCGACCTGCACCCGGTCTATGGCCGTGAACCCGACGCAAAACTTCCGCTGGCGAAGCAGGTATGAACGACGACATCGACCGGCTCATGGCGGTCATGTCCGCCGGATTTGACCCGATCTGGGGCGAAGCCTGGAACCGTCGGCAGGTCGAAGACGCCATTGCATTCGGATTCACCCATTACTTCCTGATTTCGCCGGATGGCAAACCGGTGCCCGAAGGTGAAATTGCGGCGGGCTTTTCTCTGTCGCGCACCGGATTCGAAGAAGAAGAACTGCTGCTTCTTGCGGTCCGCCCGGAATACCGCAGACGTGGCCTTGGCCTCATCATGCTCAATTCTTTACGCGAGGCCGCCCGCGCCAGAGGCGCGAAACGCCTGCTGCTTGAAATGAGAAGAGGTAATCCGGCCGAATCTCTTTATAAATATTTCGGATTCAGCGAAATCGGCGAACGGCCGGACTACTATCGAACAGCCGATGGTCAGCGGATCGATGCAATTACGTTCGCCTGCGACATCTCAAGGTAAGGCGCTACAAATTGATGCAAGTGATTTGAACTCATCTACGATTGCATCCGAATCGATGAAATGAACTTGTATTCCTGAAAGAAATGGTTCAGTGGACCGGCTGGCTAGTGTAAGCTCGCCCAATCCCCCCAGTAATGCGGTCGCAAAGAGGTCCAAACATGGAAAACATCCAAAACGATACCAATGAAACGTTGATCACTCTGACGTCCGACATCGTCGCGGCGCATGTAAGCAACAACAGCGTTTCCGTCGAAGATCTGCCCTCGCTGATCACCAACGTCTACGGCGCCCTTTCCGGACTTGGCAGCACTGTGGCGGTCGAAGAAGAAAAGCCCGAACCGGCAGTATCCGTGCGCGCTTCGGTGAAGCCGGATTACATTATCTGTCTTGAAGACGGCAAGAAGCTGAAGATGCTCAAGCGTCACCTCATGACCCACTACAACATGACTCCGGAAGAATATCGCGCGCGCTGGAACCTGCCCGCCGACTATCCGATGGTCGCTCCCAACTATGCCGAAAAGCGTCGCGAACTCGCGAAGAAGATCGGTCTCGGCCGCAAGCCCAACGCTCGTCGTGGACGAAAGCCCAAGGCTGCCGCCTGATTAACCGACTCACGGTTGAGATTCCGGGCGCATCGGCCTAACGTGGCCGGTGCGCCCTACTTATTTTGACAGGTCACACGTGCACCAACCCATCGACCTCGAAGCTCTTTGTCATGAACGTGGTCTTCGGATCACCGATCAGCGCCGAGTCATTGCAAAAGTTCTTTCCGAAAGTACCGATCACCCGGATGTGGAGAAACTCCACGATCGCGCCACGGCCATCGACCCGGGCATTTCGATTGCCACGGTTTACCGCACCGTTCGCCTGTTCGAGGAAGCGGGCATCCTCGATCGCCACGATTTCGGTGACGGACGCGCCCGTTACGAAGCTGCGCCCGAAGCCCACCACGACCACATGATCGACGTCGAAACAGGCGCGGTCATCGAATTCGTCGACCCGGAACTGGAAGCCCTGCAACGCCAGATCGCCGAGAAGCTGGGTTTCCGGCTTGTCGATCACCGCATGGAACTGTTCGGCGTCAGGATCGACCGCGAGGACGGTGAAGTCCGCAAGTAACATCTCGGACCTGGCCCACCGCCAGCGCATTGCGCCGCTGGGCTGGGTCCTGATTGCCTGCCGGATCGCTCTCCTGCTGGCTTGCGTGGTGACATGCGTCCCACTCTATTACCTCTGCTTACCCTTCACTGCGGCCAACCCGGCACCCCGGCTGTTCCTCAGGCTCGTAGCAGCCGTTGTCGGTCTGCGCCTGAAGACGACCGGCGAACACCCTGCTCCCAGCGCCTTCTTCCTCGCCAACCATGTGAGCTGGCTGGACATTCCCGCCATTGCAGGCGTCACCGGGTCCGCCTTCGTAGCGCATGACGGGTTGGCTTCGATCGGCCCGCTACGCTGGCTGTGTGCCATGAACGATACCGTCTTCATCGCCCGGCACGACCGCCGCAGCGTCGCGGCCCAGGTCCATCAGGTGCGCGAGGCCCTGCACGACACCGGCGCGCTGACGATCTTTCCGGAAGGCACGACGGGCGATGGCACCCAGTTGCTGCCCTTCAAGTCCTCGCTGCTCTCCGCGATCGATGCCGACACCGAACACGTGCCGGTCCAGCCGGTCTGGCTCGACTATGGCCCGCGCGTGCAGGACGTCGCCTGGGTCGGCAGCGAGCCGGGCCTTGCCAATGCCATGAAAATCCTGGCGCGGTGGCGACCGATACCGCTCACCATCCATTTCCTGCCCCCGCTGCTCGGGGAGGAACGCACCGACCGCAAGGCAATCGCCCGCGCCGCGCGCGCGCGAATCGATGCCGTCATGCAAAAGGACTGAGCGGAGCCTGGCGCCCCGCCCGGTCGCTTTACCGATGCCTGGAAATCAGCGGGTCGCGTTGTAGGCGAGTTGGCTGTCGTCGAGCTGGAAGCCAACCAGCACTTCGAACGAGGCGCGCGCCAGCGCAGCCTTGACGGTCGGGTCCGCCAGCGGATCGAGCGCAGCATCGCTTTCGCCCGCCTTGCGCTTGCGGGTAATCTGGTCCCGGATTTCCGGCGGCAGGGTTGCAGCAGCGCGATCGATGTAGGCAATGCCGGTGCCCTGCGCCTGCGCGCGGGCCTGCCCGTCCGCGAAGTTGAGCATCACGCTGCCGACTCGCTTGGAAATCACCGAAGTGCCGCCCTGCAGGACAGTCACGAAGTAAGGCAGCGTCACCTGACGCGCACCGCTCGTGTCGGTGCGGTTGGCAAGGACCTGGAAGCTGACGTTCGCCGTAACCTTGTCACCCACTTCCTCGTTGCACTGGCTGCGCACGTCGGTCATCGCCGCAACGACGTCGAGGTTTGCCGCCGTGCGATCGCCGGCATTGCGGAACAGCGTCACATCGCCGGTGTAGTTGGGAATACCCACGGCCGGGCAGCGGCTGCGCACCGCGGTGATGCCTACGCCGGAGTCGACCACGATCTCACCCTTCTTGGCACAACCGCTGAGCCCGGTCAGCGCGGCGGCGGAGCAGAGAATTGTGGCAGTCAATCGGCGTGCATTCATCTTGGCTTCCTCGAATGGCATGCGCTTGCCCTAGCGATGCAAGCGGCAAAGCGCTAGAGGCGGCAACATGAATGCCCCCTTTCCGTCCACGAGCAAGCTGCCATTGCGGCTCCTTATCGCTGCCCCGCGCGGATTCTGCGCCGGAGTCGACCGCGCCATCGAGATCGTCGAGCGCGCGCTCGAGATCTACGGCGCGCCCGTCTATGTCCGACACGAGATCGTCCATAACAAGTTCGTGGTCGATGGGCTCAAGGCCAAGGGCGCGGTCTTCGTCGAGACCGTCGACGACGTACCCGACGGGGTCCCGGTAATCTTCAGCGCGCACGGCGTTCCCAAGTCGGTGCCGGCCAAGGCTACCGAGCGCGGGCTGGAATGGCTCGACGCCACTTGCCCGCTGGTCAGCAAGGTCCATCGCCAGGCCGAACGCCAGATCGAGGCCGGACGCCACATCCTGTTCATCGGCCATGCCGGACACCCCGAAGTCATCGGTACCTTCGGCCAGGTTCCCGAAGGCAACATGACGCTGGTGGAAACCGTCGCGGACGTCGCGCGCCTGCCCTTCGGCCCGCAGGACGAACTTTCCTACCTCTCGCAGACGACGCTCTCGGTCGACGATACCGCGCAGATCATCGCCGCAATCCAGGAACGCTACCCGCAGGTCGTCGCGCCCAAGGCCGAGGACATCTGCTACGCGACTTCCAACCGCCAGGCCGCGGTCAAGGAAGTGGCACCCAAGTGTCAGCTGATGTTCGTGATCGGCGCGCCCAACAGTTCCAACTCACTGCGCCTCGTCGAGGTCGCCCAGCGTGCCGGAGCCTGTGCGCAGCTGATCCAGCGCGCCACCGACATCGATCCGCGCTGGCTCGATGGCGTCGAGACCGTGGGCATCACCGCCGGCGCGTCCGCGCCCGAGGAACTGGTCAACGAAGTCATCGCCCGCCTCAAGGAACTGCGGCAGGTCGATCAGGAAGAAGTGGTGACCGAAAAGGAGCACATCACTTTCAAGCTTCCGCGCCAGCTCGTGCGCTGAGGGACCGATCATGGCAGTCTATACCCGCCTCGGAGCTGAGGACATGGCCGGCATCGTCGCGGCCTTCGACGTCGGCACGCTGATTTCGGCAAAGGGCATCGCGGAAGGCGTGTCCAACAGCAACTGGCTGATCGAGACTCAGGACGCGAAGGGCGAGGCCCACCGCTTCATCCTGACGATGTACGAAACGCGCACCGACGTTTCGGATCTGCCGTTCTTCCTCGGCCTGCTCGATCACCTTGCGGCTAAGCAATGCCCGGTGCCGCGCACGATTCACGATCGCAACGGTGCCAGCTATCGCCTGCACGAAGGCAAGGCGCTGGCGCTGATCGAATTCCTGCCCGGGGTTTCGGTCAGCGAACCCACCGCCGGACAGGCCCGTGCCGTGGGCGCGGCACTGGCGCAGGTCCACCTTGCGGCAACGGACTTTCCCGATGCACGCGAAAATTCAATGGGACTGGCGGCCTGGCAGGAACTGCTGGGCGCATGCGGCCATGACGGGCTGGAATCGATCGCCCCGGACCTTGCACGCCTCGTCGAGCACGAACTGCCGCTGATAGCGTCGCACTGGCCTTCGAACCTGCCGCGCAGCGTAATCCACGCCGACCTGTTTCCCGACAACGTACTGATGCTGGGCGACAGGGTTACCGGTCTCATCGACTTCTACTTCGCCTGCACCGACGTGACAGCCTACGACATTGCCGTGACTCACGCCGCATGGTGCTTCAACGCAGACGGAACCGCGTTCCGGCCCGAGCTGTCGGTCGCATTGCTGGAGGGCTACGAAACGGTGCGCCCGTTGCTGCCGGAAGAGCGTGCAGCCCTGCCGATTCTCGCCCGTGCGGCAGCGATGCGCTTCCTTGCCACGCGCGCCTACGACTGGATGAACACGCCGGACGATGCGCTGGTGACGCCAAAGGACCCGATGGCTTTCGCCCGTCGCCTGCAGTTCTATGCCGATCCCGTCAACGAAGGGATCTTCGCGCGATGAAGCGGATCGACATCTTCACCGACGGTGCCTGCAAGGGCAATCCCGGCCCCGGAGGCTGGGGCGTTCTGCTGCGCATGGGGCCCCACGAAAAGGAAATGTCCGGCGGCGATCCGGAGACCACCAACAACCGCATGGAGATGACTGCGGTCATCAAGGGCCTGAACGCCCTCATCGAGCCTTGCGAAGTGGTGATCCACTCCGACAGCAAGTACGTCATCGACGGCATGACCAAGTGGGTCCACGGCTGGCGCAAGAAAGGCTGGGTCAACGCAAGCAAGCAGCCCGTCCGCAATGCCGACCTGTGGCACGAACTGATCGAGGCGGTTGCGCGCCACAAGGTCCACTGGCAATGGGTGCGCGGCCATTCCGGCCATGTCGAGAACGAACGGGTAGACAAGTTGGCGAGCGATGCCGCCCAGTCCGCAGGAAACTAGGACACAAACCCTGCCCGACACTGACGATGCCGGTTCTGCCGGCCTGCTTGCCCGAACCAACGCACGAATTCGCGACGAGCTGCGTGCCCTGATCACCCCCGGGCCGCGCATGGCAGACGAATGGGCCTGCGTGGCATCCGTGCTGCTCGCCATCGTCTTTGCCCACCTGATCGGCGCGAAGATGATCGCCTGGGCCGCCTTCTCGGCATTCGTCCTGCTCAAGAGCGATGTCGGGGAAACCCTGTTGCGCGGTGTCCTGCGCATGGTGGGCACCTCGATCGGCATCCTGCTTGCGGTCTTTCTGGTCCCCTTTGCGGAAGAGTCACTGCCGTTGGCCATGGTCTGTGCGGGTGTGATCGGCGCGCTCGGGCTCTATGGCATGTTGACCGCCCGGCGCGCCTACGCATGGCTGCTTTTCGGCCTCACTTTCGAAATGATCCTGCTCGACAAGTTGGAACGGCCCGGACTGGACACCCTCGATTTTGCGCATACCCGCCTGCTCGAAGTCGGCGCGGGGACAGCGGCATGTACGATCGTCAGCATCGCAGCGGCCCTGCTCGCCCGCCAGAAGTGGCTGGGCTTCAAGCCTGACAAACCCCAGCGCATCACCTGGAACCCGGTGGCCGCGCGCCATGCCGCACAGGCAGGCCTGGCGCTTGCCGCCCTGCCGGCACTTCACGCCGTCCTCGGGCTGCGCGAAATGGTCCAGGCAGGCATTACGATCATCTTTGTCATGATCGTGCCGGTCTCGGGCATCGGCCCGAGCGGCTTCGTC
The DNA here is from genome assembly GCF_900168325.1 of Novosphingobium mathurense. Classification (GTDB taxonomy): domain Bacteria; phylum Pseudomonadota; class Alphaproteobacteria; order Sphingomonadales; family Sphingomonadaceae; genus Novosphingobium; species Novosphingobium mathurense. Next base: position 343,950 of record NZ_FVZE01000001.1, on the reverse strand, counting down.
CCCGTCACCCGGCGCCTGTTCCACCGCGCGCTGGGAAGTCTTGCGGGCGGCGCGCTTGCACTGGGTGTGCTGGCCATTGCCCACGGCAGTCCCGCGCTGCTCATCGCGGGGACCTGCCTCGGCATCGTGCTCGGCCGCCATATCGAGAATGGCCTGCCCAGCGTCACCTATATCGGACTGCAGTTCACCCTGACCGTGCTCATCGTACTGATCCCGGACAGCTACGAAAACGTCGCCATCGCACCCGCAGTGACGCGGCTGGTGAGCGTATTTATCGGCATGATGGTGCTCGAGCCGGTGCTGCTGGCCTGGCACCTGATTGCGCCGCGCAAGGCGCCCGGCGAACACGGGACCGCGCCCAGCGATGGCGAGTAGCTCCAGCAGGGCAGATCCCGACACCAGAGCCATTCCGGATCGCCAAGGCAAGGCCAAAGCCCTGCCCATAAATGCGTGGCGATCAGGCGAAGCGCGTCGGGGCGTAAGGCGCAGGATCGACCGCGCCCCCGGTCTCGCCCAAAAGCAGGCGCGCGCCCAGTTCGGCGGCGGCAGGCGCGGTCTGGATGCCGAAGCCACCCTGGCCCGCGAACCAGAAATAGGCGGAGTCATCGCTGGCGAAGCCGTAGACCGGTAACCGGTCCGGGGCAAAGCTGCGCAATCCGGCCCAGCGATGCTCGAGCCGCTGGACCGGCCAGTCGACCACCTGTTCGAAGCGATCGATCGCAAGCGCCACGTCGATCTCTTCGGGCGCGGCATCGCAAGGGCGGCTCGGCGTCTCGTCATGCGGGCTGAGCCAGAGGCGCCCGCTTTCGGGCTTGAAGTAGAAGCTGCCGGAAATGTCGAGCACAAGGGGGAGGTCGCCGGGCACTTCCGGTGTCACCGCAAGCTGCACGACCGTGCGGCGGTAGGGCGTGATGCCAAGAGGCCGCTGTCCGGCAATCCGGGCCACCGGATCGGCCCACGCGCCTGCCGCGTTGACGAGGATCGCCGCCCGGACCTCTTGCCCGTCGGCCAGTTTCAGCGTCCAGCCCGAGCCATCGCGACTCGCTTCGGCGAGACCCGCCCTGCACCGCAATTCGACCCCCGACTTGCGCGCCTGCGTGAGGTAATGCTGGTGCAGGCTCCCGACGTCGATGTCGCAGGTGCTCGGCTCAAGTGCGGCGCAGGTCCAGCCTTCGCGCAGATGCGGAACCCGCGCTTCCATCCCGGCCCGGTCGAGCAGTTCGACTTCCACGCCGATCGCCCGGTACGTCTCGGCGAAGGCTTCGACCTCGCGCTCCTGTCCGGTCCTCCCCAGGGTCACTGCCGTACGCGGCGTAAGCATGCCCAGTTTGCGCAGGATGGGGCCGGATGCGCTGGTCAACGGCTGCACACCGGGGCCGCCATAGCTTTCGGCCCAGAAGGCGGCAGAACGCCCAGTGGTGTGATAACCGGGCCGATCCTCGCCCTCGACGACGAGTATGCGCGCGCGCGTCCCGATTGCCGCGGCAAGCGAGGCGCCGGCCATACCGGCCCCGACAATCACGATATCGTAACGCGCGTCCATTGCCGGGAGCCCCTAAAGCATTGCGGCGAAGCCTGTGAACCGGTTTTTATGCAACTTGCATTGCGTTACCGGCAGGCAGGCGCGACGCGGTCCAGGAACTTGCGGATCTCGGCCAGCGCCCTTTCGCGCACCGGATCGCGTTCGCGCAGGATTTCATGGCGGCATTCCGAACCGAAAGTAATCAGCTTACCGCCCGGCAGGCGCTTTGCCGCCCGCGCAATGGCGCGCCACGAAACAAGGCGATCCTGCGTCGTTCCCAGCAGAAGCACCGGCACCTGCACGGCCTCCAGCGCGCCTGCCTTTTCCAACCCGCGAATCGAGTCGAGCGCGCGTTCGATCCAGCCCCAGCTGGCCGCGCCCATGGTGATTGCGGGACGTTCGCGGCGCCAGAACTGTTCGTCTTCGTAGCGCGAGGCATCGTGGGTCAGAAGCAGGTTACGGGCACGATGGATGAGTTCGGGCTTCTCGTCGCCCGACCATGCAGGGCGCCGCGGATCGCCGATCCGGACCATCACTTTCGCAATCTGATGCAGCACGAAACTGGGCACGCGATCGGGCAGCAGGCCCAGCATCGGCGCGGACAGCACCAGCGCATCGGGCCGCACTTTGCCCTCGGCAACCGCACGAAGCGCAAGATGGCCGCCCATCGAATGGGCAACAAGCACATGCGGGCCCGGCGTGCGTGCGCGCCACTCGTCCCACAGCGCTGTCAGGTCGTTGATCCAGATGGAGAAGTCGTCGATGTGCCCGGTCAGCGCGTCGGCGCCCAGACGGCCGCTCAGCGCCTGTCCGCGCCAGTCCGCCGAGGTGACTTCCCAGCCTTCGCCATGCCATTCGTCCAGGGACTCGAGCCACTTCTCGTAGGCATCGCCGCGCCCCGGCATGAACAGGATCGAACCGCGTGCCTGCTCCGCCCGAGGGGCCGGCCAGTCGATGCGGCGAAGCCGCGTTCCATCGGGGGCGGTCCACCAGCTCTCGCGGGCCGCAACAGGGATCTCCCGCCGGGCGCTGGATGGGATCGGGCAGGTCTGTGCAACGGTCACTTGGCTAATTCCGGCCTCAGCGGCTTGGTTACTATTTGATAAGTGATAATCGGTAGAGCGGTTCCCGATCAGGGGGACCACTACATGCAAGGCGGGTATTTTTCGTACGCATTGCTGGCTGCATTGGCAACTGCACTGCTTTATGCCGCCTATACCGACGTAAAGCGGCGTGAAATCGACAACTGGCTGAACGCGGCCATCGCACTTTGCGCGCCCGTCTGGTGGTATTCGGCTGGATATGGCTGGGCCGATGTCGGCTTCCAGCTCGGCCTCGCCGTTCTCACTTTCATCGTCACCTGCTTCCTGTTCGCCATGCGCCAGATGGGCGGCGGCGACGTGAAACTGCTGACCGCCCTCGCCTTCTGGTTCAGCCCGGCCGCCTTCGTCCAGCTCATCGTCATGATGGGCGTGATCGGCGGCGGCGCTTCTGTGGCGATGGCCTTCTTCAACATGCGCCGCGTGCCCGGCGAAGTCGTGCGCGACGTGCTGGCGGGCGTGACGGCGATCGCCTGGGTCTGGTGCGCCTGCCTGTTCGTCTATGCCATGGCGACACGCCAGCCGCTGGTCGATCCCGAGACGCTGGCGACCGTGGGCAGCTTCCTGCCGCAGCCTTGGACGATCGCTCTCGCCATCGTCGCCGTGCTTGCATTCTTCGCATTCGGGTTCCGTCACATGCTGCGCAGGCAGAAGTCTCGCCTTCCGATTCCCTATGGCGTCGCCATTTCGCTCGCAGGCCTCTGGGTACTTAGCGAGCAAGCCTATTCGGCGGCCCTGTTGAGCTGAATTCTTGGATGAACCTCATTTTAACCAATTCACCCGATGTTGAGGACAACTACTCGGGGATTTCTAGGGGGCTTCAGAGCCATGGATAAGAAGAAGCTGGTGCTGCTGGTTGTCGCGCTGCTCGTCGCAGCGGGGACGGCCTTCGTCGCCCGTTCGATGTTTGCAGGCGCCTCCGCGCCGCAAGCCGATGCCGCGCCGGCCGCGCCGACGGGACCCAAGGTCCTTGTCGCACAGCGCGCCCTGCCGGTGGGAACCATCATCACCGCCGATGCCATCTCCTTCCAGGATTGGCCTTCGGAACTGGTGAAGGACGCTTACTTCATCGATGGCGAAGCCGACATGTCGAAGCTGCTCGGCACCGTCGTGCGCTTCCCGCTCACTGCCGGCCAGCCCGTCACCCAGGGCTCGCTCGTCGCGCCGGGCGACCGCGGCTTCCTCGCCGCCGCGCTTGGCCCGGGCATGCGCGCCGTGACCATTCCGGTCTCGGCCAAGACCGGGGTCGGCGGCTTCGTCTTTCCGGGTGACCGCGTCGACCTCGTCCTGACCCAGCAGGTCAAGGGCGAAGGCGATCCCCTGCGCACTTCCGAAACGATCCTGCGCAACCTGCGCGTCCTCGCCACCGACCAGACCACCGACAACGAGGTCGTCGACGGCAAGACCGTGGTGAAGGCGTTCCGCACCGTCACCATCGAAGTAACTCCGCGCATCGCCGAGAAGGTCGCCGTAGCCCAGGAAATCGGCACGCTCAGCCTCTCGCTGCGCTCGATCGCCGACAGCCAGGGCGAATTCGAACGCATCCTCGCCAACGGCGAAGTCAACGTTCCCGAAGGCGCGACCAAGGAGCAGGAAAACAAGCTCGTGCGCCAGGCGATGGAACGCCCGATCGAAGGCAACACCACATACGTCACCGGCGGCGACGTCTCGCGCTTCCAGCGTTCGAGCCGCCCGATGACGGCCGACGAACGCGCCACGCGCAGCAACGCCATGGCCGTCGCTTTCTCCAACCGCGGTCCGGTTTCGGACGCCGCTCCGGTCCGCACCGGGCCGGTCGTTCGTGTCACCCGCGGCAAGACCACCACTGAAGAAGTCGTGGGAGCCAAGTAATGGCGACCCAATCCGCAATCGATTTCTCTGCCACGAAGGGCAAGGTCATGAAACAGCGCCTTCTCAAGTCCGTGTTGAGTGCCGCCTGCGCCCTGTCGCCGCTGGCCCTCGCCGTCCCGGCACCTGCCGTTGCCCAGTCGGTGGTCCGCCCGGCGCAGGACATCTCGCTTTCGATCGGCAACGGACAGCTCATCAACGTGCCCGGCACGATGACCGACGTCTTCGTCGCCAATGAGGCGGTCGCCGACGTCCAGGTCAAGTCGCGCAACCAGTTCTACGTCTTCGGCAAGGCCGGCGGGACGACAACGGTCTATGCCAGCAACGCGGCAGGCGCCGTCATCTGGTCGGCCAATATCCGCGTCGGCTCCAACCTCGACAGCGTCGACGACATGCTGCGCCTGGCCATGCCCGAGGCCAAGATCGGCGTCTCGACGATGGGCTCCAACACCTTCCTGCTGACGGGCACGGTCAAGACGCCGGAAGACGCCTCAGAGGCAGAACGCCTCGTCCAGGCCTATGTCGGCGAGAAGTCGAACGTGATCAGCCGCCTGCGCATGGCCACGCCACTGCAGGTCAACCTGCAGGTGCGCATCGCCGAAGTCAGCCGCTCGCTGGCCAAGTCGCTGGGCGTCAGGTGGGCGACAACCGACAGCACAGGCGGTTTCAAATTCGGCCTCGGACAAGGCAGTGTCGTCGGCTCGCAGTTCACGCCCGGTGGCCCCCTTGGCGTAGGCAACGTGAAGGCCCCTGCAGGCGGCTCGGACATCGTCAACACAGCCACGGGCACGACCCTTGGCGGTACGGGCAAGCTGCTCGGCCTCAACATTCTCGGCGCGCTCGATGCGGGTGAGACCGTGGGCCTCGTCACGACGCTGGCGCAGCCGAACCTGACCGCGCTTTCCGGCGAGACCGCCGAGTTCCTCGCAGGCGGCGAGTTCCCGATCCCGATCAGCCAGGGCCTTGGCTCGACCTCGATCGAATACAAGAAATACGGCGTCAGCCTCAGCTACACCCCAACCGTGCTCGCGAACGGCCGCATCTCGATCCGGGTGCGTCCGGAAGTCTCGGAACTCTCGAGCCAGGGCGCGATCGTGCTCAACAACTTCGAGGTTCCGGCGCTCACCACCCGCCGCACCGAAACGACCATCGAACTGGGCTCCGGACAGAGCTTCATGATCGCGGGACTGCTCAGCAACAACTCGCAGAACACGATCACCAAGATGCCCGGTGCAGGCGACCTGCCGATCCTCGGCTCATTGTTCCGGTCGACAAGCTACAAGCGCGGCGAGACCGAACTGGTGATCGTCGTCACCCCGTATCTCGTCAATCCGGTCGATGCGAACCAGATCGCGTTGCCGACCGACGGCTTCCAGGCTCCCAACGAACTGCAGCGCCTGCTCGGCAACATGGCCAGCGACGGCGTCAGCGAAGCCAAGCCGCCCCAGCCAACGCAGTCGCCCTCGGCGGTCGACGGTCCGGGCATCGGCGATGCGTCGGGCAGCGGCAAGTCGAAGAAGAAGTCGAAGCGCACCGCGTCTGACGACTCCGCCAGGCCCGGCTTCACCCTGAAGTGAGAAAGGTAGTGACGATGCACAAACCGAACATGGCATTCGCCAGCCGCGTCGCCGGCACTGCCCTCGCTCTGGCACTCGGGCTCGGCCTTGCAGGGTGCGGCGGCATTCCGTCCAACCGCTCGATGAACAGCATCCACCAGCCGATCGTCGAGAAGGTCAACTACACGCTCGATGTCTCCACCGGCGGCTCCGGCCTTGCCTATGGCGAACAGCAGCGCCTTGCCGGTTGGTTCGAAGCGATGGGCGCGAAGTACGGCGACAAGGTCTATGTCGACGATCCGGCCGCCAATTCCTCTACCCGCTCGGCGATCGAGGCGGTCGCTTCGCGCTACGGCCTGCTCCTGAGCGAGGCGGCACCCGTCACCGAGGGCTACGTCCCGGCCGGAACGGCGCGCGTGGTCATCGCCCGCACCAAGGCCAGCGTCCCGGGATGCCCGGACTGGTCGGCCAAGAGCGACGCCAATCCCGCAAATGGCCTGAGCAGCAACTACGGCTGCGCGACCAATTCCAACCTCGCCGCGATGATTGCCAATCCCGAAGACCTGCTGCGCGGCGCGACCGCGACCGGCGAAACGACGGTCATGAGCTCGTCAAAGGCCATCGAAACCTACCGCCAGGCGCAACCGACCGGCGCCAGCGGCCTTCGCAACACTTCAAGCAAGAGTGGGAACTGAACCATGAACGCTCACTGGAAATCCGGGAGCCCCAACGGACGTGACCAGTTCGCCGCCTACCTGTGCGACGAAGCCTCGCTCGACGCCCTGCGCCCGATCGCGATGGAAATGGGCTGGCAGCCGGAGAAGTGCAACAAGGGCGGCCTGCGCAATGCCGTCCAGTCGCTTTCGATTACGGCCAGCCCGAACATCCTGATGGTCGACCTGTCGGAGAGCGGCGACCCGCTCAACGACATCAATGCCCTTGCCGAAGTGTGCGAGCCGGGCACGATCGTCATCGCAGTCGGTCAGGTGAACGACGTTCGCCTCTATCGCGACCTCATTGCCAGCGGCATTCACGACTACCTGCTCAAGCCGCTTTCGCCGGCACAGGTTCGCGATTCCCTCGCGCAGGCGCAGGCGGTGTTCTCCGCGCCCAAGAGCCATGACGCAGGCGCCGCGCGCCAGCACATCGCAACCGCCGTCATCGGTACGCGCGGCGGCGTCGGTGCCTCGACGCTGGCGACTTCCTTGGCCTGGCTGTTCAGCGCCGACCACAAGCTGCCGACCGCGCTGCTCGACCTCGACATTCACTTCGGCACCGGCGCGCTGAGCCTCGACCTGGAGCCCGGCCGCGGGTTGACCGACGCGATCGAGAACCCCAGCCGCATCGACGGTCTGTTCATCGAACGCGCCATGATCCGCGCGAACGACAATCTCGCGATCCTGTCGGCAGAAGCGCCGATCAACGCGCCGCTGATGACGGACGGGGCTGCTTTCGTGCAACTCGAGGAAGAATTCCGCCAGGCATTCGAGATGACCGTCATCGACATGCCGCGCAACATGCTGATCAACTTTCCGCAGCTCATCGCCGATGTGAACGTCGTGGTCCTGGTGACCGAAATGACGCTGGCCTCCGCGCGCGATGCGATCCGCATGCTCTCGTGGCTCAAGTCGCACGCCCCGCAAACGCGGGTGATCGTCGTTGCCAACAAGGTTCAATCGAGCCTTGCCGAAATCAGCAAGTCCGACTTCGAGGCCTCGATCGAGAACAAGATCCAGCTCTCGATCCCCTACGACCTCAAGGCGGCATCGATGGCAGCGAAGCTCGGCCAGACGTTTGCCGATGCCAACCGCTCCAGCAAGGCGGGCAGCGCCATCCGCGATCTCGCCCGGATGATCACCGATGCGGGCGACGATGTCGCAGGGACGCCGGCCGCCGCCAAGTCGCTGCTCGGCAAGCTCGATATCAAGTCGGTCATGAACAAGGTGAGCAAGAAGGCTGCAGCCGACGCCTGACCCCCGGCCGGAAGGGCAACCTTCCGGAGCGGGACACGGCAACAGGCTAGGCGGAAGGCATAGGACAGCATGAACGCACTTCAGCTGATACTGGTCGTAGCGGGACTGACGAGCCTCATTGTGCTCCTCTTCTCGGCTTTCTCGGGGCCTTCGCCGACCAAGGAATCCGCGCGTCGCCTGAGCAGCCTGCGCTACAGGCACTCGGAAAGCGCGACAGCGCGGGTCGAGGCCCAGATGCGCAAGGCCGTGGCCGCGCGCAAACCCAGGATGCACCACATCGCCGGGTCGGGATCGCGCATCGAGGCACTCGCCCTGCGCCTGCACCGCTCGGGCCTGCCCTGGACCCTGTCGCAGTACCTCTACTCTTCGGTCGGCATTGCCGCTGCCGTCACCCTCGTGTTCTTCCTCAAGTCGGGTGCGTTCTTCCTCTCGCTGGCCTTCGGCCTCTTCCTCGGCGCGGGCTTGCCCCACGCAGTGGTCGGCCACTTCATCAAGCGGCGCGCGAACGCCTTCACGGTGAAGTTCCCCGATGCCATCGAACTGCTCGTGCGCGGCCTTCGCTCTGGCCTTCCGGTCACCGAAACGCTGGGCGTGGTCGCCAAGGAAGTCCCCGGTCCGGTAGGCGAGGAATTCAAGCTCGTCACCGAACGCATCAAGATCGGCAAGACCATGGAGGACGCCCTCCAGGAAACCGCCGACCGCCTGGCCATGCCGGAATTCAACTTCTTCTGCATTACCCTGGCCATCCAGCGCGAGACCGGCGGCAACCTGGCCGAAACGCTCGCCAACCTGGCCGACGTCCTGCGCAAGCGCGCGCAGATGAAGCTCAAGATCCGCGCGATGAGTTCGGAATCGAAGGCTTCGGCCTACATCGTCGGCTCACTGCCGTTCATCGTCTTCGCCATGATCTGGTGGATCAACCCGGGCTACATCGGCGAGTTCTTCATCGACGAACGTCTGATCGTTGCGGGCCTGGGCGGCATGGTCTGGATGGGCATCGGCGCCTTCATCATGGCCAAGATGGTCAGCTTCGAGATCTGAGGGACTGGAAACGATGATCCAACAAGCATCCGGCCCGACGCTCCTCGGCTTCGACGTCATCTTCGTCGCAACGCTGCTCGCTGCGGTGGCCGCGGTCGCGATGATGCTCGCCATCTATGCCGCCGTCACCGTGCGCGACCCGATGGCCAAGCGCGTCAAGTCGCTCAACCAGCGTCGCGAGGCGCTCAAGGCCGGCATCGTCACGACCGCGCGCAAGCGCCAGAGCGTCGTTCGCCGTAACGACACGACCGACAAGATGGGCGCCTTCCTCGGTTCCCTGAAGGTCCTGCAGGACAGCCAGCTCAAGGAAATCCAGCAGAAGCTGGCGCAAGCCGGCATCCGCAACAAGGAGTGGGCGGTCGCCGTCGTCTTTGCGCGCCTCGTCGCGCCGATCGTGCTGGGCGTCACCGCCGCTATCGTGATCTACGGCATCGATTACTTTCCGGAATGGAGCAGCTTCAAGAAGTTCGGCGGCTTCGCCGTCGCGCTTCTCGCCGGCTACAAGGGCCCGGACATCTTCATCCAGAACATGATCACCAAGCGCACCGACGCGATCCGCAAGGGTCTCCCGGACGCGCTCGACCTGCTGGTCATCTGTGCCGAAGCCGGTCTGACCGTCGACGCGGCGTTCGAACGGGTCGCCCGGGAACTGGGCCGCGCCTATCCGGAACTGGGCGACGAATTCTCGCTCACCTCGATCGAGCTTTCATTCCTCACCGAACGCCGACAGGCCTTCGAGAACCTCGCCTGGCGCGTCAATCTCGACGCGGTCAGGGGCGTCGTCACCACGATGATCCAGACCGAGCGTTACGGTACGCCGCTGGCTTCGGCCCTGCGTGTGCTCTCGGCCGAATTCCGCAACGAGCGCATGATGCGCGCCGAGGAAAAGGCCGCGCGCCTGCCCGCGATCATGACCGTGCCGCTGATCCTGTTCATCCTGCCGACGCTGTTCGTCGTCATTCTCGGCCCGGCGGCCTGCTCGATCGCCGATGCCTTCTCGGGCGGCGGTCCCGGCAGCAACTGACGACTGGCTGCAGGCAAACAAAAAGCCCCTCCCGGAAGATCCGTGGAGGGGCTTTTTGCATGGAGCAACGGCGCGGAACGAATGCCCGGCGAATTGCGATCAGGCGCCCTCGCCGAGAATCCGGCAGGCAACGGCATCGAGCCGCGCCACGAGTTGCGGATCTCGCAGATCCGGTGCCGTCACCAGCGCATGTTCCAGCGCGTAGTCGAAGGGACTGGGTTCGCGCCGGGTCGGCAGGTTCGCGGCAAGCGCCCGCACGGCCTGCCGGGCGAGTTCGGCATTGGCCTTCATCACTTCCAGCACTTCGGAGACTTCGACCGTCGCGTCCGAACCGCGCCAACAGTCATAGTCCGTGACCATGCCCAGCAGGGCGTAAGGCAGTTCCGCCTCGCGCGCCAGACGCGCTTCGGGCATCGCGGTCATGCCGATCACGTCGGCGCCCCATTCACGGTACATCAGGCTTTCCGCCCGGGTCGAAAACTGCGGCCCGTCGATGGCGATGTAGCAACCCGCTTCGTGGACGCTGGCGCCGGCAAGCCGGGCCGCCGCGGTCGCCATGCCGGAAAGGCGGCGGCAGACGGGATCGGCAAGGCTGACGTGCGCAACCATGCCGGGACCGAAGAAACTGTTCTGGCGGCCCACGGTGCGGTCGATGAACTGGTCGACCGCCACGAAGTCCCCCGGTGCCATCGCTTCGCGTAACGATCCTATGGCCGACAGCGCGAGGACGTCCGTCACGCCGCAGCGCTTGAGCACGTCGATATTGGCGCGGTAATTCACTTGCGAGGGCGGCAGCACGTGTCCTGCCCCGTGGCGCGCGATGAAAGTAAAGCGCACACCGTTCAGGCGACCGGTCGTGACCGGTCCGGAAGGCTCGCCGAAGGGGCTGGAAACTGCAATCTCCTGCGCGTCGTCAAGGTCGATGCCGGCGGCCAGTCCCGATCCGCCGATCACTCCGATATGCCAGAAGGGGCTTTTTTCAGCGCGCAAGGATGCCTGCCATGATGATGTCGATCGTATGTTCGCGGTAGCGGTCGCGCAGTCCTTCGGTCAACGTGTCCTGGTCGAAGCAATGCTTGAGCACGAGACGCGCCGAGAAAAACCGGTCCACCGCGCCGGTCACCGTAAAGTAGAATAATTGCGGATCGATTTCACGAAACTTGCCCGCCTTGACCCCATCGCCGATGAGTTGCTCGTAGGCACGGTACATCGGCGAGAGATAGCTGTCGGCGATGCGGCGCGCTTCGGTATCGTCGCTTTCGCGGATAACCCGCATCGTCAGGCGATTGAGGTAGGGCACCATGTAGAAGGTATCGACCACCTTCCACAGATGGCGGCGCAACTTTGCTTCCGGGTCCCAGCCATCCTTGGCGACAAGCGCGTCGACGCTGGTGACGATCGCTTTCCAGTCGCGGTCCAGCAAGGCCTTGAGCAGACCCGCCTTGTTCCCGAAATAGTACTTCACCAGTGCCGAGTTGAGACCGGAACGCAGGCTGAGTTCGGACAGCGAGATATCGATGACATCGCCATCGCGCATGATCTCGCTGGCGGTGTCCAGCAACAGGGCGCGGGCACCGGGCGGTACGCCCGCGACCTCACTTTCACCCTTCGCCATCGGCTGGTCCTTCATCGCACCCATCTGTCCTGCACTGTCATTTCGGTCCCATCCGGATCGCTCCGTCCAGGCGGACCGCTTCGCCGTTCATGTAGTCATGTTCAAGCATGAAAAGGGCTAGATCGGCATATTCCCCCGGTTTTCCGAGCCGTTTGGGAAACGGAACCATCGCCGCAAGCGCCTGCTGCACCTGATCGGGCATCCCGGCCATCATCGGCGTTTCGAAAATGCCCGGCAGAATCGTGTTCACGCGGATCCCCTCGTTCATCAGGTCGCGCGCGATCGGCAGGGTCATGGCGAGCACGCCGCCCTTCGACGCGGCATAGGCGGCCTGACCGACCTGTCCGTCCTGCGCCGCCACCGAAGCGGTATTGACGATGGCCCCGCGCGAGCCCGCCTCGTCCACCGGATCGAGCGTCACCATCCCCGCGGCCGATCTGGCAATGCAGCGGAATGTGCCCACGAGGTTGATCGCGATCGCCTTCTCGAACAGACCCATGTCATGCGCACGCGGCGCGCCGGTTTCCCGGTTCTTGCCGACTGTCTTGGATGCCGGCGCAATGCCGGCGCAATTGACGAGCACCCGTTCCTGCCCATGGGCCGCCCTCGCCTTTCCGAAACCGGCATCGACACTGGCATCGTCCGTCACATCGACTGCGCAGAACACGCCGCCGATTTCGGCGGCCAGTGCCTCGCCGGCCTCGGCATTAAGGTCGAAGATCGCAACCCTGACGCCCTTTGCCGCCAAAGCACGCGCCGTCGCCGCCCCCAGGCCCGAAGCCGCCCCGGTCACCACCGCCGACACAGAGCTGTCGAGTTTCATGCCGTTTCCTTTTCCTGCACACACTGGCCCCTTGCGGGCAATTTAATCACTCGATTAAATTGCCCGCCGCGGCTGGTCAATGCGCAAGAAAATTATCCGGCGATATTGGCAGGTCGCAAACGGACGTACGGAAAAATTGCGATAGTCCCCGAGGCCCGTACAGGCCTTGCAGATCAGCATGGCAACAAGTGATCTCATCAGGCCGCCGGCACGCAACAAATTTGCCCAATTCATGGACGAGACCGATCCTCTGTAACACATCGCCGAATGTCGGTTCCAATTTGCACGACAAGCCTCAAATCCCACGCAATTCCGCACTGTTGCGCCGATAACACAGCCGGCAACACAATTTGCACACCGCCCACGATAACCATTGAAAGCCAGTTACGGCGGGGCAAGAAAGCCAGATGACAAAGGGAAGACACTCTTGCCTGCCGTCAAAAACGGGTTGCTTGCCCAGCTTGGTCACACAATCGGCAAGCGCACGAAAATAAGGGACACCAACTGTGAAAAATCCAATCAAGAAGGCCGTCCTGCGGAGCGGCACCTGCTTGTCAGTCTCCGCACTTCTGCTTGCTGGCCACGCACAAGCTCAGGAGGCGACTGCGGACGACGCCGATGCCGGTGAAGTCATCATCGTCACGGGCTCGCGCATTACCAGCCCGAACCTGACCTCTTCCAGCCCGGTTTCGGTCGTCAGCGGCGACACGTTCAAGGAATTCAACTCTCCGAGCGTCGAATCCCTTCTGGCCTCGAACCCTCAGTTCCTTCCGGAAAGCGGCCCTGCCGTTAATAACGGCAACCCGGGTGCGGCATCGCTGAACCTGCGCGGCCTCGGGGATCAGCGCACCCTCGTGCTTGTCGATGGCAAGCGAATGGTTTCCTACGACTACAACGGCGTGGTCGACGTAAACTCGATCCCGACCGCGTTGATCAAGCGCGTCGATGTCCTGACCGGTGGCGCATCCGCGGTTTATGGTTCGGACGCCGTGTCCGGTGTTGTCAACTTCGTCCTCGACGACGAGTTCAAGGGCCTTCGCTTCGACGGCTCGACGCAGTTGACGAGCCGCGGCGACGCTCCGGTCTATGACGTCAACCTGACCGGCGGCCTGGAACTGGGCGACCGTGGCAACATCGTTGCTTCCGTCGGCTACCTGAAGCGGGGGCTCATCTTCCAGTCCGACCGCAAGTTCTCGGCCTTCGCGCTCGACTCCGACGATCTGGTTTCGCCCGGCGGATCCTCCACGGCCGTTCCGACCGTCTTCGACAACACCTTTGCGAACACCGATGCCGACTATTACCAGATCGGCGCCGGCGATGACCTGGTTCCGTTCTATCAGCCCTACAACTACGCCCCGCCGAACTATCTGATCACGCCTCAGAAGCGTTGGCTCGGCACCGTCCTTGCCAAGTACGAAGTGGCCGACGGCGTCGAAGTTTACGGTCGCGGAAGCTACATTCGCAGCAAGGTAAACAGCCAGAGCGCGCCGACCGGCACCTTCGGCTATTCCTTCAACATCTTCCCTGACAACCCGTACCTGACCGATCAGCAGCGCGATCTGTTCTTCAACGGCATTGGAACAATCAACGCCGACGGATCGACGACGGTGAACATCCGCAGGCGCATTGTCGAAAGCGGTGGCCGTACGACCACTTACGACAATGAGTCGTGGCAGGCCGTGCTGGGTGTTCGTGGCGATCTGTCCTCTACCTGGAGTTACGACGTCTTCGGCCAGTACGCCAAGACGACCCGCAACATCGCCTACCTCAACGACATCACTTATGCCCGCGTCGCACAGGCGCTGGACGCGGTTCAGGTGGGTTCGGACATCGTCTGCCGTGACGCGAGCAACGGCTGCGTACCGATCAATCTGTTCACCACCACTCCTCTGTCTTCCGATGCCGTTTCGTTTATTTCGGCAAGTGGCCGTGAGCGCGACGTAACGCAGCAGTGGGTCGCTGGCGCAGCTCTGTCGGGTAGTTTCGGTTCGATTTCTCCGTGGTCGGATACGGATATCGGTGTTGCACTGGGCCTTGAGTACCGTAAGGAAAAGGCGCGTGCTGACATCGACGAGGCTTTTGCTTCGGGCGATCTGATCGGTTACGGTCAGGGCATTCCCTTCCCGGCGTTCAGCTACGACGTGAAGGAAGCCTACGGCGAATTGCTGATCCCGATCGTCTCCGATCGCCCCGGATTCCGCGAACTGACTCTCGAAACCGGCGCGCGCTATTCGGACTATTCGTCTGTGGGCAGCGTCTTCACCTGGAAGGCAGGCGCGAACTGGACCCCGGTCGATGGTGTTCGCTTGCGCGGCATGTTCCAACGGGCCGTACGCGCTCCGAACATGTATGAGCTTGCGACTCCGAAGGTATCGAGCATCGACAACCTCGACACGGATCCGTGCGCTGGCACCAATCCGAACGGCAACGCCACCCTGACCGATCTGTGCATTGCAACGGGCGCTCCGGTTGGTCAGATTGGCCGCATTCCTGCGCCGGTCGCAGGTCAGATCAATGCCTTCTCTGGCGGCAACATCGATCTGAAGGCCGAAAAGGCCAACACGATCACCATGGGCGTTGTGCTCAATCCGCCGAGCATCCCGGGCATGACCCTGTCGGTCGACTACTACGACATCAAGATCAACAACGCGATCGACACGCTCGGCGGCTCGCCGCAGAATGTCGTGGATGCGTGCTATAACATCATCCAGGATGCGAATAGTCCGTATTGTCAGGCCATTCACCGCAACTCGCTCAGCGGTTCGCTGTCGGGCGGCATCGACTTCGGCGTTGACCAGTTCCAGTTCAACGCAGCATCGCGCAAGACGCGTGGTGTCGACGTGCAGTTCGACTATAAGCGCCCTGTCGGCGCTTTCACGGTCGGCCTGAACGTGGCTGGAACGTATGTGGCCACCTACAAGAAGCAGGGCGCATCGTTCCTTCCGGAAACCGAATGTGCCGGTCGCTTCGGCTTTGCCTGCAACTTTGCTCCCATGCCCAAGTGGAAGCATACCGCAACGCTCACCTTCGGCGGCGACAATTTCAATCTCGCCGGTCGCTGGCGCCTCATCGGAGGTGTGAAGCAAGACTCCGGAACGGACATTCTGAAGTCCAAGATCCCCAGCGTCAGCTACTTTGACTTCACCGCGAATTTCAACGTGGAGGAATCGTATACGCTCCGTCTCGGCATCCAGAATGCCTTCGACAAGCAGCCGCCGATCGTCGGTTCGGCTGCAGGTGGTACGGCGTACAACGCGGCGAATACGTTCCCGTCCGTGTACGATGTGCTGGGTCGGACGTTCTTCGTCGGCCTGACGGCAAAATACTGAGAAATCTCTAAATGAGATTGGCTTGATCGGGGAGCGGCTGACAGATCGTCAGCCGCTCCCTTTTTTGTGGCGACAATGCGGTTAGCGCGTCCTGCAGACGCCATGTCACGCCACAAAGCCGTCAGAAACTCTGGCCGCAGCACAGCTGAACGCGGGTCGGGCCTGATGTGCGAAGCAACTCTGATCCGACAAATGGTGAAATATTGGGTTCGGGACCAGTGATGTTTGGAGTGCTTGCACTCCTGTCACTTCCGTCAACACTATCTTCACCATGAAGCGATATAGATCGTGCCGCGGCTTAGGCGGGGAAGCTAACGTCGCGAAACGATGCAAGTGAAGAAGCAGGTCCCCGTCACGACTGCAAAATGGGTTCGTCAAATCAAAATGCGCTGTCGATAGGCAATCACAGCAGAGGGGCAAAGATTGTGAAAGCGATTCCAACCAAGGCGGTACTTCACAGTGCGATCTGCCTTGCGGCATTGGCCATTGGCGGCACTTCCGCCTCTGCGCAGGATGCAGCCGAGGCAGCGGAGCAAGGTGATCCGATCATCGTCACGGGATCGCGCATCGCACGGCCTGAACTGGCAGCAGCCAATCCCGTGGTCACCGTATCCAACGAGGACATCGCGGCATCCGGCACGATCAACCTGACCGACTATCTGCAGACCCTTCCCGCGCTCCAGAATTCCTTCAGCTCCTATGACAGCAGCGGAGATCGTGCAGGTATCGGAACGACTGGCCTCAATCTGCTGGACCTGCGCAATCTCGGCGCCGAACGCACGCTCGTGCTCATCGACGGACGGCGTCAGGTCGCTGCCTTCAAGGGCATTCAGGCCGTCGACATCAACACCATTCCGACCGACCTCGTCGAACGTGTCGAGGTACTGACCGGAGGCGCTTCGGCCATCTATGGCGCGGACGGCGTTTCCGGCGTCGTCAACTTCATCCAGAAGAAGGACTTCGAGGGTGTGACAGCCCGCGTCCAGAACGGCATTTCCAGCCGTGGCGACGCCGGACAGCGCCTGATCGCCCTTACCGCAGGCCACAACTTCGCACAGGGTCGGGGCAATTTTGCCATCGCCTGGGAACATGGAGAACAGGATCGGTTAACCCAGCAACAGCGCAAGCGCTATTCGGGCACAAACCGGACGGGTTTCTATTTCAACCCCAACAAGATTTCGGCGACGGGCCAGCTCGTCAGCGGCGAACCGTTTTACGTCCCGCTCGATGACGTTCACTATTTCGACACCTCGCGCGAAGGCGGCATCGACGTCAACTACGACGGCGTTCCGGACTTCTTCGGCGCGCAGGGCACGCCTTTCGATCCCGGCGAGATCCTTCAGCCTACGCCGCCGGGTCAGCAGCCCTATCTCTATCGTCGCGGTGGAGACGGCACCCTGGTCTCCGACTACGGTACGGACCTCTTGCCTGAAACCAATCGCGACATCGTCAGCGCCGTCGCGCATTTCGATTTCAGCGACGCCTTCACACTCTATGCCGAAGGCAAGTACGCCAACACGCAATCCTTCAGCCTCGGCCAGCCGACTTACGACTATTACCTCTTCATCCAGGCCGACAATCCGTACATCCCGGACGCCGTCCGCCCGTTCATCTTTCCCGTTAGTCCGTTCGGCGACCCCTTCGGGCCCGCTGGCGTTATGGTCAACCGCGACAACTTCGACTTCGGTCGCCGCGGGGAGGACATCGAGCGCGAGACCATCCGCACGGTCATTGGCGCCAAGGGCGACATTTCGCCGAACCTTTCTTACGATCTTTCCTACGTTTACGGGCAGACCAAGGTTACCGCGAACTACATCGGCAACATCCTGAGCGATCGCTTCTACGCCGCGATCGACGCGGTCAGCGATGGCGCTGGCGGCGTGACCTGCCGGGCCAATGTGATGCCGGGCTGGACTCCTTTTCAGCCCGTAGTCTACACGCGCGCGCCGATCCCGCCGGTAACCTTCTCGCCGGGCGACTGCGTCCCGCTCAACATTTTCGGCGAAGGCGTGGCATCGCAGGAAGCCATCGACTGGATCAGCGCCGACACCACCGACCGCACGAAGCTGACCCAGCATGTCGTCAACGGTGCGATCACCGGCAACACCGGGTCCATGTTCGAATTTCCCGGCGGTCCGCTCGGCTTCGCTGTCGGCGGTGAATATCGCAAGGAAAAGAGCAGCTTCGTGCCCGATCCGCTCGTTGAGCAGGGGTTGACCTGGACCAACGTTCTGGGTCGCTCGAAGGGCCAGTTCGATGTCTGGGAAGCCTTCGCGGAGGTCAACGCACCGCTGCTTGCCGACATGCCACTGGCGCATCGGCTCGATGTGGACGCGGCCATCCGTTTCGCCGATTATTCGACGGTGGGTTCCACCACCGCATGGAAGATCGGCGCAAACTGGGCGCCGGTGCGCGACATCGCCTTGCGCGGCACGTATTCGCACGCCGTTCGCGCGCCGAACATCACCGAACTGTTCGGGGCTAGCTCGCAGACTTTCCTCGCGGTCAACGATCCGTGCAGCTTCGTGCAGGTGCAGAATGGCAGCCAGTACCGCGCCGCCAACTGCCAGGCCCTGCTGACCAGCCTTGGCGTGTCCGATCCTGCCAGCTTCATCGGCCAGTCCAACCGGGTTGGCGGCCTCGTCACCGCCAATCGGGATTTGCGTGAGGAAACCGCCAAGACCTTTACCGCAGGCGTGGTGATCCAGCCCAGCTTCATTCCGCGCCTTGTCGTGACGGCCGACTGGTATGACATCAAGATCAACGATGCCATCAACACCGCCAGCGCCGACCAACTTGCCGGGCTTTGCGTCGACCAGCAATCGCTCGACAACATCTATTGCGGTGCGATCACAAGGCAGGGTTCCGGTGACGCCAACCCGGGCTTCATCTCCGGCTTCACGCTTTCACCGTTCAACGTCGCGAACTTCAAGACCTCGGGCCTCGACTTTACCGTCAGCTATGCGCATCCGACCGCAAGCGCCGGCACCTTCGGCCTGCGTCTCGTCGGCAATTACCTGCATGAGCTGAAGTTCATCCCCATCCCGGGCGCCGAAGCCGTCAACAGGGCCTATCTGCCCGGATCGCCGAAGTTCCAGATCACCACGGACCTCACCTGGGCGAAGGGCCCGGTCAGCTTCGACTGGCAGATCAACTACGCGTCGAGCACCTATCGCTTCGACCGCCAGACCATTGCCAACACCCCCGACATCGTCGCGCCGGAGTACCTGAAGTACAAGGAGCGCTTCACGCACGATCTCAGCTTCCGGGTCCAGGCATCGCAGCGGTTTGAATTCTACGGCGGCGTGAACAACATGTTCGACCAGAAGCCGTCGTTCGCCCTGCTCAACTATGCCGGTGCCGAATCGGGCCTCAATACACCGGTCAGTGCAGTGGGCCGCTTCTTCTTCGTCGGAGCGCGCGTGAAGATGGCAGACATCTTCGGCGGGCCGCAATAAGCCCGACGTATCCGGTACATGCAGAAAGGGCGGGATCTTCGCGGATCCCGCCCTTTTCATTTACTCCACGGTGATCGCCAGGGCGCCGTCGCCGTCATCGATCCGCACGGTCGAACCGTCGGGGATCTCGCCGGCCAGCAGCTTTTCGGCCAGCGGGTCCTGCAGGTAGCGCTGCACCGCCCGCTTGAGCGGCCGCGCGCCGTAGACCGGATCATAGCCGACGCGGCCCAGCCAGCGCTTGGCGGCATCGGTAAGGTCGAGCTCGATCTTGCGGTCCTTGAGCAGCTTCTGCACCCGCGAGACCTGGATCTCGACGATCGGGCCCATGTGGTCCTGGCCGAGGCGATGGAACAGGATGATCTCGTCCAGGCGGTTGAGGAACTCGGGCCGGAAGTGCGCGCGCACGACTTCCATGACCTGCGGTTCCACGCTTTCGACGTCCTTGCCGTCCTCGATCTGGGTCAGGTACTGGCTGCCCAGGTTCGAGGTCAGGATGATCAGGGTATTGGTGAAGTCCACCAGCCTGCCCTGCCCGTCGGTCAGACGACCGTCGTCCAGCACCTGCAGCAGCACGTTGAACACATCCGGGTGCGCCTTCTCGACCTCGTCGAACAGCACGACCTGATAGGGCCGGCGCCGCACCGCCTCGGTCAGCACGCCGCCTTCCTCATAGCCGACATAGCCCGGAGGCGCGCCGATCAGGCGGGCCACCGCGTGCTTTTCCATGAACTCGGACATGTCGATGCGAACCATCGCGCTGTCGTCGTCGAACAGGAAGCCGGCCAGCGCCTTGGTCAGCTCGGTCTTTCCGACGCCCGTGGGGCCGAGGAACAGGAAGGAACCGAGCGGCCGGTTCGGGTCCTGCAGACCTGCCCGGGCACGCCGCACGGCCTTGGACACCGCCTGCACCGCCTGCTCCTGCCCGATCACGCGCTCGCCGATCACCTGCTCCATCTTGAGCAGCTTCTCTCGCTCGCCCTCGAGCATCTTGTCCACCGGCACACCGGTCCAGCGGCTCACGACACCGGCGATGTCGTCCTCGGTCACTTCCTCGCGCAGCAGCGCGTTGGACGACTGTTCCTGCGCCTCCGCAAGCTGCTTTTCGAGGTTCGGGATCGTGCCGTAGGACAACTCGCCCGCACGGGCCAGGTCGCCCGATCGCTGCGCCTGCTCCAGTTCGAGGCGCGCCGCATCGAGCTGCTCCTTGAGCTTGCCTTCGGCGGCGATCTTGTCGCGCTCGTTCTGCCAACGGGTGGTCAACTCGCTCGACTGCTGCTCGAGGTTCGCCAGTTCCTCACGCAGAGACCTGAGCCGATCGGCCGAAGCCTCGTCGGTCTCCTTGCCCAGCGCCGATTCCTCTATCTTGAGCTGGATGATCCGGCGGTCGAGCTTCTCGATCTCCTCGGGCTTGCTTTCCACTTCCATGCGGATGCGGCTCGCGGCCTCGTCCATGAGATCGATCGCCTTGTCGGGCAGGAAGCGGTTGGTGATGTAGCGGTTTGACAGGGTCGCCGCCGCCACGATCGCGCCGTCGGTGATCCGCACGCCGTGGTGCAGTTCGTACTTCTCCTTGAGCCCGCGCAGGATCGAGATGGTATCCTCGACCGTCGGCTCGCCCACGAAGACGGGCTGGAAGCGGCGCTGCAGGGCAGCGTCCTTCTCGACGTACTTCTGGTACTCGTCGAGCGTGGTCGCGCCGATGCAGTGCAACTCGCCGCGCGCCAGTGCCGGCTTGAGCAGGTTGCCCGCGTCCATCGAGCCTTCCGAAGCGCCCGCCCCGATCAGCGTATGCATCTCGTCGATGAACAGGATGATGTCACCCTCGGCGCCCTTCACTTCATCGAGCACGGCCTTGAGCCGTTCCTCGAACTCACCGCGGTACTTCGCGCCCGCGATCAGCGCGCCCATGTCCAGCGCCATGAGACGCCGGTCCTTGAGGCTGTCGGGCACGTCGCCATTGGCGATGCGCAGGGCAAGGCCCTCGGCGATGGCGGTCTTGCCGACTCCGGGGTCGCCGATGAGGACGGGGTTGTTCTTGGTGCGACGGGCAAGGATCTGAACGGTACGGCGGATTTCCTCGTCGCGGCCGATGACCGGATCGAGCTTGCCTTCGCGCGCCGCCTCGGTGAGGTCGCGCGCATACTTCTTCATCGCGTCGTAGGCATTTTCCGCGCCCGCGCTGTCGGCGGTGCGGCCGCCGCGCAGTTCGGTGATCGCGGCTTCAAGCGCCTGCGCAGTGACATTGGCCGCCTTGAGCGCCTGGCCCGCCGGCGTCGTGGTGGCCAGCACCAGAGCCAGCAGCAAGCGCTCGACGGTGACGAAGCTGTCGCCGGACTTGGTCGCGGCCTGTTCCGCCGCGTCGAGGACACGCACGGCATCGTTGTCGAGCCCCGGCGCCCCTTGCGCGCCGCTGCCCGAAACCGAAGGGACCTTGGCCAGCGCCTTGTCGAGTTCGTCGGTCGCGAACTGCGGATTGCCGCCCGCACGCTTGATGAGCCCGGCAGCCATGCCTTCGGGATCGTCGAGCAGCGCCTTGAGGATATGCTCGGAACTGATGCGCTGGTGGTTCAGACGGATGGCGACGGTCTGTGCCGCCTGAAGGAACCCCTTGGCCCGGTCGGTGAACTTTTCGAGATTCATGATCTTACGTGCCTCCTGATCCCGACGATATAGTGTTGCATTTTTGCAACACAAGGACCGCTGCGACATTTTTTGTCCGGTCCATTTGGGACCTTATGCAGCGGATTCAATTGTCCGGGATCAAGAATGCAAAAAGGCGGCCCACGCATTGCTGCCGGGCCGCCCGATAAATTGGTGTTGCGATCAGAAAATCAATGGATGCCGATGGTATCGGGCTTCGTATCCTTGTCCCCGGTGACGGTTCCACCCGATGCGATGCCCCCCAGCAGAAGCAGCCCTGCCAGGTGCGGCGCCGCCATCGAAGTGCCGCTGATCGTGTTGTAGCCGCCGTCCTTCCAGGTGGAGAGGATGCTGACGCCCGGCTCCGAATAATCGATCGGCGGGTTCCCGTAATTGGAGAAGTACGCGAAGGCATCGCTACTGTCGAAAGCCGAAACGGTATAGACGTTCGGTGCATTCACGCGGGCCGGCGAATAGCTGTTGGCATCCGCTGCGCTGTTACCGGCCGCGATGGTGAAGCGGACGCCCATGGCCGCTGCAGCGGTGACGGCGGCATCGAGTGCGTCATCGGGCGGGCCGCCAAGGCTCATGTTGGCGACATCGCCGCTGGTCCCGTTCTGGGCCACCCAATCGACGCCGGCGATGACCCCGGCATAGTCGCCGCTGCCCCTGCGGTTGAGCACGCGCACCGGCACGACTTTCGCGCCCGGGGCGACGCCGATCACGCCGATCGTATTGTTGAGCGCCGCAATGGTTCCTGAAACGTGCGTGCCATGGCCGTTCTGGTCCTCGTACAGCCCTTCCTCGCGCGCCACGAATCCATTGGCATATGCAAGGTCGACATTGAGGTCTGGATGGTCGGTATCGATGCCGGTATCGATGATCCAGGCGCGCTGGAACGTACCTGCGATGCCGCCTTTGACGCGCGTCACGCCCCATGGAGTCTGCTGAGCCGTCGATCCACCGCCCGAGCCGCCGCCACTGCCGGGTTTGCCCTTCTCTTCGCGGATCGGTCCCAGTTCGATGACGCGGTTCGGCTCGCAGCTCTTGATCGCGGGATTGCGCGCCTGCATCTGCGCAACTGCCTGCGCGCTCATCTGCGTCGCGAAGCCGCGGATCGAATAGCGATAGACATGCGAGACCTGCCCGCCGTTCGCACCGGCCATGCGCCGTGCTTCGGATTCGACTCCGCCCCGGTTCACCGCCTTGTTGAACACGCAGATATAGCTGTTGGGAATGATGTCGCCCGACTTGGCCATGGCCGGCACCGAAAGCGCCACAAACGGAAGCGCGGCACATGCCGCGGATAGCATCCTGAAGTTCACAAGCCCCTCCTTATCACGAGGCCCGACGCGGCGCCCGGCCCCTCCCCGGAATGACCCAGAGTACGCCTTCGCGCGGGCGCGTCGAGTGCAACTTCCAGCGTTAAGCCATTTCAATCACGCAATTTTTCTATCTCCACGACAATCGATTGATTCACCGCGATAATTTAAAGCATCACGGTTAGCGAAACCGTCCCATTTTCGAACCATTCCAGTACGATAAACCATGTCAGAGACCAACCGGTGAACATCGGGCCCGGCATTCGGCCTTGTCCTGCCCGGCGTTGGTCGTGGAATCGCTGGCCTGTCGGTCACAGCGTGCTAGACCTCGGCTCATGAGAATTCTGCCCCTCACGAGCGCCACTGCGCTTGCCGCCGCACTTCTCCTTTCAGCCCTGCCTACGGCCGCCGCACCGCCCGCCCAGGTGCAAGGGCCCCAGGTCCAGAGCGCCCAGATCGCGGCTGCCGCCGGAACCGCGACTCCGCAGGAACTCGTCGCCAAGGTCGACATCCCCTATGAGAAGTTCGTCCTCGCCAACGGCCTGACGACGGTCGTCCATACCGACCGCAAGGCCCCGATCGTTTCGGTCACACTCTACTACAAGGTCGGATCGAAGAACGAACCGCGCGGCCGCACCGGCTTCGCCCATCTCTACGAGCACCTGTTCTTCGGCGGTTCGGCCAATGTGCCCGACTTCGACGTGCCGCTCGAGGCGGCCGGATCGACGCCAACCAACGGATCGACCTGGTACGACCGCACGAACTACGTCGAGACGGTGCCGACCGGCGCGCTCGACCTTGCGCTGTTCATGGAAAGCGACCGCATGGGCTGGCTGCTGCCCGCAGTCACCCAGGACAAGCTCGACAAGCAGCGCGGCGTTGTCCAGAACGAGAAGCGGCAGGGCGACAACCAGCCTTACGGCCTGTTCGACTATGCGCAGGCGGACGGCCTGCTGCCCATCGGCCATCGCTATCGCCACGCGACGATCGGCTCGATGGCGGACCTCGACGCTGCGACGCTGACCGATGTACGCCAGTGGTTCACCGATCACTACGGCCCCAACAACGTCGTCCTCGTCCTGTCCGGAGACATCGACGCGGCCACCGCGAAGCCCAGGGTGGAAAAGTGGTTCGGCCAGATCCCGCGCGGCCCCGAAATCGAACCGGTCAAGGCCGGGCCGGTCACCCTGCCCGCCCCGCTGACCCGTGACATTACCGACCAGGTTCCGGTGCTGCGGCTCACCCGTAACTGGACCGCGCCCGGCATCAACGATCCGGACACACCGGCGCTTCAGGTCGGCCTGCATATTCTGGGCGGTCTTGCCAGCTCGCGGCTCGACAACGAACTGGTTCGCGGCCAGCAGCTGGCCGTCGCGGTGACCGCCTACGACCAGGTCTTCGAGCAGCTCAGCTTCCTGCAGATGACGATGGACGTGAAGCCCGGCGTCGACCGCGCCGTGGCCGAAGCGGCCTTCGACAGGGTCCTTGCCGACTACTTGCGCGACGGGCCGACCGAGGACGAAGTGCGCCGCGCCGTCGTCAGCACCGTATCGGGCGAGATCGGCGGGCTCGAACGCGTCGGCGGCTTCTACGGCAAGGGCGCGACATTGGCGGAAGGGCAAGTCTATTCCGACGATCCGGCCAAGTACAAGCGTGACCTTGCCGCCATGGCCGCGCTGACGCCGGCGCAGGTCAAGGCCGCGCTAAACAGGTGGATGTCGCGCCCGCTCTATGCGCTGAACGTCGTGCCCGGTCCACGCACCGAAAGCGGCGACACCATGGGCGGTTGGGGCGACGAAGCCGATCGCGCCGCACCTCCTGCCGATCCGCATGCCGAGGCGCCTGCGCTGGACCCGGCGCCCAAGCGTGAATTCCCGCCGGTGCAGCCGGTCGGCGAACTCGCGTTCCCGGTCATCGAACACGCGACCCTGGCAAACGGCATCCCGGTGGCACTGGCACGCCGCACCGCCGTGCCCAAGCTGGTCCTCTCGATGGATTTCGATGCCGGCTATGCCGCAGACGCGCTCGATACGCCCGGTACGCAAGGCATGATGCTGGAGATGCTCGACCAGGGCACCGACAGTCTCGATGCGACCGCGATCGCCGAAGCGCAGGAGCGCCTGGGCGCACAGATCCAGATCGACGGCTCGCTCGATACCAGCACCGTCACCCTCTCGGCGCTCTCGGACAACCTGGCACCCTCGCTCGACCTGATGGCCGACCTCGTCCTGCATCCGGCATTCAGGCCTGCGGACGTTGCGCGGGTGAAGGCACAGGCCGAGGCGGAGCTGGCGCAGAAGCTGTCCTCGCCCAATACCATGGCCCTGCGCGCGTTGGGCTCCACCCTCTTCGGCCAGCACCCCTATGCGCAGCCGACCGACGGCCTGGGCAATGCCGCCTCGCTCGCAGCGTTGACACCTGCCGCATTGCGCGCCGCGCACGACAAGTGGCTGCGCCCGGACCTCGCGCGCATCACCGTCGTGGGTGACATCGCCATGGAACAGCTCAAGCCGATGCTGGAAAAGGCGTTCGGTACATGGAAGACGCCGAAGCGCGCTGCCCCGGTCAAGCCGCTCGGCGCCGCCGTGCCGGCCGCGCAGGGGCGCATCGTCCTGATCGACCGGCCCAATTCGCCACAGTCGGTGATCATGGCCGGACGCGTCCTGCCGATCACCGGGCGCAAGGCCGATACCGAAGCGCTGGGCCTCGCCAACGACGTGCTCGGCGGTGGCTTTCTCTCACGCCTCAACAAGGACCTGCGTGAGGAAAAGGGTTGGAGCTACGGCGTCTACAGCAGCGTGACCCAGCCTGCCGGCCCGCGCACTTTCGTCGTCAGCGCGCCGGTACAGGCCGACCGGACCGGCGATGCCATCAAGGCGATCATCGCCGATGTCGGCGCTTTCCCGGGCCAGAAACCGATCACGCAGGAGGAACTGCAGCGCGTCACCGAAGGCACGATCCGCGCCCTGCCCAACCAGTTCGAGACCAACGCCGCGGTGCAGGCCGCGATCCGCAAGAACGAACTTCTTGGCCGCCCCGAGGACTACTACGTCAAGCTGGCGGCCAGGTTCCGCGGCATCGGTGCCAAGGCGATCGAGACTTCGGCCAGCGAGTACCTGCGCCCCGACGGCCTTACCTACGTCGTGGTCGGCGACCGCAAGACCGTCGAACCGCAACTCGCAGGGCTCGGCCTTCCGATCGAAGTGCAGCAGGCCCCACAGGGCGCTGCTGACGACGAAAGCGCGGAATGATCCGGCAAAGACACCAGACGACACCCAGACGCCACAAGGAGAATGACCCCATGTCAGTAGGCGGCAGCTACGATTGCATCACCAAGACCCCGCTCGGCGACCAGAAGGGAGTCCTTACCGTGATTCCCGGGGAAGGCGACAGTTTCACCGGCAACATCACCGGCGACCTGGGATCCATGGACATCAGGGATGGCCGCATCTCGGGCAATAGCCTGAGCTGGCAAATGAAGATGACGATGCCGATGCCGATGGACCTTGACTGCACGGCGACTGTCGAAGGCGATGTCATCACCGGCAAGGTGAAGGCCGGCATGTTCGGAACGATGGACCTGAACGGCACCCGGCGCGCCTGAAGCTATTGGCGGCGCAGATAGGGCATCCACCTCCCCATCGCACCGCGACGGGGAGGTGGGATAGCGTCAGGCCAGCTTGGCCTTGAGGATTTCGTTGACGACCTGCGGGTTGCCCTTGCCCTTCATGGCCTTCATCGTCTGGCCGACGAAGAAGCCGAACAGGGCTTCCTTGCCCGCCTTGTACTGCTCGACCTTGTCGGCATTGGCGGCGAGGACCTTGTCCACTTCGGCCTCGATGGCGCCGGTATCCGATTCCTGCTTGAGACCTTCGCGCTCGACGATCACGCCAGCGTCTTCGCCCGTTTCGAGCATGATCTCGAGAACCTGCTTGGCCGCTGACCCGGAAATCGTGCCCTTGGCGATCAGCGCGAGAAGATCGCCGCCCTTTTCGGGGGTTACCGGCGATTCCTCAAGTGAAGTGCCCAGTTTGTTGAGCGCACCGAACAGTTCCGAGATCAGCCAGTTGGCCGCCTGCTTGGCGACTTCCGCAGGCTGCTTTCCGGCCGCCTTGGCGGTTTCGGCAAGAAGGCGTTCGAACCAGCGCGCAGTCTCGACTTCGGCGGTCAGCACGCCCGCATTGTAGGGCGAGAGGCCAAGCTCGTTCTCGTAGCGATGGCGCTTGGCGTCCGGCAGTTCGGGCAGCGAGGCGCGGCACTCTTCAAGGAACGCATCGTCCAGTTCGAGCGGCAGGAGGTCCGGATCGGGGAAGTAGCGATAGTCGTGCGCGTCTTCCTTCGACCGCATCGAACGGGTGGTGCCGCTGGTCGGATCGAACAGGCGAGTTTCCTGCACGATCTTGCCACCGCTCTCGAGCACGTCGACCTGGCGGTTCGCCTCGTGTTCGATCGCCTGCATGACGAAGCGAACCGAGTTGACGTTCTTGGTCTCGGTACGGGTACCGAATTCCTCACCCGGACGGCGCACCGACACATTGACGTCACAGCGCATCGAGCCCTGGTCCATGTTGCCGTCGCACGAACCGACGTAGCGCAGGATCGTCCGCAACTTCGAGACGTAAGCTCCTGCCTCTGCGGGAGAACGCATGTCCGGACGGCTGACGATTTCCATCAGCGCCACGCCCGAGCGGTTGAGGTCGACATAGGACATCGTCGGGTGCTGGTCGTGCATCAGCTTGCCCGCGTCCTGCTCGACGTGGATGCGCTCGATGCCGATGGTCTTGGTGTCTTCCGGGTTCTTGTCGTCCAGCGCGATCTCGATAGAGCCCTCGCCCACCAGCGGGTGGTACAGCTGGCTGATCTGGTAGCCCTGCGGCAAGTCCGCGTAGAAGTAGTTCTTGCGGTCGAAGCGCGACCACTTGTTGATCTGCGCCTCGATGGCCATGCCGGTGCGCACCGCCTGGCGGATGCACTCGCGGTTGAGCACGGGGAGCATCCCCGGCATCGCCGCGTCGACAAGGCTGACCTGCGAGTTCGGCTCCGCGCCGAACGCGGTTGCCGAGCCGGAGAACAGCTTGGAGTTCGAAGTGACCTGCGCGTGGACTTCGAGGCCGATCACGACCTCCCAGTCACCGGTTGCGCCCTGGATGCGATAAGTGCTGTCAGCCATGTCTCTTACCACCACTTGGCCGGCTTGGCCGTGAACCCGGCCCGCTGTTCGATCGCGAGGCCGGCATTGAGTACGCCCTGTTCGTCGAAGGCCTTGCCGATGACCTGCAGGCCGAGCGGCAGGCCCTCGCGGTTGATGCCCGCCGGGACCGACATCGCCGGCAGGCCCGCGAGCGACGCGGGAACCGAGAAGACGTCGTTGAGGTACATGCTCAGCGGATCGTCGGACTTTTCGCCCAGTGCAAAGGACGCGGTCGGCGTGGTCGGCGCGAGGATGACGTCGCATTCCTCGAAGGCCTTGGCGAAGTCCTGGCTGATCAGCGTGCGAACCTTCTGCGCCTGGGTGTAATAGGCGTCGTAGAAGCCCGCCGAAAGAACGTAAGTGCCGATCAGGATGCGGCGCTTGACCTCGGCGCCGAAACCGGCGGCGCGGGTGGCGGCGTACATGTCCTGCAGGTTGGCACCGTCGGGCAGGTCGCGCAGGCCGTAGCGCACGCCATCATAGCGCGCGAGGTTCGAGGAAGCCTCGGCCGGCGCGATGATGTAGTAGGCAGGCAGCGCATACTTGGTGTGCGGCAGCGAGATCTCGACGACTTCGGCGCCCGCGTCCTTCAGCCATGCCACGCCCTGGTCCCACAGGGCGGCAATTTCGGCGTCCATGCCGTCCATGCTGTATTCGCGCGGAATGCCGACCTTCTTGCCCTTGAGATCGGCGGAAAGACCGGCTTCCCACTGCGGCACCGGCATGTCGAGGCTGGTCGAGTCCTTGGGATCGAAACCGGCCATCGCTTCCAGCATGATCGCACAGTCGCGGGTGTCGCGCGCCATCGGTCCGGCCTGATCGAGCGAGCTGGCGAAGGCGACGATGCCCCAGCGCGAGCAACGCCCATAAGTCGGCTTGATGCCGGTAATGCCGGTGAAGGCGGCAGGCTGGCGGATCGAGCCGCCGGTGTCGGTGCCGGTCGCGGCCGGACACAGGCGCGCCGAAACCGCAGCCGACGAACCGCCCGAGGAACCGCCCGGCGCGAGCGCGGCATTGCCGCCGTCGTTGCGCCGCCAGGGCGAGATCACGTTGCCGAAGTAGCTGGTCTCGTTCGAGGAACCCATCGCGAACTGGTCGAGGTTGAGCTTGCCCAGCATGCCCGCGCCCGCGTCCCACAGCTTCTGCGAAACAGTCGATTCGTACTCGGGCCTGAAGCCTTCGAGGATGTGGCTGGCAGCCGTGGTCTGCACGCCGCGGGTGGCGAAGAGATCCTTCATGCCGATGGGCACGCCGCCCATCTTGCCAAGCGCCTCGCCCTTGGCACGCTTGGCATCGGTAGCCTTGGCGGCATCGATCGCGGCATCGGGGGTAGTGACGATGAAGGCGTTGAGCGCATCCTGCGCGGCAGCGACATTGGCGTTGAACGCCTCGGCCACTTCGACGGCGGTGAATTCGCCGCCGGCAACGCCGTCGCGGATCTGGGCTACGCCGAGTTCGGTAAGGTCAGTCATGCTGCTTCCAGCCGATAGTGTTGCGCGCGTGCTTCGACAGGCTCGGCACGAGCGGAGGTGGAAAGACGAAATTCGAGGACTTCCGCCCGCCCTGCGCTAATCGAAGGGCACGCGCGGCATCCGCGATCCGGCACTTATTCGATCACCTTGGGCACGCCGAAAAAGCCGTGCTCGGCCGCCGGCGCATTCGCGAGAACCGCGTCGCGCCTGTTGCCGCCGGTCAGCGGATCGGCGTCGATCACGTCGTCGCGCAGGCGCAGCTTGTTGGGGATCACGGCCGTCATCGGCTCAACGCCGGTAACGTCGACTTCGCCGAGTTGCTCGACCCAGGCGAGAATGCCGTTGAGTTCAGGGACCATCGCCTCGAGCTCCTGCTCGCTCACCTTGATGCGGGCGAGGCTGGCGATCTTGGCCACGGTTGCGGTATCGACCGACATGGCTGTTCCTCAATGATGACGGGGCCGACGCGCGGCCCCGTTTCGATAAATGGGCTATGAACGGGCGCTAGCACCCGCTCCTGACCGCATCAAGCGGCGAAGCAGGCCCCGATCAGGGGTGCGCCTGCGCCTCTGCGCCCGGCATCCCGCCCTGCGACTGCATCTGCTGCAGCTGCTGGAGGATGCGCTGCTGCTGCTCGATCTCGGCGCGGCTCTTGAAGTCGATCAGCTCGATCTCGAAAGTCAGGTCGGTGTTGGCCGGGATGTCGCCAACGGCCTTGTCGCCATAGGCCAGCTCCGCGGGGATCTCGACCATGTACTTGCCGCCGCGCTGCATCTTGACCAGCGCCTTGGTGAAGCCGGGGACGACTTCGTTGAGCGCCATGGGCACCTGCTTGGCCTCGTCGAAGACCTTACCGTCGGGCAGCGTGCCCTTGTAGTTGATCAGCACGACGTCATCGGCGGTCGGGGACTCGCCCGAACCGGCGGTCAGCGTCTTCACGTCCACCGACGGGGGAAGCGCCGCGTAAGCCACGCCGCCGGCAGCCAGGGCAATCGCGGCAACGCCGAGCCAGATCTTGGTGACGGCGCCCTTGGCGACGGGCTGGAGGGGGACGCGGGTGATCTCTGTCATCTTCGTTAGGCCTCGTACGAAAATTCGCCCCAAAGGCAGATACACAAAGGGCGCGGATGGAATTTCCGCGCCCTCATGGCTCAAGCAGATGCGACGTTCAAGCACGAACGCCGCGCTCAATGGATGTTTCCCGCATTTGCTGCGGGAACGGCGTCTTACTTGACGCCGTCGCGCTCCATGCGCTTGCGCTCAAGCTTGCGGGCGCGGCGCACGGCAGCGGCCTTTTCGCGGGCGCGCTTTTCCGACGGCTTCTCGTAGTGACGGCGCAGCTTCATTTCGCGATAGACACCTTCCCGCTGCAGCTTCTTCTTGAGCGCACGAAGGGCCTGATCAACATTGTTGTCGCGAACCATGATCTGCATAAACCGAAACACCTCACAAAAATAACGAACGAAGCCCGCCCCGCGTCGTTTCCCGCGTGGCAAACTGCGAATCTGAAAGCCAAAAACTGGGCCGAACCCCGGAAGAGTACGGCTCGATTGGGCGGGCCGTTAGCAAAGCGACCGCGCAAAGACAAGCAGAAAGGCCTGAAACCACCGGCAATCCGGCCCCACATGCACACAATATAGTGGCACGAAGGCCACATTTCAACGCCGCGCACCGGACTCCGTCCCTCCCGCACAGCCCCGCCGGCGCGCCCATGCGGGAAGAATTGGATTATTGCCGATTCGCCGCTAAGGCGACGCCATGCCTCATCCCTCTTTCATAGTAGCCTCGCTCTACGTGGCGTTTGGCGGCGGCTTTGGCGCCTGGCTGCGATTCCTTGTGGGCCGCGCCTGGGTCGCCGCAATCGGACCTGTCCGCGCCAGCGAGTTCCCCTGGGGAACATTGACCGTCAACGTCCTGGGCAGCCTGCTCATGGGCCTGCTCGTGGGATGGCTTGCCCGCTTCGGCAGCCATGGCGAAGGCACGCGCCTGTTCCTTGCCATCGGCATGCTCGGCGGCTTCACCACGTTTTCTTCCTTCAGTCTCGATATCGTCAGCCTTGCCGAGCGTGGCCAGCTCGGGCTTGCGGCTTTCTATACCGGCATCTCGCTGATTGCCGGGGTCCTGAGCCTGTTCCTTGGCCTTTCGATCATGAGGCACGTTGCATGAGCCGCCCCGAAAACAATGACATCGTCCGCCAGTTCACCGTCGGCGCCGACGATGAAGGCGTGCGCCTCGACCGCTGGTTCAAGCGGCACCTGCCGCAAGTCGGCTTCGCAACCGTCTCGCGCTGGGCCCGCACCGGGCAGATCCGCGTCGACGGCAAGCGCGCCGACGTCGCCGACCGGCTGAGCGCCGGGCAGGTCCTGCGCGTCCCTCCCGGCGGCGAGGCGAAGCCCGGCGGCAAGCCCGCCCATGTGCGCCGCGAACTGAGCGAAGAGGAACTGGAACTCGCCGATTCGATGGTCCTGACCCAGGACCGTGCAGCCATCGTGCTCAACAAGCCGCCCGGCCTTGCCACGCAGGGCGGCTCGGGCATGAAGCAGCACGTCGACGGCCTGCTCGACGCCTATGCGCCCGACGGCCCGCGCCCCCGCCTCGTCCACCGGCTCGACAAGGATACTTCCGGCGTCCTGCTGGTCGCCCGCACGCCGGGCAGCGCGGCCTTCTTCTCCAAGCGTTTTTCCGGCCGCTCGGCGAAGAAGATCTACTGGGCGCTCGTCGTCGGCGTTCCCAGCATCTCCGACGGCATGATCGAACTGCCGCTCGCCAAGCAGCCGGGTACCGGCGGTGAGAAGATGCACGTCGACGAAGAGAACGGCCAGCCCGCGCGCACCCGTTATCGCGTACTCGACCGCGCCGGAAACCGTGCCGCCTGGGTTGAGCTGCACCCGCTGACCGGCCGCACCCACCAGCTGCGCGTCCACATGGCGGCAATCGGCCACCCGATCGTCGGCGACGGCAAGTACGGCGGACAGGACGCCTTCCTCAGCGGCACGATCAGCCGCAAGATGCACCTGCACGCGCGCCGCCTGATCATCGACCATCCGGACGGCGCCCCGCTCGACGTCACCGCTTCCCTGCCCGAGCACTTCGCCAATTCGTTGGAACAGCTCGGCTTCGACGAGGCCGATGGCGAAATGTTGCCAGAGGCGCCGGTCGAGCCGAGCAAGGACGAGCAGAAGCGCGCAGCCAAGGCCCACGCCAAGCAGTATCGCAAGGAACGCCGCGGCGAGCGTCGCTCGCGCCGGGACACGGCACCGGCCCGCGGCGGCAAGCCGGGAGCGGGTTCGGCCAAACCGGGCAAACCTGCCCGCCCCGGCGGCAAGCCCGGCACCGGCAAGCCTTCCGGCGGCAAGCCCGCTGGCAGCAGGCCCAACGGTGGCAAACCCGGTGGCGCAAGTGGCGGCGCCAGGAAGCCCGGTGGTCCGCGAGGCAAGCGGTGAAACTGGCCGTCTTCGACTGTGACGGCACGCTGATCGACGGACAGGCGGCGATCTGCGAGGCGATGGAAGCGACGTTCGCCAAGTACGGGCTCGCATCCCCGCCGCGCAATACGATCCGCCGCGCCGTTGGCCTTTCGTTACCGCAGGCAATGCGCCAGCTCCTGCCCGAAAGCGATGTCGAACAGCAGCAGGCCATGGCCGAAAGCTACAAGCTCGCCTTCCGCACCGCGCGCGCCGAAGGCCGCGTCTCGCAGCCGCTGTTCGAGGGCATCGAGCCCTGCCTGCGCACGCTCGCTGCATCGGGCTGGACCCTCGGCGTCGCCACCGGCATGTCCGACCGCGGCCTGGCGCATTGCCTGGCGAACAACGGCATCGCCGACCTGTTCGTCACGCTTCAGACCGCAGACCGCCATCCATCGAAGCCCAATCCCGAAATGCTGGAGCAGGCCCTGTTCGAAGCGGGCGCCCTGCCCGGCGAAGCGGTCATGATCGGCGACACCGGCTATGACATGCAGATGGCGCAATCGGCCGGCACCCGCGCGGTCGGGGTCGACTGGGGCTATCACCATCCCGAAGAGCTGAAGGCGGCGGGCGCCGAATGGGTCGCGGAGACCCCGGCCGAACTGCTGGCCTACCTGCTCAAATGAGCGAGCGCGATCCGGCGGCGGCCCGCTTTGCGGTAATCCAGATCGTGCGCCTGCTGGGCGTGGCCTTCGTCGTGACGGGCATTCTCGTCGCCAACGGCAATCATGCCCTACCCGCGTGGCTCGGCCATATCCTCATCGCCGTCGGCCTGGCCGACACCTTCATCGTTCCCAAAGTCCTCGCGCGGAAGTGGCGCACACCGAAATGAAGCGATTCTACAAGGAAGTTACCGTCGGCGAGGCCGACGCAGGCTGGCGCGTCCTGCTCGACGGGCGCCCGATCAAGACTGCCGGGGGCCGCGTGCAAGTCGTGACCACGAAGCCGCTGGCCGAGGCACTGGCCGAGGAATGGGCGGCGCAAGGCGAGAACATCGACCCTGCCGGTTTCGTCCTGCGCGACTTGTGCGACTTTGCCATCGATGCCATCGCCGTCGATCGTGCCGAGGCGATCCGCGACCTCGTGCCATACGCCGAGACGGACACCCTGTGCTATCGCGCCGATCCCGAAGATGCGCTGTTCAAGCGCCAGCAGGATGTCTGGGAACCCCTGCTGAAGCGGGCCGAAGATCGATGGGGCCTGACCTTCACCCGCGTCTCGGGCATCATCCACAAGCCGCAGCCGGCGCAGACCCTTGCCCGCCTGGAGCAGGTTCTCCACGAACAGGACGACTTCACGCTGGCGGGCCTGCGCATGCTCACCAGCCTTGCCGCCTCGCTCGTCGTCGGTCTCTTCGCCACCGAACCGGATGCGGACAGCGAAGCCCTGTGGCGCGCCGCCAACCTCGAGGAGGACTGGCAGATCGAGCTGTGGGGCGAAGACTGGGAAGCGGCGGAGCGGCGCAAGACCCGCCTCGAGGCATTCGAGCTGGCCATGCGCCTGACCCGGCTCGCCCGCGAAAGCTGAGACCGGCGGCGTGAAGCTCGTCTTCAGCCGCAAGGGATTCGACACGACGGCGGGCGGCGTGCCCTCTCCGATCATCGACGGCGTGCCCGTCTCCCTGCCGATACCGACGCAGGACCGCTCATGCACGCGCTTTGCCGATCGGGACCTCGGCGAACTTGTCTCCACGCTCACGCGCGGCAGGATCGACGGCGCGCACTTGTGCCATGACGATCCGATGTTCGCGGACGGCCTGTGCTGGTTCGGCCAGTGCGGCGCGGCGCAAGGCCACCTTGCCAGGCACGGCGTCGGGCCGGGGGATCACTTCCTGTTCTTCGGGCTTTTCGCCGATCCCGAGACGGGCGAACGCCATCACCGCATTTTCGCCCACATGGGTGTCGAAGCCTGCGGCTCTCCCGAAGCCGTGCGCCGGTGCCGCTCATGGCAAGAACCGCCAAGGCCCCATCCCCACGCCGAAGGCGAATGGCCCGCGAACAATGCGATCTGGTTCGGTCCCGGAGCGACCGCGCGTTCGGCAGCGGACGGGTTGCGGCTGACGCAGCCGGGCGGGCCGCTCAATCGCTGGCGGGTTCCACCGTGGCTGAAGCAGCGCGGCCTCACCTACCATGACCGACCGGACCGCTGGATCGGGCGCCGAAGCCTCGATTCCGCGCGGCGAGGTCAGGAATTCGTCTGCGACATCGGTCGCGCCCGCGAGCCGCGCTTATGGCTGGAAGGCATGATCGCCCTGATCGAGAACCGCCCCGCCGGCTGAGGCTCACCGCAACAAGAAAACCCGCTCCGGCCGAAACCGGAGCGGGTTCACATGCTTGTGGTTGGGCAAGACTAGAGGCGCCTCACCCTATCCCTGCGGGACAAGGATCAGAACTGGAAGCCGAGGCCGACCAGTACGTTGTGACGGCTGAAGTCGCTCTCGTAGTTCGTGTAGCGGTATTCACCCTTCACGAACATGTTGTTGCTCAGCGTGTACTGTGCACCGGCACCCAGACGGAAGCCGTCGCCATTGTCGCCGATCGAAGTGCTGTCGACACCATCGGTATAGGTCAGGCGAACGCGGCCGTTGGCGTAGCCACCGAGAACATAGAGCTTGGTGCTCTCACCAACGTTGGTGCCCAGACGAACAACGGCAGCCAGATCGCGACCGGTCTTCACGCAAAGCTTGTCGCCAGCAACGTCCACGTCGCGTGCGCACTCCTTGGTGCTGCTGTCGGCAACGGTTCCCTGAATGCCAACGAACATGCCGCCCGAGAGCGCGACGTCGTAGCCAACCGAAGCACCGTAGCTCACGCCTTCGTCCGACTCACCGCCGACGGAAATGATGTCGAGGCCGGTCTCAGCCTGCACCCACGCCTGGGCGTTGGCAGCGGCGGGAACGACGAACAGCGCGGCAGCGGCGCCGGCAATGGCGAACTTCTTCATGTAATTCTCCTGCATTTTCTTATCCTCCCTGCCCGGCAGAACCGGGGGGTGGCGCCGCGTACGGAGTGGAGAAAACGCAGTCAATCCATGGAGATGATCGAAAGTGTGGCTCAAAGGATACGTGTTGCAACGCAGCAACACACAGATTGCACGGCGCGCCTTCAGAATCCCGCTAAAGTGCGGATGCAATCCATTTCATAACAACGCAACAAAACGTTGCCGAGAATTATTTTCTGCTTACCTCTTCTCAGAAAGAAAGGAAGCTTCATGGACTGCACATTACTGCAACCACGCCTGATATTTTTCTAGCCGTGGAATTACGCGACGCTGCAAATAGCTGGCAGCGCGTCAGTCTTCCTTGACCCACTGCGCGACCTGCCGAGCCACGTCATTCGCCGCCTGGTTCAGCGCCGGACCGACCCAGTCCGCCTTCGGCTCAACGTTGTTGACCACGGACTCGAAGCGACGCGTCACGATCTCGCCACCGGGAACGCGGCGCATGGCGTCGAAACGGACCACAACTGAACTGCTCGGGGCATCGTAGCCCATGTTGAGCAGGCGCCCGCCGATCAGCGTCTTGCCGGTCACCTCGAAGTCTCCACCCTCCACGACCAGCTTGCCGGTTTGCCCGCGCAGCGTTTCGGCAAGCAGGTTGCGGAACTGCCGGGTAGGCTTTTCGATCCATGAAGCGTCCTTGAGATAGGCAACGCTGGATTCGTTGATCTGCACCGGCACGCGCAGAACATCGAGGCTGCGGTCGGCCTCGGGGTCGAGTACGACGATGGCATCGCTGAGCTGGCCGCTGGCCGTCGCCCCGGCCGGGGCGCTGACATCGGGCGTCAGCTTGATCAGCTGTTCGGGCACCTTGGCGCCCAGGCTGATGCATCCCGGCAGCGCCAGACAGGCTGCGGCGATCATCGCCCCGCGCCATGCGCCGGACTTCAGCCAGCCGCTCATCGCATTCCCCATACTCATTTCCGTCATGGCTTGTAGTCCGGCAGTTTCTGGCCCTTGAGCAGCGCACCGGCGCCTTGCTCGTCGATCTTCTCGGTCACGTTGCGCAGCGCCTTGCTCGTCGCGCGAAGATCGCGGATCGCAGCTTCCGCGGCGGGCAGTGTCTGCTGCGAAACCTGGCGCAGTGCCGGCTGGGCCGTCTCCATCGTCTTGTCGAGCTGGTCCATCGACTTCTGCGCGGAACTCAGCGTGGCGCGCAACTGCGCTGCCAGCGAGTTGCCCTCGCTGCCCAGCAGAGAATCTGCCTTGGTCGCCACGCCTTCGAAAGCGGCCAGCGTCTTGGTCGCCTGTTCCAGGGTCCCCTCCAGCTCGCGCACGGTCGCCTCGATCTGCGGCGTGGCGCGCGAGAGGTCGCGGGTCATCTTGTCGGTATTGCTCAGGATGCCGGTGATCGAACGCCGGTTCTCCTCGGAGAGAAGCTGGTTCAGGCTTTCGGTCAGGGTCGCGAGACGCTCCAGCAACAGCGGTGCGTTGGAGAGGATCTCGCCCAGGCCGCCGCGCTTGGTCGGAATGACCGGCACACCCTCGGGGCCCGGCTCGGTCAGCATCGGCGCACCCTTGACCGCGCCTTCGAGCTGGATGTCCGAAACGCCGGTAAAGCTCCCCTGGATCGTGGCACTGGTGCCCACCGTCACCGGAACCTTTTCGTCCACCTTGATGCGTACGCGAACGAAGCTGGGATCCTTGGGCCACAGTTCGATCTGCGAGATCTGCCCCACGGGAACGCCCGCGTAGTTGACCTCGGACCCCTTCGCGAGACCGTCGACCGACTGCTTGAAGAAGATGTCGTACTCGTTGCGCTCGCCTTCATTGAGGCGGGCAATCCATATGATGAAGGCCGCCAGCAGCGCCAGCAGCACCAGCGTGACGGCTCCGACCCAGACATTGTTGGCGCGCGTTTCCATGTCCCGTGCCTATGCCCC
The DNA here is from genome assembly GCF_900168325.1 of Novosphingobium mathurense. Lineage (GTDB taxonomy): Bacteria > Pseudomonadota > Alphaproteobacteria > Sphingomonadales > Sphingomonadaceae > Novosphingobium > Novosphingobium mathurense. Next base: position 305,692 of record NZ_FVZE01000001.1, on the reverse strand, counting down.
CGCTTTTCCGGACTTGTCCATGGTCTGCCCTTCGCCCCTTTCGGTCTTGTCTTCATCAACGAGCCCTGACCCTGCATGTTCCGGGTGCACTTCGGGATCGCCCTTGGCCGCCAGTGCGGCGCGGCCGCGCGGGCCGTTGAAATATTCCTGGATCCACGGGTGATCGAGTGCCAGCAGCTCGGGAATCGTCCCGCAGGCGATCACCTGCCTGTCCGCCAGCACCGCTACGCGGTCGCAGATCGCGTAAAGCGTATCGAGGTCGTGCGTGATGAGAAAGACCGTCAGGCCCAGCGTTTCCTTCAGTTCACGCGTCAGCTTGTCGAAGGCGGCCGCACCGATCGGGTCTAGTCCCGCGGTCGGCTCGTCGAGGAACAGCAGTTCGGGATCGAGCGCCAGCGCACGGGCAAGGCCGGCGCGCTTCTTCATGCCGCCCGACAGCTCGTTGGGATACTTGAAGGCCGCTTCTTCGGGCAGGCCGGAGAGCTTGACCTTGAAGCGGGCGATCTCCTCGCGCAGGTGATCGGAGATTTCCGGGTAGAACTGCTTGAGCGGGACTTCGACGTTCTCGCCCACGGTCAGCGTAGAGAACAGCGCGCCGCCCTGGAACAGCACGCCCCAGCGCGAGCGGATATCGATCTCGTCCTCGTCGTCGGCACGCAGCATGTCATGACCGAGCACGGTGACGGTCCCCGCGGTGGGCCGCTGCAACCCGATGATCGAGCGCATCAGCACCGACTTGCCGGTGCCCGAGCCGCCAACGACGCCGAGGATCTCGCCCTTGCGGACCTTCAGCGAGAGATCCTCATGGATCACATGCTCGCCAAAGGCGTTGCGCAGGCCCTCGACCTCGATCGGATATTCCCGGGTATCGCTCATTTCCAGCCGATCTCCGTGAAGAAGATCGCGAAGAAGGCGTCGAGGACGATGACGGTGAAGATCGCGGTGACGACCGACTGGGTGGTGCGGCTGCCCACTTCCTCGGCGTTGGTGGTCACCTGCATGCCCTGATAGCAACCCGCCAGCGCGACGATCAGCGCGAAGACCGGGGCCTTGAGCAGGCCGATCCACACGTCGGTGATCGGCACCACGGCCTGGGTACGCTGCAGGAAGGTCCAGAACGGAATGTCGAGCGCGAAATTCGAGATGAAGGCGCCGCCGATGATCGCGAGGATCGCCGACCAGAAGCCGAGCAGCGGCATCATGATCATCGAGGCCAGCACGCGCGGCACCACCAGCGCTTCCATCGGCGAGACGCCGATCGTGCGCATGGCATCGACTTCCTCGGTCAGCTTCATCGTGCCGATCTGCGCCGCGAAGGCCGAACCGGAGCGACCCGCGACCATGATCGAGGTCATCAGAATGCCCAGTTCGCGCATCGAAAGGCGCCCGGTCAGGTTGATGGTGTAGATCTCCGCACCGAACTGGGCGAGCTGAACCGCGCCCTGCTGGGCTATGACGATGCCGATGAGGAAGCTCATCAGGCTGATGATCCACAGCGAGTTGATGCCCACGTACTGCATGTGGTGGACCAGCGACTTGACCCGCAGCCGCGAGGGATGCCGGACGATCGTGCCCAGGCTCATGATCAGTTCGCCCAGGAAGGCGACGGCGCTCATCGCTCCGCGCCCCCACAGGGTCACGACACCGCCGAATTCCGCGACCGTGCGGCGCAGCAGCGGCGGCGGCGGCTCGAGCTCCGCTTCCTCACCCTCGACGCTGCCGATGGCGGCGAAGAGGCGCCGGGCCTGCTCGCTTTCATGAATGATTTCGACGCCTCGCCGGTCCGCAAATCGCGAAACCAGCCACGCGCCGGTCGTATCGATGTCGGTAACGCCGGAGAGGTCGATCTGCTGAAAATGCCCGTCGAGCGCCTCGAGCTTGTCCTCGAGGTCGCCCAGCGAATGTACGCGCAGCGGCCCCTGCAGTGCCAGAGTCGGAACACCGCCTTCGTCGCTTTCCGACAGAGTGAATTCAGCCCATTCCCGCATGTGCGCTCGTCTTGGGGGAAAAACCGTGGACCGGCAAGAGGTTCCCCGGCTGCGACGAAATGTTCGCCGCCACGTCGATCCCGTCCTTTCGCAGGCGGGTACGGCGAAACAAAGGCAAAGACCTGCGACCTGCCGCACTGGCAACTTGCGCGACTTGCCCTGCACTGGCAAAGCGCCGCGCCATGACCGACCAGAATCCTGCCCCTGCGCTCGACAAGACTTTCGACCCCGCCCCGATCGAGGCGAAGTGGTATTCCCATTGGGAAGACAACGGCCTGTTCCGCCCGGAGCGTCCGGACGCGCAGCCGTTCACCATCGTCAATCCGCCGCCGAACGTCACCGGTTCGCTGCACATCGGCCACGCGCTCGACAACACGCTGCAGGACATCGTGATCCGCTACGAGCGCCTGCGCGGCAAGGATGCGCTGTGGGTGGTCGGCACCGACCATGCCGGCATCGCCACGCAGATGGTGGTCGAGCGGCAGATGGAAGCGAAACAGGACAAGCGCACGAACTACTCGCGCGATGCCTTCGTCGACAAGGTCTGGGAATGGAAGCACGAGAGCGGCGGCACGATCACCCGCCAGCTGCGCCGCCTGGGCTGCTCGATGGACTGGAGCCGCGAGCAGTTCACCATGGACCCGCAATTTACCAGGGCCGTCGTGAAGGTCTTCGTCGACCTTTACAACCAGGGCCTGATCTACCGCGACAAGCGGCTGGTGAACTGGGACCCCAAGCTCAAGACCGCGATCTCCGACCTTGAGGTCGAGACGCGCGAGATGCAGGGCGGCTTCTGGCACTTCAAGTACCCGCTGGCCGATGGCGTGACGCTGGCCAACGGGCAGGACTACATCGAGGTTGCCACCACGCGCCCGGAAACGATGCTGGCTGACATGGCCGTGGCCGTTCATCCCGAGGACGAGCGCTACAAGGCCGTCATCGGCAAGGAGATCCTCCAGCCGATCACCGGCCGCCGCTTCAAGGTGGTGGGCGACGAGCACGCCGATCCGGAACTGGGTTCGGGCGCGGTGAAGATCACCCCGGGGCATGACTTCAACGACTTCGAAGTCGGCAAGCGCGCCGGGATCAAGCCTGCGGACATGCTCAACATGTTCGATGCCGAAGCCAACGTGGTGCAGACCGCGGACGGCCTGATCCCCGCAAAGTACCTTGGCATGGAGCGCTTCGCTGCGCGCGATGCCGTGGTGGCCGAAATGAAGGAACTGGGCTTCCTCATTCCCCACGTCACCAAGGACAAGGAAGGCAACGAAGTCGAGCACGACGCGGAGCCGCGCACGATCCAGACCCCCTTCGGCGACCGCGGCGGCGTGGTCATCGAACCGTGGCTGACCGACCAGTGGTACGTCGATGCCGAAACGCTGGCCCAGCCCCCGCTCGAGGCGGTGCGCTCGGGCAAGATCGAGATCGTCCCCAGGACCTGGGAAAAGACCTTCTTCAACTGGATGGAGAACATCCAGCCCTGGTGCGTCAGCCGCCAGCTCTGGTGGGGCCACCGCATTCCGGCTTGGTTCGGCCACAACAAGGGGCTCTATGAAACTTCTTCACACGACGGGATTGAAGTCAATTCGCCAATTAATTGGCCTGATAGTCACTTCGTCGTAGCTGAAACTTGGGAAGATGCGCGCTCCAAATTCGCTCAATATTACGGAACGGACGAAAGTTCGATTTCCGAAATTGGACCGAACGAGACAGCTTTTCCCGTCGGCCCGTCGAATTGGGATAACATTAAGGTAGCTCGCGACGAGGACGTCCTCGACACGTGGTTCTCTTCGGCGCTCTGGCCCTTCGCCACGCTGGGCTGGCCGGACGACGACGCGCCGCTGCTCAAAAAGCACTATCCCAACGACCTGCTCGTTTCCGGCTTCGACATCCTGTTCTTCTGGGATGCGCGCATGGCAATGCAGGGCATCCACTTCATGAAGGAAGTGCCGTGGAAGCGGCTCTACCTGCATGGCCTCGTGCGCGCGGCGGACGGGCAGAAGATGTCCAAGTCCAAGGGCAACGTCGTCGACCCGCTCGGCCTGATCGACAAGTACGGCGCCGACGCGCTGCGCTTCTTCATGTCGGCCATGGAAAGCCAGGGCCGCGACGTGAAGATGGATGAAAAACGCGTCGAGGGTTACCGCAACTTCGCGACCAAGCTGTGGAACGCGGCCCGCTTCTGCCAGAGCAACGGCATCGGCGCCTCGACCTCGGTGGAAGCCCCGGCGGCCACCACGGCGGTCAACAAGTGGATCATCGGCGAAGTCGTCGAGACCCTGGCCGAGCTTGACAAGGCCATGGCCGAACTGCGCTTCGACGCGGCGGCGAACACCATCTACCACTTCGTCTGGGACCAGTTCTGCGACTGGTACATCGAACTGGTGAAGGGCAACTTCGACGCGGAGACCAAGGCCGTCGCCGGATGGGTGCTCGACCAGATCCTCGTCATGCTCCACCCCTTCATGCCCTTCGTCACCGAAGAGTTGTGGAGCAAGATGGGCGAGCGCGGCGATTACCCGCTGATCACCGCCAGGTGGCCCGCCCCGAACGCTTCGGTCGACGCCGCGGCGAAGGCCGAGGTCGAGTGGCTGATCGCGCTGATCGGCAACCTGCGCGGCGCCAAGGCCGAACTCGGCATCGCGCCGGGTGCGCGCCTGACCGCCTACCTTGCCGATCCCAGCGACGCGACCAGGGCGATCGTCGGGCGCAACGGCGCGGCGATCGACCGCCTTGCGCGTCTCGACGCGATCCACTTCGAAGCAGCCCCCGCCGGCGCGCTGCTGCAGGTCGGCGCTGGCGATGCGATGCTGGCGATCCCGCTGGAAGGCGTAATCGACATCGCAGCGGAAAAGGCCCGTCTCGAAAAGGCGCTGGCAGCTTCGCAGAAGGAAGCCAATTCGCTGGAAGGCCGCCTGTCGAACCCCAAGTTCGTCGAGAAAGCCAAGCCCGAGGCGGTCGAAAAGGCCCGCGCCGACCATGCGCACCACAGGGCCGAAGCCGAGCGCCTTGCCGCAGCGCTGGCACGCCTGGGGTAACGGCAAGGCCTGTGCGCTTCGACAGGCCCGGAGCAGGCGGAACGTTGCGAGGCACCTTGCCTTGCTCCGCTCATTCCGGGTCGGTCGGCGCATACGCCCCACCCTGCCCCCGGAAAGGAACTTAGCCGTTTCCTACAAGGCCAGGGTCTGACACTGTGGCGCCATGCCCGTGCGCTCGAACCCATTGCAAAGCAGGTGTAATCAAGGCGACCCACTGAGCGGCGCCAATTGCCTCTGGACTGTGTAAACCGTGTAAACCTGTCGGAACCGAAACCCGCCCGCGATGCCCCTGATCCTTGCCACGACCACGCCGGGTGAACCGGAAATCTTCGCCTCGCTGCAAGGCGAAGGCGCGTCGATGGGGCGGCCGAGCACTTTCGTGCGGCTCTCGCGCTGCAACCTTGCCTGCCAGTGGTGCGACACGGCCTACACCTGGCGCTTCGAAGGCGACAACCGGCCCCACCGCGACGACACGGCATTTGAGCGCAAGGCGAACCAGCTCACGCTCGAGGAAGCGGACGTGGCGGCGCAGGTTGCCGCCCTGCCCCCGGATCGGCTCGTGGTCACCGGCGGCGAACCGCTGCTGCAGGGCGCCGCGCTTGCCCGGATGATCGGTGAACTGAACGCGATGCGCCCCGGCATGCATGTCGAGATCGAGACCAATGGCTCGGTGGCGCCCCATGCCGCGCTCGATCCGCTGATCCACCAGTTCAACGTCAGCCCGAAGCTTGCCCACAGCGGCAACCCTGCGGAGCTTGCGCTGATCCCCGAACGCCTCGCCGCATGGTCGGCCGATCCGCGGGCCTTCTTCAAGTTCGTCATCGCCGTGCCGGATGACCTGGACGAAGTGCTTGCCCTCCAGCAGGCCCATGCGATCCCCGGCGAGCGCATCTTCCTGATGCCCGAAGGCCGCTCGAGCGAGGTCGTGCGCCAGCGCTCCGCCTGGCTGGCGGACCTGTGCATGAACCGGGGCCTGCGCTTTACCGACCGCCTGCACATCCATCTCTGGGGTGACACGCGGGGAACATGAGCGAAGCCGTACCCATGGAAGCGGAGGCCCTTGCCGAGCGCACTCCCGGCAAGACCGAGCGTGGGGACCTGACGCAGGGACCGATCCTGCGCACGCTGCTGCTGTTCTCGCTTCCCATGCTGCTGTCGAACGTGCTGCAGACGCTCAACGGTTCGATCAACACGATCTGGGTCGGCCGGCTGCTGGGCGAAAGCGCGCTGGCGGCAACGGCCAATGCCAATCTCGTGATGTTCCTGGTGATCGCCGCAACGATCGGTCTGGGCATGGCAACGACCGTGCGCGTCGGCCAGCACTTCGGCGCGCGCGACATCCAGGCGCTGCGCGCGACATTCGGCACCGGGCTTGGCCTGTGCATGGCCCTGTCCGCCGTGACCGGCGCGCTGGGCTGGATCTTCTCGCCGGCCCTGCTCAACGCCCTGGCCACGCCCGAGGCCAGCGTGAAGGAGGCCCTCGCCTACTTGCGCGTGATCTTCGTCACCGTGCCGTTCGGGGTGATGTCGATGGTCATTTCCATGGCCCTGCGCGGGGCCGGGGATTCCAGGACGCCGCTCTACGCGATGATCCTGACGGTCATGCTCGACATCGTGCTCAACCCGCTGCTGATCATGGGCCTGGGGCCCGTGCCCTCGCTGGGGATCGCCGGGTCAGCCATGGCGACGGCCTTCGCCAACTTTTCGGGCACGCTGTTCCAGATCCGCCAGATCTACCGCAAGGACCTGCCGCTGCGGCTGCGCGGGGCCGAACTGCGCTATGTGTTCCCGCGCAGCGAGGAGCTTCGCTACATCGTGACCAAGGGCGTGCCGATGGGTGCGCAGATGCTGCTGTTCTCATCGGCCGGCGTCATCATGATCGGGCTGGTCAACCGCGAGGGGCTCAACGCCGCCGCGGCCTATGGCGCTTCGCTGCAGCTGTGGAACTACCTGCAGATGCCCGCCTTCGCCGTAGGCTCGGCCGTCAGTGCGATGGTGGCGCAGACGCTGGGAGCGGGCAATCACGCCCGCGTCGGCGCCGTGACCCGCGTCGGCGTGCTGAGCAACCTGGCGATGACCACCACGCTCGCCGCGATCATCGTCCTGGCCGACCATCCGCTGCTTGCCCTGTTTTTGGGCGGGAACAGCCCGGCCATGCCGATTGCCGAACGCATCCAGCTCATCTGCACTTGCGCCTACCTGTTCATGTCGGTGACGATGATCCTGTCGGGCACCATGCGAGCCTACGGCGCCGTCGTGGCGCCGCTGGTGATCATGGCCATCGCGCTCTACCCGGCGCGCCTTGGCTTCTACTACGCGCTATACCCGCAGATCGGCGGCGATGCGGTCTGGTGGGCCTTCCCGGTAGGAGGCATGGCCTCGATGCTGCTGACGATCGCCTACTATACGAAGGGCAATTGGCGGCGCGCTCTCGCGAAGGACTAGGCGCCCTTCGTTCAGCGACCCTGCGCGCGCCAGCGCTGAACGGTGCGCTGGACCATCTCTTCCTCGCCTCCGGACGTATTCCAGAGCTGGGTGAAGGACGGGTCTTCAGACGCAGGCCGCTTGAATTCCTCGAGGTCGTCGAACGAGACGCGGATCGGGATCGAAACGCCTTCGCCGCAGATGATGCACTCGCGGTTGCGCAGCGCCGGGATCGAATCGAGGAAGCCGCGCGCACCTTCGGGCATGGCAGCGCGCACGAAGGCCTGGTCGCGGTCGTTGTTGAGACGCATCGAGATGATCGTGCCGCACTGCGACAGCACGCCTTCGGCAAGGTCGGACGGGCGCTGCGTGATCAGGCCGAGCGAAATGCCGTACTTACGGCCTTCCTTGGCAATGCGCGACAGGATGCGTCCGACCGAGGAACCGTCGGCATTCTTCTCGTTGGGTACGTAGCGATGCGCTTCTTCGCACACGAGCAGGATTGGGCGGGTCTTTTCCTCGCGCGACCAGATCGCGAAGTCGAAGACGAGTCGGCTCAGCACGGCGACGACCGTCGAGGTGATGTCGGAAGGGACGCCCGAAACGTCGATGATCGAGATCGGCCGCCCGCGCGAAGGGAGGCGGAACAGAGTCGAAATGAAGTCTGCCATCGTATCGCCGACAAGCATGCCGGAGAACATGAACTGGTAACGCGGATCGCCCTTCAGTTCGTCGAGCTTGTTGCGGATGCGCATGTACGGCGCGCTGGAGTGGCCCTTGTCGAGCTTACCCATCGCGTTGCTGATGATGTTGCCGAGGTCCGAAAGCAGGTAGGGAATCGGCGAATCGACGGTAATCTTGCCCATCTGCTCGGCGAGCCTGTTCTTGGAACGAGCCTCGAGCAGGCACTTGCCCAGGATTTCGGCGTCGAGCTGGCGGTCGTCTCCGCGCGAAGTCAGCAGGACTTCGCAGTGCTCCTCGAAGTTCATCAGCCAATAGGGCATCTGCAGGTTCGAGACGTCGAGGATCACGCCGGTGCTGCGGAATGCCGCGGAATATTCGCCATGCGGGTCGACCATGATGATATGGCCTTCGGGCGCGTGCTCGCAAATGCGGTGCAGGATCAGCGCGGCACTGGTCGACTTGCCGGTACCGGTGGAGCCCAGAAGTGCGAAGTGCTTGCCGAGCATGGCATCGACATAGAGGCCGGCGCGGATGTCCCGGGTCGGGTAAACGTTGCCGATCTGGATCGCGCTGCGTCCGTCGCTGGCATAGATCTGGCGAAGGTCCTCGCTGGTCGCCGAAAAGACCGGCGCGCCCGGAACCGGGAAGAAGGTAACACCGCGGCGGAAGCTGTGGATGCGTCCGGTGAGGCGTTCCTCTTCACCCTCGCCCAGAAAGTCGACGTCGGCAACAATGCCACCGGGGACCGAATTGTCCTGCTTCTGGTTGCGCACGCTCGCGAGCAGCCAGCCGTTGCCGACGCGAATCTTGATCTGGCTGCCGACCTGCCCGGACAGGGCGATGGAAGGATCCGGGTCCTGCGAAGCAATCGACAGCTTCTCGAGATCGAAGGCAATCCGCGATCCGGCGCCTGCGACTTCGAGGACCACACCGATAGGCTCGGCCGCACTCTTGCGCGTCACGGGTTGGAACGACCCATCGACTTTGCGCTCTGCCGGAGTTGCCTGCTCAAACTCATCGATACGCATCTGATCCATCAAGCACCTGGAAAGCCGCCAAGGATCTTGGTTCGTATGCCTGTCGAGTTAATTTCCGGCTAAAATGCACACTCGATTGCACCGGCACAAAGTCGCACCGTCGGTCGACTTTCGCAGCGCCGGATCAGATCAGAGCGAACAGGCGGCCCGCAAGCCAGCCCATGCCCACCGATACGAAGACCGCGAGCAGGCCGTAGGCAAAACCATAGTTGTCCGAAAAATTGGCAACGGCGCGCTCGAAACCGAGCTTGCGCACTTCGACCTCGCTGGACGCCGAGGCAACCACGCGACCTTTGGATATGGCGAAAGTTTCAGCCGTGTAGGTACCGATCGGCACGCTGGAAGGAAGGTCGATGCGCGCCTGGTAGAGGACCTGCTCGCTCACCTTCACGCTGCCCTCGCTCTCGCGGTAGAGGCCATTTTTCTGGTTCAGCTCGACGAGGCCTGCGGAAAACCGCGACTGCTCTTCCGGGTTGATCGCCCCGATCGGAGAAAGTTGCAGCCATTGTAGGCCCAACTCGTAAATCGCCGCGGTCTTGTCGTCGACGATCTCGGAAATCGGCCGCGTCGAAGCAATGGCATAGTAGGACGGCGCCGAACGGAATTCGGTACCCGCCGCGTTGATCCAGATCCCCGCCACCTTTTGCTTCTCACGCAGAATGATCGACTGGGTCGGTCCCTTGAGGACGACGACGATGTCATAGTCCTGCGCCGCGCGGGAACCTTCCGGCGACAGGATCGCCCCGAACAAGAGCAATTCAGTGCCGGTGAATCCCTGTTGAAGATCGACTTCATGCTGCGAAACTTCGGGCACGAGGATCGGATCGCGGGCCCCCGTCAGCAGAAACAGCGCCATCAGCGCGCACAGGGAAGCCCGCAGGTTCCTCATAGCGGCGCCATCGTATAGATGTCGTCCGGCCTGTACCCCAGCCCGAGCGCCATGCGCGCTGCCACCACCAGGACGATGATGGCGAGGACAAGGCGCAGTTTCACCGGACTTGCCTTCTGCGCGAACTGCGCCCCCAACTGCGCCCCCGTCACCGAGCCGAACAGCAGCAGCGAGGCGAGGACGATATCGATGGCATGGGTGGTAAGAGCGTGCATCATCGTCGTCGCCATCGTCACGAAGAGGATCTGGAACAGCGATGTTCCGACCACGACATTGGCGCTCATGCCAAGGATGTAGAGCATCGCCGGGACGAGGATGAAACCGCCGCCAATACCCATGAGCATCGTCAGGATGCCCGTTCCCATCCCCAGCAGAAGCGGCGCAAGCGGCGAGATGTAGAGCCCCGAGCGATAGAAGCGCCAGCGCATCGGCAGACTTGCGACCATCGGGTGGTGGCGCCGCTTTTTCGCCGCCATCGAAACGCCGCTACGCTCCGCCCGAATCGACTGGATGCTCTCTTTCGCCATCAGGCCGCCGATCGATCCAAGCAGGACGACGTAGAGAATGTTGATGACGGTATCGATCTGGCCAAGCTGGGCGAGCAGGTTGAACAGCAAGGCACCTATCCCGGTGCCGATGATGCCGCCTGCGACCATGACCGCGCCCATCTGGTAGTCCACGCCGCCTCGCCGGGTATGCGCGAAGACACCCGACACGCTCGCGCCGGTGACCTGGCTGGCTGCCGATGCCGCCGCAACCGTTGGCGGTATGCCGTAGAAGATCATCAGCGGCGTCGTCAGGAATCCTCCGCCCACGCCGAAGATGCCCGAGAGGAGGCCGGTGATCGCGCCAAGGCCGACGATGATCAGGCCATTGACCGAGAGATTGGCGATGGGAAGATAGACGTCCATTACTGCTATCTCGCTACCGCAGCGTGGCGGCGGAGAAAAGCAGCGATTCAGAAACCTGCGGAAAGAGTCACGGCCGGCCCGGAACCGGGATTGGCATTGCCGAGTAAACGGAAGCGCCAATCGAATGCAACGCGGCCGAAGGTTCCCCTACCCAGCGGCGCCGTTACCGTTGCCGAAGGTCCAAAATCGAGACGCCCAGCTCCTTTCTGCACGCCCCCCCACAAGCCTGCGCCGAGCCTTGTATCGAAGCGTCCGGCCGAAAACAGGGCGCGATCTGCGCGGAATTGCCCATCGGCAAAGGCCGTTGCGAACTTTCCGCCAACGTAGCCCGCCTGGCCGTAAGCCTCACCACGCAGGCCCATCGCGAGTTCGAACGGTGCCAGTTCCGTCACTGCCATCGCCACAGGCTGGAATCTGCGCCTTCCGGCATCGTCGGTCAGCCGTCCTTCGACCGCGCCGACGATCGGCACGGTTGGCACCGGACGCGCAGCAAAGCCCAGAGCCGCAGATGTTTGTCGGACCGTCCCGAGAGTCGAGGTCGAGCGAAGATAGGCCGTCGGTCGATAAGCACTGCGCGGGGCGATGCGATAGCGCAGCACAGCGCCAGTCTGGCTCGCCCCGTAAGTTGCGGGCAAGGTTCCCTTGACGAGCGCCACACTTCCGCTCCCGCGCATCAAGGCCCAGGCATCGCCTGACCAGCGTTTGGGTTTGAAGGTTACCGGTACTTCTCGATCCGGCACATCCGGTCTGTCGCCGGAGATCGCGCCCGTCCCGACCGCGGATGGGGGAGCAGGTTGAGCCGCGAGTTGAACACCGGGCAGCTCATGGCCCGCGATGCGCGGCTGCGGATGGAAGGCCGCCCCGGTTGTGGGACGACTATCCGCCATACCCGCCAAGTCCCAGCTCATCGGAAGCCACGCTGGCGGTCGACGACCGGCCAAGGGGTAACTTCGTTGCTCCAGCTTCAGCCCATGACCCGGTAAGTGCGAAGCAAGTTGCGGGCTCCGTTCGCGCATGGGCAGGACGGCCGATGAACTGGCGAAGGGCACGGAGTGCGGGCCGACGGCAGTGTCGAACCGGTACGCGCCGTCCCGCCCGACGCCTGCCGACTTATGCACATCCTCACTGGCCACGGCTTCCTGAATCAGGGCCGGCGGTTCCCAGGTGACGGCGCGGCCGCCGATCCAACCGCCCGCAACCGCGAGCAGCGCCACCAGCGGTTGACCGCGAACTTGTTTGCGAGCGCTCATCGGGTGCTTCCTGTCGGTGAAGAGGCGTGAGCCGGATGGACGTCATGCCGGGTCTTGTCCCAGGTTATCGCCTCGCCGCGCAGGGTCTTGATGTAGCGGACGAGCGCACGGCGTCCGGCCATGATCGTGATGATGTTGGAAACCGGAATGCGCAGCACCGCGCGCAAACCTTCAGTCATTCCATATTCGCGCGCCGTAAAAACGAAGCGGACAATTGCGCGCCACAGGAAACTGGCAAAGCAAAGCAGGAGCATGATCCGCAGCGATGGCGATATTGCCACCTGCGAGTTCCATCCGACGAGCCGGAAAATCCCCAGCACACCTTCAACCACCAGCAGGACATAGCCCATGCCCAGAACGAAGGCCGTAAGGGGGCCGCGCCTGTCGCGCAGGGCCATCCAGAAATCGGCGAAACCCTGATCCCAGCCCAGGCGGTCCCAGCCCTGAAAGGCAATGCCATGGATCCAGCGCGTTTTCTGGCGAACCGCATCTTCGAGGCGAGAAGGGAAATAAGCGCGTGTGGCAACAAGCTGACCATCGGCATCGCGTGCCCGCAAGAATCGGGACCGCCCCCCTTCCCGCCTGACCAGTACGCCCAGTTCATAATCCTCGGTCAGGCACTCCGAGGCGAAAGGACCGGGCACGCCCTCAGCATGGCGAAGTCCGGCAATTCGGGCGATGATGTCTCTAGAAAAGCCACATGCGACGCCCGCGGCCGGGATGGCCGCGCCCAGCGCATTGCGCACGACCAACGACTTGGCATGGGATTCGGTGAACTCGTCCGAGTAGTGACCGCCCACCCAGGGAGATCTGGGCTGCGGCTCGGGCCAGACCGGCAGTTGCACGAATTCAGCATCGGTCATCGCGCCATCGATGACGGCAAGTTCCGCCGGGTGGACCATGTCTTCGGAATCGTGCAAGACTATGCTCTTGAAGCGGTATCCGTACCGCCGCTCGTCATCGCACAAGGCGGTGTAGAGGCGGTTCAGGCAATCCGCTTTGGTCGTCGGCCCTGCCTTGTGGTGGATGACGACCCTGACGCGTGGATCACTGCCGGCACCCGCCATGGCTGCCGAAATCGTGGCTGGATCGTTCCTGTAACAGCCGACATAGAGGATGAATTCAGCTTGCTTCCAAACCGAGAGCGCATGGTGGATGGTATGGCCGATGACCTGCTCCTCCTGCCAGGCGGCAATGAATACGGCTGCCCTTCCGGTGAGTGGGGCCTCAGCCGCTTCGCGGCTGATGAAACCTGCGCAGGCGCGCTTGGTCAGCCTCAGCCAGATCCAGCACAAGTCCACGACGACATCATCCATGGCGCCGATAAGAAACCAGAACGCAGCGAACAGAAGAAGTTCCCGTTCAGCAAGTTGCAGGATTGTAATGACTGGCCTTACGGCTTCGATCCAATCCAAATGACCCCCAATCCTTCGAACGCTTGCCAGATCCTGCGATAAGGTCACGCGCAAGTATTCGAAGTAACAGTTCACCAGAAAGCCTGACTGAAACCGAATTATGAGCTTGAAACGACACTTCGCCAACAATTTGGCACGCGCTTTCACAAAGTTAATGGGCGGTGAAGCATCTGCAGGCGTCCTGCTGATCATCGTCGCAGGGCTTGCCCTCGTCGCGGCGAATTCATCGTTTGCGCACGACTACCATTACGTGTTCCACCATGAACTGTCGTGGACGCCGATCGCCAAGCTCGACAGTCTGCACATGTGGATCAACGATGCACTGATGGCGATTTTCTTCTTCGTCGTCGGACTCGAGATCAAGCGAGAAATCCTCGACGGCGAACTGTCCAGCGCAGCCAAGCGGCGGCTTCCGGTCCTCGCCGCGGCTGCGGGAATGATCGCTCCGGCCCTGATCTATATCGCGACGGCCGGCAGCGGGCAGCCGATGCAGCGTGGCTGGGCCATCCCGGCCGCAACCGACATCGCCTTCGCGGTGGGCGTGCTCGGGCTGCTCGGCAGCCGCATCCCGCCTTCTCTGCGCCTTTTCCTGCTGACTGTCGCTATCGTCGATGACCTCGGTGCAGTCGTCATCATCGCGCTGTTCTATACCGCCGAGATCAAGATGATGTGGGGCGTGGGCGCGCTGATCATGCTCGCCGGCCTGATCCTCGCCAACCGGCGCGGCGTCCACCACTTGTGGGTCTACCTGCTGCTGGGACTGGGCCTGTGGTACTGCGTGCTCAACACCGGGATCCATGCCACCATCGCCGGTGTCGTGATGGCCTTCACCATCCCGCTCAAGCCCCTGCACCGCGGCGACAGCATGTTGCTTCGCCTTGAACACGCGCTGGTTCCCTGGAACAGTTACGTGATCGTCCCGCTTTTCGGCTTTGCCAATGCCGGTGTGGCGCTGGCCGGCATCGGTCTCGACGGCCTGCTCGATCCGGTTCCCTTGGGCGTCGCCCTCGGCCTGTTCCTGGGCAAGCAACTTGGCATCTTCTCGGCGATCGTCGTGTCGGACAAGCTGGGCTTTGCACCGCGGCCTGCCGGAGCCTCATGGATTCAGCTATGGGGCATGTCCGTGCTGTGCGGTATCGGCTTCACCATGAGCCTGTTCATCGGCGCGCTCGCCTTCCCGAGATACCCCCTCCTCATCGAAGAGGCCAAACTCGGGGTACTGGTAGGGTCGCTTTTCTCTTCCTTGTTGGGATACGCGATCTTGCGCTTCGCCAAGTCGCCGTTACCCAGAGCTGCCTGAGACATTACGCGTGCGGGCCCCAAGATGGGCCGCACGCGTAATACCGGAGCTTACCAGGTGCCGACGTTCGGCATGCTCACCCAAGGCTCGGCAGGTTCGAGACGTCCGGCGCCTTGCAAGAGTTCGATCGAAATTCCGTCCGGCGTGCGCACGAAGGCCATGTGGCCGTCGCGCGGCGGGCGGTTGATCGCGATGCCGGCATCCATCAGCCGCTGGCAGGTCTCGTAAATATCGTCGACCGCGAAAGCGAGATGGCCGAAATTGCGCCCGCCGGTGTATTCTTCCTGCGATCCGTCTTCCGCCGGCCAGTTGTAAGTCAGCTCAACCTCAGCTTCCTCCTGCCCCGGCGCAGCCAGATAGATCAGCGTGAAACGACCTTGCTCGCTCGAGAAGCGGCGGGTTTCCTTCAGACCGATCAATTCGAAGAAGCGCATCGTCGCGTCCGGATCGCTGACGCGGATCATGGTGTGGAGGTACTTGAGCACAAAATTTCCTTCAGTTCATCGACAACAGGAAACGGTTCATCGCAGATAAAGCCGTTCGAAGGCAGGAATGCAGGACCAAGAGGGAGACCTGCGATGCCTGATCATAGCCCAGATAATGCCGACCGCTCCACCGGGTTCTTCGCCCAGGCCACAACGAAGCGATGGCTGGCCAGTTCCACCATACTGGCAATCGGCATGGTCGTTGGCGGATTCGGCCTGGGCGATGGCCTCAAGCGCGCCCAGCATGCCGACAGATCGGTCACCGTGCGCGGCCTGGCCGAACGCGACGTGACTGCGAACCTTGCAACCTGGACAATCGCCTATTCGGCCAGTGCGGGGAACCTGTCGGACGCGCAGGGCAGCGTCGATCGCGATACCGCGCAGATCCGCAGCTTCTTCCGCGAACTCGGCTTCCCGGCCGATGCTCTGCAACCGACCGGCGTCAACGTGTCGCAGTACAAGGACAACGGCATACCAACCTTCACTGTGCGCCAGCGCGTGACCTTGCGCAGCACGGACATCGAGCGCGCGCAGGATGCGGTTAGGAAGCAGTTCGAACTGGTCCGCCGCGGCGTCGTGCTCGAGGAAGGCTCGGGCATGTCCTATGCCTTCACCAAGCTCAACGACATCAAGCCCGAGATGGTGGCCGAAGCGACCAAGGACGCGCGCGCTGCAGCCGAGCAGTTCGCGAAGGACAGCGGGTCGGAAGTCGGCTCCATCAAGAACGCGACCCAGGGCTACTTCTCGGTCGAAGCCCGCGACGGCGATACCGGTGGCTGGGGCGTCTCGGACACACCCTACAAGAAGGTCCGCGTCGTCACGACGGTCAATTTCTATCTCAAGTGATCTGACGCAGGCAAAGAAAAACCCGCCCGGAAATTCCGGGCGGGCCCTCCTGCGAAGTCAATCGCGATCAGCTGTCGATCAGAACGAGACCGAGAGCGAGCCGACGACAGCGCCGTCGACGAAATTGTACGATGAACCGTCACCGAAGGTCGTACGGCTGCCCTGCGCATCGACGTACGAAACGCCAACGCTCAGGTTGCTGTTGACGGCGAATTCAGCACCGATCGACCAGTCGAAGGCATCGCCGTCGGCGGTATAGGTGAGATAGCCGTCGGTGTAGCCGACGTGACCCTTCAGGCTGACCGGGGTGTTCGGTACCGACACGCCGAGATCGGTGTAGATGTAAAGATTGTCGGTGCCGCCAAGCGAATCCTGCTTCGGGGCATATGCGACGCCGACAGTGCCATCCACGGGACCGAGGGTCTTGCTGAGCGAGCCGTAGAATTCGACGTAGTCGTAGTCACCGGCCGGTGCGTTCGGGTAAGCGTAGTAGATCACGCCGATATCGCCCGAAATCCCGTTGGCGATGTCACCCGACCAGCCACCGTACAGGTCGAGCTCGGTGTGGCCGTAACCGACGGTATCTTCGTCAAGTGAAGAACCCCAGGTGCCGACGTAAAAGCCGCTCGAATGGCTGATGTCGACGCCGCCCTGGACAGCGATATCGCCACCCGAGAGATCAACACCGCGGAAGCGGTATTCGGTAACCAGCGCGGCATTGCCCGAGATGGTGATGTCCGAAGGGACACCGGCGTCATCGGCGAATGCCGGGGTTGCTGCGAGTGCGGCACCCGCGAAAAGAGTTGCAGCGAAAAGGCCACGGACGGACGTAAGCATATTCATTCCCTCACTAACTTTCTTATCCATGCATCGTCCCACCTGCGCTTGGCCGTCAGTTCTCTTCATGGAACCGATCTTGCCAGCCCAGTAATGCTGCACTGCACCACCGGACGGCACAAGAAAAATTTCGATTCAGCAACACACGGGAAAGAAAGTGTGGACTTTCTGCCACTACACGAAACGGGTCGCTGATTACCTTGTCCGCCATTCCCTTGGGGCCTATAACTCTCGAACCAGAATGTTCACAAAGATCCGCACCATGCTGGGACGTCAGAAAGCGGCCCGTATCCCGACACTGAATTCAGGCGATCGGGTCTATGCCATTGGTGACATCCATGGCCGGATCGACCTGTTCAATTCGCTGATAGGGGCCATCGAGCAGGATGACGCCGATCGGGGAAGCGCAAACACCACAGTAATCCTTCTCGGCGACCTGATCGATCGCGGACCGGACAGCTCTGCCGTTGTTGCACGCGCGAAAGAGTGGGCAACGCATCGCCGGCTCGAATTCATCAAAGGCAATCACGAGGAAATGCTCATCGCCAGCCTCGTGAATGCCGATGTCCTGCGCGGCTTCCTGAAATACGGCGGTCGTGAAACGATCATGTCGTACGGCATAGACGAGAGGTTTATCGACGAAGCAGAGCCGGAAGAGCTGCAACTGCGCATGATCGAGGCGATCCCGAACGACGACATCGCGTTCCTCGACAGCTTCACCAAGCTGATACGCAATGGCGACTACCTGTTCGTGCACGCCGGCATCAGGCCGCAGACCCCGCTCGATCACCAGCTCGGGCGCGACTGCCGCTGGATCCGTGAGCCCTTCCTCAGCCACAACGGGGATTTCGGCGCTTTCGTCATCCACGGCCATACGATCGCCGAGGAACCCCAAGTGCGCAGCAACCGCATCGGTATCGATACGGGCGCTTTCGTATTCGGCGCACTGACCGCAATCGGCATCGAAGGGACCGAGCGCTGGTTCCTCCAGGCACGCGAAGACGAAGCTGGAGCCATCTCCACTTTTGCTGCGGCGGCATGATCCTTCATTGTGAAATGTCGGCTCGCGTCGATGACGCGAGCCATATGCCGGGGAGCCTGTAAGCCGGGTTCTGTGCCTGGCGTGGTCTCCCAAGACTGGGACCTTACGCCGCGGCGGCAGCCATTCCTCTCGGCGACGCATTGCCGCGCCGCTCCAGCGACCAACCCGGGCTGCCTGGGTCCGAAACCGACCCGCCTGTCGGCCCGAAAGCCTAAGGCCAGCAGCCCCTATTCGGTCTTGCTCCGGGTGGGGTTTACCATGCCGCTTGCCGTTACCGGAAGCGCGGTGCGCTTTTACCGCACCCTTTCACCCTTGCCTGCCTCTCGAAGAGGCATCGGCGGTCTGCTCTCTGTGGCACTATCCCTAAGCTTCCCCTCGCCTGCGCGAGAGTCGCCCGGCGGGCGTTACCCGCCACCCTTGTTTCGTGGAGCCCGGACTTTCCTCGGCCTTTGCCCCGCTCATGCTGAGCTTGACGAAGGACGCGGCTGCCCAGCTCCCCGGCGAGCGGTCACCTAGCACGACCGATGTCACGCTCCAACAAGAGTTCGAACAGGATTCCCCCGATCTCCCCATCGATTTCACCATCGATGATTTCCGGCCGCCAACGTCGCTGGAACGCCCGCACGGCAGCGCGCCCATCGGTAATGTCGTAACCGAACCGCTCCAGCGCGAGATAGAAGGCCCCCGGGTTGTCGTAGAACAGGTTCATCTTGGCTTTCGGAATCTCGAGCGCGAGCCCCAGTTCACCGAGCCGGGCCCAGTCGAAGTACTCACCCGGGTCCTGCTTGCGGGCCGGCGCGACATCGGAATGGCCGACCACGTTGGCGCGCGGAATATCGTGGCGATCCATGATGTCCGCAAGAAGCGGCAAGAGCGCGTCCATCTGCGGCTCGGGGAACGGACGATAGCCGAATTCATGGCCCGGATTGACCAGTTCGATCCCGATACTGGCCGAATTCACGTCCGCCTCACCGCGCCAGTAGGAGCGTCCGGCATGCCAGGCACGCTTTTCCTCCGGCACGAGACTGGTGACGATGCCCTCTTCGTCGATCATGTAATGGGCCGAAACCTCGGCCTGCGGATCGCACATCCGTTCCAGCGCCTCCTGCGCCGACTTCATGCCGGTGTAGTGCAGCACGACCATCGAAATCGGCCGCTTGCGCATATTACAGTTGGGAGACGCGACGACGTGATTGACCAACCATCGATTCATCGTCGGGCTCCCATCTGAGCGATACCTGCGATCCTTCAGGCCCCCGGAAGAACCGCGCCGAGTACCAGCGCATCTTCGGCAAGCGCAAACTGCAGCCCGCCCCCGGCATCCTGCGCCATCTGGTGCAGCATCGCCGCTGGTGCAGTCCGGCTCGACAGGTCTCCTTCCGGCAACGAGCCTTCCAGCGCACGACCGATATCGCGATCGAAGGCGATGCGCGGACCGGCGGAGCGTACCACAATCTCACTGGTGCCGTCGCGCAGTTCCGCCGCGAAGTCGATGGTGCCGCCGCGCGGCAGCGCCTCGATGCCGATCAACCCGAAATTCAACAGGGTTTTGATCGCCGGCTTGGGCATGACATCGCTTGCGAAGGCCCAATTGACCGAGATCCGCGCATTGCTGGCGACAAGCGCATCGATCAGGGCGCGCGCCTCATTCACCGGAATCATTTCGCCAAAGCCGCCCGCTGCACCGAAAGCAAGGCGGAAGAACTTGAGCTTGTCGGCCGATATGCGCGCGCTCTGGTCGAGCAGTTCGAAGCAGCGCTGACGCATCTCCGGGTCCTTCTCGTCCGACAGCAGCTCAAGGCCGTTGGTCAGGGCACCGACCGGGCTGAGCATGTCATGGCAAAGGCGTGAACACAGAAGGCTGGCAAGTTCGACGGGACTGATGGTCATCAATCAAAGGCTCTCGTTTTTCAGTCCGGGTTTCAAGCAATTGCCTGCAAGGCGACAACCATTGTCGCTTGCGCAACTGCTTCCCCGCTTGCGACGGACCTTTCCCGCTCTTGCACCAGAAAGCAACCGTAGTGGCGGTTCATTTGGGATCGAACGTTCCGAATGCCGGTGGATTTCTTCGAAAAGCCCGGTTTCATCGCTCGACCATACGGATTTCGATCCGCTCGAAACCTTTCGCCCCATCGCGCCAGAATCCGATCTCCTCTCCTGCCACGATGGCCCAGATGCGCTGGTCGCCAGAAGCATGCTCGCAATCGGTGGCAGAAGGCACGGGATGCCCGACCGGGTGCGAATGGTAGTAACCCAGCACCTGCTTGCCCCCCGCACGCGCCTGCTTGTGCGAAGAGAGCAGGACCAGCGGATCGATCTCGAACTTGCGCTCGGGATCCTGCGCGACATTCGCCGCGACCAGTGCCTCGTCGATCCGTTCGCCGTGACCCAGAAGCACCCCGCAGCATTCACGCGGAGAGGCCTTTCTCGCCTCTTCGCGCATTCTTGCCAGCACCCCACTTGTCACTTCGACGACCATCCCCAAATCTTAGCCGCAATGGGGGGTAGTTCAAACATCTCTGAAGATCTGATCGAGGGCTGCATCGGCCCTGGCGGCGGCAGACTGGACAAGATGCTGGCAGAAGCCAGCGGCCTCTCGCGTGAGCGGGTCAAGGCATTGCTGGGCGAAGGACGCGTGACGCTGGACGGGAAGTCCGCGGCGCAAGCGTCCCTCAAGGTGAGCGAGGGCACGCCCTTCGCGATCCGCGTGCCCGCAGCGGCACCGGCCGAGGCAATAGCGCAGGACATCCCGCTCGATGTCGTGTTCGAGGACGAATTCCTCATCGTCATCGACAAGCCGGCCGGGCTCGTGGTCCATCCGGCTGCCGGCAATTCCGACGGAACGCTGGTCAATGCCCTGCTCCACCACTGCCGCGGGCAGCTGTCAGGGATCGGCGGCGTCGCCCGCCCCGGCATCGTCCACCGAATCGACAAGGATACGTCCGGATTGCTGGTCGTCGCCAAGACCGACCGGGCGCACGAGGGGCTGGCTGCACAGTTCGCCGATCATTCGATCGAGCGGGCCTACAAGGCGATAGTCGGCGGGCACCCGATTCCGATTGCCGGCACGGTGACGGGCGCGATCGGACGATCGAGCACGAATCGCAAGAAAATGGCCATTGTCGATGAAGGCCGCGGCAAGCACGCGGTGACACATTACCGCACCCTCGAGAGGCTCCGGAATGCCTCGCTCGTCGAGTGCCGTCTCGAAACCGGACGCACCCACCAGGTGCGCGTTCACATGTCGTCAATCGGCCATCCGCTATTGGGTGATCCTGTCTATGGACGTACACCTTCAGCGCTTCGCCCGATTCTCCAGAGGCTACAATTTTCCCGCCAGGCGCTTCACGCCGCGGAACTTGGCTTCATTCATCCCGTTAAGAAGGAGAAGGTGCACTTCGTCAGCCCAGTCCCCGCCGACATGGCGGCACTCATTGATGAATTGCAAAACTGAAATCGGATTTATGTGCTATCATGAACAGGTGGCCGCAAGCTAAGACGCCTAGCAAGGGTCTTTGACCGATGGCCGACCGGAAAGGACGGATGAACGTGAGCAACAACGAACGCAATCTCCCGGCTGTGCCGACTCTGGGCGGTGAGCAAAGCCTCAACCGCTACATGAGCGAGATTCGCAAGTTCCCGGTACTTGCCCCCGAGCAGGAATACATGCTCGCCAAGCGCTACAAGGAACATGAGGATCCGGAGGCTGCCGCCCAACTCGTAACCAGCCACCTGCGTCTCGTCGCGAAGATCGCGATGGGCTACCGCGGCTATGGCCTGCCCGTTTCGGAACTGATTTCCGAGGGCAACATCGGCCTGATGCAGGGCGTGAAGAAATTCGAACCCGATCGGGGTTTCCGCCTCGCGACTTACGCGATGTGGTGGATCAAGGCCTCGATACAGGAGTTCATCCTGCGCTCGTGGAGCCTCGTGAAGATGGGCACCACCGCCGCGCAGAAGAAGCTGTTCTTCAACCTGCGCCGGATGAAGAAGAACCTCGACGCCTACGAGGATACCGACCTCCACCCGGACGACGTTGCCAAGATCGCAACGACCCTGGGCGTGTCGGAAACCGAAGTCGTCAACATGAACCGGCGCATGATGATGGGCGGCGATGCCTCGCTCAACGTCTCCTTGCGCGAGGAAGGCGAAGGCCAGTGGATGGACATCCTCGCGGATGACCGCCCGCTGCAAGACGAAACCGTTGCCGACGCCGAGGAAGCTTCGGTCCGCCACGAAATGCTGGTCGAAGCGATGGATTCGCTCAACGACCGCGAACGCGACATTCTCACCGAACGTCGCCTGACGGACGACCCCAAGACGCTCGAGGAGCTGAGCCAAGTCTACCACGTCAGCCGCGAGCGCGTGCGCCAGATCGAAGTTCGTGCCTTCGAAAAGCTGCAGAAGGCGATGAACCGGATTGCCGGTGAAAAGCGCCTCATGCCGGCAACCTGACCGCAGGTGGCCTGACTTCAGGCCAACCGCAAGCCGGACAAGAGGCCGGGCCAACCCAAAGGGGGTAGGCCCGGCCTTTTTCCTATCTGCCATCTTGGGGTGTCGGGCACCTGTCCAGCGGAGCGCTTTTCCGGCAGCTACAAGATCGCTAGTAGATCACCGGGCCCACGACGCATTCGCCAGTGGGCCGTCCAACCTGATCTCCGGAGCCCTTCTCCCTTGCTGCGCATCCTTGCCAAAACCATCGTCTGGTTCGTCGCCATCAGCGTGGGTCTCACTGTCCTCTACCGGTTCGTGCCGCCGCCGGTCACCGTCACCATGGTGATGGACGGCAACGGCATCACCAAGGACTGGGAACCGCTGAGCCGGATTGACCGCAACATGGTTGCCGCAGTCGTCGCGGGAGAGGACGGCAAGTTCTGCAGCCACAGCGGCTTCGACACCGAGGCGATCGAGAAGGCGATAGAGCGCAATGCCCGCGGCGGTCGTCTGCGCGGAGGTTCGACGATCAGCCAGCAGACCGCCAAGAACGTGTTTCTTTGGCAGGGCGAAGGCTGGACCCGCTACCTGCGCAAGGGCCTGGAAGTCTGGTTCACTTTTCTGATCGAAAACCTGTGGGACAAGCGCCGGATCATGGAAGTCTACCTCAACGTCGCGGAAACCGGCATCGGCACTTACGGCGTCGAGGCTGGCTCCCAGCGCTATTTCGGCAAGTCCGCAGCCAACCTGACCCCAACCGAAGCGGCACGCATGGCAGCCGCCCTGCCCAGCCCCAAAACCCGCGCAGTCAAAAGCCCCTCGGGCTTCACCCGCCGCTACGGCAACACGATCGCCGCGCGCATCGGCACCGTGAAGCGCGACGGCTACGACGCCTGCGTCTACCAGTAAGACCCAGAGGCTCGGCGCCTACTGCCTGATCGCGGTTGCCCCGCAGGAGATTGTCGGCAAGCTGCTATCGATACGAGAAAAGGGAGGGACCTTTCGGCCCCTCCCTTTCCATTTTCTCTGCTCGATCGATGATATCAGAACTTGATGCGGGCACCGATCCGCACACCGTAGAGCGACTGGCGCGTCTGCAGCACTTCGTTCGGAGCCAGCACGTTGCTATACTGATACTTCGTGCAGTTTCCGCCACTGGCCTGGGCGCAAGTCACGCGAACCAGGTTGGAATTGTATGGGAATTGAACCTGGCGGAGCGCGCCCCAGTCCTTGTTGATCATATTGAGCACGTTCTCGATGTCGGCGAACAGCTCGAACTTGCCACCCGAAACGACCGGCAGCGGGAGCACTTGGCCGAAGTGCAAGTCGATCTTGAAGAAATCGGGCGACGTCTGGCTGTTCTTCGAGATGATGCCGCCGCGGAACTTCTCGATGCCGAGATCCGAAACGAGCTGGTTGAAGGCAGACTCGCTGGCTGCCGAGTCGAACTGCACAAGCGGGTCGCCTCCCGCGGTCGGAACATAAAGCAGCATGTTGCTCAGGTTTCCGACCGTGCCGAACACGGTGCCGCGCGTGCCGGTGTTGTCACGCATGGTCAAGCTATAGGGACGGCCCGAGCGATATTCGCCGAACAGCCCGATGCTGGTCTTGTTATCGCCAAAGAAGGCATGATCGAAATTAAAGCCGAACTTCCACTGGTCGCGGTATTCGTAGATCGACCGGCCATAGGCAGGCAAATTCGGGTCTACGAAGGCGTTGTTCCCGTAGTTCGACGACGAAGTCGACGAAGTCAGGGCGGAACGGTCCTTCACGTCCGAACGCGTGTAACTGCCACTCAGAGTGAAATCGCCAAGCCGCTTTTCGACGCGGAACGTACCGAAGATGCCGCGACCGTCAGTGGTGTTGGTCAGCATCAGGTCGCGGTTGGTGGTCGCGACGCCATTGATCGGACCGTACATCGGGCGACCATCGGGCAAAGTACCCACCTGCACCGAGCGAAGATCGGTCCACATGTAGCCCTGCAATGTCTTGTCGTAGAGGAACTGCGCCCCGAAAAGCCAACCATCGCCTAGCGGCCCGAGGTCCGCTTCGTAATCGGCCGAGAGGGTGACCTTCATCTTACGGGCCAGCTTGATGTTCGGATCGATCACGTCGGTCGGCGCCGCCGCGAGCGAGCTCGTGTTGCTGGTCAGGTAATTGATGATGCTGGAGTCGATCGTGCCGCCGGTGACGTTAGTGAACGCACCGCAGGTATTGCCGCGCGAACCGCAGTTGAGCGAGGTGATGTCGACCGAATTGGTGAGCTGCCCGGTGTTCGAGAACACGTTCGACAGGAACACGTCCGGCGTACCGCCGGCGAACACCCCGATGCCACCGCGCACCACGAGACGGTCGTTCGCATTCCAGCTGAAGGCGGCGCGCGGTTGGATCACGCCCAGGCCGTTGAAGGTCTGGCGATTAGTGAAACCGGCCCGATCAAGGAAATTGCTGTTCAGCGGCGGACGGACGTCGTTGCCGAACAGGTCGTACCGTACGCCCGCGGTCAGTGCGAGACTGTTCGTGACCTGCCAGTCGTCCTGCAAGCCCACCGTCCAGTTCGTCGTGCTAAAGGACGCCGCCGCATCGTTCGGGTTGTTTGACGGCACAGCGCTGGCGTAGCGAATACGGCTAACATTCCCGTTACGGAAATCCTCAAGCGAATCGAAGTAAAAGTCACCCAGCGAGCGTTGCAGGAAGAGGTTGAACGTATCGACCTTGGTGAAGCCGGCCATGTAGCGCAGCGAGTGATCGCCGAGCTGCAAACGCGCGGTGAAGTCGATGGAGAGGTTCTCGGTATTCAGCGCATTGGACTGGCGACTGACGTCAGGACCGAAGAACAGGCGCGTCGAACCGCAGGACGTGTTCGAGTTGGTCTTCGTATTGATCGAGGTGGGATCGAGACAGACTTCCATCTGCGGAAAATTGCGACCGCCGAACGGAGTCTGCGAACGGTTGTAGTCGCGATATGAGGCACGAAACGTCGTCGAAAACGCATCCGACCAAGTCGAGTTCAGTTCGAACGTCCCGGAGTTGACCTCTTCCTTGAGTTCGTAGCCATTGGATTGGAAGCCCAGCGCGAAAGGCGAGGTCAGGTAGGTGTTCTGCTGGAACTGATTGGAACCAAGATTGCGAATGTACGTCAGCGATGCGCGCTGGCTGCTGTTGATGTTCCAATCCAGCTTGCCAACAATCTTTTCGTCCTTCTCGTTCGTCGTCGAGATCAGACCCATCGTATCGTAGCCATAGCGGCTTTTCGCGATGCTGCTCACGTCGTCGATCAGGTCTTGCGTGAGACCTGGAACCTGGCTGGAAAAGCCCGGCCCGAAGCCAGCATCGAGTGGCTGTCCTTCCTTGGTGCGCTCATAGGCCATCATAAAGAACAGCGTGTCCTTCACAAGCGGACCCGAGAGCCAACCGCCGTACTGCTTGGAATCGAAGTCGAGACTGACGTCAGCCTTGCCGCTCTTGCTGCCGGTCAGGCCATCATCGGTGTAGCTGAAGAAGCCGCCGCCATGGAACGCGTTGCCGCCGGAGCGGAGCACAACGTTAATCGCGCCGCCCTGCATGTCGCCTTCGGAAATGTCGAAAGGCGCGACCTTGACAGTGAACTGTTCGATCGCGTCATAAGGAACGGGACCGCGGTTCGTAGGCAGACCACCGTTATTGAGACCGAAGTCGTCCGACATCTGCATGCCGTCGACCGAGAAGCGGTTCAGGCGACCGTTGTTGCCGGCAATTTCAATGGCACGGCTGTTGGTAAGGTCCATGGTCACAAGCGGATCGCGCCGCGCAAGATCGCGGATATCGCGATTGATCGAGGCGGCGTTCTCGATCTGCTCGCGGCCTAGCGCTGTGGTGGGGCCATCGGTAAGTCCGACCTGTGGCATCAGCGAGTCCGCCGAGACCACGATTTCCGATTGCCCTTCGAGAGTCACCGGAAGGCGGACGGGCTGTCCGGCCTGAAGATAGAGATCGTTAATGGTGGCGCCTTCGTAGCCCGGCGCCGAAACGGTCACAGTGAACGGTCCACCCACGCGCAGACCATTCGCTCCGAACGTGCCATCGTCGGCGGTCATGGTCTCCAGCTTCGTGCCTGAAGGCTGGTGGACGATGCTCACAGTCGCACCGGCGATCACACCGGCGGGACCATTGATGACGCCGCGGACCGCGGAAGAGGTTTCCTGCGCGTAAGCGGGCATTGCGGCCAAGCTGGCCCCAATCGCCAATGAAAAAGTGCAAAGCGCCAACGTGCTGGTCGCCGTCATGAATGCTGAATGGAACTTCATCCTAAGCCCCTTGAGAACTGGTTAGTGTGACAAGCAAAGCCGCGGATGGAAGAAGCCCGCGTCCGAATTGCTGCAGCCGCTAAAAGCAGCGCCAGATGACAACTTTCTGACGATCTATGTGCATTTTAGATCGCTCTTCGGCAATTTATGGAATGCTAAAATAATGCAAAATTGTCACAAATTCAGATAATCTCTATTTATCAATGCGTTAATTCATGGACTTCATTTCCGCATTGCGGCATAAATGTCACGCCCCAAGCCACTCCTGCATCCGTTCAAAATTTCCCATGAAATAGAATGACATGTGATGATACTTCATAGCTTGCTGGCCCTTGCCCGCACGTGCGATGAAATCAGCCATGGGCAGCGGACATCATCACGGGCACGACCATTCCCATGGTCACGGGCATAGCCACGGGCACCACCATCACGCTCCGCCGCTGCCCGGCAACGCCAACACGGCTTTCGCCATTGCCGTCGCGCTCAATGTCGGTTTCGTCATCGCTGAAGTCGTCGCAGGGCTGTTCAGCGGCTCGATGGCACTGCTGGCCGATGCCGGGCACAACCTCTCGGACGTGCTCTCGCTAATGCTGGCATGGGCCGCGAGCGTGTTGGCCGCCCGGCCGCCTTCGGAACGCTTCACTTACGGCCTGAAGAGTTCCTCGATCCTCGCCTCGATCGCCAATGCGGCGCTGCTTTGGGTCGCCATCGGCGCGATCCTGGTCGAGACGATCCGGCGATTCAACGATCCTGCACCTGTGGCCGGGATGACAATGATCGTCGTGGCCGCAGTCGGCATTGCCGTGAACGCGCTATCCGCCCTGCTTTTCGCCAAGGGCAGCAAGAGCGATCTCAACCTGCGCGCCGCTTTCATCCACCTCATGGCTGACGCGGCGGTCTCTGCCGGAGTCGTGCTGGCCGGCCTGGCAATCTACGGGAGTGGCCTTGCCGTGATCGACCCAATCACGTCCCTGCTTATCACCGCCGTGATCGCCTGGTCGAGCTGGGGCCTTCTGCGCGATTCGCTGCGTATGGGAATGCTGGCTGTACCCGATCATATCGACGTGGCGAAAGTACGCACCTTCCTCGAGAGGCAACCCGGCGTCGTGCGGGTCCACGACCTCCATGTCTGGCCGATGAGCACGACCGAAACAGCGCTCACCGCCCACCTCGTCATGCCGGGCGCAAGCCGCGAAGACGCGTTCCTCCGCCAACTCGGTCGCGACCTCGAACACGAGTTCGGCATCGGCCACCCGACGATCCAGATCGAGACAGATCCGGACGCACCCTGTGCCCTGGAAAGCGAAGCAGTCATCTGACTTTCAAAGCACCGCGTCTCAAAGAAAAAGGCCGCCCGCATCGCTGCGGACGGCCTTTTTTCCGTTCTGTCCGGCGCTGAACCTCAGGCCGCGGCTTCGGCCTTGTCGCCCTTGAGTACGCGAACCGGCTCCTTGCGGCCTTCAACCACTTCCTTGTCGACCACGACTTCGGCGATGTCGGTCTCGGTCGGCAGGTCGTACATGGTATCGAGCAGCAGACCCTCGACGATCGAGCGAAGGCCACGGGCACCGGTCTTGCGGTCGATTGCCCTCTGGGCAATCGCCTCAAGCGCCTCGTCGGTGAAGGTCAGCTCAACGTCCTCAAGCTCGAAAAGCTTGCGGTACTGCTTGATGAGCGCGTTCTTCGGCTCCTTGAGGATCTTCACGAGCGCAGCGATATCGAGATCTTCCAGCGTCGCAATGACCGGCAGACGGCCGACGAATTCGGGAATCAGGCCGAACTTGAGCAGATCTTCTGGCTCCGACTTCTGCAGGAGCTCGCCCACGCGGCGCTTGTCGGGATCGGCGACGTGTGCACCGAAGCCGATCGAACGCTTCTGCAGGCGGTCGGCGATGATCTTTTCGAGGCCCGCGAAGGCGCCGCCGCAGATGAACAGGATGTTGGTCGTGTCCACCTGCAGGAATTCCTGCTGCGGGTGCTTGCGGCCGCCCTGCGGCGGGACCGAAGCGGTGGTGCCTTCCATCAGCTTGAGCAGTGCCTGCTGCACGCCCTCGCCCGAAACGTCACGCGTGATCGACGGGTTCTCGGCCTTGCGGCTGATCTTGTCGATCTCGTCGATGTAGACGATGCCGTGCTGCGCCTTCTCGACGTTATAGTCGGAAGCCTGGAGCAGCTTGAGGATGATGTTTTCCACGTCCTCGCCCACGTAACCGGCTTCGGTCAGCGTGGTGGCATCGGCCATCGTGAAGGGCACGTCGAACGTCTTGGCCAGAGTCTGCGCCAGCAGCGTCTTGCCGGAACCGGTCGGGCCGACCAGCAGAATGTTCGACTTCGACAGCTCGACGTCGCCCTGCTTGCCGCTGTGCTTGAGGCGCTTGTAGTGGTTGTGCACCGCCACCGACAGCACGCGCTTGGCGCGGTCTTGGCCGATCACGTAGTCGTTAAGCGTCTCGCAGATTTCGCGGGGAGACGGCACGCCGCCATCCTTCTTGCCCGCGATCCCGGCCTTGGTTTCCTCACGAATGATGTCGTTGCAGAGCTCGACGCATTCGTCACAGATAAAGACCGTGGGTCCCGCGATCAGCTTGCGCACTTCGTGCTGCGACTTGCCGCAGAAGCTGCAGTAAAGGGTGCTTTTCGCGTCAGATCCGCTCAATTTCGTCATTTTCCGTCTTTGGCCCCCGTTTGAGGCGACTCGATTAGTCTACTCTGCGGGGGGCCGGTTTTGCAATCCTAGGCCGAATTCGTTGAGACTGGCTAAATGGCTAACACCGCGTATCGCCATTCACCCTGCCGCATCATCCTTCGGCCGTCTTCTCCGCATCAGGCCGCGTTTCGAAAACCTTGTCGACGAGACCGAAGGCCAGCGCTTCCTCGGCTTCGAGGAAGGTATCGCGGTCCATCGCCTTCTCGATTTCGTCGAGCGACTTGCCGGTGTACTTCACGTAGAGATCGTTCAGGCGCTTGCGCATGCGCAGGATTTCACGCGCCTGGATCTCGATGTCCGATGCCATGCCGCGCGCGCCGCCCGAGGGCTGGTGCACCATGATTCGGGCATTGGGCAGCGCGATGCGCATGCCCGGCTCACCCGCAGCGAGCAGGAAGCTGCCCATCGATGCGGCCTGGCCGATGCACACGGTCGAAACGCGCGGCTTGATGTACTGCATGGTGTCATGGATCGCCATGCCCGCCGTGACGACACCGCCCGGCGAGTTGATGTACATCGAGATATCCTTCGAGGGATTTTCCGATTCCAGGAACAGCAACTGTGCGACGATGAGCGAGGCCATGTGGTCCTCGACCTCACCGGTCACGAAGACGATGCGCTCACGCAGCAGGCGCGAGTAGATGTCGAAGCTGCGCTCACCGCGACTGGTCTGCTCGACGACCATGGGCACAAGAGCGCCGGTCACGGGATCGGTGGTGAACTTTCCTTGGGCGCCCGAGGCGCCAAACAGGTCGAGCATGGGAGTCCTCTTCTGGTTGGACCGTCTATGTCGCGTGCCGTTTGCCGATGTTCAAGGGGATTAACCGATCAATCGACATCCGGAATGGGACAATTGTTTCAGCGATACCTCAAATCCGGCAGAGACCGGGATGCGACAACGGCCCGGCGTGCCAGAGCACACCGGGCCGTCAATCGCAAAGCACCGACCGGGATCAGTCTTCGGTCTTCTCGGCAGCCTTCTTGGCCGGAGCCTTCTTGGCAGCAGGCTTCTTGGCAGCAGGCTTGGCCTCGCCTTCTTCGGCAGCTTCAGCCTTCTTGGCCGGAGCCTTCTTCGCCGGAGCCTTCTTGGCAGCCGGCTTATCGGCTTCTTCCACGTCGGCGTCGTCGGCCTTCTTGGTAGCGGCCTTCTTCGCCGGAGCCTTCTTGGCGGCAGACGCTTCGGCCTCGCCCTCGTCGGCGGCATCGGCCTTCTTGGCAGCAGCCTTCTTCGCCGGGGCCTTCTTCGCGGCCGGCTTATTCGCGGTCGCTTCGTCGGTGTCGGCTTCGATCGCAGCCTGCAGTTCGTCGCGGGTCACTTCACGCTCGGTGACTTCGGCCTTCTCGATGAGGAAGTCGACGACCTTGTCCTCATAGAGGGGCGCGCGCAGCTGGGCGGCCATCATCGGGTCGTTGGCGACGTATTCCATGAAACGCTGACGGTCTTCGGGGCGGTACTGCTGCGCCGCCTGCGAAACCAGCATCGACATTTCCTGCTGCGAAACCTCGACGCCGTTGGTCTGGCCGATTTCCGACAGGAGCAGACCCAGGCGCACACGGCGCTCGGCGATCTTGCGATAGTCGTCCTTCTCGGCCTCGATTTCCTTCAGCGCGGCCTCGGGATCTTCCTCGTGGCTGGCTTCATGGGTGAGCTGCTGCCATATCTGGCTGAACTCGGCCTCGACCATCGTCGGCGGCACGTCGAAGTCGTGGCCGGCGGCTAGCTGGTCGAGCAGCGAGCGCTTCATGGCGGTGCGGGTAAGGCCGGCAGTTTCCTGCTCGAGCTGGCCCTTCAGCAGTTCCTTGAGCTGGTCGAGACCCTCAAGGCCCAGTTCCTTGGCGAAATCGTCGTCGATCTTGGTTTCGGCCGGAGCCTTCACTTCGTGTGCGACGATGTCGAAGGTGGTTTCCTTGCCCTTCAGGTTTTCGGCCTGGTAGTCCTCGGGGAAGGTCACGGTGATGGTGCGCTCGTCACCGGCCTTGATGCCGACGAGCTGTTCTTCGAAGCCGGGGATGAAACGGCCCGAGCCGATCACCAGCGGGGCCTTCTCGGCCTTGCCGCCTTCGAACTCGACGCCGTCGAGCTTGCCGGTGAAGTCGATGATTACCTGGTCGCCGTCTTCTGCCGCACCGTCCTTGGTCTCGAAACGCTGCTGTTGCGAGGCGATGCGCTCAACCGCTTCGTCGACCGCCGATTCGGCAACCGGAACGATCAGTTTTTCGAGCTTCAGGCCGTCGATGGCCGGTGCTGCGATGACCGGGAGCACTTCCAGGCTGACGGTGAGCTCGGCGTCCTTGCCCTGCTCATAGCCCTCGCCCAGAGCCACGTCCGGGTTCATGGCCGGGCGCAGCGCATTGTCGGCAACGAGCTTGTCCATCGCTTCGCGAATGGTGGTGTTGAGCGCTTCGCGGTGAATCGCCTCGCCGTGCATCTTCTTGACGAGGTTCGCAGGAACCTTGCCGGGGCGGAAGCCGGGCATGCGCACCTGCGGCGCGATCTTCTTGATCTCGCCCTCGACGCGAGCGGAAATATCCTTGGCGGGGATGGTCACCGTGTAGGCGCGCTTCAGTCCCTCGTTAGTGGTTTCGACGATCTGCATTTCGATGCCTTCCTGTGCAATCCTTGTGGTCGCTCTCGCGACCGACTCTCTCGCTTCATCCTCTCACCGCGGCGAAACTGGTGCGGGCGAAGGGACTCGAACCCCCACATCTTTCGATACTGGTACCTAAAACCAGCGCGTCTACCAGTTCCGCCACGCCCGCATTCGGATGAAGCCTGAAACTCAAGGGACGTGCCCTTATAAGCACGCGCGGAAAAGGGCAAGCGTCGCGACTCGTCATGATCCCTTGCAGGGCGATCCGTTCGGCCCCACGTTGGGTTCGAACAGCACGAGAGAGGTATCCATGGCGACGCAGCCCGGGGACGTCCCCGCGAACAATCCGCCCGAAACCCCGGTTCCGCCGGCAGAACCCAACGACCCCGGCCAGCCTGCGGAAGCCCCGCCCTACTCGCCGGATTTCGACCAGCCGGACGTCGGCCCCGAAGAAATGCCGCCGCAGGAATGAACCCCGCCTGAGCGGCCCGGAACCGGGCCTATTTCAGCCCTGCGAGAGCCGCCAGCCTGGCCGCCAGCGACAGCCCGTTGCCCGCTTCGCGGGGATCGCCGATCGCCGGCAGGTCGGGGCAATCGAGGCAATAGGCCTGCGCGCCGCGACTTCCCATGAGGTTGGCGAATTGCGCTGCGATCCGCCTTGTCTGGGCCTCCTGACGCGCGGCGACAAGGCCGGTCAGGTCATAGACCGCTTCACCGTCGCCGGGTCCGGCGAGCATGCTGCGCAACATCGATTCGAAACGGCCTTCCTTCGCGCCGAGGTACTGCGCGTGCCACTTTCCGTTGCCTACCCCGCCCTGCTTTGCCGCATAGGCCAGTGCGACGTCGAGATTTCCCATCTCGTCGACCAGCCCCAGCTCCTTCGCTTCGGCCCCCGGCCAGACGCGCCCCTGTGCGACCCGGTCGATCCGTTCCGGCGTGGTCTTGCGCGACTTTGCAACGACTCCAAGAAACTTGCCGTAGATGTTGTCGACCGATGCCTGGAGCATGCGCTCCACCTCGGGCGTGAAGCCGCCGAGGATGTCGGGCTGCCCGGATAGCGGCGTCGTGCGCACACCGTCGCTGGTTACCCCGAAGTCGGCCAGCGTCTTCTCGAAGCTGGTGACGACAGCAAAGACGCCGATCGAGCCGGTAACAGTTCCCGGCTCGGCGAAGATCCGCTCTGCCGGCGTGGACACCCAGTAGCCGCCGCTCGCGGCCATGTTGGCCATCGAGACCACAACCGGGATCTTGCGTGCCTTGTAGCGCTCGATGGCACGGCGGATACGCTCTGCCGCCATGACCGAGCCGCCCGGCGAATCGACTCGCACGACAAGCGCCTTGAAGCCCTCGTCGATGTTGTCGTCGAGCAACTTGGCGATGCGGTCGCCCCCGGCCTTGCCCGGCCCGGCCTCGCCATCGACGATCTCCCCGGCAATGGTGATGACACCGATGCTGGCGCCCTCTGCCTTGGCGGGATTCGCCGCCAGCCATGTGTCGAGACGGGTATGGGCATAGGCGGGACCATCGCCGCCCGGCCCATCGCCGGCGATTTCGGCAACGCGCCTTTCGAATTCGGTCTTGTCGCCGATGCGGTCGACAATACCGGCGGACTTGGCCCCTTGCGCGAAATCCCCCTTCGAAGCTTCGACCCAAGCCATGGGATCACCGGCCACCTGCTCTACCTTCGACTTGGGACGCACCTTCTTCACGTCGGCCTTCCACGTCGCCCAGATCGAGCCATAGAGATCTTCGCTGGCTTCGCGTGCGGCAGGCGACATGTCGCTGCGGATGTAGGGCTCGACGTAACTCTTATAGGTTCCGGCGCGGTAGACGTGGGCGTTTACCTTGAAGCGGTCGAACAGGCCCTTGTAATAGGTCTGGGTGCCGCCGGGCCCGGCCACGAAGGCCCCGCCCATCGGATCGACCCAGACTTCGCTGGCGTGGGCAGCGAGCAGCACTCCGTCATCGGCATAGGCATTGGCGAACGTCAGCACCGGCTTTCCGGCCGCGCGCACCGCGTCGAGCGCCTTGCCGATTTCCTGCATGTGAACCATGCCGCCGCCCAGAAAGCGGGAGAGGTCCAACACCACGGCCTTGACGTGACCGTCCCTGACAGCGCCGCGCAGGGCCCGTTCGACGTCGCGGGCCTGATATTCACCGGCCGGGGCCTCGGCAGACAGCAGGAGCCGCAAGGGGCTGACTTCACTGCGCTCCTCGACGACGACTCCATCGAGATCGAGCAGCAGCGCGCCGTCGACGACGCGCCCCGGCGTCGGTCGCGACGCCAGCGCACCATAGATCAGCCCGAAAAACAGCAGCAGGAAAAGCAGGGCCAGTGCATCCTTGAAGGCTACCAGCAGCTTCCAGACCTTGCGCGCGAATTGCATGAAATTACCTGCCTTTCCGCCGGCACCCATACCTGCGCCGGGGCGCAGTGCAAAGCAGTGGCTGGGGACATCGTGCATCGCCGGGTCGAATCGGCTTGAGCCGGGGAGCAGGCATGCCTAAGGCATCGTCTTCAATGACATCGCCAGAATTCACTTACCCGGAAGGCAGCGCCGCCTTCCCGCACCGCGGCCTCGTAGGCATCGCGGGCCTCGCCCCGCATGAGATCATGTTCCTCCTCGACGAGGCGCAGCAGTGGGTGGAGTTGAACCGCCACGCCCAGAAGCGGCGGGACCTGCTCTCCGGCCTGACGATCATCAACGCCTTCTTCGAGAACTCGACGCGCACGCTGCTCAGCTTCGAGATCGCGGGCAAGCGTCTGGGCGCCGACGTCGTCAACATGGCCGTGGCGACATCGAGCGTGAAGAAGGGCGAAACCCTGATCGACACGGCGATGACGCTCAATGCCATGCGCGCCGATGCCATCGCGATCCGCCACGGCAGCTCGGGCGCAGTCCAGCTGATCGCGGACAAGGTGGACTGCCCCGTCATCAACGCCGGTGACGGCCAGCACGAGCATCCCACGCAGGCCCTGCTCGACGCGCTGACGATTCGCCAGGCCAAGCGCGCCTTCAATGGCCTGCGCGTCACCATCTGCGGCGACATCCTGCACAGCCGAGTCGCCCGCTCGAACATCCTGTGTCTCACCTCGCTCGGTGCCGAAGTGCGGGTCTGCGCGCCCCCGGCCCTGATGCCTGCCGACATCGAACGGATGAACGTCCAGGTCTTCCACGATTTCGATGCGGCCCTGCGCAACGCCGACGTAGTCATGATGCTGCGCCTCCAGATGGAGCGCATGCAGGGCCAGTTCATCCCCTCCCCGCGCGAATACCGCCACCTCTACGGCCTTTCGCTGGAGCGCCTCGCCAAGGCAGAAAGCAATGCCCTCGTCATGCACCCGGGCCCGATGAACCGCGGCATCGAGATCGACAGCAATGTCGCCGACCTCGCCGACCGTTCGCTCATCACCACACAGGTCGAAATGGGCGTGGCGATTCGCATGGCCTGCCTCGACGTGCTGACCCGAAAAGCGCGCGGACTGGAGGGCTGGGCATGAGCATACACGCACCCCTGACCGTCACCGGCGGCAAGCTGGTCCTTCCCGACGGGCGGATCGAGGCCGGCAATATCCGCTGCGAAGGCGGCTTCATCACCGCTATTGGCGATGTCTCCCCGCAGGCGGGCGACGTGGTTCACGAAGCGCGCGGCAAGCTGGTCACACCCGGGCTTGTCGACCTTGCGGTCTTCTCGATCGACAAGCCCGCGTTCCACTTTGGCGGAGTCACCCGCGCGGCGCTGATGCCCGATCAGGACCCGCCGCTCGACGTGCCGGCGCGGGTGCGCTTCGCCGCGCAATCGGGCAAACCGGATTTCTGGGTCCACCCCCTCGCGGCCGCGACCAAGAACCTCGAAGGCGAATCGCTGGCCGAGATCGCCCTGATGCGTGACGCCGGCGCGCGCGCCGTCGCCACGGGGCGCAGCTGGATCCGCGATTCGGGCACGATGCTGCGCCTGCTCCAGTATGCCGGCATGCTCGACATGGTCGTGGTGACCCACGCCGAGGACTCCGGCCTCGTCGGCAAGGCCGTCGCGACCGCCGGCGAAATGGCGACGCGCCTCGGCCTGCCCAGCGCTCCTGCCGAAGCCGAAGCCCTGGCAATCGCACGCGACATCGCCCTGGCCGAACTAGCCGGCGCAAAGATCCACTTCCGCAAGGTGACAACGGCAGCCGGCCTCGACCTCGTGCGCCGCGCCAAGGATCGCGGTGCGAAAGTCACCGCAGGCGTCAGCCCGGCCTATTTCATGCTTTCGGACCTGGCCCTCGCGAACTTCCGGACTTTCGCGCATCTCTCGCCGCCGCTGCGCTCCGAGGATGATCGCAAGGCCGTGATCGCCGCCATTGCCGACGGCACCATCGACATGATCGGTTCGGGCCACGATCCGCGCGGTCCCGAGGACAAGCGCCTGCCCTATACCGATTCGGCGCCGGGCATGGCCGGTTCGGAGACGCTCCTGCCGCTGACGATGACGCTCGTTCGCGACGGCGTGATCTCTATGAACCGGGCTTTCGAGCTGCTGTCCGCCAATCCCGCAAAACTGCTGGGCGTCGATGCCGGACGCCTTGCCGAGGGCATGGAAGCGGACATCGCCGTGATCGACCCGGACCGTCCATGGATCGTCGATTCGGACGAAATGGCGGCCGCGGCAGGCAATACCCCGTTCGACAAGCAACCGATGCAGGGCCGTGTACTGGCGCTGTTCAAGGGCGGCGTTGCCGTAAAGGCAAAGAAGCCCTCCGCCTAAGGCCATCCAAGCCCCCATCTGAAAAAAATGGATGCCTGCGCTATCGCCTGCCGCCGGCAGGCGAGCGGGGCAAAAAAAGAGGCCTTCGTCCGAAGACGAAGGCCTGCAAGGTTCACATGGAACTATTTGGGTAGGAGACTTCAGCGCCGCGCGCGCAGCGGGGCTCCTACGGCGCCGCCCTTCGGCAGGGCGCCGGGCAGCGATTGCGATTCGGAATAGGCCAGGCAACCGTCACCGCGGTTCCTGACCGAAGAGCACAGCGAATGCGCCGATGCCCGGTCGAAGCCTTCAGCGGCCACGCGGTAGTAGCGCGCGCCGTTCACGACGGCTTCGGTGATGCGCATGGTGTGATCCTTCAGTGAAGGATTGCGCTTCACGAAGATGCCCCAGGCTCGCTCGGCCCCTTCGCGAGACTGGAACGATCCCAATTGCACGAGATGGGTCTGGATTTCGGTCCGGCTCGACTTGGCCTTTTCGGGCTGGGCGATCTTCTCGGTCGACATCCGTTCGAAAGTCGCCTGGAAATTGCTTTCGCTCTTGGCGACCTTCTGAATCACCGGCTTGGCAACGAAACGGTTGGAGGGCCCAGTCTCGACGTGTTGTTCGACAACCTCGTTGACGGCAGCAAGCGAAGCCCGCTCAACCGGACGCGCGGCCGGTGCCGGAGCCGGATCGGCCTGATCGGAACCACCCCAGAAGCTCTCGCCCGTCTTCACCGGCGGCAGTTCACCGGCGGGCGCCTGACCAAAGGCAGGAGTCGGAATATCGGTACGTGCAAGCCGGGCTGCATCTTCCTTGTTGCCCAGTGCCAGCGCGGTTGGCTGCCCCGGGTCTGCGCGCAGCGGTGCGCCAAGCAGGCCGGCGACGCGGGCTCGCGACGCATCGGGGCGGGCCTTCGAAGCCCAATCGCTCAGACGCGCATCGAGCTGGTCTGCCGGAACATCCTGCCCCGCGATCAACCGCGCCTGCATCCACTGTCCCTGAAGGGCATAGGCATAGGCGAGGTTCTGCCGGGTCTTGACGTTGTTGTCGTCCTCGCTGCGAGCCGCGTCGGTCAGCACGGCGACGCCCATTTCGGGCTGTCCGGCGAGGGCAAGGGCAAGGCCGAAGTCGCTTGCCGGAATATCGTTGCGCCAGCGGCCCAGAACCGAGATCGCCTCGGCATTGCGGCCTGCGCCGATGTAGGCCAGCGCCATACCGAGACCAATGCGGGCGTTATCCCCGCCCAGCGTGACGGCATCCTCGAACGTGGTCGCAGCCGAGTCGAAACGTCCCGCCGAAAGGTAAGCCTGCGCCAGTTCGGTGCGCGCGGACGCGCTTTCGGGCGAACGGGCGACGCGCTTTTCGGCACGCGCCACCGCGGCTCCGGAACCAGCGTCGTTGAGGCCGCGCGCCACAGGCGCACTGGCGCTCGATGCAAACGGCGACTGGCCGGCGCAGCCCGAAAGCATGACAACCGCCATCGCCGAGCATACGGCAAGCCCAGTCGTCCGGGTCCGGTTTTCGAAACCTCGCATTGTTCTGCCCCCCTCTGCCTGCTTCAGCTAGGCTTGCGCGCAGTGCCGGTCAGCGCGAACAGCTCCGGCATTTCAGAAAGATACTTGTCGAGCGCCTCGGTCACGAGGACCTGCGCGCTGCGGTTGAGAACCACGCCGGCCATCTTGAGACGGAAATGCCGTTCCGCATCGAGACGCAGGGTGAAAGCGGCGCGGCGACCCTCCGGCAAAGTCCGTGCCGGCGGTTCGCTGCGTTGCATGCGGTGGGCGAGCTGTTCGATCTGGCGCAGCACTTCGGGCACTTCATGTCCGTTGCCTGCGTCGTTCGCGCTCCTCGCCGGTGCCTGTTCAGGACGAGCCATGACCGGACGATTGGCGCTGAAACGGTTTTCCGGCCTTGGCGCAGGCGCTTGGGCCACGTTATCCTCGCAGCCATGGGCGTGACCGAAATCATTCCAGCCCAGGTCGTCCATCTTGCGCGGATCGATCGGGATTCCGCCAGCCGTGAACCTGGAGGTGTCCTGCGGACGCATCGCCGGCCGGGCACCGCCCTTGCGGGCAAGAAGCCTCGGCGAGAGCGAGGCGAAATCGCGGGGCTCGCTCATGCCTTCTCTCCCCTCAGGAACCGGCCACGCGGCGACCGAAGCCACCGACCGGGCGATGGTTGCCCTGGATCATCGGCGCGCTGGCCGGGGCGGAGAAGACCGTGCGGCGGAAGTTCTTTTCCAGGCGGTCGGCCACGTAGTTCCACAAGGCCGTGACTTCCTGCGAGGAGCGACCATTGGGATCGACTTCCATCACCGTGCGGCCATCGATCATCGAAGCCGCAAAGTCCGTACGCTGGTGCAGCGTGACCGGCGCAACCGTGCCGTGCTGCGAAAGGGCGACGGCGGCCTCTGCCGTGATGCGCGCCTTGGGCGTTGCCGCGTTGACCACGAAGATCAGCGGCTTGCCCGAACGTTCGCACAAGTCGACGGTTGCACCAACGGCACGCAGGTCGTGCGGGCTGGGTCGGGTCGGAACGACGATCAGTTCGGCAACCGAGATCACGCTCTGGATGGCCATGGTGATGGCCGGCGGCGTGTCGATCACGGCGAGCTTGAAGCCCTGCTGGCGCAGGACCTGCAGGTCGCTCGCAAGGCGGGCGACTGTCGTCTGGGCGAAGGCCGGAAACTCGGCTTCACGTTCGTTCCACCAATCGGCCAGCGACCCCTGCGGATCGATGTCGATCAGGACGACCGGGCCAGCGCCGGCGCGTTGGGCCTGAACGGCAAGATGCCCCGAAAGCGTGGTCTTGCCGGAACCGCCCTTCTGCGATGCCAAAGCCAGTACTCGCAAATCAAAGTCCCCCGAGAAGTTGCGATACGCAGTAAAAGTCTCGAGAGGTGGGATCGCAGATCGGTCCTAATTTCCGGTTAATCAACGCCGTACCGGCCTCGGGGCCCGATTTCGCCCAGTCATGCGGTTTTTCGGGCTTCGGAAAGATACCCTTCACCATTCCCGTTTAGGAAACCGGACAGTGCAAATCGGCACTGCCTCGATCTGAAGACTGGTACCTGCACCGTAGTTTCGCTTACCATTGCGGAACCTGGCGGCAATCAACGAGTAATTTTCGCTGTGAAGAAATTTCTCCGATTTTTCCGCAATCTGGGCCTTTGCGCGACTCTGCTCCCGCTCGTGCCCACGCCGGCCTTCGCTGACGTGAAAGCAGGAGTCGACGCGTGGACCGCGGGCGACTACGCTGCTGCCGTGAGGGAGTGGAAACCGTTGGCGGCCACCGGTGATCCGGATGCGCAGTTCAACCTCGCCCAGGCTTACAAGATGGGCCGGGGCGTGCCGGAAGACATTGCCAAGGCCAAGGATCTATACGGCAAGGCCGCTGCCCAAGGCCATGTGCAGGCCGCGGACATCTACGGATTGCTGCTGTTCCAGGATGGCGAACGGGCCATGGCCATGCCCTATCTCGAAGCCTCTGCCGCGCGCGGCGATCCGCGGGCGCAGTACATCATCGGCGTGGCACACTTCAACGGAGACCACGTCGCCAAGGACTGGGTGCGCGCCTATGCCCTCGTCAGCCTTGCACAGCAGGCCGGCCTGCAACAGGCGACCAATGCGCTGAAGCAGATGGACGAGCACATCCCGCTGGCGGACCGGCAGAAGAGCGTTGCGCTTGCTTCTCGCATCGCCGCCGACGCTCAGGCCACGCGGGAGCGGGAAACCGCGACTGCCGAACTGGGCAATGGCACCCTGCCCTCCGCCACCCGAACCGACAGCGTGCGCACGCCGCAGATCGTCACTGCCGAAAACGCCGTAGCCGAAGCCGTCCGCGCGACCGGCAGCGCCAGCCCGGCAACCGCCGGGGCCGACTACACGCGCAAGAGCGTTCCAGCACCCGGCACACCTTCCCCGGCCACCGCGAAAGCGAAGATCCTTGCGAACCCGGCTCCGAAGAAGCCTGTCGAGGCCGCAAGGCCCACCCCGACAGGTGTGCCCAACACCAGCGGTCCATGGCGGGTCCAACTTGGCGCGTTCGGCGTAGCCGGCAATGCCGAACGGCTCTGGGCAAAGGTCAGCAAGCGCCCTGAACTTGTCGGACATGGCAAGATCCTCGCCCCCGAAGGCAGGCTGACCAAGCTGCAGGCCGGCGGCTTTGCCTCGAAGAACGAAGCGGATGCCGCCTGCTCGAGACTATCGGCGGGCGGCTTCACCTGCCTCCCCGTGAGGAACTGATCGACGCAGCACTCGCCTTGCAGTCGCCTAAGGCGATCGCAGGCAGCGCCGAGCGTCTCGTCACGCTGGATCTCATTCGCGGCGCCGCGGTTCTAGGCATCCTTGCCATCAATATCGCCGGTTTCGCCGGCCCCAGCATCAATACGATCACCCCCAGCCTGCCGCATCAGGCCAGCCTTGCGGACGAGGCGGCCTGGGCTTTCGGTTTCGTCTTCTTCGAAGGCAAGATGCGTGCACTCTTCGCGATCCTGTTCGGGGCCAGCCTATCCCTCTTCTGCGAGAGGGCCGAGAATAACGGCAGCGACGGCGAACTCCTGCAGGTTCGCCGCCTGTCATGGCTGATGCTCTTCGGAACGCTGCATTACCTGCTGCTCTGGTGGGGCGATATCCTGTTCGTCTATGCCGCCTGCGGCATCGTCGCGCTGCTGACCCGCCAGCTTTCGACGCGCCTGACACTGATCCTCGCGCTTGCCATTCTCGCCAGCACGCATGTCTGGGCAATCATGGCCGCACTGCCCATCGTCCATGCCGAGGAAGCGGTCCGTCTAGGCACAGCCACGTTAGCGCAGCAACAATCGGTCACCGCGCGGCTCGATCTCTACTGGGACGAAAGCGCGCGTGAACTGGCCTTATATACCTCCTCCTATCTCGACATCGTAACCGCCAAGCTGCACGACGATCCCTTCTGGCTCTTCACCATGGCCAGCAGCACTTATGGAGAAATCCTTCCCTTGATGATGCTGGGCATGGTCCTGCACCGCCACGGCTTCTTCGCAGGGACCTGGCCGGCCAGGCGCATGAAAGCCGTCGCCACTTTCTGCAGCTTCGCGGGACTGGTCCTGACCCTGGCCGCATTGAACTGGGCCTGGCCGCGCCACTTCCCGCCCATCGCCATGTACATGATGATCTCCCACGGACTCGTCGTGCCGCATGTTCTGACCGCCATCGGCTACGCCGCCATTCTCGTGCTTGCCGCGCCTGCACTTGCCCGAACGCGAATCGGACAGCGCCTGATCGCCGCCGGTCGCATGGCCTTCAGCAATTACATTTGCACAAGCGTGGTGATGACGGCGATCTTCTACGGATGGGGTTTCGATCTGTTCGGCCGGGTCGGACCAGCCGGACAATCGCTGTTCGTGGCGCTGGGCTGGACGCTCATGCTGGCATGGAGCGAACCGTGGCTGGGCCACTGCCGCCGGGGGCCGCTGGAATGGCTCTGGCGCTCACTCGTCATGCGCAAGCTACTGGATAATCGTCGGAATTCCGCGATTCTAAATTGATATTGCGATCCATTCTCATTTGCGTATGATGGCAGACAAGAGGATTCGCTTATGTATGTCTGCATCTGCAATGCGATTAAGGAAACGGACCTGAGGGCGGCCGCGCGCTGCTGTCAGGGCAATGCCGAGACGCTCTACGCTGCCATGGGCCGCACGCCGCAGTGCCGCCAGTGCCTTGAGGAAGCGGAAGAGATCATCGCCGACGAAGTCGGCTGCGATCTGTCGGTTTCTCTCGTCCACCATTGAATTAGGCCATTGATTCTGCGCCCACCGGCCTTGTCAGGCCGAAGCCCTGCGCCCATATTCGCGGCTCGGTTGAAAAGGAGCACGCGCGATGAAGGGCGACCCACAAGTCATTGATTTTCTGAACAAGGCTCTTTTCAACGAGCTGACCGCCATTAACCAGTACTGGCTCCACTACCGGATGCTGGACAACTGGGGCATCAAGAAACTTGCCGCCTACGAGCGCCACGAATCGATCGACGAGATGAAGCACGCCGACGTGCTGGCCGATCGCATCCTGTTCCTCGATGGCCTTCCCAATTTCCAGGCGCTGGGCAAGCTGCGCGTCGGTGAGAACGTCGAGGAAATCCTCAAGGCGGACCTCGCTCTCGAACACGATGCCATTCCGCTCCTCAAGGAAGCGATCGCCCACTGTGAAGCGGTGCGCGACTATGTCAGCCGCGAAGTCTTCGAGCGCATCCTCGAAAGCGAGGAAGAGCAC
The DNA here is from genome assembly GCF_900168325.1 of Novosphingobium mathurense. Lineage (GTDB taxonomy): Bacteria > Pseudomonadota > Alphaproteobacteria > Sphingomonadales > Sphingomonadaceae > Novosphingobium > Novosphingobium mathurense. Next base: position 262,549 of record NZ_FVZE01000001.1, on the reverse strand, counting down.
GTGGATTGGCTGGAGAAGCAGTTCGACATGATCGAGCGCATGGGCATCCAGAACTACTGCCAACTGCAGAGCGAGGCCGCAGGAGAGTCCTGAGCCCAGGCAAGGCGTCCATGGACTTCATCTCGCGCCTCGACCTTTCGATACCGTTGATCCAGGCACCGATGGCGGGCACCTCGACGCCCGCCCTCGCCGCTGCCGTCTGCAATGCCGGGGCGCTCGGGTCGATCGCGGTCGGTACGCTGACGCCCGAAGCTGCAGCGCACGACATCGTCCAGCTCCGCGCCGCGACCGACCGCCCTTTCAACGTCAATCTCTTCGTCCATGCGCCATGCGAGGCCGATCCGCCGCGCGAGGCAGCGTGGCTGAGCGCCCTCGCACCCGCTTTTGCCGAGTTCGGCGCCGAGCCGCCCACGCAGCTTGAGACGATCTACCCGACGCTGATCGGCAATGCCGAAATGCTGGCGACGCTCGTGGAACTGGCGCCGCCGGTGGTGAGCTTTCATTTCGGCCTGCCCGATCCCGACTCGATCGCCGCACTGAAAGCCGCAGGATGCCTCCTGTTCGCCACCGCCACCTCGCTCGACGAAGCCCGGCTTGCGAAAGATGCCGGGATCGACGTCCTGGTTGCACAAGGGTGGGAAGCGGGCGGCCATCGCGGCGTGTTCGATCCCGACGCGCCGGACGACCGCCTTGGCACCCTTGCACTGACCCGCCTGCTCGCCGCCCAGTCCGGTTTGCCGGTCATCGCCGCCGGAGGGATCATGGACGGCAACGGCATTCGCGCCGCGCTCGATCTGGGAGCGGTCGCAGCCCAGCTCGGCACGGCCTTCGTCGCCTGTCCCGAAAGCAACGCGGACGCAGCCTATCGCATGGCACTGGCCAGTGAATGCGCACGGCACACGACGATGACTGCCGCGATTTCCGGTCGTCCGGCTCGCTGCCTTGCCAATCGCTTCACCGCCTTGGGCGCAACCGGGGAGCTGCCTCCGGTCGCGCCCTATCCGCGCGCCTATCATGCCGGCAAGGCGCTCAACGCCGCCGCCAAGACTGCGGGCGAAGGCGGTTTCGGAGCGCAATGGGCAGGCCAGGGCGCTCCCCTTTCCCGCCCGATGCCCGCGGCCGAACTGGTCGCCCGGTTGGCCGCGGAGCTTGCTGCTACTCGCTGACGGCCTTGCCGTCAGTCCGATACTTGTCGAACCACGCAAGGATTGCGGAAACCTTCGCCGCCGACTGCGATGGCCGCGCGGCAATGCCGCCGTGGCTGGCGCCGGGTACCTTCACCATGGCAGTGGGCACGCCGCGGATCTGCAGAGCGGCGTAGTACTGCTCGGATTCGCTGACCGGCGTGCGGTAGTCGTCGCTGCCCACGACCACCAGCGTCGGCGTCTTCACATTGCCGACCAGGCTGAGCGGCGAGCGGTTCCAGTAAGACATGGGATCTTCCCAGGGCTTCTTGTCGAACCAGTAGCGCGAGGTGAACGGCGTCGAGTCCATCGTCAGCGCTTCGCTGATCCAGTTGATCACCGGCTTTTGCGTCGCGGCAGCCTTGAACCGGTCGGTCTTGCCCACAATCCATGCCGTCAACACGCCCCCGCCCGAACCGCCGGTGACGAACAGGTTGTTCGGGTCGGCCACACCATCGGCAATCGCTGCATCGACAGAGGCCATGAGGTCGTCGTAGTCGGTGCCGGGATAGGCGCGGTCGATGAGGTTGGCGAACTCCTCGCCATAGGACGTGCTGCCGCGCGGATTGGTGTAGAGCACGGCATAACCATGCGCGGCATAGAGCTGGTAATCGGTGGCGAAGACAGGAGCATAGGCCGTGTTCGGCCCGCCATGGATCTCAAGGATCAGGGGCGCCCGCTGGCCCGGCTGCAGGCCCGGAGGCGTCACCAGCCAGGCATCGATCGGCCTGCCGTCGGGCGCAGTCACCGCCAGCTTGCGCACCGGCGCCATCGCCTTGTCTGCCATCCAGGTTGCGTTGAGGTCGGTCAGCTTGCGCCCCGTACCGCCATTGGACACCCACAGGTCCGCCGGATGGCTCGTGGTCCCGGCGGTATAGGCGATGCGCCCGCCCTTCGAGACACTGAAGCTGCCACCGGTATAGGGCCGGTCGTAATGCCCGCCCGGAGTCAGTCCGGAAACCAACGGCTTGATCGACCCGTCGAGACCGACGCGCGCCACCCGGGTCTGTGCCTCATCGTCGTACTGGACGTAAAGGCCGTTATTGCCCGCCCACTCCACCGCGTCGATCGATCGGTCGAGCTTCGGGGTCAACAGCCTTACGCCGCTGCCGTCGGCGTTCATGACGTAGAGATCGGAGTTCTCGTAGGAGCGGTTGACGTCGTCGTAGCCGACATAGGCGATGTGCTTTCCGTCGGGCGAGACGATAGCACCCCCATCAGGACCCTGCCGGGTCGTCAGCGCGCGGATCGCGCCGCTTGCGACGTCGACGCTGTAGACTTCCGAATTGTTGATGTCGCGCTCCCAGTCTTCATGCCGGTTGGCACTGAAGACGATGCGCTTTCCATCAGCCGTCCAGGACAGCGGGCCGCCATCGTCGAACTTGTCGAAAGTGACCTGGCGCGGCGCGCCGCCATCGGCGGACACGACGAAGATATGGTCGAAGCCCGGTTCGAAATAACCGGCTCCGTCGAAGCGGTAGGTCACACGGTCGATCACCTGCAGCGGCTCGGCCCATTGCGCACCTTCGGGGCGGCCTTCCGGCTGCGAGCCCAGCTTCGTACCTTCACCCGGCACGCGCATGGTATAGGCGATCTGCCTGCCGTCCGGCGACCAGGCGAGCGCGCCCGGGCTGTCGGGCAGGTCGGTGACGTTGACGCTCGCCCCGCTCGCCAGCCAAAGTACGTAGAGCTGCGGAGAGGAACTGCCGTCGCTCGAGACATAGGCGATGCGCTTGCCATCGGGCGACCAGCGCGGGGCCATGTGTGCGCCCGGTCCGGCGACGAGCGGACGCTGCTCGCCCGTGGACACATCGACCAGCCACAGCGAGGGTTCGACCTTGTCGGTCATGATGTCGGCGCTGCTGCGCACGTAAACGATCGTCGATCCGTCCGGCGATATCTGCGGATCGGTAACGCCCTGCAACTTGAACAGGTCGTCGGGCTTGAAGCTGCGTTCCGGCCCGGAAACGGAGGACTGCTGCTCTGCTGCAACGGCAGGGACGAGTGGGACGGACGCCATAGCCAGGACGCTGACGGCGATTCGGAACTTCATGATGGAATGCAAGAGAGTGACCTCCTGATGCGGGGGGATGAACGGTTGTCTCGCGCGCTTCGTCGAAAAAATCCACCCCGGTCTTGCCGGAAGGAAGATCGGGGATGGAATTGCCGAATTTCATGATATTGCTCCGCCAATGGAGACAAAGCGACCCTCTGCATACGGCCTTGAAGACTACGCATTCATCGGCCTCGTCATACTCGTTACCATCGCCTTCGCCTGGCTTCTCGCACCCTATTTCGGGGCGGTGCTCTGGGGCATCGTCGCGGCGATCCTGTTCGAACCGATGACCCGCAAACTGGAGGCAAAGCTTGGAGGCAGGCCCAATACGGCCGCGGCGCTGGTGCTGCTTCTCCTGCTGGCGATCTTCATCCTGCCTGCCCTGTTCCTGGGAGCCAGCCTCGTACAGGAAGCGACGTCTCTTTATGATCGGATCAGCAGCGGGCAGATCGATCTGGGTGCCATGCTCCAGCGCATCCGCGCCGCCCTGCCCGACCAGATCGGCAACACGATCGCACGCTACACATCCACCGATTTCGAGACGCTGCGGCGCGAATTCGGCTCCGGCATCGCCAGTGGCCTGCAAGACATCGCCTCGCGCCTGCTCATCGTCGGGCAAGGCGCCCTCAGCTTCATCGCTGCGCTGGGCGTGATGCTTTACCTCACGTTCTTCCTGCTGCGCGATGGTGAGCGCTACGGTGAACTGGTGCGCACCGCGATCCCGCTGAGGCCGCATTTGCGCGATGCGCTGCTCGACCATTTCATGCTGGTGGTACGCGCCACTATGAAGGGCACCGTCGTCGTCGCAGTGATGCAGGGCCTTGTCGGCGGCCTGATCTTCTCGGCTCTCGGCATCGAAGGCGCCCTCCTGTGGGGCGTGCTGATGGGCTTCTTCTCGCTGCTGCCGGCCGTCGGCACCGGTATCATCTGGGTTCCCGTCGCTGGCTACCTGCTGGCGACCGGAGACTACGTCCAGGGCGGGGTGATGGTCTTCTGCGGCGTGTTCATCATCGGCATGATCGATAACCTGCTGCGCCCGATCCTCGTCGGCCGCGACACCCGCATGCCCGACTTCGTGGTGCTGATTGCCACGCTGTCGGGTCTCGAACTGTTCGGTCTCAACGGCTTTATCGTCGGCCCGGTCATCGCCGCGCTGTTCATCGCCGTATGGAACCTGGTTTCCGAGGCAAAGGGCGCCGGCAGCCTGACAAACATAAAGGGCACCGAAGCAAGCAGGCGCGCGCAGGCCGCCGAAGCCGAAAACCAGGCCGATGCCGCCGCCGAATCGGAAGCCGAGGCGCACCCCGGCTGAATCAAAAACCGGTCACGCCCCAAACGGAGGCGCGGTCAGTCCTTCTTGAACGGGTTCTTCGGGCTGCGCAGCGTGATGCGAATCGGCACGGCCTCAAAGCCGAGTTCACGCCGCAGACCATTGATCAGGTAGCGTCGATAGCTCTCTGGCAGCAGGTCGAGACGCGTACCGAACAGCACGAAGCCCGGCGGGCGCGTCTTGGCCTGGGTGATGTAGCGCAGCTTGATTCGCTTGCCACCCGGCGCTGGCGGCGGATTGGCCGAAAGGGCATCGTCGAACCAGCGGTTGAGCGCAGAGGTCGGCACGCGGCGGCTCCAGGCCTCGCGGATCGAAAATGCCGCCGCAATCATGTCGTCGAGGCCCTTGCCGGTACGTGCCGAGACTGCGAGCAGCGGCACGCCGCGCACTTGCGCAAGACCGTCGTCGAGCGCGGCACGAATGCCGTTGAACAGCTTCGAGGCATCCTCCGCCACGTCCCACTTGTTGATCGCGATCATCAGGGCGCGGCCTTCCTCCAGAACTTTGGAGGCGATCTTGAGGTCCTGGTGCTCCAGCCCCTTGGTCGCATCGAGCAGCAGGACCACGACTTCGGCGAAGTCGATTGCGTGGCGCGCATCGGCCACCGCCATGCGCTCCAGCTTCTCGACGACGCGCGCTTTCTTGCGCATGCCCGCGGTGTCGATCAGGCGCACCTCGCGTTCATCGCCGGTCTTGGGATCGGTCCAGAGCCAGTCGATCGCGATCGAATCGCGGGTGATACCCGCCTGAGGGCCGGTCAGGAGCCGGTCTTCACCGAGAAAGCGGTTGATCAGCGTCGACTTTCCGGCGTTCGGACGACCGACGATGGCCAGCTTGAGCGGCGCCTTGAGCAGCGCTTCCTCGTCGAATTCGGCTTCCTCTTCCTCGACCGGCTGCAGCGGCTCCAGATGTGGCAGCAGGGCTTCGAACAGGTCGCCCATGCCCTCGCCGTGTTCGGCCGAAATCGCCACCGGATCGCCGAGGCCAAGCGAGTAGGCTTCAAGCAGACCGCCCTCGCCCGCGCGCCCTTCCGCCTTGTTGGCGAGCACGATGACCGGCACCGGCGAGGCGCGCAGCCAGTTGCCGATTTCCTCGTCGAGCGGCGTCAGTCCGGCGCGCGCGTCCACAACGAACAGCGCGACGTCGGCAGTCGCCAGCGAGGCTTCGGTCTGCTTGCGCATCCGTCCGGGCAGGGTTTCCGCTTCGTCGTCTTCCCAACCGGCAGTGTCGACGATCTGGAATTTCAGCCCGAGCAGTTCGGCATCGCCGAAGCGCCGGTCGCGCGTGACGCCGGGCTGATCGTCGACGAGCGCGAGCTTCTTGCCGACCAGACGGTTGAACAGGGTGGATTTGCCGACGTTGGGCCGGCCTATGATGATGACTTGCGGGAGCATGATGGCGACTCGCTTGGGGATTTCCGAAGGCTTTGGCAAGCACCCGGCAAACATCCGGCAAATTCTTGCCGCTCCGTTAACCCAATTTTGCAGGCAAACGATAACTGTGCCTAGGTGATCTTGCAGGCATGAAAGGTTACTGCACAGCAAGCATTCTCGCATTGAGCGCGGCCGTAATCTCTCCGGCAAGTGCCCGCAGCGCGATCGACGCTATCGTGTCCAACGACGATTCCGGCAGCGCGGGCAGCCGCCCTCTTTCATCGGGTTCACCGAGCGCATCGGGCAATTCCGACTATCTGGAATGCGTGCCCTTCGCGCGGCAACTGTCCGGCCTGCAGATCTATGGCGATGCCCATACCTGGTGGAAGCAGGCCAAGGGCCGCTACGCCCGCGGTTTCGAACCGCGCGTCGGTGCCGTCCTGGCGATCGAGCCGCACGGCAACTCCACACTCGGCCATGTCGCAACGGTCACGCAGATCGTCGATTCCCGCACCATCCTGGTGAGCCATGCCAACTGGTCGGTTCCCGGCAAGATCGAGCGCAACGTCAGCGTTCTGGATGTTTCACCGGAAAACGACTGGAGCCAGGTGCGCGTCTGGTACGGCCCCGCCCACAACCTGGGCGCATCGCACTGGCCGGTCGCGGGTTTCATCTACAACGCCGAGCCCGGCGCGCTTCCCGCCGCAAGGTCGACCCGCGTTGCCTCCGAGGGCGATTCGGCAGCGTCGCAGGCGGAAGGCAAGAAAAAGGGCCGCCACAGCGACCCCATCGGCGACATCATCGCCGGAAACTACTGAGTTTACCCGAAAGGGGCCGGACCTGCGCCAGTTGGCAGGACCGGCCCCGAAACTCTCAATCGCGAAGAGCGCTTACTTGGCGACGGGCGCGTCTTCGCCGAGATCCTCGTACCACGCTTCGACCGGGCCGCTCAGCTTGATCGTCAGCGGATTGCCGCGACGGTCGAGCGTCTTGCCTGCCTGAACGCGCACCCAGCCTTCGGAAATACAGTATTCCTCGACATTGTTGCGCACGGTGCCCTTGAAGCGGATACCGATGCCGCGACGCAGCTTTTCGGCATCGAAGAACTCGCTCTTCGGGTTGATGGCAATGCGATCGGGCGGCACGTCCGGGCCGGAACTGGTCTCTTCGGTCATGTCCCGCGCTTTAGTCGGCAATGGACGCTTGTCAATTCGTCCGGAGTTGTCTAGGGGCGCGCTTCCGCATTTGGAAGCGGGCGCGTAGCTCAGCGGTAGAGCACACCCTTCACACGGGTGGGGTCACAGGTTCAATCCCTGTCGCGCCCACCATCCCCTGCCGGGATGGCACCATCGGAAACTTGCCGAAATCCCTCCATTGATCGCAATCAATGCGCCTCTAGTACCATCGGGCGCATGGCTCCTTCATCGAAGGAGGGAAATGCCATGTTCAAGACAAATGTCGGCACGATGGACCGATTGGGCCGCATCGTTCTGGGGATCATCCTCATCGCCCTCGTCTTTGTAGGACCGAAGACGGATTGGGGCTGGGTCGGGCTCGTTCCTCTGATGACGGGACTGTTCAGCACGTGCCCGCTCTATTCCATGTTCGGGATTCGCACCTGCAAGGCCGAGTGACACAGGCCATCTCGCGCTTGCGCCGGACTCGCCGAGACGGCATAGCCCGGCGTCATGCATGATATCCGCCTGATCCGTGAAAACCCGGCCGCTTTCGACGCCGGTCTCGCTCGCCGCGGGGTTGAACCCGCTTCCGCCCAGATCCTCTCGCTCGACGAGCAGCGCCGCGCGGTCGCAACGCGCATGCAGGAAAGCCAGAACCGCCGCAACGAGGCATCGAAGGCAATCGGCAAGGCGATGGGCCAGGGCGACGCGCAAACCGCCGAGGCGCTGAAAGCCGAAGTCACGCAACTCAAGGAAAGCCTCCCCGCGCTCGAAGCCGAGGAGAAGGAACTGACCGCCAGGCTGCATGACGAACTGGCACGCCTGCCCAACATCCCCGTCGACGAGGTTCCCGACGGCGAGGACGAGACGCAGAACGTCGAAGTGGCGAAGTGGGGTACCCCGCGCGAATTCGCCTTCACGCCCAGGGAACACGCGGATCTCGGCCCTGCGCTCGGCCTAGACTTCGAGACCGGCGCGCTGTTGTCGGGTGCGCGCTTCACATTCCTCAAGGGCCAGATGGCCCGCCTGCACCGCGCCCTTGCGCAATTCATGCTGGACACGCAGACCGCGGACAACGGCTATATGGAATGTAACGTCCCGCTGCTGGTCAAGGACGATGCCGCCTTCGGCACCGGCCAGCTTCCCAAGTTCTCCGAAGACCTGTTCCAGACTACCGACGGGCGCTGGCTGATCCCCACCGCCGAAGTCAGCCTGACCAACGCGGTGCGCGAACAGATCGTCGATGCCGAGGCCCTGCCCCTGCGCATGACGGCGCTCACCCCCTGCTTCCGTTCCGAGGCGGGCGCGGCGGGCCGCGACACGCGCGGCTTCATCCGCCAGCACCAGTTCGAGAAAGTCGAACTCGTCACCGTCTGCAAGCCGGAAGAAAGCGAAGCCGAGCACGACCGCATGGTTGCAGCCGCCGAGGGCATCCTTCAGGCGCTGGAACTGCCCTATCGCAAGGTTCTGCTATGTGCCGGCGACATGGGCGCCACCGCGCGCAAGACCTTCGACCTCGAAGTCTGGCTGCCCGGCCAGGGCGCCTACCGCGAGATCAGCTCGATCTCGAACTGCGGTGATTTCCAGGCGCGCCGCATGAACGCGCGCTACAAGCCCGAAGGCAGCAAGAAGACCGAGTTCCTGCACACGCTGAACGGCTCGGGCCTGGCGGTAGGTCGCACCCTCGTAGCCGTGCTGGAAAACTACCAGCAGGAAGACGGTTCGGTCGCGGTACCGGAAAAGCTCAAGGCCCGGATGGGCGGGATCGAGAAGCTGGAACCGCTCGCCTGAGCGACGCGCCGGCGTGAATTCGCCGGCATGTAGCCCCGGACAATGGGCCCCGAAGGCGATTCGGGGCGACGAAGGAATTTGATCAATGCGCATCCTCCTCACCAATGACGACGGCATCAATGCGCCGGGTCTCTACGTTCTCGAGAAGATCGCGGCACAGCTTTCCGACGACATCTGGATCTGCGCGCCGAGCGAGGAACAGTCTGGGGCCGGCCACTCATTGACCCTGACGCGCCCGGTGCGTCTGCGCGAACACGCGCCTCGCCGCTACTCGGTTACCGGAACGCCGACCGATTCGGTAACGATGGCGCTGCGCAAGGTGCTGCCCGGCGCGCCCGACCTGATCCTGTCGGGCGTGAACCGCGGCGCGAACCTGGGCGACGACATCACCTACTCGGGCACGGTCTCGGCCGCCATGGAAGGGGCGTTGGCCGGCATTCCCTCGATCGCGTTGAGCCAAGTCTATTCCAAGGAAGGCGTCGGCAACAACGTCGACTTCTCCGCTGCCGAAGAATGGGGCGCCAAGGTGCTGCGGCCATTGCTCGACACACCTTTCGCGCCGCGCACGCTGATCAATGTCAACTTCCCCGCGATCCCCGCGCACAAGGTTAACGGCATCCGCGTGGTGAGGCAGGGATTCCATGATTACGCCCGCGGTTCGGTGGTGGAAGGCATTGATCCTAGAGGTTTTCCTTACTTTTGGTTTGGTTTACACGGCATTGAGCATACCCCGGGTCACAACACCGACCTGGAAGCCATCGCGGAAGGATTTGTCTCGGTGACGCCATTGCAGCTCGACCTGACGCACGATGCGTCGATGTCCAATCTGGTGGATCGCTACAAGGCATGAAGGCCCCTCTACTGCTCGCCGCGGCAGCTGTGCTGCCGGGACTGGTAATTGCGCCGACGCAGGCACAGGCCGCCAATTCCGCGCAGGAAGCGGTCCATGTGGTGGAGCCGGGCGAAACCCTGAACGGGATCGCCAACCGCGCTGGCGTGGATGCAGGCGATCTTGCCAAGGCGAACAACCTGCAAGCGCCATTCGTGGTGCGCGTCGGGCAGGAGCTGGCGATCCCGCGGGGCAGCGCGACAGACAGCAGTCCCGCAGCGGCCAGCGGCACCTATGAAGTTACCTTCGGCGAAACGCTTTACGGCATCGCCAATCGCACCGGCGCGCCTGCCAGCGCTATCGCCAGCGCAAACGGGCTTGAGCCGCCTTACGTGCTGCGCATCGGCCAGAAGCTGACCATTCCCGGCAAGACGCAGGACACCGGCACCGTCAGGACCGCATCGCGGGAGATCGCCGCGCGCACCGAATCGACCTCCATCATCTCGCCCGAGCAGGAGACGGTCCATATCGTCACCCCCGGCGAAACGCTCGGCGGCATTGCCGCACGCGCCAAGGTTGCCCGCATCCTTATCGCCGAAGCCAATGGGCTGCAGCCGCCCTATATCGTCAAGGCCGGTCAGAAGCTGCAGATCCCACGCACCCGCCGCCACACCGTGAAGGCGGGCGACACCGGCTTTGCGATTTCCTACAAGTACGCCGTGCCCTGGGACCAGATCGCCACCGCCAATGGTCTCGATCCGGAGGCACCGGTCAAGCCAGGTCAGAGCCTGCTGATCCCGACCCTGCTCAACCTGCAGAAGAGCGCGACAGCACAGCCCGCGGTTTCGGCCGCTGTGCCTGCACCCATCACGCCCGCCGCAAGCAAGTCGCGCTTCCTCTGGCCGGTCTCCGGCCCGGTCCGCCGCGATTTCAGCAGCGGCGCGAATTATCACGACGGTCTCGACATCACCGCTGCCAAGGGTACGATGGTCCGGGCCGCAGCCGCCGGTACGGTCAAGTTCGCCGGCAAGGAAAAAGAGCAGTTCGGCAATCTCGTCGTGATCGATCACGGCGATGGCTGGTTCACCGCCTATGGTTTCCTCAGCCGCATCACGGTCAAGGACGGCGCCAGGGTAGCCGCCGGCGAGCGGATCGGGCTCGTGGGAGACACAGGCCTGGCCAAGGGCGACGAACTGCACTTCGAAGTGCGCCGAGACGGCAAGCCGGTAGACCCGCTGGACGAACTGCCCAAGTCACCCTAAGCCTCGGTTATGTCGAAGAAGCGGCCCAACCCGGCACTGTTCAAGCCGCTGCGTCGCGCTATCGGCGTCCCGGTCTGGGCCGATGTCGCCATTCGCCTCGGGCTGGCGCTCGGACTTATCTTCCTCGTCGTCATGGTCCACTGGCTCGATCGCGATGGCCTGAAAGACACGCACGACGGCACCGTCAGCTTCCTCGACGTCGTCTATTTCACGATGATCTCGATCACCACGACCGGCTTCGGCGACATTGCCCCGGTCAGTGACAAGTCGCGCCTGATCGAAGCGGTCATCGTCACACCGATCCGCCTGGCGGTGATCTACATCTTCGTCGGTACGGCCTATAATTTCATCATCAAGCGCAGCTGGGAGACTTGGCGCATGAAGCGCATCCAGGAACGGCTCGAAGACCACATCGTCGTGCTCGGCTACGGCGTCAGCGGGTCCGAAGCGGTACAGGAACTGATCGCGCGCGGCACCGATCCCTCGTGCATCGTCGTCATCGACCCCAGTTCGGCAAGACTCGCACTTGCGGAAAGCGCCGGCTGCAACGTCATGGAGGGCGATGCCACGCGTGACGAGACGCTGGAAGCCGTGCGCATTGGCAAGGCCCGCTCGATCCTCGTGTCGGCAGGCCGCGACGATACCACGATCCTCATCATCCTGACCGCCCGCCATGTCGCCCCCAAGGTGCCGATCACGGCGGTGGTGCGCGCCGACGACAACGAACTGCTGGCCCGCCAGGCCGGGGCCGACAACGTGATCAACCCTGTGCGCTTCACCGGCCTGTTGCTGGCCGGGTCGGCGGAAGGCCAACACATCTCCGAGTACCTGTCGGATCTCGCGTCGGTCACGGGCCGCGTCCAGCTCGTCGAACGCAAGGTCAAGCCTGACGAGATCGGCAAACCGCTTGAGAAGATCGCGACCGGCAAAGGCTTGCGGATCTACCGCGGATCTCGCGTGATCGGCTTCTGGGAGCCGGACGCCAACGCGCTGGAGCCCGACGACCTAATCGTCGAGATTTCCTACGCCAGTTGCGACCCGGCCTGATTTCTCTGGATCAACCCAGCGCCCAGAACACGAGACCCATGGCAAGGTAGGCAACGAGCCAGAACGCACAATCGAACACCCGCCGCATCGGCTCAGTGCGATTGCGCAGTTCGACCAGCCAAACGGCGGGCATCACGAAAGCAATGGCGATGCCCCCGGTCTGCATGAAGTAAAGCCATGGCTTGGCCTGCAGCGTCTCAACGCCGATCCGGGCGAAACTGTGCCCGAACATCGCCGAGCTCACGAACATCAGCACAGCCACGAGGATATAGTTCCCTCGCGTTTCCGCCTTGCCGGGAATCAGCTGGCCGCTCTTGCGGGTAAAGGTGCCGAACCACGCAATGCTGATGCCAAGGGCCACTGCCGCGGCGATAACTACCGCCACCCAGTTTACCGGACCCATGCAGAAACTCCTTCCCGATTCAGGCCATATCCCATTGAAAAAGCCTTGTTAGCCACAGTCTCGCAGCCTTCGGCATCAGGCGCAAGCGTGCGATTGCGCATCCTTGGAAAAGCTGCGTTTCATTCAATTCGTGACTCATCGCCTCAATCGGCGTATCGGGCGCGCCATCCCATGGCCATAGAACTCCCCTCCCCGCCGAAGGTCGGCATGGTCAGCCTTGGCTGCCCCAAGGCCCTTGTCGACTCCGAACGTATCCTCACCCGACTGCGTGCAGACGGCTACACGATGAGCCCGGACTATGCCGGTGCCGACGTCGTGCTGGTCAACACCTGCGGCTTCCTCGATTCCGCTAAGGAAGAGAGCCTGGCAGCGATCGGTGAAGCCATTGCCGAAAACGGCCGTGTCATCGTGACAGGCTGCATGGGCAATGAAGCCGAGACGATCCGCGCCCGCTTCCCGGACGTGCTCGCCGTGACCGGTGCGCACCAGTACGAAGCCGTCGTCGAAGCCGTTCACGAAGCCGCGCCGCCGGATCTCAGCCCCTACCTCGACCTGATCCCGCAGGCTTACGACGAGGCAGGGGTCAAGCTGACGCCGCGTCACTACAGCTACCTGAAGATTTCAGAGGGCTGCAACCACGCTTGCGCGTTCTGCATCATCCCACAGCTGCGCGGGAAACTCGCCAGCCGCCGCATCGACGCGGTGCTGCGTGAAGCGGAAAAGCTGGTGCAGGCCGGAACCCGCGAACTGCTGGTGATCAGCCAGGACACGTCGGCCTATGGCGTTGACGTGCGGCACGAGGAACGTTCGTGGAAGGACCACGCGGTCCGCACCCACATGACCGACCTCGCCCGCGAACTGGGCCAGCTCAGGGACGCACAGGGCCGCGCCCCTTGGGTGCGCCTGCACTACGTCTATCCCTATCCACACGTCGATGCGGTCATCCCGCTGATGGCCGAGGGGCTGCTGACGCCTTACCTCGACATTCCGTTCCAGCACGCCGCGCCCTCTGTCCTCAAGGCGATGAAGCGCCCCGCCAACGAAGCCAAGGTGCTCGAACGCCTGCGCTCCTGGCGCGAGATCTGCCCGGACATCGCGATTCGCTCCAGCTTCGTCGTCGGCTTCCCCGGCGAGACCGAAGCCGATTTCGAGTACCTGCTCGACTGGCTCGAGGAAGCGCAGCTCGACCGCGTCGGCGCATTCCGCTTCGAGCCGGTTGCAGGCGCTGCAGCCAACGACCTGCCGGGCGCCGTGCCGGAAGAGGTCAAGGAAGAGCGGTACGCCCGGATCATGGAAAAGACCGCCGCGATAAGCGCCGCCAAGCTTCAGTCCAAAATCGGCCGAATCCTGCCCGTCATCATCGACGAGGTGGGCGAACCGGATGAGGATGGCGACATCGGCGCAACGGGACGTTCGCAAGCCGATGCACCGGAGATCGACGGTAACGTCTTCCTCCGCGATGTCGGAAAAGACCTGCAAGTCGGTGATATCGTTGACGTTCTTGTCGAAGATGCGGACGAACACGACCTGTTCGGAGCACGCAGCGATACCTGACCCGGATCGCCCTCAGGACATTCCAGTTGCAAAACATGCAACTTCAGGAAAATTTTTCGCATTTGCGGAATGACCCGATCACGAGCATATGGAGCGGGCCTTTCAGGCATCCTCTCCCAAAAAACTTTCAAGGGCTGGTCTTCGGACCGGCCCATTTTTTTTGGCCGCTTTCCATGCGCTTGCACAGCATCTCGTCGTCCGACAAAAGTCCCGATTGCAAAACATGCAACATCGGAAAATCTTTTCGCATTTGCGACGAATCGTCTCCGTCGGCATAGCGAACGGGCCTTTCAGGCATCCTCTCCCAAATAAACTTCCATGGGCCGGTCTTCGGATCGGCCCTTTTTTTGTCCGCTTCGGGCTTTTCCCGTGATTTGAAACGCGGCGGCGGTAAGAGGATGCAGTGAGCATCGACAGCGCCCCCCTCGACATCCTGATCGTCGGCGCCGGCATTTCCGGGATCGGCATGGCTGCTCACCTGCAGCGCAATCTGCCCGGAAAGCGCATGGCCATCCTCGACAGGCGCGAAAATCTCGGGGGAACCTGGGACCTGTTCCGCTATCCCGGCGTGCGATCGGACAGCGACATGTACACACTGGGCTTCGCTTTCGCGCCATGGTCGGGCGAAAGGTCGGTGGCGCGCGGCGAGGAAATCCTGTCCTATCTGGGGCAGGTGGCAGCCCGGTACGACCTCGACCGCCACATGCATTTCTCGCACGAAGTTACCCACGCCGATTGGGACAGCAGCCAATCGTTCTGGCGCGTGACCGCGAAGACCGCAAAGGGCTCCGCCGAATTCCTGACCCGGTTCCTGTTCCTCGGCTCGGGCTATTACGACTACGACGTGCCCCACGATCCGCAGATCGCCGGACTCAACGACTTTGCAGGCCCGGTGCTGCATCCGCAGTTCTGGCCGCAGGATTTCGATCCTGCCGGTAGGCGCATTGCCGTGATCGGTTCGGGCGCGACTGCGGTGACGCTGGTTCCCGCCCTTGCCGATGCCGGCGCCCGCGTGACGATGGTCCAGCGCACGCCAAGCTGGTTCCTCGCCCAGCCTGCCCGCGACCTGTTTGCGACCTCCGCCGCGAAAGTCCTGCCGCGCCGCTGGGCTTACAGCCTTACCCGCCTGCGCAACAACGCGCTGCAGTACTGGTTCTTCAACAAGTCGCGCCGCGAGCCCGAGCAGATGGGCGCCTGGCTCAAGCAACGCATTCGCGATCAACTCGGCGAACACTACGATGAAAAGGCCTTCACCCCGCCTTACGGCCCCTGGGTCCAGCGCATGTGTTTCGTACCTGACGGGGATTTCTTCAAGGCGATCCGCGAGGGCCGGGCTGCTCTCGCCACTGGCGCCATCGGGCGCGTCACCGCCGATGCCATAGAACTGGAAAGCGGTGAGCGGGTCGACGCCGATGCCATCGTCACGGCAACCGGCCTGCGCCTGGCGACCCTGGGCAAGATCGCAATTTCACTCGACGGCAGCCCCGTGAACTTCGGCGAGCACTGGTACTATCGCAATTGCATGTTTTCGAACGTACCCAATCTCGCCGCCGTATTCGGCTATCTCAACGCGGCATGGACCGGCCGGGTCGACATGGTGAGCGAATGGCTCTGCCGCCTACTCGGCCAGATGGATGCGTGGGGTGCCGATACGGCTGTGCCGTTCCTGCCCCCCGACCATGACCTTGAGGCAGATGATCCCCTTGCCGGCTATTCTTCGGGTTATCTCCAGCGAGGCCGCCACCTCATCCCGAAAAGTGCAAGCCGTTCTCCCTGGCGGCTCAGCCACGACCTCATGCGCGACCGCCGCGAATTCCGGGAATTGCCGATCGATGACGGGCATTTGCGGTTCAGTCGCGGAGGTCGGCAATTATAGCCCGCCGCGGCTAGCGATCCGTGCGCATTTGTCCTAGCCATGCGGCCATGGCCGAATCCTCGCGAATCTACACCGCCGCCCTCGTCGTCATCGGCGACGAGATTCTGTCCGGACGCACCCACGACAAGAACATCGCCCAAGTGGCGAGCTGGCTGCAGATCCAGGGGATCCGCCTCGCCGAAGTGCGCGTGGTGGCGGATAACACGCCGGCCATCGTCGAGGCGGTCAACACCCTGCGGGCCCGCAACGACTACCTGTTCACTACCGGCGGCATCGGGCCGACGCATGACGACATCACTGTCGATGCAATCTCCGAGGCGCTTGGCGTCGAGGTCATCGTCCACCCCGAGGCCCGCGCCATCCTCGAGCAGTACTACGAGACACGCGGCGGGCTGACCGATGCCCGCCTGCGCATGGCCCGCACGCCGGACGGGGCCGACCTGATCCCCAACCGCTACACCGGCGCCCCCGGCATTCGGCACGGCAACATCTTCATCATGGCGGGCGTGCCAAGCATCACCGCCGGCATGCTCGATGCTCTTTCAGGCCAGCTTGAAGGCGGCGCGCCGCTGCTGTCCGAGACCATCGGCTGCTGGGTCGGCGAGAGCGAAGTGGCGGACCTCCTGCGCGAGACGGAAAAGGCATTCGCGACCTGCCAGATCGGCTCCTACCCGTTCTGGCGCGAAGGCCGTACCGGCGCCAATTTCGTTATCCGTTCGACCAGCGCAGATGACCTTGCCGCCTGCACCCGCGCACTGGTTCGGGGCCTTGAAGCCATGGACCGGCCGGCCGTTGCCGGTGGCATCTAAGGCCACCATAGCGCCCCTGCTGCTTTCGCTTGCGCTCAACGGCTGCGCCAGCGCCACGCTGGGTCAGTTCGAACGGGCCCTTGCCGCGCAGGACAGCGCGACGCTGGCACTGCAGGACTGGTGCATGGCAAGGGGGATCGGCAATCCTCCTCGGGTTTCCGCCAATGCCGTCCGCAACGACGATGCGCCCCTGCCTTCGGACGCGCTCGACCTGCTGCGCGTGGAGGGCAAGGCGAACCTGGGGTATCGCCATGTCAAGCTCGACTGCGGCGGGGTGACGCTGTCGCAGGCACATAACTGGTTCGTGCCATCGCGCCTGACGCCGGAGATGAATGCCGCGCTGCGCGAAACCGATACGCCCTTCGGCACGGTCGTCGCCCCGCTTCGCTTTACCCGCCAACGCCTCGCAGCATTCCGTGGCCGGGCGGAGGGCTGCCCGAAAGGGACGATCCTCTCCCACCGCGCCGTACTTCAGCTACCCGATGGGCGGCCGATCAGCCTCGTCGTCGAATGTTATCAGGCCGCTGCCCTGCACTTACCGGATGGCGCGTTCACCGGGGACACCTTGTCAATCAAAGCGGACTGAGCCCGGACCATCCGGGCAAAGAAAAGGGCCGGCAAGGTTTCCCCCGCCGGCCCATTCCTAACCGTTTGCCCGGTCCTGAAAGAATCAGGCGCCGGCGACCTCGGTCGTGTCGATCTTGAGGCCGGGGCCCATCGACGAAGACAGCGAGATCTTGCGAACGTACTTGCCCTTGGCGCCCGAAGGCTTGGCCTTCACGATCGCGTCGACGAATGCGTTGAAGTTGGTCTTCAGATCTTCGTCCGAGAACGACATCTTGCCGATACCGGCGTGGATGATGCCCTGCTTCTCGACGCGGAACTCGATCTGGCCGCCCTTGGCGTCCTTCACGGCCTGCTCGACGTTCGGGGTGACGGTGCCCAGCTTCGGGTTCGGCATCAGGCCCTTGGGGCCCAGCAGCTTACCGAGACGGCCGACGACGCCCATCATGTCCGGGGTGGCAATGACGCGGTCGTAGTCGAGGTTGCCGGCCTGCATGTCTTCCATGAGGTCCTCGGCGCCCACCTTGTCGGCGCCAGCAGCGAGAGCGGCCTCGGCCTTGTCACCCTTGGCGAACACGGCGACCTTGACGGTCTTGCCGGTGCCGGCCGGGAGCGAGACCATGCCACGGACCATCTGGTCAGCGTGACGCGGGTCGACGCCCAGGTTCATCGCGACTTCAACGGTCTCGTCGAACTTGGTGGTCTTGAGTTCGCGCAGCAGGGTCAGAGCCTCACCGACGGGGAAGTGCTTCTGGTTGTCGCCCAGCTTCTCGGTGAGTGCCTTCTGCTTCTTGTTCAGCTTTGCCATGGAATCAGCCCTCCACCACTTCGAGACCCATCGCGCGGGCCGAGCCTTCGATGATGCGGGTAGCCGCTTCGATATCGTTGGCGTTGAGATCCTTCATCTTGATCTCGGCGATCTCGGACAGCTTCGAGCGCGCGATCTTTCCGGCCGAAACCTTGCCGGGCTCCTTCGAGCCGGACTTGAGGTTGGCAGCCTTCTTGATGAGGAAGGTGGCAGGCGGGGTCTTGGTGACGAAAGTGAAGCTGCGATCCGCATAGACCGTGATGATGGTCGGGATCGGCATGCTCTTTTCGAGCTCCTGCGTGGCGGCATTGAACGCCTTGCAGAATTCCATGATGTTCACGCCGCGCTGACCCAGAGCAGGGCCGATCGGCGGAGAGGGGTTGGCGGCGCCCGCGGGCACCTGCAGCTTGATGTAACCTTCGATCTTCTTGGCCATGAGGCCGCTCCTTTCACACTTTCGCGCCAGACCCCGCGCAAATTGGCGAAATCGGGCGCTCATGTTTAGCGGTATGACGGATGCACCGGGCATCCTCCCGCCGGGAATCGCACCGGCAGGGCCGGTCCGAAGGGCGCGCCCCTAAACGATATCCGGAGAAAAGGGAAGAGACAGTTGCACGGCACAGGCACCCGCCGACCCGTGAGATCACACCGGACTGGTCCTTCCTGCGCCGATATGTCGCTTGCGCCGCGGCCATGCCCGCCGGATCGCCCGGCGGCTCGGCTGCTCTACCATGCGATAGCACGAGTCTGCCTGGCTCAGGGCCGTACCGGCAAACGCGGCAATCACGACCACTTGCGCCGTGCCCTTCCCGGGCAAACCGCGCGACGGCGAAGTCGGCCAACCGGCCGCGAGTCAGGGGCTCACTGCCCTCACCTGCGTTCTGCCCCAGACAGACGTGCGCGAAAATATAGCCGGAGATGAGGAAGAAGAGGTCGACCAGGGTCCAGCCCCAGTCGTAAATCCAGTGATAGAGGCGCGGCTCGTCCCCATGCATGCCTGCGGGGAACAACTGCTGCGTATGATAGAGGAAAGCGACACCGCAGGCGGCCAGCCCGCGCAATCCGTCGAGACGTGTCAGCCTCCCGACATCGCGCCCTGGCTCATCCGCCGCCCGATTCATGCCAACTCCTGATTCGCTGGCGGCTCTTAGCCCCTGCTCGGTAACGCCCGGGTTAAGCTGACATCGCGCATGTCGATGCGGCCGCGCACGAGGCGCCGGGTCGGCACTTCGGCCAGCAGATAGAGCAGTTCGGACGCGATCAGGACGGCCAGCCCGTAAAGCAGGGTCGCGCCGAGCATGAACCAGCCGCTGCCTTCCTGCCTGCCCATGATCCGCACGATCAGGTCAAGCATCGGCACATGGACCAGGAAAATCGCGTAGCTGCGATCGCCCAGCCAGAGCAGGACGCGGCTTTCCAAAAGCGGCACTCGCAGGGCCAGCAGCAGCAGGGACGGCCAGGCCAGGAGGCTGAGCGGCAGCAGCGGGCTGACATTGCCCATGTCGAGCGCAATGGCGATCGCGAAGATGACCGAGAGCACGAGCGGGGACGACTTGCGGAGCTCGACCCGCCGCCGCCACAGGATCTGTCCGATAAAGAAGCCGAGTATGCCGCGCATCAGCAGGTCCTGATTCCACGGCCCGCCCGGCAGACCGAAAACGAGGATGAACACCGTACTCACGAAAATGGCGGCGATCGAAACCTTGAGGAGTGTCGGCCGTCCGGCGTGAAGCGCCAGCCCGAAGAAGCCGCAGCAGATCGCTTCGACCGAGACGAGCCAGGCAGACGGATTGAAGGACTGCACCGCTGGCTGCACCAGCCCCTGCAACATGAGCAGGTGGGTCAGCAGCGCGGCCTCGCCGTTTTGCGGAAGCCCCCAGTAGAGCGCGGCGCACAGGACCAGCAGCAACAAATGGAGCGGATAGAGGCGCGCCAGGCGCCCGAATGTGAAGGACGCCAAGTCATCGCGGCTGCCGAGCCCTCGCCCACCGATATAGATGTGCGCAAAGATGAAGCCGGAGATGACGAAGAACAGGTCGACGATGCTCCAGCCCCAGGTATGGAGCCAGTCGATCACCGGTCCTGCATGGTCGAACGAACCTGCCGTGAAGAGAGCCTGCGCCTGGTAGCCAAGGACAATGACCAGAACGGCAATGCCGCGAAGGCCGTCGAGTTGCCCCAACCGGACCACGCCCCCTCCAAACGCGTCGTGCGTTTGTCGCATCTTCAATTCCCCCAAATCTTATGCACAGGGTAGCGACCGATTAGTTAATATCGCGCTAAGTCCAATCCAACACCCTGATACACGACGGAATTCGGTATGATCACGCCTGTTATGCAACACGAAACAGGTGATTGCCGCGCACTGCATACCAAGGTATATAGCACGATATGGAAAATGGTAACGCGAAAGCCACCGATCTGATCGCCGAACTCGGGTTCCTGTGCCTGGGAAGCCGTTTTCGCCGTCTGGGCGAACGTTTGCAGGCGGGCGTTTCCGAACTCGCCGGGTTGGAAGGCATTACCCTGCAACCTGCCCAGTTTCCGATCATTGTCGCGCTGGAACATGGTCCTCTGACTGTCGGTGCGCTGGCCCGGCGGCTTGACCTGAGCCAGCCCGGCATCACCCGCGGCATCGGCAAGCTGCTGGTCGAGGGCCTGATCGAGCAAGTCGAGAACGATGGTGACCAACGCCTGCGCGCCTTCACCCTCAGCGATGCCGGCCGCGCGCTTCTGGCGCGCGTTCAGGAACGCGTGTTTCCGCTGGTCCAGCGCGCCGTGGCCGACTTGTGCGAAGGGCCCGCCGACGACCTGCTGGGCCACCTCACCCGCCTCGATCATGCCCTGGCAATGACCCCGTTCGAACAGCGCCTGCGCGCCATGCTTAGTGAAGGGAGCGGATCATGAGCGAACATGTCCTCGACCGTCTGATCTGGAATGCCCTGACCGGCGAGCAGGCCGGGTTCGCCATCGGATCGGGCAAGGCCCGGCGCTATCGGTCGGACATCGGTCCGCTCGCAGCAACGCAGGACCGCTCGCGGGAAAGCCAGGCAGATCTTGCCGCCCTCGTTCGCCAGCACGGCTCCCTGTTCATCGTTGAACTGGAGCAAGAGGCGAGGCAAGCGATGGAGCCCGAAGGAACGCGCGTTGCCAAGCGCCGTCAGGGAATCCAGCTCGTTTTCTCAGGTGAACGCCCTGCCCTCGACGATGCTGCATTGGTGAGGCTTGACCGCGACCACTACCCGCAGATGCTGGAACTGGCGCGACTGACCGAACCCGGCCCGTTCGCGGACAGCACTGCCGACTTGGGCCAGTTCTGGGGAATGTTCGAAGAGGGAAGGCTCGTCGCCATGGCCGGGCAACGCATGCGGGTCCCGGGCTATGTCGAAGTCAGCGGCGTCTGCACGCTTCCGCAAGTGCGCGGGCGGGGCCTGGCCTCGCGGCTGATGCGCAAGGTTATCGCCGATATCCTGGATGAAGGCCGCGTGCCGTTCCTGCACAGCTATGCGGACAATGAAAGCGCGCTGGCGCTTTATGGACACCTCGGCTTTGCCGAGCGCGCCCGCGTCTGGATGACGCTGTACGACGCCGCACCCTGACAGGCGCGGCGTCGTACCGGATTACTTGCTGAGTTCGACGTGCTCGAAGTCGAGCTCGACCGGCGTTGCGCGACCGAAGATCGACACCGAAACCTTGACGCGGTTCTTGTCGAAATCGAGTTCTTCGACGATGCCGTTGAAGCTGGCGAACGGTCCGTCGAGGACCTTCACCGAATCGCCGATCTCGTAATCGATGTTGATCTGCTTGCGCGGCTCTGCAGCAGCGGCTTCGGCAGCGCCGAAGTAGCGTGCGGCCTCGCTCTCGCTGATGGCCTGCGGCTTGCCGCTGGCACCCAGGAAGCCGGTGACCTTCGGGGTGTTCTTGACGAGGTGGTAGACGTCGTCGTTCAGCGTCAGCTTGGCAAGAACGTAGCCGGGCATCGTCTTGCGCTCGACCTGCACCTTCTTGCCACGCTTCACTTCGGTGACGTTTTCGTGCGGGACCTGCACTTCTTCGACGAGCTGCGACAGCCCCATCCGCTCCGCCTCGGCCAGGATCGCTTCCTTAACCTTGTTCTCGAAGCCGGAGTAGGCGTGGATGATGTACCAACGGGCCATGGTTCTCTCTTCTTCCGGTTTTCAGACGATCACAGCAGCGACAGGAGCGAGCTGACGACCCAGCCGAACAGCGCGTCGATTCCAAGGAAGAACGTGGCGAGCAGCACCGTCATGATGCCGACAAAGATCGCCGTCGTCACAGTTTCCTGGCGCGAGGGCCAGTGAATCTTGGAGGCTTCTGCGCGCACCTGCCGGATGAATTCGCCGGGAGTGGTCTTGGCCATGTCAGTTGCTCTCGTGTCTCTTGCCTGATGCCTGAGAAAAAACTCTCATATCTTCCGGCTAGGGGAAATCGCCGCCCCGGCCGGGGCCGGGAGGGGCAAATGTTATCCGCTTGTCGGAAGGAAGATGCGACTTAGCTTCCGTCCACCGGATTTGCAAGGTCTGCCGGTATGGCAAGTCGTGCAAGGAACGAGTTGGACGTGCTGTAGAGGATCCGGGCGCCGTCCGGCAGTGCCACCGGCTTCGCCTTGCCGATGTACCACAGGTACTCGGCATGGACCGCGGGACGGAACTTGCGCAAGTCTATCCGCTGGTTCGATGAGTAGAGAATGCGCTGCGTCGGATCGGCGAAGCGGAAGGCGGTTTCGCGCATCGTGAGCATGTGTACGTCGGGCAAGGCGAAGTTGGAGTTCTCCATCGCGCTGCGCCGGACGACGGCATAACTGCCGAAATGCTCGAAGGGGCCGAAGAGCCACTGGCTGCGCGGGATGGCCACCGCCGTCGCCACTTTCGCGCCTTCGGGCATGTAGTCGAGCGCGGCAATCATCTGACGGGCCGTCTGCGCGTCCTGGTACCAAGCCACCGAAGTGATCGCGAGGCGGCTCGTGAACAGCAGGCCGGAAAGCGCAAGGCCCCAGCGCGGCGCGGGCCAGTTGATGGCGAGGCACGCGACAAGCAGCGCCGTCGTGCTGAGGCGATAGTCGGCATAGTCACCGCCGAAGATCTGCCGCGGTACCACCAGGGTCAGGCCGAAGAGGATCAGGGCTGCCCAGCCCATGCGCCCGTCTATGCGGCGCGTGACGAAAGCCACGAACAGGACCAGCGCCAACACCGCCACGCTGGTCACGTCCAGCAGGTAGTCGTAGCTGCGCATCGCCTTGTAGAGGATGCCCCATTTGTAATCGAGCACGCCGCCGCCGTACGAGACCTTCGAATTGGCGCCCATGCCCAGCAGCATCGGCACAAGCGGGAAGATCAGCGGCCAGGGCTTGAGGAACGGGCGCCAGTCCAGCCAGTTGCGCCGCTTGGTCCATTCGTAGCCGAACACCATGACGCCCAGCACGCCCCATCCCGATACGTGGCAAAGCCACACGACGAAGCCCGCAGGGATGAACAGCAGGCGCCGCGTCCAGTGACGCTCATCGAGCTGGACCCACACCGCAAAGGCGAACAGCGCCAGCGCGACCGAGAGCGAATAGTTGAGGAAGCCCATCAGCAACGAGGGCGACCAGATCGTCGCGAAAGCCAGGATCGCCCCGACGCCGACGCGGCGGCGCAGCGTCCAACTGACCGAAATGATCGAAAGGCCGGTAAGAATGGGGATCAGCGCCACGATGATGCGGCCGGCCAGCTCGATCCCGAACAGCGGCGCCATCGGCACCATCAGCAGTTCCACGCCGAGGTTGCCGGTCCATTCCCACTTGAACTGGAAGTACTTGGTCAGGAACGGATCCCGCCCGTGATCGACCATGATCTGATAGCCGGCGAGGTGCGAGGGATAGTCCGTCATCTGCGGCGTCCACGCCAGCAGGGCTGGCAGGGCCGCGAGGAATGACAGGAAAATGCCAAGCCAAAGCGCTTCGTCGCGTTTCAGTCTGCCTGACGCGCTTGTCTCAACCGTATTGTGCCGCGCGGTTCCGTGCATTTGCGACTGAATCTTCCCCGATACGCCACTAAGAACGTGAGCCCCGGACGGACCATACGGTCCGAGTCGCAGGACGCGGCCCTCCTAATCGTCACAAGGCGATTGGCAAGCCTGCCAGCGATACAGCCGATTTCCGCTCGCCGCAAATTCCCATCGCATGATCGCGTGACGAATCGTCACCCCTTGAGGGGAAAGCTTCGAACTCAACGATTTTCGGAAAATTGGCAGGAGTGCACGGACTCGAACCGTGGGCCCTCGGTTTTGGAGACCGATGCTCTACCAACTGAGCTACACTCCTGCGGGCGCCGTGGCCTCTAGATGGAGCCGCGATGGATTACAAGAGTGTCCTTACAAGATATTCGACGGCACAACGATTTGCTAAGCTCCTGCAAGGCAATACCGCCGTGAACAAGGTCCCGGAAACCACCGTGCACGCACCGCGAACCGCGAACATGATCGAGCCCGAACTGCTCATGCTCGCCTACCGCAGCGGGATTTTCCCGATGGCGGACAGTCGCGACGATCCGGAAATCTTCTGGATCGAGCCACGCCAGAGGGCGATTCTCCCGCTCGATGGCTTTCACCTGTCCAAGTCGCTGGCGCGCACGCTGCGGCGCGGCCGCTTCACCGTGACCTGCAACGTGGCGTTCTCGGATGTCATGGAAGCCTGCGCCGCTCCGCGCGCGGTGCGCGAGGATGACGACGAAGGCGGAAGCTGGATCAGCCACCGCATCCAGGACAGCTACGAAAACCTGCACTTCCTGGGCCATGCGCACTCGATCGAATGCTGGCAGGAGGCGCTAGACGGCAGCGGGCGGCAGCTGGTCGGGGGTCTCTATGGCGTCGGGTTCGACAGGGTGTTCTGCGGCGAATCGATGTTTTCGCGCGTGCCCGATTCGTCGAAGGTCGCCCTCGCCTGGCTCGTCGCGGCCTTACGACGCGCAGGCGCGATCCTGCTCGACTGCCAGTTCATCACTCCACACCTCGCCTCGCTTGGCGCAGTGGAAATGCCGCAGAAGCGCTACCTGACGCTGCTGAAGGCCGCTCAGTTCGCGCTGGAATCCGATGCAGAGGCGCTCGGGCTCGGAGCCGGTACAGGCGCCGGACTGGGCGCGGGGCTCGGAGCAGGCGTGCTCTCGCTGCCAGAAGGCTTCGCCGCACTGCTGGCAGATGCAGCCGAAGCCGGGCTCGCGTCCTGCCCCGGGAAGCTCATCGCGCAGGACTTGACCCAGACATCGTAAACCGGGTGCTCGACCACGTTGAGGCCGGGCGAATTCTTGAACAGCCAGCCTGAGAACACCTTGTGCCAGGCGAGCTTTTCCTTCGACGAACTGCGGTCCTCGACGAAGACCTGAACGAAGGCGCCCTCTTCCTGCGGCCTTTCCCAAGGGAGCGTCTTTTCACAAGTCGCGACCTTGACCACCAGGTTGCCGATGCGCCGGGTCTCGCCCGGCTTCATCTCGAGATCCTGGGTCAGGTTGTTGCGCTT
Source organism: Novosphingobium mathurense (assembly GCF_900168325.1). Classification (GTDB taxonomy): domain Bacteria; phylum Pseudomonadota; class Alphaproteobacteria; order Sphingomonadales; family Sphingomonadaceae; genus Novosphingobium; species Novosphingobium mathurense. The sequence goes on along the minus strand of NZ_FVZE01000001.1, from coordinate 236,972 downwards.
GTTGAGGACGCCGAGCGTGACGACCCGGTCCTTGTTGGGTGTGCCGATCCGCTGCCCCTGCACCGCCTGCGCCGGCCCGGCCTGCATCCCTGCAAGCGCCTCCGGAACGCTGGTGTCTTCGGCCTCGGGTTCAGGTTCGCCACCGCAACCGGCAAGAGCCAGAAGACAGGCAGTCAACGCCAGCGCGGGGATTCGTGAGCCGCGGGCCCGCATCACTAGACTTCAGGCGTCCGGCGACCAGGCTTCGTAGTCGCCGGTGGCAGCCGCACGCTTGCCGCCACGCTCCAGCGCGCCCTGCGGCAGGTAGGCCTGCGCAGTGCCGGTGGCGTTCGGCGTATAGTCGACTTCCCAGATCCGCGGCGGCGGCAGGTGACTTTCGGGGACACCGTCATAGGAATGATGCAGCCAGCCGTGCCATTCGGCCGGAACGCGGCTTGCATCGTTGGCGCCGGCGTAAATTACCCAACGGCGCTCATAGCCTTCGGTGGTCTTCGTCTTGTCGCCCTTCGAGCGATAGTACTTGTTGCCCTGCGCGTCAGTTCCGACGTGCTCGCCATGACGCGAGCTCCAGAGCGAGGTTCCGATGGTCGCACCATCCCACCAGGTGAAGATCTTCGACAGGATTCCCATGAGCCGCGCGTTAGCGCCCTTCGCTCGCGATGCCAAGCGCGTTGAAGCGCTTTGCCCACTTGGCTGCGACAAAATTCACGACAATGCGGGGACATGGCAGGTGCAATTGCCGCGCCGCGCCCAGTCTTCGGGTCGGCTCAACCCCGATTCACCGCATCGGGAACACCATTCGACGCTGATTTTCGCGCATTCACAATCGTTCATCTGGCGTTGTGGATCAGGACACGATGGAGCGCGTTCTATTCATGAACAACGCATAGCAACAGAGGTGATCCCCCATGCGTAAAGCCATCATCGCCGCCACCATGGCGGCCCTCACCGTTCCTACCGCAATGGTGACCGCGACCCCTGCCATCGCGAAGGAGCGGCATTATCACAGGACCGACAACGGCATCCGCTACTGGCGCGGCGACAATGGCCGCTACTACTGCAAGAAGTCGGACGGAACGACCGGTCTGCTGATCGGCGGCGTCGCCGGTGCCCTGATCGGCCGCGCCGTCGATGGCGGTCGCGACAAGACGGTCGGCACGATCATCGGCGCAGGTGCCGGTGCCCTCCTCGGCCGCGAGATCGACCGCAATTCGAGCCGCCCGGCCCGTTGCCGCTAATGTTTTGACCTGTCGGAGCACATCCGACAGGCACACAATAGGCGCTCCGACCGTCAGGCCGGGGCGCCTTTTTTGCTTGCCCAGTCGCTTTTTGCCGAGACTAAAGGTGCATCCCGCCGCTTGCTTCGATGACCTGACCGCTGACCCAGCCCCCGTCCGGCCCGCACAGGAAAGCAATGACGCGGGCAACGTCCTCGGGCTGCCCCACGCGCTTGAGCGCTGCAGCTTCGGCAAGCAGTTGGACGGTTTCCGGATCGTTGAACAGGCCCGGTGCGAAGTCGGTCATCGTCGCGCCCGGGGCCACGGCATTTACGGTAATGCCACGCGCGCCCACCTCCTGTGCCAGCGAGCGGGTGAAGTGATCCACCGCCGCCTTGCTCATCGCGTAGGCAATGCACGAGGCATAGGCCGTGCGGGCCACCATCGATGACAGGTTCACGATCCGCCCGCCGTCTCGCATGCGCCCGAGCGCTTCCTGCGTCACGAAAAACGGTCCCTTGGCGTTGACCTGCATGGTGAGGTCGAACAGCGATTCTCCGGTCTCCTCGATCGAGGCCATTTTCCCGATCCCGGCATTGTTGACGAGAATGTCGAGGCCATCTGCCCTTCCGTCGAATTCTGCGAACATCGCATGGATCGCATCCAGCGATCCAACATCGCCCTGGATGGCAAACGCCTCCCCGCCCTTCTCCGCGATCATGGAGACAACTTCATCGGCGGCCGCGGCGTTGTTGCGAAAATTGATGCAGACCTTGGCGCCCTCAGCCGCCAGGGCGAGCGCGACTTCCCGACCGATGCCGCGCGATCCGCCCGTAACCAGGGCGACCTTACCCACCAGCTTGCCCATTCAACTCTCCCGACAGCATTCGCGCGCCAGGGATCGGCGCGCTTTCGGGATCGCATGCTATGTCGCAGGCAGGAGCCTGGCACCTCGCCTATTGCGCAGAAGGCGCGAGGCCGCGGCCGGTTACCACTCGACCTTGTCGCCCGGCTCGATGCCGAGTTCGGCCGCGCGGCCGCCGTTCAGCTCAAGCACGCCGCTCGCCTTCCCGACAGCAGGCAGCGGTGTTTCGTCATATGGCACGGCATTGGCCGCTATATTGAGAATGCGGCGATCGGTCCCGATGAAGATGATGTCGAGCGGGATCACCGTGTTGCGCATCCAGAAAGCTGGGCGGCGCGGCGGGTCTTCAGGGAAGATCATCCCTTCATCCGGTCCCATCTCGGTGCGGAACATCAGGCCTTTGGCCTGCTCTTCCTCGGTCTTCGCCACTTCGACACTGAACTTGTGGACCTTGCCGTGCGACTTGATGATCAGCGGCACGACTTCCAGCCCCGATACCGGATGGACGAGGGGCGCGGTCGGCTTGGCGACGGCCTCCTGCCCGCCCTGCGAGCACCCCCCAACGATCATCAGGAACGTGGCGGCGGCGGCAGTAAGTGCTTTGTTCAGGCGCAAGAATCTTCTCCGGAAACCGACTCGACCCAGTCCTCGACCGCGTCGGGATCGTCGGCATCAACGATCTGCCGGGCGATGTCGAGCCTGTGTCCGGCCCGCATCATCGCGGCAATCTGCTTTTCCCGCTTCGCCATGTCCGGAACCTGAACCGAGAACGGCCCGAAGCGCCTGCGACGGGCCAGGACCAGCGCGGCGCGGCGCTGCTCCAGTTCGTCGGGCCGGAAATCCCCTGCGATATCGTGATCGACACCGGCCACCTGCAGCACCTCGCCGACGCGGCGGGCACCATAGCCCCGGCGCAGCAGGCTGCCGGCCTTCATCCGCGCCCAGCTCGCATCGTCGACATAACCGCGCTGCGCGTAGCGGGCGACAAGGTCGTCGAGTTCGGGAGCACCATCGTCCGCCCACCCGCGCTCGCGCAGCTTGCGTTGAAGATAACTGCGCAGTTTTGCTTGCGTCGTTGCGAAGCGCGCGACATAGGCCAGCGCCAATTCCTCGAGGCGGGCTTTCGTCAACGGTTGTGGATTGCGACGCTTGGAAGACATGTTGCCCTATTCGTGCCACAGTCGGCTCAGAATGGGGAGAGCGCGCGGAATTTGGTCGTTGAAGGCAGCTATCTAAGGTTCAGGTTAAACCGGCTAGAAGCTCCCAGTTCCGCAAGGAAAACGGTATAACAACAACGGGTTATGAAGATATGAGCGACACCATCTCCGTGGTGCCGAATGCGGCTAAGGACCTTGTCCGCACTCCCAATGAGGACGCGCTTCCCCGTCGATTTGCCGACTTCGACACCTTTTGCGATGCCTTGGATTATGCCGCGCAAGGTTCGCGCGGCTTCAATTTCCACGATCCGCGCGGCACGCTGACGCGCGTCTATCCCTTCCGCGAACTGCGCGAAGATGCACGGTCGGTGGCCCATGCGCTGGTGGCGCGCGGTGTAAAGCCGGGCGACCGCATCGCCCTGATCGCCGAAACCGGCATCGACTTCGCGGCCCTGTTCTGCGCCACGGTCTACGCCGGTGCGTGGCCGGTGCCGCTGCCCCTGCCGACCAGCTTCGGCGGCAAGGACAACTATATCGAGCAACTCGCCGTCCAGCTCCAGAGCTCGGACCCGACCATGCTCATCGGTCCGGACGAGATCGCCCACCTCACCTCTGCCGCGGCAGAGCGACAGGGCTGCGGCCATGCGACGTGGTCCGAGTTTGCAGCGAAGGACGCGCCCGAAGGCGAACTGCCCAAGGCGCAGCCGGACGACATCTGCTACCTGCAATACTCCAGCGGCTCGACGCGTTTCCCGCACGGCGTTGCCGTCACTCACCGTTCGCTTATGTCGAACCTGGCCGCGCACAGCCACGGCATGCAGTTGATCGAAACCGACCGCTGCATTTCCTGGCTTCCCTGGTACCATGACATGGGCCTCGTCGGCTGCTTCCTCTCGCTGATCGCGAACCAGGTCTCGGGCGACTACCTCAAGACCGAGGACTTCGCCCGCCGTCCGCTGGCATGGCTGGACCTCATCACCCGCAACGAAGGCACCTCGATCTCGTACTCGCCGACTTTCGGCTACGACATCTGCGCCCGCCGCATTTCCAGCCAGAGCCCTGTGTCGGACCGCTTCGACCTGTCGCGCTGGCGCCTTGCCGGCAACGGCGCGGACATGATCCGTCCCGACGTCATGCAGAACTTCGTCAACGCCTTCGCCGATGCGGGCTTCAAGGCTTCGGCCTTCCTGCCCAGCTATGGCCTCGCCGAAGCGACGCTGGCCGTCACCATCATGCCCCCGGGTGAAGGCATCCGCGTGGAACTGGTCGAGGAGGAGCGCCTCTCGGGCTCTCCGCGCGATCTCAGCCGCCCGGCCCGCTATCGCGCCATCGTCAATTGCGGCAAGCCCGTGCTGGACATGGAAGTCGTGATCCGCGGCGAAAACGGCCAGTCTCTGGGCGATCACCAGATCGGCAAGGTCTGGTGCCGCGGCACCAGCGTGATGCATTCCTACTTCCGCGATCCCGAAGCGACCGAGGCATGCCTCGTCGACGGATGGCTGGACACCGGCGACATGGGCTACATGACCGAGGGCTACCTCTTCATCGTAGGCCGCGCCAAGGACATGATCATCATCAACGGCAAGAACCACTGGCCGCAGGACATCGAGTGGGCCGTCGAGCAGCTGCCCGGCTTCAACCACGGCGACATCGCCGCCTTCTCCGTCGAGATGGAAAACGGCGAGGAAGCCCCGGCCGTCCTGGTTCACTGCCGCGTGTCCGATCCGGTCAAGCGCCTCGAGCTGCACGAGATGATCCGCGACAAGGTGCGCTCGATCACCGGCATGAACTGCGTGGTCGAACTGGTTCCGCCCAAGAGCCTGCCGCGCACCAGCTCGGGCAAGCTCAGCCGCGCCAAGGCGAAGAAGCTCTACCTCTCGGGTGAAATCGAGCCGTTCAGGTTGGCGGCCTGATCAGACCGCCCTACCCCGGCTGACCAAGATCCGGCAGCCCGGAGCAGCACCGCGCCGCTCCGGGCTGTTTTTGGATTCAGGACGCAAGCGCGCGCATCACTTGCACTTGGGATGCGTCTTGATGTCGCGGGCGTCGACGACCTTTCCGTCGGCCATGGTCAGCTGCGCACAGACCCCGGTCGAGCGCTTATAGAAGATGCCGTACTGGGTATTGCCCGAATCGAACGAATCCACGTTGGTGAAACCCCGGTTCATCATGACGTCGATGGCATTGATCGAGTCCATGCCGGCAATGCCTCCAAGGCCGTCCATGTGGCCCATTCCCGGTCCATGTCCGGAGCCGTGCCCCATCCCATGGTTCGGCATGCCGGTCACCGAGACATTAAGCCTGAACGCCCCCTTCTCTCCCCGCCGCGCCGACGCGCGCATCTGGTAGACCCTGATCTTGTAGGCCCCCGAGGCAGAGAGCGTGCCAGAGAAGGAATTGCCTTCGGTCGAGCCGGTAAAAATCGCCTCGTTGTCACTGCCCGGAGGAAGAACGTTGAAGTAGACGATCGAGGAGCCGGACATGTTGACCCGCATGGTCTGCCCCTCGCCTGCGCGAACCTCGTAATCTCGGATCGCCCCGCCGACGATGGTACCGGCTACCGTTGCCGAGGTCCCGCCCTTGGGAAAGCTGATAGTCGTCGTGGTTATCTGCGCCAGGGCCGTACCGGCCAGAGGCAAGGCCAGCGCAAGCGCCGCCCCCGTAACAATTCGAGTCGCGAACTTCGCCATCTTGCGTTCCTCCTTGCACCGCAAATCAGAGGATCAGATCCTCATTGACCATAGCGACCCGGAACACGTTCATTCGGTATCAGGCATATCTGCGGGGGAGTGTTCCCGCCTTGTTACATCGCATCCTCGGGCCTGTGCTGCCCTATCCGGCAGTCATCGTTCAGGCCCTGCGCCCCGAATAAACCGATTCATCGCGGCTGCACACCACAATCTGGCCGGTAGCTCAGAAGGGTAGGCCCTTCCCGGCCCAAGCGATCACTTCGCCTGAAGCTGCCCGTCGAGCCGCTCAGCCAACCTGAGCGCGAGCGCCACCAGCGTGAACGTCGGATTGGCCCAACCCGCCGTTGCAAAAACCGAGCTGCCCGCAAGGTGCAGGTTCGCGACGCTATGAACCTTGCAATCGGCATCGACGACGCCCGTCGCCGGATCGTCGCTCATGCGGGCGCCGCCCATGTGGTGATATCCGGCGATCGGGTGGTTGCCGACAGTAGGATCGACCGGCCAGTCATTGGCAGCATCGCTGATCCACTCGCTCGGCGTCACCGACCCCCGCCCCATCCGCCGAAGCTCCTCACCAAAGACGCGGGCGAAGACGCGCGCCGTGTGCTTGTCGAGCGGATCGAGTTGCCAGTTGAGATCGGCCTGCCGTTCCCCCAACGCATTGCGGGTCTGCGACAGGACGATGCGGCTGTCCGGATTGGGCGCCTGCTCGCCGCGAATGATCATGTAGAGGCCGGTCATGCCGGTATTGGCCATCGCCGCCTCCACCCGCTCGCGCACCACCCGGTGGAACCATGCACGTAGTCCCCGGTAGATATGGTCCAGCTTTCGGCCGGTGCGGTCCGGATTGAGCGAATGCTTGATCGTACCGTAGAGCTTGTTGCCCAGCGCCACGCCCTTTTCCGGCGGGCGCTGCAGCTTGAAGGTGACGATCGAGTTCATCGCGCCCTCCGATTCCTGCAGGCCATCGGCCAGACGCAGTACCGGCGCCAAAGGCGGGCCGGACTTCATGAAGCGCTTCTGGTAGGCGGCCCAGAGGTCGAAGGGCCTGTCCGTCTCCACCTTGCCGATACGGCCGGTGGGATGCTCCATGAAGAAGCGGCCGAGCCGGTCGCGGCCATTGCCGATACCGCCAGCGCAGACATCGTCCGAAGCCAACATGAGCCGCACGTTCTCGATCGCGCCGCAGGCGAGGACATAGTGCTTCGCCTTGATCCTTGCCGACTGCCCGCCCAGCGTGCGCACCTCGACATGCTCGATCTCGGCACCATTGGCGCTCGCCTGCAGTTTCACCGCATTGGCGTGAAGCAGGATCATCAGGTTGGGCGCGTCGATCAGGTCCCGCGCCCGGCCCTGCGCAAAGCGCTCAGTCGCCTCGTCGAAGCGCCACAGGTCGGTCGCCAGCTTATCCGGACTGAACCCCTGGTCGGCAATGCCGCAAAGCCGGTAGGCGTCGCCCCATTCGAACGGTCCGATCTCGAAGATGTCCTGCGCGCGGCGGTAGTACGGCATGATGTCATCGCGGGTGATCGGCCAGCCCGAGTGTGGCACCCATGAGCGTTTGGCAAAGTCGATCTCGTCGAGCAGCGCGCAGCGGCCGCCCCAGATCGACACCGTGCCGCCGAAGAAGCGCAGGCGCGATTCTTCGAGGTCATAGTACTCGTGGCCGATGTTTTCGCCCTTGTAGAGGGCCTGAGTCTTCTCCTCGAAGTCCATGCCGCCGCTCTCGGCCAGGCACACCCGGTGCCCTGCCCGCATCAGTTCGCGCGCGATGGTGACGCCGGCGGCGCCGGCTCCGATCACGCAGACGTCGAACTGGCGGTCGGCGGCTTCGAGGTTCCTGACAAGGTCAACGAGCATCGAAAGTCTGGTCCCACCAGCAGGAGAACATGGCGATCGCGTGGAGGATGCGACCGTGATTGGCGAGGCCCGCGGCATGCTCGGCAAACAGCTTCTCAACCGCGTCCTGCCGCAGGTAACCGCTCCGCGAGGCGCCGCTTGATATCCAGGCTTCCTGCGCGAAGCTGGCGAAGCCGCCGCTGAACCACTCGGCGAAGGGCAACTGGAAACCCAGCTTTCGCTCATCGAGCGCGCCGGGGAACAGCCAGGGTTCGACAGCCTTTCTAAGGGCATACTTGCCGACCTTGCCGCGCAACTTCATGTTGCGCGGCATCGTCAGCGCCCAGTCGACCAGCTTGTGGCTGAGGAACGGCACGCGCGCCTCCAGCGAATGAGCCATCGATCCACGGTCCGTGCGGTTAAGCAAGGAAGACGGCATGTGGACCGTCAGGTCCGCCAGCATGAACTGCGCCAGCGGATCGAGATCGCGTGCGCCCGGCCAGCCGAAATACTCCCTCTCAAGATCGGCGAAAGGATGATCGCCTTCCTGCCGCGCATGAAAACCCTGTTCGTACAGTTCCTCGCGCACCCACGGCGTCGAGATCTGCGTGCCCTGAAAGAAGCGCTGGTAATTGCTTTCCAGCATCGCCGACTGCCGGAACCGGCGCACATTCTGCCGCAGGTAGTTGAGCCGCTTACCTCCCATGCCGGGCATGCGGTCCACCGCGCCCAGAACCGGTTCGAGCATGCGCAGGAAAGGCCCGGTCCGCGCCGCGGCAAGCGCGGTGCGCTGGCGCTTGTAGCCTGCGAAGATCTCGTCCGATCCCTCACCGCACAGCACGACCTTCACATGTTCGGCCGCCAGTTTCGAAAGATGCCAGACCGGAACCGCCGCCGTCGCCGCGCAGGGTTCGTCATGGCTGCGCTGCACTTCCGGCAACATGACGCCGGCGTCCTGCGGTTCGAGCGGCAAGGTGATGTGCTCGCAGCCCAAGTGCTTCGCAATTCGGGTAGCCGCCTCGGTCTCGTCGATGGAAGTGCCGGGAAAGCCCATGGTGAAGGCCTTGACCGGAGCCGTCGCATGGCGAGCCATCGCCGCAACGATCGCGCTGGAATCGACGCCGCCGGACAGGAACGCACCGACCGTGACGTCGGCCAGCATGTGCCGCTTCGTGGTCTCGGAGACCCAACGCTGCGTCTCCTCGATCCACTCCGCCTCGGAAAGGCCCGCGCGCTCCTTGAACTGCGGGCGCCAGAACTGGCGAATCTCGGGATCGCCTTCGGGCCCGATGTGCAGGACATGACCGGGCGGCAAAGTCCTCACCTCGCGCCAGATCGAACGCGGCTTCTGGACGTGCCCGAACATGAAGAAGTCATGGACGCCGCGTTCGTCGATGGAGAAATCGAGCGAGCCGCCGTCAGGCGACGTCATCGCCCGCAGCGTGCGGATCTCCGAGCCGAAGGCGATGCCCCCCTGCTGCAGCGTGTAGTAGACCGGCTTGATGCCAAGGGGATCGCGGGCAAGGACGAGGCGGCGTTCCCTGACATCCCAGATGGCCAGACCGTACATGCCTTCGAGCATCGGCCAGACATCGTCGCCCCAACGCACGTAGGCGGCCAGTACCGTCTCTGTGTCGCTGTGCGTCGAGAAGATCCAACCCCAGGCCTCAAGTTCCTCGCGCAAGTCCGGGAAGTTGTAGACTTCACCATTGAAGACGATCGCCCAGCGTCCATCCGCCGAGTAAATCGGCTGATGCCCGCCTTCGAGGTCGACAATGGAAAGGCGGCGATGGCCAAGACCGATGTCGCCGTCGAGGTGAATGCCCCAGTCGTCAGGCCCGCGATGGACGATCGTGTTGCAGGCCCGCACGATTGCATCGCGCGGCACCGACTTACCGCCGCGCCTGTACCAGCCGGTAATCCCGCACATTCTCGCCCCGCCTATGCCGCCAAGCTTGTGCCTGCCGGGTTACAGCAGGAGGCATCCGAGAGGAAGGCCCTGCCCACTCCGCGACCAAAGGGGACCGGTTCAGATCTCGCGATCGAGTTCCAGATAATCGCGCGGGATGCGCAACGCTTCGGCAGCGACTTGCGTCTCGCGCAGGAACAGGATCAACGCGTAGAGCAGGAGCACGACCGAGACCAGAAATGTCGCTGCGGCAAGGACATGCAGGTCGAAGCTCGCAAGCCCTTCGAGGAAAAGCACCGCAACCGTCGAGCCAATGGCAAGACCCGAGAGCACCATGATGCGAATGGCCTGCGTGATGATCGTGATGCGCTTGTCGATGATCCGGATTTCCCGGACGACCATGTCGTGCTCGGGCCCCTCGGTCTCCATGTGCATCGTCTGCAGGATGCGCGCGCGGTCGACTACCCGGCCCAGCCGGGTCGAGAGAATGTTGAGGATATTGCCGATGGCGACAAGTACGAAGACCGGCGTCAATGCCAACTGGATGGTCTGGACGATCATGCCCGTCCTTATTGCATCGAGGCGTCAGTCTGCACAGCCGCGCGCGAGAAGACAAACGCAATCTTGTGCAAATCCGATAGCTTCGAATGCGGGTGCCAGCGCACATTCCCCGGGCGATACCGACTGGCCAGAGACCGTGACCGAGCCTTCGCGCGGAATGACCAGCAAGGCGCCAGGATAGCGATCCGCCGCGGCGTCATCGGGCAAGCCTGCAACCTGATCCAGCAGGAACAACGGCCCGTCGACCAGCACCTGCGACCTGTCGGAAGCGACCTTGCTGCTCCACCTCATCGCGTAGGGTTCGCCCCGCGCGACGGCCATGCCTTCTTCGAGATGGAGTTCGCGCGGACGCCCATAGTCGAACAGGCGGTAGGTGATATCGCTGTTCTGCTGCACCTCGATCAGGCTGACGCCCGCGCCGATGGCGTGGACCGTGTTGGCGGGAATGTAGAAGAAATCACCCGGCGAAACCTCGTGCCAGACCATCAGGTCCTCGATCGAGCCGTCCAGTGCGGCAACCCGCAGTTCGTCCTCGGTCAGGTCCTTGCGGAAGCCAATGCCAAGGGTCGCGCCGGGTTCCGTTGCCAGAACCAGCCAGCACTCTTCCTTGCCCTGTCGGCCGATCCCCTCTGCCAGCGTCTGCGCATCGTTGGGGTGGACCTGCACCGAGAGCTTTTCGCTGGTAAAGATGTACTTCACGAGGAGCGAGGGCAGTTCGGCGGGCGGTTCAAACCAGATTTCGCCGATGCGCTTGCCTTGCGGCGCAACGAATGGCGCGGGAAGTTCGTCGCGCCCCCAAGGCTTTTCCACCTGACGGATCGGCAAAACCGCGCTCACGTCAGTGCTCCGCGCTTCGGCGTGCCACTACCAGCGCTGCGAGCGCCGCCACCGCCATTCGGGATCGAGGTGAGTCCAGCGGACATGAGATTGAACCTAAGCCATTTTTGCAGAAAAGAACGTGGAATTTCAGGAGGTACGCCCGAATTCCCACCGGATTACACGAGAGTCGCGATAAAACCAACGCTGCCTCCATCCATAAACAGCCTCGACCGGATGTCCGGACGCATCCTGTGCCGGACGAAAGCGAAAGCGCTCGGTCGCAAGGCTGCAGGTGATCTGACCGGCGCTCGGGTCCGGGCTCTGCTGGACGACACGGCAGCCCTTCACCCGGCCATCGGCGCCGACTGTCAGTGCGACGATGACTTCGCTGCCGATGCGAAGATCGCGACTGTCGCGCGGGTAGTCCTTCGCCGAGTTGATATCGCCCCTGATCTTGACCGGCGGGGTGACGGCGCCGCCGCCCTGCCCCGATCCACCGTCACCCGATCCGGTCCCGCGACCTTCGCCCGACGCACCCGTCGCCTCGCCTTCGTCGCGCGCGCCCGAAGCGTTCTCGTCGCCCTTGCCCGCCACGGGCGGCGCCTGTGTCGGCTTGATCGCGATGGGCGCTTTCGGAGCGGCCGTCTCGCGCGGCTTGGCCTTCTTGCCCGGCGGCGCGGCTGCGCCTTCCTCCTCAGATGGCGAGGATGCGACCGGCGGCGTCTCCGTCGGCCTGGGCAGCGGCGCCTCGACCGACACCGTGAACGCCTGGGTCACGCCATCCAGCACAGTCGCGGCGAACTGCGGCGTGAAGGCCCGAACCAGCGCGGCAATCGCTATGAGGTGCAGGACGGCGACGATTGCCACGACGCCCAGCCGCGTCTTTCGCTCCGGCTTGAGATCGGCCTTGCTCATCCTCGCCCTTTTAGACTCAGCTTTCCGCGAAGGAATAGGGCTGGGCCGCGCGGCGGTAATCGTCGGCAAGGATGTCCCGGCCGATTGGCGGAACCGCTCGCGCCACGCATTCGGCGCGGTGGCACAGCCGACAGGTCACCCCGATCGGCGTACTGGGAGCCTCGTTCGGTGCCACGCCGGCAGCATAGACGAGGCGCCCGGCCTCTTCCGCTGCACAGGCCAGCGCCACCGCGCGCATAACCTGCGGGCGACCGTAGCGCCCCCTGCCCGATGTAACGGTGCGCGCGATCGAAAAGAAGCGCTGGCCGTCCGGCAGTTCGAGCCACTGCGTCTGGATCTCGCCGGGGCGCCGGAAGACCTGGTGCACGTTCCACAAGGGGCATCCGCCCCCGTGTGCCGCGAAGGGAAATCCCGCGCCATCGAGCCGCTTGGAGACATTGCCCGCTTCGTCGACGCGAATGAAGAAGAACGGCACCCGTTCCTCTCCGGGCCGGTGCATGGTGGTGAGGCGGTGCGCCACCTGCTCGAAACTCGCACCGAACAGACCGCCCAGCGCCGCGATGTCGTACTTGCGCGCCTCTACCGCCCGCGCAAACTTGCGGTAGGGCATGACGATCGCCGCCGCGCCGTATCCCGCCAGCGCCCGACGCACGAGCGTCGCGGTCGTGTTGCTGGCAAATTCCTGCTCGCGCACGATCTGCATGATCGTACTGCGCATGGCCGTATGCGCGATGTGCGTGGCCAGCTGGAACGTCCGGCTCGCCCCATCGAGCGAATCGTCGATCAGCAGTTGCTGGTTGTGGCGGTCGAAGCGGCGCATCGCATCCATCAGCACATCGGAAGGCAGGAAACGCACGCGCACGCCCTTTGTGCCGAGCCACTTTTCCATCCCGCCGGCCTTGTCGATCTCTCCGGCCAATTCTTCGGCCTGCGTATCGAGCGCGTGGTAGTAGTTGCGCGAATTGGCAAAGAAGCGCTGCGCTTCACGCACCGGATCGCTGTCCTGTCGACCCGGCCCTGCGTCGCGCTGCTCGGCCAGGGCCTGCTGCTCGCGCGTATAGGCCCCGTGAAGCCGCAGAAGCGCCTCGGCCACGCCCGGGAAGCTCATCGCCAGGTCAGACACCTCGAGCGACGGCAGATCTATGTCGTCGAACACCGGATCGCGCAGCACATCGCCCAACCGCCGCGCATAGTCCGCGCCGTCCTCGCTCGCGAGATCGCCGATTTCGAGACGGTAGGTCCGCGCCAGACGCAACAACATGTCTGCCGTGACCGGCCGCTGGTTACGTTCGAGCAGCGCGATGTAGCTGGGCGAGATTTCCAGATCGTCGGCCATCGCCTGCTGTGTCAGACCCAGTTCGCGTCGCAGGCGGCGCAGCCTTGGACCAAGGTATAAGGGACGATTTTCAGCCATAAGTTCAATTATTGTCAGGTCTGTACAACTTTACAACGAAAATCTGTAAAGTTTTACAACGACACTTCGCGGACCGTTTTCCGCCGCGCAATTCTTGCCTAGCTCAGACCCATCGAACGGCAACACCATTGCTCACGGGAACAGCGAATCATGACCTACCAGCAGAAGATCATCGAGGCGGGCCGCACCATCGGCACAGAGCCCACCTGGAACGGTATCGAACCCGAATCGGTTGCTCGCATGCGCCTGCAGAACCGCTTCAACACCGGCCTCGACATCGCCCGCTACACCGCGCGCATCATGCGCGAGGACATGGCCGCCTATGACGCCGATCCCGCGAACTACACCCAGTCGCTGGGCTGCTGGCACGGCTTCATCGGTCAGCAGAAGATGATTTCCATCAAGAAGCACTTCGGTTCGACCAAGCGCCGCTACCTTTACCTCTCGGGCTGGATGGTTGCCGCGCTGCGCAGCGAGTTCGGCCCGCTGCCCGACCAGTCGATGCACGAGAAGACCTCGGTCCCGGCCCTCATCGAGGAACTCTACACCTTCCTCAAGCAGGCCGATGCGCGTGAACTGGGCATGATGTTCCGCGAACTCGACAAGGCCCGCAACACCGGAGACGAGATGGAGGCCAGGCGTCTTGAAACCGCGATCGACAACTACGAAACGCACGTCGTTCCGATCATCGCCGACATCGATGCCGGCTTCGGCAACGCGGAGGCCACCTACCTCCTCGCCAAGAAGTTCATCGAGGCAGGCGCCTGCTGCATCCAGATCGAAAACCAGGTCTCGGACGAAAAGCAGTGCGGCCACCAGGACGGCAAGGTCACCGTTCCGCACGAGGACTTCATCGCGAAGATCCGCGCGGTTCGCTACGCCTTCATGGAACTGGGCGTTGACGAAGGCGTCATCGTTGCCCGCACCGACTCGCTCGGCGCTGGTCTGACCAAGCAAATCGCCTTCGTTCGCGAAGCCGGCGATATCGGCGACCAGTACAATGCGTTCCTCGATTGCGAGGAGGTCGATGCAGCTACGCTTGGCCACGGTGACGTCCTGATCAGCCGCGACGGCAAGCTCATGCGCCCCAAGCGCCTGCCGAGCAACCTCTACCAGTTCCGTCCCGGAACCGGCGAGGACCGCTGCGTCCTGGACTGCATCCAGTCGCTGCAGAACGGTGCCGACCTGCTCTGGATCGAGACCGAAAAGCCGCACATCGGCCAGATCGGCGGCATGGTTTCGCGCATCCGCGAAGTCATGCCGAATGCCAAGCTGGTCTATAACAACTCGCCGAGCTTCAACTGGACGCTCAACTTCCGCCAGCAGGTCTTCGACGCCTGGAACGCGGAAGGGCGCGACGTTTCGGCCTATAACCGGGCGAAGCTGATGAGTGTCGACTACGACGGCACCGATCTGGCGGCAGAAGCCGATGAGCGCATCCGCACCTTCCAGAAGGACGCGGCGCGCGAGGCGGGCATCTTCCACCACCTGATCACCCTGCCGACGTATCACACCGCGGCCCTGTCGACCGACAACCTGGCCAGGGAATACTTCGGCGAGGCGGGCATGCTCGGCTACGTCAAGGGCGTCCAGCGCCAGGAAATCCGCCAGGGTATCGCCTGCGTCAAGCACCAGAACATGGCCGGCTCTGACATCGGCGACGACCACAAGGAATACTTCGCCGGTGAAGCGGCCCTCAAGGCCGGTGGCGAGCACAACACGATGAACCAGTTCGCCGCCTGAGGCGATCACCCCGATCTTCCTTGTGGCCGGGGAAGCCTCCTCCCCGGCCACAAGGGACCCAGGTTCGCTGCACAGGGCAGTGAAGCAACGAGTTCGCGGGCCCGTCCGCACCCACGAGCGACATGAAAGGAGTACAGTGATGACTACTACCACCACTTGCGAACCGGCTCGCTCGCGCGCCGTGCTTTCGACCCAGGACTTCCAGCTACTGCAGGAAGCGGTCCTGTTCTATCTCCGGGCTCACGAGGACGATCCGATCTCCTCGAAGTACTCCAACCTCTATCACCGTCTGAGCAGCGCAGCCCGCCGCTGAGATGCAGCAAAGGCACGGCGCCCCGAAGCACCGGCCGAATCACCGAATTGTTTTCCTGGGGAGGAAAGCTTGGCCCGTCGCCCCCCGTGCGACGGGCCATTTCTTTTGCGTTGAATGACTTGTGCAGGAAAAGTGCCGTAATTCCTCCGATCTGGCGCACTTCCGATGCGAAACCGCCGATCCGGCCTGCCAATTCCTGCCTTCTTGTTGTTATGATGAGAAAATTAACCTCTGGAAGATAGCGTTCCCGGCACTGGGGTCGTGCAAGGGACTGTGGGGGTTTACCAAGTGCAAAGCGGCGAACCTGCCCAAGAGCAGGTACAGTCTTCGCTGGAGCATGCGCTGCAGGCGGCTTCGCTTGCGGAACGACGCCTGCGTGAAGCGATCGAGGTCTTGCCGGAGGGGATCGTCTTCCTCGACGCGGAAGGCCGATACGTCCTGTGGAACCGCCAGTACGCGGAAATCTATTCGCGCTCCGCAGACCTGCTCGAACCCGGCGTGAGGTTGGAGGACACCCTGCGCATCGGCGTCGAGCGCGGCGATTATCCCGAGGCCACCGGCCGCGAGGAGGAATGGCTCTCGCACCGCCTGTCCCTGCTGCACAAGCCCGGCATCCGCCACGAGCAACGCCTCTCCAACGGTCGCTGCATCATGATCGAGGAGCGCAAGACAGGCGATGGCGGGACCATCGGCATCCGCGTCGACATCACCGAACTCAAGCAGAAGGAAGAGACCTTCCGCCTGCTCTTCGAACGCAACCCCATCGCCACGCTGGTATGCGATCTGAACAGCGGCCAGATCCGCTCGGCAAACGAGACGGCCTGCGCCTTCTTCGGCTATGAGTCGCACGAGATGGCAGGGATGCCGATTGCCGCCCTCTTCCCACCCGCCACCCGCGCAGAGGCGGAAGCGATGCTGGCGGCCGACTGCCCGGACACCAACGATTGCTGGCAGATGGTCCGGCGCGACGGCGAGGCGGCGGAAGCGGTCATCTCCACCCGCCTGTCGCAGATGGAGGGCTATGCAGCCACGATCGTCTCGATCTTCGACGTCACCGAACGCCGCCGCATCGAGCAGCGCATGGCGCACATGGCCCGTCACGACGAACTGACCGGGCTTGCCAACCGCGCGCACTGCCGCGAGCACTTGCGCGATGCCCTGAACCGTACGCGGCGCGGCGAGACGGTATCCATCGCGCTTGTCGACCTCGACCACTTCAAGGCCGTCAACGACACATATGGTCATCAGTTCGGTGACCTGCTGCTCACCGAGGCAGCCATGCGCATGCGCGAACTGATCCCGCCCGATGCGCTGCTGTGCCGAATCGGCGGAGACGAATTCGCGGTGATCTTCCGCCGTTCCAGCCAGACGCAGACCGAACTGGTCGGCCGCTCCATCATTACCACGTTGTCGGAACCCTTCTATGTGAAGGGCAATATGATCCACATCGGCGCCACTATCGGCTTCGCCAGTTCACCGTATGACAGCAGCGATCCGGAAACCCTGCTGCGGTTCGCGGACCTGGCGCTCTATGCAGCGAAAGGCGAAAGGCGCGGAAGCTGCCGCAGCTTCGAGGCGCGCATGGACCATGCCGCGCAGGAAAAGAGCAGGCTGGAGAAGGACTTCCGCAAGGCCGTGCGCAACGGCGAACTCGATGTCTATTACCAGCCGCTGGTCAATCTCGAAACCGGCGCGATCGAATGCTATGAGGCGCTGGCGCGCTGGGACCACGCCGAGCGGGGCAGCGTCTCGCCCGACGTATTCATCCCCCTGGCAGAGGAGATGGGCCTGATCGACCAGGTCGGTCGCTTCGTGCTGCAGACCGCCTGCACCACGGCGATGCAATGGCCCGATCACGTGAAGCTGTCGGTCAACGTCTCGCCGTTGCAGTTCCGAAACGGCAACTTGCTGAGCACGGTCATCAACGCCCTGTCCGCTTCCGGCCTTCCCGCCGAACGGCTCGAGCTGGAAATTACCGAGGCTGTGCTGATGGAAAAGGGGCCCCGCCCTGCTGCCATCATCCGCAACCTGCGCGCCTTCGGCATCGGCATTTCGCTGGACGATTTCGGAACCGGCTATTCCTCTCTCAGCTACCTGCTCAATTACCCGTTCACCAAGATCAAGATCGACAAATCCTTCGTTCTCAGCCTGCACGAGGAGACCAATTCGCGCGCCGTGATCCGCGCCGTGATCGGGCTTGGCCGCAGCCTCGGGCTGTCGGTGGCCGCAGAAGGCATCGAGCGGGAAATCGTACGCGACTACTTGCGCAGCGAAGGTTGCGTACAGGGACAGGGCTTTCTCTTCGGCCGCGCCGAACCCGCCTGCGCCCTACCGGTTACCCGACAACGCGACGCGGCCTGAACTCCCTGCGCCAGTCCGGCGCAGGGGCTTTCGCCCTTGATTGGCTTGCAAATTTGGCAGAACGCATGGACCCCGAAGGGTAGCCGCGCGAGTTTGCTCAAGCAGCAGGACAAGGAGGCAGCGAGATGAAAAACATCGCCACGCTCACGATGAATCCGACCATCGACGTATCCTATGACGTCGGCCAGATGCGCCACACGCACAAGATGCGCACCGACAACGAGTGGTACGCTCCGGGCGGCGGCGGCATCAACGTGGCGCGGGTCTTCGTCAGGCTCGGTGGGAATGCGCGCTGCTACTACCTGTCGGGCGGCGCGACCGGGCCGGCGCTCGACGGCCTGATCGACCGCCATCAACTGGTGCGCACCCGGATTTCCATTGCCGGGCCGACGCGGATCGCCTCCGCCGTGTTCGAGCACGAGACGGGCAAGGAATATCGCTTCGTGCCCAAGGGCCCGCAGATCGCCGAGGGCGAATGGCGCGCCTGCCTCGAACAGTTAGGCGAAGCCCAATGCGATTACATGGTCTTGAGCGGATCGCTTCCTCCGGGCGTACCGGACGATTACTACGCCAGGATCTCGGGCCTGCTGCGCTCCCGTGGGATAGAGATTGTCCTCGACAGTTCGGGCAGAGCGCTCGCCGCGGGGATCGAGGCAGGCGGCCTCACTTTGCTCAAGCCCAGCCTCGGGGAATTGCAGTCCTACCTTGGACGCTCCCTTGAAGGCGTGAAGGCCATCGAGGAAGCCGCCATGGGCATCGTCGAAGCCGGAAAGGCCCGTCTCGTCGCGGTGACGATGGGCCATGAAGGCGCCATCCTTGCGCGCAAGGAAGGGACCGTCACCCTGCCTGCCATCCCCATCGAGGCGGCCAGTGCCGTAGGCGCCGGGGACAGCTTCGTCGCCGGAATGGTCTTCGCCCTAGCGAGTGGGCAGAGCGATACCGAGGCGTTCCGACTCGGACTAGCATCCGGTTCGGCTGCCGTTTTGCGGGCCGGTGCTGGTCTTGCCCATCCCGAGGACATCGAGTGCCTGCTTCAACGGGTCGCTGCCATCTGAACAACTTCGCGGACCGGTCAGGCTCCGGCGCCATGCCCGGTACGCGATCCGAAAGGCTCGCCGCGCCAAGGCCCACACCGATCCACGAAGAAGCGACAGGCGCTTGCCTAAACCGGTCCGCGCCGCCTGCCCGGATGCACCTCAATCCGGTAAATGCTGTGCCCGAACCTGACCTGCATCGCCAACAACCTGACCACACCAGCCCCGAGCAGATCGCCACCGGGCCGCGTTTCACTTGCCGCCGAATTCCGATTGCCGATTCCTTGCCCGATCCTTTTCGCCATCACCCTCTCCGCCTTCTTTTTTACGGTGGCTCTTGCCTTGAGGACCTTTTCACCCGACCGGCGCAACGGAAAGGGCATCGACATCCGATCCCGAGCAATCTGGTTAACGCCAGAAGGTCTCGCGAAACGTTGCAAGGACTTGATCCGACAGTATCGGACGGAAGCCAACGAAATGGGGTGCGGTCGCTTCAAGAGGCCAAACCGCAGCCCGTTCGAAGTTGCTGCGCAGCAATTCGTGCAATTCAACCTTTGCGCGGCATATAAATTTCTGCAATATGAACGGGAAAGGTCGCACTCGACCTTAACGGCGTTGGGAGAGAGCGCGCCGGGGGGAGTTAAGTCACTCTCCGGCGCGCCGATATCTCGCAGTTGCAGTAGAACGCCGATCATTAAAAAGTACAAGAGAATCATGCGCCTTCGGGCGCATTTTTCTTGTCCCACCCCAGACCACGAATCGCTTGATGCGCAAATGCAGCATAAAATTCCTAGAATCTTCTGCATTTGCGAACATTGTATCGCGATTTATGACACCGTTGTCTGATTCGGCTCGCATAGCATGCTAGGCTCAGCTCACGATGGCGCCGGCAGGGGCGGAAGGGCTTGGGGGGTCTAGCGTGACGACGAAAAATTCATCGCCCTCCGTTGCACCGGAAGCCAGCACGACGCGTCTGCTCTGGACGATCGCCCTGCCGGCGATGCTGACCAACATCGCGACGGCGCTCTTCGGGCTTGCCGATATGTGGGCGATCGGGCGCCTTGGCGACGCTCCGGCGCAAGGGGCTGTCGAACTCGGCGCGAAGTACATGATGGCGCTGCTCAACATCTTCAATTTCCTGCGCACCAGCACCGTCGCGCTGACGGCGCAGAGCGCGGGACGGCGCGACAGCGGCGAGCAGGCCGAAACGCTCGTGCGCGCACTCACCGTTTCGCTCGGCATCGGGGCCCTGCTCCTTGCTACCATGCATGTAACGGTCCCGCTCGGCCTGGATCTTCTCCAAGCCTCGGGACAGGTCCGTGAAGGCGCCCGCGACTATATTGCGATCCGCTACTGGGCCGGGCCGATCTGGCTGGCCAACTGCGTGCTGGTGGGATGGCTGATCGGGCAGCGACTGGTGCGGCAGATCCTCGTCGTCGAGATCATCGCCAATGCGGTTCACATCGCGCTCGATCTGCTGCTCGTGCTCGTCGCCAAGTGGGGCGTGGCCGGTGTCGCAACTGCCACGTTGAGTTCGGAAGCTCTCAAGTTCGCGCTTCTGGCAGCCATCGTCCTGCGCCAACCCGCATCACGCGAGGCCTGGGCTGCCTTCGCCCGCCGCATGACCTGGCGGCGCCATGCGCTGGTGCGCCTCTTCGCACTCAACCGTGACCTGTTCGCGCGCACCCTTCTCCTCAATGCAGCGATTCTCATCTTCGCGCGCAGCGGTGCCCAGCAGGGTGCCGTCACGCTGGCCGGCAACGGCATCCTGTTCCAGCTCTTCATGCTCTCCACCCTGCTGCTCGACGGATTCGAGAATGCGTCGCAGGTCCTCTGCGGCGAAGCTTTGGGGGCACGCGACCGCAATCGCTTCACCGCCACCGTGCGCAACGCCCTGATCTGGGGCGGCGTGACCGGAATTGTCCTGAGCCTGGCCTACCTGCTGGGGGGAGCATGGCTGGCGGCTCGCTTCAGCACCGACAGTGCGGTCATCGCCGAGACCGGGACCTATGTCTTCTGGGTGGCGCTGCTGCCGTTACTGGGCGTCGCTTCATTCGTGCTCGACGGCGTGTTCGTCGGCGCAGGATGGACCCGCGCGATGCTGGGCACGATGGCCGTGGCCATGGCGGTTTACGGCATCCTGATCTGGCTGCTCCATCCTCTGGGCAACCATGGCCTGTGGCTGGCCTTCACGCTGTTCTTCGTCGTCCGCGCGATCGGCCAGTTCATCGTCCTGCCGCGCCTGACGCGCCGCAGCTTCAGCGCCGACGGTAAATGACACAAAGATTGTTGGCCGGCATTTCCACATAGCGCTCGAAGGCCAGGCCCTCGCTATCGGCAACTGCGCTCACTTCCTCTAGCTGGCGCAGCCCCCAGCGCGGATCGCGGTCCTTGAGGCTGAGATCGAACTCGGCGTTGCTGGGCTCGAGAGGATGGCCCTCACGTCGGAACGGTCCATAGAGAATGAGCGGAGCGCCGGCAGGCAGCGTCCGCCCTGCTCCCGCCATCAGGCCCAGAGTCGATTCCCAGGGACTGATATGGATCATGTTGATGCACACGATCGCATCGACGCGCTCGACCGGCCAAAAGACGGCGGCGGCATCGAGTTCCAGCGGCGCGCGCAGATTGAAGGCGCCTTCCGCCTCGCGCCATGACGCAATCGAAGCCCGTGCGTCGGCATCCGGATCGCTCGGCTGCCAGGTGATGTCGGGAAGTGCGCGGGCGAAGTGCACGGCGTGCTCTCCGGTCCCGCTCGCAATCTCGAGCACCAGTCCCCTGCCCGGCAACGCTTCGCGCAGAACAGCAAGGATTGGATCGCGATTGCGGGCGGTGGCAGGCGCGTGGCGACGGTCATCGGTCATGGACACGGACTAGGGCCCGCGTCGCCCCCCCGCAAGTCCGACCAGTCGATTGCGCCAGCCCCCTACGGGCGGCCTAGCCTCAGTCCCAGAGGCTGGCCTCGCCGGTATGCCCCTTGTCGGCAACAGTGCCAGGGGTGCTATCCTCGTCCTCGAGGAAGCCGCAGAAGCGGGAACGCAGCGCATCGAGACTGATGCGCCGCATCTCCTGTTCGCTGAACCCCGCCGTCAGGATCGAGGCCAGCACGCGCTGCTTCTGGGCAATCAGATCGATCGCCTGGAGTTCGCGCATGTGCCTGCCCGCAAAGGCCGCATCCCGGCAGAAGACTTCACCGAGCGCTTCCACTTCACTGCCGAGCTCGTTGAGGACCTCGGCCATCGCCAGGAACTTGGGTTCGTGGTGCATTGTGCCTCTCAGGCTGCCATCAGGCCGTCTTCGGCGGAGCTGAGCGCCTGGAGATCGAGAACCATGACCATGTTGTCGTCGATGGCTGCAAGCCCCTCGAGGAACGGCACGACGCTGTCGTTACCGGTAGATGGCGGCGCCTGCAGGGTCTCGCTGTCGAAGGTAACGATGTCGCTGACCGACTCGACGATAAGGCCCTGCGCCTGCCCATTGACGTGGCACACGATGATCGCGTGGCGCGGCGTCGCTTCCGTGGCGGCCCAGCCCAGGCGCGCGGCCAGGTCGACGACCGGCAGCACGGTGCCGCGCAGGTTGACGACGCCCGCGACGTAGCTGGGCACCCGGGGCATCGGCGTAACCGGGCTCCACGCGCGGATTTCGCGGATCTGCATGATATCCAGCGCAAAGACCTGGCCGGAGACTTGGAAAGTGATCAGTTCGCGTTGCATGAACTCATCCTCGCTTTGAACGATGACCCTGCCGGGCCGGATCAGTGGGCGACGCGGCGCACGGCCGCGACAAGCTTGTCGGTGTCGAAAGGCTTGACGATCCAGCCGGTCGCACCGGCGGCGCGGGCACGCGCCTTCTTTTCGTCGGAGCTTTCGGTGGTCAGCACCAGGATCGGGCGATCGCGATGACGGGTGCCGCCGCGTACCTGCTCGATCAGGCCGAAGCCGTCGAGGCGCGGCATGTTGATGTCGGTAATCACGACATCGACCTCATTCACCGCCAGCCATTCCAGCGCGGAGACGCCGTCGTCGGCCTGCGAAACCTCGAAGCCGTTGGTGGACAGGGCGTGATTGAGCAGCGCGCGCATCGAGGCACTGTCATCAACGGTTAGAACTCTGGTTGTCCTGGACATCAAATGCCTCACTTCTTCAGAACAGTTCGACTTCGCCACGCGGTGCCTGGCGGATCATGGGTGGTGCCTGGACCTCGGGTGCATCCGAGGAGGCGACGGTACGGCAGCGGACCTTTCCGGATGCCGGGCGGAAATCGACACGGCGCGCATTGGCGCCGCCCAAGTCCTCGCGCACCAGTTCGATGCGCTCGCTCCTGAGAAAACTGCGGGCAAATTCGGCATTTGCGGTACCGATCTGCTGCATGCCGGCGCGAATGTTCGCGCCGCCGTAGAGATGCGCCCGCAAACGGTTCTTGTGTGCGCCGTAGGACAGCATTTCGTTGATCAGCATTTCCATGAGGTAAACGCCGTAATGGACGTCCACCTCGCCCGGACTTCGGCCGGAAGGCGGCTCGGGCAGGAGGAAATGATTCATGCCGCCCAGTTCGATTTCGGGATCGTAGAGGCAGGTGGCCACGCAGCTTCCCAGCACCGTGCTGAGTTCGACGCGCGGTCCCGCACTGATCTTGAACTGGCCCTGCAGGACGGTGAGTCGCACAGTGGCTCCACTGGTGATGATCGTGTTCATGATCGTCAGGCCGCCATGCTGAGCGCGTGATGCGCAATACGGTTGATCGGAGCGACGACACGCGCCGCGCCCAGCGAAATGGCCGCGCGCGGCATGCCGAAGACGATGCAGGTGCTCTCGTCCTGAACGACGGTGTGTGCACCCGCCTGGCTCATCGCGAGCAGGCCTTTCGCACCGTCCTGGCCCATCCCGGTCAGCAGGATGCCCACCGCTTCGGCGCCGACATACTGGGCGACCGAGTGAAACAGGGCATCGACGCTGGGCACATGCCCGGAAATCGGCTCGCCCTTGCGTAACTTGGCGTAGAGCACGTCGGTGCCCTTCACCAGAAGGTGATGATCGCCTTCGGCTGCGAGATAGACGTGACCCTGCCGCAGCGGCATGTCGTGCACCGCCACGCCGACCTTCGCCGGGCAGACCTGATCGAGCGTGCGCGCGATCGCCGGGGCGAAGCGCGGATTGACGTGCTGGACGATGACTGTGGGCGGGCAGTCCTCCGGGAAGTCGCGCAGAAGGACCTGCAGCGCCTCGACCCCGCCGGTGGATGAGCCGACCGCGATCAGCCGGGCATCGCGCCGGATCGCCTTGCTGCCTGCAGCCGGCGTGACCGAGGCGGGCTTGCCGGGCTTTTCGTAGGATATCTGTGCGGCCTGACGGATCATACCGGCCAGGCGACCGCTGTCCTCGAATGCCAGTTTCCCGCTCGGATCGTACTTCGAGTAGCAATCGACAGCCCCCAGCGCGAGCGCGCGAGCCGTGACCTCATTGCCTTCGCGCGTGGCGCCCGAGACGATGATCACAGGAGTGGGACGCAAGGTCATGATCTTCTCCAGGAAGTCGAGACCGTTCATGCCCGGCATCTCGATGTCCAGCGTCACGACGTCGGGGTCGAGACTCTTGATCATGGCCCGCCCTTCGGCGGCATTCGAAGCCGCGCCGACCACTTCGATGTCCGGCTGCTGGCGCAGGCGCGACATCAGGATCGCGCGCATGGTCGCGGAATCGTCGACGATGAGAACCCGGATCGTCATGCGGCGCTCCTCTGGTAGATCGTCGGCCCAACCAGATCGAGCTGGCGCTGAGCCGGCCCCGTCACGCGTTCGGAATGACCGATGTAGAGGAAACCGCCAGGGACGAGGGCATCAACGAAACGCTGCACCAGGCGCTCCTTGGTTGGATTGTCGAAATAGATCATGACGTTCCGGCAGAAAATGACGTCGAACCGGCCCTTCATCGGCCAGTCGCCCAGCAGATTGAGCAGGCGGAAACGCACGATCGAGCGGATCGCGTCCGACATCGACACGTTGCCGCCCTCGCTGCGGGCCCACGCCTTGCGCAAGTCCTCGGGCACCGGCTGCACTTCCTTGTCGCTATAAATTCCTGCGTCTGCCTTCGCGATCGCATGGGGCGCGACATCGCTGGCAAGAATGCGAAGGTCACTGCGCATCATGTTGAGGCCCACCTGCCGTTCTGGACCGAGCAGGGTCATGACCATCGACCAGGTCTCCTCCCCGCTGGAACATCCCGCCGACCACAGCCGCACCGGCTGCTTATTCTCGAGCTTGGCCAGCAGGTGAGGACGTGCCTCGCGCCGCAAGTGCTCGAAGTGATGCGCCTCGCGGTAGAAGAAGGTGTGATTGGTTGTCAGCGACGCCACGGCCCGGTTCAGTTCCTCCGCATCCGAGCGCATCAGTTCGATGTAGCGGGAGAACGTGACGCAACCGGCCTGCCGCACCAGCGGAGCGAGGCGCGAATAGACGAGCATCGCCTTGCCCTGCTGAAGCACGATGCCGACGGCCCGGTAGACGATCTCGGATACGGCCTGGAAATCGGCCGCACTGTAGATGTCCGGGCTGACGCCGGGAATCGGCTCGGTCGTGGCGGGCGACGCGCTCATGCAGCCTGACGCTCCTGGCCCGGAGCGGCATTTGAGACGAGGCCATCCACATCGACGATGAGCGCCACGCGCCCGTCACCGAGGATGGTCGCGCCGGCAACGCCATCGACCGCGCGAAAGTTGGTGGCCAGGCTCTTGATGACGAACTGGCGCTGGTCCTGAATTTCATCGACCAGCAGCGCGGCCTGGCCGGTGCTTTCGGTATCGACGACGATCAGGACGCCCTCATCCGGCGTCAGCGCTCCGCTCGAAGCGCCCAGCGCCGAACGCAGAGACACGATCGGAATGAAGCGTCCGCGCACGTTGAGCATGTTGCGGTTGGAGCCCAGCCCCTGCACTTCGCCATCGCCCGGACGCAGGCTTTCGACCACACTGGCAAGCGGAACCACGAGGGTCTGGTCGCCGACGTTGACGATCATGCCGTCCGAGATCGCCAGAGTGAGCGGCAGGGTCAGGATGAAGGTCGTGCCCTTGCCCGGTGTGCTGTCGATGGTGATGCGACCGCCCAGATCCTTAACGTTCTGGCGCACCACGTCCATGCCGACACCGCGGCCGGAAATGTTGGAAACGGTCTGCGCGGTCGAGAAGCCGGGCGCGAAGATGAGGTTGTCGATTTCCTCGGCAGTCAGCTGCGCATCCGCGCTGACGATGCCCTTCTCCACGGCCTTGGCCAGCACGCGTTCGCGGTTGATGCCCGCGCCGTCGTCGGCGATCGAAATGAGGATGCGGCCCGAGCGGTGCTCGGCCGAAAGCGTGAGGGTACCTTCCGGCGCCTTGCCTGCGGCGATACGATCCTCGGCGCTCTCGATGCCATGGTCGACGGCATTGCGGATGAGGTGTGTGAGCGGTTCACCGAGGCGTTCGATCACCGTCTTGTCGAGTTCGGTCGTCTCACCGATGACGTCGAGCTTGACGTGTTTACCGGTCGAGGACGCCAGTTCGCGCAGGATGCGCGGCACCCGGCTGAAGACGCTCGAGATCGGCTGCGCGCGAATCGACATCGCGCTTTCCTGGATGTCGCGGGTCAGCGTCTCGAGCAGCGAAAGCTCCTCGTTCGCGGTGATACCGTTGGCGCCAAGGCGCTGAACGAGCATGGCCTGCGCAATCACGAGTTCGCCGACGAGGTCGATCAGGCGGTCGAGCTTGAACAGATCGATGCGAATCGATTGCCCACCTGCCGGGGGTGCCGGGGGAGCACCCGGTGCAGCCTTCGCGGCGGCATCGGCAGGCGGTTCCTGAACCGGAGACGGTGCGGGCTGCGGAGCGGCAGCGACGGGCGCTGAAGCTTGCGGGGTCGCGGCCTTCGGTTCACTCACGGGCACAGGCGCAACCGGTGCAGGCACGGGCTTGGGGGCCGCGGCTACGATGATCACCTCGGGAATTTCTGCATCATCGCCGAATGCGAGCGCGCAGTCGTCACCGATGAAATCGAATATCTCGCGAACCGAATCCTCGCTGGCCGCCTCGGGCATCGAGAACGTCCAGCCCAGATAACCCTGCGCCGGATCGAAAGCATCGAGCGGCGGAACCTGCGAGATGTCGCAATGCACGCATTCGCCGCCGAGGCTGGCGATCTCGCGCACCATCAGCAGCGGCTCGCTGCCATTGCGCATGGCGCCCGAGTGCGGACGAAGGTGGACCTTCCAACGCTTTTCCGGCGCCGCTTCGGCTGCCTTGGCCGGAGCCGGGTCAAAGCCTGCGGTTAGATCGTCGAGCAGCGCATCGAGATCGAGTTCGTAGTCGGAACTGCTTTCGGCGTCCGAATCATACGAAGCCGGTTCGCTCACTTCCGGCTCGGCCGGGGCTTGCTCGACCGCTTCGGAAGCACCGCCGGCATTGGCTGCCATGGACGCTTCCATTTCGCTGATCAGCGCCGCGTCGGCAGGCGCATCGCCGCCTTCACGCGCCGCCTCTACGTGGTCAGAGAGCGTATCGAGCGCACGGAGCAGCAGGTCGACGAGCTTGCTTTCGATCGCCACCAGCCCTTCGCGAACATCAGACAGCAGTGTCTCGAACGTATGGGTATAGGCCTGAAGCGCTACGTAGCCGAAAGCCCCCGCACCGCCCTTGATCGAGTGAACCGCGCGGAAGACGGCATTGACGGTATCGGCATCCTGCGTTCCAGCCTGACAGGCCGCGAGGCCGCTTTCCGCGGCCGCCAGCGATTCCTCGCACTCGGCAAAGAAGATCTGTTGGATTTCTTCAGGGCTCATAATTTGCTCTCTTCGAAGAGTTCCGAGGTCAGGCCGGTCAGCTGGGCCGCATCGAGAAGTGCCGGGGACGGCGTGATTGTCGCTCCGCCATCGCTGCGGCGCGCGGACACGAGGAGCTGGAGCACCGCCTGGCCGACGTGCTCCACACCCGAACCGTCGATCGCGGTCGGGCCATCGCCCATTGCCGCAACCAGTTCCGGCCATATCGCTTCGGCAGCGGCGCGGTCACAGCGCGCCGGCAAGATAATGCTGTTCATTGTGCCCCCAACAGTTGGTCGCTGAATACGACCACAGCCTTTCCGTCACTATGTCACTGGTCCTACGCAGTTATCCTTAGGGAAACGGTCAGGAGACGGTCATTCGGGCACTCCACCTGCCCAATTCCACGCGTCCAGATCGTTAACTTAGGGCAACGCGATGACCTTCCGATCGAGCCGAAAAATCGTCTGCGAACCACTGACGAAGGCCACGCTACACGGCGCCTTGCCAAAACCTCGTTTGCTACCAACTCAGGCGATGTCCGTAGATTGGTTAAGGATTTTGATCGCTGAATTAGTGGTATCCAGCACAGGCAATCGATATTCACTATTCAGCGAGAAGGTTTCTCCCTCATGCATGACGCCCGCGTACTGGTAGTCGACGATTCAGCGGCTATGCGCGCCCTGTTTTGCGATGTTCTCGAGCAGACGAAGAACATTCGCGTCGTCGGCACGGCCGCCAATGCCGCCGAGGCCCGCGACCAGATCGCAGAACTGATGCCGAACGTGGTAACGCTCGACGTCGAGATGCCCGGGATGAGCGGCATCGAATTCCTCGAAGAGATCATGACCACCAACCCGCTGCCGGTTGTCATGCTGTCCAGCCTTACCCAGAGCGGTACCGAAACCTCGCTCAAGGCTTTCGAACTGGGCGCGGTGGAATGCTTCCCCAAGCCGCTCAAGGCGACGCCGGAGCAGTTCGCCAAGACGGTGGGCAAACTTGGCAAGATCGTGCTTGCCGCGGCGAATTCGAACGTGCGCGACAAGCCGCGCAATCGCGGCCCCAAGGCCGAGGCCGAGGCCGAAGCCGGCGGCGGCTACGTCAGCAACGGCAAGATCGCGGCCTTCAGCGCGTCGATGGGCGGCGTCGATGCACTGACCGAAGTGCTCTCGCGCTATCCCAAGAACTGCCCCCCGACCGTGATCATCCTGCAGACCGAACCGGCACTGGCGCAGATGTTCATCGACCGTGCCAACAAGGACTTCCCCTGTGCGGTCAAAGCGGCTGCCGATGGCGCTGAACTGAGCTCGGGCACGGTCTACATCGCTTCCGATCCGGGCAAGCACGTGATCGTCGAACCCGGCGCTCCGGCCAGGCTGCGCCTTGTCGAGCGCGATCCGGTCGAAGGTTTCCGTCCTTCGGCAACGCTGCTGTTCGGCTCGATCGCGCGCGCTTCGATGCCTGCCATCGGCGCCGTGCTGACCGGCATGGGCGAAGACGGCGCGAAGGGTCTCAAGCTGCTTCAGGCCGCGGGCTGCCGCACCCTTGCCCAGGACCGCAACACCGCCACCGTCCCGCAGGCTCCGGCAGCGGCGGTCGAAGCCGGTGCGGTCGACAGCGAACTGCGTCTCGAGGAACTGGCCGCCGACATCCTCGCGAACTGCGGCTCGGAAGGCTGATCCACTCACCCTGAAAGCAAAGCGAGCGGGCGACACCGGGCAAGGTGGTCGTCCGCTCGCTTCTTTTTTGAACGTCCAGTGGAGGGGGGCCGGACGCTCGGGGGGTCAGTGTGCCGCCTGCGGCTTCATATCCTTTGGCGGACGCGGGGCGACCCAGATCGTCGAGGCGGCAATCACCAGAACAACCGCAGAGATGGCGAAGAGGTGCGTGGTCCCAAGCGCCGTGCCCTGCAATTCCACGATCTGGGAAATTGAGGCTGCAGCCTGCTCGGCGCTGAAGCCCTGATGCTGCAGTGTACTGGACACCTGCTCGACGCCATTGAGGGTCCCGACCATCTCGGCCGTATCCATGCGCGAGGCATCGTTCCAGTACGTAGTGACCAGAGCCGTCGCCACGGCACCCGCCAGCGTTCGCGCGAAGTTGGCGATGCCCGATGCCGTCGCGGTCTCCTCAAGGTTGACCGAGCTGAGGCTGATCGTGGTGAGCGGCACGATAAACAGCGAGACCCCTGCCCCCTGCAGAAGCTGGGGCATCGATATCATCCAGAACGTCGAATCCGTCGACCAGTACGATCGCAGCATCGAACAGAAGCCGATCCAGGAAATGCCGACGAACACCAGCAGGCGCGGGTCGAACTTCTGCATCAGACGGGGCACAACGGGAGACACGGCCACGGCCAGGATGCCGCTGAACGCCATGGCAAAGCCGGCATCGGTGGCCGTGTATCCCATCGACGTCTGCAGCCATTGCGGAATGACCACGACCGACGAGAAGTAGGTCCCGAATGCAATCATCAAGGATATCGTCGCCGCCGTGAAGCCTGAGTGGCGGAAGACCTTCAAGTCGACGATGGGATGTTTCTCGGTCAGTTCCCAGATCACGAATGCTGCGAAGAACACGGCAGCCACGCAGGCCATGATCACAATCTTGGTGGAGCTGAACCAGTCCTCTTCACGACCAAGGTCGAGCATCATCTGGAAGGCGCCGACCCAGATCACCAGCAGCACCAGTCCGATCCTGTCGATAGGCAGCTTCCTGGTCGGCGTCTCAGCCCCGCGCAGCAAAGTCGCGATGCCGAAGAAGATCGGAACGGCGAGCGGCACGTTGATGAAGAAGATCCATTCCCACGACCAGTTGTCACTGATCCAGCCACCGAGGATCGGGCCGGCAATCGGCGCGGTGACGACGGTCATCGCCCACATCGCCATGGCGCGTGAATGCATTTCCTTGGGGAAGATTCGCAAAAGCAGCGTCTGGGTCAGCGGCATCAGCGGACCGCCGCAGAAGCCTTGTCCGATGCGGAACAGAACCAGCATGCCCAGCGTGCTGGACAGGCCGCAAAGCGCGGAGAAGACCGCGAAGCCTACTAGCGAATACAGGAAGACGCGTAGGGTGCCGAAGCGCCCCGCCAGCCAGCCCGTCAACGGCACGCAGATCGCTTCGGCGACGGCGTAGGAGGTAATCACCCAGGTACCGCTCGAAACCGAGACGGCCAGGCCGCCTGCGATATGCGGCACCGAAACGTTGGCGATCGTCAAATCGAGCACGACGATGAAGTTCGCCATGGCCAGCACGAAGCCGGCCACGATCAGCCGTATTCCGGTCAGGGGGCGAGGCACTGCCTCGCCCGGGCCCGTCCCGGCAGGTGCTGTTGCCGCGCCCGCCATTACTTCGGATCCGTCAGGTCGATTTCAGCTTCCATCGACAGACCGATGCGCAGCGGGTGCTCCTCCAGTTCCTTGGGATCGAGTTCGATACGCACCGGCAGTCGCTGCACGACCTTGATCCAGTTCCCCGTCGCGTTCTGCGCCGGAATCAGCGAGAATGCTGCGCCGGTACCGCCGGAGAAGCCCACGACCTTGCCATGATAGGTGACATCGCTGCCGTAGAAGTCGGAAACCACGGTCGCCTTCTGGCCCGAGCGGACCTTGCCGAGCTGGTCTTCCTTGAAGTTTGCGTTGACGTAGAGACGGTTGACCGGGACCACGATCATCGCGACCGAGCCGGTCTCAACCTTCTGGCCAACCTGGATCGAACGCTTCGCGATCACGCCATCGACCGGCGCGCGCACCACGGTACGCTGGAGGTCGAGCTTTGCCTGCGCCAGCCGAGCCTTGGCCAGACGGATCTCGGGCGCGGTTTCATTCGTGGTGCCCGAAGTAAGGGCCACTGAGGCCTGCTCCTTCTTGCGCGCGCTGACCGCGTTCGATTGCGCTTCATCCAGAGCCGCCTTGGCCTGGCTTGCCGCCGCCTGCGCCGAAGTGAGCGCCTCACGCGCAGCGGCCAGCTCTTCCGCGGACACCGCACCGCTGTTCGCCAGGGCTGCGCGGCGCTTGTAGTCGGCCTGGGCCTTGGCAAGAGAGGCGTTGGCCGATGCGAGGCGGGCCTTGGCAGACGCGATCTGTTGCGCACTGGCATCGGCTGCAGCGCCAAGGGCACTGTTGTTGGCGATCGACTGGGCATAGCGCCGCTGCGCATAGGCCAGCCCGGCCTCGGCCTGGGCGAACGCGATCTTCTGGTCGGTATCGTCGAGACGGAAAAGAAGCTGACCCTTCTTCACCGGCTGCGTGTCGGTCACCAGCACTTCGGCCACCTGCCCGCTGGTCAGCGGGGTCACTTGCGCGGTGTCCCCAACGACATAGGCATTGTCGGTCGAGACCGAACGGCTGCCGATGAACACATCATAAAGGAAGTACAGCGCGCCGACCGCAAGCACGGCCACGGCCAGACCGATCAGCAACGGCTTGCGCCGCTTCTGATCGATAACACTGGCCTCGCCGGCTCCGTTTGCGTCATCCGCAGGCAGGTCCTGCACCTCGTTACTCATTGTCGGGAGCCTTCTCGCTGGAATTGTCGTCGAACCCGCCGCCCAGAGCGCGCTTGAGCGCGACTTCGAGGGCAAGGGTCCGGAAATGGGCATCGATCGCCGAGGTACGCGCCTGCAATGCCGCGGTCTCGGTGGTCAGGGCTTCGAGATAGTTCGACAGGCCGCCACGATAGCGCTTGAGCGCAATATCGTAAGCTGCAGCTGACTGCTCTCGTGCCTGAAAGGCATCCTTCTCCTGCTGGGCCGCCGCATTGCGGCTTGCCAGCGTGTCGGCGACGTCGCGGAGCGCGCCGACGACCGTGTCGTTATAATTGGCGACTGCCGCGTCGTAGCCGCCGCGGGCCTGGGTGAACTGGCCCTTGAGGCGTCCGCCCTGGAAGATCGGCAGACTGAGCGCACCGCCCACATTGCCGTAAGTCGATCCGCTGTCGATCAGGTTCGACAGGCCGAGCGATGTCAGGCCGATCAAACCGCTGATCGAAATGTCGGGCATGTAGGCAGCCTTGGCAGCGTCGATCCGCGATGCGGCCGCTTCGGCGCGCAACCGCGCAGCCACGATATCCGGACGACGGCCGGCAAGTGCGATGCCGGCATCGGCAGGAACGGGCGTTTCGGGCAGACTGTCGATCGCGGGAGCGGGGATCGCAAGGCCGCGGTCCGGCCCGGCACCCAGCAACGCCGCAAGCGCATGGCGGCGCAGCAGTTCATCTTCCTGGTTGGCCGAAAGCGCAACGCGCGCCTGCGCCGCGGCGGTCTGCGCCTGGCGTAACGGAGACTCGTTATCGAGACCCTGCTCCACGCGCTGGCCGGTCAGGTCCACCATCGACTGGCGCGCCTTGACCGCTTCAGCGAGCGCCTTGCCCCGTGCGACGAGACGCCCCAAGTCGAAGTAGGACGACACGACATTGGACGAAAGCATCAGCTCCGCCTGCCGGGCGTCCGCCTGCGCAGCCATTTCTTCCGACGTGGCAGCAGCAAGTTCCTTGCGCGCCCTACCCCACAGGTCGAGGTCGAAATCGCCGGTCAGCGCAAGCGTGCCGGTGCTGTTCCAGCCCTTGGGCACAACGGAAATGGGCACGCCGTTGTTGTAGCTCTGCTTCGTCAGCCCGGCCGAGCCACGCCCGCCGAGCTGAGGCTGGGTTTGCGCGCCAGAGACCTGCGCAGCACCGCGCGCCTGACGAATGCGCGCTTCAGCCATGGCCACACTGGGCGAATTGGCCAGCGCCTCATCCACCAGCGCGTCGAGCTGGGGATCGCCGTAGGCTTTCCACCACTGCTCACGCGGCCAAGCGGCATCGGTCGCCGAAGTCTGCAGGGACCGCCCACTGTCGAGATGCGCGGGTGCGCGCATCTGGGGCCGCGGCCCGAGATCGGGCGCAGCGCAGGCGGAAAGCGAAAGGGTCACAGCCAGCATGGAAGCCACCGCGACTCGAGAGGATAATGTCGTACTCATGCGTACACTTTTTATTGTGCCCCTCCTTGTCAGTGTCAACTGGAAAGTGTACTGCACAGTACAGACATGACAGAGAAACTTGGCAAACGGGAACTCAACAAGGCGAGAAAGCGCGCGGAGATCGTAGCGATCGCCACGCATTCTTTCCTGGAGCACGGTTACGCGGCAACCAGCATGTCAGCTGTAGCCGATGAGCTTGGCGGATCTAAGACGACGCTGTGGTCTCACTTCGCATCGAAAGAAGACCTTTTCATCGCGGTCATCGACCATCGCGTCGATTGCTTCGGCCGAGAAATGGAAGAAGCCCTGAAGGACAACCGCTTCAGCACTGCCAACTTGAGCAAGCTCTGCGTCACGCTGCTCGAAAAGCTCATGGACGAGAATTCGCGTCGCCTCTTCGGCCTGATCCTGACCGAAGGCGGGCGCTTTCCCGAAATCGTCGAGGCATTCTATGCGCGCGGCCCAGCGCGTCTGCTAGCACACATGAAGGAATACTTCGCCACCCGCTTCGATGAAGACGATGCGCGCGATCTTTCGCGACTGGTTCACACTGCCATCGTCGGCTTCCGTTCGGATGCGATCATCAGGCCCAATCCTCCGACCAAAGTGGAGATACAGGGATTTGTCGACGTACTCCTGTCCCGCCTTGGCCTGGACGGAATTTCGCCGATCAACAGCTGAGCCGCGAGTTGCCTATCCCTTACCGGTACCCTTGATCGGCAGCGCCGTTTCGTACTTCACCGTGCGGAGCGCAAAATGGGACGATGCCGCGCCCACGGCAGGGTGCTTCAGCAGCGTGTGCGCCAGAAACTTCTCGTATTCCTCCACGTCCTCGGCAACGACGTGGAGCAGATAGTCCCATTCCCCCGACATAGAATAGCATTCCGTGACCTGCGGATGCCCGCGCATCAGCGCTTCGAACTCGGCCACGTTTTCATTGGTGTGACTATGCATGCGCACCTGGCAGATCACCTTGACCGTCTGCCCGAGCAGCTTGGGATCGGCGAGCCTTACCACACCGCGAAGAACGCCGACCTCCTCAAGTTGTTTGACCCGCCGCCAGCAGGACGGTGCCGTACTGCCGACCCTTAGCGCCAGCTCGGGATGGCTGAGTGCGCCATCCTTCTGCAATTCCGCTACAATCTTACGGTCCAGCGCATCCATTTTGACGTATTCTCTCAGATAATCGGATAAATCTGAAGTTATGCGTCAAATCGCATGACCGCAACGCCAAGTTTGAACGGCAAATTCGCAGCCTATCTGCAAGAATGGTAGGAAATAGCTGCCTCGCGCGTCGGAACGACGCAGCCGGGCCCGCGTTCGAATGGCATGGGCGGCACACAGCTTTCGCCCGCAAACAGGGATAAGCGAGACATGACTTTCTGGCAGACCGACGCGACGCACGATCCGGCCCTCGCAAGCTGGGTTGAAAGCGCCAAAGGGCATCGCGACTTCCCGGTCCAGAACCTCCCGTTCGGTGTATTCTCTCCGGCGGGCAAGGCTGCGCGCATCGGCGTGGCGATCGGCGACATGATCCTCGACCTGTCAGCCTGCGCCACGGCCGGCCTGCTCCCCGATGCAACCTCGGGCACCACAGGCTCGGACAGCCTGAACGCGCTGATGGCCCTGCCCGAAAGCGACCGGAGAGCCTTGCGCGTTCGCCTGAGCCAGCTACTCACCGAGAGCGACAAGCGCAGCGCCGTCGAGCCGCACCTTCATCCAGCCAATACATGCACGCTGCACCTGCCCGCACGGATCGGCGACTACACCGACTTCTATGTCGGCATTCACCACGCCAACAACGTCGGACGCCAGTTCCGCCCCGACAATCCGCTGCTGCCCAACTACAAGTACGTGCCCATCGGCTACCATGGCCGCGCATCCTCGATCCGCGCGTCGGGTGTGCCGCTCGTGCGCCCCAGCGGCCAGCGCAAGCCACCTGAGGCCGATACACCCGTCTTCGGCCCCAGCGTGCGGCTCGACTACGAACTGGAACTGGGCGTCTGGATCGGTCAGGGCAATGATCTGGGCACACCGATCGCGATGGCCGAAGCGGCGAACCATATCGCGGGATTCTGCCTGCTGAACGATTGGTCGGCACGCGATTTCCAGGCATGGGAATACCAGCCGCTCGGCCCCTTTCTTGCGAAGAACTTCCATTCGACGATATCGCCGTGGGTCGTGACGCCCGAGGCCATGGCGCCCTTCCGCATGGCCCAGCCTCCGCGCCCCGAGGGCGACCCTGCCCCGCTCGACTATCTCACGGACGGCAAAGATCGCGCGCATGGCGCGCTTGCCGTGACACTCGAGGTTTTCCTGTGCAGCGCAAAAATGCGCGAGGCCGGCATGGAGCCCTTCCGTCTCAGCCACGGTCCGGCCAGCAACATGTATTGGACCGTGCAGCAGATCGTCACCCACCACGCATCGAACGGCTGCAACCTGCAACCGGGCGACCTGCTGGGAACCGGCACCATCTCCGCGCCGACCCGCGACGGCTTCGGCAGCCTGCTTGAGCTTACCAGCGGCGGCAAGGAGCCGATCACCCTGCCCACCGGCGAGACGCGCACTTTCCTGGAAGATGGCGACGAAGTCACCTTGCGTGCAACGGCGAATGCCGAGGGATACGTCCCGATCGGCTTTGGCGAATGCCGCGCGGTGGTGCTTCCGGCGCGCTGATTGCCGCAGGATTTGAGGCAGCTGCCAGCGTGTCGCGCAACTGCTGCGGCGACGCTTAGTAAGGTTCCTTCGCGCGAGATCGGGCGGCGGAGCAACGACCGAGTTCACTGCACTTGACTCTGACATCGTGTCAGGGTCCATTCCATGCTGCGTCACTTCTGGAGACGAACAATGACGCAGCATGGGCAGTGCCACCATCACCATCACGACGCCGCGGCGCACGACGACGCAGCGGTGCGCGATCCGGTATGCGGCATGACCGTCGATCCCGCTACGGCAAAGCACCGCAGCGAGCATGACGGGCGCGATCATTACTTTTGCAGCGCGCGGTGCCGGGAGAAGTTCGAGGCCGATCCCGAGCGCTACCTGAACCCATCAGACGCGCCGCCCGAGGACGTGCCCGAAGGCGCCGTGTGGACGTGCCCGATGCATCCGGAAATCCGGCAGGACCATCCCGGCTCATGCCCGATCTGCGGCATGGCACTGGAGCCCGAGACGATTTCACTCGACAGCGGTCCGAACCACGAACTGATCGACATGACGCGGCGGTTCTGGATCGGCCTCACCCTCGCCCTGCCGGTCTTCGTACTGGAGATGGGCGGACACCTGTTTCCGGCGATCCACCACCTCGTGCCGATGCGCACCTCGATCTGGATCCAGCTGGTGCTGGCGACGCCAGTCGTCGTCTGGGCCGGTGCGCCCTTCTTCGAGCGGGGTTGGGCCTCGGTGAAATCAAGCAACCTCAACATGTTCACGCTGATCGCGATGGGTACCGGCGTGGCGTGGATCTACAGCATGGTCGCAGCGCTCGCCCCTTCCGCATTCCCGCCATCGTTCCGCAACGCCGACGGCACCGTCCCGGTCTATTTCGAGGCTGCGGCGGTCATCACCGTCCTCGTCCTGCTGGGACAGGTCCTCGAACTGCGCGCACGTGAGCGCACATCCGGCGCGATCAAGGCACTGCTCGAATTGGCGCCGCGGACCGCGCGCCGGATTGCGGACGATGGCAGCGAGGCGGAAGTCGCGATCGAGGACATCGCCACGGGCGACAGGCTGCGCGTGCGTCCGGGCGAGAAGGTTCCGGTCGACGCCCTGGTCGAGGACGGCCGTTCGGCGCTCGACGAAGCAATGATCACCGGGGAATCCATGCCGGTCACGAAGACCGTTGGCGATACCGTCATCGGCGGCACCATCAACCAGAGCGGTGCGTTGATCGTGCGTGCTGAAAAAGTCGGGCGAGACACGATGCTGGCGCGCATCGTCCAGATGGTCGCCGAAGCGCAGCGTTCGCGCGCGCCGATTCAGGGGCTGGCAGACCGGGTCGCCGGCCTCTTCGTGCCCACCGTTCTCGCCGTCGCCGTGGCCGCCTTTGCGATCTGGGCGATCTGGGGCCCGGAACCGCGCTTTTCCCATGCTCTGATCGCCGCCGTGTCGGTGCTGATCATCGCTTGCCCGTGCGCACTGGGTCTGGCAACGCCGATGTCGATCATGGTCGGCGTGGGGCGCGGCGCCGGGATGGGTGTGCTGATCCGCAATGCCGAAGCTCTCGAACAGTTCGAGAAGGTCGATACGCTTGTCGTCGACAAGACCGGCACGCTTACAGAAGGCAAGCCCTCGGTCGTGAAGGTCGTCACCGCCGAGGGCGGCAGCGAGAACGAACTGCTGCGTCTCTCCGCCGCG
This sequence comes from Novosphingobium mathurense, assembly GCF_900168325.1. Classification (GTDB taxonomy): domain Bacteria; phylum Pseudomonadota; class Alphaproteobacteria; order Sphingomonadales; family Sphingomonadaceae; genus Novosphingobium; species Novosphingobium mathurense. Next base: position 199,036 of record NZ_FVZE01000001.1, on the reverse strand, counting down.
GTCGAGCGCGCTTCGGAACACCCCCTGGCCGCGGCGATCGTCCGCGCCGCGGAGGAACGGTCGATCACCCTTCCTGACGTTAGCGAGTTCGATTCGCCTACCGGCAAGGGAGCGCTCGGCACCGTGGAAGGCCGCAAGGTCGTGCTTGGAAACGCCCGATTCATGGAAGAACACGGAATTGCCACCGGGCCGATGCAGGTCGAGGCCGATGACCTGCGCCGCGATGGTGCGACGGCGATTTTCGTCGGCATCGACGGCAAGGCCGCCGGAATCGTCGCGATTGCCGATGCGGTGAAGGCCACCACGCCCGAGGCGCTCAAGTCGCTGCGTGCGGACGGCATCCGTGTCGTCATGCTCACCGGCGACAATCGCACGACGGCGCAGGCCGTCGCGCACAAACTCGGGATCGAGGATGTGGAGGCGGAAGTCCTGCCCGACCAGAAGAGCGCGGTCGTCGCGAAGCTGAAGGCCGAAGGGCGGATCGTTGCGATGGCGGGCGACGGGGTGAACGATGCCCCTGCCCTCGCTGCGGCAGACGTAGGGATCGCGATGGGATCGGGCACCGATGTTGCCATCGAGAGCGCCGGGGTTACGCTCCTGCGGGGAGACCTGAAAGGCATCGTCCATGCCCGGCACCTGAGCCGCGCGACGATGGCGAACATTCGCCAGAACCTGTTCTTCGCCTTCTTCTACAATGCCGCCGGTGTACCGATTGCCGCGGGGCTGCTCTATCCCTTCTTCGGCATCCTGCTCTCTCCGATCATCGCCGCCGCGGCGATGTCGCTCTCCTCGGTGAGCGTCATCAGCAATGCCCTGCGCCTCAATCGGGTCTCGCTGTGAACATCGGCGAGGCATCGCGCAGGAGCGGCGTGTCACAGCGCATGATCCGCCATTACGAAAAGATCGGCCTTGTCCCGCCGCCCTTGCGGCGCGACAGCGGCTATCGCGACTACGACGCGCAGGACGTCCACCGCCTGCATTTCATCGCCAATGCGCGCGACCTCGGCTTCTCGCTCAGCGAAATCGAGGCCCTGCTGGACCTGTGGGACAACCGTGAGCGGGCCAGCAGCGAAGTCAAGGAAATGGCCCTGCGCCACATCGATGAACTGGGCGAGAAGATCGCGGCCCTCGAAGCCATGCGCGCAACCCTGCGTGACCTGTCGGAGCAGTGCCACGGCGACGAGCGGCCCGACTGCCCGATCCTGCGCGGCCTTGCCGGAGACGCCGGAAACCGGGATTGAACCCCTACTCTCTAGAAGATGGAAAAAGGCCGGGACGCGCAATGCACATCCCGGCCTTCTCAAGACATCCGTCTCGCAGGTGCCTCAATTGCGGCTTGCGAGCTCCGAGTTGAACCAGAGCGCCAGCAGCGTGCCGAGCGCGCCCGAAAGCAGGTAGCCGCCCGAGGCTATCAGGCCGAAGTTGACCGACAGCAGCAGCGCGGCCAGCGGCGCGAAGCCTGCACCGAACAGCCAGGAAAGGTCGCTGGTCAGCGCCGAACCGGTATAGCGGTGCTCGGTTGCGAAGCCCGAGGCGACGACGCCTGAGGACTGCCCGAAGGCAAGGCCCAGCAAGATAAAGCCGATCACCATGAACACGATTTCACCGGCCGTGCCTGCATCGAGCAACTGCGGCGCAAAACCGGAGAACACAGCGATGCCCACGGCGCAGGCGCCCAGAAGGCGGCGGCGACCGAACCTGTCGGCCAGACGGCCCGAAGCGATGACCGCGACGACACCGAAGGCTGCCGCCATCGCCTCGATGAGCAGGAAGCTCGTCGGCGCTTCGCGGGTAAAGAGGAACACCCAGGACAGCGGGAACACCGAGACCATGTGGAACAGCGCGAAGCTGGCGAGCGGTGCGAAGGCGCCGATCACGATGGTACGCCATTCGCTGCGGATCGTGCCGAGCACGCTGACCGGCTGCAGGTCGCGGCTGTTGAACAGGTGTTCGAACTCGGCGGTCACCACGATGCGCAGACGCGCGAAGAGCGCGACGACGTTGATGGCGAAAGCCACGAAGAACGGATAACGCCAGCCCCAGTCGAGGAAGTCGGCGGCAGGCAAAGAGGCAATCATGTAGGCAAACAGCGTGCTCGCCACGATCAGGCCGAACGGCGCCCCCAGCTGCGGGATCATCGCGTACCAGCCGCGGCGGTTCTCCGGCGCATTGAGCGCGAGCAGCGAAGCGAGGCCGTCCCACGTGCCGCCCAGCGCGAAGCCCTGCCCCAGGCGCAGCAGCGCCAGCAGCCAGATCGAGGTGGTGCCGGCATCGGCATAGGAAGGCAGGAAGGCGATGGCCGCCGTCGATCCGCCGAGCATGAACAGCGCGATCGTCAGCTTGGTGCCGCGGCCATAGGCTCGGTCGATGGCCATGAAGACGAGCGAACCGACCGGGCGCGCGATAAAGGCCAGTGCGAAGATTGCGAAGGAATAGAGCGTACCGGTCAGCGGATCGACGAAGGGGAAGAACAGCTGCGGAAACACCAGCACCGAGGCGATGGCGTACACAAAGAAGTCGAAGAATTCCGAGGTGCGGCCAATGATTACGCCGATTGCGATTTCGCCCGGCGAGGGCTTGTGATGTTCCTTGAAGATAGGCAGGCCCAGGGCTTCGCGGACTCCTTCGCCGGTCTGGGGGGTGCTGGTCATCTGGATCTCGCGGCCTTTGTTTCTGGTCCATGCCCGGCGCCGCGTTCCAGCGCCTTTCACGGACGAATCACTTGCGGGACGCACGCAGCGCCCGACGTCACATTTGCGCCCTATCGTCATTGATCGCCATCAAGGGGATTGGACAAAATGTCCTATGTTCGCATTCGCAGCATCGGCCTAGGCGCTGCGCCATGCGCTCTCCCGAGTCTCCCCCATCGCCGCGCCTTCTGTCCGCGCTGGCCCGAGTCCCCGTCGCCCGCACCGCCGCCGCACTGGCGCTGACGGGCGCCCTTTCAGCCTGCAATTCGGTCGTGCTCGACCCGGCCGGCGATGTCGCGCAACAGCAAGGTGACCTCGTCGTCATCTCGACCGTGCTGATGCTGCTGATCATCGTTCCGGTCATGGCGCTCACGATCTTCTTCGCGTGGCGGTACCGCGCGTCGAACAAGGAAGCGACCTACGAGCCGGACTGGGATCACTCTACCCAGCTCGAGCTGGTGATCTGGGCAGCGCCGCTGCTCATCATCATCTGCCTTGGCGCGCTGACCTGGGTGGCCACCCACCTGCTCGACCCCTATCGCACGATCGGCCGCATCGACGCGCAGACAGCTGTTGCGCACGATGCCGAGCCGCTCGAAGTCGAAGTCGTCGCGCTCGACTGGAAATGGCTGTTCATCTACCCCCAGCAGGGCATCGCAACCGTCAACGAACTGGTCCTGCCGACCAACCGCCCGCTACAGTTCAAGATCACCTCGTCGAGCGTGATGAACTCGTTCTACGTTCCGGCCATGGCCGGCCAGATCTACGCGATGCCGGGTATGGAAACGCGCCTGCACGCGGTGATGAACGAGACTGGCGACTTCGTCGGCCTCTCGGCCAACTACTCGGGCGCGGGCTTTTCGAACATGCGCTTCGCCACGCACTCGGTTACCGGCGCGGACTTCACCAGGTGGGCCGACGGCGTCAAGGCCGGGGGCAAGGACAGTGCCGGCACACTCGACCGCGCGACTTACCTCCAGCTCGAAAAGCCGAGCGAGAAGAACCCGGTCGCCCGCTATGCCTCGGTCGATGCAGACCTCTATGGCGCCATCCTCGACATGTGCGTGGAGCCGGGCAAGATGTGCATGAGCGAGATGATGGCGATTGACGCGCGCGGCGGCCTTGGCAAAGCCGGCATCCGCAATGTCGAGATGCTCGCCTACGACAAGTACGGTCGCCGTGCCTCCGCAGAAGCGAACGCCAATCCCGACGCCGCCGCCAGGCGCGAACTGGCCTGGGTCCGCGCCCTGTGCAAGCAGGAGCCCGGCAAGGCCCCTGAGAATACCGTGAAGGCCCCCGCCAGCTTGCGTTCGCTGACCGGCGCCGGCCTTTCCGCCCCGCAGTCCGTCGCTTTCGACCAGAACGACGACGCGCCGGCGCGCCCCCTCCTGATTTCCCGGAACTGACGACATGGAAGCCGTAGATCATTCGCACTGGAGCCTGTTGCTGGGCCGCCTGTGGTGGGATGCCATTCCCACCGAACCGATCGTCCTGGCGACTTTCGTCGTCGTCGCCCTGGGCGGCGCGGCGCTGCTCGCCGGGCTGACCTATTTCAAGCTCTGGGGCTATCTCTGGAAGGAGTGGTTCACCAGCGTGGACCACAAGAAGATCGGCATCATGTACATGGTGCTGGGACTCGTCATGTTCCTGCGCGGCTTTGCCGACGCGGTCATGATGCGCATTCAGCAGTCGATCGCCTTCAACGGCAACGAGGGCTACCTCAACGCCCATCACTACGACCAGATCTTTACCGCCCACGGCGTGATCATGATCTTCTTCGTGGCGATGCCCTTCGTCACCGGCCTGATGAACTACATCGTGCCGCTGCAGATCGGCGCGCGTGACGTCTCGTTCCCGTTCCTCAACAACTTCAGCTTCTGGATGACGACGGCCGGCGCGGTTCTCGTCATGATGAGCCTGTTCGTGGGCGAGTTCGCGCAGACCGGATGGCTGGCCTATCCGCCGCTGTCCAACTTCGCCTACAGCCCGTGGGTCGGCGTCGACTACTACATCTGGGCCCTGCAGATAGCCGGTGTCGGCACGCTGTTATCAGGCGTCAACCTGATCGCGACCATCGTCAAGATGCGCGCGCCGGGCATGACCATGATGCGCATGCCGATCTTCACCTGGACTTCGCTGTGCACCAACGTCCTGATCGTTGCCGCCTTCCCGGTGCTGACGGCTGTGATGACGATGCTGACGGTCGACCGCTATCTCGGCTTCAACTTCTTCACCAACGACTTCGGCGGCTCGCCGATGATGTACGTGAACCTGATCTGGATCTGGGGCCACCCCGAGGTCTACATCCTGATCCTGCCGCTCTTCGGCGTCTTCTCTGAAGTCACCTCGACCTTCTGCGGCAAGCGCCTGTTCGGCTACTCGTCAATGGTCTACGCGACGCTGGTCATTACCATCCTCTCGTACCTCGTGTGGCTCCACCACTTCTTCACGATGGGTTCGGGCGCGAGCGTCAACTCGTTCTTCGGGATTACCACGATGGTCATCTCGATCCCGACCGGCGCAAAGCTCTTCAACTGGCTGTTCACGATGTACCGCGGCCGCATCCGCTATGAGTTGCCGATGATGTGGACGGTCGCCTTCATGCTGACCTTCGTGGTCGGCGGCATGACCGGCGTGCTGCTCGCAGTGCCGCCTGCCGACTTCGTGCTGCACAACTCGCTGTTCCTGATCGCCCACTTCCACAATGTGATCATCGGCGGCGTGCTGTTCGGCATCTTCGCGGCGATCAACTACTGGTGGCCCAAGGCCTTCGGCTTCAAGCTGAACGAATTCTGGGGCAAGGTCAGCTTCTGGCTGTGGATCCCCGGCTTCTGGTTCGCCTTCATGCCGCTCTACATCCTGGGCCTGATGGGCGTTACCCGCCGCATGCGCGTGTTCGACGATCCTTCGCTCCAGCCCTTCTTCATCGTTGCGGCCTTCGGCGCGTTCCTGGTCGCTCTCGGCATTGCCGCGATGCTGGTGCAGTTCGCCGTCTCGATCTGGAAGCGCGAGGAACTGAAGGACGAGACCGGCGATCCCTGGGATGGCCGCACGCTCGAGTGGTCGACCAGTTCGCCGCCGCCGGAGTACAACTTCGCCTTCACGCCGATCGTCCACGACATCGACGCCTGGGACGACATGAAGCGGTGCGGCGTGCAGCGTCCGACCAGCGGCTTCCGGCCGATCCATATGCCCAAGGGTACGGGCGCAGGCGCGATCCTGGCCGGTCTCTCGCTGGTCCTCGGCTTCGCGATGATCTGGTACATCTGGTGGCTGGCAGCCCTCTCGTTCGCCGGGGTCATCGGCTACGCCATCGCCCATACCTTCAACTACAAGCGCGACTATCACATCCCGGTCGAAACGGTCATCGAGACCGAGGCGGCGCGCGATCGCCAGCTTGCGGCGGCGGGAGCCTGAGACATGAACGCCACCACCATGCAATCATCGCCCGAGGCGAGCGCGGTCGAGATTACTGCCGCGTTCTACGACCTGAACGAGCACGATCATCCCGAAGGCGGCAGCACCATGCTCGGCTTCTGGATCTACCTGATGAGCGACTGCCTCATCTTCGCGATGCTGTTCGCGGCCTACGGTGTCCTGGGCGGCAGCTTCGCAGCGGGGCCCGGGCCCAAGGACCTGTTCGAGCTGCCGCTCGTCGCGCTCAACACCGCGATGCTGCTTTTCTCCTCGATCACGTATGGCTTTGCCATGCTGGCGATGGAAAAGGACCGCGTCGGCCAGACCCAGATCTGGTTGCTCGTCACCGCTGTGTTCGGCGCCGCGTTCCTCGCGATCGAGCTCTACGAGTTCGCGCACCTCATCCACGAAGGTGCAACGCCGATGCGTTCGGGCTTCCTCACCGCGTTCTTCTCGCTGGTGGGCACTCACGGCCTGCACGTCACCTTCGGTCTCGTCTGGCTGTTCACGCTGGTAGCCCAGATCGCAAAGAAGGGCCTCATCCCGGCCAACAAGCGCCGCCTGATGTGCCTCTCGCTGTTCTGGCACTTCCTCGACGTCATCTGGATCGGCGTCTTCACCTTCGTCTATCTCATGGGAATGCTGTGATGAGCGCTGCAGACCACCACGTCCACCCGCACCCGCACGCCGACGATCACCACGATGATCACGGCAGCCACGGCTCCATGCGCGACTACCTGATCGGGTTCTTCCTCTCGGTCATCCTGACCGCGATCCCGTTCTGGCTGGTGATGACCGGGGCCATCGCCGACAAGCAGGCGACGGCCCTTGTCATCATGGCTTTCGCCATCGTGCAGATCGTGGTCCACATGATCTACTTCCTGCACATGAACACGAAGGCCGAGAATGGCTGGACGGTCATGGCGCTGATCTTCACGATCATCATAGTCGTGATCGCGCTTTCCGGTTCGCTTTGGGTCATGTACCACCTCAATCACAACATGATGCCGATGAGCCACGATATGGGGCAGTTGCCCTGACCGGGCCCCGCTCAGCAGGGCCGGACATCAAGCAAGCGCGGCGGCCCTGGGGGTTCGCCGCGCTTCTGCTTTTGCTGACGGTCGGCTTTGCCGCGCTTGGCGTGTGGCAAATCCAGCGCATGCACTGGAAGCACGCGCTGATCGCCCGCGTCGACGCGCGCGTCCATGCCGCGCCCGCCGCCCTGCCCGACACTGCTGACCTGATCGCGAAAGGCAGCGACAGCGCCGAATATCTTCGCGTAAACGCACGCGGCACCTATATCGGCCGGGCCTCCGCACTGGTGCGGGCGGCCACCGAACTGGGAACCGGGTACTGGACGATGACGCCGATGCGCCTCGACGACGGCAGGCTGGTCTGGATTAACCGCGGCTTCGTTCCCGAAGGGAGCAAGCTGGCGCAAGTCCGCAAGGGCGTGCCGCAAGGCCGCGTCTCGGTCATCGGGCTGGTGCGTGAGGATGAGCCGGGCGGGAGCCTGCTGCAATCGAACCGGCCCGGCAACGATCGCTGGTATTCGCGCGACATCGCGGCCCTTTCCCGGTCGCGCCATCTTGGACCGGCAGCCCCGGTCTTCATCGACGCCCAGAGCGAGAACGCAGCCGGCAAGGCCCCCGGCGGGCTCACTCCGAAGCCGGGCCTTACCGTGATCCACTTCCCCGACAATCACTTCGGCTATGCCCTGACCTGGTTCGCCATGGCGATCATGTCGATTGCCGCGATGATTTTCGTCTGGACGCGCAAAGGCAACAGGCAGGCGTGTTGAGGCTCGCCGCCTTTCCGACTTCCGGGAGCGAGACCTGGCGCAGCATCGTCCTTCTGATGCAACTGCGCTGGATCGCGGTGATCGGCCAGCTCATCACCATAGTCTCGGTCAAGCAGTTCCTGCACGTCCACCTGCCCTTGGCCGCGCTGCTGATCGCTCCGCTGGTGCTGATCCTTGTGAACCTCGGCTCGGCCAGCGTGATCCGTCGCCGCCGGTCGTTTTCGCAGGCCGAGCTGTTCGTGGCGTTGATGATCGACGTCGTCGCGCTGTGCTGGCAACTCTACCACAGCGGCGGCGCAACCAACCCCTTCACCTTCCTGTTCCTGCTGCAGATCGTGATCGGCGCCGTCATCCTCGAACCCCGCTGGAGCTGGCTGGTCGCGCTTAACACCTGCCTGTGCATGGTGCTGCTCACCTTCCAGTACGTGCCGCTCGAACTGCCCGCGCCGCATTCCGACAACCCGTTCCGGCTCTACATCTTCGGCAGCCTGTTCTGCTTCCTGCTCGCCGCGGTGCTGCTCGTCTTCTTCGTGGTGCGGCTCGACCGCAACCGGCGCGAGAGCGACAAGGCGCTGGCGGCACTGCGCCAGCAGGCCGCGGAGGAAGACCACATCATCCGCATGGGCCTGCTCGCCTCGGGCGCGGCGCACGAACTGGGCACCCCCCTCTCCTCCATGTCGGTGATCCTTGGCGACTGGGCCCACCTGCCCGAGATCAAGGCCAATGGCGAACTCGGCGAGGACCTTGCCGACATGCGAGTCGAGCTGGAACGTTGCAAGACCATTGTCAGCGGTATCCTCATGTCGGCCGGCGAAATGCGGGGTGAGAATCCCAGCGTCTCGACGGTCCATGCGCTGTTCGGAGAGATCGTCGAGGAATGGCAGAGCCGGATGGACGGCGAGCTGCGCTTCGTGAACCGCTTCGGAGAGGATGAGACGATCGTCGCCGACCCCGGCCTGCGACAGGTCATCGGCAACGTCATCGATAACGCGCAGGAAGTCTCGCCGGACCTTGTCATCTTCGAGATCGCGCGCGAAAACGGCGACATCGTCATCGCGGTCAGCGATATCGGGCCGGGTTTCCCGAAAGAGATGCTCCGGCGCGTCGGCCAGCCCTATTCCTCGACCAAGGGACGCGACGGCGGCGGCCTCGGCCTGTTTCTCGTCGTCAACGTCGTGCGCAAGCTGGGCGGCCGGGTCATCGTCGAGAACCGCGAAGCGGGCGGCGCGACCGTGCGGCTGATCCTGCCGCTTGAATCGCTGGCCTATGGCAAGGACAATCAGGCATGAGCACGAGCGAGCCGCGCGAAGACAAGCCAACCCTGCTGATCGTCGAGGACGATCCGGCCTTCGGGCGCACCTTGCGCCGCTCGTTCGAGCGACGCGGCTATGTCGTCGCCTCCGCCACATCGGCTGCCGAGGCAGATGAACTCGCCCGCGCCGGGGACTTCGACTATGCCGTGGTCGACCTCAAGCTGGGCAACGATTCCGGCCTAGCGGTCGTCCAGTCGCTGCACGCCCTGCGGCCCGATACGCATATCGTCGTTCTCACCGGCTATGCCAGCATCGCAACGGCGGTCGAGGCGATCAAGCTGGGCGCGGCACACTATCTTGCCAAGCCTTCGAATACCGACGACATCGAAGCCGCTTTCTCCAGCGCACAGGGCGATCCCAATGTCCCGGTCGACGGACGCAAGAGCTCGATCAAGACGCTGGAGTGGGAGTATATCCACCAGACCCTTGTCGAGTGCGACTTCAACATCTCCGAAGCCGCACGCCGTCTGGGGCTGCATCGTCGCACTTTGGCACGCAAGCTGGAAAAGCGCCGGATTTGAGGCCATTATTGCGGCATGCCCGAAACGCCCCGCCTCAAGCTGCACGCGCGCCTCTATTGTGGAGACGAAATCGCCATGGGTCCGGGCAAGGCCGACCTGCTCGAAGCGATCGGGCGCGAAGGCTCCATTTCGGCCGCGGCACGCGCGATGGGCATGAGCTATCGCCGGGCATGGCTGCTGGTCGACGCGATGAACCGTTGCTGGGCCGAACCGCTGGTGGAAACGGTGGCCGGCGGCAGCCATGAACGCGGGGCCCGGCTTTCCGCACTGGGCGAACAGGCCCTCCTGCGATATCGCGCCCTGCAGGACCTTCTTGCCAAGGCCGAGGCATCCGAGGAATACGCGTTTCTCAAGGATGGGCTGCGTCGTGAGCCTCTGCCCAGCCAAAGCGAGTAACGCCGGACAACAGGGCCGAATCGCGCCAAGCTTCCTTATCTGTGCGTTTTTCTCTATAGTTCTACGCGTCGGTTAATTCCGACCCGGCGAGTCGAAACTTGCCACTGAAAACGGCAAAGGCTCGCCCGGTAATAGGGGGAGATGCCTATGCGCGTTGCGATCGCCATAGTGGCGCTCGTGCTCGGCTCGATCGTGTTCCACCTGCTCAGTCCGTGGTGGCAGACGCCGCTTGCGTCGAACTGGGACTCGATCGATTCCGCCTTGCACATCACCCTGGTGATCTGCGCGATTGCCTTCATCTCGCTCAACCTGTTCCTCGCGCTTGCGATTGTCCGATTCCGCCACCGGCCCGGTAACCGCGCTCACTATGCGCCCGAGAACCCCCGCCTTGAAAGGACGCTGACCTTCTGGACCGGTCTCGGGATCGTCGGAATGCTCGCGCCCGGCCTCGTCGCCTGGGGCAAGTACGTGGACGTGCCCAAGGACGCCGCCGTCGTCGAAGCAATCGGGCAGCAGTGGCAATGGACCTTCCGCTACCCCGGACCTGACGGCGTGCTGGGCACCGCTGGCGTCCAGTACATGACCCCGGACAACCCCTTCGGCGTCAATCCGCTCGATCCGTTCGGCCGCGACGACATTCTCGTGCAGGGCAACGAACTGCATCTGCCCAAGGGCAAGTCGGTCAAGCTGGTGCTGCGCTCCAAGGACGTGCTTCACGACTTCTACGTGCCTGAATTCCGGGCCAAGATGGATCTCGTGCCCGGCCTCGTCACCTATTTCTGGATGACGCCGACGACCAACGGAACTTTCGACATCCTGTGCGCGGAACTGTGCGGAGTGGGTCATCACGAGATGCGCGGCACCGTTGTGGTCGAACCGCGCGAGAGCTTCGAGGCATGGCTGGGCCAGCAGGAGAGCTTCAACCAGCTCCTGGCGATGTCCAGCCCCGATGCGGTTACGGAAATGTTCCGCAAAGCCAATTCCTGTTCGACGCCAGCAACCTGGGGGGTGCGCTGATGGCTACGACGATTGCCGACGACCTGAGGCCGATGCATCATCCCAAGACCTGGGTCGGTAAATACGTCTGGAGCCAGGACCACAAGGTCATCGCCATCCAGTACGGCGTGACGGCCATCGCCATCGGCCTCGTCGCGCTGGTGCTGTCGGTGCTGATGCGCCTGCAGCTCGGTTTCCCAGGCTTGTTCCCGTGGATCCAGCCTGAAAACTACCTGCAATACGTGTCCATGCACGGCATGATCATGGTGGTCTACCTGCTGACCGCGCTGTTGCTGGGCGGTTTCGGCAACTACATGATCCCGCTGATGATCGGCGCGCGGGACATGGTGTTCCCCTTCGTCAACATGCTCAGCTACTGGATCTACCTGCTCTCCGTACTGGTGCTCGTTTCCGGCTTCTTCGTGCCCGGCGGCCCGACCGGCGCGGGCTGGACGCTCTATCCCCCGCAGGCGATCAGCGAAGGCACGCCCGGCAACCAGTGGGGCATCGTAACCATGCTGGGCAGCCTTGCGATCTTCATCATCGCCTTCACCATGGGCGGCCTCAACTATGTGACCACCGTCCTGCAGGCGCGCACCCGCGGCATGACGCTGATGCGCATGCCGCTGACCGTGTGGGGCATCTTCATCGCCTCGATCATGGGCCTGCTCGCCTTTCCCGCGCTGTTCGTGGCGGCCATCATGATGCTGCTCGACCATCTGCTGGGGAGCAGCTTCTTCATGCCGGCAATGATGACGATGGGGCAGGAAAGCAACACGCAGGGCGGCAGTCCGCTTCTGTTCCAGCACCTGTTCTGGTTCTTCGGCCACCCGGAAGTCTACATCGTCGCCCTGCCCGCCTTCGGGATCGTATCCGACCTCATCAGCGTCCACGCCCGCAAGAACATCTTCGGCTACCGCATGATGGTCTGGGCGATCGTGATCATCGGCGGGCTGAGCTTCCTGGTCTGGGCGCACCACATGTACGTCTCGGGCATGAACCCGTATTTCGGGTTCTTCTTCGCAACCTCGACGCTGATCATTGCGATTCCGACCGCGATCAAGGTCTACAACTGGCTGCTGACCCTGTGGCGCGGCGACATCCACCTGCGTGTGCCGATGCTTTTCGCCATCGCCTTCCTGTTCACATTCATCCACGGCGGATTGACCGGCCTGTTCCTTGGCAATGTCAGCGTCGACGTGCCCTTGAGCGACACGTTCTTCGTCGTCGGCCATTTCCACATGGTCATGGGAGTTTCGCCGATCCTGGTGATCTTCGGGGCGATCTACCACTGGTATCCCAAGATCACCGGCAGGATGTGGAACGAGACGCTGGGCCAGGTCCATTTCTGGGTCACGTTCCTGGGCGTCTATGCGGTGTACCTGCCGATGCATTACCTCGGCATCCTGGGTGTTCCGCGCCGCTATTACGCACTGGGCGAGACGAGCTTCATTCCCGAATCCGCGCACCTGGCCAACGAGGCAATCTCGGTGGCCGCGATCATCGTCTTCGCCGCGCAGTTCCTGTTCTTCTACAACATGATCTGGAACCTGCTCCGCGGCCCCAAGGCAGATCCCAACCCCTGGGGGGCGGCAAGCCTTGAATGGCAGACGCCGCAGACACCGCCGGGCCATGGCAACTGGGGGCCGCACCTGCCCACCGTCTACCGCTGGGCCTACGACTACAGCGTGCCCCATGCGTCGCGCGACTTCATCCCGCAGAATGAGCCACCATCTGCCGAAGCGCCTTCCGAGGAAGCGGCGTTATGAGCCTTATCTCGCGCCTTGCCGAAAAGAGCTGGGAGAACCCCGGCATTGCCGAATATCGCGAGCCCGACAGTTATCGCCCGGCAGCGGCAACGGTCGGCGTCTACGTCTATTTCGGCGTCGCCACCGTCATCTTTACCCTGATCGCGGCGGCCTATCTGGTGCGCATGGGCATACCCAGCGCAGTCGATCACGGGACGGGCGAGGACTGGAGCCCGATGCCCGAGCCGCCCCTGCTGTGGATCAACACCGGAATTCTGGTACTCAGCAGCCTCGCCTGGGAAGCGGCGACCCGCGCCTCGCGCAGGGACGACGTAACCCGGATGCGTTCGATGGTGATGGCCGGCAATGCGCTGGGAGTCCTGTTCCTCGTCGGGCAGGTCCTGCTGTGGTGGCACTATCAGACCGCGGGCTATTACCTCTCAGCCAATCCCGCCAATGCCTTCTTTTACCTGCTGACCGCGATCCATGGCCTCCACCTGGCGGGCGGGATTTTCGCAGGCGGTCGCACGCTGGGCCAGATGGCGATGCGCGCCGACGGGCAGCGGATCTGCCGCAATGTCAGGCTCTGCACCATCTACTGGCACTACCTGCTCGCGGTGTGGCTGCTGCTCGCTGCACTGCTGGTAGTGACTTGAGAAGAGGCGGGACGATGGGATCATGGACCACGTAACCACAAGCCAGTTGGAACCGCGCGACGCCGCGCAGGGCATCCAGTCGATTGCCGCGGACTGGTCTGCGGATCAGGAGGTCTTTCGCCATACCCATTGGGGCAAGGCGATGATGTGGATCTTCCTGCTCAGCGATACCTTCATCTTCTCCTGCTTCCTTACCGCCTACATGACGATGCGCGCATCGGCGAGCCTGCCCTGGCCCAATACGGCGGAAGTCTTCGCGCTATCCATCGGCGGACAACCGATCCCGCTGATCCTGATCGCGATCATGACATTCGTGCTGATCAGTTCCAGCGGCACGATGGCGCTGGCGGTGAACTACGGATACCGCGGCGACCGCCGCAAGACCGCCGCACTGATGTTCGCCACCGCCCTGTTCGGCGCGACCTTCGTGGGCATGCAGGCGTTCGAATGGACCAAGCTGATCGTCGAGGAAGGCGTGCGCCCATGGGCGAACCCGATGGGTGCGCCGCAGTTCGGTGCCAGCTTTTTCATGATCACCGGCTTCCACGGCCTCCACGTGACTTGCGGGGTCATCATGCTGCTGATCGTCGCGACGCTGGTCCTGCGCGGGCACTACGACCGCACGGGCGATTACTCGGCCGTCGAGATCGCCGGTCTCTACTGGCACTTCGTCGACCTCGTGTGGGTCTTCATCTTCGCCTTCTTCTACCTGTGGTGACGCGAAAGGACGCAAGGCATGGACCATGACACCGCGACCGGCCAAGAGGCCCAGACCGCTCCGGCCCATGCCGAGGGGCAACAACACCCGCTGGGCCTCTACCTCAAGGTCTGGGGCTACCTCTTCGTACTCTCCACGCTGTCTTACCTCGTGGACTACTTCCACGTTCAGGGGATCGTGCGCTGGACGCTGATCATCGTGTTCATGCTGCTCAAGGCCGGGCTGATCGTGTCGATCTTCATGCACATGGCCTGGGAACGACTGTCGCTGATCTACGCGATCCTGGTCCCACCGCTGGTCCTGCTGGTGCTGGTGCGGATCATGCTGTTCGAGTCCGACTACACGTTCTGGACCCGGGCGATCTTCTTCGGCGGAGGAGGCTGAACCATGATCCGGTCGAGATGGACGGCAGCGGGAATGTGCATCGCGGCGGCGGTCGGCGTTGCCTGGGGACTGGATTTCTTCTTCGATCACCTCATGAGCAAGCCTCCGACCAGCGAGCTCGGCTACGATCCGATGGGCGACAATGCGGCACCGATGGACATGGGCGCGGTGCAACGGGGCTGGCCCAACGCCATGCATGACCCAAGCGAGCGGGCGCGCATGATGGCCTTCATGCACGGCATGGGCAGCCGCGAGCCGATGCCGATTGCCGCTCCCACTACGCAGCCGCAGGCCGCACCCGTCGACCTGGGCACACTGCTCGCCGATGCCGATCCGCAAGTCGGTCAGGCCAAGGCCCAGGTCTGCGCCAGCTGCCATGATTTCACCCAAGGCGGTCCGAACAGGATCGGGCCGAACCTGTGGGGCGTTGTCGGCCGCGATATCGGCTCTCACGCCGGTTTCGCCTATTCCGATGCCATGAAGTCGGAACCCGGCAACTGGTCCTACGCCGAGCTGTTCGACTATCTCGCCTCACCCGCGCGGGACATTCCGGGAAACAAGATGGGCTTTGCCGGTCTGCGCAAGCCCGAGGACCGTGCCGCGGTCATTCGTTATCTCGCCACGCTCGGCGGCAGTGCGCCGCCGCTTCCACAACCCAAACAGCCGATCGGGGAAACGGCGGCACAGTAGCGGCGCTCAGCGCACCACTGCCCGGGTATAGAGGTGCCAGGTCGCGTAGCCGAGCACTGGCAGCACCACCGCCAGCCCGATCAGCGCGGGAAGCGCTCCCAGCACCAGCATTGCGACCACCATGACACCCCAGATCGCCGTCGTGCCGGGGCTCTTCATCGCTACGCGAACCGACGTGCGCATTGCGGTACCCCAGTCGACGCGGTCGTCGACCATCATCGGGAAGGAAATGAAGCTCATCGCCAGAACGACGACGGCAAAGCCGAAACCAACGAGGTTACCGATGACGATCATCCGCCAGCCTTCCGAAGTCGAAAGCACGGTCTCAAAGAAGGTCCCCACGTTGCGGGCCGCATCCGGATGGGCTGCGCCGAAGGTCGTGGCATAGATATACCAGGCCGCGATCAGCCAGACCACGAAGAGCATCGCGACCACTGCGGCAAGGCTGATGACCGAAAGGGCCGCAGGGCCATGGAAGACATCGAGGAAGTGCCGCCAGCGGGCATCGAGACCCAGTTCCCGGCGCCGGGCCAGTTCATAGAATCCGCTCGCCACGGCAGGTCCAAGCAGGACTGCACCGGCCACGATCGGAAAAACAAGGGGCAGCACCGATTCCTGGTAGGCATAGATGCCCGCAAGCATCACCGCCGCAGGATAGATCAGCCCGACGAAAACAAGATCTCCCCGTTTGTCGAGGAAATCGTCCCATCCCTGGGCAAGGGCCGTCATCAGGTCATGCAGGCCGATCTTGCGGATGTGGATCTCATCGCCGGCATGAAGTGAGCCGGCTGGACGCGCTATTGCCATGGACATCTCTCCCACGCTCTCAGCCGAGGGGAAATGTTCTGCCTGCAACTCCCAGCCGGGATCATGGCCAAGGGCGTCAATCGGATACCGCATTGCCGGTAAGCGAAAGCGCGGTCAGTCAAAATCTCAGCTCGGGGTTGCCCCCAAGGCTTCGATTGATGCCCGACAATACGCCTTCGCATCGCGCAATGGCAAGCACTCCGGACACTTTCGCACAGTTATATAACTGATAACTGCAAGTGACTACATCGCAGTTAACTTCAACGAACCGTTCCAATAGCGCAATCGGTTCGTCGATAAGCGAGTCTGCCGGGCCTCCAAACTCGTGGACATTACAAGCCCTTGCCCTAGATATTTACGCCCGTTCCGGAGCATGGTCCGGGCGATCAAGGCAAACGGGGCAAACGTGAGCGCAGACTTCTACTTTACGAAGTTCGAGAACCGGCGTCCGCCCGCGCCCCTGCCACAATCTCGCAGCGTCGAACTGATATGGCAGTTCCTGGCGATCTGTTCCCTGGTCGCCGGTGCAGTCTACATCTGGTGGCGCTGGACCAGTTCGCTCAACATGGACGCACTGTGGTTCGCGATCCCGATGGTCGTGGCCGAGACCTGCGCCTACTTCGGCCTGTTCCTCTTCACGGCCAACCTGTGGAAGACGCGCGACTATCCGCGCCGGGAACCGCCTGCTTCCATCACCGAATGCGTGCGCGAAGGCGAAGCCGTCGATCGTCCCGTTTCCGTCGACCTGTTCATCGCCACTTATAACGAGGACGTGGAACTCGCCCGCCTCTCGATCCGCGATGCGAGGCAGGTCGCCTACCCCCACTCCATAGACTTTCGCATCCATGTCCTCGACGACGGCCGGCGCGCGGACATGCAACGGGTCTGCGAAGAGGAAGGCGTCGGCTACATCACCCGCGACAACAATGCAGGATTCAAGGCGGGCAACCTGCGCAATGCAATGGAGCGCACGAGCGGCGACTTCATCGTCATCTGCGATGCCGACACCCGACCCTTCCCGACGATGCTCGAGCATACGCTGGGCTACTTTCGCGATCCCGACGTCGCCATCGTCCAGACTCCGCAATGGTTCTACGACATCCCCGAAGGCGAGCGGCTGCAAGACGTCTGGGGCCGCCACGCCGGATCGCCGGGACGACTGCTCGGCAAGGCGATCGAGACAGTCTTCGGCGAAATCCGGGTCGGAGAGGATCCCTTCGCCAACGATCCGGCGATGTTCTACGATATCATCCAGCGCCGCCGTAATCCCTGGAACGCGGCGTTCTGCTGCGGGGCCGGGTCGATCCACCGGCGCGAGGCGGTCATGTTCGTCGCGCTGCGCGCCTACGCCGATGCGATCGCCCATGACCCCGCCAATGCGCGCTCGCGCATTGCGCGCCTGCTGCGCCCCCGCAATGCAGACGAAGACGCGCTCGCCCGCTGGCAGGCCGCGCAGGAACAGGAACTGACGCCCTACAAGTTCCACGTTTCGGAAGACATTTATTCGACCATCGTCCTTCACCAGGACAAGGAGCGCACCTGGAAGACAGTGCTGCATCCGCAAGTGGAATCGAAGATGCTCTCGCCGCAGGACCTGCTCGCCTGGACGGTCCAGCGCTTCAAGTATGCAGGCGGCAGCCTCGACATCTTCTTTCACGACAACCCGGTAACGCGCCCGGGCATGTCGATGGCGCAGCGGGTCATGTATCTCACGACTTTCTGGTCGTACCTCGGTGCGCTGTGGAATCTCGTCTTCCTGCTGGCGCCGATCATCTACATGACCACCGCCATCCCGCCGGTCAGTGCCTATACCGGCGACTTCTTCATGCGCGCGATGCCGTTTCTCGTCCTCAACGAGCTGGCGTTCCTGATGGGCACCTGGGGTCTCTCCGGGTTCCAGGGCAAGGTCTCCTATCTCGCCAGCTTCCCGATATCGCTGCGCGCCTTGTGGGCAGTCGTGCGGCGCAGGAAGATCTCCTTCCCGGTCACGCCCAAGCAGCGGCAGGAAGGCAATCACCTGCGCCTTGTCTGGCCCCAGATTGCGATCATGGCGGCAACACTGTTCAGCTTCGCCTGGTGCGCCCTCCGGCTTTTCACTGTCGGCGGCGGCTACAGCCTTGGCGGGCTGATCGCCAACGGTCTGTGGGGCCTCAACAATATCCTTGCCATGTCGATCATGGTGCGCGCAGCCTTCTGGAAGCCGGAGGACGAAACATCAAAGCTGGAGAGCGTGGCATGAGCATTCGCGAGAACCTGCGCCGCGGCCGCAGCCACATCATCACCGCCGTGGTACTGATCGTCGCCGGAGCTCTCGTCGTGCAGATCGAGGATCGCAACCTCCAGCGCGAAGCCGGCAAGCCGGCGCCCGATCACGCCGCCCCGATCAAGGATGCGGCGACGGCACTCGACAAGATTCAGGACTGAAGTCGTTTTACCAGCGTGAGGCGGTTGAAGCCCCCCGCACTGACATAGTCTATCTCATCGACGCAGGCCTGAATGATGTTGCAACCGCGCCCATGGGTGGCGTCGAGATCGACCACCCGGCACTGGCTGAAGTACCCTTCCGGAACCGGCGAGCCACCGTCAGTCAGAACCAGGCGCAATTCGTCGCCTGCAAGGCTGACCTCCAGCGTCATCTCGCCCTGCCCGGTATTCGTGTAGCCGTGTTCGACGACGTTGTTCGCGGCCTCGACCAGCGCCAGTTCGAGATCGAGAGAAGCGGCTTCAACCACTCCCGCACGGACGCAAAATTCCTTGAGAAAAGCGGCAAGTCGGCGGACCTCTGCGAGGTTCGCCGCAATGGCGATGACGCCGGGCCGGTCAGCCGAGAGTGGCATCTGCCTGTTCTTCGGTATCGCAGATCACGAACAGCGTATCGAGCCGCGTGATCTGGAACAGGCGACGCACCGCCGCATTGGCGCCGACCACGGCGATCCTGCCGCCCGGTCCCATCTGCTTCATCAGCGAGACGAGCACGCCAAGGCCGGTGCTGTCGATGAATTCGACCTGTCCAAGGTCGAGCAGCACGCGCTCGGGACGGTTTGCGAAAGTCCCCGCCATTTCGTCGCGAAAGGCCGGCGCTGCCGCGGCATCGAGCCTGGGATGCTGGATCAGGATCCTCAGGATCTGCGTGTTGCCCGTCATGCCGATTGTATCTCCGGAATCTTGTTCTCAATCACGAGGAGCGAGATGTCGTCTTCGAAGCCGGCGCTCGAGCGCCTTGCGAGCAGGCCCAGTTCCAAGGCGCCCACGAAATCGCGTATCCGCTTTCCGGCATTGCTCGCCAGTGTCCGTACCAGCCTGTCCACGCCGAACTCCTGCCCCGCACTGTTGCTGCATTCGGTGACGCCGTCCGAATATAGCACCAGTCGCGCACCGGGAGGGAAGTCAAAGCGTGTCGGCTTCCACGATGCCGTGTCGAACCAGCCGACCGGCATTCCGTAATCGACTTCGGGGATCAGGACCTTGTCGTCTATCGCGATCAGGGGGCGCGGGTGGCCGGCGCAGACCATCCAGCACTCCTCGCGCTCGGGTCGGGCGAGGCCGCAGGCTATCGTCGCATAGCTCTCGTCACCGCGGTCGAGGATCTCGCGGTTGATCGCTTCGAGCGACTGGGCGAGATCGCGCGGCGACGTCGGGCGAAGCTGCTTGATGCGGTGGTGCAGATGGAAGGAATCGAGCGCTGCGGGCACGCCATGGCCGCGCACGTCGATCAGGAAGAACAGCGCTCCGCCCTCTCGCAAGGGCGATACGCCGATGGAATCGCCGCCGAGCATGGCCGCAGGGCGGTAGAGGTGGCGGAAATTGAGCGCCCCTACGAGTCCTTCCGTGGGCAGGAGGCGCTCATGCAGCGCCGTCGCCGCGTCAAGGTCGGCCCGAACCCGCTCAAGGGCCTCCTGGGTGCGGCGATGGGCTACTTCGAGAAGGCTGTTGCGGCGCTGCAGGCGGCGATGAAGCAAGCGATTGCGCTGGGCGCTCTGTACTGCGAGTTCAAGCTGGACCTGCTCAAAGGGCTTGAAGAAGAAATCGTCGACGCCCGCTTCCATCGCCCTGCGGATAACCACTTCGTCGTTGCGTGCGGTCATCATCACGACATGCAGGTAACTGTCCTCGCTGCGCCCGGCGCGAACCTGCCGCACGAGTTCGAGGCCGTCCATCCCCGGCATCTGCCAGTCGGTGACGAGCAGGTCGACGGGCTTGCCTGCCAGCAGTACCAGCGCTTCTTCGCCACTGGCCGCCGAAGCGACCTTGCAGCCGAGCGCTTCGAGATGTGCCGCCAGAACGTCGCTCATCAGGTCGTCGTCATCGACGACAAGCACTTCGAGATGATAGCGCACGGGGCTGGCTGGGAAGTTCTGCATCGGATCCGGAAACTGCGAAAGCGTCCGGAAATTATCTTCGGAAATGGTTACCTTTTGGCAAACAACTCTCGGTAGGTTCCGCAATGAGCCAGTGTTTTCCGAATGCCGGGGGCACGGCCGACCAGGATCGAATGCCGAATGAACATCACTAACAAATTCCTGACTGCAGGGCTCGTTACGGCCGGCACTTTCGCATTTTCCGTCCCTGCTCTCGCGCAGGATTCGGGCGTTGCCTATGCCGGAGGATCGGTGGGCGATGGCGCGAACGGCTATGCCGGCGCGGTCGTGGCCCTGCCCGGCGCGCGCCTTGGCGAAGGACTTGCCCTGCGCGCGGGTGGCGGCGGCGGAAAATACCGCTACGAAGCGAATGGCCAGCGCATCGACGCCACATATGTGAATGCCGAAGTCGCGCTGGTCTACCAGACCTCGGGCGACTGGGGCTGGGCCAATTTCTCGGCCGGCCCGCGCCTCACCGACACCAGCCTCAAGCCCGACGATCCGGGCAACCGCATGCGCGGCACGAGGATCGATGCAGCAGTTCAGACCGACGGTGCGCTCGGCAATGCCTGGCGTCTTACCTGGTTCGGCTCGCTGGGCATCAACGACCGCGCCTACATCACGCAGGCCCGCTTCGGCCCGCTGGTCGACGGCGGCAGCGACACGCGCATCGGCGTCGAAGGGGGCATACAGGGCGATCGCAGCTATACCCGCAGGAGCGTTGGCGGCTTCGTCTCGACCCGCATTACCGGCCAATGGCAGGGCCTCGTCTCGGGCGGTATTACCGACCAGGCGGGCCGCAACGTCAAACCTTACGTGGCTCTCGGTGTCAGCCGCGTATTCTAGCCCACCCGCCGCGCCAGTGCCGCGGCCTGTTCCGGCACTCATGGCATTCGGGAGCTTCTACGATTTCCAGAGGAGCGCCGCCAAGTGAAGGCATCTCTCTCAGCTTCGGTGGCCGCACGACGCGAGAGCTGGCGCCAGCGCATTGCAAAGATCATCGCCCTGATCGTGCCGCTGCTGATCGGCGGCGTTGCGCTGCTGCTGCAGGAACAGGTGCAGACAACCGACCGGCTCGCCGCAGCCGAGGCCGAGACGCAGGAGAAGCGCAACCTCATTCTTTCGGTGTTTTCCGCGCATCAGGACATCGAAACCGGAGGCCGCGGCTATGTCCTGACCGGCGACCCCGAATTCCTCCAGCCCTTCGACAAGGGCACCCGCGAACTAGGCCGGATCGAACCTGCGCTTCGCCGTGCCTTTGCCGGTCAGCCCGAGGACCTCACCGAACTGGCTGCCATTTCCGAGCTCTCGCACGACAAACGCGAATTCACCGACCGCATCATCTCCCTGCAGCAAGCAGGTGACAATGCCGGCGCCGTCGCCCTTATCCGCAACAAGGGGGGCAAGCGGCTGATGGACGGTATTCGGAGCCACATCACCAGTCTCCTCAAGCGCGAGAATGACAGGCTCACGGAAGTTTCCGCACGGTCGCAGCAGGCGATCTCGGCCCTGCGTCAGGTGACCTTCAGCCTGCTGTTCCTGCTTCTGGCCCTGCTGATCATTGCCGGCATCGCGATCTTGCGCACCCTGCGCGCTCGCGAACAGGCGCTGATCCAGCTCGAAGACGTATCGCTGCGCCGCCAGGCGGTGCTCGAGAACGCGATGGACGGCATTCTCACCCTCAACCCCAGCGGTTCGATCGAAACCACCAATGCGGCGACCACACGCCTGTTCGGATACCGGGAAGTCGAACTCGACCGGCGCGACGTCGGCATGCTTTTCGCCAGCCAGCCGGCAATCGGCGAGTTCGCCCGGGAATTGCGCGAAATGCACCTGTCGAGCGACGGTGCCGGAACGGCGCGCGAAATCGTCGGCAGGCGCAAGGACGGCACGGAGTTTCCCATCGAGATCGCGCTTTCCGCAATGGTCCTCAACGAGGGACTGCGTTACGTCGCGGTCATTCGCGACATCACCGAACGCAAGCGGGTAGAGCAGCTCAAGTCGGAATTCGTCTCGACCGTCAGCCACGAACTGCGCACGCCGCTTACCTCGATCGCCGGCTCTCTGGGCCTGCTCAGCGGGGGGGCCGCAGGCGAACTGGGCGAGCGCGCGGGACGGCTCATCTCGATCGCGCAGAGCAACGCCAATCGCCTCGTGCGTCTGATCAACGACATTCTCGACATCGAAAAGATGGAATCCGGCCGCATGCCGTTCCACAACAGCGAGCTGGACCTCAGCGCGGCGCTGGCGACGTCGATAGAGGAAAACCGCAGCTTCTCCGATGGCTACGGCGTCAAGCTGGCGCTTCAGGCGCCCCAGGTGCCCGTGTGGGTCAGGGCCGATGCCGACCGGCTGGCGCAGGTCTTCGCCAACCTGATGTCGAACGCGATCAAGTTCTCGCCCAACGGCGGGACGGTTTCCGTCACCGTCTCTCCCGGAGCCAGGTATCACCGCGTCTCCTTCACCGACGAAGGACATGGCATTCCCGAAGAATTCCGCAGCCGCATCTTCGGCAAGTTCGCGCAGGCGGACTCCTCCGACACCCGGCAGAAGGGCGGAACCGGCCTCGGCCTGTCGATCGTGCGCGAGATCGTCCAGCGCCTTGGCGGCAAAGTGAGTTTCGACAGCCAGCTGAACAAGGGCACGAGCTTCCACGTCGACCTGCCCGCCCTGCACGACGGGCCCGGGCGCGGAACCCCAGGCCAGGAAGCGGGCCTGCTCGTCTGCGGCAACGGTGCTGCCAGCGCATTTACCGAAGCCTTGCGCCGCGCCGGATACACGGTCAGCCTCGTCGGCAATGTACAGGCAGTGCGCGCGGCGCTCGCCTCATCAAACTATGACGGCATCGTGGTCGACATGGGCCTGTCGGTCGGCGCAGGCATCGAGATCATCCGCATGGTCCGCGAAACGGCGCGACACAGCGGCACACCGATCCTTGCGCTGGGCGGCAAGACCGGTTCCCGCGAACTGGAAGGCGATGCTGCGCTGGTGCTGGACTGGCTGCGCAAGCCCATCGAAGTGGGCCGCCTGATCGACAGCGTCGATGCCGCCAGCCGCGTTCTCGATGGCGCGCGTCCGCGTATTCTCCATCTCGAGGACGATCCCGACATCGCCCGCATCGTCACGGAGGCCCTCGATGGACGCGCGAATGTCGTTGCCGTGGACAGCCTGGCCGCGGCGCGGCGCGAACTTGCGAGTAACCGGTTCGACCTCGCGATCCTCGACCTCACCCTGACCGATGGCGACGGCAGTGCCCTCCTTCCCGACTTGCGCCGGGACGGGGAACCTCTGCTGCCGGTCGTGATCTTCTCCGCGCAGGATGCCGATCCCGAAACCGCAGGATCGGTCGATGCCTGTCTCACCAAGGCTCGCACCCCGATCGGCGCGCTCGTCGCCATCGTCGAAAGCCTAACCTCCCCCACACGCACCCAGGAAACCGTCGCATGACCATCGAAATTCTCTATGTCGACGACGAGCCCGACCTTCGCGAAGTTGCAACCATCGCGCTCGAAATCGATCCGGGGATTCATGTGCGTTCCTGCGGTTCGGGCGCGGAAGCCCTGACCATACTGGAAAGCTGGACGCCCGATCTCGTACTGCTCGACATGATGATGCCCGACATGGACGGGCCGACCACCCATGCGCAGATCAGGCGACGCTTCGGCAGCCGCCTGCCGATCGTCTACATCACCGCACGGGCGCAGGAACACGAACGACAGCGCCTGATATCGCTTGGCGCGTTGGGCGTGATCGCCAAGCCCTTCGACGCAATGACGCTGGCAAAACAGGTCCATGAACTGGTCGACCGTGTCTGACCTCGAAGACCGGTTAACCCCGCTGCGCCTGCGCTTCATCGAGCGCCTGCACGGCAATCTCCCGGCCCTCCTCGAGCTTCGCCCGAAGCTCGGAGACGATGCCTCGCGCACCGAAGTGATCGCAATCGTTCACAAGATTGCCGGCATGGCCGGGACAATGGGCTTTCCCGATTTGGGCGCGGCAGCGCGCAAGCTGGAGGAATGCCTCGTCGACCGACCCGGCGAAACCGCAACGGCGCGTGCCGATCTCGATGATCTGGCGGACCGTATCACGGCAGTTGTCGCCAAGGGCTGAGCCGTCCGCAAGCCGCGTGGCGGCCCTTCCCTTCGCAAGCGAAGCCTTTCCCGTTCATTTCCGAAAATTGTGTCCGGAAACAATTCGTCACAGAGACGAAGGAACCAGGACACGAAGAACTCCCAATCAGGAACCATCGAGATTCCACATGGGAGCACAGAATGATTTCCGCAGCGCTTTTCGCGATTTCCACCCTCGCAAACCCGGGCGCATCCTGCTCATCGGCAACCCTTGCCTGCGTGGATGTAGCACCGGCCGCCGAGGCTTTTCCGCACCGTCCCATGCTGAAAGCCAAGGGTGTGATCGGCATGCGGCGCGCCAATGACGCGGAAACAAACAGAAACGAACAGGCAAATCTTTCCTGCGCCGCGCACCCGACCAAGAACCCCACGTGCCGCCACCGTCTGGTAAAGGCGCAGAACGAAACGCCGCGTTCCGATTTCGCGATTGAGGCAACCGGAGAAAAGAGCGCGCAATGACCCTCGCTCGTTCGCTCCTCCCTCTGGCGATGGTGCTAGCGCCGATCGCCTGGCCAGGTTCCGCCTTGGCCTACGACCGGCTGCCGACCGGCCTCGCGCAGCTCACTCCGGACGAGGTGCGCGAGCGCGTCGAAGTACACGACGATCCGGCCACCCCCCACGTCGTCGTCTCGACCCGCGAAGCATGGGACCGTGGTCGCTCGATCGGCGGCGCCCATGCGCGCGACGTCCACCTGCGCGCGCTCGTCGATCGTCAGTCCGGCGCAGTACGCTGGCAGGTCTGGCATGAGCTGGTCCACCCCGGTCCGGCCCCGCGCGTGGTCGGCGTGAAGTATGAAGCCGGCGGTCAGATCGCCCAGGCCGACCTGCTCGTCACCGATCAGTGGAAGGAGGACTGCCCATCCGTCGACGCCATCCACCGGGAGTGCAACCGCCACACCCGCCTCGTCTTCGAACTGCCCGAAAATGTCGTGAGCGAGATCGCCGAAGGCTACAGGCCGCAAAGCCGTTCGCCGTGGCAGCTCAAGTTCAAGGCCGAGGACGGCAAGTCGATCAGGGGCGGCCTTGCTCCTGCAGAGGCAGCGGGTCTGCTCCATGCGGTCGAGACCGTGCGCCAAGCCCTGCCTCACACGTCGGGCTGATCCGAACATCCCGTTATTTGAGCCGGTGCGGTTTGCCTGACCGCACCGGTCTTCCTATTTACATGGCAACATGCAAGAGACGATGACGTTCGCACACAGAATCAGATCCCCCCACGCCATGATCACCACGCCTCCCACCATTCTTCTCGTCGAGGACGATGGTGCGCTCCGCACATTGACCGCCCGGGCCCT
The DNA here is from genome assembly GCF_900168325.1 of Novosphingobium mathurense. Lineage (GTDB taxonomy): Bacteria > Pseudomonadota > Alphaproteobacteria > Sphingomonadales > Sphingomonadaceae > Novosphingobium > Novosphingobium mathurense. Next base: position 173,119 of record NZ_FVZE01000001.1, on the reverse strand, counting down.
GCGCCAGAGCGGCTTCAACGTGCTGACCGCGGCAACGGGGGCGGAGATGTGGGTCACCTTGCGCGAAACCGCGGTCCAGCTCATCGTGCTGGACATCATGCTTCCGGGCACCAGCGGCTTCGACCTTTTCCGCAGCCTGCGCCGCGAAAGCGACATTCCCATCATCTTCATCTCCGCCAGGGGCAGCGAGGAAGACCGCGTGCTCGGGCTTGAACTGGGTGCGGACGACTATCTTGCCAAGCCGTTCAGCACCCGCGAACTCGCGGCCCGCGTCAGCGCGGTCCTGCGCCGCGGCGGCTATGAAGGCGCGATCGAGAGCCCGGCCGACGGCCGTGCGCCCGAAGTGCTCTATTTCGATGGCTGGCAGGTCTCGCTCGCGCGTCGCGAACTGCGCGCGCCGAATGGCGTCATGGTCGACCTGACCGGAGCGGAATTCGACCTCCTCTCTACCTTCCTGGGTTATCCCCAGCGCGTGCTGGGGCGTGAGCGACTGATGGAACTGTCACGCTCACGTATCGGAGACAGCTCGGATCGCAGTATCGACGTCCTTGTCAGCCGACTGCGCCGCAAGCTCCAGACTGAAGACAAAGAGTCGCCGATCGTAACCGTGCGCGGCGTCGGCTACATGTTCAGGGCGGAAGTGACCCGTTCCTGATGCTCCAGAGCGGCATGGGACTGTTCCGGCGCCTTGGCCTGCCAGAGCGCCTGCTTGCCGTTCTCCTGCTCGTCCTCATCGTCGACATCATCGCCAACACGGTGCTGTTCGAGCGGGTCAACTCGTTCGAACTGCGACGTGACGATGCCGAGCGGATTGCCGAGAACCTCGTGCTGGCGACGCGCGCCATCGAGCGCGCTCCGGGAATGGAGCGCAGCGCCATAGCCAATGCACTGAGCACCGACCGCTTCTCTCTCGAATGGTCGCCTCCGACTGACCGCAAACGCGGTTCGCTTGGCCTTGCCAACTTGCGCGCGCAAGTCGTCGAGATCGAACCTGCCCTTGCCACCGGCGACATCGAACTGCACCTTGAGGAACTGCCGGGCAAGGGCAACATCGGCGGTTCCGTGCTGCTGTCAGACCGCAGCCTCCTGAAGTTCCACACACACGCCAATGCCGCGTGGAAATTGACAGTCGGGCGCATTCTCAGCCTCATCCTGCCGACACTCCTGCTGATGGCCCTCGCCTGGGCACTCCTCAGCACGACGCTCAAACCGCTGCGTTCGGTGATTGGTGCAACCCGGGAACTGGGCTCGGGGCCACCCCAGCCGGTGCCCGAACGCGGCCCGGACGAGATGCGCCAGTTGATCCGCGCGCTCAACGACATGCAGGAACGCATTCACCAGTCGCTGGTCGATCGCACCCAGACGATGCTGGCGATCGGTCATGATCTCAAGACACCGCTTTCGCGCATGCGACTGCGCCTGGATGACGTCAGCATCGGCCCCGAGGTGCGCGAAGGGATTTCCCACGACATCGAAGAGATGCGCATGCTGATCGAATCGATCCAGGCCTATATCGACAATGGCGGGGAAACGATCCCTTCCGAGCGGATAAATCTCTCGATCATGGCCGAAACACTGGTCGATACCGCTGGCGACCATGGCGCCGATGCCACGTTCGAGGGCACTCCTGGCATCGTCATCAAGGCCCGTCCGGTGGCGATCCGCCGCGCGCTTTCCAACCTTATCGAGAACGCCATCCACTACGGCGGCAACGTCCGGGTCAACGTGCGGCGCGATGGCGATGGCGCGGAGGTGGTCATCGAGGATGATGGCCCCGGTATTCCCGAAGACCGCATCGCCGACGCGCTCCAGCCCTTCGTGCGTCTGGATACGGCGCGCAGTCGCGATACAGCCGGCATGGGCCTGGGCCTGCCGATCGTCCAGAAGGCCGTGCGCGCTGAGAACGGCACGCTCGACCTGCGCAATCGTCCCGAGGGTGGCCTGCGCGCGACGATCCGCCTGCCGCTTGCGCCGAAATAGCAGAGCGCTGCAACGCAGCAAAACTTCGTAACGTTTGCGAACAATGACGGACAAGCGCGCCACCTAGCTCTTGAGCAGAACCTGAGGGGAAATCCCGCAGGGCGATTCTACCCAAGGAAAGGTAAGCAACGTGAACGAGTTGATCGGTCGCGTCTTCAGTTTCGAGAAGACGATCTTCCCTGCCAGCAGCGACTTGTTCGGCAAGCTGGCCACCCATGGCCAGGAGCCCAAGGCGCTGATGGTTTCCTGCGCGGACTCGCGCATCGTCCCCGAACAGATCATGCAGGCCCAGCCCGGCGACCTTTTCGTCTGCCGCAACGCCGGCAACATCGTCCCGCCCTTCGCAACGATGAACGGCGGCGTATCCTCCACTGTCGAATATGCCGTTGCCGCCCTCGGCGTGCGTGACATCATCGTGTGCGGCCACTCGGACTGCGGCGCAATGAAGGCCCTGAGCAATCCGGTCGGCCTCGACAAGATGCCCAACGTCGCTGCCTGGCTGCGCCACGGCTCGGCGGCCGAGCATATCGTGAGCACCTGCCACCCCGAGCTCGGCGAGCAGGAGCGCGTCCGCGCCATCAGTCTCGAGAACGTGATCGCGCAGATCGCCCACTTGCGCACCCATCCCTCGGTCGCAGCGGCCATCGCCCGCGGCGAAATGTCGCTACATGGCTGGTTCGTCGATATTCACGCCGGCCAGGTCCTCGGCCTCGACGGCGATACCGGCGAATTCGTGGCCCTGCGCGAAGACCGCGAGCTTCCGGTCGCGCTCAAGGCCCGCACCCGCATCGCTACCGAACTCGCCGAGGCCGCGGAATGAGTACCGCCGCCGCCGAAACGCGAGCTGGGCCATTTGCCTTTTTCGCGCGAGACTTCACGGCCTCGATCGTGGTCTTCCTCGTGGCAATGCCATTGTGCATGGGCATTGCCATCGCTTCGGGCGTACCGCCCGAGAAGGGCCTCGTCACAGGTATCATCGGCGGCATTGTCGTCGGTCTGTTCGCCGGTTCGCCGTTGCAGGTCAGTGGCCCGGCCGCTGGCCTTGCCGTTATCGTCTTCGAGTTCGTCCGCGAGAACGGGCTCGAGGCGCTGGGCCCGGTATTGCTTCTGGCCGGCGTAATCCAGCTGGTTGCCGGCGCCCTCAAGATGGGCGGCCTGTTCCGTGCCATCAGCCCGGCCGTGGTCCACGGCATGCTTGCCGGTATCGGCGCGCTGATCGTCATCGGCCAGTTCCACATCCTGTTCGACGCCAAGCCGATGTCGAGCGGATTGGAGAACATCGCGATGATGCCCGCCCGCGTGCTGGGTCTCGACCTTTCCAGCGTTTCGGCCACCGAAATGGCGCTGGGCCTCGGCCTGCTGACCATCGGCGTCATGTTGGGCTGGGAAAAGCTGCGCCCCAAGTCGATGGCTCTCGTCCCCGGAGCCCTGCTTGGCGTCGTCGCCGCAACGGCGGTTGCCTGGAGCATGGGCCTTGGCGTCGCGCGGATCGAGGTCCCCGCCTCGATCGGTTCGGCCTTCGCACTGCCGACCAGCATGGAGTGGTTCGCCCCGCTCGCCAATCCGGGTCTGATCGTCGCTGCCGTGGCGATCGCATTCATCGCCAGCGCCGAAACGCTGCTGTCGGCCGCTGCTGTCGACCGCATGCATGACGGCGTGCGCACCGAGTACAACAAGGAACTGCGGGCGCAGGGCATCGGCAACTTCCTGTGCGGCATGGTTGGCGCGCTGCCGATGACCGGCGTGATCGTACGCAGTTCTGCCAATGTGCAGGCCGGCGCCAAGACCCGCCTTTCGACGATCCTGCACGGTGCTTGGATCCTCGGTTTCATCGCGCTGCTGCCCTGGTTGCTTCGCGAAGTACCCATGGCCGCACTGGGCGGCGTGCTCGTCGTCACCGGTTGGCGCCTCGTCAGCCTCAAGCACGTGCAGCACCTGCTCAAGGCCCACGGGTACCTGCCCGCGGCAATCTGGGCGGTGACCTTCATCCTCGTGGTGACCACCGACCTGCTGACCGGCGTGCTCGTCGGCCTCGGCCTCTCGCTGGTCGAGCTCCTGCCCCACGGCCGCAACCTCGGCCTCAAGGTCCATGAGCACGAGGACGAGGCCGGCCCGCGTCTCGAACTGCACGGTGCGGCAACGTTCCTCGGCCTGACGCGGCTCAATGCGGTGCTGGAACGCCAGCCCGCCGACCGCCCGGTCCACCTCGACCTCGACCGGGTGCGGGCGATGGACCACACAACCGCGGAAACGCTCAGCGAGTGGATCTCCCGCCGCCGCCAGCGCGGCCATCAGGACCGCGTGACCGGCCCGGCCTCGATTCTGAAGCCGCTACCGCTGGCAACCTGAAGCAACTGACCCTGAGTGACCGGACGCTTCGGCATTCGGTCACCATCTGCGGGCGGACACGCACAGGCGTGTCCGCCCGCTTCTTTTGCCGGCTGCACACCATGCCGGCCCCGGATTCAGACACCCGAAACTCCATGCTGCAGATGCGAAATACTTTGTCACAAACGAGCAAGCCTGCGGACAACCTTCGCCAATAGTGTCAGCTAAGTCATCGCGACACGCATGCGCCACGCAGCGACAGGCGACGAGGTGACCGCAGGACGGAACACGAAGACACAAGTCATCATGAGGGTGTTCCAAATATGAAGTTTCGTCTGCTTTCCGGCGTTGCCGGTCTCGCCGCTGCCTGCCTCGGCATGGGTTCGCCTGCCCTCGCGCAGGACGCTCCCGGTCCTATCACCGTTTCGGGCGAAGTCGCCCTCGTCTCGGACTACCGCTTCCGCGGCGTCTCGCAGACCGACGAGGAAATGGCGATCCAGGGCGGCATCAACGTCGAGCATGAAAGTGGCTTCTACGCCGGCACCTGGACTTCCAACCTTTCGGGCTGGGGCACTTTCGGTGGCTCCAACATGGAGCTCGACCTCTACGCCGGCTATGCCACCGAAATCGCCAGTGGCCTTAACCTCGACGTCGGCATGACCTGGTTCATGTATCCGGGCGGCGCTTCAGACACCGACTTCGCAGAACTCTACGCCAAGGCTTCGACCACCTTCGGCCCGGCCGACTTCCTCCTTGGCGTCGCTTATGCTCCCAAGCAGCAGGCACTCGGCAAGGTCTACAACAACGCCGCCAGCTACAACGCGGGCATCCCCGACAACCCGGGCGCCAAGTCCGACAACGTCTACGTGTGGTCCGATGCCAGCGTGGGCGTGCCCAGCACACCGATCACACTCAACGCACACCTGGGCTATTCGAACGGCAACTCGGGCCTCGGCCCGAACGGCACCAGCATCGCGCCAACCGGTGAGTTCCTCGACTGGTCGCTCGGCGCCGATCTCGCGCTTGGCCCGGTGACGCTGGGTGTCGCCTATGTCGATACCGACATCTCGCGCTCGGATGCCGCCTACCTGCAGCCGAACTTCGCTTCGTCGAAGGACGGTTCGAAGATCGCCGACTCGACAATCCTGTTCTCGATCTCGGCAGGCTTCTGACGATACTCTCCCGTCCGGGCGCAGATCGCGTCCGGGCGGGTCCTGATCGCTAGCTGCGCCTCGCGCCCGACTGGCCGAAGCGGGCAACCAGATCGTAAAGATCGCCGCGAAAGTGCTGGCGCACGAAGGTGATGCTGTCCTTGCCGCGCCAGGTCCTGCGTTCGACCAGCAACGTCGCCGTTCCGGGCGCAACCATCATCCAGCTTGCCACTTCGGCATCCGCCCCTTCCGCCGCTATGCGCGTTTCGGCCTCATCCCATGGCACGTGCCGCAGCAGCCAGGACCCCGGCGCCTGCTCCGCAAAATCAACGAATTCGATGTCCGGCACCGCCGTCAGGTCGACCTGGCGATGCTCAACCGCAAAGGCCGCATCGTTGGCGTAGTGAACCCCGGCGAGCGAAAGCACCCGGCCGCGGTCCGGTCCGAAGGGACTGTCAGGACCTTCCGTGATCTCGCGCTTGCGCAGGCGGTATTGATGCCTCTGGCCCCGCGCCGCGATCTCCTCGGCCAGATCGGGAATGTCGAGCACCATCGAATGCACCCGCGGGCGCGAGACGAACGATCCGGCACGCTTGCGCCGCTCGATCAGCCCGGCAGCGGCAAGCGCGGAGAGCGCCTTGTTCACCGTCATGCGGGAACAAGCGTAGTGCGCCATCAATTCCGCTTCGGTCGGAAGACGCTCTCCCGGAGACAGCTCGCCCGAGACGATGCGCGCCTCCACTTCGGCGCGGATGCGTTCACCCAGAGGCAGCGTCATTGCGCAAGCCGCCTCATGGTTTGCGCGAAGTGGCCGACGATCGCCTCGCGCCGGACATGGTGGCCATTCCGCACGATCCGGCAGCCGCGGCGCCATACGCTCTCGATCACGCCCTGACCGGCGGAGAATATGAAGGCATCGAGCAGGCCATCATCGCTGCGCCCGATCATTGAGGGCGCGTCGGCGCGCAGGCTCACCAGGTCTGCCGGCGATCCCGGCGCGAGCGGCGCAGGGGCAGCCAGTGCCTGCGAACCGCCCACCACTGCACCTTCATAGAGGAACCGCCCGGTCGATCCCCCGCGCGTTCCGGTCAGGCAGTTACGGCTGCGCAGCGAGAGACGCTGGCCATATTCGAGCAGGCGGAGTTCTTCGGTCATGTCGATCCGGACGTTGGAATCGGAGCCTATGCCAAAGCCCAGACCGCCTGCCAACGCTGCGGCGGCGGGAAAGATGCCGTCGCCGAGATTCGCCTCGGTCATGGGGCAAAGCCCGGCGACCGCGCCGCTGCGGATCATTCCCTTCCATTCGGCCTCGTTCACATGGGTGGCATGGACGAGGCACCAGTCGGGCCCGACATCGGCATTGTCGAGCAACCATTGCACCGGCCGCGCGCCGCTCCAGGCAAGGCAATCGTCCACCTCGCGCTGTTGCTCGGCAACATGAATGTGCACGGGGCCATCCCGTTCGAGTGCGGTAACCTCTGCCAGCGCGGCGGGCGTGACCGCGCGCAGCGAATGCGGGGCGATGCCGAGGCGCGCGTCGTGCAGTCCTGCCAGCACGCGCCGGGAAGCTTCGAGCAACCTCGCGAAACTCTCGGGGTCGGTAACGAAGCGCCGTTGCTCCGGCGACGGAGGCAATCCGCCGAAGCCTGCCTGCGCATAGAAAACCGGCAACAGCGTGAGTGCGATGCCGGTCTCCGCAGCGGCTTCAGCAAGCGCTGCCCCCATGCGCGCCGGATCGTCGTACGTCTTCCCGGAAGGATCGTGATGCAGGTAATGGAACTCGCCAACGCGGGTGAAGCCCGCCTCCAGCATCTCCATGTAGGCGAGCGCGGCGATAGCCAGCATCGCTTCGGGATCGAGCCGATCGACGAAGCGGTACATCGCCTCGCGCCAGGTCCAGAAACTGTCCTCGCCCTCCCCACGATACTCTGCGGCACCCGCCATGCCGCGCTGGAAGCCGTGGCAATGAAGGTTGGGCATGCCCGGCAGTCCGATAGCGTGCCGCTTGTCGCCGGACTGCGGCGCGGCATCGGGCGTGATCGACACGATCAACCCGTCTTCCAGCTCGAGACGCACGTCCCGCCGCCAGCCGCCGGGCAGAAGCAGGCGTTCGAAATGCAGCACCGTTTCCGTGTTCATGGGGCGACTCCGTCGGCTCGATTTAATGTCTATACATTATTGCACGTCCATGCCAAGATTTCACTCTCGAAATGGAGGCCGCGATTCTCGTGAAGTGCGACAAAGTCTGGGTAAATGCGCGTCTGGCGACGATGGCCGGGCCCGGCCTCGGCGTGGTCGAAGACGGCGTCGTGGCGGCGCGCGGCGGCCAGATCGCCTATGCGGGACCGCGCACGCAGGCCCCGGACTTCACGGCCGAGGAGACGGTCGACTGCGCGGGCCGCTGGATCACCCCCGGCCTGATCGATTGCCATACCCACCTCATCTACGCCGGTAACCGTGCACAGGAATTCGAACTGCGCCTCGCCGGGGCGAGTTACGAAGAGATCGCGCGAGCCGGTGGAGGCATCGTCTCGACCGTGGCGGCAACCCGCGCAGCGAGTGAGGACGAACTGGTTGCAAGTGCCCTGCCCCGGCTCGACGCGCTGATCGCCGAGGGCGTCACCAGCATCGAAATCAAGTCGGGCTACGGTCTCTCGCTCGATGCCGAACGGCGGATGCTGCGCGCTGCCCGGCGGCTTGCCGACGAACGTGCCGTGGACGTGACCACGACGTTCCTTGGCGCCCATGCCGTGCCTGCAGAGTTCGCCGGGAATGCCGATGGCTACATCGATACCGTAGTCCACGACATGATCCCCGCTCTCGCCGCCGAAGGGCTGGCCGATGCGGTCGATGCCTTTTGCGAAGGGATCGGCTTCACGCGCGAGCAAACCCACCGAGTCTTCGAAACGGCAAGCCAGGCCGGTCTGCCGGTCAAGCTCCATGCCGAGCAGCTTTCCAACCAGCACGGCGCTGCCCTCGCCGCAGAATTCTGCGCCCTGTCCGCCGACCATCTCGAATGGCTCGACGATGCCGGCATCGCCGCCATGGCCCACGCCGGCACCGTCGCGACCCTGCTGCCCGGCGCCTTCTACTTCACCCGAGAAACCCGTGTCCCGCCGATTGACGCCCTGCGCGCCGCGGGCGTGCCCATCGCGCTCGCCACCGACAGCAACCCGGGCACTTCGCCAATGACCTCGCTCCTGCTGGCAATGAACATGGGCGCGACGCTGTTTCGGCTGACCGTCGAGGAATGCCTGCTCGGCGTCACCCACCATGCGGCCCTCGCACTCGGGCTTGGTGACCGGATCGGCACGCTGGAGGCAGGCAAGGCCTGCGACCTTGCGATCTGGGACATCGAGACCCCGGCCGAGCTTGTCTATCGCATCGGCTTCAATCCCCTTCACGCCCGCATCCGGAGAGGCCAGTGAGTACCGTTACCCTGAAGCCCGGCAGCGTCCCGCTTGCCGATTGGCGCGCCATCTACCGCGGCGCGCAGGTCCGCCTCGATGCCAGTGCGGAGGGTGCCATCGCCCGCGGCGCTGATGCCGTTGCCCGTATCGTCGCGCGCGGGGAACCGGTCTATGGCATCAATACCGGCTTCGGAAAGCTTGCCAGCATCCGCATCGAGGATGCCGATCTTGCCAAGCTGCAACGCAACATCGTGCTGAGCCATGCCGCCGGTACGGGTGAGCCGACGCCTGTCGATGTCGTCCGGCTGATGCTCGCCCTCAAGCTGGCCAGCCTGACACAGGGCGCTTCGGGCATTTCGGCGCGCACGGCAGCACTGCTCGAGGCCATGCTCGAACGCGGCATCACGCCGGCCGTGCCCTGCCAGGGTTCGGTCGGCGCTAGCGGAGACCTGGCGCCACTCGCGCACATGGCAGCAACAATGCTGGGTGTCGGCGATGTCTTCGTAAGCGGTGAACGCATGGCGGCCACGAAGGCGCTGGCCGGTGCCGGGCTGGAACCGGCAGAGTTGGGCCCCAAGGAGGGTCTTGCCCTGCTCAACGGTACGCAGTTCTCCTGCGCATGGGCACTGGCGGGGCTGTTCGAGGCCGAACGGCTGCTGCAATCCGCGTTGGTTGCCGGCGCACTTTCCACAGAGGCAGCCAAGGGCTCGGACGCGCCTTTCGATCATCGCATCCACAGGCTGCGTGGCCATGCCGGACAAATCGCCACCGCCGATGTCCTGCGCCACCTCATGGCAGGCTCGGCCATTCGCGCTTCGCATGTCGAGAACGACATTCGCGTGCAGGATCCCTATTGCCTGCGCTGCCAGCCGCAGGTCATGGGCGCCGCGCTCGACGTGCTGCGGCAGGCAGCCGGGACCCTTGCCATCGAGGCCAATGGCGTCTCCGACAATCCGCTGATCTTTCCGGAGACCGACGAGGCGCTTTCGGGCGGCAATTTCCATGCCGAGCCGGTCGCCTTCGCCGCCGACATGATCGCGCTAGCGATCTGCGAGATCGGCTCGCTCTCCGAACGGCGTACCGCCATGCTGGTCGACCCCGCGCTCTCCGGTCTGCCTGCGTTCCTGACGCCCGAACCCGGGCTCAATTCCGGCTTCATGATCCCGCAAGTCACCGCCGCTGCGCTTGTTTCCGAAAACAAGCAGCGCGCCTATCCGGCCAGCGTCGATTCCATCCCCACTTCCGCCAACCAGGAAGACCACGTCTCGATGGCCGCCCACGGCAGCCGCCGCCTCGTGGCCATGGCCCGCAATGCCACTGCAGTCGTCGGCATCGAATTGCTGGCCGCCGCGCAAGGTTGCGATTTCCATGCGCCGCTCACGTCAAGCGAAGCCCTCGAAGCGGTACGAAAGACCGTTCGCGCGACGATCCCCGCGCTTGGGCCGGATCGCCATTTCCATCCCGACATGGAAGCGGCCAACGCCCTTATCCGTTCGGGCCAAATCGTTGCGGCGGCGGGCATCGAGCTGCCGGGCGTAGCATGAGCGGCTGGCTCGACATCCGGCGCGGCGACGCACCGCTGATCGTCTGCATTCCCCATGGCGGCACCACGATTCCCGAAACCATCGAGGCGGGACTGACCTCGCCCTGGCTGGCCCGCAAGGATGCCGACTGGCACATCGCCGAACTCTACGCCTTCGTGCGAGACATGGGCGCAACGACGATCCGCACTGCCGTTTCACGCACCGTGATCGACTGCAACCGCGATCCTTCCGGTTTCTCGCTCTATCCCGGCCAGACGACGACCGGCCTGTGCCCGACCGAAACGTTCGACGGCGAGCCGCTTTACGCCGGGGACTGGCCCACCGATGACGAGATCGCGCGTCGCCGGGCCCACTGGTTCGATCCCTATCACGCGGCGCTGCGCGACGAGATCTATCGTCTGCGCACCCGCCACGAGGACATTGTCCTCTACGACACGCACTCCATCCGCAGCCGCGTGCCACGCCTGTTCGAGGGCGAACTGCCCCAATTCAACGTGGGCACCAATGGCGGGGCAACCTGCTCTCCGGCACTGCGCGAGGCCATTGCCTCGATCTGCGCCGCAAGCGGGCACAGCCATGTCGTCGACGGGCGCTTCCGCGGTGGCTGGACCACCCGACACTACGGCGCGCCCGACATCGGCATCCACGCAATCCAGATGGAGCTGGCGATGCGCGGCTATCTGGCCGAGCCCGAAACGCCCTCGCCCGAAAACTGGCCCGCCCCGCTCGACGCGCGGCCGGCCGTGCTGCCCGTGCTCCACCAGATCATCGAAGCCTGCCTCGACTTCGCGAAAGGAAGACCATGACCCGCCTCGACAATTCGCGCCGGATCGTCCCTGCCACCGGAACCGAACGCACTGCGCGAAGCTGGCTCACCGAAGCCCCCTTGCGCATGCTCATGAACAACCTGCACCCGGACGTCGCCGAGCGTCCGGAGGAACTGGTCGTCTACGGCGGCATAGGCCGCGCCGCGCGCGACTGGGAAAGCTTCGACCGCATTGTCGAGACGCTGCGCCGCCTCAAGGACGACGAGACCCTGCTGATCCAGTCCGGCAAGCCCGTTGGCGTATTCCGCACCCATGCCGATGCGCCGCGCGTGCTGCTTGCCAATTCGAACCTGGTGCCGAAGTGGGCGACCTGGGAGCACTTCAACGAACTCGATCGCAAGGGCCTCGCCATGTACGGCCAAATGACGGCCGGCTCGTGGATCTACATTGGCAGCCAGGGCATTGTTCAGGGCACTTACGAGACGTTCGTCGAAATGGGACGCCAGCACTATGGCGGCGACCTCACCGGGCGCTGGCTGCTCACCGCCGGTCTTGGCGGCATGGGCGGCGCGCAACCGCTCGCCGCGGTCATGGCGGGCGCTTCGTGCCTTGCCATCGAATGCCAGGAAAGCCGCATCGATATGCGCCTGCGCACCGGCTATCTAGACTATCGCGCCGAGACCATCGAGGAAGCGATGGCGATCCTCGACAGGGCCCGCGCCGAAGGCAAGGCAGTTTCGGTGGGCCTGCTGGGCAATGCCGCACAAGTGCTGCCCGACCTTTTTGCGCGCGGCATCCGTCCCGACCTGCTCACGGACCAGACGTCCGCCCACGATCCGGTGAACGGCTACCTGCCACTGGGCTGGAGCGTCGCCGAATGGATCGGGCGCCGCGAGCGCGAACCAGAAGTAGTGGCCAAGGCTGCCAAGGCATCCATGGCAGTCCACGTGCGCGCGATGCTCGACTTCCATGAAGCGGGCGTGCCCACGGTCGATTACGGTAACAACATCCGCCAGATGGCCAAGGACGAAGGCGTCGACAACGCCTTTGCATTTCCGGGTTTCGTTCCCGCCTATATCCGCCCGCTGTTCTGCCGCGGCGTTGGCCCGTTCCGCTGGGCCGCGCTGTCGGGCGATCCTCAGGACATCTACAAGACCGATGCCAAGGTGAAGGAATTGCTGCCAAACGACGCCCACCTGCACCGCTGGCTCGACATGGCGCGCGAACGCATCCACTTCCAGGGCCTGCCTGCACGCATCTGCTGGGTCGGTCTGGGCGATCGCCACCGCCTCGGCCTCGCCTTCAACGAGATGGTAGCGAGCGGAGAACTGAAGGCCCCCGTGGCGATCGGGCGCGACCACCTCGATTCCGGTTCGGTCGCGAGCCCCAATCGCGAAACGGAAGCCATGCGCGACGGCTCGGACGCGGTGTCCGACTGGCCCCTGCTCAACGCACTGCTCAATACCGCAAGCGGTGCGACCTGGGTCTCGCTCCACCACGGCGGCGGTGTCGGCATGGGCTATTCGCAGCATGCCGGCATGGTGATCGTCGCCGACGGCACTGGGGCCGCGGCCCGGCGTCTCGAGCGGGTGCTGTGGAACGATCCGGCCAGCGGCGTGATGCGCCATGCCGATGCCGGATACGAGATTGCGCTGGAGTGCGCGCGCGAAAAAGGGCTCGACCTGCCCGGCATTCTCGGCTGACGATTGCCCCTCCCCCTCCTTCCCGGCTAAAGGCACCGCCATGGACAGGTCACCCATTCTCGTCGTCACTACCGGCGGCACCATCGACAAGCAGTATTTCGACGCTCTGAGCGAGTACCAGATCACCGAGAGCGTGATCGAGAAGCTGCTGAAAATCTCGCGCGTCACGCATCCGTTCCGGATCGTCGAACTGATGCGCAAGGACAGCCTCGAGCTGACCGACGAGGATCGCGCGCTCATCGCCGCAACGATCGCCAATGCGCCGGAGAAGCGCGTGGTCGTCACCCACGGCACCGACACGATGGCGCAAACCGCCCAGTCGCTGGGCCACCTGACCGACAAGACGGTCGTGCTTGCCGGCGCACTGGCTCCGGCGCGGTTCTCGGAAAGCGATGCCGCGTTCAACCTCGGCATGGCCTTCGCCTGCTGCCAGGCAGCCAAGCCGGGTGTGTGGATCACGATGAACGGTTCTGTCTTCGATGGCCTGAAGGTCCGCAAGGACCGTGAGGCAGGCACTTTCGTAGAAATCTGATCGACGCGTAAGGTCCAGTACGGCACCGAAACGGACCCATCTTCTCCCTGAATACGCAAAGATCCGGAGCGACCCGTTCGCGCCTCTCCAATAGGTAGGCCCTTAGCCTGCAGATAGGAGGCGCGGGCTGTGTCCGCTCACGGCTTCGCCTTCCCCCCCGCTGTCGGCAACGGCAGATACGTCGCCCCGCACCCTGACGTGCCCCGGTCGACAAGGTGAAGGGAGCGTCGATGACTCTCGTGACACAGCTCGATACGGGCTTCGAAACTGCGCTGGCCCATGCCCCGATCGGAGCCATGTGCATCGACGATGCCGGTGTTGTCTCCTGGGCCAATCCCGCCCTTGCCGCGATCCTGGGAGAGAGCGATCCTGCCTCGTTGCACCATCGGCTGATCTACGCCGGGATGGCCGACGATGACGCGGACATGCTGCGCCAGATGCTGGACATGTCGGTCGAAGCGCGCCCCGGCAGGACATGGCAGTCCGCGCTGTTCGGTATCGACGGCAACAGCCATCCGGTCGACCTGACGCTTGGCGACAGTCCCGGGAACACTGGCCGGCACACTATCGTCTATGTCCAAAGCCTCATGCGGCAGGTCGTCGCGGAACGGCGCTTCAACCAGATTTTCGACAACCTGCCGCTCGGCCTTCTGATCGTCGACAACCGGCAGCGCATCGTCCAGGCCAACCGGACGCTGGCAAGCGAGTTCGGCTACAGCCCGGAAAGCCTCGTCGGCCAACCGCTCGATCTGCTGGTGCCGGACCGCTATCGCCATGGGCACGCCAGCCACGTCGAGGGCTACATCGCCGCACCCAGCTCGCGCATGATGGGATCCGGCCGCGATCTTACCGGACTGCACAGCTCCGGTGAAGAGCTGCCGGTCGAAATCGCCCTCACCCGGCTCGAGCATCCCGGTCGGCCCCTGACCATGGCGATCGTCAGCAACATATCGCAGCGCAAGAACGCCGAGAGCGCTCTGCAGCAGACCAATGCCCAGCTTGAGGAATTCACATATGTCGCCAGCCACGACCTGCGCTCTCCCCTGCGCGGGATCGGTGATCTGGTGAGCTGGATCCGCGAGGATCTGGGTGAAGACAGCCTCCCGCATGACGTGCGCCACAACTTCGATCGCATCGCCACGCGCATTGCCCGCGCCGAGCAGATGATCGACGACCTGCTCGACTATGCGCGAGCCGGCACGCGCGACACGATGACCGAAGTGATCGATCCGCACGAGCTGGTCGCGGAGGCGCTCGCCCTGGCGATGGTGCCCGAGAGCTTCATTGTCGAGATGGACATCGCCGGCGGCCCCATCACGGCCCCGCGTGCGCCGCTGGCCACTTCCTTGCGCAACCTGATCGGCAATGCCGTGAAGCACCACGGCCAGCGCAGCGGAAACCTGCGCATCGCCTTGCGCGAGGAAGGCCGCTTCGCCGTCTTCACCGTCGAGGACGACGGTCGCGGCATAGCCGAGGGCAATGAGGAGCGCATCTTCAAGCTGTTTCACCGCGCCTCCCCCGGCACGGACGGCGACGGCGTCGGACTCGCCTTCACCCGGCGCATGATCAACGCGCATGGCGGCATGATCACCGTCGTGCGCGGCAAGGGCAGGTTAGGCGGGGCCTGCTTCGAAGTGCACTGGCCGCGCATCCTGTTGCGGGAGACCGACAATGGTTGAAACCGGCGAATGCACCGTACTGGCGGACTGCACGGTCCTCATCGTCGATGACGATGACGTTGCCATCGAAGGCGTGCTGCGCAGCTTTCGCAAGCATGACGTCCCCTGCCGGACGCTGACGGCCGGAGACGGGAAGGAAGCGCTGGCCGTCCTTTCGGGCGATCACCCGGACAAGAAACTGACAACGCCCGTGATCGTCCTGCTCGACCTCAACATGCCGCGCATGGACGGCTTCCAGTTCCTCGAAGCCGTACGCGCGGACCCACAGCTGCGGCGCACGGTGATCTTCGTGCTCAGCACTTCCTCGCGCGATCAGGACCGTTGCCGCGCCTACAACGAACAGGTGGCCGGATACATGGTCAAGTCCGAGGTCGGGCCGCAGTTCGCCCGCCTTGCCGAGTTCATGACCAAGTACACCCTGACCCAGGAACTCCCGTGAAGACAGGCTTTCAAGGATCCCCCCACGATGAAAGGCTTTCCCAAGACCGGTAACGAGCTGTCCGCCCTGATCGTCGATGACGACGACGTCGATCGCGAGCGACTGATCCGCATGCTCAGGCGCTGCCCGCGCGACATATCGATTGTCGAAGCCGCATCGCATGCCGAAGCAATGACGCTGATCCGCATGCCGGCCAGCCACTTCGACATCGTCTTCCTCGATTTCGGCCTGCAGGACGGCGACGGACGCGATCTCATTCCCGCAATCCGCGACGAGATCGATCCCGATTGCCCGATTGTCGCCGTGACCGGCAACAGCAACGAACAGATCGCGGTGGATTCGATCAAGTCGGGCATGACCGAATTCCTCGCCAAGCGTCAGCTCTCGCAGGAGCAGGTCCTTGCCTCGATCGAGGAAGGGATTGCCTGGCGCAAGTATCGGCAGGAACTGCGCCGGGCAGAGGAGGAACTGACCCACCGCAGCCTGCACGATCCGCTGACGGACCTGCCCAACCGCACGCTGTTCTTCGACCGCCTCGGCCAGTGCTGCGCCCGGGCCCGACGCCACGGCGATGCCTTTGCCGTGCTCATGCTCGATCTCGACCGGTTCAAGGAGATCAACGACAGCCTTGGCCATGCCGCCGGCGACCTGACCCTGACCGTTATCGCCCAGCGCCTGCGCAGTCACTTGCGCGAGGTGGACACCGTGGCACGGCTTGGAGGTGACGAATTCGCCGTCATCCTGCAGGCCATCGATTCCACCGAACTGGCCCTGAAGATGGGCCAGAAGCTCACCGACCTGATCGAACAGCCGGTCGCCTGCGGCAATCGCATGCTCAACGTGGGCGGGTCGATCGGCATCGCCCTGTGCCCCGAGATGGGCACTGAACCGCAAACCCTTCTCTCGGCGGCCGACGATGCGATGTACCTCGCCAAGCGCGGCATCGACAAGGTCGTGATAGCCACCGACAGCCAGGCCCGTCCCGGCCCCTCGCTCGACCGCAAGGGCATGCTGGAGGAACTGGAAAGCGCCATGTCGCGCGACGCGGTCGACTGGCACTGGCAGCCCAAGATCGACTTGCGATCGGGCCGCGTCCTGGGCTTCGAAGTACTGGTGCGCTGGCGCCATCCAACCGGAGCGCCGGTGCCAGCCGACCAGCTGATCCACACCGTCGAGCAATCGCCCCTGCTCGAATCCTTCACCAACCATTGCCTCAACAAGGTGCTGCGCCAGTTCGCGCAGATACAGGACCGGATCGACAAAGCGTCCATCGCAGTCAACATATCGGCACGGATGCTCGAGAGGGCGAAATTCATCGATAGCCTGCCCGAGCTGATTGCCCGCCATGGAGTCGAACCACGGCGCGTAACCCTGGAGCTGACCGAGACCGCCCTGATCGCCAATCCCGCCCAAGCCCAACGCGTCATCGAAAGGTTGCGCAAAAACGGCATCGGCCTGTCCATCGACGATTTCGGTTCGGGCTTCACTTCCTTCGGCTACTTGCGCGAATTCGCCATCAGCGAGATCAAGATAGACCGTTCTTTCATCTCGCGCTTTACGGAAAGCCGGTTCGACCAGTCACTGGTCAACAGCCTTGTCGTGCTGTGCGAGAACCTCGGCATTTCGCTGGTGGCCGAAGGTGTAGAGACCCCCGAGACGCAGCAGTTGCTCACCACCCTGGGCTGCAACGCCGGGCAGGGTTACGGGATCTGCCGCCCCATGCCCTACGAGGATGTCCTGCCCTGGATGGCACAGCATACCGCAACATCGGCTCCGTGCTTGAACCGAGCCTGACAGACCCATCTCTGCAAGGTGACGCAGCCGCGCGAAGCAATCGCGTGGGATGGGCACCCCACAGGATTACCGTGCGGCCTTCAACCGCGCGCGATGCCTAGGTGGCAATCGCCCCGATCAGAACGTCAGCCTTGCGCCTTGTGCCACCGTTTCCACGCGCCCTGCTACCCAGACCGAGCCGTCCGTTTCCTGCGAGCAGTGGACATGACCGTCCGCACCGATCCTCTGCCCCTGTCCGGCAACGTATCTGCCGCTCGCCATGCCTTGCCCGAACAGGTACTGCGCCACTGCGGCATTGAGACTTCCCGTCACCGGGTCCTCCACCATCGCCCCGGTCGGATCGGCGAAGAAGGCGCGCACCTCGAATTGCTTGTCATGCCCCGGCCCCCAAGCGCCAAGCAGCCCGACATCGGTAGGCATCGGCGCACGCGGCACCGGGTTTGCGGCCACGACCTGTTCGGCTGACTTGAGATGCAGGAGCTTCCAGCCCGGTCCGTTGTCGGCATGGACGGCTGCAATAACCTGGTCTTCGTCCACACCGGTGAGGCGGATCGTTTCGGCCCGATCCTCATCCGACAACGGGCCGGAGCGCAAGAGGTCGGGTGCCCGAAATGCCAGTCGGTCGGCATCCTGCCGGACCTCGACAAGACCTATACCGCATTCCTGGATGATACGGCCCGCTTGTTTGGGCACACCCCCCGAAGTGAGCCAGGCATGTGCCGTCCCCAGTGTCGGATGCCCGGCGAAAGGCAGCTCACCTGCCGGGTAGAAGATGCGCACGCGGTAATCGGCGGCAGTGTCGGTCGGCGGCAGAATGAAAGTCGTTTCCGAATAACCCAGCCATCGCGTCAGCTTCAGCATCGACTCAGCGTCCAGATCCTCACCCCCGCGCACGACGGCGAGCGGATTGCCGCTCAGCGGTCCGGAACCGAAGACGTCGACGAGATCAATTTGCACCTTACGCACCTTTCATCATTGCAGTTCACTTCATCGCAGGATTACATCGGTCTGTCTCCAGTCCCGGCCATCCAACGAATTGTTCATCCAGCGTTGGGTTCAGGTGAACCAAAAAGCAATTCAAAGGTTCAAGACAGGCACTTGCAGGAGGACGCAATGTTCAAGAGATCCATTCTGGCTATCACGGCCGCCGCCCTGGCGATCCCGGCCGTACCGGCCGCCGCCGATCCGCCGCCATGGGCTCCCGCCCATGGCTATCGCGAAAAGGAACGCCACCACCGCATCTACGATTCGCGCGGTCGCTATTACGAACCGCGCCGGATCTCCCGACACGACCGCGTCTGGCGCGGGCGCGATGGCCGCTATTACTGCCGCCGCGACAATGGCACGACCGGCCTGATCATCGGTGCCGGCGTCGGCGCCCTTGCAGGGCATGAACTGGCTGGCAACGGCGACAAGACGCTCGGCGCGATCCTCGGCGGCGTTGCCGGTGGTCTGCTCGGCCGGACGATCGATCGCGGCGATCTCAAGTGCCGCTGATCTGAGCGACACTATCGGGCACAAACATGGGGCGTCCCGTCAAGTTCGACGGGGCGCCCTCTTTCATTTCTCCATCCACCTCAGATGCGAAAATTGCGAAAGACTGGAATTCCAGCGCTTTCCCCCGTCTGCCGCATATGCTCCAATAGGTCCGATGACACGGCACGATATGACCTACACAACATGACCATGCGACCGGCCATGATGGTGACAGGCGGCGCGAAGCGGATCGGCGCGGCCATTGCCCATGCCTTCGGAGCCGCTGGCTGGCACGTGGTGATCCACTACGGCCAGTCAACCGCTCAAGCCGAAGCGCTGGAAGCACAGCTGTCCTCGGCCGAAATCGTCAGTTGCGACCTGAGCGACGGACAGGCGGCTGTCGCCATGGTGGAAAGGCTTGCCGCGCGGCTGAAGGACTGGCGGGTCCTGATCAACTGCGCTGGCGTCTTCGACCTCGATACGGCCGAAGCCCTCGACGAGCACACTTTCGACAAGACGATGCAGATTAACGCCGGCACACCTGCCCTGCTAGCCCAGGCCTTTCTGCGCCATGCACAAGCCCGTGGCGGGCGGCGGCTGATCCATGTCACGGACCAGAAACTGCTCAATCCAAATCCGGATTTCTTCTCCTATACGATGAGCAAACACGCGCTGGCGGCGACCATTCCCATGCTTTCGATGGCCCGGACCCGCGCCGAGGATCGCATCTACGGCATTGCTCCCGGGGCGATCCTGGCCAGCCATGACCAGACGGAAGCCGAAACCGAAGTTTCGCATCGCATGAACCTACTGGGCCGTAAAACATCGCCTCAGGACATCGCCGATACCGCCCTGTTCCTCGCCGACGGATGGGTAGCCAGTGGGCAAACGGTGTACGTCGATTCCGGCCAGCATCTGCTCGCCCAAGAACGGGACGTCCTGTTCCTCGCCCGGCAATAAGCTCTGCATCCGTATATGCCTCTTGTCAGGCGCAGTCTTACAGCTACGCTGCCCGAATTAGACAAGAAACGGAAATAGCGGGAGAGGACCGCGCGGTTCGATCTTGCGATTATTTCAGGAACCAGTTTCCCTGTGGCAGGTTCGACCACCGTAGGGATATGAAATATCGGGCGGGATCAAAACCATAATGTCGAAAATGTTGCTTGAGCGCTTTCTCGGCAAGGCGGTCCGCAAGGGCACACTGGAAATCACCTATTCGGACGGCACCCGGACGCGCAAAGGCACGCCAGAGCCCGGTTATCCCGATGTCGCCGTGCGCTTCACCGATCCCACCGCCGAGCGCAAGATCATCCTCGACCCGCGACTGGGCGCTGCCGAAGCTTTCATGGACGGCCAGCTGTTGGTTGAGCGCGGCGACATCATGGAACTGGTCCAGCTCCTGCGCGCCAATCGCCCGTGGGATCGCGGCGGCAGTTTCGGCGAAGGATCGAGACTCAAGAAGATCGGAACGCGCGCGCTCACCGTAATCGACGGCATCAACAAGGCCGCCCGCGCCAAGGCCAACGTCGCCCACCACTACGACATCGGCAACGACCTCTACACGCTGTTCCTCGATCGGGACCACATGCAATACAGCTGCGCCTACTGGCCGAATGCGGACGGAAGCGGCAGCATGACGCTGGAACAGGCGCAGGAGGCCAAGCTCGCCCACATCGCCGCCAAGCTCGCCCTTGCTCCCGGCCAGCGGGTGCTGGACATTGGCTGCGGTTGGGGCGGCATGGCGATTTACCTGGCCAAGCATGCCGACGTGAATGTCCTTGGCATTACCTTGAGCGAGGAACAGCTTGCCCTCGCGCGCAAGCGGGCCGAAGCCGCAGGCGTGGCCGGCCGCACCCGCTTCGAACTCGTCGACTACCGCGATCTTGCCGCTCAGGGTGAAAAGTTCGACCGCATCGTCTCGGTCGGCATGTTCGAACACGTCGGGCAGGCGCAGTTCAATCGCTACTTCCGGGACTGCGCGAAGCTGCTCGTCGACGACGGCGTCATGCTGCTGCACACGATCGGGCGCATGGGCGGCCCGGGCTCCACCGACGCCTTCACCCGCAAGTACATCTTCCCGGGCGGTTACATCCCGGCGCTGAGCGAAACCGTCGCGGCCAGCGAACGCTATCGCCTGATCGCAGCCGACGTCGAGAACCTGCGCCTGCACTACGCACTGACCCTTCGCGAATGGTACAAGCGCTGCGTCGCCCACAAGGACGAGATCGTCGGCCTCTACGGAGAGCGCTTCCACCGCATGTGGATCTTCTACCTCGCCGGCGCGACTGCCGCGTTCGAGAGCGGGAGCATGTGCAACTACCAGATCCAGTACACCCGCAGCCGCCGCGCCCTGCCCCTCACCCGCGACTACATGGCCGCGCGCGAAAGGGACCTGCTTCGCGCCGAGTGATTGCGGGCGCTTTTTAACACTGGCATTGCGCCGGCCCGCCCCCGCTGTTAGGCGCGCGTCGCAATTCCAGCGTCGATTCCAGCGGAGCTCGCAAGCGTCATGTCCGATATCAAAAAGGTCGTCCTCGCCTATTCCGGTGGGCTTGATACCAGCGTCATCCTCAAGTGGCTGCAGGTCACCTACAACTGCGAGGTCGTGACGTTCACGGCCGACCTCGGCCAGGGCGAGGAGCTTGAACCCGCTCGCGCCAAGGCCAAGCTCATGGGCATTCCCGACGAGCACATCTACATCGACGACCTGCGCGAAGAGTTCGTGCGCGATTTCGTCTTCCCGATGTTCCGTGCCAATGCCCGCTACGAGGGCGACTACCTTCTCGGCACGTCGATTGCCCGTCCGCTGATTTCCAAGCGCCTCATCGAGATCGCCCACGAGACCGGCGCCGACGCCGTCGCCCACGGTGCGACCGGCAAGGGCAACGACCAGGTCCGCTTCGAGCTGTCGGCCTACGCGCTCGATCCGAACATCAAGGTCATCGCCCCGTGGCGCGAGTGGGAACTCACCTCGCGCACCGCGCTGATCGCCTGGGCCGAGGCGCACCAGATCCCGGTGCCCAAGGACAAGCGCGGCGAAAGCCCGTTCTCGACCGACGCCAACCTCCTGCACACCTCGTCGGAGGGCAAGGTGCTCGAGGATCCGTGGGAAGAGACCCCCGACTACGTCTACTCGCGCACCGTCAATCCCGAGGATGCGCCGGACCAGCCGGAATACATCACCATTGACTTCGAGAAGGGTGACGGCATCGCGCTCAACGGCGTGGCGATGAGCCCGGCCACCCTGCTCACCCAGCTCAACGAGCTGGGCCGCAAGCACGGCATCGGCCGCCTCGACCTCGTCGAGAACCGCTTCGTCGGCATGAAATCGCGCGGCATGTACGAGACCCCGGGCGGCACGATCTACGCCGCTGCCCACCGCGGGATCGAGCAGATCACGCTGGACCGCGGCGCCGCTCACCTCAAGGACGAGCTGATGCCGAAGTACGCGGAACTGCTGTACAACGGCTTCTGGTTCGCCCCGGAGCGCGAGATGCTGCAGGCCGCGATCGACCACAGCCAGTTGCGCGTCAACGGCACCGTCCGGCTCAAGCTCTACAAGGGCATGGCCTCGGTCGTCGGCCGCAAGTCGCCCGATTCGCTGTACTCCGAACGCCACGTCACGTTCGAGGACGATGCGGGCGCCTACGACCAGAAGGACGCCGCCGGATTCATCAAGCTCAACGCCCTGCGCCTGCGGTTGCTGGCCCAGCGCGACGCTTCCTGAATCCTCTCAAACGGTTAACACATTCCGGCGGCCCGTTGCCAAAGCGCGACGGGCCGCTTTTGCATGAGTCCCCTTTTCGCGCTGCGGCATGTAGGAGTCCCGTCACCTGAAACGGGACGGAGTGGGAAATCTTGTCAGTTCGACCGGGCAACCGGAAAGCCAGCCTGCTTGTCGCCCTTGCGGCACTGGTCACGCTTCCGCTTGCAGGCCCCATCCACGCCGCCGACGTTGCCGTGCCCGAGCTGGCCCCGCAGCAGCAGGCCGCACCGGCGCTGACCGCGCCCGCCGCTTCCACCGTCACCATCGCCGACATCGCCCCGGCCACCCCCGGGATCGACGCCGCCGAGATCGAAGCGCCCGAGTTCGACCCGATCGGTTCGGGCATGGCAAGCTACTACGGCAACCAGTTCGCCGGCAGCCGCACCGCCAGCGGCGACCTGTTCGACCCGCGGGCGCTCACCGCCGCGCACCGCACCCTGCCCTTCGGCAGCAAGGTGCGCGTGACCAACGAAGCGACCGGCGATTCGGTCATCGTCACCATCAACGACCGCGGACCGTTCCACGGCAACCGCGTGATCGACCTCAGCCGCGCCGCCGCGGACGAGATCGGCCTGACCCGCGCCGGCAAGGGCCGCGTGGAACTGGCGCTGCTCGCCGACTGAGCCTGGACAGGCCCGGCCCAAGCGGGTCCGGCGCCTGAGCGGCCACGGCCCCAAAGCCGAAATCCCATAAAGCGTGAGTGCAAGCGGCCGCATCCCGTGCGGCCGTACCGGACCGTTGCGCGCCCCGCCCTGCGGCGACCTGCGAACCTGCCATCGGCCCCGGCCCGCAAAAAGTCGGCCAGCGCGGTGGTGGGAGGGGGGTGGGAGCATCACCGCGCCGGCCTTCACTTGCGATAACCACAGGCCCGGCGATCCGTTCCCGGCGCCAGCCGATTTTTCGAAACAGGCCGGAAGGCCCGCCCGGTTTACACGGTTTACACGGTCCAGGGGGACAGGCCGCCGGACCGTCGAGCGACTTGTACTCCAGCGGCAGGCCATCGCCCCCGCCCGCGGCGGGACCGGCCGGTTCCCCGGCCAGATCCTCGGGCAATTCGTCCAGCCCCGGACCGATCCAGCCGTCCCAGGCGACCACGCAGTGCCCGTCGCGCGCGTCCGCTGCGCGATCCTGCCGCGCCTGCCGCAACACTTCGTCGACATGATCGCAGGCGCGGGCCTGCCATGCATCCCAGTCCGCCCCGGCCCCTTCCGGGTCAGCGGGCGCATAATCGACGTAGTCGCGGCGCGAGAGCGGCAGGAACGGGTCGGGCGCGCCCTCTTCCGGCAAGGGATCGAGCGCCGGGTCCAAGGAGGGCTGGAAAAAGTCCTCGTCCGGCGCCGCGCCCGAGAGCAGCGCCAGCACTTCATCGAAGCGCCCGGCCTGCTCGCTCACGTGGTGCTGCTCGGCCAGCCGGTCGAGCCGCGCAAGGTGCGCCAGCAGCAGGCGGGAATCGTAGCGCCGCCGCCGCCCGACCAGCTCTCCGCGAAACCAGACCGCCTCGTCCACCCCGTCGATCGCGCGGGTCGCCAGCACTTCCTCGGCATGGGCGCGCGCGAGCAGCAGCGCGGCGGACCAGCCTTGCGCAAAGACCGCATCGCGCCGCCGCAGGAGATAGGCGGAGGTCCGGCTCATCCCCACTTGCGCACAGGCCGCGCGCACATCGCCCCGGTCGGCAAGGTGGTGGAGGAAGGCAACCTTGCGCGCATCGCTCCAGCCATTGTGGGGCACGCCATCCCCCTCCCGCTTGGCGGAGGCGTCAGCGGTGGGCATTTCATCCCCCTGCCCGTCCCGTTCCCCCTGCCCGCAGCCCCGGGCCTGCCCGAAGGACGAGGCCGCCGACGGCGAGGCCGCCCCGCCGCCGCAATCCCGGTCGAAATGCTCAGGGCAAGCGGAACCGGGCCAATCGTCGGACGGCAGGCCGATATCGCGCGAAGCCGGTATCCACCCTCGCCCGAAGCGCGTGGGCGGCGCAGTGTCGCCTGCCATTGCCGCAGAGGGACCGGATGACGGGCCGGAACCCGGAGCCGCGCCATGCGGCGCGCCGGGCGTGGCTGGGCTGGAACTGTCGGACATGGTTCACCCCCTCGAACTGGAGCATCAGGACCGGCGCGAATGGCCCGCGCCGGGGTGAACCGGGGTATTTATGGCATATGGGGGTGTGTAGGAAAGCACCAAAAATAGAACTATTTGGATGCCAACACGCTGTAGAAAACTACTTTGATACCAAAGAAGTCGGCATCAAATCGCTCTCTTGGAGTTCGCCATAAATCGCTGATTTATAAGTGGAGCTTGGTAGACGCCGTGATCAAGAAACCTTAGCAATATCTTCAATTGCGCCTTGTCATGTGGAAATATAATCTTCCCGTTGTCGAATACTACATTCAGTCCAATGCCTTGAGCACTGGAGTTTATGGTCTCAACATCAACAACGCTGAGTATGCCAGAGGACGACACTGCGGAAATTAGCTTCCTTGTAGTCTGATTTGTGATTTCCTTGAAAGCTTCGATATCGTCAATGTGCACACATTCCAATGCAGCAAAATCTTCAATCTGACTGTCCGAAGCTTCAACATAACTATCCAAAAGGTCAAAAACTCTTTTTACGAAATTGAAGTTCTTGAATTTCACCAAGCCGCCCTCAATAATCGCGTCCACCCGGGATCCAATTGAGAAAGCAGGATTACTCAGCCTCGTGAATGTATCACCATCAAATACAAGACTAAATGCCTTCCTCGACAGCTGCTGAGTAGAAGAAAAGTACTGCACCAAAAGTCTAGATGCGTTGTCGGTCGGCGAAAATATTAAAGCTCTAATGCCCTGAGAATTGAACTCTTCTGGATCAATTGCTTGCATTGCAAGAGCACCACCCCCAACGGCGGCACAAATTGTATTAACTTGTTCATTTGTCGGTATTGTCAGTATCTCATCGTCATCAGCCTTCCAATCATGAGTGAACGACACCTCTTCGTCCACCCCATCACGGAACGCAGCCTCATAGGCTACAAACAAGCCAGCTAACTGATTTTGCACTTCATGCGTAAGCTGCACACGAAAAACGTCGGTAGATGCCCGGTCACCAACTAGCGCAAACAAATTATTTGGCATTCACCGCCTCTTGAACTCAATTAAGACATATTCAGTCAATTGCCGAACCTTAACCGGACCAAGCGCAGTACGCAGCTCACGTCTAGTTAACATTACGTAAGTTATGCCTTCTTTGGTGCTAATCTTGTAAGCATGCCACCCCATGATGCCCAAGAGAGGGCTAAAGTGATAGTTGTATCCAGTAGCAACGACTAATCCAAATATCACGACAACCGGCAAGAAAATTGACCAATTTAAGTCACCAACATTATCGGCAAATAGTGGAGAGACGTACAACAAAAGGAACGCGATATTCTCTCTATCAGCCGCTTCAGCTCCAGTAATCTCTACATCAACCTCTTCTAGGCTTGATTGAGCCCTTGCAATGAGTTGAATACAGATAAGAACTAGTAAAACACCTCCAATTGCTAGCAATTTTGCAAGAGCACGATCCCTATCCCAAGTAGCCCAAGAATAGGTAAACATAACGGGGGCTAATGCGGTCAGCGTCAGAAGAATACGCGCAGGAAAACCAAACATAATAACCCACTCCGCAAGCACATCAGTGCCTCACAACCGAATAATACAAAAATTAACTTATCTTATATTTCGGCTTAAATAGTCGAGTGAAAGTTTATTCATGCAGCCATGAACCGTCGACGCATTTCACGGTGTTCACCCCAACAACGGCTTCAAATAATGCCCCGTGAACGAGCGCTTGTTCTTCACCACCTGCTCCGGCGTGCCTTCCGCCACGATCTCACCGCCGCGCACGCCGCCTTCGGGGCCGAGGTCGATGATCCAGTCGGCGGTCTTGATGACGTCGAGGTTGTGTTCGATCACCACTACCGAATTGCCCTGGTCGACGAGGCGGTGGAGCACTTCGAGCAGCTTGCGCACGTCCTCGAAATGCAGGCCGGTGGTCGGCTCGTCGAGGATGTAGAGCGTCTGCCCGGTGGAGCGGCGAGCCAGTTCCTTGGCCAGCTTCACGCGCTGCGCCTCGCCGCCCGACAGCGTCGTCGCCTGCTGGCCAACCTTGACGTAGCCCAGCCCCACTTCGTTGAGCATGTGCATCTTGTCGCGGATCGGGGGCACGGCCTTGAAGAACTCTTCCGCGTCCTCGATCGTCATGTCGAGCACGTCGGCGATCGAGTGGCCCTTGAACTTCACTTCCAGCGTTTCGCGGTTGTAGCGCTTGCCGTGGCATTCCTCGCACGTCACGTAAACGTCGGGCAGGAAGTGCATCTCGATCTTGATCAGGCCGTCGCCCTGGCACGCCTCGCAGCGGCCGCCCTTGACGTTGAAGCTGAAGCGCCCGGGCTTGTAGCCGCGCGCCTCAGACTCCGGCAGGCCGGCGAACCAGTCGCGGATCTGGGTGAAGGCGCCGGTGTAGGTCGCCGGGTTGCTTCGCGGGGTGCGGCCGATCGGGGACTGGTCGATCTCGATCACCTTGTCGCACATCTCCAGCCCGGTCACCCGGTCGTGCGGACCGGCGATCATGCGCGCGCCGTTCAGCGTGCGCGCGGCGGCGGCGTGGAGGGTGTCGAGCGTGAGGCTGGACTTGCCCGAGCCGGAAACCCCGGTGACGCAGCAGAAGGTGCCGAGCGGGAACTTCGCCGTCACGCCGGTGAGGTTGTTGGCCCGCGCGTTCTCCACCGTGACGAAGTGACCGTTGCCCTTGCGGCGGGTCTGCGGCACCTCGATCCGGCGCGCGCCGGTGAGGTACTGGGCAGTAAGGCTCTGCTTGTTCCTGAGCACCTGCTTGAGCGTGCCTTCGGCCACCACCTCGCCGCCATGGACGCCCGCGCCGGGGCCGAGGTCCACCACGTGGTCGGCAGCGCGGATCGCGTCCTCGTCATGCTCGACGACGATGACCGTGTTGCCAAGGTCGCGCAGGCGCTTGAGGGTTTCCAGCAGGCGGTCGTTGTCGCGCTGGTGCAGGCCGATGCTCGGCTCGTCCAGCACGTAGAGCACGCCCGAGAGGCCCGAGCCGATCTGGCTGGCGAGGCGGATGCGCTGGCTCTCGCCGCCCGAGAGCGTGCCCGAGGTGCGGTCGAGGTTGAGGTAGTCGAGCCCGACGTTGTTGAGGAAGCCGAGGCGCTCGTTGATCTCCTTGAGGATGGCGCGGGCGATCTGCTGCTGCTGGTCGGTGAGCTTGCCTTCCAGCGCGCCGAACCACGCGAAGGCGTCGGCCACCGAAAGCCGCGCGGCATCGGCGATGTCGCTTTCGGCAATGCGCACGGACAGCGCCTCGGGCTTGAGGCGCTTGCCGTCGCAGGTTTCGCACGGCTGCGCGGTCTGGAACTTGGCCAGTTCCTCGCGCATCCAGGCGCTGTCGGTCTGGATCATGCGGCGGTTGAGGTTGCCGATGACGCCCTCGAACGGCTTGTTGACGGTGTATTCCTTGCGCCCGTCCTTGAAGGTGAGCGGAACCGGCGCGCCCGCGGTGCCGTAAAGGACGACGATCTTCACCTCGTCGGGCAGGTCCTGCCAGGGCGTGGTGAGGTCGAACCCGAAGTGCGCGGCAAGGCTGGAGAGCACCTGCATGTAGTAGGGGCTGGGCGGGTTGGACTTGGCCCAGGGGACGATCGCCCCCTGCTTGAGCGTCAGGTTCTCGTTCGGGACGACGAGCTGCGGGTCGAACAGCAGCTTTTCGCCCAGGCCGTCGCAGGCCGGGCACGCGCCCTGCGGGGCGTTGAAGCTGAACAGGCGCGGCTCGATCTCCTCGATGGTGAAGCCGCTGACCGGGCAGGCGAACTTCTCGGAAAAGACGATGCGGTTGGGCGGCAGGCCCGCACCCTTGAGGTTGCGCCCCTGCGCTTCCTCTTCCTCGCGACCCGGGACGTTGCCGTCCGCAAGGTCGACGTAGGCCAGCCCGTCGGCCAGCTTGAGCGCCTGTTCGAAGCTGTCGGCAAGGCGCGTCTGGATGCCGTCCTTCACCGCGATGCGGTCGACCACCACCTCGATGTCGTGCTTGTACTTCTTGTCGAGCGCGGGGGCGTCCTCGATCGCGTACATCTCGCCGTCGATGCGCACGCGGGTGTAGCCGGCCTTCTGCCACTCGGCCAGTTCCTTGCGGTATTCGCCCTTGCGGCCGCGCACGACGGGGGCGAGCAGGTAGAGGCGCGTGCCTTCCGGCAGGGCCATGACCCTGTCGACCATGTTGGACACCGTCTGCGCCTCGATCGGCAGGCCGGTGGCGGGCGAATAGGGAATGCCCACGCGCGCCCACAGCAGGCGCATGTAGTCCCAGATCTCCGTCACCGTCGCCACCGTGGAGCGCGGGTTGCGGCTGGTGGTCTTCTGCTCGATCGAGATCGCGGGAGACAGCCCGTCGATATGCTCGACGTCGGGCTTCTGCATCATCTCGAGGAACTGGCGCGCATAGGCGCTCAGGCTCTCGACGTAGCGGCGCTGGCCCTCGGCATAGATCGTGTCGAACGCCAGGCTCGACTTGCCCGAGCCCGACAGGCCGGTGATGACGATCAGCTTCTCACGCGGGAGCGCGATGTCGAAGCCCTTGAGGTTATGCTCGCGCGCACCGCGCACGGTAATGTGGGAGAGACTCATGGGGAGCGTGTGTTCCAGATTTGTTCGCGTCGATCAAGCGGCGGAGTGGCTTGCCCGCAAGATGGGTTGCAAACGGTTTATCGCAATGGCTTTGCATCGCCGCCGCCGAATTGGCAAATAGCGCGCAGGGTTCAGGTGAGGGTCTAAAAGATCATGCAGCGTTTTGGTTTCCTGTGCGCAGCGGCGCTGGCCGTGGCGACGATGTCCGGTCCGGTGCATGCGGACGATCCTTACGAGAAGATGACGCCCGAGGAACTCGCCCGCGACAAGGCGACGATCCGCCGCCTCAACCGCGAACAGCTCGACTACGTTCGCAAGCGTGACGCGCAATACGCCAAGGGCTGGCGCGCCTATGACGACGCCCGCCGCTCGTCCGGCTACAGCGACCGCCGCTACGAACAGCAGATGCGCGACTACGAGGCCGACCGCCGCGACTACGACCGGGCGATGGCCGACTGGCGCGAAGACGTCGCCGCCTGCCGCGCCGGCTACTATTCACGCTGCCGCCGCTGAGGCGCCGGGGCAGACTGCCCCCTCCCCATCCGGACCGATCCTGACGCGGCCCACCCGCTGCGCCAAGGGCCCGCGCCCTCGATGATACTTGCGCCCGGCGTTCAAGGCCGGAGCGATGGCTGGCGGTTTGCTTGCGCCGTGGCAACGCCAGCATTCAGAGCATGTTGTATAAGTATTTGGCGGCAAGGAACGCAGGGACTTCCTGCCACCACGCTTGGAGAGGCAAGGCGTCGACTAGGGGCCGGTAGAGGAATGTCGCTTTACGGCTTCGGACCCAAGGATAGCCGCCGTTCTCAAGCCACCTCTATTGCGGATGCTTTCATCACATGCGACGAGAAGGGGCCTGCGGTTTCAGGGGAATGCTCATGTTCGCAATAGCGCTTGGACTACTCGCTCAATCAGCAATTGGCGCCTCGCTGGTCCAAGATGGTGGCGTTTGCGTTGGCCTTTCATGGGTTAAACTTGCGAGCCGTGAGCAACCATCTGTCGATTACGGACCTGACTTCAACGTATATAGGTTTCATGGCCCAAATGGCGACGACGACCGTTGGTGGGGCGTCTACAGCGGCCGTTACGCCAACGTGGAACCGAACGGCCCCATATTACTTCGGCGAGACGGTGTTACTGTTCGACGAGCTTTCCGCGATGGAAAATTCCAAGGCTATCTTGCAGAGAAAGATGGCCAACAGAACCATTTTTTCGGATCCATATTCGATGGCTCTGCATCAGACATGGTATTTTTCGAACGCGTCGATTTCGGAAAAATGGTGCATTTATTATGCGCACCACATGACTCATAACGACGCTCTCAAAAGCAGTCGTGCGGCTTCCCAGATAGTCAACGCGATCGCCGAAGGTCGTGAACGGGCGCCTGGCTGACCTGCGGCCCTCGGAGGCTGGGCGCGAAGCGGCCCCCAGACCGTCGAAAAATTGGCCTGAGACCGGCCCAGCGCCATACGCCGACGTTGCGGACATGCGAGAAATAGGTCAGCCTTCAGCCATGCCGACCGTTGAAGTGTATGAAAAAGATGAGATGAAGCCGCTCTTTGTGGGCGATTTCGCATTCCTCCCTCGCCATGGAGAATATGTTTCAAAGGAGATGGGTGGCTATTTCCGCTACTACAAAGTGGTTGAGGTTTGGCATCGCGAGGGAGGTGAGACTGGCATTTTTCAAGCGTGCGTTCGTGTGGAAATTGATAACTAAGCAATGGCAGCTCCCCCGACCTTGCCGTCACCTTGGCGAGCATGGCAAGCAGCAGGATCGGTCAACCGTTCACGGGAAGGGCAGAGTTTCAAGATTTTAACCGGGAATCTGCCGATCCGGAGCCGCCAACATTGCGGTCGTTGATCCGGCCTACTGCCTTCCATGCAAAATGTTCGTGAGAAGATCGGCAGGTTCGCGGGTGGGCCAGAGCTAGGAAAGTCGGAGTGACAAGAGCAGATATTTTTGGCGGCGCGCTTTTCCTATTGGCGTCATTGTTCGTCATTCAAAGTCTATGGAACGGGCGCATTGCGACGCATTGGCCCGATCCCGGAATCGACAAAGCGGATGAAACTGGCATGTTTTGGTTCGCAGTGTCGTTGGGCTTCTTTACTGCTTTTTCTGGCTTGCTCTTAGTCCTGCTAGGCTGAGCCAACTTTGTCCGCTTACCACCCATCTTGGCCGCTGACCGATCATGTCGGGACGGGGCACCGGACGGTCTGCTCGTTGGCGCGTCGGATCGAGCGTGGAACGACCGACAAGGGCGCTTAGCCGCCATTCGCGCGATGACGGCTATGATGCAGGTTCCAGATCAAAATTCCGAAAAGGCGCCGCCCATCAGTGCGACTATTCGTTCACCGGAGCGGAGATTTCCAAATTTTAATCCGCTTGCATTGTCGTCAATAGTTCACTGTCGGTCTAGCCAATTATGCCCGTGTTTTGCGGAGTATAAATTTTGTTGGGGGAGACGCTGTGAACATTTCGAGAAAATCACTCAACCTTTCATGCCTTCTCTTGGGTCTTTCAGGTTGTGGTGGAGAAGAAAATAGTGGTTCGGTAAGCTCTCCTACACCCACTGCGTCTCCCACAGAAATTCCAAGCCCGATACCGACCTCGACGCCTGAGGTGACTGAAGAGTTCGCATTCACAGAACCGTTTTCACTGCAAACCAGTCTTGGATATTCGGCAACGATTTTCGAAGGAAATGGGACATCAGTTATTGAAGGAGCAGCGCTCTTTGCAGGCGATGATCTCGCTTACCTAACACTCCGTCTCGATCCCGACGCTATCACCTACGCTTTTCCGGGAATTATTTCTAAAACGTATACTAATGATACGCTGCAAACTGGTCCGATCTGGCATATCTACGGCGACACTGAAGACCGGCTGATTATTGAGCATGATGCGAAGTCTGCCATTCTCGTGACTCGCCTCACAAAATCAGAGAGTTCCTATTTTGGGCAGATCGGAGAGCGAATTGTCTATCGGCAAGCCATTTTTGGGCATGACGAGCCATTTGATCTGCCGACTAGGGACTTCTCCGGTTACGAAGGGCGAGCATATGGTTATTTCGAAGCGGAGAATCTAGCCGATAAGCAGGTTATTGGGACGTGTAATTTTCATTATACACCCTCTGATAATAGGATATCTGGATCTGCCAGTTTTGAATCGCAAACTGTGCAAATAGCATCTATGAGTTTCGTGGGTTCTCCAGATCGCGAAAACAAAACATTCTCTGGAAATGTTACTGATGCATCCTATGGCTACAGTGGCACTTTTTACGGTCGTTTCTTCAGTCCAAACTCATCAGCAGGTTTTGTATTTGAGGTGCGCAATGCATCTGATGAAAAGGTGATTGGGCATTGTCTGGGATCGCTTAAAGGTGTGTGATTGTTTGCAACGGGCACGCCAGCTCCTGTTTCTTTCCGCTGGTGGAAGGGGGCTTGCGGGTTGAAAAGGCGCGTAGCCGCCATTCGCGCGATGACGGCTATGATGCAGGTTCCAGGTCGCAATTCCGAAAAGGCACCGCTTGGCTGAACGAACGTGCGCCGCTCGCGTCGCTACCGCGCAGGCGGGAATCCAGCTTGACGCAGCGGCTCGAAACCAGTGCGCGCCCCATCCAACCTGCTGGCACAGACTGCCTTTCCCCTCGCTGCGATTTCCCGGTTTACACGCAAGCGGCCTGCCGCACGCAGGAGGCAAGCGAACAAACAAGCGAGTCGCGCCCTTCCCCGCCCGCCCGAATGCGCGTAAAGATTTCGCCGGACACCAAGAAGACGAGTCGAATTTTACAAACACCGGTAATCCCAAGTAATTTTATTGCCGACCAGTCCTTCAATACGGGGGTGAGTCGAGGGGTTCAGAATTCTGTAAATGATTACAGCGCCGTAGTGATCGCTTCACGCGGCGCGCACGTCTTGTCGGGCAATTTGCCTTAGCATCGCGTTTCCGGGTCGCCTGGAACTCCCCGCGCCGCAGGTCGCAAGACCTGACGGTTCTTGCCCTGCGCTACACAGAGTCAGGAGATGAACCATGAAGAGGATCCATGCCGCCGCCCTTGCCGTAATCGCGTTCGCCATCGCCACCCCGTCACTCGCCGAGGTCGTCGTGAAGGACACGAGCTGGTCCAAGCTGCCTTATCGCGAAGTGCGCTTCAACGACCTCAACCTCGATACCCCGCAGGGCATCGACCGGCTGAACATGCGCATCACCTCTGCGGTGAAGACGGTCTGCGGCCAACCCGATGCCCGCATCCCGCGTGAGGTAGCCGTGACCCGCACCTGCCGCAGCGAGTCGCTGGAACGCGCCTTTGCGGATCGCGATTCCATCATGGCCGCGCGCCTGGCCGCCAGGGACGATCCGAGCCGTCTGGCCGCGCTCACCACCTCCATTTCCATCGCCGCCCGTTGAGGACCGGGCGCTGATCGAGGCCCCGCCCCGATTGTCCTGGGCGGGCGCCTGATCCGGAAGCAGGGAACGCAGCAAGGTTCCCTGCCTTCGGACCTGCAGCCGGGGCCGCGGGCTTCGGCTCCACGCAATTCCGCTCTCCCCCGCCGCAGGGATGCCCCCTGCGGCAATCCCCCCGCGCGATCATGAGGCGCGATCAACTCGGGCCGGTCGCGGGGCGTTGCCCCTCGCGCGCTCCCGGTCGGCCCGCTTTGCCCGGCCCGCTTTGCCCGGCCCGCTTTGCCCGGCCCGCTTTGCCCGGTCGGCTTTACCCGGCCCGCTTTGCCTTGGGGGGGCGGCTTGCCTCATGGGGCGGCCAACCTAAGATGGGGGGCATGAGAAAACTTCCCCCCGTTCTCGCCGCAGCCGCACTGGCTGCCAGTTCCCACCCTGCCCTCGCCAAAGTCTCGGTCGATGCCGACCGCATCGCGACCGACGTGAAGACGCTCGCCTCCGATACCTTCGAAGGCCGCGCGCCCGGCACCGCGGGCGAGGACCGCACGATTGGCTACCTGATCGCGCGGTTCCAGGACCTCGGCCTGCAGCCCGCCGGACCCGACGGGCGCTGGGTCCAGACCGTCCCGCTGCTCCACACCAAGCTGGAAAAGGCGCGCACCTTGGCCTTTGCCGGCCCCAAGGGCGCGATGCCGGTGGAGCAGGCCAGGGACCTCTACATCTCGACCGTGCGCCCCGACGATGCGGCCACGATCGAGGACGCGCCCGTCGTCTTCGTCGGCTATGGCGTGGATGCGCCCGAACGCGGCTGGGACGACTTCAAGGGCGTGGACCTGAAGGGCAAGTTGGCCGTCTTCCTCGTCAACGACCCCGACTTCGCGGCGAAGAAAGGCGAGCCGGCGGCAGGCAGGTTCGGCGGCCGAACGATGACCTACTACGGACGCTGGACCTACAAGTTCGAGGAAGCCGCGCGGCAGGGCGCGGTGGGCGCGCTGATCGTGCACGAAACGCAAGCCGCGGGCTATGGCTGGAACGTCGTCGTCAGTCCGGGCGGCGAGAACTACGACATCGTGCGCAGGCCCGAAGACCTGACGAGCCTGGCCCTGCAGGGCTGGATTTCCGGCGATGCGGCCAAGCGCCTGTTCGCCGACGCCGGGCTGGACCTTGCCAGACTATCGGCGGCGGCGCGGCGGCCCGATTTCCGTCCGGTGCCGCTCAAAGGCGTGACTTTCGCTGCCGACGTGCCGGTAACTCACGAGCAGATCGCCAGCCATAACGTCCTCGCGCGCATCCCGGGCACGACCCGCGCCGACGAGGTGGTGATGTTCGGCGCGCACTGGGACGCCTACGGCAAGGGCGAACCCGACGCGCAGGGGCGCATCTACCGCGCCGGGGCGAACGACGATGCACTGGGCATCGCCGCGATGTTCGAGATCGCCCGCGCCATGAAGGCCGAACCCGCACCGCAGCGCAGCGTCGTCTTCGCGGCGTGGACGGCGGAGGAGCGCGGGCTGCTCGGCTCCGAGTTCTATGCCGCCAACCCGGTCTATCCGATGGAAAAGACAGTCGCGAACCTTGCCATCGACATCCTGCAGACGGCGGGCGCGGCGAACGACGTCGTGCTGGTGGGCAAGGGCCAGGACACGCTGGAAGACGACATGGCGCGCATCGCGGCAACGCAGGGGCGCACGGTGACGCAGGAAAGCCTGCCCGAGCGCGGCCTGTTCTACCGCGCCGACCACTTCTCCTTCGCCAAGCGCGGGGTGCCGGTGATGCTGCTGATGGGCATTGCCGGGGCGGCCGACCTCAAGCAGGGCGGCACCGCTGCGGGTCAGGCGTGGATCGATGCCTATACCGGCAACTGCTATCACCAGGCCTGCGATGCATGGTCGAGCGACTGGAACCTCGACGGGGCGGTGCAGGACATCGACCTGATCGGCACCATCGGCGAGGAACTGGCGAACTCGGGCAAGTGGCCGCAGTGGAAGCCCGGCTCCGAGTTCAGGGCGATCCGTGAGAAGAGCGAAGGCGTGCGGCAGTAGCCATGCGCCTGCGGCTCCCGATCGGCACGCTGCTGGTCCTTGCACTCTCGGCCTGCGGTGGCGGGGTGAAGTTCCGCCCCGTCAGCGACACGCCGGTGCGCATCGGCCCGCCCTACAAGGTCCGCGGCGTGACTTATACGCCCGCCGCGGATCCGCGCTACGACATGCTCGGCTATGCGACGTGGTACGGCAACGAGTCCGGCAACCAGACCGCCAACGGCGAGCGTTTCCGGCCCGACTGGGTCACCGGCGCGCACAAGACGCTGCCGCTGCCCAGCTATGTCGAGGTGACCTCACTCGATACCGGGCAGCGCATTCTCGTGCGGGTGAACGATCGCGGTCCCTTTGGCGAGAGCGCGCGGATCATCGACCTTTCGCGCGGAGCGGCCGAGCTGCTCGGCGTGCGCGCCAAGGGCAAGGCGGCTGTGCGGGTGCGGGTGGTCGAGCCGAACGAACGCGACCGCGCGGCCCTGCGCGAAGGCAAGGCCGCGCGCAAGCTGCCGCCGATCCCGGAGCGCACGCTTGCCGACCTGCAGGCCCAGTTCGCCCGCGGGGTCGGCTCGCGCTGAAGCGCCGGACTTATTCGGCGGCTTCAAGCTCGGCGTAGGCTTCGGCTTCCTTGCCGATCAAGATGTCGGCGAGAAACCAGTAAGCCTCGCCCCAGGCGGCCAGCACTTCGTCGCTGGCGGCATCGCCCAGCACGTCGCGGATCGCCGGGAGCAGCGCATCGGCGACGTAGGGGTAGTGCTCGGCCTTCACCCCGGTTTCGACATGGCGCTGGACCATGCGCTGCACCGGCGCGGTGAGGTTCTGCAGCTTGTCCACGTTCTGCGCATAGGCCAGGATCGCGGCGGCGAGGCGGCGCGGCTGCTCGCCCGAGACCTGCGCGGCCTGGTCGAACATGGCCTTCACTTCCTCGTTCACGAACAGGCGTTCGTACATGCGGGTGGTAATCGCCACGCCATGCTGCTGCAGCACGGGTGCGGTGGCCTTGACGATGGCGATGGTCTGTTCGGAAAGCGGTGCTGCCATGACGAATCCCCTAAAAGATGCAAACTGGATGCATCTATACAGCGCCGCCAAAAGATGTAAATAGAAAGCATCATTTTATCGGAGACCCGCCTTGCGCCTGACCGCGCACACCGACTACGCCTTGCGCATCCTGCTCCACGCCGCGCTGACGCAGGCCCAGGATCCCAAGGCCCTGCTTTCGATCGCGGATGTGGCCTATGCCCACGCGATCTCGCGCAATCATGCGATGAAAGTGGTCAATGCGCTGGGCAATGCGGGCCTTCTGGAGACCGTGCGCGGACGCAGCGGCGGCTTTCGCCTTGGCAAGCCAGCCGAAGACATCCGCCTCGGCGATGTCGTGCGGCTCACCGAACCGAACCTGCAGCCTGCCGACTGCGGATCGTGCGTCATGCAGCGCCACTGCGGCCTGATCTCGCCGCTCGACCGGGCGGTCCATGCCTTCCTTGCCGAACTGGACAAGCAGACGCTGGCTGAAGCCGCAGTGGAATCACGCCTGCCGGCCAGGGCCGCGCCCGCCTGACGGGAACCAATCGCACCCTGCGCGCGTTCTCCTCAATGCGAGAGGAGAAAACGAAATGGACGCAACCAAGATCGGACCGGAGATCCCGTATCGCCGCAAGAGCGACCCGCGCAGGACCGGCTCGCTGATTTTCGATCGCGAGCGCGACGACCATGTGCGCGACAACGAAGGCGGCGAAGAAATGAAAGTCTGGTCCGGCGGGCACTTCAAGAAGAATTGACGCCCGGACCGACCGCCCCCTGCGCAGTTTCCGCCGACGCAACAAATGTGCGTCTGGCGCAGGGGGCGCACAGTCTTTGAAACACCGCCCACCCGACTTGCGCAACCCTTGCACGAACGGCTCTCAAGGACTTGCAAAGCCATGGTTTCTGCGGTTCAAACCGCGGCCATGACCGAAACGGCATCCCCCCGCGCCGCCTCTGTTTGCCGCGCGTTCCCCCCGGTCCGGGGATGCCGGCACCCAGGAGAGTTGTTCCATGAAAATCCGGCTGATGACAGCCACCGCCCCGCTCGTTCTCGGGGCGATGCTGATGAGTGGCTGCACGACCGTGTCCGCCGCCACTGACGCCCCGAAGGCCGCGGCCGGCGATGCGGCAACGACCTATGCCGGGCCTTTCGCCAAGCCGTCCACCCTGCCCTTCCACGCCCCCGACTTCGCATCGATCGGGGACAGCGACTACCAGCCCGCCATCGAGGCCGGGATCGCGGCGAAGCGCGCCGAGATCGCGGCCATCGCCGACAACCCGGCCGCGCCCGATTTCGACAACACCATCGTCGCGCTGGAAAAGGCAGGCAGCCTGCTGACCCGCGTGCGCAACGTGTTCGACCAGCTCGTTTCGGCCAATACCAACGACACGCTCGACGCAGTCGATACCGCGATGTCGCCCAAGCTCGCCGCGCTCGATGATGACATGTACCTCAACGAAAAGCTCTTCGCCCGGGTCAAGTCAGTGCATGACAGCGCGCAAGGCAAGGCGCTGACCGGCGAGGACGCGATGCTGCTGGCAACGACTTATGCCGACTTCGTCCACGAAGGCGCGCTGCTGGCCCCTGCGCAAAAGGCGCAGCTCAAGCAGATGAATCTGCGCCTCGCCTCGCTGGAAACCGAGTTTTCGCAGAAGCTGACCGCAGGCACCGCCGCCGCCGACCCCGTATTCGACAGCGCCGCGCAGCTTGACGGCATGCCCGAAGCCGCGATCGCCGCGGCTGCAAAACATGCCGAGGACAAGGGCCTGAAGGGCAAGTACGCCATCGCCCTGCTCAACTTCACCCAGCACCCGGCACTGTCGCAGCTCAAGAACCGCGCCAGCCGCAAGACGCTGTTCGAGGCGAGCGTGAACCGCACCTCCAGCGGCGGCGAGTACGATACCACCGGCATCGTCTCCGAACTCGCCACCCTGCGCGCGAAGAAGGCAGCGCTGCTCGGCAAGCCCGACTTCGCCAGCTGGCAGATGTACGACCGCATGGTGACCAGCCCGGCCAAGGCGATGAGCTTCATGCAGAGCTTCGTGCCCGCCCTGTCCGCCGCGCAGACCCGCGAAGCGAAGGAACTGCAGGACTTTGCGAAGGCGCATGGTGACGACATCGCCCTGCAACCGTGGGACTGGGGCTATTACGCCGAGCAGGTGCGCCGTGCGAAGTACGATCTCGACGATGCGCAGATCAAGCCGTACTTCGAGGTCTGGCGGGTGCTGGAAGACGGCGTGTTCCATGCCGCCACCAAGACTTACGGCATCACCTTCAAGCGCCGCACCGACCTTCCGGTCTATCATCCGACGATGCGCACGTACGAAGTCTACGACAAGGACGGCAGCGAGCTGGCCCTGTTCTACTTCGATCCCTTCGCCCGGCCCAACAAGCAGGGCGGCGCGTGGATGGGCAACTTCGTCGAGCAGTCGTACCTCACGGGCGACAAGCCGGTGATCTTCAACACGCTCAACATCGTGCCCCCGGCCGAGGGCCAGCCGGCGCTCGCCACCTGGGACAACGTGACGACGATGTTCCACGAATTCGGCCATGCCCTGCACGGCATGTTCGCCAGCCAGAAGTACCCCTCGCTTGCGGGCAGCAATACCGCGCGCGACTTCGTGGAGTTCCCCAGCCAGTTCAACGAAAATTTCGCCACGGTTCCCGAAGTGCTCAACCACTACGCGAAGCACTACCGGACCGGCGCGGCGATCCCGCCCGAGCTGATCGGGAAGATCGAGGCGGCCTCAAGGTTCAATCAGGGCCTCGGCCTTGGCGAAACGCTGGAGGCGGCGATGCTCGACATGGACTGGCACCGCCTCACTCCCGAGCAGGCCGGCCAGCCGCCGATGGCTTTCGAGGGCAAGGCCCTCGCCGAGATGGGCCTGCGCACCGACCTCATCCCGCCGCGCTACCGCACGCCCTACTTCCGGCACATCTGGAGCAACGGCTATTCGGCGGGCTACTACGCCTACATCTGGACCGAAATGCTCGCGCATGACGGCTGGGACTGGGTGGAAAAGCACGGCGGCATGACCCGCGCCAATGGCGACCACATCCGCGCCAGCTTCCTGGGTCAGGGCCACAGCAAGGACTACGCGGTAATGTACCGCGACTTTACCGGATACGATCCGGAAGTGGAACCGATGCTCGAAGCCCGCGGGCTGGTTTCGAAGGGCCGGTAAGGCTCGCTGCGCTTTCCTCCCTGTCCTTCGCGGCGGGGAGGAGTTGCGGGCCGCGATGCCCGCCTGTCCGGAACCTGTCGAGGAACCGGCGCTGTCCCCGGCCTAGCGCGAATCCAGCGTGAACGGCGAAGGCTGCCCCAGCGACAGGGCACGCTCGCCCGGATCGCCCAGCCAGCGCGCCGGGCAGTTCCACACGCGGTGGATCACATCGCGGGCCAGCGCGATTTCCGGCGGCCCCTCGGCCTCGACCTTGCCGTTCTTGATCACCAGCACCTGGTCGGCGTGGTTCATCGCCGTCGCCAGATCGTGCAGCACGAGCACGACGCCGCGCCCGGCCTTGGTCTGCTGACGAAAGCGGCGCATCAGCGCGGCGGCATGGGCAAGGTCGAGATTGGCGAAGGGCTCGTCGGCCAGCACCCAGCCGGGCCGGGTCGCCAGCACGCGCGCCATCAGCGCCCTTGCCCGCTCTCCGCCCGACAGGCGCGAGACCGGGCGATGGCGAAGCGCTTCCAGATCCATCGCGGCAATCGCCTCGTCGATGGCGTCCTGCGCTTCCTTCGCCGGGGCGTCCTTCCACGGCAGGCGGCCGATCGACACCAGCACTTCGACCGAGACATCCCAGGCCACTTCTGGCGACTGCGGCAGATAGCCGATCCACTGCGCGCGCTGGGCCGTCGAACAGCGGGACAAGGGCCGTTCGCCCAGCAGGACATCGCCCATGTCGGGCCGCAGCAGTCCGGCCATGCAGGAGAGCAGCGTCGACTTGCCCGCCCCGTTGGGGCCGCAGATCGCGGTGACCAGCCCGCGACGGCACTGCAGCGAAACGCCGTCGAGCCGTCCCTTCACGACGAGGTTGCTGACGCCGAGGCTCATGCCAGTTCCCGGCGCATCTTGAGCAGGAGGTGCAGGAAGAACGGCGTCCCCAGCAGGCTGAGCGCGATGCCGAGGCGCAGCTCGCCCCCGGCCAGCGGGAGGATGCGGCACAGGCAATCGGAAATGAGCAGCAGCAGCGCGCCAGCCAGCGCGCTCGGGACGATCAGCGATGACGGGCGATGGTCGGTGAACGGGCGGACCAGGTGCGGCACCATCAGGCCGACGAAACCGATGATCCCGGCCACGGCGACGCCCGAGCCGACCGTCAGGCCGATGCCGGCGATCATCAGCGCCTGCAGCCGGAACGGTTCGACCCCCAGCGACCGCGCGGCGGCTTCGCCCAGCGTCAGGGCATTGAGACTGCGCCCCGCGGCCATGAGCACGCCGATCCCGGCGGCGGTGAGCGGCAGGGCGATCCAGACTTCGCGCCAGGAGCGGTCGGCCAGCGAACCCATCGTCCAGGTGACGATCTCGGTCATCGCGAAGGGCGACGGGCTCAGACTGATCGCCAGGCTCATCAGCGCGCCGGCAAGGCTGGAGACCATCAGGCCCGCCAGCGTGAACAGTGCCACGCCGCCGCTGCGACCGGCAATCAGCGCCAGCAGCGTCATCGCCCCGCAGGCCCCGGCCAGCGCGAAGACCGGCAGCAGCCACGGCGAGGCGGCATAGCCGGTCCAGAAACTGAGCACCGCGCCCAGCGCCGCGCCCGGTGCAATGCCGAACAGCCCGGGATCGGCCAGCGGATTGCGCAGGAAGCCCTGCATCGCGGCCCCGGCGGCACCCAGCCCCGCTCCCACCGCCAGCGCCAGAACCGCGCGCGGCAGGCGCAGCTGCATCAGGATGATCGAGGCATTGTGCGCTGCAGGCGAAAAGGGATCGATCCACACGCGTCCGGCCAGCAGCGAAAGCGGCACGGCCACAAGCAGGCCGGCCAGAAGCAGGAGAACGAGGCGCGGGTTCATCGCACCCGTGCCGTCCGCGCCGCCACGTCCTGCCGGTCCAGTTCGCGCCGAGCCCGTGTGAGCGCGTCAATCGCGCGCGGGATCGTGGGGCCACCGCACCAGAGGATCGAACGATCGAGCGGAAAACGCTTCATGCGGCTCAGGCTCGCGAGAGCGGGGTGGTGGAGCATGCGGTCCTCTTCGGCCAGCGGATTGCCAACTGCGAAGACGACGCGCGGCGGATCGGCCAGCACTTCTTCGAGGGGCAGGAAATCGGCCTGCGAAAGCCCTCGTGCACTGGCCGCATTCGTAAAGCCGGTGTGCTCCATCATGTCAACGATCAGGGTGTCGTCCCCCGCGACGAGCCCTGCCGATTCCCAGACCAGCGCCGGGACCGCAGCCGCGCCCCGCGGCGGCGCGGCGCGGGCCAGCGCTCCGTCGATACGGCCGATCAGGCGGCGGCCCAGTTCGGGATGGCCAGCAAGGCCCGCCAGCTCGCGGATCTGGTCGCGCGCGGCATCGAGGTCCGGCGCGATCGGGATCTTCACCACCCTGAAGCCCAGGTCCGCGAGCGCGCTGGCCGTCGCGGGCGGCAGGAAGCTGCTGGCGACGACGACCTTCGGGCCGATCGCCGCGACTTCCTCCACCGTGCCCGAAACCGCGCGGTAACGGCGCGCCCTGTCGAGGTCCATCGAAGTGGACTGGGCATCGTGGCTGTATCCTGAGATCGCCAGCAGCTGCCCCGGCCCGGTCACTTCGGCAAGGATCGCATCGGTACAGGGATTGAGCGAGACGATGGTCGGATGGGCCGGATCGCCCGGCCCGGCTGCGGGGGCGGCCTCGGTATAGCCGCCCCCGCAGCCGGATATGCCGGCCCATGCCAGCGCAAGGACACCGGCGCGGACAAGACCCCGCGCCAGACGCTTCCCTCGGGTCCACCGGGACTGCGGGGGAAGCGGCAAGGTCACATCTTCACCCGAACCCCGGCATAGGCCGAACGGCCGGCCGTGCCGTAGCTGCGCACCACTTCGTAGTGCTCGTCGAACAGGTTCTCGATGCGTCCATAGACCTCGACGTTGGGCGTGACCGGATAGGACGTGCGCAGGCCGACGACGACGTGCCCCTCGACGAACTGCGTGTTCGCGTGATCGTCCCAGCGGTTGCCACCCACGCGCAGGTCGGCACCAAGACGCAGCCCCAGGCCCCAGGTCTTGTCGAGGCTGGCGTAGAAGTTGTTCTGCGGACGGCGGGCAAGGCGCGCGCCGGTCAGCTCGTTCTTCGCATCGAGGTAAGTGTAGGACAGGTTCAGATCGAAGCCCTCCCAGTCGGTCACCACCATGCCCAGTTCGATGCCCTTCGCGCGCGTGCGGCCCACGTTGTAGTAGTTCCAGT
The DNA here is from genome assembly GCF_900168325.1 of Novosphingobium mathurense. GTDB lineage: Bacteria > Pseudomonadota > Alphaproteobacteria > Sphingomonadales > Sphingomonadaceae > Novosphingobium > Novosphingobium mathurense. The sequence continues at coordinate 130,049 of NZ_FVZE01000001.1, read as the reverse complement.
TCGCGAAGTCGTAATCGATCTGGTTGCGCGTCTTGCGGTCGAACCAGGTCAGGGTGAAGCGGCCCTTGCCCTCGGCGAACGGCTGTTCCACCCCGGCGTCCCAGGCCTTCGAGGTCTCGGGCTCAAGCGGGTTGAAAGTGCCGTTGGTGTAGAGCTGGTAGAGCGATGGCGCCTTGAAGCCCTCGCCGTAGCTGGCGCGGATCACCGGCGCGTCCTCGCCCTCGCCCAGTGCCCAGGCGCCGTTGGCCGCAAAAGTGGTGCGGTGGCCGAAATCGGCCTGGTCGTCGTAGCGCAGGCCGCCGTTGAGCGTCAGACCCGAAACCGGGTGCAGCGTCAGCATGCCGAAGTAGCTGTCGATCGAGGTGCGGTCCTTCGAACCGAAGTTATCGGAGAACTTCGATGTCTCTGTCTCCGCGCCGAGCAGGACGCTGACGAGGTCCACCGGCGCGAAGGTCACCTGTCCCTCGACCCGCTCGTTCCGGCCGTTGGTGGTATAAGGACCGTAGATCTCGTGATCGGAGATGCGGCGGGTGTCGGTGAGGCCATAGCCCAGGCGCGCGGTCAGGCGACCGTCGAGCCCGGCATAACGCAGGTTGGCGTAACCCAGCGTATCGCGCTTGTGCCCGAAATTGAGCGCATCGGCGCCGGTATCGTCATAACCGTAATCGGCCTTGGTGTAATAGCCGCCGGCGTCGACGCTCAGCCCCTCGGCCAGCTCGATTTCGGCACGGGCATTGGCGCTCTTGCTTTCGAAGCCGTCCTTCTCGGTCGCGCCGCGGCGCTCGTTGTAGGCCGAATAGCCGTCGCCCTCGAGCCAGTTGCCGCCCAGCGTCAGGCCGACCGGACCGAGCATGCCGGCAGCCGAAGGCCCAACCTGCCGACGGTCGCGCCAGCCGTATTCGGCTTGCGCACGCGCAGTCCACTGTTCGGTCGGGCGCGCGGTGATGAAGTTGATCACGCCGCCGATGGCACGGCTGCCCCACAGGACGCCCGAAGAGCCGCGAACCACTTCGACCCGGTCGAACTGGCCGATGGTGAGACCGCCGAAATCGAAGCCACCGGCCACATCGCCCGGATCGTTGATGCGCACACCGTCGATCAGCACGAGGCTCTGGGCATTTTCCGCACCGCGCAGGAAGACGCTGGTGATCTGGCCGAAGCCGCCGGTGCCCGAAACGGTCACGCCCGGCAGGCGCTCAAGCACCTCGGTCGCCTGCGTCGCCTGTGTGCGTTCGATCTCGTCGCGGGTGACGACGCTTACCGACTGGCCCACCTGGCTCAGCGGCGTCTCGGTGCGCGTGGCGGTGACGACGATGGTGTTGTCCACCTCGTCGGCCAGGGCCGGGGAAACGAGGGCGGGCGTGGAAACGGCAAGCGCGGTGCCGAGCAGAAACAGATACTTCACGTACAAAACCTCCAACCTGAACGAAGTGTCGCTCGTGGCTGAGGCTGCACCTGTATCGGCGCATGACTCGCTGCATTCCGGTCCAACCCGCCCGGCGCGGAACGACCATCTCGGGCAGGTCTCCTGGCTCCCGGATCGTCGCGCCGCCCCACCTTCCCGGCGCTTTGTCACAAGCCGCCAGTGGCCATTCGGGACGGAACTCCCCGGTCACAGTTGCGGGGACAGCGCCGGATTTGAACCGGCTTCCCTCTTCGGTCCGGCAAGCCGGACAACCCGTGACGTGGCCGGGCGGATACTGCGGCGTTGCAGGCCTTGCAAGCGCGGCAACGCAAGCACCTGATCGCGCGAGAGATTTGTTTACCGGTTAAGGGTAAAAGGGCGCGGTGTATCGCTTCGGGACGGCCGTGACAGGCCGGATGCGCCAGATCGCGAAGCGGGTTAGGCGCAGGATGCGCCGCCGATGCACGCTGACGCGGCGACCGAAAGGAACCGATTGACCGAGCCACCTGCCCTGATTGCCCTGATCGGCGAAAGCGAGGCGCCCCCGCGCGACTTCGCGGCCCGGTTCGAGCGCGGGCGCAGGAACCGCCACGCCCACCGCGCCCATCTGCAGCGGCGCTGGGCGGCAGGCTTTGCCGGCCTTGCCGCGATCGCCCTGCCCGCCTTCGCTTCGCCGGGAAACTGGGGCCGCTTCTCCATCGCCGATGCCTCGGCCGAGGCGCAGACTCTCGAGCCGATGCCCTTCGAGCGCGCCGGATCGAGCTTTCCGGGCTCCGCCTTCTACTATCTCGAACAGGAAACCGCGCCCCTGCAGACAGGCGAAGGCGTGCATTCCGATGCCGGGGATGCTGCGGCAGCGGCGAGCGGAACCCGGCCCCTTGCCCGCCCGCTCAACATCCATGCCAGCGGCGTCGACCGCACCCGCGCCCTGCAGTGCATGACCGCAGCCATATACTATGAAGCCGCGAGCGAGGCCGAAGCCGGCCAGCGCGCCGTCGCGCAGGTCGTGCTTAACCGGGTGGCCCACCCGGCCTATCCCGGCACCGTTTGCGGCGTGGTCTACGAAGGATCGGAACGCGCCAGCGGCTGCCAGTTTTCGTTCACCTGCGACGGCTCGCTCGCCCGCAAGCCCTCGCGCTATTTCTGGGACCGGGCGATGCAGGTCGCGCGCGCCGCCCTGTCGGGCTACGTCTATGCGCCCGTCGGCCTGGCGACGCATTACCACACCGTGCAGGTCCATCCCTACTGGGCCGCGAGCCTCGACTACCTCGGCACCATCGGGGCGCATCGCTTCTACAGCTTCCATGGCGCAGCGGGCCGCCCGGGCGCCTTCCGCTTCGCCTACCTCGGCGGCGAGCCGGTTGCCGCGCCGCACCGTCGCGACACCGTCGCCCTCGCCGCGGCTGCGGCGGACACGCTCGATCCGGTGGCGATCCAGCGCCAGTTCGCTGCGCAGGACGCATCGTTCACGGCCGCGGCAAGTCCAGCCGACACGCCAGCGCCCCCAACCAGAGCCGCGCCCGTCCCGCTCTATTCCGATGCCATTCGCGAGCGCGGCGGCGATGCGCTCTACCGCGCACAGAAGCTGCCCGAGACCGGCGACATCAAGCCGCAATACGCCAACAGCGGCCGCTGGATCGCCCAGCCGGGCAGCTGAACCGGCGCAATCCGTCCCCTTTCGGGGCATCGGGACGCCCCGGCAAGAATTCGGCAACCATAGGCCATTACAAAGGCTTAGAGCCTGACTGCCATAAGGGTCCAGATCAGAACAACGACACAAAGGGCCTGCCTGACATGACGATCCGCTTTGCCGCTGCCTATGGCGGAAAGAGCCCTGCGATTGTTCGTGCCCTGTGTCCCTCCGCCCCCCTGGGTGCGGTCAACGACAACGGCTGCAAGCCCATCCTCGGTGGCTCCGCCCGCCGGGCCATCGCCGCCTATTCCGAACAGATGCACTTGCCGATGCAGGCGGCGAACGACCAGCGGATGCTGACCGAGGCCCTGCGCCACTTCGCCCGCCACGGCCTCTCGGCCGCTGCCCATGCGCGCGAAAATGCAGAAGCCGCCAAGGCTGCCAGCGACGAGGAAAGCTGCCGCTGGTGGATCTCGATCTGCCGCCAGCTCGACCGCCGCATGGCCGACGCCCTGGCCCGCAAGATCGCCCGCCACGGCTGACCTCACGCCCGCCCCGGGGTACGCCATCACTCCACCGTCCGGCACCTGCAACCCGCTTCGGGCCTGTTGAAGCCGCACGTGCGCAGCATCCCCTGCGCACGACGACCGATCCTTGAACCGACTGGACGACGGGCAGTCCGAATCAACGCGTCGGAGAGGCACCGAGGTCTGTACGACCCACCTTTCGGGCAATTCGGCCCGGCCCTCTTGCCATGCCCCGGGATCGGCAAGAGACATGTCCCGCGCGGCGCAAGACTCGCACAAACCTTGCCAAATCGTTGAAATATCGCGCTCGAACGGCTTGTTTGATCGCCGCTATTGCAATTGCGAACTGTTATCAATTAAAAGTGCAAGCTTGTGGCCTGTCCGCGTCGTTTCGCGGTTGCAATGTCGTTGAGAGGGGCGTAGGGCCCCCTTCGCAACTGACGGCACCTGCCTTATGCGGGACAAAGCAGGCCGCCTTTTACGTCCGAGGTCCCGCCATTGGGAAGGACAAGCACGCATCATGGCTCGTAAGAAGATTGCCCTTATCGGCGCCGGCAACATCGGCGGCACCCTCGCGCACCTCGCTGCGCAGAAGGAACTGGGCGACATCGTCCTGTTCGACATCGCCGAAGGCATCCCCCAGGGCAAGGCTCTCGACCTGTCGCAGTGCGGTCCCGTCGAAGGCTTCGACGCCGCCATCACCGGCACCAATGACTACGCCGACATCGCCGGCGCCGACGTCGTCATCGTTACCGCAGGCGTTCCCCGCAAGCCGGGCATGAGCCGCGACGACCTGCTGGGCATCAACCTCAAGGTCATGAAGTCGGTCGGCGAAGGCATCAAGCAGTACGCCCCCGACGCTTTCGTGATCTGCATCACCAACCCGCTCGACGCGATGGTCTGGGCGCTGCGCGAATTCTCCGGCCTGCCCCACAACAAGGTCGTCGGCATGGCCGGCGTGCTCGACTCGGCACGCTTCTCGACCTTCCTCGCCTGGGAATTCGGCGTTTCGGTCCGCGACGTCACCAGCTTCGTGCTGGGCGGCCACGGCGACACCATGGTCCCGGTCGTCGAATACTCGACCGTCAAGGGCATCCCGGTTCCCGACCTCATCAAGATGGGCAAGTCGACCCAGGAGCGCATCGACGAGATCGTCAAGCGCACTGCCAACGGCGGCGGCGAGATCGTCGGCCTGCTCAAGACCGGCTCGGCTTTCTACGCGCCGGCGGCCTCGGCCATCGCGATGGCTGAATCCTACCTCGGCGACCAGAAGCGCATCCTGCCCTGCGCCGCCTACCTCGACGGCCAGTACGGCGTCGACGGTCTCTACGTCGGCGTGCCGGTGAAGATCGGCAAGGACGGCGTCGAGGAAGTCATCGAGATCTCGCTCGACGAGAAGGCCAAGGCCGGCCTGCAGGTCTCGATCGACGCGGTCAAGGAACTGCTGGTCGCCTGCAAGGGCATCGACGGCTCGCTGGCCTGAGGAAATATCCGTCGCGCGATGCTGGCCTGACAATCTCGCCAGTATCGCACGACGCAAATAGTTTCTTGGAACCTCCCCAGCCTAACCGGCTGCTTCCACGTTCAGGAACAGGAAAAGATCCATGTCCATTCTCGTCGACAAGAATACCAAGGTCATAACCCAGGGCATGACCGGCAAGACCGGCAGCTTCCACACGCAGGCCGCGCTCGACTACGGCACGCAGATGGTTGCCGGCGTCACCCCCGGCAAGGGCGGCACCGACCATCTGGGCCTGCCCCAGTTCGACACGGTCGCCGAAGCCAAGGCCGTGACCGGCGCCAACGCTTCGTGCGTCTACGTTCCGCCTTCGGGCTGCGCCGATGCGATCCTCGAAGCCATCGATGCCGAAATCGAACTGATCGTCGCCATCACCGAGGGCGTTCCGGTGCTCGACATGGTCCGCGTCAAGCGCGCCCTGACCGGTTCGAAGTCGCGCCTCATCGGCCCGAACTGCCCCGGCCTGCTCACTCCCGGTGAATGCAAGATCGGCATCATGCCCGCGAACATCTTCTCGAAGGGTTCGGTCGGCGTGGTCTCGCGCTCGGGCACGCTGACCTATGAAGCCGTATTCCAGACCACCAACGCCGGTCTTGGCCAGACCACCGCAGTCGGCATCGGCGGCGACCCGGTCAACGGCACCAACTTCATCGACGTGCTCGAACTCTTCCTCGCCGACGACGAGACCAAGTCGATCATCATGATCGGCGAAATCGGCGGCTCGGCCGAAGAAGAAGCCGCGCAGTTCCTCAAGGACGAGGCCAAGCGTGGCCGCAAGAAGCCGATGGCCGGCTTCATCGCGGGCCGCACCGCCCCTCCGGGACGCCGCATGGGCCACGCCGGTGCCATCGTCTCGGGCGGCCAGGGCGGCGCCGAAGACAAGATCGCAGCCATGGAAGAAGCTGGCATCCGCGTTGCGGCCAGCCCCTCGCTGCTCGGTGAAACCCTTGTGGAAGCCCTCAAGGAATTCGCCTGACGATCAGGTCGGCGCATGTGTCTGGCGGGGCACGCCCCGCCTGGCCATGCGCCGGGTCGCCAAGTACAGGCAGAATTTTAACTGCATAGATGGCCAGCCAGGTTTTCCTCCCCGGGAACCAGCCGGCTTCCAACTGATTGCTCGGTAACGTCGGGCTGTTAATCCGACGAGGTAAGGTGATTCCGATGGGCAACGAAAATCTCGATTTCACTCCGGACCTCGGCATGGACGGCCCCCAGCCCGGACCGAGCTGGCAGCGCAACAACTGGCCGCGCGTAGGCGCCGAGTTCGAGGACGACCTCACCCAGGGCCTCGATCCCACGGCCCTCAAGGTCCAGATCGAGAAGGCCGCCGCCAAGGGCGGCAAGAAGGTCGATCAGGCCAGCCTCGACCAGGCTGCCGCCGACGCGATCCGCGCCATGATGCTGATCCGCACCTATCGCGTGCGCGGTCACCTGGCGGCGGACCTCGACCCGCTCGGCCTCAACCAGCGCAAGCTGCCGCAAGACCTCACCCCCGAGTACCACGGCTTCACCGGCGACGCGCTCGACCGTCCGGTCTTCGTCGGCGGCAACCTCGGCCTCGAGTGGACCACCGTGCGCGAACTGGTGCAGATCCTGCGCGCCAACTACTGCGGCAAGGTCGGCCTCGAATACATGCACATCGCCGATGTCGAGGAACGCCGTTTCCTCCAGGATCGGATGGAAGGCGCCGACAAGGAAATCGAGTTCACCCCCGAGGGCAAGAAGGCGATCCTTCAGGCCGTCGTGCGCGGCGAACAGTACGAGAAGTTCCTCGGCAAGAAGTACGTCGGCACCAAGCGCTTCGGCCTCGACGGCGGTGAATCGATGATCCCGGCGCTGGAGTCGGTGATCAAGTACGGCGGCGCCCAGGGCGTCAAGGAGATCGTCTACGGCATGGCCCACCGCGGCCGCCTCAACGTACTCGCCAACGTGATGGCCAAGCCCTACAAGGTCATCTTCCACGAATTCTCCGGCGGCACCGCCAACCCCGAGGACGTCGGCGGTTCGGGCGACGTGAAGTACCACCTGGGCACTTCGACGGACCGCGAGTTCGACGGCATCAAGGTCCACATGAGCCTGATGCCCAACCCCTCCCACCTCGAAACGGTGGACCCGGTCGTGCTCGGCAAGGTCCGCGCCTATCAGGTCTTCCACGACGACATCGGCGACGATGTCGGTCCCGGCGCCAAGCACAAGCAGGTCCTGCCGGTGCTGATCCACGGCGACGCGGCCTTCGCGGGCCAGGGCGTGGTCTGGGAATGCTTCGGCCTTTCGGGCGTTGCCGGCTACAACACCGGCGGCTGCATCCACTTCGTCATCAACAACCAGATCGGCTTCACCACGACGCCGAACTTCGCGCGCAACTCGCCCTACCCGACCGATGTCGCCAAGGGTGTCCAGGCGCCGATCCTGCACGTCAACGGCGACGATCCGGCCGCGGTGACCTTCGCCTGCAAGCTGGCGATCGACTATCGCCAGACTTTCGGCCGCGACATCGTGATCGACATGTGGTGCTACCGCCGCTTCGGCCATAACGAAGGCGACGAGCCCAGCTTCACGCAGCCGCTGATGTACGCGCAGATCAAGAAGCACCCCTCGGTCAGCACCATCTACGCCGAGCGCCTGAAGGCCGAAGGCGTGATCGATGACGCCTTCCTTGCCGAGACGGTGGAAGCCTTCAACAATCACCTCGAAGAGGAATTCGAGGCGGCCAAGACCTACAAGGCCAACCATGCCGACTGGTTCGGCGGGCGCTGGAGCGGCTTCAACAAGCCGGTCGATCCGGAAACAGCACGCCGCAACGTGCACACCGGCATCGAGGGCAAGCTGTTCGACAGCCTCGGACGCACGCTGACCACGGTTCCCGATGACCTGACCATCCACAAGACCCTCGCCCGCGTGATCCAGGCGAAGGACGAGATGTTCAAGACCGGCGAAGGCTTCGACTGGGCCACGGCCGAAGCGCTCGCTTTCGGCAGCCTCGTCTCCGAAGGCTACGGCGTGCGCCTGTCCGGACAGGACTGCGAACGCGGCACCTTCTCGCAGCGTCATGCCGTCTGGGTCGACCAGAAGACCGAGCGCAAGTACACCCCGCTCGACACCCTGCCCCACGGCAGCTTCGAGGTGCTGAACTCGACGCTTTCGGAATATGGCGTGCTCGGCTTCGAGTACGGCTATGCCAGCGCCGATCCGAAGACCCTGGTCCTGTGGGAAGCGCAGTTCGGCGACTTCGCCAACGGCGCGCAGATCATCATCGACCAGTACATCGCCGCATCGGAAGCCAAGTGGCTGCGCGCCAACGGCCTCGTGATGCTGCTGCCGCACGGCTACGAAGGCCAGGGTCCGGAACACTCCTCGGCCCGCCTCGAGCGCTACCTGCAGCTCTGCGCCTCGGACAACATCCAGGTGTGCAACATCACCACCCCGGCCAACTACTTCCACGTGCTGCGCCGGCAGATGCACCGTCCGTTCCGCAAGCCGCTGATCATCATGACGCCCAAGTCGCTGCTGCGCCATCCGATGGCGAAGTCTCCGGCTTCGGACTTCGTGGGCGAAGGCCACTTCTTCCGCATCCTGTCGGACCCGAAGGCGCCGAGCGACGAGAACACCAGGAAGGTCATCCTGTGTTCGGGCAAGGTCGCCTACGACCTGCTCGAAGCGCGCGACCAGAACGAGATCGACGACACCCAGATCATCCGCATCGAGCAGCTCTACCCCTTCCCGGGCGAACCGCTGGCCCTGCGCCTCTCGCGCATGAAGAACCTCGAGGAGATCGTCTGGTGCCAGGAAGAGCCGAAGAATAACGGCGCGTGGTTCTTCGTCGAATCGCTGATCGAGGAATCCGCCAAGGAAGCCGGCGTATCCTCGTGCCGTCCGCGCTACGCGGGCCGCAACGCTTCGGCCTCGCCCGCAACCGGCCTTGCCAAGCGCCATGCCGCCGAACAGGCTGCGCTGGTGGCCGAAGCACTCCACCTTTCCGTCCGTGACGAACTCCGACGCAAGCAGAAGGCTTGAGATAACCCATGTCCACCGAAGTCAAGGTCCCCACGCTCGGCGAATCCGTATCCGAGGCCACCATCGGCCAGTGGCTCAAGCAGCCCGGCGAGGCGGTTGCCGCTGACGAGCCGATCGCCAGCCTCGAGACCGACAAGGTCGCCATCGACGTCATGGCGCCGCACGCCGGCACCATGGGCCAGCAGCTCGCCGCCGAAGGCGACACCGTCACCGTCGGTGCGCTGATCGCCACCATCGAGGAAGGTTCGGGCGCCGCCCCGGCTCCAAAGAAGGAAGCCGCGGCCAAGGCCGAAACGCCGGCTCCCGCCGCTGCTGCACCGGCAGCCGCGCCGGTCGCCGCCGAAGAGGCCCTCTCGGGCGCCTCGGTCCTCTCGCCGGCCGTGCGCCGCGCGGTGCTGGAATACGGCATCGATCCCTCGACCATCAAGGGCACCGGCAAGGACGGGCGCATCACCAAGGACGACGTGATCGCGGCCGCCAGGAACAAGCCGGCTTCCGCGCCTGCCTCGGCCGCTCCGGTCGCCGCTGCAGCGCCGGCGCGCAAGGAAGAACGCGTCAAGATGACGCGCCTGCGCCAGACCATCGCCAAGCGCCTCAAGAGCGCGCAGGACAATGCCGCCCTCCTCACCACCTTCAACGACGTCGACATGTCGGCAGTCATGGAAGCGCGTGAGAAGTACAAGGACGTCTTTGCCAAGAAGCACGGCATCAAGCTCGGCTTCATGTCCTTCTTCGCCAAGGCTTCGGTCCTTGCGCTCAAGGACATCCCGGCGGTCAACGCGCAGATCGACGGCGACGAGATCGTCTATCACGACTACGTCGACATCTCGATCGCGGTCTCGGCCCCGAACGGCCTCGTCGTTCCGGTCGTGCGCGACTGCGACAAGCTGGGCTTCGCCGGAATCGAGCAGGCCATCGCCGACTACGGCAAGCGCGCCAAGGAAGGCACGCTGACCATGGAAGACATGAAGGGCGGTACCTTCACGATTTCCAACGGCGGCGTGTTCGGCGGCCTGATGTCGACCCCGATCATCAACCCGCCGCAGTCGGCAGTGCTGGGCCTCCACCGCATCGAGGACCGTCCGGTCGTGCGCAACGGCGAAATCGTCATCCGTCCGATGATGTACATCGCCCTGTCCTACGATCACCGCATCATCGACGGTCGCGAGGCGGTCACCGCGCTCAAGACCATCAAGGAAGCGATCGAGGATCCCACCCGTCTCCTGATCGACCTTTGATCCCGATCACCCCGCCCACCTTCGAGGATCGACGGACCGGGCGGGGTTTTCACTTGTGCTGAAATGACTATTTTCCCCTCGTGCCGCACCTGCTTCGGGCACGAGCGTACGGAGGCCTCACATGGCTGATTACGATTACGACGTCCTTGTCATCGGTGCCGGCCCGGGCGGCTACGTTGCCGCTATCCGCGCCGCACAGCTCGGCCTCAAGACCGCCTGCGCCGAAGGGCGCGAGACGCTGGGCGGCACGTGCCTCAACGTCGGCTGCATTCCCTCCAAGGCGATGCTCCATGCCTCGGAATACTTCGAGCAGGCCGCCAGCGGCGCGATGACCAAGCTGGGCGTCAAGGTCACGCCCGAACTCGACCTGGAGGCCATGCACGGCCAGCGCCGGGATTCGGTGAAGGGCCTGACCGGCGGCATCGAGTTCCTGTTCAAGAAGAACAAGATCGACTGGCTCAAGGGCTATGCGCAGTTCAGGGACGCGCACACCGTCGAAGTCGCCGGCAAGTCGGTGACCGCCAAGAACATCGTCATCGCCACCGGCTCCTCGGTCACGCCCCTGCCCGGCGTCGAGATCGACAATGACAAGGGCGTCGTCGTCGATTCCACCGGCGCGCTGGAACTGGCCTCGGTTCCCAAGAAGATGGTCGTCATCGGCGGCGGCGTGATCGGCCTCGAGCTCGGCTCGGTCTGGCGCCGTCTCGGCGCGGAAGTGACCGTCGTCGAATTCCTCGACCAGCTCCTGCCCGGCATGGACGGCGAAGTCCGCAAGGAAGCGGGCAAGCTGTTCAAGAAGCAGGGCATGACGCTCAAGCTGGGCACCAAGGTGACCGGCGTCGAGGTGAAGGGCAAGAAGGCCAAGGTCACCGTCGAGCCTGCCGCTGGCGGCGATGCAGAAGTGATCGAGGCCGACGCGGTACTCGTTTCGATCGGCCGTCGTCCCAACACCGAGGGCCTCGGCCTCGACAAGATCGGGCTTGAGCTGAACCAGCGCGGCCAGATCGAGACCGACCACGACTTCGCGACCAAGGTCGACGGCGTCTGGGCCATCGGCGACGTCATCCCCGGCCCGATGCTCGCGCACAAGGCCGAGGACGAAGGCATTGCCGTAGCCGAGAACATCGCGGGCCTGACCGGCATCGTGAACCACGATGTCATCCCCGGCGTCGTCTACACCTTCCCCGAGATCGCCGGCGTCGGCCTGACCGAGGAAGCGGCCAAGGAACGCGGTGCGGTCAAGGTCGGCAAGTTCCCGATGCTCGCCAATTCGCGCGCGAAGACCAACCACGAGCCCGACGGCTTCGTGAAGGTGATCGCCGATGCCGAGACCGACCGCGTGCTCGGCGTGTGGTGCATCGCCTCGGTCGCCGGCACGATGATCGCCCAGGCCGCGCAGGCCATGGAATTCGGCGCCACCAGCGAAGACATCGCCTACACCTGCCACGCGCACCCGACCCATTCGGAAGCGATCAAGGAAGCGGCGATGGCAGTGACGGGCAAGCCGATCCACATCTGACCGTCCATCGCAGACTGACATGAAGGCCGGTGCTGCCCCGCAGCGCCGGCCTTTTGTCTTTTCGGCTACCGGTGCGGATCGCGTGCAGCACGACAACGAGACTTTCGGGAAACAATCGGGAATTGAAGCGGCTCTATCCGGGGCATGATCATTTTTTGATCACTCTTGCCTGATTTTTAAGCAGATAGAGATGGATTGATATGTCGCTGGCCCTGATTCCGCTTGCCCTCGCCGCTGCAACCGCTCCCACCCACTCCATCGACATCCACCACAGCGGTGCGAACCATGCCGTTGAGTATCGCGGCGTGATCGAGACCGATGCGAAGGTCCGCAGGACGGGCGCCCCCACCCGCGCCCACAGCACCCGCTGCGATCTCACCGCTACCGTCTCCGTCGAGCGCCACATCAAGATGGGCGCGAACACGCCGGCGCTGACCAGCACGATTGCCCCCACCAAGGTTCTCGGACAGACCGCATACGGCCCCTGCGCGAACGCAACGGAACGTCTCGAGAAGCTGGTGGCCGCACATCACGGGAAGATCTTGAAATTCCTCGCCTCTGCTGCAGAAGCGGACCGCCCGTCTGCGCTTGCCGCCATCGAGGCGGTGCGTTCGCTGGCCGTCAATTGAATCGAACCAAGGAAAAGACTTGTCCCTTAACCCACACTACGCCCTTGCCGTTGCCTTGCCGCTCATCCTCGCATCCGCCCCGGCCTGTGCGCAATCCATGGAGCAGACCGGCGCCAGCATCGAGGCCACGACCGACTATCGCGAGGACGGCCTGAGCTGGAGCGACAGCGCCCCGGCCCTGCGCGCCGAAGGCACGCTCGCCCTGAGCCATGATCTCTCGATCTCGGCCAGCGTCGCCACCCTGCGCGGCAGCCGGCGTCACGGCGGCAGCGATTGGGGCTTCACCATCGCCCCGCGCTATTCCACCTCGGCGGCGGGCTGGGATCTTTCCGCAGGGATTGCCGGTCACCTGTTTGCCGGGGCCGATGATGGCGCGAAGAACCTGGACTACGTGGAACTGGAAGGGCGCGCCGCCCGCACGCTGGGACCGGCACAACTGGCCCTGAGTGTCAGCTACGCGCCGTCTCAGGATGCCATCGGCGGCAGCTATGGCCATGCCGGCGCCGACCTTGGCGTCGGCCTGCCCGGCACGCCGATCACCGCCTATGCCGGCGGCGGCTATGCGTTCGGCAATTCGAACGGCGATGCCAGGAGCACGCGCCTGCGTCCGGACGGCAACTACGCCAACTGGTACGTGGGCGCCGAGCAGAGCTTCGGGCCGATTGCGGTGGGCGTGCTCTACTCGGACACCTCGATCGACCGGCACCGCGCCGCAGCCGTGGAATATGGCGACAAGGGCACCGGCGAACGCCTGAGCGCCTACGCGCGCGTCTCCCTTTAACCCCTTGCCCCCGCAGGGCCAGCCTGCGGGGGATTCCCGGGACACTCGCCGCGCGCCGAATGCTTGCCTGCGCGCGGCGAGCCGATGAACGCATTCTCTCGCCACTCGTTTACCCGAGGCTGCGCCTCCACCGGTCGAAAGCCGATGGAATGCGCCGCCCCGATCGGCGAGTTCGCTTTCCGGGGCCGGCCCCGGGGCGATGCCCTGCACCGGCCCGGATCGCGGGTCGCACCGCCGCAAGAGGCCCCACGGCGCAGGGCAGGAGTAGCGTTTGAACAGGATCGAATGTCTCGACGGCCTGCGCGGCCTTGCCGCGCTGTGGGTACTGATCGGCCATTGCCTGATCCTTACCGGTTTTTCCCTCCCGATCCTCGGCAAGCCGGACCTGGGCGTCGACCTGTTCATCCTGCTGTCCGGCTTCCTGATGACTTTCCAGTTCCAGCTGCGAAAGGACAGGGAAGACTGGGTGCGCCCCGCCACCTGGGCTGCCTTCTGGACCCGGCGCTTCTTCCGGATCTCCCCGCTCTATTTCGTCCTGCTCGCCGCCGCGCTGCTGGCGGGCAAGGCGATCTACGCCGACCGCGTCCTGATCGATAGCTTCCTCGGCCAGCCCCTGCAGGCGCCGGAACGCTATACCGACGCCAGCGCCTCGAACGTCCTGCTTCACGTAACCTACCTGTTCGGAATCCTGCCCGAATATGCCTTCCGCACCCCCCTGCCCGACTGGAGCCTGGGGCTGGAGATGCAGTTCTACGCGGTGTTTCCCTTCGCCGTGCTCCTTGCCGGCCGGCTCGGCTGGATCGGAACCGCGCTGTGCGTCTCGATCCTCGCGGTATCGATCGCCCTGCTGACGGGGACGCTGGGCGCAGCCTATCCGATGCCCTCCTTCCTGCCGCTCAAGATGCACCTGTTCGCGGCCGGCATGCTGATCGCGGCGGCGCTGGAGAGAAATGCGGGGGCCTGCCTCGTCGTTGCCGCCGCGCTGGTGGCCATCCCGGTCGGCGGCAAGACCGACCTGCTCCATCTCGTCGTGCGCGAGGGCATCTTCCTCGGCTTCTTCGCGCTGGTGCACTGGCGGGCGATACCGTGGATCGACCGGCTCTCCCGGCTGCTGGGCGCACCGCCGTTCCACTGGCTGGGCGAACTGTCCTACGGGGTCTACCTCGTCCATCTGCTGATCCTCCACCGCGTGGCCGCCTGGACCATCGAGGGATGGGCGCAGGACATCCCCGCAGCCGCCCGCTTCGCCCTGACTTTCGCGATCACCGCGCCCATCGCCTATGGGCTGGCCTATGCGACCTATCGGCTGGTGGAGCGTCCGGGACAGTCGCTGGGCCGCGCCGTGATCGCCCGCTTCGGCCGACGCAAGCTTGCGCGCCAGGTCCGGGCGGAGGAATACGCAGCGCCCTGACAGGCCAGTCGGAGCGCAGATCGCGCTTGGCCTCACCGTGCCTTGCCCGTAACTCTGCCGCCATGTCGCTGCGCCCGTTCCACCTCGCCTTCCCCGTCCACGACCTTGCGGCCGCCCGGAGCTTCTGGGGCGACCTGATGGGCTGTCCGGAAGGGCGCAGCAGCGACGAGTGGATCGACTTCGACTTCTTCGGACACCAGATCGTTGCCCATTGCGTGCCGGACATGACCCCGCCCGACGCCGGCGCAAACCCGGTCGATGGCCATGACGTCCCCGTCCCGCACTTCGGCGTGGTCCTCACGCTAGACCAATGGCACGAACTGGCGGATCGGCTGACCGCAGGCGGCATGGAATTCGTCATCGCCCCGCACGTGCGCTTTCCCGGTCAGCCCGGCGAGCAGGCGACGATGTTCTTTCGCGATCCATCGGGAAATGCCATTGAAATGAAAGCCTTCGCGGATCTCGGCCAGCTTTTCGCGCGCGACTGATCGGCGGGCGAAGACCGGAAGCCGTCCACAGAATTTGCTAACCCAGCTAAGTTAAATTGCTGATATGTCACTTGAAGTGATTATAACCCCGTTCCTATTTAACATGTTGCAAAGCATTGCAGAGGGATTGGGGTGAAGGCGGCCTACTATCAGGAAAACGGCGGACCGGAGGTCCTGCGCTACGGATCCGTGCCCGATCCGCAGTTGGCCGAAGACGCCGTGCTGATCCGGGTAGATTACATTTCCGTCGAGGGGATGGACATGGTCTGCCGACACCTGATCCCTTTCGAAGATCAGCAGCATATCGCCGGATGCCAGGCGGCGGGCACGGTTGAAGCACTGGGCAGCACCGTCACCGGCTTTCGCATCGGCGACCGCGTCGTCGGCTTCAATTTCGGCGGCAGCCATGCCGAGCTTTTCGCCGCGCCGCAGGGCAGCGTCTGGCACGTTCCCGAAGGCATGGACCTTGCCCTTGCCGCCGTCGTCCCGCTCACCTTCGGTACCGCGCACGACAGCCTCCATGCCTTCGGGCAGGTCCGGCCGGGCATGGACGTGCTGGTCCACGGCGCGACGCTGGGCGTCGGCATCGCCGCGGTCCAGCTTGCCAAGGCCGCGGGCGCCAAGGTCACCGGCACCGCCCTTGGCGACGAACGCCTGTCTCGCATCGCCCCGCTCGGGCTGGACCATGCCATCGATTATCGCGATCCCGACCGGGTCAAGCGCTTCCGTGAAATCACCTTCGGCAAGGGCTTCGACCTCGTCATCGACTCCGGCGCCGGCATGGAAAAGGATTCCATCGTCCAGACCGTGCGTCCGGGAGCCCGCTACGCGATTGCCGGTGTCGCCAGCGCCCGGATGCCCCAGTTCGGCTATCTGGAGATGATCATGCACGGGCTGAACGTCGCCGGCATTTCGATCGCCCATGCCATGCACACCCCGCGCGGCCATGCCGTCGTATCGGAATTGCTCGAAAGCGCTGCCCGGGGCGAAATCCAGATGCCGATCGAGCATGAATTCGCCTTGTGCGAGGTCGAGGAAGCGCATCGCTTCGTCATGGAAGGCCAACCCTTCGGACGCGTCGTCATGCGCCCCTGAGGGGCGCTGGACAGCATATTTCGACTATGATGATCTCCCGCCACCCCGGACACGATCCGGGGTGGCGGGAATTTATCCGGGGGAAGAGACGCCTCTCTCGGACCTCGATCAGATCGCGTCGGGATAGATCGGCCGGATATCCACCGGCAGCGATGCCATCGAAGCGACGGCGGCTTCGGCATGGGCATCGAGCTTCGCCCACTTGCCCATGAAGGCCTTCGTCCCTTCGTAGTCGCCATTGGCCTGCAGCATCAGGATGTCATGCAGGAGGTCGCGAACGCCCGCTTCCATCTTCGCGTCATCGATTACGTAGCGGCCCGCGGCCTCGTTCCAGCGGAACGCGCCCTTGTCCTGCAGATAGGCGTATTGCAGCGCTGCGCCCTTGCCGTGCGCCTCGACCGCGCCGAAGCGCACCGCGCGAAAGATGCCGGTAAAGTAGGTCGCGAAGAGCTGCGGCTTCTCCGCCTCCGGGATCTCTCCCTTGCGCATCATCAGCAGGATGTTCCAGACCCCTGCAACATCGGCCTTGGCCTCTTCGAGCGCCGAACCCTGTTCCTTGAGCATCTTGTCGACCGTTGTCGTCTCGCCGTTCACCACGATCGTGCCCGGCCCGAGGCTGTGCGACAGTTCATGGAACAGCGTCTCGAACTGCATGTACTTCTTGTCGACGCGCGCGGCCTGATCGGGTTCGAGCACCAGCGAGCCCATCGGCTTGAGGATGCGTTCGAACTTGGCGCCCAGCACGTTGGACAGGATCACCTTCTTCGCGCCCTTGGCCTCGCGCACGCGCTCGTCGTTGGGCAGGTTGAAGGCGATGGTCTGGACGCCGGGCACATTGTCGCCCCCGCCGTGGACCTGCTCGGCCACCGCGATCGGGCTGGCGAAGCCGCGCTGGAAGTTCTTGTACCGATCCTCGATGGGAAGATTGGCT
Source organism: Novosphingobium mathurense (assembly GCF_900168325.1). Lineage (GTDB taxonomy): Bacteria > Pseudomonadota > Alphaproteobacteria > Sphingomonadales > Sphingomonadaceae > Novosphingobium > Novosphingobium mathurense. Next base: position 112,859 of record NZ_FVZE01000001.1, on the reverse strand, counting down.
TCCATGTCCTTGAGATAGTTCTTGTACTTGGCGAGCGCGGCGGACTCCTGCGGGTCCTTGAGCGTCACGAAGCTCTCGAAGGCGGTCTTCGCGCCCATCAGGCGGTCGGTATAGACTTCGTAGGGCCCGATGGCGACTTCGATGGGCGTGCCGGTCAGGTCCATCCAGGCCAGCTCGCTCTCGAAATAGTCGTCGGTGCGAAAGGCCCTAGCGCGCAGGGAGAGAAACTTCTTCAGGCTGGGATTGCCGGTGCGTGCGGCGGCCTGCTCCAGCAACTGCGCGGCAGGCTCCAGCCACTGCCTGTACTCGACCGAGTACGGCACTGCGACGAGCCTGTCGCCATCGCGCTTCACCACAGTGTAGGGGCTGAGCAGCGCGTCCTTCTGGTCGGGATGGGCCGCGATATAGGCTTCCAGTGCCTCGCGCGTCAGGTCCTCGGGATAGAAGCCTGCGCCTTCGGGCATCGGGGTCGATCCCCAGAAGGGGTGGAGTTCGGCCAGTTCGTCCCAGGGGCCGAAGTTGCGGTCGAACATCTCGACCAGCAGGTCGCGGTCGGCCCGGCGGTTCATCGAGACCGCGCGGCGCACCTGCGGGTTTTCGGCATAGCGCTGGCGCAGGTAGATCTCGCTCATCAGGTCCGAGGCCTTGATCAGCAGGTTGACGACGTCGCGCTGTTCCTGATTGAGGAAGCCGGTCTCGACATCCATCCGGATCGTCGCCAGTTTTTCCTTCTGGGCCAGCAGGTTGTAGTCGCCATCCGCCTCGGCCGGGATCGGACGGGTAGCGGGCGGCGGCGCCGACGCGACTTCGCCGGGGGCCTGCGTGCACGCCGCACCGGCGAGCAGGAGAGGAAGGAGCGAGAAGCGCGTCAGCCTGGACGCGGACGTCTTTTCCGTTGCGGGGGTTCTGTTTCTTGCGGGCATGGGGGGAATGTCCGTTGCTTGTGTGTGACCGGTCTGGAGACTTAGCGCCCTGCCATGACGACGCAAGGCCCCTGCCCTGTCCTGTGGATGGTGCTAAGGGACGGGCATGACGCCGATGATTTCCGCGATAGCGCCGCCGCCCGTCCCTGCCCTGCCGCCGATGCTCGACCTGCTGGGCATTGCCGTCTTCGCGCTGACCGGCGCGCTGGCGGCCGCACGCCTGCGGCAGACTTTCGTGACCGTGGCCTTCTTCGCGCTCATCACCGGCGTCGGCGGCGGTTCGGTGCGCGACCTGCTGATCGGGGCGCCGGTATTCTGGATTCAGGACCCGCTCGTCGCGCCCGTCTGCTTTGCCGTCGCCCTGATCGCGTGGTTCACGCCGGTACGCTGGTGGGAGGGCAAGCTGCTGGAATGGGCCGATGCGCTGGGTCTGGCGACATATGCGGTGTTCGGCACGATCAAGGCGCTGGCCTGGGGCGTGCCCACCGTCCCGGCGATCATGATGGGCGTCATCACCGGCTGCGTCGGCGGCATCGTGCGCGATGTCCTGGCCGGCCAGCCCTCGATCCTGATGCGCCCGGAACTTTACGTGACCGCCGCTGCACTCTCGGCCGCACTGGCCGGTCTCGGCATCGCGCTCGGGCTGTCGGCGCAAGTGACCTGGGCAATCGCGGTGCTGGCCGGCTTTACCTTGCGCGGCGCGGCGATCCACTGGTCGATCGCCCTGCCCGGCCATGCCGGCCCTGCGGAAGACTGATCGGCCTGGGCCGCTCGTCCGGAGCGGGCCTTGGCCTGGGCAACCGGGGTCAGATCAGGGCGTGGCCGTCGACCGCTACCGAACGCACGCGCCCGTCGCGGTCGATGCTGCAGGCGAAGTCGCGGCCGTCTTCAAGGCGGCCCTCGACGCTGTAGCGATCCCCCATGCGCGCGACATTGTCGACGGTATCGATGCGACGCTCGCCGCGCTCGATCTCGTCGGCGCAGCTCGCCACCATGTCGTCGAAGCTGTCGTTCGAGCGCGCGCCTTCTGGATAATCACGCGGATTGCCCCGCTCCTCACGCGGGACGTTGCCATAACCGCGATCCTCGGGGGCGTCGTAGTCGGGCCCGCCGGGATAGCGGTAGGGTTCCTCAACCCGCTTGTTCTTCGAGGACTTGCTGGCGGCGCTGGCAATGGCGGCAATGCCGCCCACGATCAGCAGCCCGGCCAGAACGTCCCCGCCATCGAGACCGCGACCATGGTGGTGATGGCGGTAGCCCCCCCAATCGCCGTAGCCGCGGGCGAAGACCGGCGTCGCGCTCATGGACAGGACTGCAGCGGCGGCCAGCGAAACGGCTATGCGTGAACGGAAGGTCTTCATGGCAGGTCCATCCCACGTCCGGCGCGCACGATCCGCGCCGCCCATCATGGCCAAGAAATAGGCGGTCCATGCTTTCTTCGGCATGAACCGCCTACCCTCTCAGCCTGTCGGCTCGTCGCAAAAGTTACAGGCCGCGAATGCCCTTGAAGTCGAGGTCGCGGATACCGCCGCGATAATCGACCTTGCACTCGAACGAGCCGGAATCGTAGCCGCGCAGCGAGCTGTTCCAGCCCCTGTAGTCGCGGTTCCAGCCCCGGCCGTAGTCATGGTCGCCCGAGCGCCAGTGGCGACCCATGCCGTTGACCGCGATGCGGCCCTTGACCTTGTAGCCGTAGCTCTTGCGATCGACATTGCGCACGTCGGTAACCTTGGCGCGGCCGCCATAGCTGTAACGGTTGGCCGCGCGTTCGGCGGTGCGCACGCACTGCTGCACGGCATCGCGCGCGCTCAGGCCACGGCCATAGCCATAACGGCCGTAGTCGTAGCGCCCCCTGCGATCGCGGTCGTAGCGATAGTCGTAGCGGTCGTTCCCACTGCTTGCAGCCGCTGCCACCGCAGCGATCCCGCCGATAACGAGCGCGCCGGCGATCACATCCCCGGTGTCGATCCCGCCGCCGTGATCCCGGGCCAATGCCGGGGTGGCCGTCGCAACCGCCATGGCACCGGCGGCCACGGTGCCGACCATTTTCCTGGTGAACATTTCCATGGCTTCGTTTCCTTTCTCGACCGGACGCCATGTCCGGGCATGAGAAGGTTCTAGCCATTCGGCCATGAGGTGACGCTGAACCTTGGCTACAGCCAACGTTCAGCCAAAATGGCAGATTCCTGAACATCAACGTTGCAACGGAAGCGCCAGCCCGGTCCAGCGGGCTATGAAGGCCAGAATGTCCGCGCCCTCCTCTATCGCCTTGTCGGTGGGCTTGCCCGAACCGTGCCCGGCCCGCGTCTCGATGCGGATCAGGTGCGGTTTGTCGCCGATATCGGCCGCCTGCAGCGCCGCCGTATACTTGAACGAGTGCCCGGGCACGACGCGGTCGTCGGTGTCGGCCGTGGTCACGAGGATCGCCGGGTAGTCCACCCCGCTGCGGATGTTGTGGTAAGGCGAATAGGAACGCAGGACGCGAAAATCCGCTTCCCTGTCGGGATAGCCGTAGTCGTCCACCCAATAGCGCCCGGCGGTGAAGCGGTCGAAGCGCAGCATGTCCATCACGCCCACCTGCGCCACTGCCGCGGCGTAGAGATCGGGCCGCTGGTTGACCACCGCGCCGACCAGGAGGCCGCCGTTGGAGCCGCCCTGGATGGCAAGCCCGTCCTTCTTCGCGATGCCCTCGTCGATCAGGTACTCGCTGGCGGCGATGAAGTCGTCGAACACGTTCTGCTTGTTCGCGCGCCGCCCGGCATCGTGCCACTCGCGCCCGTACTCGCCCCCACCGCGCAGGTTCGCGAGCGCAAAGGCCCCGCCCGCCTCCAGCCATGCCAGGCGAACGGCCGAAAAGCCCGGGGTCAAGGAGACATCGAAACCGCCGTAGCCATAAAGCAGCGTCGGCACCGGCCGGTTCAGCCGCGCCACTTTCTTGCCGCGTACAACGAACATCGGCACCCTCGTGCCGTCCTTCGACTTGAAGAAGCGCTGCTCCACCGAATAGTCCTGCGGATCGAAGCACAGCTTGGGCTCGGCAAAAGGCTCGGTCTCGCCCGACGCGATGTTCATGCGGTAGATCGCCGCAGGGCAGTTGAAACTGGAGAAGGCGTAGAACGTCTCGGGATCGCCCGGCCGGCCACGAAAGCCGGAGGCCGTGCCATATCCGTTCAGCGTGATCGTGCGTCCCGGGCGCCCGTCGAGACCGATGATCTCGGCATGGCTGGCCGCGTTGCGCATGTAGTTGAGCACGAGCCGGTCGCCGACGATGCCTGCACGCTCCAGGATGTCCGAACGCTCCGCAACCAGTTCGGTCCATTTCGGATCGTCCTCCGACAGGTCGATGCCGACAAGCCGGTAGCGCGGCGCGTCCTTGTTGGTGACGTACCAAAGGTGCAGCCCGGAACCTTCAACGAGACGCCAGTCGTCGGTAAAGCCGGAAACGATCTTGCGCGCCTTCCAGCCCTGCCTATCCCGCTTGGCGAGATCGATCACCGAGACTTCGTAGCGCGCATCGGTGCCCACAGACGTGGTGATGACCGCCAGCCTGCCGTCTTGCGTGACCCGCGCGAAGTGATTGTACTCCGGATGATCGGGTGTCGCGTAGACCAGCTCATCCTCGGACTGCGCCGTTCCCAGGCGATGGAAGTAGACCGTGTGGTTGTAGTTCAGACCCTGGAATGCCGCCCCTTCGTCCGGCTCGGGAAAGCGCGAATAGAGGAAGCCCTCCTCACCGACCCAGGACAGGCCGGTAAACTTGGCCCAGCGCACTTCGTCGTCCAGCAACTGACCGCTGCGCACGTCGAGTACGCGCAGGATGCGCCAGTCGCTGCCGCCGTCCTGCACGCTGTAGAGCAGGTAATGCCCCTTTTCGGATGGCTCCCAGGCATCCAGCGCCGTGGCGCCGTCAGCAGCCCAGGTATTGGGGTCGAGCAGGAGCTTCGGCTTGCCGTGCAGCCCCTTGCGCACGAAGAGCTGCGATTGCGCCTGCAGGCCGGAATTGCGGGTATAGAAATAGCGCTGCCCCGCCTTGTCCGGCAGGCCGTAGCGCTCGTAGTCCATGATCTCGCGGATGCGCTGCGCGAAGCGTGCGCGTTGCGGCAGGCCGGAGAGGTAGTCCTCGGTCACCGCGTTCTCACGCGCCACCCAATCGGCCACCTCGGGCGACTGGCGGACATCGGCCTCCAGCCAGCGGTAGGGATCGGCGATCTTCTCGCCGAAGTGGGCTTCGACGATCTCGTCGCGGCGGGTTTCCGGATAGGTCTGGTCAGGCATGGTCCCGGCCCAGATGGGCGTCGACAGCGCCAGCGACAAGGGCAACGCCAGCGACAACGCCCCTCTCAGAGGAGGCAAGCAACCCAGTGCGACTGCCTTGAGGCGCCGCATCGTTCTCTCCCAATCCCAAACGCAAGAGCGGCCGCGAGTCTAGCACCCGCGACCGCTCACGCAATCTTGTCGATGAATGCGACCGGGCTCAGGCCTCGGCGTATTCCTCGGCTTCGTTCATCACCGGACCCGAATCCTGGCCCTTGGCGTCGACGTCGCGGTCGACGAGCTCGATGATCGCGATCGGGGCGGCGTCCGAAGCGCGGATGCCGGCCTTGATGATGCGGGTGTAGCCACCGTTGCGACCGGCGTAACGCTCGGCCAGAACTTCAAAGAGCTTCTTTTCCTGGGTCTCGTCGAGCAGGCGCGAGTGGGCCAGACGACGGTTCGAAAGGCCACCGCGCTTCGCGAGCGTGATGAGCTTTTCGATGTAGGGACGCAGTTCCTTCGCCTTGGGCGTGGTGGTCTGGATCTGCTCGTGCTTGATGAGCGCTGCAGCCATGTTGCGCAGAAGGGCGGCGCGGTGGCCCGAGGTGCGCTGCAGCTTACGCTGACCGTGCTTGTGACGCATATTCTTTCTCCGTTCGTAGGGGGCCCGTGTGAGGTAGCCCGATCCAGGTGGCCGTCAGGGCCGCCACCTTTCGCCCAAAGCATCGACCCGGCTCTCGCCGGGTCGACTGGTTCCTTATCCAAGGAGCTCCTGTTCGAGCTTCTTGGCCATCTCTTCGATGTTCTCGGGCGGCCAGCCCGGGATGTCCATGCCGAGGCGCAGGCCCATCGAGGAAAGGACTTCCTTGATCTCGTTGAGCGACTTGCGACCAAAGTTCGGCGTACGGAGCATCTCGGCCTCGGTCTTCTGCACGAGATCGCCGATGTAGATGATGTTGTCGTTCTTGAGGCAGTTCGCCGAACGCACCGACAGCTCGAGCTCGTCGACCTTCTTGAGAAGGTAACGGTTGAGCTGGTTGGTGTCGCTTTCCTCGGGCTGCGCAGCGGCCATGCCGATCATCTGCGGAGCACCAACCGGTGCGATGTCCTCGAAGTGGACGAACAGCGCGAGCTGGTCCTGAAGAATGCGACCGGCATAGGCCACCGCATCTTCCGGGGTCACCGTGCCGTCGGTCTCGACGCTCAGGCTCAGCTTGTCGAAGTCGAGTTCCTGCCCGATGCGGGCGTTCTCGACCTTGTAGCTGACCTGGCGAACCGGCGAATAGAGCGAGTCAACCGGGATCAGGCCGATCGGCGCATCGACGGGACGGTTGCCGACGGCGGGGACGTAGCCCTTGCCGGTGTCGGCGGTCAGTTCCATGTTCAGCGTCGCACCTTCGTCGAGGTGACAGATCACGAGGTCCTTGTTCATGACCTCGATGTCACCCGAGACGGCGATGTCGCCAGCCTTGACCTCGGCCGGGCCGGTAGCCGAAAGCTGAAGACGCTTCGGGCCTTCGCCCTGCATCTTGAGCGCGATCTGCTTGACGTTCAGGACGATGTCCGTGACGTCTTCACGCACGCCGGCAAGCGACGAGAACTCGTGAAGCACGTTCTCGATCTTGATCGAGGTGATCGCTGCGCCCTGAAGCGAGGAGAGCAGCACGCGACGCAGCGCGTTTCCGAGAGTCAGGCCGAAGCCGCGCTCGAGAGGTTCGGCAACGAAAGTCGCCTTAAGCTTGGGGTCTGGTCCCGGCTTGATCTCAAGGCTGTTCGGCTTCTTGAGTTCCTGCCAGTTCTTGATGTTGACAGTCATGGACTTCCCCTGGGATTTCGATGGCGGTTACGCCCGCAGGCCGGTTGGAAAGGCCTGGGACGATCCGAAAGCCGGGCGACGACCGGTTCGTCGCCCGGAATAACTCGATCAGACGCGGCGGCGCTTCGAGGGGCGGACACCGTTGTGCGGGATCGGTGTCACGTCGCGGATCGAGGTAATCGTGAAGCCGACGGCCTGCAGGGCGCGCAGCGCGCTCTCGCGGCCCGAACCGGGGCCCTTGACCTCGACCTCGAGGGTGCGCACGCCGTGTTCGGCGGCCTTCTTACCGGCGTCGTCAGCGGCGACCTGCGCGGCGTAGGGAGTCGACTTGCGGCTGCCCTTGAAGCCCATCATGCCGGCCGAGGACCACGAAATCGCGTTGCCCTGGGCGTCGGTGATGGTCACCATGGTGTTGTTGAAGCTCGCATTGACGTGCGCAATGCCGCTCGTGATGTTCTTGCGTTCGCGGCGCTTAATGCGCTGGGGTTCGCGTGCCATGTCCGTGTATCCTGTCGATAAATCGCTGCGGAAACCGAGGGCCGAGGCGGCCCGTCAGGCTTACTTCTTCTTGCCGGCGATCGGCTTTGCCTTACCCTTGCGGGTACGGGCGTTCGTGTGGGTGCGCTGGCCGCGAACGGGCAGACCCTTACGGTGACGCAGGCCGCGATAGCAGGCGAGGTCCATGAGGCGCTTGATGTTCATCGCGGTTTCGCGACGAAGGTCACCCTCGACCAGGTGGTCGGCGTCGATGGTTTCACGGATCTGGAGCACTTCGGCGTCCGAGAGGTCCTGAACACGACGGGTGTGATCGATGCCGAGCTTGTCGGCGATCTCAACGGCCTTGGTACGACCGATACCGTGGATATACGTGAGCGCGATGATAACGCGCTTGTTGGTGGGGATGTTTACCCCGGCAATACGAGCCACTTAAATCTCCATGCTCCACAGAAGACGCTTGGACGCCTTCCATCTCAACGCTTGCCACCCGAATTCCGATGAAACGGCAAAAGCCCAGAGGGCGTGCCACACGATGCCTTTAACACGCGTGGTGTGAGCCATCCGGACTACCGTGGTTTTCGAGTGAAGGGCGCGCTTAAAACGATTCGCAGCACCTGTCAACGTCCAGCGGACGAGAAACGGTGCCGTGTCCGCCATTGTATGGCGGCCAGCGCTCAACCAGTGTTCACTTCCTACCGTATCCATGGCGCGCAGTCAAAATATGCCAAAACGCGCGCCCTCCTTCAGCGACCGATTATTTCCGCGCCGGCGGTAGCAGGCGGCTCCGGCGGACCGGCCTTTTCCGCTTGCGGCTTCTCGACGGGCCTGTCTTCCGGCAGCGGGAATGCGGCCGAAAAAGAACCGCCCAGCTTTCCGGCGAGGCTCGCCAACTGGGCGCCGAGCATGCCGTCCACTGCCGGGGCCAGTTTGTCCATCGGCGTGCGCAGGAAACCGCCCACGACATATTCGAGCAGGACCTGCGTCCCGTCTTTGGCGGGCTTGATCTCGATCGTCAGGGTGCCATTGGCGGCATCGGCCTGCAGCGGCCCCAGCGCTCCGACCATGCGTAGCGCGCGGCCGTTCTCGATGTAGACCACCCGCATGTGCTCGACGCTGCCGCGCGGCGCCGCATTGGGCGACTTGGGATTGCGCAGCACTTCACAGAAGCACCCGCCCGCCTTCGCCTCGATCGAGAGGTTGGCCGCGTCGCCCGACCAGGTATGCGAAGATTCCCACCACTTGGCAGGTTCGAGGATCATGTCCCAGGTCTTGGCCGGACTGGCCGCGACCTCGACAAGGTGGCGCACCACGAAACCACGCTCAGAAACGTCCGCCACTTTCGCCGAAGCCGGTACGGCACTTCCGAAAAGGGCCAGGCCAAGGGCGAATGCAGCGGATTTCATCGGAGCGTTTCTCCTGGAAGGTTTCCGGCAGTCCTCCGCACGCACGGCAGAGGCGTCACGGGCGAGAGGCAGAACCGCAAGGCGCGGCGCCCCTCGCCCGTGCTCACAATCAGGAGCCGAGGACGGCTTCGATCGCCGCGGTCACGTCGTCCATGTCCGCCATGCCATCGATCTTCGCGACGATGCCCCGCGATTCGTAGATCGGCAGGATCGGCGCGGTCTTGGCACGATACTCGGCCATGCGGGTACGCACGGTCTCGGCGTTGTCGTCGGGACGGCGCTTGAACTCGGTTCCGCCGCACTTGTCGCAGGTGCCGGGAACCTTGGGCTGTTCGAACTTGTCGTGGTAGCCCTTGCCGCAGGTGGCGCAGGTGAAGCGACCCGTGATGCGCTCGACCAGCGCGTCCTCGTCCACCACCAGCTCGATCACGCGGTCGAGCTTGCGACCGCGCTGGGACAGGATCGCATCGAGCGATTCGGCCTGGGCGGCAGTGCGGGGATAGCCGTCGAAGATGGCGCCCGCATCGGGGCCCATCGCGTCGAGTTCGTCGCCGATCAGCGCCGAGACGATGGCGTCCGAAACCAGTTCGCCACGTTCCATGACAGCCTTGGCCTCAAGCCCGGTCGGCGTTTCCGCCTTGACTGCCGCACGCAGCATGTCCCCGGTCGAAAGCTGGCGCATGCCATGCCGCTCGACGAGACGCTGTGCTTGGGTGCCCTTACCCGCTCCCGGCGGACCCAGCAGGATGATATTCACGCCTTACCCCTCAATTATTTGTCCGGCGCTCGCCCCTTAGCGGATGCGGCCTTTCAGTTTCGCCTTCTTGATCAGGTCGCCATACTGGTGCGCCAGCAGGTGCGACTGGATCTGGGTGATCGTATCGACCGTCACGTTGACGACGATCAGCAGACTCGTGCCACCCATGAAGAGCAGCGGCAAGCCGGTCATCGACAGGAAGTATTCCGGAACCGTGCAGACGATCGTCAGATAGATCGCGCCGATCACGGTCACGCGCGTCAGCACGTAGTCGAGATAGGTAGCGGTATTCTTGCCCGGACGGATACCCGGGATGAAGCCGCCGTTCTTCTTCAGGTTCTCGGCAGTCTCTTCCGGATTGAAGACGACAGCGGTGTAGAAGAACGAGAAGAACACGATGCCGGCTGCGTAGAGCAGCATGTAGAGCGGCTTGCCGTGCCCCAGGTACTGGTTCAGCGTCACCACGACCTGGCCCATCGTCGATTCCGGCGAAAGCGAATTGCCGGCGAACTGGGTGATCGTGAGCGGCAGCAGCAGCAGCGAGCTGGCGAAGATCGGCGGGATCACGCCCGCGGTGTTGATCTTGAGCGGCAGGTGGCTGCGGTCGGCCTGCATCATGCCGCGCTGCGTGGCGCGCTTGGGATACTGGATCAGCAGGCGGCGCTGCGCGCGCTCCATGAAGCAGATCATCAGGATCATCGCGACGATCAGGACGATCAGGGCCATGATCAGGAACGAACCGGTGTCGCCGGCGCTGTAGGCCTGGCCCAGGTTGCTGGCGAAAGTCGGCATCTGCGCGACAATGCCGGCCATGATGATCAGCGAAACGCCGTTGCCGATGCCGCGCGAGGTGATCTGCTCACCCAGCCACAGCAGAAACATCGTCCCGCCCACCAGCGAGATCACCGCGCCGATGCGGAACATGTAGCCCGGATCGACGACCGCCTGCAGGCCGCTCGACGCGCCATAGGCTTCGAGGCTGACCGCCAGGAAGTAGCCCTGGATGGCGCAAAGGCCGACGGTGCCGAAACGGGTGTACTGGTTGAGCTTCTTGCGACCGGCCTCGCCTTCCTTCTTCAGCGCGACCAGCGCCGGGTGAAGCGAAGCGGCCAGCTGCACCACGATCGAGGCGGTGATGTAGGGCATCACGCCGAGCGCGATCAGGCTCATGCGCGAAAGCGAACCGCCCGAAAAGGTGTTGAACAGGTCGAGAATGCCGCCCTGCGTCTGGCTGTAGAGCGATTCGAGAATCAGCGGGTTCACACCCGGCAGCGGCACGAAGCTCAAAAAGCGGAAGACGATCAGCGCACCGATCGTGAACCAGATGCGGTTCTTGAGTTCGGTTGCCTTGGAAAAATTGGCAAGACTGAGCGAACTTGCGATGTTGTCGGCGCGAGATGCCATGACGTTAGGGATGCCTCGATGAATCTTATCGGAGTCGCCCTTAGCGGCTGCATGCCGGCTTGTCGAACCCCGGGACAGGAACTCGTCATATAGTTCTCGAGGCGGGAGCGAAAACCCCTGTCTCGAAAAACCGTGGACGGAACAGCATGAGAGGGCGAAGCGCCTGGCGCCCGCCCTCTCCGGATCATCAGATCACTTTATCGCCTTGCCTCAGGCTTCGGCGGCTTCCTTGGCAGGAAGTACGACCGAACCACCGGCCTTCTCGACCGCGGCGACGGCGCCCTTCGAGGCACCGGCGACGTTGAAGGCGACCTTGGCGGTCAGTTCGCCCTTGCCGAGCAGACGGACGCCGTCCTTGCCGCCACGGGCCAGGCCGGCAGTCTTCAGAGCGGCGTGATCGACGGTGCCCGAGATGTCGAGCTTGCCGGCGTCGATCGCCTTCTGGATCATGCCCAGGTTCACTTCGGCGTAGTCCTTGCGGAACTTGGCGTTGGTGAAGCCGCGCTTCGGAAGACGCATGTGGAGCGGCATCTGGCCGCCCTCGAAGCCGTTGATCGAAACACCCGAACGTGCCTTCGCACCCTTCTGGCCACGGCCACCGGTCTTGCCCTTACCCGAGCCGATGCCACGGCCGATACGCATACGGCGATGACGGGCACCCGAGTTGTCGCGGATATCATTCAGTTTCATAGTCTGCACTCGCTTTCGCTTTAGGTCGCGCTTGATGGGAAGGCGGCCCCTTAGGGGATCGGGCGGGGAATGTCACCCCCCTTTCGCCCCCGCCTCGTGCGACGCCTCGTCCGACGCCTACTTCGAACGAACCCCGACGATCAGCGATGCCTCTCCGTCGATCACGTTGCCGAAGACGCCACGGGCCGGCTTCCAGTGCAGGACATCGAGGCCCAGCGCGCAGATCTTCTCGTCATAGTCGGTATAGGTCGTCGCAGGCTCGATGCGGCAGCCGGTCGATTCGCCTTCGCTGTTCACGGTGAAATAGATCCGGTGCTTGGTCAGATACCGGTTCTTGCTGAACTGCGCGGCGAAGCTGTCGTTGAGCTGCGTGAGCCCGTGATTGAACCGGTCGATGTCGCCATCTGAGAGACGCGGCAGTTCCTGCAGCGCGTTGAAGTCATCCTCGGTGACCAGCGGCTGCATGCGTCGCAGCATGCCGACCCATTGCTGCACGCGTGCCACCTGCATCGGCGAGCGACGGTCGTAGATCGTCTGACAGCGAGAGCCCCCCGGGCTCGACTCGGCGCGCAGCAGCAGGTCCGATGCGCCGCGGCGACGATAGGCGATCGCCCAGGCCAATGGCGTCATCCCGAACAGGTCGGGCGTGTTCACGTCATACTGACCGGACCGCAGCAAGCCGTCGAGTCGGCTGACCGAGCCGCGCCGCGCCAGCTCGGCCAGAGTCGGCGCGGAACGGACCGAACCGAGATCGGCAAAGCCGAAAGCATGATCGGAAGGCCTCGCGTCCTGCACCTGCAGGGTGCCGTCCTCGCCGAACGCGACCTTGCCGTCGAACTTCCGGCAGATGTCGCCATAGGGATAGCGCTCATCGGACAGGATTGCCGCGTTGTAGGCCCGCGCAAAGGTCTCGGCCCGCATCAGATAATCCGGCCCGGGCTTCTCGGCCGGCACCGGGTCGAGGAAGGACACGGCGCGGATCGCCCGGGCGCTCAACCCGCCCATGATCCGGCACTGCGCCCCATAGACCGAGGTCGACACGCCTTTCGCCGTCAGGGCCCCGGCCAGGCGAAAATCACCGCGCTCCAGCGCCTCGGCTGCCTGTGCCGCCGGATCGAGCGCCTTGCCCTCCAGCAGCGCCTTGCGCAGGGCATCGTCCACCCTGCGCTGCGAGCGCAGCAGCTCGGGATCGGACAGTTCGTCGATGCAGGCGCTCTCGCTGCCGATCTCTTCCAGCGCGTTGACGTCCTGGTTCTCTTCGCTGACAGGGCGCGGATCGCAGGCCGCCGTGCCCAGCAACGTCAGGCAAAGAAGCGAAACGGCAAGAGTACGACTGGCCAAGGTAATCCTCGTCTGGAGATCCGGCCCGGCGCGGCGCCCGGGGCCTGCGTGCGCCCTTAGCACAGCGCGCGGACAGAGGAAGATGTCACGAGCGGCGGCCCGGCGCGAACGGGCGCTATTTCGCCCCGCCATGCCGGTTGCAGTCGGCCCAGACATCCATCTTGCTGGAAAGAAGCCACTCGGGCGTCTCCACTCGGGCGACAAGCCGGCAGTTGGCGTGGATATAGGCGCGAACCGGCCGCAGAGTCTCCCAGTTGACCGGGTCCTGCCGCGGCTGGGGCGCGAGCACGACGGTGCTGGGACGCTCGGCCAGAACCCGTCGCACCTCGCCTGCAGTCGACAGGTGACTGACGTCCTTCTCTATCGTTTGCGCAAGATGATGGGGGAAGACCAGCGGCGATACGAAGCGATGCCCGGTCAGGTGATAGAGCTGGAACGGGCCGTCATAGACGAACAGCGGCCCGCCATCGTCATGCCTGCGAACCGCTTCGACCAGTTCGGTCATCGCCGCGCGCGAGCGCCGGGCGTGTTCGAAGTCCAGCACCGACGTCTCGCGAAAGGCGAGGAACGCGAGCACCACCATCGCGATCGGCCCGGCAATGCGTCCCTGCAGCAGGCCCGCGCTCACGATGGTCAGCGGTACGAGGATCGGCAGCGCATAATGGACGTAGAAATTGGGCACGGAAAGCAGCCCCAGGCTCGCCGCCAGCAACCAGAACCCCATGAACCGGCGCTGCTGCGAAACCATCTTGGGAATTCCGAGCACCCCCATGACGAGGAATGGCGCAAGCCTGATGAACATGAGGATCGTGCGGATTCCGGACGATAACCAGACTTTCGGCTTGGCGAGGTTCGACGTCACCATCGCGTGCCAGTAGATCGCCCAGTAACCCTCCAGCCAGTACCACGCGGAAATCGCCAGCATCGGCGCTGCGCCCAGAAGTGCCCACGAAGCGATGACGGTGCAGACCCGCCAACGCGACAGGGGCGCCTGCCAGAGGGTATAGGCACAGTAGAGGCCCAGGAAGGCACTCTCGAAGAAGCTGGTCTGCTTGACGGTAATCGCACAACCGCCCAGCAGCATCGCCGCATAGGGGCGCCAACCCGGCTTTCCTTCCCGCAGGTCGGGCAGACCCTGCAGCACCAGCAGCGCGGCAATTGCCACGAAGAGATTGTAGAAGATCGGGGACTGGCCGCCGAAGCCCTGTTCCTGCTCAAGCCACAGCAGATAGACGATACCGGCCAGCAGGCCGCCCTGCGCCCTGTTCCAGAAGCTGGCGATTGCACCGATCACCCAGGCGGTCGCCGCGGCGAACACCGTTGCCACCAACTGGTAGGCCAGCGGAGCATAGGACATGAAGGCGATCAGGTAATAGAGGAAGAACAGACCCCAGGGCTTGCGGTCCCAGACGTCGACGTAAGGCACCGCATGCTGTTCGTGCATGGCGATGCCGACGGTCTGGTAGAAGGTCTCGTCGACGTGGACGTTGGGATCACCGAAGGTGCTGGCCCGCAAGGCCAGGGCAACGAGCAGGAGGATGATCCCGTACCACGCCGGGAACCGTGCTTGCTTCATCTCGGCAATTGCCCCCTGCCCTCAGCGCCCGCTGCCCCCCGACGGACGGGGGCAAACCCAAGGCGCAGTCCTAACCGGCCAGCCTGCACAATCAAAGACCGTTCCGCCATGCTTCACCATCAGCCATAGAAAAAGGCCCCGACGTTGCCGCCGGAGCCCTTTTCGAATGTCTCTCGAAGTGTTCCCCTAAGGGCGTTCTTCGAGCAGGTCAGTCGACCACGGCCACCATGTGCGGCAGCTTGGCGATCGCACCGCGCACTTCGGCGGTGTCCTCGACTTCGACGACCCTGTGCATCTTGCCGAGGCCAAGACCGATGAGGATCTTCTTCTGGCTCTCGGGGCGACGGATCGGCGAACCGATCTGCTTGATCTTGATCTTGGCCATGGTTGATTACTCCACGATGGCTTCGGCAGCGGCCTCGGCCTCTACCTCGCTGGCACCGCCACGACCGAGAAGGTCTGCAACCTTCTTGCCACGACGCTGGGCAACCGACTTCGGCGAAGTCTGGTTGGTCAGCGCGTCGAAGGTGGCGCGGATCATGTTGTACGGGTTCGACGTACCGACCGACTTGGTCACGACGTCGGAAATGCCCAGGCTCTCGAACACGGCACGCATCGGACCGCCGGCGATGATGCCGGTACCGGCCGGGGCGGTACGCACGTTGACCTTGCCGGCACCGAAACGGCCCTTGCCGTCGTGGTGCAGGGTGCGGCCTTCCTTGAGCGGCACGCGGACCATCTTCTTCTTGGCAGAAGCAGTGGCCTTGGTGATCGCCTCGGGAACTTCGCGCGCCTTGGCGTGGCCGAAGCCGACGCGGCCCTTGCCGTCGCCAACGACGACGAGAGCTGCGAAACCGAAGCGCTTGCCGCCCTTCACGGTCTTCGAAACGCGGTTGATGTGGACGAGCTTTTCGATCAGCTCCTCACCGCCATCTTCCTCGTTGCGATTGCCGCGACGGTCGTCGCGACGGCCACGGCCGCCACGCTCGCCACGTTCACCGCGACCACGGCCGCCACGACCGCGACCCTCGCGGGCCTCCTGCGGCTCACCGCCCTGCGGGTGCTCAGCCGCGATCGGCTGTTCGGGGTTGGTGTTTTCGTCAGCCATGATCAGAACTCCAGCCCGCCTTCACGGGCGGCTTCGGCCAGCGCCTTGACGCGGCCATGGAACAGGAAACCGCCACGGTCGAAGACAACAGCGGTCACGCCCGCCTTCTTGGCGGCCTCGGCGAGCTCCTTGCCGACGCGGGTAGCCGCATCAACGTCGGTGCCCTTGCCGCCAAGGGTGTTGGCAGCAGCCACGGTGCGACCCTGCGCATCATCGATGATCTGCGCATAGATGTGACGGCCGGTGCGGTGAACCGAAAGACGCGGACGATCGCCGCCACGGGCACGCAGAGCGGTACGAACACGCCGACGACGGCGTTCGAAGAGGGAAAGCTTTGCCATTACTTCTTCTTCCCTTCCTTGCGGAAGATGAACTCGCCGCGGTACTTGATGCCCTTGCCCTTGTAGGGTTCGGGCTTGCGCCAGCGACGAATTTCGGCAGCAACCTGGCCGACCTTCTGCTTGTCAATACCGGAGATTTCGACCGTGGTGTTGTCCGGGGTCTTGATCTCGATGCCTTCGGGCACGTCGATGTCAACGTCGTGCGAGAAGCCGAGCTGAAGCTTGAGCTTCGCGCCCTGGGCCTGCGCGCGGTAACCGACGCCCTTGATCTCGAGGACCTTGGAGAAACCTTCGGTCACGCCTTCGATCAGGTTGGCGACGAGCGTGCGCTGCATGCCCCAGTGGCTGCGGGCCTGCTTCGACTGGTTGATCGGCTTCACCGCGATGGTGCCGTCTTCAACCGTGTAGGTCACCTGGTCAGAAAGACCCATGGTCAGGGTACCCTTGGGACCCTTGACCGAGAGGATGCCGTTGTCGATCGCGGCGGTGACACCGCCGGGGATCGCAACCGCCTTCTTACCGATGCGGCTCATCAGAACACCTCCGCCAGCACTTCGCCGCCGACGTTCTGCGAACGGGCTTCCGCGTCGGAAAGCACGCCCTTGGGCGTCGAGACGATGGTGATGCCAAGGCCGTTGCGTACGATCGGGAGTTCCTTGGAACCCGAATAGACGCGGCGACCAGGCTTGGAAACGCGTTGAACGTGCTTGATGGCGGGCTCGCCTTCAAAGTACTTCAGTTCGATGCGCAGCTGCGGGTGAGCGCCGGTGGCATCTTCGCTGTAGCCACGGATGTAGCCTTCGCGCTGGAGCACTTCGAGCACACGTGCACGAAGCTTCGAGGCCGGCGACAGGACGGAGTCCTTCTTTGCGCGCTGGCCGTTGCGGATGCGGGTGAGCATATCACCCAGGGGATCGGTCATAGCCATTTTCTATATGCCCCTTACCAGCTCGACTTCGTCACACCGGGGATCATGCCCTTGTTGGCAAGATCACGCAGCTCGATGCGGCAAAGGCCGAACTTGCGGTAGTAACCGCGCGGACGACCGGTCGTGGCGCAACGGTTGCGAACCCGGGTCGGGTTGCCGTTGCGCGGGATCTCGGCCAGCTTCAGGCGGGCGATGAGGCGCTCGGTTTCATCGAGCGCTTCATCGTCAGCGATCGCCTTGAGGCGCGCGTACTTGCCTGCGTACTTCTTCACGAGCTTCTTGCGACGCTCGTTCTTGTTCACGGAACTCAGTTTCGCCATGGACTTAAGCTCTCTTCCTCAGCGGCGGCTCACGCCGCCTCCTTCTGTTCCTCGGCTTCTGCCGGGAACGGGAAACCAAACAGACGGAGCAGCTCGCGCGCTTCGTCGTCGGTCTTGGCGGTGGTGGTGACGATGATGTCCATGCCACGCACCTTCTCGATCTTGTCGTAGCTGATCTCCGGGAAGATGATCTGCTCCTTGAGACCCATCGCGTAGTTGCCACGGCCGTCGAACGACTTCGGGTTGAGGCCACGGAAGTCACGGATGCGGGGCATCGCGATGGTGATCAGACGATCGAGGAACTCGTACATGCGTTCGCGGCGCAGGGTAACCTTGCAACCGATCGGCATGCCTTCACGCAGCTTGAACTGCGCGATCGACTTGCGAGCCTTGGTGATCACGGGCTTCTGGCCGGCGATCGCCTCCATCTCGGCAGCGGCCGTCTGGACTTTCTTCTTGTCCTGGCTCGCTTCGCCCACGCCCATGTTGAGCGTGATCTTTTCGATCTTGGGCACTTCCATCGCGTTCTTGTAACCGAACTTCTCGGTCATCGCCTTGACGATCTCGTCGTCGTAGCGCGAACGCATGCGCGGAGTGTACTTCTCAGCCATCGATGATCTCCCCGGACTTCACGGCCACACGGACCTTCTTGCCGTCCTTGGTTTCGAAGCGAACGCGGGTCGGCTTGCCGTCCTTGTCGGCAACCGCGACCTTGCTGATCGCCATCGGAGCCGGCGTGCGCTCGATGCCACCCTGCGGGTTCACCTGCGTCGGCTTGCGGTGCTTGGTGGCGACGTTGACGCCTTCGACCACGACCTTGCCGTCCTTCGGGAGAACCTGAAGCACGGTGCCGGTGCGGCCCTTGTCCTTGCCGGACAGGACGACGACGCTGTCACCCTTCTTGATCTTCGCGGCAGCCATTACAGCACCTCCGGAGCGAGCGAGATGATCTTCATGAAGCCGCGGCCGCGCAGTTCACGCACGACGGGGCCGAAGATACGGGTGCCGATCGGCTCCTCGTTCTTGTTGACGAGGACAGCCGCGTTGCTGTCGAAGCGGATAACGCTGCCGTCAGCGCGGCGCACGTCCTTCTTGGTGCGCACGATCACCGCACGGTGAACGTCGCCCTTCTTGACGCGAGCGCGGGGCTGCGCCTCCTTCACCGACACCACGATGATGTCGCCGACGCCTGCGAAACGACGCTTGGACCCGCCCAGTACCTTGATGCACTGGACGCGCTTTGCGCCGCTGTTGTCCGCGACGTCGAGATTGGATTGCATCTGGATCATCGATCCGGTTCCTTCTCAACTGGCTTGCCGGAACCAGTCCGGCAGTTCCAAAAAAACGTCTTAGTTCGCTGCTTCGACGTCGAGGTTGGCCTCGACAGCAGTGCCCTTGCTGGCAGCGAGGCGATCCAGCACCTTCCAGGACTTGGTCTTGGAGATCGGCTTGGTTTCCTCGATGCGGACGCGCTCACCGGTGCGGTAGGCGTTGTCCTCGTCGTGGGCGTGGTACTTCTTCGAACGGCGGATGATCTTCCCGTACAGCGGGTGCTTCACCTTACGCTCGACGAGCACGGTAACGGTCTTGTCGGTCTTGTCGGAAACGACGGTACCGATCAGAATACGCTTTGGCATCGTGTTTCCTCCTTACGCCTTCGCCGCGCGCTCAGCCTGGAGCGTTTTGATGCGGGCGATGTCGCGACGGACTTCCTTGATGCGTGCCGGGCGCTCGAGCTGGCTCGTGGCGGCCTGGAAACGCAGGTTGAACTGTTCACGCTTGAGGTCGACGAGTTCAGAGGTCAGCTGGTCGTCGGTCTTGGCGCGCAGGTCTTCAGTGCGGTTCGCCATCAGTCTTCTCCACCCAAGTGCGAGGTGTCGCCGAGACGGGCAACGACCTTGGTCTTGATCGGCAGCTTCATCGCGGCGCGGCTGAAAGCCTCCGCTGCGAGCGGGCCGGCAACGCCGTCCAGTTCGAACAGGATGCGACCCGGCTTGACGCGGGCTGCCCAGTATTCGACCGAACCCTTGCCCTTACCCTGACGGACTTCGGCAGGCTTCTTCGAAACCGGCACGTCCGGGAAGACGCGGATCCAGAGACGGCCCTGGCGCTTGATGTGGCGGGTGATCGCGCGGCGAGCCGCTTCGATCTGGCGTGCGGTGATCCGCTCGGGCTCGAGGGCCTTGAGGCCGTACGAGCCGAAGTTCAGGTCGGTACCACCCTTGGCATTGCCATGGATCTTACCCTTGAACGCCTTGCGGAACTTGGTTTTCTTCGGTTGCAGCATGGTGCTTCTCTACCTCAAGCCTCAGCGCGCCGGACGGACGCCGGAGGTCTGAGCCTCCATCATCAAACGATCCTGCGCCGTCGGGTCGTGGCCGAGAATCTCGCCCTTGAAGACCCACACCTTGATGCCGATGATGCCATAGGCGGTCAGCGCCTCGGCTTCGGCATAGTCGATGTTCGCACGCAGCGTGTGGAGCGGAACGCGGCCTTCGCGATACTGCTCGACACGGGCGATTTCAGCGCCGCCGAGACGGCCACCGCACATGATCTTGACGCCTTCGGCGCCCAGACGCATCGCGGACTGCATCGCACGCTTCATGGCGCGACGGAAAGCGACGCGACGCACGAGCTGGTCGGCAATGCCCTGAGCGACGAGCTTGGCGTCGATTTCCGGCTTGCGGATCTCGACGATGTTCAGCTTCACTTCGCTGGAGGTCATGACCGAGAGCTTCTTGCGCAGCTTCTCGATGTCGGCGCCCTTCTTGCCGATGATGACACCCGGACGGGCGGCATAGATCGACACGCGGCACAGCTTGGCGGGACGCTCGATCACCACCTTCGAGATTGCCGCCTGCGGCACGCTCTCAAGGATGAACTTGCGGATCTTGAGGTCTTCCTCAAGCAGCTTGCCGTAGTCCCGGCCTTCCGCGAACCAGCGGCTGTCCCAGGTACGGTTGATCTGCAGACGCAGACCGATCGGATTGCTCTTGTGACCCATGGATCAGGCCTCCTCGACTTCGCGAACGACGATCCGCAGGCGTGAGAACGGCTTGAGGATCCGGGTGGACTTGCCGCGACCACGAGCGTGGAAACGCTTCATGGTGATCGACTTGCCGACCGACGCCTCGGCAACGACGAGAGCGTCGACGTCGAGGTTGTGGTTGTTTTCCGCATTGGCGATCGCCGAAGCGAGAACCTTACGGGCATCCACGGCCATCGCCTTCTTCGAGAAAGCGAGGATGTTCATGGCTTCCTCGGCCTTCTTGCCGCGGATCAGGCCGGCGACGAGGTTGAGCTTCTGGGCGGAACCACGGATGGTGGTGCCGACCGCAAGAGCTTCCTTCTCGCCAACGCGGCGGGGTGCTGCCTGCTTGCTCATTAGCGCTTGCCCTTCTTGTCGGCGGCGTGGCCGGGGAACGTGCGCGTGGGCGCGAATTCACCGAGCTTGTGGCCGACCATGTCCTCGTTGACCGAGACCGGGATGAACTTGTGTCCGTTATAGACCTGGAAGGTCAAACCAACGAACTGCGGAAGGATAGTGGAACGACGCGACCAGGTCTTGATCGGGCCGGCCTTGGCTCCTGCATCCTGCGCGACCTCGGCCTTCTTGAGAAGGTACAGGTCGACGAAGGGGCCTTTCCAGACGGAACGTGCCATCGTGTCTTACCTCTTCTTCTTGGCGTGGCGCGAACGGATGATCATCTTGTCCGTCTGCTTGTTGTTGCGAGTGCGGGCGCCCTTGGTCGGCTTGCCCCACGGAGTGACCGGGTGACGGCCGCCCGAGGTACGGCCTTCACCACCGCCGTGCGGGTGGTCGACCGGGTTCTTGGCAACACCACGGGTCAGCGGGCGACGGCCCAGCCAGCGCTTGCGGCCGGCCTTGGCAAGGGTCTGGTTGGCGTTGTCGGGGTTCGACACGGCGCCAACGGTGCCCATGCAGTCGCCACGCAGGTAGCGCTGCTCGCCCGAGTTGAGGCGGACGATGACCATGCCGCGGTCACGACCGACGACCTGGACGTAGGTGCCTGCCGAACGGGCGATCTGGCCACCCTTGCCCGGCTTCATCTCGACGTTGTGGCAGATCGTGCCGACCGGCATCTGCGACAGCAGCATCGCGTTGCCCGGCTTCACGTCGGTCTTTTCGCCGGCGACGACGACGTCACCGATGGCCAGACGCTGCGGCGCGAGGATGTAGGCGAGCTCGCCGTCGGTGTACTTCACCAGTGCGATGAAGGCCGTGCGGTTCGGGTCGTACTCGATCCGCTCGACGGTGGCTTCCATGTCCCACTTGCGACGCTTGAAGTCGATGTAGCGGTACTTCTGCTTGTGGCCGCCAGCGATGCCGCGCGAGGTGACATGGCCCTTGTTGTTGCGACCGCCGGTCTTGTGCTTGCCTTCGGTCAGAGCCTTGACAGGCTTGCCCTTCCACAGCGACGACTTGTCGACGAGGACCAGGCCGCGACGGGCGGGGCTGGTCGGGTTGTATTTCTTCAGTGCCATCGAATCAGCCCCGTACGCCTTCGGTCACGTCAATCGACTGACCTTCGGCCAGCGTGACGATCGCCTTCTTCACGTCGCTGCGGCGGTAAGCCTTACCGCGCCAGCGCTTGGTCTTGCCCTTGACGACCAGCGTGTTCACGCCGGTGACCTTGACGTCGAACAGAGCTTCGACAGCAGCCTTGATCTCGGGCTTGCTCGCGCCGCCGGCCACCTTGAAGACGACCGCGTTGTTCTCCGAAAGGAGGGTCGACTTCTCGGTGATGTGGGGAGCGAGGATCACGTCGTAGTGACGGATGTCCACGTTGCTCTTAGCCATTGAAACGGGCCTCCAGCTTCTCGACCGCGGCGCGCGTCAGCACCAGCGTATCATGCTTCAGGATGTCATAGACGTTGGCGCCCATGGCCGGGAGCACGTTGACGCCGACGATGTTGCGGGCTGCACGAGCGAAATTGTCGTTCACCGCTTCGCCGTCGATCACGAGCACCTTCTTGCCGAAGCCAGCCTTGGCGAGCTGACCGGCGAGCGCCTTGGTCTTGGCTTCACCGTCGAGCGTGTCGACGATGACGAGACCGTTCTGGGCCTTCGAAGACAGAGCCATCTTGAGGCCGAGAGCGCGGATCTTCTTGTTCAGCGAGATGTTGAACTCGCGGCGACGTGCACCGTGAGCCTTACCACCGCCGATGAAGACCGGGGCTGCACGGTCACCGTGACGAGCCGTACCGCCGCCCTTCTGGCGACCGAACTTCTTGCCGGTGCGGGCAACGTCCGAGCGCTCGCGGGTTGCGCGGGCGATGCCGCGACGGTTCTCGAGCTGCCAGGTGACGACACGGTGCAGGATGTCTGCGCGCGGCTCGAGACCGAACACGTCATCCGACAGTTCGATGTCGCCCTTGCCGGCGCTGCCATCGAGGTTGAGGACCTTGACCTTCACGACTTAGCCCTCCTGGCCTTCGGTCGCTTCCGGCGCCGCGGTGTCTTCCGCAGGCGTGTCGGCAGCGGCCGTGTCATTGCTGTTGGCGGCCTGCTTCAGGCCGGCGGGGTACGGAGCCTCGGCGTGACGGGCGACCTTGACGGCGTCCGAAACGGTCAGCCAGCTGTTCTTCGCGCCCGGGACCGAGCCCTTGACGAAGATCAGGCCGCGTTCGTCGTCCACGCGGACGATCTCGAGGTTCTGCTGGGTGCGCTGACGGTCGCCCATGTGGCCGGCCATCTTCTTGTTCTTGAAGACCTTGCCCGGATCCTGGCGGTTACCCGTCGAACCGTGCGAACGGTGCGAGAGCGAAACACCGTGGGTGGCGCGAAGACCGCCGAAGCCCCAACGCTTCATGGCGCCCGCAAAGCCCTTACCCTGGGTGTGGCCGGCAACGTCGACGAGCTGGCCGGGCACGAAGTGCGAGGCAGCGATGGTCGAACCGACGTCGAGCAGCGCGTCGTCGGCGACGCGGAACTCGGCAACGCGCATCTTGAGCGGCACTTCAGCCTTGGCGAAGTGCTCGCGCTGCGGCTTGGCAACGTTCTTCTGCTTGGCTTCGCCGGCACCGAGCTGAACCGCGACGTATCCGTCACGATCGGCAGTGCGAACCGAAACCACCTGGCAATCTTCCAGCGCCAGGACGGTAACCGGCACGTGCCGTCCGTCCTCCTGGAACAGTCGGGTCATCCCGACCTTCTTGGCGATCACGCCTGTACGCATGACCTTTACTCCTTACAGAGGCCTGCGCGAGCCCATCCCGCACAGGCGTGTCCAGCCCAAATTGTGATGCATGCCCCGTCCGGGCTGGGTGCTCCCTTGCCGGTGCCCTTGGCACCTGCCGGAAGCGAGACGGGGGACGCATTCCCGGCGCTTGGCCCGAAGGCGGCACCGGAGGTATCCCTTGTGTCCCCGCCGGTTTCCCTTGGGGGCTCTGTCTCTGCGGGTTTCTCCCCGCAAAGCCGGCCTCGAGGGCCGACAAGGTCAGTTGGATCCGAGGACCCGAATGTCGTTCCGGCAGTTTAAGGTCCGACCGGAAAGGACCATGGGGCCGCCAAAGGCAGCCCCTGAAGCCGGCTTAGGCCAGCTTGATCTCAACGTTCACGCCAGCGGCCAGGTCGAGCTTCATCAGCGCGTCGACGGTGGCGGCATTCGGCTGCACGATGTCGAGCAGACGCTTGTAGGTGCGAACCTCGAACTGCTCACGCGACTTCTTGTCGATGTGAGGACCGCGGTTCACGGTGAACTTTTCGATCTTCGTCGGAAGCGGAATGGGGCCCCGAATGAGCGCGCCGGTACGGCGGGCGGTGTCAGCGATCTCGCCAGTGGCCTGGTCGAGTACGCGGTGGTCAAACGCCTTGAGGCGAATGCGGATGTTCTGAGCTTCCATTACCTACTACCGATGAGAAAGAGCCTAGGGACCGTAGCCCCGAACAAATTCGAGCCGCGCCCCTACAACGCATCCCGGATTCGCGCAAGCCCTTTGAGCCCCTTATTTTCGCTGAATCCTGCGGCCGTAACGAAATGATGCACCGGACCGGATTTGCGAAACTTTCGGCCAGTCCATCTTGAGCCAACGAAGGTCGGACCCGTCAGCGCTGCTTCTTCTTGCCGAGCGCCGCGTTGAAGTCGGGATCCTTGTTCGCGACCCAACCGAGGAACTTCTCGATGCGCGGGTCGAGCTTCAGGAGATCGACGTCGAGTCCGTAGCGCTGAAGCTCGGAATTGGTGAAGGTAGTGATCAGCATGTTCTGGCAGATCGGGTGCATCGGCACGGTGTCGCGCCCTCCCCGGCTCTTCGGCACCGGGTGATGCCAGACCACCGTCTCGCCGCAGGGCCTGGAGCAAAGCCAGCAATCGGGCGGTGGCGCCGCCTCGGGCGCATCGTCGTCCTTCAGGATGTCCTCTCGCGGACCGTGCTTTGAATACTTGCGTGCCATGCAGACGCCCTAAGCGCGGATCGTGAGCCACGCCAGCCCCCTGTCCGCTATCTGCGCCTTTCACAGAAAAAGCCCGGCTTCCTTTCGGAAGCCGGGCCTTTATCTCGGTTATCCGAGGATTACGAAGCTTACTTCGTGATCTTCGAAACAACGCCCGAGCCGACGGTGCGGCCGCCTTCGCGGATAGCGAAGCGCAGACCTTCGTCCATGGCGATCGGAGCGATGAGCTTGACCGACAGGGCAACGTTGTCGCCCGGCATGACCATCTCGGTGCCCTCGGGGAGGATCACTTCGCCGGTCACGTCGGTGGTGCGGAAGTAGAACTGCGGACGGTAGTTCGCGAAGAACGGCGTGTGACGGCCGCCTTCGTCCTTCGACAGAACGTAGACCTCAGCCGAGAACTCGGTGTGCGGGGTCACGGTGCCCGGCTTGGCGAGAACCTGGCCACGCTCGACGTCGTCGCGCTTCAGACCACGAACCAGTGCACCGATGTTGTCGCCGGCTTCGCCCTGGTCGAGCAGCTTGCGGAACATTTCGACGCCGGTGACGGTGGTCTTCTGGGTGTCGCGGATACCGACGACTTCGACTTCTTCACCAACCTTGATGATGCCGGTTTCGACACGGCCGGTGACAACGGTACCACGACCCGAGATCGAGAACACGTCTTCGACCGGCATCAGGAACGGCTTGTCGGTCGGACGCGGCGGCTGCGGGATGAACTCGTCGACAGCGTTCATGAGCTCGATGATCGAGTTCTTGCCGATTTCGTCGTCGCGGCCTTCGAGAGCGGCCAGGGCCGAACCCTTGACGACCGGAATGTCGTCGCCCGGGAAGTCGTACGAGGAGAGCAGTTCGCGAACTTCGAGTTCGACGAGCTCGAGGAGCTCTTCGTCATCGACCTGGTCGACCTTGTTCATGTACACGACCAGAGCCGGAACGCCGACCTGGCGGGCGAGCAGGATGTGCTCGCGGGTCTGCGGCATCGGGCCGTCAGCAGCGTTCACGACGAGGATGGCGCCGTCCATCTGGGCCGCACCGGTGATCATGTTCTTCACGTAGTCGGCGTGACCCGGGCAGTCGACGTGCGCGTAGTGACGGGCACCGGTCTCGTACTCGACGTGTGCGGTCGAGATGGTGATGCCGCGCTCGCGCTCTTCGGGAGCCTTGTCGATGTTGGCGAAGTCGACCGCTTCACCACCGTTGACTTCGGCCATGACCTTCGTGATGGCAGCCGTCAGGGTGGTCTTGCCGTGGTCGACGTGACCGATGGTGCCGATATTGCAGTGCGGCTTGTTCCGCTCAAATTTTGCCTTCGCCATCTTTCAAACCTTCTTTCGTCCTGAAATTGAATCTGCGGGAAATAAGGCAGCGCCCGCTGAATCAGGCGCCGCCCCTAGAACCATTCTTGCCCTCAGGCAAGCTTCTCCTTCACCTCGGCCGCAACGTTCGCCGGGACCTCGTCGTAGTGGGAGAAGAACATCGAGTAGTTTGCACGGCCCTGCGTGAACGAGCGGAGCTGGTTCACGTAGCCGAACATGTTCGCCAGCGGCACGTGGGCCTCGACGACCTGGGCATTGCCGCGGCTGTCGGTTCCCTGGATCTGGCCGCGACGGCTGTTCATGTCGCCGATGACGTCGCCGAGATATTCCTCGGGGGTGACGACTTCGACCTTCATGATCGGCTCGAGCAGCTTGATGCCGGCCTTCTGGGCGACTTCACGCATACAACCGCGACCGGCGATTTCGAAGGCCAGGGCCGACGAGTCGACGTCGTGGTAGGCACCGTCGTAAAGCACGATGTCGAAGTCGATGATCGGGAAGCCCACCAGCGAACCGGTCTCGGCCGTCTCGCGCATGCCCTTCTCGATGGCCGGGATATATTCCTTCGGAATGTTACCGCCCTTGACTTCGTCCTTGAAGGTGATGCCCGAACCGCGCTCACCCGGCGTAACCTTGACCTTCACGCGGCCGAACTGGCCGGTACCGCCCGACTGCTTTTTGTGGGTGTAATCCACATCGACAGGCTTCGCGAGGTATTCACGATAGGCCACCTGCGGCGCACCGACGTTGGCTTCGACCTTGAACTCGCGACGCATGCGGTCGACGATGATGTCGAGGTGAAGTTCGCCCATGCCCTTGATGATGGTCTGGCCCGATTCGTGATCGGTCGAGACGCGGAAGCTGGGATCCTCGGCCGAGAGACGGTTGAGCGCGACGCCCATCTTCTCCTGGTCGGCCTTGGTCTTGGGCTCCACCGAAAGCTCGATGACCGGCTCGGGGAATTCCATGCGTTCGAGCACGATCGGCGCCTTTTCGGCACAGAGCGTGTCGCCGGTGGTGGTTTCCTTCATGCCGGCCAGCGCGACGATGTCGCCAGCGTAGGCTTCTTCGATGTCCTTGCGCTCGTTGGCGTGCATTTCGAGAATGCGGCCAACCTTTTCCTTCTTCTGCTTCACCGAGTTCAGGTACGAACCCTTCGAGAGCGTGCCCGAATAGATGCGGCAGAAGGTAAGCGAGCCGACGAACGGGTCGTTCATGACCTTGAACGCGAGAGCCGAGAACGGCGCGTCATCGCTGGGCGGACGGCTGTCGGGCTCGTCGCTGTCGACCTTGACGCCCTGGACGTCTTCGATGTCGAGCGGCGAAGGCAGGTAGTCCACGACGGCGTCGAGCAGGGGCTGCACGCCCTTGTTCTTGAACGCCGAGCCGCAAACGACCGGAACGAACGCGTGGCCCAGGGTGCCCTTGCGGATCAGCTTCTTGAGCGTCGCGACGTCGGGCTCGTTGCCTTCGAGATAGGCTTCCATGACGTCGTCGTCCTGCTCGACGGCAAGCTCGATGAGCTGGCTGCGATACAGTTCGGCTTCGTCAGCCATGTCGGCCGGGATCTCTTCGTAGAAGAACTCGGCGCCCAGCGACTCGTCCTTCCAGATGATCGCACGGTTGTTCACCAGGTCGACCAGACCCTTGAGATCCGACTCGAGACCGATCGGCAGGTACAGGACGGCCGGGGTGGCACCCAGACGGTCGATGATCGACTGGACGCAGTACTTGAAGTCGGCGCCGGTGCGGTCGAGCTTGTTGATGAAGCACATGCGCGGCACGCCGTACTTGTCGGCCTGGCGCCACACGGTTTCCGACTGCGGCTCAACGCCGGCAACGCCGTCGAAGCATGCAACGGCACCGTCGAGCACACGCAGCGAGCGTTCGACTTCGATGGTGAAGTCGACGTGGCCCGGGGTGTCGATGATGTTGATGCGGTACTCATCGCCGTTGCCGCTGTCTGCCTTCCAGAAGCAGGTGGTAGCAGCCGAGGTGATGGTGATGCCGCGTTCCTGCTCCTGCTCCATCCAGTCCATGGTGGCGGCGCCGTCGTGCACTTCGCCGATCTTGTAGGACTTGCCGGTGTAGTAGAGGATACGCTCGGTCGTGGTGGTCTTACCGGCGTCGATGTGCGCCATAATACCGATGTTACGGTACATATTGAGCGGATGGCTACGTGCCATGGTGCTGTTCCTTAGCAGGAGTGTGAGAGAGCGGGCCGATGCTCAGAGATAAGCCCATGCCCCCTGAATTGAAAGTGTGACGCCCGCATGACGTCGATCATGCGGGCAATCCCACGTCTTACCAGCGGTAGTGCGAGAAGGCGCGGTTCGCGTCCGCCATGCGGTGCGTGTCTTCGCGCTTCTTCACGGCATTGCCGCGGTTGTTGGCAGCGTCCATCAGCTCACCCGAAAGGCGGGCGGCCATGGTGGTCTCGGGACGGTTGCGCGCCGCCGTGATCAGCCAGCGGATGGCCAGGGCCTGGGCGCGCTCGGGGCGAACCTCGACCGGGACCTGGTAGGTCGCACCGCCGACGCGGCGGCTGCGGACTTCGATCTGCGGCTTCACGTTGTTCAGCGCATCGTGGAACAGCTGGACCGGATCGGCCTTGGCGCGGGTTTCCATGGTATCGAGCGCGCCATAGACGATGCGCTCTGCAACCGACTTCTTGCCGTCGAGCATGAGGTTGTTCATGAACTTCGACAGGACCAGATCACCGAACTTCGGATCCGGCAGGATTTCCCGCTTCTCGGGACGACGACGACGTGACATCGTTTAGAATTCCTTGTTTTTGCGACCGGGGACTTGCGCCTTCCCGGCCGGTCAATCTTCATCGCGCGGCGCCCTGAAGCGCCGCAGCCGGATCACTTGGGACGCTTGGCGCCGTACTTCGAACGGCTCTGCTTGCGGTCCTTGACGCCCTGCGTGTCGAGCACGCCGCGCAGGATGTGGTAGCGAACGCCGGGAAGGTCGCGAACGCGGCCGCCGCGGATGAGCACGACCGAGTGCTCCTGCAGGTTGTGGCCTTCACCCGGGATGTACGAAATGACTTCGCGGCTGTTGGTCAGGCGCACCTTGGCGACCTTGCGAAGAGCCGAGTTCGGCTTCTTCGGGGTCGTGGTGTAGACGCGGGTGCAGACGCCACGCTTCTGCGGGTTCTGCTCCATCGCAGGGACCTTCGACTTGGCCTTCTGCGGTTCGCGGCCCTTGCGGACCAGCTGGTTGATCGTCGGCATCTATACTCTTCTTTCAAAATGGGAGTGCGATGGATCCGGCCCGTACCGTGGGCGCAAACCGCAAGCCACGGGACGGACCCGTCGCACCCCGGGTCATCAGGCCCGGCGGGTTCGAAAGACGAAGCATGATCGGAAGTCACGAAGGACCGGTTCTGATCGCCGTTACCGCATCCGCGCAATGGGAATGCCGACGAACCAGGACCCTGGCCGCAATCGTGAGCCGAAAAACACTCCACCCGGCACGAACCACCGGATTACTTTGCCGCCGGGTTTCCGAAAGCGGCCTTGCCCGACTCGGGGCAAGACCATCCGCAATGGGACCGATCCGGCAGAAAAACCGCCGGAAAAGCACCGAAAACTCGCGAGCGACAATGTTCAGCTCTATATCTCCCCTTGCGACCCGAAGCCGCAAAGGATGCGCGCCCTTAGGCGAGATCGCCGTTCGGGTCAAGGCAAACGGGGGGCTCGCTCAAGCCTTCCTGCGGGTCTTGCCTAAGAAGTCGCCCTTGCCGATGGCCACGCCCTGGCTGCGCAGGAGGTCATAGGCGGTCGTGGCATGGAAGAAGAAGTTGGGCAGCGAGAAACTCAGCAGGAAGTCGGCGACGGTGAAGTCCATCCGGTAGCTCTTGAACTCGAAGCGCATGTCGCGCTCCGCGATGGCATCGAGTTCGCCCGGCTCCACGCCTTCGAGCGTCGCGATCGACCGGGCGACCTCTTCGCGCAATGTCGCAAAGTCGCTCGGCACCGGATCGAGTTCGGGACCGAAGAGCCCCTCACGCACGCCCTCGATCGCGCGCGCCGAATGGTGCCCGGCCTCGAAGACCTGCTTGGCGAAAGGCCACATGTCGGGTGCGAGCCGCGCCTCGGTCAGCGTCTCGGCCGGGATGCCGCTCGCCTCGCAGTGCGCTTCGGCCTTTTCGAGCTGTCCGGCCAGCGCCCGCAGGATCTGCAGGCAGGTCTTCACATAGGCATCATCAAGCGAAAC
Source organism: Novosphingobium mathurense (assembly GCF_900168325.1). Classification (GTDB taxonomy): domain Bacteria; phylum Pseudomonadota; class Alphaproteobacteria; order Sphingomonadales; family Sphingomonadaceae; genus Novosphingobium; species Novosphingobium mathurense. Next base: position 82,540 of record NZ_FVZE01000001.1, on the reverse strand, counting down.
GGACACGGCTCTCTCCCTGGAACTATCGGGGCGAGAGGTAGAGGAAGGCGCGGGGCGGCACAACCGGCCCTGCAGCGATCACGAAAATCAGTCCGTTGCAGCGCAGACAGGCCCGAGGACCGGCCTAGCTGTACTCATGCTCGCCGGTATCGTCGTCACCCTCGAAAGCCTGTCCGGCAGCATCGGCGGGACCGGCCACGTGAACGCAGTTGCGCCCTGCACTCTTGGCCCGGAACAGTGCCTCGTCCGCCGCCCGCAACGCCTCGCCCGAGGTTTCGTAGGCATGGGCATCGGCAACGCCTGCAGAAAAACTGATACGCCCGAACGGGAGGTCCGTTGCGCGGTTGACGAACTTGCGGGTTGCCAGCTTTTCGCGCGCATTATCGAGAATATCCATCGCCTCTAGCGCGGTCTTGCCGCGCAGGAGGACGACGAACTCTTCGCCGCCGTGGCGCGCGACGTGACACTTGTCGTTCGAGATCTTGGCCAGCGACTGCGCTACCGTGCGCAGGATGCGATCGCCCGCCTCGTGGCCGTGAACGTCGTTGATCCGCTTGAAATTGTCGATGTCGCAGAAGGCGACGGCCAGGGTGTCCCCGACCTCGCGCGATTCTCCGAATTCCTGCTTGAGAACAGCCTCGAAGGCTCGGCGGTTGGGCAGGCCCGTCAGGTGATCCATCTCCGCTTCGCGCCGCGCGTCGGCCAGGTTCTTCTGGAGAGCGCGGGTTTCGCGCTCCGAACGGCTCAGTTCGCGTTCGATGTCGCGGGTGCGTGAAATCATGTCGCGGGCCAGCGAGGCCAGCTGGACAATCACCTCGTTCGCACTGCCGACTGTCCCCAGGTCGCCGACATGTGCCTCGAGCGCCGAGTTGTAGTCGTTCGTCGCCGTGCGTGCCGCCGTCGTGGTGGCGGCGAATTCGGCAATCGAGGATTCAAGGCGCATCACCAGGTGGTGCAGTTGCTCACCCGAATTGTCGCGGCTCTGGGCGATGACGACATCTTCGAGCCAGGCCAGCGTGATGGGCTCCCGGCTGCTGATGCGTTCAGCCACCAGACGCCCGACCATCGGGTTGGCCCCGGTCACGATGTCATGGGCGATCTCCAGCGTCGCCACCGAGACCGGCAGGCGATGCGTCAGCAGGAAGCTGGTGATCTCCTCCAGCGTCTTCTGCCGCATGCGCTCGCGCGCATCCGTCGCCTGGGGCCTTGATTCGCCTGCCGGAGAGGCCTGCTCTCCCGCATCACTGTCCTCGCGCCGTGACCCGCCAAGGCCGAACCAGCGCATCAAGCCCCCCCGGGCGTGACTGTCGTCATGTTCCGTCATGCGCTCGGTTAACGACAAAACCGTGGTTAATTTAAGTAGTAATCGCCGGGATCTGGATAAAAACTTTCTGGCAAGCATTGGAATCGGCCAGAAAGCACAAGTCGTGCATTCTCCGCGCGCAAATGGCAGCACGAAACCTGCCAGACGTGAGCGCTTTTAGTTCGCCCGACCAAGTCGAATCACGGAAGCCACAAGTAAACGAACCGTAACGATCAATCGTCGCCCGCGTTGCCCCCGTCCGCGGCAACCGGCTCCGTCGGCGCGGCAGCCATTGGCCCTTCCGCAGGGGCGGCTGGTGGCGCGGCAACCCGGCGTGCCGCCGTGATCCTGACTTCATCCTCGAGGATGTCGCCCTTCATCACGCCCTCGCCCTTCGTGGCCGAGCGCGGCATGTCCCAGATCCTGCGCACGACATCCATGCCGGAGACGACATGACCGAAGGCGGCGAACCCGGCGCCGGGATCTTCGCCATTGTTGCCCTGCTCCGCATCGAGCGCGGGCATGTCGGAAATGAGGATCATGAAATCGGCCGTGGCCGTTCCGGGCGCGAAGCGCGCCATCGAGACGGTGCCGGCCTTGTGCAGGATGCCGGTCCGGTTGGTCGGCTCATGGGCCACGGGCGGGAACAGCTTGGCGCCGTCGCGCACTCCGCCCTGCAGCAATCCCGCCGGCTCGTCGCTGTAGCCGAGGTGCATGGCGCGATAGAAGACCGCACCATCGAGGCGCTTGGCATCGACGTACTTGAGGAAGTTCGCCGTGGTCAGCGGCGCATGGGTCTTGTCGAGGTCGAGCGTGATCGCACCGGCAGGCGTCGTCAGCTCGACATAGACATGCTCGACCCTTTCAGGAGCAGCGGGCGCTTGCGGCGCAGCGACATCGACCGGCGCCTGGGCCTGCTGCGCACCGACAGGCGATCCGAGCGCGGCCAGCGCGAAAGGTGCGGCCATGATGGCAAGAACCTTGCCCGGTCGCACCCTCGCCTTCATCGGATCAGCGAACCCGCGGCCCACCGAACGGCAGCGGCGGAGGAGGACGGCGCGCGCCGCGCGGCAGCTGTGCCTGGTAGGCGCGGCCGCAGTGATCGACGCAATAAGGGAACCCGGGGTTCACCTTTTCTCCGCAGAAGTGGAAGTCCGGCTCGCCCGGGTGGCCCATCGGCCAGCGGCAGATGCGATCGTTGAGGTCGAGCAGGCTGGTCTTGTCGGCGATCTCCGGGCTCGGCTTGGCCGGGACCAGGCGGCGAGGCGGCGCCGGCGGGATCGGCTGCTGCTGGTCGCCGGGACCCTGACGCAGGAAGCCGCCGGGGCCGACCGAAACGATGCGCGGCTGATCCGAAGCGGGCTTGTCGGCGGCAGGCGCCGGTGCAGCGGCAGGCGCGGCAGCGCGCGGGGCCGGAGCCGCAGGAGCCTGCGGGGCCGGCTTGACTACCGGCGCTTCGGCCTTGGGAGCCGGTGCGGCAGGCGCTTCGGAGGCTGGCTTCGCCTTCTTGGGAGCCGCCGGACGGGCGGGCTTTTCATTGGCCTTCACCGGAGACGGGCGGGCCTTGAGACCGAGGCGATGCGCCTTGCCGATCACGGCATTGCGGCTGACGCCACCGAGCTCGTCCGCGATCTGACTGGCAGTGGCACCGCCCTCCCACATCTTGGTCAGCTTTTCGATCCGCTCGTCAGTCCAGCTCATTCCAATTCCATCTTTCGCGCGGGGCGATCCGAGAATCGCCCGAAAAAGTTCCATGCCGCTTGCCTCGGAAGACCGCAGCCGATAGTCGCCGCTTCATGGCCGATCAAACGAATTCGACCGAGATGCTGACTCCTGCCGGTATCCCGCAGCCACGCCAGTTTCCGACGAAGGGCGAGCCAGTGATCCACCAGGTGAACTGGGTGGGGCTCAAGACCCTATATATGAAGGAGGTCCGCCGCTTCTTCAAGGTGCAGACCCAGACCATCTGGGCACCGGCGATCACCACCTTTCTCTTCCTCGTGATTTTCACGGTCGCATTGGGGCGTGGCGGGCGCGAAATCCTGGGCGTGAACTTCGCGACCTTCGTCGCGCCGGGCCTGATCGTCATGGGCATGATGCAGAACGCCTTTGCCAATGCGAGCTTCTCGTTCCTCTCTGGCAAGATCCAGGGCACGATCATTGATTTCCTGATGCCCCCGCTCAGCGAAGGCGAACTGATGCTGGCGATGGTCGCCGCTGCCGTCACCCGCGCCTTCCTCGTCGGCCTGGCGCTGTGCGGGGCGATGATGCTGTGGCCCGGAGTGGACCTCTCGGTAGCCCACCCCTGGGCCGTGGCCTGGTTCGGACTGATGGGTTCGGTCTTTCTTGCCCTGCTGGGCTTCATGTCCTCGATCTGGGCGGAAAAGTTCGATCACAACGCGGCGGTGACCAACTTCGTCATCGCCCCGCTCTCACTGCTTTCCGGCACCTTTTACGTGATCGACAATCTCGCGCCGGCCTTCCAGGCGGTGAGCCGCGTCAATCCCTTCTTCTACGTCATCTCGGGCTTCCGCTTCGGGTTCCTCGGCCAGAGCGACATCGGCGACACCAACATGGCCGTGCTGCACAGCGCCATCGGCATCGGCATCGTCAACGCCGTACTGGCGTTCGTGGTCTATCGCGTGCTGCGTTCGGGCTGGAAGCTGAAAGGCTGACGCAGAGAGCGAATTATTTCCGGAATCTTGTCGGGCCACCACGAAGTACCACTGGTCGTACTTAACCAATAATCAGTTCTCCGGTGATAGCCGACTCCTGTGTCGGGTCAGGTCTCCACTCCATTAGCCGCCAAGCGTCCGGTTCATGTCCTTGGGCCGTCGATCGTCTTTGCCTTCCTCGCGGTCGTCATCCTGATCGTCGGACTGCTGGTCTGGTCAGGGCACGAGGTCGATCGCGTGGCCAGCGACCGCGACCGTGCGCTCGCCCAGATGGTGCTGGAAGAAAGCATCGACAGGCTCGGTCACGTCCAGGAATCCTCGACGATCTGGGACGATGCCGTAGAGCAGGTCCGCAAGCGCCCACTCGACCTGGACTGGATCGACATCAACCTAGGCACCTGGTTCCACGAGTATGCCGGGATGAACGAGGTATACATTCTCTCGCCCAGTGATCGGCCGATCTATGCGATGCGTGACGGCAAGCGGATCATCCCGGAGAACTTCATCGCAGTAGAAGACATCGTGGCGCCGATGGTCGCCGAGCTGCGCAAGAACGATAAGACCCGCCGCGAGAACGACAACTACCTCGCGATGCTTTCACCGGGCGTGAGCGACCTTGCGGTCCTGCGCGGGCGGCCGGCCATCGTCAGCGTCAAGCCGATCATCGGCGACAGCGGAAAGATCGTCCAGAAAAGCGGAACCGAAGCGATCCATGTCGGGATCGTCTATCTCGACAAGGACTACTTCAACCGCATCGGCTCCAACTATGGCCTCAACGAAGCGCGCTACGTGATCGTGCCCGGACACGGCCCGAATGAGACGTCGATTCCACTGCAGTCGCGAACGGGAAATGTCGTGGGCTACATGGTGTGGCACCCGTTCAAGCCCGGCTACGACGTCACCAGTTCTGTCGGCCCCGTCCTGCTTGCGGTGCTGATCCTTGCGGGAGCGGCGATCTACCTGCTCGCCAGCCGGCTCGCCCGTCGCACCCAAGACCTCGAACAGAGCCGCAGCCTTGCCCAGCATCAGGCCATGCACGATGCCCTCACCGGACTGGCCAATCGCGCCATGTTCGAAGCTCGGCTCGAATCCGCGCTGGCGCGCTGCAGGCGGCACAACTCGCTGCTCGCCCTGCTCTACATAGACCTCGATCAGTTCAAGCAGGTCAACGACAGCCTGGGCCACCCCGCAGGCGACATGCTGATCCGGCAGGTCGCCCACCGCCTGAGCGAGCAGATCCGCAGCTACGACACGGTCGCGCGACTGGGCGGCGACGAATTCGCCATTCTCCTCGACGAACCCGAGAACCGGGCTGCGATCGAGCGCGCCTGCGCACGCATCATCGCCGAGCTGGAACGCCCCTTCGAACTCACCTCTACGCAGGCCTTCATCGGCGGCAGCATCGGCGTTGCCCTTGCCCCGCACGACACCCTCGATCGCACCGAGCTCACCCGCAAGGCCGACATCGCGCTGTACCAGGCGAAGCTGGACGGTCGCGGCCGCTATGTTTTCTTCGCACCGAGCATGGACGAGGACGTGCGCCAGCGCGAGACGATCAACCGCGAGCTGCGCAGCGCACTTGCAGATTGCGACAGCCAACTCAGGCTCCATTACCAGCCGATCTATTCGCTGGAGAGCGGTCGGATCGTCGCCGTCGAAGCGCTGCTGCGCTGGGAGCATCCGCAGAACGGTCTGGTAACCCCCGATGCCTTCATCCGAACCGCCGAAGAGACCGGCCACATCGAGGTTCTGGGCGACTGGGTGCTGCGCAAGGCGATGCACGACGCACGGGCCTGGCCGGGCTTGCGAATCTCGGTCAACGTCTCGCCGATTCAGGTGCGCAGCCGCGTTTTCCGTCACACGGTAAAGCGCATTCTTGCGGAAACCGGGATCGAACCGACCCGGCTCGAACTCGAACTCACCGAAACGGCGCTGATGTCGGCATCATCCGATGTAGCCGAATCGCTGCGTAGCCTGCGAAGCCTCGGCGTGGCCTGCGCGCTCGACGACTTCGGCACCGGCTACTCTTCGCTCAGCCACATTCGCGACATCGCCGTCGACCGGATCAAGATCGACCGGTCCTTCGTCCATGCCGTCGGTACGGTGCCCGGTGCAGCGCTGGTGGAAGCCATCGTCAGCCTGGCCAGCGCGAATGGCCTGCACCTCACGGCCGAAGGAGTGGAGACGCTCGAGCAGCTCACCTTCCTGCGCAGCGTGGGATGTCATGAGGTGCAGGGCTACTACATGGCCCAGCCGGTTGCCGCCAAAGACGTGACCGAGCTGCTGCAAGGCCAGTACGGCGCAGGCCGGATCGCCGACATCCTGGACGCAGGCGGCATCAGGAACGAACGCGTCGCGTGATCGCCGCCGAGGCGGCCACCTTCAACGATGGATCAGTGAGCCAGACCGCGGCGCAACTGGTAGCGGCCGTTACGGAATTCCTCGAAGATCTCGCTGACGGAAGGGTGATCCACCGGCCCACCTTCGGCATCGTCGAGCAGGTTCTGCTGGCTGACGTAGGCGACGTAACTGGAATCCTCGTTTTCCGCGAGGAGGTGATAGTACGGCTGCTCGCGGCTTGGCCGCAGTTCGAGCGGGATCGACTGGTACCATTCCTCGCTGTTGGCGAAGACCGGATCGATGTCGAAAATGACGCCGCGGAAGTCGTGTTGCTTATGGCGAACGACGTCGCCAATCGCGAATCGCGCCCGCGTCTGGAACGGCGCGTCGATGACGCGTCCGGCCTGTGGCGAAAAGAAGGACGCTCTGTTCATGACCGCAAATATAGGTTTTGTGCGGGTGCGAAACAAGCGATGCCCCAAGAATACCCACAATTTCCCAATCAGGGGGTTGGCAAGCTCAAACAAGTGGGCTAACGGCGCGCTTCGCTCGACCCGGCGGGACTTTCCCGCTCCATCGCGATCTCTAGCGGAGAGGTGGCAGAGAGGTCGAATGCGCCGCACTCGAAATGCGGTGTACGGGCAACCGTACCGTGGGTTCGAATCCCACCCTCTCCGCCATTAACTCACTGAAAATCGGTTAGACTATCCCCTCCGGGGGCACCGGCGGGAGCTGCCGTCGTGCCTGCCTGCGCGGTCGCTTTGGCCGCTGGCGAAGGGTACCGTTTCTGGCGCCGAAGATCAGGCGTAAAAGCTGGCGAAAGGCACGCTGGGCTGGAAGGGTTGCCATTGCCCTTCGGCCTGCCCGAGGCGGTCCGCGATGACGTGAAAGACCGCCGGATTGGTCATGAAGCCGAAATGGCTCGACACCACTTCGACGTTTTCGTTGATCTCGTCGGTGTCGCCCAGACAATTCTCCCAGGCGGTGACGCCGTCGGTCCTGCTGAATACGGCGGTCGAGGGAATCGGCAGGGCATCGGCACCGATGCGATAGCGCTCCACCATCTTGGCCGAGTTGAAGTCGTTGCCGGTCGCGAACTGGTAGACCGTCTGCAGGTTCGTCGCGCGCGGATTGCCGGAGAACGGACTGCCCAGCGAGATCACCTGCCGCAGATCGTCCGGATCGCGCCGCGCCGCTTCGCGGGCGATGACGCCGCCCAGACTCCAGCCGACAAGGCTGACCTTGCGCCCGGTATCGCTGCGGATCGCCCGAATGCGCTCGGCGATGTGTTCACCGTTTTCGCCGACGGTGTGCTGATCGAAGTTCCAGCCCAGATCCATCGGATAGACGTCATAGGACAGCTGCTTGAGGAAACTTCGCAGGAGCACGGTCATCGTATCGTTGGTGGCAAAGCCAGGCAGGACCACCACCGGATGGCCATCCCCGCGCGGAGACAGCGACAGCAGCGGGCTGAGCGCGACGAGCGCACCGGCTTCCATCATGCAACGCGCCGGCTCGAGCAGGGCAAGGCCGAGGAATGGTGGACGAATGGCGGCGGTCTTGTGTTCCATGCGCGTTCAGGCCCTGCCAGCGTGCACGGGGGTAGGGAAACGGATCATGAGAACTCCTGTAGCTGTCCGCGCGGGGTCATCGCCATGTGCGGTCGGGGGGAACGACAGCGCCAAGGGGCTTCTAGAGGCTGTATACCGTTCGCGTGGACGCATAGCGCTCAAGATTGAGCGCCATGATGACAATATCGCTGGTCGCGCCCGCGGCATCGCGAACCTGATCGCGCAGCAGCGCTTCAGGGCGAAAGCCCAGCTCCTCGAACATCCGCAGCGCGCCCTCCTGGTCGGGCGTCATCTGCACCGTCAGCTTCTCGACGTCCTCGGCCATGGCCTGATCGACGCAGTGCATCGCCAACAGTCGCCCCAGTCCCATGCTGCGGCTGTTCACGCCCACGAGGATGCGAATGTCGGCGACATGGCTGGACCAGCTGAGGCGGTCGCGAACAAGCGCGGTGCAGCCGTGGATCCACCCTTCGGCGTCGACCGCCAGCAGGCTGCCGATCGAGCCGCCCTCCTCGGTCTGGTCGATCCAGGCGGAAACGACTTTCTCCTGGCGGATGTCGCGCTGCAGGAACAGCAGGTCGTGGACCGGCAGCGATTGCGCGAAGGCCAGGATCGCGTCGCGGTCGCCGCGCTCAATCGGGCGCAGGTCCACGCTGGTGTCGCCCAGCTCCAGCCGGGTGGGGGCAATATCCTTGCTGATCGTCATGTCGATCGTACTCCAAGCCACTCGTCTATATGGGGCCATAGGCGCCGGACTGCAGCGGGTCCCGCGACGAGGCTGACGTGGCCGCCTTTTGAAACGATTTCGTGTCTGTCCTTCGATCCCGTCAGGTGCATGAGCGGCTGCGTCGCTTCGTGACTGACGATGTGATCGTGCTGCGCCACGATGTTGAGCAGCGGACATGCGATACCCGACAGGTCGACCATGCGACCGCCCACTTCGAGCGCGTTCTTCGCGAGGGCATTGTCCCACATGAGCCGGGTGATGATCTCGCGGAAGTATTCACCGGGAACCGGGAGGGTCTCTGCCGCCCAGCGGTCGAACATGCGGTAGGACTTCACGTAGTCGTCGTTCCACATGTTGTTCCACAGCGTCATGCGCCCCGCGGTGCGATTGGCCGGGCGCGAGAGGTCGAAGGCACCGAGCATCACGTCGGCGGGGATGACGCCAAGTTCGCGTACCAGCAGGTCGACATCGAAGTAGCGCTTGTCCGCCCATGCCTGGAACAGCTTCATATGGGTGAAGTCGATCGGCGTGGCGAAGGCGATCAGGTTCCTGACCGCGGCAGGATGCAGCGCCGTGTAGATCGTCGCCAGCGTGCCGCCCATGCAATATCCGGCCAGCGAGACCTCGGTTTCCTGCGTAATCTCCTGGATGGCGGCAAAGCTATCGGGCAGGAAGCGGTCGACATAGTCGGCAAGGCCAAGCCCGGCTTCCCCGCGCCGGGGCGGGTTCCAGTCGAGATTGTAAACGTCGTAACCGCGGTTCAGCATGAACTCGACGAAGCTCTGCCCGGCCGCGAGATCGAAGATGTAGCCCTTGTTCGACGGCGGCGAGACGATCAGCAGCGGCACGCGGTAGATCTCGTCGAGTACCGGTTCGTAGCGATAGAGGACAGCCGTGCCTTCGCGGTGGATCACCGTCTTGGGCATCGTCCCGACCGGCTCGCGGTCGGCGATGAGGAGGTCGAGCCCCTTGATGTTGCGCTTGAGCGCCCGCTCTATTTCCAGTTCGACGCGCTGGGCGATGGCGTCGCTGTCGAGCGGTGATGGCTCTGCCGCCAAAGTCAGTCGGCCTTGCCTGCCGGCTTGCGGGTTCGGCTAGGCTCCGGCTTGCCTGCAGGAACGGGGCCGTCCTGCGCCAGCTTGTCGAGCGCGATCCGCAGTTGGGCGATCGAGTCCTCGATGGCATCGAGGCGATCGGACAGACCTTCCACCTGGGCCTTGGTCGGCAGGTTGAGCGACTGCAGGACATTCTCCAGCTGGTCGGTCACGGTCCTCTGCGCGACCAGCATCATCTTGGTCGCCTGCCCCATGATCGCGCTGAACTGCTCGCTCTCGGTGAACTTGCCGGACCAGGCGTTGATTTCGAGCTCCCAGTCCTGAACGAACTTCTGCCAGGCGGCGAGCGGGTCATAGGGCGCATTGCTCATGGGCACTACAATGCTTTGCATCCCCGGCAGTACAACTATTCATTAAGAGAGATCGGCGCGGACTTTCGCTTGGGGCTGCCGCCATGGCACCGACAGGGATGACGGCGCCCCTCGCGCATGGTCCGCGTCGGCGTCAGGCCGGTTCGAGACGACCCTGAATGATCGCGCTGGCCAGCTTGCCGTTGACTTCGGCGAAGTGATCGAAGCGCGCCTCGAACTGCGCCATCCCCTGGCTTAGCGAACGCAGTTCGCCATCGAGCCCTGCCAGTTCGGCACCGGGCAACAGCATCTCGATGACGTCCCAGCGTGACCAGCCCTCCAGCGGAGTGATGCCCAGCATTTGCCCGCGCCGGCTCGCCAGATGCGAAGTCACGCGCGAGGTCGCCGTACCGGGGACGCGGATCGCGACATGAGCGAAAGGTTCCAGCAGGTAGGGTCCGGCCGCCGCGAGCGCCTCGCCCATCGCCAGACGCCCGGCCAGCCGGAACGCCAGTTCGGAGCTGTCGACGGTATGAAAGGAGCCGTCGACCAGGGTCACGGCAACGTCCACCACCTCAAAACCGAGCGGCCCGCTCTCCATCGCGTCGCGCACGCCATGTTCGACCGAGGGTATCCACTGCTTGGGCACCGCGCCGCCGGTAATGCGCTCGTCGAAGCGGAAGCCCTCGCCGCGCTGGAGCGGACGCACCTCGATCACCACGTCGCCGAACTGGCCATGCCCGCCCGACTGCTTCTTGTGCCGTCCGCGCTGCGTCACCGCCTTGCGGATGGTCTCGCGATAGGGGACCTTCGGTGCGCTGGCGGATACGTCCACGCCATAGCGGCGCTTGAGCCGTTCGAGCGCGACGGCGAGCTGTTCGTCGGTACGGCCGCGGATCAGCATTTCGCGGGTCATCTCGTCGGGCGCCCATGCGAGCCCGGCATCTTCTTCCACCAGCTTGCCGATGGCGGCGGACAGGCGCACTTCGTCCTTGTGGTCCTTGACCTCGATCGCCAGCGCGCAATTGTTCGGCGCCATGGCCGCCCGCTCTGCCGGTTCCGGCCTGTTTCCCGCCATGCCGAGCCGCTGCCCGGCACCGACATCGTCGAGCTTGGCGATCCCGACGACATCGCCCGGATCGGTCTGCTGCAGCTTGTTCGCCGCACTGCCCTGCAGGGCGAAGATCGCCCCGGCGCGCACCGCCTCGCCACTTTCGTCCACCCAGTCGGCCCCTTCGCGAACCTGACCGCCGAACAGGCGCATGAGCGCAAGGCGCCCGACAGAACTGCCGTTCATGATCTTGAAGACCTGTGCGGTATTCTTGCCGAGGCCGAGGCGTTCCATCGCCTGCTCCATCGGCGGTGTGTCATGACGCAGCATCTTGAGCAGTCGCCGCACACCGAACCCGTTGATGGCCGAACCGAACAGGACCGGCACCGCCTGCCCTTGCGCCGTTTCCCGGGTCAGGTCACCGAAGATGACGTCGAGCTTGGGAACTTCGTCGAGCAGCAGTTGCTCGAGCAGGACGTCGTCGTGATCGGCCAGTTGCTCCAGCATGTGAAAGCGCGCCGCCGTTTCCACCGACTCAAGATCGGCGGGCATCGGGATCTGTTCGGAAGGCTTTCCGGGCCGGTAGTGATAGGCCCGCTCCAGCGCCAGATCGACGAAGCCGTCAATGTGCTCGCCATCGCGAATGGGGATCTGCCGCGCCACCAATGCAGAGGCACTGAGAGGCTGCAGGGTCTCCAGCAGCTCCTCGATGCTGCCGCGCGCCTGATCGATCCTGTTGACGAAGATGGCCCGCGGAATCTCCATCGCCTCGAGCTGGCGCAGGACCGGTTCCGCCTGCGGGGCGCGCACCGGATCTGGGTCGATCACCACCAGCGCCAGGTCGGCAACCGCAAGCGCCTGCTCCGCATCGGCGGAAAAGCCGGGCGCGCCGGGCACGTCGAGCAGCACGAAGGGTTCGTCCATCCAGCCAAAGCGCATGAGGTTCATCTCGGTCGACCCGCCTCGGGATCGCGCTTCCGGACTGGCATCGCCCACGCTGTTGCCGTCCTTGACTGCGCCCAGTCTGGTGATCGCCCCTGCCGCGAACAGCATCGCTTCTGCCAGACTCGTCTTGCCTGCGCCCGTCGGTCCGACGAGCGCAATGACTTTCGCGCCGTTGCTGGTTGCCTTCATGTCGCTCTCCTCGCGCTTGCATCTCCTGAAATCCTGCCCGCTCTTGTGGCGGTGCGCCGGAGTCGCGAGGATCCTCCCAGTGCCGGGCCAATGCAAGCGAAACGAGGTATAGCCCCTGCGCTTGCGGACCGGTTGGGCTTGGTCCAAACCCTGAGCATGACTGACATGACTTACGCGCGCTATCTTGCGCTCGACGACCTTCTCGCCGCCCAGCACCCCGTCTCGGATGAGCACGACGAGCTGTTGTTCATCATCATCCACCAGACCAAGGAACTGTGGCTCAAGCAGATCCTGTCCGAACTGCACCTCGCCATCGACCTGGTGCAGCGTGACGCTCTGATCGAAGCCTACAAGAGCCTTGCCCGGGTGAGCCGCATCCAGTCGGTCATGACGCTGGCCTGGGAAGTCCTCGCGACAATGACGCCAAGCGACTACTCGACCTTCCGACCGGTGCTGGGGAGCAGTTCGGGCTTCCAGTCCGACCAATTCCGCACGATGGAGTTCCTGCTCGGCCTCAAGCAGGCGGGGCATCTCGAATTCCAGGCCGACCGCCCCCATGCGCGGGCGGCAATGGAGAAGGCGCTCCGGCAGCCCAGCCTGTGGGACGAGGCCAACCGCGCGCTCGCCCGCGCCGGCTTCGCGCTGCCGCCCGAAGCGCTGGAGCGCGATTTCAGCGCGACTTACGAACCCTCGCCCCGGGTCGAGGCGGCGTGGCTGGAAGTCTACCGCGATCCGCACCGCCACTGGGACCTCTACCAGCTCGCCGAAAAGCTGGTCGACATCGACGATGCCCTGTCCACCTGGCGCCACAAGCACGTGCTTACGGTCAGCCGCATCATCGGCGGCAAGCCCGGCACCGGCGGGACATCGGGCGTGCCCTATCTCGCCTCTACCGTGACCAAGCGCGCCTTCCCGGAACTCTGGTCGCTCAGGACCAGCCTGTAATCATGGGAACCTCGCACAAGCACCTGTTCAGCCGCGCCCTCGGGGCGGCGCCCGGCAGGCTGCACTTCGCCGCCCATTCGCACCACTTGTGGCCGGATGCCTCGCATGCCGGCCACCTTGCCTGCTGGCAGGATGCGGCCTCCCTCGCCGACCGCAAGTGGGAGCTGGTCATGGGCCAAGTCTGGCCCGAAGCGCAGCGTCATGTCGCCGCCGAACTGAACCTGCCCGCCCCGTCCACCGTCGTCTTTGCGCAGAACACGCACGATTTCTTCGTGCGCATCGTCTCGGCCCACCCGCGCCGTCCCTTGCGGGTCCTGGCCAGCGATGGCGAGTTTCATAGCTTTCGCCGACAGGCCGCGCGCTGGCTGGAGGCAGGCGTGATCGAACTGGAAACGGTCCCCCTCGCCGGGGCGGACTTCGAGGACCGTTTCCTCGCCCGCGCGCAAAAAGGCGAGCACGATCTGGTCTGGGTCAGCCATGTCATGTTCGGTACCGGACAGGTCTTCTCGGGGCTCGAGCGGCTTGCCGAGCTCGCCCGGCCCGAAGGGCCGTGGGTCGTGATCGACGGCTATCACGGCTTCATGGCGGCGCAGACCGACCTGTCGCGCGTTGCCGACCGGCTGTTCTACCTCGCAGGGGGATACAAGTATGCCATGTCCGGCGAAGGCGTGGCGATCATGCACGCCCCGCCCGGCTTCGGCGAGAGGCCGCAGGTCACCGGATGGTACGCCGAGATCGCCGACCTGTCCGACCCGTCCGGACGCGTCGAATATGCCAGCGACGCACGGCGTTTTCTCGGCGCGACTTTCGATCCCTCCGGGATCTACCGCTTCAACGCGGTACGCGCGATGCTGGCGCAGGAGGGCCTCGATACCGCGGCGATCAGTGCGAAGACCGAAAGCCTCAAGCGCCTGCTGCTCGCACGCATCGGGGAAACGCCACTGGCCGCAGCTACCCTGCTCAACGCGCCCGGCACCGGACCGCAAGCGCGCTTCCTTGCGTTCTCGCATCCCAGTGCCCAGCTATGGAAGGAAACGCTCGGTCACGAGGATGTGATCGTCGATGTGCGAGGCGAAGTCCTGCGCATCGGCCTTGGGCTATACCACGATGAAAGCGACGTGGACGCCCTTATCGAAGCCCTCGCCCGACTGCCGCGCGCATAGCAAGGAGTTGTCCATGAAAGTCCTGATCGTCCTCACCTCGCACGATCGACTCGGCGATACCGGCCACAAGACCGGCTTCTGGCTCGAGGAACTCGCCGCGCCCTATTATGCGCTCAAGCAGGCCGGCGCGCAGATCACCCTGGCCTCGCCCAAGGGCGGCCGCCCCCCGCTCGACCCCAAGAGCAACGAGCCCGACTTCCAGACCGACGAGACTCGCCGCTTCGAAGCGGACCCCGAAGCAATGGGCGCGCTGGCGCAAACCGTCCGGCTGGCCGATGTGAAGGCCGAAGACTTCGACGCGGTATTCTACCCCGGCGGCCACGGCCCGCTCTGGGACCTGGCCGAGGACAGCCATTCGATCGCCCTGATCGAAGACTTCCTCGCCGCGCAAAAGCCTGTCGCACTCGTCTGCCATGCCCCCGGCGTCCTGCGCCACGCACGCAAGCCCGACGGCCAGCCGCTGGTCGAAGGCAGGAAGGTGACCGGATTCACCAACTCCGAAGAAGCCGCCGTCGAACTGACCGACGTCGTTCCCTTCCTTGTCGAGGACGAACTGAAGGCCAAGGGCGGTCAGTTCTCCAGCGGACCCGACTGGCACCCCCACGTCGTGCGCGACGGCCTGCTGATCACGGGCCAGAACCCCGCCTCCTCGGCCGCCACGGCACAAGCGCTGACGCAGGCCCTGCAGGCCGCGTGACCGGGACTTAGGCCAGCAGCGAAAGGCGGTGCGGCGCCTTTACAACCCGCCGTCCGGGTTGAACGCCGCAACGCTCGCTGGCTGGCCCGTATCGTCGTTCACGACCGGGTTAGCCCGGTCACTGATGGACTGCGTCTCGCGCAGCCGCGGTACCCTGCGACGCGTCGGCGCCCGGTCCGATACGTACAACAATGGCATTTTCTTCGTCCGTCACGGCATAGAGCAGGCCATCCGGTCCCTGGCGCACATCCTTGAAGCGCTGGTGCAAGCCATCGAGAAGGACTTCCTGGCGCATCTCCTCCAGCCGATCGTTGAAAACGACGCGAATAATCGCACCTGTTCCATTGATCTGACCGCGCCGGGCGCTGGCGACGAACAGATTGTTGCTCCAGCCGGGCATCGCCGCCCCGGTGTAGAAGGTAATTCCATTGGGGGCGATGCCCGGTGCCCAGATCAGGAAGGGGCCTTGCGTTCCGGCACCGACCGGCGCCGATGGCAAGGGCGAACCGCCGTATTGCGTCCCGTAAGTGTAGTTCGGCCAACCATAGTTCTTGCCCGGGATCAGAACGTTCAGCTCATCGCCGCCCTGCGGTCCATGCTCGGAAGCAACAATACGGCCGGTTTGCGGATCGATCGCCAAGCCAAGGGCATCGCGGTGCCCGTAAGTCCAGATTTCGGGCCGCGCGCCCTTGACCCCGACGAACGGATTATCCGCCGGGATGCTGCCGTCGAACCCGACCCGCAGCACCTTGCCGTAAATATTATCGGTGCGTTGAGAACTCTCGATATCTCGTTCGCTCAGCGCTCCCACGGACATGTAGATATGCCGATCGTTACCGATCATGATCCGCGAGCTGCCGGGCCCAATCAGCGATTCGCCGACCATGAGATCCTTGATGTCGGTCAGCCGCAGGTCATCGAGCCTGGCCCGAGCAAGCACCGTGACGCCCTTGATCCTCTTTTCGACGGGATCGTAGCCGTCCGGTCGGTTGTAAGTGAAATACACCAGCCGGTTCTTCGCAAAATCCGGGTCGGGCTTCACATCCTGAATGCCCATCATGTCCAGCGGATTCAGATGCTCGGCTTTGGAATACTCCGGTGCGTTGGCAACAGGCTGTGGCACCAACTCCGGATTGGGACCCGTGGCATGCCGCAGCAGGCGCAGCCGCTGACCGCGCTCCACGATCAATGCATCCCCATTGGGCAGGAAAGCGAGACTGAAGACATTCACAAGACCTCGGGCAACAATCTCCACTTTCACCGACGTCTGTTCAGCGCTGGGGAAGGTGAAGGGCCCGGGGCCCGGCGCTTCGACCGGAAAACCGACTTCGGGCACACCGGACGCCATGGCTGGTGTCGATGCGACCGCTGACAGAACCAGCCAGCCGGAACGCCTCCCTACGCTGAGCATCCGCTTCGCCAAGCCGCCAAACCCGTTCATTCACCCACTCCTGTCAGTGCCCGATCACCGAGACCCCAAAGCGTCAGTCTAGTATCTCAGAGGAATGCGGACTGATTGCAGGGTCGGTCAATTTCTTGGCATCTTGGGTCGAATACCGGCGCAGCGTTTGGTTTGCCACCCGGCTTCAGGTTGCGACGCGGAATCCCGGCTTGCCTCGCGCCGAAAGCAACTGCCCCGCCGACATATTTCAAGATTGAAATATGTCGATCTGCGCCTAAACTCTCCACACGCGATGGCCTCAGGCTGTGCGTCAGTGCAACATAGGCGTTGCGGTTATGCCATACGGGGGTAACAGCATGACCGGCTGCGGGACGTTACAAGGGTTCTCCCGCAGGTAGTGGGGCACTATTGGGGATCGAGGCCAACAGATCAATGAAGCCAGAAGCTGCTGACGAGACTCAAACGGCCTACGAAATTGAAACCGCACGATTTCGCGAAGTTCTGGCGAAGGGGCGGTCATCCAATCAGCTCGCTCTGTTCGATCTCCTGGTTGAGCGTTCTCGCGACCACCGCTCGCCCAAGGAAGTCGAGCTTGCCATCGCCCTTTTCGGCAACGACGCCATGCTGGATTCCACCGCAGGATCGGGCGTGCGGGTCTATGTCCATCGCCTGCGCAAGCGAATCGACGATTATTATCACGGCAAAGAAGGTCCGCGCCTCGTCATTCCGAAGGGGGTATACCGGATCGTTCTGCAAGACGGCGAGGCTACGGACAGCGACGCCGATCTGCCGGCATGGCTGAGACGGTTGATCGGGCTGCCCCCGGCCCTCTCCATCGGATTGGTCCTCATCGCCTGCGCCTGCGTGGCATTCATCGGTTGGAGCCTCTGGTCGACGGTTTCGATTTCGACGGCAAGCAAGAGCGGCAGCCGCCAGGCCCTGCTCGGAGACGCGGCCAAGTTGTCCAAGCCGCTGATCGCTGTAGGCGACAGCCGCTTGCTGGCCGAAACTCCCGACCAGCGCAGTATCCGGCGGATGATCCTCAATCCCGAGGTCCAGACGCGCGACGATTTCAGCGAGTATCTGAAAGCCCATCCGGAGTCCTTCTACGAACTGTTCGATTTCGATCTGAACTTTGCGCCCATCGGTTCGGTCGAAGCTGCCTGGACAGTTCAGGACAGGCTTGGCCTGACCGGCGGGGCCACTGGCGAAACCGGCCAACTCGTTCCCGTCTCCGCACTGAGTGCCGATCTGCTCGAGAGCCATGACATCATTTACGTAGGCCGGCTGTCACAGCTTGGAATTCTGGAATCGCGGGTCTTTGCCCAGTCCCGCTTCCGTCCGGAAGGCTACGACGGTCTGGTCGATGTCGCGAAGCGCAGGAAATTCCAGGGCCAGGTCTATCGAGGCGAAGGTTCGGCATCCGCAAAGGACTACGGCTATCTTGCCGTCCGAACCGGTTCCTCCGGGCGTCGCATGATCGTGCTGGCCGGCATCGGCGACAGTGGAACCAATGCCATTGTCGACCTCATGAAGACACCACATGTCATTTCTGCGTTGAAACGCAAGATCGGCGGTGCGCGCAACTTCGAGGCTCTGTTCGAGGTCACCGGGAGCAGCGGTGCCCCGTCCCAAAAGCGCCTCGTTTCAGTTCACGCCCTGAACTGATCTCGACCGCAGAACCTGTCTTTGGATTGAGGGAACGCGGGTTATGACGTTCAGGACAACCGGGCAAATCCGTTCCGCCCATATCGATGACACCGGGATCGTCTTCTATCCCCGCTATTTCGAAATGCTCAATGCTGCGGTCGAGGACTGGTTCGCCCGGGGCCTCGGGGCAAGCTTCAATTCCATGCACCTGGATCGCGGCATCGGGGTTCCTACCGTACAGCTATCTGCAGAGTTGGAGGCACCCAGCACCCTTGGCGAGGAACTGACGATACTGCTCACGCCCGGCAGGATCGGTCGCAGCAGTTGTTGCTACGACGCCGTATTCACCGCAAGGGGTCTGGTTCGGCTCCGGGCCACGGGAACTCTTGTCTGCATGAACCTTGAGACTCGGAAATCCGAACCCTGGCCTGAAGATATACGCAAGCGGATGACGCAATACCTCTTGCCGATCGTCTGAACCCTAAAGGCGCAAGACGAACAAGCTCTCGCTGCGCAGGATATTTACAGGGTAACGCCGGCCGAAACCGAATACAGATCCACGCGTATTCACGAAAGCCGGTCGGCACATCGAATGCACCGACCATCTCCAGCTCACCCGCCCCGTCCACAGGGAACGGAGCGGACCTGCGTCCTGGGGGAAAAGCCTAAAGCGGCTCGTTCCAATCCTTCAACGGAACGATGTCGAGAGTGGCGACCTTACCGTTCGAGGCCAGTCCCATGCGTATCTCGACGACGCCCTTGGCGAAGCGCGCACGGTAGCGATACAGGGTTTCACCGCATTGCGCCGGTCGGTCGAACAGCGCAAAATCGGAAAGCGGCCCAAGCTCACCCAGCATTCCGGCGTAAAGCGCCGTGAGTTCGTTATAATCGAGCTCGGTGAAATCGACGAAATCGGATTGCGTCGTGCGACCGGCAACAATCGCCTCGATCAGTGCGCGGGCCTTGGCCGTGACATTTGCGTCCGCATCGCTGCGCGGGCTGGCCGGCGCGCCTGCAAGCGCAGGATCGGTCAAACCCGCAATACTCCGCGCGAGGTAGCGGGCGTCGGCCTTCTCGCCGTTGGCATAGACCACAACGGTAAGATCCCGCCCCGGATACCGCAGGGTATAGGTCTGGAAACCCTGCCAGCTGCCTGCCTGGCTCCATGTCACCTGCTTGCCTTGCCGGTCGGTCGACCATCCCGGCACGTATGCGCAGCTCTGTCCGTCGCCAAGGCTCGCCTTCTTCGCCAGAATGTCCCAAGATTTCGCGCTCAGCAGGCGTCGCTGTGAAACGGCATTCGCCCACGCCGCATAATCGAGTACCGAGAGGTAGAGCGAACCGTCGGCCGTGGAATTCGCAGTCTGGGAGATCCATTCCGCATTGCGCAAACCCTTTTCGCGCAGTTCGTATCCCGTCGACCGGTTGGGGATGATCGCCATTTCGTCGATGCCCCGCGCCGATTGCATGCCGAGCGGTTTGAAGATCCGGCGATCCATGAACTTCGTCCAGTGTTCGCCGGTAACTTCTTCGATCATGAAGCCAAGCACGATGTATCCGGCATAGCTGAACCGCCAGCGGGCTCCGGCCGGAGAATTGATGTCCTGCGAGCCGATGATGTCGAGCAGCTCTGCATTGGTATATTCTGCCCGAAAATCGCCATTCGGCGTGGCTGGCAGGCCCGAAGTGTGATCGAGCAACTGGCGCACGGTTACCTTGGCCCACTTGGCGGGCACTCCCGACAGGTAGCGCTTCACCGGCGCGTCCAGTTCGATCTTGCCGTCTTCCACCAACAGCATGACGGCTGCCGCGGTCAACTGCATGCCGGTGGCGCCGATCTTGAACATCGTATCGGGATGAACCGGCACGCCATGCTCTATATCGGCCTGTCCGAAGGACTGCACCCGCGCCAGACGACCTTCGTCGACAACCGCGATGGCGACGCCGGGCGTCTTGCTGCGCTCCATCTCCGCCGCGACCAGATCATCGACCGGGTCAGCATGAGCCGCAGTGGAAAGAAGCGCGGAAAGAAGAAGACCGAAGCGCATGGAGTTACCGATATTCATAAGCGAAATTTGCCTTTCACGCGGGCTCATCGAAATTGCTAAAGCGGCCGGATTGTTTCTGGTCCCGGCCAGCCTGCATTCCCCTGCAACATTGGCTTTATTCTGGCGCCGGGGAATCGGCTTTCGTGTCGAAGGGGCGATAGGGCGCGACATTGCCGGAACTGTCCCAGATCTCGCCCGATTTCAGCGGCCTGTCGAGCACCGGAGTGGCCCCCACATTGACGTGTTCGATCGTCCGCACCCGGTACAGCGCTTCGAAACCGCTGCGCAACTTGGCCGGATTGGCCACCAGACGTTCCAGCTGGTCGAGGTTCCCGACCAGTTGCGCGGCTTCCTTGAGACCGGCGTCCCCTACCCCCGCGATCACCAGAAGGCGATTGTCTGCCGGGCCAGGTACGCTCGCAAGATAGGCATAGTCCCTGCGCGCGATCCGTTCGTCGGTCAGTACCATTCCGTCCGACTGATAACGCTTCGAGCTTGCCGCATCGGTCAGGCCCTCGAAGCCCGATTCAATCCGAAAACCGGATGCCTGCCCCAGGGGATCCTTGAGCAGTGGCGGCATGCCATTGAACTGCCCGACATAAATGATGTCTGAAGCCTTGAGCATTTCCGGGGTCAGCTGCGAGGCCGCCACGAGCCTGGTCGACCGCCTCCGGAGCGAAGGCAGCTGATTGATATCGGCGCGAACTGCCGAAAGCGCCTGAATCGATCCACCGCTTACGAACTGCTGGTTGTAATCGACAATGCTGTGCGCATGGGCGGGATCGAGCATCTGCAGAATCGTCAGGTCTTCACGGGTGGGGACCTCCTTGTCCCACACCAGCTGCGGCCCGGCATCCGGTGTCCCGCCCGGAGAGTCGAGTTGCGCGAAAAGGTAGTAATCGCCCACCACGACGACGAGGGGGCGCTCGCTCTGATCGAAGGCCTGCCATACCTGGGTCTGCGCCAGCGGCGGCGTCGACCGATTCAGCCACCACCATCCCGCGATCACGCAGACAAGTGCCGCAGCGACCATAGCCGCCACGCGCCTGTAGCGAGGCCCGCCGCGTACCGTTACCCCCGATTCCGGCTGAGGTTGCCCGGTAACTTCGCCGTCGCCCTCATCGCTCAGACAGATGCGATACTCCCCCACGGGAATGTAGAGCCTCGGTCCGGAAATTTCCGCAAAGGCACTGTCGAGCGCCTTTCTCAAACGATGCACATAGACCCGAACGTTGGCATCCTGTCCGGTGTCCAGGAAATTTTCGTCGGCGAAGGCTTCCGAGGCAATTGTCTGTTCCGACGGGGTTTCGCCAGCCATCGTTTTCGTCAGCAAATAGTCGAACAGACGAAGCAGGCGGTCAGAACGGCTTCCTTCGAGAGCCCCGCGCACCGTGTCGGCTGCAGCGAGCAAGCGGGCGTCGTCCTGATTCAAACGGGCCGAACTCACAGGATCACCGCTCCAGTCCATAGTTTACGTGGCGCAACAATGAATCGATATTGCACCATTCAATGCACAAATAGCAACAGTTCATCGCAGGCGGAGGATCCGCCGTCACGCCGACAATAGAATGGCAGGTAGCATATTTCATCGGCCCGGCCCCCAATCACCGGCTCGTTCACTGTAAGCTTCCGGTTTCTGAACGACACATAATCTTGTTCTACCCATGCCACTCGATGCCAGACACGGTTTATGCGCCCATTTTCGACACCCATCGTGACTTGCAAGGTTACAAATAAAACACTTATATAACATAGATTTGGATTTAAGATGTAACGGTTTCACAACTGTAATCGCCTTCGCCGGCCGACGCGATGGCCCCAAGTAGAACCCACAAGCAACCACGGTGCGACGACAGAGGTGAAGCGCAGCAAAGCCAGTGCAACTCAGGTTCAGGCCCAATGAACGGGGCGACGTGAAAGACAACGTCGGTCCGCAAATTTCGGGGCATCCAACCCTCGTTGCCAACTGCATCTTCCCCCCGGTCAGCCTCAGATGGAGAAGTCTCATGAAGTTATTCGGAAAGATCGCAGTCATTGCAGCCGGCGTCGGCGCGCTGGGCGCCGCTGTCGCCACTCCGGCTCTGGCTCACCATTCGTTCGCGATGTTTGACCAGACGACCAAGCTCGCCAAGGCTCAGGTCACTGTTGCAGAATTCAGGTTCACCAATCCTCACTCGTTCGTCGTCGTTAACGTCACCGAGGGATCGAAGGTCACCCGCTATGTCCTCGAATGCAGCAGCGTGAACATGCTGCGCAAGAGTGGCTGGAAGTTCAACACGATCAAGCCGGGCGACAAGGTGGACATCACCTACTATCCGCTCCGCAACGGCAAGCCGGGCGGGATGCTCAACAGCATCAAGGTTCCCGACGGACGTACCCTCTCCAGCTGGTAAGCCATCGTCCCGAACTCGAGAAAAAATGACGCCTGGCCGAGTTCGGCCAGGAGGGGGAAATCAAATGTTCAAATCGAAACTCGCACTTGTTCTTACGGTCGCACTGGCATCGGTCAGTAGCCACGCAGAGACGGTCCGCGCCGAAACAGGCCAGGCCGCAACGGTCCGCGACGTAAAGATCCAGGGGACGGATATCTCGGGCGTCTGGGAAATGTACCCCGATCCCTTCGCCGGATCCGAGCTGTCTTTTCTGGAGCTACCGGTACCGGGCGACGGTCCGAAACTGAAAGAGCCCTGGGCATCCCAATGGAAGAAGCTGCGCACAGAACGTGAGGAACTGCTCAAGGCCGGCACTCCGCGCGTCGATGCCAGCACCCAGTGCCTGCCTGAAGGCATGCCGGCGATCATGGGCGCGATCTTCCCGCTGGAGATCCTCCAGACGCCGGGCCAGGTGACGGTGCTCGCAGAGTTCCTGACCCAGACCCGCCGCATCTATCTCGATCGTCCGATGCCCGCTGCCGATGAGCTCAACCCCAACTTCTACGGCTTCTCGACCGGCCACTGGGAAGGGGACACCCTGGTCATTACCACCAAGGGCATCAAGGAACGCCCCGTATTCTTCGAGATTCCGTTCAGCTCGGAAATGGAGATCACGGAGCGCATCCGCCTGACCGGACCGGATCTGCTCGAGGACGTCATCACGATCAAAGACCCGAGGCTCGTGGAACCTTACACTTTCACTTACGGATACAAGCGCAATCCGGAATACGTGATCGAGGAATACTTCTGCGAGCGTGAAGATCCGCTGTTCAAGGTCGGCGACGACGGCACGATCGAAATGAAAACCGCCGACGAAATCCAGTAAATGCCACAAGGGCCGTCGCCTGATTGGGACGGCCCACCACGGGAGACCATCGATGAACCCCAGACGCGATTTCTTGCGCCATTCACTGGCGCTGGGCCTCGCCACCAGCATTGGTGGTCCTCTCGTTTCCCCGCTTTCTGCCGCTGCCCCGCGACGCGGCGCAGCGGCCGTGAACGGGGCTGTGCCGGTTGACGGCACGGTAACCCGCCTCGGCGGTCAGGGCGATGGCTACAAGATGACCGTGGCTGCGGATGGCCGGCAGATCGTTGTCGTCAACGACGGCCCCGGCTGGGCCCCTCCCCCCGCCACCTTCTTCAGCACCCGGTTGTGGACTGCAGAAGGGCCGCCGAGCGAAGTGCGCTTCGCACAACTCGACGGTTATCCTTTCGTCGATCGCGCGGCCCATCCCGAAAACGCCCCGCACTATTATGGCAATGGCGTCATCGCGATTGGCCAGAACCTCTATCAGTTCCTCGCCACGCTCGATGCGGCCGAAGACCGGCCACGGCGCTGGACCGGCGCCAAGTTGATCCATTCTTCCGATGGCGGGGCCACGTGGCAGAACCTTGACGGTTCCCGCCCGGTCGTTTGGGAGGACTGGAACGAGCAATCGCGAACGCGGTTTCCTTTCTTCAACGAACCCGACGGCTGCTTTTCCCTGCTCGCCTTCCTCCAGCAAGGCCGGGCCTATGGCGCAAACCGCGACGGCTACGTCTATGTCTATGGCCTCAACGGCAGCGTCGACGGATTGATGAACCAGTTGATGCTGTTCCGCGTCCCCAAGGAACGGCTGCTCGATCGCTCCGCCTATCGCTTTTTCGCCGGCCGCGCGGGCAGCGGCAGGGCACGCTGGTCGGCCGACATCACCGACCGCCGGCCAGTACACACCTTCCCGCGCGGCTGGGTCAACTACACCAACCTGTTCCCGGGCGATCTCGTGGTCGAATCCTGGCTGCCCAGCGTGGTCTGGAATGAACCGCTGGGGCTCTACATGATGTCCAGCGCCGGGATCGGTTGCGCACCCGATGGAACCGAATTCGGCAAGCCCAGCTATCTGGGCCTGTGGGTATCGGACAATCCCTGGGGCCCGTGGCGCCAGATCCACGAAGACACCGCTTGGACGCCGGGTGGTGACCCGAAGGCACGCGCCTATTCGCCGCAGATCGCGCCGGGCTGGATCTCCGCCGATGGCAAATCCTTCTGGCTGGTTTGGCCCGATCTCGCCGGAATCCGGGAGTTCGGGCGCGACGAAGAACTTGTGGACGCGGAAATGAGCAAGGCGCGCGACGCCAGTGAACGGACAACGATCGAGGCAGCTATCCTGCGCCGCTACCTGCCGGGCTTTGCCATGAACGCGCAACGCTTCGATATTCGAACCGACTGACCGTTCCACCCCATCCACCAGAGCCGTTCGAGGCATACCGATCTCCCAATCCATGGACGCGCTGGCCGCCACGCGGGCCATTCGCCGCAGCGATGCGTCCGGGAGCGCGCGCTGGAGCCGATCAACTTCATCGATTGAAATGCACTTGCTCCCTCGCCGGACAGTCCGCATTACGCAGCAAAGGCGCGGCTGCGTATTACCGGCTTTGGCGAAGGGGAGATCATGGCGCCGACCAGACAGATCCACAGCTGCAATGACGGGCGCAATGCCTTCGTCGCACAGTTCCCCGGACAGGGCGACGCTGTGCATCTGTGCACATGGGGACTTCCCGATAACCAGTTCGCGCGTGCCCCGGGCTCCATCGGCCATGACCGGACGGGCCAGCGAGAGGACGATCCGCAACTGGCATGGCAAGCTCCCGTCCGGGCAGGCACTGGAGACCCTGCATGAGCAAATCCACCCCTCCTTGCACCTATGAAGAGCTGGAACGCTCCCTGCCCTACCTCGTCAATCGGCTGGCCATGCTCGGCCAGGCCACGCAGAGGCGCATGCTGCAGAAGAACAACCTCAATCTGGT
Source organism: Novosphingobium mathurense (assembly GCF_900168325.1). Lineage (GTDB taxonomy): Bacteria > Pseudomonadota > Alphaproteobacteria > Sphingomonadales > Sphingomonadaceae > Novosphingobium > Novosphingobium mathurense. The sequence goes on along the minus strand of NZ_FVZE01000001.1, from coordinate 57,210 downwards.
AACCCTGCGGACGATGTCGATCCTGCAGATCGAGGACGGACTGACAATCAACGAGATTTCCGCCCGCACCTTCACGGAGCAATCCTCTATCAGTCGTGCAGTCGACGCCATGGTTATCCAGGGCCTGGTCGAACGTCGAGTTCCGCAACATGACCAACGCCGCCGAGAAGTCATCCTCACCGACAAGGGCCGCGATCAGCTTTTCGAGAACTGGCCGACAATGGATGAATACTTCACGACATTGAGCGAGGGTATAGCGGAGGCGGAACGCCAGGTGTGCCGCGACGTGCTAAACCGGATGCTGGCAAACCTGATCGAGCTCAACGGATAGGCTGCCCCACTGGCAAGCGAGACAGCACGCCGAGATTGTATCGAAAAAATCGGCACTCGATACGGGACGGACACCTGTCCCGGCAGGGCGTGGCCGAACATGCAAACTAAGATGGCACCTGCGCAATACCGCCTTTCGGGTGGATCGTCATTCATTGCGCGATAGAATAACCAGCCGTGCCACGGGGGCGGAATGACGCAGAAAACAGGAGCACTCGCGGCCAACGCGGCCAATTTCGGAGCGCCTTGTCGCAGGACCACCCGTGCCTTGACGACAGTTCTCGCGATCCTGACCTACGCTGCGGCGATGAGCGTCGTGGCCGGAATTATCCCCCTGATGTCGGCCTACGTTCCTGGTGCATATCCACCCGAGATCCAATCGTTCGCCTGTGTCGTGATGGTGCTGTTCGCCATCTGCGGCCAGCGATCGGTTACGCATGTTCGCAGTGCCGGAGCATTCGGCCCCCGCATCGCCCTCAACCTCGACGGCGAAAAGTCCGCCCTTCAAATCCTGCAGCCTGCAACGAACCGCTGCCTCGCTGCCTAACCCTATGGAAACGACAATGTCCTCTCAGAACACTGCCCATTTCGAACGCCCCGAAATCAGGCTCCCATCAGGGCGTATCCTCCTGAACGGCGAGTTGGTCCAGCCGCGCGGTGCCGAACGGACGATCGATGCGATAGATCCGGCAACCGGCGCGACGATCATGTCATTCGCGGCCTGCTCTGCCGAGGATGTCGACCGGGCGGTGAATGCCGCGCACGCCTGCTTCGAAAGCCGCGCATGGCAGGCGATGCGCCCGCTGGACCGCGGTCGGTTGCTGGAGAACCTCGCGCTGCTGGTCGAACGCCATCGCGAGGAACTGGCGGCGCTGGAATCGCTCGACAGCGGCAAGCTGCTTGCCGTGACCAATGCGATCGATCTGCAGTTCACCATCGACGGATTGCGCTATTTCGCCGGGTGGGCGTCCAAGATCAACGGCGAGTATGTGACCCACAACCCGCTGGTGCCTGAGGACGCCGTCTATCGCGCCTATACGCAGCGCCGCCCCATCGGCGTGGTCGGCGGCATCACGCCGTGGAACTTCCCGATCGGACAGGCGATCCAGAAGATTGCGCCTGCGATCGCCTTCGGGTGCACCGTAGTGCTCAAGCCGTCGGAGGAAAGCTCGCTCACCACGTTGCGGCTGGGCGAACTGATCGTCGAAGCCGGCTTCCCTGCCGGCGCCGTCAACATCGTCACCGGCTACGGCGCCGAGGCGGGCGCGGCCCTTGTCGATCATCCGCGCGTGCGCAAGATTGCCTTCACCGGATCGACGGCGACCGGCCAACGCATCCTGGCGGCCTCGGCTGCGACCATGAAGCGGGTGACCCTGGAACTTGGCGGGAAATCGCCCACGATCATCCTCGCCGATGCGGATCTGGATCGCGCCATTCCCGGCGCGGCCGCGGCAATCTTCTCCAACTCGGGCCAGATCTGCACGGCCGGTTCGCGCCTGCTGGTCGAGGATGCGGTCTATGATCGGGTCATGGACGGAGTGGCGGGCATCGCCGAAGCCCTGCGACTGGGGTCCCCCTTCGATCCGGCAACGCAGATCGGCCCCCTGATTTCGCCACGCCAGCGCGATCGCGTGAGCCAAATCGTCGCTGCAGGCGTGCAAGAAGGTGCCGAAGTGGTGGCCGGCGGACGCGTCGAAGAGACGGCAGGCTGGTTCTATCGCCCGACGCTGCTTGCAAATGTCGATCCCGACATGGTCGTAATGCGCGAGGAGATCTTCGGCCCGGTGGTCTGCGCAACGCGCATCACCGACCGTTCACAGATCGTGCCGATGGCGAACGACACCCCGTTCGGCCTTGCCGCCAGCGTCTGGACGCGAAACCTCGACCATGCGCATCTGCTGGCCGAACGGATCGATGCCGGGACGGTGTGGCTCAATACCCACAACGTTCTGGATCTCGCCATGCCATTCGGGGGAGGCAAGCTCTCGGGCCTTGGGCGCGAGTTCGGCAGCGAGGCTGTCCACGCATTTACCGAGCCCAAAGCCGTCTGCATGCGGCTCGAAGGCAACTACGAATTCGGATAAGCCGGAACCGTCGCTACCGCCCGACGCAGCCAGAGCTGAAAAGGCTCAGAAGCGATCCGGGCGGTAGGGAGTGGGATCGAGCGCCGGCGTCTTTCCGGACACCAGATCGGCGACAATTTCACCGGCCGCCGGCGCGGTCCCGAAACCATGGCCGGAAAAACCCGTTGCCAGGGTAAGGTTCGGCAAGCGCGCGACCGGGCCGATCACAGGCATGGAATCCGGCGTAACGTCGATCATTCCGCCCCATTCCTGTGCGATCTTCGCCTTTGCAAAGACCGGCCAGGCCGCGATCAGATTGCGCATCGCTTCCTCGTTAAGCGAATGCCTGACATCCGGGTCCATGGTCCGGATCTTTTCGAAGGGCGATAGGGCATCTGCCTTCCAGCGCCGCGACAACGCCAGATCGTCGAAGAACTCGCGTCCGAACGAGACACGCAAGTTGCGCCACTGGGCCATCAGTGTGGGCAGATATTTCAGCCCGATCAGAAAGTGGTCGAGGGTCAGCGGGGCGAACAAGGCACCTCGCTGGGTGATGGTGTAGCCGCCATCAAGCCGCTTGCGGAACGAGAAATCCGTGCCGCCCACGGCGCAGTCGGTCGGCCCGTCCATCGGTTCGGTCCGCAAAACCGCGGCGACCAACGGCAAAGTCAGCAGCCTTACGCCATGGTTCCCAAGGAACCTGCGCGACCATACGCCACCGGCCAACACCACCTGCGAGCAGCGGATTTCCCCCTGTTCGGTGACCACGCCGCTGACCGCCCCGCCGGTGGTCTCCAGTTTGCGCACCGCGCAATTTTCGACGATGATGGCGCCCTTGGCCATTGCGGCCTTGGCAATGGCGCTCGAGGCCATGGTCGGCTCAGCACGTCCATCGGACGGGGTGAGGATCCCCCCGGCCCACGTCCCGGTACTCCCGGGAAAAAGCTCCGCGACCTGACCCGGTGTCAGCATTCGGGAATCGACCCCCGATCCGCGCACCGACGTCAGCCAGCTTTCATGGACTGCAAGTTCTTCCGGCGTGCGCGAGACATAGGCGATCCCGGCCTGGCGAAAGCCGCAATCATCCCCCACGCGCTGCGGCATCTGCGCCCACAGCCGTTCTGCCGCCTGAGCCATCGGCAGATCGGGCACCGGGCGCATCACCTTGCGCACCCAGCCAAGGTTGCGGGACGATTGTTCGCCGGCGATCCGACCTTTCTCGATCACCACCACGGGTACGCCGCGCTCGGCCAGGCAAAGTGCGGTGGAAAGCCCGACGATGCCGCCACCGATCACCACAACGGTGGTTTGCTTCGGCAGGGCGGGTGATGTTTGGACCGGAACGATCTGAGGAGCCATGAAACAAGGGCCTTGAAAGTTTGGATCAGCCCCGCGACGCGCGGGGCTGACTGTCACAGGGAGACGAGCAGTTCCTTGACGTCGGCCTTGGAAACGCCGCGAACGGCAACCACGTCGATTTCCACCTTGTACTGGGCGGCGCCCAGCGGAGGGCAGGTCATGGTCAGGGTCGGATTGATGCCGCCCATGCGCTTGCCGTATGCCGCCATGATCGTGTCGATATCCTCGGGGAACTGGACGAACACCCGCGCCGAAACGACATCTTCCAGCACCGCATCGACCGCGGCCAGCGCACCGGAAATGTTGTCGAGCACCTGATTGGTCTGTTCGGTCAGATCTTCCGGGATCAGTTTCGTTCGCGGATTGCGTCCGGCAGTGTTGGACACCCAGATCATGTTGTCCACGGCGACCAGCCGCGAATAGGAACCGAGATCCTCGAACTTGTTTCCGGTCTTGACCTTGATGACTTCAGGCATGGAGACTCCTGGTTAGAATTGATGAAGCGTTGGCAATCCGACTATTTCAGTGCCGGCGCGTCCCACAGGTTGAGTTTGACGCCGATCCCGTTGGCGACGGCATTGCGATAGATCACGGTGCCCCAGGCCACGTCCTCGACCGCCAGGCCGCCTACCGAGAGAATGAAGATCTCCTCGTCGTTCTGGCGGCCGGGCGCGTCGCCAGACACGATCGCGCCAAGGTCCTCGAGCGCCTCGCGTGGCAGGCTGCCCTCTTCGACGAGGTCGAAGAAGCGAACGCCGACAGAAGGCACGTGAACATGGCGCGGCGCCGGAAGCTCCTCGAGATAGGCTTCGTACAGGCCTGTGAAGTCCAGGACTTTCCTGATTTCCGGGCCCTGCATGCCCTCGTCGATGTTGCAGGGCGCAGGCATCGACAGGAATGTGCCGGGGCTCACCCATTCACGGCGCACTGTCGGATATTTCGACGGATCGCCGGTCGCAACCGAGGCACAGAAGGTGGCGATATCGGAACCGCGGACGACTTCCTCTTCGGTTTCCACAACCTTGATCGTGGTGATCTGCGGGTAGGTTTCCGCAACCCATCCCGTGAAAGCGTCGAGATTGGCCTTCCCTCGTCCCTTGATCTTCAATGTATCGATCAGCGGGCAGGTCTCCATGAACGCAGCGAGCGAAGTGCGCGCCATGACACCCGGGCCAACGATGCCCACCACGCGCGAATCCCGCCGGGCAAGATGCCGCGCTCCGACACCGGGCACTGCCCCTGTCCGATAGGCCGAAAGAAGGTTGGCCGACATCAGCGCCAGCGGCGCCCCGGTGTCGGCATCATTGAGCATGAAAGTCAGGATCGAACGCGGCAGCCCCTTGTCGCGGTTCTCGATGTTCGATCCGTACCATTTCATGCCTGCGGTGCAGAACGACCCTCCAAGATAGGCCGGCATCGCCATGAAGCGACGATCGGTGGTCGGCTTGGGCATGTCGGGGAATGGCGAATTTTCGGGGAAGACCACGATCGCGCCGTGCGAATTGTTGTTCCCGCCTGCCATGCGATAGTCGCCGATATGCAGAAGGTGGAACATCTCCTCCATGGCATCAACGCACTGGGCCATGTTCGTGACGCCCGCGCGGATCATGTCGGGTTCTGAAAGATAGAGAAAATCCACCCGGGGCAGTGCACTCAGGAGATCGCTACCAGCCTTGTCATTTTCGGACATCCTCACGGCGTGAACAGCTTCTGGAGCCACTTGGGCATCGGAGCTCAAATCGGACACATGCACACCTTTTATTTGCCGCTTTTCCCATTATTCGCAGCCAAGACCGACACCTGACAGCTTATTGCGCGGTTTCGGCCCTCCCATGATTACTGTAAATTGCAGCTAGGGATTGACCATTTGCATAATCGGCCAGTATCCATCTCTATCATGCTGGAAGCCAATTCTCTCCCGCCCTCCGAAGGCCAATCGAAAGGCAATCTGGGAACGATCCGGCTGCTTTTTCTGAAGGCCCTGCTCGACGTGCTGTCCGATGTGGGCAAGCGGATCGATCCACTGCTACGCGAACATGGATTGTTTCGGTCGCAGCTTGAAACACCTTACGATTTCATACCGCTCCATCGCTATGTCGCCTTTATGGAACAGGCGGCGCACAAGTTCCAGCGCCCTTATCTGGGGCTTGAAGTGGGAATGAATTTCGGTCTGGCGGACATGGGACCGTTCTACGCACTGCTGCGCGCTTCGGGAACGCTGCGGGGTGCAATGAACTATCTCGGGCTGTTCCAGTCGCGCATGCAAACCCGGACGCTGTTCGACTGCCAGCGCGATCACGAGACCACGACCTATTGGTATCGCATCGAGGATGAAAACGTCTGGCCGCGGGCTCAGGATGCCGAGTTCGCCATTTCGAGCTTCGTCAATCTGGCGAGGCAACTCACGACCCCGAAATGGGCCCCTGCCGGTGTGCATTTCGAACATGCGATCAAGAACCGCGAGAACCGTCTGGAGCAATTTTTCCGGGCACCTGTCGTGGGCAATCAACTGGCCAACGGCCTGGTGATCCGGAACGATGACCTTGACCAGCCTTTCGTCAGTGCGGTTCCCTCGGAAGACCTCAAGCTGCGAAACATCCTCGAATGGCACCTGCTCGATCTGATGGGGCCGGAAGCAGCACCGAACGAGAGTATCGTGTCCCTGACGAAAGACGTCATCGCGCGCTGGCTCGGACGGACACATGTCGGCTGCGTCACGGTCGCGGCGGAACTCAAGCTCTCGGAACGCTCGCTGCGTCGGCGCCTGACCGAGGAAGGCACATCGTTCCGGGAACTCCTTCAAGAAGCCCGCAAGGAAAGGGCCCGGACAATCCTGTCCAAGCCGGGAATCTCGCTGGCGGTGGCCGCCGAGCAGTTGGGCTATTCCGACACCGCAGTCTTCTCCCGCGCCTTCAAGGACTGGACCGGCGTTTCCCCGGGCCGGTTCCTGCGCAGGCCTGAAGCCTGAAGCCTGAAGCCCGAAGTTGAAGATGGCGATGTCGTGTAGATCCGGCCTGATTGCGTTCGTACCGACCGACCCATTCTTGCAGGCAGTCTCAGTATGGTGCTCGAAACCGCGACGTGCGGCGCATAGCAGGAATTGACTCCCCCTTCCCGGGCATATCCTCGCCAGACAGTTCCCACCGACGCCACCTGATGGGCCCGTTGAACGTGGTGAAACGGTTCGATACGGGTACGGATCGCCGGACCGTGGGGCGCATCGCGCAACAGCTCCGCAATCCACCTGCCGGCAGCGCGCAGGGCCAAAACCTGCCTGAAACCGGCTCAGGCGGCGAACTTGCAATGCCCGGCCCCGTCTGTCCTTCCGATCGTGACGGGCGTGTAACCTAAAAGTTACCGCAAATCATTTCCGTTGCACGCGCATGGCTGACAGAACTTCGACAGAAGTGCCGCATCGCGGCCAGCGATCTGCAACGAGGGGCAACAATGGGAAGAATACTCGCAATCAGTGCCGCAACGATCTTGTTATGCAGCGGATGCTCGGCACAGGAAGAACCAAAGGCCGCCGACATCAAGGCGGAGATGCTCCTGCATGTCCAGCCTGCCGCGGAAACCTTCTGGAACGCCGTGCAGTTCATCAGCGACGAGAATGGCTCGCGCGAGATCGTGCCGCAAACCGCGGCGGAATGGCAAGAAGTCCTCGAGGGTGCCCGCGCCCTGAAAAAGTATGGGGCAACACTGCAGGAGCCTGAATATGCTGCAGGCCGCGGTGCGGACTGGAAAGACTATGCCAAGGGTCTTGTCGACGTGGCAGGTCAGGCCGAAGCCGCAGCCCAATCGCATGACCCCGACAAGGTGCTCGAGGTCGGCGGCACGCTCTACAACGTCTGCAGTGCCTGCCACGAAGTATATATGCCCAACCCCGTGAGCGTGGCCCCGGGCATCCCGACCGATGAGAGCACAGGTACGCAACCCTGATGCCGCGCATCGCATGGTTGGTCGCGGCGCTTGCCTGCCTACTGGTCTGGCCTGATCTGGCCATGGCGCACGCCGTGGCGCAAGGCGACCGCGCCTTCGTCACGGCAACCCAGGGTCCGGCGGTCGTGCCGTTTCTGTACCTGGGCGCGAAACACATGGTCACCGGGTACGATCACATCCTGTTCCTGATCGGCGTGGTCATGTTCCTCTATCGACTGCGCGACGTGGTCCTCTACGTTTCGATGTTCACGATCGGACATTCGCTGACCCTGCTTCTCGGCGTGCTGTTCCATACCGGCGCGAACAGCCATATCGTGGACGCGATCATCGGCCTGTCAATCATCTACAAGGGGACCGAAAACCTCGGCCTCCTGCGCAAACTGGGCTGGACGTTCGATACCCGTCTGGCGGTTCTCGTCTTCGGGCTCTGCCACGGCCTGGGCCTTGCCACAAAACTGCTCGACCTTTCGATTTCCAACCATGGGCTGGTGATCAATCTGTTGAGCTTCAATCTGGGCGTGGAACTGGGCCAGATCCTCGTCCTGTTCTTCGTCGTCTCCCTGCTCAACCTCTGGCGCAGCCGCCCGGGCTTCAAGTCCGGTGCGCGAGTTGCAAACTGGGTCCTGGTGGCAGGCGGGGCAGCGATCATGCTCGACCAGACACGGGAGTATTTCATATCATGACCGATGAACAACCGACCGGCACGCCAAGCCGCGGCAAGATCGTTTTGCTCGGCGCTGCTGCTGTTGCGACAGTGACAGCCATTGCAGTGGTTTTCGTCTTCCCTGCCGAGTTCGGCATCGACCCCACCGGGCTTGGCGAGGCAAGCGGTCTGACCGAGATCGCCAATCCGCAGGCAGGCGAAACGCTTGAACGCGGGCTGAAGCGCAAGGGCGTTCTGACTCCAAGCGACACGGCCCTCGCACCGGAGCCGGGTCAAAGCGACCATTGGACGTACGAGCTGCAACCCTATCAGGAGATCGAGCTCAAATACGTTCTCGACAAGGATGCCCCGATTGTCTTTTCGTGGAGCGCCGATGGTCCGCTCAACTACGACATGCATGCCCATCCGTTCGAAGGAGGCGAAGCCCTCACCGAAAGCTACGCGATCGCCAAGGGCAATCAACAGCATGGCCGTTACGTCGCGGCCTTCTCGGGAATTCACGGCTGGCACTGGCAGAACCGGGGGCTGTCGACCGTGCGCCTGACACTCGTCACATCGGGCCGGATTGTCGGCTCGAAGGTGCTCGACGGACGGACCGAGCAGGATCGGGAACTTTCCCCCAACCCCCGGTAATTCAAAACCGGTCCACAAAACGAGAAAGGGCCGCAGCGGATCACCCCGCTGCGGCCCTTTTCGCATGACCTGAACCGACCGGCGCCAGGTGCGCCGGTCGGTTCGTCCGATCAGAACGAGTGTTCGATGTTCAGACCGATCGTGCGCGGCTGAACGTAGTTGAACCAGTCTGCGTTGAAAGTGCTCTGGTTATAGAAACCGCCGCCGATCACGCCATTCTTGTTGGTCAGGTTCTGGACGAAGACGCGAAGGTTCCAGTTATCGAACTCAACTCCGGCATTGATGTCAAACTGGACATAGCCGGGGTAGGACGCGCGGAACGGCGCCGCATCTTCGAAGGGCACGAATTCGCCCTTGCGTTCCCCGACATAGGTCGCGGACCCGCCGAAGGAGACCTTGGTCCTGTCGGATACCGCGGTATCGTAGTCGAACGAGAACCGGCCCGAGTTCTTGCTCGAGTACGGCAGACGATCACCCCTTACGGCGTAGACCGTACCGGAGGCGAACTCCTCGCGCAGGTTGGCGTCGACATAGGCCCACCACGCCTTCAGGGTCAGCCCATCGACCGGCCGGGATTCGAACGCGATCTCGAAGCCACGGCTGCGCGCCTTGCCTGCATTGCTGTTATAGGTGAACGTGCCGAGCGAGGACACCTGCGTGATCTGGATGTCTTTCCAGTCGATGTTGAACACCGAGAAATCGTAGGACAGCATCCGGCCCAGCAGATCGCCCTTCGCGCCCAGCTCGTAGTTCGTGGTCTTGTCCGGACGGAACTGGCAGGGCACCGGCTCGACCGGATCTTCACTGCAGGCAGCGTTGGGGCCTCCCGGGCGGTAACCCGTGGCGAGGCGGGCATAGATCATGTGATCGGGCGTCGGCTTGAACCGGGGCGTGATCTGGTAAGTGAAAGCACTGCCGCTGGCCTTCGGCCTGGTAACGCCGGCAAACGGCTCTGCGGGATAAGGCAGACCCTGGAACCATTCGCGGTGGAGCATGCGCTGGTTGTTCTTGCTGTAGCGTCCGCCGAACTGGATATCGAACTGATCGGACAGTCTGGCCGTCAGATTGGCGAAGCCCGCGTATTCCCGATACTTGATCTTGTCGCGCCAGACCACCGGATTGCCGTAGATGCTGCCATCGTCAGGATTGGTGGCAAAGGCATCGACATCGTACTTGCCGGATTCCCGCGTGTAGAAGCCGCCGACAATCCAGTCGATATTGCTGCCTACCGTGCCGGACAGACGCGTTTCATGCGAGAACTTGCCCACGTTGTAGACCTGCCGGAACACGTTGCCGAATTCCGTGATTTCGGGGGGGAAGATCGCCGGGAACAGGAAGGCCGTCAGCGGCGATGCCGTGAAATCGATGAAGTCGTAATTGGTGGCGCGCGAATAGGCGGTGATCGACGTCAGGTCCACACCCCCCAGATCGGCATTGATCTGGGCGCTGTACAGCTGGACGTCGGACTGACTGCGGCCGGCCCCGATCTGATCGGTCTGCTTGTAAAACGAACCCGTCGTCGAATCGACATTCGAAGAACCATAGATGTCGCGCACCTGGTAAAGGGCGTTGAGCTTGATCGAGAAGGTATCCGAAGCCTGCCAAAGCGCAGCCAGCCGTCCGCCGGTCACCCGCGACGAGTTCACATCCTTCTTGCCGGTGCGAACATTGTCGATGTAGCCGGGCTCCTTGCGCGTGTAGGCGCTGGCGCGCACGGCAAAGGTGTCGCCCAGTGGTACGTTGATCGCGCCACGCAGGTTGTATCCGAGCGACTGGCCACCCTTGTGGATCATGTGCGCACCCGCGCCGACCGAACCGCTAAGGCCGTCAAGGTCGGGATCGACCGTAACATACTTGACCAGGCCGCCCATGCTGCTGGCGCCGTAGAGCGTGCCCTGCGGTCCGCGCAGAACCTCCACGCGTGCAAGTTCGGACGGGTCGAGGTCAGGCGCCGCGCCGAACAGACCGCCCTGCCCGGTGGACGAACCGTAAGGCACGTCATCAACTGTGAAGCCCACAACCGGGTTTCCCGTCACCGGGCTGGTCGTGATGCCGCGGATCGCCAGCTGCGCGCGGTTGTTCTGGAACTGCAGGTTCACGCCCGGTACGCTGGCGAAGAATTCCTGCGCCTTGGTCTGGTTCTGCGCCAGCATGTCCTCGCCCCCGACGGCCGTGACCGGCACCGGGACGTCCTTGAGACGCTCTTCCCTCTTCTGGGCGGTAACCAGGATCTCATTGCCCACGGCCGTGCTGTCGGCGCTGGTCTGCGCCATTGCCGGCGCGGCGTTCAACGCAAGCAGGACCACTCCGGATATTGGCATGCAGGAGAGCCTGAAAAGGTATCGCGTAGATTTCCTCATTTTGTATTCCCCGTCTTCATTGATTGTCTTGCCTAATTTACCAATATCACCGGGTCGCACCGCCCTTGGCCGGTTCGCCCTTCGGATTTGGAACGTTTGCCGCTCGCCGAGGCTTGGGACGGCGCGCCTTGCGCCGACGCCACCACAGAAGAACGCCAGTTACGGAAATGCCCACCACAAGCAGGCCGAAAAGGGAGACCGCAATCTGTACCGGACGTCCGCCGATCGCGGTCACGTGCAGCGCCATCAGCCAGCTCGTAACGGTATTCCCGGAACGCTGGCCCCGGGGCAGTTGCAGCCCGACGAACCGGCCATCGCGCGCGTCGATTGCAATGGTCGCGGCAGTGGCGGGCGAATTCGTCTCAGTCGGGTTGCCCTGCCCGTCGAGCAGATCGCGCGACGTGTGCATCAGGAAGAAATAGAGGCCGAGATCGCGGCGGTATTCGAGGGCGGCCGGCTTGCCGAGCGTAAAGCCCTCGACCCGGGCCTGCTCCGCGAAATAACGCTGCCCGAGTTCCGCAGCCTGAAACCAGTCTACCGGTGGGTTGAGCAGCGGTTCCTTCAAGGGCGGGCGCGGCGGAGCCTCCTGGAAGTGTTCGTAATCCGCAAACTTGCTGACAATGGCCGCGTAATAGCCGCCAAGATTCATTGCAAAACCGGACACCGCGAAAATCAGCAACAGCGCCCACAGCCAAAGTCCCGAAGCCCGGTGCAGATCGAGAATAAAGCGGTTCGAATTGTTCCCCTTGCTGACCTTCCACGATGTCGACCAACGCTTGAGGAAAGGCCGCGGAGGGTTGCCCGCCTTGCTTTTCTTGGGCTTGGGCGGAAGTGTCAGATAGATGCCGGTCAGGACTTCGAAGGCCCAGACCAGACCCAGTGAGCCGATCAGCAGAATACCCAGCCCGAGCGGGAAGATCAGCGCGTAGTGGAGGTAATAGAGGAACGAAGGCAGGCCTTCCGGCCGCAGCGTAGCCGCACCAATCACCCGCTGGCCAAGCCGTTCGCCGGTATAGGGATTGGCGAAGACTTCATCGTAGTCGATCTCGAAAGGCCGCCCGGAAACCGGATCGATGGCCGGCATGACCCTGGAAAACAGCGCTTCATCGGGCTTCTGCGGAAATTGCAGAGAGAAAACGTGCGAACGCGGGTCCTGCGCCTCAAGCTGCGCTCGGACCCGCAGCGCGTCATCCAACGTCCATCCCTTTTCCTGCGGTACGACGACGCGCATGCGCGCGTTGAAGGTGCGCTCCAAATCGTCATAAAACGCGATTATGCTGCCTGTGCCGGCGATGATGATGAGGAAAAACGCAAGCGTCAGCCCAACGTAACGATGGACCTTTGTGAAAAGTGACTGAACTTGCGACGGACCGCTCAACCTGCCAGCTCCAAAATCAACGCTCCCTTGCAGCCCATTCATCGATCCGACCGTGACCGCTCTCCCTGCCGGCTGGCAGGACCTTGGCGCGCCAAGCCGGATCACCCTGAAAGGGCATGACCGTATGCCTGTAATTAGTTTGAGCCTAAAATGGCATGTCCGGGCGCTGACAGAATTGCCCTCATTCTCGAATACATTGCAATTTCGGCCTACGTGACCTCAATCGGGGCAGCGACAGGGCCCTGGGCGGCGTCGTGAGCATACGCCCCAACCCGCCCGATCCAGCATTGCTCAAGGCAGACAAACAGGCGAAAACCGGGCCTGTTCGATCATCCGGGACCAACCTCGCCATGATCCGTCCGCGTGGCTCTGATCGGGCGCGACCCCTGACCGAAACAATTGGGATTTAGGCCGAAGATGAAATTGACGCCTGCGCTGAACTGCCTCTAACTGTTACTTTAATCAGGTGCTTGGCGGCAATTGTGCAGCGCCCGCCAGGCAAGACCCGCAGAGGAGCCAAAGTGTGATCGGATCCATTCGCAAGTCATGGCAAAGTGCTTTTGAGGGCCATGAAGTGTCCACCCAAGCCGCTGAGGGGACCGACGACGGAGTGACCCGCTCGTGCTTCCTTCGCATGATGGCCGCAGGTGCGCTGGCAGCAGGTTTCAGTGGGTCGGCCCGCGCCGCCGTTCCGGCCAAAGCGTCTGGTGTGCCTCCCGTGACCGATATCGACAAACTCTATGACGCCTGGCAAGAGCGCATGAATAGCGGCGATCTCGAAGGCCTCGTCGATCTCTATGTTGAGGATGTCTACTACGTGAATCCCGACGGCGTGGCGTTGTCCGGCAAGGCCGCAGTGCGCACGGACCTTGCAGGACTGTTGGCGCTGAAACCCCAGATCGTCTTGGGTAATCGTCGCCACATGGTCTATGAAAACATCGCCCTGACGACCAACCACTGGCGCATGAACTTCTTCAACGCCGATGGCGTGAAGCAGGAACTTACCGGCGGCGGCATCGAGGTGATGCGCAAGGAGGCCGATGGCGGCTGGCGCTACATTATCGACGATGCTTCGCGATCGGCGTCGTAAGAAAAAGACAGGGAAACGGGCGGCTGTCGGGTCGCCCATCCCTTCGGCACCGAGTTATCTTGACAAGAAGGCCGGATTTTCCGCCAACAACCGGTTCTGCGTGAGGGGCCATCGCGAGAGACTGCGTGAGTGGCCCAATAGCCTGCCAGTCGGCAATGCGGGTGGTAACAGCTGGTACAGCCAACAGCGCTGCAAGGTATCGCATTCAACCAGCCGCGTGCGAGGTGAATGGACCTGCGGCAAGAGAGACCCTCGCCCCGGCAGCTCACTTCATGAATTGCGACAGGCGTTCTTGCGATAGACCGTATTCGCCTGCCCGCTCGTAAAATCACAGCTCATTGATATGATCCAGAGATTATGGATCGAATATCTCAACTCTTGGCGATCGAGCCTGCGCGCGATACCGCTTCCGGCAGAACATCGAAAGCCGTTCCGATCGGCAGGATCTAAGGGAGAACCCATGCGTCTCAGAAGCCTAACCTTACTTTCAGCGACAGCTCTATCGATAGGTTTGTGCACCTCGGTCAATGCCGAAACCCCCATCGCGGGCGCTCAGGCCGGCCAGATCGTGGGACAGAACATTTCTGGCATCTGGGAATCCTATCCCGATGACACCAGCGACGCCGAAGACGCCTTCATCGAATTTCCGGTCCCGGGCGACGGCCCCAGGCTCAAGGAACCGTACGCGACGGAATGGAAGGAATTTCGCGCGAAACGCGAGGCCATGTTGGCTGCCGGCACTCCCCTGGTCGATCCCAGCACGCTGTGCCTTCCCGAAGGCATGCCTGGGATCATGGCCGCCATCTTCCCGCTGGAGATTCTTCAAACGCCCGGACAAGTCACCGTCCTGGCAGAACTTTTCACACAAACACGGCGCATTTACCTGAACCGGCCGATGCCGGCGCTCGAAGACCTCAACCCGTCATTCTACGGTTTCTCATCCGGTCGGTGGGAAGGCGACACCCTGATCGTAACCACGAAGGGCGTGAAGGAAGACGTCCGATTCTTCGACATCCCCCATAGTCTGAAAATGGTCATCACCGAGCGCATTCGACTGACGGGACCGGATGTGATGGAAAATGTCATCTCCATCGAGGATCCCGAGACCCTGCTCGAACCGTACGTTTTCACGTACGAATACAAGCGCGATCCGGATTACGAGATGGCGGAATACTTCTGCGAAAGGGATGACGCGCTGCTCAAGGTCAATACCGACGGCACCGTCCAGATGAAGACAGGCGAGGACATCCCTTAAACGGCCCCTCCAATCGACGGAAGCGGTGTTGGCGCCGGGCCCGATCCGTGACCCTGCCTCATCACGGCGTTCCCGGAAAACAGGCCTATTCGCCCGACGTGCTCACAGTAGCCTGCCTCTGCCAACCACGGGCTACTGCGTGCATTGCGACACAGATCCACAGCGAAATTGCAACAAAGCTCCGATGCCGCTTGCGGCACCGGAGCCCTGTTGGAAGCAAAGTCCGCAAGAGCAGGACATCAAAGGATCATCTCGGCCCGGTTACTTCCTGACCGAAACCGTCAGGCCGATGGTCCGCGGACGGAACGTGCCCGAACGGAACCTCGGCGCATTGAGTGTGTCATGATAGAGGCTCAGAAGCGGCTGTTCGTTCGTCACGTTATTGACGAAAAGGCTGATATCCAGGTCCTTCTCTCCCAATGCGTCAAGGCGTGCGCCAAAACGCAGGTTCAACTGCGAAGTGGCGGGAGAACGCGGATAAGCCGGATCGTATAGCGGCGATTCGAAAACCGGCTTCTTGTTGTGGCTGGCGTAGCTGAAATCCGCGCGCGTATAGAGTTCGGCATTGCCGATCGGCCGGTTGTATTCGCCATTCAGCTGGACCGTCCAGGGCGCGACGCCAGGGAATGGCTCTCCGGCCGGGCGGATAATGCCAGGGACAGTGTCGCCCGTGCCATCAGGCACCAATCCGGTCACCGGCGTGGTGTAACGGGCATGGATATACGACACCGAGGCTCCGAGCGTCAGCCCTTCGGCGGGCTGCACACCCACTGACAGGTCAAAGCCGTCGATCTTGGCGGAACCCAGGTTGAGCGCAGTGTAGAGAGTGCACTGAGGGAGCGCGAACTGCGTCTGAACGTTCTTCCAGTCGACATGATAGGCCGAAGCATCGACCGAGAGCATCCCGCCAAAGAACTTGTTCTTGCTGCCTGCTTCATAGCTCCAGATCGAGTCCGGGTTGACCGTCAGCGTGGCGTAAGGATCGAACCCGATCGCCTGAGCGTCGGCCACGCAGTTGGCACCGACCGGAGGCGAGACACCGGCTCCCCGCACGCCCTTGGCCGCGTTGACATAGAACAGGTTATTGCGGTCTGCCTGGAACGATATGCCGAACTTCGGTGTCAGAGTGCGGCCGGTATTCTTCTCGGAAACAAGATTACCATCGGTGCTGTAAACCGGTCCCGCAGTCAGCCCTTCAAACTTGTAATTGGCAATGGTGTAGCGCAGTCCTGCCGTCAACTTGAGTCTGGGCAGGATCTCGTAATCCGCCTGACCAAAGAAGGCGGCCTGCCTGTCCCAGTGCCTGTTTCGCTGGAGAAGCGAATACTTGCCTTCATACAATTCAACGCCGAACACGTCCGTCAGAGAGGCGAAAGGCTCCTCACCGGCCTGATCCTGTGCGTAGTTGATGAGGTCCAGGATCCGCGGGTCGACGCCCACATATTGGTCCTGCACATACGACCGCTGGTAGAAGAACCCGGCGATCCAGTTGAATCGATCGTTCGAATTGTTGTTCTGCAACCGCAGTTCCTGCGTGAACGCGCGCTGCTTCGTGCGGCTCTGCGTCGTCGGCACATAGTCCTCAAAACCGGGAAGTGGAAACGGCCCATCGACAATGCCTGCATCGAACGCATAGGTAAGGGTCGTGTCGTCGCTCCCGGTCCGCGTCTTGCGATAGAAGTACGACGTGCCGGAAATGAGTGTCATACTGCCAAGGTCGAGCTGCATCTTCAGCGCAGGCAGAGTGAACCATTCCTTGTGCGGCTCAGAAATTGCATTCAGGCTATTCTTGAGATTGCCCGATGACAGCTTCGACGTTGCCACTTCGAAGCGCGAACTGTCCTTGATGTCCTGATCCTGATAGTAGATCGACGGGGTGATAGTGAAGCTGTCCGACAGCTTCGCCCCTACAGCAAGCCGCGCCGTGAAATTGTTCTCGCTGTTGGTGTCCTTCTTGGACAGCTGCTTGGTAGCGCGGTCGAGCCGGTCAACATAACCACCGTCGTGACGATACCAGACGCTGGCACGAAAACCGACCTTGTCCTGGACGATCGGCGCGCCGCCCGCGATACCGGCCTCGTAACTCTCACTGCCATGCTCGGTGGTGGCTATCTCGCTGCGGGCATAGACGCCCACATCGCTGTAATTGGGTTCCGGCATGATGAACCGGATCGCGCCGCCAACGGAACCGCTGCCGAAAAGCGTGCCCTGGGGGCCACGCAGAACCTCGACGCGCTGAAGATCGAAAACCTGCGGATAAGGGTTGCTGAGCGAGGGGCTTACGCCGACGCGGGTCTGCACGGGCGTGTCGTCGATATAGACGCCGGTGGTCGGAATACCCGACGTCGAACTGATGCCACGAATGGCAATCGAGCTCTGCCCGGTGCCGTAAAGGATAGCGGATTGACCGAAGGTGATGCCCGGAGTGATCTGGGCAATGTCCTTCACGGACCGCACACCTTGCTTGTCCAGTTCGATCTGACTCTTGGCGACAACGCTGAGCGGCACCTTGCTCAAACTCTCTGACTTGCGGGTCGCAGTGACCACGATTTCGCCAGGCATTGCAGCGTCATTGCCATCGGCTGCCTGCGCGTCCTGGGCATGGGCATGCCCGGCAAACAGGATCAGCGGAAGTACCGTGCCTGAGGCCAGGACAGCCTTCATGCGACGGGCAATTCGGTTAGCATGATTGTCGCTCAACGTGAGCCTCCCTTTATCTGTATATTCGAATTAGCGTTCTATTTATATCCGACCCGCTCGCGGTCAATCCTCGCGCCTTCCTCCCGAGGAAGGCACGAACATCCGGCATTCACGGCGAATCATTATATGCATTTGCATATTTCAGGTTTGAACTAAATTCAATCCAAAGTTTGAAATACCCCCCTTCCCGAGATCCCATCTTGCCCTCGAGAGGCAAAAGTCTCGACTTCAGAAATTCCCGTCAGCGCATCGCGTGATGCCTGCCTGCGTTCGCTCAGCATTGAACCCGTACCATCGCCC
Organism: Novosphingobium mathurense; assembly: GCF_900168325.1. Taxonomy (GTDB): domain Bacteria; phylum Pseudomonadota; class Alphaproteobacteria; order Sphingomonadales; family Sphingomonadaceae; genus Novosphingobium; species Novosphingobium mathurense. Next base: position 39,139 of record NZ_FVZE01000001.1, on the reverse strand, counting down.
CCGCTGACCGCCTTCATTCTCGCCTCGATAGCCGCAGCGCTGGGACCGATCCCGCTTGTCCCGGGCATGATTCTGACGAGGCGGATTGCAGTAAGGCGTCGAGGTCGGAGCCGATGCTCGACCGTCAGAAGCTGCCAATCCGATGTGACAGCTGGCAATAGGTAGCTCTGCCAATGAACGGCCGACCTTATAAGTAACCAATTGCCACTGCAGTTACGACAAGGGCACGCAGGAACAGGTCCCGCTCGACCCATCCCTGCCGATCAGAATTCGATTTTCACTCCTCAGCTGCAAACCGGCCGATTCGCCATTCCGCATGCGCAAGTCGGCCACAAAAGGATCGGCAGCTTTCAAAATACGATCGGGGACAACTGCCGTTCCGCTGACGCCGCCGACACATACGCCGCGAGCTTGCGCATTCCATGCACGCTCACTTAGAGCTGTGCCAGCAGCAGGCCCCCAATCCCGGCTATGATCAGCACTTTGATCACATTCATTTTTAAACGAAATATGAGAATACCCGACAGCGCAGCCAGCAAGGCGGCCCGCCAGTCAAAGCTTGCCCAATCTGGTAGAACAAACCGCAGAAAGCCAAAACGTTGCTCGTTCACGATGGTGAATATGACGTGGATCAGAAACCAAATCGAAAGATTGGCGATGACACCTACGACTGCTGCAGTGAGGGCTGCCAGGCCGCCCTTAAGCCGTTTCGCGTGTTCCAGACGCTCAATCCATGGTGCTAATGCGAAGATCCACAAAAAGCAGGGGGCAAAGGTCACCCATGTGGTGAGCGTGGCGCCCAGCAGGCCGGCGATCATCGGGCTGAAAGGTTCCGGAGCGCGGAAGGCAGCAAGGAACCCGACATACTGGGTCACCATGATCAGTGGCCCCGGCGTCGTCTCGGCAAGGCCCAGGCCGTCCGCCATTTCGCCCGCCGACAACCATCCATGTGCCTGCACAGCTTCCTGAGCCATATAGGCCAGCACTGCGTACGCCCCACCGAAGGTCACAACTGCGAGTTGAGAAAAGAATTCTCCGATCCGCCAAAGCACGTGGTCCGGCCCCACCGTGAGAAAGACGAACGCCATAGGTGCGACCCAGATCACTCCCCAAAGGCAGACCGCCCGAAAAGATTTACCCCAGGGTCGCGGCGCGATGGAAACGCTGTCGTTGCCTGTCTTCAAGGCGAGTAGCTCGGCTCGCCAAGCGGCGACCACCATGCCGATTGCGCCAGACCCGAGGACCACGAGCGGGAAAGGAAGACTGAACGACTGGCCGGCTGACGCCGGCAGGTTCACGGGCCGGGGCTGAAGCCATCCTTGTGGGTATGGCGATCCAGATAACGCATGATTACGTCATCGGTGATGTTGCCAGACGTGGTCGAGAAGTAACCGCGTTGCCAGAAGCGTTGCCCCCAGTAGCGCTTACGAATGTGTTCAAACTCCTGTTGAATCTTTCGGGAGGAACGTCCTTTGGCGCGGCGGACGAAATCGCTGACCGAGATATGTGGCGGGATCTCGACAAACATGTGGACATGATCGCGTGATAGGGCGCCGTTGATGATCGTTACTCCCATCTCAGCGCAGACTTGGCGAATGATCTCGCGCACACGAAGACGCACTTCGCCGTGCAGCACCTTGAACCGATATTTCGGCGCCCAAACCAAGTGGAAACGGTGATGAAATGTCGTATGGCAGCCGGTAGAATATCCCATAGCAGGGGTCCTCGGAAAAGTGAGACGTCACGCCTTCGGCGGTCTCACTTTTCCGAGGACCCCTGCTATTGAGCGAGTCTGGGGCTGAAGCCAACATCCGACTGGAAGTCGGAGGGGTTGCTCCTAAAGCGGGACGCTAAAGAAGAAAAGCGCGATGAACGCTGCTATTGCCAGAATCCGCTTCACCGGTGTGTTGAGGGCGCGCCCGGCAATACGGATCAGTGCCTGCGCAACGATCGCAACCACCGCCGCCTTGATGCCGAGAAAGAGCGCGGCAAACCAGAAGAGGTGTGCGGCATAGGCATAAAGGACCGATAGGCCGAAAATGACAAAAGCACCCGGCAGTATGAACAGCAGGCCAGCCGATAATCCTCCGCGCACGCCATGAAGCTTCCAGCCGATCCAGGTCGCCAGTTGCTGGGCCTCAGGGCCGGGGAGCAAATGGCAGAAGTTCAGGGCATGAAGGTATTGTTCTTCGCTTACCCATATCCGCTCCTCCACGAGTTCGCGGTGCATGAGTGCGATCTGTCCGGCTGGACCGCCGAAGCTAAGGAACCCAATGCGGGCGAATACGCGAAGAAGCTCGGAGAATTCGGGTTCAGGCGTCGATACCGTCATTGAAACCAATGCCTTTCCATCCGCGATAGCACGGACAATCAAGGCAACACTTGGGCGGCAGCGCCTGATCGGGAGGTTGCGAGGTCCCGATGTGAATTGTCTAACAGCGTCGCCAGCGTTCTGCCAAGGGCAATTCAACGGGCGGAGGCATCATTGCTCTTGCGACCGACTTTTGCCGAAAGAGCCAACGAGATTCTCTTGAAAAACTGGCCGTTTCACACACGCCGAGGCGACTCCTCGATCGCCAATCTTCCGGCTGCCCGTATCGTCTGGATAAGACAGAAGACAACCAGATCGCCTCAGGTCATCGCCCCGAGCAGCACGGGTTGTGATCCCGCGGCGATCATCGCCAGGGTGAGCACGATCGAGACCATCCGCGGTTCGGTAGTGCCTGGACAGGCTTGGGACAGCTGCACCTCGCCACGCCCCGGACCCGGAAGAATGGCGCGAATAGAAAGAAGAAGATAGCGTTCCAGCGCCACCAGCGCGACTTCCGTCAAGATGTCCGACCCCATCCAGTTCGGCATCCATGCGCCGAGAATCAGCCTCGACAGCGCTGTTCAGGATACTCGCAAAGCACTGCCGAGGCACTCGCCGGGAGGTCTGGAACCTTGGCGGTCATCCAGCCCGCCTGGCATTTCACTCGTCTCCCGGCGTGCCAAGCCGCGCCATCCGCGGCTTGGTCATCGGAACGGTCAGCATCGTCGAGCCGACCGCCATGAGCAGGAGCGCAGTGAACGTCTCGGAGGTGACGATCTCGCGGTCGAGCAGCACGTTGACGAAGATGATCATGATCAGCGCCTTTGTCTGGAGCATCCACCCGATCAGCGATGCCTCGCCCTTCCTCCAGCCAAGCAGGCGCCCCGCGAGGTGCACGCCCGCGAGCTTGCCCGCGACCGACGCAACGAGGAACAGCAGCGCGGCGCCGATCACCACGGCGGCGCCCATGCCTCCGCCGACGCCGAAATCGGTGCGCAGGCCGGTGCTGAGGAAGAACACCGGCATCACCGCCAAAAGCAGGAACTCGCGGAACTGGTCGAGCTTCTCCCGGGCAAACCAGTGCGCGTCTAGGACGACACCGGCGAGGAAGGCACCGACCATGAAGTGCAGCCCTGACCAGTCTGCCGCGAAGCCCACCGCGGCAAGCCAGATCAACGAGAGATACCAGCGGTCCTGCTCGGGCATCCGACGGAAAAGAGCGCGGATCGCGAACGCCGCGACCGCGAAGGCTACGAGAAAGAGGCCCTGGCGCCCCATCCGCTCCCAGTCGACGAGGATCAGCGCAAGCACACCCCAGATCGCGATGTCGTCGAGGCTGGCGTAGCGCAGCATCCGCTGGCCAAGCGGCCTGCGGAAGATGCCGAGCTTTTCCATTAGCAGTACAAGGATCGGCAGCGCGGTGACGGCGCAGGCCATGCCGATGCCGAGCACCGCCTGGGCATAAGTGCCGCGCGGTCCGATCCAGCCAGGCATGCGCAACAACAGCGCGGCGGCGAGAGCGCCGAAAGCCAGCGGAGTCAGCAATGCGCAGGCGGCGGTGATCGAGGTCTCGCGACGGTGCGTCCAGGCGTCAGAGAGGTCGAGTTCGAGACCGGCGACGAAGACGAACATCATCACCGCCCACCAGGCGACGCCGTTGAGCGCGCCCATGACCTGCGGGTTGAACACGAATGCATGGGTTGCGGGGAATTGCGCGCCGAGCACGCCGGGACCGAGCAGGATGCCGCCGACGATCTGGACCACGACGAGCGGTGCCCAGTACTCGGTTCGCAGGAGGCGCCAGACGAGATAGGGCACGCCGAGGATCGCAGTCAGCGCGATCAGATAGATTTCCGAAGTGCCCATGGCGGCCATGCCGTTACCTCTGCCCCGATCAGTTTCGTCGAGTCATGCGGCCCATGCCCAAGGCCTGTAAATTACGCTTCCAGGCGACGCGTTAGATAATTGTGGATTGGATAGATGATCGAGACCCGTCCTAGCTGGAGCCTTTCAACGCGAGCAACTGCTGCTCACCTCCAATCTCGGCCATTGGTGCCAGCGGAACAGATCGCCACTTTCAGCTGCTGAGCGATTTGCGACCGGCATCGGGGAAGCGGGCGTGCTGTATCCCGGATCGTCAAAAATGATCACTGAAGGTTGTAAGGGGCACGTTGAAGACTGGCTGCGTTTGGAGGAATCAAATTGAAAGCGCTCCGGCGGTTGTCGCCGAGAATAACCGTCAATGGTTCAAGATCACATCAATGGCTGATCTTCGCAAGCGAGACCCTGGCGCACCATCTTTCGTAGCAGAAGCTCTGAAGCCCCGTGTCCTGATCTGCGGCGAATTGTATGGCTGCCGTCGCGACCGACTGGACCTCCACCGTGTGTGGAGTGACCCCGACGCGCGACAGTTGACTGCTGACGGAATTCTGCAACTGCCCTCGATCAAGCCGCGTGCGCCCCGTATCCACGGTCAATACGACTTCGGGCACGATCGCGCCTTGCATGTTCTGTGCGCGCGCAAGCGTAATTTCGAAACCGCTTGCATGCGCGCTCGCGCCAGTGGGAATGGCGATTGCCAGGGCAATCAATGTGAAATGCTTCATCCTTTACCTCGTCCCCTGCACGACAACCCAACAGTTGGAGCCCTGACGCATCTGTTCTTCGACCGCCTAACGGCGTCAACCTTGATCCCTGCTTACCGTCAAGATCAGCCATTTCAACGCTTAAGCAAAAAGCGTCTATGAAGCTGGCGTATCCGGTAAGTCAGCAAATAGCCTAACCGTTCGAACGAGCCAGGACTTTGGTTAGGCCAAAGTGCTTGGTGGCAACGAACTCATCGTAGTCACCTGGAAGCTTGCCAAGGCCTGCCCAACGGAACCCAGGCGCCAATTCTCGTATCGCGTCCTGTGCGGAGAAGAGCGTAGCCATAATGTGCTGCACTGCTCGGACCCTTGACTGGTCTTCCACGGCACCTCCTCCAATTCTGTGTGAATTGCCCCATCGCCAGTCAAAAGACAGCGAACAGGGCAATTTGAAAATTCGTTACTTCGCAGGGATCGCGTTCTGCGATGCTGCCGGTGTTGATGCCGCAGATGCCTGAACCGGAACGTCGATAACTTGCAGCTGCGAAGCAACAGGACGGAAGGCAATATCCTCGTCGAGGAAGCCCTTCACGCCCGCGCCGCTTGCTATGAACGCACTCGTACCGGTGGTGAAGAAGCCTGCAATGGGAACAAGGGCAACAGCTGCGACAACGCCACCTGTGCCTGTTACACCTTTGTCGTCAAAATTGCCGGTCAAACGAATGTGACGGTCTCCCAATCTCAAGGAGACTACGCGGGCACCAATGTATCCCGACTTACCCCACATTCCTTTGTTTCGAACCTCGGTTATCTCTCCAATCGCAGGAGTTCCCGAGGGGATCACCACGACCCCATTCGACGTAACATTTTCTGACACTTCCATTTGGAAGCGCTGACCCACGCGAAGCTTCTTTTTCTTTGTGGTCAGTTCTTCCCTCATGATGAGGGGTATCTCTGTCCCGGCCCGAAGGACATTAACCTGCTGCACAGGCGCCAAGACAGCAACCGGAGCTTGTGGGGCCTCTTGAACCTGGCCACGCAACGTTCCTGTTGACTGTACAGTTGCAGCAGGTTCCTGCCCCAAGGCTGGCGAGGCCGCCAGAGCGACACAAATCAGGGCCCCGTAAAGCGATACCTTCATTGGATTATTCCCCCTTTTTCGCGGCATAACGAATCACCGCAATCGAGAGGTAGCACTACAAGAACTTTCTCAGCGCCAAGAACTGATACAATTCAGAAATTTAATCATTTTCAGAAAAGCATGTCCTCACTTTGCACGATCCATCGGCGTTCGAAGGAACAATACTTGTGCTTTGATTAAGACGACGATGCTCTTGCGCGCCTACTCAAAGGCAAAAAAGGCATCACTTGTTGGGCGTTACGTTGAGTGAAGCCATCATATCATCGGCAATATGCTGAATCTTAACAGCAATTTACAGTGATTGGCGGAGCGGGAGGGATTCGAACTCAGCCTGTAAGTGGCTGATTTGAAAGCTGTCCGAAATCACAACCGTCAAGCCGATCCACGTTTGGAACCACGAGACATTCTTCTTTGAAAAACTGAAGCTTAGAGGCTCAGTTCGACGGACGGGATGGTAATCGAACCCACGATGTTTTCCAAACGGATTTTGCGATCCGCCTGCCGGCTTCCAAGGCTGGACGACCATGCTCGGCAGCCCCTTGCCCACGCCAGCAAATATAACTATCTTACTTACGTCTTACTTTTGGAGAATCGGCATGGGCGTGCAAGAGCGGTTGACGACCGTTGTTTCAACAAAGGGACAAGTGATCTTGCCCAAAGCCATTCGCGACCTGCGGCACTGGCCTGCCGGAACGCGGCTGACCGTCGAAGATACGCCCGATGGAGTTCTGCTGAAGCCCGTGCCAGCCTTTCCCGAAACCAGCATCGATACGCTGTTTGGTTCCCTGCATCATGAAGGCCCAGCCCTGTCGATCGAAGATATGAACGCGGCAATCGCGCGCGAGGCGAAGCGCCGTGCGCGCGATTGATACAAATATCATCGTCCGCTTCCTGACCGCCGACGACGAAAAGCAGGCCAGGGCCGCCCGCACCGCGATCGAAAGCGGGGATATTTTCGTGCCCATGACGGTAATGCTGGAGAGCGAATGGGTCTTGCGCAGCGGATATGGGTTCACGGCCGATCAGATTGCGAACGGACTGCGCGGTCTGGCCGGACTGCCGGCCGTTACCGTGGAGGAGCCCCTGCTGCTTGCGCAGGCATTGGACTGGATGCGCGAGGGCATGGATTTCGCCGATGCCCTCCATCTGGCGAAATCCGATGGATGCTCTGCCTTCCTGACCTTCGACCGCAAGCTCATGAAGGCCGCGAAGGGGCGCTCGCCTGTAACAGTGGCAGCGCCCTGAGCGGAAACGCTGTCGATCCGATCGGCGGAAGCCTCACCAGAATTTGCGTCGCTTACCCTCGAACCCATCCTTCACCTCGGCGATCCAGGCCACGATCTCATGCTCGCTCCAGCGAGAAGCGAAGGGCGAGATTTTATAAGGCGCAGGGAAACGTCCTTCACTTATCAGCCGATAGATCATGGACTTGCCAAGGCCCACCCGACGGCTGACCTCTTCCATTTTCAGGAGCCGTTCGGGCGGATCGGTGAATTCCGCCCTTTCTGGCATATGCGTCTCTTTCATCCGGCCGTGTCCGAATGGAAATTCGTGCGTTCCGGTGGCAGCACCAGATGCGCCGTCAGCCCTTCGGCATCGGGGAACAGCATGGCGCTGATCGGATAGAACGGATCATCGATCCGAACGCGCAGATATTCGCGCGGCGGTTCGCTATGCGACGTTCGCTCCCAGGCATCGCCAATGTGGTGCCAGCCCAACATGACACGGAACGATGGCGCCCGGTCGCTCACGCGGTCGTCATTGGGCACGAGACGGATCTGACGCTGGATGGCGAGCGTGCTGATCTCGCCTTCCCATCCGCCCTGCTTCGACCGCTTGAACCGGCCGATAATCCTCCTGCGCATCATGTGCCGGCCTCCATCTCCTTGCGGGCCTTGGCAAATGCGCGGTCGCTGGCGAGGAAGGTTTCGAGCATGGCGGGAATGAGGTCCGCTACCTCGGCTTTGTCGGCATAGGTGCGGTTGTAGAGCGCCGCATAGTCGGCAAGCGCATGAGCAATGTCCGGTGTGACGGTGATGCCGATCTTGACCGGTGTACGATCGGGCAGTTTTGCGAGTTTGAGCACGGAACATCTCCTTGTTAGCGAGCGTCACCCCAGGGCCGAAGTTGAATGTCCTTGTGAACGATCACACGAAGCGGCCAGCCGGGACGGACGGTGATGGTGGGCTGGATGTTGAGGTTCCTGGAAACGATCTGCTGACCGGCCTGATTGGCGGACTGCTGGGTGGATTGCCGGATCGCGCGGACAAGATCGCTTTCATCGCTGCCAAGCGACAATTCGGTTCCGACGCCAAGCAGGGTCGACAGTGCGACTCCCTTGAGCAGGCGCCAGGTGTGGAAGTCCACCTTGTCGGACAGGCCAGCATAGCCCGCCGCGTCGGTCGCCGGGAGATTGTCGATCTGAATGGAACTGCCATCGGACAGAATGATCCGCTGCCAGACCAGCAGCGCGCGGCTTTGACCGAAGGCGACGACGCTGTCGTAGCTGCCGATCAGGCGCGAGCCCTGCGGGATCAGCAGTATCCGACCCGTCACGGTGTCGAAAACCGGCTCCGTCACCTGCGCCACCACCATGCCCGGAAGGTCGGAATTGAGACCGGTGATGAGGCTGGCGGCAATCACGCTCCCCGCCATGATCTGATAAGGTGACGCCGGGGTCTGGAGGGCATGGGCGTTATAGATGCCGCTGGACGATTGTTGTCCGATGAAGTCCAGCTTGCGCTGCTGCGCGTTCTGGTCTCGATCAGGATCGAGCGCGAGATGGCCAGCCTGCTCGTTTTCGGTTGCCGGCGTAATGCTGGCCGTGGCCGCGCCATCGCTGCCGGTTGCCATCGAAACGCCTGCGGCCCACCCTGACGATTGCACCATCACACCTGCCTCGCGCGCCTGATGGGCCTGCGCGGCAATACGCTGGCGTTCGGCTTCGGCGGCCTGTTCTGCCGCTGTCATACCTTGCGGCGCGGCCGCCGGATCGGATGGTATCGCTCCCTCGGCTGCAAGCTCGCGCTGACGGTCGAGGATCGGCTTGCCGAGGTCACCGGGAAGCGGATCGCCAAGGATCGGGGTGGTTGGTGTCACCTTGCTGTAGTCGCCGGGCAGGTTGGCGACAGCGTCGGCGGGCGTCCGCCGGTCGGTGATCGCTTTGTCTTCGGATGGGACGATCTGGAGGGTCTTCGGCCCCAGCGCCATCCAGGCGGTGCCAGCAATGGCAAGTGATGCCACCGCCGCACCGCCAACGATTACGCCGCGCCGAAAGCGCACCACCCGGCGCGGTGCGGCCCGAAGGACAAGCTTCTCGGGAGCGACCTTGCCGGTTCCCGCGGTGCTGGATGGGGCTGCCTGGGTGGCGGCATCGGGCGCAGCCATATCGACAGGCGGCTCGCTCATTTGCTTGCCCTCCTAGCCTGACCATCGGTGCGGCTGATCCGCACGACGGCCTGAGGATTCTCGCCTAGTCGCAATTCTGCCGCGCCAAACAGCCGATCGACGATATAGTGATTGCCACTGACCCGGTAGTTGACGAGCTGGCTCTGCCCCAGCGGCCCCACCACAAACAGCGGTGGCGCCTCGCCCTGATCGAGCCGCGCGGGAAACTCGATATAGACCTTGTTGCCGTCATCCCATGCGCGGACCGGACGCCATGGCGGATTGCCGCCCGTGATCTTGTAGCGGAACTTGAGATTGGTGAGCGTCACGCCGTCGGCGATGGGCTTTGCCTGTTCGGCACGGATGTTCTGGCGCTGCAAGGCGACGAGCCGGTCCTGTGGATAGGTCCACGAGATTGCTGCCATGGCGGTCTTGTCGGTGCTTTCGAGCGCCAGATGATACGCCCGCCGATCGGTGGTAATGACCATGTTCGTGACAAGACCTGGGGCAAAGGGTTTGACCAGCACATGCACGCGCGTGTCCTCGCCGGCACCGCTGCTGGTATCGCCGATGACCCAGCGCACCGTGTCGCCTGCCGATACGGCCACGAGCTTCTCACCGGGCTGCAACGCGATGTCACTGACCCGCTCCGGCGCGGCGTAGAGGCGGTATAGTGCGCCTTCGGTCCAGGGATAGACCTGCACCGCATTGATATAGCCCGCGCTCGACGGCTCTCGCATCGCCGCCCGGTTAGCGGCCTCCACTCTTGCGGTCGGCAGGCCGGTATCGCGACTGACGGTTGGCCGGGGCAGAAGCTGACCCGGCAGCGGCAGCGGAACCGGCGTCTGCACGATCTCGACGGGTTTCGGCGGTTCGGCCTCCAATATAGCAGGCTGGAACTGCGCGCTATCGAGCGCGATCGCGGGTGGCGGCGTTTTTCCGGCGCAGGCCGTGGCGAGCGCCAGCAGCGGCACGCTCAGTGCGACATTCCGGATCATGGATGGTTTCCTTTCTTTTCGGAAGTGGATGGGGTGATGCTCGGCGTCGGCTCTGATGCGACCGGAACTGCGTTCGAAATCGTCGGGCTGAATGGAGGTGGCTCCCGTGAGGAGGATGCGTCTCGCGGTTGGGATGGCTGGCCGTCCAGTTCTCGCGCCCAGTCGATCGCGTTGACGAACAGCCCGAGCGGATTCTTGCGGAGCGCATCGGCCGTCTTGGGCGGTTGCATCACCACGGTGAGCATAGCGGTCCAATGCTCGGTCTTCGCAAGGCCGCCGCGCTCGTAGATGCTCTCGGTCCATTTGACCTGAAAGCTGCTGTCAGACGCACGCACCACGCTGGTCACCTGCACCGAAACGCTGCGCTGACCGATCCCGGCGAAGGGGTCGTTGGAGCGGGCATATTCATTGAGGAATATCGCAGCGCGGTCGGTGGCGAAGTCGTAGGCGGCGAGCCAGTTCGTCTTCACCAGCACCGGATCGGTCGAAACGGAACGGACATGGGTGATGAAACGCGCCAGATGCCATGCGACCTGTCCGTCGGTCGGCTTGTAATTCTGAATCGCCGGCGCGACCGAGCGAGCCTCGCCCAAGCGGTCCACCTCGACCACATAAGGTGCGACACGGGCCTGCATCGACTGCCAGACATTCGATGCGATGAGGATTCCGGTCAGACCGAGACAGGAGAAGGCGACAAGCCGCCAGTTCCGCGCCTGTACGCGCGCCGAACCGATACGCTCGTCCCAAAGTTGGCCGGCGCGTTGATAGGGGGATTCAGGCTGGGGCGTGACCCCATAGCGCTGGATCGATCGTTTGAAGATCATGGGGTTCACTCCTTTTCGCTGAGGTCGGGATTGGCTCCGCCGCCGGGCCGGTCGCCATCCTTGACGGCCTGCACGGCCATGTGGCGGTGATGACGCGCTGTCTGCTGCGCGTGCAGATTGCGCGCCCATGCCGGAGCTGGATCGGATGGAGTTGCGCCGCTGGACGGAGCGGAGGGCACCGGCGATGTGCGGCCGGCAGTCCATGCGGCTTGGCTACCCTTCGCCGCGCTTTCCCGGATCGGACCGACAATGCGCGAGGTCGCGGCTTTGACGTTTTGCGCCGCCGCGCCGCCAGCAGCCGTGGCGATACCGCCGAGGCCAGCACCAACGCTGGCGCTGCCGGACGTTTCCTGGCCGAGCCTGTAGGCACTGGAGGCGGCCGATCCCATTGCAGTGCCGGCTCGAATCGCGCCCATGCCGCTGCGTCCCGCCAGCATCGCACCACGCGTCCCCAGCACGGCCGCACCTCCCGTCATGATCGCCGCGCCCGCCATCGTGCCGACGGCAGCGCCAGCGCCAAGCTGCGGCGCGCCGGAAACGAGGCCCGATGCGATGCCCGGGCCGAAGATGCCGAGGCCGAACAGGGTCAGCGCCCCCATAAGCAGCGTCAGGGCCTCGGCGATCTCGGGATCGCTGCCCAACAGTGTCGTCATCTGGTCGAAGAGATTGGTGCCGATGCCGATGATGACGGCCAGCACCATGACCTTGATGCCCGACGACACGACATTGCCCAGCACTCGTTCGGCGAGGAAGCTGGTCTTGTTCCAGAGGGCAAAGGGCACGAGGACGAACCCCGCGAGCGCCGTCAGCTTGAATTCGAGGATGATGATGAAGAGCTGGATGGCAAGGATGAAGAAGGCCAGCACCACCAACAACCAGCAGATAAGCAGCACTGCGATCGACAGGAAATTGCCGAAGAAATCCGGGAAGCCCGAAAGTTCGGACACCTTCTCAAGCAAGGGATGCGCTGCCTCGAACCCGGTGCCGGCGATCGCGCCGGGGTGCATGAGGTCGTCGGCCGACACGCCCCCGCCGCCCGCCGTGATGCCGAGACCGGAGAAACTGCGGAAGATGATCTCGGCGAGCGTATTGAAGTTGCCGATGATGAAGGCGAAGGCCCCGACATAGAGGACTTTCTTGATGAGCTTGCCGAGCACATCCTGATCGCTCTCCATTGCCCACCACAGCGCGGCGAGGGTCACATCGATGCCGATCAGCACCGTGGTGAGAAATGCCACATCGCCCGACAACAGGCCGAAACCGGAATCGATGTAGCTGATGAAGGCTTCGAGGAAGCTGTCGATGATGTTGAGGTCGGGGTTCATGGCCGGGCCGCCTTTATGGATGCCGTCAGTTGCGCGTGTAGATCCGGGCCGAGCCGATGAAGCGCTTCGTGCGCTCGCGTGCGACTTCCATGGCCTGCTGCTGGCGCGCACGTTCGAGCGCATCGGCGCGATATTGCGCCGCCATCATCTGCTGGATCTGGAACTGCTGCTTGGTGCTGAGCGCGATGAGCTGGTTGGTCGCTTGTGCAGCCTGCAGGCTGCCGGTCGCCGACTGGCTCTGCGTGACGAGTTCGCCGAGCAACTCGGCATCGGCCCCGATATTCTCGACCACCTGGGCCTGCACGCGCATCGTCTGACGATAGCCCTGCATCGAGGCCTGAAAGCGGGCACGGGCCTGCGTGACGATCTCATTGGTGGAAAGCGCGGTATCGAACACGGCGGGGAACTGCTGGCGTAATGCCTCGTCGGTCGAGGCGAGGTCGAAGGCGATGCCCTCGGCCTGGTTCATCAGCGTACCGATCCGCTGCATCGAGCGGGTGATCTGCGTGAGCGAGGAGAAATCGAGGCGCTGGAGATGCTTGGTCATGTTGGTCAGCATCGACGCCTGGTTCTGAAGCGCCTGAATCTGGTTGTTGATCTGTTGTAGCGTACGAGCTGCGGTCAGCACGTTCTGCGCGTAGTTCGACGGATCGAACACCACGATGGCGTGCGCCGGGGCGACGGGCACGATCACGGCGGTTGTGATCATCGATGTCACGGCCAGAAATGCGGCGAATGGGCGGAATTTCATCACAATAGCTCCTTCTGCTGGGGGGTGATGGGTTCGGTCCCGGTGCGCTGCGCACCGGGAAAGTCAGCGATCAGTTCCGAAGCCCAGGAAAAGCCGCGTGCTTCGAGAAAGGCCGCGAGGAAGCCGTCAGCGCCTTCGCTGCGCAGCAGGGCGTCGATCAGGTTTTGGGTTTCGGGATCGGATGCGCCGCATAGACAGAGCGCGATGGGGCCAAGGGCGAGTTCGAACAGGCGATTGCCGCGCCGCGATTGCAGATAATAATGCCGCTTCGGCGTGGCGCGGGCGATCAATTCGATCTGCCGGTCGTTGAGACCGAACCGCTCATAGGCGGCGCGACCCTGCGGCTCGATCGCGCGATCGTTCGCGAGGAAGATGCGTTGCGGGCAGGATTCGATGATCGCCGGGGCAATGCTGCTGTCGGCAATGTCGGCGAGCGACTGGGTGGCGAACACCACACTGACATTCTTCTTGCGGAGAACCTTCAGCCATTCGCGGATGCGCTGGGCGAACAGCGGGTTGTCTAGAAGCACCCAGGCTTCGTCGAGAATGAGAAGCGTGGGCAGCCCGTCGAAGCGCTCTTCGAGCCGGTGGAACAGATAGGTCAGCACCGGCAGAACGACGCCGGCACTGTGCATCAGCGTCTCTGTCTCGAAGCATTGCACGTCGGAGAGCGCGAGGCTGTTTTCGGCGGCGTCGAGCAGCCTGCCGAACGGGCCTTCGAGCGTATAGGGCATCAGCGCCGCTTTGAGCGCATTGGATTGGAGCAGCACCGAAAGGCCCGTCAGCGTCCGTTCCTCGGGCGGAGCGCTGGCAAGGCTGCTAAGCGCGGACCAGAGGGCTTCCTTGATCTCCGGCGTGACGTCGATCCGCTCATGGGCGAGCAGCGCGCCGATCCATTCAGCGGCCCATGCTCGCTCGGCGTCATCGTCGATATTCCGCAAGGGCTGGAACGCCAGCGCGTCGCTTGTCCCAAGGGCATGATGTTCGCCGCCCATCGCCAGCACGGCGGCGCGCGCCGACAGCCCCTTGTCGAAGATATAGACCTGTGACCCGGCGTATCGACGAAATTGCAGGGCAAGCAGCGCAAGCAGAACGGACTTGCCCGCGCCGGTTGGGCCGACGATCAACATATGTCCCACGTCGCTGACATGGGTGGACAGGCGAAACGGTGTCGATCCGCTCGTCTCGGCATAAAGCAAGGGTGGCCCGGCCAAGTGATCGTTGCGCGCCGGGCCTGCCCACACCGACGACAACGGCATCAGGTGGGACAGGTTCAGCGTATGGACCAGCGGCTGCCGGACGTTGGCATAGACATGGCCGGGCAGCGACCCCAGCCAGGCTTCGACCGCATTGACGCTCTCGCGGATGCAGGTGAAGCCCAGGCCATTGACGATACGCTCGACGATGCGAACCTTTTCATCGGCCGCAGCGCGATCCTTGTCCGACACCGTGATGGTGGCCGTGTAGTAACCGAATGCCACATGATCGCCGCCCAAAGCCTGAAGCGCGAGATCGGCATCGGCAACCTTGTTGTCGGCATCGCTGTCGGTGAGCGGAACCGGCTCGTTCATCATCACCTCGCGCATAAGCTGCGCGATGGACTTCCTTTTGTTGAACCATTGCCGCCGAATGCGGGTTAGCGCCTTGTTCGCGGCGGTCTTGTCCAGTGCGATGAAGCGGGTAGCCCAGCGATAGGCAAAACCCTGATGGTTGAGCGCGTCGAGAATGCCGGGCCGGGTCGCGTTGGGGAATCCCAGCATCGTGACGGTGCGAAGATGGGCTTCGCCCAGCATCGGTTCGATCCCGCCCGATAGCGGCGTATCGACCAGCAGGGCGTCGAGATACATCGGTGTTTCCGGCACCACGACGGGATGGCGTCCTGCGGAAATGCGGCCGTGGAGGAAAGTTAGCGTTTCAGCGTCGTCCAACGCGCGGACCTCGGCCATGAAACCTGAAAGCAAGTCCAGAACCCGGTCGGTCTCGGCGATGAAACCGCGCAGTTCCTGTCGCCAATCGCGATCCTGTTGCGGTGTCTCGCGTTCGAGCAGCGCCCGTTCGGCGCGGCTCACCTGATCGGCGGGCGGCAGGTAGCAGAGGGTCAAATGATAGCGGCTCTCGAAATGCTGACCCCGCCTCCCATCGAAATGCGCGCGCCGTTCCTCGTCCACGAGCCAGGACGCGGGATCGGGAAAGACGCTGCCGGGATAGCCCAGCGCCTCAATACGTTCGGCATCGAAGAACAGCGCCCAGCCCGATCCCAGACGCCGCAGTGCATTGTTCGCCCGCGCGCAGACCGAAACCAACTCAGCTTCGGTCGCCGACTCCAGATCGGGACCACGGAAGCGGAGTGTGCGCTGGAAGCTTCCATCCTTGTTCAGCACCACGCCCTTGGCCACCAACGCGGCCCAAGGGAGATGATCGGCAAGGCGATCGGCACCATTGCGGTATTCACGCAGGTTCAGCATGAGAGGTAGACCTTCTGTCGGAGGTGACGGGCGATAACGGGTGCGAAATCCGGATCGCGTTTCGCCGCGAACACCGCGAGGCTGTGCCCGGCGAGCCAGAGCAAAAGCCCCGCGATCCATTGCTGGAGACCCAGCCCCATCGCGGCGGCTAGTGTGCCGTTGAGGATCGCGATCCCGCGCGGCGCACCCCCAAGCAGGATCGGTTCGGTGAGCGCGCGGTGCAGCGGCACCTCGAAACCTTCGATGTGCTCACCGGCCGCGATGGACTTGGCCCCGGCCATCAGACCAGCGCTCCGCCGCCAAAGCTGAAGAAGGACAGGAAGAAGCTGGACGCGGCAAAGGCGATCGACAGGCCGAAGACGATCTGGATCAGCTTGCGGAAACCGCCAGAGGTTTCGCCGAAGGCGAGCGCCAAGCCGGTCGAGATAATGATGATGACGGCGACGATCTTGGCGACTGGGCCTTGCACCGATTCCAGAACCTGTTGCAGCGGTTCTTCCCACGGCATGCCGGACCCGGCGGCCATCGCGGAGATGGGCAAGAGCAGCGTCGCGGTGGCGAGCAGCAACTTGTTGGGCAAGTGGCGGACGAAGGACGCATTGGGGGCGTACATGGGATTCAATCTCCTGTGCTGTGGGGGATGATGAGGTCGGTGACGGCGAAATCGCCGTCGGCATCGAGTCCGCCCACCTCGGCAACGGTCTCGACCCTGCGGCCGGTGCCCCGGCCGGAGATGAACACGATCATGTCGATGGCTTCGGCGATCAGCCGTCGCGGCACAGTGATGACGCACTCGGCAACAAGCTGCTCGATACGGTAAAGCGCGGAGCGCGCGCTGTTGGCATGAACCGTGGCGATCCCGCCCGGATGACCGGTGTTCCAGGCCTTGAGCATGTCCAGCGCCTCGCCGCCCCGGACCTCGCCGACGATGATGCGATCGGGGCGCAGACGCAGCGTCGAACGCACCAGGTCAGCCATCGTCACAACGCCTGGCCGGGTGCGCAGCGCCACCGTGTCAGGCGCGGCGCATTGCAGCTCGCGCGTGTCCTCAATGATGATGACGCGCTCGTCGAGCGTCGCCATCTCGGCCAGCAAGGCGTTCGCCAGCGTGGTCTTGCCTGAAGACGTACCGCCCGCGACTAGGATGTTCTTGCGCTCGACTACCGCCATAGACAGCGCCAGCGCGACTTCGGCGCGCATAATGCCGCCCGTCACATAGTCCATCAGTGTGTGGATGCGCGCGGCCGGCTTGCGGATGGAAAAGCAAGGTGCGGCCGACACCGGCGGCAATAGCCCTTCGAACCGCTCCCCGCCTTCCGGCAGTTCGGCGCTGATGATCGGCGCGCCGGCATGGACCTCGGCGCGGATGTTTG
This sequence comes from Novosphingobium mathurense, assembly GCF_900168325.1. GTDB lineage: Bacteria > Pseudomonadota > Alphaproteobacteria > Sphingomonadales > Sphingomonadaceae > Novosphingobium > Novosphingobium mathurense. The sequence continues at coordinate 21,979 of NZ_FVZE01000001.1, read as the reverse complement.
AGGCTACCAGCCGGATGATGCGTTCAGCCTCCGCCGGTTCCACCCGCACTTCCGTATCCACACGGCCTTCGCCCAGCAGATCGAGCCGGAGCGAACCGTCCGGATTGACCATGATCTCGAGGACGCGCGGGTCGGAAAGCGCAGCGGCAATCGCCGGTCCCATCGCAGTGCGCAGCATCGCCCGGCGACGGCCTTGGGCGGTCAGATTGACACCACCGCTCATTGTCCGCCTCCGTTATCGGAAGGCGTGGAAGCGATGGACCGACCGGCGGCGAGTTGCCGCCCTACCTGATCGACGAAGCGGCGGAAGCGTTCGCGTCCGACCGCCTGCGCGGCCTTGTCGGCATCGGGCAGCGGCGCGGTTACGGTGAGCTGGTAGCGCACGAACAGCGACAGGGTTTCGAGCAGCACCAGGCTGTCGCGCTCGATCCGGCCAAGCTGGGTGCTGATCCGGTCGAGCCGGGTCTTGAGCAGGTCGTCCACTTCGCGCGTCGCGCGTCGATTGAGATAATCGCGCAGCGCGTCGGCGACGATCGCGGACTTGGACGTGCCGGGCTTCGATCCCAGTCGCTCCAGTTGGGCGGTCAGATCATCGTCGAGGTAGAGGTGATGGCGGGGCTTCATCGTGCCGACCTCCGTCAGAAGCTCGGCAGGAGGTCGTCGCCGCGATCGGCTTCATTCATGGCATGAGCACGCTGCACGCTGCGCAGACCGCGCAGGCGATCCATGGTCTGCCGATCGGAGCCCGCGTCACTCTCGTCCTCGATGCCCGTAAGCACCTCACGATCCGGCTCTGCGGGCTGAACGCTCTGTTCCTCCGGCAAGCCGGGGTGGCGCTGCTGCTGCAAGCCGCCCTCGGCTTCATCATCGAGGGTCGCGCCTTCTTCATCAGCGGCGGGGATCAGCCCATCATGCAGACCGCGAATTTCGCCACCCCAGTCGTCGGGGCGCGGATCGGGCCGGTCAGCATAAGCCGCGTCGCCGTCGTCATTACGACCGAGATCGGGCGCGGGCAGTACGCGCGAGGTGAAATTGCGGTCTTGATAATAACGCAGCTTCTTCGCCCGGATCGGCGCAAGGCCAGACACCAGTACCAATTCGTCGGCGGGCGGGAGCTGCATTACCTCTCCCGGCGTCAACAGTGGGCGCGCCGTTTCCTGCCGTGACACCATGACGTGGCTGAGCCAGGGGGCGAGCCGGTGTCCGGCATAGTTGCGCTGAGCACGCAATTCGGTCGCTGTGCCGAGCGCGTCGCTGATACGCTTCGCCGTGCGCTCGTCGTTGCAGCTGAACGCTATGCGGACATGACAGTTGTCGAGAATGGCGTTGTTCTCGCCATAGGCCTTGCTGATCTGGTTGAGGCTCTGCGCGATCAGGTAGGCCCGGATGCCGTAGCCCGCCATGAAGGCCAGCGCCGTCTCGAAGAAGTCGAGTCGCCCGAGTGCCGGAAACTCGTCGAGCATCATCAGCAATTGATGCTTGCGACTTTTCTTCGGGTCGCCCTCCAGTCGTTCGGTCAGGCGGCGGCCGATCTGGTTGAGGACAAGGCGGACCAGCGGCTTGGTCCGCGAAATGTCGGACGGCGGAATGACCAGATAGAGCGATACCGGCGATTTGGCATCGACAAGATCGGCGATACGCCAGTCGCATGCGGCCGTGTTCCGCGCCACAATTGGATCGCGATAAAGTCCAAGGAATGACATGGCGGTGGATAGGACGCCGGAGCGTTCATTCTCCGATTTGTTCAGCACTTCGCGCGCCGCTGACGCAACGACCGGGTGGACCTTCGGATGCTCCTTGGTACCCAGATGATTGGTTGCCATCATCCGCCGCAGCGTGTGAGCGAAGGATCGCTGCGGATCGGACAGGAAGGTCGCTACCCGCGCGAGGGTCTTTTCTTCCTCGGCATAGAGGACATGAAGTATCGCCCCTACCAAGAGGCTGTGCGAGGTCTTTTCCCAATGCGAGCGACGTTCGAGCGCGCCTTCGGGATCGACGAGGATATCCGCGATATTCTGGACATCGCGCACCTCGTCGGGGCCTTTGCGCACCTCCAACAGCGGGTTGTAGCGGGTGGAACGCGGATCGGTCGGATTGAACAACAGGCAATGCGAGAATCGCGAGCGCCAACCTGCAGTGAGCTGCCAGTTCTCGCCCTTGATATCATGCACGACGACGCTGCCGGTCCAGGACAGCAGCGATGGCACAACAAGACCAACGCCCTTGCCCGACCGCGTTGGCGCGAAGGCCATGACATGCTCCGGGCCGTCATGGCGCAGATAGTCCCCGCGATAGCGGCCAAGGAATACACCGGCGGGGCCAAACAGCCCGGCTTTTGCGATTTCGGTACGCGAAGCCCAGCGGGAGGAACCATAAGTAGTGACGTGACGGTTCTGTCGCGCCCGCCAGAGCGAACCGGCGATCGCCGACGCGCAACCGAGAAAGCCGCTGGCCCCCGCCAGCGCACCGGCCTTGTCGAAGACCTGGGGTGCATAAGCTTCGTAGTGATACCACCAGGCGAAAAGCTGCCAGGGCCGATAAATCGGAATACCGAAGGCAACCGCCCAAGGCGTCCCAAGCTGCGCCTGATAGCCGAGCATGGATGCGGCCCACTGAGTAGCGGCCCACACGCCCAATATCACGATGGCAAAAACGACGAATATCTGCCCGACAAGCAGCTTGGTAGGGGTCATGGCATTGGCTCCGACTCGCGGGCCGCGACAGGCGGCACGAAGAGGGCCAAAGCTGGATCAGATCAGCGGAAGGGCGTTACGTCGGTTACACCCTGCCAAACCCGCTGAAGGCACGGTCTCGGATGCCGCCGAGCGGACATTGGTTGCCGCCCGCGCTATCCTGTATTGCAAAATGCAATACAATCTGCCATATGGGTTGGCGGAGTTGAAACATGCCGCAGCCCGCACAACGCAAAGAACATCCGCTATCCATGAGGCTACCGGATACCGACATCGCCATCATCGACCGTGCCGCTAGGCTGCGGGGGCGTTCGCGCACCGATTTCGTGCGCGATGCCGCCGTGCGTGCGGCCGAGGAGGTGCTGATGGAAACCACACCGATCCGCATGACCGCGGAAGGGTTCGACGCTTTCCTCGCCGCTGTGTCCGGCCCAGCGGTTCCCGTTCCCGAGATGGTGGAACTGTTCCGCCGCGTCGCGCCATGGGAAGCTGACCGTCCAGTCACCGGAGAATAATCCTTGGGGATCTCCGGCCCGGAGCCGCTGACGACGGCGCATGATGTATCCGGCTTCTCCTGCGGTAAGCCCTCGCTCGACCGCTGGTTGCAGACACGAGCGCTCGCCAATCAGGAAAAGGGCTTCACGGCGGTCATGGTGGTCCACGAAGGTGGGCAAGTCATCGGCTATTATGGACTTGCGCCGACGTCGATCATTCCGGCTGAGCTTCCCAGATCTATCCGAACCGGGCAACCGCCCGATCCCGTCCCTTGCCTGCTGCTGGCTCAGCTTGCCACGGATCAGGAGTGGGCTGGCAAAGGCATAGGTACAGGTCTGCTCAAACATGCGTTGCAGCGATGCGTGACCGCCTCCCGACTGATCGGTGGGCGCGCGTTGGTGGTCAATGCCGTGGATGACGAGGCGGCAACGTTTTGGCGAAGGTGGGGATTTCTACCCTCCAAGGACGATCCTCTGACCTTGTTCCGCTCAATTGGAGATATCGCTGCCTCACTCGGCGCTTGGGATCATTGAACGGGGCTGCATCCGCCACTACGCCTTACTTGGCCGTTGAAACCCGACTTTCATTCACGCGGCGACTTGAGGCGCTTCTTTGGCCCGGTGATCGAGGGGCCGCAAGTGCAGCAGATAAACGAGCATGGGGCCGGGAGGCGGTGTCGATTGGCAGTTCGGCCGGGGCTAAGCCTCGGCATTTGAGTCCAGGCATGGCGCCCAGCCAGTCCACTACCTATCTACTGGAGGAAAGGGGATCTCATGCCACGCGACAACCCGATCGATGGCTACATCAGCTATGCTCAGCGTGAACGCGCGCGTCGCGGCCGGCGCGCCGCCAGCTGTGACGTTTCCAGGCGATGGCTCCGCTTCGGTGATCCGTTCGATCCCCGCTTCGGAGAGGGCGACGCTGTCTGGGTCGACGTCCTCACCGATACCTACGACGACGAGGCCAGCTTGGACGCGCCCCCTCGCACCCGCAAGCTCACCACGCTAATGGTGAGAGTGGAGGATCTGCGTGCCATCCTCGAACAGTTCGACGAGGAACGACGAGGCGGGCTTGCAGTGGGATGACCAAATTCCTCTCCCCGGAATTCTTCGCGCTGAGCGACATCCGCGCCATACAGGGGCGGAGTTGGATACCGCTTCGCCAGAACGGCGAGATAGAGCACGAGAGCCCCTTCGAGGGGATCGGTGATATCCGGGAGTATACCGGCATCGCGACTCTCGCAGTTGCCTCCGCCGATCGTGGGGCGGTCGACGGCTTTAGCTGGAGCGAGGTTGATACCTCGGCCCACCGACCGACCTTCGATGGTGGGGTATATCGGCCTGCCGATGTCCAGTCGGACTGGAATCAGGGTCATAAGGCCGTCGGCACCCATCTGGTCCTGGCGCAGGCCCGAGGCGGCTGGTCTCCGGAAATCTGGCATCTCCATCACGATCTCGTCATCGCGCTCAAGCTGGAACGCGAAGGCGATGTGTGGCTCCGCCCCGATGAAGGATGGATCGAGGTCGCACGCCTCAAGCGGGACGAGGAGGATCGCCCCGTGCTTCTCGAAATTCGCGCCGAGATGCTGTCCGACTACCTGGTCTCCCGCGATATGGTGCTCTTCGCATCGAGCTATCACGAGCGGTCCGCCAACTTCATTGCCAAGCCGCCCTATGAATGGGCGGACGAGCACGTTCAGTCCGAAGCTGGCCGGGATACTCGCGAAAAATATATCCGTGACGTCGAATTCCTATCCGATCGGGGCCACAAGTTCAGAGGCCTCGGCGCGCTGTGGCGGACAGAGTGGTTCGAGCCGGGGGCACAGAGCATCCGCGTGCGGGGCGATCCTGAAGCCGACGAGGTGAGCTTCGCGGTCGGTCCTGATGGCGAGCGGAAGACGGCAGCGCAGTGTATCGGCGCCATGACCTATATCGCCTTTCAGCCATCGCTCGTGCCCGCACTGCTTCGATATCGGGGCGGATCGCTTGGCTGGTACAGCCGCGACACCGGCGGAATCGCAGGCGGCGAAACGGGCATCCATTTCGGGGTGAACGCGCTGGGGCTCATTACGATCTTCGCAAAGGACATCGCCAAGCTCGACGGCTGGGAACAGCGCGTCTGGGCCGCGCACAGCACGCCTTTGGACGGCGGCGTACCCGGCGAGCTTTGGGATACCCAGATGAACTGCAAGCCGGCAGGCACGCAGGCACCCGAAGCGCAGATCAGGAAGTCGCTGGACGCCCTCGACGACACCTTTCAAGAGCGGTTCGGCGCGTCATTGCTGCGGGAGCACGATTCCATCCCCATGCTCCTTCGGCGGACCCACCGGTTCCGCGCGATCGAGCTGGACGGTCTCCTTTCGCTCGCAAAGGAGCTGAATCGTCTGCTCATGGAGCGGGTCGATATGGACGCGCTGCGCGGGCCGGCAGGGCTCACCGCAAAGGATAAGCTCGGCACCTTGAAGGCCATGGAAAAGCTGCTGGAGCAATCGCTTGGTCAGGCGGATGCCCGCGCGATGATGGCGCCACTGTTCGGGATCAATGATCTGCGCAATGCCGATGCCCATCTTGGCTCGAGCCTCGTGGAAAGCGGGCTGCGGCGGGCGAACGTAGATCAGGCCAACGCCAATCCGGTCGATCAGGGGCGTCAGCTTCTGGAGACTTTCGTTGACACGCTGCGCGCCATAACGGCGACCATCGCGCCGGCGGTCGCCAGCTAGAGCGTCATCTCGACGCATTGGTCCGCCGAGATCTCGATATCCTCTTCGGTGTTTTTCGTACTCTCGTTGAACAGGCGAACCATCTCTTCAACGCCGTGACATGACCGAAGCGGCGGGACTGTCCGGGCCTCGGAGTCGAAATTGGGGGCCAGCTGACAGCCCTTGATATGAATGTCCTCGCTCGCCGTGAGCTTGCGCCAGAAGTCCGCACCGAAGGGTTTGCTGATGCACAGCAGAACATCAATGTCGCCGGGCTCATCCTTGTCACTGTTCACGAGGCTGCCGAACACGAAAGCGCGGTAAAGCCACCCCTGCGCGACGATGTGATCAAGCTCGTTCTTGAGCAGGCCGATGAGATAGCGACGACGATCCGTTGCGCCGTAGCGATCTACAAATTCCGCGAATTTCATCGACATCGTCAACTTTCAGTTGTCCGGGCTATGCTGCGATCAGGCCACCATTGCCCCTTGCAGCGAAATACGCCTGCATGTCGATCAGGGTCTCTCCAACGATCACTAGGTGCGGCGGTGAGCCAAGCTCTCCCCAGAACTGCATGAATACCGCAATCTTGCCTTTGCCGATCCCGGCATCCTCGGGAACCTCCCCGAGTGCAATCTTGAAGGTGTGCCCGGTCGCACCTTCAAGAGATGCGACCCCGGAAAGATCGCCGACATACCGCGCGATGTCATCCGATCGATTGAGGATAATGTCGGTGAGATAGGGGTTGAAGGCGTCGACTCCCAGCTCGGCGGCGACATATGCATGGGCCGTCTTCGCGAGCGTGCGCAGATAATGCAGGCGGTTGACGGGCCGCAGCTTGAAACCGACGTGCGCGATGCCGGCCTCGGCCGCAACAGCCTTTAGGATGGGGTCGGCGACCTTGCTCTCGACATAACGAAAGGGGCGTCCCTCCGCGAAAGCAGGGTCGATTGGGATACCAAGGACGCCCGGCGGTGGCGATTGCCAGAGGTTGAGGATCAGCGGCGCCGCGGCGATCGGAATCTCGCGCTTGCCTAGTTCGCGGATGGGCTCGCCCTTTTCGTTGGCCTCGACGAATTCGAGTGGCAGCGAGGTGAAGCGATCCTTCGGCTTTCGCGTCGGCGCTTCGACCGACGCGCGGAAATGACCGAGCTGGTGACGCAGAACCGACTGCTCGTAAGGCTGAATGATCCTCTGGCAGACCACGCAGCAGGATTTGTCAAGGATGGTCGCGTCCTTGCCTATAGCAAACGGCACTACATGCTCGTCGGTCAGCTCAACGCCGGCTTCTTTGCAGTAGATACACTTGCCAGGCGACGGTAGGTGTCGCGGCGAATCTCCATCAACATCATATTCCATCAGGATCATAGCGGCCGAACTTCCCACGCTGGCTTGACCGAGGCGGCGAGCATTTCGGTCGGGCTGGACTATCGCTCAAATGTCGGCGCCGGCCCCCTGAGATTCAAGTCGATCGACGTGGTTACGCCAAGGCACCTTTCCGCGCGCCAGCCAGCCTGCATGGGCTGGAGCTTTGGGTTCGGGGGGGGTGTATCAAAGTAATCCGACCTTCGTTCAGGCAGGTGCCGCCAACATAGCCGTCGTTCAGCCGTTCAAATTGGCTTCTCGAAAGCTTCCGTTTGTTCATCAAGCTCTCACGGTGGACCGACTGACCAGATCTGGGGACAAAGCCGTCGTTGCCCACGCCCCTATTCAATGCGCAACTTGCGCTGCATCAGGCCGAAGGAATCTTCAACCTCGTCTTCGTCCATCCACGTCCGCTTTTCGGCTCGACCAAGATGCAGCAGCGAGATCGTGAAATCGTAGTGGTCGGAGACGAGGGCGATTTCCTCGCATGGCTCGGCAAACCATACGTCTGCGCCATGCTCGATTGCGCCCTTGCTATTCAGAGGATCGGAGCGCGCGGCGAGGGACAGAGCGGGCACCGCAATCGGTGGGCGGCCAACCGTCTTGAAATATGCACCGGTCTTGAGCGCGCGATCACTCGATCTTGTCCAAAGAATATAGCCGTCTCGCGAAACGACGAGCACGGACCGGCGCTCGGTGAATTGAAGCCAACGTAACGTCGCCGCTATCAGCGAAACGTCGTATCTCGCAGCGCAAGCGCCGATCTCATCAAGGGTGGGTTTCGCTTTTGGGTCGATTTGTCTGCGGAAATCATCGAGAGGCATAAGCAGGCCGACGGCAAATTCGTTAGCCTGTTGCTCGATCTGTGCGTATTCGCTGTCCCAGCGCACCATGTCCTGGTCGCCGCATTCCATCCCATCGGGATATGCAAGGCGGTGAAGCAGGTAGTGACCGAACTCATGTCCCAGCGTGAAATTGATCCGGCCTGGCGACCTGATCGCATCGTTGTAAACGATCCCCCAACCTTTCTTCGCCGATGGGGCACGGTAGAGCGCGCCATCGAACCCCGGCAAGGACGCCCCCTTCACCAGCGTGATCGAGTCGTCAGGGAAACGCTGCTTTGAATATTCCTTGGCGAGCTGTGGAATATTGACCGGAAAACGCTTCGGTGCATCGCCGTACACTGCATTGAGCATTGTCGTGATGGAGTTTGCCCAGCGTTGCGGCGACCAGCTCTTGGTCATGTATCCTCATCCCAAAGCTTTATGATCTGACGCACTTTTGCCTTCGTCGCGGAATCCATCTTTCGATATTGGCGATAAAAACGCGCATCGGCCGCATCTTCCTGCGAGAGTTCATCACCTTCGTCGAGTAAAAACTCGATTGTCGTTTCAAGTTGTTCGGCAATTTTTGCGAGTTTTTCCGCAGACGGCCTTGGAGGGTTCTTGTTTTCCAGCTCCCATATATAGCTTTTGCTCGACCCCGTTAAATCGGCGAGCTTGTCCAGCGTCAATCCCTTCTCTTTGCGCAACTTACGAATCTTTTCCCCAAGGATATTTGCCAAAACCGCTTCTCCCGCCTTGCCGTGTTCGGTGTAGAGGTATTTTATAGGCTTGACTGCCGAATAGCAACTGTGCAAGCATGTTCGGAGTAGAGGTATAAAGTGTGCCTCGCGAGCTTTACGGAGCACAGCTCATGGGCAAAGGGCCGAAGTCCCACCACGTCGTACCGAATCCAAACGGCGGATGGGACGTGAAACGGGGTGGAGCAGGACGCGCGAGCGTACATGCGGACACCAAGCGGGAAGCTATTGATCGGGGTCGCGAGATCAGCCGCAATCAGGGCACCGAATTCCGGATCCACAATAAGGATGGCCGCATCGCCAGCAGCGACAGCCATGGCAACGATCCCAATCCGCCAAAGGGCTGATTGCGGTCAACAATGAAAGCGCAGCCCGTGATGCTGCGGAGAGTGAGGTAGAATGGCCTGGAATCAGGAACGTGCAGCACTACGCATCCAGCGGTTCAAAGAGACCGTTCCGCAAGGTGAAATTGTCGTCGAGGATTTTGCCCGGTATCTGGGTGAAAGGCGAGTTCTGAAGGCGAGCGGCGGGCTCACTGACGATAAACTCGCAATTCTTCGTGTGCCCCGCAACCGCGCCATCACAACGCACGGTGCGCATATCTATGCGAACCTCATCGATTTCAACGGTGTCCTTGAAGACGCTGGCGTTGAGACCGAAGCGAGCCATCGGCGCGCTTTAGAATTCCTGCATACACACTACAGTGCCTGCGACAGCCTTATCGACGAGTTTGATATCCAGCGCGTCGATTTCCACGGCTCACGTCTCCATGCTGTCGTGCTAACCCCCGAAGGGCGAGAGAACGAACCGGAGCGCATTCGCAAGGCGATCTCGTTTGCAGCGGCATTTCGCCAGATGGTCGAGCGCCTCGGCAACGATTTCCCCGAGTTTCAAACGGCGGTGCGGGTCGGCATAGACAGCGGTCCGGCGGTGGCAATCGATAGCGGCAAGCGTGACGAGCCCGACCCCCTTTTCATCGGTAGCCCTGCAAACCATGCGGCCAAGCTCGCTGACGGAGACGAAGAAGGCATCTTTCTCAGCAATCGTGTGCAGCACGCGAGAGACCAGAACGCGCCAACTTCCTTCACCGCTCTGGCAAAGGCCGTGGAAACAGGATTTCTGCAAGAGGGCGTCAGTGCCCGAGGTCAGACATTCGATGCCGACACGCGTCTGGCGAAAGCCTATATTGATTTTGAAGCTCAGATGAAGCGCCGCGAATATCCCGAGCAGGCTTCAGATGCAGCCTTCCGCTTTCACCATAAGGAACCGCCGCTCAAGGACATCGTGTTTGCCGAGCATCCCCCCAGCAACGCGATACGCATGCCACTGGCCTCGATCTTCGCAGACATCGACGGTTTCACTGCCTATGTGGATCACGCAATCCAGACCGAAAATGTAGCTGAAGCCGTTGCCAATCTGCATGTGCTCCGCGCCGAGATGGCTGCTGTGCTGCGGGAAGATTTTGGGGGGCGCAAAGTGCGCTTCGTCGGCGATTGTGTGCACGGACTTCTCGCAGAGGGAAATTCTCGCGAGACCAACGCGATGGATTCCATCCGTGCCTCAGTGAACGCGGCAGGTGGTATTCGTTCCTCCTTCGATCTTTGCAAGATGGCCTTGCCGGGTATCGCGGGCCTCGGCCTTGCCATCGGCATCGACTTCGGCCCGACACCAATCTGCCGCATCGGGCTTCGCGGTGCGGCCAGCGTCAGGACTGCGACAAGCCGCGCCACCTGCGTTTCGGAGAACGAACAGCGCCGGTGCACAGGAACGGAAACCGCGATAGGCGAGAAGGCCTATGCGGTTGCGCCTGCCGTCGTTCGGCAAATCTTTGGGAGTGAGCGCGTCATTTCCAACATGGATTATGATGCGTCGGCAATGCTTCTGGGAACAATGGCATCGCCTTACGTTTCGTCTGTGCAGGCGGAGCCGATGCGCGCGCACGCACCCGAGCCAATGAGGGCACATGCGAAGCTGTGAGCGGCCATGCCATCCCGTCATTTAGAAGGCAACTGCCCCGCCTGGTTTTCGATAGAAACATCGTCGTCGCTGTTTCTTGTAGGCACAGCGTATGTGCCCGGCACTCTCTGGTCGGGCTCCGGCATAAAATTGCACATACAGGGATATTCGACGCTCAGCGTTAGGGAAGAAACTCCCGGCACAAATTTCCCGGCCCGTTGTCCCGAACGCCACATACAACGCGATCAGACCTTTTGTCTGGACCTGCATACTCTCGAAGTGGTATCGGACGAGACGGCCATTCAATGGTGGGAGCAACTAAGGCAGTACCTTTGCTGCCAGTCGATTGCCGAAAAGACAGGTATCTGGCCGCCAGCGCACGCGCTCGACCATGGCGGTGCAGGCGAATGGCACGAAAAGGCGCTCATCGCGGCACGCGAGCTTGGCTTTGAAGAGGAATACGCCGCCGCCTATCTGGGCGAGCCCTCATGGATCACCGATCCCAATCTTCGTTTTTTCGACAAGAAGGGCAACCCGATCAACGGTCGGGCACCATGCCCAATAGGGTGCAAGCACAAAAGTCGTCGCAAGTGGCCGATTGTGCGCAAGGACTGCAAGAAGCGGACGCTAATGCTGGAACTTGTCTCTTGTGAGCAGAAGAGGAAGTTTCATCTTGAAAAATACTGGCAGGATGCCCGCGCTTTGGGCGAAACTTGTTGCGGTAAAATGAAGTCGTGCGGATTACGCTGAAAGGATTGGAGGATACTATGGGCGCATTGCTGGATAGATTTAGTGGAGACGAAAACAAAGGCAGGCTCATAGAAGCGGTTTGCGGCCAGGATTTGGTCGCGAATGACAAGGACCTTGCCGAACAGATCGTTGCCGCCGGGGTGTTGCAGGAAATTGCCGATGGCGATGTCATCATCAAGCAAGGCGACTGGGACGACGACCTGTTTCTCATTCTTGCCGGAAAGATGCAGATCACCATCAACGGGCGTCCGCAGGCGGTACGCGAGGCTGGCACGCATGTAGGGGAGCTTACCGGTACATCCCCAGCGCGGCCTCGCACGGCTACCGTTTCGGCGATCGGCGAGGCGCTAGTACTTCGCCTCAAGCGCACTGCGCTGGATGAGATTACGCGCGATAGCCCTGCCTATTTGAAGCGGATGCTTGATGTGGTCGCAGGACGGCTTGACGAGCGAAACAAGGGCATTGGGCAAACAAATGACATTCCCAGAATTTTCGTGATTTCGTCATCTGAGAAGATCGGTGTCGCGAATGAAATCGTGCGGAATCTCGATTCCAAGGAAATTGCAGTTCAACTGTGGGATAAAGGGACATTCAGCATTTCCGATTATCCCATAAGCTCGCTGATGGACGCGATTGAATCGTCCGACTTCACGATTGCCGTTGTCGGAGCGGATGACACCCTCACCATGCGAGGCGAAACCCATCAAGTTGCTCGCGACAATGTCCATCTCGAATTTGGGATTTCTCTCGGCGTGCTGGGGCGTCGGCGATCAATGCTTCTAGTTTGCGCAGATGACGGCGTTCGTTTGCCGAGCGATGCAGCAGGTTTGACCACGTTGCGATATCGGACCGGTTCCGACGATGAAATGAAGCGCACGGTGCGCAACGCCTGCATCGAAGCGAAGGAGCACATTGAAAAGGAAGGCGTGTTCACCGACAGGCGCGCCCGCTGATTGCTTGATATGAGGTCCGAATGTCTTCTTTCGTCGATACGTTGAGCGATTCCGTCGATGACATTTTTTCCGTCGCCTGGGATGAGCGCGAGGGTCGGACCGTGCCGGATTCCGACAGCGTGACGCTCCGCAACGGTGCCGTGAAGCTCGATGCTGTGTTCCTCTACGCCGATTTGGCTGGATCGTCTCGCCTTGCCCGCGTTTGCCAATGGCAAACGACGGCGAAGATTATCCGGGCCTATCTCGACGTTGCCACCCGCCTCATCAGGGCCTGGGGCGGAGAAATTCGCAGCTTCGACGGTGATCGCGTGATGGGGGTCTTTATTGGAGACACGCCAAACAGCAACGCTGCAAACTGCGCAAGAGAGATAGACTATGTCGTTGAAAAGATCATCGCGCCGAAAGCACGGGAAAAATTTAAATCTGTGCGCGACAACGAGTTGCAAATCACCCACTGCGTAGGGATCGACGTGGGTGTGGCCCGCGCCGTTCGCGCTGGCATCAGTAATAATAACGATCTCATTTGGATAGGAAAGGCACCGGCATTCTCGGCCAAGCTTTCCGATGTGCGAAACTATCCCTGGTGCGTCTATATTTCTTCGCGTTCGTATAAGAAGCTCTCGGATAGCGCCAAATACGATGGCGACGGCAAAGATATGTGGGTCGGTGTCGAACGCACAGTTGGCGACGTTAAAGAAACTGTCTACAAAACCAAGGTGATCAGAAAGCCTTGATGTCCGTGGCTGCCGGACTTTTCCTGCGTTGCGAATTCCCCGTTTAACACTCAATTACCTGCCGATGACTTATTGCCACGCCCTTGCGGGCCGGGCTCTCGTGAACCGCGCCAACCATTGGCTGTCACGGTCGGTCGAGTGTCCGGACCGTCACTACAATCACTTCAACGGCGCCAATCACCGAATGAACGAACGGCAAGTCCGGCCAGATAGACAAAGAAACCGGCCATTCCAGATCGTCGAACACCCCAGTCATTGCCCCTTACGAAATTGATGGTCCGCGCTGACGACCGATGGTCCAGCTTATGGCATCGCCGCGCACGATGCCGGAGACCTCCTTACCGATATGGCGGTCGAGCACCGGCCGCCATGGCACGAGGGTAAATTCGCGGCTCTTTTCAATCAGAGCGTAGCGGCCCGACGCGAGTTCGACCGGCCGGCGATATAGGCCCTCAATTCGCTCGCCGTTTCGGGCTTCGGCATAGCCCAGCCCGAGTTCGCTGGAGAGCTGCCCGGCGACACGGGCAAGTTCTCGTCGCCGCAGGGTGGCAAGCAGGTTCGTGCGGATGGCGATGCGCCCCTGTTCCTCCTGCGCCAGTCCTTGCGCCACCAGCCATTGCCGCCGCCGGTCGAGCGCCTCCCTCACTTCTTTGCCGAAGCCGGCATCGCGCGGGGGTTCCACTTCCGCGCCGACAAGCTGGCGATCGAGCCAGGTCGCGCCGTCGCTGACCACCTGCCGGTCGAGCGAAAGTGTGGAGAGCGTATTGACGATGACCGGTGCAGTCTTCGCCCGCTGGGCCTCGAACGCGGTGGCGCGCTCGATATGATCGGGCGCAATGATCCATGTGCCATCCGCCTCCCGCTTGATCCCGCTTCCCTCTCTGGCCAGGCCCCTGCGCATTGCCTCCAGCCGCCGGACATGGGTTTCGGCGAAGGTCTGCGTGGCATTGGGATCATGGCGCAGATGGATGTCGATGCTGTAGCGCCCGCCATGGGCGGCGGCGATCTCGGCCACAGTGTGATCCACGGCGCGGGCGATCGTCGATTTCGGGTCGATCCGTACCAGCGCACCCGCCGGGATCGGATCGGTCGCATCCCCCTTGCCGATATCGACATAATGGCTGCGCCCATCGGTCGCATCGACGATGAGATAATGGCGGTCGTTGATCTCGTCCGCAAGGCCGCGTTCCACCACCCGCCCCACGATCGGTATCATGGTCGCGGGATCGGCGATCGCATAGTCGGCTCCTGCGCGCTCCAGCTCGTGGTCGGTGAAGGCCCGCTGCATGGTGCGAATGATGTCGCCGCGCTCGCCCATCCGGCGCAGCACATCGTCCATACCTTCGGCGAGCCGCCAGCGACCCGGCGCGATCTCGCCCGAAAGACCCAGCCGACCAAGCTTTTGCAATCGCCCGGCGCGCAACGATTGCTGGAATGGATCGCGGTCGGCGGCTTCCACGATCCGATCCTGATCCATGTCACGCAGCAGACGCCGGTCGATGCTCGTCAACCGTTCCTGCTCCATCTCGCGCTGCAGCCGGTCGCTGATCTCGAGATTGGTGCGCGGCCCCAGATCGAGCGACACCAGTTCGGCGGCGCGTTCGCGGATGCCACCCGTCAAATATTCGCGACCGATGACAAGGTCGCGACCCCGCTCGTCCTTACCACGCAGGACGATATGGCTATGGGGATGGCCGGTGTTGAAATGATCGACCGCCACCCAGTCCAGCTTCGTGCCCAGATCCTGCTCCATCTGTGTCATCAGGCGGCGGGTCAGCGATCTGAGATCGCCGTAGCTTTGACCATCCTCGGCTGAGACGATGAAGCGGAACTGATGCCGGTCGCCGCCCGCGCGTTCGAGAAAGGCGCGGCCATCGGCCTTTTCCTGTTCGGCGGTGTAGAGTTGGCCCGGCGTGCCGTCGCGGGTGACGCCGTCGCGCTGGATATAGCGCAGATGCGCGCGTGCGGCGTTCATTCCCTTCGCCCGGTCGAGCCGGACGATGCGTGATTTGACCATGACACGGCGCTGGCGAAAAGCGGCGAAACGGTCGCGCGAGGCGAGCACGCGGCCGACGCCCACGCCGACACCCGAGCGGTTGCCGTGGAACCGGCCCCGGCTTCCTCCGCCGGACTTGATGCCGCCGGCGAGATTGGCGGCCTGCAAGACCTGGCTCATATAGCTGCGCCCGCGCCGGATAGGGGTGCTGCGCTGCTTGCCGAGACGCGGCTTGATCTCGTCGTCATCGGACATGGCGCATCCCTCCGGCTTCTGCCGATGGCGCCATGGAAAAGCCCAGAAATCCGGGGGCTTCGACGGGGTATGGCGCCACAGCCTCCCGGATGGCGCCATCGGCGATCATCCAGAAAATGATGTGCAGACAATGAGTTATGGCGGAGTGCCCGAAGGGCATGACGCCATTTCTTTGATCTTGCCTTACCCTTTCTCCCCTCGGAAACGCTCCCGTCCTTCGTCTTCCTGCCTTTGCCGCGATCATGGAAAAGGCCGGGAACGACGCCGGGCGACACCGTTCCCCAAACCCCGTCAATCCTCCCGTCGCTGCCGCTCCAGTTCTGCCAGTGCGTCCTGCAATTCGGCCTCGATCTGTCGGATTTCGGCCGGATCGTCGTTCCATGACAGTTCGGCCCGAAGCTCGTCGATATGCTGCTGAATGGTCATCATCGCCTCCTGATCTTCGAAAGATGCAGGCTGCGCCCGGTATGGAGCGGGTCGGGTCAAGGACCGCGAAGCGGCCGCGCGAGCGGCGATGCCGGGCGCGATTTTTTCCGGCCAGGCAGCATATCAATGAGGAGGGAACCTGCCTTGCCGAGCCGGAAAAAATCGTGTCCGGCGTCGTCCTTGAGGCGGCCCGATCCATGCCGGATACTGGGCTGGTCTGAGCGGATATCCTCCTCTCCACAAACGCCGGATCTCTCATTTCTGATCCTCCCGCGACTGTTCCAGTGTCGCGAACAGCGGGTTTTCTGGCGGCGCTTCGCTGGCTGTTGGGACCGGTTTGCTCACCCTCCCCAGCGCGAAGAAGAGCCGCGTTCCCGACAGGATCGCAGGCGGCATCGTGGGCGTGGCCGGTGCTCGCGCGAGCTGGGAGATATAGGCGCGCGTCTCGCCGGGAAGCGGCCTTCCTGTGCGCAAATGCTCCGCGTAACGTCCGGGGCCAGCATTATAGGCGGCGAACAGACCGGGATATCCGAAGCGATCATACATGGCGCGCAGGTAGGCTGTGCCCGCCAGGATATTATCGCGCGGATCATGCGGATCGGGACCAAGCCCGTGCTGGCGGCGCAGAGCTTCCCATGTGCCGGGCATGATCTGCATCAGTCCCATCGCACCGGCGCTGGAGGTGATCGGACGGCCATGGAGATGCGTTCGGCCTCGGCTTTCGGCCTGCATGACGGCCGTGATCCATGCCTGTGGTACGCCGAACCGGCGCGAGGCTTCGGCGATGAATGAACGCCAGCGTTCGATCGCCGGAGAGACGTGTTCCACCATTGGCGTGGACTGCGCTAACGTCGCGGACGGTATCGCGAGCGAGAGCAGAAGCGGCGTGAAGGGACGGATCAGCGCAGCCACAATGGCACCGCCTTTCCAATCAGCGCGTCCTCATTGATCGGTCCGAAATAGCGACCATCGAACGAGTCCGGCGCATCCATCAGCAAGAACACGCGCCTGCCCCGGAGCAGTTCGCATCCGTTCCACCAGGGCAGCGGGCGACCCTGCCGGTCGGCGGTGCGGCGATCCGCGACCTTCGCGCCATTGACGAAAATCTCGTAACCGAGCGCGCAGACATCATCGCCATCGCGCGCGGCGATCCGCTTCAGGAGCGGCACATTGGCGGGCAGATAATGGCGCGCGGCGGCAAGCGAGCGAACGCTTTCGGGCGTGTGTGCCAAAACCATGTCGCCAGCGCGGAAACGGGCATAGGGATCAACCCGCCACAGCCCGATGGGGGCGCTCGCCGACGCATTCCAGATCAGGCGCGGGGCTGGCCGGATGGCGAAGTCGAGCGTCGTGGTAAGCCCGATCAGAGCCAAGCCGATGCTGCCTGCGATCAGGACCGGTCGGCGGCGCCCCCGAAGCTGGCGGGCGAGTGGCGGATGCCATTCGAGCAGCGGTGCGGGCGTGGGTTTCGGGAGCCGTTTACGCATCGCGGCCTCCCATCGCCGGGGGCATCTGGCCGTTGGTGCGCGACCACTCGTCGAGGTCGTCGATATGGTATCGGATGAAACGGCCATGGCGGCGGAAGCGCGGGCCGAGCCCTTTCCACCGCATCTGTTCGAGCGTCCGCCAGTTGAGGCCGATATAGAAGGCGGCCTGTGCGGTATTGAGGAACGGGCTGCCCTTTCGCGCCCGCGCTGCGCGGGCGTTCGGATCGTCGTCGTCCATGTCTGATGCTCCTTTTTCGGGCATGGAAGCGACGGGTTCATCGCCTCGGATGCCGGAGAGCATTTGGACGCGCCGGGGTGCGCTCGGGCAGGCCCGTTTCAGCCAGCCCCCGGATTCGGGCGATCCAGGAATTGGATACGCAAAGCCCCCGCGCCGGAGAGGACGCGGGGGCCTGCGAGCCGGTCAGGCAGCTTCGTTGACGATCACGGCAAGCACGTCGTCATCGTCCTGCCCGGCGGCGCGACCGAGATTGGCATAGATCGGCCACTGCGCGATCTGCGGGTGGAAGATGCGCAGCGAGATATAGGGCTTTCCGGTCTCGCGACTGACCTTGATCCAGCCAGCGCCGAGCTCGTTCGCACCGCTGTAGATGCGGAAATCGGGCTGGCGTTCGCTCGCCTTGGCGGGATTGGGAACGATCTCGATGCCGACCGGATTGCGGCGGCCGAGGAGCGCGATGCTCCCGCGCATTTCGTTGGTTTCAGGGTTGCGCGAGACGATACCGAGAGTGGACATGACATATACTCCTTTACTGTCCGCCGGAGCCGATCCCCGGCGATGCATGGACCGTGATGGGCTGGCCGGGACGCCTGCACCCGCAAGGGCCGGAGCGTAAGCGAAGGACCGGGTGCGCGGGCTATTTTGGAGCGCAGCGACCGCGAGGAGCCGCGTTCACGCGGCGGGGAAAATAGGCAAGCGCATCCCGGTTGCGGGCGGCCAGGACCGCCCATAGGTCCGACATGCAGCCGAGATCGCGCCCGGTGCGAGATGCGAAGCGAGGCCGGTTGTCCGCCCAAGGACGTTCTTTCGCGTCCCCGAAGCCTGCCGACATATGAGCGCAGGATTGCCGGACGATGCTCTGTCGTCGGGGGAATCGCACCTGCCGCTTGTGCTGACGGAAGGAACTGATAGCATGGACGGCGGTCGATCCGACCGGACCTGTCGCCGGGTCAAAGCGGATCAAATCTTTACGACGCACCGATCCTTTTCGGGCCGTCACGTAATCGGCGAATGACGGCTAAATACGAAAGGAACGGTCGCATGGCCGCCATTCTGCTGACGCATGCCAATCTTCATCACCTCAAAAGCCGCCTGCGCACGGCGCTCCCGCACGTCAAATCCAGCTACATAAGCGAGGGGCTGGCCGCCGCGCTCGGCTATCGCACGCACGCCGCGCTGCTGGCCGGGATGAAGGCATCGCGCGAAAAATATCCGCCGCTCGCTCGGGTCAGCGACGTGAAACTGACTGAACGGTTGAGTGACTTCGGCGCAGACGATCAGGCCGTTGATCTGAGCGGCATGGCGAGAGAGGCATTGCCCGATCCGATCTGGAGGGCTTTCGCCAAGCGTGAGCGGGCAGCGAACGACAACTGGTTTTATGCCTGCCAGCGCCGCAACGTCCCTTTCGTCTATCTGCATATAGGACGCAAATATTGGCGGCTGAACTGGGACTGCATATCGACGGAGAAGAATTATGACGCGCATCTCCGTGGCGATGCGGGCACCACCTTGATGCGCGCCATGTTCAAGCGGTTTCAGGAGCGCACCAGACTCGATCCAACCCAAGCGATGTTCGATGGATCGACTTTTGTCGGAACGGTGGATGGCTTGCTGCCGCAGACGGCCTGCGATTTGGCCGACGATTTTTTCGAAATGCTGTATACGCCGGTACGCGCGGCATAGCCGCGTGTACCGGCGCGATTTTTCAGGCCAGACATGGTGAAAGGGACGGCGATTGCCGTCCCTTTGTTAATTCACTCCGCCGCGACCGCGTAGGGATCGACCGGCCCGATCTCGACGGGAAGCGGCGTGGGCAGTCCCTTCATATGCGGCTCGATCTGCTTCCACTTGGCGAGGGACGCGAAAGGCCGGGCAGTATAGCTGGCCGCGGGGAAACGCAGCCAGCGGGGAACCCAGCCCTCGACCTTCCTGCGGTCATTGCTGCCGGTCAGGCAGTCGCGGACAATAGCTTTCTGCGTCTTCACCTTCTCCGCGATATTACCGTCCGCAACCTTTTTGCCCGCCACTTCGCGCAGCATGGCATTCGCCACCTGCCGGTCACGGACAAGATCGAACAGCGCATCGTCGGGAGTCCATAGCGCGCCCATATCGACCTTGAGATAGCTGCCCACGGCCTCGACCACGGCGCTGCCTGCTTCCATCGTCTCGCCCATGACCACGGCGAGAATGGCGAGCACATCGCCGTCGCCAAGGGCGAGCAGCCGGGCGAAGATCGCGGCGGTTCCTTCGCTCCTGCCATTCCCGCCCGTGACGGTCGGTTCCTCGTGCGAGAAGTCCAGCAGCGCCAGAGCCGCGCGGCGTCTGGCATCGAATAAAGCTTCCGCCGTGCTGGTTTCGACGCTCTCGGCGGTCGCCTCATTGCGGCAATGGGACCTCTCGGTCTTTATGGTCCAAAGCGGCGATCCGGTGATGGCATGGGCGACCATCAGGCGCAGCGCGGCGCCGGGATGGTCGGTCAGCACGGCGCGGGCGGCGGCATGGCGGTGGAGGTCGATATAGGTCTGCAAGCTGCTCGTCGTCTCGCTGCGCTGGTCGCGCGCGGCCTGTTTGTCGGCCTCGGTTTGGCCCGATCTGGCTTGCTGGGCGCGGGCCTTCTTCGCCTCTTTGCCCGACAGGTAGCCCTCGTGGATTTCGACTTCGCCGCCGTGGGTGATGCTGATGAACACCTTGCCGCCCTTGGTCTTGGGCGTCCGTTCATATTCCCACGCATGGAAATAGCGCCCCGGTTCCATGATTTCGACATCGGCCCAGCCAGCGGCCAGAAGCTCGTCGCGCCTGACGGCGATGGCTTCATTCTGTGCGCGCCAGAACTGATCGGCATCGGCGAAAATGCCGTCCTCGCCGAACAGGTCAGCGACGATCTTGCCCTTATATCCGTCGAGCGGAAAGATCGCGTTCTTGGTGGAAATGGACGCGCCGCCGAACAACCATAATTTGAGTTGCTGGCCGGTGGGGACATATTCGTCCGGGCTGTCGAACAGGGCCAACCACTCCTTCTGCTGCGCCTTGGTCGCAAGGGTCAGATGGCGGACGCTCGCGGCATTGATCTCGCCATCACGATAGAGGTTGCGGATGCGGGGCAGCAGATTGCCGAGTGCAAGGATGCGGCGGACATAAAGGTCGGTAAGGCCGAAGGTCTGCCCGATCTGTTCGGGCGTCCGGCCTTCCTTCTGCACGAGGCGGGTGAAGGTGTCCCATTGGGTGACTTCGTCGGGATCGAGCCTGCCGATATTTTCGATCAGCGAGGCTTCCAGTGCAGCGGCATCGTCGCCCGGCTCCATGATCGCGCATGGCAGGGCGTCGGCTTCGCCGTTTTCCTGCGCGGCAAGACCGGCGGCATGGAAGCGGCGCGCGCCTGCGACGATCCCGAACATATCAGGCTTGCCCTCGTCCTCGCCGGGACGCACGATCAGCGGCACGATGACGCCGCGCGCCTTCACGGTGGGGAGAATGTCGGAAACGTCCGGGGCCTTGTCGGCATGGCGCATATTGGTCTTGCTGACGAACAGCTTGCCAAGTTCGATATTTGCGAGTTGCATGGGTCTTCACTCCTTCTTGGGGTGGACCGGCTCCGTTCACTGTTAAGGGAATTGCGGCGGACGGAGCCGGGATAAACGCGGAGAAGAGTCCGCGCGGGCTCATCCGTCCGGGTCGGGCGGAATCTCGGTGTTTCGGTTCAATTCACGCGCGCGCGCCGCCGTTGCCAGTAGCCGCTCGTCCTCGGTGATGCGGCCCGCGATACGCGCGGCATCGGAATAGACGGTGAGGCCGAAGCGGGCGCGAAAATACAGATCGCGCTCGATCCGCAGGCCATAGGGAAGGCGGACCGATGCGATTTCGGTGAGGCTGAACGTGCCCATTTCCGGGCATCCGAAACCAAGGTCGGCCAGTCCGAACAGGGTGTCGCCGTCCTCATAGAGTTCCGATGCAAGCCATGTCGCCGCGCCGATGGGATTGAACAGCTTCAAGAGCGGCGCATGGTCGGGACCACGCGCGGCCCCGTTCGCCAGCAGCTTCGCGCGAAGATCGGGAGGAAGCGGGATCATGCCGCCTGCCTCCCGTTTTGGTCTTCGCCATAAGCGAGGATATAATCTGCGGCCTTGCTGGCCTGACCCGCTGCACGGAAGATCGCGCGGTTATCCTCGCGCATGACTTCGAGCCATGAGCCGACATAATCGGAATGGCGAACGGTCGGCGCGATGCCCAAGGCCGCGCAGATGAACGCGGCTGAAATCTCGGCGACATATCCTGACAGTCCAGCCCCAATCGGGACCGAGGGAGAGAAAAACATCGTCTGCCTCTAATCCTGCCCAAAACCACATGCCCCCGG
>NZ_FVZE01000019.1 GCF_900168325.1 Novosphingobium mathurense | reverse complement strand
AAAACCGTGTGTTCCGCCGCGGTGAGAGGCCCTCTAAGTCCCACCCACGATTCGGTCAAACCCTTTTTTCAAAAAAGTTTCATGAAACCCCGATCCGCCAGCCGGTGGATCGCTTCCGCTTTCCCAAAAGTGTCATTGCGCCGTCGCCGGGCTGTCGCGGAACTGGATATGGGGTGTCACAATCGGACCATAGGAAACCGGCTTCGATCAACAACATCGGGGCAACCATGACCGACCTGCTTCCTCCCACCCCTTATTCGGATGGCGATGTCGACACCAACGACAGCCTCACCCCGTCGCTCGAGAGCCTTGCGGCCGAGCGCTTCTCGCGGCGCCAGGCAATCTTCGGCGGCGCCAAGGCTTCGAGCCTGGCTTTCTTCGGGACGGCCGTGCTCGCCGCCTGCAGTTCGGATGACGGCAACGGCGAGGGCCCGGTGGTCAGCGCCGGCGACAACGCGGCGACAAGCGCAGGACGCATCGTGACGCTCACGGGCAGCGCCACCGGGATCAAGGGGCTGAAGTCTTCCGGCTGGTCCCAGACCAGTGGACCGAACGTCGAAATCATGGGCAGCGGCAACGAAGTGACGTTCATCGCTCCCGCCGTGGAAGCTGCAACCGATCTCGTCTTCACCTATCGGGCAACCAACATCTTCGGTGTCAGCAAGACTGCCTCGACCACGGTGCGCGTCTCACCGGCGGTCCTCGGCTTTGCCGCTGTTGCCAAGAACCTGAACGACATCGTGACGGTGCCGGAAGGCTATTCGGTCACGGTGATGACGCGCCTGGGCGACCCGCTGGCCGCTGGCGTTTCGGCCTATGCCAACGACGGGTCGGACGACAACTTCGCCCAGCGCATCGGCGACCACGGCGACGCCCTGCACTTCTTCGGCCTCAATGCAGCCGGATCGCGCGACGACAGCAGCTCGATCCGCGGCCTCATGGTCCAGAACCACGAAAACCTGAACGTGCAGTACCTGCACCCGAACGGCCCGACCACCAATGGCGACGGTTCGCGCCCGGCGGCAGAAGCCAGAAAGGAAATCGAGGCGCACGGCGTCAGCGTTTCCGAGTACAAGGACTCCGGCAACCTTACCTGGAGCTACGTCCAGAACAGCAGCTTCAACCGCCGCATTACGCCCAACACGCCGATGAGCCTGCACGGACCCGCTGCCGGTTCGGCCATGCTGGTCACCAAGTACGCCAAGGACGGCAAGTCCGGTCGCGGCACGATCAACAACTGCGCCAACGGCATCAGCGGTTGGGCGACCAATCTGACCTGCGAAGAGAACTGGGCCTTCTACTTCCGCCGCGACGCCAGTGACGCCACTGCCCGCACGGCCCGCGAACTGACTGCGCTTTCGCGCTACGGCGTGACCAGCACCAGTGGAAACTTCTCATGGTCGAAGGCGACCCCGAGCGACGACATGTTCGCAAAGTGGAACGCGACGATCCTGGGCGCGAGCGCCGCCGACGACTATCGCAACGAACCGAACCAGTATGGCTGGGTCGTCGAGATCGATCCCTACAATCCGGCTTCCACGCCGCGCAAGCGTACCGCGCTCGGTCGTTTCGGCCATGAAGGGGCCTTCGTGCAGATCGCCGCTGGCCAACCCGTCGGCGTCTACATGGGCGACGATTCGCGCCGCGAGTACCTCTACAAGTATGTCTCGAACGCCAACTGGGATGCGGCCGACGCCAATGCCGCCGACCGCCTCGCCGTGGGCGACAAGTACCTCGACAACGGTACGCTCTATGTCGCGCGCTTCAACGCGGACGGTACCGGTGAATGGCTACCGCTGGTCTTCAAACAGGTTCCCAACCGTCCGGCCAAGGGTTCGACGCCCGAGTACGTCTTCGCCGACCAGGCCGACATCCTGATCAACACCCGCCTTGCCGCGGACGCGCTGGGCGCCACGCCGATGGACCGCCCGGAATGGACTGCCGGCAATCCGGTGACCGGCGAGATCTACCTTACCCTCACCAACAACAATGCTTCGAATCGTCCGCTGAACGGCACCGATGCGGCCAACCCGCGCCACTACGGCGATCCGAAGCTTTCGGGATCGACCGGCTACGGCAGCCCCAACGGCCACATCATCCGCCTGCGCGAAAAGGCGAACACGACCGCGGCGACCGCGTTCACCTGGGACATCTATCTCTTCGGTGCGGACTCGACCGATGCCGACCCGGTCAACGTCAACATCTCGGGCCTGACCAACGACAACGACTTCTCGAGCCCGGACGGCCTGTACTTTTCGCGCAAGACCAATCCGGCAGGACAGGTGAAGCCGGTCATGTGGATCCAGACCGATGACGGCGCGATGACCGACCGCACCAACTGCATGATGCTTGCAGCGATGCCGGGAACCGTCGGAGACGGCGGTGCGAAGACGATTACCAACAAGGCTTCGGGCGGATCGACCGCGCAGCAGGCCACGATCGTCGGCACGGCGGCAAGCGCCGCCAACTTGCGTCGCTTCCTGACCGGCCCGGTCGAATGCGAGATCACCGGCATCGACATGACCCCGGACGGCCGCACGCTCTTCGTCGGCATCCAGCATCCGGGCGAGGACGGCACCCCCGCCGCCCCGACCAGCCACTGGCCCGACAGCCAGGCCGGTTCGGCCGCCGCCACGGTGCGCCCGCGCTCGGCGGTGATCGCCATCACCAAGAACGATGGCGGCGTGATCGCCCTGTAAGAGTTACCCTCAAGACTGCAGGACTGACGGACTGCGGACTTCTATCGGGAGGGGGCGCAAGATGCGCCTCCTCCCTTTTTTTGCTCAGGCAGCGAGCAGACCCTTCTGGCGCAGGAGCGCATCGGGCGCGGGCGCGCGGCCGCGGAAGGCTTCGAAGTTCTCCAGCGCGGGGCGGCTACCCCCGGTGGCAAGAACTTCACGCCGGAACTGCGCGCCGGCCTCGGCAGGCTTCCCGACCTCGGAGAACTGCTCGTAGGCGTCCGCCGAAAGCAGCTCCGCCCACAAGTAGCTGTAGTAACCCGAGGCATAGCCCCCGGCGAAAACGTGCTGGAAGGCATGACCGAAGCGGTGCCATTCCGGCGGAATCACCAGGGCCGCGCGCTTGCGGGCCGCATCGAGCGAACGCGCCACGGTATCCGCAGCGGGCTGCGTCTCGCGATGCATCCACAGGTCGAACAGCGCAAATTCGAGCTGGCGGGCGAGCTTGAGCGCGCTCTGGAACTGGCGGGCACCCAGCATGCGGTCGATCAGGGCATCGTCGAGCGGTGCCCCGGTATCGACATGCCGCGAGATGCGGCGCAGCACAGCCGGCTCCCAGGCGAAGTTCTCCATCAGCTGGCTTGGCAGTTCGACCGCGTCCCATTCGACCCCATGCACGCCCCCCAACGAGGGCACGTCGATCTCGTTGAGCAGGTGATGCAGCACGTGGCCCATCTCGTGGAACAGGGTCACGACATCGCTATGCGTGAGCAGCGAGGGCTTGCCCTTTTCCGCCGCGGCGAAGTTGCAGGTAAGGAAGGCGATGGGATTCTGTCGCTCGCCGGCGCGGCGCAGCAGCGGGCGGAAGCCGTTCATCCAGGCGCCGCCGCTTTTGCCCGGACGGGCGAAGTAATCGCAGTACAGGCCAGCGACCGGCACGCCCTTGTCAGTGAACTCGAGGTATTCGACGCTTTCGTTCCAGCTGTCGATGCCCGAGACGACGCGGCCCTCGATGCCGAAAGTCTCGGAGACGAGTTCGAGCAGGCCGTCGACCACGCGGTCGAGCGGGAAGAACCGCCGGATTTCCCCTTCGTCGAGATCGTGGCGTGCCTTGCGCAGCTTTTCGCTGGCCCAGCCCACGTCCCAGGGCTGGAGATCTTCGATCCCGAGTTCCTTGGCGAACGCGGCGAGCTCAGCCAGCTCCTGCGCGCCATTGGGCTTGCAACGATCGGCGAGGTCCGTGAGAAAATGCTCCACCTCCTGCGCGCTCTCGGCCATCTTGAGCGCCAGCGAACAGGCGACGTAGTCGGGAAAGCCCAGCAGCTTCGCGTGCTCCTGCCGCAATTCGAGCAGCTGCAGCATGGTTTCGCTGTTGTCGAATTTCCCGGCGTCGGGCCCCTGATCGGAAGCGCGGGTGTTGAAGGCGCGGTAGATTTCGGCACGCAAATCGCGGTCGTCGGCATGGGTCAGGACGGCAAGGACGGCAGGCGCATCCAGCGTGACCAGCCAGCCGCTCTTGCCCTGCGCCGCCGCGGCGCCCGCGAGGATCGAGCGTTCGACTTCGGGCAACCCCACCAGTTCGGCCTCGGTCAGTTCGCGGGTCCAGCTGCGGGTCGCATCCATCACCGCATCGCGAAAGGCGCTGGACAGGCGGCTCTGCTCGACGCCGATCTCGGCGAAGCGCCGACGGGCCTCGCCTTCCAGCGCCACGCCCGCCAGCTCGAACTTGCGCAGGGCGATGTCCACGGCACGGCGACCGGCATCGTCAGGCGCGGATTCGCGCACCGCAGGGGCGGCAATCGCGCGGTAGAGTTCGGCATCCTGCCCCAGGGCCATGGCATAGCTGACGACTACCGGCTCCGCCTTGGCATGGGCTTCGCGCAATTCTGGCGTCTCGGCCACCATCTTGAGATGGGATACGATGCCCCAGACATGGTCGAGCGCGGCATCGGCCAGTTCGCGCGCCATGAACACGTTCTGGAAATCGGGCAAAGGTTCGGCCTTGATCGCTTCCATTGCCGCCGTGTGATCGGCAATCGCCTGCTCTACCGCGGGTCCGACCTGCTCTGGGCGAACTTGCGAGAAGCGCGGCAGTTCGGCGGTTGGCAGCAGGGGATTGGCAGGATCGGGCATTGCAATGAGCTCCTTCGCCGTCGCGGCGAGCAGGTGTGTCGGGATCGGCCCGGTGCAGAACGCGCGGGGCCGTGCCCTGCCTAGATGTGCAGACTTGCCCGCAGTTGCAACGGTCAGGAGTTCGCCGAGCCGATCCCGGGCAGGTCAGCCCCCGGCGCGTCGGCCGGATCGTCCGGCGCCTGTTCCTCGGGGAGCGCGATCTCGCACTCCGGCACGCGGAAGTAGCCGCGGTCCAGCGCCTGCGTGCCGAGCCGCTCGCTGGACGTGAGGCTGACGAGCCAGGGAGAGGCCAGTAGCCCCACAGTCAGCGGCGAAAGCCACAGCGCCGTCATCGGATCGATGAAGGCAGTTGCGGCGAAAAGGAGGCCCAGGCCGATATGCTCGCGCAAGTCCAGGATCACCTCGCGCACCTGGATGCGGCGCGCCTCGCGGACCTGCGTCGTCCAGCCCGAGGGAATGCCGAGCAGCAGGCCGAGCACCGCCTTGGTCTGCGTCACCATCGTTACCGGCGCCATCAGGATAGCCAGCGGCACTTCGAGCGCCACCGACTTGAGGATGCCGCCGACCCCGCCGAACGCCTTGCGCCGTCCGGCATCGGCCAGCATCCAGATCGTGCCCATCAGCTTGGGGCCGAAAAGCAGGAGCACCGTCAGCCACAGTACGCTGGGCGGTGCAACGCCCACAAAGCCGTCACTCCCGCGCGAGGCTGCCTGGGCGATGGCGGTGAGGATCAGCAGGAACCAGCCCGGCGAAGTGAGATAGGCCGATGCACCGATCAACAGGTGCAGGCGGCTCGCCCAGTTGAGACCGGAGGCGTCAAGCAGACGCAGGTGCTGCAGGTTGCCCTGCATCCAGCGCCGGTCGCGAATGGCGTGATCGACGACGGTCGGCGGGAATTCCTCATAGCTGCCGCCGATCATGACCATGTGCACGGCCCAGCCGCGGCGGCGCAAGAGCGCCGATTCCACCATGTCGTGGCTGAGGATATGGCCGCCGAAGGGAGGCTTTCCGGGCAACTCGGGCAGGCCGCAACTCTCGGCGAAGGCGCGGGTGCGCACGATCGCGTTAT
Source organism: Novosphingobium mathurense (assembly GCF_900168325.1). Classification (GTDB taxonomy): domain Bacteria; phylum Pseudomonadota; class Alphaproteobacteria; order Sphingomonadales; family Sphingomonadaceae; genus Novosphingobium; species Novosphingobium mathurense. The sequence continues at coordinate 20,979 of NZ_FVZE01000019.1, read as the reverse complement.
GGCCCCAGAAGTTCGCTTCCGATCCCGACCACCAGAGCAGGCCAGCCGACGAAATCGGCCCATAGGCCTCGCTGGCGAACTGCATCCAGCGCTGGAACAGGGTGCGGGCATTGATGATCATCGGCACTGTCTGGAGCAGGCCGATCGAGGGCCGCTCCTCCATGATCGCGGCCATGCCGACGATGGCATCGCCGCTCATCAGCGAATCTGCGTCGAGGATCAGCATGTTCTCGTAGGCCGCGCCGAAACGCTCGACCCATTCCGCGATATTGCCGGGTTTGCGCGCGATGTTCTTCTCGCGCCTGCGGTAGTAGACCTTGATCTTCGCCTCGGCCGCCACCTCGCGCCAGACGGCCAACTCGCGCTTGCCGTGCAACTCGTTCGAATCGCTCAGCACGAAGAAGTCGATCCACTCGCCGCCGCCGGCCTCGTGAATCGACTGGGCCATGGCCCGCACTCGCCCGAAGGTCGCCTCGACGCTTTCATTGTAGACCGGCATCAGCACGGCGGTGCGATGGCGCAGCGAGGACGCAGGGCTGGGGATCGCGGTGAAGCCGGGATGCTCACCGCTGATAAGCTTGAGAAAGCCGAACGCCGAACTGACGAAGCCGAAAGCGATCCAGCAGAACAGCGGCACGAAGAACAGCAGCAGCACGATCTCGAACGGATCGAGACCATCGCGCGAGAAGGTGAAGCGCAGCTCGCTCGATGCGGCGAGGCCGATGACGCCGGTCAGCGCGATCAGGAGCAGGCGCTTGACGACCAGCCCATGCGGACGGGTCTCGACCTCGATCGAGCCGGGAGGATTGCCGTGCAGCCGCTGGACCGGCATTTCCAGCGGCGCTTCCTCGGGAAGCTCGCGCAAGGATGACGTCATGACTTCAGCACCTTTATCACAGTCTCGCTGAGCGCGGCATCGCCGCGCTTGAGGTAGAGCCGGAATTCCTTCTGCGCGATCGCGCCGGGGCGCACGTCCAGCATCGCCCGCCAGCGGTTCTCCTGACCGACGACGGGGTAGGCATGGGCGGAAATCAGCGCCTCAGCAGGCAGGTTGGTCGCCGCCTCCACGCCGCTGGAGCGATCCAGCCCGGCCAGACCGGGTCCGGCGAAATCGAACACGAACTTGCGCCCGTCTTCAATTGCGGCAGCCCCGGGAATCCCCGCCGGCCCTTCGAACAGGTCAACGCACCGCGCGGCAGCCTCGGCACTGGGATCGTCGGAAGTCCACGTCAGGCGATAGGCCACATCGCGGCGGCCGCCCGCCATCGCCGGTTCGTCCCCGCACCAGAACATCGCGATATTGTCGAGCGTCTCGGCGTCGGTCGGCATCTCGTAGAGCATGACCGCGCCCGCGCCCCAGTCGCCCCGGGGTTCAACCCATAGCGAGGGACGGCGGTCGTAGAACACGCCGTCATCCTGATAATGGTCGAAGTTCTGGTCGCGCTGGATCAGGCCAAAGCCCCGGCAGCCGTCGGCACGAAAGGAACTGAGCGTGGCGCCTTGCGGATTCTCCAGCGGTCGCCAGACCCGTTCGCCATTGCCGGACCGGATCGCCAGCCCGTCCGAATCGTGGATCTCCGGACGCCAGTCGCCGCGCGGGCCGGACTGGTCGTACCAGAACATGCTGGAGGCCGGAGCGATGCCGAGCTGCCTGATGTCGCGGCGGAAGAACAGCGAGGCCGTCACGTCCTGGACGACGCCCCGATCCCCCGTCATGCAATCGAAGAGATAGGCGCCGGAGAGGCTGGGACCATCGAGCAGGGCATGGATCCGCAGCCGCGTCTCACCGAGCTGCTCGATCCAGAACTCGCGGAATGAAGGAAATTCCTCGCCGGTCGGCAGGCCCGTGTCGATGGCGATGCCGCGGGCAGACAACCCATACTGGTCGCGCGAACCCGAGGAGCGGAAATAGGACGCGCCGAGATAGGCGAGCCAGTCGGAACGGCCGTCGGCATCCATGACCCGGAAGCCCGCCGCATCGGCATCCTTGCCCCCGCGAAACAGGCGAGAGGTATCGACGATCTCCCGCGCCATGCCCGATTCGACGATGTGCATGGTAACGGCATAGGGCGCGATCGCCTTGCTCGCCGGGAACAGGCGGACATGCCCGGCAATCGCCTCCGCCTCGCCGTAAGTCAGCTTGACCATCTCGTCGTAGTCGGAAACCGCAGTGCCTGAGACCGGCGGGGTGACATAAGGCCTGGCCGCCAGCGCGCGGGCACGCGCCGCCAGCGCCTCGTGCGAAAAAGGCCGCGCCGGCCCGAGCCTGCTGCGCGCCGCCAGCGCGCCCGCAGGCAGCAGTGCCGTTCCGAAGAGAGTCATGAAAAGGCCGGCCGCACCGCGACGGGTCAGCGAAAAGCCTTCTGTGGGCACATGATGAGGTGCTCGGGCACCGGACTGGTCAGACAGGGCACTCAACCTTCGCTGTTATCGAAAGCTCGGGCAGCAATACGCGCAGGACGGCTCCTTGTTTCGCATCGGACCACCGGGGCCACCGAATCGGCCGGTCACCGGGGACTGCCATCCTGCGCAGGAGCATCGCGCCAGCCGGTGATGACCTGCATGCCGGGCTCCACCCCCTTTGCAAATATCTCCGTGCGCCGGCCATCGCTGCCGCCGGTGGTCACGTAGACACGGCGCGGTTCACCGTCATCGCTCAGGAGATAGATGCGGTCCCGATCGCGACCAACCGAGCCTTCTGGCGCGAATTCGAGGGCGGAATTGGGCACCAGCAACACGTCGCTGCGTTCGGGAAGCTGGATTTCCAGCGATGCCGCAGTTCCGGGCGTGACCCGATTCCCGGGCTGTTCGAGAACGAAGACCGCCCTGCGCCCACCGGCATCGGCATCGATCCGCTCCAGCGTCGCGGAAAGCTCTTCCTCGGGGTTGTCCTCCAGCCGCACGCTTGCCCTGGCGCCCGGGCGCAGCTGCGAAACTTCATTGCCGGCGACCGGGACCGTGATCGTGAGACGCTCCAGTCCGGAAGTCAGCGCGAACAGCGGCACGCCTTCACGCACGCGGCGACCCGGCTCGACATATCGTGCAACCACCCAGCCATCGATCGGCGCGCGCACGACGGCGGCCTTCAGTTCGCCGGTGCCTTCCTTCACCCGCAAGCGCGCCGCGTCCAGCCGGGCACGCGCCGCGGCTTCCTCCTGCCGCGCCCGGCTTGCATCGGCCCGCGCCGATTCCAGTTCGTTGAGCGAGGGAACGCGCTTGTTCGACCGTCGCCACACGCTTTCGAAGCGGGCGAGCCGCGATGCGGTTTCCTGCACCGAAACCTGCGCCGCATCGAGCGAGGCCTGCGCCGCCGCAACATCGGCCTTGGCGATCTCCAGCGACTGCCGGACCGGATCGGCATCGATCCGCGCAAGGACCTGACCGAAGCCGACCTTGCCCTTGGCCGGTCCGGGCACGGCAGCGACGACGCCGTCCAGCCGCGCCTTGACCGTGATGTTCTTCTGCCCCCGGATCGTCCCGCTCTCGGCCAGCAGGGGAACGAAATCCCCCACCTCGACCGGTGCGGAATAATAGGGGCTGTCCGTCCCGGTAAGGAACCGCACCAGCAGCACGGCCACGGCAATCGCCGCCAGCGTCAGGAAAACGAGGCTGAGAAGGTGCCGCCGGGCGCGCTTCGGGGTGGCGCCCAGGAAGATATCGAGCGGGGAATGATGCGCGTTGTCACTCACAGACCGTCACCTCGGGCAGAACACCCACGCCCGGGGCGGGCGCGGCAAGGTCCGCCTCGCTCCAGCCGCGGCCCTGCGCCGTCCACAAGCGGATCGAGGCGGTGGCGAGATCCGCCCGCGCCCTGATCCGCGCTTCCTCGACGGCGAGCGCCGCCGCTTCCGCCACGTAAACCGTGGAGAAGTCGCCGGTTCCCGAGCGATAGGCGAGGCGCGCATCCTTCGCCGTCATCCGGGCACTGCGCCCGCTTTTTTCCAGCTTTGCCTGCCGCGCCGCCGCCGCCGCAACCGCCTCGCGGTCGCGGGTCATCCCGGCAAAGGCATCCCTTTGCGCTTCGCGATACTTGGCGACCGCCAGCGCGGCGGGCGAATCCGCGGGCGCCGTCTCGGTATCGCCGGAGAGTACGGCGTCGAGGTCCTCCTGCGTGACCTTCTGGCGCGTCATGTCCGCGATCAGGCTGTTCTCCAGCGCCAGCAGGTCGGCCCGGTGCGCCACCGAAAGGCGCGTCGTGCCGGCAACGTTCGCGGCGATATCGGGAACCTGCCCTTCATCGCCGAGCGCGGTCGCCAGCCCTTCAAGCTCCATGCCGGTCAGCCGCGCCAGTTCGCGCTTGGCCGCTTCCAGTCTTTCGCGCGAGGCATCGAGATCGCTTTGGGTGACCGAGACCAGCGAACCGGCGAGCCCGGTATCGAGCCCCGGTGCCAGTCCCGCCTCGCGGCGAAATCCCGCGATCTCTGCGTTATCGTTGAACTGCGCGAGCATTTTTGCACGCAGGTCGAACACTTCCTGCAGGCGCCGAACCTCGAAATAGGCGACGGCAATGTCGGCCGCGACATGGGCGCGGCGATCGGCATAGCGATAGGCGCGGGCCTGGCTGGCCGCTTCGTCGGCATTCTTCGCGCTGGCATTGAACAGGCGCTGGATACGCGATCCCAACTTGCGCGCTGCCGCATCGGCCTGAAGTTCCCTGGCCTGCAGACTGAGACTGTCGCAGACAAGCGATGGATTGGCCTTCAGGCCGCGTTCGACAAGATCGGCCAGAACCGGATCGCCCGCGGTCTGCCACCACAGCGGCTGCCACGCCCCGTCTGCCGCCGCCGCAGCCTCGCTTCCCGCCTCGGCTGCGCTGGCCTCCGGTTGCAACCCACCCAGTTCTGCCTGGGTCGCGGTGCATCCCGCCAGCAGCAGCGCCAACGTCGTGGCCGCAAGGGTGGAACGGTATGAAGGGAGGTCCGACACGGAATTTCGCATAGCAGCTAAACCGCGAGAGGCAATTGCAACAAGGGGGAGATGACCGCGCCTCGACAACGGCTCGCATCACCCCGCAGATGCATGGAACCGGCTGAAACGATTGGGAAACGAGGCGAGCCGCAGATCGATTGCGGCTGCAAACCGCGCAAGACGCGTTAGCTCACGCCAGTTGGACGCCCCCCGTGCCCTTGGCGATGTCGCTCAATCGCGATCCGCCAGACGCATCTCGAGATGGTTGGCCAGCGCATCCAGCCATCGGTCATGCGCATCCTCGGCAGGTCCGCCCGACCGTCAGACGCCGTTCATCGGCGAGATCGCGTCGCTGCGAGAGCGCAGGGGTAGGCGGACCGGCCGCACGACCGACCTGCGCCCGGCAGACCTTGTCCATGACGCGAATCTTGGTCCATGACGCGAATCGTGCGCCCGAAAATTCCATCAGGCCCGCCTGCCCTACCGGCGAGATACAGCGTGGCCCGTTATCCGGGAAACACAGCCGCCTGCAGCACCTTGCGGCGGTACAGGCGGCTGCCGTCTCGGTTTAGAAGTCGATCCGCGCACGCAGGCCATAGCTGCGCGCATCGTTGAGGAAGCGGATGTTGAGCGCCGAGCCAACCAGCGACTTCTGAGACACTTCCTTGTCGAAGAGGTTGCTGGCCCATGCCTCGAGGCGCAGGTTGTCGATAGTCAGGCCCGCGCCGAGGTTCACCGTCGCAAAGCCCTTCTGGCGGTCGGGGAAACCCGCCTCCAGCGCGTTCTGGCGGGTTCCGTCCAGGAAAACGATCTCGGTTTCGTTGAACTGGCTGAGGAAATACGACGAACGGTAATTGACCAGGGCCTGCCAGTCGAAGCGGGCCGCCCCGATGTCGAACCACTGCGACAGGCGTGCGGAGACGTTCATCTTCGATGCCAGCGGCAGGCGATTGCCGACCAGGCTGATCAACGGCGAGTTGCCGCCCGCGCTGTTGTCCAAAGCGCGCACGTCGGCAACGACGCCCTTGGTGATCTTGGTGTTGAGATAGGCAGCGTTCACGTCGACACCGAAGTGGGCCGGCAGCTTGAACCGCAACTCGGCTTCCGCACCGTAGATGCGCGAAGCGCCGATGTTGCGGTTGACCAGCGAGTACCCGTTGCAGACCGCGGGTGTCTGGCTCGTGTCGAGGTTGATGCAGGTCAGGTCCTGGAAGACCTGGTTCGAGTAATCGTAGTAGAAGCCGGTCAGGTTGAAGACCGCCCTGCGTCCGAGGAAATCGAAGCTGTTGCGGCTGCCTACTTCATAAACGATCAGCTTTTCCGGGCTGTAGGTCTCGGGGATGAGCGACCCGTTGAAGCTGTCGTTGAACCCACCCGACTTGTGTCCGGTCGATACCTTGGCATAGACCATGTTGTCATCGCTGAGGTCGTATTCGACTCCCAAACGCCAGTCGACGAAGTTGAACTTCGAGCTGCCCACCTGCTGGCCGGGAATGGTCAGGTTGGCATAGCTGAAGCCCCCGTTGCGATCCGAAGGGTTGTTCGTGGGGCAGTTGACGAAACCATTGTCGATATCCGGACGGTCGATGCAGGTGCCGTTCGGGTTGGTGCCGTCGGCGATAGCGCCGATCTGGGCGATCAGCGTGTCACGCAGACCCGGGGTCTTGGTACCCTCGATCAGGAACTGCGCCATGCCCTGGTTCGACGTGATGCCGCTGACGTCGAAGTTGGGACGATCGAGCAGCGCGGGGCGGAAGCCCTCGGTGCCGATCCGCGTCGCAAAACAGCAGGCATAGTCCTCGCCGCCGAGCGTTAGCGCCCAATTGCCGCCGATGCCGTAGCGCGACTTCTTCTCCTTGGTGTAGCGAAGGCCGCCGATGACGCGCAGGCGATCGGTCAGGTCGTATGTGCCGTCACCGTAGAACGCATAGCTTTCGCCGTTCACGTCAGGCATCACGAACTCGGTTGCCGAGTAACAGCAGTAACCGCGATCCGAGAGCGCGAGGTAGCCCACCGCCTGATCTTCCTTGAAGTAGAACCCGCCGACATTCCAGCGCAGGCGCTGGTCGTCATTGGCGAAGAGCCGCATTTCGTAAACCTGGCTCTTCGACTTGGTCTGCCAGAAGTTTCCGGAAAAGTTGTCGTACTGGACCGCCGAGAGATCGCGGCCCGGATAGTTGATGCCGTCGCTCGAAGCATTGACCTGGTAGAAGTCGACCGAGCGATAGCTGCCGGTCAGCTCGGCGCTGAAGGTTCCGAAATCATAATTGATCTTGCCCTGAACGCCCCATAGCTCGTTCGACATGTCGCCCTGGAGACCGCGATAGACAACGTCCTTGAGGTCCAGATCTTCCGGACGCAGGCCGGTTGCAACCACCGCGCTGTAGATGTTCGCTCCGGGATAGCCGGTGCCCGTTTCCTTGCCGTAGTCGCCGACGAACGAGAGGCTGAGCTTGTCGGTCGGCTCCCAGAGCATCGACAGGCGACCTGCGTAGTTTTCTTCGAGACCGGCGGGCTTGAGGCCGCGTGCCGGCTCTCCGGTCGAAGCGTTCTTGAAGCCGTAATCGCGTTTGACGTAGTAGCCCGCCGCGCGCAGCGCGAAGGTGTCGCCCACCGGAATGTTGATCGCGCCTTCCGCGGCATTGGAAGAGCGGTTGCCGGCTTCGGCCTGCAGATAGCCGCTGAACTGGCCGAGACGCGGCTTCGCGGTGATGATGTTGAGCGTTCCGGCCAGCGCATTGCGACCGTAGAGCGTGCCCTGCGGTCCCTTGTTCACTTCGACGCGGTCAAGGTCGTAGAACATCAGGCCCAGGCCGCGCGGGCGCGGAATGTAGGTCCCGTTGAGGTGCGGTGCTGCCCCCGGATCACCCAGTTCCGTGTTGTTGGCCGAGCCGACGCCGCGGATGAAAATCTCGACATTGCCTTCCTGGTTGGCAATGCTGAGGCCCGGAACCGCGACCTGCAGCTGGCGCAGTTCGGAAATGCCGTCCTGGCGAAGCTGTTCGGAACCGAGCGCCTGCACGACGCCCGAGACATCCTGCAGGTTCTCCGCACGGCGGTTTGTCGTCACGATGATCGCTTCGCTGTCGTCGCTCACCGTGTCTGTGCTCGCGCGCTCCTGCGCATGGGCCGGAAAGGCCGCCACCGACGATAGCAATGCGAGCAGCGCGGAGCGCCGGAAATTACGCCGAGTCATTTCATCCTCCCTGTCTGGATTTCATTTACAAGCAAGTTGCGGGCCCGACGGCGCGAGGATGCGCGCCGAGGACAATGTCATGTCGAGACGGCCGGCCGTCGTGATCGATAGCGGTTTGTCGACGCGGCTCATGTCCACGCCGGCCTTTTCGAAGCAGCGCAGCGGAATCGCCAGGCGGGTCCATTTCTGCGTGACCGCAGCCTGCACGAGCATGTTGCCGATCGGGAAACCTCCGAGGCAGTTGTCACCGCAGGTCATGAGCAGGCTGACATCGGCAGTCGGCGCGGAATTGACCTTGAATTCCAGTTCGAGGGCAAGTTCGCCGTTGGCCTCGCGCGACAGATCCACCGGCTCATCCTGTACGATGGCGGCAATGGCCTTGCCTGCGCCCGTCCAGTTCAGACGAACCGAGTCCTCCTGCGCCGTGCGGTCGACCGCACGCGCTTCGATGAGCGACGGCCCCGGGTTCGTCGACAGTGCCCCCGGTGCACCGAGCAGCAACCGACGACCGTTCCCGGGCCGCCCCGCGGCGAAGAGGATTCCGGGATCGGCAACCGCAGCGCTTGCACGCTGTTCGGGCAATCGAGGCAGTTCGCCACTGTCGCCGAACCTCAGTCCGAAACCATAGGGAAAGAGCGGATCATAGTCCTTGTCGCCGAAGTTGACCGCCGTCTGGTCGCTCGACTTCGGCCAGCTGTAAGGCAACTTGCCGTGGAAGTCGGACTTGCCGAACAGGACATCTGCCACGCCGCCGCCTTCGGAACCGGGCAGCCAGGCAGCGACGAATGCATCCGCGGCATTGAGGAACGGATTGACCCACATGGCGCGCCCGGAGAGGAACACCGCGACCGTGGGGACGCCCTTGGCCTTGAGCGAACGCAGGAGCGCCAGGTTCTGCGCATCGTCGAAGGCGACATCGGGCCGGTCGCCCTGGAACTCGGCATAGGGATCTTCACCGAAGACAACGATGGCGACATCGGGCTTTTGCGAATAGCTGCCGTCCACCGACAGGGTCGCCTTTCCGCCCGCGGCCTCGACCGCCTCGTCGATCCCCTCCCAGATGGTCCGGGCATTGGGGAAATCGGCACGCTTGGTGCCGGTGCCCTGCCAGCTCAGCGTCCAGCCGCCGGCCTGCTTGGCCATGTTGTCGGCGCCATCGCCCGCCACCAGCACGTTGGCCGAAGCCTTGAGCGGCAGCACGCGACCGGCATTCTTGAGCAGGACGAGGGACTCGCGCACCGCCTGGCGTGCAACCGCCCGGTGTTCCTTGCTTCCGAGCAATTCGAAGCGCCCGCCGTAAGGCCGGGACGAGGGCTTGCCTGCCTCGAACAGACCGGCACGGATCTTGACGCGCAGGATGCGGCGCACGGCATCGTCGAGGCGCGCCAGCGGCAGCGTGCCGTCCTTCGCATGCGCGAGCGTCGTTCGGTAGAGGTCCTTCCAGCTGTCCGGGGCCATGTACATGTCGAGTCCGGCATCCACGGCCTGGGGGCAGTCGGTGGTCGTGCAGCCCTTGACCTGACCGTGCCCGTTCCAGTCACCGACCAGGAAACCGTCGAAGTTCCAGCGATCCTTGATGAGATCGGTCATCATTGAGCGGTTGCCGTGCATCTTGGTGCCGTTCCAGCTCGAGAAGCTGACCATGATCGATTGCACGCCCGCATTCAGCGCCGGGATGTAGGGCGGGCTGAACAGGTCGCGCAGGCGCGCCTCGGACATCTGGGTATCGCCCTGGTCCTTGCCGCCACTGGTGCCGCCATCGCCCAGAAAGTGCTTGGCTGTGGCGACGATGTGCGGTCCGCGAAGCCAGTCCTTGTCGCCCAGCTTGCCCTGCAAGCCTTCGATCAGCGGCGCGGCATAGCTGGCGCCGATTTCGGGAGTCTCGCCGAAGCCTTCGTAAGTGCGGCCCCAGCGGTCATCCCGCACGACGGCAAGCGTTGGTGCGAAGGTCCAGTCGAGACCCGTCACGCGCATCTCTATCGCCGTCGCCTCGCCGATGCGGCGGATCAGCTCCGGATCGCGCGTCGCCCCAAGGCCGATGTTGTGAGGAAACAGCGTGGCGCCAACGATGTTGTTGTGACCGTGGACGGCATCGCTGCCCCAGATGATCGGGATGCGGGGGAGTTTGCCGCTCGGCTTCATCGACGCGGCATAAAACGCATCCGCCGCCTCCAGCCATTTCTCGGCCGGTGTGTTGTAATGACCATCCGGCGTAGTGTTGCCGCCGTTGAGCACCGAACCGAGGTGGTAGCGATGGACATCTTCCGGCGTCACGCTGCCGACGTCGGCCTGGATAATCTGCCCGACCTTCTGCTCCAGCGACATGGCCGCGATCAGCTTGTCGATGCGGGTTTCGACCGAGGGATCAAGTGGAACTGTCGCCTTGCGGGCCGGCCACTCCTGCGGGTGCGCCTGACCGACGCCCACTTCCGCCACGGCCGCCTGCGCCGCCGCGAGATCCGCGAAGCAAGCGGAGGCCATGGCCACCAGCGACGTCGTACCAAGCGCCAGTGCGGCGCTGCCTGGCAGTTTCATTTCCTCTCCCACCTTACAAGATTGTCAACGTTTACCGACGAGACGGTCAACGATTACTGTCGATTGTCGACAGAAGTCAATAGACCCGCTAAGAAGGTTTCGCGCGTGGGGACAGCGATCCGGGAAATTGACCTAAATTGCTGATTGGAGAACACAATTTCGAAGAGACCAACGATCGTCGATATTGCGCGGGTCGCTGGCGTCACACCCAAGACCGTTTCTCGCGCGCTCAACGATGCCCCTCACGTCAGCGAGAAAGTCCGCCAGAAGGTCAAGGAGGCCGCGGCGGCGCTCGACTATCATCCCAACATCGCTGCGCAGAGCCTGATCGCACGGCGTTCCTATCTCATCGGCCTGACTTATGAGCGGCCTAGCCCCAGTTATGTCGTCGAGCTGCAGAACGGTGCGCTCAGCCGCCTCGAAGCCGGGCGCTACCGGCTCGTCGTACTGCCTTTCAGTCAGGTAACGAGCCGGCAGGAGGAACTTGGCAAGCTGCTCCTGCGCGCCGGTCTCGACGGAGTGCTGCTTGCGCCTCCGGCCTGCGACCAGCCTCTGCTGCTCGACATGCTCGACCGCCAGAAGTTGCCCTATGCGCGCATCACCCCGCACAGCGAGCTCGATCGCGGGCTCGTCGTCACGATGGACGAAGTGGCGGCGGGCGAGGCAGTCGCGGCGCATCTCCTGACCCTTGGCCACAGACGCGTGGCGATCATTCTGGGCGACCCCTCCCACGCCGCAAGCATCGGACGCATGGACGGCTATCGCCGCGCCTTCGAAAAGGCAGGCATTGCCATCGATCAGGACCTCGTCGTCACCGGCGACTTCACTTTCGATGTCGGCTACCGGGTTGCGCTGGAGTTGCTGCGTCGCACGCCCCGGCCCACCGCGATCCTCGCGCAGAACGACGATATGGCTGTCGCCGCGATGGCCGCAGCGCGCGAACTGGGACTTGCGGTTCCGCAGGATGTGTCCGTCGCCGGGTTCGACAACTCCGAAGTTTCGCGCACTGCATGGCCGCAGTTGACCACGGTGAACCAGCCCGTACGCGAGATGGCGTGGGACGCAGCCGACCGGCTCATCGCCGCGCTCGACGGCGAAAGCGAACCACAGGAACCTCGCCGCCGCGATCATGCGCACGAACTTCTCGTCCGCGCCTCTACCGTTCCGCCACCGGCCTGATGCCCATGGCAGACGATCCGAAAGACTACTTCGCAACCAGCGGAGGGTCTGCATTTTCGACGAGTTCGCGCGCCTGGGCTGCGAACCACGAACCGGCAGGCGGCGCGATCACGCCTCGCTCGGGGTCGGCTGGGCCGCCATGCCCGCGATGACATTGGCCATCCGATTCACCGGGAATCTTGATCCAGAGATAGGCGTCGACATAAGCCTCTTCGCTCTCGAGCGTCGGCCGACGCCCCAATCCACGCCCCGGCGGATTGCACCAGACCTCCGCGTCCGCGTACTTGCCAGTCGGCGGTGACCAGCCGCCACGCCCGTTGCGGCTGGAATCGATCACCGCGCGCTTCTGAACTCCCGGATCGCGTGCGACTCCCAATTGCCCGAACAGTTGGTTGTAGGCCGCGTCGGTCCTTGCGACCGAGGCCCCGAACCCGGCCTCATCAACACCCTTGTCGTGCGCGGGGCATTGGCGCGGCTCCAGCCCGCCCCGGTTCACCAGCGCGATGCAATCGCTGACCCACCGCGCGTAAGGCACGAGGCGCGCATCGCTCTCGTAATTCGAAACATTGAGGAAGAAACCATCTGCCCTTGCCACATCGGCACGGATCAGGCGGCTTGCGGCTTCCGCGGGCGTCAGCCAGCCGCTTCCGGTACCGTCGAGGTAGAGGCCGACATTCGGCAGCTCGGAAAGTGTCAGAACCGCGTCTCGCAAGAGTTCGAAACGCGTATCGGCGGCGCGTTCGTCGAGGCCTTCAGGGCGACAGTTCTCAAGCTCTTCCGAAAGCGTGCGATGCCAGGGAATGACGCCCAGCCCGTCAGGTTCGAGAATGACGATTGCCTCACGATCCCCGATCCCTTTCGCAAATCCGCGAATCCAGGCGCGATAGGCAGCGCCGTCCTTCGCGCCCCCGGCAGAATAGAGCGCGCAGTCGCGGTAGGGAATATTGTAGGCCACGAGCACCGGTACTTCGCGCCGGGCAACTGCACGGTCGACCAGGGCACGAACCTTGCGCTCGACCCTTTCGGGCGTGCCATCGGTGAACCATGATGCCGAAGGAATGCCTGCCATCGCCAAGGCGTCGCGGCGTGCCTGCCCTGCCAGGCGCTCCGCGATCCTGGCTGTCGTGCTTTTCGGATCGACGAAAAGTCTGCGCCCCTCCGCTTCGTTAGCCCGCGCGCACAAGGGGGACGCGCATAACAAAAGCGCCAGCAGCAATCGGATCACAAGCTTCAGGTCCCTCCGTTAAACGGCAGGATTATCAAATTGATATCCGACAGGGAAGAATGAGAGGATTACAATCTTGAACGGCAGAACCGAATGCCCCTCAAGAGGGGCTGCGCCAGCTGCCGCGACTATTGCGCCGCCGCCTGCCGAGACGGCGAAACCTCAGTCGCGGGTCAGGAAAATCGGGTTGCTGTAGAACCACAAGTCAGCCCCGGGATCTTCGCCGGGGACATCGACGTCCGGTTCGCCCTGCTTGGTATTGGTTCCGCGCAGACGCAGGTAGATTTCCCCGTCGAAGTCGGGAATCCGGTACTGCAGCGTGACCTTGTCGCTCTTGCCGCTAGCCCTCGGTATCGGGAACTGCCGCGCAACGTGGGTATCGATTCCACCCGATGCGCCCACCGAGCCGACGATGACATCGACATGATCGAGCGCGGCATCCACCGCCATCCCCGGCTTGCCCGCTGCCCCCGTAAGCTCGATCGTCAGCAACGTGGGCCCCTTCGCGGGTAGGGCAAGTGTCGAGCCCAGTTCGACCGGCCTTCCGGCCACTGCAAGCGAAACCCCCGTCACCAGATTGCCGGTACTCACGAAGACGCGGCCTTTGCGCAAACCGTCGAGGATGTCAGCCGGTTCGCGGCGCGAATGAACCCAGGTCTTGGCATATTCGCCCGGCCAGAAATCGGCGCCGCCTTCGCTGTGGTGGCCATGCGAATCCGACCCCGCCGTGATCCACCAATGCCGCCCTTCGGACAGCATTGCGTCCCATGCCCCGCCCAGCGTCGCGGTCATCTGGTCGAAGCCGCCCATCGTGGGGTAGCCGCCGTACAGGCCGCGAGAGCCATGGGCGGCGTCCCTGCCTTTCGCCGGCATTGCGGCCTGATGACCCGGAATGCCTTCCATGCCGACTGCGACGTGGGGGGCTACATCCATCCATCGGCGGAATTCTTCGGGATCATGAAGCCCCCACAGGCCCGGGCCAGTGGCGGTACGTGAAGGATGGTTGGCGAGCAGGACCGGCCGGGGCGTCAGCCCCTCCAGCATGCGCAGCGCCTCCAGCATCCTGGGCTTCGAATCGCGCGCCGGATCGGTCGGCCAGGCGTCGCGCTCGGCATAGCCGGCCTCGATCCGGCGCAGGTTCTCGCGCTCGGAAGGATCGCGCGGCATGATAAGCGTTGCATGCTCTCCGCCGGGTGTGTCGAACTCCAGCCCGTAAAATACGATGAGGTCGGGGACCGCCTTGCGCACATCCTCGATCACCGGCCAGGCAACGCGATAGTTCAGTTCGGAATGGTGCGGGCCACCGTGATCCGTCGCGACCATCCAGTCGAGACCGAAGCGGCGGGCCATCTGCGCGTTCTGCAAACCGGTGTGACGGCTGTCCCCGCCCAGAACCGGCTTTGGCGCGGCCTCGGGATGCGCCGGATCGGGCTGCCAGCCCGCGCTGAATTCAGAATGGACGTGATGATCCCCCGCCAGCCACTCACGCGGGCCGTCCTCGCGACTTGCTTGCCCGCCCCCCCCTAGCTGCCCGCTTGCGGCGGTGGCGAGGAAGAAGGTGACCAGGGCAAGCGACTGCCTGCCGATGATGGATTTGCGCATGAGTGTTCTGTTCGCCTGTCTGCGAATCCCAATAGTGCGAGCCCCCGACCCTCTCCCTTTCGGGGAAGGACCAGGGGCCCACAGGCATCGGAAGATCAGAGACTTACGCGTGCAGAGAGGCGCACGGTGCGGCCGTAGTCGGTGTAACCGGCGAGCCAGTTGTTATCGACGTAGTCCAGCTGCTTCGCGTTCAGGATGTTGATGCCCTGCAGCGAGATCTGCGCATAGTCGGTAACCCGCAGGCTGAGGCTGCCGTCAACGCTGCCGAATGCCTTGGAATTCTGCGACAGGCGGTTGTTGGTGCCGACCGACTGCAGCACGTTGCCGCGCCAGCTATAGCTCAGCCACGCTTCGAACGGACCGTTCTCGTAGAAACCGGTCAGGTTGTAGCTGTGCTTGGCGATGCCGGCGAGGTCGTCCTTGATCGTGGCGCTGTAGGTCGCCTTGCTGTCGGTGACGGTGTAGTTCGCCTGCAGGCCCAGCCCGTCGAACGGGGCGGGCAGGAAGGTGAACTGGTGCTGGAAGGCCAGTTCGAGGCCCTTCACCCAAGCATCGCCGCCATTGGTCGGGGCGGTCAGCTTGTAGACGTTGCCGTCGACGGTGAAGTCGGTCACCTGATTGTACACGAAAGTGCCGATGTCCTTGTAGAAGACACTGGCGATCAGGGCGCTGCTGGGGGCGAAGTAGTATTCCACGCCCGCGTCGTACTGCCACGCCTGGAAGCGCTTGAGGTTCGGGTTACCGCCATTTGCCTCGAAGATCAGGCCCGACGAATTCAGCGTCAGACGCGGTGCGAGGTCGGCCAGCGACGGGCGCGTGATGACGCGGGCCGCCGCAAAGCGCAGGATCAGGTTCCGCGCCGGCTCCACCACGAGGTTGGCCGAAGGCAGGAAGTCGTCGTAAGTGGTGACGAAGCTGACGGGCACCGCTTCGGTGCCGGTTTCGGCATGGCCCGAGGAGGTCTGGCGGGTATGCGCATAACGCATGCCGATGTTACCCCGGAAAGGCGTGGAGCCCAGCAGCGAGTCGAAGTTGGCCATACCGTACGCCGAGGTGATTTCCTCGTCGATCTGGTAGGAGTTGCGCTTGTCGGCGCGGGTCGGCTCGGTACTGGCGATGGCACTCGTGTCCGACTCGTTCCAGAACGGATCGGGGCGCGGCTGTACCCACGAGGTCGGCAGGCTGCCCTTCATGCTCGAAAGAAAGTCGTTGAACGGGAACTGGTTGAAGTAGGTCCCGTCGAAGTGCTTGCCCTTGAGCGTCTCGAACTTGAGATCGCGACGGTCGTAATCGCGGCTGCGGCTGCGGTACTTGGCGCCAAGGTCGATCGACACGAACGGACCGAAATTGACCGGACGCTCGACGCTCAGGCCGTAGGCATGCTCCTTGTCGATCGACTTGAGCGGGCGCCATTCGATGCGGCGGAAGGGCAGCAGGCTGGCCTGATCGAGATTGCTGTCGAGCAGCTCGACCGATGGCATCGCGCCGGACTCGGCCTTCGGCATCGTGAGGCGAACGCGTCCGATCGGGCCGCTGAGGCGGGTACGGGTAATCGGGCCGGCCGTGTCCGAAAGTGCACGGGTGACATAGGCCTTGGGGTGGAAAGTCCAGCCACCGGCCTTGATGTCGCCGCTGAGGCCGACGAACCAGTTCTGGTGAACCATGTCGGAAATGTCGCGACCGATCTGCGAGTCCGACTTGCTGATGCCGCCGACCACGACGCCGTCCTGGATCACCGCGCTGCCCGGAACGAGCGTCTTGGGATCGAAGCCGACCGAATAGGTCAGTTCGTCATAGTAGTCGTTCAGGCGCGTGTAGAAGCCTTCGAGCGCGAGGTTGACGGCATCGCTCGGCGCAAACTGCACGGCCGCGTTAACGGCGTAGCGCTCACGGTCTTCCTGCTCGAGCGTCGGGCGCAGCGACCAGGGGTGGAGGTATTCGCCATCGCTGGTTCCATCGCCATCCAGATCCATCTTGTCGATGCCCCAGTCGATGCCGGTCAGGCGATCCTGGCGCGTCGAACGTTTCGAATAGGTCGCCGCGATGAGCGCACCGAAGGTCGCGCTGTCGTTCTTCCAGCTCGCGAGGGTCGAGAAGTTGGGATCGACGCGATCCGCCTTCTCGGCATAGCTGCCCGCGGCGCTGACCACGAACTTGCCCGATTCCAGATCGAGCGGCTTGAAGGTGCGAATGTTGACGATGCCGCCGATGGCGCCTTCCTCGAGGTTGGCCGAGGGGCTCTTCACGACGTCGACACCGGCGACGAGTTCGGCCGGAATCGTGTCGAAGCGGAACTGGCGACCGCTCTGGCCGCTGTCGCGCACGTTCTCGTTCACCGCGATCGACTGGCCGTTCAGCAGGGTTACCTGGAAGTTGGCACCGAGGCCACGGACCTTGACGAAAAGACCTTCACCGCGGTCGCGCTCGATAGTGACGCCCGGCAGGCGCTGCAGGGCTTCGGCAAGGTTCTGCGAAGGGAAGCTGGCAATGTCGACCGCCTCGATGGAGTCGACGACGTTGTTCGCCGAACGCTTGCGATCGAGCGCATCGGAAATCGAGGCCGAGTACGTGCCGGTCACGACGATTTCGGACGTGTTGTCCTCGCTCGCGCCGACAGTGGCAGCGGCGCTCACCGGGGCGACGAGCGCCACAGGCTGACGCTGCGCCGGCGCGCGCTCGAGAAAAGCGGTGCCATTGGCGTAGCGGACAACCAGCCCGCTGTTCAGCAACAGGCGGTCGAGCGCGTTCTGCGCACTGAGCTGCCCGGAAACGGCACGGGCATTGCGGCCGCGGACGAGTTCGGGACGAAAGACGATCTCAAGTCCGGTCTGGCGCGAGAGCGTCCGCAGCGCTTCGGAAAGCGGCTGGGCCGTCAACTTCACCTGATAGGTGGCCGAAGCCTGCCCCCGGTCCTGGGCCTGTGCGACGCCGGCAGTTCCCGCGAGCAGGATGCTCGAGGCAAGCAAGGACATTCGTAAAGTCTTGAACACAATTCCTCCGCAACAACAGCTAGTGCTTGTTCGACTGACAAGACAGCGCCCAGCGAAAGATCCGGACAATATTTTTTATTAAAGTTTCAGGTACTTATTGCTACACTTTTGTTACACTAATTACCATCAACCAAGTAATATGTATTGTCTTTGTATATTTTCTTGAACCCATAGGCATGTCCGAGTTTTTCTAACAGATCGTCTGGCCTATTAATGCGAAATCGACCCGAGAGTTTCAATTGTGTAAGGTCATTATCTATAACGATACGTTCGCCGCTGCGCCTCTCTACAAGCTTGGCCAGATCGCCCAGCGAAATCTGCGCCTCATCGACCCAGCCATTGCGCCAGTCGTTTTCATCGGTCGCATCGAAGTGCGTAATCGTGACATCCCGGCCAATCATGACGCGCGAGCCCCTTTTGAGCAGAAGCTTCGAGGTCTCGTCGCTGTCGGGCCGAATTTCGACCGTGCCGTCATAGACATCGACGCGGGTGTCCTCGTCCAGTTGGCTGATCAGGAAGCGCGTGCCGACCACGCGCACCCCTGCCCGCTTCGTCTGGATCAGGAAGGGACGCGATGTGTCATGGGCGACGTCGAAATGCGCGTCGCCGCGGCGCAGGGCAAAGTGGCGCTCGGTAGGCGTGAAACGCGCCTCTGCACTGGTATCCCCGCCCAGTTCGACGCGGCTGCCATCGGGAAGCTGCACCAGCAACCGCTCGCCAGGCCTGGTTTCCAGCACCATGCCCCGAGCCAGTCGGGAATCTTCGGCCGGAGCGTCAGGCGTCGGCTGGAACAGCACGCTGGCGGACGCAAGGCAAAGCGCAAGACACAAGCTGGCTGCAACGAGTTTCGGCCACGCGATTGCCGCAAGGCCCTGCTGCACCCACTCGAGCGCCGCCTTGACCGGCAAGGCGCGGCGCTGCGCAGCAAGGCGCGGCGCCGTCTTCAGCGCGGCCGTCAGCGTCTCGTCGGCGTAGAGACTGTCGGCCAGGGTGTATTCCAGCTCATGCGCCGGACTGCGTGCCAGCCATTCGCGCAGTTCAATGCGCTCCGCCTCACGGATCCGTCCGCTGTTCTCTCGCGCCACCCAGAATGCCGCTTGCGCCTGGATCTCGTCGATCCGGTCTTCGTAATGACGGAAGGCTCCGATGCGGATCACCATGGCGATACTCCCTCGAACACGTGCTTGTCCTGGTACGCGCGCAAGGATGCGAGTGCGCGCACCACGTGCTTCTCTACGGCCGCAGACGAGAGATTGAGCGCCCGCCCGATCTCTTCGTAAGACTGGTTTTCCAGACGGCGACGGACCAGAACCTCCCGCCGCAGGGGCGGCAGGGCATCGATCGCCCGCTGCAATTGGGCGAGCCTGTCGCTGTCGAGCGCAGCGCGGTCCTGGGTTGGGCGTTCGTCCACGAATTCGTCGGTGACGCCTTCGACCGTGCGGTTCTCGCGCCGCTGGTGGTTGATGAGCAGGTTTACCGCGATCTTGAACAGAAGCGCCTTGCTGTTGCGCACTTTCTCGCGACTCTGGAACTCGACGAGGCGGATGATCGCATCGTGAGCGATGTCCTCGGCCAGCATCTCGCTTCCGGACTTGCGCACGAGGAATGCGACCAGTGCCCGCCGCTCGCCGACACCGATCCCGAAAGGCAAGGTGTTTGCGGTCATGCCGAAAGACCGCCTGCGCGTGCATCTGATGACAATCCCGGAGCCCGTGGTCTGTCCCTGGTCACAATCAACTCCACACGGCGGCCCACAAGCGAAGCGGTACCCGATGCTCAGACAAGCGAGACGGGCCGAACCGGACATTCCGAATGAAGTCGTGCCGGGACCGGGGGCACCCCCGTCACCAGATTTGTTTCGCAGTCATGACGACGACGCCGCTGCGCGCGGTGAAGCACAGGTCCGCCCCTGACCGGGACGGGCATTTCCCGAAAGTCAGGTCAGTATCGGAAAACAGCCCGATCCGGTGAGTTCCTTGGGCACGATGGCGACCATGTCGCCCAGCACCGTCTCGAAGGGACGCGTGATCGTCACCGAATTGGAGTTCGCGTTGCCCTTGCAGGTCGTTCCCCCGGTGATCGCGACATCTGCAAGTTCGACGCCAACCCCCAAGGCCCTGGCGCGATCGATGGCATATTGCTTTTGCGCGGCAGCGGTGGCGCAGGCGGAATCGACCGACATGCAGCGGGCAGTGGCATGGGCGACGCGTTCCAGCGTCTGCTTGACCCAGAATGCGCGGCTGCCCTCGATAATGCCGAACAGCAGGATCACGAAGATCGGTGCAACGAGTGCGAATTCGACGATTGTCGCACCCCGGGCATTGCGCCCGATCCGGGATAACAGGCGCATCACTGGACTCTCACGGTGACGGACTGCCCACTCGACATGCCCTTGAGCAATCCGCCGGGTAACAGGATCGGCGAGAACCGGTGATTCGCCGAAAGCGTCACATAATACCCCGCGGTAGACCCCGAGGTCATCCCGGCGCCGGTACAGGTATCGCCGCAAGTCCCGGCGCGGTACGTCCCGTCGTTCTTGAGACAGGCACAGGTGCGATTGAGGTTAGTGCAGGCCCCGGCCACGCCGTTGCAGCTTGCCGTTACGCCAAGCGCGGGCATCTCGGCGAAATTGCGCACGTAGCCGGGCAATGCGCCGAAATCGACGTTCTCGCGGTCCGCGAAGGACTTGGTCGCTGCGGCCGACAGGGCCTCATTCACCCGCGAGCGCTCCATGTAGAAACTGGCGAAATCCAGCACGCCCATGATGACGAGAAAGAAGGCCGTCACCCAGATGCCGAATTCGATGGTGGCAACACCCCCCTCGTCCCGCTGTACCCCGCGCAGCAGACCGGCCATCACCGCACCAACCGGATGGAACTGGTCTTGCCGCCCGCATCGCCTGCCATCGACGGACAGGCGGATCCGGCCGCCGCACCGCCGTTCGCCGCGATCTTGCTGGCTATCAGCGTAAAGCACTGCCCATGCCCAAGGGTCGTGTTGCCGCCAGCCATCTTCACTAGCGCCTTGGGCAAATGGACGGTTCCCGCGAAGTTGTTGGCCGAACCACCAGTCCAATTGGTGTCCGCCGTCGTCAGGGAATCGATGAGCAGGTCGCCGATCTGCCCCCCGCTCACCGAATCGCCGGGCGCGACCAGCTTGGTCTTGGCTCCGCCGGCAAGGCTGAGCGTGCCACCGAGAATGAAGGTCACGTCGCTGCCGCCCATGTGTAAGCGCCGACGGAACCCGGCCTTGACGCTTGGCGTCTAGGCTGCGCAGCAGCGCTTGTACTTCTTGCCCGATCCGCAGGGGCAAGGATCGTTACGACCAATCTTGTTTGCCTGGAT
>NZ_FVZE01000016.1 GCF_900168325.1 Novosphingobium mathurense | reverse complement strand
CCATCGCAAGCCTCCATGTGCTTGCAACATCGAATCAGATTTTCACCTTCTTGGGAATCCCTGGCGTGAGTCAGCCTCAGCGCTCCTTGGTATTAGACAATTTCCAATACAATCGTAGATCGGCTACAAAGCCTGCGCACAGGCCGCTGCACTTCTAGACCAAGGTAGAATTGCCTCGGATATTGAGACGAAATACCGATTAAACAAGCATTATACTTACAAATCTTGTGCCGCACCTTTCAGATTTATTCCCGCTTTTACTAAGTTCCCGGCAATGTCTTCCCACAAGATCGAGCATGTCGCCGCAATAAGGCCAGCATGCGCATCCTCACATCGATAAGGGCTACCGTCAGGTCGGGCTGCCCGTCCCCCGGCCTCATTTAAAAAAAGCACCCCCGCAGCATGGTCCCAGGCAATCGTGCGAGTGAACAATGTCACATCGTTCTCTCCTAACGCTATCCGCGGATATTGGTCCGCAGCGCACCGAGGGCTATCGAGCATGTCAAACTTGTTCTGGAGATTCGCGAAAAGCTCAGTCCGCATCTCGATGTCGGCAAACAGTTGCGTTACTGCTACTTGTGGTCGAGATCTCTGCGGCGAGCGCACATGGAAAATTTCATCGTTAATCGTCGCACCACAATTTGCCTGTGCTGCGCAAAAACGATCAGTCAGCGGATCAAGGATCCACCCACCCACGGGCAGACCATCTTGCACCAAGGCAACTAATACTCCGAAGGGAATCTTCCCTGCGGCAAAATTTCCTGTGCCATCGAGGGGATCGATGATCCAACAGTCCCCGCGCGACAAATGCGACAATATCTCTGGATTATCGTGTGCAGCTTCTTCACCAACAATGTTCACGCCGGGTAGTAATCGACCCAGTTTGTTGGATAAGATTGCTTCGCTCTCTCGATCCGCAACTGTCACAGCCTCACCAGCAGATTTCCAATCAGCTGCAATGGCTTCTCCTAGCCTAAAGCGGGGAAGAATCGCCTTCCGCGCGCTCTCACGCATTGCTTGCGCTACAGCATTATTGAGCTGCTTATCCATGAGACCACGCCATAGACGATCTCGAATACGTAAATGAAAGCTGAGGAGCCCGTAGGTTGCAAAACATCCCAGAACTTTCGTATTCTCTCGCCGAGTGCGCAAGCTAAAATGTCAGCGTGCATGCAACCAAAATATGCTAGAAGAGCTAATCGGTGTCGATGCTTGCGGCCGATCAGACCTCACCTTGAACCTCATGAGCTAGGTGGACATAGCCCAATCTTCGCTTCACCGTCGCTGCATCACTAATGCTAGCACACAAGAAATGATCGGCCCGATCCACTCGGCAAATTTGTCTGCGTTGGGCCAGACTCGGGAATTGAAGTCCCATCACCAGGGCATGTTAAGGCATAGCCCCAGACCATAGACCGAGTGCCCCCCGCGGCACCTGTCAGACATGGATCTCGTCCAGGCCCAACCGCTTGCCCTACCAGCCAATATCCTGGTCGTGGCCGACAACGGCCGACGGATGCCGGGGCACAAGACCTCGCGCCGTGTAGCAGCCCGGCTCGGCCATTAGCTAAAGTTATGGGAAACCGAACCTTTCTAATTTCTCCGACGAAGCCTCGGCGTTATCCTTCCCCGCTCGGAGAACAAATGAGAGGAACGCCGTGTCATTGCACCTGAACCGCAGGGTCTTCATCGGATCCACCGGTGCGCTTCTGGCAGCCATGGGAAGCGGCGGGCTTGCGATGGCGTCCGGCAAGCGGGCGATGGCGCGCGTGATCCTCGACAACGACTTTGCCGGCGATCCCGACGGCCTGTTCCAGCTGGCTCATCACCTGCTAAGTCCCTCGGTCATTATCCCGCTGCTCGTCTCCTCGCACTTGCCCGTCAAATTCGGCGGACCAGCTTCGGCCGCAGCCGGTGCCGCCAAGGCGCAGGAGCTGATGGAGGTCATGCAGCTTGCGCAGAAGCCCCCGGTCGTTGCGGGGGCGGAACTGCCGATCGCATCGCGGTCCGACTGGAAGCCCAGCCCGGCCAGCGCTGCCATCGTGCGCGAAGCGATGCGCGAGGACACCGAGGTGCCGCTGTTCTTCGCAGCAGGGGCCAGCCTCACCGAGCTCGCCCTCGCCTGGCTTGCCGAACCGAAGATCGGCCGCCGCCTGAAACTCGTCTGGATCGGCGGACGCGAACATCCCGGGCTTGCCTATCCGCCTCCCGGTCCCGACGAAGCCGAATTCAACTTCGCCGTCGATGCCCTGGCCGCCCAGATCATCTTCAACGAGTCCGATATCGAGATCTGGCAGGTACCGCGCGACGTCTATCGCCAGGTGATGTACTCCATGGCCGAGCTCAACGAACTGGCGATGACGAGCCCACTGGCCCGCTATCTCAAGCGGGATCTCGATAACATGGAAGCGGCGCTGGCGAAAATTCCGGGATTCCCCTCGAGGCCGTCCAGCGAGGTTTATGTGCTTGGCGACAGCCCGCTGGTGACGCTGACCGCGCTGATGACGCCGATCCAGCCCGATTCCGCGTCGAGCCAGTACAGGCTCATGGCCACGCCGCGTCTCACCGTGGACGGGCACTATGAGGATAACCCGGGCGGGAGACCAATGCGGGTCTATACGACGGTGGATACCTCTCTGACGATCCGCGACATGGTGGCCAAGTTCAGAGCCGGGGCGCGACCCGAATAGGCATCAATCCTCCCTTCGCCTTCGCCCCATCAGCACCGCAAGTGCGCAGGTCGAGACGATCGGTCCGATCCAGTCGGCGAACTGGTCTGCCTTGGGCCAGACGCGCCCATCGAAGGCGCCCCACCAGGGCATGTTGGCGCGCAGGCCCCCGCCGAATTGCTCGATCCAGCGGTACTCGGCCTGAGCCATTTCGCGACCGAGGAAATAGCCGCAGGCGAGCGCCGCGCCGGCCCACCAGTTGCGGGTGAGAAGCCCCACCGCAGTCTGGATCACCAGTGCCCAGAAGGCATGTTCGAGAAGGTTCATTGGATCTCCGGATTCTGTCGGATCGGGACTGATTTCACGCGTCCGGTTAATTTCGGTTAATCATAAATATCGGGAATCTCATAAAATAATCTGGAACTTTCAATATGCTTCGTAGTTATGCCCGGTGTTCACGACAGAAATGACATCAGGGAAAACTACATGATCAAGACATTCGTTTCCTCGCTCGGCGCGGCCGCCGTGCTTGTCCTGGCCCAGCCTGCCATCGCGCAGTCGGTCGACGAGGCTTCGGCAGAGACCGGCGGCGGCACCACATTCCGCGGCATCCGCGTCGAAGGCAACTTTGGTGGCGATCGCTTCCAGTCCGAAGGCAACCACGACACCAATTTCGGCTATGGCGCCACGGTCGGCTTCGACGGCACCATGGGTGACCGTTTCGTCATCGGCGCCGAAGGCAGCTACTGGCGCGCCGAGGGCTGGGCCGAGAACTGCACCACCCTGCCCGACACCAATAGCATCTGCCACAAGGCGTTCGAGGAATGGGGCGCCGCCGTGCGCGCCGGTTACCTCGCCACGCCCGACCTGCTGATCTTCGGCAAGGCCGGTTACGTCAACGGCGAACAGCGCCGCCGCATCGACGATGCCGACGGCAACCAGCTCGTCTACGATCACTACCGCGCCGACGGCTATCAGGTCGGTGGCGGCGTCGAGTACGACATCGTCAAGGGCTCGACCCCGATCTACGCCAACGTTCAGTACGTCTTCTCGGACTACCACGGCCACTCCGCCCGCCACCGCGTAATGGGCGGCATCGGCGTACGCTTCAAGTAAGCCTTTCCAAGGATACTCCAGCGATGGCGGCGCGGGCAGAAGCTCGCGTCGCCATTTGCGTTTGGGGCACTTTAAAGGGAAACCAAATCGAACGCCGTAACGCATCTTCGGGGGCACGACACGCTGTGAACAGGCCTTACTCTGGCAGCAGCGGCCGTCCTTCAATCCGAGCGATCGCGTGGCGAACGACCTTGTCCAGTGCCTCTTCTGAGAAGAAACCGCCGGGTATCAGGCAGCGTTCGATCAGGACGCGGCGGAAGGCTTCAAAGGTCTCGGCATCGGGAGCAAGGGGGTTCTGCCAGAAGGCGTCCAGGCCGCCCTGGTACGTGATCTCGGGAATGTCGTAGACAGCATGGCCTAAGGCTACCACCGGCACGCCCATGGCCAGTCCCAGTGTGCCGCTCGTGCTGTTGATCGTCACCATCCCTTGCGCATCGCCGGCGACCGGGACGATGTCGCCCCAGGCCAGGTAATCGACGCGATCGGCAATGCCGAAGCGTGCGGCCATGTCGGCTGTTTCCTGCTCCCAGTTGCGCACGCCGTTGTCGAGCGGATGCTCTTTGACGACCAGGCGCATGCCGGCAGGTGCATGGGCGGCGAAGGAGCCGAGCACCAGCTTGAGCGCATCGGCAATGCCTGCAAACGGCGAATGCAGGCGGATCTGGGCATCGGAATCGAGCTGCAGGGGGAACAGGAAATAGGGATCCGTGGAAGCCTTCATCCGCTCGAGCAGCGTCGCCGCTTGCGCCTCGCGCTCCTTGCGGCGGCGCAGTTTGCGCCACCAACCCATGCCTTCGACCAGAGGGTGCCAGGGGCGATGGTTGTCCCAGTGCGGATAGTGCCAGCGCGTGAAGACGTCGGCGGCATTGTAGAGCAGGCCCTCCGTTGCGCGGCGGCGGAAGGAGGAGGGCACTTGCGCATGCGGCGGCACCGGCGGGAGCTTGGCAGCGGTTTCACGGTACCAGGCCGGATCGCGCGGCAGGCTGGAATGGCCGTTGACCCCGCCCAGTTCCAGTGTCACCCAGTCGGGCCGGACATAACCTTCCTCGAAGACGTGGACCGGTATGCCCAGTTCCCGGCACACCCGCGTCGCCCCCATGTGGTGATCGCGGCAATCGCCGAAGAGCATGACGTCGGTGATGGCCAGTTCGCCAAGCAGGCGCTGGAACTCGGCAGGCCAGTCCTCCAGCGAACCGCGATAGTCTATCCCGCCTGGGAGCCGCCAGAACAGGCGGTCGCCGCCATTGAAGTTGACCTTGTGCACACCGTGCCCGGCGGCAATCAGACCCTGGCCAAGGCGACGAAAGAGCGGCCCCATCAGGCCTTGCAGAAGCAAAACGTTGCGGCGGCGGGAACCCTTGCCCGTCACATAGACCCCGCCGGAGGCATCCGGCGCGGGAGTTACAGCCTCGAGTTTCAAAAGGCGCACTCCGTCGCGGATTTTTCGGGAAAGATATTTGTCGCCGCTTGCATCTACCTAAGCTCATTGCCCAATGAGTTCATTCGTCCGTTAGTCTGCCAAATCATGCTCGACAACCTCTGCTGTAAAAGTCATCGATTGTATGTCCGCCGAATAATGACAGGAACACAGTCCCACGTTATGAGGCCGCTCCCTGCACTGGAGCCGCAATGGAAATGACCAGACCTGCAGTCCGGCGAGGTACCAGGTAGATCGCATGCTGACCGTTGCAGTTCTGCTGGCCGGATCCATTCTCCTCGATGCTGCAGTCCGTCCACGTCCCGGAAAATCCGGACGCGGCCCCTTGCGGAGTTTCGCGGGCCTTGCCCTGCAATCGCTCATGGCTTTGGCGATCTTCGGCCTGTTCCTGGCTCTATGCGGGAATGCCGCGGTTTCCGTAGCGATGGCGCTGGCTATCATGGCCTTGCTGGCGGTCGCCTCGAACGCCAAGAACGCGATGCTGGGCGAACCGCTGCTGTTCTCTGACCTGGCCCTGATCGGCGCGATCTTTCGCCATCCGCAATTCTATCTCTCGGCCGTGAGCCTGTGGCAGAGAGTCCTGGCGAGCATCGGCGGCGCAGTGCTGCTGGCCGTGCTGGCTCTGCTCTTCGTGCCTGACCTGCCGGTCCACCTGGCAGGGCTGGGCATCATGATGGGGAGCCTTGCCGCACTCTTTCTCTTCCTGCGCGTCAGGCCGCCGCGCGCCCTTGCCCCGCATCCCGATGCCCACGAGGACGTGCAGCGTCACGGGCTGCTGCCGGTGCTGCTGCTCTACTGGTTGCGCTGGCGCGAAAGCCGCGATCCGCAGCCCCATCCGTACGCACAGCCCCCCTCTCCGGCCCTTCGCGCACCGCAAGAGGCGGAACTGGCCGTGATCATCCAGTGCGAATCCTTCGCCGATCCCGCCGAACTCTTCGGCGATCCCGGCCTCACCCTGCCCGGTCTCGATGCTGCGCGCGCGCATGCATGGCAATCGGGTTGCCTGCACGTCAGCGGCTTTGGCGCCTATACGATGCGCACCGAATATGGCGTGCTGTTCGGGCGTGACGAAGAAGCTCTCGGTTTTCGCCGCTACGATCCATTCCTGACCGCCTTGGGCGAGCACAGCTACGCCCTTCCCAACCGGCTCAAGGCAGCGGGCTGGCAGAGCCTGTTCCTCCACCCGCACGACATGCGCTTTTACGGACGCGACCGGATCATGCCCGCCGGCGGGTTCGCTGAGCTGGTGGGTCAGGATCGCTTCGCCCCGCCGCAGGCGAACGAAGGCCGCTACGTTACCGACGCAGCGATCGCAGACGAAATCGCAAGGCTGGCCCGCGACCTTGTCGCTCCGACCATGCTTTATGCCGTAACCATCGAGAACCATGGCCCCTGGGCGCCCGAGCAGGTCACCGGTCCGGGCGCGCTGACCGAGAGCTACCTACGCCTCGTGCGCAACAGCGATGCGATGCTGCAACGGCTGATGGACGAACTCGCAGCCTTGCAACGACCGGCCACGCTTGTCTTCTTCGGCGATCATCGCCCGAGCATCCCCGGGGTTACAGCCCCGGGCGGCGCGCGACACACCCCCTATGTCATCGTCCGTCTGGACTCGACCGGACAGCCGCTGCGCGGCACCGCCAAACCGATCGATCTGACCCCAGCCCAGCTGCACCACGCGGTGCTGGAAACCCTCACGGGCCCGCCTAGCGCTGCGGAGGCGTGAGCGAGGCCAGCAACCTGTCGCGCAGGAACGCGGGCAGCAACCGGTCGAACAAACGCAGCATCGCAAACATGCGCGGCGTGATGACATGCGCCTGCTTGCGCTCCGCAGCTCGCGCGATGATCGCCGCGGCCTTCTCGGGCGAGAAGATCATCGGCTTGGGGCCCGGCACCTTGCGCCCGGAAGCGGTATCGATGAACCCGGGGGAGACCAGTGTGACACCCACGCCATGGCCGCGCACGGCGAGGCGCAAGGCTTCGGCGAAGCGTGCAAGGCCGGCCTTCGTACCGGCATAGGCGGCAGCGAAAGGCAGCGCGTGGAATGCCGCCGCCGAGCCGATCAGTACGATGCGGCCCTCCCCACGTCGTGCCATCGCATCGGCCAGCGCTGCCGCCATCGCCGCGGGCGCCACGAAATTGACTTTGCCAAGCCGGACGACCAGCGCGGGATCTTCCACAAGCGCGCCTTGCGCCCGTATGTCCCCGAGGCCAGAGGCGAAGATGGCCATGTCGATCGCGTCCTCCGCGTCTTCGGCCATCAATGCAGCTACCGCAGCCTCTTCCATGCTCAGATCCAGCGAGCGCACCTTTGCGATGGCTCCCGCAGAGCGGCAGAGTGCCGCGGTCGCCTCGAGCCGATCCCGGTCGCGGCCCCAAAGCAGCAGTTCAACGCCCGGCCGCGCGTAATGGGCAACGATCGCACGGCCCAATCCGCCAGACGCACCTGTGACAAGAATGCGTCGCATTTCGCGCCTTGAGGCCGTCTCGACAGGATCTGGTGGAAAAGGCACGGCCATCTCTCTTGTTCGACAAGCACAGGAATTTAATGAATCTTTTCTAACTTACGCCAGCACCGGTTTTTGCACTACGGATTAAGCAAGAATTATGCTGCCTTGCAGCATATACTGTTGACAACGCAGCCCCATTGCTGTCGAGAAAGACGTCTGATGAATGATCCTCGAACCAGTCCTCAGCGCGTACAGCTGTTCGAGAACCGGCAGCTTGAGAAGCTGACTCTCATCTCGCCGCGCGGCTTCTTTCTGGTCTGGAGCATCGCGCTGCCGATCATCGCATGGACGGGATGGGGCACGGCAAGCGTAGCCTACGGCGCGCTCCTGTTCGCGCTCGGCCTGCTGGTCTGGTCGCTTTTCGAATACGCCATGCACCGCTTCCTGTTCCACTGGGATTCCGATGCCGCGCCCGTCAAATGGCTGGTCTTCGCAGTCCATGGCAACCACCATATTTCTCCCAACGACCCGCTGCGCAACCTGATGCCGCCGCTGGTGAGCCTGCCGATCAGCGCAACCGTCTGGGCGACTTGCGTGGCCCTGCTCGGTATGGCCGGGACCTGGCTCTTCCTCGGCTTCATCATCGGCTATGTCGGCTACGACGTGGTGCACTACGCCTGCCACCAATGGCCCATGCGCGGCCGCATCGGCATGGCCCTCAAGCGCCACCACATGCGACACCACCATGTCGACGAAGAAGGCAACTACGCGATCACCGCGATTTTCTGGGACCGCATGTTCGGCAGCAACATCCGCCAGATCAAGAAAGCGCAGTAAGGCTCCCCGCACTCCGCATTTGCCGGTAAGCACGATAAGACCTGCATCGGCCTGAGCCAGCAACAGGTCCCGGGAGTTCCATGCCATGAAATTGGGCTACGCGCGCACCAGCACAGGCGAAGACAGCCTGACCGTCCAGCTCGAAGCCCTGCGCGCAGCTGGCGCCGTGCGGATCTGGGAAGATCACGGCATTTCCGGTTCGGCCGTGATCAAGCCCGCCTACATGGAGATGTGCGCGTACGCGCATCCCGGCGACGAAATCATCGTCTGGCGTCTCGATCGCCTGTCGCGCTCTTTGATAACCCTTGTGTCCGAGCTACAGGAGCTTGGCGAACGACAGGTCGAATTCCAGTCCCTGTGCGAAGGCATAGACACCACCGCCCCCTATGGCCGCGCCTTCTTCCACACCGTGTCCGCATTCACGACATTCGGCCACGACGTCCAGCGCGAACGCGCCGAATCATGGTTAGCTGAAGGGCAAGGCTGACAAAAGGTAGCCAGCCAAACCGGCCGTTAAGGAGCATCGGCGCTTGATGCGCTGATTGAGTCAGCGCCGAGGACCCTCACAGACGTACGATTTACTGCAGGTGGCTGTAAGAGGCCTGTGCAGATGAAACTACGGGCCGATGGTCCCCTTTTCCCTATTGAATAGCACAAGTTGCAGCTCGGCTGGATGCCGGTCTCCCGCGAAGCAATCCATGATGCCCAATTGTATCGTACCCTCAAAGCCTGGGCGAATTCGCTGAATGGGGGCGACTCGTTTTATTAAAACGGTCAATTGCCCTGTCGGGATCCTGGGCCGACTTACGCTATCAGCTGTTTCTGTTCGCCAGCGTACTCCAGTTGCTTATCCTTGTTGAATTTCCCGGAATTCTGCGTCTTTTAATCACCCCGATCGCAGATCAGGCCCTTTGCCTGACACCTGGATGGGGGTTGCCATGGCTGCACAGCAAATCCGAGGAGAAACTGGATCGCGCAGTGCGCGTATGCTGCGCACGGCGATGGGCAATGCGATTGCACAATGGCTGTGCGATCCCGCAGTTATCGAAATCATGCTCAATCCCGATGGCCGCCTCTGGGTCGAGCGTTTGGGCGAAGGCGTCAGCGATAGCGGCCTGTCACTCACGCCTTCCGATGGCGAGCGGATCATTCGCCTTGTTGCCCATCATGTCGGCGTTGACGTTCATGATCAAAACCCCCGGGTTTCTGCCGAACTTCCCGAGACCGGCGAACGCTTCGAAGGCTTGCTGCCGCCGGTAGTCATCGCACCGATCTTTGCCATCCGCAAACCCGCCGTCAGTGTCTTCACGCTCGGCGACTATTGCAATGCTGCCATCATGACCCGGGAACAGGCCGAGACGATGCGGCGAGCCGTCGCCAATCGGTGCAACATCCTGGTCGCTGGCGGAACGGGCACGGGCAAGACCACGCTTGCCAATGCCTTGCTCGCCCAAGTGGCAACGACGGGCGACCGCGTGGTTCTGATCGAAGACACGCGCGAGCTTCAATGCACAGCGCCCAATATGGTCTCCCTGCGCACCAAGGATGGGGTTGCTTCGCTAGCAGATCTCGTGCGTTCCAGTCTGCGCCTGCGCCCCGATCGTATTCCGATTGGGGAAGTGCGCGGCCCCGAGGCGCTCGACCTGCTCAAAGCATGGGGCACAGGCCATCCCGGCGGCATCGGCACGATCCATGCGGGAAGCGCCATTGGTGCGCTGCGGCGCATGGAACAGCTGATCCAGGAAGCTGTCGTCACAGTCCCGCGCGCGCTGATCGCAGAGACAATCGACCTGATTGCTGTGCTGGTCCGCGATGGCCACGGTCGGCGTCTGGCTGAACTCGCACGGATAGATGGGCTTGATCCCGCAACCGGCGATTATCGCCTCACCCTTTATCCCTCACAGACTGATGGAGACCTTCCATGACCCATGCTTTCAAGCGCGGTACCCGGCGCACCGCACTTCTTGCAACCGCCGGACTTGTCACGCTTACCCTGTCCACGCCCGTTTACGCTTCCGGCTCATCAATGCCGTGGGAAGCGCCCCTTGAGTCCATCCTCCAAAGCATTGAAGGTCCGGTCGCCAAGATCGTCGCGGTGATCATCATCATCGTCACCGGCCTCAGCCTCGCTTTCGGCGATACTTCGGGCGGATTTCGCAGGTTGATCCAGATTGTTTTCGGCCTTTCGATCGCGTTTGCGGCGAGTTCCTTCTTCCTCTCCTTTTTCAGCTTCGGCGGCGGAGCCCTCGTATAATGGCCGAAGCTGCCGAGCCGATCCCGGGCTACTTCGCCCCTGTTCACAGGGCACTCACCGAGCCGATCCTGCTCGGCGGCGCACCACGCTCGCTGGTCATTGTCAACGGTACCCTCGCTGGCGCCATTGGCCTTGGCCTGCGCCTGTGGATCGCCGGTCTGGCTCTCTGGGCCATCGGCCATGCCCTTTCGGTCTGGGCAGCACGGCACGATCCCCAGTTTGCCGAAGTCGCCCGCCGGCACCTTCGCTATCCGGCATGGATGCGGCCATGATGAACCTGGCCGAATATCGCAGGCGCTGTGATTGCCTTGCTGATTTTCTGCCCTGGGCTGCACTGGTGGCGCAGGGCGTGGTGCTCAACAAGGACGGCTCGTTTCAGCGCACGCTGCGCTTTCGCGGCCCAGATCTCGACAGTTCGACACCGGCCGAACTCGTCGCCGTCACGGCCCGGCTCAACAATGCGCTGCGCCGCCTCGGAACAGGGTGGGCGATTTATGTCGAGGCGCAGCGCATTCCGGCACAGGCCTATCCCGACTGTGACTTTCCCGATCCTGTTTCCGCTCTGGTAGACCGGGAGCGGCGCGAACAATTTCGAGAAGAAGGGCGGCACTTCGAAAGCTGCTATTATCTGACCCTGCTTTGGATGCCGCCCGCCGAAGATGCGGCTCGCGCGGAAGGCTGGCTCTACGAAGGACGGAAAAGCAAGGGCATCGATCCCGGAGAACTGCTCAAGGGCTTTACCGACCGCACGAACCGGTTGGTCCAGTTGATCGAAGGCTTTGTGCCACAAGTCGCCTGGCTCGACGACGAAGGCACCCTCACCTACCTCCACTCCACGATTTCCACCAAGCGCCAGTGCGTGCGCGTCCCGGAAACGCCGATGCATCTGGACGCCTTGCTCGCCGACGAGCCGCTGGCTGGCGGCCTCGAGCCCAAGTTAGGCGAGCATCACTTGCGGACATTGACAGTGATGGGATTTCCGAGCGTCACCTTTCCGGGCCTGCTCGATGAACTCAATGCGCAAGGATTCGAATACCGCTGGTCAACGCGGGCGATCATGCTCGACAAGGCCGATGCGACCAAGGCTCTCATGAAAATCCGCCGGCAGTGGTTTGCCAAACGCAAGTCGGTTGCAGCCATCCTCAAGGAGGTGATGACCAACGAGGCATCGGTCCTCCTCGACAACGATGCATCGAACAAGGCGGCCGACGCCGATCTCGCGCTCCAGGAACTGGGTGCCGACCATGCAGGCATGGCTTATGTCACGGCCACGGTTACGGTCTGGGACCGCGATCCGGCAGTAGCGGCAGAAAAGCTTCGCCTTGTCGAGAAGGTCATCCAGGCCCGCGACTTCACTGTCATTACCGAGACCGTGAACGCCCTCGAAGCCTGGCTCGGCAGTGTTCCGGGCCATGTCTACGCCAATGTCCGAACACCCCCCATCTCCACGCTCAACCTCGCCCACCTGATCCCCTTGTCAGCGATTTGGGCGGGGCCGGCGCGGGACGAACACTTCGGTGCGCCTCCCTTGCTATACGGCAAAGCCCAAGGTTCGACCCCGTTCCGGTTTTCCCTTCATGCGGGCGATGTCGGTCATACCCTGATCGTCGGGCCGACGGGCGCGGGCAAGTCCGTGCTTCTCGCCCTCATGGCGCTGCAGTTTCGCCGATATGCGAACAGCCAGATATTCGCCTTCGACTTTGGCGGATCGATCCGCGCTGCAGCCCTTGCCATGGGCGGTGACTGGCAGGATCTGGGCGGTACCTCGCAACACGATGGCACGCAAGGCGTGGACCTGCAGCCCCTGGCGCGGATCGACGATGGGCAGGAACGGGCGTGGGCGGCCGACTGGCTCGCGGCGATCCTGGCCGGCGAGAGCGTTCAGATCGATCCGCATGCCCGCGAGCATATCTGGAGCGCGCTCACCTCACTGGCCTCCGCGCCCCGAGAAGAGCGGACAATGACCGGCCTTGCAGTGCTCCTGCAATCGCAGGCGCTCAAGGCGGCTCTGGCGCCCTGGTGCCTTGGCGGTGCGCGCGGCCAGTTGCTCGATGCCGAGAGCGAAGACCTTGGACAAGCCAGCATGCAGGCGTTCGAGACCGAAGGGCTTGTCGGATCCGGGGCGGCAGCCGCGGTCCTCTCTTATCTGTTTCATCGGATCGAATGCCGGCTCGATGGACGCCCG
Organism: Novosphingobium mathurense; assembly: GCF_900168325.1. Taxonomy (GTDB): domain Bacteria; phylum Pseudomonadota; class Alphaproteobacteria; order Sphingomonadales; family Sphingomonadaceae; genus Novosphingobium; species Novosphingobium mathurense. The sequence goes on along the minus strand of NZ_FVZE01000016.1, from coordinate 18,579 downwards.
ACCCTCATCGTGATCGATGAAGGCTGGCTGGTTCTGGATAGCCCGGCCTTTGCCGCGCAGCTCAAGCAATGGCTCAAGACCTTGCGCAAGAAGAACGCGAGCGTCGTTTTTGCAACGCAGAGCCTTGCCGACATCGAAGGTTCCGGCATCGCCAGTTCCATTATCGAGAGCTGTCCGACGCGGATTTTCCTTCCCAACGACCGGGCCTGCGAGCCGCAGATAACCAGCATCTACGAGCGTTTCGGGCTCAATGCCCGGCAGATCGAGATCCTGAGCCGGGCCACACCCAAGCGCGACTATTATTGCCAGTCGCAAGGTGGCAATCGCCTGTTTGAACTCGGCCTTGGTGAAATCGCTCTCGCCTTTACAGCCGCCTCCTCGAAATCGGACCAGCTGCGCATCACGCAAATCGTCGAGGCGCATGGGCGCAATGACTTTGCGCGCGAATGGCTGCGCCATCGTGGACTTGCCTGGGCCGCAGATCTCCTCCCCCCAAACCAGCTGGATCTTCCATCATGACCCAAACCCGCCTGCGCCGCGCCGTGATGGCCGGAACTTTCGTATCCATGATAACGGCAAGCTGCGTGACTGCCCCGCCGGCCCATGCGCTGTTCGGGTTCGGGGATGTCGTCTACGATCCCACCAACTACGCGCAGAACGTGCTGACGGCCGTGCGCTCGCTTGAGCAGATCAACAACCAGATCCGCCAGATCCAGAACCAGGCAACATCGCTTCTTAACGAAGCGAGAAACCTGGAAAGCCTGCCGACCTCGACGCTTTCAACTTTGCATGCGCAGGTGCAGCAGACCCAGGCCCTGTTGGCTCAGGCGCAGCGCGTTGCCTTCAATGTCCAGGCTATCCAGCAGGCCTTTGCCGATCGCTACAAGGGCGATGCGCTAAGCGGCAGCGATATCCAAATGATCGCCAATGCCGATGCCCGCTGGAACGACAGCGTTGCCGCATTCGAAGATGCGCTGACCGTCCAGGCCGGGGTCGTCGGCAACATCGATGGTGCGCGTTCTTCGATCGCTACGCTGGTAACAGCGAGCCAGTCGGCGGAAGGAGCGCTGCAGGCGGCCCAGGCGGGCAACCAGCTGCTCGCGTTGCAGTCACAGCAGCTTGCCGACCTGTCGGCGGCCGTTGTGGCACAAGGAAGAGCCCAGACGCTGGAAGCGGCCCGCGATGCGGCAACCGAAGCAGAAGGGCGCGAGCGTTTCCGTCGGTTTCGCGGGCAATGATATGAGCCGGACAGGCAAGCTCGCAGTGCTGGCCGCTCTTGGCGGTCTGGTGACGGCGATCGCGATCCTGGGAGCGCGATCGCCCACCACCGCCCCGCACAAAACGGCGGCACCCGATCTTCCCATTTCACAGCCGCCCAAGCAAGCCCCGGCTCGCTGCCGAACGATTACCCGGCCCGATGCCGCATGCTCCGCGGCCTGGGAGGAACGGCGAAACCGCTTCTTTGGAAGCGAGGAAACAAGAGGCCAGCAGCCATGAACGATACAGGCGTCATCGACAGCTTTCTCGCCATCTTCACCAGCTACATCGACAGCGGATTTGGCCTGCTCGGCAGCGAAGTCGGCTTCCTGTCATCTACCCTCATTGCGATCGATGTGACCCTCGCAGCCCTGTTCTGGGCATGGGGCGGTGATGAGGATGTGCTGCAGCGCCTTATCAAAAAGACGCTCTACATCGGCATGTTCGCCTGGATCGTCGGCAACTTCTCGCATCTCGCAGACATCCTGTTCAGGAGCTTCGCGGCGCTCGGGCTCAAGGCCAGTGGCGGCGGGATGAGCCTTGCCGGTTTCATGAAGCCCGGCAACGTTGCCGGCACCGGTCTCGACGCTGCGCAGCCCCTGCTCGATGCGACTGCCGACCTGCTGGGACCGATCGGCCTGTTCACCAACTTCGTGCAGATCGCGATCCTGCTGCTGGCATGGGTGATCGTCGTCATCGCCTTCTTCATTCTTGCGGTCCAGGTGTTCATCACCATCGTCGAGTTCAAGCTGGTTGCGCTTGCCGGCTTCGTGCTGGTTCCCTTTGCCTTTTTCGGACGGACCGCGTTCATGGCCGAGCGCGTTCTGGGCCATGTCATTTCTTCAGGGATCAAGCTGATGACGCTGGCCGTCATCACCGGGATCGGTACGACGCTTTTCAACCGGTTCACCGATGCGGGGCTTGGGCCCGAACCAACGGTCGAGCAGGTCATGGCGATAGCCCTTGCCGCACTGACCCTGCTGGGCCTTGGGATATTTGCGCCCGGAATCGCGAACGGCATCGTTTCAGGTGGACCGCAACTGGGGGCGGGTGCTGCTGCAGGAACCGCCCTTGCCGCAGGCGGCGCCTTGGTGGGCGGCGCGGCAGGAGCAAGGCTTGCCGCCGGCGCAGCTGCAGGTGCTGCTTCAGGCACGGCCATGGGCGGTGCACGCGCGGCCGGCGCCACCTCGGCGGCCTATGCCGGTGGGGCCTCAGGCCGCACCGGGGCCGGCGCTGTGTCTGGTGGTCTCGCCAATGTCGCAAGGACTGCCGGGCACGCGGCCACCTCGCCGCTGCGCCGCGCTTCGCAGAGTCTGAAGGAGGCCTACGCCACTGGCCGCGACGGCGTCAGCACGCCCGCAGCCAAAGCTTCGGACAACGCTGCAGGTCCGCCCCGCTGGGCCAGGTCGATGCGTCAGCGTCAAGCCATGTCTCAGGGCGCGGCAAGCGCCGCCCACACCCTGAGATCCGGCGACAGCCATGGCGGCGGTGCAGCCCCCGACATTTCAGAAAAGGACTGACGCATGTTTCGACGCCCCTCGATCCGCTACGCCAGGAGCCCAGAGGCCATGACGCCCTATCAGCGTGCCAGCCAGGTCTGGGACGATCGCATCGGGTCTGCGCGTGTCCAGGCCCGAAACTGGCGTCTTGCCTTTTTCGGCTGCCTTACCCTTTCAGGAGGTTTGGCGACCGGCCTTGTCGTGCAGTCGCTGCGTGGCCGGGTTGTGCCCTGGGTCGTAGAAGTCGACAAGTTCGGCGAAGCCAGAGCCATCGCTTCCGCCGAGGCAGGCTACACGCCATCCGATCCCCAGATCGCTTTCCAGCTTGCACGCTTTATCGAGGAAGTTCGTTCGATCCCGGCCGACCCGGTCGTTCTGCGCCAGAACTGGCTGCGCGCCTACGACTTTGCCAGCGAGAAGGGTGCACTTGCGCTCAATGACTATGCCCGGACCAACGACCCATTCGCCCATGTCGGCAAGATCCAGGTCGCTGTCGATGTGTCGAGCGTGATCCGCGCCTCATCTGACAGTTTTCGTATCGCATGGACCGAGCGGCGATATGTCGATGGCGCACTGGCAGACACCACGCGCTGGTCGGCGATCGTCACGGTCGTGATGCGCGAGGCACGTAGTGCCGATGCGCTGCGCAAGAACCCGCTTGGCCTTTTCGTCAATGCTTTCAACTGGTCGAAGGAACTCAGCCAATGACCCGAACCTGTCCCTTGGCCCGTCTGGCTCTCCTGGCTCCGGCCCTTGTCGTCAGCGGATGCAGCCACGTTCAGGCCAGACCTGCAGACCCGGCGCCCGTCTTGCGACCTGCGTTCGAACAGGTAAGGCAAGTCCCGCAAGTCGCGATCGTAAGCGTACCAGCGCCGCTCCCGCTTCCAGGGCAATTGAAGCCCGTCCCAAAAGCAGAACCACATTCGCCGCGTGGGCGGCAGCCCGCCGAACCGAGCCGCCGCGTGGACAGCGCCAATGATGCTGCCCGCAAGCAACCGGAAGGAAGCGGTTGGCTCAATGCCATCCAGCAATACCCCTATGCCGATGGTGCGCTCTACCAAGTCTACGCCGCTCCCGGCCAGGTCACCGATATCGCGCTGCAGGCAGGCGAGGAACTGTCCTCGCAAGGACCGGTTGCTGCCGGCGACACGGTGCGTTGGATCATCGGCGATACGATCAGTGGCATTGGCGCAGCCAAACAGGTCCACATCCTGGTGAAGCCGACACGGCCGGACATCGCTACGAACCTTGTCATCAATACGAACCGGCGCACATATCACATCGAGCTCAAGGCAACGCCGGCGACTTACATGGCAGCGGTTTCCTGGACCTATCCTCAGGACGAGTTGTTCGCCATGCGCAGGGCCCAGGCCCGGCGCATGGCGGCTGCGCCGATCGCATCGGGCATCGATCTTGCCGCGCTCGATTTCCATTACCGGATCGATGGCGACAGACCCTCGTGGCGCCCCTTGCGCGTCTTCGATGATGGACGGCAGGCCTATATCGAGTTTCCGGCATCGATTTCGACCGACGAGATGCCGCCGCTTTTCGTGAGCGGAGCCGATGGTTCGAGCGAACTCGTCAATTACCGGGTTGAAGGCCGATACATGGTTGTCGACAGGCTGTTTTCGATAGCCGAGCTCAGGCTCGGCACGAAGAAGAGCCAACAGCGCGTCCGGATCGAACGGCAGCGCGCCAAATCGACGCGCCGGCCCTCATGACCGACGTCGCCAACGAGGCACCCAAGCCCAAGGCGCCTGAGACAACGGCTCGCGCCGAGCCTGCGACCACCCAGGCTCCTCCGGAACCAAAACAGGCGGAGGCGGAGGAGTCGCCATCCGACGCCAGGACACAAGCTGCGCCGGCTTCACCAGAAGCATTTCGGCTGCGGGCAGATCCGCCCAAGGTTATGCGCCTGTCGCGCAAGACACTGGCGATCGCTGGCTCGATAGCCGGCTGCCTGATTGGCGGCGCGCTGATCTACGCTCTGCAACCGATCGATCGTGAGCAGGCACCCAACCTCTATGACGGTGCAAGCCAAAATCGCGCCGAGGCGGTGACCTCAGCTCCTGCCGATTATGCCCAAGTGCCCAAGCTTGGCCCGCCCCTGCCCGGAGACCTGGGCCGCCCCATTCTGGCCGCGCGCGAAACTGGAAAGGACGTTCCTGCCCCAGCCATGGGAGCAGAGGCAAAGCGCAATCCACGGGCCATGGCCGCGCAGCAAGCGCGCGAACGGGAAAGGCAAGAACACGATTCAGCGCGAACAAGCGCTCTGTTTGCCGGTAACGCCCGATCGGGTTCCGCGCCGGTCCAATCAGTAGCGTTGCGCAATGTGAGCGCGTCCATGGGCGAAACAGCCAATTCCATTCAGCCTTTACCCGCTCCGGACGCTTCCGATGGACAGGACCGCAAGCGTGCCTTTCTGAAGGCCGACAAGGATCTCAGGTTCGTCAGCACCGAACGGGTCAGCCCGCCCGTCTCGGCATACGTCCTCCAGGCAGGCAGCGTGATTCCTGCCGCCCTGATCACTGCCATTCGCTCGGACTTGCCGGGCACGATCACCGCGCAAGTGACACAGAACGTCTACGATAGCGCAACGGGACGCCTGCTTCTCATTCCCCAGGGTTCGCGACTGATCGGTGAATACGACAGCTCGGTTTCGGCAGGACAGCGCCGGGTTCTCCTGGCGTGGGACCGACTGATCATGCCCGGTGGCCGCTCGATTGCGCTCGATCGCCAGCCCGGAACTGATCCGGCAGGCGCTGCAGGGCTAGAGGACAGCACCAATCATCATTGGGGTAGCGTGTTCAAGGCCGCGCTCATCTCAACGCTGCTCGGCGTGGGAACCGAGCTGACAACAAGCGGCGATGACGAACTGGCGCGGGCGCTTCGCTACGGCACACAGGGCACGATCAACCAGGCTGGACAGCAAATCGTCGGCCGAGAAATCAACATCGCGCCAACCCTAGCGATTCGCCCCGGTTTCCCCTTGCGTGTCCTCGTCACACGCGACCTCGTCATTGAACCGGCCCCAGAAAGGGAATTACCATGACCAAACTGCGCCTTGGACCGATCGAAGATGACAAACCGGTGAAGGTGACGATTGAGATGCCCGCTCATGTCTTGCGTGATCTTGCAGAGTACGCCCGGCTCCATGCAGAAGAAAACAACCAGGTCGAGGCCATGCCCGCCGAACGGCTGATCGCCCCGATGCTCGAGCGTTTCATGGGAACCGATCGAGGATTCGCCCGCAAGAGAAGGTCGCGCGGGAATTAAAACATGTTAAGCGCGGCCATCGGCGCTTGCGATTTATTCTCAAGAAGGCAGCTTGGCCGGGCGTCAGCTCCTCGCAAGGCGCACGACCGGGTCACGGTACGTATGTCCAGGCCTTGTGCTAAAGGTGCCGTTGTGCGTTTCCAGCACGGATTTTTCCATTGCCCGGTCACTTCATAAATTCGGCCAGTTCGCCTCCCAAGCAATTATAATCGCATTATAAAATTCAATTTCACCAATGGTCTGATCATTCTTCCTGTGCGGCTGATGGAGTCGCGATCTCGAATGGAGAAGATCATGGAAAAGACCATTGATACCCTTGAAGACGAAGTCGTCGATCTCGGCTCGGTGACCGAAGAAACCCGCGGCATCGTGGGTGCATTCGAAGACCAGCAGGGCGGCCAACGTGCTGCTCTTGGCCTCACCGACGACTGATGCGATGGGTGCGCGCGCTATGGCGCGCGCACCTTGTTGGTCTTTGCATCAAGGTCATGTCGCCCATGTCCTCTCTCCATTTCTGCCGCGTAGGCACTCGCGCTGTGTTTCTCGATATTCGGGCGAACCGGTATTTTGCATTGCCTGAAAAGCTGAACACGTCGTTTGTCTCGGCCATCGGCGATTGCGTCATGGGTACGGTTTCCCCCGACGAGCTCGCCGCACTCAAAACTGGCATGAGCGATCTGTCAGGCTTCAAAGGCACAGTCAGTGTGCAGGAGTTCCAGGCTTTTGCCACTGCGACATCCGATCACGCGCCCGATAGCAATTCAGTTCCCATTCCGGCGCTGTTGCTGATGCAGGTCGCCATCGCCTGCTTTTCAGCCAAGTTGCTGGTCAGGCTTTGTCCGCTTCACTGGCTTCTTGCGCGCATCGGACAAAACCACCCCCACAAGCCGAAACCACCGAGCACGCAGATACAAGATCATCTCGCCGGGGCGTTCCGGCGTGTACAGCTCCTCATGGGCAAGGATGGCAATTGCCTCCCTCACACGCTCGCTTTCGTCTGGCTGAGCCGAAGGCTGGGATATACGCCACGCCTGGTCATTGGCGTACGCATAAATCCGTTCGGTGCGCATTGCTGGTGCCAGGACGGTCCGGTGGTCCTCAACGACCATTTCGAGAATGTGCGAACCTATCAGCCGATCCTCATCCTATGAGCGGCCCGGAATTCGTGATCGCGTCAATTCGCGAGCCGGAACTGCTTGATCAGTGGGCGCGCGGCATCGCTGAGCGCACGGGGTGGCAACGCATCACGATTGACGGGCCCATCGCCATCTTCGTCAGTGTTTCCTGTCCGTTCATAGCCGAGAGCACGGCACCCACTCACGCCGTGCTGGGCAGCGCCTTTGCCCGCCATGGACCGCTTGAACGCTGCGCCGAACTCGATGCCAAGACCGCGCAAGATCTGCATGCCGGTTCAGTCACGATGCTCATGAAGAATTACTGGGGCGCTTTCCTTGCCATTTGCCCGCGCGGCGACGGATTGCTGGTAACGCGTGATCCAAGTGCTGCGATGCCTTGCCTCTACATGCCGAATTCCGGCGGGATCCTCATGGCCTCGAGCATTGCGGCGATGACACGTGCCGGCATCCCCAGGCCCAGCGTCGCTATGGACAATGTCGCCCACTGTCTCTTCCGCGCAGATCTGCCCTCGCCGCAAACAGCACTGGAGGGGATTGAGGAACTTGCGCCCGGGACGAGCCTTCACATTGATGCCAACGGTTCCAAGGTGGTGCCCGCATGGTCCCCTTGGGACCATGTCATGATCAACAGTGCCGTGACGTTTGAGGACCATGTCGAACAGCTACGCCGCGCCGTGCAGAATACGGCAGTTGCCTGGGCCGGCACGGCAGGTTCGATTCTCGTCGGCATTTCCGGGGGTCTTGATTCCTCGATCCTCGCCACCTGCTTGCGCCGCTCAACGCCCCCTGCCCTTTGCGCCACGCTTGCAACAAAAGACGCCGAAGGCGACGAGCGCCACTTTGCGCGCAAGATTTGTGATCATCTTGGGATGCAGCTCGTCGAGGCCCACTATGACCTTGCCGATATCTGCCTTGACCGACCTGTACGCCCTCACATGCCGCGTCCTACTGGCCGCATCATTGCGCAAGGGTACAATGCCGCCGTGTCGCGGATAGCGAGCGAACATGGCATTACCGCGTTTATGACCGGCAATGGCGGGGACAACGTCTTCGGTTTCTCGCAATCCGCCGGCGCCATTGCCGACAGGCTGCTGCATGAGGGTCTGTCATCGGCCGTTTGGCACACGAGCAAGGACGTCTGCCAACTGACAGGTTGCAGCCTCCGTCAGGCCTGGCAGGCAGCTTTACGAACCCTGCGCCGCCCGCGGAAATATCGCTGGCGTCCCAACCGGCGGTTCTTGAGCAGGGATGCTCTTGCTCACCTCGACGCGACGGCGCTTACCCATCCCTGGCTCGATGCGCCAGACGGAGCCCTCCCCGGCAAGGCCGCCCATATTGCCTCTCTGCTCAGAATTCAGCGACACCTCGACGGGAGCGGACAACTCGGCGATGTGGCCGTAATCAACCCGCTGATGTCGCAACCGGTCCTTGAGGCCTGCCTCGCGATCCCTTCCTGGATGTGGTGCCGAAACGGCCAGAATCGATCGGTCGCACGCGAAGCCTTCCGGGACATGATGCCCCCATCGATCACCGATCGCGTCTCGAAAGGTGGACCCGATGGCTTTGGCACGCAGATCCTGGAGCACTTCCGCGAGACCATGCGCGAACGTCTGCTTGATGGGGCTCTGGCAAGGCATGGCATTGTCGATCGAAGCGCCCTCGAGCAGCGGCTCAACGATGCCAAGCCAAATTGGGGCGCTGACCAGGTGCGCATTCTCGAATTGCTCGAAGCCGAAGCCTGGATCGGTCATTGGCAATCGCATTAATCGTTCCGCTCGCGGTTTGCCCTTCATTGCAACAATCAATTAAAACTGAACGCCTGGGTGTTCCGGCGGGACCATCACCGAAAGCTCCCGCTCATTGTACCATAACACTAAGTATGATAGTAAAGCGTCATTGCATGACTAGGAACCCACGAACTCGGATCTACACCAATCGCTGGTTTGCCAAGTTCGCGGCGAAGGAAAAGATCCGCGATGCCACACTTGCTGATTCTGTGCATCGTGCCGAGGCCGGCCTGATCGATGCTGATCTTGGCAGCGGACTTATCAAGCAACGCATCGCGCGCCAGGGCGGCGGAAAATCGGGCGGTTATCGCTCGATCCTGATCTTCCGCTCGGGCGAAAGAGCCGTATTCGTGTTTGCCTTCGCCAAGAACGACAAGGCGAACCTGAGTGCGGCGGAACTGAAAGTCTATCGCAAGGCAGCCGGCATTATGCTGGAGTTGAGCGAGGGTCAGATCGGGACAGAACTCGAAGCAGGCCGATTGGTCGAGGTGAAAGACAATGAGCAAGGCTAGGACAAAGACCTACAAGAGCGAGGCGATGGCGGCTGTCCATGAGATGATGGAAGGCCTTCATGATGCAGGCAGTATCGACAAGCGCACCATGCGCGAATTTGACGAGGCTTGCCTTGCGCCAGCGCCAGCCCTTTCTCCTGATGAAATCAAGGCGATCCGCGAGGCAGAGCATGTCTCGCAGCCCGTCTTCGCGCGCTATCTCAATGTGTCAAGGAACCTGGTTTCGGACTGGGAACGCGGCGCGAAAAAGCCGGGGGGCCCCGCACTGCGGCTCTTGTCGATCATCAAGCGCAATGGACTGGATGCGGTTGCATGAAAGGGAAATGCTCTGACATCCAGATGACGGAGCACGTCAATAAAATCATTCACGAGCTCCCTGAGCTGCCTTCCTCTTGCCGGCCTTCTCTCGGCGCAATTCGTCCCAGCGTTCCAACTCGTCATCGGGTGCATCGATAGGGCCGTCGCTTCCCAACCAGAACTCAAACCAGGCAAGGCTGCGCCTGTAGATCGCAAGGCGGTGTGCCGGCTGCCATTTGATGTGATATTCCCCTGGATAGACGTACATGTCTGCGGGCTGATGATGATCGCGAAGCGCCGTGTAGCCAGTCAAGGTGCTCAGCAATTCCCCATCGGAAATCTGGAACAGCATCGGCACATCGAGGCGTGCGGCATTTCTGGCGATCGAGACCGGGCCCCAAACCGGATCGTCATCGCTGAGCACGCTGGGATAGGTATCGGCAAAAGTCGGCATGGCGCCCGGCCCCACGCTGATGGCAAGCGAGGAATCCCAGCAGCACGAACTGAAAGCCGCAGCCTTGAACTGATCCGAATTAATGAGGGCAAACTGGCCGGTCGAAGCCCCGTCGCTCAGCCCGGTGATGGCGATGCGCGCTGGATCGACGATGCCGCGGTGCACGAGCATCCCAATTCCGGTCTCGAGAGCGGACTGCACACTTTGCCTGTCGGCAAAATCCTTGTCATTGGCAGCTTGCGCCTCGGACAAGGTCTTTGCACCAACGGTCGCTCCGTAGTCGATCGGACGATCAAAGCTCAACACGGCTAAGCCATGCGCGGCAAAAAGCTGGATCGGGTAATCATCGCCCGTCCCGCCGCGCAGGAACCCGCGCGATTCGTACTGCACCACGACAAGCGGGTATCGTTGACCTTGCTTGTACCCGACGGGAAGGACCAGATCGCCGAAGACTTCTAACCCGTTGGCATTTCGCCAATGCAACCGTTCGACCATGCCCAGTTGCAGCCTGCGGAATTCAGGATTGGGGTCATAGAGCTGGGTCGATGTGCCCGAGGGTAGCGCGATCCTGGAGATGTAGCGCGGCCGATTGCTCGCTTCGCGCAGACAGATGACAGCCTCATCTGCAGGAATGCAGCTGGCGAGCAGATCGTTGGTCAGAAACAGGCGTCGGGGCTCTCCTGAACCCGGCCGCCATTCATAGATCGCGGTGGCTTCGCGGTCCCAACCTTCGCGCCGCATGAAGCGAAGACCACCCCCGCTGCTCCACCAGATCTGCGATACGGACCGATCGCAAACCGAAGAGGTGCAAGTCATCTTGCGCCCATCGCGCAGCATCACCGTCAAGGCCAGGCGCGGCGGGAAGTGTTCGCCTTCAACCGTGAGCCAGGCCTGATCGCCGCGCCGCGAGACTGCCTGTACGACAGTTCCCGGCGGCGCGGCTGGGCCCGGTTCAAACAGCGCCCGCTGCTCGCTGCTGGCTTGCCGGCCCCGCGCATCCGGTCCGTCGGCCTGAACCCATGTGCGATAAGGCAGCGGTCCCGGGACAAAAGGACGGTTGCTTGCCATGGGCGCGAAGCGATCATCGTAATGAAAGCCCTCCCGCCCTTCTCGCTCGATGGATTTGAGGCCGGCGCGTAGTTCCGGCTGCGTCTTGTAGATTAGCGAATGTCCGTCCTTGCCGATGCGAAAGTCGAGAACATCGTCTTGGCTATGGGTGACGGGCCTGCTACCCGAACCATTGCTGGCCGCGCGCCAGACCTGCGCTACCCCGTCCACCTGCTTGAGGAACAACACCGCTTTTCCGTCAGGCGTCCAGCGCGGGAGGCGGCTCACGGCAATCCCGGTCGGATATCCAGCCTTTCCGCGAAACTCGCTCTTCAGGCGAATGAGGTCCCCGCCCTCGTCGATCATGGTGGGCCTGGCATTGCCGGCCAGATCGAGAACGAAGATGCCAAGGCAGAAATCGTTCGTTTCCGGATTGCCGCGCCTTATCGAAAAGGCGAGTTTCGTGCCGTCCGGAGAAAGAGCGATCGATTGGTTCTCGGCAGGAACCATGCCGGCCCACGGCGGCACCTCGTAGCTCGCACCCATATCGCGCAGGCGCACCAGATCTTCTGCCCGAAGGCTTCGGACCTCAGCGTGACCGTCACCGGGCAGGAGCGCTGCGGCGCAATGTCCCTGACCCTGTGCGGCCCGAGCGATTGGGACTAGGCCGAGACACACCGCCGCGCATGCGATCATAAATGCCGTGCGCTTCATCACAGCGCTTTCGAAACGGCGATAGTGATGACCCGGCCAATCGAGGAATAGTTCGTCGAATCGTACGGCGGATAGACGGGGATCGTGTTCTGGATCGTATCCGGCTTTTCGTTGAACAGGTTCTGGATCGACACCGTCAAATCCACCCCTTGCCCGATGCCACTCTGGGCCTGCGAGCGCAGGTGCCCGACGAAATCGAGCGTCGTGAACGATTTTACGTGTTCGATTGGGCTGAAGCGATCGTCGGTAACGCCGCCGATGTAGCTGCCGAAGGCCGAGAGCGTGACATTGTCCTTGCGCCAAGTCGCGCCAAGCCTGCCGCGCCAGTGCGGCGGATCGAAGATCGTGCCCGCCAGTTCTTCCAACGGATACCCTGCACTCAGGCGCTGATCGCTTTTGAGGTAGCTGGCCGAGCCTTCGAGTTTGAGGGTCTCATCCTCGGCCAGTTCGATCCGATAACGCGCCGCAAGGTCCAATCCGCGCAAATGCTGGCGCGCGGCATTCTGGAACGAGGCATCGACCAGAGCGCCGACCGCAGAGGGATCGAATGGCTCGCCGGTCTGGTTATTGAGGCCCTGTGGGAGATCCGCGATCGCTGCGAGCACTTGCGCAGTGGACGGATTGAGCGTGACGTAGTCGGCATAAACGGGGTTGGTATAGATGGCGAGGACGCTGGAGACGGGCGAGACGACGCGGTCGCGGTAGCGAATGTCAAACCACGTTGCTTCAAACTCGAAACCATCCAGCGCCTTGGGCACAAGCTTGAAGCCCAGGTTCCAGGTCGTTGCCTTCTCCGGCTTGAGATTGATGTTCCCGCCGGCAACGAGCAGCACCGGCAGGTTCGTGGGAGAGCCGGGAAAGTAGGCTGCCGGATTGAGCGAACCTTGCCGGTACTGGTACTGTTGGTAGAGCGTCTGTGTCTTGAATGACTTGCCCCAGGCGCCCCGCAGGGTCAGCCCCTCGATCGGCTCGTAGACAACGCCGGCCTTCGGAGTCAGCAGATGGGCGGTTCCCGGATAGTCCTCGTATCGCGCCGCGAGACTGAGCTGCAACCGCTCGATGAGTGGCATGCGGTTGGCCTTGCCGACGAGCGGAAGCGAGAGTTCGCCGTAGCCGAACCAGACCTCGCGCCCGGACCTGATGTCCTTCGTGATGTTCGAAGTGCCGCTCGTTTCCTGACGCACAAAGACATCAAGACCCATGTGGCGATAGCCTGCGCCCAGAGCGAGGCGCGCCTCGCCGCCCGGCAGATCGAGCAAAGGCCCCTCGGCGGCCACTTCGCCGGTCGCAACGTCGTTGTCGTAATTGAGCCGCGTGCGCAGCGTCTCGGCCCCACCTATGTAGCGATGGGACGTAATATGATTGCTGCTGAAACCATAGACGCCCGTCACCGACACGGTCCACGCATGGCCCAGGTCCCAGTGCAAGCCCGCCGATACCGTCGCGGACTGGACTTTTGGCCGCGACTGGAGGCCATTGGTCGTCACATCCGCGGTCGTGGTGAACGGCTGTGACAGCTGCGTCACGCGCTTGTTGTACTGGGCATCGAATTCCAGGCCGAGGCGATCGGTCAGATTCTGGTGGCCAGCAGCGATCAGACTGTACTGGCGCCGCCAGGGAACGAGCGTTGTGGAATCGTCGAGACTGCGGGTGTAGGAGCGGTCCCGGGCAGAGATTTCGGTCACATCGGAGAAGCTTCCTGCCACCATGACCCCGCCGCTGTCCCAGCGACTGCCTGTCAGGGCATCGTACTGTTGCTGGAAATTACCGCCATCGCTCGAGCCGCCCAGCCGCGCCGACACATAGGCGCCTTCGTAGTCGCGCCTCAGGATGACATTGGCAACGCCGCCCACTGCGTCCGAACCATAAAGCGCCGAAGAACCGTCGGTGACGATCTCGATGCGATCGATCGCAGCCAAGGGGATCTGGGAGATATCGACGCCCTGCGACACCGTGTCGTATGCCATCCTGTGCCCATTGAGCAGGGTCAGGGTCGCGGCAGGGCCGAGGCCGCGCAAATTGAGCGCGGAGGAAGAGCTGGAATTCTCGTTGTCCACGCCTTGCGACCCGCCGCCTGCAACGGTCGGGTTCTGGCCTCCCGTATAATTTTCCGGGATGGACCGGATGAAATCACCCAGATCCGAATGCCCCTGTTCCTCGATGTCCTCGCGGCTGGCCGTTCGAACGGGGGCGACCGGGATAGCGCCGCGAATATGGGTTCCGGTCACGACAATCTGCTTGTCCGAGACCTCACCCGCCTCGGCACCGCGCCGCTGGCCGGGCCCCATGATAAGCACCGCACCATCGGAAATCTCGGCCTCGAGACCGGTTCCCTCAAGCAGGATATCGAGCGCCTCGCGCACTGACATCTTGCCGTTGAGACCAGGCGCCCGAACACCGTTCACATCGCTGGATGTCGCGTAGAGTTCGAGACCGGCACGCCTGACGACCGCGCGCAGAGCGTCGCTCAGATCCTGGGCCGGCAGATTGAACTCATAAACCGGCGCTGCCTGGCTTTTGGTTTGCGCCCAGGCCGGAACCGGACTTGCGCCCACCATGCTACCGGCCAGAAGCGCGGCGATCATTCCCGATTTTGCCCTCATCGAACTTCCCTTGTTGGTGGCGCGGCGCGCAGCACGCCGGGCTCATGGGGAAGTTCGACGCAGGAAAACGAGAGACCTTAGTGAAGGACCGAAAAAATCATTCGCGGGTCAGGTGAATGGCATCTGCCCGACGGATCATGTCCAGGTGCAAGGACTCGGCAAGGCGCTGTGCAAACCCTTCGGTATTCGTCAGATGGAAGCGACCGGTCACCGCAATCGCACCGATCCCGGCATCGTCGAGCACGATTTTCCGCTGGCCGTATCGATTGGCCTCAGCGACCAGCACGCTCAAGGGCACGGTATGATACTCGAACCATCCGGTCGGCCACTGGCGATCATCGATGCCAGGCGCAGTGGTGACCTTTGCGGCTCCGACAAAATCGAACCTGCGGTAAGTGTAGCGCTGGCCCGTCAGGGCGTTCATCGGCTGACCTGCAAATGCGACAGATCCCGATCTGGGCTGGATTGTGCCACTGCCACGAATGAAGCTGACCAGGATATTGCGATTGCCAAAGGAGACATCAAACGCCCCTTCGCGCGCGACGATCTCACCGGCGCCGGCAAAAACGGTCAGAGGCCGTGCATCACGGGCGACTGCAACGCGCACCCTGCCCTGCTCCAGATCAAGCCTACGCTGCGACGGGTCCATGGTGACACGCAGCTTCGATTGCGCATCGAGCGTGACCGAAGTGCCATCGGCCAGAACGAAAGTGCGGATCTGACCACGGGATGTCGCAAGAGCCGACTTTTGACCTGAATCGTGGGGCAGGAGCTTCGCGCCATCAGCTGCCTGCCGGTTTCCCAGGGTCGCGAGCATGACGGATGCTGCAGCGGCAAGAGCAAGTCCCAGGAATATGCAGCGTCCAACACGCGGCCGGGACGTCCTTGCCAGACCGTGTTGCTCGGATTCCTTGAGAATGGCGGATGCATCAAAGTGGCGCATCGCCCATTCATAGGCCTGGCGGTGATCAGGCGATTGCGCGCGCCATTGCTCGAACCTGCCTTTGAATGCCGCGGCCTCGGGACCATGAAGATGCACGACCCACTCGATGGCCTCGTCCTTCAGTGCCTCTCCCCTGCCCGGAAAGGCATTGTCATTGTCGTTCATCGTGCGGCGTCCACCGCCCGCGCTATGTGCCCCAGCGCCTTCATCATGTGATATTCAACCGTCGCGATGCTGATTCCCAGTTGCTCATGGATATCTCGATAGCTCAGCTCGTCTACCCTGTGCATCAGGAAAACACGTCGGGTCTTTTCCGGCAGGTCATCGACGGCACGTTCGTAAGCGCTGAGCAGATCTCTTGCATGCAACTGCGCTTCCTGTTCGGGCGGGCTGGCGCCATGAAGTTCTTCATCAAGCTCGAGATGCACGCACCCTGCGGCTTTGCGCCGCCTCGAGCGATCGATCAGCAGGTTGCGCGCAATGCGCTGCAGGAATGCGGCGGGATTTCTGAGTGAGCTGGCCTGCGAACTGGCCACTGCGCGCGTAAAGATTTCCTGCAGCATGTCGGGCGCAGCATCGCGTCCGGCATGTTTGTCAAGATAGCGCAGCAGATGGCTGCTCTCACGCCGAAACGCTGCGTCGAGCGGTGTCCGGACACGGACATTTTCGAAGCTGTCACGTGATGGCGAGGGACGGTCACTGACATGCGGGCCGATGATTTTGGGGGGCACGAATTGCAACCACGTACGGCAGCACCAATCGAACCGGAGTTGCCAGCCAGATTGGAGTCTCAACGCTGTGCCGCCGTTGAGCCGCGCCTACGCGGCCTTGCCCGTTACGGCCGCCTGTCCTGACGGACGGGCGTACATGATGCCTGGCGGAACCAGTCCACGCAGCGATCGCCAGAATTTCCACTGCGCGCCAATAACATGATCGGTTAGAGCCATCCTGACAACAGGTGTCAGGATTATAATCGCTTTATGCTGCCTGTCCGTCGGCTTTGGCGCGGAGAGCCGCGAGTTGTTCGAGGCAAATCTCGTGAACCGCGCGTCCCAGTTCTTCCACACGCTCGCCAAGCCAGATGAGCTCTTCTTCGCTGATGAGGTAGTGCCTGGAATACCTCGCCTTTACATAGGCTTCCTTCAGCTTTTCAAACATCGCACGTTCCTTGCGCGTCTCGCGAGGCCAGGCATAGACTAACCTGAGATCCAGTCGCTCGGCCTGCGTTCGCAGGAACCCCAGATTGTGGACGTGTGGCGCGTAGAAAGTACAGACAAGTAAAGCGCAATTATACAGACCTTCTACAGCCTGATGGTATTCAAATGCCGCGTGCTTGAAAATGCCTTCATTTATTGCATACTTTGCTAACTTCACCCGACCATTTGCTGCGGGGAGCCATTCTTCGAAGTACTCCTGCGCCATTTTTAATGCCTGCTTCGGCGTCTTCGGCTTGGGCGTGTGCAGCTCGGTATCGTCACTCTGGTAGAGCGCGATACCATCCTGAGCGACGTCCATGAAGAAATAGCGGCCATGCGCAAGACCGTCGTTCACCTCTTGCAGCGAATGGACGATGAAATTGACGGGCGTCTTGAGCGTTCCGGTCAAACCATATTCCCGGTTCAATCGGTCATCGAGCTTCGACCAGTATTTGGCACGATCGGTCAGGCGCTTGTCACTGACGATAATGAGCAGATCGTAGTCCGACTTGTAACCCTTGGCCGTGTGCGGCTCATCGACCCATCCGCCGCGGGCATAGGATCCATAGAGGACGACCTTGAGGATCCGGCCCTTCTTCTTCCACTCGTGCGAGGCGAGCGCGAAATTGTCCTCGAACTCCTCGAAGAGGATCTGCACCACGCGTTCGATCTCGCGCTGCTTGTGGGCCGGAAGGTGGTCAAGGCTCGTTTTCATGGGAATAACATCATACCCTGTGCCGGTGCACGAGCCAACGGTTCTGTCCAGAATACAATGTTTTAACCTCATCATTCTGCATTACGGCTGAGGATCACGGTCCGGAGCGTCGCTGCGCATCTATACCCCTCGAACAGGACCGAGATCTTTGCGGGCCCGTCAGGAATGTAAAGGAAACCGCGATATTTTCACATATTAGGCAAACGTGCATAACGGCAGGGCATTTCCTTGGCACTCGGCGATCCAGGTGTTCGAACCCGGTTAGGATCTGCTCACCTTACCTCGCCCCAAGGCGGTCGAGCGCGCCGCGATCCTCAAGGCCCCGCCCCATGCCCATCGCTATTTGACGGCGCTGAATGGGCGAACAGCGACTATGCCTAACCAGCGAATTCCGATCGATGCGCTGTCATGCTGGACGCAATGTTGCGGATCGCAGGCGCCGACCTGCGATCTTCGGTCGATCGCCGGGCCCCGTCACCATCAAGACGACAATTGCGTAACCAGCTCCCGTGCCGCGACTTTCCGTCTGCGGTGGTAACGCCGCAGCATGTCCAGCAGCTTGGCGCTGTGGCGAGCTGCGCTCACCTCGTTCCAGATGCGCGTGATCTCTTCAGCGCTTTCGCCGAGCACGGCGGCCTCATGTAACTGCGTTCCATGGAGCCGAGCTGCGATCGCAACCACCAACCTTTCCATTTCGGAGTTTCCGGACAATGCCGCGATCTGGAAGAAAACGAATTGGGTTCGGGCCGCATGGTCGCCTTGCGGCAGGTCGACCGACAATTCCTGATTGCTCGGCACGCGCAGTTCCAACGACTTCTCAAGGGCAAGTAGATTGAGGTCCAGAAGATCACACAATTTCGCTTCCGTCATTTGCGGCACGAGGAAGCCCATGCCCGGGACAAGATCGACAAGGCACTCGCCCACCAGGCGATTGAGGCTATCGCGCACCGGCGTGACGCTGACGCCGAGATCTTGCGCAAGCTTGGCAGTTTCGAGCCTCAGGCCCATCGGCCAGACGCCGGCGAGCAATCGCTGCCTGATCGCCTGGTAATACCAAGGAGCGCTGAGGCTGACTCACGCCAGGGATTCCCAAGAAGGTGAAAATCTGATTCGATGTTGCAAGCACATGGAGGCTTGCGATGG
>NZ_FVZE01000002.1 GCF_900168325.1 Novosphingobium mathurense | reverse complement strand
TCTGTGTTGGCGACCGTAGCAGAAAACCGTGTGTTCCGCCGCGGTGAGAGGCCCTCTAAGTCCCACCCACGATTCGGTCAAACCCTTTTTTCAAAAAAGTTTCATGAAACCCCGATCAGGCCAAAACCACCAAGCCTCCACAAGACCCTCACACAACATGGGGCCTCGCCCAACAGACGCAAGGTACACACCCTGGGCCGGCACGCAGCAGCGGACTTCACCTTCGCCCAGCCAGTGCCCCTCCCCGCTGCCGGATCGGGCAGACCCCGCTCGCGTAGAGCCTTGGTTAACACCCACATGCTATCACGCTCGGCAATGCCGAAGTCATCGCGCAACCGGATAGACACACGAATGCCCCGTATCGCCGTTATCGTTCCCGCCTATGGCGTGGCCCACCTTGTTGGCGAGGCTCTCGATTCCCTGCTCGCGCAGGATTACGCGGACTGGGAATGCATGGTCATCGACGATGGCGCACCCGACGATGTGGCAGGAGCCGTCGCTCCCTACTTGCACGACCCCCGCATCCGATTCCTCCAATCCGCCAACAAGGGCGTATCGGCTGCCCGCAACGCCGCCATCGCAGCGAGTTGCGCGCCGCTGATCGCTTTGCTGGACGGGGACGACCGGTTCCGCCCCACCTATCTGTCGACAATGGTCAGTCTGTTCGAGGCCGAGCCGGAAGTTCGCCTGGCCACCTGCAATGCCCTGATCTTCGGCGCCGTCGCCCGCGAACGTTTGTGCTTCAATGCCGGACAGGGAAGCGGCGATGGCCTGCACGGCACGCTTGCCGACGTGTTGGACCGCAGCTTCGGTGTCTATATCGGCTCGACCTTTCGCCGAGCGGACTTCGACGCCATTGGCGGCTTCGACACGACAATGGCCCAATCCGAGGACTTCGATCTCTGGGTCCGCCTGATGCAACTGGGCGGTCCGGCCCGCTATGTCGATGCAGTGCTCGGCGAGTACCGGGTACGCAGCAATTCGGCCTCGGCCCACGCGGGCCGCATGCTGATGGGCAACCTCAAGGTCTATGAAAAGGCCCGCGCCGCCCTGCCCGTCGACGCGCCCGAACAGGCATTGCTCGCTCGCCTCGCATCAGACAGCGCGCAGGCGCTGGCCTTCGAGCATGCCATCGACCGCGTCGTGGACGGCGATACCTCCCGTGGCCTGGCCGAACTCAAGGCCGTGCGCTCACGCGTCAAAGGACCGGTGTGGAACCTGTCTTTCGCTCTATGGAACGTCCTGCCTTCGCTCGCGCGCCCGATGCTATCGTGGCGCCGCAATGCGCATCGCCGCGGCAACCAGTCGACGGGAACGCTGGGAACCTTGCTGCAGAAGGCCAGTGGCCAGTGACGAGCGCCGTGGAAGCCGATACCTACGCCGGACCAACCCTGCGCCAGAAAGTGCGCAGTGCAGTGATCTGGCGGTCAGGAACGCAGATCCTGGGCCAGGTGATCTCCTGGCTGGCGACATTCCTGGTCATCCGCATCCTGTCGCCTGGCGACTACGGCCTCTACGCGATGACGTCGGTCGTGCTGGGGCTGCTGGCGCTGCTCAATGGCTACGGCCTGGCCAACGCCTATATCCAGAAGAGCGAGACGAGCGCGCAGATGCTGCGCCAGCTCTTCGGCATGCTGATCGTCCTGAACGGCGTGCTCGCCACGATCCAGATTCTCACTGCGCCGCTGGTCGCTGCGTATTACGAGCAACCGGTCGTCGCCGACATGTTGCGGGTACAGGCGCTGATCTATCTAACGAATCCCTTCCTTGCGCTGGGTTACGCGATCCTTTCGCGCGAAATGGACTTTCGCCGACAGGCACAGGTCAATATCGCCTCGGCGCTGATCGGTGCCTTTGCAGCACTCGGCGGCGCGCTGGCGGGCATGGGCGCCTGGACTCTCGTCCTCGCTCCGATTGCACTGTTCTCGAGCCGCGCGATCGGCATGGCGCTGGTGGCGCGCGCCTTCACCTGGCCAAGCTTCAACTTCAACGGGGTTTGGGACATTGCCCGCTATGGCGGGATGATGACCGTTTCCAGCCTGTTCTGGTTCGTGCAGACCCAGGCCGACGTCGTCATCGCCGGCCGTGCGTTCCCGGTGCATGAACTGGGAATCTATACGACGTCGCTGTTCCTCGCACAGATCTTCGTCACCAAGGTGGTGCCGCCACTGAACGAAGTGGCCTTTTCCGCCTATGCGCGGGTCAAGGACGACAGGGACGCGCTCGCGTCCGGCTTTGTCGCTTCGACCCGGCTCATCATGCTTCTCGCCCTGCCCATGTGTCTTGGCCTCGCCGCCACGGCACAGCCGCTGATCCATGTCATGCTGGGGGACAAGTGGCTTGAGGCCACCCCGGTCGTAAGGCTTCTGGCGCTGGCCATGCCATTCATGACCCTGCACGTCCTGCTTGCTCCGGCGACCAATGCCGTCGGCAAACCCGGCCTGGCAACGCGCACGACGGCGCTGGGTGCCGTGCTGATGCCCGCAGCCTTTCTCGTCGGCGCGCAATTCGGCAGTACCGGCATCGCCGCAGCCTGGCTGATCGCTTACCCGCTGCTGGCGACCTTCGCCCTCGCCTGGTCATTGCCTGCCATCGGCACAACGACCGGCGCTTTCGCCCGGGCCTTGTACGCTCCGGTACTGGCGGCATTGACCATGGCCCTTGGCGTCACCCTGCTCGACCAAGCCATCGGCACCCTTGCGCCGGTCGTTCGCCTTGTCGCGCTGATAGCGACGGGCGCGGCAATTTACGGAGCGCTTCTGTTCGTCTTTGCCCGCCGGAGCCTGTTCGAGCTGGCCAGCTTCGTCCTGCGCCGCTGAAGGGCTGCGCTCAGGCGCGCAATGCCGCGATCGCCCTATGCGTGGCGTCGGTATAGGCGTCGCGGTGATAACGGTAGGTGCCGACGAAATGGATGAAGCTCACGCCTGCGGGCGGCGCTTCATTCCAGAAGTTCATGTAGCGCGCATAGGGAAGCAGGACCGGCTCGTCCTCCGCCGTGATGATGACGTTCGACATGACCTGTTCGCTGCCCCATTGTCGCCAACGATCGCGGCCCAGCAATGCCGAAGCCTCGCGCGAGAAGGCATCGGCTACGCCGCGATCAAAGCCGCCGGGTGCAAAACCTGCAAACCCAGCGCAGCCACGGGCATAACGGCGCGGATGCGGCAGACCCGCATCGATCCTCTCCAGCGTCGCTTCGGCCAGAAGCTGAATATGGACATCGCGCCCCAGCTGCTCGGGATCGGCGGCATAGCACCCAACCGGTTGAAGCTCGCAATCGACGCCGCCGCAAAGGGTGAAGTTTCGCCCCTGCTCTATGGCTTCGAGCACTTCATCGA
The DNA here is from genome assembly GCF_900168325.1 of Novosphingobium mathurense. Classification (GTDB taxonomy): domain Bacteria; phylum Pseudomonadota; class Alphaproteobacteria; order Sphingomonadales; family Sphingomonadaceae; genus Novosphingobium; species Novosphingobium mathurense. The sequence continues at coordinate 903,728 of NZ_FVZE01000002.1, read as the reverse complement.
CCGGTCCGGTTGTGACCGTGTCGGAATCGAGCTGGATCACGTAGGCATTGCGGCGCAGCACCAGCAGCGTCAGCAGACGCTCCCAACAGCCCCCACTCGGGCAATCGCCCGTTTCGACAGAGGCAATCGCGAGAATCTCAGGCTTGCCGAGATGCCGGTCGAGCACGGCCTTGTCCGCATGCGTCAGCGTGCCATCGTCGAGGATCACGAAGCGTCCGCGCTGCAGTTGCGCATGGAGCGACTTGGCTGCCACCAGATAGGGCAGGAGAACTCTCGTGCCGATCATGGAAAAGACGATGACGCCATCTTCGCGAGGCTGGACAGGCGGTGTCGCCAGAACCGCCTTCGCCGCCCGGTTGTGGCGCAACTCGCGCAGCTTGCGCAGCCCTCTGTCCATAAACTTCGACATCACTGCGCGGCGGTATCATGCGAGCGTTAAGCAATCGCCAATCGTTCAGGGGGCCAAGTCGTCCCAATTCCTTTGTTTGCGGCCGGTTTGGTGGTAAAGTCCCGTAGCCACAAATAAGAAAAACCGACTGCCCGGGAGCAGGAAATGACAGGCACGGCGTTCGCTTTGGCGGCGGCCCTGATCGCGCATTCGGCGATAGCTGCCACGCCAGCACAATCGATCCCTGACGACAGCGATGCCGCCGGCGAAATCCTCGAGGCCCAGCCTGACGCCGACGACCGTATGACCATCGGGGTCGCGATCCACGGCGAGGGGCCCTACCAGTTCCTCATCGATACCGGCTCGCAAAACACGGTGCTGTCGACCGCGCTCGCCAGATCGCTCGGTCTGAGGACCGGTCCGAGCACCAAGGTGATAAGCCTGGCCGGGGTGGACGAGGCGGAAACGGCACGGATCGATTCCATCGATGTCGGGCAACGCACCTTCTACGACCTCACCGTGCCCCTGCTGCAGGACCGGCATATCGGCGCGGACGGCATTCTGGGCACCGACAGCCTGCAGCACCAGCGCGTCGTCCTCGATTTCGACCGCAACACCATACAGATCGGCGACCCCCACGATTTCGACCGCAACGGCAGCTACGAAATCACGGTTCGCGCCCGCAAGCGCTCCGGCCAACTGATCGTGACGCAGGCCATGATCGACGGCATCCGCACTTCGGTTGTCATCGATACCGGCTCCAGCAGCACGATCGGCAATCGCGCGCTGGAACGGGCCATGCGCGAACACAAGAAAGGCACCGGGATGCTGACGTCGGTTACCGGGCAGACGCTTCCCATCAATTTCGGCCTCGCGCAAAAGCTCAAGCTGGATTCGCTGGAAGTCACCAATGTGCTTATCGCCTTCGCCGATGCCCCGGCGTTCAAGGCTCTCGACCTTGAAAGGCGCCCCGCGATCTTCCTCGGCATGCGCGAATTGCGGGCATTCCGGCGCGTGGCGATCGACTTCACGACGCGAAAGATCCTGTTCGATCTGCCCGGTTGAGATTGTGTAACCGCCAAGGTTCCCTAAATAGCGGCGATGCCACCCGATACAGCCGTGAACAATCCCAACGCCCGCCATGACGGCTGGCGCACGCTTCTGAGGTTCCTTCCTTACCTCTGGCCCGCCGACAACAAGGCCCTGCGCTGGCGGATCGTGTTCGCCTGTATCTTCATCCTCGCGTCCATCGGGACGCAGCTTACCCTGCCCTACCTGCTCAAGTGGGCCGTCGATGCGATGGGCGCGACCGGTCCGAAGCTGGTGCAACTGGCGATGCTCACGGTGCTGGGCTACTCGGCCGGGCGCTTTGCGCAGACCGGCTTCGACAACCTGCGCAACATCGTCTTCGAGCGGGTCGGTCAGGATGCGACGCGCTCACTGGCGGAGAACGTCTTCGGCCAGCTCCATCGCCTGAGCCTGCGCTTCCACCTCGGGCGGCGTACCGGAGAGATCACCAAGACCATCGAGCGCGGCACCAAGAGCATCGACACGATGCTCTACTTCATGCTGTTCAACATCGCCCCCACGGTGATCCAGCTCGCGGTCGTCGCGGTCATCTTCTACATCAACTTCGGATGGGGCCTCGTCGCCGCCACGGCCGTCGCGATCGCCGCCTATATCTGGGTAACGCGCACGATCACCGAATGGCGCACCAAACTGCGCGAGCAGATGAACCGACTCGACGGACAGGCCCTGGCCCGCGCCGTCGACTCGCTGCTCAACTACGAGACGGTAAAGTACTTCTCGGCAGAACACCGCGAGGAAGAGCGCTATGCCCAGGCAACGCGCGCCTATGCGGCTGCCGCGGTCAAGAGCGAGAACTCGCTTGGCATGCTCAACATCGCTCAGGCGGTGATCGTCAACCTGCTCATGGCATGCGCCCTCGCCTATACCGTCTGGGGCTGGTACCGCGGCCAGTACACCGCCGGTCAGCTCGTCTTCGTGCAGACCTATCTGACGCAGCTGTTCCGTCCGCTCGACATGCTGGGCATGGTCTATCGCACGATCCGGCAGGGCCTGATCGACATGGCCGAGATGTTCCGCCTGCTCGACGAGCCCCAGGAAGTTTCGGACAGGCCCGGCGCGCCTGCACTTGTCATCCGGCGCCCCTCGGTGGTCTTCGACAATGTCGTGTTCGGTTACGAGAAGGATCGCCAGATCCTCCACGGCCTCTCCTTCGAAGTTCCGGCAGGCCGCAACTATGCCATCGTCGGCCCATCGGGCGCGGGCAAGTCGACGCTCGCCCGCCTGCTTTTCCGCTTCTACGATCCGCAGGGCGGGCGCATCCTGATCGACGGACAGGACATCAAGGACGTCACTCAGGCATCGCTGCGCGCCGCAATCGGGATCGTCCCGCAGGACTCGGTGCTGTTCAACGACACCATCGGCTACAATATCGGTTATGGCCGCGACGATGCGACCCAGGCGGATATCGAGGAAGCCGCCCGCGGCGCCGCGCTCATGGGCCTGATCGATCGCCTGCCGCAAGGTTTCGCAACCGAGGTAGGCGAACGCGGCCTCAAGCTCTCTGGGGGCGAGAAGCAGAGGGTCGCCATCGCCCGCACGCTCGTCAAGAATCCGCCGATACTGCTTCTCGACGAAGCGACCAGCGCGCTCGACACCCGAACCGAGCAGGACATCCTGGCCACCCTCCACCGGGTCGCGGAACACCGCACCTCGCTCTCCATCGCGCACCGCCTCTCGACCATCGCCGATGCCGATTCCATCCTCGTCCTGCAGGAAGGCAGACTGGCCGAAAGCGGCACTCACGGGCAGCTCTTGCGGGCGGGCGGGCTCTATGCCGAGATGTGGGCACGCCAGGCCTCCGAGACCGACGAGCTGGGCGAAGCCGCCGAATAAGGCTCGGGCCGGGACCGCGATCCGCCCTCGAGGCGGCCTGCGCCCGACCGCCTCCGAGCCGCGACGGGTTGCATTCGCACTCGCAACACGGCAAAAGCCGCGCCACTCGCTTGGACCCGGTGCAATTCCGGGTGGCTATCCCGGCCGCCGATCCGCCGGGCAACATCATACATGTTCACTGGCACGCCCGCGTGCTTCGCGGGTCGCGGACATGTGCATGATGCGGACTTTGCATGACTGATACCCTTTCCCGATTTCGCCAGGACTGGCTCGGCAACATCCGGGCCGACGTGCTTGCCGGCCTCGTCGTCGGACTCGCGCTCATTCCCGAAGCTATCGGCTTCTCGATCATCGCCGGGGTCGATCCGGCTGTAGGCCTCTGGGCCTCGGTGGCGATCGCCATCGTGATCTCGTTCACCGGCGGGCGTCCGGGCATGATCTCGGCCGCGACTGCGGCAGTCGCGGTCCTCGTGGGGCCGCTGGTTCGCGAACATGGCGTGGAATATCTCTTCGCGGCGACGATCCTCATGGGCGTGTTCCAGATCATTGCCGGCCTGCTGCGGCTCAATCTGGTGATGCAGTTCGTCTCGCGCTCGGTCATCACCGGTTTCGTGAACTCGCTCGCCATCCTGATCTTCATGGCGCAGCTGCCGCAGCTGATGAACGTGACCTGGCACACTTATGCGATGGTCATTGCCGGGCTCGCGATGATCTACACGCTGCCGCGCCTGACCAAGGCCGTTCCTTCACCGCTGATCTCGATCCTGGTCCTCTCGGCGATCTCGATTTCGATGGGCCTGCCCGTTCACACCGTGGGCGACATGGGCGAACTGCCCTCCGGCCTGCCCTCGTTCGGCCTGCCGCAAGTGCCGCTCACGCTGGAAACTCTCCAGATCGTAGCGCCTACCGCGCTCGCCATGGCGGCCGTCGGCCTGCTCGAATCGCTGCTGACCGCGCAGATCGTCGACGACATGACCGACACCGATTCGTACAAGCGCTATGAATGCCGCGGCCAGGGCATCGCCAACATCGTCGCTGCCCTGTTCGGCGGCATGGGCGGCTGCGCGATGATCGGCCAGTCGGTGATCAACGTAACCTCCGGCGGCCGCGGCCGCCTGTCGACTTTCGTCGCCGGCTTCTTCCTGTTCATCCTGCTGGCGGTGCTCGGACCGTGGGTTGGCCGGGTGCCGATGCCCGCCCTCGTCGCGGTAATGATCATGGTCTCGATCGGCACGTTCTCGTGGAACTCGATCCCGAACCTTCGCCGCCACCCGTGGCAAAGCTCGGTGGTCATGCTCACGACCGTCGTGACCGTCGTCTCCACCCACGACCTCTCGAAGGGCGTGATCGCCGGCGTGCTGCTGTCCGGCATCTTCTTTGCGCAGAAGGTCCAGCGCCTGTTCCGCGTCGAACGGACCCAGGAAGGCGACACCGCCACTTACCGCGTCTCGGGCGAGATCTTCTTCGCCTCGGTGCATCGCTTCGTCGAGCAGATGCAGGCCGGCCAGGAAACCGCGCCCAACGTGGTCATCGACATGACCCACGCCCACCTGTGGGACATCTCCTCGGTCGGCGCGCTCGACAAGATCGTCGGCAAGCTGGACCAGGGCGGCGCCAGCGTGAAGGTGATCGGATACAACGAAGCGAGCAGGGACATCGTCGACAAGTTCGGCCTGCACGACAAGACCGGCTTCGAACTCGGCACCGTCCCGCACTGACAAAACGAAAGGGCCCCCGCCGCACCATGCGACAGGGGCCCTCTCCGACCTTTACGAACCTTTATTTGACGACGTCGGCCTCGTGCCAGACCACCGCCTGCGCCGCCTTCATGCAGTTCTCGGCCGTATCCCACGAAATCGTGGGCGAACCGTAAAGGCGCCATCCCTGCGCCAGCGCCTCGGACACGCGCTCGCAAAAGGCACGGTCGTCCTTGCCGGTAAGCAGGCGATAGATCGGGCGGTCTTCGGGCGTCTGGTACATGGTTTGGCCTCTCCTCAGAGAATGTACTTGGACAGGTCCGCGTTGCCCGCAAGACCTTCCAGCTTGTCGCGCACGTAAGCCCGGTCGATGGTCACCGTTTCACCGGTACGGTCCTCGGCTTCGAAGCTCAGTTCCTCGAGCAGCTTTTCCATCACTGTCTGCAGGCGGCGGGCACCGATGTTCTCGACACTTTCGTTCACCTGCGCGGCGATCTTCGCCACTTCCTGAACCGCATCGGCCGTCACGTGGACCTTGACGTCTTCGGTGCCGAGCAAGGCGCTGTACTGTTCAACGAGATTGGCGCGCGTTTCCGAAAGAATACGCACGAAATCTTCCTCCGTCAGCGCCTTCAGTTCGACGCGAATCGGCAGGCGGCCCTGCAGTTCGGGCAGCATGTCGCTCGGCTTGGCGACGTGAAAGGCGCCCGAGGCGATGAACAGGACATGGTCGGTCTTCATCGGACCGTACTTGGTGGCAACGGTCGTGCCCTCGATCAGCGGCAACAGGTCGCGCTGCACGCCCTCGCGCGAGACGGAGCCGCCGCGCACGTCGGACACGGCGATCTTGTCGATCTCGTCGATGAAGACGATGCCGTTGGTCTCCGCATTGGCCAGCGCCGTGCGGGCCACGTCGTCCTGGTCCATGCGCTTTTCGGATTCTTCGTCGACCAGCTTGTCCCAGGCTTCGGGCACCTTCATCCGCCGACGCTTGAGCTGGTTCTGGCCGAATGCCTTGCCCATGATGTCGGACAGGTTGATCATCCCGACCGAGCCGCCCATGCCCGGAATCTCCATCGGGGCGGAGGGGCTGTCCTCGACCTCGATCTCGACTTCGGTTTCATTCATCGCGTTCTCGGTGATGCGCTGGTGGAATGCGGCGCGGGTCGCTTCTGATGCCCCCTCGCCCACAAGTGCATTGAGCAGGCGATCCATCGCGGCCTTCGATGCCGCCTCGCGAACGGATTCCCGGCGACGGTCCTTCTCCAGGCGGATCGCTTCCTCGACGAGGTCGCGCGCGATCTGCTCGACGTCACGGCCGACATAACCGACTTCGGTGAACTTGGTCGCCTCGACCTTCACGAACGGCGCCTCCGCCAGCTTGGCGAGGCGGCGGCTGATCTCGGTCTTGCCGCAGCCGGTTGGGCCGATCATCAGGATGTTCTTGGGCGTCACCTCGTCGCGCAGGTCGACGGGAAGGCGCTGGCGGCGCCAGCGGTTGCGCAGGGCAACGGCGACGGCCTTCTTCGCTTCCTTCTGACCGATGATGTGTTCATCGAGAGCGCGAACGATGGCCTTGGGAGTGAGGTTGTCTTTCATGCTTCCCCGGAATCTCAGATGGTCTCGACCGTCACGCGGTCATTTGTGAAGACGCAGATTTCGGCCGCGACCTGCATCGCGCGGCGGGCCATGGCCTCGGCGTCATCTTCGTAAGGATCGAGCGCGCGGGCTGCGGCCAGCGCATAGTTGCCGCCCGATCCGATCGCGGTGATTCCGCCCTCGGGCTCAAGCACATCGCCGTTGCCGGTCAGCACCAGCATGGTGTCCGCATCGGCCACGATCATCAACGCTTCGAGGTTGCGCAGGTACTTGTCGGTGCGCCAGTCCTTGGCCAGTTCCACCGCCGCGCGCATGAGCTGGCCGCGATATTGCTCCAGCTTGCGCTCCAGGCGTTCGAACAGGGTGAAGGCATCGGCCGTCGCACCCGCGAAGCCGGCAATGACCTTCCCGCCTTCACCGATCCGGCGCACCTTGCGCGCGTTCGGCTTCATCACGGTATTGCCCATGGAAACCTGGCCGTCGCCGGCAATGACGGTCTTGCCGCCCTTCTTGACGCCGACGATCGTCGTACCGTGCCACTGGATCAGGCCGTGGCTCGCCCCATTGCTATCCATGCCGGGGATATATGCCCCGAGCCGCAAGGTTCAAGCGGCTGGGACCGAGCTGTCCGCAAACGCAAAAAAGAAATGCGCTCAGCTGCCGTTCGGACCGGGTCCGCTCGGACCGCCCTGGCCGCCCATGCCGCCGGCACCCACGGCGCCGATGTTGCCGAACAGGTCTTCGAGCAGACCGCGATGGCGGCCCAGCGTCGGGGTCTTGTCGCCATTCGGGCTGATGCGGGCGACCTGCTCCATGCCGCGGCGATCGACCGCGACAACATTGCCCTTGGGATCGAAGCGGACACGCAGAACCGTCTGCTCGCTGGTGCGCGGACGACCGAAGGGCGGCGTCTTCACAAACTGCGAAACGTAGAACCAGTCCTTTTCGCCGAACTGGCTGACGAAAGTCGGGCGACCGAGCGTCTTTTCCACCGACAGGCGATTGTCGACGCCCGGCTGGACCGAATCGACCAGTGTCTGATCGACGATGTAGCCGCGATGATCCCGGATCGAAGTGCATCCGCCCGCCAGTGCAGCCAGGGCCATCACCAGGCCTGCCGCTGCGATCTTGGGACCAAAACTGCGCATTTTCACACTCCAATCGTCCGGTTCGTCCATGCCAGGCATTGCCAGCAGGCGCCCCGCCCATATATCGGCCGGATTAACGGCATCGAGCCTTAAGGCCCTCCATCGCCTCGTGCAATGGGCGTTGGGGCAGCTGCGTTGAATTGCCGATGAACGAAAGGCCAGTTACCCACGTGTCCCTCCTCTCACGCATTCTCGGCAAGGGCTCCGACAGCCGCAAGGCAGTCCGCCCCCTTTGGCATCGCACGGTGGAGATCGCGCGCGAGAAGGAATGGTACGCACAGTGCGGCGTTGCCGACACCGTTCCCGGTCGCTTCGATGCGGTAACGCTGGTGACCTCGCTGGTCATGCTGCGCATGGAACGGGACAAGACCCTGATCGAACCTTCGGTGCGGCTGACCGAACTTTTCGTCGACGACATGGACGGCCAGCTGCGCCAGTCCGGAGTCGGCGATCTTGTCGTGGGCAAGCGCATGGGCAAGCTGATGAGCGTGTTCGGCGGTCGCCTGGGCGCGCTTCGCGAAGCCTTCGCCGCCGGCGACGATACGCAGGTCAAGGCCGCGCTCGTCCCCGTGCTGGAGCGCAACGTGACGCTGATCGAAGGCGCGGATACCGAAGCGCTGGCCACCCGCCTGCAGGCCCTCGCTGCGCAGCTCGACGCCATTTCCGACGAGGACCTCATGGCCGCAAGGATTGCGCGATGACGCACAACGAATTCTCCCGCGAGATCGACATTCGCCAGGCAGAAGGCAAGGCTGTCCACGTCGAGGCCAACGAGGCCGAGCGCGCCGCGCTGGCGAAGCGCTTCGGGCTGGTGCGGATTTCGAATCTCGAAGCCGATCTCATGCTCAACCGCTCGGGCGAACGCGATGCCGAAGCGCGGGGCACGCTCAGGGCCAGCTTCGTCCAGTCCTGTGCCGTTTCGGCCGAGGACATCCCTGTCGAGGCCGAGGAACCACTGTTCTTCCGATTCGTCCCGCAGGCCACGGACTACAATCCCGACGAGGAAATCGAGCTCGACGCCGACGACTGCGATGAGATCGAGTATTCCGGAACGCACATCGACCTTGGCGAAGCCGTGGCGCAAAGCCTCGCCCTCGCCATCGATCCGTTTCTGACCGGCCCCCAAGCAGACGCCGCCCGCAAGGCCGCCGGCATCGGCTCACCCGAGGATCAGGGGCCCTTCGCGGCACTCAAGGGCCTCGACCTGAAGAACTGACGGGCAAAGCAAGGCGCGCCGGGAAAACGCTCAGTCTTTTACCAACCTGATGGCCTGGCGAAGCACGGCATCGACGACTTCGGTCCCTTCCGGCTCCCCGATTTCGTGGTCCCGCTGGAGCATCCTGTTGCTGCGCAGTAGCGTGAAGCCGTAAAGCAGGGACCAGTACGCGGCCACGCGGAACCCCAGCGCCTCGTCGGGAATCTGCTCACCGACCGACCTGACCGCAGCACGCAGGATTGCAAAGCCCTCGCTTTGGGCTTTCGCAATCGCCGGCTCAAGAAATGGACGGGTCAGTTCGCTCTCGTACATCAGCGAGAAGATGCGGGGATTTTCTTCCGCGAAGGCAATGAAATGCCGGCTCAAGTCCATCAACCCATCTTCCGGCGATGCCGAGGTTTCCCCACGATGCGTCCCCAGCAACCTGTCGTAGCCGGTCAGCGCAACAGCAATCAGCAGAGAGCGGCGGTCGGGAAAATGATGATAGGGCGCGCCCGGCGATACACCGACCACCTGGGCCAGCTTTCGGACCGACAAGTCCTCGTGCCCGTGGTGCTCGACATAATCGGCTGCCGCCTCAACCAGTTGAGTCCGCAAGTCGTCCCGATGATAGCTTCTGTTCGGATCCGCCACCCTGTCCCCCGTCATGATTTCGCACTCCTTGAAGCCTGATGAGGCGCTTGACAAGTGACCCGGCGCCAATCTAATCGGCGCTCAATCAATCAGCGATTAGATTGATCACCGCGTTTCAGCAAAGCGGGATGCTCGTAGGAGAGAAGTCACCGCGCAGGCTTACCGCCGCGCAAATTTCCACATGAAGTTCGGGTTCTCAAAAGATCGTGCCGCCTCGAGCGGTAGCGAGCGCTGGAGCTCATCGTCGGCTCGCAAGAGCGAACGCGGTTCATGGTGTGATCACCAACCGTCGACACCCTATTCGGGAGGAATAAAAACTTGAAGAAACTGCAGTTTGTTTGCGCCATCCTCGCCGGGACCGTCCTGTCCGGAAATCCGGTCTTCGCGCAGGATGCCGACACGGCGCAAGACGCCCCCCAGTCCGAGGAAACGACCGGCAACGACATCGTCGTTACGGCACAGCGTCAGTCCCAGCGCCTGCTCGACGTCCCCCTCAGCGTCCAGGCCCTGAGCGGCGACACGCTGCGTGACCGCGGCATTACCGACCAGCGTCAGCTCGGCCTCATCGCGCCCAGCCTCCAGGTCCAGCGCGACAACAACTACTCGATCCGCGGCATCGGCACGCAGTCCTTCGCCAGCACGATCGAATCGAGCGTTGCGACCGCGGTCGATGGCGTCACTCTGGGCAGCAGCATGCTGAACGGAAACCCGTTCCTCGACGTGGCACGCGTGGAAGTCCTGAACGGCCCGCAAGGCCTGCTGTTCGGCAAGAACGCATCGGCCGGCCTCGTCAACATCACGACCGAGCGTCCGGAGATCGGACACTACGGCGCCAATTTCAATGCACAGGCCACGTCGAACGCACTGCCCGGCAACAACGCGGACGGCGTCCAGGTCGACTCCACGGTCAACGTGCCCGTCACCGACAATTCTGCCCTGCGCGTCAGCGGCGTCTACAAGTACCAGCAGCCGATCACGCATTACAATCGCGAGAATGCGACCGGCCGTCAGGACAACAACTTCCGCCAGTACGGCCTGCGCGGCAAGTACCTGCTGGAAGCTACCGACCAGCTGACCGTCTACGCCATCGGCGAATACTACGAGACGCACGGCATCGGCACGATCTTCGACGTCACCTATCGGCAGCTCGCCGATGGCAGCATCAATACGGGCCCGGTTGCGGGCGATGGCGTAACGCCGGGCGATCGCAACTTCTATGCGGGAAGCGACGGCGCGCAGTATCGCGACCTCAAGACCGGTGGCGCACAGCTCAACCTCGATTATGAACTCGACAGCGGCTGGACCCTGTCGAACATCTTCGCCTGGAAGTTCTACTCGCTCAACCAGCAGATCGACGCTGACTCGACCGGCCAGAACGGTGCGAACATCAACAGCACCAGCTCGCGCTTCGACCAGTTCAGCGAAGAACTGCGCCTTGCCCTTCCGTCGACGGGTCCGCTCACCGGCCAGGTCGGCCTCTACTACTATCACTCGAAGCTCGATCAGGTCAGCCAGATCGCCGGGAACAATTACTTCACGGATCCGCTTCTGGGCAACGCGTTCTGCGTGGGGGCCAACGCTCCGTCGACCTGTGCGCCGACCAACGACTACTTCCTGGGCACCGACAAGGACTATACCAGCAAGAACGAAAGCTACGCTGCGTTCGGTCAGCTGACCTATGCCTTCAACGACATGTTCAACGTCTTTGCCGGCGGCCGCTTCACGCATGACAAGGTCTCGATCGACCTCGTCCAGAACACCGGTGCATACTTCCTGACGCTCGGCGTTCCCAACGGGACGTTCAAGCAGAGCTTCAGCAACGACGAGTTCAGCTGGAAGTTCGGCGGCCAGTTCAAGCCTTCGAACGACGTGATGTTCTATGTCTCTTACGGCCGTGGCTACAAGGGCCCGGGCATGAACGACACCGGCGCATCCCTCGATGCCAACCTCGCCATCTACCCCGAAACCACCAAGAATTTCGAGGCGGGTGTCAAGTCGAGCCTGCTGGGCCGCATGGTCACGATCAACGCCTCGGTGTTCCACACCATCTTCGACAACTTCCAGATCCAGTCGTTCGATACAGATCTGCGGACCTTCGTGATCGGCAATGCTGCCAAGGTGAAGAGCAAGGGCGCCGAAGCTTCGGTCACCGTCCGTCCGGCCCATGGCCTGACGCTGTCGGCGACCGGTGCCTATGCCGATACCAAGTTTGACACCTACTCGGCTGCACAGTGCTACCCGGGCCAGGGATGCGGGACTGCGGGTACTTTCGACGCTTCGGGATACCGCCTTGCATATGCCCCCAAGTTCACCGGGACGATCGGCGCCGCTTACGAGCTGCCGCTGAACGACAACGGCCTGAGCCTGCTGCTGAATGCCGACCTCTACCATCGCTCGAAGGTCGAGACGGTCATCAATCATGCGCCGGATTCGCAGATCGGTGCGATCGACGTCCTGAACGGCAGCATCGGCCTTCGCGGCGACGCCTGGAACCTGTCGGTGTTCTGCAAGAACTGCACGAACAAGGTCTACCCGCTCGCCATCCAGATCGAATCGGGTGACAGCAGCGCCCAGCCGAGCCCCATGCTGAGCTACACGCAGCGCTGGGGCCTGGACTCGACCAGGACGGTCGGCCTGCGTTTCGGCTACAACTTCTGAGTTGAATGACTATGGGCGGGCCATCTTCACGATGGCCCGCCTTTTTCTTGACCTGATCGGATCGTCTGATCACCCGAGCCCCTTACCCGGGGTGACCGACCTACCGCCTCATGGCTCGCTCTGCAGAGCATACGCAGTTAACGTCCTGCGCTCGACCTCGCCGCACACGTTGGCTTGAGGCAAAGCGGGGACAACCCCACCCAACATCGGATGCACTGGGAATTGTGCCGCTACGTTGCGAAGCGCGCCTGTGCGTTGCCAAGGACGAGCGAAACCCGCACGCCCGGCCGAGAGCCGTGCCGCAGATTGCGCCCTGCTTTCAGCCCGGCGGTCTGGCGGCTGCGCGGCCGGCAACCAGTCTATCGCATATATCGAGAGGTCGTGGGCAAGAACCTTGCCCGGCGCTTCTATGGGGAAAGGGCTGTCATCCAGCCCCATCGCTCCTCCGTGCAGGGCCTCAGCGCAAAGGCATCTCCCGCACGGCTCAAGTATGATCCGCGTGGCAGATCAGAACGGAATGTCATCGTCAAGATCGTCGCCGAAGCCGCCGCCGCTGCTGCTGCCGCCCGACGATCCGCCGGTGCGACCCCAGTCGTCGCCGCCACCGCCCGAACGACCCCAGTCGTCACCTCCACGCGCACCGCCACCGCCCGAGCGGCCACCGCCGCCAAAGCCGCCCGATGCGCCGCCTTCGCCGAAGCCGCCGGAGCGACCGCCGCCACCGCCGCCGCCCTGCGCACCATCGAGCATGGTCATGACCGCGCCCGGTCCCTGCAGTACGATTTCGGTCGTATAACGGTCGTTGCCCTGCTGGTCCTGCCACTTGCGGGTGCGCAGCTGGCCTTCGATGTAGACCTTCGAGCCCTTGCGCAGGAAGCGCTCGGCCACGCCGGCCAGACCTTCGGAGAAAATCGCGACCGAATGCCATTCGGTACGCTCCTGGCGCTCCCCGGTGTTGCGGTCCTTCCACGATTCACTGGTGGCGATACGCAGGTTGCATACCTTGCCGCCGTTCTGGAACGAACGGACTTCCGGGTCAGCCCCGAGATTGCCGACGAGAATGACCTTGTTGACGCTGCCTGCCATGGAATCGCTTTCCTATCGTGTGTGGCCGGTTGGGTAGCCAATCGCGGCGTCCGACGCCAACCCCGGAAGCGGGCCTTTCCCACAACCGAGGCGGAAGGATCGCTAGAGGCCGATGGCCGTCGCGGTCCAGAACGTCAGCCCTGCGGCAATATAGGCGAGGCCGAACAGGTAGGCGAGCATGAAGGCGGGCCACTTCCAGCCGTTCGTCTCACGCCGGGTGACGGCAATCGTCGACATGCACTGCGGCGCGAAGACGAACCAGGCCAGGAAAGCCAGTGCCATTGGCAGGGTCCAGCGCGACTTGAGCTGATCGCCCAGTTCCATCGCCTGCTCGTCCTCGTCCGTGGCATCGACCGCATAAGTCGTCGCCAGCGAACTGACTGCCACTTCGCGCGCAGCCATGGCCGGGATCAGCGCCAGTGCCATGTCACGGTTGAAGCCGATGGGCTCGACCACGACGGCAAGGCCATTGGCGACCTTTCCAGCAATCGAGGCGTCGACCTGGCTTTCTCCCGGGCGGGCCTGCGGGAAATTGAGCATGACCCACAGCACGACAGTGACGGTGAAGATGATCGTGCCGGCGCGCCGCAGGAAGATCCAGGCACGCTGCCACAGGCCGATCGCCATGTCCTTGAGGCGGGGAAGCTGGTACTTCGGCAGCTCCATGATGAAGCCCGAAGCCGCCCCCTTGGTCACCGATCGGCGCAGCACGAGAGCGACCGCCATCGCCCCGATCACGCCCGCGACATAGAGCGCGAAGAGAACCAGTCCCTGCAGGCCGATGCCCCAGCCGACGGACCGGCTGGGGATGAAGGCGGCGATGATCACCGCATAGACCGGCAGGCGCGCCGAGCACGTCATCAGCGGCGCGATCAGGATCGTCGTCAGCCGATCCTTGGGATCGCTGATCGAGCGTGTCGCCATGATGCCGGGAATGGCGCAGGCGAAGCTCGAAAGCAGCGGAATGAAACTGCGCCCCGAAAGGCCGACCGAGGACATCAGCCGGTCCATCAGGAAGGCCGCGCGAGCCATGTAGCCCGATGCTTCCATCGCGAGGATGAATGCGAAAAGGATGACGATCTGCGGCAGGAACACGACCACCGAGCCGACACCGGCAAGGATGCCGTCGGTCACGAGATCGCGTACGAGGCCAGCGGGCATGAACTCGATAGTCCAGTCGGTCAGCCAGCCTACCGCTGCCTCCAGTCCGTCGGCGAACGGGGTCGCCCAGGCAAAGACCGCCTGAAACACCACGAAGAGCAGCGCGAACAGAACGAACGGCCCGATCCAGGGATTGAGCAGAAGACGATCGAGCTGCGCGTGCAGGCGATGGCGGCGGGTTTCCGAGAGAATCGCGCCTTCGGCCATGGCATGGGCAGCAACGCGCCGCTCGGTCAGGGAAAGGTCGGTTATGCCCGGCCCGGGGTGGCGCATCTCGGCAGAGGCGATCGCCTCTGCCAGATCGGTCAGGCCGCGGCGACGCACGGCTACCGTGGGAATGACGCGCACCCCCAGTTCCTGCTCGAGCAGCATGGCGTCGAGCACGAGACCGTCGCGTTCGGCAAGGTCGACCATGTTGAGCGCGATGACGGTGGGCTTGCCCAGCGCAAGGATTTCCTGCGCGAAGACCAGGTGCTGTTCCAGGTTCGACGCATCGAGGACGATCACCAGCACGTCCGGCACGGCTTCGCCGGGGAAATGGCCGCGCACGACCTTGGAAGTAACTTCCTCGTCCGGGCTCGTTGCATCTAGGCTGTAAGCGCCGGGAAGGTCGGTCATCTCCACCGGCTCGCCGGTGGGAAGCACGAAGCGGCCCGACTTGCGCTCGACGGTGACGCCCGGATAATTCGCGATCTTCTGACGCGCACCGGTCAGGGCATTGAACAGCGCGCTCTTGCCCGCATTGGGGTTGCCGACCAGTGCGACCTTGCGTTGGCGGCTCACAGGACTTCCACTTCCATGGCTGCGGCGTGGGCGCGGCGCACGGCCACGATCATGCGGCCGACCGAAATCGCGATCGGATCGCGGCCGCCGAAGACGCCGCGATGCGAAACGGAAACCTTGGCCCCCTCGTCGATGCCGAGCGCACGCAGGCGGTGCGCCTCCTCATCGACGAGGCATTTCCAGTCGACCGCTGTGATGCGGGCGCCCTGGCCTACGGGAAGCAAGTCTAAAGTCATGGATCTGCGCTGCCAGATTACATCGTTATTTGCAACTGGTTCGCAATAGCCACCCCCTCCTGTCATTGTCCGCGATCAAATCGGGAGCAGCGACAGGCGAAAAATCAGCGCGCCGGGTAGCGCAACCGGCCCAGCAGCCGGGTCACGCTGAAACGGTCGTCAGGGGCGCGGAACACTTTCGCCTTGGTCTTTTCGAAGCGGATGATGCCGTCGATCCGGCGGTCCAGAAAAGCGCGGGTTTCAGCCTTGTCATCGCTCTTGTCGCGGGCATAGACCTGCAGCGTCGCGGCATAGATCGCTCCAAGGATCGCCCGCTTGGTATAGTGGTTGTAGTCCGTCGCGGTATCCCCTGCGAGGCGCCACATCACATCCGCGCTATGCCATCCCAGCTTTGTCGCGGCGGCGACGTTTTGCGGCATCGCCATGATCGAAAGCGCCCGGGTCAGGGCTTCCTCCCTGCCGGCCACGGCGTCGAGTCGCGCCATGACGAGGCGACGGATACGCTCGCGGATCGGAAGATTCGCCAGCGATTCGGCCGGCGTCGTGGCCACCATGCGTTCATCGACATGGCCGATCCAGGCGGCGATCATCGCCATCGCACCGCCCTGGAAGGCGAACTGGGCAAGTTCGTTATCGATGCCCGCCATGGCCGCGGCCTGCGCCACCGCTTCCTCGCTCCACCCATCGAAGGCGACGGCATCGGCAATCGCCGGGGCGAGCTGTCGGCGCAGCGCTTCGAGAGTCTGCGGCTCTTCCATCATCCTGCCTGCCACGCGATCACATCACCGGGCCGTAGACGGCCTGTGCCTTCTTCTTGTTCTTCGCCGCATATTCGTCGAGTACGGACGTCATCGGGCCGGTCTTGCTGTCGAGCGCCGCATAGTCGCGCGCCGAACGCCCCGAATTGTCGGCACGATTGGGATCGGCTCCGGCCTGCAGCAGCGCCTTGACGAGCTGCAGGTCCTTACGGTGCACGGCATAGATCAACGGCGTTTCGCCCGCGTCGTTCGAAGGGTCGGGCGACGCCTTGCTTTCCAGCAGGAACTCCGCGCCTTCACGCCAGCCCAGATTGACCGCCATTTCCAGCGGCGTGCGGCCGTGATCGTCCGCAGCGTTGACGTTGGCGCCATGCGAGATGAGGTAGTTGAGCCAGGTCAGGTCGCGGCGGGCAGTGACGATGTGCAACGCCGTCTCGCCAGTGGTCACGTCGCGCGAATTGATGATCTGCGATGAAGGATCGAGCAGGGCTTCTTCGACCTTGGCCCCATCCTTCTTCTTGACCGCTTCGAGGAACTTGTACCCTTCCGAGAAGCCCGCCTGGGCCATGACCGGTGAGGAAACCGCAAGACCCGCGGCAAGCGTCGGCAAGACCGCCATCAGGATCGCCCGAGAGATCCGCGCACCGTACCCCAAGTTGTTCCTGGACACTTCGTATTTCCTCCGACTTGGTCGATTCTTCCGGCGCTTGCTGCTGTTCGACCCAGGCATCGCACCTTGCATGGCGCGGCTTAGCAGAGCATGAAGCGACGCGCCATGACCTACCTGACACGCTGGATAGCCCCCTTTGCCCTCGGCCTTGCCGCGAGCCTGTCTCTCACCGCCTGCTCGCAGCAGGAGCAGCCTGAGCGACCGCCGCTGGAAGGCGCCGCGATCGGGGGGCCTTTCACGCTGGTCGACAAGGACGGCAAGCCCGTCACCTGGGACCAGTTCAAAGGCAAGTGGCGCATCGTCTATTTCGGATACACCTTCTGTCCGGATGCCTGCCCGCTCGATGTCCAGGCGATGATGCGCGGCTTCAACCTGTTCGACAAGGCGCACCCTGCGGAAGCGGCGAAAGTGCAGCCGATCTTCATCTCGATCGACCCCGAACGCGATACCCCCAGGGTCGTCGGTGAGTGGACCGCCGCCTTCGGCCCCAACCTGCTGGGCCTGACCGGCACCCCCGATCAGGTAAGAGTCGCCGCCGACGCCTTTGTCGCCTATTACAAGAAGGGTGAGAAAACCCCCGGCGGATACCTGATGGACCACAGCCGCATTGCCTACCTGATGGGCCCGGACGGCAAGCCCATCGCCATGCTCCCCGTCGACAAGGGCCCCGACGCCGTTGCAGCCGAACTTGCCAAGAGGGTGAAGTGAGCAGCGCGACGCCTTTCTGGGAGCGTCCGCTCGAGACGCTCGACCGCGCACAGTGGGAAGCCCTGTGCGACGGTTGCGGCCAATGCTGCCTGCACAAGGTGGAAGACGCCGACACCGGAGAGATCTTTCACACCAACGTCGCGTGCAAGCTGCTCGACCTCAAGACCGCACGGTGCAGCGACTATGCCAATCGCCGCAGCTTCGTGCCCGATTGCCTCAGCCTCAGCCTGAAGAATGCAGGCAGCCTCGACTGGCTGCCGCCGAGCTGCGCCTATCGCCTGCGCTCGGAAGGCCAGCCCCTGCCCGAATGGCACTATCTCCTCAGCGGGGATCGCAATGCGGTGCATGACGCGGGCATGTCGATCGTCGGCAAGGTGATCAGCGAGACCGTCGCCGGGCCGCTGGAGCATCACATCGTCTGGCCCTACGGCGAAGACGATTTCGACGAGGACGCCTGCGAAGAGGAGGAAGGCTGAGTCCGTGCTCGACTGGTTGCGCCGCAATCCTCGCGAAGAGCCTGTCATAGACCTTGACGGCAAGGACGTCCCCATAGTGATCCGCCGCCATGACCGGGCGCGCCGCCTTACCATGCGGCTGGCTCCCGACGGCAGCGAAGTGCGCATCACGATCCCGCGCTGGACGCGTACGGCAGAAGCCATCGCCTTCGCCGGATCGCGGCGCGACTGGCTCGCCCGTCAGCTTGCCGCCCTGCCCGTCGCCGAGCCCCTTGCCCACGGCGCGCAGATCCGGTTTCGCGGCGAAGCCCTTCTCATCCGGCACGATCCCCAGGCCCCGCGCCGCGCCGTCCACGGCGAAGGCGCCATCGCGCTGGGCGGCCCCGAAACCTCGCTGCAATCCCGCCTCAGGCGCTGGCTGGAGGGCGAAGCGCGTACGCTCATGGCCGGGGATCTGGTCGAGTACTGCGCCCGGGCCGAAGTCGCCGCGCCCAAGCTGGCGCTCTCGAACGCGAAGCGGCGTTGGGGCAGTTGCGCGCCCGACGGCTCCATCCGGATCAACTGGCGCCTGATAATGGCCCCGGACTTCGTGCGCCGGTCCGTTGTCGCCCACGAAGTGGCCCACCTCATCCATTTCGACCACTCGCCCGCCTTCCACGCCAGCCTCAATGCGCTGTTCGAAGGCGATATTCGGACTGCGAATGCCTGGCTCAAGGCCCACGGACGCGAGCTTTACCTCCCCTTCGGCTAGCGTTTGGCCCCCGAAGCGCCTAAGTAGGCCCCATGTCGTTGTTCAAACGCTCAGGATACTGGAAGGACGTCAGCCCCACGGGGATGGTCGCCGACTTCAAGGCCGTCTGGAAACAGGCCGGCAGCAACCGCTGGCGCATTGCCGCGCTTTCGGCCGCCTGCACTTTCGGCGTGTTCTTCACGATGTACCAGCAGGAGGCGAAAGGCCCACAGCCTCCGCCGAAGATCACCTATATCTCGACGTTCTCCGGCCATCGCACCGAGGCCGAGATCATCGCGTCCAACATCGCGAACCAGAAGCGCAAGGAAGCGGTCGCCAAGGAACTCGCCAAGCGTGACGAGGAAGTGCGCAACATCTACAAGACGATCGGCCGCATGTCCGGCATGGACGTCGAAAAGATCGCGCGCGAGGCCGAAGCCGAGCAGGCTGCCCGGGACGCCGCACAGAAAAAGAAACAAGGCAAACTGCCCGAAGGCGTTACATCGGTCGAGCAGATCGCGGCCCAACAGGACGAAGCTGCCCAGTGACAGCAGATAATCGCGAGGACGCTCGCTGGCTGGCGGCAACCGCCGGTCTCGCCGCGCGCGCGCGTCCGATCAGTCGACCCAATCCCGGCGTCGGCGCGATCGTCGTGAAGGAAGGCAAGGTTGTTGCCCGCGGCTGGACCCGGGCGACGGGGCGCCCCCATGCCGAAGCCGTCGCGCTCGATGCCGCCGGCGACGCGGCACGCGGCGGCACGCTCTACGTCTCGCTTGAACCCTGCGCCCACGAATCGCCGCGCGGCCCGGCCTGCGCCGACCTCGTGAGCGCCTCCGGCCTGGCCCGCGTCGTGATCGGCTGCATGGATCCCGATCCGCGCACCGCAGGCTTGGGGATGCAGCGGATCCGCCAGGCCGGAATCGCCGCCGAATACCTCCCCTCATCCGCCTGCGAGCAAAGCCTGTCGGGCTATCTCGTCTCGAAGCGGCTGGGGCGGCCCGAGGTCACGCTCAAGCTCGCCATGTCGCTCGACGGCTGCCTTGCGCTGCAGTCGGGCGAAAGCCAGTGGATCACCGGTGCGCAGGCACGTGCACATACCCACGCCATGCGCGCCAGGGCCGATGCGATCCTCGTGGGCGGCGGCACCCTGCGTGCCGATGCCCCGCGTCTCGACGTGCGCCTGCCCGGCCTCGAACAGCGCAGCCCCGAGCGCTGGGTGCTGACCGGTGGCGACGCGCCCGAAGGCTGGCGCGCCCTGCCCTCGCCCGAAGCGATCGCGGACATGGATGGCGTACAGTACCTCTTCGTCGAAGGCGGCGCGGGGGCTGCTTCGTCCTTCCTGCGTGCCGGGCTGGTCGACCGCCTGCTGATCTACCGCGCGCCGATCCTGCTGGGCGGGCGGCCTGCCGTCCGGGACTTCGGCCTCGGGTCGCTTGCTTCGGCTCATGGCCAGTGGCGAATTTGCGAGCGACGCCAGCTTGGCAGCGACACGCTCGAAGTCTACAGCCGCATCCCATGTTCACAGGAATAGTCACCGCCGTCGGCCAGATCCGCGAAACCCGCAAGACCGGGGACCTTCGCGCCGTCATCGCCTGCCCGTTCGATCCCGCCGGGATCGCGATGGGTGCCTCCATCGCCTGTTCGGGCGTCTGCCTGACCGTCGTCGACAAGGGCGGCGTCGCTGGCGATGCATGGTTTGCGGTCGACATTTCCGCCGAGTCCGTTGCCCGCACCGTGCCCGGCCGCTGGGAACAGGGTACCAGCCTCAACCTCGAGCCCGCGCTCAAGCTGGGTGACGAACTGGGCGGCCACATCGTGACCGGCCATGTCGACGGCGTCGGCAAGATCGTCTCGATAACGCCGGAGGGCGATTCGCGTCGCTTCGAGATCGAGGCATCCGCCGAACTTGCCCCCTTCATCGCGCCCAAGGGCTCGATCACCGTCGACGGCATTTCGCTGACGGTGAACGATGTCACCGACCAGCCCGACGGCACCTGCCACTTCACGCTCAACATTATCCCGCACACCGCCGAGGTCACGACCATCGGCGCGGCCAAGGCAGGGGATTGCGTGAACCTGGAGATCGACGTGCTCGCCCGCTACCTCAAGCGGATGCAAAGCCTGCGCGGCTGAACCTCAGGCCGACAGCGGCCCCTGTGCGAAACTCTCGCGGGTGATTTCGTAGATCACGTGATCGACCGTGACGCCGCAGCGTTCGTAGGAACGCATTCGGCCGGGCACGAGCCTGCCGCCGATATTCGCCATGGCCTTGCGGGAAATCGCGTTATCCGCGCCGACCTGGAAGATGGCGCGATCGTAATGCGCCAGCGCATGGACCAGCATCAGCCGCTTGAAATCGGCGTTATATCCTAGCCCCCAATAGGCGCGGGCAAGGAACGACCAGCCGATCTCGATCTCGCCCGGCGCTTCCGCTTCAGGCTCACCGAAGCGGGTCGATCCGATGATCGTTCCGCTTTCCGGCGCGAGCTTGTCGATGATCGCCAAGGCACCGCCGCCGGCAAGGGCTTCGTCGAAGAAAGCCCGGAACACGGGTTCCTGCCAGCGGTCGTGCGAGGGATGCCCGGCCCAGATCTCGCGATCGCAGGCCACGGCAAACAGCGCGTCCCAGTCGCCGGAGCGCAGGGGACGCAGCGTCAGCCGATCCCCTTGAAGGACCGGCTGACGATCCATCGTCAGGCCGTTACGTCCGCAACGGCAGCGATGAACTTGTCGATGTTGCCCTGAGTCAGGCCGGCCACGTTGATGCGGCCCGAACCGGCGAAGTAAATGCCATGCTTGTCGCGCATCGCCTGCACCTGCTCAGGGGTGAAGGGGATGATCGAGAACAGGCCGTTCTGTCCACCGATCGGCGTCAGGTCGACACCGCCGGTCTTTCCGGCAGCAGCCAGCTTCTCGCGCATCAGGCGCATGCGATCGCGCATTTCGTCGAGTTCGGCGAGCCACTGCTTGGTCAGCGCCTCGTCCTCGAGGATCAGGCGAACCGCGGCACCGCCATGATCCGGCGGCTGCGACCAGTTGGCACGGGCCAGGGCATGCGCGTTCGACATGATCTTGGGCAGGCCGTCCTTCTCGGCTGCCAGCACGTAGAGTGCGCCGACGCGGTCACGATAGAGGCCGAAGTTCTTGTCGCACGAATAGCACACGATCGCCTCGGGCACCGATGCGATGACGCGGCGCAGGCCGTAGGCATCTTCTTCCATGCCGTTACCGAGCCCCTGGTAGGCAAGGTCGATGATCGGCAGGATACCCTTGCCGGCGATGAGACCGACGATCTCGTCCCACTCGGCGTTCGAATAATCGATGCCGGTCGGGTTGTGGCAGCAGCCGTGCAGCAGAATCGCATCGCCCGGCTGGGCCTGTGCGATCGCACCGCGCACCGCGTCCATGTCGGTTTTGCCATCGGCATTGGCGTGGCCGAATTCGAAGACTTCGAGGTCGAGGTCGGCGCAGATCTGGTTGTGGTTCGGCCAGCTCGGCTTGCCGACGATGAGGCGGGTCACGCCGGCGCGCTTGGCCATCGCAATGGCAAGACGCAGCGAACCGGTGCCGCCGGGGGTCTGCATGCCTTCGATGCGGCCGTCCTGCGTCGGGTTCGCCTTGCCGAAAACATAGGGCATCAGCGCTTCGACGAAGCCCATGTCGCCCTCGGGGCCAAGGTAGGCCTTGGAGTCCTGCGTTTCGACGAGCTTCTTCTCAGCCGCCTTGATCGCACCGAAGACCGGGGTTTCCCCGTCACCGGTTCGGTAGACTCCGACGCCAAGATCGATCTTGTCGGCGCGCGGGTCCGAATTGTGGAGCTTGATCAGCGCAAGAAGCGCATCGGCGGGCTGTTGCTGAAGATTGTTTAGCATGGCGGGCGCGGCCTTACTCTCGCCCGGTAATGGAAGCAACAGGTGATCTGCGCGAAGCTGACCAACACTGCAACAACGGCAGAAAAAAGAAAGCCGGTGCGGCAAAAGTGTTACCTTGTGCCGCACCGGCTCCAGCCCACTCCCCATCCCAGACCCTTTGCGAGCCCCGGCCCCTCAGGTGCGAGAGGGGGCTCGGATGGGGAGCGGACCGATCCTGTAGAACCTTACCGATCCGGTCGGATCAGAAGGGCAGCCAACGCTGCTTGTGCGAGAACTTCATGTAACCGACGTTGGCACCAAGGCGCAGGCCCGCACCGGCACGGACCGGGATAAGGACGATATCGCCGCGGCGCAGGTAGCTGACGGTGAAGCCGCCGATCAGGTAGGCCTGTCCCTCGCCTGCGCCGAAGCGGTGATAGAGATCCTCGGAGTCATAGAGGTTGTAGACGAGCACGAAGGCGTTGCCGGCGTTGGCCCCGGCATCGAAGCCGATCGAAGGTCCGGTCCAGTAGACCGGCTTTTCGCCTTCCACCTTGTGATAGAGCGTGCCTGAGCCATAGCGCAGGCCGATCGCGAGAGCGCCACCGGCCTCACGCCCGACGATGTAGCCGTTGGGCTCCCCCTGCTTGGCAAGCAGGTCCTTGATCACATCGGCGAGGCCCTTGGCGCCCTTGCCGAAGACGCCTTCGGCCGCGCCGATCAGGTCGTCCTCGTGGTAGGTTGTCGAATTGTCGGCAGCGGGCGTCGCAGACGCGGCCGGCGCTGCCATCTTGTCGGCATTCCAGTCCGAGACACTGCTGCTCGGCTCCATCGGCGTGCCGTTACCCGATGCGGCTGCGGCATCGTGCTGCGCGGGCAGCTCGCCGGTGGGGTCGGACGAGAAGGTGGTGTCGCCCCCCTTGAGGTCCCCATCGATCGCGGCGTCGGGATCGACGGTCGTCACTTGCGCCATGGCGGGCGAGAGCGGCGAGACGACGGCAAGAAAGGCCGCCGCGAGCGCGATCATCGATCGTGATGCACGCGCGCCAGCCCGTTTCGGAGCCTTAATCCGGCTCTGTTCGGTGATTGGCTTGCAGACTGACATGACTTTCCGATCCTCCCTCGCGGTACGGCGGTAAAACTGGCGCCGAAGCGCGGCAACATTGCGACATCGCACAAGAATCCACTGCTAGTGCCGCTGCAATGAACGGGCGATGGACCGAGTCGGTTTTGCGGCAGACCGAATCGCCAAGGCCCCGAATCGTCGCCAGCGAACTAATTTCACATTCGGCGCTCATCCCCCCTTGATGCCCCTGATCCCCCCAGCTATAGGGCCCGCCTGCGCCGCATCCGGAGACGTGGGTGAGTGGCTGAAACCAGTTCCCTGCTAAGGAACCGTACTCTATCAGGGTACCGAGGGTTCGAATCCCTCCGTCTCCGCCACTTCCCGTAGATTACTGCATCGAATCAGTAGCTTACAGGGCCGACGGCAGCCCCGCCCGACATTACGGCAAGACTGGCCTTCCCATGAGAGTCATGCGTTCCGGGCATGGGCTTTGGCAGCAAGATCATGGCTCAGGTCATGCCCTCGTTCGATCATTGACCGATCGCTCGAGGCAGCTCTCCATCCACCAGCGAAACGCTGAATTTATGGAATAAATGCATCCTGAACGCTCAGGATGGAGCAAGCGCACATGCAAGGGCGGCGCAGACATGACGTCTGCGCCGCCCTGCATTTTTTCGCTTGAGCCATGACAGCGCCCGTCCGGTCCCTGAAACGGGACCGGACAGGCATCGATCACGCAGCCTGCGGCGGAGCGAACTTGGTCAGGTCGATGCCCTGCACGGCGCTCTTGTACTCGTCCATGTTCGGCGTGCGGCCGAGGATCGAGGAAAGCACCACGAGCGGGGTCGAAGCGAGCAGCGATTCACCCTTCTTCTCGGCGGCATCTTCCACGACGCGGCCCTGGAACAGGCGGGTCGAGGTGGCCAGAACGGTGTCGCCCTTGGCGGCCTTTTCCTGGTTGCCCATGCACAGGTTGCAGCCCGGACGTTCCAGATAGAGGGTGTTCTCGTACTCGGTGCGGGCGGCGGTCTTCGGTGCGACGTCGTCGAACTCGAAGCCGGCGTACTTCTTGAGCACGTCCCAGTCGCCTTCGGCCTTCAGCTCGTCGACGATGTTGTAGGTCGGCGGAGCGACAACCAGCGGCGCCTTGAACTCCACCTTGCCCTCTGCTGCTTCGATGTTCTTGAGCATCTGCGCCAGGATCTTCATGTCGCCCTTGTGCACCATGCATGAGCCGACGAAGCCCAGGTCCACCTTCTTGGTGCCGCCGTAGTAGGAAACCGGGCGGATGGTGTCGTGGGTGTAGCGCTTGGACACGTCCGGGTTGTTTACGTCCGGGTCGGCGATCATCGGTTCGTCGATCTGGTCGAGATCCACGACGACTTCGGCGAAATACTTCGCGTTGGCGTCGGGGGCCAGAGCCGGCTTTTCGCCCGAACGGATTTCCGCGATGCGCGCGTCTGCCTTGTTGATCAGGCCCTGCAGGGTCTGGGCGGCGTTGTCCATGCCCTTGTCGATCATGATCTGGATGCGCGACTTGGCGATTTCCAGCGATTCGATCAGGGTCTCGTCCTGCGAGATGCAGATCGAGGCCTTGGCCTTCATTTCGGCCGTCCAGTCGGTGAAGGTGAAGGCCTGGTCGGCCAGCAGCGTGCCGATGTGGACTTCGATGATGCGGCCCTGGAAGACGTTCTCGCCGAACTGCTTGAGCATCTGCGCCTGGGTTGCATGGACCACGTCACGGAAGTCCATGTACGGGTGCATCTTGCCCTTGAAGGTCACCTTGACCGACTGCGGGATCGGCATGGTCGCCTCACCCGTGGCCAGCGCCAGTGCGACAGTGCCCGAGTCCGCGCCGAAGGCAACGCCCTTCGACATGCGGGTGTGGCTGTCGCCGCCGATGATGATCGCCCAGTCGTCCACGGTGATGTCGTTCAGCACCTTGTGGATGACGTCGGTCATCGAGTGATAGACGCCCTTGGGGTCGCGTGCGGTGATCAGGCCGAAGTTGTTCATGAAGGACATGAGCTTCGGGATGTTCGCCTGTGCCTTCTTGTCCCACACCGATGCGGTGTGGCAGCCCGACTGGTAGGCGCCGTCGACGATCGGCGAAATGACGGTGGCCGCCATCGCTTCCAGTTCCTGCGCGGTCATCAGGCCGGTGGTGTCCTGCGAACCGACGATGTTCACGCGCACGCGAACGTCCGATCCGGCATGCAGCACCTTGCCCGGCGTCACGCCCACGGCGTTGCGGTTGAAGATCTTCTCGACCGCGGTCAGGCCCTGGCCCTCAACCGAGATTTCCTTGTTCGGTGCAAAAACCGGGGTGGCCTCTACACCCAGCGTTTCGGCAGCAAAGGTCTGGAGCTTCTTGCCGAAGACGATGGCATAGGAGCTGCCCGCCTTCATGAATTCCATCTTCTGCGGGGTGAAGGAGCTTGCAACGTCGACCAGTTCGTTGCCGGCTTCGTCGCGCAGGACCTTGTCCTTGACGTCGATCTTGAGGACCGTGCCGGTCTCGACCGAGAACTTCTGTTCAAGGACGGGGTTTCCGTCGTTGTTGAGGATCGCCTTGCCGTCTTCGCCGACCTTCTTGACCCAATTCTTCAGGTTGATGCCGATGCCGCCGGTCACGTCGACGGTGGTCGCAAAGATCGGCGAGATGCCGTTGGTACCCGCGACGATCGGCGCGTAGTTCACGAAAGGAACATAGGGGCTGGACTGCTTGCCGGTCCACAGCGCCACGTTGTTCACGCCCGACATGCGCGACGAGCCCACGCCCATCGTGCCCTTCTCCGCGATCATCATCACGTGCGCGTCGGGGTGCTGCGCCTTGAGCGCAACGATCTGCTGCTGCGCTTCGGGCGAGATCATGCACTGGCCGTGCAGTTCGCGGTCCGAACGCGAGTGCGCCTGGTTGCCCGGCGAGAGCAGGTCGGTCGAGATATCGCCTTCACCGGCGATGAACGTGACGACCTTGATCTCGTCCTCGACGTCCGGAAGCTTGGTGAAGAACTCGGCCTTGGCGTAGCTCTCCAGCACGTCCCTGGCGATGGCGTTGCCGGCCTTGTAGGCATCGGCGAGACGAGCCATGTCGGCGTCGTAGAGGAAGACCTGAGTCTTCAGCACTTCGGCAGCCTGCGCGGCAACCGCGGCATCATCGCCCAGCGCGATGTCGAGCAGGACCTTGACCGAGGGACCGCCCTTCATGTGCGAGAGCAGTTCGAGCGCGAAGGCGACCGAGATTTCCGGGACGACGACTTCGCCCAGCACGATTTCCTTCAGGAATTCTGCCTTCACGGCAGCGGCGCTCGTGGTGCCGGGCAGCGTGTTGTAGATGAAGAACTCGAGAGCATCGGCGCGGTGTTCGCTGCCGGCATCCTTGATCAGGGTGATGATCTCTTCGATGAGCTTGCCATCGTCGATGGGCTTGGGCGCAAGGCCTTGCGTAGCTCTGCTGTCGATTTCGGTCAGATAATCCAAGTAGATGCTCATCGTAATCCCAAGCTCAAGAGTGAATGGAGCCAAAAAAGTGCCGTGATCCGGCCTAATTCGGTTGCCCGAGGGCATGCGCGGCTCCCGCTACGCCAACCGAAATCAACTGGCAAGGCATCACATTTCGGCCAAACCGACTTGGGACGAAGATGCATGATATATCGGCAGGAGGATGCAACTGCGTGGCTGGCCCCATTCACGATGGACCGGAAGGGCCTCCTGCCCCGGACCGTCAATCCATCTCGTCGACCGGAACGCGCATGCGCAGAGAAGTGGAACCCGGGTTGGAGACGATCTCCAGCGTACCGCCTCGCTCGGTCAGGCGTTCGCGGATCGAGCGCGGGAAAATCGGCTCGTTGCTTTCGCCAAAGCCGTGACCATTGTCCGTCACTTCGATCTCGATGCCTACCGCACGCATGCGGCACTTGATGGTCACTCGCGTGGCATCCCCGTGACGTACGCCATTCGAAACGGCCTCGCGCACGATCTGCTGGATCTCCAGCGAGAGCCATACGGGCACCGGCACGCGATAGTCGGACTCGATGATGTCGACCGTGATCTGCCAACGCAGGGCCAGAGCTTCGCTCGTCGCCTCGAGATCGTCGATCAGGTTGCGCACGCGCGCATCGGAGTCCGTCTCGCGCAATTGCTCGATCAGGCGACGGACATGGATATGCTCGGCTGCCAGCGCGTCCTTGATGGCGTCGATCTCCCCGGTGACCTCGGGATCCGCGCCCACCTTCGAACGCAGCGCGACCAGCAGGAACTTCGCACCGACCAAGGAATGCGCTACGCTGTCATGCAGGTCGCAGGCGACCGACTTGCGCAGCCGGCTCAGGGCGCGGTCGAGCGCGTTGACCGCGCTGACCTGCCAGGCCACGCCCTGCGCCACTTCCGACGCGATAGCGTGGGCAAGGTACAAGTGCCCCCATCCCAGCATAGGAATGCCGGTAAGGATAAGGCAGTTGACGCCGTCCTCGCCGCTGGTCGGGATACACAGGCCCCGCTCCACTCCCAACTCCTTGAGGAGTTGGAAGCCGGGTAGTGCAGAAGCCTTGCATGCGCTCAGCTTGCCCTCTGCCGAGACGATCGCGCGATTGCGGACGAGATCGAAGAGCATCGGCTCCAGCTGGCGCAGGCGATCGGCAGCGCCGAAGCTCAATTTCCTGGGCTGAAGCCGTTCCTCCAGAGAGGCCGGCGTGCAGGAATAGCAGCCGAGATTTTCGCGATCGATCCAGCACAGCACGGCATCGGAGGCAGCGGCAGCTTCCATTGCATAACCCATCGCCGATGCGGTGACGGGATAGCCGGGCCCCGGGGTCTCGCCAGCGAACCGGGGCAGGTTCGTCTTGATCATCTGGCCGCTCGCCCAGACGAGAACCAGCGAGCCGAGCGGAACGAACAGCCCCCATCGCACTACGCTCGCCCAGGCCACAGTCCCGCGAGGCACTTCGACAAGCAGGATGTCGCCGATCCATACCGCGTTGAGAAAAGCGGCAATGGCAAGGACGAGCGCAAGGCGCCAGCGCAGGACGCTGCTGAACAGGATATGCCCGATCAGGCACAGCGACAGGACGACCCACGTCACGCCTTCGTTCATGGGCGGGACCGTCAGCGCAAGGAAAGCCAGTCCATCCAGCCCGATGAACGCCTCGGACGCGATGAAGTCGAGATACCAGTCATTGAAGGCGATGAGCAGCGCGACAAACGCAAAGGCCGCATAACCCAGCGCGAAAACGTCGAAGTAGCCGCCCTGAAGGCCGAGCCCCGATGACTTGGTGAAGGCGAACAACAGCAACACGAATGCGCAGAACGCCCGGCTTACCGCGACGATGTGGTTGGAGTGCGCCCCGCAGGTCAATTCGGACAGGAAGTGCAACAGGCGCGTGCCGGCGCCGGATTGCAGACCTTCTCCAGGACCGATCGGCTGTTCCCCCGCCTTGTCGAAATCATGGACCACGCCGTTCACGCCGCCCACCTCCGAAGGTTACGAAACGGTTTGAAAGAGACAGACACGAAGTCATGCATAGCAAGGCTCACCGCTGGGCGTTGCACCGAAACTGGCGATATTGAGCCTGAGACCGCGAAAGCCATTCGAACGCCATCTTTCTTTGTGCGAGCCTGCGTACGGAACGGTAACTGAGGGGCATTCGCGCCCCGGCGGCCCAACTTTCGCAACCTTGAATACACCCCCGGGTACGAAGCAGGAACCTCAATAACCTGCCCCTGCAGGAGCCGTTTACTTCTATGCCTCGACCGGCAAGAATTAAGTATCTATCGATAGTTAGTCAAGTTCCCTAACCGGGGTAGCTGGCGCGGTACTTCAATGCCGATCCAGCGAGGAGGCGGACCGCACCTCGTCGTCCCGCCACGAGACGCTCCAGCAGCCAAGATGGCGACCAAATGGTCCGAGCTTGCAGCGAAAAGGCTATTCGCCGGCGTCTTTGAGGCTGTTCGCCAGCTCGGTCCGATTCGAAATGCCCAGCTTGGTATAGATGTTGTGAAGGTAGACCTTCACCGTGCCCTCGGTCGTACCCAGGCGCGCCGCGACTTCCCGATTCCGCAGACCACGGGCCACATGCTGGGCCACGTCCAGCTCTTTTGGAGTAAGGCCGGCAAGGCGGGACGAAGGACTGGCCGAACTGGCATGGGCGATCGCCTTGTCGATCAGATCGCCATCCAGGTACCGCATGCCATTCTTGACCGAGTCGATGGCCTTGAGCAGACAATGCTCGGCATCGTGCTTGAAGACGATCCCGTTCACCTGCGACCGGATCACCGACAACAGTTGCTCGTCGTTCATTTCCACGGTCAGGATGATCACCGGGCGCGTATCGCCCCGCCTGCGCAATTCCGAGAGCGTCGAGACGCCATCACGACAGGGCATGCGGACATCGAGCAAGACGATGTCAGGATTCTCACGCTCGATCGCTGCAAGCGTTTCGTCCCCGTCGCCGGTCATGGCGACGACTTCGTGCCCACCCATTCGGAGTACGGCTTCGACACCCAGTCGAAAAAAGGGATGATCGTCGGCAACTAAGATTCGCGACACGTTTTATGTTTCCCACCCGACGACTGCCTTTCGGCAGCTTGATGCCCCCAACCCAAAGGTAACGCCCGATCATTACCTAGCGTCGGATTTTGCAAGGGCGCGTGGACAAGGTCAATAAAATAGCACCCCTGGATCACCCGATTTTCACAATCGATTCCAGGTCCGCCACCCACCGTGAATCCGGTACTCAGATAGTATGACTTGCGCAGGGGCATGGCAGGTCCGCGCATTAACTTGCGTTAGAAGTATTGACTAACGGCCTATATCTTTAGATATTAAACGCGTCTTTCAGCATAATGACCGATCATGGATAACGGCTCAGGACGCGGAGTTGTCAGATGACAGTGATGGCCAATATCAATCTGCGCAGCCGGACGGGCTACCTGCACGGGCAACCCACGCGCAAGCTCAGCCTTGAGGGAGCCGCCGCCAGCTTCAAGGGACAACGGGAATCCGTGTCCGTTACCAATCTGTCGAAGGCAGGCATGTTGCTCGAGACATCGGCTCCGCTCTCGGTGGGCGAACCGTTGATGATCCTCTTCCCCGAAGGAGAGACGTGCAACGCCAGCATCGTCTGGGCCGCCGACACGATTTTCGCCTGCGAATTCGAAAAGGCCCTGTCGATCGCCACGATCCGGAAGGTGCAGCTGCAGAGTCCGCCGGAACCGCGCGCCGAGGAAGAGGCCGCGACCTCCGAAACCCTGGGCGCCCGCATCAAGCGACTGCGCCGCGAACGGGGCTTCGGCGTAGACCATTTCGCCAGCTACATAGGCGTGAGCCGGCCTACCCTGTGGAAGTGGGAGAAAGGCACAGTCTCGCCCCGGCAGAACATGGTCCAGACGATCGCAAAGGCGCTAGGCGTGCCGGAAAAGGAACTGCTCTACGGTAGCCGTCCCGAAGTGGTGCGCCACGACGCCAGCCAGCTTGCGGCCTTCGATGTTTCGAGTTCGGTCATTGCCAGCAAGAAGGTGGAGATCGCAAAGCTCATCGGCGTCGATCCCAATCGCGTGCGCATCCTGATCGAGACCTGATCCCGAAGCCCCTTCTCAGGCCGCTTCAACGCTGGGCCCGATAGCGCCAAGAGGTGTCTTTCGCACCCTATCGCCCGGTGCTTTCCCGGATTACCAGCTTGCCCGGCACCGGGCTCGTGTCGATGGCATCGCCAGAAGATACCCCGATGAAATTCGAGACGAGCCGCCTGGCAATGGCCGGCATGTCCTGCTCGACAGTCGTGATCGACGGATTGGTGAGACGCGTCGCATAGATACCGTCGAAGCCGCACAAAGCCACTTGCCCGGGCACGCTCAGCCCACGTTCGTGCAGAGCCCGCAATGCCCCGATCGCCATGAGGTCGCACGTCGCGAAAATGCCGTCGAGTTGCGTGCCTTCATCGAGCACCTGATGCATCAGCTTGAGGCCCTGCTCCAACCGATCCGTCGGAACGTCCGAATAGCGCACCGTTTCCTTCATGCCGCGGCGGCTCATGACCGACCGGTAGCCCTCGACACGATCGGCAAACTGCCGCTGGTCGCCCGGCCTTGGCGAGAGACAGGCTATTGCCCGACAGCCAATGTCGACGAGATGCTCGACCGCGCCAGCCGCCGCGTCGACATTGGCCGCTGATATAGCCGAGAGACGCTGCGAAGCGATGCCCCACCCCACTACCGGCACCCCATCTTCGGCCAGCGCGCGGAAGCGGTCCCAGCAAACCTTGTCCCGGCCGCTGCCGATGACGATGTAGCCATCGGCCAGCCCTCGCATGACAAGGCCGACATCGCCCATCTTCTCGCTCATCAGCGACGTGAGGACAGCGTAACCTTCCGCATTGGCTGCCACCGAAATGTGCCCCTGCAAGGTGGTGTAGAAGGGATTGAGCGAGCCGATGCCCTCATGATCGTCATAGAGCACGACAAGAGCGATCGTGCGCGTCGTGCTGCGCCGAAGATTGGAAGCGGTGGCATTGGCGATGTAGCCCAGCTTGCGCGCCGCTTCCTCGACACGCACACGTATATCCGGCCTGACCGAAGTCTTGCCGTTGAGAACGCGCGATACCGTCGACTGCGACACGCCCGCCAGACCTGCAACATCATATGCCGTGACGCGGCCCGAATTCACGCCTTCCCCTCCTGCACGACCCAACCGGAACAGCGTCCGTCCGGTCAGACCCTCTATCGGCACAAGCCCATAGCAGCGCAAGCCCGGTGTAGGAACGCCCGAGATCGGCGATGCTTCCGGACGGCCAGCCGCACGAGCGCGACCCTGCGGGACCGCATGGAGGAGAGCGTCACAGCGTCCTGATCAGATCATGCTGCGGGCCGCTTCGCGCGCCTCCTTGTACCGAGCGCGTCGCCCCTCCTCGATCTTGAGCCGGGCATCCAGCCCCGGGTCTGCCGGATAGGCACGAAACGCATCGATCACTTCTGCAAAGACCTCGGCAAGTTCCTCGCGGAATTCCGGGTGAGAGAAGATATAGAAGCGGTTCTCCTTCACCGCATCGATCGTGCGCCGCGCGATCACTTCAGGCTCCATGCCGGCTTCGTGCACTTGCTCGAGCTGGTTTACGAATGCCTTGTTAACGTCCTTCGCCCCGGCCCTGAGCGTCGCGGGCCGAATTTCATCGCTGGCGTAGATATGCGTCTTCACCAGGCCAGGGCAGAGCATCGAGACACCGATCCCATGCGGGGCAAGACTATATCGCAGCGATTCACTCAGCCCACGCACTGCAAACTTCGTCGTGTTATAGATGCCGGGCGTACCGCCGCACAGGAAGGCTGCCATGGATGCCGTATTGCAGATGTGGCCGCCCTGCCCTCGCTCCTTCATGCGCGGCGCGAAAGTAGCCACGCCATTGATCACACCGTGCAGGTTGACGCCAAGCAGCCAGTCCCAATCGTCGTAGGAAGATTCGTCGATCGACTGGAAGAGATTTACGCCGGCATTGTTGAACAGCAGGCTGACCGGCCCCAGTTCGCGCTCCACCTTTTCGGCGGCTTCGGCAAAGCCCTCCCGCGAGGAAACGTCGAGCTGCACACCCATCACTTCCTGATTTTCGAGGAGCTTCAATGCCTGCTCCAAGGCATCCTCGCGTATGTCTGCAATGGCGACCTTGCAGCCCTCGGCCAGAAGCGCGCGCGCAAGCCCCAGTCCGACACCGTTCGCCCCGCCGGTTACGAAGGCCGTTCTTCCCGAAATATCCTGCATTGGCATTTCCTCAGGCCGCGCTGATTTCGGAGAGTTGATCGGCACGCAGCGCGTTCTGGCGCCCGATTTCATCAGCGATGGCCGGATTTCGGAAGAGAATTGCGAAGGTACGCTTATATTCTTCGCTCTCCGGAAGGTGGGTCTGAACCGCAGCGGTGGTCGCCTCACCCCGTTCACGCACGCCGTCCAGGAACTCACTGTGCGTGAGGATGTAGAGTTCATCGTTCATGATGCCGCGCAGTACACGCTGCCCCACCTCTTCCTTCGTCTGGTAAAGGTGGAAGAACTGGTCACCCGACTGCCGGCGCTTGTCCGCCTCGGCATAGCCGGTTGCACTCAGTTCCTCCGGCCGGGTCTTGCCCGCCTCGGCGATATTCGACTGAACGGCCCCCGGACAGAAGGCCGAGCAGATCACGCCGCGCGCTTCCAGTTCCGGACGCATGCATTCCATCATGGAAACGACCGCGGCCTTGCCGGATGAATAGATCGTCGTGCCTGCCGCCGGCACCAAGGCCGACATCGAAGCCGTGTTGACGATGTGCCCGCCTTCGCCATGTGCCAGAATTCTTGGCAAAATTGTGACAATCCCGTTGATTGTCCCACCGACATTGACGCCCATCACCCAGTCCCAATCGGCATAGGTCGCAAGGTCGGTGGGTCCGACA
The DNA here is from genome assembly GCF_900168325.1 of Novosphingobium mathurense. Taxonomy (GTDB): domain Bacteria; phylum Pseudomonadota; class Alphaproteobacteria; order Sphingomonadales; family Sphingomonadaceae; genus Novosphingobium; species Novosphingobium mathurense. The sequence goes on along the minus strand of NZ_FVZE01000002.1, from coordinate 869,550 downwards.
ACCGCAACGCCTGCATTGTTGCACAGCAAGTGGATCTTGCCGAACTTCGCCTCCGCGCGGTCCGCAGCCGCGGCAAAGGCCTCGCGGTCGGTCACGTCCAGCCTGATCGCAAGAACCCGTTCGCCACCACCCAGTTCGGCAACCGCCTCGTCGAGATGATCCTGACGGATATCGGCAATCGTCAGGTTCATGCCTGCGCCGAGCAAGGCCTTGGCAATGCCAAGGCCAATGCCGCTGGCACCGCCTGTCACGAATGCGGTCTTGCCCTGAAGATCCTGCATGATTTGCGTCCTCTCTGAATGTCTTTCCTGCGTCGAAACGAATCTCCCCCCTTTTGTTCACCAACCAAAGTTAGTATGCAAGACAAACATTCACGATTGATCCCGTGCCCAAGAAGGCATTTGTAGGACGAATGGGAGAAACCATGGCCGCAGCAACTGCCAATGTCGCGACGCTGGAACAGTCACCGCAGATTGCAGCACCGGGCGCTGCAGACACGCCGGAATGGCCAAGTTCGGCTTCAGCCTATTGGGCCCTGACAGTCATCATACTCGCGACCTTCATGACCTTCTTCGATCAGGTCGTGTTCGGAATGCTGGCTGAACGAATAAAGATCGATTTCGGACTGAGCGATTCGCAACTCGGCTTCCTCGCAGGGCCAGCCAGCATCATCTGCTATCTCTTCGTCGGCATTCCACTCGCGCGCCTGGCAGACATCTGGCCGCGCAAGTACGTGCTCGCCGGGGGTGTTTCCGTCATTGGCTTCGTCACCTTTCTTGGCGGGATCGCCCAGACCTTCACGCAGTTCGTAGGGACCCGCGTATTCCTCGCGGCGGGTGGCTCTGCCCATGCCCCCTCGTCCTATTCGCTCATCGCCGACATGTTCCCCCCTGCGAAGATCACACGCGCTTTCGCGATCCTGCAATTCGGCTTCATCGGCGGAACGACTCTGGGGCCACTGGTTGGGGGACAGCTCATTGCGCTCACCGCGCCCTGGGCTCCGACCGAAATCGGACCGTTCCAGATCCTCGGCTGGCAATGGATCCTGATCTGGACCGGGCTGCCCGCCTTCCTTGTCGCCCTGCTCTTCCTTACCGTACGCGAACCGCGCCGCCGACTGCCCACTGGCGAAGTTCCCGCCGTGAACGGGGATACGAGTCTTGCGCGGCGAGTGCTGACTTTCACCGGCCTCGATGCGGCCAGGGCCATTCGCGCCAACCGCAAGGTCTATTACCCGATGTTTCTCGGCCTTGCCCTCAGCGCCCTCGAAAGCACCGGGTTCGCATTCTGGCGCGTGCCCTTCCTGATGCGCACATACGGCTGGACCGAAGCCGAGATTGGCGCCGCGACATCGGCCTCGATGCTCGCAGCGTCGCTTCTCGGCCTGCTGCTCGGCGGCACCCTCGTCGAATGGCTCGCCAAGCGGCACAAGGATGCGAACGTGCGCGCGGCCTTCATCTGCTTCGTTGCCGTCACGATCTGCGCGATCCTTGCGCCGCTCATGCCTTCCGCCGTGCTCGCCATTCTCGTCATGTCGGTCGGCGTGATGTTCGGCATAGGTGGAGCGGTGCCGCAGAACGCGGCAATCCAGCGCGTCGCCCCAAGCGCAATGCGGGGTCAGGTGACCGCCATCTACCTGTTCATGTTCACGTTCTTCGGGGCGATGGGCAGCTTCGCGATTGGCCTCGTTGCGCAATACGTCGTTGTCGATCCGGCCAGGCTCTGGCTGGCGCTGGAGATCACGGCGGCACTGCTGATGCCGCTCGCAACCCTGTGCATCTACCGCGCCATTCGCCCCTATCGCGAAGAAATCGAGCGCCTTGAGGCAGCGGGAAACTGATGTCCGGCCGGCACCCATAACAGCAAGGAGAAAACTGAAATGGCAGACGACGAGCGCATTGGCGCCCTCGAGGCGCAAGTCGCGAACCTCGCACAGCGTCTTACCCAACGCGAAGATGAACTGGACGTGCGCAAGCTGCAGCACCTCTACGGCTACCTGATCGACAAATGCATGTACAACGAGGTCATCGACCTTTTCACGGACGACGGCGAAGTTCGCTTCTTCGGCGGCCTCTGGAAGGGCAAGGAAGGCGTGCACCGTCTCTACGTCGAACGGTTCCAGAAGCGCTTCACCCACGGCAACAACGGTCCGATCGACGGCTTTCTGCTCGATCATCCGCAATTGCAGGATATCGTCACGATCGATCCCGATGGCGTTACGGCCCATGCCCGGGCCCGCTCGATGATGCAGGCCGGTCGCCATCGCGATTTCGTCGACACTTCCAATCCGCTCACGGCAAGCGTGCGGCAATGGTGGGAAGGCGGCATTTACGAGAACACCTATCGCAAGGTGGACGGCGTGTGGCGCATCCATGTGCTCAACTACTTCCCGCACTGGCATGCCGATTTCGACAAGGGCTGGGCTTTCACGAAAGCCGAATATGTACCCTTCCCCAAGGAACTTTATCCGAAGGACCCAAGCGGCCCCGACGCCCTGATCGAAGACCACTGGCTCTGGCCTACCCACAAGCTCCTGCCCTTCCACATGCCTCACCCGATCACCGGCAAGCCGATGGTCGCGCAGCGCTGGCAAGGTGACATCGATCGCGAACACGCGCGCAAGGAAGGCTTCCCCGCCACATAATCCCAGCCATCCCCATCGGCAGACCTGTCGCCGCACGCGCCTGCGCGGCGCTAGGTTTGCCATCGCCACGATCCAGGTGAGGCATGATCCAGTACCCCAAGCTTTCCATGATCATCGACGGCGAGCGCATATCCGGCGAAGGGCGACGCACCCACGCCGTGCTCAATCCGGCCACCGGCGAAAGGCTGGCTGAACTGCCGCTCGCCAGTGCTGAGGATCTTGACCGCGCCCTCGATGTCGCCGCATCCGGCTTCCGGCTCTGGCGCAAGTCATCGCCGCAGGAACGCGCCGCGGTGCTGCAGGGCGCGGCGCGACTGATGCGCGAACGATGCGAGGACATCGCGCAGGTCGCCGTGCTCGAACAAGGCAAGACGCTCGCCGAAGCGCGCATCGAAGTAGCAATGAACATCGGCCTGTTCGAATTCTATGCTGGCGAAACCTTTCGCATCTATGGGCGGACCCTCGTGCGGCCCGAGGGGATGCGATCGACCGTCCAGTATGAACCGGTCGGCCCCCTCGCAGCCTTCGCGCCCTGGAACTTCCCGATCGGCAATCCCGGCAGGAAGCTCGGGGCACCGATAGCCGCAGGCTGCTCGGTCATTCTCAAGGCGGCGGAAGAAACGCCCGCGTCAGCTCTGGCTGTCCTGCAGTGCCTGTTGGATGCAGGCTTGCCACCCTCTGTGGCGCAGGCCGTATTCGGCGTACCGGATGAAGTCAGCCGGCACCTGCTGGCAAGCCCGGTGATCCGCAAGCTCTCCTTCACCGGATCGACTGCGGTGGGCCGCCACCTCGGCGCCCTTGCCGCGGCGGGCCTGCAGCGCACGACAATGGAGCTGGGGGGCCACGGCCCCGTGCTGGTCTTCGAAGATGCCGACCTCGACCGCGCGCTCGATACGCTTGTCGCGCAGAAGTATCGCAATGCCGGACAGGTGTGCGTTTCGCCGACGCGCTTCATAGTCGAAGACGGCATCTTCGAGGCCTTCTGCGACGGTTTTGCCGAACGGGCGAAGGCGCTCAAGGTCGGGGATGGCCTCGCCCCTGCAAGCCAGGTTGGGCCGCTCGCCAATGCCCGCAGGGTGGAAGCGATCGATACGCTTGTGAAGGAAGCGCTCGAAGCGGGAGCCCGGCTGGAGACCGGCGGCGAACGCCTTGGAAACCGCGGCTTCTTCTACGCGCCAACTGTCCTTCGCGACGTTCCGACGGCGGCGCGGGTCATGAATGACGAACCTTTCGGGCCGGTCGCCCTGATCAACCGCTACGCTAACGAGGAAGCCATGATCGCGGAGGGCAATCGCCTGCCCTACGGCCTCGCCGCTTATGCGTGGACGCAGGACAGTGCTCGCCAGAAGCGGCTCGCCGCACAGCTTGAAGCCGGGATGCTCGGGATCAACACCGCCATGATCGGCGGTGCAGATGCGCCCTTTGGCGGGGTCAAATGGTCCGGTCATGGCCATGAAGATGGACCGGAAGGGCTCATGGCCTGCCTGATTGCAAAAGCCGTCCACGAAGGCTGAAGGGAATTCGCAAGATGTCAGATATCGCGACAACCGCCGATCTGCAGACCGGCGGCGGGCAAGGCTACTTGCGCATCGCTACCGAGGAAGCCTTCGCCACGCGGGACCAGATCGAGGTGTATCTGCGAATGGTACGCGACGGTACCGCGGACCTCGGCATGACCTCGCTGTGGGGATTTTATGCGCAGAGCCCGAGCGAACGGGCAACGCAGATCATCGAACGCCTGCTGGACCTTGGCGATCAACGCCTCGCCGACATGGACGCGGCCGGGATCGACAAGGCGGTGCTGGCGCTGACCTCTCCCGGCGTGCAGCCGCTTCACGCCCTGGAAGAGGCACGGCGCATCGCCGGCAACGCGAACGACTGTCTGGCCGAGCGCTGCGCAGCCCACCCCGACCGCTTTATCGGCATGACCGCCGTCGCACCGCAGGATCCACAGTGGTCAGCACACGAAATCCTGCGGGGCGCAACGCAGCTCGGCTTCAAGGGCGTCCAGATCAACAGTCACACGCAAGGCCGGTATCTGGACGAGCCGTACTTCGACCCGATCTTCCGGGCGCTGAGCGAAGTGGGCCAACCGCTATACATCCATCCCGGCACGCCGCCCGATTCCATGATCGCCCCTCTACTGGACGCCGGCCTCGACGGCGCGATCTACGGCTTCGGAGTCGAAACGGGCATGCATCTGCTGCGCCTCATCACCGCCGGCATCTTCGATCGCTACCCGGACCTTCAGATCGTGGTCGGCCATATGGGCGAGGCCCTGCCCTACTGGCTCTACCGCCTCGACTACATGCATCAGGCCGGCATCCGTTCGCAGCGATACGAACGCATGCGTCCGTTGCAAAAGACGATCGCCGGGTATTTCCGCAGTAACGTCCTCGTGACCTGCAGCGGCATGGCCTGGGAACCTGCCATTCAATTCGCCCGGCAGGTGATGGGCGAGGATCGGGTGATGTACGCCATGGACTATCCCTACCAGTACGAAGCCGATGAAGTGCGCGCTCTCGATGCGATGAACCTCTCACCGCAGAGCAAGCGCAAGTTCTTCCAGACCAATGCAGAACGGTGGTTCAACCTGTGAAGGCGGACGTCAGGAACGCCTCCGGGCCGGATCGCACTTTCGAAGCGCCACGCCAAATCGCCCGGGGCGGATGGTACGCGCTGGCGCTGATCTCACTCACCAATGCGCTGAGTCTGCTCGATCGGCAGATCCTCGCCATTCTCGCGCCGGCGATCAAGGAGGACCTGAAGATCGGCGATGCCGAGATGGGCCTGTTGTTCGGAACGGTTTTCGCCTTGTTCTATGCCCTGTTCTCGCTGCCGGTCGGACGCCTGGCAGACGGCTGGCTGCGGGGTCGCCTGCTGTCATTGAGCATCCTGTTGTGGTCGGCAGCCACAGCGGTGGCCGGCCTGACGTCCAGCTTTGCGATGCTCGCCGCATCGCGCCTGTGCGTCGGTATAGGCGAAGCGGCGACGCAGCCTGCGGGCACATCGCTGATCTACGACTATTGGCCGCGCCATCGTCGCGGTTTCGTCATGGCGGTCCTCGCTGCGGCCATCGCGCTGGGGCTTGGCGGATCGCTCGTCCTGGGCGGGGTCGCTGCACAGACCTGGGCCGATGCATTCCCGCCCGGCGAAGCCCCATTCAACTTGCGCGGCTGGCAGTTCGCCTTCCTCGTCGCGGCAACGCCGGGCTTCATCCTGGCCTGGTTTCTCTGGCGCCTGAAAGAACCGGAACGCGGTGCGATGGACGGTATCTCTTCCCCTACCGATCCGCATCCGTTCCTTTCCAGCCTTGCCCTGCTCGGTGCCGTCACGCCGGGACTGCACCTCCTCGCCATGAAGCGCCGCAAGGCTGGCCCCCGCAGCATTGCCCTGAACCTTGCCGTGATCTTCGCGCTGGTACTTGGCATGGCCTTCCTGTCCCGGATTGGCGCGGCACACTCGCCGCGCCCGCCGCTGGGCTTCGGCTCGTTCGCCGTCGATCCCCATGTCCTGCAATGGCTGGTCATCGGCATCGGCCTGCTGACCATCGTGAACCTGCTGCAAGGCATCAAGGCCAGCGACAGCCAGGCATTCCGCGTGCTCGCCGGCTCACCGACACTCATAATGGCAATCGCGGTCGGCACGCTGCAATCGGCGATCAACTACGGCTTGATGGCATTCAATCCGAGCTTCCTGATCCGCAGCTACGATCTCTCGCTTTCCGAAGCCGCCTTGCAGTTCGGCCTGCTTTCGGCCGCGACAGGAATAGTCGGTCCGCTGGTCTGGGGACCGTTGTCCGATCGTCTGCACCAGCGCTTTCCCAGCAGCGGCCGCGCCATGATCGCGCTCATATCGATGGGCGCGTCCCCGCTGCTTTCGCTTTGGGTTTACACGGCAGATGCGCCTTCCGACTTCTATTTGCGCTTCGTCTTCTACGGCCTGCTTTTGACCGGTTGGATGCCCCCGCTTTATGCGATCCTCTATGATCAGGTTCTCCCGCGCATGCGTGGTCTGACCGCCAGCCTGTATCTGCTGGTCATGACGATCCTTGGCATGGGCGTTGGGCCTTACGTCGTCGGATTGGTGTCGGATGCCACCGGCGACCTTCGCCTTGCATTGCTGTGCATCAACTTCGTGGCAGTGCCGATTGTCGTCCTGATGGTACTGATCGCCCGGCGCTCTGCCCGCGACGAAGGCAATCTCCTGAAGCGCGCCGGCCAGCCTGCCTGAAGGCCGGCGCGACTTCCCCTACCGTTTCTTCAGGCGGCAAGGCCGATGGCGTCGGCATCGGCCCAGTTGCCGTGAAGGCCGAAGCGCAGGCGGATCGGCACTTCGATGGTCGCCACCGGGCCCTTTCCGATCTCCAGCGCATCGAAGATCAACAAGTCGCTGCGTTGTTCTTCCAGACGATTGCAGACCTGCAGAATCCAGCCATCCCCTTCCGGGGCATCCGGAGAACGCGGCGCGAAACAGGGTTCCTGCAGGCTGCTGACGGGACCGCACCACCAGTGCTGCTCGCATCCTGTCTCCAGGTCTTTCAGGAACAGGCAGTTCATCAGCAACCCTCCTGCGCTTCCACCACGGATCTCGACAGGACGGCGCATGTCCATTTCCAGCATCCAGCCATAGCGGGTCCTGCGACCGGTGAATCGGTCATCGATGCGGGGGAACTCGGCCGCCGTGTCGGTAAGGCGTGTGATCGCCGAAAAGTCGGCACCGTTGGACGCCAAGTCGACCGTCCAGTCGGTCAGATAGCTCATGGCCTCCCGCCCGTTGAACGGCGCACCATGCACATCGGGGAAAAACGGGAACATGTTGTTCTTTGCCTCGGCGGTCAGGAAGTGGATCTGCGATCCCTCCTGCCAGGCATTGAGGACATGGCTGGCAAAGCAATTGTCCCTGCGAAACCAGCGTACCTGATCGCCGGTCACGCTCTCGCAGCGCGGCAGGACGCCGAGGTAGACGGGCATCGTCCTATCGAATCCGAAGTGCGGGAGCCCCTGCTCGAGCCGCTCCCAACTGCCGGTCGAGGGAACGATGTGGATGACGAGATAGTCCTCGGTGATCGCGAAGTCATGCATCATGCAGTAGTAGGGCGCCTTGAACCAGACTTCACGGACCAGCGTTCCGCCTCGATCGACTTCGTAGTAGGCCACGTCGTCGCTGCACAGGCCCGAAGCGGCATAGCCGATCGCCACCATGTTGCCGGTCTTCGGATCCACCTTGGGATGCGCGGTGAAAGTTTGCCCCCGCATCGCCCCTTCGAAAGTTTCGAAACCGATCGTCTCCATCGAAGCGGGATCCATCAGCAAGGCAGGACTGTCTTCCTTCATGGCCCAGAGCTTTCCCGCATAGATCCAGGCATTGGTATTCGCCGTCGACCGGTAGACACCCTTGACCGATTCATCGTCCGTAAGCGGATTGCGATAGGCGCCGAACAGACCGCGCCCTGCCTCTCTTTCACGCAGCCACTTGTCGGTTCTCGCCCAGCGCTGGCGCAGATCGCATTGCCCGTCGTGAATGTGGAAGCGGGTGATCATCCCGTCGCCATTGAACGCGATGTCATCACCCAGCCGGGGCGGGAACTGCGGGTCGGGCTGAACCCGAAAGAAGGCACCGTTGAGTTCGCCCGGGATCGTCCCCTTGTAGGCAAGATCCGCGATGTCGGCTTCGATGCGGGACGGGGTATTGAAGCCCGTGAAGTTCGGCGTCTCGGGAAAGTGGGACATGGCCTCTCCAGCTCAGATACTTTCGGTAAATTTTGTATGCACCACTAACATATTTATTCCAAGGCATCGCTTGACGATTCCCGAAAACGCAAGCAACAGGGGAAAATGAAGGATGCCGAAACATTCGCAGGACTGACAGCTGGCCGCACCCTGGACCACGTACTGGATCTCCATTTGCGCTTGGCGCAAAGCGCCACGCAGCGTCGCTTCTCGGAGATATTCAGCGATCTCGGAATCACGCAGACCCAGCTGACGGCAATGCTCCTGATTGCCGAAAACCCGGGCACCTCTCAGGCGGACATCGGTCGCACCCTACAGATGGACCGGGCAACGGTGATGGGCATCATCAACCGTCTCGAAGGCCGCGGGCTGATCGTGCGCGGGCAATCCGCGGAAGACCGACGTCGGCAGACACTCGACATCACCGAAGCCGGAGTGGCCATGCTGTCCGCGGCGCATGAACGCAGTGGTGAACTGGGCAGATGGCTGCGGGAGCGCTTTTCCGAAGCCGAATTCCACATGCTGGCAGCCCTCCTGAAACGCATCCACGAGGTCGACATCGGCGGAGTGTAAGCCTCAGTCGAAAAGCTGACCGAAATCCTCGAGCCTTTCTGCTCCCAGGCAGGCAAGGTCAGCCGCCGCCGCCGAATGGATCGGCAACTCTGCAAGGAAACAGGCCGCTGCAGATTTCATGCGCCGGGCGACGCCATCGTCACCTGCCCTGTGAAGAATGCGCAGGGCAATCCAGCCACTGGCGACCATCGCGCAGAGATCGAGATAGGCGACGGCGCCTGCATCGGCATCGCGTGGCGTATCGCGAAGGCCATCCATCTCCTGCGTCACCCGCTCCAGGCTGGCAATACTTCCGGCCAGCAGCCGGGACGGTTCATCATCGCACATGTCTGCCCGAACCATTGCCAAGAAGCGCGCAAGGCCCTCACCCTCCTCGCGCCAAATGCGGCGATGGACGAGATCGGTGGCCTGCATCCCGGTGGTACCTTCAAACACCGCAAAGACCCGCGCATCGCGCAGGCGCTGCTCGACCGGCCATTCGCGCGTATACCCTGCTCCGCCGAACACCTGCAGCGCCATGCTCGACACATCGAAGGCAAGTCGCGCCGCACCGTCCTTTACCAGCGGCAACAGGAACTGCGCGACAGAGGACCAGTGGGCCCGCGCCTCGGCATCCGGGGCGCAAGCGACAAGGTCCAGGGCAGCTGCACAGGCCAGCGAGACCCCTCGCGCGGTCTCGATGCGACCGGCCATCTGCAGCAGCATCCGCTGGACATCGACATGTTCGGCAATCGGCACGGGAGGCTCGTCGGGCCGCCCGCCCTGCCGCCTTTCCCGGGAATAGCGCAAGCCTGACTCGAACGCGCCGGTTGCAACCCCGATACCCTGGGGCCCGCAGGACAGGCGCATGCGCAGCATCATGTGGAACAGCGTCTGAAGGCCGCGCCCTTCCACGCCGATCAGATACCCGCGCGCATCCTCGAACCCCATGGCGCAAGTCGGCGATCCGTGAAGGCCCAGCTTTTCCTCGATGCGCCGAACGAAGACCCCGTTGCGAAGCCCATTCTCATCGCGATCGGGCACGAGGAAAAGGCTGAGGCCACGAACTCCGCTCTCGGAGCCTGAACGGGCCAGCATGAAATGCCCGATACGCGCAGTCAGGTCGTGATCGCCGAAGGATATCCAGCATTTCTCCCCGGTTATGCGCCAGCCTCCGCACCCGTCAGCCACCGCACGCGTGCGGATACGCCCGACGTCGGATCCTGCATCAGGCTCCGAAATACAGATCGTACCACCCCACTCGCCAGCGAGAAGGCGCGGCACCCATTCGCTTGCCAGCTCGTCAGGTCCAGCCTCGGCGAGAAGTTGCGCCGCCGTGCGATTGGGCGTCGCCAACATCGCGAAAGCAGGCGATGCGCGGTTGATCAGCTCCTCGCATGCGGTCTGCAGCACCAGCGGAAGGCCCATGCCGCCGCGTTCCTCGGGCAACGGCAGGCCGATCCATCCACCTTGCGCATAAGCCTGCCATGCCGCCAGATGCCCTTCGGCGGTGACGACCCTACCATCGACAAGCCTTGCGCCCTGCCGATCCATGACGCGATCGACCGGCGCAACCACCTCTTCGGAAAGCCGCCCGGCTTCTTCCACGATGGCGCGCCACGTATCCGCGTCACTCTCGCAACCGGCCATTTCCAGGGCATCGCGAAACGGCCCGATCTCAAGGTGTCGGCAAAGCGCGTCGATGTGTGACTGATATTCCAAGCTCGCTCTCCTATACCTGGAACCGCAGGCCGCAACGCCTCAATCGCGGGGACGAAACCGCATGGTTATGAGCGCAAACGCAGCGAACAGCGAGCCCATCGCGATAAGGGTGGAAACCCAGGGCAGGGAAAATCCCGCCTCGAACAGCACGCCGGCCAGGATTGGCGAGAGCGCCGCGCCGCCGCGACCGATACCGATTGCAAATCCCGTCCCTGTCGCCCGCACATGCGTCGGGAAACTCCGGGCGAAGATTACATAGAGGCCGGATACCGCGCTGTTGGTAAAGAGGCCAGAGACGAAGGCCAGCGCCGAAAGGCCAGCCAATGTCCGGACACCCGAAGCCCCGAACAGGGCGATCATGAGCGCCGATCCGAACAGCATGGCTATCGTGGCGCCCTTGAGCGGCAACTTCTGCACGGCGAACCCGAATATTCCGCCACCTATCGCCCCGCCAAGGTTCGCGGCAACCAGCACGCCAGCGGCCTCAGGCGCAGGGAAGCCAATGTCGACGACGATTTTCGGCGTCCACTTCAGGATGAAGTAAAAGCTGACGATATGGGCAAAATAGGCGAAGGTGACGAGAACGGTCGTCGCGAGGAGCCCGGGCCTGAAGATATCCGCAAGCGACGGCTTGTCCTTTCCGGACGGTTCGGGCGGCAAGGCTGATACCGGGCCATGCCCGAAGCGCGCCATGAGCCGGTTGATCCGCTCCAGCGTGTGGGGACCGCGGCGGACCAGCAGGTATTGCGCAGTTTCCGGAGCAAAGGCCCAGACAAGAGGAATGAAGCAGGCCGTCAGCAGGCTGCCGAACCAGAAGATGGCCCGCCAGTCGAACAGCACCAGTAATTCCGCCGAAATGAGACCGCCGATCACGGCACCCAGCGGATAGCCGATCACCATCAGACCCATGGCGATCGTGCGGCGCCGGGCATTGGCGAATTCCGCCGTCACGGCGTTGATCGAGGCAAGCATTCCGCCGATGCCGAGGCCGGTCAGGACACGCCAGATCGAAAGTTCGGCAATGCTGCCGGCCTGCGTCACCATCGCCATGCCCAGCGCCATCACGGCGAGGCAGCCCAGGATCGTACGCTGCCGTCCGACGCGATCCGCGACGCCTCCAAGGACAAGCGAACCGACCGCCATGCCGATCAGTTCCATCGACAGGACCGCACCCAGGGCGACCCTGTCGATACCCCATTCGGCAGCAATGCCCGGCGAAGCGAAGCTGATCGAAAGCACGTCGAACCCGTCCAGCGCGTTCAGGCCGACCATGATGGCCACGGCCACGATCTGCGCGCGTGACATGGGAGCATTATCGACAATGTCCCGTGGATCCTTCGCGTTCACCCAATTCCTCCCTTGGCGGGCGCAGCCGCCACAGGCAGGCACCACCCCGTTTAGTATCCTTGAGATACGAATACGTGTCTGCGAAAGGAATTCAATCGGTTTGGCGTGTGGCGAGCAAATTGCCGAAACGCGGGTGCGCAAAATGCATCGGGACGTCACGGCGATAGGGCGGGGTCGGACGATGCTCGCCGGAAGCAACCAGGGACCCATCTTTTCCCATCCCGAATATGCCCGGGATTTCCGCGAAATCTATGAGACGTCCCTCGCCGCCCTGCCCGAAGAGGATCCTCCGGCCGATCGCCTCGAGATCGAGCGCCTGCGCCGCGACGCCAATCGGGCGGCGGCGGCAGGTCGCACCGTTTCGATCAAGGAGCTGACCTGACTGCCGAAGGGCGGACACCGGACGGTCTCCGCCCTCCCGATCCCGTCAGGCGTTTTCGGGCTGGTATGCGCCGATGACCGACTTGATCTCGAGGAATTCCTCGATACCGAACTTGCCGAATTCCCGACCGTTGCCCGACTGCTTGTAGCCACCGAAGGGCATGTCGAAGACGAGACCGCCGGCGTTGACGAAAACGGCGCCCGCCCGCAGCTTGCCGACGATCTTGCTCGCCTTGGCGGGATCACCGGCAATGTAGGCGCCCAGACCGTAAGGCGTGTCGTTGGCGATGCGCACGGCGTCATCCTCATCCTCGTAAGGCATGATGGCCAGGACCGGACCGAAGATTTCCTCCTGGGCGATCGTCATGTCCGGGGTCACGTTCGAGAACACGGTCGGCTTGACGTAGAAGCCACGCTCCAGACCATCGGGACGCCCCAGACCGCCAGTTACCAGCGTCGCGCCCTCGTCGATGCCCTTCTGGATCAGACCCTGGATCTTGTCCCACTGCGCCTTGTTCACCACCGGGCCGATATGCGGGCCTTCCGTCATCGGATCGCCGACCGGCTTGGCGGCGAACATCTCACCCACCATCCTTGCCGCTTCATCATGCTGCGACTTGTGGACCAGCATGCGCGTAGGGGCGACGCAGCTTTGGCCCGAATTGATCAGCACACCGCCCACCCCTCCGGGCAGCGCGGCATCGAGGGGAGTTCCTTCGATGATGATGTTGGGCGACTTGCCTCCCAGTTCCTGCGACACGCGCTTGACGGTATCGGCGGCATTCTTGGCAACCATGATGCCGGCACGCGTGGAACCCGTGAAACTGATCATGTCGATGCCCGGATGCTTCGCAAGCGCGGTGCCGACACCGGGCCCGTCCCCCTGCACGAGGTTGAAGACACCGGCAGGAACGCCCGCCGCTTCCATGACTTCGGCAAAGATCGCGGCGGAAGTCGGCGCTTCCTCGCTGGGCTTGAGGATCATTGTGCAGCCCGCAGCAAGGCATGGGCCGACCTTGGCGACGATCTGGTTCATCGGCCAGTTCCAGGGAGTAATGAGGGCGACAACGCCGATGGGCTCGCGGACCACCGTGTTCTCGCCCAGGCTCTCGGAGAACGCAAAGTCCTTGAGAGCAGCCAAAGCCTGGCCAAGATGCGCCACACCCGATCCCGCCTGCGCGGTGGACGCCGTCGAGATCGGACAGCCCATCTCGACTGCAATCGCTTCTGCAATGTCGGGAATACGGGCCTTGTAAGCCTCGATCACCCTTTCAAGCAGGGCCATGCGTTCTTCACGGGTGGTTTGCCCGAAGCTTTCGAAAGCCCGCCGCGCCGCCGCCACAGCCCGGTCGACGTCAGCCGCCGTGCCCAGCACGATCTGCGAGCAGGTATCCTCGGTTGCGGGGCTCACGACGGGGTGCCCGACGCCGCCTTCGCTGTCGACCCAGCTGCCATCGATATAGTTCTGCAAGTAGCTCTTCATGAAAATGGTCCTGTTCTCGGCAAGAGTAAGAATATCGGAGATCTCAGGCACCGACAGTCGCGGTGGCAAGGCCCAGTTCGCGATCGGTGGCAGGCGTGCCCCACTTGTCGCGCGGAGGCATGGGACGCTTGTCCCAAGCCGGATCGAGAGTGAAGCTGGAGACCTGCCGCCCTTGAGGAAGACGACCGTTGCCGCCGCCCTGGCTGTAATCGTAATACAGGGTCATCAGCTCGCGATGACTGTGCCTGTTCGCAACGGCCGGGTGTTCGGTACAGGCTTCGCGCCAACGCAATACGCGCGTGAGGTGCCGGGGCACTTCGTAATCTTCATAGTATTCAAGGAACCAAAGGCGCTTGAACATCGGCGCAAAGGCCACTTCGGCCCAACCGAAAGTAGCGAACAGATAATCGCCGTCAGGGCTGTAGTGCCTCAGGAAATCATCCAGCCTTGCATACTGCGCATCCACTTCCGCCTTGTGGTCGTCGCGCTTCGAGCGGTCCCGGTTGAGGATCATGCGATAACCGGCACCGGTAAACTGCCCGTCCGTGGCACAAAGCATGGCCTCGACCGCATGTTCAAAGGGATCGCGCCGCGCGACCGGCCGTTCGGGAAACCGCTCCTCGAAGTAGCGCAGGATCACCATGCTCTCCTTCAGGGTTTCGCCGTTCTCCAGCTCGAGCGCGGGAAGCGAGGTCGTCCCACGCGTTTTCGACAGGAGCCAGTCCGGCCGAGGCTTCGAGATGTCGATTTCATGGTCGGCCATGATCCCCGACAGCCCCTTGAGATCGAGCAGGATTTCCACGCGTTCGGAAAAAGGGCAGCCCGGGATGTGATACATCCGCAGGGCACCCGGCGGCGGCTCTTCGTGCCATGCCATCGTCACTCTCCTCTCAGTCCGCCATCTCGGCACTTCGCGCAGTTCCGCGGTTGACCGGAGCCACCTCGATCCCTGCACCGTCACGCACGAACGGTTCGGGATCACCTTCCCGCAGTTGCAGGCCGAAAAGACTGTGCATCCCGGGGTGCCGGCCCAGCCCGCCATGGAGATCGAAACCGCGATCGAGCCAGCCGCGCAAGGGATCGTCCTCGGTCAGAGGTGGTGTCGTTGCGACCGAGGCCGTCCACAGAAAGACGGAAAGCGCCGTGTAATCGGCGAAGTTCGGCGCATCCCCGCCAAGCCAGGGCGTATCGCGCAGCAACTTGCGGAAGGGTTCCAGCGTCGGAGGCACCAGCGGCAGGCGATCTTCCCTGCCCGCCTGCACTTCCTCCAGAGTCTTCCCGCCCAGAAACATCGTCTCGCGCGAGTGGCGGACATAGGCCTGATCCTGGGGCAATGACAGGTCGTGATAATCCTGGATATAGCAACGGAACCAGGGGCCGATCGCAGTCTGCCACAGCCAGGCGTCGAGAAACTTGGTGAGCTGTTGCATCGAAGGGCCTTCGAACAACATCGGCCGTTCCGGATAGCGCTCATCGAGGTATTCGGCGATTTTCCAGCTGTCCAGCACCCATTCGCCGTCATCGACGATGACCGGAACGCGCTCGCTGCGCCCACCCGTCCGTTCGGCGATTCCGGTAAAGCCGCCGGGCACGATATCGATGTCGAACCCCTTGTGCGCCAGCGCATATTTCGTACGCCAGACGAAGGGGCTGATCGTGCAGCCCGAAGCGAGTTGCAGATCGTAAAGGGTAATACGGTTGTCTCTGGCCATCCCGGGAAGCTCCTTGGTCGCAGGTTCGTGGCGGTGGGAACCGTCAGGCGGTGACTTTCCGGCCACGGTCGGCGAATTCGCTTTTCGAGTGAGCGAACATCGTCTTGCAGGCCGGGCGGTCGTTGATCTTCTCGATCCACGCTACGAGGTGCGGTGTCGCTTCGCGGTTGACGATATCGGAAAATCCGTTCTGCATGCCGTTGGCGATGGCGAAATTGCAAACGTCGGCCAATGTGAACTCATCGCCGGCGAGCCAGGGGCTCTCGGCAAGCCGCATTTCGAGCCGGTTCACCGATACGCCGATCTTGCGCATCTCTTCGGCCAGCACGTCCTTCGGGAAACCGGCGCGCGCGGTGCGCCACTTCGTACGTTGCTCCGGCACGGGAATGCGCGCGACCTTCGCCTCGAATTCCTCGTCCGAAAGCGCCCGCGCCATCGGCCCGATCATCCGTTCCCAGCCGATCGTGGAAACGCACCAGCAGAAGTATTCGTCCACCCACTTCGTCCAGACCCGCATTTCAGCGATATTCACCGGATCGACGGGTCGCAGGCGCGGAGCTTCGGGAAAGGCATCCTCGAGATACTCGCAGATCACCGTCGATTCGGTGATGATGTGCCCGTCATGGTCGAGCGCCGGGACCTGCCCGCGCGGATTGATCTTCTTGAACCAGTCTTCGTGATGCTCGAACCGCGTGGGATCGACGAAGCGCGGTGTGAATTCCAAGCCCTTCTCGTAAAGGGCAAGCAGTGGCTTGAGCGAATTGGCCCCCGGACCGAAGCTGTAGAGCGTCAACATGAACTGGCAGTCCCTCTCCGTCTGTCATTCTCGATATGACACGCAGAGTGCTGCACGGTTCGCGGGTGAGGAAGTCCACCGCCAATACTATTAGAATCGCCAACTGGTTAAGCGCTTCGGGAAGCTGTCAGTCCCACTAATACTGTTTTCGCTCTTCTGGTTGCGAAGGCGCCGCTCTGCTTGTCTTGCCCTTCAAGGCGCGGCGAATCGCGCGAAATGCGGAGTGAGACGCTTGCTCGAATTGCTGACATCGGAAACGCCGAACGGCTGGAAGACCACGATCATGCTCGAGGAACTGGGCGTGGCCTACAGGCTGCGCCCGATTTCGCTCACGGATCGAGAGCAGAAGGAAGAGTGGTATCTCAGGCTCAATCCCAACGGCCGCATTCCGACGCTGATCGATCACGATGTCGAAACTGTGCGAGGTCCCTTCGCGGTCTTCGAATCCGGTGCGATCCTCATCTATCTTGCCGAAAAGTTCGACCGCTTCCTGCCCGCAGATGTCACAGGACGCAGCGAAGTGATCCAGTGGGTCATGTGGCAGATGTCGGGCCTGGGTCCGATGATGGGACAGGCGACCGTCTTCAATCGCTACTTCGACGAAAAGCTGCCGTCCGTGATCGACCGTTACACCCGCGAGAGCCGGCGTCTGTTCGAGGTGATGGACCGCAACCTCGCCGATCGGGAATTCCTTGCAGGCGACTATTCGATCGCCGACATCGCCTGCTTCCCCTGGGTCCGTGGCCGCGACTGGGCCTGTATCGACATGGATGGCCTGACGCATCTCCAGCGATGGTTCGACACGGTCGCTGCCCGCCCGGCCGTGCAACGCGGTCTCCTCCTTCCCGAACCTCCCACGGCATCGGAAATGGCCGAACAGACGACCCGACAGGGCAAGAACATCCTGGCCTGAACGATGCAGCCATTCCTGATCCGCGAGCATCGCATCGAATGGGGCCAGTGCGACCCGGCCGGGATCGTCTTCGCCCCGCGCTTCATCGACATGTTCGCCGAGAGCACGATCCTCCTTTTCGAAACGGCCGGCCTGCCCCGCAAGCGCGACATGCTTGCCCAGATGGGAGTGGTTGGCTTTCCCCTCGTCGACCTTTCGGCGCGGTTCGTCTCCCCAGCCAGCTATGGCGATGTGGTGAGGATCGAGGCAGATGCCCCGATTTTCGGGAAAAGCAGCTTCACGATTGCGCATCGCATCCTGCTGGGAGATCGGCTCTGCGTGGAAGGCACCGAAAAACGCGTCTGGACGGTCGCATCGCCCGATGCCCCCTCCGGCCTGCGCTCAGCCCCAGTGCCGGATGACGTAAGGTCGCGCTTCTGCTGAACTTGCCTTTCGTGCCCGAAATGCAAGACGAAGGCTCTTCCTATCGGATGACCCCGATCTCGCTTACGCTACTCGGGTATGGTGCTGCGCGCCTCGTTGCCCTGCTCACTGCCTGTCCCGGGATTATCGATCGCACTGCGCAGGAACATCGAGTTCCGGCTTGAGCTTGCGCAGACGTTCGAGCAGAACGGCATCGCGTTCCTCGTTCGGCGCAAACAGGATCAGGCGCTGGCTGGAGGCTTCCTCGATCGCATAGGACGTGTGCCGGAACCAGATTTCTCCGATTTCGGGGAAGAAACTGGAATTGATCCCCTCAAAGTGAGCCCGGATCTCGCTACGCTCCCAACTCTCCCTGAACAGCGCGGATCGCTCGGCCATCTCGGCAATGATCTCGTCGAAGACTTCGGGCTGCGCGGTCTGGCTGTAATCCCACTTGAATCGCGCCGTCAGGCGCTGTCCCATTTCCCGAAAGAAGTCGGGATCGGCCTGATAGCGCTCGTTGAGCATCAGGATCTTGAACAGGTTGCGTTCGTTGCGCGGCAAAACACTGTAGTCACGGAAGGCGGCGGAAACGAAGGAGTTCCATCCCACGACCGTCCAGTCCTCGACGATCACGAGCGCCGGAATGGCGAGATGGTCAAGCAGATGCTGCGTGCCGGGCCGAATCGTCTCGTCAAAGCGCGAAACGAGCGGCGGCGGGCGATGCTGTGCCAATGCAAAGAGGTACTCGCGTTCGGTATCGGTCAGATGCAGCGTGCGGCCCAGCCGTTCGATCATCGGCGCAGATAGCTGCACTTCACGGCCCTGCTCGAACCACGTGTACCAGGTCACGCTCATGCCGGCGAGCGCTGCCACTTCCTCGCGCCGCAGTCCCTTGGCACGGCGCCGCTCGCCCGGCGGCAGCCCGACATCGCCGGGCTTCAGCCGACCGCGCGCGGACTTCAGGAATCGCGACAGCTCTTCGCGATGCGACATCTTTGTGCTTCCTCCTCCAGTGTCATCCTGAACCAGTTACCTTACCTGATAGGATAGGCGCTGGTCTGTTCCGACCTTTCCGAATTTGCGAATCCCTCGAATCAGCAAATCAGAAGAACTGAGGAGAGCGAGATTGGCGCGAAAAGTCTATATTACATGCGCAGTTACAGGAAGTTCCCCGATGCCGGAGCATCCGAACTTTCCGTTTCGGCCCGATCATGTCGCCAATGAAGCCCTGGCAGCTGCCGAAGCAGGCGCATCGATCATCCACGTCCATGTCCGCGACCGCGAAACCGGCGAACCATCGCAGGCGCTCGACGATTATCGCGAAGTCGTGGGCCTGATTCGCGAAAAGAACCGCGAGGTCATTCTCAACGTCACGACCGGACCGGGCTGCAACTGGATGCAGAGCGAAGAAGATCCGGCCGTATGCGGCGAAGGCACGCTGATGTTCACGGCAGAGCGCAGGCTGGAACATATTCTCGATCTCAAGCCGGACATGTGCACGCTCGACATCTGCACCATGCAACTCTGGGGCGGTGTCGCGATCAATCTCGATCCGATGATTACCCGCATGGGCCATATGATCCAGGATGCCGGGGTCATGCCCGAGATCGAATGCTTCGAGGCAGGCGACTTCGTATTCGCCGATGACCTCATGGCGAAAGGGGCGATCCCCGGCAACGCGCCGTTCTCCTTCGTCCTCGGCACCAAGTACGGATTGCCGGCGACACCGGAAGCGATGCTCTACGCATCCAACCAGATTCCGAAAGGCGCACATTTCACCGGCTTCGGCATCAGCCGTCACTCCTACCCCATGGCCGCGCAGTCGGTGCTCCTGGGCGGTCATGTCCGCGTCGGCTTCGAAGACACGATCTACCTGCGCAAGGGACTTATGGCGCCCGACAACGCCGCTCACGTGCGCTGGGCGGTCGAACTGATCGAACGCCTGGGCGCTGATGTCTCAAGCGCCGCAGAAACGCGCGACATGCTTGGGCTGGAGAACCACGCCTTCGCCTGAAAAAACACCATGCTCAAGGGAGAGTGAAGATGACACAAGTCGCAGGCCGCACAGCCTTCATAACAGGCGGCGGATCGGGCGTGGCGTTGGGCCAGGCCAAGGTCTTTGCGAAGGCAGGTTGCAGGATCGCCATTGCCGACATCAGGCAGGACCATCTCGACGAGGCGATGGCCCACTTCGCCAATACCGACGCCACGGTGATGCCGGTCCTTCTCGACATCACCGACCGCGAGGCCTACCGGCGCGCCGCCGATGACGTGGAAGCAGAGCTGGGACCGGTCGAACTGCTCTTCAACACCGCTGGCGTCTCTCATTTCGGCGCTATTCAGGACGCCACGTACGATGACTGGGACTGGCAGATCGACGTCAATCTTCGCGGTGTCATCAACGGCGTGCGCACGTTCGTCCCGCGCATGGTGGAGCGGGGCAACGGCGGACACATCGTCAACACCGCATCGATGTCGGCTTTCGTCGCGCTGAAGGGAACCGGCATCTACTGCACCACCAAGATGGCCGTTCGCGGCCTGACCGAGACTCTGGCTCTCGATCTGGACGGCACCGGGATCGGCGTATCCCTGCTCTGTCCCGGGGCCGTGAACACCAATATCCACGAAGCCTTGCTAACGCGGCCGAAGCATCTTGCCGATACCGGCTACTATCGGGCCGACCCAACCATGTTCGAACACCTCAAGAAGGTGATCGAAATCGGAATGGAGCCCGAAACGCTGGCCCGGCACGTGCTCAAGGGCGTGCAGGAGGACCAGCTGTACATCCTCCCCTATGCCGAATTCCGCGGCACACTGGAGGACATCCACGCCCGGGTCATGGGCGCACTTGCACGGCCCGAAGACGATCCGGACTATGAGCGCCGCGTTGCCCGGGGCGTGCCCGGTGGCGAAAGGAAGCAGGAGGAAGCCGCATGAACAGCCCCTTCATGGCTTTCGAAACGCGGGTTCGGGCCCGCGTCGTCGCTCTCGATCACTTCAACGTGATCGTCTCCGACCTCGACCGTAGCGAAGCATTCTACCGCGATGTTCTTTCGCTGGAGAGCTGCGCTCCGCCGGCCCCGCTTACCCGGGAGATGGCGCGCTGGATCTACAACAGCGACGAGCGCCCCATCCTTCACCTGAATGCACAAGACGCGCCGCGCGCCATGGACCGGGACATGACTCCGGGACCGACCGGGGCCCTCCACCACATTGCCCTTCGCTGCGAAGGTTTCGATGAGATCCGGGACCGCCTGGAAGACCGCGGACTCCGCTACGAAAGCAATGTTATCCTAAGCATCGGCCTGCGCCAGATCTTCGTCCATGATCCGGACGGCGTCCTGCTGGAACTCAACTTCTTCGACGAGTAAGGCGGGCAAGCGAAGGCGCGTTCGCCTAGACAGACAGGGTCCCGAGCACGCCGCCATCGACCGCGAGGCTCTGTCCCGTCACGTGCGATGCGGCATCGGCAGCACTTGGGCGATAGCGCGAAACGCACACAGGAGATTGGCCTGCATGGCCTGCATGAAATCACTGTCCGGGTAACTCTCCACCGGGGAGACGGCCCCCCGGTTCCGGCGTTGAGGAAAAGGCCATCGACGAGACCGTTAACCGCGACGGCCCGGTCGATCGCGGCAATCAATGCCGCGCGGTCAGACAAGACCCAGCACTTTGGCCGCATTGTCCTTCATGATCCCGGCCATGACGCTTTCCTTGAACCCGATATCGCGAGCCGCCTCGATCCACATGTCAGGCCGGATCAGGGGGAAATCCGAACCGAACATCATTTTGCCCGAAAGCTGGCCATTGGCGTAGCGCACGATCTGGGGCGGAAAGTACCGGGGGCTCCAGCCCGACAGGTCGATGAAGACGTTCTCCTTGTGCAAGGCCATCGACAGGCTCTCATCCACCCAAGGCCAACTGGGGTGAGCCAGGATGATCTTCATGTCGGGAAAGTCCGCCGCGACATCGTCCACCAGCATGGGGCGGCCATATTTCAGGCGTAGCCCTGCGCCGCCGCGCATCCCCGTGCCCATGCCGGAATGCCCGGTGTGGAATATGGCCGGCAATCCGAATTCGGCGATGACCTCGTATATCGGATAGCCGACGCGATCGGCCGGGTGACAGTCCTGCACGATGTGATGGAACTTGAACCCCCGCACGCCGTGGTTCTCGACAAGATCGCGCGCTTCGCGAGCTCCGAGCTTGCCCTTGCGCGGATCGATCGAAGCGAACGGCAGGCAGATGTCCGCATGTTGCGCGGCAAAATCCGCAACTTCGTAGTTGGAGACCCGGCGCGCTCCCAGACCACTCTCCGCATCGACCGTAAACAGGCAGAAAGCGATATTCTGGCGCCTGTAGATCTCTGCGATCTCGGGCATCTTGGGACGTTCGCGAGGCGCCTTGAAATAAGCCGAGGCAGCATCGAAGAACTGGGCCATGACCGGATCCTCGGGATCATGGCAGGAAACTTCGGCGTGGACATGAACGTCGATCGCGCGGATGGCCTTTACGTCGATGGTCATCGGCTAGCCGTCTTGGCGGAGCCCGCGTCGAGATCGCGATCCTCGTTCGCACGATGGACGACGTATTGGCGGACCGCCTCGATTTCATCGGGGTTCAGAACATTCGCGAAACTGACCATGCCGTTGGCTTCGAGGGCACCGTCATGGACCACGGTCTGGAAGGCCGTTTTGTCTGCAACGATCGCAGAGCGACGCAGATCGGGCAGTAGCCCGCCGCCAATGGCCGCATCGCCGTGACAGGTTCCGCAGAAGCGACCATAGCGATAGGCGCCACTCTTCACCTGCTGCATCGTGCCGGTGAAGGGCGGCGGATCGATGGGCAGCTGATTGATCGGCGGGGTTGCAGGAAGCTTGGCCTTCCCGCCCAGCTTGAAGACGAGCAGCCGGCTGACGTTGTGCACCGGCCCACCGTCCTGCGACAGCAGTCCAGGTGCCAGGGCCCAGATACCGCCCCACCCCGCGACCACGGCCAGATACTGCGTATCGCCGATCTTGTAGGTGACCGGCGGTGCGACCACGCCGGTCTGGACAGGGTAAGACCACAGCTTCGCCCCCGTATCGGTGGCGTAGGCCGCCATTTCACTTTTCATGTTGCCCTGGAACACGAGTCCACCGCCGGTCGCCAGTAGGCCACCGTTATTGGCGCTGGGGAACGTGACCCGCCAGCGCTCCTTCTGCGCCACCGGGTCCCAGGCGATCAGGACGCCCTGCGTCGCCTGTTCGGCTCCGGCGCGGACCTTGCGATCGGCCGGCATGGCCCCGGCGGACATGTCGACGCCGGTATTGAAACCCTTCTTCGCCGGCTTCCAGTCCTTGTCCGCAAAGTAGGGGAAGGCTGCGATCTGGGCCGGAATGAATACCAGTTTCTCCTTCGGGTCCCACGCCATCGGATGCCACGAGTGCGCCCCGCCTGCGCCCGGCGATCCGATCCATGGGCGACCGGTCTTGTAGTAGCGCGCCTCGGGGTTCTCGATTGGCCGCCCGCTCTTCGGATCGAGGCCGCTGGCCCAATTGACCGGCACGAAGTTCTTGCCCGAGATGAACTCACCCGTCTCACGGTCGATCACGTAGAAAAACCCGTTCTTGGGCGCCTGCATAAGCACCTTGCGAACTTTGCCGTCGATCTTGAGATCGGCAAGCATGATGTGCTGCGTCGCCGTGAAGTCCCAGGTTTCGCCCGGCGTTTCCTGGAAATGCCAGACGTATTCGCCGGTTTCAGGGCGGATCGCGACGATCGATGAAAGGTATAGGTTGTCGCCCTTGCCTTCCGATCGGATGCCGTGATTCCAAGGGCTTCCATTGCCGACACCGATGTAGAGCAGATCGAGTTCGGGATCGTAGGCCATCGCATCCCAGACGGTACCGCCGCCACCTTGTGCCCACCACTTGCCGTTCCAGGTCTTCTCGGCATCCTTGAGATATGTCTCGGCATTCTTCCCGGGCCGGTCGGGCACCGTGTAGAAGCGCCAGGCCTGTTTCCCGGTCTGTGCGTCATAGGCCGTGACGTACCCGCGCACGCCCATCTCTGCCCCGCCATTGCCGATGATCACTTTCCCGCCGATGACGCGCGGGGCACCGGTAATCGTATAGGGCTGGCTCTGGTCAACGGTAACCTGGCTCCATAGCGTCTTTCCGCTTTTGCGATCGAGAGCGATGAGACGCCCGTCGAATGTTCCCAGGAACAACTTGTCGCCCCAGGCCGCCAGCCCGCGATTGACGACGTCGCAACAGCCATTGACACCCGCCTTGCCGGGAACCTCCGGATCGAAGGCCCACAGTTCCTTGCCCGTCACCGCATCATACGCTTTGACCTTCGACCAGGCAGTGGAGATGTAGATGACGCCATCGATGACCAAAGGCGTCGCTTCCTGACCTCTGGAGGTGTCCAGATCCGCAAACCAGGCAAGTCCGAGATCCCTGACGTTCTGCCTGTTGATGTCGGCAAGCGGCGAATGGCGCTGTTCGTCGTAGGTACGCCCATAAGAAGGCCACGCGTCATTCGCTCCCTCGGCGATAAGCCGCCCGTTGACGCCGTCTTGGGCGAGATCCTGCGAACTGTTGGCAAGACCCATCCCGCAGCCTGACAGGGCTAGGCATGTGCCCGACACGACAACCGCCAGCAACGAGAAACCCTTCGCAACCATTCCACTCTTCCCGCATTCCGGCCGTCAGCTGCGCCGGTTGATGATTTTTTGGACGTATTCGGGGCGACGCACGGTCATCCCCAGCGGTTGATCTCCGGACCGGGAGCCCAGAAGGTCGCAACATCCGCTCCGCAATCGGCAAGGACAGAAGCCACAGCGGGACGAGAGCGAACGCGCTGCAGCCAGGCCGTCGTCAGCGGCTTGTCCCGGAAGGACTCGGGAAGAACCCGTTCCATTCCTGCAAGCCAGGCGAAGGTGGCGAGATCGGCGATCGTCAGCTCGCCCATCAGCCACTTGCGCCCGTCGCCAAGCTGCTTCTCGCAGCGCTCGACCGCCTGCAGGACCTTGGTCCGGCTGTCGACGATCTGCGCAAGATCCACCGCGCCGTCGCGCAGGATCTCCCAGCGCGAACGCAGGTCTGCACTGACGATCCGACCCGCCAGTTCCTCGAACCGTTCATCCGACATGGCCCCGAGAGTTTCCTGCGAGAATTCGATATTGCCCAGCAGGGCCGCAGCCGGAGACAGGCGCTCGGTGATCTGGCGGCACCACATCATCATTTCCCAGTGCGCATAGGGATCGCTTGGCTGGAGCGAGGCTTTGTCCGAAAGCTCGTCGAAATACTGGGCCAGGAAGACGGCATCGGTCATCGCCTCGCCATCGACCACCAAGACGGGGCCTTCCCCTTCGATACCCATGTCCAGGGCCACCGCTTCGCCGATGCCGGGCAGGACGTGTCGCTCGCCGGCAAGCAAGTCGATCGGGCGCCGTTCGACGTCCACGCCGGTTTCGGCAAGGGCCGCCAGCACGATCAGTGACGGGCCGTTCGGCGCGCCGTGATAGAGGATCATCGCCATCAGATCTGCTCCCCGTCGAGAACGGCGACACGCTTCACCATGTCGGTCCGGCCCAAGGCCCAGCATTTCTTCACGGCCGGTCGGGCATAGACCGCCCGCAGCCAGCGCAGGAGATTGGGCGTCTTTTCATCATTGCAAAGCGATGGTTGCGAGAGCGGGATGGCGTAGGCCAGATTGAAGCCATTGATATCGGCAAGGCCATAGGTGTCGCTGGCAAGCCACTCACGCTTGCCCAGCTCTTGCTCCAGCATGTTGATACCCAGGGCCACGCGCCTTTGGCTTTCGGCGATCTCCGCTTCGGAAAAAGTGCCGTGGATCGCCTTGCGCCAGGATACGCGCCGCTCGGGCAAGGGAATGCGCTCAATCGCCGCTTCGAGTTCGGCCGGGTCGCGCTGGCGAACTATCGGACCGACAAAGACGCTCCAGCCGATCATCGAGAAACTCGGAGCCAGCCACTGATCCATGAACTTCATCCACCAGCGGACCCGCCAGCGATCCCGGGCATCCTTCGGCATGAGTTCCGGCCCGGAGAACGCCTCGTTCACGTATTCCATGATCGCCGTGCTCTCGACCAGGACCCGGGATCCATGCGTCATGGCCGGTATCGTACCCTGCGGATTGATGGCCAGGTATTCAGGACGATGCTGATCGAACTGCAACATATCGATGTAGTGGCTTTCGAATTCGACACCCTTTTCCATCAGGGTCAACATCGGCTTGCCTGAATTGGCATTCGGCTCCCAGTGGTACAGTGTCACTTGCGCCATGGCGCTTATCTCCCGTTCGTATTCATGCCCGCCCCTGAATCGGGCCAGATCGCCTTTACCTGCTTGGCATTATGCGGTTGCAGCAGGCAGGAAAAGCCAACTGCAACCGGCATGATCAAAAGGTCTTCCTGGCGGTAACGGCCCATTCGCGCGGCCGCCCAACCGTGCTGTACCCGGTCCCCGCCGTGGCATAGACAGCCACGAACCGCAGGGGGAGCAGGTAATACTTGTCGAAAAGGTTCTGGACCTCGAACGAGATGGAAAGATCCTCGTCCTTGTTCTTCCAGGTCAGTCGTGCATTCGCGAGAACGAAATCGGGCCGGTACTCCAGCGGAGAAGCGAGCGTCAGACGCCCCACGCTGCGCTTGCCGGTATAGGCAAGGTCGAAGCGCGGCGTGATCGATCCGGCATCGCCCAGATCGGCACGGTATTGAATGCCTGCGCTCCACTTCCAGTTGGGCGTGGTAATCGGGTCACCGATCTTGATGGCTCCACCCACAACCTCATCGATCCGTTTCCACTTGCCGTCGATCCAGCTCAGCGACGCATCGATGTCGAGTCCATCGACGAGGTTTGCGAAGACCTCCGCCTCGACGCCGTAC
This sequence comes from Novosphingobium mathurense, assembly GCF_900168325.1. Classification (GTDB taxonomy): domain Bacteria; phylum Pseudomonadota; class Alphaproteobacteria; order Sphingomonadales; family Sphingomonadaceae; genus Novosphingobium; species Novosphingobium mathurense. The sequence continues at coordinate 842,967 of NZ_FVZE01000002.1, read as the reverse complement.
ATCTTGCCGTCACCGGCATTCTGGATGGCTGCGCAGGTATTCGTACCGGTTCCCACCGGCAATTCATCGAGTACCGAACAATCCGAGATCGGCAACTGGATATTCTTGAAGTCGTTATAGAATCCGGAGAGATTGAGGCGCACACGATGGCCGAAGAAGTCGGTCTTCACGCCCATTTCATAGGCAGTTAGCGTTTCCGGATCGAAAGCACCGTTGATGGCCTGGAGTGCCGTGAAGGGGCGAGCCACAACGCCGCCGCCCTTGAAGCCGGTGCTCACCGTCGCATAGCCCATGATTTCGGGGCTGAAACGATAGTCGGCGGAAATGCGCCAGTCGACCCGGTCACCGTCGTAAAGGCCAACCAGCCCATCGAGCCGACCGACCCCGAAGCTGTCATTCAGCACGCCTCCGTCCAGGCCCTTGCGAACGAAAGTGTAGTCCTTGTGCTCCTTGGTATAGCGCAAGCCCCCGGTCAGAGTGAGTTCTGCGGTCGGACGCACGATGACCGTACCGAATACCGCCTTGCTATCGGCGTTTACCGGATCGTTGCCCTGGAACTGCAGGTTACAGAAGCCCATGCCTCCGCAGAAGGCATAGTCGATGTAGCGGATATCCTGCCGCGTGAAGTAGAGGGTCTTCTGGTCGCTGTAGAATCCGCCCAAGGTCCATTCCGCGTCAGGCCCGATATCGCCGGACAGGCGCAATTCCTGGCTGAAGAAGCGAAACTTCAGGTCATTGAAGCCAGCGCCAACGATGTTGGGATTGGGTGTAAAATCGTCATCGGTGCCAAAGACCTGCCGATAACGCCGATACGCGGTGATCGACTGCAAGCGCAGATGGGAGCTGAACTCGTAGCTCAGGTTGCTCGAAACGCCCCAGCCCTTGAACTTCGTCTTGCTGGGCATGTAGTACGCCTGATCGACAGCGCCGCCCGCCGGAGCGAAGAAATCTGCGTAAGTGCAGAAGCGTCCGCAGATGAAATTGATACCGTCGGTCTTGCTCGTATCGTTAACCGTCAGAACGCTCGCGCTGTAGGAGCGATTTTCATAGGTATAATCGCCCGTGATCGTCCAATCGAGCTTGTCATCCGGATTGAAGCGGAGCGAACCGCGAAGGCCGGTGTAGTTCTTCTCGCCGAACTTATCGACGACGCAATCCGAAGGCGTAGAGGGTCGAGCACCGATGCCCAGGGCGTTGCCGGGATTGGCGCAGCCAAAGTCTACCTGATCGACGTAGCCTTCCTGCCGCTTGTGAACGGCAGCGATACGGGCATAGAGGTTGTCGGTCAGCACGAAGTTGGCACTGCCTCGCAAGTCCGTGCGGTCACGCGAACCATAAGCAACCTCTACCGAACCGCTGTTCTCGTTGCCGGGCTTCACCGAGAACAGCTTGATCGCGCCGCCGATCGAGTTTCGCCCGGTCAGCGTACCTTGGGGGCCCCGCAGGACTTCGACCCGATCGAGATCGAGCAAGTCCATGATCGAACCGGTCAGCGTCGCATAGTAAACGTCATCGACATACATGCCCACACCGGGTTCGTAGGCCGGATTGAAGTCGTACTGGCCGATCCCGCGGACATAGACTGCCATCGACGAGCCGAAGGCACCGCCCATCTGCGTAAGCTGAACGTTCGGTGCCTGAGCGGCGATCTGGGAGATGTCCGTCTGGTTTCTTGAGGCCAGCAGGTTCGCATCGACTGCCGTGATCGACAGCGGTGTATCCTGCAGGTTCTGCGCGCGGAACTGTGCGGTGACGATGATTTCATTGAATGAAGGCGATTGCTCCGCCCGGTCTGCCTGCTTCGCTTCATTGGGCAGGTCCTGCGCTAGGACAGGCGCAGCAGCAAACAGCAAACTGCCCGAAACGGTTACAAGCAGCACGCGACGCAAGTGTGCCCTGGTGAAGATCTGCATCTTGGTCCTCTCCTGAACCGGCACCCGGACGGTGTTCCGAACTCGGCGCCATATGATCGCCTAGATAGCGACATTATGTTTGTATGACATACTATTTTTGGATGGCAAGAGTATAGTCTCGGATGCCATCGATCGAACGCATCGGAACGCAGACAGCCATCTGCATGTGGACCGCAGAAACAAGGGATCCGAGCCCTGTTCCCGCGCGACGACAAGCATCGCTATTGACTGTTAAAACTGGGAAATTCGAAGTTATCTGAAATTGGCCACGCGGCCGGCAAGGCTTCCAGAATGTTCCATAGCGCCAATGATTCTTCACGCGATGGCATTACGACTGCCCCAAGAACCCTGCCGATTCACGATGTCAGGGGATCGATAACCTCTCTCCATTTTGAAAGATTACAAATCATATCAAAAGTTATGGTTGCGCAGGCACTGCCATTTGAAAGTCAGACATCCGATCCACGCCAGAACGAAGCGCCCTCGCTTCTGGCCTAACTTGCCAGGTCGGATCTGATGATCCCGACGGGACGGGGCATACAACGCTTATCGGAACGCGCGCTCCTGCGCGGCACGCTCGACAATTCCCGTCCAGCCCGATTTGCACATGTCGACGTTTCCGGCCGAACAGCCGAAGCCTTCTCCCGACGCTCCGCCCCCAGCGGACTACCAAGTCCCCCATGCGCAGCGCTCACTACAACATCTGGAGCGCAGTCATCCCTCCCCCGAGGACGTTACTCTGGCGCTTTGCAAGGCAAGAACCGTCTCACCAGACGACCTGCTTCCTTCAGAAGCCATCTACGATCGTGACGGTAAAGACCTCTGGTCATTCGAAGGACCGGTGCCGGCCCATTCATCGCGGCATCGCTGGTGCTGGTTCAGCGACATGACGCCGGGCGCAGCACTTGTGTTCAAGACTTACGACAGCGCACCGGACGTCGCTCGATGCGTACCGCACGTCGCCTTCGACAATCCTGACGCGAACCATCACGCAGTGCCGCGCGCCTCGATCGAACAGCGGGCGATCGCATACTGGTTCTGACGCAAGACGCCCCGCCGAAAGCCAAATGGACAGATCCGTCCAAGCTTTGGCGGAGCGCCGAACGACTATTCCAATTCAGGCGTCGGCACGCTGGGTGCGCCAGCCTTCGTGGTAGGTTTCACGGGCCACGCGCGAATAGGGAACCGGCGAAACGATGGCCCGCACCGCGAGCTGTTTGTGCGGCTCGACGGTGGTCTTGCGCGTGCCGCCGTCCTCTTCACCCCAGACGACCTGCACTTCGCTGCCGATGGGGATTTCAGGATCGATCGTCGCGAGCGAAAGCGCCTGCTTCTCGTTGTAGGAGTAGCCGGTGAACATCGACAGACCGACCGTCTTGCCTTCGGCGTCGGTCACGCGATCGTAGTTCGACGAAGCATAGTTCGCGAGAGGCACGTCGAAGAACTTGTACTGCTCACCATCCGGATCGAACAGCGACGCCATGATCTTCGCCATGTCCTCCGGATGCCACGCCAGGGTCACCTTCCTGCGCTGCTCAGCCGGATCGATTGCTTCAAGCGCTTCGCGCCCATGGAAGTCGTGGTCGAACTTCACGAAGGGGCCATAACCCAGTTCCCAGGGATTGAGGTAATAGTCCTCGATCGCCTGCGAGACGAAGCTGCCACCGATCGACCCTGTCGCTTCGTAGCTGTCAGCCCCGAGCCACTCACGATAGCCCTTGAGCTTCTCACCCGTGTAGATCGCCGGCAATGGTGAGGGGATCCAACCCGATTCCAGCGTATTGGAAGGATAGGCACGGCTGCCGCAGGCGATCAGGCCGAATTCCTTGCCTGCCTCGAGAATGGCCGCGCGGACTTCCTCCTGCTCCTCATAGGGCCCCCAGATTTCGAGACCCGGCGCGCCGGACATGCCGTGGCGCAAGGTCCTGATTTCCCGGCCGGCGATTCGCATCGTGCTCATACTGAAGAAACGCAGTTGCTCGAGCGGGCCGCCATTGAGTTTCTCGATGACGTCCCAAGCCTTGGGACCCTGGATCTGGAAGCGCCAGACCGAGCGCGAAACCGGCTTGCCCATGGGTCGCATCGGCGAACGATCGTCAAGTTCGAGCTCGACATCGTAGCCCTGCTGGGCCTGATAACGCAGCCAGTTCGACGCCGGAGCGCGGCCGACGTAGCAGAACTCTTCGGGGGCGAGCCAGAAGATGATCCCATCGCCGATGACATGGCCGTACGGCGTGGTCGGCACATACTGCTTGGCCTTATTGACCGCCCACCCCTTGGGCGAATTGATCATCGTATCGGTCAGAAGCTTGAAGGCATCTTTTCCGCGGATGTACAAATTCACCATGTGGTGGGACTGATCGAACAGAACCGCGCTGTTCTGCCAGGCCCACTGTTCCGAACGCCAGTTCGAGAATTCCGGCGCCACGACAGGATAGACGTAAGCCCCCAACTGCGAATTGCGCAGCATCTCGACGGGACTACCCGCGCCCTGCAAAACCTGCTCAAGATTCATGGCCATCTAAATTCTCCCACGTCACGCGCACAACCTCGTGGCGCTTTCCCCCAGCCTAATACCGGCATGGCCCTTGGGACAAGGAGAATGTTTGCCAGAATTATCGTCACGAATGACATAATAGTCTTTCGCGCAGTCAACAGCTCGGCGCAGGGAATTCTGGGATAATTTCCAGAGTTATGAGACGACAATGTCCCGATTGACAGAATTCCGCTCCTACACAGAAATAACTTTCGTTACCATTATGAATGAAATGCAGGCTCAGCGCAGGATGCAATAAAAGGGCTCGGACAAGGCGAACGAAGGCCGCGCCAGGGAATCTCACCCCGGTGCCGACGGATCCGGAAAAGGGAGCAGGAAGATAAGCGCGCCCTTACCGGACCTCGCGACAATCAAGGGCGCGAAAAACCGGTTCATCGCCGCTCTGGGCGCTTCGCAGGTCTTCTTCGACGAAGAGGATATCGCAAGCTATCGCGACAAGTACGCGGTCGACGACGCACTTCACCTCCCTGCCGGCACGATCGCGCCGGACAACGTCGAGCAGATCCAGGCCGCCTTGCGCATCGCTCGCGACAACGAGCATCCCGCTTTGGCCCCTCAGCCAAGGCAAGAAATTCCGCCAATCCGGTACCGCCACGTCCGGCCAAGAAAAAAGGGGCCGCGTTGCCGCAGCCCCTTCTTCCGGATTTCGAATTGTCGAAAACCTATCAGTCTTCCTTGAGGAAGGCCGGCATGTGGTTCGGATCGCCACCGCCGTTGTCACCGCGCTCGCGGCGCGGGCCACGCTCGCGGCCACGGCCACCGCCGCCGCCTTCGCGACGCGGACCACGACGATCGCCACCACGGCCGCCGCCTTCACGGTCACCGCGCGGTTCGCGGGGCGGACGGGTATCCTCCAGCTCTTCACCGGTTTCCTGGTCGACGACGCGCATCGACAGGCGGACCTTGCCGCGATTGTCGATCTCGAGGACCTTGACCTTCACTTCCTGACCTTCCGACACGACGTCGGTCGGCTTCTCGACGCGCTCGTTCTTCATTTCGGAAACGTGGACGAGGCCGTCCTTGCCACCCATGAAGTTCACGAAAGCGCCGAAGTCGACGATATTGACGACCTTGCCGGTGTAGATCTTGCCGACTTCGGCTTCCTCGACGATGCCGAGGATCCACTTCTTCGCGGCCTCGATCTGGTCGAGATCCGAGGACGAGATCTTGATCACACCTTCGTCGTCGATGTCGACCTTGGCGCCGGTCTCGGCGACGATCTCGCGGATGACCTTGCCGCCGGTGCCGATGACGTCGCGGATCTTCGACTTGTCGATCTGGATCGTCTCGATGCGCGGTGCGTGAGCCGACAGCTCGGTACGGGCCGAGCCGAGAGCCTTGGTCATTTCACCCAGGATGTGCGCGCGGCCGGCCTTCGCCTGCTCCAGCGCCTTGCCCATGATTTCCTTGGTGATGCCGGCGATCTTGATGTCCATCTGCATCGTGGTGATGCCGTTCTCGGTGCCGGCCACCTTGAAGTCCATGTCGCCGAGGTGATCCTCGTCGCCCAGGATGTCCGAAAGGACGGCGAACTCGTCGCCTTCGAGGATGAGGCCCATCGCGATGCCCGAAACCGGACGCTCGATCGGAACGCCCGCGTCCATCATCGAGAGACAGCCGCCGCAGACGGTCGCCATCGAGGACGAGCCGTTCGACTCGGTCACGTCCGAGAGAACGCGGATGGTGTAGGGGAAGTCTTCCTTCGAGGGCAGCACCGGGTGCAGCGCACGCCACGCCAGCTTGCCGTGGCCGACTTCGCGACGGCCCGGGGCGCCGAAGCGACCCACTTCACCGACCGAGTAGGGCGGGAAGTTGTAGTGCAGCATGAACGCCGAGTACGACAGACCTTCGAGGCCGTCGATCATCTGCTCGGAATCCTTGGTACCCAGGGTGGTGGTGCAGATGGTCTGCGTTTCACCGCGGGTAAACAGGGCCGAACCGTGAGTGCGCGGCAGGAAGCCGACCATCGATTCGATCGGACGGACCTGGTCGAGCTTGCGGCCGTCGATGCGCTGGCCGTCCTTGAGGATGGCGCCGCGAACGATCTCGGCTTCGACCTTCTTCATGGTCTTGATCGCGACCATCTGGGTCTGCGGCTCGGCGTCGGCGAAAGCTTCCTTGGCCTTGGCGCGGGCTTCGTTGAGCGCGTTCGAGCGGGCCGACTTGTCGGTCAGCTTGTAGGCAGCGGCAACGTCCTTGCCGACGACCTTCTTGAGCTTCGCCTTGATGTCGGCCGTGTTGTCCGACAGGTCGATTTCCCAAGGTTCCTTGGCGGCCTGCTCGGCGAGGTCGATGATGAGGTTCACGACCTTCTTGCACTCGTCATGCGCGAACATGACGGCGCCGAGCATTTCTTCCTCGGTGAGTTCCTTGGCTTCCGATTCCACCATCATCACGGCATCGCCGGTCGCAGCGACAACGAGGTCGAGGCGGCCGTCGGCCAGCGCAGCTTCCTGCTTCGGGTTAAGCGTGTACGCACCGTCGACGAAGCCGACGCGGCAGGCGCCGATCGGGCCCATGAAAGGCACGCCCGAGATGGTGAGCGCGGCCGAAGCAGCGATCATCGCAACGATGTCGGGCTCGGTCTCGCCGTCATAGCTGAGGACCTGCGCGATGCAGTTGATCTCGTTGTAGAAGCCTTCCGGGAACAGCGGGCGAACCGGGCGGTCGATCAGACGGCTGGTCAGCGTTTCCTTTTCGGTCGCGCCGCGCTCACGCTTGAAGAAGCCGCCCGGGATGCGTCCGGCGGCGGAGAACTTTTCCTGGTAGTGCACGGTCAGCGGGAAGAAGTCCTGGCCTTCCTTCACCGACTTGGCAGCCGTGACGGCGCAAAGCACAACAGTTTCGCCGTAAGTGGCAAGGACCGCGCCGTCAGCCTGACGGGCAATGCGGCCGGTTTCCAGAGTGAGGGTCTTTCCGCCCCACTCCATCGATACGGTTTTGACGTCGAACATAGAGTTTTCCTCAACCCACCGGCCCTATTGCCTGGCGGGGTTTACTGCCGGGGATTCCGTCCCGGTCCGGTGCGGGGCCTTTCTCGGCCCCAAGGCCCCTCGCCGAATTGCGAGGATACCCAGATAGGGTGGCCCAGATGCAAGAAGCGGCCCACTCAGGGGCCGCCTCCGCGTCAGTCTTACTTACGCAGACCGAGCTTCTGGATCAGAGCGTTGTACCGCGCGACATCCTTCTTCTTGAGGTAGTCGAGCAGCGAGCGGCGCTTGTTGACCATGGCCAGCAGACCGCGACGCGAATGGTTGTCCTTGTGGTGCGACTTGAAGTGTTCGGTCAGGTTGACGATGCGCTCGGTGAGGATCGCGACCTGTACTTCCGGGCTGCCCGTGTCGCCAGCGGCGCGGGCGTTGTCCGAAATAATTTCCTGCTTCTTCTCGGCGGTAACCGTCATTCATTCTACTCCGCGACATCCGAAAGGTTGAACCCCCTGACGACGCGGGCTTCGCCGCCCGAAAGCTCCATCAACGCGACCGGAACAAGTCCTTCTCGCGCCCAATGCAGCCCGTCTTCATGGGGCAGCCCGGTCAGAACGCGGCCCTGTCGGACCGCCCTTGCCTGCTCCGGACCGAGGTCGATGGCCGGGATGTCGTCCAGCCCCACCTCCAGTGGCAAGAGTATCTGTTCAAGAGGCGCGCCCTTACCGATTTCGTTCAATTTGTCCAGCGAAATCGCGTGAGACAGGTCGAACGGCCCCGCCTTTACGCGGCGCAGCATGGTCACCGTGCCGCAGCTATCCAGGGCCCTGGCGATATCGCGCGCCAGCGACCGGATGTAGGTGCCCTTGGAGACATGGGCAAGAAATGTCGCTTCTTGAGCCGCTTCGCCGCCGGGATCGCACAGGGAGAGCGCATGGATCGTCACCGCCCGGGACTTGAGCGCAACTTCCTGTCCGGCCCGGGCCAGGTCATAGGCGCGCTCACCGTCGACCTTCAGTGCCGAGTAGGCCGGAGGAACCTGCTCGATCGGGCCGGTAAAGCGCGGCAGCACCGCGCTCACCTGTTCGCGCGTGGGCACGACGTCACTACGGGAAACGACTTCGCCCTCGAGATCGAGCGTGTCGGTCTCCTCGCCGAAGCGGACGGTAAAGGCATATGTCTTGCTGGCATCGAGCATGCGCCCGGTCAGTTTGGTCGCCTCGCCCACGGCGATCGGCAGGATACCGGTCGCCAGCGGATCGAGGGTGCCGCCGTGGCCGACCTTGACCTTCTTGCCGTAGCCCGCCTCGCGCAAGTTGCGCTTGACCGCGGCCACGCCCTGGGTCGAGCCCAGCCTATGCGGCTTGTCGAGAATGATCCAGCCGTGCGGCATTACGAGACGATATCGGAAAACTTCATCGCGCCTTCCAAGGCCGCCGACGCCGGTTTGTCAATCTCGCCGCCCCTGCGGATTACTTCGCGGGCTTCGCCTTGACCGCGTCGATCCGGTGGAGGCCCTTGGATCCCTTGCTGGGCGGACCGTCGACCCGCTCGAACGAAGCGATCTGGTAGCGCTGCCCCTTGACGATGACCGCGCCGAACTTGTCGAGCGTGCCGTTGGGACGGGTATCGATCCCGATATCCTCGACATAAGGCAGATCGTAGGACGGCGACATCAGCTCCGCGCGATACCACTGGCGATGATTGTCGCGGAAATAGATCGTGTGACTGTCGCCTGCGCGCCAATCGTCGACACCGCCATGATCGGCGAAAGGAATGGAAGCTTCGCTGTGCCGGGCCGAAGCAACGGGCGCCGGACCCGCCATTGCCGGCGTAGCGACAAGCAGGCCGAGCGGGATGAGCAATGCGGACATCTTCATGGTTACTTCCTTTCGAATTCTCGAACGGTTTCACCCCCTGCCCTCCCATTTCGGCTCCGGCGCGGGTCACTTCAAGGGCAACGACACTTTGTTACAGGCTCGCGCCGAAGCGGATCAGCCTCCCGCCACGGCTTCGGCCAGGGCATAGTAGTGATCGCTGGCCCAGATTACCGGCGGCAGGACCAGCCGACGCACGATGCCCCAGTCGGGGAACAGGTAAGGGATCACCAGCAGGACGAGAAACAGCAGCGGCAATCCATAAGGGCGCATCCTGGCATAGATCCGCGCGGCATGGCGTGGCAGCGCGCCCTCAACGATGTGCGAGCCGTCGAACGGCGGGATCGGCAGCAGATTGAACAGCGCCAGGAAGACGTTGATCAGGATGAAGTTGTTGAAGTTCATCGCCGCGAACTTCTCGACCGGGCCCAGCTCCGCTCCGGCAAACCGGACCAGCAGACCCAGCATGACCGCGCCAACCGCTGCCAGCACGAGATTGGTTCCGGGCCCTGCCGCAGCGACGGCCATCATCCCCTTGCGCGGATCTCGCAAGCGATGGTGGTTGACCGGCACCGGCTTGGCCCAACCGAATATCGGCATGCCGGTCAGTGCCAGGAACCCCGGCAGCACAACCGTGCCGATCGGGTCGACATGGCGGAACGGATTGAGGCTGAGGCGCCGCTGCTCATAGGCCGTCGGGTCGCCCAGCGCCCTCGCGGTCCAGCCATGGGCCACTTCGTGGAACACGATGGCGAAAATGAGGGGAATGATGAGCGCTGCGGCCTGCAGCAGTGTGTCGTTCATGCCTCCCATCTAGGCACAGAGCGCCGGCGCCGCAATCTCGCCCGGAAGATAAGTCCCGCCAGGCGCGCTGTCGACGCGCGAGTTTTCGGGTGGCAGCCCCACTTCCTGCTGGCGCAGATGACAGCGGAATCTCGGATGTCCAAGTTGCGTCAGTTCCTCAGGCCCGTGCGGCGGCCATTTCCATTCGATTGCGAAAGCAAGCCCCAAAAATCGGAACGTGCGAGCACGAAGTCTTCGGACAATGGCCTCAGGACAGCGCCAGTGCCTTGCTGAAATGCCGGCGGCAGAGCGCAACGTAGCGGTCGTTGCCACCGATTTCGGTCTGCTCTCCCTCGCTGACGGCAGCGCCTTCGGCATCGACGCGCAGGTTCATGGTTGCCTTGCGGCCGCAATGGCAGACCGCCTTGAGCTCGACGAGCGCGTCGGCGATGCCGAGCAGTATGGCCGAACCGGCAAACAGCTGCCCCCTGAAATCGGTCCGCAGGCCGTAGCACAGCACCGGGATGTTCTCGCCATCTGCCAGACGGGCGAGCTGCCAGACCTGCTCCGCACTGAGGAACTGCGCCTCGTCCACCAGTACGCAGGACAGCGAGGCCGCACGATGCAATGCGAGGACGCTTTCCTCCAGATCGGTATCGGCCGCGAAACGATGGGCATCGGCATGCAGGCCGATCCGGCTCTCGATCGCACCTGCCCCACCACGGCTGTCGATGGCCGCGGTCCACAGCATCGTGCGCATGCCGCGTTCGATATAGTTGAAGTTCGCCTGCAGCAGCGTTGCCGACTTACCGGCATTCATGCTGGCATAGTAGAAGTAGAGCTTGGCCATCGCGACGGTGGATAACACGGCCAATTCAGCCCGGCACGAGGACTTCGGCAGTTCTCCCCGCTTGAATGAATTCCTCTGAAGTTCTTTAAGATGAACCACGCAGGCCGTGGGAGTTCGCAATGAAGAAATTGCTCGCCATGTTCGCTGTCTTCGGGTTGGTCGCACTCGTCGCCGCCTATGTGGCGCTGGCTCCTCTATCGACTTCAGGCCCTGGAGCCGTGCAGACCGCGCTCGCCTTTCTCGATGAAGGGGCGGCGCGCATTTCCGCCGTTGCCGGACGCAGCGAAGCCGTCCTGGCCCTGCTCGGCTCAGGGATGGTGCTGGGCCTGATTGCGGCCGTGGCTGTCGGCAAGCGCTCCTCGCCACTCGAAGACGAAGACGCAATACCCGCTGCCGGCCCGGTCTGGCGTCCCGAGGCCCACTCGCACGAAGACCGCATTGCCGGACTGCGCAGGCGGGCCAGCGGCGCGGCTAACCCGGAGCCTGAAATCGAAGGCCCGGTCATCACCGCCGTGGTCGACGAGGTGGACTTCGCCCAGGTAACGGAATTGCAGCTCGCATCCCCAGCCGAGCCTGAAGAGCCTGCAGAAGAAGCGCCTCGCCCGGTCGTCCTCGTGCGCAAGAAGCGAGAGCGCAATCGCGACTGGACCTGGGACCTGAGCTGGCTGGGCGGCCTGCCGAGGCTGGGGACCGCGCAATGGCCGCGCGATGCCCAAGGCACGCCGCTACCCTTCGCAGCGCAAGTCAACCTGTCCGAACTGGCCGGAACCTGCCCGCAAAGCCCGCTTCCCCATGCCGGATCTCTGGCCTTCTTCCTGGGCGAAGGCGCGGTCGTCGCGGTCACGCCGGGCGAGCACGATTTCACCGATCCACCCGCCGACCTGCCACCCGCCTACGAGGAAGACGGCGCACCGCTGCCGACAACACCGACGCGGCTCAGTCGTTACCTTTTCCCGTTCTGGCCTGTCGAACCGTTCGCACAGGATGGCGCCGAAAGCGCGGGCGCGGCAATCCTGCAACAGGGCGGCATGACCTCGGCGGCACTCGTCGAAGATGGCGAGGCCGATTTGTGGTGGTACGGCGTCTTCCACCTGACCGACCACTTGCGCGAGGCCCTGGACGGCGCCCAGCGTGAATACGATGCCGAACTGCGACAGGAGAAAAAGGCCAGGGATGCGCTGGAAGCCCTCGAAGCACGCGGCGATGCCCTGCCCGAAGCCGTCGCCGGAGCGCGTCGCAAGGTCCATGACGTGACCGCAAGGTTGCGCGAGATCGAGGAGCAGGCAAGCGACTTGCCGGCCATGATCGAGGCGCTGGAGGGCTTCACATCAGGCCGCGGTCCGTGGGAGCCACTGACCGAGGAAGAGCGCGGCCTCGTTTCGGATATTCTCGGAGAGATTCATGCCCGCCACGGCAAGCTCGTCGACGGGCGCGTACCGCACGCCCTGGCGCCGCTGAGAGCCCTGTGCATCCGGGCCATGGCAACCGGCGCACCCAAGGCCTTTTCCGCCCTGCCCGACGACCTGCTCGAGAAGATAGGCAAGGACCTCACGGTCCCGCCGCGCGATCATCACCAGATCTTCAGCGACCCGACTCACGGATCGGAAGGTGAAGATCTGCTGCTGCTGCAACTGGCCAGCGACGACATGATGGAATGGCGCTGGGACAACCTCGGGCGCTACCAGTTCCGCATCGACCGCCAGGACGCGATGGGCGGTAACTGGCACAAGGCAAGACTGATCTTCGAACCCGCCTGAATTCGTCCGGCTGCGATCAGTCTTCCTGACCGAGATCGCGCTTCACGCGCGGATCGGACAGGAGCGCGTCGATGCGGCTCGCCTCGTCGAAGGTCTCGTCCGCGCGGAACCGGATCTTGGCCGCGAACTTGAGCTTCAGGCGCTGCGCCACTTCGCGCTGGAAGAAGGCCGTGTGCGTCCGCAGGGCCTTGAGGACAGCTTCCTCGTCCATGCCGAGCAGCGGTTTCACATACACCGTCGCCTGCCGCAGGTCCGGCGTCATGCGCACTTCGGTGACCGATACCGAATGCCCGCTCAACGTGTCGTCATGCACTTGCTGACGGATAAGGACTTCGGAAATCACATGGCGCACCTGTTCCCCCACCTTCAGGAGGCGGACAGAGTGCTGTTCGGGAGTAAATTGCTGGCGTGCCATCGTCTGCGTCCATTTGGGTGCCCGGCGGCAATTTGCAACTCATGAGGCCGGCCCGGCGCCGTCCTCCTGCGGCTTTCCTCATGAGAACTCCTCACAAGGGAAATGGGGCAGCGATTTGCGATCGCCGCCCCATCAATCCTTCGATCCGACCGGTCCCGCGACGCGAAACCGGGGAACGCGCGGCCGGCCTTAGCCGATCGTGCGTTCGCGCTCGCTGACCTCGAAGACTTCGAGGTGGTCGCCCGGCTTGATGTCGTTGGTGTCGGCCAGAACCACACCGCACTCGAGGCCGGTGCGCACTTCGTCGACGTCGTCCTTGAAGCGACGCAGCGAAGCGATGGTCGTTGCCGAAACGATGACGTCGTTGCGGGTGAGACGGGCATGGAGTCCCTTGCGAATGACGCCCTCGACGACCAGCAGACCGGCCGCCTTGTCCTTCTTGCCGGCCGGGAAGACCTGCTTGACTTCGGCGCGACCGACGACCGTCTCGACCTTTTCCGGACCCCAGATGCCGGCCATCTGCTTGGCGACTTCCTCGGTCAGTTCGTAGATGACGTCGTAGTACATCATCTCGGTCTTGGTCTTTTCGATCTGTTCGCGCGCCTTGGCGTTCGGACGGACGTTGAAGCCGACGATCGGCGCGCCCGAGGCCGAAGCCAGGGTTACATCGGTCTCGGTGATCGCGCCCACACCCGAATGCAGGATGCGGACCTTGATCTCGTCGTTCGAGAGGTTGTGCAGCGCGTTGTTGATCGCTTCCACCGACCCTTGCACGTCGGCCTTGATGACCAGCGGGTACTCGATGACGTTCTGCTTGGCGGCCAGCGCCGAGAACATCGTGTCGAGGCTCGCCGGCGCCGTTGCCGTGCGCTTGGCGGTCGCCTGCTCCTGACGATAGGACGAGACTTCGCGGGCGCGCTGCTCGCTCTCGACCACGGTCAGGACGTCACCGGCCATCGGCACGCCGCCGAGACCGAGGACCTCGACCGGCATCGACGGCCCGGCTTCCTTGACCTGGCGGCCCTTGTCGTCGTTCATCGCGCGGACACGACCGCTTTCGGTGCCGACCACGAAGATGTCGCCGCGCTTGAGCGTGCCGCGGTTGACCAGGACGGTCGCAACCGGGCCCTTGCCCTTGTCGAGCTTGGCTTCGATCACGGTCGCCTCAGCGGCGCGGTCCGGGTTGGCCTTGAGCTCCATCAGTTCGGCCTGGAGCAGGATCTTGTCGATCAGTTCGTCCAGACCCTTGCCGGTCTTGGCCGAAACCTCGACGTCCTGCACGTCACCCGACATCTGCTCGACGATGATCTCGTGCTCGAGCAGACGCTCGCGCACCTTCTGCGGGTTGGCATCTTCCTTGTCGCACTTGTTGATCGCGACGATCATCGGCACGCCTGCGGCCTTGGTATGATTGATGGCCTCGATCGTCTGCGGCATGATCCCGTCATCGGCGGCAACCACCAGGATGACGATGTCGGTGACGTTGGCACCGCGCATGCGCATCTGGGTGAAGGCCGCGTGACCCGGAGTATCGAGCACGGTGATCTGGTCGCCGCCCTTGGTCTTGATCTGGTAGGCGCCGATGTGCTGGGTAATGCCGCCAGCCTCGCCGCGCACCACATCGGTGCCGCGCAGCGCGTCGAGCAGGCTCGTCTTGCCGTGGTCGACGTGGCCCATGATGGCAACCACCGGCGGACGCGGCTTCAGCGAGGCATCGGTATCGACGTCCACCGAAGTGTCGATGTCGACGTCGCTTTCCGAGACGCGCTGGATGTTGTGGCCGAATTCGGTGACGAGCAGTTCGGCGGTATCCTGGTCGATCGTCTGGTTGACGGTGACCATCATGCCCATGTTGAACATCGCCTTCACGAGGTCCGCGCCCTTCTCGGCCATGCGGTTCGCGAGTTCCTGCACGGTGATCGCCTCGGGAACGATGACGTCGCGAACCTGCTTTTCGCGCTGCTGGTTCTGACCCGAGAAATGCGCACGACGCTCCTTCTCGCGGGCACGCTTGAGCGCAGCGAGCGAACGTGCACGTGCACCTTCGTCCTCGTTCAGCGCGCGGCTGACGGTCAACTTGCCGGACTGGCGGCGATGATCGGTTGCCTTGCGATCGCCGCCGCGTGCAGCAGGAGCGCCCTTCTTGGCACCGGCCGGTCCCTTGTTGGCACCGCCACCGGCAGCACCGCCGCCCGCGGCACCGGCTTCCTGCTTGCGGGGCGCCGGCTCCGGTCGCTTGACCGGGGTGAAGCGACGCGGTGCGGGCGCCGGGGCAGCGGCTTCCCTGGCCTTGGCTGCAGGCGCAGCGGCAGCCTTGGGAGCATCCTGCTGGGCTTCCTCGGCCTGTTCGGGCTCGACAGCTGGCTCGGCCTTGGCTTCGGGTTCAGGCGCAGGTTCGGCCTTGGCCACTTCCTGCTCTGCTTCCTTGGCCCTGGCGGCTTCTTCCTCGGCGCGGCGATTATCTTCGGCGCGGCGCTTCTCTTCCTCGATGGCGCGCAGCTTTTCTTCCTGCTCGCGACGATTGGCTTCCTCCAGCGCGGCGAGTCGGGCTTCCTCGGCCTCGCGCAGCAGGCGTGCCTGCATCTCCTGACGGGTCTCACCCGCAGGGGCAGCCGGCCGCTTCGGCGCAGGGGCCGGAGCCGGTGCAGGCTGCTGGGGCGCAGCCTTGGCTTCGGGCGCCGGAGCCGCAGTTTCCTCGGCCTTGGTTTCCACGACGTCGCCCGCGCCCGGCTTACCGATGATCTTGCGGCGCTTGACCTCGACCACCACCTTGTTGGTGCGGCCGTGGCTGAAGGTCTGCTTGACCTCACCCGCTTCCACCGAGCGCTTAAGCCCAAGCGGCTTGCGGCCCAGGGTCGGTTTGTTGTCGGTCTCGCTCATATCTCTCGTCGTGCCCTTCAATCTCAATTCGTCGTGACGGGCGCGGCGTCAGCCTGCCCGTTATCATCTACCATACCGGCCGCGTGCCTTTCGGACGTGGCCTGCCCCTGGAAATGCAGGAGGCGCTGCAGCAGCGAAGCGACTCGGTTAGCCGCACCGCGATCGGTCAGCGCCAGGTGAACGACGTTGTCGCGGCCCAATGCCACAGACAGTGTCTCCCGGTCCAGTGGCAAGCGCGTCCCTTTAAGACCGCTTCCCTCCGCCTCGCTACCGACCCTCCAGGCCTGGTCGAGCTTTCGCGAGCCATCTTCGCTCGCATCGGCGGAATGACCAAGCCACTCGACCCGTCCCTCACGCGCGTTTTGCGCAATGCGGTCCGAGCCCATGAGCAACTTGCCCGATTTCAGTTCGAGGCCCAGCCGTTCGGTCAGCGCGCGAATCAGCGCCTGCTCGATCCGATCTGCCAGGTCGTCGGGAATGGACAGTGGCGCACCCTTGAAGGCACGAGCCAGCGCTCCCTTAAGTTTGCCCTTCGCGAGCGCTTTTTCAAGGGCCTCACGCGACACGCCGATCCACGCGCCGCGCCCGGGGGCACGCGCGTGGACGTCCGGAAGGACGAGGCCATCGGGCGAGATCGCCAGGCGCAGGAGTTCGTCCCGCGCAGCCGTCTCGCCGGAAAGGATGCAGGTCCTTTCCGGGCTGGCACTATCGATGTCGGAGCTTACGCGCTCATTGCGAGGATTCCGCATCGGCGGCCTCCTCGGTTTCGGGCGCTTCGTCCGCCGGTTCGTCGTCGAACCAGTGGGCGCGAGCGGCCATGATGATCTCGTTGCCCTGCTCTTCGGTCAGGCCGTACTCGCCGAGCACGCCGCCCTTGTCCTCTTCGCGGGCGCGGCGGTTCACCGAACCGTCGCGGCGACGCTGCTCGGAACGCTTCTTGGCGATGAGTTCGTCGGTGGCGAGGTCGGCAACGTCGTCGAGCGTCTTGATCCCGCCCTTGCCGAGCGTGACCAGCATCGCTTCGGTAAGGTGCGGCAGCTCGGCCACGGCATCCTCGACGCCGAGCGCGCGGCGTTCCTCACGGGCAGCCTCCTCGCGGCGTTCGAGCGCTTCGTGGGCGCGGCTCTGGAGTTCCTCGGCGAGTTCCTCGTCGAAGCCCTCGATCGCGGCCAGTTCGGCCAGCTCGATGTAGGCAACTTCTTCCAGCTCGGTGAAGCCTTCGGCCACCAGCAGCTGCGAGAGGGTCTCGTCGACGTCGAGTTCGTCCTCGAACATCTTGGAGCGCTCGGTGAATTCCTTCTGGCGCTTCTCCGAAGCTTCGGCCTCGGTCATGATGTCGATCTGCGAGCCGGTAAGCTGCGAAGCGAGGCGCACGTTCTGGCCGCGGCGGCCGATCGCCAGCGAAAGCTGGTCATCGGGCACGACGACTTCGATGCGGCTCTCTTCCTCGTCGATGACGACGCGGCTGACGGTCGCGGGCTGGAGCGCGTTGACGACGAAAGTCGCGGTGTCCTCGCTCCAGGGAATGATGTCGATCTTCTCGCCCTGCAGTTCCTGCACGACGGCCTGCACGCGGCTGCCCTTCATGCCGACGCAGGCGCCGACCGGGTCTATCGAGTGGTCATGGCTGATCACGCCGATCTTGGCGCGCGAACCCGGGTCGCGGGCAGCAGCCTTGATCTCGATGATGCCGTCGTAGATTTCGGGCACTTCCTGCGCGAAGAGCTTCTTCATGAACTCGGGGTGTGCGCGGGACAGGAAGATCTGCGGACCGCGGTTCTGGCGCTCGACGCGCAGGACCAGCGCACGCACGCGTTCGCCGACGCGGGCGGCCTCGCGCGGGATCTGCTGGTCGCGGCGGATGACGCCCTCGGCGCGGCCGAGGTTGACGATCACGTGGCCGAATTCGACCGACTTGATCACGCCGGTGATGATCTCGCCCGCGCGGTCCTTGAATTCTTCGTACTGGCGATCGCGCTCGGCATCGCGGACCTTCTGGAAGATCACCTGCTTGGCCGACTGCGCGTCGATGCGGCCAAGGTCGACCGGCGGCAGCGGGTCGACGATGAAGTCGCCGATCTTGGCGTCCTTCTGCAGCTTTTCAGCCTGCTTGAGATCGACCTGCTTGAAGTAGTCCTCGACGTGCTCGACGACTTCGACGACGCGCCACAGACGCAGGTCGCCGGTGCGCGGATCGAGCTTCGCGCGAATGTCGTTCTCTGCACCGTAGCGGTTGCGGGCCGACTTCTGGATGGCTTCTTCCATCGCCTCGATGACGATCGACTTGTCGATCATCTTCTCCGATGCGACGGAGTTCGCGATCGCAAGCAGCTCGGCGCGGTTGGCGGAAATCGCACTGGCCATGGCTTAGTCTTCCTGTTCCTCGAGAATCTCGTCGGCGCCGCTCGTATCCAGCGGGCGGGTTGCAGCAATCAGCTTGTCGGTGAGGACCAGCCGCGCGGAATGAACGTCGGACAGCGGGAAAGTCACCCGGCCCGATTTCCTGTCTTCGAATTCGACCGTTTCGCCATCGAGGCCGACAAGCTCGCCATGCAGCGTCTTGCGATTGCCCTCGACGGGAGCGGTCAGATTGATCCGCGCCTCATGACCGGCCCAGTTGACGTAGTCCTTGGGACGCGTGAGCGGTCGGTCGATGCCCGGCGAGCTGACTTCGAGGCGATATGCCTCGTCGATCAGGACTTCGCCTGCTTCCTCGAGCGCATCCATGCGGTCGGAGATGCGATGCGAGAGCTTCACGCAATCGTCGAGGACGAGCTGCCCGGTCTTCGGGTTCTCGGCCATGATCTGCAGCGCATGCTCATCGTCGCCGACTTCCGAGCGGCCGAACAGCTTCACGCGCACGAGATCGAATCCCAAGGCTTTGACCTCAGGTTCGATGACTTCGACAAGGCGCGCGATATCGACCAAACGAAACTCCACGTTAAAATCACTGGCTTCCCGGCAGCACATCGATGCAACGCGGTTCCGCGCCGGCCCCTTCCGGCGCCAGCCCGAACCTTGTTTCACCAATGTCGGGATGAGGCGCAGATAAGCGCATTCCCTTCAAAACGCAAGGGGCCGATGAAAGCGGCGGCAATCGGTGCGCACCCCCGCAAAACCCGAAGCGCGACCTGCCGTACCGGACGCTGACCACACCGGTAACGACAGGCCGCAACTCCCCCATGCAGCTCTTGCCAGGATAGCCAGCATTCGCCCGACACGCGATTCGCGCCGGGCAAAAGCAGGATATCCGCTAAGGTTTGGACCGGCTTGCGCGGCCGGTCATCAGTCCCGCCCGGCGCATGCTCACGGCCATGCGCCCGGCGACGACGAGGTGATCGAAGAAGTCGACTTCCACTGCCCGCGCGATCGCGCCAAGCCGGCGCGTGGCGGCGATATCCGCCTCGCTCGGGCTGGGATCGCCGGAAGGATGGTTGTGAACGAGGACAAGCCCCGTCGCATCGTCATCGAAGATGCGCTTGAGCAACGGACGATAGCGCCCGCTGACCGATGCGCTCGTCCCTTCGCTGCCGGACAGGCAGGAAACCAGTATGCCGTGGCCATCGAACAGGAGTGCGATCACGACTTCATGGCGCAACCCGCCGATCTGGCTCACCAGCGATTCGAGGGTCGCCCCGGATAGCGGTCGTACGACGCTGACCCCCGGGACCAGTTCTGCCATGAGGGATCGGCTCCATGCCGCTTCAACCTGACCATGTGCAGGACCGTCCCCACCAGCAGCGCCGCCAGGGCCACGAAGGTCGGAGAACCGCGCATCAGCGCGTAGACGAACGGCGGGACGCCGATGTCCGCCCACCGCGCGAAGTGCGCGCTCACGCTGAGGAGTTGTAGGGACGCTGCCCATATCGGCCAGATTCTCCGGGCTTGAACAGCCAGTATTCCAAAACCCGTCAGTCCAACGAAATCGGTCACGAGGGCCGCCGGGTCGACACTGACGAAATGGCTGGGCACGAAGACGATGGCGATCCGCTGGATCACGGCCATCGCGACGATCACCAGGGCTCCGTAACGCTCCGGTGCCCCGCCCTTCCATGTCGCCAGGATGAGGGAAAGGGGCAGCAGCAGGAAGAATGCCAATTGTTCACTTCCCAAACCTGCCCCTCCTCATTCCTCAGGCGACGGCGCGCTCCAGGTCGAGGTCGCGCAACTCGCCGCGATTATCCGGGCACTCGTAAGGAATGTCCATGCGTTCCGCGAGCTTGGACAGGTCGGAGTGCGCACGAACCAGTTCCGAACGCGCTTCCATCAGGTTTCTCTGCATATTTGCGACCCGCATCATCGGGCGCTGCCCTTCGTAGGCGTCTTCGGTCGTGGCGATGCGCCCCCGAGCGATCTCGGCAAGAAGCTCTCCGGCCATGGCGAGCAGTTCATCCATGCCCGTTTCCACCGACTTGATGCTGCGGGAAATCCGCATTCCAGCAATTTCAGGAGTCATGCTCTTCGTCTCCGCTGGCGCCCCTGGCGCTCATTCAGGTTCGAAGGCAATCGGTGCTCAACCCGGCCGCTGCGCTCCGGCAGCACCGACCGTCAGATCAGTCTGCCCAAGGCATCGGCAATGGCCAGCGAAGACGCGAGCGTCATCGCCATGATCATCGCCAGAACGAGAATGGCTACCAGCCGCCCCGTCCTGCCGAATTTCGCATCGAAAGCCTCCAGGCCCGTCGGTCGCCGTCCCTTCTCCCCGCCCCACTCGCGATGCATCGCCATCGGCCTTGCATCGGAGAGGACGAAGACCGGATCGACCGGCAAGTCCTGATCGACGTCTTCCTCGCCGTCGGGCTCATCGTCGACACGTGAAAATTCACATGTGGTTTTGTCACATAGCTCGAGAAGCTGGACGTAGCGCCGCGTGGTATCCTTGCGGTTGGTCGTTCCCCACTTGTCGCGAACCGCGGAAATGCGCTGGTCGACCGTATTGGGCGCGATATTCAGCTCACGCGCGATTTCCTTGGTGGTGCGGTGCATCGCAAGCAGGTCCAACACTTCGACCTGCTTGGCCGTGAGACTGTCCAGCAATGTTCTGGCTTCATCTTCGTTGAACACCGGAATACGACTCGCCCGCCAATTGTATGCCTACCCTACACGACAAACCGGGGCGCCATAAACGAACCCGGCTTTATCCTAAGCTGTCAGTTAATTGCATGGCAAAGCGGCCCGTCCCTGACAAGATCGCGCGCCGCTTATTCCGCCTCCATGATTCTGTGCTTGCGGATACAGTGCCTTATCTGATCGTATGTGAGCCCCAGCGCGGCGGCTGCACGGCGCTGGTTCCAGCGATGGCGGTCAAGCGCCGCGCGCACCAGACCGCTTTCGTAAGCATCGACCGCCGCGCGCAGATCGTCGACGCTGTCGGGACCCGTCACCGATGCCGGCAACACCGGTTCCGGAGCAGACGCCTCTTCTTCCCGAACGCCGGCGCGCGGCTCCATAAGCGCATCCGTGCGATGCCACGGGCTTTCGAAAGGATCGAACACGATCTCCGCGATCGGCTCGTCTTCGCGCGCCCAGCGATAGACCGCCCGCTCCACGACATTGCGCAACTCGCGCACGTTGCCGGGCCAGGCATGTCTTTCAAGCGCGTCGAGCGCGACCGCGCTGAAGCCGGGCCAACCCTGCCACTCCAGTTCGGCGGCCATGCGCCGCCCGTAGTAGTCCGCCAGTTCGAAGACATCCCCTTCCCTCGCCCGCAGCGGAGGCAGATTGATGACCTCGAAACTCAGCCGGTCGAGCAGGTCGGCGCGAAACCTGCCTTCATCGGCAAGGCGCGGAAGGTCGGCATTGGTGGCCGCCACGATCCGCACATCGACGAGCGAAGGCCGCGACGATCCGATGCGGGCAATCTCGCCATACTCGATCGCGCGCAGCAGCCGCTCCTGCGCGGCCATGGACAATGTCCCCAGTTCGTCGAGGAACAGGGTGCCGCGGTCCGCCTCCTCGAAGCGTCCGACCCGGGCCTTGACCGCCCCGGTGAAGGCGCCCGCTTCATGTCCGAACAGTTCGGCCTCGATCAGCGTTTCGGGAAGCGCCGCGCAGTTCATGGTGACGAGCGCCTCGTCCCAGCGCGGGGACAGGCGGTGAAGGCGCTGGGCGATCAGTTCCTTGCCCGTCCCCCGCTCCCCGATGACGAGAACCGGCCGGCTGACGGCGGCAGCCCGGCTGGCCCGCTCCACCGCATCGAGGAAGGCCGTCGACTGGCCGATGAACTGCACATCGCGATCCATTCCCAATAATTAGCGAAATTTCCCATTCATTGGCAATTCATCTTTTACAAGAGCATCGGATTGCCGAAAGAACCACAGGAATTCCGCCATTTCAGGCAATTGGCACGCCCTTTGCTGTGCATGAAGCGTAGTGAACGCAAGACCGGAAATTGAGGGAATTCACGCCATGTCGATGAGCATCGCCAGCACCGAACGCACCGACCGCCAGCCGGAAAGTCCCCGCGTGCGCAGCAAGCTCGACTGGGCGATCATTGCCAGCGTCCTCGCCATGGGCACTCTCAATATCCTGGCCCTGTCCGACCAGGTCGGCCCGACCAAGGCCTATGCCGCTTCGCCGGTTTGCGGAGTACCGCTGCAATGAGCAGGCTCGACGCGGAAATCGAAATCCTCCAGAATCCGGTCATGCACTCCGGCTCCGGCGAGGACCGCTTCGGCACCGCCCCCACCGACACCCAGACCCAGAACTTCGGCCCGACCTATATCAAAGGAAACATCAGGATGGGTATCTTCTCCCGCACGCGCGACATCATCGCCGCGAACTTCAACGACATGCTCGACAAGGCCGAAGATCCCGCCAAGATGATCCGCCTGATCATCCTCGAGATGGAAGAGACCCTCGTCGAGGTCCGCACCTCGAGCGCGCGCACGATCGCCGATCAGAAGGAGCTGCGCCGCCATGTCGCCAAGCTGGAAAAGCTGCAGGATGACTGGGCGGAGAAGGCCCAGCTGGCCCTGAGCAAGGACCGCGAGGATCTGGCCCGCGCTGCCCTGGTCGAACGCAAGAAGGCCGCGGACATGGCCGCGCAGCTGCGCGAGGAAGTCCTCGTCCTCGACGATGCGCTGCGCGCCTACGAGGAAGATATCGAGAAGCTGCAGAGCCGCCTTCGCGAGGCCCGCAGCCGCCAGAGCTCCATCGCCGCACGCTTGCAGAGCGCCGAAAATAGGGTCAAACTGCGCACCCTGCTTTCGAGCGAGCGCGTGGACGAGGCGATGGCACGCTTCGACCAGCTTGAGCGGCGCGTCGATTATGCCGAAGGTCGGGCCGAGGCGCTGGGCCTCGCCGACAGGCGCCAGCCGACGCTCGCCGAGGAAATCGCCGCGCTTGCCGATGGCGACAAGATCGAGGCCGAGCTTGCCGAGATGAAGCGCAGCATGGGCCATGCCCCCGAGACGCCGAGCGACGCATCGGGCAGGCGCGCCGAAGATCAACCGGAATAATTGCGGCGCGCGCTGGCATCCCGGCAGCGCGCACCGCCCGCGATGGGCCAGGACCGGGAAACAGGGACAGCGCACGCTCATTCACAAGCAATGGCGTGCGCAATCAAGGGAAGGAACACCAGTGTCACGCGGACAATTCTATCTCGACAAGTCGAATGCCAAGCTCGCGGGCGTGTGCGCCGGCATTGCCGACTATACCGGCGTCGATGCGCTCTGGATCCGTCTGGCCGCCGTTCTGCTGACGTTCTTCGGCTTCTACCTCACCATCCCGATCTACATCGCGGTCATGGTGCTGGCGGACAAGCGTCCCAACTACCTCTATAGCGAGGAAGAGGAAGAACGCCTGCTGCGCCGCATGGACCGCCGCCGCTCGAGGCAGAGCCGGTCCACCCGCCTGCGTTCGGAAATCTCCGACATCGACCGGCGCGTGGCGGACATGGAAGCCCACTATACGAGCAGCAATTCGCGGCTCGCCGCAGAGATCGAAAGCCTGCGCTGAGCGCGGGCTTCACGAAAGGACCGCTTTTCATGTTCAACTTTGCGGAACTCATCCCCATCGTGGCGCTGTCGATCCCGATCGTGGCGATCTGGACCAGGCACCAGCGCAAGATGGCGGAGCTACAGGTCAAGGCTACCGCCGAAAAGGCCGCCCAGTACGCGACGAGCAACGCCGAACTGGAAGAACGCGTGCGGGTGCTCGAGCGGATCATCACCGATGGCGGCTACGACACCGCACTGCAGATCGAAGCCCTGCGCGACACGCGCGAAGGCGATGCCTTGCGCAAGTCCGAACGGGACACTTCCGTCAACTGAGACCGGCTTGCGGTCGGGCTACAGGGGGTAGAATACGATGGGTTTCGGTGATGTCATCGCCTTTGCCGCCCTCATGGGCGCACTGATCGCCATGGTCGGGATCGTGTCGGGCGCCTACAAGCGCCGGCTTGACTTCCAGCAGCGGAAGCTCGAACTCCTTGCGGGCAAGGAAACGCAGCATGCAAAGCAGCTTGAGGTGCATTGCGCCGAACTGGAGCAGCGCCTGCGCGTCCTTGAGAGGATTGTCACCGATGCCGAGAGCAAGAGCCTGATCGCCATGCAGATCGAGGCCTTGCGCGACAGCGATGCACAAGAGGTTGTCACGCAATGAGTTTCTGGACTGCCGTCGTCGTTCTCTTCGCAATCGCGTCGATTACCTGGCTGCGCTCGCAAAAGTACCGCGCCATGGGCGACCATCGCGGACCGGGCCACAGCGCCCGCGAGGAAGAGCTCGAGCACGAGGTCGAAGCCCTGCGCAAGCGCATCTCCGTGCTCGAACGCATCGCCACCGACGATCGGCGCAGCTCCGACCTCTCGCGCGAGATCGAATCGCTGCGCGACTGATCACGGCAGGCGCGCTTCCAGCTCCGACAGCCAGACCGCCGCGCTCGCGTCGGACGGTGCGCGCCAGTCCCCGCGCGGGCTGAGCGCCCCGCCGGACGAGACCTTGGGCCCGTTGGGGATCGCCGAGCGCTTGAACTGGCTGAAAGCGAAGAACCGGCCAAGGAACTTCTCCAGCCAGCTGCGGATGGTCGCAAGGTCGTAGGCGTTCTTGCGTTCGTCCGGGAACCCGGCCGGCCAGGTCCCCGCCCCCGTATCGCGCCAGGCATGCCAGGCAAGGAATGCCACTTTCGAGGGCTTCTGGCCGAAGCGCATCACGTGATGCAGGAAGAAGTCGTTGAGTTCGTACGGGCCGATTTTCGCCTCGGTGCTCTGGATCGCACCGTCGGCGCCTGCCGGGACCAGTTCGGGAGAGATCTCCGTGGAAAGGATCGCCAGCAGGATCTTCGCCGTCGGCTTGTCGAAGTCGCCGGTCGTCGCGCACCAGCGGATCAGGTACTGGATCAGCGTCTTGGGTACGCCGGAGTTGACCGCGTAGTGGCTCATCTGGTCGCCCACGCCATAAGTGCACCAGCCCAGAGCCAGTTCGGACAGGTCGCCGGTGCCGATCACGAAACCGCTGTTCTGGCTGGCCAGGCGGAACAGATAGTCGGTGCGCAGGCCCGCCTGCACGTTCTCGAACGTCACGTCGTAAACCGGCTCACCGTCGGCGAAGGCGTGGCCGATGTCCTCCAACATGCGGGTCGAGGCGGGTATGATGTCGATCTCGTCGGCGGTAATGCCCAACGCCTTCATCAGTTTCCAGGCATTGGACTTGGTGCCCTCGCTCGTCCCGAAGCCGGGCATCGTGTAACCGCGGATGAATGTGCGCGGCAGACCGAGCCGGTCGCAGGCGCGCGCCGCGACGATCAGCGCATGGGTCGAATCGAGGCCGCCCGAAACGCCGATGACCATCGACTTCGCGCCGGTCGATTCGATGCGGCGCATGAGGCCGTCGACCTGGATGTTGAACGCCTCGTAGCAGTCCGCATCGAGACGCTCGGCACGGTCGGGCACGAAGGGAAAGCGGCTGACCGGCCGGGTCAGCCCGATATCGCCGCCTGCAGGCGCGTGGCGGAACGGCACGGTGCGGAACGTCTCGTCCGGTCGTCCGGCCACTTCGCCGGAATCGTTGAAGGTCGGCAGACGCATGCGGTCGTTCAGGATGCGGTCGCAATCGACGTCGGCGATGCACAGCTCGGGATTGAGCGAGAAGCGCTCGGATTCGGCGAGCAGGTCGCCCAGTTCGTAGATCACGCCCTGCCCGTCCCAGGCGAGGTCGGTCGTGCTCTCGCCGTGCCCGGCAGCACAATAGACGTAGGCTGCGGTCGCGCGGGCCGATTGCGACCGGCAGAGCATGTGTCGCTCGTCGGACTTGCCGATGACGATGTTGGAGGCCGACAGGTTGCACAGGATCGTCGCCCCGGCGAGCGCGCCGAGCGAACTGGGCGGCGTCGCGGCCCAGAAATCCTCGCAGATCTCGGCGAAGAAACGGAAGCCCGGCAGCACTTCGGAAGCAAAGACGAGATCGGTGCCGAAAGGCACGTCATGCCCGTTGACCCGGATCGACTGACCGCGGATGTCCTTCCCGCTGGCGAACCAGCGCTTTTCGTAGAACTCGCGATAATTGGGCAGGTAGGACTTGGGCACCGCGCCCAGCAGCTTGCCGTGGGCGATCGCCAGCGCGCAGTTGTAGAGCCTGCCGTTCTTGCGCAGCGCCGCGCCGATCAGCAGCACGGGCGTCAACTGCGCGCTCGCCTTGACGATCTCGCCGATCGCCGCCTCCACCGCTTCGATCATGGCCTGCTGCAGGTGCAGGTCGTCGATCGCGTAGGAAGACAGGCACAGTTCTGGATAGACCAACAGGTCGACGTGCGCCTCGTGAGCGCGGCGCGCCTCGGCCAGGATCGCATCGCGATTGAATGCGACGTCGGCCGTGCGGACATGCGGCGTAGAGGTCGCAACGCGCACGAAACCGTGTTCGTGCATGGCGTAGAACGGGTGGCTGTGCGTGGCGTTCAAGGTTGCAGGGCTCCGTACGTCTCTATGCGACTCCACTGACAGCAAGACGCTGGCGAGGCAAGGAATCCCCTTGCCCTCACCCGTTCGGCGCTTAAATGGCCTAGCATGCGCAGCCTCGACGATATCCGCGAAGAGTACGAATTCCTCGATGGCGACGAACGCTATCGCCTGCTGATCGAACTCGGCCGCGAGCTGGACACCATGCCCGATGCCCTCAAGACGGACGCAACCAAGGTCCGCGGCTGCTCGGCCAGCGTCTGGGTCTATCCGATGACACAGGACGACGGCAAACTGCACTTTCTGGCCGACAGCAACGCGGCCATCACCAAGGGCATCGTCGCCCTGGTGATCTCCACGGTGCAGGACCGGCCGGCGGCAGACGTCGCCGCAACCGACATAGCCGCCGCGCTCGAGCCCTTCGACCTGAAGAACCAGCTCTCTTCCAACCGGACCCAGGGCGTGCCGAACATGATCACCCTGATTCGCGAAACAGCAGCCCGGTATGCGGCAAGTTAAACGCGGGGTCTGGCTTGCGGCGGGGATCTTCTTCGTCGCACTGGGGACCATCGGCATCTTCCTGCCGATCATGCCGACCGTGGTGTTTTACCTGCTGGCGGCCTGGTGCTTTTCCAAGAGCCACCCGGAATGGGCGGAAAAGCTGCACAACCACCCCATACACGGCCATCACCTGCGCGCCTGGCGCGATCGCCGGGCGATCAGCCGCAAGGGCAAGGTCTCCGCGATCCTCGCGATGACTGCCTCGATTCCCTTCACCTGGCTGCTGACCGGCTGGCCCTGGTTCATGATCCCGGTCGCGGTACTGGTCATCTTGGGGCCCTGGATCTGGACGCGGCCCGAATAGGGCCGCCAGCGTGGATCAGTCCTCGACCGCCTCGCGCAGGACGGCAATGCCGGCCTTGCGCTGTTCGCGCAGTTCGCGCTTGAGCACCGCCGGATCGCGGGCGACCACGAAGCCGAAGCTGACCCCGCCCTCCTTGCCGATCGTTGCATGGTGCAGCCTGTGCGCCTGCACCAGCCGCTTGGCATAGCCGCGCTTGGGCACCCAGCGGAAATAGCGCTGGTGGACGAGGCCATCGTGAATCAGCGTGTAGATCACGCCGTAGACGAGAATGCCCAGGCCAATCCACGTCGCCGGCGCCCAGGCGCTCTCCCCCAGGACCAGCGGAGAGCCGAGAGCGAACATCGAAATGCTCATAGCCGCGCCGACCAGCGCGAAGAGATCGTTCTTCTCCAGCATCTTGTCGTGCGGCTCGTGATGATCGCGGTGCCAGGCCCAGCCGAACCCGTGCATGACATACTTGTGGCTCGACCATGCGACGAATTCCATCGCGGCCACGGTGGCAAGGACGATCAGGCTGGCAAGAGTTGCGGACATGCCTCCGCTATAGCACCGCGGACGCACCCTGCGACACTCTCTTACAAACCCACACGAATTTGCGACGGGTCATATGTCTGGCGTTCATCTTCGTAGCCATATTTCTGAATGCACGGAAACGCCGAGCAGCAACCGCCAATTGCTCCGGGCTTCCGAACTGATGCAGCTAAGGAATTGAACTCATGCGCACCCTGACCAAGATCGTCGCCCCGGCCCTCGTCGCAACGCTGGCCATCGCCACGATCGCCCCCGCCTCGGCCCACGAGACGGTCCGCTACGATAACGTCCGCCATGACAGCGGCCGTCACGATGCAGCGCGCCACACCCCGGCCCGCAACGCTTCGATCCGTAGCGATATCAATGA
Organism: Novosphingobium mathurense; assembly: GCF_900168325.1. Lineage (GTDB taxonomy): Bacteria > Pseudomonadota > Alphaproteobacteria > Sphingomonadales > Sphingomonadaceae > Novosphingobium > Novosphingobium mathurense. The sequence continues at coordinate 814,353 of NZ_FVZE01000002.1, read as the reverse complement.
CCTGCGTCGCGACATCGACCGGGCTGCCGCCCGCCGGGCGATCAGCCAGCGCGAAGCCAAGGGCCTGCGCCGCGACGCCGCGGAAATCCAGCGCCTCTATGCCAGCTATGCCCGCAACGGCATCTCTGCCCGGGAGATGCAGATCCTCCAGCGCAAGGTCGATCGCGTCCATGTCGCCCTGCGCATGGAACGCCATGACCGCGACAACCGACGCGGCTGAGGCGGAGCCTCCGCTATCGCTCCCAACATCCACCCTACGATCAGGTACGCTCGTTCCGCTTGAATTGCGGGGCGAGCGCGCCTAATCGCGCCTCATCATGAGCACGAAACCGCGTACACTCTACCAGAAGATCTGGGACGCCCACGTCGTCGACCGGCGCGACGACGGTACCAGCCTCGTCTACATCGACAGGCACATCATCCACGAGGTGACCAGCCCGCAGGCCTTCGAAAGCCTTCGCGCCGCCAGCCGCCCGGTGCGTCGCCCGGATCTTACGCTCGCGGTTCCCGACCACAACCTGCCGACCACGGCGCGCAAGGACGCCTCGGGCAACATCCTGCCCATCGCCGACCCGCAGAGCGCGCAGCAGCTGGCCGCGCTTCAGAAGAACGCGCCCGAGTTCGGCATCCGCTACATCGATTCGACCGATCCCGAGCAGGGCATCGTCCACGTCGTCGGCCCCGAACAGGGCTTCTCCCTGCCCGGCGCTACGATCGTGTGCGGCGACAGCCACACTGCCTGCCACGGCGGCCTCGGCGCGCTGGCATTCGGCATCGGCACCAGCGAGGTCGAGCACGTTCTCGCCACGCAGACCCTGCTGCTCAAGCAGTCGAAGACCATGGAAGTGCGCGTCGAGGGCACGCTGGGCGCCGGCGTCACCCCCAAGGACGTGATCCTGCACATCATCGGCCTGATCGGCACCGCGGGCGGCACCGGCCACGTGATCGAGTATCGCGGCAACGTCTTCGAGGAAATGTCGATCGAAGGCCGCCTGACGGTCTGCAACATGTCGATCGAGGGCGGCGCGCGCGCTGGCCTGATCGCACCTGACGAAGCCACTTTCGCCTACATCAAGGGCCGCCCCTATGCGCCCAAGGGCGAGGAATGGGACAAGGCCGTCGCCTGGTGGAAGAGCCTTGCGACCGACGAAGGCGCAACCTTCGACAAGACCGTCTCGGTCCGCGCCGAAGACATCCAGCCGACCGTCACCTGGGGCACCAGCCCCGAGGACACCTCCGCCATCGGCGGCCTGGTTCCGGCACCCGAAGACTTCGCCGACGCTTCGAAGCAGAGCGCGGTCAAGGTCAGCCTCGAGTACATGGGCCTGACCCCGGGCACCAGGCTGACCGACATCGAAGTGCAGAACGTCTTCATCGGCTCGTGCACCAACAGCCGCATCGAGGACATCCGCGCTGCCGCCGAAGTGCTCAAGGGCCGCCACAAGGCCGACAACGTCAAGTGGGCGATCGTCGTGCCGGGCTCGGGCCTCGTCAAGCAGCAGGCCGAAGCCGAGGGTCTCGACAAGATCATCATCGACGCCGGCCTCGAATGGCGTGAACCGGGCTGTTCGGCCTGCCTCGCGATGAACCCCGACAAGGTTCCCGCCGGAGAGCGCTGCGCCTCGACCAGCAACCGCAACTTCACCGGCCGTCAGGGCCCCGGTGCCCGCACCCACCTGATGAGCCCGGCCATGGCCGCGGCGGCAGCCGTCACCGGCAAGCTGACAGACGTGCGCGATCTGGTAGGATAAGAAGATGTCCGAGGAATCCGAAAGCAATCTCGCCAGCAAGGCCGCCATTGCTGCCGGCGCCGCGATTGGCTCTGCCGCCATTGCCGCCGCCCTGCTCTTCGTGAAGCGCCGCAAGGCGCGTAACGAGGAAAAGCCGCTCCACCCCGAAGACGCGCCAGAGACCGACTGATGGAACCCATTTCACACGTATCCGGCCGCGCCATTCCGTTCGGCCGCAAGAACGTCGACACCGACGTCATCATCCCGGCCGCCTGGCTCAAGACGATCACCCGCGAAGGGCTTGGCCAGGGTGCCTTCGAGGCGGTCAAGCAGGAACCGGACAACGTCTTCACCGACCCGGAATATGCCGGTGCGCCGATCCTGATAGCTGGCGACAACTTCGGCTGCGGCTCCAGCCGTGAGCACGCCGCCTGGGCCCTGCTCGACATGGGCGTGACCTGCGTGATCGCGCCCAGCTTCTCGGACATCTTCTCCAGCAATGCCTTCAAGAACGGCATCCTCACCGTGGCACTGCCGCAGGATGCCGTCGACCGCCTGCTGGAAGTGGCGAAGAGCGATCCCATCGACGTCGACCTGGAAGCGCAGTCGGTGACTACGCCGTTCCAGGACCGCTTCGCCTTCGAAATCGACCCCTTCCGCAAGCATTGCCTGCTCGAGGGGCTCGACGAAGTGGGCCTGACCATGGCGCAGGGCGATGCCATCAAGGCGCACGAGGCGCGGGCGAAAGAGCAAATGCCTTTCCTTGCCCGCACCATCTCGACGGTAGACTGAAAAAACCTTCGCCATGACGAAGGAATAAGGGCAATCGGCGAATCTGGATTGAACCAAGTCAATCCGGGCCTTATCCGCTTCTGGTAAGCAACAGGGGCCCTATTCCCGTGGGCATTATTTTCGAGGTTGTCATATGACGAGTTTTGAAGACCGCGAACGCGCTGAAGAAGCCAAGTTCGCACATGATGCCGATACGCAGTTCCGCATTCAGGCGCGCCGCAACCGCCTCGTCGGAGAATGGGCCGCTGAACGCATGGGCCTTTCGCCGGCCGAGACCGAAGCCTATGCCAAGGCCGTCGTCCAGGCCGACTTCGAGGAAGCCGGCGACGAAGATGTCATCCGCAAGCTGCTCGGCGACATCACCGCCGCCGGCGTCGAGACCACCGAGGCCGAAGTGCGCACCGCGCTTGAGGCCAAGCAGGTCGAGGCCCGCCGCGCCTTTCTCGGCGAAGTCTGAGAAGCACCGGACCTGGGAAACAAAGGGAGCCCCAACTATGGCAATGTCCGCTGAACAGATCGAAACCCTCATCCGGGCCTCGCTTCCCGATGCGCAAGTGACGATCACGGACCTTGCCGGTGACGGCGACCATTATTCCGCGCATGTGGTTTCCGCCGCATTCACCGGCAAGCCGCGCGTTGCGCAGCACAAGATGGTCTACGAAGCACTGGGCGGTCGCATGGGCGGCGAACTCCATGCCTTGCAACTGACGACCGCCGTTCCCAACTGAGCTTGCGTAGAAGATTAAAAGGTCAGCCTTCACCATGTCCGAAGTCAACGCCCGCATCGGCGAGATTGTAAACAAGAACGACATCGTCCTGTTCATGAAGGGGACGCCGCTATTCCCCCAGTGCGGCTTTTCCAGCCGTGCCGTGGCGATCCTTGAGCACCTTGGCGCCCCTTACGAGAGCGTCGACGTGCTGCAGGACATGGAAATCCGCCAGGGAATCAAGGCCTACTCGGATTGGCCGACGATTCCGCAGCTCTACGTGAAGGGCGAATTCGTCGGCGGCAGCGACATCATGATGGAGATGTACGAAGCCGGTGAGCTTCACCAGCTCTTCATCGATTCCGGGCTCGCCACGCAGGGCTGACCTGCGCAAGGCATCGCGCCGCATCACGAGATCGAGACGCCCGGGAGGAAACTTCCGGGCGTTTTCGCATTGCGCGCAAGACGTTGCGGTGGCTGCAAACCTGCGAGCCTGCCGCTGCAAAATAATGCCGGTTCTGGGAAAAGCGTCTCGGGGAGACGGGGCCGTGGAGACTGGTCGGCCCCGTCTCTATTCGAGACTACTTGGGGGTACGAGCATATAAGCATGGACCGTGCCAATTTGGATTTTCGCCGGTTTTTCGGGTTTTTCGCATGAAGCGCCGACCGGCAAGTGCAGGAAAGTGTAAAGTCAGCCGACACAACCCCAACATCGCGTGACGCAACACCTCTCACATTAATGCCTTGCATGCTCCGCCCTGCAGCGCGACAGCAACGCCATGTTCGAATTTCCTCCGACAGATGAGCCCATGCCCGTGGATGGCCCGAATGTCGTCCCGGCCGCAACCGTCGTCATTTTCCGCCAACCGAGGACCGGTACCGCGCCCGAACTGCTGATGCTGCAGCGGGCCAAGGAAATGCGTTTCGCAGGCGGTGCGGCCGTCTTTCCGGGCGGGCGGGTCGATCCCGCCGACCGCGATCTTGCCAAGGTGCTGCTTCCCGACATGCCGATCGAAAGGGCCGCGGCCAAGATTGCCGGCATCCGCGAAACGCTGGAAGAGACGGGGCTGTTGATTGCCGCCCGCACCCCGGTCAGCGCGAAGGAGGCCGCGGACGCCCGGGCCATGTTGCTCAAGGACGGCAGGCTCGCCCCGGTACTCGACCATTTCGGCTGGGAACTGGATACCGACAGTCTCACGCTCTACGCCCACTGGTGTCCGATCTGGGAGCGCGCTTTCGATACCCGTTTCTTCGTTCATGACCTTGGCACCGGCTCGGTCGACGTCGAAGTCGATGCAACGGAGAACACACGCCTGTTCTGGACCAGCGCCGCCGAGGCCCTGGCCATGGCGGAACGCGGTGAAATCAAGATCATCTTCCCGACCAGACGCAATCTGGAAAGGCTCGCCCAGTTCAGCTCCTACGGCGAGGTACTGGAGGATATTGCCCGTCACCCCGTCCGCCGCATATGCGGAAGCTTTGTCGACCAGAATGGCGAAAAATGGCTAATGCTGCCCGAAGGCACAGGCTATCCGGTACTCGGCGAACCCGGCGCGACGCTTCTGCGCGGTTAAGGCATCGCGGGCATCCACCAAGGCGAGTACCCGCCCCGGCCCTCGCTTAAAGCTCGACGGCGTGCCTCTGCGCGAGATGATCGACGACGGGACCATAGATCGGCCGATCGAACTCGATCCCGGCCACATCGTTCTTGTTCCAGCGCACGACGCCGGTCAGCGCTTCCATGCCTTCTGGCCGGATCATGACCCGCGTGCCGACACGGAAGAACAGGCTGCGCGGCCGGATGCAACATCCCTCGACCGAAATATCGGAGATCTCGCCCTCGTCCCGCATGCCCGCCTGCGTGCGACATTGCACGGGCATCGACACAGGCCGACGGATGTAACGGCGAGGCAACATGGGACGGGTCATGATGGCCCATCATGACCGAAACTGGTTGACCAACTTTTAAAGATACTTGCGGACATGCCGGTCCGGCACAGTAGGTACCCAGTACAATTGAGTCATTACTGAGGTTTTAAAGGCACTTGGCAAGAGCACGCCCAAGCATAGACCCTTGCCTTTTCTGCAGCAAAAACGTTCTGAACCGGCCTTCTACCTGCCCCCGAGAGACAAGATCCGCTCAGGCGAAGAGCCCGGCGAACCGTTCGCGCAGGAGCTTCTTCTGGATCTTGCCCATCGTGTTGCGCGGCAGGGCATCCAGAGTCAGGATCGTCTTCGGAACCTTGAACGCGGCCAGATCCTTGCGCAGTTGCTCGCGCACGGCATCGGCATCGAATGCCCCCGCCGGCTGGACCACGGCGACCACCGCCTCTCCGAAATCGGGATGGGGTACGCCGATCACGGCCGCTTCCGCCACGTCATTGCGGTCGTCCAGCAAGGCTTCGACTTCAGCAGGGTAGACGTTGAGCCCCCCGGTGATGATCAGGTCCTTCTCGCGCCCGACCAACTGGACATAGCCGTCGCCGTCGATCACCCCCATGTCGCCGGTGATGAACCAGCCGTCGGGGCGAAACTCGGCCGCGGTCTTCTCGGGCATTTGCCAGTAGCCCTTGAAGATGTTGCGGCCCTTGACCTCGACGATGCCGACTTCCCCCTGGGGCAGCACCTTGCCGGTCTCGAACTCGGCAACGCGCAGCGATACGCCGGGCAGCGGCGGGCCGACATAACCGGCACGACGCTCGCCGTCATAGGGATTGGAGGTGAGCATCCCGGTTTCGGTCATACCGTAACGTTCCAGGACGCGGTGGCCGCAACGCGCTTCGAATGCGCGATGGATGTCGGCGGACAGCGGCGCCGAGCCCGAGATGAACAGGCGCATGTTCGCTGCCGCCTCACGCGTGAACGCAGGATCGGCCAGCAGGCGGACGTAGAACGTGGGCACGCCCATGAGCACGGTCGAATCCGCCATGAGTTCGATCGCCCGCGCGCTTTCGAACTTCGGCAGGAAAACCATCGAGGCACCAGAGAAGAGCACGCAGTGGACCGCCACGAACAGGCCATGGACGTGGAAGATCGGCAAGGCGTGAATGAGCCGGTCCTCCGGCGTGAAGCGCCAGAAATCGATCAGCATCTCGCCGTTTGAAGCGAGGTTGTCCTGCGTCAGCATCGCCCCCTTGGGCTTGCCGGTCGTACCCGAAGTATAAAGGATCGCCGCGATATCGTCGCTCTGGCGCGGGACGGGCGCGGCACCCTCTTGCGGCAGGTCGGCAAAGAGGCGTTCGAGCGTCGTCACCTGCATCCTGCCGCCGCCGATGCGGTTGAACAGTCCGGTACTCTGATCGCGGCAGACGGCCAGGACCGGCGTGGCATCGGTCGCGAAATAGGCCAGTTCGGCTTCGGTGTAATCCACGTTGAGCGGCAGGTAGATCGCCCCGGCCCGGATCGTGGCGATATAGAGGATCAGCGTCTCGACGTTCTTGTCGGTCTGCACCAGCACCCGCTCGCCCGGTGCCACTCCCAGCCCTTGCAGCCGCGCGGCCAGTCGCCCGGCCTCCTGCTCGACCTCACGATAGGTCCAGCGACGCTGCCCGTCATCGACGAGGATGCTGTCTGCATACGCATCGAAACTGCGCGCAATGCGTGAATAGAGATCGCCCGACACTTCCTGCCTCTTCCCTTGCGTCATTTCCGTCGACTTCGAATGAGGGAGGTGCGGGCGATACGCAACCCCTGCCCGGCGGTAAGGCATTCGCACGAATTCGGACAAGCGCCACGCCGTCAGGCGCAACTTATAGAAATATATAACAAATATTGCAGAAGGAAATTCCCCGCGCACTACACTCCTTGCAAATCCCGCCTTCTGGCGCCGCCAAGACGCCAGGAACATTTCCGGATGGCTGGATCGACTAACACAATACATGTCAGGCCAGGACGTTACCTCTGCCCTTGCGATCCAGCTTACCGCCATCCGGATGCGCCAATCTGACACTCAATCGCATCAAGATGGCGCCCCTATGGTCACTGTCGCGCTTGCAACACGACCCTTCTCCTGCGAAACGGGAGCCGATCAGCATATATAAAAACTTGACGAAATCCCACAGGACTAAAACATCTTATCCTGCATTATCAAAAAAATAACCAGATTATTTCAAAAGCGTAATATAAAGCACCAAGAAGAATTCGGATCGTCGCGCTCAAGGAATGCCAGAAGATAATGCCCCCCATTCCACCGAATGATGCCGAGCGGGTCGCAGCGCTCAGACAGCTTGAATTGCTTGACAGCCCGGGGCACTCGTCGTTCGACGAGATCGTCCAGGTCATCAGCCGGTCACTCGATTCCTCGATCGCAATGATCTCGCTGATGGATGAGCAGCGGCAATGGTTCCTTGCCTCGCGCGGGATCGATGTCAGGGAAACGCCCCGGGAGATGGCGTTCTGCAATTATCCGGTGGCCCTTGGCGAACCCTTTCTCATCCGCGACACCCACAAGGACACGCGCTTCTCCGACAGCATTCTCGTGCGCGAAGGACCGCAGATCCGGTCCTATATCGGTTATCCGGTTCGCGCGCCCGACGGCCATATCCTCGGGACCGTGTGCGCAGCCGATCCGGCCTGCGACAAGTTCGATACTTCGCACATAGACCTGATGGGAAATCTCTCCACCCTGGTAGAGCAACTCGTCGCGGCCCATGTCCTCACGCTCGAGCTGGACCGGATTCATCGCGATCTGGCTGCCGAGAAGGAAAGGCTTGAACAGGTCGACATGACCTTCCGCCAGATGGAGCGGATCGCCCGGATCGGTGCCTGGGATTATGACATCGAGACTGCCCGGATCACCTGGTCCGAGAGCATCCACACCATCCACGACCATCCGATCGATCAGCCCATCGATAGCCAGACCGCCATTGACTACATCGTGCCCCAGCACAGACCCATAGTCCGCAACGCCATCCGGGCGATGAAGGACGGGGCTGACGAAGTCAGCTTCGAGGCCGACATCGTTACGCGCACCGGCAAGTCCAAACGGGTGCACATTATCGGCCAAAAGCGCAAGGAATGCGAAGGCCCCAGACGCATCGTCGGCGTCCTCATGGATGTTACCGAACGGCATACGACGCACCTTGCCCTGAAGCGCGCGGCCGAAATCGACGACCTGACCGGCCTGCTCAATCGCAATGCCTTCGCGGCGCATCTCGATGAAACGATCCAGCGAAATGGCGGCGGTGCACGACCGCCTCACCTGCTGATGTTCGACCTCGACGGGTTGAAGGATACCAACGAGATCTACGGGCATACCGTGGGGGACCATGCGCTGCGCGAAATCAGCGCAAGGATCGCCGCGCTTGCGGCGGAGCACTGGTCGGTTTCCCGCTGGGGCGGAGACGAGTTTGCGGTCACGATACCGGGCAACAAGCCGATCGAGGCCATCCAGAAGTTCGCCCGCAAGGTGATCGACGCCATAGCAGTCCCGATCGAACAACCTTGCCGCACGATCTACTTGAGGGCCACTTGCGGCGTCGCGGCAAGCGAGCCGGGTATTTCGGGCAAGGAAATGGTGCGACGCGCCAATCAGGCGCTTCACCTCGGCAAGACCACCGGCATGGGGCTCGTCCATTTCTACGACAAGTCGTTCGAGCAGCGAAAGCAGGCGCGCAAGGCCATAGAGCTGGAAATCCGTTCGGCGCTCGAACAGCATCGCATCTTTGCGCGCTACCAGCCGATCGTCGACCTGCGCACGGGCCGCACAGAGGGCTATGAGGCGCTGCTGCGACTGACGAGCGCGGCAGGCAAGGAAATGACGGCGGCGCAGCTCCTGCCCGCCCTCGTCGATCCGGAACTTTCCAGGCTAGTCGCTTCCCGGATGATATCCCTTATCGCCGCGGACTTCGCCAGCATCTCCCGCTCCGCCGGAACCCCCGGCTTCGTCAGCATAAACGCCACCGAGGCCGACCTGCTGGGCGGCGACTATGCGGACATGCTGCTGTCCACTCTGGCCGCCCATGACATTCCCACCGAGCGCATCACCCTGGAAGTCACCGAAACGATGCTGCTGGTGAACGATCTGGAACGCATGCGCGCCGTTCTCGAGCGGCTCAAGGCGGCAGGAATTTCCATCGCCCTCGACGATTTCGGGACCGGATTTTCCTCACTGACGCACCTCAAGGTCTTTCCGATCGACAAGGTGAAGATCGACCGCAGCTTCGTGTGCGACATCGCGCAGGACCGTTACGCGCATTCGATCGTGGCCGGCGTCATCGCCATGGCCCGCAGCCTTTCGGTCGACGTCATTGCCGAAGGCATCGAGACCCGGGAGCAACTGACGATGCTGCATGAGATGGGCTGCCTGATGGGCCAGGGCTTCCTGCTGTCGAAACCCGTCCACGCCAGCGACTGCCGGCCCCGGGCCGCATTCGACGAAACCACGGACGGCTGTTTACGACAAAACTAATCTTTTCAGTTTAGGGAAGAAGGCGTCGCGCTGCCGGCAAAAGCCGGCAAACTTGGAGAGAAAATGGCGTGCCACTGAGTTCGACAGAGCCACTTAACGACAGGGTCTATGTCGAGCTTGTCCGCAGCCTCTATGCCAACATCACGCCCGCCGTGATCATGATGTTCGCCTTCATGCTTGCGTTCGGCATCATCTGGCTGGAATCCCCGGAATTCGATCCGCTCCTGATCGCACTCGGCGTTGCGAGCATGCTCGCAAGCCTGACCCGGGTTCTCGTAACGGCCGCCTTTCGCAGCATGGCGCTTACCGCCGCCCTGAACCGGCCGCAGGCGCGCAGGCTGGAGCTGGTCTTCGCGTTCCCCTACCTCGGTTTCGCAGCGTTGCTGGGGCTTTATGGCGCCTACGTTTTCTGGATGCCTTTGACCGAGGCCCATACCCTGATCATTGCCCTGCTCGTCGGCTATTGCGCCGGCGTCGCCACCGGCACCGGGTTGCGTCCGAACATCGCCGTTCCCAGCATGTGCCTGGCCATCGGCCCGACGATCCTGATTTCCGCGATCCGCGCCGACCCGATCCACATCGGCCTCGCCGTCATCACCCTCGCCTTCCTCTTCGGCGGTTCGCAGACGGTGCTGATGCGGCACGACACGATGCGCGCGGAGATCGCCAAGCGGCTGGCATCGGTGTCGCTTGCCCGGCGAGACACGCTGACCGCCCTGCCCAACCGACTCGCGCTCCAGGAATATTACGAGGAAAACGCAGCGACGATCTCTCCCAACGGATTGATCGCCGTGCATTATCTCGACCTCGATGGCTTCAAGCCGGTCAACGATACCTATGGCCACGGGGTCGGCGATGCCCTGCTCACATCCGTGGCCAGCCGCCTGCGCGGCGCGATCCGCAGCGGCGACATCGTCGCGCGGCTGGGCGGCGACGAATTCGCCGTCATCCAGTTCGGTCTGCAGCGCGCCGACGAGGCGGACCTGCTCGCGCGACGCATCGGCGCCACTATCGCGCAGCCCTTCGAGATCGGCGATCACAACGTCTCGATCAGCACCTGCATCGGCACCGTTGTGAGTACCGATCGAAGCCAGCGGCTGGACCTGCTGCTGCAGGAAGCGGACGAGAAACTCTACGCCCGCAAACGGGCCCGGAACGGGACTGCGGCCCTGCGCGACTTCGCCTGAATTGCATTCGGGCATATGCCCGCAGGCATCTTCGCGGTTGTCTTGAACACCTGTCCTGACCTAGTTGCGCGGCCTTCAACCATGGAGATAGACGCATGTTGCTCAAGCTTGAGGGAGTCATGTCCCGCGATGAAGTCGCCGCCTGCCGCGCGCTGATCGACAGCGGGGAATGGGTCGACGGCAACGAGACCTCCGGCCACCAGTCGCGTCTTGCCAAGAACAACCTGCAGCTTCGCAGCGGCAGCGCCGAAGAGCGCCAGGCCGGCGAGATGGTCGCGGCCGCGCTGGGGCGCACGCCGCGCTTCGTGGCAGCCGCCCTGCCGCTCAAGGTCTTCCCGCCGCTGTTCAACCGCTACGGCGGCGGCCAGGAATTCGGCGCCCATGTCGACAATGCGATCCGCCAGGTCAAAGGCACCGAGTTCCGCATCCGCAGCGACTTGTCCTGCACGCTGTTCCTGACCGAGCCGGAAAACTACGACGGCGGCGAACTGGTGATCGAGGACCTTTACGGCGAACAGCGGGTCAAGTTGCGCGCGGGCGACATGGTGCTCTATCCCGCATCCAGCCTGCATCACGTTACCCCGGTCACGCGCGGTGAGCGCATTTCCAGCTTCTTCTGGTTGCAGAGCATGGTTCGCGACCATGGCGAGCGCGAACAGCTCTATCGTCTCGACTGCTCGATCCAGACGCTTTCGGCCGAGCGCGGCGGGCAGGATCCGGTGGTTCTGGAACTGACCAATCTCTACCACAATCTGCTGCGGCGCTGGGCTGACACCTAATTGTTAATGAAAATAATTCTCATTAAGCATTGACTCATTGCGACTGACTCGCAATAGCCCCTGTCGAGATTCAATAGGGGAGTTATATGACGCGTACCCGCATTACTGGCGGCCAGGCGGCCGCCAGCTTCGTCGCTCTGAGCTGCGTTGGTTTCATTGCGACAGCACCGGTTCAGGCCACGGCTCAGGAAGCCAAGGACCAGCCGGTTCGCCTGCAAGGCGTATCCGTCACCGAAAGCGCCATTGCAGTGGATTACGGCGCCGATCACGTTCAGAGCCCCAAGGCGACGGCTCCGCTGATCGACACCCCGCGTACCGTCAACGTCATCACCACCGACGTGCTCAAGGACACCGCGTCGTTCGAACTCGCCGATGCCCTGCGCACCGTTCCCGGCATTACGCTGGGCGCCGGCGAAGGCGGCACCGCCAGCGCCGACATTCCGCTGATCCGCGGCGTTGACGCGACCTCGGACACATATGTCGACGGCGCCCGCGACATCGGCTCGCAGACCCGCGAAACCTTCGCGGTCGAGCGGATCGAAGTCTTCAAGGGCTCGACCGGTGCATTCGGCGGCCGCGGCTCGGCCGGCGGCGCGATCAACATCGTTTCCAAGCTTCCGCGGGACGGCAACTTCGCCAATGCCGATGTGACCGTAGGCACCGACGACTTCAAGCGCGTGACCGTGGACGTCAACCAGAAGGTCGCGGACAAGCTTGCCGTGCGCATCAACGGCCTGTGGCACGATGCCGATGTCGCCGGGCGCGACGCGGTATTCAACAAGCGCTGGGGCATCGCTCCCTCCGTTACCTGGGGGATCGGCACGGAAACCACCGCGACGCTCTCGTACTACCACTACGAGACCGACGACATGCCGGACTACGGCATCCCGCTGACATCGCGCGGCCAACTCGATGACGTGCTGCCCGCAGGCTCGCGCCGCGTGGCTGATACCGATTTCGACAACTTCTACGGCCTGACCGACCGCGACTTCCAGAAGACCAAGGTCGACTCGGTGACCTTCCAGTTCCAGCACGACTTCGGCCGCGGCTGGGTACTGTCGAACACCGCCCGCTGGTCGCGCGCGCGCAACAACTACATCGTCACCAACCCGGACGACAGCAAGGGCAACGTCGCCGACGGCATCGTCTGGCGCGGGGTCAAGAGCCGCAACTCGCTCAACCAGAGCCTCGTCAACAACCTGAACCTGGCAGGCCAGTTCAAGACGGCCGGCATCGAGCATAGCATTGCGGTGGGCTTCGAGATGTCGGCTTCCGACACCGACCGCTACTCCTACTCGGTCGATACCGGCGACAGCACCTGCGCCTCGCTGGCGGACTACAACTGCACCACGCTCGACAATCCCAATCCGTCGGATCCGTGGACCGGGACGATTGCCCTCAACCCCGGCAGCGGTGTCCTAACCCGCGCGGAAGACCACAGCTTCTACGCTTTCGACACGGTCACCATCATCCCGCAGCTGCTGCTCAACGGCGGCGTGCGCTGGACCAGCTTCAACATCCGGGCCAGCGGCTCAAGCCGCGGCGTGCCCTACTCGGTCGACAAGAAGACCGACTTCTGGACCTGGCAGGGCGGCGTTGTCTTCAAGCCGGTTGAAAACGCCAGCATCTACTTCTCCTATGCGGACTCGGCCACGCCCCCGGGCGCGGACGTCGGCGAAGGTGCGAATGCAGTTAGCGGCACCAATGCCAATTACGAACCGCAAACCATGGAAAACTGGGAAGTGGGTGCCAAGGCCGATCTTTTCGGCGGTGCGCTCAGCCTGACGGCAGCCGCTTTCCAGATCGACCGCAGCAATATCCGCGATCTTGATCCGGGAACCGGCGATCAGGCGATCATCGCCAACAAGGCCCGCATCAAGGGCTTCGAAGTCGGCGCTTCGGGACGCATTGGGCCGGTCTCGCTGCTCGCCGGATACAGCTACACCGACAGCGAACTGCGTGACGGCAGCGCAAGCGACGGCAACGCCCTGCCCAACACGCCCAAGCACAATGTCGCGCTCACCTCGAGCGTCGACGTGACCGACCGGTTCAGCATCGGCGGCGGCGCCTATCACGCCTCCAAGCGCTATGCCGACACGGCCAACCTCATCGAGGCGGACGGCTACTGGCGCTTCGATGCCAATGCCGGATTCCGCTTCAACGAGAACTTCTCGGTCAAGCTGAACCTGCGCAACCTGACCGACAAGCGCTACGTCACGAAGCTGCGCAACCCGCACTTCGCGGTGCCATCCGCCGGTCGCCAGGCCCTCATCACGCTCAGCGCGAGCTACTGAGGCCGACCTGACGACGCTCCTTCCCTGCCCCCCGAAATCGCATGTTGAGGACGACCATGGAACTATCCATCACCGATACCCTTGACCCGATCGCGTCGGGGCAGGCGAAGGGCGCGACCCGAACGGACGGGCGCGGCCAAACGGACGAAACGATCTGGCTCCGGGCCTCCCCATCCGTTCGGACAGCCGTCGAACCAGAAACAATCCAGACCCTCGAACCGCCCGGTGCGCGCTACGCACCGGGCGGCTTCAATTATCGGGCCTTTGCAGTCGTCGCTGCGATCCATGTCCTGGCCATTGCCGCCCTGCTCGGCTTGGGCGTGGTGAAGGTTCCGCAAGTCCGGCAAAAGCACCTTACGGTGTTTACCGTCTCGCCGCCGGCGCCCCCGCCGGAACCGGCACCGCAACCCGAGGCCGAGCCGCAACCGCTGGTCCAGGATCCGCAGCCGACGGCGGTGAAGCCGATGATCGAGCTGCCTTCCAGGTCCACGCTCGTCATCGATGCCGCCCCGGTCCAGAGCGCAGTTGCCGTCAAGGTCGATGCCCCGCCCGCGCCCAAGGCCGCGCCCGCACCGCCAGCCCCGGTGACCCCTCCCGATTTTTCCGCCGCCCAGCTCAACAACCCCGGCCCCAGCTACCCCTACGCCGCCCGCCGCGCGCGGGAGCAGGGCACGGTGATGCTCAAGGTCCTGGTCACGCCCGAAGGCCGTGCCGGCGACATCGAGATCAACGAGTCCAGCGGCTTCGACCGGCTCGACCAGGCCGCGATCCAGACCGTGCGCAAGTGGCGCTTCGTTCCGGCCAAGCAGGCCGGCAAGCCGGTTGCCGCATGGGTGCTCGTGCCCGTCGGCTTCCACCTGAACTGATCCATGAACGAGGCCGCCATGCCCGATACGACTACAACCCTGCGCGTCGGCGCCAATGCCGCCCCGTCCGGCCGGTCTGGCGGCACGGCCCGTCCGCGCAAGAAACTGACCCGCGGCTTCTGGCTGCGCCACCTGCACACCTGGCACTGGATCAGCTCGGCCGTATCGCTCGTCGGCCTGATGCTCTTCGTGATCACCGGGTTCACCCTCAACCACGCCGCCGACATCAGTTCCCAACCGCAGGTCGTCGAGGGATCGGCAAACCTTCCGGCCGAACTGCGCGAAAGCCTTTCCGGCCTCGCCACCGAGGGCAAGGCCCCGCTTCCCCGCGACCTGCGAACCGAGCTGTCCGGCCAGACCGGCATGACCATATCCACGGCTCCTGCCGAACTGAGCGAGGACGAGGTCTATCTCGCCATGCCGCGTCCCGGCGGCGATGCCTGGGTCGCGATCGATCGCACCACCGGCGACGTCACCTGGGAGAGCTCCGACCGCGGCTGGATCTCCTACCTCAACGACCTGCACAAGGGCCGCGACACCGGCAAGGCATGGCGCCTGTTCATCGACGTCTTCGTGCTTTCGGCAATGGTCTTCATCGGAACCGGCTTCGTGCTGCTCTGGCTCCATGGCCGCAACCGCCCGGCCACCTGGCCGCTTACCGGCCTTGGCTTCTTGGTGCCCTTCCTGCTCGCCCTTTTCTTCATTCACTGAGGACATCATGCGCAAGACTTCGCTTTTCGCCCTGACCGGCGCCGCGACCATCGCCAGCCCGGCAATGGCCGAGACGATGACCGTCGACATCACCATCCCGCGCCTCTCGGTCGCTGAATACCACCGCCCCTACGTCGCGGTCTGGCTGGAAGGCGAAGGCGGCAAGGTCCGCACGCTTTCCGTCTGGTACGACAAGGACAAGCGCGGCGGCGAAGGCAAGAAGTGGCTCAACGAAATGCGCACCTGGTGGCGCAAGGCGGGCCGCAGCGCGTCGATCGACGGTGTCTCGGGCGCAACGCGTGCGCCGGGGCCGCAGAAGCTCTCGATACCGGCCGCCGCCCTTCGCGGACTTCCGGCCGGAAACTACCAGCTCGTGGTCGAGGCCGCGCGCGAAGTCGGCGGACGCGAAGTCGTGAAGCTTCCGGTCACGCTGGGTGGCAAGAGCGCCTCGACCGCCCGCGCCAGCGGCAAGACCGAACTCGGCAGCGTTGCCGCCACCATCAAGCCCTGAAAGGACTGAACTCATGAAAATGCGCAGCCGTCTTGGCGCACGCGCCGCCCTGCTTGCCGTCTCGCTTGCCGCCGTCCTGCCCGGATCGGCCCAGGCGCACCGGGCCTGGTTCCTCCCTTCCGAGACGATCCTGTCCGGCGAAGACGCCTGGATCACGGTGGATGGGGCGATCTCGAACGACCTGTTCTATCCCAACCACTTCCCGCTCGGCCCCGACGGCGTGACGGTCGTAAAGCCGGACGGCAGCGCCGGCGCGATCGAGAATGCGGCACGCGGCAAGATCCGCTCCACCTTCGACCTGCACCTGGACCAGCCGGGCACCTGGAAGATCGGCAACATGCGCAGCGGCGTCTTCGGCCGCTACAAGCTGAATGGCGAGCAGCAGCGCCTGCCGCGCGGTGCGCAGGCGGACGAGATCGAAAAGCTGATCCCGTCCGGCGCGACCGATATCGAGATCCGCGAAAACGTGATGCGCAACGAGTTCTTCGTCACGCTCGGGGCACCGACCGATGCGGTCTTCACGCCGAGCGGCAAGGGCCTTGAAATGGTGCCGGTTACCCACCCCAACGATCTCGTCGCGAACGAGGAAGGCGTGTTCCGCTTCCTGATCGACGGCAAGCCTGCTGCCGGCGTGGAACTGACCGCGATCCTCGGCGGTGGCCGCTATGCCAACCAGCCGGTCGAAGTAAAGGCGACCAGCGATGCCAAGGGCGAAGTCCGCCTCGCCTGGCCGCAGCCGGGCATGTACTGGCTCGAGGCCGAAACCAAGGACAAGAATACCAGCGTCCCCGGTGCAACCGTGCGCGGCCTCGGCTATGTGACGACGCTGGAAGTCATGGCGCCCTGAACCAGCGTCCCGCGCCCTGAAGGAGAACCGCGATCCGCATCGCCATTCCGTCCGTCGACTGGCCCGACGCACTGCTGACCCCGCCCGCGGGAGAAGTCGTGTCCTTCGGCGGGCAATCGATGGCCACGACATGGTCGGTGCGGCTCGTGGCCGACAGCCGCCTGGAGATCGACAGGCTACGCCGCGATTGCCAGGCGGCGCTGGACCGGATCGTCGCGCAGATGAGCCAGTGGGAGCCGGAATCCCACCTCAGCCGTTTCAACCGCGCCGATGCGGGGGAATGGCTTGCGCTCCCGCCCGAATTCGCGGCGGTCATGGCAGAAGCCCTCGAACTGGCCCGGATGACCGGCGGGGCCTTCGACCCCACGGTCGGCGCGGCGAGCGAGGCATGGGGCTTCGGGGCAAGTCAAGTCAGACGGGCGCCAACCGGAGTCGCGCTCAAGATGCTGGCCACAGGGCAAGGCTGGGCCCGGCTGGACTTCGAACCCGGCCCGGCGCGCCTGCGTCAACCGGGCGGTATCGCCCTCGACTTGTGCGCCATCGCCAAGGGTTACGGGGTCGACCGGCTCGCCGAAGTGATCACGGCCGCAGGCGTATCATCGTACATCGTCGAGGTTGGCGGCGAATTGCGCTCGCAGGGCCTGAAGCCCGACTTCCAACCGTGGTGGGTCGATCTCGAGGTAACCGACAGCAGTGAACACGCGCCCTTGCGCATTGCCCTGAGCGGCTTCTCCGTCGCGACCAGCGGCCACGCGCGCCGGTTCCATGACGTGGACGGCATGCGTCTGGGCCATACGATCGACCCGGCATCGGGCGCTCCGCTTCGCAATGGAACCCAAAGCGTGACGGTGCTCGCCGAAACCGCGATGCGCGCCGACGCGCTCGCCACCGCGCTGATGGTGATGGGTGACACTGCGGCGGACTTCGCCTGCCACTACGGCATTGCCGCGCGCATTGTCGCCGATTCCGAGATACTCACCCCCGTACTGGCGGCGATGCTCGACTAGGCCATGGCCTCGCGAGTAACCTGCGCGGCATAGCGGCGCGCGAGGATGGCGCAGACCATCAACTGGATCTGGTGAAAGAACATCAGCGGCAGGATGATCGCGCCGACCTGCGCCTGTGTGAACAACACGCCTGCCAAAGGCACCCCGGTCGCAAGGCTCTTCTTCGAACCGCAGAAGACGAGGACGATGAGATCCTCTCGCGAAAAGCGCATCACCCGCCCGAGCATGTTCGCGGCCAGCAGCACGATGGCGAGGATGGCAATCGATATGCCCGCGATCAGCGCCAGTTCGCCAATGGTCACGCGGCTCCACAGCCCGTCGATCACGGCCGCGCCGAAAGCGGTATAGACCACCAGCAGGATCGAGCCGCGGTCGGTGTAGCCCAACACTTTCTTGTGCCGCGCCACGAACTCGCCGATCCAAGGGCGCAGGAAATGGCCGGCAAGGAACGGCAGCAGCAGTTGCACGGCAATTGTGATCGCCGGATCGCTCGAGAAACCGCCCTGCTTGCCCGTAATCAGCAGCGCGGTCAGCAGCGGCGTCAGGAAGATACCGGCGAGGTTGGAGAAAGAGGCACTGCAGACCGCCGCAGCGACATTGCCCCCGGCAATCGCGGTGAAGGCGATCGAGGACTGCACCGTCGACGGAAGCAGCGTCAGGAACAGCACGCCGGTGGCCAGTGCCGGGTCCAGCCCGGGAATGGCCGAAACCGAGAGGCCGATGAGCGGAAACAGCACGAAGGTGAGCGATGCCACCGACACGTGCAGCTTCCACGCCCGCGCGCCGTCCATGATCGCCTGCCGCGAGAGCTTGGCTCCGTGCAGGAAGAACAACAGCGCGATGCCGGCATCGGCCACTCCTCCCGCGATGTCCGCGAAGACCCCGCGCGCAGGCAGGACCGAGGCGAGCGCAACGGTCGAAACCAGCAGCAGCAGGTAGGGGTCGATATTGAGGCGGGCGAGCAATCGGTTCATCGGATATCCTGTCCGGCGCGCGCCTAGCACGAGATTCTGAGGCAGGCGACGGTACTTTTTCTTGAAACTGTGTCCGGTTGCCCACGCTCAGGCGGAGACCGGCAAGCAGGATGAGCTGCCGGTCGCCACCGGGGGCCGGCTGCCGAGAATGGGAGCGGGACACGTCCCGTGCCAAACCTTTTGCACCTGCGTTTGGTTGCTGTCCCGGCAGGCTTGGAGCGGCGCGGTTACGACAACTTGCCGCGCAGCGCCCGAACAGCTTTCCAGACGTTGGGAAGTCGCTTCAGGCCGATGTGGCGCGAATGACGTCCAGCGCCGCCTCGGCGTCGATGACCTCACCGATCTTGGCACGGATATCGAACAGGTTGCCGTCGTGCGGGCGCGGATCGCGGTCGGCGCAGGCATCGGCAACGACGAGCGGCACGAACCCGTGGCACAGCGCATCGAGCGCGCTGGCCCTCACGCAGCCGGAAGTCGAATAGCCACCGATCAGCAGGGTATCGATGCCTTCCGCGACCAGCATCGGCGCCAGTGCGGTGCCGAAGAATGCAGAAGGATAGAACTTGGTGAGCACGCGGTCGCCCGGCTTCGGCGTCAGTTCCTCGGGGAAGGCGCCCAGCGGCGAGCCGGCCATGAAGTTGCGCAGGCCCGGCACCTTGCGGAAGAACATCCCGCCTTCCTTGCCATCGACATATTCGACATTGGTCAGGATTACCGGCACCCCGGCCTTGCGCGCGGCTTCGGCCAGGCGCACCGCCTGCGCCAACGCTGCCTCACCCCGTGCATAGAGCGGCGATTCCGGATCGAGATAGGCCATGACCATGTCGACGAGCAGCAGGGCCGGCCGCTTGCCGGACTCCAGGCCACCGCCGAACCCTGCACCTGCGTAGTCGTTGTCGAGATCGGATTTTTCAGCAGCCATATTTTGCCCCTTGAGCCGGCAGCGTCTGCGCGCCGGTCAGTCCGTTGAGATCATGAAGCACTCCGGTCTCCTCACGCAAGCCCGCGCTGGAATGGACCGAAAAATGACCGTCCGGCTGACCCGGCGCACGCGTGACGAGCGGTTGCAGGCCGCGGGCATCGTCCATCGGAGGCACCTCGGCAAACCGGCAGGAAACCTGATCGCATGGCGGGTCAGTTCAAGCCGACCTCGAGCCTCCCGACGGAACCTGAAAGGTGTGAAGTCAAAAAATTTGTCACCAGTGTGTAAGATTTGTAGCATTGGTGAACTCCTCTCTCCTCTCTCCTCTCTCCTCTCTCCTCTCTCCTCTCTCCTCTCCCAACCGCAAACAAACGGAACATCAGCGCATGGCTTCATCCGCGATTATCCCGCTCAATCGCAGATCGTACGAAATTCCAGAGACTGCCAACGACGCCGAAGACAACGCAACAAGCGGTCGCGGCATCCCCATCCGGGCCATCAGCCGCGCAATCAGTGTCCTCCAGGCGATCAACCGCGCGGGTTCGCTGAACATGATGGAAATCTCGCAAGCCTCGCGGGTTCCCTATCCCACGGCCTGCCGGATTGTGCAGACCTTGTTGCATGAAGGGCTGCTTGAACGAGAGGAAGGCCGCAAGCATTATCGGCCGACCGCGCTTGTCCAGACACTTTCCCACGGTTTCCAGGCCCATGGAGAGCTCGTCCGGACCGTACGCCCGCATATCGCCCAACTGACGCATGAGATCGGCTGGCCCATTTCCCTTTCGACCCATGTCGGGAGCAACATGGTCCTGCGCGATTCAACCCATTCGCTGACCTCGCTGACCTACAACGACTATCATCCCGGCTACACGATGCCGCTCCTCGACTGCGCGGCGGGACTGGTCCACCTCGCTTTCTGTCCGGCAGAAGAACGCGATACCATTCTCGATAACCTCGACCGTTTCGGGGACGACGAGACGCACAATCTGCTTCAGCTCCTGCGCGAAGGGGGGCTGATCGATACCGTGCACAGCAGCGGTTATGCGGCACGCGGCTACAACCGCTTCACCCTCAACCCCGGCAAGACCTCATCGATTGCCGTACCGCTTCTTGTCGGCAGGCAAATCAAGGGTTGCCTGTCCGTTGCCTTCTTCGCCACGACGATCGACATGCGCGACGCCATACGCGAACTTCTGCCGAAGTTGCGGACCTGCGCCCAGACGATTGGCAAGGAACTCACCGGGGCAAACCTCGAAGCCTGAATACGGCATCAATACGCAAATTTAAGCACATTGCTGCGCCCGCCCACAAGCGGCGCAGCAATGCCGCACTACGAAATCTGCAATAAAGTGCAATAACGCACAAAGCGCCATTCGGATAACCGACTGATTTCGTTTATCTATCGAAAAACCCGATCACTCTGAGCAGTTTGATCTGTTTTCCGGCCTGACCGCATCTCGCTAACCAGGTGTCCTCCCAGCGAAAAAGTCTGCAAACGGAGGGGATACTCATGAGAAAGACGTCGATTTCCGCGCTCGCCATATTGGCGGCCGCCATGGCTCCCGCAATGGCAGTCACACCAGCCCAGGCCGAAGAAGAGGCCATATCGAACCGCGACTGGTGGCCCAACCGGCTTGACCTGAGTGCGCTTCGCCAGACCGAAGCCGGCGCCAATCCCTATGGCACGAACTTCGACTACGCCGCCGAATTCGCGACGCTGGATCTGGCCGCGGTCAAGAGGGACATCGACACCGCCCTCACCACTCCGCAGTCCTGGTGGCCCGCCGACTATGGCAATTACGGCCCCTTCTTCATCCGCATGGCCTGGCACAGTGCCGGCACCTACCGAGTAGGTGACGGGCGCGGCGGTTCGGCCGGTGGCGAACAGCGCTTCGAACCGCTCAATTCCTGGCCCGACAATGTAAGCCTCGACAAGGCCCGCCGCCTGCTCTGGCCGATCAAGCGGAAGTACGGACGCAAGATCTCCTGGGGCGACCTGATGGTGCTGGCCGGCAACGTCGCGCTGGAGAACATGGGCTTCCAGACCATCGGCTTCGCCGGCGGCCGTGCGGACGCCTGGGAGCCCGACCTCGTGTTCTGGGGCCCGGAGAAGAAATGGCTCGACGACAAGCGGCGTGACGGCAAGGGCGGTCTCAAGGGGCCGCTGGCGGCCACCCAGATGGGCCTGATCTACGTGAACCCGGAAGGCCCGAACGGCAATCCCGACCCCATCGCCGCGGCCGCCGACATCCGGCTCGCCTTCGGCAACATGGCCATGGACGACGAGGAAACCGTTGCGCTGATCGCTGGTGGCCACACGTTCGGCAAGGCCCATGGCGCCCACAAGCCGGAGGAATGCGTCGGCGCGGATCCGTCTGGTGCCCCCACCGAACAGCAGGGCTTCGGCTGGGTCAACAAGTGCGGCAAGGGCAATGCCGAGGACACCGTAACCAGTGGCCTCGAAGGCGCGTGGTCGGCCAATCCGATAGCCTTCACCACCCAGTACCTCGACAACCTGTTCGGCTTCGACTGGGTACAGACGCGCAGTCCGGCGGGCGCTATCCAGTGGATCCCCAGTGACGAGAGTGCCTCGGCCCTGGTTCCCGACGCCCACAGGCCGGACGTGCGCCACGCGCCGATCATGTTCACCACCGACCTGTCGCTGAAACAAGATCCCGGTTTCCGCAAGATCGCCCAGAGCTTCCACGAAGATCCGGATCTGTTTGCCAAGGCCTTTGCCCGGGCGTGGTTCAAGCTGACCCACCGCGACATGGGTCCCAGCGCGCGCTACCTCGGCGCAGAATCTCCCAAGGAGAGCTTCACCTGGCAGGATCCGCTGCCCAAGGCGACTTATGCC
The DNA here is from genome assembly GCF_900168325.1 of Novosphingobium mathurense. Classification (GTDB taxonomy): domain Bacteria; phylum Pseudomonadota; class Alphaproteobacteria; order Sphingomonadales; family Sphingomonadaceae; genus Novosphingobium; species Novosphingobium mathurense. The sequence continues at coordinate 791,760 of NZ_FVZE01000002.1, read as the reverse complement.
ATGATCGAGCCTGCAGACGTTTCGGCGCTCAAGGCCAAGATCCTCGGTACCGGCCTGAGCGGACGGGAACTGGTCAAGGCGGCCTGGGCCTCAGCCTCGACCTTCCGCGGCACCGACATGCGCGGCGGCGCCAATGGCGCCCGGGTACGGCTCGATCCCGCCAAGGGCTGGGAAGTCAACGACCCCGCCGAACTGGCCGCGGTCCTGACGAAGCTTCAGGGCGTGCAGAAGGACTTCAACCGCTCTGCCAAAGGCGGCAAGCAGGTCTCGCTCGCCGACCTCGTCGTGCTGGGCGGAAATGCCGCGATCGAACAGGCGGCACAAAAGGCCGGCCACACCGTCGTCGTGCCGTTCACGCCCGGCCGCGTCGATGCGACCCAGGCGCAGACCGATGTCGCCTCGTTCGAATACCTCAAGCCCAAGGCCGACGGGTTCCGCAACTACTACAGCACGGAAAGCAGCCTTTCACCGGCCGAGATGCTCGTTGACAAGGCGGACATGCTGAACCTGACTGTGCCGGAAATGACTGTCCTCGTCGGCGGCATGCGCGCACTTGACGCCAATACAGGTCACACGGCCAACGGCGTCTTCACCAGCCGTCCGGGCCAGCTGACCAACGATTTCTTCGTCAACCTGCTCGACATGTCGACGAAGTGGTCGAAGTCCGAGAAATCCCCCGGGCTCTACGAAGGCCATGACCGCATCAGCGGCATGCTCAAGTGGACAGCGACACCGGTAGACCTCGTGTTCGGTTCGAATTCCGAACTGCGAGCCGTCGCCGAGGCCTATGCCGCCGACGATGCCCGAGAGATGTTCGTGAACCACTTCGTCGCAGCGTGGACCAAGGTGATGAACAACGATCGGTTCTAGGCGCTCTGCGGGTCGCGACCGGGCGAGGCGGCGGCGGTATTCCCTCCTGCCGCCGCCGAGCTTGGATCCAAAGCAAGATCTCGAACCAATTACCTGGCCCCGACAACCGGCTGAGCAAGCCAGGACAACCGCTATTCCTGGGTTCCCAAAGCCCGATTCTTCGCCCTTTGGAGTAAGCCCGAGGGCTTACTTGTGCCCTTGTGATCACAATGAGACCATAGCGGCATCGGGGGAGTACGAATCCTACCAGTGCGACAGTCTCCCGGCGCCGAGGGTCATTTGCATGGTCTATCCTTCTGAACTGTCAGACTGGCGAGCGCAGGGGCCGCTCGACGAGGAGGCAATGATGGATGGTCAGGACGAAGGTGCCGGGGAACGGTTCAACAAGGTAGCCGCGTTGGCCTACGCCCGCTGGGAGGCCCTTCGCGAAGATGACGAGTTGCCCTCGATCGCACACAGCGCGATCGAGGAAACCCGCCTGTTCACGCCCAACTGCGTGCAGGTGGCATGGGATCCGGAAGTCACCTTGCCGACGATCTCCTATCTTGGCGAAGATCTGGCGCCACAATTGGCGGAGATCTCCGGCGATCCCTGGCCGAACCTCCCGATCGAGAACCCGATAGTCGTGCTGCTGCATCGTATTTCGCAGCAGGCTGTCGAAGAAGCCGATGCGACGGAGTTCAGGGAATGCGTGACGGACAGCAATGGCATGACGAGGGAATGTCGGGGACTGGCCCTGCCCTTTCTCGGGCGCGAGCGCGGGACATTTCTGGTCGACGTCATGTTTAATCTCGACCAGCCCATGCAGCCGCTCGAACAGGCCGAGGAGCTCGGCGAACTCCTGCTCGAGCAAGAGTTCAATCCGGAAGAGATGCCGCGCCTGGCCAAGGCCCCGCAGCAGCCACCGGTGCTTTTCGTATGCGTCTCCGGGGATCGCGACCAGATTGCCAAAGCGCAGCCGACCCGCCCCTCCGAAGCGACGATGAAGCCCTATCTCCTGCCGATCAGTGCCGAGATCCCGACCAAGGACGAAGCTGGCTCAGGCACGCTCCAAGAGGAAGAACCGCTCCTCCTGACCGAGACGTTCGAAGCGCCATCGGCAGACGAAAGCCTGCTGATCAACTACGACGAGTTCCTGATGTCGCTCGAAGAGGCGCGGCAACAGGTCGAAGCGGCCAGTTCGAGCGAAGAACGTTCGCATGTCGCGCTCTACAAGGCGATCGGTGCCGCCTACGACTTTTCCCTCTACGCTCTTGACGCGCCGGACAGGCTGGAGCGCATGGTGATGGAAGCGGGCCTGACGATGCAGGCACGCGCGCCGATGACGCCGATCGTCAAGCTGGTATTCGGCAGCCATTACGACCGCTCGCGCCTCGCCGAATATGCAACGGCACTGGCTCATGGCCGGCGCAAGGGCGTGACGGCCGGCGGCTTCGTCGATTACCTGCTCGCCTACGAGGGCGGGCTCAAGGGGATCGTCAAGACGGAACGCGCGCGCAAGCGCAAGGTCGGGGCCCCGCGCCAGTCGAAACTGGAAAAGATCGAAAGCAAGCTGCGGGCGCTTCCCGCAGTGCCCGCCCAAGCGATTACACCGGAAGGCGAGGAGTTTGCACTGGTGATCGCTCGCCGCATGCCCGACGGCACCATTGCGCTGCTCGGCGAAGTGCCGAACGACGAAAAGCTGCTCTGTACGGCCGCACAGAAGCTTCTGAAGTCATAGGCTTTCGTTGGGGCCGACCGTATTGGCTTAACGGCGGCCGGTGCCCGTACCCCTTTCGCGTAGAGGCTACCGAATCCGGCCATGACCTGCTTCACGAGCTAGGCCCGCGACGCGGAATAAAGGGGCATACCCAAGGAACTATCCCCAGTCCTGCGGCACTTATCGCCCACTACTTCGAACGCTCCGCTGCCTACTCCAAAAGCTCGCTGGCAAGCCAATCCGATCAACCGCATCCTCCCTCCCGTGAAGTTCACCGCCCCCCCAGGTCTCGCCCGTTCGCGCATGGCGGCAACGCCGGCCAAACACGTGAAGCAGATGCTCGTCGACCGCGAAACGAAGTATGCGGTCGCGGGGGTCGTTCCCGTTTTCGTGATGGTGATGATGCTGGCCCACAGCGCCAGCCCGGCACCGGCGCGCCACGAGGCGATACCGCGGCTCGGCGATACCGTTGCCCCGGCATCGGCCAGGCCCGTAAAGATGGTCCAAGCCGCGCCGACCGTGGCAGACTGGGGCCACATGCCGCAACAACCGGCCATGCTGACCGTGACTTATGCCAAGCCCCGCAGCGCGGCGCCGTTCTTCTACAAGGGAACGACCGACGACCGCGAACGTGCGGTCAATTGCCTTGCCGCCGCTGCCTGGTACGAGGCCGGAAACGATCCAGAGGGACAAAGGTCGGTGATGCAGGTCGTGCTCAACCGCGTCCGCCATCCCACCTTTCCCAGCTCCGTATGCGGCGTCGTGTTCGAAGGCAGCGAACGCACCACCGGATGCCAATTCACGTTCACCTGCGACGGATCGATGCAGCGCCGCTTCCCGTCGGCGCAGCAATGGTCACTGGCCCAGAAGCTGGCGGAAAAAGCCCTGACCGGCTCGGTCGACGATACCGTTGGCCAGGCCACACACTACCATGCGGACTACGTCTCGCCCTGGTGGAGCGGCGCCCTGCAGCAGGTCAGCCAGATCGGTGCCCATATCTTCTACCGCTGGCCGGGCGGCCAGGGCCATCTTGCCCGAAACCGGAATGCGGGCGCCGAGGCGAATGAAGCCGAACTGGCGCAAGGCCGGCCACGGCCGGAAACGCAGGGTGAAGCCACCGCGCTTCTCGCTCCGCAAATGGCTACGCTCGATGCGGCAGCGAGCGCCCCGGTCATCCCCGTCGGCGTCAGCCAGGCCCAGTTGATCGGGCTTGACCCGAACTCGCCGAGTAGCCCCTGGGCCGTAACCGCCCTGAGCCAGTGCCTGAAAAAGCCGGCCTGCACGGTCATGGGATACGGGCAAGGCCTCGAACTGAGCCGCAACACGAACCTCGTGCCGGCGCAGATGGAGCGACCGCTGTTTCTCTTCGTGCGCGATCGCGCGTCGGGAATGGAAGTGATCCTGTGGGATTGCGACCGAACTGCCAGGCCCAGTGAGGATCAGTGCCTGCCGAAGGATCGAAAGTCGCTCGATCAGCTCATGCGCAACCGCTGAACACCGGCGCTGTCCAAGGCTTTTTCGCAATAATCGAGATATCCTGCAGCCCGGCGCGCCTTCTCACGAATATACGCCTGCCCTGAACAGGAAAAGGCGGGCCGGGTATGGCCCGCCTATTCAAGAGCCGGTGACGGGCCGCCCAAGACGCGCCCGGACCTGTCCTCAGGCATGCAGTTCCATGTCGGACAGCCCGCGCGAGCTGGCCCAGATCGCAGCCTGCGTCCGGTTGTGGACGTTGAGCTTGCGAAGGATGGCCTTCACATGGACCTTCACCGTCGCTTCGCAAACCATGAGTTCGCGAGCGATGACCTTGTTCGAATAGCCTGCCATCAGGCAGCACAGAACATCGAGTTCGCGCGGCGAAAGACGCGCTCGGTTGACTTCCTCGTCCGGCTTTTCCGCAGTACGCAGGATCGGCGTGAATGTCTGCTGCTCGAACACATCGACAAGGTCGGGCGGCAGTACGCGTTCACCCATGGCGGCGAGCCGCAAGGATGTCATCAGCGGCAATGCCTTCATCGAGCGCACAATATACCCCTGTGCACCGGACTGGAAGCATTCCAGCATCGTATTGAAGTCGAATCGCTCCGACAGGATGACGACGGGAACGGTATCGAACCGCGCCTTCAACTTCTGCACCGCATCAGACTGGTCGTCTGCGGCAATTCCATCGAGAACGAAAAAGAACTCGGCTCCGAAATCCTGCTTCTCGAGGTCCTTTATGGCCCCGTAGGAACCGATGATGTTGAAGCCCTCGGACTTCAGGATATTACCCAGGCCTTCCCTGGTTATTTCGCATTCACTTACTAAACAGACGTCCCTGTACATGTGCAGTCCCCCCGATTGACCCCGCAGGGCATTACCACGGCCCAGCAGAATGCCGGACCGATCGGAAGCGCGACTCCATTTCTCTTATGCTGAGACGATGCGGCAACCTGATATAGGAATCAACTATCAGCTAACATGCTTAGTCGTATTATGGGACAGGCGCGTCAGATTCCCCAATTAAAAGGACGCCTTTACATTAGTTTAACGCCGATATAACTCTTTCTGGGTATACCCGAACAAGGAGTAAACGAGTCCAGATTTGGATCAGTTTGCAACCCCCGGTTAACGGGTACTTGTGATCAGAAGAACGATTCCTGGATGATGATGGTGTCTCCCGGTGCAATCTTCAGCGGCGTTCCGTCCAGCTTGATTCGCGTGGCGCCTTTCGCGCTCTGGCGCTGAAGCTTGATCACGCGCTTGTTGGCGCGCGCCGTAAAGCCTCCCGCCTTCGCTACCGCCTGATTGAGCGTAAGTTCCCCGCTATAGGGATATTCGCCCGGCTTGGTCACTTCGCCGAGGATGTAGAAGGGCCGGTGCTCGGTCACTTCGACGGCTACCTTGGGAACGAGGACATAGCCCCCTTTCTGCAACCGGTTGGAAATCGCATTGGCCAGTTCACTTGTGGTCAGCCCGTTGACATCGACAGGGTCGATGAGCGGAAAGGCCACGGCGCCATCGTCGCCCACCTCATAGTCGCCGGTGAGTGTAGGCTCATCGAACACCGTAATACGCAGCTTGTCGCCGGTCGAAACCTGATAGCCGGATATGAGCCCGGCATTCGCTTCCTGCGCCGACGTGAGCGGCAGGCCCGCCTGAGCCGGCGCCGCCACGAGCAGGGTGCCCAGAACGATTCCCGAAAGAAGCAGGTGGGGCCTTTTGCCAAGTCTGCGATCCTGGGGGCGCATCAACGATCTCCTCAATCCCGAAATGCAACGAACGGGGACGCGGAATCACTTGTCGTGTCTCGCGTATGGCTATCGTAACCGCCAATTAAACGGCCCGAAACGACCATTTAGAGCGAACGGGAACATCTCCCGGACGACCGGTTTAGCCTCATTGGGTAGAAAAGCGCTACACCGGATGCCCGGTTGTGCAGCACCCTAATCTGGGAAATCGTCAGAGTGCGATCTGCGCTCATTCTTGAACGCAGATGGGTGGCAGGGATTACTGGTCGAATAGATCGAGAGATGCACACATCTAGCAAAGACATGTCACGCAAAGGGAGCGAGGGGGATCAAGCATATGGCTCCTGTATTGCCGTGGCATCGTCCAGCGCGGCCGAGGCGGCCCTGATCTCGAAACCGCGACTCGAGACGGTGCGCAGCACTCCCGCAGCTGCCGACAGTGCAGTTCGCGCCGCCAGGATCATCGCCACGCAAAGCGGGGACCCTCCACACTTCGGCCTTTGCCGGATCCGCGACATCGTCTGCGCCCTCGCCCTTATCATCCTGCTGCTTCCCGTATTCGTTGTATTGATCGCGGTCATCCTGATAAACGACCCCGGCCCGCCGATCTTCGCGCACCAGCGGGTTGGCAAGAACGGCCAGCCCTTCAAGTGTTACAAACTGCGTTCGATGTACTGCGACGCGCAGGAGCGGCTTGTCGTGCTGCTGGCGAAGAATCCGAAGATGCGGCGCGAGTGGGAAGCGATGCACAAGCTTACCGAGGACCCGCGCGTCACGCCGCTGGGCGACTTCCTGCGCCGCACCAGCCTCGATGAGCTGCCGCAACTGTTCAACGTGCTGATGGGATCGATGACGCTTGTCGGCCCCCGGCCGATCGTCTTCGACGAACTGCATCACTACGGACGCCATGCTTCGTGCTACCTGACCTCGAAGCCCGGCCTGACCGGCCTCTGGCAGGTCACCGGACGCAGCGAAGTGTCCTATCGCCGGCGCGTGGCGACTGATCGCCTCTACGCCCGGCGCAAATCTTTCAAGCTCGATTTGCGGATCCTGCTCGCAACGGTTCCCGCCGTTCTGGCGCGCAAGGGAGCCTGGTAATGGGGGGACGAAATCAGGTGATCAGCCAGAACACCAGCGCCCACAGGGCAATGGCTGCGGGCACTGCCAGAACGAGGCCGCGCGCGAAGCTGCGGCCAGGACCTCGAGACGGCTCACGCGCAACTGAGCGCTTCTCCGTGGGCAGTTCATTCATGGCAAATACGCTATCCATCACACGTCGCGCTCTACTCCTTTTGGGCAACTTGATCCAGCCAATCTTAATCATTCCGGCTATCAAGCACGGATTCAACGCACAAAGGGGGAAGGAGTTTCGCAAATCCACGGGTTTCGCGACGAATCGCACCCCTATTTCGACGTCTCGAACCGTCGACCTGCTGGAAATTGCCCCGCTGATCCTGCGCCTCGCTTTCTCCAAGGGAGAGCAGCGCGAAAGGCTGGTCCAGCACGTGATCTACGTGGGCATGCCGCAGGACAACCGCAGCAGGCCCTCGCTGGCAGCGCGCGGCGCCATTTTCCTCGCCCTTTTCGCCATGCCGCGTGTCGCCTCGGCGCAGGCGGTCGACGTTGTCGAGACGCCCACCGACATCTTCGAGCCGGAACGCGGCGCCGGCATACCCATTTCCGGCAGCCTGTTCCTTTACAACACTTCGGCCCTCCAGGGCATTTACGATTCCAATATCTACAACGTCGAACAGAACCGGACCAACGACACCAGCGCCCTCCTCCAGTCCGAATTTCATCTGACGACGAACCTCGCCCGTCACGAAGTGGGCGTGCGCGCCGGCGTTACGACCCGCAAATATTCGGACACGTCCGCCGAAAACTCCACCACCTACCATGTCGACGGACACGCCCATCTCGACCTCGGCGACCGCATCGACGTCTATGCTCGGGGCGGGTATCTGCGCGGAATCGAGATACGCGGCACTGCCGGGGACCAGTTCCTGACCGATCGCCCGGTCCGCTTCGACGACAAGTACATCGAGGGCAGCATCGAACGCACCGGCGGCATTCTGGAAGCCGGGCTTGCCGGTTCCTTCACCCGGCGCAAATACCTCAACGCCAGCATCAACGACACAAGCATCGACCTGAGCTTCCGCGACGCCGAGATCAAGAAGGCCACGCTCAAGGCCAGCTATCGCCTTTCCCCGGTCATGCGGCTTTACAGCGAATTCTCGGTCAACGACGTCACCTACGACCAGAACCTCGGCGTTTCGCGCGATTCCAAGGGCTATTCGGCACTGGCCGGCATCCACTACGAAGTCAGCAAGCTGGTCGATGTGATCGCCGCTGTCGGCTACATTCACCAGAAGTTCGACGCACCGGGCACCAAGGCCGCAACCGGCTTGAACTACCGGGTCGAGGCGACCTGGACGCCGACGCCCAAGTGGAAGCTCACGGCCAGCGGCGAGCGCTTCGTCGACTCCAGCCCGCTCAGCGACATTCCCGCGATCGTGCGCAGCGACTTCCGGCTCAAGGTACAACGGGCACTGGGTGACAGGATGCTGGTCGAGGCAGGCGCCGTCTATACCGGCGAGGATTATCGCGGACTGTCCGGAACCGATCGCCGCTATACCGGCTACGGCAACGTCCAGTACCGCATCACCAGGAATATCTCGGCCGTGGTCGAGGGCGGCTACCGCAAACAGTCCGGCGGCGCGAGCGGCCGCAGCTACAGCGGGGCATCGGTTTCGGCCGGCATAAGGGTCGCCTTGTGACGAACCAGCCCGGCCTTACGCGTGCAGACCGCAATCCGCACGCTGGAGAATTGCAATGAGCGGATCTCGTGAAATTGTTGCGTCCGGAGCCGAACCCGGTTCGTCGGCGCTGGAAAGAACCACCGGGCGGTCGTTGGCCTCGGCTGACCGCCTCGATCTCAGCGGAAGCATCAGCTTTTTTCGGCGACGCCTGAAGATCATCATCGCCTTCGCAATTCTCGGCCTGCTAGCGGGCCTGGCGATCAGCCTGCTGTCGAAGAAAGTCTATCGCGCGGAAGCGACCGTTATGCTGGTCGAACAAAGCAGCGGATTGCCCAGTGCGGACGATACGCCGACGGCCCCGGTGCCGCTGACCAGCCAGTTGGTCGACACCCAGGTGGAGATCATCAAGTCCCGCCAGATGGCGCGCCGCGTCGCCGATGCGCTGAAGATCGACAAAGGCCTCGACGCCGAGGAGCGGCGTACGCTCTTCGATCTCATGCAGGAAAAGGTGAATGCGCAGCGCACCGGCACCAGTTTCGCGCTGACCATTTCCTACGATGCCGCAGTTCCCAGCGATGCGCGCCAGATCGTCAACGAATATGCCCACCAGTTCGCGAACTGGCAGACCTCGCAGGACGAGGAACGCAATTCGCAGATCCGCAAGCAGGTCGAGGAGCGCCTCGTCAGCCTGCGCGAACAGGCCCAGGCCGATACCAGCGCGCTGCAGCAGTACCGTATCGCCAACAACCTGCTCAGCACCTCGGGCGCATCGCTGACCGAACAGGAAATCTCGAACTACAACCTCGAGATGACGCGCGCCCGGGCCGAGTCGGCGGAAGCCAATGCGCGCCTGCAGACCGCACTGGGGCAGTTGCGTTCGGGCTCATCGGGAGACGATGTCGGCGAAGCGCTGGATTCGCCGGTTGTTTCCTCTCTGCGCACGCAGGAGGGAACGCTCGCCGGTGAAGTCGCAAGCCTGGAAGCCCGCTACGGCCCCAATCACCCGCAACTGATACGGACCCGGAATCAGCTCGCTCAGGTCCGCCAGCAGATCCAGGACGAGATCGGACGCGTGATCTCCAACTTGCGCGCAAAGAAGGACGTATCCGAAGATCGCCTGGCCTCGATCGCCGGCAGCCTTTCCCATGCCCGCTCGATGCTTGCCTCGAACAATGCGGCGATGGTCGGCCTGAGCGAGCTTGAGCGCTCCGCCGAAGCGTCTCAGGGCATCTACGAGACCTATCTGAACAGCTACAAGCAATTGCTAGCAGCCGAAGGCACCTCGAAGCCGATGGCCCGGATCCTCTCGCTTGCCAACGATCCGATGAAGCCTATCTCCCCGAACCTGAAGCTGAACCTTGCCCTGGCGCTCGTCATCGGCCTCGGGCTTGGGGTGATTGCGGCCTATATCGCCGATGCCCTGTTCCACGGCATCAAGTCGGCGCACGAAGTCGAACACGATCTGGGCGAGAACTGCCTCGCCTCGATCCCGCTGCTGGCATCCGTCCACGAAGGCAAGCCGCACGCCATATCGGCGATCCGCGACAACCCCAAGTCGGTATTCACCGAATCCTTCCGGGTGCTCAGCACGGCCATCGACCAGGCGACGATGAACCGGGCACAGGTCATCGCGATCACCTCGGCATTGCCCGGCGAAGGCAAGACGGTGCTCTCGTGCTGCCTGTCGCACGTACTGGCGGCCGACGGCGAGCGTACGATGCTTATCGACTGCGACCTGCGCCGGCGCGGGATCAGCCGCCTGCTCGATGTCGGCCCCGACCAACCGGGTCTGATCGAAGTGCTCAACGGCACTTCGCCGCTCGATGTCGAAGAGCTTCTGCGCGACCGCGTATTGTGCGTCCTGCCGCTCGGCCCCAAGTCCGATGCGCCGGACAAGCTCCTGACCGGCCAGCCCTTCATCGACCTGCTGGAGAAGCTGCGGCCGCATTTCGACCGCATCATCCTCGACCTGCCGCCGATCCTGCCGATCGCGGCCACGCGCTCAATCGCCTGCCAGGCCGATGCCGTCGTCCTAGCCGCCCATTGGTGCAAGACGTCCAGCTTTGCCATTCGCACCGCCCGCGCGCGCCTGCCCAAGAAGCTGGTCAACGTCGTGGGCGTCGCGCTCAACCAGGTCGATCTGCGCAAGAAAGCCTACTTCGACCGTGAGGACGTCTCGTTCTACTACAGCAAGTACAGCGAGTACTATTCATGAACATCGTCGCCAGCCGCAGCGACTGGCGACCATCCGCGGGCGCCGCGCCTTTCTCGCAGCCCCGCGTGGCGATCGTCCATTACTGGCTGGTCTCCATGCGCGGCGGCGAGCGGGTGCTGGAGCAGATGCTCGACCTCTATCCGCAAGCTGACATCTTCACCCACGTCTACGATCCCGATGCGGTCTCTGCGAAGATCCGGGCGGCCAAAGTCACGACGAGCTTCATCGATCGCATGCCGCTGTCGAAGAAGCTCTACCAATACTACCTGCCGCTGATGCCCATGGCCCTCGAGGAACTGGACCTGAGCGGCTACGACCTCGTCATCAGCAGCGAGGCGGGGCCGTCCAAAGGCGTCATCACCGCGCCGACCGCGCTGCACGCGTGCTACTGCCATTCACCGATGCGCTACCTGTGGGACCATTACCATCGCTACAAGAAGGAGGCGAACTGGTTGGCCCGGCGCGCCATGCCGATGATGTACCACCGGTTGCGCGCCTGGGATGTCAGCTCCAGTGCCCGCGTCGACCGCTTCGCGGCAAACTCCGAGTTTATCCGGCAGCGTATCCGCAAGGTCTGGCGGCGTGAGGCGGAAGTCATTCACCCGCCGGTCGAAACCGGTCTCTTCACGCCCTCGACCGAGATCGACGATTACTATCTCTGGGTCGGCCAGATGGTGCCCTACAAGCGCCCGGACCTTGCCGTTGACGCGTTCAATGCAAACGGGTTGCCGCTGCTGATGGTCGGCACAGGCGGCATGTCGAAAGCGCTCAAGGCGAAAGCCGGACCCAATATCCGCATCGTCGACCGGCTCGACTTTGCCGGGCTTGTCAAAGCCTACGCCCGTTGCCGCGCGCTGGTGATGACCGCTGAGGAGGATTTTGGCCTCACACCGGTCGAAACCATGGCCTCTGGCCGTCCCGTCGTCGGCTACGCGCGCGGGGGCCTGCTCGACACCGTCGAACACGGCCGGACCGGCATCTATTTCGACAGCCAGGAGACCGAGGCGCTGGTGGACGCCGTATCGACGATGGAAGCGTTCCTGCCCGAGTTCGACCCACGCCACGCGATCCAGCGCGCCGCGCAGTTCTCGCCGCAGAGTTTCGGACAGAAATTCAGGCAGTTCACCGAACTGGAGCGCGCAGCGTACTGAACAGTTGCAAGTTTCGCATGACTATGCGGGACCATCGAATGAAGCGCTGAACAACATATTGGGATGCCGTACCGATAACGAGGTTTGTGAGACCACTTGCAGAATTAAACGGAGGGTCAGCCATGCAAGTTAATAAGAGAAGGATCAGCAAGTTAGTCGCCAAAACGGGACTTATCCACGAGTCTTAGCCCATTTACCCGTTCCGCCAACGCGCCGGACGATGCTAAGAGTATTGCATAAATCAACTGTCGGGTACCTTCGGATAACGGGCGCGAAAGCCGCAGAGGCATCTATCTGCCGGTATTGCACAAGTACCGATTACCCAGTTGAAGCCGACGTCGAGCTGGGGGCCTCGGCATCATGTGTACGTGCTGCAGCAGTGCGCTTGCAGCTTGGGTTGGATGAGCGCCGATGACATCGTCTGACGATCGATCTGCAAAAATAATGAGAGGATTACAACGCTTGCTCGCAGATCAAAGTTCCTCGAACTTCGTCGACTTCGTCGAGGTGGCGGAGTCCCTGATGGATGGGTATGCCAAACTGATAAGGAATGGCTCTCCCGCGTCCACGGTCGCACTCGCCATGCTGGGCGCCACGCTCAACATGTACGAAATGCTCGGGATGCGCTCGGAGCTACCCTCACTGCTGCGTACGGTGGCAGACCAGATCGAGTCCGAAAACCGCATGAACTGAAAGCGGGCGCCGCGTGAATCGGGTTGGGGCGCACTAACCCGCGTCCGAATGCTACGCCGCGCGACATCCCGACTGCCATCGCAGTTGACGGCCCGCCACGCGCGCCGTGCTTTCAAAGCTCAATAGAGAACTGAAGCCAGTCTGGCGGAACAGTGCCGGTATTCGTTCCTGCGGCGCATGTCCCACGAGCGGAACCGGTAGAGCGCCCGCCTCGCCAGCGAAATGCTCCTGCGAAACCGGCGCAACTGCGGATATTTCTTCAGATAGTCGCGATAGACATCGTGCTCGCGCCGGCTCCACGGAAAGAACACGCCGTCCCAGGGCTTGGGGTGCGACATGTAATGAATGATAGCCGGCGCACCGTCATCGACGAGGTGCATGAACTGGCGCGGGAAGTTCCACTTGTTGGAAATCGGGATCCACGCGTCCCCCTTCACGGCATTCAGCGCCCCCTGATCGTGATAGGCCCCGCCGTTCTCAACGAAGAAATCGAAGGCCCTGCGTCCGATCCAGCCCTTGCGGTTGAACTTGATGACGCCGGAATTGAAATAGTCCTCGTGGCTCGCCCCTTTGAGGACGGAGAGCACCGGAACGTAGTCCAGTGCGGCGAGGAACTTGCCCTCGGGCACCCTGTAGTTTTCAAGATAATCGAGCGGGCCCACGACCTGCACGTCGCCGTCCAGGTAGATGATCTGCTCGTAGATTTCCGGAAGCACCGCTGGCAACAGGAGGCGCCCCATGGCGGCAATGCTGATCCGGCCGGCGAACTTCGACTTGTCGAGCACCGATAACTGCTCGGTGAAGAAGGCGCTGGTGTCCTGAAAGACGATATTCTCTCGCGCACACAGGTCCTGCGCCACGTGACGACCAACAGAGGCCTCGGTGAAGGTAATCACGACATCGGTGTCGCGCGAGCAGTGCTTGCGGGCGAGGATGGCCGCAACGAACGTCGGCAGGAAGAAGTTCTCGTCGGTGACGAATGCGATGCACTGCCTGGTCAATGTGTCACCCTTGATCCCGTGCTTGCAGTCGCAAGCTAGATTTTCGAGGCCCGGATCCAGTCGCATTCCGCCTTCGTCAATTCGGGGTGGGGAAAGTCGACCAGCAGGACGATCCGCGGCTGCGTAGAGCTGTTTTCCGCTTCGTGGGCATAGGAAGAATCGAAGATCAGCGGCTCGCCGTAACGCCACTCGCGCCGGATCCCGCCCACCTCGATGTGCCCGCCGGGCGGAACGATCAGCGGTAGGTGCAGGGTGAGGAAGACGTTGGACACGTCGCGATGCGGGCGAATGAAACCATGGGGCCCGAGGATCGAGAACATGGCATCGCGAAAGGCCGGATATCCCGGGATCGTCTTCAGCAGGACGGCCACCACCGGACACAGGGCAAGGTTCTCGGGCACTTCCTCATGCCGCTTGACGAAGCTGAAGTTGCGCCAGAAATCGCCGTCGAGGCCGACGTAGTGATAATGTTCGATCCGCGTTTCGTGATTGAGCAGGACTGCCTCCGCTTCCGCCCGCAAGTCATCCACCGCGTTGACGAATGCGGGCAGCCAGGCAAAGTCCTTCGGATCGTGCCAGGGCCTGGAAGTAAGCCCGGCGAAAGTAAAACCCTGCGGATTGGGCCGCACCGAGACCGAGGACGCGCTGTCTTCCCAGTCGATCGAGACCCTGACGCGGTCCAGTCCTGCCGACGGTCCGGTTCGCTCCAGCGCCCCGCGCATGATCGCAATGCCGGAATTGATCGCCTGCCAGCGCCGCAATGCCGAAACCAGCAGCAGTGCCGTTACCGCGGTCGGCACGAGCAGCAGGGCAAAGGAGACCAGTGAGGATTCCACGCCCGCCGGCGATGCGCGGCGGGTCACCAGGACGACCGCAGCTGTTGCGGCGATCATGCAGGCAATGGCCAGAAGCGCCGGCAACATCCACTTGCGCATGCGGACTTTGGCGCTCGTGCCCCAATAGATCTCTACCGGCTCCATCAGGGCGGACCACGCGAACCACAGCAACGCAAGGATCGCCGAAACCAGCAACAGGTGCTCGGCCATCCCTATCGGCCCGGCGAAGGAAAAGGCTTCGCCGATGAACAGGCTGATGTCGGTCAGTTCCAGCAGCAACAGCAGCAGGAACTGCAACACCAGGAAGGCAAAGATGCCGTTGAAGGATTTAACCGTTCCCATCTTGCGATCTTTCTTTGTTGCGACCTTCGATGAACTGGCTGATCTTCTTGCGCCCCATCGCGGCAACGTCCTTCACCAGGGCTGCCGCGCCCAGCAGGTTCCAGGGGTAGTAGTTGAATTTCATCCGCGGGCGTTCGCTGGAAGCCCAGAAGGCAGTCCAGCCTGCCGCCTTGCCGAGGAACTCGTAGCGCTTCAGACCGCGGCCAGCGGCCTGCTGGATGCTTTCGAGCATCAGGAGCTGGCCGGGCGAACAGCGGGCGAAGCGCTCGTCGTAGCCGATCTTGAACAGCCAGAAGCTGCCGTCGCATTCGGCGCAGATCTGGGCCGCGGCGATCTCGGGTCCGATCTTCATGAAGGCGATCCGGAAGATGCCTTCCTGTGCGGCGAGCCGGGCATAGCGGCGGAAGAAGTCGAGCTGCACCTTGTTGTCGGCAATCGCGGTGCGGGTGCGCGATTTCCAGCTCTTCGCTTCCACCTCGATCGCGCGCTCGAGCAGCACTTCAGCCTCATCGGGGCGAGGTTCGTGAAACTCGAAAGCGACTTCGCCGTCTTCCTCGGCACGGCGGCGCATCCGGCGAAAATCCGCACGTCTGCGCGAATTGAAGCGCGCGAGGGCATCCTTCCAGCTCTCGTCAAGTTCGATGTAGGGCGAACCTTCGGTCGGCGCCGTGACCAGCAGGCCGCGCCGCTGCGCCTTTGCCGCGAAGATATCCGCAAAGACCGTGCCTGCCGGCGGCTGGCCCAGCTTCACCGGCAGGCGATGGTCGAGAATGGCATCGGCAAGCCGCTCCGCCGCTTCGGCATCGGCGTAGGCCGCCTCTGCCGGTTCGGCCAGTTCCTCCGCGCCTGCCAGGAACAGGGTCGGCAACGCCCCCTTGCGAACGAAGGCGGCTATGCCCCCGTTGGTGGTAAGCAGGACGGCCTTGCGATTGCGAT
Organism: Novosphingobium mathurense; assembly: GCF_900168325.1. Lineage (GTDB taxonomy): Bacteria > Pseudomonadota > Alphaproteobacteria > Sphingomonadales > Sphingomonadaceae > Novosphingobium > Novosphingobium mathurense. The sequence continues at coordinate 776,028 of NZ_FVZE01000002.1, read as the reverse complement.
ACATCGTCGCAAAGCAGGCCTCGTGCCAGATGAAATGCTTCATCGGGGTAGGATCGATCGGGTCCATGCCCTCCCAGATCGAACGTGGCAGCAAGGCCTCCAGTGCAGAGGCATCGCTTGCAGGCACGATGGAACCGATCTTCATAGGGCAGCCAGCTTCTCTGATTTTGACCCAATCTGAATGCGTTGCGCGAGATCCCGTCCCCCGGGACGCGCGCGGCCGTCATGGCGCATACAAGCGAACCAACTGCCTGCATGATGACCCAGCGCCTCCCACGGAGCACTTGCTGATAAGGATTAGTCCGCTTTTTCAGAGCGCTTCCCGGCTTGAAAAGGCCCTCGCGGGCGCTGTTAGCCGAGACCTGCTCACCGTCCAAAAAAGCCGGATCGTCGGCAGGGCTAACCCGGATGCGCATTGGCGGCGCGCGCGTTCGCGGTGCTAGGTTCCTGAACATGATCGGCTGGGCCAAGGCATGGAGAGCAGCGCGCCCGTCGATGCCCAAACAGGCTTCGGGCCAGTCGCTCGGCCGCTGAACCGCGCGGGATCATGGGGAACTATCTTTGGAACTCACCTTCATCGGATTGATCCAGATAGTGGTCGGCGCAGCGATCGTGCTCTTCGGCGGCCCCGGCAGCGCCTTCATCTTCCTTATTGTCAGCGGCCTGTTCGACGGATCGGCGGCGATCCTGCTGCCCTCGCTCGGAGGGTCCTCGATCCCGCCCGTCCAGTTCGCCCTGCTCTTCGTCTACTTGCGCATTTTCGCACCCAAGGGCGGCCTCTACGGCTACTTTCCCGATGCCGTTCGGGCGAACGCCTGGCTGGTGCTGTTCTGCTTCTACGGCATCGCCAATTCATACATCGGGCCACGCCTGTTCGGCGGCGCGATCGCAGTCTATCCGATGCGCCCGATACCGGGTTCGGGACTGTTCGATGTCATTCCCCTCGGCCCGACCTCGCAGAACCTGACGGCGGCCACTTATCTTGTCGGAACGCTGCTGCTGGCCGTTGCCGCCTACATCTTCTGCCAGGCGCGCGGATCGAAGAAGGTCCTCATCGATACCGCGATCTGGAGCGGCTGGTTCTTCATCATTACCGGACTGCTCGATCTCGTCGCGCGCGGAACGCCGCTGGAGGACGTTCTCGCGATCTTCCGCAACGGCGACTACGTTCAGATGAACGTCGAGGTGGACGGTTTCGTGCGCATACGCGGCCTTCTGCCCGAAGCCTCGTCCTACGCCGGGTCGTGCTTCATTGCCCTCGTGGTCAATGCCGAGCTTTGGTACCGCTCGATCCGCCCCCGGCAGACGGGCCTGCTGGCCACCATCCTGACCGTCATGCTGGTCATCAGCACCTCGTCGACCGCCTATGTCGCGCTGGCCGGCTATGCCCTGATCTTCCTCGCCCGCGCCCTCGCCTTTCCCACTCTCGCGCCGCAGGGGAAGATCCAGCGCCTTGCCCTCGTCGGTTTCATGATCGTGTTCATGGTCGCGATCCTCATGGCGTCGATCCCTGAAGTGGCAACGGCGATAGGAAACCTCGTGCTGGAAATGACGGTCGCGAAATCCTCGACCGATTCCGGCCAGCAGCGCCTGTTCTGGGCCATGCAGGGTATCCACGGCCTGATCGATTCCTATGGTCTTGGCATCGGCCCGGGCAGCTTCCGCTCATCCAGCATGCTGACCGCGATCATCGGCGCGATGGGGGTCATCGGCAGCGTCTCCTTCGTGATGTACCTGCTGACGATCTTCCAGCCCTCGCGCCGATCGAGTTGGGGCATCGGCGCCGATTCATCGCAAACGCTGGGCGGCGCCTTCGCCAGCGCGGCCGTATTCAGCCTGATCCCGGCAGCCATCGCCTCTCCGCTGGCCAATCCGGTCGCGATCTTCTCGATCCTGTCGGGAGCGGCCCTCGCCCTGCGGCCGGGCCGCGAGGCAGCGCAAGCGAACCACGACCCCGTCCACGGCACATCAAGGACAAGGACCGTAGCGCGCAAGCGCACGGCAATGGATCAGGCATGACCCGATACCTGCCACTACGCCACCGCAGGGACCGGCTCCCCTGCCCCGTCCGGGAGGCTGCAGCATGAAAGCAAGAGTTCTCCCCCCCTCGCAACTCGATCGCGATCTTCTCGCTCGCTGGAGCCGGCTGTGCGACGCCGGTGCGCTTTACCAAAGCCCATTCTATCGCCCCCAGTTCACCCTGGCCGTGGCTGCGGCGCGACCGGATGCACGCGTCGCGGTTCTGGAACGGGGCGGCGATGTCGTGGGCTTCTTCCCGTTCCACCTGACACGCGGCGACGTCGCCAAGCCGATCGGCGGGCACATCAACGACTATCACGGCCCGATCCTTGCGCCCGGGACAGCCGTCTCCGGCCCGGCCCTGCTGCGCGCTGCGGGCCTCTCCGCCTACGACTACAATCACCTGCCGACGGCCTTCTCGACGCTGGCCGAGGGTGCGCATACCTTCTCCTACTCACCCTGCATGGATCTCTCGAACGGCTACGAGGCCTATATCGCGCGCAAGGATTCGCGCTGGACCAAGGCGCAGCGCGAAGTCCGCCGTCGGCAGCGCAAGACGGAAACCGAGATCGGCCCGCTGCGCTTCGCCTTCCACGATCCCTCCGAAACCGTGCACGAGCGGCACGTAGAAATGAAGAACGCCCAGTACGCCCGCATGGGCCTGAGGGCGATGCTGGGTAGCGGCTGGGTTGGCGAAGTCCTCGATCGGCTGAGGGCCATCGACGAGCCCGACTTCGCCGGCGTCATGAGCACCTTGCACGCGGGCGATCGCCTGATCGCCGCCCACTTCGGCATGCGCGCGAAAGGCGTGCTGCACTGGTGGTTCCCATCCTACGACCTGGCGCTTTACAAGCTGGGCCCGGGGATCAACCTCATCAACCAGTGCGCGATGACCGCCAACGAACAGGGCGTGACCCTGATCGACTTCGGCAAGGGCGACGAAGACTTCAAGCTCCACTTCGCCGACCACCGGGTCGACCTGTGCGAGGGTTCGATATGCCAGGCGCGCAGCATGGCCGCCACGCTGCGGCAGGGCACGCGGGCGCTGGTGGGCCTCGCCGAGTGCCTACCCCTCGGCCACTACCGGACGGTGCCGCGCCGCGCCGCAGCCCGGCTGATTTCCGGCGTCACCCTGCCGGAACGGGCCGGATAGGAGCGCTGTCGATGAGTACGACATCCATTTCCACCGGCCGATTTCGGGGTAGGCCGAATTATTCACCCTCCTCCGGGCCCACCGGGGCGGTGACTAAGGCGGGTTACCGCGATTACGAGGTCGATCAAGTACCTGAAATCGGCGAGAGTTTATCGGACAATAGGCGAACGAAGATCGGAACTGTGCAGACGTAAAGTGCCCGGCCCCAAGGTTTCCGGAAGCCGCCCGATCCACATAAATTGTAATGGTGACGAAGGTTTATGACAGCTGCCAACCTGAAAATAGCCAGAGAGAATTGCAGCCAGCCAATTCGGATTCATGTCATCATCGCCACTTACGGCCGACCCGATTCCGTGCGCAAGCTGCTGCGGCACCTCGAACACCAGACCCGTCCCGCGGACGGCACTATCGTGATCGGGACCTGTCCCGCCGACATTGCCGGCCTTGACGATGTGGCCGCCAATACGCGCGTGATTGTCGGTCCACGCGGCACATGTTGCCAGCGCAATTCAGGGATCGAGATGGTCAAGGACGAGTCGGATGTGGTCGTCTTCTTCGATGACGATTTCGTCCCGGCCAACGACTATCTCGAGGCGACCGAGGCCCTTCTGCTGGCCGACCCGGAAATCGCGGGGCTGACCGGGATTCTGGTTGACGACGGCGTCTCGCATGAACCCATTCCCTTCGACGTGGCGGTGCGCCGCCTTGAAGTCGACGGCGAGCGTCCGGCACAAACCGGGCATGTCCCCCGCCAGGCGCTTTATGGCTGCAACATGGTGATGCGCCTCGACGTGCTGGGCGATCTGCGCTTCGACGAGAACCTGCCGCTTTACGGCTGGCTGGAAGACGTCGACCTCACCTATCAACTCAGCAAGCGCGGCAAGCTGATTTCCGGCCCGGAGATTACCGGCATCCATCTGGGCGACCGCGGTGGACGTCAGCCGGGCAAGCGGCTGGGCTATTCGCAGGTCGCCAACGTGATCTACCTCTATCGCAAGGGAACGATGCAGCCCGACATCGGCTGGCGCCAGCTGCTGAAGAACGTCTCCGCGAACCTGGTCCGCAGCATCTCTCCCGAACCGCACATCGACCGGCGCGGCCGGTTGCTGGGCAACCTGCTGGCGATTACCGATTTCCTGCGCGGCAGGCTGGATCCGCGCAAGATCGTCTCGCTTTGACGGCCTGTGTGATCGCGGCGGGACCAGAACCACTTTCACACCGGGCACCCCCAAGCCCGGCCGTGGGGATAGGACCATGAACCTCAGGCTCGGTATGATGCACGGGGTCTTTTCGCTCGGTAGCGCGCGCCTGACCGGCAACCTGCTGGGCGCACTCGCCCTTGTCGTGCTGGCGCATCTGCTGACGCCGGAAGACTTCGGTATCGTCGCCATTGCCAGTTCGATCCTCAGCGTCGTCCAGTCCTGCACCGAACTGTCCCTGTCGAATGCGTTGATCCGCAAGGACAAGATCGACGCAAGCCATGTCGACACGGCATGGACCATGGCGCTGCTGCGGTCACTTGCCCTGTGCGTCTTCTTCGTGCTGCTCGCCTGGCCGCTATCGCTCGTCTATTCGGTTCCGGGCCTGATCCCCGTGCTGCTGGTCTCTGGACTGACCGGCGCCCTGATGGGCCTGCAGAACCCGATGGTGACAGTCGTCACCAAGGAAATGCGCTTCTGGCCCCTCGCCATTTCGCAGCTCAGCCTCAAGCTCATGAGCCTGGGCGTGGCCATTGCCCTTGCCATCATGCTCCGGTCCTACTGGGCGATCATCGCCGGGAACGCCATCGGCGCCCTCGTCGCGACGGCACTGACTTACATGCTCGTACCTTATCGCCCGCGCTTTTCGCTGGTCCATCTGCGGGAGATCTGGTCGTTCTCGGGCTGGATGTTCTTCAAGCAGCTTTGCGAGACGCTCAACTGGCGGGTCGACCAGCTGATCATGGGTGCACTGGTCCCGCGGGCGCAACTGGGCATCTACGCCATGGCCGACAGCCTTGCCGTCGTGCCCTCGCGCGAGATGGTGCAGCCGATCCGCATGGCGCTGTTTCCCGGCCTCGCCAATCTCAACGGAGACCTCAACCGCCTGCGCAACGCCTGCCTGCGGGCCCAGTCGACACTGGCCATGATTACCGCACCGCTTGGCATCGGCCTTGCCCTCGTCGCCGAACCGGCCGTCAAGGTAGCGCTGGGGCCGCAATGGATCGCGGCGGTACCGTTCGTCCAGATCAGTGCGGTCTTCTATACCATCAGCCTGTTCAGCACCGGATTGCAGCCGGTGGCCATGGCGCTCGGCAGGACCAAGATCCTCTTCGTGCAGCAGGCCCTCGTGCTGGTGCTCAAGGTCCCGCTGGTAGTGATCGGCTTCCTGCTTGGCGGCATGATCGGCGCGGCGCTGGGGCGATGCGTGTGTGAATTCATTTCGATGGTCTTCGAACTGATCGTCGCCCGGATGCTGACCGGAGTAACCGTCGCCGCGCAGGCCGCCTCCCATACGGTCACGCTCGTCGGTCTCGCGGCGATGGCCGTGGGCACCTACTTCGTGCATGGCGCACTGTCTCCGCTTCAAGCCAGCAATCTCGTCCAGCTGGCCATCGAAGTGTGCACCGGCGGCGCGGTCTATGTCGTTGCAGTCGGGGCCAGCTGGCTGATGATGGGCCGCCCGGACGGCCCGGTGCGCGAGATCGTCCAGCTCGCCCGGCGCTCGGGCGCTGCGGTCTGGCAGATGCCCGCCGCGCAGCCGAATTCCGGCCCGGTCGTCCCCTGAGAAAACAGCGCTGCCGGTGTACATGACGAATTCAGGTGCGGTGCGCCACTGCGCGCGATCCGTGGATGATTGAGGCAACCTTGCAAAGTCTGACTCGAGCCAACTACTTCTGCCTCCTCCTCGCCTCCTCGTTCGGCTTCCTGATCGCGGGGATGTTCACACGCATGCACCTGCGCCATATCGAAAGCCGGCTGCAGATCGCCGCCTTCTGGATCATAGCGATCGCTTTCCAGATCATCGTTCACCGGTCGCTGAAGGTGCGCCCGGGCAAGTTCGCGATTTTTGTGAGCGGCGTTTCCGCTACGATCGGCATCGTCGCGATCAAGTGGCTTATCGAGGGACCGCCCCCGCTCTCGCGCTGGGCCGAAATGCTCTTCTAGCCGTCAGGCCCGATCAGCGCGAATAGGCCGCGCCGGACGATCTCGGCGCCTTGGCCCGGGTGTGGAAACCGCTCAGGCCGATCGGCGAACCACTGCCATAGCCGTCGAGTACCGCTTCGGGCGGACGGATCTCCGCGCGTTCGCCCTTCGCCTCGGCCAGCAGTGCCATGGCCATGTCCTCCACGTCCTTGCCGTTGCGCGGTGCCCACGGCAGTTCCTCCTCGTCGTTGCGTTCTCGCGCAACATGCATGGCATCGAGGACGAAAGGCGCGTGCGCGGCCAGCGCATCGCGGATCTTCGGATTGTATCGGAACTTGAAGAGATCCAGCCGCGCGTTGAGCCGGTCGATGGCCGACTGCTCGGGGATGAAACCGGCCCAGACCGTATCGGCCAGCTCGCTGCGGTACCAATCCGCCGCATCCCGCCAACGCGGCGGACGCCGCTTCGACCATGGCTTGGTCGACGTGTAGTGTTCCAGTTTCGGCTTCAGCGCCCCGCCGAACTCGAGATAGGTTTCATGCAGGTTCCAGCGCGGATCGAGCGGCAGCCACTTGTCTTCCAGAGCCACGTTGAGCGCATCCTGATCCGGCGCTTCCTGACAGCTTTCGGGATGGTCGACCAGAAACTGGCGCGCACGGTCCAGAACCCCTTTGGACAACACGCGCGGCCAGTCGAAGACCATGACGCCGGACTGCAGGTAAGGGGCATCCTCGGCAAGAAACAGGTCTTTGCGGCGTCGCCGGATATTGCCGGTCAGGTAATAGACGAAGTCGTGCACCGCCCCTGCGATCTTGCCCTTCAGGTCGAGCGAAAGCAGCGGAGCGAGCGAAGTCATGATCCGCGTGTCGGCATCGAAATAGATCAGCCGCTCGACCTCCGGACCGAAGATCCTGTCGAAATAGAGGCGCAGATAGGCTGCGCGCGGCCAGCGGGTATTGATCGGTCGGATCGCCTCTTCGACTTCTTTCGAGGCAAAGATCCGCACCGTCATCTGCCTCGCCGCGAAAAACTTGCGGGCGGCTTCAAGCTCCGCCTCGTCGACGTCACAGCATACGAGGTTGAGATCGACCTGGCTTCCGGGCGGCAGGTGGTCCACGACAGACTTCAATTGGCAACATGCCGCAGGCAAGTACCCGCGATCGGAAGCCGTTGTAATTGAAGTCTTCATAATATCACGTTCCACAATTTGAACCGGAAGCGCGTCATATCACGCCTCGAATACAGATATCAGAGGAAGGTCACCTCGCAGGAAATGCCGAGGCTGCTGACGTAGTCCTCGATTTCGTCCTTGTAGATCCTGTTCATGATCACGATCAGGCCCGGCTTGATCTCGGCCAGTTCCTCCGGCGCGACGATGGGATGGCCGGTGCCGGGCATGAAGTGGCCGTGACGGTTGGGATTGATGTCGGTGACGCAGGTCACTTCCTCGTCGAGATCGAGCGAGGTCAGGAACGACACCGCCTTGGAGCCCGAGCCCCACAGCACGACCGACTTGCCTTGAGCCGCGGCAGCCTTGACCGTATCGCGCCAGTGCGCCTTGTGTGCCGCCACCCGCTCGGGGAAACTGGCCACGAGCTGCGCCAGTTCGGCCAGCGATGAGCCGTCATCGCTTTCCTGCTTGCCCGAAGCCGTGGCCTCGATCGTCAGGTACTGGTCGTCGTATTCGATCGCCGTGCGCGAAACCGCGAAATCGCAATCCTCGAACAGACGGCGCAGCGAAGTCTCGGTGAAATACGAGCAATGCTCGTGATAGATGTCCTCGAACGCGCAATGCTGCAGGATGCGGTAGGTCTCGGGCACCTGGAAGAAGACAACGGTGCCTTTGTCCTCCGTCAGTCCGGCGCGGATCGTCGAGATGAAGCTGGCCGTATCCGGAATGTGCTCAAGGGTCATCTTGCAGCACAGGAAGTCCGGCTCGCTGGCGCAGTGATCGGGCCGGAAATATTCCGGGATCAGGGTCACCCGCTCTGCGCCTTCGACGCCTTCGAGCCGTTCCGGAAGCGCACCGGGATCGACGCCGACGCCGGTATTTTCGCCCAGTTGCGAGAGCAGGACGAGGAATTCGCCCTTGCCGCAGCCGATCTCCATGACCTCGCGCCCGCGCAAGCCATGGCGCTCGATCAGTTCCGCGGCAAGGTTGCGGTGGAAGCGCGAGAAAGTGGGCGAGAACCCTTGCGTCTCTTCGTAGCGGCCCGAGTATTCGGTGAGGAACTGGTCGAAGCTCGCGTTGAATATGAACCCGCAGTCACTGCAGAAATGCAGCGCGACTTCGCCGCGAAGGCAGCCAAGGGCTTCCTCCCGCGTCGCAAAGAGGATGCAGGAGTTGGTCGGGACATTCTCCACCTTGTAGAACAGCTGCGTCCGAGCCGCCCCGCAATTGGGACAGGCGACCGGCGCGCCGCCGTGCGCCAACGCGCCTTGCGTCTGCGCGGAAAGGGCAGGATCGACCAGGTTCATTCGACAATCCTCGGTTCGGGTACGGGGATGATGAAGCGGCCGCCGGCATCGCGGTATTCCTGCTGCTGGGCGAGGATTTCGTCCGCGAAGTTCCAGGCCAGCATCAGCACGAAGTCGGGCTTGCGGGCGACAAGTTCCTCGGGCGGCAGGATCGGCAGGTGGGCGCCGGGCATCAGCATGCCCTGTTTGTTGACGTTGCGGTCCACAACGAAATCCAGTTGCCGGGTATTGAGACCGCAGTAGTTCAGCATCGTCGCGCCCTTGGCCGCCGCACCGTAGGCCGCGATCGAGTGCCCTTCGCTCTTCAGCGTATAGATGAGGGCAAGCAGCTTTTCCTTGAGCGTATCGACCCGCGCCGAGAACTCCGCGAAGAAGTCCAGCGTATCGAGACCAATGGCCTTTTCATGCGCCATGAGCGTCTCGACGCTCTCGCCAGTGGCCTCGAAGGGCTCGACGAAGATGCGCAGCGAGCCGCCGTGGATCTCCAGTTCCTCGACCCGGTTAAGGAACAGCCCGTGCCGCCGGAACAGGTTGTCCAGCGCCGTGACCGAGAAGTAGCAGAGGTGCTCGTGGTAGATCGTGTCGAACTCCACATGCTCGATCAGCCGCAGGAGGTACGGCATTTCGATCACGGCCACGCCATCGGGCTTGAGCAGGTTACGGATGCCGGCGACAAAGCCGTTGGTGTCGGCCACGTGGGCCAGCACGTTGTTGGCATGGACGATGTCCGCCCTGCCGTGCTCGCCCACGAACTTGCTGGCGAATTCTTCGGTGAAGAAATCGCATAGCGTGGGTACGCCCACCTTGCGGGCGGCGGCGGCTGGACCGTCGGCCGGGTCGATGCCGCAGACCGGCACGCCATGCTCGACGTAGTTCTTGAGCAGGTAGCCATCGTTGCTCGCCAGCTCCACGACGAGGCTCGAAGAACCAAGTTCCCGCTCGGCAAGCCGTTGCAGGACGTTGGCGCGCGAATGCTCCAGCAGCGCCGGCGAGAACGAGGAGTAGTAGGGATAAGCGTCCGCGAAGAGGATTTCGGGCGCGACCGTCTCCAGGATCTGCACCAGCGCGCAGTCCGGGCAGAACGCAACCACCAGCGGGAACGTCAGCTCGGGCGTATCGCCATCCTCGGGCCGGATCAGCCGGTCGGCCAGCGGCATGAAACCGAGGTCGAGGAACGGATGGAGCGACTGGCCGCCGCAGCAGCGGCAGGCGGTTTCGGTCTGCGATGCAACGCCGGGTTGATGCAGGAGAATCTGGTTCATGTAGTCCCCCTCAGGCTACGGCAAACTGTCGGACCGGGAACAGGTCTTCGTTCAGCGATCCCTCGCGGATGCGCTGCTGGATATGGGCGATGCGCTTGAAGCGCGGCCCTTCGAACTGCTCGACGGTCAACCCGCTGGACGTGAAGGCCGCAAACAGTTGCTCGACGCCGCGCCGGCAGGTCCATTGCGGCTTGAAGGCATGGAGGCGCCGGGCGATGTAATTGCAGTCCACGCGATAATTGCGCAGGTCCGGGCTGGCATCGTCGGCGAAGGCGATCTTCGATCCGGGTACGATGTCGCGCACGATCTCGGCGATTTCGCGGATCTGGTAGTTCTCGCTGGTCTGCCCGACGTTGAAGACCTCGCAGTGGACGTCTTCGCGGGGGGCTTCGACCGAGGCGATGTAGGCGAGCGCGATATCCTCGACATGAACGATGGGCCGCCAGGGCGATCCGTCGCTCTTGAGGTGGACGTCGCCGGTCGTCGTCGCCCATGCGGTCAGGTTGTTGACCACGAGGTCGAAACGCAGTCTGGGCGAGAGGCCATAGGCCGTCGAGGCGCGCAGGAACGTGGGGCTGAAGGTTTCGTCCGCCAGCGCGACGATGCCCTTCTCGGACTCCACTTTCGATACCCCGTAGGGCGTCACCGGATTGAGCGCACCGTCCTCGGTGATGAAGTTGTCGTCCGAGGCTCCGTAGTTGGAACAGGATGAGGCATAGACGAAGCGCGGGATCCCGGCGGCCTTGGCAAGCCGGGCGAGGTCGACCGATGCCCCGGTGTTGATTTCCTGCGTCAGTCCGGGGCGATAGTCGCCCAGAGGATCGTTCGAAAGTCCGGCGAGGTGGATGACCGCATCGAAGCCACGCAGGCGGTCTATCGCATCGGGTTCAAGAACGAAGCTGCGAACGTCCTGCCCGATCGAGGCAATGTCCGCAATCGCACCGGCAAAGGTGCATTCGGCAAAAAGATCGCTGTCGAGACCGACTACCTCATGCGCTCGCTCTAACAAGCGGGGTGCCAGCACTGTCCCGATGTACCCCAGATGCCCAGTCAGCAGGACTTTCATGAACGGTATCCCTCCAGAGTTTCCAGGGCGCCTGGCCCGACATCCAGTAATCGTTGAGAATCTGCTTCTCGCGCATGGTATCCATGCACTGCCAGAACGAGGTATGGCGGTAGGCCATGAGCTGGCCGTCCTGCGCCAGGCGGGAGAGCGGGCTCTGCTCGAACATCTCCTCCTCGCCGTCGATGTAGTCCATCACGCCCGGTTCCAGTACGAAGAACGCGCCGTTGATCCAGCCTTCGCCAAGTTGCGGCTTCTCGGCAAAGCAGGTGATCCTGTCGCCGTCGAATTCGAGGTGGCCATAGCGCGCCGGCGGGCGAACCGCGGTGAGCGTGGCCAGCTTGCCGTGCGACTTGTGGAACGCCAGCAGCTTGGGAATGTCGATGTCGGCCACGCCGTCGCCCCAGGTGACCATCATCGTGTTGTCGCCCAGCCAGGGCGCCAGCTTCTTGATGCGTCCGCCGGTACCGGCCTTCATCCCGGTCTCGACGAGGTCGACGTTCCAGTTGGGCGCGCAATCGGGCGAATGGCGCACCAGTTCGCCGGTCCGCGTGCTCAGTGAGACCGAACCGGAAACCGAGAAATGCTCGTGGAACCAGCGCTTGATGAACTCGCCCTTGTAGCCCAGCGCGACGCTGAAGTCGTTGAAGCCGTAGTGGCTGTAGATCATCATGATGTGCCAGAGCATCGGCATGCCGCCGATTTCGACCATCGGCTTGGGCCGGGTTTCGGTTTCTTCCGACAGACGCGAACCCAGGCCGCCGGCCAGGATGCCCACTCTCACCTTGGAGAAGTCATGCATAGTCATTTGAACACCACCTGTTTGAGCTGGCGGGGACCGATCTGCCCGGCAAAATTGCGCTTGAGGAACGCGGCCGTCTTCGGCGAGATCATGCCCGCCAGTTCGAGCGAATAGCGCCCGAGTTCCACCGGCGTCAGGCTCCGGCGGATCAGCCCCGCCCAAAGCCGGTAGGGCGCAACGACGTCGCCGTGCCGCGATGCGATGCGGAACAGATGGGACGCCAGCTGGATGTGCTCTGCAGCGGCGCTGCGGCTCTTGCGTCCGGTCTGCCAGAAGCTGCGCTGCAGCTTGTCGTCGATGTTGATCGAGCGCTCTTCGTGTTCGCGGTTGTAGAATACCGCGTCCTCGACCAGCAGGAACTTGCCGAGGATCGCCATTTCGGCCAGCAGCGCGCGGTCCGAACCGTAGTAGGAACGATGTAGCATCGAGCGCTCCAGCAGCTCGGGCCGGAACACGCCGAAGATCGGGAAGCAGGTCTTCGACAGGGCAATCGTCTGCCTGAAGCGCAGTGCCGGATCGTCATTGTCGATCGAGGGCGTTTCGTACTCGGGTATCTCGAAGATCTCGTCCTTGGGGCTGATCTGCAGGGTTCTGCCGTAAGCCAATCCGACGTCAGGGCGCGCTTCGAGCGCATCCACGCAGGCTTCGAGATAGTTGGGGCTCAGGCGGTCATCGTGCGCGCACCACTTGAAGTACTTCCCGGCCCGATAGGTGAAACCCAGGTTGTAGTTGGCGGCAGCACCGATGTTTTCCTTATTCCTCACCAGAACGACGCGACTGTCCTTGCGGGCATAGGACGAGACGATCTCAGGCGTGTCGTCTTGGGAGGCGTTGTCTGTAACGTACAGCCTGAAATCGGTGAGCGTCTGACCGAGAATAGATTCTATAGCGTCCGCTATGTAGTCAGAGCCATTAAATACTGGCAGAGATAATGTGACTTTTTCGGCGCTATCGGTCATGCTTTCACCAAACTGGAATAAGATAAAACGGAGACGATGCCCGCAGCCAAAGTCGAACTTGGGGATCGAAAATCGCATCCAATTCACGAATCATATTGGCATGTTCGGTCTGAGGCAGGAATCACGCACTGTGGTTAGACCGAAGGAGCAGAACCCTAGCCCAAAGGGGCAAAGAGATCAGGATATCATTGAATTATATTGGTTTTTATAGCGATCCTCAGGTCGACAGACGATTGCAGGGCGGGCCCGGAAACAGCGTTCCGGACGCTTGAGGACGGCTCGCCGCGAACCGCGCGTTCAGGCATAGGACCGCCGCAATGCCGGCTCGCGCGCGCGTCCGGAACTGTGCAGCTTTTCCTCGAAGATATCGATGAATGCGCCGATCCAGGTGTCCGGCGTGTGGCAAAGTGCATGGCCACCGGCGAAGCCGGCCCGGCTCATCTGCCCGACCTGATCGTCGTCGGCCGCCAACTGGCCCATCAGACTCGCCAACTGGTCGAAACGATCGATGTTGAACGTCTTGGCGAAGCCCAGCCGAACCGCATCGTCGGCAAGGTAGGCATGCGAAGCAAGAATGACCGGGAGCCCGCTCATCGCAGCTTCGAGAATGACGAGCCCGAAGGGTTCGGTCACCCGGCTCGGAACGATGATCGCGCGGCAATGCCTGGCAATCTCCGCGATGCCTTCCCGATCCTGCCAGCCGATGACGCGCGCATCCCTGTTCTTGCGCGCCTCCAGCGTTCCCAGCTTGCCGCTGCCGATCAGGGTGATCTTCTGCCCGGCCGCGCCCGCCGCCTTGATCGCGAGGTCGGCGCCCTTGTCGTGCCCCAGCCGGCCGACGAAGAGGAAACCCTCGTTGCGCTCCGCCTCAACCCGTTCGTCGGTCCACGCTTCCACAGGGTTGGGTATCGCAACGAGGTTTTTGGCCCGAAATCCGCTGTTTGCGAACTTTTCCAGCATCCGGTCGTGCAGGAAAGTGAATGTCGCGCGATTTTCCGCAAAGCGCGCGACACTGTTCAACCGCATGTGCCGCAATGCGCGCCAATACTTGCGCGCGGTGCTGATCCGGTCGCACTGGCTCACCAGGCATCGCGCCGAAAGCGAGCGGTGCTGACATGGCATTGCGCTCGGGAAATGGGAAAAACCGCCGTTCGGACAGATGTTGAAGAAGTCGTGACAGGTCACGATCAACCGGTCCTCGACCTCGCGCAGTGCCCGGAAGATCGAGGGCGAGAGGATCTGCGACCAGTTGTGCAGATGGTAGACCGTGCCGCGCGTGTCGTTGTCGCGGATCCAGTCGGCGACGAGACTCTCGGCTGCGGGATTGTGCAGCCCCTGCATCAGCGCATGGCGCGCCGGCAACTCGAGCAGCGCATCCGAGCCGAGCGTAACTTGCGTCACGCCCATGTCGTCCAACTTGGTCGTCGGCGCATCACCGCAGATATAGGTGACCGGATACCCCAGCCGGCGATAGAGCCTGACCGCCTGCAGCGCGATCACGGTGGCTCCCCCGCGCGATGCGGAAGCGAAGTCGTTGATGACGACAATTTGGTCTATCGAAGTCATCGGGTCACTCGCTCCCCTTGAGATGCCGGGTCCGGGCCGAGCGCAGACCGGTAGCCAAAGGCGCCATGGCCGGCGCGGACCCTGGCGCCTTGCGTCCAGTTGCACGGCCCGCAAAGCCGCCCACTCGCTTGCGAACATCCATCACCACACGCCCGGCCCGAACGTCCAAATGGTGGCAGCCCGTGATGCCGGGTTCGAAATCCGGCTCGATCGAGAAGGCCAATTCCTCCCGGTAATCGTCGAGAGACAGGTGCGCGATCTCCATCAGCCGCACGCCGTAGCCGTAAGTGCCATGCGAATTGTCCTGTGCGGGGCGATAGAGCCTGCCGTCGAGTTTCAGGATACGCCCGGCGTTGCGCGCCTCACGCGCGTCGACAACGACGGGGTTGAGGGCGTGGGGCTCCAACCGCGCAAGATCGGGCCCATCGGTCCTGAAGATGTGCAACTGGGTGTTCATGTCGAGAAAGGCGTCATCGGAGATATTGGTGAACAGCCACCAGGTCCCGTCGATCAGGTTCAACGTCGAATCCGCGGCGACGACACCCTCCAACGCGGTGGCATGCAGTGCCCAGTCATACGGAAACTCGCGGCACTTCCAGACTTCCAGCCGCCGGACCTCGCAGCATTCGGGCATCATGTAGAGCTCCCCTTCATGCTCGAAGAGGTGGGGAAACGACAGGTGATAGTCCCGGCGCAATGCGACCCGGATATCGGCAAGCTGCCCGTCTTCGAAGCGCCCTACGCTGATGTGCCCGCGGCCGGTGCGGTAGTCGAACTCCTCGAAGAAGCAGTACATTGCCCCTGCCCGCTCCCACAGGAAGGGATCGGCGAAATAGCTGTTCTTGGCCGAGACATGCGCTGTCGCCCTTGCGGGATCGAACTCGGACCATGCCCCGGCATGGGACTTGAGAAAGAACATGCCCGGGCGTGCGCCCAGTTTCTCGCCAACCTTTTCAACCACTTTGGCCGCTCCATCGCCGCCAAGACGAGCCAGATAGGTACAAAGGCCAGCTCCTCCCGGCTGGCGCGGCTCTGCGGACCGGGGCAAGGCAGGCAGTTCGACCGCTTGCGATGCCTGTGCCCGCTTCAGGGCGTTGACGATCAGCGGCACCGCCTTTTCGAGCATGAAGTCCTCGTTGCGCGAAGCCACGAACTTGGTATTGAGCCGCGCCGTCGCGATCGTGGTCTCTTCGCCCCTGTCCGCAGCCCCACACAGGAGCGATATCGCTATGACGGGATCGCGCGCGACGATTGCGGCGATGGCCGTGCTACCGGCTGGACGGCGCAGGAAGTCGGGGTGCCAGATACCCAACCGCGCAACTTCCGCCGGAAAGATGCCGGCGGCCTGCCCGGACAGATCGACGATCACGTCAAGGTCCATCCCCACGATCGCCAGGTGATCGTCATTGGCAAGGGTCGGGCAGTTGCCGCGCCGGTTGGACCGATCGAGAGGGTCCGCAGCCTGCAGCTTGCCCACGACCTTGCGTTCGAACGCATACCATGTGCGGACCAGGGCGTTGCCCGAGGATGGCTGCATGTGTGAAGGGCATGCGATGAAGGCGCGCAGGTCCAACCGCGGTTCGGCCTCGATCTGCTCCACCAGACGCGTACACCATCCGGCGGGCCGATCGGGCGTTGGCAGTACGATCGCAATGCGCAGTGCTTGCATCCTCATGAACCGGCTGCGTGTGGGGGCGCTTCGAAAGGCAACCGGGGCCCACCCCGACAGCGCCTGATGTCGAAACGATAAGTCGCTGCCGCCGCGCTTCCCATGCCCTATTCGGCGGTAGCTACAATGGGTCGCGCGCAGGAAACGGGCAGCAGCGCTAATCCGTTCGGATTGTTCGGATTTGCTTGCCCACGACCTTTGAGCCGTCAGTTCGCGACCGGCGCTGCGGGCATCTGCGCCGGGTCCAGCGACGGCAGCACGAAGTTCCTGCCGCCGATCAGGTCACGACCCAGCCAGTACAGCGTCTTCGGGCTCTTGATCGCCCGCTTGAGCGAATAGGGAAGCCAGGCCTCGCCATAGGGAATGTAGAGCCGCGCGCCAGCCCCATAAGACGCGCCTTCGCGCAGGGCGGCCTCGATCGGCAGCGGATAGACGAATTCCTGTTCGAATGGCGTTCCCGCTTCGGCAAGGATGCGCATGGCCTCGCGCGCCAGCGGTGCGTCGTGCGTGGCGACCCCCACGAAAGCGGCCTTCCCGGCAAGGCGCCTGATGATGCCGAGGTACCCTTCTCGCAAATCGATATGGGGGTGGTCCGGATCGACCCACTCGCCCTTGACCACCCGCACGCGCACGCCCAGCTCGATGGCACGGTCGGCATCGCGCAGACTGCGCTTCCAGCGACCGGGAATGGCAAGGCCGACACCCTCGCGCGGATAGCGTTCCAGGGTCTTGAGCGTATCGTCGGTCTGCGGCGGCGCGTGGGCATCGAAGATGACCGGCGCATCGACCTTGCGGGCCAAGGCAACGACCTGCTCGACCAGGTCCTCCCGCTCCTTGAGCGCGGGCAGCTTTGCGGCAAGGGCACCGTCGATGCGGCCCTCGCCGATCAGCGAGAGGATCCGCGAATATTCGCGCACGACGATTTCGGGATCTTCGGTTCCGTCGTTCCAGTAACACAAGGTGCAGCGAAGGTTCTGCCGGCCGGCACGCAAGGCCAGGTCGGCGGCATCCTCAAGGGCTTCGCCCGCGACGTACTTGCTGGTCGCCCGCTTCAATACCGGACCGAGAATGGACTTGAGAGCTTCGCGCATCGTTCCCCGCAAATGCCTTTTCCCAATCGCTTCACGACGACCGTTTCGGGATTTCGACGTGACTTCGCGAGACTTCCCCTAAGCCCTGACAATAGTCGGTCATGCGCGGGTGCCGGTATCGTCCATTGGCATTTAACCCGGAAGAGTAGTTCATCGCGCGTCGTTCTATACTCTTGCGCGGCAGCTCTCCTTGCAGTCGCCGATGCAGCATGCAAACTGCAGGGAGCGGCCCGCCTGGCCTTCAGGCGCTGGCATTCCTCTCCTGTCGGCGACATTGCGATGAGACCGTTCGGATACACGATCCTGTCACTGGTGGCGGTGATTGCCTGCCACGGTCCGGCGCTTGAAGGCGCAAGCCACAAGCAGGCGGACGTGACGGAAGGGGCAATTCCGGAAGCGCAATTCGTCGACTCCATGGGTGTCAACGTCCACCTCAACTTCACCGACGGCGCCTATGCCCGGCTCGACCGGGTTCGCGACGACATGCGCTATCTGGGACTGGTCCACGTGCGCACCCATGACGGCGGCGACACCGTGCCGCTCTCCGACTATGCCCGGCTCGCCTCCGAGGGCCTGCGCTTCAACCTGATCGCAACGGCGGACCAGATGGACCGGAACGTCGATTTCGCGGCAAGGCTGATGGCGCAAGTCCCCGGCTCGGTCGTCAGTATCGAGGGCTTCAACGAGATCAACAACTGGCCCGTCAGCTATCGCGGCCTCCACAAAGACGAGGCGGGGCGGGCCGCGCAGCGCGATCTCTATGCCAAGGTCAAGGCACATGCCGGCCTTGCGCATCTTCCGGTCCTCTACTTCACGGGCGGGGAAGCCGTTTCGGACCTGTCGGGAATGGCGGACTGGGCGAACGTCCATGCCTACAGCAACAATGCGCAGCAGCCGGGGCCCGCCCTTCGCGAGGCCTTCGCCAAGTTCACCGGCTCTGCGGCAAGGGCCCCGCGCGCCAATACCGAATTCGGCAACTTCACGCTTCCCGAAGGCTGGCCCGAGGGCAAGCCGTACTGGGCCAATTACACGCAGCTCGGCATCGACGAAGTCGCCCAGGCCAAGCTGGTCCTCACCGCCTACTTCGAGGGTGCGGAGAGCGGCATCGGGCGCAGCTACGTCTATGAATTGCTGGACGAGAAACGCGATCCCAAGGGAACCGAGCCGGAATTCCACTTCGGCCTCTTCACTTTCGAACATCGGCCCAAGGCCGCGGCGAAAGCGCTGCATAGCCTGACTTCGTTTCTGGCCAGGACCCGCTCCGACAAGGTCGAAGGCCCGATCGGTGCCAGGCTGAAGACGGCAGACGGATCGATCGGCATCCTCCCGCTCCAGCGCGAAGATGGCAGCCTGATCGTCGCGCTGTGGAGCCGTTCCCCGTTCTGGCGATGGGACCGGAACTACGCGGGTCCGGCCCAGACGCCCATGAAACAGGTCGAACTGGTCTCATGGTTCGACAACGGGAAGATCAAGGCCGTGGCTTTCGATCCGCTGGAAGATGCCACCGCGAAGCTCAAGGTTCGGGGCGGACACAACATCACCGTCGCGGTGCCGAACTACCCGATCCTCGTCTATCTCCAGAAGCGGTAGCGGCCACCTTGCAGAATCGGGCGACCCAGCGCCCCGCGGTCTGATTGACCGTCAGGACACTGGGTCGCGGGACCTGAAAGAGCGGGGGGACGGGTTTCAGGCCCGTTTCGGATCAGGCGCCGTCATTGGTGCTGACGTTCACGCCCACGCTGGCCGAACCGCTGCCACCCTGCTTCGAGGCCGAGCCGCTGCCCGAACCCGAAGCGCTGGCGTTGGCATTTCCGGCCGAGGCATTGGCCGAACCGCTGCCGTTACCGCTTGCCTGGGTGTTCGCAGCCGTGCCGGCAGCATGACCGGCAGCGTCACGGACCTTCGAACCCAGTGCAGAGGCGCGATCGCGGACGGCGCCGACCGCGTTGCCGGCGGTATCGGTCAACTGCGAAGCCGACGGCGCCGAGCCGACGGGCAGGTCCGCAGCGCCGGTCAGGGCCGAGTTCGCCGAACCGGAAGCCGAGCCGCCCGCACCCGAGGTACCGGCAGAGCCCGAAGCCGCACCGCTGGCCGAACCCATGGCGCTGCCGCTGGCTGAGCCGAGCGCACCCTTGGCACTGCCGACCGCGTTGCCGACACTATCGTGTGCCGTTCCGGCGAGGCCGGTGGCACGGTCGCGGGCATTGCCGGCGGCGTTGGTGACCTTGCCGGTCAGCGCGGAAGCGTCCGGCGCGGAAACGTCGGGAGCCGTGACCGACTTGGTGGCCGACGCCTCGCCCGAGCCGTTGACGGTCGAGGTCACGGCCCGACCGGCGCGCGAAACCCCGATGTCGCCCATGGCGCTACCGGCACCGCCAACAGTGCCGCCGACCGAACCGACGCTTCCGCCAAGGGTGCCGCCGATCGAGCCGCCGAGGCCGCCGCCAAGACCGCCACCGCCAAGCAGCTGCGCATTGGCAGCGCCTGGCAGGGTGACGATTGCGAGAGTGGCAATTGCAGTTCCCAGTGTGAGCTTCTTCATGATCTTGCTCCTTCCTTTGCTGTCCTTCCCTTTGGCGTGAACCTTGCCTCGGGGGTCTCTGGTGGAAGGAACGGATGGCCCTTTGCCTTTCATCCGCGCCGGGTCGATTTTTTTGGAAGTTTTTTCGATTCTCTTGCTCAGGCGCCCTTGCGGCAGGTGCCGCAGAGCACCCCGCGGCCAGTCCGGATCGATCCATCGACCGCTTCTGAATCAACGATTTTCAACGCCGATACAGAGCTACCGAGACGCGGATAGCGGGCCGCGATCCGGGCCGCGGCCAGCGGCGCTGCAAACGACGTGCCACGCAGCGCCATGCGTCCCTTGCCGGGCACGAGCGCGGACATGTCGGCACCCGGGGCCGCATAATCGAGATGCAGCGCCTTGCCCGCTTCGATCAGGACCCGTCCCTTGCCGTCGACCCCAGTTACGGCAATGACACCCGGGTAACTCGCCGGGTAGGCCGGCGGCGCCGCGGCGCCGTCATTGCCCACGGCAGCGACCACGACCATCCCGTGCGCCCGCGCGGCGGCAATCGCCCTGGCGAGCAGCGCATTCTTCGGACCGACCAGACTGATCGAGACCACCGGCACTGCGTTCTGACGCATCCAGCCGATCGCCTTGGCGATCGCCAGTGCATTTCCGCCGGCCGGATCGGCCCCATAGACATCCGCGCCGTAGAGCCTTGCCGTCCCGGCCCCGGCGAGGAGCGAGGCAATCGCCGAAGCATGCTCGCTGGCCCTGGGCGCTCCTTCGGCAAATCCGCGCTGGCCGGCCAATCGGTCGGAACCGGCGATTCCGCCGTCGATCACGCCAACGGTACCACCGCGAGGCAAACCTGCACCCGCTGCGGACGATCCTACCACGCTCGACGCGCTGTTGGAGGGAAAATGTATCTGGTCAGCAGTGATCTCGCGCCCGGGAAGCAGCTTGCGCAAGGACCGGATCGCCTTGTCCAGCGCTCGACCTTCGGGCACCGACAGCCGTGCATAGGCCAAGTCGAGCCCCTCGATCGTACCCTGCTCGATCACGCCATAACCCTCGCTCCCGACGAGTGCGATGTCTCTGTCGCCCGGATCGACGAGCAGCACCTCCCCGCGCCGCGCGGGTGCACCGGTATCGTCGAGTTCCACCGTGTCGGAGTTGTTGCGGGCAAAACGGGTCAGGCGCTGCACCCGCTCCCGCGCAAGACTGCGGGCACTGCGCACCACATCGCGCACCGGATCCAGCGCATCGCGGGCCCTGTCGCCCAGATCCTGCGTCACCTGACCCAGTGTACCCAGCGGATCGCCGGGCAATGGCAGCCCCAGTTGCGCACGCGCCGGGCCTGCGATCAGCAGGAGCACGGCCGAGACAAGGGCGCATCGTTTGAGGTTCCGGGTCATCATGGTCTTGTCCGATAACAAAAAAGATAGCACTCAGGGATGAAACGTTCCCGTCCATCCGTTTCATCCCCAGGCAAGGCAATTCGATGAGCATGACACGCTTCTGCGAGGAACTCACTGCGCTGCTGCCGCGATTGCGGCGGTTTGCGCGCGGTTTGACGCAGGACAGTGCCGATGCCGACGACTTGTGCCAACAGACGATCGAACGGGCGCTCAAGGCCCGCCAGCAGTGGCAGGAAGGCACGCGGCTCGATGCTTGGGTATACAGGATCATGCGGAACCAATGGATAGACGAAGTCAGGGCAAGAACGCGCAGGTCGCAGACGTTCGCCCATGAGGACGAAGGCATGAATGTGGGCGTAGCCGGCGACAGGGACGCAGAGAACCGCGTGGAACTCGGCAATGTCGAGCGGGCCCTGCAGCGCCTGCCCGAAGATCAGCGCGAGGCGGTCGTTCTCGTGATGGTCGAAGGCTTTGGCTACAAGGAAGCCGCGGACATCCTCGGCATCCCTCAAGGGACGCTGACCTCGCGGCTGGGACGCGGGCGCGAAGCCCTTTTGCGCGAATTGGGAGAAGCGGCATGAAGGTGACCGACGAAGAGCTGATGGCCTATGCCGATGGCGAGCTTTCGCCGGTCGACGCCGCCCGGATCGAAGCTGCTGTCGCATCCGATCCCGACCTCGCCTTGCGCCTCGATGCCGAACGCAAGCTGCGGGCAGCCCTGCGCGGCCATCTCGATCCCGTCGCCGAGGAACCCGTGCCCGATGCCTGGAAGGCGATGATCGCGGCCGCGGCCGAAGAGGACAAGCAGGCCGAGGAACGCAAGGTCGTAAGCCTTGCCGCTGCCCGCGCCGAAAAGGCGAAGAAGGCCGCACAGGATGCCAGGGAAACGGCCAGGGCGCGCCCCTTCATGCAGCGCTGGGGCACGGGCGTCGCCATTGCCGCATCGCTGGCGCTGGGCGTGTTCATGGGAACCCAGTTGACGCTCAAGGGCTCGGTCTCCGATCGCGACGGCACGCTTGTGGCCTCGGGCACGCTGGCACGCGGGCTGGACAGGCAACTGGCTGCCGCCAGCGAGGAGGAATCGCTGCAGATCCTGACGAGCTTTCAGCGCCGCGACGGCGACTACTGCCGCGTCTTCGCGTCCGGCGGAACCTCGGGGATAGCCTGCAAGGACGATCGCGGCTGGGTCCTCGAGCGCACGATCAACGGCGGGACGCGGCAGGGCACGCAATACCGGCAGGCTGGCTCGGCCAATTCCGAACTCATGGCCGCCGCGCAGGAAATGGCCAAGGGCGCCCCGCTCGACGCCGAGCAGGAGAAAGCCGCCAAGGCGAACGGGTGGAAGGACTAGCGCGCAGCTTGCGCGACATCAGGGGCGCCCCGTCTGCATGGGGATGCCGCTAACTGAGCGGACTTCAGATCGCCGCCTTGGCTTCCGGTACCGAAACGGCGGCATCCACGCCTTCCGGGCGGGCCATCGCCTGACCGATCAGCAGCAGCGCGGGCCCGTCGCCCAGCGCGGTACGGACCGCGAGGGGGAGCAGGTCGAGGCGGGTGTGGAAATGGCGCTCCTGCGGCAGGCTGGCACTTTCCACCAGCGCGACCGGCGTATCGGCGGGTAGGCCGGCCTCGATCAGGCGGGCAGAGACTTGCGGGGCTGCGGCCTTGCCCATGTAAACGGCCAGTGTCGCTTCGGGATCGGCAAGGCGCGACCAGTCGAGCTGGAGCTCCTCGCCGGCGCGGGCATGGGCGGTCACGAACGTCAGCTTGCGGGCGAGGCCGCGCAAGGTCAGCGAAGCGCCAAGGCTTGCCGCCGCCGCGCTTGCCGCGGTGACGCCCGGGCAGATCCGCACGGTCACCCCGGCCTCGCGGCAGGCGTCGAGTTCTTCGGTGGCGCGACCGAAGATCGCCGGATCGCCGCCCTTGAGACGCACGACTTTTTCACCCTGCAGCGCAGCTTCGACGATCAGCTTGTCGATCGTCTCCTGATCCTTCGAATGGCGGCCGGACCGCTTGCCGACATGCACGAGGCGCGCCGAACGCGCAGCCATTTCGAGGATTTCGGGGCCGACCAGCGCGTCGTAAAAGACCACGCTGGCCTCGCCGATCAGGCGTTCGGCCTTGCGCGTCAGCAATTCGGCATCGCCGGGGCCGGCACCGACCAGCCATACCGATCCCGCCGGGAAGTCCCCCTTGAACACATCGGTCATTCTGCAGCTTCCCTTTCAAGCGTCGAACAGGTTTCCAGCAATCGGGCGATAGCCGGACGGCACGATCCGCAATTGGTGCCGGCACGGGTGCAGCCCCCCACTTCGGCTACCGTTGCCGCACCCTCGCTGACCGCCAGTTCGATGTCCCTTTCGCCCACGCCGTGGCAGACGCAGACGATGGCACCGCGATCGGGCAAGGGCGCACTGGGGCGTCCGGCGAGCAGCTCGGCCGTGCTCGCCTCGTCGAGGCCCAACTGCTCGGCCACCCATCCGCGCGCGGGAAGTTCGCCCGAGCGGGTGAGGTAGGCTGCGGCAACGAGCGAGCCCCCTTCCCCGCGCACCGCGATGCGGCGCATGCCGCGCGCAATGTCGGCGACTTCCAGCCGTTCGCCGTCGGGCAGCAACGCGCCGATGTCGATTGCCCCCTCGCCCGCGAGTTCATAGAGCCAGCCCGCCTTGATGCGCGAACGGGTCCAGTACAGCAGGCCCTCGGGCGCGATGACGTCACCGCGCACGACGAAGGCCCGCCACTCGGGCGAAAGGGCAACCACACGCGCGGCGCCGTTCTTGAAACCGGGTTGGCCGGAGACGGGATCCACCGCCTGTGAGGGCAAACGGTTGGAGCGCCCTTCCCCGGCCATGGCGTCGGTCCAGTGCATCGGCACGCAGACTTCCCCCCGTCGCTGCCCTGTCGACACCTGAATCCGATAGACCGCCGATCCGCTCGCCGTCTCGACGCGGCCGAGGCCGCCATCGACGAGATCGAGCGCTTCGGCATCGGCAGGATGCACTTCCAGCAGAGGCTCGGGCCGGTGCTGCGAGAGCGTGGGCGACAGGCCGGTGCGCGTCATCGTGTGCCATTGGTCGCGATAGCGCGCCGTATTGAGACGCAGCGGGAACCCGGCGCTTGTCACCGGTACCGGCGGCCGCACGGATACAAGCCGCGCCCTGCCGCTGGCGGTAGGAAAGCGCCAGGCCATTGGCCGCTCGCCGCCCCACTGGAACGGCTCCATCGCTTCGTATTCTTCGTCGCTAACCCTGGCGTGCGGAGTGAGGTCGAGAACCTTGCCGCGCGCCTTGGCCAGCGCCGTCATCAAGGCGTATTCGCGAAAGATCTCTGCGGGCTTGTCCCAGGCGAAGCTTTCGCCCCAGCCCATCCGCGCGGCGACATCGGTCATGATCTTCCAGTCGGCGCGGGTCTCTCCCGGCGCAGGAAACAGCGCGCGCTGGCGGCTGACGCGGCGTTCGGAATTGGTGACGGTGCCGTCCTTTTCGCCCCAGCCGTGCGCAGGCAGGCGAACATGGGCGAACCTGGCCGTGTCAGTATCGGCGATGATGTCGGAAACGACCACGGTCGGACAACGTGCAAGCGCCTCTCGCACGAAGTGGCTGTCGGGCATCGAGACTGCCGGATTGGTCGCCATGACCCACAGAAACCTGATCTTGCCCTGATGGATCGCCCGGAACATGTCGACCGCCTTGAGGCCGGGACCGGCGCAGATGTTCGGCGCGTTCCAGTAGGCCGATACGTCATCGCGCTCCTGCTCGGAAAAACCGAGATGGCACGCAAGCATATTGGCCAGTCCTCCCACCTCGCGACCACCCATCGCATTGGGCTGGCCGGTGATGCTGAACGGCCCCGCGCCGATCCGGTTGATCCGGCCTGTCGCGAGGTGGAAGTTGATGATCGCATTGCCCTTGTCGGTGCCGCCCACCGACTGGTTCGCTCCCTGGCTGAACAGGGTGACCATGCGCGGATGCTCGGCGACGAGATTGCAGAGCTTGGCGAAAAGGCCCGCGGTGACGCCGGGATCGCAGTCGAGCCCATTCCAGAATCCCGCGTCTGCCTCTACCCGCTCGCGCAGGAAGGTCTGGTCGAGCTTGCCGCGCCGCTTCATCTCGGCCAGCAGGGCATTGAACAGGGCAGTATCGCCGTCGGGCGCGATCGGCACGTGGAGGTCGGCCTGCTCGGCCGTTTCGGTCCGGCGCGGATCGATGACCACGATCTTGGTCCCGCGCCGCTCGCGGGTCTTCTCGATGCGCTGCCACACGACCGGGTGGCACCAGGCAGTGTTCGAGCCGACCAGCAGGATAAGGTCGGTCGCGTCGAGATCCTCGTAGGAGCACGGCACCACGTCCTCGCCGAAGGCTCGGTTGTGCGCGGCCACGGCGCTCGCCATGCAAAGCCGGGAATTGGTATCGATATTGCCGCTGCCCACGAAGCCCTTCATCAGCTTGTTGGCGACGTAGTAGTCCTCGGTGAGCAACTGTCCGGAGACATAGAAGGCGACGCTGTCCGGCCCGTGTTGGGCGATGCAGTCGGTCATCCGGTCGGCGACGAGATCGAGGGCATCATCCCAGCTTGCCGCGCTATCGCCGATCATCGGCCTGAGCAGGCGACCTTCGAGCCCCACCGTCTCGCCAAGGTGCGTTCCCTTGGAACAGAGCCGGCCGTCGTTCGCCGGATGTTGCCGATCCCCGACGATGGCGACCCCCCGATCACCATCGCCGGAAACCTCGGCAGTGACACCGCAGCCTACCCCGCAATAGGCGCAAGTCGTGCGGATCACCTTCATGGCAATCAGGCCGCCGCCCGGGTCTGGGCAGCGTCCGTCGCACCTGTGCCAATCACGGCAGAACGCAGGAGATAGATGCGCCCTGCATCGACCCTGAGCGGAATGGTCGGAACGCAGCCTTCGTCGTCGCCCAGCGCCTTGCCGCTACGCAGCGAGATGTTCCAGTTGTGCAGCGGGCAAGTCACGACGTCGCCATGAACGATACCCTGGCTGAGCGGGCCCTGCTTGTGCGGGCACTTGTTGCGCAGCGCGAAGAACTCATTGCGCATCGTGTGGAACACCGCGATTTCCTCGCCGCCTTCGACCGGCAGGGTGCGCGCGGTGCCCGCTTCGATCTGCGAGATCGGACCGATATCAAGCCATTCGCCGATCATTATGCCTTCTCCAGTTCCAGGGCCGTGTCCATCGGACGCACGGTGGCGATGTGGGCGTGCAGGTCCTTGCGTTCGCCCGAGGCCCGCTTGGCCCAGGGATCGTCCTGCATGAACTGCTGCGAATAGAGGAAGCGGGCGGCATAGGCCCTGACGGCGCCGTCCTCGGCCAGCCTGTCCTTCACGTAATCGAGCCCGACCCGTTCGACCCAGGGCGCCGTGCGCTCGAGATAATGCGCTTCCTCCCGGTAGAGCTGAATGAAGGCAGCGCACATCTCGAGCGCATCTTCCTCGCTTTCGACCTTGCAGAGCAGGTCGGTCGCGCGGACCTTGATGCCGCCGTTGCCGGCGATGTGCAGTTCGTAGCCGGAGTCGACGCAAACGACGCCGAAGTCCTTGATCGTCGCCTCGGCGCAATTGCGCGGGCAACCGCTGACGGCGATCTTGAACTTGTGCGGCATCCACGAGCCCCAGGTCATCCTCTCGATCTTGACGCCAAGCCCGGTCGAATCCTGCGTGCCGAAGCGGCACCATTCCGATCCGACGCAGGTCTTCACCGTGCGCAGCGACTTGCCGTAGGCGTGGCCCGATACCATTCCGGCCGCATTGAGGTCGGCCCAGACGGCAGGCAGGTCTTCCTTCTTGATTCCGAAGATGTCGAGGCGCTGGCCACCGGTCACCTTGACCATCGGCGCGTTGTACTTCTCCACGACATCGGCAATCGCGCGCAGTTCGGTTGGGTTGGTAAGCCCGCCCCACATGCGCGGGACGACCGAATAGGTGCCGTCCTTCTGGATATTGGCGTGCAGGCGTTCGTTGACGAAGCGGCTCTTCTGGTCGTCTTCGTATTCGCCCGGCCAGGCGCAAAGCAGATAGTAATTGAGCGCAGGCCGGCACGAGGCGCAGCCGTCGGGCGTCGTCCAGTGCAGTTCCTGCATGACCTCGGGAATGACCTTGAGCTGTTTTTCGACGATCAGCTTTCGCACGTCGTCGTGCGTGAAGCTGGTGCACTTGCACATGGTCCTGGGGCCGCTCTCGACCTCACCGCCCAGCGTTACCGCCAGCAGGCTCTCGACGAGGCCGGTGCACGAACCGCACGAAGCCGATGCCTTGCAGCCGCTGCGCACAGCGTCGAGCGAGTGCGCCCCGCCGAGGATGCACTGAACGACAGCGCCCTTGGAAACGCCGTTGCAACCGCAGATCTCGGCATCGTCCGAGAGGGCAGCAACGGCAGCATTAGGGTCCGCGAGCGCACCCCCGGACGCGAAGGCCTGGCCGAAGATCAGCGCCTCACGGATCTCGGAAACGTCCTCGCCCTTCTTCATCAGGTCGAAGTACCAGGAGCCGTCGGCGGTATCGCCATAGAGTACCGCGCCCAGGACCTTGTTGTCCTTGACGATGACGCGCTTGTAAACGCCGCGCGAGGCATCGCGCATGACGATGTCTTCGCAGTCCTCGCCGCCGGAGAAGTCGCCGGCCGAGAACAGGTCGATGCCCGAGACCTTGAGCTTGGTCGACGTGACCGAGCCTTCGTAGCCGGTCGGGCTTTCGGTGACGTAGTCGGCCAGGGCACGGCACATGTCCCACAGCGGCGCAACGAGGCCGTAGCACATGCCGCGGTGCTGGACGCATTCGCCGACGGAAAGGATGGCCGGATCGGACGTGACCATGTGGTCGTCGACCATGATGCCGCGCTCGACCTCAAGCCCGGCGGCGCGGGCAAGGCCGGTCGCGGGGCGGATGCCGACGGCCATGACGACGATGTCGGCCGCGATCTCGGTGCCGTCGTCCAGCATGACGGCGGCGACCTTGCCGTCCTTGCCGAGGATCTCCTTGGTATTCGCGCCGGTCAGGATGGTCTGGCCGCGACGTTCCAGTTCGGTCTTGAGCAGCCAGCCGGCCGCTTCGTCGAGCTGGCGTTCCATCAGCGTGGGCATGAGGTGGATGACCGTGACCTTCATCCCGCGCAGCGAGAGGCCGTGCGCCGCTTCGAGGCCGAGCAGGCCGCCGCCGATGACGACGGCGTTGCCCCCGCCCTTGGCATTGCCAGCTTCCGCGGCGTGCAGCATCTTGTCGACGTCATCCAGGTCGCGGAAAGTGACGACGCCTTCGAGGTCCTTGCCCGGCACCGGAATGATAAAGGGGTCGGAGCCGGTGGCGATCAGCAGCCTGTCGTAGGGTTCGGCCCGGCCCGACGCCGAAATCACGGTCATTGCTGCGCGGTCGATGTGATCGACCTTGTCGCCCGAAATCAGCGTAATGCCGTTTTCATCGTACCATTGCTGGGTATTGATGACGATTTCGTCGAAGGTCTTCTCACCGGCCAGAACCGGCGAGAGCATGATGCGGTTGTAGTTCACCCGCGGCTCGGCGCCGAAGATGGTGATGTCGAAGCGATTGGGATCGCGCGCAAGGATCTCCTCGACAGCGCGGCAACCCGCCATGCCGTTGCCGATCACCACGAGCCTTTCCCGGACCTGGCCGGGAAGGTCGCCCTTCTCGAAGTTCATCGGTGCATTCACGTCACGTCTCCGTTCGCAACGCGCACACAAAAAAACCGCCTCGTGCCTGTTCCCATTCGGGAAAGGTACGGGCGGCGTCGTTGCCACGCGTCTGTAAATCTGAAGGCGAGGCGCTCAATTCGTCCAACGCTGGACGGACGCTTTCTCGCTGCTGGGTGTTTAACCGATTCGCCGTGTGCGGCGCAAGACGCTTTTTTGCAGTGCAGCAGGAAAAGAATAAATTACGTTCAATGTCATAAGGTTATAACTCGCCGCCCCTTCCTGCATCGGCAGGCGCGCAGGAAGGGGCGGCAAGCGTACCGGATGCCGAAACGGGTTCAGCGTGACGGGAGAGTATCCGAACCCGCCTACCAGCTCTTGTAGGGCAGGAACTTGCCAGACATCTTCACTTCGATGCGATCGCCCTTCTCGTTGGGTATCTTCTCCACGGTCATGTCGAAGTCGATCGCGCTCATGATCCCGTCGCCGCCCTTCTCCTGGATCAGCTCCTTCAGCGTTTCGCCATAGACACCGACGATCTCGTAGAAGCGGTAGATGCATGGGTCGGTCGGCACCGTCATCTCGAACATCTTCTTGGGATATTCGGCGAGCACGACTGCCGCCTCCTGCGGCAGGCCCAGGCCGGTCGCGACCTTGTCGGCACTCTCGCGCGGAAGCGAATTCATGCCGAGGCATGCGGATGTCACGAAAACTTCCTGCAGGCCCGCCATCTCGGCGATCTGCGCCCAGGTCACACCGCCTGCGCGCTTCTTTTCATAGATCATGTCGGTGACATCGGCCTTGGTCATCATTCCGGGATCTCCTCGGTTCTGGGGGTGGAAACTCTACTGGTGGCTCCATGTCCGCCGCCCGGCTCACGCTCGCTACCGCGGGTGGCGATGGACAATGCAAGGGCGAGCGCCAGAGCGGTGCTGATCGCCTGCCACAGGCGTTCCGGTCGGCGCGCCAGCCAGGGTCGCGGCGGCGGCGCGGCGAGCGCGGTATTGGGATGGGCGATGTCGTAAATGAATTCGGACAGCTCTTCGTAGCGATCCGCCGGATCGAGCGCGAGCGCGCGTGCCAACGCCGCATCCATCCATTCGGGCACTTCAGGATTGATCTCGCTCGCCGGGATATAGGCCAGCTTCCTCTGCGCCGCCCGGGTCTGCGCCGCGCTGAGACGCGCCCCATACGGCAGGCTGCGGGTCAGCATGAAATAGGCAATCGCGCCAAGCGACCACAGATCGGACTTCCGGCTTGCAGGAGCACCCAGCCAAATTTCCGGCGCGGTAAACTGCATGGTTCCGGCAAACATCGCATCGTCGGCGCGCGGCGCCAGTTCGTCGAGCCCGGCCACAAGTGCGGAGCCGAAATCGATGATCCGGGCCGTCCCCTCACGATCAATGACGACATTGGCGGGGCGCAAGTCGCGATGAAGGATTTCCATGCGGTGAAGCGCCTGCAGGCCCGATGCCACCTGCTTCACGATCGAGCGTATCGCCGCAAGATCGGTCCCGGGCTGAAAACGTACCCAGTCCTCCAGCGTCGCGCCTTCGAGAAAATGGGTCACGGCATAGGCGTGACGGCGCGAAGCACGCGCGGGCGGCGCGCCCAGCACATGTGTATTCCTGACGCGCCGCGCGATCCATTCCTCCAGCATGAGGCGGCGCAGTTCGACCGGGTCGGCACCGCTTTCGGTCGACGGTACCTTGATCGCCACCAGCTGCCCGGTCTCACCATCGCGCGCGAGATAGACGTGGCTGCGATGCCCGGCATGCAGTTCGCGCAGGATCGTGAAACCATCGAAGTCATGCCCGGCAGTCAAATGCGGCGCAGGCGGCAGGGCTGCCTCTTCCCCGACCAGATCGCCCGGATCGCTTTGCGGCAGGTCGTCCACGCGAAGGATCTGGACGGTGAGGTTGTCCTCGCTGCCCACAGCAAGTGCAGCATCGGCCAAGGCACGGGCCGCTGCGTCGAGGTCCTCTCCGCGCGCCGCCTCGACGAAGGCTGAATCGGGCAGGACGTCATGAACGCCGTCGCTGGTCAGGATGAAGGTGTCACCCTTCGCAACCGGCACCTTGCGGTGATCGATTTCGACGCGCCGATCGATCCCGAGCGCGCGGGCGAGATAGCTCTGGCCGCCACCCAGCCAGACGCGATGCGGTTCGGTCAACGGCTCGAGGGCAGTGCCGGAGACCCGCACCACACGCGCATCGCCGATATGAAAGACGTAGGCCGAGCGCGACTTGAGGACCAGCGCCGAGAGCGTGCAGACCATGCCGCGCTCCCGCTCCTCGTCGGTCAGGTTCCTGCCATGCCCCTTCAGGTTCTGCGCGTGCATCCAGGAATTCGTCGCGCATATCACCCGGGCCGCGCTGGTCTGGACCGACCAGGCTTCGGACGTTGCAAAATAGTCGGTCAGGAAGGATTTTACCGCGGTTTCCGCTGCCGCTGCGCCCAGCACACTGGTGCTGATCCCGTCCGCGAGGGCCAGGGCCACGCCCTTGGTCCACAGTTCGTCGCCCTCGGGAACGAAGGCGCCATGGAAGTCCTGGTTCGCCTCCTTGGTCCCGGCTGTCGAATACTGGCCGATTGTCACGGCAAGCTGGTTTCGCAAGGATCCGTCCTCGCCTGCGGCAGGTTCAGGTGATCGCAAAGGGGATCGGGAGGGTTTGCTGGGCCCCTCCCGATCGAATGCAGCCAGAGGGATAGCTCAGGCTGCCATCTTGACCACGCGCTTCGCACCGGTGCGGGCATGCGTGGTGTAAAGCATGAGGCCGGTGAAAGTCAGGCCGCCGACCAGGTTGCCCAGGACGGTCGGAATCTCGTTCCACCAGAAGTAGTCGCCGACAGTGAAGTCACCGCCGAGCATCAGTGCGGTCGGGAACAGGAACATGTTCACGATCGAGTGTTCGAAGACCATGTAGAAGAACAGCATGATCGGCATCCACATCGCGATGACCTTGCCCGACACGGTGGTCGAGATCTGGGCACCGACGACGCCGGTCGAGACCATCCAGTTGCACAGCATGCCGCGCACGAAGATCGTCAGCCAGCCGGCCATGCCGTACTCGGCGTAACCCACCGTGCGCGCAACGCCCGTACCGGCCAGCTTCATGCCCACTTCGCTCGGCTCGGCCGCGAAGCCGTACGTGAAGTAGATGGCCATGAGCACGGCCGTCGTCAGCGCCCCGGCGAAGTTGCCGGTGAAGACGAGCCCCCAGTTGCGCAGGACACCCGACCAGTTGCAGCCGGGACGTTTGTCCCACACCGCGAGCGGCGCCAGCACGAATACACCGGTCAACAGGTCGTATCCGAGCAGATAGAGCATGCAGAAGCCGACCGGGAACAGGACGGCACCAGCCAGCGGCTGGCCGGTCTGGACATTGATCGTCACGGCAAAAGCCGCAGCAAGGGCCAGCGTGGCACCGGCCATGTAGGCGCGGACCAGCGTGTCCTTGGTCGACATCATGATCTTCGATTCACCGGCGTCGATCAGCTTGGTGACAAATTCTGAAGGCGCAAGATATGCCATCTACGAATACTCCCCGTTGCCAGATAAAAGGTCCAATGCGTACGCTAGACTTTTCCTTCGTTTGAAATCGTTCGGTTCCGGCTGCAGTCCGGGCCCTGCTTCGGCACGTCCGGAGCCATGCCTGAACTGCAGCCAGTCCCCCTCCTCAAGTCGGTCAGTACTTGAATGCCAATTGCAGCCAGAACTTTTCGGTATCGGTGCCGAAGTTCTTGGCATCGTAGTTCGCGTATTTGAGAAGCACGGCGTAGTTCCTGATCGAGAAGCCAAGGCTGGCATCCCACTCCTGGCCGTAGTTCACGCTGCCGAAATCGCTTTCGAACTTGTGGTAGACGACCGCACCGTTGAGGCCCTTGAGCGGTCCGGCATCGCCGATCTTCTTGGCGAGACCGCCGTAATAGTCGCGCAGACCCGCCGCCGGCGTGGTCAGGAACAGATCGGCCCAGCCGTTGAAGGCATGGGCGGTCGCCAGCGGGGTCTGGAAGGCGGCAATGCCGTCATCGCTACCCAGCTCCTCGTAGCCGGCCTTGAGGCCGAAGCCCATGATCGATGCGCCCAGCTCGGCGTTGATATAGTCCGCGGCAAAGTTGACCGGGTTCAGCTTGTAATCGCTCTGGCGCGCATAGGTCGCCGAGAAATTCAGCTTGAACGCATCGCCAAGCGGGATCGCGCCATTGGCGAGCACGCCGTAAGTCTGGCTCGAGAAGGCGATGCGGCTGTCGTAATCGAGCAGGTAGGCGAAGGCTTTCACCTTGGCGACTTTCAGGTTCAGCCCACCCTGGACGAGGAACATGTCGCCGTCGAAGTATTCGTTCGGGCTGTCGGCACCGAAGATCGTGCGCTGCGAAATGGCGTAAGTGCCGTCGAACATCACCGGGCCGATCCTGGTCTCGGCGCGGACCGCATCGAATGTCTGCTCGTTCTGGCGCCAGCCGACATTGCCGACGAAGCGGGCATCATCGAGAATGATGCGCTGGCGCCCGATCGTAACCTTGCTGCCCTTGGCAGCATAAGCCACCTGCAGGCGGTTGAGTTCGATGTTCTGCGGGTCGGCCACGACCGAATAGGGTTCTGCGCCCAGATATCCGTTATTGCCGGGAATGGTGTCGTTGTAGTGGTCGACGATCGCCAGTGTGCCCTCTCCTTCGGCCAACAGCGAAAGGCCGTGGGTAGTCACTTCGGCACCCGCGCGCAGGCGCATGGTCACGGCGTCGGCATCGAGGTCGATGTCGTCCTGGTCGACATGTTCGTAGCGCAGGACCCCGTCGATGATCGGGTCGATGGTAACGTCGTCGCTGACCTTGACCGGATCGCCGGCCTTGGCCTGTGCGGGCGCGGCAAGGCCCAGCGTGGCGACAGTGGCGGCGAGAGCAGCAAGCGAGAGTGTCTTTTTCATATGCGTGAGCCTCCACGGGCACCCCCCCGGGCGCCCCTTCCGAATAGGAACGAAGGCAGACGCCGTTGCCCGCCGCTATGACCCTCTCCCTGCGCGAACCGTGCGATCCGCAGTGCGCGTCGGACGAACGGGCGCCATTGCCCGTCGCCGCCCCTCATGAGCGCGCGCGTTCGAGGCCGCCGCGCTTTGCGCGCGTGCGGCCTCACTTGTTTCAGGCGGCCTTTGCCGCCGGTCCGTGATCGTATTCGGCCAGGAAGTGCAGCACTTCCTGTCGGTATTGGTAGAACTTGGGATGATCGAGCAGCGCCTTGCGATCGCGCGGGCGCGGCAGGTCGACCTTGAGTATCTTGCCGATGGTGGCCTGCGGGCCATTGGTCATCATCACCACGCGGTCGGCCAGCAGTATCGCCTCGTCGACATCGTGGGTGACCATGATCGCGGTGACCTTGGTGCGGTTCCAGGTCTCGACCAGCACGTCCTGCAGGTCCCAGCGCGTGAGGCTGTCGAGCATCCCGAAAGGCTCATCGAGCAGCAGCAGGCGCGGCGAGAGCGCAAATGCCCGGGCGATACCGACGCGCTGGCGCATGCCGTTGGACATCTCGGCTGCCATCTTCTCCTTGGCATCGGCAAGGCCGACGCGGTCGAGGTAATAGTCCACGATATCCCGGCGCTCGGCCTTGGATGCATGCGGATAGACCCGCTCGACGCCCAGCGCGACGTTCTGGCGGGCGGTCAGCCAGGGCATCAGGCTCGGCGCCTGGAATACCACCGCCTTGTCCGGGCCGGCAACGTCCACCTCGCGGTTGTCGAGAATGATGCCGCCCTTGCTGATCTCGTTGAGGCCGGCCGCCATCGTCAGCACGGTCGACTTGCCGCAGCCCGAGTGACCGATGAGCGAGATGAATTCGCCCTTGTCCATCAGCAGGTTGAAAT
Source organism: Novosphingobium mathurense (assembly GCF_900168325.1). Lineage (GTDB taxonomy): Bacteria > Pseudomonadota > Alphaproteobacteria > Sphingomonadales > Sphingomonadaceae > Novosphingobium > Novosphingobium mathurense. The sequence continues at coordinate 741,395 of NZ_FVZE01000002.1, read as the reverse complement.
CCTCGACGACGGTTAGCGGCCCCTTCGGCGTCGGGTAGACCTTGTGGAGCTTGTAGAACTCCATGTAGCGCCGCTCGACCGCGGATTTCGCCGCTTGCGTGTAAGCGGCGGGAAGCTCGGCCTCCTTGCCGGCGAACAGGTCCAGCGGCACCACTTCGGGCAGTTCGACCGAGCTTTCGCCGACGCTGGAACCCTGCTCGTTGAGCTTGCCGAGATAGGCGACAATCTGCTTGCGCAGCGACTGGAAGTGATGATCGTCGTTCACCGCCTCGCGATCGCGCGGGCGCGGCACATCGACATCGAAGATCCGCCCGATGGTGGCGGCAGGCGCAGGCGTCAGGATCGCGACCCGATCGGCCAGCAGGAGAGCCTCGTCGACATCGTTGGTAACGAGGATGATGGTGCGCTTTTCTTCCTTGCGGATCCGCTCGATCTCATCCTGGAGCTTGGAGCGGGTCAGTGCGTCGAGCGCGGAAAGCGGTTCGTCGAGCAGGAGAATCTCCGGCTCCATGGCCAGCGCGCGGGCCACCGAGACGCGCTGACGCATGCCACCGGAAAGCTGGGCCGGCTTGCGGTCCATCGCATGGCCCAGCCCGACCAGTTCGATCTTCTGCTTCACCAGCGCCGCACGGTCCTGCTTGCTGCGGTCCTTGTGGACGGCATCGACGGCAAGCGCGACGTTCTTCTCGACAGTCAGCCAGGGAAACAGCGAATAGGACTGGAAGACCAGACCTCGGTCCTTGTCAGGCCCGTCGATCTGCTTGCCGTGCAGCAGGATATCGCCCGCATCGGGTTCGATCAGGCCGGCGATCGATGAGATCAGGGTCGTCTTGCCTGCGCCCGAGAAGCCGAGGATGGCGATGAATTCGCCCTCCTCGACGTCGAGGTCGATGCCGTCGAGCACTTGCGTGACGCCGCCGTTCTGTCCCTTATAGGACTTGGAGACACCCTTGAGCGAAAGGATCGTGGCCATTGTCTGTTTCCTTCGGCTGGTGGGGTTGACGATCAGATCGTGTGGTTGCGGTTGGCGAAGGACTGAAGCATCATCATGATCCGGTCGAGCAGGAAGCCGATCAGGCCGATCACGATCACCGCGAACATGATCCGGGCGAGCGACTGGCTGGAACCGTTCTGGAACTCGTCCCACACGAACTTGCCGAGACCGGGGTTCTGGGCGAGCATTTCCGCGGCGATCAGCACCATCCAGCCCACGCCCAGCGACAGGCGCATACCGGTGAAGATGTAGGGCAGCGAACTGGGCAGGACGAGGCGCGTCAGTTTCGCGAACCAGCCGAGCTTGAGCACGCGGCCCACGTTGAGCAGGTCCTTGTCGATCGAGGCGGTGCCGATCGCGGTATTGATCAGCGTCGGCCACAGCGAGCAGAGCATCACGACGATGGCCGAAATGACGAAGCTCTTGGCCAGCATCGGATCGGCGCTGGAAACCGTGGCCGAGACGACCATGGTCACGATCGGCAGCCAGGCAAGCGGGCTGACCGGCTTCATGATCTGCACCAGCGGGTTGATCGCGGCATTGAACATCGGCGATAGGCCCGCGGCAAGGCCGATGGGCACCGCGAACACGGTCGCCAGGATGAACCCGAGCGCGACCGTCTTGAGCGAGGTCAGGACCTGATCGAGGAAAGTCGGCGGACCGGCATAGTCGAAGGCCATCGCCTGTGTGCCCGCCGCCATGCGGGCATCCTGGGCGTCATAGAACTCGGCCTTGGCCACGTTCGCAGCATGCCATTCATCGTACAGGGCAACACCCTGCTCGGCGACTTCCAAGGGGCCAGGAAGCGCGCCGAGCGAGGTGTCGACCTGCGGGGCGAGAGCCGCCCAGATGGCAAGGAATGCAGCAATCCCGAGGATCGGGGCAATCAGCCCCTTGCCGAATTTCGCAATGACGTCCTGCACTTTGCCGAGAGCGGCCGGCGGCGCGGCCTTTTCGGCCTTGCTTTCGGACGCAGCCCTTGCGGTTGCGGTATCGGCCACGGGATTCTCCGACTGGGCCTGAGCCATTTCCTTCGGCTCCATATCGGCAAAGGCGGTTGCCATCGAAATTCTCCTCGGATTAGCTCGGGTGTCAGCTGCCGGTCACGCCGGAAGCCGTCACCTTCTGGCCCTTCTTCAGACCGATCTTGAGCGACTGGATATACGCGTTCGGCTTGTGGCCGTCGTAAGGGATGTGATCCATGAAGCCGTTGTCGACCGGCTTGAAACCGTCGGTTTCGGGGATAGCATCGGCGGGGATCACGCCCTTCTCTGCAAGGCCCCTGGCCGCTGCGAGATACAGGTCGGGACGATAGACGGCCTTGGCCTGATCGATGTACCACTGGTCATCGTGATCCTCGGGAATCTGGCCCCAGCGGCGCATTTGCGTCAGGTACCAGATCGCATCGGAATAGAACGGATAGCCCGCGTTCTTGTCGAAGAAGATATTGAAGCCCGGCGCATCGCGGGTGTCGCCCGGCTCGAACGTGAACTTGCCGGTCATCGATGCGGCAATGACCTTCTCGTCGGCGCCCACATAGTTGGGCTGCGAGAGGATCTTCACGGCCTCGGCGCGGTTCTTGCCGCCATCGGCATCGAGCCACTGCTGCGCCTTGATGATCGCACGAAGCATGGCTGCGGTCGTGCCCGGATACTTGTCGGCGAAATCCTTGCGCAGGCCGAAGACCTTCTCCGGATTGTCATGCCAGACTTCGTTGTCGGTGATGATCGGCACGCCGATCTTCTTCTGCACCGCCGCCTGGTTCCACGGTTCGCCCACGCAATAGCCTTCGATGGTACCGGCCTCGAGCGTGGCGGGCATCTGCGGCGGCGGCGTGACCGAGAGCTGGACGTCGGCATCGACCGTGCCACCGACATCGCCGGGGGTGTAGAAACCGGGGTTGAGGCCTCCGGCGGCCAGCCAGTAGCGCAGTTCGTAGTTGTGGGTCGAAACCGGGAAGACCATGCCCATGTTGAAGGGCTTGCCCTGCTGCTTGAAGCTGGCGACCACCGGCTGGAGGACCGCAGCCGAAATCGGGTGCTTGGGCTTGCCGCCTTCCATCGGCAGGTTCGGCTTGACCATGTCCCAGACCTTGTTGGACACGGTGATGGCATTGCCGTTGAGGTCGAGGCTGAGGGGGGCGATCAGGTCGGCCTTGGTGCCATATCCGATGGTTGCGGCGATCGGCTGACCGGCCAGCATGTGGGCGCCGTCAAGCTGTCCGCCGATCACGCCGTCGAGCAGGACCTTCCAGTTCGCCTGCGGCTCGAGCGTGACGTTGAGGCCCTCCTCGGCGAAGAAGCCCTTCTCCTTGGCAATGGCCAGCGGCGCCATGTCGGTCAGCTTGATGAAACCGAGCTTGAGCACCGGCTTTTCCACGCCGCCCGGCGCCGCTGCAGCCTTCACCGCGTCACCCGACGGTGCATCGCCCTTGCTGCCGCAACCGGCCAGCGCGACGCTGGCCATCAGCGCGACAACCGCAGCGCGACGCGTAAACCCGAACCCCCGCTTCATGCTCATCCGAACAAATCCCCAAGTTCATCAGGCAAACGCAAAAAACCGCCTCGACGCGAACCCAAAAGGGTTACATCGGGCGGCTGCGTTGCCACTGATTTCTGATACCCGCAGGCCGATCTTTCGATGCTCCCGTCCTTGGGAGCCGACCGTTCTGCGTGACTTAGTGTTTAAGCGATTCGCCCGGCTCGCGTAAAGGACTTTTTGCACCGCACAACGAATTTGCGCTTACGCAAGCCGAGACAGGTAGCCCTCGATATCGCTCGGATCGAACACCTTCCCATCGAAAAACCTGTTCGGTTCCAACTGGATAGCGCCCTGCTGCGTACCCACGACCATGGACGTCTCGATACTGCCTTCGACCTTGGAACTGGCCCCCGGAAGTGGTTCCCCCGTGCCGAGCAGTGCACTGCGGTAAACGTCGGGGCGGAAAACGCGTGCCGCCCTTTGCGCGTCCTTCGCATCGAAGGGTACGTTATCCCAGCGCACCATTTGCGTGTAGAGCCACTCCGCCTGGCTGACCCACGGGAAGTTGGCCGCCTCGCGGTACTGGAACATGAAATCGGGATAGTGGATCAGGGCACCGCCGCGCGCGATCAGCAACTGGTCGGAGATAGCCCGGCGGATCAGTTCGGCCGAACCGTCGAGGTATTCGGGCCGCGCGAGAATCTCGGCGTTGAGTTCCCAGTTCACCGGATCGACGAAGTGCGCCCCCGCCTTGCACAAGGCACGGATCAGGCGCTGCACGCCTTCACGTTTCTCGTCGAGAACCTGCTCGCGCAGGGCCAGCACCTTTTCCACGCCGCGCCGCCAGATCTGCGCAGTGGACAGGACGATTTCACCGGCGCCCTGCTCGACCGCAACGGAGTTCCACGGCTCGCCGACGCAGATCCCGTCGACTTCCCCCTGCTTGAGCGCATCGGCGCAAAACGGCGGCGGGACCGTGGTGATGTCGACATCGGTATCGGGCCGGATGCCGCAACCCGCCAGCCAGTAACGCAGCATGTAGTTATGGCTGGAATAGCGATGAACGACCCCGAAGGTCAGCGGCTTGCCGGCAGCCTTGCGTTCCTCTGCGATCACCTTGAGCGCCGCACCCACTTCCGCAGGATCGCCGATCTGCCCTTCGGGGCGAACCATGCGGGCGATTTCGGGCCGCAAGGTAACGGCATTGCCATTGAGGCCAAGGACGAAGGGAACCGAAAGCGACTGTGCCGGACGTCCGCGTCCCAGCGTCGCGGCAATCGCCAGCGGCGCGACAAGGTGCGCGGCGTCGCTGTGCCCGTAAAGCAGGCGGTCGAGAACGGTTGCCCAGCTCATGTCCTTCACCAGCGAGAGCGTGACGCCCTCTTCCTCGGCAAATCCATGTTCCTTCGCCAGGATCGGCAGGCATGCATCCACCAGAGGCAGGAAGCCGACGGTCAGCTCGGTACTCACGTCAATGATCCCCCATCAGCCGGTCGGCCGTCACGATGGCCTCGGCGATATCGACTATGCGCTTGCCCTGGTTCATCGCCGCCTTGCGCAGTTCTGCATAGGCCTTTGGTTCGGGCAAGCCCCTGCCGTTCATGAGAATGCGCTTGGCGGCATCGATGGTTTCGCGTTCGGCCAGCTTGCCCTTGGCGGCGGCAAGATCGTTTTGCAGGCGCGAAAAGGCATTGAAACGGGTGATCGCCAGATCGAGGATCGGACGGATGCGGTTGGGCGCCAGGCCATCGACGACATAAGACGAGACGCCCGCCTCGACCGAAGCGGCAATCGATTCGTCGTCCGCCTCGTCGACGAACATCGCAATCGGCCGGTCAAGCGCCCGGCTCACCGAGAAATATTCTTCGAGCACGTCGCGCGACGGGTTACCCAGGTCCATGAGGACGATGTCAGGATTGATCTCACCGATCCGGGCCAGCAGGCCCCGACGTTCCGTCAGGACATAGATTTCGCAATCATCGAGAGCGGCCAGCCCTTCCTGGATGATCGAGGCGCGCGCGGCGCTTTCGTCGATGACGGCAATTCGCATGATTACCCCATTGTGCAGCGCAGCAGCGCCTTTTGGCAAGTGGCCAGATGCTCGATGCCCCCCCGGGCGGGAGCGGGTCATTGCGGCAAAGCGCGCGGAAGGCAAGCGCGGCGTAACCGATCGGGTCAATTCAGATTGCAGTGAGGCGCACTTCGCGATCGTGACGGCGCACTTCGACGCGAATGCCGCCGTCCTCTTCGCGCGCCTCGTAAACGAAGCCTGCGCTATGCGGATTCTCCCAGTCGATGACGGTCTTGGGGACGCCATCCAGCCTGTGCCATTCCACCGTATCGGGAAAGCGCGCGAACCATGCCCGCCGTTTCGCCCGCACGAGCGAGAGCCGGGCGACATGATCTTCCAGGCCGAGATCGCGGCTTTCCCAGTCGATCCAGCCGATTTCGTTGTCCTGGCAATAGGCGTTGTTGTTGCCTTGCTGGCTATGGCCGAATTCGTCACCCGCGGTCAGCATGATCGTCCCGGTCGAAGCGAACAGCGTGCCGAGCAGCGCCCGCAGGTCATGGGCACGCCTTGCCAGCACGTGAGGATCGTCCGTCGGCCCTTCGGCACCGTTGTTCCAGCTGAAGTTCTCGCCGTGCCCGTCGCGGTTCTGCTCGCCGTTGGCCTCATTGTGGCGATGCGCGTAGGAAACCGTGTCCGCCAGCGTGAAGCCGTCGTGCGCGGCGAGGAAGTTGACCGAGCGGCAGTCGGAATGAGGCCAGTGCGGCCCGAAGATGTCGGACGATCCTGCCAGCCGTGTCGCCAGCTTGCCCACACCCTCTTCCTCGCGCCAGAAGCGACGGACGTCGTCGCGGAAGCGGTCGTTCCATTCCAGCCAGTGCGCCGGAAAATTGGCGAGCTGATAACCGCCCGGACCGATGTCCCAGGGCTCGGCGATAAGCACCCGGTTCGACAGCAGCGGGTCGTCGTCGATCTCGGTGAAGATCGGCGCGGCGGGATCGAACCCCGGCCCGCGTGCGAGGATGGGTGCAAGGTCGAAGCGGAACCCGTCGACACCGCACCGGCTGACGAAGTGGCGCATGGCATCGAGCGCGAGACGGCGGACGGCGGGATTGGCGAAGTCGAGCGTATTGCCGCAGCCGGAATCGTTGATCAGCGAGCCGTCCGGCGCACGGCCATAGACTGCATCGTCAAGACCGCGCAGCGAGATCACCCCGCCCTCGACATCGCTTTCGCCGGTATGGTTGAATACAAGATCGAGCAGGACGCCGATCCCCTCGGCATGAAGCGCCGCGACAGTCTCGCGCAATTCGGTGATGCCGCCGGGGCACAGACCGGGATCGAGTGCCATCATCGCCACCGGGTTATAGCCCCAGGCGTTCACGAGGCCGAGCGGCGGCAAGTGCCGCTCGTCGATCCACGCCACCACGGGCATCAGTTCGACAGCCATGACATGGAGCTTTTTCAGGTGCGCCAGCACGGCCGGATGCGCCAGCGCCGCCACGGTCCCGCGCAGGCGCCGGGGCACCTCGGGATGGCACATCGTGAAGGCACGCACGTTGACTTCGTAGATCAGCCCGCCGGCGGCAAAATGCGGCGGCCGGACCGCGACGGGCGGGAGCGGCGCGGGAACGCGCGCCTTGGGAACGATGGCGGCGGTATCCTTGCCGAATGCCGACAGCCGCCGGTCCTGTCGGAAGCGGCGGTCCAGTTCCACGGCATAGGGATCGACCAGCAGCTTGGCGGAATCGAACCAGCGGCCCCGCTCCGGCGCCCACTCTCCAGCAGCGCGATAGCCATAGCGCGTCCCGGTCAGGTCCTCCGGCAATTCGAGCGTCCAGACGTCACCGTCGCGCGCCATTTCGTGGCGTGTTTCCTTGCGGCCGTTGAACAGGCACAGCCAGACGCGCTCGGCTTTCGGGGAGCGCACGGCGAAGCGCGTGGCCCCGTCCCGCACCGTCGCGCCGAGCAGCGTCATGTCATCAGCGAGCGATAGAGATCGGCATAGGCCTTGCCGCTCGCCTTCCAGGAAAAGTCGCACTTCATCGCGTTCTTCTGGATCTTCTGCCAGACCGCGGGCTGGCGATAGAGATCGACGGTGCGGGTCAGCGCAGCGGCGAGGGCATCGTAAGTCACGCCGTCATGCTGGATGCCGGTGGCACAGCCCGCGGCAAGCGCGGCCGGGTTCGCGTCGATCACCGTATCGGCCAGACCGCCGGTGCGCGAGACCACCGGAACGCAGCCGTAGGCAAGGCCATAGAGCTGGGTCAGTCCGCAAGGTTCGAACCGCGACGGGACGAGGATCGCATCGCCGCCGCCCTGCATGCGGTGGGACAGGTCCTCGTCATAGCCGATGCGAATGCCGACGCGGCCGGGATGGCGCGCGGCGCCTTCGAACAGCTGCTGCTCGATATGCGGATCGGCCGAGCCGAGCAGCGCCAGCCTGCCGCCGATGCCGACGAGATGGTCCAGCACTTCGGGCAGGACATCCATGCCCTTTTGCCAGGTCAGTCGGCTGACGACGATGAACAGCGGACCGTCGTCCTCATCGAGATCGAACTCGGCTTCCAGCGCACGCTTGTTCGCCATACGCCGCTCAAGCGTTCGCGCCGTGAAGGTAGCCGCCAGCGCCTTGTCGGTAGCCGGATTCCAGACATCGGTATCGATGCCGTTGAGGATGCCCGAAACCGCATGGCCGCGCGCAATGATCAGGCCCTCCAGCCCCATGCCGAACGTGCCGGAACGGATCTCGCGCGCATAAGTCGGGCTGACTGTCGTCACTGCATCGGCGCAGGCGAGGCCCGCCTTCAACATGCCGACGCCGCCGTGATACTCGACCCCGTCCATCGTCCAGGCCTTGGGCGGCAGGCCCAACTGCGCGAAAACCTCTTTGCCGAACCAGCCCTGAAAGGCCATGTTGTGAATCGTCACGACCGAAGGGATGCGCGCCTCGCCATAAGGTGCATAGCGCAGGTACGCACAGGTCATCGCTGCCTGCCAGTCGTGCGCATGGACGAGGTCGAAACCCTGCGGTTTGCCGCGCTTGACCATGGCGCCACCGGCAAGATCGGCCGCCGCCCGGCCCAGCGCCGCGAAACGCCGCCAGTTGTCGCTCCAATCCTTGCCCGAGATGTCGCTGTAAGGGCTGCCGTCGCGGGTGAAGAGCTCCGGCGCGTCGAGAACCAGCAGCGGATATTCCGCGCCCTTGGTTCCGATCTTGCCCGACAGCAGCCGCGCCGGCGTGCCGAGAAGCGAATCCCACTGGTGAACGGGCCGCGCCCGGGGCATCGCCTTGAGCACGGACGGATAACCGGGAAGCAGCGTGGTCATCGCCGCGCCATGATCGGCTACCGCACCGGGTAAAGCCCCGGCCACGTCGGCAAGCCCGCCGGTCTTGATCAGCGGAACTGCTTCGGACGCGACGCTCAGGACATTCAACGGCACTCGTTCACTTCTCCAGTCGCTGGATCATGGACTTGGTAATCAGGCACACACCGTTTTCGGTGCGGCGGAAGCGCTGGCCATCGAATACCGGGTCTTCGCCGACTACCAGCCCTTCAGGGATACGTACGCCGGAATCGATGATGACGCGGCTCAATCGCGCCCCGCGGCCGATGTTGCAATAGGGCAGGATCACCGCTTCATCGACGCTGGAATAGCTGCCCATCTTGACGCCGGTAAACAGCAGCGAACGCCGGGCGGTCGAGCCCGAGACGATGCAGTCGTTGGAGATCAGCGAGGATATCGCCATGCCGCGCCGCCCTTCCTCGTCATGGACGAACTTGGCGGGCGCGGCGACCACCGCGTCCGACCAGATCGGCCAGTCGCGATCGTACATGTCGAGCTTGGGCACGGTATCGGTGAGATCCAGGTTGGCCTCGAAATAGGCGTCCACCGTACCGACGTCGCGCCAGTATTCCTCGATCTCCTCGGCCGCGCGAATGCACGAATGGGTGAAGCGGTGGGCCTGCGCCTTCCCGTTCTTGACGATGTAGGGGATGATGTCCCCGCCGAAGTCGCGCTTGGAATCGGGATCGTCGGCATCGCGGCGCAACTGGTCGAACAGGAACTCCGTCTCGAAAACGTAGATGCCCATGGAGGCGAGCGCCATGTCCTCCTGCCCGGGAATGCCCGGCGGATTGGCGGGCTTTTCGACGAAGGCGGTGATGCGATCGTCCTTGTCAACGTGCATGACCCCGAAGCCGGTCGCTTCCTTGCGCGGCACGACAAGACAGCCGACAGTGACGTCCGCGCCGGAATTGACGTGCTGCTGCAGCATCAGCTCGTAGTCCATCTTGTAGACATGGTCGCCGGCCAGGATGACCATGTACTTCGGCCCGTGCGCGGCAATGATGTCGATGTTCTGGAATACCGCATCGGCCGTGCCTTCGTACCACAGCATTTCGGAAATGCGCTGGCTGGCGGGCAGTATGTCGAAGCTCTCGTTGCGTTCGGGGCGCATGAAGTTCCATGCCCGCTGCATGTGGCGGATGAGGCTATGCGCCTTGTACTGCGTGGCGACGCCGATGCGGCGTATCCCGGAGTTGATCGCGTTCGAAAGGGCGAAGTCGATGATCCGCGTCTTGCCGCCGAAATAGACCGCAGGCTTGGCGCGATTGTCTGTCAGTTCCGCCAGACGGCTGCCCCGCCCACCGGCAAGGACATAGGCCATGGCATCGCGCGCAAGCGGCTGACCGATTGGACTTCTCATCACCCCTCTCCTGCTTCAGCCCGCATATTCGAGCATGATCGTACCCAGCGGCGGCAAGGTCACCGTTGCCGCGCCGCCTTCAGACTTCACCTGACCCAGGTTCCCCTTGCCCGATCCGCCGTAATGCGCGGAATCGCTGTTGAGGATCTCGTTCCACTTGCCCTCGTGCGGCAGCGGCACGCGGTATCCGCTGCGCAGCGCCGGGGTCATGTTCGATATCACCGCAATCGGCTTCGCGCCCGGCGCCTTGCGCAGCCAGGCGAAGACCGAATTCTCGGCATCGTCGACAATGAGCCATTCGAAGCAGCCCGCGTCGCAATCGCCGGCATGAAGCGCGGGCTTCTGGCGGTAGAGGCGATTGAGATCCTTCACCAGATTGCGGATGCCTTCATGCGCGGGGGCATCGCGCAGTTCCCAGTCGAGTGCGCGCTCCTCGCTCCATTCGCGCCGCTGCGCGAATTCCTGCCCCATGAACAGCAGCTTCTTGCCTGGATACCCCCACATGAGCGCATAGTAGGCCCGCAGATTGGCGAATTTCTGCCATTCGTCGCCGCTCATCTTGTTGAGCAGCGAGCCCTTGCCGTGGACCACCTCGTCATGGCTGAGCGGCAGAACGAAATTCTCGCTGAAGGCGTACATCAGGCCGAAAGTGATGTCCTGATGGTGGTAGCGCCGGTGGACGGAATCGCGGCTCATGTACTGCAGGGTGTCGTGCATGAAGCCCATGTTCCACTTGAAGCCGAAACCAAGCGAAGTGGGCCGCTCCCCACCCTCGGCATCGTAGGCAGGCTGGGTCACGCCGGGCCATGCCGTCGATTCTTCGGCGAAGGTCATGAAGCCGGGATGCGTTCCATAGAGCGCACGGTTGGTGGCGCGCAGGAAATCCACCGCCTCCCAGTTCTCCCGCCCGCCCTGCGGATTGGGGATCCACTCGCCCGCCTTGCGCGAATAATCGCGGTAAAGCATCGAGGCGACGGCATCCACGCGCAGCCCGTCGACATGGTAGCGCTCGGCCCAGAACAGCGCATTGTTGACGAGGAAGCTGGAGACTTCGCGCCGCCCGAAATTGTAGATCAGCGTATTCCAGTCCGGATGATAGCCGAGCCTCGGGTCCTCGTGCTCGTAAAGCGCGGTGCCGTCGAAGCGGACGAGGCCGTGTTCGTCGGTGGGAAAGTGCGCCGGAACCCAGTCGAGAAGCACGCCGATGCCGGCACGGTGCGCACCGTCCACGAACCGTGCGAAGCCCGCCGGCTCGCCGAAGCGGGCGGTCGGCGCAAACAGGCCGGTGGTCTGGTAGCCCCACGAGGGATCGTAGGGATGCTCGCTGATCGGCAGGAACTCGATATGGGTAAAGCCCATGTCGACGACATAGGGGATGAGCCGTTCGGCCAGTTCGTCCCAGTTGAGAAACCAGTTCCACTGGTCGCGCTGCCACGAACCGGCATGGACCTCGTAGATCGAGATCGGCACCTTGCGCGGATCGACCGATGCCCAGTGTGCACGATGCGCCTCGTCTCCCCAGTCGAGCTTGGCCGGGTGCGCAGTCATCGAAGCGCTCTTGGGGCGGATCTCGGCCATGAAGGCAAACGGATCGGCCTTGAGCGGCTGCACCGCGCCGTCGGCCCCGACGATGTGGTACTTGTAGGCGCGATAATCGCCGATGTCGGGAATGAAGATCTCCCAGACGCCGATGTCCTTGCGATGGCGCATGACATGGCGGGCCGGGTCCCAGTCGTTGAAATCGCCGACCACGCTCACGAGCCGAGCGTTGGGCGCCCAGACGGCAAAGTGGACGCCGCTCGCCCCCTGGTGATCGATGATGTGGGCGCCCAGCTTGTCGAACAGGCGCTGGTGAGTGCCTTCCGCGATCAGCAGATCGTCCAGCGGACCCAGCACCGGCCCGAAGCTGTAGGGATCGGTGACGAGCCAGTCATGCGCACCGGCGCTGCAGCGATAGCGCACCGGCTGCGGATCGCCCTGCAGCTTGCCTTCGAACAGGAAGCGGTCATCGACCTTGTCGAGCGCGCCGAGCGCCTTGCCGTCGAGACTGAAAGCCTCGACCGTATCGGCTCCGGGCAGAATCGCCCGGGCGAAAGTGCCGGTCGGACCGGAATACATTCCAAGCAACGAAAAAGGATCGGCGTGAGAACCTAGAAGAAGGGATTCAAGGGCGCTCTTCGTTGGCTTCACATGACCTTCCAGATGTCTTTGGCATATTCCGCGATGGTCCGGTCCGAGGAGAACCAGCCGACATTGGCGATGTTGCGGATCGCCGCTTTGCGCCAGCCCGTCTTGTCTTCCCAGCGCGCATCGACCGAGCGCTGGGCCGCGGAATAGCTGTCGAAGTCGGCCGCGCACATGAACCAGTCATGGTCGTAGATGCCGCCGACAAGTCCGGCATAGCGGTTCGGATCGTCGGGCGAGAACACCCCCGAGGCGATCGCGCAGAGTGCCTGCCCCAGTTCGCGCGAACCTTCGATGATTTCGCGCGGATTGTACCCGTCGGCGCGCTTTTCCGCCACCTGTTCGGCGGTGAGGCCGAAAATGACGATGTTGTCGTCTCCGACATGGTCCCTGATCTCGACATTGGCGCCGTCGAGCGTGCCGATGGTGAGCGCGCCGTTTAGCGCGAATTTCATGTTGCCGGTGCCCGAGGCTTCCATGCCCGCGGTCGAGATCTGTTCCGACAGGTCCGCCGCCGGGATGATCCGCTCGGCCAGGCTGACGTTGTAGTTGGGCACGAAGACGACCTTGAGCAGCCCGCCAACCGAGGGGTCGGCGTTGACCCTGCGGGCGATGTCGTTAGCCAGTTTGATGACGAGCTTGGCGTTGTGATAACTCGGCGCAGCCTTGCCGCCGAAAATCTTCACGCGCGGGATCCAGTCGCGTTCGGGATGGCTGCGGATCTGGTCGTAGAGCGCCACCGTCTCGATCAGGTTGAGCAGCTGGCGCTTGTATTCGTGGATGCGCTTGATCTGCACGTCGAACAGCGCATCGGGATCGAGGCGGATGCCCATGGTCCGCTTGATGTAATCGGACAGTGCGACCTTGTTCGAGCGCTTCACCTCGGCGATCCGCTCACCCAACGCTGCATCGCCGGCCAGCGCATTGAGGTCGGCCAGCTTGGCGGCATCGTCGAGGAATTCATCGCCGATTGCATCGCGGATGACCTTGGTCAGCCCGGGATTGCACTGCTGCAGCCAGCGGCGCGGAGTGACGCCATTGGTCTTGTTGTTGATCCGATCCGGATAGAGCCGATGCAGGTCGGCGAAGACCGTCTCTTTCATCAGCTCGGTATGCAGGGCCGCCACGCCGTTGATCGAATGGGCGCCGGCAAAGGCAAGGTTGGCCATGCGCACGCGCCGCTCACCGCCCTCGTCGATGAGCGAGATGGCCGCGATCTGCGCGTCGTCGCAACCTGCCTTGCGCGCCTCGCGCAGGACGCGGCTGTTGATCGCGTAGATGATCTGCATGTGGCGCGGCAGCAGCCGTTCGAACAGCGGCAGCGGCCAGGACTCCAGCGCCTCGGGCAGCAGGGTGTGGTTGGTGTAGGAAACGGTCTTCTGGCACAGCGCCCAGGCTTCGTTGAACTCCAGCCCGTGTTCGTCGACGAACAGGCGCATCAGTTCAGCCACCGCAACCGATGGGTGCGTGTCGTTGAGCTGGATCGCGGCCTTCTCCGGCAAGGTACGGATGTCGCCATCGTACTGCATGTGCCGGCGCACGATGTCCTGCACCGATGCCGCGGTGAAGAAGTACTCCTGTCGCAGGCGCAGTTCCTGCCCGGCCGGGGTCTGGTCCGCCGGATAGAGGACGCGCACGAGGCTGTCGGCCCGCACCTGCTCTTCCAGCGCCCCGAAGTGGTCGCCCGCATTGAAAGCGTCGAGCCGGATCGGATCGAGCGGGCTCGCGGTCCACAGGCGCAGGGTATTCACCCGCTTGCCGCGCCAGCCGACGACCGGCGTATCGACGGCCGTCGCCTCCACCGCCTCGGCGGGATTCCAGGTCACATGGTCGCCATTGGCCACGACCTCGCCGCCGAAGCCGATCCGGTAGGAACACTCCATCCGATCGAATTCCCAGGGATTGCCGTGGGCCAGCCAGGTCTCGGGCAGCTCGACCTGCCAGCCGTCGCTGATGCGCTGGCGGAACATGCCGTTCACGTAACGGATGCCGTAGCCGTAAGCGGGAATGTCGAGCGTCGCGAGGCTTTCCATGAAGCAGGCGGCAAGGCGCCCGAGGCCACCGTTGCCAAGCGCCGCGTCGGGCTCGAGCTCTTCAAGTTCGGCAAGATCGAGCCCATGGGCCCGCAGTGCCTGTTCCATCTCGCGGGTCATGCCCATGTTGGACAGTGCATCGCGCAGCAACCGCCCGATCAGGAACTCCATCGAGAGGTAGTACACGCGCTTGTCGCCGGCGTCGTAAGTGCGGCGCGTCGATTCGATCCAGCGGTCGATGATGGCATCGCGCAGGGCATAGATCGACGCGTTGTACCAGTCGTGCTTCTTGGCTGCCTTCTCGTCCTTGCCGATGCGGTGGCGCAGGACACGGACGATATGTTCGTCGAACTCCGACTGGAAGGCGGTCTTGGAATCGAGGACAGGATCAGTAGCCACGGGCGCACTCCTGAACAGGCCGTCCGGGCCGCCCGTTCAGGCGCCAGGATGCGGCACCGATTATCGCCGATACGGGGGCGACACCCTCCTCTCGATCCCAATCTTCCGAAGACATGGCTAGCACAGCCCCGCCCCGCTACAAGTGCCATTGTGCACTGCCGCAAAAAATTTGCGCACGGCGTCAATCGGTGATCTATGTTCGCGCAGAGTCCTCAGCCGCGAAAGGTGCGCATGAGCCTGCCCGAGACCGCTACTGCGACGCCTTGGTGGAAGGGCGCCGTAATCTACCAGATCTACCCGCGCAGCTTCCAGGATTCGAATGGCGACGGCATCGGCGACCTGCCCGGAATCACCCGGCGGCTCGACCATGTCGCATCGCTGGGCGTCGACGCGATCTGGATCTCGCCCTTCTTCACCTCTCCGATGCGCGATTTCGGCTACGACGTGGCCGACTATTGCGATGTCGACCCGATCTTCGGCACCCTTGCCGACTTCGACGCGCTGGTCGAACGCGCGCACGGTCTGGGTCTCAAGGTCATCATCGACCAGGTCTATGCCCATACATCGGACCTGCACCCCTGGTTCACCGAGAGCCGCGCCTCGCGCAACGGCGACAAGGCCGACTGGTACGTGTGGCACGATCCCCGACCCGACGGGGGGCCACCCAGCAACTGGCAGTCCGTATTCGGCGGCCCGGCCTGGACCTGGGACGCGCGCCGCCGCCAGTACTACATGCACACGTTCCTCAAGGAGCAGCCGCAGCTCAACATGCATGAACCGGCAGTGCAACGGGCCGTGCTGGACGTCGCGCGGTTCTGGCTGGACCGGGGCGTCGACGGGTTCCGCCTCGATGCGCTGAACCACGCGATGCACGATCCGCTGCTGCGCAACAATCCGCCTGCCCCAGAGGACGGGCGCGTCCGGACCCGGCCCTTCGACTTCCAGCTCAAGACCTACAGCCAGTCGCACCCCGACATGGTCCACTTCGTGCGCAAGCTGCGCGCGCTTTGCGATGAATATGGCGCCGGCGCGATCCATACCGTGGCCGAGATCGGTGGCGATGAACCGCAGGCGGATCGACGGGCCTACACCGCAGGGAAAGACCGCCTGAACAGCGCCTACGGCTTCGACTTCCTCTATGCACCGCTGCTGAGCGCCGATGTTGTCGCCTCGACGCTGGAACGCTGGGCCGACGGGCCGGACGAAGCGGCAGGCTGGCCAAGCTGGGCCTTCGAGAACCACGACGCGCCGCGCGCCGTTTCGCGCTGGTGCGCCGAGGGCGACATGGCCCGTTTCGCCCGTACCAAGCTGGCCCTGCTGCTCGCCCTGCGCGGCAATGCGATCATCTACGAGGGCGAGGAACTGGGCCTCGAACAGGACACCATCCCCTACGAACTGCTGCAGGACCCGGAGGCAATCGCCAACTGGCCGCTGACGCTCTCACGCGACGGGGCCCGCACGCCGATGCCCTGGGACGAAAGCCCGCAAGGCGGGTTCACCACCGGCACGCCCTGGCTACCCCTCTCGTCCCGCAACCTCTCGCGCGCCGTCTCCGTGCAGGAACAAGACCCGGAAGCACTCCTGCAGTTCACCCGCAAGCTCCTGGCGCTGCGCAAGGCCCATCCCGCGCTACGGTTCGGCGATCTTACCGCGTGCCGGGCGCAGGGCGACCTGCTGTCCTTCACCCGCACCTTGGGTGAGACGCGTATCCTGTGCCTGTTCAACCTGGGCGCAGAGCCGGTCGCCTTGCCCGAACATGCACAGGGGGAAGTGCTGCTGCTCGTCAACGGCGACGGCGACGGCGCCCTTCCCGGCTTCGGCTCGATCTGGCTGGAACTGGGCTGACGCGGCGGCGCGCGAACGGCCACTCTCTCCGATTCTGTCCGCCCGAGCTAGGAAATCGTTGCAGGTCAGGCTAATGTCGCGTCCATGCATGACCTGACCGCGTTCGACGCCGCCGCGATCCTCATCGTCCTTGCTGCCGGGCTCGGTTACTTCAACTACCGCGTTCTCAAGCTGCCCTCGACCGTCGGACTGACGGTCATGGGCACGCTCGCCTCGCTGCTGATTGTCGCTTACGACAAGCTGGTGCCCAGCAGCACCATGGCCGAGAAATTCGGACGCTTCCTCAACGACATCGACTTCAGCACCACGCTGATGGAGGGGATGCTATCGTTCCTGCTGTTCGCCGGTGCGATGCACGTGAGCTGGTCGAACATGCGCAAGGGCCGCTGGCCGATCCTGGTCTTCAGTACCGTGGGCGTAATCCTGTCGACGGCAATCGTCGGCTTCGCCTTCCACTACCTGACCATGCTGCTCGGCCTCACCGTGCCCCTCATGTGGAGCCTCGTCTTCGGCGCGCTGATATCGCCGACCGACCCGGTCTCGGTCATGGCGGTGATGAAGCGTGCGGCCATGCCCGATACCCTGCAGGCCACGGTCGCAGGCGAGAGCCTGTTCAACGACGGTATCGGCGTCGTCGTCTTCACCATCCTGGTCTCGCTGGCGACCGGCGCCGAGACCTTCAGCTGGTCCTTCGCCATCGGCCACTTCGTGCAGGAAGCGCTGGGCGGCGCCGTGCTCGGCCTCGTGGTCGGCTGGATCGGCTACGTCGCGATGAAGTCCATCGACGAGTACAACATCGAGGCGATGATCAGCCTTGCCGTCGTCATGGGCGGCTACAGCATCGCCATGGCGCTCCATGTCAGCGGGCCAGTGGCGATGGCGGTCGCCGGTCTGATCATCGGCAATGCCGGTGTCGCCCATGCCATGAGCGACGTGACGCGCGACTACATCATCAAGTTCTGGGCTCTGATCGACGAGATCCTCAACGCCGTGCTGTTCCTGCTGATCGGCCTCGAGGTCATCGCACTCGAATTCGAGAACATCTACATGCTCGCCGGTCTGGGGGCGATCGTCATCGTGCTTATCGCCCGGATGATCGCGGTCGGCGTACCGCTGGCGGCCATGGAGAAGTTGATCGACATGGGCCCGCTGGCCTTTCCCACCCTGGTCTGGGGCGGGCTTCGCGGCGGCATCTCGGTCGCGCTCGCGCTTTCCCTCCCCGCCTCGATCATTCGTGACGAACTGCTGGTCGTCACCTACATCGTCGTGCTCTTCGCGGTTGTTGCGCAGGGCAGCACCATTTCCGGCCTGATCGGCCACATCAGGAACCGCCAGGCAACGGCCCCGGCACAGAAAGCCTGACCATGAACGATACTCCGACGGCCATGCCGGATGACCCTTTGCCGGGTCAGTCGAACCCGCCCGGCACCGACCGCCGATCCTTCCACGATGCACGCGAACCGAACGCCGAATTCGCGAAGAAGGTGGAAGCCGCGTGGAAGAAGCGGCCCATGTGGATCCGCCGCGCCGAGGCCTTCGTGCACCTCGTGCGCCTGCGCCTTGCCCATGCGGTGCTGCTGCCCCAGCTGACGCCGGATCAGGCCTACGACTTGCGCCAGCACGTGCGCAAGGACGGAGAACTGACCAACGGCTACATCCTGATGTGCGCCCTTGCCGCGGGCATCGCCACTCTCGGCCTGCTGCAATCCTCGACCGCAGTCGTCATCGGCGCAATGCTCGTCTCGCCGCTGATGGCCCCGATCGCATCGATGGGCTTCGGCTTCGCCTCGCTCGACGGCCACCGCATCCGCGACGCCGCCAAGGTCGTGGCGGTGGGCGCGGCCATCGGCATTCTCACCGGCATGCTGCTGACCTGGCTTTCGCCGATCCGCAACGCCACGCCGGAAATCCTCGCGCGTACCGAGCCCAACCTGCTCGACCTTGCCGTCGCCTTGTTCTCCGGGATCGCGGGTGGCTATTCGACGGTAATCGGCAAGGGCGGAACCGCCATCGGCGTTGCCATCGCGACCGCGCTGATGCCGCCACTGACCGTCGTGGGCTATGGCATCGGCGTGTTCCAGCCGATGTTCGCGATGGGCGCGCTGCTGCTGTTCCTGACCAACCTCGCCGCGATCACTTTTGCCTTTGCGCTTATCGCGCGCCTTTCCGGGGCCGCTCGCCCGTTCGGCAAGGTGGAATGGACGCCGCGCTACGTGACCATACTTGTCGCGGCCTTCCTCGCGCTCGGCACGCCGCTGTCGATGACGCTGATGAAGCTGTCGACCGAGGCCAAGATCCGCACCGCCGCGCGAGCTGCGATCCTGCAGGCCTGCGGGACCAAGGGCGTCACCATCGCCCAGCTCGACGTCAAGTCCAGCGTATTCAGCGCGCCATCGGTGGACGCCCTGGTGATCGCCCGCCGCTATACCTCCAACGCCGAGGCATCTGCCGAGGAACTGATCCACAAGGCGCTGGGCGACGAAGTGACGATCAATCTCCAGCAGGTCCTGGCCGCCGACGTGCAGGCCCAGACCCGTGCCATGGTCGACGCCGCCATGGAGCGCACCGCAGCCGGCATCGCTGCAGACGTTCCGCCATTCAATGCCATCCGCCAGAGCGTGGGCCTGCCGACACGCTCAGTCTGGAGCGACCGCGCCCAGCGCATGGTCTACGTCGAGCCGATTCCTGCGCCAGGCTGGACCCTGGCGGACTATCGCACGACCGAACAGGCCACGAGCAAGGAGACGCAGGGCTGGACGGTCAGGATCGTGCCGCCGGCACAGGCCGAAATGGAAGTCGCCCTTTCCGGCGAGAACGGCATGAAACACCCGGAAGGCGCGATTTCCGCCGATCTGGCGCTATGGGCCCTGCAACGCTGGGGCATGGCCAGGGTCACGGTTTCGAGTGGCGACGAGGAACACCTTGGCGCGCTGGTGAAGTTCTTCTCCGATGCCGGGATCGAAGTGCATATCCGGCATCTTGTGCCCGACCCCGCCGCCTCGCCGAAGCCGAAGGGCGCGGAAATACCGAAACAGCCGCAGGACGGGGAAAGCCAGGGGCTGGTGCCAACGGCAACCGTCAGCGTCTACGGTCAGAGCCCTTCGCAGCAGGCTGCCGAAGCCGCACGGGCTGCCGCACAGAAGGCGGCAGCGGAGAAAGCCGCATCACCGAAGGCCGCGGCGCAGCAGACTTCGGGGCGATAGACCGCTCTCAGGCAGTCATCCGAAGTGGCGGCGAAGCCGAATTGCGCACCGAAGTCAGGAACGTGCGGTGGTTGCGGTGCAGGTGCTCGACGACCGGCGCATAGAGTGGCTGGACGAAGCGGATGCCAGCCTCGCGGCCAATGACCCAGCGCACTTCGCCACCCAGTCCTTCGAGCATTTCGGGGCGGACCACGACGATGTCGCCGACCCGCAAGTTCACCGCGCAGCTCTTGATTCGGCAACCGCCGGTGGAAATGTCGTAGACCATCACCTGGTCGCGAAACCCGTTGCGCAGGCGGCAGACGGCAGGGACCATGACGGACAACCTCTCTGCCTGGCGCGATGCGCGATCACCCTGATCCATTCCTGTAACTCCGACCCGTTTTTCTCTGCCGGGAAGATGCGACCCTTCGCCCGGCTCATGATCGGATAGGACGGCGACGGCGAAACAAGGTTAATAAGGGCAGGCCCTGAGTTCACCCTTAGGATTGCAGGAATACCGAGGGTCCGGCGGGCTGCCCGCCGGTTCCCGTCAGCTTATCGCAAAGAGCGCGATCGCGACGGCAAGGCCGATCGTCGGCACCACGACGGTCAGCAGCCCCACGGCGGGATAGGCGTCGCGGTGGGTCTCCCCGCAGATCGCCCGGATCGTCGTTACCACGTAGCCGTTGTGCGGCAGGCTATCGAGCGCGCCGCTGGCGATGGCCACGGTCCGGTGGAGTTGCGAAGGGTCCGCGCCCATGGCCAGATAGCCGGGTGCCAGCAAGGGCAGCGCGATCGACTGGCCGCCCGAAGCAGATCCGGTAAGCCCCGCGATCACGGTCACCGCAATGGCCGCGCCGATCAGCGGATCGCCCGGCAGGTGCTGGACGGCATCGAGCGCCGCCTGAAATGCGGGCGACAGCGATGCCACGGCCCCGAAACCGACGACCGCGCAAGTATTGGTGATCGCCACCACCGCCCCGGTCGCCCCGCGCGAAAACGCGGCGGGCATGGCCCCGCGCGAGCGCAGGCCGATCAGGACCGCGATTGCCGTGCCCGCGCCCAGCGCGACGACCAGCGCCCATTTGCCCAGCGACGCGCCGGGCAGCAGCGCCGCCAGACCGGCTATCGCCTGCGGATACTGGAAAAGCATGAAGACGCCGAGAACCGCGACAAGCGGCAGGATGCACAACAGCGGATGGGGCAAGTGCCGGTCGGCGGAACTGGTATCGTCGCCCGGCCTGCTCTCGAAGCGCTCACCGCGCGCCACGGCCCGCTTCACCATGCGGTCGAGCAGGAAATAGCCAAGCCCCGCCATCAGCACCGCAACGACGAGGCTGACCTGCCAGCCGGCATAGGCGTCGGTGCCCAGATACTGCATCGGGATCAGGTTCTGGATCTCGGGAGAGCCCGCGCTCGTCATCGTAAACGTTACCGATCCGAAGCACAGCGCGCCGGGGATGAAGCGGCGCGGCATGTCAGCCTCGCGGAACAGGTGGACGGCCAGGGGATAGACCGCGAAGCCGACGATGAAGACCGACACGCCCCCGTATGTGAGGATGGCGCAGGCCGCGACGACCGCAAGCACGGCATGGCGGATGCCGATTTTCCGCACGACCCAGTGCGCCACGCTGGCTGCCGCACCGCTGGCGCCCATGACTTCGCCGAAGATCGCGCCCAGCAGGAACATCAGGAACCAGTCGCCGAAGAAGCCGGTGAAGCCTTTCATGTAGGCGGTCGCGAAATCCGGCGCGCCTTCGGCGGCGAGCGGGGGCAGCCACGCCAGTCCGCTCGTCCACGCGACGATCGCGGCGGCAATCGGCCCGGCAAGGAGGATGTTCACGCCCCGCACGGTCATCCAGATCAGCAGGATCAGGGCTCCTGCAAGACCGATGGCACTGATCAAGACCTCATCCTCCCTTAAGCATTTCGCATCTTCGGCGAACGCGCGCATCCCTTGCGAATTTATCGCGCGTTGTCCTTATGTTGCAGGGCCGGTCGAGGCTTGTCCATGAGGCAATGCAACAGTTGGTTAAGCGACCGTTACCCAAAGAAACCATAACCTCTCTTAACGCTATGCGCCCAAACCTGCCGTCATTGACAAAACTTGGCGGTCGCATGGCGTTAAAGAAAATTTCCACGTCCCAGGTCGAACTGGGCATGTTCATTCACGGTTTTCAGGGGAACTGGCTAAGCCATCCCTTCTGGAAGGCCCGCTTCGTCGTGGCTGACGAAGACAAGCTGGAGACCCTGCGGGCAAGCAAGCTGGACGCCATCATCATCGACACCGATCGCGGAATCGACGTGCCAGCGAACGAAGACAGGGCCACGGCGACCGTGACTTCCGCGCCGCGCCCGAACGGCACCATGCAGGCCCGGCAGTTCGAACGGCGCACGATACCCCGTCCTGCGCCTGTGATTGCGCGACCGGCGGGCGGCGATTCCGCGGCGTTCCGTTCCGGTCCGGTCCCGGTGGCACGCGAATTCGGCAAGGCCCGACAGACCGCGGGCAAGGCCCGCAAGGTCATCTCCAAGGTCTTCCTCGAAGCGCGCCTCGGCAAGGCGCCGCGCGTCGCCGAAGTGACACCCGTGGTCGAGGACATCTATGCTTCGATCCAGCGCAATCCCTACGCCTTTTCCGGCCTGATGCGCTGCAAGGCGGAAAGCGAGACGATCTACCAGCACATGCTCTCGGTCAGTGCGCTGATGATCTCGCTGGCCCGCCAGATGAGGCTTTCGCCCGCCGACACGCGCAATGCCGGAATGGCCGGACTGCTGCTCGATGTCGGGGTGAGCCGGCTCTACGTCAATATTGACCCGCATGAAGGGGGCATCAGCGCGATCCCGAGCGACGTCTGGCACCGCCATCCCTACATCGGCAAGGACCTGCTCGAAGCGGCCGGGGAAGTGCCCGAGGAGGTGCTGCACGCTGTCATGCGCCATCACGAAAGGCTGGACGGAACCGGCTTTCCGCAGAACCTTACCGGCTCGCAGATCGACACGCTCTCGCGCATGGCCGCCGTGTGCGACACGTACGACCACATCGTCTCGGGCATGCTCAACGGGCATGCGGCGGACCCTGCCAACGCCATGCAGGAACTGATCGAGATGCGCGACGTGTTCGACGGTGAGGTGCTGGACCGCTTCGTCGAGGCGCTGGGTGTCTACCCGGTCGGCTCCTTCGTGCTGCTGCGTTCGGAACGCATTGCCATGGTGATCGACCAGAACCCCGAGGAACCGGCCGCACCGACCGTGCGCACCTTCTATTCGCTGGCGAACCGCAAGCGCATCGTTCCCAAGACGATCGTGCTGTCCAACTGCTTCGGCGAGGACGCGATCATCGGCGTGGAATCGCTGGACGGGCTGGGGCTGCCCCCGGTGGAGGAACTGCGCGAGCAGATCCTGACCGGCAAATCATCTTAGGAAGAGACAGCCGTCTTCCCTGCCAGCGTGGGGATGACGGCTGATTTTTCTCTCGCTCAGATCCCGTACCAGTAGACCAGCGTCGTCGAGAGCGCGGCAACCATGATCAGCACCAAAGGGATTCCCGAGCGCAAGTAGTCCGCGAAACGGTAGTCGCCCTCGGTCAGGATCATCATGTTGGTCTGGTAGGCGACCGGGGTTGCGTAACACAGGTTGCAGCCGAACAGCACCGCCAGCACCAGCGGCTCTGGCGGCAGGTTGAGCTGGCTGGCGATGTTGAAGGCGATCGGGGTGCCCACAGCCGCTGCCGCAGTGTTCGAGGCGAAGTTGGTGAGCATGGTGACGAAGACCATGATCGCGGCCAGCACTCCGGCGGGCGGCAGGTACTGGAGGCCGGTTGCCAGCAGGCCGCCCATCCATGCCGCGGCGCCGGAAACGAGGATGAACTTGCCCAGCGCAATGGAAGCGGCGACGAGGACGATGACCTGCGCGGACAGCGCGCGCCCCACTCTCTCGAACCGCACGCACCCGGTCACGAACATCAGGATCGCACCGGCCAGCGAGGAAATCGCGATCGGTACAAGACCGACGCTGGCGAGGCCGACCGCGCCGGCCATGATCGCCAGAGCCACCGGGGCCTTGGTCGAACGCGTCACCTCCTGCCCGCCTTCCAACTGCAGCAGGCCGTCGCTCTCGGCAAAGCGGCGCAGGTCGCCCGCCATGCCCATGACGAGCAGAACGTCGCCTTCCATCATCGGCGCATCGGGCGAATGCAGGCGGGTATCGCGAAACGGCTGGCGCGCATGGTGGATGCCCAGCAGCGCCACGCCGACGAAACCTGCCGTCTTGGGCGTCAGGCCGATCAGGCGGCTGTCGGGCGCGATGATCATCTCGGCAACCATAAGGTCATCGCCGGTGCGGCTGGAATTGGACCGGATGCGCTCCAGCAACCATGTCGGCGCCAGCTTGGCGGAGAGCTTGCGGGCCGCCTCCTGCAGGTCTTCCAGCGTACCCGAGGCCATGACCCGCCGGTCGACCGAGCCGTTCGCACCGGCCGGCAACCAGACGCTCACGCCCGCGGGCACGTTGCCGCGCACTTCCTCGATGGTCTTGCCGCGCATCGGCGAGTCGCCCTCGACCCGCAGCTTGGCAAGGAAGGTGCGACTTTCGACCGCCACGGCCTTGGTATTGTCGGGCAGCAGCCGCGGCATGACCAGCCAGATATAGGGCAGCGCGACGACCATCGCGCACAGGACAATCGGCGTGAAATGAAACACCGTGAGCGTCCTAAGCCCCAGATCCTGCGCGATCGAGACGACCAGCAGGTTCGTTGAGGTGCCGATGGTGGTCGCCATGCCGCCGATCAGGATGGCGGCATTGACCGGGATCAGCGTCTTCGATGCCGGCATGCCCCCGCGCCCGGCCAATTGCGCCAGGATCGGAATCATCAGCACGAGCACCGGAGTATCGTTTATGATCATCGACAGGAACATGCACATGACCACGGTCAGCAGCAGCCCAAGCGGCTGGTTGTACTGCCATACCCTGGCCAGCGCCCGCGCCGCAGGATCCAGCGAGCCGGTCACGACCAGCCCCCGCCCGAGGATCATCAGCGAACAGATCGTCACCAGCGCGTAGTGCCCGAAGCCTTCGAAGGCGAGCGCCAGACCTGCGTACTTGTCCTGTCCGGGCATCGGCAGGACGTAGAGCAGCAGGGCAATTGCACCGATCGTCAGCAGCGAGACGATCTCGACCCGCAAGCTGCCGTTGGCAAAGCCGTAGAACATCCCCAGCGCGATGAACAATGCGCCGAAGGCGTGAAGGTCTGGCAAGGCCATGGCGGTTTCCCGGCCTCAGGCCTGCTGCTGCGTCCATTCGACCCGGTAAAGGTCGAAGCGACGGTCGCGCAGGTTCTGGACGGTTCCCGACTGACGCGCCGTCAGCAGGGAATCGAGCGATAGATCGGCAATGGCAATGGTCTCGGTATTGGCCGGGGCATGGGCAGCCACACCATCGCGCGAGAACGGGAAATCCGACGGCGTCAGGATTGCGCTTTCGGCATAGTGGACATCCATGTTCTCGACGTTCGGCAGGTTGCCGACGACGCCCGAGGTAATGACGTAGACCTGGTTCTCCACCGCACGCGCCTGACAGCAATAGTGTGCGCGCAGGAAGCCGCGCCGCTCATCGGTGCAGAACGGCACGAACAGCATCAGCGCACCCTGGTTGACGAGGTGGCGCGCCAGTTCAGGGAATTCGCTGTCGTAGCAGATCATCACCCCGATCGGTCCGCAGTCGGTCGGGATCACGTTGGCGCCATAGCCGCCCTGGATGTTCCACCACCTGCGCTCCGAGGGCGTGGGATGGAGCTTTTCCGATTGATGCACGGCGCCGTCGCGCAGGAAGGTATAGCCGATGTTGCGGATCTCGCTGCCGCCGCCTTCGCGCTTCACCTTGGTCGGGTGCGAACCGCCGATGATGTTGACGTTGTAGCTCACCGCCATGCGCGACATGAACTCGACGAAGCGGTCGGTATAGGTAGCGACTTTCTCGATTGCCTGCGCCGGCTGCAGCTTCTTCTCCTCGATGGAGAGGAGTTCGAGCGTGAACAGTTCGGGGAAGACCACGAAGTCGGATTCGTAGTCCGATGCAACGTCGACCCAGTACTCGACCTGTTCCTCGAACTGGTCGATCGTCTCGATCTTGCGCATCATGAACTGGACGGTCGCCACGCGCACCGAGCTGGGCACCCGTTCCTTCAGGCCTGGCACGGCCTTGCCGGTATCGCGCGGGGCAAGCGGATTGGTCCAGTACATCAGGACCGCGTAGCCGCCGGATTCCTTGTCGTTCGGAATGTAGTCCGGCATGATCCCGCGCGGCTCGTACCCCTCGTTCATCTGGAACAGGATGACCTGGTCGCGCACCTTCTTGTCGCGCACGGCCTGCACGTAGTCGGCCGGATTGGGATACTGGCGCCGACGGCGGGCGTAGCCGGGCATGCGACCGGCAAAGGCGATGCCCTTCAGCTCGAAATGCTGGCAGAGTTCCTTGCGCTTGCGATACAGGCGCTGGCCGATGCGCAGTCGGCGGAAATCGGGATCGACGCAGACCTCGAAGCCGTAGAGGACATCGCCATCGACGGCCGGCGGGCGGCCATAGCCGCCATTGCTGATCTCTTCCCAGGTATGTGGCTTGAATGCGAGTTCCGCGCTGACGATCATCGTCGCGCAGTGGCCGACGATCTTGCCCTCGTACTCAGCGACGAACTGGCCTTCGGGAAAGTTGATGAGCTGGCCGCGGATTTCCGCGCGGGTGAAGGAATCGGCCTTGCCATAGACCTTGATGGACAACCGCGCGATGGCCGGGGCATCGGCAACCGTCGCAGGGCGAATGATGAGTTTGGCTTTGGTGTGATCCATGTGCCGCCTTCTTACGCGCAGCCGCGCGCCGGGTTCCAGTGCCTATTGCATAGAAAGGAAAAAATCCGCGGTCCGGGCCATCGAAGTTGTGGCCGCACAATGCCGTTGCGGACTGTGGCATTTCTCACGCGCAACCATGGGGTGTTGCGCACATCGCGAACCGCAGTTTCCGCCTACAAACAGGATGCGTGCTGCAAGTTGCAATGCACCCCCGGAACCAACGTCCTGAACGACAATGCTTTTTCGGGGACGACAATTTTTCTTGGGCCGACCGGGATACTTTTACGCATCCGCTCCGTTGTTCTTGGTGAAAGGAGACATATGCATGAGTGCTACACTGATCGCCCTGGCCCTGTTCGGCTGCAGTGACGACGGGAGCGCCTGCGAACGCCTCCGCATGCCGGTGGAAACCTATCAGACCCGCGCCCAATGCACGGCAAAGCTCGACGATGCGCTGGGCAGCGATGCCGCCATGCGTGCCGAGTTCCCCACGGTTTATGCGCAATGCCTGTCGAGCCGGCAGCTTTCGATGCTGGGCTCCGGCACGGTCGACCTGCGCCGCGTCAACGGCGTGAATTTCGCTTCTGCAGGCCTTTAACCGCGTCCGCGGTAGCTCTGCACGCCCTGATCCGGGACCCAGAGCCCTTCGGGAACCGGGCCCGACTGCCAGAACACATCGATGGGGATGCCCCCACGCGGATACCAGTAGCCGCCGATGCGCAGCCAACGTGGCTTCATCTCGTCGAACAGGCGCTGGCCAATGCCGACCGTGACGTCCTCGTGAAAGCCGCTGTGATTGCGGAAGGAGCCGAGGAAAAGCTTGAGGCTCTTCGATTCCACGATGGTCTCGCCCGGCGCATAGTCGATCACGAGATGCGCGAAGTCGGGCTGGCCGGTGACCGGGCACAACGAGGTGAACTCCGGCGCGGCAAAGCGGACCATGTACAGGGAACCGGCGCGCGGATTGGGCACATAGTCCAGCACCGCTTCGGTCGGGGACGCGGGAAGCGCGCTCTGCTGGCCAAGGTGAAGGGGGTTCGCGGGTGTTTCGCTCATGCCTCGGCCATGACGCGAACGCGCCGCGATGACAAGCATGATGTGCCATCCTCGGGAGCAAACGCAGCCGGTTTGGCGGCAGGTCGGAACGGCTCGGCGCGCAGAGCGCGCGCATTAACTTTCGGTTCAGCGGACTTGCTGTGATGGCTCGCGCATGAGGGGCTTGAACGGGACTCACACTCGCATCACTCTGGCGCTGCTGATCGCAGGCTCGCCTGCCATAGGCCATGCCCAGGCGATCGGCTCATGGAGCCTGCCGGAACCCGACTCGACCTCCAGCGCCCCTGCGCCGCAAGGGCCGGTCGACGCCCAGAACCCCATCCTCCGGCCGGAAGCCGGTGAGTCCACCCCCGGCCCCGCTCCATCGGCCAAGCCTGCGGCGAAGCCGACGCCGGCTCCGCTGATCACCGCGGCACCGCCGCCACCCGCCGAGCCCACCGCCCGCACGACGGCCAAGCCTGCCCCGCCCAAGGCGACCACACCTTCGCTGCGCCCTGTGACGCAAGCTCCGGCCCCGGAACCGACTGCAAGCGATAGCTCTGGCCCCGTCGAGCCCGCTGCTCAGCCCGAGCTGCTCCCGACGCGGCAGACAACCGAGCCTGAAACTGCCGGGGCCGAGCACCCGTCCTGGCCCGCATGGTGGTGGACCCTTCCCGCAGGCATCGCCGCGATTGCCCTGGCGCTGTTCCTTCTGCGTCGGCGCCGTCCGCAGGAAGAGGAATGGGCAGACACCGGCGAAGCCGTTGCCGAAGCGCAAGCCGAAAGCTCCCCGGCCGCGCGCCCGCTCGATTCCGCGTCGAGGCGCCCGCTGCCCGAACCTGCCTTCACGCCGGCTCCGCCCAAACCGGTCGCACCGCCCAAACCGGCCCCTGCCACCGTCAAGGCCAGCCCTGCGCTGATTTCCGTCGATCTCGAACCGGTCGCGATGCGGCTCTCGCTGTTTTACGCCACGCTGCAGTACCGCCTGACGCTCAGTGCCGAAGAGGCTCGCGGGCCGATCACGGTATCGGGCGACATGATTTCCGCCCACGCTTCGTTGTCACCGGAGCAGCAGCTGGGACCGCAAGTGCAGGACATGGCCCGGCGTCATGACCTCCAGGCCCTTGCGGCCGGCGAGCCCGTGCAGCTCAAGGGCGAGATCCAGCTCCCGCTTTCCGAGATCCGTGCCATGCGCCAGGGCGACGCGGCGCTGTTCGTTCCGCTGGTGCGCCTGTGCCTGACAGGGCCAGATGGACTGGCGCTGCGCCGCGTCTTCACGCTCGGAATTCCGGGCGGCGGCGCCGGCCTGTCACCCTTGCGCACTGACACCGGCCCGCGCACCTTCGAGCCGCTTGCCGCCCGCGAAATCGAGGCCGCGCGGCAAATACCCTTGCAAACGGAGACCTTGCCTCTCGACCCCCAACGCGCAGCGGGCTAGGCTTCTCCGCGCGACAGCGGAGATGATCTTGAGCGATACAACGGGGCTGAAAAACAAGGCACATGCCACCAGGCTGGTCGGAGCCGGCCGACGTAGGGAATGGACCGGGGCGGTGGTCAATCCGCCGGTCTGGCGGGCCAGTACGCACTTGTACGACAGCACGAAGGACCTGGCGGAAGGGCCGCGCCGCAACGAGGACGGCCGCTTCTTCTACGGCAGGCGCGGCGCACCCACGCAGTGGGCCCTGTGCGATGCGCTGACCGAGATCGAGCCCGGTGCCGCCGGAACGGTGCTTTACCCATCGGGCGTGGCGGCCATAGCCGGCGTGCTGCTGACCCTGCTGCGCCCCGGAGACGTCCTGCTGATGACGGACAACGCCTATGACCCGAGCCGGGCCATGGGCAAGGGCCTGCTCCATGATCTCGGCGTCGAGACCCGCTTCTTCGACCCGCTCGACCTGCCCGCCTACGAGGCCCTGTTCTGCGAGAAGACGCGCGCGGTCCTTCTCGAGGCGCCGGGCAGCCTCTCGATGGAAGTGTGCGACGTGCCCGCCCTCGCCCGCATCGCCCGCGAAAAGGGCGCGGTGTCCGTACTCGACAACACATGGGCCAGTCCGCTGGGCTTTGCCGCGCTCGAAAAGGGCGTGGACGTCACCCTCATGGCCCTCACCAAGCATGTCGGCGGCCACTCCGACCTGATGATGGGCAGCGCCAGCGCCGGGCCCGAGCTTTACGCGAAACTGCGCCAACGCGCGCAGCAACTGGGCACCGTCGTCTCGCCCGACGACGCATCGCTGGCCCTGCGCGGCCTGCGCACGCTCAACTTGCGGCTCAGGCAGGAAACCGCCTCTGCCCTCGCCATTGCCGAGTGGCTGTCAAAGCGCCCCGAGATCGCGCAGGTCCTGTGCCCGATGCTGCCCGGATCGACCGGCCACGAATTCTGGAAGCGCGACTTCACCGGCGGCTGCGGCCTGTTCAGCTTCACTTTCAGGGGCGGCGACGGAGCAAGCCGCAACCGCTTCATCGATGCACTGGAGCTGTTCGGGATCGGCTATTCCTGGGGCGGCTACGAAAGCCTCGCCCTTCCCATAGAGCCCGCGCACTATCGCACCTGCATGGCCTGGCCGCCGCGCGGCGGCGATCCGCAGGACTGCCACGGCGTGCGCCTGTCGATCGGGCTGGAAGACCCGGACGACCTCATCGCCGACATCGAACAGGCGCTCGCTCGGATGCAAGGATCGTGAGCGCTCCGCTCGATCCCGCGGCGACCGGCTCGCCTCTGGCCGACTCGACCGGCGCGACCGATCCCGGCGTACTGATCCCCGCACCCTCGCCCACCCCGATGGACGATCAGGCGATCGCCGGTGCCGAAGGGCTCAAGAACGCCGTCGCTTCGAAAAGCGGCACCATCGGCGACATCATCAACTCGCTGGACAGTCTCGCGGTCCAGGTTGGCGGCACGCGCATTTCGGTGTGGGACCTGATCGTCGTCATGCTGGTCCTAGCCCTCGTGATCACGATCGCCTGGGCTGCCAGCAAGTTCGCCGCCAGGGTCATAGGCCGCATGAGCCGGCTCGACACGACCCAGCATCTCCTCGCCGAGAAGATGGTCAGCCTCGTCATCTGGGGCATTGCCATCCTCGTGGGCATCGATGTCCTAGGCATCGACCTGACCGCCTTCGCGGTTTTCTCGGGCGCCTTCGGCCTGGCCATCGGTTTCGGCCTCCAGAAGACCTTCGGCAACCTGATCGCCGGGATCATCCTGCTGATGGACAAGTCGATCAAACCGGGCGACGTCATCGCCATTACCGATCAGGCGGGCAATTCCACCTTCGGCCAGATCCGCCGCATCGGCATCCGCGCCGTCTCGCTCACGACGCGCGACCAGAAGGAATACCTGATCCCCAACGAGAACCTGATGATCAATCAGGTGGAGAACTGGTCCTACTCGTCCAAGAACGTGCGCATCCAGGTGCCGGTCGGCATTTCTTACAATGCCGATATCGTGAAGGCCGAGGAACTGATGCTGGAAGCGGCGCGCGGCGTGAAGCGCATCCTGGCGGCACCGCCGCCCACCGCATGGCTGGAATCCTACGGCGACAGCTCGGTCAATTTCATCATCCACTGCTGGATCACCGATCCCGAGGAAGGCACCGGAAACGTGCGCTCGGCGGTTCTCAAGAACCTGTGGCACCTGTTCCACGAGCACGGCATCGAGATCCCGTTCCCGCAGCGCGACATCAACTTGCGCCAGAACGAAGCCTTGCGCGACCTGATCGAGGCCATGCGCGAGAGCAAGGCAAGCAATGGGAAGAAAGCGGAAACCGGTCCGGAAGCCTGATCCGTCCGTCCGGGACGGTCAGTGCGTGGCGACCGGCCGTTCCTTTTCCAGTTCGAGGCGGTTGCGCCCCTTCGCCTTGGCGCAGAACAGCGCAAGCTCGGCACGCTCGATGGTCCGGTCGAGATTGTCGCCGATATGGGCGATGCTGGCACTGGCGGTGATGGCAAAGCGGCTTTCGCCCACCTTCTGGCGCAGTTCGGCCAGCGTCGTCACCACGCGGTGGCAGATTGCCTGCGCCTGCTCGGTCGAAGTGCGCGGGAGGAGCACGGCGAAGCGCTCCGAACCGATCCGCGAAATGATATCCTCGGCCCGCAGCATCTCGCGAAGCAGTTCGGCGAAGACCTGCAGGACCTCGTCCCCGGTCGACTGGCCGTACTTCATGTTGATGGTGCGGAAGAAGTCGATGCTGAACAGCGCCAGGCACCCGTCCATGTTCGATTCGATCATGTGCTCGAGCATCGAAATGAAGGCGGCGCGGTTGGTAAGGCCGGTTAGCGGATCGGTATAGGTTGCGGCGAACAGCTGGTCCTTGAGCTGGCGACGCTCGTCAATGCTGCGCATGATGCTGAGCGCACCATAGATTTCACCCCCTTCGTCACGCAAAGCGCGGGCCTGGATCTCGAACCAGTGCTGGCGTTCGTCTGCAGTGACAGCCGGGAATTCGACCCACTTCCCCGGCTCGCGCCCGTCGAGTGCATCGCTCAGCGCGCGGCTGACGATGTCGCGGTGCGAGCTTTCGACGATGTCGAGCAGGTTGGGCGAGATCAGCGAGCCGGGAATGCGGAAGCCAAGCCGCTCAAACGCTGGCGAGGCATGGACGATGAAGCCTTCACGGTCCGTCTTCAGGATCACGTCGGAACTGCTGTCGGCCAGCAGCCCGTAAAGTGCCGAAGTCTCCTGTACCGTGAAATTCATGCCCATCGTCATAAGCCCCGGACTCTCGCTTCCTACTGGACCGGAAAGCACTTGGGGGCATTGCCCCGCTGCACACTTCCGTCCGACAACTGACAGAAACATCCGTCGCGTTAGCCCTGTTGCCTAACGAAACTAAATATTTCCTTAATATTCAGTTATTTAACATCGAAAAACGGAACGGAAAAGCGGGATTCTCCGGGGCTGGACCGGTTAACCATCTTTTATGCACAAGACTTACCGGGCCCCACCCCTCCAAGCCTCTGAATCTTGGGAAAGATGGCGCGTCACAGCTCGATCATGATCTTGATCTTTTCCGGAGTCGTCTCGACCGCCTCGGCAATCTGGCTGCGGCAACGGGCGATCAGTTCTGGCAGGCCGACGATCGTGCGAGTCGGCTTGAGATCCGACGCAGTTACGCCCAAAGCCTGGGCGATCGGCTCGATGCGATCCTCGATCGGGCGCGCACGGTCCTGTTCCCAGGCCCATACGGTCGGTTTGCTGACGCCCAGCTTTTCGGCGAGTTCGCCCTGGGTCATGCCGCGCAGCTTGCGCAGGCGATGCAGGCGTTCGCCCAGCGTTTCGCCGCCGATCGCGGCAACGCCCTGAACCTTGGCCGCGCCGTCTGCCTCGGCGCCCGGCTCGACCGCGCCGCGCAACTGGGCCGCGCTCAGCGCGAAAGCGGAAAGCGGCTTGTCGAAGCTGCAGCCGTAGAGCGCGCCGCTGGCCCACTCCACCGTTGCGTGGACCTGGCCAGCTTCGGGGAAATCGAGGTCGATGGCCTCGCCGATCTCCAACTCGGTCCTGCTCTCCATGAGCATGCCCGATTCGGAGAGGTTGTGGATGACGACAGAGGTCTCGGCACCGGACTCCAGCGCCCCTTGCGCTTCCAACCGCAGCTTGCGCCTGTGCGCGCGCGGTCGGGCCGCATCGACCGGTACTTCATCGAATTGGGCGGCAATGGCCATGCACGTAACCTCCTGAAAGATCCCCAAATCGTCATCCCTTACGGTTAAGATTTGGTTAGGACGGCCTCCGCAGTCCGGCAGGAGACGCTCCGGCACATCGGCAAAGCGTGCGAAACCGGCGGAATTGCGCGCGCTTGCAGCCTGAACGGCTCGTCGCATTCACGGCCTAAAGCTCCCCTTATCCCCTCGAAAGCCAATATGGCTGGCAATGGCGGGCCAACCCGGCCACATGGCGCACCATGCAAGCGAATCCCGCCACTACCGGACAGGAAGGCCGCATCGGCACCGTCTATCTCGTCGGCGCAGGCCCGGGCGATCCGGACCTGCTGACGCTGCGCGCCGCACGGCTGCTCATGTCGGCCGGCCTCGTCGTGCACGACGGCCTCGTCGATCCGGCGATCCTCGCCATGGCCCGTTCGTCCGCGCGCCTCGTCTCCGTCGCCAAGAGCCGCTCGCGCCACACCATGAAGCAGGAAGCGATCTGCGACCTGCTGGTGAAGGAGGCGCTTGCCGGCAACGACGTCGTGCGCCTCAAGGGCGGCGACCCCTTCGTCTTCGGGCGCGGCGGCGAAGAAGCCGAAGCCTGCCGTGCGGCCGGTGTCCCGGTCGAGGTCGTCCCCGGCATTTCCTCGGCGCTCGGCGCATCGGCGGCGGCGCAGATCCCGCTGACCCACCGCGACCACGCCTCGATCGTCTCGTTCGTCGCCGGTCAGTGCAAGGGGCTTACCGACCAGGACTGGTCGGGCCTTGCCGGCAAGGGCCGCACGCTGGTGATCTTTATGGGCCTGGCCACGGCCGCGCAGATCTCGGACAAGCTGATCGCCGACGGCCTGACGCCGGAGGTTCCGATCGCCGTCATCGAGAACGCCACGCGCAAGGAAATGCGCGTGCTGCGCGCTTCGCTCGCCGGTCTTGCCGATCTTGTTCGCGATGAGAGGGTGCAAAGTCCCGCCCTCATCGTTATCGGCGACGTCGCACGCGCCGAATCCGGCGATACCGACAATTCCATTCGCGCCCTGGCGCTTGAGGCCCAGAACATGGAGATAGGGCAGTGAAAATTCTTACGGGCAACGACCTGAAGACCGGAGCGGTCATCTGGTGGACCGGCGTGGGCTGGTCGCTGGACGTCAACGAATCTGCCGATGTCGGCGAGCATGGCGCGGCGATCATCGCCCGCGAGGAAGGCGCGCAGAACGTCTTCGCCGCCTATATCATCGACGGCCAGAAGGACGCCGACGGCGTTCGTCCCGCCCATATCAAGGACCGCATCCGCGCGCTGGGCCCCACCGTGCGCCCCGACCTGACGCTCAAGCCGTCCGAACCCGAAGCCGTGAACTGGGTGATCTGATGTACAAGTACGACCAATACGACCAGCAGATGGTCGATACGCGCGTCGCGGAATTCCGCGACCAGGTGAAGCGCCGCCTCGCCGGCGACCTGACCGAGGACCAGTTCCGCCCGCTGCGCCTGCAGAACGGCCTGTACCTCCAGCTCCACGCCTACATGCTACGCGTCGCGGTGCCCTACGGCACCCTGAACTCGACGCAGATGACGATGCTGGGCGACATCGCGGACAAGTACGACCGCGGCTACGGCCACTTCACCACCCGCCAGAACATCCAGTACAACTGGATCAAGCTGGAGGACACGCCCGACATCCTCGCCGACCTCGCTTCGGTCGAGATGCATGCGATCCAGACCAGCGGCAACTGCATCCGCAACATCAGTTCGGACCAGTACGCCGGGGCGGCCGCGGACGAACTGATCGACCCGCGCCCCTATGCCGAGCTGCTGCGACAGTGGTCCAGCTTCCACCCGGAATTCCTGACGCTTCCGCGCAAGTTCAAGATCGCCGTCATCGCCAGCGAGACCGACCGCGCGGCGATGAAGCTGCACGACATCGGCATCAGGATGGTCAGGAACGACGCCGGCGAAATCGGCGCGCGCTTCTACGTCGGCGGGGGCATGGGCCGCACCCCGATGATCGCGCCCGTCATCCGCGAATTCGTGCCGCTCGACCAGCTGATCACCTACTCTGAAGCGTGCCTGCGCGTGTACAACCGCTACGGCCGCCGCGACAACAAGTACAAGGCGCGCATCAAGATCCTCGTCCATGAACTGGGCAAGGAAGAATATACACGCCAGGTCGAGGAAGAGTTCGCGCACCTGATGTCGCAGGGCATCGAGCCGCCGCTGGCCGAGCTTGAACGCATCAAGCAGTACTTCGTCGATCCGGCCCTCGAGACCGGTCTGTCCGACGATCTCGACCTGACCGATCCCGACTTCCGCCTTTGGGTGGAGCGCAACTGCCAGGAGCACAAGCAGGCCGGGTACATCATCGCCACCGTCTCGCTGAAGCCGGTGGGCGGTATTCCGGGCGACGCCTCGGCCGACCAGATCCGCCTGATGGCCCAGCTTGCCAAGGACTACAGCTTCGACGAACTGCGCGTCACCCACGCCCAGAACATCGTCTTCCCGCACGTGAAGAAGGCTGACCTCTACACGCTGTGGCAGAAGCTCGACGAGGCCGGTCTGTCGACCGCCAACCTCGATACGGTGGGCGACATCATCGCCTGCCCCGGCCTCGACTACTGCAGCCTTGCCAATGCCCGCTCGATCCCGGTGGCGCAGAAGATTTCGGAACGCTTCGGCAGCGCCGAAAAGCAGGCCGAGATCGGCGAGCTCAAGCTGAAGATCTCCGGCTGCATCAACGCCTGCGGCCACCACCACGCGGGCCACATCGGCATCCTCGGCGTCGACCGCAAGGGCGTGGAGAACTACCAGCTCCTGCTCGGTGGCTCGGAAGGCGCCGACACGTCGCTGGGCAAGATCACCGGTCCGGGCTTCGACGAGGACGGCATCGTCGATGCCGTCGAGAAGGCCACGCAAGTCTATCTCTCCAACCGTGAGGACGGTGAACGCTTCCTCGACACCTATCGCCGGATCGGCATGGATCCGTTCAAGGAGGCTATCTATGGTTGATGTCCAGTTCCGCTTCCGTGACGATGAAGCGGTCAACGATCCCGCCGTCACGGTCGACGCCTTCACCGAGCAGAGCAATGCCTCTGCCGTGCGCATCGAACCGGGCGACGACGCCCGCGACCTGCTGCCCCACCTAGACCGCATCGCGCTGGTCGAAGTGAACTTCCCGGCATGGACCGACGGCCGCGGCTACTCCTCGGCCCGGATCCTGCGCGAAGCGGGCTTCACCGGAGAAATCCGCGCCGTGGGCGATGTCGTGATCGACATGCTCAGCCACCTCAAGCGCTGCGGCTTCGACGCTTTCGCGCCCGACAAGCCGCTCAACCCGACCGATGCGCGGAATGCATTCGACCGTTGGGACAACGTCTACCAGGCAACGGCCGACGGCCGCCAGCCGATCTGGGCGCTGCGGCACCCGGCCTGAGGCCGAGGCCAGACCTGGAGCTTCACCAAGGATTTCCGTTATGACCGAAGCGACACGCATCCGCGACCGCATTGACACCGGCCCCCGCTTTGCCGAGGCCGATGCCGTGCGTCTCAACCGCCTCTTCCGCGGCACCGATACGATCGAAATGCTCGAGACGGTGCTGAAGGAAGGCATGGCGGGCGATGTCGGGATCGTGTCCAGCTTCGGCGCGGAATCCGCGGTGTTGCTCCACCTCGTCTCGCAGGTCGATCCCAGCGTGCCGGTGCTCTTCCTGGAGACCGGCAAGCACTTTCCCGAGACGCTGGCCTACCGCGACCTGCTGATCGAACGCCTCGGCCTCAAGGACCTGCGCAACCTGACCCCGGATGCGGAGGAACTGGCCAAGAAGGACGAGTCCGGCCTGCGCTGGTCCTACGATCCGGACGGCTGCTGCGATATCCGCAAGGTCAAGCCGCTGGCCAAGGCCCTGCTCGGCCTCGATGCCTCGATCACCGGGCGCAAGGCCTTCCAGGCATCGACCCGCGCGACGCTGCCGCGTTTCGAGATCGACACGACCGACGAACAGGGACGCCTGAAGATCAATCCGCTGATCGACTGGTCGCCCGAACGGATCGCCGCCTATATCGAGGAACACGATCTGCCGCCGCATCCGCTGGTGGCTGTAGGCTATCCCTCGATCGGCTGCATGCCCTGCACCAGCAAGGTGGCGCCGGGCGAAGACCCGCGTTCGGGCCGCTGGCGCGGTTGGGACAAGACCGAGTGCGGCATCCATGTCGCGCATCACACCCCCGATCACACCGAAAAGGTCGCCCCGGAATTCGACCCGGGCCTCTAAGGCTCCCCGAATACCGGACTGCGCTGCCCCCTGCCGCGATTACCGCCACGGCAGGGAATCGCGCCAGGCTTGCGCAAGAGCCAGATAAGCCGAGCCCGGAAGAGACTCTTCGAATTCAGCTTGTTGCAGGCGCGACGCTACCCGGGTGTCGCCCTGCCCGTTGCGGCAGGATGGCGATCAGCACCACGATCCCGACCACCAGCACGCCGGTTGCGAGCGGTCGACTGAAATCGAGCCCGCCTTTCGCCAAAGGCTTGTCGAGGAAGTCGCCAACCGTCGCGCCCAGCGGACGGGTCAGGACGAAGGCAACCCAGAACAGGGCAACGCGGCTGCTCCGGGTAAATGCCCAGAGCGCAACCACGGCGAGCAACAGCCCCCCGAACAAGGCCGCTCCGCCGAGATAGCCGAAACCGCCGTCATCCGCCGCCCAGTCACCCAGCGCCGTCCCGAGTGTCTGCGAAAAGGTGATCGTCAGCCAGTAGAAAACCTCCGTACGTGCCGAAACCACGGTCTCGACCGAGACCGTGCCATTGACGACCTTCCAGACAAGCAATGAGCCAGCCACCAGCGCGCCGAGCAGGAGGGTTCCGCCCGGATAGCCAATTCCCAGCGACCGGGTGGCGAGGTCGGCCATCGTCGTACCTGCTGTCGTTGAAGCCACGATCGTCGCCCAATAGAGCCATGGCCGAAAGCGCGTCGCGCGCACTTGCGCCAGCACAAGCACGGCGAGCGGCACGAAAAATATGAAACTGCTGACGAGATATCCAAGGTCGTAGGTCATCGAGAGCGTATCGCCGCCGGTTTCGCCAAGGGTCGTCGCCAGTATCTTTATCATCCAGAACCCGAGAGTGATCGCCGGCACCTTTGTCGCGGTATGTCCCATCATGCCTCGCTAGATTGAATTGCAGGTCTTTCCAAGATGCCGCCAACCAGCACTTGCCTCAGTCGTTCAGGTCAATTTCGGCAGCCCCATGCGGTTGCGCGTGAAGAACGGGTGCATGACATAAACGCAAGTCCGCGGCCCTTATCGTTGGTGCCTGCCAGCACTAAGTCGCATTCATGGCCATACCGCAATGCAGCATAGGCGATTCGGGCGGAACCCCGGATCGCGCCGTTCACCCGTTCCTAGTCATTCTGGCCCTGGCAATGGGGGCTTTCGCGATCGGGACGACCGAATTCGCGGCGATGAGTCTGGTTCCCTATCTGACCCGCGACCTGGGCATTACCGAGCCGCAGGCCGGCCATGCGATCAGCGCCTATGCGCTGGGGGTGGTAGTCGGCGCTCCGGTGATCGCGGTGCTCGCCGCAAGGTTGCCGCGCCGGGCCCTCCTGATCGGGCTCATGGCCATGTTCGCGCTGGGCAATGGCCTGTCCGCCATGGCCCCGAGCTATGACCTGCTGCTGCTCTTCCGGTTCCTGAGCGGCCTGCCGCATGGCGCCTACTTCGGTGTCGCCGCCCTTGTAGCGGCCTCGATGGTGCCGTCGAACAAGCGGGCGCAGTCGGTTGCGCTGGTTATGTCGGGCCTCACCGTCGCGACGATCATCGGCGTACCGCTGGCGAACTGGCTGGGGCAGGCCCTGGGATGGCGCAGCGGCTTTGCCGTCGTTTCGGGTCTCGCGCTGCTGACCATGGCCCTCGTCGCGCTGTTCGCGCCACACCAGTCTGCCGCACAGGGGGCGAGCCCGATGCGCGAGTTGGGCGCGCTGCGCCGACCGCAAGTGCTGCTAACGCTGCTGACCGGTGCCATCGGCTTCGGCGGCCTCTTCGCCGTCTATACCTATGTCGCCTCGACCCTGATCGAGGTCACCCGCGTTTCGGAAAGCATGGTCCCGGTGATCCTGGCCGTGTTCGGAGTCGGCATGACGGTTGGCAACCTGTTCTGGGCCTGGGCAGCCGACCGCGCCCAGAACCGCGCGGCCATCGGCGCCCTGCTGTGGAGTGCAGCCGCCCTTGCGCTGTTCCCGCTGGCGGCAGGCAATATCTGGAGCCTGACCGCCGTCATCCTTCTGGTCGGCTTCGGCGGCGGCCTCGGCACGATCCTCCAGACCCGGCTGATGGACGTTGCCGGCGACGCACAGGCGCTGGCTGCAGCGGCGCACCACAGCGCTTTCAACATCGCCAATGCCCTTGGCCCCTGGCTGGGCGGGCTGGCGATCACGGCGGGCTATGGCCTCACGTCGACCGGGTGGATCGGCGCGGCGCTCTCACTGGCAGGTCTCGGGATTTTCCTCGTGACGATCGCTCAGCACCGCAAACAGGCGGACCTGCAGCCCGCCCTCGCCTGATGCTTGCGCAAGCCTAGTGCTCGACGCGGCGTTCCAGTTTCATGTGAACGGCACCCGGCGTCGTTTCCACGGCGCTGACGAAGAATTCCTTGCCCGGCTTGCCGGGGCCGAACAGAGGCGTGCCGCCACCGGTTTCCTTGGCGATCACGCGCAGCCACATCTCGTCGGCCATACCCGACAGCAAGGCCGCCTGCACGGTACTCGCCTCGCCGATGGCAAGGACGGCCTTTTCACCGGCCGCCTGCTCTGCCCGCTCGAACGCTTCGGTGAATGTCTCGAGGAAATGAAACCTCAGCCGGTCGTTTTCCTTGGGATAGCGTGCGGGCGGCGGATCGTCCGAAACGACGAAGATCGGGACCTGCAGCTCATAATTGTCGGCAAACCAGTCCGGGTTCGCTACCGTATCGAAGCTGCGGCGGCTCATCACGACCGCTCCGCAGGCGGAAACCAGCGGCTGGCGCAAGTCCGCGCGGTTCAGGGTCTCGATGGGAATGACACTTTCGCCGCGAGCATCCGCACAGAAGCCATCCATGCTGGTGGCGGCATCGATGATCATCCTGCCCATTCCACTCACTCCCGACTTTGTGCCACGCCGCATGCAATGGCACAGTACCGGTATCAATCCGCCCACCCCCTTGAGAGTTCCCATAGGCAAGTCGGGCGGCCCTGCGGCAAAACGACCAGAAGGGGCATAACATATCATGCTCCTATCCGACCGGGCTACGTCTTTATGCGAGGGTGTCTGCCCCATTGGCACCATGCAAACCATTGCATGGAAATTGCGTCGCAATAAGGATTAGCCGCCGTCTGAATGACGCAAGGCACCCCCGATCGCCAACTGTCGCTTCGAACAGGCGGCGATCGGAAGAATATCATTAATAGTCTTAAAAAAAACAGCGACTTAGCTAATCATCATGAGGCTTGCATTGCCGCCTGCCGCAGTCGTGTTGATCGAAGTGGAGACCTCCTCCAGCAGGAAATCGAGCGGCCACTCCAAATCCTTGCCCGGCAGCGAGGCATGAACTGTCACGATGGCTCCGGGAAGTTTCGCAACAGCTTCGCACGCCTTGCGAACGTCCTCGCCGCCGCCTTCGACGAGCGCCGCACCGAACGATTCGCCCGATTCGCCGCCCAGGAAAGACACCACTTGCGGGGGCAGGTCGGCAGGAAGCGCCATGCCGTCCACTGCGGCGCGATTGCCCGTTGCCAGAGCTGCGGCGATCTGCGCGAACAGTCCGTCGCGCGTCTTCGGGAACAGCAGGATCCGGCCGCGCGGGTGCAGCGCGTAGAGGTTGCGTTCGCCGACCGGGCCCGGCAGCGCAATCTCGGTGCCGAGCGCGCTGGCCGCGCCCATCGCGCGAGCACGAGCGGCAGCCGCTGCCTCGCCCTGCCCTTCAAGCCAATCGGCAAAGGCCGCAAGCGGCGCGAAGGGCTTCCCGAAGGGCGCAAGTACCGGCGGCGGGCTCGCCACCAACCGTCCCTGGTAAAGCGGGCCGCCCGCCTTGGGGCCGGTCCCCGAAAGGCCGCGCCCACCGAATGGCTGCACGCCGACGATCG
Organism: Novosphingobium mathurense; assembly: GCF_900168325.1. Lineage (GTDB taxonomy): Bacteria > Pseudomonadota > Alphaproteobacteria > Sphingomonadales > Sphingomonadaceae > Novosphingobium > Novosphingobium mathurense. Next base: position 699,933 of record NZ_FVZE01000002.1, on the reverse strand, counting down.
CGCCGATGATGTTGCGATTGACGTAGAGGTTGCCCGCCTTCGCATGCGCAGTGACTTGCGCAACCGTACCGTCGAGGCGCGTGTGCAGGCCGAAAGTCAGGCCATAGCCGGTGGCGTTGATCGCATCGACCAGCTTGCCGAGGTCCGCCCTGCGGAAACGCAGCACGTGAAGGACCGGCCCGAAGACCTCGCGGCCAAGGTCCGCCATGCTGTCGATCTCGATGATCGTTGGGGCGACGAAAGTGCCGTGAGCGGTATTGTCAGCGGGAATCGCGACCTGCTCGACCTTGTGCCCCCGGGCCCGCATCGCTTCGATGTGCGCATTGATGTTGGCTTGGGCCTCCGCCGTGATGACCGGACCGATGTCCACGGCCAGTTGCTGCGTGTTGCCCACGCGCAGTTCGGCCAGTGCCCCCTTGAGCATGGTCAGGGTGCGGTCGGCGATGTCTTCCTGCAGGCACAGCACACGCAGCGCCGAGCAGCGCTGACCGGCACTGTCGAAAGCCGAAGCGATGACGTCGCCAACGACCTGTTCGGCCAGCGCGGACGAGTCGACGATCATCGCGTTCTGGCCGCCGGTCTCGGCGATCAGCGGGATCGGCTTGCCGGCAGGCGACAGGCGCGATGAAAGCTGCCGCTGGATCAGACGCGCCACTTCTGTGGAGCCGGTAAACATCACCGCTGCGACCTTCGGCGCGGCCACCAGCGCCGCACCGACCTTGCCGTCACCGGGAACGAGTTGGAGCGCGTCCTTGGGGACACCCGCTTCGTGCAGGATGCGCACGGCTTCGGCGGCGATCAGCGGGGTTTCTTCGGCAGGCTTGGCCAGCACCGGATTGCCCGAGACGAGCGCGGCAGCGACCTGCCCGATGAAGATCGCCAGGGGAAAGTTCCAGGGGCTGATGCAGACCGCCGGGCCAAGCGGCGTCTGCCCCTCGCCCAGCGTATCGCGGGCCTGCCTGGCATAGTAGCGCAGGAAGTCGATCGCCTCGCGCACTTCGGCAATGGCGTTCGCGGCCGACTTGCCCGCCTCGCGCATGACAAGACCCATGAGCACGCCGATCCGGTCCTGCAGGACATCGGCAGCGGCATCCAGCATCGCCGAACGCTCGGTCACCGGCACATGCTGCCAGCGGCTGAGCGCTGCGCGCGAAACCGCCATGCCCGCCGCTTCCGGCTCGACTTCGAAAACGCGGCCCACGACGTCTCGATGATCGGCCGGGTTGAGGACCGGTCGCTCCTCGCCCTGACCGTAGGCCGGCATGGCATACCAATCGACGCTGGCGGACGTGCGCAATTGTTCGGTCAGGGCCGCCAGCGCGGTTTCGCTGGACAGGTCGATTCCGTCCGAATTGCGGCGGTCGGGATAGAGATCGCGCGGCAGGGCGATCAGATCGTGCCGTGCACCCGGCTCGGGCATCGCGCGCACGAGGTCGACCGGGTCGGCAGCCAGTTCGGAGACGGGCACCGACGGATCGGCAATGCGGTTCACGAAGGATGAATTCGCCCCGTTCTCAAGCAGGCGCCGCACCAGATAGGCCAGCAGCGTCTCATGAGTGCCGACCGGCGCATAGACGCGACAGGGCCGGTCGAGGTTCTCCTTGCCGACGACCTGCTTGTAGAGCGGTTCGCCCATGCCGTGCAGGCACTGGAATTCGTACTGCCCAACCGTGAAATCCGGCCCGGCGAGGTGGTAGATCGTCGCCAGCGACTGGGCATTGTGGGTCGCGAACTGGGGGAACACGGCGTCGGGGGCAGCCAGCAGCTTGCGCGCGCAGGCAACGTAGGCGACGTCGGTATGGACCTTGCGGGTATAGACCGGGAAGTCCTCCAGCCCGTCGACCTGGGCGCGCTTGATCTCCGCATCCCAATAGGCGCCCTTGACGAGGCGGACCATGATCCGCCGCTCCGCCCGGCGAGCAAGATCGACGATCCAGTCGATGACGGCCGGGCAGCGCTTGCCATAAGCCTGGACCACGAAGCCAAGGCCATTCCAGCCCGCCAGATCGGGATCGAGCGCAAGGCTTTCGAGCAGGTCGAGCGACAGCTCGAGGCGGTCGGCCTCCTCCGCATCGATGTTGAAGCCGATGTCATACTGCTTCGAAAGGACTGCCAGCGCCTTCACCCGCGGCAGCAGTTCATCCATCACCCGCCCGGCCTGCGCGCGGCTGTAGCGCGGGTGGAGCGCGGAAAGCTTGATCGAGATGCCGGGGCCTTCATAGACGCCCTTGCCGTCCGCGGCCTGACCGATGGCGTGGATGGCGTTCTCGTAGTCCGCATAGTAGCGCGCGGCATCGGCCGCCGTCGTCGCAGCTTCGCCGAGCATGTCGTAGCTGTAGCGGAAGCCCTTGGCTTCCAGCTCGCGTGCGCGCTTCACGGCTTCCTCGATAGTCTCGCCGGTGACGAACTGCTCGCCCATCATGCGCATCGCCAGATCGACGCCGCGGCGAATGACCGGCTCGCCGGCACGCGCGATCAGCCGCGTGAGCGCGGCGGACAGGCCCTTGTCGTCAACACTGCCGACAAGCTTGCCGGTCACCACCAGCCCCCAGGTCGCGGCATTGACGAACAGCGACTTGCCGTTGCCGAGATGGCCGCTCCAGTTGCCGTCGGCAATCTTGTCGCGGATCAGCGCGTCGCGGGTGTCGTCATCGGGAATCCTCAGCAGGGCCTCGGCAAGGCACATGAGCGCGACGCCTTCCTGACTGGAAAGCGAATATTCCTGCACGAGCCCTTCAACGCCGCTGCCCTTGTGGCCGTTGCGCAGCGCGACCACGAGCCGGCTGGCCGTCTCGCGGATATTCGCGCGAAGCGTTTCGGGCAGGCTTGCGGCATCGAGAAGCGGGGCCAGGCACTGCGCCTCCTCACGACGATAGGCGGCAGTGATACTCTCGCGCAGCGCAGAAGCACCACGAACGGGAGGGGCGAAGTCGGAAAAGGGCGCGATTTGGGTCATGCCGACATGATAAGCCAGCCGCGTTCGGCAATCTGCCTTTTCAGAAGCATGTTATAGATCTAATTGACCAATTATCTGTATTATTTTGGACCATGTGAATGACTTTGACTGACAAACAGGTCGATCTGGATAGAATCGATCGAAAAATCATCGCAGCTCTGCGGGAAGACGGGCGCATGACTGTGACCGACCTCGCGCGGGAAGTCGGCATCAGCAAGACGCCGTGCCAGGTTCGCCTGCGCCGCCTGCTGGATTCGGGCGTGATCCGGGGCTTTCGTGCCGTCGTCGATCCTGCCAGCCTCGGCCTCGATCATGTCGCCTTCACCGAAGTAAAACTGTCCGACACGCGCGAGCAGGCCCTGAGCGAGTTCAACGCGGCGGTGCGGCGCCTGCCGGAAGTCGAGGAATGCCACATGATCGCCAGCAGCTTCGACTATCTGCTCAAGGTGCGCACGGCCGACATCCGTCGCTACCGCATCGTGCTGGGCGAAAAGATCTCCAGCCTGCCCCACGTTTCCAGCACATCGACTTTCGTGGCGATGGAGACGGTCAAGGACGCCAACAGCTGACCGGGAAATTCGCCAAACGACGGTATAATAATACCCACGCACGTTGCGTCTTCGCGATCAATTCCGCTGAGTCGCTCCCATAAGCAGGAAGCCTGCAACATGTCACCGCAGCGGAGCAATGAATCATCGCTGTGACTAGCGCAAAAGTCACGGTTTCAGGGACATGTACGAATTTCTGCCCGCCAGCGGTTCAGTTATATATTTCGATCTGATAAGCACCCCATATTACTAGGAGTAACCAGCACGAGCACCGGCAGTGCGGCCGGCAGGACGGTAAAAGAGCAATCCCTACCCGAAAGTCCCTGGACCGGAGGCCCCGCCCGACCTCCGCAAGTCGATCGCTTTCCCCTCGTCAAATCCGGCGCGACACCCTGCGCAAGCCGCGGCTGTCCGGGCCTCTGATCGCAGCCGCCCTGGCCTTGCCGGCCATCCCCGCGGCTGCAGCGGCTGCAGCGGCTGCACCGCCTCCATCCTTCTCTGCCAGCGCCCCGCTTTCGAGCGACACCGGCTATACCAGGCTGGACTGGAATGCGTCCGGCGACGTCGTAGTCGAGCAGGCGCGCAAGGCCGACCTTTCCGACGCGCGGACGATCTACGAAGGCCCGAACCATGCGCTGTTCCTCTCGGGACTGGGCGGCGGGACCTACTACTTCTCGCTGCGGGACGAGACCGGGGCTCGATCAGCGCCGCTCAAGCTCACGGTCTCGCACCAGTCATTGACCCAGGCGCTGTTCCTGACCGCGATCGGCTTTCTCGTCTTCATCGCCACCGTCGCGGTAATCTTCCGGGGCGCGCGCGATGACCAGTGAAGCCGCCCTCCTTCCCGCTGGCGTCGGCTGGACGCTGCTGGCCGCCTTCAGCGTGCTGTGGATCGGCCTCGGCATCTACTGGGGCCGCCGCAACAAGAGCTTCGAGGACCATGCGCTGGCCGGACGCAACATCGGCCTGGCGCTCGGCTCGGCAACCGCAGCGGCAACGTGGATCACGTCGAACACGACGATGCTGGCCCCGCAGTTCGCCCTGCAACTGGGCATCTGGGGCATGCTCGCCTACTCGACTGCGGCGATCGGCCTGCTGCTCTTCGCGCCGATGGCGGGCCGCATCCGCAAACTGATGCCCAACGGCTATACCAGCGGGGACTTCTTCCGCCTGCGCTACGGCCGGGTCGCCTGGGCGGTGTTCCTGCTCTTCACCCTGTTCTATTCGCTGACCTGGCTGGTCTCGATGGCCATGGCGGGCGGCATCCTGCTCAACACCCTATCGGGCATTCCCTATGCCTGGGGCATGTCGGTTATCCTGGGCGTTTGCGTCCTCTATACCATGCGCGGCGGGCTGGCTGCCGTGATCGGCACCGACTTCATCCAGAGCCTGATCATCATCGTCGGCATCGTCGTGGTCGGCGTGGCCGTGCTTTCGCACGTCCCGGTCGAGAAGATCCACGCCAATCTCGCCGCCGAGCGCCCTGCCCTGCTCGACGTGCTGTTCCCGGCGGCGATCATGGCGATCTTCAACAACCTGCTGTTCGGGCTCGGCGAGGTCTTTCACAACAACGTGTGGTGGAGCCGCGCCTTCGCCTTCCGCGAGGGCGTGGCGGGCAAGGCCTTTGCGCTGGGCGGCCTGATCTGGTTCCCGATCCCCTTGGCAGCCGGCTTCGTCGCCCTGGCCTCCGGCGCGCTCAACGTACCGGTGCCCGCCGCCGACATGGTGGGGCCGCTGGTCGTCGCCGAAGTGCTTGGCGAGGCGGGCGCCATCGGCATCTTCATCATCGTGTTCTGCTCGCTCGCTTCCAGCATCGACAGCCTGCTGGCGGCAACCGCAGACCTGATGACCGAGGACGTCTATCGCCGCATGTTCCGGCCTGCCGCCCATCCCGAGACGCTCAAGAAGATCGCGCAGTGGGTAACGCTGGGGCTCGGCCTGTTCACCTGGGCGGTCTGTTTGCCGCGCATCGGCACGCTGGCAACCGTACTGTTCTTCGCGGGCCCGCTCGTCGGCGCGATGATCTGGCCGATCGTCACCGGCCTCTACTGGCGCCGCGCCAACACGACCGGCGCCGTCGGCGGCATGCTGTTGGGCGCCGGCATCGGCCTGTTCTTCTATTTCGCTATCGGCTTCTACGTGGCGTCCTTGATCGCCACTGCCGTCTCCATGATCTGGGTGCTGGCATGCAGCGCCCTGTCCAAGACCCGTTTCGACTGGGCCCTGCTGAGGGAGGCTGAATGACCTTCTCGACCCAATTCCTGTCCGCTCTCGTCTATGGCTCGCTTGCGTGGTGCGCCGTGACTGCACTTGGACTGGGCACCCTGCTCATCCGCGACATCGTTCGGGGAGAAATCTGGTGACCCTGCCGGCATCGCGGGTCGATCATGCCCCCGCCATCGTCAAGCGGCCGGGCAAGATCGGCAATTGCCCGAATCCGGTCGACTTCATCGCGAAATCGCCCAAGCTCGATCTCCACGTGCTCGATCAGTTGCGCGGCGCCTCGGTGCTGTCCGCCGCGCAATTCGACAAGGACCTGCTGTGCGAACTGGCCAAGTTCGCGGCCTACCTGCAACTCAAGCGGTTCGATGTCGGCCGCGCCATGGACGACAAGATCATGGCCGCGGCCTTCTTCGAACCCAGCACGCGCACCCGCCTTTCGTTCGAGAGCGCCATGCTCCACCTCGGCGGCAAGACGATCAGCGTCGCCGACGGCAAGACCACCGGCGTCGCCAAGGGCGAATCGATGCGCGACATCGGCCAGATGTTCAATTCCTACGCCGACGTCGTCGTGGTCCGGCATACCGAGCAGTCCGCCGTAAGCGAGATGTGCGAGTACCTGCGCGTGCCCCTGCTCAACGGCGGCAACGGTTCGGACGAACATCCAACGCAGGCGCTGGCCGACTGGTACGCGCTGCTCAAGTGGCGGCCCGAGATCGCGTGGGCCAAGCTGCCCGAAAAGTTCCGTCTCAACATCGGCATCATCGGCACGCCGGGCAACATGCGCACGGTGAAGTCGTTCCTGATGCTGGCGCTGCTGTTCCACGAGAACATCAACCACATCACCATCTTTTCCGAGATGGCCGATCCGCTCGGCGATGAACTGCGCGAACTGACGAAGAGCAGCCCGATCGGCATCGACTTCTCGCAGAACCTGCAACAGAGCCTCGAGTATCTAGACGTCATCTACATGAACGCCATCGCCTATCTGGGCGACGGCTATCGCTTCTTCGGGGATGCCTTTTCGCTCAACGACAAGAGCAGGCTGAAGGACGACACGGTCATCCTCCACCCGCTCGCACGCGGCGAGGAACTCGACGTCAGCCTCGATGACACGCAGCACAACCTCTATTTCAATCAGGCCGACGGCGCCGTCTGGATCCGCCAGGCGTTGCTGCTCGCGATCTTCGGTCGCGCCGCGGAAGTCGTGCCTGCAGAACTCCTCGCCTGACCGGCGGGCCCAGAACCAAGGAAACAACGACGATGTGTGGCATTGCCGGACTGTGGAGCCCCAAGGGCTACTCCGACAACACCCCGAAGCTGGCCGAGAAGATGGCCGACCGCCTCTACCACCGCGGGCCGGACGGGCGCGGCTTCCATTTCGATCCGGACCATGGCCTCGCCATGATCCACACCCGCCTGTCGATCATCGGCCTCAATGCCGGTGACCAGCCAATCTTCGACAAGGAGGCAGGGCTCGTCCTCACCGCCAACAGCGAGTTCTACGACTACAAGCGCCTGCGCGGCCTGCTGCGCACCGACGGCTTCGAGTTCACCACCAAGTCCGACAGCGAGATCGCACTCAAGCTCTACCGCAAGCACGGCTTCGATTTCGTCGAACAACTGCGCGGCGAATTCGCCTTCGCCATCTTCGACGAGAAGAAGGAGCAGCTGATCCTCGTGCGCGACCGCTTCGGGATCCGTCCGCTGTTCTGGCACAACGGACCCAATGGATTCTTCTGGGGCAGCGAGATGAAGGCCATGCTGGCCCATCCCGACGTACCGCGCGAAGTCTGCCCCAAGGCGCAACTGCACCAGATGATGCAGGTCATGGTGCCGGGCATGACCCTATACAAGGACATTCAGGCCGTCCTGCCAGGGCACATGCTGATCGTTACCCGCAAGGGCGATGGCTTCGTGGTCGAACAGAAGCGCTATTGGGATGCCGAATTCCCGCTCGACGGTCACCACGACGTGCGCCCGGACGAAGAGCACATCGAAGCGGTGCGCGAGAAACTGGTGGAATCCATCGCCTTCCGGCTCGAGGCCGACGTGCCCGTCGCCTGCTATCTTTCGGGCGGCATCGATTCCTGCTCGATCCTGGGCATGGCCGCGGCGATCCAGCAGTCGCCGGTAAAAGCCTTCACGATCTCGTTCGACGACGACCGCTACGACGAGGCCCATATCGCCACGGAAATGGCGGAGATGGCCGGCGCGGACCAGGATATCCTGCGGGTCAAGGCCGAGGACCTCTACGGCAAGAACTTCGAGGACGCAGTAATGTTCTCGGAGCGCACGTTCTACAACACGCTGGGCGTCGCCAAGATGCTGATGAGCAAGCACGTGCGCAACGTCGGCTACAAGGTCGTGATCACCGGCGAAGGTTCGGACGAACTGTTCGGCGGCTATGCCCAGTTCAAGGCCGACCTGTTCCTGCACGATCCCGACTATGCCGCCACGCCGGCGGCCGAGGAAATGCGCAAGCGCAATGCGATCTTCTCGGGCTCGGTCCTTGCCGAACAGACGATCAGCCACCCGGCCTTCGAGGAAGTCATGGGCTTCACGCCGAGCTGGATCCAGCCCTGGATGCTCACTCTCGAGCGCGTGAGGCCGCTGCTGTCCGACGAATTCAAGGCCCGGCTCGGCGACTACGACCCCATCGCCGCCATCGCCTACAGCCTCGACAAGGCGATGCTCGACGGGCGCCACGTCCTCGACAAGGTCCAGTATTCCTGGATCAAGACCATGCTGGAAGGCCAGATCCTCAACTGGGGCGGCGACCGCGTCGACATGGCCAACTCACTGGAAAGCCGCCCGGCCTTCCTCGACCATCACGTGGCGGAACTGGCCATGCGCATCCCGCCGCATGTGCGCGTACGCGACGGCGTCGAGAAATGGGTCGTGCGCGAGGCGATGAAGCACGTCCTGCCCGAAGTGCTCTACAAGCGCGAAAAATTCGCCTTCATGGCGCCCCCGGCCCATACCGACGTGAAGAAGGCTGCCGAAATCGACAAGCTGATCGAGAAATGGCTGTCGTCGGAAAAGATCGCCTCACACGGCATATTCGACGAGGCCAGGATGCGCACCTCGATCGAGGAATACCGCAAGTCCGACGATCACGCGCAGAACACGCGCAAGGACATCATTCTCAATCACGCCATCGCACTGCACGCGATGGAAGAGCTGATCTGATCCCGGGCGGGCTGGGGGTGGCCGGCCCGGATGGCCAGCCCACGCCCGTCAGTCGGTTCCGACGGCGAAGAGCTGCTTGTCGTCGGGACGCGGCAGGCTGCCGTCGAAGTTGGGCAGGGGTTCGAAGCCTTCTTCCGTCACGGAAATGTTGGACAAGCCGTCGACCTTGAAATGGCCGAGGCGACGCTCTTCGTCGCTGCGCCAGTTCTTGCGCGGGTTCAGCGCGCTGACGAAAAGGTCTCCATGCCGCTCAAACAACTGATGCGGGGCAAGTTCCATCTCGCTGCCATTGTATATGGCAACGATCAGGCGCTTGAGGGCGATGGCCTCAATGATCGACCGTTCTGGCGACACCGTAGTCATATTTGCGTTTTGCATTGCAGCAAAATGACGAATTCCCCCCTTCGTATCAAGTTGCATTATATGTCACACAACTTGCATTTATCGCAACCCGATCGCTGTCAGGCGCGCTCCACCTCCGACCGATCCGACAAGGCGGCCTCGTTGCAGGCCAGCTCGGTAACGCATTCATAGAGCAACTGCGTTCCGCGCTCGATATCGGACCAGTGGGTCCATTCGTCGGGTGCGTGGCTGACGCCCTTCACGCTCGGCACGAAGAACAGCCCGGCCCGCGTATGTTCGCAGAAGAACTGGACATCGTGGCCAGCGCCCGAAGGCATGATCTTGTAGCTGTATCCGAGCTTCCTGGTCTGGTCCTCGATCAGGTCCATGATCGCGCGGTCGCAATAGGCGGGCTCGAGCCAGGACATCTGTTCGTACTCGAAATGCAGCTTGTGCTTGCGGGCAATCGCCGACAGCACGCGCTCGCAGGCTTCGGCCAGAGCCTTCATCTTGTCGTGATCGAGGTCGCGCCCGACGATGGTGAAGTCCACCTCGCCCGGAACCGTGTGGGGGAAACCCGGCTTGCACGCGACATGGCCGATGGTGACGCGGCTCTTGTCGGTGCCCTCCTCGTCGATGATGCGCGGGATTTCATGGGCGAAATCGACCATGCCCATCAGCGCATCGGCGCGCATGTCCATCGGCGCGGTACCGGCATGGTCGGCCTTGCCGATGAGCCGCACCTTCCACTTGAAGACGCCGGAAATGCCCTCGACGATGCCGATGGTGATCTTTTCCGTATCGAGCACCGGTCCCTGTTCGACGTGAAGTTCGAGAAAGGCACGGATCGTCTCGGGCCGACGGTAGGCGTGCAGCGCCTTGAGGTGATCGAGGCCGACCGCCGCCATGGCATCGCGCAGCATCAGGCCGTGCTCGTCGGCGGCACTGTCCAGCCATTCGCGCGTCAGGTGCCCGGACGGCGCCTGCGCGCCGAGCATCCCGCCGAAGCGGCCTTCCTCCTCGCTGGTGGCGATGACTTCGACCGGAAAGGCGGGTTCGACGCCGTTCTCCTTGAGCGTACGAACCACCTCGAGCCCGGCGATCACGCCCAGAACACCGTCGAACATGCCGCTGGCCGGGACGGAATCGAGGTGCGAGGCGATCACCACTGCGGGCATGTCCGCAGGGCCGTAACGACCGATGACGTTGCCTGCACCGTCCATCTCGTGGGTCATGCCCAGACTTTCGAACTGCTCGCGCAGCCACGCCCGGGCGGCCATGTCTTCTGGCGTGAAGGCCTGTCGGTAGACGCCGCCATCAGCCTCGTTGAAACCGAACCTCGATACGGCGGTGATGTCTCGCTCGATCCGTTCGATATCAACCTGGGCCACGCGTCCTCCTTCTTGTTTTGCGTGACGCGAGGGTAACGCCTTCAAAGCCAAGGGGGCAACCCCCGGCTCGGACTCGTCTCAGCCCTGGTCGATGTACTTCGTTTCCAGGAAACGGTTGCGTGTCGCCAGTGCGTCGAGGTCGTTGCGCGACAGGTCATGGCTCATCGCCTCGATTTCATCGGCAATGACGCATAGCCCGTCGACGAGCTGTTCGGACGGCGTGCTCCCGGCATGCTCCTTGTTGCGCAGGGCCGGCGGGATACGGGAATAGCTGTCGACGAGCCCGGGCAAATGTTCGGCGAGCAACTTGCGCACTTCGCGCGCGGCCGGTCCGCTCTCGTTGAGCGTGGCCAGCTGCGGCGCGAGCTGTTCGAGGCGCACGCCGATCATGTCGATGGCGTCGATCGCAGCATTGGGCAGCGCCCGGCGGCGGGCCTCCAGCCACAGTTCGGTCGATCCCGCCAGTTCGGCCAGTTCGACGCCCGAAAGCTGGTCGGCCCTGGGTCGGGGCGTTGCCGGGTAGATGGACAGGACCACGAAAACGATGAAGCCCAGCAGCATCGTCAAAAGCCAGGTCGTGTCGGACAGGCCATCCATGAATATGCCGGTGCCGATCGCGGCAATCAGGAAGACCGCCAACGCCAGGAAAGCGCGGCGGATGCGCCGCCAGCGAAAGCGCCAGCGCTCCTTGCGCGCATTGTAGAGCCGCGCCGCGCGCTGCCTGCGGGCGGCACGGATTATCTCTTGTTGGACTGGGGATCGGCCTCGCGCCATCGCGGCTTAGTCCAGTGCCTCCAGCATCGACTTGACCGCCTTGCCGTCGCCCGCTGCCGCTCCTTCGGACTGGCCCTGCGCCCGGGCGATATAGGCCTTCGACTTGCCGATCTCGCCTTCCAGCGAAGTGACCGTCTGCTTCATGCTGTCGAGAGCCTGAAGCTTGAACGTGTCGATCGAATCCATCGTGTCGTAGATGTTCTGGAACGCACGGCTGAGCGTCTCCAGCGGGATCGTCGAACTGGCCGCCTGCTGGTGAATCTGCGCGGAATTGTCCTTCAGCATCTGCCCGGTGGCATCGATGATGTTGGCGGTCGTCGTGTTGAGCGCAGTGATCTGGTCGAGCACGAGACGCTGGTTGGTCATCGCCTGCGCCACGGTAACGGCGGTGCGAAGCGCGCCGACCGTGGTGGTCGAGGCCCGGTCGACGCCCTTGATCAGCTCGACGTTGTTCTTCTTCACGAGGTCCAGCGCCAGGTAGCCCTGCACCGTGACCGCCATCTGCGTCAGCAGGTCCTGCGTGCGCTGGCGGACGTAGAACAGCGCGGTTTCGCGAACGGCCTTGGCCTTGGCCGGATCGGTGTGATCGAGGTCCGCCGCCTTCTGCTCGAGCGTCTCGTCGAGGGCCTTGGACATGAACACCATCTGTTCGAGCTTGCCCATCGCCTTCCACAGGTTCTGGCGCTCGACGTCGATGGCGGCATTGTCCATCAGCAGTTCGTCCTTGCCGCCCTGCAGGCGCGTCAGGATCGCGCTGATGTGGCTTTGCGCGCTCTTGTAGCTGTCGAAATAATGGCGCAGCTTGTTGCCGAACGGGATGATCCCGAAGAGCTTGCGGCGGGTGGTGAGGTCGCCCCGCGTCGACGGGTCGAGATCTTCCACCGTGCGCCGCAACTCGGCGAGATCCGCGCCGACGCCGGTCGTCTCGTCCATCGCCCGGATCGGGCGGTCGAGAAAGCGGTTGGACTGCCCGGCCGCCTCGGCGATTTCCTTGCGGCCCATGTTGGTGATCTGGTCGACCCGGCGGCCGAACTCGGGCGAGTTGGAATCCTGCGCGACCAGGTCCTCGACGAATTCGTCGACACGCACCTGCAGGCGGGACTTCTGCTCCTCGTCGACCGGCACGAGACCGGCAGCCTTCTCGGGCTTCACGGCGGGCACGGGATCGGGTGGAGTCAGCTTGAGCTCTTCAGAAGCCTGATCCGTCGCTACCGCCATGTACTGTCACCTTCTTGCCTGCGAAATGCACCAAGTCGCTGTGAAGTTAGGTTTGGTACCGGCCGAGTACAAGGAAAACAGGCCCCCGGGCGCCGCCCTTGGTCGGATCGCATCAACGCTTGCTCGAATCCGTCTCTTCCGCCCCGATCCACAGCATCGTGTCGTCCCGCGCCAACACGGCAAGGTTCAGTCCCGAGGCCCGGGCCCGGCGCACTGCAAGGTCGGTCGGCGCGGAAATCGCCACGAGCAGCGGGCAACCGGCCCGCACCGTTTTCTCGACCAGTTCATAGGAACAGCGCGAGGTAACGACGATGAAGCCCTGCGCCGGGTCGATGCCCGATCGCGCCATGGCGCCGACCAGCTTGTCCAGCGCATTGTGGCGGCCGACGTCCTCGCGCACGAGCGTTACGGTGCCCTCGGCGGTGCAGAAGGCCGCGGCATGCGTCGCCGAAGTGCGCCGCCCCAGCTCCTGCTTCTCGCGCAGGGAGCCCAGCGCAAGGCGGATGGCTTCAGGGCGCACGGGCGGCGCGGTCGGCAACCGGGGTAGCGGGCGCAGCGCGGCTTCGACGCCCTCGATCCCGCAGATCCCGCAGGAACTGTCACCCACCCGGCGGCGTGCGCGTTCGAGAACGGGACCGAGCCGAGCCTCGGGCAGGTTCACCCGCGCAACGTAGCCTTCGCCCCACTCGCCACTCTCGACGCGGTGGACGGCCACCTCGCCCACCTCACCGACTTGCGCGAGACCTTCGGCCATCAGGAAGCCGGTGACGAAATCCTCGATGTCGAGGGGGGTCGCCATCATCACGGCGTAGGCGATGCCGTTGGTCTCGATGGCGATGGGCGATTCCACGGGTATGGTGACCTCGCACGGCTCGCCGGCACCTGTCGTATAGGGATTACGCTCAGCGCCGATCAGAGCCGCGCCGCTCGATCCATTCCTGTCTTCGTCAGTCATGCCACCGTGATAGGCCATGGGCTGCGAAAGGCCATGCCCGAAGGCTCAGATTTCCGCCTGGATCTGGCCATAGGCCAGCAGGGCGAACAGCCCGGTCCCGCCGATGACGTTGCCGATCAGGGTTGGCAGCAGATGCATGCCGATCGCCTGCCCGAAGCTCAAGTCGCCATGAAGCGCCAGCATGAACATCTCGGTCGATCCGGCGATGACATGGGTGAAACCGCCTGCCGCGATCAACCACGCGAATAGGCCGACGACGATGATTTCGAACCCCTTGGAACTGGGCAGCATCCAGACGATGGCGGCCACGAAGAAACCGGCCGGAACCCCGTTGAGCAAGGCTTCCATGCCCCGGCTTTCCGCGGCGTGGCGCGATACCTCGAGCATGGCGGCGGTCAGCCCGCTGTCGGGCGAGCCGATCATGACGGCAATGATCGCACTCGCCATCGTCCCGATCATGTTCGCCAGCAGAACGATCAGCCACAGCCGCCCCGTGCGGTAGAGCCGCGTGCCGTTCGGCCCGGCCAGCAGGGGCAGCACGACGCTCAGGGTGTTCTCGGTGAATAGCTGGAGGCGTGAAAGCACGACGAGGATGAAGCCCATCGCATAGCCCCAGGCGGCGATGATCTCGCGCTGGGGATGGCCTTCATATGCCTCGTAAAGCAGTCCCTGGCACAGGACCGACGTGGAGATGCCGAAGCCCGCAGCGATCCCCGACCACCACAGGGAGGCGGCGGGGCGGTGCAATTCCTCTTCGCCCTCGCGCCGGATGACGGAAAAGACAGTCAGGGCCGAAAGCCGCTGACTGTCCTTGACCTGCGACCTTTCGCGGCGACTCAGCCCGGCTTCGTCCTGCGCAAGCTCCCTGCTTACGTCCTCACGATCGGGATGGGTCATCGCGCGTCTGGTTCCTCCGGCGGATTGCTCCGGAAAAACGCATCAGCACCCCGCGATGTTCCCCTCCCGTCAGGCTTTCAGGCGTTCGGCATGCCAGGCGACATGCTCGGCCATGAACGTCGAGATGAAGTAATAGGAGTGGTCGTAGCCCTCCTGCATCCGGATCGTTGCAGGCTGGCCCGCCTTCTCGCAGGCCTGCGCAAGCAGATCGGTGCGCAGCTGTTCCTCGAGAAACCCGTCCGCCGTGCCCTGGTCGACCAGCAGGTCGGGCAAGCGTGCGCCGTCCTCGATCAGAGCGCAGGCATCGTATTCGCGCCAGTTCGCACGGTCGCTGCCGATATAGCCGGTCAGGGCCTTGTCGCCCCAGGGACAGGACAAAGGCGATACGATCGGCGAAAAGGCGCTCACCGAACGGAAACGCCCGGCATTGCGCAGGCCGATCGTGAGCGCGCCGTGGCCGCCCATCGAGTGACCGGTGATGCCCTGCCGATCCATATCGACCGGGAAGTTCGCGGCAACCAGCTCGGCAAGTTCCTGCTCGATGTAGGAACGCATGCGGAAGTTCTTCGCCCAGGGTTCCTGCGTCGCGTCGACGTAGAAGCCAGCGCCCTTGCCGAAGTCATAGGCTTCGTCGTCCGGCACATCGTCACCGCGCGGCGACGTATCGGGCGCGACGAAAATCACGCCATGCTCAGCGCAGGCGGCGCGAAATTCGCCCTTTTCAGTGACATTGGCGTGGGTGCAGGTGAGCCCCGAAAGATACCACAGGACCGGCAGCCTGGCGCCCGGGGCATGGCCCGGGACGAAGACGGAGAAAGTCATCTCCGTCCCCGTCTGCGCGGACCGATGCCGATAGACGCCCTGGACGCCGCCAAAGGACTTGTTCGTCGAAACGGTTTCCAGGGTCACGGTCTCACTCGCCCTCGGGCAACTGTGTGAAGGCGCAGATCTTGTTGCCGCACGGATCGCGCAAGTAGGCGCCATAGGCATTGCCCGGGGCCTGCGCACGCTTGCCCGGCGCACCTTCGTCGCTACCGCCATTGGCAAGGCCGGCGGCATGGAATGCGTCCACGGCTTCCCTGGTGGCGGCAGCGAAGCCGATGGTCCCGCCATTGGCATGGCATGCCGCATTGCCGTCGGCCGGCTTGCCGACGCCGAAGGCGCCGGTCGGGCTCTGGTAAAAGACGCGGTCGCCGAAGGCCATGCCTTCGCCGATCCCCAGTGCCCCGAGGGCGGCGTCGTAGAACTGCTTGGCCTTCGCCGGGTCGTTGGTTCCGACCATGACATGCGTGAACATCGGGCTGTTCCCTCTTGATGCTTAGTAGACGACTACGCTGCGGATGCTCTCACCCGCGTGCATCAGGTCGAAACCCTTGTTGATTTCTTCAAGGGAGAGGACGTGGGTAATCATCGGGTCGATCTGAATCTTGCCGTTCATGTACCAGTCGACGATCTTGGGCACGTCGGTGCGGCCCTTGGCCCCGCCGAATGCCGTGCCCTTCCAGACGCGTCCGGTGACGAGCTGGAACGGGCGGGTGGCGATCTCCTTGCCCGCTTCGGCAACGCCGATGATGATCGATTCGCCCCAGCCGCGATGGCAGCACTCGAGCGCGGTGCGCATCACTTCGGTGTTGCCCGTGCAGTCGAAGGTGTAATCCGCGCCGCCATCGGTCATCTGCAGGATCTTGGCGATGGTGTCCTCGCGGCTCATGCCCTTGACGTTGAGGAACTCGGTCATGCCGAACTTGCGGCCCCATTCCTCGCGGTCGGGGTTGATATCGACGCCGATGATCTTGTTGGCGCCGGCCAGCTTGGCGCCCTGGATCACGTTGAGGCCGATGCCGCCCAGGCCGAAGACGACGACGTTGTCACCGACCTGCACCTTGGCTGTGTTGGTCACGGCACCGACGCCGGTGGTGACGCCGCAGCCGATGTAGCACGAGGTCTGGAACGGCGCGTCCTCACGGATCTTGGCGACGGCGATCTCGGGCAGCACGGTGAAGTTCGAGAAAGTCGAACAGCCCATGTAGTGGAAGATCTTCTCACCCTTGTAGGAGAAGCGGCTGGTGCCGTCGGGCATGAGGCCCTGCCCCTGCGTCGCGCGGATCGCGGTGCACAGGTTGGTCTTGCCCGAGAGGCACGACTTACACTGGCGACATTCCGGCGTGTAGAGCGGGATAACGTGGTCGTCCGGCTTCACGCTGGTGACGCCCGGGCCGACTTCGCGCACGATGCCGGCGCCTTCGTGGCCCAGGATCGAGGGGAAGATGCCTTCGGAATCGAGTCCGTCCAGCGTGTAGGCATCGGTGTGGCAGATACCGGTCGCCATGATTTCGACCAGGACTTCGCCTTCCTTGGGGCCTTCCAGGTCGACTTCGACGATTTCCAGCGGTTTCTTCGCTTCGAAAGCGACTGCGGCGCGGGTCTTCATGTGCGCAAACTCCTCTTGATCGAAGCGCTTTGTAGGACTCGCAGGTACTGTGATAAAGCGCCCCGCAGGAAAAGGATTATCACAGTACGGAGATAATGGTGCTGGCCAACTGGGACGGTATCGAAGAGTTTGCAATGGTCGCACGGCTGGGCAGTTTCACGGCTGCGGCGCAGGCCTATGGCGCCTCGGTGACGCACATGAGCCGCTCGCTCGCGCGGCTGGAAAGCCGGCTGCAGGCCCAGCTGCTCCACCGCACGACCCGCTCGCTGCGCCTGACCGAAACAGGGCAGATCTTTCTGGAGACCTGCAAGCGCCTGATCGAGGAGCGCGACGAGGCTATCGCTGCGATTGCCTCGCAAGGCGAGCCGAGCGGCCACTTGCGCATCACCTGCTCCTACGCGCTGGGGGAGAAGTTCGTGGCCCCGATCGTGCGCGAGCTGTCGACGACCTATCCCTCGCTGACGATCACGCTCGATCTCGACAATGCCGTCGTCGACCTCATCGCCGATGGCTACGATCTCGCCATCCGTACCGGCCAGTTGAACGATTCCCGGCTCGTCGCCACGCGAGTAGCCTCGCGCGCGCTGATCACACTGGCTTCTCCGGCCTATCTCGCCCGCCACGGTCGCCCCAAGGACATCGAGGACCTGCGCCGGCACGAATGCCTCGTGGGATCGACCGCCCAGTGGCAGTTCAAGGCCAATGCGACTTTCCGCCCGCAGGGACGCTGGCGCTGCAACAGCGGCAACGCCCTGATCGAGGCAGCGCTGGCCGACATGGGCATCTGCCAGGTCCCGCGCTTCTATCTCGGCGACCACCTCGGCGAAGGGCGGCTGGAACCCGTCCTGCCCGACCTCAACCCCGAGGAAGAGCCGATCTGGGCCGTCTATCCCCAGCGCCGTCACCTCTCGCCCAAGGTCAGCGCCATGGTCGAAGCCCTGCGCACGAGCCTGCCCGCACACCTCGCATCGGCCAGCGGCCTCGCCGCTTGAGCCCGCTGCGGGTATTCCCACCCTCGCCACTCGCTCCCGCAAAGGCAGGAATACCAATCGGGTCCGGGCCGAAGGCCTCACTTCATCAACCGGAGTTCGTCCATGTCCCTCCACCTTTTCCGCGAAGGCGCTGTCGCCCGCATCGAGATCGACCGTGCCGAACGCCGTAATGCCTTCCGGCAGGACATGTGGGCACGCCTGCCGGAACTGGTTGCCCAGGCAGCCAGCGACAGCGCAGTCAAGGTCATGGTGCTGACCGGCAGCCAACCGGGCATGTTCTGCGCCGGGGCCGACATCTCCGAAATGCTCGACAATCGCGCAAACCCTGATTGGCTTGCAGCCAACCAGGCAGCGATCAACCGAGCCCAGTACGAACTGACCCGCGCGCCCATGCCGACTATCGCCTTCGTCGACGGGGATTGCATCGGCGGAGGGCTGGGCCTCGCGCTCGCGTGCGACATGCGGCTGGCGACCCGGCGCGCGCGCTTCGGGGTAACGCCGGCCAAGTTGGGCATCGTCTATCCGCTGCACGACACCCGGCTGCTGGTCGATCTCGTCGGTCCGGGACAGGCCAGCCGCCTGCTCTATACCGGCGGGCTGCTCGATGCCGAGGAAGCCTTGCGCATCGGACTGATCGAGGAACTGGCCGAGAGCGCCCATGCCCTTGCCGCTACGATCGCAGCCAATGCCTCCTACAGCCTCAAGGGGCTCAAGCGGATGATCCGCTGGGCCCGCGACGGACAGATCGAGGACGACAAGCGCGCCCTCGACCTCTTCGCCGCAGCCTTCACCGCCCCTGAATTCGAGGAACGCGCCGCGGCCTTCGTGGCCCGCCGGCGCTCATGACTTCACGCCTCTGATCCAAGCCCGCGCAGGATCAGACCGGTCACCAGCCGAGCGGATTCCCGCGCACTGAGGCGGCAGCTCGTCAACTCGCGGTGACCGGAAGAGAACAGGCAGGCAAGCAGCAGTTCTTCGGCACCGTCGAGTTCCGGTTCGTGCAGATCGGGATTGGCGACGAGGGCCATTTCGCGGAAGATCGCGCGATACTGCAGGTTGATGGCGCGGATGGCCTCGGCCACTTCCGGATTGCGATGCCCTTCGGCCAGCACCTCGTGGATCAGCGCCGAATCCTTCTCGACGCTGCTGCGCACAATCATATCCTCCAGCACGGCTCCGATCGTCGCCTCGCCTTTGCGGATGCGGCAGACATCCGAGGTAAGTTCGACAAGCAGGCGCGCGGTATCGGCCTCGATGATGGCACGGATGATATCCTGCTTGCTGGGGAACACGCGATAGATGGCACCGACGCTGACTTCGGCCTCTTTCGCCAGGTCGGCCATGGCCGTCTGGTGAAACCCCCTTTCCGCAAACAACCTGCGCGCGGCAAAGACCACCCTGTCCGCCGCGGTCAATTTCTGTTGCACCGCACAATTGTCGGTCAAATTCCCCTCCAAACTGCTTGACCTTACATTGGCAGAGTGTTTAGAGGGCTGCAAGTGGAATGAACGTTCATTCCATAGATCCTTGATCCCCCCAGGGTGAACATGACCTTTAAGAACGCCTCCTCCATGGTGCTCGCGCTGGCTCTTCTGGCTGGCTGCAGCTCGTCCGAACAGCCGCAGCCCCAGGCGCCGAAAGTCGGCGTCGTCAAGCTTGCCGAACAACAGGTGGAACTGACGACGGACCTGCCGGGCCGCATACAAGCTTCTGAAACTTCTGAAGTTCGTCCGCAGATCAGCGGCGTGATCCGTCAGCGTCTTTTCGCCGAGGGCAGTTACGTCAAGGCCGGACAGGTCCTCTACGAGATCGAGGACGCGCCCTACCGGGCCGCCCTGGGCACGGCGCAAGGCAATCTTGCCAACGCCCAGGCCAGCGTGCGCGCAACTCAACTGCAAGCCGACCGCTATCGCGATCTTGTCGAGATCAACGCCGTCAGCAAGCAGGAATACGACAATGCCGTGGCCGCCGCGCAGCAGGCCAAGGCCAATGTTGCATCGCAAAAATCTGCTGTGGATTCGGCCCGCGTGAACCTGAACTTCACGCGCATCCGGGCACCCATCTCCGGGCGGATCGGCCGTTCGTTCTATACCCGCGGCGCACTGGTCCAGACCGGACAGAGCGATCCGCTGGCAACGATCATGAGCACCAGCAGCGTCTACGTCGACGTAACCCAGTCCGCCGCGCAGATCCTGAACCTCAAGGAAGCGCTGGCAAGCGGCGGTCTTTCCCGCGAGACGAGCGACAGCGCCCGCGTCAAGCTCATCCTGCCCAATGGCAAGACTTATCCGATCGAGGGCCGACTGCAGTTTGCCGAAGTCTCGGTCGATCCCGAGACCGGAAGCGTCGCCTTGCGCGCCACCTTCCCCAACCCGGACGGCATGTTGCTGCCCGGCATGTTCGTGCGGGCCCGGCTCGTCGAGGGGGTGAAGCAGAATGCCATCCTGGCCCCGCAACAGGGCATCAGCCGCGATCCGCGGGGCCGTGCCACGGCGCTTGTGGTCAATGCCGAAAACAAGGTGGAGATGCGCCAGGTGAAGGCAGAGCGCCCGATCGGCGACAAGTGGCTCGTCACCGAGGGCCTGAAGCCCGGCGACCGGCTGATCGTCGAGGGACTGTCCGGCGTGCAGCCGGGCGCCACGGTCACTCCGGGAGCCCCGCAGCAGATCACTGCCGCCAGGGCTCCTGCCCTCGCCAAGTCCGCAACCGCCACCGAAAAGCACTGATCCGGCATGTCGCGCTACTTCATCGACAGGCCGATCTTCGCCTGGGTCATCGCCATCGTCATCATGCTTGCGGGCGTCATCGCCCTGCGGGTCCTGCCGGTTGCCCAGTTCCCTACCATCGCCGCCCCCGCGGTAACGATCAGTACGGCCTATCCCGGGGCCGATGCCCAAACGCTCGAGAATACAACCACGCAGCTGATCGAGCAGCAGATGAAGGGCATCGACAATCTGCGCTACTTCTCGTCGACAAGCGATTCTGCGGGCAACCTCGCAATCACATTGACCTTCGATCAGGGCACCGACCCCGATACCGCGCAAGTCCAGGTCCAGAACAAGCTGGCACAAGCCACCCCGCTTCTGCCCGAGGACGTCCAGCGCTCCGGCCTGCGCGTGGCGCGCGCGGCCAAGGACTTCCTTCTGGTCATGGCGCTCTATTCCGAAGACGGATCGCATGACCAGGTCGACATCGGGGACCTTATCTCGACCAAGCTTCAGGATCCGGTAAGCCGTGTCGATGGCGTGGGCGATACCCAGCTGCTGGGCGCGCCCTATGCCATGCGTATCTGGCTCGATCCCTACAAGATGGCCAACCTCAAGGTGACGGTGTCGGACGTCACGGCCGCAATCAAGGCGCAGAACGCCCAGATTTCCGCCGGCCAGGTCGGCAGCCTGCCCGCTCCCGAGGGACAGGCGCTCAATGCCACCGTCACCGCGCAGTCGCGCCTGCAGACGCCCGAGCAGTTCCGCAACATCCTCCTGCGCACCGACAAGAGCGGCGCCAATGTGCGCCTGTCAGACGTCGCCCGCGTCGAGATCGGCGCCGACAACTACAGCTTCCTCGCCCGCTTCAAGGGCAAGCAGGCCGCAGCCCTCGCCATCAAGCTCGCTCCCGGCGCCAATGCGCTCGACACAGTCGAAGGCGTAAAGGCGGCAGTCGCGAAAGTCTCCAGGCAGTTCCCGGCCGATATCAAGATCGAGTACCCGGTCGACAACTCGACCTTCATCCAGCTCTCGATCAGCCAGGTCGAACACACGCTGTTCGAGGCCATCATCCTCGTCTTCGTGGTCATGTTCCTGTTCCTGCAGAACTGGCGCGCCACGCTCATCCCGACAATCGCGGTCCCGGTCGTGCTGCTGGGCACCTTCGCCATCCTGCTGGCCGCCGGCTTCACCATCAACACGCTGACGCTGTTCGGCATGGTGCTGGCCATCGGCCTGCTGGTCGACGACGCCATTGTCGTCGTCGAGAACGTGGAGCGCCTGATCCAGACCGAGGGGCTCAGTCCCAAGGAAGCCGCGCGCAAATCGATGGACGAGATCAGCGGCGCTCTGGTCGGCGTCGGCCTCGTGCTCTCGGCGGTGTTCCTGCCGATGGCCTTCTTCGGCGGGTCCACGGGCGTCATCTTCCGCCAGTTCTCCATCACCATCGTGTCCTCGATGGTGCTCTCGGTGCTGGTCGCGCTGATCCTGACCCCGGCCCTGTGCGCTACGATCCTCAAGCCATCGCGCGAGGATCATGGCGAGCGCGGCGGCTTCTTCGGCTGGTTCAATCGCACGTTCGACCGGGGCGTCGAACGCTACAGCAACGGCCTGCGCCGGGTGGAGCGCAACTGGAAGCGCTCGCTCGCCGTCTACGCGATGATCGTCGTGGGCATGGGCGTGCTGTTCTGGCGCCTGCCCGGCGGCTTCCTGCCCGATGAAGACCAGGGTTTCCTTTTCGCTCAGGCGATGATGCCCTCGGGCACGACGATGGAAGAAACCCAGCGCACCGTCGACCGCATGACCGACTACCTGCTCAACGACGAAAAGGACGTGGTCGATTCGATGCTCAGCATCGGCGGCTTCGGCTTTGCCGGACAGAGCCAGAACGTGGCCATCGCCTTCGTCAAGTTGCGCCCCTGGGAAGAACGCCAGGGCGAGGGCATGAACGTCACCGCGCTGGCCCAGCGCGCCAACGTGGCCTTCCACAAGCTCGGTGTAGGCCAGATCTTCGCGTTCGCCCCGCCGGCCGTGACGGCACTGGGAAATGCCACCGGCTTCGACTTCGAACTGAAGGACGAAGGCAACCTTGGCCACGAAGCGCTGATCGCCGCGCGCAACCAACTGCTCGGCATGGCCGCGCAGGACAAGCGCCTGGCCATGGTGCGTCCCAACGGAATCGAGGACACCGCACAGCTCAAGCTCGACGTCGACAAGGAAGCCGCAGGCGCCTTCGGCCTTTCGATCGCCGACATCAACGCGACGCTCAGCACCGGTTTCGGCGGCAGCTACGTCGACGACTTCATCGACCGTGGCCGCGTCAAGCGCGTCTACGTCCAGGCCGGCTCCGCATTCCGCACGGAACCGGAATCGCTCGGCAATCTCTTCGTGCGTGGCACCGGAGGCGAAATGGCGCCCCTCGCGTCATTCTCGTCGAGTGACTGGGGCTACGGCCCGTCCCGCCTCGAGCGCTACAACGGCGTTTCCTCGGTCGAGATCCTCGGTTCCGCCGCTCCCGGCTACAGCACGGGCGAAGCCATGGAAGCGATGGAAGAGCTGGCGGCCAAACTTCCGCCCGGCATCGGCTACGAATGGACCGGCATTTCCTACGAGGAAAAGCTGTCGGGCAGCCAGGCCCCGATGCTCTACGCGCTTTCGCTGCTGGTCGTGTTCCTGTGCCTTGCCGCTCTTTATGAGAGCTGGTCGGTGCCGATCGCAGTCGTTCTCGTCGTGCCGCTTGGCGTCGTGGGCGCCTTGCTTGCCGCAACCTTCGTCGGCCTGGACAACGGCATCTACCTGCAGGTGGGCCTGATCACGACGATCGGCGTTTCGGCCAAGAACGCGATCCTCATCGTCGAGTTCGCCGAGGAAAAGATGCGCGACGGCCTTGGCGCCGCCGAAGCGGCACTGCAGGCAGCCAAGCTGCGCCTGCGCCCGATCCTCATGACCTCGTTCGCGTTCATCTTCGGCGTGCTGCCGCTGGCGGTATCCAGCGGAGCGGGCGCCGGTGGCCAGAACGCCATCGGCTGGTCGGTCGTGGGCGGCATGCTCTCGGCCACGGTGCTGGCGATTTTCCTCGTGCCGCTGTTCTTCTTCGTCGTGAAGCGGATCTTCCGTCAGGACCAGCCGAACCGCGAGGCACATGCCGCTGCCATCGACGAAGCACACATCGAGCAGGATTGATCCGATGAATCGCGTTACCCGATCGCTCTGGCTCTGCAGCGCCCTGGCTCTCGCCGGGTGCAACATGGCACCCAAGTACGTGCGCCCGGACCTGCCGGTTCCGGCCGACAGCCCTTCCGGCGCGGCTTACGACAGCGCCGCACTGCAGGGCTCTGCGCAGGATCTGGCGAGCACGGGATGGGAAGACTTCTTCACCGACGAACGGCTGCGCGAAGTGATCCGCACGACGTTGGCCAACAACCGCGACTTGCGCATCTCGGTGGCGAACGTCGAGCAGGCCCGCGCGCTCTACAAGGTGCAGCGCGCCGGCCTCCTGCCCGGCATCACCGCCAGCGGCGGCGCGACCTACCAGAAGTCGCCCTTCGCGGCAGGCGGGCAAGGGAACGCCGGCGGTGCAGGCCGGATGGACACGTATTCGGCCTCGGTCGGCGTGTCCGCCTGGGAGCTGGATCTCTTCGGCCGGGTCCGCAATCTGACGAAGGCCGCGCAGGAAGACTTCTTCGCCGCGCAGGCGAACCGCGATGCGGCGCAAGTCACCCTTGTCGCCGAAGTCGCTTCGGCCTGGCTGACGCTTGCCGCAGACAGCGAAAGCCTCGCCTTCTCGACCAGGACCGCGCAGGCCTTTGACGAGACCGTCGCGCTGACCGAAGCGCGCTTCAAGGCCGGCGTCGCATCGCAGCTCGAAGTAAGCCAGGCCCGCACCAGCCGCGATCAGGCCCGCTCGGACATTGCCGCGCTGACAACGCAAGTGGCGCAGGACCGCAATGCGCTGGAACTGCTCGCCGGGACGAGCCTCGACCCGGCCATGCTGCCCGCAGCCCTGCCCGACAATGGCGCGACCATCGGACAACTGCCCGCCGACGTGCCTTCGACCGTCCTGCTGCAAAGACCCGACATCGCCGCTGCCGAACATCAGCTGATCGGCGCCAATGCCAACATCGGCGCGGCACGCGCAGCCTTCTTCCCGCGCATCTCGCTCACTGCCGCCCTGGGGACGATGAGTCTGGGGCTGTCGAACCTGTTCAAGTCCGGCAGCGAGACCTGGTCGGTCGCACCGTCCGCCAGTCTTCCGATCTTCGATTTCGGCAAGAATGCAGGCAACCTGCGCTATGCCAAGGCGACGCGCGATGCGATGGTCGCGCAGTACGAGAAAAGCGTGCAGACTGCGTTTCGCGAAGTCGCCGACGCCCTCGCGCGGCGCGGCACCATCGGCGAACAGCTCGATGCGCAGGTTTCCCTGCGCGACAATGCGCAAGTCGCCAGCCGCCTGTCGCAGGCGCGTTTCAGCAAGGGGGTGGATAATTTCCTGACCACTCTCGATTCGCAGCGCAGCTACTACGCGGCCGAGCGGTCCCTGATTGCCACGCAGCTGGTACGCAGCACGAATGCCATAGAGCTTTACCGCGCTCTTGGCGGCGGTCTGAAGTAAAGGATGCTGGCGGAGAAAGACTGATAAGTCGCGGTTTGTGCCGCAGCTGTCAGCGCATCAGGTGCCAGTACAGGATATAGGCAACGCCGAGCCAGCTGCCTGCCATGCAAACGCGATTCCCGATGGAATCCAATAGCGTCATGTCTTCCTCTCCCGGAGTTTTCGTCCAGTTCCCGGACTTTTTATCCGGTGAACGCTGAAGGCTAACACGAGTCCGGAGCGAAGACCAGTCCCCTGGGCGGCGCTCGGTCGCTTGCGACTTTTGCCAGTGTGGCCGGGTGGCCGGCAGCGCTAGGACATGGGTCTTGCATATCCACGCGGGACAGCGCGGACCGCACCGGAAGGAGAGAGTGCCGATGCCGACAATCCGCTATTCCGCACCGCTGCAGGTCCTCGTCGCCGTGCGTGGGCACCCCTTCGACCGCACGGCCTTCGATGCGATCTTTCAGGAAATGGAGGGGATCGCGGCGACCATGGTCGACCAGCCTGCCGCCGCGCAACTGATGAACCCGCAAGGCATGGCGCCCTACGACGCCCTTGTGCTGTACGACATGCCGGGCATGGACTTCGACGCGCCGAGCGAGGCCCCGGCCATCATCGACCCCGGCCAGGCATTCCGCGATGGGTTTCGCGCCCTGCTCGACGAAGGCAAAGGCATCGTCGCGCTGCACCATTCGCTGGCCGGTTGGCCTGCCTTTCCCGACTATGCCGAAGCGCTGGGCGGAACCTTCCTCTACCGCTCGCGCGAGGTTCGCGGGCAGCTTCGCCCCGATTCCGGCTATCGGCATGGTGTCGAGTACACGGCGCATGTTGCCGCGCCCGCGCATCCGGTGATGGCCGGGATCCCCGCCAGCTTCGCGATGAAGGACGAACTCTACCTTGCCGAAGTCTTCACCGATTCCGTGACCCCGCTGCTGCGCGCCGAGCACCGGTTCGAACGCGACGGCTTCCACTCGGCGACCGCCGCAATGGAGGGACGCATGTTCGACAATCAGGGCTGGGAGCACGAGCCGGGCAGCGATCTCATCGGCTGGACACTGAAGTCAGGCAACAGCCCGGTCGTCTATCTCCAGCCGGGCGACGACCGGACGACTTACGACAATCCGGTCTATCGCCGCCTTGTGGAGAACGCGATCCGCTGGGTCGCCTCGCCACAGGCGCGGGCCTGAGCCTGCCTTACATCGCCGGGTGCGTGGCGGTAAGGCCGCCATCGGCGACGAACATGCTCCCGGTGCAATAGCTGCTCTCGTCCGAAGCGAGGAACAGGGCGAGGTTTGCGATCTCGGCCGGGTCTGCCATGCGCCCCATCGGGGACATCCCGTCGAACACGTCCTTGAGTTCGGGAGCAGCGGCGATGTGGCCGGAAAGGATCGCGGTCAGCGTCGTTCCCGGGTGGAGCGTATTGCAGCGGATCGGCAGCTTCTCCTGCGCGCACCAGGCCGCGATCGAGCGGGTAAGGCCGACCACGGCATGTTTCGACGTCGTATAGGCGGCATCGAAGGCCAGGCCGAGCAGAGAAGTGGTCGAGGCCGTGTTGACGATCGATCCGCAACGCCCTTCCGGCAGGCCGCGCATGGCCGCAATCGCGGCACGGCAACCCAGCATCGGCCCGGTGACGTTGACCGCCATGGTCCTTTCCCATCCTGTCAGGTCGGTCTGGTCGATCGGCTTGTTGAGGACGATCCCGGCGTTGTTGCACAGCACTTCGAGCCGACCGTCGCGGCCCAGAACGCGGTCCATCGCTTCCCCCCAGCCTGCCTCGCTGGCGACATCGAGGCGCACGAACGTGGCTCCGGCTTCGCCGGCGATGCGCTCACCCGCCTCATCGTCGAGGTCGGCGAGCCAGACCCTCGCGCCTTCGGCAACGAACCGGCGAACCATGGCTTCACCGATGCCCGACGCACCCCCGGTGACCAGCGCTACCTTGTCCTGCAATCGGCCCATCAGTCGAGGCTCACGCCGAACAGGGTCGAACGCGGTTCACCGGTTTCGGTATAGACCGGCTCTGTGCCGGCCACCGAATAGAGCTTGATGTCGAATGCGCTGAGCCGGAACGATTCCAGGTGCCTGCGCATCTCGAGATAGGAGCTGTGCTTGAAATGGAGCAGGAGATCGCGTTCGCTTTCCCACTCCTCGTAGACGTGCATCAGTCCATCCTCAAGCGGATCGACCGACCAGTTGTAGGCGATGCAGCCCTGCTCGCTGCGGCTCTCGGCAATCAATTGCGCGCCACCGCGCACGACTTGCGCGCAGACGTCTCCGCCGTCGAAGCGAAGCCATCCGGCCACGATGATACGCATCGAAACTCTCCCTTTCCCGATATGTCCTGCGGGCGCGCAGAAACGCGCCCTCGACAGGAGCGTAGGGCAAGCGGAACGGGAAGGCGCACTGTCAAAAGGCGCAGCTGACCGCGACCGCGGCGCGGCGATCAGTGTTCGGGATAGACGCCGGAGAGGACCTTGCCGAAATGTCCGGAAACCTGCTCGTTGCAGGTGCAGGCGCGCGCGACGAGCGCTTCGCGATCGAGCACCTCGATCCCCCCGCGCCGCGTACGCAGCAGGCCATCGCGCTTGAAGCGCTGGAGCACCCGGCTCGCATAGCTGCGGCCGATCCCCATCATCGAGGCGAGTTGTTCCTGGGTCATCGTTACGTCGTGACTGCCGGTCCGCTCCACCGCCGCCGAAAGCCACTTCGCCGCGCGATGCTCTATGGTGTGGACGGCATTGCAGGCGATCGACTGGAAGACCTGCGCCATCAGGCAATCGGCGTAACGGGCGAAAAGATTCCCAATCGCACCGGATTCCCGCTTGAGCCGGTCGAGAGCCCGCAAGTCCAGGCGCAGAAAGCGTCCGCCGTGCAGGACGTTGGCCCGGGCGTAGGATGGCAGGCTCCCGGCGCTGACGACACCGCCCAGCGCCCCTTCCCGGCCGATCAGCACAGTTTCGACCGCAATGCCGCAATCCAGCTCGACGAAGTAGGAGCACAACGCCGAGCCGAGAGGAAAGTAGCAGAATTCCACATTGTCGCCCGGATCGTAGATAACGTGGCCGGAGTCGAAACTGCATGCTTCGAGATGGGAATCGAGCAGCTCGCGATCCTCGGGTCGCAGGGCGGAAAGCAGGTTGCTGCCCCCATGTGTGATAGTAGCCGTCATCGTCTCCCGTCCGTCGCAGGCACCTTGCAGCAGGCTCGCAAGTGTGAACACCGACGGACAGGCAATGTTCCCGCGCGAAGCGTGCGATAGTGAACAGACGGGGCATGAAGATGCTGTTAGAGAGTTACGCAGGAACATTTCGCAGCCTGACGATTTTAACCACACCGAACGGGTGGGCCCAATCCCTGCGGAGGTCTTCGTCCCGAAAGTCGAGTCCGCTATGCACGCCGCCATGAATAACGTTGAAGTGCCTGATATGCTGGCGGAATTGCGTGCTGCGACCGCGCAGGCCCATGCACAGCTGGACGGTGCTTTCGGCTCGCTGGACCTTTCCGACAAGGACGGGCTGACCCGGTTTCTCAGCGCCCATGCGATAGGTTTGGGGCCCCTCTTCCCGGTCTTCCGCAACTTCGTGGAGAACCAGCTGGGCATGGATTGCCCGGATTACCCGCTGATGCTGAGCGAAGATCTCAGGTCGCTCGGCGACGATCCGGACGAACTGCCGCAGCTGGCGGTCGATCCGGCGCTCCAGGGCCCGTCGGCGCAAGTCGGCGTGGGCTATGTCGTTGCCGGTTCGCGGCTCGGCATGGCGGTCCTGCGCAGGCAGGGTTACTGGGGCGAGCAATCCACTTCGGACACTCCGGGCAGGTACATGGATGACGAGAGTGGCCATGCCGTCTGGAAGACACTGATGCCCTGGCTGAAAGGCCGGACATTCGATCAAGGCGAACGCAAGGCCGTCACGGCCGCCGCGCTCGCCGCCTTTTCATCATTCGCCAGCGCGTTCGCCGTCAGTGCAGGCCGAAAAAAGACCACAGAAACGGGGGCTGATGGCTGACGACACACATCGGGTGGACCTTACCACCTGTGACCTGGAACCCATTCACGTAATCGGCCGAATCCAAAGCTTCGGTTGGCTCCTGTCGTTCTCCAGCGACTGGATCATCAACCATGCCTCGCTCAATTGCGAAGAGCTGTTCGGCAGGCATCCGCGCGATCTCATCGGCCTCATGGCCAAGGACTTCCTGTCCGGCAGCGCGCTGCACGACATCCGCACGCGACTGCAGATCCTGAGCGGCAGCAATACGGTAGAGCGCATCTTCGAAGTCGACCTGCTGGGCGACGGTCGGCTGTTCGACACTGCCATCCACCAGTCCGGACGCTCCTACATCCTCGAGATCGAGCCGCACGAAGGCGGCCGCCGCCGCGACTTCGTCAGCTATGTGCGCCCGATGATCGATCGCCTGCGCAATTCCGCCACGATCGAACAGCTGTGCGCCAGCGCCGCCCGGCACTTGCGCGGGCTGACCGGTTTCGACCGCGTCATGGTCTATCGCTTCGAAGCCGACGGCGCTGGCGAAGTGGTTGCTGAAAGCCTCAACGGCATGGTCGACAGCTTCAAGGGACTGCACTTCCCCGCTTCGGACATTCCCGCCCAGGCCCGGCGCCTCTACGCGCGCAACATGCTGCGGATCATCAGCGACGTCGACGATCAGACGGTGCCGATCCACCCCGCCTGCGGTCCCAACGGCGATCCGCTCGACCTGTCTATGTCGGGCCTGCGCGCAGTCTCGCCCATTCACATCGAGTACTTGCGCAACATGGGCGTAAAGGCGTCCATGTCGGTGTCGATCATGCGCCGGGGCAAGCTGTGGGGCCTGATGGCCTGCCATCACTACTCGCCACTGGTGCTGTCCTACTCGGTGCGCACCGCCAGCGAGCTTTTCGGCGAATTCTTCGCCTATCTGCTCGACCAGAAGGAAACCGACTTCGCGCTGGAAAAGCGCGCCGATTCGATGCGCCTGCATGACGAGATCATGTCGCGCGTGGCTGGCGGCGGGACCCTGCTCGAAGCCTTCGGCGAGTTCACCGAGTCGATCGGCCGGGTCATCGATTTCGATGGCGTCATCGGCTACGTCGACGGCCAGTTCATCGCCTATGGCGATGCGCCCGACAAGGCCGAGTTCACCGAACTGGCCCGTTTCCTCAACACCGCCGGGGCCAGCACGGTCTGGTCGACGGACAACATTACCGCCATCTTCGAGCCTGCCCGTGCATGGGCAGACAAGGCTGCGGGCCTTCTGGCCCTTCCGGTATCGCGCACCCCGCGCGACTACATCGTGCTCTTCCGCAAGGAGCAGCTGCGGCAGGTCAATTGGGCCGGCAATCCGGAGAAGGCGGTCGAGTTCGGCCCCAATGGCGCGCGCCTGACCCCGCGCAAGAGCTTCGAGATATGGAAGGAGGAACGCCGCGGTTATTCCCGTCCCTGGACCTCGGAAGAAACCTCCGCCGCGGAATCGCTGCGCATCACCCTGCTCGAAGTCGTCCTGCGCCTTGCCGACGCCGCCAACATCGAGCGCGAGCAGGCAAGCCAGCAGCAGGATATGCTGATCGCAGAGCTCAACCACCGCGTGCGCAATATCCTCAACCTGATCCGCGGCCTCGTCTCGCAGAGCAAGGAAGGCGCAAGCTCGATCGACGAGTTTGCCGAGATCGTCGGCAGCCGCATCCACGCCCTCGCCCGCGCCCACGACCAGGTGACGATGACCGACTGGTCGCCGTCCTCGATCTACGAACTGATCCGCACCGAGACCGCGGCCTATGCCTCGAACAGTGCCGACCGGGTCGTCATCGACGGCCCCGATGCGCTCATCGCTCCCGGTGCCTTCACTACGCTTGCCCTCGTCGTCCACGAGCTGATGACCAATTCGTGCAAGTACGGGGCACTGTCGGATTCGTCGGGCACCGTGAACATCGTACTCAGCCACGGCGATGACGGTTCGCTCGAGATCGACTGGCGCGAAAGCGGCGGTCCGCCGGTTACCGAGCCGACGCGGCGCGGCTTCGGCTCGACGATCATCGAGCGAACCATTCCCCACGAACTGGGCGGCTCCGCCTCGGTGGCCTATCCCGAAGATGGCCTGCGCGCGATGTTCCTGATTCCCGCCGATCACGTCTCGAATTTCGCAACGCCTTCAGCCGCGCATCGCGAAGTGCAAGGAGAGCCGCCTGCGGCCACCGACATGGCAGGACATCTCATGACCGGCACGGCCCTGATCGTCGAAGACAACGTCATCATCGCCATGGAAGCCGAGGACGTGCTTCGCTCTTTCGGCTTTACCGACTGCCGGATCGCCGGTTCGGTATCGGCTGCGCTCGAGACGATCGAGGACGTGAAGATCGCTTTCGCCATGCTCGATATCAACCTGGGCAAGGACACCAGTGAGCCCGTCGCCGATGCGCTGCAGGACCGCGGCGTGCCTTTCATCTTCGCTTCCGGCTACGGCGAACGCTCGCTGCAGACCGGCGCGTTCAGGGGCGTCCCGGTGGTCACCAAGCCTTACGGCGAGCGCGAAGTCCGCTCTGCGATCGCACGGCTGCTGCAGGGCCGCACGGCCAGCAGGGAAGAGGCCGGAAGGAACTGATCGGGGGCAATCGGCGAAGTGCAGCGTTTTCGCGTCCGCTGCCCGCCGCCCCCGCTTCACAAAGGAACATCTCCGGGGCTTCGGTCGTTTTCAGTTCAGGCAAGCGCAGAAATGCTGCGCCAAACACGCACCAAACAGATGCAAGGACTGATCCATGGCAGACGCACGCATATTCCTGGACCTCAAGGCCGACCACGACCGTCATCGCAAGATGCTCGAACAGCTGGGCGAAACGCAGGGCGATTCCGAGGAACGCCGCGACCTGTTCGAGAAGCTGCGCCTGGAACTGCAGGCCCATGCCGCCGCCGAGGAGGAATCGCTCTACGCGACGATGCTGGCCGATCCCGACTTGCGCGACGAAGCCCGTCACTCGGTTTCCGAACACAAGGAAATCGATGACTTCCTTGCCGAACTCGTGGACACAGACATGAGTTCGGGCGCCTGGCTGACCAAGTTCAAGGACATGCGCCACCGCTACCTCCATCATATCGACGAGGAAGAGGAGGACATGTTCCCCGCGGCGGCCAAGGGCCTGTCCGCAGAAGAAGAAAAGAAGATCGCGGCCATCTTCGAGAAGCGCAAGCCGAAGGAACTGGAGATGGCCGCCAAGGAAGGTCCCGGCGACGAGCGCGAATAAACGCTCGATGCCGTATCGCATGCCTGCTGCACGCGTCCATTAATGCAGGCCAGAAAAGGGCTCTCCCGCTGCCAGCCGCGTCGGGAGGGCCCTTTGCGCGATGCGGGAACGC
The DNA here is from genome assembly GCF_900168325.1 of Novosphingobium mathurense. GTDB lineage: Bacteria > Pseudomonadota > Alphaproteobacteria > Sphingomonadales > Sphingomonadaceae > Novosphingobium > Novosphingobium mathurense. Next base: position 667,372 of record NZ_FVZE01000002.1, on the reverse strand, counting down.
AAGCGGCCCCGACGCGTTGAATCGACATAATCCGAGGAGAGGTGACATGGAAAAGCAGATGGATCGGGAAATCCGCAAGACGTTCTGGAACGCCTTCCATTCGAGCCCCGTGGTCATGATGCGGCTGAACGAGGCCGCCGGGCACGCCGAGCCGATGACGGCGCAGCTGGACAAGGAAGCCCATCACGCAATCTGGTTCTTCGCCAAGCGCGGCAACCGCATTGCCCGGGGCGGCAAGGCCATGGGGCAGGTCGCGACGCTGCGCCACGATGTCTTCGCTTCGCTTTCCGGCACGCTCGTGGAGGAAACGGACGCGGCCGTGCGCACCAAGCACTGGAGCCACGCGACCGAAGCCTGGTTCCCCAACGGCAAGGACGACCCCAACGTCGTCATGCTGCGCTTCGATATCGATGACGCGGAAGTCTGGACGGCGCATATCGGCGTCAAGGGCGCATTCAACCTGCTCACCGGCCGCCCCATCGATCCGGCGACGGCCGGCGATCACGTAGTTGGCGCGGTCTGAACAGGCACACCGCCATCAAGGGGCGCGCGGGAACATGCGCTTCCCGCGCCCCTTGCTTTGGGTCCGACGAGACCGCCCCCATCTCCGCGAGCCACCGATCACGCCAAGGGCCAGCCGCTGCGAAACCTCAGTTATCTGCCCGCTCGGCGCGACCGGTCCGACCGGAGAGCAGGTAGCGCCAGACCCCGATACAGTTGATCACGAAGAGGACGAGGTTCTGGGTGCCGATCCCGGCCGCATCGCCATCGAGGAAGCCCCATGCGATCAGCGTGATCGAACTCGTCACAAAGATCACGAAGCCCGCTCCGGTCCATTTGCGGCCAAGATTGAGCGAAACGATGAGCGCCGCCAACGTACCCGCGGCGGCGCCATAGTATTGCAGGACCTGAAGCCAGAATTCGCTCATCCCCGCCCCTTTCCGGCAGGCCGGATCAGACCTGACGCAAGGGTTCGAGTTCGCGCGGCCGCCCGGTTTCCGGGCATCCGGCCAGTGCATAGGTGATGGCTGCCAGGATGCTCTGCCGCGAGAAAGGCTTCTGGACGACACCTACGGCGGTGGCGGCCGGCATGTCGATCTGTGCAGGGTTGGCAGTGACATAGATGACTCGGGCACCGTAGCGTCCGGCCAGGTCGCGGGCGATCGCCGGCCCGGTCAAACCGTCACGCAAGTTGAGGTCGACCAGCGCAATGTCCGGCGCCTCACCCAACTTTGCGAGCGACGCGGTATCGGGAACTGTCCCAAGCACCGCGTACCCACCGTCGGCGAGAATGTCTTCCAACTGCAAGGCGAGCAGGAATTCATCCTCGACGATCAGGATCTTGGCACAATCTGATATCTTGGCGCCCACGGTCTGGCATTCCTCTTCAGGCAGCGAGACTTTCAACGTCATCCGCGTTCGCGATCTTGACCAGTTCTTCGAAGAACGCGTCGATGGCATTGCCCTTCAGCACGAAATCGTGACGCGCATCCGGAAGCTGGCCGGATTCGATGACATTGGCGAGCATGGCGCGAGCCCGGCAGATGCGGCTCTTCACCGTACCCAGGGCGATGTCGCAGATCCCGGCGATTTCCTCGTAGGAAAGGTTGCCGGCAGCAACCAGGATCAGTGCTTCGCGATAGGTTTCGGGAATGGCAGTCAAGGCGCGCAGGACATCGGCCAGTTCGATGGAGCTTTCCTGCGTAGCCGGGGCGCGAAGGATGCGTTCGGCCGCCACTTCGTCATATTCGCCATGGAAACGAGCGCGACGCGCTTCGCTGTAGAAATGATTGCGCAGGATCGTGAAGATCCAGGCCTTGAAATTCGTACCCGCGGCATAGCGGTCACGGGCCGCCCATGCCCGCAGCATCGCTTCCTGCGCCAGATCGTCGGCCCGGTCACGGCATCCGCACAGACCGCGTGCGAAGGCACGCAGGTGCGGCGCAACTTCGGCCAGGGCACGTTTGAAATCACGGTCGTTGAGTGCCGTGGCAGTCTCTTGCTCGGGAATGTTCCCTGCCTGGGCTGCTTCTGACATTACTTGACCCTCCATCGTTGTCGCTCAGCAAACCAACGTCAGCCGGAGCGCGAAAGTTCCCGGGAATGGACTGCGAGGCATGCAAGTGACGAGATTTCCTCCGGCAAGTAACTGAAGAAAAATCATATTGATGCCGTTAGCCGCGCTTGCAAAAAAGTAAGGCGCGAAAAATTTTTCGCGCCTTGCCGGGAACAACCATGCTTTGAAAACTTTGAGGCCTCCGTTCACGCTGTGGTGAACGAAGGCCTCCGGGATCGGGTCACCACCGGGTTGCGGGGGGAGGTGGGGAGCCAGTGGTGATACTGCGCAAACGTGGAGAAACGGAAAGAGTTCCCGAAAACGACTCAAATCGAAAAAAATTTTCCGGTTGCCCTTGTCGGCCTGCCCCGTCAGACCTTTGAACCAGTCAAGAAGGCGTCAAAGATCTATTCTTGCACCACACGGGAAAGAGTTTCCCATTGCCGAGGTATGCGAATGTCCGTCTCAGACCAGATTGCCACCAACCTTCCCTACCTGCGCCGCTATGCACGTGCGCTGACCGGGTCGCAGCAGTCAGGCGACACTTACGTACGCGCGACGCTGGAAGCCGCACTGGCCGACAATGCCCTGCGCGACGAAATCGCGGCAAGCCGCGCTGCCCTCTATGGTGCCTTCACCCGCATCTGGTCGACCGGACACGTCGAGGACCAGGGGTTTGGCGGCAGCGGGGAACGCCACGAGCTGGCGGCCCACACCCGCCTCGCCCGCATCGCGCCGACGCACCGCCAGGCGCTGCTGCTGACGACGGTCGAGGATTTCTCGCGCGATGATACTGCCAGCATCCTGGGCGTCACACCCGTCGACGTGGACGTCCTCGTCGACCAGGCGATTGCCGAAATCGATGCCGAAAGCGCCACCGAAGTCCTGATCATCGAAGACGAACCGCTCATCTCGATGCAACTCGAGGGTCTCGTGTCCGAACTGGGCCACAAGGTTGTCGGAACCGCAGCCACCCATTCCCAGGCCGTCGATATCTTCGAACGTCATCCGGCCGGTCTCGTCCTCGCCGACATCCAGCTCGCGGACGGCAGCTCGGGCATCGAAGCGGTCGAGGATCTGCTCAAGTTCGCCGATGTGCCGGTGATCTTCATTACCGCCTACCCCGAACGCCTGCTGACCGGCGAAAGGCCCGAACCGACCTATCTGGTCACCAAGCCTTTCCAGGAAGCGACCGTGCGCGCTGCGATCAGCCAGGCCCTCTTCTTCGGTTCAAGCAAGCCGCTGGCCTGACGCCCGCCGCCAAAACGTAAGGACGACAAGAACAACCCCTCCTCATCGCAGGAGGGGTTTTCTTTTGCATGGAGTGCGTTGAACGGCGCCGCCCGCCTCGGATCAGCCCTGCTGCTGGGAGCGCAGGGCGAATTCGCGTGACGCACGCACCGGAACCTTGAGCGTGCATTCGACGCCGCCCGGGTTGAACTTGAGATCCACTTGGGACTTGAGCTCGTGGGCCACGATCTTCTCGATCAGGTCGCGACCGAAGCCACGCTTGGTCGGCGCTTCGACCGGGGGACCGCCCTCCTCGCGCCAGAACAGCTCCACGAGCTGGGGCGAGATCAGCTTCCAGTCGATGTGGATGCGCCCGTTCGGCGTGCTCAGTGCGCCGTACTTGGCCGCGTTGGTCGCCAGTTCGTGGATCGCCAGCCCCAGCGACATGGCATCGTTCGGGGCCAGCTTGATGTCCGGCCCGGCCAATTCGACGTGGTTCTCGTTGCCTTCCATGTAGGGGGCGAGTTCGGAGCGCACGATGTCCTCCAGCGCGGCGTTGCTCCAGTCCGAACGGGAAAGCAGGTCATGCGTGGCCGAAAGCGCGCGTATCCGCGCCGTCAGGCTCTCGGTGAAATCGTCGATGTCGCTCGAGCGGCGGCGAGTGAGCGCCGCAATCGACAATACGTTTGCCAGCGTGTTCTTCACCCGGTGGTTGAGCTCGCGCGTCAGGGAATCGCGGATCGATGCCTGGCTGGTCAGCCATTCGAGCACCCGGCGGTCCTCTGCCGCGCGCTTGGTGATGAAGCGGCCGATCGCCATGACCATCAGCGAAGCCAATGCACCGAAAAACAGGGTTATGCGTGACAGCGGCGAGAGCAGGCCCGCCTGCTTGTCGCTGACCTGCACCACCCACGAATGGCTGCCGACATCGATGCGCCGTTCCATCGTCGGCCCGCTCGTACCTTCGGCCCGCCTGTCGGCCAGCAGGGTTTCCGGTGCCACATGGTCATCGTAGATCGCCACTTCGATGCGATCGTTGCGGTAAAGTTCGCTGGCGGAAGACAGAAAGGTATCGGCCCGGAACGGACTGTAGACGAAGCCTTTCACGCCGCGGCCTTGCCGCTGCTTGATGATAACCGGCATGTAGATCAGGAAGCCCGCGGCATCGGGATCGCCCTTGTCCTGCACGAGATGGACCTTGCCCGAGGCCACCGGCTTACCCAGCTTTATCGCCTTCTCCATCGCGGCCCTGCGAACCGGATCGGAGAACATGTCGAAGGCGATCGCAGTACGGTTCACGCGCGACATCGGTTCGAGGTAGACGATAGGGGTGGAATACTCCTGCCCCGGTTGCGGACGCGGGCGGACCATGAAGTCCAGCCGTCCCTTGTCCTGCTGGGCGACCTCGAGATAAGCCAGGTTGTCGACCGGGACGAGCGGCGCCCAGCCCATGCCCAGCGAGCCATAAAGGCTGCCGTTGCCCTGCAGGTCCTCGGCAAATTCCTTGAACTGTTCGGGGTCAACCTGATCCTGCGACGCGAAAAGCGCGGCTCCGGCGCGCAGCAGCGCCATGTTCTCGGTTACGCGGCGCTGCAGGGCCGACGATATCTCCGTCAGGTTGCGGTCGAGTTCGACCTGCCGGGTCAGCCGATCGGCCCGTTCTATCGCCATGACGGACACGGCAGTGGTGATGCTGGCAATCAGGAACAGCAGGAAAGGCCAGCCACGCGGAAACTTGTGAAACCACGCCTGCTTCTTCACCCTGTCCAGCAAAGCCTGGTCAATCACCCCGCAATTCCCGGCCCTTTGAAAACGCGTCAACGCGACCCGACGCGCTATCCCGCAACACTAATTCGACTCTGTCTCATTCGGGGGAACCACACGCGCCGTCAATGGTTCCACTGGTGACGAAGTAAATTGCGCAGACTTCGGCGCCATTTGGTGTCGGTCCGGGACAGGCCGATCGCGACAGCGACCTCGGCCTTGACCGGCCCCGCACAATTCCGCCAAAAGTCACAGTGTAAAGGAGTTAGTGTTGAATCAGCCCAAAGGTAAAGGCGAACCGGGAGCAATTCCCGCGATGCCGCCGGCTTCCGGACGGGGGGATGAACCCGGATGGGCCGGTGGGCTGAGGAAGCTTTATAACTCCGTGGTGGACGAACCGCTTCCGGACAGCTTCAAGGATCTCCTCAAGAAGCTCGACGGCGGCGGCGATGCCTGACCGGACAGAGCACACCGCCGCCGACGAAGCGTTCCGCCTGGAATTGCTTTCCGTCCTTCCCCACCTTCGCGCTTTCGCCCGCGGCCTTTCCGGGCGGCCGGACTTTGCCGACGACCTTGTGCAGGAAGCGGCGATCAAGGCATGGACGGCCCGCGAACGCTATACGCCCGGCACGAACATGCGCGCCTGGACCTTCGCGATCCTGCGCAATCACTACCTCTCGGAACTGCGCCGCTCCAAACGAAGCACCGACCTCGACGAAGGGGCGGCAGAGCGCATGCTGGTGATGGATGCCGACCAGGAAGCCCCCCTGCATCTTTCGGACATGGAAGACGCCCTGCAGAAGCTTGCCCCCGAACGGCGCGAAGCCGTACTGCTGATCGGTGCCTCGGGCTTCAGCTACGAAGAAGCTGCCGAGATTGCGGGCTGCCCGATCGGCACGATGAAAAGTCGCGTCGCGCGCGCGCGCGCGGATCTGGCACGCATGCTCGATGGCGAGCCGGAGATGACGGCCGAACCCCGGGCCCGTCGATCCGGCTGATCGCCGGGCGATGCCCGCCCCGTCGCTTGCAGACAAAAAGAAAGCCACCCCCGGCGAGGGTGGCTTTCTTCTTTTCGTGCTGGCATCGCGCCTGCCGCACAGGGCGCAGCAGGTGCGATGACCGGCCTCAGGCCGGGTAGGCCCAGGCCGTGCCGCGATCGAAGTTGTCCGACGCGAACTTCCAGTTGATGAGGTTCTCAAGCACCGCCTTCACGTAAGCCGGGCGCTTGTTCATCTGGTCGATGTAGTAGGCGTGCTCCCACACGTCGATGGTGAGCAGCGGGTTCACGTCCGAGGTGATCGCGGTCGCAGCGTCATGGGTCGAGATGACCTTGAGCTTGCCGCCGTCGACGACCAGCCATGCCCAGCCCGAAGCGAAGTGGTTGACCGCTTCGTTGGTCAGCGCCTCGAGCAGTGCGTCCATCGAACCGAAGTCGTTCTTGATGGCGGCAGCGAGGCTTTCGCTTGGTTCGGTCTTCTCGGGGCTCAGCGAGTGCCAGTAGAAGCCATGGTTGTAGACCTGGGCGGCATTGTTGAAGAGCGGGCCCGAAGCCGACTTGGTGATCTCTTCAACCGACTTGCCGGCATTGTCGGTGCCCTCGATGGCGGCATTGAGCTTGTCGACGTAAGTCTTGTGGTGGGCGCCATGATGAATCTCGAGAGTCTTGGCTGAGATGTGCGGCTCGAGCGCATCCTGTGCGTAAGGCAGCGGCATGAGGGCAATGGTCATGGCAATTTTTCCTGTTCCGGTTTTCGATTGCTTGGTGAAGACATCCACGCGGACAGAGGCCGGGGACGCCGATGGAATCGCAGGGTTATGTCTGGTCTCAAGCCCTGTAATTCAAGCAGGAAATGGTGACATTTTCACTTTTCCGCCGAACTTTTCGGACTTTGCGTGCCGATGGCCGGACAAACGCGCCGGCGCGCCCCGGGCCGATCCCGGAGCGCGCCGCTCTTCGTAAAGGACTGCTTCTTAGCGGACCGAACCGCGACGGAAGAGGTTGACGATCGCCAGGAGAACGACCGCACCCAGGAACGAAACAAAGAGTGAAAGAAGATCGAACGAGCCACTGGTGATCGGCGCTCCGCCGATCAACGGCGTAATGATGAAGCCGGCGATCAGCGAACCGATAATACCGACGACAATATTGAGCAGAATGCCCTGCTGCGCATCGGTGCGCATGAGAATGCTTGCCAGCCAGCCAATTACACCGCCGACAAGTAGAATAAGGATCAAGGTCATTTTTCCGTCTCCGATAATTGCCTGATTGACTTGTTCAACGGACCGAGAAGCGCTTGGTTCCTGACAGTCAACAACGGTTCATCGCATCGACAACTTGAAGGGCGCGACTGTCATGGTTGCCGTACCGGAAAACGAAACTCTTTGGGGGGCTGCCTCGTTCCCCCAGGTAAAGGAGCAGATCAGGAAGGCTTCCATGCACGCGCCGCGACGAGAGCGAACGGTCGCCGCACTGGCCTCTGCCGCGATCGTGGCCGGAGGGTTGGCAGCGCTCGTGACCGGCCTTGCCATCAGGCTGCCCCTGCCCTCCTTGCCTGCCGCGCTACAAACCGTACTTCCGACCCGTGAACTGCCAGAGCGGCCCAGGCCCGCGAAAATGCCCAGCCCCTCGCCCACGCCTGTCCCCACGCCTGTCCCCACCCCTGCACAGATGGCCGAGGGCTCAGCTTCACCGCCCGATCACGGCGGGAAGGCCAGCCCCATGGTGTCCGCGCAATCGCGCCGGCCACCTCTTGCAGAGCCGCTCCCGACCGTTACCGCGACCCAGCCCGACAGCGGCAACACCGCAAACACGGGTGCATCGAATAGCAGCGGCCCCGGCCAAGGCGCGGGCGGCAGCGGCACGGGATCGGGGAGCGGAACCGCGGGAGAGGGATATGGCAGCGGCGACGGCTATCGTCGTCCGGCACAGCTTCCCCGGCAGATCAGCGGCAAGCTCCACTTCGCCGACCTCCCGCGAGACCTCAGGAAATCGCGCGAGGGGGCCGAGCTGACCTTGCGCTACCGCATCGGCGTGGATGGCCGCGCCAGCCAGTGCCGCATTCTCCTATCGAGCGGACGACCCGAACTCGACGACCACACCTGCCGCACCATCACCGAACGCTTCCGGTTCAGGCCCGCACGGGACAAGATGGGCAACCCCGTGCCTTTCGTCATGACCGAGATCCACGGCTGGTCCGACGTCTCCGACTGAACCGCGCCCGGTTCGAATAGTCTTGGTGGCTGCCACGATATTCGAAAAAGCCGAACATCTGGATCGGTTTTATCCCAATTCTTCGGACATCCGTTTCGCCATAAATACGGACTCACAACGAGCCACAGGGGCTCGCTACGAAAATCTCGGAGAATTCCCATGGCTGCACATGCAATCGAAACCGCTACCCGCCCCGCTTCCTCCAGCACCGATGTCCTCGCCCTCGTCGGCCGCATCGCCATCGCCGTCATCTTCATCCTGGCCGGCATTTCGAAGATCACCGATCCTGCCGGCACGATCGGCTACATCGCCTCGGTCGGCCTGCCCTTCCCGACGCTTGGCCTGGTCGGCGCGATCCTTGTCGAAGTCGTCGGCAGCATCGCCCTGATCGTCGGCTACCGCACCCGCGCCGTGGCGCTACTCCTGGCCGTCTTCTCGATCGTGACCGCGCTGATCTTCCACAACCAGCTGGGCGACCAGATGCAGTTCCTGAACTTCTTCAAGAACATCGCCATCGCCGGCGGCCTCCTCAACGTCGCTGCCCTGGGCGGCGGCCGCCTGAGCCTCGACGCCCGCAAGTAAGACAAGCCCGAATTCGGGTTCCAGAAGGCGCCGGTCCAAGTGGCCGGCGCCTTTTTTCATGCCCACGCGAAAGCGAAGAGCGGGCCGAAGCCCGCTCACGCTACTCAATGATTTCTCAGGGAAATGGTGCCCAGAAGAGGACTCGAACCTCCACGCCCTTGCGAGCGCCGCCACCTGAAGACGGTGCGTCTACCAATTCCGCCATCTGGGCACGGGCGGGGTGCCGCATTGCGATCCCCGCTAGGTAGGAGCGCGCCACTACGGGCTGGCCGGGAGCTTGTCAACGCCCTTCGCTCAGGAAATGTGATTTGTTTTTCACTTCCTGCGCGAATGGCCGGACAAACAAGAGCGTTTGGCCGGTTGCTCCGGCGTGGGGCTTATGCCAATGGCAAAAATCATGCGTAGCGACGCGGGCTCTCCCAGTTTCCCGCGCGGTATTCGAAGGACGAAAAACCTGACCATGAGCCAACGCCCCACCGATTCTCTTGCCGGTAAGATCGTGACCGTCCTTGGCGGCAGCGGATTTGTCGGCCGTCACCTCGCCCAGGAACTGCTGAGCCGCGGAGCGCGCCTGCGCATTGCCAGCCGCAATCCGCAAAAGGCCTATGCGATCAAGCCGCTCGGCAACCTCGGCCAGGTGCAGTTCGCCCGCGTCGATGTAACCAAGCCCGATTCGCTGGCTGCCGTGCTGGCCGGCTCGGATGCGGTGGTGAATCTCGTCGGCGCCTTCTCCGGCAATCTCGATGCACTGCAGGGCAAGGGCGCCGGCGCAATCGCCGCTGCAGCCAAAGCCGCCGGCGCATCGGCATTCGTCCACATCTCGGCCATCGGCGGCAATGCCGATTCGGACGTCGACTATGCCCGCACCAAGGCCGAAGGCGAGGAAGCGGTCCGCGCGGAATTCCCCGGCGCGACGATCCTGCGTCCCTCGCTGCTGTTCGGCCCGGACGACAACTTCGTGATGATGTTCGGCCGCCTGATCGGCGCCTTCCCTGCCCTGCCCGTGTTCGGACCGGAAGCGAAGCTGCAACCACTGTTCGTGGACGACGCGGCCGAAGCCATCGCCAATGCCCTGGGCGACCCCGGCGCGCATGGCGGCAAGACTTACGAGATCGCCGGTCCCGAAGTCATCACCATGCTGGAACTCAACCAGCGCATCGCCAAGGCGGAAGGCCGCTCGCGCAGCTTCATCGCCCTGCCCGATTCGGTTTCCGAGCTGATCGCCTCTGCCACCGGCTGGCTGCCGGGCGCGCCGATCACCAGCGACCAGTTCAAGCTGCTCAAGGCCGGAAGCGTCGCCAGCGGCGACCTGCCGGGCATCGCCGAACTCGGCGTATCCCCGCGCCCGCTCGGCCTGTTCCTGGACCGCTGGGCCACCCAGTTCCGCAAGCACGGACGCTTCGGCGCCAAATCGGCTGCGTGATTGTCGAATAAGCCTGTCCCGGATGTGACTGGCTAGCGGCGCGGGCGAATGCCTGCGCCGCACTGGCCGTCAGGCCAGAGAATCACGCATCCACTTCGGCGTAGTGGCTTGGGGGCTGAATCACTTCCATGCGCTCGCTGAGCAGCGGGCGGAAGCTCGGGCGCGACTTCATCACGAGATACCAGCCGCGCGACTGCTCGTGGCTCGACCAGTCGATGCCGCCGAGATAATCGGCGACGGAAATCTGCGCGGCAGCGGTCAGGTCGGCCAGCGTCATCGTCGAACCGGCAAGCCAGGGCCGGTGATCGATCAGGAAATCGATGTAGTCGAGATAGTCGTGCGCCAGCTTCATCGCCTCTCGCAGCATCTTGGCATCGGGCGACTGGCGCAGCACCAGGCGTTTCTTCATCCGCTCGTGCAACAGCGGACCGGAGACGTCGTTGAAGAAGCACTCGTCGAACATTGCGATCAGGCGCCGGATTTCCGCGCGCTGCTGCGCTGTGCCGCTGATGAGCGGATTACGGTCGACCGTCTCTTCGAAGTACTCGCAGATGGCGCGGCTGTCGGAGAGCACGATGTTGCGATCGGTTTCCTTGACCACCGGCGTGCGGCCAGCCGGGTTCATCGCGAAGAGGCGGTCTTCATTCTCCCAGGGGCGGGCTGACTGCAGTTCGTAGGCAATGCCTTTTTCCGCCATGAGCAGCCTCACCTTGCGGCTGAAGGGGCAGAGCGGAAACTGGAAGATGTGCCACATGGTCATCCCGAATGCCAAAGCAGCCGGGCAGCGTCCACCCGGCTTCGAATCGCCGAGACATGAACGCGTGGATAACTGCGCGACCGGGCCGATGTCGGCTATCCGGTGGCCTTGCCCCCGTTGCTCAGGATGATCTTGCGGGCGAGATCCTTCTGCCCCTCGGCGATGCGCGTATCGATCGAGACGAAGATCTTGCCCTGCCGGATCTGTCGCTCGATGTAGTTCGCTTCCCGGCCGTCGACATCGTGGTCGGTCAGCATGCGCGCCATGGCTCCGCCGGTCGCGCCGATGATCGCGCTGACGGCTGCGACCGACGAGAGCGAACTTGCGGCAATGGCACCGGCCGCGGCGACCAGCCCGACTCCCGGAATTGTGAGGATGGCAACGCCCAGCATCGCGCCCGCGAGACCGCCGCCGGCAGCAGCCGCGGCCACGCTGCGCTTCGAATGCCCCTGCACCCGGCTGCCCGGTTCATCTTCGAATTCACCCGCGCGCCACAGCAGGGAAATGGAATCTGCCGGAATTCCCGCATCCCGCAGATCGGCGACGACCCGCTCGGCATCGCGGCGGCGGTCGAAAAGTGCTGCGACAAGATGGCGCTTGGCCACCCCCAACTCGGCCCGCGCGCGGGCGAATGCCTGAGCGAATTCATCGCGATCCTGACTGGAGGCGAAAGTGGCCCGCAGGCCCGAGGAATGATGCAGCCGCGCAACGCTGGGCGAGACTTCGTCATGCGACAATGTCCGCAGGAGCATCTCGATACTCGAGCGCTGCATCTTCTGATCGGTGCCGCGATTGATCCATTCCAGTAGCAGAGGCTTGGGATGATCGGCTCTGAGATAGTTGAGAACGGCCAGTTCTTCGGCCTTGATCACGAACGCTGGGTCGAGATCAATTTTAACATCCTGTCCCATTCGATACGCATTACAATATCCTGCAGGTCAATTACCACAGTGCAATATCCACTGTCCCCGTCTTGGACAGCGAGAAATGAACAGGTAAATCCAACTTGAGCGCATGCGAGTTGCGACCGGATCGCAACTTTTGCGATACTTCGCAAAAATTCAGGCCGTTACTTCCCGCCACTGCCCCGAAGCAAGACCATCGAGCGTCCAGTCGCCGATCTGCCAGCGCACCAGCCGCAAGGTGGGATGTCCGACAGTCGCCGTCATCCGCCGCACCTGGCGATTGCGACCTTCGCGAATCGTCAGGCGCAGCCAGCGATCGGGTACCGTCTTGCGAAACCGCACGGGCGGATTGCGCGGCCAGAGGTCGGGCTCGTCGATCAGTTCGACTTGCGCCGGCCGGGTCATGCCGTCCTTGAGCGTCACGCCCTTGCGCAGACGCTCGAGGCTTGCCTCGTCCGGCTCACCCTCGACCTGCACAAGGTAGGTCTTGGCCAGCTTGAACTTCGGATCGGCAATGCGCGCCTGCAGGCGGCCATCTTCGGTCAGCAGCAGCAGCCCTTCGCTGTCGCGGTCCAGCCGCCCCGCCGGATAGACGCCGGGCACGTCGATGAAATCGGACAATGTTGCGCGCGGCGTGGGCGACCGCAGGTCGGTGAACTGCGAGAGGACATCGAAGGGCTTGTTGAAGAGGATCAGGCGCGCCACGGCATCAGGCCCTTTCGGTTGCAGGGCGGTCACCCGCCTTGGCCATGGCAAGGGCCCCGGCAAGAAGGACCATGCCGATCACGTCGACCGGCGTCAGCAATTCCCCGAAGGCGAGCCAGCCGATCGTGGCGGAAATCGCGGGCTGGGTCAGCAGCGCAAGGCCGATCACCAGCGGCGGGAAGTGGCGCAGCGAATAGACGAGGAAGCCCTGCCCGATAAGCTGACTGGTAAAGGCGAGCGCGATCAGGGGCGTCCAGTTGCCCGGCACGATCTGCTCGCCCAGCAGCCACGCGATCAGCAGCATCAGCGGCACGCTGGCGAACATCGAATTGAACAGCAGCGAATATTGCCCCAGCCGCCCGCGCACCGAATTGAGCATCAGGATGTAGACGGCATAGAAGAAGCCCGCGAGCAGGCAGAACAGGTCGCCCACGAAGTTCGCGTGGCTGATCTCCAGCGAGCCGCCCATCAGCAGTCCGGCGCCGGTCAACGCCGAGGTGATCGCCGCCAGTTCCAGCAGGCGCGGACGCCGCCGGGCCGCGATCAGGCCCCAGGCCATCAGGATCACGCTGCCGCCGTTGCCGAACAGCGAGGCATTGCCCAGCTTGGTCCTTACGATGCCGACGTGCCACGCGGCCAGGTCCAGCGCGAAGGCCACGCCCGCCCCCAGCACGATCAACAGGGCCATGCCACCCACCCGGCGCTGCACGGCCGGTTCACGCAGGCTGAGCAGAAACACGAAGGGCATGGCAATCATCAGCCGCCAGTACCCTGCCGCGACCGGCCCCGTATCGGCAAGCCGGACCAGCCACGGCCCCAGCGCCAGCCCACAATTGGCAAGCAGCAGTGCCGCGACGTGCCGCGCCGTCCAGTCGTGACCGGGACGGTGCTGTGGCATGGGAGATGTATCGGTGGTGGCCATCGTCGCGCCCTAGCGGTGCACAGGCCCCGCCGTACATGGCAAAAATTGCATCCGTCCATGCGCCTGCACAGGGAACAGGCAGCGCGCTCACGCTCTATTGCCTGCGGAGGGTTCTTCACGATGCTCGCAACGCTGCGCTCAAACTGGCTGTCGGTCCGGGCAAGCTACTGGTTCTACCCCGCCCTTTTCGCACTGGGCGGGCTGCTGCTGGCACTCGTCCTCGTCCACCTCGACCGCATTGGCGCGAGTCGCTGGCTCAGCGAGACGAACTGGATCATTCCGGCTCGCCCCGAAGGCGCCAACAATATCCTGACGGTCCTGTCCGGCTCTATGATCGGCGTTGCCTCCACCGTCTTCTCGATCACGATCGCGGCGGTCGCCTATGCCAGCGGCACATACGGCCCACGCCTGCTGACCAATTTCATGGAAGACAAGGGCAACCAGCTCAGCCTCGCCACGTTCATCGGCACGTTCGACTATGCTATCACCGTGCTGCGCGCCGTGCGCTCGCAGGACGAGGCTGCCGTCGGCGCAGTACCGCCCGCAGCGATGTCGAGTGCCGGCTTCGTGCCGCAGCTCTCGCTGCTGGTCGCTTTCGCGATGATGATCGTGGCGGTGGCGGTCCTGGTCTATTTCCTCCACCACATCCCCGCGAGCATCCGCATCAACACCGTGCTGCAGAACATCGGCGAGCGGCTGCTGCGCGAGATCGACGGGCGCTTTGAGGAATGCGGCGACAGGGATCCGCCGGTACGCCCCCTGCCCTCGGGTACCCCGGTTCCGGCAAGCGAAAGCGGATACGTGCGCCTGATCGAGTTCACGACGCTGGTGGAACTGGCCCGCAAACATGAACTGCTCCTCGCCCTCAAGGTGCGGCCCGGGGACTTCGTCTATCCCGGCGTCCCGCTGGTGCTGGCAGGTGAACGGCAGTTGCCCGATCACCTGGCCCGCTCGGTGCGCGAGGCATTCGCCATCGGCGGCTCGCGCACGTCCGAGCAGGACCTCGAGTTCTCGATCGACGAACTGGTGGAAATCGCCCTGCGCGCGCTTTCACCCGGCATCAACGATCCCTTCACCGCCATCACCGCGATTCACTGGCTCGGCGCCGCCACGGCCGAAATCGGGCGACGGCGCCTGGACATGGAGAAATGGAACCGGGGCGATCCGGATTGCCCGGTCTTCCCGCCGACGAGCGACTTCGCCCATTTCCTCCAGCGCGGCTTTGTGGCCGCGCGCAATGCCGTTGCCAGCAATCGCCTGACGGCCCTTGTCGCGCTGGACGCCCTGGCGACAGCCGCGCGGCAGGTGCTGGGTTCCCACCGGCGCAGGCTGCTGGTCCGCGAGGCCGGCATGCTTGCCGACCTCGCAATCACCATGCTTCCCGATCCGGACGCCGACGAGATCCGCCGCCGTCACGCGGCGATCCTCGCCGAACTGGACGAGGCCGCCTAGGCCGTCTGTTCCTCGCCCCGGGTCTTCCACAAGGACCAGACCACACCGCCCGCGATCAACGCCACCGTGACGCCCAGACTGATGAGCGGCGGGAATTTGGCGCCGCCCAGCAGGAAGTCGGACACGAAGATCTTGCCGCCGATGAACACCAGCACGGCCGCCAGCGCATATTGCAGGTAGTGGAAGCGGTGCACCATCGCCGCCAGCGCGAAGTAGAGCGCGCGCAGGCCCAGAATAGCCATGATGTTCGAGGTATAGACGATAAAGGTGTCGGTCGTGATCGAGAAGATCGCCGGCACCGAGTCCACCGCGAAGACGAGGTCGGCAAGGTTGATGACCACAAGGGCCAGGAACAGCGGCGTCGCGGCCCATGCCACCTTGCCTGCCGCATCGGGCACCTTCACGAAGAAGTGCTCCGCGTGGTGCTCCTTAGTCACGCGCATGTGCGTGGAGATCCACCGTACCACCCGGTTCTTGCCGATGTCCGGCTCATGCTCTCCGGTGAAGAACATCTTCACACCGGTGAACACCAGGAAGGCGGCGAAGATGTACATGACCCAATAGGCAGAGGCGAGGATCGCCGCACCGCCCGCGATCATCAGGCCGCGCAGGACGATCACCGCAAGGATACCCCACAGGAGCGCGCGGTACTGGTATTTGGGCGCAATCGAAAAGAAGCCGAAGACGAGCGAAATGACGAAGACGTTATCGATCGAGAGGGCCTTCTCGATGAAGTAGCCGGTATAATACTCCATGCCTGCGGACGGCCCCTTCTGGAACCAGACCCAGCCGCCGAAGGCCATGGCGATGGCAATGTAGAAGACCGACAGCCTTAAAGACTCGGCAATGCCCATTTCCCGGTCTTCCTTGTGCAGGAAGCCGAGGTCGAAAGCGGTGAGCAGCAGAACGATGGCCACGAAGGCCAGCCAGAACCAGGCCGGCGTTCCCAGCCAGCTTGCAAAAAGGAATTCCATGAAAATGCGCCTGTCCTCTTGAGGAAAAAGGTGCGCCGGCGCGTGAATGGGGGGCTACGCGCCGGCGCTGGGATTACAGGCTCAATCGCCCGGCAATGGGGGGCAAATGCCGGCTGAGCCTGTCCCTTATCCGCGTCTTCATTCTCTTGAGGAGCGCGATCTCGTGCGGATCGGCAAACCGCCGCCCTTGTGCGAGGCGCAGCAGGGCATCGAGGCGCTGTTGGCGCTCCAGCAGGCGGAAAATGCGTTCGGTCATGTCATATCCCTATCGAACAGGTTGTAGGTTCGATCGGATGAGCCAATGCAAGGTTCCGAAGAGCCGGACCGTTGGGGATTCCTCAATCAGCGTTCCGGATCCTGCATCGGTTTCACCCGATGCGGTCCGACATCACGTGGCGCCTGTCCGGCAGAAACGATTGCGTTCCACACCAGCATGCGCCGCGCCAGAGGGGCCCGGCCCGCAGACCCCTTATTAAGACCGAATCGCTCAACTTTCAACATCAATCGGAGCAACTGCGGATAGCTGGCCAAGGATATGCCACGCCATTGCCCGTCCGACTGCGGCTTTCGGCGGTTTGCGCGATCTTAACCGGCGCGCCCTAGCAAGTGGCCATGCGCATGATCGCCCGACTCGCCGCCGCCGCGTCCGCCCTCGCCGCTTTGGCATTGCCCGCCGGTCCCTCGCTGGGGCAGACGGCGCCCTATAGCGTGGCCGAAACGGGCCGCAGCTACACCCGCCTGCAGGACGCGGTGGACGCCATCGGCAACGGCAAGGGCACCATCCTGTTCGCTTCGATGCGCTTTTCCGATTGCGCGGTGCAGACCCAGGGCGAGATCACCTACAAGGCGAAAGTGCCCGGT
Source organism: Novosphingobium mathurense (assembly GCF_900168325.1). Taxonomy (GTDB): domain Bacteria; phylum Pseudomonadota; class Alphaproteobacteria; order Sphingomonadales; family Sphingomonadaceae; genus Novosphingobium; species Novosphingobium mathurense. Next base: position 650,530 of record NZ_FVZE01000002.1, on the reverse strand, counting down.
CAGTCCGTCCTCGATGGCGTTGCCTGCGAGGACAAGGCCGCGCTCGTTCTGCGCGGGCGCAGCGCCGCCGTCGAAGGCATGGTTTTCGCCAATATCCGCGTTGCCGACAAGAATGGCTCCGGCATCCGCCTCGAAGGCGGCAATCTCTCGGTAACGCAGAGCTGGTTCCGCGACAGCGAGCAAGGGCTGCTGGCCGGCGAAAATCCCCAAGGCACGATCGTCATCGACAAGTCCACCTTCACGCGCCTGGGCACGTGCGAAGGCGGCGGCGGTTGCGCCCATTCGATCTATGTCGGCAACTACGGCGCGCTCATCGTCACCCGCAGCCGCTTCGAGGCAGGGGCGGGCGGACATTACGCCAAGAGCCGCGCCCAGCGCGTTGCAATCCTCGATTGCAGCTTCGACGATTCGCGCGGGCGCGGGACCAACTACATGGTCGACCTGCCCGACGGCGCGACCGGCAAGATCGCCGACAACTGGTTCGTGCAGGGTCGCGACAAGGAAAACTATTCCGCCTTCATTGCGGTTGCAGCCGAACATCGCAATCACAGCTCGGAAGGGCTGGAGATCGAAGGCAACAATGCCCGATTCGCCCCGGGAATCGAGCGCAACAGCGCTTTCGTTGCCGACTGGTCCGGGGACAACCTGCGGCTGAGCGGGAATGTCCTGGGCCCCGGCCTCAAGCGTTACGAACGCCGCTGACCGACCAACCTCGGGGTTGCCAGCGCGCGTCATGAGCCTTAGCCGATAGCCATGACTTCGGGTCCGAGTCTCTTCCTGCGCATGCGCCTCTGGGCGGTGCTGCTGCTTGCCGCCATCGGCATGCAGGCGGCCGAACCCATTCGCGCGCCGCTCGAACGGGTCTCCGGATCGGCCTTCAGCGCCGCGACTCTCGACGTGGCGCTGGTCACTGCGCGCAAATCGGAAGCGGCGGCAACACAGGAACTGCCGGCACCGCCGATCACGCGCCTTGCGCCTGCCATGGCCATGCGCCCGGTGGCGGTCGCCGCCGGTCCGCGCCTGCGCCTGCTTCCCGAGGCCCGCGGTCCCCCGCCGCGCCAGCATCCTGCCCGACTACCTGATCTGCGCGGACCACCCGCCGCCTGAACTCGCACGCACCGGCGCCTGTCATGGCGCCTGACGCCAACGATTTCAGGAATGCTTCCACATGTCATTCGAAGATACCGGCGCGATCCGCGCTGACGAGCGTGCGCGCATCGTCAGCCTGCTGACGCGCTACCCCGATCTACCGGCCCCCGAGTTCGATGAACTCAAGACCTGGTTCGAGCGCGCCGCGACGCCGCTCGATCTCGGCCTGATCGCCGGCAACCCCGATGTTGCCGAGCAATACCGGGCCTTCCGCGAATCCCAGATCGACCGCTTCACCCAGCGCGACATCTGGAAGGCCGGAGCCTTTGCGGCGGCGATCTTCGCCGTGTTCGGCGGGATATACCTGCTGATGCCGCACTGACCCGGCAGGCCGGGGCGCGGGGCTTCCCCCCCAACCCCCAACCTCGCGTCCCGGCCGACCTTTCGACCTGGTCACTTCGTCTGCTGAGACGCGGAATGGCTCGTCACGCCGCAATCGCGGCGCGCGCGCCATACGGAACGCGCTGTCAGAGAATATGCCCGGTACGGTCGCGCTTGGTCTGTAGATAGCGTTCGTTGTGCGGGTTGGGCGGAAGCCGGTGCGGCACGCGCTCGGCCACCGATACGCCCACGGCCTCCAGCGCCTCGACCTTGGCCGGGTTGTTCGTCATCAGCCGGATCTCGTGAACGCCGAGCAGGTCGAGCATGCGCGCGGCGACCGGGAAGTCCCGCGCCTCCGTTGGCAGGCCCAGCCGATTGTTGGCATCGACCGTGTCGAAGCCCTGGTCCTGCAGGCGATAGGCGCGCAGCTTGTTGATCAGACCGATCCCGCGCCCTTCCTGGCGCATGTAGAGCAGCACACCCCAGCCCCCGGCCCGCGCTTCCTCGGCCATGGCCCGAAGCGCGGCGTCCAGCTGCGGACCGCAATCGCACTTGAGGCTGCCGAGGATGTCGCCGGTCAGGCACTCGGAATGCAGCCGCACCAGCGGGGCGCGATCGCCGTCCTGTTCGCCGATCACCAGCGCGACATGCTCACGCAAGTCGTCGTAGGAACGGAACGCGACGATCTCCGCATCCTCGCAGGCCGCGACAGGCAAACGCGCACGCGAGGCGACGGCAAGGCGCGCGGTGTCCTTCCATGCATCCAGATCGGCAGGCGAAACGTCCTGCACATCTCCGTCCATCGTCGGCGCCACGAGGAAGGCCGGAAGAATTCCGGCCAGGCGCGCGAGTTCCATGGCAGCGCGCGCGACTTCCATGTCATCGATGTGCTCGGCGGCGAAAGGCCCCTTCATCGGATGGACGAGGTCGAGCGCCGGGTCGGAGACCGCACGGGCCGTTTCGAGATCGAAAGGCTCGGCCGCGCGGATCATCACCGGAGCCTCGGGCACGGCTGCCTCGCGCTGGTTGGCCAGCTTGAGCGTGACGGCGCGTGCCGCCGAGATCAGCATGCGCGGCGCGGCGACGTCGGGGCCGAAACCGGTTTCGGCCGGCAGCAGCACCGGCCCGCCGCCGACCCTGATCGGCCAGCCGTGCCGCAATGCATCGAGCGCCAGCGCAACGCGGCGCGGCCCGCTCGCCGGGGTCGAGGCACCCGCCTCGCTCAGAGGTCGAACTCCGTGACCAGCGGCACGTGGTCGCTGGGCTGTTCCCACTTGCGCGTTTCCTCGACGAAACGGTGCGCCGTGGCCTGCCCGGCAAGGTCCGGCGAGGCCCACATGTGATCGAGGCGGCGGCCCTGGTCCTTGTTGCGCCAGTAGCTGCGGTAGGACCACCAGGAATAGTTGCGCTCCGGCGCCGGGATAAACTTGCGGCCAAGGTCGACCCAGCCATGCGCATCCCGGAAGCGGCCCAGCGTCTCCACCTCGATCGGGGTGTGGCTGACGACCTTGAGCAGCGCCTTGTGGTCGTAGACGTCGCATTCGAGCGGGGCGATGTTGAAGTCGCCCACGATCAGCGTCGGGCGATCGATCTTGTCCGCCCAAGCCGTCATGCGGGCGAGGAAGTCCAGCTTCTGGCCGAACTTGGGATTGACCTCGCGGTCGGCCACGTCGCCGCCCGCCGGAATGTAGACGTTTTCGAGGATCAGGCCCTTGCCCTGCCCCTGCAGTTCCACGCCGACGTGGCGGGCCTCGCCGTTGTCCTGCCAGTCGTGGCGGCTGTATTCCGCGAACGGCACGCGGCTGACCGTGGCAACGCCATGGTAGCCCTTCTGACCGTGGATCGCGCGATGGGTATAGCCCAGTCGCTCGAACATCTCGTGCGGGAAGAGGTGCTCGGCAACCTTGATCTCCTGCAGGCACAGGACATCGGGCGACTGTTCAGTCAGGAAGCGCTCGACCTGATCGATGCGAAGGCGGACAGAATTGATGTTCCAGGTGGCAATCTTGAGCATGTCAGGGGCTTTAGGTGCGCGCCGAGCGAATTGCCAGTGCCGCTTGCGATCCTCGCTGCAGTTCCAAAGGAAAACCCTCGACCCGGGGGCAGGGGGTCGAGGGTTCCATAAGCGTTCGTCACGCTAAGCCAGAAGCGCTCTTAAGGAGGCGCGGGCAACAGGGGGGAAACCCGCCTCGAGCCGCTCTGACAAGATCAATCTAGGATCGATTGGCTTGCTGCCAAGTGAACAGAATTAAGGAAAGTGTCGCAGTTTGTCGCAGGTGCCACACAATCAGCGACGAACCGGGGATTCCTATCGACGAGTGCGACGGCGCGGATCGTTCCAGCGGAAGTCGTTATCCGTCACCGGCACGCCGTAGCGCTGGTTCTTGAGCTGGATCGTCGTGCGCTTGTTCTGCGAATCGAGCGCGACCCAGTAGGTCAGTTCCAGACCGCCCGGCGCCGACGGCTTGCGGGTGAAGATCAGGGTAATCACGCCGTACTCGGGGTGCTTGCTGTCGCGCACCTCGACGCTGACCACGTTGGGGTTGCCGGTGGGCCTGACCGTGCCGAACTTCGCCACGTCGCGGTTGGGATCGAGCAGCGCGCCGAGCGGACTGTTGCTGATCGGCCAGCGCTGGACCTGGTTGACGTCGTAGTCGATCATCGTGAGCGCCTTGCCGTCGCTCACGATCAGCATGTTGACGCTCTTTTCGTACTGGAAACGGATACGGCCCGGACGCTTGAGCGTCAGGGTGCCGGTCACCGACTGGCCCGTGCGATCGGTCTGCACGAAATCCGCGCGCATCGTCGAGATGCCGCGCAGGGCGGTCACCGCCTCGTTCAGCTGGGCGCTTTCGGCGTTCGTGGCGGCAAGCGCCACTTCACCGGGAACGAGGGCTGGAACGGCAAGCGCGGCCAAAGCGGCCGCGCCAACACAGGATCGAAAGGTCATTCGCATTCGTTTCATGGCTATGTCCCTAGGTACACAGCCTTGAACCGACCGTGAACCTTACTTGATCTTGGCTTCCTTGAACTCGACGTGCTTGCGCACGACGGGGTCGTACTTGCGAAAGCTCATCTTCTCGGTCGTGTTCCGCGGATTCTTCTTGGTGACGTAGAAAAATCCAGTGTCGGCGGTGGAAACCAGCCGGATCTTGACAGTTGCGGGCTTCGCCATGGCGTTTTCCTGTAATCTCTGCGTTTCAGCCGCCCTGGCGGCCGGCATGTCCGTTGAAAACAATCGAGGACGGTCAGCAAGGACCGCCCCTCAAGGCTGCGGCCCATGCTTCAGCGTCGGCGCAAAGTCAAGTCGCCCGAGGCCTTTCAGTCCTCCGGAAAGGGCCGGATCGGCTCAAGAACGTCGAATTTCTCTTTCAGCGGCTTGTGATCGAGCGGTTCCATCTCCAGCGGCGCCGGATCGACGCGGGTATCCGGCAGCCGATCGAGCAAGTCGCGAATCAGGGTGAGTCGACCCCGGTGCTGGTCATTGAAGTCCACCAGCGTCCAGGGTGCATGGCGCGTATGGGTCGCCTTGAGCATCTGCGCCCGCGCCTTCGTATAGTCCTCGTACTTGAGCCGGGCGGCCAGATCGACGGGCGAAAGCTTCCAGCGCTTTAGCGGATCCTCGAGACGTTCGAACAGGCGCTCCTCCTGCTGCTCCTGATCGCAGGCCAGCCAGTACTTGAACAGGAGGATGCCGTCCTCGACCAGCATCCTTTCGAAGTCGGGGGCATCGCGCAGGAAAGCCTGGACCTGCGGCTCGGTCGCATAGCCCATGACTTTCTCCACCCCGGCGCGGTTGTACCAGCTGCGGTCGAACAGGACGATTTCGCCCCGGGCCGGCAAGTGCGGGACGTAGCGCTGGAAATACCACTGGCCCTGCTCTCGCTCACTGGGCGCGGACAGGGCGATAACGTGGACCTGCCGGGGATTGAGCTTGGCGGCGATGGCGTTGATCGCCCCGCCCTTCCCTGCCGTATCCCGGCCTTCGAACAGGACCAGGATGCGCGCGCCGGTAGCGGCGGCCCAGCGGGCCATGCCGACCAGTTCCTCTTCCATGGGCTCGAGCAGCTTGTCGTAGGCCTTGCGGCCCAGCTTGTCCTTCTGCTTCTTGCCCATGTCAGATCATTCCCGTTCCAGCATGGCCTGTGGCGATGCGGCCTATGTCAGCAGGTAAAGTGCCAGAGAACCGGCGGCGATGCGATACCACGCGAACGGCGAGAAACCCGAGCGGCTGACGAAAGCCATGAACGCCTTGATCACCACCAGCGCGACCACGAAGGACACGACGAAGCCCACCGCGATCTCGCCCCAGCCGACAGGACCGGCACCTGCCATGAGCTGCTCGCGCGCGCCCAGCAGTTCCAGCGTGGTGGCGCCCATCATCGTGGGCACCGCAAGGAAGAAGCTGAACTCGGCAGCGGTGCGGCGCTCCACACCCATCGCCAGTGCGCCCATGATCGTCGCGCCCGAACGGCTGACACCGGGCACCATGGCCAGGCACTGGGCGAGGCCAATGCCCATGCAGGTCTTCATCGAAAGCTCGGACACGCCGGTCAGCGGCCCCTGCCTGGCCACCTTCTCGATGACGAGAATGGCGATGCCGCCGACGATCAGCGCCCAGCCTACGACGCTCGGCTGACCCAGCAGCCCCTCGATCCAGTCCTTGAGCAGCAGCCCGAGCACCGCCGAGGGCAGGAAGGCCAGCAGGACGTTGCGCACGAAGCGGATCGACACGGGCTCAAGCTTGAGCAGGCCCATGCCCACGGCCCAGAACGTGCGCCAGAACTGCACGATCACGGCCAGGATCGCGCCCAGCTGGATGACGATGTTGAAGGTCGCCCATTGGGCGGCATCGTATCCGAACAGTTCGGTAGCAAGGATGAGATGGCCGGTCGACGAGACCGGCAGAAACTCGGTGAGTCCCTCGACGATGCCAAGGAGAATTGCGGTAAGGGTCAGGTCCATCGCGGCGCAACCAAGCCGCAGCGCCCGGGCAAGTCAAGGCGGCACCCGCTGCAATGCAAAATAGTCAGGTCGAAAAACGGGATGACCTGCTGATCCCCCGCGCAAAAATGCCCGGGACAGGACCTGCCCCGGGCACCGAAATCACCAGATCCGCACGCGTTGGTCGGGCGGGAGGTAGAGCTTGTCGCCCGGCTTGACGTCGAAGGCCTTGTACCATTCGTCGAAATTCCGGACGATGCCGTTGATCCGATAATGCGGCGGCGAGTGCGGGTCGGTCATCAGGTACTGGCGCGCCTGCTCCTCGCGCACCTTCGAACGCCACACCTGCGCCCAGGCCATGAAGAAGCGCTGGTCGCCGGTATAGCCGTCGATCACCGGAGCTTCCTTGCCGTTCAGCGAAAGCCTGTAGGCGCGGTAGGCAAGGCTGAGGCCGCCCAGATCGCCGATGTTCTCGCCCATTGTCAGCTTGCCGTTCACGCAGGTCTTGCCGTCGTCGTAGGGACAGAAGGCATTGTACTGCGCTTCGAGCTTGTCCTGCAGCTTCTGGAAATTGGCCTTGTCCGCAGCCGTCCACCAGTCGCGCAGGTTGCCCGTGCCGTCCGACTTGGCACCCTGGTCGTCGAAGCCATGGCCCATCTCGTGGCCGATCACGCCGCCGATCGCGCCGTAATTGACCGCAGGGTCGGCCGAGAGATTGAAGAACGGCGGCTGCAGGATCGCGGCCGGGAAGACGATCTCGTTGAAGGGCGGATTGTAGTAGGCGTTGACCGTCTCGGGCAGCATGAACCATTCGGCGCGATCGACCGCCTTGCCGATACGGTTCATGTCGTAGTTGTTCTGCCACTTGCCCGCGGCCATCATGTTACCCAGCGGATCGTTCCCCGTGAAAGTCAGGCCCTCGTATTCCTTGAAGGTAGCGGGCGCACCGATCTTGGGCGTGAAGGCATCGAGCTTGGCCTCGGCTTCCTTGCGGGTCGCCGCGCCCATCCACGACAGGTCGCTCAGGTTGAGCGCCATCGCCTTGCGCAGATTGGCGACGAGATCCTCCATCGCCGCCTTGTTCTCGGGCGGATAGTACTTTTCGGCGTAGATCTTGCCGAGCAGTTCGCCGGCCATCCCCTCGACGGCGCTGATGCCGCGTTTCCAGCGGGGACGCTGTTCGGGCTGGCCGGTCAGCGTCTTGCCGTAGAAGTCGAAAGTCGCATCGTCGATGTCGCTGGGCAGGACCGAAGCGTGGTCGCGCAGGAAGTGCGCCGCCAGCCAGGCCTGCCAGACCGCGACGGGCACTTCGTCGACCAGCTTGATCGCGGCCGGGAGCCCGCCTCCGAAGAGGGTCTGGGCCTTGGCCGCGTCGATCTTGGCTTCCTTGAGCTCCTCGGCCGTCGGCGGAATCTCCGAAGCGATGACGTAGCTCGCCTTGCCCGCGCCCACGGTATCCATGAAGGTCCGCACGAGGCCGGCGGAGCCGAACGCCTCGAAATCGCTCATCGACAGCTTGTTGTAGGTGAGGTCGCGGTTGCGCGCGGCGGCGCGGTCCCAGTCGGCCTGGGCGATGCGCATTTCCAGCGACATGACCGCCTTGGCCGCCGAAGCCGGATCGGCGTAGCCCGCCTTGCCAAGCACGAAAGTCAGGTAATCGAGATACTTGGCCCGGATTTCCTGCGACCGCGCATCGTCCTTGAGGTAATAGTCGCGGTCAGGCAGGCCAAGGCCGGTGATGGCGGCCTGCAGCGCGTAGACATCGCTCTGTTTGGGGTCGGCATCGACATAGACGCCCAGCGGCGATGCATAGCCCGGCGAGGCGAAGAGCTTCATCAGGTCGGTCGGCGTCTTCGCCGCGAAGATCGCATCGAGATAGGGACGCGCCGGCTTGAGCCCGGCCGCGTTGATCGCGTCGGTATCCATGAACGCCGAATAGGCGGCCGCGACTCGCGCGGCGTCGGTTCCCGGCGCCGGCTTGGATGCCAGAAGATCATCCATGATGCCGTGAAGGCGCTGGGTTGAGAGTTCCCGCAATTCGTCGAACGAACCCCAGCGGGTGCGGTCGGAAGGCAGTTCGGTGGTCTCGATCCATTTGCCGTTCACGAACGTGTCGAAGTCGTCGCCCGGCTTGACGTCCTTTTCCATCCACTGGGTCTGGACCCCGAAATCGCCCCAATCGGCGGTTGCCGGATTGTCGGCCGCAATCAGCGGGGAGGCGGAAAGACTGAATACGAAAGCTGAAATGGCGGCGCTCGACGCAAGCGCCCTGCCGAGAATTCGAGGCATGCCTGATCCTTTTTCGGATTGTTCGACACGAGACTGAACGAGTCCGGATGACCCGCCAATGAAGCGCAACATAATTTCCTTGTTGCGCAATTCCAGTCTTTTAGGCGTCCTGCGGCGAGCGTTGGTCGGGGCGCATGTCGAATTGCAGCGATGCCAACCGCGCGTAAAGCCCGCCCGCAGCCGAGAGCGTGTCGTGCGTGCCCTGCTCGACGATGCGCCCGTCATCCATGACGATGATGCGGTCGGCCTGCCTTACCGTCGCAAGGCGGTGCGCGATCACGAGCGTCGTGCGGCTCTTCATCAGGCGGTCGAGCGCGTCCTGCACCAGTCGCTCGCTTTCGGCGTCGAGCGCGCTGGTCGCCTCGTCGAGCAGGAGGATCGGCGCCTCGCGCAGCAGCGCGCGGGCAATCGCGATGCGCTGGCGCTGGCCACCGGACAGGCGGGCGCCGTCTTCACCGAGGAAGGTGTCGAGGCCCTGTGGAAGGTCCTTCAGGAACTGCTCGGCATTGGCGGCGCGCGCGGCCTGCCAGATCGCCTCGTCGTCCGCAGTCCAATTGCCGTAACGCAGGTTGTCGCGTGCGCTGGCGGCAAACAGTACGCCCTCCTGCGGCACGAGCGCGATGCGCTGGCGGATTTCGGCGGGATCGGCCGATGTCAGCGGCACGCCGTCGATCTTGATGGACCCGCTCTGCGGATCGTAGAATCGCTCGGCCAGCTGGAACAGGGTCGACTTGCCCGCCCCCGAAGGGCCGACGATCGCCACGGTTTCGCCGGGATCGACGGTCAGGCTGAAATCCTTGAGCGCCGCCAGTTCGGGGCGGGTGGGATAGCGGAACGTCACGCTCTCGAAGGCGAGCTTGCCGCGCGCCGGACTGGGCATCGCCTGCGGCCGCGCCGGAGGCGAGATCGCCGGACGCTCGCCCAGCAGTTCGGCCAGGCGGCTGGCCGCGCCCGCACCGCGCACGAGATCGCCATAGACTTCGGTCAGCGATCCGAAGGCGCCCGCTACGATGCCTGCCGTAACCACGAATGCCGCGATCGTGCCACCGGTGATCGTGCCTTCCGCAACGCCGACCGCGCCGCGCCACATGATGACGGTGATCGAACCGAAGATGAGGAACATGATGACCGCGGTCATGATCGCGCGGATGGTGATGCGCCGCTTGCCGGTCTCGAAAGTGCGCTCGACCGCCTCGCCGAAGCGGCCCATCTCGCGGCCTTCCTGATTGAAGGCCTGCACCACGCGCAGGGCGCCGAAGACTTCCGAGGTCATCGCGCCGATGTCGGCCACGCGGTCCTGGCTGGTGCGCGAGACCGCCCGCAGCCTCCTGCCGAATGTCGCAATCGGCAAGATCACGAGCGGAATCGCGACGATCAGGCCGATCGTGAGCGTCGGGGCCAGGGCAAAGAGGTAGGCCACGCCGCCGATCGCCATGATCGCGTTACGCAAGGCGACCGAGACGGTCGTTCCGACGATCTGCTCGATGATCGCGGTGTCCGCGGTCATGCGCGAGGCGATTTCCTTGGGACTGTTTTCCTCGAAGAAACTGGGCGAAAGCGACAGCAGGTGGCGCTGGACGCGCAGGCGAATGTCGGCAACGACTCGCTCACCCAGCCAGGAAACGCTGTAGAAACGGATCGCCGTGGCAACGGCCAGAACGGCAACGATGCACAGCAGGGCGATGAACCACTTGCGGATCGCCGTCGGGTCTGCGCCTTCGGCGAAGCCCTGGTCGATTATCTGGCGGAACCCGTAAGGAATCGCGAGGGTAGAGGTCGCCGTGGTGATCAGCGCACAACCGGCAATCGCCATGCGTCCGGGATAGTGGAACAGCTCGCGCCAAACCATGCGCAGCGGCCCCAGACTCTTGCGACGCGGCGATTCCTCGCCTGTCGTCGAGGCTTCACTCTGCGGCGTTAGGGTCTGGCCCGGATTGGCGTCCATGCGCGGCCCCTTACCGCGTTGAGACGCTAAGGGAAAGGCCCGAGTCCCGGGCAAGGCTGCAGGTGCCCACAGGGTCGTACAATTGCTATGCAAAAGACTGAAAATGGAAATGCCGCATTGCACAACAATCGATTCATCCCCAGAATGAAGGGAATCGTCAGGACGGCTGCGTGCGGCGGCCAGGAGATGAACCTTGCTTTACAACATGTATGAATTGCAGCGCACCATGCTTGGTGGCGCAGCGGCTTGGGCTTCGGTCGGTGCCGAAATGCTCACGAACCCGAGCCTTCCCATCGGGTATTCCGGTTTCGGACCGATCATGGCTTCGGCGCTCGAAGTCTTCGCCCACGCGGCATCCCCGCGCGGCAAGCCCGAATTCGACATCGAGACCGTGTCGATCGGCGATGCCACCTACCCCGTCACCGAGGCGATCGTGCTCCACCGCCCCTTCGGCAACCTGCTGCGCTTCGATCACCCAGGCCTGCCCGAAAACGCGCCCAGGCTGCTGATCGTCGCTCCGATGAGCGGCCACTACGCAACTCTCCTGCGCGGGACTGTCGCCCGCATGCTGGAAACGTGCGAGGTCTACATCACCGATTGGGCCGACGCGAAGCTGGTGCCGGCCTCCGCCGGCCGCTTCGATCTCGACGACTACATCGACTACCTTGTCGATTTCCTCCACCACATCGGCCCGGGCACGCACATGCTGGCCGTGTGCCAACCGTCGGTTCCGGCATACGCTGCAGCAGCCATCATGGGCGCCAAGAAGGACCCCTGCCGTCCCGCGACGCTGACGATGATGGGCGGCCCGATCGACACCCGCGAGGCGCCCACCAGCGTCAACGACGTCGCGATGCAGCAGCCGCTTTCATGGTTCGAACACAATGTCATTGCCGAAGTCCCGCTGACCTATCCGGGCAGCGGCCGCCGCGTCTATCCGGGCTTCCTGCAGCTTACCGGCTTCATGGCGATGAACCTGGGCAGCCACATGATGAGCCATTACGGCATGTTCAAGCACCTCGTCGAAGGCGACGGGGAAAGCGCGGCTGCCACCAAGGCCTTCTATGACGAGTACCGCTCGGTCTGCGACATGACCGCAGACTTCTACCTGCAGACGGTCGAGCACGTGTTCCAGAGGCATTCGCTGCCCAAGGGCGAATTCGTCCACCGCGGCGAGCGGATCGACCTGGGCGGCATCCGCGATACCGCGCTGCTCGCAGTCGAAGGCGAGAATGACGACATTTCCGGCATCGGCCAGACCAGGGCCGCCCTGCACCTTGCAACGCACCTGCCGGAAGAGCGCAAGAAGTACTACCTCGCCGAAGACGTGGGCCACTACGGCATCTTCAACGGCAGCAAGTGGCGCAACCGGATTGCGCCGGTCCTGGAAGACTGGATCAGGCAGCACCAGAAAACCGCGCTCAAGGTGGTCGCCTGATGCGGCCCGCAGGCACCTCCGGCCCGTGAACCGGCGCGCCGGCCTGCCCCGACCGCAGGCCGGCAAGCTGCGGACCTGACTGGAAGTTGCTGCGGGAAAGCGCTATATTGATCCGATGGATTGGAATGTCGGACGGCGAACGGTTCTCAAGGGTGCAATTGCGGCGGGCGCCGGAATTGTCTTGCCCGGTCGCGCACTCGCGGTCGACGCTTCCGCCTCCAGCCTGAATCCCTACGAACGCAAGATCATGGACGTCGCTGCCCGCCAAGCGGAGCGCGTCGGCAACAAGGTCTGGCGTACCGATCTGGTCGGGGTTGCCGATTTCGCCCAGCCCTCGTGGAAACCGCGCCTGCATTTCGCCAATATCGAGACCGGAACCGTCCGCAGCTTCCTGCTCGCACACGGCAGGGGGTCCGATCCGGAGCACAGCGGCTGGCTGCAGCGCTTTTCCAACACGCCGGGCTCCGAAGCCACCTCGCGCGGGGCCTTCCTCACCTGCGAATGGTACAAGGGCAAGTACGGCACCTCGATCCGCCTCGTCGGGCTGGACGAGGACAATTCGATGGCCCTTCAGCGCGCCATCGTCATGCATCCGGCCTGGTACGTCGACCAGACGATGATCGAAAAGTGGGGCAAGCTCGGCCGCAGCGAAGGCTGTTTCGCCATGAGCAATTCGAACTTCAACGAAGCGCTCTGGCACCTTTCGGGCGGACGCCTGCTCTACGCCGACCGGATCGGCGAAGACGAAACCTGGGCGGCTTCCCCGCAAATTTCCGAGCCTGAAGGTTAATCCCTGCAACGCGGGAGCAACCTGCCTCCCCGGCGCGCATCCCGGCACCTGCATTGCAATGCGCTTCGCCGGACCGTACGTCCGCGCCACTGACCGGAGCAGACCACAGATCGATGGACGGGCATATCGATAACGCTGACTGGCCGCTTTTCGGGTGGGTCGACGATGTGCGTCCCGCTCTGGCGGAGGCAGCGACTGCCGGTCGCCCTGCCGTGCAGGCCACCCTGTACCGCGTCGAAGGCAGCGCCCCGCGCGGTCCCGGCGCGCAGATGGTATTCGACGGTTCTGCCGCGAGCGGCTATTTCTCGGGAGACTGCATCGAAGGCGACGTCGCCAGCCACGCCGCGCGCGTTCTGGCCGACGGCGAGCCGCGACACCTGCACTACGGCGCCGGCAGCCCGTGGATCGACATTCGCCTGCGCTGCGGTGGCGCGCTTCACATCTTGCTCGAGCGCATCCAGCCAGACGACAAAGCCCTGCGCGAACTGCTGCGCCATGCGGCCGAACGTCGGCCCTGCCAGTGGCACAGCGACGGGACGGTGCGCCGTGTCTCGGCGCAGCCCGGGGCGCTGCTGAGCCTGACGGACCGGCCCTTCTCGCTTTCCCGCCGCTACGATCCGCCCCGCAGGCTGATCGTTTCCGGGGGCGATCCCGGCGCCTTGGCGGCGGCGCAGCTCGGCGCCCTTGCCCAGTTCGAAACCTACCTTGTGCGTCCGGACGGCCCTTCCTCCCCGCCACCGTTTCCGGTCTCCGGATACCTGCGGGAAATGCCGACCCAGGTACTCGAGCGCCTCGGCGTCGATCGCTGGACGGCATACCTTGGTGCCACGCACGAGGATCACCACGATCTGGGCGGATGCCTCGCGGCCCTGCGCGGCAAGGCAGGCTATGTCGGCATGATCGGTGCGAAGTCGCGCGCGGCCGGACGCATGGCCGCTCTCGAAGCTGCCGGAGCGACGCCGCAGGAACTGGACGCCCTGCACCTATCGCCGGGCATCACCGGCCTCGGCAAGTCGCCGTGGGAAGTCGCCACCGGCATCATCGCCGAGATCATGCAGGCCCTCAATCCGGCCAAAGAGCGCGCATGACGCGCGTCGCGCTGGTCCTCGCGGCCGGATCGGCGACGCGCTTCGGCAGCGACAAGCTCTCCGCGACGTTGAATGGCGAACCGCTGCTGTTCCATGCCATCCGTGCCGCGCGCGCCGCGCCGGTCAGCCGCGTCATCGTCGTCGCCCGCCCCGGCCTCGAAATCGGGGACTGGCAAGGTTCGCCATCCGTTGACGTCGTGCGCATCGCCAGCGAGGCCCTTTCGCAGTCCTTGCAGGCAGGCATCGCTGCCGCCGCGGGAGCCGAGGGGGCCTACGTCTTCCTTGGCGACATGCCGCACATCCCGCACCATATCGCCAGCCATCTCGCCCGCGCGATCGGCGATGGCTTTGCCGCCATGCCATGCGAGGGCGGTCACCCCGGCCATCCTGTGCTGCTATCCGCCCGCGCCTATCCGGCGATTGCCGGGCTCACGGGCGATCAGGGCGCGGGCAGACTGCTGCGTCAGCGCTCGGACGTTGTCTTCGTCGATTGCACGGATCCGGCGATCCACGCCGATGTCGACGTGCCAGCAGACCTGGCGCAGTTGAGAGGAAACCAGCCGGGCTAAGCGGCGTCAGGCCTGCCCGGTGGCATTGGACAGCAGCGCGGGATCGATGCCCTCGGCTTGCCAGGTCGCGTTCCAGCGATCTTCCACGGGCGTATCGAACAGCACTTCGGGATGCGGATCGGCCGCGTACCAGCCGTGATGGCGCATTTCCCCTTCCAGCTGCCCGGCGCCCCAGCCTGCATAGCCAAGCGCCATCAGCCAGCGGCTCGGCCCGCGCCCTTCGGCAATGGCGCGCAGCACTTCCATCGAGGCGGAGAGGGCACAGAGCGGCTGCACCGCGATCGTATCTGATCCGCCCCAGTCGGTGGAATGGAGCACGAAACCGCGCCCCGGCTCGACCGGTCCGCCGTTGCAGACTGCACGGTCGGGCGCATCGCCGGGATCGATGCCGAGTTCGCCAAGGACATCATGGAACGTCACGCCTTCGCGGACCTGACCGATGCCGATGCCCAACGCCCCATTCTCGTCATGCACGCACATTACGTTGACCGAGCGCTCAAAACGGGGATCGAACATGCCCGGCATGGCCAGCAGGATCCGGCCGGAAAGATATTGTTCTTCAGTCACTCGGCAATTCTACGCCCTTGGGCAGGCCCGGCAAGCGAGATCGGCATCCGCCGCGCTCGATCCGGCGCAAACCTGACTGAAGAACCAAGGAAAACGGAGGTTTTGAAGCGCCGGCCCCCTCCCCCCGAAGGGGACCGGCGCGCCCGTCTCGGAAATAAACCAAGCGGGTCACGAGGGGTAACTAACCGAAAGTTGCAGCGAGTTCCACTGTCGTCGTCAATAACTTGCAAGTATCTCGGTTATGACTATCCAAGCGCGCATGGCCCATGATCGAATTCGTTATCTTGCAAGCACTTCGCTCGTCATCGCAGCTGCGATTGTTTCCACCGTTCCGGCTCATGCCGAGAATGCGGGCGACACGCCCTCCTCACCGATCGTCGTGACCGGGCGCGGGCTGGAGGAAAGCCCTGCGACACCGGCATACGATGTGGAACGGATCGATCGCGACCAGATCGTGACCAGCGCATCGGGCCGGATCGAGGACGTGCTGTCCTCCATCGCCGGGTTCCAGCAGTTCCGCCGCTCCGACAGCCGTTCGTCCAACCCTTCGGCGCAAGGCGTCACCCTGCGCGCGCTCGGCGGCAATGCGTCGAGCCGCACGCTCGTCCTGCTCGATGGCGTACCGGTCGCCAATCCTTTCTTCGGCTACATCCCCCTCAGCGCCCTAACGCCCGACCGGCTCGCCTCGATCCGCGTGACCCGCGGCGGCGGCGCGGGCGCCTTCGGCACCGGCGCGGTATCGGGCACGATCGAACTGACCAGCGCCGGGCCGCGCGACATGGGACCGCTGCAGGCTCTCGCCCTCGTCAACGATCGCGGTGAAACGCAGACATCGGCAACGCTTGCGCCCAATCTCGGGGCCGGCTTCCTCGTTGCCAGCGTCCAGTGGGACCGTGGCCAGGGCTTCTGGACGACGCCCGGGTCGCAGCGCGTCGATGCCTCGTCGCGGGCTGCCTATGACAGCTGGTCGGCCAGCCTGCGCGGCGTCGCTCCGCTCAACGACACCGTCGAACTGCAGGCCTCGGCCATGGCCTATGACGACCGGCGTACCCTGCGCTTCAAGGGCGCGGATTCGACTTCGTCCGGCCAACAGGCCTCGCTGCGTCTCGTCGGCCGGGGCGATTGGCAGTTCGACGTTCTGGGTTATGTCCAGGCGCAGGACTTCTCGAACGTCGTGATCAGCTCGACGCGTTTCGTGAAGGCGCTGGACCAGGCCAAGACGCCGACGACCACCGTCGGCGGCAAGTTCGAGCTGCGTCCCCCGGTCGGCGACGCGCATGTCCTGCGCATGGGTGCCGACATCCGCCTGACCCAAGGGCGACTGCTGGAAATGCCCTACAGCACTTTCACCGGCGCGCGCACCGCGATCCGCCGGGCCGGTGGCGACCAGTCCGACGTCGGCTTCTACGTCGAGGACGACTGGACGCTCGGCAATCTCGTCCTGACTGCGGGCGGGCGCGCGGACCGCTGGACGATCCGCAACGGTTTCTATCGCGAAATCACGCCCGGCGGCGCGGTCAACGAGGATACCGCCTTCGCCGACCGTTCGGGCTGGACCGGCAATGTGCGCGGCGGCTTCGTGTGGCACCCAAGCAACACCGTATCCTTGCGCGCAGCCGCCTACACCGGCATGCGCATGCCCACGCTGAACGAACTTTACCGTCCCTTCGTGGTCTTCCCGGTGGTCACGCAGGCCAATGCCGCGCTGAAGCTCGAAAAGCTGCGCGGTTACGAAGTGGGCGTCGACACCCGCCCGTTCGAGGCCCTGACCCTCTCGCTGACGGCTTTCGACAACAAGCTCAAGAATGCGATTGCCAACGTCACCCTCTCCGATGACGGCAACTTGCGCCAGCGCCAGAACGTCGACGCGATCCGCGCGCGCGGTCTGGAGGCAAGCGCCGCGCTCGACCTCGGACAAGTCCAGTTCGACGGCTCGCTGAGCTGGACCGATTCCGAAGTGCAAGCGAGCGGCATCCAGGCCGATCTCGACGGCATGCGTCCTTCGCAGGTTCCCAAGCTTGCGGCCAGCGGCACCATCGCCTGGCTGCCCAAGCCGGGCTGGCGCATCGCGGCGACGGTGCGCCACGTCGGTCGCCAGTTCGAGGACGACCAGCAAACGCAGGCGCTACCTGCCTTCACCACGCTCGATGCCTATATGAAAGTTCCCGTCATGCCGCTGGTTTCCGTGGTGCTCCGGGGCGAAAATCTGACCGACGAGACGATCATCACCCGCGATCAGGCAGGCTCCATCGACCTCGGCACGCCGCGCACCGTTTGGGCAGGCCTGCGCGTCGGTTTCCGGTAGGCTTTCACAAGAGGCTTGCGTCAGGCTCTGGCTCTTCGCGCATCCAGCGCATAAGGAAGCCCGATGTCGCGCATGACCGTCAACGACCGGCCGGTCGCATTCGAGATGGATCCGCAGACGCCCCTGCTGTGGGCGCTGCGCGACGCTGCCAATCTTACCGGCACGAAGTACGGCTGCGGCGTCGGCGATTGCGGGGCCTGCACGGTTCTGGTCGACGGTTCCCCGCTGCGATCGTGCCTGATCACCATTGCCGAATGCGAAGGCCGTTTCGTCAAGACCATCGAAGGGCTTTCGGACGACCGCTCGCACCCGGTGCAACAGGCCCTCGTCGCCGAGCAGGCGATCCAGTGCGGGTTCTGTACGCCGGGCATCGTCATCAATGCCGCGGCGCTGCTGGCGCGCAATCCCGACCCGGACGAGGCGGAAATCAAGCAGGCGATCCCCAACCTGTGCCGCTGCGGCGTCTATCCGCGCCTCGTGCGCGCGGTGCAACGCGCCGGCCGGGTCATGCGCCGCGAAGAGACCATCAGCGCGGCGCCGGCTCCGGGCATCACCGCCGAAGACGCGGCGCGGGCCGTCCCCGCGCTGGCGCCCGAACCCGCTGCCTCTGCCGGCACCACCGGCACCGCTACCGACATCCCCGAGGAATAATCAGGAGAAAGCCATGAAGGCGACCATCTGGCATAACCCCAAGTGCGGCACTTCGCGCAAGACCCTCGCCGTGCTCGAGGAAACTCCGGGCGTCGAGGTCGAGGTGATCGAGTACCTCAAGAATCCGCCGAGCGCCGCCAAGCTCGCGCAGCTTTACAAGGATGCCGGGATCACGCCGCAGGAAGGCCTGCGCGTGCGCGGCACCGACGCTGCCGAACGCGGGCTGCCCGATGCCGATGCGCAGACCGTGCTCGATGCCATGGCTGCCGAACCGATCCTGATCGAGCGGCCCCTCGTCGAAACCGACAAGGGCGTCAGGCTGTGCCGTCCGCAAGACAAGGTCCACGAAATTCTCTGAACCTACAGGGTCGTTAACTTGCAAAGGCGGCTGGAATCTGCCACCGCCTTTGCTGCACAAAAATGACGTCAACAATGCGAGAGCTTCCGCCAGCATGACCAGCACAGAGCTTGCCCGTGAGGCACTGCCCCAGAAGTTGAAGCGGAAAATCAAGCGGTCGTTCGGGCCATGGGGCGTCTTCATCGAAGGGTTTCTGCGTAATCCGGTGATGGTCGGTTCGATCGTCCCGTCGTCGCGCTTTACCATCAATCGCATGCTCAAGCCGGTCGACTGGGCGAACTGCAAGCTCTTCGTCGAGTATGGCCCGGGCGTCGGCACCTTCTGCCAGCCGGTCCTAGATCGCCTGCCGCGCGACGGCATGCTGATCGTGATCGACACCAACCCGCTCTTCATCGAATACCTGCGCAAGAACATCAGCGACAGCCGCTTCAAGGCGGTGCTGGGTTCGGCTGCGGACGTCGAGGAAATCGTCAAGGCACACGGCTTCGAAAAGGCGGACTACGTCCTGTCCGGCCTGCCCTTCTCGACCCTGCCGGACGGCGTCGGCCCGGCCATCGCCGCGGCGACCTATCGCGTGATCCGCAAGGGCGGCGCGTTCCTGGTTTACCAGTTTACCCCGCGTGCGCGCGATTTCATGGCCCGACACTTCAAGCGCATCGACAACGGCATGGAAGCGATCAACGTGCCGCCGTGCTTCCTCTACTGGGGCTGGAAGGACGAAGACGAGGGCTGAGGCCCTCGCCCTTCCATTTCACTGAATATCTGGAACTGCGCGCCCTCTTGCAGGGTGTCTTGCCTTGCGACTGCTCCGGCGGATCGCGCAGAGACCCCTTCCGTCGAGGCCCCGGCAACGGGGCCCCGCGATGACCAGCCTCAGATGAACGGCTCGCTGTCCGCTTCCGGCGAGTTTCCGGCCAACTGGCGGTGGCTCGCAGCTATGATCGCCACGAGATAGAGCGCCATCAGCGCACTCAGGGCGGAACCGACCAGCGCCTCGACGATCAGCGCGACATGGTCGGGCGCCAACAGCGCCAGGGGTATGCCGATCACGACGTTGACCATGATCAGCAGGACGATGAACGCGACAATGAACAGGCCGTAGAATGTCAGCAGTCGCGTGGTGTTGCCGGCGGTCAGCTTCCAGGAGCGCAGCAGCGCCGCAATCGGATTGCTGGTCTGCTCCACGGCGACGATGGCTGCGGTAAGCGAGAGCCGCACCGCCACGAAGACGGTGATCGCAGCCACGATGGCAACGCCCACGAACATCCCGGCCATTCCTGCAAGAGCGCCCAGCAGGCCGATCACGGCCAGCGCCACGAGCGCGAGACCAAAGCCGCTCAGCAATTGCGCAAGCAGGTAGGGCACGACACCGCGCAGGCCGCCCTTGATCGCTTCGCCCACCGTGGGCCGCCGACTGCCGTCGAGAAGCCGCAGCAGCGCCACTGTGCCAAGCGCCTGGATGAAGGCCATCGGAATCAGCATGGGCATGATCGAGCTGTAGTAGGTCGTGACCATCTCGACCATCTGCTGCTCGCTCATCCCCGCAGCCGGTTCGGGCTGCGGGAAGAAGATCGCGAAGGCAAGCTGCGGCAGCATGAAGAACACGCCGGCCAGCGCAAGGACCACCTCGCGA
The DNA here is from genome assembly GCF_900168325.1 of Novosphingobium mathurense. GTDB lineage: Bacteria > Pseudomonadota > Alphaproteobacteria > Sphingomonadales > Sphingomonadaceae > Novosphingobium > Novosphingobium mathurense. The sequence goes on along the minus strand of NZ_FVZE01000002.1, from coordinate 630,483 downwards.
TTGGCCGAAACCGCACCCGATGCCTGCTTCCAGGCAAGATTGCTGTCGAAATTCATGTTCTACTCCGCATGCCGTCGCACAGGCGCCAGCCTAAAGACACTTGATAACCGCAGGGAATGCCGCCACGCAACGCGGCATGACAAGCCCAGACACCCTTCCCGGTGATATCGAGCTGCGGGTGAGCCGCGAACCGGTGCCCTACCGCGCCGCGCTGGAGGAAATGCAGCTGCGCAATGCGGCGATCGCCGCCGGCGAAGCGCGCGAGCTGATCTGGCTGCTGGAACATCCGCCGGTCTATACCGCGGGGACCAGCGCAGCCTCCGCCGAACTGCTCGACCCGCGCTTCGAAGTCGTCGAGGCCGGGCGCGGCGGGCGCTACACCTACCACGGACCCGGCCAGCGCGTCGGCTATGTCCTGCTCGACCTGAAGAAGCGCGCCCGCGATGCGCGCGGTTTCGTCCATGCCGTCGAAGGCTGGGTCATCGACACCCTGCGCGACTTCGGCGTCGAGGGCTTCCGCAGCGAAGGCCGCATCGGCATCTGGACGCAGGACGTCGATGGACGCGAGGCGAAGATCGGCGCGATCGGCGTACGCATCCGCAAATGGGTGACGATGCACGGGTTTGCCGTGAACATCCGCCCCGACTTGTCGCATTTCACCGGCATCGTGCCTTGCGGTATCGAGGAATTCGGCGTTACCAGCCTTGCACGGCTTGGTCATGACGTCGATTTCGACACATGGGACAAGGCGCTGATCGCACGGGCCGATTCGTTCCTGGCCGCGCTTGAACGTCCCTGCCCGCCCGCCGCCGGCAAACCGGAGACCCATGAATGATGCACCGGCATTTGAAGTTCTGGACAGCCCTCTCGATCGCTGGCGCTGCGGCGTTGAGCCTCGGCGGCTGCAAGGACGATGCCTCTGCCCCGAAGGAAGCCGCAGGCGACAAGCTGCTGCCCCGCTCGGTGACCGACGACATGCTGCCCTACGACACCGTGCGCTCGCAGTCGCCACTGGCCAATCCGGAAGCGACGGCAAGCGGCGATAGCAACGCAAAGCCGACCACGTCGGACGCCACCGCGGCGGCCGACGAGGCTCAGGCCGCGGCACAGGAAGCGACCGCGGCCGAAGCGGCGGAGCCCGCCGGGCAGGCCGACTAGGCCGGACGCAGCAAGGCCGAAAGGCGCTGCCCCTCGCAACCCGCGTCACTCTCGTCTGCCGCATCGATGAGTTGCCGCGCTATCGCCAGGTGCGTGCGGTCGATCATGCAGCCCTGAAACGGCAATGAAGCCTGATCGGGGTTGGCCGAAAAGAGAGCCAGGATCTCGCGGGCCCGCGACAGCTCCTCCCCGCTCGGGGTAAAGGCGGCGTTGATCGTTGCCACCTGCCCGGGATGAATCGCGAACATTCCCGCGAACCCTTCGGCGCGCGCCTGCCGCGCCGCGGCTGCCAGCCCGCGTTCGTCCTCGAACCGCTCGTAAGGCGCATCGACAGCCACGGTCCTGCTCGCATGCGCCGTAAGGACCGTCTGCGCCCGCACGAGGCGCGCCGCATCGCTCCACCTGCCCTCGTCGCCGTGCAGGTGCCTGCAGCCCATGGCGACACCGAGGCCCCCAGCGTTCCAGGTCAGTCCGAACAGCCGCTGGTGCGGCGCATCGAGATATTGCCCCATGCCGAACAGGCCGCGCGGGCTATCGCCGGCAACGGGCATGATCTGCACCGAGTTGGCGGCGATTCCATTGGCCTGCTCCAATTCGTAGATTTCACTGGCAAGCTGCCGGACCGCGTCCGGGCCCGTCGCTCCGGGCAGGATGATGCCGTCAGGGGCGCCGGGCATGATCGCCAGCAGGTCATCGCGCGACAGCCCCGAATCGAGCGCATTGATGCGCACCCAGCGCCCCATGCGGCGGTGTTCGAGAAGATTGCGGCGGTGAACCGATAGCCACTCGCACGCCATGGCGCGTGCTTCGCGCCTTGCCGCGTCGGGCACTGTATCGGCAAGATCGACGACGACCACGTCTGCCCCCGTGCCCATGGCGAGACCCAGACGCTTCTCGCTGCTGCCCGGGACAACGAGCCAGGACCTGTACTTCATCTTCAACGACCCGCCTTCCGCGATCGCGGCATGCCCCAGAGGCACGCCTCGCCGCATCAGGGTAGTCCGGCCCCCGTTAAGAAAATCTGGAAGCCGGCCGAAACGCTGAGGTCAAAGTGCCTTTTCGTAGATCGCGTATTCGCGGTTCACCTTGCTGTCGATGGCATCGGCGATGGCGACCATCCCCTGGTTGTCCTCGAGAATCCAGCCGATCTCGCCTCGCTGCGAATCGAACTTCTGGGTTGCCGAACGCCGGATGTACTCAATCATCATGAAAGCCAGCTGGCTGGCCAGGCGCGAGGACTGCAGCTTTTTGCGCACGCCCATCAGCGGGACGCGCATGTCGGCCTGCTTGGGCTTGCGCAGCCACAGGGCCAGCTTGAGCCAGCCGAGGAGCGATGGACGACCGTTCTTGCCGTTGATCCGCTTCTGCGCCTGATTGAGGTCGGGCAGCGTCATCATGAAGGCCACCGGCTCGCCTTCGTACTCGGCGATGCGGATCAGGCTGGGATGGACCAGCGGCTTCAGCTTCTTGCCGGTATGGGCAATTTCCCGCTCGGTGAACGGCACGAAGCCCCAGTTGTCCGACCACGCATCGTTGAGGATGTCGCAGATGATCGCGGCTTCCTCGTCGAAGCGCTTGAGATCGACTTCGCGCACGCGGATCTTGGCGTTCTTCTCGCCCGAGGCGACGATGCGCTGGACCAGCGGCGGGAACTGCCTGGTTACGTCCAGATCGTAGGTGTAGAGCGTCTTGGCCAGCGCATAGCCCGCCCCCTCGATCCATGGCTGATAGGCGGCATTGTGGTGCGCCATCATCACCATCGGCGGGTGATCGAAGCCGCGGACCTGCAGGCCGGGCTCTTCCCATACGGACAGGTTCATCGGCGCCAGCACGCGGGTCATGCCCTGCTGGCGCAGCCAGTTCTCGGCAGTTTCGATAAGAGCGCGGGCGACTTCCTCGTCCTCGGCCTCGATCGCGCCCCAGTTGCCGGTACCCGGGCCCATGCCCTGCTCCAGCGGCAGCGTCAGCGCCAGTTCATCGATGTGCGCCGATATGCGCCCGACGTTGCGGCCATCGCGCTTTGCCAGGAACAGCTGGCAACGGGCATGGTCGAAGAAGGGGTTCTTCCCCGGAGTGAACTTCTCAAGCTCTTCCATGCGCAGATTGGGCACCCAATTTTGATCTGGCGCATTGAGGCGGTAGGCGACGTCGACGAAGGCCTTGATCTCGGCCTTGCCGGAAACGGGTGTGATGACTAGTTGGGCGTTCGCCACGATCCTGCCTTTGTTGTGTGCGAGAAGGATTATCGATACGCGACCTGCGTGCGGCACCGGCAAATTGTCAAGTCGGGCATGGCAGGAGATCGCGGCAACCCCGGCTCGAATCACGGAATTTCCCGGAATCGACCCACAGGAATGCTTTTTGGATTGATTGCATGATTGCCCAGGACGTGATCGACGCCCCCGCTGCCGCCCCGGCGCAACAGCAGAGCGGGACCATCAAGAAGTCGGCGATTCCCGACGACAAGGAGATGCTGCGCGCAGCCGTAGAGCTGACCCGCGACATTTCCGCCGCGCTTCCGCGCATCTACTGGTCGGACATGCTGGTCTCCGCTACGCTTGGCTACGCCGCACTGGCAGGTGCCATCCTGATCGCCAATCCGTGGCTGGCAACGCTCAGCGGCATCGTCTCCGCGCTCGCGCTCTACCGGGCGCTGCTGTTCATCCATGAGCTGACCCATATCCACAAGGATGCCCTGCCCGGCTTCCGCTTCGGCTGGAACCTGCTGGTCGGCATTCCGCTGCTCACGCCCTCGCTGATGTACGAAGGCGTGCACACCCTGCACCATGCGCGCACGCGCTATGGCACGGTGGACGATCCGGAATACCTGCCGCTGGCCCTGATGAAACCCTGGAGCCTGCCGGTCTTCGCCCTCACCGCGATCCTGCTGCCTTTCGCCCTGTTGCTCCGCTCGGCCGTGCTGGTGCCGCTCGGCGCGGTAGTCCCGCCGCTGCGCCGCCTCGTCTGGGCCCGCTTTTCGGCACTGGCGATCAACCCCGAATTCCGCCGTCGACTGCCGGAAGGCGCTTTCAGGCGCATGGTTTTCTGGCAGGAACTGGGCTGCTCGGTCTGGGCGATCGCCCTGCTCGCCAGCACCCTCGTGCTGGGATGGCGTCCGCTGCTGATCGCGCTTTGCATCGTATCGCTGACTGCCTTCCTCAACCAGGTCCGCACCCTTGTCGCGCACCTGTGGGAAAATGACGGCGATGCCATGACCGTTACCGCGCAATATCTCGATTCGGTCAACGTGCCGCCGCCCGCGGTCCTGGCACCGCTATGGGCCCCGGTGGGCCTGCGCTACCACGCGCTGCATCACCTGCTGCCGAGCATGCCCTATCACTCGCTGGGCGAAGCGCACCGCCGCCTGACCAAGCACCTCGGGCTCGACACGACCTACACCCAGGCAAGCTATCCCGGCCTGATGCCGCTGATGTCGCGCCTCGTCGGCAGCACGATGCGGCCCCGGTAAAATCAAGCGAAAGCCCTTCCCGGCGATCCGAAAGGGTTGCCGGGAGCGGTACTTATTCCTCGGTCCGGATAAGGACCGTTTCCCCGATCAGCGCGAACAGCAGGAATGGCGCCCAGGCCGCGATCAGCGGCGGGTAGCCGCCGAAGTTGCCCATCGCGAGTGCGGCGTTGTCGAAGACGAAATAGGCGAATCCCAGCGCCATGCCGATCACGGCGCGGATGAGAAGCTGGCCTGAACGGGCAAGGCCGAATGCCGCGACTGCGCCCAGCAAGGGCATGAGCGTCGAGGAAAACGGACCGGAGATCTTGTGCCACCAGGCAGCTTCCAGCTCGCTCGTCCGGCGACCGGCATCGCGCAAGGCATAGATCGACGATGCCAGCTCGACGATGTCCTGGGAATTCGCGTCCACTTTCGACATCGTGATCTTTTCGGGCGTGATGCCCGGTGCGACGGTGGCAGTGGCAAGCGTGGTCGTCTTCGTTCCGGCGACGTCGAAACGGACCGGCTTGTCCAGCTTCCAGCCCGGATTGAGGTAAGTCGCATTCTGGGCGCGCAACTGCTCGACGACCATGCCATTGGCATCCCGCCGGTAGAAGGTCACGCCGTGCAGGACCATGCCATTGCCCGTCCCCTCCAGCGACTGCGCCAGCAGGAGGTCCCGCCCGTCGGCAAGGTAGAGGTTGCTTTTCACCCCGGCTTTCTTCGGAATCGGCCCATAGTCCACCGCCTGCCAGGCATCGAGCGTGGCGCTGGCCCGGGTCACGACGCGTTCGTTGAAGCCGAAGCTGAGCACCGAGACGACAAGTGCCGTCAGCATCAGCGGCGCCAGGATCTGGTGCGCGGACAGGCCCGCCGCCTTCATCGAGATGACCTCGCTGTTCTGGTTCAGCGTTGCCAGGGTGATGATCGTCGCCAGCAGCACCGAATAGGGCAGGAACCGCGCGATCAGCTGGGGAATGCGCAAGCTGACGTAATAGAACAGCTGCGCCTCGCCATTGCCCGAATAGGCCAGGATGTCGCCGCTCTCGCCGAGCAGGTCGAGCACCTGCAGCACCAGCACGAGCATCAACAGCACCGCGACGATGCGGGTGACGAAGAGCCGCGCGAGGTAGAGCGTCAGCGAGCGCGAGGGAAAGAATTCAAGCTGCATGTCAGGACGGATCCGCTGGAGCCGGGAGGAGCGGGCCGCGACGGTTGCGGCGCAGCAGCGACTTCAGGCGCTTGCCGACGGTCTCGGCGCCCTTCTCGAGCCAGCCGATCGCCTGTCCGCCCGGTACATAGGCGACGCGGTAGTACATGAGCAGGATCAGTACCGCGAGCACCAGGAACGGCCCCCACAGGCCGATGATCGGATTGATCCGCCCCAGCGCGGCAACGTCCGCCGCGTACTGGTTCACCTTGTGATAGGCCACGACCATGACGATCGAAACGAACAGGCCGAGCGAAGAGCTCGAGCGCTTGGGCGGGATAGCAAGCGCCACCGCGAGCAGCGGCAGCAGCAGCATCATGATGACTTCGACCAGGCGGTAGTTGAAGTTCGCCTGGCTCGCCACGCGTTCCTGCTTGGGCCTCTCGTCGCTCCAGCCCAGCTTCATCAGTTCGGGCAGGAGGTACTCGCGGTCCTCGCCGCCGCGTTTGCGGAACTTCTCGATCTGCGGGAGGTCGATCGGCAGGTCGTGGCGCGTGAAGCTGAGGACGCGCGGGCTGCTGCCCGGCATGTCCTGAATGATCTGGCCCTGCTCCAGGCGCAGGATGACCGTGTCGGGCGCACCCTCCAGTGAAAGGAACTGGCCCTCGCGCGCGGAGATGGACAGGACCTGCCCCTTCTCGTTGGCAACGCGCGCGAAGATGCCGATGAGACGGCGCCCGTCGTCGCGGCTCTCGTCGATGCGCAGTGCGATACGGTCCTTGAGCGCGGTGAACTCGCCCACCTTGATCGAGGCGCCCAGCGCGCCGGACTTCAGCTCGTAGTTGAGCTGCTCGTAGTAGTAGCGCGACAGCGGCTGCAGGTAGCCGACAATGGCCAGGTTCAGACCGGCCAGGGCGATCGTGATCAGGTAGGGCACGCGCAGTAACCGCGTATAGCTCAGCCCCACGGCGCGCATAACGTCCAGTTCGCTTGACGTGGCGAGCTTGCGAAAGGCGAGCAGGATGCCGAGCATCAGGCCCAGCGGGATCGCCAGGCTGGCATATTCCGGCAGCAGGTTGGCCAGCATCTTGAACACGACGCCGACCGGGCCGCCCTGCGTCGCCACGAAGTCGAACAGGCGCAGCATCTTGTCGAGCACGAGCAACGACGCCGCCAGCAGGAAGATGCCGAGCATGGGCATCAGCACGAGGCGGAAGATGTAGCGATCGATGGCGCTGAAGAATTTCACGTGTTCGTCGTCACATTACCGTCCTTCCTCTGGCCCTTAACGGCTAGCCGCGGCGGGCGAAAGGCATTTGTCGGCCTAACCCCCGATAAGCTGGGCCTTTGACGGGGCAGTGCGACCCAATGGCAACGTCTGCTGTCCCGAGCGCAGGATTGCGCCGGACGCAGCACATCGATGCCCCTTGCCGCATGGACTATTGAACTTTCGGAAAGTGCTGGCGGTTCCCCGCCGATCGCCTGGCTGCGCGCTCAGGCCTTTTCGAGCGTGCACTGCAGGGGGTGCTGGTTCTGCCGGGCGAAATCCATCACCTGGTTCACCTTGGTCTCGGCGATCTCGTACGGGAAGATTCCGCAGACGCCGACGCCCTTCTGGTGCACGTGGAGCATGACGCGGGTCGCCTGCTCGAGATCCATCTGGAAGAAGCGCTTGAGGACCATCACCACGAATTCCATCGGGGTATAGTCGTCATTGAGCATCAACACCTTGAACTGGCTCGGCTTCTTGGGCTTGGCACGGGTCTTGGTGGCGATGCCGACCTGTTCGTCGCCACCCGGGTTGCGGGTAGAGTCATCATTGTCCCCGCAGCGCAGGGGCCAGGGACGAGAGAGATCTGAATCGGCTAGGTCGGGATGCATGGCGGGTAGAATATCGTAACGGAGCACTGAACTACAAGATGCCCCGGCCAGATAGTACGATTTTCACGCTTGGCCGACCGGGTGCGCCATTGTCACCCGATCGGCCATAATGCGTGCAAACCTTAGAGCGAGGTCTGACGGACCTTCTCCATGGCCATGCTGACGCGGCCCGAGATCGGGGCCATCACGTCGCTCATGAGCTTGAGCATGGCTTCGCTGTTCTTCGAGCTGTACGCCACGGCGCTGTCGAAGTTCTTGCGCATCATGTCGCCCTGGATCTTGAAGAAGTCGGTCGGCGACTTTGCAGCGGCGAGCTCCTTGATGTCGCCCGACATGGTTTCGAAGGTCGAACGACCTTCCGAAACGATCTCCGAGCCGAGACCCTGAATGCCTTCGGCGAAGATCTTGCCGGATTCCATGACGGCTTCGACGTTGCCCTTGGTGAATTCGTTCACTTCACCCATGACGGTGGTGCTCTTTTCGAAAGCAGCCTTGGCCTTGGCCTGAGCCTCGGTCATTGCCTGCTGAATTCCTGCGAAGTTCGCGCTCATGTCCATTGATTTTTCCTCGAGCAAGAAGTTGGTGAATAGTCCTGCGAATACGGGTGACTTGGCATTGACGGTCTTGGGTGCCGCCTTGGTTTCAGATGCCGCGGGCTTGGCCGAAGCAGGCTTCACCTTTGCGACTTCCAGCGCCGGCTTGGCCGGAACGGCCTTTGCCGGAGCAACGGGTGCCGACTTCGGTTCGACAACCGGAGCAGGCTTCGACTCCGCGGCGGCAGCCTTGGGCTTCGCCGCAGTCGTGGGCTTGGCGACTGCCTTGGGGGCAGCTTTCGCCTTGGGAGCCTTGACCACAGTCTTCTCGGGCGCTGCAGCCTTCGTTTCCACAACCGGAGCCGCTTCGGGCTTGGCTTCCGTAGCCGCGGATCGTTCGGTCTTGGATGCTTCGGTCGGGGTCACTGCAAGCTCATCCTTTTTCGATGCTGGTTCCACTGGGGCGGCTTTGGCGGCCGTCGACTTGGCTACCGGCTTGGCCGGGGACTTGGGCGAAGGCTTGTCCGTTGCAGACGCTGCAGCGGCCTCGTAAGCCTTTTCAGCAATCGCCTTGCCCTTCTCGTCTTCGGTGCCGGCCATGAGCGTCAATCCTGCTTCCCGCATCAGCGGTCGGGTCAAACTTTGACCCGATTCGGTAGTCAGCGATTCGAGAATTCCATTTGTTGCGTTGCACAATATGATCTCGCAGCCGCGAAGTCAATATCGAAATTGTGCAGTGCAGCATTCATTGTGCAATGCAGCATACGCGCCGAAATTCCGCATCCGGCGCGGGAGGGCAGTCCTCTCTCTCCAATACTGCGCCGCGGCGCGCTGCCACTGCGATCCTACCGAATCCAGCCTGGGTTTGGTATCCGCAAATTCCGAAAGGTTTCGTGACAGTTGCGCAGGATCGCCGATTAAAATTTGGCAGCCGCTGCCGGCCCACAAATCATCGGCCCCGCCGCTCGCGGCGCTGAAGGTCTGCCTCAGCGTGTCATCACATAACGACCGGGCGCATCCTCGATGACCTTGTCGCCACGACCGCCCGGGCGGCGCTTGCCGCGCGCAGTGACTTCGTCGCTGCCGAACGCGCGAATCCACTCAATCCAGTGCGGCCACCAACTGCCCGGGTGTTCCTTGGCCCCGGCAACGAATTCCTCGAGCGTGTCGGGCGATCCGTCATGGGTCCAGTACTGGTATTTGCCCGAGGACGGCGGGTTCACCACACCTGCGATATGCCCGGACCCGGCGAGCACGAAAGTCTGCGGCCCGGAGAGGTAATGGGTGAACTTCCAGACGCTGGTCGGCGGCGCGATGTGATCCTCGCGCCCGGCCTGGACATAGGCTGGCGTCGTGATGCGGTGCAGGTCGATCGGCACCCCGCAGGCGCTCAGTGAATCGGCCACGACGAGACGGTTGTCGCGATAGAGGTCACGCAAGTAGTCACGATGCCAGCGCGCCGGCAGGTTGGTGACGTCGCCGTTCCAGTGCAGCAGGTCGAAGGCGGGATAGTCTTCGCCCTTGAGGTAGTTCTTCTCGACATAGTTCCAGATCAGGTCGTTGCCGCGAAGGATGTTGAAGGTGGCCGCGAGATAGCGTCCGTCCACGTACCCTTCCGGCGAAAGCTGGCCGATCGTCTCGATCTGCTGGTCGTCGACAAAGACCTTGAGATCGCCCGCCCCTTCGAAATCGACCTGTGCGGTAAAGAAGGTCGCGCTGGCGACCTTGTCGGCCTCGCCCTTGCGCGCCAGCACGGCCAGCGTCGCGGCCAGCGTCGTCCCGGCAACGCAATAGCCGATGGTGTGCACCGCCGGGACCTTTAGCCTGTCGCGCACATAGTCGATCGCCTCGATCTGGGCCTGGATGTAGTCATCCCACACCAGGTCCGCCATCGAAGCGTCGGCAGACTTCCATGAGACCATGAAGACGGTCAGCCCCTGCTCGACCGCCCAGCGCACGAAGCTCTTCTTGGCGTTGAGGTCGAGGATGTAGAAGCGATTGATCCACGGCGGGAAGATCACCAGCGGCGTCGCCAGCACCTTGTCGGTGGTCGGCGTGTACTGAATGATCTGGAACAGCTCGGTCTCGTGGACGACCTTGCCCGGCGTCACCGCGATGTTCTCACCCAGCTTGAACGCGGCCGGATTGGTGTGGGTCATCTGGCCCTTGCGCAAGTCGCCGAGCATGTTCTCGAACCCGCGGATCAGGCTCTCGCCGCCGGTTTCGTTGGCCCTGGCCAGCGCCACCGGATTGGTAAGCGGAAAGTTTGCCGGGCTCAGCGCGTCGACCATGGTCTTCGCCGCGAACATCAGCTGCGCCTTGCGACCCGGCTCGATGTCGTCGACCGCCTCGGCGTGCTTCATCACCTGCGAGGACAGCAAGAGGTAGAGCTGGTGCAGCACCGCAAAGATCGGCTTGCTGCGCCACTCCGGATCGGCGAAACGACGATCGCGCAGCGGCATCCGGGGATCGTCCTTCGCTTCTTCGAAGGCGCGCGGCCCCATGCCGTACTGACCCAGCACTGCCGTCAGCACCGCGATGACCTCGTCCCAGAGCCCCTGCTGCACTTCCGGATTCGTCAGAGGAAGCTGACGCATCACGGCCTCGACGGTCGCTACCCACTTCACCGGGTCGGTGTAGTGCGATTTCTCGCCCGTGGCCTTGCCCAGCTGCTCGACCTGGAACTCGGCCCAGATCGACTGCAGGCGGCCGGCGACTTCCGCCCAGTGCACGGCTTTCTGCGCTTCCTGAGAACCTTCGCCCGGAAGCATCTGCCCAAAGAGTGTCGCCATTCCCATGGCCTGGCTGCGAAGCATATCCGAGAACACTTCCGTAGCGTCAGTAGCCATGAATCATGAAACTCCCTTGGTTCGTGACCCAGTCTTAGCTGCAGTGCACAAACTGTCGAGCCCCTTGCGGGCAATATCCTTGCGCAAACGGCGTGATCGCCATTTGCGCCGGGCGCGTAATCCCCTACAGGGAGCCACGCGGCAATCCCGCCGCCAGCATGGATTTACCGAGGTCATGGAAGACGAGTTCTACCGCATCAAGCGCCTGCCGCCCTACGTCATCGCCGAAGTCAACGCGATGCGGCATGCAGCACGCCAGGCGGGACGGGACATCATCGACCTCGGCATGGGCAACCCCGACCTGCCGCCGCCGCAGCACGTGATCGACAAGCTGTGCGAAGTGGCGCAGAAGCCCGATGCGCACGGCTACTCGGCGTCTTCGGGCATTCCGGGAATCCGCCGCGCCCAGGCGAACTACTACGGCCGCCGCTTCAACGTCGATCTCGATCCCGAGACCGAAGTGGTGATGACCATGGGTTCGAAGGAAGGCCTGGCCAGCCTCGCCACCGCAATCACTGCGCCGGGCGACGTCGTGCTCTCGCCCAATCCGAGCTATCCGATCCACACCTTCGGCTTCATCATCGCCGGGGCGACGATCCGCTCGGTGCCGACCACGCCGGACGAACGCTACTGGCACTCGCTGGAGCGCGCGATGGCCTTCACCGTACCGCGCCCGTCGATCCTGATCGTCAACTATCCGTCGAACCCCACGGCCGAGACCGTCGACCTCGCGTTCTATGAGCGCCTCGTCGCCTGGGCGAAGGAGAACAAGGTCTGGATCCTGTCGGACCTTGCTTACTCCGAACTCTACTATGACGGGCAGCCGACCCGCTCGATCCTCGAGGTCCCGGGCGCGAAGGACGTCGCGGTCGAGTTCACCTCGATGTCCAAGACCTTCTCGATGGCAGGCTGGCGCGTCGGCTTCGCGGTCGGCAACCCGAAGCTGATCGCCGCGCTCAAGCGCGTGAAGTCCTACCTCGACTACGGCGCCTTCACGCCGATCCAGGCCGCCGCCTGCGCCGCGCTCAATGGTCCGCAGGACATCGTCGAGAAGAACCGCGAACTCTACCAGAAGCGCCGCGACGTCATGGTCGAGGCGTTCGGTCGCGCCGGGTGGGAAATCCCCAGCCCCAAGGCCTCGATGTTCGCCTGGGCGCCGCTGCCTCCGGCCCTCAAGGACATGGGCAGCCTCGAGTTCTCCAAGCAGCTCCTCACGGAAGCCGAAGTCGCGGTGGCACCGGGGGTCGGATATGGCGAGGAAGGCGAAGGTTTCGTGCGCATCGCCATGGTCGAGAACGAACAGCGCCTGCGTCAGGCAGCGCGCAACATCAAGCGCTTCCTGAGCTCCAAGGGGGTCAACACACCAGGCGCCTGAAGCCCCGAAAACGGGCCGACATGGTATTTTCTCACATAAAAAACTGTGATCTGGATGACATTCCTGTAAGTTTTTATGTGTTGTTTTTGAACGCCCAAGACCGACAATCTGCGTGCATGAATTGAAGGCGTGCACGGAGATGGGGGAAATGATGGCCAGCCTGGATACCGCCAAGAATGCCGACCAGCGAAAGGGAGCCAAACATGGCTTCTGCTGGTTGGCCTCGGGCGACATACCCAAGGAACTGGATCTGCGTCGGTCAGGCTGGAAGCTTGTCGACCGCGATCGGCCGAGCGAGGAATGCATCGGCATCTTTCATGCCGTCGGCCTGGACAACATGGGCTGGATGCACATCCTCGCCTCGTTCGGAGTGGAGATGCGGCGCCACGTGCTGGTGACAGGCGTTGAACTTGCGCATGAACGGGCCACGCTGCTGCAGATCGGGTTCGGCGATGTCGTCTCGTCGGACATCAGCCTCGAGGAACTGGAAGCCCGCGCCAGCCGCGTCGCCGAAGCGCTGCAATGGCTGCCGCGCCATCGCAAGATCGGCGCCCTCTCGCTCGACCTTCTTGCACGAGAAGCGTTCGGGGGCGACAAGCCGCTCAACCTCAATCCGCGTGAATTCGCCCTGCTATGGCGCCTCGCGGACTCTGTCGGGCAGACTGTCAGCAAGCAGTCGCTGATCCAGGACGTATGGCGCATGGGCTTCGTGCCGGAGACCAACAGCATCGCCGTTCACATGTCCCGCCTGCGCCGCAAGCTCTCCTTCGTGGGGCTGTCGGGCATGATCGAGACGAGCTCGCCCGGCGGCTATCGCCTCACCCTGCCCGATGAACAGGAAGAGGGGCCCGGCGTGCGCTCGCAATACGGGAAAGTGGCTCCGGCGGGCTCTGGCCAGGCCCGCGCCTCCAAGCACTGACGAAAAAAAGGTGCGCCGCCGTCCTACGCCTTGCCGGAGATCGCCGAGAGGTCCGCTGGCGTATTGATGTTAGGGATCGCCCTGTCGATCTTCACCTTGCGCGCGCCGATCCGGTCGGCAAAGCGCAGCATCGAATGCTTCTCGTCGCTGTGGAGCAGCGCTTCGATCGTCTTCGTCGCCGAAGCGGGCCAGAGGCCGATCACCGGTTGATCCGCCAGACAGGCCGGCGCCGCGCCCAGAAGATCGAGCAGGTTGTCGGGCAGCATCGCGACATCGACACCGCAAGTGAGCACCGTTTCGTATCCCTCGTCCCGTGCATGGTGCAGGGCTGCGGCAATACCGCCCAAAGGCCCCACACCGGGGCGCGGCCAGTCGGGCAGTGTCGGTGCCGGCGCCGTCTCGCGCCCCACGACGATCACGTGATCGCACAATCCCGCAAGCGCATCGACCGCCAGAGCCAGCAACGTGTGCCCCTCCAGCTCCGCCAGAGCCTTGTCACTGCCGAAGCGACTGGATTGTCCACCTGCAAGAACGGCTCCAAGGATCATCAACGCGGCTCCTCCTGCGGCCCCGCCAGGTCCGGCGCGGCAAATCGGACCCAGCGTAGCGCAAGGAAGCCCTTAGCCAAACGATAGTTTTCAACCGACGCGCGAATCGGATTGCGCCCGGCCCAGAGGGTTGCTAGGGGCGCACCTCCACAGGAACACCACCTTGGATGGCCCGATGGCGGAGTGGTGACGCAGCGGACTGCAAATCCGTATACGCCGGTTCGATTCCGGCTCGGGCCTCCAGAGTTTTCAAGGGTTTAGGCGTAAAACCGCCAATGATGACTAGAGGGTGGGGCAATCTAGGTGGGGCAAATGCCCCTCCCCAAAAGACCCGAAGCAGTGGCCTGTCGCGCACCTGAGCCGCGAATCTCTCACTCCACCTTGCCGTTTTCGCGCCTTACGCCTGTCCCGATCAGATGGGGCGCAAATTTCTGCTGGTGACAACGTTGAGACTCACTGGCCGCAACGAAGCTCCTAGTTATATTGTTCGCTGCCGAGGAACGCGTGAGGGCAAGTTGTTGGCAAAGAAGCCGTTCAAGTATGGCCTAAAGACATGCATCTTCTGCGGCAAACCAGCCAATAGCAGCGAACACGTCTGGCCGAAATGGGCGCACAAACTCTTACCTCAGTTCCCGAACCACACCCAGCTCACGCTTGATGCGCCAGTAACAAAGAGCATCATGTCGCGGACGTCTGAACGAAAGCGTCAGGGTTCGGTCGCGAAAGTCGCGATCAAGCGAGTATGCAGTACGTGCAACAATGGGTGGATGAGCGCTTATGAGGAAAACGCCAAGGCGATTCTCAGCGCTATGATGAGAGGGGGACATTTAGCGCTTGGTGCGGAGTCCCAACAACTACTAACAGAATATTTCACGTTCAAGCTCATGGTCCTCGACTGGACTAATGCAGACCCAATATTCACCCAAGACGAACGCACAGCTTTTTACGTGAACCGCGCGATACCTGCCAGTTTGCAGCTCGCTATGGCCTATTGCCGCGATGCCAGTGCCCATTCTTACTATCGAACACACTTCATAGAAGCTGCGATGAAGACCCATCTCTCTACACATACGCCCGGAAGGAACGTAAAGACTATCGCGGTAGGCTTCGGCGGCATCTTCATTTTCGCGCTATGCATTCGAGGTGAGGTCGATCTTTCGCTCAAAACGATACCGGGCTTTGTTCAATTGATTCCGGGGAAGTTAGCAACGATCCGCTGGCCTCCGTTCCTTGTGATTGGCCGCACCACGCTTGAACGAGTAGCGAGCAGTCTTGACGCCCTGAAGCACCATAAGAAGGTTACGTTGATAGACGATCCCAATGACGCAGAGGCAAGTCAAACTAACAAATAGGCAGATACTTTGCCTTTCTTGACGTCCGCTTTGAGAGTTGATTTCTCGCGTCCCTGTTCGATCCTAAAAGGCGCTCCCCAGCCCCCCGGACATATCAAGGCGGTACTTCGACGGTTTTCTGCCGGTTTTCGGTAAGTGATCCGCAGATTCCCTACTATTGCGAGTGGTTCGCAAAACATGAATTTCGGCACTTCGAATGACGACTATCAAGCAACTGATTTCAAAAAGAAATATCAAAAATCGGAATATAGTGCCTACTTAAGGAGAACAGACAACAAGACCGCACTGTTCCAGCGTTTCCCGGCACCTGCCGAAACCCACGGTTTTCTGCCATTCGGAATAAAAGCCGGATTTAAGCAGGAGCCTGTGCTCTTGTTGCCAGTCCGGGAATAAAAGCCGGATTTAAGAAGATACGCTTTCGGCCACACTCAAAGCCAGCTCTCAGCCTTCACTTTTGAGTGACCCCTAAGCCCCGCCCATAGGATTGAAAATAAGGGTCATTCCCTTTCAGCCTTCCTTCTAACATCACTTCCAGACCTTACCCAAGGTCAATCCCACAAAATCACTATGACCAAACGATCCTTCGCGTCTCCTAAGCGGACGCGGAAACCTCCCCGTACGTCTCGGCCAGACACACCCGAAACTGTAGCCAGCTTTGTCGAAAAGGCACTGGCAGAACCTATGGCCCCGCCGCCCCCAGCGCCTCCTAAGCCCCGCAATCCGAATAGGAAGGCTGGAATCTGGGATAAGCTCAGGACGCCGGAAGAACGCTCAGCCTATGCCAAAGAACTAGCAGCCCGTCGCAAGCCTCAGAACATGGCTCGAAAGGGGCGTTTCCCCGGCACACCCGTAGGATGGGACCATCGATCCGCCGCTGTAGCGAAGACCGCAGCACGGCTAGAAGCCGACGCTCTCGTCTCCAAGCTCCAATCGCAAGGGGTCATTGCCCCTGACGACGAAGACGGCGCAAAGGCTACGGCTGAGGCTCTCGCCATCGTCCGGTCTCCGGGAGGCATAGGAGATAGGCGGAAGTGGGCGAAACGCCTGCTCAGTCATTATCACCCTGAAATCGCTCAGAGCATCGCCCTGTGAGAGACGGACTGCAACCATCCTATAGGCAAGCCACAACGATGCGCTTCTTTGCCCTGGAGGCCCCGCTTCCCGGATTAGCAAAGCCTTGCCAAGTCTGTGTCTCCCACAAGCCTAATGCAGACGGCTACCTCTACAAAACTTGGAAGGTGGGAGACCGAAAGGTCAAAGAGGCTTTTCATCGCTTCATCTTCCGCGCTCATAACGGCTGGAACGAATGGCCTAAGGGCCTCGAAATTGACCACAAGTGCGGCCAGCGGCTGTGCTGCGAACCAACGCACCTGCGGGCGCTTCAAGTCTCAGACCATAAGAGGGTCACAAACACCTTACGCTATGCGGCCAGACATGAGGCAGCTCACTGCCACTGGCTCGCCACCGGCTGCACAGGGACCGCGCTTGCCGAGAAGTTCGGCGTCACCGTTTCCTCCGGTTGTCGCTGGATTCGCGAATGGCGTGACAATCCAGACGCAGCCTGACCCCAACAACTAACCCCCTGCCTCTCACCCCTTCGTCACTGTGCGCACACCTTCAGACGAAACCACTGAGAGGTCCTGCAATTCCATGGAAAATATCTAATATGCCAACTATCGAAATCGACGGCGTAGGCCGTGTCGAAGTCGATGACAGCTTCCTGAAGCTCTCCCCTCAGGAACAGGAAGCCACAGTCGCAGAGATCGCTGCCTCAGCGCGATCTGCGCCTGCGTCACGAGACATTACCGTATCCTTCTCGGACGGGTCATCGCACGTTTACCGCAACGCTCCCGGAGACATTACGCCTGACCAAGTGACCTCCCGCGCTCAGCGTGAGTTTGGGAAAACGGTCGCCCACATTGACGGAGGCAGGAAGCCGACTTCCGCCACCGAAACGCCAACCTCGGTTGCTTCGTCTGAATCTGCGGGAAGCGAACCGGAAATCTACGCCCCGGATGGCTTCGGCGGAAACGCCTATGATCCAGCTCATGACCGTTTCAACGACACTTGGGCGGCTGAGCAAGAAGCCGCATATCAAGCCAGTCTCAAGGGCCAGCCGAACGGCCCTACGCCTCCGAAGGCACAAGCAACCCCCGCGCCTGAGCGCACCTCGCGTCTTGGGGCCTTTGGCCTTGGGGCGCTGGACGGCCTGACTTTCGGCCTAGATGACGAAATTGGAGGCGGTCTTGCTGCCGTCATTCCGGGCCTAGGCAAAAGCTCTGTCTGGGACGGCAAGGGTCTGTCCGAAGCCGCCAACGAGAACATTGACGCCTATCGCGACGTAAAGAAGGCCGCAGAAGATGAGCATTTCGGCTATTTCGCAGGCGGTGGCATTGCTGGGGGGCTTCTCCCTGTCACCGGAGGACTTGGAGGTCTCAAAGCCGCCACCACCCTCGGCAAGCTAGGCCGCAGCGCAGCCACTGGCGCAGCTTACGGCGCCGCTTACGGCTTTGGTTCTGACGAAGGCGACATTACCGACCGACTCGACGGAACAGCAGGAGGCGCGGCCCTTGGCGCTATCGGAGGCGCTGCGCTCCACGGCGCAGCCAAGGCAGGCGAAGCGGCTGTCAGTCCCCTCGCCCGTCGCCTCCTTCCGAAGCTGGCAGATGCTCAGTTTGTGAAGGAGCAGGCCGGGAATCCCCACGCCCTCACGGATGCCAAGGTAGCCAACGACTTGGATAAGATTGTGAGGACTCTCACTGTAGACAGTGCGAAGCGGAAGCTATCACAATCTCAGCAATCTACCCTCCTGAGCCGCATCAACGACCTTGAAGCGTCCTACCTCCCAGTCGATGAGATCAAGGCGCTAGACCTTCCTCCTTCGGCCAAGGCTCGCCTCCAGACTGCAATGGCGAAGCGGCATCTACTCTCGGATAACGAAGTCCAGTCCCTCCGCGATGGCACAGCAACCGGAGACGCAGTGGCGGAAGCAATCGAAAAGTCACGACGCCTTCGAGCTTACGTCCCTGAGGGTCGTGCCGGTGGTTCCGGTAGTCGCATCGCAGCGTCCTTGGGCGATGCAATCGGCTCCACCGCAGGCTGGAAGATCGGAGGTCCCATCGGCGGCGCGGTGGGTGGAAGTATCGGTCGTGCCGCTATGTCGCGACTGGACGCCAGAGCGGCAAAGGATGCATTGGCACTCGCAGACAAGGCACCGCGATTCGCTAAGCTGCCCGAAGTCATCGCGGCTAATGATGCAGGCAATGACAGCCTATCCCGTCTCTCTGCCGATGCACTGGACGCCTCCTATAATGCCGAGAAGGCAATGCAGCAGGAAACCGAACGCCTGACCAACGAGGGCCGCAAGGTAGCCATCGCCAACTCTCGCGATAACGTGAAGCCCTCGGGGGGCTGGCGCGGCACGATCTACGAAAGGACTGGTCTACTACCGGCTGAGCAAGACGCAGCGGCACTCAAGGCCCTGAAAGACGGGGCAATCAGCCAAGACCAGTTCCAAGCCTATCTGGATGACCCTGCTAAACTCATGGCGGGGAAGGCGGGGAACGCCTTGATCGATCGCTTCGCATCCATGGCAGACAATGGGGTCTTGAAGCGTGATCCCAAGTGGTCATCTTCGCCTGTTTCGCCCCGCATTGGCCGTGAGGCCGCACAAGCTGCCTTTGACGAGGCGGACGCTCTGTGGCGACAGGCTCATGATGCCGATGCCGCGCTATTCGAGCAGACTGGCCTTGATCGCACACAGCGACCCACTGCCCCAGCCGTCGCGGAGGCGTTCGCGAAGCGCGAGCAGGCCCAACGGTCGCTGCAAGAATCCACCACCGTTCGTAATCCCTCGGCCTACGCAGCCACGGCTAAGGCCAATCAGCAGCGTGTAACAGACACACTTTCTGCGGTGCGCGAAGACCGCTCGCTTCCGAACGACGCCAGAGAGACGATTGCCACGGCCATCACAGCCATCGGAAATACTTCCAGCCGTGAGAAGGCCCAAAGCCTCGCGACTGATGCTCTCGACCGTATCGGCGCTGAGCATCGCGATTTCGGACGCAGCCTGCTTAGCCCTCTTGTCGCCCAGATTAAGAAGTAAGCCCTAGAAACCCCTCAGGGACTCACTGGGCGCGAAGGTGACGAATAGGCCCTATGACAGCCTTGAAGTCTCCTTCGCGCTCCACGGAGTCCCTGAGGGCAATTCAGATGCCGTTCCCTTCTGCATCCCCCTGCGTCTATTAGTTCCAAAGTCTTACGCCTCCTTCGGGAAAGTGGGACTGACCCTGCAACGATCTTCCAACGAACCCGCCCCATGTCTCTCACTCAAGACTGCCCTGCGCTTCCTCAAGACCCTGCACCCCAGCCTCGTGTGCAATCACGAAACGAGGAACATGCGCGGGCTATCTACGCGACCCTACTGGACCGCCCTGCGTCTGGGGTGGCCGTGAGCCTGTGCGAGGAACTCTTAGACGGCTTGCTGCGCGACAAGCAGAAGCGGAATCCTCGCGCCAAGCAGAGGGTGGCGTTCGGCGCACTTATAGCCGACCTGTTGCATCGTGACCCTGCGGACAATGGCGGATGGCTTTACCGCTCACTTCGCCCTGAAGGCTTCACTGGGGAGGCTATCGGCTATCGGGTCTTTCGCCCCATCGTCGAGGCAATGGACGGCACGATGCTTGAGGTCGTGACCGGCAGACAATTCTGGACCAAAACCGAACTGACCGGAGGCAAGTGGCAAATCGCAAATCAGCAGGCCACCCGCTTTAGGGCGACAGACCACCTACGCCAGTTGTTCGAAGATCAGGGTATCAACCACGCCAACTGGTCTGAACATTTCGAACGCGATAGCGGAGCCGTGGAGAAGGCGCAGGGGAAACGCCCGGTCAGCGTGATCCTGAGGGGCGGAAAGCCTCCACGGTCTACAGGAGTTACTAAGGGGCATCCGCTTCCGATTGACCTGAAAGACCCTGTAGTCTCCGCAATGGTTTCGCGAATGGATAAACTGAATGATTATCTCAGCTCTCAGCGTATCGAGCCTTATGGCCCCACGGTCCAGCTCAAGCGCATCTTCTCCGAAGGCGACAAGCCTGACCATGATTGGAGACAGGGAGGGAGGCTGTATACCCCCGGAAGGGAGAGCTACCAGAACGCCAAGAAGGAGGCGAGGAAGGCCATATCGATCAATGGCGATCCTACAGTCGAACTGGACATTCAATCCAGCCATCTGACCCTTCTCGTAGGCTTGGGGCACCTTCCGGTCGAATGCCTTGATAGCGACCCCTATGCTGTTGAAGGCATCCCTAGGTCTGTCGTGAAACAGTGGGTCACGATGACCATGAGTCATGGCAAGCGGCACCTAAGGTGGCCAAAAGATGCATCCGACGAATTGCTCAGCAAGCATGGCATTGATGTGAAGAAGGATTATCCCATCGGTAGGACGGGAGACACTATCCTTGAGAAGCTGGCTCTCATTCAAAGCGATGGAAGGTCTGTCCCGGCAGGCTGGGGTGAGCTTCAGTTCCTAGAAAGTGAAATCATGTTGGCTTGCATGGAGACACTGGCCTTCGACCATGATGTGCCTTCGCTCACAGTCCACGATAGTCTTATCGTCCCGGTGGAGGCTGAGAGCTTGGCTAGGGCAACCTTGCAGGAGAAGTTCAAGGAAATGCTTGGGGTCATGCCTGAGGTCATGGCCTGAGGTAGGACTAGGAGAGGTAATCTCTATGTTATTTCCTCTCTGTCCCACTCCAAGCAGACTTGAAGCCCCCAGTACACTAAGGGTGGGCAAGGGGTATACCGGTAACGTTTTTTGCGTAACGACACCCACTCGCCTTCTCTTGCCTGTTAGGCCGCAAGCTCCGCAGGCCGCTCTGTGTTTTTCGGTTCGTAGCGAGGCCGCAGGACCTCCACAGCCTGTATAAGCTGAGGCCATTCCAGCACTACCCTGTGCAGGTCCCCTGACTCTGTGACTTGGCTAAGGACAATGCTTTCATCACCCATGTCATCGAGTTCCACGATAGTTTCGCCTTCAAGTTCAAAACTGCCTTGCATGTATTCCCTCATTGCCAGTGGAGGCGTTGACGTAGGGAATCGAGATTCCGGCGGCAATACAAAAAGATGCTGAAATGAAAATTATTTAGTCTACTATCATAGACTTACTGCATTTGCGGAATGCCCCAATAATCAAAAGTCAAAAACTCATCACATTGATTGCATTACATTCCGAACTTTCGCCGCGTCCCATGGTCCACCGCGCCTTGTCTGGACCCCCTTCTCGGTCAGGAACGATGCAATCTGCCGGAGACTGTTCGCCCCCGTAGCCTGAGCCTCCGCAATGACCGGACGGACGCGAGCTGCGAAGTCCTCAGCACGACGCTGACGCTCCGCAAGTCCTAAAGACGGATCGACCTTCTCGCCTCCACGGTAGCCGCCAAGCTGGACCCCTCGCTCTTTCGCAGCCTTTAGTGCTGCCTTAGTCCGTTCCGAAATCAATCCGGCCTCAAGCTCTGCAACGCCCGCCATCTGATTGACAATGAAGCGGCCCATCGCACCTTGCACCTGAGGGAGATCGCAGAAGGCAACCTCCACACCGCTTTCTAGGACCGAGTGCAGGAAGCGGACATTACGCGCCAAGCGGTCCAGCTTCGCGACGAGGAGCGTTGCCCCAGTCAGTTTGGCATGGCTCAGTGCCTTCGCCAGCTCTGGCCTGTCACTACGCTTGCCGCTCTCCACCTCTACGTATGTAGGTGCAAGCAACGTATCTTCTGGCTTGAGGTAGGCATTTATCGCTTGCTGTTGCGCTTCGAGGCCCAAGCCTGAGCGGCCTTGCTTAGCGGTCGAGACGCGAGCGTAAGCTATATAGGTGGTCATCGCAGTAGCCTGTGTGATTTCTGTCTACGGACGTTGACTGAAACAAAACACTATCTGACGCGTAATGTCCAGAGGGAAACAGCAGGGCGACAACAGGTACGACCTTATGTCCCGGCAACGCATGGTCGGATGATAGCTTGCGGGATGCACTGCGACGCGGGCGACTGGGAAGCACGGACTTAGGCCATGACGGCTATGGGTCCCCTTTTAGGGTCCCCTTTTCGCTTCTTAGGGTCCACCTGTCGCCTGCCGATTGGTGACTTCAAAAAGACCGTTAAAGGCTTCGGTTGTTAGTTGTTGTTCGGCCTGAGTGAGCGGAGTGTCCGCCCCGAAACTTGCGCAAGCCATTTAGCATTAAAATTCTGAAACTTGCGCAGGCCCGCCACCCCCAGTAACGGCCCGCACTGCAATAAAGCAACTAAGGGGGAAACCACCAACAATGAGGAAACTACTCGCCACCGCAACCGCAGCTCTGGCCCTTGCCTTCTCGCCAGCAGCAAACGCCAAGGGCGTCGCACTGGAAGCCAACGGCGCTCGCGCTCACTCCGTCTGGGGTGGTGAACTCGGCATCGGCTATAATGTGACCCTTGCCGGCTTCACTCTGCGCCCGATGGCAGGGGCTTTCATCTATAAGGGCGACAATGATCGCTACTACGAAGACGACCTTTCCAACGGCCAGACGCGTTGCCGTGACAGCTCAAACGGTCAGTTCGCGAGCGATGCGAAATGCGACAACACAGCCGTAAAGGGCTACGCCAAGATTGAGGCGACCTACACACTGCCCGCAAGCATTGAGTTCGGCGGCGGTGCTCGCTTCAGCAGTGATAAGGTCCGCCCCTATGGTACGCTCAGCTTCCCTGTCGCGCCGAAGGTTCGCGTGAAGGCAAACGCTGGCGACAAGTATTATGCAATCGGTCTTCGGGCTGACATTTAAGACCATCTTTCGCCGCCCGGTGTAAGCTGGGCGGCACTCCAAACTTCCTAACAAGTAACGCTATTGTAAGTATTTTCCTACCTGATACCCTCTAATCTAATAGCAGATGGGGCGGAAATGGACGACTTCGCTGATCGCTGGTACTGGGCCATCGGAGACTGGATAGGCGCTGTATTCGGCCTAATCGCGTTTTTGGGGTCATGGTGGTACTGCGTAGCGACCTATGGTTATCTATTCGGCTTTGGCCTCGGCTGGCTTCCTTCGATCATTCTAGCGGCAATCGTCGGATTCGCTTCCAAGCTCCTTTGGGGGCCTGCGGTTCTTTCTGTCGCCGGACTCATAGCCCTTTCGCTGAGCTAACCGCTCAACAAACTTGGGGGAAAGTTCCCTGAATGTTCTTGTTAGCTCTGCGATGACCGAATACATTATCGCCCCCACCAGGAGCAGCGAGTATGTCGTCGGAAAGTAGGAACAGACGCCGAGAGTTGAGAAGACAAGTAGGTAAGCGCGTACTGGAGCATCCCTATATGAAGCGGATGCGCATTAATTTGCGCGAAGCTGGTGATGCTGCAACTGAAGTTTACAGACTTGAGAGACAATCCCCAGAGGAACACCTCTATTTCGACGTTTACACAATGCGAAAGTGGACGCTGGGAAATCTTAGTGTCGTGGGCACGTTTCTAGATTGGGGACGCGCGGACCACCTCATAACATCGGGAGCTGTAGACCCGGATCGGATAAAAGATCACACAATTCTAGCAACACCTGAACCGATTATCATTGGCGTGAATGTTTGTGGTCCGGGTAACGATCAAGTTCTGGATGGTGCACACCGCTACGTGACCTGTGCGCTGGCCGCAGCGGCGATGGGCTTGCAAGGTCAACCCGTCCCTATGCCAGCCTATTTCCTAGAACCTGAACAGTGGAAGAAATTCTTGATACCGAATTTTATCGCCAAAGCACTCCGCTTCGATGAAAATTACGTGAATGATAGCCACAAGTGGACGGCGAGAAAGGACTAATTCGACTTTGGCAGCGCAACAAGATTCCCCTCCTAGTCTTGAAGTTACTCTGACTTCAGAGGAGTTGTTTGATCGAGTCCTAGATTTTCAGAGCGAGCTTATTGCGTACTTCACAGGGGGCAAGAACCTCGAAGAAGCCCAATATCAGCTAATGCGCCGCGAGCTGTTAGAGGACCCTCGTTATGGCGGTCTTGCGCCGTCATGGCTTCGTCGTAACCGCGATCTGAGCGCCCTGTGGTCCTTCGCGAAAACAGTAGACGGCAGTTGGGAGCCTCGACGCCAATTTCTGCGAGAGCAATTCGAACCATTATTGGATTTCCTAGAAAGAGGGGGAGCCGCATCGTCTCCGAAGATGCCCGGACCTTACGATGCGAGCGCTTGGACCGGCGTACAGTCCACAGCTCAACAGGCGAAAGCTATCAAAACGCTCATTCCTGTCGCTCAAGCTGCAATCGGTTCCCTTATTGCGCACTTGGAACAGCCCAACCACAACGGCGGGCCACCATTGGATGAAGTGGAATTTGCTCTTGAGCGTCTGCGCAAACTTCACGTGGCACTCGGCACCCTTCTCACCGCAGTTGAAGATGGAAAACTCAAAGACACGATCCAATGCGGCCTTGTGGCAGAAATCGCTAGATACGGAAAACAGGCTGCGCGAGCATTAAAACATGACCCACTGCCGTACGCCTTATCAGGGACGCTTCTAGCCGTCTTCACAGCCTGCGGGTTCGACGGTTTAGGCGGATATTTGGGAGGCATCGCCATGGCAATCAGAAAGGCTGGCCCGGAATAGATTTACAAGAGCGTTGACGACTACCCGGAACGCAAGCCAATCATATCCCATGCCAATCTATCCTGACCGCAAGAACGGAAAGCTCACAGGCCGCTTCCGTGTCGAAGTAACTGTCGAAGGCAAACGCCTCCGCAGGCGAGCTGCCGACATGAAGGAAGCCCGCGCGGTCGAAGCTGCCTTAATGCGACGACTGCAAGGCGTCGAAGACAACGCTGAGCCTGTGCCTACAGCACCCCCTCCCCCTCGCCCTGCAGTTCCCACTGCCCTGACTGTCAGGGACGGCATAACGAAGGCGAAAGGCATCCTCTGGTCAGGGCAGACCACGGAGCATGAGAGCTTCCGCAAGCTGGAACGCATAGCGTCTATCGTGGGCGATGCGCTTCCCTTGGATAGCTTCGACGTAAACAACGCGGACAGCATCGTCATGAAGCTCAGGGACGAGGGTTGTTCGGACTCGACAATCAACCGCTACATTTCCTGCGTCAGCGCCTTCCTGCGGTTCTGTAAGCGCAGAGGACTGAGGACCTGCGACCTCCCAGAACTCGAATGGAGAGACGAAGACGAAACCCGAATACGCTGGCTTACCGCAAAGGAAGAAGCTCAGCTCTGCGGCATCCTTCCTGACCCATACAACGATCTGGTATACATCGCCGTCCGTACCGGCCTTCGCGCAACTGAGCTGCTCACCCTGAAGCCCGATCAAGTCACGCCCGCTTGGGTCCACCTCTGGAAAACCAAAAACGGACACGCCCGGTCTGTACCTATCTCAGCAGACGTATATCAGCGCCTAGCGCCTCTGGTCACGAAGGGCCTGATGCCTGACTATTGGCAGCTCAGGAACGAATGGGACTACGCCCGAAAGGCGATGGGCTTGGAGCACGATAAGACCTTCGTGTTTCATGCCTGTCGTCACACCTACGCAACGCGGGCCGTACAGGCTGAAGTGAATCTGAGGGTCCTTCAGCAGCTCTTGGGCCATAGGACCATCCAGACGACACTTCGCTACGCCCACGTAGAAGATAAAACCCTATCTGATGCGGTCCAGAAGATGACCGTATTCCATGCCGACAAATCGCCTCCCAAGGGTGGGGCAAATGGTCCGAAATGCCCCACCCCACGCACTGAGGGGAGCGTCTACAAACCGCAGAAATCTGCGCCTTTCCGCAAACCGAGTGCCTCCCCAGCCATCCTGCAAATCCGTATACGCCGGTTCGATTCCGGCTCGGGCCTCCATCTCATTTTCTCAGAACTTCTGAGTGTGTTCGAAAGTGGTTCTTCTGCACCTCTATCTGCCGGCAGAACCCGCGGTGGCCGCAGGCGTTCTTCGATTGACGAGCATCGACCGGCCCTTGGGGCATCTGTCGAGCATAAGCCGAAGTGCCCCCTTGTACGATTTGTCACTTCCTCTGGAACGAACGTTCGAATTACCTGTCGCGTGAGCTTTCATGCCGAAGGACTGCCTCCGCCGGGACGATCCGCACGATGCCCCCGAAACGGATGAAATACGCAGCCAAGGCAGAACAGACCGGGAGACCGTAATGGGGATACTGCACACCAAGCGCATTCTTGCCGTCGCTGCCTCGCCATGCGCGCTGGCCTTCGCAGCACCCGCCCAGGCAACCTGTTCGGACCTGACGGACCTCGCTATCCGGGGCGGCAGGATCACCAGCGCCGGGATCGTCGCCAAAGGGGGCTTCGAACCACCTGCCGACTCGGGTCCGCCGCCCGGCGTTACCGCAGCGGCCTATTCGGGCGTACCCGCCTTCTGCCGGGTGCGCATGACGCTGACACCCTCTTCGGATTCGGACATCAAGAGCGAGGTCTGGCTGCCGCTCGATGGCTGGAACGGCAGATATGCCGGGGTCGGCAATGGCATTTGGGCCGGCTCGATCAGCTTCGCCGAACTGGGGCGCAATGTTGCGCGCAACTACGCTACAGCCGCCACCGACACGGGCCATACCGGCAATGGCATGACGGCCGAATGGGCCGTGGATCACCCGGAAAAGCTGGTCGATTTCGGCTATCGAGCCATACATGTGACGACCGTCGCGGCAAAACAGGTGATCGAAGCGTTCTACGGCCGCGCGCCTCAGCTCTCCTTGTGGAACGCCTGCTCCACCGGCGGCAGGCAGGGCCTCATGGCAGCGCATCGCTATCCGGAGGATTTCGACGCGATCAGCGCCATGGCTCCGGCCAATCCGATGACAGACCTGATGACCCAGAGCATGTGGCAAGGCTGGCAGCCGCAGCGCTTCAGGGTGCGGATCACGCCCGCCGAACTGGGCCTGGTCCACGCCGCGGCGGTCGCACAATGCGATCGGCTTGATGGCGTCAAGGATGGGCTGATCGGCCGACCGCAACAATGCAGCTTCACCCCTGCCAGCCTGCAATGCAAACCCGGGCAGGAGAAAGGTTGCCTGAGCGCAGGCCAGGTTTCCGCCATTCGCAACATGTATGACGGGGTGCGCGCCACGGACGGTACGCAGTTGCTGCCCGGATGGCCCATCGGTTCCGAAATGCAGATGGCCGCGCTGGTCATGGGCGCGGAGCCTTTCCCTGTTGCGATGAGCTATTTCCGCGACCTCGTCTATCGCGGCAGGGATCGTTGGGACTGGCGGGCGTCAGACTATCGCAGCCTGACGAACGACGCGCGCCAGTTCGGCGCGAGGATGCTCAACGTGCCTTCGGACGGGCTCGGCCCGTTCTTCGCGCGTGGCGGCAAGCTGCTTCTGAGCCATGGCTGGACCGATGGCTTGATCCCTGCAACCAATACGCTGCGCTTCTATCGGGACCTCTATGCAGCGCTCCCGCGAGAGACAGCGCAGAAGCAGCTGCGCCTGTTCATGGCGCCCGGCATGGATCACTGCTCGGGCGGCGAAGGGCCGAGCGAGTTCGACACGCTCGGCACGATCGATGAATGGGCGGCTACGGGCCATGCCCCCGATCGCATCACCGCCACACGCCCGACGCAATTGGTGCCCTTCCCCGGACAGCCGCCCATCCCGCCGCGCGCGCCAATGGAACGGCCGCTCTGTGCTTATCCATGGGTTGCGCACTATGACGGCGACGGCGATCCAATGGCTGCGAAAAGCTATTCCTGCGGCTTGCCCGACGATCTGTGAAGCAGCGCAACGATAAGTGAACGTACTGCCTCATGGCCATTGCGGCCGCTTGGGGCGAACGAACGGCATGACGCCCCCTTTCCCGTTCTAGACCATCCCAAGTGTCGCCGTGACCCTGCAGCACGGTCATCCCCAATGAGCGGCCGACCGATCCACCCGAGCCTGCCCCTTGTCCGCGCGGCCGCGCCGGGAGGCCGTCCAAGCGGACACTTTCGGTATTGATCGGGCTCATTATTCATGATAGCGGGAATAAATAATTCATTCATCAAAGAATAAATGGTGGAAAGCAGAGGGGAGAGTGGGATGAACGTCTTTCATCGTAGCGTATCTGCACTTGCGATTTGCGCGGCCATGGTGCTGCCGCAGATTGCTGTCGCTCAGGACAGCGATGCACAGACCCGCCTTGGAGGTCTGGAAGAAATCGTGGTCACTGCCCAACGCGTCAGCCAGAGCGCGCAAAAGGCGCCCTTGCCGGTCGATGTGGTGACGAGCGCGGATCTTCGTCAGCAGATCGTGACCCGGGCGGAAGACCTGTCGCGCACATCCCCGGCGCTCGCCACCGTCGGCGGTGCAGGCGGCACCACCACTTTCTACCTGCGCGGCGTCGGCAACAACACGGTGAACGCCTATTCGGACCCCGCCATCGCGTTCAACTATGACGGTGTCTATATCGGCCGACCCAGTTCGACATCCGGCATGTTCTACGATCTCGCGCGCGTCGAAGTGCTCAAGGGGCCGCAGGGCACGCTTTACGGGCGCAATGCGACAGGCGGCGCGATTAACGTGATCCCGAACAGGCCGCGCCTCGATGAGTTCGGCGTTGACGCCACGGTCGGCTATGGCAACTACAACTGGTGGACCGCGCAAGCTGCGCTCAATGTCCCGGCAGGCGACTCGGTCGCCATGCGCTTGGCGGGTACGCTGTCGCGGCACGATGCGTTCATGAGCGACGGCACCGGCAACCAGCGCGAATACGGCGCGCGCTTCCAGATCTACGCCGAACCCGCCCCGCAACTGGATCTGCGCATTGCCGCCGACTACGCCCATCAGGGCGGCGCCAGCTCCTCGAGCTATTATTTCGGCTCGGTAGATCCGACCTTCGGCCCGAGCGGCTTTGCCGGCTACGAATACAAGCGATCCGGTTTCTCGTCCCTGCAGGGCCTCGGTGATCCGGCATCCCAGGATTACCTGGCCTCACGCTACATCACGCAAGTCGGTCGCGCAGGTGCGGCGAGCGATGGCAACCCATCGAACGATAACGATTACTGGGGCGTGACCGCGGAACTGAACTACAAGACCGATATCGGCACCCTGACGATCCAGCCCGCCTGGCGCGAAGCGCACATCGATTACCGGTTCGCCAACATATTCCGCGAAGCCGGTTCGAAGGAGGACGATCGGCAGGCAAGCATCGAGGCACGCTGGGCGGGCCAGGCCGGTCCCCAGATCGACTATCTGCTTGGCGGCATGTATTTCGATGAGAAGATCGGCGCCACGGCCTACTATAACCAGTGGACGCTTTCGCCTTTCCAGGAGTTCGATACGCACACCAAATCCTGGGCGGGTTTCGGCAAGTTCACCTTCCGGCCCATCGAAAGGCTGAGCCTGACGGCGGCGGGACGCTATACGTCCGATCGCAAGTCCTTCGACGGCGTCTCGAACGTCTATATCCTGTTCTGCGGCAACCCGGCATTGCGTAATAGCTGCCCGACGCTGCCCTTCATGCCGCTCGCGACCAATGGCGCGGACGTCGAGAGCTTCTATGGCGCGGCAGGGATCCCGGTCACGTCAGTCCCGCTCTTTGTTCTGCCCGATGCCTTCGGCGGCTCGCAAACGGCGCCTTTCGTTCTGCGCTCGCCCATCGTCATCAATTCGTCGCTGAAGAACAACAAGTTCACCTACCGCCTTGCGGCGCAGTACGATTTCTCGCCCAGCAACATGGTCTATGCCAGCTTCGAAACCGGCTACCATGCCGGCGGCTTCTCGTTCGCCCGGGGGCTGGACAGCTATCAGCCCGAAACGCTGGACGCCTATACACTGGGCTCGAAGAACCGCTTCCTTGGCAATCGCCTGCAACTGAATGTCGAAGCCTTCCTCTGGAAGTATCGCAACCAGCAGTTCAGCCAATTCGGATACGATCTGGGCGATCCGCCGTCGACGGTGCTGCTGACCCGGAACATCGGCACCAGTACGATCAAGGGCGTCGATCTCGATGTCGAATTCCAGGCAACGCCCGATACGCTGCTTTCCGGTAGCATTCAGTATCTGGACACGAAATACGACAGCTTCGTCTATTACGCGCCGAACCAGGGCCTGCCGCCCAAGACAGCCTGCGGCTACAGCCCAACAACCCAAACCACGCCCGGCGGCTCGGTTGTCAACGTGTTCGAGATCGATTGCTCGGGACGGCAGGCCTTCAATGCACCGAAGTGGTCCTTCACGGTCAACGGCGAACAGACCGTGCCGCTTGGCGACCTCAAGCTCGTGCTGCAGGCCGGAACGCGCTACCGCAGTTCCACCTACTTCAGTGCCGATTATCTGCCTTTCCTCAAGAGCAAGAGCAATTTCGTCACCACGCTGTCCGCAACCCTGGCCCAGGCGAGCGATCGTTGGTCGATCACGGCTTACGCATTCAATGTCACGGACAGCCGGCGCCTGGCGAACGCGGTCATCAACAGCGCCAACCTCTATGTGGCCGATGCCGAACAACCGCGCACTTACGGGTTGCGCGCCAGCTTCCACTACTGAGGGCAACCCGTCCTGAGAGGACTGAAATGACAGCATCAGTTAACGATCTCCAGTATGTCGCGCTTGCCGTGCCCGATCTCGCGGCAGAGCGGACTTTCTTCAGCAACACCTGGGGCCTCGAGGAAGTCGCCGAGGTGGATGGCATGGTCTATCTCGCGACTGCCGCCTCCCCTCATCCCTATGTGATCCGACTGCGGCAGGACGATGAGAAGAAGACCGACCTGATCGGATTCACTGCCAACAGCAGCGCCGATGTCGACGCCTTGTTCGCGCAAGTGAAGGCGTCGGGCGCAAAGATCATTGCCGAGCCCGGTCCGGCCAGCGGTCCAGGCGGCGGTTACGCCTTCCGCTTCTTCGATCCCGATGGCCGCGCGGTGGAGATCATCGCGGATACTATTCCGCGCGCCATCCGAACAGTCGAAGAACATGAGGCGATCCCGCTGCAGATCAGCCATGTCGTCCTTCACTCACCCCAGCATGGGGAACTGGAACGCTGGTATCGCGAAGTCCTGGGCTTCCGCCTGACGGACTGGCTGGGTGACTTCATGGTCTTCCTGCGCTGCAATCCGGCCCATCATCGCCTTGCGATCCTGCCTGGTCCGCCCGCGCTCAACCACATCGCCTTCGATGTCGCGTCCATCGACGCGCTGATGAAGGGGCTCGGACGCATGACAAAGGCCGGTGTCCATCTCCAATGGGGGCCGGGACGGCACACCGCCGGCAACAACACCTTCAGCTATTACTCGACGCCGAACGACAACACGGTCGAATATACTTCCGATCTCGAAACGGTGGACGAGGAAAGCTGGCAACCCACCGTTTACAAACCGGGCATCGAGGTCATGGACCAGTGGGGCACCGGGCGCATCATCCCGGGCAATCGCCCGCATGCGGAAATGGCGCCGGACAAGGGCCTGTGGCAGGTGCCGGCATGATTGCAACCGCACTGGTCATCGGCGGTGGCATTGGCGGCATGACGGCCGCGCTTGCGCTGGCACGCCGGGGGGTCGCGGTCGAACTGATCGACGCGGATCCGAACTGGCGGGTCTACGGTGCGGGCATCAGCGTCACCGGCCTGTCGCTGCGGGCTTTCGACGATCTGGGCATCCTGGATGACGTACGCCAGCGCGGACACGTCGGAACCGGGATGCGCGGACGCGCGCCGGACGGCACGGTCCTGTTCGAGTCACCGGTGCCGGAAAACCCGGCACCGATCCAGTCGGGGGGCGGGATCATGAGGCCGGTACTGCATGACATCCTGTCCGCGCGGGTACGGGAGGCGGGCATTGCGGTGCGCCTGGGCGTGCGCGTGGATCGGCTCGAGGATGACGGCCTTGGCGTCGGCGTGGGCTTCGACGATGGCGCTGCGGGCCGATACGATCTGGTGATCGGCGCAGACGGCATCAACTCCCAGACGCGTCAGGCAGTCTTCCCCAAGGCCCCTGCGCCGCGCTTTACCGGGCAAGGATGCTGGCGCGCCATCGCGCCGCGCCCGGCGGGGTTCGACCGTGCGGAAATGTTCTTCGGCGGTCCGGTCAAGGTGGGCTTCAATCCGGTCTCCGACACGGACATGTACGTGTTCGTCCTTGAGCATGTTCCGGACAATCCCTGGTTCCCGGAAGATGCGCTCGTCGATCACCTGAAAGACCTGCTTGCCCCGTTCGGTAGCTACGTCGCCGAAGTGCGCGAGGGCCTTGGACCGCAATCACTGGTCAATTATCGTCCGCTCGAATGGCTGCTCCTCGAAGAGCCCTGGTACAAGGGTCGTATCGTGCTGATCGGCGATGCCGTCCATGCAACGACACCGCACATGGCATCGGGTGCGGGCATGGCAGTGGAAGACGGCCTAGTGCTCGCCGATGAACTGGCACGGCACGATGATATCGGGGCAGCGCTGGCAGCTTTCATGGCCCGGCGGATCGAACGCGCGCGGCTCGTCGTCGAAAACTCGGTGCGCATCGGCGAAATCGAGATGACCGGAGGCGATCAGGTCGAAGCCAACAGGATGCTGGGCGCCACCATGGCCCGGCTCCAGCAAGCCTACTAGGCGATCCCGGGAGAGTAAGATGAGCGACTATGGACTGGCGACACTGGCGCTGGACGGCAAGGCGCAGTCCGTCCTGGTCCGGGATGGCAAGGCCCTGCCACTCGTGCGACACGGCCTGAAGGACGATCTTCTGGCCCTTATCGACAACTGGGATGCGACCTGCGCGGCGATCGAACGGCTGGACGAAAGCGTCTGGGCCGATGCGGTTCGCTTCGACGAACGCACCGCGCTCGCGCCCTACATTCCCCGGCAGGTATTCTGCGCCGGCGCCAATTACCGCAAGCACGTGATCGGCCTGATGATGGGCGACCCCTCGATGCGAACGGCAGAGCAGGAGAATATGACTCCCGAGGAGATAAGGGCCGATGCCGAAAAAGTGATGGACGCAAAGGCTGCGACCGCCACGCCCTTCTGTTTCATCAAGCTGCCTTCGAGCGTGATCGGCCCGAATGACCCGGTGATCCTGCCCCACAATGTCCAGAAGCCGGACTGGGAGCTGGAACTGGGCGTGGTCATCGGCAAGCGCTGCCATCATGTGACGGCCGAAAGAGCCATGGACTACGTTGCCGGCTTTGCAGTGGTCAACGACATCACGGCGCGCGAACTCCTGTTTCGCCGTGACGGTTCGGCGATCGGACCGGATTGGCTATCGGGCAAGAGCTTCCCGACCTTTCTCCCCTTCGGTCCGCTGATCGTGCCGAAACAGGCGATCGCAAACCCGTACAATCTCGGCATCCGGCTGTCGGTGAACGGCAAAGTCTATCAGGACGAGAGCACGGCCGACATGATGATCAGCATCGAACGCCAGATCGCCTTCCTTTCCGAGCGGGTCGTGCTGCAGCCCGGCGACCTCCTCTGCACCGGCTCTCCCTATGGCAATGGCTCGGCCTTCGGGGTCTTCCTGCAGCCTGGCGATGTGATGGAAGGCAGCATCACCGGCCTTGGCAACCAGCGCAACCCCTGCGTTGCCGAAGAGATGCCGTGAGCGGGCCAAGCCACATGTCGCCTTCGTGCGACGCCCGGTTGGCTCAGGACTCGCGCCGACGCAACCCGTCCAGCAGAACACGCACGACAAACGCCTCGTAGCGCTTCTCCAGCTCTGCCAGGTCTTCCCCCTCGGGCGCCAGCATCTTCACCACGGATGCGCCGGAACGGAAGAAGTCGCTCATGCCGACAACCGCGAGATGGAGAAAGAGCGGATCGTATTCCGCCAGGGAATCACCGCCATCGCGCTGCCTGATCGCCTCGTAGACGGATACCGGCCGCTTCTGCCATTCGCGCAGCTTCTGCTGGATCTCCGGGGATTTCGCCTCGCTCAGTTCCTCCGTCATCAGCCGCTGCATGTACTTGGCCGATCGCGTGAAGGCGAAGGCGGCGTGAATGAAGGCTTCCAGCTGGTCGATCGGGTCGATGTCGGCATCAATGGCGAGAACTTCGGGCGGATTGGCAAGCCGCTGTGCGACTTCGAACAACAGGGCCTCGCGATTGCCGAAATAATAGCGGATCAAAGCGGGATCGACGCCCGCCTCGCGTCCGACCGCAGCGATCGTGACCTGAGCGGGCGGCAGATCCTGCAACAACTTGCACGTAGCTGCGATCAACGCATCGCGCCCTACGCCGTTCTTCGAGGCGATCGGTCGCCCCTGTCCGCGCTTCTTTGATTTCCCGGTCGTCATGCCGGGGACGCTAGACACAAATATTATTCTTGTGAACAGGAATTCAGGCGCTAGAGTCGGCGCAGGAGAAGGAGGCGACAGATGGCGAACTGGCCATTCACGCAAGGCGTACATGATATCGGCAACGGCGTTTACGGCTATGTTCAACCCGACGGCACCTGGGGCTGGTCCAACGCCGGCCTGATCGCATCGCAAGGCGAAACGCTGCTGGTCGACACATTGATGAGCCGGTCGCTCACGCGCGACATGCTGGATGATTTCGCCCGCGTTCCGGGCGGTGATCATATCGACAGACTGGTCAATACCCATGCCAACCCGGACCATTTCGTCGGCAACGGGCTCGTCGAAGGCGCAGAAATCATCGCTACGCGCGAAACGGCCAGCGAGATGGCAGATTTCAACCCGCAGCAATTCGCCAGCCTGCCCGACAACTGGGAAAAGATGGGTGATGCAGGCGCCTTTCTCTACGAGACGATGGGGCGCAAGTTCGACTGGACCGATCTGGACTCCGTTGCCATGCCGACGCGCACATTCGAGCATCGGCTGACATTGAACGTGGGCGACAAGCAGGTGGACCTGGTCGATCTCGGCCCGGCGCACACGGCCTCGGATACGATCCTTTGGCTTCCGGAGGATCGCGTGGTTTTCACCGGCGACTTGCTGTTCAACGAAGGCCACCCGATCATGTGGGAAGGTCCGGTGGAGAACTGGATCGCCGCCTGCGACCATATCATCGCGCTTGACCCGCAAGTGGTCGTGCCGGGTCATGGACCGATCACCGACAAGTCTGCGGTCGCCAGCCTGAAGGTCTATTTCGAATACGTTCGTGAAGAGACCCGCAAGCGCTATGAGGCGGGAATGGGTTGGAAGGAAGCCGCGCGCGACATCAATATGCGCGAATATCGCGGCTGGACCGATCCTGAACGGATCGTCGCCAATGTCTTTTCGCTCTACCGGCAATGGGGCGTCGAGATGCCGCCCGAGGATGCGCGCGACCTGTTCGGCGAGATGGGGCGCTACAGCCGTGAATTGGCGGCGCATGCTGACGGCTGTGGTCATGACCATTGACCTGAACGAAACGCACGATCCCGCGCGTCGATCCTGGTTCGCCTCTGCCAATTGCGAAGATACCGATTTCCCGATCCAGAATCTGCCGTTTGGCCTTTTTCGTTCCGCCGGGCGGACAAGAGGCGGCGTCGCGCTGGGCGATGCGATCATCGACCTCAATGCTCTGCTCGATGGTGGCCTGATAGATGGTCCGGCGTCGAGCGCAGCGCGCGCGGCATCGGGGGAAACGCTCGCGCCGCTACTGACCTGCGAACCCAAGGCAGTCAGCGTCCTGCGCGCCCGCCTTTCCGACCTGTTCCGCCAGGACGGCGGCGGCGATCCGAACGTGCTGCAGAACACGCTTGTGCCCATGGCCGAGGCAGAACTGCTGCTGCCGCTCAAGCCGAAGGCCTTCACCGACTTCTGCACTTCGATCGACCACATCGTCCGCATGGGCGGCACCCCGCCCAAGCTCGCGGCAATGAGCCTGCCGGTCGCCTACAACGGGCGTGCCAGTTCAGTCGCAGTCAGCGGGACACCGGTCGTGCGCCCCTGCGGCCAGTACGAATTGCCTTCGGGCAGCGGTGCCGTCAGCTTCGGCCCCGAACCGATGCTCGATTTCGAACTGGAATTCGGCGCATGGCTGCGGGCAGGCAACGCCCTCGGGGAACCGATGGGCATGGCCGATGCGCACACGTCCCTATTCGGCTGCTGTCTCGTCAATGACTGGTCAGCGCGCGGAATCCAGTTCTTCGAGTCCATCCTCGGCCCCCATCTGGGAAAGTCCTTCGTCACCACCATCAGCCCCTGGATCGTGACCATGGAAGCCCTGGCCCCCTTTCGCGTGGCCGCTCGCGGACGCGCCGAAACGGAAGCGCCTGTCCCCGCCCACCTGCTCTCTCCGGCCGATCAGGCACGGGGCGCAATCTGCGTCGAACTCACCGCCGAACTGACCAATGAGGCGGGCGCTTCGCAGCAAATCGTGCGCAGCAATCTGCGCGACCTGTTCTGGACGCTCGCCCAGATGGTCGCGCATCAAGGGTCGAATGGCGCACCGCTGGAACCGGGCGATCTTATCGCCACGGGCACCGTATCAGGCCCGGACGATGAGGCCCGCGCCTGCCTTGCCGAAATCACCCTGCGCGGCGGAGCACCGATCCGCCTGCCCGACGGCAGCGAACGCACGATGCTGGAAGATGGCGACACGCTGACCCTGCGCGGCCGCGCCATGGCCGAAGACTTCGTCCCCATCGGATTCGGCCCGTGCGCGGGTACCATTCATCCAGCACGGAGTTTCACATGACCCTTTTTACTTGCGGCGAGCGCAAGCCGATTCCCGTGCAGGCGCGGGGCAAGCACCTGGTCGTCGACATTCATTGTCATCTCGGCATTCCAGCTGCGGACGCCATAGTCCAGGCGAAGTACCCGGGACCTCCACCCGGCATCAACGATTTCACCAGCGCCAAGACCGCCGAAGTCAACCGGGCCCAGTTCGCCAGCATTGGGCGCACTCTCAACACCCTGGACACCCGCCTCGCGGACATGGACCGTCTGGGTATCGACGTGCAGGCCATCTCGCCCAGCCCGGGTCAGTACTTCTACTTTACCGACGCCGAAACCGGCCGTGATGCAGCTCGCGCCGTCAATGACGGGATGGCGCAGGCGGTGGCACAGCATCCCGACCGGTTCGTCGGCATGGGCTCGGTGCCGCTGCAGAATGTCGAGATGGCCGTCGCGGAAATGCGGCGCTGCGTAAAGGATCTGGACCTGCGTGGGATCGAGATCAGCACGAACGTGAACGGGATGGATTTCCATGCCGAAGCGCTGCGCCCCTTCTGGGCCGCAGCCGAGGAACTGGGTGTGCTCATCTTCGTCCATCCGCTCGGCTTCACGCACGCGCAGCGGATGAGCGAATATTACTTCAATAACCTGATCGGCAACCCTCTCGAATCCACTCTGGCGATCGGCCACATGATCTTCGGCGGCGTTCTTGATCGTTATCCGGGCCTGCGCATCTGCGTGGCCCATGGGGGCGGCTATATCCCGGGTTATTGGGGGCGCATGGACCATGGCTGGCGCGCGCGCGGCGATTGCAGCGAGCATTGCCAGCATCCGCCCTCAAGCTATCTGCGCAAACTCTGGCTCGACACGCTGGTGTTCGACCACGACGAACTCGACAGCCTCGTGCGCACCCATGGAGCGGACAGGCTGTGCCTTGGCACCGATTATCCCTTCGACATGTCCGAACCCGATCCCGTGGGGTTTCATGCAAGGCTCGACGCGGCCGACCAGGCCAGGATCCTCGGCCTCAATGCCGCCGCCTTGCTGGGCCTGGAGGTAGCGCCAGTGCAAATCTGACGCACGAACGGACGGTAGAGCCATCATCATGGCGCTGGCTCTCCTCTCCTTCGTGAACACCCTCGGGATGGCCAGGTTTTTAGTTTGGACTTATAGGCAGCCCGGATCCGGGAGGCATACGCGCAGCGGCGCGAGACGGACGCACCATGTTTGGCATCATAAGCAGCGCAAGGCCGCCTGCATGCCGCCGTCAGGTTCGTCCCGCCCCTGGCTGGGCAAGCGCGCAGACCAATTCAGCCAGACGCGAGCCTGCGGCATCCCACGATAGGGTCGCCGCACGATTGCGACCGCGCAGGCGCTGTCGCTCCGCCAACTCGGTATCGTCCAACAAGGCCAGGATTGCCTCCCGATAGGACCGCGGATTGTCCGCTTCGACCAGCAGGGCCGCGTCGCCGCAGACTTCCGGCATGGCGCCGGCACGTGCCGCCACCACCGGGGTATTGCAGTGCATGGCCTCGACGGGCGGCAGTCCAAACCCCTCGGTTAAGGACGGGAAGACGAAAGCGCCTGCAGATCCGTAAAGCGCGCGCAATTCGCCATCGGAGACGAAGCCGGTAAAAATCGTCCCCTCCGGCGGTTTCCAGCCGGCACGCCGATAGTTCACTTCATCGGGGCCACCGGCCACGACCAGTTTCTGGCGGCCGGGCAGCGGAGATGCCATGGTTTCAAACACACGGCGCAAATTCTTGTAGCCCTTGGTCGACCCGATCGTCAGCACGTAACCGCCCGGCTGCAAGCCGTGGCGGCGCAGAATGGAGGCATCTTCGGCCTCGGCGAGGATGTGGTCGGTCCCGTTGTGGACGACGTCGATCTTCGCAGCTGCCCCGATGCCGTGCGCGATCAGCGATTCCCGCGCGAAGTGCGACACCGTCAGGATCTTGCGCGCGCGCCGCGCGATACGTGGCAGGAGCGCGCGATAGGCCAGCGCCTGCCGCCCCCTGTAATCGCCGGGATATAGAAAAGTCTGCGCATCGTGGATCATGACCAGCGAATTGGCATGGGCCAGAGGCGCGAGATTGCAGAAGTTCACCAGCAGATGCCCACGTGCGCGGGCAGGCAAGGTGAGCATTTCCCAACCCTGTCCGGCGCCGAAAAGGCCCTTTGCCATTTTCGGCGCAAGGTCACGGAAGCCCGGAGGCACCGCAGCGCCTTGCGGTGCCAGGACCTGCACCCGATGGGACTCCCCGGCGCGCCGGATCAGTTCGCGCGCATAGAGTGCTGCCATGCGATGCACCCCATTGAGCGGTGCGCCGAGGAACTTGCCGTTGATGGTAATGCCCGCCATGAGTCAGGCTACGACCCCGAGGTCCTGCCGCTCGGCAAAGGTCACGGCTTCCGCATGAAGACGGGCATCGGCGGCATAATAGTCCGATATGAACCTCTCCACATCGGGGCCGAGATCGATCGCTTCGTACCGACCTGCCGCGTCGGCAAAGAGGCCGCTGTTCATCCAGAGCGGATATATCGCCTTCTTGACGGCCAAGGGCAGGACGCGGCGCCCCACCAGACGCGCGGCAGGCTGGAGTGCGCCTGCCCATTTGCGAGGTTCCCGTCGTGCGTGATCGTGGGCGAATTCAAGGTGCAACCCGGTTTCATTGCTGAGCCATTGCGCGGCGCTACCGATCCGATCGAGCGGAAAAAGCGCCGAGACGATCCGTTTACCTGCACGATCGGCATAGTCCACTTGCCGCGAGAAGTGGATGTATTCGACATCGGCAAAGACGCCGCGCCCTTCGAGCCAGGCGCAAACACGTTCCGCTTCCTGCCGCACGCGGGGATCGTCGGCACGGATCGAACGCATATCCGCGAATTCCCCCAGTCGCTGCAACAGCGCCGAAAAGAAACGATCGCGTGGCGGGCGCGTGAGGATGAAGCTGCGGGCGGACCGGATCGTCACCCAAGTCTGCGGAAAGTGCATTGCCATGATCGGCAGCGGCAGATGCGCCGGCTTGACGCGGCCGAGCCCGGGCACGTCGACTTCTTCGTCCATCGCCCGTTCGGCTCGCGCCTCACTGACACCAAGATCGCTCGCCAGAAACGACCACGAGAGAGCCGCATGACGGGACAGAGCATGACGCACGCTCTTCCCGGCATTCTTGGGGACATGGACGAACACCAGGTTTTCAGCAGGACAGTGAAGCAAGGCTTGATCTCCCGGAAAGTTAGCAGTCAGCCTGAAAAGGCATGGAGGCTGAAGATACGCAGACGCATCGCCAGAACGAGAAGAAAGGCCCCCAGAACGGTCGCGGCAACGAGACCGGCAAGGAGCATCTGGACAGGCGAAATCCCCGCCATCGGCAAGAGCTGGTGCCGGACGGCGGCAAGCGCGAGGCCATAGGCCAACGCCAGCACGCCGGCGCCCAGAAAACGCCGACCGGCATCGCCGATATCGACATTGCCACGTCCGCGCATGAGGAAGAAGGCCAGTCCCGTCATCGCGAGCACGGCGAGAACCTGCCCCCAGGCCAGCGCACCCAGTCCGAAGGGCGCCGTCACCGCGATAGCGGCAATCGACATGAAGCCGGCAACGAGGTTGAACATCAGGACCCAACTCGTCCTGCCCAGAGCTGCGAAGACCGGTTCGACGAGGGACTGCCCAACTCCGGCCATGCCCCGCAAAGCCATCGCCGCAGTGACGACGAGGGCTCCCCGGTATGAAGCCTGAAAGAAGGCAGCGATAACGTCCGGCGCAAGGACTATCACGACCGCCCCGACCATCCCCCCGAGCAAGGCAATCGTGCCGGTAAAGCGCGCAAGGACGGCACCGAGTTCACGGTCATCGCGGGCCGCCGCGCCGAATTGGGTCGCCGCGAAAGTGCTCATCGGCTGCATCGCGATATCGGTAGCTCCAGTGGCGACACGGTTGCCGAACCGGTACAGGCCCACGGCACCCGGGGAATGAAACAGGCCGAGCAGGATGTCCCCGGCATAACGCGAGAGAAAGCCGAGCAGGCGGGAGAGATAGAGCCCGCCCGAAAACCCGGTAGCCTCGATGGCAAGCGTGCGGGAGAAGCGCAGGCTGGGCCAATCGCGCCCCAGAGAGGCAAACAGCACTGCTCCCGAAACGACCCGCAGATAACGTACGGCTACGAGCGCGTAGAGCGAATGCCAGAACCAGATGAGCAACCCGCCAGCAAACAAGGCAATCAGGTTCTGCAGGAACATGATCGTGAAATTCAACATCACCGCCCGTCTCCGCAGCAGGGCAGCTGAAGACCAGGCCCCGATGCTGGCCAAAGGCTGGACCAAGGCGAGCAGGACAATGACGTTCCCCAGGTGCTTCGCACCGAAGAGCCGCTCAATCGGATAGGCTGCCGCGGCGAGGATGACGGACGCTGCGGTGACAAGCCCGAAGATCAGCCAGAAGCACGTCGACAGCACAGCGGCATCGTCTTGCCTTGCATTGAGAATGAACTGGTAAAAGCCGGTGTAGGTCAGCGTCTGGATCAGAACGACGAACACGATCCCCAGGGCATAGACCCCGTATTCGGAAGGCAGCAGGAAACGGGCTGCCAGAAAAGTCATGACGAGAGTCGACACCTGCTGCAGAGACCGCGCAAGAAATGCGAAGAGCGCTAATCCGGAGCGCCTTCCCGACGCGCGCAGATCCCTGATACGGCGCACCATGCCTTCCAGTTCTTCGGCTGTTCGTCGCTTCAACTGATCCTCGCGCACCGGGTCGAACGGACACAGCCGACCCTGCATGCGATCGACCTGCGGCAATTCGGGAGAAACAGGCGCACCGGGCTTGGCCACCTGCCAGGCTTCACTTCGGGAGTGACGCCTTCCTTTTAGGGGGCGCGCCCCGGCGATCCCAAGCGCGACTAGCTCCACGATGGACCCAGTTGCGGCGGCGTCCTGCCTGCCCGACCGCTAGAGACGAGCGCGATCCAGACCATGAAGGAGGCGTCCGCCCCATGATCCAGGCCCTGCGCGAAACGGGCAAGCGCTCAGCCGGCTGGTTGCTGAGCCGCACCAGCGACCTTTTCAGCTATCGCAATTGCGTCTTCGTCCTCGCGCATATGCGCTGCGGGTCCACTGCCCTGTCCAATATCCTGTGTTCGCGCGACGACATCAGCGGCTATGGAGAAGCCCATGTGCGCCACGACGGACCCGGCGCGCTCGGCCGACTGGCGATCAACCAGATGCGACGCGAAGGCTGGAAACCGGGGGCACGGCTGCTCTTCGACAAGATCCTGCACAACCGGCACGATGCACAAGCCTGGCCCGAATTTTTCGAAGCGCGTGCCATCTTCATTGCGCGCCGCCCGGATGAGACGATTGCCTCCATTGCCAATCTGTTCGCGCGCCTCGAACGCCAGGCTTACGACACGCCGCTCAAGGCAGCGGGCTATTACGCAGAACGAGTCGAAGCGCTGGCAAGGCTCTGGCCCCACTTCCCCCCGCACCGTCGGATCGGCATTCTGCACGAGCAACTCCTGCAGGCTCCGGATGAGACGCTAGCGCGGATTTCGGGGCGGCTGCGCTTCGATCCTCCCCTCAGGAACGAATACATCAGCACCGCCGCCTCGCGAGAACGGGGTGGCGGCGACCCCCTCGTCAGCGGCCAATACAACCGGATCGAACCGTCTCTCCTTTGCCCGAAAGGGACAACTATCATGGCCGAGCTGCCTGACCCCCTGCAAGCTCGAGTGAACGACGCATACCGGCAGCTCACAGCCGAGTTCGATCTTCCCCTCGGCGTACCGTTATTGCGATCCACACCCAATATTAGGATCAATTCCGATATAGTTCCATAAATTATCACGTAAACATGCGTATTCTTCAATTAATAATAATAATTTTCGAACTCATATCTTCGTAAACGAACCATTTCCAATATAGTAATATTTTTCATAATTTTCATATAATTACAATCAAGACGCTCTCACTTCACCGCTACAGAAGCCCTACTGCAAGACAATCTGGTGCAGTATGGAGGAAACTCCGGTTGTGAGCCTGATTTGGCCAATGATACCCAACCAACAATTATCAGCAACAATATCGATTACGATAATAGAGGGGTATCTGGTGAACAGGCCAATCATGGAAATAAATGTCGCCCGAAATGACAACTATTTCCTGCTGGATAATGCCGTTGAGCACACTCTAGCACCAAGCCCGTCATCGATCCTCGCAACAATTCTCTGGAGATTGTTCGATATCGTCGTGGCCATCGCACTGCTCGTGTTTGCCTTGCCCTTTCTCGTCCTACTTTCGGCGGTACTGCTGGTGAGCGACCCGGGCCCTCTGTTTTACAGACATCGGCGCATCGGCTTCAGGGGCCGCTATTTCGATTGCATCAAGTTCCGAACGATGAAGGTCAATGGCGATGCGATCCTTGCAGCCCACTTGCGGCGCAATGCGGCGGCCCGGCAGGAATGGAACGCAACCCGGAAATTGAGGAATGATCCGCGCGTCACCGGGATCGGCGCACTCGTCCGGAAACTGAGCCTCGACGAATTTCCCCAGCTTATCAATGTTCTGCGCGGCGAAATGAGCATTGTCGGACCTCGGCCGATCGTCGAAGCCGAAGTCGAACGCTACGGTCGCCATTTCGAACACTACTGTTTCGTGCGCCCCGGACTGACCGGCCTGTGGCAGACAAGCGGCCGCAGCGACACATCCTACCAGCAGCGTGTCAGCCTGGATGTCGCCTATGTCTCCCGCAAGGGCCTGCT
Organism: Novosphingobium mathurense; assembly: GCF_900168325.1. Lineage (GTDB taxonomy): Bacteria > Pseudomonadota > Alphaproteobacteria > Sphingomonadales > Sphingomonadaceae > Novosphingobium > Novosphingobium mathurense. The sequence continues at coordinate 586,966 of NZ_FVZE01000002.1, read as the reverse complement.
GCTCGATACATGGCTGATCTGCAAGACGGTGCCGACCGTCATGCTGGCGCGTGGGTCCTATTGAGATGACACCCCGTTCAGCGCGACTGCCGCATTGCGGACGGCCCGATTCGAGGCGATCTGCGCATGCTTGATCCCAGACCCTCGCACGCGACCGAAACCGTCGTTGTGCTCGGCGCCGGCATTGCCGGACTCGCTGCGGCAGATCGTCTGACTAACGCGGGATTTCGCGTTACCGTGATCGATCGGCACAATGCCTGCGGCGGGATCCACCGCTCTCGCCAAATCGGCGAATACACCTTCGATGTTGGCAGCATCTTCTATGAAGACAATGCCAAGATCTTCGAGCTGGCACCGGACATCAAGGAACTGTGTCCCAGGGTGCGGCGCATTCAACGCCGGGTCAGTCCCTCAGGTCGTCTTCTGCATTATCCGCTCGATGTCCGGGAGATCGTTTCGGAACACGGCTTGCAGCTAATCCCTGCGGCGTTCGACCTTGCGCTATCCCGTCTTTGCGTAAAACGAGACGGGACGCTGGATGCCATTTCCCGGCAGCGGCTGGGCAGCCGCCTTTTCGACGCGACCGGCCTCAGGGCGTACATGGCGCGCTATCATCATCGACCGCCGAACCAGATCGACGAAGAATTCTTCTTTCGCCGCATGGGGCAAATCGAAAAGTCGACGCGCCTGAATGTCCTGCTGCGCACCGGCATTGCGTCGCTGCGCAGATCTTTTCAAGGTCAGGAACCGGTAAGGCGGCCCTTGCGGATTCGCCCGCGGCAAGGCTTCGATGCGCTGTTCGATCGGATCGTCGCCGCACTGGTCGCCAAAGGCGTTCTCTTCGAACTGGGTCAGGACCTGCAGACGATACGCTTCGACGGCAAGACCTACATGCTGAGGAGCGATAAGGCATGCCACCTCGCCGACGCCGTGGTCAGCACAATCCCCATCGATACACTGCACAGGGCCTTGTTCGGCAGGGCATCCGGCCTCGTTTCGCTGGACATGACAACGCTGTTCGTCTCCGCCAGTTGGATTGCGCCCGAAGCCGGAAATGTTCTTTTCAACTTCCACAACGACGGTCGGTGGAAGCGCGCGACGATATATTCCCGGCTATACGATAAAGGCGAGAACCAGAGGGAATACCTCGCGGTCGAGACGACCATTCCGCCAGGCGGTCAGCATGACCCGATCTCGATTTTCGACGACTTTCGCCGCCATGCCGCCGCTCTCGGCTTCGCCCGTGGCCTGTCGCTTGAAGGCCATGAGCGGGTAGCGGACTGCTATCCGCTGCATACGCCCGGCACGGGCCCAAGAGTGGAGTCACTGCTCGCCGCGATCTCGTCCAGGGGCGTCGTCACGGCAGGGCGGCAAGGGCGCTTCGAATACCTGCCGACTTCCAGCGGAGTCATTCGGCGCGTCCTCGAAGAACTTGAAGTCGCCGGCCTTGCTTCGCCTGCTCGAGAGTGGGCCGCATGATAGCGCAAGGCCTCACACAACTTCGCACGCAGGCCGATGCTTCGCCGCGGGTCGGCCCGCGCATCCGGCTATTCAACGTGAAGTTCAGCCCCAACCTGGGCGACGGACTGCTCTCCGAATGCCTTGAGCAGGCCCTGATCGATGGCGGGGCCGACGCCGATACATGGTCGGTCGATCTGGCGGCGCGCACAGCATATGGCGAAGGCGCGGAAGGCAGGGCCCTGAAAATGCGCGTGCTGGGCACCTTCCCCGACCCAGTGCGCAAGCTGGCCGTTCGCGCGCCCCTGGCTATTCAGGGCCGACGGTTCTGGATGCCGCATTACCTGCGATCACTCGAAGGGGCGCAGTGTGCCGTCATCGGCGGCGGCAACCTGATTGCCGATCTCGACCTGAACTTCCCGACGAAGCTTTCGCTCGCTCTTGCGGCTGCGGCATGGCGCGACTTGCCAGTGTTCATCTACGGCTGCGGCGTATCCTCCGGATGGAGCCGCCAGGGCCTGACCCTTCTGAAGAGCGCCGTGCGGCGGGGAAACATCCGCAGAGTCTGGGTGCGCGACGAGCGATCCCGCCTGATCTGGAACGACCTGATCGGCCACGACACAAGCCTTCCCGCCGATACCGTGCGAGACCCCGGACTGCTTGCCAGCACACGCTATGACATTCGTCCGAACCCCTTCGCACGGAGTGAACCGCTGATCGGCCTCAACCTGACAAGCCCGCTGGCGGTCCGCTACCACGCCAGCCATGCCCCCGGCGAAGCCGAACTGACCGAATGGTATGTCGCACTGGCGCGCAGCCTGCTCGCTCGCGGATACAGGTTGGCGGTATTCTCCAACGGCAGCCCGGAGGACCGCGAATATACCCGCAGCCTGCATGCTCCCCTGATGCAGCTGGACAAGTTGGGGCGCGTCAGTTTTCCGGTGATCGACACCCCTGCCGAACTCACAAGGCTGATCGCCAGCTGCGCCGGCATTGCCGCGTTCCGCATGCACGCGATCATTGCGGCCTATTCCTGCGGTGTACCGTTCCTGGCCCTGAGCTGGGATCCGAAGCTGGAATCGTTCGTACGCTCGGTGGACCGCGGCGACTGGCTCTGTACGCCGGTAAGGACCTCCAGCAACAATGCCGGCGACCAACTCATCAGGGCCATGGATCAGGGAATCGCACCCGGCGAACGCGCGCGGATCGCGGACCGGACGCGACAGGGCGTGTCCGATCTGCTGGCCGAGATCAATCGTGCAATCGGATAGCGGAAGCCCCCATGCCCAATTGCCTGACAAGATGCAGGACGCCGCTCGCAGGGCTGGCAGCCATTCCATTACTCGCACTCGCCTGCGTTTCCGTGCAGGCAGCGGACACGAACACGGGACCCACCGCGTCCTCGAAGGCTGTCGTCCACAACACCAATCGGCCTCCGATGGAGCTGGGGGCGGCATCGAACTTCTCGCAAGGATGGAACCTCGCGACATTTCAGTCCGCCGTACAATTGCCGATGCGCCGTTTCCGGGACGGCATACGCTGGAGCGAGGTTGAGCGCGAACGAGGCCGTTACGATTTCGAAACGCCGCGCACCGCTTATATGGCGCAGATCGGCCAGGCCGGCGCGCATCTGACCTTGACCCTCAACTGGGGCAATCCGCTTTACGATGCCGGCAAGACACCGCACTCGGCTGAAGCGCTGGAAGCCTTCGGGCGTTTCGCCGCCGCCCTGATTGCCCGGTTTCCTACCGTAGACCAGCTAGAGATCGGCAACGAATTCAACGGCGGCAATTTCGTGAGCGGCCCTGTTGCCAAGGGTGGGCTTGAGCAGCGTCGCCGCTATCACCTTGCCATGGTTCGCAGCGCTGCGCGGCATGCCAAGGCCGTTCGCCCCCAAGTAAAAGTGCTGGGCGGCGCAACCCATTCGCTGCCTGCGGGCTATCTCTGGCCCCTGTTGGAGGAGGACTCTCCGGCGGTCATCGAGGGGCTTGCGGTTCATCCCTACACGACGGCCATCGATCAACTCCAACGGCAGATCGCGGTGCTGCGCAGAAGTGCGCGAGCGGCACACATGCCGCTATACGTCACCGAATTCGCCAGCCGCGATCCGGCCCGCGCCGCCGACGATCTGGTCCGGGCCTATGCGACCCTGTCTTCGGCGGGCGTGAAGGAGATGGACTGGTATCCACTCAATGAGCGGGGCGATGGCCATGTTCCACTGCTGAATCGCGACCAGAGCCTGACCGTGGCCGGTCGCGCCTTCCGCTTCGTGCAAAACAGATTGGCGCGCCATGCCGCAGCCGATATCAGCCCGGATTTCTTCACCATGATCCATGCCTTCGGACCCAGGACCTGGGTGATGTGGGGTGCGTCCCGCCCGGTCATGGCCGATGGCAGCATCGTTCGCGCCTTCGATGCAACCGGATCTCCGCTTCCCGTCGATAGGCTGCAAATGGCGGCTGATCGTGCAATCGTGCTCGTCGGCAGCAAACCTCTCGTCCTTGGCACCAACGTGCGCATCGGCTGCAATCCGCTGATTGCAGACAGCTTTTACCAGTTCACCTACCCCGCTTCAACCGATACCGCCGATCTGCAGGAAGAGGACGGTTTCGAGCGCTTCATCAAACTTGGACAAGATAGGTTCGCGCTGGAAACCATGCCCGGGCAACAGCGGCGCGGTGTCCCCTGGACGCCCTACCTTGGACGGCAAGACCTGCCCGGCTTGCGGCTAACTGCCGATACCATCGCATGGGCGGGTAGAACGCGCCGGGAGTCGAGGAGAGATGCTCCTTATGACGGGGCTACGGAGATCGTCCATCGCTATCGTGTCCGAGAGGCCGGTCACCTCATGATCCGCGCCAGCTTTACCCCCGCTCAGGAGAGCGGCCCGGAATTCCGCGTCTCGATGGACCACAATGACCGCCAGCTCACGCATAGGTCCGGCAGGTCGCAGATCACCATCGAACGAGCGATAAGGGTGGATCGGGGCGACAGCCTATCCGTGGCCCTCGCCGTTCCTGCCGGAGTAAAAACCGGGCCGGTTGCCTATCGCATCCGCCTGCTTGACCCGGACAAATGCCCGAGCGCGGCCGTCGCCCTGTCAAACTGATCCAGCCCCCCGAGATCATCCTTCCCGCGTTACCACGATTCGCGCTTGCATATCTCTAGCGCAAAGGCGCGGCACGCCACCGGACTGGCCTGAACCTCACATTTCGCCATCGATTTCTTCCATGTGTGCGAAATCCGCCTTTCCGCACCACTATGGAAAGATCCCGAGGAATATGCCGGTCGAACGCTCTCCAGTGGATCCGGACGGGATTGCACCGCATGCACCCTGCTGCGACCCACCTTACGGAACTCACAACAGAACTTCTGCAAGAACCGTGAATATACTTAGAAACGACACCTAACCGGATATATACTTCGCGATCATGAATATATCCGAAATAGACCGAGATCCGTTTACCACACAAATACAGACTCCATTCAATACGCGACCGATATCCGACCTGCACTTTCGCAGAAACAGGGGCGCTCGTCACAATCGCCATTCTGCGAGTGAAGAAGAAACAGAGGGTCGCACATGTCGCAGATTTTCCATGCCGTGAAGGCATCCAGCAGCCTTGCGCCTGCCGGGCAGTATTACAATGACACCCGCGAGAACAAGCAATGGTACCTTGACGGATCCTCGCTCTCCTCGCTCAGCATCGACGTCTATTCGGTCTGGAAGGACTACGTCGGCACCGGCGTGAAGATCGGCGTCATCGATTCCCAGATCGATTATACGAACACCGAGCTGAAAAAGGCCTATGACATTGCGCACGATTACAACTTCGCGCTCGACACCGACGCCCCCGTCATCGACCCGAACGACCTCCCCCTGTTTCACGGTACATCGGTCGCGGGTATCATTTCCGCCGAAGCCAACAATGGCTTCGGGATCGTCGGCATCGCCTCAGGCGCAACCCTGATCGGCCTTGGCATCGACTACGGTTCCAGTGCCGTCACCGAACAGATCGTCTCCGCGCTCAAGGCCTCCACTGGCCTTGATGTGGTCAACAACAGCTGGAGCTTCGTATCGAACCTGGCCGACAACTTCGCCAAGAACTCACAGTATCGGGATGCGCTGGAGGAACTCGTATCGCAAGGCCGCGCGGGACTTGGCACATCGGTCGTCTTCGCGGCAGGCAATGCCGGCACCTCCGGCACGTCGAACTACCACAATTTCCAGAACTCGCCCTACACGATCGCAGTCGGCGCGGTCGATCCGGACGGATCGCCGTCATCCTTCACCAGCCTGGGCGCCAATGTCCTGATCTCGGCTGCCGGGCGGGACGTCTATACCACCGACCTCAAGGACCGGTTCGACACGGTCAACGGCACCTCCTTCGCGGCCCCGGCGGTATCGGCCGCAATCGGGCTGATGCTGGAGGCCAATCCGGAGCTGGGCTATCGCGACGTCCAGCAAATCCTCGCCTACTCCGCGCACCGCGAAGGCCTGGCCGATTCTGCCAATTGGGGCGACGGCTGGCGGACCAATGGGGCAACCGACTTCAACGGCGGCGGCCTGCACTTCAGCGATGCCTTCGGCTACGGCTTCCTCAACGTCCATGATGCGGTGCGCCTTGCCGAAACGTGGACGAGCCAGCAGACCTTCGCCAACCTCGCCCGTATTTCCGAAAGCGTCGAACTGTCCGAGCACCTCGTCGCCGGAACGTGCGACCATATCTCGGTCGCCATCGCGGTTGGCGAGGAGATCGACATTGAACACGTAGAACTGGCGATGGACCTGCGCTGGCTCAATACCGGTGATCTGGACGTTTACCTGACCTCTCCTGACGGCACGCAAGTACGCCTCGTCTATGACATGCCCTACGACGACCGGATCGGTAACCTGCGCAATTTCACGCTCGATTCGGTCGCCTCGATGGGAGAGCAGTCAGCCGGGACCTGGACTGTCGATATCTACAACCGCAATCCCGATGCCACCGACAAGAATGGCAGCCCGCTCACCGGCGAATTGCAGGGCGTTACCCTGACAGTCTCGGGCAATGGCCAGAACCTTGCCGATGATGTCTATATCTACACCGACGAATTCGGCTCGCTCTACTCCGGCGCTGACCTAGCCGCGCGCAAGGTCCTGCACGACACCGATGGGGGCAACGACACCCTGAATGCCTCGGCGGTGACCGGAAACTCCGTGATCGATCTGAGCGCAGCGAGTCACAGCGTGATTGCCGGCGTGTCACTCGCCCTCGACGCCAATGCGATAGAGAACGCCTGCGGTGGTGACGGCAACGACGTGCTGATCGGCAGCAAGTTGGCAAACGTGCTGGACGCAGGACGCGGCGACGACGTCATCTACTTCAGCTTCGGCGATGACCATATCGATGGCGGCCAAGGCCACGACACGCTGATCCTCGATTGCAGCATCACGGCCCTCACCGGCTATGCCACACAGGACGGCGAACTGGGGATCTCGGTGCGCGCCGGAGACGTTTCGACGGTCTGCGATGTCGAGACTTTCGTCTTTGCCGATGGCCAGTACACCCTTGCCCAGATCCTTGGCAGGCTTGCCAATGGGTCCGTGCCCGGGGAGGCCCCGGCGACCGACGAAACGGACCAGCCTGCGACGGACAGTGGAAGCGATGCCGAAAACGGCACCGACGATGTTCCTTCGACAGGATCGCCATGGGCCTTCAACGAAGCCACCCGCAGCTATGACAAGCATATGATCGGAACCGAGCTCGGCGAAAAGATCGTCGGAACCAAGGTGGCCGACCTGATCGAAGGGCTTGCCGGCGACGATGTCCTGCTCGGTCGGGGCGGCGACGATGCACTGCGGGGCGGCCAGGGCAACGACAAGTTGGCAGGCGGCGCGGGTAGCGACCTGCTCCAGGGCGGTGACGGCATGGACAAGCTCTATGGCGACATTGGCATCGACAAGCTGATGGGCGGCGCCGGCAATGACCTGCTCAGGGGCGGTGACGGCGACGACTGGATCGAAGGCGGCAGTGGCAGCGACCGTCTATATGGCGATGCCGGTGCGGACATCTTCGTATTCAACATGGCCGATCTCGACGGGCTCGACGTGATCTACGACTTCAATGCCGCCGAGGGCGACCGGATCATGGTGACCGGCCTTGGCGCCAGTAGCGATGCGACCTTCGAATTCGCCACCTACGGCACGAGCACCTACCTCGAGATGCACGTCGACGGCAGCGTGACGGAGATTGCCCGGATCAAGGGGGAAGGCCTCGACCAGCTCAGCCTGAGCGCGGCCGATATGGGCCTGATCTGGGCATAGCCCCGAGGGGCGGACGGTCGTCGCTTCCGAAAACGGGGGCCAGGCGAAGTGGCGACCGTCCGAATGTGCTTCCACGAGCGGGCAGTTAGCTTCCGGCCCCGCCATGGCGGGGCCATTTTGCGCGTTCACCGCGGGCGCAGCAGGCAGATAATGCTCTAAATTGGATTATGGGCGCGCAAGCGGCGTCCCGTCCTCCATGGCGGAAATCCCGCGCCAAAAGCAGTTCAAGTCTCGCGATCGGGGCGAGGTCGCCTAAAGAGGCCCCTCCGATACCGAGCCATCTAATCAGACAAAATATCGCGAATTTAAGAGGGTTGGGCGCGTTCAACAACGCGCCTTGTTTCGTGACGGATCGTCGCAAGACGGCCCGGCTCGCCGAAAAGACAAAAGGGACGCCGGCACCTCGAAGTCGGGGCAAATCAACTGACGGATCGATTGGAAAGGAATGTTCCCATGGCAGAAGTTCTTGGCACAGACGGCGGCGACAATATCGCCGGCACTGCGGATTCCGATGTCATCTTCGCCGGTGGCGCGCGCGATGTCGTGAAAGCCGGAGCGAGCGACGACGAAATTCATGGCGGTGCCAATGCAGACCGCCTCTACGGCGACGAAGGCAACGACTACATCGAAGGCGATTCTTCGAACGACAAGCTCTTCGGCGGCGCGGGCGACGACACCCTCGACGGCGGCGCCCAGAACGACCGCATCTACGGCGGCGACGGGAACGACATCATCATCGGTGGCGACGGTAACGACGTACTGTACGGTGACAATGCCGGTGACGGAAACGACAACGAAATGGGTCTCGACACGTTCGTTTTCGACAGTGACGACGGAACCGACAAGGTATTCGATTTCGAAGTGGGATACGACAATGTCGAACTCACGGACGGTGGCACCTACAGCCTGTCCTATGCCGGCAGCAACACGATCCTCACTTACGGCAGCACAACCATCACTTTCTATGATGAGCTTCTGACCGGCAGCGACATTTCCGGGGCGACCCTGGTCGTCTGAGGGGCGCGCCCGCCTGGCGGGCAACGTGAAGCCGGATCGGGAAACCCTACGCCCGATCCGGCGCTCGCACGTATCGCGAGAAAAACTCCGCGCGCCGTGCCTTCAGAGTAAAGCGATGGCGACAGCCACCCAGAAACATGCCGAAAAGGTCAAGGCGATGGCAAGGCCGAGCGCGGGCTTGCGCCCTTCGGATTGCGTATCGGTATCGGCCGGGGCCGCCGCGACAAGCCAGGGCGACGCTTCATTGCTCTCTCGCGCCGTTCCCGATGCAACCTTGGAGGTGGCGCCGGCGCCCCCCCGATGCATCGGCTTGCGAAGTGTTGAAGCGGCCATTTTCCAGCTCCCGCGTTGTAGCCGCGGCAATCCCCCTGTGCGCGACCTTGCAACCTTCTAACGTCAAGACGTTAATTTTCAGATAGTTCGTTAGGCGGGATTCCCTTCCAACCGCACTTACAGACATGGTTAAGTCGTGCCTTCCGGATTGCGTGACCCGGTTAACTGCAGTTGACTGAAACCTGACGCCCATCCCGGTAAGGCCCCGCAGATTTCATCCGGTTCCGGCAGAGCGCGCCGATGAAAGCCACGGGTCCGCACCGGAATGGAGCGAATAGCAGTCGATAGCGTCATTCCCGAAGCGTCTGGAATATCGGGGCATGGCTGGCCGGGTTAGGGTACCGACTTGCTCCACAACTGCACCGGGATTGCGCAATTGCCCCAGGATAGCGCCCTTCTCCTTACCGAGCCCCTGCCGGATCATGCCATTGACCGCGCGGGCGCCTTCCACGCGGGATCGCATGGATTGGCGCTGGGGTCACTCGCGCCCAACCTCTTCGTCATCGGCGCCTCCAAATCGGGCTCAAGTGCACTCCACGCCTACCTCAAACCGCATCCGGATATCTGCATGAGCAGTGAGAAGGAGCCATGTTTCTTCGTCGATCCGGGCGAACTGGAAAAGGCTTGGCCGATCATGGCCCGCAAGCCCTGCTCCCACGATCCAGCCGCCTATCTCGATCTCTGGAAGGGCGGCGAGGCAGCGCGCTACCGCGGCGAAGGCAGCGTCTATTATTCGCAGGCTCCGCATCGCAGCGGAGTTGCAGGCCGCATTGCCGCGGCCTGTCCCGACGCGCGCATCATCTACACGGTTCGTGAGCCGGTAACGCGGGCGATCGGTCATTACTGGCAGCGTTACAAGGAATTTCAGGAGCTCCGCCCCGTTGCCCAAGCCATGCGTGAAGATCCCCTCTATCGCGACACTTCGGATTATGCGCTGCAACTTCGCGAATATCTCGAATACTTCGATCGCGAGCAGATCCACGTGGTCGTTGCAGAGGAATTGCGCTCGAACCGGCGGGAAGTTTTGTCCGGCGTGCTGGACTGGCTCGGCCTTGCGCCATTCGACTATCACGAAGCGCAACTCAGCGACCGCCATCGCTCGCCGCCCACCAGTCGCCGACAGCGCTTCACCGCAGTCGGCAAGCTTCGCGATTCCGCCCTGTGGGCAGCCCTGCGCACACGCCTGCCACGCGGCTGGATCGACTGGCTGCGGGAGACATCGACCGTCACTTTCGACAAGGCGGAAGTCGACGAGACTGAAGCCCGGCAATATCTCTCGGAATATCTGACACCGCGCCGCGCCGCGTTCGAAACCCTGATCGGGCGGAAGCTGGACTTGTGGGACGCACAACACCCCAAGATTAAGGCCGGCACCACCGAAACTGCGCCCAAGGCCCTGATCGATCCCCACGCGGCGCCGAGGCACCGGTGATCAATCTGCTGCCCATCGCCGCATTCTGGAGCCTTGCTTTCTGGGGACTCGTCAGCCGTAAGCCGGTGTTGATATACCTGTTCTTCGCCACATTGCCCTTTGGCGCTTTCGCCGCGGTCCCGACGTTCCTGACCGGAGGGCTGACTTTTATACCCACGCCGCTCGTCACCCTGCTCATCATCCTGCGCACATTCTGCAAGCCGCAGGGCCCGGCTGCGATGCTGACCCTCGCCTTGATGCCGCAAAAGCTGAAGCTGCTGTTCCTGTTCTGGCTTGTCGCCGCCGTCACGACGTTCTTCATGCCGCGCCTGTTCGAGAACGCCGTCATGATCGTGCCGATCCGCGGCATATTGAGCGATACCGCTCCCTTGCGACCGACCCTGCAGAACCTCTCCCAATTCGCCTATCTCACGATTGCTGTCTTTTCCGTGTTCGCCTTTGCAGTGGTCCTGCAATCGGCGGTCATGCGCCAGCATGCGCTCAAGGCCCTGTGCCTGGGAGGAGCGATGACTGCGGCAACCGGTCTGGTCGATCATGCCAGTCGCTACCTGCCTCTCGATCCCTTGCTCGCGCCCTTTCGCACCGCGACGTATGCGCTCGTCACCGATGTGGAAGTTCTGGGCGCGCGGCGTATCGTCGGTCTCATGCCGGAAGCCTCGGCTTATGGCGGAATTTGCCTGGCGCTTATGGCAACCCTCTACTTCTACCGTCGCGCGATTTTCGATGACGCACTCCGCACGGTCTGGGTCCCGGTCATTCTTTCCCTGCTCGCGCTGTGCGCATGGCTTTCGACTTCATCGGGTACTTATGTAGGGGTTGCCCTGCTGGGCGGGGTCGCCGGGTTGGAATGGCTGCTTCGTGCCAATACAGATGGCCAGAGGTTCGCGATCTATCGTCGGGGCTTGGGCGGCGAACTCTGCGTCCTCCTCACACTGATCGTGGGCGTGTCGCTGCTCCTGATCATCCGGCCCGAAATCCTCAATCCGGTATTCGAGCTGGTGGATCGCATGGTCCTGCAGAAAACCGCTTCGAACTCGTTCGCCGAACGCGGCATGTGGCGCGCGGTGGCCTGGGACAGTATTCTGGCCACACACGGTTTCGGAGTGGGCATCGGCAGCACCCGGGCTTCAAGCAGTTTCGTGGCCATTCTCAGCGGCGCGGGACTGATCGGCGGCGCGCTCTATTACGGCTTCGTTCTGCAATCGCTTCTGCGGCCGACCGCGGGTGCCTCGATCGAAAGCCAATTGCTCATTTCGGGCTTCCGCTTCTCTTTCGTTCCCAGTTTTGTCGTGACCTTGATGGTCGGCGATGCCGACTTCGGCGGGATGACGGCTTTTGGGTTCGGTTTGGTCACCGCGCTTTCGATCACCGATGCCAGGCGCCGGGAAAATCTGCACGGATCGCCTCTTCCCCACTCACTTCATGCCTATGGGTAGCTTCGTACCGAAATCGATCAGTCGACATCGTTTGGATCAAGCGCACTGATTAGTGCCTGCTTCAGTCAGAACCTGACGATATTGACTGACGACTGCGTCCGCCCAGGTTTCCTCGGAATTGCAGAGCGATCTGAAACCCGCCTGCCCGGCGCGCGATATCGCTTCGACAACACGATCGTTGCGATGCAGGGCTGTCAGCGCGCCGGCGAAGGCATCCAGATCCGCCGTATCGATGGCCAGGCCAAAGCCCGCCTGCGCGATTTCCTGTGCAACAAGGGCGCGGTCGCTGACGATGACAGGAACGCCTGAGGCGACGGCTTCCAGCGCGACGAGCCCGAATGGTTCGGACCAGCGGCTAGGCATCACCGCGACGCGGGCCGATGACAAGGCGCGCGCAACGCCGGCTCGGTCCTGCCTGCCCACGAAGATCGCGGCCGGATTGCACTTGCGCACCACTTCGACTTCGCTGCCATCGCCCACGAAAGTGATCGGCAGGCCTGCCTTTTGCGCCGCTCTTGCAGCAAGGTCTGCACCTTTCTCCGCTGAAATCCTGCCAATAAAGACGATGCCGCAGTTGGCTTCGGCCGGAATGCGATCTGTCGAAAGGGGTGAAACGGGATTGCGGACTGCGCGAAGCCTGTCGGCCCTCCACCCGCTTAGCCGGAACTGCGCTTCCTGTCCCGGGTGGATCATCAGCAGGCGTGCTGCCTTGGTTCCGCCATGTTGCAGGCCGCGCCGCAAGACTTCCCTGCCCACGCGCCAGAGCTTCTGCGCATGGGAAGCCTTGTCGCAACGGCTTTGCAGGCATGCCGTGCCCAGCGGCGTCAATGTGCAGTCCCGCTCACGAGGGTAATCGAAGAAAGCCCCGTTGGGGCACCCATTGAAGTAATCATGGCCGTGCAGGATCAACCGATCCGAAACGTGCCGCAGGGCCGCAAATATCGCCGGGGTCAGGATCTTGGACCAGCCGTGGAGATGGTAGACTGTGCCCGGCGTATCGTTACGCGCGATCCAGTCACGGGTCTGCGCGTAGGCACGACGGTTGTACAAACCGCAGGTCAGCGCGCTCAGCGTCGAGCGTTCGAGCAAGGCCTTGCCGTGGAGTGGCAGAAACTCAACATCGCTGCGATCGAAGCACACGCCGCTATCACCTGCGATGAATGTCGTCGCTATGCCACGTCGGCGCAGTTCGCCGATCAAGACCTGTACCAGGTAGGAGGCACCGCCCAGAGCCTCACTGAAATCGTGCAGAACGACCACCCTTTCAGGCAAGGCTGCGACCTTCGAAGGTTTCACGAAGTTCCGATCAGAAATAGCGCTGGCCGACCCGAACCGTGTCACCGGGCAAAACGGCGGCGCCACTCGTCAAACGGTAGGCTGTTTCCTCGGTTTCGCGACCATGACGAATGTACACAACATGCTCGTTCGCACGATACGTGAACCCACCGGCTTTCGCGACAAGCCCATGGACAGACATCCCTTCTGCGTAAGGATATTCGCCCGGTTTCTCCACTTCGCCAAGGATGTAGATCGGCCGATATCCCACAACATCGATGGCGATGCGTGCATCCCGAACATATTCGCGGCTGAACAGGGTTTGCAGGTCCTGTCGCAATCGCGCGAGCGTCTTGCCTGCGGCTTGTACATCGCCGGCCAGCGGCAAGGTAATGAAGCCCGCATCATCGATCGCGTATTCTCCGCTCAAGGCGTCTTCCCGGAAAACATCGAAACGCAGCCTGTCACCGGGAGACAGATGATATACGAGACTATCGACATTGGGCAACGAACGCGTCGCGACCGTCGTACAGCCCGCGATCAGCATGAAAAGTGCGACTATCATCAAGCGAATTGCCATGATTTCCCATCCCTTGTGAAAGCCCAGTCAAAGCACCGATCGGGTCGTGACGGCCCACGCGCCGGAAATGGTCGAGCGCATCGAGGATGCCACGGGCGAAGGCATCCGGGCCAAACCGAGCCGCATTGCGGACGGCCTCTTCGGGCTGAAACTGCGGTTGCCATTTCTCGAAGCGACGGATCGCATTGACGAGGTCCATGGGCGTTTGACGGTCGAAAAAGATCCCCGTCCGCCCCTCGACGATGGAATCCGTTACACCGCCCCGACCGAAAGCTATGACCGGGCGGCCGCTGGCATTGGCCTCAACCGGAACGATGCCGAAGTCTTCCTCCGGCGTGAATACAAGCGCGCGGCACGTGGCATAGGCGTGCTGTAATTCGGGAAAGGAAAGCCGCTTGCGGACCTCCACGCTCGGCCCTGCGCTTGCGACAATCCTGTCGAACATTTCGCCATCGCCGACCATGAGTGCGGGTACACCCAGCCGATTGAATGCCTCGAGCGCCACGTCCGCGCGTTTGTAGGGGGTCATCTGGCTCACCCAAAGATACCGGTCGCTCACTTGAGTGGATGGCGCGAAAGCATCCACGGCAACCGGCGGATGCACCACGCGTGCCTCACGTCCCCAGACCTTGGCGATGCGCCTTGCGATGAAGCCGGAATTCGCGATGAAGCCATCGACCCTGCTTGCCGAAGTGACATCCCACTGACGAAGGCGGTGGAAGGCAAGGGGCATGATCCGGCGGCTGAGCCAGCCCGCGCTTTCCCGGTAGTCCTGGTAATGATCCCAGAGATAGCGCATCGGCGAATGACAGTAGCAGAGGTGCAGGGTATCGGGCCCGGTGATCACGCCCTTCGCAGGCCCGGACTCGCTGCTGATGACAAGATCGTAACCGCGCAAGTCCAGTTCCTCGAGAGCGAGGGGCATGAGCGGCAGGTACTTCTGATAGTGCCGCCGTGCGCCCGGCAGGCGGCCGATGAAGCTCTGCCTGACTTGGGCCTTGCGGATCCGGGCAGAAACCTTCTGCGGGTCGTAGACATGGGTGAACAGGTCCGCATCGGGAAAGAGGTCCAGCAGATGCTCGATCACGCGCTCCCCGCCGCGCATTCCGACAAGCCAATAATGCACGATGGCCACGCGAAGCGGTCGCGTAAGCGCCCCTTCCCTCATCATCGGTAGTATCCCTTATAATGCGCGTAGAAGCTGGCGACATCCTCTCCGCCGAAGCGCACCTGCTTCTTCATGTCGACCTGGTTCAACACCACGCCGCATTGCTTGAGGGTACGCCCGGGCAATTGCCGGATCGCCGCCTTGACGATCCGATCGACGGTCATGCGCCATCGCACGACCAGCAGCACGCTATCGGCCTGGGCGACGATCGCACGCGTTTCCGCAATCGGCAGGATCGGGGGACAATCCAGGATCACCACGTCGAACTCTTCCCGCAGGCGGGCAACCACCCTGTCGAGCCTGCCCCGCTCCGTCAGGCGTTCGCCCTGCGGGAAAGCGCGGGTGATCGGAACGATCCGCAAGGGAGAACAAGCATCCTCGTATTGGGCGATATCCAGGCTTTCGTCATGAAGAGCTTCGTACAGGCCGGGCTCTCCCTCAGGCGCGCAGAAGCGCTTGCTGAGCTGCGAGCGGATGACGTCGCAATCGATCACCACCACTCTTTCGTTGGCCATCGCCAGGGCCCGGCCGATGCAGGCGGCTAGCGTCGATTTTCCCTCGCCGGGAATGGCAGAGGTGATCGCCAGGACCTTGCCCGATCCCGATACCGAATGGCGCACCGAAACGATGATGTTGCGCAGCGCTTCGGAGAAAGGACCTTCCGGGTATTCGCGCAGGGTATCCATCGGCGTATTCGCGTGGGGTTCGATCGAACGGATGGCCGGAACGAAGCCCCAACCCGGCAGTCCGATGCGCGTCTCCACATCGCCCAGGGTGGTCAGCCCGCCGTAAGAAAGTTCCGAAAGTATCGCCAACATCGCGCCAGAAAGCACCCCTACGACGAGCGCAAGCGCCAGATTCAGTAACAGGTTGGGCGAGACCGGAAGGACCGGAACATTGGCCGCGGATATCAGTCGCGCAGAGGGCTGCTCCGACCCGCTTCCTGCCACCACCGCATTGTAACGGCGCAGGTAGGATTCGTAGAGCGTCTTGGACGCGTCCGCCTTCTTTTCCAGATCGGCCAGTTCAACCAGCGCGCTGTTGCCCGTCTGTAATTGCGATTGCGTGCCGCCTCGGCTGCGACGCAACGAGGCCAGCCGCTGCGCCGAGGCCATGGCCTTGGTTTCCAGCCCGCGCAGGGTCCGCGAGACTTCCCCGGAAATCTGCCGGTCGAGATCGGCGATCTGCTGTCGCACGGTCACAAGGTCGGGATTGTTGTCAAAATAGCGCTGCGAAAGATCGCGTTCGCGGATCACCAGTTGCGCGCGTTGCGACCGCAAGGTCGCGACCACAGGAGACCCTGCACCGAACCCCACACCTTCAGGGCCGCCACTGCGCAACTGAGCCCGCGCGCTGGCGAGCGCTTCGGCATCCTGTGCCGCTTCCGCCTCTGCGTTGACGATCTGCTGGTTATAGGTCGACAGTTCCTGCTCGGTCAGGCCCGTGGCCTGCGAACTGAGCAGTTGATGGCGGTTGCGATAGGCCTGCACTTCGGCGAAATCACGGTTTGCCTGCACGCGCAGGGCATCGACCTTCGATTTCAGCACACGTGCGGCCGTGGCGTTGGTCTGCGCCCGTTCACGGGCATCGTCAGTCGTGAAAAGGCGCGCATAGCCATTGGCGATCGCGGCTGCGCGTGACGCTTCGGCATCTTCGAAGGCAATGCGCAGGTTGAACGAATTGCCCACCCTGGTCACATCGAGACGCTTGCTCAGGTAATTGACCGCGCGTTGGCGAAACTGCACTTCGTCCCCAGTGGCCCTGTCCGACTGCCTGATGGCGCCGAAGCCGACGGACGCCAGGATGTTGTCGAGCGCGGTGCGGGGCATCTCCACGTCGCGGCGGAACAGCCGGTCATGTAGAAGTCCCGTTGCGTCGAGCACCTGCCCGGCCATCTCCCGCGATCGGATGAGTTGGATCTGCGTCTCGACTTCTTCGGCCCGGGTCGGCGCATCGCGGGTCTGCGCATCTTCGTTCGGCACGACGTCTGTCGACCCGGTGATCATCACCACATCGGCCCAGCTGCGGAAAATGCGCGGCAAAGCGGAAGTCCAGACCACCGCCAGCCCAAGGCACAGGATCAGCGTCATGACCATGACCGGCTGCCGGCGCCGCAGCAACGAGAGCAGATAACGCACGGAAATCTGCTCATCCCTGCTACGAAAGTGCCCGGCACCGCCCGGCATGAGTGACGGCAGTCCCGTTTCCGGTTCATAGATGGCGGGGAGATTCAAGCAGCAGGCTCCTGGCAGCAAGAATTTGGGACACCGGGCGCGTCGTCAGAATTGGACTGGCTCTCTCCGAATACGAAAAAGACGCGTGCAACCCCGAACTGATACGTATACGAATAAGCCCTCATTACAGGGCCGGGAATATCCAGGTTCATCCGATCTCGTCCCTATCCCGCAATTATAGATCCATTCCGGAAGACACATCACCAGGCATGAAAGACGCCATCAGCCTGAATTGGGTTCATTCACGCAGAGCACGTCTCAGTTGATCGCCCAAGGGGCGCAAGATGTAGTGCAACATCGTGCGCTCGCCCGTCTGGACGAAGACTTCGACAGGCATTCCCACGGCCAGACGCGTCTTGCCCAACTTGCGCAGCTCCGCTGCCGGAATCGCTATCGTCGCAGGATAGAATGCCGTATTCGTCGCGCGGTCGATTGTCCTGTCAGCGGCGAGTTGAACGACCTTGCCTTCAAGTTCGGGCGTCGTGCGCATGCTCAAGGCGGTAAAACGCAGGTGCGCCACCCGATCCTGCGCCACCTGGTCGATATCCGTGGGGCGAATGCGGGCCTTCACGACGAGGCGGTCCTGCTCCGGAACGATTTCCAGCAAAGTTTGACCTGCAGGTACAACACTGCCCAACGTCCGCACAGCCAGCTTGTCGACAATCCCGGTCTGCGGGGCGCGAATGACCGAGCGATCGTTCTGATCGCTTGCCGCTACCTGCTCCTTGCGCACTTGTGCGATGGCACTGCCCACCTGTGCCAGTTCGAGCGCCGCCTGACTGCGGGCCACGCTCTCGATCGAGGCCATCTGCGCGCGCAGTTCGGCGATCCGCGCCCGCGCCTCGGCCATGCCCGATCGCGCTGCGGCATTATCCGCCTCCACACCAACCGCGGCGCGTTCAAGCGCATTGAGCCGGTCCAGCGTCGTCAGCCGTTCTGTGTAGAGTTGGCGTGTCTGCGACAGTTCCTCATGAACAAGATCCGATTGCCGGGCATAAGCCGCGGCGCGGCTGCTTTGCGCCGCAACTTCCGCCTGGGCTTGCGCGATGCGCCGGGCCAATTGCAGCCGTTGATCGCCGCGCGCCGCCCGTTCGAGTTCGAACGACCTGCGCTCGTCTGCCAGAATGGTCGCCACTTGCGGCTTCTCTGACCGACTTCGTAATTCGTCAGGGAATGCAATATTCGCGGCATTGTTTCGCAGGGCCCGCAGCCTCGCTTCCTTTGCAAGCAACTGATCGAGATCGAGCCCGATGTACTGGGCTGCGGCACCGGCGACGCGTGCATCGAGGCGGATCAGCGCCTGCCCCTTGTGAACGTGATCGCCGTCCTCGACCAATATCGCCTTCGCGACGCCGCCGAAGGGATGCGAAATCTCCTTCACATGCGTTTCGACGCTCACTTCGCCGGGCGCGATGACTGCGCCAGCCATTGGCAGAAATGCGATAAGCACACCGACCCCCAGAACCAGAACAGCCACGGCGCCCAACCCAAGCCGCAGAAGGTCCGAGAGGCCGCGTTCCACCCCGGCGGAGAATTCACGCCCCGCAAGTGCTGCATGGATGGGGGGCGCCAGCATTGTGGCTTGGGCCAAGGCGCTCACTCACTCACCTCCACTGGCCTGGCAGCAGATTCGACGGATTTCGAGGGATCGCCCGGGGGGGCCTCACTTCGGTTTTCACCGGGACGGGATCGCAAACTGCTGTCTGACCCCGCCGGCGATGCGATGCGCGCCTCGAATTCTTGCCTTGTTTCGAACCTTTCGATCCTGCCGTTGTTCATCGCCATGATGTGACTGGCATGGGCGATCACGCTGGGGCGATGGGCAATGACGACGACGATCGCCCCGCGCTGACGGGCCTGCCTGATCGCCAGACCCAAGGCCCGCTCACCATCGTGATCGAGATTGCTGTTGGGTTCGTCAAGTACCAGCAGGAAAGGATCTGCAAACAGCGCCCGCGCGAGTGCGATGCGCTGTTGCTGCCCGGCAGACAGACCGCTGCCATGCGCCCCGATGACGTGATCGTAGCCTCCTTCCAAACGCACGATTAGATCGTGGCAGTCCGCCGCATTTGCCGCGGCCAGAATCGCCTCGCGATCGGCATCGGGCTGGAACCGGGCGATGTTCTGGCCGATCGTTCCCTCGAACAGTTCGATCGACTGCGGCACGTAGCCGAGAATCCGCGCGATCTCGTCCGGCGACCACTGGTCCAGAGTCGCGCCATCCAGCCGAATCGCACCGCGAAGGGGCTTCCAGACGCCGCAAAGCACGCGCGCAAGTGTCGTTTTCCCGGACCCGCTTCTGCCTACTACCGCCAGTGCATCGCCCGCGCTCAACCGGAAGCTCAGATCGAGGACCGCGACTTTCTGCGTCCCCGGAGGTCCGGCAGCGAGCCCCTGCACTACGAGATCGCGCCGGGGGCCTTCCAGTCCCATGGGCGCAACGCGAAACGGTACAGCTTCGAACAGGTTGCGCAGGCGATCCAGCGCCTGCCGGGCCGAAACCATCCCCTTCCAGTTGGCGATGACCTGTTCGACGGGAGCAAGCGCGCGGGCGGACAGGATCGACCCGGCAATAATGATCCCACCGGTCGCACGCCCGTCGATCACCAGAAACGCGCCCAGAGCCAGCGTCGCCGACTGGAGCAGCATGCGAAAGGCCTTGGTCGATCCCGACAGGGTGCTGGAGATCGCCGAGAACCGATCATTGGCGCGAAGGAATTCGGCCTCGACACTGTGCCATTCGCTTTGCCGCGCGCTTTCCATGCCGAGCGCCTTGAGCGTTTCGGCGTTGCGCAACGTGGATTCTGCCAGACCGACCCGCCTTGCTCCCGAACGCATGGTCGCCAGCGCCAGCGGTTCGGTCATCCGGTTGTTGACGAGCATCAGCGTCACCAGCACCGCCACACCGAACAGGGCGAGCAGACCGATGTTCCAGTGGAATATGGCGAGAATGAGCAGATAAACCGCGATCCACGGCAGGTCGACGCAGGCCAACGGCCCCGGCCCCGACAGACAGGCCCTGACGGTATCGGCGTCGCGCACGATTTGCGTTCCATTGGGCATCGCGCCGCGCGTCAGTTCATGGCGTGACAGGACATCGAGCACCCGGTCGCTAATCCCGCGCATGAACAGCGAGCCGACCTGCACCATCACCCGCCCCCGCACCACGTCGAGTAACGCCTGGAAGGCATAGGCAAGCGCCACCATCAGCAGCAGGCTGACGAGCGAGGGAACGCTGCGGCTGGGCAGGACATCGTCATAGACGAGCAACATGAAGAACGATCCGGACAGCAGCAGCACGTTGTAAACGCTGCTGATTGCCAGGACCGGCAAGAGCACGCGCCTGAGCGGCACAAGCGCCTGCTTCAGTTCCGTATTCAACCGGGGCGCGAGGATCATGCAGTCACTTCCATGGCGAGGGCCGCATTACATATCGCCGGGCATGGTTCTGGCGATCAGAAGTAGGTCCGTTCCCGAACCAAACCGGATGCAGTCGCGGTTCCCATCTGCCTCGTATCTCCTAGGATCAGTGCAGCAATCGCGCCTTTGCCGGAGGGAGGCGGCGGAGCGGGCAACCGGAATCCGGACAGCCCGCTCCGCACGGTTCCCCCGCGCCCGGTGCGATGCCTTCCAAACCATCTCATGAGGAACCATGCGTGAAGTGCAGGGCATTCTTGCATCTGTCGATTGGCCTGTTCGCGGCCCTGTCCGCCCTCAAGGCGAAGGCGGACACGCTGGAACAGGCCATTGCCAGGGCGCATGAAAACAATCCGCAACTGAAAGGAACCAAATTTCTGGCCCGGGCCGCCGATGCCGCAGTCATCAGGGCCAAGGGTGCCTATGGTCCCAGCCTCTCGGTTTCGGTCCGTCATGAATATACTTTCGATCGCACGACGCTGGACGATCTCGCTTTTGACGATCAGGGCTTGGGCACCACCGCCTCCCTTTCGCTTTCGCAACCGCTGTTCACATCGGGGCGCCTTGCCGCTGGCCTGGATTCAGCGCGCGCGAACCGGATGATCGCGCAGGAAAACCTACGCGCCGCCAGCCAGCAACTGACGCTCGATGTCGTGAATGCCTACGCCTCGCTGCAGCGGGACATCGCCCTCTATCGCGTCGCCCGGGACATCCACGCCCTGCTTGCGCAACAACGCGACGTCACAGCCGCCCGGTTCAGGCTGCGCGATTCGACAAGATCCGATCTCGATCAGACTACCAACCGGCTGGAGATCGCTGCCGGACGGGTGATCCGGGCCCGCGCTGCCGTGGAAACGAGCGCAGCGCGCTATCGCAATATCGTCGGCGCTTATCCCGACGATCTGGCCGCGCTTCCCGACATTCCGCCCGTTCCGCCGCTCTCTGACCTCTATGCACAGGCGGACGCGAGCAATCCACAGGTCCGGGCGGCCCGCTATACGGCGCTCAGATCACGGGCCGCGGTCGCCTCGGCCCGCGCGGCGATGGGCCCGCAATTCAGCGCCTTCGCTTCGGCCGAACGCGCGCCGTTAACCCCTTACCAGAACACCCGGCGGGTTGAACGGGTAGTGGCCGGTGTCAGTCTGGCGATGCCGCTTCATTCGGGCGGACAGCTAACCGCGGCCCTGCGGGAAGCGGAGCAGCGCAACCTTGCCGACAGCCAGTTCGCCGAACAGACCCGCCGCGACGTGCGCGAAACGCTGGCGACCGACTGGAACCTCTATCGCGCCGCAGCCGAGGCACTCCCGCGCTTCGACGCGGCCGTTCGCGCGGCAGAGAGCGCCGTCGCCGGGGTGAAGCGTCAGGAAACCGCCGGCATACGAACCCTGCGCGAAGTTCTGGAGGTAACCAACGACCTGCTCACTGCCCGCACCAGCGCGGCCGAGACGCGCGCCGAACTGTTCATCCGCAAGGTCGCGGTCCTGCGCGATGCCGGAATTCTCGGCCCGGAGATGTTCGATATCAGCTCAACGCATCTTGAAAATGACGTGGCGGACGAGAGCGCGCCGCAACCGTTCATCCCGGCTGGGTTGCCCTTGCGCCCGATCCTCGATCCGTTCGACCGCATCCTGAGCAACAGTCATGTTCCGCAAGTCCCCGTCCTGATCGAGAACGATGAAACCTTCCTCTGGGACGATGGGGCGGACGGATTGAAGAAACCCTCACCTTGAGCCGTGCGCGCGCTTAATCCACTTGGCACAGGTCGGCAACGAAACCCCTGTGATCCGAACCCAGATCGGGGCTGGTCCGGATGGCTTCGACCTTCCAGTCACGACCCACCAGCAAGTGATCGATTTGCCAGAACCCGGGATAACGGTGTCCTTCGTAAGTAAGCGGCCACGTGGGCCGATCGGTACGCGTCAGGCTCATGCCGTTGCGTGCGGCGTAATCGGCCAGGAGCCGCATTCTTGGCGAAAGGTTGAAATCACCGATGATCACCGACGATGCCGGTACGGTCAGCGCCTTGCCGAGTTGCTGCAGTTCATGAGCCTGTCGCCCCAACGGCAAGGGGCGTGACAGGTGGACCGCAAAGACCTGCAGATCCCCCGCGCGCCCGGCATGATCAGAAAGTCCTTTGAACGGGAGGTCCATTCTTGCGGCCGGCAACGACTTGCGGTTGAAAGGATCGCCGTGGGTCAGCGCCTCCATCCCGGCAGGTTCGATGCTGGAGAACAGCGCCGTCGAGCATCGGCCGTTGTCGAGACACGATTGCCAGTGGGGATAGCGCTTTTCGAGCATGCCGTGCAGCGGCAGGTACCTGGGCAATTCGGCCACACCGACGACCTGCGGCGATTCAGCGTCGAGCCAGGCGGCGATGCGATCCGGCTCCTTCGGCTTGTGGGTGTTCATCCAGGCGATCCGCAGACGCGCGCCGGAGGGCGAACAGGCCGGGGATCGGGTCAGGTCCGGCCAGAACAGGCCAAGCGCCGGCAGGCAGCAGAAAGCCAGTGCGCCACGCCCCGTCCACGATCGGGCCCACATGGCGAGGACCGCGACGAGAAGCAGACTGATCCCTCCGAGCGGTGCGGCAAGAAGGTTGATGAGGTCGAGCGCAGGATGCGCATTGCCGAAGCGCGCAAGGATCAGAAGCAGAAGAATTATCGCCAGCAGGCATTGCCCCAGGCAGTACCAGCAGGAACGTCTGGTGGAGCGCGACTTGCCATCCATGCACCGCTTCTCCTTGCTGAATCGACAGGTCACTGGATTGCAGCCTCCCGCCGGAACTGCAACGCCCTCACCCGATTTCGCGTCGCCCCGAAGATGAAATTGGGTCCGATTTGGCGGAGTCAGATCCGCGCATCGCGTCCCGATGGCGCTAGCCTCGTCAAGTACGCAGCGCGCGGCTGCTTGCCTGCGGCAGGAGTCGCGGACCCAATCCAGCTCGGGAGCAACGGACCTTGCGAGAATCCTTCTTTCTGGCGCTTGCCAACCGCATGCCACGCGGCCGCTTTGGAATCCGGGCGCGCCGGGAATTGCTGAGGCTTGCCGGCATCGCAGTAAAAGGAAAGGTCATGGTTCTGGGTCCGGTGACGATCGTACCGGTCGGTGGCGGCCGGCGTATACGCATCGGCGAGCGGACCTTCATCAACAATGACGTGCGCTTCGCCAGCCACGGCGGCGTAACGATCGGGCGCCATGTGCAGATTGCCGCACGGGTCAATTTCGAAACCGCAACGCACCCGCTCACCGCCACGCCGGGCTGCGCAAGGCCAAGTGTTTACGCGCCGATCGTCGTCGAGGACCATGCCTGGATCGGCGCCGGGGCCATCGTGCTGCCCGGAGTGACGATAGGTCACGGGGCAGTCGTGGCTGCCGGAGCCGTGGTGCACCGCAACGTGGCGCCGATGACTGTCGTCGGGGGCGTGCCCGCACGCTTCCTACGCGACGTGCCCACAGCAAGCGCAATCCCGACCGAAACGGCGACAGATTGTACCACGCGCGACGAACGCTGGCGCGCCTGACCAGACCTGTCTGCGCAGGGCTCAGGCCCACGCTCGATCGTCCCCGGGCATGGATCGGATTCGGATCCGCCTGACGTTCCGGCCCTGACCTTACCGTCCTAGAACAGCTGAAAAACAAAACCCAAGTTGCGGAGACGTGAGCAATGACTGCATGTGACCAGATCCCGGCCCTTGAGCCATCGGTGGCCGTTATCGTCGCCAGCCTCGGCCGCCCTGACCTCGTCCATCAGTTCCAGGACCTGATGGCACGGCAGACAAGCAGCCCGGACATGCTTCTTTTCTCCGTCGTCAGCGCGGCAGACCTTCCATCCGGCCTTGAGGAAAGCACGCGCCTGCGTGTCGTCCGGGGCAGCAAGGGCCTGTGCGCCCAACGCAATCGCGCGCTGGACTGGCTGAACGCGCGCTTCGATATCGTCGTATTCTATGACGACGATTTCGTCCCGTCGAAGTTCAGCATCGAACATATCCGCGCATTCTTCGCCGAGCACCCGCACGTCGCAGGAGCGACCGGCACCGTCCTGGCGGACGGCATCAACGGCGCAGGCATCTCTTACGACGAGGCGCTGCAGATCGTGCGCGGACATGAGGAACGCGGGTTCGCGCCCAACTGCATCGTCAGGGAATTGCGGGGACTTTACGGCTGCAACATGGCCTATCGCACCGCCGCCATCGGAGAACACCGTTTCGACGAACGGCTTCGGCTCTATGCCTGGCAGGAGGACATCGACTTTGCCGCCTCGGTCGGCAGGAATGGCCGGATCGTCCAGACGTTCGCCTTTGCGGGGGTCCATCGCGGCGTCAAGCTGGGCCGCACGCCCGGAATGAAGCTCGGCTATTCGCAGATCGTCAACCCCTCCTACCTCGTGCGCAAGGGTACGATGTCACATCGCTTCGCCGCCCGGCTGATGCTGCGCAATCTCGCGGCCAATCATCTGAAGGCCTTTCGGCCGGAACCCTGGGTGGACCGCGCGGGACGGGTGAAAGGCAACTGGATCGGCCTGTTCGATCTGATTCGCGGCCGCCTGACTCCGGAACGGATCGAAACGCTGTGATTTCAGATAATTATATCCAATGTAACCTAACCAACGTCTTCCACCGACTTGCCCGTGCAGGATCGCGGCGGGGACTACGCACCTGTTGCGGCAGGAGCAAACAACCGCGGGTTGACGGTTCCATAACCACACAAGTTCCTCTATAAGCGCACAAACAGGTGCGTTATGTACGCTCCTCAACAGTAAAAACGATGAACGAAGGTCCGCACATATCCAGTCCCATGCAGCGGGGACGACGCGAGCAGAGTCGCTTACGCGTCCGCCTGCCCTTGCGCCTGGAAACGAGGACGATGACCTGTCGGGCGATACTGATCGATCTGTCATCGAGCGGCGCGCGGCTGGCCCTTGAGGAACTGCCCCGGGTGGGTACGGACGCGCTGATCCTCTGGGACAAGTACGAGGCATTCGGCGAAGTGGTCTGGGCCGAAAGGATGCAGTGCGGCATTGCCTTCTTCGACCCGATCCCTGCAGACGTGGTGCTGAAAACCCGCGAACTCGATGATGCCGCCCACCTGCCGCAGGACAGGGAGCTGCTGCGACAGGTGGCACGGCAATGGGTCGAGGGGTCGACCCGTCTCTGACCGAAGAGGGAAATCCCCTTGCCTGAGGGGGTCAGACAGGCGCGGGAGCGGCCAGAGAAACTTCTGAAAAATAGCGAGCCATGGCATCGACGGCCGGCTCGGTCAGTTCGATGAAGGCACGGCGGCGATCGCTGTCGTCGCACACGCGGACGAACAGGCCCGCTTCGACCATCTGCCCGATCCAGCGCAGCGCCGTCGTCGGCGGCACGCCTGAAGCGATGCACAGCGAGGTTACCGAGACCCGCTTGCGTTCCAACCCGGCAGCCGTGAGATCGAGCAGCATGTCCCACGCCGGGTCCGCGAAGAGTTCCTCGTCAAGGAAACGCCCCCGCAATTGCCGCAAGCGAATGATCTGCCGCACCATCTGCGCGTCGGGCAGCGTCGGGCGTGCAACCTCCCGCCCGGCATAAGCGCCGCGCGCTTGCCCCTGCGATCCTGCGGGTTCGAACGAGAAGGCCGATGCCGCACTGGCCGGAGCGGGATTGGCGCCGGGCGCCAGCCGCTCGATACGTCCGGCGATCTGGCTGACCTGCTCGGTGAGCCGCAAGAGCATCAGTCGATCGTTCTCGGACAATTCGCGCAGGCGCCCCTGCGGGAATTCCGCAAGGACGCGGCCAAGCGCCAGAACCCGCTCGGCCCGGTTGGGATCGACAAGCAGAATGGGGGCTGACTGATCCATGCAGGCAAAGACCGCATCGAGCGCATCGACCGTAGTCGAGACGATCAGCCGACAGCCCCCCGAGGCCGCTCGCTGGTCCAGTTCGGACAAAGTCGCCATCGCCTTCCCATCGACTTGCGGACAATCGAGCAGAACCACGTCGCCCAGGGCGCGCAACGGCGCATCGACAATGTCCTGCAACGGCCCCGCGGCTGACACCGTCAGCCCGGCGGCGGCGGCATCTTCGCGCAGGCTTGCCCGCAAGTGACCGCGATTGGCAAAAATCGAAATCGAGACCGACTGCCCGGTGTCGCCATTGCCGGCCGGGCCACTGCCGCTATCCGCCTTGACGTAGGAAAAATCGCTCTGGGCAAAGTCCGTCGCTGCCATGTCGTCCCGCCCTCATGCTCCTTGATGAGAACATAGTTGGAACAAATTGGCCTCAAGTCAATGAGGACTGGCGTTAACTTACTGTCACCAGCCGGAAAGCTCCCGCGTGACCAGAGATTTCAGCATGGTCATGCCCAGGTCGGTATCGTTGAGGCAGGACAGCACGGCGTAGCGTTCTCCACCGGCCGCCTCGAAGACTTCACGTCCGCGAATCGCCAGTTCCTCCAGCGTTTCCACGCAGTCGGCCGAAAAGCCAGGCGCTGCGATCGCCAGTCGCCGCGTGCCTGCCTTGGCCTGTTCTTCAAGAACCGTCTCGGTCGCCGGTTCCAGCCACTTGGCGCGACCGAACCGCGACTGGAAGCTGGTCTCGATCCGCAGGTCCGGGTGGCTTTGGGCAAGACGCTCTGCCAGCAGGCGCGCGGTCTTGCGGCAGTGACAGTGATAGGGATCGCCCAGGTGCAAGGTACGTTCCGGCATCCCGTGGAACGACAGCAGCAGCGTTTCGGGCGTAAAGTCGAGCCCCTCGACCTGCGCGGCGATGTCCGCCTCCAGCGCGCCGATATAGGCTTCGTCGTCATAGTAGGGCGGCAGGGTACGCAAGGCAGGCTGCCAGCGCAGGTCGCGCAGCGCAGCGCCCAACTTGTCCATGACCGAAGCCGTCGTCGCGCCCGAGTATTGCGGGTAAAGCGGGGCCACGAGGATGCGGTCGCAACCGGCGTCCATCAGCGCCTTGAGCTTCGAGGGGATCGACGGATTGCCGTAGCGCATCGCCCAGTCCACCCGCACGCTATCGCCCAGCATGTCCTGCAGCTTGCGTGACTGTGCGGCGGTGATGGCGGCAAGCGGGGAGCCCTCGTCGGTCCAGACCTGTGCATAGGCGTGGGCGGATTTCGCAGGCCGGGTGCGCAGGATGATGCCGTGGAGGATCGGCTTCCATGCGATCGCCGGGATTTCCACCACGCGCTTGTCCGAGAGGAATTCGGCAAGGTAGCGCCGGACCGCATCGGGAGTGGGCGCGTCTGGGGTGCCCAGATTGACGAGCAATACCGCGACGCCTCCACTCGACACCGTGGGGTGATCGGCAGGCTGGATCTCGGGGCTGGTCATTACAGTTCCTCGGCAAAGAGCGGAAGGCGCCGGAAGCGGTATCCGGTCGCGGAGTAAAGCGCATTGGCGACCGCCGGAGCAACGGCGGCGACACCCAGTTCACCCGGGTCGGCAGGCTCGGCATCGCTGGCGATGAAAGCCACGTCGATCTCCGGGCTGTCGGCCAGGCTCGGCAAGGCAAGGTCGCCCAGACCGTCGGTATCGGGGCGGCCATCGGTATAGCGCGTACTGCTGCCCAGCGTCAGGCCGAGGCCGAAGATCAGCCCGCCTTCGATCTGCTGGCGGGCAATGTCGAAATTGACGATCCGCCCGATGTCGGCCACCGCGCTCAGCTTCTCGACCCGCACGCCGTTCTCGTCGCGCCGGGCGCTGGCGACGACGGCGATGCGCCCTTCGCCGATCATGTGGCAGGCGATCCCCTGCCCACTGTTGTCCCCGCCGCCGCCCCACTCGGCCAGCGCGGCAACGCGCTGGAGGCATTCGGCAAGGCGCGGGTTCTGTCCGAGCATCGCCATGCGGAAGGACAGCGGCTCGCGCTCGGCCTTGTGAGCGAGCTCGTCGATGAAGGATTCGGTGAAGAAGGCGGTATAGCCGTGCGCATTGCCGCGCATGCGCGCCGTGGGCAGATCTATGCGCGCGGGCACGTGATCGACCGCGACATTGGCGATGCGATAAGGCGGGATTGCGCCGTCGACCGCCATGGCATCGCTTTCACCGACGACAGCGCGGATCGCCTCCTGCGGCGTATCGCCATCGAACAGGCGCCTGCCGAATTCATGCGCCGTGGGCGGAGCGGCAATGCGCGCCCGCCAGCCGACCGGATTGCCCTCTGCATCGGTTCGCGCCGCCATCACGGCAACCGCGGGCGTGCGTGGCAGCCCTGCCGCCTGCTCCTGCCGGCGCGACCACGTCAGCTGCACCGGTTTTCCCACCTCGCGAGCGATCAGCGCGGCCTCCACCGCGTGATCGAGCTCAAGGCGCCGGTCGAAGCTGCCGCCGATCGGCATGGGATATAGCACGATGTCCGCCACGCTCATGCCCAGAGCCTGTGCAGCGGCCTTGCGCGTTGCCTCGGGCGCCTGCGTGCCGACCCATAGCTCCAGCCTGCCGCCCTCGATCCGAGCCGTTGCGCTGGCGGTCTCGATGGTGGCGTGAACGGCCGGAGCGATTTCATAGCGGATCTGCAGGGGCAGCCCGCCCTTCACCTGCTCCATGTCGCCATAAGCGAAGATGCGGTGGGCCTCGCCCTGCTGCATCGCCGCGTCGAGCGCGGTATCTGCCTGGCCGCTGTCGGCTGCGCCGGACACCCGGTACCGGGGCGCTGCGCGGGAAAGCGCGGTGTCGGCCGTCCACCAGTCGCGGGCGACGGCGGCGAGCCAGGGACCGTGCTGCACGAAGCGGTCGAAGGCACGCAAGCCCTTGCCGGCATCCTGCTTGTAGCCGATGACTTCGGCGCGACCGAGCGGCGCGTGGCGGATCGCGGCGTGGACCATGCCCGGAATGCGCACATCGCCGGCGAAGGTCCATGTCCCGTCGACCTTGGAGGGAAGATCGAGGCGCGGAAAGGCAAGCTGCAGGCCAGGCACGAAATCGCCGGGATCCTCGCTCATCGGCTGCGGGTCGAGCGGCGGCGGATCGGGCGGCGAGAAACCGACCGCTTCGCTGGCGAGCGTGCCGAAAGGCAGGCGCTTGCCCTCGTGCATCACGAAACCGCCCTGTACCCGGCACTCCTCCCAGGCAACGCCCCAACGGACGGCGGCAGCCTGCATCAGCATCGCGCGGGCCGAGGCGGCCGCTTCCCGGGCGGGGGTTTCGAAGGCGGCTAGCGCGGTGCCATCCGCAGTCACGTTGAAGCGGGTATCCTGCGCCCAGCGGCGGGTGAAGACGCTGTCCGGTTCCTCGGCGAGCTTGGGAAAGGCCGGCATCCACAGCGGCGCCCAGCGCGCGGCGAGGACCAGATTGGCATAGATCGCGCTGGTGGGGGCAGGCTCTACCGCCACCTGCCGCCAGTCGGCGCCGAGTTCATGCGCCACGATCTGCGGGATGAGAGTGGTGACGCCCTGCCCCATCTCGACTTGCGGAACCGCGACCGAGACGACCCCGTCGCTGCCGATCTTGATCCAGGCATCGAAGGCATACTCGTCCCGCCCCGGCTCAAGCGGCAGCGGAAAATGGCGCGGACGCAAGGCGTAGCCGATGGCAAGTCCGCCACCTGCAAGGGCGCCGATCAATATGCCTCGGCGCGTGATCGCCATCAGGGGCGAGCCTTGCCCGCGCCGCCGTCGAGCCACTCACCGACCTTGCGCGCAAGATCCGCGAAACCTTGCGCCTGCGGCCCTTCCCCGGCAGCGGGTGGCTGTCCCGCATCGCTGTCGAGCCGAATCGACATGTCGAGCGGGATGCGCCCCAGGAAAGTCTGGCCCATGGTTTTGGCCACCGCTTCCGCGCCGCCGGCGCCGAAGGGATCGCTCACTTCGCCGCAATGCGGGCAGGCGTAGCCGGCCATGTTCTCGACGACGCCGACGATCGGCACGCCGCCCTTCTCGAACAGTTCGATCGCGCGGGTGGCGTCCATCAGCGCGAGATCCTGCGGCGTCGAGACGATCACCGCGCCGGCCGGCTTGAACTTCTGCAGCATCGTCAGCTGCACGTCGCCGGTGCCGGGCGGCAGGTCGACGATCAGGATTTCCGCGCCGTCCCAGTGGCCCTCGAGCAATTGGGTCAGGGCACCGGCCGCCATCGGCCCGCGCCAGGCGATGGCCTGCCCGGGATCGGAAAGGTGTGCCATCGACAGCACCGGAACGCCCCAGCGGCTCGCGATCGGCACAAGCTTGCTGTCATGCGCGACCGGGCGCTGCCCCTCGGTGCCGAGCAGGCGCGCCTGCGACGGGCCGTAGATATCGGCATCGACGAGGCCGACCTTGCGCCCCTGCCGGGCGAGCGCGACGGCCAGATTGGTGGCCAGCGTCGACTTGCCGACCCCGCCCTTGCCCGATCCGACCGCGATGATCCGGCGCTCGACCTTGTCGGCCATCATCGCCACGCGCACTTCGGAAACGCCGTCGGCGCTTGCAAGCGCCTGCTTCGCCGCAGCTTCGAGCGCGTTGCGCGCCGACGAATCGAGTCCGGTCGCATCGAGCACCAGCGTGGCCCGGCCGTCTGCCAGCCGCACCGACTGCAACCGCGTTGCCGCCTCCTGCGGCAGCAGCGCTTTCAGTCCCTCGGCTTGATCGTTCGACATGTCTACTCCGGCCCTAGTTCAGGGGCTCAGGTGGCAAAGGGAATGAAAAAGGGCAAGAGAGGCACTGTTTTTGTGGGGATAGGCTTCCTATAGATGGTCCCATGAAAGCAATCGGTGGTGCAATCGCACGAGCAGGCCTTGCCATGTCCGGACGTCGCAGTCCCTGGGGCGGAAGTGACAAGGGCGGCGAAGGGCCTTCGGACGAGTCCGGCAAGGACGGCGAAGACAACGACGGGGACGGCGCGTCCGACGGGGACGCGGATCGTTCCGGGGACAAGCGCGGCCCGCGCAACCCCTGGCTGCCCAGCGGCTCCACGCCGCCGCGCCGGTCTGCCAGCATCGAAGACATCTTCCGCACGCGCGACCCGCGCCGGCCCGGCGGCGGCTCGGGCGGCCCCGGCGGCGGCGGTGGCGGCTTTCCGCGCCTGCCGCAGCGCCCTGACGGCAAATCGTGGCTGCCGCTCGGCATCGGTGCAGCGGTCGCAGCGCTGCTTGCGCTGTCGAGCGTTCACATGATCGGCCCGAAGGAACAGGCCGTCGTGACCCTGTTCGGCAAGTATGCGCGCACGATCGATTCGGGCGTGAACTTCACCCTGCCCTGGCCGGTCGAGCAGGTCGACGTGGAAGACGTTCGCACCTTCACCGTCGATTCGATCCCCGAGGGCGAGACCGAGAAGCTGATGCTGACGAGCGACAAGAACCTTGTCGACCTTAGCTATCTGGTGCGCTGGAACATCAAGAACCTGGTGAACTACAAGTTCCGCCTCACCGATCCGAAGGAAACCGTGCGCGAAGTGGCCGAGGCCGCGATGCGCGCCTCGATCGCGCAGATCTCGCTGAACGATGCGCTTTCGGGCGCAGGCCGCGCGCAGGTGGAGCAGGACGTGCGCGAGCGCATGCAGCGCATCCTCGACTACTACAAGGCGGGTGTGGCCGTGCAGGGCGTGGAAATCAAGAAGGCCGACCCGCCCAGCAAGGTGGTCACCGCCTTCCAGCAGGTCACCGTGGCCCAGCAGGAAGCCGAGCGCGACCGTTCCGAAGCGCGCGCCTGGGCGCAGCAGCTGCTGGCCCGCGCGCAAGGTGACGCGGAAGCCTTCGACAAGGTCTATCAACAGTACAAGCTGGCCCCAGAGGTCACCAAGCGGCGCATGTATTACGAAACCATGGAGCGGGTGCTGCGCGACAACGACACGGTCGTGGCTGAAGCCAAGGGTGTGACGCCCTACCTGCCGCTGTCCGAAGTGAGACGCCGCGCCGCGGACACTGCCCCGGATGCAACCGCCAAGGGAGGCCAGTGATGTCCAACGTCTGGCAGGACTACAAAGCCTTCTGGATCGGCGCCGGGGTCATCGTCGTCGCCATCCTGATGAGCATGATCGTCGTTCCCGAAAGCGAACAGGCCGTCGTCATCCGCACCGGCAAGCCGATTGCGGTCTACAACGGCTACGACCCCAAGGCCGCCTTCGGCCAGACCGACGCGGGCGTGCATTTTCGCATCCCGCTCGTCGACAAGGTCCAGCGCATCGACAAGCGCCTGCTCTCGGTCGACATGGAACAGCAGCAGGTGCTCTCCACCGATCAGGACCGCCTGATCGTCGATGCCTATGCGCGCTATCGCATCATCGACCCGATCAAGATGGTCGAAACCGCTGGCACGACCGAGCGCGTCACACAGCAGCTTGAGCCGATCCTGTCCTCGGTGCTGCGCCAGGAGCTGGGCAAGCGCACGTTCCAGTCGCTGCTCACCGCAGAGCGCGGCAAGGCGATGGAGAACATCCGCGACGGTCTCGACCGCGAGGCGCGCGAATATGGCGCCCAGGTCGTCGATGTGCGCATCAAGCGCGCCGACCTGCCCGAAGGGGCGCTGGCCAGCGCCTTCACCCGCATGGAAGCGGCGCGGCAGGAGGAGGCCAAGACGATCACCGCCGGGGGTCAGAAGGACGCACAGATCATCCGTGCCGGAGCCGAAGGGCAGGCCGCGAAGATCTACGCCGACAGCTTCGGCCAGGATCCCGGCTTCTACGACTTCTATCGGGCCATGCAGAGCTATGACGTCTCGTTCGCCAAGAGCGAGGACGGCAAGACCATTCTGCTGGGTTCCGACAATGCTTACCTGAAGCATTTCAAGGAACCGTGAGAGCGGCCTACTTGGCCGAAAACTGGCGGAAATCAGGCGCCATTCAAGGTCGGTTAAGCTCATGGAGCGTCAATCGGCAGGGGGTCGATGGATGGTGTCGAACACCGTCGAAATGGAGGAATCAAAGGACGTGAAGCCCGTGCGATATGCTTATGGATTGACCACAGCCCTCCTGCTTGGAGGCGCCACCCTGTCGCTCGCAACCGGCTATCCGGCAGGAGCGCAGGTCGCCCAGAACGAAGCCGGCCAGATGGCCCATGTAGTGCCGCGTGCCGGCGCTCCGGCCAGTTTCGCGGACCTGACCGAACAGCTTGCGCCGGCGGTGGTCAACATCTCGACCCGGCAGCGAATCCAGGTCCAGCAGAGCAACAATCCGTTTGCCGGAACGCCTTTCGAAGGACTGTTCGGCGGTGGCGGCGGCGGCGCCAGCCCGCAAACGCGCGAGGCGCAGTCGCTCGGCTCCGGCTTCATCATCAGCGCCGATGGCTACATCGTCACCAACAATCACGTCATCACCGCCGAAGGGCGCGGCGAGGTGGAATCGATTACGGTGACCACGCCGAGTGGCGAGGAATACCCCGCCAAGCTGATCGGCAAGGACGCGGCCTCGGACCTCGCCGTGCTGAAGGTCGAACGCTCGAAGCCCTTCCCCTTCGTGAAGTTCGGCGATTCCTCGCATGCGCGCGTAGGTGACTGGATCATCGCCATCGGCAACC
Source organism: Novosphingobium mathurense (assembly GCF_900168325.1). Classification (GTDB taxonomy): domain Bacteria; phylum Pseudomonadota; class Alphaproteobacteria; order Sphingomonadales; family Sphingomonadaceae; genus Novosphingobium; species Novosphingobium mathurense. Next base: position 552,906 of record NZ_FVZE01000002.1, on the reverse strand, counting down.
CGTTCGGCCTGGGCGGCACGGTGACTTCGGGCATCATCTCGGCGGTCTACCGCAACACCGGCGGCGGCGGCGCCTACGACCGCTACCTGCAGACCGACGCGGCGATCAACCGCGGCAACTCGGGCGGCCCGATGTTCGACATGAACGGCCAGGTCATCGGCATCAACAACGCGATCTTCTCGCCCACCGGCGGCAGCGTCGGCATCGGCTTCGCCATCCCGGCGGAAACCGCAGCGCCGATCGTACAGAAGCTGATCAAGGGCGAAGCGATCGAGCGCGGCTATCTGGGTGTACGCATCCAGCCGCTTAACGACGATCTTGCCGACTCTCTGGGCCTCGATCGCAACAAGGGCGAGTTCATCCAGTCCGTCGAACCGGGCGGCGCGGCTGACAAGGCCGGGATCAAGGCCGGCGACGTCGTCGTCAGGGTCGGTGGCAAGGAAGTCACCAAGGAGCAGACGCTTTCCTACCTCGTCGCGAACACCGAACCGGGCAGCCGCGTGCCCGTCGACGTGATCCGCAACGGTCGCAAGATGACTCTCAACGCTACGGTCGCCAAGCGCCCGAGCGACGACGAGCTTCAGCAGAGCTTCAACTCTGACGACGACCAGCAGAACGCCGATCCCTTCAACAACCCGCCCAAGCAGCAGGAGCAGGGCTATATCGAGAAGTCGATCGGCCTCTCGGTCACCCCGCTCACGCCGCAGATCGCGCGCCAGCTCGGTGCGTCGGACAGCGTCAAGGGCCTCGTCATCGTCGCCGTGGACCCCAACTCGGACGCCGGTCAGAAGGGCTTTTCCCGCGGCTTCATCCTGCTCCAGGCCAATGGTCAGGACGTGAACACGCAGGCCGACCTCGAAAACGCCATCCGCGCCGCCAAGACGGACGGCCGTTCGGCCATCCTGCTGCGCGTCCAGCCGCGCGGCCAACCTTCCGCCTTCGTGCCCGTCCGCATCCGCTGACGGGATCTAGCGCCCCGACCGCAGGGTCGGGGCAGCGGACATACAGGAACACCCGCCGGAGCGATCCGGCGGGTGTTCCTGTATGGGCCGATGGTTCGCGCGTGCCGCGAGGTCCGACCCGACCTCGGCAAGCGCCAGGCAGGATCGAAGACGATCCTGCCTGGCAGGGCGTCAGTAATTGGGCACCGGCGTGCGCGTTGCGCCGGGTGCCGGAATGCGGGTCGCGCCCGGCGCTGGCGGGGTGACGATCTTGGGCGCAAGGCCCTGTCCCGGCCTGAGACCCGGATCATTGGCCGGGGCACGGCCGGTCGCACGGTCGAGGAAATCGTCATTGGCGGCAGGCGGATTGCCATAGTCGGGAACCATTGCCGGGCCGGGCCCCGGTCCGGGGCCGACCGTGCCGTCCTCATAGATCGGCGCGTCATCTCCGGAGCCGCTCCCCGGGTGCACCAGGTTGCCGTTCTCGTCGACATAGTAATAGTCGTCCGGGTTACCCTGGAGATACTCGTCGTCCGGCTCGAGCTGCCACTCGGGAAGCTGCAGTTCGGTATCGAAGTTTTCGACCGGTCGCTTGGCGACGGCAACCTTCATGAAGTCGGCAAACGCCCGCGCCGGGGCGTGGCCGCCGGACAGACCCGGCACCGCCTTGGCATCATCGCGGCCCATCCACACGCCGGTGGTCACGCCGCTCGAAAAGCCGAGAAACCAGCCGTCCTTGTTCGAACTCGTCGTGCCGGTCTTGCCGGCCACGGGTCGGCCGATCTGCGCCGCCCGTCCGGTGCCGGTTGCAACCGCAGACTGCAGCAGGTCGGTGATGCCGGCCGCGACGTAATGCGGCACCAGCACCTGACCGCGCACCGACTTGTGCTGGTAGAGCACTTCGCCATCGGTCTTCGTGACCTTGGTGATACCGTAAGGCTCCACCGAAGTGCCACCGGCGCTGACCGCGGCGAAGGCGCGGGTCATGTCGATCAGCCGCACTTCCGAAGTGCCCAGGACCATGGCCGGCTGGGTGTTGATCGGCGTGGTGATGCCGAAGCGGCGGGCCATGCTGGCCACCGTTCCGAAGCCCACCTCATTGCCGAGTTGCGCGGCAATGGTGTTCTTCGAATAGGCGAAGGCGGACCGGATATCGATCTGCCCGGCATACTTGCGCCCGGCATTGTGGGGGCTCCAACCGTCGATCGTCACCGGTTCGTCGACCACCGGATCGCTTGGCGTATAACCGGCTTCAAGCGCGGCCAGGTACACGAACAGCTTCCAGGCCGACCCCGGCTGGCGCTGCGCATTGGTGGCGCGGTTGTAGTTCGAATTGACGTAGTCGGTGCCACCGACCAGCGCGAGCACCGCGCCGTCGTTGTCCAAGCTGACGAGCGCGCCCTGTGCACCCTTTGGCGCATTGGCGATGATCGCTGCGGTCGCAGCCTCCTGCATCCGGGGGTCGAGCGTGGTCCACACTTCGATCGGCTCGTTGGTCTCGGGCAACAGCATGTCGAGCTGCGGCAGCGCCCAGTCGGTGAAGTAGCGAACCGAGTTCTGCCCCTTCTCCTTGGCGAGCTTGACCTTGGTGAGGTCGGTATTGTCGGCCTCGCTCTGTGTAATGACGCCGTTGTCGGCCATCGTACCCAGTACGACCTTGCCGCGCGTGATCGACGCCTGCACGTCGGCAGTCGGCGAATAGTTCGAGGGGGCCTTCACCAGACCGGCAATGATCGCAGCCTCTCCGGTCGAAAGCTCGGTCGCGGGATGGCCGAAGAACTTGCGGCTCGCTGCGTCGATGCCATAGGCGCCGCCGCCGAAATAGACCTTGTTCAGGTAAAGCTCGAGGATCTGGTCCTTGCTGAACTTGCGCTCCAACGCCAACGCCAGCACCATTTCGCGCGCCTTGCGCCCGAAAGTGCGGGCGTTGTTCAGGAAGATATTTCGCGCCAGCTGCTGGGTGATCGTCGAGGCACCCTGCTTCCAGCGTCCGGCTTCGTAGCGGACCATGACCGAGCGCACGATGCCGATCGGATCGACGCCGTAGTGATCGCGGAAGCGGCGATCCTCGACCGAGATCATCGCATCCTTCATGATGTGCGGAATCTGGTCGTAGCCCAGCCACTTGCCATAGCTCGGCCCGAGCGAGACAAGTTCGCTGCCGTCGCGCGCGCGCACGACAATCATCTGCCCGTTCTGGCTGCTCTTGAGCGCATTGAAATCGGGCAGTTCGCGCATGGTGAACGTCACGGCCGCAGCAAGGAAAAGACCGCCCAGCAATGCCAGGGCAAGCCCCCAGATCATCAGTGAGCGGATTGCGCGGAACCAGAGCGGTTTCCTGGTCGGCTTGGAGGAAGGGCCGCCCGATGTGCGGCGCCGGCCGGTATTCTTGGCCATCTTCTAGATGCAAACCCCTTTGACGGACATTCTGGTCCGAACGCGTCGTACACCTTGTACGCCGGATTTGTAACCCGACCTTAACAACGAGATGTGCATGAAGCGGCGCGTTCCGGCTCAGTCTTCCTTGGGCTGAAAGTCGAGCGAGGCACTGTTGATGCAGTAGCGCAGGCCGTCGGGCCCGGGACCGTCCGGGAACACATGGCCCAGATGCCCGGCGCAGCGGGCGCAGGTCACTTCGGTGCGCACCATGCCATGCGACACATCGCGATGTTCGTCGACAGCATCACCGGTCACGGGCGCCGTATAGCTCGGCCAGCCAGAGCCGGAATTGTACTTGGTATCGGAGGAAAACAGCGGCGCCCCGCATCCGGCACAGGTGTACATGCCTGCCTGCTTGTTGCTCTCGTACTTGCCGGTGAAAGCCCGTTCGGTGCCGGCCTGCCGCAGGACGTGATACTGCTCGGGCGACAGCCGTTCACGCCATTCTTCTTCGGTGAGGTTGAGCTTGTCGGTCATGTCTGCACTTCTCCTTGGGCGCAGATATGGGGCGGTGAAGCGCCGGTTTCCAGTGCGCACGCCGCCGCTTTCCCGCCGAACCGGCTCCCTGCTCAGCCGATCGGCTCGACGACCAGCACCACCCCGTCATGCCCGACAACCTTGAGGCGCGTGCCGACGATGGCATCGGCGCCCTTGGCGAGCCATTCGCTGTCGCCCAGCCGCACGCGGCCCGAACCGCCCTCGATCGCCTGCGTCACCACCACGGTTTCGCCCACCACGCGCTCGCCGCGCTGGTTCATCTTGGGATCGGCGGCCACCACCGGATGATCCCTGAGCACGCGCTTGCCGGTGAACACGGCGATGATCGACAGGAGCGCGAAGATCACGATCTGCAGCGGCAGGCCGATCGGCACGATCCACGCGACCAGTCCCGTGATCAGCGCCGCCCCGGCCATCCAGATGAGGAACACCCCCGGGATCGCCATTTCGGCGATCGCCAGCACGAGGCCGATGGCCAGCCAGGTGTAATGCACCTCCAGGTTCATCAGGTCGTCCATCAGCGGTCACCGCCGGCAGAAGGCGGCACGCTCGGCGCTGCACGGCGCGGCTGGGCCGGAGGCGCCGGGGGCGAAGACGGCGGATTGCTGTTCAGCGCTTCCTTGGCCAGTTCGCCGATACCGCCCAGCGTGCCGATGAGCTGGGTCGCCTCGACCGGGAACAGGATCGTCTTGGCATTGGGCGAAGTCGCGAACTTGGACACCGCCTCGGTGTACTTCTGGGCGATGAAGTAGTTGATCGCCTGCGAACCCGATTCCGCAATCGCCTGGCTGACCATGTGCGTCGCGCGCGCTTCGGCCTCGGCTTCGCGTTCGCGCGCCTCGGCGTCCCGGAAGGCCGCTTCGCGCCGTCCTTCGGCAGAGAGGATCTGCGACTGCTTTTCGCCTTCGGCACGCAGGATCGCCGATGCCCGGCTCGCCTCGGCCTCGAGAATCTCGGCGCGCTTCTCGCGCTCCGCCTTCATCTGGCGGGCCATGGCATTGGAAATGTCGAGCGGGGGACGGATGTCCTTGATCTCGACACGGGTGATCTTCACGCCCCAGGGCGATGTCGCATGGTCTACCACCGACAGCAGGCGGGCATTGATCTCGTCCCGCTTGGACAGCGTCTCGTCGAGGTCCATCGATCCCATGACCGTGCGCAGGTTGGTGGTCGTCAGCGCCATGATCGAGCTATAGAGGTTGTGCACCTCGTAAGCCGCCTTGCCGGCATCGAGCACCTGGAAGAACACCACCGCGTCGACACCGACCATTGCGTTGTCCTTGGTGATGATCTCCTGCCCCGGGATGTCCAGGACCTGCTCCATCATGTTCACCTTCTGGCCGACGCGGTCGACGAAAGGAATGATGACATGGAGCCCGGGTTGCGCCGCAAGCGTGAACTTGCCGAGCCGTTCGACCGTGTAAACGTAGCCCTGACGCACGACGCGTACGCCCATCATCAGGAAGACGACCACGACGACAATCAGGGCAATAAGAAATTCAGTCACGGCGCAATCCCCTCATTACATGCCGATAAACCACGATCCTAGCGGCAGGGCCGTAACGGACAAGTAAAACCGGAAGACTGTTAGATGCGATCGGGGCGACTGGCCGCCTCGACATTCACTCGCGCCGAGCCTGTCGAAGCCGCGCAGGCGCGCCGACACATGTTCGACAGGCAACCGGATCAGAGCTTGGCGAACAGGGCCAGCATCCGGTTCCATGCCCTGTCGGCCTCGGTCGGATCCCATGACGGCGAGTCCGGCACGCACCAGCCGTGATCGGCCTGGTAGACCTCGATCTCGGCAGGGCGGCCCGCGGCGTCTGCGGCCTTGCGCAGCTCGACCTTGACCTGCGGATCGGGCGCGTCGTCGTTGCGGGCGATGGCGAAGAGATAGGATGCCTCGGTCTTCGCAAGCAGGCGGTGCGGGCTGTCCGGTTCTTCGGTCACTAGTCCCCCGCCGTGCAGCGAGGCCGCAGCCCCCACGCGATCGGGCACGGCCGCCGCGGTGCGCACGGTGAACGGGCCCCCCATGCAATAACCGTTGCTGCCGATCCCGCGGCCCTTGTCCACTTCCTGCTGGCCATCGAGGAACGCAACATAGGCCTTGGCATCGCTGGTGATCGCCGCGGGGGTGAGCTGTTCGCGCAAGGGCTCGATCTTGGCCTGCCCTTCGGGCGTGCGCCACTCGGCAAAGCTCTCCAGCAGTGGCGCCGGGCCGCCCCGGTAGTACTGGTTCACCACCAGGACCGCATAGCCTTCGGCCGCCAGGGTGCGGGCCATGATCTTCTTCGCTTCGCGCAGGCCCGCGATGTCGGGCCACATGACGATGCCGGGATGGGCACCTTCGGACGGGTGGACGAAGAAGGCATCGGAAACGCCATCGGGCGTGGCGATCGAAACCATGCGCTCGGCAACCTGGCTGCCGCCACCGGCCTCGACCGACTTCGAACAGCTCGCCAGGGCAATCGTCGCTCCCATGGCCGCAAACTGGCGACGGCTCAGACCGCGCCGGGCCAGATTGGCGTCTTCGCTAGCTAGACTGAATTCATCGCACATCGAACCACGTCTCCCGGATTGTCGAGATTTGCCGAGAGGTTACCAAGCCGCTAGCGAGATTGCGAGCGAATGGTTTCTTCTGGAGTTATGGCCCCATGCCGAACGATCCCGACGACATCCCCTGCTGGCAGCGCATCGATGCGCGCCTGACGACATCCGGCAAGCTGTCGCCCGCCGACCCCGAGCGGCTGCGGGCTCTGGGCGTGCGGCATGTCATCAACCTCGCGCTAACGGATTCGCCCGGTGCGCTGGCGAACGAGGCGGCGCTGCTGGCCGAGGCGGGAATCGCCTACAGCCACATCCCGGTCCCGTTCGACGCCCCAGACGAGGCGCATTTCGCGGCCTTCAGCGAGACCATGGCAGCGGCGGCCGAGGTGCCGGTCCACGTCCACTGCATCCTCAACTGGCGCGTATCGGCCTTCGTCTATCGCTGGAACCGGCAGGTCCGCGGCATGCCCGAAGACGAAGCGCGAGACCTGCTGCAGGTACAGTGGGACCCGGCGCAAAGCGACCACAAGGACGCCCCCGCCTGGGCCCGCTTCATTGACGATCCACGCTGAATATCAGGCCGCGACGATCTGGTTGCGGCCCTGTTCCTTGGCGGAATAGAGGGCGACGTCCGCCGCCTTGAGCGCATCGCGCGTAGTCGGATAGGCGAAAACGTCGGCGACGCCACCGGAGAAGGTGATCGTTCCGATCGGCTCATCGGTGCGCCGGTTCACGAACTTGCGACGGGCGAAGACCTCGCGCACCGTATCCAGCTTTTCCTTGGCTGCCGTCTTGCCCAGACCGCGAAACAGCATGACGAATTCCTCACCGCCGTGGCGCGCGACATGGCAGTTGTCGTCAGTGATCTTGGCAAGCGTGGTCGCGACGGCCTGCAGCACACGGTCGCCGGCATCGTGCCCATGGGTATCATTGATCTTCTTGAAGTAATCGATGTCGCAGAAGGCCACGCTGAGCGCATCGAGTTCCTGCTGCGCCTCGCGATAGTGGCGTTCGAGAAGACCTTCGAAGGCGCGTCGGTTGGGCAAGCCCGTCAGGTGATCGTGCTCGGCATCGCGCCGCGCCTTGGCCAGGCTCACGCGCAGTGAATCCGCCTCGCTCTCGCTGCGGCGCATTTCCTGTTCAAGGTGGCGCGTGCGCTCGATCATCGCCATCGCAACGGCCGTCAGGTTGCGGATTTCCTCGCGCTCGTCAGCGGAATCGACCTTGTCGACCTGCGCTTGCATCTCGGTGTTGTATTGCGCGGCGGTATCGCGTGCACTGCGGCTGGTCTGGGCGAAGCTTTCGAGGGTTCGCTCCAGCTTGTCCGAGATACGATTTATGGCCTCGTCGCCATTCTTGCGCTGCTCGTCGAGCCAGGCCTGATTGATCGGCAGCCCGTTCGCGCTACGTTCGGCGACCCGGTTGGCAAGGCCGATGTCGTTGCCCGAGCAAAGGCCGAGTGCTGCCGAAAGATTGGCCTCGGAAATTTCCAGATCGTTGCCGATCAGGAACTCGCCGATGTCCTCCATCAACTGCTTGCGGACAAGATCACGCGCGGAAATGGCGCCCTCGCCTGCCTGAGACTGTTCGACGGAGTGATCGGCCGACGAAGCTGATTCTGAGCGCCCGCCCGACAGAAACCGCATGATACTCAACGAATTGCCCCCCAACTTGCCATCAACCCCGAATTACCGTGCACCATCTATCTCGAACAGACCGTTCACTTGGGCGCTCTAAGTAACAGCCCCTATATCTAGAAAGAATGAATGAAAAATTGCAATCGATTGCCATCAACCATCTCATGAGACTATTTGGCAAGCCGGTGCCCGCTGCGTCCGCTGATCCGTCTCAGGTGTCGGCGAAATTCAACTCGAGGTTGACCGCGTTGGGGTCACGCAGGTTGATCTGCATGATATTGATATGGGACAGGTCGTTGACGCGATAGGCGCAGCCCAGTTCGTCCAGCCGCGCGCACATCGCTGCGAAGCCTGCACAGCGCAGGGCGACGTGATGCAGCGCGTTGGTCAGCTCGCCCGGCCGATAGGCGTCGTAGCGCCCCGAGACGGTCCCGCGGTCGATGAGGTGCACGATAGGGGCACCGGTCACGTCCCGCATCCAGTACCCGGCAACGCCGCTGGCGATCGCCGGGTTTTCGCTGCGCGTCAACCCCAGGACGGTCTCGTAGAACGACGCCGACTTTTCCAGATCGTCGGTAAGGATGTTGACGTGGTCGATGCCACTGACTGTCATGACGTTGCTCCGCTGGATTTCCAGCCGAGCATGGCCTTGCGGACCGTCCCGGACAAGGGCCGCGTCGCTCAGCTGCGGAAAACCACCGTACGGCTGCCGTTGAGCAGGACCCTGTCCTCCAGGTGCAGGCGCACCGCCTCGGCCAGCACGCGCCGCTCGATGTCACGGCCCTTGCGTACCATGTCCTCAGGCGTGTCGGCGTGAGTCACCGCTTCGACGTCCTGGTGGATGATCGGCCCTTCGTCGAGGTCGGCGGTCACGTAGTGCGCGGTCGCACCGATCATCTTCACCCCGCGCGCATGCGCCTGGTGATAGGGCTTGGCCCCCTTGAAGCCGGGCAGGAACGAATGGTGGATGTTGATGCAGCGGCCCGAAAGGAACGAGGCCATTTCGTCCGAGAGGATCTGCATGTAGCGCGCCAGAACCACGAGCTCGGCGCGGCTTTCCTGCACCAGAGCGCGAACCTGCGCTTCCTGTTCGGCCTTGGTTTCCTTCGTCACCGGCAAGTGGTGGAAAGGAATGTCTCCGATCATCTGGGCATTGATCGCATCGCGCGGATGGTTGCTGACAATGCCTACCACCTGCATCGCGATTTCGCCGATCTGCTGGCGATAGAGCAGGTCGACAAGACAGTGGTCGAACTTGCTGACCATGAGCAGCACACGGCGCGGCCGGTCGCGGCGCACCATCGACCAGGCCATGCCGTATTCGTGCGCAATGGCACCGAAGCCCTCGCGGATCTCCTCGCGATCGGCCGAACCCGGATCGAAGGCGACGCGCATGAAGAACTTGTCTTCATCCAGGTCGTTGAACTGCTGCGCCTCGATGATGTTGCCGCCCATCTGCGCGAGATAGCCGGTAACGCGGGCGACGATGCCCGGACGGTCGTTGCAGGACAGTGCAAGGATCAGGGGCTGGGCCACGCGTGCGAACCTCAGGCTGCCGCGGCGCCGCGATTGGAAAGCGCCGCTTCGCTCTCGGTCAACAGCTCGGCGATGATGTCGGCGACCGGCTCTTCCCTGGTGACCATGCCCACTGACTGCCCGGCCATGACCGAACCGCTCTCGACGTCGCCGTCGATCACGGCGCGGCGCAGGGCGCCAGCCCAGAAGTGCTCGATCTCGAGCTGGGCCGCACCCATGTCGACGACGCCCTCGTCGAGCAGGCGAGCCACTTCGAGCTGCTTGGCCGTGAACTCCTCGGTGCCCTTGTTGCGCAGCGCGCGCACCGGGATCACCGGCAGGCGCGGGTCGACCTGCACGGAGGCGATGGCATCGCGCGCCGAGGCGCGGAAGAACGCCTTCTTGAAATCGGCATGGGCGATGGATTCGCTGGCACAGGCGAAGCGGGTGCCCAACTGCACGCCGGCAGCGCCCATCTCGAGGTAGCCGGCGATCAGCTCGCCGCGACCGATGCCACCGGCGACGAACACGAGGTTGTCGGCAGCAAGATTGGGCAGGATTTCCTGCGCCAGAACCGAAGTGGAGACCGGGCCGATGTGGCCGCCCGCCTCCATGCCCTCGATCACCAGCGCGTCGGCACCCGAACGCAGCAGCTTCTTGCCCAGCGCCAGCGTCGGCGCGAAGCAGATGACCTTGGCGCCGCCCGCCTTGATTGCCTCGACGCTGCCCTTGGGCGGAATGCCACCGGCAAGCACCACATGGCCCACGCCATGCTTCTTGCAGACTTCGATCAGGTCGAAGAGCTGGGGGTGCATGGTAATCAGGTTCACGCCGAAGGGCTTGGAGGTCAGCGCCTTCGTCCCCGCGATCTCGGCATCGAGCAGATCGGGCGTCATCGCGCCACAGGCGATCACGCCGAAACCACCGGCATTGCTGATCGCCGAAACCAGGTTGCGTTCCGACACCCAGGACATCGCGCCGCACAGGATCGCGTGCTCGGTGCCGAGGAATTCACATCCCCGCGCCATCAGCGCAGAGGTCTTGGAGTAGGCGGCCATCGATGCTCCCGTAACCCGCTTTGAACCGGGCATGGGCCATAGGCGGACGTGCCGCGGCGCACAAGCGGCGAGAACACCTCGCCTTCGGCTATTTCGCGTGTTCAGCCGCTGCGGAAGGTTCGATGCGGTCCGTCGCCGAGGCATCGTGCGGGGCCGCCGACTTGATCTTGTCGCATGGCAATGCGAGCCTTGCACGCAATGGACGTCCAGGAACTCTATCGCTCGAAGCTGATGTCCGCGCGGGACGCGGCGCGGCTTCTCGTTGCCGACAGCGACGTCGCCATGGGCATGGCCGTTGCCGAGCCACCGGCACTGCTTGCCGAAATCGCCCGGCGCATCGAGGCACGTGACCTTTCCGCCCTGCGCCTGTGGTACTTCCACTCGATGACCCACGCGGCCGGAAGCGTGCTGCGGCGCGACCTGCTCGACCGGGTACGTCCACACTGCATGTTCCTGTCCAGCGTCGAGCGCAGCCTGATGAAGAACGATCCGGCGCGTTGCGACGATCTGATCGAATTCGTGCCCACCGCCTTCAGCGCCTCGCCGCAGCTCCTGCGTGAGGACGTATCGCTCGACGCCTGCGTCACAATGGTCTCCCCCATGGGCAAACATGGCTATTTCACCTTCGGCACGGCGAACGACTACACCTCGGTTGCGGCACGCGCGGCAAAGAAGCTGATCGTCGAGGTCAATCCGCTGATGCCGCGCGTCTTCGGCGAATCGCCGCTGCACGTCTCGGAGATCGACGCGATCGTCGAGAACCGGTCACCGCTGATCGCCGTAGGCGATCGCACCGCAGCTCCAGAGGACGAGGCTATCGCGCAGATCGTCGCCGGGATGATCGACGACGGGGCCTGCCTGCAAATGGGCATCGGCAATCTGCCCGCCGCCGTCTGCAGCCGCCTGAAGAGTCGCAGGGATCTGGGCATCCATACCGAACTTCTCACGCCCGCGCTCGCCGGGCTGATGCAGTGCGGGGCTGTGAACAATCGCCGCAAGGCCACCTTCCCGGGCCGCAGCATCTTCACTTTCGCGATGGGCGATACCCCGTTCTACGAATGGCTCGACGACAATCAGGCGATCTATTCGCTACCGGTCGACCTCGTGAACGACCCGCGCCACATCGCCAAGAACGACAATGTCGTCTCGGTCAACGCGACGCTCCAGGTCGACCTGTCGGGCGCGTGCAATTCCGAGCACATGATGGGGCACCAGTACTCGGGCTCGGGCGGACAGCTCGATTTCGTGCGCGGCGCCAATGCTTCGAAGGGCGGCATCTCGATCATCGCCTGCCGATCCACCGCCAAGGGTGGAACCGTCAGCCGCATCGTCCCGCGCCTCGAAGGCCCGGTGACGACGCCGCGCAACGACGTCCACTGGATCGTCACCGAATTCGGCGCGGCCAACTTGCGCGGCAAATCGCTGAGAGAGCGGGCCGAGGCGATGATCGCCCTCGCCCATCCGCACTTTCGGGACAAGCTGGCCAAGGCTATCTGAAACCCGACCCTGGCTTGGGCCGAGCCACTCACCGCACGGCCCGATGACCAACGCGATTATGCGATAGCGTTATGCCGCCACGGGGTCCGCGCAAAAGCGCGAAGCCCGGTCTGGCGGGAAATCAGGCTGCAGCGTCGAGCCCGTAGGCGGTGTGCAGCACGCGCACGGCCAGTTCGGTTTCGTCCGAGTCGATCAGCACCGAGACCTTGATCTCGCTGGTCGAGATCGCCTGGATGTTGATGCCGCGATCGGCCAGCGTCTTGAACATCGTCGAGGCAACGCCGGCGTGGCTGCGCATGCCGACGCCAACGACGCTGATCTTGGCGACCTTGTCGTCGGCGATCAGGCGGAAGAAGCCGATCGTGTCCTTGCGCTCTTCAAGCATCGCCTGCGCGCGGGCGAGGTCCGCCTGCGGCACGGTGAAGGTCACGTCGGTCTCGCCCTTGTCCTTGGGGACGTTCTGGATGATCATGTCGACGTTGATGTTCGCTTCGGCAAGCGGCGCGAAGATCGCGGCAACCGAGCCCGGGTGGTCGGGCACGCGGGTCAGGGTGATCTTCGCTTCATTCTTGTCGGCGGCGATGCCGGTGATCAGCTGGCGTTCCATGTCGCTTCCTTCCAATTCCTCATCGCTGACGATCATCGTTCCGGGCAGGTCGTCGGCCGGCGGGGCATTCTCGTCGATGAACGAAGAGAGCACCTGGACGCGTACGTTCTCCTTCATAGCAAGGGAGACCGAACGGGTCTGCAGGACCTTCGAGCCGACCGAAGCCAGTTCGAGCATTTCCTCGTAAGTGACGAGAGGCAGCTTGCGCGCCTTGGCGACGATGCGCGGGTCGGTGGTATAGACGCCGTCGACGTCGGTGTAGATATCGCAACGGTCTGCCTTGACCGCAGCAGCCACGGCAACGGCCGAAGTGTCGGAACCGCCACGGCCCAGCGTGGTCACGCGGCCATCGGGCGAAACGCCCTGGAATCCCGGGAAGACGGCGATCTCGCCGCCCGCCATAGAGGCCAACACGGCCTCGGAATCCATTTCCTCGATGCGCGCCTTGGCGTGGGCGTCGTCCGTCCGGATCGGCAGCTGCCAGCCCAGCCACGACCGGGCCTTGCAGCCCATCGACTGCAGCGTCAGCGCCAGGAGACCGGCAGTAACCTGCTCGCCGCTGGCGACGACGACGTCATATTCGGCCGGATCGTAAAGGGCATTGGCCTCGCGGCAGAAGTTCACGAGGCGGTCGGTCTCACCGGCCATCGCGGAAACCACCACGGCAACCTCGTGCCCGGCTTCCTGCTGGCGTTTGACGATGCCCGCCACGCGACGAATGCGCTCGGTCCCGGCCATAGAAGTGCCGCCGAATTTCATCACGATACGTGCCAAGGTGCCGGTGCTCCCGTCAAATTGCGCGAGTAGATAAGAGTTCGGCGCGCTGTTAGGGATGGTCCATGAACAATGCAACTGCCACGAGCACTGACGTGAACAAGCCTTCCGCAAGTGCGACGATCCGCCCTGAAGAAGCCGCACATTTCGGGGCTTTGGCAGCCGAATGGTGGGACCCGAAAGGCTCCTCCGCGATGCTGCACAAGCTCAATCCGGTGCGACTTTCGTTCATCCGCGAGGCGATCGACCTGCATTTCGGCAGTGATTCGCACGAACTGCGCCCCCTGTCCGGCAAGCGCGTGCTCGATGCCGGGTGCGGCGCGGGGCTGCTGTGCGAACCGCTCGCGCGGCTGGGCGGACAGGTCACCGGCGTCGATGCCGCGGCCGAGAACGTCGCGACCGCCAGCGCCCATGCCGCAGCCATGGGCCTGGCCATCGACTATCGCCACGGCGAACTCGGCGCGCTGGGCCTGAAGGACCATGACCTCGTCTGCTCACTGGAAGTGATCGAACACGTGGCAGACAAGGCGCAGTTCATGGGCGAACTGGCTGGAGCACTGGCAGCGGACGGGTTGATGATCCTCTCGTGCCCCAACCGCACCCCCGCCTCGCGCCTGTTGCTGGTCGAGGCCGCAGAGCGCCTCGGCAAGGTCCCGCGCGGCACGCATGACTGGAACCAGTTCGTCACGCCCGAAGAACTGCGCGAACTGCTCACCGGAGCCGGTCTCGCAATGGGCGAGCCCAAGGGGATTTCATGGTCGCCGGTGAGCGGCCTGCACCTCTCTTCGGACATGTCCCTCAACTACATCGTCACCGCGCGCGCGGCCTGACCCTTCCGGTCGGGAACGCAGCACCGATGACCGCCGACATGATCGACATCGCCATGGCCGTGGCCGGCATCGCCGTGGCTGCGCTGCTGTTCTTTCCTCCCCTGGCGAAAGCCAAGCTGTGGCGCGCCACGGTGACGCCGCTCGCTTCGATCATAGGCAGCGGCTTTCTCATCCTCGGCCCGATCCTGACCGATACCTTCGGCACCTGGGGCATCGTCGCCATGGGGATGCTGTGCCTTGCCGGTTACGCCTTCGGTTCGGCGATCCGCTACAACATCGCCCGTCTGGACCAGCCGGACCGCGACACCGATTTCGCCAATCGCGTGGAAGGGATCGCCAGCTGGGCACTGGCCTTCGCCTACGTCATTTCGGTCGCCTATTACCTCAACCTGTTCGGCGCCTTTGCCGCGCGCATCTTCGGCGCGCCTTCGGACCTGCTGGGACGCGCCATCACCACCGGCGTCTATCTGGTGATCCTGGCTGCGGGGCTGACCAAGGGCTTCTCGCTGCTTGAGCGGATGGAGCAGTTCACGGTATCGATCAAGCTGGTGGTCATCGCCGCGCTGATCGCCGCTCTGGGCGTCCATGCCGGGGTCGAATGGAACGGCCACCATCTCGAAACCAGCGGCATGAAGCTGGGCTTCATCGGCTCCGTCCAGCTGATGTTCGGCCTGATCGTGACCGTGCAGGGCTTCGAAACGTCGCGCTATCTCGGCTCGCACTACTCG
This sequence comes from Novosphingobium mathurense, assembly GCF_900168325.1. GTDB lineage: Bacteria > Pseudomonadota > Alphaproteobacteria > Sphingomonadales > Sphingomonadaceae > Novosphingobium > Novosphingobium mathurense. Next base: position 537,835 of record NZ_FVZE01000002.1, on the reverse strand, counting down.
CCCGACGAACGGCAGCGGTCCATGCGCCTGTCGCAGTGGATCGCGACCGGCATCTATCTCGCCTATGTCGCGCTGCTGGCGGTCAGCTTCGAAAGCGGTTCGTTCACGCTGGAGGAGACCGCGATCATCGACATGATGCGCGGCGTTTCCGTCGTTCTGGGCCCGCTGCTGATCCTGGCCGCGCTCAGCGCGCAGTTCAGCGCGGCGGTGGCGGACACCAATGGTTCGGGCGGGCTCGTGCGGGAACTGACGCAAGGCAAGGTCGGCGGCAAGACGACTTACCTGATTCTCGTCGGCGTCGGCCTCGCCATGACCTGGCTCGCCAACGTCTTCGAGATCATCGCCTACGCCTCGCGGGCCTTTGCCTTCTACTATGCGGCGCAATCGCTTCTGGCCGCCCTGCGTGCCTGGTATGGCGGCGCGCAGGACGGACGCAATCGGCGGGTTGCGACTTACTCCGCCCTCGCCGTTCTCGGGGCCGCAGCGGCTGTCTTCGGCACGTCAGCCGAAGGCTGAGCCGAGGGGCGCTTCAGCCCAGCGCGCTTTCCCATTCCGGCTGCTTGAAGCCGACGAGGATGCCGCCGGGATGTTCCACCAGGGGGCGCTTGATGCAGCTCGGGTTGGCTTCCATGATCCGCACCGCCTTGGCCGCGTCGAGATCGGCCTTGTCCTCTTCAGGCAGCTTGCGGAAGGTCGTGCCTGCGCGGTTCAGGACGCTTTCCCAACCGGCTGCGGCAACCCACTTCTCCAGCTTGGCCGCATCCGCGCCTTCCTTCTTGTAGTCATGGAAGGTGTAGTCGAGCCCCCGCCCCTCCAACCACTTGCGCGCTTTCTTGACGGTGTCGCAGTTGGGAATGCCGTAGAATTCGAGGCTCAATGTCAGCTCCTTTCAAAGCGGTGGATGCGCGGCGAATCGCACGCGAAGAGAGTGTAGTCCTGATAGTAGTCGGCGCGGCCGCGGCCCTGCACGGTTGCGTGCTCGGCCTGGCGCCCCCACGCCCGGGCGCTGGCTTCGTCCTCCCATTCGGACAGCGCGATGACTTCGCCGTCTTCGCTTGCATAGCTCTTGAACGAGATGAAACCGGGCTGGCTGCGGGCCAGCGCCTCCATCGCGTCGGCATCACGGGAATAGGCTTGCGCATCGATGTCGGCGCGCTTGCGGTTGCGGAAGACGACGAGGAACATCCAAGCCCCCTATCCCACTCGCCAAGTTCGCGAAAGCGGCGATGACGCAGCCCAGGTACAGGCTCAGGCCGACGGACCCCGCGAAACGCTGGACAAACCGCCCTTGTCGGGACAAAGCGCAAGCCATGAGCGTCAACACCTTCGGCCATATCCTGCGTTTCACCACTTGGGGCGAAAGCCACGGTCCCGCGATCGGCGCGGTCGTCGACGGGTGCCCTCCGGGCCTCGAGATCGACGAAGCGCTCATCCAGCCGTTTCTCGATGCGCGCCGTCCCGGCCAGTCGAAGTTCACGACCCAGCGCCAGGAACCCGATCAGGTCCGCATCCTGTCCGGAGTCTTCGAGGCGCCCGACGGCGTGCGCCGCACCACCGGCACGCCGATCAGCCTGATGATCGAGAACGTCGACCAGCGCTCGAAGGATTACTCCGACGTCGCCAAGGCCTATCGGCCCGGCCATGCCGACTATGCCTACGACGCCAAGTACGGCTTTCGTGACTATCGCGGCGGCGGCCGCAGTTCCGCGCGCGAAACCGCCAGCCGCGTCGCGGCCGGCGCGGTAGCGCGCCTCGTCATCGATGACGTCTCGATCCTCGGTTACGTCTCGGAGATCGGTGGCGACACCATCGACATGGCGAACTTCGATCCCGCCGAGATCGGCCGCAATCCCTTCTTCTGCCCCGATGCCAAGGCCGCTGCACGCTGGGAGAAGATCGTCGACGATGCGCGCAAGTCCGGTTCCTCGGTCGGCGCCGTCGTCGAGTGCGTGGCGACGAACGTGCCCGCAGGCTGGGGGGCGCCGCTCTACGGCAAGCTCGATGCCGACCTCGCCGCCGCGATGATGGGCATCAATGCCGTCAAGGGCGTTGAAATCGGCGACGGCTTTGCGGCCGCACGTCTGACCGGCGAACAGAACGCCGATCCGATGCGGCCCGGCGAACATGGGCCCGACTTCCTTGCCAACCACGCCGGCGGCATCGCCGGAGGCATCTCGACCGGCCAGCCGGTGACCGTGCGCGTCGCCTTCAAGCCCACCAGCTCGATCCTCACCCCGCAGCCGACGGTCACGCGCGAAGGCGAAGCGACCGAACTGTTCACCAAGGGCCGCCACGACCCCTGCGTGGGCATTCGCGGCGTACCGGTGGTAGAAGCGATGATGGCGCTGGTGCTGGCGGACCACAAGCTCCTGCATCGCGGCCAGTGCGGTTGAACGCGATCGGCCGGGTGAGGCGCGAAAGTGCTGCGCGGCCTAGATCACCCGGTTCCTGACCAGCGTCTTTTCGATCGTCGTGCGCTCGACCGCAGGCATGCGGATACCCTGGCTGGCTTCGAAGGCGGGCGGAACCCGGCTCATCGTGGATCGCCACTGAAGCTCCAGCCCGCGATCCGATGCGAACTGCTCGAACTGCGCCAGCACATCCCGCGGCTCGGCACAGAAGTCCACGTAGTCGATTTCGTGGAAGCGGTTATCGGGCAGGCTTTCCTGCGCTTCGCGCATGGCAATTTCGGTCATGGCGACCTGTTCGGCGACATACTCCACCGGGGGTAGATCGCCGAGTTCCTCAAGCCCCCGCGGAATGACGGAATAATGCCCGCGCGCGTTTCCGCAGCGCTCCCGGCGCGCCTTGAGCAGCGATTGCGCCACTTCCATCAGGTCGCGCCGAACGACGACGAAGAGCGCGTCGGGGAAGATCGCGGCCAACGCGGAGATCCGCAGGCTGTTGCAGGGAACCTTGGACAGGAATGGCGCATCGAACTGTTCGGTCAGGCTGGCCACCGAGTTCACCAACCAGCGCTCGCGATGGGGATCCACTTCCTCCGGTTCCACCGCCTCGTGCGTTTCGCTGGGGAAGGCGTGCTGCCAGAAAGCGATGCCCTCGCTGGGCCCGGACGGCCCCGGCGTCCTGCCGACATAGCTGCTGAACTCCGGCGGCACTCGCCAGGTATGCGTGCGCAAGAGCCGGGAAACACGTGCATTGCTCCGGGGGAAGCGCTCGGTGATGTTGTTGATGTAGGCGAAGCGCCAGACCGTCGTCATCGCCTGATAGACGACCGTGGTCCCGGACCGGGGCAAGCCGACGATGAAGATCGGGGGCAGCTTGGGCCCGGTCGCACGGACAGGCACGAATGGAGCAAGGGATGCATCCAGCAGCTTGAGAGCCGAACCGGCAACGCCGCGCGCAACGCGCTCCATTCTGGCGTGCATGTTCAGTTCCTCGTTCCCACTCACACCGCGACTCCGAAACCGCTTTTTTAATCTATAGTTACAGGGAACAGGACCGGAGCCGGGGGAGTCAATTACCCGTTCGGGATAGCGGACCGCAGCACCCCGGCCACCCAAGGTAACCCTTCCGGCATGGTCCGGGTCGGCACTTTCTGCGACCTGCGGAACCCGCAGCAACGCTTTATCGATGAAATCGGTCAATCCGGCTTCGAGTAATCGAGCAATCCGATCAAGCCAATCGAATCATCGCGCTACAAATCGTCATGCGTTGCGCCTATCTCCCTCTCGTCCATTCAACACCCAATCTAGAGGGAAACACGACCATGGGTATCATCGGCAGCACCATCAAGCCGTTCAAGAACACCGCTTTCCAGGCGGGCAAGGACTTCTTCGACGTCACCGAAGCCGACATCGCGGGCAAGTGGGCCGTGTTCTTCTTTTATCCGGCCGACTTCACCTTCGTCTGCCCGACCGAACTGGAAGACCTCGCCGACCAGTACGAAGCACTGAAGGGCATGGGCGTCGAAGTGTTCGGCGTTTCGACCGACACGCACTTCAGCCACAAGGCCTGGCACGACACTTCGGAAAAGATCGGCAAGTGCGGCTACGCTTTCCTCGGTGACCAGAACCACGCCCTGACCAACAACTTCGGCGTTCTGCGCGAAGATTCGGGCCTTGCCGACCGCGCCACCTTCGTGGTCGACCCGGACGGCGTGATCCAGATCATGGAAATCACCTGCGAAGGCGTTGGCCGCAACGCTTCGGAACTCGTGCGCAAGATCAAGGCCGCCCAGTACGTGCGCGCCCACCCCGGCCAGGTCTGCCCGGCCAAGTGGGAAGAAGGCAGCGAGACCCTCGCTCCCTCGCTCGACCTCGTCGGCAAGCTCTGATTTCCTCCGGGTCGTACCGGAGAACGGCGGCCTGAGGGCCGCCTGAAGGACGCGGCTCGGGGCGGATCCCTCCCCCCGAAAGCCCCGGGCCGCGGACCTTCGCAACCTCTCCCAACATTCTCACAGGACCCAACACGATGCTTGATGAAAACCTGAAGCAGCAGCTCTCGCAATATCTCGGCATGCTGCGCGAACCGATCGAACTCGTCGCCTCGCTCGGCGATGATGCCAAGTCGGCCGAAACCCGCGACCTGCTGACCCAGATCGCCGCGCTTTCCGACAAGGTTACCGCCCGTTTCGACGGCGACGACGCGCGCAAGCCCAGCTTCATCATCCGTCGTGCCTCGAACACCGAAGTATGGGTCCGTTTCGCCGGCGTGCCGCTCGGTCATGAATTCACGTCGCTGGTCCTCGCGCTGCTGTGGACCGGCGGCCACCCGCCCAAGGTATCGGACGAGGTCCTCGACCAGATCCGCCAGCTGGAAGGCAACTTCGATTTCGAGATGTACTTCTCGCTCTCGTGCCACAACTGCCCGGACGTCGTTCAGGCGCTGACCCTGATGGCCCTTTACAACCCGCGCATCAACGCCACCCTGATCGAGGGCGGCGCATTCAAGGACGAAGTCGAAGGCCGCGGCGTCCTCGCCGTGCCCGCCGTCTTCCTGAACGGCGAGATGTGGGGCTCGGGCAAGATGAGCATCGAGGAAATCCTCGGCAAGCTCGACAAGGGCGCGAACGCCAAGGCTGCAGCCAAGCTCGCCGACAAGAAGCCCTTCGAAGTTCTCGTCATCGGCGGCGGTCCCGCCGGCGCCTCGGCCGCGATCTACACCGCGCGCAAGGGCTTCAGCACCGGCATCGCCGCAGAACGCATGGGCGGCCAGGTGATGGACACCATGGGCATCGAGAACTTCATCTCGGTTCCCTACACCGAGGGCCCGAAGCTTGCCGCCGCGCTGGAACAGCACGTGGGTGAGTACGACATCGACACGATGAACCTGCTGCGCGCCGAAAAGCTGATTCCGGCCACCGAGGCCGGCGGCTACCACGAAGTGCAGTTCTCGAACGGCGCCTCGCTCAGGGCCCGCTCGCTGATCCTCACCACCGGTGCGCGCTGGCGCAACCTGGGCGTGCCCGGCGAGGCGGAATACCGTACCAAGGGCGTAGCCTATTGCCCGCACTGCGACGGCCCCCTGTTCAAGGGCAAGCGCGTGGCGGTCATCGGCGGCGGCAACTCAGGCGTCGAGGCGGCGATCGACCTGGCCAACATCGTCGGCCATATCACCCTGATCGAGTTCGACGCCAGGCTGCGCGCCGACCAGGTCCTGCAGGACAAGCTGCGGTCGATGAAGAACGTCGACATTATCGTCTCCGCCCAGACCACCGAAGTGACCGGCGACGGCGAGAAGGTCAACGGCCTGACCTACAAGAACCGCGAGAGCGGCGAGGAACACCACGTCGAACTCGAAGGTGTCTTCGTCCAGATCGGTCTCGTGCCCAATACCGAATGGCTCAAGGACTCGGGGCTGGAGATGACCCGCTTCGGCGAGATCGTGATCGACGGCAAGGCGGCGACCAACCTGCCCGGCGTCTTCGCCGCAGGCGACGCTACCACGGTACCCTACAAGCAGATCATCATCGCCATGGGCGAAGGATCGAAGGCGGCACTCTCCGCGTTCGACTACCTGATCCGCAACGAGGCGCCCGAAGAGATCGCGCAGGCCGCCCAGGCAGCCTGATCGCACGGCAGCGGTGGCCGGATCGTCCGGCGCACCGCACGGGAAAACCGGACGCGGGCGGGGATCGCAGGATCCCCGCCCGTTTTCGCATTTCGGTCAATGCCGAACGAAAGGCATCAAGCGCAGGGGAAATGAGCATAGGAACCGGCGAAAAAAATCGTGCTGAAATCGCGCATGCGAACGGCAAAATATCGCAAACCCTTGCGGTTGAAAATTTCGCAATCTTCGTATATACTTCGCCACATGACCAACAATATATCGGACTTTCACCGCTTTACGTATAGAGAAGACAAATTCCACGAACTTCGTGACTATTGCGAAGATCATGGCATCTGGATTTGCCAGTCTTTGAGAAGATCTGGACCCATGACTTTCGCGCTCGCAAGAACTGACACAGTCGCGTCGGATCTGCACAGTCGATTTGGGTGAATTTGACTGAGCCCTTTCGGGCTCAGCGCCTTCTTTTCAACACCACGTAGATAGCCCCCTGCCCGCCATGGCGGCGATGCGCGCCGCGAATGGCGACGATGTCGGAGGCATGTTCGCTGGCGGCCAACCAGTCATTGATCTTGGCCCTGATAGCCCCGCGCCGCTCACCGCGATCCATCGCGTCGACCGGCCGGGGTTTTCCCGTCACCACCAGAACCACGCGCGCGCCCATGGCCTTGGCCTGCCCCAGCCCATGCATGAGGCGATGATAGGCGCTGTCCAGCGTCGAGCCATGCAGGTCGAGACTGAAGTCCGGCACAAGCGTACCCTTGGCGATGCGTTTTTCCCATGACCCGTCGAGATGCAACTGCGTCTCGCCCTTCGGCCTGGCCGGTTGGGGTTTTGGCGGCAGCGGCGGCGGCACACGCCCCTTCACCTTCTTCGGCGTCGGTATCGGCGGAGACGAAATGCCGGAACGTTCCGCAGGCGCAGTCGGGACAACCGGGATCGGCTTGCGCTTCTCCAGCGGCGCGACCGTGCGCGCGACACGCGCCCACACTTCCGCCTCGTCGGGCGACAGCTTGCGGCTGGGGCGCCTCATTGCGCGCCGATGCGCTTGAGCGTTCCCTTGGGCAGGAAAATCAGCGCGCTACCCCGGCTGCTCATGCCACCGGCAGTCAGTCGGGCCTGCTCACCCGCACCCCAGAACGTATCGAATCGATTGGCGCCCTTGATTGCCCCGCCAGTGTCCTGTGCGATCCACAACCCACCTGCCTCGCGGCGATCGAGGTCCAGCCAGACCGGCGCCCCGAGCGGCACGAAACGCGGATCAGCCGCAAGCGAACTGAGCGGGCGCACCGGCACATTGAGAGCGCCGAGCGGGCCCTCGCCCTTGAGCTCCCTGAAGAAGACCCACGAACGGTTCTCCCGCATCAGGGCCGCACCCTCGGCCGGGTAATCGCGGATGTACCGGATGATCCCCTGCATCGAGCCGGGATACTGACCCGGCCCGGAACCGATCAGGCCGCGTTCGCGCATAAGCCCGCCGATGCCGGTGTAAGGCTGGCCGTTCTGCCCGGCATAGCCGATCCGGACAACCGAACCGTCGGGCGCACGCAAGCGCCCCGAACCCTGCACCTGCAGGAAGAACACTTCGACCGGGTCGGCCGCCCAGGCGATCTCCAGCCCGCGCCCCATAAGCGCGCCCTGCTCGATCTCCGCCCGGTCGTAATAAGGCACGAAGCGGCCGTCGCGATCGTAACGGCCCAGCGGCATGCGACCGCTCTCCAGCGGCTGCGCATCGCCCGGCCGCGCCCGTACGAGGTCGGGCGGCAGGCCGTAGATCGGTACGTCATAGCCCGGGCGGCGAATGCGCGAGCCTGCAATCTCCGGTTCGTAGTATCCGGTCGCGAAAGCAGATCCGTCGCCGACGCGCGCGGCTTCGAAGAACGTGGTGAAAAACTGCGGCGCGGTCGCAGGCGCCCAACTGGCCGCAGCGACACAGGCCTGGCGCCAGTCCTCCGGCCGGGTGAGCCCGCTGCCATCGGCTCGCGCCGTTACCCGCGGGCAGCTTTCGCGGAACGAGGCCAGCGCGGAAACCGCGTCGGACTGCCCGAGTCGCAAAGCGGCGATGGCCGGCCCTTGCCGCACGCCGAGGGCGAGGGCCGATTCGGCGGTCGGTGGCGCAACCGGCGGCGTCACCGGTCCGCTCACGCTGCCGCCCGGGATCAGTCGCACGCACGAGGCCAGCAGAACGGCGAGCGAGAGAGCGGCGATCTTGCGCGCGGGAGCGCCGATGCTGCCCGATGCGCGCTTGTCCTCCGGTGCTTTACCTGCGGTATGAAATGCCTGCCGCAAGACCATGCTCCCCAGACGGAACGGGGCCGGTAAACCGGCCCCGCGCAGTTCAGTTTCGAATGCGTGACATTCGAGCTGCCGTGATCCTGAACCTCAGGCCGCGTCGGTCTCGTCGAGCAGCCAGTCGGGATCGGGCGAATTGACAGCGCGCGCGAACGTCCACATGTCGACGGCCTCGATCGCATCGTCGAGCGAACCGGCCACGACGTGCCCTTCCGCATCGCGGGTCACCGCAGCGATATCCGAACGGAAGCGCAGGGTGATACGGGCGAAGCCATTGTCCACACCGGCCGCCGTAACGGCGCATTCCTCGATGCGAATCAGGCGGTTATCCAGCGTTTCGCCAGCGTCGATGCGGGCATCGATCGCGGCCGAGAAGCTCTCGTACACGTCGTCGTCGCACAGGGCGCGAAGCTCTGCCTTGTCGCCCTTCCAGAACGCCTCGAGGATCATCCGGTAAGCGCTGCGCGCACCTTCGAGGAAGGCGAGCGCATCGAACCGGCGATCGACTTGCGCGATTTCGGCAAGACCGCGCTCCACCGACGGCGGTGCCAATGGCATTTCACGCAGGCGCTGCGCCTGGCGAGCCGGGTTGCGATCATCAGTCTTGGCGTCGGGCTTGGGAGCCGGAACGCGCGCTGCACCCGGCTGCCCCTGGCGGCCTTCGAAGCGTCCCTGAATGGGCTCTTCCTCATGCTCGGCACGACGCCCAAGCACGGAATAGAGCCGCAAGCCCAGGAAGGCTGCGATCATGGCCAGGATCACGATTTCCGGTGTCACGTTCCTTATTCCATCCCTTCTTCGCTGTCAGGGTAACCTGTGAAACTGCGGTTGCGCCATGTTCCGGCAAACAACCCTTCAGGCATTCAACTCGAAAGACGAGCCCCCGTTCCAGCGATTCAACATAACCTGAGATAGGTAGCCTTTACAAATGAACAACGCGTGAGTGGGCCGGTCGGGGCATTTTTTCGCCCGTCCGTTGCCCGATTGCCCGATGGCACCCCCTAACTTGATGAAAATCCCCTGCGCGAATCCACGTTGGAAGGCAAATTCACACGCTTCGGGTGTTCCACAGGGGGGCAAAATGCTTTAGGCGCGCGGCCAGAGTTTATTTCAGACCTACTTGCGGGAAGACAGCAAAATGGCCGACGACGGCAACATCATCTCCGATCTCAACCTCGGCAATGGCGAGGACACCGGTCCGTCCGCGGGCATCATCACCCAGTACGTCAAGGACCTCTCGGTCGAGAACCCGAGTTCGCCGCAGAGCTTCCAGTGGCAGGACCAGCCGCAGGTCGACATCCAGTTCAACATCGGCGCGCGGCCGATCGACGGCGAAGTCCATGAAGTCGAACTGAAGATCACCTGCACCTCGAAGGCCGAGGCCGGCACCGCCTATGTCGTCGACCTGTCCTATTGCGCGCTCGTGGGCATGCGCAATCTCGATGACGGCCAGGCGCACGCCTTCCTGTTCGCCGAAGCGCCACGCATCCTGTTCCCCTTCGCGCGCCGAATCGTTTCCGACGCCGTTCGCGATGCCGGCTTCGCGCCGCTGATGCTCGAGCCGATCGACTTCAACGGGCTCTACGTCCAGCAGCTCCAGGCCCAGCAGCAGGCTGCCGAAACCCAGCCCGCAGGCCACGCCTGACCTCTGCCGAAACGCGGCTAACGCACCGGACGCCAAGGGACTGACACGATGAGTCTCGTCCGCAATGTCGGCACGATCGGCGGCCTGACCGCCCTCAGCCGCGTCTTCGGTTTTGCCCGCGACATGCTGCTGGCCCGCGTCCTTGGCGCCGGGCTGGCGGCAGACGCGTTCCAGCTCGCCTTCGTCCTTCCCAACACCTTCCGCCGGCTGTTCGCCGAGGGCGCCTTCTCGGTCGCCTTCGTGCCGATGTACACGCGCACGCTGTCCGGGGAAGGCGGCGAGGACGCCGCCGACCGCTTCGCCAGCGACGTGCTGGCGGTCTTCGTGTGGGTCCTGCTGGGCTTTTCGGCGCTGGCCATGCTGGCAATGCCGCTGATCGTCTGGCTGCTTGCCGGCGAGTATCAGGCGATACCCGGCAAGTTCGAGCTGGCCGTCACGCTCAGCCGCGTGACTTTCCCCTACCTCGGCCTCGTCAGCCTCGTCGCGATGCTCTCGGGCCTGCTCAATGCCCATTCGAAATTCGCGCCCGGCGCCTTCGTGCCGGTGCTGCTCAACATCGTGCTGATCACCGGCATCCTCACCGGTTACTTCCTGCGCGAGCACGGCGGCAGCGACGTAACGGTCGCCTGGTCGATCGCGGTCGCCGTGACGGCCTCGGGCGTGGCCCAGCTCGCCTACATGGCCTGGGCTACGCGCAAGGCCGGCGTGACACTGAAGCTCACGACGCCCAGGTTCACGCCCGAAGTGAAGCGCCTTGGCATGCTGATCCTGCCCGCCACCTTCGGCGCGGGCGTCTACCAGATCAGCCAGTTCGTCGACACTTTCTTCGCCACTTCGCTGGCGCAGGGCTCGCTCACCCTGCTCAAGTACGCCGACCGCCTCAACCAGATGCCGCTCGGCATCGTCGGCATTGCCCTTGGCACCGCGATCCTGCCGATGCTGGCGCGTCACATCCAGAGCGACGACAGGGCCGGCGCCCAGCGCCTTCAGGCCAATGCCGTCGAGATCGCCACCCTGCTCACGCTGCCTGCCGCCACTGCGCTGGCGATCTGCGCGCCCGCCTTCGTCACCGCCTTCTTCGTGGGCGGCAAGATGACCGGCGCGAACGGGGCGGTCATGGCCGACATCGTGGTGGCGCTGGTCATCGGCCTGCCCTCCTACGTGCTGGTCAAGGTGTTCCAGCCCGCCTTCTTCAGCCGCGAGGACACCCGCACCCCGGTCTGGATCGCGGCCGGCGCGCTGATCGTGAACATCGCCATCAACATCGTCGTCGTGCCGATCTACGGCATCGTCGGCCTGGCCGCGGCCACAGCATTCACCTCCACGCTCAACGTGCTCACGCTCTATACGATCCTGCAGGTGCGCGGCTGGTTCCACTTCTCCGGCAAGCTTGCCTCGCGCATCGCGCGCCAGATCGTCGCGAGCGCGGCGATGGGGGCCGTCCTGTGGCTGCTCATGCCGACCATGGCCTCGCGCTACGGCGGCAACGTGTTCGAGAAGGTCTGGTCCCTCGGCGTGCTGTGTGCGGCGGGCCTCGTGGTCTTCTTCGGCGTGGCCTATCTCGTCGGCGCTCTCGACAAGAACCTGCTTGGCCAGCTACGGCGTCGCCGGCCGACCGCGAAGGCGGAACCGGTCGATCTTTCGGAATAACATCAGGCTTCATCCATCATGCGTATCGTCTCCGGCATCCAGCCCACCGGCAACCTGCACCTCGGCAACTACCTGGGCGCGATCCGCAACTGGGTGAAGATGCAGGACGACATGGCCGCCCAGGGCGGGCAGAGCCTGTACTTCCTGGCCGACCTCCACGCGATCTCGATGCCCTTCGAGCCCGAGACGCTGTCCGCCAACACGCGCGAGATGGTCGCCGCGCTGGTCGCCTGCGGCATCGATCCGGACCGCTCGATCCTGTTCAACCAGGCGCAGGTTCCCCAGCATGCCGAACTGCAATGGCTGCTCAACGGCACGGCCCGCATGGGCTGGCTGAACCGCATGACGCAGTGGAAGGACAAGGCCGGCAAGAACCGCGAAGGCGCTTCGGTCGCCCTGTTCACCTATCCGGTGCTGCAGGCCGCCGACGTCCTGCTCTACCAGGCGACCCACGTGCCGGTGGGAGAGGACCAGAAGCAGCACCTCGAGCTGGCCCGCGACATCGCGCAGAAGTTCAACAACGACTTCGCATCGGAAGAGAACCCGGTCTTCACCCTTCCCGATCCGATCATCCCGCCCGAGGCGGCGCGCATCATGTCGCTGCGCGACGGCACGGCCAAGATGAGCAAGTCCGACCCTTCGGACATGGCGCGCATCAACCTGACCGACGATGCCGAAACGATCATGAAGAAGGTCAAGAAGGCCAAGACAGATCCCGAACCCCTGCCCTCCGAGAAGGCCGGGCTTGAGGGCCGAGCGGAAGCCGCGAATCTCGTCGGGATATACGCGGTGATGACCGGCAGCACGGTCGACGGCGTGCTTGCCGATTTCGGCGGTGAAGGCTTCGGCAAGTTCAAGCCGGCGCTGGGCGAACTGCTGGTCGAGAAGCTGGCGCCGATCAACGCGCGCTTCGTCGAACTGCGCCGGGACCGCGACGCGCTCGACGCGATCCTGCACAAGGGCGCCGAAAAGGCCCGCGCGCTGGCCGTGCCGACGCTCGACGCGACCTACAAGGCGCTCGGCCTCGTCAGGGGCTGAGCGTCCCTCAGCGGAAAGGCCGTCAGCCCAGGAGTTGCGTGCGCCGCCGGGCCCAGGGCTCGGCGAGCGGCGCGACTTCGCCCAGCGCTTCCAGGCTCGCCCGGTCGCGCTTGTGATCCCCTGCGATGAGCAGGCCGAAGACGCGCAGCACCGTCCACTCCGGATAAGGCCGTAACTCCAGCGCCATCGCGTCACCGGCGGCGACTTCGCCTTCCTCGATCACGCGATAGTACCAGCCCGGTCGCCGCGCCCTGACCGTTCCGGCATTGACCGGTGCGCCATCGAAGCGGTGATCCAGCTTCCAGCAAGGCTGCCGCCCCTGGCTCACCTCGACCAGCGCCGTGCCGAGCCGCCAGCGGTCGCCGATGCAGACCATGTCCTCGGTCAGCCCCTGCGTCGAAACGTTCTCTCCGAAGGCGCCAAAGTCATCGAGCAGCGGATGCGCACCGATCGCCTCGCGCCAGAAGGCGTAATGATCGTGCGGAAAGTGATGGATCGCCTTGTCCGGACCGCCGTGGACGGCAAGATCGGCCTGCTCGTCGCCCGCAAGACCAAGGCGGCCCACGCGCACCGGCCCTGCGACCGGTCGCTTGCCGATGGCGCTCGATTCGTCTGCGCCGCGAAAGCTGCGGACCTTGCCGCACTGGATGGAAAGAACGGAAATGGGCATCGGGGACATCGGACTCGCCATTTGCCTTTGTCTTCCTACATATAGACCGAAGCGCGTACGCCAAGACAGCCTGAAGCGCACCATCGGTCCGTCGCGGCTGCGCCTCCATTCAACAGCTATTCAGGCCGTTGAATCTAGGACAGTATCGCAAGGAATCGCGGGTCGCGTCAGGCGGGGCAAGACAGACCCCGCACGGATCGTGGAGAAAACCAGGATGTCACATCAATCCGGATCATTTTTGGGCAGGTTGCGCTTCGTCGCTGCTGCCATGCTGCTGATGGCGGTTGCCGCCTGCGCCACGCCGTTCAAGGCGGACGTCTCGCGCTTCCAGTCCCAGCTTCCGGCCCCTTCGGGGCAGACTTTCGCCATCGTCGCAGACGATCCCAAGCTGTCCGGCGGCCTCGAATTCGCCCAGTACGCCACGCTCGTGCGCGAGCGCATGGCCAACCTCGGCTACGTAGCGACCGAAGATCCGGCGAAGGCGGACATGATCGTGCGCTTCGACTACGGCGTCGACAACGGCCGCGAACGTATCCGTTCGACCGGCATCGGCCCGTCGTCCTACTGGGGCCCGTGGTATGGCTACAACCGCTTCGGCTACTGGGGCCCGTCCCGCTTCGGCTATTGGGGCGGACCGTGGCGCTACGGCCTCTACGACCCGTTCTTCGATGGCGGCGTCGACAGTTACACCGTCTACACCAGCGGCATCAGCCTGAAGATCGACCGTGCGGCCGACGGCCTGCGGCTGTTCGAAGGCAAGGCAGAGGCCCTCTCGACCTCCAATCGCCTGCAGTATCTCGTTCCCAATCTCGTCGAAGCGATGTTTACCGGTTTTCCCGGGAACTCAGGCGAGACCGTGCGCATTACAGTCGCACCGGAAAAGAAGTGATCTGACAGGCTCCCCCTTCGCATAGAGGGAGACACCGAGGGGCGGGTCCGCTGAGACATGCGGGCCCGTCCTTTTTTCATCTGCTTGCTGGCTGCGCTGCCTATCGGGCCAGCCGTCTTCGCCCGATTTCATGCCCGGACGGACCCGACGGGCCGGTTCATGCGTTGCGATAGCTTGACGCGCCCGCCCCTAACCCGGACAAGCCCGAGCAATGAACACGTTCATGGCCATCATGTCGCAGCTCTTCTGGGGCGTGACCGTGGGCGCGCTTTCGGCGGCCTTCTCCTCGCTCGCCAAGGGGTTCGCGACTGTCGGCACGCTCGGCCTTGTCGGCTGGTACGGCGTGAAGCGCCGGCGGGCCAAACGCGAAAGCGCCAGCCGCGACGACTGAGGCAGCTCAGTTACCGAGGGCGACGACCCCGCCGGTCGACCCGAATCCACCCTCACCACGCTCGGTCTCGTCGAGTTCCTCCACCGGCAGCCACGACGCCAGCGTGACCGGCGCAAGAACGAGCTGGGCGACGCGGTCGCCGCGCCGGATCTCGAAGGGCGCGTTGCCGTGGTTGATGAGGATCGCCTTCACTTCGCCGCGATAGTCCGAATCGACCGTTCCCGGCGCGTTGGCGACCGTAATGCCATGCTTGAGCGCCAGGCCCGAACGCGGGCGCACCTGGATCTCGAAACCCTGCGGGATCGCCACGGCAATCCCCGTCGCCACCGCATGGCGCGCGCCCGGTGCGATCGTCACGTCCTCGGCCGAGACGACGTCCATGCCGGCCGCGCCCGACGTCGCATAAGCGGGGAGCGGAAGCCCCTCGCCGTGCGGCAGGACCTTGATCGGCACGGGAACGTTAGTGGGCGAGTGCATCTGCAAACCTTTCTACGAGGATGCGCGCGACATCCTCCTTGGGCATTTCGGGGAGGCTGACGACGTCGGAGCCGGTGACGATGTGCACGGCATTCGCGTCGCCGCCCATGACATCGCCCGACACGTCGTTGGCAATGATCCAGTCCGCGCCCTTCCGCTTGCGCTTCTCCTTGGCGTACTCGAGCACGTTGTCGGTTTCTGCAGCGAAACCGATGAGGAGCGGCGGCCGGTCCGGCCGCGCGGCAACGGTGGCGAGGATATCCGGGTTCTCGGTCAGCAGCAGCGCCGGCGGGGCCGAACCGCGCTTCTTGAGCTTTGCCTTGGCGGTATTGATCGTGCGCCAGTCCGCGACCGCGGCGACCATCACCGCGATGTCGGCCGGAAGCGCATTCTTGACCGCGTCGGCCATTTCCAGCGCGCTCTCCACGTCGACGCGGTCGACGCCCGGCGGAGTGGGCAGGTGCACCGGTCCTGCAACCAGCGTCACACGGGCACCCGCAGCAGCAGCAGCAGCGGCAATCGAGAAGCCCTGCTTACCCGAGGAGCGATTGGCGATGTAGCGCACCGGGTCGATCGGCTCCCAGGTCGGACCGGCCGTGACGAGCACGTGACGACCGGTCAGCGGACCGTCCACGGGGAAGACCTGCTCCGGCGTGCCGGAAGCACTGGAATTATGAACCGCGCCCATGTCGGCGACCATCTCGACGCCACCATCGAACGGTTCGGGCCGCGAGAAGTCCGAGGCGCCGGAAACGAGGTGGTTGATTGCGGCCGGATCGGTCGGCGGCGCGGCGCGGGCGGCGCCCTTCTTGGCCACGAGCAGCGAGGATGCCGGCGACGGCGCAGCTTCGCGCGTTGCGGCCAGATCATGCTCGTGGTGCCCGAAGGAAATCGCCTGCTTGGCCTTCTTCAGCCCGCGCGAGATCATCGAGCCCGAAAGACCGCCCAGCCCCTGTCCTTCACCTTCGGGAAGGTCCGGTTCCGGCTCTTCGAATTGCGGCTGCCACTGAAGTGGATCGTGCTGGGGTTCGGGAAGCGCCCGGCCCGGCGTTTCACCGGGCAGCGGCGCGACTTCGACCGGGCCGAGCCCGAGCGCCCAGGCGATGCGCTGCCAGATCGCAATCGGGTCGGGCAGGCGGCCGGGACCGAATTCGCCGCAGGCCATCGTGCCCTCGTCGGGCTCCATGACGTCGACGCCCGCCTCGCGCAGGACCTGCACGTTGCGCACCGTGGCGGCATGCTGCCACATACGCACGTTCATCGCCGGCACGGCCATCACCGGCTTGTCGGTCGCCAGCATCATCGTAGTGGCAAGATCGTCGGCAATCCCCGAGGCCATCTTGGCCAGCAGGTCGGCCGTCGCCGGGCAGACGACCACGAGGTCCGCCTCGCGGCTGAGCTGGATATGCCCCATCTCCGCCTCGTTCTTGAGGTCCCAGAGCGTGGTGTAGACAGGTTTTTCGGACAGCGCCGCGAGCGCCATCGGTGTCACGAACCTGGAGCCGCCCTCGGTGAGAACGCAGGTAACCTCGCCACCTTCCTTGCGGATGTGGCGGACTAACTCACAGGCCTTGTAGGCGGCTATACCTCCGCCAATGACCAGAAGAATCCTGGGTCCACTCATCGTCGGCGCTTGTGCAACAGCATCGAAGTTCACGCAATTACTTTACCGCGACTAACCGCGGCCTTTCCCCTGATCCGGCTGCTTCCAACAATGCGGCAATTGCACGCGGAGCGAAAACGATGCCAGCGAACATCGCCGGCGCGATCATCGCGCCCCAGTAGAAGTTGTCCCAGCGTCCGGCGAGCATGAAGACGAAGCCATACCCCGCGCTGAGCAGGAAGCCGAAGGTCCCGGCCCGCGAATTCCAGCCCAGCCAGCCAAAGGCCATGAGCACCACGGCGGGTCCCGCCAGCCAGTGCGGCAGGAACCGCAGATTGCTCGCCTGCACGACATTGGCCAGCCAGCCTGACAGCCCGCGCATCACCAGCCAAGGCGCGGAATGCGGGTCGCTGGGCAGGACATCGCGCGAGACGATGTCCAGATGCCATGCCAGCGCGGCGAGGAAGACCGCGACCAGCGCGATCCAGGCCCCGGCCTCGCGCCAGTTGCGGTAATAGAGCGCAGTTGCCGCCATCAGCAGCACGAAAGGCAAGGTATGCTCCCGGATTGCCAAAGCCAGTGCCGCGGCGAGGAAAGCCCCTGCCCAGCGCCCGCCCTGTCCAGCCGTACCGATGCGGTGCAGGCCGAAGGAGAGCGCGACGAGCATGCCCGCCCATAACTCATGGAGCGGGAAATAGTGACGGTTCAGCCCCAGCGAAGCGTCGACGAAAACCATGGTCGTCGCCATGCGCGGCAGGCGGCCGAGCGAGGTATCCTCGCGGAAGCGCGACCACCACGCGGCGATCACCCCAAGCATCAGCGCAATGGCAGCGACGATCTGCCCCGGCTCTCCCAGCCACGCATCGAGATAGGCCAGCGTCGGCAGGCGCACGGCAAGGCCCGGATTCACCGGATAGTTGCGCGCCCGCTGCTCAGGGACGATGAAATCGTAATAGTTCTCGCCGTGGCGAATGCGCTCGATGGCCGCTTCGTAGAGGGCGATATCCTCGTCGTAGGGCTCATCGGCGGTGTCGACCGGCCCGTCCGGCGAGGCGACGATGGCCCCGGGCGTGCCTTCCGGTCGGCCGACCGGCACCATGGCCGAGGCGACAAGCAGCAGGCCGAGGATCGCCAGGACCAGCCGGGCGAGCATCGGCGACCAGTCGGAAAAACGCGGCGCGACAGGAGCATGAGCCGAGGCAGGCGCAAGCCCCCCGGCCCTCGGGCCTAGCCCAGAATGCTCCAGTACGTGACGGCCCATGCAGCAATGCCCCCAGCAAGCGCTGCCACAACATAGCCCCCCCAATGGTTAACATCAGGTGTGCCCGAAGCCTCCCGCGCCGATCTTCCGGCCCAGATCAGGTCCACTTCAGGCAGCGGCGCCTGTTCGGGCGCACCGCCCTTGGGCGGGAACTTCTCCTCGATCCGGCGTACCAGGTCGGGCAGGCGCGCCAGTGTGCCGAGGTCTTCGCGCAGGCGGTCGGCGATCTTCGCTTCCGGCCCCAATTCGTCGCGCAGCCAGTCCTTCACGAAAGGTCCTGAGACGTCCCACATGTTGATCTGCGGATCGAGCGCGGTCGCGAGCCCTTCAACCATGACCATGGTCTTCTGCAGCAACAGCAGATGCGGCTGGACCTGCATGTCGAAGTCACGGGTGATGGCGAAGAGCCCATCGAGCATCTGCCCGACCGAAAGCTCCGACACCGGCTTGCCGCGCATCGGCTCGCCTACCGCGCGCAGCGCCGTCGCGAACTCCTCGACGGTGTGATAGCTCGGCACGTATTGGGCTTCGAAGTGGATCTCGGCGACACGGCGATAGTTGCCGGTGGTCAGGCCATAGAGGATCTCGGCCAGCCAGAGGCGTGCCTGTCGGTTGATCCGGCCCATGATGCCGAAGTCGATGGCGACGATGGTGCCGTCATCGCGCACGAACAGGTTGCCCTGGTGCATGTCGGCATGGAAGAATCCACTGGAGATCGCCTGGGTCAGGAACGTCAGGACCAGCTTGCGGGCAAGCCGGGGCAAGTCGTGCCCGGCGGCGCGCAGCGCTTCGAGGTCGCTCATCTTGACGCCGTCGACCCATTCGACCGTCAGCACCGAGCCGTTGGTGCGGTCCCAGTCGATGTCGGGGACGGCGTAGCCTTCGATGCCCTTCATCGCCTCGGCCAGTTCCGAAGCCGAGGCTGCCTCACGCCGCAGGTCGAGCTCGCGCAGGGTCCAGCGCTTGAGGTTGTCGATCACCGCGCGCGGACGCAGGCGCGTCGCCTCGCCGCCCAGCGCCTCGAGGTGTGCCGCGGCCCATTCGTAAGTGCCCACGTCCTGGGCGAACTTCTCGCGAATGCGCGGGCGCAGGACCTTGACCGCGACATGGCGGCCATCGGTCGTCACGGCCCGGTGCACCTGCGCAATCGACGCCGCGCCGATGGGCTCTTCGTCGAACGAGGAGAACATCGCCTCGATCGGTCTGCCGAAGCTCTCCTCCACGCGTTCGCGGATCAGCCCGAAGGCTACGGGTGGCAGGCTGTCCTGCAGGGTGAGCAGATTGCGCGCCGGCCCTTCGCCGACGAGATCCGGGCGCGTCGCCAATGCCTGGCCCAGCTTGATCGCCGCAGGGCCGATTTCCTGGAAGGCGCCGGCATAGTCCGGTTCCTTCGGCTGGCGCGTCCCGAAACGGGCGATGCGGCACAGGCGCTTTACCGGCGCCGGGGCATTGCGGTCCTTCTCGATCCCGCGCAATGCACCGTGGCGCGCCAGCACCCGCCCCCATTTGAGCAGGCGGGCGATATGCATCACCTTGCCGGTCACGCGGTCGCACCCGAATGCCGCGCGCCTGCGGCCCTCGCCGTGGCATTACCGTTCGGGACCATGGCTGGCTTACACCTTCCAGCCCGAATGGATCGCGACGAGGCCGCCCATGATCGGCTCGACCTTGGTGTGCCGGAAGCCCGCCTCGCGGATCATCGCCTCGAATTCGGGCATCGGCGGGAAGCGCCGGATCGATTCGATGAGATAGCGATAGGAATCCGCGTCGCCGGCAATCGCCTGCCCGATCCTGGGGACGAGGTGATGCGAATAGGCGTCGTAGACTTCCTTGAAGCCCGGCCATTCGGTCGTCGAGAATTCGAGGCAGAAGAAGCGTCCGCCGAACTTGAGCACGCGGTGCGCCTCGGCCAGCGCCTTGTCGATATGCGTGACGTTCCGGATGCCGAAGGCGATCGTGTAGGCGTCGAAGAAGCGGTCCGGGAAGGACAGTTCCTCGGCGTTCTGGCGCGACCAGACAAGGCTGTCGATGCCGCGTTCCATGGCCCGCTCGATGCCGACGTCGAGCATGTCCTGATTGATATCGGAGACCGTAATCGCCGCGCCCGAAGGCTCCATGCGAAAGGCGATGTCGCCGGTGCCGCCCGCCATGTCGAGGATCTGCTCGCCCGCCTGCGGCTTCACGCGGCGCACGAACTTGTCCTTCCACAAGCGGTGCATGCCGGCGGACATGGCATCGTTCATGACATCGTACTTGCGCGCGACGCTGGAGAAGACCGCGCCGACGCGGCCCTCCTTGTCCTCGGGGGCGACTTCTTCGTAGCCGAAGGAAACCTTTTCGTTCATGC
Organism: Novosphingobium mathurense; assembly: GCF_900168325.1. Taxonomy (GTDB): domain Bacteria; phylum Pseudomonadota; class Alphaproteobacteria; order Sphingomonadales; family Sphingomonadaceae; genus Novosphingobium; species Novosphingobium mathurense. Next base: position 517,542 of record NZ_FVZE01000002.1, on the reverse strand, counting down.
GCCGTCCTCTAGCGTCGTGCCGCCCCGGGCGCCACCGGAGTTTTGCCCGCTGCACTGCTGCACAACGCAAGGGCCGAGAGAATGATCCCGCCGAGAATCAGGACGATACCGGCAAAGTGGTAGCCGTGCAGCCGCTCGCCCAGCAGCAGCGCCGAAAGCAGGGCTCCGAACAGCGGCATGAGAGTGATGCCCTGACCCGCGCGCGCCGGTCCGATCTTGGCAGTCGCGGCATTGTAGATGAAGTAGGCCAGGATCGAGGGAAACACGCCGACATAGGCGAAGGCGCCCAGCACCGGCAGGCTCCAGTTCACCCGCTGCCCCTGCAGCCATTCCATCGCGGCCAGGGGCGCCAGCACTACCGAGCCCAGTGCAAAGGTCAGCAGCACGAACACGAGGGCACTGACCGGTGGCTTCTTGCGCAAGAGCACGGTGTAGAGCGACCAGACCACCACGGCGCACAGGATCACGGCATCGCCCTTGCCGCCGATCTCCAGCTTCAGAACCGCGGAAAGCTCACCGCGAAAAACGATAGCGGCCACCCCCAGCGTCGATGCACCGACACCGATCGCCTGCATCCTGTCGGGCCGCGACTTGAAGAAGATGCGGTCGAACAGCAGCACGAGCGCCGGCACCGAGGCCTGCAGCAGAAGAGCATTGGCCGCCGTCGTATAATGCAGGCCGGAATAGATCAGCGAATTGAAGCAGACGATGCCCAGCACACCGAGCGCGACGATCCAGCGCCAACCCGCCCGCACCGCCTCGCGTTCCAGTACCAGCTGACGCCAGGCGATCGGCAGCAGGATCAGCACTGCGATCGTCCAACGCCCGAAGGCCAGCGTCAGCGGCGGGATATCGTCGCGCACGGCGCGCCCGATGATCGAATTGCCTGCCCAGCACAGCATGACGATGCCCAGCATGAGAAAAGCGCGAAGGTGCGACCGGTCGTTGCCCATGCCCGCGGCCTTAGCCGGGAGCTGCGCGATTGGCGAGCGCGACCGGGCCCAACGATCACGGACGATGACAGGAGGGCATCGCGCGCCTATCTGCATGGCGATGCCAGAATTACCCGAAGTAGAGACGACCGTGCGTGGGCTTGCCCGCTTTCTCGAAGGCGAGAGGATTGCGCGCATCGCGGTCAACCGCCCCGACTTACGCCGCCCCTTCCCGCCCGATCTCGTGCAGGTCATGACCGGTGCCACGGTCACCGCGATGGGACGCCGGGCGAAATACGGGCTGATCCATAGCGACCGCGGCCAGACCATGGTCTTCCATCTCGGCATGTCCGGTCGCTGGCGGATCGAGCCGGAACGGCCCGAGAAACACGACCACCTCGTGATCGAAACGGGCTCCGGCCATGTCCTCGCGCTCAACGACGCCCGGCGCTTCGGCTCGGTCGACCTCGTTGCAACCGAAGGACTCGAAGCTTGGGGCCCGTTTGCCGACATGGGGCCGGAACCGCTGGGCGACGCGCTCACGCCCGCGCACCTGCGCGCCGCCTTCAAGGACCGCACCGCGCCGATCAAGCAACTCCTGCTCGACCAGACGATCGTGGCTGGCCTCGGCAATATCTATGTATGCGAGGCGCTGTTCCGGTCCGGCATCCGCCCGGACAAAGCGGCGGGCCGGGTATCCCTGCCCGCCCTCGCCCGACTCGTGCCGGCGATCCGCGAGGTGCTGACCGAATCGATCGCGGCCGGCGGGTCGACCATTCGCGACTATGCGCAGCCGACCGGCGAACTGGGTTATTTCGCCGCCTCCTGGCAGGTCTACGGCCGCGAAGGGCAGGCCTGCACCTGCGGCGCGCCGGTCCTGCGCTTCGTCCAGGGCGGGCGCAGCACCTTCTGGTGCAGGCGCTGCCAGAAATAGTGCGAGGCCGCTTGCCATTGCGAGTCTGCGCCAAGGTCGCCCGCAACAGGCCCGGCCACGCGCACCGGGAGCGGCGATATTGGGCCAAAGCTGCAGAATCAGGCGGTTTGCAGCCATGCCTGCGGCTTGACGCAAGCACCGCCTGCCGCTAAGGGGCGCGCTTTCCGGCGAGTCCGCTCGCCAGCAGCAGATTCGACAGGCAATTGGGCCGCCCGGCGGCCAGACAGAGGAAAGTTCATGGCCAACACGCCGCAAGCCCGCAAGCGCATCCGTCGCAATGAGCGCCGCGCCGAGATCAACATCAACCGCGTCAGCCGCATCCGCACCTTCGTGAAGAAGGTCGAGAGCGCCATCGCCGGTGGCGACAAGACTGCCGCTGCGGAAGCCCTGAAGGCTGCCCAGCCCGAGCTGGCCCGTGGTGTTGCCCGTGGCGTGCTCCACAAGAATACCGCTGCGCGCAAGATGTCGCGCCTCAGCAAGCGCGTCGCCGCTCTCTGAGTCGCCGCGAATCACCTGAGACTGGAGTCGCGACTCCAAACGCAGGGTGAAGCAGGCACGAAACAAGAACGGAGCCGGAGAGATAATCTCCGGCTCCGTTCTTGTTTCCGGTGCTGCAGTGCGGAAGAATCCGCAAGTGCGCGGAATAGCTGCGATTCGTCATAGGCATTTTCGTAAGTTACTGAAATTTCAGTAAGAAAATACTTCATGACGCTTTTTCGGCAGTCTTCCGTGAGTCAAGCCGAGATAATTTTATTTATTTGAACCGACCGTCTTGCCTGTCGGCCCAAGGCCTCCTTATGAAGGTCCTCGGCCGTTGCGGAACTGGCCGGGGAATATCGAAAGCATGTAAGACAATTGCCGCAAACTCGCGTTTGCGGTGACGGGGTCGTTTTGCCTTGCAATCGTGATGAGACCAGTTCCGTTGCCGGCCCGAATATCGGGGGTTGGTTGCGGGCAAGGGGAGTTCGACCAAGTGACAGGTAATTCGGCGGGTCAGGGCGCAAACCAGACAGTGAAGAAATCGAAGGCAGGAAAAGTGGTGATGGAAGAGGATCAGGAAGCCGTGAATTTGGCGGCGGACTGGGCAGACATCAGCCAGGGCCTGCGCAAGGACCTGGGACACCAGGCTCACAGCCAGTGGATCAAGCCGATCCAGCCCGGCAACTATTGCAAGGAAACGGGTACGCTCGATCTGTACCTGCCGACCGAGTTCTCGGCGAATTGGGTCAATGACCGATTTGCCGATCGCCTCTCGCTGGCATGGAAGATCGCCCGTCCCGACGTGCGCCACGTGCGCATTCTCGTTCACCCGGGCCGTCGCCAGCTGCCCGAGCTGCGTCTCGGCCATGGCGGCCGTCCCAGCCACGCGCCGGCGAACGATTCGGTCGTGGGTGCAAGCGACGCGATCTCGGCGGCGCTGAGCGGCGATGCCTTCGCGTCGCTGGGTCAGGGGCCGGCAGGCATCGATGCGTCGCAGACCTTCTCGACTTTCGTGACCGGCACCGCCAACGTGCTCGCCTGCAATGCCGCGCAGCGCATGGCAGCCGGTGAAAAGCCCCAGTTCTCGCCGCTTTACCTCAAGGCAGCGACCGGACAGGGCAAGACGCACCTGCTCCACGCGATCGGGCATGCCTACCTTGCGAACCACCCGCATGCGCGGATCTTCTACTGCTCGGCAGAGCGCTTCATGGTCGAATTCGTCCAGGCGCTGCGCCAGAACCAGATGATCGAGTTCAAGGCGCGCCTGCGTGGTTTCGACCTGCTGCTCGTGGACGACATCCAGTTCATCATCGGCAAGGCCTCGGCGCAGGAAGAGCTGCTCTACACGATCGATGCCCTGCTTCAGGAAGGCAAGCGCCTCGTCTTCGCAGCCGACCGCGCGCCCCAGGCGCTCGACGGCGTCGAGCCGCGCCTGCTCTCGCGCCTGTCGATGGGCCTCGTCGCCGACATCCAGCCGGCCGACATCGAACTGCGCCGTTCGATCCTGGAGAACCGCCTCCAGCGTTTCTCCTCGATCGAGGTCCCGGCCGACGTCATCGAGTTCCTTGCACGGACGATCAACCGCAACGTGCGTGAACTCGTCGGTGGTCTCAACAAGCTGATCGCCTATGCCCAGCTTACCGGGCAGGCCGTCTCGCTGCAGCTGGCCGAGGAACAGCTCACCGACATCCTGTCGGCCAACCGCCGCCGGATCACCATCGACGAGATTCAGCGCACGGTCTGCCAGTTCTACCGGATCGACCGGACCGAGATGAGTTCGAAGCGCCGCGCGCGTGCCGTGGTTCGTCCGCGGCAGGTCGCCATGTATCTCGCCAAGGTGCTGACGCCGCGCTCCTACCCGGAGATCGGCCGCAAGTTCGGCGGACGCGATCACTCTACGGTGATCCATGCCGTGCGCCTGATCGAGGAACTGCGCACCCGCGATGCCGACATGGACGGCGACGTCCGTTCGCTGCTGCGACAGCTGGAAAGCTGAGTTTTCCCGGGCTTGCCCCGGTAAATTCACAGGGTTCCCAACAGGGATATCCCATGAGGAGCGCGAAAGGTTCGAGCCTTTCGCGCTCCTTGCGTTTGGACATTTGACGCCCGCGGGCCGATAACCCGTAAAAGCGCAAAATCACCTTACAAGAAATTAATCTCCATTTTTCAGATGGTTCGAAAATTCAATTAACTATTGGAAAAGCACTTCCCGTTACTTTTCGAGTAGAAAGGCCGAATTGCAACGAGAAGGCACCCCCCCCATGCGCTTCTACCGAGCCACGACATTCTTGTTCCCGCGCAATTACGAATGGCGGATCCTCCTGATCTGCTTCGGCGCAGTTCATGTCCCGCTGATCACCTACGTCAGCCTGCAAGTCATCACCGGTGAGTGGCAACCGACCGCCCTCATCGCCCTGCTCCTGGCGACATTGCTGGGCACCGGGTTTGGGATCACCGCGATCCACGCCCTGCTCTCGCCGATCGCCCGGGCCACGGCAATGCTCGAGGCTATCCAGAACGGCGAGCGCATATCCCATATACCGGACGGCGGCAGCGATCTCGTCGGGCGCCTGCTCCATGGCGTCGCGACCGCCGCCAACGAGTCCGCTGCGCGTATCGAACAACTGGTCACCGCAGCCGAACGCGATGCCCTGACCGGCATCCGCAACCGCCGCGGTTTCCTCGATGCAGCCGAGAAAATCCTGCAGGGCAACGCCAATGCCGTCCTCGCCTTCATCGACATCGACCACTTCAAACTCATCAACGACCAGTTCGGCCACGATGCCGGCGACTCGCTGCTGCGCGCGCTGGCCAAACGCCTTGAAGGGGGGCTGCGCCGCACCGACGTCGCCGCGCGCTGGGGCGGCGAAGAATTCGCGGTCCTGTTTCCCGACACCCAGCTCGACGAGGCCCGCCTCGTGCTTGAGCGCCTGCGCGCCTCGATCGCGCTCGACTGCGAACTGGGGCAAGACAGTTGGCCGGTCACCTTCTCCTGCGGGCTGGCGCCGCTGCGCAGCTTCGCCGAACTGGGCGATGCAACCAGGCGAGCGGATGCGGCGCTCTATGTCGCCAAGGCGCGCGGACGCAATCGCCTGCAGATCGCCGAGGAGGAGCAGCTCGAAGAGGAATGATCGCGCGGCAGGCTCGCCCCCTGCCCCTCGCCTTCCTCCTTTCCCCGGCCTCGCTCCTGCTCTAAGCGGGCCGCATGGCTCCCGGTCTCACCCCTTCGTTGCCCGCCACGTTCTGGCAGGCTGCCCTGCGCGGAATTCGCAGCAGGTGCCCCCGCTGCGGGGAAGCACCGCTGTTTCGCAAGTGGCTCAAACCGCTCGACGCATGCCCGCATTGCGGAATCGACTGGAGCCCGCAGCGGGCTGACGATTTCCCGGCCTACATCGCGATCATCGTCACCGGCCACCTCATGGCGCCGCTCATCATCGCCCTGTCCAAGGACTTCGACCTGGGCCCCGCGGGCATGTTCGCGATTCTTGTGCCGCTGGCGCTGGCGATGATGCTGGGCATGCTGCAACCTTCCAAGGGCGCAGTGATCGCCGCGCAATGGTGGTATGGGCTGCACGGCTTCACCAGGGAACGGCTGCCCGAGGGCCAGGATGCCAAGGCGGGTTCGGACAAGATATGACTCTCACACCGGATCGACTTGAACGGTTCGCCCGGCACATCGTGCTGCCCGAAGTGGGCGGCGCCGGTCAGATGGCGCTCACCGATGCGCACGTGGTGCTTGTCGGCTGCGGCGGGATCGGCAGTCCTGCCCTTCAATACCTCGCCGCAGCCGGCATAGGCCGACTGACCCTGGTGGATGACGACGTCGTCGACGTCAGCAACCTCCAGCGCCAGACGATTTTCACGCCGTCTGATATCGGCAAGCCCAAGGCGGAAGCGGCAGCCGAATGGGTGCGGCGTTTTGATCTTGGCCTTGAGGTGCGTGCGATCGTCCAGCGGGTGGGAATTGACAACGTCGCACAGATCCTCGCCGGCGCGAGCGTCGTACTGGACGGTTGTGACAACTTCGCGACTCGCCTTCTGGTGTCAGATACCTGCGTCAAACTGGGGCTGCCCCTGACGAGCGCCGCGGTGGGTCGCTTCCAGGGTCAGGTCGCGAACTTCGCCGGGCACCTGTCCGACCAGCCCTGCTACCGTTGCTTCGTGGGCGATGCCTTCGATGCCGAAGATTGCGACACTTGCGCGGCCGACGGCGTATTGGGCGCGATGGTAGGCATGGTCGGCACATTCGCGGCCATGCATGCCATGCGCGTCCTGCTTGCCGGGCAAGCCGCGCTGGGCGTGCCACAGTTCGGCACGCTGCAACTTATCGACGGGCTGGCCCCTTCGATGCGACCGCTGCGAATCGCCAAGGACCCCAACTGCAAGGGCTGCGGCTCCACGCGCTGAGGCCGCACCGGTCCCGGCCTCATTGCCGGGCCAGCAGTTCATCCACCCAAGCCGGGACCACTTCGGTGGCCGGGCCGTGCCGCGCCTCGTCGAACCAGCCGGTCCCCTGGCTCGGCTCCAGATTGAGTTCAAGCGTTGCCGCGCCCAGATCCCGCGCATTGCGCACGAATCCGGCGGCGGGGTAGACCGCACCGGATGTGCCGATCGACACGAACAGATCTGCATCACGCAGCGCCGCGAAGATCTCTTCCATGCCGTAAGGCATCTCGCCGAACCATACGACGTCGGGCCGAAGCGCGGCCTCGCCGCACTCGGGACAGGGGGGACGGTCCAGCAGCGGGCCGGTCCACGGCGAACGCACGTCGCAGGCCGTGCACCATGCATTGAGATGCTCGCCATGCATGTGCAGGACCCGGCTCGCCCCCGCCCGCTCGTGCAGGTCGTCGACGTTCTGGGTGACGATCAGCAGTTCTCCCCGCCACTCGGCGTCGAGACGGGCAAGCGCGTGATGCGCGGCGTTGGGCTGCCTGGTCTGGATTGCCTCGCGCCGCATGTCATAGAAGCGCAGGACAAGCTCCGGATCGCGCGCGAACGCCTCGGGCGTCGCCACGTCCTCCACCCGGTGCTTTTCCCACAAGCCGCCGCCGTCGCGAAAGGTATCGATACCGCTTTCGGCGGAAACGCCGGCGCCGGTGAGGATCACGATATTGCGAATCTGGTTCATGCAAATTCCCGTAACATCACCCCGACCTTGTTTCAGGGGCCATTTTTCGCCATGCGCAGGACAAAGTCTGGGGCACGAACCACGCCGAAACAAGTTCGGCTTGCCGCCCCCATGGAGATTGTAACGTGGCACGCATCGGAATCATCGGCAGCGAAGGACGCATGGGTCGCGCAATCGCGGAAGCGATCGGTGCGGCGGGCGAGGAGCTGGCTGGCGGAGTGGACAAGGACGGCGACGTCGCCGCACTGGCCGCCAGGGCCGATGTGCTGATCGATTTCTCCAGCCCCGGTGCCCTCGAAGGCAATCTCGAGGCGGCGATCGCGGCGAACAAGCCGATCGTCATCGGCACCACCGGGCTCGAGGAACGCCACCACTGGCTGATCGACACGGCGGCCGAATCGATCCCCGTGCTGCAGACCGGCAATACTTCGCTGGGCGTCACCCTGCTGGCGCATCTCGTGCGCGAGGCCGCGAGCCGCCTGGACGAAGACTGGGACATCGAGATCGTCGAAACGCACCATCGCATGAAGGTCGATGCGCCTTCGGGTACTGCGCTGCTGCTGGGCGAAGCCGCCGCCAAGGGGCGCGGCATCGCCCTGGCGGACAATTCCGAGCGCGGCCGCGACGGCATCACCGGCAAGCGCGGAACCGGCACGATCGGCTTTGCCGCCTTGCGCGGCGGCACCGTGGCGGGCGATCACACCGTCCACTTCCTGGCCGATAACGAACGCATCGCCGTGTCCCACATGGCCGAGAACCGCGGCATCTTCGCACGCGGGGCAGTCAAGGCCGCGCAGTGGATGCTGGAGCGCAAGCCCGGCCGCTACACGATGCCCGAGGTCCTCGGGCTCTAAGGCGCGCTCCGGTGAAGAAGGACAACGTCTTCGAGTTCTTCCGGCGCCTTGCCGAGCTCAACCCCTCGCCGGAGACGGAGCTGGAATTCGGCAATACCTACCAGCTCCTCGTCGCCGTGGTGCTCTCGGCGCAGGCGACTGACGTCGGCGTCAACAAGGCGACCCGCGCGCTGTTTCGCGAGGTAAAGACGCCTGCGCAGATGGTCGCACTGGGCGAAGCCGGGCTGAAGGAGCACATCAAGACGATCGGCCTGTTCAACTCCAAGGCCAAGAACGTCATCGCCCTGTCCGAGATCCTGGTCGAGCGTTACGACGGCGAAGTCCCGCAGGACCGCGATGCACTCGTCGAATTGCCTGGCGTCGGCCGCAAGACCGCGAATGTCGTGATGAACTGCGCCTTCGGGGCCGAGACCTTTGCGGTCGACACCCATATCTTCCGCGTCGGCAACCGCACCGGGCTTGCCAAGGGCAAGACCCCGCTCGCGGTCGAAAAGCAGCTTGAGAAGAAGGTGCCTGCCCCGTTTCGCGTCGGCGCACACCACTGGCTGATCCTGCACGGCCGCTACATCTGCAAGGCCCGCAGCCCGGAATGCTGGCGCTGCCCGGTCGTTGACTTGTGCGCCTACAAGCCCAAGATCATGGAGAAGGGAGCCGCGAAAAAGGCTTCCTGACAGGAGGTTGCCATGAAGCGTTCCGTCGCATTGTCGATTGCCGTGCTGCCACTGGCACTTGCCGCCTGCGCGAAGACCGCGCCGGGTGAGGCACCGCCGGCGTCACCGGCCGCCGAAGTCATCGGCAAGGCCGTCAGCTGCCTGCCGCTCAGCAGCTATTCCACCACCCGCATCCGCGATGACTGGACCATCGATTTCATCGGCGGCGCAGGCAGCAAGGTCTGGCGCGTCACCCTGCCCCAGCGGTGCGCGGGCCTCAAATCGGCCGACAGCTTCAGTTTCGAAACCTCGCTGACCCAACTGTGCAGGAACGACATCATCTATCCCATCCGCCAGTACGGCGGCCAGTATCAGCGCCAGGGGGCCTGCGGACTGAGCGACTTCGTTCCGGTCAAGCTGCTCGACAAGTAAACCGGTCCGGCGACGGGCGCCGGACGAACGCCTAGACGTCGTCGGCGCTGATCATCTTTGCGCGGTCGATTTCGTTGGTCATGACCGCAACCGCCGTCGTCACCGCCGAATCGCCGGTGACGTTGGTCGCGGTGCGCATCATATCCATGATCCGATCCACCCCGGCGACGAAGGCGATGGTCTCCAGGGGAACGCCGACCGCCCCGAACACGAGCGCCATCATGATCAGCCCCGCTCCCGGAATGCCGGCCGCGCCGACCGAGCCCAGCGTCGCGAGCACCGAGATCAAGATGTAATCCGAAAAGCCGAGATGAATGCCGAAGATCTGCGCGCCGAAGAGCGTCGCCAGACCCAGGTACATCGCCGTACCGTCCATGTTGATCGTCGCCCCCAGCGAGACGACGAAGCTTGCGGTGGGGCGGCTCACGCCGAGATTGCGCTCTGCACAGCGCAGGGTCACCGGCAAAGTCGCATTGGAAGAGGCAGTCGAAAAGGCGACGGCCATGGCATCGATGATGCCGCGGAAAAAGTGACGGACCGGCAGGCGGGCAAGGAACTTTATGATCGAAGCGTACATGACACCGATGATCAGCAGGCAGCCGAGGTAGTTGAGCACCACGAGCTTGGCCAGCGCGACGAGGGCATCCTGCCCCAGTGTCCCGGCCACCCATGCCATCAGCGAAAAGACGCCGAAGGGGGTCAGCTCCATCACGATCATCGTCACTTTCTGCATGACGATCGAGCCGCTGTCGAAAACGCGGACGAGCGGTTGGCCTTCCTCCTTGGCCATGACGATGCCGATGCCGATCAACAGGGCGAAGACGATGAGCGGCAGTACCTGCGCATCGGCCATGACCTTGACCGGGCTTTCCGGCACCATCGAGAGGATCATGTCGACCGCACTCGTCGCAACCGGCTCAGGCGTCGCGCCCGCCGCAATCGCGCTCGTGTCGAGGCCGACACCGGGCGTGAAGATCGTGCCGAGGGCCAGGCCGAGCCAGACGGCGATCTGACTGGTCACCACGAACAGCACCATGGCCCGCCAGCCGACCGCGCCCAGCTTGCGCAAGTCGCCGATGGATGCGATGCCGCCGACGATCGAGACGAAGATGAGCGGCACGACCAGCATCTTGATCGACTTGATGAAGAAATCGCCGATCCACTTGATCGATTCGGCTTCAGGCCCCCACAGCAGGCCGGTAATCACACCCAGCACCAGTGCAGCGACCACGCGCTGCCAGAGGGGCACGGCAAACCAGAAACGCAGCATCGATTACCCCTTCCGGCACCGCGGGAAGTGCCCCGCAGGCCATTGGCCGTCACCGCGAAGGGGCGACGCAATCCAGATCATCGCCCAAGGCTCGCAAGCGCGGGGCGATAATTCAAGCCTTCAGAGCGTTTTGTACCGTCCTTCGATAGATCCGGGTCAGAACCTCGAGGTCTTCCACCGCCACGGCCTCGTCGCGCTTGTGCATCGTCGCGTTGCACAGGCCGAATTCGATGACCGGAGAAATGTCCTTCAGAAAGCGCGCATCGGACGTGCCGCCGCTCGTCGACAGTTCCGGCTCGATGCCGGTTTCGGTGCGGATCGCGTCGGCCAGGAGGTCGGAGAACGTGCCCGGCTCGGTCAGGAACGCCTCGCCGGAGATCACCGGGCGCGCTGTGCCGCCGTGCTTCTCGGCGATCTCGGTCACCCGTGCGCCCAGTCGCGCGCCGGTATGCATGTCGTTGAAGCGGATCGAGATGCGCGCCATCGCCTTGGCGGGGATCACGTTGTGTGCCGGGTTGCCGACGGTGATGTCGGTCACTTCGAGGTTCGAGGCCTGAAACCAGTCCGTCCCCTCGTCGAGCAGCAGCGCGTTGAGTTCGGCCAGCATCGCGACCAGCGGCGTGATCGGATTATGCGCGAGGTGCGGGTAGGCGACGTGGCCCTGCGTTCCCTCGACCTCGAGGAATATGTTCACCGAACCGCGGCGACCGATCTTCATCATGTCGCCGAGACGATTGACCGAGGTCGGTTCGCCGACGAGGCACAAGTCCGGAATGTCTCCGCGTTCGCGCATCAGGTCGATCAGCGCGACCGTGCCGAAGCGGGCCGGGCCTTCTTCGTCGCCTGTAATGACGAAGCTGATCGTCCCGGCTTCCTGCGGGATCTCGCGCGCGGCCGCGACCATCGCCGCGATCGAACCTTTCATGTCGACGGCACCGCGGCCATAGAGCAGCTCTCCACGCCGCTCCGGCATGAACGGAGCGCTGGTCCAGCCCTCTCCCGGCGGAACGACGTCCAGGTGCCCGGCGAAGGCGAAGTGACGCGAGCCCTCGGGGCCCTTGCGGATCGCGAAGAGATTCTCGACCGGACCATCGGGCGCCTCGCCCGCAACGAAGCGCACGACTTCGAACCCGAGCGGCTCGAGCTGACCTTCGAGACAGTCGAACACCATCCCCATGGCGGGGGTGACGCTCGGGCAGGCGATCAGGGCTTCGGCAAGCTCGGCAACGCTTGCAGTGGAAGGCGCGGTCTGGGACATATCGCGGCCCATCGCACATGCCTGCGGCCTTGACCATAGGCGGCAAGGAGGAAGTCATGCCGAAAATCGATCTCGATGCGATTCCGCAGTCCAATGCCACCGGCTATCCCGCCCCCTTCGACAAGGCCGTAGAGGGCCGCTGGTGGAAGCGCCTCGCCCCTGCGGGCGGGCTGACCGAGATGGGCGCAAGCCATGTCGTCCTGAAGCCCGGCGCTTGGTCCAGCCAGCGGCACTGGCACGAAGGCGAGGACGAGCTGCTCGTCATGCTGAGCGGCGAGGCCGTGCTGATCGAGGACGAAGGGCGCACCGTGCTGCGCGCAGGCGACATCTGCGCCTGGCCCAAGGGCGTGGAGGACGGGCACCACCTCGTCAACGAGAGCGGGCAGGACTGCGTGTTCGTCGCCATCGGTGCCGGCAGGAATACCTGCGGGTCCTATCCGGACATCGACATGATGTGGAACGAGACGGGCTACGTCCACAAGGACGGCACGCCCTATTGAACACGCGCAGGTCCTCTCGGGGGCCGCTCAGGTCGCGGGGACCTCGAACTGCTCGATCACCCAATCCTCGGATTCGGCAGCACCGACCCACTGCTGCATCCATTCGTGTTCCCAGACCGCCTGCATGTAGGCCTGGGCGAAACCGGGGACGCCGACACCGTAAGTCAGGAACCGGCTGACGACCGGGGCGTAAAACACGTCCGCGGCGCTGAACGTTCCGAACAGGAACGGCCCGCCGCCGCCGAAGCGCGCCCGCGCCTCGGCCCACAGCGTCAGGATACGCACGATGTCGCCGCGCACCTCGTCATCCACCTGCGCGCCTTCCACCCGCGCACGCACGTTCATCGGCAGCGAGCGACGCAGCGGGAGATAGCTGGAATGCATTTCGGCGACCATCGAGCGCGCCATCGCCCGGGCATCGTCCGGCTTGGGCCAGAAACGGTCGCGGCCGACCTTGTCCGCCAGATAATCGACGATGGCGAGGCTGTCCCACACGACGGCCTCGCCGTCCCACAGGATCGGCACCTTGCCGTGCGAAGGCGCAAGTTCGCCCTCGTTCTTGCGCTGGTCCCAGTCGTCCCCGTAGATCGGGACCGTCAGCTCCTCGAAATGAAGGCCGGATTGTTTGCAGGCCAGCCAGCCGCGCAGCGACCAGCTCGAATAGTTCTTGTTGCCGATGATCAGCTTCACAGGCGGCGGTCCCTCTCGCTTGAAGGCCGGACCTAGAAGTTAAGGCGTGCCGTGTCGAGGGCGAACCGGGACGCAAGGCCCCTTCCCGCCGCCGAAGCGCGCGATCAGAACAGCAGCGTCAGCCAGTAGAACAGGGCGCCGACGATCGCGCTGGCGGGAATGGTGATGAACCATGCCACGATCACCCGGCTCGCCACGCTCCAGCGCACCGCGCTGGCACGCCGCGCCGCGCCTGTGCCGACGACCGAACCGGTGATGGCATGGGTGGTGGAGACCGGAATGCCCAGCGCGCTGGCGCCGAAGACGACGATCGAGCCGGCCGAAGAGGCGCAAAAGCCGGAGTGGTGGTTGAGCTTGGTCAGCTTGGAGCCCATCGTCTTGATGATCTTCCAGCCGCCCGAAAGCGTGCCCAGCGCAATCGCGGTGTAGCACGAGAGGACGACCCATTCGGGAACGTGGAAGTCGCCCGAAAGGTGGCCCGTCGAGTAGAGCAGCACGGCGATGATGCCCATGGTCTTCTGGGCGTCGTTGCCGCCGTGGCTGATCGAGTAGGCCGCCGAGGACAGCAGGTGCAGCCCCTTGAACACGCTGTTCGATCCACGCGGGGATGCGCCCTTGAACAGCCAGCTCGTCACCAGCATCAGTGCCATGGCGATGACGAAGCCGATCATCGGCGACAGGAAGATGGCGACGACCGTCTTGGTCGTGCCCGCGCTTTCGACGACGCCCGGCCCCGCCGCGGCGATGCCGGCGCCCAGCAGGCCGCCGATCAGCGCGTGGCTGGAGCTGGAGGGAATGCCCTTGAGCCAGGTCACCACGTTCCAGAACATCGCCCCGACGAGCGCCCCGAAGACGACCGCAGGCGTCACCGCATCCTTGTCGATGATGCCCTTGCCCACCGTTTCGGCGACATGGAGGCCGACGAAGAAATAGGCCGCGAAGTTGCCCAATGCAGCGAACAGGACCGCGACGACCGGCGAAAGCAGGCGCGTTGCCACGACCGTGGCGATCGCGTTGGCGGCATCGTGCAGCCCGTTGAGGAAGTCGAAGGCCAGCGCCAGCGCGACGAGGCCGATCAGCAGCGGCAGGGCGAGACTATGATCCATGGGGGCAGGAAATCGGCGTCAGGCGTGATCGATGACGAGACCGTCGATCTCGTTTGCGAGGTCTTCGAAACGGTCGACCACGCGCTCGAGACGCTTGAACATCTCCTGGCGGACGAAGAAGTGCAGCGGATCCTTGCCCGTGCTCTGCTTGAACAGGCGCTTGAGACCGGCGGCGTGGATCTCGTCGGCATGGCCTTCCATGCGCACCAGTCGCTCGGTCAGCTCGTGCAGGCGATGGCCGTTGTCGGCAACCTTGCGTAGCAGCGGCATGGCCTCGGCGGTCAGACGCGCCGAATCGACGATGATCGCGGCCATGTCGCGCATTTCCGGCTCGAAGTCGGTAATATCGTAAAGGTCGCAGGCGCCGGCCACCTGCTGCATCTCGTCGATGGCATCGTCCATCGTCGTGATCAGGCTGGTGATCGAGGAACGGTCGAACGGGGTGAGGAAGGTACGACGCACCGTGTGGAGCACTTCGCGGGTGATCTCGTCGGCGTCGTGCTCGCGCTCCTCGATCTCGCGGATGTGCTGGTTGCGGCCGGCGCCGCCCTGGGCAAGGCGCGCAAGAGCGTCGGCGCCGGCCACCAGCGTGGCGGCCTGCTGCTCGAACAGCTCGAAGAAGTTCCCCTGCTGCGGAAGCAGCTTCTGGAACCAGGCAAACATGGCATTGACCCCTGTCTTGTCGGCAACCGCGTCGAACAGCCGGCTGCCTTGGGTAGCGGCCCGAAACTCCCGGGCGCCGAAACTGCGGATGAGTGCGGCGAGGTCTTCCTCGTCCACGGCATTGGCGGCATCGGTCAACGAGAACCAGCGCCGGTCACGCTGGTGCTGCTCGTCCCAGGTCGAGAGTTCTTCCGTCACCGCGAAAGGAAACACGTCGACGTCGGCCCATACCGAGGCGCCCGAATTGCGGCGCTTGCGATAGCGATAGGACCCCAGCGGCGTCGGACAGACCGCACCGATCACTCCAGCCTCTTCCTCTGCCTCGCGGGCAGCGGCGGCATGCGGCTGGAGGTTCTTCATGAGGTTGCCCTTGGGCATCACCCACCGACGCGTCTCGCGCGAGGTGATCAACAGGATCTCGATCGGTGCATCCACCGCGGGTCCCTGTGTACGATAAGGCAGAACGGCAATCTGGCGCAGTGGCAAGACTATCCTCCTTCCTCAACACGCACTGGCGGGCCCCCTAGGGGACTCTTGAGTGTCACGCAATCGTCATATTCCGGGATTTCCCCGGAGTCGCCCAGCGGCACGGCATACCGGGCCTGCGGGAATATCGCACAAGATCGCCCGCCGAACCCGATAATTCGATGAATGTCAGTAACGTAGTCTTCGCAAGGGCCCGATTCAGATTTCGGAATCGGCCAGCACCGCAGCGCGCAATTCGGCGATGCCCATGCCCTTTTCGGAAGAGGTAATGTGCACTTCCGGGAAGGCCGCAGGGTGCTTGCGCGCCTCGGCCACGGTCTCGGCGTGGACCTTTTCCAGCTCGGTGGCCTTGATCTTGTCGGCCTTGGTCAGGACGATTCGGTAACCGACCGCGGCCTCGTCGAGCATCTTCATCATCTCGGCGTCGACCGCCTTCACGCCATGGCGCGAATCGACGAGCAGCAGCGTGCGCTTGAGCACCACCCGGCCGCGCAGGAAGTCGCGCACGAGGCGTCGCCACTTCTCCACCACGGCCGGCGGGGCCTTGGCGAAGCCATAGCCCGGCATGTCGACGAGACGGAACTGCAGCGGCTCGCCGACCTCGAAGAAGTTCAGCTCCTGAGTACGCCCCGGCGTCACCGAGGTGCGCGCAATCGCCTTGCGCCCGGTCAGCGCGTTGAGCAGCGAGGACTTGCCGACATTGGAGCGGCCACAGAAAGCGATCTCCGGCACGTCCGGATCGGGCAGAAACTTGAGCGCGGGCGCGCTCTTCAGGAACGTTACCGGTCCTGCAAAGAGCTTGCGCGCGCGCTCGGTCAGTTCTTCGAATTCCTCGCTCACGGGGTCTGTCCGATCAGGCCTTCACGCGCTTCTTGTCGCCCGCGTCCTTCTCGGCCTGGGCCTTGAGCTGCGGATGACGGCTGTAGAGGAACTTCTGCTGCGCGATGGTCAGAAGGTTGGAGGTAATCCAGTAGACCAGAAGGCCCGAAGCGAAGGGTGCCATGACGAACATCATGAACCACGGCATGATCATGAAGATCTGCTGCTGGGTCGGGTCCATCTGCGCCGGGTTCAGCTTGAACTGCAGGAACATGGTGATGCCCAGCAGCAGCGCCAGCACGCCGATGGCCAGGAAGCCCGGCGGGTCGAACGGCAGCAGGCCGAACAGGTTGAGGATGTGCAGCGGATCGGGCGCGGAAAGGTCCTTGATCCACAGCACGAAGGGCTGGTGGCGCATCTCGATGGCCAGGATCAGGGTCTTGTAAAGCGCGAAGAACACCGGGATCTGAAGGAACATGGGGAGGCAGCCCGCAAGCGGGTTCACGCCTTCCTCCTTGTACAGCTTCATCACTTCCTGCTGCTGCTTCTGCTTGTCGTCCTTGTAGCGTTCCTGCAGCGCCTTCATCTTCGGCTGGATTGCGCGCATCGCGGCCATCGAGGCGAACTGGCGCTGGGCGATGGGGAACATGATGCCGCGCACGATCAGCGTGAGCAGGATGATGGCGACGCCGAAGTTGCCGACAAGGCTGAACAGCTTCACCAGCAGCCAGAAGATCGGCTTTTCGAACCACCGGAACCAGCCCCAGTCGATGGCGAGGCCGAAGTTGGTGATGCCCTGCTTCTCATAGGCGTCGAGCACGTTGTGCTCCTTGGCGCCGGCGAAAAGCTTGGTGGTGCGCGAGAGGCGCTGGCCGGGCTGCACGACGCTCTGGTCATAGATCAGGTCGGCGCGGAACAGGTTGTTTCCGAGCGAACGGAACGTGCCTTCTGCCTTGGAACCGACCGGGGCCAGGGTCGACATCCAGTAGACGTCGGTGAAGCCGATCCAGTCGGTGCTGCCCGCTTCCTTGACCGTGCCCTTGTCGGACACGTCGCTGTAGTTCGTCGAGAAGCTCACCGAACCATCGAACGCGCCGATCGGGCCGGAGTGGACGTTCCAGGTGTCGAGGCTGGCGGTCTGGTCGGTGCGGTTGACGAGGCCGAACGGCTGCACGGTGATGGGCGCGGAGCCGGTGTTGTCGACCGTCTGCTCGGCCGTGATCATGTAGTTCCTGTCGATCGCGAAGCGGATCGAATAGGTCTGGCCGCTGCCGTCGTTCCAGCTCAGCGTGACCGGACTGGACGGCGTGAGCTTCGCGCCCTGCTGCGCGGTCCACACGGTCTTGGCATTGGGCGTGGCGACGCCGCTGCCGACCCAGCCGAACTGGGCGAACTGCTGCGCGGGGGTGCCGGCGGGAGAGAAGATGCGGACCGGGCCCGAATCCTTCTTCACCGTCTCGCGGTGGCGATTGATGACGAGGTCGTCGACGATCGCACCGGTAAGGTTGATCGAGCCCGAAAGGCCCGGAGCCTCGATCGGCAGGCGACCACCTCCGGCCAGCGCGGACTTCAGGTCCTGCCTTTCGAGCGCGACGTCGGCCGCATCGCGCAGACCACCCTCGCGAGTCGGCTTGATCGAGCTCGACGGACTGGATGCCTTTTCGGCGCCACCGGCCTGCTCGACCTTCGTCGGCGTCTTGGCCTGCGGGTAGAAATAGCCGACCCCGGCTTCCCACCCGAAGAGGACAAGCGCGGTCAGCAGGACCGCGAGGATGATATTACGCTGATTTTCCACGAAGACGTTTTCCTGTCGAGTTCCCGCCAGTGGCGACGCGAGACGCGCCGCCTGTATTGCATCGTTCAGTCCGGGACGGGATCATAGCCGTGCCCACCCCACGGTTGGCAGCGCAATAGACGCTTGAACGCGAGCCAGCCACCCTTAATCGCACCATGTTTTTTCACCGCCTCGATCGCGTATTGCGAGCAGGACGGCGAGTAGCGGCAGGTGGGCGGCATGATCCGCGAAGGTCCCCACTGCCAGGCCCGGGCCACGGCAATGAGAATGAAGCCGGGAACCGCTGCGATAAAGGCCAGTGCCCTTTTCACGGCGTGCCTGCGCCCCCGGGCCTGGCGGCACTCCTGCTGCCGCCACGACCTTTGCCGCCACCCTTGCGCCCCCTCGCACTGCGAGGCGGATCGCCCTTGCCTTCCCGTGCGCGGCCGAGAGCCGCCACCAGTTCCTCACGCAAGCGCGCAAAATCGCGCTCCACGCCGTTATCGCGACCGATCAGGACATGGTCGGTATCGGCAAGGCCATGCTCGGGCAGCAACTCGCGCAACAGCGCCCGAAAGCGCCGCTTCATGCGGTTGCGCACCACCGCGTTGCCGATCTTCTTGGTAACGGTGATCCCGGCACGCTGCCCCTTGCCGCCATTGGCATTGGCAAGCAGGACGAAACCCGGCCGCGCTACCCGGATGCCGCGATTGGCGGCGAGGAAGTCCGCGCGGCGGGACATCGTGGTGTAGGCGGCGCTCATGCCAGGGCTCTATCGCAATCCGGGGCGCTGCGGAACCGCGTCTGTCGATTCGCGAATCCCTGCCAGCTGCAAACGGCATCGGCCCGCGCCTCCGTCCGGTTCCCCGTCTAGCGGGAAGCCGGATGGAGGCGCGGGCCGGTGCGTGTCCAGCCGTGAGGCTGGATCAGATCAGGCCGAGAGCTTCTTGCGGCCGCGGGCGCGGCGAGCGCGAAGCACCTTGCGGCCGCCGACGGTCGCCATGCGGGCGCGGAAGCCGTGACGGCGGGCGCGGACAAGGCGGCTGGGCTGGAAAGTGCGCTTCATGTCAGTCCTCGAAATTCAACAAGCGGCCCCGAAAGGCCCGAACAAAATCCGATCGCCCATGCAGACGACCGCAAAACAGAAGCGCGCCGTTACTGGAGCCCCGGAACAGAGTCAAGGCAAAGGCGCGTGGCGGGCACATCGATTTCATCGTCCGGACCTGCCCGATGCACCCGGCCCGCATGGCAGTCCGGGCTGTGCATGACAATAGAGGGTCAAGCATGGTAAGTTATTAACTAACAGTTAGTCGGCTCGGCGACCAACTGCTCCATTCGGTCCGGGGGGATACGAATTCGCAAGTATCTTGCCCTCGCTTCCCGCGGCCCCTGAACTGTGGGTGAAACAGTGCCGATGCAACGGAAAGAAGACATAGGCGTATTGGTGGGCTGGTCTTCTCAGGACCTGGGCACCAACTTGGTCGTCGACCTCCAGACGTTTGAGAAAACGAACTGGAAAGCGGGCGAAGAACCTGATCATACACGGATTTTCCTGACCAAGAGCCAGGCCGCGGTGCTGGCCAACTACCTGCTGAAAGCCTCCGGCTCGCTCACCCCCGCCAAGCGCAAGGGGTTCCTGCACTCGTTGTTCGACTAGCCACCGATCGGTCGAATGGGCGGCGCTTTCAGGGAGACCGAACGACTCAGGCTCCGGCCCGGTCCAGCGTAACCCACAGGCCCATTTCACTCGCGCCGAACCAGCGGGCCGATTCGAACGGGACCGAATTGGTCATGGCATAAAAGGCCCGGGCCTCGATCGGGCTCATGCCCATCTGCTCGTAATAGACGATGTAGCGCCGATTCTCCGGCGCATTGGCAGCATAGTCATCCGGTTCCAGACCGGTATCGTCCATCCAGGAATGGACTGCGAATTCGGCTCCGGCGTCGGCATATCGCCGCGCTCCCGCCAGAAACAGCTCGACACCGCCCGACCGGACGGAGCCGCCCGCCGGCACATGGGTGGCGATTCCCTTATCGCGGATCATCCGCCCCAATCGCAGGTTGGCAAGGTCGTCCTCGGTACCGGGGCATTCGATCATTTCGATCATGCCGATGCCCGGATAGTCCTTTAGCATGGCGGCGAACTGGGCGGGGCTGCGGGCATCGGTGACATCGACAAGCGCGGCATGGCCGTGGTCCAGAACGCGGAACGGGCCATAGGCGGCGATCCCCTGCGGGATCGCGGCAACCTCCCCCTGCAGTATGCGCTCGCCGCCGTCGCCGGCATGATCGGCATCCACATCGACGACCTCATAGGTGATCTCTTGTGCCGACAGGGGGGACAAGACAGTCAGAGCCACCAGGGCGAGGATCGCAGCGGTCGAGCGCATGCGCGCGAAGATGCGTCCCCGCCACTTACCCAAGCCCTGAGCAATTCAGTTAAAAGCGTGTAAGGGATAAATTCGGTAGCTGCGCCCGCCCCCGGCTTCTGCAAGGATCGCGTCGTCCAAAACACGGATTTGCAAGGAAAAAGGGCAAAGGGGTGGTCTCACTCGTCGCGACGGTCGCCTACCTCGGGCTGGAGGCGCGCGCTGTCGAAGTGCAGTGCCAGGTCGCACCGGGAATGCCCGGCTTCCATCTCGTCGGCCTGCCCGACAAGGCGGTGGGCGAAAGCCGCCAGCGGGTGAACGCCGCGCTCACCTCGATGGGCCTCGCGCTTCCGCCCAAGCGCATCACGATCAATCTCTCTCCTGCGGACCTGCCCAAGGAAGGCTCGCACTACGACCTGCCGATCGCACTTTCGCTGCTGTCGGCGATGGGCGTGGTCGATGCCGAACAACTGGCCGACTTCGTGGCCGTGGGCGAACTCGCGCTCGATGGCAGGGTGATTCCCTCGCCCGGGGTGCTGCTTGCCGCGCTCCACGCCAGCGAGACGGAAAAAGGACTGATCTGTCCGGCCGCGCAAGGCAGCGAGGCCAGTTGGGTGAGCGGCGGCAGCAACGGCGTGCCGGTGCTGGCAGCGCCGGATCTCGTCAGCCTGCTCAATCACCTCAAGGGCACGCAAGTCCTGCGCCCGCCCGAACCGGGCCGCGCCGACCCGGTACCCCGCGGGCCGGACCTCAGGCAGGTAAAGGGCCAGGAAACCGCCAAGCGCGCGCTCGAGATCGCAGCGGCCGGGTCGCATAACCTGCTGATGGCAGGCCCGCCGGGTGCGGGAAAGTCGCTGCTTGCCTCGTGCCTGCCCGGCATTCTGCCGGAGCTAACCGCCGCCGAAGCGCTGGAAGTCTCGATGGTCGCCTCGGTCGCCGGGACGCTGGAGGACGGCCGCATTTCCCGCGCCCGCCCCTATCGCGCCCCTCACCACTCCGCCTCCATCGCCGCGCTGACCGGCGGCGGGCTGAAAGTCAGGCCCGGAGAGATCTCGATGGCCCACCTTGGCGTGCTGTTCCTCGACGAACTTCCGGAGTTCCAGCGCGCCGTCCTCGATTCGCTGCGCCAGCCGCTGGAAACCGGCGAAGTCACCGTCGCGCGCGCGAATGCCCATGTCACATTTCCCGCGCGGGTCCAGCTTGTCGCCGCGATGAACCCGTGCCGCTGCGGCCACCTGGGCGATCCGGCGCTGGCCTGTTCGCGCGCACCGAAGTGCGCTGCGGATTACCAGAGCAAGGTTTCCGGCCCCCTGCTCGATCGTATCGACCTGCATGTCGATGTCGATCCGGTCCGCGCCGTCGACCTCGCCCTGCCCCCGCCGCAGGAAGGTTCGGCCGAAGTCGCCGGGCGCGTCGGCCGCGCCCGCGCCATCCAGTCGGCTCGCCTCGAAGGCACGCCCGCGCGCACCAATGCCGAACTCGACGGAGACCTGCTCGAACGGCACGCGACGCCGGACGATGACGGGCGACGGCTTCTGATGCAGGCCGCCGAGGCCATGCGCCTGTCGGCCCGCGGCTATACCCGCGTCCTGCGCGTTGCCCGGACGATCGCCGACCTTGCCGGATCGAAGCAGATCGGCAGGATCCACGTGGCGGAAGCCCTCAGCTATCGCCGGCAGCCGCCGCGCGCCTGAATTACCGGGCTACGATATTCCCTAAAGCCCCGCCGACATGACGGCGCAGCCTCATTCATGCGCAATCGGCGACGTCCAGCTGGCGCAGGACCTCGGCCACGACCCGAGGATCGCTTGCGAAGCCCAGGTGGGTACAGCGCACCGAGACCGCCCGGTCGCGCTCGTCGGCCCAACCGCAGGCCGAGCGGGGATGGATCACACCGTCGCGCGGGCTCCACAGGGCAATCGTCGGCACCGGCGGCTTGATCGCGAAATCGACTTCGATCGGAGGCTTGTCCACCGCGTGGCCGGTAACGACCTGATAGGCACGCCAGGCATTGTTGTTGCGCGGGTCGCCCGAGAAAGGCGTCCCCATCGTGATCACCTTGGCGACGTTTTCAGGCTGGCGCTGCGCGATTTCGCGCGCAAACAGGCCACCCAGGCTCCAGCCGACCAGCGCCACCGGGCTGCGGTGCTGCCGGGCGAGTGCACCGACCCGGCGCATGAGATAGGCGAAATTGTGCTGGTTGGGCCCGAAGTTGATACCCAGTCCCCATTCGTGAACCGAATGCCCGGCCTCCGCCAGCGCATCGGCCATCGGCCTCATCCGGTTCGGATGCGCTCCGAAACCGGGAAGCAGCATGACCGGTTGGGGATGCGCGGACTTCGCCACCGCGATAGGCTTCGGCCGCCCGCGCCTGAGCGAGGCCAGCTCTGCCAAAAACAGGCGAAGCGAGGGCGCGCGGGCGCCTTCCGGGCGCGGCTGGCGAGCGAGCGCGGCGCGGCGGACCAGCGCCTCGCGCAGCCCCTCAAGTCCATTCTCTGCCCGCCCGTCGTTCATGCCTTACCTGTTTTCCTTAGCACCTGTGCTGCTTGACCGATTGTTCAGGATACGCAGTCGCCCAGCCGCGTCGTCGTCATGTGCATCGCCATCTTGGCCATGCGATCGCCCATGCCCGGCAGCGACTGTTCCATATCGAGTTTCACGTCGGAGCCTTGGGGGCTGACAGTGCCGACCATCGTCGCCTTCGCGGTTGCGCCGGAATTGTCCTTGCACTCCATGCGGGCATTGAGCGTGCCGCCGCTGACCTCAAATTGCGAGTAGCTGCACTGGCTGTCGCCCGGCAGGGAATCGAGCATGTCCTTGTAGCCCTTGTCCGCCTCCGCCTGGGTCAGGCAATAAGTCCGGGGCGGGATGTTCGCCATCATCTGCTTCATCTGGCCCGCGTGCTCATCGCTCATGCCGGGCATCTCGAACTTGGTGAACTCTACCGTCTGGCGGTACTGGCCGGGCTGCGGCGGCTCCAGCTTCGCGGCTTGCGCCTGCGCCGCGGAAGCCTGCTCCTGCGGGTTCTTCGGCGCTTCCTCGTTCGAACCGCACCCCGCAAGCGCGAGGACCGCAAAGACCGCGCCGGCAATGGCAAACACTCGAGTCATTTCCCGTCCTCCCGTTGGACCGAACTGCCAAGGGGGTAACATCGCGCTGCCCGGGCTGCCAATGATTCACGCTCGGTCATTGCGACCTCACCATATATACCCCATATGTTCCGCCATGGCCGAACTCGTCATCCGCCGCGGGCTCGAGGAACCCGATACCTCGGGCAGCTTCGTTCCCCACAAGCCGCAGCGACCCGAAAAGTCTCTACCGGGCAAGAAGTTCCGGATCGTCTCCGATTACGAACCGGCAGGCGACCAGCCGACCGCCATCGCGGAACTGGTGCAATCGGCACAGGAAGGCGAGCGCACGCAAGTGCTGCTCGGCGTGACCGGTTCAGGCAAGACCTTCACGATGGCCAAGGTTATCGAGCACCTGCAGCGTCCGGCGCTCATCCTCGCGCCCAACAAGATCCTGGCCGCCCAGCTCTATTCCGAGTTCAAGGACTTCTTTCCGGATAACGCGGTCGAGTACTTCGTCTCCTACTACGACTACTACCAGCCCGAGGCCTACGTGCCCCGGTCGGACACCTACATCGAGAAGGAAAGCTCGGTGAACGAGGCAATCGACCGGATGCGCCACTCGGCCACCCGCGCGCTGCTCGAACGCGATGACGTCATCATCGTCGCTTCGGTCTCGTGCCTCTACGGCATCGGCTCGGTCGAGACCTACTCGGCGATGATCTTCGACCTCAAGGTCGGCGAAACGCAGGACCAGCGCGAAATCATCCGCAAGCTCGTTGCCCTGCAGTACAAGCGCAACGACGCCGCCTTTACCCGCGGCACCTTCCGTGTGCGCGGCGACAATCTGGAAATCTTCCCCTCGCACTACGAGGACATGGCCTGGCGCATCTCGTTCTTCGGGGACGAGATCGAGGAAATCTCCGAGTTCGATCCCCTGACCGGCAAAAAGGGCGCGGCGCTGGAGAAGGTGCGGGTCTACGCCAATTCGCACTACGTCACCCCGGGTCCGACGATGAAGCAGGCGAGCGAGGCGATCCGCTTCGAGCTGACCGAGCGGCTCAAGGAACTGGAAGCCGAAGGCAAGCTGCTCGAGGCCCAGCGGCTGGAGCAGCGCACCAACTTCGATCTGGAGATGATCGCCGCGACCGGGTCGTGCAACGGCATCGAGAACTACTCGCGCTTCCTCACCGGGCGCATGCCCGGCGAACCGCCGCCGACGCTGTTCGAGTATCTGCCCGACAATGCCCTGCTGTTCGTCGATGAAAGCCACCAGACGGTGCCGCAGATCGGCGCGATGGCGCGTGGCGACCACCGTCGCAAGCTGACCCTTGCCGAATACGGATTCCGCCTGCCCTCCTGCATCGACAACCGCCCGCTGCGGTTCAACGAATGGGACGCGATGCGCCCGCAGACCTTCGCGGTTTCGGCCACGCCCGGCGGCTGGGAAATGGAGCAGACCGGCGGCGTCTTTGCCGAACAGGTGATCCGCCCGACCGGCCTCATCGATCCGCCCGTGACGATCCGCCCGGTCGAGGACCAGGTGCAGGACTGCATCAACGAATGCAAGGAAACCGCCGCCAAGGGCTATCGCACCCTCGTCACCACACTGACCAAGCGCATGGCGGAGGACCTGACCGAGTTCATGCACGAGGCGGGCGTGCGGGTGCGTTACATGCACTCCGACGTGGAGACGCTGGAACGCATCGAACTGATCCGCGATCTTCGCATGGGCGTCTATGACGTGCTGGTGGGCATCAACCTGCTGCGCGAGGGCCTCGACATTCCCGAATGCGGCCTGGTGTGCATCCTCGATGCCGACAAGGAAGGCTTCCTGCGCAGCGAGACCTCGCTGATCCAGACCATCGGGCGCGCCGCGCGCAACGTCGATGGCCGCGTGATCCTCTATGCCGACCGCATGACCGGATCGATGGAGCGCGCGATCGCCGAAACCGACCGCCGCCGCGAGAAGCAACAGGAGTTCAACGAGGCCAACGGGATCACTCCGCAGACGATCAAGCGCCGTATCGCCGACATCGTCGCCGACACCGCCAGCCGCGACGGCGTGGTCGTCGATCTCGAGGATGGCGAGCGCAACGAACTCGTCGGGCACAACCTGCGCGCCTATATCGAGGAACTGGAACAGCGCATGCGCGCCGCCGCAGCGGACCTCGAGTTCGAAGAGGCCGGCCGTCTGCGCGACGAGATCCGCCGGCTCGAGGCCAGCGAACTCGGCCTGCCGGATGCCGAGAAGAAGGCCCCGCTGGTCGGCCGCTCAAACGAAGGCAAGCCCGGGACGCGCAAGATGCGCTACGGCAAGACGCAAAGGAAGTTCGGCCGCTAGGCGCAGCCAGAGCCGGAAAGTCAGCCGATCACGCCAACTTGCGGGGCCTTTCGCCAGGCCCGCGGATTATTTGCCGTCGACAGGAAACAAGTCGCGGGCGATAGTGTTCCTAGGTCACACGACGCCGCGCGCGACCACGAGTTAACTGACACCAGGCCCCGTCCGTCCGCGCGGTCGGGGTCTTTGGGTGGTGTACCGGCTGACCGGAGAGAGCGCGAAGACCTTGATGCACCGACTGGCCAGTTTCGACGTCACGGCGAACATACCCGACGAGAACCGGCGGATCGTCGCCCAGATCGGCTTCGGCGTCGTCTGCGCCCTGGCGATGATCGCCCTGCGCGCTGCCATCAGCATGTGGGCGCCGACGTCCGGGCCCTTCGCCCTCGTCTATCCCACGATCCTGATCGCCACGCTCTATGGCCACTGGCAGGCCGGCGGGGTCGCCTACCTGATCAGCTTCTTCTGGGCCTGGTGGATTGTGCTGCCCAAGGCCCATTCATTCCGGTTCGAAATCGCCACCGACCCTCCGCGCGTGGTCATCAACGCCCTCGCCGTCCTGATCGTGCTGGTGCTGGCGGAAATATTCCGCCGCGCGGTTCACCAGGTCACTCGCGCACGTGACGCCGAACTGGAACGGCGCCAGGTACTCATGCGCGAACTGGAACACCGCACCAAGAACAACTTCGCCCTCGTTGCCAGCCTGCTTTCGCTACAGCGTCGGCGGCACGACAACCCCGAAATCGTCGAAGCGCTCGATCAGGCGATCGGCCGCGTCGACACGTTCGCCCGCGCCTACGAGAACCTCAAGCTCACCGAAGCGGAGGGCTCCTACGTGCCGATGCGCCAATATGTCGGCGATGTCGTTTCCCGGGTATCGGCCGGGGCCTTTCACGACGAGGTCACTATCGAGGTCAGGGCCAGCGACTGCGAACTGCCGCAGCAGACCGCCGTCGCCATCTGCCTGTTCATCAACGAAGCGCTGACCAACAGCGCCAAGTACGCCTTTCCCGACGGCGCTGCCGGCAAGGTCAGCGTGATCTTCACCGGCAACGAGGACAACTGGGACCTCAAGGTCGTCGACGACGGGGTCGGTTCGGCCGAAGAGGCCCGCCAGCACAAGACTGCGGGAACAACCGGCATGGGGCTTGGCCTGATGGAAGCCTTCGCCCGCCAGGCCGAAGCGGAATATTCCGTAGGCGGAGCGACGCAAGGACGCACGGTTCACTTGCGGCGGCGCAGCGGGGAATAGCCTCAGCGCCCCCTTGCGAGCGACGACCCGGACGATAGAGTGCCCGCTCTTGGTGCCCAAGGCACTGCAATCGAGGTCCTATCCCCCCATGAGACTTCTCGCCCTGGCCGCTTCGGCCCTGGTCTTTACCGCCGCTTCCACGCTCTCCCCCGCCGTCGTCCAAGCCCAAGACAAGGCCGCCGACGCCAAAGCCGACGACAAGTCGACCGACGATCGCCTGGAGCCTTTCCCCGAGGCCAGATCGGTCAAGCAATCGGCCGTCATCGGCGGCAAGACCGTGAACTACACGGCCACGGTCGGCTCTCTTGCGGTCAAGGACGACAAGGGCAAGGTGATCGGCGAAGTCGTCTATACCGCCTATACCCTGCCCGGACGCGCAACCGACCGGCCAGTGACTTTCGCCTTCAACGGCGGCCCCGGCGCGGCATCGGTCTATCTCAACCTCGGCGCGATCGGCCCCAAGCGCGTGCCGTTCGGCGCACAGGGGGATGCCCCGTCGGACCCGGCAGTCCTGCGCGACAATCCCAACTCCTGGCTCGACTTCACCGATCTCGTCTTCATCGATCCCATCGGCACCGGCTTCTCGCGCTCGCGGTTAGACGAGGAACAGACGAAGAAGGCATTTTACTCTGCCGATGCCGACATCCATTACCTCAGCCGCATCGTCTATGACTGGCTCGTCGCCAACGACCGCCTGACCAGTCGCAAGTACCTGACCGGCGAAAGCTATGGCGGCTATCGCGTCCCGCGCCTTGCCTATTACCTGCAGACGCAGATGGGCGTGGGCATTTCGGGCATGACGCTGGTCTCGCCCTATCTGGACCCACCCGCGATCGGCGAGGACGACGCGCTTTCGCCCCTGCCCTGGATGATCGCCTACCCCTCCATGGCGGCAGGCCATTTCGAACGACAGGGCCTGCACCTCGACGATGCCACGATGGGTCCGGTCGAAACCTACATGCGCACGCAGTTCGTACAGGATTTCCTCGCCGGTCCGCGCGACAAGGCTGCAACCGACCGGCTTTCGGCCAAGGTCGCGGAACTGACCGGGCTCGATCCGGCGATGGTCCGGCGCATGAACGGGCGCGTCGACATTGCCACTTACTTGCGCGAAATCCGCCGCGATCAGGGCCTCATCGGATCGGTCTACGATTCCAACTACACCGCTTACGATCCCTTCCCGGCCAGCGCTTCGCCCGAGTACAACGACCCGTTGCTCACCACGCTGATCGCGCCGACGACTTCGGCCATGGTGGACTTCGTCACCCGGCAGGTCGGCTGGAAGGTCGACGCGCGCTACAACGCGCTGTCCTACGACGTGAACGAGAAATGGGACCGCGACGATACCGACAGCCCGGTTTCAGACTTGCGGCGTGCCATCTCCATCGACCCGAAGATGACGGTCGACATCGTCCACGGTTGGGACGACCTGTCCTGCCCCTACTTCGCCTCGCGCCTGATCGTTTCGCAAATGCCCGACTTCGGCGTCGAGAACCGGGTGCGCCTGCACATGTATCCCGGCGGGCACATGTTCTATTCGCGCTCGGACAGCGGGGCGATGATGCGTCAGGATGTCATGGCCAGCTACCGGGCAAGGAACTGAGCGCGCAGCGTCAGGTTCTCGAAGCCATCGATTCAGCGCGACGGGGCAGCGCACGAAGCGTATGATCGCCCGATCCAGTCGGGAGATAAACCGTGCGCCTGCCCCTGCTTGCAGCGGCGGCCCTTGTCGCCGCTTCGCTGACCGCCCCCGCCGCTGACGCCGCAGATGGTAATGTCGGCCCGCCAGCCGAACGTATCACCGTGACGCTGAGCAACTTCACCTTCGATCCATCGGTGATCGAACTGCACCACGGGCGCGCCTACGTCCTGCACATCGTCAATGGCGCCAGGGGAGGCCACAACTTCCAGGCCAATGCCTTCTTCGCCGACGCCGCTCTTGCCCCGGGCGACCGGGACAAGGTGACGGGCGGCAAGATCGAGCTGAAAGGCGGCGAGGCGGTCGATCTCAGGCTGACTGCCCCGCAGGCACCGGCGACTTATCCGCTCAAGTGCACGCATTTCCTCCATGCCGAGTTCGGCATGAAGGGCAAGATCGTCGTCGACTGACGCGATTCAGAGTTTGCCGAACTTGGCTTCGTAGGCAGCGCTGTCTCCGCTGGAGAGCAGCTTGGCCTGCTCCACCCAGTTGTCGCGACGCGGACGACCGGCAAAGGAGCCGAGCTTGGTGTCCAGCTCGTCGAGATCGGCATCGGTCCAGCCAGCGATCTGCTCGTAGCGGGTCACACCGAGCGAAGTCAGCAACGTCGCCATCTTCGGCCCCAAGCCCTTGATCTTGCGCAGGTCGTCCGCCTCTCCGGCTGCAGGTGCGGGGCTGGGCGCAGGCGTTTCGGCCGCGGCGGGAGCGGCTTCCGGGGCAGGCTGAGCTGCTGCCGGCTTCTTCACCGCATCCACTTCGTCCTGCGCTGCGACCGCGATCACTTCGCCGATCCCGGCCATCGTCCCTGCCATGGCGGGCGGATCGATGTGGGCGGCAGGCGGCGCGTCGATCAGCGCCTGGTTGCGCTTGGCGGGAGCCGCCCCTTCGTCAAGAACGTCGGGCCTGCGATCGCGCTGGCCCTGCTTCGAGCCATGCACGAAAAGCCAATAGGCAACGACAATGCCGATCAGCAGAGCGGCGATAAAGATCAGCCAATTGGCTTCGATCATCTGCACCAAGATCTATCCCTTCCGGTTCCACAATAGCCAGCCGATGCCGAAGCCGACGCAGTAGGTCAGCAGCACCGAGACGGCCATTTCAAGCCAAAGCGGCATCCGCGCATCCTTTCTGCCACAATCCCGTGGCTTCGCGGAACTGCCCATGACCAAAGACGGGCGCGCGCTCAACAGACAAGTTCATATCAACCCGGGCCCGGCGTATCGATCGGCGTCGGCTTGACCGGCGCCGAAGTGATGACCGAGAATTCGATGCGGCGGTTGGCTGGATCGAGCGGATCGAGCCCGGGGATCGGATCGCGCGCGCCGACGCCGGTCGCCCGCAAGCCGTCGGCCGGGATGCCACGACCCACGAGAGCCCAGCGCACGGCTTCCGCCCGCGCCTTGGACAACGCGACATTGGCCTCGCTGTTGCCGCCGCCATCGGTATGACCGGTGACCGCGATGATGCTGCCGACGCAGGGTCGCAGGGCATGGGCGACTTCATCGAGCAACCGCTCGCTGGCCGGATCGATGCGCGCGCTGGCCTCGGAAAAGCGGATCGTGCGGGTTTGCAGGATCGTCTGGACGTCGTCCTGGCAATGCAAAGTGGTGACGGCCGGGACGCCGTCGCTATCGCGCGCCCAGCTTACACCGCCAATACCCGGCACTTCCGCAACCGCCAATGCCACCCGCGTGCGCGTGGCCGCGTCGAGCCTGCGCCCTCCGGACAGGATCGGATGACGCGTGTACCAGCCGTACCGATCGCGGAATGCCAGCGCGATGCCCTGCCCGCCTGCCGCATCGCGGGCCGCCACTGCCTTGCGCTCCAGTCCTTCGATGAAGACCGGACCGTAAAGGCGAGACGCGGCAAACGACAGGGCCAGGCACAGGGCAGCTCCGGCTGCGGCAATCGAGGCTCGGCGCGGGTTCATGCCCTGAAGCCTAGGGCGCAAACCCGGCGCTGTCAGCCTCCTTCGCGCGAATTGCCCCCAAGCGAATCGGCAACATCGACAAGCTTGACGAACTCCTGCCGCCAGTAGTCGTCCTGGCTACCGGCAAGCTGGCGGATCTGCGCAGGCGTGAAGCCGCCCAGCAGATCGTCCCCGCGCAGCGACTGGCCGAAGGCGGCCACAGCGGCGGCAAAGGCGAAGTCCCCGCTCGGCCGCACGGCCGACGCCATCAGGCGCGCCGGCACCGCGCGTTCGATCAGCTTTGAAACTTTCCCGTCGGGCAACTTGTAGCGCAGCTTGACGAAGGCCAGCTCGCCGGCCTGCCGCGCCGCCGCGGGCAGCGGATCATCGTAGCGGCGCGGCGCGATCCAGCCCTTCGCACCGGCAGGCACGATCTCGTAGATCGCCGTCACCTGGTGACCGGCGCCGATGTCACCGGCATCGACCTTGTCGTTGTCGAAGTCCTGTTCGCGCAAAGCCCGGTTCTCATAGCCAAGCAGGCGATACTGGCTGACTTGCACGGGGTTGAACTCGACCTGGATCTTCACGTCCTTGGCGATGGTGAACAGGGTCGAACTCATCTGCTCGCCCAGCACTTTCTTCGCTTCCAGTGCGCTGTCGATGTAGGCGTAGTTGCCGTTTCCGTGGTCGGCGATCTGCTCCATCAGCGCTTCGTTGTAATTGCCCTGTCCGAAACCGAGCGTGGTCAGCGTGATGCCATTGTCGCGCTCCTTCTCGATCATCGCGATCAGGTCGTCGTGGTTGGTAACGCCGACGTTGAAATCGCCATCGGTGCCGATGAGGATGCGGTTGACGCCGCCTTCGATGAAGTTGTCGCGGGCGATGTTGTAGGCCAGCTGGAGCCCGGCTGCCCCGGCCGTCGAACCACCCGCCTGCAACCGGTCGAGCGCGTCGCGGATCTTGCGCATGTCGTTGGTTGGCTCGAGCACCAGCCCGGCCGCACCGGCATAAACAACGATCGAAACCTTGTCCTGCTTGCCCAGTTCGCCGGCGAGCCCGGCCAGCGCCGACTTGAGCAAGGGCAGCTTGTCGGGCGCATTCATCGAGCCGGACACGTCGACAAGGAAGACCAGGTTCGCAGGCGGCCGTCCGTTGCGGGGCAGGTCATAGCCGCGCAGGCCCACGCGCAGGAGCCGTGTCGCCGGATTCCAAGGCGTGACCGCAAGATCGGTCGTCACCGAGAAGGGTACGTCCCGGGCTGCGGGGCGTGCATAGTCGTAACGGAAATAGTTGATCATTTCCTCGGTGCGCACGGCCCGCGCCGGCGGAAGCTGGCCTTGCGCCAGGAAGCGGCGGGCATTGGCATAGGCCCCGGTGTCGACATCGACCGAGAAGGTCGAGACGGGTTCCTCGCGCGCGAGATGAACGGGCGAAACTTCCTTGCCCTCGTACTGCTCGCGCCCGGGATCGGTCGCCACCTGTACCGGTGGAACGAGCATCCGCGAGGTCGTGGGTGGCGGAGGAGGTGCCGGCGGGGGAGGTGCCGCCATCGCGATCGCTGGAGGTGGGGCAACTTGCGCCTCGGCCTGCACCGAGTCCGCCGACTTGCGCAGCCCGGTCGTGACAATGAGCGCTTCGATCTGAGCCGTCACGGCAGGTGGCGGCTGGGTCGCGAGCTCGCGCGGCCTTGCTGCATCGGCCTGCGCGGCGCCTTGCCCGCTCGCCAGATCGCCGGTTTCACTCGCGCAGCCGGCGACAAGAAAGAGAACCGTCGAAATACTCGTCCCCGCGATCCATGAACGCGAGCCTGCACTTTGCTTCGGCATGGCCTTCCCTCCTCTCGGATTCTTTCCCGAGATCAAGAAGGGCCCAGCGCGGGTTAATCGC
Source organism: Novosphingobium mathurense (assembly GCF_900168325.1). Taxonomy (GTDB): domain Bacteria; phylum Pseudomonadota; class Alphaproteobacteria; order Sphingomonadales; family Sphingomonadaceae; genus Novosphingobium; species Novosphingobium mathurense. The sequence continues at coordinate 485,038 of NZ_FVZE01000002.1, read as the reverse complement.
GACTGAATGTTATTGGTGCGCGACGAACCGATTACAGGGACTTAATCGGATTCAGGCCGGCTTGGTCTTCTGGAACAGCTTGCGATCCTCCGGACCGAAGGCCTTCTTCCAGATGACGTAGAGGTACGAGCCGAGGATCGCCGGGATGCCGAACAGCAGTTCCGCCCATTCCGGCAGGTACTGGGTCGCAAGGAAGCCGATGACGACCGCCGGGGCGGCCGCCCAGACCAGCGCCCAGCGCCAGTTGTTGATCTTCTCGCCAAGATGCTTTGCCAGCATGAGCGACTTGACGACCGAGGCGAACCCAAGCGCCAGCATCAGTGCAATCGCCGCGGCCGCCGCCTGGAACAGCGAATTGTAGCCGTAGTGCTGCATCAGCATGATGCCCGCGAGCGTCAGGGCCGCCTGCAGGCCGATGGTGACGACCGAGACCACGAGGTTCTTGACCCGGGCGACGTAGATCAGCGCCGCCTCGCTGACGACCGCGGTTGCCGCGACGACTTCCGCAGCCAGCAGGAAGGCCAGAGCGCCGGTACCGCCGACGAACTCGCGCCCGACCAGACCCATGACGCCTTCACCCGGAATGCCGAGGGCAAGCGCAATGCCGGCCTGTGCGGCGGTGATCCAGAAGCCCACCTGGCAGACCTGCCGGGCAATCGCCCCGTAGTCCTTTTCCTTCAGGTTGCGGGTGATGACCGGCCCCAGCACCGGCTCGAAGCTGGTCTTGAGCTTCTGCGGCAGGCTCGCGACCTGCTGGGCAGCGTAATAGACGCCGACCGCGGCGGGCGGTGCAAGGAAACCGAGCATGAAGATATCGACGCGGCGCGTACCCCACTCGATGGTGTCGGCCAGCGCAATCGGCATCGAGCGTACCGCGAGACGACGCATCTGCCCGACCTTGGGCCGCCAGTGATACGGCAGGCCGTATTCGCGGATGAAGGGAATGAAGGCGGTGATCGCCGCTGCGAAGATCGAGGCGATATAGGCCAGCGAAAGGCCGCTTTCGGGCGCAATCCAGATCATTGCGCCGGCCATGATCGAGATCGTCCAGGGCTCGACGATGGCGCGCGACCATACCGTCGGGCTGATCCGCAGGCGATAGGCCAGCGCCGCCAGCCAGATCTCGGTCAGGGTCAGCGGCGGGATGGCAATCACCATCAGCCGGTCGATCTCGGTGTACTTGCCGCCCGGGAACGTCAGCGCGGGCACGAACCAGAGGATCAGTGCCCCGGCGCACGAGGCGAGAATCGCCAGGATCATGCCATCGGCCACGACATTGGCGGGATGGACCTCGCCTTCGGTATCGGAGAGACGCTGCGCCAGGCCGCGCTTCTCGCCCATCGTGCAGATCATCGCGCAAAGTTCGATCACCACCAGTGCGGAGGCGAAGCGACCCAGCGCCGCCGGACCGTAGACCGCAGCACGGCCGGCGATGAAAAGAAACGGTATGCGCGCGGCGAGGCGCAGGAAGAACCCGAAGAAGTTCGTCCGCCCGCCCTTGGCCAGCGCTGCAATGTCATCCCGGTCGCCGGAACCGGGCGCGCCCTGGGCGCTGCCGGAAGTCTCGCTCAAGTACTGGCTTCCTGCTCTGCGCGCAGCGGCCGTGCGAGCATGTCTTCAACCACTGTAGCGGCAGGTGCATCGCCCTTCAGCAAGCTGCACACGGCCTGCACGATCGGCATGTCGATCCCCTCGCGCGCGGCCAGTTCGGCCAGGACCGGAGCGGTGGCCGCGCCTTCGGCAACGCTGTTCTTGCCCGATAGGGCTGCAGCCGCCGACTGTCCCTGCCCGATCGCAAGACCGAGCGAGAAGTTGCGGCTGGAGGTGGAATTGCAGGTCAGCACCAGATCGCCGAGGCCGCAAAGGCCGGCCAGCGTCTCTGCCCGCGCGCCGCGCGCTGTGCCGAAACGCAGCATCTCGGCATAGCCGCGCGCGATCAGCGCCGCGCGGGCATTCTGGCCGAGGTTGAGCCCCTCGACGACGCCGCACGCAATGGCGAGCACGTTCTTCACCGCGCCGCCGATCTCGGCGCCGATAACGTCGTCGGAATAATAGGGCCGCAGGGTGTGGCGCACGATCAGCGGCGCAAGGCGGTCCCATTGCGCTTCCCCGCCCGCGCAGGCGAGCGTCACCGCGGTCGGCAACCCGGCGGCGACCTCATGCGCGAACGTGGGGCCCGACAGCACGGCCAACTGCGCATCCGGCGCAGCCACGGCGGCCACATCGGACATCAGCCGCCCGGTCCCGGCCTCGATCCCCTTCGCACACAGGACGAGGTCATGTTCGCCCTTGGGCAATTGGGCAATGACGGAGGCGAGGAACTGCGCGGGCACGACCAGCAACAATGCCGACAGCCCCGCCATCTCGCCCAGGTCGCCGGTGGCGCGGATCGTCGGAGCCAGACTCGCGCTCGGCAGGAACACGCTGTTGCGGTGCTGCGCGTTGATGTCCGCCACGACTTCGCTCTCGCGCGCCCAGAGCAGCACGTCGCTGCCGTCGCTCGCCAGCGACTGCGCCAGGGCCGTGCCCCAGGCGCCTGCGCCGATGACCCCAACCTTGCACGTCATGCCTTCACTCCCGCACCGCGAACGGCTTCTGCATTGGGATCGAGCGGCCAGCGCGGGCGCGCGGCCGTATCCAGCGGATCCGACTGCCCCAGCGCAAGACGCTCGACACCCGCCCAGGCGATCATCGCCGCATTGTCCGTGCACAGGCCCAGCGGCGGCGCGACGAATGGCAGGCCATGATCTTCTGCAAGGGCTTCCAGCGCACCGCGGATCGCCTTGTTCGCAGCGACCCCACCGGCAACGACCAGCGCGTTCATCTCGCCCACGCCCTTGAGCGCGCGCCGCGTGCGGTCGATCAGGCAGTCGATCGCGGCCTGCTGGAACGAGGCGGCGATATCCGCATCGGTATAGTCCGGGTCCGCCGCAGCATCGAGCGCGTGCTTGGCGCGCATCACCGCACTCTTGAGTCCCGCGAAGGAGAAGTGCGGCTCGGCAGATCCCACCAGCGGGCGCGGCAGGGGCACTTTCTTCGCATCGCCCTGCGCGGCCAGCCGCTCGACCGCAGGACCACCCGGATAGCCCAGGCCCAGTAGCTTGGCGGTCTTGTCGAAAGCCTCGCCCAGTGCATCGTCGATGGTCGTGGCCAGGCGGCGGAACCGCCCGACGCCTTCCACCGCCAGGATCTGGCAATGGCCGCCCGAAACCAGCAGCAGCAGATAGGGATAGGCCAGGGCCTCGTCGGCAAGGCGCGGCGAAAGGGCATGGCCTTCCAGGTGGTTGATGGCAATGAGCGGTTTGTCGGTCGCCATGGCCAGCGCCTTGGCGGTGACAAGGCCGACCATCACGCCGCCGATCAGGCCGGGTCCGGCAGTGGCGGCAATCGCATCGACATCTTCCAGCTTCATGCCGGCATCGGCCAGCGTGGCTTCGATGAGCGGGGCAAGGCGTTCGGCATGGGCGCGCGCGGCGATCTCGGGCACGACACCCCCATAGGGGCGGTGCACCTCGTCCTGCGACGCGATGCGCTGCGCAAGAATGACGCGCCCGTCGGTCACGAGCGCGGCAGCCGTTTCATCGCAGGAAGATTCTATCCCGAGAACTGTCCTCATCGCGACTTTCCCTGAACGACAATGCCGGGTAGCACAACCCGCCGATGGCACACGATAAACAAGACATGAAACTCCGCCTCGGCACACGCCGTTCACCGCTCGCCATGGCCCAGGCCGAGGAAGCGCGCGATCGGCTGGCCGCAGCCCATGGAATCGATCCCGCGCATATAGAGATCGTCGCGGTTACCGCCAGCGGGGATCGCATCCAGGACCGCGCCCTCGCCGATATCGGCGGCAAGGCGCTCTGGACCAAGGAACTCGACGCCTGGCTCGCCGCCGGAGAGATCGATTTCGCAGTGCATTCGGCCAAGGACGTGGAGACGATCCGGCCCGACACCTTTGCGATCTGCGCGGTGCTGCCGCGCGCGGACGTGCGCGACGTCCTGATCGGGGCGGACAGCATCCATGCCCTGCCGCCCGGCGCCGTGGTCGGCACCAGCGCCCCGCGCCGCGCCGCGCAGCTCCTTCACGCCCGCCCGGACTGCTCGGTCATCACCTTCCGCGGCAATGTCGCCACGCGGCTTGCCAAGCTGGCCGCGGGGGAAGCCGATGCGACGTTCCTCGCCGCTGCCGGGCTCGAACGCCTGGGCCAGACCGGAACCGGCCACCCGCTGGCCGAGGATGAATGGCTCCCGGCGCCGGGACAGGCCGCCATCCTGATCGAATGCCGCGCCGACGATGTGCGCACCCTCCAGATCCTCTCGGCCATCGACGACGCGCCCAGCCGCGCCGCAGTGATGGCCGAGCGCGCGCTGCTCGCCTCGCTCGGCGGCAACTGCCACAGTCCGATCGCCGTGCTGACCCGGCTCGAAGGAGACCGGATCGTGCTGCGCGGCGCGCTGTTCAGCCCCGACGGCGCCGAGAAGGTGGAAGGCGAGATCCGGTTCGCCAAAGACGACCTCGACGCCCCCGCCAGATTGGGCGCGGACCTTCTTTCCCGCGCGGTTCCGGCCATCGCCGCCCATTTCGACGGACCGGCCTGAGCGGGGCGATGACCCCTCTCGTCATCATTCGGCCCGAACCGGGCGCCGGCGCCACCGAAGTTGCAGCCCATGCCCTGGGCCTCGATGCGCGCTGCTATCCCCTCTTCGCGGTCCGCCCGCTGGCATGGGAGCCGGTTCCCGCATCGGAAATCGACGCGATCCTGCTCGGCAGCGCCAATGCCCTGCGCCATGGCGGCGCGGCGCTGGAAGCTTACCGCGGGCATCCCGCCTATGCGGTGGGCGAAAAGACGGCCGCTGCGGCCAGAGCCGCCGGCCTTGACGTGGTGGCCACCGGCAAGGGCGGCCTGCAGCGCGTCCTCGCCAACCTGGCACCGGCGCACCGCCGGCTGCTCAGGCTCGCCGGACGCGAACGGGTCGCGCTTTCGCTGCCCCCCGGCGTGACGATGATCACGCGCGAGGTATATGCCAGTGAAGCCCTGCCCCTCCCGGCTGACCTGAAGCATCTTCTGAGCGCGCCCTGCGTCGTCCTGCTTCATTCCGGCGAGGCGGCCGCGCACTTCGCGCAATCGGTCGAAGCATCGGGAATCGATCGCAGACACGTTTCGCTTGCCGCCATCGGCCCCCGCGTGGCCGCGCGTGCCGGCGATGGCTGGGCCGCGCTGCGCAGCGCCGATGAACCGAGCGATGCCGCCTTACTGGTCTTGGCCTCGCAGATGTGCCAAGACACTGCAAACAGGGTCCCATAACCGAAAAAGGCTCGATGCAGGACAATTCAGCGATATCCTCTGCAACCCAGACCCGCCCGCGCTCGCGCAGCGGGGTGATCTTCGTGGCTTTGCTCGCCTTCCTGCTGGGCGCCCTGCTGGTCGCCTGGGCAGGATCGCGCGGCTATCTCGACAAGCTGCAGCCGGTCGAGGCACCGACCGAAGAGCCGGCTGCGATTGCCGAGCCGGATACCGAAAGCCCCGTCCCCGAGACCCCTGAGCAGCCTTCGCAGCCCACTGCCAAGCAGCTTGCCACAATCGGATCGATCGAGGGGCGCTTGGCGCTGCTGGAGGACCGGCTTTCCCGCATCGATTTCCAGACCGACGCCGCTTCGGGCAATGCCGCAAGGGCCGAGGGCCTGCTGATCGCCTTTGCCGCGCGCCGAATGGTCGACCGTGGCGAGCCGCTCAGCTACGTCGCCGACCAGCTGCGCCTGCGTTTCGCCAATGCCCAGCCGCGCGCGGTGCAGACGGTGATCGATTTCTCGAAGAACCCCGTCACAATCGACGAATTGCGCGCGCGCCTCGAGGCGCTTTCGCCTGAACTGAGCGCGACCGGTGGCGACATGAGCCTATGGGACCGTGCCCGCACCGAACTGGCCGGGATGTTCAAGGTCCACCGCGATTCGGCAGCACTGATGAGCCCGTCGGCACGCATCGAACGCGCCAGCGTCATGCTCACCGCCAAGCGCATCGGCAGCGCAGTCTCCGAAGTGGAACGCCTGCCGGGCGCGGAAGCCGCCGACCGCTGGATCGCCGACGCCCGCCGTTACGAGGAAGTCCAGCGCGCGCTCGACCTGCTGGAAACCACGGCCATGCTCGAACCGCGCCGGCTGCAGGATGCCGAAGGCCACAAGGTCGATCAGCCCAGTCCGCTGGCAACGCCGGCCGCGCCGGGCCCCGTGCCCGGCATCGACGAAGCGGATCAACCGATGGAATTGCCGGTCAACTGAGCCCGGCGCGACGGCCGGGCCTGCGTCCTTATCCCTGCAGCAGCGCGGGCAGCTTGCCCGACATGCCGCGCGCCTCGTCCATGAAGAAGCGCTTGAGCGTGGGCATGCGCTGCACCGCGCCCATGCCGAGGCGGCGCGCTGCGCTGGGAAGGCGGCCCGGAATGCCGAACAGACGGGTCAGCCCGTCAGTCACCGACATGACCATGAAGGCATCGAGGCTGCGCCACTTTTCGTAGCGGGCCAAGAGCTGCGCATCGCCCGGCTCGAGGCCGAGGCGCATCCCTTCGGTCAGCACTTCGACAAGTGCGCCGACATCGCGCAGCCCCAGGTTGAGGCCCTGCCCGGCGATCGGATGCATGCCATGCGCGGCGTCACCGATCACCGCGAGACGATCGTCGATCACGTGCCCTGCATGGTGGAAACGCAGCGGATAGGACATGCGCGGCGCGGAAAGCGAAATCGCGCCCAGCACGCCATGCATGCGCGAGGCGACTTCGTTGACGAACATCACATCGGGCATGGCGGCGATCCCGGCAGCGTCCTTTTCGGCAACGGTCCAGACCAGCGCACTGCGATGGCGGCCCTCCCCGTCGTCGAGCAGCGGCAGCAGCGCAAAGGGACCGGCGGGATAGAAGATCTCCCACGCGGTATTGTCGTGCGGCTTGTCATGAAACAGCCCGGTCACGAAAGCGCGGTGCTTGTAGTCCCACTTGGCGAGCGCAAATCCGGCTTCGTCGCGGGTGGGCGACTGGCGGCCCTCCGCCGCGACGAGCAGGCTGGCCTTGAGCACGCGGCCGTCGGATAGCTCGACTTCGACCCCGTGAGGCCCGCGATCGCGCCGCACCGCCTCGGTCTTTACATGCCAAGCGATGTTGGGTTCCTGCCGCGCCGCGTCGAACAGCGCGATGCGCAAGTCGCGGTTGGCGAACATGCGGCCCAGCGAACCTTCGTCGGGCTTGGGCGTGAAATCGATCCGGCCCGGCTTCATGCCGTCGGTGACCGCGATGGAATCGATCGGGCAGCCCAGCGCATCGAGGCTGTCGGCAATGCCGATGTTGCGAAACAGGTTCCAGCTCGCAGTCGAGATCGCCGAGGCGCGGCCATCGGCGCCGACCGCGGTCAGGTCCGCGGGATCGGCCCGGTCGATGACGTGGCTGGTGATGCCCGAGCGGGCGGCCGCCAGTGCCAGCGTCATGCCGACAAGGCCGCCGCCAAGGATGATCAGGTCGCGGCTCTCCCCCGGTTCGGGGATCGCCGCCTGCTGCGTGGTCGTCTTCGATTCGCTCATCGCGAGCAGCTATCGGCCTCTGAAGCGTCGATGTCGAGACACCTGCCGTCCCACGTACCCGCCGGTTCGACCAGACCGATCTGCGCGGCGAGCGTCGGAGCGATGTCGACCGTCTCCACGGGCTGCGGCTGCTCCATGGTCACCATGCCCCGGCGCCAGAACAGCATCGGCACGCGGCGGTCGTAGTCCCAGGGGCTGCCGTGCGTGGCGGTATAACCCGGGCGCGGCTCGGTGCCCGGCACGACGGCGCGTCCGGTCATCATCAGGACCTCGCCCGAGTGATCGGGATTGTAGGAAGCCGCAACGCGCTCGATCATCGACCAGTCCTGCGGGTTGCCGCTGGGGACCTTGACCGCCTTGAGCTCGTCGGCGGTATAGACCGCCGCGATCTGCGGATTGGCCTTGAGCCGCGCGACCAGCGCCGCGATCACCTTCTGGCGCTGCTTCTTGCTCAGGCCGTCGGCCAGCCAGATGTCGCCCGAACCGCCTGCACCGTAAAGAAGCGGGCCCGACTTCGCGGTGATCCCGGTGTCCTGCGACACCGCCTGCGACAGCGCCTTGCCGGTCAGCGAAGGATCGAGGCGCGCTGCATCGGGCACGCCCTGCTCGCGCAGGCGCTCGGGCGCGTCGATACCGCCGTGGTCGGCCGAAAGCACGACCAGGTAATCGATCCCGCGCGCATCGAGCGCATCGAGCAGGGTGCCGATGGACTGGTCGAGCTGCGCCATCTGGATGCACATCTCGACGCCCTCGGTGCCATAGGCATGGCCGACCTTGTCGGTCGCCGAATAGCTGACAGAAAGAACGTCGGTCACGTCGTCCTTGCCAAGGCCCATCTCGTCGACAAGGCGCACGGCCATGTCGGTGGTCGCCGCGTCCATCCGGGGGCTGAGGCTGAAGCCTTTGAAATCGCCCGACTTGAGCGGGAAGCGATAGGTGCCGATCGAAAACCCACCGAGCGGCAATGCGCGATCCACCGCGCCGCACCAGCCGGGCACCGGCAGGTCCCCGCCCCCTGCCCCTACCGTCTGCGCCAGCGCGGCATTCTCGGCCTCGGCGGCAGGGGACAGCTTGCGGTCGGCATAGCTGGTAAAGCCCTTGCCCTTGAACCAGTAGGCGGCATCGGCGGTGTGCCCGCTCATCATCACGACGGCGCGGTCCTTGGCCGAAACCGCGACATTGAGCGCGGCCGGGTTACGCTGCTTCATCAGGTCGCCCAGCGTCGGCGCCTTGAGGTGATCGGGGGAGACGACAGGATCGTCCGAAGTGCTCTGCGGATTGTTTTCGTCTTCGGCGCAATAGACCTGCTTGTCCTCGCGGCCGATGCCCGGGACATACCAGTTATTGGCGATGATGCCGGTCCGCGCCGGGTGAACGCCGGTCAGCAGCGTCGAATGCCCGGGGCACGTCTCGGTAGCGGCATGCGACTGGAATCCGGAAGGGAATACCGCGCCTTTCAGCAGACGGCCGAGGCCGTGGCTGTAATGCTCACGATACTGGGCAAACAGGTCGGCGGAAAACTGGTCGACCGCGATGGCCACGATCAGCTTCGGCTTTTCCTGCGCTGCCTCGGCTGCAGGCGCCTGCGGGGACGGCGCTTCTTCGGCGAATGCGGGCGCTGAAAGAGCTGCGAAACCGGCAAGAACGAGCGGTGCGAGGCAAAGGCGCGAGGCGAAGGGCATATGGGGGGAGGTTCCTTGAAAAGTCAGCGCAATGCAGGCAATGCAACTTTGGCCGGAGCGAATATGTTTCGCAAGGCCGCGGGATGCACGGGAGCTTCATGGATACGCGCCGCTATCGCCTGTTTGTGGCAGTCATGTGTCACCTGCTGGCCCTGTTCCTGCTACCGGCAACGGTATCGGCGGCGCCGAACCATATCGCTGCGCAGCTGGTAGTCGGGCCGCCTGCCCCGGGCGGCGGGCAGGTCACCCTCGCGATAGACATGAAGCCTGAAAAGGGCTGGCACGGCTACTGGACCAATCCGGGCGACGCCGGCCTTGGCATGCAGCTCGACTGGGCCCTGCCCTCCGGCGCGAAAGTCGGCCAGCCGCAGTACCCGGTGCCGCATACACTGATCGTCTCCGGGCTGATGAACCATGTCTACGAAAGCGACTATGCGGTTCTCGTTCCGCTGACCCTGCCTGCCAACGCGCGGCCGGGCAGCCGCCTGTCGGTGCGCGTCAAGGCGCAGTGGCTGGCCTGCACCGACCAGATCTGCGTGCCCGAACGCGCCGACCTTGGCACCGAAGTGGTTGTCGGCGGCCCCGGACAGGATCCGGCGCGCTTTGCCGAATGGACCCGCCGCCTGCCCGCCCCGCTCGACGCACCGGTCAACATGGCGCTTTCCGACAAGGCCCTGCGTCTGGCAATCCCGCTTCCGGCCTCGGTCGACCTTGGCGAACCGCACGTGTTCATCGCGCAGGACAAGGTGGTCGACTACGCCGCGCCGCAAGTCTTCGCGCGCAAGGGCGACCTGCTGCTGGTGACGATCCCGCGCGTCGGCTTCGACCCGCAGAGACCGACAACGATCGAAGGCGTGCTCAAGTTCGACCGGGCCGGCAATGGCATTTCCTTCACCGCAAGGCCGGGTGCAGTGCCAACGGGCGGGGAAACGATCGCGACTGGCGATGCACCGGTGCTGCCCGCCCTGCCCTGGCTGCTGCTGGCCGCGCTGGCGGGCGGCTTGCTGCTCAACGTCATGCCCTGCGTCTTCCCGATCCTCAGCCTCAAGGCGCTCAGCCTCGCCCGTGCCGGAGAGAGCGAGGCCCATGCGCGAATCGAAGGGCTGGCCTATGCCGCCGGCGTCATCGTCGCCTGCCTGGCCCTTGGCGGCGTTCTCGTGGTGCTGCGCGCGGCGGGCGAGGAAGTGGGCTGGGCCTTCCAGTTGCAGGAACCGCTGGTCGTCGTCGGCCTGCTGCTGCTGGCAAGTGCGATCACCGCCAACCTGCTCGGCCTGTTCGAATTCGCCGTTCCCGGGTTCGTGGCCGGCGGCAGCCCGCGCAGCTATACGCAGGGCGCCTTTGCCACCGGCCTGCTCGCCGCCTTCGTTGCGACGCCCTGCACCGGGCCGTTCATGGCAAGCGCGATGGGCGCGGCGCTGCTGCTGCCGGTCGTGCCTGCGCTGGCGCTCTTCGCAACGCTGGGCCTCGGCATCGCCCTGCCCTTCATCGCCGTCGCCTTCATCCCGGCCTTGCGCCGCCGCCTGCCCAAGCCGGGGGCATGGATGCGCCGCTTCCGCCTGATCATGGCCGTGCCGATGGGCCTCACCGCGCTGGCCCTCGCCTGGCTGGCATGGAAGATCGGCGGCGAATGGTTCCTGCTCGGCACGCTGCTGTTCACGGGCATCGTCCTTGCCGCCCTCGCCGGCGCGGGCATGGCCCAGCGCCGGGGACGCAGCGCTACGCCAGCGGCACTGCTCGCGGCCTTCGCTGCCATCGCGGGCCTTGCCATCCTGCCCCAGCCGGGACCGAACGCCGCGCATGTCGACAGCATCCTGAAGACTGCGCCGTTCAGCGAGGAAGCGCTGGCGCAGGCCCGCGCTTCGGGCAATCCGGTCTTCGTCTACATGACGGCGGACTGGTGCCTGACCTGCAAGGTCAACGAGGAAGTCGCGATCGAGCGCGAGGACACCCGGGCCGCCTTCGAAAAGGCAGGCGTGGTGGTAATGCGCGGCGACTGGACCCGGCGCGATCCGGAAATCACCCGCTACCTCACCGCCCAGGGGGCTGCCGGCGTTCCGCTCTATGTCTGGTACGCACCGGGCCGCGCACCCGAAAAGCTGCCCCAGGTGCTGACCCCTGCACTGCTTGCGGAGAAAGCGGGCCGCTGATCCTGCCGCGTTTGCGGCAGCTCCCGCTCCTCGGCGAGATATTGACGCGGATTCATCTTTGCCAGCGGTGAGTCCCCTAGCCGCCCAACGCAAAACCGTTAGCCGCGTTATCGTTATCAGGAGACGAATTGGAACCGCGATTCGGGACGCCGCCGGATGGGATCACCCGCAGTCAACAGTTTGCAGGATCATGGCCAGCAGGCCGGCTCGTTCTGGATCGAGGCCGTCGACGATGTCCTGATCGTCGCGGTGACCGACCGTGCCGGGCGCATCCTCTATGCAAACGACCGGTTCTGCGAGATCAGCGGCTACGGTCACGACGAACTCGTCGGCGCCAACCACCGCATCCTCAACAGCGGCCATCATGACCGCGGCTTCTTCAAGACCATGTTCAAAACGATCTGCGCCGGCGAGATCTGGCGTGGGGAAATCTGCAACCGGGCAAAGGACGGCTCGCTCTACTGGGTCTCGACGACGATCTTCCCCGAACTCGACGAGGCGGGGGAGGTCTGCCGCTTCGTTTCCTGTCGCTTCGACATCACCGAACAGAAGAACGCCGAGCAGCGCATGCGCGAGATGGCCGTCACCGATGCGCTCACCGGGTTGCAGAACCGCCTCGGCTTCCAGCATCGCTTCGCCCAGCTCCTGAGCGAGGCGCAACTGCACCGGCACGGGTTGGCGCTGCTGATGCTCGACATCGACAACTTCAAGGACATCAACGACGTCAGCGGGCACGATGCCGGTGACCAGTTCCTCAAGACCATGGCCTATCGCCTGCGCACCGTGCTGGGCAGCGAGGCGCTGATCGCAAGGCCCGGCGGCGACGAGGTCGCCATTGTCCTGAAGCGCACGCCCGACAGCGCGCCGCTGGCGGACATTGTCGAACAGTTGCAGGAAGCGGTCTGGGCTCCCGTCCAGATCGGACCGGCTTTCCTGCTTGCGACGGCAAGCATCGGCCTTTCGGTGTATCCAAAGGACGGCCAGTGCACGGCCGAGTTGATCAATTGCGCCGACGTCGCGCTCTATTCGGCCAAGCGCGTGGGCCGGAACCGCTGTGTCCGCTTCAAGCCGGAAATGCTGGAGCGCACGCGGCGCCGCGTTCTGATCCAGGAACAGGCGCACGCAGGCCTTACTGCCGGACAGTTCGAACTGTTCTACCAGCCCATCGTCGGCCTGCATGAAAGCGGCCTGCCATCGTTCGAGGCCCTGCTGCGCTGGCATCATCCGGTGCTCGGCCTGATCGCACCCGGCGTCTTCGAGGAGGTTTTCGAATCGCGCCAGCTCTGCGCGGAAATCGGCACGTTCGTGCAGGAAGCGGTGATCATGCAGACCCGCGCCTGGATCGATGCAGGCATTCCGTTCGCGCAAGTGAAATACAACACGACGACCGCCGACTTCGACGCCCCGCACTTCGCGGCACGCCTCCTGACCCTGCTCGACCGGCATGGCGTCGGTGCCGAACGCATCGGCATCGAGGTGACGGAAGGCATGTTCCTGGGACAGCAATCGGAGACCGTCCGGCGCGAACTTCATGCGCTGTCGAACGCAGGCGTCGAAATCGCCTTCGACGATTTCGGCACCGGCTTTGCCTCGCTCACGCATCTGAAGGAACTGCCGATAAGCCGCTTGAAGATCGACCGCAGCTTCATCACCAACCTGACCAGCGACACCCGAGACCAGAAGATCGTCCACGGCATGATCGCTCTCGCGCACAGCCTGGGCATTTCGGTAACCGCGGAAGGTGTCGAGACGTCGGATCAGATGGAACTGCTCACGGTCATGGGATGCGATCGCGTCCAGGGCCATTTCCATTGCGAGGCCATTCCCGCGGCCCAGGTTCCGGCGGTGCTCAACCGCCTCAATCCGCCATCCAACGTGCGGGTTGCCGCCTGAGCGGCAGGCAGGGGCGATGTGTGGCGCCCTGCTGCCTGCCGCTCATCAGCCGTCAGATCGCGGGCCATCGCCCGAAGCGCGCGCGGCTTGGCTGCAAGGCTACGCATTCGGCGCTGTCGATATGATCAGTCGTGAAGCTTCTCCCGGCTGAATGTCCTGTCCTTGCGCATGTCATGGATGCGCCCGTCGCGCCCCTCGATGACCGGACTGCTGTCGACCGGCTCATGGACGAGATCGTCGAACAGGGCGCGATAGTGAATCATGGCCTGACGCAGGTCCTCGGTGCCCGCCTCGCCGCGCGAATGACGCTCGGCGATGGCATGGCCGGCGCGATAGTTCTGCACCACGTCGCCATGGTCGACGGAGAGGTCGGCCGATCGCTGTTCGAAATCGACGACCGGATAGCCGCGCTCCTCCATGACTTCGCCGAGCAGAACGTCAGCGCGGGTCACGGCATCGGCCGGGGAATCCACAAAGCGGGCCTGCACCTTGCGCCATGCTTCGACGTAACGGGCCCGGCTTTCTTCGGAGAGCGGACGGATGTCGAACGAGGCCACGCGCTTTTCGCGTTCGTGCAGGATGGTTTCGCCGCGATGCGCATTGCCGGCTTCGCGAACGGTGCGGTCGTACTCACCGCCGAAGCGGTCGCGCAGATGATCGCTATGGCGTTTGCGCATGTACATGAGGGCCGCGCCGACAATCACGGCAAGGACGATCAGCCCTATCGCCAGCCCGAGCGGGGTAATGGTTATCACGTTGCATCTCCCAAGGCTTCTTCGGTTCAACACAAAGGAGGCGCATCGAGCGCGCTCCGTCCCCGCGTATGTTGAAGCGGCCGGGAGAGGGTGTAGTTGCATCGCCGCGAACGCCTCGTCGCAAATGAGGCGGCAAATGCGGCAAACGGTTGCCGTGCAGGCGGCAAGCCTGCGTTCCGGTCCCTTCGAACGTGCAGTTCTGCACGCTCTTCAGGCCGGAATCAGATGATCTCCGCCATGCCCTCCAGCGCCTCCCGCAGCTTGGCCAGCGCCTGCGCCTTGAGCTGGTGGACGCGCGGGATCGAGACATCGAGCACTTGCGCGATTTCGGAGAGGTTCAGTTCCTCGACGAAATAGAGCGAGACGATCAGCTTTAGCCTCTCGGGCAGTTCGGCGATCGCGGCGATGACCGCCTCGCGCATCTCCTCGTCCTCGAGGATGGAAAGGCTGTCGGGAGTCTCGTCGGCAAAGGCCATGTTCTGGTCGGAATAGATTTCGTCGATCGGCTCGAAGTGTAGCGGCTGGCTGGAATCGCGCAGGGCGTGCAGTTCGGCTTCGTCGATGCCCATGGCCTCGGCCAATTCCTGCGGCAATGGATCGCGGCCCAGCACCCCGCGGAGTTCGGTCTGCTTTTCGGCCAGCAGGCGACGCCTTTCGCTGGCCCCGCGCGACATGGGAATCGTACGGCGGATCAGGTCCACCATCGCCCCGCGCACGCGCATCTTGGCATAGGCGGCAAAGCCGTCCTCGCCCGGCCCCTGGTGACGCTGGGCGCATTCGGTCAGGGCGACGAGACCCGCCTGCATCAGGTCTTCGAGTTCGATGCCCGGTCGCCCGGTGCCGTTCACATGCCAGGCAAGCCGCCTGACCATGGGGAGGAACCGGCGAACCCGGTCAGCCACGTCGCCCTGATAGGCGCCACTGACACGTCGGGACTGCGCAGTGTTGACCTTGTAGGTCGGCGCGGGCGCGAATGCATTGGGATCGTGCTTCATGCTGCCATGCTTTCAGCTGGATCGTTGTGGTCTGGTCGCGGCAGGCCGGGGGCCTGTCGCTGCGGAGGTGCGCTGCCGATGACGTCGACCACCTCGATCGGTTGGGTCGCCGGCAGTTCGGCAATGCTGAGAACGAGACACGAGGGCGCGCGCAGGCGCAGCAGCGCGGCGAGGGTGCGGCGGGCGCGGGGCTGGACGACCAGCGTGAGCGGGATCGCACCGTTCCCGCGGGCCTCCGAAAGCTCGGAGACGCGCTCGCCGATCATGCGGGCAAGGTCGGGTTCGATCACCGGCTGTCCGGTGACCGGATCCTGCATGCCCTGCACGATGGCGGATTCCAGCCCGGCGTCGAGCGTCAGGACCGGCAGGCGCTCGTGCGGCGGGCAGATGCGACCGACGATCAGGGCGCCCAAATCCGCGCGCAGGAGTTCCACCAGCCGGTCGTGATCGACCGTCTGCTGCACCGCGCGGCTGAGGCTCTGCAGGATCGGCACCGGATGCGAGATCGGGATGTGATCCTCCAGCAAAGAGCGCAGCAGGCGGGTGATCGCGGCCAGCGTGAGCGGCTGGGGATGGATCGTTTCGACGAGGCCCGAGGCATGTTCCTTGAGCGATTCCAGCAGGTCCTTGACCTGATCCGGGCCGAGCATGTCCTGCGGACGCTCCGACAGGAGCTGGTTGAGGTGCGTGGCGATCACGGTGCCGGCATCGACGGTGAGGAAGCCCTCGGCCGTGGCATGGTCGCGCTGGGCCGGATCGATCCACAAGGCGGGGCAGCCGAAGCTGGGATCGCGCGTTGCCTCGCCCTTGAGCGTGTGGGTGGGCCGCACTTCACCGGCATCGATCGCCAGCACCTTGTCGGCACGGATCATCGCACCGCCCAGGTTCACGCCGCCCAGCAGGATGCGATATTCGTGCGGCGGCATGTCGAGCGCATCGCGCACCCGGAACTGCGGCACGATGAAGCCGAAGGCCTGGCTCAGCTGCTTGCGCACCCCGGTAACGCGCTGGACAAGCGGCGAACCCCTGCGGTCGTCGACCAGCTGGACGAGACCATAGCCAAGTTCGATGGTGACGAGCGTGTGGTCGGAGACTTCCTCCAGCTCGATCTTCGCCGGATCGACCGGTTCGGGCATCGGCTCGGCCACCACGACCGGGCGGTCGCGCCGCTTCTTGAGCGTATGCCACAGCCAGAAGGCGAGACCCGAGGCCGGCAGGAAGATCGACTGCGGCATCGCCGGGATCATGCCCATCGCGCCGAGCACGACGGCAACCGGCAACCATGTGCCGGGATCGGCAAACTGGCCGCCGATCTGGCCGGCAAGGTCGCGGGTGTCGGAAACGCGGGTAACGATGACCGCGGCGGCAATCGACAGCAGCAGCGAGGGAACCTGCGCGACCAGCGCGTCGCCGATGGCCAGCGTGATATAGGTCTGCGCGGCTTCTCCGGCGGACAGGCCGTGGCTGATCATGCCAAGGCAGAAACCGGCGATGATGTTGACGCCAAGGATCAGCAGCGCCGCGATCGCGTCGCCCTTCACGAATTTCGACGAACCGTCCATCGAGCCGTAGAAGTCCGCCTCGGTGGAGACTTCGCGGCGGCGGGCCTTGGCCTCGTCGGCAGTGAGCAGGCCGGCGGCAAGGTCGGCGTCGATCGCCATCTGCTTGCCGGGCAAGGCGTCGAGGGTAAAGCGTGCCGAAACTTCCGACACACGGCCCGCGCCCTTGGTCACCACGACCATGTTGATGATCATCAGGATCAGGAAGACGAAGATGCCGACCGCGAAGTTGCCGCCAATGAGGAAGGCACCGAAGGATTCGATGACCTTGCCCGCGGCTGCCTCGCCCTCGTGCCCGTGAACCAGCACGACGCGCGTCGAGGCGACGTTGAGCGCCAGGCGCAGCAGCGTCGCGAACAGCAGGACCGACGGGAACGAGGAGAAGTCCAGCGGCTTGTCCGCGTTCATCGCCGCCATCAGGATCGCGACCGAAAGCGCGATGTTCATGACGAAGGAAATGTCGAGGACGATGGCCGGGACCGGCACGATCATCAGCACGATAAGCGTGAGGATGCCGCCCGGCAGGGCCAGCGATCCGGGGTCCGAAACGCGTTTGAACAGATTCACAGCCCGAACCTCGCAAGCTTGGCGTAGGCGTTACGGACATGGGCCGGGGCGGCATCCGCCCCCGAGCCCGAACCGAAAGTGCCCTGAAGGGTCGCGGACATGGAGTGCGACGCCATCTGCGGCGCCTCGCCCAGTCCCGCATGAAATTCGCGGGCGATCGGCCCGAGATGCGATTGTTGCGCGGCCGGTGCCGCGGCAAGCTGCGCATTGGTCGATATCGCCGCCCACTGCGACGGCGCTTCGCCGTTCATCGCCTGCGAGACCTTGCCACGGATGAGATCCATGACACCGCCGACGCTGCGCGGTGCTCCCCCGTCGAAGAAGATTCCGCGATTGGCCGCTGCCGCTTTGGGCAGGATCGACGCGGCGCTCTGCGAAGGATTGGTGCCCAAGGCCGACAGGAACTGGCTGGCGCCGGAAATGCCGAGGAAGTGGGCGAGATAGAGTTCGGACGAGTCCGGCTCGCGGCCCAGAACACCGGTCAGTTCGGCGCGGTTGTCGCTGGCGAGCTCGGCGGCCATCATCGCCGACGTATCGGGATCGTAGCGCAGCGACATGATCTGTGCGCGCATCGCGGGATCGGTGATCCGGCCACCGTCAATCGCCGAGCCGACCCAGTCGAGGCCGTGGCGTTCGGCATGCCGGTCGAGCGTCTCGACCCAGGTACCCTGGGTGAACTGGTAGAGGCCGGCAGCGCTGGAGGTCGCCGCCCTGGCGCCCGGATCCATGCTGGATTCGAGCTTGGCCTGGGCCATCAGGTACTTGAAGTCGACGCCAGTGGCGGCAGCGGCACGCGCAATGGCGGCCTGCACGCGAGTGCCACCGCCATTCGGGCTTCCTACCCCACCGATTCCTGATGCATCGCTCAATTCCGGCTCCCGGTCGAAAATCTAACCGGGAGTGTTTCAGCAAGAACCGTGCCAAACGGATCCTGCCGGGGAACGCAAACCTCAGTTGCGGCCCACTGCCTGCGCATAGCGCGGAGCGGCGCTATAGACCTGCGGGCTGCCGACAATCGCATTGAGACGCGTCGTGACATTGGCGGCAATGATATTGCGGACCTGGCGGTTCACCTCGTTAAGGCGCTTGGCCGTGTCGATCATGCTGCGGCACTCATCGTCGAGCTCGATGCCATCGGCATTGCCGAGCGTCCCACAGAGGCGGTCCTTGACATTGGTCGCACCGACGATCCCGTCGAGATCGAGGCCGGCAAGCGCCTGCCGCTCTTCTTCCAGCACGGCAAGCATCTGCCGCAGGGTGTCACGAAGCTCGGTCTGGGTAATCACTTGCCGCTCCTCAGCAGCACACCGGCTGCAATCATGGCGTCCGCGATTTCGGCGGGAACGAGGGGATAGGTCCCCGATTCCACCGCCTTGCGGATCTGCTTTACTCGTTCTGCATTGACCGGGGGCGCGCTCGGGTCGAGCGCCTCGGTCGTTTCGACGGCAGCACCGGCAGTAATGGCCGCCTGCTTGTCCGCCGGCACAGTCTTGTTGGCTGCCGCGACGCTGTTCGCGCCGGGCAGGGAGTCATTGCCCGCCGTGCGGGCCAGCCTGGCACTGATCGCGGTAATTGCGCGTGCAGGTCCCACTTCGATAGGTGGCATAGTGCCGCTCCTTGAAAGTTCCTGCAGCTTAGGACGGCGGGGCTAAGGTTCTTTTAATGCCCTGGTGCAAAAAATTTCGAATTGAGCCGCAAGTAACTAAGGGCAAACCGAAAGATTTTCTTCAGGGCAAGGGAATGGATACCACGCCCGGGCGTTCGATGCGGCCGCGCATCGGTTCGGCGCGGGTGCGCGTGCCGGTTGCCGGACGCACCCGGATCCAGTCGCCCACCGCACCGGAATCGAGGGCCTCACCCGGTTGCGACACCGAGAATCCGTCACCGGAAATCGAAATGGCGACTGCATCGCCGCGGTTGATTGCATTGGCCACGGGGGCAGAAGCGACCGGCGCAGCCTGACGCACCGGCACGAAAATCCGCCAGCCGTTGGCATCGCCGCACTGGACGACGACGCTGTCATGCATCGTCGTGCGCCAGGACAGCGCCAACCCGCTACGGCAAGGCTGCAGGCGCAATCGCCGGTCGACACCCGTCAAGGCGCCGCCGACCGCACCGGTCGGCGCTCCGGTAAATCCGGCGACCTGCCGGTCGATTGCGTCGAGATCGGCAAAGCCGGCAAGGGCGGAAGCTGCCGCAGCGGCAGCGAGGGCAAGGCCAGTCGTCATCTTCAGGGTATCCTGTAGCTCTAACTTTGGCCTGACACCTGCAATTTCCGTGCCACTTCCGGCGCATTTCCTTGCGTATCGTTCGTCGAGAGGCTGACCTGTGCGGCCACCGCGCCCTCGCCGTCCACCAGCGGCGCGTCGTAGGCGATGACGACCCGTGACGGTCCGAGCCCGGGTTCGACGACAATGCGAGCGGCATGGCCGGCCCGTCCGGCATCCTCGAGCAGGCGTGTCGCATCGGCCATCGCGCGAGCCTGCGCTTCGGGAGCATCGCCGTAATGCGCTGTAATCGTGAGCTGCTGGCGCGGATCGACGGCCTGCTGCTCCAGCCATTGCGATAGCGGCGGCGCGCCCGGCGCATCGACATAGACGGCCAACGGTTCGGACTGCGGCGAAACCGCCGCCCCGCCGCCAGCCTGCTCCGCGATTTTTCCAGCCTTGGCAAAGGCCTCGGGCGGCTGCCGGCTGACCGCCGCGGCCGTTACCATGAACAGGATCAGGGAAAGGTCGGCCAGCGCGGTTTGCCAACCGACCGAAGCGCGCCCGCTCACGCCCTTGAACTGCGCGAGGCGATGGAGGTCACAGCCTTTTCCATCGCCGCGGGGCGTGCATGTGCCGGCAATGCGGAGATGAGCTGGCCTTCGAGCCAGTCGAGGACCTTTTGGCGCTCGCGCTCTTCTTTCGCGCCCACGCGCGCGACCACGCGCGCAAGCGGAGCGAAGACGATATTGCCCAGCAGCAGCCCGTAGAGGGTGGTCAGCACGGCCATCGAGATTGCGGTGGTGAAGTCCCCCGCCCCTTCCGGGCCGCCGGGCAGCTGGCTGAGCGAGACGAGCGTGCCGGCGAGGCCGAAGACCGGAGAGAGGTCTGCCGCCTGGTTGAACGTGCGCACGGCACGGCGATTGCGCACCACTCGGCGGCGCTTGTGGGCGACATGGGCCGCCTGCAGCGCGCCGATGGAGCGGGTGCCGATCAGGGAATCGGTCGCCTCGTCGAATTCCGCATCACCGAAATGATGGGGAGCCGTGCGGATGACGCCGTCGGTCTGCATTTCCCGCACGTGCCCGGCCAGTTCGGCCCGGGCGCGGGCAGCATCGAAGCGCTTCGCGAACAGGCCGCCCAGCGAGGCCACCGCGGTCCGGCTGTCCCGGATGCCGCACCGCATGACCGTTGCCGCGACCGTACCGCCCACGACGATAAGGGCACTGGTGGCATCGAACAGATTGTCGACCTGCATGAAGCTGCTTCTCCTTCGTGCAGCATAGAACGGACGGCAATGCCGGAATTTCAGGGGGTTGGCGGAGGGTTTTTGCCGCCACCCGGCAAGGGATTGCCGCCCTGCCCTGCCGCCCCCGGCAAGCCTGCGGCGAAAGCCCGGAAATCCAGGGGTCTTGGGAAAACTGGCACGGTCCTTGCGAATTACCTCGGCAGACTAAACCTGGAGCCAGGACAAATGCCGCAGGACCTGTTCGGAATTCACGCCAAGGCGCTCGAGCTTCGCTCCGAGCGTATGGGCGTGATCGCCTCGAACATCGCGAATGCCGGGACCCCGGGCTACAAGGCGCGCGACATCGATTTCGCCGCAGCACTGAAGTCCGCAAGCAACGGCGCCGATATCGAGAGCGCTGCCCAGAGCGCCACGCAGTACCGCATTCCGGTAATGCCCTCGCTCGACGGAAATACCGTGGAGCTGCAGAACGAGCAGCTCGCCTTTTCGGAAAACGCCGTCGGCTATGCCACGACGCTCGAGTTCATCCGCTCGCGCGTCGACAACGTCAAACGCGCACTGAGAGGTGAATAAGATGGCCGGTCAGCCCTTCACCATCTTCGACGTCGCACAGCGCGGCATGTCCGCCCAGCTCGTGCGCATGAACGCAGCCGCATCCAACCTCGCCAACGCCGGCACCGTGTCGGGCAGCGAAGCGGATGCCTACAAGCCGATCCGCGCCGTCTTCGCCGAGGACCTCGATCGCGCCAGCGGCCTTGCCACCGTCCAGGTGCAAGGCGTGGTCCGCGAACAGGCCGCGGCGGTGCGCGAACACAATCCCGACCACCCGCTCGCCGATGCAAACGGCGATGTCTGGGCCGCTCCCGTCGATGAGAACGCCGAGATGGTCGAGATGCTCGAGGCCTCCCGCCAGTACCAGAACATGGTCGAGGCTCTCACCACCGCAAAGCAACTCATGCTCGAAACGATGAGGCTCAAATGACCGTGACTTCCGTAAACTCGACAAGCGCGTCGACTAGCACCTCGTCGAACTCGAAGTCGCCGCTCGCTGCGCTCAACTCGGGGGACTTCCTCAAGCTGATGCTCGCGCAGATGCAGCAGCAGGACCCGACCAACCCGGTCGACCAGAAGGACATGCTGGCGCAGATGGCGCAGTTCACGCAGCTCTCCAGCACGACCGAGATGTCCGACACCCTGAGCACGATTTCCTCGAAGCTCGACACGCTCGTCACGGCCCAGACCTCGACCAACGAGGCCCTGACCTCGCTTGCCCAGAAAGTAGCCGATTCGCAGGCGGCCGACAGCTCGACCGCCGCCTGACACTGCATTCCAGGAGACTAACGCCATGTCTTTCTACACTTCGCTTACCGGCCTCAAGAACGCCCAGACCGACCTCAACGTCATCTCGAACAACATCGCCAACGCGGAAACCGGCGGCTTCAAGAAAAGCGACACCGCCTTTGCCGACATCGTCACCAACTCGGTCTTCTCCGACTCCTCGACGACCGTGGGCATCGGCGCGCGCGTCGCGGCGGTGAAGCAGAACTTCTCACTCGGCCCGATCGACCAGACCGGCAACGCGCTCGACGTCGTGATCAACGGCGACGGCTTCTTCACCGTCGTTTCGCCGACTTCGGGACAGACCGAATATACCCGCGCCGGTGCCTTCTCCATCGACGGACAGGGCTTCATCAAGAACGCGCAGGGCTCGCGCCTCCAGGTCTTCCCGGTCGACGCGACCGGCGCCGTCACCTCGACCACGACCCTCCAGGATGCACAGCTGCCGCAGACCAATGCCGCCGGCTCGATCTTCGCAGGCGTGTCCATCGGCGACAGGGGCCAGGTCGTCGCCACTTATGCCGACGGCTCCAACACCACGGTAGGCGTCGTTGCGCTGGCCTCGTTCCTTGCCCCCAACGGCCTGAAGCAGATGGGCAACGCCAGCTGGACCTCGACCGGCAATTCCGGCGCCGCCAGCTACGGCGAACCCAAGACGGGTCTCTACGGCTCCATGCTCTCGGGCTCGCTGGAACGCTCGAACGTGGACATCGCCGAGGAACTGGTTTCGCTGATCACCGCGCAGCGCAACTTCCAGGCCAATGCCAAGGCCATCGATACCGCCTCGCAGATCTCGCAGACCGTCATCAACCTGCGGACCTGAGGCACCTGAGACGCTGACGAGGACCTGATCCGATGGACCGGCTGATCTATACCGCTGTTTCCGGCATGAATGCCTCGATGACGCGCGAGCGCGTGATCGCGAGCAACATGGCCAATGCCCAGACTATCGGCTTTCGCAAGGAGATCATCCAGGCGACGCCGATGACGCTGGAAGGCCCGCAGCTGGAAGCACGCGCGATGACCAGCACCGAAGTGCGCGGCGCGTCGATGAAGGAAGGCGCGGTCACCTCGACCGGCAATCCCCTCGACGTCGCGCTCGACGGCGATGCCATGCTGGCGGTCCAGGCCTATGACGGCGGCGAGGCCTATACCCGCCGTGGCGACCTTTCCGTTTCGGTCACCGGCGTGATCGAGAACGGCGAGGGCCTGCCGGTTCTGGGCGACAACGGTCCCGTCACCGTCCCGCCCGGCTCGATCGTCACGATCGCCCCGGACGGCGGCGTGCTGGTAAAGGACCCGGCCACTCCGGAAGCCCCGCCCGTCCGCCTCGATCGCCTCAAACTGGTCAGCACCACCGGATCGAAAATCGAAAAAGACCTTGCCGGCCAGTTCCGCGTAAGCGGCGGCGGCGCCTTACCGGTCGACGAGAACGCGCGGCTGACCCCGCAAGCGCTCGAACAGTCCAACGTCAACGCATCGGAAGTGCTCGTCGAGATGATCTCGGCCCAGCGCCTTTTCGAAATGCGCACCAAACTCATCGAGACTGCCAAGCAGCTCGACGAGGGCGGCGCGCGGCTCATGCGCATCGAATCCTGAGGAGTAAGAATCCATGCCTAGCTCAGCACTCCAGGTCGCCCGCACCGGTCTCGAAGCACAAGACCAGCGCATGCGCGTGATCGCCAACAACCTCGCCAACGTCGCGACCACCGCGTTCAAGCGCGACCGCGCCAACTTCGCGACTCTCGCCTACCAGGACGCCCGCGTGGCAGGTGCGGACTCGTCGACGGAAACGACTTACGCCACCGGCCTGAACCTGGGCACCGGCGTCGCCGTGCAGTCGACCACGCGCATGGAAACGCAGGGCTCGCTGGAAGCGACCGGCAACAACCTCGACCTCGCGCTCGACGGCGACGGCTACTTCCAGGTTCAGCTTCCGGGCGGCCAGCTGGGCTATACCCGCGCCGGCAACTTCACCCGCTCCGCCGAGGGCCTGATCGTGACCTCGCAGGGCTATCCCCTGCAGCCGCCGATCACCGTCCCGGAAAACGCGACCTCGCTGACGATCTCGACCGACGGCACCGTCTCGGCGCAAGTCGCAGGCCAGTCGGATCCGACCCAGCTCGGCCAGATCACGACCGCCAGCTTCACCAATCCGGGCGGCCTGCAGGCCGCCTCGGACAACTTCATGATGGAGACCGCGGCAAGTGGCCCGGCCCAGATCGGCATCGCCGGCGAGAACGGCCGCGGCCACATCCGCCAGGCCATGCTGGAAGCCTCGAACGTCAACATCGTCGAGGAACTGGTCGACATGATCGAGACCCAGCGCGCCTATGAGATCAACTCGAAGATGATCTCGTCGGTCGACGACATGCTCAAGAACGCCAACCAGACTCTGTGATCGCCATGACGCGCAAGTCCATCCTTTCGGTCATCGCCACCGGCACGGCGCTCGCGGTGACAGGCGCCGCCCCGGCCCTCGCCAAGAAGCACGAACCATCTGGCTTCGAGGCGACCCTGCCGGTGGCCGCTCCGGTCGAAGCGGCTGCCCCGACGGGCGGCATCTTCAACGTCTCGGCCGGCTATGCTCCGCTCTACGAAGGCAACCGCGCCCGCCGCGTTGGCGATCCGCTGACGATCGTGCTCATCGAGACGACCAGCGCGTCCAAGGCCGTGAGTTCCAAGAGCCAGAAGGGCGGCGGCGCCTCGATCACCCCGCCGACTGCCGGCCTGCTGTCATTTTTGAACCCCAATGCCCTTAAAGCCAGCAGCAATTCGTCGTTCAACGGTCAGGGAAATGCGGCCCAGACGAGCTCGCTCGCCTCGACGCTTTCCGTCACGATCGCCGAAGTGCGGCCGAATGGCACCGCGCTGGTCAAAGGGGAAAAGCAGATGTTGCTCAGCCAGGGTGATGAATGGGTCCGGTTTTCCGGGATCGTTCGCCTGGCCGACGTCGACACGGAAAACTCGATCCTTTCGACCCGCGTTGCAGACGCGAAGATCGAATATTCGGGCAAGGGCTCGCTCCAGCGCGCCAGCCGCCAGGGCTGGCTGGGCAAGTTCTTCAACATGATTTCGCCGTTCTGAGGAGGCCGAGATGATCCGCAAAATCCTGCTCGTCCTCGCCGCCGCAATGACTGCGCTGACCCCGGGCGTCGCCAGCGCAGAGCGCGTGCGCGACCTCGGCCAGTTCCAGGGCGTGCGCTCCAACCAGCTGACCGGCTACGGCATCGTCGTCGGCCTGCCCGGCACCGGCGACGACAACCTCGAATACCTGACCCAGGCGATGAAGGGCGTTTCGGGCCGCATGGGCCTGACCCTGCCGCCGGGAGTTTCGCCGGGCCTCAAGAACGCAGCCGCGGTGATGATCACCGCCGACCTGCCTGCCTTCGCCAAGCCGGGCCAGCGCATCGACGTGACCGTCTCGACGATCGGCAAGGCCAAGTCGCTGCGCGGCGGCGCACTGATCATGACCCCGCTCTATGGTGCGGACGGCCAGATCTACGCCATGGCCCAGGGCAACCTGGCGGTCGGCGGGCTCGGCATCTCGGGCAAGGACGGCTCGAACGTTACCGTCAACATCCCGACCGTGGGCCGCATCGCCGACGGCGCCAGCGTGGAACGCGCGGTCGCCACCGGCTTCGACAGCGATCCCCTGCTGCGCTGGAACCTGTTCAACGCGGACTTCCTGACCGCCTCGCGCGTGCGCGACGCGATCAACCGCCGCATGCCCGGCACCGCCTCGGTTGAGGACGGCGTCACCCTCGCCCTGCGCCTGCCGCCCCAGTCCGACACCCGCGCCAGCGTCATGGCCGCGATCGAGATGATCGAGATCGAACCGGCCGAAACCGCCGCGCGCGTCATCGTCAACAGCCGCACCGGCACCGTCGTGATCAACAACGCCGTGCGCCTCTCGCCTGCCGCGATCAGCCACGGCAAGCTGACCGTGCGCGTCGACGAGGACCCGACCGTCGTCCAGCCGGCTCCGTTCAGCCGCGGCCAGACCGCCGTCGAGCAGAACAGCACGATCACGACCGACGAGGAAAAGCGCTCGGTCGCGATGTTCAAGCCGGGTGCTTCGCTGTCCTCGGTGGTCGATGCCCTCAACATGCTGGGCGTCACTCCGTCCGACCTCGTGGCGATCCTCGAGGCGCTCAAGCAGGCCGGCGCGCTCAAGGCGGAGATGGTGGTGATATGAGTGTCATCCTCCCATCCACGCCGGGTCTGAACGTCAAGGCGCAGAGCAGCGACCGCGAGAAGCTGCACGCCACCGCCAAGCAGTTCGAAGCGATCTTCGTGCGCCAGATGCTGGCCGCCGCCCGCAAGACCGACTTCGGCGGCGAGGACGTGTTCGGCAGCCAGGCGATGGATACCTTCCGGCAGCTTCAGGACGAACACTTCGCCGACGTCGCGGCCGATACCGGCACGCTCGGCATGGCCTCGATCATCGAAGCGCAGATGGCGCGCTTCCTTCCTGCCGAAACCGCACCTGCCGGCGAAAACGCGACGCAAGCAAAGGCGCAAGGGTAAGCCATGGCCTCAGACCTTCTCTCGATTGCCAAGTCCGGTGCCGCGGCCGCCCGCACCGCTCTGGACCTGACCGCGCAGAACATCGCCAACGCGTCGTCGGAAGGATATGTCCGGCGCACGGTCAGCGTGGCCGAACTGGGTGCGAACTCGGTCGGTTCGGCTCCGGCGCAGGTCAATCTGGCAGGTGTGCGGGTCAATGGCGTGGTGCGCAATGCCGACATCTTCCGCCAGGCAGAAGTGCGCCGCACCGGCGCCGACGCTTCGCGCGCCGCCGCGGAGGTCCAGGGCCTGGAAAATATCGAGAGCGCCGTCGAGCAGACCGGCGTGTACGATTCCATCGTCGCCTTCGAAGGCAGCCTGCAGCAACTCGCTTCGGATCCCACCGACGGTTCGCTGCGCGCCGCTGTTCTGGAACAGGCGCGCACGATGTCCGAGACGTTCAACGTCGCATCGTCGAGCCTCGACGCGGCTGCCAAGGGCCTGCAGTTCGAGGCCGGCAGCGGCGTCGACGAAGTCAATCGCATCGCTGGCGAACTCGCCCGCGTGAACTTGCGCCTGGCGCGCGCCTCGGATGCGTCGAGCGACCAGACCACCCTGCTCGACCAGCGCGACTCGCTGCTCGAGCAGATGAGCAAGTACGCCAACGTCGACACCACCTATAATGCCGACAAGACCGTCACCGTCACCATCGGCGGCACTGCCGGTCAGACGATGGTCTCCGGCGGCGCTGCCTCGACGCTGGCCATGGCGACCGCTGCGGACGGCACGATCTCCTTTACGCTCGATGGCAATGCCGCCGCGATCAGTTCGGGTTCGCTCGCCGGCAAGAGCCAGGCGCTGACCCAGCTTTCCAGCACGCGCGGCCAGCTCGATGCTGTCGCCGGCAAGATCATCAACGTCGTCAACACCGCGCAGGCGAACGGTGTCGACCTCAACGGCAATACCGGCCAGCCGATCTTTTCGGGCACGGGCGCGGGCGACATCGCCATGATCGCCAGCAACGGCAGCGCCATTGCGACGGCTTCGTCTGGCGCCGGTGCAAACAGCCGCGATCCCGCCAACCTCGTGCAGATGCGCAAAGACCTCGCAAGCGCCGATCCGGCGAGCGACATGGACACGTTGCTTTTCACGATCTCCAGTTCCGTCGCCGGCCGCAAGGTCACCAGCGACGCGCTCAATTCCATCGCCAGCACTGCCAAGGTCGCACTCCAGGCGCAGACCGGCGTAAACCTCGACGAAGAAGCAGTCAGCCTCGTGCGCTACCAGCAGGCCTTCCAGGCCAACGGTCGCGTCATGCAGGTGGCGAGCGACATCTTCTCTTCCATCCTGAACATCAGGTGAGACTGACATGGCGATCGTATCCACCAGCACCAGCGCCTTCTTCGAGCGGTCCCGCAGCAATCTGCAGGACTTGCGCGCCCAGACCGAAACGCTGCAGGCACAGCTTTCCAGCGGCAAGAAGCTCGCGCGCTCGTCCGACGATCCGGTCGCCGCGTCGCGCCTGCGCTCTTTGTCCCGCCTCGAATCGCTGTCGAACATCGACAAGTCGAACTCACAGCGGGTGAACGCCGACCTGACGCTGGCGGATGCCGCGATCAAGGACATGTCGACGGCCCTCGTCCGAGCGCAGGAACTCGCCACACAGGCCGCCAGCGGAACGAGCAACGACGCCCAGCGCGCCGCGATCGGTCGCGAACTGGACTCGATCTACTCGACCCTGATGAACCTCGCCAATGCTCGCGATTCGAACGGCCATGCCCTGTTCGGCGGCGAAAGCGCAGGCGATGCCTATTCGGTCGATGGCGCCGGCAATCCCGTCTACGTCGGCACCGCCAGCTCAGGCAGCCTGTCGCTTGGCGAAGGCCAGACAGTCTCGCGCTCGCTGACCGGTCCGGAATTCCTCAGCTTCACGGTGAACGGCACGCCGACCGACCTGCTGTCGGTGGTCAAGGATCTCGGTGCGGCCCTGCAAGGCGCGGCGGCCGACCCGGCCGGTGCCGCCCGCGACGGACTGGATGCGCTCAAGGCCGGGCTGGATGCGATGACGACCGGGCAGACCGTCGTCGGCACGCGCATGGCCTGGATCGAACTGACGTCAGATCGCCGCACCAACCTTTCGCAGCTTCGCTCGACCGAAGAGACTGAAATCGGCTCGACCGACATCGCCTCCACCGCAGCCTCGCTGCAGGAAGCGCTGCTGGTACTGGAAGCCAGCCAGGCCAGCTTCACCAAGCTCGCCAACCTTTCGCTGTTCAACAAGTTGGGCTGACGCTTTTCCCGGTCCCGGGGGACGGGACCGGGCGCATACTTTCCAGGGGGACTTTTAACCATGTTTGCAATCGTCGGCGTCGTGATCTTGCTGGTCATGGTATTCGGCGGCTTCGCCCTAACCGGCGGCGCGCTGGGTCCGGTCATGCACGCGATCCCGCACGAGATGCTGATTATCGGCGGCGCCGCTGTGGGCGCCATCGTGACCGGCAACTCGATGCACCAGCTCAAGGCGCTCGGCAGCGGCATGGCCAAGGTCTTCAAGGGGCCCAAGCATAACAAGCAGGACCACATCGACGCGATCATCCTGACCACGCGCCTGATGAAGATCCTGCGCACCGAAGGCCCGGTAGCGCTCGAAAGCCACGTCAACGAGCCCAAGTCGTCCTCGCTCTTCGCCGAGTTCCCGCGGCTGCTGGCCAACGACGCACTCGTCCACCTGATCTGCGACACCCTGACGCTGATCGTGGTCTCCTCGGGCACGCTGGAAGTCCATGCGGTCGAAGACGTCATGGACAACGCCATGAAGACGCACTTCCACGAGTTGCACGAACCGCAGCACGCGCTGCAGACCCTCGCTGACTCGCTGCCCGCACTGGGCATCGTCGCCGCCGTTCTCGGCGTGGTGAAGACCATGGGCTCGATCGACGAGCCGCCCTCGGTGCTTGGCGGCATGATCGGCTCCGCGCTTGTCGGCACCTTCATGGGCGTGTTGCTCGCCTACGGCATCGTTGCGCCGATGGCCGGACGCCTCAAGCAGGTGATCGAGGAAGACGAACAGATCTTCCACGCGGTCAAGCAGGTGGTCATCGCCAGCCTTCACGGGTGGCCGCAGCCGCTGGTCGTGGAATCGGCCCGCTCGGGTCTCGGCCACTCCTTCCGACCCGGCCTGTCCGAACTTCTCGACGCGATGAGGGGACGCTGACGTGGCCACCAAGCGAGGCAAGAACGAGCTGCCGCCGCCGATCATCGTCAAGAAGATCACGGTGGTGGAAGGCGGTCACCACGGCGGCGCCTGGAAAGTCGCCTACGCCGACTTCGTGACCGCGATGATGGCCTTCTTCCTCCTGCTCTGGATCCTGGGCGCCACGACCGAGAAGCAGCGCAAGGGCATTGCCGATTATTTCACGCCAACCCTGGTCAAGACCAAGGAATCCTCGGCCGGTTCGAACAACGGCCTGCTTGGCGGTTCCTCGCTGACCGATGTCGACAACTATCCGCATGCCATGGGCCAGACCGGTACCAAGGCGATGACCATCCCCCGCGATGCAACGGGCGGACCAAAGGAAGGCGGCAGCAAGATCAAACGCTCGACGCGCGCCAAGCAGTCGGTCGAGGAAAAGTTGCGGTCGACCGAACGGCTGCGCAAGCTGGCCAAGCAGGTCCGCCTCGTCGACACTTCGATCGGCGTGCGCATCGACCTCGTCGACGATGCCGACTTCTCGATGTTCCGCCTCGGCACAACCGTGCTGACGCCGGACGCGGTCGAGCTGATCTCGGCGATTGCGGACGCGGTGGGCTCTGACGGCGGCCAGTTGACGCTGCGCGGCCATACTGACGCCCTGCCCTACAGGTCGGGCACTTACGGCAACAACTGGTCACTCTCGGCCGGGCGCGCCGAAGCCACCCGCCAGGCACTGATGCGCGACGGCATCGCCGAAGACCGCTTCAAGCGAATCGAGGGCGTCGCCGACAAGGAATTGCTCATACCGGACAATCCGCAGGACCCCCGCA
Source organism: Novosphingobium mathurense (assembly GCF_900168325.1). Classification (GTDB taxonomy): domain Bacteria; phylum Pseudomonadota; class Alphaproteobacteria; order Sphingomonadales; family Sphingomonadaceae; genus Novosphingobium; species Novosphingobium mathurense. The sequence continues at coordinate 454,549 of NZ_FVZE01000002.1, read as the reverse complement.
ACCGCCGCATTTCGATCACTCTCCTGGACTGAGCCCCGCGCTCAGTCTCGGGCGGGACGCGAATCGGGCCAAACCCCCGATCTCCAATCGTCGGCCCGTGAGGTGAAGGACCCATGCCTTCACCTCCGCGTTCCCGCCTCCCATCCACCTATCAACGTCTCACCCTTACATAATCAGAGAATGCGCAAGAGACGGACCGCCACCCGGCGGTCCGGAACGCCAAGCCATCGCACCCCCTCGGGCAACCAGTCTCCAAACTCCGTAGCCCGGATCTCCAATCGCCTTTTCGGCCCGTTCACGCCTGAGTCGGATTGCCGCATTCCCCATGTGCGCCAATCCAGCCCACGCGCGAGCGGGCCTTTCCTTGCGCCTGGCAGACAGGTGCAATCGCGTGGGGAGAGGTTGATCGGATGGCAGTCCCCGGGTCCGCGCGCATTTCATCGCGCGCGCCGGACTTCCAGCCTTGCCCGAAGATACGGGCGCTTGCACCATAGCGCCCAAGGCTACGACAAACCCATCCAGAACGGCAGGCGAAGGTGACGTGGGATGTGTGTGACCTGACGGCATCGCCTCTGCCATGCCGCGCCCATCCCGCGCGTCACGAAACCGCAAAAGCCTGACGTCATCGCATCAGGGCATCGACCTTAGGGGAACATGGGGAACGGGCGGACAGTGCCGCCAGGACCGTCAGCCAAGCGCAGCGCATCCAGAAGCCGTCGAAAGATGATCCCATGCGCATCAATCATGGCACAGGGCATTCACGTAGAGTGCATGCGGCAGCGCGAAGTGTGCCTGCACGGGGTCGCTCCCCTCCGATTCGCCGTCAACCCTGTCGCGAATCGCCCGGCGGGGAAGAGATCGTCACTTTCGGTAACGGCACGAATCACTTCAGCCCGCGCACAGCGCGGGCAAGGAGAGAGCCCCGACGGACTGGGGAGAACCGTCGGGGCTCTAGCCTGCTGAATGCAGGCTATTGGTTACTTGCCGCTGATTAGCGGAGCAGCGAGAGCACGCTCTGCTGGCTCTGGTTCGCCTGGGCGAGCATCGCGGTCGAAGCCTGCGAAAGGATCTGCGACTTCGCCATCGCGGTGGTTTCCGAGGAATAGTCGGCGTCTTCGATACGCGAACGTGCGTCCGAAAGGTTCGTCACGTTGGCAGTCATCGTGTTGACGGCCGATTCGAGGCGGTTCTGCGAAGCACCAAGGTTGGCGCGAACAGTCGAGACTTCGTCCAGCGCGGTGTCGAGGCTGGCAAGGTCACCGGCGGCGAGCGCGGTCGGGTCGACGGCCAGGGCCGCGGTCATGCCGGTGCCGCCCTTCACGTTGCTGAAGGTCATGTCGATCGTATCCGTGGCATTGGCGCCAACCTGGATCTTGACCACGCCAGCGGTGCCGGCAGTGCCGTCGAACAGCTTGTTGCCGTTGAACTCGGAGTTGTCGAGAACGTCGGTGATCTGCGACTGAAGCTGCGTAACTTCGGTCTTCATACGCGTGCGGTCATCGGCCGAGTAGGTGCCGTTCGAAGCCTGAACGGTCAGCTCGCGGACGCGCTGCAGCATGTTGGTGACTTCCGACAGGCCGCCTTCAGCGGTCTGCGCCATCGAGATACCGTCGTTGGCGTTACGGATGCCCTGGCTCATGCCCTTGATCTGCGAGGTCATCGAGGTCGAAATGGCGAGACCCGCGGCGTCGTCCTTGGCGGAGTTGATGCGCTTGCCGGTCGACAGGCGTTCCATCGAGGTGCTGAGCATCTTGCTTGCCGAGTTCGAGGCATTGGTGGCCCGAATCGCGCTGATGTTGGTATTGATAACAGACATTTAGGTAGCTCCCGTTGAATGTCCCGAGTTCCGGATCAGCTTCGCCGGCCCATCCGGCTCCGCTGCCAAAGGGAAGACCGGCAAGCTGGCGGCAAAATTAAGCCGCCCCGGCAAAAAAAGGTTACCGGCCCACCTATAAACCCGCAGAATCACGTCAAACTTCGCCGAATCCCGAGTGTAAAATTTTCCGAATTTTTAACTGAATCGCCCGCATAAACGGCCGTGGAGATTGGTTAATACTACGGGGGACATCGAGACATGGGCGGGTTGAATTTCGACTCGAAATTCAGCCGGCGGCACGCGCCGCTGGCAGATCGTGGAACGGCAATTGCCACTTCACTCCTCGATCTTAGTGCAATCGATTTACGTGACGCTGCGGACGAGACTCCTTCCCGCCCGCGCACACGCTCGGTTCAACTTTCACGCGGCACCGCGCCGGCATTCGGCCGCAAGGGCGCATCGCAGATCGCGATGACCTACGTCGATCCGGTCAGCGAAGCCTCGCTTGCCATGCTGCTCGCAGCCATGGCTGGCGCAGACGAGCCGATCGCAGCGGATCCGGAAAGCCTTTCGGTCTTCGCTCTCGCCGACCGTCTGGCCAACAGCGACATTCCGGTGCTGATCAACGGCCCGACCGGAACCGGCAAGGAAGTCCTGAGCCGCTTCATTCACGCCCGCAGCTCGCGCCGCGACGGCCCGTTCATCGCGGTCAACTGCGCCGCGATGCCCGAGACGATGCTCGAGGCGATGCTGTTCGGCCACCAGAAGGGCGCCTTCACCGGCGCGACCCAAGCGAGCGAAGGCTTCATCCGCGCGGCGGACGGCGGCACCCTGCTGCTGGACGAAATCGCCGAGATGCCGCTTCAGCTCCAGGCCAAGCTGCTGCGCGCCCTGCAGGAACAGGAAGTCGTGCCGATCGGCTCGACCAAGGCGATCAAGGTCGACGTACGCATCATTGCCTGCGCCAACCGCGACCTGCCGACCGAAGTGGCTGAAGGCCGGTTCCGCGCCGACCTTTACTACCGCCTCAACGTGTTCCCGTTGACGCTGCGCCCACTGCGCGAGCGCGCCGACGACATCGCCCCGCTCGCCTTCGCGATGGCGCTGCGCCACGCGCCGGACCCGACCAGGGTGCCCTGCCCGAACGAAGCTGCGATCGCGATGCTCAAGCTGCACTCCTGGCCCGGCAACGTCCGCGAGCTGGAGAACGTCATCCGCCGCGCGCTGCTCCTGGCCCACGGCAACGACGTGATCACGCCCGATCACATCGTGTTCGACAGCCCGGCCCGACTGATCCAGTCGCCCGTCACGGCCACCGGTTTCGGCGTCACTGTTGCCGAACCGCAGGTTGAAGAGGCGGAGACGCCGCGCAAGCTCTCCTCGATCGTGCAGATCTCGGAGGCCCGCGCCATCGTCGAGACGCTCGAGGCATGCGGCGGCAGCCGGGTGCGTGCAGCCCGCGAACTCGGCATCTCCGAACGGACCCTGCGCTATCGCCTCGCCTCGATGCGTGACGCCGGGATCGAAATCGGCAGAGCGGTCGCAGGAGGCCGTCGATGAGCGGCATCTCCGGCATCGGGGGCGGCGCTGGAGGAATTCAACAGATCATGGCCATGCGCCAGCAGATCATCCAGCGCAATGAGTTGCTCCAGCAAATTCATGCGCCGAAAGGCCCGGATCAGGCAGGCGGCGTGGCAGGCGTCGGTGGCGCAGCCCCGACCGAAGTCCAGGCCCCGGCCCAGGGTTTCGCCGATACGCTCAAGACGGCACTCGACAACGTCAATGCCGTCCAGGCCAAATCGGACACGATGACCGACGCCTACCAGCGCGGTGAAGTGACCGACGTCGCCAGTGTCATGCTTGCCCGGCAGGAAGCCGGAGTCGCATTCGAAGCGACCATGCAGGTTCGCAACAAGCTGTTGTCCGCCTACCAGGACATCATGCGGATGGGGGTGTAATGTCTCATGCCCGAGCTCGTTCCAGCCACGCCTGACGGCGTCCCGGCGGCCTCGCTGCCCGCCACGCAGTCGATGTTCGCACCGCTTACCGATCCGGCGGGCGGCAGCGTTCTCACGCGCCTTGGCACTTTCACGGCCCAGCCGGCAGTCCGCAAGGTCCTGCCGGTGTTCGTCGGCCTGTCTGCCATCGGCGGGGCCCTCCTCGCGTGGGGCGCGCTCGCGCCTTCTCCGCAGCGCGTGCTCTACTCGCAACTCGCCGACAGCGAGCGTGCAAGTGTTGCCGCTGCGCTCGACCAGGCCTCGATCGACTACTCGATCGACAACAGCACCGGCGCCCTCTCGGTTTCCGAAGGCGACTTCTACAAGGCACGCATGCTGGTGGCCTCCGACGGCGCATTGGCGACCCCGGAATCGGGCGTGCAGATGCTCGACAACATGCCGATGGGCGCCAGCCGCACGCTGGAGGGCGAGCGCCTGCGCGCCGCCCGTGAAGCCGACCTGCAGCAGACGATTGCCCAGATCGACGGCGTGGAAGCGGTCCGCGTCCATCTGGCCCAGGGTGAAAAGTCCGTCTTCGTGCGCGAGAACGTGCCGCCGACCGCATCGGTCATGGTCCGCCTCGCGCGCGGCCGCTCGCTGACCGAAAGCCAGGTTTCGGCCATCCTCAATCTCGTCGCCGGCTCAGTGCCGGGCCTCTCGCCCGACTCCGTGCGCGTCGTCGACCAGCATGGCCAGCTCCTGTCGGAGACCGGCGGCGTCGACAGCGACCGGCTCGACCTGCAGGCGCGGATGGAATCCAAGCTGCGCGAACAGGTCTCGCAACTGCTGCGTCCGATGCTCGGCGAAGGCAATTTCACCTCGGAGATCCAGGTCGACCTCGACATGGACGAAGTGACCTCGGCCCGCGAAAGCTATGACAAGGACGGCGTCGTCCGCACCGAGACCGAAGCGCAGTCGCAGTCGACCGCCGCCACTCCGGCTGCAGGCGTCCCGGGCGTCCTGTCCAACACGCCGCCGCCGGTGACGCAGGCCCAGCCGGGCGCGCCGCAGGGCACGGCCCCGCAGCCCGGAGCGACCCCGCCGACCAACGGCGAATCCCGTTCTTCGCGCACCTACGAACTGGGCCGCGAAGTCTCGGTAGCCAACACCACCCCGGGCGGCATCAAGCGCCTCTCGGTCGCGGTCGCGATCAGCGCCGATGCCATGAAGGGCGCCAAGGCCAAGGACATTCAGGAGATCGAGGCGCTGGTCAGTGCCGCTGTCGGCGCCAACACGCAGCGCGGCGACCAGGTCAAGGTCATTGCGCGCAGCTTCGAACCGATCGGCGATGCCGCCGCCTTGCCGTTCTACGAAATGCCATGGTTCCCGATGGTCGTGCGCTACGGCTCGGCCGTCCTCGCCGTCCTGATGGTCCTGCTGCTGGGCGTACGCCCGATGGTGAAGGCGGTGCGCGGCGACAAGCCCAAGCCTGCCAAGAAGGCCAAGAAAGGCAAGAAGGGCGAGGCCGGGGACGAAGACGAACTGGACGAGGACGGCGAACCCGTGCTCGACGGGAGCGGCCAGCCGGTCCTGCAGCGCAGCGCCGTGCGCGGTGCCCTTCCCGCCGGCGGCAGCGCCGACGACATCGACATCGAAATCACCCGTTCGGACCTGCTCGCCAGGCAACTCAACCTGGCCCAGAAGCTGGTGGCCGAACGGCCTGACAGCGCCGTGGCCGCCTTGCGCCAGATGCTCAACGAACCGCTCGATGAGCAGGCCGAGAAGAAGGAATTCGCGCAGTGAGCGAAGTCGTCCCCCTGTTCCCGGCAGACAACGCCGCGGTCATGGTCATGCTGCTCGACAACGACAATGCCTCGCGCATCCTGTCCGAACTCGAGCCCGATGAACTGCGCCGCCTGGGCGAAAAGATGTGCGCCCTGGGCGAGATCAGCCCGGACGTCATTGCCGAAGCGATCGCCGGCTTCGTCGAGAAGACCGAGAAGCTCGGCCTCGTCGCGCACGACCGTGTCGACAAGGTCCGCTCGATGATGAGCAACGCCATCGGCGAAGTGAAGACCGAAAGCGTGATGCGCCAGATCCTGCCGGACGAGCCCAAGACCTCGCCGCTCGAACTGGCCCGCTGGCTGACGTCCGAAGCGCTGGTGCCGCTGGTCAAGGGCGAACACCCGCAGGCGATTGCCGTCCTGCTGGTCCAGCTCGACCCGGTCGTCGCTGCCGAAGTGCTGCACGCCCTGCCGACCGATGAACAGTCGCAGATCGTCCACCGCATCGCCACGCTCGGCCCGGTTTCGCCGCAGGCCATCGCGATGCTCGAAGAACTGCTGACCCGCCGCATCACCGAGAACCACGGTCATCGCCCGCTGGCGATGGGCGGACCGAAGGAAGCGGCCGACATCATCAACGGCGCCGGCAAGGTGATCGAGAAGCGGGTGATGAGCGAGATCGGCAAGATCGACAAGGCGCTCGCCAAGGAGATCGAGAACGAGATGTTCAAGTTCGAGCACCTCTTCGTGCTCGACCCGCAATCCATGGGCACTTTGCTGCGCGACATCGGCAACGACACCCTCATCGACTCGCTCAAGGGCATCAGCGAAGAAGAACGCGAGTACTTCTTCCGCGCGATGTCGAGCCGTGCCGCCGATGGCGTCAAGGACGAGATCGCCGCGCGCGGACGCACCAAGCTGGCCGACGTCGTCGCCGCGCAGAAGGAGGTCGTCCTCGTCGCCCGCAAGCTTGCAGCCGAAGGTTCGATCATCTTCGGCTCGGGCGATGACGAATACGTCTGAGCGGCGCGATGTCCGATCTCGGTTTCAAGATACCCAGGGAAGGCATGAGCCTGCTCGAGGCCCTGACCCAGCCGCAGGGCTTTCGCGCCGACGCGCGCTTCGGCGCGCTGCCGGCACCCGAGCCCGAACCGGCACCGCCGCCACCGCCCGAGGAACCGGCTGCGCCCGATCCGGTGGAGCAGGCCTTCACCCAGGGCTTCACTGCCGGCTACGAGCAGGCGCTGCAGGAAGCGCAAGCCCAGGCCGAAGCTGAAGCCGCGGCCCGTGAAGGGCTTGAACTTTCCCTGACGCGTTTGAACGCGGTTCTCGAAGAGGAACTGCGCAACCGCCTTCGCGAAACGGTTGCCGCCTTGTGCGAAAGCGCGATCGCCCCACTGGCGATCGACGAGGATGCCCTTGTGCGCCGGATCAATGCTGCGGTCGGAATGCTTTCGCGCGCCGACGACGAGCGCGTGATCAAGTTGCACCCAGAGGACGTGAAGCTGGTTTCCCCGCGCCTCGCCGCCGAATGGCAGGTGGAGGAAGAAGCCGGCCTCGAACGCGGCACCATCCGCATCGAGACGGCCAGCGGCGGTGTCGAGGACGGCCCGGCGACCTGGCGCATTGCCATCGCCGAAGCCCTGCAGCAGTGCTGATGAGCCCGTGCTGAAACTCTGGGACCCGATCCTTAGCGACCTGGCCGCCGAGCCGGTCGACCTGACGCCGCGCCGCTTCGGCCTTGTCACCGCCTGCGACGGCGGCTTGCTGGAAGTCAGCGGCCTGTCGGTGCCGGTCGGCGCGATGTGCCGCGTCGGCCATGGCCGGGGCAAGACCCTTTCCGCCGAAGTCATCGGCTTTCGCAACGGCAAGACGATGATGATGTTGCTGGGCGACACGATCATGCTGCGCCCCGGTGCGCGCGTGTGCCCCGAAGGCCGCCCCGGCATGCTGCCGGTGGGCGATGCCTTCCTCGGCCGCGCCGTCGATGGCGAGGGCCTGCCGATCGACGGCGGCCTGCCCATCCATACCCGCACCGAATGGCCCGCGGGCGGCGTGCGCACCTCGGCGCTCGACCGCAGCCCGGTGCGCGAATGCTTCGATACCGGCGTGCGCTCGCTCAATGCGCTCACCACTTTCGGCATCGGCCAGCGCATCGGCGTCATGGCCGGATCGGGCGTCGGCAAGTCGGTGCTGATCGACATGATTGCGCGCGGCGCGACGGCGGACGTGATCATCGTCGGCCTGATCGGCGAGCGCGCCCGCGAAGTTTCCGACTTCGTCGAGCGGCACATGAATGCCGAGAAGAAGGACAAGACCGTGGTCGTCGCCGTGCCGGCCGACCATGCGCCGAACCTGCGCCTGCGCGGCGCAATGCTCGCCACCTCGATGGCCGAGCACTTCCGCGCACAGGGCAAGCGCGTCCTGCTCATCCTCGACAGCCTTACCCGCGTGGCCCACGCCGCGCGCGAGATCGGCCTGCTGCTGGGCGAACCCGGCGCGGCGCGTGGCTATCCGCCATCTGCTCTGGCCACGATCACCAAGCTCGTCGAACGCGCCGGCAACTCGGCCGCCAGCAAGGGTTCGATCACCGGACTCTACACGGTGCTGGCCGACGGCGACAACCAGGACGACCCGGTCGTCGATACCGCGCGCTCGATCCTCGACGGTCACATCGTGCTGTCGCGCGATCTCGCCCAGCGCGGGCAATATCCGGCCGTCGACATCGCCGCTTCGCTCAGCCGCGTGATGAACGACATCGTCTCGTCCGGACACCAGCAACTCGCCCGCCAGTTCCGCGCGCTCATCGCCAGCTACGAGGCGAACCGCGACCTCGTGCTGATGGGTGCCTATCGTGCCGGGGCCGACCCGCAGCTCGACAAGGCGATCGCGATGCACGAACTGCTCACCGCTTTCCTGTGCCAGCAGGCCGGGGAAGTGATCGACCTTTCCGACAGCGGCGCCCAGCTTGCTGCTCTGCTGGGATGAGATTGCCGGCTCCTCCTGTCCCCTGCCGTGAGGCAAGGCCATGAAGGAAGAGCGCAAGCGGCTTGCGCGCCTCAAGCGGCTCGAGAAGATCCGCGCCATCGCCAAGCAGACCGCCGCGATGGAGTCCGCGCAGGCGGAAAGCACGCTCACGCAATTGCGCGCGCTGTCCGACCGCACCCGGCAGATGGCGAGCGACTACGCCAGCCGCCGCGAAATGACCGACGGCGGCTCGCTCCACCAGGTCGGGCGCTTCGTCAGTGGGCTGCAGGCCCTAACCAAGACCACCGACGGCGACGCCCTGCGCGCGCAGTCGATCGCCGATGCCAAGCAGCGCCTCCTCGTCGAGGCGGAACGGCGGCGCGCCGCCATCGAGGAACGCGCCCTGCTGCAGGAACGCATGATCGCCAAGGCCGGGCAGACGCCGGCTCTTGGCAGCAGAAAGGGATCTGGCACGGATCTTGAATAGTACCTTGCATGGTTAACCATGAGGTCCATCAAGGCATGATCCAGTTCTCGGCCCCGTCGATTTCCGCGAACGCTGCCCCGGCCAGCGGCACCGCGCCGTCGGCCACGGGCAATGGCGCCGAAACCGCCGATTTCGCTGCGCTTCTGGGCGCATCGGAAGCCCCTGCCGCGGGAGCTGCCATTGACGTCAAGCCTGCCACAACCGAGCTGACCGCCGCGCTCGCCGTTGAGGTCGCTACGACGACCGGCAAAAGCGGCAATGCAACCGGCAACGAAAGCGGCAAGGAAAGCGGCAAGGAATTGCCGGTTGCCGCAATTGCCGCTGCCGCCGTTTCCGCCCTCATCAAGGATACCAAGCCTACCGCCGACACTGCGGCCGAAGGCAAGGCACCGACCAACGAAGCTCCCGACGAAGAAGCGACTTCAGACCAGGCAGACGTGCCCATCGCGGCTGCCAATCCCGTCCTGCCGCTTGTCGTCCCACCGCTGCCCGGTACTGACACTCCCGTCGAATTCCGGGCAGCGGTTCCAGATACCGCCGCCGGCCGCACCGCTGCCGTCCCTGTCCCCGTCGCGAAGGCTACCGCCGCTACCGCCGCAGCAGTCGTCCAGGGCGAGAGCGCCAAGACCCTGCCGGAAGCGGCAGCTCTGGTGGCCAAGGCCATGACCGCCAGCGGCGGTGCACCGGCGCAGGTCCTGCAGGCCAAGCTGGCGCCGATCGTGACCGCCGATGCACCCGAGGCCGGCAAGACTGCAACCGCCCCGGCAGAGCTGAGCCCGGCCGCCGCGCTCATGGCCCGCATCGACACGGCCAAGGCCGCCGCAAACCGCCCCGCTACCGAAGCCGTGGCCCAGGCAGTGCCTGCAGCTACCGAAGCCGTGGCCCTGGCAATACCTGCAGCCCGCCCCGCTACCGAAGCCGTGGCCCAGGCAGTACCCGCGGGCCGTGCCGCCCCCGAAGTAAAGGCCAAGGCAGGGGACAAGGCCGAAGCCGCCACCGATCTAGCCAGCGATACGGCCCTGCCGGCAGCGCGCGCGACCGCGCAGCCCGTCGTGACCGTGACTCCGGCGCAAACCGCAAGCGCGCCTGCCGCAGCGACCGCCGCCGCAGCGGCCCCGGTAGCGCACGAACGGCCGCACGATTTCACAACGCTGGTCGACCGCCTATCCGAAGCGCGCGAGGCCGCTTCGCCGCAGGTCGTGCGCACCGCGATCAATCATGCCGAGTTCGGCCAGATCTCGATGCAGTTCCGCCCGGACGACGCGAAGATGAGCGTGACGCTCGCCAATGCCGATCCCGGCTTCACGTCTGCGGTTCATTCCGCCGTCGCCGCAACGCTCGCCGGCAATGCAGCAGGCAATGGCGACCAGCAGCGCAGCGACAGCCAGCAGGCCCAGCAACAGCAGCAGGCGACCACCCAGCAACAATCCGCAGCGTCGGGCAACGGACAGGGCCAGGGGCAAGGCCAGCAGCAGGCTGCCCAGGCCCGCGCCGAGCAGGGCGAACGCAACTTTCACCGTGCGCAGACCGCTTCGGCCAGCGCGCAGCAGGACAGCCGGAAGGCGTCCGACGGGGCCGCCAATGGCCCTCGGCGTAGCGGCATCTACGCCTGACATCTGACTATTCGGGGAACTTTGAGATGAGCAAATCCGGCAAGGAAGAGAAGCCCACCAAGAGCAAGGGCAAACTCGGCATCATCCTTGGCGCCGTGGGCCTGCTGGCTGTCGGCGGCGGCGGCATGTTCGGCCTGGTACAGGCCGGCGTAATCGGCGGCGGCCATCAGGAGGCCAAGCAGGACAACAATCCCAAGCTGATCCGCAAGGGCGAAGTCGATCCCTACGCGCCGGTCGGCGACAAGAAGGAAGAAGGCGCCACCGCTGAAGTCGATGGCGAAGGCGGCGACGAATATCGCACCGCCTACTACACCTTCTCCGAGGAATTCACTTCGAACCTCAAGAACTCGGACGCGATGGTGCAGATGGCCCTGGCCTGCTCCACCCGCCGCGATGGCCGTGTGCTGATGTGGCTGAAGAAGCACGAACTGGCAATCCGCTCGCAGCTACTCACCATCATCGCCGATACGCCTGAAGAGGACGTCTACACGATGGCCGGCAAGGGCCACCTGCAGAAGCGCATGACCGACGCGATCAACAAGGTCCTCACCCAGAAGGAAGGCTTCGGCGGTGTCGATGCCGTCTACTTCCGCAGCTTCATCGTCCAGTGATCCAGCGATGACTTCCGCCCGATTCCAAGGAACAGAGCGCATGAAGGCCCGCCACTGCAAGGAACTACTGGGCACCGGTCCGTCGATCGGCGAACTGGTCCCGGCCCTCTCGCTGATCGGCGAGCGGCTTGCCCGGGCGCTGGCCTCGGGTCTCGCCCGCCTATCCGGCGGCGATGCCCCGATCGTGCGCGTCGGCATGCCGCTCGACGGCACGCTCGGTTCGATCCAGTCGGAACTGGAAGGCCTTGCCTCGCACACGCTCCTTGCAGTGGGCCCGGAAGCCCGGCCGCTGCTGGCCGTGTTCGAAGCCGCGCCCGTCTTCCGCCTTGTCGATCGCGCCTTCGGCGGCCGCGGCGACGTGCCCAACCCGCTGCCCGATACTTTCCCGCTTTCCGCCGAACTGCTGATCGCGCGCATCGAGACGACCGTCGCCGATGCGCTTTCGATCGCTTTCGGCGGTGAAGCCAAGCACGCGGTGCGCACCGTGCGCCGCGAGATCAGCCTGCGTCAGCTCGCGCCCTTCGACCGCAACGAGGAGTTGCTGCTGCTTTCGCTCGAAGTCGAGGAAAACGGTTGCGAGCCCTGGTCGATGCTGCTGGCTTTCCCGCAGGCGACGCTTTCGGCCCTCGTCACCGTCCCGCGCCACCCGCGCAAGGCGCGCATGATGAATGTCGCTCCCGATCCTGCGGCTGAGCCCTTTGCCTCGATGCCACTGCAGGTGAAGGCCGTCCTCGTCGACATGACGATGGGCTTTTCGCGCCTGTCCAGCCTCAAGCCCGGCGACATCCTGCCGGTGGCGGTAGCCCGCAGCGTTCCTCTCAAGGTCGGCGACCAGACCGTCGCCAACGGCACCATCGGTGAACTCGACGATCGCGTCGCGGTTCAGGTTTCCCACGCATTCTGACTACGAAAGACGATCAACCATGAGCATTCATCCCCGCGGTTTCGATTTTCTTCGCGACGTCGACGTCCGGCTCTCGGTCGAACTGGGCCGCACCGAAATGAAGCTGAAGGACATCCTCGCCCTCGGCCCTGAAAGCGTCGTCGTGCTCGACCGCATGTCCGACGAGCTGCTCGACGTACTGGTCAACGGCAAGCCGATCGCCAAGGGCGAAGTCATCTCGCACAACGGTCGCTTCGGCCTGCGCATCGTCGAGATGGTCGGCATGGAGGAAACCGCCGGCGAGAACGCCATTCCGCTGCCCGGCGGCGCGGAGGGCTGACGCTCCATGCTTTGGTACATCCTCAAGCTGATCATCCTGCTGCCCATGATCGGCTTCATCGCCTGGGGCTGCCTCAAGCTGGCGAAGAAGATGCAGGAGAAGGCCGGGATCGGCGGCGGTTCGAAGTCGATCCGCATCGTCGAGACCACCATGCTCTCGCCCACGCTCAAGCTTGCGGTGATCGAATTCCACGGACGCGAGATCCTCGTCTCGGCTTCGCGCGGCGGCCTCACCCGCCTCGCCGAAGCTCCGGCGCGTCCCCGCACTGCGGAAAGCCTGCCCGAATGAAGCGCATCGTTTCCCTGATCGCCGCCCTGCCGGCGCTATTGCTGCCCGCAGTGGCCTTCGCGCAGGTCCAGGCCCAGTCGCTTCCGGCGGCAGCACCGGCATCGGACTCGGCGATCCCCGGCGCGCTCGACCGCGCCTTCGGCTCGCTGGGCGGTACCGAGGGTCCGGGCATGAGCCTTTCGCTCCAGCTGCTCCTGATCATGGGGCTGCTGACGATCCTGCCCAGCCTGATCCTTATGATGACCAGTTTCACCCGCATCCTGGTGGTGCTGGCGATCCTGCGCCAGGCCATGGGCCTGCAGCAGTCGCCGCCCAACCAGGTGCTGATCGGCCTGTCGCTGTTCCTCTCGCTCTTCGTCATGGCGCCCACGCTGGAACGCGTGAACGCCAGCGCCATCGCGCCCTACTCCGCCGGTACGATCAATGCCGAGCAGGCGATCGCCAACGGCGGCAAGGAATTCCACGCCTTCATGATCCGCCAGACGCGTGAGCGCGATCTGACCATGTTCGCCGAGATGGCCAATGCGCCGCGTTTCGCGAAGCCGGCCGACGTGCCCTTCTCGATTCTGCTGCCCGCCTTCGTCACCAGCGAACTGAAGACCGCCTTCCAGATCGGCTTCATGCTGTTTCTGCCGTTCCTCGTGATCGACCTCGTCGTCTCCTCCGTCCTCATGTCGCTGGGCATGATGATGATGAGCCCGATGGTGGTATCGCTGCCTTTCAAGCTGCTGCTCTTCGTCATGGTCGACGGCTGGGCGCTGCTGATGGGCTCGCTGGCCTCCAGCTTCGGGTAACGCAGGCGATGGAAGACATCACCAACCTGCTCAGCCTGGCCGACAAGATGCTTTGGGTGACGGCGCTCGTCGCCGCGCCGGTGCTGATCGCCTCTCTCGTCGTCGGCCTCGCGGTCGGCGTCGTGCAGGCCGCCACCTCGGTCAACGAGCAGACCCTGACCTTCGTCCCCAAGCTGGCCATCACCGCCCTCGTGCTGGTGCTGTTCGGCAGCTCGATGATGACGCTGATCGGCGACTTCACGCAGGAGATATTCGCCCAGATCGCGAACATCTCGCAGGCGGAGCGCGTCCTGCCGTGATGAACCTCGACTTCGGTTTCGGCGCGCTTGAACAGGACTTCTGGCGGCTGCTCTTCGTGATGACCCGCATCGGCGCGGCGCTTGTCGCCGCCCCGCTGTTCGGGACCGCGAGCGTGCCGCCCCAGCTTCGCGTCGTCGCAGCCGGAGCCGTTGCCGTCCTGATCTGCACCTGGACCGACGTTCAGGCTCCCGCAGCCCTGTTCTCGCTGGCAGGATTGGTCTCGGTCGCCGGCGAAGTGCTGGTCGGCCTTTCTCTCGGCTTCATCCTGCAGATCGCATTCGCCGCTCCGGTTCTTGCCGCAGAAATCGTCGGCGGCTCGATGGGCATGAGCATGGCCACTGCGGTCGATCCCAACTCGGGGGCGCAGTCGCCTGCGCTCGGCCAGTACTTCTCGGTGGTCATAACCCTGGTCTTCCTCGCACTGGGCGCCCACCTGCAGTGGTTCTCGCTGGTGATCCAGAGCTACAAGACCTTCCCGCCGGGCCACACCTGGCTCGGTGCCGAGCGTCTGTCCGACATCGCCGATTTCGCCAGCTACATGTTCGTCACCGCCGTCACCATCGCCCTGCCCGTCAGCCTGATCCTGCTGATCGTGCAGATGGTCACCGGCGTGCTGAGCCGCTCGGCACCTTCGCTCAATCTCTTCGCACTGGGCCTGCCCGCCGGCGTTCTTGCCGGAATTGCCGCCCTGCTGATTTCCGCCCCGGTCCTCACCGACCTCGTCACCCGCATTTCCGCCGATGCCATCGGCGCTACTTCGGACCTGCTGAAGCCATGAGCGAACAGAGCGGCGAAAAGAGCTTTGCGCCAACAGAGAAGCGCAAACGCGACGCAGCCCAGAAGGGCGACGTCCTTCGCTCGCGCGAGCTGGCAACGGCTGGTGCCGTCGCTGTCGGCGCGACATGGATGCTGGCCGCGGGACCGTGGGTTCTGGAGCGCCTGAGCGAGACGCTGCGCGCGGGCTTCATCTGGGACCGCGCCGCGATCGACGATTTCGAGCCGGGCCAGCTGATCGTCTCGGCGGCGATGTCCGCGCTGCCCCCGGTATTCCTGCTGGGCCTTGCGATCATCGCGGTGTCGCTGATCTCGCAGCTCGGCTTCGGCGAAGGGCGCTGGATCGGCGGCAACATGGCACCCAAGGCTTCGCGCATCAATCCGATGTCCGGCCTCAAGCGCATGTTCGGCCCGAACGGCGCGATCGAACTGGCCAAGGGCATCGGCAAGGTCAGCCTGCTGGGCACGATCGCTTATGTCTGGGCCAACGACAACATCGAGACGATCGCCAAGCTCGGCCGCGGCGACCTGTTCGGGCAGCTTTCCTACGCGTGGCATGGCGTGATCGTGCTGCTTTTCTGGCTTGCCGGCGGCCTTTTCGTGATCGCCCTTATCGACGTGCCGGTGCAGATGGTGCGCCGCCTCTCGCGCCTGAAGATGACGCTTCAGGAAATGCGCGACGAAAGCAAGGAAAGCGAAGGCTCGCCCGAGAAGAAGGCGGCGATCAAGAATGCCCAGCGCAAGATCGCCATGGGCGGCCTGATCCCGGCGATGAAGGAAGCGCAGTTCATCATCACCAACCCGACGCACTTCTCGATCGCGCTCACATACGATCCGGAAAAGGCCCATGCCCCGATCGTGCTCGCCAAGGGCCGCGGCGACAAGGCGCTGGCCATGCGCGAACTGGCCGCCGAGTACAAGGTGCCGGTGCTGGAGTATCCCGCACTCGCCCGCTCGGTGTACTACACCACCCGCGAACGCCAGGTGATCCGCGAGGAACACTACGCCGCGGTCGCCTCGATCCTCGCCTTCGTCATGTCGCTCAAGCGCGGCGAGAAGCGCGTGCGCCCCGAAGTCTCGGTGCCGGTCACGCTGCGCTTCGACGCCGACGGCAATCTCGACCCGGCTTCGGTGCACTGATCGTGGCAAACCCGGAAAAAACCGTTTCCAACCCCTTAAGCCCGGCCCCGAATGGCCGTCCTAGAGGCATATGGTAGACAGCACATCATCGAGCACATCGGCGACCTCATCGCTGATTTCGGCCATCGGCGGTGGCAGCGGGATCGACTTCGGGGCGCTCGCGGAGAACCTCGCCAAGGCGCAGTTTGCCGCACGCAAGGACCAGCTCGCGGTCAAGTCCGACAAGCTGGACGCCAGGATTTCCGCGGCATCGAACATCAAGTCGATGCTGCTCAACCTCGACACCTCGCTCGGTACGCTGGTGCGCTCGGGCGACCTCGCCCGCACGCCCTCGATCGCCAATGCCTCTGTCGCCACAGCGTCGCTGACCGGCTCGGCGCAGCCCACCGGCACGTTCTCGCTCGAAGTCACCCAGCTTGCTTCGGGCCAGCGCATCGCGTCGCAGGCCTATGGCGCATCCACCGATACGGTGGGCTCGGGCACCCTGAAGCTGCGCTTCGGCACGGTTGCCGGCGGTGCCTTCACCGAAGACACCGGCCATGCCGCGGTCGACATCACGATTGCGGCTGGCGCAACGCTGGCTGACGTCGCCTCCGCGATCAACGGTGCCAACTCCGGTGTGACCGCCTATGTCGCGAATACCGTGAACGGCGCCCAGCTCGTGCTGCGCGGCCCCGAAGGCGCGGCCAACGGCTTCGTGCTGGAGGCAACCGAGGATGCCGCCGACCCCGGCCTTTCGAACCTAGCCTGGAACCCGTCCTCGACCAATGGCCAGCTTCTGGCGACCGCGCAGGACGCCAAGCTGAAGATCGACGGCCTCGACGTCACATCTTCCTCGAACGCGGTCTCCGAAGCCATCCCGGGCGTGAAGCTGATGCTCGGCGCCACCAACGTCGGCGCCCCGACGACCGTGTCTTTCAAGGACCCCACGGACGTCATCCAGTCGGCCATGAGCGACTTCACCAGCGCCCTGAACGAATTGATGGCCGAACTGAACAAGGCGACGTCAATCGGCGGAGACCTGGCCAACGACGGCGGCGCCCGCGCGCTCAAGCGCTCGCTCTCGGAATTGGCCGGCACGACGATCATGCCCGGCGCGACCGGCCTGGCGAAAACGCTCTCCGATCTCGGCCTGAAGACCCAACGCGACGGCACCTTCTCACTCGATGCCGAACGGTTCAAGGCGACGCTGGCCGCCGACCAGGACGGCGTCGTAGCCATGTTCACGAACGGCATCAACGGCGTCTACGCGACGTTCGACGGCATCTACCGCAAGGCGACCAGCATCTCCGATCCGGGCTCGCTCGGCGCGTCGATCTCGCGCATGACGACGCAGCTTTCGGACGTGAAGGAAACCATCTCCGACCTCGCCACCAAGCAGGAAGAACTGCGCGCGCGCATGGTGGCCCGCTTCGCCGGCACCGAGACTCGCATCAGCCAGTCGAAGTCGACCCTTTCCTTCCTCCAGGGCCAGATCGCGATCTGGAACAACTCCAAGAACTAAGAACCGTCATGCTGGCCCACCGATCCCCTCACGAAGCCTACCGCCGCGTCGATTTCGACGCCCGCGTCAAGGGCGCCACGCCGAGCGAACTGGTCCACTTGTGCTACGAGCATCTCGTCAGCGCGCTGGGCACGGCGATCCACGCCAATTTCAACGGCGACAACAGCCTCAAGAGCCGTTCGATGACCCGTGCGCTCACCGCCGTCACTGCATTGCAGCTTGGCGTCTCGGGCGAGAGCGACATGGCTGCGGCGCTCAACCATCTCTACGAGTCGGCACGCCGAACGCTGCTGGACAATGCCGTGAACTTCAATCCGCAAACGATCGACACGCTGCGCACCGATTTCATGGAAATCGGGCAGGCGCTGCAGGCAGGCTGAGCAGGGCAACAGCCGAGATCGCACGGTTTCGGTTGCCCTCACCTTAGCGTTTCTCCTCTGCGGGAAACAACAAGCCCAAATCTCCTCGAAATCGGTGGCATCGTCCCACCCGTGCCCTGCGACTGCGCGTAAACCCCTAAGGGCAAACCGGTGGGGAGACTGCAGTGGAACGCATTTCCAACCTGATCCTGATCGACGGCGACACCCGCCGTCGCGCCACGATCAGCCATGCCCTTTCAACAGCCCAGATCCATGTCGAACCGTTCGAGAACATCTCGGAACTGGGCGCCGCATGGCCCCGCGGGGGCGTCGTCCTCCTGCACGAACAGGCCGGGGCCATTTCCAGCCTGATCGAACAGATGGCAAGGCACGGCGAATGGTTCCCGATCATCGCCTTCAGCGAATTTCCTTCGCCGCCGCGGATCGTCCAGGCCGTACTCGACGGGGCGATCGACTATGTCGGCTGGCCGATCACGGCAGATGAACTGAACGCCTCACTCGACCGCGCGATCCGGCGCACGGATGCCTTCGGCCACGCCAAGCTGCGCGAAGTGATGGCCCGGGCACGGATCGACCGACTGAGCCGCCGCGAAAGGGAAGTGCTGAGCGGTGTGGCGAGCGGGCTGTCCAACCGGCTGATCGGCGAAAGGCTCTCGATCAGTCCACGCACGGTAGAGATTCACCGTGCCAACATGCTGACCAAGCTTGGCGCCAGCCATACCTCCGACGCCATCCGCATCGCCATAGAGGCAGCCCTGATCAAGTAGGGTACGGCGCCCGATGGCTACCGGTCAGTGGAGGCGCGCGGCGGGCGGGACTTCGATGGTTTCCAGATCCTGCCCGTCGAATTCCAGACGCGCAAGCAACAGGGAAACATGCGCCGCCAGCAGGGCAAGCGCGACGGTCGCGCCTTCGGAAATCATTTCCTCGGACTCATCGTCCATGACGACCGTGGCCAGACAAGAACCGCTGCCGCCGCGCGACAGCATGAAGGCGATATCCGGCCCCAGTATCGCCAGTACGGCGCTTTCCGCTGCGCCGCTGGCCAGCATCGCCTCGATCGCGTTGAGATCGAGTTCGTGTTTCATCCCCAGCGGCGTTCCCTGCAGCAGCAGTCCAGCCTCGCGAATGCGATCGCTCTCCTCAGCTGCGTCGCTGCCGACGCAGTCGTTCAGGAAATCCCGAAGTCTGGCCGTCCAGACTTCCCAATCCATTGTCCGATCAATCACTGTGCCCGACCCGTTTTGCCATCGCCCCGCACCCGCCAGACGACATGAAGGGCCGACTGTCAATCCGCAGATTCCGCGCAACATAAGGCGCCGTCCCACCTTGCTACAGCATGACTGCACAAGGTGAAGCAGCGATTCACGTCTTACGTGGGGTAGGATTGCATCAACGCGCAGCGGCGTTGGCCACGCGGGCGCGCTCCTCGAACCACGGCACCATGCGCTCGATCGCTTCCTCAACCAGCGGCGTGGAGACCGCAAAGCTGAAGCGCATGAAACGATGACCGTCGACCGGGTCGAAATCGATGCCCGGCGCCGTCGCAACACCGGTATCGCGCAGCAATTGCTGGCAGAGGGCCAGGCAATCGTCGGTCAGATGACTGACATCGGCATAGATGTAGAAGGCCCCGTCGGGCGGCGCGATCTTCTGCAGCCCCAGGCGTGGCAGCGCCGCCAGCAGGAGTTCCCGGTTGCGGGCATAGACCTCGACATGACCCTCCAATTCCTCCCGGCAATCGAAGGCAACCAGCCCTGCGTGCTGGGCAAGGACCGAGGGCGTCAGGAACAGGTTCGACATCCGCGCCCGCGCAACCCCGACGAGATTGGGCGGAACGAGCAGCCAGCCCAGCCGCCATCCGGCCATCGAGTAGTACTTGGAGAAGCTGTTCACCACGACGGCGTCCGGCGCGTATTGCAGCATCGACTGCGCGGACTGGGTGTAGCTCAGCCCGTGGTAGATCTCGTCCGAAACGATCCGGATGCCCTTGCGACGGCAGACTTCGGCTATCGCCGCCAGTTCGCCGGGCGCAATGATCGTGCCGGTTGGATTGGCCGGGCTGGCAACGATCAGACCGTCCGGCACCGGGTCCAGTGCATCGAGCGCGGCTGCCGTGATCTGGTAGCGCTCGGCCGGGCCGCAGGCGACTTCGACCGGCTCGAGATAGAGCGTCTTCAGGGTATTGCGGTAGGCCACGTACCCCGGCCGGGCGAGCGCGACACGCGCGCCCGGCTCGAACAGGCTGGTGAGCGCGAGAACGAAGGCAGGGGAAGCCCCGCAGGTCAGGATCACCTGCTCCCGGTCGACCTTGACATCATAGGCATCGTCGTAATGGCGGGCGATGCGATCGAGCAGGGCGATGTTCTCCCAGTACCCGCCAGGCTCGCTGTCCAGCACCTCGTGTGCCTTGGCGATGGCCGCGGCCGGCGCGCCGGTGGAAGGCTGGCCATATTCCATGTGGATGACATCGCGGCCGCCTTCGGCAAGCTCGTAGGCAAGGCGGCCGATCGCCATGGCGTGGAAGGGTTCGACTTTTGCAACCATGTGCGGTTGCTAGGCTTGCTGCCCCGCTTGCACAAGCGCGAGCCCAAAAACCTTGGTTCGGTGCCCTACGATATACTTCGATGGTAGTACCAACCTACCTTCTCAGATCCGATAAATTGCTGGATTTCAGAGATAAGTTGAAACGGCGTCACTCATACAAGTTAGTCAGAGCACGAAACGGCGTTTCGCATCATGTTGATGGCGGGCAAGCGGAGGTTACGGCGAACCGGCCGCTTGCCGCTTGATTGACGGGGCCATGATGATCTTACGCTTTCTACGCGACCGAACGGCAGGATCGGCGGCCGAGTACGCCCTGCTGCTGGCGATGGCCGGCGGCGGCATCGCGATCGCAGCACTAGCGCTGAGCGGGTCCATCAACCTTGCCATGGCCGATGGCGCCAGTTCGGTAGCCAACGGCGGCAGTACTTCCGGGGGCGGCGGATCTTCGGGCGGTTCGGGCGCAAGCTCGACCGGCGGTAGTTCATCGGGCGGCACGTCCTCGGGAGGTTCGAGCGGGAGCAGCTCCAGCAGCGGTTCATCCGGCGGATCGAATGGTGGCAGCAGTTCGGGGGGAAGCAGCTCGGGCGGCTCCAGCTCTTCCAGCGGAGGCACGACGACCGGAGGTTCGACCAGCACTGGAGGATCGACCTCCGGCAACACCACGACGTCCAGCAGCAGCACCACATCCGGAGGCACGACCGGAGGCGGGACCAGCACGGGTGGTGGCACCGGCAGTTCCTCGGGCAGCAGCACTTCCGGCGGGGTTACCCTGCCGCCGGGATGCAAGAACGGCAACGGCAAGAAAGACTGTCCGACGACCTGACGCCCCCGTACGCTTCGTCCTGACGCGCGGGCTCAGTGCCGCTCGATGGTAATGTGCCGCAGTTCGTGCACCGGTTGCAGGCGACGGCGCAATTCCGCGGTATCGACCCGCTCCTCTTGCACGGAAACGCCGAGGATGGCGGCATGGGCGTCGGGCCCGACGCGCCAGACATGCAGGTCGCAGATCACCGCATCTCCCGGAGCTTCCACCAGTTCGCGCACTTCCGCCGCCACATGATCGTCGGTGCGGTCGAGCAGGACGAAAGCGGTGTCGCGCATGAGCGTCCACGACCAGCGGGCAATCACCAGCGCTCCGACGAGGCCCATGACCGGATCGAGCCAGACCCAGCCGAGATAGCGCCCGGACAGCAAGGCCGCGATGGCCAGCACCGAAGTCAGCGCATCGGCAAGGACATGCATGTAGGCGGAGCGCAGGTTGTTGTCCCCGTGTCCGTGACCATGGTGATGCCCGTGGCCGTGATGATGACCGTGGTTGTGATGATGGCCGTGGTCGTGCCCGTGGTCGTGCCCGTGGTGGTGATGGCCCGAAAGCAGCACGGCGCTGACGATGTTCACGGCCAGACCGATCACCGCGATCACGGTCGCCTCACCGAAGGCAACGCGCACCGGGCTGAGCAGGCGCATGAAGGATTCGAAACCGATACCCAACGCAAAGATCGCCAGCACCAGCGCCGATGCGAACCCGGCCAGATCCCCGACCTTGCCCGTCCCGAAGCTGAAAGCCGGATTGCGCTTGTGGCGGCGGGCGTAGGAATAGGCCATCGCCGCGACACTGAGCGCGCCCGCGTGGGTCGCCATGTGGAAGCCGTCGGCCAGCAGGGCCATCGATCCGGTCAGGTATCCGGCAACGATCTCGCCCACCATCATGACGGCGGTCAGTGCCACGACCCACAGCGTGCGCCGCGCATTGGCATCGTGCGACGCGCCGAGGAAGTCGTGATCGTGAATGAAGCGGTCTATTTCCGGCTGGCTCGCCATGTTCGGCAGTCTTTCTATTTCGCGTAGCGCCGGATCGCCGCGAGCAGGGCTTCGGCCCCGGCTTCGCGCTCGTCCTGCGAGAGTTCGGGAGCGGCGACATGCTCGTTCACGTGCGCCTCGATCAGTTCGTCGATGAGACCGTTCAGCGCGCCGCGCACCGCGGCGGCCAGATGCAGGGTCTTGGTGCAGTCCTCGCCGCCAACCAGCGCGCGCTCCACGGCCTGAAGCTGGCCGATGAGGCGGCGCACACGCATGACAAGGGCGTCGTTGTTGCCGGAGAGATGTCCCATAGGGTACCCCCCTACCCTATAGAATGGCGATTCGGCAAGGTCGCCCAATACGCGACGGAGCAAGGGGCAAGTCGACAGGCGCGCATGGCTTGGGCATTATGCCGCCATCTAGGGGTCGATGCAGGAACCGCCGTGGCTCGGCGGCGTAGCGGCTCGCCATACGAACTGGGGTCATCGATGCCGCAATTGTCCGACCTGGACCACCACCTTCCCGCACCCCTGGCCGAGGCCGTTGCGCCAGTGGCGCGCCTTGCGCAGTTCAAGGCCGGGCAGACCGTCATGGGCCACCAGGACGAGACTTCCGACGTCTTCGTCATCCTAGAAGGCACGCTGCGGATCGAACTGCTTTCGCAGAACGGCCGCGAGATCACGCTCAGCGATGCCGGCCCCGGTGCGCTTGTCGGGGAATTCGCCGCGCTCGACGACCAGCCGCGCTCGGCAACGGTCATGGCCACCACCAAGGCCAGCCTGGCGCGCATTCCCGGCGCGGCCTTTCGCGAAGCGGCGCTCGCCCATCCGGAATCGGCGGAGTGGCTGACCCGGCGCCTGGTGCGGATACTGCGTCAGCTCAACGAACGGATCTTCGAACTCAATGCCCTCGCCGTACGCAGTCGCCTCCACTGCGAACTGCTGCGTTTCTGCCTCGATACGGGTTTCGAGGGCAACGAGGCGACGATCACGCCCTCGCCCACCCACGCCGAACTGGCCAACCGCATCGGCACCCACCGCGAGGCCGTGACGCGCGAACTGCGCTACCTTGCCGAACAGGGCATCACGTCCAGTACCGGGCGCAAGCTGATCGTCTGCGACATTGCCCGCTTGGCGGAAATCGTGCGCGCCGCGGCCGGGGACGTCGAACTGATCCAGCGGGCCAACCAGGCGGGCATCGGCCGCGGCACGGCCTGACTTTCCACCCTGAAAGCCATCCAATCGGGGCTTAGTGGTAAAAGTCACATCAGCCCTGTGACCTAGGTCACGGCGCCCGGCCCCCAATCAGGGTTAACAGGTTCTTGTCCGGAGCGTGCGACCCCGCTTTCGGATGCGACCGGAAGCCAGTGGGAGGCTTGCATGCGACCTTCGGTCTCCCCCTTCCATCCGGAATCACTCGCAGACTAAGGCGGCAGCCGGGCCCGCATACCTCGAGCCAATCCCTAACACGGCTGCCGCCACTTTTCCCGTCCATGAAGATATGAAGAGATGGCCCTTCCCGACGATGCCGGTAGGGGTGCCGACAAGATCGAGAAGGGCCGGTAGACCCGCCACTACGGGTCTATGCGATCGGAGGCGATCGCAAGGCGTTCCTCCCTGAAAGCCTGTGCCGGAGCGACCTGAGTGCGGAACATGTCGCTCCGGCGGAGCCTCCCCTTTCAGGGCGACCCCCAGGATTCACCTGTCAACTCGTGCCTCGACAGGTGGTACCCAACAGCTCTTGTTCTTGTCCGAAACCCGAAGTGCCTGCGGTCGCTGCGCAAACAGCCAGCCGAAGAAATCGTGCCGCGCATCGCCGCTGGCCCATGCACTGCGCCGGGCGAGCGCGGCCAAGGCGCTGCCTCTTGTCAACCGATCGGTTCCCGACTTGGGATCAATACAGGACATGACCAGCGCCTTCTTTCACTGGCCGGTCTGCTCCCACCATCCGCAGTCGCGGCACAGCTGATAGGCAAACAATTTAGCACGATACGCGAAAATGCGTATAATTTTTTGCTAAGCTAAACAAGCAATAAGCAAAATGTACTCAATATCATCTTGCTCATTACTTACCGCGCTGCAGCAAGAGCCTTCTGGCGGCGGCGCTGAACCGAACTGCCCAGCCCGATAGCTTCACGGTACTTCGCGACCGTTCGCCTTGCCAGTGCGAATCCCTTGCCGTTGAGCAGGTCGACCAGCGCATCGTCGGACAGGATCGCCTTGGGATCCTCGGCATCGATCAACTGCTTGATGGCGGCCTTCACCGCCTCTGCCGAAGCCGCGCCCTCTCCGCCCGCGGCACTGACGCCGGAGCTGAAGAAAAACTTCAGCTCGTAAGTCCCGCGCGGACAATTGAGGAACTTGTTCGAAGTCACGCGACTGACGGTCGATTCATGCATGCCGATCGCTTCTGCCACGGCGCGCAGGGTCAGCGGCTTGAGCTGCGAGACGCCGTGGCGGAAGAAGCCGTCCTGCTGCTTCACCAGTTCGCTCGCCACCTTGAGGATCGTCTTCTGCCGCTGGTCGAGCGCCTTGATCAGCCAGTTGGCATCCGCGAGCTTTTCGGAGAGCCACGCGCGCGACGTCTTGTCCTCGCAAGTGCCCTTGAGTTCAACGTAATAGCCGCGGTTGACGATCAGGCGCGGCAAGGTCGCCTGGTTGAGCGCGATGTCCCAGCCCCCGTCGCTGCGCGGCGTCACGAGGATGTCCGGCGTGACGGCCCCGCTCGCCTCCCCGCCGAAGCGCGCGCCCGGCTTGGGATCGTAGTTGCGCAGTTCGGCTAGCATGTCGGCGAAATCCTCGTCGTCGACACCGCACATGCGCTTGAGCCGGGCCAGTTCGCCCTTGGCGACGAGGTCGAGGTTCTCGATCAGGCGCGCCATGCACGGATCGTAGCGGTCCGCCTCGCGCGCCTGCAGGGCGATGCACTCCGACAGCGAGCGCGCACCCACGCCGGTGGGGTCCAGCGACTGGACAAGGATCAGCGCGTCCTCGACCGCATCCTCGGACACGCCGAGATCGGCCGCCATTTCGGCAAGGCCGGCATGGAGATAGCCGGCATCGTCGAGCAGGCCAATGATGTAGCGTGCAATGCCCGCTTCGACGGGATTGAACGCTTCGGGCCCCACTTGCGCCTGCAGGTGTTCTGCAAGGGACTCCGCGCCCCCGGCGTGATCCTCGATACCGGGCCCGGCCTCGCCGCCGGCCATGCGGAATTCGCTGGCCCAGTTGTCGCCGCCGCTGCCAGCCGAGTAGGCCGCCAGTTCGCCGTCACCTGTATCGCGATCTCTGTCGAGCGATCCGGCGTCGATGTCGAGCGGCCGGTCGTCGCTTGCCCGCCCTTCCCCTATCAACTGGTCGACGGGGGAGCCTTCCAGCGTCGTTCGCCGGGCTTCCTCGGGCATTTCCAAGGCTTCGCCCACGGGCGCTGCCGGTTCTGCACCGACGTCGAGCAGGGGATTGGCGTCGAGCGCCTCGCCAATGAAGGTTTCGACTTCGAGATTGGACAGCGCCAGCAGCTTGATCGCCTGCTGGAGTTGCGGCGTCATGACCAGCGACTGGCTTTGCCTCAGGTCTAGCCGGGGCCCCAGCGCCATGCGTCAGTATTCCTGGGCGTCAGGCCTCACAGCGTGAAACCCTCGCCGAGATAGAGCCTGCGCACGTTCTCGTCGGCCACCAGCGCTTCGGGGCTGCCCGCGAAGAGCACCTGTCCGCCGTAGATGATGCAGGCGCGATCGACGATGTCGAGCGTTTCGCGCACGTTGTGGTCGGTGATGAGAACGCCGATTCCGCGAGTCTTGAGGTCTTTCACGAGATCGCGGATGTCCGCGATCGACAGCGGGTCGATGCCCGCGAAAGGCTCGTCAAGCAACATGATCGACGGCTTCGCGGCAAGGGCCCGGGCAATTTCGCAGCGGCGGCGCTCACCGCCCGACAGGGCCATGGCTGGGCTCGAACGCAGGCGCGTCAGGCCGAATTCGTCGAGCAGGCGTTCCAGTTCCCCATCGCGCACGTCCCTGTCCGGCTCGTTGAGTTCCAGCACGGCGCTGATGTTCTGTTCAACGGTCATGCCCCGGAAGATCGAGGTTTCCTGCGGTAGATAGCCCAGGCCAAGGATCGCGCGGCGGTACATCGGCAAGCGGGTGACGTCGACGCCATCCATGAGGATGCGGCCCGAATCCGGCCGCACCAGTCCCATGATCGAATAGAAGCAGGTGGTCTTGCCCGCGCCGTTTGGACCGAGCAGGCCCAGCACTTCGCCTTTCGCCACCGAAAGCGAGATGTCGGTAAGGACCGCGCGCTTGTCGTAGCTCTTGGCGATGGAGATGACTTCGAGCCCGCCGCGTTCGGCGACCGCGGCCGAAGCGGCGGCCGCACTGGAGCTCTGATCCTGCGAAAGTTCGGTCGTTTCCGTCATTGGTTACCGCGTTAACGCAGGCGACCGGGCAACGGCAAGTCGGCATTTTGCCTTCAAGGCCCAGATTGGCAGGTTTCGTGCATGTACCTGATTACCCGGCGCTGTTTACCGATCGCCCTCGGGCTACCGCCCATCCGCATCAACAGACCTTGCCGGAAATTTCGTCAAACTTGATCTTCCCGCAATTTGATGATCTAGTCTTGATGGGATTGAAGGGGAAGTGCTGCTGGATGGTTAAGACCACTCGACATCGGGCCGTCATGACTCCGGTCACCGGGCATCTGGTGGACTGGCGCAAGAAGATGAGCGACCACATCGCTTACGCCCTGCTGGTCTATACCGCCTTGCAGATTTTCGTGACGATCGGTGCCCTGAAGTCGCATGGCAGTTCGCTGCTGCCCTATCTTGCGCTGATCATCCTCGTCATCGCCATTATCCCGGCCTGCCGCCGCTTCGAAGCGCGCTGGAATCGTCTGACCGACGAACAGGCGCACGATCCGGGCATGGCGCCCTATTACCGGCGTGATCGCCTGGTGCTCTGGGCCATGGCCATCGGCCTGCCTTTCGTACTGACGGGACTGTTCAAGGGCCTCGCCCTGATCTTCGCCTGAGCGAGGCTGCGATCGGGGTTCTGCACCCCGGCCAGCCGACAGATCATGCATCTCGCATTTGCCCTCGGCCCGCGCGGCGACTAGGGCTGCCCTCAGCGCGGACCGGCTTTCGCGCGGTTCAAGGGAGTTGCGAAGTCCAATGCTCAATCCGGAACAGGCCAAGGAACGCGCGCAGGACCTGGTTGCGCGTGCCCGCCGCGCAGGCGCCGACGCCGCCGATGCCGTCTATGGCGCCAGTTCCTCGGAAGGCATCCAGATCCGCCTGGGCAAGCTCGAGGATGTGGAGCGTTCGGAAAGCGAGCATATCTCGCTGCGCGTGTTCAGCGGCACCCGTTCGGCCAGCATCGGTTCGTCCGACCTGTCGGACATCGCGCTGGACGAACTGGCCGCGCGCGCGATCGACATGGCCCGCGCGGCGCCGGAAGACGCCTATGCCGGTCTGGCGCCCGAGGAACTGCTGACCCACGGCCCCTTCCCCGAACTGGACCTGATCGATCCTGCCGAACCCAGCCCGCAGGCCCTGCGCGAACGCGCCGAGGAAGCCGAGGACGCGGCCCGGGCCGTGCAAGGGGTGACCAATTCGGACGGCGCCTCGGCCAGTGCCGGCTTCGGCATCTTCGCACTGGCGACCAGCCATGGTTTTGCCGGCGCCTATGGCGCGTCCAGCCACTCCACCAGCGCTTCGGTCGTTGCCGGTGAAGGCGCGGGCAAGCAGCGCGACAGTGCCTGGCGTCAGACGCATCACGTGGAGGACCTTCCGAGCGCGCGCGAAATCGGTGAACTGGCCGGAACCCGTGCGGTCGCCCGCCTCGAACCGGGCAAGGTGAAGAGCGGGCCGATGCCGGTCCTGTTCGATCCGCGAGTCTCGGGTACGCTGGTCGGCCATCTGATCGGCGCCATGTCGGGTAGCGCGATCGCCCGCCGCTCCAGCTTCCTGCTCGACCGGCTCGGGGAACAGATCTTCGCACCGGGCACCGCGATCGCCGAAGATCCGCACCGGCCCCGCGGCCTGCGCGCCCGCCCCTTCGACGGCGAGGGACTGGCGACGCGCGCGCGCAATCTCGTGGAAGACGGGAAAATCACCGGTTGGCTGCTCGACTGTGCTGCGGCCCGCCAACTCGGCCTCGAACCGACCGGCCACGCCTCGCGCGGGGGCGGCGGCGCACCGGGAATCTCGGTGGGCAATATCCACCTCGAACCCGGCCCGCTCTCGCCTGCCGAGCTGATGGCGGACATCGCCGACGGCATCTACGTGACCGAACTGATCGGGCAGGGCGTGAACGGAGTAACGGGAGACTACAGCCGAGGCGCTTCGGGCTTCCGCATCGTCAACGGCGAGCTGGCCGGGCCGGTCGCCGAATTCACCATTGCCGGCAACCTGCTCAAGATGTTCGCGCAGATGACCCCGGCCAGCGACCTAGAATGGCACCGCGCGATCAACGTGCCGACGCTGCGCGTCGACGGCATGACCATCGCCGGAAACTGATGGAAGAACGTCCCTGCGCCGCGCCCGTAGGAAGGGAGCGCGGCGCAGGGTTCACGATCAGAACGCTTCGGCCTCAAGCGCCATCATCGAGCCCTTGCCGGCCTTGATTGCCAGGAAGACCGCGGTTGCCTGCGGCAGGATGCGGTCGAAGTAGAACTGCGCGGTGGTCAGCTTGGTCTTGTAGAAAGCCGCCTCTTCGGTGCCTTCTGCCAGCTTGCGCTGCGCGATCAGCGCCGACTTGGCAAGGCAATAAGCCATCGCGACAAGGCCGGTCAGGCGCAGGTACTCGGTAGCCGCGGCAGCGCCCTCTTCGGGGTCCTTCATGCCCTTTTGCGCGATCGTCGCGGTCGAGAGCTGGAGGGCGCCGAACGCCTTTTCGAGCGCCTCGATCATCTTTCCGAACGTCTCGTCGCCCTTGTTCGCCTCGATGAACTGCGAGACCGGGTGGAAGAACGCGCGCAAGTAGCGGCCCATGTGGGCAGGCAGCTTGCGGCCGACGAGGTCGAGCGCCTGGATGCCATTGGTGCCTTCGTAGATCATGGCGATGCGCGCATCGCGCACATACTGCTCCACGCCGCTTTCGGCGATGTAACCGTGGCCGCCATAGACCTGCACGGCAAGGTTCGCGGTTTCAAAGCCGAGATCGGTGAAAAGCGCCTTCACCACCGGCGTCATCAACGCGACAAAATCCTGCGCGCGCTGCTTCACTTCCGGATCGGTGGCGTGCTTTTCGGCATCGAGCGCGCGGCTGACCCAGGCCGAGATGGCACGGCAGCCTTCGTTATGGGCACGCATCGTCATGAGCATGCGCCGCACGTCGGGGTGTACGATGATCGGGTCAGCCGGGCCGTTCGGGTTCTTCACGCCCGAAAGCGAGCGGCCCTGCAGGCGGTCCTTCGCGTACCACACGGCGGACTGGTAAGCCGCCTCACCCACGCCAAGGCCCTGCACGCCGACCGAAACGCGCTCGGTGTTCATCATCGTGAACATCGCCTCGAGACCCTTGTTGGGCTTGCCGACCAACCAGCCGGTCGATTCCTCGAAATTGAGCTGGCAGGTGGCCGATGCCTTGAGCCCCATCTTGTGCTCGATGGCCGCGACCGAAACTCCGTTCGAAGGCCCGGGCGTGCCGTCGTCCTTGGGCAGGTACTTGGGCACGAGGAACAGGCTGATGCCCTTCACGCCCGCCGGCGCATCGGGAAGCCGCGCGAGGACGAGGTGGATGATATTCTCGGTCAGGTCATGCTCGCCGGCGGAAATGAAGATCTTGCCGCCGGTCAGCTTGTAGCTGCCGTCATCCTGCGGAACCGCCTTGGTGCGCAGCATGCCCAGATCGGTGCCGCAGTGCGATTCGGTAAGGCACATGGTGCCCGACCAGGTGCCCGAGACCATCTTGGGCAGGTAGAACTGCTTGAGCTCGTCGCTGGCATAGCCCTCGATCGCGGTCGTGCCGCCGTGGGTCAGGCCCGGATAGAGACTGAACGACAGGTTCGCCGAGCAGATCATTTCCTCGGTCATCTTGTTGACCGATTCCGGCAGGCCCTGCCCACCCCATTCGGGATCGGACGCCAGCGCGCACCAGCCACCCTCGCGGAACAGTTCGTAGGCTTCCTTGAAGCCCTGCGGCGTGCGCACCACGCCGTTCTCCAGCGTGCAGCCTTCAACGTCGCCGCTGCGGTTGAGCGGGAGGAGAACCTCCTGCGCCACCTTGGCCGCTTCCTCGAGCACGGCATCGACGAGATCGGGGGTGAATTCTTCCAGCGCCTCGAGATTGCCGAAGCCGTCGTCCTGATGAAGCTCGTGCAGCACGAACTTCATGTCGCGCAGGGGTGCCTCGTAGACTTGCATTTCTCACTCTCCTCGCAGGCGCGCCTGCGCGCGCCTTGTCATCGCATCAGTTGCGCAGCGGCTTGCCGGTTTCAAGCATATGTTCGACCCGCGCAATCGTGCGCGGTTCGCGAACCAGCCGCATGAAGGTCTCGCGCTCCAGCTTGAGCAGTTCCTGCTCGCTCACCGTATCGACGAGGTCGGCCTCGCCGCCGGTAAGCACATTGGCCAGGGCGTCGGAAACGACCATGTCGTAATCGGTCGCCATCCCGCGCTTGCGGAAGCCTTGCGCCGCCATGTTGAGCGCGACATGACCGCCCTCGCCCGGCAGCCTGAACTCGGGCGCTTCGGGGGGCGCGTAGCCTTCCACCAGCGAAAGCGCCTTCTGCTTGGCATCGTGAAGCAGGCGGTCGCGGTTCATGGTGATGCCGTCGTCGGGCCGCAGGAACAGCATTTCCTTGGCCTGCGCCGCGGACTTGGAGACCGTTGCGGTCGAGACCGTCTCGAACACCTTGGCCACAGCGGGCATCGGCCCCTTGGGCATCATCGGCGCCTTGCGGGCGCGATCGATCATCTCGCCATTGCCGCCCCAGCCCGGGATCAGGCCGACGCCGCATTCGACGAGGCCGGTGTAAAGCTCGGCATGGGCCTGGATCGCATCGCAGTGCAGCAGGATCTCGCACCCGCCGCCCACGGCCAGACCGGCAGGCGCCCCCACCACCGGGAACGGCGCGTACTTGAGGCCCTTGTAGGCCATCTGGCCACCGGCCACGAGCTTCTCGATCTCGCCATAGGCCGCGATGTTGAGCGCGAAGAGGGCAAGGCCAAGGTTTGCGCCAGCCGAGAAGCTGTCCGCATCGTTATAGACGACGAGCGCCCTGAACTTGCTCGAAACGAGCGGAATAGCCTCGATGATCAGCTTCATCACGTCGCCATCGAGCGCATTCATCTTGCCGGTGAATTCGAGGCAAGCGACGCCCTCGCCGACATCCCACAAGGCCGCCGAACCGTTCTTGAGCAGCGGCTTGGAGGCCAGCTTGACGTCGGCCAGGCGCAGCACCCCTTCGGGGCGCACGACATCGTGGTAGTCCCCATCAAGGCCAAGGAACTGGCGCTTGCCGTCCTCGACGCGATAGAACGTGCGTTCGCCTGCCAGCTTGAGGATTTCGGGAACCGGCTTGCCTTCGGCGTCGAGCCTTCCGGCCAGGTACTGCGCGCCGAGCCTGTCGATCATCTCGAACGGGCCGGACTTCCAGTTGTAGCCGAGCTTCATCGCGTCATCGACGGCCACGACATCGGCGGCGGCTGACGGCACCAGCGCGGCGGCATAGGCCAGCGTCCCGCCCAGAATCGCCCAGGCATATTCGCCCACCGCGCCCTTGGTTTCGACCAGCGCCCGCAGGTCCCCCTTGGCTGCGCGACCCGAAGGGCCGCGGGCGCTGGTCTTCTCGCGGTATTCACCGGTCGCAAGGTCAAGAGCCTCCTTGCGGCGGCCCATGTCCCTATTGAGGCGGTAGAAACCGCCCTTGCCCTTGCGGCCGGTGAATCCCTCGGAAATCATCTTTTCGATAAGCGGATGGCTGCGTGCGATCTCGTGGTAGGGATCGTCCTTGGGCAGCGTGGAAGTCAGGCTCGCCTGCAGGTGCGGCATCAGGTCTATGCCCACGAGGTCGACCAGACCGAAAATGCCGGTCTTGGGCACGCCCATCGGCTTGCCGGCAATCGCATCGGCCTGCTCGACGGTAAGCCCCATGTCGAAAGCGGCATTGAGCCCGAGCTGGATCCAGTACGTGCCTATGCGGTTGGCAATGAAGC
Source organism: Novosphingobium mathurense (assembly GCF_900168325.1). GTDB lineage: Bacteria > Pseudomonadota > Alphaproteobacteria > Sphingomonadales > Sphingomonadaceae > Novosphingobium > Novosphingobium mathurense. The sequence goes on along the minus strand of NZ_FVZE01000002.1, from coordinate 422,429 downwards.
CCGGCGTGTCCTTGGCATGAACCACCGTCTTGCCCATAGCGACGTCGGCGAAGCGCTCGACCTTGCCTGCCACGGCCGCGTCGGTCGCAGGGCCGGTAACGATCTCCAGCAGGCGCATGTAGCGCGGCGGATTGAAGAAGTGCGTGATCAGGAAATCGCGCTTGAAGGCATCCGAGCGCCCCTCGACGAGATTGGCAAGCGGGATGGTGGAAGTGTTCGAGGACACCGCCGTGCCCTCGCGCTTGACCGCTTCCAGCTTGGCATAGAGGCCCTGCTTGATGTCGAGCCGCTCGATGACCGCCTCGATCACCCAGTCGCACTCGGCAACCTTGTCGAGATGGTCCTCGATATTGCCGGTCTCGACCAGTTTGGCCGCAGCCTGCGACATGAAGGGCGCCGGCTCGGTCTTGAGCATGCGCGCCACCGCGCCTTCGGCAATGGCGTTGCGGTTCTCGCCTTCCCGGGGAACGATGTCGAGCAGGACAACCGGTACCCCGGCATTGGCGACCTGGGCGGCGATCCCGGCACCCATGGTACCGGCACCGATCACGCAGACTTTCCGGATGCTATCGCTCATTCTGCCGACTCCAGGATCGTGGCGATGCCCTGTCCGCCGCCGATGCACTGGGTGGCCAGCGCATACTTGCCGCCTTCGCGCTTCAGCAGTGCCGCGGCCTTGCCGACGATGCGCGCACCGGTCGCACCGAGCGGGTGCCCGATGGCAATGGCGCCGCCGTCGATGTTGGTCTTCGCGGCATCCAGACCGAGGTCGGTCATGCAGGCAATGGCCTGCGAGGCGAAAGCCTCGTTAAGCTCCACCACGTCGAGGTCTGCCGCAGTAATGCCTGCGCGCTCCATCGCCTTCCTGCTGGAAAGGATCGGGCCGAGCCCCATGGTTTCGGGCGCACAGCCGGAGATCGCCACCGACCTGATGCGGGCAAGGATCGGCAGCCCGTGCTTGCGGGCATAGTCCTCGGTGCAGACCAGCACCGCGCTGGCGCCGTCGGTCAGCGGCGAAGAGGTACCGGCGGTAACCGAACCCTTGGCATCGAAGGCAGGCTTGAGACCGGCGAGGTCTTCGGCCGTGGTGCCGGGACGGATCGTGCCGTCTTCGCTCACGGTCCCGCCCTTGGTTGCAATCGGCACGATCTCGTCGGTGAACTTGCCGGCCTCGCGCGCGGCGGCGGCACGCTTCTGGCTCTCGACAGCCAGGGCGTCCTGCGCCTCACGGCCGATCCGGTACTTCGCGGCGACGTTTTCGGCCGTCTCGCCCATCGACATGTAGGCGGCGCTCTTTTCGGCAAGCGCGCGGTTGGGCATCGGGTTGAAGCCCATCATCGGCACCCGGCTCATCGATTCGACGCCGGCGCAGATGAAGACTTCCCCCGCACCCACGGCAATCTGGCCCATGGCGATGTGGATCGCGCTCATCGACGAGCCGCAGAAACGGTTCACCGTCATCCCGCCCACCGAGATCGGCAGGTCGGCCAGCAGGCCGATCAGGCGCGCCACGTTCAGGCCCTGCTCGCCCTCGGGGAAAGCGCAGCCGACGATCAGATCCTCGACGTCGGACGGTTCGACCTCGGTCTTCTCGATCAGGCCGCGAATCACCTGGGCGGCAAGGTCGTCTGGCCGGACCCGGGCAAGCGCGCCCTTGTTGGCCAGGTGAAACGGGGAACGGGCGAAACCCGCAATCACGACGCTTTGCATGCATTCTCTCCATGAGCGGACGGGCCTGAGAATCCGGACCGTTCGAAACATCTTCCCTTAAGGTGCGATTCTTTCCCTATACGTCAAGCAAATTTTCGGTTATCTCGAGTCCATACCCGGTCCCGGATCGGAGACGTCTGCCAGCAAGCGACGCGAAACCGGGCCTCGGGGAGAGAGATGGAAAGGTCGCACATGAGACTCACGAAACATGCAACAGTGGCATTTGTTGCCGCCATTGTTGCTGCTCCGGTCACGGCATCGGCCGCTGCGCCGGAATCGGTCCTTGGAATGTGGCGCACGCCTTCGAAGCACGGCGTCGTCGAAATCGTCCGCTGCGGAACCTCGATCTGCGGAAAGCTCCTGGAATCCGACAACATCCGCAGCAATCCGGATATGCGGGACGAAAACAACAAGGACGAAGGCAAGCGCAACCGCCGCCTCAAAGGCCTGCAGATCCTCGGCGGATTCGATCGCGACTCGGCCAAGTGGACCGGCGGCACGATCTACAATCCGGAAGACGGCGGCACCTACAAGGCGACGATCACCCCCGCCGGCGCCGACACCCTCAAACTCAAGGGCTGCATCGTCTGGCCCTTGTGCAAGACCCAGACCTGGACGCGGATCAACTGATGCGTTCGGGCGTTACCAGACACCACAAGAAATTGAATTCGGGAGAGATTCGAATGAAGTTGACGTCCGGCCGCGTGCTCCTTTCCAGCGCGGCATCCTTCTTTGCCATGGCCGTCGCAGGATCGGCCCACGCCCAGGCATTCTACCTTCAGGAGCAGTCCGTGCGCGGACAGGGCCGTGCCTTCTCGGGCGAGGCTGCGGACACCGGCGTCGATTCGCTATGGTGGAACCCTGCCTCGATCGCCGGAATGGAAGGCGGTGAGGCCGCCGTGCACGCCAGCGCCATCCTTCCCCGCGGCAAGGTATCCGACAACGGCACCGTGATCGTCCGCCCGGGCTCAGCGCCCGCCTCGGTCGGCGGCGACCCGGTCGAGAAGAACCCGATCGAAAATGGCGTGCTGCCTTCCGGCGCGATCGCCTACGGTTTCGGCAAGGTCGCGGTCGGCCTGGCCGTCAGCGCTCCCTACAACTTCACGACCGATTACGCCGAAGACAGCTGGGCCCGCTACACCGCGGACAAGACCAAGCTGCGCACCTTCGACATCCAGCCGACGCTGGCTGTTGCCGTGACGCCCGAACTGCGCTTGGGTGCCGCGCTCAACATCGAACATGCCGACGCTACCCTGGGCAATTACCTGCCCAATCTTTCCGCCCTGCTGCCCGACGGGCACCAGACCCTGTCCGGCAAGGGCTGGGATATGGGCTGGTCGGTTGGCGCCCAGTATCACACCGGTCCGCTCTCGCTCGGCGTCTCGTACAAGTCGAGCATCAAGCACAAGCTCAAGGGCACAGTCCTGACCGAGGGCCTGCTTGGCCCACTTGCCGGCCAGAACGGCGAGATCGCCACGCACGCCACGTTCAGCACGCCGTGGCAGGCGATCGGCAGCATCCGCTACAAGGCGACCGAACGGCTGACGCTCAACGCGCAGGTCGTGCGCTACGGCTGGAGCAAGTTCGACACCATCGATCTCGGCGCGCCGATCAACGCCTCGATCCCCGAGGACTACAAGAACAGCTGGAGCTATGCCGCGGGCGTCGACTACCTGGTCAATCCCGACTGGACCGTGCGCGCCGGCGTCCAGTACGGCGGAACCCCCACGCGCGACGGCGAACGTGACGCCCGCGTGCCGGACAGCAACCGCTGGAACTTCTCGGCCGGCACCAGCTACGCCGTCAGCAAGGCTTTCACCGTCGATGCCGCCGCTTCGTACATCTCGTTCAAGGATGCCACGATCGACCGCACGACCGCTGCTTACGCAGGCACGGCAGCACAGACCCCGATCCTGGTGAACGGCACACTCACGGACGCATCCGCGCTCGTCTTTTCCCTCGGCGCGCGGGTGAAGTTCTGATGAGCGCCGCGGAGACGATCGGCGGGGCCCCTTCGGGGCAACAGACTCGCCCGGCGCACCCCTCCTCCTCCCAGCTGCCGGAAGAGATGCCGCCGATCGCTCCGCGGTTGCTTACCGACCTGCTCGACCATGCAGTCGAGCATCATGGCGAGTGGCCCGCCATAGATTTCATGGGACGCAAATGGACTTATGCCGAAGTCGGCGATCTGGCGCGCAAGGCCGCGCGCGGCTTGCAGGATCTCGGCGTCAAGCCGGGCACGCGGGTCGGCCTGTGCCTGCCCAACACGCCCTACTATGTGATCTGTTACTTCGCGATCCTGCGCATCGGCGCGGTCGTCGTGAACTTCAACCCGCTCTACACCGAGCGGGAGATGGAGCACCTCATCGAGGATTCGGGCGCCAGCGTCCTGATCGCCTCGGACCTTGCCCTGTCACTGCCCAAGGTCGCCCCACTGGTGGGCAAGGGCAGCCTGTCACGCGTGATCGTGTGCCCCTTCGCCGACGCCCTGCCCACGTTCAAGCGCCGCGCCTTTCAGTTGCTCAAGCGCAAAGACATCGCGCATGAGCCGCACGACCTGCGCTTCGTACGCTTTGCCGACCTGATCGCCCGCGATGCCGCCCCCGATCCGGTCAAGCGCGATCCCGGCGACCTGGCCGTCCTGCAATATACCGGCGGCACCACCGGCGTGCCCAAGGGCGCGATGCTCAGCCACGCGAACCTGGCCGCCAACAGCGCCCAGATGATCGCCCATGTCGGCCACATGCCCGACGAACAGGAGCGCACGCTGGGCGTCCTGCCGCTATTCCACGTCTTCGCGCTGACCACGGTGCTCAACTACTCGGTCGATACCGCGGCGGAAATGATCCTGCTGCCGCGCTTCGAGATGAAGTCGTTCCTCGCCGCCGCACGGCGCACCAGGCCGACCCAGTTCTTCGGCGTGCCCACGCTCTATACCGCGCTCAATCACGTCAACCTGCACGGCGAGTTCGACAGCGTGCGCGTCTGCATTTCGGGCGGCGCCCCCCTCCCGCTCGAAGTGCGCCAGCGCTTCGAAGAGCGCACCGGCGTCAGGGTCGTGGAAGGCTACGGCCTGTCCGAAGCCTCCCCGATCATCGCCTGCAATCCGCTTGAGGGCGTGATCAAGGAAAACTCCTGCGGGCCGGCCTTCCCGGGCACGGCGCTGGAGATCCGCGATCCCGACAACTTCCACAAGGTGCTCGGCACCGGCGAGAAGGGCGAAGTCTGCGCGCGCGGCCCCCAGGTAATGAAAGGCTACTGGAACCGCCCGGAGGAATCGGAAAAGACCTTTATCTACGGGGCCCTGCGGACGGGAGACATTGGCTATCTCGATGCGGACGGCTATCTCTTCCTCGTCGACAGGATCAAGGACCTGATCCTGTGTGGGGGTTACAACGTCTATCCACGCGTGATCGAGGATGCCATCTATGAGCATCCGATGGTCGCGGAAGCGATCGTCATCGGTATTCCCGATGCCTATCGCGGACAGGCCCCCAAGGCGTTCGTTGCATTGCGCGAGGGGGATATCTTGAGCGAAGAAGAATTGCTGGAATTTCTGAAGCCGCGGCTGAACAAGATCGAAATGCCATCGGCGATCGAATTCCGGGACTCACTGCCCAAGACCCTGGTCGGCAAGCTTTCCAAGAAGGAACTCGTGGCCGAAGAAGCCGCGAAGCGCGCACCATGACCGAAAGCGGGGCAAGCGAAAGGGCGGACGAACAGCTTCCCGACATGCTGGGCATTCACGAGGCGGCACAGCATCTCGACGTGACGATGCGCACCTTGCGCTTCTATGAGGACAAGGGCCTGATCGCGCCGCAGCGCGTAGGCACGACGCGCATCTACGGCAAGCGCGAGATCGGGCGCATGCAACTGATCCTGCGCGGCAAGCGACTGGGCTTCAGCATCCGCGAGATCAAGGAGTTCCTCGATCTCTACGACGTCGATCCGGAGCACGTCGAGCAGGTGCGCAAGCTGCTCGTCAAGGTGAGCGAACGGATTTCCGAACTGCGCCGCCAGAAACGCGCGATCGAACAGACACTCGCCGAACTGCGACTCATCGAACAGCAGTCGAAGGACTGGCTGGATGGCGCGAACGGTACGGCCCAGCCGAAGTCGAAAGGTAACGATGACTGATCCCCGGGCCCTTGCCGTCGAGGAGCTGCGCGAACTGCTGCTCGTCGAAGAGATCGACACGGACCTGTTCCGCGGTGCGGCGGCGCCCGAAAGTCCCGGTCGCGTGTTCGGCGGACAGGTGATTGCGCAGGCGCTGGCCGCGGCGGCGAAGGAACTGCGCGAAGGCCATCACGCCCATTCGCTCCACGCCTACTTCATGCGCCCCGGCGACACGCAGCGACCGATCATCTACCGCGTCCTGCGCGACTTCGACGGCGGGACTTTCGCCAATCGCCGCGTCGTCGCCATGCAGGGCGGCAGGCCCATCCTCAATCTTGCAGCCTCGTTCCAGCGCCCCGAAGACGGCTATTCCCATGCCGCGCCGATGCCCGAAGTCCTCGCCCCGGATCGGTGCCCGGACATGCAGGACGTGCTGCGCAAGAAAGGCGCGCCCCTGCCCAAGCACCTGCAGGACCGTCTGGCCGCGTTCGAGATCCGGCCCGGGCCGCCCAGCTCCGACGTCGTCGACGGCGTCGGCCTGCCCAAGCAATACCTGTGGTTTCGCCTTGCCAGCCCGATCGGCGGAGACCCCGCGGTACATCGCATCGTCCTGGCCTATGCCAGCGATTTCGCCCTGCTGACGACGGCAGTCCTGCCGCAGGACATCAAGTTCTTCTCGCCGCAGTTGCAGGCCGCCAGCCTCGATCATGCAGTGTGGTTCCACCGCACGCCTCCGGTCGATGACTGGCTGCTTTATTGCATGGACAGCCCTTGGTCCGGCCACGCCCGCGGCTTCGCGCGGGGAACCGTTTACGACCGCGCCGGAACCATGGTTGCCAGCGTCGCCCAGGAGGGATTGTGTCGCCGGCGCGAGCCACCGGGCAAGGCTTGATTACTGCGCCCATCTCTCTAGTCACGGAACGATGCAAGAGACCAGCAAGCCGGTAGAGGATGTCTTTGCGGGGATGATCCACGTCCCCGGCGGAACTTTCACGATGGGATCGGAGAACTTCTATCCCGAGGAAATGCCGCTGCGCCGGGTGAAGGTCGATCCGTTCTGGATCGACGAAACGCCCGTGACCAACCGCGAATTCGCCGACTTCGTCGAAGCGACCGGTTATGTCACCGTGGCCGAGATCGCCCCTGACCCGAAGGACTATCCGGGCATGTTGCCGGGCATGGACAAGGCGGGATCGCTGGTCTTCCACAAGACCGCGACGCCGGTCGACACCGGCAACCCGGCGAACTGGTGGTCGTTCGTCTTCGGTGCCTGCTGGCGCCACCCGCTCGGCCCCGACAGCAACCTCGACGATCTCTGGGATCACCCGGCGGTGCATATCGCCTTCGCCGATGCAGAGGCTTATGCGAAGTGGGCGGGCAAGGAACTGCCGACAGAGGCCGAGTTCGAGTTCGCCGCGCGCGGCGGCCTCGAAGGCAGGGACTACGCCTGGGGCGATGAACTGGCGCCCGACGGGGCGATGATGGCGAATTACTGGCAGGGCCTGTTTCCCTTCGCCAACCAGTGCCTTGACGGGTGGGAGCGGACCTCTCCGGTCAAGAGCTTCCCGGCCAACGGCTACGGCCTCTACGACATGATCGGCAATACCTGGGAATGGACCACCGACTGGTGGTCCGAACGGCCGCAGACCGTGACCAAGAAGAAGCCGGGTGCCTGCTGCGTGCTGGAAAATCCTCGCGGCGGCAAGCTCAGGGACAGCTTCGATCCGGGCGAGCCGAATGTCAGGATCGGTCGCAAGGTCATCAAGGGCGGCTCGCACCTGTGCGCCGCCAACTACTGCCAGCGCTACCGGCCTGCCGCACGCCACCCGGAAATGATCGACAGCGCCACGACGCATATCGGTTTCCGTTGCGTGGTGCGCGACAAGACCTGATCCGTCAGCGTCCCGGGTGAGCACGCACCCGGGTTCGCCAACCCATCCAGCGCGACAGCGGCGGCGCAATCCGCTTGAGCGCCCATTCGACGGCGACGGCCAGCGCCAGCGAGGCGCCGAACAGTGGCATGGCCAGCGCCAGCAGCACGACGAGACCGACGAGCGCCCAGCTGTGCCGGACCGGCGCAAGCCACGACGGCGCACCGAGCATGTCGGCAGGCCGACGACGCCACCACAGCACCATGCCGGAAATCGACAGGGCGACCAGTCCCAGCAGCACCGCCAGGTTCAGCAACTGGTTGGCAAGGCCCCAGAAGGCCCCTTCGTGGATCGCCACCCCATAGCCGACGGTCCGGTCGATCCAGTGCCGGTCGGAAAAGCGCTCGATACCGATCAGCGTGCCATTGCCCGCAATCTCGGCGCTGTCGCGCTGCGGCCGGTCGGCGGCCTGGCTGCGCACCGTCCACGCCGCACCCGGCGCAGTGGGCGGACTGACTTCGACAGGCGCCGCAAAGTCCAAGGTTCCCGCTCGCCTGACGACCGCATCCAGAACAGGGCGCGGCATGGGCATGGCTTGCCCCATTGCCATGCCATGGTGCCTCGCGTGTTCGGCCATCGTCGCACGCATGGCGGCATCGGCGGCGGCCCGTTCGCGCGCATCGGCGGCAGACCCGGCCGACCAGTCCTGCTTGCCCGCAGCCGTTCCGGTTACCGAGCGGACCTGCCGCAGATAGTCTCCCCAGGCATTGGCCCAGGGCAGACCCGAGGCGATCAGGAACAGCGCGCCGAACGAGATCCACAGCCCGGTCACGGCATGGAGATCGCGCCAGAACACGCCCCTGCCCCTGCGCAGGCGAGGCCACAGCACGCCGCCCAGCCGCCCGCCGGTCTGTCGCGGCCACCACAGGAACAGCCCGGTCAAAAGCATGATCACGGTCCAGCAGGCCGCGGTCTCGACCAGCGCAGAGCCGCGATCCCCTGCCAGCAGTTCGCCGTGAAGGCGGAAGACGACGCGCATCAGCCGGTCCTGCTCGGCAACCTTGTTGAGTACCCTGCCCGTCTGCGGATGGACCCAGACCCGCGTTTCCTGCGCGTCCTTGCCGACAAGGACCTGCACCGCATCGCCAGCGGCCTCGGGCAGCACGTACTTGTGCAGGACCGAGCCCGGCACCGCCGCAACCGCATTCGCAGCCACGGCCCCGGGCGCGAGCATCGGTGCATCGCTGCTCGCGACCTGGCGATAGGGCGCATAGAGTGCGGCCTCGATCTGCGGCTTGAACAGGTAGATGCCACCAGTCACCGAAAGCCAGACGACAAACGGCACGCAGAACAGGCCGGCGTAGAAATGCCAGCGCCACACGGCACGGTACCAGCGCTCGCGGCGCCTTTGCTGCGGTCCGCTCACAGCGACCAACCCGCTTCGATCAGGAAGCTGCGCTGCGGATAGGGGTGATAGACCCAGGCCCGGTCATTGGTGATGTTGTCGGCCCCCGCGCTGAACCGCAGCCGCTCGGTCGCATGCCAGTTTATCCTCGCGTCCAGCGCGAAAAGTTCGGAAGTATAGCCGTAGGTATCGCCGCGTTGCTCGCCCAGCAGGTCGGTGTTGGGCCTGCTGGCATAGCGCATGCCAAGCGAGATCATCACCGGTTCGGCAACCCGGTAGCGCAAGTTCGCATTGACCCGCCAGCGCGGGATGCGCGGGAACTGCACGCCCTCGGCCGCCGGGGCAGCGGCATTGCGCACGGTAATCGAATCGATCCAGGCCAGGTTGGCATCGATGTCGAGCCCTGCAACCGCCACATCGTGCGCCTCGGCGATCAGTTCGAAACCGTACTGGCGGGTAACGTCGATATTCTTGAAGCTCGATGTGGTGACGCCGTTCCGGTTGAAGCCGGTGAAGGCAAAGATGGTGTTACTCACCCGCTGCCAGAAGGCTGAACCGGTCAGTTTCACCCGCCCGAAATCATGCGCGAGCAGGAGGTTCGCATCGCTCGACCGTTCGGGCTTCAGCCCGGGATCGAAGCTGTCCTCGTTGAAGCTGCCATCCCCATCGAGACTGCCCTGGAACAGTTCGCCGACGGTGGGAAAGCGCGTGGCCCTGGCCAGGCTCAGCTGCAGCGTCGTTTGCGGGTCGATGGTCCATTCCAGCGCGGCCTTGGGCTGGAGCCCTGTCGCGTGGCGGCTGTCGTAACGCCCGGTGACCTGCTCGCCCGCGAGGGCCCCGGTGCCAATCCGCGAAAGTCCGCCATCATAGGCGCGCCAGTCCTCGAACCGCGTCCCGAAGGTCAGCGTGACCGGTTCGAATGGCACGCGCAGTTCCGCCCAGCCGGCCAGCGTCCGCGTCGTGCCGAAAGTGCGGGTCGAGAACGCCCTGTCCACATCGGTGCGCCAGTGCGTGAGCGCATGGTTGGTAGCATCGGTGCGGTAGATGTTCGCGCTGGCCCCGCTGGCCAGCGTCGCAATGCCAAGATCGGCGTCCAGCGAAAGGTCGCCGGTCCACCAGTACGTCGGTCCCTGCCGCGCGAGCGTTCCGGGACCATTGGCCGCGCCGGTAGCATAGCCGCTGGATGTGAAGCTGTCCGAGCGCAGGATCTGGTAGGTCGAGACAGTGCCCCCCAGCGTGACCGCGTCCGAAAGCGGTGCGGCCAGCTTGAGCCCGGCCAGCAGTTCGTCGCGCACACTGCGCGACCACTTCGCCCCGCTCGCCTGATACGTCTTTCCCGCCAGCGAGACCGCCCCTTCGCAAACCCTGTTGCCCGCGGCATCGCGCAAGTAGCAGTCGGGTGCGGTCTGGCTGTCGAGGTTGTGCCAGTAGGCGAGCAGCAATTCGCCGGTCACCCCCGAAGCGCCGTCGTAACCGACGCGCAGCTTGGCCTGATCCTGCGTGATCGCCGCAGGGCTCTGCGCTGCGAAGATCGGTTTTGCAGGCGAACCCGGCGCAAAGGCCTGCCCCTGCCGCGGATCGATGACGGCACCGGTCACTTCGGTCGCAGGTTCAGTACTGCGCGATGCCGAGAGGCCGTAGAACATCTGCGGCTGGCCGTCGTTGCGGAAATGGCGGCCGGACACGCGCACCGACCAGGGTCCGTCCTCCTGACGGAAGCCGAAGCCGGCTTCGGCCGAATAGCCCCGATAAGTTTCGTGCGTACCGAACTGGTCATAGCCCTGGGCCAGTCCCTGCACCGTGGCGAAGGCTTCCGTCTGCTTTGGCGAGCGGGTCGTGATGCTGACGAGTCCCCCCATCGAATTGCCTGCATAGCGCGCCGAGTAAGGACCATAGACGATGTCGAACTGCGCGACCTCGCCCGGACCGACCACGCCCCACTTGGGCGCGAAGGCAAAGGAGTTGCCGAGGAAGTTCGACACCGTGAAGCCGTCGACCATCACCAGCGTACGCGCGCTTTGGGTCGAATGGGTGCCCCGGAAGCCCGGCACGCCGTTTGAATCGCCGGCAAAGCGTTTGCGCACGAAGAAATCGGGCGCGTATTTCATCAGGTCCTCGACGTTCTGGGCGTTGATCCCGGCGAACTGTTCCTCGCCAAGACTGACCGAAAGTCCGCGCGGTTCGATCGAGATGGCCGATACGTGCTGGCCGACGACCAGGATGGTGTTGCCGTGCTCCGCTTCCTCCCCGGCGTGAACGGCAAGGGGAAACAGGGCAAGCGGGGCCGCGCAAAGCGCAAGCATGGTCTTTGTCATGAAAAGAATCACCTGAACGGCACGCGTCGCGGCGCCTCCCGGGCGCGCAGGGCGTGCGGATCTTTATTCCTGAGCCGCAAGCCGTTCGAAGGAGCCACTGCGGCGCGAATCACGGATCAGGCGATGCGAGGTGGTCCCTGGCTGGGCGGGCGTATCTGCGCATCGATCGGGCGCAGGTCGAGCGGACGGCGCAGGATCGCGGCGACGAAGACGAAGAGCAGCGCGGCCAGCGCCAGCAGCGGCGGCGCCGATCCCAGTGCCGCCGCCCCCAGCGGCGCAAAGGCGCAAGGGTGGTCGGCAGACTTCGGCGCGTCGTCCTGCGAGCCCTTGCCCGGAATGTGGATCTTGACGGTCGTCCCGGCCGGTGCAGTGCCGGAGCACAGCGCGACGACAAGCTCGCTTCCGACCGGCGCGGGCATGTAGCCGACCGGCACGACTATCTTCAGGCAAAGCGCCACCGCCAACAGCAGCGCCGCGATCCCCGGCCAGCGCCGGATGAAGTGCCTGATAGTCCCCACGAGCCCGCCCCTAGCGGCAATTCCGCCAAGCGTCACGAGTGAAACCGCCTGTCTTGTGCTGTTGCTCAGTGCGCTTGATGACGGAGCCGCTGGCAGGGGGCACCGGTACGCAAACGCCAGTTCATCGCATGCCCCACGATCAGCAGAAGGCTTCCCGTCACGGTCAGGCTGACTTCGCCGCCATGCCCCATGCCCGGCATCAGCGCGAGGGCAAGACTTGCTACCCCCGCAAGGCCAAGCAGAACCGGCCATCGAGCGCCGTGACGGCGATAGCCAAGCCAGAAGGCCGCCAATGCCGCCGGACCGACCATCCCCATGGCCGCGAAGTGGAACGCGGGCGACTGCACGAAGAGCCCAAGGGCACCGGGCAGCAACAGCAGCAGGACCGGCAGCGCCAGGCAATGCACCAGGCACAGGAGCGAGGCAGAGACCGCAGCACCTTCGACGATATCGGTCCGGCGCTTACCGGCCGCGCAACTTCGATTTTGTACAGACATGATACGTAACGATATTCCTACTTGAGTGACGTTATATCATTACTTATTAGGCGCGCCCTCTCATCCAGAAAAGGGGCCCAACTTGAAATTTCGTGCCTTGCTGCTTTCCGCAGCTTCCCTACCCGCGATCTCAGCGCCATCCGCCCATGCCGAGGAGGCGGGTGCAGGCTCGCGAATCGTCGTTACGGCCACGGCGTTCGAACAGAAGGCCAACGAAACCGCGACACCGGTAATCGTCCTGAGAGGCGACGACCTCGTCCATCGCCGCCAGGCCACGCTTGGCGACACGCTGGCCGGACAGCCGGGCATCAATTTTGACAATTTCGGCGGCGGTGCCAGCCGCCCGGTCATCCGCGGCCAGACCGCCCCGCGCGTCCAGTCGCTCTCGGACGGTGCGAACATTCAGGATGCATCGGCCATCTCGCCCGACCATGCCGTCACCGCCGAACCGCTTCTGCTGGACGGAATCGAAGTTCTGCGCGGCCCCTCCGCCCTGCTCTATGGCGGCGGCGCGATCGGCGGCGCGATCAACCTGATCGACAGCAAGATTCCCACAGCGCTCCCCGAGGGAAGTTTCTCGGGCGTTGCCGAAGGCCGCCTCGGCACAGCCGATGACGAACGCTCGCTGGTTGGCGGGCTGACTGCCGGAATCGGCCCCTTCGCATTCCATGTCGAAGGCGTCCGCCGTACCTCGGACGACTACCGCGTTCCCGAGAAGTTCGGCGACCGGCATGTCGACGGTTCGTACAACGACACCTCGACATTCAGTGTCGGCGGCTCCTGGGTCGGACCGGACGGCTATCTCGGCGTCGCCTACACCCGCCAGCGCAGCGAATACGGTCTGCCCGGCCACAGCCACGAATACGAATCATGCCATCCGCACGGCACCAGCCTGCACTGCGGCAGCCACGATGATCATGACGATGATCATGATCACGGGCACGGGCACGGGCATGATGAAGTCCCTTACGTGAAGCTGAGGAGCGAGCGCTTCGACATTCGCAGCGAATATCGCAACCCACTGCCGGGCTTCGAGAAAGTGCGTCTGCGCATGGCCTTCACCGACTACGAGCATGACGAACTCGAGCAAGGCAAAATCTCCACGACCTTCCGCAATAAGGCGCACGACATCCGCTTCGAACTGACGCACAAGCCGCTGGCCGGCCTGCGCGGTATCTTCGGTGTCCAGCATTCCAGCAGCAAGTTCAGCGCCGTCGGTGAGGAAGCCTTCCTGCCGCAAAGCGATACCGAGAACACCGCAATGTTCCTGATGGAAACGCTGCAGGCCGGAAAGGTGCGCTTCGAACTGGCCGCGCGGCAGGAATGGCAGAGCATCGAGGCCACGCTCAACCGTCGTGTCACCCACCAGCCCTTGTCTATCTCCGGCGCGGCGATCTGGAATATCGGCAGCGACTATTCGCTCTCACTCTCGCTCGCCCGCTCGCAGCGGGCGCCCAACGCGCAGGAACTCTTCGCACGCGGCGTTCACCTGGCAACCAACACGTATGAGCTGGGCAGCGCCACCCTGAGCACGGAAACGGCGAAGTCGATCGACGTGACCCTGCGCAAGACCGCCGGGGCGACGACCTTCACGATCGGCGCCTACCACCAGGACTTCAGTGACTACATTTTCGCCGACACGCTGGACCGCCTGGAGGACTTCCGCCTGATTCGCTACACCGCCGCCGATGCCCGCTTCACGGGGATCGACGGCGAAGTGCGCCAGCAGATCACACCGGATTTCGCGCTGTCGATCTTCGGCGACTATGTGCGCGCTAGGCTGAAGGGCGGACTGGGCAACCTGCCCCGCATTCCAGCCGGGCGGCTGGGTGCCCGGACCGATGGTCGCTGGGGGCCGCTCAGCGCGGATCTCGAGTACTATCGCGTGTTCGAGCAAGGCAATGTGGCCTCATTCGAGACGCGCACGCCCGGCTACGACATGGTCAACGCGACTTTGGCCTACAAGTTCGCACTCGGCCCGCAGGCCAATGCCGAACTGTTCGTGCGCGGCAATAACCTGACCAATGCCCTGGCGTACAACCACGCTTCGTTCATCAAGCAGGCAGCGCCGCTGCGCGGCCGCAACTTCGCCTTCGGCGTGCGAAGCACGTTCTGACGGGAAAGCGCCCTCGCGGGCGCCGGGCGCGGCAGGTCTCTCCAGTCCCACGGCCTTCCGCGCCCGCCGTGTCGGCATGCCTTGCCCACACGCGCGAAAGGGGATCGGTCAGTCGCCGTCTTGGTGACTGACCCCATCCTTGGCCATTGTTCAGACTGTGCCACACCAACGCCACGCGACCCGTCCTGCGCGACGCACGACCGACTGCAGACCTGCCCCAATGGGCAGTTATCTCGCTGATTTTTAAGGAGAGGAACTGGAGCGGGCGAAGGGATTCGAACCCTCGACCCCAACCTTGGCAAGGTTGTGCTCTACCCCTGAGCTACGCCCGCTCTGACGTTCAAGGCCTTCCGTTTTTGCCGGTAGGCCCGGGGTGGAGGCGCGCCACTAGCAGTGCCTTTTGGGGGTGGCAAGAGGGAAATCGAAAATTTTTTCACCGGCTATGGCGAAGCAACGCAAAACCGGCATTTCCGACGTAATGACCCTTCACAAATGCTCGCAAAGTCCCGATCTATGCAACCGCAGCACAGTTTAGGAGCAAGCACTTTGGCCAGCATGGGTCTCAACCTCGACGAACAGAAGGCAGTGGACCGTTTTCGCCAGTCCGTTGTCGAACCCTCGATGACGCAGTTGGTGATTCTCGATTTCTGGGCAGAATGGTGCGGCCCGTGCAAGGCGCTCACGCCCGTGCTGGAAAAGGTTGCTGCTGAATATGCAGACAAGGGTGTGCTGCTTGCAAAAGTGAACGTGGACGAGGAGCAGTTCATTGCTTCGCAGTTCCAGGTCCGCTCGATCCCGACTGTCTATGCCATCTTCCGCGGCCAGCCGGTCGCCGACCTGACTGGCGCTCGCACCGAAACGCAGCTCAAGGCCACGCTCGACCAGCTGCTGGAGAAGCTTCCGGTCGAAGCCGGTGGCGCCGGGCCCCAAGCCGATCTCGCGCCGCTCCTTGCCATGGGCGAGGAAGCGCTTGCCGGCGGTGACGGCGAACGCGCCGCCAGCATCTTCATGCAGATCGTGGAAATGGCCCCGGACAACACCGAGGCGCTTTCCGGCCTGATTCGCAGCTTCGTTGCCGCGGATCGCCTTGAGGAAGCCGAGCAGGTACTGGGCAGCCTGACCCCCGAACTGGCGCAGGATTCGCATGTGGAGCGCGCGCGCGCAGCCCTGCAGCTGGCCAAGGACAAGCCCGACGACAGCGAACTGGCTGCCTTGCGCGCCGCCGCGGCCGAACGTCCTGACGACATGGACGCACAGCTTGCTTTCGCCAATGCCGCCTTTGCCGCCGGTGAGCGCGAAGCGGCCGCCGATACGCTGCTGGCGATGATCCAGGCAGACCGCGAATGGAACGAAGGCGCCGCGCGCGCCAAGCTGCTCCAGATCTTCGAGGCTGTCGGTCTGGAAGATCCCTGGGTCTCGGCAACACGGCGCAAGCTCTCGACGATTCTGTTCGGCTGAGGCTCCGTGACGCGCATCACCATCTTTCCCCTGCCCGGGGTGGTTCTCTATCCGGGACTGCAGCTGCCGCTGCACATCTTTGAGCCGCGCTATCGGGCGATGATAAGTGATGCGCTCGCACGCGACCGGCTGATCGGCATGATCCAGCCTCAGCGCCCCGAGGAAGGCGCTCCGCTTTTCTCGATCGGCTGCCTTGGTCGCATCGGCGATGTCGAAGCGCTCGAGGACGGGCGCTTCAACATCATTCTCGAAGGCGAATCGCGCTTCCGCATCGTCAGGGAACTCGATGTGACGACCCCGTTCCGGCAGGTCGAGGCCGAACTGATCGAAGAAAACGAAGACGAAGCCCTCGCCCCGGTCGAGCGCGCCAGCTTCGAGCGCGAAGCGCGCCGCTTTGCCGACATGCAGGGCTATGCGGTGGACTGGGACCAGGTTGCCCGGCTCGATGACGTCTCGCTGATCAACGGCGTGTCACAGATCGCCCCGTTCGACCCGGCCGCCAAGCAGGCCCTGCTGGAAGCGGACGGGCTCAACGCGCGCTGCGAACTGCTCGTGCAGCTCATGCAGTTCTTCGGTCGCCACGGCGAAGGCGACGAAGAAGGCGTAACCCTGCAGTAAATGGCTTGCCGCGGCGGCTCAGGCTGCCGCGGGGAAGCCCAGCACGGCGGTGACGCCATCGATCACGTATTGCGCCGCCAAGGCGGCCAGCAACACGCCAAGCAGGCGGGTAATCACCGCCTCCACCTTGTCGCCCAGCACCCGCATCAACGGCCCTGCCGCAGCGAGCGCGGCAAAGCTGAGCAAAAGGACGAGCAACATCGCGGCGAGCACGGCAAAGGTCTGCTCGATACCTTGAGCGCGCGCGGTCAGCAGCATGATCGTGGCTATCGATCCCGGCCCGGCGAGCATCGGCATCGCCATCGGGAAGACCGACACGTCCTCGACTTCCGGCGTCGCCATGATCTTCTCGGCCCGCTCCTCACGGCGCTGGGTGCGCTTTTCGAACACCATTTCGGTGGCGATCATGAACAGCATGATGCCGCCTGCAATGCGAAAGGCATTGAGTTCGATGTGCAGCGCACCGAGCAGCTTTTCGCCGAACAGCGCGAATATGACGAGAATGATCGCGGCGATGACGCAGGCTCGGGCCGCCATCGCGATGGCCTGCCGGCGCGTGGCATCGGCCGAGAGACCGGCATAGATCGGCGCGCAACCGGGCGGGTCGATGACGACGAACAGCGATACGAAAGCCGAAAGAAACAGCTCAAGCATGGTATTCTACCTGGCGTCCTCGGCACTGACTTTCAGGGAAAGCACAGGCTTCATCTCGCCATCCTTTCGCAATGACACGGTAAGGGTTCGGGCAAAGTCGGGTTCGACGTGGTAGGCCCAGGTCAGCGTGCCGTCTTCCGACGTGCCGCTGCCGTCCATGCCTGCGGCCTTGAGCGGAGCGCGGTCGCGGCCCTCTTCCTCGGGCTTGCCGCGAGAGGCCCCCGGCCATTGGCCGCGCCCCGGGCAGTCGGCCACGGAGGCGGATAGCATGAAGGGCTTGTCGAGCGGCTTGGCCAGCGGCGCGCCCTGATCGAGCACCCAGCGGTATTCGCCCTTCTTGTCCTGCTGCCAGATCGTCGTGAAGTATCCGGTCGTGCCGCCCGGCGCCTCGTAAGCCCCGCGGGTGACGCCAAGCGAGCCATCACAGCTCATCCAGACCTCGTACGGCTCCCACTGCAGGGGCTGCGCGGGATCGGAACGCCCGCCGAGCCAGGACTTCGCAAGGATCGGCTCCGGCACGAACATGATCGCGGATTCGTCCGAGGTCTTGCGGAAGGCAGTCCACTGCCCCTTGTCACGCGCGAGGCGATTGAAGGCGATCTCGGCAGCCACCAGCGCGCTCGGATTGGCGGTGCCGGGGCCGGGCCGGCGACGCGGCTCGGCCAGAGCCGGGGATGCAAGCACCCCGGCCAGCGCCAGCAGCGCAAGACCGAGCGCGGCAGGCTTCAAATCGCGTTCTCGTCCAGCACGATGCCGGCATTGCGATGCGCGGCAACCAAGGTGTTGCGCAGGAGAACCGCAATCGTCATCGGCCCGACGCCACCGGGTACCGGGGTGATCGCCCCGGCAACCTGCGAAGCCGAAACGAAGTCGACGTCGCCGACGAGCTTCGTCTTGCCTTCCTCGGCCGCGGGAACGCGATTGATGCCCACGTCGATCACCGTCGCACCGGGCTTGATCCAGTCACCCTTGACCATTTCCGGACGTCCCACGGCCGCCACGACGATGTCGGCGCGGCGCACGACCTCGGGAAGATCCTTGGTGCGGCTGTGCGCGACTGTCACCGTGCAGCTTTCCGCCGTGAGCAGCTGCGCCATCGGCTTGCCGACGATGTTGGAACGACCGATGACCACCGCATCGAGCCCCGAGAGCGAGCCGAGCCGGTCCTTGAGCAGCATCACGCAGCCCAGCGGCGTGCAGGGCACGAAGCCGGGCAGTCCGGTTGCCAGACGGCCGACATTGACGACGTGGAAGCCATCGACGTCCTTGTCCGGATTGATCGTGGCGATGACCTTCTGCTCGTTCATGTGCGAAGGCAGCGGTAGCTGGACGAGAATGCCGTCCACGGCCGGGTCGGCATTGAGCTTTTCGACCAGCGCCAACAGATCGGCCTCGCCGGTATCTGCTGCCAGCTTGTGTTCGAAGCTGTTCATGCCGCAGGCAACCGTCTGCTTGCCCTTGTTGCGCACGTAAACCTGGCTTGCCGGGTCCTCGCCGACGAGAACCACTGCAAGGCCGGCCTTGCGTCCGGCCCTGGCCTCGAACTGCGAGGCGAATTCGGCAACGCGGCCGCGCAAGCCCTCGGCAAAGGCCTTGCCGTCGATGATTGCTGCTTCGCTCATCAGCCGTAGGCCCTTGCAAGATTGCCGAGAATGATCTGGAGGATGGTGAGCCCGATAATCAGGATCATCGGCGAGAAATCGATCGCCCCGGTGCTCGGCATCAGGCGCCTGATCGGCCGCAACAGCGGTTCAAGCAGGGCATTGAGGGCCTGGTAGACCGACGCCACGAACTGGTTGTGCATGTTGACCACGTTGAAGGCGATCAACAGGCCCAGCACGAACTGCACGATCACCACGAACACGACGATGTTCACGAGGTAATCGATGATTTGATAAAGAGTGTAGAAGAGCAAGTCCTGCTCCCTTTCTTCTGGAACTGGCGCTGCGGCTGATAGCCGAGCAGGCGCGGGGGGAGCAAGGCCGCTGTCTGCAGCGGCCCGATGCCCGCCGACGAAAGTCTATTGCGGCAGGGTTGAAGTGCGCTCGATCCGCCAGTTGAGCTGCTCCTCGCTGGCTCCCGGCACATCGTTTACCCGGCGCAGTACGATCGTGCCGCGGCGCGAGGGGCGCCCATCGGCGAAGTCGACCACCATTGGCGCTTCATAATACAGCGAACCGGCCGCGCCCGAGGTATCGCCCTTGCCGACGGCGATCTTCGGTCCGGCATTGCCGCCGAACTCCGCTCCGAGCTTCTCGGGCGTCATCTGCGCATCGAGGCTCCAGGCGCGGGCCGCGTCGGCCCAGTCGCCGATGCGGATGGCATTGGTGTAGAAACGCAGCAGGCGTTCGGGATCGCGGCGCTCCTTCAGAGCCGCCATGTCGAGACCGGCGGCCAGACCGGCAGAAGCCGCCCCGGAGGCATCGGCGGAAGGCACTTCCTGAACCATGGCTCCTTCGCTTGGCTCGCCGCTGATGCTGGCGGAAGGCTCGGCCATCGGCGGCTCCCTGTCGCAGGCGGAGAGCAGCAGCACGCTCGCCGTGAGCGCGGTGGCAAAAGCGGCTTTGAGATGCATGGTTTCAGAGATGCCTTTCAGACCCTTGGTCCCCTTCGCAAAAATCCTAGCCTGCGCGGATGAGCGTGCCGGCACCTTCCTGCGTGAAAATTTCCAATAACATGGCATGCGATACCCGTCCGTCAAGGACAACGGCGGCTTCACACCCAGCTTCCACGGCATGGACGCAGGTTTCGAGCTTCGGGATCATCCCTCCCGAGATGGTGCCGTCCTTCTGCAGGCGGTCGATGTCGGCCGGGCGCAGGTCGGTCAACAGTTCGCCCTGCTTGTCGAGAACGCCGTGCACGTCAGTCAGCAGGAACAGGCGCGCCGCGCCCAGCGCCGCCGCGATCGAGCCCGCCATAGTATCGGCGTTGACGTTGTAGGTCTCGCCATTGGGGCCCGGCGCGATCGGCGCGATGACCGGGATCATGCCTGCTGCAGAAATCGATTCGATCACGCTGGTGTCGATCCTGTCGGGCTCGCCGACGAAGCCGAGATCGACCACGCGCTCGATATTGCTGTCCGGGTCCTTGCTGGTGCGCTGCACCTTTCGGGCCGTAACGAGACCGCCGTCCTTGCCGGACAGGCCCATCGCGCGACCGCCGGCCTTGGCGATCCAGCCCACGATCTCCTTGTTGATCGCACCCGAAAGGACCATTTCAGCCACTTCGGCAGTCGCCTTGTCGGTAACGCGCAGCCCGTCGACGAACTGGCTTTCCACCCCGACCTTCTTGAGCATAGCCCCGATCTGCGGGCCGCCACCGTGGACGACCACGGGATTGATGCCCACCGCCTTGAGCAGGACGACGTCTTCGGCGAAATCGTGCGCCAGTTCGGGATCGCCCATGGCATGGCCGCCATACTTCACGACGAACGTGCGACCTGCGTAACGCTGCAGGTAAGGCAGCGCGTCTACAAGCGTTTCGGCCTTGGCGAGGAGCGAGGGATCGTGGGGATTCGGCATGGGGTGCGCTTTAACGCGCCTGCGCGCGATTTGAAGCATTTTCGGCGTTTCCGTCCAGAAAACGGCCGAGTTTCACGACGATCCAGATCACGATCGGGACCACGACGGCCGAGAGCACGACCTTGGCAAGCGCCTGCCCGACCAAAATCCCGAAAATCTCACGCACGCCGTAGAACGAGATGGTGATGAAGATCATCGTGTCGACGATCTGCGAGAGCGCCGCGGCGATGAAGCCGCGCAAGCCCGCGAAGCGCCCGGTCGCGGCGCGTAGCCTGGAGAAAATCCAGATATTGAGTGTGAGCGAGACCGCATAGGCGCAGATCCCCGCCGCCATCATCCGGCCCGACTGCCCTAGGATGACCGGAAAGGCGGCCTTGGCCGGCTCGTACATACCCGGATCGGTCGGCAGTTGCAGCACGAAGAAGGTCAGCGCGATCGCCATGACCAGCGGCACCAGTCCGAAGCGCGCCAGCCGGTTCGCGGTGTCCTTGCCGTAGAGTTCGGCAATGCCGCTCGACGTCGCCACCAGGGTGAGGAAGGGAAAGATGCCCGCCTCCACCGCAAGCGGCCCGATCGACACCTGCTTGGCGCCCAGCACGCCGCCCAGTGTCACCATGCCGCCATAAATCAGCGAGAAGAGCATGAGGCCCGGCGGACAGTTGCGCGATTGCGGCGAGGACGGCGTAATCATGGGCGGATGATCTAACCGCTCGTCCTCGCAATTGCACTAGCCGCCGTTACCGCAGGACATTAGGTTTGCCGGGTTTTTTGCCCTCCTACGGAGAAATGCGCCGAATGCACGTTGCCTACAGCCTGATCGGCATTGCTCTCATCGTCGCTGTCGCATTCCTCCTCTCCACAGATCGAAAAGCCATCCGTCTGCGCGTGGTCGGCGCTGCCTTTGCGCTGCAGGCGGGCTTTGCCGCCCTCGTCCTTTACGTGCCCTTCGGCCGGTCGCTGCTGAATGGCGCATCGCGCGGCGTGAGCAACCTGCTCGGCTATGCCCATGCCGGGGTGGAGTTCCTGTTCGGCCCCCTCGCCCGGCCCGAGATCGGCGGCACCAGCTTTGCGATTTCGGCGCTGCCGGTCATCATCTTCTTCGCCTCGCTGATCTCGATCCTCTACTACCTGCGGATCATGCCGCTGGTGATCCGTTGGATCGGCGGCGCGCTGGAGAAAGTGACCGGGATCAGCAAGGTCGAGAGCCTGTGTGCGGCCTCCAACATCTTCGTCGGGCAGAGCGAGAGCCCACTGGTCATCCGCCCCTACATCGCCGGGCTGACGCCCTCGCAGCTGTTCTGCGTGATGACGGTGGGCCTGGCCGGTGTCGCCGGCACGATCCTGGCGGCCTACGCCAGCATGGGCATCCGCATCGACTATCTCGTGGCCGCCGCCTTCATGTCGGCGCCGGGCGGCATCTTCATGGCCAAGATGATCATGCCCGATCCGCGCAGCCTGACGCTTGCCCAGGAAGACGCCGCGCTCGAAGCCGCGGCCTGCGGCGCGCAGGCAGAAGTGCCGCATGACGAGGAACGCCCCGCCAATCTCATCATGGCCGCATCGCAAGGCGCACAGACCGGCGTGAAGCTGGCGGTCGCGGTCGGCGCGATGGTCCTTGCCTTCGTTGCCCTGATCGCGCTGGCCAATGGCGTGGTCGACTGGGCGGCTGGCCTGATGGGCTACCGGGACGTCACCTTCCAGTCGCTGCTGGGCTACCTGCTCGCGCCGGTCTTCTACCTGCTCGCCACGCCCGACTGGCACGAGGCAATCCAGGCAGGCAGCCTGTTCGGCACCAAGATCGTGCTCAACGAATTCGTCGCCTTCATCGACCTTGGCAGCGCGGCGGGCCTGTCCGCGCGCACTGTCGCCGTCGTCACTTTCGCGCTGTGCGGCTTTGCCAATTTCTCCTCGATCGCGATCCAGATGGCGGTGACCGGCGGTCTTGCCCCCAACCAGCGCCCGGTGATCGCGCGCCTGGGACTGCGCGCGCTGGCGGCGGGCAGCCTGTCCAACCTGATGAGCGCGGCGCTGGCCGGCCTGTTCCTCGGACTTGGCTGAGAAAAGGCGGGAAACCGGGCCTTCGCCGCCCTTACAACGTGCGCGAGCACCTCAAAATCAACGTCTTGCGCGTCACGGGTATTACAGGCAGCATTGCGGGCGGCCATCATGGAGGATTACCATGGATGAAATGAAGCCCACTCCGACGCCTGCAAATTCCGGCTTCGAATTCAATAATCCGACGATCATCAGCCTGCTTTATCTTGCCTCGTTCATGACCGGGGTGACGGCGATCATCGGCATCGTCCTTGCATTTGTGTGGCGCAACGAACCGAAAGCGGACTGGGAAGTTTCGCATTACCAGTACCTGATCAATACGTTCTGGATCGGACTGGCGGGCTCTGTCCTGGGCTTCATGCTCATGATCGTGCTGATCGGCTTCCTGATCCTGCCCGCCGTGGCCGTACTGGTGATCGTGCGCAGCGTGATGAGCCTTCTCAACGCGCAGAAACACGCGCCGATGCCCAATCCCTCGACGTGGCTGGCCTGATCCGGATCGACTGAAGAAAAAGGAGCGTCGCGACCAAGCCGTGACGCTCCGTCATGACGCTCCATTGCACTCCTGCGACAAGCGTTTCGCAAGGAGTGGCAGCGCCGCCCGGACGGGGATTCGCGCTGTCCGGGCGGCGCCTGGCCGGCTCTGGCGCCGGCTTTCACAGGCGCGTCCTCCGGCACGAGTCGCAGGAACTGGCTTGCCTTTTCCTGCCGAATTCGGCTGCACCCTTGTTCCGATGTTTCAACGCCCGGTACAATCCCAAGGTTGCAGGAATAGGGCACCAACGGCCCGGTAATTGCGACCCGTGTCTTTCATGTCACAGGCAGCGTGGCGATTTTGCACTGCAGCATGGCAGGCGCATGAGACAGCCGCGCTCGTCGCTGCCCCACCCACGAGATTTGGCGGCCCACCGACTTGTCGCAGCGGGCCGGCCTTGCCGGATTACTCCGCCGCTTGCGTACCACCGAACATGTCGGGTTCGCTGCCGTCGTCTAGTTCGTCGACGTCGTTGGCCTTGGCCTTGCGGCGCTGGTCGAAGTTCGTCCAGACATCGTTCCAGTTGCCCCGGGTCGCGCCCTTCGAATACTCGGTGGCGCGGGTTTCGAAGAAGTTGGCGTGCTCGACGCCGTTGAGCAGCGGCTGCAGCCAGGGCAGCGGGTGCTCGTCGATCAGGTAGATCGGCTTGAGGCCAAGCTGGCCGAGACGCCAGTCAGCGATGTAGCGGATGTACTTCTTGATGTCCTTGGCAGTCATGCCCGGAACCGGACCCAGTTCGAAGGCCAGGTCGATGAAGTTGTCTTCCAGCCGCACGGTGGTTTGGCACTGGTCGGCGATGTCTTCCTTCACCGCCTTGGTCAGACAGTCGCGCTCCTTGGTGAAGGCGTGGAACAGGCGGGTGATGCCCTCGCAGTGCAGCGATTCGTCGCGCACCGACCACGAGACGATCTGCCCCATGCCCTTCATCTTGTTGAAGCGCGGGAAGTTCATCAGCATCGCGAAGCTGGCGAAGAGCTGCACGCCTTCGGTAAAACCGCCGAACATGGCGAGCGTGCGGGCGATGTCCTCATCGCTGTCGACGCCGAAGCGCTGCAGGTAGTCGTGCTTGTCCTTGAGCTCGGCATATTCGAGGAACATGCCGTACTCGCTCTCGGGCATGCCGATGGTGTCGAGCAGGTGCGAGTAGGCCGCGATGTGCACCGTCTCCATGTTGGAGAAGGCGGTGAGCATCATCTTGATCTCGGTCGGCTTGAACACCCGCGCGTACTTGTCGTGGTAGCAGTCCTGCACCTCGACGTCGGCCTGGGTGAAGAAGCGGAAGATCTGCGTGAGCAGGTTACGCTCATGCTCCGACAGCTTCTGCGCCCAGTCCCGGCAGTCCTCGCCCAACGGCACTTCCTCGGGCAGCCAGTGCACCTGCTGCTGGAGCTTCCAGTAGTCGTAAGCCCAGGGATATTCGAAGGGCTTGTAGGTCTTGCGGGCTTCGAGAAGGGGCATGGGCGACTCACTCCGGGCATCGATTGATCATTGGCCCGGTCGATTCGGCCAGCCGGATCGGCGGCTCAGCAGGACTTTCCGGGTCGAAAACGCTTTCGCCCGCAGTGACATGACCCGAGCGAAGGACGGCACGATAACCAAAATCGTCCGCTATTGCAGATGGGTACATCGACATATTCACAGCGAAGTTTTCGTACATCTAGCGGCATGACGAATATGGGGACGCTAGCCCTAGTATTCCAGAGCCGATCCACCCCGCCCATGTGCGACGCGACTCGTGCTCGCTCCTCGGCTTTGCCCTTTGCGCGGCGCGCGGATGCACGGGCAGGAACCCCGAAGGCTCCCCGAACATTATCATGGTATAGCGGAGCCGGCTTTTCTGCCGCTACCCATCAGGAGAATTCCCGTGACACAGCCAAGACCTGAGGAAACCGCCTGGACGACGGTCGTGGGGACGATCCGCAAGGGCATGCGGGTAATCAATCCCGACGGCTCCTGCATCGGTATCGTGTCCGGCATGAAGGGAGAGGAGATCTTCCTCGAAGGGACATCGGACGATCGGGCGCAGGACTTCATCGTCATCACCCAGGTCGACGGCGTCGACGAGACGAGCGTCCTCCTGTCCGGGCGCGGGGATGCCACCTTCGGCCTTGGCAGCACCCCCTGAGCCTCACTTCCAGAACCAGCGCGGATTGAGCGAGCGGCTCTTCCGGTTGCGCCACATCTGCACGTAGAGCCACAGGCCCGAGATCGAGAAGAAGATCAGGGTCAGGCCGGAGAGCACCGAAATCAGCGTGCCGATCGGGCCGAAGCTTTCACCCGAGTGGAGGTGATGGAACAGGCCGGTCAGCGAACGGATCCCGCCGGCATCGCCGCGTGGCGGCATGCACCGCCAGCCTTCGGGGCATTCGAAGCCCACCGGCGGCGTGGCCGCAGCCTGCGCCGCGGCATCGGACGCGCCGCTCGGCCAGAGCACGGCAACCTGGCTCAGAACCCCGGTGACGGCGATCCAGAGCATGAAGACGCCAAAGAAAACGGAAAGCCATCGGTGCCATTTGCGCATTGTCGTATCTGTTCCTGAAACTGGTGTTGGGAGAGGAATTGTCGGACGGGATCCCATCGCATTCGGCCCGTCGATCTCAAGCCACAAATTGTCGCAAATGGTAAAAGTTGCACACTTCGCCGACATGTTCCGGCAATGCCGTTTCCCGTCGTGCACCTGCGACACGATTACTTGCATTGCGGGATCATAACTGACTGACGCAGGTCGGGAATTCGCCCCCACTGCACCGCGAACAGCGCCGATTTCTGCGCCGTTTCGGCATCGAAGCCGCAAAAGACGGCGGGGAAAACTCCACCACCGGCCGCCACTGCAGGCTATCGGCCACAGTCAAACGGCACTAAAGGACCTGTCAAAATCCCATGAAAATCGGGCGTCGCGTGCAAAAGTGGGTATCTGGAAGAAATTCGAACGATTTTTCAGGTGGTTGATCTTGCCGGTCATCCTCGACAGGGCCACGCGCCCTGGCGCGGCGCCGATCAATGCCGACCTGCTGCCCGTACCCGGCGGCGAGACGCGTTTCCTTTTCCTGCACGGCAAGGGTGAATTCCGCCACGAGATCGTGCGCACATCGCACTATCAGCCGGAACTGAAGGCGATCGCCGGCAATGGCGATGCCCTGCGCCGCAAACACGAATGCATTGCCACGCTCGACCTTGACGAGGATCACACGAACAGCCGGGGCGACGTCACGGTCACGATCGATGAAGTTGTGATCGGCTATTGCCCGCGCACCCTGACCACGCAGTTTCGCGAATGGCTCAAGCGCTGGCACCTCTCGCACGCGATGGTGAAGTGCAGCGCGGTGATCGTGACGGTCGTCGACCGCAGCGGCGGCAACGGGCCCAACTACCGGGTGAAGATCGACATCGAACTGCCGTTCCGCATGACCGTGGAGTAATCCGCGGCGGCGGGATGCACGGCCTGAACAGACCGCACCCACCTTTGCCAAAGCCCAAACGAAAACGGCCCCCGGATTTCCGGAGGCCGCTTCCGCTGGGTGTCTGTGTCGGGGTCGCTGATGAACGCCCCTGACAATCCCCTTACTGGCAGGCGAGGCACTCGTCGTAGTCGGTCGTCTCGCCGATCTCGAACTTGGGTGCCTCCTTGGTGTTGTCCGCTTCCACGCCGCCGGCGAAACCGGCACGCTGCACCGACTTCGAGCGCAGGTAGTAGAGCGACTTGATGCCCCTTTCCCACGCCTGGAAGTGCAGCATCATCAGGTCCCACTTGTCGACGTCGGCCGGGATGAACAGGTTCAGCGACTGGGCCTGGTCGATATAGGGCGTGCGGTCGGCCGCGAATTCGAGCAGCCAACGCTGGTCGATCTCGAAGCTGGTCTTGTAGATCGCCTTTTCCTCCGGCGAGAGGAAGTCGAGCTGCTGGACCGAACCGCCATGCTCGAGGATCGAGTTCCACACGTTGGCGGAGTCCTTCGACTTCGAGGCCAGCAGCTTCTGCAGGTAGGGGTTCTTCACCACGAAGGAGCCCGAGAGCGTCTTGTGGGTGTAGATGTTGGCCGGGATCGGCTCGATACAGGCCGAAGTGCCGCCGCAGATGATCGAGATCGACGCGGTCGGCGCGATCGCCATCTTGCAGCTGAAACGTTCCATCACGCCCTGGTCGGCCGCGTCCGGGCACGGACCGCGTTCCTTGGCGAGCATCATCGAAGCCTCGTTGGCCTTCTGGTTGATGTACTGGAACATCTGCAGGTTGAGCGCCTTGGCCATCGCACTTTCGAAGGCGATGCCTTTCTGCTGCAGGAACGAGTGGAAACCCATCACGCCCATGCCGACCGAACGTTCGCGCATGGCCGAGTACTTCGCGCGGGCCATCTCGTCCGGCGCGCGATCGATGTAGTCCTGCAGCACGTTGTCGAGGAAGCGCAGGACGTCTTCGACGAAGCGCTTTTCGCCCTTCCACTGGTCCCAGGTTTCCAGGTTGAGCGAGGACAGGCAGCACACCGCCGTACGGTCGTTGCCGAGGTGGTCGCGGCCCGTGGGCAGGGTGATTTCCGAGCAGAGGTTCGAGGTCGAGACCTTCAGGCCGAGATCGCGGTGATGCTTGGGCATCATGCGGTTCACGGTGTCGGAGAAGACGATGTAGGGCTCACCGGTGGCAAGGCGGGTCTCGACCAGCTTCTGGAACAGCGAGCGGGCATTGACCGAACCGCGCACCGAACCGTCGCGCGGGCTCTTGAGCTCGAATTCGCGACCGTCGCGCACGGCTTCCATGAACTCGTCGGTGAGCAGCACGCCGTGGTGCAGGTTGAGCGCCTTGCGGTTGAAGTCGCCCGAAGGCTTGCGGATCTCGAGGAACTCCTCGATCTCGGGGTGCGAGACATCGATGTAGCAAGCGGCCGAACCGCGGCGCAGCGAGCCCTGCGAGATCGCGAGGGTCAGCGAGTCCATCACGCGCACGAAGGGAATGATGCCGCTGGTCTTGCCATTGAGGCCGACCGGTTCGCCGATGCCGCGCACCGAACCCCAGTAAGTGCCGATGCCGCCGCCGCGCGAGGCGAGCCAGACGTTCTCATTCCAGGTCGCGACGATGCCCTCAAGGCTGTCGTCGACCGAATTCAGGTAGCACGAGATCGGCAGTCCGCGCCCGGTGCCGCCGTTCGACAGGACCGGGGTGGCAGGCATGAACCACAGCTTCGAAATGTAGTCGTAGAGACGCTGCGCATGTTCCTGGTCGTCGGCATAGGCATCCGCGACGCGCGCAAAGATGTCCTGATACCTCTCGCCGGGCAGCAGGTAGCGGTCGTCGAGCGTTTCCTTGCCGAAGTCGGTCAGAAGCGCATCGCGGCTTTCGTCCGTGACGATCGTGAAACGGCGGTCATGGATGGTCTTCGAATCGCTCTTGCGCGGCGCCTTCGCCGCGTCGACCAGATCTGCGGTGGCGATGTCGGTTTTTTCCATGGCGACTGCCGGGCCCTTGCCCGTCTCCTTGTTCTGTTTGCTCGCGTCCCGTGCCTCTACGGCACTGTCCGTATCCGAAGCCACCGCCCCGACATGTTCCACGTCAGCACTTTCCACGACCGCGTCGCTTTCGTTCCTGAAATCCACTTTTCGCCCCCGTGTCATCGCACTTGTCATCGAACTGCCCGAAAGCAGCTTCATCTCTTCCGCATCGGCCAGGCGGTACCGTCACGAGTCGGCGGGCATCTGCATCCCCGTCTACCAGATACGGTACAAAAAGAGAACGGAATTACCCGTTCCGCCTTGGTCCTTGAGGCTTCCGGTCGGCTTTCATACCGGGACTCGCCGCTTGGCGGATCAAGACCCACCAACTTGCGATCCCTCTAGGTATTGAGCCCCGGCCGCCGTCGCGACACAACCCATAGTGCCTGTTCTGAATTTCTCTGCAAGAGGGGCACCCCTGAAGCGAAGACTTTCCCACCGAACCGCTGGACAGCCCCGCCGCTCTCGCGACGCGTGGAAAGTCCTTCACCCGCGTCTCTGGCAAGTCCGAATGTCATGCCCGCACGGAAAAATTTTTCCCCAGTAATCTGACGACGAACGGAATCAGGAATACGACGAAACGAGTTCCCCTAAGCCCTGCCCGTGCCCCGATCTTGTCTGTCACCGCTTTCGCAGGCAAGCCGGGACACAATGCAACCGTCTTGTCTTTCAACGGTTATAAGGCCGCCTGACGCGAAAGCAGGCTGGCAGGAGGGAACCGGAATCATGCTCAACATCATCGGCGCCATCATCAGCGGCCTCGTCATCGGCGTTCTGGCGCGTTTCTTCTACCCGGGCGCGGTCGACATGGGCTGGATCGCCACGATTCTGCTGGGCATCGGCGGCTCGCTCGTCGCCGGGCTGGTTTCCAGCCGCGGGCAGAGCGATTTCAGCCGCGCCGGCTGCCTCGCCTCGATCATCGGCGCGATCGTGCTGATCTTCCTCGGTCGGCTGCTCGGAATCGGCACCTGATCACGGGTGCCTGCAGCGCGCATCGCTCCCCCGCCTGCGCGGGAATGACGCAAGAGGAGTGCGTACCCGGGCCCCGCCTCTCTAGGGAACCAGCACCGTGTCCTCAGCGACCGGAAGCGTCTCGGGGTAATCGAGCGTGTAGTGCAGGCCGCGGCTCTCGTGACGCCGCAGCGCCGAATCCACGATCAGTTCCGCCGATTGCAGCAGGTTGCGCAGTTCGACGAGATCGGTCGAGACGCGGAAGTGGCGGTAATATTCCTCCACTTCGCCATTGAGCATCTGGATGCGGTGCATCGCACGTTCCAGCCGCTTGGTGGTGCGCACGATGCCGACGTAGTTCCACATGAACCGGCGAATCTCGGTCCAGTTCTGCTTGATGACGACTTCCTCGTCCGAATCGGTGACGCGGCTCTCGTCCCAGTCGCGAATCGGCGGCGGGGCATCGAAAGCGTCCCAGTGGTCGAGAATGTGCGCGGCTGCCGCCTCGCCGAAGACGAAGCATTCGAGCAGCGAATTGGACGCAAGGCGATTCGCCCCGTGCAACCCGCTTTCGGTGCATTCGCCCGCGGCATAGAGCCCGGGCAGGTCGGTCCGTCCGTCCAGATCCACCAGCACGCCGCCGCAGGTGTAGTGCTGCGCCGGCACCACCGGGATCGGCTCCCTGGTCATGTCGATGCCCAGCGAGATCAGCTTCTCGTAGATGTTCGGGAAGTGCTCCTTCACGAACTCGGGCGGACGGTGGCTGATGTCGAGGTGGACATAGTCGAGGCCATAGCGCTTGATCTGGTCGTCGATCGCGCGGGCTACCACGTCGCGCGGCGCCAGTTCGGCGCGCTCGTCATAGTCGGGCATGAAGCGACGCCCGGTGACCGGGTGCCTGAGATGTCCGCCTTCGCCGCGCACCGCCTCGGTAATAAGGAAGTTCTTGACCTCCAGATTGTAGAGGCAGGTCGGGTGGAACTGCATCATCTCCATGTTGGAGACGCGTGCACCGGCACGCCAGGCCATGGCGATCCCGTCCCCGGTGGCGCCGCGCGGCGCAGTACTGAACCGATAGACGCGCCCCGCCCCGCCGGTGGCGAGCACCGTGGCACGCGCCGTATAGGCCTCGACGTGGCCGGTTTCCTCGTTGAGTGCATAGACGCCCCAGATGCGTCCCGAACCGGAATAGCGCATCTCGTGCCGCCCGGTGATAAGGTCGATGCACGAACGGCCCGGCAGCAGGGTAATGTTGGGGCTGTCCTCGGCAGCCTTGAGCAGCGCCTGCTGCACGGCCCAGCCGGTGGCATCGTTGACGTGGACGATGCGGCGATGGGAATGGCCGCCTTCCCGCGTCAGGTGCAGCGCATCGCCTTCCATGTTGAACGGCACGCCCAGTTCGACCAGCCGCCCGATCGCGCTCGGCGCGCGCTCGACGACGTATTCGACCGTCTCCAGCCGGTTGAGGCCCGCACCGGCGACCATCGTGTCACGGATATGCTCTTCGAAGGTGTCTCCGGCATCCAGCACGGCTGCGATGCCGCCCTGCGCCCAGGCGGTGGAGCCACCGGTCAACTGGCCCTTGGCGAGGACCAGAACCTTGAGCTTCGAGGCCAGTGCCAGCGCGGCGGTAAGGCCCGCTGCCCCTGAACCAATGACGACGACATCGTATTGCACGCTACTGCGATCTGACGGTTCCATCCCGCCTCATTGGCGAGAGACGCGCCCAATCGCAATAACCTGCCGGTAGATAGCCTGTCTTTTTGGCTGTTCCGCCCCCTGCCCTCCTACAAGGGCAGGTCAGGCTGCCTGGCTGGTAAGGCTGACGAAGACGTCCTCGAGATCGGCTTCGCGAGTCGTCACGTCGACGATCGAGAACCCCTGCGCCTGCACCGCCGAGAGGATCTCGCCGGCATTGGCGCGGTCCTTGTCGTACGTGATCTCGAGAATGCGTTCGCCGCTCGTCTCGCACTTCACGAAGCCGGGGTGGCTGGGCAGTTCGGTCAGGTCGCGATCGAGCGTGAGCACCAGGATCTTCTCGCGTGCCATGCCCACCAGTTCGCGGGTCGGCTTGTTGGCGATCAGTTCGCCGTGATTGATGATGGCGATGCGGTCGCACAGTTCCTCGGCTTCCTCGAGGTAGTGCGTGGTGAGCACGATCGTCACGCCTTCGCGGTTCATCTCGGTAACCAGTTCCCAGAGCTGGCGGCGCAATTCCACATCGACACCCGCGGTCGGCTCGTCGAGCACCAGCACCGGCGGCTGATGGACAAGCGCCTTGGCGATGAGCAGGCGGCGCTTCATCCCGCCAGACAGCGTGCGCGCATAGGCATCGCGCTTGTCCGCGAGGTGGACGGCGCGCAGCAGTTCCTCGCTGCGGCGCAAATGCTTGGCGATGCCGTAGAGGCCCGCCTGGATCTCCAGCACCTCGTAAGGCGTGAAGAAGGGATCGAAGACGATCTCCTGCGGGACGATACCGATCGAACGCTTTGCATTGCGCTGGTCCCGATCGATGTCGAAGCCCCAGATATCGATCGAACCGGAGGTCTTGCGAACGAGGCCCGCCATGATGTTGATCAGCGTCGACTTGCCCGCGCCGTTGGGGCCGAGCAGACCGAAGATGCCGCCTTCCGGAACATCGAAGGAAACGCCCTTGAGGGCCAGCTTGCCCTCGCCGCCACCGGCCGGGGCGTAGCGCTTCTTGAGGTCGCGAATGGAGATGGCGGGGGCTGAAGTGCTGGTCATTCCTGCGCATTTGGGGGAAGTTGCTTCCCGGGTAAAGCCCCGGCTGGCAAGGCGGTATGCGAGGCCCCTTCCCCGGACCATGCAAGATCTTCCCACACGCGGTTGCGAATCTGCGCCCTTCCCGGCTGGAAATGGCCCGCACTCGCTGCTAATGGCGCAGCTCATGAGCAACGCGCCCGAAACCGTCTACACCGATTCCCATCGCGTCTCCTGCGACGGGGCTTCCGACATCCGCGCCAACGGCGCCTACAAGCCCGCAGCGCTGGGCCATCCGCGCGTGTGGATGGAGATCGACGAAAAGGGTTATGTCGAATGCGGCTATTGCGATCGCCGCTTCGTCCTGAAGGGCGGCCCGGCCGACCGGCAGGCAGCCTGATCGGCACTCGTCCCGGTCATCGGCCGGGACGCCCCTCAATATCACCGGCGCGGGCCCGATAAGGCCCCCCGATAAGGGTCCCCGATAAGGACCATTGCCATTTCAATTCGCGCCGGGGGGCCTATATCCGGTCCTATGACCGTTACTGACCCGCGCTCGCTCCTCTATCGCCAACTCACGCCCGAGGACGCGCAGGCGCTTGCCGCGGAAACGCTGCAGGCCTGCGACGACGGCGAACTCTACATGCAGTTCATGGCGACAGAGGCTTTCGGCTTCGACGACGGCCGGCTCAAGACCGCCGACTATTCGCGCGACGCCGGCTTCGGCCTGCGCGGCGTTTCGGGCGAGATGACCGGTTTCGCCCACGCCAACGAAATTTCCGCCGCCGCGATCCGCCGCGCCGGCGAGACGCTGCAACTGCTTGACCCTGCCACTGGCAAGCGCGCCGCACCGCCACAGAAGAGCAACCAGCACCTCTACACCGATGCCTCGCCACTCGATCTCGTCGGCTTCGGCGAGAAGGTGAAGCTGCTCGAGACCATCGACGCGGCCGCCCGCGCCCGCGACCCGCGTGTCGCGCAGGTCAGCGCGAGCCTCTCAGGTTCGTGGTCGGTGGTCGAAATCGTGCGGGCCGACGGCTTCGTCGCCACCGACGTGCGACCGCTGGTCCGCCTCAACGTCTCGATCGTCGCCGAAAGCAACGGACGACGCGAGACCGGATCGTTCGGCATGGGCGGTCGCTGGCTCTACGACGACCTGTTCAAGCCCGAGAACTGGAACCGCGCCATCGACACCGCGCTCGAACGCGCGCTGATCAACCTTGAAAGCGTCGACGCCCCGGCAGGCGAGATGACCGTACTGCTCGGCCCCGGCTGGCCCGGCGTGCTGCTGCACGAAGCCATCGGCCACGGCCTCGAGGGCGATTTCAACCGCAAGGGCACTTCGGCCTTCACCGGACGCATCGGCGAACGCGTCGGCGCTCCGGGCGTCACCATCGTCGACGACGGCTCGCTCATGGGCCGCCGCGGCTCACTCACCATCGACGACGAGGGCACCCCGACGCGCGAGACGGTGCTGATCGAGGACGGCGTGCTCAAAGGCTACATGCAGGATCGCCTCAATGCGCGCCTGATGGGCGTGGAGCCGACCGGCAATGGGCGCCGCGAGAATTACGCCCATGCCCCGCTGCCGCGCATGACCAATACCTTCATGAAGTCCGGCAACGACGATCCCGAGGAACTGCTCAGCCGCATCGGCAACGGCATCTACGCCAAGAACTTCGGCGGCGGCCAGGTCGACATCGTCTCGGGCAAGTTCGTGTTCTCCTGCACCGAGGCCTACAAGGTCGAAAACGGCAAGCTCGGCGCGCCGATCAAGGGCGCGACGCTGATCGGCGACGGCCCTTCCGTTCTCACCCGGGTCAAGGGCATTGGCAACGACCTGGCACTCGACGAGGGCGTGGGAATATGTGGCAAGGGCGGGCAGAGCGTGCCGGCTGGCGTCGGCCAGCCCAGCCTCCTGATCGAGGGCCTCACCGTCGGCGGAACCGCCTGATATCGGCCCTTGCCCCCCTTCCTCCCAGAGCCTTGGCGGTCAGCTTGGGTTAAGACGCTCCGTGCAACAGTCGCGATGAAAGGGAAGTGGGATCATAAGGAGAAATGACATGCAGAAGGTACTCGCCGCTGTAGCTGTCGTCGCCACGCTCCTTGCCGCACCCGTCGCCGATGCGCGCACCAAGCTCACCGGCGAGGAACAGCTGGCCAAGATGCTCGATGGCCGCGAGGCCGGAAAGCCGGTCAATTGCATTCCGTCCTACATGGCGCAGGACACACGCGTGATCGACAAGACGGCGATCGTCTATCGCATCGGCAAAACGCTTTACGTCAACCGCCCGACCAATGCCGATTCACTCGACGACGACGACATTCTCGTCACCAAGCTGTACTCCAGCCAGCTGTGCCGTCTCGACACCGTGCAGTTGCACGATCGCGGCAGCCGATTCTGGAGCGGCTTCGTCGGACTTCAGGACTTCGTGCCCTACACCAAGGTCGCTTCGGCCAAGTAAGCGCCAGCGCCATAAGACCAAGAGGTCCCCTGCGGAAGACGGCCGGGAGTTTCTCGCGGCCGTCTTCTCATTTGCGCAACCGATACGCCAAACAAATTAATGTCTTGCAGTGGTTGCAATCCACAAGCGACCTGCGGCATGTCCAGCGCCCTCGAGCCTACCCTGGCTTGGCAACTTATGCGCCCGGGCAACAGGCTCGGGCGCATTTTTCATGCGCGCGACGCTTTATGGAAGGGAAGCCAGCATGACCATACGATCCGGCTGCCGATGGCTCCTTGCCGTGCTCTATGCAGCAGCAGGCGTGCTCCACCTCGCCCTTCCCGGCCCGTTTCTCTCGATTGTACCGCCGTGGGTTCCGTTTCCGGCAAGCGTCATCGCGCTGACCGGCCTTGCCGAGTTGGCTGGCGCGGCAGGGCTGGCCCAGCCTTTCTCACCCGCGCTGCGACGTGCTGCGGCTTGGGGTCTTGCCGCCTATGCGCTGTGTGTCTGGCCGGCTAACGTGCAGCATATGCTGATCGACATGGCGAGGCCGGACAATGGCCTTGGGCTTGCCTATCACGTGCCCCGGCTCGCCCTGCAACCGGTGCTGATCTGGTGGGCGCTATGGGCGGGCAAGGTTACCGCCTGGCCCTTCCGTTCACGCCCCTGAGCCCGCTCCAGCCCTCTCGGCGCCGGAGCCGATTTCCTTCCGAAATCGGCTCGGCCCTCCTCCAGACAGGGCTTTCAGGTGTTCCACGGCTCACGCATGGACGACGCCGTGAACGGCCCGCTCAGGCTCACTATACAGGTGTCACCGCGAAATGTGGCGGTCAGGAGGCCACAGTTTCAGTGCCAGCCCTACGCGCCGCCCCCGGTAGCTTCGACTTCCGCTGCATCGGCCGATTCAGCTTCGTACTCGGCGATGGCCTCCGAAGCGATACGGGTCGAATCGATGCCCGCCGGGATCCCGCAATAGACTGCAACCTGCAGCAGGGCTTCCCTGATCTCTTCATGCGTCAGGCCGTTGCGAAGGGCCGCCTTGACGTGAAGGCGCAACTCATGCGGGCGGTTCAGCGCACTGATCATGGCAAGGTTGATCAAGCTGCGATCGCGGCGGGCCAGGCCCGGTCGCGACCAGATCTCGCCCCAGCAGTAGGTAGTCGAAAGCTCCTGCATCGGGCGGGTGAATTCATCCGCCCGAGCCATGGCATTCTCAACATATGCGGCGCCCAGAACTTCCTTGCGCAACTTCAGGCCGCGTTCAAACCGATCTTCGCTCATCGCCAGATACCTTTCAGCCCTGCCCTGTGCCGTCTTCCGGACAGGTCAAAGTCCGCCCACGAGGCAGTACTTTACATTCATGTAATCCGCCAGACCGTGGCTCGATCCTTCGCGCCCGAAACCGGATTCCTTCACGCCGCCGAACGGGGCAACTTCCGTGGAGATCAGGCCGTCATTGACACCTACCATGCCGTACTCCAGCCCTTCCATCATCCGCCATTGGCGCGCCGCGTCAGTGGTAAAGATGTAGGCTGCAAGGCCGAAGGGCGTGTCGTTGGCGATCCGCAGCGCCTCGGCTTCGTCCTCGAAGCGCAGTACCGGTGCGACAGGGCCGAATATTTCCTGGGATGCAATCGCCATCTCGGCGGTTACCCCGGCAAGCACCACGGGAGCATGGAAGGAGCCAGCTTCGGGAGCCGTAGCACTACCGCCGACGCGCACCGCGCCTTCTTCGATCGCCCGGGCAACAAGGCCGGACACGCGCTTGACCGCGCGATCGTCGATCAGCGGTCCCATCGTCGACGAGGCGTTGATGCCATTATCGACCCGCAACTGCGCAACGGCCGCCGCCAGCCTTTCAACGAATGCGTCATGGATGCCGGCCTGGACGAGAAAGCGGTTGGCGCAGACGCAGGTCTGCCCGGCATTTCGAAAGCGCGAAGCCAGGGCGCCGGCCACTGCGCGGTCCAGGTCCGCATCGTCGAACACGATGAACGGCGCGTTGCCGCCCAGTTCGAGGCTCAGGCGCTTAACCTGGCCTGCGGCCTTGGCCATGATGACCTTGCCCACTTCAGTCGAGCCGGTGAAGCTGATCTTGCGCACCAGCGGATGGGTGCAGAACAAGTCACCCGCTGCGGGAGAATTGCGCGCGGGCGTGACCCGAAACAAGGTATCGGGCACGCCAGCCCGATGTGCCAGCGTTTCCAATGCCAACGCCGAGAGCGGCGTGGCATCGGCCGGCTTGACGATGATCGAACACCCCGCGGCAAGCGCGGGCGCAACCTTCCGGGTGATCATCGCCAAGGGGAAGTTCCAGGGCGTGATCGCCGCGCAAGTGCCAACCGGCTGGCGCAGCGTGAGCACCCGTTTGTCGGTCGCAAAGCTGGGAATCACCTCGCCGTAAGCACGGCGCGCCTCTTCCGAAAACCATTCTATGAAGGCTGCGCCGTACTTTACCTCGGCCCGCGCCTCGGCCAGTGGCTTGCCGCTCTCCAGCGTCATCAGCAAAGCAAGCTCTTCGGCATGGTCGACGATCAGGTCGTACCATGCCCGCAGCACATCGCTGCGATCCTTGGCGGTGCGCGCGGCCCAGCCATGCCGGGCCGCATCGGCCGCCTCGATCATCGCCGTTATTTCGCCGATATCATATAGCCGGGCATGGGCAATAAGCCCGCCGTCTGCCGGATTGATAACCCCGATCCCGTCCTGGCTATCCAAAGTGTCGGGACGCAAGAGTCCAAGGGCAGAATCTGCCATCATGGTATCGCCTTATTGTTCGGGTGTGACTGTCAGAGCATCCGCGGCAGGACGTCGGTTTCCCCACCCTTGTCGAGGATGCGGTGCTTGAGCGCGCCGACCACGTGGAGACAGACGAGGCCGAGCAATACATACGCGCTGTATTGGTGCAGAGTATCGAACACTTCGAATGCCGCGTCGTTCTTGGGCAGGATCTCAGGCACTTCACCGAAGAAGAAGAACGGGACACCATCGCTCTGCGTGAAGCTCGCCGACATCGAGTAACCCAGCAGGGGAACCAGAACCGTCAACAGCATGATCAAGCGGTGAACGATGTGCGAAAGGGTCTTTTCCCAGGGCTTGAGCGCTTCCGGCTCATGCGGGAGGATACGCCGATTGCGCCAACGGATCGTCAGATGCACCACCGCCAGCAGCCAAACGAGAACGCCGAACTGCTTGTGATTGTGGTAGAACATGTCGAAAGTGTCGAGCGGCGTACTCTCAGGCAGGCCGGTCATGTACCAGCCCGACCAGATCAGGCCGAGGATGATGACCGCACGCACCCAGTGCAGGATCCGCATCGAAAGAGGGTACTTTGGGGTAGCCGCCGTATCACCAGCCATGATCAGTCTCCTTTTTTATAAGCATCCTAGAGGTAAATACCGCGCGAATAGCCGCCATCGACGGTAAGCGACTGTCCGGTGACCGCCGCATTCGGTGCCGTCGCGATAAACGTGACAAGCCGTCCGACCGCCTCGACATCCAGGATTGAGCCGGTGGGAATATCGGCCGTGAACTCCGCCTCGACGATCGCACTGTCGACACCGCGCTCGTGCGCCAACTCGACAAAGAGTTCGTCCAGATGCGGTGTCCGCACAATACCGGGATGCACCGCATTGACGGTGATGCCGAATGGACCAAGCTGGTCCGACAGCACTTTCGTCAGGTGCGAAACCGCGACATTGCGAAGTCCGCTCAGCGTGTCGCTGGACCGCCCGGTCAGGCCTCCGATATTGATGACGTGTCCCGAACCTTGCGCCTTCATCGCCGGCACAACGGCCTGAGTATAGCGCAAATACCCGCCGACCTTTGTGTCTACATCGGTAATCAGCAGATCGACGTCGACATCCTCGATCGCGCCACCGATCGGATTCGAACTCGCCGCGGCGTTGACCAGCACGTCAATCCGGCCGAAGCGATCGAGCGTCGCTTCGACCATGAGAGCAATCTGCTCCGGACTGGTTGCATCCGATACAAGCGGGACGACTTGACCGTGCGCTTCCAAGGACCGTGCAGCTGCTTCAAGCCGCTCCAGGCTTCGTGCGGTAATCACGACTCTGAAACCAGCCGCGCACAGTTCACGCACGATCCCCGGGGCGATTCCTCCACTGCCACCCGTGACGATGGCTACCGGTGCCGTGCTCAAGGCAGTTCCGCCTGAATCAGCAGCGGCCCGTCAAGGGCAAGACCTTCGCTGAGAGCCGCAGCCAGTTCACCCGAAGTTGTGACCTTGATAGCCTTCACGCCATAGCCAGCCGCCAGCGACACCCAGTCCACGCGCGGATTGTCGAGCTTGGTCAGCCCGGCGATCACGGTATCGTCCAGAGGCGCTTCCGCACGCGTCAGCTCGGTCTGCAGGATGGCATAACGATGGTTCGCAGCCATGATGACAGTCACCGGCAGCTTTTCACGCGCCATCGTCCACAACGACTGCAAAGTATACTGAGCGCTGCCGTCGGATTGAAGCGAGACGACCCGGGATTCGGGCGCCGCCAGGGCCGCACCCACCGCACAGGGCAGCCCCTGCCCGATCGCTCCGCCGGTATTGGTCATCACCCGATGGCGACGCGCGCGATGCGCGTTGCGCAGCCACGGTCCACCCAGGGTCGAGCCTTCCAGCGAAATGATGGTGTCTTCTGGCAGTTGGGCGATCAGTTCCTCGATCACCAGCGCCGGAGTCAGAGCGGCATCGCGATCACCCGTCGCAAGTGCCGGTTCTGCCGCGGGCTGCACCGGCAGCGTGGCGGCATCAAAAGCCTCGCACAACTGCTCGAGCGCTGCGACGGCATCGTGTTCGGGGCCGGCAAGCCTTACTAGATTTTCCTCGACGACGAGCTGGCTGGGATAACCTTCATAGCCGAAATAGCTGATCGGCATGCGCGATCCGGCAAGCACGACCTTGGCAGAGCCCATCTGCGCGATCACATCGTCAGGGAAATAGGCCTGCCGTTCGACCGCCGGAAGGTCACCGCCCAGCGTCACGATAGCAGGGTAAGGCTCCATCAGCAGTCGCCCGCCAAGATGCGCCGCCAGTGCCGCACCGGCACGGATGCCGGCCTCGCACAGGGCATTGCCACCCAGCAGGACGATCACATCGTCCGCCCCGTCCAGTGCCGCCCGCGCCTGGCTGATCACGCCGGCATCTACCGGAGTGCCTGCCCATTCGCGGGCCACAAGCTGCGCCTTATCACCAACCGCGGCCGCATCGATCACATCGGTCGGGACGACAAGCGTTGCCGCTCCGCCTTCCGCTTCGCACGTCGCGGCGAAAGCGGCATCGACATCGGCAGCGATGGCCCCGGTCGAGGCCATGCGAATGACCTGCCGTGAAACCGGGGAGGCCAGCGATTCGATGTCGGACGTCAACGGAGCATCGTATTCCAGATGCCAGGTCGCATGATCGCCAATCAGGTTGATGATACGCGAACCGGCGCGACGGGCATTATGCAGGTTGGCAATGCCGTTGGCGAAGCCTGGGCCGAGGTGCAGCAGCGTCATCGGAACCTTGCCCGAGACACGCGCGTATCCGTCAGCTGCCCCGGTGCAGACACCTTCGAACAGGCTGAGAACCGAACGGATCTTGCCATTGCGCGCCAAGGCACTGACCATCGTCAACTCGGTGGTACCCGGATTGGCGAAGCAGATCGTCGACCCTCCTTCGAAGAGGGCATCGAACATCACGTCCGCGCCGGTGCGCTCGCTGCGCGGAGATTGTTCGCTCATGCTGTCTGTTCCTGTCTTGTGCGCCCATCAATTGCTGCACGGGCGCTCACCCCGGCGAGGAAACCTTCGACAAGTCGAACGAAATCCTGCGGTGCATCATCATGGACATAGTGCGATGCGCCATCCACAGTGGCATGGCGCAGCATGGAGTTCTGCCCCTCCAGCTTGCGCACGGCATCGAGATTGCAAAAATCGGAGCGACCGCCCCGGATGACCAGGGTCGGCACGTCGATGGCGGCTATAACCGGCCAAAGATCGACCACCCGCGCCGGGTCGGGAGCGATGCGCGTTTCGGCGATTCCCTCAGCGTCGTAGCGCCAGATCACCGAACCATCTTCCTGCGCGCGCATGCTTTCCCAAAGGCGCTCCTCAATGGCGACATCGCCCACGTTGGGACGCAGCTTGCGCCAATAGGCCCGCGCCTCGCCCCAGTCCGCAAAACGGGTTGGCAGAGCCCGCATTTCCCGGACGATCCGTTCGAAGCCCTCGCCGGAAACCGAGGAACCGGCGGTAATGTCCTCGACGACCAAGGCCTCGAGCCGTTCGGGATTGCTGGCCGCGTAAACGTAGGACGTGGTGCCGCCCATGGAATGCCCGATCAGCACGAACCGATCGAGACCGAGCGCGGCCACCACGGCCTCGAGATCGGTGACGTAAGCGTCGGTGTAATAGTTGCGACCGCGATCCCAGTCGCTCTCTCCGCGACCGCGCGCGTCGAAAGCGATGAGATGAAAACGGTCGCCGAGAGCCTGAGCCAGATTACGCCAGGTTCCGGAGTAGCCCCGAAGACCGTGCAGCAGGACGATCGCCGGATTGGCCGGCGATCCCCACTCACGCACGTGGATGCCCACGTCGCCATTGACAACAGTGCGTGTCCGCTCGCCTTCCAACAGCGAAATGGCGGACGGCGGCATATCCGGAACCTGAGACGCAGACATCAGATCACGCTTCCTTCAGGTCAGGCCGTTGCCTTCGGCGTCTTCTGCGCGCAGGCCACCGAGGCGTGCGTTGAGACGACCGCGCGTGGCGAAAGCCCAGCATACGATGACTTCATCGGCCTTCGGGCCGTCATCGAACGACACGCTCATGGTGTCGTAGTGCGACCGGACATAAAGGGCGTCCTTGTGACCAAGCGGAATGTCGAGGATCGTGCCCGGCACGCCGCGCTTGCCGGTCGACGGAACCCACGACGCACCACCACCGACGGCCTTGCGGACGGGATCGGCGGCAGGGTTGGTCAGCAGGGCATTGCCGTGTTCGTATTCACCGTCGAGCCCGACGAGGATCGCCTTGCCGTAGCTTTCGATCTTCGCTCCGCCCGAAAGGGCGTTGAGACGCCGACCGAATTCCTCGCCAAGCGCAGGCGAAGCTTCGATCCATGCCGAAAGGTCCTCGACGTACTGCCCGGCATAGGGGTTCTTGAGGCATGCACCGACCATGTACTTGAACAGGGGCGCGCCATCGGCGGCGGCACCCGTCTCGCCTGCCCAGATTTCCTGAACCTGGGCGTACCAGCGACGAACGTGAAAAGCGCCGAAATTGGAAGCGTAATTAGTCATGGTAGATTCCTACACTATACCTTGTGCAATAAATGCCGGCACGCCCGATCACAGTTGGATCGGATCGGCCTGTCCCTGATTGCGATTGAGTTCAGCCTGCGAAAGGCCACCCGCCTGCGGAATCTTCTGGCAGAACACCTCAAGCATGTGTCCGTCCGGATCGTAGAAGTAGATCCCTACCGACACCCCGTGATCGAGTATCTCGGCGATCTCCACACCACGCTCCTTGAAGAAGTCGTAGTTGGCGCGCAGGTCGTCCATGCTGGTGCCGGCCATCATCAGGCCGATATGCTCGAACTCCTTGCCCTTGGCCGCGCCTTCCTCGGCCTTGAACAGGGCAATGTCGTGGTCGCTTTCGCCGAAGCTCATGAACACGCCGCCCTTGTAGGGGCCATCGCCGGCGCGAGCCGTGATCTTCATGTTGAGCACGTCGCAGTACCACTGCGCGGAGGCTTCCGGATCGCGCACAAAGAGAACGATGTGCGCGATGCGATCGACTTTAATTGGTGACATGCGGCAACCCCAGATCTTCCGGAACGCCCGGAATCCAAGTCAGGTCGGTGATCTCGTTGAACTCGCGCCATTCCTTGGCCCAAGTCCGCCCACCGTCGGTGCTGCGATAGAGATACCCGAACTTGCTTGCGGAAAGGAGGAAATCCGGGTCTGCCGGATTAGATCCGAAGGCCCACATGCAGGAGTTCGAAGGCTTGTCCAGCTCCGAACGGGTCCAGGTCAGGCCAGCATCGTCGGAAGTCAGGATCGCCGCGGTCGTTCCCGGCGTACCATCGCCGATGCCTACCGCGAGCTGCGTGGCACTGCCCGGCTTGCGGACCATGATACGCGAATAGCGCAGGCCCCACGCTTCCTTGGCAGGCGTCCGTTCCCACGTCTTGCCGCCGTCGGTCGAACGGTAGAGCGCGATCACCGTCAGGGCGAGATGGACCTTGCTGCCATCATCCTGCGGCAGGATCATGATGTCGTGCAGGTCCGAATTGCCGCCGAACTCCGACCAGGTCGTGTCGATGCGGTCCCAGGTGTCACCGCCATCGCGGCTCCGCCAAAGTCCACCTTCCTCGACACCGGCCCAAACGTCGTTGGCATCATCGGGATCGACGACCACGGCAAGCATCCGCGGGCGATTCACGCCTTCGCAGAATTCCGGCATTTCCAGGGAAGTCTGTTCCCAGGTCTGCCCGCCATCGCGCGAGCGGAACAGGGCCGATCGCGAAGGGGCGCCGGTGCCGGCGTACATGACCTTCGGATCGCTCTCGCTAACAGCCAGCTTCCACACCGCGTAGCCATTGAGCGCGCAGTCGATCCGGCGCCAGTGGACACCGCAATCCTCGCTGTAGAAGAGGCCCTTTTCAGCGCCTGCGAAAACCGCATCGGGGTTGGCCGGATCGACCAGGAGACAGCGCACGCGGTCGTCGTACTCCAGATCCTGCCGGATATTGATGCGATACCAGCTTTTGCCGTCATCGTGGCTGCGCATGACGGCTTGTCCGTCGGTTGCAACAATGAGTGTTCTGCTCATGAGTGTCCCGTTCCTGCTATTCTGGCCTGCTGCTTTTGGCGTTTGTTCTGGCTCAGCTGAGATTGACCCAGATGCTCTTCACTTCGCTGTAGAGTTCCATCGCCTGGCGGCCATGCTCACGTCCCCAGCCGGACTGCTTGAAGCCACCGAACGGTGTCGCGTTGTCAACGAGGTTGAAGCAATTGATCCAGACCGTGCCGGCCTTGACCGCACCTGCCAGGCGATGGGCCTGCTTGAGGTTGTTGGTCCAGATCCCGGCGGAAAGACCGAAGTCGGAGTCGTTGGCCTGCGCCACGAGATCCTCGGGATCCGACCAGCTCAGCGCGCTCAGCACCGGACCGAAGATCTCCTCGCGCACGACGCGCATGTCGCGCCCCGCATTGGCAAGGATCGTCGGCTGGAAGAAGAAGCCATCGTTCAGCCCTTCAGGCCGCCCGCCGCCGCACACCAGCTCGGCACCTTCCCGCACGCCGATGTCGACATAGGAGCTGACGCGATCCCACTGCTCTTCGGACACCAGCGGACCGAAGTTCACGCCAGCATCAAGCCCGTTGCCGATCGTCAGCTTGGCAGCATGATCGGCGACGCGGGCAAGCAGGTCGTCATGGATCGATTCGTGGGCGTAAAGGCGCGAACCGGCAGTGCAGGTCTGGCCCTGGTTGAAGAAGATGCCGGCAGCGATCGAAGCCGCGGCGGCATCCAGATCGGCGTCGGGGAGAACGATCTGCGGCGACTTTCCGCCCAGCTCGAGGCTCACCTTCTTCAGGTTGCCCGTGCTTCCGCGCACGATCGCCTTGCCGACCTCG
This sequence comes from Novosphingobium mathurense, assembly GCF_900168325.1. Taxonomy (GTDB): domain Bacteria; phylum Pseudomonadota; class Alphaproteobacteria; order Sphingomonadales; family Sphingomonadaceae; genus Novosphingobium; species Novosphingobium mathurense. Next base: position 377,805 of record NZ_FVZE01000002.1, on the reverse strand, counting down.
GTCGAACCGGTGAATGCCACCTTGTCCACACCCGGATGATCGACCAGCGCGGCGCCGGCCTCACCGAAACCGGTGATGACGTTGAACACGCCGGCCGGAATGCCTGCTTCGAGCGCCAGCTCGGCCAGGCGCAGGGCGGTCAGCGGGGTCTGCTCGGCAGGCTTGAGCACAACAGTGCAGCCCGCAGCCAGTGCCGGCGCCACCTTCCATGCCGCCATCGACATCGGATAGTTCCACGGCACGATAAGGCCGCAGACACCCACCGGCTCGCGCACGGTGTAATTGAGAATCTTCGCCCCGCTACGCGGTGAAACCGGCAGGGTCTCACCACCGAACTTGGTCGGCCATCCTGCGAAGTAACGGAAGGTCTTGATCGAACCCTCGATCTCGACCGCCTGGGTGAGTGCCGCAGGCTTGCCGTTGTCGATGCACTCCAGCACCGCCAGTTCCTGCGCATCACGCTCGATCAGGTCTGCCAGTCGGTTGAGGAGCAGCGAGCGATCGACCGCGCTCATGTCACGCCAGGCGGGATTGTTCAGCGCGCGGCGAGCGGCCTGCACGGCAAGATCCACATCTTCCACGCCGCCTTCCGCCACCTGGCAGATTTCACGGCACGTTGCAGGATTGAGCGTGGCAAAGGTCTTGCCAGAGCGCGCCGGAACCGACTTGCCGTCGATAATCAGGCCACGCGGCGAATTCTTCAGATCGGCTTCAAGCCGTGCGGCGATCGAGAACGCATCGGATGCGCTTGCGGTAGCAACTGCGGACATCACCCCTCCTTGGGAAAGACCAAAGCCCGCGAACATCCATAGGGTTCAACCGGCCATGGTTTGTCATCATCGAATCGTCTGATAGCGCACCTTCATGGAGTAAACAATACTAGTTTTTTATCTCTGGTTGTTTCATAAGATCGACAATTAGCTCCCGGCGATGCTGGGCGATCCCTTGGTTAGAACTGGGAGAATGACAGCGTGACTCAGTCCGGGAATACTCTTGAAAGCATATTGGCGGCCGCCCGCAGAACCGGGACCCCGCTTCCACTGCCGGCAAACGAGCCCTCGCTCGCAGAGGCCTATGACGTGCAGCGCGCGATCATGCGCACGACCAATCTGCCGGTGATGGTATGGAAGCTGGCCCTGACAACACCCCAGGCGCGCGACGCATTCGGCACGGACGAGCCTATCGTCGGACGCCTGGCCGCAAGCGCGATCCTCAACAACGGCACGCAGACCCGCCAGGCCTGGCCCGAGATGTTCGCGGAAGCGGAACTTGTATTCGAGATCGGGCATGACCTGCCGCCGAAGGACACCCCTTATACCCGGGAGACCGTCCTTCCCGCGATCCAGGCGCTCTACGCCGGCATCGAACTTGCAGCCCCGCGCTATACCACCAGTGACATGCCCCTGGGGCTGCTGGTGGCTGACAATGCGATGGGGCATGCGCTGGTTCTGGGCGCTCGTCTTTCCGCACAATGGGAAGACAGCTATGCCGACATGCCGGTTTCGATCGCGCTCAACGGCGAAGTGCAGGAGAACGGCTCCACCACGCGCGTCATGGGCAATCCGCTCGATGCGCTGGTGTGGCTGGCCAACTGGCTTTGCGACAATGGCGAGGGCGGTCTACGCCGCGAACAGCTCGTTTCGGCGGGAAGCTGCACCGGCGCCACTCCGATCAGTGCCGGGGATTCGGTCAGCGCCGCATTCAATGGCATCGAAGTCGCACGCGTATCCCTTTTAGCATGAGTATCATACGGAGATCTGTAAATGAGCCTTGATTTAGGACTGGAAGGTAAGGTTGCCGTCATCACCGGTGGTGGTGTGGGCATCGGCAAGGAAACGGCACGCAAGCTGGCGCTCGCGGGGGCGAAGGTTGTGATTGCGGCACGGACCGCATCGAAGCTGGAAGCCGCGGCCGAGGAACTGCGCAACAGCACCGGGGGCGAGATCATCGCCGTGCCCACCGACACGACCTCGAAGGAATCGGTCGAAGCGCTCGTCGCCGCGGCCGTCGAACGCTTCGGCGCCGTGCACATTCTCGTCAACTGCGCGGCCGCACCTGGCGGCCTGGTGCGCAACGCGATCGAGGAAGCCGACGAGGACGCGCTGATGCTCGACCTCAACACCAAGCTCTTCGGCTATTTCCGCACCGCCAAGGCTTGCGTCCCGCACATGCGCAAGGCCGGATGGGGCCGGATCGTCAACGTCGGCGGCCTGACCGCACGTTGCACCGAGGCCCTCTCGGGCATGCGCAACACGGCACTGGTGCACTTCACCAAGACGCTGTCGGATGAAGTCGGCAAGGATGGCATCACCGTCAACATCATCCATCCCGGCGTCACCCGCACCGAGCACATCGAGGAATGGTTTGCGGAGATGGCACAGGACGAAGGCACGACCGTCGACGCCATTGTCGAACGCGAAGCCGCAGCTCCTGCAGCTCTCAAGCGCATGCTCGAGGTCGAGGAAGTGGCCGACCCGATCGTGTTCCTCTGCTCGAAGCTCGGCAGCGGCGTGACCGGTGAATCCATCGCTGTCGATGGCGGCCTGTCCCGCGCAGTCTTCCTCTAAGCAGAAGAGAAACTTCCGCCAAAAGAAAAGGGCGTCGGCCTCGCGGTCGGCGCCCTTTCAATTTGCCTACAAGCGGAAAGGCTCAGGCAGACTTGCGTGAAATACCGATGATTGTCGCAATCGTGCTGCAGACGGTCACCACGCAGCAGGCATAGAGCATCAGGTTGAAGCTACCGGTCGCAAGCGAAGCCGCCGCAGCTGCAGGGCCAAGACCGGTCCCGAAAGTCTGGATAGCCCCCATCGCGCAGACCACACGGCCGCGACCGCATGCCTCCGAACAGATCCCGGAAAGCAGGGGCTGGGCGAAGTTCCAGCTGAACATCATGAGCCCGCAGGCGATGACGAAGGCGCTTTGGGTCACGGTGCCCGTGAACATCAGGAAGCCGATCACGCCGATTACGCAGCTCACGATCAAGGGCCCCGTCCGACCCCAGCGCTGCGGCAACATCCCGGCCAATGCGGCCCCGACGACCGCTGACATCGTGCCGATTGCAAGTCCGCTGGCGATCGTGCCGACAGGAATGCCGCTCTCCTGACCGATGCGCTCGGCATATGTCCAGCCCGCGCCCATCGCGAAGAAGAGCAGAAACACGCCGATCAGGGATCCGGACGCGAGGCGCCGGTCCAGTACGGCGCCACCACTGGCGAAAACATCCACTTCATCCACGGATCCGTCCGGGAGAGACTTGAGCGACAGGATGATGGCAAGGCTTGCCACCGCAATCGCGACAAAGATCGTGCGCGGAGCGAAGTTGGCCTGAATTTCCGGCAATGCGTAAAGGAACAGCGAGCTGACCAGGGCCCCTGCGACCAGGTAGATCGAGAAAGCGCGGTCAGGATTGCGTGCGCGCCCGAGGGCGGCGAAGGAAAAGCCAACGGCAATTCCTTCGCCTGCCCCGGCAACGACGCGGGAAGCAGCCATTGCCACGAAATCCGTAGCAAGGCCGGTAAGCAGGTTCCCGGCCGCGATCAGGACCAGCCCGACCGCTACCGCCAACCGCCACCGCACCCTCGACAATGCGAAAGTGCTGAGGCCGATGGTCACACCCATGGCGTTGATGTCCCACGCCGCCAGGTAACCGAGTTGGTCGTTGTCAAACCCGGTCTGCTGCGCCACCAGCGCAAGAAAACCGGGAGTGGCGAAGATGACGAGCGCCCCGATGATCCCAACGCCAATGGCACTTGCCAAGCCTTGGGTTGTTAGCCGCACGACATCGCCGCCAGTGGGCGCAGTCGAATCGATAGGTATTGTCTGGTTCATCGGTGCGCCCTCTCCCCGGCTATCTTACCGTTTGCGATCAGGCCGGAAGCACGTCACTGACCGCGAGCGCGAACTTGTCGACAAGTTCATCGACTTCGGCACGATTGATGACAAGCGGCGGAGCGAAAACCAGGGTGTCGCCCAGAGCGCGCGTGATCAGGCCGCGTTCCGCCGCTGCCTTGAGCACCTGGCGACCGGTACGGTCTGCCATCGGCAGAACTTCCTTGGTGGCGCGATCCTTGACCAGTTCGATACCGATCATCAGGCCCTGACCGCGAATGTCGCCGACATTGGCATGCTGGCCCAGACGATCCTTCAGCGACTGGAGCATGTAAGGGCCGACGTCGGCCACATTGTCCACCACCTTGAGTTCGTCGATCAGCTTGAGCGCGGCGAGTGCCGCTGCAGCGCCAACCGGATGCGCGGAATAGGTGTAGCCATGGCCGAACAGTCCGGCCTTGGCAGCCTCGCCTTCGATCACGTCCCAGACCTTGGGCGAGATGAAGCAGACCGACATCGGGAAGTAGCCCGAGGTCACGCCCTTGGCCGAGGTAATCAGGTCGGGTTCATAGCCGTAGGTCTGGCTGCCCCAGTACGTGCCGAGACGGCCGAAACCGGAGACGACTTCGTCCGCCACCAGCAGGATGTCGTGCTTCTTGAGGATCGCGCCGATCTCTTCGAAATAACCTTCCGGGGGAGGGATAAGCCCGCCGGCGCCCATGACCGCTTCAGCGAAGAAGGCCGCGATGGTGTCGGCGCCCTCGCGCTCGATCACGTCTTCCAGTTCCTTGGCCAGCTGGCGCGAGAATTCACGCTCGCTCATGCCTTCGGGCGCCTTGCGATAATAGTACGGCGCGCTGACGTGAATGATCGGACCCTTGGGAAGGTCGAACAGGGTATGCATGCCGGGCAGGCCCGTCAGGCTGGCCGTGGCCACGCCCGAACCGTGATAGGCATTCCAACGCGCAATGATCTTCTTCTTTTCCGGCTTGCCGCGCAGGTTGTTGTAGTACCAGATCAGCTTGAGCTGGGTTTCGTTGGCGTCGCTGCCGGAAGCGCCGAAGAACACGCGCGACATCGGCACCGGTGCGCGCTCGAGCAGCGCTTCGGCACATTCGGCAACCACGTCGGTCGACATGCCGTTGAACGTGTGAAAGAACGACAGGCGTTCGCTCTGGCGGGCGATCGCCTCGGTGATCTCCTTGCGGCCGTAACCCAGATTCACGCACCAGAGGCCGGCCATGCCGTCGAGGTATTCCTTGCCGTCCACATCCGTAACGCGAACGCCCGAACCGCTTGCCATGACCGTAGGCCCGTCAGCCATGAGATCGGTAATCGCGGTGAACGGGTGGAATTGGCTGCGCTGATCGCGCAGCGCGGCTTGGGAAAGCTGAGACGACATTGGGTATCTCCATTCTTTGCCCGCATCGTTTATCGAATCAGGGCTGCACTTCATGTTTTGCGAGGCATTGCGCAGTCGGTCCAAATATGCAACAGTCTTAGTGTATTCGATGCGTTTTTTTCGTTTAGTGAACAATATCGAAGATCACGAGTCCGAACTCGGCCGGTTGCCGCGCGCCCGCACCATTGACTTGATGCTCTGCCTGGAAGAGGAGAAATCATGGACGAAAAACCAGACCTCGGTAACGTGATGGCCATGATGTCGTTCGCGGCTGTCGTCAGCACGGGCGGCTTTTCCAGCGCAGCCAACATGCTGGGCTATTCAAAGGCAGCTGTCAGCCGCCAGATTGCGAAACTCGAACAGAGCATCGGCGTACGTCTGCTGGACCGCACCACCCGCTCGGTCACCCTGACGCCCGCCGGACGCGAGATGTATGCCCGCTGCGCACGCATCGTCGAGGAAGTGAGCGAGGCAAACCAGATCATCAGCGGCATGATCTCGCGCCCGCGCGGCGAACTCAAGATCAATGCGCCGGTCGTCTCCTCGCTGTTCGACCTGACTTCGATCCTGCCGCGCTTCCTCCAGACCTACCCCGATGTCCGGCTCTTCGTGAACCTGTCGGACAGCAAAGTTGATCTGATCAAAGGACGCTTCGACGTGGCGTTCTGGATGGGCGACACCTTCGATTCCACGCTCGATTCCGTGCGCCTGCGCAATTACCCGATGGTGCTGGTGGCATCGCGCGACTACCTCGCGCGCGCAGGCAAGCCCAACGCGCCGCACGATCTCAAGGACCACACCTGCATAGCGGAGACGCACATCTCCAAGGTGGGCGAATGGCGCCTGTCGGAGGATGTGACCGTTGCCATCAATCGCGGGCCACTGACAAGCAACTCGGTGCGGATGGCGCGCGAAGCCACGCTCGAGGGGCTGGGGATCAGCTACCTGCCGCGGTTCCTGGTGGAGGACGACATTGCCGAAGGCAGGCTCGACCCGCTATTGCCGGATCTGGTGACAGAGCGCATTCCGCTGCACATCATTTTCCCGCGCGGCAACTATGCGCTTTCGAAAGTTCGCGCCTTCGTGGACTTCGTGCGTGAGGAGATGGCCGACGACGATGAACAGTCGTCAGCCAATCTCCTCGCACTGGCATCTGCGATCTGATCCCTTACAGGTCGAGGCAGTCGTTCTCGAAGCCAAACGCCACCGCACCGACATTGCGGGCGTAGGGATAGGGATTGTTGGCAACGTGCGCACGAGCGCAGTGGATGTCCAGGAACGCGCGCTGAATGGGGTTGCCGAGGTAGATCGCCTTGCCGCCCGAGAACAGCATGAGCAAGTCGATCGCCGTCACGCAGCGGCTGACCATCGAAGTCGTGTGATGCCCCAGTTCGACCCGCCTTTCGATCGGCCAGTCATTGGCCTCCGCGCGCCGCTCCAGTTCAGCGAGATCGCTCGCAAGGCGTAGTTCGAGGTCATTGAGGATGACCTTGACCTCGGCCACCGCTTCCTGGATCGTCGTATCTTCGGCAAGACGCGCACCGGAATATGTGGCGCGCTTGTCACGCGTCGTCTGGACAAAGGTATCCAGCGCACGGCGCAAGGAGCCGATCGAAGTGGTCGAGACCGTGCGATTGAACAACTGCGCGAAAGGAATGCGGTAAAGCGCGCCAGGATTGGCTGCCATGCCGGGGCAGTCGAGCCGGAACATGTCCTTTTCCCGGATCACGCGGTGGGCGGGAACGAAGGCGTCGTTGACGACGATATCATTGCTGCCGGTCGGCGCCAGGCCCATCACGTTCCAGGTGTCGACGATCTCGTAGTCCGCGCGCGGCACGAGAAAGTTGAAAGGCTCTGGCCCCCCATCATCGACAACCATGTTCGCACCGAGGATGACCCAGTCGCAATGCGCCGATCCGCTGGAAAAGGCCCAGCGCCCGCTCAGGCGAAATCCGCCCTCGACCTTTGTCACCTTGCCCGTGGGCATGTAGGAAGAACTGATCAGGACGCTGCCGTCCTCGCCCCAGACATCTTCGGCGGCCTGCGGATCGAACAGCGCCAGTTGCCAGTTGTGAACGGCGACCACACCGTAAACCCAGGCGCTGCCCATGCAGCCTTCGGCCAGAGTCTTGGCAATCTCGCAATAGACAGCGGGCGACATCTCGTAGCCGCCATAACGCTTGGGCTGAAGCACTTTGAAGAAGCCCGCTTCGGTAAAGTCGCGGATCGTCTCTTCGGATACCTGCCGGTCAGCGATGGCCTTGGCCTCACGTTCACGCAAGACTGGGACCAATTCACGCGCCCGGCGGATCAGTTCGGCGGCACTTGAAGCGCTTTCTCCTGCGCTGGGTAGCGCGCAGGCGGCCATTTCGCTGGTGGCACTTTGCATTACTGACGTTTCCTTTCCCTCTTACGTCACCGCATGCCCAAACTCGACGGTCGTGGCCGTGCGGTTCGTAAAACCACAACTCAGCACGGTCGGCCTTCTGCTGATTCGCATAACCCGTCGGTGCCTTTACATACCATCAATTCCGGCGTTCACGTTGACAAAGCACGCAGATCTCTGCGGATTAGGCCCAACGAATCAACGATCAAACGCCGTTTCTATTTCGCAACAATAAAGCCGAATTGCCATGAACTGTAAACCGTGCAATACCAAGCGACGTTCAACACAATTGGACAGTCGCGCGCGGCGCCAAGTGCATAAGTAAGAGGGAAGCACGGTCGCGCACTCAGGGAGAAAAATACGATGATGAACACGCACAAGGCTGCCCGTATGGCGGCGCTGATGTTATCTACTGCAGGGCTGCTCGGCCCGGTCCAATCCTTCGCTCAAGACGCCGAGGCCCAGGACGACTCCTCGCTATCCACATCGAATTCCGGGGGCGTCGCCAATACAATTGTCGTTACCGCCAACAAGCGAAGCGAAAACTTGCAGAAGGTGCCGATCTCGGTCAGCGCGTTCTCCGGCGAGCAGATCGACCGACTGGGCATCACCGACACCACTCAGATCACGCAACAGATTCCGTCACTTCGGGTCAACGCCTATTCACCCAATCTGACCATCTTCAGCCTGCGTGGCATTTCACAGAACAACTTCACCGACAATCTCGAGGCACCGGTCGCTGTCTATCAGGACAATGCCTATGTCGCCTCGATGAACGCAGTTGCAGGCCAGTTGTTCGACATCAAGCGGGTCGAAGTTCTGCGCGGTCCGCAGGGCACGCTGTTCGGGCGCAACGCAACAGGCGGTCTGATCCACTATCTCAGCGAAGACGCCAGCTCCGATAACTTGAACGGTTATGCTCAGGGCGAATACGGCCGTTTCAACTCCTGGTCGATCGAAGGCGCGGCAGGCGGCAAGCTCGTCGATGGGGTTCGTCTGCGCGTTGCAGGACGCGTCGAAAAGGCCGACGGCTACATCAAGTCACGCGATACCGACGCCACGGCGCTCGGTCTTGGGGTGATCCCGGGCAGCGGACAGGATCTTGGCGGCAAGAACGGCTGGGCCGCTCGCGCCAACCTCCAGGTCGATCTTACTCCCGATGCCACGCTCAGCTTGTGGTACAAGCACGCTGAAGACAATCACGTCGCCACTGGCGGCTATGTCTTCGAGAACTGCGTCTATCTCGACAATGGCTATTGCAACACGAACGCCGCCGGCCTGAGCGACGATCAGAACGGCGTGATCAACGGCATCACCTCCGAGAAGGCTTCCCCCTGGGAGCACTTTGGCGAACGACGCGGCAGCTTCGACCGGGTGATGAACAGCTATCAGGGCCAGCTTGACTGGAAGTTCGGTGGAGTCGAACTGACATCGATCACCAACTACCTCACCATGGACAAGGTTTACGCCGAAGACGGTGACGCGTTGCCGTTCACGATCGTCAACGTCGACTCGCGGGTCAATTTCCACCAGTTTTCCCAAGAGACGCGGCTTGCCGGCGAGAGTGACATGCTCAAGTGGCAGGTCGGCGGCTACTACCTCGACATGAAGTACGATGGTTCGCACGCAGTAACCGGCGTACCGATCATCGATCTGGCGATCGCGAGCAACGGCGGATACTCGCTTCCCACCGTCGCCCAACAGTACGTGATCCATTCGAAGAACTGGTCGATCTTCGCTCAAGGTGACATCAATTTCACCGACAGGCTGTCGCTCACCCTGGGCGGACGCTACTCCAAGGATCACAAGCGGATCGACTATGCCGCGATCCTGTCGGACCCGACTTTTGCCCCGCAACCGGATCCGGTCTTGCTCTTCACCGACCAGGATTTCCTTGCGGAAGCCCCGGGCGTGAATCGCGAAGTCTATGGCGACTGGGCCGCGCGCGTCTCGCTCAACTTCCAGCTGACGCCGAGTACACTGCTGTTCGCGTCGTGGAACCGCGGCATCAAGGGCGGCAACTGGTCCTTGTCCTCGTCGATCCAGCCGAAGGACTTCCGCCATCGTCCCGAGACTCTGAACAGCCTCGAAGGTGGCTTCAAGGCCTCGCTCCTGGGCGGAATGATGCGCCTCAACGGCACCATCTTCCACTACATCTACGATGACTACCAGGCCTTCTCGCTGGCTGGCGGCGTTCCGCACGTCTTCAACAGCAACGCGCACTCGACTGGTGCCGAACTGGAGGCATTCCTGTCACCGTCACGCAATTTCGATGCCGTGCTCGGTGCAACCTGGCAGACTTCGTCGGTCGACAAGATCCCGGCAACCGACGTGCAGTTCGGCCCCGAACTGTTCCCGGGCGCCCCGGATTCACAGTACTGCACGAACCTTGGCGGGGTATTCCGTTGTGATTTCCCGCAAAAGGACATCACCGGAGCCGAACTGCCCAATGCACCGCGTTTCAGCTTCAACTACCTGTTCCGGTACAATTTCGACGCGGCCGGTGGCAACATCGCGGCGCAGGTCGATGGCGTCTGGTACGATGACCAGTTCCTCGAAGTGACCAACGGACTGGGCTCGGTGCAGAAGGCGTACAACGTCACGAACGCATCGTTGACCTATCGCCATGAAGGTACCGGCATCTCGCTTACCGCATGGGGCCGTAATGTGTTCAATCAGGCCTATCGCGCCTATGCACTGAATCTGGGCATTCTGGGCGTCACGTCAATCTACGCTCCGCCGGCCACTTATGGTGCCACGCTGCGGATTCCTTTCGGAGAATAACCGCAAATCCGGATCGGCATCTGTCCCAAAGTTTGGCAGATGCCGATCCGGACCCCTTCTTGTCTTTTGAATGACACCTGGCGCTTCGCGATCTCCTCGAAGCCCATACCCCGACAGACTGACGGCGCCGTATCTGGCAGTCCGCGCCAACTGGTTTGCACCGATGAAGGGCTGGGCTGGGCGGGGCTATCAACACACCCCTTTGTATTCGGCGATCATGCGCAACCTGAGCCGGTAGCCGGCGGCAAGTTCGGCCTTTCGCCCAAAATCCAATTCAAGGCATGATACGAGCGGTGACCGAAGGTCGCCGGGCAAGGCGCTGACAGCGCGAACTCTTCCTGAAGAGCACGGTCAAACTGAACTCATGCGATCTCGGAAATCTGGCCAGTTCAGTTTTTCCTGGAGGCGCGTGATTGAGACATTTCCTGCATGGCTTCCGTCTTCAATGGTCGCGCGATCAGGAGTTTTGTATCGAACACAAGCCCGCCGACGGTTCGAACCTGATAAAGCGCTTCGAATGCCCCCGCTCCGCCGGTTCGTTTCGCGAGACTGTCCAGCTGGCGCTTGTCCGACACAATCTTGGTCACTTGCGCGAGCCCCTCGTCGCTGCCCCCGGAGATGAGGATGTTGTGGTTCCCCGACCTCCCGGGAAAGCTTGCAAGGTAGCCGTAGTCAATGCCGTAGGAGTGCGCGGAAGCCTCATTGCCGCCGTTCGATGCCTCCTCTTCGGCAGCATACTTGATCCGGTAAACCTTACCGCTAGCCTTATCCTTGATTTCGTCGAAATCGTCGGTCGGCGCAAATCCGGACAGGCGCAGGAATGGCGATCGCATCACGCCCAACTGCGAAAAATACTGGATATATATGATACTGTTCGAATCGATGAGATCCTGAGACATGCGTGACACCGGCATGATCTCTGCAGCCTCCGAACCGGGATGCATCTCGGAGACCTGTTTCAGTACAGCAACGGCAACTTTGGCCACCTGCCCCGATACACGGTAGATATCCCGGGCGTGCAGCTTGCCACGCAACCGCGGATTCAAGGTCAGATATTTGGATAGATCGGCTTCTGACTGGATTGCCGTGTCGAGTCTGAGGCTTGTCATTATGCCTTCATCGCCACTTTCGGCAATCATGTAGAAATCGCCCACGGCGATGACCGGCATCCGCCCATTGGCCATGAGTGGCTTCCAAAGTGCGGTCCGGGCAAGTGGTGACGGCTGAAGCAAATTGCTCGCGAAAAGGAATGCCGCCGCCCAGAGCAAGCCATTGACACAAAGAAAGATTGCAAGAACCTGCCGCTTCGAGATTCGCTTCAGCCTCGATGCCAGGGTTATCGGCTCCAGTTCGTCCTCATCCTCCAGCTCCGGCATTTCGGACAGGATGAGGCGATACTCGCCTTTGGGAATGGTCAACCGGAGGCCGGATTTCCCCTCATTGAACTTGTCCAGCCTTTGACGCAGCCGGTGCATATAACTGCGAACCATGGAGTTCACTGACGTATCGAAGGCTCCGCTCTTGCCGAAGACATCGATCGCGATCTCGATTTCCTTGGGTGCGCGCTCGTCATCTACCCGTTCGAGCAGATAGTCGAACAGGTTCACCAACATCGTCGAGCGGCTGTCCCCGATCAGCGCTGTCCGGAACCGAGACGCTTCCTCGGCGAGGGATACCCCGCCAGCTTCTCCCGTTTGCCCCAAGGCAATTTGGCTATTCAAAGACCTGAAATCTCCCTTGCGACGCAATCCATTCACCGTCCTTCTGCCGACCGCTCAAACAAGCGAATGCGGCAGGACCGGGAAACGCCAGAGCCTCCGCCCCCAATACAATGAACCACCGTTGCCTCGCCCGGCACAAGGCGTCGCGAGTTGATGTAACTCGGGACCAAGGCTCAAGTTCGGCAATACGCAAGAGCTCGTCCATGACGACATGACAGGGGCGCCAATTCACTCCTCTTTATCGCCAGCTAGACGCGATCCCCGTGCCCGGCGCTCAACAGCATCTGGCCTCCAACCGTATAGGGCAAAGCGCCTTGTTGCAATGCCCGAAGACTGTGGCGGGCAACGGCCAGGCTAACTTCAACCTGCTTGCAAATGACAGATTTACGGGGATTTCGAACCGGGTGTTGAAGCCGGATTGCTTCCAGTCGTACCGCATTTCAGGCGTCGATCATTCGGCAACCCGACTGCCCCTGCTTTCGCCAAACGCGCAAACTGCGCAACGACGAACACAGGATCGGAATTCCAGGTTCACGCAAACTCTCCCGTCCGAGGAGAGCGCGTCAGGCATCTATTCCATCAAAGCTTGCCGGTGAGTTCCGGCACGGCGTTGAAGAGGTCTGCGACGAGGCCGATGTCGGCGACCTGGAAGATCGGGGCGTCCTCGTCCTTGTTGATGGCGATGATGGTCTTGGAGTCCTTCATGCCGGCAAGGTGCTGGATCGCGCCCGAGATGCCCACGGCAATGTAGACTTCGGGTGCCACGATCTTGCCGGTCTGGCCGACCTGGTAGTCGTTGGGCACGTAGCCCGCATCGACCGCGGCGCGGCTGGCGCCCACGCCGGCGCCGAGCTTGTCGGCGAGCGGCATGATGTATTCCTCGAAAGTCGCGGCGTCCTTGAGCGCGCGGCCACCCGAGACGACGATCTTCGCGCTGGTCAGTTCCGGACGCTCCGACTTCGCCAGCTCGGCGCCCACGAAGCTCGACAGTCCGGCATCGCCCGGACCCGCAACGTCTTCGATAGCCGCCGAACCGCCGGTGGCGGCCGCCTTCTCGAAGGCCGTACCGCGCACGGTGATCACCAGCTTGGCGTCGGTGCTTTCGACCGTGGCAATCGCGTTGCCGGCATAGATCGGACGGGTGAAGGTCTTCTCGCCCTCGACCGAGAGAATGTCCGAGACCTGCATCACGTCGAGCAGCGCGGCGACGCGCGGCGCGACGTTCTTGCCGGTGGTGGTCGCCGGGGCGACGAAGGCATCGTGATCGGCCATGAGGTCGGCGATCAGCGGCGCGACGTTCTCGGCCAGGCCATGCTCGTAGGCGGCGTTGTCGGCGAGGTGGACCTTGCCCACGCCGGCGATCTGCGCGGCCGCCTCGGCGACGGCGCGGCAACCCGAACCGGCAACGAGAAGGTGGACTTCACCCAGCCTGGCAGCCGCGGTGACAGTGGCGAGCGTCGCGTCCTTGAGCGACGCATTGTCGTGTTCGACCCAAACAAGCGTCTTCATGAGTCTTGTATCCTTTCCCGGCCGTGCCCTCAGGCGACGCCCATTTCCTTGAGCTTGGCAACGAGGGCATCGACGTCGGGCACCTTGATGCCCGCCTGACGCACCGGCGGCTCGGAGACCTTGAGGGTCTTGAGACGCGGAGCGATGTCGACGCCGAAGTCGGCAGGCGTCTTGCTGTCGAGCGGCTTCTTCTTCGCCTTCATGATGTTGGGCAGCGAAGCGTAGCGCGGCTCGTTCAGGCGCAGGTCGGTGGTGACGATCGCGGGCATCGCCAGCCTGACGGTCTCCAGACCGCCGTCGACTTCGCGGGTCACGGCAACGCTGTCACCGTCGATCTCGACCTTGCTGGCAAAAGTGCCCTGCGGACGGCCCAGCAGCGCGGCCAGCATCTGGCCGGTCTGGTTGGAGTCGTCGTCGATGGCCTGCTTGCCGAGGATGACAAGGCCGGGGTTCTCCTCGGCGACGATCGCTTTCAGGATCTTGGCAACGGCCAGCGGTTCGACTTCCGCGTCGGTCTCGACGAGAATCGCCCGGTCCGCTCCCATGGCGAGCGCCGTACGCAGCGTTTCCTGCGCCTTGGCCGGGCCGACCGAGACCGCAATGATCTCTTCCGCCTTGCCCGCTTCCTTCAGGCGAATGGCTTCCTCGACAGCGATCTCGTCGAAGGGGTTCATGCTCATCTTGACGTTGGCAAGATCAACGCCGGTACCGTCGGACTTCACCCGCGGCTTCACGTTGTAGTCGATCACCCGCTTTACCGGGACGATGATTTTCATCGAACTAATCCCTCGTGTATTGTAATCCCGTATCGCGAGCCGCGCATGGCATTCATGCGCGGCTTGCGACATTCAGTTCCGGGCCGACCAGGGGCCAAGCTCGGACACTTCACGCAGGAACGGAACTTCGTCGCTTTCAGGCTTCTCGAATTCACGCGCGTAGCGGTGTCCGCTGAAGACCGCCGCCGCAATCGTGCCCGGTGCCAGACTGTCACCGATCCGCGAGAAGGACTTAATGCCGGCATCGCGCACCTGATCGCCCATTGCGGCAAGCGCATTGTAGACGGAATCATGCGAAGTTCGCGAGGTCACCATCACCACCGAATTCGCTTCGATGGTCGTCTCCCGCCCCGTGAATGCACATGCCAGCTTCGCGGCCTGATCGCTGAAGCCCACAAGCCCCTGATTGGCCACAATCGTAACGCCCTTGTCCAGCAGCCGCTTCTGGATGCGCGGCTGCTCGAGCGTATTTGCGGTCCATCCCGAAACGACCGGTGCCGGCGTCACCAGCGTGACATCAAGCCCCAGATCCCGCAACTTCTCGGCAATGACGCCGCCCATGTAATAATGGTCGTCATCGAAAACCACGGTCGGTCCGGTGGGAATGCGGCCAGCCATGATGTCATCCGGCGTATAGATCGCCTTCTCATCGAGACCTGCAAGCGGCGTGCGGTGATAACGGGCAACGCCGTCGCGGCGCCATGAAGAGCCCGTCGCAAGCACGACCCGATCGAATTCCGCACCCAGGATTTCGTCGGCGGACATGTGGCTGTCCATATAGATCTCGACATTGGCGAGCTGGTGCAGCTGACCGAGACGATAGTCGCGCACGCGGCCCCAGGCAGAGAGACCTGGCAGCAAGGGCTCACGCAACACGCGCCCGCCCAGTTCGGTCGTCGCTTCGGCCAGGGCGACTTCGTAGCCGCGCTTGCCCAGCGAGACCGCACACTCCAGGCCGGCAGGGCCAGCGCCGACGACGAGAACGCGATCCTGGCTTTCCCGCGCAGGGATCAGTTCCGGATGCCAGTTACGCCGCCATTCTTCGCCCATGGTCGGGTTCTGCGTGCAGCGGATCGGCGTGTAGGTATTGTCGGCAGCCGCGCAAATATTGCAACCGATGCATTCGCGGATGTCGTCGAGCCTGCCTTCCTTGATCTTGTTGGGAAGGTAGGGATCCGCGATCGACGGGCGGGCGGCGCCCACCATGTCGAGCACACCCCGACGTACCTGCGACACCATCGTGTCAGGCGACGTGAAACGTCCGACTGATACGACGGGCTTACTGGTGACCTGCTTGACGAAGGAGACATAATCTTCGTGCACCGCCTCTTCGCCAAATCGCGAAGGCCGCGAGTCATTGGACCAGTCGCCAACCGTCACGTCCCAGAGATCGGGAAGATCCGCCAGCATCTCGATAAGATCCCGGCCTTCCCCGTCCGAGCACAGTCCCGCCGGGCCGACCAGTTCGTCGACGCAGATGCGGACCGGCACAGCGCAGGTGTCGCCGACGGCGTCCTTTGTTTCCTCGATCAGTTCGCGCAAAAGGCGCGCGCGGTTCTCCAGCGAGCCGCCATATTCGTCGGTCCGCTGATTGTATCGGCGCGACAGGAACTGCATCGGCGTGGTCAGGCCGTGCGCAGCATAGACATAGATAAGGTCGAACCCGGCCTGCTTCGCGCGGCGCGCTGCGGCGGCATGCCACCGGCGCAGATTCCGGATGTCTTCCTTGTCCATCGCACGCGACTGGACAGGATCATAGGAAACAACCGTGTGCGACGAAGGCCCGAGCGGGATCTCGCGCGAAATCCGGTTCTGCGCCCGAAAACCGTGATGGCCAAGCTCGACACCGGCAAGCGAGTCAAACTCGTGAATGGCGTCGGCCGCTCGCGCCAGGGCGGGGATGTCCCGGTCGTCCCACAGGCGCGCTTCGTTGTGCGGCGAAATGTCGGCGGAGGGATGAATTTCGCAGACTTCGGTGCACACGACTGCCCAGCCGCCTTCCGCCTTGACGCGCCGCATGGCCGCCATGCCGGACGGGGCCCGGTGCCCCATGCCGTTGCAGTGCGGGACTTGATAGAAGCGATTCTTGGCCGTTACCGGCCCAATCTGCACTGGTTCGAACAAAATGTCGTAACGGGACCCGTTCAATTGCACCTCCTAAAGTTGGGTTGGCGGGCTCCCATGCAGGTCCAATCGACAATTGCCCCCACACGGCAAAACGAGAGCAAAATGCCCTCGCCATTCCCGTCATCCAATTCTGCCTGGATTATATACGCCAGCTACGGACCAATTATATACATAATGCAACAATGGTGTCAATATGCATTCTTGGTTGCAAATATGAAACAGTCTTGCCATGGATATCTGGCGGGATTGTCCCGCTGTCAGCCTTGGAGAGACGTGATGTCCCAACTCGTAAGATTTTCTAGCCCGGATACGGTTACGCCGCCTTATGGACCCTATTCCCACGTTGCGACTGTATCGGCTGACGCTGAGCTGGTATTCCTTTCTGGCCAGGTCGGCGAACTCCCCGACGGCAGCCTTCCGGAGAGCATCGAAGATCAGTACCTGCAAACGATCAAGACCATCGCTGCCATCCTTGAAGCGGAAGGCCTTGGCCCGCAGAATATCGTCAAGCTCACCACTTATGTAACTGAACCGATCCCGGCCGATCGTCTCCGCGCTGCGCGCCATTCCGTATTCGGCGACATCAAACCGGCCGCCACCCTCCTTTTCGTGCCCCGCCTTGCCGCCGATGGTTACAAGGTTGAGATTGACACCATCGCGGTGCGCGCCGCGAAGTAAGTCTCAAGTAACAGACCTGACCAGTGGGGACTGACTGTTCAGTCCCCACTGGCCTGCGGTCAAAGCAAAAAGCGCGGCAAGTCCAGGTCATCCGACAGTCCCGTTTGCACCGCGTATCGTCTGCGATAGTGACAAACCCGCTCAAACAGACGGTCCGGCACGGTCAGACCAAACACGCCTGGTCGACGGGCACCGAGGCAATGGCCGCGAGAGTCGCGCCCTGCACCGCTTAGATCGGCAAGCCCAGCCTCCAGCCGGGATCGTCTCCAGAACGACGGTCGGACCGGGAGTGCGGATTGCAAGTGCGGCCAGCAGCAAAACATCAGGATTCTACCGCGGACACCCCCTGCCATGCGATACGGCGCGGCGATGCTGTCATCGCCGCGCCGTTCATCCTGCACGATCCTGATCTTGTGAGGCAGCGCCGGGGCCCGCGGCCGATACCCCTTGCTACCCGTTCAGCGTGAGCCTTCACCGGCGCTACTGAATTGGAGGATTTGGACGTCATCCTCTTCACGTCGCCGCGATACAGGACCCAGGCCTTGCTCAAGCCCCAAACTCATGTCCGGGCCATTGACTCGGTACGGGACGGGTCAGGACCAATGCGGGCGGATCTCATTCTACTCGGCGATCAAGGTTCGCGCGTCGAATGACAGTGACTGATCCGCCCGGCGTTCGGTGTGGTCGAATACGCCTTCTTCCACGGCCTGCGGGGGCCGCTGTTCAAAAGAACAGCGTCTCCAGCGTGAAGCCGATCCAGCGGCCGAGGAATATCACGGTTGTCCAGAGGATGAACGACAGGGCGCCGGAGATACGCGCGGCAGTCGGAGGCGGCATGTCTTCGTCCCATTCGGCAATCCTGCGGTACGCAGTCGAATGGAACCAGATCATGTTCAGGCCGGCCAGCGCGATGAAGCCCAGCTTCACGAGAAACTGAGTATTGTTGGCGTAGGACACCGGATTCGACATGAACATGAGCGTTCCGGTGATCGCTGCCACGACGAACGCCACCCACGTGTAAGGCAACAGTTCAGCGGTCAGGCGTTGGGCACTTCTGCGATGCGATGCCACTCCGAAAAGCCGCAGATCGACGATCAGGATAGTGCCGAAGACGATCGCGATCGCCAATACGTGGAGCGATTCGAGGAGGGGAAAGGCGCTGGCGTTTTCGCGGATACCCGCGGACAGCGGCAAATCGTTAATTTTCTGGAGCGCTGTTTCTATATTCATGGCTGAAATCTTCCATTGGATGGAGGTAGGCGGCCGATGCCGTGGACATGAAGATCAGGTGTAGGCGATGAAACGCCCGCAAAAGATCACGGCACACCAAATGATCACCATCAACCAAGCCAGAGACCTGGAAGCTTCCGGAACAACCTCGCCTGCCATCGTATCGCCGGTCCGCAGAAGTGACTTGCGGGCCTTCAGGGTGACCAGGCTAGCACCGGCAACCAGCGCCATCTTGATCCAGAATAGGGTGTTACCCAAGGTACGGCCTGGCTCGGCCACGATCAGTACCGTGCCCGTCAGAAGCAGGACGACAAGTGCAACTTTCATCCACGGCAGGTAACGGCGAAGCACGTCCGCCTCCGGGCGATCGGTCGCGATAACTCCCGCCAAGCGAAGTTCGGTTAGAAGTGCGGATCCGACCACTACGGCGATTGCAAGAATATGCACCGTCTGGATGTTCGGGATGATCCACGTCGTTTCTCTGATCGCAGTCGAGACCGGAGTGGCGTAAAGCCATTCGCCGAATGCGGTTATGGACATTGCTATTTCCCCTCTCTGGGATGAGTGGCGGTCAGGCCCTGTTTTTCGATGAAATCTTCGGATTGACCCTACAGGCGGGGCGATCCGATCCAAGTTATGAAACGGTACTGTACCGGTACAACTGACGGTGTAGCGCAGGGAATGACACTGTTACAAAGCGGTGACATTCCCATTAAGTTATTGAATTTTCTATATATATTACAAGACCGTCGCCGGCCCGTTCAAAAGCTGCGTTTCAGGCCGAGCCTAACCTGCCTCGGTTCTGCAATCTTGCTGTTATATCCTTCCACCCCTTCCGCCGGTTCGCCGGGAAGTCGGGTGGTGTAGAAATAATCGACATCGTGCCCCTTGCTGTTCAGGGCATTGAGCAGATCCAGCGAAAGCTCCCATTTGCCGGGTGTGAAGGCGACCCTGGCATTGAGCAATGTGGTGGCGCTGCCCTTGGCGCTGTTATCCTCGGTAAGGGCATGCGGCCCCAGATGCCGAACGCGCAGCGACGCGTTGATGCGGTTGAAATGCGTGGCGACGCCCAGCTCCCCGGCATTTCGCAATGCGCCGGGAATGTAGTTGGCACCGGCCGGCAGATCCACATAACGGGCTTTCGCCGCAGTCCAGACCGCGTCCAGCGTCAGCCAGTTGCTGAGCTTCCACCACGCGGTAAGCTCGTATCCCTGGCGACGCCCGGCACCGCTGGGTTCAACCGCTCCGGAATCGCCGACATATATCAACTCGCTGGCAATCCGGCTCCACCAGTAGTTACCGGTGAACACCAGTCGTCCACGTTCCAACCGAAAGCCCAGTTCGCGAAAGTTGCCCTTGACCAGACCGGGTGCAGGTTCGGTCGGCGCAGTGACGCCTCTGGCATCATTGCTGTGAAACCCCTGACCGTAGTTCGCGTAGAGCGCCAAGCCGTCGGCTACTTCGACATTGGCTCCAATGCGCGGTGAATAGATGCTATCCTTGACCACACCGCTCCAGGCTGCCCCCGCCAGAGCCTTGGTTTCGAACCGATAGAAGTCCCCGCGAAGGCCGCCGACGATCATGACCGCCGGTACTGGCTTCCATTGCACTTCAGAATAGAGCGCCGCGGAATCTTCCTGCACGGCGAACCTGCTTCTGGTAAAATCGATCACACCTTGAATGGTGTGATCCAGTCCGACCTGGGAGATATCATCCGCTCGCCCTTCGGCCCCGAAAGTCAGGCTGAGCCCATCGCCGAGAGTAAATCGCTTTTCGATCCTGCCGCCATAGCCCCACATCTTCTCGTACTGTCGGAGTTCATCCCCGTTGACGGGATCGTCGAGAAAGTAGGTGAAGTTGGAAAGAAGGCTCCAGTTATAATGCTGCGCCCAGAGTGTCAGCCGCCAATCGTCCGCCCCATCGATGTTGAGCGTGAACGTCTGCCGGTCGGTCCTCCCGTTCAGGTAAGGATCAAGGGTGCCATAAGCGTCCTTGATCAATGTTCCGATCGCGCGTTCGGGAATTTGCTCGGTGGGATTCCACCGCGCACTGTAAAGGTTGGCACTCAACTGGATCTTGCCGAAAGGCACGTCCACCCCATACTTCAGCAGCCCCGAATAGCTGTTGAAATCCTCTGGCAGAGCCCAAGGCCCATCGTTGAATTTGGCTTGGCCTATGGCGAGCAGGTCCCCGCCAGCGACCGGGATTGATCCCCCCCCAACCAGGCGCCGATATTGGAAACTGCCGGCTTCGGCGGTAACGAAGGGATCTAGCTGGCTCTTTGTCGTTATCCGCGCCGAAGCGACAAATCCGAAATCACCGTCATCGGCCCGATAGGGACCTTTGCGATAATCGATCCGCGCAACGGATTCCGGAATCAGCCCCCCTACGTCGAGATACCCCTGGCCATGACCATGCGTACGCAGATTCATGGGCATTTCGTCTATGTGCAGCGAAAAGTCCGTACCGTGGTCCAGGTTGAAACCACGTACGAAATACTGGTTCGCCTTGCCGCCACCGGAATGCTGCGTCGCTATCATTCCTGGAACGGCTTCCAGAAGTTCTGCCGGACGCAGCAAAGGCCGATCCGCCAGGTCTGCACCGGCGACTGCCCCCTCGCTGGCGGCAACCGAAGTACCGATGCGGTGCTCACCCCGGGCCGTCACGATGATCACGGGCAAGCCCGATACCGGGCTGTCCTCCGCGCGTACCGGGGCTGCAATCGCTTCCGACAGTAAGCCACCGGCAAGGAGCAGTGCCCCTCCCCTCCATCGCGGCCTGCTTGTTCTTGGCAGCTTCATGACGCAGCTTCTCCCTTTCTGCGCGGGCGGTGTAACCGGCCCAATGCTGCCGATGGTTCGCAGATCCGGTTTGCGCGGCAAGTTACGAACGGTTCGGACAAAGAGCGAACGTGCGTGCGCCTTCGGGGCTTCTGGCCGCAAAAATGGACCGTCATGGATCGACAAGGTCCCGATTTCAGTGCCGACCTTGGTTCTGTTACGGGCCGTAACCCTGCTGCAACCCATCCGTTGTCGCAAATCCGGCCAAGTCTCACTTCAGTCACTCAGACGTTCTCCGAACACCGGTGGAGCACGTTTTCGGCCTGCCTGTACCGGTCATGTCTCTTGGTCTTTCGAGCCGAATCCGCGGCTTTGTTCCTGCGAACTGGCGGGCAGGACGGTCAGGGGGCGGCTTCTCGTCCACTGCTGTCTTGCTATAGACGGTCAGGCGCCCTGATTGCGGCCAGCAAGCACGCACGGGAGGGTGCGGTGGCGATTTCGGACAAGCGTCAGGGGCAACAGCGAGGCCCCACGGAACCTCTCGTTCAAGCAGGGAGGCGCTCAGCCGGTACGAAATGTAGTCATGAGGACGCGACTAGCTAGCTTGACGGGCCTCAGATGAAAAACTTCGAACTGCGGCGGGAAGTGGGTCACCGTAATCAGCGAAAGCCGGTGCCTGCCGCAGCCCTCCGATCCATTCGGGTGCAGTTTTCCAGCAGGGCAAGCAGGGCACTGGAAGTCGTGACCGCAATCGTGTGCCAGCACGTTGCGCAGGCCAATCATACGGGAAAAGTTCGGGCATGAATACGCCCGAACCTTTGCCGGCTCACACGTCGATGACGTGCGCTTGCCGTCTCGATAGCGGCTACTTGTTGGGGCGCTTCGAGTTCGGATACCAGAACGTCGTGTGGCAAGCCTCGCATCGCTCGTCGATTTCACCCCCGATCCGGCTGAGCGCTTCCGGATCCTTGTGATCGATCGCAGCGAGAGCTTCGACCGCACTTTCGCGCACGGCTCCTGCAAACTCATCGAATTCCGGCCGGTTGGCTTTCACCATGGCGTCGATCTGCTGCGGTGTCAGTTCACCCAGTCCGGCCTTGGTGCCCGAAGGTGCAGCGGGTCGGCCGGGAATCATCGCCAGGTTCATGGACTCGATCAGGGTAATCGCGTGCCTGCGCACTTCGTGCCATTCCTCGTCCGTGCGCGGTTGGTGCTTGTCTACACCATTGGCGTTCGAAACGATCCAGACCGAGTTCCAGAGACCGTCCGCAGACGGATCTACCGTAGAATCCATCAGTTCCTTGATGCTCGCAATCGCCTTCAGCGGCGGGCTTTCCGTTACCGCATTTTCTGCGGCGGAACTCTTATGCGAGCCACAGCTGCTCAGTGACAGAGCAAGCACCGCCAGGGTGGCAACGGAGCGACGAATGCCGCGCCCGCTGACCTTCAACACACCGGACTTCCATGCATTCATTCCTGCTTGCCTTCCAATGTGATTACCCATGGCAGTGCCTTTCTCTGCTTTAGACCCCGAACGGGGTCATCGACGACGGTTCACTGTCGTCAAAAATTGAGCCTGTACTGTACGCCGAGCTGACGGGGACGACTGACCACGCCACGCAGCACGCGTTCGTAGTTGCCGTCAGGTAGAAGCTCGCGGCGTTCGAAACCCGACATCGGTTGATCGCCATAAGTCAGGCGCTTGTCGAACAGGTTCTTCACATAAACCATCAACTGCGACTGCCCGAACTTCAGACCGATATTGCCGTTGACCAGGTTGAGCGGCTGACGAGTAAAGAACTCTGCATTCCCGTCGGCCACCGAAGGCACCTTCGTAGAACTGGTGTAGCTATAGTCAGCGGCGATGAAGAAGTCCAAATCGTCGCTAATCGGTGCCTCGTAAGAGCCCGAAATGCTGGCAGTCCACTTCGGGACGAGGCCGAGAGGGCTGTTCGGCGGCTGAGGCAGGAAGCCGGGATCGATCAGCTTCGCATCGAGGTAGCCGATGCCCAATTGGAGCATGAGCGGTACTTCGGCGAAGGGGCGTCCGCCAATTTCAAACTCGCCGCCATTGATTCGCGCCTTGCCGGCATTGGTCACGAACGTCAGGCCGCAAGTGGGAAGCGTGGCAACCTGCTGAATGTTCGACCAGTCCATGCGGAAAGCGGCGCCCGATGCAGTCACGCGGCCACCGGCGAACCGGCTCTTGGCACCGACTTCATAGCTCCACAGGGTGTCCGAACGATACTGTCCGGCACCATCGAGGGTCAGACCCAGCGCGCCAAGATCGTCACCACAGAATGACGGCAACGCCGAGTTTGTGCCGCCGACGCGGAAGCCCTTTGAAACCGAGGCATAGACATTGCCACGGTCGCCGACTTCATACGAAATCACGGCCTTGGGAATCAGTCCCGATTGACGGGCGTCCCGCCCATCATTGACATTGCCTTCGGGCCCGAACAGGGCGCCGGTATCTTCACTGGGATCCTGATGCTGACGAATCCAGTACTTGCGCAGCCCCATCGTGAACGTCAGCCGCGAAACCGGCTCGTAATACAGTTCACCAAATAGAGCGGTGTTCTTTTCGTTTCTCTTGACCCGCACTTCGGCAAGATAGGGGGGCGAAAAGCCCGCGTCAGCCAGTTCGGGAACTTCCACTGCGGGGTTGAAGTCACGGTTGTTCTGATTCTTGTGGAACACGCCAACGATACCGGACAGTCCCGGAATGAGGGTTCCTTCATCGAAGGACAGCCGCGTTTCGTGGGTAAATGCCTTTTCCCGCGAATTTATCAGAACGTAGAAGGGCACGCCCGTGAAATCGGCGTCGAATACGGACTGGAAAAAGTATTTCGTGCCTTCGGTATTGTCGTCAACCTGCGTGATTTCACGACTGAAGTAGCTGTTGGACGAGACAATATCGAAGCCATCACCCTTGTACCGAAGAACAAGAGCGCCAAGGCCCCAGTCGTCTTTCGAGTACTCCTGGACATCGGTGTCGCGGTCGAGCGTATAGGATACCGGTCGATAAGCAGGGAGCTTCAGGTAAGCCCCGGGGAAACCGCGCAGCCGGCTGCTCTGACCCATGAAGCTGACGGTTGCTTCAAGCGAGTCTGCGAGTTGGGCACGCAGAGCCACCGAGCCGGAGAGGACACGGTTACGGCCCTGGCCATCCTTGGATACCAACGCTCCGGTGGCGTCAGGAAAACGACGCGTAATGAAACCCGAGTCCTGCAGGTAGCCAACTGCGACGTTAAGCCCGATCTTGTCCGGGACGAGAACGAAATTGTTCTGAATGTTGGCATCGTAATCGAAACCGCCATTCTTCGTTCCGCCGGCCTGTGCACTCATCGTGCCCTCATTGAGGGTAAGCGACGGCTTCTTGGAAATGTATCGAAGGTTGCCGCCCATCGAGCTTGCGCCGAACAGCGTTCCTTGCGGTCCCTTGAGAACTTCGATGCGATCGAGATTCAAGACCTGGGGGCTAACCGAAGACGGGACTGGAGTGTCATCGATGTAGAATGAAGTTGTTCCAACACCGACCACGCCACGGATGGAGGTTTCGCGATCGCCGCTCCACAGAAACGTTCCGCCCTGACCGAACTGGAACGACAAGTTGGGAATCTTGGTCGCATAGTCGACGAAGCTGGTGATGTTCTGCGTCTCGAGAAACTCTGACGAATAGCTGGTAATCGCTGCGGGAACCTCGGTCAGCGATTCTTCCTTGCGCCGCGCGGTCACCAGGATGACATCCTGATCGCTTGCCTGCGGCCCTTCTGAGTTGGCGCCCGAGCCATCCTGCGCGAAGGCAGTGCCAGCCGACAGCAAGCATACACCACAAAGAAGGCCTCGACGCGCGGCTTTCAAACCCCATGTCGCCATGCCCTGCTGGCGCATGGATTCGTTGCCATGAAATAACTTCATTTTGAAATCCCCCTGATTGTTTATCTCGATACCTTTGGCCGCTCCTAAACCGCGGCAGTATCCATCATGACTGGCGGTCCTTGCGACGCCTGAACTGCGCGTTCCGCATATGATCGGTCCACGAACGTTTCATCCGCACAGCGAATTGAACGTCGCGAATACCGGCCTGACTATTCCGTCTTGAGATCTACAGTGCCGTCCGAATTGATCACGTCGTGCAAATTGTCGCAGACATATTCGGGAATGCGGTAGCCAGGCGTTCGCTCGTAAACCCAGCGGAACTGATAGGGTGTCCGCAGATAGACGGGATCCTCGATCGAAATATCGAGATAGAGCTTCTTGCCGCCGTCCGCCAACTGGTACCGCTCAGTAATCTCCATCGCCTCGCTGTGAGGAATCTCGAAGAACTGGACATCCGTCTTGACGCCCCGCGTCTTGACCACGAGCGTGTCGCCTTCCCAATGGCCCGACGAAAACCCGTAATAACTCGGCGCAAGGTCATCGACCGGTGGCATCTCCGCATCCATGTAGATGCGGCGGGTCTGCATGAAGAGCTCAGCCAGAACCGTGATCTGTCCGGGCGTCTGCAGGATCTGGATCGGATAAATGGCCTGCATTACGGTCGGCATGCCTTCCGGCAGACACAACGTACTCGGATCGAGCAGCGGCGTGCCAGCTGCAAGCGCCTGCCTGCGCTTGATGCGCTGTTCCTTCCATTGCTTTGCATAGGGCTCCACCAGATCCGGCCCCAGATCAGGCGGAGGAACATCGTCGAAATCGGCGCTATAGGTCGGCCAGGGAGCTGGATATCTGGCCCACACGCCGTTGAGATCGTGGGATCCGTTGGCGCTGGCCGCCGTTATCGGCCTCGGCGGCGGTTGCGTGGCATCCTTTGTTGCGTTCTTCGTTGCCGCCACTGCGCCAGTTGCTGCAGCAGGGACCGCCGAACATGCCACGGCAATGGCGGCCAGATGCGTAACGGTAAACTTCATGACACCCCCATTCTCTTGCCGGCTTCGCATCTGCCAGCCCAACACCGTCAAAGTGCCTCGAGCTTCTTGCCGTCTGCGAGCGTCGCAGTCTTGAGCGCTCCACCAGGCTTCCCGCTGCGCAGGGGGAAAATGGAGACGTCGATCGTGTCGCCAACCTTGATGCTGTTGAATTTCCAACCGGCTCCGGTCATGGCCGAGGGGCTGGAGCATTCAAGGGCGTAACGCGTATCGCCGCTCTGGACGACAACGAAGACGTGCGGATTGCCCCACTTGAATTGCACGACCTTGACTTTCTTGAGGTCGACAATCTTGTCCTGATCGAACATGGCGAATGAATGATGCGCCACGGCTGGAGCGCTGATCGCGGCCAGTCCCAGCGATATGGTCACCGCAGCCTTACCGAAAACGTTCATGTGAATCTCCCTTCGCCCCTCTTCAGCGACGCCTGGATTGCGACGTCGCACCAATCCGGTTTTTGGTGCCATGCAATTGTCACTAAGCAGGTTTAACTGCCGAGCGCCGCCCTCTCAGCAGGACCGCAGCATCCGATTCCCGGTACAGTTTTCAATGTAGCAACCCGAACCGGGCCGTCGCTTGGAAAGCGGTCACGAAACCGTTTGCGTTACGACGGTAACATGATCCAGGTAACAGCTATCAGGTCGCTCGCGTACGGCAGCACCCTGCCGCAGTCTGGCGAAAGTCGAAATTCCCTCGGACAGGGGCAAAGACAAAGCGCCGCATTCTCGACCGTTACCCGTCGTCTTCCTGCGGTTCACGCAACAAGCCGACGCATCCGAACAGAATAGAGCGTTACACCCTGTCGCACGAACGGTTTCACGACCGCATCCCGGTTCCCCTATCGCCGCCATCGGATAGGCTGAAGGCCTAGTAACGCCAAGTAAACGAGAGGACGGATACCGGTCATTGAAGTCGACGAATGCAAAGAACGCATGGAACGATCGGCTCTATAGCGCTCGTCCGCTGCCGTGCCACTCTGCCGGGCGGCAGTCATTCAGATCGGGCGCGACACGCATATCGCAATCTCGGGACCTGCCGCTAAATCCGGCCAATTCCCCAATTGGCAGACCGTACGCCACCAAGATGGCGCCTTTGGTGCAAATTTTCTTTCATCACTCATGACGGAGCGAACCTCGATGTCGCAACGAAGGGACTTTCTCAAACAGTCCATCGCTGTTGGTCTATGTGCAGCCTGGAGCCAGAGCGCCTATGCCGCCCTTGCACCTGATGCCCGGGCGGGCATCATCCGCGCCCTGAGGCGGCGGGACGACACAATCGTAAAGTTGCCCACGATCGGGGACGGCTACAAGATGACCTGGACGCCGGACAACCGGCAACTGACCGTCGTCAACGATGGCGCCGGCTGGGTAAATCCACCCGACATGTTCTACAAGCGATCCCTGTGGTCGATCGGCGGCAATGATCCGCACGAAGCCTCGGCGCATATCGTTGACGGCTATCCTTCCGTCGAACAATCGCAGGAGCCGGAAGAGGCCCCGCACTACCACGGCCACGGCCTGTTGGCAGTGAATGGCCGGATCTACCAGTTCCTCACCGCACTGGACCGGGCCGAAGACCGGCCGCGTCACTGGACGACGGCCAAGCTTATCTATTCCGAAGATGGTGGCCGCACCTGGCGCAATCAGGACGGCACGTCCCCGGTGCAATGGGAGGACTGGCACGAGCAGAAAAAGGACAAATTCGCCTTCTTCAACGAGCCGGACGGGTGCTTCTCCCTGCTGACCGTCCTGCAGATGGGTCAGGATTACCGGGCAAACCGCGACGGCTATATCTATGTCTACGGCACGAACGGAAGCGTCGACGGCAAGATGAACGAGCTCGTGCTCTTCCGGGTGGGGATTGAAGAGATCCTCGACCGGCGTGCCTATCGCTTCTTCGCCGGCATCCAGCCGGACGGCACGCCGCTCTGGTCTCCAGTGCTTGACGACAGACAGCCGGTTCATGTCTTTCCGCGCGGCTGGGTCAATTCGACCAACCTCTTCCCCGGCGACCTGGTAGTCGAGACATGGCTGCCCAGCATCGTCTTCAACGAGGCCCTCGATGCCTACATGATGGTGAGTGCCGGAAACGGTTGTGCCGATGACGGGACGGAATTCGGCAAGCCGAGCTATCTCGGCTTCTGGATTTCAGAGACACCCTGGGGGCCATGGCGCCAAGTCCATGAAGAGCGTGCCTGGACGCCGGGTGGCGATCCCCAGTCCCGCGCCTATTCTCCCCAAATTTCTCCCAAGTGGATGTCCGATGACGGAAAATCCTTCTGGCTGGTCTGGACCGACCTGAAGGGAATACGCGAGATCGCTCAGGCGACGAATGCCCCTGACGAAGGAGACAGTCCGGAAGCGAAAAGCGCACCATCCGCATCGGAAGCGGCCCTGGAGGCCAACGAGGTGATGCATTCATTCATGCCGGGATACGGGTTCAACGCCCAGCTAGTTGAGTTGGATGTCGTGTGATCGGGATGCCGGTATGGACATATCGGGGTAATCTTGTGCCGCCAGCGTGCAGTTGATACGAACTGCCGCCAGGCGGCTTCGCTAAAGGTCGCGCATCCAATGACTTCGCAAGCCCCACCTCGTATGCCCTGCGCCGCATGGAAATAACAATGAACAGCCAGGCTGCCTCTGCCGACGATGCCACTGCCCGCGCCTTGGCCGAAGAAGGCGAAGCCGTGCGGGACTTCATCAGGTCAAATCGGTCCGACACCCTCCTTCGCCTGTTCGATTATCTGCTCCAGCAATCCCTTCAGGAGCATCGGCCCAAAGAAACGGAAATTGCCGAAGAAGTCTTTCAGGAGAGCCGCGAAGAGGAAAGCACGCAAGGATCACGCGTTCGGGTCGGCATTCACCGCCTGCGCAAGAAACTCGACCTTTACTATGCCGACAGGACCGGAGCGCGGATCGTTATCCCGCATGGCGAATACGGCTTGGTCCTGCAGCAACCCGAAGGCGTCGAGATCGAGGAAAATGTCCCTTCGGCGCCGGCTCGCCCAAACAGGCGCCGCAGGTTTGTCATCGCCATGGTTGCCTTGGCCACCCTGTTGGCGAACCTTGCGCTGGGCGGGCTCTATTTCAGACAACAGCAGGACATGGGCAATCACACGGTCAGATCGACCCTGTGGAAAGGCTTTGAAAAGGACAACCCGACCAAGATCGTCATTGGCGATTACTTCATGTTCATGAGCAAGAACATGATCAACGGCAAAGAAGAGCCGACACAGGACCTTTCGATCTACGAAATTGACGGCTTCTATGAGCGTGTGACTATGCAACACGGGTCCAAGCACGGCATCATGGATGATGATTCACGTCACGTCAGCATAATGGAGGGCGATTCGCACTCCGTCAGCGTCGATATACTGCAATCGGTAAGCTCGCTCTGGCCAATCATAAAGAAATACAAGCCGGCCGTCGTATCTGCGTCAGAGCTCGATGCGGAGATGATGACTTCGCCAAACATCATTTATGTCGGCGCTCTCGATGCATTGACTCCTCTGATCGGCGACCCGCTCTTCAAGGCTTCGGCTTTCCGCTGCGCGGACACCTGCTACGAACTTGTCGAGAAATCGTCGGGTCGGCATTTCCTCTCGGGCAGTCCGTATCTTCTCGCCGATGACATCATCCCGCGCCATGATTACGGCTACATCGCCAGCTTCCCAGGGCCGTCCGGCAAGCGGATCCTGGTCATATCGGGCACCGGCGACGCCGGGGTGAGGCAGATGGTCAATCTTGCAATGGACTCCAAGCGCCTGCAGCAACTTGGCTACCGTATTGGGCGCAACTTCGACTCCTTCGAAGCCCTGTACCAGGTGCGCACGATGTTCTCGCAGGGCTATCAGACGTCCCTCCTCATTGCCCACCCCATCGATACAGCCGGGGTGTGGGACAAGACCGAGCGCGTAAACTGGCACGCAGCCCCACCCCTCTCAAACTGACGGACCTTCGCGCAAGCGAACTTCGGCCGTTGAAACGCGCCACTCAGAAGGCCCGATCCCAACGAAAAGGGGCCCGCATTGCTGCGGGCCCCTTTTGCATACCGTGCTCGCCGGGACCTGTCGGTGCCAGACGGCAAATCATTCCCACTCGATCGTGCCGGGCGGCTTCGAGGTGTAGTCGTAGACGACGCGGTTGATGCCCTTGACCTCATTGATGATGCGCGTGGCGACGCGGCTGAGGAACGCGGCATCGAAAGGATAGATGTCGGCGGTCATGCCATCGGTCGAGGTGACTGCGCGCAAGGCGCAGACGCTGTCGTAGGTGCGACCGTCGCCCATGACGCCCACGGTCTTGACCGGCAGCAGCACTGCGAATGCCTGCCAGATCGCATCGTAGAGACCGGCATTGCGGATCTCTTCCAGGTAGATCGCATCGGCCTTGCGCAGGATGTCGGCCTTGTCGCGGCTGACTTCGCCGGGGATGCGGATGGCCAGGCCCGGTCCGGGGAACGGGTGACGGCCGACGAAGATGTCGGGCAGGCCCAGCTCGCGGCCCAGTTCGCGCACTTCGTCCTTGAACAGTTCGCGCAGCGGCTCGACCAGCTTCATGTCCATACGCTCGGGCAGACCGCCGACGTTGTGGTGGCTCTTGATCGTGACCGAGGGACCGCCGGTGAACGAAACCGATTCGATCACGTCGGGGTAGAGCGTGCCCTGGGCCAGGAACTCGGCGCCGCCGATCTTCTTCGCCTCGTCCTCGAAGACATCGATGAAGGTCTTGCCGATGAACTTGCGCTTCTTTTCAGGGTCGGTGACGCCCTCCAGTCCCTTGAGGAACAGGGTCGAGGCATCGACGTGGACGAGCGGGATGTTGTAGTGCCCGCGGAACAGCGACACGACCTGCTCGGCCTCGCCCATGCGCATCAGGCCGTGATCGACGAAAACGCAAGTGAGCTGGTCGCCGATAGCCTCGTGAATGAGGACGGCGGCCACGGCGGAATCGACGCCGCCCGAAAGGCCGCA
Organism: Novosphingobium mathurense; assembly: GCF_900168325.1. Classification (GTDB taxonomy): domain Bacteria; phylum Pseudomonadota; class Alphaproteobacteria; order Sphingomonadales; family Sphingomonadaceae; genus Novosphingobium; species Novosphingobium mathurense. The sequence goes on along the minus strand of NZ_FVZE01000002.1, from coordinate 346,678 downwards.
GATCACGCGCTTGTCGCCAACCTGTTCGCGGATTTCCTCGATCTTGGTCTTGCGGAACTCGGCCATCGTCCAGTCGCCGGCCATGCCGCAGACGTGGCGCACGAAGTTCTTGAGCAGCTTGCCACCATCGGGCGTGTGAACCACCTCAGGGTGGAACTGCATCGCATAGATGCGCTTCTCGTCGTTGGCGATCACCGCGAAGGGCGCGCCGGCGCTGGAAGCGACGGGGCGGAAGCCGGGGGCGAGGCTGGTCACCTTGTCACCATGACTCATCCAGACCTGGTGCTTTTCGCCCACGTTCCACAGCCCGTCGAACAGGGCGCACTCATCCGCGATTTCGATGAAGGCGCGGCCGAACTCACCCGAATCGCCGGCAAGCACTTCGCCGCCCAGCTGGTGCATCAGCGACTGCTGGCCATAGCAGATGCCGAGCATCGGGCGCCCGCTCTCAAGAATGGCATCGGGAATGCGCGGCCCGTTCCCGTCGAGCACCGATGCCGGCGAACCCGAGAGGATGATGCCCACGGGATCGAGGCGCTTGAAGGCTTCCTCGGCCATCGAGAAGGGTGCGATTTCGGAATAGACGCCCGCCTCGCGCACACGGCGCGCGATCAGCTGGGTAACCTGGCTGCCGAAATCGACGATGAGTACGGAATCTGAGGACGGGATGTTCATGGCTGGCCCCTAATGCGAGGCGCCGCGAGTGTCCAGATGGCAGTCGCGCCAGGAAAGCTCCGCATTCGCCCTAAAGTGCAACCCAAGTTGCAAAACTTGCAATCTCTATTCCGCAAATAGAGATTGAGAATCAGGGCGACCAGGACTAAATGCTGCATATGCGAAGGGAACGGGGCGAACCCGTCTCTTATCGAATGCAGGAGTAGAAACAGATGACCATCGTTGAACGGACAGTCGGCCTTGCCGCGGCATTCGGAATCAGTGCCCTGGCGTTTGCCGTGACCCTCGTCTGAGGGCAAAATAATCCCAACCGAAGGGCGGTCCAAACGGGCCGCCCTTTTGCTTTGCACCTGCACAATTTCGTGACCCGACCCGCGATCGGGCGCCCTTGGCACCACTCCGAAAACGCGCCGATCCGGTCAATTGCAGGACGCGCAAGAAACGCGCACGGCACTATCGGCAACGCGGCCGTCACAAGGGCACCGCAGCGTCGGGCCCAACTGACGACCACGACCGAACCGATTCGCTGCAGGCCGCCGCCTCGCGCCCCGACGCACCCGCCCGCCGCATCGGCGCGCCGAAGGGCGGCCAACTCTTGTGGAAAAGCACCCCACCCCTGCCGCTTTTGCTTGGGTTTGCCAGGTCCAGTGCCTATAGACTCGGCATGGCTAGCGAACCCGAAAACGGCAAGAACACCAACTCCTACGGCGCAGACTCGATCAAGGTCCTCAAGGGCCTCGACGCAGTGCGCAAACGCCCTGGCATGTATATCGGCGACACCGACGACGGTTCGGGTCTCCACCACATGGTTTTCGAGGTTTCCGACAACGCGATCGACGAAGCCCTGGCCGGGCACTGCGATCTCGTCCTCATCGAACTGAACCCGGACGGCTCGGTCTCGGTAGAGGACAACGGCCGCGGCATCCCCACCGACATCCATGCCGAGGAAGGCGTTTCGGCGGCCGAGGTCATCATGACCCAGCTCCACGCCGGCGGTAAGTTCGAGAACACTTCGGACGACAATGCGTACAAGGTTTCCGGCGGCCTGCACGGCGTCGGCGTCTCCGTGGTCAACGCCCTGTCCGAGTGGCTGGAACTGACCATCTGGCGCGACGGCAAGGAGCACTGGATGAAGTTCGCCCATGGCGACGCCGTCTCCCCGCTGGAAGTGCGCGGCCCAGCCCCTGAAGGCAAGAAGGGCACGCGCGTGACCTTCCTCGCCTCGACCGACACGTTCAAGAACGTCACCGAGTTCGACTTCGAGAAGCTGGAGCACCGTTACCGCGAACTCGCGTTCCTCAATTCGGGCGTACGCATCAAGCTGCGCGACCGCCGCCATGAGGAAATCCTCGAGCACGACCTGTTCTACGAAGGCGGGATCGGCGCATTCGTGCAGTTCCTCGACCGCAACAAGCAGGCGCTGATGTCCGACCCGATCGCCATTTCGGCGGACAAGGACGGGATCGGCATGGAGGTCGCGCTCGAATGGAACGATTCCTATTACGAGAACGTCTTGTGCTTCACCAACAACATCCCGCAACGTGACGGCGGCACCCACCTCGCCGCGTTCCGTGCCGCGCTGACCCGCACGCTCAACGGCTATGCCGAGCGCTCCGGGCTCCTCAAGAAGGAGAAGGTCTCGCTTTCGGGCGACGACATGCGCGAAGGCCTGACCGCGATCGTCTCGGTGAAGTTGCCCGACCCCAAGTTCTCCTCGCAGACCAAGGACAAGCTGGTCAGCTCCGAAGTGCGTCAGCCGCTCGAAGCGCTGATGAGCGAGAAGATGACCGAGTGGCTGGAGGAAAACCCCGCCACGGCCAAGACCATCGTCCAGAAGGTGATCGACGCCGCTGCCGCCCGCGAAGCGGCGCGCCGCGCCCGCGAGCTGACCCGCCGCAAGGGCGCAATGGACATCGCCAGCCTGCCCGGCAAGCTGGCCGACTGCCAGGAGCGCGATCCCTCCAAGTGCGAACTGTTCCTGGTCGAGGGTGACTCCGCAGGCGGTTCGGCCAAGCAGGGCCGCGACCGCAAGACCCAGGCGATCCTCCCGCTCAAGGGCAAGATCCTCAACGTCGAGCGTGCGCGCTTCGACCGCATCATTTCCTCGAAGGAAGTGGGCACGCTGATCCAGGCCATGGGCACCGGCATCCGTGACGACTTCAACCTGGAAAAGCTGCGCTACCACAAGATTGTCATCATGACCGACGCCGACGTCGACGGCGCGCACATCCGCACCCTGCTGCTGACGTTCTTCCATCGCCAGATGCCCGAGATCATCCGCGCCGGGCACCTCTTCATCGCCCAGCCGCCGCTCTACAAGGTCGCCAAGGGCCGCAGCGAAGTCTATCTCAAGGACAACGCCGCGCTCGACCGCTACCTCGTCGAAGGCGGGCTCAACGGCCGCGTGCTGGAAACCGCGGGCGGCGCACGCAGCGGGTCCGACCTCGAATCGCTGGTCGAACATGCCATCCGCATGCGCAATCTGATGGCCTTCGTGCCGCGCCGCTATGACACCAACATCATCGAGGCTCTCGCGCTTGCCGGCGTACTTGCGCCTGACCTGACCAACGATGCGCGCGACGCGGCGATGACCCGCGCGGCCGCCTGGCTGGACCGCGGCGACAGCGAAGCGCGCTGGACCGTAAGCATGAGCCCCGAGGGTAACCTCGAGGTCGAGCGTCTGTGGCGCGGTGTCACCGATCACCACAAGATCGAGGCAGCCTTCCTCAACAGCGCCGAAGCCCGCAAGCTGGCCCGCCTCGCGTCCGAGAACGTCGAGGTCTATGCCAGTGCCGCCCGCCTCGTGCGCGCAACGGCCGTCACCGAGACCGCCGAGGCGGAAGAGACGACCGAGGCAGAGGACGAAGGCGAAACGACCGCAGCGCGTCCGGTGGTTGGCGAAGACGCCATCACCCGGCCGAGCGAACTGCTGGACAAGGTACTCACTGCGGGCCGCAAGGGTATGTCGATCCAGCGCTACAAGGGTCTTGGCGAAATGAACGCCGAGCAGCTTTGGGAAACCACGCTCGATCCCGAGAACCGCGCGCTGCTTCAGGTAAAGGTCGAGGACGCGGACGTGACCGACGAAATCTTCACCCGCCTGATGGGCGACATCGTCGAACCGCGCCGCGAATTCATCCAGGAAAACGCGCTCAACGTCGCCAACCTCGACGTCTGATAGCCGCGCAGGGGCGCGGCGGGCTCGTCCTTCGACGCATCGAAATCGACCCGGAACGGTTCGCCATCGGGCGGTATGCCGTTCCGGTGTTGCGCCGGAACGCAGGCGACCATAAGTTGCGCCGATGCGTATTCTTCTTGCCGCAGCGCTCCTCGCCAGCGCCGCCCCGCTCAGCCCCGTCCTTGCGTCCGAGACGACCGGCCCCGCCCCCATTCTGACGACGCCCGACGCAAGGGATGTCTGGACCCGCGCGCAGCCGGAAGTGGCCCGCGTCACCCACGTTGCACTCGATCTCGATGTCGACTTCGCCACCAGAACGCTGGGCGGCGCCGCCGTGCTCGACGTACTGGCCGCACCGGGTGCGGGGCAGATCGTACTCGACGTCGATGACCTCGACATCGCCTCGGTCACCGACGCCTCGGGCAAGGCGCTGACCTGGAAGATCGGCGCCGACGATCCGGAGCTTGGCTCGGCCATGACCGTCGATCTTGCCGGGGCCAGACAGATCCGCATTGCCTACCGCACCAGGCAGGGTGCCAGCGCTCTGCAGTGGCTTCCGCCGGAAATGACCGCGGGCAAGAAGAAGCCTTACCTTTTCAGCCAGGGCCAGCCGATCAACAACCGCAGCTGGATCCCGACGCAGGACAGCCCGGGCATCCGCCAGACCTGGGAAGCGTCACTCACCGTACCGGGCGATCTCGTCGCGGTCATGAGCGCGGAGAAGCTGTCGGGTGACAAGGGCGAGGCTCTGCCGGACGGACGCCGCCGCTTCCGCTTCCGCATGGACAAGCCGGTTCCGCCCTACCTCATCGCCTTCGCGGTGGGCGACATCCGGTTCAAGTCGCTCGGCCCGCGTTCGGGCGTCTGGGCCGAAGCGCCGATGCTCGACAAGGCGGCGAAGGAATTCGGCGACGTCGAGAAGATGATCGACGCGGCCTCCGCGCTTTACGGTCCCTATCGCTGGGGCCGTTACGACATGCTGGTGCTGCCGCCCGCCTTCCCCTTCGGCGGGATGGAAAACCCGATGCTCACGTTCCTGACGCCGACCATCATCACCGGAGACCGGTCGAACACCGACGTCGTCGCGCATGAGCTGGCGCATTCGTGGTCCGGCAATCTCGTAACCAATGCGACATGGTCGGATTCGTGGCTCAACGAAGGCTTCACGACCTATTTCGAAAACCGCATCATGGAATCGCTCTACGGCAAGGAGCGCGCGGCGATGTACGCCGATCTAGACTGGGACGGCATGCTGCGCGACATCGCGGCAGCTGGCGGCCAGACCGCGGCGACTACCCGCCTGCACGGCGATCCGGGCGCGACGGCTGGCCAGCTCGACTACTTCAAGGGGTCGAATTTCCTGCGCATGATCGAATATACGGTGGGCCGTGTGCGTTGGGACGCCTACCTTACCTCCTATTTCGACCGTCACGCATTCCAGCCGCAAACGACGGCGGGGGTCCTCAATGACCTGCGCGAACACCTGCTCAAGGACGACTGCGCGCTCGAGCTCAAGCTGCAGCTCGACCGCTGGGCCTATGCGGCTGGGCTTCCCGACAATGCGGTTCACGTCAAAAGCGCGACGCTGGCGAAGATCGATGAAAAGCTCGCGGCCTACACGGCTGGCGGACCGGCAAGCGCGGTGCAGCCGCAGGGCTGGAGTACGCAGGAATGGCTGCGTTTCCTCAACGGCATTCCGCGCGAACAGACCCCCGCGCGCCTTAAGGAACTGGACGAGACCCTGGGCCTGTCTTCATCCACCAATGCCTATGTGCAATCCGCCTGGCTCGAACTCGCCATCGCCAATCGCTATGAGCCGGCGCTGCCAACGCTGCGCCGCTACGTCTCCTCGATCGGGCGCGGGCTGTTGATCGCACCGCTCTATCGCGGGCTGATGAAGCAGGGCGACTGGGGCGCAAGGATCGCGCGAGAGGACTTCGCCCAAGCCAAGCCGACCTATCACCCCGCCACCGCCGATGCGATCGAGCGAATCATACAGGGTAATTGAACGCGCCTTCGTGACGACGCGCAGTATCTGGGCTAATATGGCGGCATGACTGTCATCCCATTAGGCGGGGCAAGGCAATGAACGGGTCGATCGGCGCAGCGCCTTCGGCCGCGGACTTCGATGCTTTGGCCCGCTCTGCCTTCGCGCGCATCCCCGAACCGTTTTCCAGGCACCTGGACGGCATCACCGTCCAGGTGGAGGAATTCGCCGACGAAGAAACGCTGGCGGCGCTCGGCATGGACGATGCCTGGGAGCTGACCGGCCTCTACCAGGGGCGCCCCATGGACGAGGAAACGGTGTGGAGCGCAGGCGAACTGCCTTCGCGCATCACCCTCTATCGTCAGCCACTGCTGGCCGAATGGTGCGAAACCGGGGTCAGCCTCGAAGCGCTCGTGACCCACGTCGTGATCCACGAGGTCGGCCACCACTTCGGCCTGTCCGACGCCCAGATGCACGCGCTGGAAGGACAGGCGCACTAGCGGCGTTAGAGGCGCGCGCCCTTGGCGGGTTCCAGGGCCGCTAGGCTGCGACTTCCTCTACCGTCCGCTCGCTCGCCGCGTCGAGCAGGCGGCGTTCCAGCGCCTTGAGGCGGCTGGTCGACGTCAGCTTCTCGCCCAGCAGGTCGGTGACATAGAATGTGTCCGCCGCGCGCTCGCCATAAGTGGCGACGTGGGCAGAATAGACCATGAGCTTGGATTCGAAGAGAGCGTGGGCCAGCCGGTTGAGCAGCGCCGGACGGTCGCGCGCGTTAACTTCGACGACGGTAAAGCGGTTCGAAGCCTTGTTGTCGAAGATCACCCACGGGCGCACCTCGAAGGCATCGGCACGCGGCCGGGCATCGGGCTTGGCAACCAGTTGCGGCAGGATCTTGATGCGGTTCGCCAGCGCGTTCTCGATAGAGGTGCGCAGCCTTTCGAGCTGGCTTTCCTCCATGAACGGCCGGCCCAGCGGATCCTGCACAAGGAAGTTATCGACCGCACGACCGGTGCGCGTGGTGTGGATGCGCGCGTCGATGATGTTGCCGCCGGCCAGGTGAATGCCCCCGGCGATGCGGTAGAACAGGCCGGGGTGGTCCGAAGCGATAACGGTAACGAGCGTGGCGCCATGGGCCTGATAGTATTCGGTATGGATCGAGAGCGCATGGCCCTGCGCCTCGGCCGCCTCGAGCTGGGCGAGGTTCTTGGCGATGACGTCCTCGCTCTCTGCGATCCAGTAGGAATCGACGAACTTTGCACCGACTTTCTCGATCAGTGCGGCATTCGCGGGATCGAGCGCCTCGACCGCGGCCTTCTTGGCGGCAATGCGCTTCTCGCGGCCGAATTCGGCGTGGCCCAGGCGCAGGCGCTCTTCGGTGGCGGAATAGAGCTCGCCGATGAGCTGGCGCTTCCAGCTGTTCCAGGTGCCCGGACCGACGGCGCGGATATCGACAATCGTCAGCATCGTCAGCTGGCGCAGGCGGTCGAGCGATTGCACGACCTGCACGAAATCGGCGATCGTCTTGGCATCCGAAAGGTCGCGCTTGAAGGCCGTGGCCGAAAGCAGCAGGTGCTGGCGCACCAGCCAGCTCACAAGCTCGGTCTCGTCTTCGTCGAGCCCGAAGCGCGGGCACAGCTTGAGCGCGATCTCGGCTCCCAGCACGGAATGGTCCCCGCCCCTGCCCTTGGCGATGTCGTGCAGCAGAACCGAGGCATAGAGGGCGCGGCGAGAGCGGACCTTGTGGACGATGTCATGCGCCAGCGGGTGGTCGTTCTTCAGCTCGCCCTTCTCGATCCGAGACAGCAGGCCGATCGCCCGGATGGTGTGTTCGTCCACCGTGTAATGGTGGTACATGTCGAACTGCATCTGCGCATTGACGCGGCCGAACTCGGTGACGAAGCGGCCGAACACACCAGCCTCGTTGAAGGCCCGCAGCGTGATCTCGGGATTGTTGCGGCTGGTGAGCAGTTCCATGAACAGCTCGTTGGCGCGCTTGTCGCGGCGCACCTCGCCCTTGATCAGCACGGCATCGCGCGAAATCAGGCGCATGGTTTCGGGATGGATCTCCAGCCCTTCCTTGTCGGCCAGCACGAAGATTTCCAGCATCCGGACCGGATCGCGTTCGAACCAGTCGTCGCTTGGTGCCTTGATGCGCCCGCCGAAGACCTTGTAGCCCTTGAGCGTGCGTTCCTTGGCCCGGAACCCTGCAAGCAGCCCGCGCGGCTGCTTGCGCGCGAACTGCTCGTCGAGCTGGGCAAGGAATACCCCGGTCAGGTTGCCGACGACTTTCGCCTGCAGGAAGAAGAAGTGCATGAAGCGCTCGACCGCGCTCTTGCCGGGGCGATCGGCATAGTTCATCCGCGCCGCAACTTCGCGCTGCAGGTCGAAGGTCAGGCGATCCTCGGCCCGCCGGGTGATCGTGTGGAGATGGCAACGCACCGCCCAGAAGAAGTTTTCGGCCCGGCGAAACGCCTTGTATTCCTTGGGCGTCAACAGGCCAACGTGGACCAGTTCGGAAGGGTCGCGCACCTTGTGGATGTACTTGCCGATCCAGTAAAGCGTGTGCAGGTCGCGCAGCGAACCCTTGCCTTCCTTGACGTTGGGCTCGACGACGTAGCGGCTGTCGCCCATGCGCTTGTGGCGTTCCTCGCGCTCGGCCAGCTTCTCGACCACAAACTGGCGCTCGGTGCCGGAAACCACGTCGCTCCAGAATCTCTCGCGCGCTTCCTCGAAAAGGTCCTGGTCGCCCCAGACGTAGCGCCCTTCCAGCATCGCGGTGCGGATCGTCAGGTCCGAGCGGCTCATCTTCACCATCTCGTCGAGCGAACGGCTCGAATGCCCGATCTTGAGGCCCAGGTCCCAGAGGAAATAGAGCATCGCCTCGATCACCTGTTCGCACCAGGGCGTCTGCTTGATCGGGGTGAGGAAAGCGATGTCGACGTCCGAATGCGGCGCCATTTCGCCCCGGCCATAGCCGCCCACGGCCATGATCGTCAGGCGCTCCCCGCGTGAGCGGTTGCTGACCGGATAGACGTTGTTGACGACGTGATCGTGAATCACCCGCATGAGCTGGTCGACCAGGAACGCCTGCGCCTCGGCAACGTCGTGCCCGGCTGACGGCTTGCTGGTCAGCCGCTCGGCGATTTCCTCGCGCCCCGCATCCAGCGCAGCGCGCAACACCTCCACGATGGCGCGGCGGGCCTTGGTGTGGCCGGACTCGTCGACCAGCTTGTCGATGGCCAGGACCAGGGCTCGGCGATCGATGACGGAACGCGGGGAAGGAATGCGGATGACGCTCATATTCCGAGACTTCTAGACGGCACAGGCCCCAAGGGGAACCCGCTCTCGGTGAACATGGCGAACGCGCCGCCCGATCGCCATTTTCGCGATGAACCGGCAAAACCCGGCTATCTTCGCCCCTCCCACTATGCCAGAAGGCCGCCGAGCAGCCGCCGGCACCGGCGGACACGGTAACGCAAAAATACGAGGTCGAACGCTTGTCCCTGCTTACCCTTGCCGCTGCTGCCGCACAGGCACACGAACCGATTCACTGGGTCGACCTGGGCCTGAAGAACTACCTTTTCCGGATCGGCAGCTTCGAACTGCGCTGGTACTCTCTGGCCTACCTGGCCGGTATCGTGCTGGGCTACTGGCACCTTTCGCGCATGATCAGGTCGCCCGGCGCGCCGCTGGCGCAGCGCCATGTCGATGACCTGTTCTTCTACTGCACGCTCGGCATCATCCTGGGCGGGCGGCTCGGCTACGCGACCTTCTACACCGGCGGCAACACCGGCATACCCAGTCTCTGGGCCCACCCGACCGAGCTGCTTTCGCTGTGGCACGGCGGGATGAGCTTCCACGGCGGCCTGATCGGCGTGCTGCTGGCAATGGCCTGGGTTTCCTGGCGCGGCGGGCTGAACTTCGTGCGCGTGGCAGACTACATTTCGGTCTGCGTGCCCTTCGGCATGATGTTCGGGCGTCTCGCCAATTTCGTGAACGGCGAGCTCTGGGGCCGCGTCGTCACCAATCCGAACCTGCCCTGGGCGATGATCTTCCCCGACGCGCCGGACCAGCTTCCGCGCCACCCCAGCCAGCTTTACGAAGCCGGGCTGGAAGGCCTGCTGATGATCGTCATCATGCTGGCGCTGTTCTGGAAGACGCACGCGCGCTTCCGTCCCGGACTGCTGGTCGGCGTCTTTACCGTCGGCATCGGCTCCGCCCGTTTCTTCGTCGAGTTCTTCCGCGAACCCGACGCGCAGCTCGAGAACTTCGCGCGCGAAACCGGGCTGTCGATGGGCCAGTGGCTGACGATCCCGCTGATCCTGCTGGGCCTGTTCATGATCGCCCGCGCCATCGCCAAACCGGCCCTCGCCAGCGGCAGGCCCGCTACCGCCTGATGACCGGCATCGAGGACAGCCGCGACCCGCTGGATGCGATCTTCCGGCGGCTGATCGCCAATTACGGCCCGATCACGCTCATGCACTACATGGGCGAATCGAATGCGCGTTACTACTCGGGCAAGGATCCGCTGGGCAGCGCGGGCGACTTCATTACTGCCCCGGAAATCAGCCAGATGTTCGGCGAACTGATCGGACTGTGGCTGGCCGACATGTGGATCCGCGCCGGGCGCAGCGAACAGGTCCATTACGTCGAGCTCGGCCCCGGGCGCGGCACGCTGGCACGCGATGCGCTCAGGGCCATGAAGAAGTACGGCCTCGAGCCCAAGGTCCACTTCGTCGAGAGTTCGGCCGCGCTCAAGGACATCCAGCTTGCCGCGGTGTCTCAGGCGCAGTGGCATCACGACATGTCCACCCTTCCCACGCGCGGCCCTCTGCTGATCGTGGGCAACGAATTCCTCGATGCGCTGCCGATCCGCCAGCTGGTCAAGACCGCGCAGGGCTGGCGCGAGCGCATGGTCGGCCTGGATGCCGACGAACATTTCATCCCGGTCGCCGGCGACAAGCCGATGGACGCCGCGATCCCAGAAGCGCGGCGCGAGGCCGAGGACGGCACCCTGATCGAGACTTGCCCGGGCGCATCCTCGATCGTCTACGAGGTTTCCGGCAGGCTGCTGGCACAAGGCGGCGCGGCCCTGCTGATCGACTACGGCTACGACGAGCCGCGCACAGGCTCGACCCTGCAGGCCCTGCGCGAACACAAGATGGTCGATCCCTTCACCATGCCCGGCGAGGCCGACCTTACCGCGCATGTGGACTTTGCGGCCATGGCCAATGTCGTGCGGTCGCGCGGCGTGCGTCACCTCGGAACCGTCACGCAAGGCCACTGGCTGCGCGCGCTGGGGATCGAGGCGCGCGCGCAGAGCCTTGCAAAAGTTGCCCCGCAGCACGCCGAGGCGATCCAGTCGGCGATGCACCGGCTGGTTGCAGAAGATCAGATGGGCACGCTGTTCAAGGTCATGGGCATCGGCGCGCCGGAATGGCCGCTCGGCGCGGGGTTCTGACCGCGCCGTCTCCCAAACCGGTCAGTTCCTGTGTTCGATAGCCCGCGGCTCGTGCGGCACCTGCCGCACCGGAACCGCACCGATCCACTGCTGGAAGGCATCGCTATCGACCATGCCCTTGCGGACATCCCTGCCCTTGGTGAATGTCGCGAAGCCGTCGCCGCCTTCGGCCAGGAAGTTGTTCACGGTCACGCGATAGTCGGCCTGCGGATCGACGGGCTTGCCGTCGACCGTCAGCGACAGCAGGCGCTCACCGGCAGGACGCCGCAAATCGTAGGCAAAGCGCACATTGGCAGACGGTGCAAGCACCTGCTGGACTTTCGCCCGGCTCAGCCCGTCCTCGATGACTTCGCGCACTTGTGCGCCGGTCAGCGTCATCGTCACCAGGGTATTGTTGAACGGCTGGACCGCATAGACCTGCCCGAAGGTCACTTCGCCGTCCGGCCCCGGATCGATCGGCGCGCGGATGCCGAAGGGGTTGGTAAAGGCGATCTGCGCCCCGGCCTCGCGGCTGGCGGCCAGTTGCGCATCGGCGATCAGGCTGCCCAGCGAACCGCCGGTCATGCCCTCGTTCGCCGACTTCGAAGCCGGTCCCGACAAGTGCCCCACCGGCCGCGAGACTTGCGCCTGTGCATTGTGCACGTAGCGCGCGACATAGGCGCTGACGTCGGCGCGCGGCTGGAACGCGGGATAGAGCGCCGTATTGGCGACCGCGCCGCGGCCGCTGGAATAGGCTTGGGACTGGACGATGACGTTGTGCGCCTGCTTGGCGAGAACGCGATGGCTTGCCGGGTCGATGGTGAGCGTGATGTCGGTCACCGCCTTGCCGTAGACATTCGCGCTCGTCAGCAGGATCGGCCGCGACGGATCGATCTCACCATAATTGCAGACGTAGGCCCAGTGGGTGTGACCCGAGACGACCACGTCGACGCGGGGATCGATCCTGGTAAGGATCGGCAGTATCCCGCCGTTCAGCCCCTCGCAGCCGTTGGGATCGGATTCGCCGGTTGTCTTGCCGCCCTGATGGATCAGCACGACAATGGCATCGGCGCCCGCCGCTTTCAGGCGGGGCACCTCGCGGTTGATCGCCTCGGCCTCGTCCCCGAAAGTCAGGCCCCTGATCTGCTCGGGCGCGACCAGCGTGGGCACTTCGCGCAGCGAGAGGCCGATGAATCCGACCGTCACCTTGCCGGCGCCCGAACCGAATGTCTTCATCCCGGTCGCGGGGAACAGCGTCGAACCGTCGGGCTTGTAGGTGCTGGCCGCGAGGTACCGGTAGCCAGCGCCCTTGAACTGTTCGAGCTGGCAGGGCTGGAGTCGTGTGTATTTCTCGCAGCCGCCGTCCTGCAATCGCTGCAGTTCCTTCCAGCCCCGATCGAATTCGTGGTTGCCGACCGCGTTGAACTCAAGCCCGATGCGGTTCATCACACCCACCGCAGGCTCATCGAGATGCAGCGAGGAGGCAAGCTGCGAAGCGCTGGTCAGGTCGCCGGCGGCCACCACCACGTTGTTGGGATGCTCGGCCTTGAGCGAATCGACAGCCGAGGCGAGCCACGCCGCCCCGCCAGCGGGCACCGCGACCATGCCACCGTTCCCGTCCGACGCCCCGATCGAGGCTTTGGGCGGCTCGAGCGCGCCGTGAAAATCGTTGATGGCGATGATCCCGACTTCAACGGGCGCGGCGGTCTGCTCAATCGCCCGGGGGATGGCGCAGGCCGACAGCAGTCCGAGCAGGACAAGGGACAGAAAGCGATTCATGGAAGCGGCTTATCTCGTTCGAACATGACGGCGGCAAGACGAATGCGCCCAAACCGGTGCCATGATACCGGCCTCGCCGATTCTTTGGGGAGAGGGGTTGCAAGGCGCTGAATGCACCCCCACCTGCTGCAGTGCAACATTCCCATGAGCAGGACCCTGCCATGAATGCCCATATCCACGCGCCCGATGCCGACATGCAAACCGTACTCGTCCTGCAGGGCGGCGGCGCGCTCGGGGCCTACCAGGCCGGCGTTTTCGAAGCGCTTGCCGATCATGGCGCCACGCCGGACTGGATCGCGGGAATCTCGATCGGCGCGATCAATGCCGCGATCATAGCCGGCAATGCTCCCGAAGACCGCCTTCCGCAGCTGCGGCGCTTCTGGGACCTGGTATCCTCGGAACTGCAATTCCATCTGGACGAGCGCATCGGTTTCGCCCGCCGCGCCTTCAACGAGGCTTCGGCCTTCGTTGCCGCGACCATCGGCATTCCCGGCTTCTACAATCCGCGCCTGCTCCCGCCGCTCAACCCGGAATGGCCGGTCGAACTGGGATCGCTGAGCTACTACGACACCGCGCCGTTGCGCGCGACCTTGCTCGAGCTGGTCGATTTCGACCGCATCAATCGCTGTGAAACCCGTTTCAGCGTCGGTGCGGTGAACATGCTCAACGGCAACTTCGCCTATTTCGACAACCGCGAACGCAGGATCGGGCCAGAGCACATCATGGCCAGCGGCGCGCTGCCACCCGGCTTCCCCCCGGTGCAGATCGACGGCGAATGGTACTGGGACGGCGGCCTCGTTTCCAACACGCCGCTGCAATACGTCCTCGACAACCGCAGCCAGTGCGAGATGACCGTGTTCCAGGTGGACCTGTTCAGCTCGCGCGGGGAAGAGCCGCGCACGATGGCCGACGTCGCCCAGCGCGAGAAGGACATCCGCTACTCCAGCCGCACCCGCCTCAACACCGACATGTCACGCCGCCTCCATGCCTTGCGTGCGGCGGCGCATCGGCTGGCAGATCGGCTGCCTGAAGAATTTCGGGACGACCCCGACCTTGCCGCGCTGCTGGCATGCCGACCGGCCGGGCCGGTCGCAGTGATGCACCTGATCAATCGCGGAAAATCCTACGAATCCAATTCGAAGGACTACGAGTTCTCGCGCATGACGGTTAACGAGCACTGGGCAGCGGGCAAGGCCGAAGCGATCCACTCGCTCAAGCATCCCAACTGGACGGGCCGCCGCCTGCGGCCCGACGAAATCATAACGTTCGACCTTGCCAGCGATTGCCGCTGAGCACCCGAACGAGAGCAGGAGCAGGTACATGAAGCTGAAGGACAAGGTCTGCATCGTCACCGGCGCGGCAAGCGGGATCGGCAATGCCATCGCGCACCGCTACGCCTCCGAAGGCGGCAGGGTGGCCATTGCCGACCTCAACATCGATGCGGCCGAGAAGGCAGCCTCCGACATCCGCGAAAAGTTCGGCACCCAGGCCATGGCGGTGGCCATGGACGTGACCAGCGAGGAACAGGTGAACGACGGCGTCGCCAAGGTCGTCGATACCTGGGGCACGGTCGATGTCCTCGTTTCCAATGCCGGCATCCAGATCGTCAATCCGATCGAGGAATTCGCCTTCGCCGACTGGAAGAAGATGCTCGCCATTCACCTCGACGGCGCGTTCCTGACGTCCAAGGCGGTGATCCCGCACATGTACAGGCAGAAGTCCGGCTCGATCATCTTCATGGGCTCGGTCCACTCCAAGGAAGCGAGCCCGCTCAAGTCCGCCTACGTCACCGCCAAGCATGGCCTGCTCGGCCTTTCGCGGGTGATCGCGAAGGAAGGTGGCAAGAAGGGCGTGCGCACCAACGTGATCTGCCCGGGCTTCGTGAAGACCCCGCTGGTCGACAAGCAGATCCCCGAACAGGCCAAGGAACTGGGCATTTCCGAAGAGGAAGTCGTCAGCAAGGTCATGCTCGGCCAAACCGTCGATACCGAGTTCACCACGGTCGAGGACATCGCCGAAGTCGCGCTATTCTTCGCGGCCTTCGAAACCAACGCGCTCACCGGCCAGTCGCTGATCGCCAGCCACGGCTGGTGCATGGAATGAGGGGCTGACGCCCCCTTTCCACCCTATTTCCTCGCGGGGCGCTCAGCCCTGCGAGGCAACCTCCAGACGTTCCAGCGCCGCAGCGCGCCCGATCAGGGGCAGCAGGGCAGCCATGTCCGGGCCATGCTCGCGCCCGGTCAGCGCCTGTCGCAGCGGCAGGAACAGTGCCTTGCCCTTGCGCCCGGTCGCATCCTTGAGCGCGCCGGTCAGCGCCTTCCAGACATCGGCCTGCCACTCCGTCGCCGCCAGCACTTGCGCTGCCTGCGCCAGGTAGGCTCGCGCCTCGTCATCGAGAGCAGGCGCATCGATCGGCCCGGTCACCACCTGCCACCAGTCCGCCGCCTCGCGGACATGCGAGAGATTGGGCCGCACCGCTTCCCAGGCCGCGGCGTCCATGCCAGCCGGCAGACGGTCGGCAACATCGGCAAAAGGCAGGACATGAACTATGGCGGCGTTGACGCGCTCCAGTTCCAACTCGTCGAAACGCGCCGGCGCACGCCCGAAACGGGACAGGTCGAAACCCTCAGCCAGGGCGGCGCCGTCCAGTGCGGGATCGACCGGGTCCGAAGTGCCGAGACGTCCCAGCAGCGCGACGACGGCCTGCGGCTCGATGCCCGCCTCGCGGAAATGCGAAACGCCCAGCGAGCCGAGGCGCTTGGACAGCTTGCCCTCGGTTCCGACCAGCAGTGCCTCGTGCGCGAAACGCGGCGGCGCGGCGCCCAGCGCCTCGAACATCTGCACTTGCGCGGCAGTGTTCGACACATGGTCTTCCCCGCGCAGGATATCGGTCACGCCCATGTCGACATCATCGATGGCCGAGGGCAGCATGTAGAGCCAGGAACCATCGGCACGGCGGATTACCGGGTCCGACATCTGCGCCGGATCGAAGTTCTGCGGGCCGCGGATGCCGTCCACCCACTCGATCGCATGCTCGCGGTCCAGCAGGAAGCGCCAGTGCGGCATCTCGCCCGCAGCGATCTTCGCCGCCTTCTCTTCTTCGCCAAGGTTCAGCGCTGCCCGGTCATAGATCGGCGGCAGTCCCCGGCCGAGCAGGACCTTGCGCTTGAGTTCAAGCTCCTGCGGACTTTCCCAGCAGGGATAGACGCGGCCCGCGGCCTTGAGCCGTTCGAACTCACGCTCATACAGTTCGAAGCGGGCGGACTGGCGCTCCTCGCCTTCGGGATGAATGCCCAGCCAGGCAAGGTCCGCGCGAATCGCCTCGACGTATTCCTCGCGGCTGCGTGCGGCGTCGGTATCGTCGATACGCAGCACGAACCGCCCCTCCGCCTGCTTGGCGAGCAACCAGTTGTGCAGCGCCGTGCGGATATTGCCGACATGCAGGTGCCCTGTGGGCGAAGGAGCGAAGCGCGTTGTTACGGTCATGGCCGCTGCGATTACGGCGCGCAGTGCGCGGCGTCAAAGGGACAGTTCGCCCCGGCCTTGGATCACCCGCCAGTCGGCAGGAGAACCGCCGCGCCCTGGACTTCGCCCGCCCGCAGCGCCTCCAGCGCCGCTGCGGCCTGATCGAGCGGGAATGTCTGGGTGGCGATCCGAAGATCGGCGCGCTGCGCGACTTCGAAGAAACTCGTGCCGTCCTCCCGGGTCAGGTTGGCTACGGAGAGGACGTGCCGCTCGCCCCACAGGTCTGCGTAAGGGAATGAGGGGATGTCGCTCATGTGGATGCCCGCGCAAACGACCCGCCCGCCCTTGCGCACGGCCCTGAGTGCGAGCGGCACCAGTCCGCCCACCGGCGCAAAAATCAGCGCTGCATCGAGTTCTTCGGGCGGCGGATCGCTGGAGCCTCCGGCCCAAGTGCAACCCAGCGAGAGGGCAAAGGCCTGACCTTCCCGGTCGCCGTCGCGGGTGAAGGCATGAACGCGCCTCCCCTGCCAGACCGCAATCTGCGCGAGGATGTGCGCCGCCGCACCGAAGCCGTAGAGCCCCAACACCGGGGCATCGCCGGCAAGGCGCAAGGCCCGCCAGCCGATCAGCCCCGCGCACAGAAGCGGGGCAGCCTCGACATCGGAAAACCGCTCGGGCAGCGCGAAGCAAAAATGGGCATCGGCGGTGACGTGCGTGGCATAGCCGCCATCGCGTGTGGCTCCGGTGAATTGAGGGCGGTCGCACAGGTTCTCCTGCCCCTCGCGGCAATAGCGGCATGTCCCGCAGCTGTGGCCCAACCAGGGAATGCCGACCCGCTCCCCGACGGAGAAGCCCGACACGCCCTCTCCCAACGCCACGATTCGCCCGACGATCTCGTGTCCGGGAATCACCGGATAGTGCGCCGCCACTTCGCCATCGAGAACGTGCAGGTCGGTGCGGCACACGCCGCAGGCGGCGATCTTCACCAGCACTTCGCCGGGGCCGGGCTGGGGAACCGAACGCTCGATCCGGTGCGGCGCCTTGCCCGGGCCGTCGATCTGCATGGCCGTCATCTTGTCCATGGCCGCTCCCGCCCTGCTCCTCGCGGTGGATGGAACGGTCAGTCTAGGACCAAAGGCCGCAAAGCTGAAGCACCGGTGGCCCCGTCAGGTCGACGAACTGCGCGAGGTGCCCAGCGGCGCATCGCTGACCTCTCCGCCGCTGCGGAAGGCATGGGTGATCGGATAGCGCCGGTCACGGCCGAAATTGCGCGCCGTGAGCTTTACCCCCGGAGGAGCCTGGCGGCGCTTGTACTCGGCCAGGTGCAGCAGCCGCTCGACATGTTCGACGGTTGCACGGTCGAAGCCCTCGGCAACCACCTGCTCCACGCTCTTGTCGTGTTCAACGAGGCCGAGGAGGATCGGATCGAGCACATCGTAAGGCGGAAGGCTGTCCGAATCGCGCTGGTTGTCCCGCAGCTCGGCGGTCGGTGCCTTGGTGAGGATGCGCTCGGGAATGACAGTGCCTTCCGGTCCGAGGCCAATGCGCGGCACGTGCCGGTTGCGCCAGCGCGAGATCGCGAAGACGGTCGTCTTGTAGGCGTCCTTCAGCGGGTTGTAGCCCCCCGCCATGTCGCCGTAGATCGTCGCATAGCCGACGCTCATCTCGCTCTTGTTGCCGGTGGTCATCAACATCGGCCCGAACTTGTTGGACAGGGCCATGAGCGCGGTGCCGCGCACCCGCGACTGCAGGTTCTCTTCCGCCAATCCGCGATTCGTCCCGTCAAATACCTCGCCCAGCATCGAATCGAAACCGTCCACGGCCGAGCCGATCGGCATGACCGTGTACCGGATGCCCAGCGCCTTGGCGCAGGCCGCGGCATCGTCGAGGCTTGCCTGGCTGGTGAAGCGCGAAGGCATCATCACCCCCCAGACCCGTTCCGCCCCCAGGGCATCGACGGCGATCGCAGCGCAGGCCGCCGAATCGATCCCGCCTGACAGGCCGAGAACGACGCCGGGGAAACCGTTGCGGTTCACATAGTCGCGCAGCGCCAGGACCATGGCACAATAGATGTCCTCCGGATGCTCGGCGAGGGTTTCCAACTGCCCGCGATCGCAACGCCAGCCCTGCGCCGTCTTGGTCCAGTTGGTCTGGACGACCTGCTCCTCCCAGTCGCGCAACTGGACGGCAAGGCCGCCATCGCCGTTGACCACGAAGCTCGCCCCGTCGAAGGCCAGTTCGTCCTGCCCGCCGACGCGGTTGAGATAGGCGAGCGGCAGGCCGGTATCGACCGCGCGGCGCTTGGCCACGCCCTCGATGCGCAGCGCGTCCTTGTTGATCTCGTAAGGGCTGCCGTTGATGCAGATGAAGATCTCGGCGCCGAAATCGGCCAGGTGGCGGCAGACTTCGGGACGCCAGATATCCTCGCAGATCGGCACGCCGATCATCGTGCCGCGCAGGATGATCGGTTCGGGAAGCGGTCCGGGCTGGAACAGCCGCATCTCGTCGAAAGTGCCGTAGTTGGGCAGCTCGTGCTTGAGGCGAACGGCCGCGACCTTGCCCTGGTCGAGCAGAGCAACCGCATTGTGCAGCGCACCATCGAGGACGATGGCAGTGCCGACCAGCATTGCCGGACCGGCCGAAGCGCTGGCCTTGGCAAGCGTCTGGAGTTCGGCCGCGGCCCGTTCGATCAGCGAAGGCTTGAGAATGAGGTCCTCTGGCGGATAGCCCACGAGGTGCAGTTCGGGGAAGACGATCAGGTCCGACCCGGCGGCCTGCTTGCGCGCCGCCAATACGCCTTCGGCGTTGCCCGGGATATCCCCCACCGACTGGTTGAGCTGCGCGAGGGTGATCTTCAGCGTATCGGGCATAGGTCAAGTGATGCCCGCGCCTCAGATGTCATGCAAGTAAAACGCAAATAAAAAACCCTCCCGGATGGGAGGGCTTTTCCCCGTCCGAAGACGGGATCTTCCGTTGACCCCACAGGATGCAGACGGAAGGCAACTGGGGGTCGGCGAGCCGAATGGCTGGCGCCGAACCCCCGGCCGGATTACATCGCTTCGGTAGCTTCCTCGGAGGGAGCGTCCGTCGCGTCGCCGGTCATCATTTCACCGGGAACGGTTTCAACCGACTCGGTACCTTCGTCGGTCGGAGCTTCCGAACCGCAAGCTGCGAGAGCCAGAGCGGTAGCCGACGCGAACACGGCGTAAGCAATCTTCTTCATGCGAATCCCCTTGCATTGTTTGGCGCAGGCGCCAACGCTTGCAGGCAAGCCTGCAGCGCCATTCTTTAGACGAGGTTATGGTGCAACGCAAATAGGAAGTAGAGGGGGCAAAACCCGCTGAAATCCTAGGGGTTGCGTACATATAAAGATATCTTTATATGCTTTTCCATGCGGATCGACCCTCTCTTGCGGGCTCTTTCGGAGCCGACGCGCCTGCGCATCATGCGTCTTCTGGCGCATATGGAGCTTGCCGTCGGCGAGCTTGCCCAGGTGCTCGGACAGAGCCAGCCGAGGGTCTCTCGCCATATCCGAATCCTGTGCGATGCCGGCCTTGCCGAACGCCGCAAGGAAGGCAGCTGGGTCTTCCTGCGCAGCGCCGTGAGCGAAAACTGCACCCCGCCGCTCGGTGCCGCCGCGGCCCGTCTTCTTGCCATCGCCGAGCGCGACGATGCGGCCTTTTCTGCGCGCTGCGCCGAGGATCGCCGCCGCCTCGCCGCGATTCGCGCCGCGCGTGAAGCCAGTGCGGAAGCCTACTTCGCCCGTCATGCGCAGGAATGGGATACGCTGCGCCAGCTCCACGGTGCGGACGAACCGGTGGAAGCGGCGCTGCTCGGCAAGCTCGACGGCGAGAAGGCCGGCAAGCTGCTCGACATCGGCACCGGCACAGGACGCATGGCAGAGCTTCTCGCCGACCGTGCCAGCCACGTGACCGCGCTCGACAAGAGTCCGGAGATGTTGCGAATTGCGCGCGCCCGCTTGCAATCTTTGCCATCGGACAAGCTCGATCTGGTGCAGGGGGACTTTACCGCCCTGCCTTTCGCCGACGCAGCATTCGATACCGTGCTGTTCCACCAGGTGCTGCACTATGCGCAGGAACCGGGGGCCGTGCTGGCCGAAGCCGCGCGGGTTACCCGCGCGGGCGGGCGCATCGCCGTCGTCGATCTCGCCGCGCATGAGCGCGAGGAGTTGCGTGAGCGCCACGCCCACGCCCGACTCGGCTTCTCGGACGAGCAGATGCTCGGCCTTCTCACCGATGCGGGCTTCGCGCCCGAATCGCCCGCGGCTCTGCCGGGGGATCCTCTCACCGTGAAAATCTGGACCGGACGCCGCAACTCAGGCACGGCGCCCGAAAACCAGGACAATGCTCAAGGAAAGGCCGCGCGCCCATGACCGCCGCAATCCGACCGGCTGATGCCCCCCTGTTCGGGGTGCAGCCGGGCGACATCTCCGTCTCCTTCGAATTCTTTCCGCCCAAGACGGAGAAGATGGAGACGCAGCTTTGGGAAGCGATCACCCAGCTTGCCCCTCTCAGTCCGAGCTTCGTCTCGGTCACATACGGCGCGGGCGGTTCCACCCGTGAACGCACCCATGC
This sequence comes from Novosphingobium mathurense, assembly GCF_900168325.1. GTDB lineage: Bacteria > Pseudomonadota > Alphaproteobacteria > Sphingomonadales > Sphingomonadaceae > Novosphingobium > Novosphingobium mathurense. The sequence continues at coordinate 325,562 of NZ_FVZE01000002.1, read as the reverse complement.
CACGGTTTCGCGAATCATCCGCGAGACCGACCTCGTACCCGCCGCCCACCTCACCTGCGTTGCGGCAAGCAAGGCCCAGATCGACGAGATCGTCGACCGCTACTGGGAAGCGGGTGTGCGCCATATCGTCGCCCTGCGCGGCGATCCGCCGCCAGCCGACGGAGGCAGGTTCGTGCCTCACCCGGAAGGCTACGCCAGCGCCGCCGATCTGGTGGCCGGGATCAAGGCGCGACACGGCTTCGACATCTCGGTCGCCGCCTATCCGGAAATCCACCCCGACGCGACGAGCGCCGAGGCGGACCTCGACAATCTCAAGCGCAAGCTGGACGCAGGTGCCTCGCGCGCGATCACGCAGTTCTTCTTCTCGACCGATGCCTATTTCCGCTTCCTCGACAAGGCGCTGGCGGCCGGGATCACCGCGCCGATCCTGCCCGGCATCATGCCGGTGACCAGTTTCTCGGCGATCCGCCGCATGTCGGGCAACACCGAGATCCCCGCCTGGCTCGAAGCCATGTTCGAGGGACTCGACGATCGCCCCGGCCCACGCGCCCTCGTCGCCGCGGTCGCCGCTGCCGACTTGTGCAAGCGCCTTTATGACGGTGGCGTGCGCGACTTTCACTTCTATACTCTCAACCGCGCCGAGCAGGCTTACGCGATCTGTCAGCTTCTCGGCCTGCGCCCCAAGGAGATCGGCTGATGTCGGCTCGCGAAACCTTCCTCGCCGAGGCTGCCAAGCGCATCCTCATTACCGATGGCGCCTTCGGCACCGAAATCCAGAACTGGAAGCTCGCCGAAGCGGACTACGCCGGTAACCTGGGCCTGAGCCATGAGCAGAAGGGCAACAACGACATCCTTGCGCTGAGCAAGCCCGAGGTGCCCGAGGCGATCCACCGCGCCTACTTCGAGGCCGGCGCTGACATTGCCGAGACCAACACCTTCTCGGCCAACCGCATCAGCCAAGCCGACTACGGCGCCGAGCACCTCGTGCGCGAGATCAACGTCGAATCGGCCCGTCTCGCCCGCAAGGTCGCCGACGAGTTCCAGGCCAAGGACGGACGCCCTCGTTTCGTGGCCGGCGCCATCGGCCCGACCAACAAGACCCTGTCGCTCAGCCCCGACGTCAACGACCCGGGATACCGCGAGATCGACTGGGACACGCTGGTCGACGTCTACAAGGAACAGGCCGCCGCGCTCGTCGAGGGCGGTGCGGACTTCATCCTCATCGAGACGGTATTCGATACGCTCAATGCCAAGGCCGGCATCATGGCGGTCAAGCAGCTCGAGGCAGAACTGGGCCGCGAAGTGCCGATCATGCTGTCGATGACGCTGACCGACCTTTCAGGCCGCAACCTTTCCGGCCACACGGTAGAGGCCTTCTGGCACGCGGTACGCCATGCCAGGCCGATCACGATCGGGCTCAACTGCTCGTTCGGCGCCACCCAGCTGCGCCCGCACGTCAAGACGCTGTCTGAAATCGCCGATACGCTGATCATGATCTATCCCAACGCGGGCCTGCCCAACGAACTGGGCGCCTACGACGAAATGCCCGACACGACTGCGGGCTTTGTCGGCGAGTGGGCCGTCGCGGGCCAGGTCAACGTGCTGGGCGGCTGCTGCGGCTCCACCCCGGACCATATCGCGGCAATCGCCCGGCAGGTGACGGGCGTGGCCCCGCGCAAGGTTCCCTCGCTGGAACCGGTGACGCGCCTCGCCGGTCTCGAACCCTTCATCATGGCAGCTTGAGGAAGCAGGAACGCAGGCGATGGACGACATTCCCATCTGGCGCATCCGACAGGCAGGTCCCGAAGACGCGGAGGCCCTCTCCCTCGTCGGTTCGGCAACTTTTCTCGAGAGCTTCGCCGGTGTCGTCGACGGCAGCGGGATCATCGCCCACTGCGTGCACCAGCACAGCGCCGAGACCTATCGCGCCTATCTTGCCAAGGGCGCCAAGGCCTGGCTTGCGGAAGTCGAACCGGGCCACGCGCCGGTCGGCTATGCCATGGTATGCGCACCGGAACTGGAACTGGCGCATGCCGGCGATCTCGAACTCAAGCGCATCTACATGCTCTCGCGCTACCAGGGCACGGTTCTTGCCAGCGCCCTGATGCAGGCGGTCGTCGCCGCGGCATCGGGCCATGCACGACTCCTGCTCGGCGTTAAGGAAGACAACCGCCGCGCCCTTTCGTTCTATGCCAAGCACGGCTTCGAGACGATCGGCACCCGCCGCTTCGATGTCGGCGGCAAGACTTATGACGACTTCGTACTGGCGCGTGTGCTCACGCCCGCTCCGGCACAGTGATTCAACGAGAAAAACAATGACCGCGACACCTTCATCTGCCCGTTTCGTCAATGTCGGCGAGCGCACCAACGTCACCGGATCGGCGAAGTTCAAGAAGCTGATCATGGCCGGCGACTATCCCGCCGCCGTCGAAGTCGCGCGCCAGCAGGTCGAGAACGGCGCGCAGGTCATCGACGTCAACATGGACGAGGGCCTGCTCGACGCCGTCGAGGCGATGACCACATACCTCAAGCTGATCGCCGCCGAGCCCGACATCGCGCGCGTGCCGGTGATGATCGACAGCTCGAAGTGGGAGGTGATCGAGGCTGGCCTCAAGTGCGTCTCGGGCAAGCCGATCGTCAACTCGATCAGCATGAAGGAAGGCGAGGCCCAGTTTCTCGAACAGGCACGCAAGTGCATGACCTATGGCGCCGCCGTGGTGGTCATGGCCTTCGACGAGACCGGCCAGGCCGACACCAAGGAGCGCAAGGTCGAGATCTGCAAGCGCGCCTACAAGCTGCTGACCGGCATCGGCTTCCCGCCCGAGGACATCATCTTCGATCCCAACGTCTTCGCCGTCGCCACCGGCATCGAGGAGCATGACCGCTACGCGCTCGACTTCATCGAAGCGGTGAAGGAAATCCGCGAAGCCTGCCCGCACGTCCATTTTTCGGGCGGCCTGTCGAACCTCTCGTTCAGCTTCCGCGGCAACGAGACGGTGCGCCGGGCGATGCACTCGGTCTTCCTTTACTATGCGATCCCGGCCGGGCTCGACATGGCGATCGTCAATGCCGGCCAGCTCGACGTCTACGACCAGATCGACCCGGTGCTGCGCGAAGCCTGCGAAGACGTGATCCTGATGCGCCGCGAGGATGCGACCGAGCGCCTCATCGAACTGGCCGAGAGCTTCAAGGGCCAGGACAAGGCCGCCGAAAAGGCCGCCGAGGAATGGCGCGGCTGGGAAGTGACCAAGCGGCTGGAGCATGCGCTGGTAAAGGGCATCGACGCCTATGTCGTCGAGGATACCGAGGAAGCGCGCCAGGCCGCGGCCGACCGGGGCGGACGGCCGATCGAGGTGATCGAGGGCCCGTTGATGGACGGCATGAACGTCGTGGGCGACCTGTTCGGCTCGGGCAAGATGTTCCTGCCGCAGGTGGTCAAGTCCGCGCGCGTCATGAAGAAGGCCGTCGCCCACCTCATCCCCTTCATCGAGGCGGAAAAGGAAGCAGGCGCCAAGGCCAAGGGCCGCATCATCATGGCCACCGTCAAGGGCGACGTCCATGACATCGGCAAGAACATCGTCGGCGTCGTCCTGCAGTGCAACGGCTACGAAGTGATCGACCTTGGCGTCATGGTTCCCTGGTCGAAGATCCTCGAAAGCGCGAACGAGAACGATGCGGACATCATCGGCCTTTCCGGCCTCATCACCCCCTCACTCGACGAGATGGTGACCGTGGCCGAGGAAATGCAGCGCGCGAAGATGAACATTCCGCTGCTGATAGGCGGCGCGACCACCAGCAAGGTCCACACCGCACTGCGCATCGACCCGGCCTACGAAGGCCCGGTGATCCACGTGCTCGACGCCAGCCGCGCAGTCGGCGTCGCCTCGCAGCTGCTGTCGGACACGCAGGCCGAAGGCTTCAAGTCCTCGGTCGCGATCGACTACCAGAAGGTGCGCGAGGCGCGCGAGGGCAAGGGCCAGTCGGACCTCCTGCCGCTGGCCGATGCCCGCGAGAATGCCTTCAAGCCCGCCTTCGCCGACAAGGCCCCCGCGCCGGTGCAGCCCGGGCTGCACGTGTTCGGGGAATGGGACCTTGCCGACCTTGTCGAGACGTTCGACTGGACGCCCTTCTTCCGCGCTTGGGAACTGGCCGGCACCTACCCGGCGATCCTCGAGGACGAAGTGGTGGGCGAAAGCGCCCGCAACCTCTTTGCCGATGCCAAGGCGATGCTGGAAAAGATCGTCAGCGAGAAGTGGCTGACGGCAAAGGGCGTCTGCGCCTTCTGGCCCGCTCACCGCGAAGGCGATGACGTTCTGCTGGAAGACGGCACACGCCTGCCTTTCCTGCGCCAGCAGTTCAAGAAGTCGCGCAGCCGGGCAAACTTCTGCCTTGCCGACTTCGTCGACACGCAGGACGACTGGCTCGGCGGCTTCGCGGTCGGCATCCACGGCATCGAACCGCACCTTGCGCGCTTCCAGGCGGCGCACGACGACTATTCGGACATCCTGCTCAAGGCGCTGGCCGACCGCTTCGCCGAAGCCTTTGCCGAACGCCTGCACAGCCACGTGCGCACCACCTTGTGGGGCTATGCGCCTGATGAGCAGTTCACCAATGAAGCGCTGATCCGCGAGGAATATCGAGGCATCCGCCCGGCTCCCGGCTACCCGGCCTGCCCGGACCACTCGCTCAAGCCGATCCTTTTCGACCTGCTCAAGGCGCAGGACAACGCCGGGATCACGCTGACCGAAAGCCAGGCAATGCTGCCCACCGCCGCAGTTTCGGGATTCTACTTCGCGCACCCGGAAAGCCAGTACTTCGGAGTCGCGCGCATCGGCCGCGACCAGCTGGAGGACTACGCCGGGCGGCGCGGGGTGGAACTGGCGACCGCCGAACGCTGGCTGCGTCCCAACCTCGACTGACGTCCCTGCGTTCAGGAACCCAAAGGGCCCGCAATTTAACGGGTTCCGGGCTGCCCCCGCGCCCGGAACCCGTCCCCCCACGACAGACTGGCTTAGCGGCCGGCCTGACCCGGTCGGTGGCCGGGAACGGGAAAACGACCGGTCGCGGCGGTCCAGCGCGGCATGCCTGCCGGGACCGGGGCCAGGGCGCCCTGAGTAGCCATGCGGACTGCCCCGCCGATCATTCCGAAAATCTTTCCTGCAGTCGGTTCCATGTGCTTGATCCCTCGCATGTGCAGCCCGCTTGCCGGGGCTTGTCTCTCGATGAACCCACTATGGCGCGAGGGGCCCAGCGGGTCTGTGCGCGTCTGCACAGCCCTGCTGTGATTTATCCCACATGCCCCGGATCGGACCGGTTTACGCCAGCCGGAGCGCAAAAACTTCGCAGGCCGAACACCGCAACGGCGGAAAATTAACCTCCGGGCGGTTCCCAGGCCATGGCCGCGTCTGCCATAAGCCGCGCCGTGCCTGCTGCCGACCTGCTTCCTGACGCGCTCGATGCCCTTCACGCCACTTTCGGCTTCACCGCCTTTCGCGGTGTGCAGGAACACGTCGTCTCGCGCGTGCTGTCCGGCCAGTCGACACTGGCGGTCATGCCCACCGGCGCGGGCAAGTCGCTGACCTACCAGCTTCCGGCGGTGATGCTGGAAGGCACTTGCGTCGTCGTCAGCCCGCTGATCGCTCTGATGCACGACCAGTTGCGCTCGGCCACGGCCAACGGCATCCGCGCCGCGACCCTCACCAGCGCCGATACCGACCGCGAAGTGACCATCGACCGGTTCCGCGAGGGCGAACTCGATCTGCTCTACGTCGCCCCGGAACGCGCCAGCCAGCCGCATTTCCGCGAACTGCTTTCCAAGGCGCGTGTCTCGCTCTTCGCCATCGACGAAGCCCACTGCGTTTCCGAATGGGGGCACGATTTCCGGCCCGACTACCGGCTGCTGCGCCCGCTGCTCGATGCATTTCCGGAAGTGCCGCGTCTCGCCCTGACGGCAACCGCGGATCACCATACCCGCGCAGACATCCTCGCCCAGCTCGGCATTGCCGAGAACGGGCTGATCGTCGCCGGGTTCGACCGCCCCAACATCCGCTATGCGATCCGCCCGCGCGAGAATGCCGCACGCCAGCTCAAGGCGCTGCTCGAAGAGAACTCCGGCCCCGGTATCATCTATGCCCCGACCCGCGCCCGCGTCGAGCAACTCGCCGAGACGCTGGCCGCCACCGGTCGGCGGGTGCTGCCCTACCACGCCGGTCTCTCGCCCGAAGTGCGCGCCCGCAACCAGGCCGCCTTCGTCGCCAGCGAAGACATGGTGATGGTCGCAACGGTTGCCTTCGGCATGGGCATCGACAAACCTGATGTGCGCTTCGTCGCCCACGCCGGCATCCCCAAGTCGATCGAAGGCTACTATCAGGAAACCGGACGCGCCGGGCGCGACGGCGATCCCTCGATCGCGGTGATGTTCTGGGGCGCGGACGACTTCGCCCGCGCCCGCATCCGTCTGTCGGAAGTGGAAGAACGCCGCCAGCAGTCAGAGCGCCAACGGCTCGACGCGCTGGCGGGTCTGGTCGAAACCGCCCAATGCCGCCGCGCCGTGCTGCTGCGCCACTTCGGCGAGGAACCCGCGCCGACCTGCGACAATTGCGATAACTGCCTCGAGCCCCCGGGCGTTGCCGACGTCACCGAACTGGCGCGCAAGCTGCTTTCCGCCGTCTATCGTACCGGGCAGTCCTATGGACTGGGCCACCTGGAAAAGGTGCTGGCCGGCATCGCCGACGACCGCGTGCTCCAGCGCGGGCATGACCAGCTCTCGGTCTTCGGGATCATGACCGAGGACGAAAAGCCCCTGCTCAAGCCGCTGTCCCGCGCACTGCAGGCACGCGGCAGCCTGCTCCCGACCGAACACGGCGGCCTTGCGCTGGGCGGCGATGCGCGCGAAATCCTCAAGGGTGAAGCAAGCGTGCCGATCGTCCTGCCCCCGAAGCAGGAGCGCAAGCGGCGCGGGGGCGGCAGCAGCCGGGACGGCGGCGCCAACCCCATCGGCAATCCGCTGTTCGAAGCCCTGCGCGCCCTGCGCCGTGACCTCGCCGCAGAGGCGGGCGTGCCGCCCTACGTCATCTTCCACGATTCCACCTTGCGCGAGATGGCGACGGTCCAGCCATCGTCCCGTGCGGAAATGGGCGAGATCGGCGGCATCGGCTCACGCAAGCTCGACGCCTACGGCGATGCCTTCCTGGCGGTGATCCGCCAGTTCTGACGCCCAGCGGCGACTGCACCCGTGCGCCCCCCGGCAAGCGTCGCCCCGGATCGGGTCCGGGGTGACGGCACCACTATGTCTTACAGCATGTTACGAGGATCCGCTCAGAGCGGGTTGTCGAGCTCGATGATCTCTTCGTCGCTGGTCCGCTGGGTGGTCTTGAGCTGGCGCGCCTGGGTGAAGCTGTCGAGCACCGGCTTGTCGCGGCCGTAGATGTCGTTGAACTGCTTGAGTTCCCCGTCGATCGAGCGGGCGATGGTGAAGTAGGTCAGGTACACCGGGAAGGTCCGGGTCATCTCGACCTTGGTATATTCACCCGAGCGCGAGATATCGGCCGCTTCGGCTGCCGGCATCTTGGCGCCGAGGATGGCCATGGTCATGCCCAGCTCCACCGCACGTTCGGTGCGGATACAGCCGTGACTGAAGGCGCGCACGTCCTCGTCGAAGTACTGCTTGGCAGGCGTGTCGTGCAGGTAGATCGCGTGCGGGTTGGGCATGTCGATCTTCATCAGGCCCAGCGAGTTGTTCGGCCCCGGCTGCTGGACGACGTAAATCGTCCCATCGGCGGCCTTGGTGGCCTTGTAGCCCGCCGCCTTCGCCCAGCGCGGGTTGTTCAGCACCTTCTGGCCCAGGCCTTCGCCCTGCACGATCGACTGCGGCACCGTCCAGGTCGGGTTGAAGACCACCGCAGAGACCGTCTCGGCCAACTGCGGCGTCGCCGTGCGGCCCGGCTTGCCGACGACCGTGCGATAAGTACGGATGATCTTGTTCTTGACCGTCAGGCGCAGCTGGAACTCGGGCACGTTGGTGAGCAGGTAGACATCGCCGAGATCGCGGGCGAGCCAGCGCCAACGGTCCATGTTGGCGCGGATGAGCGCGCGCTTGGCCTTGTTCGCCATCGGCGTTGCCGCCAGTTCAGCCTTGAGCGCAGCATAGTCGGGCACCGTGGGCGCCAGCTTGTCGACAACGCCCGGGACATCATGATCGGACAGGGCCTGCGCCATGATCTGCACGGTCGGCATGTTGTCCTGGTCGGGATCGACCGCGAACCACTGCACCCGCGCATCCATCGGCGTGCGACCGTCGCGCAGGTCCTCGATCAGCCAGGCGAAGACCTTGCTCGCCAGGGCATCGAGCGCATCGCTCTCGCCGCCGGCAATGGCGGCCTTGAGCGCCGCAGGCTGGTAGTCCGCCGGAAGCAGGCCTTCCTTGCCGATATATTCGATGGTCGACAGCAGCGCCTTGGCGTCGGCCAGCGACCACGACATGACCGGCTCGGCCAGGAGGATCGGTTGCACGACCGATTCCGGAGCCGTGCCCGGCGCACCCTGCAAGGGCTGCTGGCTCGCCGGTTTGACCGGGGACTGCATCGGGATCGTCGCCGGAGCTGGCGATGCGGCCGGGGCCTTCGTTGCCGTCGCGGCAGGCGCGGATCTGCCCGTTGCCGGCTTAGGCAGGATGTCCTCGGGCATCTCGGTCTTGATGCGCTGTGCAAGGACTGGCTGGGCCATCAGGCTTGCCGCCATCGCTGTCGAAAGCGCCGTAAAGCCGAACCGCTTGAAACTCATCATATACTTCGTTACCTGCCCGAAACTCTAAAAAACCAAGGAACTGCCGCAAGGGACTGTCCACGAGGCGCTTGCGGCCCCGATTTGCCCCCTCATAGCCTACTCTTCAAGAATTTGTCCTGAGCCTGCGATGAATTGCTTGCGCACAAGTGAACCCGGCTCGACAGGAATGGCGATGCAAGCGAATTCGATCAAGCCGGTATCCACCTTGCTGCCTGTCCTGTCTGTCTGCATGGGAATTGTGGCGTTCAGCGCCATGGATGCGGCAATGAAAGGGGCCTCGATCGCGATCGGCGTCTTCAGCGCGTTACTCTTCCGCTATCTTATCGGCACCGTACTCACTTTCCCGATCTGGTTTTACGCCGGGCGTCCGCTGCCGGACCGGAGCGTCCTGATCGTCCACGTGCAGCGTGCCGCTATCGTGACCGCGATGGCCGCACTGTTCTTCTACGGCGTCGTTCGGGTCCCATTGGCGGAGGCGGTCGCGCTTTCGTTCATCGCTCCGATCGTCGCGCTTTACTTTGCCTCACTTTTGCTTGGCGAAATCATTCGCCCGCGCGCCATCGTGGCCGCGGCGATGGGCATTGTCGGCGTTCTCGTTATCGGAGCAGGTCGCTTGGGAACCGGCACCTACTCCTCCCAGGCCATCGAAGGAGTCGCTGCGACCCTCGGCTCGGCCATGTTCTACGCCCTGAACCTTGTGTTTCAGCGGAAGCAGGCACTGGTCGCTGGCCCGGTTGAAATCGCCATGTTCCAGAACCTCATCGTCGCATTGATATTGCTAACTTTTTCCCCCTGGCTGACTGTCATGCCCGATGCTGCCAGCCTGCATCTGACGCTGGTGGGAGCTGTCCTCGCGACCATGGCGATCCTGTTCCTGTCCTGGGGCTATGCCCGCGCAGAAGCGCAGGTGCTGTTGCCGATCGAGTACACCGCCTTTCTCTGGGCCGCCCTGTTCGGTTGGCTGCAGTTCGGAGAAGAGGTCGGCATAACGACGGTGCTCGGCGCAGTTCTCATCGTCATCGGCTGTCTGATCGGCGCCAGAAACGCGAAAACTGGCCTTTAGTAGCAGGTTGCCCCCTCTTGACCTGAGACCCTCGAGCGCGCATCCGCAGGGCAACGAGTCCGCTTGTCGCACTGCAGCACGGCCCGCGATTCCCTCTGGGCCGCCCGATCAGGGAGGCAAGCTCCATAACCAAGGGGAAATTGCCTACCATGACCCAAGTCGGACAGGATACGCTCGGTACCCGCAGCAAAATGACCGTCGGCGGCAAGCAGGTCGCCTTCTACTCGCTCAAGAAAGCGTCCGAGAAGATCGGCGACGTTTCGCGCCTGCCCTTCTCGATGAAGGTCCTTCTCGAGAACCTGCTGCGCTTCGAGGACGGCGGCTTCACCGTCTCGACCGATGATATCCAGGCGATTGCCGACTGGCAGAAGAACCCCGTGACCGGCGAGGAAATCCAGTACCGCCCGGCCCGCGTGCTCCTGCAGGACTTCACCGGCGTTCCCTGCGTCGTCGACCTTGCCGCGATGCGCGACGCGATCGCCACGCTGGGCGGAGACACCTCCAAGATCAATCCGCAGGTTCCCGTGAACCTCGTAATCGACCACTCGGTCATGGTCGACGAGTTCGGCCACCCCAAGGCTTTCGAGCAGAACGTCGAGATCGAATACCACCGCAACATGGAACGCTACGACTTCCTCAAGTGGGGTTCCAAGTCGCTCTCCAACTTCTACGCGGTTCCCCCCGGCACCGGCATCTGCCACCAGGTGAACCTGGAAAACATCGCCCGGTCCGTGTGGACCAGCGAAGACCAGAACGGTGAAACGGTCGCCTATTTCGACACCTGCGTCGGCACCGACAGCCACACCACCATGGTCAACGGCCTGGGCGTGCTGGGCTGGGGCGTCGGCGGCATCGAAGCCGAAGCCGCGATGCTCGGCCAGCCGGTTTCCATGCTCATCCCCGAAGTCGTGGGTTTCAAGTTCACCGGCCAGCTGAAGGAAGGTGTCACCGCCACCGACCTCGTGCTGACCTGCACCAACATGCTGCGCAAGCATGGCGTGGTCGGCAAGTTCGTCGAATACTACGGCGAGGGCCTCGCCTCGCTGAGCCTTGCCGACCGTGCGACGCTCGCCAACATGGCCCCGGAATACGGCGCGACCTGCGGCCTCTTCGGCATCGACGACAAGACCATCGACTATCTGCGCCTCACCGGCCGCGAGGAAGAGCAGATCGCTCTCGTCGAAGCCTATGCCAAGGAGCAGGGTTTCTGGATGGAGCCGGGTGCGCCCGAGCCGATCTTCTCCTCGACTCTCGAACTCGACCTCTCGACCGTCGTGCCCTCGCTTGCCGGCCCGAAGCGTCCGCAGGACAAGGTGATCCTCACCGAGGTCGACGACGTGTTCAACAAGGACATGGCCGAAACCTACAAGAAGGAGCGCCAGAGCGTTCCGGTCGAAGGCAAGGACTTCTCGATCACCGACGGCGACGTCATGATCGCCGCCATCACCAGCTGCACCAACACCTCGAACCCGAGCGTGCTGATTGCCGCCGGCCTCGTTGCCAAGAAGGCCGACGAGCTGGGCCTGAAGCCCAAGCCCTGGGTCAAGACCTCGCTGGCTCCGGGCTCGCAGGTCGTCACCGACTACCTCAACAAGGCCGGTCTGCAGAAGCACCTCGACAACATCGGCTTCAACCTCGTCGGCTACGGCTGCACCACCTGCATCGGCAACTCCGGCCCACTGGCCGAGCCGATCAGCAAAGCGATCAACGAGAACGGCCTCGTCGCTTCGGCGGTCATCTCGGGCAACCGCAACTTCGAGGGTCGTGTCAGCCCCGACGTGCGCGCCAACTTCCTCGCCTCGCCGCCGCTGGTGGTTGCCTATGCGCTGAAGGGCACCGTGGTCGAAGACTTCACCACCACCCCGATCGGTCAGGGCAAGGATGGCCAGGACGTGTTCCTCAAGGACATCTGGCCGACCAACCTCGAAGTAGCCGAAACCATGGCCGCCTGCGTCGACCGTTCGATGTTCCAGGCCCGCTACGCCGATGTCTACAAGGGCGACGAGCACTGGCAGGCGATCAACGTCGTCGGCTCGGAAACCTACAACTGGCGCGCCGGATCGACCTATGTCGCCAACCCGCCGTACTTCGAGGGCATGGAAATGACCCCGGCGCCGATCAGCGACATCATCGAAGCCAAGCCGCTGCTCATTCTCGGCGATTCGGTCACCACCGACCACATCTCGCCGGCCGGCTCGATCAAGGCCGACAGCCCCGCGGGCCAGTGGCTGATGGAGCACCAGGTCGCCAAGGCCGACTTCAACTCCTACGGCTCGCGCCGTGGCCACCATGAAGTGATGATGCGCGGCACCTTCGCCAACATCCGCATCCGCAACGAGATGGTCCCGGGCACCGAAGGCGGCATCTCGCGCTTCGGCGAAGAGGTGATGCCGGTCTACGACGTCGCCATGAAGTACAAGGGGCAGGGCACCCCGCTGGTGGTCGTCGCCGGTAAGGAATACGGCACCGGCTCCTCGCGTGACTGGGCGGCCAAGGGCACCAACCTGCTGGGCGTTCGCGCCGTCATCGTCGAGAGCTTCGAGCGCATCCACCGCTCGAACCTGGTCGGCATGGGCGTGCTGCCGCTGCAGTTCAAGGACGGCGACACCCGCCAGAGCCTCGGCCTGACCGGCGACGATGCCTTCACCATCAAGGGCGTCGCCACCCTCAAGCCGCGTCAGGACGTCGAAGTCGAAGTGACGCGTCCGGACGGCTCGACCTTCACCTTCACCGCGCTGTGCCGCATCGATACCGCCAACGAAGTGGAATATTTCAACAACGGCGGCATCCTGCAGTACGTGCTGCGTAAGCTGGCGGCCTGATCGCCCCAGCCCGACAGGTAGAGAAAAAGCCCCGTCCTGCACCGCGCAGGGCGGGGTTTTTCATGGGGCGCCTGCCAAACAAAAAGGGCGGCACCGAAGTGCCGCCCTTCCCCCTTGGAACGGGCTTATGCCGGGTATCAGCCTTCCGACTTGCCCCTTGAGAGGCGTCGTCGGCCGACGACTGTCGCGGCAGCCGCTCCGAACAGAATGAGCATCGGCGGGGCCGGAACTTCGTGCCCGCCCGAACTGGTGCTGGTCGAACCGCCGGAGGACGAGGAACTGCTCGAAGAAGATGAGCTGCTGCTCGAGGACGAGGACGAACTGGAAGAGGACGAGGAACTGCTGCTCGACGAGGAAGAGGAACTGCTGGACCCGCCGCTGGAAGTCGTACCCCCCGACGAACTCGACGAAGAGGACGATGAGGAACTCGACGAAGAAGAGGACGAGGAACTGGAGCTGCTGGTCACACCACCGGTACTGGTCGAAACGTTGCCGGAGGTCGACGACACGTTGCCCGAAGTGCTGCTGACGTTGCCGGAGCTGGTCGAGGTCGTCGATGTGACGCCACCCGTGGTCGAGGTCACGCCGCCCGTGGTCGATGTCACACCGCCGCTCGAACTGGACGTCGAGGTCGAGCCGCCCGTAGTCGTAGATGTCAGGCCACCGGTGGAAGTCGAGGTGGAGCCCCCCGTGGTCGTCAGTCCGCCCGTCGAAGTCGAGGTCGAGCCGCCGCTGGTCGTGGAACTGATCACGACGTTTCCGCCGCCGCCACCGCCGCCGCCACCGAAGAAGCCGCCGAAGAAGCCGCCGCCGAAACCGCCCATCGGACCGCCGCCGATCACGACCGGCACGCCGCCACCGCTACCGCCGACCGGCGGTTGGGGGGCTGGCGGGATATAGGGCGGGGGCAGCGGCACCATGGCCACTTCGGGCTGTTCGCAGCAAGTCCGCTTGATGATCTTGCGCACGCGCTTGGTTTCGCGCGGGAGTTCCCTCTTCGCCACCCGCTTGACCGGCTTGGGCTGAGCGACCTTGGCCTGCTTGACCTTGCGGTACTGCACCTCCTTCGAGGGCGTTTCCGCCACGTGGACGGCGCCGCCACCGATGATGGCGCAGCCTGCCGCGCAGGCAGACAATTTCGCAAGGGCCATCCGAACCGACATAAGCGATGCTCTCTTTGTTCCGTCTGGGCATTGCGGCCGCCTGAATGGCTAACCGACCAGTCCATCTGGCACAGAGAACACGCAGAATGCTTAACGCCACAACGGCATTAACCGTGAATCGGGCGTCCCGAACCGGGAAACACGGTTAATTAATCATCAAACCCAAAGGCCTGTACCGAAACGGGACTGCCGGAAGGCAGGTTTGTAAACGTCCCCGACGCTTTTTCGAGCCTAGTCAGTGGATTGGTCCGAATCGAAAAGTCCACCCTGCGGCCCGGCCGGCGGCGTCAGCCCCAGGTGCTTCCAGCCCAGATCGTTGAGGCAACGGCCACGCGCCGTGCGGGCGACGAGCCCGAGCTGGATCAGGTAGGGCTCGATCACTTCCTCGATCGTATCGCGCGGTTCCGACAGACCCGCGGCCAACGTTTCCACGCCGACCGGCCCGCCCTTGTAGATGTCGGCAATCATGTGAAGGTAGCGCCGATCCTGCGCATCGAGGCCGATCGAATCGACTTCGAGCCGGGTCAGCGCGTCGTCGGCGATGGCCCGGGTGATCACGTCGCTTCCCGCGACATGCGCAAAGTCGCGCACCCGGCGCATCAGCCGCCCGGCCACGCGCGGCGTTCCACGCGAACGACGGGCGATCTCGGTCGCCCCGCCCTTGTCCATGCCGATGCCAAGCAACCCCGCGCCGCGCGTGACGACGTGTTCCAGTTCGGGCACGGTGTAGAACTGCAGGCGAACGGGAATGCCGAAACGGTCGCGCAAGGGCGTCTGCAGCAGGCCCTGCCGGGTGGTCGCGCCGATCAGGGTGAAGGGCGGCAGGTCGATGCGCACCGAGCGCGCAGACGGCCCTTCGCCGATGATGAGATCGAGCGCACGATCCTCCATCGCCGGATAGAGCACTTCCTCGACCACCGGGTTGAGGCGGTGAATCTCGTCGATGAACAGGACGTCGCCCTGTTCAAGATTGGTCAGCAGCGCGGCGAGGTCGCCCGCCTTGGCGATGACCGGGCCGGAAGTGGCGCGAAAGCCCACGCCCAGTTCCCGCGCGACGATCTGCGCCAAGGTGGTCTTGCCCAGACCCGGAGGGCCAAAGAAGAGCACGTGATCCATCGCCTCGCGCCGCGACTTGGCGGACTCGATGAAGATGCGCAGGTTGTCCTTGGCGCCCGCCTGCCCGACGAACTCCTCAAGCGTCTTGGGCCGCAGCGCCGCATCCGCGTCTTCGGCCTGGCGGGAGGAGGAAAGAATGGGATTGTCGGTCATGCCGTGGTCGCTTGGGGAAGAATGGCCCCTGAGACAAGTTCAGGGTGATGTGCTGAGGTAACGTTATGCTTCACCCCGCCGCCCTCTTGAGGGCCACGCGGACGATGGCGTTGAGGTCGGCATCCTCGCCCAGCTCGCCCATCGCGTGGGCTACCGCGGCGCTGGCGATGGCGGGCTTGAAGCCCAGGTTCTGCAATGCGGATACCGCATCGGCGCTGACCGATCCTGCAGGCATCGCAGACGCCGCCAGGCCCGGAGAGCCCGGCGCGGTCGGCATGCCGCCGGCCTTTTCCTTCAACTCGTTGACGATCCGGCTTGCCAGCTTCGGGCCAACGCCATTGGCGCGCGCGACCATCGCGGCGTCGCCACCGGCGCAGGCGCGCTGGAGTTCCTCGGTGTTGAGCGCCGAGAGGATCGCAAGCGCCACCTTCGAGCCAACGCCCTGCACGGCCGTCAGCAGGCGGAACCAGTTACGCTCCGCCGCGCTGGCAAAGCCGATGAGGCGCTGGTCGGTCTCGGAAACCTGCATTTCGGTATGGACGACCACCTTGTCGCCGCGAATGCCCAGATGCTCCAGCGTACGGGCCGAGCAGTGGACGAGGTAACCCACCCCGTTGACGTCGATGATCGCCCAGTCCGGGCCGGTATCGTCGAGCAGACCTGTAAGCTTGGCGATCATGGTTTGTTCCTATGGCACAAGGGCGAGTCGCGCGGCAAGGACAAAGGCGCAAGAGCCGTGGATCACCGCAGAAGCAATCCGGTGACAAGCCCGCCGGCGAGGACTAAGCATGGCCGCGATGGGGCAAGATCGGGCTGACCGGACATCGGCGCAGGAGCGGTGGAAGCGCGCGTCTTCGGGCTGGAAGCTGCTCGTCGTCCTCACCGCAATCGCCGCGCTGGCCCTGCGGGTGCGCGAATTCTCTCTTTACGACATCGCTTATTCGGATGAGCTGCTCCAGTATCTCGAGCAGGCCAACCGCTTCGTCACCGGACACGGCGTGATCCCCTGGGAATGGCGCGTGGGCCTGCGCAATGCGCTGATCCCGCAAGCGCTGGCCCTGCCGGTCTGGCTCGGCCATGCGCTTGGGCCCGGCACCATGATGCCCGTGGCGCTTGCCCGCGCGGCGTTCCTGGCCCTGAACCTGCTGGTCCTGCCCGCGGCCTATCGCCTTGGCGCCCTGCACTCGCGCGCCGCCGCGCTGGTGGCGCTCTTCGCAGCGTCGGTCTGGTGGGAGAGCGTGCTGTTCAGCGAGTTGATGCTGGCCGAGAGCCTGGGCGCCGCACTCATGCTGCCGGGCGCGGCTTTGCTCCTCGATCCACGCGCCTCGCGCCGCGCGCTCATGCTCGCCGGGATCCTGCTGGGCCTCGCCGTGCTAGTACGCATGCAATACGCGGTCTTCGCGGCCGTACTGGCGCTGAGCGTCCTGCGCATGGACCGTGCGCGCTGGGTACCGGTCGCGCTCGGCGGCCTCGTCGCGCTGCTGATCGGCGCGGCAAGCGACCTTGCTGCCGGGTTGCCGCCTTTCGGCTGGGTCATGGTCGGCATTTCGAAGAACATCGGCGAAGGCATCGCCGCGCGCTTCGGCACTTTACCGCCGCCGGCCTATGTCGGGATGCTCCAGCGGCATCTCTGGCCGGTCTTTGCCCCGGTACTGGTGGGCGCGGCGCTGGCCGGCCCGCGCTATCGCCCGCTCATGCTCGCAGCACTGGCCAACCTGATCGCGCACAGCCTGATCGGCCACAAGGAATACCGATTCGTCTGGCTGACGACGCTGACCCTCGTCATCCTGTCCGCCATCGCCCTCGTGCGCCTTGCAGACTGGCTGGCGAATCGGCGCGGACAGGAACCCGGGAACTTGCGCAGCGCCGCCATTCTGTGCGGTGCCATTGCCCTGCTGTCTGCCTTTTCCGCCACCATGACCGGCGGGGCGAGCGCATGGCGCGGAGGCGGCGCGATTCCCCGCCTGGCCGGATTGGCGGCGCAGGACCCCAAGGTCTGCGGCATTGCCGTGGCCTATGAGTTCAAGAGCCACGTCGTGCCCTCACTGCTGCCCCGCCGCGTACCGCTGATGCTGGCGCCCGAAGGTGTCCTGTCCGGCAACCGGCCGCTCTCTCCGGGGCTTGCTGCGGCGGCCGACGCGCTGGTGCTCAACTCGGATACGCCGCTGCCACAGGGATACGAACGCCGCGCCTGCCTCCCGCTCGCAGGGGACAGCCCCTGCCTCTTCGTGCGGGCAGGCTCTTGCACGGGCGATGTTCGAGACAGCTACCAGCAGGCGATTGCCAAGAACGGCTTGTAAGGACCGGCTTACCGTTAGCCCTCAGCGGTGGCTGCCGAGCATATTTGCGTGCGTGATCGCCACGGCGAGAGCGTCGGAGGCGTCCTCTCCGGCCAGCTTCACCCCGGGCAGCAGCACCTTGAGCATGGCCTGGATCTGCGACTTCTCAGCCCCGCCGGTGCCGACCAGCGCCTTCTTGACGACCTTGGTCGAATATTCGGCCACCGGCATCCCGGCGCGTGCCAGCGAGAGCATGGCGACGCCGCGCGCCTGACCGAGCTTGAGCGTGGACTGCGGGTTCACGTTGACGAAGACTTCCTCCACCGCACCCGCATCGGGCCGGTGGTGGAGGATCACGTCGGTCAGGGCCGCGTCGAGTTCGACGAGCCGGTCGGCCATTGCCGCCTTGGCATCGGTGCGGATCTGCCCGTTGGCGACGTGGCTGAGCCGACTGCCCGACTTGGCGACGATGCCCCAGCCGGTGCAGGTCAGGCCGGGATCGAGGCCGATGATGATCATTATGCGGGACCGGCAGGGATCGGGCTTGCGGGCGGAACGCGAAGATCCGCCCGGCGCAAGATCATCCCAGCTGTTCCATGACCTCGTCCGAGATCTCGTAGTTGCCCCAGACGGTCTGGACGTCGTCGTCGTCGTCCAGCGTGTCCACCAGCTTGAGCAGGGTCGAGGCGGTGTCGGCATCGACATCGACCTTGATGTTCGGCTTCCACGCCAGCTTGACGCCTTCGGCCTCGCCGAGCGCCTTTTCCAGCTCGCGGGCGACTTCGTGCAGGTCTTCCACCGCGGTCCAGACCGAGTGGCTGTCCTCGTCGCTTTCCACGTCCTGCGCGCCGGCCTCGATCGCGGCTTCGAGGACCTTGTCCTCATCGCCCACGGAGCCGGGGTACTCGATCAGGCCGAGGCGTTCGAAGCCGTGCGAAACCGCGCCGCTCGCACCGAGGTTGCCGCCGTTCTTGGAGAAGGCGGTGCGCACGTTGGTGGCGGTGCGGTTGCGGTTGTCGGTCAGCGCCTCGACGATGAGCGCGACGCCGCCGGGGCCGTAACCCTCGTAGCGCACTTCCTCGTAGTTCTCGGCATCGCCCTTGCTCGCCTTGTCGATCGCACGCTGGATGTTGTCCTTGGGCATCGACTGCGCCTTGGCCGCGTTGACGGCTGCGCGCAGGCGCGGGTTCATGTCCGGATCGGGCATGCCCATCTTGGCCGCGACGGTGATTTCGCGCGAAAGCTTGGAGAACATCGCCGAGCGCTTTTTGTCCTGCGCGCCCTTGCGATGCATGATGTTCTTGAACTTGGAATGGCCTGCCATGGGTCCGCCCGTGATTTCGTTATGGATCGCCGGGAACCGGTTCCCGGCTGGTAAGATCGCGCGCCCTTACAACAGGCGCATGGCCTAGGGCAACCGCCCCCGACGACCTCAGACGACGACGGCCGTGCCCGAACAGCTGACCATCAGCATCGACCCGCTCTGCCCGATCACCTCGTAGTCGAGGTCGACGCCGACGACGGCATTGCCGCCCAGCTTCGCCGCTTCCGCTTCCATTTCCGCAAGGGCTTCCTTGCGGGCACGCTGCAGTACCTGCTCGTACTTGCCCGAACGCCCACCGACGATGTCGGTGATCGAGGCGAAGATATCGCGGAAGATGTTGGCGCCGACGATCACCTCGCCGGTGACGATACCCAGGTAATGCTGGACCGGGCGACCTTCGACGGCGGGGGTGGTAGTGACGATCATTCGGCTCTCTCCTCGGCGCGTTGCTCGTGGCGCATGCCTAGCGCAAGCCGGGGCCGAGGTCAGCCTCGATCGTCACTGTCCCGCAGCGCGGCGACTGCCGCGCAAGCCGATCAGTCGATGCCGAGCGCAGCCTTGTAGGTGTCGAGAATCATGTCCATTTCGCGGCGGTCGTCGGGCTTCATCTTCCGCAGGCGCACGATCTGGCGCATGATCTTGACGTCGTAGCCCACGGCCTTGGCCTCGTTGTAGACGTCGCGGATATCGTCCGAGATGCCCTTCTTTTCCTCTTCGAGGCGCTCGACGCGCTCGATCAGCAGGCGCAGGCGATCGTCGGTGGTTTCGGCCATGGGATGTCAGCTCCGGAAACTGGGATGGTGAATCGATTGGTCGGGGCTGATAGCCGCAGCCGGAGATTCGGGCAAAGCCGGACCTGTGGAAATTGCAGGCGCGGAAAAAGCCCGCGCGCGACCGGACTGCCGCACGCGGGGCCAGCGATCAGTGCGATCCGCCGTTCTTCTTCAGGCTTTCCTCCATCCGGGCAAGCTGTTCGGACGTCGCCTCGGTCTGGTACTTGTCCTTCCATTCGGCAAAAGGCATGCCATGGATCAGGGCGCGGGCCTCGGCCTTGTCGCCTTCGAAGCCGGCATCGCGAATCCAGTCGGCCAGGCAATTGCGGCAAAAGCCGGCAAGTCCCATCAAATCAATGTTTTGCGCGTCATGGCGCTGCTGGAGATGACGTACCAGCCGACGGAAGGCAGCGGCCGCGATTGCGTCGTCAAGATCTGCGATTTCGTATTCTTCGGTCATATCCCTGCCATTCGTCCTTGGTTTGTAACCTGCCCTTTGCCATATGACCCGGCAACTTCGAAAGAGGCAGAAACGACTTGGCCAATCTCCCCAACCGTCGATCCCCCCATCACCGTGGCATCAAGCGCGCGCGCAAGGTCAAGATCCTGGCAACGCTCGGCCCCGCCAGCCGTGACAAGGAGACCATCGCCAAGCTGCTGAGAGCCGGCGCCGACGCCTTCCGCGTCAACATGAGCCACGGCGATCACGAAACCCACCGCGAAACCATCGCCAATATCCGCGCGGTCGAAAAGGACCTGATGCGCCCGGTCGCCGTGCTGTGCGACCTGCAGGGGCCGAAACTGCGCGTCGGCCAGTTCGAAGGCGGCAAGGCGTTTATCCGCCACGGTGCGCATTTCACGCTCGATCGCAATCCCGAACCGGGCAACGACGACCGCGTCTGCCTGCCGCATCCGGAACTGTTCGGCCTGCTCCAGAAGGGCCAGCGCCTGCTGATCGATGACGGCAAACTTCGCCTCGTCGTCATTCGTGCCGAACCCGACGCGATCCTGTGCAGCGCCGAAGTCGGCGGCCCGATCTCCGACCGCAAGGGCGTGAACATTCCCGACGCGATCGTGCCGGTCCCGGCGCTGACCGAGAAGGACCGTCGCGACCTGGCCTTCGCCGTCCAGGAAGGCGCGGACTGGATCGGCCTCTCCTTCGTCCAGCGCCCCGAGGACGTTGCCGAAGCGCGGCGCCTGATGGGCGGCCACGGCGCGCTGATGGCCAAGATCGAAAAGCCCGCCGCGGTCGAGAGCCTGAACGAGATCATCGAGCTGTCGGACGGCATCATGGTCGCGCGCGGCGACCTGGGCGTCGAACTGAATCCCGAAGAAGTGCCGCCGATCCAGAAGCGCATAATCGAGATGACGCGCGGACACGGCAAGCCGGTCGTCGTCGCCACCCAGATGCTGGAATCGATGATCACCAGCCCCTCGCCGACCCGCGCGGAAGTCTCCGACGTCGCCAATGCGGTCTACGATGGCGCCGACGCGGTCATGCTCTCGGCAGAGACCGCTGCGGGCCAGTGGCCTGTAGAGGCCGTGACGATCATGGACCGCATTGCTTCGCAGGTCGAAGGAGATTCGACCTACAACGCGCGCGTCCACCTTGCGCAGACGCCGCCCGACGCGACGACGGCCGACGCGCTTTCGGCTTCGTGCGCGACCATCGCCGACACGCTGCCAATCGAGGGAATCATCGTCTTCACCGGTTCGGGCGGCTCGGCGCGCCGCGTGGCCCGCGAACGTCCGGCCGCGCCGATGCTGGTGCTCACGCCCTCGCAGAAGACGGCCCGTCGCCTTGCCCTTCTCTGGGGCGCGCATACGGTCTCGACACGGGACATCGGCAGCTTCGAGGAGATGATCGCCAAGGGCAAGCGCATGGCCCTGCGCCATGGCTTCGGTGCCGGCGGCTCGCGGCTTGTCACGCTGGCTGGCGTTCCATTCGGCGTTCCGGGCTCGACCAACCTGCTGCATGTCGTGACCCTCACCGGCAACGAACTCGACACGCCGAAGTAAGCCGGACACACCTGTGGCGCTTCATACGCTTTGGATCTTTGCGGTCGCGGTCTTCCTCCTGAGCGCGACCCCGGGACCGAACATGCTCCATGTCCTCTCGCGCAGCGTGGAGCTGGGCGTGAAGCGCACCGTGGCGACGATGGCCGGCTGCCTGCTCGGCCTCGTCACCCTGCTGGCCGCTTCGGCGGTCGGACTGGGCGCCCTGCTCCACGCTCTGCCGGGCGTCTTCACTACGCTTCGCATCGCCGGCGCGGGTTACCTCCTGTTCCTGGCGGTCAAGGCCTGGCGTGCGCCGGTTCGCGAGGACGAGGCCGAAACGCCGGACCTGCGCCCCGAAATCTCTGGGCTGGCGCTGTTCCGCGGCGGCTATGCGATCTCGATCAGCAATCCCAAGGCGATCGTCTTCGCCGCTGCCTTCCTGCCGCAGTTCATCGACCCGGCCCGCCCGCAAGTGCCGCAGTTCGCCATCCTCGTCGGCGTCTTCGCGGTGATCGAGGCGTTCTGGTATTCGGTCTATGCCGGAAGCGGGCGCGCACTCTCGCGCCACCTGAACCGCGCTGGCGTGAAACGCGCATTCCTCCGGCTGACCGGCGGACTGTTCGCCGGCTTCGGCCTCTCGCTGCTGGCCTTCCGCGCCACCTGATGCAGCCCCTCCCCCACGAGGAGGAGGGATTCACCGGTTCAACCGCGCGCGCCGAACAGAGCGCTGCCCACGCGTACATGCGTCGCGCCGAGCATCACCGCCGTCTCGAAATCGTCGCTCATGCCCATGCTGAGCCGGTCCAGCCCGTTCTCGGCGGCGATCTTGGCAAGCAGCGCGAAGAAGGGTGCCGCCTCGATGCCGAGAGGCGGCACGCACATCAGGCCGACCACCGGGATCTGCGCCTCGCGCGCCGAGGCCAGCAACGCGGGGACATCGGCAATCGCACAACCACCCTTCTGCTCTTCCTCACCGATGTTTACCTGCACGAAGCAGGGGACCTGCCGACCGAACTTGGCCATCGCCTTGCCCAGCGCCGACACCAGCGAGGGTCGATCCAGCGAATGGATGCAGTCGAACAGCTGCACGGCGTCTTCCGCCTTGTTCGACTGAAGCTGCCCGACGAGATGGAGCTGCAACCCTTCATAGCGCTCGCGCAGTGCGGGCCACTTGGCCTGCGCTTCCTGCACCTTGTTCTCGCCGAATACGCGCTGCCCCTCTTCGATCAGCGGGACGATCCGCTCGGCCGGGTGGGTCTTGGATATGGCGATGAGCTCGACGGCCTCGGGCTTGCGGTGCGCAATCTTCGCGGCTTGCGCGATCTTCGCCCGGACGGTCTGCAGGGGAGTAAGGTCTGGTTGATCCATGGGCCGCTGCTATAGCGATTGCGTGCCGATCCGCTACCCGCCTCTTGCTATGAACCTGCCCGACCTATGGCTGGTCAGCGACGAACGCATCGACGCGCAGTTGCCGCACGCGCTTGCACGACTGCCGCGCGGATCGGGCTTCATCTTCCGCCATTATCGCCTGCCCCCTGCCCGGCGCCGCGCGCGCTTCGAACAGTTGGCGCGCATCGCCAGGAAGCATGGTCATCTCGTCGTGCTGTCCGGTACGCCGCGCGAAGCCAGGCGATGGCGGGCCGCCGGGGCCTACGGAGCCCCGCAAAGGCTCGCGGGCGGCCCCACCGGATTGCGCGTCGCGACCGTTCATTCTCTGCGCGAACTGGCGCAGGCGAACCGCACGCGCGCCGATGCCGTGCTGCTTTCGCCGGTCTTCCCGACCCGCTCGCATCCCGGCGCGCCCCACCTCGGTCTGGTGCGTTTTCGCCTCATGGCGGCCCGCTCATGCATGCCGGTCATCGCCCTGGGCGGAATGAACGCCTATCGGGCACGCTCTGCCCGGATCAGGAAATGGGCGGCGATTCAGGGGCTTGCAAAATCGCCCACAAAGTCGTTCCCGATCCATTCTTGACGGCGAGTCCCGCCAAAGCGCATTATCACGACCTGTAATCAGGGGAATTCCGAATGGCCACACGGCCCATGGCGCCCGGGCGGCGCATCGCCAAGCCGGACTGGCGCGCAGTCCTGAAGCGCAGCCTGCGCCGCGCAACCGAACTGAGCGGTGCCGTGGTCCTGTTCGCGGCCATGACGTTCCTCGCGCTCGCCCTGCTGAGCTATCACCAGACCGACCCTTCCGCCTCGACTGCCGCAGGCGGCGACGTGCAGAACTGGATGGGGGCTGCCGGCGCCTGGGTGGCCGAGCGCGCGCTGTTCTTCTTCGGCCCGGTTGCGGCGCTGTTCGTGCCCCTGCTCTATGTCTTCGCCCGCAAGCTGTGGCTGCTGGTCGAGGAAGACGACAACGAGATCGAGCATTCCAACCAGCGCTGGTGGCGTCCCGTGGGGATGCTGGCCTTCGCGATGGTCCTGGTGGCGACGGTCCTGTCGCTGTGGATCGACGAACCGGGCGGTACCCTGCCCGCGTCCTGGGGCGGAATCACCGGCCTGCTCGGCGCCAAGGCGATCAGCGCCATCGCCGGGTTCACCCCCGAAGCCGTGGGCGGATGGATCAAGCTTGCCCTTGCGCTAGTCTTCCTCGCCGGGGGTATCGCGCTGATCGGCAAGGTCTTCGCCATCGACTGGGGGCGCCTGCTGACCCTGCCCGGCCGTATCGGCCAGGTTCGCGACGCCCTGCCCAAGCCTGCGAAACGCACCGCCGCGCGCGAAACGTCGGACGAGGGCGAAGTGGAGACCGCGAAGCCGGAAGCCCCGGCCCCGCGTGTCGCCGCCCCGGCCCCGCTCAACGAACCGGCCCGCAAGGCCCCGCAGATCGTCGACCCGACAACACCTGCGCGCCCGGCGCAGCTGGGCACCGGCAGCCAGCAGAAGGACCTGTTCGACCAGTACCAGCTGCCGCCGCTCGACATCCTCGCCGATCCGCCCGCCAATTCCGGCCAGAAGATCGACAAGCTCAGCCTCGAGCGCAACGCGCGCCTGCTGGAAACCGTGCTCGACGACTTCAACGTCAAGGGCGAGATCACCGCCGTGCGCACCGGCCCGGTCGTCACCATGTACGAACTGGAACCGGCCCCGGGCATCAAGGCCAGCCGCGTGATCGGCCTGGCTGACGACATCGCCCGCAACATGTCGGCGATCTCGGCGCGCGTCTCCTCGATCCCGGGCCGCACGGTCATGGGCATCGAACTTCCCAACGCCGACCGCCAGATGGTGTCCTTCAAGGAAATGGTCGGCTCGGAAAACTTCGCCCACCACAAGGGCATGCTGCCGATCATCCTGGGCAAGGACATCGCCGGCGAACCCGTCGTCGCCGATCTTGCCACGATGCCTCACCTGCTCGTCGCCGGTACCACCGGCTCGGGCAAGTCGGTCGGCCTCAACTGCATCCTGCTCTCGCTGCTCTACCGGATGACCCCGGCGCAGTGCCGCCTGATCCTCGTCGACCCCAAGGTCCTCGAACTCAAGAGCTACGACGACATTCCGCACCTGCTCTCGCCGGTGGTCACAGAACCGCCCAAGGCCGTGCGCGCGCTCAAGTGGGCGGTCGAGGAAATGGAGCGCCGCTATCGCCAGATGAGCGAGATTTCGGTGCGCAACCTCGCCAGCTTCAACGAGAAGGTCCGCGCCGCCGCGGCCAAGGGCAAGCCGCTGGGCCGCCGCGTCCAGATCGGCTTCGATCCCGAAACCGGCGAGGAACTCTACGAGGAAAACCAGCTCGATTATGAAGTGCTGCCGCAGATCGTCCTGATCGTCGACGAGCTGGCCGACCTCATGGTCACCGTCGGCAAGGAAATCGAAGTGCTCATCCAGCGCCTCTCGCAAAAGAGCCGCGCGGCGGGCATCCACCTGATCATGGCCACGCAGCGCCCCTCGGTCGACGTCATCACCGGGGTCATCAAGGCCAACCTGCCGACGCGTATCTCGTTTGCCGTGACCAGTCGCATCGACAGCCGCACGATCCTTGGCGAACAGGGCGCCGAACAGCTGCTGGGCAAGGGCGACATGCTCTACAAGCCCAACACCGACCCGATCAAACGCGTCCACGGCCCCTTCGTATCGGACGAGGAAGTCGAACACGTCGCCAACTTCTGGCGCACGCAGGGCAAGCCGGAGTACATCGACGCTGTCACCGAAGAGCCCGAGGAAGGCAGCTTCGGCTTCGACGATCTCAACGCCACCGCCTCGGACAATCCCGAGGAGCGCAAGTACCTGCAGGTCTGCCAGCTGGTGTTCGAGAACCAGAAGGTCTCGGTCTCGTGGCTGCAGCGCCAGATGGGCGTGGGGTACAACACCGCGGCCAAGTGGGTGGAGCGCATGGAAAATGACGGCTATGTCGGCCCGGCCAACCACGTCGGCCGCCGCGACATCTATCGCGACGAAAACGGCAACCCGCTGTAAGTTTGCGCTTCTCCTGCAACCCGAAGCAGGACCGCGCAATGTCGTAGCTTCGGCCTGAACCGGGAAATGGGCTCTGAAGACGGTTCAGGGTGATGTAATGACAGGCGCGCCATTTGCGCTAAACCCGACTTCCACACGCAAGCTACCCACCGGAAAGGCCCAGATGGAACAACACGCGCAGGACTTCCTGCTGAGGGACGGCTTCCTGCTGCTCGGCACCGCGCTGATCTTTGTTCTGCTGTTTCGGCGGCTGGGCCTCGGCGCGACCTTGGGTTACCTGCTCGCCGGTGCGATCCTCGGTCCCTACGCGCTCGACCTGATCGGCGACCCGAAGGGCAAGATCGGCATTGCCGAACTGGGCATTACCCTGCTGCTCTTCGTGGTCGGACTCGAACTGGCGCCTCGGCGGCTATGGCGCATGCGGCACGAGATCTTCGGACTGGGCCTGCTGCAGGTCGCGCTTTGCGGCTTGGCCGTATCGGCGGTGATCCATTTCTTCGCCGGCTTTTCCATCGAGGCGTCTCTGGCGCTGGGCCTGCCGCTGGGCCTGTCCTCGACTGCACAGGTCCTGCCGATGCTGCAAAGCGCGGGACGCCTGCATACGCCATTCGGCGAGCGCGCCTTTGCGGTGCTGCTGTTCCAGGATCTCTCGATCATCCCGCTGATCACCATCATCGCGGCGATGAACCGCAATCCCAACCTGCCCGAAGGTCCTCCAGGCTGGCAGCTCGCGCTGCTCACGGTCGCCGCCATCGTCGGCCTGATCGCGGCGGGGCGTTTCGTCATCCGCCCGCTGTTCCGCCTCATCGGCAACCTCGGCGAGCGCGAGATGTTCGTATTCGCCGCGCTGTTCACGGTGATCGCCTCGGCGGCGCTGATGCAGTGGCTCGGCCTGTCGACCGCACTTGGCGCCTTCATCGCCGGCGTCATGCTGGCCGACTCGCCCTATCGCCATGAGCTGGAAGCGGACGTCGAACCGTTCCGCTCGATCCTGCTCGGCCTTTTCTTCATGTCGGTGGGCATGATGCTCGACCTGTCCGCCATCGCCGAGCGTCCACTGTTCGTGGCCGCCATGGCCACAGCGCTGATCGCGGTGAAGGCGACCATCATCTTCGCCCTGGCCCTGGCCTTCCGGATGAATTGGCGCAGTGCGCTGGCCTTGGGCCTGCTCCTCAGCCAGGGCGGCGAATTCGGCTTCGTCCTTTTCGCGCAGGCGCAGAACGCCTGGCTCATCGAGCCGCAGGCCGCCAGCCTGTTCAGCGCCATCGTCACCCTGTCGATGGTCACCACCCCGTTCCTGATGATGGCAACCCGGCGCATTCGCGAAACCCCGGCGAGCCGGCAGGAGCGCGAGGCCCCGCGCGAGGACGGCGCGAGCGCGCTCGTCGTCGGCTACGGGCGCTTCGGCCAAACCGTGGCCCAGATCCTGATTACCGCCGACATCCAGGTCACGCTGATCGACAACGACATCGAGATGATCGACCGCGCCGGCGCGTTCGGCGCCAAGGTCTATTTCGGCGACGGCACGCGCCTCGACCTGCTGCGACAGGCCGGGGCCGGCAATGCGCAGATGATCGTGTTCTGCATCGACGGCGACCAGCTGACCGAAACATTCCTGCACGCGGTTCACGACGCCTTCCCCGAGGCGCAGATCCATGCCCGCGTCTACGACCGCCGCTCGCTGCTGCGGCTGAAAGACACGCCGGTCAAGTTCATGGCCCGCGAAGTGATCGAATCCGCGGTCGTCCTCGCCCGCTCGGCGCTCGATGGTCTCGGCCTCTCGATCGAGGATATCGACAAGGCCGAGAGCCACTATCGCAAGAACGACAAGGAACGGCTCTCGCTACAGCACGAAGCCGGAGACCTGCGCGTCGCGCGCGATCGCATCATCACCCAGCCAACCCGCTAAGCGCCCCGCGGCGGTCAGGCGCCAGGCACCGCGTATCCTTCGAAGCGCTTGATTCGCCGCAACGAGAAGCTTGTGCGCATCGACGAGACGCCGGGCAGGCGCGCCAGGCAGTCGCGATGGATCCGGTCGTAATGGTCGAGGTCGACCGCAGCGACGCGCAGCTGATAGTCGGCCGCGCCCGACATCAGGTGACACTCGAGGATCTCGTCAAAGTCGCACACGGCCCGCTCGAACCGGTCCATGGCCTCCCGGCTTTGGCTGTTGAGCGTGATTTCGACGAAGACTTCCACCGTCAGGCCCAGCCGCCGGGCATCGACCCGCGCGGCATAGCCGAGGATCATCCCCTGCTCCTCCAACGACCGGATACGGCGGTGGCAGGCGGAGGAAGACAGGTTCACGCGTTCGGCCAGATCGGCGATCGAACGCGATGAATCTGCCTGTAGCGCCGAAAGCAAGGCGCGATCCGCTCTATCCATGGGAAAATTTCCCTACAATTACCTTTGTTTGGGCTATTATCCCATAAATCCCGCCGTGCAAGGGCAAATTTGGTGAAACATTGCTCGGGAATGGGTGTATTTTCCATCGCACCAAGTTTACCGTATTTTTTGGAGTTGGATCATGCGCGTCGGTACCGTCCGGGAAATCAAGAACCACGAATATCGTGTCGGCCTCACCCCTGAGAGCGCCCGCGAGCTTGTCGCTAACGGCCACGAAGTGTGGGTGGAAAAGTCGGCCGGTCTCGGCATTGGCGCCGCTGACAGCGCCTACGCCGCTGCCGGTGCCAAGATCATCGACACCGCCGCCGAAATCTTCGCCGGTTGCGAGATGGTCGTAAAGGTGAAGGAACCGCAGGCCGTCGAGCGCGCGATGCTGCGCGAAGGCCAGATCCTCTACACCTACCTGCACCTCGCGCCCGATCCGGAGCAGACCGCCGACCTCGTGAAGTCGGGCGTCACCGCGATTGCCTATGAAACCGTCACCGGACCGGGCAATTCGCTGCCCCTGCTCAAGCCGATGAGCCAGGTCGCGGGCCGCATGTCGGTCCAGGCCGGCGCCACCGCGCTGGAGAAGGCCCACGGCGGTCGCGGCGTTCTGCTCGGCGGCGTTCCGGGCGTGATGCCGGGCAAGGTTGCAGTCATCGGCGGCGGCGTCGTCGGCTTCAACGCCGCGCAGATGGCCGTTGGCCTCGGTGCCGACGTCACCATCCTCGACCGTAGCCCCGACGTTCTCGAACGCCTCGGCATCTACTTCGAAGCCCGCGCCAAGACCCGCATCGCGAGCACAGCCAACCTCGCCGAGAGCGTTGCCGACGCCGACCTCGTCATCGGCGCGGTGCTGATCCCCGGCGCCGCCGCTCCCAAGCTCGTCACCCGCGAGATGCTCGGCACGATGAAGCCGGGCGCGGTGCTCGTAGACGTCGCCATCGATCAGGGCGGCTGCTTCGAAACGAGCCGTGCGACCACGCATGCCGAGCCGACCTTCATGGTTGACGGCATCGTTCACTACTGCGTCGCCAACATGCCGGGCGCCGTCGCGCGCACCAGCACTTATGCACTCAACAACGTGACCCTGCCCCACGCGCTGGCGATCGCCAACCTGGGCTGGAAGCAGGCGTTGGCCAACGATCCGCACCTGGCCAACGGTCTCAACGTGCACGCCGGCCAGATCACCTACGAAGCCGTCGCCACCGAACTGGGCTACGACTACACGTCGCTGAAGACCGTCCTCGGCTAAGAAGAATTATGAGAAATTAACCGTATTTTCAGCGGACTCCGGCATTCCTTGCGAATGATCCGGAGCCGCTGGAAATTGCTGGTAAGTCTGCTCCTGCTCTTATGGGCAGGACAGGCCCCAGCTGCGCCGGTCGCCGACGAATTCCCCATCGGCTCGACCTGCTTCGCATCCGGCACGCTGGAAACGAACTACCGCGACATCGCGCAGGATCGCTCTCGCTGGCACTGCCAGCCCGGCGATGCCTCCATCGTCGACCAGCGATCTTTCATCCGCTTCGACATGAACGGGCGCAAGGCAATCGAAAGCCCCGTCCTGACCACCCGCCTGACGCTGTTCTCGGCGATGCGCATTACCGCCATCGGCACCCTCGGCGAAAACCGCAGCCTCGCCTACAGTCGTGACGAGGTCTCCTTCGCGACCAATGACTGGCTCATGCGCGCGCGCTTGCCCCGCCTGTCGCAGCCGGTCGCGGCCTATGTCGTCGAATTCGACTTGCCCCGCCATGTCGGCGTGCTGACCGGCGCAACCATCGCCCCTGCCCCAAAGGCCCTGGATGTCGGACGCTCCGAGCTGATCATCGCCTGGCTTTGCGGCCTGCTGTGCGTTCCGCTCGTCCTCAACTTCGCGTTCTTCCGGGTGCTGCGCCAGCGCTTCGTGCTCTGGCACGCGGCAGCAGTGCTGTTCATGCTGATCCAGACCCTCGTGAGCAGCGGCCTGATCAATCGCTTCTTCTCGCTGTCGATGATGGAATTGTGCGTGCTGTCCGCCGGGAGCTGGGGACTGGCGATCGCCACTGCATCGCTGTTCATCAGCGACCTGATCGAACCGGGCAAGCTGGACCGCATCCAGGTCCAGTCGCTGCGCTGGCTGGGACCCTGGGTCCTTGCCTGGAGCTACGTATATCTCTTTGCCAGCGACCCGATCCGCCCGCTCTCCGCACAGGCCTATCTCGCCAGCTACGTGCCCGCGATCCTCGTCTTCGCCTGGGTCTTCACGACCGCAGCCAGCCGCGGCAGCCGGGCGATACTGTTCCAGATCGTCGCCTGGGCGCCGATGATGCTGACCGGCGCCCTGCGCATCGTTTCCGCGCTTGGCCTGTTCGAAGTGCCGATCGAACTGATGCTCGAGCAGCACATCTCGATCGGCTTCGAAGTCGTGGTCACCTCGATCGGCGTGGCCGACCGCTTCATGGCGATCAAGCGCCAGCGCGACCATGCTCTCGCCCATACCAAGATCTTGGAAGGCCTGGCGGCGCGCGATCCGCTGACCGGCCTGTTCAACCGGCGCGGGATCGAGGAACGCTTCGACGAGCTGACCGAAGAAGGCTTCGCAACGATGGCCCTGCTCGACCTCGACCACTTCAAGGTGATTAACGACACCATGGGCCATGCCACCGGCGATGCCGTGCTGCAGGCGGTCGCCGTCGCGCTCGGGGCGGACGAGGATACCCTGGCGGTGCGCATCGGCGGCGAGGAGTTCCTGCTGCTCCTGCGCGGCAAGGACGGTCCTGAGCGCGCGGAGCGCCGCCGCAAGTCGATTCCCGCGCGCATTGCCGCGGAAATTCCCGGCCTCGACCGCCTGGTCACAGCCAGCATGGGCATGGTCACCTGCACGTCGCCCGTGCGCTTCTCGGAACTCTACAGCCGCTGCGACCATCTGCTCTACGAGGCCAAGGCCGCGGGCCGGAACCGGACCGAACGCGTGACCATGACCCCGAAACCGGCACGCGAGTCCGGCGCAACCGTCGTCAGTCTGCGCTGAAGCAGTCGACCACTTCGGCCGGAACCCGCATGATCCGGCCACTGGCAATGTCGATCATCGCCCATGTCGTGCGCGCCGATACGATCACCTTGCCCTTCGCATTGCGAAAGTCGACGCAGCGGTCGAAACGCGCCCCGCTCGGCCCATCGGGAATGAAGGTCTCGGCAGTCACGCTCTCGCCTTCGCGGATGTTGCCACGATAGTCGATCTCGTGGCGGGTCACGACCCAGGCGTAACGTTCCTGGTGCTCGGGACGCGCATCGGCTTCCCAATGCGCGGTCGCAATCGCTTCCATCCATTGCACCCAGACCGCATTGTTGACGTGGCCCATCACGTCGATGTGCCCCGCCTCGGCGGTAAAGGTGCAGGTGAACCGGTCGCTCAAACCTCCACTCCGAGCTGCCACAGGATAAAGGCGAATTCTTCAGCGGTTTCCTTCAGGCTTTCGAACCGGCCCGACTTGCCGCCGTGCCCGGCGCCCATGTTGGTCTTGAGAATCAGCTCGTTGCCGTCGGTCTTGAACTCGCGCAGCCGTGCAACCCACTTCGCCGGCTCCCAGTACGTCACGCGCGGGTCATTGAGGCCGGCAGTGACCATGATCGGCGGATAAGCTTGCCGCTTGACCTGGTCGTAAGGGGAATAGCTCAGGATCAGTTCGAAGGCGGCCCTGTCTTCGATCGGATTGCCCCACTCCGGCCATTCGCCCGGCGTGAGCGGCAGGCTTTCGTCGAGCATCGTGTTGAGAACGTCGACGAAAGGCACGTGGGCGACGACTGCCCCGAACAGTTCGGGATCGGAATTGACCACCGCGCCCATCAGCTCGCCCCCGGCCGAACCGCCCGAGATCGAGATCTTGCCCGGCGCCGTGTAACCGCGCTCGACGAGGCCCCTGGCAACGTCGACGAAGTCGTTGAAGGTGTTGGTCCGCTGCTCCAGCTTGCCTGCCTTGTACCAGGCGCGGCCAAGATCGTCGCCGCCGCGGATATGGGCGATGGCGAAGGCAAAACCGCGATCGACCAGGCTGAGGCGTGAGATCGAGAACCCCGGCTCGATGGCGAGGCCGTACGCGCCGTATCCGTAAAGGTGCAAAGGCCCCGCCCCGGTCCGGTCACGGCGATAGACCACGCTCACGGGAACCGCGGTGCCGTCGCGCGCGGTGATTTCCAGTCGCTCGGTCGTATAGAGCGATGCATCGTAGCCCGAAGGGATTTCCTGCACCTTGAGCGTCTCGAGCGTACGCGCTGCCACGTCGTAGTCGTAGACCGTCGCCGGGCTGACCATCGATTCGTAGCTCAGCCGCAAGGTATCCATGTGCCATTCGGGATTGTTCGAAAGGCCCGCCGAATAGCTCGCTTCGGGAAAATGGATCGGCTCGACGCGTGCCGGATCGTCGTAATGGCGCACCTCGATCTGGTCGAGACCGGCGCGGCGCCCCTCGATCACGTAGAAGTCGCGGAACAGGTCGACGCCGGTCAGGTAGAAGTCGTCCGATCCCTCGATCAGCGTCGTCCATTCGCCCGGATTGTCCAGCGGCGCGGTGGCGAGGCGGAAGTTCTCGTGCGTGTCGTTGGCATGGATGTAGAGCACGCCCTCGCGCTCATCGACATCGTACTCCACGCCCTTGCTGCGCGCCTTCACCAGGATCTGCTCGCCGAGCGGATCGTCGGCCCGCACCAGTCGCGCCTCGCTCGTCTCGTGGTCGCTGGTGCCGATGATCAGCCAGCTTTCGTTCGACGAGAGCGAGGAGCCGACGCGGAAACCGTCGTCGCTCTCGTGATAGAGTTCCACGTCCTTGTCGAGCGGATCGCCCAACCAGTGCAGGCGGGCATTGTCGGTGCGCCACTGTTCGTTGGCCAGCGAATAGACGAGGCCCCTGTCATCGCCGACCCAGACCAGCGAGGACAAGGTGCCGGGGATCTCGTCAGGCAGCAATTCCCCGGTTTCGAGGTTCTTGATCCGCGCGGTGAAGCGCTCCGATCCGTTGTCGTCGAAGGAATAGGCCAGCAGCGTCCCGCCCTTGCTGACCGAGATCGCGCCGAGGCTGAAATACTCCTTGCCCTCGGCCAGCGCGACTTCGTCGAGGATCAGTTGGTCCTCGCCGCCGGCCACGGGCCTGCGCCACCACTTTTTGTACTCGGCGCCTTCCTCGAACTCGATCCAGTAGAGCCAGTCACCGTCCTTCTGCGGCACCGATTTGTCGGCTTCCTTGATCCGCGCGCGCATTTCCTTGAACAGCGTGTCGATCGCGTCCTTGCGGTCGGCCATCCGCGCCTCGAACCAGCGGTTCTCCGCCTCCAGGTGCGCCAGCACCTCCTTGTCTGTGACCTGCGGATATCCGGGGTCGCGCAGCCAGGCGTAATCGTCGGAGACGCTCAGCCCGTGGTGCGTGACGGAATGCGGCTTCTTCGCCGCCTGTGGAGGACCTGCAACGGTCTGGGTGGAATCTGCCATGTCTCGCATCTATGTTGGCGCAATGCCCCCCGCAAGTCGGATACCGAAACCATGTTGATGAATACCCATGAAGCGCGCCTCGATGCGCTGCGCAAGGAACTCAAGTCGCGCGGCCTCGATGGCTTCGTCATCCCGATCTCCGACGAACACATGAGCGAGTACGTGGGCGGCTATGCCCAGCGCCTTGCGTGGCTGACCGGCTTCGGCGGCTCGGCCGGAACCGCCGTCGTGCTGACCGATCCCTCGCTGCAACCGGCAGCGGCGATGTTCGTCGACGGCCGCTATACCCTGCAAGTGCGCGACCAGGTCGACGGGCGCCTCTACGCCTATGAAAGCGTGCCGCAGACCAGCATCGCCAAGTGGCTGGAAACCCACGCCCCGCAAGGCGCGAACATCGGCTACGATGCCTGGTTGCATGGCAAGCGCTGGGTGGAAGCCGTCGACAAGGCACTTGCCGCCAAGGGCGGCAAGGTCACGCCGGTCGAAACCAATCCCATCGATTCGATCTGGGAAGACCAGCCCGCGCCATCCCCGGCCCCGGCGCTCGTCCATCCCGAGGCGTTCACCGGCCAGGCAAGCGAGGCCAAGCGCGGCGCGGTTTCCGAATGGCTCGGCGAACGCCGTCTCGATGCGACGGTGATCACCGCTCTCGATTCAATCGCCTGGCTGCTCAACATTCGCGGTACCGACGTCGAGCGCACGCCGGTGGCGCTGTCCTACGTGATCGCCCATGCCGACGGCACCGCAGACCTGTTCATCGCCGAAGAGAAGGTTACGCCCGAACTGCGCCAGCACCTTGGCAATGCCGTACGCATCCAGCCGCGCGACCGGTTCGTCGCCGGACTGGAAGGCCTTTCCGGCAAGCGCGTCGCCGTCGACCCCGAGCGCGCCGTCAGCGCTATCTTCGAGAGGTTGCGTATCGGTGGCGCGGAAGTGGTCGAAGAACGCGACCCCACCGTACTGCCCAAGGCGATCAAGAACCCGGTCGAACAGCAAGGCCACCGCGACGCACAGACCCGCGACGGAGCTGCCGTGTCGCAGTTCCTGCACTGGCTCTCGGTCGAGGCGCCCAAGGGCGCGGTGAGCGAAATGGCTGCGGCCGACCGGTTGCAGGCCTTCCGCCAATCCTGCGGCGACTTGCGCGACCTTTCGTTCGACACGATTTCCGGCGCCGGTCCGAACGGCGCAGTGGTACACTACCGCGTCTCGGAAGAAACCAACCGCACGCTCGAGCCGAACAGCGTCTATCTCGTCGATTCCGGCGGCCAGTATCCGGATGGCACGACCGACATCACCCGCACGGTCTGGGTCGGCCCCGGCGAGCCACCGGTAGAAGTGAAAGACCGCTTCACCCGGGTCCTGAAGGGCCATATCGCGCTGGCCCGCGCGGTCTTCCCGCAAGGTACCGCCGGCAGCCAGCTGGACGTGCTGGCACGCCAGTTCCTCTGGGCGGCCGGGCTCGACTATGCCCATGGCACCGGTCATGGCGTCGGCTCGTTCCTCTCGGTCCACGAAGGGCCGCAGCGCATCGCCAAGTCGGCGGGTGGCCAGGCCGGAACCGACCAGTCGCTGATGCCCGGCATGATCATCTCGAACGAGCCGGGTTACTACAAGACCGGAGAATACGGCATCCGCATCGAGAACCTCGTGCTGGTGGAACCGCGCGAGATCGATGGCGCGGAAGGCGAATTCTACGGCTTCGAGACGCTCACCCTGGCCCCGATCGAGCGCCGCCTGGTCGATACCGCCCTGTTCACCCGTGACGACCTGGCATGGTGGAACGCCTACCATGCCCGCGTTCTCGACGTGGTCGGCCCGCAGCTCGAAGGCAGCGCCAAGACCTGGCTCGAAGAACAGTGCGCACCGCTTTGAGCATTTGACGGCTTGCCGTGACGGCGCCCGCTTGCTTCACTCCCCCGGTCCTGCCGATCGCCCGATCGAAGGCAGGGCCGGGAGAATGACCGATGTCGCAAGCCCATAACCTGCACGCCAACCCGATCCATCTCGGGCTCGGGGCCCGGGCCGAGGCCCAACCCGCCTTTACCGGCCTCGAATGGTACGAGGCCTATGCCGCGCGCACCCTTGCCGATGGCGCAGAAGGCCGGCTTGTCGCCCTCCACGATTTCTCCGGCGACTGGACTTCGTGGGAAGTCCATCCCGAGGGCGACGAAGTCGTCGTATGCACGGCCGGTGAAATGACGCTGATCCAGGAGCGCGAGGATGGCTCTACCACTTCGCAGGTTCTTGCCGCGGGCGAATATGCGATCAATCCCGCCGGGACCTGGCACACCGCCGACATTGCCAGGACCGCCACGGCACTGTTCATCACCTGCGGCTTCGGCACTCTCCACCGACCCCGCTGAATCCTTGCAAGCTCATGAATGGACCCGGCCAACTGAGACAATTCGCGACAATAATCGCCCATCCCGGCATAACTGCGCGACAAGCGCTATCTAGAAGGGGCACAAGAAAGTCGCGGGGTACGATCTTCCCCCTCCCTTCCCCCGCCCCGCGACTTTCGCCCCATTTTCGGGAGCAGCGAGGAGAGAATACATGACCAGGTTCGCAAAGGTGTCGCTTGCGATATCCGCCGCCACACTTGCCATCGGCGGCGTTGCCTATGCGCAGATGCCCCATGGCAATTCGATGATGGACACAGACGGCGACGGCGTCGTGACCCGCGCCGAGGCGCAGGCCTCGGCGGCCGCGATGTTCGCCCGCATGGACGCCAACAAGGACGGCAAGCTCGACGAGGCGGATCGTGAGCTGCGCCACACCGAAATGAAGACCCGCATGTTCGAAATGATGGATGCCAACAAGGATGGCAGCATCTCGAAGCAGGAATTCATGGACGCCAGGCACCCCGGCCCCGACGGCATGGGCGGTCCCGGTGGCCCCGGAATGAATGGCCCCGGAATGGACGGCCCCGGAATGGATGGCCCCGGCGGTCCCGGAATGAAGGGCCATCACGGCAAGCATGACTGGCATCGCGGCGGCATGGCGATGATGAAGATGGCCGACACCAACAACGACGGCGCGATCTCGCAGGCCGAGTTCGAGGCCGCCTCCGCCAAGCACTTCGACATGATGGACGCCAACAAGGACGGCAAGGTCACCAGGGAAGAACGCAAGGCCGCGCGTGACAAGATGAAGGCGCAATGGCAGTCGAAGAAGGCGCAGAAGACGAGCGCCGACAACTGAATGGCCGGCGCGGAAGAAGGATTGCAATGAACGATACCGCGCCACCCAAGCTGCTCCTCGTCGACGACGAGGCAGCCCTGCGCGAGCCCCTGGCCGAGTACCTCTCGCGCCAGGGGTTTGCCGTGGACCAGGCGGTCAGCGCCGCCGAGGCCCGCAGCCGCCTGCGCGAAGAAAAGCCCGATCTGGTCCTGCTGGATATCATGATGCCGGGCGAAGATGGCCTGTCGCTGTGCCGCCACCTCGTCGAAGCGCAGGACCTGCCGGTCATCTTCTTGACCGCGCGCGGCGAAGCTACCGACCGCATCGTCGGGCTGGAAATCGGCGCAGACGATTACGTCGTGAAACCATTCGAGCCGCGCGAACTGGTTGCACGCATTCGTAGCGTACTGCGCCGCTCCTCGCGCGCACCGACCGCCCCGGTCGAGAACGAAGCACTCATGTTCGAGGGCTGGCATCTCGATCCGCTCAAGCGGCGCCTGACCGATGCCGAAGGCGCTGTCGTTGCCATTTCCTCGGTCGAATTCCGCCTCCTGATGGCGTTCCTCGAACATCCGCGTCAGGTCCTCAACCGCGACCGCCTGCTCGACATGGTGCAGGGCCGCGAAGCGCACCTGTTCGACCGTGCGGTGGACAACCAGGTCAGCCGCCTGCGCCGCAAGATCGAGGTGGACAGCCGCAATCCGCAGTTGATCCAGACGGTCTGGGGTGGCGGCTACATGCTGGCCACGGACGTGAAACGCGTACCGCTCGACGCCGAATGAAGTTCCTCCAGCCCCGCAGCCTGATGGGCCAGATGCTCATGGCCGTGGCCGTGGCCCTGCTGCTCGTTCAGGGGCTTGGCGCCGTGCTCGTCTATCGCGCCCAGCGCGAAGGCTACGAAACCGGCATGCTCAATGCCGCCGCCTTCCGCCTCATCGCCGAAACGCGGGGGCCGCAATGGGTCGCACGCAAGTTGCGCAAACAGGAGGACGCGCCATTCGGCGGTCCTCCTCCGCGTGGCTTTCCCCTCGAGTTCTCGACGCAGCTTCCCATCGATGCACGCGAAATCCGTGACGAACGCGCACAGGAGCGACTGCACGAAATCCTGCATGATCAGGACTTTCCCGAATCGGACATCATCGTCGTTCATCGCGCGGTCGGCCAGGACCCGATCGCGCGCCTGGGCATGGTCATGCGCGGCCGCGCCCATCATCTGGAACCGGAGGAAATCGCCAAGTCGATGGACGACCACCTGCTGGTCGTCGCAGTCAGGCCCAAGCAGCGCGACAACTGGATGATCGTAAGGGTGCGCACGCCTCGCGCCATGAACATCCTGCTCATACCGATCGTTCTGCAGACCCTGTTCATCTACGTGGTGCTGGTCGGCGCGGTGGCCCTGATCCTGCGCCGGATCACGCGCCCGCTTGCCGCCCTGACCAACCGCGTCGAGCGCTTTTCCATGACGCAGGACGCCGACGGACAGCTCCAGCCATCGGGCCCTGAGGACATGCGCCGCCTGATCGTCGCCCACAATGCCATGGAGGCGCGCATTGCCGCCATGCTCGATGAAAAGGACGTCATGCTCGGCGCCATCGGCCACGATCTCAAGACTCCGCTTGCCGCCCTGCGCGTTCGCATCGAATCGGTACAGGACGAAGGCGAACGCTCCCGTATGGCCATGACCATCGAGGACATCGTGCGCACGCTGGACGACATCCTCTCGCTCGCCCGCGTCGGCAGGCCCAGCGACCCGCGCGAACGCACCGAGCTTTCCGCCCTGGTCGCCTCGGTGGTCGAGGAATACGAGGATCTTGGCGATCCGGTCGAGCTGGCCGACAGTGAGCGCATCGTCCTCGAACTGCGATCGACCTGGCTGCGTCGCGCCATGCGCAACCTGATCGACAATGCCCTGCGCTACGGAGAAAGGGCGAGCGTCTCGCTCAAGCGCGAGGGCAACCTCGCCGTCATCCGGATCGAGGACGAAGGCCCGGGCATTCCGGAAGACACCATCGACGCGATGATGGACCCCTTCACGCGCGGCGATCCTTCCCGCAATTCGCTGACCGGCGGCGCCGGCCTCGGCCTGGCGCTGGCCCGCGCCATTGCCGAACAGCACGGTGGCGCCCTCAGCCTGTCCAACCGCCGCTCTGCCAACGACACTGTCGAAGGTCTCAGCGCGCGGATCGCCATTCCGGTGAGCTGAGCGCGGCACCGATCGGACCTAACGCAGACTGGGCCTCGACCTAAACGCGGGCAACCGCCCCCGCATCGTGCTAGCGCATCAGGCCACCGATGAGGTTGCGCGCGAAGCGGCCGATCCCCGGAATCCCGATGGCCTTCTCGATCGTGTTGCCGATCGTACCGGCCGCCGCGCTGGCGGCCGACGCCTTGGGGTTCGCCCGGCTCTTCTTGCCCTGCAGGGTCTGGGCGAGGATCGATCCGGCGCTGGCGGCGGCGGCACCGGCAGCGGCCTTGGCGACCTTGCCGCCCAAACCGTCCCAAAGGCTTGGGCTGCGTCTTTCGCGCTTGCGGACTTCGGCTTCGCCCCGTTCGGCCACTTCCTCGGCCGTGACGGCGGCATCCGCGGCTTTCGCGGCCAGCACTTCCTCGGCGCTCTCCCGGTCCACGCGGGAATCGTACTTGCCCTCGCACGGGCTGATCGACTGAATGATCGCCCGCTCCTTCTCCGACACCGGACCGAGGCGTGAACGGGGCGGGGCGATGAGCGTGCGCTGGACGATAGTGGGCGCGCCGTCCCCGTCGAGCGTCGAGACCAGCGCCTCGCCGACCTTGAGCTCGGTGATTGCGGCCTCGACGTCCAGCTCGGGATTGATCCGGAAGGTCTCTGCAGCCGCCTTGATCGCCTTCTTGTCGCGTGGAGTGAAGGCGCGCAGCGCATGCTGGACGCGATTGCCCAGCTGCCCCGCAATGTCCTCGGGAATGTCGATCGGGTTCTGGGTCACGAAATAGACGCCCACGCCCTTCGAACGGATCAGGCGCACAACCTGCTCGACGGTGTCCTGCAGGGCCTTGGGGGCATCGTCGAAGAGCAGGTGCGCTTCATCGAAGAAGAAGACCAGCTTGGGTTTTTCCGGATCGCCGACTTCGGGCATGGCCTCGAACAGTTCGGACAGCAGCCAGAGCAGGAACGTCGCATAGAGCTTCGGGCTGCGCATCAGCCGGTCGGCGGCCAGCACATTGATATAGCCGCGCCCCTGCTCGTCGCAGCGGATGAAGTCCTGGATCTCCAGCGCCGGTTCGCCAAAGAACTGCGCCGCCCCCTGGCTGTCCAGCGCCAGCAACTGTCGCTGGATCGTACCGACGCTGGCCTTGGTCACATTGCCGTATTTTGCCGAGAGTTCCGCCGCGTTCTCAGCCGTGTAGGCCAGCATCGACTGCAGGTCCTCAAGGTCGAGCAGCAGCAGACCCTGTTCGTCGGCATAGCGGAAGACGATGTTGAGCACGCCTTCCTGCGTGTCGTTGAGATCCATCAGCCGCGCCAGCAGCAGCGGCCCCATTTCCGAGATCGTGGTGCGGACCGGATGGCCCTGCTCGCCGTAGATGTCCCAGAAAACCGCCGGATTGTCGGAGTAGGCATAATCGGCAAGGCCGATTTCCTTCGCCCGGCTCTCCAGCTTGTCGGCATGCTTGAAGGTCGGGCTGCCCGGCATCGAGATACCCGAAAGGTCGCCCTTCACATCGGCCATGAACACCGGCACGCCTTGCGCGGAGAACTGCTCGGCGATGGTCTGGAGCGTCACCGTCTTGCCGGTGCCCGTCGCTCCGGCGATCAACCCATGGCGGTTCGCCCTGCCCAGCCGCAGCGCCTGTCGGTTTCCATCGGCACCAAGTCCCAGAAAGATATCGCTCATTGCCGGTCCCGGGCTCCCTTGTTTCGCCAGTCTGCCTCCAGTGATAAGGCTGCATTTCCCCGAGTGCGAGAGGGTTTTTGCCAGCCGGCGATTGCGCGGCTAAAGGCGGGGCGAAACACGCACCATGACACGTCCATTCGTCCTTCTAGATGACGCCCGCACCCTGGGCGCAGCCGCAGCCCGGCTCTACCGCGAACCGCTCGAAATCGTCGAGGCGCGGCGGGCGCAGGATGTCGCCCCCGCGCTGGAACGCCTCGAAGCCCTGCAGCGCGAAGGCCGCCACCTGGCCGGGTACATGGCCTACGAGGCCGGTCTTGCTCTGGAGCCGCGGCTCGCCGGGCTGCTTCCCGAACGCACGGGCTCTGCCGAACCGCTCGTATGGTTCGGCGTCTTCGCTGGCTACGAGACCATCCCCGCTGCAGACGTTCCGACCTGGCTTGCCTCGTGTGCGCCGGACGATGCCGCCGCGATCGGTCCGCTCGACCCCCAAGTCGCGATCGGGGACTATGAGCAGGCGTTCGACACCCTGCATGGCGCGATCGGCGACGGCGACATCTACCAAGCCAACCTGACGATGCCGCTGGAGGGTCCGTGGCGCGGCGATCCCTTCGCGCTCTACGCCGCGATCCGCCCGGCCGCCGGTGCCGGATACGGCGGACTGATCCACGACGGCAGTCACTGGATCCTGAGCTTTTCGCCCGAACTGTTCTTCTCGCTCAAGGGCGGTTCTGTCCGGGTCAAGCCGATGAAGGGCACGCGCCCGCGCGGCCGAGACGAGACCGAGGACCAGCACCTGCGCGCGGAACTGGCGGCTTCCGAAAAGGACCGCGCCGAGAACCTCATGATCCTCGATCTCATGCGCAACGACCTTTCGCGCGTGGCCGAGGCCGGGTCGGTCCGGGTCGAAGATCCCTTCACGATCGAGACCTACCCGACCGTTCACCAGATGGTATCCTCGGTCGGCGCGACGCTCGCCCCCGGCAAGGGCGCGGTCGACGTGCTGCGCGCGCTGTTTCCCTGCGGCTCGATCACCGGTGCGCCCAAGATCCGGGCGATGGAACTGATCGCGCAAGTCGAACGCCACGTGCGGGGCCCGTATTGCGGCTCGATCGGCCGGATCGAACCCTCTGGCGATGCCGCGTTTAATGTGGCAATCCGCACCTTGCGGCTCACTCCCGGCGAAAATGGCGGGGGCAGAGCGGTGCTAGGGGTCGGATCGGCAATCGTTGCCGATTCGCAAGCGCTTCCCGAGTGGCGGGAATGCCTGATCAAAGGGGGTTTCGTGCGAGAGTCGGAAGCGCGTCATTCGGGTGGGACAAACTCGCCCGCGAGCTTCGATCTGATCGAGACCATGCGCTTTACGCCGGAAGACGGCATTCCGCTGCTCGAACTCCATCTGGAACGGATCAAGGCGAGCGCCGCCGCGCTCGGTTTCACTTTCGATCGCCACGCCGTGCGCAATGCGATCCAGGCGCTGTGCTTCGACGCCGAGCGACCGGCCAAGCTGCGTCTCGTCGCGGCCCGCAGCGGTGCCTACGCGCTCGAACTGGCAGACGTGACCGAGAGCTTGCCCGAACCGGCAACGGTCGCGGTGCTGCGCATGCCCGTCGACAGCGGCGACTGGCGCCTGCGCCACAAGACCAGCGACCGCGGTTTCTACGAGGCCGGCCTTGCCGCGGCCCGGCAAGCCGGGGCGAACGAAGCCATCTTCCTGCGCGACGATGGCCTCGTCACCGAAGGCTGCTTCACCAACCTGTTCGTCGAGCGCGACGGCAAGCTGCTGACGCCTCCTGCCGATCTCGGCCTGCTGCCCGGCGTCCTGCGGCGCTCGCTGCTCGACGAAGGCCGGGCCGTCGAAGCCAGGCTGACGCTCGACGATCTTGCCGGTGGCTTCTTTATCGGCAACGCCCTGCGCGGCCTCATTCCGGCTAGATTGCTCACCTGATGCACACATCCCTTGCCCTTTCCCGCATCGCCCCGTCCCAGACGACGGCGATGACAGACCGCGCCATCCAGCTTCGCGAGCAGGGCGTCGACATCATCTCGCTTTCGGTCGGCGAACCCGATTTCGCCACCCCGTCCCACGTGATCGAGGCCGCCAAGGCCGCGCTCGATGCGGGCGACACCAAGTACACTGCGGTTGGCGGCACATCGCGGCTCAAGCAGGCCGCCGCGCTGCACTTTGCGCGCGACCTGGGCATCGCGGTGCCTGCCTCGCAGGTCACGGTCAGTGCAGGCGGCAAGCAGGCGATCTTCCATGCCCTGCTCGCCACGATCAGCGAAGGCGAGGAAGTGATCGTGCCCTGCCCCTGGTGGGTGAGCTATCCCGAGATCATCCGCTTCGCCGGCGGCAGCGTCGTGCCGCTCAAGACTTCGGCAAAGAACAACTTCCGCTTCACCGCCGCCGATCTCGAAGCGCAGATCGGTCCGCGCACGCAGTGGCTGCTGCTCAACAGCCCGGGCAATCCGACCGGCGCCTATTATCCGGCCGACATGCTACGCAACATCGGCGAGGTCCTGCGCCGCAATCCGCGCGTCATGGTGCTCTCGGACGACATCTACGCGCCGATCAACTACACCGGCGAGCCGCACGCGACGCTGGCGAACCTGTGCCCGGACCTTGCGGACCGTATCCTGACGATCTCGGGCGTATCCAAGAGCCACGCGATGACCGGCTTCCGCATCGGCGTGGCTGCCGGGCCGGAAT
Source organism: Novosphingobium mathurense (assembly GCF_900168325.1). GTDB lineage: Bacteria > Pseudomonadota > Alphaproteobacteria > Sphingomonadales > Sphingomonadaceae > Novosphingobium > Novosphingobium mathurense. The sequence continues at coordinate 282,060 of NZ_FVZE01000002.1, read as the reverse complement.
GGCTGATCAGGGCGATGGAAAAGCTGCAGTCGCATTCCTCGGGCAACCCCTGTTCGATCAGCCAGGCGGCTGCCGTGGCCGCCTTCGAAGGCCCGCAGGATTTCCTGGCCGAGTGGTGCGAGCGCTTCCGCGCGCGCCGCGACATGGTGGTCTCGGCGATCAACGCCATTCCCGGCCTTTCGACCCCGACGCCCGACGGCGCCTTTTACTGCATGGTCGATGCCGCTCCGCTGATGCAGCGGTTCGGCGACGATACCGGCCTTGCGCTCCACCTCCTCGAAAACGGCGTCGCGATCGTCCCGGCATCGGGCTTCGGCGGCCGTGACGGCTTCCGCATCAGCTTCGGCGCCGACGAGGCCAAACTCACCGAGGCATTGCGCCGCATTGCGAAGGCGCTTGCCTGATGGAAGTCATCTGATGGAACTGGAAATTCTCTTCGAAGACGGCGAAGCGCTTGTCATCGACAAGCCTGCGGGTCTGCCGCTCGACCGCCCCCGCGCAGGCGGGGTAAGCCTCGACAACTATATCGACACGCTCAAACTGGGCTTCCAGCGTGAGCCGATCCCCGTCCACCGCCTCGACCGCGACACCTCCGGCTGCCTGCTGCTGGCCCGCAACCCCAAGGCGCTCAAGCGCTTCGCCGCGGCATTCGAGGAACGGCTGGTGGAAAAGCGCTATCTAGGCATCGTCGACGGCGTCCCGGCCGAGGACGAGGGTACGATCGCCCTGTCGCTCTCGAAAGTGAGCACGGTCAAGGACGGCTGGCGCATGATCCCGGCGCGCAAGGGCAAGCCGGCAGTCACGCACTGGCGCAAACTCGATACCCGCGACGGCCTGACCCTCGTGGAGTTCCGCCCCGAGACCGGCCGGACCCACCAGATCCGCGTCCACGCCGCCTCCGGCCTTGGCATGCCGCTGCTTGGCGATCCGGTCTACGGCACCAAGAAAGGCGCCGGTCGCACGATGCTCCATGCCGCAGCGATCACCGTTCCGCGCGGCGAGAAAGACCCCATCGTCGCGGTCGCTCCGCTTCCCGCCGATTTCGCGGCCCTCGGCTTCGTCGACCCCGGATTTGCAGACCCCGGCTCGGCAGACATCGGCCCTGCCGATGAGTGAAGCGGTCGTCGAGCGCGCCAACGCCCTCGTGACCGAGACCTTCATCGCCTCGGCCGGGCCGGGCGGGCAGAACGTCAACAAGGTCGCGACGGCGGTCCAGCTGCGCCTCGACGTCTACGCCCTGCGCCTTGCGCCGCCGGTTTTCGCCCGGCTCAAGCAGCTTGCCGGAAGCCGAATGACCGCCAGGGGCGAACTGGTGTTGACGGCACGCACTTTCCGCACCCAGGAAGCCAACCGCACCGATGCCCGCGAGCGCATGGCCGAGCTGTTGCGCGAAGCGCACCAGCTGCCCGAGAAGCGCGCCAAGAGCCGCCTGAACCGGGTCGGCAAGACGCAGCGCCTCAAAGGCAAGAAGATCCGGGGCGCCGTAAAGGCCGGGCGCGGCAAGGTGAGCTTCGACTGAATAGGTAACGTCTGCCCTTCGCGCGCTACGAGATGTGCCAACCTCGCATCTTTCCCCCTTCGACAGGAACGCGGCAACAGGCGCCTACTTTACTCGGCAACCTCATACGTAGCCGCTTCTGAGGGAGCGTCGGACGACTCCGGTGCCGCCGCAGGAGGCCTGCGCTCATCAAGCATTTCCGCTGCCTGATCGAGGGCGCGGGCCTCGCCGACGGTCACCCCGCCCGGGCCGGGATCGTTGTCGCCCTTGCCGCATCCGGCAAGGGCCAGCACGGCCATCAGCGGGACGAGACTGCGCATGGCCCGGTTCAACCTTCGATGATCCGGGTTTCCGGGTGGTGCTTGTCGAGGTGCTTGCGGATGATCCTCAGATTGCGGCTGTTCGAACGGAACACGAAGTCGAACGCATCGCCTACCAGCGGAACCGCGCCGAGCGCAGTGTCGACGCCGACATTGGCGGTCATCCGCGCCAATTGCCACTTCGACATGCCCAGGTTGCGGGCTTCCCAGACGAGGTACATGCCAAGCGCCGCGCCGATCAGGTCGCCCAGAACGGGCACGAAACCGACAATGGCGTCTAGGCCGACCTTGTAGCGGATGCCGGGCACTTCGAAGGCCCGTTCGAGGACCAGTTCGAGCGCCTCGATACGGCGGCGGATCGACATCGGATCGGTGCCGATCGGCAGTTCCATGTCCATGCGCCGCGCGGTATTCTCTCCGGTCGCCAAGGCTCGGCTACTCCTTCTGGTTGCCTGTGCTCAGCCTCTTATCTGGGGAGCCAGGCCAGGGGCATCAAGGGATGCCACCCCCAGCTGTTGGTCGCAAAGCCATCGACGCTACCGCGCACCAGCGACCAGCGGATCGGTGAACCGAAGGGAATATAGACGTTGTCCGCAGTCAGTTCCGCCTCGGCCTCCGTCATCAGCGCAGCGCGTTCTTCCGGTGTCGCCGCCGCCAGGGCCTCACTGACACGCGCATCCGCCTCCTGCGAACACAGGCCGAATTTTGCACGACAGGACAAGTGGTTAAGATACCAGACGGCGCGCGGATAGCGCGCGACGTCGTCAACCAACGTGAGATCCGCACTGTCTGCGCTTTCCGCCTTTTCGAGGTGCAGCCCGATCGCCGCGAAATCGTTGCCGAGCTTCTCGAGGAGAATGTCGGAACCTTCCCCCTGCGGCAGCCAGATGCTGATCTGCGGACCGGCTGCCGCTCCGGGGCCGGGCGCGGCCCCGGCCTTGGCGGCCTGCTTGGCCCTGTCGCCGTCCTGCTTTGCGGAAGCCTGCCAGATGCGCACGCGCGCGGCGGCGATGGCGCGTCGCTCGTCCAGCGATTGCTCGCTCCAGCGCTCACCGATGGTGCCGAGATCGCCGTCGAGACTGGGCGTCACGATCCGGGTCGTGGGCTTCCAGCCGCCGAGACGGAACTGCTCGATCAGCGCGTCCCGGTCGATCGCCATGGCCAGCGCCTCGCGATTGGCCGGATCGGCCAGGAAACCCCTGTCGTTCATGACCTGCAAGCCGAACAGGCCGACCACCGGATCGAGCTGGATCGTCCCGCGCAGGATGCCGACCGAGCGGGTCAGCGGGAAATCTTCGATCCGTCCGCCCAGGACGAGGTCTGTCTTGCCATCGTTGAAGCGCTGAACCGCTTCGGGACCGCTGAGCGAGAGCAGGTCGATGTTGCGGGTACGCTTATCCCAGTTCTGGATCTCCGGCAGGCCCAGCGTCGAAGGATCGATCGGCGTCAGCCGCGCAACGTCGCCGATCTTCTTCATCCGCATCGGGCCGTTGCCCTGCTTGTCCTCATAGAGCCCGAGTTCAGGCTGGGCGAGTAGCTGAAGCAGATAGGGCATCGGGCGAGCGAGACGGATCTCGACAACCCGGCCCGCCATGACGCGAACTTCGTCGATGCCGGCCAGGTCGAGCGCAAAGGTGTTGCGCCGCAGGGACTTCAGCGCCGTATCGAGCGCCTTCTTTGCCGACTCCGCCGAGATCGGATCTCCCGAGGCCCAATCCCCGTCGCGCAACCGGAAGATATAGCTCTGGCCGTCGTCGGTCACGATCCAGCGATCGGCCAGTGCGGGAATCACGCGTCCCTTTTCGTCGAAGGCGACAAGCCCTTCGACCGTCGCGGCACGAATCAACTGACCGGAGGCGGTCACCTCCTTGCCGGACTGGAACGGATCGTCCGGCTCCCCGATCACCGCCACGTTCAGGGTCGAATTGTCGAAGCCACTGCAGGCGCCCAGAGTCAACGCGACCAAGGGGGCAAGGGCCCGGAAGGCTTTGCGCGTGGGAAGCATGTTTGCCGGACTAATCGATTTGCGCCGTGCCGCAAATGCGCAAGCGACGATTTCGCACGAAAGTCTCGATATTGTGGGAAAAACGCCCTGCCCTCTGCCGGACAAGATCCACTGTCAGATCTTGCGCAGGCCTGTCACGCCCGCAACCGGGGGCTGGTGAGTACGTACGAAGCGCGGCGAGGGATCCTCGCCTGCGCTGACCGGCGCGCGTGCCAGCTTGGGATCGATGTCGTCCCGGAAGGCCACGCCGAAGCGGCTTTCCTGGACCCAGGCTACTGTGCCGTCGACCCAGCCGACATTGCGGATGCTGACCGAGACCTTCGATCCGCGCACCACGCGGACCGTGCCTTCGCCCATCATGCCGCCGGCAGAAAGGTTGCGCACCTTGATGCGAAATTCGCCATCGAGGCCATCGACGCGCAGATCAGCCAGCAGAAACAGGCTGTCGCGCGCGATCTGCCGATTTTCGCCTTTGATCATAAGCTCCATCCGGTGCCAGTAATGCCCATGCAAACAGACACTTGCACGAGCAGACACGCTACCTGACGAAGGCTAGTCCCGAGTGACGAAAAAAGAGTTAACAGCACGGTAATCCCTCAGGCGAGATGAACTACCGTGCCAAAATGGGTCAGTCGTCGCGGGAAATCTTTTCGCGGCGCTCGTGCGCTTCCTGTGCCTCGACGGTCATGGTCGCGATCGGACGTGCCTCGAGTCGGCCCAGGCCGATCGGTTCGCCGGTCACTTCGCAAAAGCCGTATTCACCTTCCTCGATCCGGCGCAGGGCGGAATCGATCTTGGCGATCAGCTTGCGCTGGCGGTCGCGGGTACGCAGTTCGATACCCCAGTCGGTCTCGCTCGACGCGCGATCGTTGAGGTCCGGCTCACGAATCGGACCGTCCTGCAGTTGCTGCAGGGTGCCTGCAGCAGCGTCGAGGATCAGCCGTTTCCAGGCCATGAGCAGCCGGCGGAAATAATCCTGCTGCGATTCGCACATGTAGGGTTCGTCAGGTTCGGCGACATAAGAGCCGCCCAAGACACGCTTTGCTTTCGAAAGCACATCAATTTCATCAGACAGGGCCGTTGCCATCCAGAGAATCTCCGCACGTATGCCCCGAACCTTCATCGCCCTGCGGCCCCGGTTTTTCCGGTAACCCCTCGAAGATCCGCGGTTGGTCGCGCCTATAAATGCGCCGTATGTGCGGCACAAGGGCAGATGCGCCGCCGTCCACAAAAAACCTGAACCCGGCTTCGAAACGGGACAGGTTCTTTCGGACCTGCGCAGAGTTCCACAAACGACGTTAACGGATTGTTGACCATCGCTGGTCCAGCCTAGCCGTGTCGAACTGCCAAAACGGGCTTTGTTGGACAGGGGGGTATCGAGAGATGCAAACTGTTTGGATCAAGAACGACGCATTCGCCAGCGCTTCAGCCGCGGATATCGAAGCTGAAGACCTGCTGGTTGCCAATTGCCTTGCTGCTGCGTCGCAAGGAGACGTTTCCGCCTATTTCGATCTCGGAGTCGCGTACTCCACCGGCAGCCATGGCGCCGCCTGCGATCTGATCGAGGCGCACAAGTGGTTCAACCTCGCCGCCGTTGCCGGTCACGAGGAAGCCGCGACGTGCCGCGCGGAAGTGGCCGACGAAATGACGGCTCGCGAAATTGCCGAAGCCCAGCGCCGCGCGCGCGAATGGCTCTCGGCCTCGATGCGCCGCGCAGCCTGAATCATCGCACGACAGACCGGAGCTTCGCTCCGGTTCAGGCCTTGCGGTAAGGCGCTCTCTCGCCCAGCCAGAGCTGGTCCTGGGCGATTCCGGCGCGCTCCCGCTCAAGGTAGTCGGCAATCGCTTCGCGCAGGCCGTCGTGGACGATGTAGTGCGCCGAAACCGTGCGCACCGGCTCATAACCGCGCGCCAGCTTGTGCCCGCCCTGGGCCCCTGCCTCGACGCGTGACAGGCCCAGTGCGATCGCAGCATCGATCGCCTGATAGTAGCACAGCTCGAAGTGCAGGAACGGCTTGTCGAGCCGGGCACCCCAGTAGCGCCCGTAAAGCGCCTCGTCGCCGATGAAGTTCAGCGCGCCGGCTACGGGTTCGCCGTCAATGAAGGCCAGTACCAGCAGGATCCGGTCCGCCATCGTCTCGCCCATCAGCGTGAACGCGGATCGCGTCAGGTACGGCCGACCCCACTTGCGCGCGCCGGTATCCTGATAGAACTCCCAGAATGCATCCCAATGCTCCTCGCGGATGTTCTCGCCGCGCAGGGTGCGAATTTCGACGCCTTCCTGCGCCTTTGCACGCTCCTTGCGGATATCCTTGCGCTTGCGCGACGACAGCGCGGTCAGGAATTCCTCGAAGTCCGCATAGGCGCGGTTTTCCCAGTGAAACTGGATATCCTCACGCAAAAGCCAGCCGGCCTTCTCGAAATACGGAACCTGCTCGGGCTCGATGAAGGTGGCATGGGCCGAAGAAAACCCGTTGTTCCGGCACAGCGTTTCCGCCGCGCGCAGCAGAGGGAGAGTCAGCTCGGGATGCGATGTCAGCAGGCGCGGGCCGGTCGCCGGAGTGAATGGCACGGCAATCTGCAGCTTGGGATAGTACTCACCCCCTGCCCGATGCCAGGCATCGGCCCAGGCATGGTCGAAGACATATTCACCCTGGCTGTGCTGCTTGAGATAGGACGGCAGGGCTGCGGCAAGGCTTCCGTCGGGCCCTTCGATAGTAATCGGAACCGGCTGCCAACCGCTGCGCCCGCCGACGCTGCCCGATTCCTCAAGCGCGCTGAGGAAGGCATGGGAAACGAACGGGTTGCCGCCGCCGGTCAGGCCATCCCACTCCTGCGCAGGAAGCGCCCCGATGGCAGAATGGACTTTCGCAGTGAATTCGCCTTCGCTCACGCTGCCGCGCCTGCTCCTTTCTCTGCCACGACAACGCCCTCGAAGATCGGGGCATCGGCATGGACTGCTGCACGTTCGCGATGCTCACCCGACCGCACCGTCCAGGTGGCGACCGGAATGCCCCGCCGTCGCTGGCTCGCAGCGAAGCTACTGGGCAGATCGCGGATATCGTAGGCCAGAAAGTCGGGTCTGGCATGCCAGAGTGCAAGATGCCTGCGGATCCTTCCCGGCAGGGCGCGATCATCTTCCTCAGTCACGACGAGCCCGCGCACGGTATGCGGAGAATGTCGGCAGAACCAGCTTGCGACGCGCGGATCGAAGCTCATCACCCCGTGCGCGCCTGTATAGCCTTCGAGGGCGCGGCGCACGGCAAGGCAGGTCGCGGCGACGCGCTGCCCGCGGCTCGACTTCACCTCGATCAGGATCGGCACCTGGCCGTCGACGATATTGAGGACCTGCCGCAGGGTCGGAATCGTCTCCGCCGTACCCGAAAGCTGCAGGGCGCCGAGCTGGGCAGCGCTGCGCCGGGCCACCGGCCCGGTTTCCCGCGTCAGCCGATCGAGGTCGAAGTCATGGAATACGACCGGCTGACCGTCGCCCGAACGCTGCACGTCGATCTCGATCCCGTATCCACCGGCGATTGCATGTTCGATGGCGGCACGGGAATTTTCGGGCACGCCCGGCGCATGAAGCCCGCGGTGGGCATAGCTGTACGCGCCGACCCACGCGACCTTGCGGGGGTCAGGGGCCGGCGCGAACCAGCGATCAAGCAGGGCGAAGGGCAACAATGGCATCCACTTCGACGGCAGCGCCGAGCGGAAGTACCGGCACGCCGACCGCGCTGCGCGCATGCTGACCGGCTTCGCCGAAGACGGCTGCCATCAGTTCCGATGCACCATTGGCGATCTTGGGCTGATCGGTGAAGTCGCCGGTGGAGCTGACGAAGGCGCCCAGCTTCAGGACTCGCTCGACCCGGTCAAGCGAGCCGATGGCAGCCTTGAGCTGTGCGAGGATCATCACGCCGCAGGCCTGGGCCGCTTCGATACCCTGTTCCAGTGATACATTCTCGCCCAGACGACCGGTAACGAGCTTGCCGTCGACGAAAGGCAGCTGGCCCGAGACATAGGCCACGTTGCCGGAGACGACGACGGGAACATAGGCTGCGACGGGCGCGGCCGGTTCGGGCAGGACGAGGCCGAGCTGTTCAAGGCGGGCGTCGATTTCACTCATTTGTCTTCACTGTCCTTCAAGGTAACGGCTGCCTGGAGATCAGCCTTTGGAGAATTGACCAGGCGATCGAGCAGCCAGGGCAGCGCACTGCTCCAGTCGTCGATCCGGGCGTCGGCGTCCCCGGCCTTGTGGGCGCAGGGGATATGCGGGGCAATGCTCGGCTCCGCGCACAAGTGCAGGCGGCCGATCTCCGGCGCGACATCGCGGACCGAGCCGTGATGCGGCGCGAGGTCGTCGATGAAGACCGCTCGGCTTGGTGCATATTCGTCGAGAATTGCCTTGAGGGCGGGACCCTTCGGCCCCTGGTTGGTATAGACCCGCACGTCGATGCCGTGGTCCGCCAGTTGCCGGGTCCGTGCTTCCTTGCGGAAATCCATGAGATTGGTGAGCACGACGACGTCCGCATGTTCAGCGATCGTCCCGATCGCCGCAACCGCGCCTTCCACCGGGGTCTGGCGATGCATCTGTCCGTCGAAGAACTTGTTGAGCAACTGCCATGCGTCCTTCTCGGTGATCAGCTCATCGCTGTCGACCCGGCGCATCGAGCGGTAGAAGTCGCTCCGGTCGAGGTCGAAAGTCACGCCCTCATCCTCGGCCAGCCATTCACGAAAGTGCGTGACCATATACAGCAGCACTTCATCGCAGTCGGTGATGAGCAATGGCTTTTTCATGCTCCCAGCCTTTCACGCGCGGCCACCAGTGTGGCGGGCGCAACGCCCAGCGCTTCGGAAGCTGCGACAAGGTCGGCCTCGTGGGCGCAGAGGAACTCTATCACCGCTGCCAGCGTCGCCGGCTCGCCCAGCGAAGCGCGCAGCGAATCCGGGGTCAGCCCGGTCAGGGCGAGGAACCGGGTGGCGCGATCGTCGTCGCCCAGCACCCAACCCAGGGCGTTCAGCGCCAGGGCCTGCGGGTCACCGTTGGCTGGGGATGGCGTGTCTCTGAGAATTGTCAGCCTCGCTTGCGTAACATAGAGCGGTAGGGAACCCCTAGATGGTGTCCAGGCGTCGAATGGCAAAGCGAATCCTCGTTGTCGAGGACAACGACCTCAATCGGAAGCTCTTTTGCGATGTGCTCAAGAGCCAGGGCTTCGCCGTGGAGCCGGTGGCCGACGGCCTCGATGCGCTGGACCGCGCCCGCGACTTCGTGCCCAATCTGGTCATCATGGACATCCAGTTGCCCAATGTCTCCGGCCTCGACCTGATCGAGGCCGCCAAGAAGGACCCGGTCCTGCGCACGATCCCGGTCCTGGCGGTCACCGCCTATGCCGGCAAGGGCGACGAGGAGCGGATTCGCGAGGCGGGTGCCGAAGGCTATCTTGCCAAGCCGGTCTCGATCGGTCCTTTCATGCAGGCCGTGAAAGCCCTGATCTAGGCCGTTTATGATCCGGCAGCCTGCGAGTATGCTTGACTTTGCCGCGCCGCGCCGCTTTTGCGCCGCATTTCCCGGCCAGAGAGCCGCCCGACCCTATCGGAGTTGAAAAGACCATGGACCGCGAAGAAACCTCGGCCCGGATCGCCGCACTGATCGACCCCTTCAACAAGAAGGGCGTCGAGATCACCGACGCGACCCGCTTCACTGACGATCTTGAGTTCGACAGCCTCACCGTCATGGATTTCGTCGCGGCCATCGAAGACGAATTCGACATCATCATTTCGATGAACCAGCAGGCCGAGATCGAGAATTACGGTCAGCTCGTCGACGCCGTGGTCAAGCTCCAGGGCTGACGGAACTCCCAAGGAAACGGCCCATGACCGACATGCTCAGCGACAATGTAACCGAAACCCACGCGGACCTGTTCAGCAAGTTCGACCCGCTCATCCAGATGCGCGAGAACCTGCTCGCTTCCGGCGTCGAGGATCCGTTCGGCCTCGTCATGGAACGCGTGCTCTCGCCAACCGTGGCGATGTGCAACGGACGCGAGACGATCCTGCTCGGCACCTACAACTACATGGGCATGACCTTCGATCCCGACGTGATCGAAGCGGGCAAGCAGGCGCTCGACGACTTCGGCTCGGGCACCACCGGCAGCCGCGTGCTCAACGGCACCTATGCCGGGCACAAGGCCGTCGAGGAAGCGCTTTGCGATTTCTACGGCATGGATCACGCCATGGTCTTCTCGACCGGCTACCAGGCCAACCTCGGCATCATCTCGACGATTGCCGGCAAGGGCGACTACATCGTCCTCGACATCGACAGCCACGCCTCGATCTGGGACGGCTGCAAGATGGGCGACGCCGAAGTCGTGCCCTTCAAGCACAATGACATCGAGGCGATGGAAAAACGCCTGCGCCGCATTCCCGAAGGTGCCGGCAAACTCGTCGTCCTCGAAGGCGTCTACTCGATGCTGGGTGACATCGCTCCGCTCAAGGAAATGATCGCCGTCGCCAAGAAGTACGGCGCGATGGTGCTGGTCGACGAAGCGCACTCGATGGGCTTCATCGGCCCCAACGGTCGCGGCGTGGCCGAAGACCAGGACTGCCTCGCGGATGTCGATTTCGTGATCGGCACTTTCTCCAAGTCGGTCGGCACGGTCGGTGGCTTCTGCGTTTCGAACCACCCCAAGTTCGAGATCATGCGCCTGGTGTGCCGCCCCTACGTGTTCACCGCCAGCCTTCCGCCGAGCGTGGTCGCCACCGCCTGCACCTCGATCCGCAAGCTGATGAACGCGGGCGAGAAGCGCGCGCACCTCTGGGAGAACTCGCGCACCCTGCACAAGGGTCTGCGCGATGCCGGGTTCGAACTGGGTACGGACGAACCGCAAAGCGCGATCATCTCGGTTATCATGCCCGACCTCGAACGCGGCGCGGCGATGTGGGAAGCGCTGCTGCACGAAGGCCTCTATGTGAACCTGGCAAGGCCGCCGGCAACGCCCGCCAACATGACCCTGCTGCGCTGCTCGCTGTGTGCCGAACATTCGGCTGAACAGGTCGAGCAGATCATCGGCATGTTCACGCGCGCCGGGACGACGGTCGGCATCATCTGACAAGACGAAACCGGCAGGCGTCGAAGCACGCCTGCCGGTCTTCTCAACCCGATTCGGGCCCCGGCGGTCAGCCCTTACCCGCGTGCAGGGCGACGTAGCCGAGAAACGCCTTCATCCACTTGCCCGCAAAACCGGCGGTAGCTTGGGCGAACTGGCCCTGCGCGGTCAGCAGGTCGTCACTCCATTGCAGATAGGCTTCCGGCAGGCCCAGCGTCGGCATGTCGAGCACGGCCAGCACGTTGCGCAAGTGCTGCTGCGCCGCGGCCGTTCCCAGCTTGCCCGGCGAGGTGCCGATGACGCCAGCCGGCTTTCCCTTCCAGCAGCTATGCCCTGGCGGACGCGATCCATGATCGATCGCGTTCTTCAGGACGCCCGGGATCGAGCGGTTGTACTCCGGAGTCGCGAAGATCACCCCGTCGGATTCGGTCACAAGCGTTTTCAGGTCCCTGACGGCCTGCGGCTGATCGTCGTCCTGGTCCTGATTGTAGAGCGGCAATGCGCCGATATCCGCAAAAGTAAAGCTGTGACCTTGCGCTTCGGGCAAGGCAACCATGGCCTTTGCCAGCCTGCGATTGAAGGAATCGGCGCGCAAGCTGCCGACGATGACGGCGATCTTGAGGGGCATGGCGTTCTCCTGTTTCCGGTTACGGCAAGAACCCGCGTCGGCCCCAGCCGTTCCCGTTGCGCCTTGTGCCTCAAATCGTCAGTGGATGGAAATGATCCCGTCGACGGCCTGCCATTCCTGCGGGCCGATCAGGTGCTTGTGGGCGATCCTGACCGAATGCAGCGGCCCTTCGATTTCACGGCTCCAGTAGTCGAGAAAACCGCGAAGGACCGGGAAGCGTGGTGCCACGTCGTATTGCTGAAATGCGAAGAGCTGAAGCAACTTCGGATGGTCCGGCAGGAAATAGTGGATCTCTATGGTCGAAAGCCCGTAGCCTTCGAGCTGCTTCAGGAAATCCTGACTTGCTCCATCCATCCGAACAGCCATAGCCCTCCTTCCGGCACTGCCCACATATTGCAGTGCAGCAAGAAGAGAATGCCACAAGTCGCATTTCAGTCAAGTATCTCCGCAGGCGCGAAGAATCCCTGATCCGGCGTTTACGTCTGCGCCGGCTGTCGCAGGATCACGCCGGCTGCGTTGCCGCAGCTGCTTCGCACTTCTCGTTGGTCTGCTCCGCGCCGCCACCGAGGAACGCGATGGCAAGAAAACCGGCAACCACGAGCACGGCAAAAGCGGCGGTGACCTTGCCCAGGTGCTTGTCGATCACGGCCTTGATCGGCGCGCCGAAGAGGCGGAACAGCACACCCACGATCATGAAGCTGATCGAACGGGAAACGATCGAGGCCCCGATGAACACCGCCAGGTTCATGCCGATGAAGCCTGCGGTGATCGTCAGCAGCTTGAAGGGAATCGGCGTTGCCCCCTTCACGATGATGATTTCCGCCCCGTATTCGCGCAAATAGCAGGCAGCCTTGGGGAAACTCTCCGAAAGCCCCAGCGCCCGCAGAAGCGTTTCGCCGAAAGCCTCATAGGCGAAATGGCCGATCGCATAACCAAGCAGGCCGCCGGCCACCGACGCGAGCGTGGCGATGATCGCGAAGCGAATCGCCTTCTTCGGTTCGGCCAGACACATCAGGCCCAGCAACGGATGCGGCGGAACCGGGAAGAAGCTGGCTTCGACGAAGGCGAAGGCGGCCAACCACCATTCGGCATGACGATGCGCGGCCTTGGCCATGGTCCAATCGTAAAGGCGACGCAGCATCGAATTCTCCGGAGGATTCAGTCGGCGCGTGCTTAGAGGCAGGCGAGTTTGCCGACAAGCAATAACCTATTTGGTTATTAATGCTTGACATCGTCACGCTCTTTCGGTACACAACAGGAACATCGCGATAAACCGGTCGCCCAAGGGCTTCGAACCGGTTCGCGAACACTCCTCTCATCATGGATCGATCATGGCGGACACACCCTCGTCCGGTCGCATCGCGTGTTCCGTTCCGGCGGAACCCGCGTTGGCCGATCATGACTGGCGCGCGCGCTTCCTCTCCGAACTGGCGGCAAGTTCGAACGTCGCCGCCTCCGCCCGCAAGGCCGGTGTTGCTCCGGCGCTGGCCTACGCAGCCCGGAGGCAGGATCCCGAATTCTATCGCGCCTGGCACGAGGCGCTTTGCGAAGGCTACGACCACCTTGAAATGAACCTGCTGCACCGGCTTCGCGAGGGAGAAGTGAAACCGGCCGCCGGTTCCCGACGTGGCACGCGGCTTTTCGACAATGCCACGGCCCTGCGCCTGCTCACGCTTCACCGTGAAGCAGTCGCAAGGCAGCGGGCCCAGCGGGAAAGCCGCGATGCCGGGGCCATCCTCGATGCCATCGACGCCAAGCTGGACCGGATGCGCGCCCGCAGCGCTGCAACCGGATCCGATACGGACAGGCCGGCCGATGCAACGCAGTGACCGCCTTGCCTGGCTGCTCTCATTGCCCCTTCGCGAAAGACGCAGGCGCGTGCGCGAACTCAGCGAGGCGGAACAGGCCGAATTCCTCACTCACTGGCGGCTCTGGGCGCGACCTGAACAGCTGGCTCCGCCAGGCGACTGGCGGACATGGCTGGTCATGGCAGGACGCGGATTCGGCAAGACCCGCGCAGGTGCCGAATGGGTTCGTTCAATCGCGGAGTCCGATCCGGCGGCGCGCATCGCATTGGTGGGCGCAACCCTGCCGGAGGTGCGGGCGGTGATGGTCGAGGGCGAAAGCGGACTCCTGGCGATCTGCCCTGCGCGCCGCGCGCCGGGCTTCGAGCCTTCCCTGCGGCGGCTGGTCTGGCCCAACGGTGCGCAGGCCCTGCTCTATTCGGCCGGCGAACCGGAATCGCTGCGCGGTCCGCAGCACAGCCATGCCTGGTGCGACGAGATAGCCAAGTGGGACAATGCCGCAGGCAAGGCAGGCCGCACCTGGGACAATCTCCTGTTCGGCCTGCGTCTGGGCGACAGGGCCCGGGCCATGGCGACGACGACACCGCGGGCCGTGCCGCTGGTCCAGCGCCTGCTCTGCGAGCCGGACGACGACCTCGTCATCACCCGCGGCAGAACCGAGGACAATCGCGACAACCTGCCGCCCAGCTACTTGCGCGACATGCGGCGCAGCTTCGGCAAGTCCCTGCTGGGACGTCAGGAACTCGACGGCGAACTGCTCGACGATATCGAAGGTGCGCTCTGGACCCGCGCCCTGATCGAAGCCTGCAGGGCCAGCCCGCCCGCTGAAGCGGTTCGCGTCGTCATCGGCGTCGATCCGCCCGCTTCGGCAGGCGGCGATGCCTGCGGGATCGTCGTGGCCGCCCGCTGCGCGGAAGGACGCGGGCACATTCTCGCCGATGCCTCGGTCGAAAAGGCCAGTCCGGAGCGCTGGGCCCGCGCCGTGGCCGGCGCGGCAGCCGCCTGGCGCGCCGACCGCGTCGTCGCCGAAGCCAATCAGGGCGGGGCAATGGTCGCCAGCGTCCTGCGGGCCGCCGACGTTACGCTGCCGATCCGGCTGGTCCATGCCAGCCGCGGCAAGGTTGCCCGCGCCGAGCCGGTCGCCGCGCTCTACGAAGCCGGGAAAGTCCGCCATGCAGGACATTTCCCTGCGCTCGAGGACGAGCTCTGCGGGTTGATCGCGGGCGGCACCTACCAGGGTCCGGGCCGCTCACCCGACCGCGCCGACGCCCTTGTCTGGGCCATCACCGAATTGCTGCTCGACCGCGCCGCCGCGCCGCGCGTGCGCACCACCTGAGCCAACCAGCGAAAGGCAATCCCCATGTCCTTCATCGATACGCTCCTTGCCGCCTTCAAGGGCGAGAGTACCCGCGCGCCACTGGCGCGAGGGCCGGCATCGCCCTGGTTCTTCGCCGATGGCGGCGGCGGGCGCACGCCCTTCGAATACAACCTCGCCGTGCGCCAGGCCTATCTCGACAATCCGGTGGCCCAGCGCGCGGTGCGGCTGGTGGCGGAAGGGATCGCCGGTGCGCCACTGCAGGCCCCCGATCCGGGGCCCATCGCCCTCGTCACAGCGACGAGCGCCGGGCAGTCCCTGCTCGAAACCATCGTCTCGCACCTGCTGCTGCACGGCAACGCCTACGTTCAGGTCATCAAGGATGCGCGCGGTCGCCCCGCCGAGCTGTTCGCGCTGCGCCCCGAGAGAATGACGATCCTGGCTGGCGACGACGGCTGGCCGAGCGCATTCACTTACGCCGTAGCCGGGCGACAGCTGGCCATCCCCCTGCTCGACGAGGACGCCTCGCCGAACCTCATCCACATCCGCCACTTCCATCCGGCGGACGACCACTACGGCGCCGGGTGCCTGACCGCCGCGCACGAGGCGATCGCCACCCACAACGCTGCTTCGCACTGGAACCGGCAACTGCTCGAGAACGCGGCCCGGCCTTCGGGCGCGCTCGTCTACGAAGCGGGTGACGGCAACGGGTTGACCAGCGACCAGTTCGACCGATTGCGCAGCGAACTGTCATCCGCCTTTGCCGGTTCGGGCAATGCCGGGCGCCCGATGCTGCTCGAAGGCGGACTCAAGTGGCAGGCCATGGCGCTGAGTCCGGCCGACATGGATTTCGCCACGCTCAAGGCCGCGGCCGCCCGCGACATCGCGCTCGCCTTCGGAGTGCCGCCGATGCTTCTGGGCCTCCCAGGCGATTCGACTTACGCCAATTACCGCGAGGCCAACCGCGCGCTCTGGCGTCTGACCCTGCTTCCGCTAGCCGCCAAGATGCTGGCGGCCATCGGCGAAGGTCTGGAGCCATGGTTCCCCGACGCCGCGCTCACCATCGACCTCGACCGGATCCCGGCGCTTGCCGAAGACCGCGAGCGGCTCTGGGCGCAAGTCGGTGCCGCCGACTTCCTTGCACCTTCCGAAAAGCGCGCCTTGCTCGGCCTGCCCGAGCGCCCAAACCATGCGGAGGCCGAGCAATGACCAAGAGCGACATGTTGACCGGGCTCGTCTCACAGGCCGCAAACGAGGGCAACGACATCGTCACCCTGCGCGCCATCGTCGAGGAAGCCAGCGAACTGGGCGCGAGCCGGATGCTCGAGCGGATCGGTCTCGACGATGCCACGGCCCACGAGGACGTGAGCGAACTGCGTGAACTGCTCCAGGCGTGGCGTGACGCCAAGACGAGCGCACAAACAGCGGCGATCGGCTGGATCGTGCGCGGGCTGTTGGCCCTGCTGCTGCTGGGCATCGCGGTCCGGCTCGGCGCGACGGAGCTGCTGCGATGAACGGCCCGCGCTTTGCCGGCTACGCCGCCCTGTTCGACCGCCGCGATGCCGGGCGCGACACGATCCGCCGCGGCGCCTTCGCCCGCACACTTGCCGAACGGCGCGATCCGCTGCCGCTGTTCTGGCAGCACCGCCCCGACCTGCGCATCGGCTGGATCGAGACCCTGGCCGAAGACGCTCGGGGCCTGCGGGTGATCGCCGCACTCGACAATCCGCAAGGCGCGGCAGCCCTCTCCCTTCGGAACGGGGCCGTCTCGGGCCTCTCGTTCGGCTACCGCGCGCGCACCAGCCGCCCCGGCCGCGACGGGCGCGAACTGCTCGACATCGACCTGTTCGAAGTCAGCCTCGTCTCCCGCCCGATGCAGCACGGCGCGCGCGTTCATCTCGTCTGCTGAAGCGCGCGCCCTCTCCGGGCCGCACCAACTTTTCCCACCGACCGAAAGGCAATTGCTGATGGAATCCCCTGTGCCCACCGAAAACCTCGAAGCCTCGTTCGATCTCGTCGCCCGGCAGGATGCGACCGAGGCCACCGTCGAAGCGATCCGCACCGACGTCGAGGACGTGAAGTCCCGCCTCGATCGCATCAGCCGCGCCGCTGCCCGTCCGGTGATCGCAGGCAGCGTGGCCGCCAGCCCCGAAGTGAAGGGCTTCGTCGAGGGCTACCTGCGCCATGGCCGCGAGACCGAGCTCAAGTCGATCTCCGGCGCGGTTGCGGCCGACGGCGGCTATGCCGTGCCCCGGGAAATCGACGCGCTGATCGCCTCACGCCTCACCTCGATCAGTCCGATCCGCTCGATCGCCCAGGTCGTGCAGACCGGCAGCGCGGGCTATCGCAAGCTGGTGACGACCGGCGGCACCGCGTCCGGCTGGGTCAGCGAAACCGCTGTGCGCCCGCAAACCGATACGCCCGGCTTCGCCGAAATCGCCCCGCCGACCGGCGAGCTCTACGCCAATCCGGCGGCGAGCCAGGCGATGCTCGACGATGCGGTCTTCGACCTCCAGTCCTGGCTGGCCGACGAGATCGCCACCGAGTTTGCCCGGGCCGAGGGCGCGGCCTTCGTCAGCGGTGACGGGGTCAACCAGCCGAAGGGATTTCTCTCTGCGCCGACCAGCACCGCCGGCGACGCTGCCCGCACCTTCGGGACGCTGCAGCACCTCGCCTCGGGCGATGCCTCCGGCTTTGACGCCGCGCCCGATCTCAAGCTGATCGACCTCGTTCATGCGCTCAAGTCCGGGCACCGTCAGGGGGCGAGCTGGGTGATGAACTCGGCCACGCTGGCCGAAGTGCGCAAGCTCAAGACCAACGACGGCGCTTTCGTCTGGCAGCCCGGCCTCGTCGAAGGCCAGCCCGATCGCCTGCTGGGCTATCCCGTCGTCGAAGCGGAAGACATGCCCGACATCGCCGCCGGGGAATGCCCGATCGCCTTCGGCAACTTCCGCGCCGGCTATCTGATCGCCGAACGCAGCGCCACCGCGATCCTGCGCGATCCCTACACCAACAAGCCCTTCGTCCACTTCTACGCCACCAAGCGGATCGGCGGACAGGTGCTCGACAGCGACGCGATCAAGCTCCTCAAGATCGCTGCCTGATCGAACGGTCGTCCCGGCCCGCGCCGGGACGACACCTTTCCCATTGTCGATGGAGAGACCGATGAACCGGGTCATCCTTACGCCGGCCACGCTGCCGAGTTCGGCACTCGCCGAAGTCAAACAGTGGCTTGGCATTACCACCGCGCAGGACGATGCCGCGCTGCAGGCCCTGCTGGAAACCGCGCTCGACCAGTTCGAGGCCTTCACCGGACAAAGGCCGCTGGAGTCCGAATGCGAAGAAACGCTGGACGCCGCTGCAGGCTGGATGAGCCTCGCCACGCGTCCGGTCCAGGCGATCACCTCTCTCGAGACCCTGGCGGCCGATGGCTCCCGTATGGCGCTGGCGACCGAACGCTATGACATCGATCTCGATGCCGATGGCACCGGGCGCATCCGCTTGCTGGCAAACAAGCCGGACGCACGGATCGCCGTGCGCTTCACCGCAGGCCTCTCGGCTGCATGGGACGATCTGCCCCAGTCCCTGCGCCACGGCGTGATCCGGCTCGCCGCTCACCAGCACCGGGAGCGGGAAACCGAAGGTGCGGCACAGCTTCCGCCTGCTTCCGTCGCTGCGCTCTGGCGCCCGTGGCGAAGCCTGCGCCTGGCATGACCCGCCATATTATCGCAGCCGAGGCGGGCAAGGCCCTCGATGCCCTCGCCTCACGGCTGACCGCCGCCGCCTCCAGTCTCGGCAAGGCCCATGCCCGGTCCCGCCGCCTCGCCCGCCGCGACGACGAAACCCGTTGGCGCCGCGCGGACCTGGTCTGGCCCCTGTTCCCGAAAGGATAGCCCATGGAAGTGCCCTTGCGCGCCGCCCTGCTCGATTGGCTGACCGCCGATACCACTCTGGTCGATCAGTTGAATGCCATCGTCGAGGAAGCCCCCTTGCGCGCCAGCCTGCCCTGGCTCGCGATTGCGGCCAGTGCCAGCAGCGACTGGAGCACCAAGACCGCTGCGGGCCGCGAGGTGCGCGTCGCACTTGAATTGCATTGTCGCGGCGACCGGCCCGATGCTGCGGCCGCGCTCGTCGCCGCCATCGAGGCGCGGATCGAGGCCATGCCGCGCGAGCAGTCAGGGCTCGCGATCGTCACGATCCGGTTCCTGCGCGCCCGCGCCCAGCAGCGCAGCGAGAGCCGCCGCGCGATCCTGCTCGAATACGGTTTCCGGCTGCTCTCGCAGTGATCCCCCAGTCCCTCTCTTTCCAAGGAGTACGCAGATGTCCGCACAAAAAGGCAGCGCCTTCCTTCTCAAGATCTCCGATGGCGGGAATCCGGCCACGTTCCGGACCGTGGCCGGTCTTCGTACCACGCAGATGTCCGTCACCGGTGAAACCGTCGTCATCACCAGCAAGGACAGTGGCGGCTGGCGCGAACTGCTTTCCGGCGCAGGCGTCCGCGCGGTGTCGGTCAGCGCGGCAGGCCTCTTCCTTGGCAGCGCCGCCGAGGCGCAGATCCGCGCCAACGCCATGAACGGCACGCTCGACAGCTACGAGCTGAGCTTCGAGGACGGCGAGAAACTGCGCGGCAGCTTCCTCGTCCAGCGGCTCGACTATGCCGGCGACTTCAATGGCGAGCGCAATTACACGCTCCAGCTCGAAAGCTCGGGCGAGGTATCGGCGGCATGAAACAGGCTGAGGCCGAGCACAGGCGGACGAACCCGCTGCGCGGGGAAGCTGCCGTCCAGATCGACGGGACGGCCCATGTCTTGCGCCCGACCTTCGGCGCCCTCGTCGCCGCAGAGGAGGAACTGGGACCGCTCTTCGCGCTCGTCGAGCGGGCGGGGGCCGGAGAATTGCGGCTGTCCGAACTGGCGACTCTGTTCTGGCACTGTCTCGCCGACCGGCAGGCGCTGACCCGGGAAGCTCTGGGCGAGGCGATTGCCCGGTGCGGACTGGCCGCCTGTACCGGGCCACTACGCACCCTGCTTTCGCAGATCCTCAAGGGCAGCGGATGAGCCCCTCGTTCGGCGAACATGCGCTGGCTCTGTTCGCAGTGGCCGCACGTCACTTGGGCTGGCGACCGGACGTATTCTGGGCCGCCACGCCCTGCGAACTGGCCGCAGCCCTGCGCCCGCCCCTCCCCCCCGCCGCGTCCGGCATCGACCGGGCCGCACTGCAAAGGCTGATGGAAAACGACCATGGATGACGAAATCGAAAGCCTGCTGGTCGATGTGCGCGCCAGCACCGAGGGCTTTGCCCGGGACATCGCAACGATGCGCGCCAGTGTCGAGACCGATCTGGTTTCCGGTTTCACGAAGGCCGGCGATGTACTGGAACGCGGCCTTGCCGGCGCCATTCGCAGCGGCAATCTGGGGTTCGACGATCTCAAGCGCGTGGCAAGCGAAACGCTGAGCGCCATAGCCGCGCAAGCGGCACAGGGCCTGCCTGCCGCATTGGGCATCGGCGCTTCGGGTAGCCCTGTCGACTTCGGCAGCATTCTGGGCTCGGCCTTCGGGCTGCCCGGCCGGGCTACCGGCGGCAATGTCTCGCCCGGGCGGGGCTACCTCGTCGGCGAGCGGGGGCCGGAGCTTTTCGTGCCGACTTCGGCCGGCCGCGTCGAAGCCGGAACGCTTGGCCAGCCGAGGGCGAGCGACGTGCGCGTGGCCATCAACCTTGTCGCCCCTCGCGGGTCGAGCACGCCGCAATCGTTGCAGCGTTCCAGCCGTCAGGTAGCCAGCGCCGTGCGGCGCGCGCTTTCCCGAAGCTGACCGCCAACCGTCCCGGAAAATCACCAGGACGACAATCAGGCATTTCACCCAATCCGGAGAACCCCGATGGCATTCTGGCTCGCTTCGCAGCGCGAAGGACAGGTGAGCGACTGGATCCAGCGCTTCGACGCGCGTTTCTGGACCGTCAACTTCCCCCGCCCGATGGTGGCCACCGTGATCTCGACCGCCCCCGACGCGCTACGCGTGGACGCGTCGTTCCTGCGCAAGGCGGATCTCGGCGGCCTGATCTGGGCGAGCGAGGATACGCTCGATCACCCGCTGCTCGCCTATCGCACCGACCGCAACTATGCCCATACCTCGCTCCGCTTTCGTTGGCGGTCCGGCGGCGTGCTGCCGCTCGATGCCCTCTACGGCCCAACGCTGACCATCGAGGGCCGCGACAGGAGCGGCGCGGCGCGCACCTGGTATGTCCGCCTGTGGAACTATGCCGAGGGCAGCGGCGAGGACGCGCAGATCGCCTTGCCCTTTTCCGACCTTGAAAGCGGCTTTTCCCTGCCCGGCGAACGCATCTGGCCGGACGACATCGACCGCATGTTCATCTCTTTCGCGCCGCCCGGTTATGACGGCAGCGCCGACCCTCTGCCAACCGAAGCCGAAGGCTGGATCGAAATGAGCGAAATCAGTGTCGACGGTTCGCGTGCGATGCTGGAGATCGGTGACGTCATGGTGCCGCCACATGGCCTTGCCGTGGCCACCGGGTTCGACGACCAGGGCGTCCAGACTCCCGCGCGCCTCCTGCGCAACGTGCGACAACTGGGCTATCGCGGGTCGGTGGTGCTTTACCTCGGGATGAGCCACTATTTCCGCCTCACCGCCGAAGACGGCCGCTACCTTGCCGGCGGTAGCGCAGATCCTCTCAATACCCCGACCCGCGTCTGGCACCGTGCCTTCTTCGCCGAATGCCTGCGGCTGGGCTTCAGCCCGATGGCCTCGCTATCCTACGAACTGCTCGACCAGCACTGCCCCGAGGACTGGAAACAGCGGGACCATCTCGGCAATCCGGCCCTGACCGGCTGGACGCCGCCATCGACCTTGATCTCGCCTGCCAACGCCGCGGCGATGGGCTGGCTCCAATCCGTCGCGGCCGCGTTCGCCCTGCTCATGGCCGAAGCCGGCGCTCCGGTGCGCTTCCAGGTGGGCGAGCCGTGGTGGTGGACTTTTGCCAACGGCCGCATCTGCCTCTACGACGAAGCCGCCGTCGCGGCCTTCGGCGGCGCACCGCCCGCGATCCCCGACATGCGTGCCGCGCTCGACGCGGCGCAGAAGGACCTGCTCGACGCGGCCGGTGTCCTGCTTGCGCAATCGACGGCGGACGTGGTCACTGCGGTGCGCAGCGCCGTTGTGCCCGAGCCGGTGGAAGCGCTTGCCCTCGTCTTCACGCCCACGCTGCTCGATCCGGAGATGCCGGAACTCAAGCGCGCGAATCTGCCCCTGGGCTGGGCGGCCCCGGCCTTCGACCGGCTGCAGGTGGAAGACTACGACTGGCTGACCGCCGGGGCCGATGCACCGCGCCGCCGCGCCTATGAAGAAATCAACGCCCGCCTCGGCTATCCGCCTGCGGAACAGGACTACCTCGCGGGTTTCGTCCTGAACCAAATGCAGGCCGACCAGTGGCGTCTGATCGATGCCGGTATCGACGAAGCCACGCGGCGCGCGCCGCACGAGATCGTCGTCTGGGCTCTTCCGCAAATCGCGCGCGACGGTTTTGTCCGCCTGCCCTCCAACGCCAGCCAAGGAAGCGCCATGCAAGCCTTCGACGACGTGCCCTATCCGCTGCGCCTCGGGCGCGATGCCAGTATCTCGCCAGAGTTCTCGACCGCCGTATCCGTCACCGCCTCGGGGTTCGAGCGCCGCAACAGCCTGTGGTCGGATGCCCGCCTGCGCTTCGATGTCGGGCCGGGCATCCGCTCGGAACAGGAACTGGGCCAGCTCATCGCCTTCTTTCGGGCCCGGCGCGGTCCGGCACGGGGCTTTCGCCTGCGCGATCCCAGCGATTTCAGCTCCAACGCCATGACCGGGACGCCTACCGCCCTCGACCAGTCCCTCGGCGTCGGCGACGGCACGCAAACCGCTTTCGCATTGGTCAAGCGTTACGGCGATGGGGAAGAAGCACAGGTCCGCAGGATCACGCGTCCCGAATTCCCGACCATCCTGGTCAGCATCGATGACGCGATTCAGGTCGGGAACTGGTCGCTGGACAGCGGGGGGACGATCCTGTTCGACGATCCCCCTGCACCAGGAGCCGCGGTTCGGGCAGGCTTTCACTTCGACGTGCCGGTCCGCTTCGCCGAGGATCGCCTGGAGATTTCGGGAGCCGCCTTCGCAGCCGGGGAAGCGCCCAGCGTTCCCGTTATCGAAATCAGGGAGGCCGCATGACCCGGACATGGTTTGCACAGGACCTCGAAACGGTCGCGACCTTCTGGCGGATCCTGCGCCGCGATGGCGTGACCTTCGGCTTCACCACTCATGATCGCAACTTGTGGTTCGACGGCGTGCAGCACCGCGCCTCGCCGGGAATGGTGCCCTCCTCGATCCGCAAGCGCGCCGACCTCGATCCTGACAGCGTGGAAGTCCAGGGCATTCTCAGCGACGATTCGATCACGGCAACCGACCTTGCAGCCGGGCGATTCGACGGTTCGCGCGTATATATCGGCCTGATCGATTGGGAGACCCTCGAAAGGGTGGTGCTCTATTCCGGAACGCTGGGCGAAGTTTCCCAGGAGGGCGAGGACTTCTCCGCCTCGCTTGCTTCACGCAAGGCGGAACTGCAGTGCGACCCGATCCCCCGCACCAGCCCGACATGCCGTGCCGCATTTTGCGGCCCGGGCTGCAATCTCAATCCGCAGAGGTTCAGCCGCGAAGTGAGGCTTGTCGCCATGGACGCGCAGGCGAACGCAGCCACTTTCGAGGCGGATTTCGATGCCGCACTCCATGTCGGCGGAGCGCTACGCTGGGTCGACGGACCGCAGGCCGGGATCGCGATGTCGGTCATGTCGGCGGACCCGGCAGGCGGCCTCGTGCTCGACACGCCGCTGGATGAAACGATCCCACCCGGCAGCGCAGCGGTGCTGCGCGAAGGCTGCGACCGCACACTGGATACGTGCGCGGTCCGCTTCGGCAATGCCGTCAACTTCCGCGGCGAGCCGTTCCTGCCCGGCAATGACATGCTCACCCGCTATCCTTCCCCTGTGCAATGACCGGCGATGAACTGGCGCGAGCCGCGCTGGAACTGGTCGGCACGCGCTGGAAACTGCACGGACGCGATCCGCGCCACGGCCTGGATTGCGTGGGCGTGCTGGCTGTCGCTGCGGCATCCTGCGGCCAACGGGTTGCGCTCCCCAACGGCTACCCCCTGCGATCGCGCAGGGTCCCTGATCCGGAAGATATCGTCCGGCAGCTCTCGCTCGAACCTGCGAGCGGTTCGTGCCTGCCGGGCGACGTCCTGCTGCTGAGGCCCGGCCCCTGCCAGTATCATCTGGCCATCGCCGTCGGCCAGCGCTGCATCGTCCACGCCCATTGCGGCCTTCGCCAGGTCGTCTGCGGCGCCTTGCCCGAAGGCTGGCCCACACTTGGGCACTGGCGCCCCCACTCTTCCGATTGAGGACCTGATATGGCGACGCTTATCTTCAGCACTGTGGGCACTGCGATCGGCGGCCCGATCGGCGGGGCCATCGGCGGCCTCGTCGGCCAGGGCATTGACACTGCGATCTTCGGGTCCGGCCGCCGCGAAGGCCCGAGACTGCAGGAACTGCAGCTTACGACCTCGACGTACGGCCAGCCGCTCCCGCGCCATTTCGGCACCATGCGTGTAGCCGGTTCGATCATCTGGGCGACCGATCTCGTCGAACACAGCGAAACGCAGGGAGGCGGCAAAGGCGCCCCCACCGTCACCACCTACAGTTACACCGCCAATCTGGCCGTGGCCCTCTCCAGCCGCCCGATCCTGGGCATCGGCCGCATCTGGGCGGACGGCAAGTTGCTTCGCGGCACCGAGGGCGACCTGAAAGTCGGCGGCACCATGCGACTGTATACCGGCGAAGGCGACCAACCTGCCGATCCGCTGATCGCCGCGAACGAGGGCGCCGAACGTTGCCCGGCCTGGCGCGGTCTCGCTTACGTGGTGTTCGAAGGGCTCGACTTATCCGAATTCTACAATCGCCTCCCCGCGATGACCTTCGAGATCCTCGCCGACGAAAGTTTCGATCTGCAGGACGTGGTGGGCGAACTGGTCGACGGCATCGACGCACGGGTTCCGTTCGACGGCATCACCGGTTACACCGTGAATGGCCCTTTGGCGCAATGCATCGAAACGCTCGATCCCGTGATCCCGCTCAACATTTCGGGAGACGGCGAGGGCTTTGCGATCAGCCATGAGCGCGACCGGGACAATCCGCGCCCGTTGCCCGCGCCGGCAGTCTCCATCGAGGACGGCGATTTCGGCGGATCTCTCGGCTTTACCCGCCATCGCCTACCAGCATCGCAGCAACCGGTGCGAAGCCTGCGCTATTTCGATGCAGAGCGCGACTACCTACCCGGAATACAGCACGCCTCCGCCTCGCCCCCGCCGGGACAACCCCGCAGCATCGAACTTCCGGCAGCGCTCGATGCGCAAGCGGCCCGGGCCCTGATCGAGAAAGCCTCGCGCCGGATCGACTGGTCACGCGACCGCCTCGCATGGCGCTCCTGCGAACTCGATCCCGCAATCGCGCCGGGATCGACCGTTTCGGTCCCCGGTGTGGCCGGGCCATGGCGTGTGATCGAATGGGAATGGCGAGCAAGCGGCGTCGAATTCGCGCTGGAACGCCTGCCCCCGGTCGGCGCAATCGATGCCCCTGACCTCCCGGCTGACGGCGGCCGTGCGAACCTGCCCGCCGACCTGCCCCTGGCCTCGACGCAACTCGTCGCTTTCGAACTCCCGCCGGGCACGACGAACAGCGATGCGGCCAGCCCGAATGTCTTTGCGGCCGTATCCGCCGCTTCGGCTAATTGGAGCGGGGCCGCACTCTATGCCGACAAGGGCGATGGTGAAATGCTGCCGCTCGGCCCCAGTGGACGGAGGCGCAGCATAATCGGAACTGCCGCGACGATACTGAAACCGGGACATCCCCTGTTGTTCGATCGGGAGCGGACGGTTGAAGTCGCCCTGGTAGATCCCGCGATGATCCTCAGCTCCGCCTCTTTCCGCCAGATGACGCTGGGGGCAAACCTTGCCCTGCTCGGGCAGGAGATCATCCAGTTCGCAAATGCCCAGGCTATCGGTGAGGGCCGCTGGATGCTGAGCGGGCTTCTGCGCGGTAGGGGCGGCAGCGAAGCGGCTGTATCGGGTCATGCGATCGGCGAGGCTTTCGTTCTGCTCGATTCCCGGCTGGTGCCGCTCGATGCCTCTGCGCTCGGCGCGGACCGCAATCGCCAGGTTCTCGCCATCGGTCGCGGGGACGGCGAGCCCGTCGCGTCTTCAGTACTGCTCGGCGGCATCACGCTGCGCCCGCTCGCTCCGGTGCATCCGCGCCACACCCTGAAGAGCGATGGCACCTTGCACCTCTCGTGGACCAGACGCGCAAGGGGCGCATGGCCGTGGCAGGACGGCATCGACGTCCCGCTTGTCGAGGAAGCCGAGCGTTATCTCGTCACACTCGGCCCTCTCGATGCCCCTGTCGCGACCTGGCAGGTGGGGACACCCGAACTCGCGATCGAGCCCGCCTTGCTCGCGGAACTGTCCACCGCCTTCGCCGGACAATTCCTGCAGGTGCGCCAGCAAGGCACGCAAGCCCTTTCCGCGCCGCTTCTGCTGCGCTCCCTCCCATGATCCGTGATGCAAAGGACCTCGTGATGAGCGATCCCGTTATATTCGAGAGCAATAGCCCACGCTTTTCCCTCCCCCTCCTGTATTCCGGACAGTCCGGAAAGGAAGTCTTCGTCAACGAGGCGTTCGCACGGATCGATGCCGCGCTGCACTGCAGTATTCTAGGGGAAAACACGGATCCGCCCGAAAATCCTGCCGATGGTGACAACTGGCTGATCAGCGCCGATGCGACAGGCGAATGGGCTGGATACGAAAACGCAATCGCATGCCGCCAAAGCGGTAACTGGATATTCCTCGCGCCGCACGAAGGCATGCGGATATTCGACCGTTCGAGCGGGCAGGAACTCCTATTTTTCGGTTTTTGGAGAAAAGGTTCCATTCTTGAGGAACCAGTTGGAGGTTCGACCGTTGATGTGGAGGCTCGGGCCTCGATCAATGAGATAATCGCGGTCCTGCAAGCCTTGGGTATCTCTCCCTCGGCATAACCGGAAACGATGAACAGGGGTTCAGCAGGTGAAGTTCAACGCTCAATACAGCGTCGCCGCACAGCGCCAAACCCCCGAAAACGCGACATTTCTGCAACAGTCGCCGTCATTGTGCGCTTGCACCCGGTTTGTTGAAGGGTTAGACACTCCACCCACTCGGTGGCTCCAAATCTCTATCAGTAGGGGAAACGTATGAGGAAACTCGTCATTGGACTGGCGCTGGCTTCGACAGCTATCGCCACGCCCGCGTTCGCGCGCGACGACAGCTGGTATCTCGAACTCGACTTCGGCGGCATGATCGTCGAAGACGCTGACCTCGATATCGCCGGCGTCAACAACGCTGCAACTCTCGACACGCACACCGGTTATGACGGCGGTGCAGCGATCGGTTACGACTTCGGTGGCTTCCGCCTCGAAACCGAAGCCAGCTACCGTCGTGCGGAAAATGACACGATCAACTCCGTCGAAGATGGCACGTTCAGTGACCGTGGTCACAGCTCGATGCTTTCGTTCATGGTCAATGGCCTGCTCGACTTCGGTCCCGATGACGGCATCCAGGGCTTCGTCGGTGGCGGCGTCGGCGTCGGCCGCGTCGACTATCGCTTACAGGGCGTTGGCAGCGATTCCGACACCGGTTTCGCATGGCAGGCTCTGGCAGGCGTTCGCGCTCCGATCACCAAGCATTGGGACGCAGGCCTCAAGTATCGCTTCATGAACGTCGACAACGTCGATGTGGTTCTGGGCGGAAGCGATGTGAGCACCCGCTGGCGCTCGCACTCGCTGATGGCGACCCTGGGCTACAACTTCGGTGGCGAAGAAGCGGCTCCGCCGCCGCCCCCGCCGCCCCCGCCGCCCCCGCCGCCCCCGCCGCCCCCGCCGCCGCCGCCGCCGGTGGTCTGCAACAAGGGGCCGTACATCGTGTTCTTCGACTGGGATAAGTCGGACATCACGCCGGAAGCCGCGACCATTCTCGACAGCGCTGTCAGTGCCTATGGCAACTGCGACAACGTTCCGATCATGCTCGCCGGTTACACCGACCGTTCGGGTACGGTGAAGTACAACATGGGCCTGTCGGAGCGTCGTAACGCTTCGGTCCGTGACTACCTCACCAGCCACGGCATCCCCGACGGTGCGATCTCGAGCGAAGCGTTCGGTGAAGCCAACCCGCGCGTTCCCACCGCCGACGGTGTGCGCGAGCTGCAGAACCGCCGCGTCGAGATCACTTACGGTCCGGGCTCGGGCATGTAAGCGAACCGGCAACGGTGAAAAGATCGGGGGGACGGAGCAATCCGTCCCCCTTTTCTTTTGCTGTCGGCATGGCTTTGCTGTCGGCATGGCTCAGCGCTGCCGTCCCGGGTGAAAGCACAAATGCATCGGGCGTGACCTTGCGATCACGCCCGTGCGTTCGTCAGCAATGATTGTGAGCGGCGCTAGGCAGCGTAATCGGTAGGATCCACCAGGCCCGCCTGCTCGAAGCCCGCCTTACGCAAGCGGCAGCTATCGCACAGGCCGCAAGCCCGACCGTCAGGCTGCGGATCGTAGCAGGACCAGCTCATCCCGGCATCGAGGCCAAGCCGATGCGCCTCGCCCGCAATTTCCGCCTTGCTCATGTACTGCAACGGCGCGTGGATGGTGAAAGCGTTGCCCTGCGCTCCCACCTTGGTCGCCAGGGTCGCGATATTTTCGAAGGCCGCGATGAACTCCGGCCGGCAATCGGGATATCCCGAATAATCGAGCGCATTCACGCCAATGAAGATGTCCTTGGCACCGACCGTCTCGGCCCAGGCCAGCGTCAGCGACAGGAAGACGAGATTGCGCGCGGGGACATAGGTCACCGGAATGTCCGGACCGACGCCGTCCTTGGGGACCTCGATATCGTCGGTCAGCGCCGATCCGCCGAACCGGCGCAGATCCAACGGCAGGACGACATGGCGCTCCGCCCCCAGACGATCCGCGATCGTGCGCGCAGCATCGATTTCGCGGCGATGCCGCTGGTTGTAGTCGATAGTCAGCGCGTTGACGGCGAAACCGGCCTCCTTGGCCAGACCGGCCGAGACCATGGAATCAAGCCCACCGGAAAGCAGGACAACGGCTTGCCGGGGCTGGTTGGTAGAATGATCCTGCATGGCGCCCGCGCTAGGCCCGCATTACGACGTTGACAACCTTCAGCTGCGGCAATTGCCGATGCGCCGCGCTTCGGCTGCGTAGACGAAGGGGCGGCCGTTCACGATGCCCTGCGTGTCGATCTGGACAAGGCTGTCGGTCTCACGCCGGATATGCGTACGACCGTAACCTTGCCCGCGACAGGTATATTGGACCGTCACCTCATTGGGCGTGTCCTCGACGACCACGGAACTGCAATTCAGCCCCGGATGGCGCAACTGGATGAGCTTGCGACCATTATCGAGGCAGATGTTGCTCTGCCCCGCACCGTCCCTCTGGCGTAGCTCCCAGTCGCCGCTGTCGAGATTATCGAGCATCGACAGGGAGTTTCGCTCCCCGTAGGCCGGCAGGGCCACGGCGAGCGAGGCACCGCCAAACAGCATTGCCAACGCAAATTTGCTCATCTTTCCAGTCGTTACCCTTGCGGCATGACTACAAGAGTCTTCGCCAATCTAGTCGCTCTTCGCCAATATCGGCAATTCGAACTGAAAAACAAGGACTCGGCCGCCAATCCGCTGTTAAACCGGGATTCGCAATACTTTCGAACAGAAAGCACAGTCGACCGGAATCGTGCCGTCGTCATCGCGCATCTCTGCCAGTTCTTTTTCCTCAAAGCGGGACAGAATCGACTGGTAATGTTCGACCGTACATCGGCAACCGCGTTGAAGATGGCCAAGCTGCTCGACGCGAACCTCGCTTTCCTCGTGGAACAGGCGCCAGACGAGTTGCTCGAGATTGAGGACGGGGTCGACCAGCTCCTCGGGCTTGGTGCTACCTGCCATGATCGAGACATGGGCCCAGTCGGGATGATCGTCCTGCGCATGGAGCCGTGCCTTGCCCTCTTCCCCTTCGGGAAGGTGCTGGACCAGCAGGCCACCGGCGACGCAGCGCGGATCGTTGGAGCGAACGGCGACGCGGATCAGCGTGGGCACCTGCTCGGACTGCGCGAAGTAGGATTCGCAGGCCTGCGCCAGCGATTCCCCTTCAAGCGGAACCACACCCTGGTAGCGCTCCTTGGTCGTGGCCAGATCGAAGGTGATCGCGAAGTAGCCCTTGCCGAAGAGCGCCTCAAGCGAAGCCTCCTCTTCGCCGAGCTTTGCCAGCAGATCGTCATCATGACGAACATAGCCGCGAATTTCCCCGTCGCGGTAGTCGCAAACGAGCAAGTCGACAGGGCCGCCTTCCGCCTGCGCCTGTACCGTCAGCTGCGACCCGTTCTCCTTGAGAAGCGAACCCATGAGCGCCGTCAGGACCAGGGCCTCGGCAAGCAGGTGCTTGACCTTCGTCGGATAGTCGTGTGCCGACAGGACCGTCTCGAGTGCAGGGCCAAGACGCACGACGCGCCCGCGTGCGTGCCGATCGGGAACCGTGAACGCGAGGACCCGGTCGAAACCGGTTTCCTCGCTCACGATCAGATAGTCCTCGCTCACAGCTTGCCCAGCGCCCACAGGAGAACGGATTTCTGCGCGTGGAGGCGGTTCTCCGCCTCGTCCCACACGGCAGACTGCGGTCCGTCGATCACTTCGTTGGTCACTTCTTCCTCGCGGTGTGCGGGCAGGCAGTGCAGGAACATCGCACCCGGATCGGCCTGCGCCATGAGCGCGGTGTTGACCTGATAAGGCTGCATGGCCGCGATGTGCTTTTCACCGCCCGGCTGGCCCATCGAGACCCACGTGTCCGTCACGACGACCTGCGCGCCCTTCACCGCATGGATCGGGTCCTGGGTGAGGATCACCTCGCCGCCCGCCGCTCGTGCCTGCTCGATGAACCCGGCATTCGGCTCATAACCCGAAGGGCCGCCGATGCGCACGGTAAACTTCATCTGCCCTGCCGCCTCGATCAGCGAATTGGCGACATTGTTGCCATCACCGAGCCAGGCCACCTGGAGGCCGGGAAGTGAGAAGCCACGTTCGACGACCGTAAGCAGGTCCGCGACGATCTGGCACGGGTGCGACAGATCGGTCAGGCCGTTGATAACAGGCACCTCGGCGTAGTGGGCCAGTTCCTCGATCTTGGCGTGATCGTCGGTGCGAATCATGATCGCATCGACCATGCGGCTGAGAACCCGCGCGGTGTCAGCCACGGTCTCACCACGGCCAAGCTGCGTGCTTCCCGCCTCCATGATCAGCGCGCTGCCGCCGAGCTGACGCATCGCCATGTCGAACGACACGCGGGTGCGGGTCGAATTCTTCTCGAAGATCATCGCCAGGACGTGACCGGCGAGCGGCGCGTCCGCATCGGGACGCGCCTTGGGCCATTCCTTGCGCGCCGCCTTGCGATCGATCGCATCGTTCAGCATCGCGGCGAGCGTGTCGCCGCCCGCATCCGACAGGCTGAGGAAATGCCGGGTCATCAGGATACCTCTTCGGGCTTGTAGCTGGCCGCCGCGGCGGAGAGCTTTTCCATGAATTCGTCGATGTGGCTGTCATCGATCACCAGCGGCGGCAGCACGCGCACCACATTGTCACCGGCCGAAACCGCGAGGACCTGATGATTGTCGCGCATGTGCGCTACGAAAGGACGCGGCTCGACCTTCATCTTCAAACCGATGAACAGGCCGCGACCGCGGACGAGTTCGAAAAGATCGGGGTAGTTGCCGATGAACTGTTCGAGGCGCGACTTCAGCCGCTCACCCGTCGCCCGCACGCCGGCAAGGAACTCTTCGTCGGCAATCACGTCAAGCACCGCGCCAATCGCTGCCATGGCGAAGGGGTTGCCGCCATAGGTCGACCCGTGGGTTCCTGCGACCATGCCGCGGGCAGCCTTTTCGGTGGCAAGGCACGCGCCAACCGGGAAGCCCCCGCCGATGCCCTTGGCCGTCGCCATGATGTCCGGCTCGATGCCATACTGTTCATAGGCATAGAGCGTGCCTGACCGGCCTACGCCGCTCTGCACTTCGTCGAGCACAAGCATCAGGTCATGTTCGTCGCACAGCTGGCGCAGTCCCTGCAGGAAAGCCTCGTCGGCAATGCGGATACCGCCTTCGCCCTGGATCGGCTCGACCAGAAAACCGGCCGTGTTGGGTCCGATCGCGGCCTTCGCGGCCTCCAGATCGTTGAACTCAAGGTACTTGAAGCCGGGGAGCAGGGGCAGGAAGCCCTTGTGCATCTTCTCCTGGCTCGACGCGCTGATGGTCGCCATCGTCCGCCCGTGGAAGGCGTTGTTGAAGGTGATGAGTTCGTACTTCTCATCGTTGCCGACCGACTGGTGATAGGCACGCGCGGTCTTGATCGCACATTCCACCGCCTCGGCGCCGGAATTGGTGAAGAACACGGTATCGGCAAAGGTGAGATCGACCAGCCGCTGCGCGATGGCTTCGCCCTGCGGGCTGCCATAGAGGTTCGAGACATGCATCAGCGTCTCGGCTTGCTTCTGGATCGCTCCGATCAGGCCCTTGTGCGAATGACCTAGGGCATTGACCGCGATGCCGCTGGCGAAATCGAGGAATCTGCGGCCGTCTTCGCTGATCAGATGGCAGTGTTCGCCGCGAACGGGCCGAACTCCGCACCGGGGGTATACGGGCATCAGCGGGGTGATCGACATGTCGGTAATCCTCGAAACGAATCAATGAGACGAAATTGGTGAATCGCAAACGACAAATGGCGGCCCTATCCGGACCGCCATTTGCGCGCTTTTATGCTGTTGCAATGCCCCGGTCAAACGACCGGGATCAAAGCAGGCTGATCAACCCTGAAGCGGCGACAGGTTGACCGCCGAGTACTTGCCTCGTCGATCGACCTCGATGTCGAACTCCACGCGATCGCCTTCGTTCAGGGCGCTGAGGCCCGAACGCTCGACTGCGCTGATGTGAACGAAGGCATCAGGCTGCCCATCGTCACGGGTGATGAAGCCAAAGCCCTTCATCGAGTTGAAGAACTTCACCGTGCCGGTGGCTTTCTCGCCGGTCAGCTGACGCTGCGGTGCAACCTCGCGCTTCTGCACGGGGATGACATCGCCGACGACCACGAGGTCGCTGGCCGAAACCTTGCCGCCGCGATCGACGAGCTGGAATTCCAGCTGCTGCCCTTCGGCCAGGCCTTCCAGACCCGCACGTTCGACCGCGCTGATGTGCACGAACACATCGTCGCCGCCTTCATCGCGCTGAATGAAGCCGAAACCCTTTGCCGAATTGAAAAACTTTACGACGCCGCGGCCCTGTCCAACGACCTGAGCCGGCATGCCGCCGCCACGAGGAGCGCCGCCGCCGCCGCCGCCGAAGCCGCGACCACCACCGCCGCCGCCGCCGAAGCCGCCACGCGGGCCACCGCCGCCACGGTCGTCGCCGCCACCGCCGAAGCGATCACCGCCGCCACCGCCGAAACGGTCGCCACCACCGAAGCGATCACCGCCTCCAAATCGATCCTGTCCGGCGAAGAACGGATCGAAATCGTCCTCTCCAAACCGATCCCGCTTGTCGCGTCCCCTTCCGCGACGACCTCTGTCAAAACCCATCTTTACGAACGTACCTTCGATGCGCCCCACAAGCATTCACTCGGACGCGTGGACGATCCGCGCCGAACGTCAGAAAACTTACCGGACATGCGCCCGCACCTCTTCTGCGGTCACGGTTCATACACTAGTCTCAAGCCCATGGCGAACAGAATTACGTGCCTTTTTCGTTGAACCGCGCGGGATTGGACCATCCAGTTCGTCGATTTGGCTTGCCAGTTGCTTCAAGAGCGCCTCTTGATCGCGCCGCCCTGAAGGTGCCATGCGTCTTCGCCAAGGCTGCCATTTCGGAGAAATACGATCATGTTCCGCCAGATTACCGACACCGTTTTCGCCAGTCCGCAGATCGGCCTCGACGCCATTGCGGCCGCGAAAGACATGGGAATCGTGCGGATTATCAACAATCGTCCCGAAGGCGAAAGCGATGATCAGACTCCGGGCGCGGAAATCGAAGCAGCCGCGAAAGCCGCCGGAATGGACTATGTCGCGATCCCGGTAACCCATGCCGGTTTCAGCGAAGCGCAGGTGGACGCGATGTTCGAGGCGCTGGAAAGTGCAGACGGTCCGGTACTGGCCTACTGCCGTTCGGGAACCCGTTCGACCCTCCTGTGGGCCCTCGCGCGGGCGAAGGCAGGCGACAATCCGACCGTGATTGCCTCCAAGGCGTCGGCCGCTGGGTACGACGTCTCCCCGATTCGCCAGCTGATCGAAATGCTCGCCGCACGGAGCTGACCGGACCGATCAGGACCGGGGGTCAGAGCGCCGGTTCTCCCTGTTCTCCGGTCCGGATTCGCCGGACGTCGGCGAGCTCGTAAACGAAAATCTTGCCGTCGCCGATTTCGTCATTGTTCGCCGTGCGGCGAATGACTTCGACGATCCTGTCGGCAAGCCCATCCGGAACGGCAATCTCGAGCCTGATCTTGGGCAGCATGGACGATGCGTACTCCGCGCCGCGGTAGACTTCCGTCTGCCCCCTCTGACGACCGAAGCCGCTGACTTCGGAGACCGTCATGCCGGAGATCCCAGCCGACCCGAGGGCATCCTTCACTTCCGTGAACTTGAAGGGTTTGATGATAGCCGTGATGTATTTCATCGCGCACCCCGCCCGTTAGCGCGTTCATCCCGGCCATTACCGGAACCGGTTGGCAGCATCACACATGCCGGCCGGAAAACACAGTGAAATGGCGCAGACAGAAAAATGGGCCGGAGCGGCTGGCTCCGGCCCTTACAGTCTGTGTTCGCAGGAGGAACACCGGTTGGCGACGACGGATGGGAGGAGAGGATGAAGTACCCGCCGCCGCCAAACTCTAGGAACTTAGTTGTAGGCGCGCTCGCCATGCTCGCCGATGTCGAGGCCTTCCTGCTCGACTTCGGGAGTGACGCGCAGGCCGGTGATCAGCTTGGCGATGAAGATCGCGATGACGGTGCCGACTGCAGCCCATGCAATCGAGAGAAGGACCGCCTGGATCTGGATCCACACCTGGGCGCCCATCGCGGTCGAACCGTCGCCCGGCCCACCGAGACCCGGCTGATAGACGAAGCCGGTGCCGATGGCGCCGACGATGCCGCCGATGCCGTGAACGCCGAAAGCATCCAGCGAGTCATCGTATCCGAGCGCCGGCTTCACCTTCGAGACCATGATGAAGCAGATGAGCGAAGCGATGGCGCCGAGGACGATCGCGCCGAACGGGCCCGAGTTGCCAGCTGCCGGGGTAACGGCGACGAGGCCGGCGACGATACCCGAGCAGAAGCCCAATGCCGAACCCTTGTGACCCGAGAACCGCTCCGCAAGCATCCAGAACAGGCCGGCCGAAGCGGTGGCGACGAAAGTGTTGATCATGGCGAGACCGGCGGTGCCGTCAGCCTCGAGTTCGGAACCGGCGTTGAAGCCGAACCAACCCACCCACAGCAGGCCGGTGCCGACCATGGTCAGCGTCAGCGAGTGCGGCGGCATCGGCTCGCTCGGGTAGCCCTTGCGCTTGCCGAGGATCAGCGCGGCAACGAGAGCCGAAACACCGGCGTTGATGTGAACGACCGTACCGCCGGCGAAGTCGAGAGCGCCCATCTCGAAGAGAAGGCCGCCGCTCGCCCACACCATGTGCGCGATCGGGAAATAGACGATGGTGAGCCACACGGCGGTGAAAGCCATGACTGCCGAAAACTTCATGCGCTCAACCGTCGCGCCCAGGACGAGGGCAGCGGTGATCGCGGCGAAGGTCATCTGGAAGCAGATGAAGACGTATTCGCTGATGACTTCGTCAGAGAACGTGGCGGCCGTGCTGTCCGGCGTGGTGTTCGCCAGGAACGCGTTGCCCCAGGCGAAGAAGGCATTGCCTTCGGGACCGAATGCGGTCGAGTAACCGTAGATCACCCAGATGATCATGGCGAGCGCAGCGGCAGCGCCGATCTGGGTCATGGTCGAAAGCATGTTCTTGGAGCGGGTCAGACCGCCGTAGAACAAGGCAAGGCCGGGCAGGATCATAAGCAGGACCAGAACGGTCGAGGTCATCATCCAGGCATTGTTACCGGGGTTGGGGACCGGAGCGGCCGCTGCGGCGGCTTCCTGGGCCCAGGCGGGCATGGCGGCGAACATGGACGCACCGAGTACGCCTGCGCCGCAAATCATCTTGCGGATCATCGTGGATTCCCTCCTGTCGGAAGCGCCTGTCAAAGCGCGGTGTCGCCGGATTCGCCGGTGCGGATGCGCACTGCCGCAGCAAGGTCGAGGACAAAGATCTTGCCGTCGCCGATTGCTTCGGTGCTCGCCACCTGCTGGATCGTTTCCACGATCTTGGCAGCCAGATCGTCGGTCGCGGCGACCTCGATCTTCACCTTCGGCAGCATGTTGGTCGAATACTCGGCCCCACGATAGATTTCCGTCTGACCCTTCTGGCGCCCGAATCCCTTCACCTCGGACACGGTCATGCCTGCAACACCGATCGCACCCAGCGCTTCCCGAACTTCGTCGAGCTTGAAGGGCTTGATGATGGCTATGATGAACTTCATGCCTATCCCCTGTCTGTCGCCGGCCCAGCGCCGGCTGCAGACATGCCAAGCAAGCCGCGTGCCAATTTACGAAATGGCAAGATTCAAGGCGGATTCGAGCCCGGCAGCCTCACCCACAGCACAGGTCGGCGCCCGATTCCTGAGCAGTTGCCTATTTTTTAGGCAGCCCTAGCGAGGCATGGACGGGCAAATGGTCCGACCCGACCGCCGAAAGGGGACTGTGGTGGACTTTAGTCTCGAGCACTTCCCATTGAGGCGACACGATAATGCGATCCAGCCGGGCGATCGGTCGCCGCGCCGGGAAACTCTGCCCAGGCGCCAACACCCGCCAGCTTGCATCGAATTCGCGGAAGCAGCCGCCGTGGACCGCCCATTCGTTAAGGTCCCCCATCAGGACCGTGGGGCAATCGTGATCGCAATCGGCGACGTGGGCGAGGACGCTGCGCACCTGGTGGCGCCTGCGCAGGCCCGACAGGTCGAGATGCATGCCCACGACGCGAAAACGCTGCCCCTCAACCATGAGGTCGGCCCGCACCGCACCCCTCGGTTCGAGCACCGGCAAGGGCACGGGCGCCGCTTCGACGAGATCGATGCCCTTGCGCACGAGGATCGCGTTGCCGTGCCAGCCCAGGCTGTCCGGCTTCATCGACATCGGGACCGGGTGGTAGTCGGTCGCATCGTGGATCGCATCGAGAGGCAGCGCCGCCATCCTTCGGCCGAAACGGCGGTCCACTTCCTGAAGGGCGACGATATCGGCATCGACCTCGCGCAGGATGCGCAAAATCCGCTCATGATCGCGCCGACGGTCGAGGCCGACCGCCTTGTGGATGTTATAACTCGCAAACCTGATCTTCACGCCCGAAACCGCTCCTGCAGGCCCCGACCGGGCCGCCTTTCAGGCAGAGTATCACCGACGATCCGGAGGCTGCCAAGGTCTGTGCAGGATCAATCCGCGAAGCCGGTGGCGGGTTCCCTGCGGATCGAACGGCTCAACGCTCCTTGGTGGCGCTGAAAGTCAGATCCGGATTGCGTTCCTGCTGGTAGCCCACGTCCCAGGCCGACTTGGCCATGAACACCGGATCGCCGTCACGGTCCTTGGCCAGGTTCATCTTGTTGAAGTCGGCAAAATCCCGGAGCGCCTTGTCGCTGCCCTTGATCCAGCGCGCCGTATCGAAAGGCGAAGCCTCGAGCATCGCCTCGACCTTGTACTCCGCCTCCAGCCGCGAGATCAGCACGTCGAGCTGGAGCTGGCCGACGACGCCGACGATCCATTGCGAACCGATCTCCGGGTAGAAGACCTGGATGACGCCCTCTTCGGACAGGTCGTCGAGTGCCTTGCGCAGCTGCTTGGTCTTGGTCGGGTCCTTGAGTGCGACGCGGCGCAGGATTTCCGGCGCGAAGTTGGGCAGGCCGGTGAAGCGAATCTGGTTCTTCTCGGACAGGGTATCGCCCACGCGCAGGGTGCCGTGGTTGGGAATGCCGATGATGTCGCCCGGCTCGGCGCTGTCGGCGATTTCGCGGTCCTGCGCAAAGAAGAGAATCGGCGAGTGCACCGCGATCGGCTTGCCCAGCCCTGACGGTGTCAGCTTCATGCCGCGCTTGAAGGTGCCGGACACCAGCCGCATGAAGGCGATGCGGTCGCGGTGCATCGGGTCCATGTTGGCCTGGACCTTGAAGATAAAGCCGGTGACTTCCTTGTGTCCGGGATCGACCGGACCGGCCTCGGTCGGCTGCGGGCGCGGCGGCGGCGCGAATTTCGCGATTGCGTCGATCAGCTCGACCACGCCGAAGTTCTTGAGTGCGGAACCGAAGAACACCGGTGTCAGGTCGCCACCGCGATAGGCTTCGATGTCGAATTCGGGATAGCCGGCCCGGGCCAGCTCGATTTCCTCGGCAACCTCCCCGGGCAGTTCGACGTCTTCATCGACCTTGCCGAGGAATTCCTTGCTGCCCCCTTCCGGACGGCTGACCCTGCCGCTCTTGAGGTCGAGAATGCCCTGGAACAGGCCGCCCATGCCGACCGGCCAGGACATCGGGCAGACATCGAGCGCGAGGACGTCGGCCACTTCGTCGAGCAGGTCGAAGCAGGCCCGGCCTTCGCGGTCGACCTTGTTGACGAAAGTGATGATCGGTACCGAGCGCAGGCGGCAGACCTCGAACAGCTTGCGGGTCTGCGGCTCGATGCCCTTGGCCGCGTCGATCACCATGATCGCCGAATCGACCGCCGTCAGCGTGCGGTAGGTATCCTCGGAAAAGTCCTCGTGGCCCGGCGTGTCGAGCAGGTTGAAGGTGATTGTGTTGCCATCGGCATCGGTGCGCTCGAAGGTCATGACCGAGCTGGTCACCGAGATGCCGCGCTGCTGCTCGATCTTCATCCAGTCCGAGCGTGCGCGGCGCGCCTGTCCGCGCGCCTTGACCTGTCCGGCAAGGTGAATCGCCCCGCCTTGAAGCAGGAGCTTCTCGGTCAGGGTCGTCTTGCCCGCGTCAGGATGCGAGATGATGGCGAAGGTGCGGCGCGATGCAGTCATGGGCGCGCCTTTAGTGGCGCGCGCGCCTAACCGCAACTTTCGTGCGCTTACCCTTCGCGGGCGACCTGGAAGCCGGCGAAGGACTGATTGACCGGCATCAGCTCCAGGGCATTGATATTGACGTGCGGCGGCTGGCTGGCGACCCACAGCACGACGTCAGCGATATCCGCCCCCGTCAACGGGTTCACGCCGGCATAAAGCCGATCCGAGGCGTCCTGATCCCCGCCCGTGCGAATGACAGTGAACTCGGTCTCGACCATGCCCGGCTCGATCGAGGTGACCCGCACCCCGGTGCCCGAGAGGTCCGAGCGCAGGCCCAGCGAGAATTGACGTACGAAGGCCTTCGTGCCGCCGTAGACGTTGCCACCGGTGTAGGGATAGGTCGCCGCAACCGAGGAAAGGTTCACGATCACCGCCTTGCGCGCGATCAGCCCGGGCAGCAGCTTGTGGGTGAGCGAGACCAGCGAGGTCACGTTGGTCTCGATCATCGTCTTCCATTCATCGAGATCGGACTTCTGCGCGGGCTGGGTACCGAGCGCGAGCCCGGCATTGTTCACGAGGCAGTCGATCTGCGCGAATTCTTCGGGAAGCGCGGCCAAGGCGGCATCGCGGGCCGCTTCATCGCGCACATCGAAAATGCAGGGGTGGACATTGTCCGCGCCCAGTTCGCCCACCAATGCGGCGAGCCGCTCCGCCCGGCGACCGGTTGCCACCACGCGCCACCCGGCCTTCACGAAGGCGCGGGCACAGGCTTCGCCGATACCGGCCGTGGCACCGGTGACGAGAACGGTCTTCATCTTGATCTCCTTCAATCGGCCGTCAGGACGGTCACGTCCATGCGGAACGAACGGCTGGCGCCGGGTTCGAGTTCAACGATTCCAGGCTTGCTCCGGAAATCGCCGGCGTATCCCACCGGATCGGCGTGGCCCTGCCAGGGCTCGATGCACAAGTAGCGCGCGCCCGGTTTCTGCCAGATCCCCAGCATCGGCGTATCGGGAAAGGCGATGGCCAGCTGGGAACCGCCGGGCGTCCCGAAAGTCAGCGAGCGGCTCGTCGGCGCGTCCCAGATCATCGCGTCCGGCTCGAACAGCGCGGCGTCGAGTTCCAGATGGTGCCCTTCCACCGGGGTTTCGAAGGCTTCCGACAGAAGCAGGCCGCTCGACGGATCGATTCGCCGGATCGGCTGCGGCTCGGGCTCGGCGAACACGATGACGTGATCGGCCTTTTCCGACCCGCCGGGCAGCGGCCAGGCGAAGGCGGGATGATAGCCGAAACTGAAGGGCAGCGACGCATTGCCGGCGTTGCGAACCGTCGTCGCCATATGCAGCGTCATGCCTGTCAGATGGAACTCCACCTCCAGCGCAAAGGCGAAAGGATAGACCGCGCGGGTTTCATCGCTGTCCGTCAGGCGAAAGCGGGCGCGGCTTTCATCCGCCTCGATAACTTCGAACAGGGAATTTCGAGCGAAGCCGTGCTTGGGCAAGGCAAATTCCTGCCCGTCGAGCAGGTACCTGTCGCCATTGAGGGCGCCGACAATGGGGAACAGGAGCGGAGCATGGCCGCCCCAGAACGCCGGGTCTGCGTCGGTCATGAACTCGCGCCCGAGCGCGTCGGTCAGCGACCAGAGTTCGGCCCCGAAGGGATTGATCCGGGCGGTCAGATCGCCGGAACCGATAGTCAGCAATTCCACTTCCGGCACCGGCGATCTCCTGTCCTG
Organism: Novosphingobium mathurense; assembly: GCF_900168325.1. GTDB lineage: Bacteria > Pseudomonadota > Alphaproteobacteria > Sphingomonadales > Sphingomonadaceae > Novosphingobium > Novosphingobium mathurense. Next base: position 241,404 of record NZ_FVZE01000002.1, on the reverse strand, counting down.
GTCGGTCAGCCGCGCAGCACGGCCCCGAGCTTGGCGGCAGCGGCGGTCACCTTGTCGGCAATCGCCTTGAGGTCTTCTTCCTTGTAGCTCTTTTCCTGCGGCTGGAGCGTCACTTCAAGGGCCAGCGACTTCTGGCCCTCGGGAACGCCGGCGCCGCGGAAATCGTCGAAGAGGCGGGCCGAGACGATGTTCGCCTTGTCCGCGCCCTGCACCAGCCGCACGAGATCGCCCGCCGGCGTCTCAAGCGGAACGAGGAAGGCAAAGTCGCGCGTGATCGCCTGCAGCGCAGGCGGCGCATACTTGATCCGGGCGAAGCTGGCCGCGCCCTTCTTTGCCGGGATGGCATCGAGATAGATCTCGGCCAGGGCCACCTGCCCATCGATGTCGAATTGCTTCGCCACCTTGGGATGGATCATGCCGAAGCGCGCCAGCACGTTCTTGGGCCCGAGGCGCAGCGTCGCCGACTGCCCGGGATGGAACTGCGGCCCGGCCTCGCCCATGACCTGGAGCTTCTCGACAGGGGCGCCCGCCTCGGCGAGCAGCGCCAGCACTTCACCCTTGGCGTCGAAGGCGTCGAAAGCCGTCGCCTTGCCCGTTGCCCAGCCACGCGACGCCTTCTCGCCAGCAAGCACGACGCCGAGGGTCAGGCGCTCGTCGCTCATGCCCGCCTGGCCCCGCAGATAGCGGCGGCCGATCTCGAACAGGCGCAAGCTGGCCGCGCCGCGGTCGAGGTTGCGACGCGCAGCGGAAAGCAGGCCCGGCAGCAGCGAGGGACGCATGACCTTCATGTCTTCGCTGATCGGGTTCGACAGGGTCCACAGGGCCCCTTCGCCATGGGCAAAGGCCGCGGCTTCTGCTTCGGGAAGGAACGACCAGGTCACCGCCTCGTGCATGCCGCGCGCAGCAGCGGCGCGGCGAACGCGGCGCTCCAGCTTCTGCATGGCCGTGGCAGTCGGCAGGGCGACGCCATCGGCACGCGGCAGGGCAACGCTTTCCACCTTGTCTAGCCCGTGGATGCGCACCACTTCCTCGACGATGTCGGGCGCGCCGTCGATGTCCGGACGCCAGCCCGGGACGGTCACGGCCCAGGCCTTGTCGAAATTCGTTTCCTCGGCGACTACCGAGAAGCCCAGCGCCTCAAGGATGCGCTGCTGCTCTTGGGGCTGTACCGCAACGCCGCCGAGCTTCTCGGTCAAGCCGGGCTCGAAATGGACGATCTTGGGCGAAGCCGGCGCCGCACCGGCGCGAACCACGTGCGAAGCCTCGCCGCCGCAGATCATCTGGATCAGCACAGTCAGGAAATCGAGACCGGTGTCGAGGAACTGCGGATCGATGCCCCGCTCGAAGCGGCTGCGCGCATCCGAGGTGAGATTGAGCATGCGCCCCGTCTTGGCAATGCGAACCGGATCGAAATAGGCGATCTCGAGCAGGACGTCGGTCGTCTCGTCGGAACATCCCGAATGCTCGCCGCCCATGATGCCGGCGATGTCGTGCACGCCGTTGTCGTCGGCGATCACGGTCATCTCGCCATCGAGCGTGTAGCTCTTCTCATTCAGCGCAACGACGGTCTCGCCATCGCGGGCCCGGCGGGCGACCACGGGACCCGACAGCTTGGCCAGATCGTAGGCATGGGCCGGACGACCATGGCCGAGCATCAGGTAATTGGTGATGTCTACCAGTGCCGAAATCGGACGCTGGCCTGCCGAGAGCAGCTGGTCCTGCAGCCACTGGGGCGACGGGCCGTTCTTCACACCCTTGATCACGCGGCCGTAGAAGGCCGGGCAGCCATCAGGATCGTCAGTACGGATTTCGACCGGGCACGGGAAAGTGCCTTCGACGTGCTCCACCCTGATCGGCTTGAGTGTGCCGAGGCCGGCCGCAGCCAGGTCGCGGGCAATGCCGAAGAGACCCATGCAGTCCGGCCGGTTGGGGGTGATTGCCACTTCGATGATCGGGCTCGCGCCGTGATAGGCGGCGAAATCGGTGCCGACCGGCGCGTCTTCGGGCAGCTCGATGATCCCATCGTGGTCTTCACCCAGCTCCAGCTCGCGCGTGGAGCACATCATGCCGTTCGATTCGACGCCGCGCACGGCGGAAACCTTGAGGACCATGCCGTTGGCGGGAACCGTCGCACCGGGCAGGCCCAGTACGCCGATGAGCCCGGCACGCGCATTCGGGGCACCGCAGACGACCTGGATCGGATCGCCCTCGCCGGTATCGACCGTGAGCACCTGCAGCTTGTCGGCATCGGGGTGACGCGCAGCGGTCAAAACCTTGGCGACGCGAAAGCCGGCGAGCCTAGCGGCAGGGTCCTCGATGCCTTCGACTTCAAGGCCGATGGCATTGAGCGTGGCCGCCACTTCGTCGACGGTCGCTTCGGTTTCGATGTAGCGCTTGAGCCAGGCGAGCGAGAATTTCATGTGTTCTTTCCTTCCGCTCAGGCCGGGGTACCGACGCCACCCGAAAGGGTCGGCACGTCGAGGGCGGAGAAGCCGTAGTGAGAGAGCCAGCGAACGTCGCCGTCGAAGAAGGCGCGCAGGTCGTCCATGCCGTACTTCAGCATGGCGAGTCGGTCGACGCCGGTACCGAAGGCAAAGCCCTGCCATTCGTCGGGATCGAGCCCGCCGGCCTCGATGACGCGGCGATTGACCATACCCGAGCCCAGCACTTCCATCCAGGCATGGCCCGGCGCATCGCCCGATCCGCCCACGACGCGGCGACCGCCCTCGTAGGCATAACCCACGTCGACTTCGACCGAGGGTTCGGTGAAGGGGAAGTAGCTGGGACGCAGGCGCAGCACGATATCGTCACGTTCGAAGAAGGCCTTGAGGAAGGTTTCCAAGGTCCACTTGAGGTGCCCCAGGTGGATGCCCTTGTCGATGACGAGGCCCTCGATCTGGTGGAACATCGGCGTGTGCGTGGCATCGCTGTCGGAACGATAGACGCGCCCCGGCGCGATGACGCGCAGCGGTGCCCCGCCAGGATTGTGCTTCACCACATCGAGCATCGAACGGATCTGCACCGGCGAGGTATGCGTGCGCAGCAGCATCTCGCGCCCGCCTTCGTTGCGGTCGGGGAAATAGAAGGTGTCGTGCATAGCGCGCGCCGGATGGCTTTCGGGCATGTTGAGCGCGGTGAAGTTGTGCCAGTCGTCTTCGATCTCGGGACCGGTGGCAACGGCAAAGCCCATGTCGGCGAAGACTTCCGCCAGTTCGTCCATCACCTGCGAGACCGGGTGTACCGATCCGCGCGGCTGCTCAGGCGCGGGCAGCGAAAGGTCGATGGTCTCGGATTCGAGGCGGGCATCGAGCGCCGCGGTTTCCAGCGCGTCCTTGCGTGCGGTCAGCGCCTCGGTAACGCTCTCGCGCAGACCGTGGATCCTGGGGCCTTCGACCTTGCGTTCATCGGGGCTCATCTTGCCCAGGGTCTTGAGCAGGCCCGAGATCGAGCCTTGCTTACCCAGAAATTCGACGCGCAGCGCCTCCAGCGTATCGAGATCGGATGCCCCCGCTATCCGCGAGAGCGCCTCCTGGCCGGTTGCTGCGTAGTCCACGTGTCGTCTGCCTGCTGCTTTGCTGGTATCGAGCCGCGGTCCTTAGGCAGGTCAGCCGCGAATCGCAACGAAAGAGCAGGATAGCGCGGCGCGAAGGCGCAATTCTTCACAGCGCGGGCTTGATCTCGCGCCAGCCCGCACCTTGCTGCAGTTCGCGCGCGACTTCGCGGGAATAGCGCGTCCGCTCGCGAATGATCGGCTCGACGACCGGCTTGGCAAGCTGCCCGTATTCGGACGGGGTCATGCCCATGAACTCGCGGAAGTCTCGAACGAACTGCGCCTGGTCGTGATAGGCGGCGTCCATCGCCCCCATCCACTTGAGCGTCGGGTCGACGGTGAAGTCGATCAGGCTGCGCAGGAAGCGCTGACGACGCAGGAGCGTCTTGGGTGAGAACCCGAAGGCGCGCTGGCACAATCGCTCCAGCGTGCGGCGGCTGACGCCCGAACGGTCGACCAGTTGCGGCACCGTCTCGATATCCGGATCGTAAAGCGCTTCGTAGACTTCGGCGATGCTGCGGGCGGAAGGATCCTGCAGCGGCTCGAGTCCATCGAAAAATCGGGTCAGGCGGTCCAGTTCGCCCTGCCGGTCGGGCACGGGTCCGAACAGTGTCTGCGCCAATGGCCTGAACTTGGCGAAGGCGGGATGGGTCATGCCATCGGCCAGCCGGTTGGCATAGGCACGCGCGGGCTCTCCGATCAGCAGCGCCCAGCCCAGTGGATGGAGCAGCACGCCCCACTGGCGAATGGTCCCTGTCCGCAGGTACGCCTCCTGCGAGCGTGGCCCCGAGACGGAAAACGTCGCCGTGCCGAGCGATTGCCCCTCGCGCGTCATGCCGCCGACGAGCGGCACATGATTGAACCGCAGGGTTGCCCAGTCGGGAAACATGAAGTCTTCGACGAAACCATCGCCATCGACTTCGATCTCAATCAGGAAAACCCCGGCGAAATAGCGCTGCAACCTCGGAGAGGTGCTCATGTATTCCGCAGACACCTTGCAGGACGGGGGCATCCTTTCAAGCTCCTAACTGGAACAGCGAACTTAATGCAAAGTTCTGCGCACGCAAGAAAATGGGCGCGGATTCATGCATCCGCGCCCATTCCTGATCTCGGTCCGGGCTGTCGGGCCCGGGCGGAAAGCGGTTCCGATCAGGCCGGAAGCGCTTCCTTCGCCTGCTTGATCACCGCCGAGAAAACCGAACCCTCGTTCATGGCGAGGTCGGCCATCGTCTTGCGGTCGAGTTCGATCCCGGCGAGCTTGGCGCCGTGGATGAACTGCGAGTAGGTCAGGCCTTCGGCGCGGACGGCAGCGTTGATACGCTGGATCCAGAGCGCGCGGAAAGTCCGCTTCTTAACCTTGCGGTCGCGATAGGCGTACTGGCCGGCCTTTTCGACGGCCTGGCGAGCGACGCGGATCGTATTCTTGCGGCGGCCGCGGTAGCCCTTGGCCTGGTCCAGAATACGCTTGTGCTTGGCGCGGGTGGTTACACCCCTCTTGATACGGCTCATCGGTCAGTACTCCTCAGTTGAGCCCGTAGGGCGCCCACTTCTTGATCGTCTTGGCATCGGCGTCGGAAATGACCTCGGTGCCGCGATTCTGGCGGATGTACTTGCCGTTATGGCTGATCAGGCGGTGACGCTTGCCGGCAACGCCGTGCTTCACCTTGCCGGTGGCGGTGAGCTTGAAGCGCTTCTTGACGCCGCTCTTCGTCTTCAACTTGGGCATTTTCGACTCCTTTTCAGGGACACGTCGCACCAGCCGTGGCAGCCCTTCATGGCCAGACCAGCACGCCGAATCCCCGTTGTGGAGATTCGACCGCGTCGATTGAAGGTCGCGCCCTTAGTGGGAAGTCCGCCGCAAGGCAAGCGCGAAGAGGCGCCAGACCGACGTTCACACCCCGTTACGCAACGTGGTGAAAGCACTCGACCGGCTCTCCTTGAGCCATGCGAGGAAATCACCGCCGACTATCGGGCGAGCATGAGCGGGAAGCGGGATCCGCCAGAGATAGACCTGCGCCGCGATTCGCAATCCCTGGTCGGTGCGCACCGGCATCGCCGCGCGGCGGTATTCCCTGCCTTCATAACGATCGAGAATGGACAATTCGCCTGCCGCCAGTTCAAGGTCGCACAAGGTGCCGCGCACGCGTTGCGCGGATGCCGCCGGAACCAGAGCGGGAAACCAGCCACTGCTGACGCGAATCGCATGAATCCGTCCGGGAACGCTGGCTTCTGCGCTTGCCCCGCAGCGCGCCGCGATCCATTCGCCCATGCGGGTTCCCGCGTGGGGCTGAAGCGTACCGTAAACGAATAATCGCAGCCGCGTCACCGCTTCGGGCCGTCACCGATCAGTGATGGCAAGCCAGCGCTTCCACGACGTCTTCCAGTCGCGCCGGATCGCCGATCGCAAGGACTTCACCGCCCGAGGCGGCGTGAAGCGGCTCACCGTTCCAGTCGCACATCGTCCCGCCCGCCCCTTCGACGATCGGCACGAGAGCAGCCCAATCGTGCAGCTTCAACCCGGCCTCGCAGACGAGATCGATCTGCCCCGAAGCAAGCAGGCCATAATTATAGCAGTCCCCGCCCATCATCATCCGGCGATGGTCGGTGCGGGCGGCAAGGGCCATGAAGTGGTCGCCCTGATGGTCGTCGAAATATTGCGGGCCAGTCGTCGCCAGCATGGCATCGGAGAGTTGGCGGCAGGTCCGGGTGCGCACCTCGCGTCCATTGAACGTGGTCGCCATGCCGCTGGCGCCCACCCAACGCTCACCGAGAATCGGCTGATCGATCACGCCCATCACGGGCCAGCCGTCGACCAGCAGGGCGATCAGGGTGCCGAAGATCGGCCGACCCGCGATGAACGAGACGGTGCCGTCGATCGGGTCGAGCACCCAGGTCCGGCCCGATGTTCCGGCTTCGGTGCCGAATTCCTCGCCGACGATCTCGTCGCGCGGCACTTCCGCCTTGAGGATCCGGCGCATCGCCTCTTCGGCGGCGCGGTCGGCCACCGTTACCGGTGAGGCATCATCCTTGCGCTCGGCATTGAGTCCGGAACGAAAGTGCGGGCGAATCGCATCGCCGGCGGCATCCGCCAGACGCAGGGCAAGGGCGAGGTCCTGATCGATCTTCATGGGCACCCTCTGCCTGCAGCTTTCCGGACTGGTCAAGCGGCAATATGTTAACTGCAGTACCTGTAAGAAAATTGCAGGTCGGCTAAAAGGAATGTATGAATTTCCTACATTGCGACACTTGGAGCGACATTGTATTTCATGGTTAAGGGGTTTTAACTTAACGAAAGAGGGGCATGCATCGCAAGAAACGTCCGGCCGTGGACTCGTCCATAGCGTCGGAACAGGGGATGACTAGTGGAGGCCAACCCCTTTCCTATAACCGGGCACCTGCACCGGACCTGGCCCCGTGGGTAGGTCGCCTGTACGTGACCAAAGTAACCGCACCTGAGGACTATCGGTTGTCCTGCGGGCTGTTCAACGACACCGCCTGCGTGCGTATCCAGCTTGCCGGCGACTGGAGGGCGGTGACGGCTACAGGCCCCGAACATTTCGGCAAGGCTGCACTATTTTTCGGCCCTCAGTCGCGGCGCATGCCCGTTTCGGTAACGGGCAGCTTCACAAGCGTCGGCCTTGCCTTGCGCCCGGGTGCCTGCCTCACGCTGCAGGGCCTGCACGTGCGCGAATTCGTGGACCGGCTGGTCGTGACCGATGCGGTCAAAACGCCCTCGGCCAACATCCTTTCACGCATCGATCCGGATGGAACCCCGGAAGACTGGCTGCAGGGACTGGAAGAGATGATTCGGCAGCGAATCGCTCAGATCGACGCAAAGCAGCCCGATCCGATCATCTCCCGCTTCGAAGAGCTGGCGTTCAGCAATCCCAACATCACCGTCGCCCAGGCGGCGCGCGATTGCGGCGTCGAACGCCGCAAGCTCGAACGCATGGTCAGCCGTGACTTCGGCATGTCACCCAAGCAGGTCTTGCGCCGCGCCCGCGCGCTCGACATGGCAAGCTACCTGCGCGGCGTGGCGGACAGGAACGAGGGCGACGAGATCACCCTGCGCTATTACGATGAAAGCCACCTCATCCACGAATTCACCGAACTGTTCGGAATGTCGCCGCGCCAGTTCCAGAGCACGCCGCAGCCGATCCTGACCCTGGCCCTCGAATCGCGGCAGGCCCGCAGGCTGGAAGCGCTCAAGCGGCTCCAGCCCGGAGAAGACAGACCCTGGGCGTGACGAGCCGGACGCCACACTCGCAGCGCCAGCCCTTCATCGTTTGATTGGAAGCGGATCCAGCTCAGTCGAAGAGGCTGGAAACCGAGCTTTCGTCAGCGATACGGCGAATCGCCTCGCCGATCAGCGGCGCGATGGTCAGGATGCGGATGCGATCCGATTCGCGGGCGGCCTCGGTGGCCTGAATCGAATCGGTGATCACCAGTTCCTTGAGCGCCGAATTGTTCACGCGCGAAACCGCCGCACCAGAGAGCACACCGTGGGTGATGTAGGCGGTGACGCTGACCGCGCCCTCGTCCATCAGCGCCTGCGCGGCATTGCACAGGGTGCCGCCCGAATCGATGATGTCGTCGATCAGGATGCAGGCGCGGCCCTTGACGTCGCCGATGATGTTCATGACCTCGGACTGGCCCGGACGATCGCGCCGCTTGTCGACGATGGCCAGCGGCGCATTGTCGAGACGCTTGGCCAGCGCGCGGGCGCGGACCACGCCGCCGACGTCAGGCGAGACCACCATCAGCGACTGGTCGCCGTAGCGGGCCTGGATATCGGCCGCCATGACCGGCGCTGCGAAGAGGTTGTCGGTCGGGATATCGAAGAAGCCCTGGATCTGACCGGCGTGCAGGTCGACCGAGAGGACGCGGTCGGCGCCGGCTTCGGTGATCAGGTTGGCAACGAGCTTGGCCGAGATCGGCGTGCGCGGTCCGGGCTTGCGGTCCTGGCGGGCATAGCCGAAGTAGGGAACGACAGCCGTGATCCGCTTGGCCGAAGCGCGGCGCAGCGCGTCGATGCAGATCAGCAGTTCCATCAGGTTGTCGTTCGCCGGGAAGCTCGTCGGCTGGACGACGAAGACATCTTCGCCGCGCACGTTCTCATGGATTTCGACGAAGATTTCCTCGTCGGCGAAGCGCCGGACGCTGGCATCGGTTAGCGGCAACTCCAGATAGCCCGCGATAGCGCGCGCAAGCGGAAGGTTGCTGTTGCCGGACATGATCTTCATCGCGAATCCCCGAGACGGCCGATAGTTTTTGGGCTGATGGCGCAGGCCTCTAGCCATGCGTCATGCGATTGCAATAGAGCGCGGCAGGTTTTTCTCCCCCGCCACAAGCGGTAAGGCCGGACCCGCACCAACGGACCCGGCCCTAACTGCCTGAATCGTCTGGACGAGGCGATCAGTGGCGGTGTTCGCCCTTGATCCAGCGCACCGTTCCCGAACTTGCGCGCATGACGACGCTTTCGGTTGTCATCTTGCCGCCCTTGAGGCGCTTCACGCCATCGAGCAGCGAACCGCTGGTCACGCCGGTCGCCGCGAAGATGCAGTCGCCCTTGGCCAGTTCGTTAAGCGCGTAGACCTTGTTCAGGTCCTCGATCCCCCATTTGCGCGCACGGGCCCGCTCATCGTCATTACGGAACAGCAGGCGCCCCTGCATCTGCCCGCCCACGCAGCGCAGCGCAGCAGCGGCCAGCACGCCCTCGGGCGCACCACCCGAACCCATGTAGACGTCGATCGTGGTCGTCTCGTCGGTAACCGCGATCACGCCGGCGACATCGCCATCGGGGATGAGCTGGATGCCGCAACCGATCGCGCGCAGTTCCTCGATCAGGTCGGCATGGCGCGGTCGGTCGAGCACGCATACGATGATCTCGTGAGGATCGACGCCCTTGGCCGCGGCGATCGACTTGATGTTCTCGGTCGGCGTCTTGTTGAGGTCGATCACGCCCTCCGGATAGCCCGGCCCTACCGCCAGCTTGTCCATGTAAACATCGGGCGCGTTGAGCAGGCCGCCTTCTTCGGCGGCAGCCAGCACCGCCAGCGCATTCGGCCCGGCCTTGGCCGTGATCGTCGTGCCTTCCAGCGGGTCGAGCGCGATGTCGATCTTCGGCCCCCGGTCAGGTGCACCGCCGACCTTCTCGCCGATGAAGAGCATGGGAGCCTCGTCCCGCTCTCCCTCACCAATCACGACAGTCCCGTCGATATAAAGTTCGTCAAAAGCCTTGCGCATGGCCTCAACGGCGGCATGATCGGCAGCTTTCTCGTCACCGCGACCAATTAGTTCAGACGCGGCAATGGCCGCTGCCTCAGTAACGCGCACCATTTCGAGAACGAGAACGCGATCGAGAACTTTACTTGCAGGAGTTTTCTTGTCGGACATGTTCACTCCGGATTAATCCGAGGAGGAAAGGTTCGGACCGCTTAGACAGAGGAATTGGAATTGTCGAGAAGGTGGCCTTTCGTTTTCGCGCTGGTTGCATTTGCGCCCATCCCGGCAATGGCACAGGTGAGCGACGCTGATCGGGAACTGGCGGAAAGGATGATGGCGGGCGGCCGCGTGACGCCGGACAAGCTGACCAATCGCTGCACTGCGCCGGAGCGGCGGGGCGACATCGTCGTCTGCGCGCCCAAGCAGGACGAATTTCGCATGCCGTCCACCGCCGAGAGCGATCCCAATTCGAAGGAAGCATTGAACGACGGCCAGCTTCGCCCGCCCGATGTTGCCGGAAACGGCATCTTCAAGGGCAAGGCGACGATGGGCTTCGGCAGAGTGACCCAACCCTACATCATCGACCTTTCATCGATCCCCGAAGCCCCGGAAGGATCGGATGCCGACAAGATCGCCAAGGGCGAGATGCGCGCCGACTGACCCCGAGACGGAGGATCGGGCCGCAGAACTGCGCCCGATCCCTTGCTCGGGCTGCGCGATCAGTTGGCGATGATCTGCATGACCAGCGGCTGGCCCGCGAGGCTGTCCGATCCGTCCAGAATGCGCATGGCCTCTGTGACTGCCGATTCCGGTCCCTCGTGCGTGACGACGGCGATGATGACTTCACCCGCATCGTCCGAAGGAGCCTTCTGGATCAGGCTTTCGATGGAAACGCCTGCATCGCGCATAGCCGCCGTGATCTCGGCAAGAACGCCAGGGCGGTCGTGGACGATGAAGCGAAGGTAGGACCGGCTGTTGCGGTGACCGGTCGGTGCCGGAGCGATATCTTCAAGCTCGTTCGCCGGCATCGAGAAGGCCGCGCCCTTTTCGCCACGCGCGATGTCGATGATGTCGGCGACCACGGCGCTCGCAGTCGGCCCGTCACCGGCGCCGGCGCCCTGAAACAGCAGGCGGCCCATGAAGTTGCCCTCGGCGACTACGGCGTTCGTAGCCCCGTCGACATGCGCGAGCGGGTGGTCGATCGGAACGAGATGCGGCCGCACCCGCTGGAAGAGACCGACTCCGCCATCGAGGCGGTCGATCTCGGCCATGCCGATCAGGCGGATGACGTAGCCCAGCGAACGGGCCTGCTCGATGTCCGCAGCCTTGACCGGCGAGACGCCCATGGTCTCCACGGCGTCGAAACGCAGGCGCGAACCGAAGGCGATGGCGGCAAGGATCGACAGCTTGTGTGCAGCATCGATGCCTTCGATGTCGAAGGTCGGATCGGCTTCCGCATAACCCAGGCGCTGCGCTTCCTCGAGAACATCGGTGAAGTCCCGGCCGGTATCCTCCATGGTGGAGAGGATGTAATTGCAGGTGCCGTTGAGAATGCCGTAGACGCGCTCGATCTCGTTGGCTGCGGCGCCTTCGCTCAGGCCCTTGATGACCGGGATGCCCCCGGCAACCGCCGCTTCGAACTTCAGGGCCACGCCGGCGGCTTCGGCAGCCGAAGCCAGCTCAAGTCCGTGATGGGCAATCATCGCCTTGTTGGCAGTGACCAGGCCCTTGCCATTACCGATCGCCTTGCGTGCGAGAGACAGCGCCGGACCATCCGAGCCGCCCACCAGCTCCACGACGACATCGACGTCATCGCGTGCCGCAAGTGCTGCGGGATCGTCTTCCCAGACATACTGCGTCAGGTCGACACCGCGATCCTTGGTGCGGTCGCGCGCACTGACCGCGGCAATGCGAATCGGACGCCCTGCACGGCGGGCAATAAGCTCCGCATTGGTCTCGATGAGACGGACGACGCCGGTACCGACGGTACCCAGGCCTGCAAGTGCGATATTGAGCGGTTCTACCATGGACTTCCCTTTCGGGAGCGCGCCCTAGGCGAGGCGGGGCGGAATTGCCAGTACATTCCCGCGCCAACCGTCAATCTTGCCGCAAGGCGACCCTGTTGAAGGCGCCCCGCATCCACGCCGCCCCTTCAGTTCCCCTGACCCAATGTGCGGCGGCACACGCCGAGTTCGCCCAGAACCATCCGGTAGTCGGATTCGGCCTGTCGGCGCGCCGCGAAGCTTTCGGAAACATTGGACTTGGGCGACAGCGTGTTCGGCAGGAAACAGGCGAGGCGGTACCATTCGAGCGTGTCGCGCCTGGGCGGATTGCCGACATCGGCGATCAGCTCGGAAAAGGAGGCCCCCCAGACCGGCGGCTGTCCGGGCTCATGGCGCACGGTGATCGAGGCTGCCGAGCCATCCTTGGTCGAGAGGAAGATCTGGGTCTCCCCCTGCCCGGCCAGCGTTCCCGGCACGTAGAGAATTTCGCGAACCCCGGTCACCTTCGCAGGAGCATCGGGCGCGACGAGGGCCTGGAGCACGCGGCGGACTTCGGCATCGGCCTCCGGCGTCCAGAGCTGCTGTGCCTCGGGCGACACAAGCTGGATCTCGCCGGGCCTTCCCTTTACCGCACGTGCGAAGAGCAGGACGTCCTGCTTCTTGAGGCTGGGTGCCTTGCCGCGCGCATCGAGCGGGAGGTCGACGAGGTACGCGACTGATTCGCCGAGCGGCGTCGAACCGGTCAGCAGCGCCTTCGTATCGGCCTGAACATAGAAGCGCGCCATGCCCGGTTTCAGGCCAGGCGCCCTCTCGTCGGCCACCCGGATCATTTTTCGAACCTGTGCATGGATCACCAGACCTGACGAATCAGCTAGGTCGGCGACGTCGGCGTAAGTAACGCCGGTGGACACTGCCGCGCTATCCTGCGCGAGTACGGGAAAAGCTTGCGAAGCGAGCAAGATCCCTGCGAACCCATTCGCAAGTACGCGCAATTTGGATGACATGGAACGGTATCTCCGTAGAAAGAACAAACTGTATAGGCCTGTCGATTGACAGGCTCAAAATCGCTTGGCGATAATTTCGTACGAACGGGGCTGAATTGACGGTTAACCTCTGTCACGCTCATAAGACATTGCGCAGGGGGGGCTTCACCGCTAATGAAGCTCGCAAAACGGGGCAAAAACAAAAAAACGCCCCTCGGCCCGGTCCCCCGTTGCACCGTCTACGGGTTAAGGGTTGTCAGCCGTCAGGGTGGGTAATTTAAGTTTCGTCATGGACTTCGCAACTGCGAAGGCCATGGTCGCCCTTGGATTCGTCCGGGGCTTGGTAATGGAGTGATGCGTCTGAATGGCTTACGCTGACCAGCAAATGAGCGGTAATAAGATTACCGCGCTTGTCATTGTCGCGCTGATCCACGTCTTCGTCGGCTATGCGCTAGTCACGGGCCTCGCCTACGAGGCGGCGAAGAAAGTCATCAATAAGGTGACTACCGTGGACATCAAGGAAGAGAAACCCAAGGAGGAAGAGCCGCCGCCGCCACCTCCGAAACAGGAAAATGTACCGCCGCCGCCCATTGTGGCGCCGCCGCCGCCGATCAACATCGCTCCGGCCCCGCCGCCGGTGCAGACCGTGATCACCCCGCCGCCGCCGCCGCCTGTGGTCATCCAGACTGCAGCACCCCCGCCGCCGCCGCCGCCGCCGTCCAAGTCCAAGGGCGCCACGCCCAAGGGCATGAACAGCTGGGCAGCCCGCATCCAGGCCAACTACCCGACCCGCGCCGCTCGTGAAGAGCGTGAAGGTCGCGTTGGCGTGCGCGTGTCCATCGGCCCGGACGGCAGGGTTACCGCATGCTCGGTAACGAGCTCGAGCGGCAGCCCGGACCTGGACGAAGCTGCATGTGACGGCATGAGCCGCTACGCACGCTTCAACCCGGCCCTCGACACCGCGGGTAATCCGACGACGGATACGTATTCGACCGCGATCGTCTACAAGCTCAACTAACTCCTGTACGGCAGGGTCCTGAGCGGACCCCGGCCAACTCCTGCATTCTTCTTGAGAGGTAAAATCGCATGCTTATCGTTGACATCCTCGCCGCTGCCGGCGAAGCCGCCGCGCCTCAGAACAAATTCGGTTTCGCTGAAGCCCTCGAGCAGGGCGGCTTCATCGCCTACGCGACCGTGATCATTCTCGGCATTATGTCCTTCGGTTCGTTCTACATCCTGTTCACCAAGTGGTTCGAACAGTCGAAGATCCTGCGCCAGTTCAACACTGTCCGCACCAGCTTCTGGAAGGCTCCCACCCTGCGTGAAGGCGCCGCCAAGCTCGAAAAGAACAGCGCATGGCGCCAGCTCGTCGACGACGGCATCGCCGCTGAAGACCAGCACGCCAAGATGACCGATTCGCTCGAAGCCCACGACTGGCTCCACGGCTCGCTCGCTCGCTCGGAATCGACCATCAACGCGCGTCTCGCTTCGGGTCTGCCGTTCCTTGCCACCGTCGGCGCGACCGCACCGTTCATCGGTCTGTTCGGTACCGTCGTCGGCATCTACCGCGCTCTGATCGCCATCGGCATCGCCGGTTCGGCCTCGATCGACAAGGTCGCCGGTCCGGTCGGTGAAGCTCTGATCATGACCGCGCTGGGTCTGCTCGTCGCCGTTCCCGCCGTTCTCGCCTACAACTACCTCCAGAGCCGCAACAAGCGCATCGCGGAAATGCTGACCGGCTTCTCGAACGACGTTCTCGCGAACATCAACTCGAAGGGCGCCGTGAAGCCCGCCATCGCTTCTGCTCCGGCCAAGGCTGCTCCGGCCAAGCCGGCTGCCGCTCCGGCCAAGTCGTAAGACGCTAGAAACGCGGCAGGTACTCAAGCTGCCGCGTTTTCGGGGCCCAAGGCGACGGAGCGATGCATGCGTGTCCGTCGCCTCCCCAGGGCAACGCTAGGATTAGGATAAGACTATGGCGATATCCACGGGCGGAGGCGGTGCAGACTCACCGATGTCCGACATCAACACGACGCCGCTCGTCGACGTCATGCTGGTGCTTCTGATCATCTTCCTGATCGCGGTTCCGGTCGCGATCCAGACGATCGAAAAGCTGCACATTCCGATCATCAAGTCGGTTGAATCGAAGGACAAGGTCGAAAACCTGCTCCTCACCGTTTCGACGACTGACGATGCCGGTCGCAACGCAGGTGAACCCGGTTACACGGGCGCATCGCGCAATGGCGAGTGCCGCGTCTACTTCAACAACATCACACCGGTCACTGCGGAAGAACTGCGCGACCGTGCCTTCAAGCGCCTCGACTCGATCGTGAAGCGCGAAGGCGGCGCCGAGGCCCTGATGAAGAATCCGGACCTCATCCCGCAGGTGCACATCCGCGGCGACGTGAACGCCCCGTGGCGGTGCGTTGCCGGTGCGATCTACAACGTCCAGATCTCGGGCTATCCGACGGTCGGGTTCATCTCGAACCCCGTCGACCCGAACGCCTGACGTTCGTAAAGGAACAGGAGTAACACCTCATGGCAATGTCAGGCGGCAAGGATGATGGCTCGCCGATGATGGAAATGAACACGACGCCGTTGATCGACGTCATGCTCGTTCTCCTCATCATGTTCATCATCACCATCCCGGTTGCGACGCACTCGATCGACATCGACCTGCCGGTTGCAACCCCTCCGACGGACACCCCTCCGCCGGTCGACCCGGTCCGCAACAAGGTTGTCCTTACCTCGGATGACAAGATCATGTGGAACGGCAACCAGATCGACGGCGCGACCCTGCAGCGCCTGCTCGCGGACACGACCAAGATCGATCCCGAGCCGGAACTGCAGTTCCAGCCGGAGCCGCAGGCCAGCTACGATCTCTCGGCCAAGGTGCTGCAGGTGATCAAGGCTTCGCAGGTCTCGAAGTTCGGCTTCGTCGGCAACGAACAGTACGCTGAATTCGGCAAGTAAGTCGAAACCGGCGGATCCATTCAGGATCACGGAAAAGGGGCGGAGAAATCCGCCCCTTTTTCTATGCGCGCATGATACGCGCTCAACCGGGCGACCTTCGAAACTGGTCCTCCAGCACCGGATCGACACGCATGGCAAGCGAGGCGAGGCTTTCCGCCTCGTGAAGCAATTCGTCATCCGCCGCTCCGGACGGCAGGTTCTCCCGCCCGATCATGGATAGCACGGGAACGGACAGCGGGCTGATCCGATCGAGCCGAATGTGATCGATCTCGCGCGCGGCCCGGTCGAGGACATCCGCCACACGCGCCACGTCGGTCATGCGCGAGCGGGCGTCGGCCCAGGCCGCCTCAAGCAGGAGGTGATCCGGCTCGTACTTGCGCAGGACATCGTAGATCAGGTCGGTCGAGAAGGTGACCTGCCGTCCCGACTTGCGCTTGCCGGGTTGCTGTCGCTCGACAAGGCCGGAAATCACGGCGACCTCTCGGAACGCCCGGCGCAGCAGATAGGACTGCTGCACCCAGTCGACGAATTCGTGGGTGAGGATGTCGGGTGAGAGCAGAGCCGCCGGATCCTCCACCGGCTCGAGGCCCCAGATGGATAGCGCATAGTCTGTCGCCACGAAGCCGAGCGGGCCCAGCCCGCGATCCTCCATGCGGCGCGTCACCAGCATTCCCAACGACTGGTTCGCCGGCCAGCCCTCGAATGTGTAGTAGGTCGTATAGGCCAGCCCGCGATGGGGAAAGCTCTCGACCAGAAGGCGCCCCGGAGCCGGCAGGTGCGAGCGCCAGTCCTGCACTTCCAGCCATTCGCGCACGTCATCGGGAAAGCGCGCCCAGCCAGCCCGGTCCGCCAGCATCTCGCGCACCCGGTCCGCCAGATGGGTCGAGATCGGCATGCGTTGCCCCATGTAGCTGGGGATCGTCGCCGAACGCTTCGCCGCCCGGACGACAAGGTCGAGATCCTTGAGCGATTCCACTTCTAGATCCATGCCGGCAAAGCGGAAGGTATCGCCGGGCTCCAGGCTGGCGCCGAACCCCTCCTCCACCTTGCCCAGCGAGCGGCCGTTACGAAAGCGCACATCCAGCATCTCGGCATCGACGATGATCCCGGCGTTGAGCCGGTGGCGCGCAGCATGCTCGGGATGGGTCAGCCGCCAGGTGCCGTCCCTCTCCTTCACGATCCGGCGGAAACGGTCGTAGGAACGCAGCGCATATCCGCCGGTCGCCACGAAATCGAGGACCCGCGCGAAGATCGTCTCGTCCACCCAGGCGTAGGCCTGGGTGGAGCGCACTTCGGACAGGACATCTTCCTCCCGGAACGGGCCGGAGCAGGCGCATGCCATGACGTGCTGGGCCAGGACGTCCAGACCGCCCGGACGGAACCCCTCGCCGTCGCGCCGTCCTTCCCTGACCGCCTCCTGCGCGGCGAATGCCTCGAAGAACTCGAAGCGGTTGCCCGGGACCAGCACGGCCTCGCTCGGGCTGTCGAGGCGGTGGTTCGCCCTGCCGATGCGCTGCAGCAGGCGCGAGGAGCCCTTGGGCGCCCCCATCTGGACGACGAGGTCGATATCGCCCCAGTCGATGCCCAAATCGAGGCTGGCCGTACAGACGAGCGCCCGCAACTCGCCTCGCGCCATCGCCCCTTCCACCTTGCGGCGTGCCTCTTTCGACAGGGAGCCGTGATGGATGCCGATGGACAGCTTGTCCTCGTTGGCGTCCCAGAGGCACTGGAAGATATACTCGGCAAGGAAGCGGGTGTTGGTGAACACCAGCGTCGTGCGATGCGCCCGGATCTTCTCGTAGAGCTGGTCGATCGCCCAGGTCGCCGCATGCCCGCTCCAGGGAATCCGCTCGTCGCGCGGAAGCAGAATGGAGACATCCGGGTCCGCGCCAGGCTCGCCCTCGACGAGCGCGACCGAATCGATGTCCCCCCACGGTGCCAGCCAGTCACGGTAGGAATCGGGGTCGGCAAGGGTCGCCGAAAGTGCTGCGCGCTGCATCCCGGGCGCAAGCGCCTGCAACCGCGCAAGCGAGAGTGCCAGCAGATCGCCGCGCTTGCCGGTGGCGAATGCGTGTACTTCGTCGATCACTACCCGCCGCAGGGTGGAGAACAGCTCCGGCGCTTCCGGATAGCTGAGCAGCAGGGACAGCGATTCGGGCGTCGTCAGCAGGACATGCGGTGGACGGGCCCGCTGCCGGGCCTTGCGGTCGGACGGCGTATCGCCACTGCGGGTCTCGATGCGGACCGGCAGCCCGATTTCCTCGACCGGGGTCAGGAGGTTGCGCTGCACATCGTGCGCCAGCGCCTTGAGCGGTGAGACGTAGAGCGTGTGGAGACCGTCGACAGGTATCGCCCCGCCCAGCCGCGAGGGACAGAAGGCCGCCAGCGTCGGCAGGAAGCCTGCAAGGGTCTTGCCCGCTCCGGTATCCGCCACCAGCAGGGCATGGCGCCCCTCGTCCGCAGCCGCCAGCATTTCGGCCTGGTGGCGCCGGACGCGCCAGCCCCGCCCTTCGAACCATTGCGCGATCTCGGGCGGGACTCCCGCTTGCTCAGTCATTCCTGGTCTGTCCCGGCTCGGCTCATCGGACCTGCAACATAGCGTTCCCCACTGAAAATGCAGCGGGAACTCGTCCGGTTCCGGCAAGCCCCCTTGCGACACATGCCGCGATCTTCGAAGAAGGCCGCAACGACGCCGCAGGGAGGTGGAATGATAGCGATTGCCGACACCGATCACCTGACGGCCGCCGGTGTCGGTCTGGCACTGGGGCTGCTCGTCGGCCTCCAGCGCGGCTGGGTCCTGCGCGACCAGCCGGAAGGCTCGCGCTTTGCCGGTATCCGTACCTTCGCCCTCATCGGCCTGGGCGGGAGCCTGGCCGGCCTGCTCTACACCAATGCCAAAGGTCCGGCCACGACGCTGCTGGTGGCGATCTGCGCCCTGGTAATCCTCGGCTACGAAAGGGCTACGCGCAGCTCCCAGCGGATCGACGGCACGTCCGGGATCGTCGCCCTGCTCACGCTCGCCTGCGGCTTTCTGGTCGGCACCGGAGAAGAATTGCTGGGCATCGCCATCGCCGTCGTGATGGTCCTGATCCTGGCCATGCGCACGCAGCTCCACGGCTGGATCCGGCATCTGAGCGAGAAGGAGATGCTCTCCATCGCGCGCTTCGCGCTGATCGCGCTCGTCATCCTTCCGCTGCTGCCCGACAAGTCCTTCGGCCCCTACGACGCATGGAACCCGCGCAAGCTCTGGCTCGTCGTCGTGCTGGTTTCGGGTTTCTCCTTCGCCGGCTATTTCGCCGCCCGCATCCTCGGCCCGACGCGCGGCATCCTCGCAACCGCGGCAGCCGGATCCTTCGTCTCCTCCACGGCGGTGACCGCCTCGCTTGCCAACAAGCTGAAGGAGGGGACGCAGGGAACCATGATCGTGGCCGCCGGGATCTCCCTGGCATCGCTGGTAATGTTCATGCGCGTGCTCGCGCTCGTGAGCGTTCTTGCCCCGCCCGCCCTGCCCGAACTGGCGCAAATCGTCGCCCCCGGCATGGTGGTGAGCCTCGTCATCGCCTTGTGGTATCTGCGGCGCGCCGCGCAGGAGAAGCGCAGCGAGGACGGTCACGACGTCGAGATGCGCAACCCCTTCGACATCGGCCCTGCCCTGCTGCTGACCGTGCTGGTCATGGTCCTGACGGTAGCTGCGCAATGGGTGCTCCAGCACTTCGGCGACAGGGAACTCGCCATCGTCCTGGCGCTCTCGGGCGCGGTGGACGTGGATTCCGCGATCATCACTCTAGGCAACTTGCCCGCAGGCACGCTGACGCCAAGGACTGCAGGTCTCGTCCTCTCCGTGCCGGTCATTCTCAACACCCTGTTCAAGGCCTTCGTCGCCAGCAGCGTCGGCGGTTGGCACAAGGGCAAGCACGGGACGCTCCCCCTGATCGCCTGCGCGATTCCCGTGACGGTGACCGCCCTGCTCCTGATCTGATCCCGCTTGCCGTGCGCCTCAGTTGTCTCGCGCAAGCCCCGATGCGGCAAGCTGCGCGTCGACTTGCGCGATAAGACGCTCCAGTCCTTGCGCCGTCGTGCTCTCGGCGCGGGCGACCAGCACGTCCTGCGTGTTTGAGGCCCGCAGCAGCCACCAGCCATCCGGGGTCCTCACCCGCACGCCATCGATGGCGATGAAATCGGCCCCCGCTTCGGCAAGCCGCTGGCGCACTTCCTCGACCGCCGCGAACTTGCGGTTCTCATCGACGTGGAAACGCAGCTCGGGCGTATTGAGCAGGTCCGGCATGGCCCCGCGCAATTCGGTGATGGAGCGGCCCAGGCGCACCGAGGCTGCCATCAGTCGGACCGCCGCATAGAGCGCGTCGTCGTAGCCATAAAAGTCATGCGCGAAGAAGACGTGGCCGCTCATCTCTCCGGCCAGCGGCGCCCCTGTCTCGGCCATTTTCGCCTTCATCAGCGAATGGCCGGTCTTCCACATCAGCGGAACCCCGCCATGGCCGGCAATCGCATCGAAGAGGGCCTGCGACGCCTTGACGTCAGCGATGACGGTCGCCCCGGGAACCAGCCGCAACAGGTCTTCGGCAAAGATCATCAGCAGCTGATCGCCCCAAATCGTTCGCCCCATTCCATCGACCACGCCGATGCGGTCGGCATCGCCGTCGAAAGCGATGCCGAAGTCCAGTCCCTCGGCCGCGACGAGCGCCTTGAGGTCGACCAGGTTGGCTTCCTCGGTCGGATCGGGATGGTGATTGGGAAAGGTCCCGTCGACCGTGGTGAAGAGCAGGAAATGCTTACCCGGCAAGCGCGCCGTCAGCTTTTCCAGTGCCGGCCCGGCAGCCCCGTTTCCGGCATCCCAGCCGATTCGCAGCGCGGACAGCGCCGCCCTCGGCACGTCGCCCAGACCCTCGACGATCCGGGCGACGTAGGCTTCCAGGACCTCGCGAGCCTCTACACGGCCGGCACCTTCGTCCCAGACCCCCGCCTGCGCCATGGCACCGAGGCGGGCGATGTCCTCTCCGAAGAACGGCTTGCCTGCCAGCACCATCTTGAAACCGTTGTGCCCGGGCGGGTTGTGGCTGCCGGTGATCTGGATGCCCGCGTCAATGTCCGCGCCAGTGGCCTCGGCAAAGTAGAGCATCGGCGTCGGCCCCAGGCCGATCTGCACGACATCGACGCCGCAGCCCGTCAGCCCCTCGACCAGCGCGGCCTCCAGCATCGGTGAACTGGTCCGACCGTCACGCCCGACCGCAACCTTGCGCCCCCCGGCGCGCCGCACGAGCGTGCCGAAGCTACGGCCGATCGCGCGGGCGTCATCGGGGCCGAGCGTCTCGCCGACCACCCCGCGAATGTCATATTCGCGCAGGATCGTCGGATCGAAGCGATGGCTCATGGCTTGGGAGTGCTGTCCTGAGGGAGATTGGCAAGCAGGATGTCGCGCGCCTCGTTGGCCTCATGAACCTTTTCGTTCGAGCCGCCCCGGTCGGGATGCACTTGCGCAACAAGCCGCTTGTGCGCCTCGAGAATGTCCTTGCGGCTGGCCCCTTCCGATACGCCCAACAGGGCCCGCGCGCGCGCGCGGGGGAAAGCCTTGCCGCTGCGCTTGCGCGATTCCCATGGCCAGCGCCCGAACGCGAGCTTCCAGGCGATGCATGCCAGCGCCGCCAGCCACAGGAATTTCATGCGTGCGACGCGAGTTCGAGTTCGCCCTTGTCGCGGACCGGCACCGGCAGGTTGAGGCCGGCAACGAGGCTGCGCAGTTCCTGCCGGGCAACGAGATGGCTGGTGCCCAGTTCGCCGAGATGGCCCTTGTCGAGCAGGGTCAGGCCGGAGGGGAACAGCTCGCGGTAGATGACGCGTTCCGAAAGGCCGCTGGCGATGCGGAAACCCACACGCTTGGACAGTTCCTTCAGGGCTTCGTCGAGACGGCGCATGTTGCGTGCCTCGACGTGCTGTACGCGGTTGCGCACCACCACCCAGTCCAGTTCGCGGCGGCCTTCCTGGATCGTCTTCAAGCCGCGCTTCTTGCGCGTTTCCCACATGAGCTCGGCATAGAAGGAGAGCTTCTTCACACGGAAGCTCTCGCTCTCCACCTGGCCGATAAGGTCGAAGTCGACGAAGCTGTCGTTCAGCGGGGTGACGAGTGTATCCGCAGTCGTCGCCACGTGGCGGGCGAAGACGTCGTCGCGACCCGGAGTGTCGAAGATCAGGAAGTCGTAACCGTCGGCGATTTCCTCGGACAGCGCGTCGAGTTCGTTGACGTCGTCGCCGTCATAGACCGCGAAGCGCGCGCCGGGCAGCGCAATCTCGCGCCGCTGTTCGGTCTCCACACGGTTTTCCAGATAGCGGAACAGGGTGCGCTGGCGCGGATCGAGATCGATCGCGGCCACTTTCGCGCCCTGATAGGCAAGGCCGATGGCTACGTGGACGGCGGTGGTGGACTTGCCGGTACCGCCCTTTTCGTTGGCGAAGACGATGCGATGCGCTGTCACGAGACCTGTGTTCGCTTTCCCTGTTGATGCGGGCTATTTACCCGGCCACCAAGTCAAATACATTGCCGCCCCCGGCGCGCTGCGGCTAATGGCCGGCGCGCCAGCCGGTCAAGGGCATCATATCGGAGCAGCCGTCAGCAATGCAAACCGTCCACAGCCTTGATCCACTACGCCGTGCAGTCGACGCTCTGCGCGCCCGTGGATCGCTCGCCTTCGTCCCGACCATGGGAGCGCTTCATGAAGGCCATCTGACACTCGTTCGCGAGGCGAAGGTCCGGGCGGACCATGTCGCCGTCTCGATCTTCGTGAACCCCCTGCAATTCGGCGCAGGCGAGGATCTCGACGCCTATCCCCGCCAGCTTGAGCGCGATTCGGCGCTGCTGGAGGCCGAAGGCGTGGACGTGCTGTGGGCGCCCACCGTCGATGTCATGTATCCGGTCGGCTTTGCCAGCAACATCTCGGTGTCCGGCGTGAGCGAAGGCTTCTGCGGCGCTTCGCGCCCCGGTCACTTCGACGGCGTCGCCACCGTCGTGTGCAAACTGTTCAACCAGGTCCGGCCCGACTTCGCGCTGTTCGGGGCCAAGGACTGGCAGCAGCTTGCGGTCATTCGCCGCATGGCCCGCGACCTCGACCTCACCCTGCCCATGGCCGATAACATCATCGGTGTGGAAACCGTGCGCGAAGCGGACGGCCTCGCGATGTCGTCGCGCAATGCCTACCTCACGCCCGAACAGCGCGCACAAGCGGCAACCCTGCCTGCCGCGATGAAGACCGCCATCGCTGCCATGGAAGCCAACGAAAGCGTCGCGGGGGTCCTTGCGCGGCTCGAGGCTACGCTGCTGTCCGGTGGTTTCTCTGCCATCGACTATGCCCGGCTCGCCGATGCCGACAGCCTCGCACCGCTCAATGCGCGCGGTGACGGGCCGATGCGCCTGCTGGTCGCAGCGAGGATCGGCAAGGCGCGGCTCATAGACAATATGGCAGTCCAGCCCCAGTAATGTGACAAAAGTCACTGAAATATACTGTTGTTGACTTCGAAATCTGGACTAAACTTGGCCAAGCCCGGGAAGTGGGCTGATGGCGACTCCAATTGAGCGCCCGTCAGGAGGGATGGATTTCATGAAAAAGCTCGCCTGCGCACTTGGCGCAATCGCAATCGCTACCTTGCCCCATGTTGCAACGGCGGCCGACAAGTCGTCGGCACGCAAGCAGCAGGAACAGGGAACCCGCGACATCCCGCACTGCACCAAGAACCTGGGCACCGTCGGAATCGTGGAGCCCGACAACCAGTGGTGGCGTGAACTGAGCCTGGGCAGTCCGGAAGCCATCCTGCGCATCTTCGTGCAGCGTTCCGGCTGCTTCACGCTCGTCAACCGTGGCCGGTCGCTGCAGAGCAGCGCCATGGAGCGCGCATTGGCGGATCAGGGTGAACTGCAGAAGGGTTCCAATATCGGCAAGGGCCAGATCAAGGCAGCCGATTACTTCCTGCAGCCCGACATCGTCAGCACCAATTCCAATTCGGGCGGCGGCGGCGTCGGCGGCATTCTCGGCAGTGTCGGCGGCGGCCTGTTCGGTCGCGGCTTCGGCGCAGTTGCGGGCGGCCTCAACGTGAAGAAGGGCGAGGCGAATGTGACGCTGTCCATCGTCAATTCGCGCACGACGGTCGAAGAAGCGCTGACCGAGGGCTATGCCCGCAAGTCCGACATCAGCTTCGGCGCCGGCGGCCTGTTCGGCGGCAATACTTTCGGTGGCGCCGCCGGCGGCGGTTACCAGAACACCCAGATCGGGCAGATCATCGTCCTGGCCTATCTCGATGCCTATACCAAGCTCGTGACCCAGCTCGGCGGTCTTCCTGCAGACGCGGCCGCGGCTGCACCGCAGGCGCGCTGACGAAGGCAGCAACAGGCGGTCGTCCGGCTATTGCGCGCGGACGGCTGCTGCACTGCAGATCGATTTCGAATGTCCGGGAGGGCGGCTGGAGCGGGTAGCGGGAATCGAACCCGCCTAGCTAGCTTGGAAGGCTAGAGCATTACCACTATGCTATACCCGCTCGATCCGGTGTCTGGTCCGGTCAAAGCAAGCCGCTTCGTGCAGTCGCTTTTCACCAGAAACGTCGTTTCGTCAACGCCTCTCTTGCACTGAAATGAATTCTCGTTGTGGATGGTGGCCCTCGGGTCGACGCAAGCGACCGGCGGCGTGGCGGGCCGTACGGACAGCACCCCTTGCAACGCGGAAAGTGGCCACGACATCGTGTTCTCGCAAGTGCAGCAATGTTATGCTGGAACGACAGCCAGACGAGGAGTCGCACGACGATGAGCCCATCCCGTACGCCAAACCCGACCGATGAACAGGCAACCGGCAGGCGCCGCAACGCGCTCGACCTGTTGCTGAACTCGGGCCTCGGCAAGCTGCTGCGCGGCCTTGGCGTCACATCCCGGCGCAGCGGCGGCGAGGGCCTGCTGGAAATCGCCGATGCCCTGCTCTCGCTGCGTGGACGGGCATCCGGCCCAGCTCTCGCATCTGCCTTTTTCGACCTCTACGAGGCCAGCGATGCCGAGGCTCGGCAGGAATTTCTCGCCAAGGTCCATGAACGGCATCCGGCCGATACCAAGGCGATCGACAAGGCCATCGTGCGATGGAACGAGAAGCGTGACGAGGCCGCGGCACTGGCGCTGAACCACGCAACCGAACTGCCCAGCCACCGGATGATCAATCAGCTCAACCTCGCACCGCAGGGCACGCAGCGCCTGATCGGTCTGCGCGAGGACCTGCTGGCCGTACCGCGTGCTTCGCGCTCGTCAGGCATGGCCGCGCTGGACCGCGAGCTGGAAAGCGCCTTCACCGCCTGGTTCAACGCGGGGTTTCTCGAGCTGCGACGGATCGCCTGGGATTCGCCGGCATCGCTGCTGGAGCGCATCATCCGCTACGAAGCGGTCCACACGATCCATGGTTGGGACGACCTGCGCCGCCGCGTCGAGCCGGTGGACCGGCGCTGCTACGGCTTCTTCCATCCCCAGATGCGCGACGATCCGCTGATCTTCGTCGAAGTGGCCCTCACCCCGCAGCTGCCGGGCGCGATCCACGAGGTGATCGCCGAAGAGCGCGAGACAATGGATCCACGCGAGGCGAGCTGCGCGATCTTCTACTCGATCAGCAATTGCCAGGTCGGCCTCAAGGGCATTCCCTTCGGCAACCACCTGATCAAGCGCGTCGTCGGCCTCCTCAAGGAGGAACTGCCCCACCTCAAGACCTTCGCCACGCTCTCACCGGTTCCGGGCTTCGCCAAGTGGCTCGCCAGCGAGCGGGGGACCGATGCGCGGCTGCCCGGATCGGGCGAACTCAAACATCTCGCCGCGCGCTATCTGGTCGAAGCCAAGGGGAAAGGCGGGGAGCCTCTCGATCCCGTCGCCCGCTTCCACCTTGGCAACGGAGCCCGGCTCGAGGCGATCCATGCCAATGCGGATCTCTCGGCCAATGGCCAGAAGCAGTCGCACGGGGTCATGGTGAACTATCTCTACGATCTCGATGAGATCGAAGCGAACTACTTCGCGCTGACCGAAGTGGGCACCATAGCCTGTTCCAAGGCCGTACAGGCCCTGCTCGAAGAGTCCGAAGGCAAGAAGGGCGGCAAGAAGAATGGCGCCGCCAAGGGCAGGGATTCGGTACCGGCCTGAGACGGCGGGCAACGCTCGCCGGTCAGTGCCCGGGGAAGTCGAGCAGCGCTTCTACCGAGACGCCGGCCTCGCGCAGTCGTGACGTACCGCCCAGCTCCGGCAGGTCGACGAGGAACAATGCCTCTTCGACCACGCCGCCTGCGCGCCGGATCAGT
Organism: Novosphingobium mathurense; assembly: GCF_900168325.1. GTDB lineage: Bacteria > Pseudomonadota > Alphaproteobacteria > Sphingomonadales > Sphingomonadaceae > Novosphingobium > Novosphingobium mathurense. The sequence goes on along the minus strand of NZ_FVZE01000002.1, from coordinate 215,356 downwards.
TCGAGAGCGGCCATTGCCGTGCCGCCAGTTGCGATGAGATCGTCCATCAGCACGATCCGGCTGCCTTGGGCGATCGCACCGGGGTCAATCTCGAGCGTGTCGGTCCCGTATTCCAGCGCATAGTCGATCGCGAGCACCGGGACGGGAAGCTTGCCGGGCTTGCGCACCGGGATGAAGCCCACACCGCAGTGCGCCGCGACCGCCGCCCCGAAAATGAACCCGCGCGCCTCAATTCCCGCGATAGCCTCGGCCCCGGCCGCCTCGACACGCTGCGACAGCATCGCCACGGCGGCGGCAAATCCGGGACCGTCGCTTATCAGGGTCGTGACATCGCGAAACAGGATACCCGGCTTGGGGAAATCCGGGATCGAGCGCACGAGCGCCTTGAGGTCTTCGGGACTCACGGTTTTCACTCCTTCAAATGCGAAGCGCCCCTGCCATCCGGAGATGGAGGGGCGCCTGCGTGCCGGTCCGGAAGACCGGGTTATCAGTGCTTCTTGTCGGCCCAGATGTTCCGGTACGACATGTAGCCCAGGATGGTCGCGAAGAGCAGGAAGCCGAGGATCGGCCAGCCCGTCTGCTTGCGCTTCTCGAGCTTGGGCTCTGCCGCCCAGGTGAGGAACGCGGCAACGTCCTTCGACATCTGGTCGACGGTCGACTTGGTGCCGTCGCCATACTCGACCTGGCCATCGGCAACCAGCGGCGGGGCCATAGCGAGGTTCAGGTTCGCGAAGTACGGGTTATAGTGCAGGCCCGACGGCGTCTTGGCATCCGGGAACTCCTTCAGGAGTTCGGCGGGCTGTTCCTGGAAGCCGGTCATCAGGGAGTACACGTAAGCCGAGCCTTCGTGACGCGCCTTCGTGATCAGCGAGAGATCCGGCGGAATCGCGTTATTGTTCGCAGCGCGGGCGGCAACGTCATTGGCGAACGGCGACGGGAAGTAATCCGTCGGGGCGCCGGGACGCATGGTGGATTCACCGGTGTTCGGATCGACGCCCGGAACCGAGAAGCCCGCCGCAATCGCCTTCACTTCAGCTTCGGTATAGCCGAGCGCGGCAAGATCGCGGAACGCGACATGCTTGAGCGCGTGGCAGGCCGAGCAGACTTCCTTGTAGACTTGGAAGCCCCGCTGGAGCTGCTGGTTGTCGAACTTGCCGAAGGGCCCGTCGAACGAGAAATGTACTTCCTTGGGCCCAAGGTGGAACTTCTTCTCAGCCGTGAGCGGCGACGGTTCAGTCGCAGCCGTAATGGCGCCGAGTACGAAGGACCAGGCCAGGGCTACCGTGAAGAACAGCCCGACGAGGATCGAGAGAATGCGTGCCATGTCTTTCGTCTTTCGTTCTAGCTGTTGATCACGCCGAGGGAGCGAGCTTGGCAGCCTCATCCTCGCCGAGAACGGACTCGGTGATGGAATAAGGCAGCGGCAGCGGCTTCTCGATCGCCGAGACGATCGGCAGGACAATCAGGAAGTGCGCGAAGTAGTACAGCGCGGCGATCTGACTGAACATGACGTAGGGTTCTTCAGCCGGCGCACCGCCGCAGTAGAACAGGACCGCCATGGCCGGGATCAGGCCGAACCAGAAGAACTTCTTGTACATCGGACGATAGGAGCCCGAACGCACCGGCGACTTGTCGAGCCACGGCAGGAAGAACCAGACGAGGATCGCGCCGAACATCGCCAGCACGCCCATGAGCTTGGCCGGGATGAAGAAGAAGTCCTGGGTGAAGGCGCGCAGGATCGCGTAGAACGGCCAGAAGTACCATTCGGGCACGATGTGCGCCGGGGTGCTCATCGGGTTGGCCGGGATGTAGTTGTCCGGGTGGCCCAGGGCGTTCGGGAAGAAGAACACCATCAGGCAGTACAGGAACGCGAACACGCCGATCGCCCAGCCGTCCTTGGCGACGTAGTAGGGATAGAACGGAACGGTGTCGCTCTCGCTCTTCACTTCGACGCCGGTCGGGTTCGACGAGCCCGGGATGTGCAGTGCCCAGATGTGCAGGATCACGACGCCCAGGATGACGAACGGCAGCAGGTAGTGCAGCGAGAAGAAGCGGTTCAGCGCGGCATTGTCCGGTGCGAAGCCGCCAAGCAGCCACTGCTGCAGCGGTTCACCGACAAGCGGGATCGCGGAGAACAGGCCGGTGATGACCTTGGCACCCCAGAAGCTCATCTGGCCCCAGGGAAGCACGTAGCCCATGAAGGCGGTCGCCATCATCAACAGGAAGATCACGACGCCCAGCAGCCACACCATTTCGCGCGGCGCCTTGTAGGAGCCGTAGTAGAATCCGCGGAAGATATGGATGTAGATGACGACGAAGAAGGCCGAGGCGCCGTTGGCGTGCGCATAGCGCATCAGCCAGCCCCAGTTCACGTCGCGCACCGTCATTTCGATGGTGTCGAAAGCCACCGCGGTGTTCGATGCATAGTGCATCGCCATCACGATACCGGTGACGATCTGCAGCACGAGGCAGAGCCCCGCGAGGAAACCGAAGTTCCAGAAATAGTTGAGGTTGCGCGGAACCTCGTAGCCGCTGCCGACAGCGTTATAGACGAGGCGCGGCAGGGGAAGCCGGTCGTCCATCCACTTCATGAAGGGATGGGAAGGCTTGTATTCCTTGGCCCAGGGAAAGCTCATGATCGTGATCCTCTCTCTTGGCCTTAACCGATCTTGACGACGGTATCGGAGGTGAATTCGTACTCCGGAACCTCGAGGTTCTTGGGCGCGGGGCCCTTACGGATGCGGGCGGCAGTGTCGTAGGACGAACCGTGGCAGGGGCAGAAATAACCGCCGAACTCGCCGCGGTTCTCACCGTCGCCGGCACCCAGCGGCACGCAGCCCAGGTGGGTGCAAACGCCCATGGTGATGAGCCAGTTTTCCTTGCCCTCCTTAGTACGCTCTTCAAGCGTCTGCGGATCGCGCAGGGTCGAGACGTCGACCGCGTTCGCTTCCTTGATCTCCTTGGGAGTCAGGTTGCGCACGAAGACCGGCTGCTTGCGGAAAATCGCCTTGATCGCCTGCCCCGGCTGGATCGAGGAGATATCGACTTCGGTCGACGAAGCCGCAAGAACGTCGGCCGATGCCGACATCTGGCTGACCAGGGGAATCACTACCCCAACGCCAGCGACACCCGCCGCGCTTACCGCGGCGATATTGATGAAGTCGCGCCGCCGCACGCCATCTACTTCTGCCATGTTTGCCCTTGCCTTGCTTTCGACAACCCACTGCCGGGGGGCCGACAACGAGCCATCAGCTTACCAATGGTACGCTTGGTATCCCCCTTCGACGGCACGCGGTCCGGACGTGCTCCGGGCCGATACCGACTTGGCGGGCCTGATATACACGAAAGTCGACCGTGCCAACCGCCTTTTTGGTCTGGCACAAGGCGCAGGAAAGCTTGGCGCTTTAGACAGGGACCGCCCCGGTCGCCGGGGGTTTGCTGCAGTCAGGCGGGCCGGTTCAGCCCAGGCCGATCAGCGAAAGCTCGCGCCCGTAGGCGGGTTCGCTGCGATGCGTGGCCCGGCGAAACGAAAAGAATCGGTCCGGTTCGGCATAAGTATCGAGACGCAGGCGCTCCACCGCGGCAAGTCCCCCAGCCTCGAGACGGGCCGCGACATAACCTTCAAGATCGAAATGGTGGTGGCTCTTCCGACCCGGCTTGAAGAAGCGGGCGTTGCCGGCATCGTCCTTGCAGAAGCGCTCGAAGAACGCCTCGTCCACTTCGTAGGACGCCTGAGCGATGCAGGGACCGACGGCAGCAACGATCCGGTCGGCCCGCGCGCCCAAGGCTTCCATCGCTTCGATGGTGCGGTCGGTAACGCCACCGATGGCGCCCTTCCAGCCGGCATGGGCAGCGCCGACGACGCCCGCCTCGCGATCGGCAAGCAGCACCGGCGCGCAATCGGCCGTCACGATCCCGAGCAGCAGCCCGGGTCGATCGGTGACTAGGGCATCTGCATGGGGACGTCGTTCGTCCGTCCACACGTCCCCGCCGACTGTGACGCAATCGGGCGAGTGGACCTGGTAGACCGAGACAAGCTGCGCGCCCGGCTGGACGGCGGCGACGGCGCGCGCGCGATTCTCGGCCACGTGATCCGCATTGTCGCCCGATCCGAGCCCAACGTTCAGTCCCGCGACCTCGCCCCGACTCACGCCGCCGCGGCGGCCGAGGAAGCCATGCGGCAGTCCTTCGAGCAGCGCGGCCCGGTTGACTTCGACCGCTTCGCCACAGGTCATGTCAGGCGCCATTTCAACCCTCATCTTCACCCAAGGCTCTTGGTCACCTGTTCGCGCACGTCGCGCGAAAGGTCCGGCGCCGCGGCGATCTTTTCGAGCTCTGCCTTCATCAGGTGGGCACGCTCCGATTCGATTCGCCGCCAGCGGCCCAGCGCGGGAACGAAGCGCGCGGCAGTCTGCGGATTGATCGGGTCGAGCCGGCGAATCAGCTCGCCGATGGTACGGTATCCCTCACCCCCGACATCGTGGAACGCCTTGGGATTGAGCGCGGCGGTCATGTAGAGCGCCCGCACGCGGTTGGGGTTGGACATCGTGAAGTCCGGATGCAGCGCCAGGTCGCGGATGTGGTCGAGCACCAGCGGGTGGGTGGAACCGGCCTGCAGCGCAAACCACTTGTCGATGACCAGCGCGTTGCCCGCATAGCGCTTGTGGAAGTCATCGAGCGCCTGCTGCCGCTCGGCAACGTCCAGCCCGCACAGCACGGACAGCGCGCTCTGGCGATCGGTCATGTTGTCCGCGGCCCAGTACTGGGTATCGGCCCGACGCGCCCCTTCGGCCGGATCGGCTGCGGCAATGTAGATCAGCGCCTGCGCCTTGCACTTGCGCGCACCGCGGGCCCCGGCATCGCGGCTGTAGGGCACCGCGGAAACGCGATCGTGCAGCGTCCGCAGCGAAGCGGACAATTCGCGCCCCAACCAGGCCTTCAGATCCTCGCGCGCCTCGTAAAGGGCGCTCGGGTCGGCGACCAGCAGCTGCTCGGCAAGGTAGGACACCGGCGGCAACATCAGCAGCTCGCCGCGCATCAGGTCGTCGAGCGCCACATCGTCGAGGACCGCAGCGAAGGCGCGCTTTACGGCATTGCGTTCGGCTGCCAGGGATGCCGCGCCCATGTTGCCGGAGACGGCCGCGATCAGGTGGCGCACGACAAGGCTCTGCATCGCCTCGTAACGGGCGAAGGGGTCGTCGTCGTTGGCGGCAAGGAACACGAGGTCATCGACCGGCCGCTCGACATCGAGAGCGATCGGCGCGGAAAAGCCTCGATTGACCGAGAGTACCGGAGCCTTGGCATATCCTTCGAAGCGGAAGCTGTCGCTGGCCTTGTCGAGAACGATGAGCCGCTCGCCGTCGTGGCTGGACGTTTCGCGGTCGAACAGGGCAATCCGCAAGGGAATGGGCATGGGCTGCTTCATCGCCTGCCCCGGGGTGGAAGGAACCGCCTGGCTGGCGGTGAGGGTAACGCCATTGTCTTCATGGACCATGCGCACCTGCACCTGCGGCGTTCCGGCCTGCGAGTACCACAGGCGGAACTGCGCGAGATCCAGCCCGGCGCCTTCCTCGATCGCCTTGATGAAATCCTCGCAGGTCGCCGCTTCGCCGTCGTGCCGCTCGAAATAAAGGTCGGTGCCTTTGCGGAAGCGCTCCGGCCCCGCCATCGTCCGCATCATGCGGATCACTTCGGCACCCTTGTTATAGACCGTCGCGGTGTAGAAGTTCGAGATCTCCTGATAGGAATCGGGCCGGATCGGATGCGCCAGCGGGCCGGAATCCTCGGGGAACTGCGCCGAGCGCAGGACGCGCACGTCCTCGATCCGCTTGACCGGCTCCGACCCCATGTCGGCGCTGAACAGCTGGTCGCGCAGCACCGTGAAGCCTTCCTTGAGCGAGAGCTGGAACCAGTCACGGCAGGTGATCCGGTTGCCGGACCAGTTGTGGAAGTACTCGTGCCCGATCACGCCCTCGATCGCGTCGTAATCGGCATCGGTCGCCGTGTCCGGCTCGGCCAGGACGTAGCGGGTGTTGAAGATGTTGAGGCCCTTGTTCTCCATCGCCCCCATGTTGAAGTCGGAGACGGCGACAACATTGAACAGGTCGAGGTCGTATTCGCGCCCGAAGGCTTCCTCGTCCCACTTCATCGAGGCGATCAGCGAATCGAGCGCGTGCTGGGTACGGCTTTCGTCTCCGGGACGAACCCAGATGTTCAGTGCGACCTTGCGGCCGCTCCGGGTCGTGAAGGCGGCGCTGTTGGCAACAAGGTCGCCGGCGACGAGCGCGAAGAGATAGCTCGGCTTGGGCCAGGGATCCTGCCACTCGGCCCAGTGGGTGCCGTTCTCCCCATCGCCCTGCGCGGTACAGTTGCCGTTCGAGAGCAGGATCGGGAAGGCCGCCTTGTCGCCGGCCATGCGCACCGAATAGACCGAGAGCACGTCCGGCCGGTCGGGGAAGAAGGTAATCCGGCGGAAACCTTCCGCCTCGCACTGCGTGCACAGCATCCCGTTCGATGCGTAGAGGCCCATGAGCTGGCTGTTGGCGATCGGCTTGATCAGCGTCTCGATCTCGATGGCGTGGGCATCGCCGTGCAGTTCGATCAACAGGTCCGGACCGTCGAGCCGCCAGTCATTGATCGCCTCGCCATCGACCCTGACCGCAAGCGGCGCGATCTGGTCGCCATTCAGGCGCAGCACGTCCGAGCCGTTCCCGTCCGGATTGCGCTGCACCGACAGCCTCGAAGTGACGTGCGTCTCATCGACGCCAAGCGCGAAGTCCAGGGCGATCTGCGGCACCAGCCAGGCGGGCGGCAGGTAATCTTCGCGGTGGATGACCGGCGGCGCCTGCGGGGGCGGCGCGGCATCGGCAACCTGCATGTTGGCTTCGGAGTCGGCGGGCGTGCTGGCAATGTCCATGCCCTAGATTTAGAGGCTTACCTTGCGATTGCCAGCCGGTACGGTACGAATTCACCGGCACTCTGGGGGAATGGCGCCGAATGATGCATGGCAAGCGCGCAGCGATGTTGCTGATCGCGGGGACAGCGATCCTCTCGGGCTCCGCACTGGCGGCAAGCGCGCCGCAGGCCGGGTTCGACGTCGACCAGGCGACCCGGCTCTGGCTCGACACCCTGCAGGGCCCGGCCCGCGCCAGGTCCGACGCCTATTTCGAAGGAGGCTACTGGCTGCCCCTGTGGGGCACGCTGATCGCGGTGCTGATCGACTGCGCCCTGCTGCATTTTCGCCTGTCAGCCCGGTTCCGGGACTGGGGCAGCCGAATCTCGCGGCGCCCCTCGGCCATCGTGGCCGTCACCGCGCTGTTATACCTGTTCGTCGGTTCCCTGCTGACACTGCCCTGGACGATCTACAGCCAGTTCTTCCGCGAGCGCGCCTACGGACTGATGAACCTGTCGTTCGGCGGCTGGCTGGGAGAACAGACCATCGGCCTTGCCTTCAGCCTTGTCGTGGGAACCGTGCTGCTGGTCGCGCTCTATGCCGCGATACGCCGCTTTCCGCGCCGCTGGTGGGTGCTCGGCACCGGTATCGTCGCCGCCTTCGCGCTCGTCGCGCTGCTGCTGGCGCCGGTCTATCTCTCGCCGCTGTTCAACACCTACAGGGAAATGCCGCAGGGCCCGGTCCGCGACCGCATCGTCGCCATGGCAAACAGGTTCGATGTCCCGGCAGAGCACATCTACGTTTTCGACGCGAGCAAGCAGTCCGACCGGATTTCCGCCAATGTCTCCGGAATCGGCCCGACGATCCGCATCAGCCTCAACGACAATCTGCTCAACCGTTCGACGCCCGAGGAGATCGAGGCCGTGATGGGCCATGAACTGGGGCACTACGTCCTCGGTCATGCCTGGCGCAACATCGCCTTTTTCGTCGTGCTGGCTGCCCTGTGCCTGTTCCTGGTGGCGCGGATCGCCCCGGCACTTATCGCCCGGTATGGCCAGCGCTGGGGTGTTCGGGATCTTTCCGATCCGGCATCGGTTCCGGCGATGATGATCTGCATCTCCGTCCTCTCCCTGCTGGCGACGCCGCTGACCAACTGCCTGATCCGGATCGACGAAAGCGAGGCTGACGTCTTCGGCCTCGATGCCGCGCGCGAGCCGGACGCCTTTGCCGCGATCGCGATGAAGCTGGCCGACTATCGCAAGATCGAGCCTGGCCCGCGCGAGGAAATCCTGTTCTTCGACCATCCCTCCGGCGCGACCAGGGTGCGCATGGCGATGCAATGGAAGAAGGACCATGTGCCCGATGCCCGGATGGTTCACCCCGCCCCCCTGCCCCAGCACTTCGGAGAACACCACAAGTGAAGCGCCGCCTGTTCATCTTCGGCCTCGGCTACACAGCCGGTTACATCGCGAACCGGCTCGAACCCGCAGGGTGGGAGGTCGTCTCCACCGGCCGCGACGGTACCCTGTCTTTCGACGACGAGGGCAATGTACGCATGGCGCTGGCCGACGCCGATCACGTGCTGTCATCGGTTCCACCGGGCAGCGAGGGGCTCGATCCGGTACTGGAACGCTATGGCGACGCGCTTGCCCCCAAGGCGTTGTCGTACCTGTCCTCAACCGGCGTCTATGGCGATGCCGAGGGCGCATGGGTCGATGAGAGCGCGCCGACGGGAACGGGGCGCCGCGTCGCCCGCGCCGACGCCGACGCCGCATGGCTGGGGCGCGGCGCACGCGTCTATCGCCTGCCCGGGATCTACGGTCCGGGCCGCTCGATCTTCGAACGCCTCGCCGAGGGGCGTGCCCATCGCATCGACCTGCCCGGACAGGTGTTCAGCCGCGTCCATGTCGAGGATATCGCGGCAGGCGTCATCGCCGGTCTCGACGCGGCCCCGGGGGCCTACAATCTTGCCGACGACGAGCCCTGCAGCCAGAACCGGCTTGTCGAGGAAGCCTGCGCCCTTCTCGGCATCGCACCGCCGCCGATGCAATCGCTCGAGGCAGCGAACCTGTCGCCGATGGCGCGCTCGTTCTATGCCGAGAACCGCCGCGTCGCCAACGGCAAGGCCAGGCGCGCGCTCGGCTGGCAGCCCCGCTATCCCAGCTTCCGCGAAGGCCTACGCGCGCTTCGCCCGCGCTGACAACGCGACCAGCAGACCGACAAGCGCCAAGAGGGCGCCGCCGCCGGCAAGGCCGGTCCAGCGATAGTCCTCGAATAAGGTCGAAAGCACCATCGCAACGACGGGAACCGCCACGCCGTTGTAGGCCGCCTTGCCCGCGCCGAGTGTCCGGATCAGCAAAAAGTAGAGCGGGAACGTCACGACCGACCCGAAAATCGCGAGATAACCGATCCCGGCGAGATAGCTCCAGCGCATGTCGATCACCGGAGGGCCAGCGGTAACGATGCTGAACAACGCGTCCGCCAGCGTGCCCCACACCATCGCCCAGGCAAGCAGCGGCACGATGAGCTGACGTCGCCCGGCAGGCGTCGCCTGCAGGACGTTGGCAGAGGACGCACTGAACAGTCCGGCGCAAGTCAATACGATGCCCAGCGCAATGCGGCTGTCAGGCGGCGCATCGCGGAACTCGTGGATCAGCAGCAGGGCGATCCCGGCAATGGCGATCAGCGAGCCCAAGACGAAACGCGGCTTCACGGTCTCCTTCAGGAACAGCCGCCCCAACAGCGTGTTGGGGACCATCAGCAGCGCATAGAACACTGCCACCAGCCCGGAAGTCAGGTGCATTTCGGCACGGTAGACGAACTGGAAGTTCAGAAAGAACTGCGAGAGCCCGACGAAGACCGCGAGGATCATCCCTTCGCGCGAAAGCCGCAGCGGATCGCCCCGCAGCTTCGCGAAGATGAACATGCCGACACAGGCGATGGCGAAGCGATAGGTGATCGACCAGCTGGCCGGGACCAATCCGACCTGGTCCTTGATCACCAGCCACGTCGAACCCCATATCGCGGTCACGATCAGGAAGGCGGCGGCGACCTTGGCCTGCGAAGCGACCGGTTCGGCGGCGCCGTCGCTCATAAACCGGCAATCGCCCGGGCCAGCGCCGCGGCCGCCTCGGGCCGGGTATCCCACGCGGTTACCAGCCGCGCCGCATCCGGGCCCCAATCGTAGAATTCGAAGCCCTGCGCGCGCAGTGCCTCCCGCTCGGCGGCGGTGGTGGTGAGAAACACTTCGTTGGCCTCCACCGGGTGGAGCAGGCGCGACCCGGCCGCCGCGGCGATCTCGGCAGCGGCCGCATTGGCCGCGCGCGCATTGTCGAGCCATACATCGTGGTCGAGCATCGCAAGGATCTGCGCCGCAAGATAGCGGCCCTTGGACTGCAGATGCCCTGCCCGCTTGCGCCGGTAGCGGGTCTGGCGCGCGAGTTCGGGATCGAAGAAGACGATCGCCTCGGCGCCCATGCCGCCGTTCTTGACGAACCCGAAGCTGAGCGCGTCGGCGCCCAGCGCCGCCTCTGCCGGGCTGCAGCCCAGAAACGCCACGGCATTGGCGAAGCGCGCACCGTCAATATGCAGCGCCAGCCCGCGTCCCCTGGCATACCCTGCAATCGCCGCGAGTTCTTCGGGACGATAGGCGCAGCCGTATTCGCTGACCTGCGTGACCGAAACCGCGTGGGGCTGGACCTGGTGGACATCGTCGCGGATGGGATCAACGACCGAAGCAATCGCTTCGGGGGTCAGCTTCGCGCTTTCGCCATCTGCCAGCATGAGCTTTGCACCGTGCATGTAGAAGCCCGGCGCGCCGCACTCGTCGACCTCGATATGCGCCTCGCGGTGACAGACCGCACCGCCGTGCGGGGGCACCATGGCCGAGAGGGCAAGGCAGTTCGCCGCCGTGCCCGTGGCCACCCAGAGCGCCGCGCAGTCACGTCCGAACAGCGCCGAAAAGCGCGCGTCCATCTCACGGCTCAACGCGTCGTTGTCATAGGGCGAATCGGCCACGTCCGCAGCCATCATCGCCTTCCAGACCGCGGGATGAACGCTGGCGGCATTGTCGGAGAGGAACTTCATGGCCATATGCCCTGCTTGGGCTTGCGCCCTGCGTCAAGCGCTTGCATGCGCTGCCATTCACGCACCGGAGAATGCCGCATGGTCGGAGTGACCATAACCAAGCACGAGAAGGAAACGCGCGGCGAATATATCGCCCATGTCGCGGACAGCGATGCCGTCGGCTGCCTGACCTGGGTCGAGCGCGACGGGGTCCATTTCGCCGATCACACCCTGGTACCGCCCGAGATCGGCAATCGCGGAGTCGCGATGCGGCTGGTCGAGGCGATGGTGGCCGACGCGCGCGAAAACCAGTTCAAGGTCGCACCGGTCTGCAGCTATGTGGTGGCTGCGTTCAACCGCCACCCGGACTGGAACGACGTGCGGGCCTGAAGACCGCGCCTGCCGGTCCACGGGGCCGCCACTGCAGACATGACAGCGATTGCCGCAAGGTCAATCCGGCTCGCCGTAACCGCCGCCGCCGGGCGTCTCGATCACGATGACGTCTCCGGCCTCGAGGCGCGCCGAGCCGGTTGAACCCAGATCCTCTATGGTGCCGTCAGTACGCTCCAGCCGGGTACGACCGGGGGCTGCGTCCTCACCGCCGGCAAGGCCGAAGGGCGCGACCTTGCGTCGCTGGGCGAGGATGCCCGCCTGCATCGGCTCGAGGAAGCGCAACCGGCGGGTGGCCCCGTCGCCGCCCTTGTGCCGTCCCTTCCCGCCCGAACCGCGCCGGATCGAGAACTCTTCCAGCAACACCGGGAAGTTCGTCTCGAGCACTTCGGGATCGGTCAGGCGGCTGTTCGTCATGTGGGTCTGGACGACGCTGGTGCCGTCGAAATCCGGGCCTGCCCCCGAACCGCCGGCAATCGTTTCGTAGTACTGGCGCCGCGCGTCGCCGAAGGTGAAATTGTTCATCGTCCCCTGAGACGCCGCCATCGCGCCCAGCGCGGCGAACAGGGCATCGGTGATCGCCTGGCTCGTCTCGACATTGCCGGCGACGACCGCAGCCGGTGCGCGCGGGTGCAGCATCGATCCTTCGGGCACGATAAGCGTGATCGGGCGCAGGCAGCCCTCGTTCATCGGCACCGCATCGTCGATCAGCGTGCGCACGACATAGAGCACTGCCGCGCGCACGACCGGGAGCGGAGCGTTGAAGTTGTCCGCAAGCTGGTCGCTGGTGCCGGTGAAGTCGATCGTCGCGCCGCGCGTCTGGCGATCGATGCTCACCGCCACGCAAATCTGCGCCCCGTTGTCCATCGGCACGCGGAAGGTGCCGTCCGACAGTCTGTCGATCAGCGAACGGACCGCATCTTCGGCATGGGCCTGCGCATGGGCCATGTAGGCATCGACGAACTCGCGTCCCTGCTCGCGGGCGATGCGGCGCAGTTCCGAAGCGCCGCGCGTGCAGGCGGCGACCTGCGCGCGCAGGTCGGCGATGTTCTGGTCTATGGCCCGCGACGGGTACGGCCCCGAAGCCAGCAGTGCGCGCATCGCTCCTTCCTGAATTTCCCCGCGATCGACCAACAGCACGTTGTCGATCAGCACGCCTTCATCGTCCAGCGAACGGCTGCGCGGCGGCATCGATCCCGGGCTGATCCCGCCGACGTCGGCATGGTGCCCGCGCGCCGCGACGAACCACGCCGGTGCGCTATCGTCACCCTCCGCGAAGACCGGCATGACGACGGTGATGTCGGGCAAATGGGTGCCGCCATCGTAAGGCGCATTGAGGACATAGGCATCGCCCGGCAGCAGTCCGCGCCCGTCCTTCGCATCGCCCCGCCGCGCCAGGATCGTGCGCACGCTTTCGCCCATCGAGCCAAGGTGCACCGGCATGTGCGGCGCATTGGCGACGAGACTGCCGTAGCGGTCGAACACGGCACAGGAGAAATCGAGCCGCTCGCGGATATTGACCGAGCTGGCGCTGAACTGCAGCGCCGCGCCCATCTCCTCGGCGATCGCCATGAACAGCGCGCCCATGATCTCCAGACGCACCGGATCGCACGCCGTGGACTGCGCCTGCGCGACCTGCAGCGCCCGGACCCGGGTGAGCAACAGGTTGCCGAACGGGTCGACGCGCACCCGCCAGCCGGGTTCGACCACCGTCGTGGAGACATCGTCGACCACCAGCAGCGGACCGTCCGCCTCGAAACCTTCGGCCAGATCGGCGCGCAAGTAGAGCGGCACGCGGTGCACCGCCCCCTCGGTGAAGATGTCGACCTGTTCGGCGGGAGGGCCGGAGCTGTCCGGCAAGGCGAGCGTCGCGCCGCCTGCGTCCTGCGCGGCCGATACCGCCTCGACGCGCAGTGTCTCGGCAATCAGATCGCTGCCCGCCCCGAAGCCGAAGCGATGCAGCCAGCCTTCGCGGAATGCATCGCGCATGGCATCGAGCGTGCCGAAGCCCACCTCGATGGCATTATCGCTGCCCTTGGGCCGTACCGCGAGAGTAGCCTCCATGGCGATGGTATCGACCGCGACACCCTGCGCCGCCAGATCGTCGCGCGCCTGCCCACCCAGCGCCGCAACGGCTTGTCCGATTTCGTCCATGCTGCGCGCCTCGAGCGGCAGTGCGAGCGTCCGCTCGTGCAGCATGCGCCGATCGGCAAGGCCCATGCCATAGGCGGACAGCACGCTTGCCAGCGGATGGCACAGCACCGTCCCGACGCCGAGTGCATCGGCAACCTTGCAGGCATGTTGCCCTCCGGCCCCGCCAAAGGTCACGAGCGCCGCACGCGTCATGTCGTGACCGCGGCGCAGGGACACGGTCTTGATCGCATTTGCCATATTGGCGACCGCGATCTCGAGGAACCCTTCGGCTGCCTCTTCGCGCGACAGGGCCCTGCCGGTTGCGGCACGCACATGCTGCAGCACTTCGTCCATCTTTTGCTGCGCAGCATGGAGTGACAGCCGCTCGTCGCCTCGGGGGCCGAAGACGTGGGGGAAATGCTGCGGGCGAAGCTTGCCGAGCAGGAGGTTGCAGTCGGTCACCGCCAGCGGGCCGCTGCGCCGGTAACAGGCCGGGCCCGGTACGGCGCCCGCGCTTTCGGGCCCGACAAGGAAACGCGCCCCGTCGAAATGGCAGATCGACCCGCCGCCCGCGGCAACGGTCTCGATCCGCATCATCGGCGTTCGCACGCGCACCCCGGCGACGCGCGTCTCGCTGTCGCGCTCATACTGCCCGGCATAATGCGAAACGTCGGTGGAGGTCCCGCCCATGTCGAAGCCGATGACATGATCGAAACCGGCCTCGCGCGCGATCGCCGCCATGCCGACGATGCCGCCTGCCGGGCCGGAGAGGATAGCGTCCTTGCCGCGAAATGCGGCGCCGGTCGCCAGCCCTCCGCTCGACTGCATGTAAAGCGCGGCAACCCGCGGGCCGAGCCCCGCTTCGAGCCCCGCGACATAGCGGTCGAGCACCGGCGAAAGGTAGGCATCGACGACCGAGGTATCGCCGCGCGCGATGAGCTTGATCAGCGGGGCGACCTCGTGACTGACCGATACTTGCGTGAAACCGACCTCGCGCGCGATCCGCACCAGCGCTGCCTCGTGAGCGACATGGCGATAACCGTGCATGAGCACGATGGCGATGGCACGCAGCCCCCGGTCGAAGAAATGCTGCAATCGATCGCGTGCAGCATCTTCATCGAGCGGGCGGTGGATCGTCCCGTCCGCACCGACACGTTCGTCGATCTCCAGCACCGCGCCGTGAAGCGGTTCGGGCCGTTCGATGTGCCTTGCGAAGATGTCCGGGCGCTCCTGCGTACCGATGCGCAGGGCATCGCCGAAGCCGCGCGTGATGGCGAGCAGCACCGGCTCTCCCTTGCGTTCAAGCAGGGCGTTCGTCGCCACCGTGGTGCCGAGCCGCAGTTGCGCCGGTGGCAGTTCACCCGCGCGCACGCCGGTCAGACGGCGCATCGCCTCGACCGCGGCATCGTCGTAGGAACCGGGACTTTCGGAAAGCAGCTTCAGGCGTTCGAAGCGGCCGTCGGGCGCCTTTGCCACGACATCGGTAAAGGTACCGCCCCGGTCGACCCAGAACAGCCACTGGCCGGTTTCCTCACTGCGATTGGTCATGTGCCTGGTTCCGGTACGGCTCGCCTCAGGCGAACCCGCGATCGAGGTAGTCCCGGGCGAGCCCGGCAAGGTAGGCTGCGCCTTGTGGCATGACGGATTCGTCGACGATCATTCTGGTCGAGTGGATACCGCAGCAATGCTGCCAGTCCGCCCCTTCATGCGCAACGCCCAGAAAGAACATCGCACCGGGCACTTTCTCCAGCACATAGGCGAAGTCCTCTGCCCCCATGATCGGATCGGGCAGACGCAGGAACGCCTGATCGCCGAACATCCGGCGCGCGACACTTTCGCCAAAGCCGACCGCCCCGTCATGGCAGACGGTGACGGGGAAGCCTTCCACCGTGTTCACCTTTGCCGACAAGCCGTGCGCTCTGGCGATGCCGGATGCCAGCACGGCGAGGTCTTGCTTGAGGCGCGCCCGGTTTTCAGCCGAGAGTGTGCGCATCGTGCCGACCATGCGGGCTTGGTCGGCGATGACGTTGTGCGCGGTTCCCGCATCGATCCTGGCGATCGTCACCACCACCGGATCGAACACGTTGAACTTTCGCGCGACCATGGCCTGGATGGCGGTGACGATCTCGCAGGCGACCGGGACCGGGTCGAGCGTCTGATGCGGCATCGAGGCATGGCCGCCGCGCCCGGTCACCACGATCTCGATCTGGTCAGCCGCTGCCAGCAGGGGCCCGGTGCGACCGCCGATCAGGCCATGGGGCGCATTGGGCATGACGTGCAGGGCAAAGGCCGCGTCGGGCAGTGGCCGGTCGAAGCCCTCGCCCCCCAACAGTCCGTCCTCCAGCATGAAGCGCGCGCCGTGATAGCCTTCCTCGCCGGGCTGGAACATGAAACGGACCTCTCCCGCAAGACTGTCGGCCCGGGCGCAGAGGATCTCGACCGCACCGGCCAGCATCGCGACATGGGCATCGTGGCCGCAGGCGTGCATCGTGCCCGGCACTTTGGAGGCAAAGTCCAGGCCGGTTTCCTCCGGCATCGGCAGAGCGTCCATATCGCCGCGCAGCAGGACCGAACGGCCCGGCCCTGCCCCGCCCTTCAGTGTGGCGACGAGGCCCGTCGTCGAAGCGCCTTGCTTCCAGTCGAGCGGCAGGTGCGCCAGCGCCTCGCGGATCTTGTCGCGCGTCCTGGGCGTGTGCAGCCCGATCTCGGGTTCGGCATGAATCGCGCGGCGCAGCGACTCAATGCGTTCGGAAATGCGGGCAGCTTCTTCGATCAGGGCACAGGGAGGCATCGCCCCATGATAGACATGGTCACCCGCCTGTCGACCCGGCTTCCTTGTCGACCAGTTCGATTTCGTGCCGCCGCAACTTCTGAAGGGTGCGCCACGCCATAAGGCCCATGGCAAGGTAGGACATCGCCCCGCCGACCGCCACGGCCCATGCCGCGCCCGCCGGCCCGATGGGGAGCAGCAGGTAAAGCCCGATGCCAAGCCCCGCCACGGCGAAAAGCCTTGCCACCAGCGCAAGCCGCGCACGTCCGGTCGAATGCAGGACCGGTTCGAAGGCGACACTGGCAAGATCGAAGCTGGCCGCGATGGCCAGAGGCACGAGAATAGCCGCGCCCTGCTCGAAATCGGGTCCGGCGATCAGCTCCAGCAATTGCCGCCCGATCAACAGCGCGATCGCGACCACCACGAGGCCGGCACCTCCCGCAATGAGGCTGGTCTGCAATGCCAGCTTGCGAAACTCGGCAAATTCGGTCGAGACGCGCACACGGGCCACTTCGGCATAGACCGAGCGTGTCAGCAGCGTCGAAAGCTTGCTCAGGGCCTGCGCCAACTGGGAAGCGAGGCGGTAGAGACCGGCCGCGCGCGTACCGACGAAGGCACCCACCGCCAGCAGTGGACCGTTCTTCATGGTCGCCTCGATCGACGACCCGGCATAGGTCACCAGGAAAAAATGGCCCACGCCCTCGTTTTCGGCGAAGGCCTGACGCCACTTGGCAAGGTTTGAAAGGCGCACGGCCTGCGGGCACAGGCGCCGGGCCATGGCCCAGTAAAGGATTGCCTCGACGATATCGATGGCGGCCCAGGCAAAAAGGAACCGTCCCACGCTTGGACCGGTCGCCCAGATCACCAGCGCAGCGATGAGGCGTCCTGTCGGCACGACCGCTTCGACATAGACCGCCATGTCGAAGCGGTGCAGCGCACGCACGATCCCGGTCGGGGCCGAAACCAGCGCCCAAAGCGATCCACAGGCGAAGTAGAAGGCGATGTCGATATAGGCCGGGTTGAGTTCGAGTACCCCGGAAAAGCCGTAGATCAGGATGGCAGCGAGTCCGCAACCGATGACCGCCCCCACCGCGTCCAGCATCCCGCACAACATGCCCAGACGGCCGAATTTGCCCCAGTCCTCGGCATGGATGTGTTCGCTGCCGTAGCGCACGACGACGCGCCAGGTCTGGAAGCCCGCAATCGCTATCAGCGCCTGCGCCGTTCCGAAGATCAGCGAAAAGTGGCCGAAGTCCTTCAACCCGAGCGTACGCGTCAGGATCGCAAGGTAAGCGAGGCCGCAGACGGCACCGAATCCCTTGCCGCCGAGCAGCCAGGCCGTGTTCTGAAGTATCCGCCGGAGGGGAGAAGCGTTCTCGAGGCGGTCGCGTTTGGCGGACATCACGGGTGCATTTGGACGAGCACCGTTTCACTTGCAAGGTTTCGCGCGATGCAAATCAGGCAGGCCGTGGTGCAGCCGACCCGCATCTTTCTATTTTCGCCCTTTGGGGCTAGAGGGCGCTGCTTGCGCCAGCAAGCCAGGTTGTAACCATGATCGAACACGCCATCCTCCTCAGCGCCGGCCAGGGCTCGCGCCTGCTGCCGCTCACTGCCGAGCGTCCGAAGTGCCTGATCGACTTCTCCGGCAAGTCGCTGATCGAATGGCAGATCGAAATGCTTGCCCGCGGCGGCGTGAAGCGGATCGACGTCGTGACCGGCTTCATGACCGACATGCTCGAAGAGCACCTCATGGCGATCGAAGACCCGCGCGTCGAAATCTCCATCCGGTTCAACCCCTTCTACAAGGTCGCGGACAACCTCGGGTCCTGCTGGATCGCGCGCGAAGCGATGCGCGGCGACTTCCTGATTCTCAACGGCGACACGCTGATCTGCGAAGAGATCGTCCAGCGCGTGCAGCAGGGCGCGACGGACAAGGACGGCAAGACCTGGCCCGTCGCCGTGACCGTCGACGTCAAACCCGATGGCTACGACAGCGACGACATGAAGGTGGAACGCGAAGCCGATGGCCGTCTCGTCCATATCGGCAAGACGCTGACCGCCAAGCAGTCCAATTCCGAATCCATCGGCTTCCTCGCCTTCCGCGGCGAAGGCGCCGAGCTGTTCCGCGAGACCGTCCGCCAGGCGATGCGCACCCCAGAGGGCGTGCAGCACTGGTACCTCAAGGTCATCGATTCGATCGCACCGACCGGGAAGGTCGGCACGGTTTCGATCGAAGGCCTGGACTGGGCAGAAGTGGACTTTCTCAACGACATCGAGATCGCGACAAAGCTGACCGACACCTGGGCCTGATCGTTCTGCCCCACACAGGGCTTAGAAGAAGCCCTTGAGCCAGGTCACAAGCGCGGCGAGATCGTCGCCTTCGAGCGCTACGGCGTGGCCGAGGTCCGGCACTTTCGGCCAGCCGCAGTCGACGAATTCGCGGCCCTGCCATTCACGCGCTCCCTCGTAACGGGGGATCACGTGGAAATGGACATTGGGGTCGACCATCATCAGCATCAGGTAATTGAGCTTGGCATAACCCACCGCCTTGCCCAGCGCCGCCTCGATGGCACCGGTCGCCAGCTTTAGCTCGGCATGCGCCTCGGTCGGCAGGTCGCCGAAGGCGGTGACTTCGGACTTGGCGGCCAGCACCAGCGAACCGAGCGTCGGCTGCGCCGCGCGGGCAAGGACGACCCAGTGGTCGAACTCGGCGACCAGCGTTGCCGGGCAGCCGAATTTCTCCATGGTCACATTCATCGTCAGTCCTCCGAAAGCCAAGAGGTGATCGTACCGCCCCTGGCGCGCACATTCCATGCCTGCACCAGCCTGACCGCGTGAATCAGGCAGGACAGCACCGTCCACCACGCCACGGCCATCAGGCCGAGGTCGGGCCGTGCGAAGAGCATGGAGACGAACAGGATCACCATGTTGGGGTTGCGGCGCGCAGTGATCAGGCGGAACCGGCTGTCGAAACGGCGCCACACGTGGATGTGCATCATGCCGTTCTGGCGCATGAACCCGCCTTCGATCAGGCGCTGGACGACGTAGCCGCCCTGGATCGCGCCCTGCACCCACCAGAAGGTCGCCGTGTCATAGGCAAGGCCCCAAGCGGCAAGGCCGGTAGCCCAGAACCACCACCAGAACGGCGGATGGACGAGGTCCATGCCGTGGTCGAAGATGTTCCCCCAGTAGGAAGAAGTGATCGTACACCGGGCCAGCTTGCCGTCCACGGTATCGAGCACCATGAACACGAGGCCCGTCGCCATGCCCGCCCAGTAATGACCTTGCGCGAACAGGACAGTTGCGATCACGCAGAACACCGCGCCGACAAACGTTACCATGTTCGGGGTTATGTGCAGCCGGGCGCAGATGCGGGTCAGCACCAGTGCCCATTCCGGCCAGAGATACTTGGTCAGCAGGTCGGTCACGCCCTTGTAGGCGCCGAAATAGCTGGCGCGCTCCAACTGACGGACAGTGTCCTTGCGCAGCGGCAGCAGGAACGGCGTCTCGCGCTTGCGAAGCTGCTTGTTCTCGATCGTCGGACCCGTCTCGAAGGCGACGACGGTCATGCCTTCGGTCTGGTCCAATGCCACTCCGGCGGTCATCGCCTCGGCGATTCGGCGCGCCTGGTTCGCATCCGCAGCATGTGCGAGCGCCGGAACGCCTCCCAGGGTAAGCACCATGCCCGGTCGGTTGACGATATGCCGAAACCACGCCGGGTCCCAGGCGAAAGCAGCCGCAGACAGGATCGCCGGTCCATCCGGCACCGTGTCGGCAGGGGTGAACCTGGAGGCCCGTGCGATCCGGGCCACGCGCTCGGAGACGTCCAGCCCCCACAATTTTACGGGATTTTCGCCGATCGTCACGACCGGCACCACTTGCGAATTTTCCACCATGGAGTCCTGCCGTAGTCGAGGCCGCGGGGGCTGGCAATCGCCGGGGTCACCGGCGGAGTTCTTGCATCTGCGCCGATGCACCCGCGCCACAGAAGTGTAACTTTCCTGTGTCAAACCATGTTTCATGGTGATTTTCGGCTCGGGTGTCACTACATAGGCGCCCGTGTACGGATCGATTTACGAGTTTGAATCACTGCCGAGCTTCGGCAAGCGGGGAAGCGAAAGCCTCTCGCGCCCCGGGTCGCGTGTCCGCCGTGGACGCGCCGTTCCGCTGGTCGGGATTGTCCGGAATCCGCGCAGCCACCGCAACAAGGGCATCGCGCCGGAAATGGCCGATTGCTCCAACATCCTCACCGAGACGCCCTGCACCCGCGAGGAGCTTCACCACACCCTGGCCGAATTTGCGCGTCGCGGCGTAGACTATCTTGTGGTCGACGGCGGCGACGGCACGGTGCGTGACGTCCTGACGTGCGGCGCCGACATTTTCGGGAACGACTGGCCGACGCTGATGATCCTGCCGAAAGGCAAGACCAACGCGCTGACCGTCGACCTCGGCCTGCCCAATCACTGGTCGCTGGCCGAAGCACTTGCTGCAGCGCAAAACGGCAATACCGTGACCCGTCGCCCGCTGCGCGTTGCACCGGCCGATGGCTCGGGCGGCTGCATCCAGGGCTTCATCTTCGGTACCGGAACCTTCGCGCTGGCGACCGAAGCCGGGCAGGAAGCGCATCGCCGCGGTGCCTTCAACAGCTTCGCCGTCGGCCTCTCGATCCTCTGGGCGGTCATCCAGTCGCTGTTCGGCGGCGCCGGCAACCCTTGGCGCGCCTGCACCCCGACCCGCCTCGTCGACCGTTTTACCGGACGCCCACTGCCGCGCACGGGCCCGGGCCGCGACGATGAGCGCTTCATGACCTTCGCGACGACCTTCGAGAAGTTCCCGCTCGGCGCGCGCCCCTTCGGCAAAAACGTGCCCCCGGGCTTGAAACTGGCCGTGGTCGACTGGCCGGTACGCTGGGTGATGATGCTGGTCCCGGCAATGCTCTTCGGCTTTTATGGACGCTTCCTCAAGCGCGCAGGCGTGCACCGCTTCTGCGCCAGCGATGTCGGCATCGACCTCGGCGGATCGTTCATCCTCGACGGCGAGGCTTTCCCCGCCGGCCGCTACATCCTCGACGAAGGCCCGCAGCTAACCTTCGTCGTCCCGTGAGCTTCTGAGCCATGAGCGAGGATCTCGCTGGACGCGTGACGGCTGCCCTCAACCGGCCCGTCGAGCCCGAAGTGCGTGCCTTTGCCGAACGTCTTGCGAAAGAAGCCGGCGCGCTGGGTGTACTGTTCTACGGCTCCAACCTCAGGACCGGATCGCTGGAAGGCGTACTCGACTTCTACGTCCTGACGGCAGGAGCGCAGGTCGAGAAGATCTGGCCGCGCGTCAGCTATCACGAATGGGACCACGGCGGCATCACGCTGCGCGCCAAGGTGGCGACGATGGCCCTGGAGACGTTCCGCGCCGCCGCGTCGGGCGAATTGCTCGACACGACGATCTGGGCGCGCTTCGTCCAGCCCAGCGCCCTGGCATGGCAGCGCGATGAAGCCGCCGGCACGGTCATCGCCGAGGCCATCGCCCGGGCGGCGCAGACCGCTGCCAGGCTCGCAGTTGCCCTCGGCCCTGAAACCGGCACGCCCGAAGACTACTGGCGCGCACTGTTTCGCGCGACTTACGCTGCGGAATTCCGCGTCGAAAAGGCCGGGCGCGAGGATTCCATCCTCTCGGCCAACCGCACCCATTTCGACGGCCTGCTGCCACTGGCTCTCGTGGCCGAGCGGATCGACTTCGCCCGCAGGGCCGACAGCATCATCCGCCCTGAACTGAGCCCGGCGCGGCGCGCGCGCCTGCTCGCCTGGTGGAAAAAACGGCAGCGGCTGGGCAAGCCTTACAACTTCATGCGCCTGCTCAAGGCATCGACCACATTCGACGGCGCGGCGCGCTATGCCGCGTGGAAGATCGAACGCCACACCGGCGTGCATGTCGCACTGACTCCCTGGCGTGAGCGTCATCCGGTGCTTGCAGCCCCCGGCGTGCTCTGGCAGGTCTGGCGCGCGAAGAAAGCCGCCAACGCCAAAGAAGCCGCGTGAGCATAACCCAAGCCCCTGTATCAGCCCTGATTCTGGCCGGATCGCGACCCGGCGTGCCAGACCCGGTGGCAAGCGCCGAAGGCGTGAGCCACAAGGCCCTTGTCGAGATCGACGGCAAGCCGATGCTCGCCCATGTCGTCTCCGCGCTGCGGGGTGCGGGCATCGCGCGCCTGGCCGTGGCGACGAACGATGCGCAGGTAATCGCGCTTGCCTCCGAACTGGGCTGTGAGGCGGTTCCTGCCGCTGCCGGACCGAGCGCCAGCGTCGAAGCCGGTTTCGCGCAGCTGGGCGCGCCCATGCTGGTCACGACATCCGATCATGCCCTGCTGCGCGCGGAGTGGGTTTCGGATTTCCTCGCCGACACGCCCGGCAATGCCGACGTCGCCATCCTGCTGGCCCGGCGCGAGGCGATCGAGCGGGCCATGCCCGGCAGCAAGCGCACCTACTTGCGCTTTGCCGATGGCTGGTGGTCGGGTTGCAACCTGTTCCTGCTCGCCCACGACAAGGCCAGCGCCGCGATCCGGACCTGGAAGATGGTGGAGGCGGATCGCAAGCGGCCATGGCGGATCGCCGCGAAGCTGGGCATCGCAATGCTCGTGAATTATGCGCTGGGGCGGCTGACGCTGGCGGCGGCCATTGCGCGAATGGGCCGCCGGGTCGGCATCGAGGCCCGGCTCGTTGCCGCGCGCGACGGACTGGCCGCGGTCGACGTCGACAAGCCGGCCGACCTCGCGGATGCCAGGGCAATCATGGCTTCGCGGACGGTGGAGCGATAAGCTTGGAAGTCCTCCCCGTTCCGTCGTGCGGATCAGGGAGGGCTCTGAGAGACTGCGGCAACGCAGCCACGTCGATCACATGTATTTCATCTCGATCCGGATCGACTTCACATTGTCGCCGACGGGAACGCCGACCTTGGTGTAGCTCGGCTTGCCGAGGTTGAAGATGTTGATCGACGGGTTGTTCGACATGCCGCCGCCATCGCTCATGATGTCGGTCTTGCCGTTGCCGTTAAGGTCGTGGCGCACGGCAATGCCGTAAGTGCCCGCGTCCGGCACGGGCAGGCAGAAGGTCATCGTCCCCGCCTTGGCCGGAACTTCTATGCGCGAAAGCCACTTGCCCTTCGCCAGCCATTCCGACGAATTGGCCCGGTAGCTCTGGATGCGCAACTTGCCCTGCGACGCCTTGACGCCATCGACGGTTACCATGACCGCCGGGCCGGAACCGACAGTACAACGGCTCATGTCGTTGTGAATTTCACTGCGATATTGCGCGATGGCGGGCGAAGCCGTCGCCAGCCCGATCGCAGCGAGAGCGCCGAATCCGGCAGTCAGTCGTTTCTTCATTCCGATCGAACCCTTCGGGAAGGTCGTGTTCATTTCCGCTTCCATGTAGTGGACTGATTTCGCTCCATTCGCGGTGGTATTGCCGCAAGAGCAAGGCGATGTCATCTCCACCTTTTCTTGGGGCCAATTTGGCCTAACCGCCGTGAATGCGAACTGAATTGTCCTGCAAGCCCCCAGACAGGCGGCAGTTTCTTTCAGGACGCTTCGCGAAGAAAAATCCGCCTTGCAGCGCGAAGTTCCCATTTCGCATCGCGGCAACTGTCCCTATTCGGGCCTTGACCCAATATCGCGTGTGGAAAACGGGCTTCCTCGTCCTTGTCCGCACAATATCTGGTGCTTTATTCCTCGTTAGCTAAGGAGCCTCGATTTCCCCCATGACTGCCCCCCTGATCTCGCCCTCGATCCTGTCCGCAGACTTTTCGCGCCTGGGCGAGGAAGTGCGCGCCATTGACGAAGCGGGTGCCGACTGGATCCACGTCGACGTGATGGACGGCCACTTCGTGCCCAACATCACCATCGGTCCGGCCGTGGTGAAGGCGCTTCGCCCGCACACCGCCAAGACCTTCGACGTCCACCTGATGATCTCACCGGTTGACAGCTACCTCGAGGCCTTCGCCGATGCCGGCGCGGACATCATCACCGTCCACCCCGAGGCAGGCCCCCACGTCCACCGCACGGTGCAGACGATCAAGAACCTCGGCAAGAAAGCCGGCATCTCGCTCAACCCGGCAACACCGGCCAAGATGCTCGACTACCTGATCGACGAGATCGACCTCGTCCTGGTGATGAGCGTCAATCCCGGATTCGGTGGCCAGAGCTTCATCTCCAGCCAGCTTCGCAAGATCGAGGCGGTGCGCAAGATGATCGACAAGTCGGGCCGCGACATCCGTCTCGAAGTCGATGGCGGGGTCGATGCGAATACGGCCCCGCTGTGCGTCTCGGCAGGCGCCGACGTGCTGGTAGCGGGTTCCGCCACCTTCCGCGGCGGGCCCGCGCAATATGCGTCCAACATCCGGACGCTGAAGGGGCTCGCCCCGGACAACACGGACTGACACGGTGACACTGGACACGCACAACGGTTCGCAAACCTGGAACCCGGACGAAGACCGGGCCATTCCACTGGCTGAAGCAACCGAAGTGCGTGTCGAGGACAAGACGGTGGACACAACGCCTGCCCCCCAGCTGCGCGAGGAAGCGCCCGTGGCGACCGGTGAGCAGATCGAGCCGGGGCGCGCCCTCGCGCTCGTCGACTTCTCGCCGCCGGCCGTGGGGGCGGGTGAACGCCTGATCCGCTTCGCCTATCGCCTCGGCGTACCCGGCACGATGCTGACCGCGCCGATGGGCAAGAAGTCGAAGACGCGCCTGCTGGCTACCGTAAACAATACCGTACCGGGCAGCCGCGTCGCCGGCACGGCCCTGCGCGCGGGGCATTTCCTCGTCCACGGAGCCAAGACGCCGATCGCGCAAGTCGATTTCCATGGCGCCGCGCGGGTCTCCCCGCCGCTGGAAGCGGTGGTTCACAGCTTTTCGTGGCTGACCGATCTCGAAGCCTGCGCGCCGCGCGAACAGGGCGTTCCGGTAGCCGAGCGGATCCTGACGTCATGGCTCCAGGCCAACCCCAAGCCACCGGCCAAGCCCGGCAAGGGGCCTGCGTGGAATGTCGGCCATACCGGCATGCGGCTGATGAACTGGCTGGTTCATGCGCCGCTGATCCTCTCGGGCGAGAAGGCCCTGCGCCTGCGTACCCTGCGCCACATCAACGAGACCGCGCGCTGGCTCGACCGGCAGGTCCACCACGCCGAGGACGGCCTTGCCGAAGTGGCCGGCTGGTGCGCAGTGATCGCCGCCGGTCTGCTCCTCCCGGACGGGCGTCCGCGTCGCCTCTATGGCGAAGCCGGCCTGATCCGTGCGCTGGGCGAACTGATGGGCGACGATGGCGGCGTGCTTTCGCGCAGCCCGCTGGCGCAGATGGAAGCGATCGCGCTGCTGGTGCGCCTGCGCAATTGCTATCAGGCCACCCGGCGCGATCCGCCCGAGGCGATCGAGCGGGTGATCGAAATGCTCGTGCCTCCGCTGCTCGCGCTGACCCATGGCGACGGTTCGCTGGGAAGCTGGCAGGGGGCCTGGGCGATCAACGGCGATGACGTCAGCGCTCTGGTCGCCGCCAGCGGCGTAAGGACCCGTCCTTTGCGCGACGTGCGCCAGTGGGGCTACCAGCGCGCCGTCGCGCAGAAGACCATCCTGCTGTTCGACACCGCGCCACCGCCGATGCCGAGCCACGCCCGCTACGGCTGCGCCTCGACCCTCGCTTTCGAAATGTCGCACGGCGGCCACCGCCTGATCGTCAACTGCGGCGGCGCTGCCAGCGGCGGCGGGCTGGTGCCGGTCCGGCTCGAACAGGGCCTGCGCGCGACGGCAGCGCATTCGACCCTGACCATCGACGACGCCAATTCCACCGCGATCCTGATCAACGGCATGATCGGATCGGGCGTCAGCCAGGTCGATATCGACCGCAAGACACTGCAGAACGAGAACGGCTCCAACGCCACCCGGCTCGAAGCCAGCCACAACGGCTATGCCGCGCGCTATGGCCTGACTCACCGCCGCATCCTGATCCTGCGCGACGACGGGACGGAACTGCGCGGCGAAGACCTGCTCCTGCCCTCGGGTCGCAAGGGAAAGCGGGGCAAGGTCGGCTACGCACTGCGCTTCCACCTCGGCCACGAGGTCGACGTTGCCCTCACCGAGGACGGACAGGGCGCGGGTCTCGCGCTGCCCGACGGCAGCTACTGGCAGTTCCGCAGCGGCGGCGGCGATGTCTCGATCGAGGATTCGCTGTGGGTCGACGGCCACGGTCGCCCGCAGGCGACCCAGCAGCTCGTCGTGCAGGGCCTCGTATCGCGCGGCGGCGGCAATTTCGGGTGGCTGCTCAAGAAGATGGGTTGATGCTGCGCCCGCGGCGCGCAAGCCCCTACTCTTCCAGTTCGATGTCCCAGTAGAGCCAGTCCCGCCAGGTTTCGTGCAGGTAATTGGGCGGGAAGCCCTTGCCCCGTTCCTGCAACTGCCAGCTCGTCGGCCGGATCGGCTGGACCAGCGGCGGCATGTTCGCCTGCTTGGGGGTGCGGCCGCCCTTCTTGAGGTTGCACGGCGCGCAGGCGGTGAGGATGTTTTCCCAGCTTGTCCGGCCGCCCAGCCGGCGCGGGATCACGTGATCGAAAGTCAGGTTATGCGGACTGCCGCAATACTGACAGCTGAAACGATCGCGCAGAAACAGGTTGAATCGGGTGAAGGCCGGAAACTCCGAAGGCTTCACATATTGCCGCAGCGCGATCACCGAGGGGATCTGCATCGTCCAGCTCGGACTGTGCACCGCGCGGTCGTAACTGCTGACGATATCGACCCTTTCCAGCACGACCGCCTTGATCGCGGTCTGCCAGGGCCAGAGGCTCAGGGGGTAGTAGGAGAGCGGAGTGTAATCCGCATTGAGGACCAGCGCAGGGCAGTCTGAAAGACTTCGGGAGGGATCTTCCTCCGCGCTGCGGAACCGGGCCGCGCGCTCGATCAGCTCCGACTTGAGCATGGCCTCCTGTCGCAGGCCGTCATTACGGTTTGATGGCAGCGCATGCCGGTAATCCAGCATTTGCGCGAGTCGCCGTCAAGCCTGCGTGCACTGCAGTATAATCGACAATCCACAGCTTGCGAACGCACCTTGTCGCGCACGCCAATCCGGCTAGGACATCCTGCGCAATGGTCCGCACGCGCTTTGCCCCCAGTCCCAACGGCCCACTCCATCTGGGCCACGCCTTTGCCGCCGTGGTCGCCCATGACCTTGCGCGCGAAAGGGGCGGCGAATTCCTGCTGCGGATCGAGGACATCGACGGTGCCCGCAGCCGCCCCGAATTCGTCGACGAGTTCTTCCGCGACCTCGAATGGCTCGGGCTGCCGTGGGACGGCGAGGTCGTGTACCAGTCCCGTCGACTCGATCGCTATTCTGAGGCCGGCGAGGCGCTCAGGCGCATGGGCCTGCTCTATCCGTGCCGCTGCACCCGGGCCGAGATCGCAGCCGCCGCCACGGATGTTGGGCCGGACGGCCCGATCTATCCCGGGACCTGCCGTTCCCGCGCGGTGGATCCGCACGGCGCGGCCTGGCGGATCGACATGGCCCGGGCCAGCGCGTTGGCCGGCCCGCTCACCTGGATCGACGAACCGGCGGGCGCGCAGGAAGCACGGCCCGAAAGGTTCGGCGACGTCGTCCTGCTGCGCAAGGACCTGCCCGCGAGCTATCACCTCGCCGCCACGCTCGACGATGCGGCGGACGGCATCACGCTCGTCACGCGCGGCGCGGACCTGTTCGCGGCGAGCCACGTCCACCGCTTGCTGCAGGCGCTGCTGGGACTGAAGGTTCCGTCCTGGCACCACCATGCCCTGCTGGTCGAGCCCGACGGCAGGAAGCTTGCCAAGCGGCGCGGATCGCCGTCGCTGGGTGACCGCCGACGGGCGGGCGAAGATGGCCGCGCCCTGGCCGATGCCTTGCGCGCCCACAGGTTCCCTGCTGGTATTTCGCTCTCCGCAGGCCTAGATAGCGAGTCATGAGCTATATTCTTGTCCCCATCATCATCGTGCTGATGATCATGGTCGTCGTCAGCCTGGTGCGCGGCATCGTCGCGTTCATCAACAGCACGAAGGAAGACCTCAACCGCGACCCGGACGCGGTCGGAGCGACACCGAACCAGCTGTTGCAGAACAAGATGATGTTCAACCGCATCAAGTACCAGGCGGCCGCGGTCCTCGTCTGCGCCCTGCTGCTGGCGATGGCGCGCTAAGAACCGTCCGAAGACCTTGGTCAGGCTCAACCGGATCTACACCCGCACCGGCGATGACGGCACTACCGGCCTCGCCGACGGGTCGCGGCTGCCCAAGCATGCGGCGCGCATGGAAGCGATCGGCGCGGTGGACGAAGCCAACTGCGCCATCGGCCTTGCCGTATGCGCCCTGGGCGATACGCCGCATGCCTCGGTTCTGACCCGGATCCAGAACGACCTGTTCGACCTGGGCGCCGACCTTGCCACCCCCGGGGAAGACTTCACCCCCAACGAGATGACGCTGCGCATCGTGCCTTCGCAAGTCGAATGGCTCGAACGGCAGATCGACGCCATCAACGAAAATATCGCTCCGCTGAAGAGCTTCATCCTGCCCGGCGGCAGCGAAGCCGCAGCGCGGGTCCACATCGCGCGTGCATCGGCCAGAGCGGCAGAGCGCCGGGCCACCGCGCTCGCATCGGCGCAGCCTGCCAACCCCGCGGCACTGGCCTATATCAACCGGTTGAGCGACTATCTCTTCGTCCTTGCCCGGGCAGTGAACGCCAACGGCGCCGACGACGTGCTGTGGGTTCCCGGCCAGAACCGCTAGGCGCGGCTAATCCCAAGACTAGGTTCCTTCTGAGCGACAATCCCGCTAGGCAACCGCCAAATTGGGACCATCAGAGGAGACATGCGGTGCAGTCAGTCGGTATCATCGGTGCAGGTATCATGGGTTCGGGCATCGCCCAGACCGTTGCGAGCAAGGGCATGGACGTCATCCTTGCCGACATTTCGCTCGAAAATGCCGAGAAGGGCAAGGCGGGCATCGCCAAGGGCCTGTCCCGGCTCGTCGCCAAGGAGAAGATGACGCAGGCGGACGCCGACGCCCTGCTGGCGCGCATCACCCCGGTTGCCGACTATGCCGCGATGTCGGACTGCGACCTCATCATCGAGGCCGCGACCGAGCGCGAAGACATCAAGGCCAAGATCTTCGAAGCCGCCGGTAAGGTGCTGAAGGACGGCGCGATCATGGCCTCCAACACCAGTTCGATCCCGATCACCCGCATGGCGGCGCAGTCGCCCGACCCGACCCGCTTCTGCGGCCTGCACTTCTTCAACCCGGTCCCGGTCATGGGTCTCGTCGAGGTGATCCCCGGCCTTGCCACCTCGCAGGACACCACCGATCGCATGCAGGCTTTCGGCGAGAAGCTGGGCAAGACCGTGGTTCTTGCCGGCGACGCGCCGGGCTTCGTCGTCAACCGCATCCTGTGCCCCATGATCAATGAGGCGATCTTCGTGCTCGGAGAGGGCCTCGGCTCGGTCGAGGACATCGACGCGGGCTGCAGGATCGGCCTCAACCATCCCATGGGTCCGCTGACTCTCGCCGACTTCGTCGGTCTCGACACGCTCTACGAGATCATGAAGGTGTTCCACGCGACCACCGGCGATCCCAAGTACCGCCCTGCCCCGCTGCTGCAGAAATACGTCGAGGCAGGCTGGTACGGCCGCAAGTCCGGCAAGGGCTTCTATGACTATTCGGGCGAGAAGCCGGTGCCCTCGCGCTGATCGCGCGCCGGATACGCCATTCGATAACGCCCCCGTCTCTACAGAGGCGGGGTCGTTTTTCGTGGAACGCTCCCCCCGCCCCGGCCGTTACTCCGGAGAAGGAGATTTCACGATGACCCAACGTCCCGACGATCTCGCCCCCGAGACGATCAATGCCGAACAGGCCGACGCCGAAACCCAGGCGCAGTCGGTAGCCGAAGGAGCGATGAACCGTTCGCTTCCGGTACTTGGCCTCGGCCAGAGCGAAAAGCTGTCCAACAGCCTCAACCCTGCCGACATGCCCGACCTTGTCGACCACATGAAGCAGATGGACACCAGCGGGACCATCGACATGTCTGCCTATCGCGGCGAGGAGACGATGGACGACCTGGAGAACCGGTATGGCCGTGCAGGCGTGGCCGACGCGGAATTCGGCAACGACGACAGCTGAGCAACGAGCCGAAGGCTCCATCCTCCGGGCAGGCCCGGGACGATCATGACGCCTGCAGGCGGCCTCACTGCGCGGCAGTCGTATCCTTGGCCCAGGGATTGCGATGTTCGGCCTTGCTCGCGGCGACCTTGGCCTTTTCGCTTTGCGCTGCCTGGTCGGCCGCGGGCACCGTGCAATAGGCAGTCGCCAGAATTCCAGCCGCCCAGAGCAGCGCATTCCAGCGGCTCCTGAAGACGGTGGAGATTTTCGGCCCGAACATCATGGCGACAGCATAAGCCGCCGAAGTTAAGTTTCGGTGCCCGCCTCGCGCTTCAGGTCGTAGAGCACCTCCAGCGCATCGCGCGGGCTCAGGGCATCCACGTCCATATCGCGCAGCTTGTCGCGCAAGGTATCGCACTGTTCTTCACGGTGATCCTGCGCGGCTGCGAAGAGCGGCAGTTCGCCCAGACCTGCTGCCAGCCCGCCGGTCTCGGCCCGCCCTTTCTCCAGCTTCTCGAGAACCGACTTGGCGCGGCTGATGACCTTGGGCGGCACCCCGGCCAGACGCGCCACGGCAAGGCCGTAGCTGCGGTCGGCAGGACCGTCGGCCAGTTCGTGAAGCAGGACGAGGTCGCCCTTCCATTCGCGCGCGCGGACATGGTGAAGCGAAAGCGCCTCGCAGGTCTCCGCCAGTCGCGCCAGCTCATGATAGTGCGTAGCGAAAAGGCAGCGGCAGCGGTTGGTTTCGTGAACGGCCTCGGCCACCGCCCAGGCCAGTGCGAGGCCGTCATAGGTGGAAGTCCCGCGCCCCACTTCGTCGAGGATAACGAAGCTGCGGTCGGTCGCCTGTGCGAGAATCGCGGCAGTCTCGACCATCTCGACCATGAAGGTCGAGCGGCCGCGTGCGAGGTTGTCCGAAGCACCGACCCGGCTGAACAGGCGATCGACCATGCCGATCCGGGCCGCGGCAGCGGGAACGAAGCCGCCCGCCTGCGCCAGCAGGACGATCAGCGCGTTCTGGCGCAGGAACGTCGACTTACCGCCCATGTTGGGGCCACCGATCAACCACAGGCGGTCATGCGTGCCCAGCCGGCAGTCGTTCGCCACGAAGCGTTCGCCCTGCATCGCCAACGCCGCCTCGACCACCGGATGGCGGCCGCCCTCGATCTCGAGGCAGGTCGCGTCGACCACTTCCGGACGGGCCCAGCCGCCCTCGGCCGCACGTTCGGCCTGCCCCGCCGCAACGTCGATGCGGGCCAGCGCGGCAGCGGTTTTCGCGATCCGGTGCCGCGCCGACACAGCCGTGGCGACCAGTTCCTCGAAATGGGCTTCCTCGGCCGCGAGGGCATGGGCGCCCGCCTCGGTGATACGGCTCGCTTCCTCATGCAGCGCGAGGGCATTGAAGCGCATCGCCCCGGCCATAGTCTGGCGGTGCGAGAAGCCGCTGTCCGCCTCCATCAGCTTGTCCGCGTGGCGTGCAGGCACTTCGATGAAGTAGCCCAGCACGTTGTTGTGCTTGATCTTGAGCGCGGTGACGCCGGTTTCGTCCCGGTACTTCGCCTCGAGCGCGGCGATCGCGCGCCGGGCATTGCCCGAGGTCACGCGCAATTCATCGAGCGCGGCGTCGTAACCTTCGGCGATGTAGCCGCCCTGACCGCGTTCGGTCGGCGGCGAGGCGACGAGCGCTCGAGCAAAATGGTCTACCAGTTCCCCATGCCCGCCAAGGTCAGGCAACAGGCGTTCGAGCAGGCCGGGAAGCGCGTCGCGCTCGCCCAGTCGCGCACCGATTGCACGTGCACCGGACAAACCGTCGCGCAGCTGTCCCAGGTCTCGCGGGCTACCGCGCCCGGCAACCACGCGCCCGAGTGCGCGGCCGACATCGGGCAACGCGCGCAGGGCGGAGCGCAGGTCCTCGCGCAGCATGGCATCGTCGTGCAGCCATTCGACCAGTTCGAGCCGCTCGGCAATGGCATGGCGATCGGTCAGCGGGGCGGACAGGTCGTCGGCAAGCTGGCGCGCACCGGCACCGGTCACGCAGCGGTCGACGGCGTCGATCAGGCTGCCCTTGCGCCCACCCTGCGTCGATTCGAGGATTTCGAGGCTCGCCCGCGTCGCCTCGTCCATGGCCAGCGCCGCTTCGCCCGAGCGCGCCTCGGGCGGCAGCAGCAGCGGCAGCGCGCCGCGCCCGACATGATCGAGGTAGGCGATGAGCCCGCCTGCCGCAGCCAGCATGGGCCGCGTGAAGCTGCCGAAGCCATCCAGCGTGGCAACGCCGTGGATGATCTTGAGCCGCTCTTCCCCACCTTCCGAGGAGAACTCGTGGCCCGAGCGGGCAATGGCTTCGTCGGGCGCCAGTTCCCAACCGTCGGGCACCACCAGTTCGCTTGCGCCCAGCCGCGCCAGTGCGGCACCGAGACGCTCGGGCGCGCACTCTTCCAGTTCCATGCGGCCGGTGGAAATGTCACAGGCGGCGATGCCCACCGTACCGCGCACCTCGCAGGCCGCCGCCAGCACGTTGGCGCGCCGCGGTTCGAGCAGGGCTTCCTCGGTCAGGGTGCCGGCGGTGACGAAGCGGACGATATCGCGGGCTACCAGTGCCTTCGATCCGCCACGCTTCTTGGCCTCGGCGGGCGTCTCGGTCTGCTCGGCGATGGCGACGCGGCAGCCGGCCTTGATCAGGCGGGCGAGGTAGCTCTCGGCCGAATGGACCGGTACGCCGCACATCGGGATCGGCGCGCCGTGGTGCTCACCGCGCGTCGTCAGCGCGATATCGAGTATCTGCGAGGCCTTCTTGGCATCCTCGAAGAACAGTTCGAAGAAGTCCCCCATGCGATAGAACAACAGGCAATCGCCCGCGACCTCGCGCAAGGTGAGATACTGGGCCATCATTGGGGTTGCGCCGGAACTCATGGCCAAAAGCGTTAGCGCCCTGCTTCGGTGGTTGTGAAGCGTGACCAGGGCTGCTTTCCCCTATCGCGTGACGGAAACATCCGTTAGGGGTCCGGGCGAAAGCTGGAGGTGCGCTTTGTCTGAAAAAAGCAGGGTTCAATTCACCGAGCGCGAGGCGCTCTTCTATCACCAGACGATCCGTCCGGGTAAGATCGAGATCATCGCCTCGAAACCGATGGCGACGCAGCGCGACCTGAGTCTCGCCTACTCCCCCGGCGTCGCCGTACCGGTGCAGGCCATCGCCGACGACCCGCAGACCGCATACGATTATACCGCGAAGGGCAACCTGGTTGCCGTCATTTCCAACGGCACCGCGATCCTGGGGATGGGCAACCTGGGCGCGCTGGCATCGAAGCCGGTGATGGAAGGCAAGGCCGTCCTCTTCAAGCGCTTCGCCGACGTCGATTCCATCGACATCGAGCTCAACAGCGAAGATCCGGAAGCGCTGATCGAAGCCATCGCGATGATGGAGCCGAGCTTCGGCGGCATCAACCTGGAAGACATCAAGGCGCCCGAGTGCTTCCTGATCGAACAGGCCCTGCGCGAGCGCATGAACATCCCGGTCATGCACGACGACCAGCACGGCACCGCGATCATCGCCGCTGCCGGCCTGATCAACGCCTGCCACCTGACCGGTCGCAAGCTCGATGAGATCAAGGTCGTGGTGAACGGCGCCGGCGCTTCGGCGCTGGCCTGCACTTCGCTGATCAAGTCGATGGGCGTGCGCCACGAAAACGTGCTGGTCTGCGATACGCGCGGCGTGATCTATCCCGGCCGCGAGCGGGTCGACCAGTTCAAGTCGGCCCATGCCGTCATGACCGACAAGCGCACGCTGGCCGAAGCCATCGTCGGCGCCGACGTGTTCCTCGGCCTCTCGGCCAAGGGCGCGGTCACGCAGGACATGATCAAGACAATGGCCGATCAGCCGATCATCTTCGCCATGGCCAACCCGGACCCGGAAATCACCCCGCCCGAAGTCAAGGCAGTGCGTCCCGACGCGATCGTCGCGACCGGCCGCTCGGACTATCCGAACCAGGTCAACAACGTACTGGGCTTCCCCTTCATCTTCCGCGGCGCGCTCGATGTCCATGCGACGGCGATCAACGAGGAAATGAAGATCGCCGCGGCCCACGCGATTGCCGAGCTGGCCCGTGAGCAGGTGCCCGAGGAAGTGGCCGCTGCCTACGGCGAAACCCAGCAGTTCGGCCTTGAGTACATCATCCCCGCGCCGTTCGACCCGCGCCTGATGGAAGTCGTTCCCTCGGCCGTTGCCAAGGCGGCGATGGAATCGGGCGTCGCCCGCCGCGACATCGCCGACTTCGACGCCTATCGCCAGGAACTGAAGGGCCGCCTCAACCCGACCACTTCGGTGCTCAGCCAAGTCTATGCTCAGGTCAAGGCGAACCCCAAGCGCATGATCTTCGCCGAGGGCGAGAACGAAGTCGTGCTGCGCGCCGCGATCCAGTACCGCGAATTCGGCTATGGTGAACCGATCCTGGTCGGCCGCACCCAGCACGTGCTCGACAAGATGGCCGAACTCGGCGTTGCCGATCCGGAAAGCTACCAGATCGAGAACTCGATGGTCTCGCAGCATGTCGCGCCGATGGTCGAGATGCTCTACGAGCGCCTCAAGCGTCGCGGCTTCCTGCAGCGCGACGTGCAGCGCATGGTCAACACCGACCGCAACATCTTCTCGGCCTGCCTGCTCAAGCTGGGCATCGGCGATGCGATGATCACCGGCATGACCCGGCCCTTCGCGCAGTCGATGAAGGACGTGCGCCGCGTGCTCGACACGGCCGAGGACAAGCTGCCCTTCGGCATCCACATGATGGTGGGCAAGAACCAGACGCTGTTCCTTGCCGACACGACCATCAACGAGCGCCCGAACGCCGAGGAACTGGCGGTCATCGCCAAGGAAACCGCAGCTGTCGCCCGGCGCCTGGGCCACGAACCGCGCGTTGCCTTCCTCAGCTACTCGACCTTCGGCAACCCCGCCGGTCGCTGGCTCGACACGATCCGCGATGCCGTCCACATCCTCGACCAGGAACAGCCCGGCTTCGAGTATGACGGCGACATGGCCCCCGATGCCGCGCTCAATCCGAAGATCATGGCGCTCTATCCCTTCTGCCGCCTCACCGCGCCGGCGAACGTGCTGATCATGCCGGGACTGCAGTCGGCCAACATCTCGGCCAAGCTGCTGCGCGAGATCGGCGGAACGACCGCCGTGGGTCCGATGCTGCTGGGCATGGAACTGCCCGTCCAGATCGTGCCGATGACCGCTATCGCCCCGGACGTGCTGACGTCGGCGGTTCTGGCGGCGGCCGGCATCGTCGGCTGACGCAGCCGGCGCAGCCGGCGCAGGCCGGACACGAAAAGGCCCCGATGGCGATCGCCGTCGGGGCCTTTTTCGTTTGCGGCGATGGCAACCGGTCGCGAACCGGGCCTACTTGCGGCGGTAGCGGAAGTACCAGACCTCGTGGCCATAGACGTTGCGGGCCTTGGCCTCGTAACGGGTTTCGGGCCAGCCGCCGGGACGGCTCTGGAAGTCGCCGGGCTTGTCGCAAAGCCATTCGAACTGGTCGGTATGGCGCTGCATGACCATCAGCGCATGGCGCAGGTACACGGCATGGTCGGTGCCGAAGCGGAACTCGCCGCCGGGCTTTAGCTTGGCCGCGAACATGTCGACCGGTCCGTCGTTCATCATCCGCCGCTTGGCGTGCCGGGCCTTGGGCCAGGGATCGGGATGCAGCAGGTAGAGGAACGAAAGCGTCCCGTCGGGAATGCGCGAGAGAACCTCCAGCGCATCGCCATGGTGGATGCGCACATTTGGGATCGGGGGATGCGCGCCATTGTCACCGCTGACGTGCAGCAGCGCCTGGGCCACCCCGTTGAGGAACGGTTCGGCACCGATGAAGCCGTGGCCGGGCAGCATGTCGGCGCGATTTGCCAAATGTTCGCCGCCGCCGAAACCGATCTCGAAATGGAGCGGGCAGTCTTCTCCGAACAGGCGCTCGGCCGTGACCGGTCCTTCGGCAGGAACCGCGATCTGCGGCAGCAGGTTATCGACCAGCGCCTGTTGCCCCGCACGCAGGGGCTTGCCCTTGGCGCGGCCATAGAGGCGGTTGAGAGTCGTGGGATCGCCGGATTTGTAAGCCGTCATGGCGCGCGCCACTGGCAGGCAAGTGCGCCGCGGTCAATGGAGGCAATCATCGGAACCGTTTCGCGAGCGGCACGGGGAGCGACCAAAAAGGCCATTGCAACGCAGCGCAATGCGCTGTTCTACAGCGCAAACCGCGAAGGACTGCCGCTACCCATGTTGCGCACGATATTCCTGCTGATCGCCTGCCAGCTTCTGGGAGAGATCGTCCACCGCCTGACCGGACTCGCGCTGCCCGGCTCAGTGATCGGCATGATCCTGCTTATTGCCTGGCTCGCCCTGGTCCCGCGCGAACGTCCGACCCTGACAGTGGTGACCGGCTGGCTGACCGCGCACCTCGCGGTGATGTTCGTGCCCGCTGCGGTCGGACTGATCGACGAAGGCGCTGCCCTCAAGGCGGACGGGGTCGGTCTCGTCGTGGCGACGGTGGTCTCGACCGTCCTGACGATGGCCGTGACGGCGCTCGTCTTTCGCTGGGCGCTGAACCGCTTCGGCCCCTACGACCCCGTCGATACCGAAGCGGACACCGCCGCATGACCGACTTGCTGACGACATCGCTGTTCTGGCTTGCCGTGACGCTGGGTGTTTTCGAAGCAACCGACACCGTCTCGAAGCGGTCCGGCCGGCACCCGCTGCTCCACCCGGTCCTGTGGTCGACCCCGGTCCTGATCGCGCTGCTGCTGTGGACCGGCACCCCTTACGAGACCTATCAGCAGGCCACCTTCCCGATCAGCTTCCTGCTCGGCCCCGCAGTCGTCGGCTTTGCCGTGCCGATCTGGGCGCAGCGCGCGCGAATTCGCCGTTTGGCCGTGCCGATCGTCCTCGCCCTCGGCGCGGGCGCGATCACCTCCATCGTCAGCGCCGTGGGCATCCTCGCCCTGTTCGGTGCGCCGCGCGAGGTCCTCGCCTCCATCGCTCCGCGCGCGACCACCACACCGGTTGCGATGGCCATAGCCGGGCAATTGGGCGGCGTCCCTGCGCTTGCTGCCGTGATCGTGCTGTTCGCGGGCGTGATCGGCGCGATGTTCGCCACACCGCTGCTCAACCTGCTCAAGGTGCGCGATTACCGGGCGCGCGGATTTGCCGTCGGCGTTGCTGCCCATGGCATCGGCGCGGCGCGGGCCTTCCAGGTCGATTCGACTGCAGGCGCGCTGGCCAGCCTCGGCATGGCGCTCAATGCAGCCACGACGGCGGCGCTGCTTTCGATCCTCGCCTTGCTGGTCTGAGCGGGCCCAGCCCGCCTCAGCCGCGGCGCAGAACCGCAGCCCGCCGGGCAGCGACACGCGACTTGCGCTTCTTCCACCAGACGTAGACCCCGGTCACGCACAGCCCGGCTGTCGCCAATCCGGAAAGGAAGATCAGCAGGATCGTGACATTGCCGCCCACCCGGCCGCTGTGCAGCGGGTAGAGCAGGCGATAGCCCGCGAGCGAACGGTTGCCGTGATAAGGGTCATAGGTCTCGACCACGGCATGACTGGCGCGGTCGAAGTAATAGTAGATCGGGCCGAGACGATGATAATTGACGGTGCCGTCATCGGTCATCGTCACGCCGATCGTGCCCTCTTCCGGTTTTGCAAGGACGCTGGCGGGCTGCCAGTCGATCCCCTCGCGCATCGCGTGGGCGCGCGCGGCGGCGACGGCCCCGACAAAATCGAGCGGCGCATCCCTTCTCTCGCCCGGCGGGGCGACATGGTCGTCATCGCCGAAAGCCGCCTCGATCATCGGCGCATAGGCTTCTTCGAAGAAATTGAGCGCCACCGACGTCAGCGCAAGCGCGGTCAGCGGAACGAAAAGCCAGAGCGCACTCGCCTTGTGCCAATCGAGCATGAACTTTGCGAGCATCGAACGGAAGCTGACTCTCCAGTTGCGCTTCCATCCCTTCCAGAACGGGCGCTTGAGCGGGAAAGTCAGATAGAAGCCGATGCCGTGGCCGATCAGCCAGAGCACCGCGACCGTACCCATGATCCAGCGCCCCCAGCGCCCGGCAAGCAGGTGGGCATGCAGTTCCATGACCTGCTCCATCGCCCCACGCCGGTTCCACGCGGCCTGCGAGGACCGGGACCCTGCCGGTTCTCCGCTGAAGCGATCGAGGAAGACCTGATCCACCGGCGGCCCGGAGAAGCCCGCGGCGCGATCGACATCGACCGCAATCCGCCGGGTATCCGCCACGGCAAGAGGAAAGCCGCGCACGACCCATTCCGGGTGACGGGCGGCGAAGCGATCGACCAGCGGCGCCACCTCCGGCGCGGGCGCCCCCACTGTGCCAGAGGCCGGCTGCACGAAGAGGTCCGCGTTGATCCAGGTGTCGATGGGCCGCATGAAGCTGAGCACGCAACCGGTCAGCGCCGCAAGCAGCAGGAGCGGAATGGCTACAAGGCCAAGGTAGCGATGCAGCGTGATCCAGGGCGAACGCGGAACGGGTTTCAAGACGATCGGCTCTCGACAGCAGCGGACTGGAATGGACCCTTCATTGCGCACAATCGCGCATTGCCAAAGGTCCAATTCGCACGGCCGGACCGGGCCATACTTACCCGCCACATACGAAAACGGCCCGCCCTAAGGGGCAGGCCGTTCGATTCATCATTAAGCGAAACGCTGGGATCAGGCCGCTTCGGCCTGCTCGTCCGGATCGCGCAGCACGTAGCCGCGGCCCCAGACCGTCTCGATGTAGTTGGCACCGCCGCAGGCGTGGCTGAGCTTCTTGCGCAGCTTGCAGATGAAGACGTCGATGATCTTCAGCTCCGGCTCATCCATGCCGCCGTAAAGGTGGTTGAGGAACATTTCCTTGGTCAGCGTCGTGCCCTTGCGCAGCGAAAGCAGCTCGAGCATCGCGTATTCCTTGCCGGTCAGGTGCACGCGGGCGCCGTCGACCTCAACCGTCTTGGCGTCGAGGTTGACGATCAGCTTGCCGGTGCGGATGACCGACTGCGAATGGCCCTTCGAGCGGCGTACGACCGCATGGATGCGGGCGATCAGCTCTTCGCGATGGAACGGCTTGGTCACGTAGTCGTCCGCGCCGAAGCCGAACGAACGGACCTTGGAGTCCATCTCGGAAATGCCGGAAAGGATCAGGACGGGCGTCTGCACCTTGGCGACGCGCAGCTTCTTGAGGACGTCATAGCCGTGCATATCCGGCAGGTTCAGGTCCAGAAGAATGATGTCGTAATCGTAGAGCTTGCCCAGATCGAGGCCTTCTTCGCCGAGATCCGTCGAGTAAACATTGAAGCCTTCGGCCGACAGCATGAGCTCGATCGCCCGGGCCGTGGTCGGTTCGTCCTCGATCAACAGCACTCGCATGAGGTAACCCCCTTTTTCCCCATAGTCCGCTTACGCTAACCCTGCATAAACGGACATTGCCGTGAATTAACCATATGAGCAATGAAGGTTAAAGGTAAATTTGCCGTTAATGCAAAATCGGGATTCCTTCTGAAATCATGCGATTTGTCGCAGACGGCCGCGATTACCCCCTCTGGAATTGCCCGAAAGGGTTAGAATTCGCTCAGGCCGGCTGCATCGTGCGCACGGCCTTGCGGCGCGATTCGCCCTGCCCGATCTTGGCCGGATGGCCGATGCGCTTGAGGTAGCTCCAGAATCCGCATTGCAGGCCGACCAGCATGAGGATGAAGGGCTGGAAAGCGATGCCCACGAAGAGCGATCCGACCATGTAGACCACGTGCGCGAGCTGCAATGCGTTCGCGAGCGGTGCAACCCATGCCTCGTCAGCCTCGGTGCGCCCTTTCCAGCGCCGCCGGATAATCTCCATCTGAAGAATGCCGAGGCCCTGGATCAGCAGCCACAGCAACAACCCCGGGAAACCCTGTTCGCCCAGCATTTCGAAATAGCTCGAATGGAAGGCACGGCCCTTCTCGACCACTCTTTCCCGCTCGATCACGACATTGCTGCCATCCGAGTCGCGGGCAACCGTATCGTATTGCACCTCGCTCGACAGGTAGACCTCGAAGCCGCCGCCCAGCGGATGCTCCCTGGCATAGTCCCAGGTCCACTTCCAAACGCCGAGCCGGGTGCTGGCGGACTGGTCGGACTGGTGGTTCTCGATCGTGCTCATGCGCGCGAGGAACGATTGCGGCAAGAACGGTACGGCGGCGAGGAGTGCGACGGCCATGCCGCCGGCGATCAGCACGCGGTGCTTCGCGGTGCGCAGGTACAGGACGCAGAGCACGGCAAGGCACATCAGGCCGGTGCGCGCCTGGGTGCCGACCGGGATCAGCGCGCAGGCGAAGATGAGCGCGCAGGCGAAGGTCCAGACCCGCCAGTCGGACGGGAAGATCGTGCCGTAGCGTGCCAGCCAGATCACCACCGGGATGATCGAGATGGCGACGCAGGACAGGATCGAGCCTTCGAACAGACCGGCATTGTTGTCGACGAAGATCCGCAGCGTGCCGTAGCCGCCACCGCCCATCACCGTCTTGATGCCACCATCGATGATCAGGGCGCTTGCCGCCAGGACCATGACCAGCGCCACGGCCTCGATTCGCAGGCGCGTGCGCACCGTCAGCGGCAGAAAGATCGCGAAGACCAGTGCCTTCCAGACCCAGGCCCATTTC
The DNA here is from genome assembly GCF_900168325.1 of Novosphingobium mathurense. Lineage (GTDB taxonomy): Bacteria > Pseudomonadota > Alphaproteobacteria > Sphingomonadales > Sphingomonadaceae > Novosphingobium > Novosphingobium mathurense. The sequence continues at coordinate 174,289 of NZ_FVZE01000002.1, read as the reverse complement.
TCCAGCGCTTCCGCCGGATAATCGGCGGTCAACGTGGTCATCGCGCAATAGGCGAGCAGCATCGCAAGCAGGGCCTGCCGCAGCGTGAAGCGCGAATCGCGCTTGTCTTCGAGCAGAAGCCAGCCGCCGAAGGCCGCGGCGAAGGTAATCAGCGATACCGGAACGCTGGACAGGATGCCCCAGGAAATGACCTGGGGCGAAACGATGTCGACGTAGAGATAGCACAGCACCCACAGGAACGGGCGCTTGAAGCCCATGACCAGGAAACAGGCGAGGAATGCCGTCAGGCCAAGGTCAAGCATCGGGCAGCACGCCTTCGCCTTGCGTCGGCACGCGCATCTTGCGCTTCTGAGCCAGCCGGGCCTTGAGACCGCCGCCTGCATCATCGCGTCCCTCCTCGTCGAGGTCCGGGCGCGCCAGCAGGCGCAGCGCAGCCAGCGCGAGCAGTCCGTGAGACAGGGCAAGGGCGAGAATATCGACCATGCCAAGGGCGATATCAGCCTCGGGTTGACGGCGCGTTAAGCCTTACAAGCTAGGGATTTGCAGGTCATGACACGCATCCTCCACGTCCTCGATCATTCGTTGCCGATGCAAAGCGGCTATACCTTCCGCACCCGGGCGATCCTCAAGGCACAAGCCGCGATGGGCTACGATGTGCGCGGCGTCACCGGCCTGCGGCACACGGCCGAAGGGCCGGTAGCCGAGGAAGCCGACGGCCTGCTCTTCCATCGCACGGTCGGCGCGGCAAGCGGCCCTGTCGGCCTGCGCGAGTGGCGCGAAATCTCGCTTTTCGCGCAGGGCATCGAAGCGGTCGTGCGCGAATGGCGGCCCGACGTGATCCACGCCCATTCCCCGGCCCTGTGCGGTCAGGCCGCCCTGCGTGTCGCCCGCCGCCACGGCATTCCGGTGGTCTATGAAATCCGCGCGTTCTGGGAGGACGCCGCAGTCGGCAACGGTACCGGCAGCGAAGGTTCGCTCAAGTACCGGCTGACCCGCAAGCTGGAGAGCCACGTCGTCTCGCGCGCCGATGCCGTGGTGACGATCTGCGAAGGTCTCAAGGCCGATCTCGTCGGGCGCGGCACGCCGCCGGAGCGAATCACCGTCATGCCCAACGGCGTCGACCTCACCCTCTTCGGCGAGCCGGCGAAGCGCGACGCCGCATTGGCCCGTGCCCTGGGTTTCGAGGTGGACGGCGCGCCCTGCCCGGTGATCGGCTTCATCGGCAGCTTCTATGACTACGAAGGCATCGACGTACTGATCGAGGCCATGGACCATCTCGTCCAGCGCCGGAGCGACGCGCGCCTGCTGCTCGTTGGCGGCGGGCCTTGTGAGGCGGCCCTGCGCGCGCAGGCGGCGGCATCGCCCGCGGAGCAGGCCATTCGCTTCGTCGGCCGCGTGCCGCACCATGAGGTCGAACGCTATTACGCTCTGGCCGACATCATGGCCTATCCGCGCAAGCGCAGCCGACTGACCGATCTCGTCACCCCGCTCAAGCCGCTCGAGGCGATGGCGCAGGACAAACTGGTCGCCGCCAGCGATGTCGGCGGGCATCGCGAACTCGTCACGCATGGCCGGACGGGCGTGCTGTTCACGCCGGACGATCCCCGGGCCTGCGCCAACGCCCTTGCCGGGCTGCTGGAGGATCGCGGGCACTGGCCTGCCTACCGCAAGGCTGGCCGCGAACATGTCGAAACCCGGCACGATTGGGCCGTGAACGCGGCTCGTTATCAAGACGTTTACCAAATGCTGGCACCCCTGAAGGCTGAAAACACGGGCAGTGTCGCTGCATGACATCGCCTCGCGCAATTTGAGAACGGGATGGAAAACGTGGCCCACAACACACGCAGGAAAGCCGGAGGAAAGCAGCCGATCAGCCGCCACCCGCTGTTCCCGGCCATCGTGGCCCTCTGGTTCGGCGCCCTCTTCGGTCTGGCCAGCATTGCCATCAAGCCGGCCATTTTCGAACAGCTGGTCGCGACCACGCATATCAATTCGCTGGTCCCCATGGCGGCCCCGCCACTCGGTGCGACCGCACGCATCCTGATAGCGCTGGCCATGACCGGGCTTGGCGGCATCGTCGGTGCCGTGGTTGCCCGCCGAATCGCCCGCCCCGCTGCAGGCGAAGTCACGAGGCGCCGCCGCATGCAGCCGGCTGCCGAGCTCGCCACGCCCGCTTTCGTCGCCCACGAGATGCCCGCGCAGGCCGAAGCCGCCGCAGCGCCGGTCGAGGACGCGGAGACGCTCGAGACGGCAGACGCCCGAATCGCCGAAACCGCCGATCTCGATCTGGAAGACTTCCCGGAAGAAGCCGAGGCGCCGGTCGCATCGTTCGCCCCTGCCGCATTCGAAGCGGATGAAATCGAGGTCGAGGACGCCGAACTCGCCGTCGTCGAGGACGGCGAAGCGCTTGAGGCCGAACCTTGCGAGGCTGAAGCGACAGATGTCGAAACCGCCGAATTCGAGGTCATCGAGGACGAAGCGCCTTCGTTCACGGCCAAGGCCCCGGTCAGCAACCACCTGTTCGACAGCTACTCGCGCGATCTTTCCAGCAGGCCGGCCGCGCCGGTCGAACAGGCGACGCGCCGCGACGAACGGGCGATCCTCTCGATCGCCGATCTCGATGCCGAGCCGGGCATCGACGCCGAGCCGGCCCCCGGTGCCCACGCCCCCTTCTACCAGGCGCCCTACGACCGCTCGACGCCGTTTGCGGTGCTGACCAGGGCGATCATCGATTCGCTGGAAAAGCAGCCCGAAGCGCACGACGAAGGCGATCGGGGCCAAGCCCGCGAATCTCAGGCCGACCGCGCCCCGGCACCGAGCGGACACACTGCCGCGGACCGTATCGCCTCGGCCGATCTCGAAGCGCTTTCGCATGTCGAACTGCTCGAGCGCCTCGCCCTCGCCATGGCCAAGCGCCGCGAGGAGATCGCCGCGCAGAATGCGGTCGACCTCGGCGAAGCACGCGAGACTTTCGCACCGGTCGCTCCGGAAGCGGCGAAAGTCACGCCGCTCGCCTTCAAGCCGCTCCAGTTCGAGCGCCCTCAGGTTCAGCCGACTCCGATCGAGCCTGTCGCATTCAACGAAACCCTGCCCGCCGAGCCGGAAGCCCCCGAAGCCACACCGTTCGAACTGGCTGACGAGAACGTCGTCGAAGCCGGGATAGAGACGGCAGACTTCGAAGAGGCCGAAACCGAAGACGCTGCAATCGACGACACCGAATTCGCTGACACTGAAGAAGCGAGCGAGGAAAACGGCGATCCCGTCGACTGGGACCACGTCGACCACGCAGGTTTCGAGGCTCCCGCAGCGGAGATCGAAACCTCCCTTGTCGAACTGGCGCAGCCCCTTGAGGACGCCGAACCCGCAACCGAACTCGAACAGCAGATCGAAGCTCTCGCCCAGAGCTGGAACGAAGAGCCTGTTGCAGCGCAGCAAGTCCCGGCCGCGCTGCGCCCCGTGGGACTGGATTCGTTCGACGAGGGCGAGGCCCTTCCCGGATACATTCCGCCGCGCCACATCGGCGAACTTCTCAAGACCAAGCCCGCTGCGCCTTCCGCGCCGGTCATGCATTACGACGATGAAGCCGAGGCCGATGGCGAGTTCGCCGAGGACTATGCCGACGCGCAATACGCAGACTACGCCGAGGCCGAGGACGAAGCGGAAGACGAGGAAGAAGTGATCGACGAGGGCTATTCCTCGCTTCTCAACATGTCTCGCGCCGTACCGCGCCAGCCGTTCGTGCGCATCGACGAGCCGGAAACCGACGAAGGCATCCAGCCCATGGTCGTCTTTCCCGGCGATGAGCCCGCCCGAACCGAATACCGCTTCGACGGTACGCAGGCACAGCACGAGGCCACGGAACAGCCTTCCATGCCCAGCGAGTTCCAGGCCCGTCGCCCGTTCGACGCTCCCGGACGGCAGGACACGGACCAGACCGAGCGCGCCCTGCGCGAGGCCCTGGCCACCCTGCAGCGCATGAGCGGCGCCGCCTGACCGGCTCCTGACACCCGGTTACCTGCCCGATCGGGCGGGAATCGGGCCCCGCAGTTCCACGCTGCAACGGCGAATCGCTGAATCCCCGAGCCCCGTTCCGGCCCAGCCGGGGCGGGGCTTCGATAATAAAATGCCCCTTTTTCCAGCATAGTCGGCACCATTACTGCGCCGAAATGCGCCTTCGCGGTTGCAAAACCGGCGTTCAATCGTCATGGGGATCGTGGGGTCACTATGCCGCGTGCTGGATAGTGCGCGATTCGCGTGCGCTGGTCGTGCGCGGCTGTGCAGGCCCCGGCAAAAATGACAGGATGGATTAATATCGATGGGATTTCCTAAGCCCCAGGGCCTTTACGATGCGCGAAACGAACACGACTCCTGCGGTGTGGGCTTCGTCGCCCATATTAAAGGACAGAAAAGCCACGCAATCATTACCCAGGCGCTTGAAATCCTGAAAAACATCGACCACCGCGGTGCGGTGGGCGCGGATCCGCTCCTGGGCGACGGCGCGGGCATTCTGACCCAGCTGCCCGACCAGCTGTTCCGCAAGTGGGCCAAGGGCGCGGGCGTCGAACTGCCCGAAGCCGGCGACTATGCGGTTGCCATGTGCTTCCTTCCGCAGGACGAAGCCTCGCGCGATTTCGTCGTCTCCACCTTCGAGAAGTTCATCAAGAAGGAAGGCCAGACCCTGATCGGCTGGCGCGACGTCCCGGTTTCGCTGGACGGCCTCGGCAAGACGGTCATCGAATCGATGCCGGTGATCCGCCAGTGCTTCGTCGGCCGCGGCGAGAACTGCGCCGACCAGGACGCCTTCGAGCGCAAGCTGCTCGCGATCCGCAAGCAGACCCAGAACCCGCTCGCGGCGCTGGCCGAAAAGCATGACCTGCCCGGCCTGACCGAGCTTTACATGCCTAGCTTCTCGAGCCGCACGATCGTCTACAAGGGCCTGCTGCTCGCGACCCAGGTCGGCTCGTTCTACGACGACCTGCGCGATCCGGACTTCGTCTCCGCGCTCGGCCTCGTGCACCAGCGCTTCTCGACCAACACCTTCCCGAGCTGGAAGCTGGCGCACCCGTTCCGCTTCATGGCGCACAACGGCGAGATCAACACCGTTCGCGGCAACGTGAACTGGATGAACGCCCGCCGCCGCACCATGGAATCCGAGCTGCTCGGCGCCGACCTCGACAAGATGTGGCCGCTGATCCCGCACGGCCAGTCGGACACCGCGTGCCTCGACAACGCCTTCGAACTGCTGCTCGCCGGCGGTTACTCGCTCAGCCACGCGATGATGATGCTCATCCCCGAGGCATGGGCCGGCAACCCGCTGATGGACGGCGAACGCCGCGCGTTCTACGAATATCACGCCGCGCTGATGGAGCCCTGGGACGGCCCGGCCGCCGTGGCCTTTACCGATGGCCGCCAGATCGGCGCCACGCTCGATCGTAACGGCCTGCGCCCGGCGCGCTTCCTGGTCACCGACGACGACCTGTGCGTCATGGCTTCGGAAAGCGGCGTGCTTCCGATCAAGGAAGACAACATCGTGCGCAAGTGGCGTCTCCAGCCCGGCAGGATGCTCCTCATCGACTTCGAAGAGGGCCGCATCATCGAGGACGAGGAAATCAAGACGCAGCTGGCCAACGAAGAGCCCTACCAGAAGTGGCTCGACCAGGCGCAGTACATGCTCAAGGACCTCGACGTGATCGAGGAAGAGCTGGACCCGCTGCCGGCTCCGGACACCACGCTGCTCGATCGCCAGCAGTCCTTCGGCTACACCCAGGAAGACACCAACCGCTTCCTCGAGCCGATGGCCGTCAATGCCGACGATCCGATCGGTTCGATGGGCACCGACACGCCGATCCCGGTGCTGTCGAACAAGTCGCGCCTGCTCTACGACTACTTCAAGCAGAACTTCGCGCAGGTCACCAACCCGCCGATCGACCCGATCCGCGAGGAACTGGTGATGAGCCTGGTCTCGATGATCGGCCCGCGCCCGAACCTGCTCGGTCATGACGCCGGCACGCACAAGCGCCTGGAAGTCAGCCAGCCGATCCTGACCGACGTGGACATCGCCAAGATCCGCTCGGTCGAGGCCGCGCTGGACGGCGCCTTCCGCACCGCCACCATCGACATGACCTGGGACGCCGAGGCCGGCGCCGCGGGTCTCGAGATGGCGATCAAGGAAATGTGCTGGGCCGCGACCGAAGCGGTGCTGGCGGACAAGAACATCCTGATCCTGTCCGACCGCGCCCAGGGCCCCGACCGCATTCCGATGCCGGCCCTGCTGGCGACCGCTGCCGTCCACCATCACCTCGTCCGCCAGGGCCTGCGCATGCAGACCGGCCTGGTCGTCGAGACCGGTGAAGCACGCGAAGTGCACCACTTCTGCGTCCTTGCCGGCTACGGCGCCGAGGCGATCAACCCCTACGTCGCGTTCGAAACGATCGAGGACATCCGCGTTCGCAAGAACCTGCCGGTTTCCGCCGAGGAAGCGCGCAAGAACTACATCAAGGCCATCGGCAAGGGCATCCGCAAGGTCATGTCCAAGATGGGCATCTCGACCTACCAGTCGTACTGCGGCGCGCAGATCTTCGACGCCGTCGGCCTGTCGACCGAATTCGTCGAGAAGTACTTCACCGGTACTGCCACCACCATCGAGGGCGCGGGCCTGCTCGGAATCGCGGAAGAGGCGGTTCGCCGTCATGCCGCGGCCTTCGGCGAGAACCCGATCTACGCCAACATGCTCGACGTCGGCGGCATCTACGGTTCGCGCATCCGTGGCGAGGAACACGCCTGGACCTCGACCAACATCGGTTCGCTGCAGCACGCCGTGCGCGGCAACGTGCCGGAAAAGTACAAGGAATTCGCGCAGAGCATCAACGACCAGTCGACCCGGATGCTCACCATCCGCGGCCTGATGGAGTTCGTGCCCGCCGAAACCCCGATATCGATCGACGAGGTCGAACCGGCCAGCGAAATCGTCAAGCGTTTCGCCACCGGCGCGATGAGCTACGGCTCGATCTCGTGGGAGGCGCACACCACGCTGGCGCTCGCCATGAACCGCATCGGCGCGAAGTCGAACACCGGTGAAGGCGGCGAGGATCCCAAGCGCTTCAAGCCCCTGCCCAACGGCGACACCATGCGTTCGTCGATCAAGCAGGTCGCATCGGGCCGCTTCGGCGTCACCACCGAGTATCTCGTCAACGCCGACGACATCCAGATCAAGATGGCCCAGGGCGCCAAGCCCGGCGAGGGCGGCCAGCTGCCCGGCCACAAGGTCGACAAGGTCATCGGCAAGACCCGTCACTCGACTCCGGGCGTCGGCCTCATCTCGCCGCCGCCGCACCACGACATCTACTCGATCGAAGACCTCGCGCAGCTCATTCACGATCTCAAGAACGTGAACCCGACTTCGCGCGTTTCGGTCAAGCTGGTGTCCGAAGTGGGCGTCGGCACGGTCGCAGCGGGCGTTTCCAAGGCGCGCGCAGATCACGTGACCATCTCGGGCTACGAGGGCGGCACCGGCGCTTCGCCGCTGACGTCTCTTACCCATGCGGGTTCGCCCTGGGAAATCGGCCTTGCCGAAACCCAGCAGACCCTGCTGCTCAACAACCTGCGCAGCCGCATCGCGGTGCAGGCCGACGGCGGCCTGCGCACCGGTCGTGACGTTGCCGTCGCCGCCCTGCTCGGCGCCGACGAGTTCGGCTTCGCCACCGCACCGCTGATCGCGGCCGGCTGCATCATGATGCGCAAGTGCCACCTCAACACCTGCCCGGTCGGCGTCGCCACCCAGGACCCGGTCCTGCGCGCCCGCTTCACCGGCCAGCCCGAGCACGTGGTCAACTACTTTTTCTTCGTTGCCGAAGAGCTGCGCGCGATCATGGCCGAACTGGGCTTCCGCACGGTTGCCGAAATGGTCGGCCGCGTCGACAAGCTCAACATGAAGAAGGCCATCTCGCACTGGAAGGCCAAGGGCGTCGACCTCAGCCGCATTCTCTACCAGGCCCCGCTGGGCGACAGCCCCTCGCTCAACTGGAGCGAGACGCAGGACCACGGGCTCGAGAACGCGCTGGACAACGTCCTCATCGAAGCTTCGGCCGATGCACTCGAGAAGCGCGAAGCCGTCCGCATCGAAAAGCCGATCATCAACGTCAACCGCACGGTCGGCGCGATGCTCTCGGGCGAAGTGGCCAAGCGCTACGGCCATGAAGGCCTGCCCGACAACACGATCAACGTGAAGCTCACCGGCGTTGCCGGCCAGAGCTTCGGCGCCTGGCTTGCCCACGGCGTCACGCTCGACCTGACCGGCGATGCCAACGACTACGTCGGCAAGGGCCTGTCGGGCGGCCGCGTGATCGTGCGTCAGCCCTCCCACGTCGATCGCGATCCGCTGAACAACATCATCGTCGGCAATACCGTGCTCTACGGCGCGATTTCCGGCGAGGCGTTCTTCAACGGCGTCGGCGGCGAACGTTTCGCAGTCCGCAACTCGGGCGCGATCGCGGTCGTCGAAGGCTGCGGCGACCACGGCTGCGAGTACATGACCGGCGGCGTCGTGATGGTTCTCGGCAAGACCGGCCGCAACTTCGCGGCGGGCATGTCGGGCGGCATCGCCTACGTCTTCGACGAGGACGGCATGTTCGACAAGCTGTGCAACACGGCGATGGTCGACCTGCAGAAGATCTCTGCGGACGCTGACGAGGAAGAAGGCACCGGCCGTCCGCAACAGCGCACCAACGGCGTCAACGACCTCGGCATGGGCGACATGCTGCGCCACGACGCCGAACGCATCCGAGTCCTGCTTGAACGTCACCACCTGCACACCGGCTCGAAGCGGGCCCGTGCGCTGCTCGACGACTGGGCCAACACGCTTGGCAAGTTCGTCAAGGTGATGCCGCGCGACTATGCGCGTGCACTCAAGCAACTCGAGGCCGAGCGGCAGGAAGCCGCTTCGGTTGCCGCGGAATAATTCACGAGGATATTGCGAAAATGGGTAAGGAAACCGGCTTCCTCGAGCTCGACCGTCAGGATCGCACTTACGGCGATGCTTCGGAGCGACTGAAGAACTACAAGGAATTCGTCATTCCGCTTCCGGCGGAAACCCTCAAGGCACAGGCGTCGCGCTGCATGAACTGCGGCATCCCGCACTGCCACACGGGTTGTCCCGTCAACAACATCATCCCGGACTGGAACCACCTGGTCTACGAGGACGACTACCGCAACGCGCTGGAAGTCCTCCACTCGACCAACAACTTTCCGGAATTCACCGGCCGCATCTGCCCCGCTCCGTGCGAGGCAGCCTGCACGCTGAACATCGTCGACCAGCCGGTCACCATCAAGTCGATCGAATGCGCGATCGTCGACAAGGGCTGGGCCGAAGGCTGGATCACGCCGAAGATCCCGGCGAAGCGCACCGGCAAGTCGGTTGCCGTCGTCGGTTCGGGCCCGGCGGGTCTGGCCTGCGCGCAGCAGCTGGCCCGCGCCGGCCACTCGGTCACCGTGTTCGAGAAGAACGACCGCGTCGGCGGGCTGATGCGTTACGGCATCCCCGACTTCAAGATGGAGAAGCACCTCATCAATCGCCGCGCGGCGCAGATGGAAGCCGAAGGCGTGGAGTTCAAGACTTCCGTCGAGGTGGGTGTCTCGGTCTCGGTAAACTCGCTCAAGGAAAACTACGACGCCGTCGTCTTCGCGGGCGGCGCCGAAGAAGCACGCCGTCTCGACATTCCGGGTTCGGAACTGCCGAGCGTGCGCCTGGCCATGGAATTCCTGACCCAGCAGAACAAGCGCAATGCCGGTGACGACGAACTTCGCGCCGCACCGCGCGGCTCGCTGACGGCGACCGGCAAGCACGTCATCGTCATCGGCGGCGGCGACACCGGCTCCGACTGCGTGGGCACCTCGAACCGCCAGGGCGCCCTTTCGGTCACCCAGCTCGAGATCATGCCCAAGCCGCCGGTCCATGAGGACAAGGCGATGAGCTGGCCGAACTGGCCGCTCAAGCTGCGCACCTCCTCGAGCCACGAGGAAGGCTGCGAGCGCGACTGGGCCGTGCTGACCAAGCGCGTCATCGGCGACAACGACGTCAATGCGCTCGAATGCGTCCGCGTCGAGTGGAAGGACGGCAAGATGCACGAGGTGCCGGGCAGCGAGTTCACGCTCAAGGCCGACCTCATCCTGCTGGCCATGGGCTTCACCGGCCCGCGCAAGGCCGGCATGCTGGATCAGGCCGCCGTCGAGCTCGACCCGCGCGGCAACGTCAAGGCCGACACCGAGAAGTACCAGACCAGCGATGAGAAGATCTTCACCTGCGGCGACATGCGCCGTGGCCAGTCTCTTGTGGTCTGGGCGATCCGCGAGGGCCGCCAGTGCGCCCGCTCGGTCGACGAAATGCTGATGGGCGCGAGCGAACTGCCGCGCTGATCCTGACCGGACCGAAAACAAGAAAGGGGCGTGCCGTAAGGCGCGCCCCTTTTCCGTTGGCTCTACAGGCCACGCCATCCACCGACAGGCTCAGGCGAGCGAAACGAATGGCAATAGCGGGTCGGACGCGGAAGCTTAACGCCTACCAGTCGATCCTCCCGCGGCCGTTCCCGGCCAGGAAGGCATTGGCGCGGCTGAAGTGACGGCAGCCGAAGAACCCGGAATGGGCCGACAGCGGGCTGGGATGCGGCGCCGTCAGGACGAGATGATGGCTCGAAGCCAGCCCGGGAACCCGCATCGCCTTTTTCTGCGCGTGATTGCCCCAGAGCAGGAAGACGCAAGGATCGCTCTTGGCGGCAACGGCGGCAACGGCGGCATCGGTGATCGCTTCCCAGCCCTTTTTCTGGTGCGATCCGGCCTGCCCTTCCTGCACGGTCAGGGCGTTGTTGAGCAGCAGCACGCCCTGACGGGCCCAATGCTCCAGATTGCCGTGCCCGGGCGCTGTGACGCCGCAGTCGGCCGCCAGTTCCTTGTAGATGTTGACCAGCGAAGGCGGCACCCGCACGCCCTCGGGCACCGAGAAAGCCAGGCCATGGGCCTGACCCGCGCCGTGATAGGGGTCCTGGCCGAGGATCACGACCTTCACCTCGTCCAGCGGCGTCAGTTCGAGCGCCCGCAGGCGATGATCGCGCGGGGGATAGATTCGCTTGCCCGCCTCTTCCTCGGCTCTCAGCCACTCAGCCAACTGTCTGGATTCGCGCGATTCGAGCAATTCGCCCAGTGCCGGCTGCCATGCCGGGGGCACCGACTGCGCGGCTGCTGTTGCATTCATGCCCGTTCGTCCTCCGAAAGCGCCACGGAGCCGCCCTTCGCGAACAGCGCCCATTGCGAAACACCGGCCCAGTCCCTAAGCATTTTCGGACCATGGCTGTCTATCTCCACGAAGAAGATCTCCCCGAAGGCGTCCTCGCCCCGGGCCCCGTCGCCGTCGATACCGAGACGATGGGCCTCATAACCCCGCGCGACCGCCTCTGCGTGGTCCAGATCTCCGATGGCAAGGGCGACGAGCATCTCGTCCGCTTCGGCCCCGGCAGCTCATTCGACGCGCCCAACCTCAAGGCTGTCCTTGCCGATCCGGCGCGACTCAAGCTCTACCATTTCGCGCGCTTCGACCTTGCCGCGATCGAACATTACCTGGGCGTGATGGCCGCGCCGGTGTTCTGCACCAAGATCGCCAGCAAACTGGTCCGCACCTACACCGATCGCCATGGCCTCAAGGACCTCGTGCGCGAACTGCTGGGCAAGGAAGTGTCGAAGCAGCAGCAGTCGAGCGACTGGGGGGCGCCCGAGTTGAGCGACGCGCAGAAGGACTATGCGGCCTCGGACGTGCGCTACCTGCACGCCATGCACGAAATTCTCGTCGAGCGCCTTGCCCGCGAGAAGCGGACCGAAATCGCGCAGGCCTGTTTCGACTTCCTGCCGGCGCGCGCGCGCCTCGACCTTGCCGGCTGGCCCGACCACGACATCTTCAGCCACCAGGCCGCCTGATCGACCATGTCGGTCGAAGCCACCCAGATCCGCAACCGACGACGGCACTTCGCTGCGCCGGGCGGTTCGCATGACCGGCTGGTCGGCTTCCTCGCCAAGGCCCTGCCGGCAGGGATCGGCGTGGTTGCCGCCATCATGATTCTCATGCCCCTGTCGCCGCGCGGCGAGATCAGCTTCCTGCTCGACCGCAACAAGGTGGCCGTGACCAAGGAGCGTATCCGCGTGGCCGACGCAGCCTATCGCGGCCTCGACGATCGCGGCCGGGCTTTCGTGGTCACTGCCGGAAGCGCGGTGCAGAAGTCGGCGAGCGTGCCGGTCGTGCAGATGCTGGACCTCGTGGCACAGCTCAATCTCAGCGACGGCCCGGGCAAGATCGATGCACCGCGCGGCGCGTACGATTACGATACCGAGACGATCAACGTCGAGGGACCGGTCAATTTCGCCGCGGCGGACGGCTATCGCATGGTGACGAACAACGTCGCCATCGACGTCAAGGACCGCAAGGCCATCGGCACAGGCGGCGTCGAAGGTAAAGTGCCCACCGGCACTTTCTCGGCGCAGACGATGAAGGCCGATTTCAACGAACGTACAGTCACGCTTGAAGGCAATGCCCGGCTGCGGATGACGCCCGGCAAGCTTAGGATACCGCAATGAACCGTCGCAGCCTGCGCCCTTTCACCACCCGCATGGCGATGCGCGCCGCGATCGCCCTGCCCCTGCTGGCAGGCACGAGCCTGATCGCCACGCAGCAGCTTGGCGCGCAAGTCTTCCCCGGACACGACACCAATGCGCCGGTCGACTATGCCGCTGACCGCATCGAGCTGCAGGACAAGCAGAACCGCGTCGTGCTGACCGGCAATGTCGACATCAAGCAGACCGACCTGCGTCTGCGCGCCGCACGCACCGTCGTCAATTTCACCAATGCCGATGAGCTCAAGCTGCAGCGGATCACCGCCAGCGGCGGAGTGACCGTGACACGCGGCAACGAAGTGGCGACCGGCGACACTGCAATCTACGACTTCAACAAGCGCATCATCACGATGATCGGCAATGCCTCGCTCAAGCGCGATTCCGACACCCTGCGCGGCGGACGCTTCGTGATCGACCTGAAGAGCGGGGTATCCTCGGCTTCCGGCGGCCGCGTCTCGGGCACTTTCAGCGTTCCCAAGCAAAACTGACGGACTTCGGGGGCGAACAGGCTCCGTAACGCCGTACTACAGGATCGTCATACCTTGGCCGCAAGGATGCGCCGAGGCGCGTTCCCATGCGCTCAGAACGCGCGGTCGTGTACCAGGACGCGCAGGGTCAGGAACAGGATCTTGATGTCGCGACCGATGGTCCAGCCCTCGAGATACTCGAGGTCGGACTGGAGGCGCTTCACGAGGTCGTTCTCGTGATCGGTAGCCCCACGATAGCCGCGCACCTGCGCCAGGCCGCTGAGACCGGGCTTGAGGCTGTGACGCTGCCAGTAACGGCGATCCACTTCCCAGAACAGTTTCTGGCCTGCCAGCGAGCCGGTGGCGTGCGGACGCGGCCCGACGAGGCTCATGTCGCCGAGCAGCACGTTGAACAGCTGCGGCAGCTCATCGAGGCTGGTGGAACGAATGAACTTGCCGACCGGGGTGATCCGTTTGTCGTCACGGGAGGCCGAGACATTGCCGTCGCTGTCGCACAACGCCGTCGTCATGCTGCGGAACTTGTACATGTTGAAGAAGCAGTTGCCCCGCCCCATCCGCTTCTGGATGAACAGAATCGGGCCACCGTCCTGCAGCTTTATGGCCAGCGCGATGACGATAAGCAGCGGCGATAGAGCGAGGATCGCCGCACCGGCAAAGGCCATGTCGAACAGGCGCTTGATCGCACGCTGGCGCAGGCCGAGCGGCCCCGCCGAGACCATGAGCAACCCATGTTTGCCGATCGTCCGGGCGCCCTGGGCACCGAGCCGGGCGACCTGATCGTCCAGCACTTCACCTTCCACATTGGCGCCCTTGAGGATCATCGCCCAGTCGAGGCGGCGGTCCGAAGGACAACTCACGACCACCCGGTCGATGTTGCGCAGGACCAGGCCGACGCGATCAAGATCGTGCGGATCGTTGAGATTGGGACGCAGGCCCATGCCAGCCGCGGAAATGCGGATCGCATTGCGCATCTGCACCTGCGGTCCGCCATCATCGATGATCAGTTCGTTGATCACGCTGGGACCGCAGCGCCACGCCACGAAACTGCGCATCTGCAGACGCAGCCACGCAATCAGCGCCATGGCCAGGATCGCGCCGCCATTGAACGTCACGCGAGAGAAATCGGCCGTCGAACTTGTCAGGAACTGTACGAAGACCACGACGGCAACGGCGATGACGAATGCCAGCTCCGTCCGCATGATTCCCGACCAGCCGGAGCGCAGTGCGTCGATCGAATATGCACCGTTGTAGAATGCAATCGTCAGGAAAATAGGGAAGATCAGGGACCCATATAGGAACGAGTCCTCCAAGCCCTTCGTCGCCATGTACAACTGGCCTGCGATGGCGAAGCCCAGAAAAACGGCGATTACGTCGCTGATGAGAAGGGCCAGATAACATTGAAGTCGGCGACGGACGAGCGACGGCGCGACGAGGAGCTCGTCAAATTCCTGGCCTTTAATGAACTCGCCCGTCGTGAACGGCGCATTCATCTGTTCCGCACTCCTCGAATCCAACTGCACAATGCCTGCTTTCCTCACAGGTCGCGGGCATCGATTGCGGTCGACGCGATGCTGCACTGCAAAAGGTATAGGAGCTTAAAAACGAGGCATGCAATTGGAAAAGCGGATTAAGTCCAAACGTTCCCTATGTCCGCTGCTTTACTGTCAGACAGGCAATTCTAGCTATTTCGAGTAGTCCCTCAGCCAAAAGGAGTTCCGCGTCCTGGCTGTTCGCCAACAGGGACTGATGCATTGCAACAAGCTTGGCGGCCAGCCGCTCGATTCGCGGACCGCGCCAGATGCGCAATTGCTCGTTGAGCGCGGGCTGATCCTTCCAGAAGATCCGGCGCGCGCCCGCTTCGGCCTTGAGCAGTCCGGCAACGTCGCCGCCGCGACCCAGCTTCGCGTTCAGCGCGGCCAGCTGCGCGGTCCGGCGCTCGAAGGCGAGCAGCAGGCCGACCGGGTTCATCCCCAGTTCGCGCATCCGCTTCAGTTCGCTGGCAACCGCATTGCGGCGCCCGCCGAGAACCGTATCGACCAGCGGCGAAAAGTCGTCATCCTCGGTCTGCGCGCCCACCGCGTCGAGGTCGGCGGCGGAAACCGGCCGCGGCGTCTCCGGCGAGGCATCGAGATAGAGGGCCAGCTTCTCCACTTCGGAGCGGGCGATCCGGCTGTCAAGGCCGGCACCGCGGGCGATCCGCTCGGCCAGTTCGCCACCCATCTTGAGGCCGGCACCATTGGCCATCGTGCGCACCGCGCTCGTGATCGCCCCCAGATCGGGCGGATAGAACATCGCCACAAGGGCATCGTCGCGGTTGATCAGGAGCTTGGCGGTGCGCGACTTGTCGGTCGCCCCGGTGGCGACGATCACGACCGGGCAGGACTCGATGTCGTCCTCGATAAGGTTGCGCACGGCGTCATGGGCCTCGTCGCCCTGGGCGCGCACCCAGATGTGACGGGTTCCACCGAACAGCGAATTGGAGCGGGCTTCGTCGCCCAATCGCACCGGGTCCCTGCGCAGTTCGGCGCCCGGAAGCTCGATCCGCTCACCCGGATCCGCCAGTAGCGAAACCAGCTTGTGCGCCGCGTCGAGCGCGCCGGATTCGTCCGGGCCGCAGAAGAAGGAAACGCGCGCATCGCGAGCCGCGCGTGAGGCGATCCCGGCGAAGTCTTTCTGCGTTGCCTTCACTGGCTCGTATCGCCGCGCAGACGCAGCGCGACATTGGTGACGATCCGGTTGGCGACATCCTTGGCGAGGTTCTCCAGCGCCGCCTGCTCGGCCGCGATCGTCGCATAGTCCGACGAGACTACGTCGATACCCGCATCCGAACCGGCGGTCGCGTCAAGAACGATCTCGTCGCTGTTCAGGTCGACGAGCTGGTAGCGGGCCCGCAGCGTGCGACGTTCGCGCCCGACGGTATCGTCGGACAGCAGCGCGAAGCCTTCCAGCTTGTCATCGAGCCGGACATCGAGGCGATAGCGCGGCGTCGTGCCGGCCTGCCCCTTGCCCAGCTGGTCGACGAGAGCATTGCGCACGAGCCAACCCGCGCGCCCCTCTATCGCGGCCACCTGGATATCGGACAGGCCGCGCGCCACCGCGCCGCTGCCGCCACCGGCGTACATCGGCTGAAGGCCGCAGCCGGCGAGCATCAGCGCTCCGAAAAGGGCCAGGGCGCGCTTCACGCGACGAGGTTCACCAGTCGGTCGGGCACGACGATCACTTTCCTCACCTCGGCACCATCGAGGGCACGCTGCACTTTCTCGCTGGCGAGAGCAAGCGCCTCGAGTTCTTCCTTCGCGGTGCCCTTGGCGACGGTGATGGTGTCGCGCAGCTTGCCCTTTACCTGGATCGCGACGGTCACTTCGTCCTCGACCAGCAGCGCCGGATCGACTTCGGGCCAGTCGGCTTCGGCCACGAGACCCTGACCGAAGGCAGCGTAAGCTTCTTCGGCAAGGTGCGGCATCATCGGTGCAACGAGCAGCAGGACCTTGCGGATCGCTTCCGAGCGGCTGGCGGAGGGCTTTGCCTTCTCGATTACGCCGGTCAGTTCGTAGATGCGCGCGACGGCCTTGTTGAAGCCGAGCGATTCGATGTCCTGCGCGACGGCGGCAACGGTCTGGTGCGCCTTGCGGTCGACCGCCTTGTCCTCGCCCTCGGCCGAAGCGTCGTACTGGCCGAACAGACGCCACAGGCGCTGCACGAAGCGCGCGCAGCCCTCGATGCCCGCTTCCGACCAGGGAAGGTCGCGTTCGGGCGGGCTGTCGGACAGCATGAACCAGCGGATCGCGTCGGCGCCGTAAGTCGCGACGATCTCATCGGGATCGACGACGTTCTTCTTCGACTTCGACATCTTGATGACGCGGCCGATCTCCACCGGCGCGCCATCGGCCTTGAGCGTCGCGCCCTCGGCGGTGCGTTCAACGTCGCCGGGGGCGAAGTAGATCGGCTGGCCGTTTTCCGGGTTCTTGCGCTCGTAGGTCTCATGCGTGACCATGCCCTGCGTGAACAGGCTGGCGAAGGGCTCCGTCACCTCGACCTTGCCGATGCGGGCCAGTGCGCGGGTCCAGAAGCGGGCATAGAGCAAGTGCAGGATCGCATGCTCGATGCCGCCGATGTACTGCTCGACCGGCAGCCATTCGGCGATCTTCGCCGGATCGAACGGCCTGTCGCCGGGCTGGCTGGCGAAGCGCAGGAAGTACCAGGAGCTGTCGACGAACGTGTCGAGGGTGTCGGTCTCGCGCCGGGCAGGCTTGCCGCACTGCGGGCAGTCGACATGCTTCCAGGTCGGATGACGGACCAGCGGATTGCCCGGGGTCGAGAAGTCGACATCCTCGGGCAGGGTCACCGGCAGGTGCTTCTTGGGCACCGGAACGACGCCGCAGACTTCGCAGTGAATGAACGGGATCGGCGTGCCCCAGTAGCGCTGGCGCGAAACGCCCCAGTCGCGCAGACGCCAGACCGTCTTGCCTTCGCCCCAGCCGCCGCTTTCGGCGCGGGCGATGACGTCCGCCTTGGCCGCGGCAACGCTCATGCCATTAAGGAAGTCGGAATTGACGATGACGCCGTCGCCGCTCTCGGCTTCGCCGTCGAAGGGCCTGTCGGCCTCTTCCAGGCTCGCCGCAACGACGCGCGGGATCGGCAGGCCGTACTTGGTCGCGAACTCGAAGTCGCGCTGGTCGTGCCCCGGCACGGCCATAACCGCGCCGGTGCCGTAATCCATCAGCACGAAGTTGGCGATGAACACCGGAAGCTCCGCGCCCGTGAACGGGTGCCTTGCCGTGATGCCGGTATCGAAACCCAGCTTTTCGGCGGTCTCCAGTTCGGCTGCGGTCGTCCCGCCCTGCTTGCACAGGGCGATGAAGTCCTGGACTTCCTGGTTGCCTGCAGCGACGCCCTGCGCGATCGGGTGATCGGCGGCGACCGCGACGAAGCTGGCACCGAAAATGGTATCAGGGCGGGTCGAATAGACTTCGACCGTGCCACCGTCGGACAGCTCGAAGCGGAACTGCAGGCCCTGGCTTTTGCCGATCCAGTTTTCCTGCATCGTGCGGACCTTTTCGGGCCACTTGTCGAGGCTGGAGAGCCCTTCGAGCAGTTCGTCGGCGAAGTCGGTGATCTTGAGGAACCACTGGTTGAGCTTGCGCTTCTCGACCAGCGCGCCCGAACGCCAGCCGCGCCCGTCGATGACCTGCTCGTTGGCGAGCACGGTCTGGTCGACCGGATCCCAGTTCACCGCCGATTCCTTGCGGTAGACGAGGCCGTGTTCGTACAGGTCGAGGAACAGCGCCTGCTCATGGCCGTAGTATTCCGGCTCGCAGGTGGCGATCTCGCGGCTCCAGTCGAGCGCGAAGCCCAGCCGCTTGAGCTGCGCCTTCATGTTGGCGATGTTCTCGCGCGTCCAGCCGCCGGGATGCACGCCCTTTTCCATGGCTGCATTCTCGGCCGGCATCCCGAAGGCATCCCAGCCCATCGGGTGCAGCACTTCGTGCCCGGTCATCCGCTTGTAGCGCGCCAGCACGTCGCCCATCGTGTAGTTGCGCACGTGGCCGATGTGGATGCGTCCCGAGGGATAGGGGAACATCTCAAGGACGTAGCTGCGGGGCTTGGACGAGGTGTCGTCCGCCCTGAAACACTGGGCTTCGTCCCACGCAGCCTGCCAGCGGGTATCCGCCTGAGCCGGATCGAACCGCTCACTCATGTCTGTCTAGTCTCCTGCGGGCCAGTCGGCCCGCGAACCTGAGGCAGGCCGACTGGCCCGCCAATGGATGGGTATCAGCCGCCCACCGAGTTGCGACGCAGGTCGCGGGCACGGGTGAGGATGATGTCTTCGAGCTTCTGCACGGTCGCAGCCTCGACCGGCGCGGAGGCCCAGCCGCCATTGGCCGCGACTTCGCGGGCAGCAGTGACGCGCAGCGCGTCGGCACGCAGGTCCTGGTCGAGGATCATGACCGTGACCTTCATCCGCTCACCGGGATTCTTCGGGTTGGTGTACCAGTCGGTCACAATGACGCCGCCCGCGCTGTCCGACTGGAGCAGCGGCATGAACGAGAGCGTATCGAGGCTGGCGCGCCAGAGATAGCTGTTCACGCCGATGGTGGTCACCTGCGAGGGCGCCATCACCGCGGCGGTCTGCTTCTTGCCGCCACAGCCCGTCAGAGCAAGTGCCGCCGCGGCGCAGAGCCCGGCGCGGACCATGTTGCGAGCAGTGAAGAGGCCGGTATCGGTGCTGCCTGTCATTGTCGTTCCCAATTCCTGAATCCTGGTGGCGAAAAGCGCTGTTACGAAACCCGCCGTCAACGCCTCTATAGCTGCCAACACACTTGCGGCAAGAGCGCCGGCGTTGACGGACCGGCCTAAGCGGGGACAGCCTAAACGCGACCTGAACGCCCGGCACGCCGACAGGCCGCATGGAACGCTTCTTTCTCCCGCCGCCGATCAGACTGTGTTAAGCTGATCTCTGACAGACACGGGAAAAATGTGCGAAGCGATTCCGGCGACAGAAAAGCCGGGCATTGCAACGCACGGCAACAGGGCCGATTGGGGTCAGACAGGTATCTGGCGAGAGTTTGTGATGAGTTCGGGGAGCAACATGGCCGCAAGGGGCGGCATCAGGACCGGCATATTGCTGGCTTGCTGCGTAAGTGTGCTCGCCCTGCCCAGCGCCGTCCTCGCTTTCACTGCCACGATCCGCGCCGCGAACTTCACTGCGCCATCGCTCGAATCCCTCGACCCCGAAGCCTCGGATGAAAACCTCTCGCGCGCCGTTGCCATGCGTTCGCTGGCCAAGGGCCACCAGTTCCCCTTCACCCCCGCCGGCACGCCCAATCGCCCTGACCGGGCCGTGACCGTTGCCGTGCGCGTCGACCCCGAGGCGGCCAAGGCCATCATCGTGCGCCACCGCTCGTCGGTCGCCAAGGCGGAGCAGGAACCGGGCAGCCTGCGCATGGCCCCCACCGGCTTCAACCTGGGCGTGGCGCGCGGCTACCAGAACTTTGCACAGAATCTCGTGCAACCGCCCGCCAGCCGCAACCCGGCGGAGATCCCCGATCTCCAGAAGTTCAGCCTGTCGCCCGGCGCTTCCGCGACCAACACCGATTCGCGCTTCAGCCCGCGCATCTCGATCGACGAAAAGCGTGCGGCGGGCCGGGCTCCGCGCACGTTCGCGGGTGACGCCGGCGAAGTCGATCTCGGCGGCGCCTATCGCGTGACCGACAATCTCAATGTCACCGCCGGCGTGCGCTATTCCCAGGACCGTGAGCGCCTCCTGCCGCTGACCGACGGCAAGCAGGACAGCCAGGCCGTCTATGTCGGGACGCAGTTCAGATTCTGACGAAAATCCGACGCCTCAAAGTATTGTGACAGTCCTATGAAGCAGATGGCCGAAAATTCATCGATCGGCGACTGCGCGCACTTGCCCTGACCCCGTGCATTTCCTAGCAAAGACGTGGTGGAGCCAAACTCATGCGAAAGGCACTCTATGGCACGCGTTGCAATCGTTACTGGCGGAACTCGGGGTATCGGAGAAGCAATTTCACTCGCATTGAAGGATCGCGGGCATAACGTCGTTGCGAATTACGCAGGCAATGATGAAAAGGCGAAGGCATTCACGGAACGGACTGGCATTCCAGCCTACAGATGGGACGTAGGCGACCACGAGGCATGCCTCGACGGTTGCGCAAGGGTGGCCGAGGAGATCGGCCCGGTCGACGTCGTCATCAACAACGCCGGCATCACCCGTGACGGCGTGCTCCACAAGATGAGCTTCGACGACTGGAACGAGGTGATGCGAATCAACCTCGGCGGATGCTTCAACATGGCCAAGGCGACTTTCCCCGGCATGCGTGAGCGTGGCTGGGGCCGCATCGTCAACATCGGCTCGATCAACGGCCAGGCCGGTCAGTACGGCCAGGTCAACTATGCCGCCGCCAAGTCGGGCATCCACGGGTTCACCAAGGCGCTGGCACAGGAAGGCGCCAAGTATGGCGTAACCGTCAACGCCATCGCCCCCGGTTACATCGACACCGACATGGTTGCAGCCGTACCGCCGCCGGTGCTGGAAAAGATCGTCGCCAAGATTCCGGTGGGCCGCCTCGGCCACGCCTACGAAATCGCCCGCGGCTGCGCATTCCTCTGCTCGGAAAACGCCGCATTCGTCACCGGCTCGACGCTGAGCATCAACGGCGGCCAGCACATGTACTGATCTGGCTCGTGCGGGACGGCTGGCCTCGCCGGTACGTCCCGCACGATACCTGCGCTGCGGGCGTTCCAGTGGAAAGCCCGAAGCGCTGCGGCGCAAGGTTCACGTTCGCGCAACCTCTTCGGGATCCGATGGTTTTCATCGATCCGAACAACTAGGGTCGCGCCATGGCTTCCCCCTACCATCCCCCCATCAAGCGATCGGTCGAGATCGCCGGCCACAAGACCTCGATCAGTCTCGAGCCGGTATTCTGGGACTTGCTGAAGGACCGGGCCGCCGCGGAGAAGATCCCGGTCAATGCCCTCATCGCCCGTATCGATGCGGAGCGTCTCGAGGCCGAAACGCCGCCGGGTCTCGCCAGCGCCGTGCGGGTCTGGCTCGCGCTGAGCTACCAGCGGACCCTGTAACACCCATCGGTCAGGCTGGACGCGAATATCGCAGCGCGTCCTCCCGAACCGTCTGCGGACAGGATTGCCCGCCCAACGGGAAAGGGCGGCCACCTTGCGGCGCCGCCCTTCGGGGACCTCCCGACCGCCATCGGGAGAAATTGCTTCACGTGGAACTTCAGTAAGTTGCCGGCGGATCGCTGGCAGGAAAGCTTTCGTCGCTCGCTTCGTCCACCTTGTTCCAGCTTGTCGGCCGGTTCTTCATGGAACTCGGTCCGGCTTCACGAACCTGCGAGAAGTTCTCGTCGCCGCCCGCATAGGCCATGTCTTCCTTGTCGCGGGTCGCATATTTGTAGAGCGCGTAACCGGCAGCGCCGGCTGCAGCCATCTTGATCAGGCCCATTGTCCAACTCCTCTCGTCTGTACAAAGGAGTAATGCATGGGAACTGCAGGTGGTTGCAGCCTTTCGGTCAGTCGCCGCCGACCCGTTCAACCTGGGCGCCGACCAGAGCGAGCTTTTCCTCAAGCCGCTCGTACCCGCGATCGAGGTGGTAGAGACGGTGCACCTGGGTCTCGCCCTCGGCTGCAAGGCCGGCAATGACGAGACTCATCGAGGCGCGCAAGTCGGTCGCCATGACTTCGGCCCCGGTCAGCCTGGAAACGCCGTGGACGATGGCCGTGCGGCCCGAAGTCTCGATATGTGCGCTCATGCGGTTGAGTTCGGGAACGTGCATGTAGCGGTTTTCGAAGATCGTCTCGTTCAGGACGCTGGTGCCCTCGGCCCGGCACAGCAGCGCCATGAGCTGGGCCTGCATGTCGGTGGCAAAGCCGGGATAAGGCGCGGTGGACAGATTGACCGGACGCAGCTTTCCATCGGCCGCGACGTGAATTCCGCCCGCGCGCGGTTCGACCGACACCCCGGCATCGCGCAGCGCCTGCACGGTCGCTTCCATGTCCTCGATCCGCGCGCCCTTGAGCATGACTTCGCCGCCGGTGATCGCCGCGGCGCAGGCATAGGAACCGGCCTCGATGCGGTCCGGCATGACCATGTAAGTGGCGCCATGCAGGCGCGGCACGCCATGAATGGTGAGGTCCGACGTGCCGATACCCTCGATCTGCGCGCCCATCGCCACGAGCAGGTTGCACAAGTCGACGATTTCCGGCTCGCGCGCGGCATTGTGCAGCGTCGACTTGCCGTTCGCCAGGACCGCCGCCATCAGCGCATTCTCCGTCGCGCCGACCGAAACGACCGGGAAGGAATAGCGGCCGCCGGGCAAGCCGCCATCGGGCGCGATCGCCTTCACGTAGCCCGCGGCCAGTTCGATCTGCGCGCCGAAGGCTTCCAGAGCCTTGAGGTGCAGGTCGATCGGACGGTTACCGATGGCGCAGCCGCCCGGCAGCGATACGGTGGCCTCGCCCATACGCGCCAGCATCGGCCCGAGGACGAGAATCGAGGCGCGCATCTTGCGCACGAGGTCATAGGGCGCGACCGAACTGGTGATGCGCGTCGCCTGCAGGGTCATGACGCGGCCGAAGTCTTCCGGGCGCGATCCGGCGATCATCGTCGAGACGCCGAATTGGTTCATGAGGTGCTGGAAACCGTCGATATCCGCCAGTCGTGGCAGATTGCGCAGGGTCAGGGGTTCGTCGGTCAGCAGCGCGCAAGGCAGCAGCGTGAGCGCGGCGTTCTTGGCACCAGATACGGGAATCGTTCCGGAAAGGCGCTTTCCGCCTTCAATGATGATCTTGTCCATTTATTGCCATTTAGTGGAATTCGTGAGGGCGGCAAGCATCGCACGCAACCTTCCGGTCACCGAAGAATTAGGCTTACTCATGTTGCACCGCCACATCCTAGAGGCTTTAATCAGCCCGCAACAAAGTGAGGCGAAGACTTAGTCCATGTCAGACAACAATTTCCGCAAGCCCGTCCGCAAGGCCGTCTTTCCTGTTGCCGGTCTGGGTACGCGCTTCCTTCCCGCCACAAAGGCGATCCCCAAGGAACTGCTGCCGGTGGTCGACCGTCCACTGATCCAGTACGCCGTGGACGAAGCGCGCGAGGCGGGAATCGAGGAATTCGTCTTCGTCACCGGTCGCGGCAAGACCGCGATCGTCGAACATTTCGATACCGCTTACGAGTTAGAGGCGACGATGAACTCGCGCGGAAAGTCGCTCGATCCACTGGATCCGACGCGCATCCTGCCGGGCAATCTCGTCACCGTGCGCCAGCAGGTACCGATGGGACTGGGACACGCGATCTGGTGTGCGCGTGCCGTTGTCGGCGACGAGCCCTTCGCGATCTTCCTGCCCGACGAGCTGATGTACGGCTCGCCCGGCTGCATGGCGCAGATGATCGAGGCCTATAACGAAGTCGGCGGCAATCTCGTTTCGGTGATCGAGGTGCCGCACGAGGAAGTCTCAAGCTACGGCGTCATTGCGCCAGGCGAAAGCAGGGGCAACCTCACCGAAGTGAAAGGCCTTGTCGAAAAGCCCAAGGTAGAGGACGCGCCGTCGAACAAGATCGTTTCGGGCCGCTATATCCTCCAGCCCGAGGTCATGGGCCTGCTCGCCAACCAGGGCAAAGGCGCGGGCGGTGAAATCCAGCTCACCGATTCGATGGCCAAGCTGATCGGAGAACAGCCTTTCCACGCCGTGACTTTCGATGGCCGCCGCTTCGACTGCGGATCGAAGGTCGGCTTCGTCGAAGCCACTCTCGCCATCGCGCTCGACCGCGAGGACATGGGCGCCGAAGTGCGCTCGATGATGAAAGCCATGCTGGGCTGAGAGACCGCACGGGCGCGCTGCTGCAACGGCACGGCGCCGGGGCCGGGGCTGTCACGGCCAAACCCGTGACGCGGAACTATTGGCGGACCGGATCGGCCAGCCGCGCCATGATCGAAGCAACATAGGCCTGCGTCTCGCGGATGCGCGGGATGCCTCCGGCCTGCTGCACGCGCATCGGGCCTGCGTTGTAGGCCGCCAGCGCCTTTTCGATATCGCCGCCGAATGCGTCCAGCTGCATGCGCAGGTAACGCGCGCCACCTTCCAGATTCGCCATGGGATCGGCGGCATCGACACCCATCTGCCGCGCCGTGCCGGGCATGAGCTGGGCAAGGCCGCGCGCGCCGGCCGGAGAAACGGCCCGCTCGTTCCAGCGGCTTTCCTGCCAGACAACGGCTTCGAGCAGGCTGGGGCTGATATCGTATTTCGCCGCCAGTTCGGCGACGCGCGCGCGCCAGCGCGAGGGACCGGCTGCATCGAGGGCATGGGTGATCGATTGCGGCTCAAGGCCTGCGTCGAGATGCCCGGGAACGGCCAGCGCTTCGGCGGGAACCGGTGCCTGATCGGTAATCCGGACGGGGCCGCCGGCAATCCAGGTATAGCCGCCCTCGCCCACCTGCAGGACATCGGCGCAGGCAACGCCCGGCACAGTCAGGAGCGCAGCACCCAAGGCAGCACTGATAGCGTTACGCATGTCCAAAGGTCACGATTCCCTCGCCAGTCCCAGCCCCATACCGCAATTGCCGCTTGTGCCTCAAGCGGATTGCAGCATGGTAGCCGGGTCCGGCGAGTGCCCAGTTCGGGTCAGTCGAGGCCAAGCGCCTGTCGGATGGAGCGCCAGGACAACAGCTTGAAGTTCTGCGCATCGGGGGCGTTGTCCCCATCCTGCGCAATGAACAGTCCTTCCGGGAACTGCGGCCCGAAATCGCCGAGCACGACCTCGATCCCGTCGGTATCGCTGGTCCCGTCGATCGCCCCGCCATTGATGCGGAAACGGCCTGCAAGCTTGCCCGAAGCCGAATCGAACACGGCATAGGCATTGTCGCCCTGACTCGAAGCCACGAGCCAGCTGCTGCCCGGCAGACGGGCCATGGCGAGCCCCTCGACATCGTCGACCAGCCCGTCCCTGGCCCCGACGCGCGCGAAAGCTTCGGCTTTCAATTCGCCCTGCAAGGGCACGCGCCAGATGCCGACATCCTCTTCAGCGACGAAAAGCGTGCCTGTCGCATCGTCGACGACGCAGCCTTCCGACTGGCTGGCGAACTTCACCTGCCGCAGAAAGTCCGGCACGATCCGGCCGTCCTTTTCGTACAGGCCACTTTCGGCAACCGTACCGTCCTTGAGCACGACATAGGCGCGCGCCAGTTCGTTCTGGCCGAGCGAACCGCCAAGGCAGAACCCATAGGCCTCGGCCGGCACGTGACCGGCAGGCAGGAAGGTATCCGAACCGATTTCCGTCAGCTTGCCCGTCGCGCCATCCAGCCAGAACAGCGCGATGCGCGGATCTGACCGGTCGGTGCGATCGCTGGCGGCAACCAGAATGCGGGTCGTGCCATCAGCCATGCGCACTTCACGCAGATCGACATTGTTGATCGCCCCGGCCGCGAAGAAATCGCGAACCTTGCCGTCGAGGCCATAGACGTAGAGCCCGGCCTTCTTGTCGGTGCCGACGATCAGGCTCGCTGCGGGATCGACCGCATTGCGCCAGATCGCCGGGTCATCGGCGGCATCGGCCCTGGCCGTGCCTACCGGCTGGGTCTCGCCCCGGGCCGGAACGTCGATGGCAGGCAGATAAGGCCGCGGCGCCCCGCCGGTGGTCGCGCAACCGGCGAGAAGCACGGCCGGGAGCATCGCCCCCGGCCCGGCATTCACAAGATGACGCCAACCCATCAGAAGTTCAGCCGCGCGCCGAACTTGAAGGTCGGGCCGTACTTCTCGAACTGCAGCAGGCGCTGCGCGTCGGCGAAGTTCTGGTAGGCGAAGTACTTGGCGTTGTTGATGTTGATGACGTCGAGCGTCAGGCGCAGATTTTCAAGCACCTTCAGCTTGCCCGAGAAGTCGAGCTGGAAGTGGTTGTCGACATAGCGGTCCTTGACTGCCGAAGCGCCCACCTCGTCCAGGTACTTGTCGCGATAGGTGCCGGCCAGACGCAGGTCGATCGGACCCTTCTCATAGCCGAGCACGACGTTGAAGGTATTCTTCGACGACTTGGGCAGCGAGATCTTGCGACCGTCGGCCAAGGTGCCGTTGGCGTAAGTGTACGTGTAGTTGAGCTGGGTCAGCAGGCCATCGAAAGGCGCCGGCAGCATCGTGTAGGCCTGGCTGAAGCTGGCTTCGAAGCCCACCACTTCGGCGCTGTCGCCGTTGATGGTGGTCTTGAACTGGTCGTAGAGCGTACCCTTGTAGGTGTAATCGTCGAAAGTCTGCGTGACGGCGTAGTTCTTTACGTCCTTGTAGAAGGCGCCGAACGAGATCGCACCGTTGCCCGAGAAGTAGTATTCAAAGCCAACGTCACCATTCCATGCCTCATAGGGCTTGAGGTCGGGGTTGCCGAAGTCAGCCTCGTTGTCCTCGTTGACCGTGGCCTTCGGTGCGAAGGCGGAAAGCTTGGGACGCACGAGGCTCTTGTAGCCGGCGGCGCGGAAGACGAGGTCATTCTGCGGCGCCCAGCGGACCGTCAGGCTCGGGAGCCAATCGGTATAGTTGCGCTTGATCTGCACCGTCTCGATCAGCGGCGAGTCGAACTTCTTGTTATCGCGCTCGGTCAGGACATTGCCGTTGAGCACGTTGCGGGTGTGCTCCATGCGCACGCCGCCGATCACGCGCAGGGCATCGGAATCCCAGCGGGTCAACGCGTAGGCCGAGGTGATGTCTTCCTTGATCGAGTAGTCGCTTGCCGCCGAGTCATTGGCGGAGTCGTATTTGCGCAACTCGAAGTTACCCTCGTTGGCACGGTAGAAATCGGCAGAGCCGTTCTTGTTGGCCACCGGGCCGAGGCTGATGCCGTCGAGGCGGTAGGTCTGCTCGCCCAGCACGTCGGCCAGGGTGAAGTCGCCGTCGTAGCCCTTGAAGACCGAGACGTTGAAGTCGTACGACTTCTTGCGCCAGCGCTGCTTGGCGCCCGCCTGGATGGTGAAGTCGCCATTGCCAGCCGCGAAAGTGCGGGCAAGGTCGGCCTTGATCGCGTACTCGCGGTCCTGGCTGTCCGAAAGCGTGGTCAGCTCAAGCTTGTCGAACTCGTAGGCCGAAGCCGAATTGACAAGGTCCGCGCCGCTGGCGATTTCGTAGGTCGGCACGCGCGGATCCGAATAGTCCCAGCGGATCGCGGCGCCATCGCCTTCGAAATCCTTGGCGAAACGCATCGGATCGACCGAGAAATTCTCGCGTTCAGAAGACTTGGCGTAGCTGGCCGACCAGTTGAACTTCCAGGTGCCGGTATCGGTGTCGCTGCCGATCACGACTGAACGGATGCGCTGGCGCTCGAAACGATCCTTGAGATCGCGCTCGATCGTGAAGCCGCCTTCCTTCTTGCCCTTGGAATTGGTGATCTGGGTATCGGCAATGGTCACGTTATTGCCGCTGCCCGTGATGTCGAGTGCATCGCCGAAATCGAACGTTGTACGGCGACGGTATTCGTGGTCGTCGAACTGGCTCCAGTTCCCCTTGAGGTAAGCGACGGTCGTGTCCGAAGCGCGCCAGTCGAAGTTGAGCGTCGCGTTGAAACGCTTACGCTTCACGTCGTAATCGCGATATTCGACGGTGGGGCTGTAGACGAGGCCGCCATCGGTCTTCTTCCAGCTATCCGATTCGACGTTATCGGTCTCGAACTTGCGTTCGTAGTAGCTCACGCCGCCCGAGACGCCGAAATCGTCGCCGATGCGCTTCGAGAAATCGAAGCCGCCCTTCGGCGTGATGTCACCCGAGTAGTCGTTGTAGCTGCCCTCGGCGCGGACCGCGTAATAGTCCTTCTTGCGGTCGAAGGCGCTGGTCGTCTTGATTTCGATCGAGGCGCCGATGGCGTCGGCATCCATGTCCGGCGTCAGCGACTTCTTCACTTCGATCGATTCAATCGTGTCCGAGGAAATGACGTCGAGCGCGACCTGGCGGGTGTCCGATTCCGGCGCGGGAACACGCACGCCGTTCAGCGAGGTCGCGTTCAGCTCCGGATCGAGACCACGCACTGCAACGAAGCGGCCTTCGCCCTGATCGTTGAGGATGTTCACGCCGGGCAGACGGCGCAGCGATTCGGCTACGTTCTGGTCCGGGAACTGGCCGATGGCATCGCGCGTCAGCACCGATTCCACGCCGTCCGCAGCCTTCTGGCGCGAGAGCGAGCTGGACAGGTTGGCCGCCTGGCCGACGACAAGGATGTCGCCCCCGCCGATGGCGCGCATGTCGAAATCGCCCGAGACGCTGCCCGCCTGCGGTACTTCGATGGTTCGCGATTCGATCTCGGCGCCGACGTAGCGCGCTTCCAGCGTGTAGGTGCCCGCCGGAATGTCGGCGATGATGTAGTTTCCGCTGCGGTCGGTCTCCACCGAACGGTCCAGCTCGACGATCCGGACCGAGGCCGACTGCAGAGCCCGGGTGCCGGTGGCGTCATAGACGTTGCCGGAAACTTCACCGGCGTGGGCGATCGAGGCGAAAGAGGCCGAAGCCAGCAGCCCCGCGAGGAGGCGAGCGGTAGAATTCATGTTGGTGAGATCCCTGTGACTTTTATTCGATGTCGCGGGGCGCCCACTAGGCACGAACGATGACACTGCCGTGCCAATCTGACGACAGTTTGATGACAATAGGTTGCAAAACAGCAACTTAGGTTAAATCTCTGGCCCGGGAAAAACGGCGCAAGTCCGCGCCTTCAGCACCGACAGCACTTACATTCGACATGGCGATGAAAGAAGAATGGTGCTGCTGGGGAGGATTGAACTCCCGACCTCACCCTTACCAAGGGTGCGCTCTACCACTGAGCTACAGCAGCGCCTGCAACCGGCTTAGTCCGGCGCCGTCTCCCCGTCGATGCGGGGCAGGGGCGCGCTATTGTCTGCGTGCGGACCAATTGTCAAGCGTCGCTTGCTCTTTCCCGAACATGGATGCATTGCGCTGGCCATGAACGACGATGTCCGCAAGCCTCAGGCATCCCCCGCAGCCGCGCAGACTCGCGAGGAAAGGCTGGCCGCCAAGCTGCGCGAGAACTTGCGCCGCCGCAAGGCCCAGGCCCGCGTCCTCGGCTCTCGCGACGATGCTTGCGGCGATGGACCGGCGGACTGAGCCGCTTGCGAAAACGAATCGGGCAGGCTTTCCAAATCGCCCCCGGAAAGCTAGGGGCTGCGGCCTGAAAGTTTAGTCCGACCCTTTCAAAGGTACCGCCACGGCCAAGACGCCGCCAACTAAAGGATACCCACCTTGCCTCGCCTGATCCTCGTCCGCCACGGCCAGAGCCAATGGAATCTCGAGAACCGTTTCACCGGCTGGTGGGACGTTGACCTCACCGAGAAAGGCGAAGCGGAGGCCCGTGCGGCCGGCGCGCTGATGAAGGAAAAGGGCATCCTGCCGACCGTCGCGTTCACTTCGCTGCAGACCCGCGCGATCAAGACGCTGCACTTCGCGCTGGAAGCCGCGGGCATCCTGTGGATCCCGGAAACCAAGGACTGGCGCCTCAACGAACGTCACTACGGCGGCCTGACCGGCCTCGACAAGGCCGAGACCGCGGCCAAGCACGGCGAGGACCAGGTGAAGATCTGGCGCCGCAGCTTCGACACGCCGCCGCCGGTCCTGGAACGCGGCAGCGAGTTCGACCTGTCCTCCGACCCGCGCTACGCCGGGATCGACGTGCCGCAGACCGAAAGCCTCAAGGACACCATCGCGCGCGTCCTGCCCTATTACGAGAGCTCGATCGTCCCGCACCTGCGCACCGGCGCGGACGCCACCGTGATCGTTTCGGCCCACGGCAATTCCCTGCGCGCGCTGGTGAAGCACCTCTCCAACATCTCGGACGAGGAAATCACCGGACTGGAAATCCCGACCGGCCAGCCGATCGTCTACGACCTCGACACCGACCTCAACGTGGTCGACCGTTACTACCTGTCGGAGCGTTGAGGTGAGCGAACAGCCGACTGTCGCGATCATCATGGGCAGCCAGTCCGACTGGCCGACCATGCAGCGCGCCGCCGCCATGCTCGACAAGCTGGGCGTGGCCTATGACGCGCGCATCGTTTCCGCGCACCGCACGCCCGACCGTCTCGTCGCCTTCGCAAAAAGCGCCGAGGACGAAGGCTTCAAGGTGATCATCGCCGGAGCCGGCGGCGCAGCGCACCTGCCCGGCATGGTCGCCTCGATGACACACCTGCCGGTGCTGGGCGTGCCGGTCCAGTCCAAGGCGCTGTCGGGGCAGGACAGCCTGCTCTCGATCGTGCAGATGCCGGCCGGCATTCCGGTCGGCACCCTGGCGATAGGTGAAGCGGGCGCGGCCAATGCCGGCCTGCTTGCCGCCTCGATCCTGTCCACCGGCGATGCCGAACTGGCCGAACGCCTCAAGGCATTCCGCGCCGAGCAGACCGAGAGTGTGGCCGAGCGCCCCTCCTGACCGGCAGCCGAAACGCATTCGTTCCACCCCCAGACCAAGAAAGCACACTCCCGGGCCAATGATCCCCCCAGGCGAAACGATCGGAATTCTCGGCGGCGGCCAGCTTGGCCGAATGATCGCGGTGGCGGCCGCGCAACTCGGCTATCGCTGCCATATCTTCGCACCCGAAGCCGATTCGATCGCTGCCGAGGTGAGCGCGCAGTTCACTTGCGCAGACTGGCACGATGCCGAAGCTCTCGCCCGTTTCGCGGCGGACTGCGCGGTCGTGACCTACGAATTCGAGAACGTGCCGGTCGCGCCGCTGCTCCAGCTTGGCGACACCGTGCTCCATCCCCATCCGCGCGCCCTGGAAACCGCGCAGGATCGCCTCAACGAAAAGACATTCGTCACGGATCTGGGCGGCACGCCCGCCCCCTTCGCCCCGGTCGATTCGGCAGCTGACCTCGATGCGGCCATCGCCGCCATCGGCGCGCCGGGCATCCTCAAGACCCGCCGTGACGGCTATGACGGCAAGGGTCAGTGGCGGATCATGAAGGCCGAGGACGCCAAGGGCCTCGACCTGCCCGCCAAGCCCCTCATCTACGAGGGCTTCGTGAACTTCTTCGCCGAATTTTCGGTCATCCTGTGCCGTGGCGCGGACGGCGACATCCGTTATTTCGATTCCGCCCAGAACGTCCACGAAGGCGGCATCCTCTCGCTCAGCACGGTCCCGGCCAGCGCCGAGATCGAGGCACAGGTCCCCGCCGCGCGCGAACTGGCGGCCAAGGTCGCCGACGCGCTGGGCTACGTCGGCGTGCTGACGCTGGAATTCTTCGCGACCAGGGACGGCCCGGTCTTCAACGAGATGGCGCCGCGCGTGCACAATTCGGGCCACTGGACCATCGAAGGCGCGGTCACCAGCCAGTTCGAAAATCACGTCCGCGCGATCTGCGGCCTGCCGCTGGGCGGCACCGGGCTTGCCGCCAAGGGCGTGGAGATGCGCAACCTGATCGGCGACGAGGCGCACGACTGGCCTGCGATCCTGTCCGATCCGGCCAACCACCTGCACCTTTACGGCAAGGCAGCCGCGCGCCCCGGTCGCAAGATGGGCCACGTCACCCGCCTGACGCTCGACTGAAGGCGCGAAGCGGGGTGAAGCAGGACATCTTCCTCATCTATGCCCGTGCCGCCAACGGCGTGATCGGGCGCGACGGCCAGTTGCCGTGGCGCCTGCCCGCCGATCTCAAGCGCTTCAAGGCCCTGACCATGGGCAAGCCGATGATCATGGGCCGCAAGACCTTCGAGAGCTTTCCCAGTCCCCTCCCCGGCCGCCGGCACATCGTCCTGACGCGCGATGCCGCATGGCAGGCTTCCGGCGCCGAAGTCGTCCATTCGGTGGACGAAGCGCTTGCCGCAGCGGGTGCAGGCGAAGTCGCGGTGATCGGCGGCGCGGAGATCTACGCCCTGTTCATGGACGAAGCCACGCGCATCGAATTGACCGAAGTCCATGCGGATTTCGAAGGCGACACTTTCATGCCACAACCCGGTCCACAATGGCGCGAAGCGGCGCGCGAAGAGCACCCGGCGGAAGGCGAGCGTCCCGCGCACGCTTTCGTGACGCTGCTCCGCCACGTATAGGCCCAGAAGACATGATTCGCCTCGACAACCGCGACCCCATCCCCGAATCCTGCC
Organism: Novosphingobium mathurense; assembly: GCF_900168325.1. Taxonomy (GTDB): domain Bacteria; phylum Pseudomonadota; class Alphaproteobacteria; order Sphingomonadales; family Sphingomonadaceae; genus Novosphingobium; species Novosphingobium mathurense. Next base: position 141,538 of record NZ_FVZE01000002.1, on the reverse strand, counting down.
GCGGCGCGATCGTCGCGCTGGGCAACTTCGACGGATTCCACCAGGGCCATCAGGCCGTGGTCGGCGAAGCGATCGCCTGGGCCCGGGCTGAAGGCCGTCCGGCCGTGGTGGCCACCTTCGATCCCCACCCGGTGCGTTATTTCCAGCCCGATGCCGAACCGTTCCGGCTCACCAGTCTCGACCAGCGGCAGGAACTCTTCGCGGCCGCCGGAGCCGATGCCATGCTCGTATTCCATTTCGACGCGGCGATGGCGAACATGACGGCGGAGCACTGGATCGAGGCGATCCTGGCCGGCCAGCTCGGCGCTGCCGGGGTCGTGACCGGGGATGACTTCACTTTCGGCAAGGGCCGCGGCGGCAATCCTTGCGTCCTGCGCGAAATGGGCCCGCGCTTCGGCATCGCTTCGCGTTCGGTCGGGGCGGTGCACGATGATGGCGGCCCGATCAGTTCCAGCCGCATCCGCGACGCGTTGCGCGCCGGCGAGTGCGAGACGGTCAAGCGCCTGCTGACCCGCCCCTTCGCCATCCGCGGCGTCGTCCAGCACGGCGACAAGCGCGGCCGCGTGATCGGTTTCCCGACCGCGAACCTCGAAATGGGCACGTACCTGCGTCCGCGCTACGGCATCTACGCCGTGACCGGTCACCTGCCCGGCGGGCGCACCGTGCTCGGCGCCGCCAACATCGGCATACGCCCGACCTTCGATCCCCCGCGCGAACTGCTCGAGCCGCATTTCTTCGACTTCTCCGGAGACCTCTACGGCCAGGAAATCGAAATCGCCTTCCACCACTACCTGCGTGCAGAGGCAAAGTTCGACTCGCTCGACGCGCTGATCGCGCAGATGACGCTCGACTGTGCAAAGGCCCGAGAACTGCTGGCGGGCGTAGCCTGAAACGCCGGTCTTTGCAGGCCAGCGCCACGCGATCAGCCCCGGGCCCTCGCCGGACACGGTGAGAGCGGCCCGGTACAAATCGGTAGCTCAGCCCTGTCCGATTCTGCTCCAATCTGGCGGAACTGGCGCTCGACACGAATGCGCACCCTTTTCCGAAGCCGCAGATTGCTCTAACGCCCGCCGATCATGACCGAACAGCGCGATTATCGTAACACCGTCTTCCTGCCGAAGACCGATTTCCCGATGAAGGCCGGGCTCCCCCAGAAGGAGCCGGGCATTCTTGCGCGCTGGCAGGAACAGGACATTTACGCCCGCACGCGCGAGGCCCGCGCGGGCCGCGACAAGTTCATCCTGCATGACGGCCCGCCCTACGCCAACGGCGACATGCACATCGGCCATGCGCTCAACCACATCCTCAAGGACATGGTCGCGCGGACCCAGACGCTGCTGGGCAAGGACGCGCCCTACGTTCCGGGCTGGGACTGCCACGGCCTGCCGATCGAGTGGAAGGTCGAGGAGCAGTACCGCAAGAAGAAGAAGAACAAGGACGAAGTCCCGGCCGAGGAATTCCGAGCCGAATGCCGCGCCTATGCGCAGAGCTGGGTCGACGTGCAGCGCGAACAGCTCAAGCGGCTGGGCGTCAACGGCCATTGGGACAAGCCCTACCTGACGATGGACTTCGCCGCCGAGGCGACGATCGTCACCGAACTGCTCAAGTTCGCCGAGAACGACATGCTCTACCGCGGCGCCAAGCCGGTGATGTGGAGCCCGGTCGAAAAGACCGCGCTGGCCGAGGCCGAGGTCGAGTACGAGGACATCGTCTCCACCCAGATCGACGTCGCCTTCGAGATCGTCGAGGCCGAGGACGAGGACCTGCTCGGCGCCTCGGTGGTAATCTGGACGACCACGCCCTGGACGATCCCCGTCAACCAGGCGATCGCCTATGGCAGGCACATCGATTACCACATGATCGAGGTCGATGGCGGCGCGCGCTACATGGTCGCCGAACCGCTCGTCGAAAACTTTCTCAAGCGCATCGGCGCCGAAAGCCACAAGCTGCACTTCTTCATCAAGGGCGCTTCGCTTGCGGGTACCAAGGTGCGCCATCCGATGCATGCGCTGGGCGGCTTCTTCGCCGAACCGCGCCCGCTGCTCGACGGCTCCAGCTTCGTCACCACCGAAAGCGGCACCGGCTTCGTCCACATGGCCCCCGACCACGGCGAGGACGACTTCGACCTGTGCAAGGCGAACGGGATCAGCCCCAAGTTCGCAGTCGAGGGCGACGGCCGCTACCGCGAGGACTGGGGCTGGCTCGGCGGCGAAGGCTCGGTCATCAACCCGAAGTTCAACGCGCCCGACGGCCCGATCTGCAACGACCTGCGCGAAGCCGGCGGCCTGCTGGCGGCCAGCGCGGACTACAGCCACTCCTATCCGCACTCTTGGCGGTCCAAGGCCAAGGTGATTTTCCGCTGCACGCCGCAGTGGTTCGTGCCGATGGACAAGGCGCTGGGCCACCTGCCCGCCACCACCCGCGCCGAGCAGCGCTGGGAAGGCGAAGGCGGCGCGGTCGACCGGCTGGACGAGGAAGAGGGCGCTGCACCGACGCTGCGCCAGGCGGCGGTGCAGGCGATTGCAGACACCCGCTTCGTTCCCGAAAAGGGTCGCAACCGCATCGGTTCGATGGTCGAAGGCCGCCCTGACTGGGTGCTTTCGCGACAGCGCGCCTGGGGCGTGCCGATCACCCTGTTCGTCAACCGCGAAACCGGCGAATACCTCGTCGACGCCGAGGTCAACGCCCGCATCATCAACGCCATCCGCGAATCGGGCGTCGATGCCTGGAGCGAAGCCCGCGCGCAGGAATTCCTAGGCCCTGACTACAAGGCCGACGACTACGAGCGCGTCACCGACATTCTCGACGTCTGGTTCGATTCCGGTTCGACCCACGCCTTCGTCCTCGAAAGCGGCAAGTGGCCCGAACTGGCCCCGCACGGGGATCACGTCGGCCCGATCGCCGATCTCTACCTCGAAGGTTCCGACCAGCACCGCGGCTGGTTCCAGTCCTCGCTGCTCGAAGCCTGCGCGACGCGCGGCCATGCGCCTTACAAGGCCATCCTCACCCACGGCTTCACGATGGACGCCAAGGGCATGAAGATGTCCAAGTCGCTGGGCAACACGGTCAGCCCGCTCAAGGTCATGGAGCAGTACGGCGCCGACATCATCCGGCTCTGGGCGCTCTCGGTCGACTTCACCGAAGACCACCGCATCGGCGACGAGATCCTCAAGGGCGTGGCGGACCAGTACCGCCGCCTGCGCAACACCTTCCGCTACATGCTGGGCGCGCTCGCCGACTTCGACGAAGCCGAACGCCTGCCCGTCGAAGCGATGCCGGAACTGGAGCGCTATGTGCTCGCCCTGCTCGGCAAGCTCGACAAGACGCTGCACCAGGCGGTCCACGACTACGACTTCAACGAGTACGTGCGCTCGCTGATCGACTTCTGCAACGAGGACCTGTCGGCCTTCTTCTTCGACATCCGCAAGGACTGCCTCTACTGCGATGCGCCGACGGATCCGAAGCGGCGCGCCTATCGCACCGTCCTCGACACGCTGTTCCATGCGCTGATCCGCTATGCCGCGCCGGTGATCGTCTTCACCGCCGAGGAAGTCTGGGGCACGCGCTATCCCGATGCCGACAGCGTCCACCTGCTCGAATGGCCCGTGATCCCCGAGGTCGAGGCCGACCTTGCGCGCTGGAATTCCTTGCGCGACCTGCGCGAGAAGGTGACCGAAGCGATCGAACCGCTGCGCCGCGAAAAGATCGTCGGCTCCAGCCTCGCTGCCGAAGTGACCGTCCCGGCATCGGCCCCCGAAGCCGACTTCGCCGAGCTGTTCATCACAGCGACAGTGACCCGCGGGCAAGGCGATGCCGTGTCTGCGTCCCCGACTTCCCACCACAAGTGCGGCCGCTGCTGGCGCCACCTGCCGGAAGTTTCCGAGGACGGTGCCCTGTGCGATCGCTGCGACGATGTCGTGGGCGCGATGGAACACCCTGCGTGAACCGCCTCTTGCGCAACCGACTGCTGGGCCTGCTGATCGCGGCCGTGGTCTTCCTCATCGACCAGGGCTTCAAATCCTGGGTGGTGAAGGGCCTCAACCTTCGCGAAGTGCAGGTCATCGAGCTGCTGCCGTTCTTCGACCTCAACTGGACGCAGAACTTCGGCGTTTCGCTTGGCCTGTTCACCGCCGGGTCGACCGAGGGGCGCTGGGCGCTCGTGGCGATGACTGCGGCAATCGCGACCTTCGTGTTCGTCTGGCTGCTGCGCGAGCGCAAGATGGCCGACATTGCCGCGCTGGCCCTCGTGCTCGGCGGCGCGCTCGGCAATATCCGCGACCGTTTCCTGTTCGGCTACGTGATCGACTATGCCGACTTGCATTTCGGGGATTTTCGTCCCTTCCTGATCTTCAATATCGCCGATGCCGCCATTACCATCGGCGTCCTGATTATCCTTGCCCGATCCCTGCTTTCGCGCGAGAAGCCTGATTCAACGGTCGAAACGGCCCCGGAGAGTTGATTTGATGCCCAAGATGAAAACTGGCGCCCTCGTACTCGTCACTGCAGGCGCCGTGTTCCTGTCCGGCTGCGGCAGCACCGGCCTGTTCAACCGCAACCGTCCCGACGAGTTCGCGGTGCAGCGCCAGTCGCCGCTGGTCGTGCCGCCAGATTTCTCGCTGAGCCCGCCCAAGGAAGGCCAGCCGCGCCCGACCGACGGCACGCTGCAGCAGCAGACGCTCGACGCGATGTTCGGCGGCCCGCAGGCCCGCAGCGAAATCGAGAAGACCACGCTCGGCATGGCCGGCACGCCCGATCCGGCAATCCGCTCGACGGTCGGCGATCCCGCGACCTACACGGTCGCGAAGGGTCAGGTCACCCGCCAGATCCTCTCCGCCCCGGAAGGCGACGGACGCGACGCGCAGACCGCCATCGGCGGCTGATTGCCACATCGGAATGCGAAAGGGCCGGGGCGATTGCTCCGGCCTTTTTTGTTGGCAGAATGCCCGGTTGCGAGAAGCGGTCATGGCTGGCCTGGACTGCCAAGTGCCACAGCGAGTGGCAGGCGCTGCCATCCGGAACCCTACGGCCTGACCTCGCCGCGATCAGCCGTCGCCTGTAACCCCGTCGTCTCCGGCCTCGGAGTCCTCCATCTCGACGAGGAGCTTGTCGATGCGCAGGCCGTCCATGTCGACGACTTCGAAGCGCCAGCCCTGTTCGGAGAAGACTTCACCCTCGCGCGGGACTTTCTTCAGGACCGCAAGCACGAAGCCGGCCACGGTGGCATATTCGCGGTCATGCGACAGATCGATGTCCAGCCGCTCGGCAAAGGCATCGGCCGGCATCGAACCCGATACGAGCAGTGAACCGTCGGCGCGTTCGACGACCATCGGCTCGTCGCCTTCGTCCTGATGGCTGACGAAACTGCCGGCCAGCGCGGCAAGCATGTCCGAAGGCGTCACCACGCCTTCAAGGTGGCCGTACTCGTCATGGACCACGGCCATCGAGACTTCCGCCTGCTGTAACTTGCGAAGCGCGTCCATCGCATCGAGCTGGTCGGGGATGACCTCTGCCTTCTTCATCATCGCGCGGATATCGACCTCGCGCCCTTCGACGAGCGCGGCGAGGACTTCGCGCACCTTGAGGATACCCAGTACCTTGTCGGGCACGTCCTCGTCGGCCACCGGCAACAGCGAATGCGGCGACCCGGCGATGCGCGCACGCAGTTCCTCGCTGGTGGAATCGACGTCGATCCAGTCAATCTGGTTGCGCGGGGTCATCAGTTCGCGCACCGGCCGGTCGGCCAGTTTCATCACCCCTGCCATCATCGCCCGCTCGTCTTCGTCGATCGCACCCGAACGGGTCGCCTCGGCGAAGATCATGTGCAGTTCCTCGGCGGTCAGCTGCTCTTCCCCGCCTCGGCGCACCGCCAGCAGGCGCAGGATCAGGCCCGATGACTTGTCGAGCAGCCAGACGAAGGGCGCCATGATCTTTGCCAGCAATGCCATCGGCCGGGCCATGATGATCGCCACCGGCTCCGCTGTGCGCAGGGCAAGCTGCTTGGGTACCAGTTCGCCGATCACGAGGCTGCCGTAGGTCGTCGCAATGATGACGAGGGCAAAGCCGATCTGGCTGGATACATGGTCCGGAACGCCCAGCAGCGCCAGCCGCTGGCCCACCGGTTCACCCAGGCTGGCGCCCGAATAGGCGCCGGCAATGATGCCGATCAGGGTAATGCCGATCTGCACCGTGGAGAGGAACTTGCCAGGGTCCGACGCAAGATCGAGCGCGGTCTGCGCCGCCTTGCTGCCCTTGTCGGCGGACACCTTGAGGCGCGCCGCCCGGGCGGACACGATCGCCAGCTCGGACATGGAAAACAGGCCGTTCAGCAGAATCAGGCCGGCGATGATGAGGAGGTCGGTCCAGGGAAAGGGCGTCACAATGTCCCTGCGCTAGCAGAGATTTCCGCAATAGCGAAGCGCTGCGTTGGCCGGCAACAAACGCTCACAAGAGAAACGTGCCTCTGGAACATAGGCGAGGCCCAAGCGTTTGGCGGGCATCATCAATTCGCCATTCATGTTCACTACTACACAGATGAATGCGAAGATCGCTATGACAGAGGAAGGGCCAAGACCATGAAAAGAACTCGCCTGTTCACGGCAACTGCCGCCGCCATTTCGCTGATCGCCGTATCGGGCTGCGTCACCGATCCGAACACCGGCGAGCGCAAGGTTTCACGCACCGCCATCGGCGGCGTGGGCGGTGCCGGTCTTGGCTACCTGCTGGGCAGTGTGATCGGCGGAAAGACCGCCCGCATCGTCGGCGCTGGCATCGGCGGTGTCGCCGGCGGCGTGGTCGGCTACCAGATGGACAAGCAGATCAAGGAACTGAAGGAACAGACCGCCGGTTCGGGCGTCGATGTCAGCCAGGAAGGCGACGGCATCCTCGTGAACTTGCCCGACGTGACCTTCGCCGTCGATTCGACCGCGATCAGCCCCTCGTTCCAGGCGACGCTCGACAAGGTCGCGCAGAGCATGATCCAGTATCCCAACAGCCTGATCGACGTCTACGGCCACACCGATTCGACCGGTTCGGACGCCTACAACATGGACCTGTCCAAGCGTCGCGCCGATTCCGTCGGCCGCTACCTGATCTCGCGCGGCGTTTCCTCCGCGCGCATCCAGACCCAGGGCATGGGCGAAAACTACCCGGTGGCCGATAACTCGACCCCCGAAGGCCGCGCGCTCAACCGCCGCGTGGAAATCAAGATCACGCCGGTGACGACTGACGAGGCCGCCGCCGCTCGTTAAAAGCTCAACCCGTAGACGGGACGGGAAAGGGGCCGGCGCGTGGGAACGCCGGCCCCTTCTTTTGTTCGTGGCCTCGGATTCTCGCGCGCGATCTTCCCCAGTTCGGCCGCGCACCGATCATTTCCTTTTGCGCATGGGCGCTCTAGTTAACCGGGTGTGACGCCCGCTTCGCGCAAGATCCTGCTCGTTTCCGCTGCCGGCCTGGGGCTGTGCGCCGCCGTGGTTGCGAACCGCGGGCTTGGCCAGGTGGGCGCGTTTGCCGTGCTCAATCCGGCCGTCGATGCCACGAAGGCACAAGAAGACATGCTCGCCGCGCGCCGCGAAGGCGATGCCGCACGCCAACGCGCCGAAAAGCTCGAGAAGCAGGCCCGGCAGGTATCCCAGCAGGCCGAAAGGACCGCGCGTGAGGCCGCCGCTGTCGCCGCCCGCATCCAGCAGACCGAAGCGGCAATCGCGGTACTGACGGCGAAGGTCCGGCTCGTCGCCTCGCAGCGGGCCGAACTGCGCGCGCGGCTGGCCGAGCGACAGGCGCCGCTGGCCGGGCTGACCGGGGCGCTTCAGCGCCTGTCGCGCCGCCCCCCCTTGCTCGCCCTGCTGCGGCCGGGATCGGTACGCGATGCCGTCTACCTGCGCGCCCTGCTCGATACGATGCTGCCCGAAGTGCAGCGCCGCACCGCCTCCCTGCGCAGCGAGATCGAGCGCGGTCGGGCGCTGGAGCGCAATGCCCGGGCCGCGGCCAACGACCTGAAGATGGCCGAGGCGGAAATGCGCCGGCGGCGCAGCGAACTGGCCACCCTGGAAGCCCGCCAGCGGCTCGCCAGCCGCAAGGCCACCGGCATCGCTGCGCGTGAAAGCGAACGCGCCCTGGCCCTGGCAGAAAAGGCGCGCGACCTGGGCGACCTCGTCGACGAGATGAGCAGGCAGGGCGAACTGCGCGAAGAGCTTGCGTCGCTGCCCGGGCCGATCATGCGTCCGCCGCGCCCCGAAGAGGCGCAGGTGATCGCTTCCTCGCAGTTCGTCACCCCACCCGAGGGGCTGCCCACATACATGCTGCCCGTCACCGGTCGCGTCGTGACCGGCTTCGGCGAGGATGCGCCCAGCCTCAACCGTTCGCGCGGAATCACCCTGGCGACCCGCGCCAATGCCCAGGCAGTCGCTCCCGCGCCGGGGCGCATCGCCTATGCCGGGCCCTACCGTGGCTACGATCGCATCGTCATCATCGAGCACGAGGGCGGCTGGACCTCGCTGGTCACCGGCCTTGCCCGTCTCGATGTCGACGTCGGCGAGCGGGTGGTGGCCGGATCGCCGCTGGGCATGACCGGCCCGGGCCAGCCGCAAGTTCTCGTCGAACTGCGGCGTGATGGCGAGCCCGTTAATCCCCTGCAATATATCCGGTCGCTATAGAGCGGTGACGAAGATCGCTGCTCGGCACCGTCCCGAGAGCCTGGCCCGCACCGCTGGCAATTGGCGCAAAGGGCCGGTAATGTACGCAATCATGTGCCAAGTCCGGCTCCGGCCGGCGTGACGAACGAGAGGCAGTCAAGCCCGATGAAGATCAGATCCATCCTGCGCGCGACCATGCTGGTTTCCGCCGTGGCGGTCCTGCCGGTGGCAACGTCCGGCCTTTCGGCCGTCGACAGCCGCGTAAATCCGGGTTTCGACAAGCTGTTCACCATCTACGAACTGGTGAAGCAGAACTATGTCGACCCGGTCGACGACGACAAGCTGCTCAAGGGCGCCATCGACGGGATGCTCGCCAGCCTCGATCCGCACTCCAACTATCTCGACGGGCCTTCGCTGCAACGGCTCGAGACGATGATCGACGGCAACTATTCCGGCCTCGGCCTCTCGGTCGTCGAGGAAGACGGCGCGGTCAAGGTGGTTTCGCCGTTCAAGGGCAGCCCGGCGGAGAAGGCCGGAGTCAAGGCGGGCGACTACATCACCCACCTCGACGGCGTGCTCTACTATGAGCGCGACCTCGACGAGGCGGTGTCCAAGATGCGCGGCCCGGCGGGCACCTCGATCCGCCTGACGATCTATCGCCCCGGTCGCGACGAGCCCTTCGACGTCAACGTCACCCGCGGCGTGATCGAACTTGAGCCGGTGACCTGGGAACTCAAGGACGACATCGGCGTCATCTCGGTCAACGAATTCTCGCGCGATGTCGGCAACGACGTGAACAAGGCGATTGCCGACCTCAAGAAGCAGGCGGCAACGGCAGGCGGCAAGCTCGACGGCCTCGTGCTCGACCTGCGATCCAACCCGGGCGGTTCGCTCGACGAAGCCGTGGCGCTGTCGGACCTGTTCCTCGACAAGGGCGTGATCGTCTCGCAACGCGGCCGCATCGCCAGCGAGAACCAGTACTATCGCGCCGAGACCATGTTCCGCGGCGACGTGGTGAAGGGCATGCCGGTGATCGTGCTGGTCGACGCGGGCTCCGCCTCGGCTTCGGAAATCGTCGCCGGCGCGCTGCAGGACCAGCACCGCGCGGTGGTGATGGGCGAGCGCACCTTCGGCAAGGGTTCGGTGCAGTCGTTCATCCAGTTGGACAAGAACAGCGCGGTCAAGCTGACGACGGCGCGTTACTTCACGCCTTCGGGCCATTCGGTGCAGGAAGGCGGCATCGTCCCCGACATCAAGGTGCCGCAGATGTCCGATCCGGACGCGCGGGCACGCGCCGAGCGGGCGGTGCGCGAATCCGACCTGCGCGGCCACCTGATCAACGAGGCGGCGCTGGAGGACAAGGACCTCGAGACCGACAAGATGGACGACCCGCGCTTCAAGGTTTCGGCCGAGGAGCTGAAGGAAAAGGGCATCGACGACTTCCAGCTCCACTACGCGATCGCGACGTTGCAGCGCACCGCCGGCAAGCCGGCGCTCGCCACCAATGCGCCCTCGGGCAAGAAGAACTGAACCGGCCGGACACGGGGAAGCTGATCATATGACCGTCGCCGTCGCCAAGCCCTTGCGCGCCGCCCGCCTGCTTGCGCTCGCCATTCCGGTGGCGCTGCTGGGCGGCGCCTACCTCAGCCAGTACGGCTTCGGCCTCTACCCATGCGAGATGTGCTGGTGGCAACGCTATCCGCACATGATCGCGATACCTTTCGCCCTCCTCGCCTTCTTCTGGCGGCCCGTCGCACCGCTGGTGGCCGTCGCCGCCCTTGCGGTGCTGGTCTCTGGCCTGATCGGCGGCTTTCATGCCGGTGTCGAATATGGCTGGTGGACGGGCGTGACGGCCTGCACCGCCAGCGTGTTCGACGGCGGCGGCGATCCCCTTGCCGCGATCATGAAGGCCCCGGTGATCCGCTGCGACGTTGCGCCGTGGGATCTGTGGGGGATCTCGCTGGCGGGCTGGAACTTCCTCATTTCCACCGCCGGCGCCCTGCTCGTGTTCATGCTGGTCGCGATGAACGGCAAGGTGCAGCTCAAGGCGCCGGAAAAGGCGTAAGACACAAGGTTTGGACGCAAGCATGGACGCGAAATCGGAACGCAACGCCCGGATCCTCAGGGTCGATCAGGCTGGTGAATTCGGCGCCACGCGGATCTACGCCGGCCAGTTGGCGGTGATGGGTACCCGCGCCGAACATTCGAGCGAGATCGCCGGCATGGCCGAGCAGGAAGCCGATCACCGCGCCCGATTCGACGCGATGATCGCCGAACGCGGCGTGCGCCCCACTCTTCTCCAGCCGCTGTGGTCCGTCGCCGGTTATGCGCTGGGTGCGGCCACCGCGCTCATGGGTCCCAAGGCCGCGATGGCCTGCACAGCCGCGATCGAGACCGAGATCGACCGTCACTACACCCAACAGCTCGAGGAGCTGGAAGGCGACGACGACACCGAATTGCGCGAGACGATCCGTGAATTCCGCGACGACGAGCGCGAGCACCGCGATGCCGCGCTGGCCGCCGGGGCCGAACAGGCACCCGCCTATCCGCTGCTGTTCAACGCCATCCGGCTGGGATGCCGCGCGGCCATCAAGCTGTCCGAACGAATCTGAGGTTCGCCGGAGAAATTGATCCGCATCAGGGCTTTCTTCCTGGCTTCACCTACCGTTCAAGGCCGGTCAGGTCTATATCCTGTCCGATAACGACCAATTTCGAAGCATGGAGCATAACCGATGGCCCGCCTCCTGACTGCCGCCGCAGCCCTCGCCGCCCTGTCCGCGGGCCTGACTTTCGCAGCCGCTCCCGCCACCGCGCAGGAAGATGACGGCGAGAAGGTCAATCAGGTCATCGTCTTCGGCGACGATCCCTGCCCCGAATCGTCGGGCAACGAGATCACCGTCTGCGCGCGCAAGGCCGAAGCGGAACGCTATCGCATCCCCGAGCCGCTACGCGGCGTCGATGCCCCCAAGGCCGATGCCTGGACCAACCGGGTCGAAGCCTATGAGACCGTCGGCGCTTTCGGCACGATGAGCTGCTCACCGGTCGGCGGCGGCGGTTCGCTCGGCTGTACCCAGAAGCTGATCGACCAGGCCTATGCCGAGAAGGCCAACGCCTCGGACGTGAAGTTCAGCGAACTGATCGCCGCCGAGCGCGCCAAGCGCCTCTCGACCATCGATGCCGATGCGGCCGCGCAGCAAAAGCGCGTCGAAGCGGCTGAAAAGGCATATCTCGAACAAAAGGAGCGCCAGCAGGCCGAAACCGACGCTGCCGAGGACAAGAGCGGCACCGCGACCATCGCCACTCCGGTCGAAGAGCCCGCAGACAAGTAAGCGCTACCGCCTGAGCCCTCCGGCCCGAGCAGCAGCACCGAACACGAAAAAGGCCGGGAGCGATCCCGGCCTTTTCCATTGGCGTTTCCTGCTCGCCCGAAACTCAGGTGAGAGCGATGTCGGGGGCATCTTCCTGCTTCATGCCGACAACGTGGTAGCCCGCATCGACATGGTGCGTCTCGCCGGTCACGCCGGAGGACAGGTCCGAGAGGAAATAGAGGCCCGAACCGCCGACGTCCTCGATCGTGACGTTGCGGCGCAGCGGCGAGTTCAGCTCGTTCCACTTCAGGATGTAGCGGAAATCGCCGATACCGCTGGCGGCCAGCGTCTTGATCGGGCCGGCCGAGATCGCATTGACGCGAATGTTCTGCGGGCCGAGATCGTTGGCAAGGTATTGCACCGAAGTCTCGAGCGCGGCCTTGGCCACGCCCATGACGTTGTAATGCGGCACGACCTTTTCCGCGCCATAATAGGTCAGCGTCAGGATCGAGCCGCCGTTGGGCATCATTTCCATCGCCCGCTTCGTCACCGCGACGAGGCTGTAGGCGGAAATGTTCATCGTCATCAGGAAGTTTTCGAGGCTGGTGTCGACGTACTTGCCGCGCAGCTCGTTCTTGTCCGAGAAGCCGATGGCATGGACGATGAAATCGATCGTGTCCCAACGTTCACGGATCTGGTCGAAGCACGCATCGACCGCTTCCATGTTCGCCACGTCGCATTCGACGAGAAAATCGCTGCCAAGGCTTTCGGCCAGCGGCTTGACGCGCTTGGCGAGTGCTTCCCCCTGATAGGAGAAGGCCAGCTCGGCGCCGTGTTCATGCAGCTTCCTGGCAATGCCCCAGGCCAGCGACTTATCATTGGCTAGGCCCATGATCAGGCCGCGTTTCCCCTGCATCAGACCGGTCATTCGTGTTCATCCTGTACTTCGTTATCGTCCTGGGCCGAGGACGCCCGCGCCCGCCTGAGCAATTCGCGCTCTTCCGGCGATTCCGCGAGCGCCGCATTGAGTTCGGCGCCCACGACCATCCCTAGTCCGACAAGCCAGAAAAAGAAAAGCGCGATCATCACTCCGGCGAGACTTCCGTAAGTCAGATCGTAAACGAAGAAATTGCGCAACACCTGCGGGAGCAGCCACACGACCAGCAGCCACCAGCCGGTGACGAGTGCGGCTCCGGGCCACTTGGGGTAGATCCTGCGCTGGTAGGCCCGCGGGGTCAGCAGGTAAAAAAGCGCGTAGATTGAACCGAATAGCGTAGCGGTCGAGATCGTGCGCGACACTATGATCTGGTCGATCACCGAATCGAGGCGCGGGAACAGCACCAGCAGGACTTCCTCGATCGCCCCGATCAGGACCTGCGAGGACAGCGAAACCAGCAAGAGGATCACCGAACCGAAAATCAGACCGGTGGAAAACAGGCGATAGCGCCAGAAGGCCCGGTCCTTGGGCATGCCGTAGGCGCGGTGAAGGATATCGCGGATCGTCTCGATCAGGCTCGTCGCGGTCCACAGGCCGAACAGTCCGCCAACCCAGAGCAGCCAGCCATGCCGCGCCGCCACGACATCACGGGCGACCGGGTCGATCACTTCCGCCACGCGTGGCGGCATCGCGATCAACAGGGCATCGATCGAGGCGTCGAGCCGGGCCTGCTCGCCAAGCGCCGAGAAGATCGCGGCCAGGGCGATGAAGAAGGGAAACAGTGCCAGCAGGGTCATGTAGGCAAGATTGCCGGCGTGGATGAACCCGTCGTGCCAAGCCCCTGAGAAGACCCGGCGCAGCACTGCAAAGAAACGCGATCCGGGCCCCGCCCGGCGCCGCAGCTCGTCCTTGATCCGGTCACGCCGCCGGAGCGCCTCGCGTCGCCGGGCCTCGGGAGAGAGGTCCTCCATGACCCGGTCCAGCGGGCCGTCCTGTTCTATCGGCGGTTCGGCCTGCACCGGGCGGTCATAGGTCCCTGGCCGTCACACGCCGAGCTTGCCGCGCACGTCGCGGGTATCGCGCCAGCCTTCCAGCCGCTTGGCTAGGTCGCTGTCATGTTCCGGCAGCACGATTTCGAGGGTGATGAGCTGATCCCCGCGCGAACCGTCCTTGCGGCTGAAACCCTTGCCCTTGAGGCGCAGGACCTTGCCCGAGCTGACCCCCGGCGGAATCGAGAGCATGACCGCGCCGGACGCCGTCGGTGCCTTGACCTTCGCTCCGGCCAGTGCCTCGTCGAGCGTGATGGGCAGGTCGATACGCAAGTCGTCGCCGTCCCGGTGAAAGAACGGGTGATGCTGGATATGCACCGTCACCGTTGCATCGCCGGGGCCGCCCGGCCCTGGCTCACCTTTGCCGGCAAGGCGCATCTGCGTGCCTTCCTCAACCCCGGCGGGCAGCTTGAGGTCGATGGTCTTGCCATCGGCAAGGGTAATGCGCTGGTCCTTGCGTTCGGCTGCATCGGTAAGCGAAACGGAAAGTCGGTAAGACACGTTGGCGCCGCGCGGCGCGCGGCCGCGACCGCCGCCCATTCCTCCCGTGCCGCCCATTCCACCGCGTGGGCCGCCACCGCCGAAGATCCCGCCGAACAGGTCTTCGAGGTCGATGCCGTCGTTGCTGCCGAAGCCGCCGCCAAAACCGCGCTGGCCGCCCGGCCCGCCGCCGTAGCCGCCGCCGTGACCGCCGAAGCCGCCCATCGTCGGGTTACCGTCGGCATCGATCTCGCCACGGTCGAACTGCGCGCGCTTGGCCTTGTCGGAAAGCAGGTCGTAAGCTGCGGTGACCTGACTGAAGCGGTCTGCGGCCTTCGGATTGTCCTTGTTGGCGTCGGGATGAAGCTCCTTCGCAAGCTTGCGATAAGCGGACTTGATGTCCTTCTCGCTCGCCCCGCGCGAGACGCCCAGAATGGTATAAGGATCTGCTGCCATGGTGACATTTAGCTAGGTGTCCAATTGGCTTACGGCAAGCACTGTGTGTACGGATGTGCTTCTGGCGGCTTTCCCGAGGGGAAGCAGGCCGCTATTGGCGTTCCCATGCCCTGTATTGCGCACCCGAATTGTCCCCGATCAAGGCAGGAACCCCGCGCTTGCACGACAAGAGGCGGCGCAGTGACAAGCCCGCGCGCAATCGGCACCGCGGCATTCGATGAATTCAACCCGACAGGATATTCCCATGGAAGCTGAACAGGCCCGCGAGGTCATCCCCCACGGCGATCCCCTTGCGCTGTTCACGGCGTGGTACGACGAGGCCCGCGAAACCGAGCCCAACGATTCCAACGCCATGGCACTGGCCACCGCGACGCCCGACGGCCTGCCGTCGGTGCGCATGGTCCTGCTCAAGGGCTACGGCCCGGACGGCTTCGTGTTCTACACGAACGGCCACAGCCGCAAGGGCCGCGAGATCGCCGCCAACCCCAATGTCGCGCTGCTGTTCCACTGGAAGAGCCTGCGACGCCAGATCCGCATCGAAGGCCAGCTCCAGCCGGTCAGCGACGCCGAGGCCGACGCCTATTTCCATTCCCGCGCCCGAGATTCCCAACTGGGCGCGGTTGCATCCGACCAGTCGGCCCCGCTCGACAGCCGCGCGACCTTCCTGGCCCGCTACGAAGCCGCGCGCGACAGGTTCGCCGACGGCGAGGTCGACCGGCCGCCGCACTGGGGCGGTTTCCGGGTAGTGCCCAGCGCCATCGAATTCTGGCACGATCGGCCCTATCGGCTGCACGAGCGCCGCCGCTTCGTGCGTGACGTAACGGCGGACGGTCATGCCGGCGCATGGTCCAGCACCCTGCTCTACCCGTGAGGTCCAGCACTTGAGCCAGAATCATGATCACGAATCGGCCGGACTGAACCGCAGCGCCGCTCTTGCCAGCATTAGCGCGGCCCTGTTCCTGCTGGCCATCAAGGCCTGGGCCGCGTGGTCGACCGGCTCCATCGCCATGCTCGGCAGCCTTGCCGACACGACGCTCGACCTCGTGGCCAGCATGGCCACGCTGCTGGGCGTGTGGATCGCCTCGCAGCCGGCGGACGACAAGCACCGCTTCGGCCACGGCAAGGCCGAAGCCATCGCCGCCCTGTTCCAGATCGTGCTGATCTCGATCTCGGCGCTGGGCATCGCCACCCGCGCCATCGAGGAATTCCTCTCCGGCGGGCGGGTCGAGGCGGCAGACATGGGGATCGGCGTCTCGGCAGTGGCGATCGTCGTCACTTTCGCGCTGCTTTCGTGGCAACGCTATGTGATCCGCAGGACCCGGAGCCTCGCGATCCATACCGACAGCGTCCACTACCAGTCGGACCTGCTGCTCAACGTCGCGGTGATCGCAGCGCTCGTGCTAGACCAGTATGCGGGGCTGCGCGGCGCGGACCCGCTGTTCGGCCTTGGCATCGCCCTGTGGCTGGGTTGGGGCGCGTGGAATGCCTCGAAGGCCGTGCTTAACCAGTTGATGGACCATGAATGGCCCGAGGAAAAGAAGCAGCACGTACTGGAGCTGATCGCCCACAATCCCGACATCAGCGGAGTCCATGACCTGCGCACCCGCGTTTCGGGCAACAAGCACTTCGTGCAGTTTCACGTCTGGGTCGACGCCAACATGACCGTGCGTCAGGCCCACCGGGTAATGGACGACATCGAGGCGACCATTCACGCCGAATTCCCCGAAGTGGAAATCCTGATCCACACCGATCCCGACGGCCTCGTCGACGAAGTGGGCGATGCCGGCAAGGACATCCTGCCCCCGATCCGGGTCGAAGCCACCAAATAGCGGCGGCCCGCCTCAGTCCTCAGTTCGAGGGAAACAGCGCCAGCAAGGCGCCCAGCTCGTAGTGCAACGCCTGTTCCTGCCGCGCTTCGCTGGCTCCCAGCCGCACCACCGTCAGCAGCTGGCTTGGCGAACCGATGACGTACTGGCCATGTTCGCCAAGGCAGGCAAAGACGTCGGACTTGGCGGTGCCGGGATAGAGCCTTGCGTTCTCCCCCGGTTCGGCCCGGTTGAGCCAGACCCCGGCGCCATAACCCGGATTGCGCGGGCTGGGCGCCAGCATGAACTGGACCCAGCGACGCGGCAGGATCTGCGCGCCCTTTACCGAACCGTTGTGACGCAGGAATTCGCCCAGGTTCGCCCAGTCGCGCGCCGAGGCGTCGACCATGGCCGCCCCGATCATCGTGCCCGACCGGTCATATTCCACGCGCATGGTCTTGAGCCCGAGCGGATCGAGCACGCGGTTGTCGAGATAGTCCTCAACCGCACGGCGGCGGCGGCCCGGATCGCTGTCCGGCGACAGCACCCGCGCCGCGAGGTCGGAAAGAATCACTGCGCTGGCGGAGGAATTCTCGAAGACCTGCCCGGCCGGCGCTTCAAGCGGCTGCGCTTCGGCATAGGCGGCCATGTCGTCGCGGCCGTCGAGGAACAACATGCGGATACGGTCGGACTGGCGGGCGATTTCGCCGCTCGTGGCATCGCCGGTCTCGCTGTGGCGCAAGCCCGAACGCATCTGCAGAAGCTGCTTGAGCGTGATTTCGCCGCGCGGATCGCCGGGTCGCTGCCACGCGGGGACCGGCGCCGATTCGTTCAGCCGCAAGCGTCCGTCGCTGACCAGCTGGCCGATCATCAGCGCCGTAACGCATTGACCCATGGCCCAACCCTGTAGCGGCGTCCTGGCCGAAACGCCCTCGCCATAGCGCTCGGCGATCACCGAGCCGCGCTTCATCACCACCAGCGCATCGGTCCGCCCGACCGCATCGTTATCGAACAACCGGTCGATCGCGCGGCCAAGAGCATCGCGGTGCGCTCCGCCTTCGTCCTTGATTGCGGCCTGCGCCTGCGCGCTGGGCGGCGGCGGCGCATCTGCTCCACTGTTACTGCAGCCCCACAGGGTTGGCAGGGCGAGGAAGGCGAGGATATGGGGGAGGCGGCGCACCGTCATGATGCGCGGTGTAGTGTGCGAGGCGCGAGCGGATGGCAACAGCCAAGGTAAATACGACTGGTGACAGGCAGCCCTCGCGCTGGAAGCGCAATCTCGTGCTGCTGGTGCTGGCCGTGGCGGGCACCGCCCTCGCCTTTTCATGGAACAGCCTGGGTGCGCAGGCGCGAGTCAGCACAGCCTATGGCGCGCGGGTCGGCTGCGTATGCCGCTTCGTCTCGAATCGCGACCTGAACAGCTGCAAGGGCGATATCGCCGTCGCCGGTCTGGGCCGTACCGCCAGCCTGATGTTCCTCTCCGACGATGCCGAGAGCAAGTCGCTGACCGCCAGCGTTCCGCTGCTTGCCAGCGCCAGGGCAACCTACACGAAGGAACGCGGCTGCCAGCTGGAGCCCTGGGAGGACTAGGTCGCCTGAGGTTCAGACCGCAATGACTTCGGCTGCCTCGGTTTCCTCGATCCAGCCGCCGCCCACGACGCGCTCACCGCAATAGATCACGGCAGCCTGTCCCGGGGCGACGCCGTATTCAGGATGAGCGAACCGAATCGCGGTTCCTGCCCCATCGCCCAGCGGCCCTTCCAGCGTGACCGGAACCGGCTTGGCCAGCGAACGCACTTTCGCGGTCAGCGGCGCGTCGGGCAGAG
The DNA here is from genome assembly GCF_900168325.1 of Novosphingobium mathurense. Taxonomy (GTDB): domain Bacteria; phylum Pseudomonadota; class Alphaproteobacteria; order Sphingomonadales; family Sphingomonadaceae; genus Novosphingobium; species Novosphingobium mathurense. Next base: position 123,047 of record NZ_FVZE01000002.1, on the reverse strand, counting down.
GCCCGATCCGGTTCGTCTCCGACAGGCGCGCGGCGGCTACGCCGAGCAGCCGGCGCGGACCGACGAGAACCCGGCGCGTCTCGGCATCGAGCCGCACGACATACAGTGGCTCGGGCTGGCCGCCGATCTCCAGCCCCCGACGCTGGCCGACGGTGTAGTGGATGATCCCGCGATGCTCGCCGAGCACTTCGCCGCTGGTCGCATGGACGATCTCGCCCGGTGCCTCGCCCTCGGGGCGCACCTGACGCACGATCTTGGCGTAGTCGCCGTCGGGAACGAAACAGATGTCCTGGCTGTCCGGCTTGGCCGCCACGCGCAGGCCCGCCGCTTCGGCCAGCCGGCGCGTCTCGGTCTTCGGCAGACCGCCCAGAGGAAAGCGCAGGAAGTCGAGCTGGGCCTCGGTCGTGCCATAGAGAAAATAGCTCTGGTCGCGAGCGGGATCGACCGCGCGGTGCAATTCGGACCCGGCCGGGCCGAGGATGCGCTGGACGTAATGCCCGGTCGCCAGGCAATCGGCACCCAGTTCGCGCGCCATCGTCAAGAGGTCGGTGAACTTGGGACCCATGTTACAGCGGATGCAGGGGATCGGGGTCCGGCCTGCGAGATAGTCGTCGGCAAAGCGCTCGACCACTTCCTCGCGAAAGCTGCTCTCATGGTCGAAGACATAGTGGGCGATGCCCAGCCGGTCCGCCACGGCACGCGCATCGCGGATATCGTCGCCCGCGCAGCAGGCACCCTTGCGCCCGGTCGCCGCGCCGTAATCGTAAAGCTGGAGGGTAACGCCGATGGTCTCCGCGCCTGTCGCCGCTGCAAGCGCGGCTACGACCGAGCTGTCGACGCCGCCCGACATGGCCACGACGATGCGGCGCGCGGAAAACGGTTCGGGCAGCTGGAACAGGGCGGACGGATCGAGCCTGTCGAGCAGTCCGGCAATATCGGGAGTCGCGGTCATGCGCGGCTCCATACAGGGCTACGCCCCGTTTTCCTACCTTTCAGCGCGATTTCGAAACCTCTGGCCCGGAAACGGAAGGTAACTGCGCATCGGTGTCTTTACCCTCCCTTCACCATGTCTAGCGTATGGCAGTTCCATGAACATCGCCTTTGATCATGAAACCTGCAAAGCAGGGCATGCGCTGGGTCGCACGAGCGAGGAGTTCACGGGGTTCCCATCGGCCCCCGACTGGAACGACCTGCGAACGCGCCTGTTCGCGGCCCATGAGGTGCGGACGATTTTGGGCGGTGAAGGCGCGCCGGTCCGCTTGCGGACTCGCGGCAGCTTTGCAGGTGAGGCGGCATCATTGCTAAATACTTACGGGCTGCACTCAAGGGCTGTTAACCTTGAAGTTTCAGCCAATGGCAAGCCTGAAGGGGCCAAGGTCGCACCAGTTGCCGGCGACAACAATGCCGGCGGACGAGGGTAACGATGATCGAGAACCAGAAGATTCGCCCAGCCCAGGTGATCGGGCCGCTTGGTGAGCCGCTGACGATTGAGTCGCTGCCGCCCCCAAACACGACCCGCTGGGTCGTGCGCCGCAAGGCCGAGGTCGTTGCTGCCGTCAATGGCGGCCTGCTGACGATCGACGAGGTTTGCGAACGGTACCAGCTTACGCTGGAGGAGTTCGCATCGTGGCAAAGGGCGGTCGATCGCTCCGGCATGCAGGGCCTTCGTGTGACCAGAATTCAACACTACCGCGACCTCTACGAGCGTCAGCAGAAGTATTGAGGCACGGCTTTCAGCCCGACTGAAATCGCCTGAAACGACGGTAAACGGTCGGTTTGCCGTCGTTTCTGATTCTGGCGCCGCCAATTTCCGCTTCCATAGCAACGCATTAAGCGCTCGACGCTGGTCGGACGGTATATGTCGTGAACCGACTGAAAGTTGCCAGTCGGTCAACGCACGTATATGTCGGCACGCATGAAATTCTGCCGCAAGTGCGGCCCGGATCACCGTATCCGGGACCAATAGCGGCAAATCGCTCCGCACCGGACAGGAGTGTTCGGAGAGGGGTTATTGCGGTGAGCCGATGAATTACGACACCAAGATTGAAACCGTGCAGGAAGAAGACGCGCGCGCTGCAGGCGAATTGCTGTCTGGTGCCGACGATCAGGACCGCGTCCTGCGCCGCCGCATCTGGGTGGCAGCCGCCATCGCGCTCGTCCTGATGATCGGCATCTGGGCCCTCGCCCACTTGCGCGGCGGCAGCGACCTGACCGACGAAGCCGACATCCAAACGCCCGTCGTCACCGTCGTCATCCCCGGCAAGACCACCGTGCAGGGTGAAATCAGCGCCACCGGCACCCTTGCCGCGCGCCGCGAAATGCCGGTCGGATCGGTTGGCGAAGGCGGCGAAATCCGCCAGGTTCTCGTCGAACCGGGCGACTGGGTGGAGCAGGGCCAGGTCCTCGCTATCGTCGACCGTTCGGTGCAAAGCCAGCAGATCGCCAGTCAGGCCGCGCAGGTCGATGTCGCCCGCGCCGATGCCCAGCTGGCCCAATCCAACCTCGACCGCGCGCTCAAGCTCGTCGATCGCGGCTTCATCTCGAAAGCAGATGTCGATCGTCTGACCGCCGAGCGCAATTCCGCCAATGCCCGCGTGCGCGTGGCGCAAGCCACCCTCGGCCAGTTGAAGGCGCAGGCGGCGCGTCTCAATATCGTTGCCCCCGCGGCAGGCCTGGTGCTCGAGCGCAAGGCCGAGCCCGGGCAGGTCGTCGGCGGCGGCACCGGCGTGCTGTTCCGGCTGGCCAAGGGCGGCGAGATGGAACTTCTCGCCGATCTGAGCGAAGACGATCTCGCCAAGCTGAGCGTGGGCGTCACCGCAGAAGTGACTCCGGTAGGATCGGACAAGACCTTCACCGGCCAGGTCTGGCAGATCTCGCCCGTCATCGATCCCGAAAAGCGCCAGGGCAAGGCGCGCATTGCCCTCTCCTACGCCAAGGAACTGCGTCCCGGCGGCTTCGCCTCGGCCACCATCGAGACCGGCGCCGTCGTCGCCCCGATGCTGCCGGAATCGGCCATCCAGAACGATGACAAGGGCGCGTTCGTCTATGTCGTGGGCAAGGACAGCCTGGTCCAGCGCCGCGACGTGAAGACCGGCCTCGTCACGGCCGAGGGCATCGCCATCAAATCCGGCCTCAGCGGCACGGAGAAAGTCGTGCTGCGCGCCGGCGGCTTCCTCAACAACGGTGACAAGGTCCAGACCAAACTTGTCACCGAGAAGAACTGATCAGGACGCATGAGCCTGCGCAACATCTCGGCATGGTCGATCCGCAATCCGATCGTCCCCATCGTCTTCTTCATCGGCGTGATGATCGCCGGCATTGTCTCGTTTTCGCGCATGGACGTGAACAACATGCCGGACGTCGAATTTCCCGCCGTTCACGTGATGGTCTCGCAGCCCGGCGCCGCGCCGAGCGAGATCGAGACGCAGATCACCCAGAAGATCGAGGCGGCTACCCGCTCGGTCCCGGGCGTTGAGGAAATCCAGTCGACGGCGTCGGAGGGCAGTTCCTCCACTTTCGTGATGTTCTCGATCGGCACCGATCCGGATGTCGCCACCAACCAGGTCAAGAACGCGGTAGACCAGATCCGCAGCGACCTGCCTGACGGCATCCTTGAACCGCAGGTCACCAAGGTCGAGGCGGGTGGCGGAGGCCAACTTGCGCTCTTTGCGGTCAGCGCCGATGACATGACGATGGAGCAGCTCAGCTGGTTCATCGACGATACGATCTCCAAGAAACTGCTGTCGATCGAAGGCCTTGCCTCGGTTTCGCGCCAGGGCGGCGTCGACCGCGAAATTCGCGTGGTGATCGATCCCGACAAGATGGCCGCGCTCGGTGTGACGGCCCGCGACATCAACAACGCCCTGCGTGCGGTCAACACCGACGCAGCCGGCGGCCAGGCCGAGATCGCCGGATCGCGCCAGTCGGTCCGCGTCCTCGGCAATGCCGACACCGCCTTCGACCTTTCGCACACGCGCATCAACCTGGGCGGTGGCCGTTCGATCAAGCTGTCCGATGTCGCCAAGGTCTATGACGGCTACTCGGAACAGACCCGCATCGCCAAGCTGCACGGCCGCGAAGTGGTGACCTTCGGCTTCGAACGCGCGCTCGGGGCCTCGGACGTCACCGTCTACGACGAAGCGGTCAAGGCACTGGAAAAGATCAAGCAGGACAATCCGCGCGTCCATATCACGCAGCTGTTCTCGCAGGTGGACTACACCAAGGACCAGTACACCAGCTCGATGGAAGCACTGGTCGAAGGCGCGGTGCTGGCCATCGTGATCGTCTACCTGTTCCTGCGCGACTGGCGGGCAACCTTCATTTCCGCCATTGCGATCCCGCTCTCTGCGATCCCGACCTTCTGGTTCATGGACATGATGGGCTTCACGCTCAACTTCCTGTCCCTGTTGGCGCTCAGCCTCGTCGCCGGCGTGCTGGTCGATGACGCGATCGTCGAGATCGAGAACATCGTGCGCCACATGCGCATGGGCAAAACGGCCTATCAGGCGTCCATCGACGCCGCCGACGAGATCGGCCTCGCCGTTGTCGCCACCACATTCTCGATTGTCGCGGTGTTCCTGCCCGTCGGCCTCATGCCCGGCATTCCCGGCCAGTTCTTCAAGGCTTTCGGCCTGACCGTCGTCGTCGCGGTGCTGATGAGCCTTGCCGTTGCGCGTCTCATCACGCCGATGGTTGCGGCCTATTTCCTCAAGGCTCATGGCCATGCCGAGCATGGCGAAGGCCGCGCCATGGACCTCTACATGAAGGTCCTCGCCTGGACGCTCGATACGACCGAGGCCAAACGCCGACGCGCGCAGATCAAAGAGGTCCCTGCGGACTTGTGGTACTATCCGGCGGGTGCTCTCGCCATGGTAATCATCCTCGCGCTGGGCGCGGGGGCCGCGGCGGCGGTCTACTACCTGATTCACATGGTGCTGACTTCAGCCGGGCTGAAGAATGGCGCGGTGATCTTCGCCGCCCTCATCGCGCCGATTGCAGTGCCGATCGTCGCCTTCCTCATCGGCCGGATGGCCTACGGCGTAGCGGCGGGCTTCGGCCATTTCGGCCGCTGGTACCGATACTTGTCGGAGCGCGTTACCGCGCGCTCGCGCGACCACCGCTTCTATGCCTTCTGCGGCGGCGTCTACGCGCTCGTGGTTACGGCTGCACTGCTCGTCGGTTCACAGCAGCAATTCCAGCCCAACGAGAACAACGACACCAGCCAGGTCAATATCGAGATGGTCCCTGGCACGACCATCGAGCAGACCGCCGCCCTGTCCGACGAAGTCACCCGCCTGCTCGAGAAGCAGCCCGAAGTCGAACGCGTTCTCGAAGCCTCGCGCGAAGCAGCGGCCACGCTCTACGTCTCGCTCAAGCCCGCCAAGGAACGGGAAACGACCAGCAAGCAGTTCGAGCAACGCCTCGCCCCGCAGCTCCAGAAGATCGCCGATGCCCGCGTGACATTCGCCAGCCAGGCTGGCGGCTTCGGTACCGGGCGTGACATCTCGGTCATGCTTTCGGGCAACGACTCCGAATTGCTCAATGCCACGGCGCAGAAGCTCGTCGAGGAAATGCGCGGCATCAAGGGCGTCGTCGCACCGCGCATCGCCGCGGACCTCAAGCGACCGGAGCTGGTCATCGTGCCGCGGCTGGACCTGGCCGCACAACTGGGCGTGACGACGACGGCGCTGAGCCAGACGATCCGCATCGCCACCCTGGGTGAAATAGACCAGAACGCGGCCAAGTTCTCGTTGAGCGACCGCCAGATCCCGATCAGGGTCATCATGCCGCGCTCCTCGCGCCGCGATCTCTCGACGATCGAGAACATGCCGGTGCCGACGGCGAACGGCGGCTCGGTCCCCCTTAAGCGCGTGGCAGAGATCCGCTTCGGCGCAGGCCCGACCCAGATCCAGCGCTACAACCAGTCCCGCCGCGTCTTCGTCGGGGCCGACCTCGGACAGGGCCAGGTCAAGGGACCGATCCTGGAGCAGATCCAGAAGCTCCCGATCATGCGAAATCTGCCAGCGGGCGTCTCGAACGCTCCGGTGGGCGAGGACAAGTGGCAGGCGGAGATGGTGAACAACTTTATCATCGCCGTCATCAGCGGCATCTTCCTCGTCTTCGCGGTGCTGGTGCTGCTCTACAAGCGCTTCGTCTCGCCGCTGGTGAACATGGCCTCGCTCCTGCTTGCACCGCTGGGCGGCATGATCGCCCTCACCATTGTCGGCCAGCCGGTCTCGATGCCGGTCTACATCGGCATTCTCATGCTTTTGGGCATCGTCGCCAAGAACTCGATCCTGCTGATCGACTTCGCGATCGAGGAAATGGCGAGCGGCGTCGACAAGCTCCACGCCATCATGGACGCCGGCCACAAGCGTGCCCAGCCGATCATCATGACCACCGTCGCGATGACCGCGGGCATGGTGCCGACCGCCGCCTCGCTCTCGGGTGACGGTGCCTGGCGCGCGCCCATGGGCATTACCGTGATCGGCGGCCTGCTGCTCTCGACCTTCCTGACGCTGATCATCGTCCCGGCCGCGTTCAGCCTTGCGGACGGCTTCGAGAAGCGGATAGGCCCGCGCCTGCGCAAGTCCCTGCTCACTTTCGAGCCGCATCACGCACACGAAACCGGTCACGCCAACGACAAGGGCGGCACGGCCGTCCCTGCGGAATAGTCGGCCAGGGCAAGGAAACAGGGAACCTTGCAGGGCACGGCGCGTAAGACTGGAGTGGTGACGCCAGACAGACCGAGGGAGGATCGCGCAAGGCGCATGCGCCTGTTCGCGACAGGGTTGCTGCTGTTGATGGCCGTGTCCTTCATGGTCCTGCGGCGCCTTTCTGCCCTCTATCCCAACTGGGACCCGGTGCTGGGCTATGCAATCGCGTTCACCGAGGCCGCAATGGTCGGCGGCCTCGCCGACTGGTTCGCGGTCACCGCGCTTTTCCGTCGCCCGCTGGGCCTGCCGATCCCCCACACCGCCATCATCCCGGTCAACAAGGACCGCATTGCCGATTCCATGGCGAACTTCCTGCGCGACAATTTCCTGACGCCGCAGGTCGTCGCCCGGCGCCTGCATGGCTACAACCTTGCCGCGAGCGCCGGTGCCTTCCTCGCCGATCCGCGCCGCGAGGAGCAGTCGCGCCTGCGGGCTGGGGCTGCGGGGCTATTCGCCGATATCCTGGAATCGCTCGACCCCGACCAGATGGGCGGCATGGTCAAGGCGGGCCTGCGCAGACAGCTCTCCAGAATCGATCTCGCGCCGCTGCTGGGCCAGATCCTTGCCAACGCTATCGCCGACAAGCGCCATCTGCCGGTGCTGGAATCGGTGCTGCGCAAGATCGGCGAGGCCATAGAGGCCAACGAGCCGATGATCCGCGAGATGATCCATCAGCGCGCCAATGCGATCATGCGCTGGACCGGGCTCGACGAACGCCTTGCCAACGGCGTGCTCGACGGCGCCTATCGCCTGCTTGCCGAAGTGATCGTCCAGCCCGATCACCCCTTGCGCGCCAAGATCGACGAATCGCTCGGCCGCCTTGCCGACGATCTGCGCCACGATCCGGCGATGCGCGCCAAGGTGGAGCGGATCAAGAACGAGTTGATCGAGAACCCGGCCATGGCGGCCTGGCTTGACGCCATGTGGGAACGCGCCCGCGAGGCGCTGCTTCGCGCGGTGCGCAATCCGGACAAGGCACTCTCCGGCAGCCTGGGCGATTCGATTTCCCAGTTGGGCCTTGCCCTCGGTGAGGACCAGCGCCTCCAGGCCCTCGTCAATCGCTTCGCCCGCAGGACCCTGGTCGGCGTGGCTTCGCGCTACGGCTCGGAGATCGTCCGGCTGGTATCCGAAACCGTGAAACGCTGGGATGCCAAGACCGTCTCGGACCGGATCGAAGGCGCCGTCGGTCGGGACCTGCAGTTCATCCGCGTCAACGGCACCCTTGTCGGCGGGCTGGTCGGCATGGCAATTCACACCGTGGAACGATGGCTGTGAACACAGGGAAACCTTTTCTGACCACCGGGCGCTACGACTTGTGGCAACCGGGACCGGGCGATCTCGAGGGGCTGGTGCGCCTGCTCGAGGGCAAGGACATGACCCGTTTCCTGGGGCCTGCGCGCGCGGACTACTTCTCGCAATTCGAACGACTGAGCCGCAATACCGGCAGCTGGGCGCTCTACGGCTATGGCACCTTCTACGTCCGCAAACGCGGCGAGGCCGAACTCATCGCCAATTGCGGCATCTTCCATTCCTGGCGCGGCTTCGGCAAGGGCATGGACGACGTGCCCGAAGCGGGCTGGATCGTGCGCCAGGACCACTGGGGGGAAGGTCTCGCCGGCGAAGTCATGGGCACGGTGCTGCCCTGGTTCGACAGGGTCCATGGCAAGCGCCGGATCGCCTGCATGATCGAGGAAGGCAATACCCCTTCCGAACGCCTCGCCACCCGCCTCGGCTTCAAGCACTACGGACAGCACGAAGCGGAAGACGGCAAGACGATCCTCAACCTCTTCGAGCGCCTGCCGGAGTGATCGGTCGGAACGGTACTCCGCACTAGTGCATCAGGTACAGTATGGTCTGCTGATAGAACGACGGCGTCGGCTGACCCTTTGCGTTCAGCGCGGGCTCAAAGGCGGTTTCCCGGATAATCTGGCAGGCAAGTTCGTCGAATGCCCTTTCACTGTAGGATTGGGTCACTTCGCACTTGGTAGGCATCCCATGGGCATCGATCATCGCGCGGACGTTCACCCGTCCCTGCCGACCGGTCATCGCCATCCCGAGCGGATAATGCGCGCTAATCCGCCTGACCATTTTCTCGACGCTTTCCGGCTTGGTTGGACGTGACAGGGTTGCCTGCACTTTCGGGTCGAGCCCCCAGCTCTCCATCATCGCGTCGACGCATTGCCGTATTGCCTTGAGCGGGGCATCCATTTTCCCTGTATGCAGGACGATGCGGCGCGGCCCGGAAATGAGCGCAATGCGATCGACCGCCTTTTCGAATTCCGGGTCCGGATCGGGGCTGACTGTGAGCCCTTCCTCCTCAAACTCGGTTTTCCTCCGTTCGAACGCTCCGGAAAACAGGAATGACTTACCGTATCCTTCCAGATTGCCCGCCTGAAGCCGGTCGATCGCTAGCGTTTCACCGGGGCCGAAGGCAATGCCTGCATTGGCACCCGAACGGATGCCGTTGAGGTCCTTGCCCGCCAGCGAAAACTCGAAGTGGTTGCGCGAACCATAGCTGTGCATGCGCAGGAGAAAGGGACTCTCGTCGGTGCCGAACTTGCGCAAGAGCATGCAGGCCTTGTCCGCATAGTTGACCACCCATTTCGATGCGGGTTCGAGCATGACCTCTTTCGCCCGCACAGGTGCAGTCATGCCGCCGGTCAGGAGGACCAGACAGTAGCTCCACAAGATCGTCAAACGTATCGGCATGCGCACAAGCTCCAGAACCAGGGATCATCCGGTCAGCTTCGGGCGCGGTCAGACAGAAAAAGACCCCCGGAAGCAAGCCTCCGGGGGTCTCTGTCATAAATCGTTGGAAACAGGCCTCAAAGCTTGCCGGTGAGTTCCGGCACGGCGTTGAAGAGGTCTGCGACGAGGCCAATGTCGGCGACCTGGAAGATCGGGGCGTCCTCGTCCTTGTTGATGGCGATGATGGTCTTGGAGTCCTTCATGCCGGCAAGGTGCTGGATCGCGCCCGAGATGCCCACGGCAATGTAGACTTCGGGTGCCACGATCTTGCCGGTCTGGCCGACCTGGTAGTCGTTGGGCACGTAGCCCGCATCGACTGCGGCGCGGCTGGCGCCCACGCCGGCGCCGAGCTTGTCGGCGAGCGGCATGATGTATTCCTCGAAAGTCGCCGCGTCCTTGAGCGCGCGGCCACCCGAGACGACGATCTTCGCGCTGGTCAGTTCCGGACGCTCCGACTTCGCCAGCTCGGCGCCCACGAAGCTCGACAGTCCGGCATCGCCCGGACCCGCAACGTCTTCGATAGCCGCCGAACCGCCGGTGGCGGCCGCCTTCTCGAAGGCCGTACCGCGCACGGTGATCACCAGCTTGGCGTCGGTGCTTTCGACCGTGGCAATCGCGTTGCCGGCATAGATCGGACGGGTGAAGGTCTTCTCGCCCTCGACCGAGAGAATGTCCGAGACCTGCATCACGTCGAGCAGCGCGGCGACGCGCGGCGCGACGTTCTTGCCGGTGGTGGTCGCCGGGGCGACGAAGGCATCGTGATCGGCCATGAGGTCGGCGATCAGCGGCGCGACGTTCTCGGCCAGGCCATGCTCGTAGGCGGCGTTGTCGGCGAGGTGGACCTTGCCCACGCCGGCGATCTGCGCGGCCGCCTCGGCGACGGCGCGGCAACCCGAACCGGCAACGAGAAGGTGGACTTCACCCAGCCTGGCAGCCGCGGTGACAGTGGCGAGCGTCGCGTCCTTGAGCGACGCATTGTCGTGTTCGACCCAAACAAGCGTCTTCATGAGTCTTGTATCCTTTCCCGGCCGTGCCCTCAGGCGACGCCCATTTCCTTGAGCTTGGCAACGAGGGCATCGACGTCGGGCACCTTGATGCCCGCCTGACGCACCGGCGGCTCGGAGACCTTGAGGGTCTTGAGACGCGGAGCGATGTCGACGCCGAAGTCGGCAGGCGTCTTGCTGTCGAGCGGCTTCTTCTTCGCCTTCATGATGTTGGGCAGCGAAGCGTAGCGCGGCTCGTTCAGGCGCAGGTCGGTGGTGACGATCGCGGGCATCGCCAGCCTGACGGTCTCCAGACCGCCGTCGACTTCGCGGGTCACGGCAACGCTGTCACCGTCGATCTCGACCTTGCTGGCAAAAGTGCCCTGCGGACGGCCCAGCAGCGCGGCCAGCATCTGGCCGGTCTGGTTGGAGTCGTCGTCGATGGCCTGCTTGCCGAGGATGACAAGGCCGGGGTTCTCCTCGGCGACGATCGCTTTCAGGATCTTGGCAACGGCCAGCGGTTCGACTTCCGCGTCGGTCTCGACGAGAATCGCCCGGTCCGCTCCCATGGCGAGCGCCGTACGCAGCGTTTCCTGCGCCTTGGCCGGGCCGACCGAGACCGCAATGATCTCTTCCGCCTTGCCCGCTTCCTTCAGGCGAATGGCTTCCTCGACAGCGATCTCGTCGAAGGGGTTCATGCTCATCTTGACGTTGGCAAGATCAACGCCGGTACCGTCGGACTTCACCCGCGGCTTCACGTTGTAGTCGATCACCCGCTTTACCGGGACGATGATTTTCATGCGATTCGGTCCTCTCTAAGGTCGGGACGGCAAATTTAACCGCGCAATTAAACTATACCGGGCTCGCTATTGCGCCCCCCGCACCTCGCGTCAAGCCCCTCGAAACGACAGATGCTCGAGAGTCCATGCATGCGATGCCGTTCGCAACGCGCCGGAACCCTACATGCAGAAACGGCGGGGGTCGCGAAACCCCCGCCGTTCCTTGATCCGTCGTGCGATAATTCGCTTGGAATTATCAGGCGGCGCTCTTCACTTCCGCGACGATCTTCTTGGCAGCATCGCCAAGGTCGTTGGCGGGGACGATCGGCAGGCCCGAATTGGCCAAGATGTCCTTGCCCTGCTGGACATTGGTGCCTTCGAGGCGGACGACGAGCGGAACCGAGAGGTTCACTTCCTTCGCCGCGGCAATGATGCCCTCGGCAATGACGTCGCACTTCATGATGCCGCCGAAGATGTTCACGAGGATGCCCTTCACGTTGGGGTCCTTGAGAATGATCTTGAAGGCCGCAGTCACCTTCTCGGTGGTGGCGCCGCCGCCCACGTCGAGGAAGTTGGCCGGGAACGAGCCATTGAGCTTGATGATGTCCATGGTCGCCATGGCAAGGCCGGCGCCGTTGACCATGCAGCCGATGTCGCCATCGAGCTTGATGTAGGCAAGGTCGTACTTCGAGGCTTCGATTTCCGCCGGGTCTTCCTCGGTCTCGTCACGCAGGGCGAAGACGTCGGGGTGACGGTAGAGAGCGTTCGAGTCGAAGCTCATCTTGGTGTCGAGAACCAGCAGCTGGCCGTCCTTGGTTTCGACCAGGGGGTTGATCTCGAGCATGTCGCAGTCGAGCGCCATGAACGCCTCGTAGATCTGCTTGGCGATCTTCTGGGCCTGCTTGTTGAGATCACCGCTCAGCTTGAGCGCATAGGCGACCGCGCGGCCGTGGTGCGGCTGGAAGCCTTCGGCAGGGTCGATGGTGACGGTGGTGATCTTTTCGGGGGTCGAGTGCGCGACTTCCTCGATGTCCATGCCGCCTTCGGTCGAGGCGATCATCGCGACGCGGCCCGAGGCGCGGTCGACGAGCATCGAGAAGTAGTATTCCTTGGCGATGTCGACGCCATCGGTCACGTAGAGGCGGTTGACCTGCTTGCCGGCTTCACCGGTCTGCACGGTGACAAGGGTGTTGCCGAGCATTTCCTTGGCGAAGGCTTCGACTTCCTCGATCGACTTGGCAAGGCGCACGCCGCCCTTCGCGTCGGGACCGAGTTCCTTGAACTTGCCCTTGCCGCGGCCACCGGCGTGGATCTGGGCCTTCACGACATAAAGCGGTCCGGGCAGCTGCTTGGCGGCGGCAACCGCTTCTTCAACCGTGAGAGCGGCGATGCCGGCGGGAATGCCCACGCCATACTTCGCAAGCAGTTCCTTCGCCTGATATTCGTGAATGTTCATAAGAAGAATCGCTTTCTGCTGGAGTGTCCTAGGGAAGGCGCGGGGAGCCCCGTATTTTGCCGGGCCGCATAAGCACATCCCTGCGCGCTTGAAAAGTCCTGAACCCTGCGCAATTTCATAGGTGGGACGCAACACACTCGGGAAACATGATTCCCGTCAACCGATTGCTTGAAGATGATTGACCGCGGCAAACTCGAATCCATCGTGCGGGAGGCAGGACGCCTCGCCCTGGCCGGCTGGCCGGGTGACGGGCATGCGCTCAGGCACTGGGAAAAGACGCCGGGAAGCCCGGTCTGCGACGCCGATCTGGCAGTCGATGCCTTTCTCAAGAAGGAGTTATCCGCCCTGCTGCCGTCCGCCGGTTGGCTGTCCGAGGAAACCGCGGATGCGCCCGATCGCCTGCGCGAACAGCTGGTATGGCTGGTCGATCCGATCGACGGAACGCGCGATTTCATCGCCGGACGGACCGGCTGGGCCGTCTCGGTCGCTCTCGTCAACACCCGCCGCCCACTCTTCGGTTATCTTTACGCCCCTGCCCGCCGCCGGGAGGATGGCGGCGAATTCTGGCAGGCCGAGGCGGGCAAGGGCAGCTGGCGCAACGGCACGCGACTCGCCGCAAGCGTCCGCGATTCCCTTCCCGGCGCGCGGGTTCCGGCCAAGAAACTGGCCTCCGAGGATGCCGATCTGACGCTCGTGGAACAGCCCAACTCGATTGCCTTGCGCATGGCGATGGTTGCCGCTGACGAGGCCGACCTGCTCGCCTCGCTGCGCTGGGGCTTCGAATGGGACATTGCCGCAGCCGGACTGATCGCCCGCGAAGCAGGCGCGACGGTCACCGACGCCTTCGGCAAGGCGCTCAATTACAACAAGCACGATCCGCGCGCCTTCGGCGTGCTCGTCACCTCGTCGGCGATTCACGCCGATGCCGTGACCCGACTCGCCGATCGCGCCCGCCGATTCTCGGCCTGAGGCACAAAAATCGGCCCATGTTCGCTATCGGTTGCCTGCTGCCCGTCCTGCTTTTCGTCGCAGGCGCCGTTGTGGGGGCCATGCTTGGAGGCAATACCGGCTCGATCTGGGGCGCGGGGCTCGGGTTCGCCGTCGGGCTGATCGTTCCCGTGATAGTGCTTCTCTTCGCCCGCAAGGGGCGCGAACGCGGCGGCTGATCGCCCTCACCCCGACCGGTGATAGGGGTGCCCGGCGAGAATCGCGGTCGCCCGCCAGAGCTGTTCGGCCAGCATTGCCCGGGCCATGAGATGCGGCCAGGTCATCTTTCCGAAGCACAGCAGGTGATCCGCCCGGGACCTGGCCTCGTCGCCATGGCCGTCGGCAGCGCCGATCAGGAACCGGCATTCGCGCACGCCTTCGTCACGCCACCGGCCGAGCAGCGCGGCGAATTCCTCGGACGACATCGCCTTGCCCCGCTCGTCGAGCAGGACCTCGCGCACGGGAGTCTGCACCGGGGGCGGGACCTTGCCGCCGATGTCGGGCAATTCGCTGTGCTTGAAAGGCCAGGTGATCCGCTTGGCATAGCGATCGAGCAGCTCGGCTTCCGGCGAGCGGGCGATCTTGCCGCGAGCGATGATATGCAAAAGCATGGCGTTGGCGCGCACTGTCCCACGGGACGCTGGCGCGTCTCAAGTTCCTTTCGCGAGCCCGGCCGGTGTTCTCCCGGACCGGGTCTATCCTCTCAGGCCGTCGTCAATGGACCGATTCGACCCTCAGGCTGCGCCCGAGGGACCATCGAAGCCCCACATCCGTTCGAGGTTGTAGAAGCTGCGCACTTCCGGACGGAAGAGATGGACGATCACGCCACCCGCATCGACGAGTACCCAGTCGGCTGCCGGCAGGCCCTCTACGCGAGGATTGCCGAAGCCGCCCTGTTTCAGACGTTCGCCGAGTTTCTGGGCCATCGCGGCCACCTGCCTCGTCGACCGGCCGGAAGCGATCACCATGTAATCGGCGATGCTCGACTTGCCTTCGAGATCGATCGTAACAAGGTCCTGCGCCTGGTCGTCATCCAGGGACTGCAGGACCAAGGCCAATTGCGGGTCGTCGCTGTCGACCATGGCCGGGGGCGTTGCGCCGGTTGTAGCCGGCTGTATCTGTGCCTGTGGCATCTAGTTCGGTACTGCTCCTTTCAATGACCGTCCCGGCGCGATGGCAAACATCCCGCCGCAGACAATCAGGTTTTCGAGGGGATGGATTCGCAGCAGAGAAGGGCAAGGCCCAGTCACGCTGCATCTCCGGGAATCGGGCGGTGCGTGACACCGTCCCGAAAGCGACCGTTGCGCGAAAGGCCGTTCGACGGCTTTCGGGCCCAGTCCGGATCAGCCCGGCGTATCGCCGTTGCCGACCGCGTATCGGGGTCGAATCGCAATGTCACCAGCGCAGGCGCGCTCCACCTTTCCGGACCTCTGAGACTGGATCGGGGCCTCCGGAACTTCCCCAGCCAGGCCATCGCGGGGCTCGCGAAGGCAGGCCCATCATACCCCGGACGGGCAATTACCGCAATCGGCATGAGTCGGGCCAGCTCGCGCCAGTCCTTCCAGCGGTGCAGCTGGGCGAGATTGTCAGCCCCCATAAGCCAGACGAAGCGGCGTTTCGGATAGCGCTGAAGCAGCTTCCGAAGCGTGTCGACGGTGTAGCGCGTGCCCAGTTCGCGCTCGATCGCGGTTACGCGAATCCGCGCTCGCAGCGCCTGGCGCCGGGCCGATGCTACCCGCGCTGCCAGCGGCGCCATCCCCGCCCTGGGTTTGAGCGGGTTGCCCGGAGAGACCAGCCACCAGACTTCGTCCAGCCCCAGCGCCTCCATGGCGAACAGGCTGATCCGCCGATGACCGCCGTGCGCCGGGTTGAAACTGCCGCCCAGCAGGCCGGTAACCGGCCCGGACCGCCCGCTGCCGCCCGCCTTGCTCGGGACTGTCCCGGTCAGGGCCGGGCCTGTCCGGTTCCGCGCACCTGCCACTTGTAGGTGGTCAGCCCTTCGAGCGCGACCGGGCCGCGCGCATGGAGACGGCCCGTGGCAATGCCGATCTCGGCGCCAAGACCGAACTCGCCGCCATCGGCGAACTGGCTCGACGCATTGACCATGACGATGGCGCTGTCGGCTTCCGCGAGGAAGCGCTCGGCCGCCGCTTCATCGGCAGTGATGATCGCGTCGGTGTGATGCGAGGAATGCATCGCGATGTGATCGAGCGCGGCATCGAGACCGTCAACGACCGCAACCGAGAGCACCGCGTCGAGATATTCGGTGTCCCAGTCTTCCTCGGTCGCCGGCAGAATCCGCGGATCGAGCGCGCGGGCGCGAGCGTCGCCGCGCAGTTCGCACCCGGCATCGAGCAATGACGTCACGACGTCGCGCGATCCGGGGAACTGGGTATCGAGCAGCAAGGTTTCCATCGCCCCGCAGATCCCGGTCCGCCGCATCTTGGCGTTCAGCGCGACGCTGCGGGCCATTTCCGGATCGGCGGCGGCATGCACATATGTGTGGCAGATGCCATCGAGATGGGCGAGCACCGGCACGCGGGCGTCGGCCTGGACCCGCGCGACAAGGCTCTTGCCGCCGCGCGGCACGATCATGTCGATCAGGCCGGCTGCGGTCAGCATCGCGCCGACGACGGCACGGTCCTGCGTCGGCACGAGCTGGATCGCCGCCGCGGGAATGCCGACGCTCTCCAGCCCCTTGGCCATCGCGGATTGAATCGCGCGATTGGAATGCAGCGCCTCGCTACCGCCACGCAGCAGCACGGCATTGCCGGAGCGCAGGCACAGGGCCGCGGCGTCGGCCGTCACGTTGGGGCGGCTTTCATAGATGATTCCGATCAGGCCGATCGGGATGCGTACGCGGCTGAGCTGCAAGCCGTTGGGCCGCTCGGTCTTCTCGATCACCTGCCCGACGGGATCGGGCAAGGCAGCGACCTGGTCCACGGCATCGGCGATACCTGCAAGGCGCGCCGGATCGAGCCGCAAGCGATCGAGCATCGCACCGGTCAGGCCCTTGGCTTCACCGGCTGCGATGTCGATCGCATTGGCTTCCAGAATTGGCGCTTCCGATTCCCGCAGGGCTGCAGCCGCAGCGCGCAGCGCCTCGGCCTTCTGGGCATCGCTGAGCCGGGCAAGAACGCGCTGGGCGGCGCGACCCTCGCGAGCAATGCGCGCGACAAGCACTTCGGGCGTTTCGGCATCGGTCGTGCCGGCGATTGTGGTCTCTACGGTCATGGGCGCGAACTAGCACCGAAGCGGCCGCGTGTCACCGATCCCGCGTGGTAACCAAATTGGTGCAACATGGCTTAATGGTTAACCGTATGTGGGAACAGAGAAACCATTCTTGACAAGAACCGCGCAATTCCGGGCAAAGGCCCAAAGGCGGGTTCCATCAGGTCATCGCAACGAGGGCTCGACTCACCCCGAATCTGCAGCCCTTTAAGGTCAGTGGATTCGCATTTTGGGCCCCTCCCTGCTAGTTGCCGCGGCCGGGACTGGGAAAACAATAGTTTAACGAGCGGGGTCGTTTTGAACTTCACATCAGCCGGGGCGTGGCTTTCACGCCTTAGGGCCAAATTTCCGGATCGCGAGTTTATCATGCGGTCAGACGGACAGGTCCGTTTCATCCGCATTTCCTCTGCCATGCAGCTCAGCGCTGTGGGCGGCGCAGTGTTGCTGGCAACGGCCTGGTGCGGCTCGATGGGCGCGGTGGCGTTCGAACGCTGGTCCGCGACGAGCGAGCAGGCCGAACTGCTCGACCGCGAAGCCAAGGTCGCCACGGCCGAAAGCCGAGTCGCCAAGTACCGCGACGGCATCGATGAAGTGACCTCCGATCTTGCGCGCCGCCAGAAGTTCATCGAACAGATGGTGGAAGCCCACATCGGCGACCTGCCCGATGACAAGGCCGAAGGCGAAGCCGTTTCCGACAGCAGGCAGGAAACCGTGAAGACCGTCTCCAAGGTCAGCGCCGTCCTGCCCGAGGCTTCGGAACTGGCTCATATCGAAGCCGAGCAGCTCGCCTTCGTCGAACGCCTGACCAGTTATGCCGACCGCCGCGCCGAATCGGCATCGAAGGCCATCCGCAAACTCGGCCTCAATCCCAACACGATCATCGCCGGCTCGCGCCGCGCCGAAGGTGGTCCGCTGCTGCGCCTCGCCACCGGCAAGGACGGTTCGCTGGATCCGCGGTTCAAGCGCCTGGGTGTCAGCCTTGCCCGCATGGACGCTCTGGAAAACGGCCTTGCCTCCATCCCGCAGGTGAAGCCGGCCAAGGTCGCATACGTTTCCTCCAGCTACGGCTATCGCTCCGACCCGTTCACCGGCGGAGCAGCCTTCCACGCCGGCCTCGACTTCCCCGGCCCGAAGGGATCGCCGATCTACGCCGCAGCCAAGGGCAAAATCACCTTCGTCGGTGGCCGTCAGGGTTACGGCAACTGCATCGAGATCAGCCATGGCAATGGCCTGATGACCCGTTACGGCCACCTTTCGGCCTTCAAGGCCAAGGTCGGCCAGAAGGTCGATGCCGGGACGGTCATCGCTGCCATGGGCAGCACCGGTCGCTCGACCGGTTCGCACCTTCACTTCGAAGTCCGTGTCAACGGCCGGCCGGTGAACCCGCGCCCGTTCCTCGAGGCTGCCACCAATGTTCAGCAAGAAGCCCGCTAATATGGCCAAGTCGAATGCGAGCCCGCGTCCGTCCAACGGTTCGACGTTCTCGATGCTGGGCGCCGACACCAACATCGTCGGCAATATCGAGGCTTCGGCGGACCTGCACATCGACGGACGGATCGAAGGCGACATCACCTGCAACGCTCTGGTCCAGGGCGAAGCGAGCGAGATCGTCGGCGCCGTAAAGGCGGAAACGGTCCGCATCGCCGGCACCGTTCGCGGCACCATCGCCGCGCGCGAGGTCGTCATTCTCAGGACCGCGAAGATCGACGGCGACGTGGCCTACGATGCCCTGACCATCGAACAGGGCGCCCGCCTCGACGGCCGCCTGAGCCCGAGCGGCGGCCACATGCCGCCAGCCTTCGGCAACGCAGACGAAGCGCAGGTCGCCCTCGAAGCGGCCGAATAAGAACGCAATTGCAGAAATCAGGGCAGGCCGCTCCCGCTGGAGCGCCTGCCTTTTTATTTGCCCAGCACTTCGGCCCGCAGCGCCTTGCGGTCGAGTTTGCCGACCATCGTCTTGGGCAGCGAATCGCGCAGCACAACCTTATCGACGCGCTCATGCTTGCCGACCCGCTCGTTGAGCCAAGCGGCAATCTCTTCGGCGCTCGTCGCCTCACCCGTTTCGGCAACGACGTAAGCGCGTGGGACTTCTCCGTGATAATCGTCGGGCACGCCCAGCACCATCGCCTCGCGCACTGCGGGGTTGGCGAGGAGCACTTCCTCGACCTGGCTGGGAAAGACCTTGAATCCGCCGACTGCGATCATGTCCTTGCTGCGGTCGATGAGGTGGACGTAGCCGTCCTCGTCGATCGTCGCGATGTCGCCGGTGCGCAACCAGCGCTTGCCATCCAGTTCGACGAAGACCTTGGCCCCGGCCTCGGGCCGGTTCCAGTACCCGACCATGACCTGCGGCCCGTTGATCGCCAGTTCACCCGGCTCTCCCGATGCTGCCTCGCGCGTGGGATCGTCCTTGTCGAGCAGGCACAGGTCCGTGCCGGGCATGGGGTGGCCGATGGTTCCCGGCCGCTCCGGCCCGTCGAAAGGATTGGTCGCGACGACCCCGGCGGCCTCGGTCAGCCCATAGCCTTCGACAAGGGTCGCGCCGCTCGCCTTCTCGAAGCGCGCCTTGACCGGCCCCGGCAAAGGCGCGCCGCCGGAAATGCAGGTGAACAGGCTGGAGAAATCGGTGCGAGCCATGTCGGGATGATCGAGCAGCGCCTGGTACATGGTCGGCACACCGGGCATCGCGGTCGCCCTCACCCGTTGCAGCGTGGCCAGGCATTGCCCCGCATCGAAGCGCGGCAGCATGGCGATGGTCCCGCCATCGTAGACCGTGCGATTGAGTACCGTCGCATTGGCAAAGACATGAAAGAAGGGAAGGACACCCACGATCACGTCGCGCGCATGGGCATGGGGATCGATTTCCTCGATCTGCCGGGCGTTGACCGTGAGATTCTGGTGGGTGAGCATCGCGCCCTTGGGCGTTCCGGTCGTACCCCCGGTATATTGCAGCATCGCCAGGTCGGTCATCGGGTCAATCTCGACCGGCGCGGGTTCGCCATCGTGCAGCAGGTCGTTGAATTCGAACACGCAGTCTTCGCGCGGGATTGCAGCGATGTCCTTGCGGCGGAACAGACGCAGGCCCAGGCCCTTCCAGAACGGCAGCATGCTGGAAAGACGGGCGACCACCAGCCACTCAAGCGCGGATTCCCGGTGCACCTTGCACGCCGTCGGCAGGAGAGCCGGAACGTCCAGCGTCACCAGCAGGCGCGCGCCCGAGTCGGCGACTTGCGCCTCCAGTTCCGTGGCCGTGTAGAGCGGCGAGAAGTTGACGACGGTGACGCCCGCCATGAACGCGCCGAAGTAGGCCGAAAGATAACAGGGCACATTGGGCAGGAACAGACCGATCCGGTCACCCTTGCCGAGACCGAGAGACTGCAACCCGCGGGCGAAGCGGCGCGCCTCTTCGTCGATCTGCCGATAGGTGAACGCGCGCCCGAGAAAGTCGGCTAGGACACGTTCGCCATAGGCGGCCACACTGCCGGCAAACATCTGCGGCATCGCAAGCGGAGCGAAGTCCTGCTGCCAGTTGCACGGGTGCGCGTAACGTTCCCGCCAGACTTTGGGGCCGATCCTCTCGTTCATGAGAGCAGTGTGAAGCGTCACCGGTCCTGCGACAAGGGCGATGCAGCCTATGCAAACGAATGCAGCGGGGACGACCGGTCAGTCATCCCCGCTGCTCTTGTTCTCATCCCCTGGGGGAGAAGAAAGCTTATTCGCCGTTTTCCGCTTCGGCTGCGCGCTTGGCTTCGAGCCATGCGGCGGCTTCGGCTTCCTGCGCGGCTTCGCTGGCAGCCTTGACGGCAGCCTCGCGCTCGGCGCGCAGTTCCTCGATCAGGGCCTCGCGGTCGTCGACCAGACGCTCGTCACTGACGACTTCGTCCTCGATGCCGGCCTTCTTGGCGGCCTTGGCTACAATCGCGTCAAGCTCTCGCTGCGAGCACAGGCCGAGGGTAACCGGGTCCTTCGGCGTGATGTTGGCGATGTTCCAGTGCGAACGGTCGCGGATCGCGGCGATGGTGTTGCGCGTCGTGCCGATCAGCTTGCCGATCTGCGCGTCCGACACCTCGGGATGGTTGCGCAGGATCCAGGCGATACCGTCCGGCTTGTCCTGGCGCTTCGAAACCGGGGTGTACCGCGGTCCCTTGGTGCGGCTGACGGTGACCGGCACCTTGTGCATCTTGAGCTTGTACTCGGGGTTCTTCTGACCCTTTTCGATCTCGTCCATGGTCAGCTCACCAGCGCGAACGGGATCGCGCCCGGTGTACTTGCTGGAGGCAAGATCATCGGCCATCGCCTGCACTTCAAGCATGTGCAGGCCGCAGAATTCGGCGATCTGCTCGAAAGTAAGGGCAGTATTGTCGACCAGCCAGGAGGCGGTCGCATGCGGCATGAGCGGTGTCGGCTGGCTCATTGTTCTGGATCTCCGACGAACTTTGGCAAGTAGCGCAAATAATAAGGGCCGCCCCTTCGCGGAGCGGCCGTTCCGGACCCGATTTAGGTGAAAGTTCCGGATTCGGCAAGCACGATGCCCGAGAATCGCGCATTCTCGGCTCAAGGCCTGCAAGCGAGGTCGGCAAGACGGTCCGATCAAGCCGGCGTCGGCCTTGTCAGAAGTCAATCCATCCGAACGTAACCGGGAAGCCCAGAGATGCGTTCGAGCCAACGGCAGATTGCCGGATAATCGTGCAGGCGAAAGCCGCCTGCCTCGCAGACGTGGGTATAGGCATAGAGCGAAACGTCGGCGAGACTCGCGCTGCTGCCGACAAACCAGTCGTGCACGCCGAGGTGCTGTTCCATCACCGAAAGGGCCGCCTCTCCCCCTGCCCGCTTCGCCATGATCTGGTCGCGCTGCATGGGTGTGAGATTGGCCTCGCCGACGAAGCAGAGCCAGAATCGCAGGGTCGCGATATTGGGTTCGTGATTGTACTGCTCGAAGAACATCCAGCGCAGCATGTCGGCCCGTTCGAACCGGTCCACTGGCACAAGGCTTGAACCCTCGGCGAGATACCAGCAGGCCGCATTGCTTTCCGGCAGGAACCTGTCGCCGATCTGGAGAACCGGAATCCGGCCGTTGGCATTGACGTTCGCCAGAAACTCCGGCGTGCGCGTTTCGCCGTTCATGATGTCGTAGAGGCGCCGCTCCAGCGGCACGCCGAGCATGGCCGCAGTAAGGCGGATCTTGTAGCAATTGCCGCTGCGCGGATCCTCGTGAAGGATCAGATTACCGCTCAATCCCGCCTCCTTCCTGTCTACGAGAAGCGGCGCTGCCCGCTGCGCGATGTCATGACGTCACGCAGCGAGGACGATCTTCCCGATATGGTCTCCCGATTCCATGTGGGCATGTGCCTTGGCAGCTTGGGCCAGCGGAAACTGCCTGTCCATGATCGGGCGCAAGGACCCGTCAGCCACCAGCGACCAGACATTCGACAGGATTTCCTGTGCCAGCAGCTCCTTGAACGTGTCGGACCGCGGCCGCAGCGTCGAACCGGTCAGCGTGTAGCGATTGCGCATGACGATGCCCATGTTGATCTCGGCCTTGACCCCACCCTGCACCGCAATGGTCACGTGCCGCCCATCCGGGGCAAGGCACTTGAGATTGCGGGCGACGTAATCGCCGGCAACCATGTCGAGCACGAGGTTCACACCCTTGCCATCGGTAATCCGGGCAACTTCGGCGACGAAATCGGACGCCTTGTAGTCGATCGCGTGATCGGCGCCGATCTTCAGCGCCTGTGCGCACTTTTCCGCCGAGCCACAGGTCACGATGACGGTCAGGCCGAATAGCTTGCCGAGCATCGTCGCCATCGTCCCGATGCCGCTGGTCCCGCCATGGACGAGCAGGGTTTCCCCCTCGCAGGCGTATCCGCGCTCGAACACGTTGTGCCAGACGGTGAACAGAGTCTCGGGCAAGGCCGCAGCCTGGTCGAGCGGCAGGCTGGCCGGCACGGGCAGGCAGTGTCCGGCGCGGGCGATGCAGAATTCGGCATAGCCGCCGCCGGAAACGAGTGCACAGACGCGGTCTCCCTCGCCGATTTCGACGACGCCTTCCCCGACAGCGACGATCGTGCCGGAAATCTCCAGGCCCGGAATCGGCGAGGCGCCCGGCGGCGGAGGATAGTGTCCCTGTCGCTGTACGACGTCAGGTCGGTTTACTCCGGAAAAGGCAACCTGGATGAGCACTTCTCCGGGGCCTGGAACGGGTACGGAAAGCTCTTGCGGCTGCAGGACCTCGGGGCCTCCCGGCTCGAGAAATCCCATGGCGGCCATGGTCTTGGGCAGTTTAACTGACATGGCTGACTAGTTGGCACAGTCACTGGCCACAAGGAAACCACTTTGATGCATTGACATGGAGAAATTCCCGTCCGATGCTGCAGTGCAATGGACGATGATGATCGACCGCGGCGGCGGTCGTCCGAGGACAACCTCGGCGCAGCCAGCCTCCTCGCCAGCGAAAGCCTGGATCGCTATTCGCTGGACGAACTCGATGCACGTGTCGCCCTTCTTCAGGAAGAGATCGACCGCATAAAGGCGCACCGTCAGAAGGCTTCGGCGCACATGCAGGCGGCCGAGTCCCTGTTCAGGCCAAGGACATCGTGATGGCGGCAGGTTCCCAACGTGAACCTCGCAAGCGCCCTGAGTGTTCCTATATGGAACCTGAAACCAGTTTTCGTCCAAAAACTCCCCTGCAAGGAGAGTCCCACTTCGCAATGAAAGTGTCCTAGATGCCCAGTTTTGCGCAAAGCCTAGAAAAGACCCTGCACTCCGCGCTGTCACACGCGTCCGAGCGGAGCCACGAGTATGCGACTCTCGAGCACTTGCTGCTCGCGCTGATCGACGATCCGGACGCGGCACAGGTCATGCAGGCTTGTGGCGTGGATCTCGGCGATCTGGGCGATGTCGTGCGGCAGTATCTCGACCAGGAATATCAATCGCTGAAAACCGAGGAAAAGGGCGATCCCGCCCCGACCGCCGGGTTCCAGCGGGTGATCCAGCGCGCGATCCTGCATGTGCAATCGTCGGGCAAGGACACCGTGACGGGCGCCAACGTACTCGTCGCACTGTTCTCCGAACGAGATTCCTACGCGGTCTATTTCCTGCAGCAGCAGGACATGAGCCGGCTCGATGCGGTCAGCTACATCAGCCACGGCATCGGCAAGGGCGGCAAGCGAATCGAAGACCGCAGCCCCAAGGGATCGGAAGAGCAGACCCCGACACCGGAAGAAAAGGCCGAGACCAAGGCCGCCAACAAAAAGGACTCGGCGCTCGACCAGTTCTGCGTCAACCTCAACGAAAAGGCACTTGCCGGTAAGGTCGACCCGCTGATCGGGCGCGGCCCGGAAGTGGATCGCACGATCCAGATCCTGTGCCGCCGTTCCAAGAACAACCCGCTCTATGTCGGCGATCCCGGCGTCGGCAAGACCGCTATCGCGGAAGGCCTGGCGCGCAAGATCGTCGAGGGTGAAGTGCCCGAAGTCCTGTCCGAAGCGGTGATCTACTCGCTCGACATGGGCTCGCTGCTCGCCGGCACCCGCTATCGCGGCGACTTCGAGGAACGCCTCAAGCAGGTCGTGGCCGAACTGGAAAAGATGCCGCACGCGATCCTGTTCATCGACGAGATCCACACGGTGATCGGTGCCGGCGCCACCAGCGGCGGCGCGATGGACGCATCGAACCTGCTCAAGCCGGCGCTTTCGGGCGGTACGATCCGCTGCATCGGCTCGACCACCTACAAGGAGTTCCGCAATCACTTCGAGAAGGATCGCGCCCTGCTGCGCCGGTTCCAGAAGATCGACGTGAACGAGCCGACCGTCGAGGATACCATCAAGATCCTCAAGGGCCTTCGCACGGCTTTCGAGGATCACCACGGCGTGCGCTACACGCCCGATGCGATCAAGACCGCCGTCGAGCTTTCGGCGCGCTACATCAATGACCGCAAGCTGCCCGACAAGGCGATCGACGTGATCGACGAAGTCGGTGCGATGCAGATGCTGGTGCCGCCCAGCCGCCGCAAGAAGACGATCACCGCCCGCGAGATCGAGCAGGTCATCGCGACGATGGCGCGCATCCCGCCCAAGTCGGTCAGCTCGGACGACAAGAAGGCGCTCGAGAATCTCGAACGGGACCTGAAGCGCGTGGTCTTCGGCCAGGACAAGGCGATCGAGGTCCTCTCGACCGCCATGAAGCTGAGCCGCGCCGGCCTGCGCGATCCGGACAAGCCGATCGGCTCGTTCCTGTTCTCCGGCCCGACCGGCGTCGGCAAGACCGAAGTCGCCAAGCAGCTCGCCACGATCATGGGCATTCCGATGCAGCGCTTCGACATGTCCGAGTACATGGAGCGTCACTCGGTCAGCCGCCTGATCGGCGCACCTCCGGGGTACGTTGGGTTCGACCAGGGCGGCCTGCTCACCGATGCCATCGACCAGCAGCCGCACTGCGTCCTGCTGCTCGACGAAATCGAGAAGGCGCACCCCGACCTGTTCAACATCCTCCTGCAGGTGATGGACAACGGGAAGCTGACCGACCACCACGGCAAGACCGTCGATTTCCGCAACGTCGTCCTCATCATGACGACCAATGCGGGCGCTTCGGACATGGCGAAACAGGGCATCGGCTTCGGCGACACCTCGAAGGCCGACGCCGGCGAGGAAGCCGTGAAGCAGATGTTCAGCCCCGAGTTCCGCAACCGTCTCGATGCCATCGTGCCCTTTGCCTATCTGGCCAAGGAAACGATCAGCCGGGTCGTGGACAAGTTCATCCTCCAGCTCGAACTGCAGCTGGCCGACCAGAACGTCCACATCCAGTTCGACTCCGATGCCCGCGAATGGCTGGGCCACCGCGGTTACGACCGCCTCTACGGTGCCCGCCCGATGGCGCGGGTCATCCAGGAGCGGGTCAAGCAGCCGCTGGCCGAGGAACTGCTGTTCGGCAAGCTCGCCCATGGCGGAGAGGTCCACGTCTCGGTGAAGGAAGACGCGCTCAATTTCGAGCTGACGCCCGCCCCGCCGAAGGAAACGAAGGCCAGGAAGAAGAAGGCACCTGCCAAGAAGTCGGTCCGCAAGACCGGGCCCCAGCCGGAAGAGAACACCGACGACTGAGGCTACACGGCACGGGCGATGCAAGGGGGCGGGCGCCGAGAGGTTCCCGCCCCCTTTCGTGTGCGCCCCTCACTTCGTCCAGTTCCGGTCTGCGAGACGATCCGCCACGGTTTGACCGCGATCAAGTTCCACGTGAAACGCATCGGCTATGCGACAGGAATAGCCCCCACTTGCGGAGAAGATGTCAGTGTCGAGCCAAGCCCCCGTCATCGATGAAGCCCAAACTCCCGATACCCCTTTCTATCGCCTCGGTGGCGCGCCGGTGTTCGAAGCCATCTGCAACCGCTTCTACGACCTGATGGACGAAGACCCGCAATATGCCGAGCTGCGCGCCATGCATGCCCAGGACCTTGCGCCGATGCGCAAGGCCCTGCCCCAGTTCCTTGCCGGTTGGGCCGGCGGCCCGCGCGACTGGTTCGAGGCCGTCCCCGGACGCTGCATGATGAGCGTGCACAAACCCTTCGCCATCAACAGGGCCGTTGCCGAGCAATGGGCCGATGCAATGAACCGGGCGGTCGCCGATGTCGCACCCGAACCG
Organism: Novosphingobium mathurense; assembly: GCF_900168325.1. GTDB lineage: Bacteria > Pseudomonadota > Alphaproteobacteria > Sphingomonadales > Sphingomonadaceae > Novosphingobium > Novosphingobium mathurense. Next base: position 96,511 of record NZ_FVZE01000002.1, on the reverse strand, counting down.
GCGGACATGGCCAAGGCGATGGGCGAGGTTCTCGGCAATCTCGCGCGCGGCATGGGCCGCTGAGCCGAATCTGCGGATCGCGCCTGCGCACATCGCCTCCTTTCAGATCGCACTCGCCAGACGGACCGGCGCGCGATAGGTTGCGCAGGTGAACTCGCTAGACCCACCGCGACAGGCCCTCGCTACCGCGCTTGCCGCGCTCGCCGGCTACGTCGATGCCGTGGGGTTTCTGTCAGCTGATCGCTATTTCGTGTCGTTCATGTCCGGCAACACGACGCGCCTCGCCACCGACCTCATTGCCGAGGGACCGCATCGCGCGCTCGTCCCGGCGCTTCTGATCCTTGGGTTCGTGCTGGGCGTGGCGATGGGCAACGTGGTCGCCCACAAGGCAGGCCGATGGCGCAAGCCCGCCGTTCTCTCGCTCGTTACCGCGCTCCTCGCATTGGCCGCGCTTCTGGCACTGGCGGAATATCTCGAAGCGATGATGGCCATGCTCGTCTTCGCCATGGGCGCGCTCAACAACACGATGCAGCGCAACGAGACGCCCGTAGCGCTGACCTATCTCACCGGCGCGCTGGTGCGCATCGGTCAGGGTCTGGGCGGCCTGCTTAGCGGACGCGGAGCCAACGGCATCGCCGGCTTCCTCGCCCTGTGGCTGGCACTGGCCGGCGGCGCGGCGCTCGGCGCGACGATGTTCCTGCGGGTCGGTGCAGCCTGCCTGCCCCTCGCCGTACTCGCCGCAGCGCTGCTATCGGTTGCCGGCTGGCGAATCGCCCGCGTCAGTCGCGAATCCTGAACTGCTTTTCGCGAGAAGTTGCGCCGCGCAACAACTCCAGCCGCGACGGAGCCAGCCCGAGAGCCTCGGCAAGCAGGTCGCGCACGGCATCGTTGGCCTTGCCGTCCTGCGGTTTGGCCCGGACCTTGGCGAGCAGCTTGCCCTCGGCGATCTCCAGACCTTCGACCTTGGCGCCGGGAGTCACACGGACCGCGAGCCGACTCTCCGCATCGACCAGCGCCCGAAGCGCCTGTGCATCGGGCAGTGCCGGCCTGGGTCTTGCCATCAGCCCGCGACACCGAGCGTCTCGGCGTGGTTGCGACCGTTGATGACATAACGGGCAACGCCCTCGCGGTTGGCAACAATCGCATCTTCGGAAAGGTCGCGGATGTACTTGGCGGGACGCCCCATCCACAGCTGGCCTGCGCCGATGCGCTTGCCGGTGAGCTGCGCCCCGGCCGCGAGCATGCCATCGGTCTCGATATGGCTGCCGTCCATGACGATCGCGCCAAGGCCAACGAAGGCACTGTCTTCCAGCGTGCAGCCATGGACCATCGCCATGTGTCCGATCAGTACGTCCTCGCCGATCAGCGTCGGATAGCCTTCGGGTCGACCGGCCTTGGGACTGTCGCAATGGACGACGGTGCCGTCCTGGATGTTGGTGCGCGCACCGATGACGATGCGGTTCACATCGGCCCGGATCACGCAATTGTACCAGATGCTCACGTCTGGGCCGATCTCGACATCGCCGATGATCCGGCAACCCGGCGCGATAAAGGCGCTGGAGTGGATCTTCGGAGCCTTGCCGTGGATAGCGGCGACGGTGATGTCGTTGCGGTTTTCGATCATGGGTATCCTATCAGCCTGGACCAGCGAATGAACGGCAGGATGGAGGCGTGGTCGTCCGTCCAGGGCCTCTGTGCCGGTGCTTGCAGCCGACTCCATGGGCTATCGGGCTGCATCTTCGCAAGCTCGTTGATTGAAGAGCTGTCGCGCGAGAGAGCGATCCAGTGCGACGGCGTATAGAGGTCGAGGTTCTCGGGCCAGTCCTGGCGCACGCGCGCGGTCAGCCCTTCGCTGCGGGCCAGGGCGGCGATCACCGGCTCCAGCTCCACGTAGCGGTTCGAGATATGCATGAGCAGGACCCCGCGGCCGGTCAACGCGCGCAGATACACTTCCATGGCTTCGCGGGTGAGCAGGTGAAGCGGGATGGCATCGGAGGAGAAGGCATCGATCACCAGCATGTCGAACCGGTGCGGCGGCACCGATTCCAGTTCAAGTCGGGCATCGCCCAGGATAACTTTGGCCTGTGGTGCGCAGTCGCGCAGATAGGTGAACTGCCCCTTGGTCGAATAGTTGAGGATGACAGGATCGATCTCGAAGAAGGTCCAGTCCTGCCCCGGTTTGGCGTAACAGGCGAGCGAACCGGTGCCGAGGCCGACCACCCCGATCCGCGCCGCATCTCCCTCCATCCGATTGGCCGATGCCAGCGCCAGGCCGACGCCGGACCTCGGACCGTAGTAGGTCAGCGGCATGCGCCGCTTGTCCGGATCGAGCGACTGCTGTCCGTGCAGCGTAGTGCCATGGCTGAGGATCCGCATACCGGAGGAGCGATAATCGCGTACGGTATAGATGCCGAAGTAACTGCGCGTGCGCTGGCCTTCGTAGCTCGACATGATCGTGACGAGACCACCCTGCCCGAGCATCGCCAGCAAAAGCACCGTCACGAAGGCCCAGCGCCAGCCCATGACCATGACGCCCGTCCCGGTGAGGAAGACCGTCAGCAGCATCGCCATCGTCGTCGTCCCGGGTTCGGTGAAAAGATCGAAGAGCTGGACCGAAAGGAACAGCGCCAGCATCAGGAGCAGCACCAGCGCAATCCGGGCCAGCCTTGGATCGAGGCCATCCATGCGGCGCCAGCGCAGGATTTCATCGAGCGGGATGAGCAGCGCCGCCCCGAGAATGAGCAAGGGATGTTCCCAGGACCAGTCGAACACCAGCGGCGCGACAAGGGCCGTAAACAGGCCGCCCAAGGCCCCGCCGGCCGAAAGGATCAGGTAGAAGCCGGTGAGATGTCCTGCATCCGGGCGCAAGTCATAGAGCCGGGCATGGAGCGCGACGGACACCACGAAGAGCAGGACGCAGCTCCCGCCCGCCAGCAGCAGTGCTCCGGACCCGTCGGCCAGCATCGCATAGCTTCCGGTAAAGAGCAGAACGACCGGCGCGACAAATGTCAGCGCGCGCGCCTGGGCGCGGCGATCGGCGAAGGCGACGGCGAAGCTGAGGAGGTAGAGACCCAGCGGAATCACCCAGAGCAGCGGGGAGGCAAAGATGTCGGTCGTCAGGTGCGTCGTCGTCGAGAGCATCAGCCCGGAGGGAATCGCGGCCAGGGCAAGCCAGTGCAGCTTGCGACGCCATGACGTCACATCGCTGGCGCGCAGCAGCGATTCGCTCGGCCTTGCCGCGTCGACGGTCCTCCGACGGGTCCATGCACAAGCTGCAACGAGCAGGACCAGCAGGCCATATCCCAGGGCCCAGACAAGGCTCTGGCCGTGCAACGCAAGCAAGGGCTCGGCGACGAGAGGATAGGCGATCAGTCCGGCGAAGCTGCCCAGATTCGATGCAGCATAGAGCGCCCAGGGTTGACCCGCGCGGGCATCGGCCGCGAACCAGCGCTGCATCAGCGGAGCCTGCGCGGCGACGAGGAAGAATACCGGGCCGACCGTCAGCAGCAGCAGCCAGGGCACCCAGATCGCTTCCCAGCCGGGCGCAGGCGAAGCCACTTGCGCCAGCCCGATCGGCAAGGTCGTGGCCGCAATGCACAGGGCAATCAGGTGGATGACGGCCTGATGCCCCAGGGGCTTTTGCGAAAGCCAGTGTGCATAGCCGTAACCGGCGAGAAGCAGGGCCTGATAGACCAGCATCGCGCTGTTCCAGACATTGGGCGCACCGCCCAGCCGCGGCAGTGCCATGCGGGCAACCATCGGCTCGACCATGAACAGCAGGAAACTGCCGACAAGGATCGTCAGGATGAAGAGCGCGCGGTCGGACCTGCCCATCGCCTGCGTCTCAATCGTGGCGCACGCGCCACTCCCCCGCGGTGATCGACCAGGCGAGCGTATCGCAAAGCGGCGGCTCCCACCTAGTGTCGACATAGTCGAGGTCGGTGCGGCGACGCATTCCCAGCCGCTCCATCAGTCCCCAGCTTGCGGTATTTCCGCTGACCGTGATCGCCACGATCTCCTGCGCGCCGAAGCGATCGAAGCCGGCATCGAGCGAGGCGATGGCCGCTTCCTTCGCGTAGCCCCTTCCCCATGCCTCCTCGCGCAGGCGCCAGCCGATCTCGAACCCCTCGGGAAAGGTACTGTCGGGAGCATTGCCGCGCTTGAGTCCGCAAAAGCCGAGCAGCTCGCCGGACAAGTGGCCGCCATCGGCCTTGCGTTCGACCAGCCAGAAGCAGTGGGCATGCTCCTGTTCGCAGCCGATCACCGCATCATAGAGCTGTTCCAGTCGCTCTTCGGACAGCAGCCCACCCAGCCATCGCATCACCGCAGGCGTGTTGGTAATCTGCGCAAACCGCGCCAGATCGGGCCTCGTCCATGAACGCAGGACGAGCCGCCCGGTCTCGAGGCGAAAGTCAGCCATTCAGCAGTCGCGCTGCGTGAGCGGCGTGATAGGTCAGCACACCCGAGCACCCGGCGCGTTTGAAGGCCATCAGCGTTTCCAGCACCAGCGCGTCGCGGTCTCCCGCGCCGACCGCGGCGCTGGCCTCGATCATCGCGTACTCGCCGGAGACCTGGTAGGCGAAGACGGGAACCTCGAAGGTCTCCTTTACCCGACGCACGATGTCGAGATAGGGCAGCCCCGGCTTGACCATGACGCTGTCTGCGCCTTCGGCCAGGTCCAGCTCAACCTCGCGCAGCGCTTCCTCGCTGTTGGCCGGGTCCATCTGGTAGGTCTTCTTGTCGCCCTTGAGCAGGCCGCGCGAACCCACGGCATCACGGAACGGACCGTAGAATGCCGAGGCGTATTTCGCGGCGTAAGACATGATCTGGATGTTGGCGTGCCCTTCGTCCTCCAGCGCGTCGCGGATCGCGCCGATGCGGCCGTCCATCATGTCCGAGGGCGCAATGATGTCTGCCCCGGCGGCCGCCTGGTTGAGCGACTGGCCGACAAGGACCTCGACCGTCTCGTCATTGAGAACATAGCCGTTCGCATCGACCAGCCCATCCTGGCCGTGGCTGGTATAGGGATCGAGCGCAACGTCGGTGAGAAGGCCGACCCGGTCGCCCAGCGCATCGCGCACGGCCCGCAGCGCGCGGCACATGAGATTGTCGGGATTGAGCGCTTCCTTGCCATCGTCGCTGCGCCGCTCGCGCTGGGTGTTGGGGAACAGGGCCAGGCACGGAATGCCAAGGTCCGCCGCTTCCCTTGCCCGCTCGACGATACCGTCCACCGACCAGCGCGACACGCCAGGCAGCGAGGCGATCGGCTCCTCCACGCCCTGCCCTTCGGTCACGAAAAGCGGCCAGATCAGGTCGGCCGGGGTCAGCACATTCTCGCGATGCATCGCACGGCTCCAGGCCGTTGCACGGGTGCGGCGAAGTCGGGTGTGGGGATAAGTTCCAGTCATCACCGGTGATTGCCGGAAAATCGCCGAAGGTTCAATCTGGGCAAAATGTCCCGTTGGACCGAAGCCGTGCGATCAGCCGACCTTCTTGGGCTCGAGCCGGTCGATTTCGCGTGTGTCCGCATCCTGCGGCGCATCGGGCTTGGCGAAACTGTCGAGCGCCGCGCCGGGTTCTACCGTCAGCAGCGCCTTCATGCGCTGCCTGAACTCGTCGCGTTCCTTCCCGTCGATCTGCGGCCGGGTAACGAGACGGATCGACAGGGGATCGACGGTCCTGCCGCCGCGATAGGCTTCGAAATGCAGGTGTGGACCCGTCGACAGCCCGGTCGAGCCGACATAGCCGATCACCTGTCCGGCCCTGACGTGGGTGCCGTTTCTCACCGCGATGCGGCTCATGTGACCATAGCCGGTACCAAGACCGCCGCCGTGGTTGATCCGCACGTAATTGCCATGGCCGCCATGGCGCCCGGCATAAGTGACGGTGCCATCGCTCACGGCATAGATCGGCGATCCATAGGACGCGCCGAAATCGACGCCGGCGTGCATGCGCGTGTAGCCGAGAATCGGGTGACGGCGCATCCCGTAGCGCGAGGTGATCCGTCCCGCGACCGGCATGCCGATCGGCGCACTGCGCGTTTCGGCAAGGCCCGAGGCCGAGAACATCTGCCCGTCTTTGCCCCAGCGCATGAGCTGGAGGCGCGGCTTTCCTTCGCGCTCGACTCCCGCATAGAGCAGTTCGCCCACCTGCCGTTCGCCCTTGGCCGATCGCTTATAGGATAAGATCAGGTCGAATTCGTCGTTCGCCGAAATGTCGCTTTCGAGCGAGAGATACTTGTCGACCGCACGCAGGTAGCCCTGGATCGCGGCGACCGGCGCCCCGGCATTGCGCGCCGAGCGATAGAGGCTCGACCCGACGGTGCCGCGAATGCGCAAGGGGGTCGTATCGACGGCAATGGGATGGCGCACCAGGGCCAGCGCGCCGTCATGACGTGCGACCGAGAGATCGAGGTCGAAGCGGGCGCGGAAGGCCATCTCGTCCAGTGGGCGCGAGACGCCTTCGGCGGGGCGCTTGCCCAAGGTGATATCGAACTGTGTGCCTGACGCGATGTCGGACAGCGGCACCGCACCGGAAATGAGATCGGATACCTGCGAAATGTCGCTGCTGCCAACGCCCGCACGTTCCAGCATGCGGCGGAAGCTGTCGCCCTGCCCCAGCGTGGAGACCAACTGGATCATCGGCCGTTCGGGCACTTTCGCCAGCGGTCGCACCAGCGGGCTTGCCCCCATGTGACGGCCGCTGTCGGCCCCGAAGGCAAGCGGCGCGATGGTCTGGCTGCGGAATTCGTCGCGAACCCGGTCGTTGACCGGCATGGGCGTCGCCGCCTCTACAGCAGCAAAGCTTGGAGAAAGAGCAATGGCGGCCGCGCTCAAGCCGAAAAGCGTAGCGAGGCCGCGATACCAGCGCGGGCTGCCGATGTCGGTGGCAAGGTCAGGCGCCAACTCGACCTTCTCGCACCAGGCTTCGATGTCCTGCTTCCACGCCTGCAAGCGTTCGCGCAGGCCGGGACCGGCAACAAGGGTCTCACCGGAAGGAGGCGGAACTGCGACGTTGGAAATCTCGGGCAGGACCTGGGCATGCGAAAGCGAGGCAGCCGATGCCGCACCGCCTGCATAGTCCCCTTCGGCCGAATTTCCGCCGTTCTCGTCAAGCGCCTTGAACAAAGGCCCCTTCCTCATCGCAACCCACAGGCTCAGGCAGAGCCCGGCGCCCACCTCGGGCACATTCTGCAGAAACCATGCCCACTCAAGGTTAAGACCCCCCTAACTCTGTGGATTTCCGCCCCCATACAGGACGAGTCGACCCTTGTACGCGGCCAGCGGCGATGCCACATTCGGTGGTGAAATGGTTCAGGACCGGAATGTAACGGCGCGCGGTGACGCTCCAACAGGGGTGAAGGCCGTGCTCGGGCCGACCAACACCGGCAAGACTCACCTCGCCATCGAGCGGATGTGCGCCCATTCCAGCGGAGCGATCGGCTTTCCGCTGCGTTTGCTGGCGCGCGAGGTCTATGACCGGGTCTGCGCCATCAAGGGTGAACAGAACGTCGCCCTGATCACCGGCGAGGAACGGATCGAGCCCCGGAACGCGCGCTACCTGCTGTGCACGGCCGAGGCGATGCCGGTGCTCGATCGCAGCCTCGCTTTCGTGGCCATCGACGAAGCCCAGCTGGGCGCCGACCGCGAACGCGGCCATGTCTTCACCGATCGCCTGCTCTACGCCCGGGGCCGCGAGGAGACGATGATCCTCGGTTCGTCGACGCTCGAACCGATGGTCAGGGCGCTCGTGCCCCACGCCGAGATCGTCACTCGCCCGCGCTTCTCGACTCTCAGTCATGCCGGGGCGAAGAAGCTCAGCCGCATCCCGCCACGCAGCGCCATCGTCGCCTTCTCGACCGAGCAGGTCTACGCCATCGCCGAAATGCTGCGGCGCTTCCGCGGCGGCGCGGCCGTCGTCATGGGGGCGCTCAGCCCACAGACACGCAATGCCCAGGTCGCGCTCTACCAGTCAGGTGAAGTCGATTATCTGGTCGCCACAGACGCCATCGGCATGGGACTCAACCTCGATGTCGAACACGTCGCCTTCGCCGGCCTGTCCAAGTTCGATGGCGTGCGCCATCGCCGCCTCACCACCTCGGAAATGGCGCAGATCGCCGGACGCGCCGGACGTCACCAGAAGGACGGCACTTTCGGCACCCTCACCGGATCTGGCACGCACGATTCGGAATTCGACCCCGAAGAGATCTTCGCCATCGAGGAGCACCGCTTCCCGCCGCTGACGAAACTGTTCTGGCGCGAGGCGGAGCCCCGATACGACAGTATCGCCACTCTGATCGGCGACCTTGAGAGCCCGCCGGATCTGCCCGAACTGGTTCCGGCCCCCGAAGCCATCGACCTTGCCGTACTCAAGCGCCTGTCGGACGATCCGCAAGTCACGGATTCGGTGCATGGGTCGGCGATGGTGGAACGCTTCTGGGAAGTCTGCCGCCTGCCCGATTTCCGCCAGCAGGGGGCCGAGACCCATTCGCGCTTCGTTGCCCGTCTGTGGCAGGACCTGCGCCGCGGCGAACTGGGCGCCGACTACGTTGCCAATGCCATTGCCCAGCTCGACCGCACCGGCGGCGATATCGATACCCTCCAGGGACGGATCGCCGCGATCCGGTCATGGGCCTATATCGCCCAGCGACCCGACTGGGTCCTGGCGCGCGACGAGATGGCCGCCCGCGCCCGGGCCGTGGAGGCACGGCTTTCCGATGCCCTCCACGGAAAGCTCACCGAACGATTCATCAACCGACGGACTGCCGTACTCATGAAGAAACTCGGGCCCGATACCGGGCTGCTCTCCGTGCGCATGGAAGACGAGGAAGTGCTGGTCGAAGGCGAGCACATCGGCTCGCTGCGCGGCTTTGCCTTCCATGTCGATCCCGGCGCCCGCCTGTCGGACCGCAAGCTGCTGCTGGCTGCCGCGGAAAGGCACCTGACCTCGTTGCTGCAGAAGCGTGCCGACGAACTGACCGAAGCGATTCACGCCGGGAGCGCCGGGATCACGCTCGATCGTGGAAAGCTCATGTGGGATGGCGAATCGCTTGGCACTCTCGCGCCGGGACGCTCGCTCCTGTCGCCGGTTCTGGTCCCCGACCGCACGCTCGATTCCGTGCCGGGCCCCTCGCGCAAGGCGTTGGTCGCCGCGCTCGAAGCCTGGCTCGATGCTGCGCTGCAACCGCTGGCTCCATTGCTCAAGCTCGATGAAGCCAGCCGTTCCGAGGAAGCTGGCCCCGATCTCAGGGCCCTGCTCATCACTCTCGTCGAAGCTGGCGGCATGACGTCACGCGAGGATTCGGGAGTCGACAAGCTGGACAAGCAGCGCCGCACGATGCTCTCGCGGCTCGGCGTGCGCGTTGGCGCGCTCGATGTTTTCTTACCTGCGATGCTCCGCCCGGGCCCGATCGTGCTGTGGCGCGAACTCGCGCAGGTGTTCGGCAAGTCCCCGCGCGATGGGGCTCCCGAAGACGCGATGCCACCCGCCCTGCCCGCCAAGCGCCGCCAGCGCACACCGGGCTATCGCAGCCTGGGCAAGCAACTTGTGCGTCTCGACATGGCCGAAAAGCTCCTGCGCGAAGCCCACGAGGCGCGCGGCGGCGGCAAGCCCGCGGGAAGCGGACGCAGCTTCGCGCTCGACCCGGCCAAGGCGGTGTCGATGGGACTGACCACCGAAAGTTATGCCCGGCTGCTTCGGCTTGCAGGCTTCCAGCCGATCATGCCCCGCCAGCTGGCCGAAGGCGCCCATGGCCCGCCGGCACCGGTGCGCTGGCGCTGGCGTCCGCCGCGCCGTCACGTCGAAGAAACAAGACCTCAGCCGGTGCGCAAGGACAATGCCTTTTCCATTCTTGCGGATATGGTGCGCAACTAGAGGGGATTCGGGGAGATGGAGGCTACCGCATGAGGATCGACAAGCTGATCTGGTTCCTGCGTCTCGCCAAGACCCGCACCATCGCCCAGGCCATGGCGGAAGAGGGCCACATGCGCCTTAACGGCAGGCGCGTGGAACGCGCGCACCAGAAGGTTTCGACGGGCGATGTGCTCACCCTTGCGACCCCTTCCGGGGTGCGGGTGATCGAGATCGTGACCCTGCCGATCCGCCGCGGCCCCGCCCCGGAAGCGCAAGCCTGTTACAGAGTGCTTGACGGCGGGGCAGATAATCCCATAGCAGCGGCCTTCCGTAACGAGGCCTGATGAAGAGGATACCGCCTCCATGACCTATGTCGTCACCGACGCCTGCATCAAGTGCAAGTACATGGACTGCGTGGAAGTCTGCCCTGTGGACTGCTTCTACGAAGGCGAGAACATGCTCGTCATCAATCCCAGTGAATGCATCGACTGCGGCGTCTGCGAACCGGAATGCCCAGCCGAAGCCATCCTTCCCGACACCGAAAGCGGTCTCGAGCAGTGGATGGAACTGAACACGAAGTACTCGGCCGAGTGGCCGAATCTCACGTCCAAGAAAGATTCGCCGGAAGATGCCGACGAGTACAAGGGCGTGGAAGGCAAGTTCGAGAAGTTCTTCTCGCCCGAGCCCGGCGAGGGCGACTGAGGCCTGATCTTTCCGGGGGTTCGCCCCCGGAAACAGACGTATCCGCCTGAGGATACGTCGCAATCGGCATGCCGGGGGCTCGCTGAACCTAATGGTTCGCGCCCCTCTGGCAATTTTGTCACATGTATGCTATATAATAGTCCAACTGCCCGGGCCGTCTGCCCGTTTGGCAGGCGTTTCAGTGCGAGGCAGGGATTCGAGAGCAAGCGGTTGGGGGAGTAATCTGACCGGGCGGCGGAGGCGGCTGACACGCTTCCAAGTCGCACCCCCGGTTATCTCCCGACAAAAGTATGGCTCTCGGACCTGCAGGTGAAAGGACGATACATGGCAACCAAGGCCGATGCCTTCGATGTTGGAGATTACGTCGTTTATCCCAAGCACGGCGTAGGCCGTGTGATCGAGTTGCAAAAGCAGGAAATTGCCGGAATGCAGCTCGAACTTTATGTGCTGCGTTTCGAAAAGGAACGCATGACCCTACGCGTTCCCGTGAACAAGGTTGAATCGATCGGCATGCGCAAGCTGTCCTCGGACAAGACCCTGCGCGAAGCTCTCGATACCCTCAAGGGCAAGCCCAAGGTGAAGCGCACCATGTGGTCGCGCCGTGCCCAGGAATACGAAGCCAAGATCAACTCGGGCGATCTCGTCTCGATCGCGGAAGTCACGCGCGACCTGTTCCGCGCTGACGACCAGCCGGAGCAGAGCTACTCCGAACGTCAGATCTTCGAGGCTGCATCCTCGCGACTGGCGCGCGAACTCGCGGCCATGGAAAAGACCGACGAGCCGGCCGCTCTGCAGAAGATCCTCGCGATCCTCAACGAGTATGCTCCGAAGTACTACGAGAGCGCCGAAACCGCCTGATCGGGCGTTTCGATGCCGACGAAAGGGCCGCTTCCGCAAGGAGGCGGCCCTTTTCGCATGTCGGGGTGCCGCAGACCGCCATACGCTGCGTCAAAGTTGCGCGGCGCAATTTCTGTTGCCTGCCGCGCAGCGTTCATTGCGATGACATACGGAACATGACAGGTTCCGCCCCGATGACTTCACGCCTCAGGCTATACGCCCCGTTCGCCCTTGTCGCGGCCCCGTTGCTGGGCGGCTGTGTGTCCACCGTCGCCAAGGTAGCGACCGCCCCCGTGCGCGTTGCCGGCAAGGGCGTGGACATGATGACGACCAGCCAGTCTGAAGCCGACGAGAAGCGCGGCCGGGAACTGCGCAAGCGCGAGGAACGTCTCGGCAGCCTGGAACGGGACTACGATCGCCACTTGCGCGAATGCAACGAAGGCGACAGCCGCTCGTGCCTCAAGGCGCGTGACGACTACGCCGAGATCCAGCAGGTCCTGCCGACAGTTCCGGTCGAACGCCGTTGATTCCTTCGCGGCAATAGTCAGGCAGCAGCCCGGCGCAGGCGATCGTTGATCGCCTTGCCGATGCCATCCTCGGGTACAGGTGCCACGGCAATTCTCGGCTGTGGCGATGCCGCCCCTTCGTGCAGCAACGCATAAAGCCGCGATGCAGCTTCGGAGAGATCGCCCGAAGCCGACAGTGTGACGTGGCCCGCGACATCCGCGAAACCGATATGAAACTCGTCCGCTTCAGCGGTTCGTGCGTCGAGCCGTACTGGCTTGCCCGGCGCATAGTGGCTGGCAAGCTGGCCGGGCGCCTCGATCGCATGTGACGTCACGGCGTCGCTTCTCGAACCGAGAACGGCGGAAATCGCTGACTCCGGAATCGGACCGGGACGCAGGACCTGCCAGCGCCCGCCCTCGCGCAAGGCGATGATCGTCGATTCGAGCCCCGCTTCGCAGGCACCGCCATCGAGAACGGCGTCGATCCTGTCCCCCAGCGATTCCACCACATGGGCCGGTGTCGTGGGACTGACCCCGCCGCTGCGATTCGCGGAAGGCGCGGCGAGCGGGAGGCGAGCCTCGGCAATGACCGAGCGCATGACCGGATGCGCCGGACAGCGCAATGCAACGGTCGGCAGACCGGCAGTCACGGCAGCGGCAATTGGCGCGCCTTCCTGCACAGGCAGGACCATGGTCAGGGCGCCCGGCCAGAATCGCCTGGCAAGCAACACGGCGCGCTCGTCGAAAACGGCCAGTCGCCGGGCCGAGGCCAGGTCCGCGACGTGCACGATCAGCGGATTGAAACTGGGCCGACCCTTCGCGCGATAGATCGCAGCCACCGCTTCATCGCGATCGGCGCGGGCGGCGAGTCCATAGACCGTCTCGGTCGGCACGGCGACAAGGCCCCCCTCGCGCAGCACGCGCACCGCCTCAGCGATACCTTGCGGATCGGACGACAGCAGGGCAGGCCGACCTGCCGGACTATGCTCGCTGGATTGGGCCATGGACCGCCGCTATAGGCGGATGCGCAAAATGCCAAGGAAAAGCGCTCGATACCGGGCCTTTCCATCGCAAAACGAAGCAAAGAAATGACGTCATGACGCAAACCGACCTGCTTTCCCGCATTGCCGACGCGCTGGAGCGCATCGCCCCTTCCCCCGTCGCCGAGACCGACTGGCTGGCCCATCCCGCCTATGTCTGGACCGGGCTAGCGGCACGCGCCGTCAACACGCTGGAGGCCCCTGCCCTCGATCTCCTGCGCGGGATCGACGACCAGAAGCAGCGCGTCGTCACCAATGTCGCGCGCCTTGCCGCCGGCTTCGCCTCGCACGACATGCTGCTTTGGGGCTCACGCGGCATGGGCAAGTCTGCCGTGCTGCGCGCCGCGATCCAGGCCGCACAGCAGGAACATCCGGGCCGCATTGCCCTCGTCCAGGTCGCGCAGGAAGCGCTCTCCGGCGTAACGGGCCTGTTCGCGACATTGGGCAAGGTGGACCGCCAGTTCCTCGTCTTCGTCGATGATCTCGGCTTTGAGGAGAGTGAAACCAGCGGCCCTCGCCTGCTGCGTTCCTGGCTGGAAGGCGGGGTCGAGGCACGCCCGGCCAATGTCCGCCTCGCCGTGACCTCCAATCGCCGCGCGATCGTCGCGCGCACGATGTCCGAGCAGGACGACCCGATCAATCCGCGCGACGCCGTGGACGATCGCCTCGCGCTGGCCGACCGCTTCGGCCTGTCGATCGGGTTCCACAACTGCGATCAGGACGCCTACCTGGCGATCATCGGCGGCTATGCCGATGAATTCGGACTGCAGTGGGACTCAGGCGATGCGCTCGAATGGTCACGACGCCGCGGAGCCCGGTCAGGCCGCGTCGCCTGGCAATATGTCAATGAGCTTGCCGGACGCGCCGGCAAGGCTCTCTGACCTTTCGCGATCAGTTGTCCATCATCCCCCCGAGCAGCGCCTCGGGGGTGAGCTGGGTCGGGTCCTTGAGGTCGGTCTGGGGCTCGAGGTGATCGGTCTCGACCCGCTTGATCGCTTTGGAAGGCTTGGCGCCGGGCGCCATGACCCGCCAGATCACACCCGCGGTATCGTCACTCACCAGCAGCGCCCCGGTCTTGTCCCAGGACACCCATGTCGGGCGGCCATGGGTTGACCCTTCCTTGTCGAGGAAGCCGGTCAGGACGCGCACCGGCTTCGCGTCCTTGGGATTGCCGTTGGCATCGAAAGGAATGAAGACGACGTCGTAGCCCACAGCCGGACGGCGGTTCCACGAACCGTGACGTGCAATGAACGCACCGTTCGCAAACTGCGAACCCATGATGTTGCCGCCATTGGAAAAGACCATGCCCAGTACGGCCGTATGCGCGCCCATCGCGTATTCGGGCTTACGGGTATAATCGCCCATGCCGTACTGCATCGGCCAGCTCACGCGATCGTCGTAGACATTCTTCCAGTAGATCCATGGCCAGCCGTACTGCACGCCAACGGGGACGTTCGTGAAGTAGTCGGGCACGAGATCCGGCCCGAGCATGTCGCGCTCCTGAACCGTGGCCCACATTTCCTCGGTCGAGGGGTTCCAGGCCATGCCGTTGGGATTGCGCATGCCGGCGGCGAATTGGCGACGATGCCCGGTATCGGTGTCGATTTCCCAGATCGCGGCGCGTCCGGCCTCTTCCTCCATGCCGTTATCGGCGATATTGGTGGCCGAACCGACCGCGACATAGAGATGCAGCCCGTCCTCGCTCAGCAGCAGGTTGCGCATCCAGTGATTGCCTGCCGGCGGCAGGTCCATCAGCTTCTTCGGCGCGCCTTCCAGCTTGGTGGCTCCCGCTTCGAAGGAAAATTCCAGCACCGCGTCGTGATTGGCGATGTAGAGTTTGCCGTTGCCGTAAGCCATGCCGGATGGGGAATGCATGTCGGCGGTCCGGAAGTCGAAACGCTGCTCCGCCTTCCCGTCGCCGTCTTCGTCGCGCAGCAGGACGATCTTGTCCGGCGAAGGCGCCCCCGCACCGACGCGATCCATCATCCAGGTCATTACGGCGCCGGTTATGCCGCCCGGCTTGCTCGCGGCGGGGGCATTGGTCTCGGCGACCAGGACATCGCCATTGGGCAGCGTGATCATCGTGCGCGGATGGTCCAGCTTGTCGGCAAATCGGCTGACGGACAGCCCCTTGGCCGCGACCGGCTTCTCACCCTCGGCCCAGCCAATCGTCTTGGGCAGGCTGACGCTGGGGATCCATTGCGGATCGGGATCGACCAGCGTGGGGTCCTTGCCCGCCGTGGCATCGCTTGGCAGGTCCGAGCTGTTCGAGAACTGCGCCCAGGCTATCGCCCCGACAAGGACGACAAGGAGCACGGCGAGGACCACGAGGGCCTTGATGAGGATGGAGCGCATGTGCTGCGAGATAGGCTTCTGCCAGCTATGCGGCAACCTCGTCTTGAGCTAACTGAAGCGCCATGTTCGATTTCCAGACAGATACCGGGCTCGACAAGCCCGAGCTTTACGAAGCCCTTACGCAAGCGGCACAGGCGCTCGTCTACGGCGAAAGCGATCCCGTTGCCAACATGGCCAACCTGTCCGCCGTGATCTGGCAGTTCCTGCCGGACCTCAACTGGGCAGGCTTCTACCGCACGATCGGCGACGAACTCGTCCTCGGCCCCTTCATGGGCAAGCCCGCCTGCATCCGCATTCCCTTCGGGCAGGGCGTCTGCGGCACTGCTGCTGCGAGCGCACGCACGCAAGTCGTCCCCGACGTCCACGCCTTTCCCGGACATATCGCCTGCGACGCCGAAACGCGATCAGAAGTCGTCGTACCTGTGGTCGTCGACGGCAAGGTCATAGCCGTGATCGATCTCGACAGTCCGACGCCGAGCCGCTTCGACGAAGCCGATGCTGCAGGACTGGAGAAGCTTGCCCTGATCGCCGCGAAGGCGATCTGTGCCACGCCCTGATGCGTCGAAACGGGACAGCATCGAAGGAGGTATGAGCAAGCGCTTGGTTTTGCGCGCAATACGATGCTAAATTTCGCGTTAACTTACCGGGCCAACACTCCGGTCCTCGCGAAAGGGCAATCCCGATGCGTCTGCATTTCCTTGCTGCCGTTGGCACGGCACTGATACTTTCCGTTCAACCTGCCCTCGCCCAGCCTGACGATGTGTACGACCACGGCATGCCCGAGGCAGCTCCGATGCATCATGCCCGTCCGGACGGGCCGCGATACGCATTCGATCCAGCCGCACGCGATGCCTGGCTAGCCGATTGCCGCAGCCGGGTATCGCGCCGGGATTCCGGCGTGGGCGGCGCGCTGATCGGCGGTGCGGTCGGCGGTCTGGCCGGCAATCGCATTGCGGGGAGCGGCAACCGGACCGTCGGGACAATCGCCGGTGCAGTGGTTGGCGCCGCTGTCGGAGCCGCAATCGACAAGGCGGAAGATGCAGGCCGCTACCGGGACGAATGCGAAGCCTACCTCGACGACTACTACGCCTGGTATACCCGGAGCGCTAACTATTCACCCGGCTACGGCTATGGGCCGGCAACTTATGTCGCACCGATGTCCCGGCCGGAACCGGAATGCACCGAGACGATCGAATATGTCTATGAAGACGTGCCGGAGCGCCCCGCGCCCCGGAAGCGGTATATCCCGCGTCATGCCCCAGATAAGCGCATCAAGATCGTTCCCGACAAGCGCGTTCCGATCAAGTAACTGAAGGCACGAGAAAAAGGCGGGACCGGATACACAATCCGATCCCGCATGGTTCTTAATAAATTCAGGAACTTAATTACAACAAAGCACGGCCTGCCACGGCCGGCAGCAAGACCGTCAGATCGAACCGCCGGTCAAACGCTGGCAAATCAGATCGAGCTGATCGAGCGTTGCATACTTGATCGTCACCGTGCCCGACTTGGGATCGGCATCGGCGTTGATTTTCACCGGCAGACCGAGGAATTCCTCGAGATGATTCTGCACGGCAGCAATGTCGGCATCTTCCGAAGCGCTGCGGGCAGTGCGGACCCGGCGCGGTGCCGCATCGCCGCGAGCCTTCTTGCGCACCAGCTTTTCGACTTCGCGCACCGACATCTGCTTGGCAATCGCTGCCTCTGCAATCTCGGCAGCACCTTCGCATCCGATCAGGGCACGCGCGTGACCCATCGACAGATCACCCTTCTCGACCATGACGATCACATCGTCCGGCAGTGCGAGCAAACGCTGGAAGTTGGCGACATGGCTGCGGCTCTTGTCGACCATGCGGGCGATCTCGGCCTGTGTCATGCCTTCCATCTCGGACAGGCGATTGTAGGCACGTGCCTCTTCGATCGGATTCAGATCCTCGCGCTGGAGGTTTTCGATCAGGGCCAAGGCCATGACTTCGCGCTCGGTCAGATCGCGAATCAGCGCCGGGATTTCGTGCAGTTGCGCCTTCTGCGCCGCACGCCAGCGACGTTCACCGGCAACGAGCTGGTAACGGCCGTTGTCCATCGGCCGCACGATGATCGGTTGGATCACCCCGCGCTGGGCGATCGACGCAGCCAGTTCCTCCAGCGCTTCTTCCTCGAAGATGCGGCGCGGCTGATCCGGATGCGGAATGATATCGGAAATCGAGAGCGTGGCGAGGCCCCCGACGCGCGGCGTGTCCACAGCAGAACCGCCCGCTTCATCCGGATGCGCCAGCGGTTCCTCGCGGCGCGTTTCGCCCAGCAAGGCGCCCAGACCGCGGCCAAGCCCCTTCGGCTTCTGCTTCACCGGCTTGGCTCCGACGGAGCTCAATCCCTGGGGAACGCTCATACGGACAACAGATTCTTCGCTCATGCCGCTTTCCTCTTCTCGGGCAGTCGGGTGATCAGTTCCCGGGCCAGCGCCATGTAGGCCCGACTGCCGGCACAGGCGTGATCGTAAATCAGGGCAGGAACGCCATGGCTGGGCGCTTCAGACAGACGGACATTTCGCGGGATCGTCGTCTCGAACACCAGTTGACCAAGGCAAGAACGCACGTCGTCGGAGACCTGCTCGGTGAGGCGATTGCGGCGGTCGAACATGGTCAGGGCAATGCCGATGATCCCGAGATCGGGATTGAAACGCTGCTGAACCCGCTCAACCGTCTGGAGCAACTGGCTCAAGCCTTCGAGCGCAAAGAATTCGCACTGCAGGGGAACCAGCAGGGTATCGGCCGCCGTCAACGCATTGAGCGTCAGCAGCCCCAGCGAGGGCGGGCAGTCGATAAGGCAGACGTCGTAGCCGATATCCTTGCGCAGCGCGTGCTGGAGGCGGTGAGCGCGATCCTCGGCGCCGACCAACTCGACTTCGGCACCCGACAGATCGACCGTCGCGGGCAAGAGATCGAGGCCCGGAATACGCGTGGGAATGACGCAATTTTCAACCGGGGCCTTGTCGACCAGCACATCATAAGTCGATGCGTCCCGTTCGGATGCTGAAATGCCGACACCGGTCGATGCATTACCCTGCGGATCGAGGTCGATAAGCAGGGTCTTCCAGCCCGTGGCCGCCAGCGCAGTCGACACATTGATCGCTGTGGTCGTCTTGCCGACGCCGCCCTTCTGGTTGGCAATCGCGATACGGATCACTTGGTCTTACCCTTCCTGCCGGCCAAATTTCCGACAATAATGCCCGCCTGCGGGTCCGTAAGAGACTGTTCCACGTGGAACACATGCCGCCACTTGCGAAGGTCATCCAATTCTTGCTGTGCAGACCGCCCTTTGGGCAACAGCCAGATCGTGTCACTTGTGGAAAATCGCGCGGATAATGTCAGAAGTCGGTCCAACGGTGCGAATGCACGCGCGGAAATGACACCGACCTGACATGTCTCGACCATTTCGAGGCGCTGACCGACGATGCGTGCGCGCTCCAGACCCATCGCGATTCGCGCACGATCGAGCCACTCGATTCGGCGCGCCCGCGATTCGACCATCAGCACTTCAAGCTCAGGTCGCAGGGCAGCGATGACGAGACCGGGGAAACCCGCACCTGTTCCCAGGTCCATCCATGGCAGCGATGTTCCACGTGGAACATGCGGCAGCAACTGCGCGCTATCGACAATATGCCGCAACCAGACATGATCGAGACTGGCCGCCGAAACGAGGTTCTGTCGCTGGTTCTCCTCCGCGAGCATCTCGACCAGCTTCTCGAGCCGGGCCATCGCCGCTTCGTCGCACTCGGGCAGCGCACGCAACCACGCGCGCGCTTCGTCTTCCGTGGTAATCAAGCAGCCTCCCGACGGGCATGAACAAGCAGAGCAGCCAGTGCTGCAGGGGTAATTCCAGGTATGCGTCCAGCCGCGGCCAAGCTCTCTGGACGGGCACGCGTCAGGCGCTCGACCATCTCGCGGGATAGCCCCGGAATTTCAGCATAAGGAAAATCTTCGGGCAGCGGCAGGGCATCGCTTGCCCGCAGCTCGCGCAGTTCGCGCTCTTGCCGTTCGAGATACGGGGCATAGGCCGCATCCTCGGTGACTTCCTCAAGAAGCGACAGGTCGTCCAGCAGCGCGGGATCGACCCAGTCGGACAGTCCGGTCATCTCCACGCCATCGAAGCGCAGCCACTCCCGGATCGGCATGCGCCCGGCATCGCTGCGAACCGGCAGGCCCGCAGCCACGAGTTCCGAAGCCGAGGGCTTCTGGTCCATGGCGTCGTTGAGGGCCGCCCTCGCCTCCGCGCGCCGCGCGAACCAGTCGCGCCGCAACTCACCGATCGCACCGACGGCAAGACCGAGCGGCGTCAGGCGGGTCGAGGCATTGTTCGCCCGCAGGCGCAAGCGATACTCCGCGCGCGCGGTAAGCATCCGGTAAGGTTCGCTGACCCCGTGGAGGGTCAGGTCGTCGATCATCACCGCCAAGTAGCTGTTGGCACGATCGAGCCCCGGCGCTTCCCGATCCAGGACAACGGCAGCGGCATGCATACCTGCCACGAGCCCCTGGGCGGCCGCTTCCTCATAACCCGTCGTTCCATTGATCTGGCCTGCACAGTAGAGCCCGGGCATGTCGCGCAGCTCCAGACTTGAACGCAAGGCACGCGGATCGATGTGATCGTACTCGACGGCATAGCCGGGCACGACCATCTCGACCGTCTCAAGACCTTCCATCGTGCGGAGCATCTCAAGCTGCACTTCGGCCGGAAGCGAGGTGCTGATCCCGTTGGGATAGACAAGGTGAGTCCCCAACCCTTCCGGTTCGAGGAAGATCTGATGACCATCGCGATCTGCGAAGCGGTGAATCTTGTCCTCGATCGACGGACAGTAGCGCGGACCCAAGGCCCCGATCGCCCCCGAGAACAACGGTGAGCGATGGAGATTTTCGCGAATGACATCGTGACTGCGCACATTGGTCCGGGTGATAGCGCAGAACACCTGAGGATTAAGACGCCGATCCCCCATTGCCGACATCGTCCAGAACTCGCCATCCGATGGCTGCTCATCCAGACGAGACCAATCGATCGTGCGGCCATCGAGCCGCGGCGGCGTCCCGGTCTTGAGCCGGGCCATCGGCAAGTCAGCCTCACGCATCTGCACGGCCAGCTTCTGGGCCGATGCTTCTCCGATCCGACCCCCGACGATCCGTTCCTCTCCGCGGAACAAGGTCCCGCCGAGAAAGGTGCCAGTGCACAGAATGACGGCGCGAGCCATCAGTCGCTCACCATCGGCAAGCTCGATGCCGACCACACGCTCACCATCGAAGACCAGCGCCGCTGCTTCGCCGGCGACCAGAGCCAGATCACCCTGCTCTCCAAGCAGACGATGAATCGCTGCTTTGAAAAGGCGACGATCAGCCTGGATCCGCGGCCCTTGCACCGCGCTGCCCTTTGATCGATTGAGCATACGATAGTGGATGGCTGCTGCATCGGCTGCGCGCGCAATCAGACCATCGAAGGCATCGACTTCGCGCACGAGGTGGCCCTTGCCCAACCCACCGATCGCCGGGTTGCAGCTCATTGCACCGACAGCGTCGAGATCGAAACTGACGAGCGCAACGCGCGCGCCCATGCGCGCGGCAACGGCAGCCGCCTCGCAGCCGGCATGGCCGCCGCCAATCACAATCACATCGAATGCACGCATGGCGATGCGCTTACTCGAATGCGGGATTCGCGTCAAAGCGACTTGCACTGTTTCACGTGAAACATGGGCTATTTGCCAATGCAGAAACGTCCGAACAGCGCATCGAGCATGTCCTCGGTCGTAGTGCGGCCGATCAATCCGTCAAAAGCGACGCGGGCAAGGCGCAAGGCCTCAGCTACCAGCAGAGGATCGCTCTCTTGCCCTGCAGCGGCAATGGCCAACGCCGCCTCGCTGACGAGCAAATGCTGTCGGCGATTGAGCGCCGCGTCACCGGGCCGAGGCATCCTCCTTCGCGCGGTCTCGATCAGGTCGCGCCGGATCTCATCCAGTCCCGATCCTGTTACGGCAGAGACCCGATGACGCGGGGCGTACTTGTCTGCGATATCCGAACGGTCACACTGCGCAGCAATCTCCCACGCACCGGTAGGGCCCTCCCCTTCAGGCCCAAGCCAGAGAACGAGATCCGCACCGTCAAGGGCCGCGCGCGCCCGGGCAATACCGATCGCTTCGATCTCGTCTCCGGTTTGATCGCGCAGTCCGGCAGTGTCCGCGAAGACGAAGGGTACGCCGCCGATGGCGACCGCACGCGTGAGGACATCCCGGGTCGTTCCGGCAAGCGGTGCCGTGATCGCAGCCTCGTCCTCGACAAGCGCATTGAACAAGGTGCTCTTGCCGGCATTGGGCGGCCCGGCCAACACGACGCGGAATCCATCCTTCAATCGTTCGGCGCGGGGACGCTTGAGCCATTCGGTGAGTTCCACGTGGAACCTGTCAAGGCCAGCGAGGAAATCCCCGGGCAAGTCCGCGACATCGTCTTCGTCCCCGAAATCGAGGATCGCCTCGACGGCAGCCGAAGCCGCCAGAACACGATCGCGCCAGGTCTCGACCTGGCGGGAGAAGGCCCCATCGGCCATGGCCAGCGCACTCCGGCGCTGCAGCTCCGTCTCGGCCGAAAGCAGGTCGGCGAGGCCCTCCGCCTCCGCCAGATCGATTCGGCCATTGGCGAAGGCACGTCGGGTAAATTCGCCCGGAGTTGCGCGGCGCAACTTTGCCATTTGGGACAGTGCGGATTCCACCGCGGTCACGACTGCCCTGCCCCCATGCAAATGAAATTCCGCAAGGTCTTCGCCGGTTGCCGTATTCGGCCCGGGAAACCAGAGCACCAGCGCGTGATCGAGAATGGCGCCCTCGCCATCGCGCAACTTGCGATAGCTGGCGCGGCGCGCGGGCGGAACGGAACCGGCCAGCGCTGCAATGGCTTCACCGGCTTGTGGCCCACTCACACGCAGGACCCCAATGGCCGCCGGCGGCGAACCACTCGAAAGCGCAAAAATCGTATCGGTCATGAAAGGCCCATGCCCCGTCAGGCGGAGCGAGGGAAGAGGCTAGATCAGCCGTCCTTCTTCGGCTTGTTCTGACCAGATCCACTCATCGCCATTTGCGCCCCACTCTCAAGCAGCTGTTGGAACAGCTTGAGTCCGAACTGACCCATGGGAGCGATCTGCTTGGCCATCTCGTTGAGCTGATCGAAACTGCCGACACCCTGCATGGCATTCGTGATGGCATCTACATAGACTTCGTTGGCCTTCGTAACGTCTGGAAGACCCAGGAAACGCCGCGCCTCTTCGGGGGAGCATTCCACCTCGACATTGACCTTCATGCGCGTCTCCCGCTTGAAATTTACTTGCCCTAGCTGACACATACGCTTGGCAAAGTCCATTGCCCGTGCCTAACTCCTCCCAAAGAACCGCCCACGAGGAGAGTCTCCATGACAACGACCAACACCGAAATTCCCGCACTCGACGGCGACGGCATGATTCCGGCCTACGTGGCCAAGCCCGAGGGCACACCCCGCGGCGCGATCATCGTCCAGCAGGAGATCTTCGGCGTCGACGCCGGAATCCGCAAGAAGGCCGACAGCTGGGCCAGCAAGGGCTATCTCGCTGTCGCGCCCGACACCTTCTGGCGCCAGAAGCCGGGGGTCGAGCTGGATGCCGACAAACCGGAAGAATTCCAGCAGGCCATCCAATACATGTCGAACCACGATTTCGACCTCGGCATTCGCGACATCGAGGCGGTGATCCACTGGATCCGCCGCGAAGCGGGCGTGCCCAAGGTCGGACTGGTAGGCTACTGCATGGGTGGCCGCATCGCCTATATGGCCGCCGCGCGCACGGACATCGATGCCTCGGTCGGTTACTACGGCGTGATGATCGACCAGATGCTCAACGAGAAGCACGCGATCGCCCGCCCCCTCATGCTGCACATTCCGACCGCCGACGGCTTCGTTCCGCCCGAAGCGCAAAAAACCATCCACGATGCCCTCGACGATCACCCCAAGGTCACCCTCCATGACTATGAAGGCCTCGACCACGGCTTCGCTGCCGAGATCGGCTCACGCCGCGACGAGGCCGGCGCCAAGCTTGCGGACGAACGAACCGTCGCATTTTTCGCGGCGCATATCGGCTGATCGCGCGTCAGCTCGGCATGCACCTGGCACCTCGCTATTTCGTGCCATTGGCGGTCGTGGTCGTCACGGCCGCCTGCTGGCTGATTCATCCGCTGCACTGGGCCCTTGCGGTCATGGTGCCAGTGCTGCTGCTGACCTTGTGGGACTTCGGTCAGAACCGGCATGCCTTGAGGCGAAACTATCCCCTCATCGCGCGCATCCGCTGGCTGTTCGAAGACCTGCGGCCTTACCTTCGTACTTACATCGTCGAAAGCGACCGGGAAGGAAGGCCCTTCACTATCGACGAGCGCAGCCTGGTCTATGCACGGGCCAAGGGCGATATCTCCACCCACCCAATGGGGACCGAGCTCGACGTCTATTCCGACGAATACGAATGGCTCGGCCACTCGATCGCTCCGAATGAGGAAGCACCAAAGAGCTGGCATGTCCGCATCGGAGCCGACTCTTGCGCCAAGCCTTATGACAGCGCCCTGCTCAACATATCGGCAATGAGCTTCGGCTCCTTGTCCGCCAATGCCATCGAAGCGCTCAACAAGGGCGCGGCGCTTGGCGGCTTCGCCCATGACACTGGCGAAGGCTCCATCAGCCGTTATCACCGCAAGCACGGCGGCGACCTGATCTGGGAACTGGGTAGCGGCTACTTCGGCTGCCGCACCAGGGACGGCAATTTCAATCCTGACCTGTTCGCCGAACAGGCTCAGGACGATCAGGTCAAGATGGTCGAGATCAAGTTGAGCCAGGGCGCCAAGCCCGGACACGGCGGCATGCTTCCCGGGGCGAAGGTCACCCCGGAGATCGCCGAAGCACGCAAGGTGGAGATTGGCGAGGACTGCATCTCGCCCGCAGGTCATTCGACGTTTTCGACGCCGATCGAACTGCTCGAATGGGTGGCGCAATTGCGCGAACTCTCGGGTGGGAAGCCTGCCGGTTTCAAACTCTGTGTCGGCCAGCCGCACGAAGTCATGGCAATCGTCAAGGCGATGATCGAGACCGACATCGCCCCGGACTTCATTGTCGTCGATGGCGCAGAAGGCGGAACCGGGGCGGCGCCGCAGGAACTGACCGACAACGTCGGCATGCCCCTGCGCGAAGGCTTGATCCTCATGCGCAATGCCCTCGTCGGCGCCAACCTAAAGCACCGCATCCGCGTCGGCGCCTCGGGCAAGGTCCATAGCGGAGCCGGCATGGCCCGTTCCTTCGCGCTCGGTGCCGACTGGTGCAATGCCGCACGCGCCTTCATGTTCTCACTCGGCTGCGTGCAATCGATGAAGTGCCATACCGGCGAATGCCCTACCGGTGTCGCGACGCAGGTACCCTGGCGCCAGCGCGGGCTCGTAGTGGATGACAAGGCCGAACGCGTCGCACGCTTCCAGAGCGAGACTCTCAGGGCCCTTCGCGAGATCGTCGTCGCCATGGGGTACGAGAGCCCCTGGGAACTCACCCAGCATGACATGTACCAACGTATCGACAGTGCCAAGGCCGGTCCTCTCGATGAAGTCTACGGTTTCCTGAAGCCCGGCCAGCTTGTCGAAGATCCCGATTCCACCCAATACGCTCACGCCTGGCGCGTTGCCCGCGCGGACACGTTCCGCCGCGTCTTCTGAAGTCGATCCGAGGATCAGGACAATGACAATCGGCTACCGGATGATCGTTCCCGCCCATGGCGGCCCTGAAGTCATCGCGCGGGAGGACTTCGAAGTCCCCTCGCCCGGCCCGGAGGAAGTGTTGATCGAGACCGAAGCCGTCGGTCTCAATTTCATCGACACTTATTACCGCAAGGGACTCTACGACGATCCCTTGCCGATTACCCTGGGTTCGGAAAGCGTCGGGCGGATCATCGCACTAGGGGACGGAGTCACCGGGTTCTCCATCGGCGATCGCATCGGGTGCACGCAAAACGGCGGCGCCTATGCCACCCATCGCATCATTGCCGCATCCAAGGCCATTCCGGTGCCTTCGGACATCGATCCGCAGATCGCCGCCGCGGTAATGTTGAAAGGTCTGACTGCCTGTTATCTGGCTGAGGACACCTATCCAGCCAAGGCTGGTGAAATTGCTCTGGTCCATTCCGCTGCGGGCGGCGTGGGTTCGCTACTGGTGCCCTGGCTGCTCGAAAAAGGCGTCATCGTGATCGCCCACGCCGGTTCGCCTGAAAAGGCAGCAAGTGTTCCGGGTGAACACAAGCTCTCTTGCGCCTTCAGTGCATTGCCGGAGGCGGTACGGGAACTGACCGCGGGAAGGATGTGCGATGTCGTCTATGACGGTGTCGGCGCTGCCAGCTGGTCCGCCTCACTGGCCTGCCTGCGCCGACGCGGGATGATGGTGAGTTATGGCAATGCATCGGGTGCAGTGCCGCCGATTGCCGTGCTGGACCTGATGAAGGGAGGCTCGCTCTATCTCACCCGTCCCACACTGGCTGACTACATCGCCACGCCGGAGATGCTGGCCACCAATGCAGCCAAGCTGTTCAGCCGCATCAGCAGCGGCGTTCTCAAGCCGCAGATCGGAGCGCGTTTCGCCCTGAGCGATGCCGCCCAAGCCCACAGGGCGCTGGAGAGCCGCGCGACGACGGGGTCGACGGTCCTCCTTCCCTGAAGGCTAAGGCAAAACGGTTCTCAGACGAGAGAGACGATGCCGAGGTGCGGGTCGATCCAGCCCTCGTAGATCATCTTGAGCGCAACGTAGAGGATGACGGCCAGGCCGACATAGCCGATCCAGCGGTAACGCTCGATGTAGCGGGCAATGATGTTGGCCGCGACGCCCATCAGGACGACGGAGAGCAGCAGGCCGACAATCAGGATGCCGGGATGCTCCCGTGCCGCACCGGCTACGGCAAGCACATTGTCGAGGCTCATCGATACGTCGGCGATGGCAACCGCCCAGGCGGCGCCCGCAAAGCTCTTGGCCGAGCGCAGGCCACTGTGCTCGTCACCCTCGATCTCGGGAGAGCCGCCGCTTTCACCGGCACCGTCCCGCAATTCGCGCCAGAACTTCCAGGCAACCCAGAGGAGGAGCAGGCCGCCTGCGAAAATCAACCCGACAATGCCGAGCAGCCACGTCACCGCCAGCGCAAAGGCGATGCGCAGAACGAGCGCAGCGCCGATACCGATAAGGATCACCTTCTTGCGATCAGCCGCAGGAAGGCCCGCCGCCAGCGCGCCGACAACGATGGCATTGTCGCCGGCCAGCAGCAGGTCGATCATCAGTACCTGGCCGAAGGCGGCAAGGGCTGCCGCCTCGGTGATGTTCGAGAAGTCGTTGACGATATGTTGCCAGATCTCGGCCGGTCCACCGATCGAACCGCTGGCGACAAGAGTCATCAGGATACTCACGGATAGCCCCCTTCGACGGTCTTACTGGTTCATCGTCGCGAAGAAGTCTTCGTTGGTCTTGGAATCCTTCATCTTGTCGAGAAGGAATTCCATCGCATCGACAGTACCCATCTGCATCAGGATGCGACGCAGGACCCACATCTTGGAGAGCTGGTCCTTGGGAACCAGCAGCTCTTCCTTGCGGGTGCCGGACTTGCCGACGTCCAGCGCCGGGAAGATGCGCTTGTCGGCCACCTTGCGATCGAGGACGATTTCCGAGTTACCGGTGCCCTTGAACTCTTCGAAGATGACTTCGTCCATGCGGCTGCCGGTATCGATCAGGGCCGTGGCGATGATCGAGAGCGATCCGCCCTCCTCGATGTTGCGAGCGGCGCCGAAGAAGCGCTTGGGGCGCTGCAGGGCGTTCGCATCGACACCGCCCGTCAACACCTTGCCCGAACTGGGCACTACGGTGTTGTAGGCGCGGCCGAGGCGGGTGATGGAGTCGAGCAGGATGACTACGTCGCGCTTGTGTTCGACGAGACGCTTGGCCTTCTCGATCACCATTTCCGCGACCTGCACGTGGCGCTGGGCCGGTTCGTCGAAGGTCGAGGAGATGACCTCGCCCTTCACCGAGCGCTGCATGTCGGTAACTTCTTCCGGGCGCTCGTCGACGAGCAGCACCAGCAGGAAGACTTCCGGATGGTTGTCGGTGATCGCCTTGGCGATGTTCTGCAGCAGCACGGTCTTGCCGGTCCGCGGCGGCGCTACGATCAGCGCGCGCTGGCCCTTGCCCTGCGGGCTGATCAGGTCGATCACGCGGGCCGACTTGTCCTTGACCGTCGGGTCGAGGCTGTCGAGCTTGAGGCGTTCGTCAGGATAGAGCGGCGTCAGGTTGTCGAAGTTGACGCGATGACGAACCACGTCGGGATCGTCGTAGTTGACGCTCATGAGCTTGGTAATGGCGAAGTAACGCTCACCGTCCTTGGGAGCGCGGATCTCACCTTCCACGGTATCGCCGGTGCGCAGGCCCCACTTGCGGACCTGGTTCGGCGAGACGTAGATATCGTCCGGGCCGGCGAGGTAATTCGCTTCGGGGCTGCGCAGGAAGCCGAAACCGTCCGGCAGCACTTCGATCGTGCCCTGGCCGATGATTTCTTCCCCGTCTTCGGCGACTTCCTTGAGAATGCCGAACATCAGGTCCTGGCGGCGCATCGTCGAAGCGCCTTCTACTCCCATTTCCTCGGCCATCTCCACGAGCTCGGCCGGGGTCTTTCTCTTCAGTTCTTTCAGATGCATCTTGCTTGGTTTCCGAATGGAAAAGTTTGGATATGGCCGGCTGATCGAGGGGCTTGGGGAAAGCAGATCCGGGCTTGCGGACGGGCGTCGCGGCCCAATGCCGGTGGTCTGTCCAGATAAGGCCTGCGCGGCCCCCGGTCAACGGCACACTTCTGTGCGGCTGCGCAAGCGGGACAAACTGCCTCGCCTGCACGCCGGACCATCATTCGGAAATGCGATTCAGAACGGCTTGACGACCACGAGGACGACAATGATCGCGGCCGCCAGCCCGGGAATCTCGTTGAGCAGGCGCAGGGCCTTGCCCGACAGGGTCCGCTCGCCGCGCGCCAGCTTCTTGCCGTAGCCGACCAGCCAGCCGTGATAGCCGCTCAGCGCCACGACGAAGAGCAACTTGGTGTGCAGCCAACCTTGGCTCCATGCCCCGATCGAGCTGGCCAGCGCCAGGCCCAGGAGCCAGACCATGATGAGCGAGGGGGTGAGAATGATCTTGCGCAGCTTGGCTTCGCGATCGATCCACTTCGCCTCTTCGTCGGAGCCGGGCGCCGATTCCTGATGGTAGACGTAGTAGCGCGGCAGCATGAAGAGCCCTGCCATCCAGAAGATCACGAAGATGATGTGGCCGGCTTTCAGCCAAAGGTAGGTGGTCTGCAAAATCTGCTCCATGAGTCACCTCTGGCGCGTGAAAGCCGCGCCCTCCTTCCTTCTACACTTACGCTTGGCGCTGCCAGGTACGAACGACCCGCAGCAGGTCTTCGACGTGCGCGATCGGCGTGTGCTGGCCGATCCCGTGGCCGAGGTTGAACACGTGGGGACGCGCGGCAAAGGCATCAAGAACCGCGTGGGCCTGCTTTTCGAGTTCCGCGCCGCCCGAAAGCAGCAGCAGCGGATCGAGATTGCCCTGCACCGGCATGCCTTCCGGCAATTCGCGCGCGGCCCAGATCGGGTCTATCGTCTCGTCGACACCCACGGCATCGACTCCGGTCTCGCGCGCATAGGCGGCC
Source organism: Novosphingobium mathurense (assembly GCF_900168325.1). Lineage (GTDB taxonomy): Bacteria > Pseudomonadota > Alphaproteobacteria > Sphingomonadales > Sphingomonadaceae > Novosphingobium > Novosphingobium mathurense. The sequence continues at coordinate 67,470 of NZ_FVZE01000002.1, read as the reverse complement.
AGCTTCTCGCCAGCGCCCTTTGGGAAGCCGATGATCGGGGTCTGCGGGTGCAGGGCCCTGACCCGCTCGACGATGCGCGCATTGGGCGCCACGACCCATTTTTCGAACTGTGCGGGGGCAAGACTGCCCGACCATGAATCGAACAGCTGGACAGCTTCGGCGCCGGCCGCGATCTGGCCGCTGAGATATTCGACCGTTACGTCGACGATACCGTCGATGATCGCCTGAAAGGCCGCAGGATCGCGATAGGCCATGGCCCGGGTCTCATGCTGGTCCCGACTCCCTTCGCCTGCGACCATGTACGTCGCGACGGTCCAGGGGCTCCCTGCAAAGCCCAACATCGTCTTGTCGGTATCGAGCGAGGCCCGAACTTTGGCGACCGTGTCGTAGATCGGGGAAAGCCGTTCGGGCACTGCAGTGAGTCCTTCAAGCGCATGATCGACGAGGCGCGGACTCAGTTTCGGGCCTTCGCCTGCAAGGAACTCGAGATTCTGTCCCATCGCGTAAGGCACGATGAGGATGTCGGAAAAGAGGATCGCTCCATCGAAACCGAACCGGCGGATCGGTTGCAGGGTAATCTCGGCCGCGGCGTCGGTATCGTAGACCAGCGCGAGGAATCCGCCCTTCTCTGCACGCAAGGCCCGATACTCCGGAAGGTAGCGTCCAGCCTGGCGCATGAGCCAGATCGGCCGCTTGCCGGAATTTTCGCCACGGAGCGTGTTCAGAAGGAGGCCTGGCATCGCGTTTCGGGTCCGATCAAAAAAATAAAAGATTTTATAAAGGGATGATGGAGTCTGTTGGCCCTGTGGATATCGGGGACGGGCGTCCCTTGCCCGATTTGTCCCGGATTGAACAGGGTGAAGTCGCCGATGCGACTCTCGCTCGGTTCAGAGTCAATGAATCGTTTTGCCCCTTATCCCCAGCCTGTGGAATGACTCTCCAGACTGTCCACAAGTACCCCCTGTGGAATCTGGAGGATGGGGACGGAATCGGCCTCGCGAGTTGTCACCGGAACGCTCCCGTGGTTTATGCCGCTACATATCCACAGGCCGCCACAAGGACCTCGCGAGACCGCATTCATGGCGCGATTTCACCTACATCTGCTTTCGGACTCCACCGGCGAGACGCTGGAAATGATTGCCAAGGCGGCGCTGGCCCAGTTCGATGACAGCGACGTCTTGCGCCATTTCTGGCCGATGGTCCGCTCACAGCAGCACCTCGACCGCATCATGGGGGAAATCGCCGCCAATCCCGGTCTCGTCTTTTTTACGCTGGTGAATGAGGAGACGCGCGGGAGGCTGGAAGAGCGGTGCCACTCGCTGGGGCTCCCTGCGCTTGCGGTGCTCGATAACGTGACCGATGCGCTTGAGGCGCATCTGGGGCAGGAGGCGAAAGGGCGTCCCGGCCGTCAGCACCGCCTCGACGATGCCTATTTCGCGCGGGTCGATGCGATCCAGTTCACCATCGCCCACGATGACGGGATCGCATGGGAAGACTGGGAAGACGCCGACATCATCCTTGCGGGCGTGTCGCGCACGTCTAAGACTCCGACGAGCATCTATCTTGCCAATCGCGGTTACAAGGTCGCGAATATCCCCATCGTCGTGGAAAGTCCGCCGCCCCAGGCCCTGTTCGGTCTGCGCCGGCCGATGGTGGTGGGCCTGACGACGGCGCCGGAGCGCCTGATCCAGGTGCGCCGCAACCGGCTGCTCTCCCTGAGCCAGTCGCCCGATACCGACTACGTGCAGGCGGAAAAGGTCGAGAGCGAGGTCAAATACGCACGTCGCATGTTCGCCGACAATTCGTGGCCGGTCATCGATGTTACCCGCCGCTCGATCGAGGAAACGGCAGCGGCGATCATCAACCTCTACAACGAGCGCAAGGCCTCGGGCATCAAGGGCCCGGTCGGACCCAAGCCGATCTGATTTTTCGGGAAGCACAGCAAAGACAATGATCGTTCTCGCATCCAAGAGTGCATCGCGTCGCGCGATGCTGGAAGCTGCCCAGATTCCCTTCTGCACACAGCCTGCCCATGTCGACGAACGGGCGATCGAGGCTGAGCTCGGCGCAGTTCCGGCCGGCGAAGTCGCGCTTGCCCTCGCGAAGGCCAAGGCCCTTGCGGTATCGCAGAATGCACCCGGCACGCTGGTGCTGGGCAGCGACTCTCTCGTTACCTGCGACGGCTTCCGGTTCGACAAACCGGGAACGCGCGAGGCGGCGACCGAACATCTCCGCTTCTTTTCCGGCAAGGTGATGAAGCTCCACAGCGCGGCTGCCCTTGCCCGCGATGGCGAAGTGGTCTGGGCCGATGGCGGTCTTGCCGAACTGCACGTGATCGCCATGTCCGATGGCTTCATTGCCGATTACCTGGAGGCTGAATGGCCCGAAGTGTCGGGCTGCGTTGGCGTCTTCCGGTTCGAAGGCCGCGGCGTGCAATTGTTCGAGAAGGTCGAAGGCGACTACTTTACCATTCTCGGCATGCCGCTGCTCAAGGTACAGGCGGCACTGCGCGAACTGGGAGTGATGAAGAAATGACCTCGTTCACCCGGGACCAACCCTATGCCGAAGTCATCGGCGATCCCATTGCCCAGTCGAAGTCTCCGGCGATCCACAATTTCTGGCTCGGCAAGCTGGGCATCGATGCGCGCTATGAAGCCTGCCGCGTGGCACCTGGCGGCTTGCCCGAATATCTGGCGGCCCGTCGCGCCGATGCCGGGTGGCGCGGTTGCAACGTCACCATGCCGCACAAGCAGGACATCATTCCGCTGCTCGACCGGCTCGATCCGCTTGCGCAGACCATCGGCGCGGTCAACACCGTCGTGCGTGAAGAGGATGGAACGCTGGTCGGCTACAACACCGATGCCCCCGGCTTTCTCGAACCGCTTCAGGATCGGCTCGACCAGCAACACCTGTTCCGCATGGCGCGTATCCTCGGCACCGGTGGAGCTGCGCGTGCGATCGTCGCCGCGCTGTCGCGCAAGGGCTTCGTGCTCGTCCTGGCCGGTCGCAACTCCGATAAGGCGCGCGGACTGCTCGACGAACTGGCGACGGGGGACGATCACCACGCGATCGATCTCGCCCATTTCGCCCAAGCCACCGATTTTGCCTTTGACGATCGCAAGGGCATCATGGATCTGGTCGTCAATGCCAGCCCTTTGGGGATGACCGGACAGGCTGCACTGGAATTTGATTTCAGTCATGTCCCGCCCGGCAGCGTCATCTATGACATCGTTACCAGCCCGCTGGAGACTCCTTTTCTGAAGGAGGCGCGCGAGGCCGGGTTCGAGACGGTGGACGGGCTGTCCATGCTGATCGGCCAGGCTGCATTCGCCTTCGAGAAGTTCTTCGGCACCTTTCCACCGCGCGACTCGGACGGCGAGCTTCGGGAGATCCTGCTCAAGTGACTGCGACTCGACCCCGGATTCTCGGTCTGACCGGCTCGATCGGCATGGGCAAGTCGACAGTGGCGCAGATGCTGCGCGACCTGGGCGTTCCCGTGTTCGATGCGGACGCCGCGGTGCACGAACTGCAGGGTCCGGGCGGTCGCCTGCTTCCGGCGATCGAGGAAGCCTTCCCCGGAACCACCGGGGCGCAGGGCGTGGACCGGCCGAAACTGGGCGCCGCAGTCTTCGGGGACAGGGAAAAGCTGGCCCGGCTGGAAGCCATCGTGCATCCCGCCGTGGCCGAAATGCGACAGGATTTCCTGCAGAAGAATGCAGGCAAGGCATTGATCGTTTTCGATATCCCTCTCCTTTATGAAAAAGGCGGGGCGCAAGGGGTCGATGCCGTTGCCGTCGTTTCCGCCCCGGCCGAGGCCCAGCGCGAACGGGTCCTCGCGAGGCCGGGCATGACCGAGGAAAAGTTCGAGCAGATCCTGTCCCTGCAGGTACCCGACGCTGAAAAGCGCGCGCGGGCCGATCATGTCATCGAAACCGGTACGAGCCTTGCCGAAACGCGCGAACAGGTCGCCCGATTGGTTGCTGCGTTGGGTAGCGCATAATTTCCTTCGTCAGCCCCTTGCACACCGGGCTCAGCAGGCAGATATGGGAAGTGATGAGAGAGATCATCTTCGATACCGAAACGACGGGGTTCGACCCCAAAAACGGTGACCGGATGGTCGAAATCGGTTGCATTGAAATGGTCAACCGAGTGCTCACTGGACGCACCTTCCACGCCTACTTCAATCCCGAACGGTCGATGCCGGCCGAGGCCGAAGCCGTGCACGGTCTTTCCGATGCTTTCCTTGCCGACAAGCCGCTGTTCGCAGAGCGTGCGCACGAGTTCCTCGATTTCATCGAAGACAGCCCGATGGTGGCGCACAACGCCGGGTTCGACTTCAACTTCATCAATTTCGAATTGCAGACCTGCGGTCATCCGGAAGTCAGCCGCGACCGGATGGTCGATACCGTGGCCCTGGCCAAGGTTCGCCATCCCGGCGCGAAGCTCTCGCTCGATGCGCTGTGCACACGCTATGGCATCGATCGCAGCCACCGCACGAAGCACGGCGCGCTGCTTGACGCCGAGCTGCTGGCACAGGTCTATGTCGAGCTCCGCGGAGGCCGCCAGATCGGCCTCGAGCTGGGAGCCGAAATCACCGAGATCGTGATGGAAACGAAGATCCTCACACGAAGGGATCGACCTTTCCGTCAGCCGCGTTCCCACGCGGCCACCGAAGAGGAACTCGCAGCACATGCGGAATTTCTCAAGTCGGTCGATACCCCGCTCTGGGGTGCCTAAACTCTAGCAAGAGGAGAATACGCCCATGGATATCCGCGTCTCCGGTCACCAGGTCGATACTGGCGAGGCCCTTCAGGTCCACGCCGGTGAACGTCTTACGGCGATCATCGAGAAGTATTTCAGTCGGGCCTTGTCCTCGCACGTGACCTTCGGCCGAGCGCCTGCCGGCGCTTTCCGGTGCGATATCATCATGCATGTCATGCAGAACCTGGTTCTCAAGGCCACCGGCCTTGCCCATGATGCGCACCTTGCTCTCGACCAGGCTGCGGAAAAGATCGACAAGCAGCTGCGCCGTTACAAGCGCCGACTGAAGGATCGCCACGAGCAGTCTGCCCATGCGATTGCTGCCGAGGAAGCGGCCTACACCATCTTCGAGGAAACGCCGGTCGAGAACGACGACGAGATCGAGGCCGATGCGCCGCTGGTCATCGCCGAGACTCGTGTGGACGTTCCCGAAGCAACCGTTTCCGATGCGGTCATGATGCTTGACCTGCGCAATACCACGGCTTTGTTCTTCAAAAACGCTGGTACTGGTCGGCATAATATGGTTTACCGCCGCGGCGACGGTTCGATCGGCTGGGTCGAACCTCACTGACGCCGAGCAGTGACGTCACCAGGCGTTTGAATTCCTGATCGGAGGAGAGGACGTAACCCCCGGATATTCCGGGGGTTATGAGCGTATAATAAATGGCAACCGGTCAAGACTAGAATCAGATTTGGCATGAATGGTCTTTTTACTCTTCTGCCTGAGGCCGTCGTTACGACTGTCGCAGACAGCAAGGATCTTATTCTCAGCGAGCTCGCCGGCCTTTTTGCGCAGGTCTATGACCTTCAGCGCGATGAGGTGCTGGAACGCATGCTCGAACGTGAGGAATTGGGCAGTACCGGCTTCGGTCGCCGTATTGCGATCCCGCACGCCCGCATTTCCGGCCTCAAGCGTCCGGTTGCTGCGTTCATGCGGCTTGAAGCTCCCGTAGAGTTCGATTCCGCCGACGGCATGCCGATCGATCTGGTTTTCGGCCTGCTGTCCCCGGACGGCGCCGGCGCCGCGCACCTTCATGCCCTCGCCGCGATCTCGCGCATGATGCGCGATGAGCGCATGCACGACGACCTGATCGAAGCCCCGGGGCCGGAAGTTCTCTACAGCCTCCTGAGCAACGTCATCGAACGCGACGCTGCCTGACATGACCGAGGCTGACAACGCCGACGCAGCCGGTGCGAACCTTCACTGGCGGGCCCTGGAAAGCCTCTATGCTTCAGCCGCCATCAACGAGAAGTTTCGTTCGGTTCTCCAGATCACCGGTGAAGGGCATTCGTGCATCACGTTCGATGTCGGGCCCGATTGTTTTCACGCAGCCGGAGCCGCGCATGGCACGATCTATTTCAAGATGCTCGACGACGCGGCCTTCTATGCCGCGAACACGCTGATCACCGATCGCTTCCTGCTTACCACCTCGTTCAACCTCTTGCTCAGCAAGCCGATCAAGGGAGGGACTGTCCGTGCCGAAGGGCGCTGGGTCAGCGGCCGCCGCCGCGTGCTCGTGGCGGAATCGCGATTGATCGACGAGGAAGGCGACGAGGTGGGACGCGGGACCGGCACATTCATGCGCTCGCGCATTCCTCTCTCCGGCCTTCCCGGATATTCCGCCGCCTTCACGGCCCCGGCCTGACCGATGGAAGCGCGCCTGCCTGCACACCTCGAGGTGTCGGGTCTGATTCGTCGGGTCCAGGCCGAAGGTGGTTTCGCAACCGTTATCAATAAAGGTGAACGCGACGCTGGAACGATCATGGTCGTCCTTACCGAAAACGGAGCGAATACACGCGCTTACGAGCGCATGCCGCAATTGGATGGAACCCGCCAGTGGACTTGTTCAAAGAGACAAGACACTGAAAAACCATGGGAAATTTCAGAGTTTATCACTCGTAGGGCCGAACAGGACCCGGATATCTGGGTTGTAGAGCTTGATATCGCGGATGGTGAGCGTTTCATCGGAATCGGGTAACGAATCCGGTTGACTTGCAAGGAATGCAAGGTAATGGGGCCGCAAACGCGAAGGCGGCGCGGGAGGCATTTCGGCCACACCAGCTAGCACGCAGCCGGGGGATCGTCGGCAGGCGCTGACAGAACTTCAATGCCCGAAACGGCATTCTGTTTCAGCCTGTATCAGATGGGTCCACCGCTTTAGACCAAGGCTTGATGCGAACTAAATTGCAGTGGGCCAGCGCTATAGCGCTGACCGCAACGGTGTTTACCGCATTGTTCAGCGCCCAGGGGTCGGGCGCAGCCACGTCGGACATCGTTCCGATCCTGGCGAAACCGGAACCCCAGGTGAATTTCGTCTCCGAACCGGTAATTCAGGCGTTTCCGTCCGAAGATGACGGGATCGAAGTGGAAGACGACAGCGACGATCAGGTCATCGAGGCCGACACCCTCGCGCAACTTGTTGCAGAGCAGAGCATGCCCGATGCAGTCGGCAGGCAGCTGCGTTGCCTTGCCGGTGCGATCTATTTCGAATCGCGCGGTGAATCGCTCGAAGGGCAGCTTGCCGTCGGACGGGTGATCGTCAATCGCACCAAATCGGATCGTTTTCCCGACAACTTCTGCGACGTCGTGTTCCAGCGCTCGCAGTTTTCCTTCGTGCGCGGCAACCGCATGCCAAAGATCCGTGAGCGTTCAAAGGACTGGCGCCGGGCGCTGGCCATCGCCACCATCGCGATCGACGGCAGTTGGAAAAGCCCGGCCAAAGGTGCGCTGTTCTTCCACGCCGCCCGCGTGTCGCCGAACTGGCGTCTCAAGCGCCTCGCTCAGGTCGACAACCACATCTTCTATCGCTGACGGACGGCCCGCCCCTTCGGGCGGGCCCCGCGCATCACTTCCTCAGTTCGACCCACACCGGTGCATGGTCGCTGGCCTTCTCCCGGCCGCGATGCGCCTTGTCGACGCCGCAGGCGACCAGACGATCGGCCAGTTCGGGCGAAAGTAGGGCATGGTCGATGCGAAAGCCGTGGTCGCGCTGCCAGGCCCCGGCCTGGTAATCCCAGTAGGTCCAGACGCCTCCGCGCGGGTTGTGGGTGGCGATTGCGTCGGTCCAGCCGTCGCCGAGCAGGCGGAAGTAGGCATCGCGCGATTCCGGCTGCATGAGGGCGTCCGCGGCCATGGCCGGCGGCGACCAGATATCGCGGTCGTGCGGAATGACGTTGAAGTCGCCGGTGACGATGGCGGGGACTTCCTCGGCCTTGATTGCGGCCATGCGTTCCCGCAGCCGCTTCATCCAGCGCAGCTTGTAGTCGAACTTGGGACCGGGCACCGGGTTGCCGTTGGGCAAGTAGATGCACACGATCCTGATGCCGAAGACATCGGCTTCCAGATAGCGCGAATGATCGTCCTCGGGCTCCCCGTCGAGGCCCCGCTGGACTTCGACCGGCGCTTCGCCGTCGGCAAGGATGGCCACGCCGTTGAAGCTTTTCTGGCCATGCCAGATGCCCTTGTAGCCCAGCTTCTCGAACTCGGCGATCGGGAAGCCTTCATCCTGTGACTTGATTTCCTGCAGGCAGGCGACAGCCGGGCGGGTTTCCTCGAGCCATTCGAGTAGACGGGGCAGGCGCGCCTTGACGCCGTTGATATTGAAGGTTGCGATTTTCATGGCGCCTTCTCGGCAGTCAGGCGCCGGTTCGTCAAGCTCAGATACTGAAGCTCGATCCGCATCCGCATCCGGCGGCGGCGTTGGGATTCTCCACCCGGAAAGCCGCTCCACCCAAGGATTCCACGTAATCGACGATGCAGCCGCTGACGAGATCGAGGCTGACCGGATCTACGACCAGCTTCACGCCGTCGGTTTCGGTCACCGAATCCTCGCTCTCGGGAGCATCGGCGAGGCCGAACTTGTACTGGAACCCGGAGCACCCTCCGCCTTCGACCGAAAGGCGCAGGATCGCGGCCTTGCCCTGCTTGGCGGCAATCGTGGCCACGCGCGCGGCGGCGGAAGGGCTGAGAGTGAGATTCTGCTGGTCCATATGCCGCATGTAGGCGTCCCTGCCCCGTGCGGCAAGGCGTCGGGGCAGAGCCGACGCGGCGCCTCAGGACAGGGAATTGCGGCTGATCGTCCGGTTTGGGCGGCGATCAGGCCATCTGGATATAGTCGCGCATCGCCGCGGCTTCGGATTCCACCTTGTCGATGCGATATTTCACGAGGTCGCCGATCGAAACCATGCCGATCATGCGCTCTCCGTCCATGACCGGCAGGTGGCGGATGCGCCGCCGGGTCATCATGGCCAGTGCCGTCATCACCGAGGTCAGGGATTCCACGGTGACGGCAGGCGCCGTCATGACGTCGCTGACCGGTTTGTCGAGAACGCTGGGACCGAATTCGCGCAAGCGGTAGATGACGTCGCGTTCGGAGAACATGCCGGCAAGGCTTTCGCCATCCAGGACCGGCAAGGCACCGATACGACGTTCGGCCAGTATTTCCACGGCTTCGCGCACCGTGTTGCTGACCTGGCAGGTAAGAACAGTATCGCGGCCTTCGATAATGCGCCCGATCGTCATCGTCGTATTCTCCCCGTTTTGCTTTGCAGGCGCAGAATACCACAGGTTTCGGGGACTAGCCACTTCGACAGACAGATCGCGCTGCGTGTCACGAGGCCCTTGCGACAGGGGCCCACAAGGCGCAAATGAGACGCAATGATACCACGCTCCCCCCTCGAAGATCCGGTCAACGCGGCGCACGCCTGGAACCGGTTCAGGCGTATCATGCGCTGGATGATGACGATCACGGTTGGCCTCGTTCTGGGCTCGGTGATTGTCCTCTACCGGTCGAACGGCATGGTCTCGGTCCACCTCTACATTGCGACCGCGCTGGGAATCGGATTCACGATGCTGCTGGCTTCGGCGCTGATGGGGCTCGTTTTCCTGTCCAGCGGAACCGGCCACGATGAATCGATCGTCAACCCGCTCGAAGACGAAACCGATCTCTGAGTCAGTCGATCAGTTTGCCGCAGGACGCAGGCGATAGTCCTCGACCGGTGTGCCGCCGATGAGATGTTCCTGGATGATCCGTTCCAGCACGTCCTCATCGCAGGAGTGATACCAGACCCCGTCCGGCCAGACGACGGCAACCGGGCCTGATGAACAGATGCGCAGGCAGTCCGCCTTGGTACGCGCGACGCCCCCGCCCTCGGTCGTCTTTGGGCCGTCGAGGCCCAGCTGCTTGAGGCGTTTCTTCAGGTATTTCCAGCTCGCCTGGCCCTTTTCCGGGCTGCAGCATTCACCTTTCTGCGGTTCGGCGCAGATGAAGATGTGGCGTTCGATGGAATTGCCACCCGCCTTGGCGAGGGCTTCTTCGGCCTTCTCGAGTTCGTGGCGGTGCTTGCTCATGGACGGCAAGTAGGCACCGAAGGGGCGCAGGTCCAGTGCGAGCGTCGTCGCATCGGACCTTTAGCGTCAGCCCTTCTTGCCGACGATCCGCGAAATTTCGGCTGCGACCATCCGCTCCACGAGCGGAGGCAGGTTCTTGTCCAGCCATTCGGCAAGTGCGGGGCGCAGCAGTTCGCGGGTCAGCGATTCCAGCGAGGTTTCGCCCGAACGCACGATCTGCGGCGGGGCGCTGGGTTCGGAAAGCATCGCCAGGGCTGCCAGGGATTCGCGCATCGAGGCGCGGACATTGTCCTGAATCAGCGAAGGTTCCTCGTTATCCTCGTCCATATCGGGCTCCAGCTCGGCGGTTTCCTGCAGCTCGAGGACGTCTTCGAGGTCCTCGTCCTCTTCTTCCTCAAGCTCGATGACGCCGGCGGTGGCGCGACGCGTGCGTTCGACCTTGGCGCCCGCGCGGTTGTCGCGCGCGATCACCTGCTTGATCGACTGCAGGATCTCCTCGACCGAGGGTTCACCGTTCTGACGCATCGTATAGGCCCCTTAGCATGCCTTAGGACAAAGGCAGACACACGCGCGGCCGAATCACTTTGGCCCCGATTCGCTGCGCATGCTTAATTCTGTGGAATTTCACCGTCCTGCAGCGGCGTGTCAACGGTTCGTGTCGATTGGGCGACCGGAGCGGGATCGTTCTCCCAGTCGAAGATCTTGCCCTTGACCCGTTCGTAGTTGACCTCGGGGTCATAGAGAATCCCGCCGTCGAGGTTCAGATCGCGCGCTTCGGCGCGGCCCATCGCGGCAAGCAGGGAGAATCCGGCGACATAGGCGTTGCGCCTGGCAGTGACGAACTGGACTTCCGCATTGAGCAGTTCCTGTTCGGCATTGAGGATGTCCAGGATCGTGCGATTGCCGACCGTGTTCTCGGCGCGCACGCCTTCGAGGCTGAGCTTCGCCGCATCGACGGCGACCTGGGTCGAACGGATCAGGTCCTTCGAGGCAATCCACGAGGTGTAGGCGGAGCGTACTTGCGCGATGACCTGGCGCTCGATGGCGATCTCGTTCTCGAGCGCGGTCGAGGCCGAGGCCTGCGCCTGGCGCCTCTGGGCGGCAGGCAGGCCGCCTTGGAACAGCGGAATCGAGATCGAAGCGCCTGCCTGCGCAGTCGTTTCGGCCTGCCTTGCGCTGCCGCCACCTTGCCCCCCGCTGACCAGCGTGCCGAGATAATTGTTGTAGGCACCGGAGGTGAACAGGCTGACCTTCGGCAAGCGTCCGGCGCTGGCGACGTCAATGTCCTTTTCCGCCGCGAGCGTGCGTTCGCGGGCGGCGATCAGGTCCGGATTGTGCTCCAGCGCCTGATCGACCGCGGTCTGCGGGCTGTCAGGCAGGTTCGGCAGTGGCGGCGGCGTCTCCAGCGCTTCCGGAGCCTTGCCGACGAGCTGGATATACGTCTCGCGCGCGGCGGCGAGGTTGGCTTCGGCCGTGCGGGCGTCGCTTTGCGCCAGGGCCAGTCGCGACTGTGACTGGGCGACGTCGGTACGCGTCAGATCGCCGATCTCGTAGCGGTCGCTGGTCGCCTGCAGATTGACCTTGAGCACGTCGACCTGGTTATGGTTCAGCCCCACGATGGCCTCGTTGCGGATGACGTCCATGTAGGCCGCGACCACCGAGGAGAAGACCGAACTTTCAGAGCCGCGCAAGGAAGCCTGCCCGGCCTCAACGCGGATCTTGGCGGCCTTGATCTGGTTCTTGACCAGGCCACCGGAGTAGATCGGCACATTGAGGTTCGTGTTGGCGTTGACCGCCCGGTCCGGGGCGTTGAACGCCGTGCTGCTCTGCTTCACGAATTCGGTGTAGCGGCCATCCGCGCTGACGCTCGGCAAGCCTGCGGCCCGGGCGATCGGCACGCCTTCGTCCACGCCGCGCTGCTGGGCGCGGGCCGCCTGCAGCGTCGGGTTGGTCTGATAGGCAAGGACGAGAGCCTCACGCAGCGTGTCGGCGCGCGCAGACGGAGCCTGCATCGCTGCGATGCAGGCTATTCCCGACAGTAGCCCGGCGCGCCCCCACACGAACCGGGTCATGGTCAGAAGCTCCAGCGTTTCGGAGCCGCCAATTCGGGAAGTGCAGGAATGCCGATCTCGGCAAGCGGGAGCAGCGACACCACGCCTGCAGCCTTGCGGCCGGAAGCGAGACGCGAAACGCCACGGGTCATCAGGCCGGTGACGATGCGTCCGTCTTCGCCGAGCTGGGCGGCGACATTTGCGGGCAGTTCCTCGATTGCGCCGTCGATCACGACGAGCGTGTAGCCACCCTCACCTGCCATGGCGCCGGCTTCGGCGGGATCCACGGCATCGAGCGTGCCGACCAGCGGACGCAGCAGCGCGGCGAGGTAGCCGGCGCCATCGCCGACGAGCAGGGCCTTGTCCTGCGCGGTCGGTTCGGCTTCGGCCAGCATCTTGGCCTGGACGAGCGGTGCGGCCAGTGAGCGGCCGTTGCCCAGCGGGATCGCACGGTCGATATAAGCGGCATCGCGCATGGCTTCGGGAACGAAGTCCTCGCGGGCAACGCCGGCCATCGCTGCGAGCACCCAGGGCTCGTTGACGCCGCTGGTGCGCAGCTGGCTGGTGATCATGGCGCGACGGGCCGCGCTCACGGAATTCTGGGCGGACGGGGCGGACCGATCCTCGGTCAAGGTCATTTCGTGCTGTTCCCTCGATACTTGCAGGGCCGATGCGTGCCATTTGCATGGGTTGCAAATTCGGCATTTGTGGGGCGCCTTCTAGGACAAGGCGCCTGCGAGGCCAAGCGCTTTGACAATACGCTCGTCGAGTTGTCGTAGCGCTTTGACGATCACCCCGTCCCGCCGTATGGGGACCGGCAAATCCACGATTTCCGCGAACCGGGAGCGCAATTCCATGGCAGATATGGTGACAATCCGCGAAGACGACCTCATCGAGAGTGTTGCCGACGCCCTCCAGTACATCAGTTACTTCCACCCGATGGACTACATCCGCGCGCTGGGCGACGCCTACGAGGCGGAGCAGGGCCCCGCGGCAAAGGACGCCATCGCGCAGATCCTGACCAACAGCCGCATGTGCGCGGAAGGGCATCGCCCGATCTGCCAGGACACCGGCATCGTCAACGTCTTCATCGAGTGGGGCCAGAACTGCCGCCTCGAATCCGACCGCAGCTTGCAGGAAGTGGTCGATGAAGGTGTGCGCCGCGCCTACAACAATGCCGAGAACAAGCTGCGCGCCTCGGTGCTGGCGGATCCTGCCTTCACCCGCCGTAATACCAAGGACAACACCCCCTCGGTTCTGTCGGTCAGCATGGTCCCGGGCTCGAAGGTCTCGGTCGACGTTGCCGCCAAGGGTGGCGGCTCTGAAAACAAGTCGAAGTTCAAGATGATGAATCCCAGCGATTCCATCGTCGACTGGGTGATCGAGATGCTTCCGCAGATGGGTGCCGGCTGGTGCCCGCCCGGCATGCTGGGCATCGGCATCGGCGGAACCGCGGAACACTGCGTCAAGCTTGCCAAGCAGAGCCTGATGGAGCCGATCGACATGGCCCAGCTCAAGGCTCGCGGGCCCCAGAACGACATCGAGGCGCTGCGCATCGAGATCTTCGACAAGGTGAACGCGCTGGGCATCGGCGCGCAGGGCCTTGGCGGCCTTGCCACCATCCTCGACGTCAAGATCATGGACTGGCCGTGCCATGCCGCCGGCAAGCCCGTCGCCATGATTCCGAACTGTGCCGCCACTCGCCACGCGCACTTCACGCTGGACGGTTCGGGGCCGAGCTTCCTCGAGACGCCGAACCTCGACGACTGGCCGAAGGTCGAATGGGCTCCCGATGCCGGCGCAAAGCGCATCGACCTCGACACGCTCACCCCGGAAATCGTCCAGAGCTGGAAGCAGGGCGACCGCCTGCTGCTCAACGGCAAGATGCTCACCGGCCGCGATGCCGCGCACAAGCGCATCCAGGACATGCTGGCCAAGGGCGAGGAACTGCCGGTCGAGTTCAAGGGCCGCGTGATCTACTACGTCGGCCCCGTCGATCCGGTGCGCGAGGAAGTGGTCGGTCCGGCCGGTCCCACCACCGCCACCCGCATGGACAAGTTCATGGACATGATGCTGGGCCAGGGCCTGCTCGCCAGCATCGGCAAGTCGGAGCGCGGCCCTGCCGCCACCGAGTCCATCGCCAAGCACAAGTCGGCCTACCTCATGGCCGTCGGCGGCGCTGCCTACCTCGTCGCCCGCGCGATCAAGGAAGCCAAGGTCGTCGGCTTCGCCGACCTCGGCATGGAAGCGATCTACGAATTCACCGTCAAGGACATGCCGGTGACCGTTGCGGTCGATTCCGAAGGCAAGAACGTCCACCAGCTGGCCCCGCTGGTCTGGAAGGAAAAGATCGCCAAGGAGCATCTGCTCGCCGACTGATCTCCGGCAGGCAAAGGCCCCCGGATCCGGTGCATCGACGAACGGCGCACCGGATCCGATCGGGGAACTGGCGCGAAAGGGAACTTTCGCGCTATTCCGATCGGTTATGACGGATCTTTCCAACGAACCCCGGGTTCCGGCGCGGCTGGTGCTGCTGTCGCTGGCGGCCCTTTGGGCGTGCTACTTCACGGTCGCGACGCTGCGCGGCGTGGTGATCGGCTTCGATTTCGTATGGCCGATCATCTCGCGCCGGCTGACGATCTGCATTCTGTCCATGCTGGTCATGGTGGCGGTGTGGCCGCTGCTGCAGATGCTCGACCGCAAGTCCGCGGGGGTGCGGCTGGCCGTGGTGTTGGTGGGTGCCCTGCCCCTGTCGCTGGTCCTCAGCCTGATCAACAACACGATCTTCTCCGACATCGAATATGACGAGGACCAGGGCGGCAAGCACGAGACGTCGGTGACGACGCAAAAGGGCAACGTGCGCATTTCGCGGGACGAGGCCGGAAACATCCTGGTCGACCTGCCAAACCTGCGCGAAACCGGCGGGCCCGGAGACGAGGGCACCGGGGCCGCGGGAGAAGAGGCGGTCCCCGATGTGCAGGTGCACCCCACCCGGCGCGATAACGGCGAATCCGCCATCACCATTCACACCGAAATGCCCAAGGATGCTGCGTTCAAGCGCTGGGCCGGGATCGCCGACACCGCATTCGGGCGCTATTTCCTCGTCCTGGCCTGGGCAGCGCTGTACTTCGCGCTGGCCAAGGCGGAGGAAGCCCGCGCGGCCGAGCGGCGCGAGGGTGAATATCGCCGCGCGGCAGAGGCGGCGGAGCTGCGCTCGCTGCGCTATCAGGTCAATCCGCACTTCCTGTTCAACACGCTCAACTCGCTTTCGGCGCTGGTCATGACTGGCAGGCAGGACGATGCCGAAACGATGATCCAGACGCTTTCCACGTTTTACCGGCGCACCCTGTCGGGCGATCCGACCGGCGATCTGCCGCTGGCTGAAGAGATCGAGCTGCAGCAGCTATACTTCGCCATCGAGGCGGTGCGTTTTCCCAATCGTTTGCTGACGAAGATCGATATTGACGATGCCGTCGTCGATGCGAAGGTGCCGGGCATGATCCTCCAGCCGCTGGTCGAAAACTCGGTCAAGTACGCGGTCGCCGCCACGCAGAAGCCGGTGACGATCGCCATCGCTGCGCATCGGGAAGGGGAAGAACTGGTGATTTCGGTAAGCGACGACGGTCCCGGCATCGAAGCGGGCAAGACGCAAGGCTGCGGAATCGGCCTGGGTAATGTCCGTGACAGGCTGCGGGCCCGCTATGGCAGCGCGGGCAGCATCGATTTCGGAAAGACGGCCGATGGCGGCTTCGCCACGGTCCTGAGAATGCCGCTGGAGCATCGCCGTGGCTGAAATGGATGCGGGCAACGGCGCTGCGCAAGGCCCACTGAAAACGCTGATCGTCGATGATGAACCTCTCGCGGTAGAGCGCATGCAGGTGATCTGTGCGCGCATGGACGGGATTACCGTGACCGGTACGGCCAGCGATGGCGAAGCCGCGCTGCGTCTGATCGAGGCGCTCAGGCCCGATCTCGTGCTGCTGGACCTGACGATGCCGGAAACCGACGGTCTCACCGTCGCCCGCAGGCTGTCGGGCAAGGCGGACGCGCCTGCGGTGATCTTCGTGACGGCGCATGACGAGTTTGCGGTCGAGGCCTTCGATCTCGATGCGGTCGACTACGTGCTCAAGCCGGTTGCGCCCGATCGGCTGCAACGCGCCATCGGGCGGGTCATGGCAAGGCGCGGTGAACGCAATGCCCCGCCGAGCGAGTGGCTCGAGGAATTCTGGGTGCCTCACCGCTCCGAACTGGTGCGGATCCCGGCAAGCGACGTGCAGCGCATCGATGCAGAGCGCGACTACGTGCGCCTGCATGTGCCGGGGCAGAGTTACCTGCTGCTACAGACCATCACCAGCCTCGAGCAGAAGCTCGATCCGGAGCACTTTATCCGCATCCACCGCAGCTGCATCCTGCGCCGCGATTTCGTGATGGGTCTCAAGCATGAGGGGCTGGGCGTGTGGTCGGCAGAAACCGGCGACGGTGAAGCCTTGCGGATTGGCCGGACCTACCTGCCCGCAGTCAAGAAGATGGCGGGCCGCTGAGCCTTACGTCCCGGTTTCCTGCCGTTGTGGGATGCGCAAAGAAAAACGGCGGGCCGCAAAGCCCGCCGCAGGCGTTTTTCCGGGTCTTATTTTTTTGGGACCTCGTTGGTTCGGAAGGCATAGGCCTCAGCCGCCGAGCTGCGATTCCCGAGCGGCTTCGATCTTGCTCGCCATCAGCGTCTTCGCGCTTTCCAGGGCCTTGCGGTAGCACTGGATCTTCTCACGCGAGTGGATGCGCGAACCGGTGTCGTAACGATCGTATTCGCAGGCGCTGCGGGCGGCGCGATCGATGCGGCGTTCCAGGGTCTGCTGGCCTTCGACCGAAGCCAGGTCGAGATCGGCATAGCGGACCTCGACGTCCCTGGCGAAGGACGGGGCCGCGGTCAGGGCAAGGCCAAGAAGTGCGGCGGCGGCGATCGGGGTAGTCGTGAACATCGTGATTTCCTCCTCGGGTCTGAGCCAGGGCGGAAAGTGTTCCGGGCGGCTCGATGAGATTGTTCTGCCCCCGATTCCCGCGGGCTTCACGCGCACCTCGACCGCGGGTCGTTCGACTTCGACGAAAGGCCTGCAACTTGGATGAACGACATATGCAGCCGACGAACGGCGAGCGTCGGTCCCCGGAAAAACCGTCCAATCTGCCGGTAATCTGCCTTCAGGCCCGTGAATCGGCCCTGTGATTCGTGCATGTGCTGGCAAGTTCGCTGCGCGCGATGTAGAGTGTGACGGCAATGGTGGGCCTGATCATCGTCTTTTGCCTGGGCGTACTCAACTTCGCTGCGCACAAGGCTGTTCTGGAAAGCGGCCACCCCATGCTTGCGCACGTGCCCTGGTTCTTTCAGCCGCTGGGGGGACGTCTCAGCCTGATCGTCGAATTCGCAATGCTGCTGGGCGCGATGGTCATGGCCGCGGCGGGGTCTTCCGGCTGGGCCTGGGTCTATGCGCTCTACACCGTGCTCAACGGCTTTTCCGCATGGCTCATCTACAGCGGCAAGGTGTGACGGGAACCGCGGGGCAGCCGGCCGGTTTTTTGCTGCATGGGAAACGCAAAGAAAACCTGGCTGGTCTGTAACGCGGCGAGCGGCAGCAATGACGATGAAGCCGTTGCCGAACTGGTTAGCGCGCTGGACAACGCGGGCATGCCGCCGGCCCGGCGTATCCGCTTCCCGGACGAAAGCGCGCCCACTCCCGAAGAACTCGATGCCCAGGGCGTGGATCTGCTGTTGGTGTTCGGCGGTGACGGGACCACCCATACCGTCGTCACCAGGGCTTATGGCTGGAACGGCGCGGTGCTGGTCCTGCCGGGCGGCACGATGAACCTGCTGTCCAAGCGCCTGCACGGCGACGTCCCCGCGACGCAGATCGTCGAAAGGCTCGCAAGGGGCAAGGCCCGCCGCGTCCGGCCGAGCGTCATCCGTTCGCGCCATGGTGAAGGGCTGACCGGCGTCTTGGCCGGGCCGGGTGCGATCTGGAACGAAGTGCGCGAGGCAATCCGCTCGTCCAGCATCCTGGAAGTCGTGACGGCCACGCGCGAAGCGATCGCCCATTCCACAAGCGCACCCAAGGTGGTCTGCGAAGGTGTCGACTGCGGGCGCGAGGAAGGCTATGCGGCGATCACCGTGAACCCGCATGACTCCGGCCTCGAAGTAAAAGGCTATTATGCCGAGACGCTTGGCGATTTCGCCGGGCAGGGTATCGCGCTGCTCAATCGAAACTTTCGCGATGGCCCGCACGACCGGTTGGGCATTCACGAAACCATCCGGCTCGTTTGCCCCGAGGGAGAACCCATGGGCCTGTTGATCGACGGCGAACCCTTCGACGGGGGAACCGCGGACCAGTTCAGTCTGGCCAATTGCGAAGTAGACCTGTTGGCAACCGCCGATGCACGGTAAGGTCTCGAGCATGTATTCCGGTCCGATCAAGCTCTTCCATCTCAGTGACATCCATTTCGGACTGGAAGACCGCGACGCTCTCGCCTGGGTGGAGCAGTGCATTGCCCGCGAAAAGCCGCATGCGGTTGCCATCACCGGCGACCTGACGATGCGCGCGCGCCATCGCGAGTTCGCGGCGGCAACCGACTGGATTTCCGCGCTCGACGTGCCGGTCACGGTCGAGGTCGGCAATCACGACATGCCCTATTTCAACCTGCTCGAGCGTTTTACCACGCCCTACAAGCGGTTTCACAAGATCGAACGCATGGTCGAGGCGCAGCTGGACCTGCCCGATCTTGCCATCGTTCCGCTCAAGACGGCGACGCGGGCGCAGTGGCGTTTTCCCTGGTCGAACGGGTGGGTGACACCAAGGGCGCTCGAGGAGACTCTGGCCGCCATCGATGCCCATCCTGCCGGAACGCGCATCCTTGTTACGGCGCATCACCCGCTGACCGAACGCGCGCCGAGCGGCAAACGCCTGACCATCGACGGGACGCAGGCGATGGAGGCCCTGGCCGAGCGCAAGGTAGCCGCGATCCTGACCGGGCATATTCACGATCCTTTCGATCTTCTCCAGCAGACCGCGCGCGGACCGCTGCGCATGATCGGTGCCGGTACGCTCTCGCGCCGCATCCGCTCCACCCCGCCGAGTTTCAACGAGATCCTGATCGACGGCGACGAGATCCGGGTCACCGCCCGCAATCTCGAACACGTCGCCACGCCGGACATGCAGATTCGCGAGGTACCGGAAAACGCGATGCCGCCGCGTGAGAGCGACGAGCCGGTGGCGCCGGTTCATGCCGTGCCCCCTGTCGATCCACCGGTGCACTGAGTTTCCAGGGCGCCGGGCGCGCCTGCAGACGGACTCACAGAAGAAGGCCGCACCGTCCCATGACGATGCGGCCTTCTTCGTGGATCGACCGCCGCTTGGCCGGGGGATGCCTGGCGGCGGAAGGCTCCTCCCTTCCGGTGTTCTCAGTAGTCGTGGTCGACCGAGCCGACGCCGTTGATCTGGCTGCGCAGGGTCGCAGGCTTGCGGACCAGGCTGACGTGGCCTGCACCGTTGATCACGACATCGATCAGGTTGCTCGCGCCCACGGTGACGTCACCCACGCCGTCGATGCGGACCACGGCGTCTTCGGCATCGACTTCGCCGACGTCGATCGATCCGGCGCCGGCCGAAGTGATGACCAGCTTGCGCACGCGGCCCTTGGCATCGAGATCGACCGCGCCTTCCGAGCGCAGCGTGAACTTCTCCTGGTCGAGACCGGCGAGAGTCACGTCGCCCGGGGCGTCGAGGTCGAGGCCGTTGATCTCGGGCGCGGTGATCCGGACCTTGATGCCGCGGCTGGAGCGGTACTTGCCCTCGATGCCGAGGCGACCGTCCACCCAGGTCAGGCGGTCGACGATCTTCTGCGGGCCGGTGACGACCATCTCGGAGGTATCGCCACGGGTGAAAGTGAGCTGGACCGGGATTTCCATGGCCAGCTTGGCGCCGGGCTCGACGGCGAACTTGCGGGTCTTGTCGGGCCCCCGGTCCTCGTCCTCGTCGCCGATGGTCCAAGTCCAGCCATGGCCTTCGGCGACGTCCTTGCGCAGTTTCTCACCGCCGATGACCCATGCCGAGCCGAATGCGACGATCGAAAGGATCACGCCGCTGGCGAATACGATGAGCAGTTTCCTGAGCATCTCAGTTTCTCCTTCCTTCGTCTTTTCAGTCTTCTGCGTGGATGGCAGGCTCGATCACCCGGTAGTGCAGGCGGCCGAACCACATGAGGGCATTGACGATCCCGATGCTGATCAGCATCAGCAGCGCGCCAGCCGCGACCGCGGCGCTCATCATGCCCAGTCCTGCGAGGATCGCGACCAGCCAGCCGCCGGGAAAGCCGCTGAAGGGTCCGGCGATCAGCACGAAGCCACCGGAAACGAAGATCGCCAGAACCGCCACGAACAGGCCGAACACGACGCCGATGACCGGCAGGACGACCGGCAGCAGTATCAGGATGTCGATCGTTGCCAGGCCCATGAAGGCCAGGATTGCGGACCATGCCGAAGACGGCGAGCGGGCGCTTTCCCAGTTGCGGAAACCGGCCTCGAAGCGCAGTTCGCGGGCCAGGCGGCTAGGATTGCCGAGGGCTGCGGCGACTTCTTCCTCGCTGCGGCCGTCTGCGGCGCCGGCGTCGAAATGCTCTTCGTAGTCGGCGACGATTTCGGCGATGTCTTCCTGAGGCATGCCCTTGAGGCCGGCCTTCAGGCGCTTGATGAACTCGTTACGCTTCATGGCTGGTCTCCCCTTCCTCCATCGGCGCTTCACTGCCGAGGATGAGGCCGTTCACGGCGGCGGTGAAGGTACGCCAGTCGCCAACCTGTTCTGACAGGCGTTCGCGACCGGTATCGGTGATGCGGTAGTACTTGCGCGGCGGACCCGAGGGCGATTCCTCGAGGTAGGTGGTCACCAGACCTTCCGACTGCATGCGGCGCATGAGCGGGTAGATCGTGCCTTCGCCCATATCGACCGCGTCGGCCATGCGGCTCGCGATTTCGTAGGCGTAGCTGTCACCGCGCGACAGCAGTGCCAGGACGCACAGCCCAAGCACCCCTTTCTTCAACTGGATTTCGATTTCGGACATCGAATCAACTCCTGCGGATGCCCAGTGTATATCGCAAGCTACTATGTGATGCAAGGTACCATGTTAAAGGTAGTACATATGCATTGATTGGTACCTCGCTATAAGCAGGTATCGGGCCATGTGCTGAGAAGGAAAAATCGCGTGTTCGCGGCAGCTTGCAGGCGCCGGCCGGAGACAATGGCGCAACTTAAGCGTTAATTTACCATGTTGCGCCAGAAGGGAGATCAATTCGACTTGCTGGGGATTTCCGCATGGACAGTTTGCGCGGTCAGTTTTCTGGAGAGGACCAGCCCGAGGAGGGCTCCTGCCACGAACAGGACAGCGGCCGGCAGCCGCCCGCCATCATCGGCAAGGATGAACGGCGCATGCAGGTGCGCGCCTACAATTTCTGGGCGAGTCTGCTGGATAACCGCCAGTTTCCGGACATTGCCGACCTCGATCCGGAAAGCCTCGGCGATTTCGGACCCTATAGCGTATTGCTCGACTTTACCCATGGAGTCGACGATCCGGCGGTCGTCTATCTCGGCGCGGAACTGGCCGACGAATGCGGCACGACCGGCGCGATTCGCACCCTGAGCCAGGTCCCCACCCGCTCATTGCTGTCACGCATCACCGATCACTACATGCAGATCATTGCGAACCAGGCGCCGATCGGTTTCGAGGCGGAATTCGTCAACCAGCGCGGCGCGACGATTCTCTATCGCGGCATTCTCCTGCCCTTCTCGCGCAACGACGACCAGATCGATCACATCTATGGCGTGATCAACTGGAAGGAACTGGCCGACCAGACCAGCACCGATGCGCTGATGAAGCAGATCGACGAAGCGGTCGAATCGCGCCCGGCCATGCTGCGCAGCACGATGCCGCTGACCGGTTGGGCCGACGGCCCGCTCGATCTCGGCATGGTCGAACCGGTCGAAGGGCCGGCCGGGATGGACCTGTCGCTCGAGGGTTACGAGATCGACGAGGACTATTTCGAAGATGCGCCGATGCCGTCCGTCCATCGCGAGATGGAACTGGGCGACTGGCTTGCCTCGGCCCGCGAGCAGGCGATGCTCGCGCGCAGCAGCGAAGAACGTTCGCGCCACGCTCTCTACGAGGCGATCGGCCTTGCCTACGACTTCGCCCTCGCCGCCGAAGGCGCGCCGGAAGATTTCGCCGAACTCGTGGAGGATGCCGGCCTCAAGGTGCAGGACCGCGCGCCGCTGATTCCGCTGGTCAAGCTCGTCTTCGGCAGCGACTACGACAAGACCCGCCTGACCGAATTCGCGACCGTCATTGCCCATGGCCGCCGCCTCGGCCTCGAATGCGGGACGCTTGGGGCATTCCTGTCCGATGCGCCGGGCGGACTCAAGGGCCTCGTCAGGGAAGAGCGCCGTCTGCGCCGCGAGGAAAGCGGCAAGGGCAGCGGGCCGCTGTCGCGCCACGAGACCCTGATCGAGGGACTGCGTTGCCTCGATCCCAAGCCGATCGAGGAGGTCGCCCGCGAAAGCGAGTTCACGGTCATCGTCGCACGGCGACTGGAATCGGGCGAAGTGGTGTTGCTCGGCGAAGTCTGCGACGAC
The DNA here is from genome assembly GCF_900168325.1 of Novosphingobium mathurense. Classification (GTDB taxonomy): domain Bacteria; phylum Pseudomonadota; class Alphaproteobacteria; order Sphingomonadales; family Sphingomonadaceae; genus Novosphingobium; species Novosphingobium mathurense. The sequence goes on along the minus strand of NZ_FVZE01000002.1, from coordinate 44,644 downwards.
GAGGCGCTTCTGGACCGCGCCGCTCGCCAGATTCTCGGATAGGCACCGCGTCGGGGCATTCGCCCGGTGCATGGCCTGCGCCGCTCTTGGAAACGGCACGGGTGCCCGCTAGGCTGGGCGCATCCCGTGCGACAACGGGCCTGACCCTGGCGCTTCAGCGGGGGTTAAGGCCAAAAAGGTTCCAAGAGAGACGATGCCGTTAGAGCGATTTGCCGTCCCCCTGATGAGGCTCCTTGCCTTTCTGGCCCTGCTGGGCTGGGCGGCTGCGCCCGCTGCGGCGCAATCGATCCTGCGCGATGCGGAGACCGAGGCCCTGCTCAAGGACATGGCGACGCCGCTGGTCAAGGCATCGGGCCTCGATCCGGCCAATGTCGACATCGTCCTCGTCAACGACCCTTCGGTGAATGCTTTCGTTGCGGGCGGACAGGCCGTCTACGTCAACAGCGGCCTGATCAATGAGGCGGATACCGCGGGCGAAGTGCAGGGCGTGATCGCTCACGAGCTGGGCCACGTGACCGGCGGGCACGCGGTACTCAATCTCGGTGCGAGCAGTGCAACCAATATCTCGCTGCTTTCGCTTCTCCTTGGCGCGGCTGCTGCCGCGGCCGGTGGCGGTGAGGCGGCGATGGGCGTGATCATGGCCGGGCAGCAGGCGGCCATGGGCAAGTACCTCGCCTACAACCGCTCGCAGGAAGCGTCGGCCGACGCTGCCGGGGCGCAGTACCTGTCGACAGCCGGGATAAGTGGCCGTGGCTCGGTCGAATTCTTCAAGAAGCTGCAGAACCTCGAATTCCGCTACGGCTACCGGCCCAAGGACGGCGACGAGTTCTACAGCACCCACCCGCTCACCGGTGACCGTATCCAGACGCTGCAGGATACTTATGAGAAGGACCCGGCCTGGACCAAGCCGGACGATCCCAAGCTGCAGCAGCGGTTCATGCGGATGAAGGCGAAGCTGTTCGGCTATCTCGCCGAACCCAAGGACGTCCTGCGCCGGTACCCGCTGACCGACAATTCCATTCCCGCCCACTATGCCCGCGCCTATGCCTATCACAAGGACGCGCAGTTCGATCTCGCCACGGCGGAGACCGACGCGCTGATCAAGGCCGATCCCGAAGATCCGTATTTCCTGGAGCTGGAAGGCCAGATCATGCTGGAATCGGGCCGTCCGCAGGAGGCGCTCGCGCCGCTGCGCAAGGCGACCGAACTGACCGGCAACCAGCCGCTGATCGCCACCCTCTTCGGTCACGCCCTGATCGCCACCGAGGACCCGTCGAACTTCAAGGAGGCCGAACGGGTGCTGCGCAATGCCGTGGCTCGCGACCGCGAGAATCCGTTCACCTGGTACCAGCTCGGCGTGATCTACGCGGCCAAGGGCGATATGCCGCGCGCGCGGCTCGCCAGCGCGGAGCAGCAGGTGCTGTCGGGTAACATGAATGCGGCGCTGATGAGCGCACAGGCGGCCGAGGCAGGCCTGCCGACGGGCACGCCGGACTGGATCCGCGCGCAGGATATTGAAATGCAGGCGCGCGCCGAACTGGAACGCGAGAAGAAGCGCCGCTAGGACAGCGCGAAGAAAGCGGCGGCGCGCTTTGCCGCAACGAGGCAGGATCTACGAATGGCTACAGGCATGAAGTACGCATTTTTCGCCGTGCTGATCGCGGTGCTCGGTGTCGGCGGCTGGTTCGGCGGGCGCATGGCGATCGAGAGCGTGGTGCACGACTATATCCTCGAGCATCCCGAGATCCTGCCGCAGGCGATGGAGAACCTCCAGAACCAGCAGAGCAGCAAGCAGCTGGCGGGCGTCCGCCAATCGGTGGAAACGCCCTTCCCCGGCGCGGTGCTGGGCAACCCCCAGGGCAAGGTCACGCTCGTCGAATTCAGCGACTATGCCTGCGGTTATTGCCGCGCGAGCCTGCCCGACGTGATCGAGCTGGTGAAGAAGAACCCCGACCTGCGCATCGTCATCCGCGAACTGCCGATCATCAGCCCGCATAGCCCGGAAGCGGCCAAGATGGCCCTCGCCGCGGCAGAGCAGGGCAAGTTTGCCGAATTCCACGATGCCATGTTCGCAGCCGGACAGCTCGACCCGCAGACCATCGAGGCGACGGCCAGGGCCGTCGGCCTCGACATGGAGCGCGCCCGCAAGGTGGCCGAAAGCAAGGACGTGGCAGCGGAAATCCAGCGTAATTACGAAACTGCCGGCAATCTCGGCTTCGGCGGAACGCCGAGCTGGATCGCGGGCGATCGCCTGATTTCGGGCGCCGTGGGTATCGATCAGCTCTCCAATGCGGTCGCCGACGCTCGGGGGAGTTGATAAACGGAACATCCCGTCGCACGGGATTGTTCAGCTTTGCGCTGAACTGGGCTAGGAAACGGACATGAGCGTCCTGCCGATCCAGCCCATTCCGTTCTTCGCCGACAAGGACAAGGCCTTCTGGCGCCTGCAGGCGCTCGGCTGGGGCGGCGCCATGCTGCTGCGCACGATGTCGGCGATCGCCAACGACCAGCGCCTGTCGTTCCTCGTCCTCGTCCTGATCGCCACGATCACCGGCTTCTCGATCTCGCTGGTGCTCTCGGTGATCTACCGCACCCTGATCACCCGCCGGGCGCTGGTGACCTGGGGCATGACCGCGCTGATCCTGCCCTTTGCGGTCGGCCTGAATGCCTTCATCGATGCCTGGGTCATTTCGCTGTACCGTTCGGACAGCGACGCGACCTTTACCCAGTTGTTCCTCGGCGTGTTCTATCTCGACGCCACCCTGCTCGGAGCCTGGTCCGCGCTGTATTACGCGATCAACTTCTATCTCCAGATCGAGGAGCAGAACGACCAGCTGATCCGGCTGGAGAACCAGGCGACCCAGGCGCAGCTGGCGATGCTGCGCTACCAGCTAAACCCTCACTTCCTGTTCAACACGCTCAATTCGATCTCGACCCTGGTGCTGCTCAAGCAGACGGAGCCGGCCAATGCCATGCTCTCGCGCCTCTCGTCGTTTCTGCGCTACACCTTGGTCAACAAGCCTTCCGCGCGGGTGACGGTTGCGCAGGAGGTGGAGACGCTCAAGCTCTATCTCGATATCGAGCGCATGCGTTTCGAAGAGCGCTTGCGGACCACCTTCCATATCGACCCGGCGACCGAATCCTGTCTGCTGCCCTCGCTGCTGCTCCAGCCGCTGGTCGAAAATGCCATCAAGTATGCAGTGACGCCGCAGGAGAGCGGGGCGGAAATCACCATTTCCGCGCAACTCGTCGGCTCCATGCTTCGCATTACCGTTTCGGACACCGGCCCCGGCTTGCAAAGCCCCACCACCGACAACAGGTTGTCGGGTATGTCATACGATGGAGGTGAGCCCGTCTCCACGGGCGTTGGTCTGTCCAATATCCGTGATCGCCTGTCCCAGGCCTATGGCGAACATCACCGATTCGAGACTGTCGAGCCGATCGAAGGCGGTTTTGCCGTCCTGATCGAAATTCCTGTCGAGCGCCGCGAAGCAGCAGAGGTCGTCCCGGAAGCCCCTCGGTTTGCCGCAATGGCTGCACAATGAAACAATTTTGGGTCTCATGCGTTATGGGGCCCGGAGAACGAACCAGATGACCATCCGCACCATCCTCGTCGATGATGAGAAACTCGCGATTCAGGGCCTTCAGTTGCGCCTTGAAAAGTATCCGGACGTCGAGATCATCGATACCTGTTCGAACGGACGCGAAGCGATCCGCAAGATCAAGACCGAAAAGCCCGACCTCGTGTTCCTCGACATCCAGATGCCCGGTTTCGACGGGTTCTCGGTGGTCAAGGGCGTCATGGAGATCGAGCCGCCGCTCTTCGTCTTCGTCACCGCCTATCAGGAACACGCCGTGCGCGCCTTCGAGGCGAACGCGGTGAACTACCTGATGAAGCCGGTCGAGGAATCGAAGCTCGACGATACCCTTGCCCGCGTGCGCCAGCGCATCGCCGAGAAGCGTTCTGCCGATGAGGCGGAGAAGCTGAAGAACGTGCTGGCCGAAGTCGCCCCCGACGCGGTCGAGGCGATGCCCGAGGAAACCGATCCCAACGCCGATCGCTACGAAAAGCTGATCAACATCAAGGATCGCGGCCAGATCTTCCGCATCGACGTGGACAGTATCGAGCATATCGAGGCGGCCGGCGACTACATGTGCATCCGCACGGCCGACAATTCGCTGATCCTGCGCGAGACGATGAAGGACCTTGAACGCCGGCTCGACCCGCGCGTGTTCCAGCGCGTCCATCGCTCGACCATCGTCAACCTGAACCAGGTCCGCCAGGTCAAGCCGCATACCAACGGGGAATGCTTCCTCGTGCTCGATTCAGGCGCGCAGGTGAAAGTCAGCCGCTCGTACCGCGATGTGATTGCGCGTTTCGTTCACTGATCGAGCTGCTACTGCCAGCGCACGAACACGAAAGGCCAGGGGCTCGCGCTCCTGGCCTTTCGTTGTATGCGGTAGTGAAGCCGAACCCGAAGGTTACTTCGTCGCGTACTGTCCGGCCTGGGCCTTGAAGTTTTCGCGCGCGAAGGTCTTGGCCGCGGCCTGCGTGTCGAAGACTTCGTCCTGCAGGGTCGACTTGACGATTGGATAGCCCCGCGAATTGTAGTGCGTGTCGCGCACGGTCAGCCGGTATTTGCCATCCTCGCCCTTCTGGATGAGGTAAGGTTTGTCGACGCTGTCGTTCATGGCATTTCTCCGGGTGTCAGGGTTGTGGGGCGTTGTGGTTTCGCGATCGGATCGCAGAAACCTTGCGCGGTCTGATGGCAGGACAGCGCTGTCCCGAGCACGGGCAGGACCTGGGCCAAGGCGGCCGTCGGGATACTCCGGCGCAGATTGATATGATCGATCTTCATCACGATGCTCCAGCGACGTAAGCGGGAGCGCGGATGGTCTCTCAGCCACGAGCGCCTACGAATTCGGTTGCTCGTGATCGTTTCGCTATGGTCCCATGTGGCTACGATTGCAAATCGCGCATCGACGGTGGAACTCGACATGGGCCCGCGGCCTTGGCATGGACGGCGCCATGAACGACTTCACGCTGACCGGTTTCGACCTTGCCGCCTTCGTTGATGCCACGCTTGCCGAAGACCTCGGCGTGGGCCTGCCGGGAGGCGGGCATGACGTGACCTCGGAAAGCGTGATCGATGCCGATGCGCGCTTTGCCGGCGTCATGGATTCGCGCGATGCGATCACTGTTGCGGGCCTGCCGCTTGCGGCGGCTTTCTTCCGCAAGCTCGACCCGGACATGGAGATCGAGATCCTGGTGGAGGAAGGCGCGCGCGTCGAGCCGGGCTCGGACCTCATGCGCCTCTCGGGCAATGCCCGCGCCATGCTGACGGCAGAGCGCAGCGCGCTCAATACCGTGCAGCATCTGTCCGGGATCGCGACGATGACGCGTGAATATGTCGATGCCATGGGCGGCCACGGCACTCTTCTCGATACGCGCAAGACGATCCCGGGCCTGCGTCACCTCGAAAAGTACGCGACCCGCACCGGCGGCGCGCAGAATCATCGCATGGGCCTGTGGGACGCGGCGATGATAAAGGATAACCACGTCCTCGTTGCCGGCGGCGTCGGTCCGGCCGTGGCGCGTGCCAGGGCGGCGGGCGTGGCCCAGATCATCTGCGAGGTCGATCGTCTCGACCAGATCGAACCGGCCATTGCGGCGGGCGCGCATCACCTCCTGCTCGACAACATGGGGCCCGACATGCTGCGCGAGGCGGTCGCCCTGGTCGCCGGACGCGTGCCGACCGAGGCTTCGGGCGGCGTCAATCTCAGGACCATCGGCGCGATTGCCGCCTCGGGCGTCACTTATGTCTCGGTCGGCCGTCTCACCCAGAGCGCACCGGCTGCCGACATCGGCCTCGACTTCACGCCGCTGTGAGGCCCCTGCTCGCGGCTCGGGCCGGTCTGGTCCTTGCGGCGCTTATGCCGGTCCCTGCGCTGGCCCAGGCCTATCAGTGCGCCGTACCGCGCAGCATTGCCCCGGTGGGGCCGCAGGCGCCCGACGGGCCGGTCCGCAAGGTCGCCGTCGCGGGCTATACCCTCGCGGCAAGCTGGTCTCCCGATTACTGCAAGATGAGCGGCGAAACGGATTCGATGCAGTGTTCGCGCCGCAACGGACGTTTCGGCTTCGTCCTGCACGGCCTCTGGCCCGAAGCGCGCAATGGCCCTGCGCCGCAGTGGTGCGCAACCCGGCCGCTGCCCTCGCCCGACCTGCTCCGCCGCCATATGTGCATGACGCCCTCTGCCAGCCTCCTCGCCCATGAATGGGCCAAGCACGGAAGTTGCATGACGAAGCGGCCGGAGACCTACTTCAAGGTCAGCGCAATCCTCTGGCGCTCGATCCGCTGGCCCGATGCCGATCGCCTTTCGCGCGAAGACGACCTGACGGTGGGCGATCTGCGCCGTGCCTTTCTCGCCGGTAATCCGGACTGGACGGCGGATCAGGTCGGCGTGGACGTCAGCCGCGGCGGCTGGCTGCGCGCGATCGAGCTTTGCTACGGGAAGGATTTCATGCCCCGGGCCTGCAACCGCAGGCAGTGGGGCCCCGGCGATTCCACGCCGCTGAAGATCTGGCGGGGCCTCTAGGGCCCGAATCCAAAGATACCCGCCAAGAATGCGTGGGAAGGTTGACGGCTATCTGCGGTCCCGGAAGAAGGCCCTGAGCATTTCCGCGGCCTCGGCTTCGCCCATGCCCGAATAGACTTCCGGACGATGCAGGCACTGGCTGTGTTCGAAGACGCGCGCGCCGTGTTCCACCGCGCCGCCCTTGGGATCGGGAGCGGCATAATAGAGTCGGGCGATGCGGGCGTGGGAGATCGCCCCGGCGCACATGGCGCAGGGCTCCAGCGTCACCCACAGCTCGCAGCCTTCGAGTCGTTCATTGCCGAGAATCTGCGCGGCGGTGCGAATCGCTTCGATTTCGGCGTGGCTGGTCGGGTCGTGGCGCTCACGTGGGCCGTTGCGGCCGGTGGCGATGACTTTTCCGTCCCTTACAATGACCGCGCCGATCGGGACTTCGCCCGAATCCGCGGCTTCGCGGGCTTGCGCCAGCGCCAGTTGCATGTATTCGGGGAGCGGCCAGCGAGTCATGAGGACGCGCTAGCCTGCGAAAAACCGCGGCGCAACTTGACGTTCACCTGGTGACTCGGTAAGGGCGCGCCTTCCCGTACAAACGGCCAAGATTTTTTTCGAGCGAGAGTAGACATGTCCCGCATCTGCGAACTGACCGGCAAGGGTCGTCAGGTCGGCTGCAACGTCAGCCACGCCAACAACAAGACCAAGCGCGTGTTCCTGCCCAACCTTCAGAACGTCACGCTGATGTCGGAAGGTCTGGAGCGTAGCTTCAAGTTCCGCGTTTCGACGCACGGCCTTCGCTCGGTTGAGCACAACGGCGGCCTCGACAACTGGCTGCTGAAGACTTCCGATACGAAGCTCAGCCCGCGCGCCGTCAAGGTGAAGCGCGAGCTGAAGAAGAAGCAGGCCGCCTGATTTCCGGCTCCCTTCGGGGAGCCTGACAAGGCACTGGTTCGAAAAAGGCGTGCGAGGGTTCCTCGCGCGCCTTTTCGCGTGGCCGCCTGCTTCCTGAAATATGCTCCTGAGTGATTTTCAGGGCAGGTCGCGTGGATCGACGGAGAGTTTCCAGAGCAGCGTGCGCTGGAAATCCGAAAAATTGTCGTCCGAGATCAGCCAGACGGTCAGGCGATCCTTGCCTTGTGGCACGACCGCAAGCCCTTCGAAATTGTCGACCGGCAGGCTCGTGGCGATTCGGGCCACTTCCTTTGCGCGCCAGGTCGCGCCGGGCCGAATCTCGGCAGGGTCGGCGATGGCGATGCGTCCGGCGAATCGTTGCGGCATCGGCCAGACGAGCCGACGCATCAGGATCAGCAGACGACCGTCGGGCAATTGCGTCATGTCGGTGGGGCTGAAGCCCTTCGGACCATCGAACGTGAAGTGCCACGATTTCGGCCGCGTCGTGGGATCGCCCTCGAAGACGACGGCGTCGTGTTTGCGGTCCTCGAGCCAGCCCTTGAAGGCCTCGCGCAGCAGGACGAATCGCCCGTCGGCAAGGCGGGTCATGGCTTCCGGGCCCGAGTTCACGCCCCAGTGGCGAATCGCGCCGGGCCGGATCTTGGTTTCCACGTTCAGTCCGGGACCGAGCCGAACGACCGAATTGGAGCCCTCCATTCCCAGCCAGATCGTGCCGGAGCGCGGATCGCGCGTTGCCGATTCGACGTCGCGATCGGCCTTGTCGTTCCATCGGCTGATATTCAGGTTGCCGCTTGCCAGCGCACCGGGTCTGCGACCCGGCAAAGTGAAGCGCAGGTATCCGCCCGAATCGCTGAGGGCGAGGAGCTGTCCACCTGGCATGGCCAGCAGCGTCGAATAGCCGCCGAAGCCGCGCGACCGGCTGGCCATGTGCCACGCGCCTTCCAACCGGAATGGGCCGAGGTGAAACTGCGGGTCCGCTCCGGGGCGCGGCGTCAGGGCGACATAGTCGAACGTCATGTCCGGAGGGCGCGGAGTCGTGGGCGATCGCAGCCAGGTGACGCCTGCAAGCAGGATCAGGAACGGAAGGGCGATGCTGCGGCGCACAAAAGCTGGATAATCAATCGTGCGCCGACGGCAAGGCCGCTTCGTCGATCAGTTCATCGGTCCGGTGAAAAGAAGCGGATCGAGCCTGTCGGACTGCCACTTGATGCTCCAGTGCAGGTGCGGGCCGGTCGCGCGGCCGGACATGCCGATCTTGCCGATCACCTGCCCCTGCTTCACGTGATCGCCTTCTTGCACAAGGATTTGCGAACAGTGCAGGAAGGCGCTGTTGAGGCCCATGCCGTGGTCCAGCATCAGCAGGTTGCCTTCCAGCGTGAAGGGCTTTTCCGCCGCGAGGATCACGACGCCGTCCGCCGGGGCGACGAAGGGCGTGCCGCTTGTGCCGGAGGTTATGTCGATACCCGAATGGTAGCTGCCCGGTTCGCCACGATAGATGCGCTGCGATCCGAAGCGGCCGGAAATACGGCCCTTCACCGGCCAGATGAAGTGCTGGCGCCACCCCTGCGCGCCGGTTTCCAGCGCCCGCGCGGCATTGATGCGGTCGAGTTCCGGCTGCCGGATCTTCATGAAGGCCTCGGAAGGCCCACCCGAGCGGCGCGGAATGTTGATTCGCTCGATGTGCCAGTCGCGCGGGGAAACGGTGAGCGCCTGGCGATAGGTCGTGCCGTCCTTCATCCGTGCGGTGAGGATCTCTTCTGGCCCGGCATCACGGTCGAACGCGGCGAACCAAGCGCCGTCCGGCGCGATCCGCACCGATTCGCCGTTGAGCTTGAGGTCGGTGGTTCCCGCGGGGGCCACCCCGCGAATCCATCCGCCCTGCGTCATTTCGCCGGAGAAGGCGATATTGGCCGGGCGCGGGGCTGCTGCCGGAGAAACCGGGACATTGGTTGAAGCATGGGCGGAACCGGCGGGTTCGACCATGGCATTACCGGCGAGAATCAGGCTGCCACCAGCGGCAAGGCCGCTCAGCTTCAGCCAGGCGAAACGAGCAGGTTGGCCCTTCATGCCTTCCCGAGGAGACGCCGGGTGGCAATTTCCGCGGTGGCATAGGGTTCCTGACGCTCCACGCTCCAGTAGCGCAAGGCTTCGAGCGAGATCTTCTCACCGGTCACGGCGCAAGTGACGAAGTGGCCGGAGCTGATCATGCGGAACCCGTTGGGTCCGTAGCTGAGGGTTGCGGGGCGTTCGGCAGAAGACATTAGCATGGGAGATTTCTAGCAGAGGCTCGTGGTCAAAACAAATCGCCCTGTCGCGGCCGATCCGGATTCGATCGTTCCGGTCTGGCCGCGGGCTTGCGCGGGGCTGCCGCAGCAGGCGCGGGCTTGGGTTCAGGAGACACCGAATCGCCTGAACCGGTCGTGACCGGGAGGTCCCCGTCACGGAATTCGAGCACCAGCGCCGCTTCCCGGGCCGCCAGCTCGCGGCTGGTCACTGCCCTGCCCTCGGCGGTCTTGACCAGGGCATAGCCGCGCTGCAGCGGTAGGCGCGGATCGAGCTGGGGCAGCACGCGCGATACCGGGGCAAGGCTGTCGCGCGCCATCGACCAGCGGCGGGTGAGCAACCGTGGCGTCAGTCCGGTGCGCGCCAGCCTCTCGCTGCTCGCCTGCGCGCGGTGGCGCAGCAGCGCGAGCGGCCTGCCGACCGAGGCGAGGCGCTTTTCGGCATTCGAAGCGCGGTCCTGCAGTCCGCGGCGCAGGCGATCGGTCAACTCGTCGAGCCGCTGCGTCTTGGCGGCAAGAATCGCATCCGGTTTGGGCAGGCGCTGGACCCGCGCCTCCAGCCTCTCGCGGCCCAGCGTCACCGGCCGTAACGCGCAGCGGCGCTTGCGCAGGGCCAGTTCGTCGAGCGTCGCCATCAGTTCCGCGCGTACCGGCACCGCGATTTCGGCGGCGGCGGTGGGCGTCGGCGCGCGGCGGTCTGCAGCATAGTCGCACAGGGTGGTGTCGGTCTCGTGCCCGACCGCGGAGATCACCGGGATCGAACATTCCGCCACGGCGCGCACGACCGGCTCCTCGTTGAAGGCCCAAAGGTCCTCGATCGAGCCGCCGCCGCGCGCGACGATGACAAGGTCTGGCCGCGGCACCGGGCCGTCGGCGGGCATCTGCGAGAATCCGCGCACGGCATTGGCTACCTGCGCAGCTGCGCCCTCTCCCTGCACCAGCACCGGCCAGACAAGTACGTGGCTCGGGAAGCGGTCGGCCAGGCGATGGAGGATGTCGCGGATTACCGCGCCGGTGGGCGACGTCACGACGCCAATCACCTGGGGCAGGAACGGGAGCTGCCGCTTGCGCTCGGGCGCGAAGAGACCTTCGGCGGCGAGTCTGGCCCGCAGCTTCTCGAGCAGGGCCAGCAGCGCGCCTTCGCCTGCAATCTCCATCGAATCGATGACGATCTGGTACTTGGAGCGGCCGGGATAGGTCGTCAGCTTGCCGGTCGCGATGACTTCGACCCCGTCTTCGGGGCGAAAGGCAATGCGCTGGGCATTGCCGCGCCACATCACGCCGTCGATCAGGGCCTTGTCGTCCTTGAGCGCGCAATAGAGGTGGCCGGAGGCCGCGCGCTTGACGCCGGAAAGCTCGCCGCGCAGGCGCACGAAGCCGAAGCGGTCTTCCACCGTGCGCTTGAGCAGTGCAGAAATCTCGCTGATGGACAGCGGCGCAGCGTTGTCCCCGGCCGATTGCTTCGCTACCAGCCCACCCTTACGACCATCTCCATATTCGTCGTCATCGTAAGACTCATCGAAAGGCCGCGGCATGAATATCCTTCTTCTGGGCTCGGGTGGACGCGAACATGCGCTGGCCTGGAAGCTGGCGCAATCCCCGCGCTGCTCCACGCTTTATGCAGCTCCCGGAAATCCGGGGATTGCCGAGGCGGGAACCTGTGTGTCGCTCGATGCCACCGATCATGGGGCGGTTATCGCCTTTTGCAACGAGAAGGAAATCGGTCTCGTCGTGATCGGCCCGGAAGCGCCGTTGGTCGATGGCCTGGCCGATTCCCTGCGGGCCGAGGGCATCCCGGTGTTCGGCCCGAGCAAGGCGGCGGCCCAGCTTGAAGGCTCCAAGGGGTTCACCAAGGACCTGTGCGAGAGGGCCGGTATCCCGACGGGCGGCTACGTGCGCGTGTCCAGCGAAGCGGACGGCCTTGCCGCGCTCGAAAAGTTCGGCGCTCCCGTCGTGATCAAGGCGGACGGCCTTGCCGCAGGCAAGGGCGTTACCGTTGCCATGACGATGGATGAGGCGCAGGAAGCGGTGCGCGACATCTTCGCAGGTCGCTTCGGCGAGGCGGGCGCGGAAGCCGTTATCGAGGAATTCCTGGAAGGCGAGGAAGCCAGCTTCTTCGCGCTGACCGATGGCAGCACCATAGTCCCCTTCGCCTCGGCGCAGGACCACAAGCGCGTGGGCGACGGCGATACCGGCCCCAACACCGGCGGCATGGGCGCCTATAGCCCGGCGCCGGTGCTTACACCTGCGCTGGAGGCCGAGGCGATGACCCGCATCATCGCGCCGACCGTGCGGACTCTCGCCGATGAGGGCATGCCCTATTCGGGGGTACTGTTCCTCGGCCTGATGCTGACCGAGCAGGGACCCAAGCTGATCGAGTATAACTGCCGCTTCGGCGATCCCGAGTGCCAGGTCATGATGCTGCGTCTCGAGAGCGATCTCGTCGAGATCCTGCATGCCTGTGCCGAGAACCGCCTTGGCGCGATCCAGCCGCCGCGCTTCTCCAAGGATACTGCTTTGACGGTCGTCATGGCCGCCGACGGCTATCCCGGCACGCCGGAAAAGGGCGGCAGCATCGCGGGGCTTGCCGCGGCCGAAGCCGATGGCGCCAAGGTTTTCCATGCGGGCACGGCTCTCAAGGATGGCCAACTCGTCGCCAATGGCGGACGTGTGCTCAACGTCACCGCGCGAGGGGCTTCGGTGACCGACGCGCAGGCGAAGGCCTATGCCGCCGTGGATGCGATCGACTTCCCGACCGGCTTCTGCCGCCGCGACATCGGCTGGCGCGAAGTGGCGCGCGAACGGGGCCAGGACTGACCGGAAGGCGGCGATGCTGGAACGTGCCGGTGCCATTCTCAAGCTGGCGGTTGCCCTTGCGATCCTGATCGCGGGCTGCGGGGTCGGATTCTACTACGGTATTTTCCTGCCGAACCATGCCGAGGTGCTCGAAGCGCGACGGCAGGCAGAGGTCGAGGCGGAAGCCGAAGCGCGGCGCGCAGCGCAGCAGCAACAGGCAGCCGAAGCGGCGCAGCGCCAGCAGGCTGCGCGGGTGGAGTACGAGGACTGCGTCAATTTCGCGGAACTCAATTACAAGAACCGCTGGGCCAAGAGCTGCCGCGCGATGCACGAGAACGACGTGGCGGAGTTCCAGGACTGCCTCGACAACTTCTTCAGCACCGAGGAATCGTGCCGTCGGCGCCATCCGATCCGCCCGGAACGCGGCTGCGCCCTGCCCTCGCAGATGGCGTCTGCCCTCTCCGACGACCGCGACCGCGCCAAGGACCAGTGCCTTGGCAAGCTGCAGGCGAGCCAGCCGGACGGGATCGGCGTTTCGGAGGATGCCGGCCCTTTCTGATCGGTCCGGTGTAACTGCGGGGTGCCGGGAAAGGGATCCTGAAACGCGTTCAGGATGAAGCGCTTCGCCGCGCGCAATCTTATTCCGCTTCCTGGCCTTCCAGCAGCAGCTTGACCACGAGGGCAAGGCGCTTGGCGTCCTCTCTTGCGAGGTGTTCCTTGGGCAGGCGCAGCTTGGCCGCTTCCAGAGCGGCCACGACCTGGGGCCGTGTGAAGTTGTGCCGCATCAGGTATTCGCCGAGGAAGTTCACCGCGAAAGGCACCGGGGCCTTGAGGCCGTGCGCCAGCAGTTCAAGCCAATAGGCATCGAGGTCGGCGTCGGCGTAGACTTCGCAATCGCCGACGAACCGGGCCATCTCCTCAAGGACCTGCCCGGCGGGGAGTCCTTCCTTGCGCAGCATCTCAGGGCTGATGCCGTGGAGTTTCTCCGCCTCCTCGGACCAGTCCCAGTGGCGCCACGCCTCCAGCGGACGGATCAGCCACGCGCGGCTTTCGCCGTCGATCCGCGCGATGGCGACTTCGATAGGATAGGATTGGCCGTACTCCGGCAGACAGCTCGCTTCGAAATCGATCAGTGCCGGACAGCTCAATCCGTGTGTGCTCCTTAGGTGAGTTTCTCTGCCATCAGCGCCTGCAGGCTCCGCTCTGGGCGGGCGCCGTAGTGCGAGATCACCTCGCAGGCGCAAATCGCGCCAAGTTTCAGGCTTTGTTCGAGATTCATGCCACGAACGTGCGCAAAGAGGAAGCCCGCGGCGAACAGGTCGCCCGCGCCGGTCGTGTCGACGACGCGCTCGATCGGTTCGGCCGAGACTTCGGCACGCTCGCCGCCCGATAGCGCCACAGCGCCTTCGGGGCCGCGCGTGACCACCAGCACCGGGATCTTCGGCGCGAGCATGGCCAGGCCCTTCTCGAAATCGTCGTCCTGCACGAGCGCGGCCATTTCATGCTCGTTGCAGAACAGCACGTCGATCTGGCCATCATCGATGAGGGCCACGAAATCGTCGCGGTGGCGGTCGATGACGAAAGTTTCGGACGGGGTGAAGGCGACCTTGCGACCGGCTGCGCGGGCGGCGGCGATGGCCTTGCGCATTGCGGCGCGCGGCTCTTCGGGATCCCACAGGTAGCCTTCGAGATAAAGCACGGCAGCCTTGGCGATCGTCGCTTCGTCGAGCGCTTCGGCGGGCAGGAAGTGCGAGGCGCCGAGGAAGGTGTTCATCGTGCGCTGGCCGTCGGGCGTCACGAAGATGAGGCAGCGGGCCGTCGGCGGGTCGCCAGCGCGCGCGGGGGTGTCATATTCGATGCCGCCGGCGCGGATGTCATGGGTGAAGACTTCGCCGAGCTGGTCCTGCGCGACCTGGCCGATGAAGCCGCACTTTGCGCCGAGCGAGGCAAGTCCGGCCAGCGTATTGGCGGCCGAACCGCCGGAGATTTCGCGTGCGGGGCCCATGGCGGCGTAGAGGTCGCGCGCCTGGTCGGCATCGATCAGCATCATTCCGCCCCGGGCAAGGCCGAGTTCCTCGATCAGGCTGTCCTCGCAATTGGCGATGACGTCGATGATAGCATTGCCGATGGCGATGACGTCCAGGGTGGGCGCCACGGGGTTGGATGCCATGAAGGGAAGGTCCTTGACTGATCGGGTTGGGAAATGACGATGCGGCCTGCCTACCGCGCGCCCTGTCGCTCCGCAAGCGCGCGCGCGAATTGCCCCCGTTGACAGCGGAGCGGCGGCGCGCGATGCGCAGGCCAGCCATGATCATGACTTCGTCCGGGGCTTCCCTGCATCGTCTTCGCGGACCCATCGCCGCCTGCTGCCTTGCCATGCTGCTCGCCGCCTGCGGCACGAGCCCCGGCGGGGTTTCCAGCGCGTCCGGCAGCGGTGGTGCGTCGCGCGTGCCTGCCGTGCGTCAGCCGACGCGCACTTCGCCGCGCGATCCCAAGTTCCTGAACCTGCCCGGTCTGGAAGGGGTGATCGGGGCGAGCCAGAAGCAACTCGTGCGCCAGTTCGGCAGCCCCCGGCTCGACGTGTGGGAAGGCGATGCGCGCAAGCTGCAGTTCACCGGAACCGCCTGTGTGCTGGACATCTACCTCTATCCCACGTCCTCCTCGCGCGAGCCGGTGGCGACCTACCTCGATGCGCGCCGTGCCTCGGATGGACAGGACGTGGATCGCGCCGCCTGCGTGGCCGCGCTGCGCCAGCCCTGACATGCTTGCCCCGGGGGCCGGGGAAGTTCCGAATTGTCAAAGTTAACTGGCGGTGTCTATCATGCTGCCCGATGGCGAAGGGCAGTGTCTTTCTCGTTTCATGTGAACTCGCAGGCGACAGCCCGCCGCTGCGCCGCGAAGGCTACGCGGGCGCCCATGTAACCTGTCTGGTTTCAAGCGAGGACATTCGCGAAGCGATATGGCTTGCAACCGAGGCCCTTGACGAGGATGAGTACGAGATTGTCGATATCTACAGTGCGGTCCGCTTTGATGCGGAGGACTGGCAGGACGACGATGAAATGATTTCGCTGGCCGAGCAGACGCGCAGCGATACCGAAACCCGCTATTCCACGTTCAACACCTGGGGGCATTGAGCCCCCTTTCCCGTATCAGACGGTGAAGCTCTCGCCGCAGCCGCAGCTGCCCTTGGCGTTGGGATTGTCGAATACGAAGCCGGCGGTGAAGTCGTCTTCCTGCCACGACATCGTCGAGCCGATGAGGTAGAGCACCGAGGCGCCGTCGATGTAGAAGGTGCCGCCGGGCGTCTCGATCTTCTCGTCGAGCGCGTTTTCCTCGCTGACGTAGTCGACCGAATAGGCAAGTCCCGAGCAACCGCGGCGCGGGGTAGACAGCTTGACGCCGATCGCGCCTTCGGGCGCGTCGGCCATGAGCTTGGCGATGCGCGTTTCGGCGGAAGGCGTCAGGATGACCGCGGCGGGACGCTGACGAGTCGTTGCTGTAGTCGTCATGGCAGCTTCTTTTCCCAGAATTGCGCCGTTCCCGCTTCGGGATCGAGCGCGTAGTTTTCATAGCCGAGCGAGGCGTAGAGCGCCTTGGCCGGCGCATTGCCGCCCAGCACTTCGAGCGTGACCTTGCAGGCTCCGCGGGCGGTGGCTTCGGCTTCCACGGCCTGCATCAATGCGCGGCCGATGCCTTTGCCCCTGTGCGCAGAGGATACCACAAGATCGTGGATGTTGACGAGCGAGCGGGCCGCGAAGGTCGAAAAGCCGGTGAAGCAGTTCGCCAGCCCGACCGGTTGCGCCGCGTCGAAAGCGAGCAGGGTAAATGCGCCGGGGAAGGCATCGAGCGCGGGCACGAGCCTGGCGCGCACGGCTTCGTCCAGCTCCTTGCCACCGCCCATCGGGTCGCGGGCATAGCTGTCGAGCAGCGCAACCAGCGCCGCGCCATCGCCTTCGTAGCCGTAATCGGCAAGGCGGATGGTCAGCCCTTCGGCAGTTTCGGGGGCGGCGAGGGTTTCGGTCACAGCATGCCCAGTTCGAGCTTCGCCTCGTCCGACATCTTGGCCATGTCCCACGGCGGATCCCAGACGAGATTGACTTCGCAGTCGCGCACGCCCGGCACTGCAGCCACGCGCATTTCCACTTCGCCCGGCATCGATTCGGCGACCGGGCAGTGCGGTGTCGTGAGCGTCATGGTCACTGCCACCGCGGATTCGGGCGAGACGTCGACGCCGTAGATGAGGCCGAGGTCATAGATGTTCACCGGGATCTCCGGGTCGAAGATCTCCTTCAGCGCAGCGATCACGCCGTCGTAGATATCGCCGCCCGGTTCGCCGGGGTTTGCGCCCTGCGGCTTTTCCGCGAGGAAGCCTTCGAGGTAGTCGCGCTTGCGTTCAAGCTTATCGGCCGCACTCTCGGCGGCCGGGGGCGCGGCGTCTTCGACCCGCGCGCGCGGCGGCGGTGTTGCCGAATCGACTTCCTCGACCTGAAACTTGCGGGATTCGTCGCTCATCCGAATATTCTCCTCGTGCGCTCGATTCCTTTCAGGAGCGCCTCGATATCGCTTTCGTCGTTGTAGAGACCGAAGCTGGCCCGGGCCGTGGCGGGAACGCCAAGGTGATCCATCAGCGGCTGCGCGCAGTGGTGACCGGCGCGAATGGCAACGCCTTCTTCGTCGAGAATCGTGCCGAGATCGTGCGGGTGGACCCCATCGAGCGCGAAGCTGACGATGCCGACCGAGTCGGCAGGGCCGAACAGGGTGACGTCGTTGCGCTGGCCCAGTTCTTCGCGCAGGCGGGCGGCGAGCTCGCGTTCATGCGCTTCGGCGACATCGAGGCCGACCTGTTCCAGCCAGTCGATCGCGGCGGCAAGGCCGATCGCTTCGACGATCGCAGGCGTGCCTGCCTCGAAGCGCTGCGGCGCCGGGGCCCAGGTCGTCCTCTCGAAAGTGACGCGATCGATCATCGATCCGCCGCCGTGCCACGGGGGCATGTTCTCGAGAATCTCTGAGCGGACCCACAGCACGCCGACACCGGTCGGACCATAGAGCTTGTGCGCCGAGAAAACGTAGAAATCGCAGCCGAGCGCGGCCATGTCGAGCTTGATGCGCGGGGCGGCCTGGCAGCCGTCGATCAGTACCCTGGCTCCGACTTTGTGCGCCAGTTCAACAAGATGTTCCACGTGGAGCACCGAGCCGAGAACGTTGGAGACATGCGCCAGCGCCACCAGCTTGTGGGCGGGCGTCAGCATGCGTTCGGCGGCTTCGAGGTCGATCCGGCCGTCTGCGGTCAGTGGGCAGACGTCGATTTCGACGCCGGTACGCTCGCGCAGCAGTTGCCAGGGCACGATGTTCGAGTGATGCTCCAGCGTCGAAAGCAGGATGCGGTCCCCTGCCCCGAGATTTTCGACGCCCCAGGTGTTGGCGACGAGATTGATCGCTTCGGTCGCGCCGCGCACGAAGACGATTTCCTCTTCGCGTCCGCCGATGAAGGAGGCGACCCGGCGGCGCGCGGCTTCGAAGGCCAGCGTCATTTCCGCCGAGCGGGCATAGACGCCGCGATGCACGGTCGCATAGTCGCGGCCCATCGCATCGACCGTCGCGTCGATCACCGCCTGCGGCTTCTGCGCCGTGGCGGCGGTGTCGAGGTAGTGCCAGCCGCCAGCCATGCCGGGGAACTGGTCACGCACCGAGATCCGGGTAGCCGCCTGGGTGCTCACAGGATCGACTCCAGCCGGGCCAGGGCCGCTTCGCTGAGCGCTTCCTCGTTCGGCGCGCCGATGAAGGCTTCGGCAACAAAAGCCTGCAACATCAGTCGCTTGGCTTGCGGTGGGGTAAGCCCGCGCGAAGCCAGGTAGAACAGGCCCTGCGCGTCGAGTTCGCCGACCGCGCAACCGTGTGCCGCCTTCACGTCATCGGCATAGATTTCCAGCTCGGGTCGGGCATTGGCCGTCGCGGTGCGGTCGATCAGCATGGCGCGGACCGATTGCTCGGCATCGGTGCCATCTGCGCCGCGCGCCACGGCGATGCGGCCGAGATAAGTGCCGGTCGAATGCCCGGCGAGCGCCGAGCGGATCACCTGCATGGACGTCGCATTCTGCTCGCAGTGGGTCACTTCGGTGACGATCTCGAGCGTTTCGCTACCCGTTGCGAGCTGCGCCGCGCCGAGCAGGAAGTCCGCGCCTTCGGCCAGTTCCACGTCGACGGCAATGCGGCCGTAGGCGGGGCCGGCGGTCAGGATGCGCAAGTCGAGCTTCGCGCCCTTCTCGACGCGAATCGCCAGGTGGCGCGCAACCGCGGCCTCGCCCAGCTCGACGATCTGGCGCGAATCTTCCTGTCCGGCCGCAACGACGATTTCCTCGCGCGCGATCGGCCAGACGCCGGCCAGTGCGTCGAAGTCGGCATAACGGAAGGCCTCGTCCTTCCGGGTGGGAAGAGTCGCGGCGAGAGTCATGCAGCCACCGCTTCGTAGCCCTCGGCCTCAAGCTGATGGGCCAGTTCGGGACCGCCCGACTTGACGATGCGGCCATTGGCGAGGACGTGGACGAAGTCCGGCTTCACGTAGTCGAGCAGGCGCTGGTAGTGGGTAATCAGCAGCACCGCCTTGTCGGGTGCGCGCATGATCGCGTTGATGCCTTCGCCGCAGACGCGCAGTGCGTCGATGTCGAGGCCGGAGTCGGTCTCGTCGAGGATCGCCAGCTTGGGGTCGAGAATACCCATCTGGACCATTTCGGCGCGCTTCTTCTCACCGCCGGAGAAGCCGACGTTCACCGGGCGCTTGAGCATGTCCATGTCGAGGCGCAGCAATCCGGCCTTTTCCTTGGCCAGCTTGAGGAACTCGCCGCCCGACAGCGGCTCTTCGCCCCTGCCCTTGCGCTGGGCATTGGCCGCCTCGCGCAGGAACTGGACGAAGGAAACGCCCGGAATCTCGACCGGGTACTGGAAGCCGAGGAACAGGCCGGCCGCTGCGCGTTCGTGGGGTTCCAGCTCGAACAGGTCCTGTCCGTCGAAAGTCACCGAGCCGCCGGTCACTTCGTAACCGGGACGGCCGCCCAGCGTGTAGCCCAGGGTCGACTTGCCGGCGCCGTTGGGGCCCATGATGGCATGAATCTCGCCCGGATTGATTTCGAGCGAGAGGCCCTTGAGGATCGGCTTGTCTGCGACGGTGGCCTGGAGATTATCGATCTTGAGCATTGTCATCCTTCGGCGCTCTCCATCCTGGGAGCGAACTGGCTGCGCGCGCTGCGCTTGTCGAACGGCTTGTTGGTTTCAGAGACGATGGTTTTCATCACGCTTTCGCGGTCGTCGAGCACGGCTTCCTCGGTAAAGCGCAGGACCCGGATGCCGACATCGGACAGCTTCCTGTCCTGCAGCGTCTCGACTTCCGGGTTGGCGTCGGCCGTGGAGATCGAAATGACGATCCAGCGTGACGGGCAGGCGAAATCGACGACTGTCGAACCGACGACGGCCTGGCGGGTGAACTTGACGCCGCCCAGCTTCGAGCCGGAAAGCTCGGCCCAGAGTGCCTGCTGCGCCTCGGTGGGATTGCGGCGCTGATCGCGGGCGCGTTCCTTGAGCCGTTCGAGACGGGCACCGGTGACGTTGAAGGTGCTGACATCGGGTTTCGACGCGGTGGCGGAACGGCTGACGCCCAGAGTCTTGCGTTCGGTCATTACCCTACGCTTCCTTCCAGAGAGATGCCGAGAAGCTTCTGCGCCTCAACGGCGAATTCCATCGGCAGTTGCTGCAAAACTTCCTTGGCGAAGCCATTGACGATCAGCGCCACGGCTTCCTCGGTGTCGAGGCCGCGCTGCATGGCGTAGAACAGCTGGTCATCGCTGATCTTGCTGGTGGTCGCCTCATGCTCGATCTGCGCAGAGGGGTTCTTCACTTCTATATACGGTACGGTGTGCGCGCCGCAGTCCTTGCCCAGCAGCAGCGAATCGCACTGGGTGAAGTTGCGCACGCCATCGGCATTGGCGGCGACGCGCACGAGGCCGCGATAGGTGTTGTTCGACTTGCCCGCCGAAATGCCCTTGGAGATGATCGTCGAGCGGCTGCCCTTGCCGTTGTGGATCATCTTCGTGCCGGTGTCGGCCTGCTGGTAATTGTTGGTGACCGCGACCGAGTAGAACTCGCCCACCGAATCCTCGCCGTTGAGGACGCAGCTCGGGTACTTCCAGGTGATCGCCGAACCGGTTTCGACCTGGGTCCACGAGATCTTCGAGCGCGCGCCCTGGCACAGGCCGCGCTTGGTCACGAAGTTGTAGATGCCGCCCTTCCCCTGGGCATCGCCCGGGTACCAGTTCTGCACCGTCGAGTACTTGATCTCCGCATCCTCGAGCGCGACCAGCTCGACCACGGCGGCGTGAAGCTGGTTCTCGTCGCGCATCGGTGCGGTGCAGCCTTCCAGGTACGAGACGTAGCTGCCCTTTTCGGCCACGATCAGGGTGCGTTCAAACTGGCCGGTATTCTCGGCATTGATGCGGAAATAGGTCGACAGCTCCATCGGGCAGCGCACACCCTCGGGGATGTAGACGAAGGTCCCGTCGGAGAAGACCGCGCAGTTCAGGGCGGCGAAGTAGTTGTCGTGCTGGGGCACGACCTTGCCCAGCCACTTCCTCACCAGTTCCGGATATTCGCGGATCGCTTCGGAGATCGAGCGGAAGATGACGCCGGCCTGCTCAAGCTCCTTGCGGAAGGTCGTGGCGACCGAAACGGAGTCGAACACGGCATCGACCGCGACCTTGCGCGCACCTTCGACGCCGGCGAGGACTTTCTGTTCCTCGAGCGGAATGCCCAGCTTCTCGTAGACCTTGAGAATGTCGGGATCGACCTCGTCGAGCGACTTGGGGCCGTCCTTCTTCTTGGGCGCGGCCCAGTAGTAGGCTTCCTGGTAGTCGATCGGCGGCACATCGAGCTTCGCCCAGTCGGGCGGAGTCATCTCGAGCCAGCGGCGATAGGCCTTCAGGCGCCACTCGAGCATCCATTCCGGCTCATCCTTCTTGGCGGAGATGAAACGGACGGTATCTTCGGAAAGCCCCTTGGGCCCGAATTCCTGCTCGATGTCGGCAACCCAGCCGTGCTCGTACTCGGCGACGCGTGCGGCCGCTTCGCGCGCGGCCTGATCGCGCAGTTCAGGTTGGATCGTTTCGTCGGTCATTCCACTTCCTCGACGAGCTGGACCAGCGAAACCTGCGCCAGTGCTCCGCGCAAGGCCGCATTCACTTGCGGCCAGTGCGGTTGCATGTTGCAGGTCCCCTCCAGCGTACAGTCGTGTTTTCCTTGTTCGAGACAGGCGGTGAGCGCGATCGGCCCTTCGACTGCCTCGACGATGTCGGCAATGGAGATCGCCGCCGGCGGTCTTGCCAGCTTCAGTCCCCCGCCGACGCCGCGCGAGCTCCGCATGAGCCCCGCGCCGGTGAGTTTGCTAACGAGCTTCTGTACCGTGGGTCCGGGAAGCCCGGTTTCCTCGGCAAGTTGGCCGGCCGACACGCGCGCACCGCCACAATGCCGCGCTGCAGCGGACATGATGACGACGGCGTAATCTGCCATGCTCGAAAGGCGCATTCTTGTTGTGTTCCGGACCCTGAATTCAAATCGGAGTAAATCTTTCCAATTTTACCTAGTGCAGGGTCCGGTGAGTTTCAATGGTCGATTGTGACAGCTCGTGCGCCCGGGTTTCCGGGATCCGCGGCCATGCGGCGCAACGGCATTCGGGAAGCAGGACGAAAAAAAGGCGGTTTCCCGTCGAGACAGGAAACCGCCTTTAGGTAATAAAGAACTCGTGCGCATCCCGCTACGAGCCCTTCGGGTCGCAGGTCTCATGTATGCTGCGACCGCGCTAATTTATTGTAGAATTGCGACACGAGCGCCTAACAGGTTGCAGACAACAATCGATTTTTCATGCTGTCTTGCGGAAAAGAAGCGTTTGAGATCGTTCCCTTCCAAGCTTATGCGGAGCCCCGTGATTTACACTCTTGTTCGTCCCGCCCTGTTCCGAATCGATGCCGAAAAGGCCCATGGCCTTGCGCTCAAGGCCCTGAAGCATGCACCGGCCAGAAAGGCGCCCGGCTTTGCAGCCGGCCTCGCCACGCGAGTCGCAGGGATCGAATTTGCCAATCCGGTCGGCATGGCTGCCGGCTTCGACAAGGACGGCGAAGTTCCCGACGCCCTGCTCGGCCTCGGCTTCGGATTTGCCGAAGTCGGCTCGATCACGCCTTTGCCGCAAAGCGGCAATCCCAAACCGCGTCTTTTCCGCCTGGTCGAGGACCGCGCGGTGATCAATCGCATGGGATTCAACAATGGCGGCGCCCAGGCGGCGGTCGAACGGCTCGAAGCGCGGCTCGGCAGGCCCGGAGTCGTCGGCATCAATATCGGCGCGAACAAGGATTCGGTCGACCGCGTGGCCGACTATGCAACGATGGCCCGGCTGATGGCGCCGCTCGCCAGCTACCTTGCCGTCAACATTTCCAGCCCGAACACCCCGGGCCTGCGTGCGCTGCAGGACGAATCGGCCCTCACCGGTCTGCTCGATTCCGTGATCGAGGCGCGTGGCGCGGTTTGCGGTGCCGACGGGCCGCCGATCTTCCTCAAGGTCGCGCCGGATCTGGAACCGGCCGACATCGATGCGATCGCGCGCATTGCCATCGACCGCAAGCTCGGCGCACTGATCGTTTCGAACACCACGATCTCCCGGCCTCCCCTCTCCTCTCCTCATGCCGGGGAAAGCGGCGGCCTGTCTGGCGCGCCGCTGCGTGACCTGGCCCAGCAGCGCCTGCGCGACTTCCGCAAGGCGACAGGCGGGGCGATGCCGCTGGTCGGCGTCGGTGGGATTGCCACGGCCGAGGATGCCTGGGCGCGCATTCGCGCCGGGGCCAGCCTCGTGCAGCTCTACAGCGCGATGGTCTACGAAGGTCCGGGTATCGCCAAGGCGATCTGCAAGGGGCTGGAGCGGCTGATGAAGCGCGACGGGTTCGCGACCGTCGCCGAGGCCGTAGGAACCACGTAACCCGGACGACCGGGCTTTCCGCTCCTTTCGCGGCGGGCACTCCCTGCCGGGTCGCCGGCTGGCGAACCTGCAGCGATCTCGGGGGTTTTGACAGCGTGAAGGCGAGCCTTGCCGGTCCTCGCCTGCCCGCCTAGACCGGCACCTGACGAGTTATACCGGAGCGGATGCCACACATGGATCTTGCCGATTTCGACAAGAGTACGAACATCGTTTCACTGTTCCTGGCGCGTGCGGATGGCCTGGGCGACGCCCCGATGCTCTGGACCAAGCGCGACGGGGAATGGGTTTCGCTCAGTTGGGCGCAAGTTGCGCGCAAGGTCTGCCTGATCGCGCAGTCGCTGCGGCAGATGGGGCTCAAGGCGGGCGACCGCGTGGTCATCGTCTCGGAGAACCGGCCCGAATGGTGCATCGCCGATCTCGGCATCATGGCTGCCGGGTGCGTCACCGTGCCGACCTACACGACCAACACCGTGCGCGACCACATCCACATCCTGGAAAATTCGGGTGCACGGGCGGCGATCGTCTCGACCGAGAAGCTGTCCCGCCAGCTCTTGCCGGCCATCGTCCAGACCGACCTGTGCCGCCATGTCGTGGGCATGGAGCGGGTTCCGGGGATGCAGGGCGGCGTCTACGATACGCACGAATGGGCCGCGCTCCTGACCGGCGATCCGGTGGCCGCCCGCGCCGAGGTGGAGGCGCGGCTGGTGGATGTCACCCGGCAGGACCTGGCTTGCATCATCTACACCAGCGGAACCGGTGGCGCGCCGCGCGGGGTGCGCCAGCATCACGGCATGTTGCTGACCAACATCGCCGGCGCGGCGGAAATCATCCGCGACGATTTCGGCTGGGATGCCGGAGAGACCTTCCTGTCCTTCCTCCCGCTCAGCCACGCCTACGAACATACCGGCGGCCAGTTCTTTCCGATCGGTCTGGGCGGACAGATCTACTACGCCGAGGGGCTCGACAAGCTGGCGTCCAATATCGAGGAAGTGCGCCCGACGATCATGGTCGTCGTGCCGCGGCTTTTCGAAGTCCTGCGCACGCGGATCATGAAGCAGGTGGAAAAGCAGGGCGCCCTGCCCGCGCGGCTGATGCATCTGGCGCTCGGCGTCGGGGCTCGCAAGGCGGCCGGGCAACGGCGCCTGACCGACTATCCGCTGGACCTGCTGCTCGAACATACCCTGCGGCCCAAGATCCGGGCGCGCTTCGGCGGGCGGATCAAGGCGCTGGTTTCCGGCGGCGCTCCGCTCAATCCCGAAATCGGAGTGTTCTTCGATGCGATGGGCCTGACGCTGCTGCAGGGTTATGGCCAGACCGAGGCCGGCCCGGTGATCAGCTGCAACCGCCCCGCCGCGGGGCTGGCGATGGACACCGTGGGCCCGCCCCTGCGCGGGGTCGAGGTCCGGATTGCCGAGGACGGCGAGATCCTGACCCGCGGCGAACTGGTCATGCGCGGTTACTGGCAGAACGAGGCGGCCTCGGCGAACGTCCTGATCGACGGCTGGCTGCATACCGGTGACATCGGCCATTTCGACGATGCCGGTCGGATCAAGATCACCGACCGAAAGAAGGACATGATCGTCAACGACAAGGGCGACAACATCTCGCCCCAGAAGGTCGAATCGATGCTGACCCTGCAGCCGGAGATCGCGCAGGCCATGGTCAGCGGCGACCGGCGGCCCTACGTCGTCGCGCTGATCGTGCCTGACGCGGACTGGGCGCTGGAGTGGAGCCGCCTGAACGATATTCCCTTCGACATCAGGGCCCTGCAGGACCTGCCGGTGTTTCGCAACGCGATCCGCGGGGCCATCGACCGGGTCAATGCCGAACTCTCGGTCATCGAGAAGGTTCGCCAGTTCGTCTTCGCCGACGAGCCCTTCTCGATCGAGAACGAGATGATGACACCCAGCCTCAAGATCCGCCGCCACAAGGTGCGCGAAGCTTACGGCGACCGGATCGACGTTCTCTATCGCAACTGAGACCGGGCCGGACGGGGGCCGCTGATCACGGCACCAGCGTGATGAACAGGTAGGTCGCGAAGATCACGAGGTGGACCACGCCCTGCACCATGGTGGTGCGGCCCGTGCTCAACGTCAGCGTCGCCACGAGCAGTGTGAGCCCGAGCAGCACGATCGACTTCATCGACAGACCCAGTTCGAGATCGAGTCCCATGCCGAGCGAGGTCAGGGCGACGGCCGGGATCGTCAGGCCGATGGTCGCCAGGGCCGACCCGATCGCGAGGTTGAGGCTCGTCTGGACGCGGTTCGCCTTGGCCGCGCTGATGGCCGCGAAGCTTTCAGGGGCAAGGACAAGCGCGGCGATGATGATGCCGACCATCGCGTGCGGCGCGCCGATGGCCGAGACCCCGGCCTCGATCGAGGGCGATAGCGCCTTGGCGAGCATGACCACGCCGATCAGCGCCAGCGGCAGAAGGACACCGGCGGCCAGGGCCTTGTTGCGCGGTACTTCCGCATGGTGGTCGACGCCTTCGGGATCGTCGAAAAGAAAGTGGTCGCGGTGCCGGATGGTCTGCGCGACGACGAATGTGGCGTAGAGAATCAGCGATATCGCCGCGACGAAGGCAAGCTGCTTGGCATTGTAGAAGGGGCCGGGCTCGCTCGTCGTGAAATTGGGCAGGACCAGGGTCAGGATCGACAGCGTCGCGACCATGGCAAGGCCGTGATTGACACCCGATTGGGTAAAGCCCTGCTCGTGGTGGCGTCGGCCGCCCATCAGCAGGCACACGCCGACGATGCCGTTGATCGTGATCATCATGGCGGCGATCACCGTGTCGCGTGCCAGCGACTGCGCCCCCGCGCCCTCGCTCAACATGATCGAGACGATCAGAGAAGTCTCGATCACGGTAACCGCAAAGGCCAGGATCAGGGTGCCGAACGGCTCACCCACGCGATGGGCGATGGCTTCGGCATGATAGACCGCCGACATGATCGCCCCGCCCAGCACGAGGGCAAGGGCGACGGTCACGCCGATGCCGGCCGGCTTGCCCAACGCGAGGGCGGCAATGGCCAGCAGCGGAACGGCGATCGACCAGGGCGCAAGGCCGAAGGTGGGAAATCCGGGCGAAGTCTTTGGCGGAGCGTCGGTTTCGGCGTCAGTCATGGTGCAGATATAGGTGAAGCCTGCCGGATAGCCATCGCGGGTTGGGGCTCAGCGGTCATTTGGCCAATTCGGGGCGTTGTGCGGAAGCAGGCCATTTCATGTTAGGCTGTACGCTCGGCAGCTTAACCAGAGTGCAACAGGGGAGATCGAACGCTGGCCTGCAGACCGCAAAGCTCATCCACCTTTCTCAGACTTATCTTGGCCGTTCTGGCCGTGGCCCTGATGCCAAGTGTCGCTGCGGCACAGGAACAGGACCAGCTTATCGTCGCCACCCGTGAAGCGCCGCCCTTCGCCATGAAGGACCCCAACGGCGACTGGAGCGGCCTGGCGATCGACCTGTGGCGGCGCATCGCCGCCGAAAGCGGCTATGACTACCGCTTCGTCGAATCCGACCTTGCCGGGATGATCGATGGTGGCGCCGACGGTCGGTACGATGCGAGTGTCGGCGCGCTGACCATTACGTCCGCTCGCGAAGCCAAGGTCGATTTCACACACCCCTTCTATCCCACCGGATTCGGGATCGCCGTGCACAAGTCGCCGCGCACGTGGCTTTCGCTGATGAGCAATTTCTTCACGCTCGATTTCCTCAAGGCGGTGCTGGCGCTGTCGGCCTTGCTGCTGATCGTGGGGTTGCTGTTCTGGCTGGTCGAACGACGCCACAATCCCGATGAGTTTGCGGAAGGACCCGAGGGGATCGGATCGGGCTTCTGGTTTTCCGCCGTGACGATGACGACGGTCGGCTATGGTGACAAGGCGCCGCGCACACCGGCCGGAAAGGCCATCGCCCTGGTCTGGATGTTCGCTGCAATCCTTATCATTTCGACCTTTACCGGCATGATCGCTTCTTCGCTGACGGCGGGGCGCCTCTCAGGCGCGGTTGCCGGTCCGGACGACCTGCCCGGGGTCAACGTGGGGTCGATCCGTCGCTCGGCAACCGACGATTGGCTGACCGGCGAGGGGATCGGCTTCACCGGTTATCCAGACGTGCAATCGGGGCTCGCCGCGCTGAGTGCGGGCAAGATCGACGCGTTCGTCTATGACGAGCCGCTGCTGCGCTACATGGTGCGCAATGGTGACGATGAGGGACTGGGAATGTTGCCCGGAACCTTCGGGCGGCAGGATTATGGCATCGCGCTTCGACAGGGCAGCGTCTTGCGCGAACCGGTCGACATATCGCTGTTGGCGCAAGTCGAAGGGCCGGAGTGGCGCGACGAAATCCGCAAGACGCTCGGCAAGCGCAACTGATCAGGTCGAGGCGGGGGTGACGGCGTCACCCCTATCGGCCTTCAGGCGGCTTCCTTCTCGATGAACTCGGGATAGAAGCTGGGTTCGCGGTCCGACCAGCCCGGCGCGGTGGCCGCGGCTTCGCTGATCGAGTGGAGCAGCACCTTGCGGCGGTCCGGGCGGATCTGCGGCAGGGCGGCCGCACCGCAGAATGCGCCGGGCAGCCAGGGCCGGGCCCAGGCGCCGAGCAGGCGCTCGTAAAGAAAGCGATAGGCCGAGAACGTGGTGATGCGTTCCTGGGCCAGGTCGAAGGCCGACATGCGCACGAGCTTGCCCATGAAAGTTTCCAGATCCTCGAACCGGCTGTCGTCCGGGCGCATCGCGCGCAGGGCCTTGAGGTCCTGGTAAGCGACGTACTGGCGGCGGATCGAGCTGAACTCGTCGGCGTCGCGCGCCCAGAGCTTGAAGGCGTCCTGGCGGCCAAGCCCGACATCGAGGCTGCGCCGGATGTAGCGCTGTTCACTTGCAGAAAAGCTGGCGAACTCCCGCAGTTCGCTGATCGTCAGAGTGGCCGTGCCTGCGTAAGACATGATCGTCGTCCCGATGACGCGAAGTATTCCCCCTCGCGTCAACGAGTTAACCATCAAGTGTTTACCAATGCGTTAACTATGCAATCGTTGGCTAACGGAGGTCGCCGCAGAACGATTGAGCAAGATTCCAGCAGGGACTCGCGGGATTCAGATGAGTCCCGCGAGCGGGCTCGACGGATCGGCGTAGCGACGGGTCGGCATGCGTCCGGCGAGATAGGCGTCGCGACCGGCCTCGACGGCGAGTCGCATCGCGCGTGCCATGCGAATCGGGTCGCGCGCTTCGGCGATCGCGGTGTTCATCAGCACGCCCTCGCAGCCCAGTTCCATCGCCACCGAAGCGTCCGATGCGGTGCCCACGCCGGCATCGACGAGGACCGGGACGCTGGCGCCTTCGACGATCAGGCGGATCATGACCCTGTTCTGGATTCCCAGGCCCGAACCGATCGGCGCGCCCAGCGGCATGATCGCTACCGCGCCCGCTTCCTCCAGCTGCTTGGCAGCAATCGGGTCGTCGGCGCAGTAGACCATCGGCTTGAAGCCTTCAGCGGCGAGCACTTCGGTCGCCTTGAGCGTTTCGCGCATGTCGGGATAAAGCGTGCGCGCTTCGCCCAGCACTTCCAGCTTCACCAGGTCCCAGCCGCCCGCTTCGCGCGCCAGGCGCAGGGTGCGGATTGCTTCCTCGGCGTTGAAGCAGCCTGCGGTGTTGGGCAGGTAGGTGATCTTCTTCGGGTCGATGAAGTCGGTCAGCATCGGCGCCTTGGGATCCGAGATGTTGACCCGGCGCACCGCGACAGTGACGATTTCCGCGCCCGAAGCTTCCACCGCGGCGGCGTTCTGCTCGAAGTCCTTGTACTTGCCGGTGCCCACGATCAGGCGTGAGCGGAATGTGCGGCCGGCAACGGTCCAGGTGTCTGCGGAGGTATCGGTCAAGGTTCGCTTCCTTTCGGAGACGCGCGGTAAGCGGGAAGGGCGGGGGTTACAAGGCTTGCAGGTGTCAGGCGTATTTGCCGCTTTGTCCCGGCACGCGGTGGCGGGCAGGGCGCCTGCGGCGCAGCAGCGTGTCAGCCGCCGCCGACGAAGTGGACGATCTCCAGCACGTCGCCATCGCCCAGTTGCACATCGGCGAGGGTCGAGCGCGGGGCGATTTCGCCGTTATGCTCCACCGCGACTTTCTTCGGATCCAGCCCAAGATTGGTGACGAGATCGGCGATGCTCGAGCCGGGAGCGGTCCGGCGCGGTTCGCCATTGACGGTGAGCGTGAGTTCTGCGGCCATGTCCCCGCAGATAGCGTGCCTGTTTCTCAGCGCAAGACCGACGCGGCTCAGGAGTGGGCGTGACTGCGCAAGTTGGCGATGTGGGCAATGGCTACGAGGGCGACGCCGAGCACGGTCAGCACCGCTTCGGGCAGGCCGTGGCCCACCGCGATCGCCATGGCCATCAGCGCCAGTCCGAGACCGCCGACGATCAGGGGGGCGACGCGGCCGTGGCGCATCACGCCGAAACCGAGCGAGACAAGGCCGACAACGAGTGCCAGGGCAAGACCGAAGCGGTGGATGGCGGGGGAAAGCAGGACTTCGCCGCCCAGGCCGAGAATGCCGACAAGGATCACGCCGAGGATGCAATGCACGGCACACAGGCCGCTCAGGACGATACCTGCACGGTCAAGCCGGTCGCGAATCGAGAACAGGGCGCTGCGCATGGCCATGCAGATATGTAATGTTGTAACATCAATCAAGGGCCAATGCTGCCGAATCACGCAGGGCCTTGCGCAAGTCGTCGCAAAACCGCAGGGAGTTGCGCCATGAGAGTCGCAGACGGTCGCCCCATAATAGGCACATCAGACGATATCACGCCGATGGTTCGGTGGCTGCTTTGCGTGGCAGCCCTCGTTATCCTCATCGTCGCGGTGGGCGGGATCACCCGATTGACCGAATCCGGTCTGTCGATCACCCAGTGGAAACCGATCACCGGGGCACTGCCTCCACTGACGGAGGCGCAATGGCAGGCGGAATTCGCCGGCTACAAGCAGATCCCGCAGTATCTCGAGGTGAACGGCCCGGCCGGAATGACGCTGGCGCAGTACAAGTTCATCTATTTCTGGGAGTGGGTGCACCGCCTGCTTGCACGCCTCATCGGGCTTGCTTTCGCGCTGCCGCTTGCGTGGTTCTGGCTCAAGCGCACGATTCCCCTCGGCTACAAGCCGCGCCTGCTCGCGTTGCTCGCGCTGGGCGGACTGCAGGGTGCGGTCGGCTGGTGGATGGTGTCGTCCGGCCTGTCTCCCGAAGCGCTGGACCGGGTGAGCCACTTCCGCCTTGCCGCGCATCTCATCACCGCGCTGGTCACGCTGGGCGGCCTGATCTGGACCGCACTCGACCTTGCGCAACTGCGGCTCGGCCAGCCGCCGGCCCGCGTGACCCGATTCGGCGGGATCGTCCTGTCCATGCTGGCCTTCCAGCTGTTCATGGGCGCCATGGTCGCAGGGCTTCGCGCCGGCTACGTCGCGGGCTCCGGCTGGTTCAATGCCGAGGCCTGGCCGCTGATGCAGGGCAGCCTCTTTCCCGATGGCGTGGAATGGGGGCTGGGACCGCTCCATGTCCTGTTCAGCGACCCTTACATGACCCATTTCATCCATCGCTGGTGGGCATGGGCCGTCGTTGCCGTGCTTGTCGTACTGGCCCGCCACATGCGCGCCCTGCGTGCACGCGGGACTTCGGTGGCCATCCACTGCGCTTTCGGAATCCAGATCCTGCTGGGCATCTTCACCGTGTGGTCGGGCGTGACCCTGTGGATCGCCGTCGCGCACCAGCTCTGCGCAGCCTTGCTCGTGGCCGTGACGGTCTGGGGCGTCCACATTCTGGGCCGCCGCGACATGGTCGGCCTCGGGGTCTGACGGGAATGGCGGGCGAACCGGTCCCGGCGCTGGTCTGGTGCCCGTTCCCCGACGATGAAGCCGCGCTCGCCGCCATTCACCTGCTGCTGGACGAGCGCCTGATCGCCTGCGGCAATGTGCTGGGGCCGATAACTTCCGTCTTCGTATGGAACGGCGAAAAGGGCACCGGTCGCGAGACCGGGGCCCTGCTCAAGACCAATTCGGACCTGCTCGATGCGGCGGTCAAGCGCCTTGCCGAGATCCATCCCTACGAGGAACCGGCAGTTGTCGGCTGGCGCTGCGATGCGGCCGCTGCAGGCACCGCTGCATGGCTCGCGGTGATCGCCGGGAATGCCTAACGGTATCATGTTACCTCTCTGCAATCCCGCAGTCAGCTTGACTTAGAGCCTTTTTTCGACGAATTGGCCGCCTTCCCGCGCACCGGGAGATTCGCGCTCATGCGATTCTTGCGGTGCTCGCACGAAACTATAGGGATAGACCAGCCATGAAGGCGCTCACGAAGGTCACCCGGTCGATCAAGCCGGCCGAGGTGGAAAAGAAGTGGCATCTGATCGATGCCGAAGGTCTGGTGGTTGGCCGTCTCGCGGTCGTCATCGCTGACCTCCTGCGCGGCAAGCACAAGCCGAGCTTCACCCCGCACGTCGATTGCGGCGACCATGTCGTCGTCATCAACGCCGAGAAGGTCCGCTTTACCGGCAACAAGCTGAAGCAGCAGACCTACTACAAGCACACCGGTTATGCCGGCGGCATCAAGGAAGTCACCGCGGACAAGGTCCTCGCCGGTCGCTTCCCCGAGCGCGTGCTCGAGAAGGCCGTTGAGCGCATGATCCCCCGTGGTCCGCTTGGCCGTGACCAGATGCGCGCCCTGCATGTCTATGCCGGCAGCGAGCACCCGCACGGTGGTACCCAGCCCGAAGCGCTCGACGTCGCTTCCATGAACCGCAAGAACAAGGTGGGCGCGTAATGTCCGATACCGATACCGTCCAGAGCCTGTCCGACCTCAAGGACCTCGGCGAAGTCGCCGCTGCTGACGAAACCGTCGTGGCTGCCCCCGTCTCGAACGCGCCGCTGCGCGAGCAGGAGCTCGACGCACAGGGCCGCGCCTACGCCACCGGCCGCCGCAAGGACGCCGTTGCTCGCGTCTGGCTGAAGCCCGGCACCGGCAAGGTCATCGTCAACGGCCGTGACCAGGAAGTCTACTTCGCGCGTCCGACCCTGCGTCTGGTCATCAACCAGCCCTTCGCGATCACCGGTCGTGAAGAGCAGTACGACGTCGTCGCCACCGTCAAGGGCGGCGGTCTCTCGGGCCAGGCCGGCGCTGTGAAGCACGGCATCTCGCAGGCGCTCTCGAAGTACGAGCCGACCCTGCGCGCCACCGTCAAGGCTGCCGGCTTCCTGACCCGCGACAGCCGCGTCGTTGAACGTAAGAAGTACGGCCGCGCCAAGGCACGCCGCAGCTTCCAGTTCTCGAAGCGCTAAGCGTCAGACTGGCTTCACAGCCATTCGAATTCAGGAAAAGGGGAGCGGAAACGCTCCCCTTTTTCGTGTCCGGCGTCTGTCGGGCTCAGTTGCACCGGCATTGCAGGTCACGACACAGGGGCCGGGCACGGCGGCACCCGCCGCGATTGCGACCGGCTGTTCCTATTGCGTCACTGGCTGCGCAGCACGCCTTCGCCGGGCTTGGGCATCGGTGCCAGGTAGCGCAGAATCACGAAGGAAATCGCCAGGACCGAGGCAGCTCCATGAAGCGCGAAGGGAAGGCCGCGCCAGTCGGCCGCGGCGCCCCACACCCATGAGCCGATGGCCATGCCGCCGAAAGTCACGGCCTGGTAGATAGACAGGCAGCGACCCAGGATCTCGTCCGGCGAGCGCATCTGGACGGCCGTGTTGAGCGTGGTGAGGATCAGCACCCAGGCCATGCCGGAAACGAATGCGGCGGGCAGGGCGTAGCGAATATCGTGGGTCGCGGCGAGCATCGAAAGCGAGACGACGAAGATCGCCGAGCCTGCCAGGATGATGCCTTCCAGCCCGATCCGGCGGATGATCGTGCGCACGAACGGGGCGGCGCAGATGGAGCCGATGCCGAACAGGCCCAGCATCAGGCCGAAATCGAATTCGTCGCCCTTGATGTGGTCGCTGACCACCGTCGGCAGCAGCGCCTGATAGGCGGCAAGGCAAAAGCCCAGTGCGAAGCCGCGGATGAGGATGCGTCGCAACTGATGCGAGGTAGCGCAATAGCGCAGGCCGACGCCGACTGCGGGCAGGATCGGCCGCCGCTCGATCTGGCGGGGCGGGGGGCGCCACCAGAGCAGTACGGCGATCAGGCCGATGTAGCTTACCGCGTTGATCAGGAACGCGAAGGACACGTCCCACAGCGATATGAGGATACCGCCAAGGGCCGGTCCGACCGAGCGGGCGATGTTGAACGAGATCGAATTGAGCGCGATCGCCTGCGGCAGTTCGCTGGGATGGACCTGCTGGCGCACCGAGGCTTGCCATGCCGGCGAATTGAGCGCGGTACCGATCCCGACGGTCAGCGTGAAGGCCAGCAACAGCATCGGATCGATCAAGCCGGCATAAGCAAGACCGGCAAGAATGCTGGAGACCAGCAGCATCCCGACTTGCGCGACCAGCATCACCAGGCGCCGGTCGTAGTTGTCGGCAATGGCCCCGGCAAAGACGCCGATCAGCAGGATCGGAACGGTTGCGGATGCCTGCACCAGCGCGACCAGCTGGTGCGACGGCGTCAGCTCGGTCATCAGCCAGGCAGCACCGACCGACTGCAGGGTCGAGCCGATGTTGGAAAACAGGTTGGCAATCCAGATCGCCCGGAAGATCGGGTAGCGAAACGGCGAGAAGGTGCCACCTTCGCGCTTGCCGCCGGGCCGATCGGCTACGACGCTGCCTGCGCCCTGATTTTCGCTGCTTCCCTGTACCACTGCCCGGGGGTATTCCGCTGCCGCGCGGCGGGCAAGCGCTAAGCGCGCCTGTTATCTTCCTGCGAAGAAATTACCGATTTACAGGATGTAGCGCATGCGGATCGAGACGTGGGCGTCCTCGCCCTCGACCGGAAAGGCGGCCTTGGCAAAGCTGGGCGGTCCCATGCGCACCGGCGCATCCCGGGAGAAGCCGAAGCCTTCGCGCGGGATCATCAGGCTCTTGTCGAGCTTGCCGTTGCCGTTCTCGTCATGGACGAGCGCAATGGCATAGCGCCCGTCAGGCACGGTTCCGAAATCGATGCGGACATCGGCCCCGGCCGGAACGATGCGGGTCAGGGCATGCGGGTCCTTCGCGCAGTCCGGGAAAGCATCGGGCCGCGTTGTCAGGCAGGCGAGGATCTGCCCCTTGACGGATCGCAGATCGGTGACCGTGGCCGAAACGTCGGCCTTGTCGATGCGCGACACGGGCGCTGCCGCCGTTGCCAGCGGCAGGCAAAGGGCCAGCGTCAGGGCACCGATAGGCCCTTGTCGGTCCCGCAAAGATGATCCCAGAATCGGAAGTAGAGCCCGTAGTTGCATCGATAGAACTCGTGATGGCGGTTGTGATGACTGGCCGTTATCAGCCAGTGCCCTGCGCGCGAATGAACGAGCCACCGCGGGAAGATCTCCCAACCCATGTGGTTGGTGATGCCCATGACGGTCATGATCAGCAGGACAAGTCCCAGCACGCCGACATGAATCGGCACGAAGAAGACGAGGGCGGGGATGACGATTGCGCCGGTCACGGCTTCGACGGGATGAAAGCTCATCGCCGCCCAGGCCGTCGGCGGCCGGCTGGCGTGGTGCACGGCATGGGCGATCCGGAACGGAACGGGCCGATGCATCCAGCGGTGGGTCCAGTAGAACCAGGTATCGTGAAGGAAGAGATAGAGGAACAGCGAGAGCGGCATCCACCACAGCGGGAAGGCTTGCGGATCGGCGTAGATCCGTGTCCAGCCCCGCTCCTGCCAGCCCCAGGCGACGATCCCGGCGGGAATGCCGTAGATCGCCGCAGAGAGCATCGACCAGCCGATCTCCCGGCCGATCTGTCCGCGCAGGCCCCGGTAGAGACCCGGGCGGACCCGATGGGTGATCAGGGCGAACAGGCCCGAGGTTATCAGGTAGCGTGCGCCGACGATTGCCGTCATGACGGCAGCGGAGGCGATCACCGCCCAAGGACCCGGACCCAAGCTCGCTGGCATTACCGTGCCTTATGCCTGTTGGGCGATGGCGTGACTAGCCTGCGCGGCGAACCTTACCCTTGTGCGCGCCGACGCTGCTTGGCCCGCGCGGACGGAAACGGCGCTTGCGCTCGCCACCTTCCTCGCTGGCGTGCTCGGCGCGGCGGTCTGAACGCTGGCCATCGTGACGGGGGCGTTCACCGCCGGCTGTGCGCTCGCCATGCGGACGTTCGCCGCGCGGGCGATCGCCCTGGGGCCGGTCGCGGCGACGATCGTCACCGCCGCGGCTGCCGCCACCACGTCCCTGCTGCCCGCGCGGCTTGCCCGAACCTTGCGGCTGGGCCGGTGCCTTGCGGGCCGGAGCGGGAAGGCGGGCAGCCTGCTTCTGGAAGTCCTCGGGCAGCGGCAGCGGCGCCAGCTTGATGCGGGTCAGGCGCTCGATGTCGCGGATGTAGGGCTTTTCGTCAGGCGCGACGAAGCTGATCGCGACGCCATCGGCACCGGCGCGTGCAGTGCGGCCGATACGGTGGACATACTGTTCCGGTACGTTCGGGATCTCGAAGTTGTAGACGTGACTCACGCCCGAAACGTCGATGCCGCGCGCAGCGATGTCGGTGGCGACGAGGACGCGCACCGTACCCTGGCGGAAGCCGCCGAGTGCGGCGGTGCGCTGGGCCTGGCTCTTGTTGCCGTGAATCGCGGCGGCCGGGATGCCCGCAGCGGTCAGATGGCGCACGACGCGGTCGGCACCGTGCTTGGTGCGGGTGAAGACGAGCGCGCGGTCGATGGCGCCGTGCTCGGCCTTCTCAGCCGCATCGGGGGCGAGGCCTTCGCGCAGGCGCAGGGTCAGGAGCGCCTGCTTCTCCGCCTGGTTGATGAAAGTCGCGTACTGTTCGACGCGCTCTGCCGTGGTCGACTGCGGCGCGACTTCGACCTTCACCGGGTTGTTGATGAACTGCTTGCCAAGTTCCGCGATCGCCTGCGGCATGGTGGCCGAGAAGAACAGGCTCTGGCGCTGCTTGGGCAGCAGTGCGGCGACGCGCTTGAGGGGCACGATGAAGCCCAGATCCATCATCTGGTCGGCTTCGTCGAGCACGAAGATCTCGACATGGCGAAGCGTAAGCGCGCGGTTGTCGATCAGGTCGAGCAGGCGACCGGGCGTGGCGACTAGAATGTCGCAGCCGCGCTCCAGCGCGCGGGCCTGCTTGCCCACCGGTACGCCGCCGAAGATGCACTGCACCGAAAGGTTCAGGAACTTCGCATAGCCGCGCATGTTGTCGGCAATCTGCGCCGCCAGCTCACGCGTGGGCGAAAGCACCAGCATGCGGCAGCCGGCGTTGTTGCGCGGCTTGGGATCGGCGGCCAGGCGATGCAGCGAAGGCAGCGAGAACGCGGCGGTCTTGCCGGTGCCGGTCTGGGCGATGCCCAGCAGGTCGCGGCCTTCCAGCAGCGAAGGAATCGCCTTGCGCTGAATCGGCGAGGGATCGGTGTAACCTTTGGTCTGGAGCGCGCGAAGAATGGGCTCGGCAAGGCCAAGTTCGGAAAAATAGGACATACGTCACTTTCAATAAGTGCGGAGCGCGCGAGCACCGTTGCCCGCGAACACAGCAAGGGTTCGTTTCGGGCGACCCTGCGTGAAGAAGGAAGCTTGGTTCAAAGGCAACCGCTCGTCCGGGCCGGTCTTCGCGCGGTTGACGCGCAACGACCTCACGCTGCTCTCGGACTGCGGCGGGCTGGAACCCACGCGCCGGTTACGGCGGCTCCTTTAGGGTGCATTGCAACAAATCGCAAGAAAATTGCGCTTGCCGCTTTTTGCGTCACCTGCTCAAGCGCGCCCATGAACTCCGTGCCATCCCCCTGTACCGGCGTGTGCCGGATCGATCCGGGCTCCGGCTTCTGCCTTGGGTGCAAGCGTACGATGGACGAAATCGCCGACTGGCCGATGTTGCCGGCCAAGGGAAAGCGGGCGATTCTCGCGCGGCTCGCAGGCAGGGAAGTAACCCCGATAAAGCCCTGAAATCCGGGTGTTTCGGGGCCTCAAACGGGGCTGGCCGCGATCACCCGCCCCACTGCGACGTGTGCATGTCGGCGATGTTGACCAGCCGGCGCAGCGATGCGCGCGCGAGGCGCTCGACTTCCACCTTGCGGCGCGCGGCGGCAAGCTGTCGCAAGGGGGCAGGGCGCAGGATCTCGGCGTCGTAGCCATCCGCGACGATGACCCCGCACTTGTCTGGCAGAAAGGCTTCTCCTTCCAGCGGCGAGCGATCGAGCGACGGGGGCAGGCCCCAGTAGAATCGGTCGCAGTAATCGAGGTAGTCGGTCCATTTGCCGTCGCCCAGCAGGTCTGCCCGGCTGACCTTGATCTCGACGATCACCACATGCCCCTTGGCATCTATGCCCATAAGGTCGGCCCGCCGCCCGCAGCGCAGCGGCATTTCGGTCAGGCACCAGATATCGTTGCGGGCAAAGAGCCGCCCGATGCCGCGAACGACATCGGGGGCGGCGAAGGAACCGGGATCGGTCTGCGGAATCAACCCGGGGGAATCGGTATCGGCCATCCGGCAATAATAGGAACATAAAGAGAACTGGCAAGCCCGATCCAACCGGACCCGGACGGGACTCAGCTCGGACGGCGTGCCGACTGCCGCTCGGGCGGCAGGAGTTCGAGCAGGGCATTGCGCGCCTCGAGGAACTCGTTCCACAACGCCAGTGCCGCCGCCTGAGGGTTTGCCCCACGCGCCAGAGCCGCCAACAGGGCGGACAGTCCCGGCTCCATGATCGAGGTCAGATCCGCGATTCCCTGTTCGGCATGCTGGAGCCGCCAGCCGCCTGCCTCGCGCATGGAGACCGGGAAACGCCTGACTTCATCGACGGCGACTTCGGGCGCTGCGCCGGCAATTGTGGCCACCGCCTGGGCGGCATCATGCAGGGCCGACCATTTCAGGCTGAGCGTATTGCCGGTGCCCTTGCCGAAATTTGGCCGACCGGGCCGAGGCCTCTGGCCATCGGGCGCGCGGCCATTCGTACCGTTGCTACCGTGCGCTTTGGAAGTCCTGTCCATCTCCGGCCTATTACCGCTGCGCCGCTTGCCAATTTCCTAACCCGTGAAGCCCGGAGGATAAGGCCGCTTTTCCTCCTCGATGCAGCGCCACTGCGATGCAGACTGGGGAAAGGGGGCAAGAGCGTCACCAAATTCGTGATTTGGCGCTGGAAACCGCCTGCGGCCTCTGCTACTCGCCCGTCCACTGCACCCGTAGCTCAGCTGGATAGAGCGCTGCCCTCCGAAGGCAGAGGCCACAGGTTCGAATCCTGTCGGGTGCGCCAAGAATCAACAACTTAGTGAAACTCAGCCAGCCCGCGCAACCGGTGATGGCGAGTTATGTGCGAGCAACGGGCTCGCCAAATACCAAGCTCTCCACCTGATTCAGAACCTGTCGGTTCGCCCGGAACTGGCCGTCCAACTCGCTGCACTGGCGTTTGGAGGTGGCCGGTGAGCATTGCGGACCTCATTCGTTCCATGGCTGCTTTGGGTGCCCCAGCCGAGGCTATTGCGCTGGCGGTTGAGGCGATCGAGGCAAAAGATGCTGAGATCGCTGCACGAGAAGCGGTGGCGGAAGAACGCAGGGCGCGAGATGCCAAGCGGAAGCGGGACGAACGAGCCGCGCGCCGCGTCCAAGGACAGTCCGCGGACAATCCGGGGACGGTCCAAGGAGAGTCCGGGACAGACCCCCTTTCCCCCTCCCCCTCTTCCTCCCCCCAGACCCCCCACCAACACCCCCGCCCCCATACCCCCGCGAATACCGAGAAACCCCGCGCACGTGAGGCGACCCTTTTGCCAGCCGATTGGGAGCCTGAACCGCTGACCGGGAGTGCTGCCGATGCGGTTGCATCCTGGCGAAACGGCGCCTTGGAGCGGGAACTGGACCGTTTCCGGGACTGGGCTGCAAGCACGGCTGGGCCGAACAGTCGAAAGAAAGATTGGCAGGCAGCTTGGCGCAATTGGGTGCTGAAGGCTGACGACGAGGGCAGAAACTCTGACCGACGCAGTGGCAGGTCGCGGACGGACAGGAAGTCAGTGCGCGAGATCGGCATGGGCCTGGCCAGTGGTCATGGGACCGCACTCGACCAAGCGATTGCCCTAGGCTTCGAGCATCTGGATTTCATCGAAGGGAATGTGCGATGAATGCCGTTACTCACTCCGGCTTTGAGAATGATCCCCGACAGTTGCAGAGGAGCCAGCAGGTTCGCGCAAGGTCGGAAAGGATCGCACTTGTCGCGTCGTGCCTGGCACTCGTGAAGCCTGCGGGTATGACAGACGGCGACGTGCGCGACTGGATTGCTGTCGCCACTAAGGCGCTCGAGCATGTGCCGCTAGATCTTTTGGAGATGGGTTGTCGCGCGGCGCAGCTTCGTTGCACCCATCATTCGCAAATCGTGCCGGTCATCGAAGCGGAGACGCGAGACGAGCTGGCTTGGCGCAATCGTCCCAAGCCGCAGCCAGTCCTGATGCTGGCGCTTCCCGCAGTGCCAGCGGAGCCGATCGAGCGCCCACCCTTACCCGAACCCGACACACTCAACCCGGCACTGCAGCGCATGGGCCTGTCGCGCGGCTGGATCATCGAGGCCGGCGACGGGCGCCTGGTCTGGTCGGACGTCACGACGGCCGGGGGGGAGGCCTGCAACTTCGGCGGATCCATTCGTAGGACCGATCCCGAACCTTAATTTTCGCATCCACGGTGCAATTCCATGAAAAGAGGGACGAAATGAGCCATCGCTTACCCCCGCAGGTTGCAAAGGTAACCGGCGCCACATCGAAGAACCCAGGTCGCCATGCTGGCCGCAATGACCCAACCTCTCCGCTGCTCGGGGAGCCATCGCGATATCTGAATGCCAAGCAAAGGCGTGCGTGGCGCATGTTCAAGGACGAGTTGCCGTGGCTCGTTGAATCCGATCGGCCGCTCGTCGACCTCGCGGCGATCCAGCGTGCCAAACTGATCGAATTTCAAGGCCTGACCATCAATGAAGTGCAAGTCTACTCCGCCATTTTGTCAAAGCTGGCTGCAACACCGGTTGACCGATCGCGTGCGCCAAGTTTCCTCGACGATGAGGAGCCAGACGAGTTCTTCGGTGACTGAAGGAGATCGTATGATCATGGAAATGACTGATGATGTCTTCGTTGCGGCAAGCCGTTCGGTGTCTCTTACCGTCCTGGAAGTTTGCGATGCTCTAGGCCTCGGATCCACGGATCAGGCTGACCTGGCGGGCGCGGCACTGGTAGAGATCCTGTGCCAAATCCTGGGGCCATTCGCTGCAGTCGAACGTCTGCGGGACATTGCTGACCGCATGGAAGTCCAACTTATCCCCACGAATTCAGTGCAATGACACGTTGTTGCGGACGGGATATTCCTGTAATGTTCTCCTCGATTGGCGCGCTTCCCGGCCTTTCCGGTTCAAGCGCGAGACGCCTCCACCGAGCGCCCTTTGTGTCTCGGCTCACGCGTCGGCACGAACGCAGCAGAACTGCTGCTCCCCTTTTCGTGTCGGCTGCTGTTGAGCCCGGCACTCAGGACAGGAATTCGAAATGAGGCAATCTCTCCAGGAAACCCGCGAAGTGATCGCGAAGAACAACGGCGCCCTGATGCGCGCTGACGGTCCATTCTTTCAGGACGTCGAACAGCGTTTCAACTCGCTCAAGGCGAAGTCCTCACATCCGGCCGATTTTCGGCGGCTGGCAGGGGATGTCCGAGCATGGACCCACGAATTCACCGGACGTAGTGACTGGGACAGTTCGGTTGACCAGCCGGTCTACGATGGCGCCATGGCCTGGTTTGATGTGATCGACCGGGAGATCGAGAACCGCGTGATCGCGAGCGAAGCGCTCGGTGGGTGTGTCGCCGAGGCGAAGCCGGACGTCTGGCGCAATGCGAAGACCGGAGAACCGATCAAGCTCTACGCCCCCGATGAGCGCATCGCGAGCGAAACGAAGCTACCAGTTTCGATGGGTGAACTCCTCGAAGGGATGCTCCTCGGCACCAAGAGGCAGGAGGTGCGTAACGCCCTCGAGTCGGGAACCGACACCGCCGGCGGCTACACGGTGCCTGAGCACATCACGAGGGAATTCATCGATCGTCTGAGGGCGAAATCGACCTTCATCCAGGCCGGCGCGCGAACGATGATGCTTGAAGGCACCACGCGCATGGTGCGACTGGATGGTGAGCCCACTGCGACCTGGCGTGGCGAAAACGACAGCATTGGCGATGAGGATATCGTGCTGGGGGCGATCACCATGACGCCAAAGTCGCTATCGACCCTCGTTAAGGTCCCATATGAGCTGCTGCAGGACAGCGTGAACGTCGCGGAAATTCTCAGCCGCGCATTGACTGCAGCTCTGTCGACCGAACTGGACCGCGCCTGCTTGCTCGGTTCGGGCTCGTCGAACGAACCGCTCGGCCTGTTCACGACGCCGAACATCAACTCGGTCAGCATGGGCACCAATGGCGCCGTACCGACTGACTGGGATGATTGGCTCGACATGCTCTATGAGATGGAAGTCGACAACGCTGCGGCACCGACGGCGGCGATCTGGCATCCTCGAACTGCCCGAACCTACCGCAAGCTCAAGGATGGCAACAACAACCCGCTTAGCATGCCGTCACCGATCGATACGCTTCCAAAGCTGTCGACCACGTCGATTCCGATCGATCAGACGCAGGGCACCGCAACCGATGCTTCGACCGTCTTCATGGGTAACTTCTCCGAGGCGATTGTGGGCATGCGCGAGCAGCTGACGATCATCCGCCTTGATCAGACCTATGCGGCGAACGGCCAGATCGGTTTCTGGGCGCGCTTGAGGGCCGACGTCGGCTTCGCTCATGGCCAGAGCTTCTGCAAGCTGATTGGCATCACCCCGGCATAATTCCGGTTTGCTCGTGAAGCTGGTGGAGAGCCCCGTGTCCAGCTTCACACTCCAGGGTGGGAGGGGGCGGCTTGGTCCCCTCCCATTCCCATGCTGGCCGT
Source organism: Novosphingobium mathurense (assembly GCF_900168325.1). Classification (GTDB taxonomy): domain Bacteria; phylum Pseudomonadota; class Alphaproteobacteria; order Sphingomonadales; family Sphingomonadaceae; genus Novosphingobium; species Novosphingobium mathurense. The sequence goes on along the minus strand of NZ_FVZE01000002.1, from coordinate 2,058 downwards.
TGAGCTTCTCTGCGAAATTACTTCCGACTGCATGGTTTCGAGCTGCTTAGGTCTCGAAGACCGGATGGGTTATCAGGGGAAGGTTCTTGACTCAGGACTCCAAAGCTGATTCCATCCAGTGGCCTCAACAAGCGCGCAGGGTCGCCCAATGATGCGCTGGACAGGCAATCGGACTCAATCTCGACTCATTCGTCGGATAAATCTGACGAGTTGCCCGACGAGCTTGCCTCGTTGGGAACTTTTAACTTGTTCGTGGCATAGGAGAGCACCATGGAAAACGACGTCCCCCCGCAAGACGAAGAGATCCTGGCGCTCATTAGCAGCAGCGAGCAGGGTAGCATCGATCCACGAGTTCTGATCGAAACTCTCTCTGGCAACCACGAAACGAAAAATGTAATTGAGGCGCTTCAGAGAGCGCTTGAGCGTCGGAAAATAACCCTTGATCCGGATGGCATGGTCGTAGCGTTGGATCATCTCGCCGAAGCTGCCTAACTGAGTCTCTACATTGCTATCGCTGGACGAGCTGCGGGTTTCGCGCTGCCACATTCCTGACGACCCGTCGCAACTCGATCAGCGCCTCAGTTTTGAGCGCGACCGAGACCGCGTATTATACTCGTCCGCATTTCACCGTTTGGCCGGTATTACGCAGATTGTCCGTGCCGGCGAGCTGGATATCTTTCATACCCGCCAACAGCATACGTATAAGGTTGCCCAAATTGGCCGAAGGCTAGCTGAAAACCTCGTTCGCACTCAGGTTGCTGAGACGAGGATGCATGGTCTTGACCCTGAAGTCGTGGAGGCGGCTTGTCTCGCACATGACCTTGGGCATCCCCCGTTTGGCCATGCTGCTGAAACAGAATTGGATCGCATCGTCAGAAATCCGGTCGAGTGTGGCGGAGAACTCTCGGATGCCGCCTCCGATGGGTACGAAGGTAATGCGCAGACATTTCGGATTATCACCAAATTGGCGGTCCGATGGGGGCGCGACGCTCCTGGCCTAGATCTAACAAGAGCAACACTCGCAGCGACCCTCAAGTATCCTTGGCTACGCGATCTTTCCGACGCTAAGAAAACAGAAAAGTGGTCTGCCTATAAAACTGAAGAACGAGAATTTAAATGGGCTCGAGAGCATTGTCGAGGCGATTACAAGACTGCTGAAGCAGAGCTAATGGATTGGGCGGACGATATTGCTTACTCCGTTCATGACTTGGAAGATTTTCATCGGGTAGGGATTATACCGTGGGGCAGGATCACCGCTGTGGAGGCGGAGCCGATGTTGATCGAGGGCGCCTCTGCCGCCTGGTCGAAAGATCCTGAATGGCCGGCCGATGCAAATTCCCGCCTCAAAAGCGCGCTCGATCGTATTCGTCGCAAGATTTCGCCTTTCTATGCCATGACTATGGAATCCTATGAGGGCACCCGCGAGCAACGCAGGCAACTCCGAAACTTTTGTTCTCTGTTGATTGGGCATTATGTGCGCGCTGCGCGCTTGGCAGAAACTTGCGACGGGAAAGCAGTAATTATCGACCCCAATTCAGCAGATGAGGTCCGTCTGCTAAAATTCTTCGCTCGTCACTACGTTATTGGATTACCAGCGCTACATGCCCAGCAGCATGGGCAAAAGCGCATCATTCGCGAGCTTTTTGAAATTTTCCTCCGAGAAGGCAAAGCGAAAAAATCAAACTTGTTGCCAATGCGAATGCGCTACATCTGGGAAGATAACCAAGGCGCCCCGCATGCTCGGCTCGCCGCAGATTGTGTGGCATGTCTAACCGAAAATGAGGCCTACAACCTGCATGCCCGCCTCACTGGATCTAGCAGTGGATTGGTGTTGGACCCCATAGTCCGTTGAATGGCGCCCCGATCAGATCATGAGGCTGAAGAGTGGCCTCAGTGTGTCTTCTACTTCCGCAAGACCAGCCAGACCGAGAATCCGATCAACGCGAACAGGCCGATCAGGAACGTACGCATCCGATAGCGGCCGCCTTGCCCGGACGTTGACCTAGTCGGAGTTAGCGCGAGTGCAAACGTCGTGTTTTGCACTGGAGTTAGCGAGGA
>NZ_FVZE01000005.1 GCF_900168325.1 Novosphingobium mathurense | reverse complement strand
CAGCGCTACGGCCAGCCTGATTACTGCCTACCGTGGGCGTCCATCGCCGACCTTACTGCAATGTTGCGGGCGGCGCAGACTGTCCAGATAAGGCGCACAATTCTTCGCGCGCATAGGGTTTGGACCCGAAGCGGCCGGTCTGGTCGCGGTCCAGCCGGGCGCGGTGGCCAGTCCAGTGCGATAGCTCATGGAAGGCCGTCCGATAGAAATTGATCTGATCGCGGAACGCCGGTTGCGGGGGCACCTGAATATAGTCACCAACGGGCGAATAGAATGCTTCCCCGCCGCCAATGCGAATATCCGCGCCCGTGGCGGCAATAAGCGCCTCGGCATGGGGGACGATCTCGCGTTCGGGTAAGCGCGCTTCCTGCGATGCCAGCCCTTCGCGCAGCCCTTCGCATTGCGCCACGTTGAAGACGGTGAACCGCTTAAGGAAGGGAACGGCGCGGGCGTCTTCGCCGGTTTCCTGCGCCTTGGCTTTTTCGGTCTCGGGAATGAAGCGGTCGGCATAGACAACACAAGTTCCGCGCTCGCCCTTGCGGACGCTGCCGCCTGCTTGCCTCGCCTGCTTGAAGGTGAGCCAGTTTTGCGTGGGATAGTCCCCCTCGATGGCCGCACCCCAAAGCAAGAGCACGTTGACCCCGGAATAGCGCCGGGCGGTGAGCGCGTTCATGGGCAGGCCGGGACCGCCTGCAACATGAGAATCCCACGGCTGGACCCACGGGAAGCGTCCTGCCTCCAGTTCGGAAATGATCTTGCGCGTCACCTCGTCATAAAGGTTCGCGCGGGGCTGCGTCTTGTCCTCGCTGCCCTCTCCACGCGCGCGCCGTTTGCCGGAAAAGCCCATGCCTAGCCTCCTTCACTGGCCAAAAACCGACCGCAAACCCGCCGGGCGTGGGGGGTGGGCGGCAGGAGCGACCAGAAAGGCCCGCGCCCAAGCGGCGGGCGGCACCCGAGGCGGGGCGAAACGAAGAGAAGCAGCCAAGCGGAGCGCAGGCTTGCCGCCCGCCGCTGCGGGCCTATCAGGGCGCGGCGACCACCCTCCGCGCCCAAGGGGTTGCAAACCCGAAAACGCCGGCGCGCATCGGCGCGCCGGGCAACCGACCGGGGGCGGGCACGCCCCCGGCACGCGTCAGCGATCGTGACCGAATGGCCGGGACGCGTGGCACGCGGCCCGGTGAAGCCTGGCGACGACAGGAGCCTGGCGGAATAGAGCGCGACCGTCCGCACGCGGACGGGACGCCATGGACATCAGCCTTCGCGTTACCAATTTCCATCCGACAAGAATCTTCGATATCCAATCTCGACACGCTGTTCGGCCAGTTTCAGCAGCCGTCCGATCTTCTTGCGCGAAGAATCGAAGCTCACCGCGTCGGCCATTTTCGGTCCCAGAACGGCGATGACGGTTTCCCGCTGGCCCGCCCCGGCGCGGCGCGCATCGAGCACCTGCAGCGCCTGGACTCTGCGGGCTACGACCGGGTCGGCAGGAAATAGCGGGCGCGGCAAACGTTGAAGGCGCCAGAGAGCGGACAGTCGCCGCAGCCCGAGAATCTGGGGAAGGACGTGACGCAGCGACGGCACCGTGAAGGCGAGCCTCACCGGCCCGTTCAGGATCGTTGCACCGTGCAGTTGCAGCCGCACATGACGAAGTCCATCGGCGATCAGCACATGCTCTGTCCCGCCATCCCGCAGGACAGCGATGCTGAGCGGCAAGTCACGAAAATCGAGCGCGTTGGCGTCACCGGCGACAGCCTTGCGTGCCCTAGCTTCCAGCACTGTCGGATCGCGATCCGCCCGCCAGAAGGCAAGGCCGGTGTCGGCGTCCTCGGCGAAATCGAAGCCCCCGTGACGCGGGCTCGCCGCCGGTCAGAGTCAAAACACGGATCGGCGGATTCGGGCGCAGAATATGTTCATGAACAGGCGATGCCGGCAGATCGGCCATTTCGGCATGGCGGCGGGCAAACGCGAAATCGACGGCTGCGCGGCCGAGCTGGAAGAGCGGGCGATAGGTCGACCCGTCTCTCCAGTCGCGTGCTGGCGCATCCGGCGTTTCTGCCCGCATGTGCGCGGTCCTCCCCTTGCGTCCTTGATGGACGGATCGGATTGAGGGCAGCCATCGTGGTGAACCGCGACTACCTCAAGACACGGCGAGACACCGTGAAGAACAAAGGTGCTCCTCCCCGTAAATCCGGTGATTGTTCAGATAGATTGGCAGTGGAGTACGGCTATCGGCGGAAAGTTTTTTCATGCCGCCAGCCTTCGTTGGTCAATATCAGTGAAGCCTTGTCTTCACCCTGCCGAATACTCACCGCCCTCGCCATTCTGGGAAAGGCCGCGCGCAGGCCGGGGTCGGCGCTCCAGGGCGCAATATCGTCGAGCCGGTAGTTGTAGCGGACCTGCGAAACACGCAGGCCCATCAACTCACCGGGCTGCGTCCAGGACATGACTTCGATAACGTGGCGCCGAGCGAAGCAGAGCTCATTGCGACCAAGAGAGGCGTCGGCCGCCTTGCCGATGAATTTGGCACCTTCACTGGTCGGCCGGTAGACGAGATAGTCGATGAGCCGATTTTTGCCCGAATAGGACGGCTGCTCTTCCCGCCTTTTCTCGATCGTCAGCAAGCCCGCCGCGACCATGGCTTCATAGCCTGTCCTGATGCGGGAATGTGTGCCGACACGGATTTTCGCGGGCATGTCGCCGACGTTCACGCATTCGCCATGCTCGTCGAACCAGCTTTGCAGGGCCGCGCGGAAGTTGCTCTCTGTCGCATCCTGGACGCCGCCACAACTCGTCAGCAGGGCGGTCATCGCGGCCAACCCCCACCGGCGGCCGGTCGATTGATGGAAATTATCCCGCTCCTCGAACCCTTCGCGTAAGTTCATCGCCGTGAACCCAGATAGAATTCGACCGGGATGGTGAGTTCGACTTCGTCGGGCATGTCCTTGGGAATGGCGGGCAAGGGTTGTGCCCGTTTCAATGTGTCGAGAGCCGCCTGATCCAATGTCGTGAAGCCGGAGCTTCGCAGCACCGACGCGGTGAGGACGGAACCGGTCCGGTTCATCCGAAACCGGATCTGCACCGTGCCTTGCTGGCGAGCCGCGCGGGCGCGCGAGGGAAAGCGGCGATAGTGTTCCAGATGCGCCAGCAACCGTGCTTCCCACTTCTGCTTCGTGTCGCTGGAAAGGTTGGTCGCGGCAGGCGCTGCGACACTCTTGGGCGCTGTGGTTTCGGGAACGGGCGGACCGGGGTCGATCACCGCTTCCACTGGCTCGCGTAATTCGCGCATCAACGACGTGGTCTGGGGAAGCTGCACCATCGGCGGCGGTGCCACTATTGCGGGCTCTGGCTTGGGTCGATCTTCCTGTCGTTCAACCTGCTTTGGACCAGTGGCAACCTCACGAGGCGGCTCCGGAGGCGCTGCGAGAGGCTGCAATTCGACGACTAATGGAGCGGACGGCGCAACGACCATCGGATGCACAACCTGCCACGTAAAAAGCGCACATCCCAACACAAGAGCGGCAACCGCCGCAGTGCCGGCGATTCCGAACAGCCGCGTTCGCCAGTCCATCGGCTGATCGCAATAGCGGCTATGGCCTGGAACGGCATAATTGGCCTTGGTCGGATCGTCCTTGTCGCCTTCGGCGGTACGTTGATCAAATCGATAGGAAACCATGGCGATGTTGCTGGCGAGCAATTCGCCTTCATCGTCCGGCACCCGTTGCAGATTATCCCTCATTGCTGATCCCCGGCGTCGGACGGCGGATGATCCATATGGCGGTAGCCAGCATCCCCGCCGCCACCGCGACGGCCAGACCCAAATTCGGCCGCACTTGCAGCCAGAACAGCCCGTAACCAGCCGTCATGCCGATGCAGGCCGCAACCTTGGCGTGACGCGGAACGGCGCCAGTTTCCCGCCACGCGCGAAGGCTGGGGCCGAAGCGTGGGTGACTCAGAAGCCAGGCTTCCAACCGAGGTGAAGACCTCGCAAAACAGGGCAACGCCAGCAGCATGAAGTCAGTGGTGGGGAGGAGCGGCACGAAGATGCCGACAAATCCCACAGCCACCAGCGACAGACCAAGCACCAGCCAGCCGGATCGGACTACACGCCCGCGCCGGAGCAAGGCTTCGGTCGTGGGCTTAGTGCCGGGTTCAGCCCCAGATTCAGCCAATGTGGGCATCGACCAGTGCCTGCACACGTGCGAATGCGGCATTCGCACCTGCCACCGCGCGGGCGTCTTCCTCGGCAGAAAGTTCCGCCGCATCGAGAGCCGCGGTGAACGCGCGCCAGTGCGCCGCGGGGCCCTCGGCGGCAGGCGCGAGATATCGTGCGCCATGTTCGTCGGAAAGGCCAATCCTGGCCGCTTCCTTGCGGAGTAGGGCCGCGCCCATGTTCGACCCTTCGGCCACATAGAGCCAGCCCAGCGCCGCAGAAATATCTATAACATCGGTCGCCGAAAACGCCGGTGGCGTGTCGTCATGAGGAATGGCTAGGCCGAGGTCGGCAAGGTCGGCGGCGATCAGCGGCAGGCGCCGCCGTTCCAACAGGCCGGGCAAAAGCGCCTGCAAGGCTGCATTGTCATACAGCGCGTCGATGTCCCGATGGAAAAGATACTGGACCGTGACGAACCGGCCATAGCCTTCGACGGTAGCGAAGGAAGCGGCCGCCACGATCGACTTGTCGAGCCGGTCATGGGTTTCGTGGGTAAGCGCCTTCAAACGCTTGGCGCGGGAAGGTTCGAGAATATCAGTCGTCATAGATGCTCCTGTTGCGATGAAAGATGAGGGGCTGGGGCAAGCAGCCTGAAAGCAGGACGCGGGGCCGGGTCGGCGAACGTTAGAAGGCATAGTCCATCCTCACTGCCAGGCTGGTTTTTCGGTAAGAGTAAAGCCAGTCGACAGTGCTGCTGACGCGGCTGTGTTGGACAAGAAGACTGGGCGTCAGGCCGGCAAAACGCAGCGCAAGAAACCGGACATTGGCGACATAATTCTGTTCGCGATCGCGGCGCTTGGCCTCCAGCAGTTCACTATAGGCGCGATAATCGCGCTGCCGCAGCGAAGCGAAGGCGAGCAGGTTGACGGCCTGCCCGAACTGCTTGTTCACGCCGAGCCGCAAGCCATATTGGCGGTAGGCATTGACCGGATCATCCGCTTCCTTGGCGGTGAAGTCTGGCCCAGCGAACACCGTCCAGCCGTGCGGGAGCACTTTCCAACCGGTCAGCAAGGCTTCGGTTAGTGCACCATCGTGATCCTGGTAAGACGGCAGACGATAGTTGAACCAGCGACGGCTGAGTTCAATCCGGACTGCAGTCGTCGCGGAAGGATTGACCATCGTTTCCGCCCGGATGCCAACGGCATCGTAGAGGATATCCGGGCCAAGCGATCCGATGTCGAATGAAGGCGACAGCGTGAAACTGGTCCGGGCGGTGCGATAATCATAGCCCAGCTGGGTCGTCAGCGTGGTCTGGCTGTACCTGCCATGGTCGGGATAGATATCACCGTAGAACAGCACGCGCCCGTTAATGCCGCTGTGTCCGCGAAGCGGAATGCGGCGGCTGATGCTGCTCTCGAAGTTGATGCCCGTCGCCTGAATCGGATCGGGCACCTTGCGGTCGATGAGGCAAGTACCGTCCTCTCCTGCGAGCAGGCAGGTATAGCTGGCCGACGACTGGTTGAGATTGCTGCTGTAACCCGGCCCCAAGGCGATCGAGCCCTGCCAGCCGCGCCGCTTGGCGAGAGCTTGCGTAAAGCTGTCGATGGTCCGAAGGACGCCCGTCGCCTTGTCGCCTTCGTTCAAAAGGGCAGCGCGGGCGGCTTCGAACAGATGGCGCGCCTCGCGATCCTTGTGGTTCTCGAACAGCGCGCGCGCCAGCTCAAGTTGGCCAGGCACGAAATCGGGCTGCAGGCCAAGAAGTGTCCGGTACTGGCGTTCTGCTTCAGTCAGCTTGCCGGCAGTCCGCGCAAGCGCCCCCCGCGCATAAGCGACAAGCATCAGGTCACGATCTTCGAATGCCAGATAGGCTTGGAGAAAGCGCCGGACGTCTGGCCATTGCCTGCGTGCAACGGCGACATAGAGCGCCTCGCCGACATCGCTGACCGTATTGGCGACCGCGTACGTCTTGCCATCGATCTCGATGGTCGATGGAACGCCGTCCAGATCGTCGGCATCCTTCAGCAATTGCCGTTCGACCTCGGCGTTCTGATTATCGAGGCTCTGGTCGAGGCGCAGCCGGGTATCGGCATTGCCCGAAGTCTGCGCGGCCGCGGTGCCAGCAAAGGTGCTAGACATGGCAAGGCTCCAGGCAAGCCGGTAAAGAAATTGGGCACGATAAGTCGTCACGAAATGCGGGAGCCCTGATGGAAGAAAGGGGAATGGCCGGGAAACAGAGGCGCCATGCGGCACCCCTGTCCCATTGCCGTGGCGGCTGCGAAGGTTCAGTTCTTCGTGCCACCGAACGCGGTGTTGTATTGGCGCGCGGAAGAGAAGTTCACGATGCCGGCCAGCGCGGCCGCGTTTGCGCCGAAGAAGCGGCCCGAAACGATGCCACTCGACGCCACGGTACTGCCCGACTGCGTCGCTGTTGCGCCGGTGCCCGCGAAGTTGGTGCCAGCGATCGTCGCTGTGCCGATGTTGACGGCATAGCCTGAAACGGAATTGGCAATGCTGCCGGACAGCGTCCCTGATGTACCCGATCCAAAGTTGGCGGTGAAAGTGCCGGTCAGCAGGCCCTTGTTGGCATAATCGCTGACGCCCTTGACGGAATAGGTCGCCGAACCGCTGGTAGGAACGCTGGTGGTGCCGCCGTCATCACCCGCATAATAAACGGTGTGCGTACCGTCCCCGACACTCGACGTCTGCGACCATTCGCCGAAGTAGAGGTTGGCGCTGCCGACCTTGGCGAAATGAAAGACGCCAAGATTGCTGTGATCGGTAGGAACGCTGGTCCCGGCGTTGATAGTGCTGACTCCATTGCCGTCCGTGCCAACCGAGGATTGGAGACCTTGGAAATCAACGATCGCACCAGGCATAGCTGGGACACCGATGCCGGGTCGGCCGGCCACATGCGGTCCAGCATTGACGTTGCTGGTCCCGATCGTGACCTCGCTGGTGTCGCTGGAAGCTCCATATATGCCGGCATGGGCAGTCCCGGCGAAGGATGCCGATGCGACAAGCGCAATAGCAATCCGGTTGAGATTCGAGAGTTTCATGCTAATTCTCCTACGTTCGAGTTGCCTGTAAACAGGCGCTTGCCTCCAGGGTTCGCCGCTGTTTCCCAGCCGTTGCAAGGATCGGGAAACGGTGGCGTCCCTGAATTTCCATGATCAGAATCGCCCTGTGAGACTGAGGCGAACCGTGCGCCCCGGCGCTGGGGTAAGTGAGCGGCTGAGCGGATCGAGATAGTAACGGTCGGTCAGATTCGTTCCGACCAGCTCGGCCGTGAAGCGATCGTTGAGACGAAATGTCGCGTAGGCATCGAGAGTGACGATTTCGTCCCATTTATAGGGCACATTGAGTGCGTAACCGCCGATCCGATCCGCGATGGGGCCGCCTATGAATTCGTCGAGCTGGGGATTGTCGTAGGCGCTGTACCAGATCAGCCGCCCGCCAATTTCGAGCCGGCGATCAAGGAAACGGCCGCCAAACGACCAGTTGATGGTATCTTCGGGGGTGGCTTGGGTCAGCAGATAGCTGGAAACAAAACCATATTTGACGCAGTCCGGCACCCGGCCACGCGAAGGATCCTTGAGGATCGCGAAGCTGGCGTCGCATACTTTGTTCTTGAGCATGTGGGCGGCGCCGATTTCGGTAAAGAAGCGACCGTTGTCGAAGCGTGCCTGCAGCTCCAGCCCTTCGATCACCTGCTTTTCAAGGTTGAAGAACATGAGCTGTGTCGAGCGCTCGATCACATCCCTGGTCGTGTTGCGATACCAGGTCAGCTTCAAGTCGGCATGTTGCCCTGCGCCTAAACCGAAAAAGTCACGGAGGTCCTGAACATAGGCCGCCTCCCAGGAATAGATGTGTTCGGGCTTCAACATTTCGAGCGGGTTGATCGATGCCGAAAAACCGATCGTGCTCTCGAACATGCTCGGAAAGCGGTAAGCTTCGGCATAGCGCAGATAGGCGCGGCTGCCGCCCGAAAGATAGGCGGTCGCCGATACCATCGGCGCCCAGCCATGGCCGGACTTTCGCTTCGACTCGGCTGTCGCCACAATCGACTGCGAATTGACCGAAACAGAGCATGAATCCGCGACATAGTTAGCAACGCCGTTCAGGAATCCGTTGACGCAGATGTTGTCAGCGCGATGATATTTGCCTTGCGCATCGGCTTGCCACAACGGCCCGGCATGGGTGGTGTTGAATGGGTAGGGATTTGCGGCATAAACCTGCGTGTCGGCATCGGCGAAGACTGCCGCCAGGTCGGACGGTAGGCCAAAACCTTCCCAGAACGCGATCTGCTGCGTCCGATAGGCGTCGACGCCGAACTCTTCGGTCTGGTAGCTCGTCCCGTAGTCCGAGGTCACGACATTGTCGATCGATCCACCTCGAATGCCGATTAATTCCTCCAGAAAGTCGTCATGCGCCCAGTATCCCGAATAGGTGAGGCCGGCATTGAACTTGAGAAAGCTTGTCGGCCGCCATTCGCCTTTCAGGCTGATCCGATATTCCTCTCTCCGGCCCGCACGGGGATATTGGCGCCAGCCATTGGCGATAGCATCGCTATACTCGTCATCTGACCGCAGTTTTTCACGGCTCCAGTTTCCTTCCAGCAGCAGGTCGAACCGTGATGACAGCTTCATCTGATTGCTTGCCGTCAGGCCGAAACGATTGTTCCTCGCATTGCCGAGTGCCGTGTTGGTGATGACCGGGGCGTCGCTCGATGCAGCATTGGGAAAACCGCCAGCGCTATAGGTGTCGCTGACCGTATGGGTTGCCCACAATTGGGCTTTCAAATCGATCCACGGACTTTCCGGCTGCCATTTATACTCAGCGTTGTAGGCCTGGGCATGAACCTTGCTCAGCGGCCACTGGATATTGCCAAACCCGAATGAGGAGATGATCCGCGAGGGAATGATCTCACCATATTTCGAGCGGCTGTCACGAAAGCCGAGCTGCAAATACTGATCGTCGGCGATGCGCCAGGTGCCTTTAAGCAACCAGGACTCCAACTCGCTTGACGTATTCGGCACCTCATTGCCAGGTTCGTAGTTGAGCCCAAGCATTCGAACGAAGGTGTCTGGCGCCAATTCAAGATCATCTTGCGAATAATAACCAGCGTTGTGCTCTCCGGAGAAATAGTTGCCCCGTTTGCGCCAAGCGTAGGCGCCGAACAGATCGAAGTCGCCGATACGACCCGCGACCGCTATGCGCGCCGCCTGGTCGCCTAGCGAGACGAATTCGTTGTCGTCGGCCATGCGCGGCGTGATCCGGAGTGTAGGATCGGCGTAAGGGAAATTGGGCAAGCCTGGGGTTCCCAGAGTGCCCGGAAACCCTTCCACGGTTCGATAGTCCTGCCCCGTCAGCAGCGTAGGCAGGCGCGGCGAGGTGGAATTGTTGCCACCCTCCAGCTTCAGTTCGAAACCGAATGTCTGGCCCGGTTGCAATATGTCGTCGGCGTCGAGCGTGTTGATGACGACCGCACCGCCGGTCGATCCATTGACGTCGCGCGTCGAGACCGGACCCTTGAGCACCTGCACGCCCGATATCAGGCTGGGATCGATATAGCTGCGGTTGCTTGCGCCATTATAGCCGCGCCAGACCGTCAGTGCCTGTTCGGTCCCGTCGATGATGACGGGCACGCGCCCCGGCCCCTGGATACCACGGATGCTGGGATCGATCGCCCCACTGTTGCGCGCGTCCCCGCTGAAGACATTGACCATGCCCTTCAGCACGTCGGCGGGATTGGTGCCCTTATAGCGCTCGACTTCCTCCTTGCCCATGTAGGTGGAGGAAAGGTCCTGATCGTAGACGGCGTCCTTTTGTCGTTGGTCACGCTCCGCGCCGGTTTCACCGGCCGGCATGGCGCTGCCTTCCACGCGCAGGGAACCCAGCGCGATCGTGTCGGACGCTATCGGGCCTGATGACGCGATGGATGCGGAGTGCAAAGACACGATGTTGCCGTCGATCCGCGCAACAAGGCCGGTGGAAGCAAGCAGGCGGTCGAGTGCCTGCGAAGCACTCATCGTGCCTTTGACGCCCCGAGAGGACAGCCCCCGGACCTGATCGGCGTCCATGCTGACTTGGAGACCAGATTGCCGGCCAAAATCTGCCAGTGCGTCCGCGACCGATTGCGGCGCGATATCGAACGAGCGCACTTCTTCAGCAACGGTTACCTGCGCCCGTGCAGCCATTGAGGTATTCAAGCCACCAACGGCGACCGAAGCGAGCAGCGCCCGCACCCAGAGCTGACGCCTCCCAAACTCCCGGAAAATACCCCCCGAATTCACCTGACCAATTCCTTCCGTTACAGTTCAATGACTGACTATATTCGCTAATGCGAGTCAGTTGCATAAACTTAACGTTGGAGGGCCGATGAATTCCGGAAAAATCTGAATGACAGAGAAAAAAGTGTCGTCGCGCCTAGCGGACAGTCACGATCCGCAGCCACGGCGAGACATGGGAAACCGAAACCTTATGCGCTCGCGCCAGTGCCTTCAGCGCAAGATCGGGATCGCGCAGGTCATAGATCCCGCTCACATGACGGTCACTCAGCCCCGGGCCTCTGGCGATGATATAACCCTTATACCAGGGACGAATACGATTGATCACGTCGCCAATTGGCAGATCATTGACGATAGCAATCCCATCGCGCCAACTCGCCACGCGGTCGGGACGGACTGTGCCCCGTGTAACCACGGTTCCATCCGTCGACACTGACTGGCCCGCCACCAGTTCCACGCGATCCGATCGCATCCCGTCCGACGCAGTCACGGCGACACGACCGCGCTGAACGGCAACATCCGTACCGCTGTCCGTTTTGCGCACCGAGAAGGCCGTGCCGAGAACGGTGACGGTGTTGTCTCCGGCTATGACTTTGAATGGATGTGCTTCGTCGTGCGTGACGTCAAACCAGGCTTCGCCGCGAAGCAGTTTCAACCTGCGGCCTGCGGCATCGTTGGAAAAGGCAATTGCCGTGGTGGGCGCCAGTTGCACCCTGCTCCCATCGTCAAGCGTCACCTGCCGGAGTTCCCCGGCCTCGGTGGTCGCATCAGATTGAAGCTGAAGCGCGACATAGGGCACTGCAATCCAGACAAAGCAGGCGGCCACGGCAAGCGAGGCGAGCGCACGAGCGGGCCGGGTGTTCCGAAACCAGGTGCGTCTGGCCGATCCCGACGGCAGGGAGGATATGATCTGAGGTGACGGCCCCGCAAGCACTATCAGGTCGGAGACCCTGGCAGTTTCCTCCCAGGCGGCGAGGTGAGCCGGACTGGTCGCGAGCCAATCCATGAATTCCGCGCGCAGTGTATCGTCTTCCGGGGCATCCTCTAGTTGCACCAGCCACGCGGAGGCTTGGCGGCTGAGATCGCCGCCCCGGCAATGATTCTTGTCAGGCCCCGTTTTCATCCCCGCTTCCGCATGCCGTTCTGCACTGCCCCACTGACCAATGTTCTGAATGGCTTCATGCATTGAACGAACGGGACGCCAAGCATTCCGGAAAATTCAGCAGAAGGTCAATCACGGCGCCGCAGAGCCTTCTTGCAATGTTCGACACCATCCATCACTAGTTCCTGTGCTAGGCTTTTCGAGATGCCGAGTTCAGCGGCGATCTCCACAAGCTTCATCTCCTCGAAACGGTGCATTTCGAAAGCCCGCCGGGTCCGAATGGGCAGTTGCGCCATGGCCTTGTGAAGCAGCGCCAATTCGTCCTTCGCTTCCAGATACTTCTGCTGAGAGGGTTCATCGCTCGCTACCAACGCGGCGGCGACGGTCGCATCCGACGCGAAGACCTGATTTTCGCGCACCCGGCGCCTGTGCCGATCCAAAACAAGGTTATGGACGATGCGGAAAAGATAGCCTTTGGGTTCGTCAAGCACGCGCGCACTGGCCGCTGCACGGAAGCGCAGCCAGGCTTCCTGCACCACATCCTCAGCTTCGGTCGAATCCCCCGTAAGTCTTGCCGCGTAACGGAGAAGCTCCGCCTGAGCGGCGACGAAGACCTGGAGGGAATCCATCTTGGACACCCGCACCGGCTCCCCTTGTTCATCAATGACAACCAGCGAGATGCGTAGCACTTCACTTATTGCGAACCAATCGCAAAAATTCTCGCAAGCTCATGAGCCGACGATGTCCAGTGCCATGCACGCCGCAACGGAAGGAAGGGCGTTTGGTCATTTTCGCATGGAATGCGTTCAGATTTCCTCGGCCTGACGCGCGCTCAGATAAGTGCCCAGCAGGTCGCCCGGCTCGAGATCAAGTGCTCTTGCCACCGCTACGAACTCGACCACATCCACCCGGCGCTCGCCCAACTCATATTTGGCGACAAAGGATTGGTGGCGTCCCAGCCGGGTTGCCAATTCGGTCTGCGTCATCTTGGCGTTCTTGCGGGCATCGATCAGGATTTCCCGAAGTTTCTGCTGTTGGGGTGAGCGAAGTGAACTGGGCATCGGGTCCGGCGAGTTGATGGGGCCGGAATTTCCTTTGATCCCAAATTCGGATTATCCCATAACGGGATTAGGAGGGTCTTTGCCCAATATCGGAATGCCAGAAATGGTCGAAATCGAACCTGGGGTCGCCGATCTCGCTCCTACGGCAGATCAGCTCACACAGTATGATGAGGCAAGGCTGTGCTTGTATTTGCGCCTCCTCGACGCCGAAGCCGAAGGCGCAGACTGGCGGGAAGTCGCTCGAATCGTCTTGAAGCGCGATCCCGCCGGAGAACCGGAGCGGAGCCGCCTGTGTTGGTCCACCCATTTGAGCCGTGCGAAATGGATCGCTGCGACCCGCTATATGGAATTGTTCGGTCGCATTGAAACCAAGAGCACCAAGCAATGATCGACATTGCACGAGTTCGGGCGGGAAGCGCTACTGACTGGAAAATCCTTGCCTGACGGGGCAAGCCGATTGAACTTCGAATAGTACCGAGCATTCCGCGAACAGGATGCGCCATTCGGCGCATCCTGTTCGCAGGCTTCAATAATCGATCCCGATCTGCACAAGGATCGTGCGGCCAAGCGCCTTTGAATAGCGCTCGTTCCGGTTAAGCATCTGCGATGTCACCGTATAGTAATCGTTGTTCAACAGGTTGCTGATGCCCAGCGTGATGTCCGTCGGGCCGAGCTTGATGCTGGTTGACGCGTCTATACGCGTGGTGGGCTCGACCTTGCCGGTATAGAAGGTTCCGACCGGACCGTCGGGGAACTTGTCGCGGCCGCCGGTATAAGCGACCTGGAGCCGGGCGTTCCACCTGTCGGTGATGTCATGCTCGATGAAACCGTTCAGCGTTTCCGGGCTGATCCGCCGGCCGCTGAGCGGCGTGTCGACCTTGCCGTCACCGTCCGCGTCCCGCTTGCCTTCGGACCAGGCGAATACCAGACCCCAGCGGGTTGCCTCGCCCAGCTTGCCATCAAGCGTCGCTTCAAAGCCATGAATGCGTTCCTTCTCGCGGATGATCAGCGCTTCGGTGAGCGCGAGCGGATTGATGACGAAATCGGTGCCAAGCTTCGAGGTGCTGATGAAATAGGCAGCGCTTGCCTTGACCCCACCGATGTTCAGCCGCGTGCCGATCTCGTAATTATTGACCATCGCCGCCTTGGGCTTGAGGATATCGATCGAGCTGAACTGCGCATTGCGGAACGGTCCGCCGATGTCAGGCACGGAGAAGCCCTGCGAGAATCCGCCAAAAATCTGGACACCCTCGGTCAGTTCGACGGTGGCGCCGATATTGACGGGGGTCGCGCCATAGGAAAGCTTGCCACCCTCGACCGCGACGCCGGTGAGACCCGCGACGAACGGATCGATCTTCAGGCGAAACTCGTCGTGCCGGATGCCCGCGCGCAGGGTAAACCAGTCGGTGAGCGGCAGATCGGCCTGGACGAACAGGGCAAAGTTGGTCTGCCGCATCGGCGGCGCGAAGGCGCGCCCGTCAATGGCGGTCAATGGCAATAGCGGCTGCTCGGTGATGTCGCGGTTGATATCGAAGCCCCAGAGGATCAGACCCCGATCCAGGCCCAGGCCCAGGCCATCGAGCCTCGTCTTAAAATCGGTCTGCAGCCCGTATTTCTGCGATTCAATGGTGGTCTGGGTGCCGCCCAGCCGCGCGGCTTCGAAGCCGAAGACCGAATAGTTCTTGAGGTAATAGATCTGACTGCGCAGCGAACTGCCCAATATGTCGCTGTTGGTGTAAGCGAAATAGGACACGAAGTTGCGGTTGCGCTGGTCGAGCGCGCGCGGGTCCTGTGCCTGTTTGACCGCCCCTGCCGGGATACCCTGCGCAATATTGCCGGGCACGACGACATAATCGGTGTCCTGCGTCTGCTGATAGTAATTGGCCATCGCCTCGATGCGCTGGGTGCCGCCGAAATCATAGCCGACCTTGCCGTAGAAATTATAGATGTCGGAATCGGCGATGCCGCCAAACAGATTGGGATCGGGCGGCAGGCGCTTGCCGTCGGCATCGAACTGACCGTTCACCCGTTCATAGCTGCCGTTGACGTTGATATCGACGCCGCCGAGCCCGCCACTGGCGCTCTGAAAAATATAGGGCCGCATGCTGTCGCCGAAATGCTCGGTCGAGAAGCTGGTGCCGATTTCGGTGCGGAACTTCCACTGATCTGAGGCCGCGCCGTTTTTGGTGATATAGTTGACGATGCCGCCTGCACCGCCCTGGCCGTAAAGCGCTGATGATCCGCGAATGACTTCGATACCGCCCAATGCGGTGGGCGCGATCAGGCGCACATCGCGCCCGCCGTCGCGCAGCGGATTGGAAACGGGAACGCCGTCGATGAAGATGCGCATCGGGCGGCCGCGAAGGCTTTGCCCCACATTGGCCGCGGTATCGTTACCGGGAGCCACGCCCGGCGCAGAGAAGGACAGGATCTGCGCGATATCACGGGTGGTGGCGAGTTGGCTTTGAATCTCGTCTTCACTCACCACGCTGACCGAGCCCGGAAAGGTCTGCACGGAATCGGACAGGCGCGTGCCGGTGACAATGATGTCAGCCGGGCCGGACTGATCGTCCTCATTTTCCGCTGCCTGGACTGAGACAGGAAAGGCCAGTGCGGCGGCGGTGACGAGAAAGCGCAGTTTCATGAAATCTCCATTTGAAAAGGTGGAAAGGACGGGGCCACATGCCCCTCATTCTCCGATGAGTTTTGTGGGGATCAGCGCGAAAGCGAGAATGAGGAGTGCAAGCGATGGCCAGGCCATGACGCCCATGCCGCGCCACATGGCGGCGAGGACGCCGCCGCTGCTCCGCGCAGTAGCTTCCTGCCGCAATCGCAGCGCGTAGATGAGTACGCCGGTGACAGCGAGACCGGTCAGCGCCGCGCCGCAGAGAAACCAGGCTATTCGCGTGGTTAGCCCGCCCCACGTGCCGAAGTGCAGCGGATCGGCCGCTTCGGAGATGCGCTGGTGAAGCGATAGTTCCTCGCCACGCACGACTTCGACCACGGCCTCACGGTCGGGATCGAGCATCACGGCGTTTGCGCGCTCGCGCACGAGCAGCGCCTTGGCCTGGCCCATGACCACAACGCCGCCCGGCTGGCCTTTCGGAAAACCGATCGAGTTGATGCGTAAATCAGGAAACTCCTGCCGGGCTTTGGTCACCAGCGTGTCGAGCGGTGCCCCGCTGGCCTGCGCAGGCGCAAGCACTTCGGACGGGCGCGGCACCGGCGCGGCCCCACCCATCTTCTCGACGAAGTACCAGACGCCGGTTACGCCGATCAGCGCCACGAACCACAGGCTCCACAAGCCCACAAAACGGTGCAGGTCACCTGTGAAGCGACGCCCGTCATTGCGCCGGTCCTTCCTGCGTCGCGGCACACGGAAAAAGCCGCGCCACCATTTCTTGTAAACCCAGAAGGCGGTCACGATCGAGGCGAGCAGCGGGAAGGCGAGCATGGTGACGATCGGAACGCCGATCGCGGTCGGCAGCATCAAGCTGCGGTGCAGTTCGCGAAACAGACGCTGGGCATTGAACCAGGGTGTCAGGCCACGCACCTGCGCCGTCCAGGGATCGATCTGGATACGGAAGCGTTCGCCATTCGACCGCGCAGCAACGGCTTCGACCGCGAACCATGGTTCCGAAGGCGCATAAATCCATTCGATCCGCGCATCCCCCGCCGCCTCGCGCGCCGAAGCGGCCAGCCTTCCCCAGGATGCTGGCGGCGACTGTTGTGGCGCGACCTGCATGGCAGGCGTCAGCAGCCAATCAATCTCATGCGAAAGCGTCGCGATCGTCCCGGTCGCCAGGATGAAGGCAAGGAACAGGCTGAGTTGCAGCCCCGCCCATTGGTGGACGCGCCACCAGAGCGAGCGCTTGCCCTGGCATTTCGCCTGCGCTCCGGTGACGGCGACCGTCGCCATTAGAGCTTCCAGCGCAGCTCGGCAAAGACGGTGCGCGGTTCTCCGGGGAAATGGCCCGTGCGGTCGATGAAACCGGATGCGGCATAGGTCTTGTCGAATATGTTATCGACGCGCAGCAGAAGGCTCAATTGCGGCGTGATCTGCTGGATCACCGAGGCGTCGAAGATGGCGTAAGGCTTGACCGTCTGCCCTGAAATGCTGACGCGCCTGCCGACATATTCGCCGCCCAACGCCACCGCAGTTCCCGTCGAACGGAACTGATAACGGGTCCAAAGGCCCGCCTGATGATTCGGCGCATTGGCGAACCGATCGCCCACCGCATTGGTCAGCGACTGGCCCGGCACGGTCGCGGTAATGCGCGCATCGTTATAGGCGTAGTTGGCGGTCAGCACCCAATCGGGCGTCACGTCGGCGGATAGTTCGATCTCGAAACCCTTGCTGGTGACTTCACCGATGGGTGCAAGATCGTCGACGCCATCGGAACTGTCCCCGTTCGGATCGGCTTGCAGCATATTGCGGCGCTTGATCTGGTAGACTGCCGCATTTGCCTGAAGCCTGCCGTTCAGAAGCGCCAGCTTGACACCGGCTTCGACCTGCTCGCCGGTGATCGGTGCAAAGGGGCCGCCGGCCAGTGGGTTCTGCGAGTCCACGGACTGGGGCTCGAAGCCTTCCGACCAGCTGGCGTAAAGCGATAGGTCGGGACGCGGCTTGAAGATCAGGCCGCCCCGAAAAGTCCAGTCACCATCCTCATAGTCCGTGCCGCCGAGCAGGTCGGCATCCTTGTAGCGGTCGTAGCGCGCGCCGCCGACGACTATCCACCGGTCCGACAGGCTGAGCTGGTCCTGGATATAGAAGCCGTAGCGCGTGCTACGGGTGTCAGTCGTCCGCTTGGCGATCGCCTCCAGATCGTAGAAGGACGCGCCGGACAGACCATAGCCCGGATTGGAGAGGCTGAGCAGCGGGATGTTCGGGTGGGTCACCGTGCGGCCCCAGAACGCCGCATTCTCGCGGTACCAGTCGGCCCCGATCAGGAAACGATTGTCGAGCCCCGCGATCCGTCGGTCGATGGTCGCATTACCGGAGAAGGTAAGCGCCTCGGTCAAGCGCTCCTGATCGCGCAGTTCACGCCGCGAGGCGTCCACAACCCCATCGGCGTTAGTATCGACCAGACCGCGAGCCTCATGATATTGCTGCCTCTCGCGCGCGTCGAAATAACGGGTCGCCAGCTCGACCGCGATGCCATCGGCCGGTTCGGCCTGAAGGCGCGCCTGATAGACGGTCGCGCTGAGATTGAGGAAGTCGGTCTTCTCGTTGGTGTTCCAGCTTCGGCTGGCGAGGAAATTGCCGTTATCGTCGGTGGGCACACCGCGCAGTCGCGCCGCGCGGTTTTTCTGGTCATAATGCGTCACCTGGCCGATGATCCGGACATCCTCGCCCAGCTTTGCGGTCAGGCCACCGTCGAGGATCAGGGATTTCTCCCGCGTGTTGTTCCGGAACGGGTCCATCCGTTCGTAATAGGCGCCCGCCCTTCCGAGCAGGAGGCCATCGCCTGCGATCGGCCCGGATATTTCGCCCGACGCGCCATAGCGTTCATAGTTGCCCAGTGTCAGATTGGCCTGCGCCGCCAGTTCTTCGGTAGGCGTCTTGGTGACATAGTTGATAAGGCCCCCCGGCTCTCCGGGGCCGTAGAGCATCCCTGACGGCCCTTTCAAAACCTCCACCCGCTGAATGTTGAACAGCTTGGGCACCGAGAAGGCGATGAAGGGATCGCCGCGCAGATTATCGTAGAAGACCCGGTCCTGACGGAAACCGCGAAAGGTCACGCCGGAATAGCTGAAGGTCGTGACACCCGCGATGTTGCGATAGAGATCGGTCGCATCACGCGCACCTTGATCGTCGATCAGCGCTTCGTTGATGACCGTTACCGATTGCGGAATGTCGAGCGGATCGCTCGCGCCGCGCGCCACCGAAGTCGACTCCACCCGGTAGAGCGCCTCAGCGCGGCCGGTGACGATGATCTCCGATCCGGCTTCGCCGGCGTCTGCGGCCCTCACGGCGTAGGGCGCCGTCAACAAACCCAATGCGGTGGAGATGTGGCAAATGCGGATGATTCTGGTCATGCAACCCCCTGTTTGGGGTGCCATTAATAATAATTATTCGCATTAGCAACCCTACAATGGGAAACTGAAATGAATATCCACGGTGCGGCGAGAGATGATTTCCTTTTTTCCGAACGGGTTATGTGACTTCAGGGTAAGGGCGGCCGGTTGTGGCCGGGCAAACTCGCGTGGGCCCAATGTCATTAAATGCGATTGACTCTCAATAGCGTAATAATTAGGTCACCCCCCATTGCATGGGGGAAATATGAAACATCACTGGTTGTCGTCTGTATCATTGTTCGCTGCCCTGGCCATGCCATCGGCTGCGCTCGCTGATGAAGCAGCGCCGGCAAATGAGCAGAACGAGATCATCGTCACCGGCGAAAAGGCATCGCGCAGCCTGCAGGAGACGACGGCATCGGTGAGCGTGACGACCAACAAGCGGCTGGTCGAAGAGAATATCCTGACGATCCAGGACGTCTACAACCGTACCGCCAATGTCTCGGAGACTTACGGCGCTTCCGGCTTCTCGATCCGCGGAATCGACCAGCGCGGCGTTTCGGGCGGCGGCGACGCGGCCACCGCGACGGTGTTCGTCGATGGCGCGCCCGTGCCGCAGGACGTGCTGTCGAACGGCCCAACAGATATGTGGGATGTGGCGCAGGTCGAGATTTTTCGAGGACCGCAATCGACCATCCAGGGTCTCAATGCTCTGGCCGGCGCGGTGCACATTCGCACGCAGGACCCGACCTTCGACTGGGGCCTGAAGGGCCGTGCGCTCATTGCCTCCTTCGACACCACGCAATTCGCCGTCGCCGGTGGTGGACCGCTGGTGCCCGGAGAGCTGGCCTTCCGTGCATCGGCGGAGAAGCGAGACTCTGACGGCTATATCCACAATACCACGCGTGACGAGCCGGAAAGCCCTGTCGATTCCATCTCGATCCGCGGCAAGCTGCTCTGGACGCCGTCCGCCTTACTCGGCTTCGAGGCCCGGCTGGGATACCATCATTTCGAGACGAAGGGCGGCTACCTGTTCACCTATGTCGACCGATCGGTTCCGGATTATTTCGATAACCGAACCAACCCGTCTGATTATCCAAACAGCAGCGATGTCGAGAACGATCAGGTGACGCTGGACCTGCGCTATGATCTGGGTAGCGGCCTGTCGCTCAGTACGCTCGGCACCTGGACGAACACCGACTTCATCCGCAAGTATGACGGAGATTCCTCGGCCGCCAGCAGAGCATACAGCGACATCGCGGGCGGCGCGGAAACCTTCACGCAGGAACTGCGGGTCAACTATGAGGGCGATCGGCTGAGCGGTCTTGTCGGACTGTTCTACTATAATCGCGACCAGTATCGGCGCGCGCATCAGGTGACGCTGGTGCCGACGCCCGGCCCGACGATCGCGAACCTGTTGACTCCCGCGCTGGGTGCCCAGACGGCAGCGCAGGTTGCGGCGCTCTACACGGCCGCGCTTCCCAACATACCGGTCGACTACACATCGGATTTCCCGACCAAAGTGGAGACGATGGCCCTGTTCGCCGACGCGCGCTATCGCCTGACCGACCGGCTCTCGCTGCTGGGCGGTTTCCGTTACGACCGGGAGCGCAACAAGATCGGCGGCGAGGCGATTGCAACGTTCGTTGGTACCTTGCCCGACCCTGCCGCATACGGCGCGCTTGCTCCGGCCTTCGCCGGGGTCAATGCTGCGGTGCTCGGGCTGGTCGATGACGCCAACGGCTCGGCGCCGGCAGGTACACGCACCTTCAATGCCTTTCTGCCCAAGGGCGGCGTGGAGATGGCGTGGACACCCGATATTGCCACCGCCTTCGTCGTGCAGCGCGGCTATCGCTCAGGCGGAAGCGGTTTCAACACAGCCCGCTCGCAGCTCTTCCCATACGATCCCGAGTTCACCTGGAACTATGAATTGTCGCTGCGCTCGGCATGGCTCGACGGCCGCCTGACGGTGAACGCCAACGCCTTCTACATCGACTGGGCCGACCAGCAGACCACCGCCAATTTCGGCAATGGCACCTATGACACCCATACGGTCAACGCCGGCAAGTCGCATCTCTACGGGTTCGAACTGGAACTCGCGCATCGCGTGTCGCCAGTCTTCGACTGGTATGCCAGCTTGGGCCACACGCGCACCAAGTTCGACGAATTCGTCACCGACGTTGGTTCCATCACCGATCTGTCGGGCCTGGAATTTCCCTATGCGCCCAAATGGACGCTGTCGGGCGGGGCCAATGTGCGGTTCGGCGGCGGCTTCAACGCCAATGTCAACGCCAGCTACCGCAGTGCGGTCTATACCGACGTGTCGATCCCGCAATCAAACAGCCGCGTTGGCGGGCGCACGCTGGTCAATGCCCGGATCGGTTATGAGGCCGAACATTGGAGCCTGTCGTTGTTCGCCAACAATCTGTTCGACGAGAAATACGACCAATATGTCAACAGCTTCACCAACTTCGCCATCATTGGTGCGCCGCGCAGCATCGGCGTGATCCTGGAAGCGGGCTTTTGACCGGCGCGGAGCTCCTCGGCGCGATGGTGGTCATCCTCGGTGGCGCCGTCCCCGGAACCTGGATGCTGCGCCGCGCCTGGAGCCTCAAGGCTGGCAAGGCGCCATGGCGCTGGGCGGGACTTACCCTGCTTTCCTTCAGCATCCTCTGGCCGGCATGGCTGCTCGGTGAGGCGCGCGGACCGTTCATCGCGGTGACCCTGCTGTCCGTCGCGGCGTTCGGGGTGATCGCATCGGGCTATACGCTGCGGCCGGCCAAGGCGAGCCGCGCGGCGCGTGAGGGGTTGGCGCCTGAACCGGCGGAACGCGCGCCCAGCGTCTGGCGCACGACGCTGCGCTGGTCGCTCGCCGGCCCCATCGGCATGGTCGCGGCGGTGGCGCTCGGCGTCAGCTATGCCGTCTGGGCGCCGGGCGAACCGCAGACACGCCTGCTGATCGGTGGGCTGATCGTGCCCGTCGCTTGGGGCGGCGCGATGGCGTGGACATTGGCGGACAGCCGCATCCTGCGTGCGACCGCCGTACTCGTTGGAACGGCTATCGCCGGTTTTGGCGCGGCGATGCTGCGGGGGTTCGCATGACGAAGATGAAAAAGCGCGCAGGCTTCCCTTCACCCGATCTCGTGCGCGCGGTGCTCAAGGGACATAGCGGTCTGGGTCTCGCCTTCGCGGCGATCCTCTATCTGGTCTGTCTGACCGGCGCGATCGCGGTCTTCGCCAACGAGTTCCAGCGCTGGGAAAATCCCGGCGCCGAGCGCATGGAGACGATCTCCGCGAACGCCGTGCAGGCCGCCTACCGCACCGCGATGGACCGGGCCGATGGACCGGTCGAACATGTTCTCATCGTGATGCCGAGCGAGGATCGCCCCTGGCCGACGCTGCGGGTCGATGCCGAGGACGGAACCCGGACGACCTGGATCGCCGATAGCGCGGGCCGCATCACGGGCGAAATCCGCGAGGGCTGGACGAAATTCCTGACGCGGCTGCATATCAACCTGCACCTGCCGCAAAGCTGGGGCATCTTCATCGTCGGGCTGGCCGGGGTGGCACTGCTTTCCTCGCTGATTTCGGGGCTGCTTGCCCATCCGCGCATCTTTCGCGATGCTTTCCACCTGCGGCTGGGCGGTTCGCGGCGGTTGCAGGGGGCCGACCTGCACAATCGCATCGGCGTGTGGGCGCTGCCTTTCCACCTCACCGCGTCGCTGACCGGTGCGCTGCTGGGCCTCAGCACCGTCATCATCGGCGCGATCGGCTTTGCGGTGTTCAATGGCGATACCGACAAAGTCTATGCCATCTTCGTTGCGCCGCATCCGGCAGAGGATGCGCGTCCAGCGCCGCCACTCGACCTGAGGTCGCTGTTCTCCAAGGTTGCCGAACGAACATCGGCCCAGACATCGAAACGCATCGATTACCTCATCGTCGAACATCCGATGGAGCAGGGCGCGGCGGCGCTGTTCGAGGTGGAGGACGGCTCCTCGCGGCTCGCCAGTGCGGACAGCTATGCTTTCGATCGTACCGGCAAGCTCTATTACGAACACAAGGCGGCGGACAACAATGTCGGTCAGCAGATACTGGGCTCGCTCGGTCTGCTGCATTTCGGCTGGTTCGGCGGCGGCGCGATCAGGATCGCCTATGGCCTGCTGGGCATCGGACTTGCCTATCTGGCAGCGGGCGGGGTCAATATCTGGCTAGCGCGGAGACGCGACAAGGGGCAGCCCGCACCCGGCCTGGAGCGTGTCTGGGCCGCGACCGTCTGGGGGCAACCGCTCGCGCTGACCTGCGCCGCGCTCGCCGCGCTGTTCACATCGTCGGTCGCGCTGTTGATCTGGACCTGGGCCGCCGTCAGCATCGCGCTGCTTGGCGCGACCGCGCTGCTTCCGCCCGCCATGCTATCGCGGGTCGGGCGCGCCGGCACGGGGCTGCTGTTGATAACCGTTGCCGCCGCTCATCTCGTTGTCATGGGGACCGGCGACAGCGTGACCTTGATCGTCGATGGTGCTCTTGGCATGATCGGTCTCGGCCTGCTCGCGACCTTTGGCAGCCAGATTTCAGTCTTCCGGAGGACGCTGAAGGCTGCGTGATTGCGGTCGTTTGCGGTCGAACGATACGGCGCCCAGGTCTCGTCCAGGCCATCACTGCTGCAATTTTTCGATGATCGGGCAGTCCGGCCGGTCATCGCCATGGCATTGCTCCGCGAGCGCAAGCAGGCTGCGCCGCAGCGCCTGGAGCGCATCGGCCTTGCGCCCCAGCTCATCCGCGCGAGCGATCGCGAGCACCTTCACCTCGGCGCTCGCGCGATGCTTGTCGTTCCACAGGCCAAGCAACTCGCGGATCTCTTCGACCGGGAAACCGAGATCGCGCGCATTGGCGATGAACCGCAGCCGGTGGATGTCGGCCTCGGCATAGTCGCGATAGCCGCTGTCGCGGCGCGGCGGCGCGGGAATGAGGCCGATCTTCTCATAATGGCGGATCATCCGCTGCGAGACGCCGCTGGCGCTGGCGGCCTGGCCGATATTCACAGCGATACCCGGTTCAGGCGCAGAGCGTTGCCCACGACGCTGACCGATGATAGCGCCATCGCCGCCGCCGCGATGATCGGTGATAGCAACAAGCCGAAAAAGGGATAGAGCAGCCCGGCCGCGATCGGCACCCCGGCCGCGTTGTACACGAAAGCGAAGAACAGGTTCTGGCGGATGTTGGACATGGTCGCCTCACTCAATCTGCGCGCCCGGACGATGCCGCCCAAATCGCCCCGGAGCAGGGTGACGCCTGCGCTTTCGATCGCGACATCGGTGCCTGACCCCATCGCGATGCCGACGTCCGCGGCGGCCAGCGCCGGGGCGTCGTTCACCCCGTCGCCCGCCATCGCGACCACGCGGCCGTCACTCTTGAGCCGCGCGACGACTGCGCTTTTCTGATCGGGCAGCACCTCGGCCTCAAGCTCGTCGATGCCCAGCCTGCGCGCCACCGCCTCGGCCGTGGTGCGGTTGTCGCCGGTCAGCATCACGACCCGCACGCCTTCCTTGCGGAGCGCGACGAGCGCATCGGGCGTGCTGTCCTTGACCGGATCGGCGATCGCGAAGATGCCGGCGGCCTTGCCGTCGACGGCGATGAAGATCGCGGTCGCGCCATCCGCGCGCAGCGCTTCGGCTTCGTCCCGCAGCGCGGATGGGTCCACGCCGCGTTCGTCGAGGAAGCGGGCATTGCCGAGCAGGATAGCCCTGCCATCGACCTTGCCCAATGCGCCCTTGCCGGTTGGCGAGTCGAACTCGGCCACGTCCGGGATCACAATATTGCGCCCGGCCGCCGCCGTCACGATCGCCTGCGCCAGCGGATGTTCGGACGCACGCTCGACCCCCGCCGCAAGGCGCAACAATTCCGCCTCGTCCCAGCCTTCGTACGCGACGATCCGTGTCACCGACGGCCTACCTTCGGTCAGCGTGCCGGTCTTGTCGACGATCAGCGTGTCGACCTTCTCCATTCGTTCG
This sequence comes from Novosphingobium mathurense, assembly GCF_900168325.1. Lineage (GTDB taxonomy): Bacteria > Pseudomonadota > Alphaproteobacteria > Sphingomonadales > Sphingomonadaceae > Novosphingobium > Novosphingobium mathurense. The sequence goes on along the minus strand of NZ_FVZE01000005.1, from coordinate 312,061 downwards.
AGCGCTTCGGCATTCTTGATGAGAACCCCGGCGCCCGCGCCGCGCCCCACGCCCACCATGATCGACATCGGCGTTGCAAGGCCGAGCGCGCAAGGGCAGGCGATGATCAGCACCGCGACGGCGGCAATCAGGCCATGCGCCATGCGCGGTTCCGGCCCCCACAGGCTCCAGACGATGAACGCGGCGACAGCGACCGCCAGCACGGCGGGCACGAACCAGCCCGCGACCTGATCGGCAAGGCGCTGGATCGGCGCTCGGGAGCGCTGGGCCTCGGCCACCATCTGCACGATCCGGGCCAGCATCGTGTCGCGCCCGACCTTTTCGGCGAGGATGACGAGCGCGCCGCTCTGGTTGAGCGTGCCGCCGATCACCGCGTCTCCCGCCGCCTTGGTGACGGGCATGGATTCGCCGGTCACCATCGACTCGTCTAGCGAGGACCGCCCTTCCTCAACCGAGCCATCGACCGGTACCTTCTCGCCGGGCCGCACGCGCAGCCGGTCGCCGGGGGCGACATCATCCAGCGAAATTTCCTCGTCGCTTCCGTCCTCGCGAATCCGCCGCGCGGTGCGGGGCGCGAGCCCCAGCAGCGCCCTGATCGCGCCCGAGGTGCGCTCACGCGCGCGAAGCTCCAGCATCTGACCCAGCAGCACGAGCACGGTGATGACGGCGGCCGCCTCGAAATAGACCGCGACCGCGCCACCCTCGCCGCGAAAAGCGGCCGGGAACATCTCCGGTGCCAGTGTCGCGACGACGCTATAGGCCCAGGCGACACCCGTCCCCATCGCGATCAGCGTGAACATGTTGAGATTGCGCGTCTGGATCGACACCCAACCCCGCGTGAAGAACGGCCATCCCGCCCACAGCACGACGGGCGTCGCTAGGGCGAGCTGGATCCAGCCCGAAGCGTCCGGCGGGATCAGATGGTGGAGAGAGGGCAAGAGGTGGCCGCCCATCTCCAGCACCAGCACCGGGACCGTCAGCACGAGCGCGATCCAGAAGCGGCGCGTCATGTCCGCCAGTTCGGGGCTTGGACCGGCCTCCGCCGTTGCTGTCTCCGGTTCCAGCGCCATGCCGCAGATCGGGCAGGCGCCGGGATGATCCTGCCTGATCTCGGGGTGCATCGGGCAGGTCCAGATCGTGCCCTCAGGCGTAGCCGCTGCGCCGCCCTGCGCCTTGCCGGTCAGACCGCCGGACGGGGCGTGACCATGATGATGGTGGCAATTCTCATGCGTCATCTCTCAACTCCTCCATGACGCGAGTCCATATGGACCTTGACATGATGTCAGAGTCAAGAGGTGTCCGGGCCGGGAGGTTGCGCCCGCTGTAGGCTCCTTGCAATCTGACTGGATGTGCATCGGTCGCGATCGATGATTGCCGGGCAATATCAGATATTGTAATCCCGCATATGCGATGAAGCGCTTGTTTTCTCTTGCCCTCCTTCTGGGAGCCCTCTTCGGTCTGCTGGCCCAGGAGGCGGCGTTCGCGGCGGGACCGGCAATGGTCGATGCCAAGCCGGCCGTTGCGATGTCCGCCGACTGCATGGAGATGATGCAGGACGAGCGGCCGGAACCGGCACAGAAGCCATGTCACGGCCTCACGCTCGATTGCATTGCGATGATGGGATGCTTCGTACCGATCGCACTCCCATCCGCGCCGGAGGCGGCCGAGGCCATGGCCGTGAAGGCCGCGCACTTTCCGCAAGCGGTCCACGCCCTTTCAGGTCTGTCGAAAGAACCTGAAGCGGAGCCCCCCATCTTCCTGATCTGAACCGATCGGTTCCGGCACGACACGGCCTTGCGCGATGAGCGCGAGGCCCAAGGATGCGTGCTGGACCGCTTATCCGAATGGGTCCAGATCAGGAGCAATTCCGTGCGACTGTCAGTTTACGTGCCGCTGCTGGCGGCAATCCCGAGCCTTGCCTCGGCCGAACCTCTGAGCTTCGATGTAGCGCTGGAGCGCGCGGCCGCGAACGCGCCCGTCCTCGAAGCGAGGAACCGGCAAATCCAGGCGCGCCAGTCATCGGCCATTGCCGCCGGCCGCCTGCCCGATCCGACGCTGGGGGTCGGCATCGACAATTTCCCCGTCTCCGGCCCGCCCGCGTTCAGCCTGACCGAAGAGAACATGACGATGGAACGGGTCGGCATCGAGCAGGCCATTCCCAATCTCGCCAAGCGCCATGCCGAGCAGGGACGCGCCCGTGCCGACATCGGGGCGGCCGAGGCGCAAGGCGCCGGTGCGGCCCTGCAGGTGAAGGTCGCGACGGCCGCCGCCTGGATCGACCTTGCATATGCCCGGAAGCGGCTTGAGACGATGGACGGGATACTGGCGCGCCTCCGCCCGCTGGTGCCTGCGTCCACATCGGCCGTCGCATCGGGTTCCGCGCGGCCGGGCCAGAGCCTGAACGCGGAGCAGGCCCTCATCGAACTGGAGGACCGACGCAGCACCATCGCCGCCGAAGTCGGCAGCGCGCGAGCCGAACTGACGCGATGGACCGGGGACGGCCATCCCGAGCCCATCGGCTCGGTGCCGGACTTCGACCTTGCCCCCGCCGCCTTGCGCGCGCGCCTTGGCGAGCATCCCGACCTGCGCATGGCTTCGGCCGAGGTCGGACAGGCCATGGCCGACGTGGAGATGGCGCGGGCCGGGAAGCGTCCCGATTGGGGGCTTAACATGGCCTTCCAGCGGCGCGATCCGCGTTTCGGCAACATGGTGTCGGTCGGCGCGACCATGTCGCTGCCGATCTTTCCCGGCCGCCGCCAGAATCCGAGGATCGATGCCGCCCTTGCCGAGGTAGCGGCAGCGCGCGCCGAGCAGGAGGATATGCGCCGCGCGCTTGCGGCGCAGCTCGAAGCCGGACTTGCCGAGCACGCCATGCATCATGAGCAGTGGATGCGCGCCCGTGACACGCTGCTCCCACTGGCGCGCCGGAAGGTGGAGCTTGAGAGGGCAAGCTATTCAGCGGGCCGGGCCGGGCTGCTCGACGTAATCGAGGCGGAGGCGGCACTCGCCACAATCGAGCTCGACACGCTGGACCGCGAAGCGGCTGTCGCCCGCCATGCGGCCCGGCTGGCACTGACCTTTGGGGGAGACGGCCAATGACATTCGAACTATCCGCCCGCGCGCGGCTCACACTAACCGCGACCGCCATCGCGCTTGTCACGGGAGGCGCAGGCTATGGCATCGCCACGTTTGGCGACGATGATCCGGCGACCGAGACAGCGCAGGGCGGCCGGGAAGTGCTCTACTGGTACGATCCGATGGTTCCGAACCAGCATTTCGACAAGCCCGGCAAATCGCCGTTCATGGATATGCAGCTTGTCCCCAAATATGCCGATGAAGCGGGCGAAGGGGCCGGCGTGCGGATCGATCCCGCGCTGGTCCAGAATCTCGGACTTCGTACCGCCGAAGCGCGGCTGGGGAGCATAGGCGGCGGCGTCACCGCCACCGGGACGATCGGCTATAACGAGCGCGACGTGGCGATCATCCAGCCGCGCGCCGGCGGCTTCGTCCAGCGCACCTATGGCCGCGCACCCGACGATGTGATCGCCGCCGGGGCGCCGCTCGCCGATCTGCTCATCCCCGACTGGGGCGGCGCGCAGCAGGAATATCTTGCCGTCCTGCGCACCGGCGACAAGGCGCTCGCCAGCGCTGCACGACAGCGGCTGGTGCTACTCGGCATGCCGCAATCGACCATCGCGGCAGTCGAACGAACCGGGCGGCCGCGCACGATCATCACCATCGCCTCGCCCATATCGGGCACGATCAAGTCGCTCAGCGTGCGGCCCGGCATGAGCGTTGCGGCGGGCCAGACGCTTGCCGAAGTGAACGGCCTCGGCACGGTGTGGCTCGACGCCGCCGTGCCCGAAGCGATGGCGGCGCAGGTCCGTCCCGGAGCGCTGGCTTCGGCGACGCTGACAGCCTTTCCGGGCGAGACGTTCCGGGGGCGGGTGCGGGCGATAGTGCCGCAGGCCGACACGGAAAGCCGCACGATCACCGCGCGGATCGAACTTCCCAATCGCGGCGGGCGGCTGCGCCCCGGCATGTACGCCACCGTGGCGTTCGGCGGCGAGGCGCGCTCCGCGCTGCTGATCCCGTCCGAGGCGGTGATCCGTACCGGCAAGCGGTCGCTCGTCATGCTGGCGCTGGACAAGGGCCGTTACCGGCCCGCCGAAGTCAGGACCGGCATCGAGGCGGACGGCCGGACCGAAGTGCTGGTCGGCCTTGCCGAAGGAGAGAAGGTCGTCACTTCGGGCCAGTTCCTGATCGATTCCGAAGCCAGCCTGTCGGGAATGGACGTGCGGCCGGTCGATGGCGTCTCATCGCAAGTGAAGCCGAAGGCCGCGACCCATGAAGCGACGGGCCGGATCGAGAAGATCACGCCGAAGAGCATCACGCTGAGCCACGGCCCGGTGCCCGCCCTCGACTGGCCGCCGATGACGATGATGTTCCGCCTGGAGGAGCCCTCCTTGGCGCGCGGCTTCAAGACGGGCGACAGGGTGCGCTTCACCTTCGATCAGCCGCGCGAGGGTGCGACGGTCCGTTCGATCGCCCGCGAGAACGGCCAATGATCGGGCGGCTCATCCATTGGTCGGTCCATAACCGCTTCTTCGTCGTGCTGGGCGCGCTGGCGCTGCTGTTCGCAGGGCTCTGGGCGGTGCGGTCGACCCCGATCGATGCGCTGCCCGATCTTTCGGACACGCAGGTCATCATCCGCACTTCCTATCCGGGTCAGGCGCCCCGCATCGTCGAGGATCAAGTCACCTATCCGCTGGCGACGACCATGCTTTCGGTGCCCGGCGCGAAGACAGTGCGCGGATATTCCTTCTTCGGTGACAGTTTCGTCTATGTGATTTTCGAGGACGGGACCGACCTGTACTGGGCGCGCAGCCGCGTGCTCGAATATCTCAACCAGGTCCAGGGGCGTCTGCCCGAAGCCGCGCAAAGCGCCATCGGCCCGGATGCGACCGGGGTCGGCTGGGTCTATGAATATGCGTTGGTCGACCGGACCGGGCGGCATGACCTCTCGCAGCTTCGCTCCCTGCAGGACTGGTTCCTACGCTATGAGCTCAAGACCATCCCCGGCGTGGCCGAGGTCGCGAGCGTTGGCGGTATGGTCCGGCAATATCAGGTCGTGCTCGATCCGGTGAAACTCGCCGGCTATGGCGTGACCCATGGCGAGGCCGTCGAGGCGATCCGGCGCGCCAATCAGGAAGCGGGCGGCTCGGTGCTCGAACTGGCCGAGGCCGAATATATGGTCCGCGCCTCGGGCTATCTTAAAACGCTCGGCGACTTCCGGGCGATCCCGCTCAGGACTGCTGCGGGCGGCGTACCGGTGACGCTGGGCGATGTCGCGACGATCCAGATCGGCCCCGAAATGCGGCGCGGCATCGCCGAACTCGATGGCGAGGGAGAAGTGGCGGGCGGTATCATCGTGCTGCGTCAGGGCGCGGACGCCCGCAGCGCGATCAGGGCAGTCGAGACCAAACTTGCCGAACTCAGGCGGGGCCTGCCCAACGGCGTCGAGGTCGTCCCTACCTATGATCGCTCGCACCTGATCGACGCTTCGGTCGAAAACTTGACCCACAAGCTGATCGAGGAATTTATCGTCGTCGCCCTCGTCTGCGCGCTGTTCCTCTGGCACGTCCGCTCGGCGCTGGTGGCGATCGTGACACTCCCCCTCGGCGTGCTGGCGGCATTCCTCGTCATGCGCTTTCAGGGCATCAATGCCAACATCATGTCGCTGGGCGGCATTGCGATCGCCATCGGCGCGATGGTCGATGCGGCGATCGTGATGATCGAGAACGCCCACAAGAAGATCGAGCGCTGGGAGCATGACCATCCCGGCGAGGAACTCCACGGCACGAAGCGGTGGAGCGTCATCACCGAAGCGGCGGTCGAGGTCGGCCCGGCGCTGTTCTATTCGCTGCTCATCATCACGCTTTCGTTCGTGCCGGTGTTCACGCTTCAGGCGCAGGAGGGACGGCTGTTCTCACCGCTCGCCTTCACCAAGACCTATGCGATGGCCGCCGCCGCAATCCTCTCAGTGACGCTGGTGCCGGTTCTCATGGGCTGGCTGATCCGAGGGCGCATTCCTTCCGAACAGGCCAACCCCGTCAATCGCAGCCTCACTCGCGCCTATCGCCCGGCCATCGACTGGGTGCTCGCCCGCCCCAGGGCGACGCTGGTGATCGCGGCCCTCGTCTTCGCCACCACGGCTTGGCCCGCCGCCCGGCTTGGCGGCGAGTTCCTGCCGCCGATGAACGAGGGCGATCTGCTCTACATGCCATCGGCGCTGCCGGGCCTGTCCGCCGCCAAGGCGTCCGAACTGCTCCAGCAGACCGACCGCATGATCAAGAGCGTGCCCGAGGTCGAGCGCGTGTTCGGCAAGGCCGGACGCGCCGAAACCGCCACCGATCCCGCCCCGCTCGAAATGTTCGAAACCACCATCAGGTTCAAACCGCGCGATCAGTGGCGCCCCGGGATGACGCCGGAAAAGCTGGTTGAAGAACTGGACCGCGCGGTAAAGGTGCCGGGCCTCGCCAATATCTGGGTGCCGCCGATCCGCAACCGCATCGACATGCTCGCGACCGGCATCAAGAGCCCCATCGGCGTCAAGGTATCCGGCCCGGACCTTGCCGAACTCGATCGCATCGCGCACGATGTCGAGACGGTCGCGAAGACGGTGCCGGGTGTCAGCTCCGCGCTTGCCGAGCGGCTGACCGGAGGGCGCTACATCGATGTCGAGATCGACCGTACCGCCGCCGCGCGCTTCGGGCTCAACATCGCCGATGTGCAGGAGATCGTCGCGGGGGCGGTCGGCGGCGAAAATGTCGGGCAGACCATCGACGGGCTGGCCCGCTATCCGATCAATGTTCGCTATCCCCGCGAAATCCGCGACAGCCTGGACGAACTGCGCGCCTTGCCTGTACTCACGCCTGCCGGGCAGCAGATCACGCTGGGGACGGTCGCCAACTTACAGGTGAGCGACGGCCCACCGATGCTCAAGACCGAGAATGGCCGACTTTCGACCTGGGTCTATGTCGATGTCCGCGGACGCGATCTTGCCTCGGTCGTGGGCGATCTGAGGCAGGCCGTGGCGAAAGAGGTCAGGCTCTCACTCGGCGTCAGCGTCGCCTGGTCGGGCCAGTTCGAATATCTCCAACGCGCGATCGACCGGCTCAAGATCGTCGTGCCTGCGACGCTCGCGATCATCTTCGTCCTGCTCTTCCTGATCTTCGGCCGGCTTGATGAGGCGGCGCTGATCATGGCGACGCTTCCGTTCGCGCTGACCGGCGGATTCTGGACGCTCTACCTGCTGGGCTATCATCAGTCGGTCGCGACCGGCGTCGGCTTCATCGCACTGGCAGGCGTCGCCGCCGAGTTCGGCGTGGTGATGCTGATCTACCTCAAGAGCGCGCTTGACGAGCGCGGCGAAACTCCCTCGGACGAACAGATATCCGCGGCCGTGCGCGAGGGCGCGCTACTGCGCGTGCGGCCCAAGGCGATGACGGTGGCGGTGATCGTCGCCGGTCTGCTCCCCGTGCTGATCGGCGCGGGCGCAGGGTCGGAGGTCATGAGCCGGATCGCGGCGCCCATGGTCGGCGGCATGCTCACCGCACCATTGCTCTCGATGTTCGTGATCCCCGCCGCTTACCTGCTGATGCGGCGCAAGCGCGCAAGTTCCCACCTGCAACCCATTCAACCGTGAAGGAGACTTGAGATGAAATTGCACCATTTGACCGCGATCGGCTTTGCCGCCCTGCTGGCCGCTTGTGGTCAGCAGCCGGAAAACGACAGCGCACCAAACGCCAGTGCTTCCGCAGGCATGTCCGGCGATATGAGCGATATGGATATACCCGCCGACATGCCTATGAAAATGGCGAAGGGCACCGGCACGGTAACCGCGATCGACAAGACCGAAGGCTCGATCACGATCGATCACGCGCCCATTCCCGAAGCGAACTGGCCGGCCATGACCATGGCGTTCAAGGCGAAGCCCGAACTGCTCGGCGGCGTGAAGGTGGGCGATGAGGTCGCATTCGATCTGGAGATGAAGGATGGAGCAGGCGAGATAGTTGGAATCGGCCCGGAGTAATTTCTCGCGTCCCTTGGTAGCCTCTCGCCGGCTGTAGGGCTCCGCGCATCGACTTGGCCATATTCAAGGCCTATGATAAGGCCAGTTCCATCGGGACAAAGCAACCTCCCGGTCAGGCGGTTCGCCCAAGCGTTGCCTTTGCGTCCGGTTTTCCGGACAAAGGCATATGGATCGTATGGTGGACAAGCTTGGCGTCATTTCTCCATCGTATTCTGAGCTGGTGCGAGTATTCGCGCGCATCGGCTGTCTGAGTTTCGGCGGTCCGGCTGGGCAGATCGCCTTGATGCACCGCGAACTGGTCGATGAGCGCAAATGGGTGAGCGAGGAGCAATATCTCCACGCGCTCAATTTCTGCCACCTGCTGCCCGGACCGGAAGCGCAGCAACTCGCCACATGGATCGGCTGGAAGCTGTACGGATGGCGCGGTGGACTGGCGGCCGGCCTGCTCTTCGTCGTTCCCGGCGCGATCGTCATTCTCGCGCTGTCGATCCTTTATGCCTTCGCGGCGCGCCTCGAATGGTTCGCCGCTCTGTTTCTGGGCATCAAGGCCGCCGTGCTGGCGATCGTCGTTCAAGCGTTGCTGCGTATCGCAGGGCGGGCATTGAACACCGGTTTCAAGAAGGCGCTGGCGGTCTCGGCCTTTGCCGCCCTGTTCTTCTTCAACTTGCCGTTTCCGCTGGTCGTTCTGGGTGCCGGTGCGATCGGCATGATGGTCGCGCATGTGCAACCAGCGTGGCTTGCGATCAAGCCGTCAGAAGGGGAAGCTCCGCCCGCCAGGCGCCCATGGCGGCAATCGATCACCGCGATACTGATCTGGGGCACGATCTGGGCCGCTCCCATGGCGCTTGTCCTGCTCACGCTAGGTCAGGGCCATGTCCTGTGGAAGATCGGCAGCTTCTTCTCGCAACTGGCGGTCGTCACTTTCGGCGGCGCCTACGCGGTGTTGGCCTACATGGCTCAGCAGGCGGTGCAAGGGCACGGCTGGCTTTCCGCTGGCGAAATGGCGGATGGTCTGGGCCTAGCCGAGACCACGCCCGGCCCGCTTATCATGGTGACGCAATTTGTCGGTTATCTCGCCGCCTTTCGCGCTCCGGAGCCCTTCACACCGCTGGTGGCCGGATTGCTGGGGGCAGCGCTGACGACCTGGGTTACATTTGCGCCCTGCTTTCTGTGGATCTTCACCTTCGCGCCGTGGATCGAGCGGATGGAACACGCCCGGCGGCTCAAGGGGGGGCTTGCCGCCCTGACGGCCGCCGTCGTCGGCGTGATCGCGAACCTGACCTTATGGTTCCTGATCCATGTGCTGTTCGCACGCATTGGCGAACTCCATGCCGGTCCGCTCCGCATTTACAATCCGGACTGGTCGAGCGTTGACTGGCGTGCCGCGATCCTGGCCATCCTTTCCACCATCCTCATTTTCCGGTTCAAATGGAATGTCATCAAGGTGCTCGGTTTGTCTGCCATGGGCGGACTGATGCTGGGCTTCGTCGCATGAAGGGAGAGTACTCATGACCGATCTTTCACGCCGGTCCGCGCTCGGCAGCTTCGCGGCTGGCGCCGCAGGGCTTGCTCTGGCGCCAACGGCTTCCGCGCAAAGCCAGCAAGTGTCTGGTGCCGCATCGCCTGCCTTCGCCGGCAAGCACGCGCCAAAACAGCTCCGTTTCGATCCGGCGAAGCTCGATGGCCTGTCGGAGCGCCTCATTCGCTCACACTGGGAGAACAACTATCAGGGTTCGGTGCGCGCGCTCAACATGATTGAAGGCCGGCTGGCGGCGGCCATGGCCGACAAGGACTATCCCGCCGTGGCCTATGGCGATCTCAAACGCGAGGAACTGCATCGCACCGGTTCGGTGGTGCTCCACGAACTCTATTTCGACGGGCTCGGCGGCGACGGCCTAGCAGCGGGCGGCGTCAAAGACGCGCTCATTGCCTCGCACGGTTCGCTGGAAGCGTGGGATGCCGAGTTTCGCCGCACGGCGATGTCGCTCGCGGGTGGCTCAGGCTGGTGCATTCTCGCCTGGAACCATCACACCGCCTCACTCCACAATTACTGGTGCTGGGACCACACCAATAGCCCGGTGACAGGCACGCCGCTTATCGTGCTCGATATGTACGAGCACAGCTTTCACATGGACTACGGTGCGGCTGCGGCCAAGTATGTCGATGCCTTCATGCGCAATCTGGACTGGGAGGTAATCGACGGGCGGTACAGCGCAGCGAAAGCGTGAGCATCCTCGCCGTGCCTTCCCGTTTCACACGTCAGCCATGCTCGTGCTCATGGTGTTCAACGAGATGGAGATATATGCCGATCCAATTGTGGGAATTGAAAGCCGGTCGGTGCTTCAGTCGGAATACGCCGCCGCGAGAACTGGCCTGTTGCCTTCGTTGGCCTCTGGATCAAAGCGACCGGTGAAGGCAGGGTTTCGGTCAACAGACTCGCCCAAATCTCCGCCAGTTCCCGGCGCCGATCCAGATAAGCGGCCCGGTTGTACGCCCCTTCGACCTTTTCCTTCGGGATGTGCGCCAGCATCAGGTCGATGACCTTCCGGTCATGCTTCTTCCCGTGGCGTTCGGCCCATTCGTTCATGATCGTCGAGAATGCCGCTCGGAAGCCATGGGGAACATGATGCCCATGATAGCCCGCGCGATTGAGCAAATAGCCGATGGCATTTTCGCTCATGGGGCGGTGGCCATGACGGTTGCTCGGAAAGACCAATGATCCGCTCCCGGTCAATGGCCATAGCGCGCGCAGAACATCTATGGCTTGCGGGGCCAGTGGAACAAGATGCTCGCCCCCGATTTCGCTCTTGCGGTCCAGGTCTCCCTTCATGCGAGTAGCGGGAATTCGCCACAGAGGCTCTTCACCGTTGAGGTCTTCGAACTCTTCCCAATATGCACCGCGAAGCTCGCTTGGCCGAACCGCCGTCAGGGCGAGCAATCGCAACGCAAGCCGGGTGATGGGACGGGCATAGTCCTGTTCGGCATCGTCGATCATCTGCCGCAGCCGGCCAAGATCGGTGATCGCCGGCTGCCGCCCCTTGCGAAGAGGCTTGAGCACAGCGCCGAGCTTCTCGGCCGGATCCTTCTCTGCGATGCCCTTCGCGATGGCGTGAATGAAAACGGCCGATATGCGCTGCCGCAACCGTTTGGCTGTCTCGATCGCGCCGCGATCCTCCACTGGCTTCAACACTTCCAGAATCTTGGGCGGGGTCAATTCCGAAATCGGCAAGCTGCCGATGGCGGGGAACACATCTCGTTCAAGGCTGCGCAATATGTCGTCGGCGTGAATCCTGGCCCACTGGCTCTTCGCATTCTCATGCCATTCGCGGGCGATGCGCTCGAAGGTGTTGCGTGCGGCCTCCAGATTGGCTTCGATCCGCAGTTTCTTTACGACCGATGGGTCTTTCCCTTCGTCCAACAGTGCGCGGGCATCGTCGCGCTTGGCGCGGGCGTTCACCAGGCTGACCATAGGGTAGATACCAAAGGCCATCGTCTTCTGCTTGCCGTCGTAGACGTAATTCCATTTCCAGAGCTTTGAGCCATTGGGCTTCACCAGCAGGTAAAGCCGGTGGCTATCGGTCAGCTTGTAGGCCTTGTCCCGCGGCTTGGCCGCGCGGATTTTCGCGTCACTCAACATCGTTATCTCCGAGACCACGTTTTTCCAGTGCCGGGACCACGAATCAGAACCACGCCATGAGTGGAGGCGTGCGGACGACTGTGGCCGCATAAGCTTACTAAGCGTCAGATTTCAGAGAAAAATATCAATCCAGATGGACTTTTGCGGACCCCTGTGGAGGGGGTCCTGGCGGAGCGGGAGGGATTCGAACCCTCGATACGGGGTTACCGTATACACACTTTCCAGGCGTGCGCCTTCGACCACTCGGCCACCGCTCCGCATCGCTGGTGAGCGGGCGCCCTAGCGTGGGTTCACGGGTTTCGCAAGACGTCAGGTGATGGCATTAGGCACTTCATGCGCAAATACTTGCTGGCCGGCATCGCGGCCCTCATCCTGCCCGCTTCCGCATTCGGCCGAGATGCCGAAGTTCCGGCCACGCCCAATGGCATCGTCGATGCCGCGCCCGCGGCGGATTGGATCGCGATCGCCCCGCGCGATCTGCTGGTCATGGACCTTGCGCCCGGTTCGTCAGGTATCGCCAGGCGCGTCGTGATCCAGCTTGTCGGGGCGACTTATGCGCAAGGATGGGTGAGCAATATCCGGACGCTTGCAGCGCAGCACTGGTACGACGGCCTCGCCATAGTGCGCACCCAGGACAACTACGTCGTGCAATGGGGCGATCCGGATGGGGAGAACCGGCAGAAAGCCAAGCCCCTGCCCGAGGGGCTGCGAATCATGACCGAGGGCGACTATGCCGTGCCAGCCGCCGCCACAGACATCGGCAAAGGCACGAGGCTGCTCGCCGATGCCTATGCCAGCGGAGCCGGCTTCGACCGCGGCTGGCCGGTGGCGAGCGACGGCTCGAGCGTATGGCCGGTGCACTGCTACGGCTCCGTCGGGGTCGGGCGCAATCTGTCGCCCGATACCGGCACGGGCGGCGAACTCTACGCCGTCATCGGACAGGCCCCGCGCCAGCTGGACCGCAACATCGCCGTTGTCGGCCGGGTGATCGAGGGGATGGAATACCTATCCGCCCTGCCCCGCGGCACCGGCCCCATGGGCTTCTATGCCACGCCGCAGGAGCGCACGCCCATCGTCTCCGCGCGCACGGGCGAAGCCGTCACCGACCTTGCGCGCTACGAGTACCTTTCCACCACCAGCGCCAGCTTCGCCGCCTATCTCGACAAGCGCGCCAATCGCCGGGACGCCTTCTACATCCACCCCGCCGGCGGCGTGGACGTGTGCAATGTGCCCGTGCCGGTCAGGCGCGCAGCGCAGTGAAGGAGCGCAACACCGTCCCGCTCGTCGAAACCCTGACGCATGTCGCGCAACTATGGCGCTGGACCGGTGCATCGGGCGCCGGCACCTGGCATTTCCTGACGATCGACGGCGAGGCCGGCGACGCACTCTCGGGCACGGCGGTCATGCGCAAGCTGGAAGGCACGGCGCGCGGGTTCGGCTCGCTCAAGGTCAAGGCCCGTATCGGGGCGAGCGAGTTTGCGACCTCGGTCTTCCCGTCGAAGAGCGACGGCGGCTGGCTGCTGCCGATCAAGGCAGCCGTGCGCAAGGCAGAGGGCCTTGCCGAAGGCGACAGCGTCGAGGTGATGCTGGAGTACTAGGCGCAGGTGCAGCGCGTCACGCTGCCCCTGCCCACGACGGCTCTAGATGCGCTCGGCTTCGGCGACTGCCTGACTGGCGCGCAGGGTGCCGATGATGCGGGTCAGGTGCGCAAGGTCGGCCACTTCGAGATCGACCTCGTAGGTGCCGAATGGCTCGTCGCGGTGGATCATCTGGATATTGACGACGTTGGCGCGGTTGGTCGCGAACGTCTGGGTCACATCGGCCAGTGTGCCCGGCCGGTTGTAAAGCACGAGCCGCAGGCGACCGACCGCACCGGTAGTTCGCGATCCCCACGAGAGGTCGAGCCAGTCCGCATCCACGCCATTGGCGAGCGTGAGGCAGTCGATGGTGTGGACTTCGACCTTATGGTCGGGACGGCGCAGGCCGACGATACGGTCGCCAGGAACCGGGTGACAGCAATCGGCCAGTTCGAAGCCCATGCCCGGCGTCAGGCCCTTGATCGAAATGGAGACCTCGCTGCGGGACCATTCCGAATCGTCGGGGAGTTCGGCGGTACTGCCGGGGACGAGCGCTTCCATCACCTCGCGGTCGGACAGGCGCGCCGAGCCGATCGCGAACATCAGGTCTTCCTCGTCGCGCAGCTCCAGCCGGCGCACCGCCGCCTCGATTGCCTTCTTGCCGATGCGCGTGGGCAACTGCCCGGCGATCGCATCGAACAGCTTGGAGCCGATCGTGGCGATTTCCTGGTGTTCCTTGGCGCGCACCGCACGGCGGATCGCGGCCCGGGCCTTGCCGGTAACGACGAAGCCCAGCCAGGACAGCTGCGGTTCGGAAGACGTGCTCTTGATCACTTCGACCACGTCGCCATTGGCCAGCTGGGTGCGCAGCGGCACGTGGCGGCCATTGATCTTGGCACCGACCGCGGCATTGCCGAGATCGGTGTGGACGGCATAGGCGAAGTCGACCGCGGTCGATCCCTTGGGCAGCTGGTGAAGCCGTCCTTTCGGGGTGAAGGCGAAGATGCGATCCTGGTAGATCGCCAGCTTCGTATGCTCGAGCAGTTCTTCGGCATCGTGGCTGGCATCGACGATCTCGATCAGGTCGCGCAACCAGCCGACCTGCCCGTCCGGCCGCGTGCCACCCTGCTTGTAGGCCCAGTGCGCGGCAAGGCCGAACTCGTTGAGGCGGTGCATCTCGCGGGTGCGGATCTGCACTTCCATGCGCATCGAGTTTTCATAGATCAGCGCGGTGTGCAGCGACTGATAACCGTTCGACTTGGGCGTCGAGATGTAGTCCTTGAAGCGGCCCGGGATCATCTGCCAGTGCTGGTGCAGCACGCCGAGCGCGCGGTAGCAGTCGTCCGGCGTCTCGGTCAGGACGCGGAAAGCCATGATGTCGGTGATCTGCTCGAAAGTGACGTGGCGTTCGGCCATCTTGCGCCAGATCGAGTAGGGATGCTTTTCGCGGCCGGTCACTTCGACCTGGATGTCCGCCTCGGCGAGCGCCTGCTTGATGGCCAGGGCGATGGCATCGACCTGCCCACCCTCCTGGCTGCGGATCTGCGCGAGGCGGCCTGTGATCGTGGCATAGCCCTCGGGCTCGAGCTGCTCGAACGCCAGCAGCTGCATCTCGCGCATGTACTCGTACATGCCCACGCGCTCGGCGAGCGGGGCATAGATGTCCATCGTCTCGCGGGCGATGCGCTTGCGCTTGTCCGGGTTCTTGATGAAGTGGAGCGTGCGCATGTTGTGCAGCCGGTCGGCCAGCTTGACGAGCAGGACGCGCAGGTCTTCGCTCATCGCCAGCAGGAACTTGCGCAGGTTCTCCGCCGCGCGCTCGTTCTCGGTCATCACCTCGATCTTGGAGAGCTTGGTGACGCCGTCGACCAGCCGGGCGATGTCGGCCCCGAACAGCTTTTCGATCTCGTCGATCGTGGCCAGCGTGTCCTCGACCGTGTCGTGCAGGAGCGCGGTGATGATCGCCTGCTGGTCGAGCTTGAGCTCGGTCATCAGGCCTGCAACCTCGACCGGGTGGCTGAAATAGGGATCGCCGCTTGCCCGCTTCTGCGTACCGTGTTTCTGCACGGTATAGACATAGGCGCGATTGAGCAGGGCCTCGTCGGCCTCCGGTGCGTATTCCTTTACGCGTTCAACGAGTTCATACTGACGCAACATGCCGGAGGATCCTTGTCAGGATTTTGTGTGCTGCGGCAAGTGCCTCGTTAACTTGATGCAATCTTTGCAAGTGATAACTGCGGGTAAACCATGGCAAACAGGCGAGTGTCCGACGCGCCGGTGCAGATCGGGCTCTCCTGTCAGGCCCTGATTTTCCGCGATGCAATGCCCGGCACCGACAATTTCGGAAATGGCGCAATTCAATCGATGACATGCGGCTTCCCACGGGTCGCGCGTTAAGATCTCGGCAACTTCGCTTCCGCACAATCCTCGATAGCGTACCTCGGCCCACCGGGAGGCGATTTCGATGAGCATGCATACCCCCCTGCACGGCGCGGAATTTGCGCCTCGCTCGAAAGTAGAACGTGAACCGCGCCTGCGCACACTGATCGGCGCCAGCATGGATTGTGCCGGCCTGCCCGATCAGGACGTGTTCGTGCGCAATATCTCCGAACACGGCATGGGCCTTGTTTCCCATGCGATGACGCCCCGCTGCGGCGAGGTCGTGCACCTCAGGCTGCGCGGCAGTCATGTCTTGCGCGCGCAAGTGCGCTGGGCCGAGGGTGACGACTTCGGCGTCCTGCTGGCCGATCCGCTGGACATGGCCATGCTGGGCCTGTCCGGAGAGCCGCACTAGGTACGCCCGGACAGGGGGCTTCAGCCCTGCAACTTGCGATCGATCGGCCCCACGTCCAGCAAGGGCGCGGCATCGATGTCCGATGCATCCAGCAGATGGCAGAGCCGCTCCAGCCCGGCGAGGATCATCGCCTGCTCCCAGGCCGGCAACTGCGAATAACGGTCGCGGAAGCGTTCCTGCAGCATGTCCGGCGCGCGTGACATGACAAGACGGCCATCCTCGGTGATCCGCAGGAGCACCTGACGCTTGTCGCGATCGCTGCGCTGGCGGGTCACCAACCCCAGCACGACGAGACGGTCGACCAGCGTCGTGATCGTTGCCTGGCTGAACTGGAGGGCACTGGCGACCGCGCTGGGAATGGCTTCGCCGCGCCGCTCGATCTCCTGAAGGACGAGCAATTGCGATGTCGTCAGGCCGGTCGCGGCGGCGAGCTGCCTGCCGCCGCGTTCCGTGGCGCGCTGAAGGCGCCGGAGCGCACGCAGGGTTGGATTCATGAAATCGGTGTCCACGGCCAATTCCTACTTTCTGATGACGGCCTCGACAATGGATTTTCTCTTCGTAAATCGAAGTATATCTTTAGACGCCTTTGACTGACCGCACCACTGAACAGCCCCATTCGGGTTGATAAATCAGCGATAATGCGCAAATACCCTGCCCTCACGCTCAGGCGCACCCGCACGAGCGCCGGAAACTTTCCTTTAGGAGGCGAATTATTTCCAATCAGGCGACCGAAGCGATCTTCCGGGCGCAAGCGCAAACCTCGACGGCCTGCCCGCAGCGCTGCGTGGCGGCCTGACGACAAGGCTGGAGAAGCGTCACATGCTCACCGCGATCCTTCCGGTCCGCAGCCTGCTGGCCGCCATCTTCGTCCTGATGGCCGGAAGCGGGTTCCTGTCCACCCTGATCAGCATCCGGCTGGAACGCGCCGGAGAAGGCACCCTGCTGATCGGCCTCGTTGCCACCGCCTATTTCGCGGGGCTGGCGATCGGCGCCCTGCGCGCCGGTCCGCTGGTGCGCAGGGTCGGCCACATTCGCGCCTTCGCCGCCTTCGTTTCGGTCTTTTCCGCCAGCACGCTGGCCTACGCCTTCTGGCAGCAACCGCTGTTCTGGGCGCTCCTGCGCCTTGCCGACGGCTTCTGCGTCGCAGGCGTCTACGTCTGCATCGAAAGCTGGCTCAACGAACGGGTGGAACCGCAGACGCGCGGCAGCGTCCTTGCCGGGTACATGATCTGCCTCTACCTCGGGCAGGCCGCCGGACAGTACCTGCTCAACCTCGACGATACCCGCCCGTCGATCCCGTTCCTCGCCTCCTCGGTGCTGGTCTCCCTGGCCTCTATCCCGGTCCTGCTGACCCATATCGCCGCGCCGGAAACCGGCGATGCCCCGCCCTTCTCGCTTCGCCGCCTCTACGATACCTCGCCGCTCGGCGTGATCGGCTCGATCCTGACCGGCATGATGCTGGGGGCGTTCTACGGCCTTGCCGCGGTGAGCGTGCGGCGCATCGGCCTCGACATGGGCGCAACTGCAATGTTCATGTCCGCGGTGATCCTTGGCGGCGTCGCGCTGCAATGGCCTCTCGGCCAGTTATCCGACCGCTATGACCGCCGCCGCGTGATCGTCCTGACATTCGCCGGGGCAACACTGGTCTGTGCCGGACTGACCGTCACCCAGCACAACGGCATCCAGCTCCTCGGCCTGGGCGCCCTGTTCGGCGGCCTGACCTTCGCGCTCTATCCGCTGTGCGTGGCGCACACCAACGACCGCCTCGAAGCCGACGAACGCGTCGGCGCGACCGGCGGACTGGTGCTGCTCTATTCGGCGGGCGCCGCGCTCGGCCCGATCCTCGGCTCGGCAGCGATGACCCTGCCCTTCGAGAGCGGCCTCTTCGCGTTCATCACGCTTTGCGCCGGCGGCGCACTTGCCTTCGGCCTGTGGCGCCAGACCGCCACTCCGCCCGTTCCTTCAGAAACGCAGCACGCCTACCAGATCCTGCCGCGCACCACCCCGGTTGCTGCCATGCTCGATCCGCTCGGCCCCGATGACATTCCAGCCACGGAAGATTCCTGATGCAGACAGACCCAGCAACCCTGCGCCGCGCCATTGCCGCTTCGGCGATCGGCAACGCCACCGAATGGTTCGACTACGGAATCTATTCCTACGGCGTCACGTATATTTCGGCAGCGCTGTTCCCCGGCAACACCGAGGAAGCCGTGCTTTTCGCGCTGGCGACGTTCGCCATCTCGTTCCTGGTGCGTCCGCTGGGCGGAATCTTCTGGGGGCCGCTGGGAGACCGGCTGGGCCGCAAGTCGGTGCTGGCGATCACCATTGTCGTCATGTCGGGGGCGACCTTCTGCGTCGGCCTCTTGCCATCCTATGCCACCGCCGGGTTCTGGGCGCCGCTGCTGCTGATCGTGCTGCGCATGATCCAGGGCTTCTCCACCGGCGGCGAGTACGGCGGTGCGGCGACCTTCATGGCCGAATACGCACCGGACGAGAAGCGCGGCTTCTGCGGCAGCTTCCTCGAATTCGGCACGCTGGCGGGCTTTTCGCTCGGCGCGCTGCTGATGCTGGGCTTCTCGCTGCTGCTGGGTGAGGCGGCGATGCACGACTGGGGCTGGCGCATCCCCTTCCTGGTCGCCGGACCGCTCGGCGCCGTGGGCGTCTACTTGCGTTCGCACATGGAGGACACGCCGGTCTTTCGCGAGGAACACGAGAAGGCCGAGCGCGTCTCGCACGGCCTGCCCTATCTCATGGCCCATTACTGGAGGCCGATGCTGGTGATGGGCGGCATGGTGATCGCGCTCAACGTCGTGAACTACACGCTGCTCAGCTACATGCCCACCTACCTGCAGCGCCGCCTCGGCCTGACCGCCGACGAAGCGCTGGTCGTGCCGATCCTGGGCATGCTGTTCATGATGGTCCTGCTGCCGATCACCGGAGCGCTGTCCGACAGGATCGGGCGCAAGCCGCTCTGGTGGTTCTCGCTGATCGGTCTCTTCATCGGCGTGGTGCCGCTCTACATGCTGATGGGCACGGGCCTGTCCGGGGCCGTGATCGGCTTCCTGGTCCTCGGCCTGCTCTACGTCCCCCAGCTGGCGACGATTTCCGCGACCTTCCCGGCCCTGTTCCCGACCGCGGTGCGCTTTGCCGGCTTCGCGATCTCCTACAACGTGGCAACCTCGATCTTCGGCGGCACGGCACCGGCAATCGGCAGCGGACTGATCTCGGCCACCGGCGACCCGCTGATGCCCGCCTACTACATGATGGCCGCCTGCGCGGTGGGCGCAGTCGCGCTACACTTCATGAAGGAAACGGCCGGCCAGCCCCTGTCCGACGCCCCGCCGGTCAAGGGCGCTTCGCGGGGCGTGAAAGTCGAAGCGATCTAAGGACCCCTGTCGCCTCCCGATAGCTGCTCAACTTCCAGGCGCACACTTTCCCCACAGCCTAGCTCCAGGTCACCTCGGGCGGCAGGCTCATCAGGATCGCGTCGATATTGCCGCCGGTCTTGAGGCCGAACAGCGTGCCGCGGTCATAGACGAGGTTGAATTCGGCATAGCGGCCGCGCCATTCGAGTTGCTGCGCCTTGTCGGCGGGCGTGAAGTCCATGCCCATGCGACGGCGCACGAGGCGCGGAAACACGGCCAGGAACGCTTCGCCAACCGCCATGGTGTAGGCAAAGTTCGCTTCCCACGCAGCCTCGTCCGCGCACTCCAGGTGGTCGTAGAAGATCCCGCCGACACCGCGGTGGACATTGCGGTGGGGGATGAAGAAGTACTCGTCCGCCCAGGCCTTGTAGCGCTCGTAATAGTCGGCGCCGTGGGCATCGCAGGCGGCCTTGAGTTCCGCGTGGAATTCCTCGGTATCCTCGTCGTAGGGCAGCGGCGGATTGAGGTCTGCGCCACCGCCGAACCACGCCTTGGTCGTCGTCAGGAAGCGGGTATTCATGTGCACGGCGGGCACATGCGGATTGGCCATGTGCGCAACAAGGCTGATGCCGGTTGCGGAAAAGGCGTTCTGTTCGGCCGAGGCCCCGTTGATCGAGGCGGCGAAGTCCCTGGACAGCGAGCCGACCACGGTCGAAACGTTGACGCCGACCTTCTCGAAGACCTTGCCCTTCATCAGGCCGCGCGTGCCGCCGCCCGTCTCGCCCTCGGCCCCGCCTTCGACCGCCGAGCGCTTCCACGGGGTATAATCGAAGGCAGCCGACGAGCCGGCCTCGCGTTCGATCGCCTCGAATTCGGCGCAGATCCTGTCACGCAGGGTCTCGAACCAGGTGCGGGCGCGCAGAGTGTAAGGGGTCCAGTCGGTCATGCCTAATCCTTGTTTGCGCGCCGCTTGCCAAATCGAGCCGCCTGCGGCAAGGAAAAGCCATGGTTCCCTTTTCGTTCCAGTCCGAGGAAATGCACCTCGTCGGCGCTGCCGGAACGCGGGGCAGCGCGATCTACTGGCCGCGCGAACAGGCCCTGCTGGTCGCCGATCTCCACCTCGAGAAAGCCAGCTACTACGCGCAGGGCGGGCAGATGCTGCCCCCCTACGACAGCCGCGAAACGCTGGAGCGGCTCGCCCATGCGGTGCGGCAGACAGGTGCCCGGCGCGTCTTCGCGCTGGGCGACAATTTTCACGACAGCGAAGGGACCGGACGGCTCGATCCCCATGCCCGGGGCATGCTCGATGCCCTTACCCGCGCGCTCGACTGGGTGTGGATCATGGGAAATCACGATCCTGAGCTTGGCGCCGAAGCCGGGGGCACCCGCCTTGCGGAAGTCGAAATCGCCGGGCTGGTGCTGCGCCACAAGGCGCAGGGAGCGACGCACCTTCCCGAACTGTCCGGGCACTATCACCCGCGCCTGATCGTGTCCGCACGGGGCCGCAGGATCGCCCGCCCTTGCGCGGTGCGCAGCGACAACCGATTGATTTTGCCTGCTTTCGGCGCCCTCACCGGCGGCATGGACGCAGCCCATCCGGCGATCCTTGCGGCGATGCAACCAGCCTCTGCGATCGATGCGCTGGTGCCCGCCACAGGGCGATTGATTGCATATCCCCTCTGGCGCGCGGCGGCCTGAAGGCCCATATAAGCGGGCATAAGCCGTGCATGCGGCTGGGGCTCTATGTTAATCTTGCGAATTCCCGCTTTGCTTGGCGGGTCAAATCGCACTATTGAGCGCCCCATTCGCACGTAAATCGAAGACGACTCAGGAGAACGCTTATAGCACCCCCACCCCGGCGCATGATGACGCCACCGGTCAAGAGCGGACCGCGCTACAACAATTTCATCCAAGCCGACAAGGTCCGCGTGATCGACGAGAACGGCGAGAACATTGGCGTCATGTACACCCGTGAGGCTATCGAGCAGGCGGCCGAAGTCGGCCTTGACCTGGTAGAAGTCTCGCCCAACGCAGACCCGCCGGTGTGCAAGTTCCTCGACGTCGGCAAGTATCGCTACGAGGCCCAGAAAAAGGCCAATGCAGCGCGCAAGACGCAGAAGACGCAGGAGATCAAAGAGATCAAGATGCGTCCGAACATCGACGATCACGACTACGACGTGAAGATGCGCAACGTGCAGCGCTTCATCGGCGATGGCGACAAGGTGAAGGTCACCCTGCGCTTCCGTGGCCGCGAACTGTCGCACCAGCAGCTGGGCATGGACCTGCTGCGCCGCGTGCAGGCCGATGTGGAAGAGATCGCGAAGATCGAAGCCTATCCGCGCATGGAAGGCCGCCAGATGCTGATGGTGCTGGCGCCCAAGTAAGCGCTGACCGGCATTGCCAAAGAAAAAGGGCGTACCCGCCGGGTGCGCCCTTTGTCTTTGCTGGCAAAAGCGTGTGCCGTCAGTCCTTGGGCACGCGACTGCCTGCCACAGGCCGCCATCCCGAACTTGATCCGGGGTCCACGCGCTCCGGTGATAACCCGAAGCAAATGCGCCGGGTTAACGGCCAGGAAGTACGCCAACCTGCTTCTCCCCCTCGCATCATCCTGAGATTTGTGGCTTAAGTCCCTCAAACGGGAATGGGGGGATGACATCGGCATGGATGCCAAGCGGATCGGACTGATCGCGGGACTGGTGCTGTTCGGGGCAACGCTGATCCTGCCCGAACCGGCAGGAATGCCGCCGCAGGCATGGACCGTCGCGGGCCTCGTCGCCCTGATGGCCTGCTGGTGGATGACCGAGGCCCTGCCGCTGACCGCGACCGCGCTGGCCCCTTTCCTCGTCCTGCCATTTGCCGGGGTCATGACGGCGGGCGAGACGGCCTCCAGCTACTATTCCCCCACCCTGTTCCTGATCCTGGGCGGCGCCTTCATCGCCCTTGCCATCGAGCGCACCGGACTGCACCGGCGATTGGCTCTGTCCCTGCTCGACGGGCTGGGTTCCAAGGGCGGCGCGGGTCGCCTGCTGTTCGCCTTCATGATGGCCGCGGCGATCCTGTCGATGGCAATTTCCAATACGTCCACGGCGCTGATCATGATGCCCATGGCCCTTGCCGTGATCGAGGCCGGCGGCATCGCGGACGACGAACGCCAGGGCCTGGCCGGCGCCCTGCCAATGGGCATCGCTTTTGCCGCATCGATCGGCGGCCTCGGCACGATCGTCGGCTCGCCGACCAATGCCATCGCGGTTGCCCTGCTCGATTCGATGATCGGCCTGCACATCAGCTTTGCCCGGTGGAGCCTTATCGGCATTCCCCTCGTCCTGGTGGGCATTCCACTGGCTGCTTTCATCGTTGCCCGCATGCAGGCGGTCGCCACGCATCCTTTCGACGTTCGCGCCGCGCGCGAGGCGATTGCCGTCCATCACAAGTGGACCGAGCCGGAACGCCGTCTCGTCCCGCTCGTCGCCGTGGCCTTCGCGCTGTGGATGCTGACGCCGTTGATCGCACCGCTTCTGCCCAAGGGTTCGCTGACCGACGGCACGATCGCGGTGGGCGTCGGCCTGCTGCTCTTCGTGGTGCCGGACGGAACCGGACGCCCCCTGCTCAACTGGGATGAAGCCAATCGCGCGCCCTGGGGCGTCATCATGATGTTCGGCGGCGGCCTTGCGCTGGCCGAAGGCATGGGCGCCTCGGGGCTCGCCGACTGGCTGGGCCGGTCGCTCCTGCCGCTGTCCGCCGTCCCATTGCCCGTCGTCGCGCTTGCGATCACCGCCATGGTCATCGTCATCACCGAGTTCGCCAGCAACGTCGCGACGGCCAGTGGCATCATGCCGGTCGTCGCCAGCCTCGCGGTCGCGCTGGGTGCCGATCCGATCCTGCTGGCCATGCCCGCAGCGCTCGCCGCAAGCTGGGGCTTCATGCTGCCCGCAGGCACCGGACCCAACGCCATCGCCTGGGCAACCGGGCGCATCGAACTGCCGCGCATGATCAAGTCGGGCCTGCTGCTCGACATCGCGGGCGCACCGCTGATCGTCGGCGTGGTCTGGCTGGTCTCGCTGCTGATCGGGAGATAGCGGGCCGGACATAGGGGAGTGCCCCCGCCGCCGCCTCAGGCCCCTTCCGCACCTTTCGTCATCCCCGCACAGGCGGGGCTGACGCTTACTCTACGCGCAAATCAGTAGGGACACGATCAACCGTGCCATTCGCGCCGCTCTTCGGCGGCACGCAGGACTTCGTAGGCAAGCTGGTAGGTCTGGAATGCCTTGGCAGCCTCGGCATCGCCCGGCCGGACGTCGGGATGCACTTCCTTGGCTTTCGTGCGCCAGGCCTTGCGCACTGCGTCGAAGTCCGCATCGGGTTCGAGGCCAAGGGCTTCGAGCGCGCGCAGTTCATCGCCGCTGCGGCTGCCGTCACCCGACCCGGCCCAGCCGTAGTGCGCCGATTCCTGGTAGCCTTCGTGGGTCTGGCGCTCCTTCTTTTCACGCGCCGCGGCCTCTTCCTTGGTGAGGCCGGCGAAATAGTCCCAGCCGGCATTGTACTCGGCCGCGTGCTTCTGACAGAAGTACCAGCGGTCCGGGCTGCTGGGGCTTTTCGGCGCGGGGCAATCGCCCGGTTCAGAGCAGCCATGGCGATCGCACAGGCGGACCTGCGCGGCTTCGCGCGCGGACTCGTAGCCGCGCCAGCGCGGGAATCCCCAGTCCATGGATCTGCGTACGCGGCTCATTGACTTAGCGATACGCTGCGACTCGAAATGGATGCAAGTCTTGTAAATCGCAGGAAACCGCCTAACGCTCCCGCCGTCGTTGCATTGCAGCAGTAGCCCGAAGCAATTATACTAACCTGGCTTAGCATTGTGGGGCGCCCATGAGCAAACGCCTGGCCCTATCCGCATGCTTCTCCATCCTGATGATGGCGATCTACGTGCTGTTCGGCGAAAACGTCGCGCGCGAGCCGTTGGGACCGCCCCGGTTCATGACCGGACAGGGCTACGGAGCCAGCGTGAAAACGCCCGAGCTGCTGGGCAGCCCGGGCGATCTTCTCAAGTTTGGTCAGTAAGCCGATCAGTCGATCGTGACAGTGACCGCGCGGCGGTTCTGCGCCCAGGCCTGCTCGTTCGAACCGAGCGCAACCGGGCGTTCCTTGCCATAGCTGACGGTCGAAATACGCGCAGCATCCACGCCGAGGCTCACGAGATAGTTCATCGCGGCATTGGCGCGGCGTTCACCCAGCGCAAGGTTGTACTCGCGCGTGCCGCGCTCGTCGCAGTGGCCTTCGATGGTGGCGCGCTTGTTGGGATACTGGAGCAGCCATTGCGCCTGCTTGGCCAGCGCGTCCTGATCCATCGCGTCGATGTCGTACTTGTCGGTGTCGAAGTAGATCGTGTCCGACCCGCTCATCTTGGCAAGGAAGTCGGCCTGGCTACCCGGAGTCGGGCCAAGATCGGCGGGCGGAGCCTGCGTCGTGGTGGCCGGGCCGGGCTCGGGCGGAAGTTCCTTGGGCGCCTTGGAAGCGCAAGCCGAAATGGCCAATGCCCCGGCAAGGAGAAGCATCGTCGAAGCGGACTTCGAGAAGCGAGGAGTCTGTAAGGTAGAAGACATGGGGCAATCTCCTGTGCTGCACAGCCAAATGAAATGGCTGGCATCGGCTATAGTTCCGATCATTACTTAACAAAGGTTTCCTGAGTGCGCACCCGTAAACGGTGCAAATTACACTCAGGGTCGGACCGGACCCCACGCAGGGTCCGACGCGCCCACTGGCGTGGGCAATTTACGTTCGTTCCGGCCCGTCAGGTCAACTTGCCAGATCGAAGTAATTCCGGAGTTCTTCTCGGTGCGGAAGAACTGGACGATGCGACCGTTGGGAGACCATGTCGGCGCTTCGTCCTGCCACGAATCGGTGAGATAGCGCATGCCCCGCCCGTCCGGGCTCATGACCGCGATACGCAGGTTTCCGGCAATGTGGGTGAAGGCGATCTGGTCGCCGCGCGGGCTCCATTCCGGCGTTGCCGCACGGCCGCCGAAGAAGCTGATGCGGTGCTGGTTGGAACCGTCGGCGTTCATCACGTAGACCTGCTGGCTGCCCGAACGGTCGCTCTCGAACACGATCCGGCTGCCGTCGGGCGAGTAGCTGCCGCCGATGTTGATGCCCGGACCGTTGGTCAGGCGCTGCGGCGTGCCACCCCCTGCCGAGGAAATGCGGTAGATGTCGGTGCGGCCGCCCGTCGACATAGAATAGAGCACCCACTTTCCGTCCGGCGACCAGCGCGGCGCCATCGTCGGATTGCCGGTACGCACGATCAGCTTCTGGCTGTTGGTCGCCAGATCGTAGGAATAGATGCTCGGCTGGCCGTTGAGGTACGAGAGGTAGAGGATCTTGGAATAGTCGGGCGAATAGCGCGGGGTCAGCGCAGTCGCCTGCCCACTCGTCAGATAGCGGTGGTTGGCGCCGTCCGAATCCATCACCGCCAGCCGCTTGATGCGGCGGTCCTTGGGTCCGGTCTCGGCGATGTAGGCGATCTTCGAATCGAAGAACGGGCTTTCGCCCGAAAGGCGCGAATAGACCATGTCGGCGCACTTGTGCGCGGCGCGGCGCCAGTCGGCCGGGCCGACCTGCCAGCCGCCCTTGGCCAGCTGCTGCTTGAGCGCGACGTCGTAAAGGTAACAGCCCACGGTAAGCTGCCCGCTCGCCGCGGCGCGGACATAGCCCTGCACCAGCATGTCGGTACTGCGGACCGACCAGATCGGGAAGTTGGGCGTCTGCACTTCGGAGAAAGCCGGCTGCGGCAGGCCCGCCGGGCCCGAGGGCTTGAACAGGCCGTTGTTCTTGAGGTCCGCCGCGACAACCTGCGACAGGGCCCGGCCCAGCGCCGCGGTGGAGCCCGCATTCGTCTGCGTGGGAACGTCCGCGTCGGTGGCGAACGTGGTGATCGCGATGCCCAGGTCCTGCCAGTCGCTGTCGTCGGAGACGGTGACCTGCAAGCCCGCCTCGGGATCGACGGGGACCTGCGCGAGAGGTGCCTGGGTGGCATCCTGCGCCAGCACCGGCGCCGAGACCGAAAGCATAAGGCCCAGAGCAGCGAGATGGTGGAGTTTCATTGCGATAGCCTTCTGTCGAATTGCGTGTCGATGACCTTCCAGCCATCGTAGAGGTCTTCGGGCAGGTTGAAAGGGGCGGCCAGCTTGACCGCACGGACCGCCTGCTCCTGGTGACGGTCGACCTGGGTGGCATTGGTCGCGGTCTTGCCGCTGGTGCCCAGCACCTGAGGTTCGCCGGCGAGGCTGCCGTCGCGGTTGAGCCTGAAACGAACCCGTGTCACCAGCAGTTCGGCATCGGCCCCCTGCGGCGCGGACCAGTACGGCTTGAGCTGGCGGCTGATCGCGGCATTGAGCGCCGAGACCTGCTTGGGACCGATCGTGGCCGCCGGTGCGCCCTTGCCCTCGGTGGCGGTCGCCCCGGAGACGCCCGAGAGGAAGTCAGCGCCGACACGGCTGCCGCCGGTTTTCTTCGTCGTGGTCGCGCTCGCCTTCGACGGGGAACTGCTCGGGCTGGAGACGATCTTGTCGATCGCGCTGCTCTTGCGGCTGGGCGGAGACTTGGTCTCGGTTTTCTTCTTTTCCGGCGCCTTCTTGGTCTCTACCGGCCTGGCCTTGGGTTCGGGCGGCAGCGGCGATGGCGAGGGCTGGATTTCGGGAACCGGAGCAGGAGCCGGCGCGGGCGCTGCCTCACCGATGGTCGGAGCCACATCGGCCGCGGCCTGGCTGTTGGGATCGGGCGAAGTCGATGTCAGTCCGTAGTCATCGCTGATATTCACTTCGATCCGTTCGGGCGGACGGACGACCTGATCGGTATGCGGGTCGAGAAACATCGCGCCCAGAACCGCGGCATGAAGCGCGATTGCCAGTGCAAGTCCGTATTTCTCATCCCTGCGCAGCCCGAGGATTGCCATGATGCGAACCCTAGCTCAGCCGCCTGAACGGCTGCTGACGCCGGTCACCAGCGAGATCGAGGTGAAGCCGGCATGGTTGAGTTCGCCCATTACGCCCATGACGGTGCCGTAATCGAGCGCCTTGTCCGCGCGCAGGGTCACGAGCGGCTTCTTGCCATCGGGGCCCGCCGTCACTGCGGCGAGGCGATCGGCCAGTTCTCCCGGAGCGAGCGCCTCTTCCTCGAAATAGATCACGCCGTCGCGCTTGATGCTCAGCGTAATCTGCGCGGCTTCCTCCGACATCGCCTTGGCCCGGCTGTCGGGCAGCTCGATCGGCACGGCGGCCTTTAGCAAGGGCGCCGTCACCATGAAGATGATGAGCAGGACGAGCATGACGTCGACCAGCGGCGTGACGTTGATGTCCGCCATCGGCGCACGGGTCCCGCGTCCCCGCCGATTGCGACCACCGCCTCCTGACAGTCCCATTGCCATGTCCGGGCTCCGTCAGCGCTGTTCGAGCTGGCGCGTGAGCGCCGCGTGAAGCTGGTCGGCAAAGCGCTGCATGCGCGCTTCGAACGAATTCACCCGGTGCGAGAAGCGGTTGTAGGCGATGACTGCCGGGATCGCCGCGAACAGGCCGATCGCGGTGGCGAACAGCGCTTCGGAAATGCCGGGCGCGACGACCGCCAGCGAGGAGTTCTGCTGCTGGCCGATCTGGAAGAAGCTGTTCATGATGCCCCAGACGGTACCGAACAGGCCGACGAAGGGCGCGACCGAACCGACGGTGGCGAGGAAGTTGAGACGATCCGAAAGGGCGTCCGCCTCTTCGCCGAGCGAAGATGTCATGGCGAGCGCAATGCGCTGGCGCGCACCTTCGTGGTCCACGTTGCGCGCCTGGGCATTGCGGCGCCATTCGGCCAGCCCGGCTCCGGCCACCTTGCCCAGCGGCACGTTCCGGCGCGCGCGGTCCTTCTGGAACGTCTCAAAGTTCTCGGCCTCCCAGAAGCCGTCCTCGTACTCGTCGCAGCGGCGCTGGATGCCGCCCATGCGCATGGTGAAGGTGATGATGATCATCCAGACCCAGATGCTCGCCAGCAGCAGGCCGAACATGATGGCCTGAACGACGATGTCCGCGTCAAGGAACAGCTTGATCGGGTTGAGCCGATCGGATTCGCCGCTGATCGCTACGGCAGAAGCAAGCAGGTCGAGAGTCATTCTAGTCCTTCCGGGCCGGATTCAAGGCCAGAAACAGGGCCTGTGGCGGGAGATTGAGAAAGCATGCGCCCGTCAACGAGCGAATCGAACGCATGTTGCCAGGCGGCAGGTTGTTTGCGCGGTCGTCCATCAGGACCGATGAACCCTACCTTGACGACGGCTTCGCACAGCCGCGTTTCACCGCGCCGGGCCACCTGCCTGAGCGTGCAGGCGACGCGGCCGACCGTCTCGGGAAATGTCTCGATGACGACGGCATCGCCCAGTCGGGCCGGAGCGCGGTAGCGCAGCGAAGCCTCGGCCACGGTGTAGAGCCCCTCTCCCGATTCCAGCGCGGCGCGCTGGTCGATCCCGAGCAACTCGAGAAGGTCGGAACGGGCGCGCTCGAACCAGCGCAGGTAATTGGCATGGTACACGATCCCGCCCGCGTCGGTGTCTTCATAGTACACGCGCAGGGCATAGCGGTGGACACCGAGGTCGATCGCGCCGCAACTGGGTTCGGGAATGGCCATCATGCAGCGCGGATGTGTAGCGGGGCCTTCCCCCACTGCAAAGGGACAGACGGCAGCTTACCGCCCGTCAGCCACGCCACATCGGCCCGATGGGTGTGGATATCTCTCCGTCGGGCGCCGGTTCAGTCGCAGATCATGTGGAAGAACTGGCGGCCGCCGAAAATGTGGACGTGCAGGTGCGGCACTTCCTGATGGCCGTTGTTGCCCATGTTGACCATCAGGCGATAGCCCGGCCCGTCCAGCTCGAGCTGGCGCGTGACATTGCCGACCGCGCGCATGAAGGCGGCGATCTCGGCATCGTCGGCCTTGGCGGTAAAGTCGTCCCAGGAGACATAGGCGCCCTTGGGGATCACCAGAACATGGATCGGCGCCTGCGGACGGATGTCGTTGAAGGCCAGCGCGTGGTCATCCTCGTAGACCTTCGTGCAGGGCAGCTCGCCGCGCAGGATCTTCGCGAAGATGTTGTTCTCGTCGTAGGGCTGCTTGGGATCGATGGGCATTCTCAGGGCTCCCGCGGAAGGCGTTGATCGTCTTGAGGGAAAGGTCAGTCCTTGGGGCGCGATGCCTTTTCGGCGATGCCCGAGACGCCTTCGCGGCGGTCGAGTTCTGCCAGGACATCGGCGAAGGGTACGCCCTTGGCGCCGAGCAGGACCATGAGGTGGAACAGCAGGTCGGCGGATTCGCCGATCAGTTCCTTGGGGCCCTGCGCCAGTGCGGCGATGATCGTCTCGGTCGCCTCTTCGCCCAGCTTCTGGGACATCTTGCCCAGCCCGCTGGCATTGAGTTTTGCGACATAGCTGGATTCGGGATCGGCCGCGCGGCGCGCCGCGATCGTGGCTTCGAGGCGGGACAGCGTGTCCCCGCTCTGGGATTGCGGACTCGTCATGATGCGCCAAGCCATGCGGCGCGGCGCCTTCGCGGTCAAGCCGCCGTGAAAGTTCCGGGCAAATTCAGTCCTTGGACCGGCGCGATGACAGGCGCCGCCCCAGGGCCAGGCCGGCAAGGCCGATGCCCAGCAGGGCCAGTCCGCTCGGCTCCGGCAACGGCACGCTGGTCGCGGCGAAGACGGGGACCGGAAGGACAATCAGTATGGCAAGCGAAATGCAGTGACCGGTGTAACGCACGGGGGGAAGAGCCTCACGGAGTCGAAGTGTCCTGCGCCCATCCGATCATCCGGAGGGGGCAGCAAGCACCTATCGGCGCCTGTCCCGATGTGGATCACTGCCGGCGCGAAAGCTCAACGCGCGAAGGCCGGTGTCAGGCCCGTGCCGGAAGTCCCGCAGAGCGCAGCGCAGCGTGCGCCTCGGCAATCGAATGCTTGCCGAAGTGGAAGATCGAGGCGGCCAGCACGGCGCTCGCATGGCCGCGCGTCACACCCTGAACAAGGTGATCGAGCGTGCCCACGCCGCCGCTGGCGATGACCGGGACCGAGACCGAGTCGGCAATCGCGCGCGTAAGTTCGAGGTCGTAGCCGCTTTGCGTTCCATCCCCGTCCATCGAGGTGACGAGCAGTTCGCCCGCGCCGAGGTCCGCCAGCTTCAGCGCGTGCTCCAGCGCATCGATGCCGGTCGGGCGGCGACCGCCGTGGGTGAAGATTTCCCAGCGCCCCTCGCCCACCTTGCGCGCATCGACAGAGGCGACGATGCACTGCGAGCCGAACTTGTGGGCGATATCGGCGACCACTTCGGGCCGCGAAACGGCTGCGGAGTTCACTGCGACCTTGTCGGCACCCGCCAGCAGCAGCGCGCGCGCATCCTCGGCGGTGCGTACGCCGCCGCCCACGGTCAGCGGCATGAAGCAGACTTCCGCGGTACGCTGGACGATGTCGAGCAGCGTGCCGCGTCCTTCGTGGCTGGCCGAAATGTCGAGGAAGCACAGCTCGTCCGCACCGGCCGCGTCATAGGCACGCGCCTGTTCGACCGGATCGCCCGCGTCCTTCAGGTCGACGAAGTTGACGCCCTTGACCACGCGGCCATCGGCGACGTCGAGGCAGGGAATGACGCGGACGCGCACGGTCATGGCTTCAGCCTTTCTGCGCCATCTGGATCGCGGTGGCGAGATCGAGGCGGCCGTCATAGAGCGCGCGCCCGGTGATGACGCCCTCGATGCCGTCCTTCTCGTGCAAGGTGAGCATGCGGATGTCGTCGAGGCCCTTGACACCGCCCGATGCGATCACCGGAAGGTCGGTCTGGCGCGCGAGATCGACGGTCGCCTGCACGTTGCAGCCCTTGAGCAGGCCATCGCGGCCGATATCGGTGAACAGCAGCGAGGCGACGCCGGCGTCCTCGAACCGGCGGGCCATGTCGACGATCGAGACATCGGAAACTTCGGCCCAGCCCTCGGTCGCGACCATGCCGTCGCGCGCGTCTACGGCCACGACGATGCCGCCCGGGTATTCCTTCGCCATGTCCTTGACGAACTGCGGGTCCTTGAGCGCGGCAGTGCCCATGACGACGCGGCTGACTCCCAGCTCGAACCAGCCCGCGACCGCCTCGGGCGTGCGGATGCCGCCGCCGAGCTGCACGTGGCCGGGGAACGCTTCGAGAATCGCCTCGACCGCTTCGCGGTTTTCAGCCTTGCCCGCGAAGGATCCGTCGAGATCGACGACATGGAGGAACTGCGAGCCTGCATCGGCGAAGAGCATCGCCTGCGCGGCCGGGTTGTCGCCATAAACGGTGGCGCGCGCCATGTCGCCTTCGGCGAGACGGACGACCTGGCCCTGCTTGAGGTCGATGGCGGGGAATACGATCATTTCAGGGCTTCCAATCGAGGAAACGGGAAAGCAGCGCGAGGCCGAATGCCTGGCTCTTTTCGGGGTGGAACTGCACGCCCACGACATTGTCGCGGGCAACGGCAGCGACAAGTCCGCCGCCATGGTCGGTCATCGCCGCCACGTCTTGCCCTTCATCGGGCACGAAGTGATAGGAGTGCAGGAAGTAGGCCTCGCCCGCCTCGACCAGCCCGTGCGCCGGGTCCTTGCGGCCGAGCGAGACGTCGTTCCAGCCCATGTGCGGGATCTTGATCGCCGGATCGGTGCGCTCGATCAGGCGGACTTCGCCCGCAATCCAGCCCAGCCCCTTGGTGGAGCCATGTTCCAGACCGCGGGTGGCGAGAAGCTGCATGCCTACGCAAATGCCCAGGAACGGCGCGCCACCGACGTGCACCCTCTCGTTCATCGCTTCGACCATGCCGGGGATCGCCCAGAGCCCCTTGGCGCAGGCCTTGAATGAGCCCACGCCAGGCAGGACGATGCGGTCCGCAGCACGAACGACGGCGGGATCGGCAGTGGTCTTGACGTCTTCGGCCCCGGCCGCGCGCAGGGCATTGGCTACCGAATGGAGATTGCCCGCACCGTAATCGATCAGGGCCAGCGTCATGCGGCCAGTCCCTCGAGCCCGGCCGACAGGAAGGTGGGCGCCCATTCGATCACGTCGACTTCGGCAACGCCGCCTTTGACGAAGGGATCGTCCTGGGCCAGCGCAACAATGGACTCGCGGCTTTCGCCCCTTGCGAGAATGACGCCGCCTTCGCGCGGGACCTTGCGGCCCCAGCCGATCAGGTGGCCGGCTTCATGCCCCGCCTTGAGCCAGTCGATATGGTCGGCCAGCAGCGCATCCACGGCCTCGACCGGGGCGATGTAGCGCAGCGAGAGAATGAAGCTCGCCATCACAGCGTGTCCTGTCCGAGGATCCCCTTCGTCGACGGAATCGCCCCGCCCTTGCGCGGGTCCAGTTCCACCGCGCAGCGCATGGCGCGGGCGAAGCCCTTGAACAGCCCCTCGCAGATGTGGTGGTTGTTGGTGCCGTAGAGCAGTTCCATGTGCAGGGTGATACCAACCGCCTGCGAGATCGAGTGGAACCAGTGCTCGACCAGCTCGGTATCGAACTCGCCCAGCTTTTCCTGCGTGAAAGCGGCCTTCCACACGAAATAGGGACGCCCGGAGATGTCGAGCGAAACGCGGCACAGCGCCTCGTCCATCGGCGAGTGAACGTCGCCGTAGCGGCCGATCCCGGCCTTATCGCCCATGGCGCTGGCAATCGCCTGGCCGATCGCGATGGCGCTGTCTTCCGTGGTGTGGTGCTGATCGACGTGCAGATCGCCCGCGATCTTGCAAGTGATGTCGATCAGCGAATGGCGCGAAAACTGCTCGATCATGTGATCGAGAAAGCCAATGCCGGTCGAAACGTCGTAGGAGCCCGTACCGTCGAGGTTCACTTCGACGGCGATGTCGGTCTCGTGAGTCTTGCGATTGATCGAAGCTGTGCGCATGGGATGCGCCTATAGACCTGTATCTGCGGGAATCAATCACGCGCGAACACTCAGGGGCGAGTCCGCAAGATTTCCCTGTGGCGCAGACGGTTTACCTTGGAATAAGTGCGCCGAACAGTTAAAAAGGCGTGTCAACATGCTTGACCGCAAGATGAACGATGCGCACGTAGGGCGCGATGAACGATACGCCACCAGACAGCATGATCCCATACGACGAGATCGTACAGGAAGCCCTGCGCGCCGTAGTCGGACGCGTTCTGGGCCAAGTGGAAGCCTCCAACGGCGTTCTGCCGGGCAGCCATCATTTCTACATCACGTTCAAGACGACAGCCCCCGGCGTCAGCATTCCCGACGACCTGCGCGCGCGTTTTCCGGACGAGATGACGATCGTCCTCCAGAACAAGTTCTGGGACCTGGGCGTGCGCGAAGACGGCTTCACGGTGAGCCTGAGCTTCAACCAGCTTCCCGCGAAGCTGGACATTCCCTTCTCGGCGATCACCGCCTTCGTCGACCCGGCAGTCGATTTCGGCCTGCAGTTCCAGGCCATGGCCGACGACGAGGAAGAAGACGTCCCGGGCATGGCCGGTAACGACGCCGCGGAACGCGACGTCGCCTCGCGCATTACTCCCAGCGAGGATGGATCGAACGTCGTTTCGGTCGATTTCGGCAAGAAGAAGTAAGCGGGGCCAGCGGGCCCCGGGAAAGCAGGCTCGATGGTCACGAAGACTGGGCAGGACGAAGGCGAGGCGGTCGTCGAAGCTGCTGATGCCCCTGTCGTGCCCGCTGCCACCGCTCCTGCCGGTCCCGACGAAGCCGCCGCCAGCGGGAAGAAGCGCAAGCGCAAGCTGCGCCCTTCCCCGCGCGAACTCGTCGGCCCGAGCCCCAACGACCATACCAACCTGGCCATTGCCGACATCGCCCTGCGCGGTGGCACCTTCCTGGCGCGACGCGCAGTGGAGAAAGCCCTGCTCGGCAAGAAGTATGCGCCCAGCAAGGCCAGTGCGATCCTCAAGGGGCGCACGATGGGCGAAACCATGCTCCACCGCACGCTCGCCCGGGTGGCCATGACCTCGGTCCCCGGCGCGATTCTCGTGGGCGGCGGACTGATCGCCAAGACGCTCTACGATCGCAGCAAGGCGCGCACCGCGAAGGCCGCAGGCGACGAAAAGCTCGCCGACATGGCCAAGGACGGCGAAGAGTCCTGATTGCACCGGACGCGCCGCCGGCCCGAGCAACCCGCCGCAAATGCGCAGCCCTCTTGATTTGCAGCGTCGCGCCCGCCATCGGGGGGCATGGACAGCGCATCCCATCCCATCCAAGACGCGGCCGCCGGCGGATCCCTCGCCAGGCGCGGCCTCATGTTCATCATGTCTTCGCCCTCGGGCGCAGGCAAGACGACGATTTCGCGCATGCTGCTCGAACGCGACGCGCACATCTGCATGTCGGTTTCCTGCACGACCCGCCCGCCGCGCCCTGGCGAAGTGGATGGAAAGGACTATCACTTCGTCAGCCAGGCCGAGTTCGACCGCATGGTCGCCGACGAGGAATTCCTCGAGTGGGCGACGGTGTTCGGCAACAGCTACGGCACCCCCAAGGCGCAGGTGAAGGCGGGGCTGAAGGAAGGACAGGACTACCTGTTCGACATCGACTGGCAGGGCACCCAGCAGCTTTACCAGAAGCTTGAGCGCGACGTCGTGCGCGTGTTCCTGCTGCCGCCCAGTATCGACGAACTGCGCCGCCGCCTGACCGGGCGCGGCACCGACAGCGAAGACGTGATCGCCGCGCGCATGGAACGCGCCCGGTCCGAGATCAGCCACTGGGACGGCTACGACTATGTCGTCGTCAACGACGATATCGACGCCTGCTTCGACAAGGTGCGCGAGATCCTCGCCGCCGAGCGGATGCGCCGCGCCCGCCAGACCGGCCTGATCGGCTTCGTGCGCGAGTTGATGACGCCCTGACGACCCACTTTCCGCGCCTCAATCGACTTGTCCTGCGCGCGCGCAGGCTCTAGGCGCGCCTCGAACGTACCCTTGCCGGAGAATACCACGATGTCCGAACTCGAATCCGCGATCGAAGCCGCCTGGGAAGCGCGCGACACCGTCACCCCCAAGAGCGACGACGTTCGCAAGATCGTCGACGAAGCGCTCGGCCTGATCGAATCGGGCGCAGCCCGCGTGGCAGAACCCGACGGCCAGGGCGGCTGGAAGGTCAACCAGTGGCTGAAGAAGGCCGTGCTCCTGAGCTTCCGCCTCAACGACAATGCCCCGGTTCCCGGTGGTGCCGCCGGTTCGCCCGCCTTCGACAAGGTGCCGGTAAAGTTCGACGGATGGGATGAAGCCAGGTTCCGCGAAGCCGGCTTCCGCGTCGTCCCCGGCGCCGTCGCCCGCCGCGGCACCTACATCTCGAAGAACGTCGTGCTCATGCCGAGCTTCGTCAACATCGGCGCCTACGTCGGTGAAGGCACGATGGTCGACACCTGGGCGACCGTCGGTTCGTGCGCCCAGATCGGCAAGAACGTCCACATCTCGGGCGGCGTCGGCATCGGCGGCGTGCTCGAGCCGCTGCAGGCCGGCCCGGTCATCATCGAGGACAACGCCTTCATCGGCGCGCGTTCGGAAGTGGCCGAAGGCGTCATCGTCGGCGAAGGCGCAGTGCTCTCCATGGGTGTGTTCCTGGGCGCCTCGACCAAGATCATCGACCGTGCCACCGGCGAAGTCCACATCGGCAAGGTCCCGCCCTACGCCGTCGTCGTGCCCGGCTCGCTGCCCGGCAAGCCGCTGCCCGATGGCACCCCCGGACCGTCGCTTTACTGCGCCGTGATCGTCAAGACCGTCGACGCCCAGACCCGCTCGAAGACCGGCATCAACGAGCTGCTGCGCGACTGATCCACGCCCCCGGCGCGACAATCGCGCCGGAACGGTGTTCGCCATGGTGCGTTGCCTAGGGAAAGGGCCTCAGGAAAGGCCCCGACCCGATACAGGAGACGCACCATGGAAACCCGTGGCGAAGAAATTCATATCGACAAGGACGAAGCCCGCGCCGGCGATACGCCGAACATCGTGCGCTACGTCCTGCTCATCAGCCTGGCCCTGGCGATCGTCGCACTCTCGGCGATCTGGATTACCGGCGCGCTGACCGACGACAATCCCGAAGGCAACAGCAGCGCAACGGCAGCAGCCTCCGTACAGGGCGACAGCATGAGCTGACATCGCCCGCGACAGATCGGTCCCGATTCAGTATCATGCCCCCGGCTCCCGCGCCCCGTACAAGCGGCGGAGCCATGATGGGGAGATGTGCGTGGCCGACCTTGAACGCTTCGTCGATGCCCAGCGGGCCTTCTATGCCCAGGCGCTCAGTGAATTGCAGAACGGCACCAAGTTGAGCCACTGGATGTGGTTCATCTTCCCCCAGATCGACGGTTTGGGCACCAGCCAGACCGCCCGGCTCTACGCCATATCCGGGATTACAGAGGCCCGCGCCTATCTGGCGCACGAGATTATCGGCCCGCGGCTCGCCACCTGCACCGAAGCGATGCTGACGTGGGCCGGAAAGCGCAGCGCGACTTCGATTCTTGGCGAAGTCGACGCGATGAAATTCTGCAGTTGCATGACCCTGTTCGAAGCAGCCGGCGGCGGCGAATGCTTCGCCCATGCGCTCGACGCCTTCTGCCAGGGCCGCCGCGACGATCGCACGCTGGAATTGCTGAACCTGCGATAGACGCCCCGCCCCGGGACCCGCCCGATTCGCGCCTTGCGGGAACAGGCCTGCAGGCCTACATTCCAGTAGTAGGCCCGATATCCATAAGCGGCGCCAGACAGTCGCCGGGCCTGCGGGAGAGAGCGACTATGCAACGCATTGGCGATGAAGTTCATCTGGACACCGAGGAAGCGCGGGGCGGTTCCACGCCCCATATCGTGCGCTACGTGCTGCTTGCCAGCCTGGCCCTGGCAATCCTGGCCATGTCGGCGATCTGGATCACCCGCGCCGTATCCGAACGCCCCGATCAGGGCTGGCCGGTTACGGCCGAACAGCACGCGCTGGGCGGATAAGTCCGGCACGCGTCCGGCGGACGAGGCCTCGCCCGCCGGATCGCAGGCGCAATCAGAACGTCGTCGGCGATTCGATGGCCGGATCGTCGCGGTGGGCTGACGCGTAAGCTTCGGCTTCCTTCATCACCCGCATCATGTTGCCGCTGGCAATTTTTTCCAGTTCCGCTTTCGACAGGCCCCGCCGCGCCAGTTCGGTGAACAGCGCGGGATAGGTCGAGACGTCTTCCATCCCCTCGACCGTGACGTCGACTCCGTCGAAATCGCCGCCCAGCCCGACATGGTCGATCCCGGCGACCCTGACGATATGCACGATGTGGTCGGCAACGTCGTTCAATGAACCGCGCGGCATCGGGTTTTGCTGTTCCCATGCCTTCAGAGCCGCCTCCGCGCCCGCAGGATCGCCCGGATGCAGGGATTCCTGACGCGCCTTCTCGCCTGCCTGCGCCGCCAGCCACTGACGGGTGGGCTCGACCACGTAAGTCGGGAACACATTGACCATGACGATCCCGCCGTTCTTCGCCAGCAGTCCGAGAACGCCCTCCGGGACATTGCGGGTATGGCCATTGATCGCCCGCGCGTTGGAATGGCTGAACATCACCGGCGCGCGCGCCACTTCGAGCGCATCGCGCATCGTCGCCTCGCTCACGTGGCTGAGATCGACGAGCATTCCGATACGCTGCATCTCACGCACGACATCACGGCCGAAGTCGGTAAGGCCGTCATGCTCGGGCTTGTCGGTGGCGCTGTCGGCCCAGGCGGTGTTCCTGAAATGGGTGAGCGTCATGTAGCGCGCGCCCAGCGCGTACATCTGCCGCAATACGCCCAGCGATCCGCCGATCGAATGGCCGCCCTCCATCCCCAGCAACGAGGCCACCTTGCCCGCCTTCATCGCCCGCGCGACGTCGGCGCTGCTTGTCGCGAACATCAGATCCTTGGGATAGGCGGCGATCAGGCGCCTGGCGACGTCGATCTGCTCCAGCGTCGCCTGCACGGCATGCTGGTCGTCCAGCCTGGCCGAAACGTAGACCGACCAGAACTGCGCGCCGACATGTCCCTTGCGCAGGCGGGTAATGTCGGTCTGCATTGCCTGCAGTTTGCGCTCGGGATCGACGGTAGCGCTCGTGTCGGTAAAGTCGAAACCGCCAAGGATGTCCTTGCGCCTTTCACGCAATTGCTCGGGCACGTCGTTGTGCCCGTCCCACACCGGGGCTTCGCGCAGGGCCGAAAGCGCGACCTGCCGCGGATCGGGCGCGGCCATGGCAACGACGGGCGACAGGGCCAGTGCAAGGAGCAGGCTTGTGCGCAAGGCTTTGTATCGCATGGCTTCCCTCATTCGACCGACGAATGCGCCGAACAGACGCGATCGCGCCGCAAAGCACAAGGCCCCGGCGGAAATTGCAGTCCCGATGTCTGGAAACGGTTGACGAAGAAGCCGCCGGCGGAGGCGGATGCCGAACGCGACCTTACCGGTCGCGATCCCCCCGGACCAAAGCTTTGCCCCCCGACCAAGCTTCGCCCCCGAGCGCCAGCGGCTTCTGTCAAAAATGGCGACAGAGCCGCCATCCCCCTGATGGCTGAAGGATTAGGTACAACCCATTGCTAAAGTGTTAACAAAACCGAAAGTCGAAGAAATGCGCGGGCTTCATGCTTAACATCGACCGCATACTGTTAGTTTTCGCAAGGCGTAAAGAATTCCGACAGCATCGGGCCGGCCTGCATCGACCGAATTGGCGGTGCCTACTCACTTTGCTGGTAGATTGCGGCGATCGGGCGGCTTAACTGCATTGTCATGGGAGAGTTCGACTACATCATCGTCGGCGGCGGCAGCGCCGGTTGCGTGCTTGCCAATCGCCTGAGCGCAGACCCGGGAAACCGGGTCCTCCTGCTCGAGGCAGGCGGCAAGGACGACTACATCTGGATCCGCGTGCCGGTGGGCTACCTCTACTGTATCGGCAATCCGCGAACCGACTGGTGCATGTCGACGCAGGCGGAGGCGGGCCTGAACGGGCGCGCGCTGAAATACCCGCGCGGGCGTGTGCTGGGCGGCTGCTCCTCGATCAACGGCATGATCTACATGCGCGGACAGGCGGCCGACTATGACGGCTGGCGACAGGCCGGAAACCCCGGCTGGGGCTGGGACGACGTACTACCCTACTTCAAGCTGGCCGAAGACCACTTCGAAGGTTCGAGCGGCTTTCACGGCAGCGGCGGGGAAATCCGCGTGGAGAAGCAACGCCTGCGCTGGGAAATCCTCGAGGCGTTCCGGCAGGCCTGCAGCGAATACGGGATCGCTGCCGTGGATGACTTCAACCGGGGCGACAATGAAGGGACAAGCTTCTTTCAGGTCACCCAGCGCAAGGGATGGCGCTGGAGCGCCGCCGATGCCTTCCTGCGCCCGGTCCGCTCACGCGCGAACCTGAAGATCGAGACCGGCGCTCTCGTCGACAAGGTGATCGTCGAGGACGGGCGCGCGGTCGGCATTGCCTATGGCGTCGGCGGCGAACAGCGCACCGCCAGGGCACGCGGCGAAGTCTTGCTGGCGGCGGGTGCAATCGGCTCACCCGCGATACTCGAACGCAGCGGAATCGGCGACGCGGCTCACCTGTCGTCGCTGGGCATCGTCCCGCTCGTGAACCGCCCGGAAGTGGGCGGCAACCTGCAGGACCACCTGCAACTGCGCTGCGCCTGGAAAGTCTCGGGCGTGGCCACGCTCAACCAGCGCGCCGCCAACCTGTTCGGCAAGGCGCTGATCGGGCTGGAATATGTCCTGCGCCGCACCGGGCCCATGGCAATGGCCCCCAGCCAGTTGGGCGTCTTCACGAGAAGCGACGCCCGCTATGCCACGGCCAACCTGGAATATCACGTCCAGCCGCTCAGCCTCGAAGCCTTCGGCGGCGCGCTGGACCCCTTCCCAGCCTTCACCGCCAGCGTATGCAACCTGCGACCGGAGAGCCGCGGCACTACGCGCATCGCCAGCGCCGGTCCGGCTCAGGCGCCGGACATCCGCCCCAACTACCTCTCCGCCGAGGAAGACCGCCGCGTGGCAGCCCAGGCCATCCGCGTGACCCGCAGCATCGTCGCCCAGCCCGCCCTCGCCCGCTACGACCCGCAGGAAGTGCGCCCCGGCGCCGCCTATCAGAGCGAGGAAGACCTGCAGCGCGCGGCAGGCGACATCGGCACGACCATCTTCCACCCGGTCGGTACGGCGGCGATGGGCTCGGTCGTCGATGCCGAGTTGCGCGTAATCGGACTTGATCGCCTGCGGGTGATCGATGCATCGGTCATGCCCACGATCACATCGGGCAACACCAACGCGCCCACGATGATGATTGCCGAAAAGGGCGCCGCCATGATCCTTGCCTCCGCGCGGGCCTGATCGAGGGGAGCACGACAGATGAGTGACGCCGGTAGCGCCGCAGGGCAGATCATCGCACGCCTCGGCCTCGAGCCGCACCCCGAGGGCGGATGGTACCGCGAGACCTGGCGCGCCGACGCCGCGCCCGGGACGCGCGCCTGCGCCACTGCCATCCATTTCCTGCTCGAGGCCGGCCAGCGCTCGCACTGGCACCGCGTCGATGCCGCCGAACTGTGGCTGTGGCATGCCGGAGCCCCGCTGACGCTGGAGATCGCGACCGATCAAGCCGGTCCGGTCAGCCGGACCGTGCTGGGCGGGGATGTCCTGTCAGGCGAAGCCCCGCAGGTGCTGGTGCCACCGGGACACTGGCAGGCCGCGGCCCCGATCGGTGGATGGACACTGGTAAGCTGCGTGGTCGCCCCCGGATTCGAGTTCTCCGGTTTCGAACTGGCCCCGCCCGACTGGTCGCCGCGCAGCTGACGGGCGCTGGACAAGTCCGGCCCGCTCGCGCAGTCTCCCATCCGGGGAATATCGGGGGTCTGGCCGCATGGCAGGCGAGTATGACAGCATCGACGAAGCCGCTCGCCGCGTGCTCGGTTCGCCGCTTCAGAACCTCGTTCGCGCGGCGATCTTCGTGCTCGCCGTCTTCGTGCTCGCCACCGCGGGCTTCGTCGCGTCCGGATGGAGCTTCGGCGACGCCGCCTACATGGTCATCCTCACGATCTTCTCGGTCGGATACGGCGAAGTCCACCCGATCGACACCGGCTGGCTGCGCGCGCTCGATATCGCGACGATCGTGCTGGGCTGTACCGGCATGATCGTGCTGACCGGCGCCCTCGTCCAGGTCTTCGCGCATTACCAGATACGCAACATTCTCGGGATCGACCGCATGCAAAGCCAGATCGACCGCCTCACGAACCACGCCATCGTCTGCGGTTACGGCCGCATCGGCAAGCAGCTTGCCATCGAGCTGCAACGCGCGCGAACCCCGTTCATCGTCGTCGACCGCAATCCGGCCAAGATCGCCGAGGCCGAAGCGGCCGGCCACCTGACACTCAAAGCCGACGCCACCGATGAAGCCTCGCTCAAGACCGCCGGGATCGAACGCGCCCGGGTGCTGGCGACCGTACTGCCCGACGATGCCCTCAACGTGTTCATCACCCTTTCGGCCCGCAACCTCAACCCGCGGCTGGAGATCATCGCGCGCGGCGAATATCCCACGACCGAAGGCAAACTGATCCACGCCGGGGCCAACAAGGTGGTGCTGCCCACCCACATCGGGGCCGAGCGGATCGCCGAGATGATCGTCTACCCCACGACTTCGCGGTTCCTGGGCGAAGCCCCACAGGTGCGCGACCTCAAGCGCGGCCTGCATGAATTCGGGCTGGAGATCGAAGCGGTAACGGTGCCGGAAAAGTCGGCGCTGACAGGGGCAACGGTCGGAGAAGCCGAACGCCGGGCCTGCGGCGCGTTCTTCCTTGTGCAGATCGACCGCCCCAATGGGCAGAGCTACGTCCACCCCGCCGAGGATACGCGGATCGAGGCCGGTGACACGGTCGTCCTCGTTCTGCGCGGCACACGGATGACGGCAGGCTCGATCTTCACCGAACCACGGCAGCCCTTCAAGATGGGGCGGGGTTACGTCTGACGGCAAGCACCGCGATCAGGCGCGGTGCAATTCGCAAGTGAGCTTGCCGTGCTCAAAACTGCCGCGACAGACCCCGAACCCAAGATGCGGGCACTTGCGCTGCGCGCCAAAGCGACTGCCCCGCGACTTCGCCACGGTCAGGCCAAGACCATGCGTCCCCTTGCCTGCAACCGCTGCGCTGCCATGTCCCCGCCCGCTTTCCATCATCGTCACGAATGCCATCGCCACCCCCTGATCGGCTGAAGACCGCCATGTCCGGCCCATCCCGATTTCAACACCGGTATCAGAACAGGCGCCGGAAAACTTTGCGCTAGCGCAACAAGGCGCGGCAGTTTCCTGCCACGCCTTGCGCTTCTCCCCGTTCCTTCGGCCTACGGCGCGACCCGAATGGCTCTGCGGGTTTTCGATCGAACCAGCGTTACCTGCTTGTATCCGACCTATGCATCTGGACTCCCGGTACTCCGCCGCTATGCGCGCGCTGGACTGCCCGATCGACGATCCGCCCCGCCCCCGACGCAAGGGCCGACCGCTGCCTGCCGGTCTGCAATCCGGCAGGTGCGCAAAATGGCCTTGTCGAGAGCAGGACCAGATCGTCTGCTCGGGGAACCGATATGTCGCTGGTAGAAATGGTGCCTGTCATCGTAGCAGGCTCGCTCCCTCAGGCGCCAAGCCGGACACGATGGCCCGAACGCCAGCGCCTGGAGCGAAGCCTTTTTGCCGATCCGTCAAGAATTGCTTCAAGACAACATCCTCTTCCCCGGCAATGCCGTCCTAAGCGGCCTGCCTTATTGGTAAAGATGCACATACCATTGCAATAGGCAATTCCAAAGTCCCCAATGGTATTAAGGCCAGTCCAACCGCGTTTTTGCACTGCAAAGCAGCGGATTGACGCTGGGAGACGCCGTTACTGTCCTGACGCAATCCCCGCCGACCGCAGCAACGCCGCCGATCTTGTGCCGGTTATGGCTCGATTCTCTGGGCTTGCAGGCAAGAGCGCCCTTGCAGCAGGTCACTCGCCCGCCTCCATCGGGCTTTGCAAGCCGGAGCGCCGTTGCGGAGCGATGCTGCGTCGCGCAATGCATTGCAGTGGCCGTTTTCGGGATTTTGCACGGGAA
The DNA here is from genome assembly GCF_900168325.1 of Novosphingobium mathurense. Taxonomy (GTDB): domain Bacteria; phylum Pseudomonadota; class Alphaproteobacteria; order Sphingomonadales; family Sphingomonadaceae; genus Novosphingobium; species Novosphingobium mathurense. The sequence continues at coordinate 268,503 of NZ_FVZE01000005.1, read as the reverse complement.
CATCCACAGGTTTGTCAACGTTACGTGCCCGTACTTTCCACCCGAACGAAAGGTCCGGCTATGACCACCAACTCCGCATCCGCGCGCTACGAAGGCTTCGGCAAGAACGGCATGGGCGCCATCAGCACCCGTTCCGGGGTCCTGAGCGACCAGCCTTATGGATTCGGCACCCGTTTCGAAGGCCAGCCGGGCACCAATCCCGAAGAACTCATCGCCGCCGCCCATGCCGCCTGCTTCACCATGGCGACGAGTTTCGCGCTGGCATCGGCAGGCCACAGCGACGGCACGCTGGAGACCGACTGCGTGGTCACGCTCGACAAGGAAGATGCCGGATTCAAGGTGACCAAGTCCGCACTTTCGCTGACCGCGACGATCCCCGGCATCAGCGAGGAGGACTTCGCCAGGATCGCCGACGATGCCAAGGCCAACTGCCCGATCTCCAAACTGCTCAATTGCGAAGTGACGCTGGAAAAATCGCTGGCAGGCTAAGCGCGCAGGCCATTGCGCCGGAACGCTCCGGGCAATGGCGCGTTATGGCATTCCGAGGGGGCATCCGGAGTCAGCGAGTTGCCTGGTACGACACAGATCCTTGGCGCCCTGTTCGGCGCCGTCACCTTGGGAACGCTGGCAGGCGCCTCGATCCCCACGACGATGAAGCCGGCCTTCGGCCCCGACTGGCGCGAACGCTACGGCGTGCGCTTCAACCCGTCCGCAGCGACATACTACGTCGAGCCGGGGCCACAGGACCTCAGCCCCCCGTCCGACACCACGCCGCGCTGGGCCGTTTCCTATTACCCGCCGATCCCCGATTCGATGAATGACGATCGCGACTGGCTCGAAGGCCCCGGCGCCGATTTCCTGCAATATGCCTCGTATGCCCGCGATCCGGCTGCGGATTATCGCGATGCCATCTCTTACGCCGATGAACCGGCACCGCAGGACAGCCCGACCCTGGCCGACATCGCAGGAGCACGCGTCATCGAGCCGGTGCGCGCCGCCGTGCGCGAACTCAAGGTAGACACCAAGGCCGAAGCAGCCGTCGCCGCTGCCGTTCGCGCAGCCAGCGCTTCGGCAATCCCCATGCCGCGCGTGAGCGAGGGGCTCTAACCCTGCTCACCGCCTGTCCTGGGATTACCCTTGGTCCAGGCGCAGCCCTGACGGACTTCATTGCCTATGCGCAAGGTCACGCCATAGGGATAGGCAGCGTCGGACATGCCGTCGCTGCATTCGCCCGGTGTGATGGCGAGCGTCATTTCGCCGCCGGACAGATTGCCGCTGAACGAAAGACCGCCGCGACCGGCAAAGCGCGAAACCGTGATCGTTTCGCCTTCCGGATTTTCCGGCGTCGTATAGGTCAGGAGAGTTCCTTCGGCATGACCGCCCCAAAACGGTTCCGTCCCGAGGAAATGGACGACTTCGTCCTTGCCAATACCGCTCCATGGCTTGTGATCGTTGCTGTCGCCCGGAACGTTGGAAGCTCCCGACTGGCATCCGGCGAGAAGCAACGATGCGAGAAGGAAAGCCCGGCGGGCGACGAACGGGGCAAGTGAACCGACCATGACCCGCGCCTACGCTGGCCGTCGCGGTCTAGCAAGCGCCTGCAGCACGACTGATTCGACGCAGAACGTTCGCACCCGCAGCATTAATTTATTCGCCTGGCGAACATTTTGGCCGACTCGTAAAGCGCCTCGATCTTCGGCGATCTGCGAATGATCGCTGCTTTTCAGCCTCTTTTCGGGTAATTGCAAATAGTGCAACTACGGCTGCAGCAATCGAATTTGCCAACCTGAAACCGCCTCGACATGCTGCAATGCAACAGAACACAAGGGTGCCCGAGGCAAACTCCTGCACTCCGACGAATAAGGACTTTGCCATGTTCAAGACTGTTTTCACTGCCGCTGCCGTTCTCCTCGCCGTTCCGGCTGCCGCTCACGCCGAAGATGCCCGCAACTTCTCGCACGAAGGCGTCGACTACGCCTACACCGCCGAACAGAAGGGCGACGTCACCGTGATCAAGGGCACCGCTTCGGGCGGCGTGCCGTTCCGTCTTTACGTTTCGGGCGACCGCGTGACCGGCACCTACAACTACCGCAACGTGAACTTCAAGGTCACCGACGCCGACCAGGCTCTCGCCAAGTTCAAGTAAGGCCTTACGGCCGGCCGCAAGGCCTGCACCACAAGCACGAAAAAGGGCGCCATCCTTCGGGATCGGCGCCCTTTCTATTGGCAGCGGGATGATCGGTGCCCCCCGGCATGGAGGACGAAGGTCAGTGCAGCCGGCGCGTACCGCCCTGCCCTTGCACGAGCCGCACCTCGATTGTGCCTGCTGCTTCCTCGACTTCATGCTTCTCGCAGATATCCGCCAGGAGACCCGCGACCTCCTCGTCGCTGGCGTCACGATCGATGGGATAGCGGGCGATCACCATGTCATCGATGACGTCGACGACGCTGAAGTGGCGGTTGCGGCCAGCCTCGGCAAGGGCATCGAGGTCGAAGCCATCGGCAAGATCCCAGGTCTTGCCACCGCGCGACTTGATCGGCCGCTGGCAATAGCGGCAGGTACAGTGAAGAACCCCGTCTTCCTCGCGATGCTTGCGACCTTCCGGTACGTGTTTGCGCAAGTACCAGCACTGGGCGAGTGGGACCGAAGCGTTCATCTTGCTGAGCATTACCGTACCTGTTTTCGCGATCTTCAACCTGGCACAGCAGCCCTGCAGAGCTGCCGTCCTGAAGATAAAAACGGTCGTTAGCTGTCGAAGTTAAGCGGCTCTGACCGATGCATCAGGCGAGGGTAACGTAGATCTCCGCCACGATAACCCACTCGCCCAGGACCTCGCGCCATTTTGCGGTGTAGTTGCCGCTGCCCAACGACTTGCCGGAACGGTCCTCCACGCCTTGCCAGCGCCCGTACTCCAGTGCGATCGGCTCGACGGCGGAAACGACCACCCGATCAGGCGTGCGCGTGTAGATCGCCCGGGCCGGACTGGCGAATTCGCGCTTCCAGACCTTGAGCTGGGCATTGCGGCCGGAGACCACGGCGCTGTCCGATCCTGTCACCATCACGCAGTCCCGCCCGAGGATGGGCGAAATAGCGGCCAGGTCGCCATTCTCGATCGCATGATTGAAGGCGGCGCGGCGCGTGCGCACGGCAAGTTCGGCGGCGGAATTTGCAAACTGGTTCATGACATCCCTTTGCGGCCCGCTGCGATGCATAACGGTTTGCGCGGCGGGCGCAATTTGCCGCGCGCTGCCTATCCGCGTCTTTTTGCCACCCATGTTGCATGGCCAAGCCCGGCATTCGGCCGCAGCCGTAGGCTGCATGCCATTGCGCGCAGAAGGTCCCGAAGGATTCGCCTGCCTTACCTGAACTGCGAAAGGTTCAGTTCCTCGGACGGGCCGAACCAGATCACGTGGCCGGTGTGATCGATCAGATCGTTGCCGGTTTCAGCATGACCGAATATGGTCAGCGCACCGCGGTTGACGGCGGCCCAAGTGGTGAAGTCGCCGAATATCTCTCCCGGAACGGTCAACTGGCAACTGCCGCGCGGATGCGGCCCAACCGGACGCAGGTGGAAGCGTCCGACCCTGACGCCGAAACGCGCGCGAACGCGCTCGGCAAGCGCCTGGGCCTGCTCCAGTTCGGCAGGATCGAAGTAGATATGGGCGTGAAACACATCGGGCCGGTTCATCGCGCGAAGCTGGGCACTGTATATCCTCCGGTCAAGAGCCGGCCGCATACCGTCCATGCCATTTCGGCCCCGCCCCGGCCGGTCCGCCTGTCCCCGACCGGGACGCACCCCAAGGGATTAATCCGGCCACACTGTTGAAACAGCCGAACTTTCCCGCGAACCTGATAATTTCCCGCATCATCCATGCGGCAAGGGAGGAAGGCCATCAATTCCGAAACACCGATCCTCATTTTCGGCGCCCCACGCTCGGGTACATCCCTTCTCAGCCGGTTGATCGACGCCCATTCGCGCATTTCCATCCCCTTCGAATCCCACCTGTTCAACCAGTGGCTGCCGAGGCTGGAAAGTTATGGCGACCTGTCCGATCCCGCGCGTCAGAAGCGCCTCGTTTCGGACATCGTACGCCTCGGCGTCGTGCGGGACTGGAGCCCCCGCCCAACGCCGGAAGACGTTGCCAGGCACGTCACCGGACCGGGCTTCGGCGCGGTCGCCCATGCCGTCATGGAATGGGCAGCCAGGACGGCGGGCAAACCGCGCTGGGGGGAAAAGACGCCGCAGCACACGATGCTGCACGACGAAGTGCTCTCCACCTGGCCCAAGGCCCAGGTCATCATGATCGAGCGCGATCCGCGGGCGGTCGCCATGTCTTGGAAGCAGGCACGGTTCCACGGCAATCACGTGCTGCCCTTCGCCAAGTCCTGGGTACGCCATTCGCAGGCGCTCGACGCAGTCGAACGCAAGCTACCGCCGCACCAGCGCATCCGGGTCAGCTACGAGGCTCTCGTCCGCGATCCCGAAACCGAACTTCGCCGACTCATGGACTTTCTCGGCGAGGACTTCGAAGCGCAGCAGCTGGAATTCCACCGCAAGGACAGCAGCTACGACACCGACCAGCGCAACCTAAAGCGCCTCAAGACCCCGGTGTCGGCCGACAGCATCGACCGCTGGAAATCGGGTCTTTCGAAATACGAGATCCGGCTGGTTGAAACGATCTGCGGCGAGACGATGGCGCAGCGCGGTTACGATCCCAGCCCGATCGGCGCCAAACCCGTATCCGAAGCGCGCCTCAGTTTTGCACGCCGGGTGGAAGTGCCGGCGCAGCGGGTTGCCGGCGCGTTCAAGAACCTCAAGGGCTTCGTCTATCTCAGCCGCGACCTGCAGTGGACGGTCGAGCAGCTGCTCTCCGGAGTCTTCCCCGAACTCTAGAGCTGGGCGCAAATACGCTTCCGCCGGGATGCAGGCATCGAAAAAGGGGCACGGACTGCGCGCCCATGCCCCTTGTTTCATGACTTGGCCATCTCCAGATCGCGCTGCCGGCAGCACGGACGGGACGCTGTCCGGGCCGATTACTCCGCCGGGTCGGCGGCCCCGTCGGCGGGCAGGTACAGTTCGTTGCCCTTTTCCCTGTAGACCTTGGACATCTCTTCCATGCCCTTTTCCGCTTCGTCGGCCGCGAGGAAGCCGGTACTCGGCTGGTTCTGCCTGGCGGCGAAGTCGCGCACTTCCTGGCTGATCTTCATCGAGCAGAACTTCGGGCCGCACATCGAGCAGAAGTGGGCGGTCTTCGCGCCTTCGGCCGGCAGCGTCTGGTCGTGGTACTGCTCTGCCGTGTCCGGATCGAGACTGAGGTTGAACTGGTCGCGCCAGCGGAACTCGAAACGGGCCTTCGACAGGGCATCGTCGCGCACTTGCGCGGCCGGATGGCCCTTGGCGAGGTCGGCCGCGTGGGCCGCCAGCTTGTAGGTGACAACACCGACCTTCACGTCATCGCGGTCAGGCAGGCCGAGGTGCTCCTTGGGCGTGACATAGCAGAGCATTGCCGTGCCGTACCAGCCGATCTGGGCGGCACCGATGCCGCTGGTGATGTGGTCGTAGCCCGGCGCGATGTCGGTGGTGAGCGGCCCGAGCGTGTAGAACGGAGCTTCGCCGCAGCTTTCCAGCTGCTTTTCCATGTTCTCCTTGATCTTGTGCATCGGCACGTGGCCGGGGCCCTCGATCATGACCTGAACGTCCTGCTCCCAGGCCTTCTTGGTCAGTTCGCCCAGCGTATAGAGCTCGGCGAACTGCGCCTCGTCGTTGGCGTCGTAGATCGAGCCGGGACGCAGGCCATCACCCAGCGAGTAGGCAATGTCGTAGGCCTTCATGATCTCTGTGATCTCGTCGAAGTTCTCGTAAAGGAACGACTCCTTGTGGTGGGCAAGGCACCACTTGGCCATGATCGAACCGCCGCGGCTGACGATGCCGGTCATGCGCTTGGCCGCCAACGGGATATAGGGCAGGCGCACGCCGGCGTGGATGGTGAAGTAGTCGACGCCCTGCTCGGCCTGTTCGATCAGCGTGTCGCGGAAGATCTCCCAGGTCAGTTCCTCGGCAATGCCGCCGACCTTTTCCAGCGCCTGGTAGATCGGCACGGTGCCGATCGGAACCGGGCTGTTGCGGATGATCCATTCGCGCGTGTCGTGGATGTTGCGGCCCGTGGAGAGATCCATCACGGTGTCCGCGCCCCAGCGGATCGACCAGACCATCTTGTCGACTTCGCTGGCAACGTCCGAAGCCACCGCCGAATTGCCGATGTTGGCGTTGATCTTGACGAGGAAGTTGCGGCCGATCGCCATCGGCTCGCTTTCCGGGTGGTTGACGTTCGAAGGGATGATCGCACGGCCGCGCGCCACTTCGTCACGCACGAATTCGGGCGTCACGTAGTCGGGGATCGAGGCACCGAAGCTCTCGCCAGAGCGGTTGTACTCGGCAAGGCGCGCCCGGCCCAGGTTCTCGCGCTCGGCGACGTATTCCATCTCGGGCGTGATGATGCCCTGGCGGGCGTAGTGCATCTGCGAGAGGTTCTTGCCGGCCTTGGCGCGCAGCGGCCTGCGCAGCGCGGTCGGGAACGGGGGCACGCCGCCCGAACGGTCAGGACCGAGCTGGCCGTTGTCTTCCGGCTTCACTTCGCGCGGTTCGTATTCCTCCACGTCGCCGCGGGCGAGCTGCCATTCGCGGCGAAGGGCGGGAAGACCGGCGGCAATGTCGATCACCGCATCGGGATCGGTGTAGGGACCGGACGTGTCGTAAACACGTACCGGTGGCTCGCCGCTCGACGGTTCGAGGTATATCTCGCGCATGGCGACCCTGACCGAAGGGTTCGACTGAGCCGGGACGTAGATCTTCTTCGAGCCGCGGATGGGCCCGGTGGTTACGCCGATTTCCAGTTTGGAATTGATGTCGGCCATAAACGCTTCTCTCCAGTAAGCGGATAGGTCGCGGATGTGCCGATGCGGCTGTCCACTCCCTCCGCCCGTGCTAACGGGTTCAGGTTCAACGGGTCTTGTGGAGCATACCCACAACTCTCAGCCTTGCTGGCTCCCCGGGGGTAGTTGGACAATAGACGGGTGCGGTGCGCCCGTCTAGGGACCGATCGACCGATGCCCATGCTTTATCGTCTCGACGCGCCTGCCCAGGCGGTCGCGCGCCAGTTCGGCGCCCGCGCGAACGACGACCCCTGGGCGGGCGGCCATGTAGCGCCCGGCCAGTTCGCGCCGGTCATCACCGCCGGGCGGGAAACGATCGCCGGGCCGCGCCCTTCGGGCAGGCAGCCACGCCGCATGGTGCCGCGCCTGTGGGGCGTACCGCCCCCGCCTTCGGTCCACGACGCCCCGCGCTACGGCATCCTGTCGGTGCGCAATCCGGAAAGCCCGTTCTGGATCGGCAATCTCAGGAACAGCGAATTTCGCTGCGTCGTTCCCTGCACCGCATTCATGGAATGGGGCAGCACGCGTGACCGCGAAGGCAAGCGCCGCCAGTGCTGGTTCTCCCTGGAGGATCAGCCGATCTTCGCGATGGGAGCTGTTTGGAAGGACAGCGAGATTCCCGGCTTTGCGCTGCTCACCTGCGAGCCCAATGCAGCGCTGCGCTTCGCAGGGCGCGATTCGATGCCGGTGATCCTGCCACCCGACCCGGCCGCCCTCGACCTGTGGCTCAACGGCAGCTGGGACCGGGCAAGGGAACTGGTCGCGCCCTACTCGTCCTCGCTCATGCGCGAACGCGGCTAGTCCCGCTCAGAAGTGTGGAATCGCCACAGCGATTGCCGCGACGCCAATGAGGATCGAGAGCCAGGCCCACAGTTTGGACAGCGGCCCGAACCGCCGCAGCCAGAAGGCCATGTAGACATCCGAGAACGCCAGCACGACAAGGGCCTCGATGATCATCAGCCCGCCCAGCACGCTCATCGCACCGGACAGCCAGTCCGCCGAAGCCCAGGGATTGACGATGTAGATGGCCGCGCCGAGGAACAGTTCCAGCAGCGCCGCGATCAGCTGGAGTGCGGGCGAAGCGCCGATTTCCTCGAGCATCTTCTGCCAGTGGCCGGCCTGCCGCAGCTCACCGATTCCGGCGAAAAGCGCGAACAGCCCCAGGAACAGCGCAGTCCATGCCGGCGCAAGCGATAGATCGGTCATTCAAATCCTCCATCCCAAAAGCCGATCCCGCCAGCACGATGGACCTCGACCGGGGCACAGTAAAGGCGTCAATGACTTGGCCTGTTCCGGCTGGCCCCGGGACGCGTAACCGACGAGGCCGAAACCGCCGCCAGCTGAGGGGCTTCAAAGGCCCTTGCGACCGAAACCGCCGGGCACCCGGCGCGGCGCGGCGAAGCCGATGGGTGGCTGGCGACTGTGGAGGGCTGTGGCGGGCCATGTGCCGGGTACGGCGTCGGGATGGGGCGCATCCGAGACCGGTGGGCCTGCCAGTTCCATCAACAGCACCGGCACCGGATTCTGGCGCGAAGGCTCCCCGCTTTCATCGTGCCAGATCCGCACCGACAGGTCGCCCGCATCGTCGCCAAAAGTATCGCCGTGGCGGATCACCGGCCCCTCGAGCAGCAGGTAGCGCATGACCTCGTTCAGCTTTCCGGCGACGAAATCGAGCGTTCCCGGCGCGTTCCATGCTTCCACTTCACGACCGACAAAAGGCAGCATTCCGGCCGTCGAGAGGGACACGGCATCCGGCTCGGTCGAATGAAAGGCGGTCCAGAGGAACAGGCGAATCGGCACTTCGTCGCTTGCCAGCGGGCTGACGAGAGTCGGCAGGTCACCGAAAGTGTAGGCGCACGAATGAGCCGGCAGATAGACGCCGCAAAAGGCATCCTGCGCCAATGCCCCTTGCGCGACGACAGCCAGCACCATCGCCATGACCTTGGCGCTCTGCCGGATGTCGACGAATTCGCCGATCTCGGTGTCGAGGTCGCAGGCGATGACGCCATGGCCGGCATGGCGGCGCAAGGTTCGCAGCCCCTCGCCCGGCTCGCACCAGAAACTGCGATAGAGCGCACGCTCCACCATCCATGCAGGCAGCGGCACCGATGTGTGCGACACCGATATCGTACAGCCACGACCGGCGATCCGGCCGCGATCCGGGCCTTCCGGAAGGACCTGCCACGCGCCCTCGTCGTCGATCGAGGCGACGCCCTCGACCAGCATGTCCCAGTCGATATCCAGACCCTGCGCAGCGAAGAGCGGGACAATCGTCGGCAGGCGGTCACGCCGGGGCAATTCGCGGAAGAACGGGGGCGGCAGCGACTGGTCGAGCAGGCGCGCCAGGTGCTCGGACGGATCGCCCGACATCGCCTCGGCGATCCCCGCCTCGATCTCGGCCAGCCCGATGATGTCGAACCCGAGCCGTTCCGAACGCTGATAGGGCAGCAAATCGTCATAGGGAAGATCGGCAAGGTCCGCTCTGCCCGCAGCAGCAAGCGCGTCACCGGAGGACGGAGGCCGGCACGGCATGGCAAGGGCTGTGGCCGCCACGGCGATTGCCTGTCCTTCATGTACCTTCCGGTCGAGCCGCGCGATTCCTTCGGCGTCGAGCCAGGGCATGCCTTCACCGAAGCGGGCGACGGCGGTATCGGCCTCGGTCTCGACAAGGGCCAGGGCCACTGCGCAGACGATTCGCTCGCACAGCGCCTGATCCTCGCTCGTCGGCGTTCCGATCATGATGGCACAGCCCTGTCGCGGGGCGCCGGGAATCGGCTCATCGCCGAGCAGGCGCAGCGGCACGATCACGACTTCTCCGGCGCTGCGGCCGATCAGCAGGACTTCGCGTCCGAAGGCGGTCGAGCAATGGGCGCTGCCGTCGTCGTGATCGCCGCAGGTCCAGCCGAACCGGGGCGCGGCCCGCATGAGCTGCGTGCGCAACTCGCCCGCGGGGAGGCTGGGTCGGGCGCTCAGGATGACCGTGACCGTCATGCCGCTCCCTTTCTTCCTGACGTGTCCAGACGGCGAGTCCTACGCCGCATTGGTTAAGACCGGGTACCGCAAATCGACCGGGAAAAATATTGCGCCGCTGCGCAACTCGTCCCATCCCTGTGGGAAATGTCGCAAGCGCTCACAGATCTCCTGTCCGAAATCGCCGCCTGTCGCGTCTGCGAAAAGGCCCTGAACCACGAACCGCGCCCGGTGGTGCAAGCCGGGGAAAGCGCGCGCATCGTGGTGATCGGGCAGGCACCGGGCAGCAAGGTCCACGCCAGCGGCCGGCCATGGGACGACGAGAGCGGCGACCGCCTGCGCGACTGGACGGGGATGACGCGCGAGGTCTTCTACGACCCGGCATGGGTCGCGCACATGCCTTCCGGCTTCTGTTATCCGGGCAAGGCCAGCGGCGGCGACAAGCCCCCGCGTCCGGAGTGCGCGCCGCTATGGCATGCCCGCCTGCTGGCCCGATTGCCGCAGGTGCGCATCATGCTGCTCGTCGGCCAGTACGCGCAGAAGCTCTATCTGCCGCGCGGCTTCGCGCCCAACATGACCGAAGCGGTGCGCCGGTGGCATGACGCCCCGACCGGCGTGTTCCCCTTGCCCCACCCGGCCTGGCGCAGCCGGCTGTGGATGGCGATGCACCCCTGGTTCGAGGATCAGGTCCTGCCGGACCTGCGCCGCCGGATCAGCGACGCCCTTGCCGGCTGAGCATCAGAAACTGTAGGCGACGCCCAGACCCAAGAGCCACTGGTCGGCATCGCCGCGCAGCGAGGTATAGGGCGTATCCTTCGAATCGTTGAGCATGCGCGAGTAGCTGGCGATCGAGAACAGCGCGAAGCCGCCATCGCGCAAGTCGCCGGACAGGTCATAACCGACCAGCATCGTCGCGCTCACGCTTTCCCAGCCGCCCTTGGCCTGGAACTGCGGCAGGCCGCTGGCATCGGACTGGGTCGGGCTGACCGAATAGTAATAGTCGGCATAATCGTCGTCGATGTGCTTGGCGCTGAGCGCCAGCGTCACCAGCGCCGCCTTGCTGACCGGCGTCATGTAGGTGATCGAAGGTGCCCAGGTCATGCCGCCATAGGCGCCTGCCACATCCCACTTCACGTCGGCGCTCAGGCTCAGCGAGTCATAGGGATTGAGCAGGCGATAGGCCGAAACGCCCCCGCTGGCCCCCAGTTCAACCGCTGTATCGAGCTTGCCTGCCGCACGCACGACCGGGTCCTTGATCTGGTTGACGCGGTTGCGCGAGATCGTTGCCACCGGGCCGAGCGCGAAGCCGATCCTGGCATCGGGCGCATCGGGAATGAGGTCGAGCGCAAGGCCCGCCGGACGCGGCGAGATGGTGATGCCCTTCACGCGCCCCTGCACGATCGGGATTGGCGAGACGACATAGTCGTCCGAACCATCGTAGCTCGGCCCGTAGATGGCGCCGACGCCCACCGTGATACGGTCGCGCGTCATGGCATCCCGGTCCTGCGCCTCATCGGCGAAGGCAGGCGTCGCAGGCAGAACGGCGGCGGTGGCCAGAAGCGCGAGGCTTCGCGAAATACTCATGGGTTTCCCTCCAATTTCGCTTTCGCAACGCATAGTTACGCCCGATGTTTCATCCGGGCGTCGATCATGCATCCGAAACCGATGTTACTCTGGCGGGATCTCACCGGGAAGGCTGTCCGCCCCCTCGCCAAGCTGTCGCTGCATCACGAAGACATCGAGCCACTGCCCGTGCTTCCAGCCGGCACCTGCCAGTGTTCCCACCGGCCGATAGCCCGCCCGGGCATGAAGGACAACCGAAGCCGGTTCACTCTCGGCGATAACCGCGAAGGCTTGCCTGAAGCCGCGCCTTTCGCATTCCTCGACAAGCGCGCTCAGCATCCGCCCGCCGACGCCGCGGCCCAGACTGTCAGGGCGCACGAAGATGGTAGTCTCCACACTGTAGCGATAGCCGACGCGCGGCCCGTAGCGGTGGGCGTAACCGACACCCAGCACGCGCCCGGCCGTATCGCGACTGACCAGCACCGGATAGCCGGCATCGACGATCTCTGAGAGACGACGCGCGATCTCGACCTCGTCGGGAGGGTCGGTTTCGAAGGTCGCAGTGCTTTCCAGCACATAGTGCGCATAGATCTCTGCTATGCCCGCGGCGTCGGCCGGCGTCGCTTCGCAGACGTTCAGTTCGTCGTCCATCATGCTGAACATGACGCAAAGCAGCATTCATGCCAAGTTGCGGAAAAGACACGCTGTGCCTAAACGTGCCAGCGATGCAGCAAAGCTCCAGCCATCCGACCGACTGCGATCTGGCGATTCTCGGCGGGGGCCTGGCCGGGGGCCTGATCGCCATGGCCATGGCCGAAAAGCGCCCGGACTTGCGCGTGATCCTGATCGAACAGGGCGAAAGGCTGGGCGGCGAGCACGTATGGTCGTTCTTTTCCAGTGACATAGCCCCGGCGCACGATTTCCTGGTGGAACCGCTGATCGCCGCCAGCTGGCAAGGGTATTCGGTCCATTTCCCGAACCGCTCGCGCAATCTCGGCACGGGGTACAACAGCATTACCAGTGCGAAGCTGGACGCAGCGGTGCGTGCAGCGCTGCCGGCCGAGGCGATCCTGACCGGCACACCCGTACGCGCCGCGGGCCCCGAAATCGTGGAAATGCAGGACCGCCGCACGATTGCCGCAGGCGCGGTGATCGACGCGCGCGGTGCTTCGGGCATGGCGCACCTCGCCGGCGGCTGGCAGAAATTCATGGGTCAGCGCCTGCGCCTGCGCCATCCGCACGGGCTTGACCGGCCGATCGTGATGGACGCGCGGGTGGAGCAGTTCGACGGCTATCGTTTCGTCTATTGCCTGCCCTTCTCCGATACCGAGGTCTTCGTCGAGGATACCTACTATTCCGACACGCCGAACCTAGACCTGCCCTTGCTCCGCGGCCGCATTGCCGACTATGCGGCATCCCAAGGCTGGGAAACGGCCGCTGCCGCTTACGAGGAAACCGGTGTTCTGCCGGTGATCGCAAAGGGGAATTTCGAGGCGTTCTGGCGCGAACACGAAAGCGGATCGGCACCGGACCTCGCCCGCGCCGGCGCCCGTGCCGCCCTTGTCCACCCGCTCACTTCGTATTCCGTTCCCGATGCTGTAGACTTCGCCATGTATCTTACGACACTCGACAATCTCTCCGGCCTGCGCCTAGGAAGGGTCAGTCATGCATGGGCAGCACAGCACTGGCGCAAAGGACGCTTCTACCGGATGTTGACACGCATGCTTTTCGGCGCGGCGCGGCCGCATGAGCGCTGGCGAATGCTGGAGCGCTTCTACGGCCTGCCCGAAAGCCTGGTCGAGCGCTTCTACGCCGGGCGCTCCACGCCCGCGGACATGATCCGCATACTGGCCGGCAAGCCGCCGGTGCCCATCGGCGCGGCGATCGCCAGCCTCGCCGGTGCCGGACGCCCGCTGGCCGACCTTTCCCCCCGTGATGGAGCGCAAGCATGAAGAAAGCCTGCGTTATCGGCGCCGGGTTCGGCGGCCTGGCCCTTGCCGTTCGCCTGCAGAGCGCGGGGATCGAGACGACACTGGTCGAAGGCCGCGACAAGGTAGGCGGCCGCGCCTACGTCTGGGAACGCGAAGGCTTCACGTTCGATGCCGGCCCGACGGTCGTGACCGACCCCGACTGCCTGCGCGAACTGTGGGCGCTGTCGGGCAGCGACATGGCCGACGACGTCGAGCTGATGCCGGTGATGCCCTTCTACCGCCTCAACTGGACCGACGGGACGGTGTTCGACTATTCGAACGACGAAGTGGCCCTGCGCCGCGAGATCGCCCGCGTCTCGCCCCATGACCTGAGCGGCTACGAGGAATTCCTGCGCTACGCCGCAGGCGTCTACCAGGAAGGCTACGTCAGGCTGGGGCACGAGGCATTCCTCGACTTCTCCAGCATGATCAAGGCCGCCCCCGCGCTGGCCCGCTACCAGGCGTGGCGTTCGGTCTATTCGATGGTTTCGGCCTACGTGAAGGACGAACACCTGCGTCAGGCGCTTTCGTTCCACACCCTGCTCGTCGGTGGCAACCCCATGACCACCTCGGCGATCTACGCCCTGATCCACAAGCTGGAGAAGGACGGCGGCGTCTGGTGGACGCGGGGCGGCACCAACAAGCTGGCCCAGGGCATGACGCGACTTTTCGAGCGGCTGGGCGGCAAGGTGCGACTGGGCGACAAGGTCGTGCAGGTCCTGACCGTCGGTGACCAGGCCACTGAAGTCATCACCGAAAGCGGCTGGAAGGAACACTTCGACGCGGTCGCCTCGAACGGCGACATCATGCACACCTACCGCGAGTTGCTGTCCGATTCCATGCGCGGCAAGACCATGGCAAAGAAGCTGTCTACGAAGCGCTTCTCGCCCAGCCTGTTCGTCGTCCATTTCGGGCTCGAGGGGACATGGCCAGGCATTCCGCACCACACGATCCTGTTCGGACCGCGCTACCGCGAACTCCTCGCTGACATCTACGAACACGGCGTACTGCCGCGCGATTTCTCGATCTACCTGCACCACCCGACCGTCACCGATCCCTCGATGGCGCCCGCGGGCAAGAGCACGTTCTACGCGCTGGTGCCGGTCGCGCACATGGGCAAGCTGCCGATCGACTGGGACGAAGTGGGCCCGATCCTCGAACGCCGCATCCTCGACGAAGTCGGCCGCCGCCTGATCCCGGACATCGACGACCGCATCGTCACCAAGTTCCATTATGCGCCCAAGAACTTCGAAACAGACCTTTCCGCGTTCCACGGCAGCGCCTTCAGCCTTGAGCCGATCCTGACCCAGAGCGCGTGGTTCCGCGGCCACAACCGCGACGACCAGCTCAAGAACTTCTATCTCGTCGGCGCCGGAACCCATCCCGGTGCGGGCATTCCCGGCGTCGTCGGCTCTGCCAAGGCGACGGCCAAGCTGATGATCGAGGACCTGCGATGAATCGCGTGATGAACGCCCTGCGCGGGGACTGGGGATGGACCGGCGTCGATTTCGCCGAGATCATCGCCGTCAGCCGCATGGGGCACCTGCTGTTGTCCGACACCTCGGGCACGATCCACTACCTCGACCCGGAAACCCGCGAACTGATCTGTCTGGGCGGTGAGGAACAGGCGCGCCAGTACCTGGCCGATCCCGAAGTCTCGCTGGTCTGGCAGGCAGAGAAACTGGTGCAGGCAGCGCAGGAACGTCTGGGGCCGCCGGAAGCCGAGGAAGTCTATACCCTCACGCCCGATGCGCTGCTGGCCGGAGACTACGACGTCGAGAACCTGACCGTGATGCCGCTGGCCGAGCTGATCTCCTTCGCCGGACAAGTGGCATGGCAGACCCGCGACATGCCGGACAACACCGCGATCAAGCTGAAGAGCAACGACTGACATGAAACGCCTTGCCGTTTACTGCGGCTCCGCTTCCCCCTCCGATCCGCGCTATCTCGCCCTCGCCCACAGCGTCGGCGAGGACCTTGCCCGCCGCAGCATCGGCGTCGTCTATGGCGGCGGGCGGCTCGGCCTGATGGGCGCGCTTGCCTCTTCCGCGCTGGCGGCGGGCGGCGAAGTCATCGGCGTGATCCCCGAGGCGCTCGTCAGCGGCGAAGTCGCGAACTACGACTGCACCGAGCTGCAGGTGGTTTCCACCATGCACGAACGCAAGGCGGCCTTCACCCGCCTGTCCGACGGCTTCCTCGTCCTGCCCGGCGGCGTAGGCACCATGGACGAGTTGTGGGAAGCGGTGAGCTGGGCCCAGCTCGGCTATCATGGCAAGCCGGTCGGCGTGCTCAATGCCTTCGGTTTCTACGACGGCTTGCTCGCCTTCAACCGCCACATGGCCGAAGTCGGCTTCGTGCGGCCCGCGCATCAGGGCATCATCATGGCCGAGAGCGAGCTCGACCTGCTGCTGGAACGCATGCACGCGCATGAGCCGATCACGCCCATCACCAAGATGAACCCGGAAACGCTGTGACCTGCGCTCCGACCGACAACGCCGCCGCCATCCCGGCATGACCGCCACGCGCAGCGAACTCGTCGCGGCGGCGCGCAAGTCGATCCGCAAGGGCTCGAAAAGCTTTGCGGCCGCCAGCCGCCTGTTCGACCGCACCACGCGTGAACGCGTCTGGCTGCTCTACGCCTGGTGCCGCGCCTGCGACGACATTGCCGATAATCAGGACCACGGTCACGCGACTGTCGCCGGCGCCTCCCGGCTCGATCCCGATGCGCGGCTGGCGACGATCCGGACCCTGACCGAACTGGCCATCGCCGGGGAGGAAACCGGCAGCATGCCTTTCGACGCGCTGGCCCAGCTCCTGCGCGAAGTGCCCCTCACCCGCACGATGATCGAGGATGTCATCGCCGGCTTTGCGCTCGACGCAGCCGAATGGCGGCCGCGCAGCGAAGCCGACATGCTGCGCTACTGCTATCACGTTGCGGGCGCCGTCGGGGTGCTGATGGCCGCCGTCATGGGCGTCGCTCCCGATGACGACGACACGCTGGATCGCGCCTGCGACCTGGGAATTGCCTTTCAGCTCGCCAATATCGTGCGCGATGTCTGGGAAGACGATGCCGCCGGGCGCTGCTACCTGCCGGTCGAATGGCTGGCCGAGGCCGACATTCCGCCCGGAGAAGTCACCAAGCCGCACTACCGTCATGCCCTCGTGCCGATGGTTGCACGGGCCTGCAGGCTCGCTCGCGGCTACGAGGCATCGGCCCGCGTCGGCGCTGCCCGCCTCGCCTTTCGCCAACGCTGGGCGGTACTGTCCGCGACCAACATCTACGGCGGGATCGCGCGCAAGGTGGAAGCGCTGGGCGCGCACGCCTGGGACCACCGGGTCACGACTACGCGACCGGAAAAGCTGGGGATGTTGCTCAAGGCGCTCGGCGAAGCGCGGCGCGCTCCGGTTCCAGCCGAGAACCCTGCGCTTTCGCGCAGGGAACTGGCCGCACTGGCACGACGCTAGATCGGCGCGCACCGGTAGCTGTGTACTCGTCGAAGCGTGTACCCTAACGTCCCATCGACCCGTGCCGCCACAAGGTAGCGGAGGGGATTCTTTAAAGGACGAACCCGAAGGGCCGCAGCGCGATTTGCAAAGGGGCAATTCGCAATTGCAGGTGGACAGTGCCTGCCCCGAAGCGGGCCAGCAACCGTGTTGCTGTCGAGCGCTCCTCGTGTGCGATGACCCGCGAGGGCTATCCCAAGGCGCCTGTCAGGGGCGCTTGCCCGGAGAGTAGTAGCCCGGCGGATAGTTGAGCCGGCGGAACAGCTTTCCGCGTTCCGAATAGAGAACGGCCGCGAAGGACACGATGCCGGCCACCAGCATCGAGGCGAAGATCGGCCTCGCCGTCCCGTCGTATGCCTGACCGATCAGGGAGCCGAGCGAGGCTCCGACCAGCAGGCGGATGAAGGACATGATCGATGATGCTGCCCCGGCAGTGCGGGCGAAGGGCTGCAGGCTGATCGACTGGAAGTTGGCGCCGATGAACGACATCATGCAGATGCTGAAGGTCATCAGCGGTACGAAGACCCACAAGGTATCCGAGCCGCTCATCGCAATACCTAGGTGAACCGCCGCGGCGACGATGTAGGCAATCAGCGCGGACTGCGAGACGCGCCGTGCACCGAAACGTTCGACGATGCGGGAATTCGCAAAGTTCGCCACGGCCATCACCAGCGCCATGCCGCCAAAGATCATCGGGAACATCAGGCCTGCCCCGAAATGCTCGCCGACCAACTGTTGGGCGCTGTTGATGTAGCCGAACATCGCCGACTGGACGAGCGCCATGCCAATGACATAGCCGATCGATTCGCGCACGGTCAGTGCCGAGCCCATGTTGCGCAGGATGACGACGGGGCGCAGTTCCTGCCGATGCGCAGGATCGAGCGTCTCGGGCAGGCGCAGCAGCATCCAGATCATCACGGCCGTACCCAGCACCGCCATGATTCCGAAGATCCAGCGCCACCCGGCGAAGATCATGACCGTCTGGCCCAGCATCGGCGCGATCATCGGGATGACCATGAAGGTCATGGCCACCAGCGACTGCATTCGCGCCATCTGGTCGCCTTCGAAGCGGTCGCGGATGATCGTCATCGGCATGACCATCAGGGCAGCGCTCAAGGCGCCCATGAGACCGCGCGCAACCAGCAGCATCGTGAAGTCCGATGCTACCGCACAAGCGAGCGATGCCAGAACGTAGGCGCACAGGGAAAAGGCAAGCACCGGCTTGCGGCCGTAACGGTCGGCCATCGAGCCGGGAATCAGCGAACCCAGGCCGCTGCAAATGAGAAACACGCCGACGATGAGCTGGCGATCGTTGGGATCGGTCAGCTTGAGATCGGAGGAAATCGCCCCGAGCGCCGGCAGCATGACGTCGATCGCAAGCCCCTGCAGCGCCTGGAAGGAGGCGAGCAGCACCACGAATTCCACGCCGGAGATCGGGACCTGATCCGATTTTGCCTTGGGGGTCGACATAGCATTGCGCATTGCAGCAAGAATTTTCTCCTTGCCAGCAAATTCTAACGGACGATGGTATCCTGCCCGTTATCGGGCCTATATCGTCCCCCATGTCATCGCATGAAGGAGAATCGGCAGACGGCGAGGAAGAGGCCGACGGGCTTCGCAAGATCATCCACGTCGACATGGATGCCTTCTATGCCAGCGTCGAACAGCGCGACGACCCGGATCTGCGCGGCAAGCCGGTCGCGGTCGGCGGTTCCTCCGGACGCGGCGTGGTGGCGGCGGCCAGTTACGAGGCCCGCAAGTTCGGGGTACGCTCCGCCATGCCCTCAGCGCGGGCGGCAAGGCAATGCCCCGGCCTGATCTTCCGCAAACCCCGCTTCGAGGTCTATCGCGCGGTAAGCCAGCAGATCCGGGCGATTTTTCACGAGTACACGCCGCATGTCGAACCGCTCTCGCTCGACGAGGCCTATCTGGACGTCACTGCCGACCTCAAGGGCCTGGGCTCGGCCACGCGCATCGCCGAGGAAATCCGCCGCCGCATCAAGGCCGAAACCGGACTGACTGCCAGCGCCGGGGTTTCCTACAACAAGTTCCTCGCCAAGCTCGCCAGCGACCAGAACAAGCCCGACGGCCTGTGCGTGATCCGTCCCGGCGAAGGTGCCGCCTTCGTCGCCATGCTGCCAGTGCGGCGCTTCCATGGCGTGGGGCCGCGCGGGGCCGAGAAGATGGCGCGACTGGGCATCGAAACCGGTGCAGACTTGCGCGAAAAGGACATCCACTTCCTGCGCCAGCATTTCGGCAGCTTTGCCGAATACCTCTACCGCGCCGCCCGCGGCGTCGACCTGCGGCAGGTTCGCGCAAATCGCCCGCGCAAGTCGGTCGGCGGCGAACGCACCTTTTTCGAGGACATAGCCCGGTCTGATGCGCTGCGCGAGACGATGGATTCGATCATCGACATCGTTTGGGATCGCATCGAACGGGCCGAGGCGCGCGGACGCACGGTGACCCTGAAGCTGCGCTACGCGGATTTCCGGACGATCACCCGCGCCCGATCACTGCCCCATTTCGTGACCGGAAAGGAAGAGTTCGGACAGATCGGTCGCGCCCTGCTGGAAGACCTCATGCCCCTGCCCCAGCCGATCCGGCTGATGGGCCTGACCCTCTCCGCCCTCGAACGCGAAGAAGCCGTCGCGAAGGAAGCGAAAGACGGGCAGTTGTCATTTCTCTGAAATCCCGAGGCTGACCTTCTTACCCCGGCCCATCCAGGGAATTACTTTAAGGTCGGTGTGCCCTGACCGGATGCCCGCCTGTAGGTTTCCATCCAGACCTGCAGGCCCTGCCGCAGGTCCTGCGTCATCGGCTCGGGCAGGGCATCGAGGGGGAAGAAACCCGCCTCGATGACTTCGCGACCGTCGGGCACAGGCGTGCTGTCGGTTCGCCCGATCACGACATGGACGATATTCGTGGCGCCGAACAGGTCCTCGACCACCGTCTGGATCTCCAGCGCACCGGTGAGCCTGCAGCCGGTTTCCTCACGAAGCTCTCGTTCGGATGCGGCAAGGGGATGCTCACCCCTGTCCATGCCGCCGCCGGGGAACATCCAGTCGTCCGAGCCATACGAGTGGCGCTGCATCAGCAGGTGCCCCTGGGCATTGAACGCCAGCACGCGAACACCCTCCACCGTCGGTCGGCGAAGCGTCCAGAGCATGCGCCGCACGCCATGCGCCAGCCGGTATAGTCCGCGGTGCAGCGGCGCCGGCAATCGCGTCAGCAAAAGCAGGTCACCTTGTGACGGGCAGCACCCAACAGGCGAGCGACCGGAAGATCGTGCTCCCCCTTTATCGCGCCGTCGAGGACCGCGCGCTTGTCGGCACCGCGGATGACGAACATGATCTCATCGCTGTCGAGCAGCGCGGGGATCGTCAGGCTCACACGATCGAACGGGGCTTCGGGCGGAAGCGGGTCGGGCGTCAGGCGGCGAACGGCATGGCGATCGTTCACCTGCGGATCGGTGTTCGGAAACAGCGAGGCGATATGCCCGTCACCGCCCATGCCAAGCCAGGCGATGGCGAAATGCGGCGGCTGGGCGTCTTCGGTCAGCGGCACGATCTGCGCCCCGACCGGTTCGAGACGGGCGCGGATCTTGCCGATATTCGAAGCGGGGTGTTCCTCCTCGACGATACGGTCGTCCCCCGGCCAAACGGCGATGCGGTGCCAGGGCAGGTCCATCTTCGCCAGCAGGTCGAAGATCGGAAACGGCGTCGATCCGCCCGGCACGGTGATAGCGATTTCATCGGAGGTGAGCGACAGTGCCGCCTGCAAGCGCTGCGCGAACCACTCGGCAATCGCCTTGTCGTCGGCGTTCTCGATAATCTGGATCTTGGGCATGGACGCGCTCTAGCAGCGCGCGAGTAATTTGTCGTGGGGGTAGAGGGAGCTTTTGTGCTTCCCGGAAAAGGACTGCCTGCGGGCGGCGACCTGGCGCGCCGCCCGCCAGCGTTCCGTCAGGCGAGGATTTCGCGCAGGAACCAGGCGCGTTGCTCGGCCTGATCGGTCCAGTCGTCGACGATGCCGTCGGTGGCATTGTCGCCCGCTTCGCCGGCAGCGGCCTTCACTTCGCGCAGTCGCTCGACATAGGCGAGATTGTCGTCACGCAGTTCCCTGACCATCGCCATCGCGTCGAGGTCGGTCGAATCCTGCGGCTTGATGCGGGTCTTTGCCGAGATCGCATCGGGGCTGGTCAGGGTCTTGCCGCCCTGCTTGCGCACGCGTTCGGCCACGAGGTCGGTCAGCGCGAAGATTTCCGTCGCATGTTCGTCGAACAGCAGATGCAGGTCGCGGAACTGGGGACCCTTCACATGCCAGTGGAAGTTCTTGGTCTTCACGTAGAGCGCGAAAGTATCCGCCAGCAGCCCGTTGAGGCTGTCGATGAGAGCGGCCTGTACGTTGTCCTTGGAAGTCATGGTTGTCCCTCGTGCTGGTATGTTGGACACAATGTATAATCCAAAACGCGTATTAAAAGACTTGGTTCAATCGGATATTCCGATCACAGTAGCCCGAATTCCCTCAGGAAAACGACAAGGGCAACAAGCACCAGAACGGCTCCGACTATACGGCGCCCGCGCATCGCCAGTGGTCGATCGAGGGCGCCGGGCGCCGCCCATGCAAGGATGGACAGGACAATGCCGCCAAGCAGGCCGCCGGAGCCTGCCGCCAAGGGGGCGCCCAAGCCTACTGCGAGGCCGAATATCAGGAACCGAACCGCGTCCGTCACTTGCGCAGCGGCCAGCACAAGGCCGAGCGCACCGAGCGAATTGGTCGGTTCTTTCGGCTTGCGACGCGGCGACAGGATCATCGATTCCAGACCGGCGAGACCGATCGCGATCCCCGCAAAGATCGCGCGCGCCGGCGGCGGCAGGACGGGAAGCGTCTTCGAAGCCGCCCATGCCGCCAATGCCGAAGTCAGGCCGGTGCAAACCAGGGTGACCAGCAGGACACCCGGACGTTGCCCCTGCCGTGCCGTGAGCCCGGCGATCGTGACCTGGTCCCGCGCACCGAACCCCGCGAGGAGAACACCCAGGAATGTCAGGTAGAATGCCGGCATCGGGCCTCCGCGTTCACGGCCGCAGCCGCCCTTGACCGGTCATCCTGCCCGGCGCTGTCAGATCGCCTTCTGGCAGGACACGATGGCGGCAATGACATTGGCGGTATCGGCCGGATCGCGCACGCAGATCGTGTCGAGCCCCATGGCCTTGGCCGGATAGTCGTTGCCGCCCGGGAAGATGGCATCGCCGATGAAGAGGATGTCGCGCTCCTCAACGCCGCTATGTTCCGACAGGCGCCGCAGGCCCCAGGCCTTGTCGACGCCCGGCTGGGTTACGTCGACGGATGTCGCGCCGCCGAGATTGATCGAAACGCCGGGCAGGCGTTGGATCAGGTCGGCCTGGATCACCTTGCGCTTGGCGAAATCGGGATCCCAGACTTCCTTGGCCTCTAGCGGAGCCTGCTGGCCGAGCGCGGAAAAGGTAATCTGGCTGCCGCGATCCTCGATCCGCTCACCCCAGGTCTGTTCGGGCACGAATCCGGTCGCTTCGAGTGAGGCATCGAAGGCATCAAGGATGGCCTGCTTCTGCTCGTCGCTGAAGAGTTCGGCATAGACTGCGTTCCAGCCACCTTCGCGATGGACATAGAGCTTGGCACCGCTCGTCGGCAGCATCCACAGGCGCGAGAGGTCGGCATGACCGGGCAGGCGGCTGGCCACCTGCTTGTCGAACTGCGGCCAGTCACCGCCCGAAATCACCGCAACCTGGGCGACCTCGAGAAGATCGGCCATGGCCTGCGCCATCTCGTCGGTAAGCGGCTGCTTGCTGAGGGCCAGAGTCCCGTCGAGATCGAAAGCCACGATTTTCTTCATCTCAAACCTTTCATGGTCCGGCCTTCGCGCAGGCGCGATTGAACGCCATGCCGGAACAGGGTGTCATGTGCATGGCGCAGCGCGATTGCGTCCGCAAGCGCACCATGGGAGTACTCGACTATTGGTTGACCGCGCCCGAAAGCTTGCCGACTTTCTGCACGCCTGCGGCCGTCGTGATCACGATGTCGTCACCATCGACGACGACGATCACATCCTCGAGCCCGATGACCGAGACCCGCGGGCCATCGCTGTCCACCAGGACATTGCGGCAATCGACCAGTTCGGCAACGGCGCCGCGCACGGTGTTGCCGTTGCCGTCACGCTCCAGCGCATCGTGCAGGGCCTGCCAGTTGCCGATGTCCGACCACTCCATGTCGGCCGGGACCATGGCCGCACGGTCGGTGTTTTCCATCACCGCGTAGTCGACGGAATCGCTTTGCGTCGCAGCGAACGTTTCGGCGTCGGGGTGGAAGCGTGCCCCCTCTTCCCGGCCCTTGGCGACGGATTCGCACACTGTCTGCGCGATCTGCGGGCGATGCGCCGCCAGTTCGGCGAGGAAATCACTCACCCGGAAGGCAAAGATGCCTCCATTCCAGGCGTAACTGCCGTCTGCCAGGAAGGCCTTGGCCCGCTCCAGATCCGGCTTTTCGACGAACTGCGCTGTCCTGAAGCCCCTCTCGTCGATCGGTTCGCCCCGCTTCAGATAGCCGAAGCCGGTTTCCGGCGCGGTCGCCTCGATCCCGAAGGAGACCAGCCAGCCCTCTTCCGCCAGCGCCGCGGCCTTGAGCGCCGCTTCGGCAAAGACCTGCGGCCTGCCGATATGATGGTCGCTGGGGCATACCAGCATGATCGCGTCCTGCGGCAGGCGATGGGCCGCGAGCGCGATGGCCGCAGCCGTGTTGCGCGCCGCCGGCTCGACGATGACCCGGGCATCGGCGCGCCCACCGAGCTGCGCCTCGACATGATCGAGGTGCTTCACGCCGGTGACGACGATAGGCCCGGCGAAACCGGCGGCTGCGGGGCATCGCGCGACCGTGGCTTCGAACAGGGTCTGTTCGCCTACCAGCGGCAGGAACGGCTTGGGCTTGGCGGCACGGCTGCGCGGCCACAGTCGCGTACCACTGCCTCCGCACAAAATGACTGGAACGATCGTGGGCATGGGCCTCTGAAATGACGGAAAAGCGTGTGTCGCGAGTAAAGCCGGTCCTAGCAAGGTTGCAACCGGCGCATTGGAATTACACTTGCACCTTGCGCAGGGAAAGATCCGGTAAACTACTCAGCGGCACACTCAAGCGTCATTTATTCCATCGATAATGGCGCCATCCGTTCCCGCAACGGCTCTCCCAGCCCGGCGAGGTCCCGGCCGCTCGGATGCTGGAACAGGCGCAGGCCGAATTGCGGCAGGATTGCAAGGAGATGGTCGAAGATGTCGCCCTGGATGCCTTCGTACTCCGCCCAGTCGACGGTGTCGGTGAAGCAGTAAATTTCCAGCGGCAGGCCCTTCTCGGTCGGCGCGAGCTGACGAACCATCGTCGTCCCCCGCCTGGCAATGCGCGGGTGGGCTTCGAGATAGGCGAGCATATAGGCGCGAAAGGTACCGACATTGGTCGGGCGGCGGCGGTTGACCGGGCGGTCATCCTCCCCATCGCGTACGGCATTCTGCGCGTTCCATTCGGCCAGCTCCCTGTCCTTGGCGGCCATGTAGGGCTCGAGCAGCATGAAGCAGCGCAAGTCCTCCCACTGCTCGCGACCGAGGAAATCGATGGTCGTCTGGTCGATCAGCAGGGAACGCATGATCCGCCGCCCGCCCCATTCGCGCATGAAACGCCAGTTGCGGTAGGAGTCGGAAATCAGCTTGTGCGTCGGGATCGTCGTGACGGTCTTGTCGAAGTTCTGCACCTTTACGGTGTGCAGCGCGATGTCGATCACGTCGCCGTCGGCATTGAGCTGCGGCATCTCTATCCAGTCGCCCACGCGCAGCATGTCGTTCGAACGCAACTGCACCGAGGCGACGAGCGAGAGGATCGTGTCGCGGAAAATCAACATGATCACGGCGGCTAGCGCGCCAAGACCGGACAGCAGCAGCAGTGGCGACTGGCCGATCAGCGCCGCGACGATCAGGATCGAGGCAGCGGCATAGATCAGGATCTTGGCGACCTGCAGATAGCCCTTGATCGGCCGGCTCGCCGCCTCTGGCTTCAGTTCATAGGCATCGTTGGCCAGTTCCAGCAGATCGCACAGCGCCCGCGCCAGGGTGAAGATGATGAAGGCTTGCGACAGGACCTGCACCAGCACGACTGCCTGCTCCGGCAGGCCCGCGATGACCGCGATTCCCTGATGCAGGATGACGGCCGGCACGACATTCGCGAGGTGGGTGACGAGCTTGCGCACGTCGTTTGCCTCGTTGCGCAGCGGGGTGCGCGCTATCATGATCGTCACCGGCCGCACGACCAGCTTCTTGGCCAGCCAGTTGGCGAACCATGCGACAAGAAGCAGTCCGGCCAGCGAGACAAGAGCATAGGCGGCCGGCTGGCCTGCAAAGAACGTACTGATGGTTTCGAGCGTCTGGATCGGTGCCTCCCCGCGTGCCTTTGGCATGAATGGACAGAAGAACCGGATCGGCGCCGCCCGGTTCGCAGCGCGCGGACAATGGCGACCGCGACCGGGCATTTCAACCGGGGAACCGGCCTTTCGCCCGATCGTTGCTGCAAAGCGGCATTTTTGAGGAGCTGGGGGTTGGCCTGTGTGCCAGATGATGCAAAGGTCATAGCGATGACAGACGAAAGCGACAGCCTGAAGCTGGCGCTGCGCGGATCGTCGCCCGACGACCTGTCCCAGCCGCCCCCCTTGCGCCTTTCCTCGAAGGCCGCCCTTTTCCTCGATTTCGACGGAACCCTCGTCGATATCGCTGCCCATCCCGACCATGTCGAGATCGCCAAGGCCCTGCCCACCCTGATCGAGACGCTGGGCGAGAAACTCGAAGGCCGCCTGGCCCTCGTCAGCGGCCGTGCGCTCGAGGCGCTGGACCGCCTGCTGGGCCCGGTCGACGTCGCCATGGCCGGCTCCCACGGCGGCGAGTTCCGTCCTTGCCGCAGTGCCGAAATCCACCCGCTTGCCGATCAGCTGCCCGAAACGATCGCCCGCCCGCTCGGCGCTTTCGCCCGCGACAACGGCGAACTGCTCGTCGAGCGCAAGCCCTTCTCGATGGCTGTGCACTATCGCGGGCGGTCCGATATGCGCACCCCGCTTCTCGCCCTGGCGCGCGAGCTTGCCGAAGCCCATGGCGCCGACGTCAAGGACGGCAAGATGGTCGTCGAAGTGGTCATGCCCGGATCGGACAAGGGCAGCGCCGTCGCCCGCTTCATGGAAATGCCGCGCTTTGCCGGCGCGACGCCCTATTTCATCGGCGACGACGTTACCGATGAAGATGCCTTCAGGGCCGTCACCGCAATGGGCGGCGAAGGCATCCTGGTCGGCCCGATGCGCGAAACGGCGGCCAGTTGGCGGCTCGAGAGCGTAGAGCACGTCCACGCGTGGCTCACCCGCGCCCTCGCCGAAGATCCGGCCGGCACAGCCGGAATGACACCCGATGCCGAAAATGCAGGAAAAGCAGGAGAACGCCCCGCATGAGCTCGCTGGAACTGTGGCCGATCGGCAATTGCCAGGTCAGCGGTCTGATCGACGAATCCGGCGCCATCGTCTGGGGCTGCGTCCCGCGGGTCGACGGCGACCCGACCTTCTGCGCGCTCCTGCGCGGTGACGAGGGGCAGGACGCGGGCACCTGGCGTTTCGAACTGGAGGAGCAGGTCTCCATCAGCCAACACTACATGCGCAATACGCCGATACTGG
This sequence comes from Novosphingobium mathurense, assembly GCF_900168325.1. GTDB lineage: Bacteria > Pseudomonadota > Alphaproteobacteria > Sphingomonadales > Sphingomonadaceae > Novosphingobium > Novosphingobium mathurense. The sequence continues at coordinate 241,841 of NZ_FVZE01000005.1, read as the reverse complement.
TGACCCGGCTGGAGGACGTTCACGGCGGCGTCGTCGAAGTGATCGACTTCTGCCCGCGGTTCCAGCGCTCCGGGCGCACCTACCGCCCGGTGGCCTATGCCCGCATCGTGCGTCCGGTCCACGGCTCCCCGCGCATCAAGGTCGTGCTCACGCCGATGAGCGGCTATGGTGCCCAGCTGGCCCAGATCACCCATGGCTCCAACCACATCCGCTATCTGGTCGAACGCAACACCCTGCGCCTCACCACGGATGCGCCGATCGGCTACGTCCTCGACGAACGCTACTTCCGCCTCGAACGGCCGATGCACTTCTTCCTCGGCCCGGACGAACCCTTTGCCGGGAACGTCCAGCACGAGCTGGAAACCATGTGCCAGCTGACCGAGGCCTACTGGGCCAACTGGGTGCGCGGCCTTGCCACCCCGATGGACTGGCAGGATGCGGTGATCCGCGCCGCGATCACCCTCAAGCTGTGCCAGCACGAGGAAACCGGTGCGATCGTCGCGGCTCTCACCACCTCGATCCCCGAAGCGCCGAACAGCCAGCGCAACTGGGACTACCGCTATTGCTGGATCCGCGACGCCTACTACACCGTGCAGGCGCTCAACCACCTGGGCGCGCTCGACGTGCTGGAAAAGTACCTCGCCTACTTGCGCAACATCGTCGACGACGCCGAGGGAGGTGCAATCCAGCCGCTCTATGCCGTGAGCGGCGCCAAGGAAATCATCGAGTGGGAGGCCAAGGACCTCTCCGGCTATCGCGGCATGGGCCCGGTGCGCGTCGGCAACGCCGCCTACTACCAGATCCAGAACGACTGCTACGGCCAGATCGTCCTGCCATCCATCCAGGCCTTCTCCGACCGCCGCCTGCTGCGCATGGCGAACATGGACGATTTCGAAAGCCTCGAGGAAGTGGGCGAGATGGCATGGAAGACCCACGACCAGCCCGACGCGGGCCTGTGGGAGCTGCGCACCCGCACCGCAGTCCATACCTATTCGAGCGTGATGAGCTGGGCCGCCTGCGACCGCCTTGCCAATGCCGCCCAGCACCTTGGACTCGATGAACGGCACAAGCTCTGGCGCGAACGGGCCGACACGATCCGCAAGAACATCGACGAAGGCGCGTGGTACAGGCTGGAAGGCCCCGACCTCGACGATGGCGGCGCGGGTGGGTACTATGTCGCCAGTTTCGGCGGCGACCAGCTCGACGCCAGCCTGTTGCAGATGGTCGAACTGCGCTTCGTGCATGCCAACGACCCCAGGTTCCAGTCGACGCTGCAGGCGGTCCAGAAGTCCCTGCGCCGGGGCGAACACATGTTGCGCTACGCCAACGAGGACGACTTCGGCCTGCCCGAGACGGCGTTCAACATCTGCACGTTCTGGCTGATCGAGGCCCTGCACCGCAGCGGCCAGGACGAGGAAGCCCGGCGCCTGTTCGAGGCCATGCTCGGCCATCGCACCAAGTCAGGCCTTCTGTCGGAGGACATGGATTTCGAGACGAGCGAGCTCTGGGGGAACTTCCCGCAGACCTATTCGCTTGTCGGTATCATAAACTGCGCCGGGCAACTGTCGCGGTCATGGCGGGACTGGCGCTGACGCGTCGCGACCGATCGGCGCCCGGGGGCGTCACAGGGGACTGAAGTATGAGCAGGCTGATTGTCGTATCGAACCGGGTTTCGGTGCCCAAGGCGGCAGGTGCTGCGGGCGCCCAGGGTGGGCTTGCCGTGGCGCTCAATTCGGCGCTGCGCGAACATCGCGGCATCTGGTTCGGCTGGTCCGGGCAGGAGACCGAGGAATTCACCGGTCACCTCAACATGCAGCGGATCAGCGATGTCACGACCGCGACCATCGACCTCGAAACGCAGGACATCGACGAATACTACAACGGCTACGCCAACCGCACGCTCTGGCCCCTGTTCCACTACCGCATCGACCTGACCGAGTACGACCGCAGCTTCGGCGAGGGCTATGAGCGCGTCAACGCCCGCTTCGCCACCAGCGTCTTGCCCCTCATCGAACCGGACGACCTCGTCTGGGTCCATGACTACCACCTGCTCCCGCTCGGCTCGATGCTGCGCCGCAAGGGCATCCGGAACCGCATGGGCCTGTTCCTGCACACGCCCTGGCCGCCCACGCGCCTGCTGGTCTCGCTCCCGTTCCATGAGCGGCTCGTCGCCTCGATGCTCGAGTATGACGTGATCGGCTTCCAGACCCAGGAATGGCTGGAAAGCTTCATGCATTACGTTAGCAAGGAGATGGGTCTGCCGATCACCGACGATGGCACGGTCGAGTACCAGGGCCGCAAGATCCTCGCCAAGGCGTTCCCGATCGGCGTCGACTACGACGAATTCGTCGAAGGGGCCCGCAGCGCCGAAGCACAGGAGGCCTACGAGCGCCTCAAGGCCAGCATCCGCGGCCGCAAGCTGATGATCGGCGTGGACCGGCTCGACTACTCCAAGGGGCTGGGCGAGAGGTTCGAAAGCTTCGGTCGCTTCCTGACGGATCACCCGGACCAGGCCGGCAATGTCGTGCTGCTGCAGATCGCCCCGCCCTCGCGCGGGGATGTCGCCAGCTACCAGCAGATTCGCGAGGATCTGGAGCGCAAGACCGGGCACATCAACGGCGCCCATGCCGATGTCGCCTTCGTGCCGATCCGCTACGTCAACCGCGGCTATCCGCGCAGCCACCTGGCCGGGTTCTACCGCGCTGCCGACATCGGTCTCGTCACGCCGCTGCGCGATGGCATGAACCTTGTCGCCAAGGAATACGTCGCGGCACAGGACCCCGAAGACCCGGGCGTCCTGATCCTCTCGCAGTTCGCCGGCGCGGCCCAGCAGCTTACCGAGGCACTGCTGGTCAATCCGCACTCGATCGAACACGTCAGCGAGGCGATCAAGCGCGCGCTCGACATGCCGCTGAGCGAGCGCAAACAGCGCCATGCCGCGCTGCTCGCTTCGGTCCGCGACGAGGATGTCCTTCGCTGGCGCGAGGATTTCGTCACGGCCCTGTTCGGCCAGATCGACGGCAACGGCACGAACGGCGACAAGGTGCACGACAAGGCCGCCTGACCGCAGACGATCGTAAAGCGGCGGGCTTCGACTTCAGCCTGCCGCCCGCACTGCGGTGCCCATCACGATTTCGACACACCAGTGAAACCGAACTGACCTCAAAAGCGATTATCCTCTCGCAACATCGATGACGGGAATCGGGCAGGCCCAAGCGCCTGACCCGTGACCGGTTTGAAACGAGAGGGCCCGGCTGACGGGCAGAGTGCAGGCAATGAATACGGTTGTTTACGGCGAATGCGTTCACTCTGGCGCATGCGCAAGCGTGCGGATCTCCAGCCTCGCCGATTCGGGCTGCGACCTCGAAATCGACGCTCCCGCGGCCCTGAACGATGGCGATTGCTCCCTGTGGATCGGCGCCATCGGCCCCTTCCCCGCGACCGCCATCCGCAAGACCGCCCGCCAGTTGTTCCTGCGCTTCAAGGAACCGCTGGACCGCAAGATCGTCGCGCACTTCAACTGCGCCTGAGGCACGCGAACACCCCGGAGGGGAATTCCCCGCCGGGGCGTGAGCCTTCGCCCAATGCGCCTGTGATCAGGCGCCCACATACCCCCGATACCACTCCACGAAGCGCGGCACGCCGATTTCGATCGGCGTTGTCGGCGCGTAGCCGGTGTCGCGGGTCAGGGCGTCGATGTTGGCGTATGTAGCGGGGACGTCGCCCGGTTGCATCGGCAGGAGGTTGAGTTCGGCCTTCACGCCGCAGGCATCTTCCAGAACCTCGATGAGGCGCATAAGGCGTTCGCTGCGGTTGTTGCCGATGTTGTAGAGGGCGTGCGGCTTCACGCTGCCGCCGGCCTTTGCCTGCCCGTCGTCGGCAGGCGGACGATCGAGGCAGGCGAGGACGCCGCCGACGATATCGTCGATATAGGTGAAGTCACGCTGCATCTCTCCATGGTTGTAGACGTCGATCGGGCGTCCGGAGAGCATGCGCTCGGTGAACTTCCACATGGCCATGTCGGGCCGACCCCATGGACCGTACACGGTGAAGAAACGCAGGCCGGTCAGCGGAATGCGGAACAGGTGGGCGTAAGTCTCGCTCATCAGCTCGTCGGCCTTCTTGGTCGCGGCGTAGAGCGAAACCGGATGATCCGCGCGGTCTTCCACTGCGAAGGGCAGCTTCTCGTTGCCGCCGTAGACCGAACTGGAGCTGGCATAGACCATGTGCCCGACCTGCCGGGCGCGCGCGATCTCGAGCATGTTGACATGGCCGGCGAGGTTCGAGGCGACGTAGGCCTGCGGGTTTTCCAGCGAGTAGCGCACGCCTGCCTGGGCGCCCAGATGGACGATCGCGCCGAAATCGTGAGGCGCCAGCGCGGCCAGCGTCGCTTCCATGTCGGCGAAGTCGAGCTTGCAGAAGGTGAAGAGATTGCCGAACCGGGCGACAAGGCGATCGCGGCGGGCCTCCTTGAGCGAGACCGGATAGTAGTCGTTCATGGAATCGATGCCGATCACCGGCTGCCCGCGCGCCATCAGCGCTTCCGCGACGGCGGCGCCGATGAAGCCAGCCGCACCGGTGACGAGGACCGTCGGGTATTGCGAAACCATGCTTGCTCCCATTTTGAAAAGCGCAACGGCGCCGGGCCGAGACCTGATCGGGGTGGATGACCGGGACGGAATGCCCCACAGCGGACGCATCTCCCACTCGGTGTTTGACGCGTTGCAACATGGACCATATGCCATGGCCCGCAAGCCATAAAGTTCAATCTCATCGTCTCGACCGACGCCAATCTCCGGACAGCCTGAACATGACCCAGAAACTCCCCGTCCTCGTCACCGGCGGCGCTGGCTACATCGGCAGCCATGCCGTGCTCGCCCTTATCGATGCAGGCTGGCCGGTGGCCGTGATCGACAACCTGACGACGGGTTTCCGCTTCGCCATTCCCGAGGGGGTGGCCTTCTATGAAGGGGATATCGAGGACAGCGAACTGCTTGCCCGAATCTTCGCCGAGCAGGGCACGAAGGCGATCATGCATTTTGCCGGGTCGATCATCGTGCCGGAATCGGTCGAAAATCCGCTCAAGTACTATCACAACAACACAGCCAAGAGCCGCGCACTGATGGATGCGGCGGTCAAGGCCGGCGTACCGCACTTCATCTTCAGCTCCACTGCGGCCACCTATGGGATCCCTGAAGTCTCGCCGGTAACCGAGGACAGCCCCAAGGCGCCGATCAATCCCTACGGCACGTCCAAGCTGATGACCGAGATCATGTTGGGCGATGTCGCCAAGGCGCACCCGTTCAACTACTGCGCGCTGCGTTACTTCAACGTGGCGGGCGCCGATCCGCAGGCCCGCACCGGCCAGTCGACCGCCGGGGCCACGCACCTCATCAAGGTCGCCGTCGAAGCCGCGCTCGGCAAGCGCAGCCACGTCGCCGTCTTCGGGACCGATTTCGACACGCCGGACGGTACGGGCGTGCGCGACTACATTCACGTGTCGGACCTTGCCAATGCCCACGTCCTTGCGCTCGAGGCGCTGATCGCGCAGCCCGGACGCTCGCTGACGATGAACTGCGGCTACGGCAAGGGTTTCTCCGTGCTCGACGTGCTCGATGCCGTCGACCGCGTGACCAACCGGACGATCGAACGGCGCCTGGAAGGCCGCCGCGCCGGCGATCCGGACTCCCTGATTTCGGACAACCGGCGGATCAAGGCCACCCTGCCCTGGCAGCCGCGCTACGCCGACCTGCCCACCATCGTCGAGCACGCCCTCGCCTGGGAACGCCGCCTGACCGAGATCCGCGGCTAACAATCCAGTCTCCCAACGGCCGGTCCGGCCCCGGCCGATGAAGCGGCCATACCGAACAAGCCCGCCCCGCAGACGGTTGTGCGCCCGGACATTTCCATCGGCGAGCATAAGCACCTCGCCGATCCAGTAGTCCTGCATATCATCCGGCTTGGTTAAGAAGGCTCGATCAGTTCCACGGGCTTTGCCCAAGACCGGTCTCGGAACTGTAATATTTCAGTTGTACTTGCCGCCCGAGCAATACTATTACGCGCGACATCGGCGCCCGAGCAGATTCGTTCCTGACCGGGCCCTCCGGGTTCCTGCCCGCGAGATATGTCATTCACGAGGTGACCGTTCCCGTCACTCATCCTGCCGCAAGGCAGGACGCAGAGACGGGAACGCGGAACGGGAACGGGAGGGAAGTGTCCCTCTCTCCCGGTCCCGTTCCGCAATCCATCGCCTCGTCTGGCCGGCCCTTCAGTTCCGGCAGCTAACAGTCGTGACAGGCACCCGTTTGCGCGCTGCAAAGGCAGATGGCGAAACGATATCGCAAACCCTCTTGCACGAACCCATTCGCCCCGGTAAAGGCCGCCCCCTGTCCTCGGTCCGAACCATGATCGGACCGCCAGGCACGCCGCAGTAGCTCAGCTGGTAGAGCACGACATTCGTAATGTTGGGGTCGGGGGTTCGAGTCCCTTCTGCGGCACCACCTTCCTGAAGATACATTGACAAGGAAGCCTGCCAACGGGCGGCGAAACGCCGCGCGCCTTTGGGGCTAACTTGAGAATTGCCTGAAGTACTTTGGGCAGTGTTCTGTAACGAATTGGCAAACACGGGCGCCAACGCCTGCTTGGTATGCTTGCGGAACCGTTCCGTCCCGCATTTGGGCAAATCCAGAGGTGCGCGGCCATCGCCGCGCACGCAATCTCAACGGATCGCCCCATGCATTTCTGCAAAGTGATCCTGAAAGAACTTGAGAACAGCCAGCATCAAAATTCGAACGTGAAACGAAGCCCCGAGACGATCACCAACGGGCGGTTTCGTTCGCCTCCAGCATCAACGATAATCTGCATGTCGGGCTGAATGCCGATCCGCCCGAAAATTACGTCGGTATAAGTAACTTCCAGCTGGGTTTCTGCGCTCGCTGGAGGTATTCCTGTCGCCGCCAGCGCGTCACGGTAGGCGTGCGAAACAAAGGCTTGATTGGCGCCTATCGATAGCGCACCTAACGGGCGGCCTGGGAATGGCGCCTCGAACAGCACGCCGGCCTGCCAACCTCCGCGAAACACGGTTGTATGCCCATCCGATACACCGACACGAACGAAGCCCGTCACCTCGTTGTCCTGGTCTCGGTTGGCAATAGGGTGCTCGAAAATTGCATAAGCCCCCTGTGCGGCACTGCGCCGCAGCGGCCCATCACCTGATGGCGTGACGACCTCGTCCTGATCTCGGGTATAGGTCCAGACCCCCGCCGTCGCCTTGAAGCTCGCTTCCACGCCTGTCTCGGCGATCAGCAACAATCCTTCATCGAAGTCAAAATCCACTCCTCCAGGATCACCTAAGGTGCGCGCATTGGCATTGAGCACTCCCACGCGCATGAACCCGTCCCGACCGAAACGGTGTTCGACGCGCGCGGCAAGAGCCGAGGACGGAAAGATGGACGGACCGTTGGGTCCAGTAGCAGATATTTCCGAGCCTACGCCAAACGCGGGAGCCAGCAGCAATCCCGCCGCATCGTTGGCGTAAAACTCGCTGTTCAAATCATAAAGCCCGGCACGCAATGTCGTGCGCGGCCCGATAGACTGTTCGATCCAGGCTTCGAAGACGCGAAAACGCTGAGTTGCCACTTCGATGTTATCGACACCTTGCAACGTACCGGCCCGGTTATTGGGCATGCCGCCAAGGTTGTTCAGGAAGTGAACATGAACCTGCGCGCCCTGCCAACCGGCCACGCGTCCAAGATCGACATCGACCTGCAGGTTCAGGTTGTCGAGGCCATAGGCTTTATCCTTTGCCCCCTTATCGCTGATCAGGATCGCATCGGCGGTATAATCTCCGCTTACCTCGAAACCGCGCGCCGATGGCTCATCGTTCGCAACTGCAGGCACCGACAGGCATACCCCGAGAGGGGCTAGGCAACTCAGACCAGATTTCCACATGGCTACATTCTCCGTAGAACGGCGGTCTTCTAGGGAACCAGCCGTTTAGAGAACATGGCGGGCAGAGTGTGGCAAAGCCGCCCATAGCAATTAAGATGTCGGCAGTAGAATCCGGGTAACCATGCATTTGCGGACGATGGCACATCTCCCCCCCGGATGATGTCGCGCCCATCGCATCGTTGTTTTCCCGATCTCGGATTGGACTTCATGAAATCGATTAATGGAAAAGTCACCCTTTTCATGGGCGCAATCCTTGCGCTGGTCATGTTTGCTGGCCTCGTGAATGTGTGGATCAGTTACGCCCAGATCAGCAAGGTCAACGCCATCGTTAACGCGTCCGGCCTCCTGCGCAACCACATGGAGGCCGACATGCTGCACGATTCGATCCGCGGAGACGTGGTGACAATCCTAGTCAAGGCGCGCAATGCCGACCCGGACCTGACCGCCGACATCGAGCGGCTTTCGCGCAACAACAAGTTGCTCATGGAGAAATTGCAGCTCGACCTGTCCTATCAGGGGGATCGCACCGTGCGAGACGCCGCAGCCACTGTGGACGCGCCACTCGCGGCGTATACCGGCAAGGCACTTGCCATTGCGGAACAAGCACGCAGCAATCCCGAGACCGCGACGGCCATGCTGCCAGAGTTCCAGTCGGCGTTTGAAGAACTCGAAGGCAGCATGGCTTCGATCTCGGATGCGATCGAGAAGCACGTTGCAGCCGTTGGAACATCGAGCGCATCGTACTTACGCCTGGCGCTGTTTGCCAGTGCTGCGGGAATGGTCTTGACCACACTGGCCATCATCGGAGTAGCCATTGCCTGTCGTCGCCATCTGGTCGCGCCTTTGGTTAGCTTGATCCACGCCATCGGACGGCTTGCCCGGGGTGAAGCCGGAGTCACGCTGCCCTGTCAGGAGCGCGAAGATGAACTGGGCGACCTGGTTCGGGCAACGCAAGACTTCCGGAACCAACTGGACGCGGCCGACAGATCCAAGGCAGAACAGACCCACATGCTTGTTTCAAGCATCGGAGAAGGCCTTTCGGCGCTCGCTTCGGGAGATCTCTCGCGCGAAGTCAACGCTCAGCTTTCACCGCCATTCTCGCAACTGAAGGACGACTTCAACAGCGCCGTCGCCGCATTGCGTGCCGTGATGGGAGAAGTTGTGGCAGGCGCGGAATCGATCCGAATTGGCGTGGGTGAGATCCGCAGCGCCTCGGACGACTTGGCCCATCGAACGGAAACCCAGGCATCTCAGGTCGAAGAGGCAGCCAGTCAGTTGGGCGAAGTCACCGAAGGTCTGGCGCGTACCGCCCACGCTGCAGCCACCGCGAATGAAAGCGTATCACTGGTCCGCGAGGATGCTACCCAGTCTGGCGATGTCGTGCGCCGTGCCATCGGCGCGATGGACGGAATTGCGCGCCAGTCCGAGGAAATCGCCGAAATCATCGGAATGATTGATGGCATTGCCTTTCAGACCAACCTTTTGGCGTTGAATGCTGGCGTCGAGGCCGCTCGTGCCGGGGATGCGGGCAAGGGATTTGCGGTGGTCGCATCCGAAGTACGCGCTCTTGCGCAGCGTACGACCGATGCGGCCAATCAGGTCAAGAGCCGCGTGACATCGGCGGGCGAGCAAATCGCCACGGGTGTTTCGCTAGTCGGCGAAACAGGGACCGTGCTTGAGCGCATAACGGCACGCATTGAGGAAATCGGGGAACTGGTGCAATCCATTGCCGTAAGCTCAGACGGCCAGTCCAACAGCCTGCAACAGATCAACAAGGCAGTAGGCGGCATGGACCGCTCAACCCAGCAGAATGCCGCGATGGTTGAACAGGCCAATGCCGCGACCCGCAGCTTGGGCCAAGAAACCCAAAAGCTGGCCGCTATCGTCGCCAAGTTCAAACTCGGGCATACAGCCGACTCCAATCGGCCCATCGTTATGAGAGCAGCCTAAGAGGCAAGCCCATGCGAGGTATGCACCATACCGGACCAGATCCCGCATGGGCCGCCTTTCCAGAATCATTCCTGTTGACATACTTTCCGCAGAAAGCACCCCTAACAGGGCGATGGCGCAACTTGGGAAGGGCTTGGGCCAAACCCGCGCCCCCCTTCCCCTACCACCATTAAACCCGCACAGATCCCTCCATTCCAGCCGCCTTATCCCTGCTTTCGTAATGTTGGGGTCGGGGGTTCGAGTCCCTTCTGCGCACCATTTTCCCGAAAAGACAGATTCCACAGGAAGCACACCGACTTCCTACCGGAGAGAGCTGCCCTTTGGTCGCACCACGGATGGCGGCGATGCTTCAGCTGTCTCGATCGCTGGCTGGCGCCATCAGATACTTTTCTGACGGTCGGGGTTGGTGCAGGGATATGACGTGGTCGATGCCTTCCACGGTAATGACCAGCATCCCCTGCTCGTTCATGTTTATGAACCCCTTCGCCTTGAGGTACCAGATATGGAAGTCGAGAAGATCGTCGCATAACCCGAACGACGTTTGGATATGGAACCCATAAACCCCGCAGTCGAGAGCGCTGCTTCGTCTTCTCTTGTACAGCAGCAACAAGATATTACGCTGCATCTCTGCGTCGGATAGCGCCACTTTCTCATCGATGCCGATATCAAGGCGCTGGTGTGCCGTTGGAGATCCGACATTGGCCTGGTACACAACATCGTATTCGGCCCGTTTATCGGGTCTTTTCAGGACATTGTAGGCTTCGACAATTTGCTTGAACAAAGCCGCATTTGCGGTTTTCGGATGGTCCGGGTGATACTTCTTGGCCAAGTGCCGGTAGGAAAGAGAGATGACTTCGACGTCACAGCCCGCATTGACTTGCAGCAGCTGATAATAGTCGATGAAATCACCCTCATCCTGCATACCTTACCCCCATTTCGGAACGCGAATTAAGCCAAAGCCCATCCTCTAAGGATGCAAGCAAAGCAACGGCATTGCGATTGTGGAGGAACCGGAAAACCTTGTCATGCCTATTCAGCGAAGATCGACCAAGTTTCTCGTCAGCACCGAACCGCCGATTGCGAGAAGCATAAGGCGATCCGGCAGTCCCGATAGCTTACCTTCGCAAGCCGCAAACCAACCTCGCGTCAGCGAAACGGTCAAAAGCAACAGCCCGGGCAATTCTCGGCGCCCCAAGTGATCGTGCACCTGCGAATAAATTCCGATCCGATGCCATTCGTAATCGAAATCACGACAGGTCATGCAACAAGCATCTTCACCCTGGACTTTTCCCCATATCTGCGGGGGCATAGGGCCCCTTTAATCGGACAGTCCCGGGTCGGAACACCTTGACGGAACAGCCCACACGTAATGCCATCGGCGATGGGCATGTAAACATTACCGCAATTGCGAAATTAAATTACCAATGAAATCAAATATCTTTTTCTTTATTGCTAAGGTTAACCCGTGATGTTAACAGCGGGCTATCCAAAGGGATCGACCCCGCAGTCAGAATCCCAGTTCCGCAGGCCCGGACATCCTCGCCCTACCCCCCGCAAGGATTGCCCGGGCCTTTGGCGTTTTCAGAACGCAGGACGCCGCCGCATTCAGCGAAGTCAGAACAGGTTCAGTGCCGGCTCGTAGATGGGCAGCAAGAGGCTGCACGCGGCGGCGGAGTGGGACACCCGCACTGCCTTCATCGCGGCACGTTCGCGGAAGTAGCCCGGGGGCGTGCCGAACCACTTGCGGAAGGCCCGACCGAAGCTGGACTTGTCGCTGAAGCCCAGCTTGGTCGCCACTGTATCGAGGCTCAGCAAGGGATTGGCGATCAGTTCGGCGGCCAGCTTGCGCCGTTCCTGTTCGACAAGGTCGAAGAATGTCGTCCCCTCGTCCGACAGCGCCCGGATGATCGTTCGTGAGGACAGACCCTGTTCCGCCGCGATCTGTTTGAGGCGCGGCGCCTGCCCTTCGTGGGCCAGCAGGTGCATCACCCGCTTGCGAACGCGGACCGTGAGGGAGCCGCCGGGGTGCGCCTGCGCCTGATGGCGAAAGTTTTCCTGCGCGAGCAACCACATGGTCGGATCGGATTCGGGATTGGGCAGATCGGCCAGTTCCGCCGGAATGTGCAGTCTATTCACCGCCGATCCTGCCGATACCCTGCACCGTATGTTCGACCAGAACGCGGGCGGCACACAGGTGGCGCCAAGGCTCGTGCGCAATTCGACCGCCTCCATCCTTTCCGACGCGATGGATTCAACGACCTTGCAGAGCGTCAACGCGGCCAGCGGCATCAGGAAATCAGCAAGACGCCCCATGTCGACCTTCGGTTCGACATGAACGTCAAGGCCGCGCTGCCCTCGAACGATCTCCAAGTGCATGTACGGATGGTTGGTATTGCTGGCGCAGCACATACCCGCGAGCGCCTCACCCAGATTGGGGGCGCTGACGTATAGCAACGCTGCACGCGGGCCCAGCGCCGGCCTTGCATGCTCGATCACGCGCCGAAGCGGGTCGGCCATTCCCATGCGTTCGACAACATTGGCGGCAACCAGCAGATCGTCCGCTGCGGAAATGGCGGGCGGCAGGTCATCGCGTCCCGTCAGGGTGGTCCCTTCGGTCAACCAGCAGGGCCAGCCTATCCAATGGCCGAGGTGGAGCCAGACCCCGGTCGAGACCAGTGTCCCGGCCGCAGGCCCCATCGTCGCAATTGCGCGGTGCGCATCTTCGTGGAACGGCCTGTCGCGCGCATCGGCATCATCGACCCGATCGCCAGACGATCCATCCGCGCCGGATCCGACCTGTGCCTTCGCCTCGAGCATACGACAACCTCATGCTTGCGGGCAAAGGCCCCGGCACATGACGGAACTTTGCAGCAGTTCGTCCTTCACGGCTCTCAACTTGATGGTGAAAAGACAAGACTACGTAATGTCACCATTTGCACATGCAGTGTCAATATATGTCGATGGCTCAGGACGAGAACTTCCTTCATCCTGTACAACAACGAAAATCTGAAGCCGGGAGATCGGGCGGAGCGATCATTTTCGAGTTTCACAGAAAATCCGGCTGACCGGCTCGACCGATCTTGAACGGCATCAGCCTGCATTGTGCAAATGGCCCTCCTCGACTTGTCGAAGGATCGAATGCTCCGGGTCGGCAATGTTCAGTGGAATCAGATGGAGGCGGGATCCCGCCCGAATTCACGACGGTTGGGCCGCTTGCTCCTCCAACCTTCCCGCCACGCCCCAGGGCCAAGAGCAGGAAGTCACGGGCGATAACGGAAAATGGAAAGGGTGCCATCATGAAGACCTCATTGTCCTACTTCCTGGCGACGGCCATCACTGCATCATCGATCCTGGGCTCCGCCCCTTCCTTCGCAGAGAAGGCTGACAAGCTGCTGTCGATCAACGGAAAGGATGCCTGGGGGGCGGAACAGGCGCTGAAAGACCGAGGCTTCAAGAGCGTCAGCAGCCACAAGAACTCGCAGGGCTACGTCTACAGCTACTGGTGGAACAAGCATGACGACAACTGCGTGCGCGTGGAAGTCTACAACGACACGGTGGAGACGATCACCGACGCGAAAGACAGCGATTGCGGCCATTCGGGAGGAAGTTCGGCAGCCGCTGTCGGGGCTGTTGCCGGGCTGGCAATCCTGGGCGCCGCCCTTGCCAGCAAGTCGCATCATCACGGCGACAAAAATTACTCGCAGCAGGAGCAGGCGGAATTCGACCGGGGCTACAAGGACGGCCTCTACAATGCGAGTTATCACAACTACAATCGTTCGGACCCCTACTCCCGTGGCTATGAAGTGGGCGTGGACGAGCGCAAGGCCAACCTGAGCCACCACCACAATCGCGGTGGCTACAGCCAGGTGGCGCAGTTCCAGGACCTCCAGGGCGCGCGGGCGGCGGGCGCGATGGACGAACTGGGGCGACGCGGCTTCCAACAGGTCGACAATTTCACCTCCGGCAATGGCCGCTACAGCATCCAGTGGCGTGAGCAGTCGAACCAGTGTCTCCAGGTGATTGTCGCCGATGGCCGTATCGAGGATATCCGCGACATCCAGACTCATCCCAAGTGCCGTTCCGGCCACCTGAGCGGCTCCGACGGCAAGACCTGGTACCAGCGCCTCGTCGGCGCAGCGGGCGACGGCGCGGAGAACCAGCTTGGCATCAACGGCTTCAGCAAGGTCGACACATTCGATTCCGGCCGGAACGGCTACGGTACGGTCTGGTACAACCGCTCCAAGCGCCAATGCCTTCAGGTTATTACCGTCAACGGACGCGTGGACTCTGCTTCCGACATCGTTTCGCATCCCCGGTGCCGCTGACGGCATCCGGCCCCCATGTCCTGCACCGGGCGACCACCGGGCGGTGCAGGACATGGGAAACGTCCCAATTCGTGCGAACTTATCGGAGCGATACCATGAGCCTGACGAACAAGACTGCCCTGAAAGCGTCCCTGGCACTCTGCATGACCCTGCCCCTGCTGGCCTGCGGATCATCCGCGGACTCGCCGGAGGCGACCGCCAGCGCCGAGACCCCTGCACCGGCGAGTGAGGTGGCCGTCGTCTTCCCCGACAGCCTCGTCGTCATCGGTGACGGCTACCCCGCCAGCGGCGCACCCTGTCGGCGTCTTGGCGAGAGCGCCGTGACCTCCAACTGGCTGGACGACAGCGCAATCCTCGTCGGTTGCCCCAGCGAGAGCGACGCGAAAGTCCTTGGCGGCAAGATCGCCGGTTCGGTCGGTGCCATCACCATCGTCTCGGTTCCGACCGGCGATGCCAACGCGGGCATGGGTGAGAATGGTCCGGTCGAAAAGACCGTGGCTGCCGCAGCGCCCAAGACCCTGAAGGACCCGATCCGCTCACCCGGCGGCATGGAATCGAAGTGCCTTGCCCGCGTCAACGAGATGACCGGCGGCAAGGTGATCGGCTCGCGCCGCATCGACGAAGCGGAATCGGGCGTGATGATCTATGTCAACGTCGAAGGGGCGCAGGCCCCATGGCAATGCTTCGGCAGCAAGGACGGCAAGATCAGCGAAGTCTACTACGGTGGCGACGAGGGCGCCCTGTAACGGTGATGTATGGCGGTGCCGTGCGGCAACCGCCACGGCGGCGAAGGAGACCCATTCATGCCTGCCCGCATATCAATTGCCGCAAGTATGGCAGCCTGCACTCTCGCCTCATGCGCCCCGGTTTCCATGCCGGATGCCGATGCCGGTAATGTCCTGGCCGGAACGTCGTGGAGGCTCGTCTCGATCGATCGCGGCAATGCCGGACGGGCTGCACTGACTCCCGCACTACAGGCCCGCCATACACTCTCCTTCAATCGCGACGGCAGCTTGAGCCTGACGCTCGACTGCAACAGGGGCAATGCCAACTGGTCCGCCGGGCCCCTGCAGTCGGGCAACGGCAGCCTGACGATCGGGCCCGTTGCGGCCACGAGAGCGCTATGCCCTGCTCCCAGCTTTGGAGAGGAAATGGCGGCGGCTCTGCCCGCCGCGCAGGGTTTCACGCTGCTTCCCGGGGGCAAGGGACTGACCATCATGACGGGGACCGCCGTCTTCGCATTCGTCGCCGGATCCTCGGCACCGCCTTCACCCCAACCCACGACCCTGCCCGGCACGGAAGATGCACTGGTCCCGGGGACCGACTACCATGCCACCGCGCAAGTCCCGTGCGGCATGGCGGGTAAGCCCCCGAATTCACGCTGCTTTGCGGGCGTGAAACGCCATTGGGGACCGGACGGTACAAACCTCGTCGAGGTCACCAGGCCTGATGGCAGGAAGCGCGCCATCTTCTTTCGGGGGACCACGCCTTATGGCGCCGACAGCGCCGAGGCGGATGGCTCTGCCGGCTGGCAATTCACTGTCACGCGGAACGGTGACCGGAACACAATCCAGTTCGGCCCGGAGAGTTATGTGATCGTCGATGCACTCGTCGAGGGAGGTTAGACAAAATGGGCAACCGATGCCGATGGGCAAGCAGGAGCGATCAGGCGTGAGATGGGCATCACGTATTTTCCTGGCACTTTATGCCTTTGCACTGCTGATTTTCCTGATCGGTACTTTCGGCTGGTTCGGCCAGGAGACCGACCCGCTCTCCGGCGTGTTCCTGATCCCATTGGGCTTGCCGTGGAACCTGCTTGGCGATCGATTGGGCCTCGCCGGGGTCGCCGTCGGCCTGCTTTCCCCTGCCATAAACGCAGGCGTTCTCATTTGGCTTGCCAAGCGAAGACGCGCCACATGACGTCAAGCTCGCACAACCGATGAGCCGCCACCCCCTCCCGGGCCGAACCCGCCAATTCGCGCTTGCCGCGGCAGCAGTCCTGTCTGTCGTTCCGGCTTCGTCAGCGCTTTCCAAGACCACATCCGCGAAAGGCGCCGGGAACCCGAACTGGGACATCGTCGCATTCGAAGTAAAATCCTGGGGCCAGGCCCGATCCTCGTGGACCATCGGGCGTGACGGCACCGGCAACTGGGCTGAGCCCGTCGAGACCCCGAGCGAGACCGGCGCTCCAACGCATACGGCCTATCACCTGATCGAGGCAGGAAGTTCCGGTTTCGCCCGCATCGCCGCGATCCTGTCGAACCTTCCCGATCCGGCGCCCGACTCCCGGGACTGCGAACAGTTCATGCCGGACATGGCCTATGGCACCGTGCGCCTGACAAAAGGCGCCACCACCACCGAAATCGCCTGGAACGCGGGCTGCATGGACGAAAGATACCGATCGTTCATGGCAACCTTGCAGCAAGCCGACGAGTTAATGCGCGAATGGGGCAAGGCGGGCAAGATCGTGCGCCGGGAATGATGATCCCCTAAATTGAAACTGACAGGAGGTTCATATGGGATGGATTATAGCACTGATCGTTGGCGGTATTGCCGGCTGGCTGGCCAGCAAGGTCATGAACCGCGATGCCTCGATGGGCATTTTCTGGAACATCGTGGTCGGCTGTGTCGGTTCGGTCATCGGCAATCTCGTTGCCAACCAGTTCGGGATCGTCGGCAGCGTCCAGCAATTCTCGATCGTCGGCCTGCTCGTCGCCTTCGTCGGCGCGGTGATCCTGCTCGGCATCGTCAACCTCATCCAGCGCGGGAAAGTGCGCTAAGCAAGGTCCGGATCCCTGCGGACGGCCGGGCGAAGTCACTCAATAGCTTCGCAATGCCGTCCGTTCAGGCCGAGATGCACCCCTCCGGCTGCGAGAGGGGAACTGCGCAGATTTGAACATAACCACGCAGTCATCTGCATGATTTCTTGCGCGCAATTTTCTTCGGACGCGTCGCAATTGAAGAGAAGACTCCACAAGCGAACGATCCTGAGCATATTACAGAGCGATGGAAGAGATTCGCGATGCGATCTATTACGAACAACTCGCCCGCTATGCGCGCCAGCTGGCCGCCCGCCACGAGGACGCCCTGGCGGCACGCCATCTTCGCGAAACGGCGCTGAAACACGAACGCAAGGCCCGAAAATTGCGCCGCGCCGAAGCCAAGGCGCTCGAAGGCAAACGCCCCCGGTACCGCTGGGCCTTCTGGCGCGATTGAGCCTCCTCCTAGACCGGAAGCCGCAGCCTTTGCCGGAAATGCCGCAAGGCGCGCTCCAGTATTGCACCCAAGGCCGACTGTAGCCGTCGCTCGATTCCGAAGCTGAACGCCCCGGCCAGCAGGTTGCACAAAACGATGGCCGCACCGACTGCAAGCACCGGGCTGTGGGTCGCGCGCTCGATCACACCGAACAGGTAGCCCCCGGTGATCTGGTTCACGAGATAGAGCGGGTAGGTCAGCAGGCCCATGGCCTTGGCCGCACCTGCCCACCGGCGCGTCGTCCAGACGGGGAGCATCACACCGGCACTTGCCACGAGGATCGCTGCTGCCCAGACGATCGAGGCGACGTGCGCGTTCTGGCCGTACTCGACCACGCCAACGCTGGCCCGGGCGAAGAAGTAGACGACAACCATCCCGATCAGGAAATTGATCGCGTAGATAGCCAGGTTGCGCGCGACGTCCTTGCCCGCATGGACCTGATAGAGCGCTATGCCGACAAGGAAGAAGCAGTTCGTCGTCACCAGCGTGACGCTCAGCCGATAGGATGCGGCAAGGTCCGCGATGGCCTGTGCATCCAGCCCGACAAGGCCCGATGCGGCGAGCAATATGCCGCTCCAGAATACGAGGTTGAAACCGGTGATTGCCGAAGTCAGCGCGGTCATGTGCGCCAGCAACCGAAACCTGATGGCGGCAATTATCAAGGCGTAGAACATGGCTTCAGCCACCAGCGTCCATATCGCCCCGTCGATCCACGGCCCGAAGGGGAAAAGCACCATGGAGCGCATCATGCGCCGCATGGCTTCGACCGGCGCCAGTACCCCCGCCATCAGCACCACTGCGGCAGACAGGAGGGAAAAGGTCCATAGCCCGGGAAGAATGCGCTTGGCCCGCCCGATAGCGAATTGGCCTGGGGTCTTGTCGCCGCACGACATGAATATGACGAAGCCGGAAATTACGAAGAAGACCGGTACGCCCAGCCACCCGAGGCTCGCCCAAGCGATGGCGGCTTCGAAGCGTGTCCCCGATCGCGTTACCGCACCGATGCCCCCGGCCGCAGGCGCTTCCACCCAGGACAGGAACAGCAGATGATAGAAAACCACAGCCTGCGCCGCCACAAACCGGAGCAGGTCCAGGGTCGCAAATTCACGAGGACGGGATGAACTCGAAGAATCGCCTGGCCCCATGTGTCTTGCGTGTCCCTTGCAGCATCAAGACTGCAAAGGATCGAGCTGCAGCCAGGCTCGCCCGGGCCCCATAACGGATGGCACCGAACTCAACCGACCAAGACTATGCAATCTTTCCCGCGCCTTGAACGTCAATTCGGTATGAGCCGGAAAGCCATACGATACCGGTTCGACTGACCCGTTCGGCTTGCAACTAAGGGGTATGAACGGGCTTTTCGCGCGCTTCGGGAGCCGGTGCCGGACCGCAGGTAACGGCCTCGCCCAGATCCTTGTAGAACCGGCAAAGGCGCAGACCCGCGGCGTGGATGCGATCGCCCCATGCCTCCACCTCGTGGTTGTACAGGTCGTTGGCCTTGGGATCGGTCAGGATCGCTGCCGTCGGCTTCGGCTTTGCCTGCGCCACGGCTTCGATATCGAGATGCGAAGGAAGAACCTTCGGCGGCTCGGTCGTCTTGCAGGCAGTCAGGAAAAACAGGGCAATGACAATGCTCTTCAGAGGCATAATTGCTGGAATTCCTTCATGCCCTTCAGTTCTTCGGGCGAATAGGCGTCGCGAAGCCGCGAGCAGTTCAGCTTCAGTGTCGTGTCCGGAAGGCGCTCAACTTTCCTGGCGGCACCGGCCACCTGCGGTTTAGGAGCGGCCTTCGGCGGATCCGGCTGACGCTCTTCGATGATCTTCGTAATCACCTGATTGGCGCGATCCTCAGCCGTTTGCTCCACGGGATCGAGGGGCACCACGGTCTTCGTGGGCACCGGCGCAGGCGCGCTGCTCAGCGTGAGGATCGCCCATGCACTTGCCGCGAATGCGATCAGGACCACTCCAATGGCGATCCCTGCAGCAACCCTGGTAAGCAACGTGGACCATCCCTCCTTGGTCTGCGACATGCAGAGCATCACAGCTATCAATTCCTCTTCGGACTCAATGCGCTTGTGCAGGAGCGAATAACCTCAAACAGCTTGCGACGAAACCGTTTTCCCGTCCGGCGTCAGCATGATTTCGACGAACCGCGCCGAAGCGGCCTGCCGCGACCTGGCCCGGTCCCACCGCAATTGCCGACGACTATTGCTTGCAAATCCGTTGCTTGTACCCAAACGTAGTACCGCGTGTTGCAAGATTGCCAATCCGCGAGCCGTCTGATTGAATGCCCTCGCGCATGGGTCACCAAGATCGCAGGTCTTCTCTCCCGCAATCGGATAACACCGTGATGAACAAGGCAGTTGCAGGTCTCGTTGCCCATGTCGGCGAGCCGCCCGACATCGAGACCTCCTCCGATGGCTATGCCTCCCGGTTCCGCGGCAAGGTGGGCGAATACCTGCTCGGCGTACAGGAACGGGGCCTCTTTTCGCTACTGGAACAGCCGCCCGTTCCGCCCGCATCGACCGTCCTCGACGTTGGCGGCGGCCATGCCCAACTGGCTCCTCCACTGGCATCCGCCGGATATCGCGTAACGGTCGCGGGAAGCGATGCCAGCTGCGGGATGCGGCTCGCACGCCATGACGGCGCGCCCGCCATCGATTTCGTGGCCTGCGACCTGCTGCAGATGCCATTCGCGGACCGGAAGTTCGATGTCGTCACGAGCGTGCGGCTGATGGCCCATATCGACGACTGGCCGCGCCTCGTCGCCGAGCTTTGCCGGGTCGCAGACAAGACGGTGATCATCGACTTTCCGGTCTATTCCAGCGTCAACGCGCTATCGCTGCTCACCTTTCCGCTGAAGAAGCGGATCGAGAAGAACACACGCACCTACCGCAGCTTCTTCGGGGGAGAGGTGCGCAAGGCCTTTGCCAGCCATGGCTTCAGGCAGACCCGTGAGTGGCGGCAGTTCGTCCTGCCCATGGCCCTGCACCGCGCCCTGCCCAAGGCGACGTTGACGCAGCAGGCCGAAGGTCTGATGCGAAAGGCGGGCCTGACCGGCCTCGTCGGCAATCCGGTGCTCGCCCGGTTCGATCGCGAGGATTGATGAGCGATCCCCGTACCGTCGCCGTCACTGGCGCAACCGGCTTCACCGGCAAGGCACTCGCCCTGCGCCTCGCTCGGGACGGCCTGCGGGTGCGCGCCCTTGCGCGGCCCGGCTCCACCCTGCCCGACCATCCCGGCATCCTGCGCATCGAAGGCGACCTGCAGGATGAAACCGCGCTCGCCCGCCTTGTCGAGGGCTGCGACACGGTCTTTCACATTGCCGCCATGTACCGCAAGGAAGGCAGCCCGGAGGAATTCGTCGCCGTCAATTTCGAAGGCACCAGGTCCCTGGTCGCAGCCTGTCGGGCCGCCGGCGTGCGCCGGTTCGTCGATTGCTCGACCATCGGCGTGCATGGCAGTGTCGATGACAGTCCCTCGGACGAAACCGCGCCGTTCAGCCCGCGCGACCCGTACCAGGAAAGCAAGCTGCTGTCCGAAGCCTTCTGCCGCGAGGAAATGGGGCGCGGCGGGTTGGAAATCGTGATCATCCGACCCTGCGGCATCTACGGCCCGGGCGATACGCGCATGCTCAAGATGTTCCGGATGGTCCAGCGCGGGACCTTCTTCTTCGTCGGCGACGGGTCGGCCAACTTTCACCCGGTCTACATCGATGACCTCGTCGAAGGTTTCGTCCTTGCCATGGACAGCGAGCAGGCCCCGGGCGAGACTTTCATCATCGGCGGTCCGCGCTTCCTGCCTTTGCGCGACTACGTGGGAGCGGCGGCGCGGGCGATTGGACGCAAGCCTCCTGCCCTGCACATTCCCTACAAGGCCATGCACCAACTGGCCCGACTGGTAGAAGCAATCTGCATGCCGCTGGGCGTCGAGCCACCGCTCCATCGCCGCCGCCTGACCTTCTTCAAGCACAACCGGGCCTTCACCAGCGCCAAGGCGGAACGCCTCATGGGTTACCGGCCCCAGATCGACATCGACGAGGGCTTCAGGCGCACGGTTGCATGGTACCGGGAGACCGGGCTTCTGCCCCCGCGATGACGATCCCGAACGAAGGTCCTGCTCCCCGCTCCGGCCATGCACGGGCGCGCGGAATGATCCATTCGCTGCTGCGCTCCCGGTCTCTGCTCGCCAGTCTCGGCTTCGCCTTCGCCGGGGCCGCATTCACTTTCGGCAACCTGTTGTTGGCAGGCGTCCTGCCCCCTGCCGCGTTCGGACAGCTCTCCCTGTCGATCGCGGTCTACAACGTGTTCATCTGGCTTGCTCCGCTCGGGCTGGATCAGGTGCTGCTGCGCCGCCGGCTGGATCCGGGCGCTCGCCTGCTGTTGCGCGCATTCCTTTCATGCAGCGGCATTGCCGCGATTGCCACGATCGGCACCGTGCAGTTCTATGACCTCCCGGCCCTGTCCGGATTACTGCTGGGCGCGGCGATCGTGGGCGGAGGCCTCGCAATGGCGGCCAGCATGGGTCTGCGCCGTCACGACTGGACCGCCGTTCCGCTCGTGGCCACGAACGTCGCCAGTTGGGCGCTGCTGCTGGCCGGCGGGCTGGGCCTTGTCCTTAGGCTGGGATCGGACCTGCCGGTCCTGCTGATCCTTGCCGCAGGCTGCGCCTTGGCGGCGGCCCTGAGCTGGTACGCCTTCATTCGCTTTTGCGGCCTTGGCGACGAGAAGCCCGACCGGGTGCCGCGCGGCGAAGCCTTTTCGCTGATGGTGACGGCCGGAGCGGGATCGGTTCTCGTCCAGATCGAGCGCTTCGTCATCCCGCAGGCGCTGGACTACCGCGCGCTCGCCATGTTCGCAGTGGTCGCATCGGTCGCGATTTTCCCGTTCCGCCTGCTGCGATCCGGATCCAGCTTTGCCCTGACGCCCCGACTGCGCGCCGCATCGCAGCGGGCAGACCGCTTTGCATTATTCGCACAGGAAACCCGGTCGCTGGGGGTGACCATGGTGCTCGCCACCATTGTCGTCGTCATGCTTGCGCCCCTCGTCGCCACCATCTTCACCGGCGGGCGCTATGAACTTGATCGACTGCTGGTTCTCATGGCCTGCCTCAACGGTGCCGCGAAGCTGATCGAGGGCCTGCCGCGCGCGGCCGTGGTCGCCTGCGGCACCGCCGAGGAAATCCGCAAGCTAAGCTGGATGAACTGGCTGACGATTGCCACTTGCCTGCTGGGCGCCTGGATCGGGGCGCAATGGGGCCTCGCCGGCCTGATCAGCGGAAGCGCGGCCGGCTGCCTCCTCAGCACGATTGCGCCGGCATTGCTGGCCCGGCGAGCGTTGACGCGCGGTTTCGTCGAGTAGGGATCTGCACTGGCCGGCGGCGAGGCCGAGCCTGCAAGAATTCCCCGGTGCCAACCGCCACGGCCACCTTTCCTGCGACCGGAGTTGGCTAATTGATGAATGCGCTGATCCTCACTCCGGGCATAATCTTCGCATGCCCGGATCGACCCTCGTCGGGCAATTTCGAGACGCCGACATAGCCTTGTGGATTAATTGACAGGACTAAAATTCCTACGATATAGAATGACTTCACATCATCAGCGATCATACCGAAAACGTTCTTTATAAAATCGCTAGATCACGATTAATTATATAATGTTAATACTACGCTTTTCACAATCAACATACGTCGCAAGCATAGAATAACCCGAATATGGCTATTACATCTCTCAGGGTATATATCGTTACGTAGGTTTGAAGAAGTCAGAACAACACAATTGTTCGTTAGCCATACGCAAATACCAACTCGGGTCGCAAGTTATTCGCTGTTTCGAGTATTGGTGGGGGTAACGCATGGCTCTAATCTCCGTCATCGTGCCGGTGTACGACGAAGAGGAGAACGTCGAACCGCTCTATCGGGCGGTCGATCACGCATTGAGCGGCCGGGATTTCGATTTCGAGCTGGTGTTGGTCGACGACGGCAGCAAGGACCGGACATACGAACGCGCCGCCGCTCTGGTTGAGCGCGACCCGCGCGTGCGCGTCGTCAAGTTCCGTCGCAACTACGGCCAGACCGCCGCCATGGCAGCGGGCGTCGAAGTCGCGCGCGGGGACGTGCTGGTGACGATGGACGGCGACCTCCAGAACGATCCCGAAGACATCCCCCGCCTGCTCGAAAGGATCGAGGAAGGCTACGACATCGCAATCGGCTGGCGGCGCAAGCGCAAGGACGGTGGCGCCCGCGTCTTCATTTCCAAGATCGCCAATCGCATCATGACCTACATCATGGGCATCGCCGTGCGTGACAGCGGCTGCTCGCTCAAGGCCTACAGGGCGGAGCTGATCAAGGGAATTCCCATGTATGGCGAGATGCACCGCTTCATTCCAGCCCTTTCACAACTCGCGGGCGCGCGCCTGGTAGAGCTGGAAGTCAACCACCGCCCGCGGCAATTCGGTGTTTCGAAGTACGGCTTCTCGCGCATCCAGAAAGTGATGCTGGACATCGTCACGATCCGCGTACTGCTCAGCTACGCCCGTGCGCCGCTGACCTGGCACCTGAAAGTCGTGGGCCTGTCGTTGCTGCTCGACCTGCTGGCCTTCGGCTACGTGATATTCGGCCAGCCGAAGAGCCTTGTCGTGGCCGGCGGCATCGCCATGGTGCTCTTCTCGCTCACCCTGTTCCTTGTCGTCTGGGGCCTGGCCGGAGGGCTTTTCGCCGCAGTCGAACCCAACGTGGGCAGATATGCCGTGATCGCAGCCAAACTCTCGTCGCGGCTCAAGCTGCTCAACCCTGCCCCGCAGGAGGAACTATGAACACGATGGCCCCGCCCGATCTCACCATCGACATCTCCGTCATCATCCCGGTGATCGACCGCACGGAACCGGCCGAGGCCGTATGGCGGGCTTATCACGACGTGCTGATGCGGACGAACAAGTCGTTCGAGTTCATCTACGTCCTCGACGGCCCCTTCGAGGACTATGCCGAGGAACTGGCCGCGGTCGGCGATCGCGGGTTCCCGCTCAACATCGTGCGCTTCAACCGGCCCTTCGGCCAGGTCGCCTGCCTGCTGGAAGGAGTGCGCCACGCCCGCGGCGAGACCATCCTGATCCTACCGGCGTACCTGCAGACCGCGCCTGAAAGCCTGCCGACCCTGCTCGACAAGCTGGAGAACGCGGACGTCGTCTCAGCCTATCGCGACCGCAGCACCGACAACGTGCTCAGCCGCCTGCGCGGCTGGAGCTTCGAAGCCCTCGCCCGCATGGCCGGATCGCGCTTCAAGGATCCCGGCTGCGTCGTGCGCGCCTTCCGCCGCCGCGTCTTCGACGACCTGCAGGTGCACCATGAGCAGCACCCGTTCCTGCCGCTGCTGGCCGAAGGCTTGGGCTACAAGGTCGAACAGGTCTGCATGCCCCAGTCGCGTTCGGACCAGAAGATCCGCATGCACCGCGCGATCACCTATTTCAGCGTGTTTCTCGATCTCATCGCGCTGGGCTTCCTGACCCGCTTCATGCGCAAGCCGTTCCGCTTCTTCGGATCGGTAGGCGCGGGATGCATCGCCATCGGCGTCGCCATGGGCATCTACATCCTCATCCAGCGGCAGACCGCAGGCATGGAACTGGCCGACCGCCCGGCCCTGCTGCTCACCGTGCTGATGATCGTGCTCGGCATCCAGATCGCGGCCGTTGGCCTGATCGCCGAAATCATCATCTTCACTCGCAATCCCAGCCGCAGCGCCTACAAGATAGAGAAGATCGTGACCCACCCGGACGAGGCTTGATGCATCAACCCGATGTCGTGATTGTCGGAGCCGGAATGCAGGGAGCAACGATGGCGCTTGCCGCCGCGCGTTCCGGGCTGACGCCGCTCGTGGTGGAACGCGGCAAGGTTGGCAGCGGTGCGACGGGCAACAGCTACGGCATCATCCATGGCGGCCTGCGCTACCTGCAGGGCCTGAGCATCGGGCGCTGGCGACGCTCCCGGCAGGCGCAGGCGTGGTTTCTCGACAATTACCCCGATCACGTCCGTCCGCTGGCCTGTGCAATGCCGCTCTATCGCCATACCATGCGCTCACCGATGGCATTTCGCGCCGCGTCGGCGCTGGAAGCCTGCCTCTATCGCGGCACCGGCCTTGCGCGCCGACTGCCCGGGCTGCAGCTTCTCGGGGCAGAGGAGATCGCCAGGGCCTATGACCTGCCCCGACGCCATCTCGTGGGTGCGGCCTTGTGGCACGATCTGGTGACGGACGACATGGAAACGCTGCTGCGCACGATCCTTGCCGATGCCGGCGCTAGCGGGGCGTCGCTGCTGGAGGAGACCGTGGCGGGCGACCTGATCGTTGCCGACAACCGCATTGCGGGCCTCAAGGTCACCCGCGCCGATGGGACCGTGCAGGAAATCGCAACGCCCCGCGTGGCGATCTGCGCCGGATCGTGGTCCTCGCGCTGGCCGCAGGAGCCACAGGCCGCCAGCACGGCGGCGCTCGCCTTCAATCTCGTGCTCGACATGCCCTTCCCGGGCGATGCCGCGCTGGCGGTATCCGAAACGCCGGGCAAGGGCCGCAGCTATTTCCTGCGTCCGTACGAGGGCGGCACCTTTGCCGGCACTTACTATCGCCCAGCCCCCGGCGCGCGCGAACCGGAAGTCATGCCTGCCGATATCGACGCCTTCCTCGAAGTGCTGGACAGGGCGCTGCCGGGCTACGGCATTGCCGAAGCAGGCGTGCGCGCGGTGATGCCCGGACTGCTCCCCGATACCGACGGGACCGGCCGGACCCTGAGCGCCGCCGACACGATCTCGGCGCCGGGCCCAGCAGGCCTGTGCCATGTCCTCGGCTCGAAGCTCACGACCGCGCCCCTGCTCAGCATCGATGCCGCACAGCGGCTCTGGCCGGAAGAGGCGCGGCGCGCGGCATGACCCGACCATCGGCGCCCCATCGCATCGCCGTGGACGCCCACGTCCACCTCCATGACGAGGGCGATGCCCTCTCCGCGCTCGAAGCCGCCGCGCGGAACTTCGCACAGGCGGCACCGCAAGCGCAGACGGGCGTATGCATGCTGGTCGAGCGCGAGGGCTTCGCCGTATTCCGGCACTTGCGGGGCAGGCTGGTGCAGACCGGGGAAGCGCATTCGCTCTGGCTCGACGAAGGCCGCCGCCTGCTTGTCGTCGCCGGGCGGCAGATCGTCAGTGCCGAGGGGCTGGAAGTTCTCGGCCTGGGCTTCTCTTCCGCCATGGCGCTGGAACGCAAACCTGCGGGCGAGATCGTCGCGGCCATCCATGCCGCACGGGCCTTACCGGTCCTGCCCTGGGGCGTGGGCAAGTGGCTCGGCGCGCGCGGCCGCCTCGTCGATCGCCTGCTGCAGGACGACCACGCGCTCCTGCTCGGCGACAACGGCGGACGTCCCGGCTTCTGGAAGGTTGCGCGCTTTTCCGGAAAGAGGCGCGTACTCGCCGGGTCCGACCCCCTCCCCCTGCCAGGATCGAGCGGGACCATCGGGCGCTTCGGCTTCTTCCTCGACGGCACCCTTCCGGCCGAACGCCCGGCAGAGGCATTGCTGGAGGCCCTGCGCGATCCCGCGACGGAGCTGACGCCTTACGGCAGCCTCGCCTCCCCCATGCGGTTCCTGCGTGACCAGACACGCCTGCGCCTCGCCCCCCGCAAGGCAGCGCGATGAGGATCCTGTTCCTCGCACCCCACCCCTTCTTTGTCGAACGCGGCACGCCGATCGCCGTGCGCCAGGCCGTCACCGTCCTGTGCGAACAGGGGCATGAGGTCGACCTCCTGACCTACCACGAGGGCGCCGAAGTGGAGATCCCCGGCGCGCGGATCCTGCGCATCCGGCCCGGCTTCGGCATCAGCAATGTGCCCATCGGCTTCTCCGCCAAGAAGCTGGTTTGCGATGCGTGGCTGGCGGCAGCGGCCCTGCGACAGGTGCGGCAAGGCGACTACGATGTCGTCCATGCCGTGGAAGAGGCCGTGTTCATCGCCCTTGCCTGCCGCGCAGCCGGCAAGTTCAGGGTCGTCTACGACATGGACTCGCTGATGCCCGACCAGATCGCGGAAAAGTGGCCAGCCGCCCGCGTCCTGCTACCGCCGCTGCAGTGGTTCGAGCGCCAGGCGATCCGCCGCGCCGATCTCATCCTGCCGGTCTGTCAGGCCATTGCCGAGCGGGCCGAGAAGGCGACCTCCGCGGCAAAAGTCCACCTCCTCCCCGACGTCGCCTTTGCGCCGGACGCGCCGGATGGGTGCGAGATCGAGGACCTGCGCACCCTATTCGTTACGCCTGCCCCCCTCGCGCTCTACGTCGGCAATCTGGAGCGCTATCAGGGGATCGACCTGCTGCTGGAAGCCTTTCGTCGGCTGCCCCCCGAGGAAGCCTGCAACCTGGCGGTCATCGGCGGCACGCCGGAAATGGTCTCAGGCCACCGTGCGAAGACGAGCGGCCTGAAGATTGCCGAGCGCGTGCGATTCCTCGGTCAGCGCAACCTCGACGCGCTGGGAGCTTATCTCGCGCAGGCCGACATCCTGTGCTCGCCGCGTCTCAAGGGCGTCAACACGCCAATGAAGGTCTATGGCTACATGGCATCGGGCCGGGCCATTCTGGCCACCGATATCCTCAGCCACAGTCAGGTTCTCGACTCCGAGTGCGCCGTGCTCGCCCGGCCCGATCCGCAGGCCATTTGCGATGGATTGCGTGTCCTGATCCGGGACGGTGGGCTTCGCGCACGACTGGGTACGAATGCCGCGACACGGGCCCGCGAGCTCTATGGTCCGGCGGCCTTCGCCCGGCGCCTTGAACGCGCCTACGCCACAATTTCGCCGGTTCCGGCAACAAGCGTTCCGGATGCGGCTGCGCTCCAATAGTCGCGCGCAGGCTTCGTTCTGTCGGAGTACCCCCAAGTAACTTGTCTAAGCGCCCGTCATTTAACTTAATTTCACAACCACTTGTCGGGTTGGGCAACATCAGGCGACATCTCTCGTTAAACAGTTGCCCAGCTTGACCTGAGCGGTTCAAATTTGACGCACGCCCGGCGGGCGACGACGGAGGTACATGGCGAAACGTCATTTGGCGCGCAGGAAGCGGGTTCTCGTAACCGGCGGCGCCGGGTTCCTGGGATCTTTTCTGTGCGAGAGGCTTCTGTCGCTCGACCATGAAGTCGTGTGCGTGGACAACTTCTTCACCGGCACGCGCGACAACATCGCCCGGATGTTCGGCAACCACCGCTTCGAGATCCTGCGGCACGACGTCACCTTCCCGCTCTACGTGGAAGTGGACGAGATCTACAATCTCGCCTGCCCGGCCAGTCCGATCCACTACCAGCACGATCCCGTCCAGACGACCAAGACCAGCGTGCACGGCGCAATCAACATGCTTGGCCTCGCCAAGCGCACGGGGGCACGGATCCTCCAGGCTTCGACCTCGGAGATCTACGGTGATCCCGAAGTCCATCCCCAGCGGGAAGATTACTGGGGCCGCGTCAATCCGATCGGCCCGCGCTCCTGCTACGACGAGGGCAAGCGCTGCGCCGAGACGCTGTTCTTCGATTACCGGCGCCAGCACCAGTTGCCGATCAAGGTCGCGCGCATCTTCAATACCTATGGCCCCCGCATGCAGCCCGACGACGGCCGCGTGGTCTCGAACTTCATCCTGCAGGCACTGCGCGACGAGCCGATCACCATCTACGGCGACGGAAAGCAGACGCGCTCGTTCTGCTTCGTCGACGACCTGATCGACGGGTTGATTGCGCTGATGGACACGCCTGACGATTTCACCGGCCCGGTCAATCTGGGCAACCCGGTCGAGTTCACGATGCTCGAACTGGCGCAAAACGTGATCGAGCTGACCGGCAGCGCCTCCGCGCTCGAGTATCGCCCGTTGCCGCAGGACGATCCGCGCCAGCGCCAGCCTGACATCACGGTCGCCCGCGAGAAACTGGGGTGGCAACCATCGGTGCCGCTCCGGGAGGGCCTCGGCCGCACCATCGACTATTTCCGCGAACTCATGGAAGCAGGACTGATACCGGCATGATCACCGGCAAGCCCCCCGCACAACGCACGATCCTCGTCACCGGCGGTGCCGGCTATGTCGGCTCCCATTGCTGCAAGGCTTTTGCCGAGGCGGGTTGGCGGGTCGTGACATACGACAACCTCTCGCGCGGCCATGCCGATGCGGTCCGCTGGGGGCCACTGGTCGTCGGCGACATTCTGGATGGGGATGCGCTCGACGCCGCCTTCGCGCAGTACAAGCCCGATCTGGTCGGCCACTTCGCCGCCTTCGCCTATGTCGAGGAATCGGTCAGGAAGCCCGAACTTTACTATCACAACAACAGCATCGGCAGCTTCACCCTGCTGGACCGGATGCGCGCGGCGGGGATCGACAAGCTGATCTTCTCCAGCACTTGCGCAAGCTATGGCGTGCCGACCCGGGTGCCGATCGACGAATCCCACCCGCAGTCCCCGATCAACCCTTACGGCTGGTCGAAGTTCATGGTCGAACGGATGCTGTCCGACTACGCCTCGGCCCATGGGCTCGACAGTGTTGCGCTGCGCTACTTCAACGCCGCCGGCTGCGATCCCGATGGCGAGATCGGTGAGTGCCACGATCCGGAGACCCACGCGATCCCGCTGGCGATCGAGGGCGCACTGGCGGTGGATCGGCCCTTCACCGTTTTCGGCACCGACTTCGACACACGCGATGGCAGCGCGGTGCGCGACTACATCCACGTCTCCGATCTGGCGTCGGCCCACGTGCTGGCCGGCGAATGGATCATGGACCGCAAGGGCTTCCATCCCTTCAACCTGGGCACCGGCAATGGCACGACCGTGCTGGAAATCGCCGAAGCCGTGGCGCGCATCTGCGAGGTCGACCGCCCCGCGCAACTCGGCCCGCGCCGCGCTGGCGATCCGCCGGTGCTGATCGCCAATGCCGCCAAGGCGCGCGAGGAACTGGGCTGGATTCCCCGGCGCTCGGACATCGACACGATCGTGAGCACGGCCGTCGCCTGGTACCGCAAGTGTGCCGATACGGCGCTCCGGGAAAAAGCTCCGGCCTAGCCCAGCGCGGCAACCGAACCGTCCGCGTGGGGGCCGAAGACTTCGGCAGGCGGCCCCTCGGCCAGAAGCCGGCCATTGCCGATGCGCACCACGTGATCGACATTGCGAACCGTTTCGAGCCGGTGAGTGATGATCAGCACGGTCCGCCCGGCAAAGCGCTGCTCAAGGCAAGTGCGCACTCGCGCTTCGAGCGCCGTGTCCAGCGCGCTGGTCGCCTCGTCGAGGATCAGGATGCCCGGATCGCGCAGGATGGCACGCGCAAGGCCAACGCGCTGGCGCTCGCCACCCGAGAGGTTGAGGCCCTGCTGGCCGATCCAGTCGCGGTCTCCGTACTCCAGCCCTGCCAGCATGTCTGCGAGGCCCGACAGCGCGTAGGCATCGGCCAGTGCTGCACGGTTCGCATCCGAGCGGGCCATCAGCACATTGTCGCGCACCGTGCCTTCGACGAGATCGATGTCCTGCCCGGCCACGGCAATCGCGCGCAGCCATTCTTCGCGCCGGATCGTCGCGATGTCGGTATCGTCGAGCAGGATCTGCCCGGCTTCGGGCCGGTAGAGACGCAAGAGCAGGTTGACGATCGTCGTCTTGCCCGAACCGCTGGCGCCGACCAGCGCCGTCGTGCGGCCGGCAGGAATGGAGAAGCTGACGCGGTCCAGCGCCTCCTTCTCCTCGTAGCCGAACACGACATCGCGAAAGGCGATGGATCGAAACGTCTCGGGCATCGGCCGCATGCCCGGATCGGGGTAGGTCTTGCCCTCCGGCCCGATCATGCGCCGCACCGATTGCAGCTGCGGCGCCGACTGGGCAAGGAAAAGAGAGTTGCTGGCGAATTCCTGCAAGTGCGGCTGGAGGCGGTAGAGCAGCGCGACAATGGTCAGCGTTGCGTGGAAATCGACCTTGAGCGCGCCTGCCCCGCCCACGATCAGGCAGATGATCGCAAGATAGCCGATCTCGGTTGCCGGGCGGATCGCCGCGGACAGCCGTTCCATGCGTGCCAGGCTCTCACGCGCCGAGGCCGAGGATTTGACGAAGGCGGCGTCCTGCGCTTTCTCACGGCCATAGGCGCGAATCGCGCGCATGCCCTGCAGGGTCATCAGCATCAGCCCGCCCATCGACTGGTGCTCTGCCTTCACCGATGCACCCAGCTGCGTCACCGGCCGCGACAGGCGTTCGAGAAAGAACGAGACGGCGCCTGCGCAGATGAAGGCGATCAGGGTGATCCGCCAGGACAGCATGAACAGGAAAAAGGCGAAAACCGCGGTCGCGCAGATGTTGATGATGAGCCGGGTGAAGGCATTGTAGGCCGCGGCAATGCCCCAGCTGTCGGTCCCGAGCACTTCCATCAGCTCGGCCTGTTCATGGCGACGGATGAAGTCGTAGGAGACGCCGAGGTATTCGCCGTGGATCGCGTTGCGGGCTTTTTCGCTGATCCGCGCACCCAAACCTTGCGCGATCCGGTTGTAGAAATAGGCGATCACGCCGCGCATCACGATCAGCGCGAAGATCGCCGTGGCAAGCTCGGCCGGCCCGCCCAGCCATTCGAGGATCGAGGCGGCCGCCTGCCCGAAATCGCGGGCTACCGTACCGGTATCGTCGAGCTGGCCGAACGCGGCGTAGAGAAACACGATGATCAGGCTGATGCCAGCCGTCTCCGCCAGCGAGGCGACCAGCCCCATGATGACGAGCAGGGGCGCGGCCCGCTTCGCCGCAGGGGCAATGGCGAGGAGCGCGTTGAGATCCCTGAGAGCGGCAATCCTGCCGCCGGCCCCGGTGTCAGCTTCCTTGCCCATAGCTCTCCTCGTAGGAGCCGATCGTAAAACGAACCGGACCATGGCCTTGCCTGCGCCGGGGCCGTCCTGCGATCCGCTGACGCAGGCCGCGCACAAGCGCGCGCGGCACTCTCGCCAATAGCACGCCCAGCGCCGCGAAGGGAGCTTGCGCCGCGAATACCGGCAACAATTTCAGCATGGAGCGAAAGTCGCCCCGCTCTGCCGCCGCCAACAGGCTCCATTCGAGATAGAACCTGCGCCCCGTGCGGATCTCCTTGCGGTACTGCGGGTGCCGCGCGACCATTTCGGCCGCGACCAGATCGAAGGAACGCAACATGCGCATCATGTCGCTCGACATATTACCGTCCATGACGCGGTAACCGGTCAGCGGCTCGGGCACGAGCGCGAAGCGGAACTTCTCGGCGATGCGGAAATAGATCGAGAGATCCTCGCAGCCTTGCGCGCCGCGTTCGTGCAACGAGGAATCGAAGCCGCCGACATGTTCCAGCGCCTCTCGGGTCATCAGCGCGGCGCTGCCGTTGCCCACGAAATTGCCGTGCATGATCGCGTGGAGCACGTCCCCTTCCGCATGCGGCCGGTGGCTGAGGCTGGTGACACAACTCTCCCCGTCGATCCGGGCATACCAGGTATAGGCGAGACCAGCCCTCCTTCCCGCTGCCTTGAGCGCCGCGCGCTGCCGCTCGATCTTGGTCGGCGCCCACAGGTCGTCGGCATCGACGAAGGCGATCAGGTCCGAAGCCGCAGCCTGCCACCCGCGATTGCGCGCGGCGGCGACCCCGGCATTGTCCTGCTGCACGAGTGCGATGCGCGGATCCTCGGCCGCGACCTTCAGTACCTGCGCCGCCGTGGAGTCGGGCGAACCGTCATCGACGACCACGATCTCCAGCGCCCGGTGGCTCTGCGTCTGGACGCTCTGCAGAGTCTCCGCGATGAGGCCGTCAGCCTTGTAAGCCGGGATGACGACACTCACGAGTTCGGCATCCCGGCCCGGTACGATGCCCAACATCCGCGCGATGGCATCGACGACAGCGCGTTGCGACTGCGCGGCAATCCTGCCCTCCAGCATGTGCGCCAGATTGGCCGATACCTGCGGCCAGTGCGGCACCAGTTCACCCGGCGTACGGCAGGCACCACTGCAGAAGGCTTCGAGGATCATCCTCGCGGCGGTCGCCACGTATTCCGGTCCGACCGCAATCTGCGGCAAGTCATGCAGGTCGTTGCGCCAGGCGCGGTCCTGTCCGGCGGCAACGGCAGCGCACCATAGCTCGAACCATGCGAAACCGGTGGAGGCATCCTCGGCAGCTGCTCCCGCTTCGAAGCAGCCTCTGGCGATCACCCTTTGCGCATCGCCGAAAAGCTGCACGAGATCGGTCGAGAGCGAACCGGGCCGAAGGCGATAGCGCGCGTGGAGGTCGCGGATCGGCACGAAGGCGCTGCCGGCCAGGGCCAGCCTTTGCCACATGTCCCAATCCTCGCAGGTTCTGAACGCCGTATCGAAGCCGCCCAGGCTTTCCACCGGGTCGCGCCGGAGCAGCACCGCATGCGGGGCCAGCGGATTGCGGTGGGCGAACGTCCCCACCGGATCGGCCGCGATAGCGGGATCGAAGCGGGGCATGAACCCCTTCCCCCGGGGTGTGACCCGCAGATAACCGCAGTAACTGGCATCGGCCGCAGCATCGCCCGCGAGACCGATGGAAAGCCACTTGAGGTGATCGGGCGCAATCCAGTCATCGGAATCGATGAAGAACAGCGACCTGCCGCGCGCATGGCGCAGTCCTTCATTGCGCGCGGCGGCCAGGCCCAGCCCCCCCGCCTCGACCATGGCGAACCGGGGGTCGCTATTGCAGTAGCGCCCGGCAATCGCAGCGGTCGCATCGCTCGAACCGTCGTTGACGATCACCGCGTGCCAATCGTGCATTTCCTGTACGAGCAGGCTGTCGAGCGTTCGGGCCAGCGTGGCCTCGGCGTCGCGGGCAGGAATGATGACGGATATATCGCTCACGGCTGCGGCGCCTTGCGGTGGCGCCAGTAGTAGATCAGCCCCGCAACATAGCCGGATATCTCCTGGCGCAGAAACCGGTTGTCCGGTCGCTGCCCCCGAACCACTCGGTGCAGGGCGCGTCCGGCGTAATAGCGCGGCATGATCGCGAAAGCCCGGCGCAGGTTGCCGCGATTGCCGGTGCGCTCATGCTGGACCATCAGGGCCGCCGCATGACCGCGCATGTAGTGGTATATCTGCGAGGCGAGCCCGGCGATCTCCCGACGGTGGACATGGAAGGCCACTGCAGCCGGATCGTAGACGCATACGCCGCCATGGCTGAGAACCCGGTGCCAATATTCGGAATCGCCCGAGCAGCCCGCCGCGCCGACATCGAGGCGCTCGTCGAAGTAACCGGCGATCTCGAAGGCGCGCCGGTGAAAGGCCATGCTGGCCCCGGCGCCGATCTTCCAGACTTCGCTGCCGGTATGGCGGTCCACCGCGAAGAAGCTCTCGTCGAAGCGGCGGGGCATATAGCCCTGTCCGAAACTCCAGTGCGTCTCGAACAGGATCTGCGCCTCCGTTTCCAGTTCGGCCGGGAGCACGAGCCCGGTTACGGCCATGGCATCGCCGGCTTCCAGCGCGAGCGTCAGGCGTTCCAGCCAGCGCGGATGAAGCCGCACGTCATCGTCGGTATAGGCGATGACCTTCGAACGTGCCCGGCGTGCGCCGCTGTTGCGGGCGATGTCGAGCCCGGGCCGGTCCTCGCGCACATAGACGACACCCGCCTCTTCTGCGACGTGCCGGGTGCGATCGTCCACCGAGGCATTGTCGACGACGATGACCTCGGCGGGCCGGTAAGTCTGGTGCACCAGCGAGGCGAGGCATTCGCGCAGGACATCGGGCCGGTCGCGGGTGCAGATCACCACCGAAGCATCGAGAGTCGGGCGACGGTGATCGCCGACCACCTCCCGCGCACGTGCGAGGGCGGGTGAAGAGGTGAAAGCCTGCCAGTGGCGCTGCAGGTCGATAGGCTCGCCGGGGCGCCCTTCGTCGATGACCTGCCCCACCGGCACGTCCTGCCACCAGAACACGACGAGCGTTCGTGCCGTCTCGCGGACGGGCGCAGGCGGCATGGCCGATGCGTCTATGTGCTCTATGGCGATGCGGGACATTTCAGGCGGACTTTCTGCAGCAATGCGGCGACAATGCTGAAACGCTTCGATCAGACAATCCCGCGAAGCGCCCGCTGGTTCCGAAATCGGGCCGGACAGTGCTTTCGCCCGCGAAGATGTTCGGGCAGACTGGCTTTCGAAGCCAATGGAGATGTGCTTGGAACCTGCCGGCAGCGAAACCGTATCCGTCATCGTACCGGCCTATAACGCGGCCCGGACGATCGACGAGACGCTGCGCAGCGTCGCGGCCCAGACCCATCGCGAACTCGAAATCGTGGTCGTCGACGACGGATCGGCGGACGACACGCCCGCCATCGTGCGGGGACTTGCGGCGCAGGATCCGCGCATCCGTCTTGTGCGCCAGGCCAATGCCGGTGTCGCCGCAGCCCGCAACGCCGGGATCACGGCCTCG
This sequence comes from Novosphingobium mathurense, assembly GCF_900168325.1. Classification (GTDB taxonomy): domain Bacteria; phylum Pseudomonadota; class Alphaproteobacteria; order Sphingomonadales; family Sphingomonadaceae; genus Novosphingobium; species Novosphingobium mathurense. The sequence continues at coordinate 205,955 of NZ_FVZE01000005.1, read as the reverse complement.
ACCGGCCGGTTCATCGCCCCGATCGACGCGGACGACCTGTGGCATCCGGCCAAGATCGAACGACAACTGGCCGTGTTTCGCCAGGGCGGTGAGCGGCTGGGGCTCGTCTACACCTGGTTTGCGCTGATCGACGGCAAATCGCAGGTCGTGCAGCTGCGCCACCAGCCGCGCCACGAAGGTGACGTGCTGGCCCGCCTCGCCTTTCACAACTTCATCGGCAATGGCAGCTCTGCGCTGTTCCGGCGCTCCGCGTTCGACAGGACCGGCGGCTACGATCCGACCCTGCGCGCACGTGGCGGGCAAGGGTGCGAGGACTGGAAGCTCTATTTCGAGATCGCCGAGCATCACTGCTTCGGCTTCGTGCCCGAACCGCTCACCGGCTATCGCGACCTTCCCGACAACATGTCGAGCGACGTCCTGCAGATGCTGCGCTCGCGCGACTTGTGCACGGCGGACCTGCTGCCGCGCCACCCGGAGCTTGCAAAGGCATTCCGGTCGGGCCGCAATCGCCTGAGCCGCCTGCTGTTTCACCGCGCCATTCGCCTTGGCCGCACGAAAGACGTCATGCGACTGGCGGTGTCGATCGGCCGCTACGATCCGGCTTTCCTTGCCGTCGTCATCGGTTCTCTGCCGCTCTCCGCCGCGAAAGGCGTGCTCGGACGCCTGCTGCCCGGAGGAGGATACCAGGGTCATTCCAGCACGGCCTTCGCCCTGCTCGACCCACTCTGAAGCGATGCAAGGTCGCGGCCCTGCGCGATCACTTCGGCGAACAGGTCGGTCAGGAGTTCGAGGTGCCTTTCGGCAGAATACTGCGCTTTGGCCTTGAGCGGCCCCGCGGTGCGCAACCGCCGGTCGAGCGCCGGATCTGCCGCGAGGCGCGCGATGCATTCAGCCAGCGCCGTCGCATTGCCGGTCTCGAACAGCAGGCCGTCCTCGCCATCGGTGATCGCTGCCGATAGCGAACCCAGATCGGAGGCGATCACCGGCACCCCCGCACTGATGCTTTCCAGATAGAAGTTCGGCAGGTTTTCGAACCAGACCGAGGGGATGATCGAAGCCGTTGCATTGCCCAGCAGGCCCGCGACATCCTCGGCCGCGACCGGGCGTTCGAAACGGATGCAATCGGCAAGGCCGGCACGCTCGACACGCCGCACCAGCGCCTTTTGATAATCCTCGTATTGCGCTCCGCCGACGATGCGCAGTTTCGGGGGATCGCCCGGACGCCGCTTCAATATCGCCATCGCCTCGATCAGCGTTTCCAGGCCCTTCGACGGGTCGAGGCGTCCGGCATAGAGCAGGTACTTTCCGGGACCGCCCGCGCCCGCCGCAAAGATCTCCTCGTCGGCGAATGTGGGAATGCAGGCCAGCCGCGCGGGATCGAAGCCACCGCGGACCATGAAATCGGTCAGGAACGGGTTGGTCGTGACGAACCGGTCGATCAGGTCGAAATAGCCCTGCCGGCGATGATACCATGTCGCTGCCGCATCGAGAGCCGAGATGACGCGACTGCCATGCACGCAGCCATGCACGACGCCGGGCAGAAGACGGCCACCAAGGCATTGCGTGCAGCTCTCCCCGTTGCGCAGGAAATGGTGCTCGGCACACAGGTACCCATAGTCGGAGACGCGCACCACGATCGGTACCCCGGCGTTGTGCAGCGCGACAAGAACGGACGGCGACAGCTTGCGCAGGAACAGGATCAGGTAGGCAGCGTCGGGCCGGAAATCCTCGATCAGCCGGGCAAGATCCCGTTCCACCTCGCGCGAATAGAACAGGCGGCCAAGGCTGCGCCCGAGCGATCCGGGATCGGAGCGATGCTCGTCGAAGTAGACCTGGTCAGCCTTGCCGATCGGCTTGGTGAAATAAGAAGACCAGGGGCTGCTGCGGTTCTGTTCGTAATCGATCGAAAAGACCGCGGTCTCATGCCCCGCGCGTTGCAGAACCCTCTCGATGTTGAACAGGTAACGCTCCGCCCCGCTTGCCACGAAATAGCGGTGATTGATCAGCAGCAGCCGCAAGTCTTGATCCCAGGCACGACCACGCAGGAGCGATCCTTAACGTAGTGCAAATTACAGTTAACAATACCGAAACCGTGCCTTCGGCAATCCCCCAAAAGGCGGAGGCCGGACACGACCAGCCCCCTTGTCCCAGGTCGGAACAGCAGGGCTGACAATATGTTAACGCATGTTTTGACCCGCCGCGCCTGCGTTCGCCGTTGCTTTGCAACAGGTCGTCCATTCTTTTTCGCAGTTGCGAATTCAGAGGTGGAAATTGCTCGCAGACTTCGCGTAGATAATTAGCGAAGGGTTCACCCCCGATCTCCCGAAAATTTGCAAATGGTGGCACTGACATGAAGATTGCGATGGTTGGATCCGGCTATGTCGGTCTGGTTTCCGGCGCCTGCTTCGCCGATTTCGGACACGACGTGGTCTGCATCGACAAGGATCAGTCGAAGATCGACCGGCTCCATGCCGGTGTCATGCCCATCTATGAGCCGGGCCTCGACGCGCTGGTCGAGAACAACGTGAAGGCAGGCCGCCTCTCCTTCACCACTGACCTGGCCGAGGGGATCAAGGGCGCCAGCGCGATCTTCATCGCCGTCGGCACGCCGTCGCGTCGCGGTGACGGCCATGCCGATCTCTCCTTCGTCTATGCGGTCGCGCGCGAAGTGGGTGAGAGCCTGTCGAACGATGCCGTGATCGTCACCAAGTCGACCGTACCCGTCGGCACCGGTGACGAAGTCGAACGCATTCTCAGGGAGAGCGGCACCACGCACCGCGTCGCTGTCGTCTCCAACCCGGAATTCCTGCGCGAAGGCGCCGCCATCGGCGATTTCAAGCGCCCCGACCGCATCGTCATCGGTGCCGAGGACGATTTCGGCCGTGAGGTCATGCAGGAAGTCTATCGCCCGCTGTTCCTCAACGAATCGCCGATCCTGTTCGTCAGCCGCCGCTCGGCGGAGATCACCAAATACGCCGCCAACGCGTTCCTCGCGACCAAGATCACCTTCATCAACGAGATCGCCGATCTGTGCGAGAAGGTGGGTGGCAACGTTCAGGACGTCGCCCGCGGCATCGGCCTAGACAACCGCATCGGCTCCAAGTTCCTGCATGCCGGCCCCGGCTACGGCGGCTCGTGTTTCCCGAAGGACACCCTCGCACTGCTCAAGACCGCGGAGGACTACGACAGCCCCCTGCGCATCGTGGAAGCAGTCGCCAAGGTCAACGACAGCCGCAAGCGGGCGATGGGCCGCAAGGTCATCGAAGCGCTCGGCGGGCTCGACGCCGCGCGCGGCAAGCGCGTCGCGATGCTCGGCCTGACCTTCAAGCCGAACACCGACGACATGCGCGACAGTCCTTCGATCGCAATAGCCCAGACACTCGCCGATTCCGGGGTCACCGTTACCGCCTACGACCCCGAGGGCATGGAACTGGCCAAGCCGCTGATGCCCGAAGTGCAGATGGTCGACAATTCCTACGAAGCCATCGAAGGCGCCGACGCGGTCGTGATCGTGACCGAATGGGATGCATTCCGCGCGCTTGACCTCAACCGGGTGAAACAGCTCGCCAAGGCCCCGGTGCTGGTCGACCTGCGCAACATCTACAAGCCGGACTTCGCCCAAGCCGCCGGTTTCACGTACTATTCGATCGGCCGGGCCTGATCACCGAAGGGGGCGAGAGCCCCGCAACTTTGAACTGTTTCGGGCACGGTGCGCTGAAGGGCGTGCTGTGCCCGAAGTGCATTGCACCCATGGAAACAGCCGGATCCAACCAGAAAATTCTTGATATCTCCCTCCTTCGGATAGTCCAATGCTAAGAACGTGTTAAGAAGATGAAGGTAGTCCGTTCCCGAGTAAGGCTGAACTGAAGCCTGAACGAGATCACAGGATTGCGGAGGGTCGCGATGAGCAAAGGAACAGGATTGACGAAGGTCAATGGCTCGAAGACGACCGAACAGGTCGTCGGCGAAGCCTTGCACCTGGCAGGATCCGCTGTCGTAACCGCAGGTGTCGCCGCTGCGCTGGTTCTCGTAGCGGTTCCCGCGACTCTCGGCGTGGGCATCGCCGCCGGCTGGAAGGCTCTGCGCAAACGCCGCTGACAAACCCGAGACTTTGCGATCCGGCTCCGTCAGGGAAGGCAATCCTGCCCAATCGCACCTGAACTGACGGCCCGAAGCCCACATCTGGCCGCGCCCCTGCTTCGACTGGTCAGTTTTTAACGTATCTCAACGTAACCCGGGTTGCGCTCCCGGCACGCTATCGTCACTTTCCCGGCTGCACGAGGTCGGGCCCGCAGGTATTGCCTGCACTGCACACGAGCCCCCGGCCTCTCCATCCATCCTTGGCTGCCGGGAAACTGACGATGCAATCGAAGCTCACGCGCCGCTATGTCATCACCACCGCTCTTACCGCCTCCACGGGACTCTCTGCCCTCGTCCTTTCGCGGTCGTTATCGGCCGGGGACACGACCTCCATCAGGAGCAAGACCTTCAAGGGCAATCGCACCGTTGAGGGCGTGAAAGGCGATGGCGGTGAAGGCCTCCTCGCCCAATCGAACTCCCTTATCCAGAACTGCAAGTTCCTCGACTTAGGCAATGGCGCCGTGCGCGTGCGCGCACCCATCGACAATCTCAGGATCGAGAACTGCGAAGCGAACAATCTCTACCGCTTTTTGGAAGTAACCAGTTCGGACAAGAAGGTCCCGGCCGACCTCACCCATTTCGTCGTGCGCCAGGTCACCGCGCGCGAGGTCGACCGAACCATGACCCGCATCCGCTATGGATCGCACAGCGGCACGATCGAGGACGTGAAAGCCTTCGGCAGTTCCCGGTGCGATCTTTACTGCGTGGGCTACCAGCTCGACGGCACCGCCCATGACATTACCTACACCCGGGTGGAGGCCCACGATTTCCGCGAAGCCTCGCGTCCCAAGGACAAGTACTGGAACGGCGATGGCTTCTCAGACGAGCGCGGCAACCACGGCATCCGCTATATCTCGTGCGTCGCCACCGGCTGCAGCGACGGCGGGTTCGACCTCAAATCGGCGGATGTGCGCCTTGAAAACTGCATCGCACGTGCGAACAAGCGCAACTATCGCCTCTGGAACAGTGGCGAACTTTTACGCTGCACCAGCGTTGATCCGCACCATTACGGTGGCACCGGCGGCAAGTCGCACTTCTCCTTCCACGGCGGCGTCAAGCGCTACATCATCGACCAGCCGGTAGTGAAAGCATCGCCGGGAAACTCCGCGCCGGTCTTCTTCTTCGCGACCAAGGAACCGATGCACCTCGAGATCCGCAATGCGACGATCGACGCACCCGATGCTCCTCTCATTCGGGTCGAGGGGCCCGAGCCGGTGATCACCTGGGTCCCGGAGCGGGATGCACAAAAGATAAGGGTGAAGCGGAACCGCGCCTGAAATCGATTGTTATATAATCCGGCAAACCGGGCGGCCGGGCGTCACCCGTTATCGCCTGTTAGCTACCTTGTGAAATTACCTTAACTCGGACGTCGTACGATATAGCGAGGCGAAAACCCGACGAGAAGACTGCTGCAGTGCACAATAGGCGTTCAAGTACCCATTGGGGCAGGCTATCATTCGATTCAACGGACAGCTATCGTCTGCTTAGTATTGAAGCACTTGATACTGAGTCGATCAGAATAAACGTGGAACAATGTCGTCGCATCGGATTGGCCTACCCCTTTCGGGGTAAGTCTTTTGTCTGAGGCTCTAGATCATTGGCAATAGAGCGATGGCGGCGTACGCACTCGAACAGGGCAAGCGCCATGAAGATATTCGTTACCGGCCTTCGAGGGATGCCTCGTGTCATGGGCGGGATTGAGAGTCACTGCGAGGAATTGTTGCCGCGCATCAAATCGGCCAACAATGACTTGGACATCAATGTCCTGTGCCGGGCGCCCTATGTCGACCCGGAGCGGCGCACATTCGAGAGTATCGCGCTCACACCGCTCCCTGCTCCGCGCTCGCGTTCGTTCGAAGCGATCGTCGCCACTTTCGTCGCAACGCTTTACGCCTGGTTTAACAAGGCTAATGTCCTGCACATCCATGGCATAGGCCCGGCGCTCATGACACCGCTTGCGCGCCTCCTCGGCCTCAAGGTGATCGTGACCCACCATGGCGCCGACTACGAGCGCGCGAAGTGGGGCAAGATGGCCAAGATGATCCTGCGCGTCGGCGAACGGTCGGGCCTGATCTGGGCCGATCGCGTAATCGCGATCTCGCCATCCCTGGCCGATCACTTGCGCGAGATCTTTCCATCGCAGGCGCACAAGGTTTCCTACATCCCCAATGGCACGCCCAAACTGCCTTCCGATGGCGTCGATGTGGCCGAAATTCATGCCGCCCTCGGTCTGACCGGCAAGAAGTATGCTGTCGCCGTCGGTCGCCTTGTCCCCGAAAAGGGCCTTCACGACCTGATCAAGGCGTTCCAGTCGGCGGAACTGGGCGATGACTGGGTCCTGGCGATTGCCGGCGATGCAGACCACGATTCCGAATACGCCCGGGAACTGCGTTCGCATGAAAGTGAGCGGATCCGATTCCTCGGTTTCCAGACGCGCCCGGTGCTCAAATGCCTCTACGACAATTGTGCCCTGTTCGTGATGCCCTCGTACCATGAAGGCCTGCCGATCGCGGCGCTGGAAGCCGCGTCCTGCGAAGCGCCCATGCTGCTCAGCGACATCCAGGCCAATCGAGACCTGGGCCTGGGCGATGACTGCTATTTCCCGGTTGGCGATGTCGAGCGGCTTTCGAACCTGCTGGCAACCAATCACAAGGCGCGGAGTTCTGACTCGCGAACAGTCAAGAAGCGGTTCGACTGGGATGCCGCAGCGTTCAAGACCGCTGCGCTTTATCGGTCGGTCGCGGCAATTCCCAACGGTGCAGTAAGCATCGCTCGATCGGCTTCGCGTTCCGCCAAATAATGATGATGTCAGGTTCCGCAAGAAAGAAGAAGGCCGTCTTCGTGATCAATTCCCTCGCCGGTGGCGGGGCGGAGAGGATCATGACGACCCTGCTGCGCGCTTCCGCCCCCTGGCGGGAGCGTTACGATATTACGCTGGTTCTCCTCGACAGGGAGCCGGATGCCTATGCCGTGCCCGACTGGATCGAGGTGATCCAGCTTGACTGCAAGGGCAAGTTCCTGCCCAGCATCGTGGCGCTGCGCCGCCTCTATGCGCGCATAAATCCGGATGTGACGCTCAGCTTCCTGTCGCGAGCCAACGTCGGCAACATCCTCGCCACGCGGGGCCTGCGCACGGCCTGCATTATCAGCGAGCGCGTGAACAGCACCGCCCATTTCGGGGGACACCTGCGCTCGCTGGCCAGCAAGCTGCTGCTGCGCCTTACCTATCCTTCGGCCGATCACGTCATCGCCGTATCCGATGGCGTGGCGCAGGACCTGCACGACAATTTCGCGGTTCCGCAGGACCGGGTGTCGATCGTCTTCAACCCCGTCGACCACGATCTGATCGAGGATCTGGGCGCGGGCGAACCGGCGATCGCCGTCGGGGGCGAATATATCGCTGCGACCGGTCGCCTCGTACCCAACAAGAATTTCTCGATGCTGATCGATGCCTTCGCGCAGTCCGCACTGCCTTGCTCGCTCGTCATCCTGGGCGAAGGCCCGGAACGCGAGAAGCTGGAAGCGCAGGTTGCCGAACTCGGCCTGCAGGACCGCGTCCACCTGCCCGGTTTCATCGACAATCCCTTCGCCGTACTCAAACGGGCAACGCTGTTCGCCCTGCCTTCGAACGCGGAAGGCTTCCCCAATGGTATGGTCGAGGCCATGGCCTGCGGCCTGCCCGTCGTGACCACGAACTGTCCTTCCGGTCCATCGGAGATCCTCCTCAATAGACCGCGAGACGAAAACGAAGGCATGGTACAGTGCGATGCTGGCGTGGTCGTTCCGACCAATGACGCGTCGGCATTCGCCCAGGCCCTGCGCCTGGTTTACGATCCGGCCACGCGCGATGCGAAGGGCGCAACCGCGGCATCCATTACACACAAGTTCGATATTATGCAGACCACGGGCAGATATTGGGAGATCATCGACAGGTTGGCCGCCACCCGGCGCAAATCCGTCACGGCGCACCGCCCCAAGATCGCGGCAAGTGGTCAGACTTCATGAAAAACGGCGTAAACGGCAGAAGACAGAAAATGAGGCGAACGATGGCCAAGAAATGGTTTCAGGCTTTGACACTCACTCTCGCGCTGACCGCTGTCAGTGCACCGCACCCCGTCCTTGCGGGCGAGAAGCCACGCGAAAGCAGGAACGTGGAACTTCAGCTCGCGCCCGGAGATACGATCAAGGTTACCACTTACGGGCTACCGGCCCTGAGCGGCGACTTCGTGATCTCGTCCGAGGGAACCATTGCCTTCCCGCTCGTCGGCAACATCAAGGCCGCAGGCGTCAAGCCATCGGCCATCCAGGAAACGATCACGGCCGGGCTGGCCAGCGGCTACGTGACCGAGCCGAGCGTTGCCGTCGAGGTAGGCAGCTATCGCCCGATCTATATCCTGGGTGAAGTCGGCAAGCCGGGTGAATACCCTTACTCCTTGGGATTAACCATTAGGGATGCTGTCGCGAAGGCCGGTGGCTTCACCTACCGCGCCAATGAAAAGCGCGTCTACATCAAGGGCGCCGGCGAGGATGACGAACATCCCTACAAGTTGACCGCGGGCATTCCCGTGGCACCGGGCGACACGATCCGCATCGGGGAGCGCTACTTTTGAATGATATGTCTCGACTGCAACCGGCAAAGCTGAGTGAAAACCACCAGCGCGGTTGCGCCCGGACGTTCAGGGAACTGCGCCTGCTGCTGACGGCAGACCTCTATCGCTACGGCGGGCGCACCGATGCGAAGGCATTCTGGCGCCATTTTCTGTTTACGCCGGGCTACAAGTACACTGTGCACATGCGCACCTGTGGCTACCTGAAGACACGGCGGTTCAAGGCCTTCGGTCTCTATCCCCTATCCAAGTGGATGCTGCTGCGCTGTCGCTACAAATACGGCATCGCCATTCCCGAATACACGGTGATCGGCCCCGGCCTGTTCATCAACAGGTTCGGCGGCATCTACATCAACGGCGATGCCGTGATTGGTGCCAATGCCAACCTGACCCACGGCATGATGCTCGGCCAGGCCAACCGTGGATCGCGCGCAGGATCGCCGGTTCTGGGCGACCGCGTCTTCATTGGCGCAGGGGCGAAGATCATCGGCCATATCCATCTGGGCGACGACTGCGCCATCGGCGCGAATGCCGTGGTCACCAAGACCGTGCCCGAAAAGGGCGTGGTCGGTGGCAATCCGGGCAAGTTAATTTCGGAAAAGGGATCGGAAGGCTACGTCAACCGACTGGTGCCCGAAGACCTCCTCCGGCGCTGCCGCGAAGCTTCTGCCGCAAAATCGCAAGGCTGACCTGCACGGGACCGCCGCCAACCGGTGGCGGTCCGTCCGGGCAGCTCCGCAGTTTTGCCTAGAGCCCCTTGAAGAGGACGCTGACGAAAGCGCGGTTTTCGCTGAAATCCCGTCCGCTCGAAACGCCCGAACTGTCCTGGCCGCGATGACTGAAGCCGGCCTGCAGCGACCAGCGCGGGCTCAACAGCCAGGTCGCCTTGACCTGCCCGGTGAAGCGATTGTCGGTACGATCGATACCGTTGTAATTGCGGTTTTCGTTGCCCGCCTCGAGATGGAAGATCAGGTTGCGCTTCAATTCGTAATCGGCCTGGAGCGTTGCCGTCGTCTTCACGTACCCCCCCGCCTGCCGCACGCCGGTGTCGCTCGCCGTCCGATCGATCTTGGCCGTCAGTGTCACCAGCGGCGTGACGTAATAGGCCAGTTCCCCGCGCAGCAGCAGACCCTTGTTGTCACTGAAGGTCGGGTCTTTGTAGTTCTGCCGCAGGTAGCCGGCACGCAGCGTTCCGCGCATCAGGTGCCCCACCGCAAAGTTCGCGCCCAGCGCCAGTTCGTATCCGGTGGAATCGCGCGCCGGCACCGGGCCGATCCGTGTCCGGTAATCACGCTTGTTAGCCGAGCCGGCGGCAAATATCGCGAAGCTTGGGCTCATCGTATACTGGGCGATCAAGCCGCCCGTATAGACCTGGCGATCACGAAAACTCTGATCGACCACTTCGCCGAGGTTGTTGAAATTGTCGCGATAGGTCAGTCGCTGGTAATCGGCCGTCGCCTGCAAGCTGACACGGTTGAAGCTGTGCCGGATGTCGGCATAGCCTTCGGTCAGCTTGAAACGGTTCGGCCGGATGATCCCGGTCGGGGAGTCAGGCGAGGAACGTTGCTCCGAATTGCGCGAATGCAGGACGTTGGCCTGGAAGGTGGTCGTGCTTCCGACCTGGTATTGCAAGCCGCCCTTGAAGGCGTAGTCATTGGTGTTTTCGGAAGTCAGCTTGAAAAAGCGTGTGGCCTCGTATTCGCCCGCCAGCGACCAAGCAAAGCCTTCCGATGGCCGCGAGATCGAGAGGCGTGGACGGACAGTGACGTTTACGTCGCTGGTTCGATTGTTCTCCTGCGCATAAACGTTGTCTTCGAATTCGGAGCTTACCGAAACCTGCGGCATGATCTGAAGCGAACCTGCCTGAATCGGGACCGTTGCATATTCGGGCCGCGAGCGCCCGGTCACGCTTTCCGGTTGATCTTCGTCCAGCGGATTGCCGCTGGCGCCCAAGGTTCCGAGCTTGCTGAAGGGGTCATACCTCTGTGCCATGGCCGGTACGGTCGTGACCCCGAAGGCGACCATGGGAATACACGCCCCCGAAATCGCCCGCGCGATCATGTAGGTCGCGGACATCGATGTCCTGTTCATACGGTTTGCCCTGCCCCGATATGTTTCGCACGAACTGATTTGATCAACTGGTAGGCCGACTTGCGCCAGGACACTGGCGTCCAGCGCGTGACGGCCAGCAATGCCAGAGTGCCCCAGCCTTCCGGCAGGGCGACATCGCTCAAGGGAATGCGGATACGATTGTCCAGCTTGAGCGAATAGCGCGCATAATGCGCGATTTCCTGGTTGATGAGGAGGCGCAACAGGTGCTTCTCCCGCGGCCCCGCGCCGGAAAGCATCGCCCGCGCCGTATCGATCAGGCAGGGTGTCGAAAGCGTGTTCGTCGACTTGCTGACCTTGTTCGTGGAATCGCGACTGAAGTCGGCGGTAAACCGGGAATCGTAGGTGAACACCGAATGCCGCATGGCCCTGAGCCAGAGGTCCTTGTCACCGCCGCGCACGGCCCGCCCCTCAGGAAAGAGGCCGGCTTCGAGCAACAGGTCTCGCCGCAAGGCGATCGCACCGGTCCACATCGGGCATTCGCGCACTTCCAGCCAGGCTTCGAGAAACTGCGCAAAGTCGAGCACGGCACCGTTTTCAAGGCGCCGGGCGATGCGTTGGGGCTGGCTATGGGTATCGAATACGTGGTTGAAGCGGGTCGCCGCGACACCGGCCGCGGGCGCCTTGGCGATGGCACCCGCCAGGATCTCCAGATGATCATCGTGCCAGAAATCGTCGGCATCGAGGAACGCGATCCAGTCACCCCGCGCTTCGCGAATGGCGAGGTTTCGCGCGGCATAGCCGCCAGGCCCGGGCTGATCCCGGTCAAAAATGCGCACGCGTTCGTCATCGATGGCCGCCACGATTTCGCGGCTGCCATCGGTTGAGCAGTCGTTGACCACGATCACTTCGAGGGCAGGCAAGCTCTGCTTCAGCGCGCTCTCGATCGAGGCCGCGACATGATCGGCCTTGTTGTAGAGCGGCAATACCACAGAGAACTTGGGAAACGTCATTCAGAACCCCGATCAATTCACTGTCTTGCGGATCGGCGGCCAAGAAATAGCCGCCAGTATTCACGAGTAGCAACGACCGAAAGGTCCATAGTGAGGCGCATCAACGCAACCTTGCGGCCAATAGTGAGACCGGGCGTCATCCATACGCGTCTTATTCGTCTTGCTGTGTCATATAACGTGACTCCCAGAACTCTTGCAAGTCTTCCCGATGGTTGCGTCCTGTCCCATCGGCCACCGCTGAGCCTGCGACGTTTTCGGATTAATTCTTCACGGGTAGCACGAACGGGGTGCCCAACGATCATTTCGGGCACATATACGAGCGGATATCCGGCCCCGCGAATACGCAGCGCCATGGCCCTGTCACCACCCGACTTGAGGTTTTCGTCGAAACCGCCGAGCTTGTCGAAGATCTCGCGCCGGCTCATCCAGTTGGCCGTCGCACAGTTGCCGCGGCGGGCGAGTGCCTGCGGAAAGCTGAAAAGGCGCTCGTAATCGCTGAACAGGGCGCTGGAGAAATCTCCTTCCTCGAACAGGCCGATCTGCCCCGCCAGGACACCGGCCCTGGGGTTGCGCTCAGCCGCTTCCAGCGCCTTTTCCAGCCATTTCGGATCAGGTCGGCAATCGGCATCGGTAAAGGCGATATAATGTCCGCGCGCATGTCTGAGACCGCGGTTTCGCGCGGCGTAGGAGCCGGGGCGATCTTCGGTATAGACCACGACTTCCGGGAAGGTGCACGCCAGTTTGACCGTATTGTCCGTCGACCCGTTGTCGACCACGATAACCTCGAACTGCCCGGCTGGCATCGTCTGTTCGCGCAGCGCGGTCAGGCACCGGCCGATCACGTCGCTGCCGTTCCAGACCGGAATGATTACGCTGATCAATGGTGGAGACATCGTTACCCCTGAAGCAGGACCGGTATTGGCATTCATGAACGCGGACAACGCTTGCCCAGTCACTCCAAGGGGTCAAGCGCATCCCGCAATTGCGAAGACGAACCGGTCCTAATGCTGGCCGAGGCGTGCAAAATGGCGATTCGCAGCAACTTAACCGCTAATTTGGCTCACCATGGCGCGTCAGGCTGACTTTGACGGCCTGATACTGTTGCGTTGCAGCGTGAAATCCGGTTTGCTCCGTCGCGACACCCCCAATGCGCAACTGGACGATGCCCGCCACGGCCAGTTAAATGCGATCCAGCGGATTATCGTGCCTAACCAGAATGGCTGAAAACGCATCACCCTGCCCGGTTGTCGTCATTTCGATGACCGATGACCATCGACGCCGCAATGCGTTCTCGACGCGCGCGCGCGACGCGAAAGTGCCATGGCGCTTTTTCGATGCCCGCACCGAACTGGTCGACGGCCTGATCTATGACGAACAGGCGGTGGAGCGCAACAAGGGCCGACAGCTCACGAAGGGCGAGCGCGGCTGCTATTCCAGCCACTTCGCGGTGTGGCAGGAGATGGTGCGCAACGGCACACGGCAATGCATCGTCCTGGAAGACGACGTCATCGTCGACTGGGCCTTTCTCGAACAGCTGTGCGCAACCGATCTGGAAACCCATTCGATCCCCTATCTGCGCCTCTATGCCAAGGTGCCCACCTTCAACCGCGTGGTGCGGCGCAATTTCCTGCAGCATTCGCGCTCGGTGGTGGAACTGGTGGGCCATCCTTACGGCACGCAGGGCTATGCGATCACACTGGAAGGCGCGCGGCGTTTTCTGGAAGCCTGCGCCACCGTCCGCCGACCGATCGACGACCAGATGGACCGCTCGTGGGATCACGGGGTGCGCAACTACGCCCTGTTTCCAGCCCCGATCGTGGAGGAATTCGTGCCTTCAGGCATTGGCACGGAGCGTTTCAGCGCCGGGCGCGGCGCTGCCTACCATGCCCCGCGCCAGCGCCTTGCGCGCTGGATCGACCGTCAACGCATTCGTGCCAAGAAGCTGAGCGTCCTGAGTGGCAACTGAATCCCTCGCGAAAGATCCCTACGCCTCCTCGCAAGGGGCGCGGTTCGACACGCAGCTGCGCAAGCAGAGCAAGCATTCGATCGGCTGGTCGATCCTGCGCTTCGCATCCGACCAGGTCTTCTCCTTCATCGTCTTCGTGCTGCTGGCGCGTCTGCTCACGCGCGCCGACATCGGCGCCTTCGCGCTCATGGCGATCTTCGCCGAAGTGTTCCGCACCATCAGCATGGCCGGCCTGACCCAAACGGTGGCCCGCGAATCGGAACTGACCGACGCCTTCACGGACACCGTCTATCGCAGCCACATGGGCTTTTCGCTGGCGACGAGCGCCATCATCATCGCGCTGGCCCAGCCCTTCGCCGCCTTCATGAATGCACCGCAGATCGCGCTGCCGCTTCAGGTGCTGAGCGTGGTCCTGCCCATTTCCGCGCTGGGCCAGACGCACATGGCGCTGCGCCTGCGCGAATTCGGGCACAAGACCACGGCGCTGCGCTCGGTCGCCAGCGGCATCGGCGGCGGTGGCACGGCCATCGTTGCCGCCCTGCTCGGCTTCGGGCTGTGGGCACTGGTGATCCAGCGCATCGTTACCGAGATCATCAGCACCGTCCTGTCCCGTCATGCCTATCGCTGGAGGCCGGGCTGGAACTGGCACTGGAATATCCTCAAGCGCAATCTGGGCATCAACGGCAGCCTTACTGCGGTACAGCTCGTCTATATCGCCACAACGCGCCTGCAGGAGCTGGTCATCGGCAACGTCATCGGCGTCGTCGCGGTCGGTATCTACCGGACGGCCTGGCGCACCGTGGATATCATCTCCAACGGCGCGATCCGTCCCTTCACCACGGTGGCAATGCAGACGCTGGCGCGGGTCAAGGACGACCGGGTCGAGCTGGCGCGCGCCTATCAGTGGATGATCTCGAAGGCCGCGATCATATCCTTCCCCGCACTGGTAGGCTTCGGCGTGCTGGCGCCGCTGGCAATCCCCACCGTCTTCGGCGACAAGTGGGCCGCGGCCGGCGACCTGGCGCAAGTCTTCGCCTTCATGGCCATCCCCTTCACGCTCAACCAGTTCGCTTCGCCGTCGCTGGGCGCGCTGGGGGCAAGCAGAAGCCTGCTGGCAATCTCGCTGACCCAGCTCGGCCTCACCGCGCTCTTCACGCTCATCGCCGCACCCTATGGGGTCTTCGCGGTAGCCTGCGCCTATGTCGTGCGCTCGTACCTGACGCTGCCGCTGCAGATCTTCCTGCTGGCACGCGTGTCCGGGATCGGCCTGCGCCATACCTGGGGTGCGATCTGGCAGCCGCTGACGGCTTCGGTGCTGATGGGGCTGGTCCTCCACTTCACCATGCCCGCCACCCGCGCGCTCGTCGCCCACCCCAAGATGCCGGAACTGGCGGGATCGTGGCTGGTTCTCCTCCTCAACATGCTGATCGGAGTGCTAGTCTATGGCGTCGCCGTGATCGCACTCAGCCCGGTCTGGCGAGGACTTGCCCTCAAGACCCTCGGAAAGTTTCGATGAACGAGTTTTCCCGCATGCAGCAAAGGCTCTCCGCCCACGCCCTCATCCGCGCACTCGGTGCGGAACTGGACGATGTCTTCTCGCAGACGATACCGGCCGGGGCCCTCGCGCTGGTGGACTTTCCCGATCACTCCAATGTCGGGGACTCGGCCATCTGGCTCGGCGAGATGGCGTGGCTGCACGCAAGGAACCGGACGCCTGCCTACACCGCCGCGCTGAACAACCTGCATGTCGATGACCTGCGCCAGACCTGCCCCGAAGGGCCGATCCTGATCCACGGCGGCGGCAATTTTGGCACGAGCTGGATGAAGCACGAGGAACTGCGACTGCACCTGCTGGAAAGCTTCCCGGGCCGTCCGATCGTCCAGCTGCCGCAATCGATCCACTATAACGACGAGGCGGCGGCGGCGAAAATGGCGCGTGCGATCGAGGCCCATGGCGCCTTCACATTGCTGACGCGCGATGCCGCTTCGTTCGAATTCGCCCGGCGCCAGTTCGACTGCGACGTTCGGCTCGCACCCGACAGCGCCCTGATGATGGGACCGCAAAGGCGCCGCGCCTCGCAGGAGCCGATCCTGGCCCTGCTGCGCACCGATCACGAGCGTACCGCAGACCCATCGCCGGTTCCGGCCGGGGTGGAACAAGTGGACTGGCTTCATGAGGACGGACGCGAGAAGCTCCAACTCAGGGCCCGGGCGAAGCTGGCCCGCCTGCTGGGACGAGGCGAACAGGACAAGCGCCTGCGCCGCTACCAAACCCTCGCCGAGCGGCGCGTACAGCGCGGTCTTGCCATGCTTTCGCGCGGCCGCGTGGTCGTGACCGACCGGCTCCACGCGCACATCCTGTCGGTACTGCTCGACATTCCGCATGTCGCGCTCGACAACAATTACGGCAAGGTCAGCGGCTTCGCTCGTCAGTGGACCGGCGTCTACGAGGGATACCGAAGCGCGACGACCCGCGCCGAGGCTTTCGAGATCGCCTGCGCAGAGCTGGGCGCTAGCTGAAGCGGTAGGGGCGTCCGTACCGCTCCTCAGCCACCGGGAAGTGCACCGTCACCGGCTCCTCTTCCTCGGCATGGGGATCGGACCAGTCATAGATCCGCGCGCGGGCGCTGAACAGCGTATAGCCGCACAGCACGGCATAGAGTGCCAGACCTTCCAGCTGCCAGAACGGCATCGTGCCCATGTTCAGGATCAGGAAGCTGAGATGGGCCGCGATCAGCATCGGCAGGTCGTGGCGGCGCGCGCGCAGCGCCGTTACCGCCATCGTTGCCCAGAAAAGCAGCATGGCGAACACGCCGACGGCGCCCAGTTCATAGAGCGTGCCGATGATCGTGTTGTGCGGATAGACATCGAAGCCCCTGGACCATGATTCCGGACCGAAGCCGAACAGGTGCTGCAGCGACGTGCCGTCCTTGTAGGCGAAGATGTATTCGCTCCAGATCAGCGGGCGGGCCGAGAGGATCTGCCGTTCGACCTGCGTGAATTCCCGGGGCGGCTTGATCAGCGCATCGGGATTACTGAGGAAAGTGCCGAGGTCGATGAAGCGGTCGTAATTGATTACCGCCATGCCCAGAACTGCCACGAAAGCCACGACCAGTGCCGTTGCCGCGACGACACGGCGCTGGGTCGGGCTGACGTATTGGGTGATCGAGGCCCAGAACACCGTCGCCACCAGCGGAACCGAGGCCATCAGCGTCGTGCGGTAACCGGCAAGGAAGATACCGATGGCGACCAGGGCCAGGTAGCCCAACCGGATAAACGGGTTCAGACGGTGTGCGAAACAGCCCACGAGGAACGCCAGCAAAAGCGACACCGAGAAGGCGGCTTCGTGATTGTAGCCACCGATCCACACCAAGCCGTCCCCCATTTCCGATCCCTTGGGCAAGTGGAGTGCGACCGACAGCCACTGGAACAGCAACAATGGCGAAAAGGCCCAGATCATCAGCGGCATCAGCATCTCGTCACGGTCCTGCCGCAGGGCCTCGAACGTCGCGATCAGCAGCACGACGAAGTAGCCGTACTTGACCGTCACCGTCATTACGCCCGGCATGTCGGAATTGAGCGCACCGCTGATCGCCACAAGAAACATGATCAGGTAGGTCGGCACCAGCACCTTGAGCGCCAGGTGCGATGCCCGGATCACGAGGAAGGCCAGCCCGGTGATGATGATCGAAACCAGCGCATTGCCCGACATTCCTGCGAACATCGGCTTGAACATGTAGACGTGATAGGCGCCCAGGATCATGCGCAGCCAGATGGCCAGGAACAGGAAGCGTCCCGGCAGGCCCTCTATGCGACGGCCCGCCAGAAGCGCGATGATCACCAGTACCAGCGTTGCCGGCACCAGAATGGGCAGTCCGAAATGCGGACCGGTGGCGCCCAGTTCATCCATGCCAATTCACTTCTTTTCGAACCCGATCAGGCTCACGCGTAGTAGGTCTTGTACGCGCCGTAATAGTAGCTGGCATCCTCGTAGCCGATGCTCGCCTGCGCTGAAATGTCGACCATCGACAGGCTTGCGCCGATCACGTTGGCGCCCACCGTCTCGAGCTGGCGCAGGGCCAGTTCGGCGGCGCGGATCGGCGTCTTGCGCCAGCGGACCATCAGGATCGTGCTGTCTGCCTTGGCCGCGATCGAACGGCTGTCGTCGATCGTGAGGACGGGCGGCGTGTCGAGGACGATGAAATCGAACTGCGCGCGCAGGGCTGCGATGATGTTTGCGAATTCCTGCGTATCGGCAAAGGGCTGGATATGCTGCTCGTCATTGCGGCGCGGCAGGATGAACAGGCCCGTTTCCGGATCGACGTAGAGCGCCTGATTGAGCTCTCCCTCGTTTGCCAGCAATGCGCGCAGGCCGATCGAGCCCTCGAAGCCGGAACCCGGGTTGGATACCCGGCGCCGCAAGTCGCAATCGACGAGGACCGCCCGCTTGCCCGACATGGCTGCGGAACGCGCCAGCGATAGCGCAACGGTCGTCTTGCCCTCGCTGGGCAGCGCGGACGTCACGGCGACGACCACCGGCCCACGCTTGGGCTGGTTGATCTGGATCGAGGTCTGCAACCAGCGGAAGGCTTCCGCGAACGATGATTGCGGACGCTCGACCACCAGCTGGGTCGGGTGAATCGGCTCGCTCAGATCCGCCAGTTCGGGCAGGTGCTTGGTGTCCGGGATGGAATTGAGGACGGTGACGCCCAGCCGCTTTTCGAGATTGCTTGTCGTTTCCACACCGCGGTCGAGCAGCTGCATCACGGCCACGACGACAGTCGAGGTGGCGATGGCGCCGATCAGGCCGATCAGGGCGAAAACGATGACGTTCGGGAATGCCGGCATGCCCGGGATGCGTGCCAGGGCGACGATGTAGGAATTGCTGCGCTCCAGCCCCTTTTGCGCCTGGGTCTGCTTGTAACGGTCCAGCAGCGAGAGATAGAGGGTCCGCGCGGATTCGGCCTTGCGCTCCAGCTCAGACAGGCCGACCGAGGCGGCATTGTCGCTCGCCAGTGTGCCTTCCGCACGGCCGAGGGAGCCCTGGATCGATGCCGTGCGCTGATGCGCAGCATTGGCCTCGTTGCTGAGATTCGCAACGATGCGCCTGACCTCGGATTCGATCTGCTCGTCGATATCGGCGAGTTCCTGCTTGGCTGCGGCTAGTTCGGGATACTTCGGACCGAATTGCTGGCGCAGGGACGCGACGCGTCCGCTCAGCTTGGCGCGCTGCGCGCGCAGGTTGCTGACGACCGGGGAATCGAGGGACTCACCCAGTTCCTGTCCGTTGCTGCCGCGGGCAAGCTGGGCCCGGGCGGTCGACAGGCGCGCATCGGCCTCGGCCTGATCGGCACGCAGCTGCGCCAGCTGGCCGTTGAGGCTGGAAAGTTCCGCCTGTGTCACGCTGCTGTTCTGACCGATGTCGAACAGTCCGTGCTGCGCGCGATAGCGGGCAACGTCGGCCTCGGCGCTCTGCACCTGGCCGCGCAGGTTCTCGAGCTGCGTTTCAAGGAAGCTGCTGGCCCGGCTTGTCGCGCCAGCCTTCGATTCCTTCTGGTTGTCGATGTAGGTCTGCGCCAGCGTATTGGCGACCTTGGCCGCGGTGCCCGGCGATTCCGACTGGTAGTCGATGTCGATGGCGTAGGAGAAACCGTTGCGCTTCACGCCCAGGTTGCCGAGCAGATGGGCAATCGCCCAGTTGCGCTGCGTCTCGACCGGCGCATCCTCGCCATCGCGCAAGGCCGGATTGAATTCCGGATCTCTGGTGAGCTGAAGCTTGTCAACGACCTCGCCTGCAAGTTCGGGCGACTTGAGCACTTCCACTTCGGTATCGACCGCTGCGGAGTCCGGAGCCACATTGGGCACGACCTGATCGACCTTGAGGACCTGTTCGGACCCACGCTCGAGCGCCACGGTCGTGGTCGCCACGTAGCGCGGCGGGATCATGAAGTAGATGGCCGCGACGATCGCGAAGACGATCAGGCTGACGATCATGACCAGCTTCTTGCGCCGCCGCAGGACCTGCATGAAGGCGCGCAAATCGATCAATGCACCCTGGTCTACAGGCGCATCGGGGCGAGGCTGATATTTGGCAAGTGGCTGTGGTCTGGCGTACATCAGAGCATTCCCGGGGTCATGCGCAACAGAAAAGTCAAATCTCACGAAGAGGCGAATGGTTCCGCCCCTTCGAAGCTGCAATCTTTGGCTAGTCTGATCGCTTAAGTGCTGGCTGTTTTAAGCGACCCGGCAACGCATTGCCTGACGGCATTAAATCAGCAATTCTGCAGTGCAGCAAGCCGGTGCTCGTTGGGGCGTGCGAAACGCGCGGCCTGCAGTAGGGGCAGGTCCACTCCGTGCTGTGCAGGCTCTAACCCCAAAGGAACATGCAGCCCGGAAGCGACGTCAGGGGCCTTCCATGCGGGTACGGGATGCGCGCGCCGGCAAAGGCGCGCTGTGCAGCGCGCGACACCGGCGATGGCAACTATCCGATATATAACCTACGAAAATATGACAGGAATCCGGGACTGCCTGCGAAGAGTATCCAGCTTCGCGATGGAGCGGGATATGCTTATGACGGCCCGTGCGGCGCAGCCATTGCTGCGCGGGATCGGTCCCGGCCCGGATGCCTCGGGCCATGCTCCAGGAGGTCGCGGCCGATTGGGCACTAAGGCCCTAGGATACCCCGATTAATCCCGATGCTTCGTGCCCCAGCCCCTCGGGGTAATACCGAATTGTCCAGCCACGCACCCTGCCCTCGACTGACGTTAGCGAAGGGCCTTTGAGCGGCGCGTGGCCGATGACATCAGCCGTAGCGACGATGCAGGGCAAGATCCTCGTTCTCGGCGTGCTCCGGCCGTGCGAAAGCCTGCACGGCACTATCGCTTTCATCGCGGACCTTGTTGCGCCTCTCGAGCCGGAAGCGGCCGACAATCTCGGTCAGGCGGCTGGCCTCCTGCGAAAGCGTGCGGGTGGCGGCGTTGGATTCCTCGACCATCGCCGCATTCTGCTGCGTCGAGGTCTCCATGCGCTGCACTTCGTCGTTGATTTCCTGCAGGCTGTCGGCCTGGGTGGAGGCGCTCGTGGCGATGTCGCGGGCCTCGCTACGGGCAACCGCAAGGCGCGAGATGATGACTTCCAGCGCGGACTTGGTCTGCGCCACCAGATCGACGCCGGCCAGAACGTCGCCGTTCGACTTGGAGATGAGTTCCTTGATGCTCTTGGCGGAATCGCTGGTGCGATGCGCAAGGGCGCCGACTTCGCTGGCAACGACCGCAAAGCCCTTGCCGGCTTCTCCGGCGCGCGCTGCCTCGACCCGGGCATTAAGCGCCAGCAGGTTGATCTGGAACGCGATGTTCTCGATCACTTCGCTGATCTGGCCGATCTCTTCCGAGGAATGCTTGATCTTGTCCATCGCGTCGATCGCGTCGGTGACGATTTCTCCACCGGCCGCGGCCTGATTGTCGACCTCGGCAATGGAATCGTTGACGCGTTTCACGCTCGCAACGGTCGACTGGATGCCGAGATTGACCTCGCTCATCACTTCCGCCGTGCGGGAGATGCCGGCGGCAGAACGCTCCGTGCGGTCGGCCAGGTCGTTGGCGGCCGCGCTGATCTCGCGCGAGCCGGTCTCGATGTTGCCGGCCGCATCCGAGATATCGACGATGATCGAGCTCAGCTCCCGCCGCATCTCATGGAAATCGTGGGTGATTTCCTTGTATTCCTCGGGAAGGTCGGAAAGCTGCGCCTGCAGGTTGCCGTCCTTCATCGCCTGCAGGGCCTCGCCCATCGACGCGATGACGGCGCGGCGGGCGCGTTCTTCCTCACGGAAATAGGCCGACATCGCGGCTTCCATGTCGACCAGCGCCACTTTCACGAAGGTGGCGATCATCTTGCCGGTCTTGCGCGCGCTGAGCGGGTTATGCAATCCGGAGGACAGTGCCCGCTCGATCATCTCTTCGAGAACGAGAGCGTAGCCGCCAATGTAGAACGAGGGATCGAGGCCGACTTCGGAGTGAACGCGGCCGATCTTCTCGGAGCGTTGCACCTGCTCGTCGTCGAAGCGGTGCGAGAAAAGCGCGTTCCAGTGCGCAAGCTGGGCACGGGCCGCATGATCTCGGATCTGCTGGGTCGGCAGCAGGCTGCTGGCATGATCGTCCGCCGCGATGCGCGCATAGAGTTTGTCGAGCGCCTTGGGCCCATGCTTCTCCACGATCGTCTTTATCGCAGGGTAGCTCGCGTAGTTCTCGCTATCGAGCTGTGCGAAGTCACGGCACTTGTAAGCCTTCTCGTTCGCCATGGTAAAAGCATCTCCAGTCATCGCTGCGGCACGGTGTCGCGCATCTCGGATGCTTTCCTTGGCGTACATTCGTTAGCATCGCATTGCGCGACCCCCGAGCAATTGACCAGATATGGGCCACGCCAATGCTGAACGCGGGGGACCACCGAGCGCGCCCAATACGCTGTAGCGCTTGGGAAAAAGCCTACCCGAACGTGGTTAAGGAATTCTTCGCAGTAGCCTGAGTGGCAACCGATATCATGGCCTTGGCGTCGCCATTCCCGGTTGTCGAAGCGAGCCTATGAGCGACTCAGCGGCACCTCGCCGCCATTCCGGAGCGACATCTGCCAGCATGGTGATTCGGCGCGAAAACCGTGCTGATTACATCGGCAGAAGATGTATTTGCAGGCCCGTAAAATAGTTTCCACAACTATTTAGACCCTCAAGAATACCCCCGGCTGCCCGCGGGAATGGCCGAGTTTCACTGGCTTGCACCGCCCCCCGAAGGCAGCTCCGCCCCCGCACCGACACCCCGGCACCGCATCTAATTACTGGTAGGCAAAGGCTAAATTTGTTACTCTTCGATTCTGAAAAGCAGAGGCAGGCGAGGTATTCTCGATGGCCACGAACGATCTCTTTTCGAAGTTCATGCGCTCATACGAAGCACACCGGGAAACCGAGTGGACGCTGGAGCAGTACCTGAGCAAGTGTCGCGATGACAGCATGCTCTATGCAGGTGCGGCAGAACGCCTGCTGGCTGCAATCGGCGAACCGGAACTCGTCGATACCGCAAAGGATGCAAGGCTCGGCCGCATCTTCATGAACCGGACGATCCGGGTCTATCCCAGCTTCTCCGAATTCTACGGCATGGAAGACACGATAGAGCGCATCGTCTCGTTCTTCCGCCATGCCTCGCAGGGGCTCGAGGAGCAGAAGCAGATCCTCTACCTGCTCGGCCCCGTCGGCGGCGGCAAGTCCTCCATCGCCGAACGGATCAAGGCGCTGATGGAAGCCCATCCGATCTACGTACTCAAGGCCGGAGACGACGTAAGCCCGGTGTTCGAAAGCCCGCTGGCGATCTTCGATCCCGACGTCGACGGCCCGGAGATCGAGGAAACCTACGGCATTCCGCGCCGCTACCTCTCCCGTCTGATGAGCCCGTGGGCGCGCAAGCGGCTCGACGAGTTCGGCGGGGACGTCTCTCGCTTCACGGTGGCGAAGATGCAACCCTCGCGGGTGCGGCAGATCGCCATTTCCAAGACCGAGCCGGGCGACGAGAACAACCAGGACATTTCGTCGCTGGTCGGCAAGGTCGATATCCGCAAGCTCGAACTGCTCTCGCAGAACGATCCGGACGCCTACAGCTACTCGGGCGGCCTCAATCGCGCCAACCAGGGCGTTCTCGAATTCGTTGAGATGTTCAAGGCGCCGATCAAGATGCTGCACCCGTTGCTGACGGCAACGCAGGAAGGCAACTACATCGGCACCGAAAATATCGGCGCTATCCCCTTCTCCGGCGTGATCCTCGCCCACTCGAACGAGGCCGAGTGGCAGAATTTCAAGAACAATCGCAATAACGAAGCCTTCATCGACCGCATCTACGTGATCCAGGTTCCCTACTGCCTGCGCATCGATGAAGAGCGGAAGATCTACGAAAAGCTGCTCAACAACTCGCAGTTGGCCGAAGCGCCCTGTGCGCCCGGCACGCTCGACATGCTGGCCCGTTTCTCGGTGCTGACCCGGCTCAAGGCGCCGGAGAACAGCAGCATCTATTCGAAGATGCGCATCTACAACGGCGAGATGCTGCGCGACATCGATCCGCACGCCAAGACGATGCAGGAGTACAAGGACAACGCCGGTGTCAACGAAGGCATGAACGGCATGTCCACGCGCTTTGCCTTCAAGGCGCTGGCGGCTACCTTCAACCACGACACCGAAGAGATCGCGGCCGATCCCGTGCACCTGATGTACGTGCTGGAATCGATGGTGCGGCAAGAGCAGCTCCCGGCCGAAACCGAGGCGCAGTACCTGGAATTCATCAAGGGTGAACTGGCACCGCGCTTCGCCGAATTCATCGGCAACGAAATCCAGAAAGCATATCTGGAATCCTACGAGGACTACGGCCAGAACCTGTTCGACCGCTACGTCGCCTATGCCGATGCGTGGATCGAGGATCTCGACTTCAAGGATCCGGACACCGGCCAGATGCTCGACCGCGATGTCATCAACCAGGAACTGACGCGGATCGAGAAGCCAGCCGGGATCGCCAATCCCAAGGACTTCCGCAACGAAGTGGTCAAGTTCGCGCTGCGCATGCGGGCGAACAACAATGGCCGCAATCCGAAGTGGAATTCCTACGAGAAGATCCGCGAGGTCATCGAGAAGCGCATGTTCAGCCAGGTCGAGGACCTGCTGCCGGTCATCGGCTTCTCGTCCAAGCGGGACAGCGAGACGGAACGCAAGCACGACGAGTTCGTCACCCGGCTCGTCGACCGCGGCTACACGCCCCGCCAGGTCCGGCGCCTCGTCGAATGGTACATGCGCGTCAAGCAGGCGGAATAGCAGCAGCGGGAGCGAAGGAGGTGTGCTGACCCGACATGCATATCATAGACAGACGCCTCAACCCACGCGGCAAGAGCCTGGTCAATCGCCAGCGTTTCCTGCGCCGCGCGCGAGATACCGTGCGCGGTGCGGTCCGGGATTCGCTGACATCGCGCAAGATCCGCGAGATTGAGAGCGAAGGCGAAGTCAGCATCAAGACCGGCGGCATCAACGAACCGACCTTCCGCCGGGACAGCCACAGCGGCAATCGCGATCACGTTCTTCCCGGCAACCGGGTCTTCCGCACCGGCGACAGGATCAAGCGCCCCCCGGGCGGCAGCGGTGGCGGCGGCGACGAGGCGGGCACCGGCGAAGGCGAAGACGAGTTCCGCTTCGTGCTCAGCCGCGAGGAATTCCTCGACCTGTTCCTGGAGGACTTGGAACTCCCCGATCTTGCCAAGCGGCGGCTGACCGGCAGCGATTCCTTCGACATCCGCCGGGCCGGCTACACGACTTCGGGCTCCCCCTCCTCGCTCTCGGTTCCGCGCACCATGCGCAACGCGATGTCGCGCCGGCTGGCCCTGCGCCGCCCGACCACTGCGGAGATCGAGGAACTGGAAAAGGAAATCGCCCGGCTGGAGGCCAAGCCCCGCCCGACCGAAAAGGACCGCGCCACGCTCGATGCCCTGCGCGAACGGTTGGCGGTGCTCAACCGGCGCCGCACGCTGATCTCCTACATCGACCCGATCGACTTGCGCTATCGCCGCTTCGAGCAGGAACGCAGGCCGATTTCCCAGGCCGTCATCTTCTGCCTGATGGACGTCTCGGGATCGATGAACGAGCACATGAAGGAACTGGCGAAGATCTTCTTCATCCTCCTCTACCTCTTCGTCACGCGCTGCTACCGCCACGTCGAGATCGTCTTCATCCGCCATACGGATTCGGCGCAGGAAGTGGATGAGGAGACCTTCTTCTACAGCACCGAAACCGGCGGCACGCGGGTTTCTTCCGCGCTCGAGGAGATGCTGGCCGTGGTGAAGGACCGCTATTCGCCGCTCGACTGGAACATCTATCTTGCCCAGGCCTCGGACGGGGACAACTTCACGCGCGACAACCCCCAGACCACGGCCCTGATGCGCAACGAAATCCTGCCGATCGTGCAGTACGCGGCCTATCTCGAGGTTTCCAACCCGCCGTCAGGCGGCGTCACGGGCGAAGAACGGGCCACCAACCTGTGGCAGGCCTATTCCGAAATCGGCGATGCCGGTGGCAAGTTCGCCATGCGCCGGGTCCACTCGCGCAAGGACATCTACCCGGTGTTCCGCGACCTGTTCAGCCGGCGCGGCGTCACGGCGCGCACCTCATGAACGCGCCAGCCTCCACCCTTCTCTACTCCGGCAGCGACTGGAACTTCGACACGCTCCAGCGCATCTACGAAGCCTGCGAGAACATCGCCATCGGCGAGCTGGACCTCAACGTCTATCCCAACCGCATCGAGGTCATCACCTCGGAGCAAATGCTCGATGCCTATGCCTCCACCGGCATGCCGATCTTCTACAAGCACTGGTCGTTCGGAAAGCAGTTCCTCGCCAACGACCTGCTCTACCGCAAGGGTCTGCGCGGGCTGGCATACGAGCTGGTGATCAACTCCGACCCGTGCATCAGCTACGTCATGGAAGAGAACAGCGCGACGATGCAGACGCTCGTGATCGCCCATGCCGCCTTCGGCCACAATCATTTCTTCAAGAACAACTACGTCTTCCGGCAATGGACCGATGCCGAAGGCATTCTCGACTACCTGGAGTTTGCCCGGCACTACATCGCCCGCTGCGAGGAACGCCATGGCCAGGCCGAAGTCGAACGCGTTCTCGATTCCGCCCATGCCCTGATGCAGCAGGGCATCCACCGCTATCCGCGTGCGGCACCGCTCAATCTCAACGCCGAAAGGAGGCGCGAGGAAGAACGGCGCGCCCATGAGGAATCGACCTACAACACCTTGTGGCGCACCCTGCCCAACAAGAAGCCGGCCCAACGCGAATCGCGCGACATGCGCCAGAAGTCACTGGGCCTGCCGCAGGAAAACGTGCTCTATTTCCTGGAGAAAAGCGCACCTCGCCTGCGCGGCTGGCAGCGGGAAATCCTGCGCATCGTCCGCCTGATCGCGCAGTACTTTTACCCCCAGCGCCAGACCAAGGTGATGAACGAGGGTTGCGCGGTCTGGGTCCATTACCGCATCCTCAAGCGGCTCCACGAAACCGGTCAGATTACCGAGGGCGCCTACCTCGAATTCCTGCACTCGCATTCGAACGTGCTCTATCAGCCGACTTACGATTCGGGGCACTATTCCGGCCACAATCCCTATGCGTTGGGGTTCGGGATCATGGAGGACATAGAGCGGATCTGCCGGGATCCTTCGGACGAGGACCGCAGGTGGTTCGCGGATTTCGCGGGCTGCGGCGATCCGCTGGACGTTCTCAAGGACGCCTGGGCCAATTACCGGGACGAAAGCTTCATCGCCCAGTTCCTCAGCCCACACCTGATCCGCAAGTGGCGCCTGTTCAAGCTCGACGACCGCGAAAAGGACGACGAAGTGCAAGTCGCCGCCATTCATGACGAACAGGGCTATCAGGAAATCCGGCGCACCCTGGCGCGGCACCACGACGTCGCCAGCATCGATCCGGACATCCAGATCGTCGACGTCGATTTCGACAGCGATCGCAAGCTGATGCTAGAACACAACGTGCGTGACCGCGTCCTGCTCCAGCGGGAGGAAGCGCGACAGGTCCTGCAGCACCTTGCCGACTTGTGGGGGTATCAGGTGATCCTGACCGAAGTCGACGCCACGGACAGAAAGACACTAAACAGTTATGCAATCGACCCCCGTCCTGGAATATTCTACTAGGTGCGACTTAGAAGCGGTCAAATGCAGCACCAGCGGTTTCCATCGGGGCAATTGTGGCGTAACTTGCCTTTTTTAAGTTGCCGGAAAGATCGGGCAGGCGTAATGCCGCTTGAGTTCCGGCGTGTCCGCCCTCGCTTGACTTGCGAGCGACGCCCGGGCGGCAATGATGGATCCGGAGGATGACGAATGGAAAGTAATCTTTCGTCGGCCGAATATATTGAGCGCGCGCAGATGCATGACGGTCTCGCCAACTCCACGGCAGACCCTGAAGCCCGCCAGATGCACCGCGCCATGGCAGCTGCCTATCGACGCAAGGCTGAACGTTCCGGGATCGATATGGCCGAGACGCCAATCGCGCGCGGCCCCGTTCTCGAAGCGGCGATACCCGTCGGCGCGCGCGCCTGAAGCGCAAGGCCGAAATGCACACATGACCTGACGCCGGCCCGGCCATTGCGACCGGGCTGGCGTGTGCCGTTTTCACGCCGGGCTTCGATTGGCAGAATCGGCGGGCTCTGGTATCGTGCGCCATGGAATGCGCTGGTTCGACCTGGCGCTCCGTACGGCCCCCTGCCCCCGATTGCCGTACCAGCAATGAACAGGCCGCCCCCGCGCTTCCGCGACACGCAGGAGGACGCCATGGCCATTTCACCCAACTTACGCAAATATCTCAGGTCTTGCGGCACGAGCTACGACGAGATCCCCCATTCGCGCACGTTCGCTGCCGCCAGGGCCGCCCATGCAGCCCACGTTTCGGGCAAGAACGTGGCCAAAGGCGTAATGATGCGTGCCGGCGACGATTACGTGCTCGCGGTGCTGCCGTCCTCGCGCCATGTCGATCTCGCCCGCCTTGGCGCCAGCCTCGGTTGCGACGTCAGGCTGCTGAGCGAAGCCGAAGCGGCGATGAGTTTCCCGGACTGCGAGTTCGGCGCGATCCCACCGCTGGGCGAAGCCTATGGGCTGGATTTCGTGGTCGATGACGACCTGCTCGACAGCCGGCTGCATGACGAGGACGAGATCTATTTCGAAGGCGGCGACCATCGCACCCTCATCGCCATCGAGGCCACAGACTGGCGCCGCATGATGAGCGACGCACGGCACTGCGCCTTCGCCGTCTGAACCGAAGCCAGGCCTGTAAAGCGGCGAGGTTACACCGCAAACGAAACGCCCCGCCCTGCCGGGTCGCAGGGCGGGGCGCAGGAGACCGACCGGTGACCGTGTCCGGCCACCGCTCGTAATCCTAGAATTCGGACCAATCCGCGTCGTCGACGACCTGGGCGACAGCAGTGTTGCCGACCGTCATCGGCGCGCTTGCCCGCCGCTGTGCCGGAGCGGCAGTGCGCGAAGGCGTCGACCGGCTTTCCGAAGCCTTGAACGAAACCACGCTGGCATCGCCGATACGGAACGTGCCGACGAGGTCTGCCAGGTTGTCCGCCTCGGTCGCCAGACTGCGCGCGGCGGCGGTCGATTCCTCGACCATTGCCGCGTTCTGCTGGGTAACGACGTCCATCTGGCCAATGGTGTCATTGGTCTGGCGCAGCTTCTCCGACTGTTCGGAGGAAGCGTTGCTGATCCGGGTGACGACATCGGTGGTGTTGTCGATGCGCGCGATGATCGAGTCGAGAGCCTCCCCGGTACGGCGCACCATGTCGACGCCCACCGCAACCTGTGAGGAGCTGGTCTCGATCAGCGTGCGCACGTCCTTGGCCGCCTCGGCAGAGCGCTGGGCCAGCCCGCGCACCTCGTTGGCAACGACCGCGAAGCCCTTGCCGGCATCGCCTGCGCGCGCAGCCTCGACGCCCGCATTGAGGGCGAGAAGGTTCGTCTGGAAGGCAATCGAGTCGATAACGGCGATGATGTTGCCGATCTCGGCCGTCGACTTCTCGATCTGCTCCATGGCGCCGACCGCCTGACCCACGACTTCGCCGCCGCGACGCGCCTCGTTGACCGCGGCATCGACACCGCGATGGGCTTCGGCAGCGCTCTGCGCGGTGTCCTGCAGGGCACGGGACAGTTCGCTGACCGCAGCCGCGGCCGAACCGATCTCGCTGGCATGATGCTCGGTGCGCTGGGCCAGGTCATCCGAAGCCTGGCTGATTTCCATCGAGCCGGTGCGGATTGCATGGGTCGAACGCGAGACCGACTGCATCGCCTCGCGCAGGCGTACGACCGTCTTGTTGAAGTCCGCACGCAGCGCGGCATAGGACGCGCCCAGTTCCGGCACTTCGATGGTCAGGTCGCCGCTGGCGAGACGACCCAGGTTGTCGCCGACATGCTTGATCATGTCACGCGCTTCTGCATCGCTGCGTTCCTTGGCCTTGACCGTATCGCGCAGGCGGGCAGCCGCACGGGCCAGTTCGCCGATTTCGTCCTGACGCTCGAGATGCTCGATGTGGCCGTTGAGGCGACCGGCTTCGATCTCGGCGATGGAATCGCGCACTGTGCCGAGTTCCTCACTGATGCTGGTGCGGATCGCACGGGCCAGCAAGTAGGAGATCAGACCGGCACCGAAAGCGATGAGCGAGGAAATGACCAACACCCAGAACGTGACGGCGCGCTGTTCTTCGTTGAGCAATTCGCTACGCACGATGACCGGCTCGCGAATCTGCTCGATCCCGTCGTCCACGCCGTTGCCCAGCGCGCCGATGCGATCGAGGCCCTCAGGGGTCGGCGGGCCCGCTGCAAAAGTCGCAGCAACCGCGTCGATATAGGCTTCGGCCTTTGCGTCAACGTCACCCGCGTGCTTGGCTTCCTCGCCTTCAAGATTTGCCTGAGCGTTCCTGATCGATGTCTTCAGGTCTTCGGCATTGCTTTCCCAATCCTTGCGCGTCTCATCGCTGCCGATCGCAGCATGACGGAACACGTCGCGTTCAAGCGAGGCAAAGTCCTTTTCCAGGAGGGCCGCGGAAAGCGCCTGCTCGGAAGTCTTGTCGTCCTTCTTGCTGGTGGCGAGCGAAAGCCCCGATCCTACCACTATCGTTGCGATGAGGCAGAGCGAGAGAACGCCCGCCGTGATCGATTGAATCGTCAGCCTGCGGTGGATCGATTGCCGGCGCAACCAACTCGTACCCGGCCCGGAACCGAACGCCATTCCTAAATCCCTTTCTGTGGACCCGTGATCTTTGCTGTCTCTTCGAGAGGACAGCTCACGTTCGGCTCTAGTCCGGGGCCCATGAAAATGGGGCTGTCACAAAACTAGGGGTTAGACCGGATCAGGCATTTCAGATTCGTCACGCCGGCAAATCGAGGTTTTTCAGTGCCGTGCCGCCTACTTACTCACCTGCAAGGCAGAGAATACGAGGATTCCCGAGAGCAGTGACACCATAGAGACGCGCTCCAACAGCTGAACCCCGGATAAACGGAATCCCCGCCCGGATGCCCGCGACTGCCTTGCGAACAGCAATATTTTTTACAGAGTTTGCACAAAGGACATCGTGCAAAGCGGACTTGTGCGAATCGACGCGCACCAGCGACGCGTACCGACAAGGCCCTGCCTCACCGAACTTGTGGCCGCTCAGGCAGTCAGAGCCACTTGTTGTCGCGATACCATTGCGCGGTCGCCTTGAGCCCCTCGCGCGTTTCGATCCGCGGCGACCAGATCGAAGCCGGAACCCGCCCCTTCTTGCCGACCACCCAGTCCGGATGGCTGAAATAGGCAGCACGGTCGGGCGTCATCTTGGCCTTGGTCCCGCGCAGGAAGTGGTCGAACTTCGCCACCCGGTCCAGCGCTGTCCGCGACATGCCCCAGATGCGCGGGCGCTTGCCCATGGCCCAGCCTATGGCGAGCCCCATCTCGTGGTGTTGCCAACCGTCAGGCCTGCCATCGTCTGGTTCGAACAGCTTGCCCGTCACGTGCTCACCACCGGGTACGAGCGCGACGAGCAGGCGGGCAAGATCCTCCACATGGATCATCGAAGCGCGTCCCTCGGACGGCACCGGGATCACGCCCCAGCGCGCTGCCCGGAACAGCTCGAACATTTCCCTGTCGCGCGGCCCGTAAATCGCCGGCGGACGCACGATGGTCCAGTCGAGCGGGCTTGCGCGGACCAGCTTTTCCGCGCGCGCCTTGGAGGCGCCATAAGCGGAAAGTCCGGGCTCGCGCGCACTGAGCGACGAGACATAGACGAAGCGGGGGATGCCCTTGGCAACGACCGTCTCGATCAGGTTCAGCGTACCGGTGACGTTGCCTTCCTCGAAACCGGCGGCATCGGGCGCATTGACGACACCCGCGACATGGATCGTCGCCTCGGCGCCGCGCATCAATTCGGAAAGCGAAGCGGTGTCCGACAGTTCTCCCCTGATCCAGCGGACATGCTGGCGCGGCTCCTGCTCGCGCCGGGTCAGGGCCGCCACTTCATACCCCTCGGCGATCGCGGCATCGAGCACGGCCTGCCCGACGAATCCGGTCGCCCCGGTCAGCGCCACCAGCGGGCGCTGTTCGAATGCGGTAACCGTCATTTCAGCACCAGCTGGTCACGATGAACGACCGAGGACCGGGGCGCATAGCCAAGAATATCGGCCTGCTCGCTGGAATGGTGACCGCGGATCTGCTCACACTCGGCCGCATCGTATTCCGACAGGCCGTGGGCGAGGACACGGCCCTGCCCGTCCTCGATCGCAACCGGATCGCCGCGCAGGAAAGCGCCGCTCACCCCTGTGATGCCCTTGGCAAGCAGGCTCGATCCGCGCAGCAGTGCCGCTGCCGCGCCGTCGTCGACGACGATGCTGCCCTTGAGACGCAGACGACCGCCCAGCCAGGCCTTGCGCGCGCCGGTCTTGCGCCGCGGAAGGAACAGCGTGCCGATGCCTTCGTCGACGATCCGGGCCACCGGACGGTCATGCTGGCCATTGCCGATGACGAGCGCGATCCCGGCCAGTTCGGCGATCTCGGCAGCCTGCAACTTCGAGATCATGCCCCCCGAACCCATGCCGGAATTCGATTCCGCGCTGGCCATCGCGTGGACCTCGGCCGTCACGCCTTCGACAACCGGAATCATGCGCGCGCCCGGCTCCTTGGGATGCCGGTCGTACAGGCCATCGATGTCGGACAGCAGCAGAACCGCGCTTGCCTGCGCGGCCTGCGCAACGCGGGCAGCGAGGCGGTCGTTGTCACCGAAGCGGATTTCATTGGTGGCGACCGAATCGTTCTCGTTGATCACCGGCACCGCCCCGGCATCGAGCAGGCGCGTGAGCGTCGCGGTGACATTGAGATAGCGCCGGCGATCCTCAAGGTCCTCCAGCGTCAACAGCATCTGCGCGGCGGTGAGCCCATGGCTACCGAGCAGTTCGGCCCATAGTCCCGAAAGCGCGATCTGCCCGACCGCAGCTGCAGCCTGCGCATCGGCGAGCGAGCCGCGACCGCCCTTGTCCAGACCCAGCGTCGCGGCGCCCAACGCGATTGCGCCGGAAGAAACGACGATCACCTGCTGGCCGCGCGCACGGGCCGCGGCGATCTCGGCAACGAGGCCGGTCAGCCATTCGCGGCGGACGCCTTCCTTCCCGACGAGCAGCGCCGACCCCACCTTGAGAACAAGGCGAGGCGCATGAGACTTGTCGGAAAGATCGAACAGGCGGGAAATGGGCATCGGAGCCGAGCCTCTAGGAGAATTGCGGCGCCCTGAAAAGCGCCCGCTTGCAATCAGGTACGCGGATCGTCCTGTTTGAGCAACGGATGGAAGTAAAGTCCCATCCTCAAACTTCGCGATACATCACAAGGGCATCGACCAGCCCCTGCTCCGGATGGGCGAAAGCGCGCGGCAGCCGGCCAACCGTCTCGAACCCCAGCGAATGCCACAGGCCCACCGCACGGACATTGGTGCTCACCACGAAATTGAACTGCATCGCCCGGAATCCCTGCTCGTGTGCCTGGACCAGCGAGTGTTCGCACATCCGGCGCGCCACGCCCCTGCCGCTTGCCGAGGCCCGCGTCACGTAGCCGCAATTGCAGACGTGGCTGCCGCCGCCGGCCTGGTTGGCGCGCAGGTAATAGGTCCCGAGGATTTCGCCGCCCTGCTCGGCAACGAAAGTCTGCCGATCCGACCCCATCCAGCAGGCAAGGGCAGCCTCGCGCGTCATGTGCCGGTCGAGCGCGTAAGTCTCGCCCGCAGCGATCATCGGCAGGATGATCTGCGCTATCGCATCCGCATCGCCCGGCGTCGCGCGCCTGAGCGTCAGGCGCGCATCTGTCAGATCGGCGACCAGGGTTTGTCCTCGGAGTCTTCCCGTTCGCCTTCTGGGCGTTCGGTGACGGTCGCGGCAGGCAGGTACTCGATCACCGCGTCGAGCAGCTTGGACATGCCCTTGCCGGTCGCGCCGGAAATCGGGAACACCTCGTCGGCACCGCCCTTGAGCAGTTCCTTGGCATATTCCCGCGCCAGCTCGTCATCGACGAGATCGATCTTGTTGAGCGCCACCAGGCGCGGCTTGTCCTCAAGGCCGCCGCCGTAGGCCTCAAGCTCCTCTTCCACGACCTGCATCGCCTCGACCGGGTCGGTGCTGGAAATGTCGATGAGGTGGACGAGCACGCGGCAGCGCTCGATGTGGCCGAGGAAACGGTCGCCGATCCCCGCACCATCGGCAGCGCCCGCAATCAGGCCCGGAATGTCGGCCAGCACGAACTCGCGGTGCTTGTGGGTCACGACGCCCAACTGCGGGCGCAGCGTGGTGAAGGCGTAGTCGCCAACCTTGGCCTTGGTGTTCGACAGCTTGTTGATGAAAGTCGACTTGCCGGCATTGGGCATGCCGACGAGACCAACGTCAGCCAGCAGCTTGAGTCGCAGCCAAACCCACAGCTCCTCGGCCGGAATGCCCGGCTGGTGCTGGCGCGGAGCGCGGTTGGTGCTGGTCTTGTAGCTGGCATTGCCGCGACCACCCATGCCGCCTTCGAGCAGGGTCACGCGCTGGCCCGCCTCGGTCAGGTCGGCCAGCACCGTTTCGCGGTCCTCGTCGGAAAGGATCTGCGTGCCGACCGGCACCTTGATCACCAGGTCCTTGCCGGCCGCGCCATTGCGGTTCTTGCCCATGCCGTGGCCGCCGCGCGGGGCCTTGAAGTGCTGGGTATAGCGAAAGTCGATCAGCGTGTTGAGGCCGGCAACCGCTTCGAAGATGACGTCGCCGCCCTTGCCGCCGTTTCCGCCGTCGGGTCCGCCGTACTCAACGTACTTCTCGCGACGGAAGCTGACCGCACCCGGGCCGCCTGCGCCCGAACGGATATAGATCTTGGCCTGGTCGAGAAAATGCATCGTGGTTTCCGGCGGTCTCGCTCGTGGGTCCGTTCACGCAAGGACCAGCCCTGCCCGAACAGTGCCGGTGATGGACCAAGCCAATCCGGCACTCAAACAAAAAACCCGGCCGCGCCCGACCGGGTGAGATCCGGAAGCATTCCGGACCAGCGCAAAACTTCAATTACTGGTGGAGCCGAGGGGGATCGAACCCCTGACCTCGTCATTGCGAACGACGCGCTCTCCCAGCTGAGCTACGGCCCCGTTCCAGCAATCGCACGTAGCGGACTCGCCACCACGCGAGCGGCTCCCTTAGCGAAGAGAACCCACCCATGAAAGAGCAAAAATGCGCGAAGCGGACTTTCAGCCCACCTCGCGCATTCCTGCAATCAGGTTACTGCTGCAGCACGCCCGAAGCTGCCTGCGCCTGCTGCTCGAAGGTCGGACGCACGGTGATGTTGGCCTTGCCGTAGCGCGCTTCCCATGCCGCAAGGTCTGCCTTGTACTGCTCATAGCTGTCGAAGAACGACTTGAACGGCGCTTCCATCTTGGCAAGACCGGTGAAGGCGAAAGTCTCGAACTGGCCCGCATTGACCGTTTCCAGCTCCGCAGTCAGGTCCATCGCGGCCTGGCAGAAGTTCGCATCGACCGGCGGCAGCGAGAAGAAGTTATAGACCTGCGTCTGGTAGGTCTCGCGTGCCTTGATCGCCTCACGCCCCTTGTGCTGGGTCTGGAAGCTGCGGTCGATCTCGCGGTTCGCGGCATTGAGCGGCTTGGCATAGACCTTCAGGAAGCGCTTGTAGCCGTCGAGGATCGGCTGATACTGCACTTCCACGCAGTTGAGCGCCGCCACGTTGTAGGCCGAACGCAAGTTCCACACCGCCTGCGAGGTGGATATGCCCGAGTTCACCGTCTGGCGCACGCCGTTCACGTCTGCAGCCGGGACCGTCATGTTCTCGGGTGCACCCATCGGCGGCGTCGGCTTGGGCGGGATCACGACAACCGGCGGCGGCGGCGGCGGCGGCGGTGGCGGGGTCGAGCAGCCGGAAAGAACTGCGATCGTTACGGCCAGGACCGAGCCGGCCAGCAACGGCGCGCGGCGAACAAGCCCTTTCATCTTGTGGTTTTCCACCCTGTATCACTCCATCAGAACGGCCGGAATCCTATCTCCGCCTTGCGGCAAAAGAAATGCCCGGTGCGACGAACCGCACCGGGCATAATAGCAATGCCTGCCTGGACTGTGGATTACTCGCCCCGCGAGCGGGACGAGCCGCCATGTCCGCCCCGATCAGTCCCTCTGGCCGAGGAACGAGAGCAGGAACTGGAACATGTTGATGAAGTCCAGGTAAAGGCTCAGCGCGCCAAGGACGACCGCCTTGCCGACGAACTCCGTACCACGCAGTTGGTAGTACTGGTTCTTCAGCATCTGGGTGTCGTAGGCAGTCAGGCCGGCGAAGATCAGCACGCCGAGGATCGAGATCGCAAGCTGCAGCACCGTCGACCCGACGAACAGGTTGATCACCATCGCAACGAGGATGCCAACCACGCCCATGATCAGGAACGTGCCGAAGCCCGAAAGATCCTTCTTCGTGGTATAGCCGAAGAGGCTGAGACCAGCGAAGGCAGCCGCGGTCGCGAAGAACGTCGTCGCGATCGAGCTGGCGGTGAAGACCAGGAAGATCGCCGAGAGCGACAGACCCATGACAACGCAGAAGCCCCAGTAGAGCATCTGCAGCGTCGAGGTTTTCATCCGGTTCACGCCGAAGTTCATGGCCAGGACGAAGCCGAGCGGTGCCAGCATGACTACCCACTTGAGCGGGCTCGACAGCAATTGCACGGCCATGCCGGACGACGCGAAGAGCATCGCCACGATCCCCGACAGCAGAACGCCGGAAGCCATGTAGTTGTAGATCGAAAGCATGTGACGGCGCAGGCCCATGTCAAAGGTGGCCTGGCCAGCCGTGCGTCCGTCAAGGCTCGGAGACGCACCGAAGCCCGAGCGGGGCTGGGGGTCGTTCCAATTCGCCATTTCTAACTCCCTTTCCCGGCGCGCGCACAATGCCGTGGCCGGTTACACAATGAATATCGGCGCGCGCAGCCCAATATTCAAGAAAAACCGGACGTCGCGGATTGTGTCAAAGTGTAACCAACCGGGGCGAACGCCCCGGCGTCACTCAAGCCTTGCGCGCTTCGGCCGCCATTTCGGCATTGCGATCGCGCGATGCTTCCATGGCCGCGGCAATCACCTTGGCCAGCGCGTGGTCCGCATCGAGCACGTTCATGCCGGCACGGGTCGAACCGCCCGGGCTCGCGACCTTGTCGGCCAGTTCGCCCGGCGAGACCGGCGGCTGAGCCGTGGCCTGCCCGGCGGCAAGTTGTGCGGCGCCCTCGACCATGGCGATTGCGAGGCGCTGGGACTGTCCGGCGTCGAGGCCGAGGGCCGTCGCCCCTGCCGCGAGGGAATCGATGAAGCGATAGACAAAGGCGGGACCGCAGCCGGCTAGCGCCGTCACGGCATCGAACAGCTCTTCACCGGCCAGCCATTCCGGTGTGCCGAGCGGCTGCATGAGTGCCGTCACGGCCCCGCGGCCCTGATCGTCGAGTCCGCGGGAATCGAGGGCGATCGGCGACTTGCCGATGGCCGCAGCAAGGTTCGGCATGATCCGCACAACAGCGCCTGCTTCGGGAAAGCGGGCGGCAAGGCTGTCGAACTCGACGCCGGCAAGGATCGAGAAAAGCACCGTTTCAGCGCCCACCAGCGGCGCCAGCGACGGCGCGAGATCGTCGAGGCCCTGCGGCTTCACGCCCAGCATTATGGCATCGAAGCGCTCTTCGGGCAGTTCGCGCAGCAGGGTCACGCCCTCCGGAACGGCCTTGCGATAGGGGTCGACGACCGTGAAACACGAGGCCGGGATACCGCCTGCCAGCCATCCGTCGAGCATGGCACCAGCCATGTTGCCACAGCCTACGAGCAGGATGTTCTGAAAGCGGTCCATGTCTTCTCCTGTTGGGGGAACGGCTTGAATTGCCGCCCCAATTAGGCGCGCCGCCCTCGCCTGCCAAGGCCCAAAGCGCGGTTTTCAGCCGGACCAGCCCGCTCCGCTCTTATAACAGCGTCAGGCTTCTCCGGCCGCATCGACGAGCGCTGCCGAGAGCGCTTCGGAGGGGGTCTTGTCGCCCCACAGGATGAACTGGAAGACCGGGTAGAAGCGATCGCATTCCTCGATCGCCGCCTCGACTACCATCTGCGCCTGACCGGGGCCGAGCAGGCCGTCTTCGCCCAGCATCAGACCATGGCGATAGAGAACCACGCTGCCGTTGGACCAGACATCGAAATGGCCGACCCAGAGCTGTTCGTTGATCATCGCCAGCGCTTCGTAAACCGCCGGGCGCTTGGCATCGGTGACGCGAATGTCGGGCAGGCACAGGAGCTGGAGCACCCGGTCCTCGCGCCGCCAGACTGCCTGGATCTGGTAGGTCGCCCAGCTTCCCTTCACTTCCGCCGAGATCTCGTCGTCGGACGTGTGTTCGAATGGCCAGTCGCGGGCTTCGAAAAGGCAGGCGAGCATCTCCACCGGAGCGGCATCGTCCTCGCTGGCCATCTCGTCCTGCACCGTTCTCATAAATCCTGACATTCATCCTCCGAGATATCTGGAGCATGGATGTCTTGCTTGCCCGGGGCAGCACAATGCAGGAGACCGAAACGCCTGCGCAAAACTGCACAAGCCTGTTTACAGGATGTGGATAAGACTAAACCAAAGATTAACCGCAGCCACCAGCCATCAGGAAGTTTACTACGCCTGATCGGTGTTTAGTTTGCGCTGGACACCGTCATTTGGTCGGCAATTCGTCCACGACCTGACCTGCCGGGCTGGTCCAGGGCAAGGCGTTCGCAACATCGGCCTTGCGCACTTCGGCGGCAAACTCGTTCGCCGCCTTGCTCGTCTCGAACGGCCCGACGAGGATGCGATTGGTCCGGCCCATCTCGCTGACATAGGGCTTTCGCCCCTTGAACAGCGCCGGGGTCTCACGCAGGTGCCGACGCCAGTCGAAGGCGATGGCTCCCTTGTCGCGGCCCACGCCGATCTGCACCCAGATCCGGCTCGGATGCGCGGGTGGCGGCGGCGGAGCCGGTTTCTCCGGCTTGGGAGCGGGCTTGGGTTCTTCCTTCGGCTTGGGCTTGGCCGGAACGATCTTGCGGATGTCGACTGCACCGGACGCGGGCATTGCCTGCGTCGTCGGCCTGCCGAGGTCGGCAAAGATGTCGCTGAGCGAAAGCTGGTTCGGCCCGGGCTCGGGTGGCGCCTCCGCAACGGGCGTGGACACCGGGGCCTGAACCGGAGCCGCCGAAACCTGGGCATCGGGAGCCCTGACAGGCGTCACCGCCGATGCCGAACCGCCGATACGCGCCAGATCGAAACCGCCGGAAGCCGGAGCAGACGGCCTTGCGGGCGCCTGGGAAGCAGGCGTAGCGGCCACGGCGACAGAGGTTGGCACCGGACGCGTTGACGGCGTGGGCGTGGGCGTGGGCATGGGCGTGGGCGCCATCGGGCGCGAAGGCGCCGGCGTAGGTGTCGGCGCGGCCTGAGCCATACTTGCGGCAGCAGCCGCCTGTCGCGCAGAGCTGGCGTTCACCGGCGGCAGTTCGCCATTGGCATCGCGCGGAGGCAGCTCTCCTGCATTCCGCTCGATCGCAGGCTTGGGATCGGGCGGCGCAACGCGGTCCGCCGAAGCCGAGGCCAGCGCGGCCTTGCGACGGTTCTCGGTGACTTCTGCCTCACGCCTCGCCTGTTCGGCCTGCGCCTTGACTGCCTTCTGCCGGCTCGCCTTGTCCGAAGGCTTGCCGGATGCCGACGACTGCGTATTGGCAGCGCTGGAGGGCAGCGCGGCCGCCAGTTGCACGGGCTTGTAGGAAGCGATGCGTGGATCGTCGCGGCCGATTTCCGATGCCTTGGGGAACTTGCCGAGGTTGGCCGCAGCAGCCTGCTGCGCCTTGGTCAGGCGCGGCATGTAGCGCAAATAGGGCGCCACGTTCTGGGCCAGCGGGGCAGGCAGGATCCGGTTCGCCAGATCGACCGCTTCCTTGGTGTCACCCACGATGGCCAGCGTGAAAGCGCGCGTTCGCCAGCCCGGCTTGTCCTGCTTGCGCAGCAGGGGCAGCAGAGTCTGTTGTGCCGCCTCGACATCGCCCGCGATGGCCTGACTGACGGCATAGCGCATGCGCGCCTCGTCATCGCCCGAACCGTCGAGCGCACCGATGTAGTAACGCTGGGCGGTTGCATTGTCGCCGACAAGGTCGAAGGCCAGGCCGCGGTCAGAAGCGATCTCACTGGCCCTGGCTCCTGCCCGTTCGGCCTCGGCAAAAACGGGAATCGCCGCAACCGGATCGCCGCTCAGCACCAGCGCTTTGGCCAAGCCCGACTTGATTCGCGCATTGTTGGGAGAAAGGTCTTCGGCGCGGCGATAGAAGCCGATCGAGGCGTCATAGTCGCCAAGGGCACGCGCAGCATCCGCAGCGTCCATCAGCGCATTGACGTCGCGCGGATCACGCCCGAGCCGCGTCAGGGCATCGCTGAGCTTCTGCGGATCGACACTGGGAATCGCCTGCACGATAGGCCGCGAGACGACCGGGGCACTCTGGGCCGATGCGGCGGCAGGGACGAACGAAACGGCAGCAAGGCCTACGCCTGCCAGGAACCGCGAAACCCTCAGCTCAAACCGCAAGATTCAGAAACCTCTATCGCAACGGCGACCATCGCACGCGCACGCCGTCAAATGAATTGCCGGGCTCCCCCATGCCGCCCGGTCGATGAACCTGCAGCGAACGGGCCGCCGACGCAATCATGCAGCGCGGCAGACGGTGCCGGGGATGCCACAAGAAGCAGAGGCGGCAACTGCAGTCACCGCCTCTGGCCTTGTACCGTTACTGGTTGTTCTGGCGCCCAAGGAAGCGCGGGATGCTGATCGAGGCGCTGTCCTCATCCTCATCCGACTGCGCGCTGGCTGCCGGCTTGGGCCGGGACAGGCTGGTCATGCGCTCGAACAGGGTGCTGCCACCGCCGGCAGCCGGCTGCGCCGGTGCGGGGCGACGCGGGATCGGCGTGGGGGAAGGCGCCGGAGCGGCCTGTCCGCCATCGAGCATCAGTTCGTCCTGGTTGCGCGCCGGTTCGGAAGCTTCGGCCTCAGCACCGAGGTCCAGCGGCTCCTTGCGCGGCGTGCGCAGTCCGGAAAGGCTGGCATAGCTGCCCGAAGCGGCTTCCTGCTGCTCGTCAGCGCCCTCGATCTCTTCGCTCGCGCCAA
The DNA here is from genome assembly GCF_900168325.1 of Novosphingobium mathurense. Classification (GTDB taxonomy): domain Bacteria; phylum Pseudomonadota; class Alphaproteobacteria; order Sphingomonadales; family Sphingomonadaceae; genus Novosphingobium; species Novosphingobium mathurense. Next base: position 164,945 of record NZ_FVZE01000005.1, on the reverse strand, counting down.
GTTCGAGCTCGTCGAACGACTGCGGCGCGGGAGCGGAGGCGACCGGTTCGACCTGCGGCGCAGGCGCCGGCTCGGGCGCGCTCAATTCAATCGGCTCCGGCTCGCTGGGCGTTTCGACGGCAACCGGGCGGGCAACGGCCGGACGGACCGGGCCGCGCGAGGCGCCAAGGCTCATCGGGCGAGAAGCCACTTCGGCCTGCTCGGCGGTCTGCTCGATGCCGGTAGCAACGACCGAGACGCGGATCTTGCCCTGCAGGTCCGGGTTGAACGCCGAACCCCAGATGATGTTGGCATCGGGATCGACCAGTTCACGGATGTGGTTGGCCGCTTCGTCGACTTCGAGCAGCTTCATGTCGTCGCCGCCGATGATCGAGATGATGACGCCCTTGGCGCCCTGCATCGACACGCCGTCGAGCAGCGGGTTGGCGATCGCCTGTTCGGCCGCCTCGAGCGCACGGTTCGGGCCTTCGCCCTCGCCCGTGCCCATCATCGCCTTGCCCATCTCGCCCATGACCGAACGCACGTCGGCGAAGTCGAGGTTGATCAGGCCGGGCATGACCATCAGGTCGGTGATCGAACGCACGCCCTGCTGCAGCACTTCGTCGGCAAGCGAGAACGCTTCCTTGAAGGTCGTCTCCGCCTTGGCGACGAGGAACAGGTTCTGGTTCGGGATGACGATCAGCGTATCGACGTGCTTCTGCAGCTCTTCGATGCCCGCTTCGGCCGAACGCATGCGACGCGTGCCTTCGAACATGAAGGGCTTGGTCACGACGCCGACAGTCAGGACGCCCTTTTCACGCGCGGCCTGCGCGATGATCGGAGCGGCACCCGTGCCTGTGCCACCGCCCATGCCCGCCGCGATGAAGACCATGTGGACGCCGTCCAGCAGACGGTCGATTTCCTCGAGCGTCTCCTCGGCAGCGGCACGGCCCACTTCGGGACGCGAACCGGCACCGAGGCCCTGGGTGATGTCCGGCCCCAGCTGCACGCGGGTTTCGGCGATGGAATTGTTGAGGGCCTGCGCGTCGGTATTGGCCACCACGAAGTCGACACCCTCGATCTGGGCCTCGATCATGTTGGCAATAGCGTTACCGCCGGCACCGCCGACGCCGATCACGACAATCCGCGGGCGAAGTTCGTCAATCGCTGGCGGTCCGATGTTAATGCTCATTTAGCTCTCCTGCAGGCACGTGCGCGAAGAAATCACTTTGACTAGCCTGATTGCACGCTTCGACTCGTCCACGCAAAGCGCTCTTAACCTTTGTCCACAGCCGCTGCAGTGCAAGATGCGACGAATTGCTCCGACGCGAATGCAAGGCGTGCGGCCGCCTCAGAAATATTCCTTCAAGGCACTGACGACGCGACCGACCACACCAAGCCCACTGTACTTGACGGTCTTCTGGTGGCTCTTTCCGAGACTGCGGATGTCCACCGGGTCGTCGGCGGCGTATAACACAAGACCGGCCAAGGTTGAAAACCCGGGCTTTACATGGGCTTCGGCCAACCCGGCAAGCTGCGGGACACGGCCGATACGCACCGGCTTGCCGAGCGCGGCCTGCGCGAAATCGGCAAGGCCGACCAGCTCCGCGCCGCCGCCGGTGAAAACCACCTGCTGGCCGCGCTGACCGCTGAAGCGCATGGCTTTCAACGCCTTGCTGACTTCCTCCATCAACGCGCCGAGCTGACCGGTAATCACGCCGATCAGTTCGGCACGCGGTATGCGGTTCTTCTCGTCGGCATGGCGGGCGATGGGCCCGACGCCCTCCTCGCCCGGGGCATTGACCGGAATCATCTCGCGATGGTCGGTCGGGCTGGCGATGGCCGAGCCGTTAACGCACTTCAGGCGCTCCGCCTGGAAGCGGCGGATACCGAAGGCGGAGGCTATCGCATCGGTGATATCGGCCGAACCCATCGGGATCGGGATCATGTCGGTCAGCATCCCGCCCGAATAGATCGCGACATTGGTGACTTCCGCCCCGAATTCGACGAGCGCGACGCCCAGATCGCGCTCTTCGGGCGAGAGGCAGGCCTGCCCTGCCGCAATCGGCGAACCGACGACCGCCTCGACCTCGAGGTGCGCACTCTGCACCGCCTCGGTGAGGTTGCGGATCGGCGCACCGTCGGCCAGCATGACGTGAATGTCGACACCTAGGCGCTCGGCATGGAGGCCTTTGGGATCGGTGACACCGTGTGCGCCATCGAGCCGGTACTGCGCCGGCTGCGCGTGCAGGACCATGCGCCCGTCGGGCTGGATCACGTCGCGCGCACTGACGAGCAGCTGGTCGATATCCTCCTGCTCGATCCGGCGACCGCCGATTTCGGCGTCGAACTGGTCGATCCGGCTGGCGAGCCCGGCCCCCGAGCAGCCGATCCAGACTTTCTGGACCGAAGTGTTGGCCATGCGCTCGGCGCGGTCGATGGCATCACGCACGGCATAAGTCGCCGCGGTCATGTCCGTGACGTAGCCGCGCTTGATGCCCTGGCTGGCGCGATGGCCTGAGCCCAGGACGATCATGTCTCCGGTTTCCGAAATGCCTGCGACGATCGCGGAAATGCGGAAGGAACCGATATTGACCGCGCCGAAGACGCGGGTGATGCGCGGGCCTGCCATCAGTCTGCCTCCACACTGTGCGGAACCGCGCCCGCCTTGAGCGCGAGTTCCCTGCCTTCCTCGTCGGGCACGCGCAGGTAAATGCGATCGCGTGCCCGCATGTCGAATGCGGCGACCTTGCCACCCAGCAGGCGGTTGGTCCCATCGAGCCGGGCGAACGTGACCAGCGCATTGGCCGAAGGCTTTTCACCCTCGGGTAGCGCGAGCACCTGCCCGGTCTTGAACGTCAGGTTCCAGCGGCGATTGCCGATCCACTCCGCCTCGCGCACGCGCGGCTTGAGCGCAGGCGCGGCCTCGAGAAGATGTGCAAGCTGGGTCACCTGCTGTCCGGCACCGAAGCCCGAAACGATAAGCCGACCCTGCGCATCCTTGCGGCTGATTGCCTCCAGTTCGTGGCCGGATTCGTCGATCAGGACGAAGCGGTCCGCCTTGCGCAGCACCGCATGCGGCTCGCGCTCGACGATGTCGATCACCAGCGTATCGGGCAACTGTCGCGAGACGCGCGCGTCCTTGATCCACGAAAGCTCGAGCAGCTCGCTGCGCAGCCCTTCGAGATCGACGTCGGGCATCGCCCGGTTCCGTTCGGCCAGAGCCTTTTCATAGACCTTGAGCTTGTTGATGTTCTGGGCCCCGCGCACGACCACGGTCTTGACCTCGAAGCCTGAATGCGCGGCGATCTGGGCCATCTGGTCACCAACCATCAACGGAAGACCCGCGGCACTGGCAGCCAGCCACGCCAGCACGCCCGCCCCGGCAAGGATCGCGAAGAGGAAGATGCGGTGGAGCTGGTCTTCCGAGAACGGCAGCCAGCTCATCACGATGTCCATCGCAGAGCCGGTCGTCGCCCGGGCCTGCCGGACCTTGGCCTTGGTGCCCTGCCTTGCGGCGGACTTCCTTGCGCTCTTCGACTTGCGCCGGATCGTCTGGCTCATTCAGCCCCCTTCACTGCCCCCGCAGCTTGCTTCGCCCGCGCATCCTCCAGCGCCTCGGCGATAATCGCCTCGACGAGGTCGGCATATTCCATGCCGCAGGCCCGCGCCTGCTCGGGTACGAGGCTGAGCGGCGTCATGCCCGGCTGGGTGTTGGTTTCCAGCAGGAACAGGCCTTCGACGCCCTGTGTATCGTCCCAGCGGAAGTCCGATCGGCTGGTGCCCTTGCAACCGAGCAGTCGATGCGCGCGCAGGGCAAGGTCCTTGCACGCCTGTGCGATTTCGTCGGGGATTTCGGCCGGGCAGACGTGCTCGGTCAGACCGTCGGTGTACTTGGAATCGAAATCGTAGAAGCCCGACTTCGGCTTCAGTTCGGTCACCAGCAGGGCGCGGTCGCCGATCACCGCCGTCGTCAGTTCGCGACCGCGGATGTAGGGCTCGGCCAGCAGGTTGTCGAATTCTTGCCACGGCCCCTTCGCGTCGCGCCGGATCGGATTGCCGTAATTGCTCTCGTCGGTGACGATGGCGACGCCGACCGACGAACCTTCGTTAACGGGCTTGAGCACGTAGGGCCGCGGCAGCGGATCGCGCTCATACAGCTCCTTGGAGGCAACGATGCGGCCACCCGGCATCGGAACGCCATGCGGCACGAGCGCCTGCTTGGTCAGTTCCTTGTCGATGGCGATGACCGAGGTGGCAAGGCCGGAATGGGTATAGGTAAGCCCCATCAGGTCCATCATCCCCTGGACCGTGCCGTCCTCGCCGGGCGCGCCATGGAGCGCATTGAACACGACATCGGGCCTGGCTTCGGACAGACGCAGCGCGACATCGCGGTCCATGTCGATGCGGGTGACCTTGTGGCCCTTGGACTCCAGCGCCCTGGCCACGCCTTCGCCGCTCATCAGCGAAACGGACCGCTCATGAGACCAACCGCCCATCAGGACCGCGACATGAAGTTTGGGAAGGCTCACTGTGTACCTGCTTGCTGTGTGTTGGACGCATCGGCCGGCGTGCCGACGCGCTGGATTTCCCATTCGAGCTCGACGCCCGAGCTTTCCCTGACCCTGCGGCGCACTTCCTCGCCCAGCGCCTCGATGTCGGCGCTTGTTGCGCCGCCGGTGTTGATCAGGAAATTGGTGTGTTTCTCACTGACCTGCGCGCCGCCGATCTGAAGCCCGCGGCAACCCGCCCGGTCGACCAGCTGCCAGGCCTTGTGCCCTTCGGGGTTCTTGAAGGTGGACCCCCCGGTCTTGGAGCGCAGCGGCTGGCTGGCCTCGCGGCTGGCCGATATCCGGTCCATTTCCGCCTGGATCGCTGCCGGTTCGCCGGGCTGCCCCCTGAAGCGCGCGGCCACGACGATGGCGCCTTCGGGCAGTTCCGAATGGCGATAGGTATAGCCGAGATCGGCATTGCCCAGCGTCACCAGTTCACCCGAACGCAGGACGACGTCGCAATCGACAAGGATGTCCTTGACCTCCCCGCCATAGGCGCCGCCGTTCATGCGCACGAAGCCGCCGACCGTGCCGGGGATCGAGCGCAGGAATTCGACGCCGGAAATCCCGTTGTCGCGCGCAGTGGAGGAAACGAGAATGCCCGAGGCCCCGCCTCCGCAATCCAGTGTCACCTCATCGACCCGCGCGACCTTGGCGAAAGGCTTGCCCAGCCGCACGACAACGCCGCGCACGCCGCCGTCGCGCACGATCATGTTCGAACCCAGACCCAGCGCCATGACCGGCACCGCGGGATCGAGATCGCGCAGGAAAGCCTGCAGGTCGTCGATGTCCTTGGGCTCGAACAGCCACTCGGCCGCGCCGCCCGACTTGAACCAGACGAGCGGGGCCAGCGGCGCATTGGCAGTCAGCTTGCCGGAAACGGAAGGAAACAGGGCTTCCATCAGAACCGCCACATCCCGAGCCACGCCCACTGCGCGCGCGCCAGTCCCTCAGCCGCCTCGCGCGCCTTCTCGTTGGCTTGGCCGAGCAATTCCCCGGCCTCTTCCTTGCGGGCAGGGTCGATCGAGGCCTGACTGGCCTCGACGTACTTCTGCAAGGCTTCGATGTGGTGGCGATGGGATTCTGAAACCAGCTCCAGCCAATCGAGAGGGTTGAACAGGTTCACGCCGTCCTCCGCGATCGGATCTCGTCGGCCAGGCCCGCGGCCCACTTGGTGATGTCGCCGGCGCCCAGACACACGACCATGTCCCCGGGTTGCGCCGTGGCTGCCAGCGCGTCGGCCAGTTCGCCCGGGCCTGCGATGACCTGCGCGGAACGGTGTCCGCGCGACTTCATGCCCTCCACCATGGCGGCGCTGTCGACGCCCTCGATCGGCTGCTCGCCGGCAGCATAGACCGGGCTGGCATAGACCACATCGGCATCGTTGAAGGCGGTCTGGAACTCGTCCATGTGATCGCGCAGGCGCGTGAAGCGGTGCGGCTGGACGACGGCGATGACCCGGCCCTTCACGCCCTCGCGTGCGGCGGCAAGGACAGCGCGGATCTCAACCGGATGATGGCCGTAATCGTCGATGATCGCCACCCCGTCGACTTCGCCGACCTTGGTGAAGCGGCGCTTTACCCCGCCGAACTTGGCGAAGCCGCCCTTGATGCACTCATCCGAGCAGCCCATCTCGACAGCCACGCCGACGGCCGCCAGCGCGTTCTGGACGTTGTGGCGACCGGGCATCGGCAGTTCGATCCCCGCGATCCGGCGGAACGAACCGTCGCGCTGGCGCAGGGCTACGTCGAAGCGGTTGCCGCCCGGGATCGGCATCACGTTCTCGCCGCGGATGTCGGCCTGCGCGGAGAAGCCATAGGTCACCACGCGGCGGTCGCGGACCTTGGAGATCACGCCCTGCACTTCGGGATGATCGATGCACAGCAGCGCCGCGCCGTAGAACGGTACGTTCTCGATGAACTCGACGAAGGCTTCCTTCACACGCTCGAAAGATCCGTAATGGTCGAGGTGTTCGGGATCGATGTTGGTGACAACGGCGAGCGTGCCGTCGAGACGCAGGAACGAGCCGTCGCTTTCGTCGGCTTCCACCACCATCCAGTCCGACGCGCCGAGACGGGCGTTCGAACCGTAGGAATTGATGATGCCGCCGTTGATCACGGTAGGGTCGATGCCGCCCGCGTCGAGCAGGGCCGCGACCATCGAGGTCGTCGTCGTCTTGCCGTGGGTGCCGGCCACGGCGACAGTGTTCTTCAGCCGCATCAGCTCGGCCAGCATCTCGGCGCGGCGCACCACGGGGATGCGGTGTTCGAGCGCATAGACCACTTCGGGATTATCGCGCTTCACCGCCGTGGACGTGACGACGACTGCGGCCCCGGCGACGTTCTCACCGGCATGGCCGATCATCACCTTGATCCCGCGCTTGCGCAGGCCGTCGATTACGTAGCCCTCGGCAATGTCGGAGCCCTGCACCGAATAGCCCAGGTTGTGCATGACTTCGGCAATGCCGGACATGCCGATGCCGCCGATGCCCACGAAGTGAATCGTGCCGATATCCGTGCCGACGCCCTTCACAGCGCAGGCTCCCGGGCCAGTGCCTCGTTGCCGTTGGCAGGGGTTGCCTTCCTGTCCATGCGGATCACGTCCATGATCGGGGCTGCGCCGAAGCTTTCGACCAGATCGGCCAGATCGCGCGCGGCATTGGGATAGCCGCAGTTCCAGGCCGCATGGGCGGCATTGGCAAGAGTCTCGGGATGCTGGGCCATGGCCTGTATCTGCTTGGCGAGCGTGGCGCCGGTGAAGCCTTCCTGCCGGATCGAGCGGGCCCCGCCCGCAGCGACGATCTCACGCGTGTTGGCGGCCTGATGGTCGTCGGTCGCGATCGGCAACGGGATGAGAATGGCGGGACGGCCGACCGCGGTCAGCTCGGCGATGGTCGAAGCTCCTGCCCGTCCGATGAACAGGTGGGCAGAGGCCAGACGCTGGTCCATGTCCTCGAAATAGGTCGCCAGTTCGGCGGGGATGCCGTGGCTGGCATAGCGTTCGCGCACGGCCTCGATATCCTCGGGGCGGCACTGCTGGATGACCTGCAGGCGCGAGCGCAGAGCGGGCGGCAACATGGCCAGGCCATCCGGCACGACCTGCGAAAGCACGCGCGCGCCCTGGCTGCCGCCGGTCACGAGAATGCGGAACAGGCTGTCCTCGGTGAAATCCGGGAACGGCTCGTCGCGAAGCGTGAGCACTTCGCTGCGCACCGGATTGCCGACGAGCGTCACCTTGCCTGCATGCCTGGGATCGAGACGGTCGACTTCCTCGCAGGACGTGGCGATGGCATCGACCTTGCCCGCGAAGTAGCGGTTCACGCGGCCCAGCACGGCGTTCTGTTCATGCAGCACGGTCGGGATCCTGGCAGCCGTGGCGGCCAGCAGCGTCGGCATGGCCGGATAGCCGCCGAAGCCGACGACGGCCGAAGGCTCGAAGCTGTCGAACAGGCGCAGCGCCATCTGGCGGCCATCGAGAATGCCGCGCGCGCCCTTGAGCCAGTTGACCGGGTTCTTGCCGGCAATGCGGCCGGGCGGCAGCACGTGCGCAGGCAGGAAATCCGGCTTTCCGGGAATCGCCGCACCGCGCTCGTCGGTGATGAGCGCAACGTGGTGCCCGCGCCGGTCGAGCTCGGCGGCAAGCGCGAAAGCGGGAATGAGGTGTCCGCCCGTCCCGCCCGCGGCGAGAACGTAGTGGCGGCTGACCTGACTCATGAATTGTCTCCGATGGCGCGAAGCGAAAAGCGTTCGCGCTTGATGTACGGATTTCGCCGGGTAATCGCCAGTAGCAGCCCCATCGCCAGGCAGACGGCGACGGTGGACGAACCACCGTAGCTGATCAGCGGCAGGGTCATGCCCTTGGACGGGAAAAGCTGCAGATTGACGAGGATGTTGATGAAGGCCTGTCCACCGAACTGGGCGGCAAGGCCCGAGGCGGCCAGCACGGTGAAGAGGTCTTCCTCGTCGACGAGGCGCAGCAGGATGCGGGTCAGCACGGCAATATAAAGCAGGACGATCACGATGCACGCGATCAGTCCGAATTCCTCGCCGATGACGGAAAAGATGTAGTCGGTATGCGCTTCGGGCAGCGCGAACTTGCGCGTGCCCATCCAGAAGCCCAGCCCGGACCAGCCCCCGTTCAGCAGGGTACGTTCGGCAAGGTCGACCTGGTCGAAGGCGGTGCCGCCGAACAGGAAGTTGTCGATACGGTTCCGGCCGTTCTCATAGGTGAAGTACATCAGGACGATGCCCACCAGGCCGGCCCCCGCGAAGATACCGATGCGCTTGAGCGGAATGCCCGAAAGCAGGATCAGCACGAAAAAGGTGCCGCCGAACAGCATGGTCGAACCGAAGTCCGGCTGGGCCATGAGCAGTGCGCCGAGCAGCGCCATGACCGCGAAACAGATTCCGACGACGGGAATGTTCGGATCGCGCGCGCGCCACGAAAGGATCCAGGCCAGCAGGATCGGGTAGCCGCACTTGAGGAACTCGGACGGCTGGATCGAGACACCGAGACGGATCCAGCGCCGCGCCCCGTTCACTTCGGAACCGACGAAAGGCACCAGCACCAGCAGGAACAGCATGGCCCCCGCCATCAGGATGCCGATGCGTCGGGCGCTGTCCTTGGTCCGGGTCGAGGCCCAGAACATCGCGGCGAGGCCGATCAACTGCCAGCGCATGTGCAGGTAGAAGAAGTGCAGTTCCGGCAGGCGCTCATGCGCCGTTGACAGCCGCTTGGCGCTGGCCGGCGAGCCTGCGGCCACAGCGACCGCGCCGATGCCCATGAGGATCAGCACGATGGCCAGCACCGCGCGGTCGATTTCCTGCCACCAGATCGCCAGTTCGCTGCGGCGATTGCGGTTGTAGCGGGCGGCGCGCGAATTGGAGCCCGGAGCTGCGGTCGCCATCAGGCTTCCTCCTCTTCCTCGGGCGCAAGCAGCGCCTCGACGATCTGGCGGAAGACTTCGCCGCGCGCCTCATAGTCGCGGAACTGGTCGAAACTGGCGCAGGCCGGGGACAGCATCACCACGTCGCCCGGCTTGGCCGCGGCCATGGCCTCACGGATCGCCTCGGCCATCATCTCGCTGCGATGGACCTGCGTATGGGGGGCGAGAATCTCGGCAAAGCGCGGTCCGGCATCGCCGATGGTATAGGCCGCTGCGAGGTTGCCGAAATAGGGCGCGCACTCGTCAAGGTCGTCGCCCTTGGGCAGACCGCCGACGATCCAGTGGATGCGCGGTTCCGGGTCGGGCGGGAACGCGGCCAGCGCCGGAGCCGCCGAAGCCGGGTTCGTCGCCTTGCTGTCATTGATGTAGAAAACGCCATCGGCCTCGGCGACGCGCTCCATGCGGTGCGGCAGTCCGCGAAAGGTGCGTATGGCGCGCTTCCATTGCTCCGGCTTGATGCCGAGCGCCTCGACGATGGCAACGGCTACGGCCGCATTCTGCAGGTTGTGCGGCCCCTGCAGCGAAGGCCACTTCTTCTGGAGCGTCGTGAGCTTGGCGCCATCGACGACGCGGACATGATCGAGGCCGCGCCGGTCGGCCTCGGCACTGGCGATGGCGGCTGTTTCCGCATCGCCGCTGCCGAAAATCGCGTCATGCCCTGCGCCCTGCATCGTGAAGAGCCGCGCCTTGGACGCCGCGTAGGCCGCAAAGCCGTCGTAGCGGTCGAGGTGGTCGGGCGTGATATTGAGCAGCGCGGCCACTTCGCAATCGAGGTTTTGCGTCAGGTCGATCTGGTAGCTGGAAAGCTCCAGTACATAGACTCCGCCCTCGGGAAGCGGATCGGTGCCGAGGATGGGCACGCCGATGTTGCCGCCCATGCGCACGGGCACACCGGCCTTTTCCAGCAGGTGATGGACCAGTGAGGTAGTGGTCGACTTGCCGTTGGTACCGGTGATGCCGACAACGCGATGGGCAGGCAGGCTGGACCGAGCCAGCGCGAAAAGCTCGATATCGCCGATGACCGGAACCCCGGCACGCTGCGCGGCCGAGGCGATGGGATGGCGGTTGAGAGGAATACCGGGCGAGACGACCACGCCGTCGTAGCCGGAAATATCCGCCGTCACCGGGTCGGCCAGCTCGACGCGGCCGGCCAGCACCTGCCGGGGCTCGTCTCGGTTATCCCAGGCCATCACGTGCGCCCCGCTGGCCAGCAGGGTCTCGACGGCGGTCATCCCCGAGCGGGCAAGCCCAAGGACCGCGTATCGTTTACCGGCAAAGGCGGGGGAGACGATCACGCCTGTCCCCTTATCGCAGCTTCAGCGTGGACAGGCCGATTACGGCAAGCACGATCGAGATGATCCAGAAGCGGATCACGACCGTCGATTCCTTCCAGCCCTTCTGTTCGAAGTGGTGGTGGATCGGTGCCATGCGGAACACGCGCCTTCCGGTCCGCTTGAACCAGAAGACCTGGATGATAACCGAAACCGCTTCGAGGACGAACAGGCCGCCGACGACGGCAAGCACGATCTCGTGGTGCGCGGCAACGGCGATTGCGCCCAGCGCCCCGCCCAGCGCAAGGCTGCCGGTATCGCCCATGAAGACAGCCGCGGGAGGTGCGTTGAACCACAGGAAGGCCAACCCTGCGCCCATGATCCCGGCGCAGAAGATCGCCAGTTCACCGGCACGCGGCACGTGGGGAATGCCAAGGTAGGTCGCATAGTCGACGCGACCGGCCAGGTAGCAGATGATCGCGAACGTGCCTGCAGCGATAATCACCGGCATCGTCGCAAGACCGTCCAGACCGTCCGTCAGATTCACGGCATTGCCTGCGCCGACGATCACGAAGGCGGCGAAGACGTAGTAGAACGGCCCCAGAGGAATGTAGCGACCCGTGAGGAACGGCACATAGAGGTTCGTGTTGAGCTGGCTGACGATAATGTAGGCGGCAATGCCGGCGACCACGAATTCCATCGCCAGACGCACCCTTCCGGGCACGCCCTTGTGGCTGCTCTTCGAGACCTTGTCGTAGTCGTCCATGAAACCGATGGCGCCGAAGCCCACCGTCACGGCCACACAGGCCCAGACGAAGGGGTTGGACATGTCCATGTACAGCAGCATCGACACGATCAGCGCGATCAGGATCATCAGCCCGCCCATCGTGGGCGTGCCGCGCTTGGCGAGGTGCGACTGCGGGCCGTCCTCACGGATCGGCTGCCCCTTGCCCTGGCGGATTCGCAGCATGTTGATGAACTTCGGCCCGATGATCAGGCCGATGACGAGAGCCGTCATCAGCGCCGCGCCGGAGCGGAACGACTGGTAGCGAAAGAGGTTGGCCAGCCCTTCGAAATGGAACCATTCTGCGAAAAGATACAGCATCTTGCGGGGTGACCCCCTACCCTTCCTGCTTGCTGAGCGCCGTTACCAGGGAAGCGAGACCCACCGAATTCGAACCTTTGACAAGGATTGCATCATCCCTCTCAAGTCCGAATGCGCGCAAGGCATCGACAGCTTCCCCTACAGTGGCGCAATGCGCGAAAGCCACGGTTTTGCCAAGTTTCGCGCCTTCCGATTTCCCCAATTCCCCATCGGTGAGGGCCTTCGCGAGCGGCGTCATCTCTTCGCCGACGAGCACGGCATAATCGACTCCGGCCTCGCGGATCGGTTCGGCCAGCGCGGCATGATAGTCCGGACCGTGGCTGCCCAGTTCCTTCATCGCACCCAGGACCGCGATCCGGCGCCGCGCCGGAGTGCGGCCCAGCTGGGCCAGCGTCGCGCGCATGGAAGCCGGGTTGGCGTTGTAGCTCTCGTCGATCAGCAGGGCCTTGCGCTGGCCCTCGTCGTCTGCCTCACCGCCCGGAACGTCGATCTCGACACGCGCGCCGCGGCCCGGAAGACCGCCCATTTCGGCCAGCGCAACCCCGGCTGCGCCAAGGTCTCCCTTGACCGCGCGCACCGCCGCCATGACCGCAAGCGAGTTCATCACCCAGTGTTCGCCCGGCGCGGCAACGGTGTAACACACGCGCCGGTCGCCCATGTCGACCGTCACCAGCGAACCGCCGCCGATGGCCGAAACCGTATCGAGCAGGCGCACGTCCGCATCGCCGGCCTTACCGAAAGAGACGACTTTCGCCCCGCACGCCACTGCCGCATCGCGAAGGCGCAGGAAATGCGGGCTGTCCGCCGGAATGACGGCAGTGCCACCTTCTTCAAGGCCCTGGAAGATCTCGGCCTTGGCATCGGCGATCGCTTCCTCGGAGCCCAGCATCTCGATATGCGCCGGGGCGATGGTCGTGATCACCGCAACGTGCGGGCGCACCTGCCGGGTCAGCGCGGCGATCTCGCCCGCGTGATTCATGCCCATCTCGAAGATGCCGAAGCGCGCGCGACCGGGCATGCGCGCAAGGCTGAGGGGCACCCCGACATGGTTGTTGTAGCTCTTGACCGAACGGTGCGCGTCGCCACGGCTGGAGCGATCGAGCGCTGCGAAAATCGATTCCTTGACACCGGTCTTGCCGACCGACCCGGTCACGCCGATGATCGGGCCGCGCGCGCGCAGGCGGGCGGCCGCGCCCAGCTTCTCCAGCGCCTCGGTCGTGTCCTTCACCAGGATGTGCGGACCGTCCACGGGACGGTCGACGACGACGGCAGCCGCCCCCTTGGCGAAGGCCATCTCAACGAAACGGTGGCCGTCCATGCTTTCGCCCTTCAAGGCAAAGAACAGGTCTCCGGGCTGGACGTCGCGGCTATCGATTTCGACGCCGGAAACGGTAAATTCGGCGTTCGCCGTGCCCTTGACCGCGCGCGCGATCGAAACCGCATCCCACAGCGCAGACGGGTTCTCATCCGACAGTTCAGCAGGCCAGTCGAGAATCCGGGCAACAGCGTTCATCGTCTTCTACCTCCCCAGTGCGCCAGCCATTTCCCTGGCAACCGTGACGTCGTCGAATGGCAGGACGCGCACATCTGCGCCGCTGCCGATTATCTGTCCTTGCTCATGTCCCTTGCCGGCGATCAGGACGATATCGCCGGCTGCGGCGGCCTCGACGGCGGCACCGATCGCCTCCCGTCTGTCGCCGATTTCCCTGCCCTTGCCCTGCATGCCTGCCAGGATCATGGACCGGATCGCGGCGGGATCTTCGCCGCGAGGGTTATCGTCGGTGACGATCGCGAGATCCGCGCCCTGCGCCGCTGCCTTGCCCATTTCCGGGCGCTTGCCCGTGTCGCGGTCGCCGCCCGCGCCGAAGACGACGATCAGGCGCCCGGCGACGTGGGGCCGAAGCGCGGCAATCGCTGCTTCCAGTGCATCGGGCGTATGCGCGTAGTCGACATAGACCGGCGCGCCGGACGGCGTGATCGCCGCGCGCTCGATGCGGCCGCGAACGGTCTGCAGGCGCTTGAGCGCATCGAAAGTGGCATGCGCCTCGCCTCCGGTCGCCAGGACCAGACCCGCCGCGACCAGTGAATTGGCAGCCTGGTATGCGCCGATCAGCGGCAGATCGATGGTATGGTTGGTGCCTGCGTACGCGATCTCCAATTTCTGCCCAAGCCCACCGGGCGTGCGGCCAAGAAGGCGGATATGCTCGCCCTTCGTGCCGACGGTAAACAGCTTCAGTCCGCGCTTGCCGGCATGCTCGATCGCCTTGTCGGACCACGCATCGTCCGCCCAGACGACCGCCGTGCCTCCGTCAACCACCACTTCGTCGAACAGACGCATCTTCGCGGCGAAGTACTCTTCCATCGTCGCATGATAGTCGAGGTGGTCGCGGCTGAGATTGGTGAAGGCGCCGGCTGCGACGCGCGGCCCCTCGATGCGGAACTGCGAAAGGCCGTGGCTCGATGCCTCATAGGCAACGTGCGTTACGCCCTCACGCGCCAGGCCTGAGAGGTTCCCGAGGAAGGTGACGATATCGGGCGTGGTCAGCCCGGTCGAAACCGTCTCTTCGCTGGTGGTTACGCCCAGCGTGCCGATCGACGCCGCACGAATGCCGGCCATGCGCCAGATCTGGCGCGTCAGTTCGACCGTGGAGGTCTTGCCATTGGTGCCGGTCACCGCGACCAGCGTCTGCGGCACGGGCGTGAAGAACTGGGCCGCCAGCCGGGCGAAGAGCCCGCGCGGTTCAGCGTCGGCAAAGTGGATCGCGCCTTCGACCCGCGCATCGGGCGCGGCGACCACCGCAACCGCGCCGGCCTCGATGGCGGCGGCGATGAAATCCTCGCCATTGAACTTCGCGCCGCGGAACGCGCCGAAGACCGTGCCGGGCGCGACCTTGCGATGGTCGATGGCGAACCCGGTTACGGTCGCCTCGCCGCTTTCGGTCAGGGCGATGCCCGCTGCAGTGCAAAGATCGGTCAGTTTCATTCGCCGTCAGCCTCTGACGCACGCACTTCATTCGGGATGAGCGGCTTGAGATCGGAAATGTCGATATCGCGCGTTTCGTCGGGCATGATGCCGAGGATCGGGCCGATGCGCGGGACGACGCGGCCGATGACCGGCGCGGCGTTCCAGGCCGCCGTGCGCTGGAAGGACGTGGCCTGCGTACCCTGCGGCTCGTCGAGCATGGCGATCACGACAAAGCGCGGCTTGTCCATCGGGAAGGCCGAGGCGAAGGTCGAGATCAGCGAGTGATGGCGATAGCCGCCTGCGCCGGGCTTTTCGGCCGAACCGGTCTTGCCGCCGATGCGGAAGCCCGGCGCGTCGGCCTTGCGGCCGGTACCGTAGCGCACGATCATGCGCAGGAGCTGGCGGCTGCGCGCGCTGGTCGACGCCTTGAACACACGGTGCCCTGCCGGAACGTCCGACGGATCGAGCTTCCTGAGCGTCGCCGGACGCCAGATCCCGCCATTGACGAGCGCGGCATAGGCGCTGGCGAGGTGCAACGGGGTAACGGCAATGCCGTGACCGTAGGACACCGTCATCGTGCGCAGGCGCGGCCATTCGCCCTTGGGCCAGATCGGGAAGCCGCGCGCCGGAAGCTCGATGTCGGGACGCCGGTCCATGCCCAGCGCTTCCATCGTCTTCTTGAGACGCACGCCGCCCAGTTCGTCGGCAATCTGCGCGGTCACCACGTTCGAGGAATGGATCAGGGTTTCGGCCACGTTGAGCGAATCGCCCATCGAGTGGCTATCCTTGATCGTGAAGCGACCGAGGTGAAGCGGGTGCGCCGACCAGCGACGGCCGAGATCGGTGATCGTGCCGGCATCCATCGCCGATGCCACAGCCAGCGGCTTGAACGTGGACCCCAGTTCGTAGACCTGGTTGGTCACGCGGTTGAAGCCGTGGGGCACTTCGCCGAGCTTGGCCTGCTCTTCGGAAATGACCATGTCGGTCGGCTTGACGTGGTTCGGGTCGAACGAGGGGAGCGAGGCGAGCGCCAGCACTTCGCCGGTATCGACATCGAGAATCACCCCGCCAGCGCCCTTTGCCTGCGATTCCGCCATGGCGCGGCCGAGTTCGTCTTCCAGTGCGCTCTGCACACGAAAGTCGATCGAGAGCACGGCAGGATGCGTGCGGCCTTCGGGCGAAACGAGCTGGTCGTCGAAAGCTTCTTCCATGCCGACCTTGCCCTTGCCGTAACTGTCGACATAGCCGAGCACGTGTGCGGCCATCGAGCCCTGCGGGTAGTAGCGCGTCGCCTCGAGCGGGAACTCCAGCGCCGGTTCGCCCAGCGCATGGACCTTGTTAGCGTCATCGGGAAGGATCGACTTGCGGATGTAACCCGCCTTGCCGGACTTCAGGCGCTCGAGCACCAGAGCGCGGTCCAGATCGGGGAAGATGCGCAGCAGGCCGTCGGCCACTTCGTCGGGCGTGTGGATCAGCGACGCCCCCTCGGTCATCGCGCGCGGATTGAACCACAGCGAATAGGCCCGGAACTCACGCGCCAGCGGCACGCCGTTGCGATCGACGATTTCACCCCTGTCGGGCACGAGAAGGTCGGAGAGGCTACCGTCGTGCGTGGAAACCCCGGTCATCCCGAGATAGACGATCCTGAGCAACGCGCAGGTGCCCACAAGCACGAAAACGCCCAGAATCCAGAGCGTGCGCAGCTTGGCGACAAGCAGCGAGCGCTGGCGGACGTTGACGAGCTTGCGTCTTCCTGACGATATCGTTGTCGGGATCGCAATCGCGGTCACTGCTGGGCAGCCTCCGCCAGTTCGATGCGGGCCAGGCGCTTGCTCAGGCTGGCTGCGTCATGCTTGAGAGCCTTGAGCTCGGGATCGAGATCCTTGGTCGCCGCTTCCTGCGACTTTTCCGCTTTTTCGGGCACGGCAGCGGTGGCACCGCTGACCGGTGAGACCATCGCCAGCAGCGAACCGCCCGAATCCTTGTCGGCGGGCACTTCGGCGTTGGCGTAACGGATCGGCTCGGGCGCGCCCGGCGCAGCCGCCTTGCCCAGCGCGGCAAGCTGGCGCTCACCCTCGATGTACTGCCCTGCCACCGGCGCCTTGTAGCCGAACTCGAGGTCGTTGAGCTGCTTGAGCGCCTGCTGGTTCGAGCGGGTCTGGAACTCGGTCTCGAGGAAGTCGATGTCGCGCTGCACGTAGACGATGCTCTTCTCGGCATCGTGCACCTGGCTCTTCACCGCGTTGACCCGCAGGGTCAGGCCGATCGTCATCGCACCGCAGACCAGCAGCACCGAGATCCAGCCGATCGAATGTACGCGATCGCGGGTGAGGTTCATGCTGCGCTCCTGTGGGTATCTCTGGCGGGGGCATCGGTGCGCACGGCGCTGCGCAGGGTGGCGGATCGGGATCGGGGGTTGGCGTCGAGTTCGGCCTCGCCAGGCCGGATCGCTTTCGACAGCTTGGTGAAAGTGGCCACCGCACCACCGCCAACCTGTGGCAGGTGGCGGGAGGTGGACGCCCCGCCGCCGCTGGCGTCGCGCAGGAAGCGCTTCACCTTGCGGTCTTCGAGGCTGTGGAAGGTGACGACCGCCAGACGGCCGCCCGGATTGAGCAGGTTTTCTGCGCCCGAAAGGCCTGCATCGAGCTCGTCTAGCTCTCCGTTCACATGGATTCGTATGGCCTGGAAGGTCCGCGTTGCCGGATCCTTCGGGGCATTTGCGCCCTTGTACTTCGGATTGTAGCCAAGCGCCTTGCGCACCACCCGGGCCAGTTCCCCGGTCGTGGTCAGCGGCCGTGCGGCGACGATGGCGCGGGCGATCCGGCGCGACTGACGCTCTTCCCCGTAGAGGTAGAGCACGTCGGCGATCTCGGCCTCGTCCGCCTCGTTCAGGAAGTCGGCAGCCGAAAGCCCCTGCTGCGACATACGCATGTCGAGCGGGCCGTCGGAACCGAAGGCGAAGCCGCGCTCCGCCTGGTCCAGTTGCATCGAGGAAACACCAATGTCCATGACGACGCCATCCACGCCGGAAACGCCGGATTCTCCCAAGCCCTCGACCATTTCCGAGAAGCGGCGCGGGTGCAAGACGAGGCGCGGCGGATCGCTATCCAGCTCGGGCCATTTTCCACGGTTGCGTTCAACGGCGGCAATGGCATCGGGATCGCGATCGAAGGCATGGACCGTCGCCCCGGCGTCGAGCAGCCGCCGGGTGTAGCCGCCCGCACCGAAAGTGGCATCCACGATGACGTCGCCGCCCTGGGGGTTCAGGGCGGCGACGACTTCGTCGAGAAGCACCGGGACATGGGGAACGTGCTCCTCGGAGTGCTCGGGCGTATGGTCTTGGGGCGCCGTCATTTCTTGCGCGCCTTTGCCAGTTCCTTTTCCGCAAGGCTGCGGCAGGCGGTCTTCGCCGCCTTCCAGTCGTCTTCCATCGCGTAGAGCTGTTCGGGCGCCCAAACGGTGAAGAACTTGCCGTTGCCGCGGAAGTAGAGCTGGTCGGAGATTTCGGCGAGCGCGACGAGATCGTCGGGCAGAACGAAGCGACCGCTGCCGTCGAAAGGGACTTCGTAGGAGGAATAGATGTCGCTGGCGCGCTTTTCCGCGTCGAATTCCTTGCCGGCGCGCAGGGCAATGTCCTGCATTTCCTTGAGCTCTTGCTCGAAGTCAGCAATGCGCGAGAGGCCGAAACCCATGAGGCAGGGCCAGCGATCGTGCGGCATCAGGCAGACCAGATCCTTGCCGCTGGATTCGCGCACGGTGCCGCGAAAGACGTTGGGCAGCACGAAACGGTTCTTGTCGCGTTGAAGCGAAAAGCCCTGTCCGTTGTAGATGTATGGCTGCCCAGCCATGCCGCCCCATTTCCCCCTGAGGGTCCAAGTCTCGGAACAATGACTGACCCCGCCCCGACTGCGCGCTCACGCCATCGGGTTCCGTGCTCACGCATGAACACGGCGAGACTCAACCATTCCGATTGGTTGCCTTTGTATCGCGGGAAATTTGGGGAAGAAAGGGAAATTCGGGGATTAGCGGGATTTTTCCGCCGAATTTGCGACGAAATGCGGGGGCAGCACGCGACTTCCGCGCCGGAACACGAAATTACGAACTATTCAACTTATTGTTTTAAATTGATAATTTATCGAACGAGCGGTCCCGCCCGCGCCATCCCCGGTTCACACCGATTATTCCCGTCCAATCCCCACCGAAACCCGGGCCAGCAGCGTTTCCAGAAGCTTGCGGCGTCTTTGCGCATCTCGGGGATCGTGCGCGTCCTCGAACAAGGCGGCATCCGCCAGCGCAATGACCTGTCCTTTCCCCACTCGGCATTCGGCAAGGAAACCCGCCGCTTCCAGTGTGCAGGAACCATCTTCCGGCCTGATCCGGAAGCGACCGGGCAGGTTCACCGGGACCGCGCCCTCCTTGATATCGACAAGGCGCTCACCGGGCTGCTGCGATTCGTCGAACTCGAGCTGAAGGCCCCATCGCCCGAGGATCGGCGAAAGCATCGCGATGTCCTGCGGTCGCCGGGCATCGCCCAGCGCGAAGATCGAATGGGCGGTGAGCATGGGATCGGCAAAGAGCAGCACCCTGCCCCCGGCATTAACCCAATCGTCCAGCGCGACGTTCTCCTGCGGCGTAAGGGGCCGCGGCTGCGCGAGCAACAGGACGTGATCCTTCGCCAGCGGCAGTACCCCCGAAGCGTCGGCCAGATGGTCCAACGGCACGAGCCCGTCCTGAGCCTGGATGAAGGCATGGGCCCAGCCCTGCTCCTGCCCGTCCGACAAAAATCCGCGGATATCGTCGCTTTCACCCCAGAGCAGCGGCAGGCTCGAATAGACACCCAGCCCTGCGGGCTTTTGCGCCTCCCCACTTTTCCCCGCTGCGTCCGAACTGCCCAGCAGGTTGCATCCCGCCAGTGCGAGACACGGCGCCAGCAGCGCAAACAGCACCGTTCGACTATTGATCAACGAGAGGTGCAGCCTCTCCGCTCTGCATCGGCGCGGGTCGGGGGGCGGCCGTTACAGTCGGGGTGGGCGTCGGCGTCGGATCCGACGCCGGGACAACGCCGATGTCGGCCAGCGGATCGGATGCGGCCTTCTTGGGCCTTGCGTCCACCGCCACGACCTCGTGGATCGGATCGGCCTGATCGGTATTGCGGTCCACCCGGTCGGTAATGATGTTGGCAAGGCCGACCAGCAGCAGCATCGCGCACAGCCCAAAGGCGCCCACCTGCAGGCGATGGACCGCCTGCGAGCGCAAATCGCGCGCAGAAGGCGGCACATAGTGCTGCGGGGTCGTGATCGGTTCGACCATAGGAGGCGGATATTGCCCTGCCATCGGCAGGAGTTCTAACTTACCTTGCCAACCAAGGGAAGACCGGCAGACCCTTCGCTTCCAGCCATTCAGGGTTGTAAAGCGTGGACAGATAACGGAAGCCCGTGTCGCACAGGATCGTCGCCACGCGCGCATCGGTCTTGCCCTGGGCCACCAGCTGCTTGCCCAGCGCAACCGCGCCCGCAACGTTGATGCCGGAGGACAGGCCAAGGCACAGGCCCTCTTCGGCCAGCAGGCGCGTCACCCATTCCAGTCCCTCCTCGTCGGAGATGCGGAACTGGGTGTCGATCGGGGCGCCTTCGAGGTTGGCGGTGATGCGACCCTGACCGATGCCTTCGGCAACCGAGGAGCCTTCGGCCTTCAGTTCACCGCAGGCATAATAGTTGTAGAGCGCCGCGCCGTGGGGATCGGTCAGCGCGACCGTCACCTTCTCGTCGAGCGCCTTGAGGCCAAGACCGGTGCCTGCGATCGTGCCGCCGGTGCCTGCCGCGCAAGTGAAGCCGTCGATCCGGCCGCCCATCTGCTCCCACAGCTCGGGCGCGGTCGATTCGATGTGCGCCTTGCGATTGGCGATGTTGTCGAACTGATTGGCCCAGACCGCGTTCTCGGTTTCCTCGGCCAGGCGGCGCGAGGTATGCACGAAGTGCCCGGGGTTGGAGAAAGGCGCCGCCGGTACGAGAACCAGTTCGGCACCCAGCGCACGCAGCGTGTCCATCTTCTCGCGCGACTGCGTCTCGGGCATGACGATCACGGTCTTGTAGCCCAGCGCATTGGCGACGAGCGCAAGGCCGATACCGGTGTTGCCCGCCGTACCTTCGACGATCGTGCCGCCCGGCTGCAGTGTTCCGCGCGCTTCGGCATCGCGCACGATCCAGAGCGCCGCACGGTCCTTCACGGAGGCACCCGGATTGGCGAATTCGCACTTGCCCCAGATCTCGCAACCGGCAGCCTCGCTTGGTCCCTTCAGCAGGACAAGCGGCGTGTTGCCGATAAGATCGAGCGTCGAGCGTTTGGCTTGCGGTGCGGTCATGACGGGGAATTAGGAAGTCGGAGCGCAAGGCGCAAACGAATTGCGCCTTACCCCCCTCAATTCAAACTTCCAGCGCGGCGAATCAGTCTTCCTGCGCGATCGTCACCTTGATGCCTTCGAGGGCGCCGGTGACCGGAATCTGGCACGAGAGACGCGAGTACTCGTTGCGGTGGTCCGAGCTGTCGAGCAGGTCGTTCTCGTCTTCGCTCATCTCCGGCAGCTTGTCCATGAAGGCCGGGTCGATGTGGACGTGGCAGGTCGCGCACGAGCAGCAGCCGCCGCAAAGCGCCAAGAGTTCGTCAAAACCGCTGTCGCGGATGACTTCCATCAGGGTGCGGCCTTCACTCGCCTCGACGCTGGATTCTTCACCCGATTGGTTGACGACGGTAATCTGCGGCATTCTCAGGGGTCCCCTTTAAAACTCGATATATCGCAATCTGGCGTGTTTCAGCACTTGGCCTAGGCTGCTAATCGCGGCGCAGACCATTTGCAAGGCAATCGAAGCATGGGCCTGAACGCCAACGCCATTAAACTTGGACTTGATGCTCTTGCGGCGCGAGAGCCCGGGATTGCGCGGGCACTGGCCCTTGCGGGCTATCCCGAACCGCGGATTCGCCAGCGCGGCTATGCGACACTGCTGCGTACGATCGTCGGCCAGCAGGTCAGCGTGGCGGCGGCCGCTTCGGTCTGGTCCCGGCTCGAGGCGATGCTGGGCACAGACCTGCCGCCCGATGCCCTGCTGGCTGCCGACTTCGACGCCCTGCGCGGCTGCGGCCTTTCGCGCCAGAAGCAGGGTTACGCACGCTCGCTTTGCGAACTGGTCGTAGCCGGCGCGCTCGACCTCGAAAACCTGCCGGAAGACGACGAGGCAGCGATTGCAGAACTGGTGCAGATCAAGGGCATCGGCCGCTGGTCTGCCGAAATCTATCTTCTCTTCGCCGAGGGCCGCCCGGACATCTGGCCGGCCGGTGACCTTGCCGTGCAGGCCGGGCTGCGCCGGATCCTCGGGCTCGACGCGCGTCCGAGCGAAAAGGAAACCCGCGAACTGGCAGAGGCCTGGCGCCCGCACCGCGGCAGCGCAGCCATCTTTACCTGGCACTGCTACAATAACGCCGCCCTCTGATCAGGCCGGCAGGATCGTGACCGGCAGGCTGGCCCGTGCGGGAAACTTTGCCTCGATCCAGCGCCGCAGCCGGGGCGACTGACGCTCGGTAAGAATCGAGATCAAGGCGCAAGTACCGACCACCAGGGCCAGCAGCGCCGCAAACTCCGAAACGCTCTCGGTTCGCCCGAAGCCGTGCGAGAGCAGGAGCTGGATGAGCGGCCAATGGAACAGGTACAGCGTGAAGGAAAACCCGGCGAGGCCCTGAGCCAGCCCGGCAAGCCGCATGACCTGCGGCTCCAGCGCGGTAACGAGAGGCCGCGCAGCCAGAATGCCCAGTACCATGATGAGCGCCATCGCCAGATCGGCAATCGCCCAGACCGACCACTGGATCGCAAACGGCCACCATGACTTGAGAAAGGGAATCAGTACCTCGCGGTCGATCTCGAATAGCTGCAGCGCCAGAAACGGGCACAGGACGAGGAGAATCGGCGCGAGCGCGATCGGCACGCGCCGCACGAGACCGAAATGGGTCAACGCGACACCGACAAGCCACACCGGCATGAGCAGCAGGATCGAAGGCCCAGCCGCGAGACAGGCAACCGCCGTGGCAACATAGCGTGCCCGACCGCGCAGGAAAAAGGCCAGCGCAAAGATCGCGTAATACCAGACTTCGTAGCACAGCGACCAATAAGGCGGATTCCAGACCGGCGCGGGCATGCCCGGCCAGGCGCTGACGAAGGCCAGCGGCGGAATGAAGCGCTCGGCAACTTCGGCCGCTTCGTTGGGGCTGTTGTCGATGGGCACATAGGCCGGTCCCGCCAGCACATAGGCGGCCAGCAGCCCGAACAGCAGCGCCGGGACCGCCACGGGCAGGATCCGCGAGATCCGGGAGATCGCGAAGCGGCGCAGGTCCGATCGCCCACCCAGCACCGAGCTGCTGATTACCAGACCCGACAGGACGAAGAAGACGATGACGCAATAGTGCTGCATGCGCACGCCGAAAGGAAAGTCCCCGGCGTATAGCCCAAGTTGCACCGCATGGCCCAGGGCGACGAGCAGCGCTGCGCCGAAGCGCAGGAAATCGAAGACCACCGAAAGTGGCCGGTTGAGGAAACGCTCATCCATGGAGCGAGACCGGAAGGATCAGGTTGCCGGAGCGAGGCTGTCTATGAACGACGCCAGATCCACGTCGCGCTGGCTCAAGCCGTCGGCATCGTGAGTCGTGAGCGTCACCACGACCCGATTGTAGACGTTGAACCATTCGGGATGGTGATCGACCTTGTCGGCCTGGATCGCGACCCGGGTCATGAACCCGAAAGCCTCGTTGAAATCCGCGAACTTAAGCTCGCGGATAATGGCCAGCCCATCCTCGCGAAGCGACCATCCCGGCAAGCCGGCCAGCACCTCGTCCAACTTCGCACCAGATAGTCGCTCTATTGCCATTATGGTCTCCTTGGCAGTTCGCCGCCTTTCCACTATCGACTGCCTCCATGCAAGAGGCCTTTATCGTCGTCCGGGATCTCGCGTGTCGACGTGGGGACAGGCTATTGTTCCGTAATCTTTCCCTGTCGCTCAACGCGGGGCAGGCGCTGCAGGTTGCAGGCAGCAACGGCATCGGCAAATCGAGCCTGCTGCGCATCGTCGCCGGCCTTGCCCCCGCTTTTGCCGGTTCGGTCGAATCGCAAGGCACCATCGGCCTCGTCGATGAACGCCCGGCGCTCGACCCGCACCTCCCGCTCGGCAAGGCCCTGACCTTCTGGCAGGGGATCGACGGGGCGGCGGGCAACGAACTGTCGCGTTTGGGTCTTGCCGACCTGCTCGACGTGCCGGTGCGCTACCTTTCCACCGGCCAGAAGAAGCGCGCGGCGCTCTCACGCCTGATCGGGCAGAAGGCCCCGATCTGGCTGCTCGACGAACCGCTCAACGGGCTCGACGGCCATGCCGTGGAACTGACCGAGCAGCTGGCGGCGGAACACTGCGCGGCCGGCGGGATCGCCCTGATCGCATCGCACCAGCCCTTTTCCCTGCCCGGCATGGAAAAGCTGGCTCTGGCGGACTTCGCGGCATGAGCGGCCGTTTCTCCGCACTGCTGCGCCGCGACGTCGCACGCCTGCTGCTGGGCGGACGCGGGGGCGGCGCCCTGTTGCCGATCCTGTTCTTCCTGTCGGTAGCGATGCTCTATCCCTTTGCCGTGGGCCCCGATGCCCGCCTGCTCGCCCGCACCGGCGGCGGCGTGATCTGGGTCGCAGCCATGCTCGCCGCGATCCTGCCGCTGGACCGCCTGGTGGAGCCCGACATCGAGCAGGGCATGTTCGACCAGTGGGCCCTGCGCGGCATTTCCGAGGAAATGGTGATTACCGTTCGGGTGCTGGCCCACTGGCTGAGCTTCGGGCCGCCGCTCATGCTGGCTGCCCTGCCCGCCTCGGCGCTGCTGGGCATCGATGCCGAGACGCTGCGGATCGTCGAGATCGGGTTGCTGGCGGGCACACCCGGGCTTGCGGCCCTTGGCGTAACCGTGGCAGCGCTGACGGCAGGGCTGCGCGGAGGCGCGGCGCTCTCCGGACTACTGGTGATCCCGATGGCCGTGCCACTGCTGATCTTCGGCGCGGGCAGCCTGTCGCTGGGCGGCGAAAGCGGCCTTGCGCTCACCGCCGCGGCCAGCCTCGTCCTGCTGGCCATCGCGCCCTTCGCCGGTGGCGCCGCGGTGCGCGCCGCACGCGGCTGACACCCGCCGGGCCCTGCCCCCACTCCACCACTCGAGTCGATCGGGAGCCGGCGAGAGGCAGGCATCGTGCTGCGGCTGGCCATCGCCTGTGGACAACCTTGCGCAAAAACCGGGCAGAACCCCGGGATATCGGACTCATAAGGTGGGAAAAGTTGGCCGGGGCGTTGGGTGGGTCACTGGAGGGCGGCCCCGGCCAAGGTGCAGGATGAGAACGACAACCCATGACAATTGCCGCTCCTGAGGGGCTTGACGAAGCGCGTCAGCCACGTATCACTAGCTAATGATAATCATTCGCATTTGCAACCCCTCGGAGACTGCCTGATGTATCAATATGTCGACCGCCCCCTCAGCACCCTCGATGAAGGTTGCCGCTTCCTCGTCTGGTCGATGCGGGCATGGGTAACGGCCATCGCCAGCAAGCGCTGTCCCGCACAGACGCTGGCGCCGGCTTTCGCGCGCTGGCGGATGATCGGCGGCCTCCAGTCATTCCACCGCGCCATGCTGCTGTTCAACCGCGATGCGCTGGAGACTTTCGCCTTCTGCCCCCTGGCCTGCGATCATGTCTCCGAGCACGAAGCCGTGATTCTCGAACTCGTGACCTCGCTGCGCGATCGCGGACCCGGCGCGACTCGAGAGACGCTGGAACTGCTCGTGCTCGAGGAAAGCGTAGGAGACGTTCTCGAGACGCTCTCGAAGCTCGGCGCCGCGCTCGCAGTAGCCGGGATCTTTCCGCAGGAACCGGCCATCAGCCACACGCCCCGATCCTCATGAACAGGTAGCCGGCTGCCAGTCGCGCCAGAGGCGCAGGGCGCCTAGACGAAGAGCAGCCCGATCAGGGCGCCGACCTGCAGGGCGGCGATCAGGCAAAGCCGCCATGAGAACGGCTGCTTGCGGGTCTTGTGCCGGAAAGCCTTCCGGGCCGCGAAAGCGGCCGGGCTTCCGCCGAGCAGTGCCATCATCAGCAGGTCGAATTCCGGCACCCGTCGCCCGCCACGGCGAGCCCTCGCCTTGTCGAAACCGAAGCTGGCGAAGGTCACGAAGTTGATCAGCGCCAGCCACAAGGCGCCCGCCACGATCCAGTCCATGGAG
Source organism: Novosphingobium mathurense (assembly GCF_900168325.1). GTDB lineage: Bacteria > Pseudomonadota > Alphaproteobacteria > Sphingomonadales > Sphingomonadaceae > Novosphingobium > Novosphingobium mathurense. The sequence goes on along the minus strand of NZ_FVZE01000005.1, from coordinate 138,847 downwards.
TGTGAAGGCTCAGTCCAGCGGGGCGACGTCGACGGAAAAATGCATGCTCTGCTGCGCACCGCCGCGGAACGTTCCGTCCAGAGGTGCGACATCGCCATAGTCCCGTCCCATGCCGACGAAAATGTGATCGGTATCCGCCAGCAGGGCATTGGTCGGATCGAAGCCCACCCAGCCCAGATCCTCGCCGCACCACAGGTTGACCCAGGCGTGCATGGCATCGGCCCCGACCAGCCGTGCCTGCCCGGCAGGCGGGATCGTGCGCAGATAACCGCTGACATAGGCTGCCGGAATACCGTGCGCCCGCGCCGCGATGATCATGATGTGGCTGAAATCCTGGCAGACCCCGTGGCGATTGTTGAACGCCTGGATCGGCGGCGTATCGGTTGCGGTGGCCTTGGTATCGTATGCGAACTGCTGGTGGATGGTCTCCATCAGCACGCGCCCGGCTTCCATCACCGGCATCGTCTCGGTCAGGAACCCGCTGGCCCACAGTGCAATGTCGCGCTCCAGCGCGGCGATCGGCGAGGCATAGATGTATGAGGCCGGACCCAGCGGCGAAAGATCGGGCAACTTCATCGCTGTTTCGCGGATCTCGGCCAGATCGGGCCCCGGGGCCCCGGTGACGAAGAACGGCAGCGATTCCTTGTCCACCGTGAAGCGGCTCTCGATCTGCAGGTGACGGATCGGCTGCCGCAGGGTGAAACGCGATTCGTTGATGTAATAGCCGCCGTCGCTGTCAACGATCTGCGCTGGCTGGGGATCGACGCTCAGGGCGAAATCGCTCACCGCCTGCCCGGGCCAGGCGGCCGGACGCAGCCGCACGTTGAACTGCGCAAGACTGACCGGCGCCGCGTAATCCAGCGTCGTGATATGGCTGACGGAATAGCGCATTACAAAAGTCGCGTTCGCTTTTCTGCCTCGTCGCGATCGAATTGCAGGAAATAGCGCAGGGAGATGGCGTCGGAAAGCTCAAGCAGGCGTGCTTCGATGTCGGCCAGCCGCTCCGAGGTCATGTCCTGAGCCGCTGCGGCCTGAAGTTCGCCGAAAAGCGCCCGCGCCGCACGCAAGGGCGGCTCTGGCAGGTTGTCGTCGCTGACGCTGGGCAAGGCTTCGAGATGGGCGACGATTTCGGCCACCTGAAAGACGAGCGCGCGCGGATTGTCCGGATCGAGCAGGACGAGATCGCGGACAGGATTGATCATCGGCTGCGTCAGGTAGCGCGAACCGTAGATGATCTGGCTGTCGCACAAGTCCAGCAGGGCACCCAGCACCTCGCTGTCGTCCCCGTCGCGCACCAGCCAGTTGACCGTGCGACACAGCGCCTGCGCACGCTCCAGCCGCTTGCCGATCTCCAGGAAACGCCAGGCGGCGCTGCGCACCATGTTTTCCGAGACAAGGCCGGCGAGCGCGCTGAAATGCTCCGTCAGCCAGCGCACTGTCGAGAGCATGCTCTGCGGTCGGTGCATGTCGACCATCGGCATCGGCCGGCTGACGATGCGCCAGAAGTCGCGGGCAAAGCGCTCCCGCAAGGACAGCCCCACTTCCTGGCGGCGATGCAGCAGGGCAGCGGCACTGCCCGGTTCGGCAGCATCGGACAGTGCCGCTGCGCAGATGGCCGCGGCGGGCTGGCCGGACATCTTGGGGGTGATCGCTCCGCGCGCGACGAGCATTCCGATCAGCCCCTGCAGCACGTTGCCCTGCGCGGAAAGGCTGCCGTCGATCTCGACAGAGCTGTCGAGGATGGTGCGAACGATCCGCACCGTCATTTCGGCCCGTTCGTTGTAGCGACCGAACCAGAACAGGTTGTCCGCCGCCTGCGATGCAAGGATGCCGCCGCCGCGCGAAACCGGCGGTTCCTCATACAGCATGGACCGCAAATGGGCCTCCATCGGGCGGTCATCGACGATCCAGACGTCGGCGGAGAGATCGCCTGCGCCCATCAGCGTGGTCGGCAATCCGTTCGAGGACGACAGGCGTGCAAAGCCGCCGGGCATGACCGTCCAGCTGCCATCGGCGGTTCGGGCCACGAAGGCGCGCACCGTGAAGGGGCGCGGCACGATCTCGCCATCGATGACCGCTGGCGTGGTGGACAGGTGAACGATCTCCTGCCCGCAATAGTCCATCGGCCGTCGCCACAACGCCTCGAGCAGGGCCGTGCGCTGCCTGTCGCTGAGCGAGCGCCCTTCGACGGCGCGGCGCGAGGGCAGGCCCTCCACCCGCTGGCCGAAGGCCGGGAGGACCGTCAGTTCGTCCAGCCGGGCGGCAACCGCCGAACTTTCCGCCGCCTGCCCACACCACCAGGTAGCGATGTTGGGCAGCAGCGGTTCCTCGCCCAGCAGCACCCGGCACAGGCGCGGCATGAAGGCGGCAAAGGCCGGCGATTCGAGGACTTCGGCACCCGGCCAGTTGACCATTTCCACCCCGCCCGCGTCCCAGGCGTCGTAGAGATTGGCCACACCGATCTGCGACTTGGCATCGAAAGTCAGCGGGTCGAGCGAATTGGTGTTGATCCAGCGCCACACCGCATCGACGCGCTTGGGCCCGGCAATCGTGCCGACGTAGAGCCGCTGGTCGAGCACGGATAGATCGCGTCCCTCGACCAGCGGAAAGCCGAGGTAGCGGGCAAGGTGGGCCTGTTCGGCGTAAGTCTGGTTGAATCGCCCCGGCGTCAGCAGCGCGACGCGCGGATGATCCCGGTTGCAGGCCGCCGCCATGCCCTCGCGCATGTGGGCGAAGAAATCGGCCAGTCGGCGAACACGCGTCTCGACCATCAGGTTGTCGGTCGTACGCCCCATCGCCAGCCGGTTTTCGAGCGCGTAGCCAACGCCACTGGCAATGCGCACCCGGTCGTTGAGGATGCGCCACTGCCCCTTGGGACCGCGAGCGAGATCGGCGGAATAGACATGGATGAAACGGCCCTGCCGCGGGCCCATCGCCATCATCTTGCGGGCAAAGAAAGGACTTCCGGCGATGACGCCGGCAGGCAAATGCCCTTCCCTGACCAGCCGCTGCGGGCCGTAGATGTCCGCGGCCAGCTGCTCCATCAGCGTGGCGCGCTGGACGAGGCCGCGCTCGACTTTCGCCCATTCGTCGGCGGAAATGATCAGCGGCATGACGTTGAGCGGCCAGGCCCGCTCATCCTCGTCGCCGGTTACGCGAAAGGTAACGCCAAGATCCGCAGCATGTCGGGCCGCCGCATCCTGCAGGGTGGACGGATCGCCTTCCGCCTTGGCGGCCAGGCTTGCGACCACGGCCTTCCAGCGCGCGGCGACAGGCTCTGTCGCATCGCGGAACAGGTCACCGCGGGACGCCTCGGCAGGATATCCGTCAAGCCATCCGGGCGGCCTCTCCCCGGCCTCGCTGGGTGGACTAGATGACACGTGGCGGTCGCCTCAGGTCCAGCGAATAGGGGAATTCCCCCGGAGACTCCTCGGGCGGCATCGGCTGCGGCCCCGGAGAGTGGCCATGGTCCTGGAACCGCGCCTTGCGGCGGGCTTCGGCCTCGTAGCCATTGACCGGAACGCTGTCGTAATTGCGCCCCCCGGGATGGGCGACGTGATAGACGCAGCCGCCCAGCGAGCGGTCGTTCCACAAGTCGAGTATGTCGAAAGTCAGCGGCGCATGGGCGGCCATCATCGGGTGCAGGCACTCCGCTGGCGCCCATGCCTTGTAGCGCACCCCGCCCACGCCTTCGCCCGATGCGGTCATCGTCAGGGGCACGCGGCGCCCGTTGCAGGAGATCACGTGGCGACCGGGAACGAGCCCGGTGGCCTTGACCTGCAGGCGCTCGGTCGAGCTGTCGACATAGCGCACCGTCCCGCCGATGGCCCCGGTTTCGCCCAAGACGTTCCATGGCTCGAGCGCGTGGCTGATCTCCAGCGTGACGCCCCCGCCCTCGACTTCGCCGTGGACCGGGAAACGGAACATGCGCTGGGCCTCGAACCAGGCCGGATCGAAATGGTAGCCGGCCTGGGACAGATCATCGAGCACGTCGAGGAAGTCGGCCCAGACGAAATGACCCAGCATGAAGCGGTCGTGCAGCTGCGTTCCCCAGCGCACCAGCGAGCCGTCGAGCGGCTGCTTCCAGAACCACGCGGTCAGCGCCCGCAGGAGGAGCTGCTGCGCCAATGACATGCGCGCGTCCGGCGGCATCTCGAAACCGCGGAACTCGACCAGGCCCAGCCGCCCGGTAGGACCGTCGGGCGAGAACATCTTGTCGATGCATATCTCGGTGCGATGGGTGTTGCCGGTGACGTCGACCAGGAGGTTGCGGAACAGGCGATCGACCACCCAGGGCGCGGGCTGCTCCTGGTCCGGGCCGGGCACTTGCGCCAACGCGATCTCCAGCTCGTAGAGTGCATCGTGGCGCGCCTCGTCGATACGCGGAGCCTGACTGGTGGGGCCGATGAACAGGCCGGAGAACAGGTAGCTCAGCGAAGGGTGGCGCTGCCAGTAGGTGACAAAGCTCTTGAGCAGGTCCGGACGGCGGATGAAGGGGCTATCGAGCAGGCTCGGTCCGCCCAGAACGATGTGATTGCCACCACCGGTGCCGATGGAGCGGCCGTCGACCATGAACTTGTCGGCGGTCAGGCCCACTTCGCGGGCGCAGTCGTAAAGCGTCTCGGTGATCTCCACCGTTTCGCGCCACGATGCCGAAGGATGAATGTTCACCTCGATGACGCCCGGGTCGGGCGTGACCTTGAGCACCTGCAGGCGCGGGTCGGGCGGCGGCGCATATCCTTCGATGCGCACCGGCAGGCTCTTGTCCTCGGCAACGACCTCGACCGCCGCGACGAGTTCGAGATAGTCTTCCAGTCTCTCGGTCGGCGGAATGAAGACGGCAAGGTAATCCCCGCGCGGCTCCACGGTCATGGCCGTGCGCACGGCGCCGTCGATGATCTCCTGCTCGACGATCTCCTGTGCCTGCGGCCCTTCGGCAGCGGCGACGCGCTGAGCCCGCTGGCCTTCGCGGGAAGCGGGCCGGTCGCCGTCGGCAGTGCCCACTTCGCGCATGCCCTGCCCCTTGGCGACCACTTGTGCGCGGAAATCGGCCAGCGGTTCGCGCGGCTCGGCCGTGTCGCGCGGGTGGATATAAGGATAGTCCGAGGGCGGCACGAATGGCAGCGCGCCAAGCGGCAGGCGATAGCCGATCGCGGAATCGCCCGGCACGGCCGTCAGCAGGCCCTTGCGCACTTTCCAACGCTCGCTCTTCCAACGCGGAATCGACTGGTCCGCCGCATTCCAGCGCTGGACCGGCAGGACATAGCCTACCGGCTTGTGCAGGCCGCGCCGGTAAGTCCGCCTGAAGCGGCGCGCCAGTTCCTCGTCGTCTATCTTGGGTTCGAGCGGCGTGACGTTGACCGGCAGTTCCTGTTCCCGGTCGTTCCACGCGGGAATATCCTCGAAGACGGGCTGGACGAAATCGTCCTCCAGCCCCAGCCCCCGGGCAGTTTCCCGCAACAGGGTCTCCGCCGCAGAGACGTCCATCGTCGGCACCGGATCGGGATCCCCGCCCTTTTCCAGCGGCCTCTCACCGGCGATCAGCGACTGGTCCTTCCAGATCGGCACGCCGTCCTTGCGCCAGTAGATCGAAAACCCCCAGCGCGGCAGGCTTTCGCCCGGGTACCACTTGCCCTGCCCGTGGTGGAGCAGCGAACCGGGCGCGAACTTGTCACGCAGGAGGCGGATCAGCTTGTCCGCATAGGCCGCCTTGGTCGGGCCGACCGCGCCACCGTTCCATTCGTCCGCTTCGAAATCGGCAGCGGCAATGAATGTCGGCTCGCCGCCCATCGTCAGGTTGACGCCACCTGCATCGAGGTCTGCATCGACCTTGTCACCCAGTTCGAGCAGCGCGTCCCACCGTTCGTCGGTGAAAGGCCTGGTGATGCGGACCGCCTCGGCAATGCGGCTGACGTCCATCTCGAAGTGGAAATCGACTTCGGCCGGTTCGGCCATGCCCTCGATCGGGGTTGCCGAGCGATAGTGCGGGGTCGCGCAGAGCGGGATATGGCCTTCGCCCGCAAACATGCCCGAAGTCGCGTCGAGCGCGATCCACCCGGCCCCGGGTACATAAGCCTCGGCCCAGGCATGCAGGTCGGTCACGTCCTCAAGAACGCCCTTGGGCCCTTCCTTGGGTATGACATCGGCGACAAGCTGGATTGAATAGCCGGACACGAACCGCGCCGCGAAGCCCAGGCGACGCAGCAGTTGGACCAGCAGCCATGCGGAATCGCGGCACGAACCGGTGCCGACCTGCAGGGTTTCCTCCGGCGTCATGACGCCCGATTCCATGCGGATCACGTAGTTGATCCGCTCCTGCAGCTTGCGGTTGATCTCGACCAGGAAGTCGACCGTGCGGCCTTCATAGCTCGCGTGGCTGGCAACCAGTTCCTCGAACAGCGGGCCCTGCGGCTCGGTTTCGAAATAGGCGGAAAGATCCGCCTTCATCGCCTCGGAATAGGAGAAGGGATATTCTTCCGCGTCCGGCTCGACGAAGAAATCGAAGGGATTGATGACGGCCAGTTCGGCCAACAGATCGACCTCGATCGAGAAGTGATCGACCGGATCGGGAAAGACCACGCGCGCCAGCCAGTTGCCGTGCGGGTCCTGCTGCCAGTTGAGGAAATGTTCGGGCGGACTTATCTTGAGGGAATAGTTCGGCACTTGCGTGCGACTGTGCGGCGCCGGCCTCAGCCGGATCACCTGAGGGCCGAGATGCACCCGCCGCGAGTAGCGGTAGCGCGTGAGATGGTGCAGTGCCGCCTTGATCATCAGGACAACATTGCGGCAAACCATGTTGCACTGCAACGATGTTCGGTGTCCAATGGCACAGAAACGGCAGGATTTCTGGACAAGTGACGTAATTGTCCCGGAACTGTCATCGTGGCATGCTTGTGCACTGCCAGTCAGTACGGGATGAACAAGGAAAACATGCTTCAGGCAAGCGAATCGGTCGAGATTTCGGACAGCTGCGACAATTCGAAGCTGGCGACTTTGCCTGCACGTTACTTCAACCGCGAATTGAGTTGGCTGGCCTTCAACCAACGCGTCCTCGCCGAAGCAACAAACCGGAACTATCCGCTGCTCGAAAGACTGCGTTTCCTCTCGATCTCGGGCAGCAACCTCGACGAATTCCTGATGGTGCGCGTCGCCGGCATCGCCGGACAGGTCCGCCGCCAGATCGAGGAGATCTCCATCGACGGCTCCACGCCTTCACAGGCCCTGACCGCGATCCATGAGAAAGTGCTGCAGCTGGAATCGGTCCAGCAGGAAGCCTGGACCGAACTCAAGCGCCTCCTGGGCGATGCCGGCGTGCGCGTGATCGGCGACGAACGGCTCGACAAGGCGGGCGAGGCCTGGCTGACCGACTACTTCCTCGAACATATCATGGCGGTGATCACCCCGCAGGCGATCGACCCTGCGCACCCCTTCCCCTTCGTCGCCAACCAGGGGATCGGCGTCCTGTTCTCGCTGACGCGCCTTGCAGACGATTCCCCGGTGATGGAGATGGTGCTGATCCCCTCCTCCTTGCCGCGTTTCGTGCGCATTCCCGGTGAGGAAGCGGCCTGGATCTCGATCGAGGACCTGATCTGCCGCAACACCGACCAGATCTTCCCCGGCTTTGCCGTCAACGGCCACGGCGTGTTCCGCATCCTGCGCGACAGCGACATCGAGATCGAGGAAGATGCCGAGGACCTCGTGCGCTACTACCGCACGGCAATCCAGCGGCGCAGGCGCGGCCTCGTCATCGTGCTGCAACTGCAGGGCAAGTTCGATCCCGCCGCGGAAGACCTTTTGCGCAACCAGCTCGGCCTCGACCGTGCGCTGATCATGAAGACCGATGGGATCATCGGATTCTCCGGCCTTTCGGCGATCTGCGACGAAGACCGGCCCGAGCTGAAGTTCGAACCCTATTCGCCGCGCTATCCCGAACGCATTCTCGAACATGACGGCGACATCTTCGCCGCCATTCGCGAGAAGGACATCGTCATCCAGCACCCCTACGAGAGCTTCGAGGTGGTGATCGACTTCCTGCGCCAGGCTGCGGGCGACCCGGATGTCGTGGCGATCAAGCAGACGCTCTACCGTGCAGGCAAGCAGTCGGCGATCATCTCGGCGCTGATCGCCGCAGCCGAGGCAGGCAAGTCGGTCACCGCCGTCGTCGAGCTCAAGGCCCGCTTCGACGAAGAGCAGAACCTGCTCTGGGCAAGCCAGCTGGAGCGCGCCGGGGTCCAGGTGATCTACGGCTTCGTCGACTGGAAGACCCACGCCAAGGTCTCGATGGTCGTGCGCCGCGAAGGCGAAGGCCACCGCACCTACTGCCACTTCGGCACCGGCAACTACCACCCGATCACCGCGCGCATCTATACCGACCTGTCCTACTTCACCGCCGATCCGGCTGCAGGACGCGATGCGGTGCGCCTGTTCAACTTCATCACCGGCTACGTCGAGCCCAAGAGCACCGAGGTGCTTGCGATATCGCCGATCTCGCTGCGCCCGAAACTCTACGAATGCATCGACGCCGAGATCGCCAATGCCGCTGCGGGCAAACCGGCCGCGATCTGGGCGAAGATGAACTCGCTGACCGATCCCGAACTGATCGACCGGCTCTACGATGCCAGCCAGGCCGGAGTGGAGATCATGCTGGTCGTGCGCGGTATCTGCTGCCTTCGTCCCGGCATTCCCGGCCTGTCAGAGCACATCACCGTCAAGTCGGTAATCGGCCGCTTTCTCGAGCATGTGCGGATCTGGGCCTTCGCCAATGGCGCGGAACTGCCCAATCGCAAGGCCCATGTCTTCATCACGTCCGCCGACGCCATGAGCCGCAATCTGGACCGCCGCGTCGAAGTCATGGTGCCGATGCGCAACAAGACCGTCCATGATCAGGTGCTGGACCAGGTCATGCTGGCCAATCTGCTCGATACCGAGCAAAGCTGGATGCTGGCGCCCGACGGGCATTATGAGAGGGTCGGTGAAAGCGACAACCCCTTCAATCTTCACCGCTATTTCATGACCAATCCGTCGCTGTCGGGGCGCGGCGCATCAATTGCCAGTGGACGAAAAGTACCAAAGCTCTCGCTTAGACGCGGTAATATCTGACATAGGTGCCCCTGAACCCGGGGCCATGCGATTCGTCCAGTCAGAATGAACAGCATCAGCCACACGAGCGAGAAACGCGCGATCATCGACATCGGGTCGAATACCGTGCGTCTGGTCGTCTACAACGGCCCGGCGCGCGCACCCGTCGTGATTCTCAACGAAAAGGTCAACGCCCGTCTCGGCAAGGACATGGGCAGGACCGGCGCGATCTCCGAAAAGTCGATGCGAACGGCGCTTTCGGCGCTGGCCCGCTTTGCCGAACTGCTCCGCCTGATGCAGGTCGACAATATCGAATGCGTGGCCACGGCAGCGGCGCGCGATGCCTCCAACGGGCCGGAATTCCTGGCTGAAGTGCAAAGCTATGGCCTCTCCCCGCGCCTGCTTTCGGGCGACGAGGAAGCGCGCACGAGTGCGACCGGCGTGATCGCGGCCTTCCCCGGAGCGAAAGGCATCGCGGCTGACCTTGGCGGCGGCAGTCTTGAACTGGTGGAGATGGACGGCGAGGTCATGCCCGGTGGCATCACCCTGCCCTTCGGCACCCTGCGCCTGCCCGACTTGCGCGCTGCAGGGCCGGATAGTTTTGCCGATACCGTGCGTCATGCCTTGGCCGAGCGGGACTGGAAGCGGGGCAAGGACCTGCCGCTTTACATCGTCGGCGGCTCCTGGCGCGCACTGGCCCTGCAGGCGATGCGCGAGATCGACTGGCCGCTGGACGATCCCCACGATTTCGAGATCTCGGCACAGGAAGCGCTCAAGCTGTGCCGCAAGTTCGAAAAGGGCAAACTCGAGAAAGCCGACCCGCGCATAACCAATTCGCGCATGGCGACCCTCCCCGATGCGGCAGCCCTGCTGGCCCAGCTCATCGACGAAACCGCGCCCTCGCGCCTGATCTTCTCGTCGTGGGGCCTGCGCGAGGGCCTGTTGTTCCAGCACCTGCCGGACAATGTGAAGGCAGAGGACCCGATGCTGGCAAGCGTCAGCGGCTTTGCCCGCACCGCCTTCGCCTCGCCCAAGGCTGCCGCGGCCGTCACCGATTGGACCGCGCAGGTCTGCGAGGATGCCCCCGGCGAAGGCAACTTGCGCAAGGCATCCACCCTGCTCGCGCTGGCAGCCATGCGCACCGAGCCCAACATGCGCACCGAAGAGGCCATGACCTGGGCCCTGCGCAAACGCTGGATCGGCCTAGACAAGCGCGGTCGCGCGATGATGGCGATGACCGTGTTCGCCAATTCGGGCCTGACCGAAGTCCCCGAACAGTTCTGCAAGCTTGCCGACCGCGCCGACCTCGACCGCGGCATCACCTGGGGCCTTGCGGTGCGCCTGTGCCGCCGCCTCACCGGCTGTACGCCACTGGCGCTTGAACACAGCTCGCTCACCCTCGAAAACGGCCGCCTCGTTCTCTCGCTCGATGAAACGGTGCGGGCGCTCTACAGCGCCGGGATCGGCAAGGATCTGCGCGCACTGGCCGAGTGGCTCAAGCTGGAATGGCGCGTCATGGTCTCCGGCCGCAACGAAACGCAGGCGCTCGCCGCCAGCTGAGATTCCGACAGGTCAGGTCAGGTCGCGACCGGTACCGGCCGCACCCTCAGTGTACCAGCGTCCGGCTCTCGGCGATCATGCTGATGCCGCGCTTGCCCTCGCGACGGTCGAGCTGGACGACGATGTCGATCACCGATGCCGCGTATTCCAGTGTCTCGGCGCGGGTCAGGCCGATGCCGGTCTGCATCGACATCAGCGCGATCTGTTCTAGCGCGCCGCGCGGCGAATTGGCGTGGACGGTCGAGAACGAACCGGGGTGGCCGGTATTGATCGCGCGCAGGAAGCTCACTGTCTCGTTGCCGCGCAATTCGCCCAGGACGATGCGGTCCGGGCGCAGGCGCAGCGCGGCCTGCAGCAGGTCGTTGGCCGAAACCTTGGCCTCGCCCAATTCGCCCTTCACGGCGATCAGGCCAACGCCGTTCGCGCCCGGCAGGCGCAGTTCGGCGGTATCCTCGACGAGAACGACGCGCTCATGCGCCGGAATCTCGGACAGCATGGCGTTGAGGAAGGTCGTCTTGCCGGTCGAGGTGCCGCCCGAAATCAGGATCGTGCGGCGGCGGCGGATCGCTTCGCGCAGGAAGGAAATCGGCTCTGCCAGCGGATCGGGCATCGCTTCTTCGACAGGGGCAGGGATCGGGCCGCGATCGTAGGCATCGAGCGGCAGTTCCAGCAGGCGATGGCGGCGGATCGCCAGCGCCCAGTTGGCGCGCGTCGCAGGCGGGCCGACCAACTGGATACGCGCGCCGCTCTGCCCGCCATAGGCCGGCAGCGTTGCCGAAAGCAGCGGGTGCTCGCGATTGATGCCCTGATGGCTGATGCGGGCCACCTGCTCGGCAAGGCGCTGCAGCAGGCGACTGTCCATTTCCGGCAGGGCAATGCGCTGCATACCGGGATGTGCGGCATCTTCCACCCAGACTTCGCCGGGGCGGTTGACGAGGATTTCGGTCACCGTCTCACGGTCGAGCCAGGGGCGCAGCGGCGCCAGGTAGGCGTCGAGATAGACGCTGCGCGGCAGCTGCGGATCGAGTTCGGCTTCGAACTCAGACACGGGCGCCGCGCGGTCCGGCTGCAGGGGAAGAACGTCTGCCATGTGGGATCACTGGACCTCGCTGAAGTCCAGGTCCTTGGCGGTAAAGACGCGGATCGGCTCGCCCTGGCGTACGCGGATCGTCGGGCCGATCGTCGAGCCGGACTGCACCGCGCTGGCCGCGGCGGACTGGCCGCCGGAGATCACGACGCCGGTTCCGCCCGAAGCGATCGTCGTCAGGCCGCCGACGACCGAGAGCAGCATCGCCGAACCGAAGCGTTCGAAGAAGTGGCTGTTGACCTTGCCGGGCAGACCGGTTTCACCGCCGAAGGAAATCGCGGGCGAACCCAGGTTCACGGAGACGCCATCGGGACGGATAAGGCGGCTCCAGATCACGTAGGCGCGCTTCTGGCCTGCAGACAACCCACTCTTGTACTGGCCGATCAGGCGCGAGGAACGGGGCACGAGGACATGCTTGCCATCGAAGCTGCGCACGTCGGTGGAGACGATGGCGCGGACGTAGCCGGGCACATCGGTATCGATGGCGGTTTCCAGCACTGCCGGGATCAGGGTGCCCTGCGTGACCGTGGTCGAGGGATCGAACGAGCGCGCGGCGGCTGCCGTCGTGCCCGTACCGCCGACGCGGGCGGCGAAATCGTCGTTGGCATTGCCGGTACCCTTGCCGTCTGCCGGTCCGGCAACCGGCGCCGCGGCGACGGAGCCGCTCGAATCGAAGACGACGGTCGGGCTGGCGAAGGGATTGGATGCCGTGGCAGCGCCCGGGTTGGCAGCGGGCGGCGCGGCCAGCACGGGCTGCGGCTCCGGGGCGGGTTGCGGCGCGGGCATCGCCGGGGCCGGCCTTTGCGCGACCTGTGCCGGGGTCGGTACCGGAACCTCGTTTGGATTGGCCGCCGGGGCCGGCGCCTGCTGGGGGGCGCCGTTACGGGCCGCGTCCATGGTCCACAGCGTCACACCACCCAGCGCCGCTACGATCAGAACACCCGCAGCCAGGCCAAGGCCGTCGCCCTTCTTGCGCTGGCTGACCTGCGGCAAGACGTTGCGGGTCGCGAGGTCGATGACCTGTGCGCCCTCGCCTTCGCGCGGATCGTCCTGGGCTGCATTGTCGAAGCGTTCGCGCAGGGAAGAATTGGGCGCCATGTCTCAGTTCCCCTTCGAAGAGGCCGGGGTCGAGCCGGCATCGGGCGTGTTCGCGACCACCGCCGCGCTGGTGCGGACTTCTCCGCTGCGTTCCAGCTCGGCCGTGGCCTTGCCTGAGCGCAGGATTATCAGGTTGGGCACTTCGGCCAGGACGATCGTCGACCCGCGCACGGCGTAGTTGACCGGACCTTCATCGCCCTTTTCGTTCTTGATGAGAATGGCCGGAACCGGCGTGCGCTCGGGCCAGAGCAGATAGGTCTGCTCGCCATCGTCGTAGATCCGCGTCGGCTGCAGCTTGGCCGAGCCGGTGCGCTTCCACGAGAAGTTCAGGGCCGCCGGATCGGCCGGCAGCGCCATCGGATCGGCCTCGGCCAGCGCGCGTTCGGCGGGCTGCAGACCCTCGAGCCCCTCGCCGCCGGGCACCGGCGCATCCTGCGGCTCGTCCTTGTAGGTGAAGCGCAGCATGTAGAGCGGCTTCGAGCGGGCCGTCGCGACGAGGTCGAAGAAATAGGTGTGGCGATTGGTCACCACGGTCATGTTGGTGCGCGCGCTGGCCTCCAGCGGCTTCACGAAGAGCAGGTCGGCGCGCTTGTTCGGCGTGATCTGCCACTTCTGCGAATCCCCGACCGCGACGTTCTCGATCGCCTCGTTCTTGCCGAAAGCGATCGTCGCCTGCACCCCGGCCTTGCCATCGATGCGCACGACTTCGTTCTCGTCATAGGGATGATCGACCAGCCGCGAATCCTCGGCCACGGCCGGAGTGGCGACGGCCAGCAGGACCGGCGCGAGCGCTGCGGGGGCCAACAGTGCGGAGGCGAAGCCCCATGCCTTGTGGCGGATCATCGAATCTTCTCCTTTGCCGGCATCCGGCCGGTATCGTTTGATGCGCTGCGAAAGCGGCTGCCGATGCCGCGCGCCCGCGCGTCCCTGCTCGGGCCGAGCGGCTCGACGCCGCCGCCCGTCACTTGCGTCACGACAGTGCGGCGATCGCCCGCCCGGCCCACTTCGGAGCCACCGCCGTGCGCAGATTCGTGCATGGCCGCAGCGCTTGCGGCGGAAACCGCCGGGGTGCGGCTCTGGGCCGGCAGCAGCGGCGCAACAGGTGCAACCGCAGCATAAGTCGGCGCAGCGGCATATCCGGCGTCGCCCCGCGACTTGCCCGAACTGCCCGCTCCGGAAAGACCGAAGACATTCCAGCCGGAAACCAGAGTCCCGGCGACCTTGAGCACCATGCCCATGAGCGCCATATGCACGGCGGCGACGAGGAACAGCGCCATCGCCGCCCGACCGTCGATCTCGCCCAGCTGCGCGCCCTGCACCAGCTTTGCGACGATTGGCACCAGCAGTTCGAGCGAAATGCCCCCGCCCAGCACGACGAAGAGAGGCGTGACCGCGGTCAGCACGACCCCGCGCAGCCAGCCCGCCGTCAATCCGCGGGTGCCGCCGAACAGCGCCATGACAACGAAGATCGGGCCCAGCGCCAGCAGCACCGCAAGGGCGATGCGCGCGGTCAGCAGGATACCGACGGTACCGAGCAACAGGATCAGCGCGCCCAGCCACATCACGCTGGTAGGGGTGAACATGCCCCCCTGCGCGGCAGCCTGCGCCTGCGCGCCGCCGTCACCGCCAGCACCGTTGCTGGCGTTCTGCGAAGCCTCGCCGATGGCCTGGAAGACGATGTCGATGCGGTCGCCGAAGATCTGCGTCGCCGAACCCTTGGCGCCCATCAGGATCGAGGCGATCCAGTCGGGCCCGCCGATGGCGAGGTTCCACACGACGTTCTGGTAGGCGATCCAGCTCGTAGCGAAAGTCAGCACGAGACCGAGCGTGAGCATCCGCGGGGTCAGCGCCGAAATGCCGAGCGTGGAACGGCCGGTGATCAGCGAGAAGGCGAAGAAGGCGATGTAGAGCGTGAGGAGGATCGTCAGCACCGGCGCCAGCGCGCCGTCCGCGCCGAACAGGCGGGCGAAGGCCGAGGAAATCGTCTCGCCGGCCATGCAGTCGACCGCGCGCAGCGCCGGTGCGACGCCCGCCGAGGCCATTTCCGCGAGTTGCTGACAGGTGCCGCTCATCGCCCGCTCACTCGGCCGCCTGGATCCAGGCGGCTCCATCTTCGGCGTCGCCCGGCCAGTTCATGCCGGTCAGCACCGGGTACCAGGCCGCGGGATCGTCACCGTAGCGCTCACGCAAGGTGTCGAGCTTGCGCACCGTGCTCTCGCGGCCTGACAGGACGGTCAGAACTTCCGGCATTCCGGCGAGGTCGAGCCGGACCACGACCGACGCATCGGACTGGCGGATCAGGAAGCAGCGCGAATGCGCGGGCAGCGTGCGGATCACGTCGAGTTCGTGCTGGGTCAGGCCGAAGCCCTCGCAGTAGTCCTCGGCGCGGGCGCGCGCATTGGGCATGAAGATCATCGTCGCGGTCTGCTCGACCAGCGCCGTGGCGATCTTGCTGTCGAGCGCGTCGCGCGCGGACTGGGTCGCGAAACCGACCAGCGCATTGCGCTTGCGCAGGGTCTTGAGCCAGTCGCGGATGCGCGCGGCGAAGACCTCGTCGTCGAGCGCCTTCCAGCCCTCGTCGATCAGGATCATCGTCGGCTCGCCGTCGAGGCGTTCCTCGATGCGGTGGAACAGGTACATCATGACCGGCGTGCGCAGGCGCGGGCTTTCCAGCAGCGCGGTCATGTCAAAGCCCAGTACGCGGGCCGAAAGGTCGAGCCGGTCCTGCTGGTTGTCGAACAGCCAGCCATGTTCGCCCCCGCCGATCCAGGCATCGAGGCGCGACGCGAGATCGCCGGGCTGCGGGCGACGCGAACCGGCCAGCAGTTCGCGGAAATACGAGAGACGGCGCAGGCTCGGATCGTTGGCATAGGCGGCATCGACCGCGCCGGCGATCGTCGCCAATTCCTCGGGACCATTGGCCGAGAGCAGGACGCCCAGCCAGTCGCGCAGGAAAGCCCGATTGGTGGCCGTATCGGGCAGCGAAAGCGGGTTGAACCCGGTGGGATGTCCGGCGGCGACGCGGCTGTAGGTGCCGCCGATTCCACGCAGGAACACTTCGGCGCCGCGGTCCTTGTCGAACAGGATCGTGCGCGGCGCGAACTTCTGCGCCTGGGCGGCGAGGAAGTTCATGACCACCGTCTTGCCGGATCCCGACGGACCGATGACGGTGAAATTACCAAGGTCGCCCTGGTGGAAGTTGAAGAAGAACGGCGTCGAGCTGGTGGTCGACAGCAGCGTCACCGCATCGCCCCAGTGATTCCCGCTCGCCTGCCCCATCGCAAAACCGTGCAGGCTGCCGAAACAGGCCATGTTGGCGCTGGAAATCAGCGCACGGCGGACGATGAAGCCCTCGTTTCCGGGAAGCTGGCCCCAGAAGGCCGGCTCGAGATTGACTTCCTCGCGCACGGCAACAGCCCCGGCATCGGCCAGCGAGGCAGCGCACATCGCGGTCACTTCGTCGAGCCCTTCCAGCGATTCGGCGCGCACCAGCACCGATAGGTGATGATCGCCGAAGCCGACGGCACCGGTACCGAGCGAATCGCGGGCGCTCGCCATCTCGCGGCGTTCGGCCATCGCTTCCTCGTCGGCCGAACGCAGGCGGCGGATCGCGAGGTCGATGCGTTCACGCGCGATCTGGCGGTCGCAGGGGGCGTAAGTCTCGGTCAGGACCAGCTCGCAGGGCAGGCGCAACAGCGCGTCCGTCAGGCCCGGAGCGGTCGAATCGGGATAGTCCTTGAGGCTGACCACCGAAGCGAACGAGGCGTTCGATGCCCCGCGCAGTTCCAGTGCGTCCATGCCGAAGTTGATCCGGCGATAGGGCAGCATGTGTCCGATATCGGTGCCTTCGGCAGGTCGCCGCACGGGCCGCATCTCGCCGTTGTAAAGCGCCGAAAGCAGCTCGAGCACTTCGGAGCACTGGCCCTTGGGCGTGTCGTAATCGCCCAGCATCCTTGCGCCGTACGAACCGAGCGAGGCAACCATGGCGCTGGCCGCGGCACGCAGCGAGCGTACGTCGGCGGGATCGGCCTCTACCGCCTCGCCGCCCTTGCGCTTCATCATGCGGGAAAGCTTGTCGGCCCAGCCCGCCTTGCCGCGCGCGGGGCGGCGGACAAGGGTAATGAACTGGTCGTTCACGAACAGCGCGCCCGAACCGGTGCGGGCCCGCCAGCGCGAATCGATATGCGCGGCAAGCGGATCGTCGAAATGGCCTTCCAGCTCGATCTCGACGCGGCGGCGGATCACGTGGTGGTAAAGCACGAAACGCGCATCGAGCGAGGAGCGCAGCAGCACTTCGCGGGTTGCGACGTGGGCATTCAACTCGTCGGTATCGGCGGTTTCGAAGGCGAGGCCCGGAACCATCAGCGACAGCATTACCGAACCGTCGCGCAGCAGCACGACGTTTTCATCGACCTGGGCCTGGTAGGGCAGCCGGTCACCGACAAGGGCTTCCTTGCCGGCCCAGCCCTTCAGGCCCGGGATTGCGCGTCGCGACTTCGTCTTTGGCGCCATGTCTGTACTCCCCACCCCCGAATCGATCTCAGGGTGCGTAACTGTTGCAACCCCAGCGCTGCCAGTTGGCGACGCGCGGGCACTTGCTCACCTTGGCGATCCAGAGGTCGAATACCCGGGGTTCGCGCAAGCATGCGAGGTATCCGACCCCATGGATCGCGAGCGCCGCTGGCAGCGCCCAGAAACTCTTGGTGATGAGGAAGATCTCCGTCGTCACCGCAGCGTTGATGATGAAGAAGCTGTATGTCACCCCGGCGAACATCTGCGGCCGGGTGAGCGCGCGATGGACGGGATAGCGGGCCAGGCTCATCAGCCGCGCCCTCAGCCCGCCGCCGACTGGATGCCGGAAACGATCGCGCCGGCGCCGAACAGCACGAAGCAACCGATGATGACGGTCGCGCCGAAACGCCAGTTCATGCGGCCGGTCAGCATCATGAAGCCGACCGCGGCCACGGCCATGACCGCAACCGCAGTGGCGACATTGCCGAGCAGCGTGCCCTGCAGCCAGCCCAGTGCCGCGACGATCGGTCCGCTTCCGGCCGGATCCTGTGTATTGACGGTCTGCGCGCTGGCCAGATTCGGCATCAGCGCCATGCCCATGGCCGCAAAAAACGCGGCGAAAGCCTTGGAAATTCCGCGATCAGCGCGGGTACGAATGAAAGAATCTCGAATCACCATGCCCTCCGTGTGAGGGCCAAGTGCGCCACCATGATGACAAGTGTGTGACGATGAGACGGCTAAAGAGACAGTCATATTGCAATCGCCAGTCACTGTTTCAGGTACGTAGCAAGGGCCGCCGGCCCTCCCCGACGGCCCCACTATACTGGCGACCATTATTATAAAGTGTTACCCGAAAGGCCAGCGTGCGATTGCCGGTTGTCGACCGGGGCGCTGCCCCGGCCCGAAAAACAGTAGGCCGGAGCCGGTCAGCGCACTGCCAGGGTCTGGCCGGAAGCGATGCCCTGCATGGCCTTGCGCGCCGCCCAGCGCGAATCCATCCACGAGCCATCCGCCAGTTCTAGATCGTAGCGCTCTGGGCTGGCTGCGGCCGCCTTGTAGTTGACCATGGCCTGCTGGGCCATGCCGACGCGGGCATAGGCGGTTCCCAGGTTGATCAGGGCAGCAGGATCATCGGACTGGGCAGCGCCCATGCGCTGAAGCTTGGCGATGGCCTCTTCATTCTTCCCGGCCGCCAGCTCCTCGTAGGCGACATCGACTTCGTCCTGGGGACGAACTTCGAGCGTCAGCGAAAAGGCCGACTGCCCCATGAGGACACTTGCGACGAGTAAGGATAGCGACATGCAACACTCCCGGACATTCTTGCGATTGAGGCATCTTCTGCGGAAAAACCTGCGACCTCAAGAAAATGACGCAACTGTCATAAAACTGCAATCTGAGCATGAATCCCGCCTCTGAAGGCGAGTCGCACGGACAAGTCGGGCTGTTATCGTCTAATGGTCATATGTCGGTCACATAAGTGCATATTTCTGTCATTGGATCGCCAACAAACTGTCACCCCCCCACCCTAAACGCCCCCTCAACGAAGGCGGATTCGCCGCTTCGTCCGACCTGTAAAACGGGGGAATTCACGTGAAGAAAATTTCTGGTCTGCTGCTCGTTGGCTGCAGCGCACTTGCTCTTGCCGGTTGCGGCGCCGACGACATCTCGTCGCCGGGTGCTGGCGGCATCACGATCAACAACCCGACGCCCGCTCCGACCCCGACCCCGACTTCGGGCACCGGCACCGTCGTCGCGGCTGCCAGCTGCCCGACCTTCAACGCCACCGGCGGCCTGACCGACAGCGGCACGATCACCGGCCCCGAAGGTTCGTGGCGCGTGTGCACCCTTCCCGCCCTGGTTGACGTCAGCTCGAGCCTGCCCAAGGTCGCCGGCGTCGTTTATCGCCTGAACGGCCGCGTCGACGTCGGCTGCGATGGCGGCTTCTCGGCCCCGACTTCGGGTTCGCCCTTCACCACCACGACCGCCAGCTGCAACGGCCGTTCGCTGACCGCGGACACCGACGTCACCCTGACGATCGATCCGGGCGTCATCATCTACGGCGAAAACGGTTCGGAAGCCGCCTGGCTCGCCGTCAACCGTGGCAACAAGATCAATGCTGTCGGCACTGCCTCGCAGCCGATCATCTTCACCAGCCGCCAGAACGTTGTCGGCACCAACGACGACAGCTCGCAGGGCCAGTGGGGCGGCGTCGTGCTGCTCGGCCGTGGCATCGTGACCGACTGCAACTACGGTTCGACCGCCGCGAAGACCTGTGAGCGCGACACCGAAGGCGCGGTCAACAAGGCCGTCTTCGGCGGTCAGGACAACGCCTACAACGCCGGCACCATGAAGTACGTCCAGATCCGCTACTCGGGCTATGTCCTGAGCAACGGCAAGGAACTGCAGTCGCTGACCGCCGAAGGCGTCGGCTCGGGCACCACGCTCGACTACTTCCAGTCGGTCAACAGCTCGGACGACGGCGCCGAATTCTTCGGCGGCAAGGTGCAGTTCAAGCACTACATCTCGGTCAACGCAGACGATGACAGCCTCGACCTCGACACCGGCCTGGAAGGCTACTTCCAGTACGTCATGCTGCTGCAGCGCAACGGCGGTGGCGACGCGCTGATGGAAATCGACTCGAACGGTGCCGAATCCGACACCCCGCGTCAGAAGACCGTGATCGCCAACTTCACCGGCGTTCAGCCCAGCTCGAGCTCGAACAACGAATCGAACGACCAGGCTTCGGTCCTGATCCGCGGCAACTCGGACATCACCTGGGTCAACGGCATCATCAATACGCCCAACAACGAATGCCTCCGTCTGAACGGCTCGGGCACCACCCCGGCGACTCTGAAGGCCTATTCGACCGTCATGTCCTGCGGCTCGACCAAGTACATCGACAGCGGCACGAACGCTGCCGGCTACTCGGCTTCGCAGTTCGCTTCGGGCACCAACCTGAACGACGATGCCTTCACCTCGACCCTGTCCAACACCTTCGTCAACGGTGCCAACGAAGCCGGCAAGGCTGGCTACGCCAACATCAAGACGCTCTCGAGCTTCTTCGACGCCGTCACCTACATCGGTGCGGTAAAGGACGCGAGCGACACCTGGTACAAGGGTTGGACCTGCGACAACGCGACCGCCAACTTCGGATCTGGCAAGAGCTGCACCTCGCTGCCGACCACCTGATCCGGCCGCCCATAACTAACGACAAGGGGGGCGGTCCGAATTCGGCCGTCCCCCTCTTCGCATCGATACTTGTTCCAGGGGGACATCAAATGACCAAGCCGCGGCTTGTTTCGCTGCTGCTGCTTTCCACCGCGATGCTGACGCCTGCCATGGCTTCGGCTCAGGAAAGCGCCTCGACCAGCACAGACGCCAACAGCGCATCGAACGATCAGGCTGACACTTCCACGCAGGAAGACGCGCCCGAAATCTCGATGCCCGGCGGCGCGATCATCGTCACCGGCCACCGCGATCGCAACATCCAGCGCATCGCACCGCAGGTCATTTCGGTGCTCTCTACCCAAGAAATCGCCCGTACCGGCGAAGGCGACATTGCCGGTGCCCTCGGTCGCGTGACCGGCCTCAGCGTCGTCGGCAACGGATATGTCTACGTGCGCGGCCTTGGCGACCGCTATTCGCTGGCCCTGCTCAACGGCTCGCCGCTGCCCAGCCCCGAGCCGCTCAAGCGCGTCGTTCCGCTCGACCTGTTCCCGACCAGCATCGTCGCCTCCTCGCTCGTCCAGAAGAGCTATTCGGTGAACTTCCCCGGCGAGTTCGGCGGCGGTGTCATCAACCTCACCACCAAGGCCATTCCGACCGAGAGCTTCCTCACGGTCAGCGGCGGCCTTGGCTGGGATACCGAGACCACGAACAAGCTGAGCTACAGCTATTACGGCAGCAAGACCGACTGGACGGGCTGGGACAACGGCAACCGCTCCATTCCCAAGTCGCTGCAGAGCTATTTCAACAGCAACACCGTCATCGATCCTACCGGTGACCTCGCCAAGCAGCTTGGCGGCATTCTGGTCAACGGCCGCAATGCCGTCGTCCAGAAGGACACCAAGACCCAGCCGAACTTCTCGGGCGGCATTACCGGCGGCACCGCGATAGAACTCGGCGATGCCACGCTCGGCGTGATCGCCGCTGCCAGCTATTCGAACACGACGCAGACCAAGGACATCATCCGTCAGCGTGCGCAGGGCACCACGGCTGAGCCCAGCCAGCTGTTCGAGAACTTCAACGCAGTCAACACCGACAACCGCATCGTCGGCAATGGCCTGCTCGGCCTTGGCCTCGAGTGGGGCGAGAACAAGATCCGCTGGACCAACGTCTATATCCACGACACGGTCAAGCACACCAGCCTCAGTCTCGGCAAGCGCGAGAACAACATCCAGGCTGACTACATGAACCAGACGACGGCCTGGTACGAACGTCAGCTCATCGACACGCAGTTCGTCGGCGAATTCAAGCCGGCCGACGACACCTCGATCGACGTGCGCGCCGGCTATGCGAACTCGAAGCGCCTCGCACCTTTCGAGATCGAGGCGGAGTACCTGCGCACCAATGTCGATAGCGACAAGTACGGGCAGTATTTCGTCAATCGCCTGGGCAACGGCAACCAGGACCCGACGACGATCACCTTCTCGCGCCTGAACGAGGACGTGTGGTCGGCAGGCGTCGATCTTGCGCATACCTACAGCCCCGGCTGGACCGGCAGCGTCGGCTATGCCTACCAGATCAATTCGCGCACCAACACGCGGCGGTCCTTCACGATCTATGCGAACGGCGACCAGACGCAGATCTCCAACTTCGGCCTGCTTCGCCTCGACGTCCTGCTTCAGCCGGGCACCTGGTACCTGCAGGACTATGGCGTAAACTACGGCCTCGAGCTGCGCGAGCCGGAAGCCAGCACCGCCCAGTTCGATTCCCGCCTGCTCAACCACGCCTTCTACGGCAAGCTCGAAGGCGCGCTGACCGACCAGCTTTCCTTCGATGTCGGCGTGCGCTGGGAATATGCCAAGGAGTCGACGATCCTGCGCCCGATCGGCGCCGATCCCAGCAAGGCTACCGATCTCAAGAACGAGTACTTCCTGCCGGCCCTGACGCTCACCTACGAGATCAATCCGAGCATGCAGGTACGCCTCAACGGTTCGAAGACGATTGCCCGCCCGCAGTTCCGCGAACTGCTGTACCAACCGTACTTCGACCCCGATACGAACCGCACCTATCAGGGCAACCCGTTCCTCGAAGACAGCAAGCTGACCAACATCGAAGGCCGCTACGAATGGTACTTCGATCGCGACCAGCGCATGTCGGTGGGTGCCTTCTACAAGAAGATCGACAAGCCGATCGAATCCTTCCTGACAGGTTCGGAAACCTTCATCACGTCCTATGCCAACGCGCCGAGCGCCGACCTTTACGGCGCCGAGCTGGAGCTGCAGAAGTACTTCTACCTGGATAGCCTGGGCGGCAAGTTCTTCGAGACCCGCAGGCTGATGCTCATGGGCAACTACACTTACACGAAGTCCAAGCTGAAGGTCAGCGACAGCGACCTGTTGCGCATCTATGGTGCGGGTACCGGCACATCGCTGGCGACCGACTACTTCCGCGACGGCGCACCGCTGACCGGTCAGTCGGAACACATCGCCAACCTGCAGATCGGGCTCGAGGACACCGACAGCCTTTCCCAGCAGACGATCCTGATCAACTACGCAAGCAAACGCGCGGTCAGCCGCGGTCTTGCGAACTCGGGCCAGCCGGACATCTTCGAATATCCCGGCCTGACCGTCGACCTGGTCGTTCGCCAGGGCTTCATGGTCGGTAGCAAGGAAATCGAACTGAAGCTCGAAGGCCGCAACCTGACGGGCCGGAAGCACGAGGAATACCAGTCCTTCGTCGATGGCCGGGTGGATTACAACACCTACCGCGTCGGCCGGACCTTCTCCGCGTCGGCCTCATTCAAGTTCTGACCCGAGGATCCTGATCCTCACTGGGAAGGTCCCTGCCCTT
This sequence comes from Novosphingobium mathurense, assembly GCF_900168325.1. GTDB lineage: Bacteria > Pseudomonadota > Alphaproteobacteria > Sphingomonadales > Sphingomonadaceae > Novosphingobium > Novosphingobium mathurense. Next base: position 115,497 of record NZ_FVZE01000005.1, on the reverse strand, counting down.
CCTACGGCAACCTCGGGGCCCGGTCGCTCAGGCGATCGGGCCCCTTTTTCTGTCTTCGTGCATGTAATCCCGCGCTTCTCTTGCTCAGCAACGCCTTGCCAAGCGGCAGGCCAGCGGTTAGAGGCGCGCTGTCATCTGGGGAGTAGCCAGCTGGCGCCCGCGCAAGCGGACCGTCAGTGGCCTGTCGTCAACATACTTGGTCGAGAGACCATGGCGCACAGGAGAACGGACAACCGTTCGGGCGAGACCAATGGCGTTGCAGCTCCGCTCGGCCGGGCGGGTTCTGCCGCGCTATTGTCTTGTCTGTCGCCCGGCCCGGAGAATACCTTGGAAGCCCTGCTCACATCGACAGCCGTCGTCGCCCTCGCCGAGATCGGTGACAAGACGCAGCTGCTCGCCATCGTCCTGGCCACGCGGTTCAAGCGTCCCTGGCCGATCGTCGCGGGCATTTTCGTCGCGACGCTGGCCAACCACTTCCTGGCCGCGCTTGTCGGCGAACAGGCCGCTGCCTTCCTCGACGGCCTGTGGTTCCGTTATCTGGTTGCCGCCAGCTTCATCCTGATGGCCGCCTGGACGCTGATCCCCGACAAGTTCGACGAGGACGAAGAGGCCAGGCCCAGTCGCTTCGGCCCGTTCCTGGCGACCACGATCGCCTTCTTCATCGTCGAGATGGGCGACAAGACGCAACTTGCCACGATCGCGCTGGGCGCGCGCTTCCAGAGCGTCCTGCCGGTGATGGCCGGAACCACCATCGGCATGATGATCGCCAACGTACCGGCCGTGTTCCTCGGCAACGAGATCATCAAGCGGGTACCGCTCAACGTCGTGCGCACGGTCGCGGCGCTGCTGTTCCTGGTGATTGGCCTGTGGCTGCTGGCGCAGACCGCGGGCTGGCTCGGCTGAGCCGCCTCAGAGCGTGTCGAAGACGTAGCCGAGCGAGCGCACCGTACGCAAAGGATTGCCTGCGCCCACGCCCTTCAGGGCCCGGCGCAGGCGTCCGATCCAGACATCGACGGTGCGTTCGTCCACCGGCGGCTCCTGCTTGCCGAGCGCGGCGATGAGCTGCGTACGGGTGAAGACCCGGCCGGGATGCTCGATGAAATAGCGCAGCAGACGCAGTTCGTTGGGCATCAGCGAGATCGGCTTGCCCTGCCAGCGAGCCTGGAATGCGGCAAGATCGACGGTCAGTTCGCCTTGCGCGACCACCCGGATCCCGGCGCTGTCCTGTTCGCTCACGCTCGCGCCCAGGACCCGGTCAAGCAGCGCGTTGCGGGTGAGCGGGCCGACCATGTAGTCGTCAGCGCCCATGCGCAGCGCGCGCTTGCGGTCCTCGACGTTGTCTTCTTCCAGAACGATCGTGACGTGCGCATGCGACGTGATCGCATCGGCACGCAGCCGCCGACACAGTTCAAGACCCGACATCTCAGGCAGAACCCAGTCGATGAAGATCCAGAGCGCCCCTTCGATCAGCGGCAGTTCGGCAAAATCGGTCCAGCGATGCAGTACAACCTCAAAGTCGTCGTGCCGGAAGGGCGCCAGCCCTCCGGTCAGTTCGCTTGCCAATAGAATGTCGATGCGCCGCATTGCCCCCGCCTTGTCAATACGTTGGGGTTACTGCCGCTGTAGTGTGACGAACGGGTGACATATCGATGACAAGTGCGTGAAAACTGGCACTGTCATCAAACTGACCCGCAAACGTCACGCCCGCGCAACCGGAAAATGCGAAGAAAAACACCGGTAACAACCGGGGGAAGCATTCTGATGCGGACCGATGTCGACAGTCTTCTCGAACGCAGCGGCAAAATTCCGGCCTGGCTGGACTTGCCGGACCCGAAGGGCTTTCGGCCCAAGCGCAAGTATCGCACGATCTGGATTTCCGACGTTCACCTGGGAACGCGCGGCTGCAATGCCGCAATGCTTGTGGACTTCCTGCGCTCGGTGGAATGCCAGACGCTCTATCTGGTCGGCGACATCGTCGACGGCTGGCGCCTGCGTAAGGGCTGGTACTGGCCCGATGCCCACAACGAAGTGATCCGCCGCATCCTCAAGATGGCGCATCGCGGCACACGTGTGGTGTTCATCGCCGGCAATCACGACGAAATGCTGCGCGACTATGCCGGGCTGACCTTCGGCGGCGTCGAACTGGTGCTGGAGGCAGTGCACGAGACGCTCGACGGGCGCCGCCTGCTGGTGACGCACGGCGATGCCTTCGACGGCGTCGTGCTCTACCACAAGTGGCTCGCCTTCCTGGGCGACAAGGCATACGGCATGCTGCTGCGCGCCAACATCGCCTTCAACGCCGTGCGCCGCCGCCTGAAGATGCCGTACTGGTCGCTTTCCGCCTATATGAAGAAGAAGGTGAAGAACGCGGTCCAGTACGTGTGCAGCTACGAGGAAGCGGTGGCAAGCGAAGCGATCAACCGCGGCTTCGACGGCGTCGTGTGCGGCCATATCCACTGCGCCGAGATCCGCCAGTTCGGCGGCATCACCTATTACAACGACGGCGACTGGGTCGAGAGCTGTACGGCGCTGGCCGAAAGCCTTTCCGGCGAGATCGCGATCATCGACTGGGTCGCTGAAACCGGCGGCCACGACCACGCTTCACCGGCTGGCGTGCCCTCCGGAGCGGCAACCCCGGCAGGCACCCCGACAGAAACTCCTGCCAGGGTCGGCGCGTGAGGCTCACCCTCGCGACCGACGCCTGGCTTCCCCAAGTCAACGGCGTCGTCCGCTCGCTCTCGGCCACGCTCGACGAACTGCAGCGCCGGGGGCACGAAGTCGACCGGGTCACGCCGGAGCACTTCCTGACCGTGCCGATGCCCGGCTATGCCTCGATCCGGTTGGCCATGGCACCGCGTTTCGGCGTGCGCCGGATGCTCGACCGGTCCCGGCCCGACATCGTCCACATCGCCACCGAAGGACCGATCGGCTGGGCCGCTCGGGGCTGGTGCCTGTCGCGCGGGGTGCCGTTCACATCGGCGTTCCACACCCGCTTTCCCGAATATGCCGCGGTGCGCACCGGGATCAGCGCCGAGTGCTTCTGGCCGATCATGCAGCGCTTCCATGCGCCGAGCCGCGCCGTGCTCGTCTCCACCCGCAGTTTCGCGCAGGAACTGGCAGGTCGCGGGATCGGCCATACCCGGCGCTGGAGCCGCGGCATCGACCAGCACCTGTTTACGCCCGTAGGCCCACGCCACCCGGCCATGTGCGCCCTGCCCGGCCCGGTCCTGCTCAACGTCGGCCGTGTCGCGCCGGAGAAGAACCTGGAAGCCTTCCTCGATGCGGAGGTACCGGGCAGCAAGGTCGTCGTCGGCGACGGCCCGGCGCTCGAAAGCCTGCGCCGGCGCTATCCGCACGTCCACTTCCTCGGCGCGCTGTCGGGCGAGGAACTGGCGAGCGCCTACCGCGCCGCCGACTGCTTCGTGTTTCCCAGCCTCACCGACACCTTCGGGCTTGTCGTGATCGAAGCGCTCGCCTGCGGCACGCCGGTTGCGGGTTTCCCGGTCACTGGTCCGGTCGACATTCTCGGAACCGATGGATGCGGTGTGGATGCCCGCCTGCCGCGCCCGGCAGGCGCCGTCGATAACGCACTCGACACAGCCATTACGCGTGCCCTGACGGTCAGCCGCGACGATGCGGCGCGGCTCGGAGACCTCTATTCCTGGGAACGCGCCACAGACCAGTTCCTGAGCGCGATCTCCACCGCCGCGGACGACGCCGAACGAGACCTGCTCTCAGCCGCCTAAAGAATCGCACGCGCCGCTCATCCTGAGCGGAATATAACCTGAGAGATGCGCATGATGGCCGGGGCCGCGCGATCACAGCGCAGGCCCCTCGCCTTACCGGATCGGCGTCAGTTGACATCCATCGCGTAGCCCGCGGCGCGGACGGTACGGATCGGGTCGGTTTCACCGGCACGGTTGATCGCCTTGCGCAGGCGGCGGATGTGGACGTCGACGGTGCGTTCGTCGATATCCGAATCCATGCCCCATACGCCATCGAGGATCTGCTGGCGCGACACGACGCGATTGGGTCGTTCCATGAAATAACGCAGCAGGCGAAACTCGGTGGGACCCAGGTGCAGCGGCTCGCCGCCGCGACGCACGCGGTGCGAGGTCGCGTCGAGCTCTATATCGCCCCACTGCAGCACGCTGCCCGCCAGCGATGGCCGCGAGCGGCGCAGCAGCGCCTCGATGCGGGCCAACAGTTCGCGCGGGCTGAACGGCTTGGTGACATAGTCGTCGGCGCCGGTCTTGAGACCGCGGATCATGTCCTCTTCCTCACCGCGCGCGGTCAGCATGAGGATCGGGATCTGCGCGGTTTCCTTATCCTTGCGCAGCTGGCGGCAGACCTCGATGCCCGGCACGTTCTCGATCATCCAGTCGAGGACGATGGCATCGGGTGCCTGCTCCTGCACCAGCAGGAGCGCTTCCTCGCCATCGCCGGTGCTGCGCACCTCATAGCCTTCGGCACTGAGGTTCCAGGTCAACAGTTCGCACAGCGCGCGGTCGTCTTCGACGACAAGGACGTTCGGGTTCATTCCGGAGCCCCCGTATCATCGGTCTGGCTGTCGCGCTCGGTACAGTATTCACCGGTCGCGGCATAGTAGACCATCTCGGCGACGTTGGTCGCATGATCGCCGATGCGTTCGAGGTTACGGGCGATGAAGAGCAGTTGCGTCGCCACGGTAATGGTCGAGGGGCTTTCCATCATGTGCGTCAGCAGCGAGCGGAACAGCGTGTTGTAGAACTGGTCCAGCTTCTGGTCGCGGCGGATGACTTCCACCGCCAGCGCCGCATCGCGTGACCCGTAGGCGTTGAGCACGTCACGGACCATGCCCTCGGCGATCTCGGCCATCGCGGGCACGAGCGTGATCGGCTCGACCTTGTTGCGCCCGTCGAGGGCATTCACGCGCTTGGCGATGTTCTTGGCATAGTCGCCGATACGCTCGATCACGCCGGAGATCTTGAGTGCGGCGATGACGTCGCGAAGATCGTCCGCCATCGGGGCGCGCAGGGCGATGGTGCGCACCGCGAGACGGTCCACTTCGGCCTCGAGCGCGTCGAGCTTGGCGTCGGCGGCAACGACCTGTCCGGCGAGTTCCTCGTCGTGGTTTGTCAGCGCCTGAATCGCGTCGCGGATCGCCACTTCGGCCAGGCCGCCCATTTCGGCGACGAGCCCACGAAGCTGTCCGATCTCGGAGTCAAATGCCTTAACGGTATGGTCAACCATGGCTATTTCCTTGTCAGCCGTAGCGGCCGGTAATGTAGTCCTTGGTCTTTTCCTCGCGCGGATTGGTGAAGACCTGGTCGGTCTCACCATACTCCACAAGGTTGCCAAGGTGGAAGAATGCGGTGCGCTGCGAAACGCGCGCGGCCTGCTGCATCGAGTGGGTGACGATGACGATGGCGTAGTTTTCCTTGAGCTCGTCGATGAGCTCCTCGATCTTCGCAGTCGCGATCGGGTCGAGCGCGGAGCACGGCTCGTCCATCAGGATCACCTCGGGACTGACTGCGATGGCGCGCGCGATGCACAGGCGCTGCTGCTGCCCGCCGGAAAGTGCGGTGCCGGCGTCGTGCAGGCGGTCCTTCACTTCTTCCCAAAGGCCGGCCTTGGTCAGCGAACGCTCGATGACCACATCCATGTCGGCCTTGTTCGAGGCCAGACCGTGGATGCGCGGACCGTAGGCGATGTTCTCGTAGATCGACTTGGGGAACGGGTTCGGCTTCTGGAACACCATGCCGACACGGGCGCGCAGGGCGACCGGGTCCATCGATGCGGCGTAGATGTCCTCGCCGTCGAGCAGGATCTCGCCGGTCACGCGGGCATCGGCAATCGTGTCGTTCATGCGGTTCAGCGAACGCAGGAAGGTCGACTTGCCGCAGCCCGAAGGGCCGATGAATGCCGTGACGAGACCGTTGTCGATATCGATCGAGACGTTGTCGATGGCCTTCTTCTGGCCATAGTAAACGTCGACGTTGCGGGCTGTAAGCTTGGTTTCGGTCATGTCCCTACCAGCGGACTTCGAACTTGTTTCGAAGGTAGATCGCAAGGCCGTTCATCGCCAGCAGGAAGACCAGCAGGACGATGATGGCGGCGGAAGTGTTCTGGACGAAGGCCTTGTCGATTTCGTCCGACCACAGGAAAATCTGCATCGGCAGCACGCTGGAAGGATCGGTGATCCCGCCCGGCGGGGTGGCGACGAAGGCACGCATGCCGATCATCAGCAGCGGCGCGGTTTCACCCAGCGCGCGGGCCATGCCGATGATCGTGCCGGTGAGGATGCCCGGCAGGGCAAGCGGCAGCACGTGGTGGAACACGGTCTGCACCTTGCTTGCGCCGATCGCCAGCGCGGCATCGCGGATCGAGGGCGGCACCGCCTTGATCGCGTTGCGGCCCGAAATGACGATGACCGGCATCGTCATCAGCGCCAGAGTCAGGCCGCCAACGAGCGGCGAAGAGCGCGGAAAGCCCAGCGTGTTGATGAACACGGCAAGGCCGAGCAGGCCGAAGATGATCGACGGCACCGCGGCCAGGTTGTTGATCGAGACTTCGACCCATTCCACCCAGCGGCGGTTCTTGGGCGCGAATTCCTCGAGATAGACGGCAGCCAGCACGCCCATCGGGAACGAGAGCAGCAGCGTGACGAGCATCGTCAGCAGCGAGCCCTTGGTCGCGCCCCACACGCCCGCGACGTTGGCACTGGTCGAATCCGAACCCGACAGAAACTGCCAGTCGATCCCGCCAAGGCCATTGCGCAGCATGATGAAGAGCAGCAGCGCGAGGAAGGCGAGGCTCAGCGCGATGGCACTGAAGCCGAGCCACTTGAACCGGCGCTCTGCGGCATGGCGTTTGGCCAGGCGCCGGGCGAACTCGGGCGATTGCCAGCCTGCGTCAGTCATATGCTTCCCGGAAACGCTTCACGACCCGAAGGGCGATGATGTTGAGAATCAGCGTGACGATGAACAGCACCAGGCCCAGTGCGAAGGCCGAGAGCGTCTTGGGGCTGTTGAATTCCTGGTCGCCCGTCAGCAGCTGGACGATCTGGTAGGTCACGGTCGTCATGGAATCGAACGGATTGACCGAAAGGCGCGCGGCGGCGCCGGCGGCCATGACAACGATCATGGTTTCGCCGATGGCACGGCTGATCGCCAGCATCACGCCGGCGACGATGCCCGGCAGCGCGGCGGGCAGCAGCACCTTCTTGATGGTCTCCGACTTGGTCGCACCCAGCGCGAGCGAGCCGTCGCTCATGGCGCGGGGCACGGCAGCCAGTGCATCGTCCGCCATCGAGGAGACGAAGGGAATGATCATCACGCCCATCACGAGACCCGCGGCCAGCGCGCTCTCGGTCGAGGGATTCGCCATGCCCATGGAGCCGGCGAAATCGCGGATGATCGGGGCCACCGTCAGGGCGGCGAAATAGCCGTAGACGACGGTCGGAATGCCCGCGAGGATTTCGAGGATCGGCTTGAGGATCTTGCGGATGCGGCCCGAGGCATACTGGGTCAGGTAGATCGCGCTCATCAGGCCGAGCGGGATGGCGACCAGCATGGCGATGACAGCGCCGATGTAGATCGTGCCCCAGAACAGCGGCACGGCGCCGAAATTCTCGTCGAGGTCGGCACCAGCCGCATTGCCCGGCGCCCAGTGGGTGCCGGTCAGGAAGGCGATGGGCGAGACGTCCCTGAAGAACAGGCCGGCCTCGAACACCAGCGAGGCGACAATCCCGAACGTGGTGAGAATCGCCATCAGCGATGCGGTCAGCAGGAGGCCGAGCACGGCGCGCTCGACCTGCGTGCGCGCCGGGAAGCCCGCGCGCAGCTTGGTGAAGCCGTAGCCCCCGCCTGCCAGCGCCGCGATGACGACAAGCAGGGACCCGATCAGGCCGAAGCGCTGCTGGGCCGCGCGCATCGGCTCGGCCAGGGCGTTGGACAGCGGATTGAAGGCAACGGCATCGGGATTGGATGCGATGGCATTGGCATCGGCGAGGATCGCCGCGCGGTTCATGGCATCCGGCGGCAACTGGGCCGCGGCCGGATCGGCCAGGACCGCGCTTTCGACGAGGCCCGGCATGATTGCGGACCACACACCCCAGGCAAGCAGCGCCGGGGCCACGATCCACAGCGCCATGTGCCAGCCATGGTAGCCGGGCATCGAATGCATCGATCCCCGGCCGGTATAGAGCAGCCTGGCCCTGGCCCGTGCGGCAAACCAGCCGACGAGGCCAAGGCCGAAAACGGCCAGCAGGACTGCAGTGAAGATCATATCTGGCCGTTTACACGCTTACTTGAGGACCGAGGGGTCGAGCGGGGTCATGTTGGCGATGACTTCGGCATTCTTGGCGCGCACGTCTTCCGGCGCGACAATCAGGCCCTTCGCCTTGAGGTCGCCATCGGGACCCCAGTGCTTCACCCACTCCTCGACGTAGCCCTGAAGGCCCTTGATCGGGGCAAGGTGCTGCTTCTTGACGTAGATGTAGAGCGGACGGGCGCCCGGGTAGGAGAAGTTCGAAATCGTCTCGTAGGTCGGCTCCACATCGGACATCGCGATGCCCTTGATGGTGTCGGCGTTCTCTTCGAGGAACGAGTAGCCGAAGATGCCGATGGCCTTCGGGTTCTGCGAAATCTTCTGAACGATCAGGTTGTCGTTCTCGCCGGCGTCGACGTAGGGACCATCCTCGCGGATGTCGTGGCAGGTCGCCTCGTACTTGTCCTTGTCGCTGTCCTTGAGTGCCTTCATCGCCGGATCGGTCTGGCAGCCGGCTTCAAGGATGAGTTCCTTGAGAGCGTCACGCGTACCCGAGGTCGACGGCGGGCCGTAAACGAGGATCGGCTCGGCCGGGAGCGACGGATTGACGTCCTTCCAGGTCTTGGCGGTGTTGGGCTTGCCGAACGGGTTGGCGGCCAGCGCCTTGTAGATGTCGGTCGGGGTGAGCTTCATGCCAGGGCCGTTCTTGGCTTCGGCGAAGGCGATGCCGTCGATGCCGACCTGGATTTCGACGATGTCGGTCACACCGTTCTTCTGGCACATCTCGTACTCGGACTTCTTCATCCGGCGCGAGGCGTCCTCGATGTCGGGGTGCTGGGCGCCAACGCCGGCGCAGAACAGCTTCATGCCGGCGCCGGTGCCGGTCGATTCGATCACGGGCGACTTTTCGCCGGTGGACTTGGCGTAGGCTTCGGCGACCGCGGTCGCGAAGGGATAGACGGTCGACGAGCCGACAGCCTTGATCTGGTCACGCGCGCCGGAGGACGAACCACCCGAGCCGCCGCAAGCGGACAGCGCCATGGCGGAAACCGCGGCGATGAAGAAAGTCTTGGTCGTATGCATGGCAATACCCCTTGGGCTTCAATTCTGGGACGCCCCTATTGGGGTACAATGACACTTCTATGACGATGAAGTGACATTGTGCTGCATCCCTTCAAATTGCGGAAAGATCTTCCGTTTTCCAGCAAGGGGCGCAATTGTCCGCAAACCGGAAACCCCCGATCGGCAACGTCGGCCGATCGGGGGCTGGTCTATAAGTAGACGCTTGGCCTTGCAAGGGAATCAGCGCCCCCCGAATGCGGGGCGAACCGATTCATCCGGCCCAGGATCAGAAATCGATCTGGGCGCGCATTCCCATGGCATCGACGCCATAGCGATCATCGCCATCCGCGGTGATCGCCGCATCGCGCAGCCACAGGTGCCCGTAGTTTGCCACGAATCGCAGGTAATTTGTCGCCGCCCAGACCACCGACACGCCCGCCGTTTCCTGGCGACCGCCGACGATTTCCGCATCGTTGAGATCCAGGTGATCGTAGCGCAAGTTGACCTGGATCGCGCCGATGCCGCCCACGTCGATGCCCTTGGCGGGACGCAGGCGATCGAAGACCCCGTCCTTGTACGGCGCCTTCTCACCAGTGATGACGTAGCCGACTTCGGCGTAACCGCCCTTGAACGTCGGATCGCTCATGCCGGGGCGCGCCGCCCTGATCATATTGCCCTCGGCAACGGCGTGGAACGGCCCGGTCATGTAGGCCGCTTCAACGCCGTAGCGGCGCTCGCCAGTGGCTGCGATGGTGCCGGTGTCCACGAAGCGCACGCTCGTTGCGTGGAGGAAGGGGCGCGTACGATAGCGGGTGCTCGCGACCGAACCGGCGAAATCGTGATACTGCGCCGACGCACCCAGGTGCAGCGAGCCATTGCCCAGCTTGGGCATGAACACCACGCGTCCATTGACGCTCCAGTTCCTGTTCGTGTCAGTGCTCAGACTGGCGGTGTCATCCGAGAACACGCCCGCTTCGACGAGCACGTCCTTCGTCTTGTAGTTCGCGGCGAGGCCGATCCGCCGCTCGAAGCCGAAAGCCTGGCTGAAGGCGCTGCGTTCCATGAAAGTCGTGTTGAGGACTGCGGTCATGTCCTCAAGGCCGGTGAACGGGCGCTGGTTGCCCAGAACAAAGGTCAGGTTCCGATTCGCCTTGTAACTGATGTAGGCATCTGCAAGCGCGAGGCTGGAATTGGTCAGGTCGGCTTCGAAGCGGTAGCCGAGGCCACCAGGCATCGTGCCTTCGACACCGAGCCACGCGCGGCGCAGCTCCGTCGAAGTGCCGAGCGAGGCATTGGCATTCCTGGAAAGGCCGGAAGGTGCGTCGATACCGCCGACGTCCAGCTGGATTCGACCGCGCGGCTTGAAGCTCCAGCCCTTGTCATTGCTGAACTTGGGCGCCCCCTTCCAGTCGACCTTGACCGGAATTGCCTTCTGCGCGGTTTCCTTGGCCGAAATGGCCGTGGCGCTTGCAGCCTGTGCGGACTGGCTGGCGACTTCGACCTTCGCATTGGCCTGTGCAAGTTCAGATTCGAGACTGTCGATACGTTGCGCCATGGCTTCCATCTTGGCGCGCATGGCCTTCAATTCTTCCAGAACTGCCGCCGAATTGGCCACCTGCGCCTGTGCGGGAAGCGCCCAACCGGCAGACACGGCAACGGCCAGAGCCGAGATTGCCTGAAATTTTCTCACTGAACCTGTCCTTATACTTCCGATATATTTTGTTCGGCGACCCACGAGCGATGTACATGCAACAACGACCGGACATTCGGTTTTGGGGATTGCGACCAAACCACGATTGAACCGATCGAGCAGACCGGCTGGTTCACGCACATAGTTACAAATTGTGTCTGCCGATTTGGGAAGGCCTAGGGGATTGCGCGGATGCACAGCGTCAGATCGGGCAAACCGCCTTCGTTCCGTCAATATTTTGTTACAATGCAGTCATGTTTGTCACCAAACTGTCATTGAGAGGTCATATTGGCCCAACCCCATTGGGCCGAGGACATACCTCGGGGGCACAATGCGGAGTTTGACGAAGATGAGCCGACTTCTGGCCACGACAGCCTTGGCAGCCGTTATCGCTGCTTTCCCCGCGTCTGCGATGGCGCAAGAGATCGGCGATGCCGAAGCGCAGAACATGCGCGAGGAAATCCGAGCACTTCGCGCGCGACTCGAAGCGCTCGAGAGCCGCCTTGCAACCGGCGCCGATCAGACCGGTACGCCCGCACAGACCGGCGCGGCCGCAGTCGCTTCAACCTCTCCGGCCACGCAGGCTGAAGCGCCGGCCGCGAGCGAAAAGCCGGCCGCCAAGCCCGCCACGAAGATTGCATGGAAGGGCAGCCCGCAATTCACTGAGGGCGACAAGCAGTTCAAGGTAAAGGGCCGCATCCAGGCCGACGCCAACTATGTCTCGGCACCCTCGAGCCTTGCCGACAGGGGCCTTGGCTTCTCGAACGAGATGCGCCGCATCCGTCTGGGCGCGCAGGGCAAGCTGGGGGCAGGATTCGGATACAAGCTGGAGCTGGAACTCTCAGACAACTCGGTCGATCTGGTCGATACGTATCTCAGCTATTCCAAGGGCCCCTGGCTGATCACGCTCGGCAACCAGAACAGCTTCCAATCGCTCGACGAACTCACCGGCGACACCACCGGCAGCGTCATGGAGCGCGCGGCATTCACCGATGCGTTCAATTTCGAACGTCGCCTCGGCCTTGGAGCGCAATACTCGCGCGGGCCATTACTGGCACAGGTCGGCGTGTTCACCGACGACATCGGCGCGCTTTCCAACAGCAGCGACGGCGCGAACGGCGGCGATGAGAACAACTCGATCAGCTTCGACGGCCGCCTCGTCTTCGCGCCGAAGATCGGCAAGACCCAGTTGCACTTCGGCGGCTCGGCGCACTGGCGCAAGCTCAACCGCCTGGAGGACAGCACCACGCGCTATCGCCAGCGCCCGTTCGTCCACTCCACGAATACCCGCCTGATCGGGACCCCGGCAATGAACCTGTCGGACGAAACGCACTATGGCCTCGAACTCGCCGCGATCTCAGGCCGTTGGCACGGTGTGGGCGAAGTCCACGCCCAGCGCGCCAATCGCATTGGCCTTCCCGACGTGACGTTCCGCGGCGCTTATGCAGAAGTGGGCTATTTCCTCACCTCGGGCGACAGCCGCGGCTACAAGGACGGCATCTTCTCTTCGTCGGCACCGGCCCATCCGCTGGGCAAGGACGGCATTGGCTCGATCCAGGTCAACCTGCGCTACGACTGGCTCGACCTCAACAGCCGCGACATCCGCGGCGGAACGCAGAACGGCTACATCGTCGGCCTGATCTGGTCGCCGATCGAGAACCTGCGCTTCAACGTGAACTATGCGCTGCTCGACTACAGCGGCGCGACGGCCCTGCCCTCGGGTGATCGGGACTACAACGCGCAGGTCATCGGCACCCGCTTCGAACTCGACTTCTGACGATCGCCGCGGCGGTGGGGACAACCGTCTCTGCCGCCGTGCTGCCAGACTTACTCCGCCGGCTGCTCCTCGCGCAAGGGCAGCATCATCGAGGCAGTCGTCCCGGCACCGGGGCGGCTGTCGATATCGAAGCGGCCGCGGTGACGCTCGACAATGTGCTTGACGATAGAGAGGCCCAGCCCGGTCCCGCCAACGGCCCGGCTGCGGCTGGTGTCGGCGCGGTAGAAGCGCTCGGTCACGCGCGGCAGGTGTTCGGGTGCAATGCCCTCGCCCTCGTCGCGTACGGTAGCAAGGACCCAGCCGGTACTCGCCGCCTCGATCGAGACTTCGACCGGACCTTCGGCCTTGCCGTATTTCAGCGCGTTATCGATGAGATTGCGCAGGACTTGCCCGATCTGCCCGCGATCGCCGGCAATGACGGCCTTCTCGCAGTTCGACCTGACCGTGACGGTCGCCCCGGTGCGGAATTCCCCCGCAATTTCATGCGAGAGCGCGACCATGTCGACGCGATCGGCGGGCACCTCGTGCTTGACCGCTTCGATCCGTGACAGGGACATGAGATCGGAAATCAGCGACTGCATGCGCTGCGCCTCGTGCCGGATCGTCTCGAGGAAGCGTTGGCGAACGCCTTCGTCGCCACCCGCCTTGGGATTCATCAGGGTCTCGACGTAGCCCAGCACATTGGCGAGCGGCGTGCGCAGTTCATGGCTGGCGTTGGCGACGAAGTCGGCATGGGACTTGGCGACGCTGACCCGCTCTGACAGATCGTAGAGGCTGACCAGCCGCTCGTTCGAACCCAGCACCCGGCAATCGACCTGCCAGACGCTGCCGCCCGTGGAAAGCCCGGAGACCTGCGCGGTTCCGCCCTTGTCGCTGAGGATCGCGGCCACCGCCTTGGGATCGCGAATGGCAATGCGCACATCCTGCCCGACGATATGCACGCCCAGCAACGCCTTGGCCGCGGAATTGGCAAAGCGGACCTGCCCTCTCGCCACGACCATGGCGGGCGTCTGCAGATGTTCCAGAAGGCCGACACCCTCCACCGTCATGAATGCGCTCTCCTTGTTGCCCCGGTCGTGGGGCCCGCCAGCGTAGGAAACTCGAAAGACAGTGATATGGCAGCGATCGCCACATGGGAACGGCGCGCACCAAAGCATTGACAGCTTTTACCCGTTTGCTTCCATTTCAGCGGCCTAGAGGGGATCGAAAACAGGGGTGTGCCGGGAATTCGTATGCCGGTAACCTAGCGTTCTCAGGGCACTCTTGATATGCTGCATTTGCGAGGGTCAATGCGCTCGCCATTTCCCATGCGCGTCTGCCCCGGCGCACCTTGTCCATGATGGAAACGTATACGTGACGAAATTCACTTCCGATCGCCTGCTGCTATTCGGTGCCACTGGCGATCTTTCGCGCAGGATGCTGCTGCCGTCATTGTGTGCGCTCGATGCCGAAGAGCTTCTCGATCCCCGCATCGAGATCATCGCCACGGCGCGTTCCGACATGGACGACCAGTCGTTCCGCAATTTCGCACGCCAGTCGCTGGAACAGTTCCTGCCCGCCAACCGCCGCGGCGGCATGGCCACGTTCCTCAACCGCTTGAGCTACCAGGCGCTCGACGCAAACGAGATGGACGGCTTCAAGGCGCTCGCCGAAAAGGTCGGCAAGCCCGAAGAAGGCCTCTCGATCTTCCTGTCGACCGCGCCCAGCCTGTTCGAGCCGACGATTCACGGCCTCCAGAACAGCGGTCTTGCCGGCCCAAAAGTGCGCATCGGCCTTGAAAAGCCGCTGGGCATCGATCTGGCGTCCAGCTGCGTCATCAACGATGCCGTCGCTTCGGCCTTTCCCGAGGACCGGATCTACCGGATCGATCATTACCTGGGCAAGGAAACGGTCCAGAACCTGCTGGCGCTGCGCTTTGCCAACCTGATGTTCGAGCCGCTGTGGAATGCGGCACACATCGATCATGTCCAGATCACCGTCGCCGAGACCGTCGGCCTGGAATCGCGCGTGGCCTACTACGACGATTCCGGCGCGCTGCGCGACATGGTCCAGAACCACATGCTACAGCTTCTCGCGCTCGTCGCGATGGAGCCGCCGGTGTCCTACGACGCGACCAACGTGCGCGACGAGAAGGTCAAGGTCCTGCGCAGCCTGCGCAAGGTCAACGTCAGCGAAACGGTCACCGGCCAGTACCGCGCCGGCGCCATCACCGGCCAGGCCGTGCCCGGCTACGACGAGGAACTGGGCAAGGATTCGAACACCGAGACCTTCGTCGCGATCAAGGCGCATATCGACAACTGGCGCTGGCAGGGCGTGCCCTTCTACTTGCGCACCGGCAAGCGCCTGCCCCGCCGCACGACCGAGATCGTCGTCCAGTTCCGCAACGTGCCGCACTCTATCTTCTCGGGTCGCGGCGCAAAGACGGTGCCCAACCGCCTCGTCATCGGCATCCAGCCCGAAGAGAACATCACCCTCTCGCTGATGGCCAAGATCCCCGGCCTCGACCGCGAAGGCATCGGCCTGCGCAGCGTACCGCTGGCGATCACCATGCCCGATGCCTTTGCCGGCCCGCAGCGGCGCATCGCCTACGAACGCCTGTTGCTCGACCTGATCGAGGGCGACCAGACGCTTTTCGTGCGCCGCGACGAAGTCGAGGCGCAGTGGGACTGGATCGATGCTATCCGCGCCGGTTGGGACGAGCAGGGGCTCGAGCCCAAGACCTACACGGCCGGCAGTTGGGGCCCTTCGGCAGCCATCGCCCTCGCCGAACGCGACGGCGTTACCTGGCACGAATAAACAGAAGCGGTCGCAGGACCGCAAAAGGACCGCGCTCTGAGGGGGAGAGGAGCAAGGCCCGAAAGCAGGAGTGACATAATGACTGATCTCGCCCCGGCAGTGGCTCGGGTTACCGACCGCATCATCGAGCGTTCGAAGGACAGCCGCGCCCGCTACCTCGATCTCGTCGCGCGCGAGGCGGACCGCCATTCGGACCGCAGTTTCCTTTCTTGCTCGAACCTGGCCCACGGCTTTGCCGCGGCCGGCGAGGACAAGTCCGCCATTGCCACCGGCAGCGCCAAAAACCTGGCGATCGTCACCGCCTACAACGACATGCTCTCGGCCCACCAGCCTTATGGCCGCTATCCCGAGCAGATGAAGCTCTGGGCCCGCGAAGTGGGCGCAACGGCGCAAGTCGCCGGCGGCGTGCCCGCCATGTGCGACGGCGTCACCCAGGGCTTCGACGGCATGGAACTCTCGCTGTTCAGCCGCGATACCATCGCCATGTCGACCGGGATCGCCATGAGCCACGCGATGTTCGACGGCATGGCCCTGCTCGGCATCTGCGACAAGATCGTGCCCGGCCTGATGATCGGCGCGCTGCGCTTCGGCCATCTGCCCGCCGTCTTCGTGCCCTCGGGGCCGATGCCCAGCGGCATTTCCAACAAGGAAAAGCAGAAGACCCGCCAGCTCTACGCCGAAGGCAAGGCCACGCGTGAAGACCTGCTCGCCAGCGAGAGCGCCAGCTACCATTCGGCCGGCACCTGCACCTTCTACGGCACTGCCAACTCCAACCAGATGATGATGGAGATGATGGGCCTGCACATGCCGGGCGCGGCCTTCGTCCCGCCGAACACGCCGCTGCGCCAGGCGCTCACCCGAGCCGCCGTCCACCGCCTCGCCGGAATGGGCCGCAAGAGCGAAGACTACCGCCCGATGGCGCAAGTCGTGAACGAAAAGGCCATCGTCAACGCCTGCGTCGGCCTGCTCGCAACCGGCGGCTCGACCAACCACGCCATCCACCTGCCCGCGATGGCCCGCGCGGCCGGCATCGTCCTCGACTGGGACGACCTGTCGGAACTCTCCTCGGCGGTGCCGCTGATCACCCGCGTCTATCCCAACGGCTCGGGCGACGTGAACCACTTCCATGCCGCCGGTGGCATGGCCTGGGTGGTCCGCGAACTGCTCGACGCGGGGCTTGCCCACGAGGACGTGCTGACCGTCTCGCCGGGCGGCATGCGTGACTACGCGCAGGAACCGGTGCTGATGGACGAAGCCCTCGCCTGGACTTCCGCGCCTGCGAAGAGCGGCGACGATACGATGCTGCGCCCGGTCTCCGACCCGTTCCAGCGGGACGGCGGCATGCGCCTTGTTTCCGGCAACCTCGGCCGCGCCACCTTCAAGACGTCCGCGGTCGACAAGGAACGCTGGACGATCGAGGCGCCCTGCCGCGTTTTCGAAACGCAGGAAGCCGTCACCCAGGCGTTCAGGGACGGCGAACTCGACAAGGACGTCGTCGTCGTCGTGCGCTTCCAGGGGCCGCGTGCCAACGGCATGCCCGAACTGCACAAGCTGACCCCGCCGCTTGGCGTGCTGCAGGACCGCGGCCACAAGGTCGCACTGATCACCGACGGACGCATGTCCGGTGCTTCGGGCAAGGTTCCTGCGGCGATCCACGTCACGCCCGAAGCGCTTGGCGGCGGACCGCTCTCCCTGCTGCGCGATGGCGACGTGGTGCGCCTCTCCGCCGAGGACGGGACGCTTGCGACGACGGCCGACCTGTCCGCCCGCGAACCGGCCCCGGCGCCTGCCGCCGAAATGGGCATGGGCCGTGAACTCTTCGCCATGTTCCGGATGAGCGCCGGTGGCGCCGAACAGGGCGGTTCGGCCATGCTCGAAGTGGCAGGTCTGTAACGGTGGCTGCCGAAATGGAACTCGTCACCGTCGACATCGGCGGCACCCACGCCCGCTTCGCCATCGCCAGCGTGAACGCGGACGGAGCGATCACGCTGGGCGAGCCGTCCACGCTGCACACCAAGGATCACGCCAGCTTCCAGCTCGCCTGGCAAGCCTTTCGCGAGATGAACGGCGGCACCCTGCCCGATGCGGTCGCGATGTCGGTGGCCGGACCGGTGGGCGGCGAAGTGATCCACTTCACCAACAACCCGTGGATCATCCGCCCTGCCCTCATCGAGGAGAAACTGGGCGCGACGCGGCACACCATCGTCAATGACTTCGCTGCCGTGGCCCATGCCGTGGCCTGCGCCGCCAAGGACGATTTCCTCGATCTGGCCGGCCCCGAAAACACGCCGCTGCCCGCGTCGGGAACGGTGAGCGTGCTCGGCCCGGGCACGGGCCTTGGCGTCGCCCATCTCTGGCGGGACGGAAAGGGCACCTATCACGTCCAGGCGACCGAGGGCGGCCACATCGACTTCGCCCCGCTCGACCAGATCGAGGACGCCATCCTCGCCCGACTGCGCAAGCGCCACAACCGCGTTTCGGTGGAGCGTGTCGTCTCCGGCCCTGCCATCGTCGACATCTACCAGACGCTTGCCGCGCTCGAAGGGCGCGCGATCCATGAACTGAGCGACGTCGAGATCTGGACCGCCGGGACCTCCGGCGAGGACAGCCTTGCCGCCGCAGCCGTGGACCGCTTCTGCCTCTCGCTCGGTGCGGCAGCGGGCGACTATGCCCTCGCGCAGGGCGCCAGCGGCGTCGTGATCGCCGGCGGGCTCGGCTATCGGATCCGCGAAACCATTCTCAAGTCAGGCTTTTCCGACCGTTTCTGCGCCAAGGGCCGCTTTGCCGGCATGATGGCGAAACTGCCGGTCAAGCTGATCACCCATCCGCAGCCCGGCCTGTTCGGCGCGGCTGCCGCCTTCGTCAGGGAGCATACTGCATGAGCAACCTTTCCGCATCGGTCGAAAAGGTCATGCGCCTCGCACCGGTGATCCCGGTGCTGGTCATCGAAGATATCGAACACGCCCTGCCGATTGCCGAAGCGCTCGTCGCCGGCGGGCTGCCCGCGCTGGAAGTGACGCTGCGCACCGATTGCGCGATCGAAGCGATCAAGGCCATGAAGCAGGTTCCCGGTGCCGTCGTCGGCGCCGGCACCGTGCTCAATCCCGACGATCTCGACAAGGCGCTGGACGCCGGCGCCGAATTCATCGTCTCGCCCGGCCTCACCCCCCGCCTCGGCGAAGCGGCGCTCAAGCGCGAAATCCCGTTCCTGCCCGGGACCGCCAATGCCAGCGACATCATGCTCGCACTCGACATGGGCTTCGACCGGTTGAAGTTCTTCCCGGCGATGGCGGCCGGCGGACCGCCCGCACTCAAGGCGATCTCCGCCCCGCTGGCGCAGGCCAGGTTCTGTCCCACCGGCGGCGTCACTCCTGCCAATGCGCCCGAATGGCTCGCCCTCGATGCCGTAATCTGCGTCGGAGGAAGCTGGATGGTCCCCAAGGGCAAGCCCGATCCCAAGAAGATCGAAGCGGACGCAAGAACTGCAGCGGGGCTCGCACGATGAGCGGGCCGGCGTTGAACACGGTCGAAGACCTCAACGCCCGCCTGCGGGAACTGCACCCCCTGACGGCGCAGACCCCGCTCTACAATCCGGTTTTCCAGCTCGGGCTTGAGCTTTCGCGCAAGCTCGAGAACGGCGAAATGTCGCTCGATGACATCGAGCGGCTGGTCGCCGAGATGGAATGCGAGGGCCTGCGGGCCCGCGCTGCCCGGCTCGACCGCCTGGTCAAACCGGTCCCCGTCGCCGAGAACGACGCGCGGATCGACAGCATCGCGAACGAAGAAGACTTCACCGAGTTCGCCGCCCGCTGGCAGCGCCCGGCGGCTCACGTGGTCTTCACCGCGCACCCCACGTTCCTGCTCACCGCCGGACAGACCGAAGCGGTAACCCACTCGGCCTCAAACGGCGATTTCAGCGAGGCATCGGTCTGCGCCGCCTCGCCCGAACGCGACATGATCACGCTCGACTACGAACACGAAAAGGCGATGGCAGCCCTCAGCCGCGGCCAGAAGGCGCGCGACCGGATCAGCGCCCGCCTGTTCGACATCGCCGCCGCCCGATGGCCCAAGCGCTGGAAGAGCCTGCAGCCGATGCCGGTACGCTTCGCCACCTGGGTCGGCTACGACATGGACGGGCGCACCGATATCTCGTGGTCCACCTCGATCCGCTACCGCCTCGAGGAAAAGGCGATGCGGCTGGCCAGCTATGCGCAGGACCTGAGGTCGATGGAGCCCGCGATTGCCGAGCGGCTCGAACGGGCGGGCCAGCTCGCAACCGAAATGGCCGCGCGCTTTGCCGAGGACCTGTCCCAGCCCGAAGCGCTTTCGGCTGCGGCCAATGCGCTGACCGCCGAACACCCCGACAAGCTCGTCAGCCTCGAAGGCGTGATTGCCGAGCTAGAGGAAGAAGCCCGTCACGCCGATCAGGACATCGGGCGCCAGTTGCTCGTCGTGGCCGCCGCGATGCGCTCCGATGGCCTGGGCATGGGCTGGATCCACTTCCGGGTGAACTCCTCGCAGCTCCAGAACGCGATCCGCCGCCGCATCGATCCGGACGGCAAGCTCAGCCTCGCCAGCCAGGCCGCGCTGGTGCGCATGCGCGAGCTTCTGGCCGAAGTGAAACCGCTGCGCTCCAACTTCGCGGCGCTGGCGATCGAGAACAGCACGGCAGTGCGCCAGTTCCTGGCGATGGCGCAGATCCTGCAGCACATCGATTCCGATACCCCGATCCGCATGCTCGTGGCGGAATGCGAACAGCCGACCACGGTGCTGGCCGCCCTCTACTTCGCACGCATGTTCGGGATCGACGACAAGGTCGACGTCTCGCCCCTGTTCGAGACCGAAAGCGCGCTGGAACACGGCGGTCGCTTCCTCGACGCGGTGCTGTCCGAGCCGGCCTATCGCGAATATGCCCGCAAGCGCGGGCGCGTCTCGATCCAGACCGGCTTTTCCGACGCGGGCCGCTTCGTCGGCCAGATCCCCGCAGCGCTGGCCATCGAACGCCTGCAGGGCCGCCTCGCCGAAGCGATGGCCGCGAATGCGATGACCGACGTTGCCGCGCTGATCTTCAATACCGGCGGCGAATCCATGGGCCGCGGCGCCCATCCTTCCAGCATCGAGGACCGCTTCGACTGGCAGATGTCGCCCTGGGCCCGCCGCCGCTTCCTGCGCGCCGGGATCAGGCTGGAGCCCGAAGTCTCGTTCCAGGGCGGCGATGGTTACCTCTGGTTCGGATCGGACGAACTGGCGCTGGCAACGCTCACCCGCATGGCCGAAAAGCCGCTGTGGGGCGCGGACACCAACACACCGACCGACGTGTTCTATCGCCGCACCGACCTCAGCCTCGACTTCTACCGGGCGATCCGCGGCGTCCAGCACGATCACCTCGAAAGCCACACCTACTCGCGCGCAATCACTGCCTTCGGGCTCGGCCTGCTCAACGATACCGGCAGCCGCAAGTCGCGCCGCCAGTCGGACCTGTCCGGCGACAGGACGATGAGCCTGCGCCAGATCCGCGCCATCCCGCACAACGCAATCCTCCAGCAGCTGGGCTATCCGGTGAACGTGATCGCAGGCATCGGCACGGCGTCGGACGGCAACATCGAGGAAATCGCCAGCCTGCTCATCGAAAGCGAACGCGGACGCCAGCTCATCCGGCTCGCCCGCGCGGCCAATGCGCTCGGCTCGATCAAGACGGTGGCGGCCTATGGCGAACTGTTCAACTCGGCCTACTGGGCCAGCCGCCCCTACCGCGGCGACGAACAGCACATCTCCGACGCCTGCCTCAAGATCGGCGAGTACCTGACCAAGGACGACCGGACCGGCGTGTTCCGCCGCCTCGCCTCGCGCCTGCGGGTCGATGCGATGAAGCTTCACCGCCTGCTCGACCTGATCCCGGACGAATCGCCGCTGCCCGACCGCGAGCATACCCGTCGCAGCCTCGGCGTTCTGCAGTCGCTGCGCATCGCGCTGTTCAAGCACATGTTCCTGCGCGCGGTCATGGTCCCGGCCTTCAGCCGCGCCAACGACATCAGCCGCGAGGATGTGCTGGAGATGTTCTTCACGCTGCGCGTCGACGACGGTCTTGCCCAGCTGCGTCGGGCCTTCCCGATCAGCTTCCCCTCGATCAACGACTTCAGCGTCGACTTGCCCAGCGACTATCCGGACTCGAGCGCCTCGGGCTACTCGCAGATCCACCGCGACTACATCGATCCGATCGCCCGGTCCTATGGCCTGAGCCTGCGGATCACGACCGCCATCGCCAACGAATTCGGCGCACACGGCTGACGTATACCACGGCGCGCCGGGCGGAGAGGTGTTCCGCCCGGCGGCTGCCGCACGGTTCCTTCAAGACATCCTCGAAAAAAGCGGGTTTCCAGCCATTTGCGCGAAGTTTCGCGCGGTGGTGGACTTCGCCCTGCGCGTTACATATATTGCAAGTACGCGCAATAAATAAACAACGAGGATGCCATGGTTGCCGCCCCCAGCACCGCCATCACCAGTCAGTGGACCCTGTTCCGCCTGCTCGCTTCCACCGTCGGTGAAGACCGCGCCGAGTTCGCACTAACGACGCTTTCGATAGACCCGGCGCTGCAGGGCACGGACGAGCGGCCCTCCCGTGCGCAAGTGGCCATGGCGCTCAACGCCGCGCTGTTTCTCGACCTGCTTGAGCGGGTCCCGACGGCCGCCCGCTACGTCGCGCAGATCCGCGCGAAAGGTGAAACGATCGCCTTCGACCATGGCGCGCTGCGCACCATCGACGGAGCGACCGGCGACCTGCCTTCGGGCTGCGAGGCCTTCACCCGCTTCCTCGCGCCGATGGGCTACGAAGTCGGTGGACTCTACCCGCTGCCCAAGCTGAAGATGACCGGCCGCGCCCTCGTCCATCGCGACTTGCCCGAAGCGGTGCCGCAGTTCTTCGTCTCCGAACTTCATGTCCACGAACTGCCCGAGACGGCGCAGGCGGCTGCAGATCGCGTGTTCGGCTATTCCCGCGATCCCCTCGGCACGGCAGCGTGGTCGGCGTTGCAGGCGCTGGAGGCGCAGGGAGACTGCTCGCCCGAACAGGCGGCGACGATCGTTGCCGGAGCCCTGCGCGCCTTCGAACGCCAGCACCCGGCACCGGCTCTCGCCGACTACGAAGCCCTGCTCGAACACAGCAAGGAAGCCGCCTGGATCGCGACCGAAGGCAATGCCTTCAATCACGCCACCACGCGCACCGACGACGTCGTCCAGCTGGCCGAGGACCTGCGCGAGCAAGGCTATCCGATGAAGCCCAGCGTCGAGATTTCGCAGAACGGCCGCGTGCGCCAGACCGCGATCCTTGCCGACAAGGTCGAGCGCCCGTTCCGCCTTGCCGACGGCTCCGAGATCAGGCGCGAGGTGCCCGGCTCGTTCTACGAATTCATCACCCGAGACATCGATCCTGCAACCGGTATGCTGGACCTGACGTTCGACTCCGGGAACGCCACCGGCATCTTCGCAGTCACGAGGCAGCAATGAGCCATATTCAGTCGATCGATCCCGCAACCGGCGCCTTGGTCTGGGAAGGCGCTCCTGCCGGCCGGGCCGAAGTGGACGCCGCGCTGCGCCGCGCGCGCCAGGCCTTTCCGGGTTGGACCGCGCTTCCCGTCGAAGAACGGGTCGCTGCCGTCCAGCGCTTCAGGGCCGTGCTGGAAACGCGCAAGGAAGAGATCGCCGCGATAATCAGCCGCGAAACCGGCAAACCGCGCTGGGAAGGCCTCGCCGAACTGGGATCGATGATCGGCAAGGTCGGCATCTCGATCACCGCGCAAGCCGAACGCGCCGGGGAAAAGCGCAGCGACATGCCCTTCGGCGCAGCTATCCTGCGCCATCGCCCGCATGGCGTGATGGCGGTACTCGGCCCGTTCAACTTCCCCGGACACTTGCCCAACGGCCACATCGTCCCTGCGCTGCTCGCGGGAAACACGGTTGTCTTCAAGCCCTCCGAGATGACACCTGCGACCGGCGCGGCGATGGCCGATGCCTGGGCCGAGGCAAGTCTTCCCGAAGGCGTGTTCCAGTGCATCCAGGGCGCGCGCGAAACCGGCGAGGCGCTGGTTTCCGGTGCGATCGACGGTCTGCTCTTCACCGGCTCGGCCGGTGCGGGCGCGCATTTCCGGCACGTCTTCGCCGACCGGCCCGATGTCATCCTCGCGCTGGAACTGGGCGGCAACAACCCGCTCGTTGCATGGGACGGCGACGTGGACGAAGCCGCGGCCATCGTCGTGCAGTCCGCCTTCGTCACCACCGGACAGCGCTGCTCCTGCGCGCGCCGCCTGATCGTGCCCGATACCGCCTTCGGGAGCGCCCTTGTCGAGGCCGTGGCGAGCCTTTCGCAGCTTCTGCTGATCGGCGCGTGGGACGAGACGCCCGAGCCCTACATCGGCCCGCTGATCTCGGACGGCGCCGCCGCCAAGGCCCGCGCCCAATTCGAGGGACTGGTCGATCGCGGCGCGCAGGTGATCAGGCCCTTCGCGGGCATCGAGGGCCGCAGCGACGCCTTCGTGCGCCCTGCCATGCTCGACGTAACCGGCGTATCGGTTCCGGACGAAGAGATCTTCGCCCCGGTCCTGCAGGTGTGCCGCGTGGCGGACTTCGATGCCGCGATGGCAGCGGCGAACGACACCCGCTTCGGCCTTTCCGCGGGGCTTGTCAGCGCCGATGACGCGCTGTGGCAGCGTTTCGTGCTCGAAAGCCGCGCGGGTGTGGTCAATCGCAA
The DNA here is from genome assembly GCF_900168325.1 of Novosphingobium mathurense. GTDB lineage: Bacteria > Pseudomonadota > Alphaproteobacteria > Sphingomonadales > Sphingomonadaceae > Novosphingobium > Novosphingobium mathurense. The sequence continues at coordinate 91,179 of NZ_FVZE01000005.1, read as the reverse complement.
CCGGCCGACGACCGGCGCGGCAGGCTCGATGCCCTTCGGCGGTCTGGGCGAGAGCGGCAACCACCGCCCCAGCGCCTATTACGCCGCCGACTACTGCGCTTACCCGATGGCAAGCTTCGAAGCCTCCGACCCGAGCGGCAATATGGGCGCGCTCGACGGAATGCTGCGTCGATGACCGGGCTGACGCACGACGAACGCACCCTGCTGGCGCCGGTCGAGCGCGCGCCGATCCTCGAACGCACGCTGGACTGGGCCGCGATCAACAGCGGCACCGGCAACCTCGAGGGCCTTGCCGCCATGGCCTCGCGCCTTGCCGATGCCTTTGCCGTGCTGCCGGGCGAGGTATCGCTGGTCGAGCCCGCGCCGGTCGAAAAAGTCGATGCCAAGGGCCAGGTGCACGAGGTCGCGCATGGCCGCCATCTCGTCGTCTCCGTGCGGCCCGGGGCCGCGCGCCGGGTGATTCTGACCGGCCATATGGACACGGTCTATGCCAAGGACCACCCCTTCCAGACGTGCGACTGGCTAGACGACAATACGCTCCACGGCCCCGGTACCGCAGACATGAAGGGCGGCCTTTCGCTGATGCTGGCAGGGCTGGATGCTTATGAGCGCGGCGAGCCCACGTTGGGCTACGACGTGATGATCAATGCCGACGAGGAAACCGGCTCGCTGTCTTCGGCGTCGCTGATCGCCCGTCTCGCCGAAGGCAAGCTGGCTGCACTGACATATGAACCAGCCCTTCCCGGCGGCATCATGGCGCGCTCGCGCCCCGGCTCGGGCAATTATGCCGCGGTGATTACGGGCAGGTCCGCCCATGCCGGGCGCAATCCCGAGGACGGGCGCAATGCCATCGTCGCGGCTTCGGAACTTGCCATACGGCTGGCGGCAGGCAAGCGCGAGGGGCTTTCGGTCAACCCGGCGCGGATCGAGGGCGGCGCGCCCAACAATACCGTGCCCGACCTTGCCATCGTTCATTTCAATATCCGCCCGCGCACGCCCGAACTGGCCGAGCACGCCGGGCAGATGATCGAAACGGCAATCGCAGAAGTATCCGCCCGCCACGAAGTGCAGGTCAACCTGCACGGCGGCGTCTCGCGCCCTCCCAAGCAAGTGGGCGAAAGGACCGAGAAGCTGTTCGGCCTCGTCTCGCAGGCCGCTGCCGATCTGGGGCAGGCGATGACGTGGAAAGACACCGGCGGCGTGTGCGACGGCAACAACATTGCCGCCTGCGGGGTGCCGGTGATCGACACGATGGGTGCCTGCGGCGGCGCGATCCACTCGCCGGACGAGTTCCTGCTGGCGGACTCGCTCGATGCCCGCGCGCAATTGACGGCGCTGGTGATGCACCGCCTCGACAGACACGGAGTTGCCTGATGACGTTCCTGCTGCGCACGGCCCGGGAAAAGGATCTCGATGCCCTCTACCGCATGGCCAAGGGCACCGGCGGCGGGTTCACAAATCTGCCGCCCGACAAACCGACGCTGAAAGGGAAACTGGAACGCGCCGCCCGCGCCTTCGCCCGTGACGAGGATACGTTGATCGACGATCTCTTCGTCTTCATCCTCGAGGATACCGAGACCGGCAAGGTCCACGGCACCTGCCAGATCTTCTCGCAGGTCGGCACCGAGTGGCCGTTCTATTCCTACCGCATCGGGCGCATCACCCAGCACTCCAAGGAGCTGGATCGCACTTTCCGGGCCGAGATGCTCACCTTGTGTACCGACCTCGACGGATCGAGCGAGGTGGGCGGGCTCTACCTCGATGCGACCGAGCGTTCCGCGGGCGTGGGCAAGCTGCTGGCGCGCAGCCGCTACCTGTTCATCCGCGCCCACCGCGCCCGGTTCGCCGACCGTACCCTGGCGGAACTGCGCGGAGCGATCGACGATGCCGGAAATTCACCGTTCTGGGACGGGCTGGCCGGCCGCTTCTTCGACATGAGCTTTCGCGATGCCGACGAATTCAACGCCCGTCACGGCAACCAGTTCATCGCCGACCTCATGCCCAAGCACCCGATCTACACCGCGCTGCTGTCCGAAGGCGCGCGGCAGGTCATGGGCCAGCCCCATTTCTCCGGCCGCCCGGCCATGCGCATGCTCGAGAGCGAGGGTTTCGCCTTCCAGAACTACATCGACATCTTCGACGGCGGCCCGTCGATGATGGTCGAGACCGACAGCATCCGCACCATCCGCGAGGCGAAGGATGCCAAGGTCGCGCTGATTACGGCCAATGTCGAGGAAGGCCCCTCGCACCTCGTCTCCACCGGCCACCTTGCCGGCTTTCGCGCCTGCCTCGGGCACCTTGCCGAGACCGAAGGCGGGGTGAGCCTCGACGAACCGGCGGCCAAGCTGCTGGGCGTGGGCATCGGCGACGCCGTGACTTACGCCCCTGCCTGAGGTGATCTGATGCTGACGGAAATCAACTTCGATGGAATTGTCGGGCCCAGCCACAACTATGCCGGCCTGAGCCTCGGCAACCTCGCTTCCGCGAAAAACGCCGGCAAGATCGCGCGGCCCCGCGCCGCGGCGCTGCAGGGCCTGGCCAAGATGCGCGCGAACCTCGACCGCGGACTGGCGCAGGGCTTCTTCCTGCCGCAACGTCGCCCGGACGAAGATTGGTTGCGTCAGCTCGGCACCGACATGGCTTCGGCCAGCGCGCCCTTGCGCGCCAATGCCCTGTCCGCCTCGTCGATGTGGGCGGCGAACGCTGCCACCGTCTCTCCCGGCCCGGACACCGCCGACGGGCGCTGCCACTTGACCGTGGCCAATCTGGTCACGATGCCCCACCGCAGCCACGAATGGCGCGAGACGCTGGCGCAATTGCAGATCGCCTTCGCCGACGAAGCGCACTTTGCGGTTCACGCGCCGGTCCCGGCCCCCTTCGGCGATGAAGGCGCGGCCAATCACATGCGGCTGTGTGCGAGCCATGACCGCCCCGGGATCGAGGTCTTCGTCTATGGCGAAAGCGGCGGCCCCTTCCCGGCGCGCCAACACCGCGAGGCCAGCGCCGCGATCGCGCGTCTGCACGGGCTTTCCCTGGAACGCACGGTGCTGGCGCTCCAGTCGGAGGCTGCGATAGCTGCAGGCGCGTTCCACAACGACGTTGTCGCGGTCGCCAACGAGCGGGTCCTGTTCACCCACGAACAGGCCTTCGCCGATCGTGATGGGCTCTATGCCGAGCTGCGCGACAAGCTCCCCGAAATAGAGATCGTCGAAGTGCCGGCAAGCGCCGTGAGCCTCGCCGATGCGATCACCTCCTACCTGTTCAACGCCCAGCTCGTGACGCTGCCTTCGGGGGAAATGGCTCTGGTCCTGCCCGGCGAGGCGCGCGAAACGCCCGCCGTGTGGCAATGGCTGGAAGCCCATGTCGCGGGCAACGGGCCGATCCGGCACCTCTTCGTGCATGACTTGCGCGAGTCGATGGCCAATGGCGGCGGCCCCGCCTGCCTGCGCCTGCGCGTGGTCGCCGATCCAGCGACGGTCGACCCGCGCTTCATCGCAACGCCGGAAAATCTGACGGCGATAGAGGCGCTCGTCGGCAGGCACTGGCCCGAACAGCTCGCGGTGGAGGATCTGTCCTCACCCGCGCTGTGGGAGGAACTTGTGGCCGCACGCTCTGCCCTATGCGCCGAACTGGGCCTGCAGGAACTGGATCGCGACGGGTTCTGAGCGGGCGGGAAGCCGCGCTCAGAACCGGGCGGAAACGGAAACGCCGGCGCTGCTGGTATCGCCCCAGGGCATGACGCGCACTCGCTCGTCCCGGCGCGAGGTGATCAGGAACCCTGCAGTCTCGCCGATCGCGGCCCCGGCCAGAACGTCATACCAGTGATGCTTGTCCGCCTTCACGCGCGACACGCCGACCATCGCGGCCAGCACTTGCGCGGGCAGGCCGACCTTCCAGCCGTAGCGGTTCTGCAGGGTCGCCGCGCTGGCAAAGGAAATGGCGGTATGACCGGACGGGAAGCTCTTGCGGTCGCTGCCGTCCGGCCGTGTCTCGGGAAAGGCTTCCTTGAGCCCCAGCGATACGATTTCTGCCGAGCCCAGGCTGCCCCCCGCCTGAAGCGCCCCGGCGGTATCGCCCCGGGCAAGGGGAACGCCCAATGCGGCCGCCACCAGCACATCGCGCCCGACATTGCCGATATCGCGCCATGTGCCGTCACCCGCCCACGCCGGTGTTGCGCTCGTTGCCAGTACGGCGACGAAGGCAAGCCCGAGGACATCCGGGGATCTGTGCAGGAGGGCCTGTAGGGTCACCTGTGCAAGACGCCATGCGCGGCGCCGTTCCGCAGTCAGGCGACGGCGTGGGTATCCGGTGTCATGCATGGCTCGCTCGTGTGTGCCCTGTCGGCTTGTCTGACCACGGTGTCGTCGCGAGGCACCTCCTTTGCGATCGGGCACGGTGAAAACTCGATCCTGCCGCCGCTTTCACAGGCTGTCGACACGAGCACGCCGGAGCGCGACTTCTTGGCCATGTACATCAGTTCATCCGCCGCGCGCAGTTCGCCGTCGATGGAGGTCGAACCTTCGGGCAAAAGAAGAATGCCAAGGCTGCAGGACAAGTGGAAGCGGCTCTCGCCGAACTCGGTGTTGAGGGCCGTATCGAGCCGGTTCGCGACGGCGGTACCGGCATCCTTGTCCTTCAGCTTCATGAAGATGACGAACTCGTCACCGCCCATGCGGGCGAAGACGTCGCCCTTGCGGATGGTCTTGCGCACGGTTTCAGCGAAGACCTTGAGGTTCTCGTCCCCTTGCGCGTGGCCTTCCTCGTCGTTGACCCGCTTGAGGCCATCGAGGTCGGCGTAGATCAACGCATGCCAGCCGCCGCGATGCTGGTTCTTGCGCAGGATTTCGAAGAAGGCCGAGCGGTTCCATGCCCCGGTCAGCGAATCGATCCGGGCCGCGCGCCACTCCCGCTCGCAAGCCTTGCGCGCCGCACCGATGACGAGCACCACGATCATGATTCCCAGCACGCGCACCGCCAGATTGGGCGTGCCGGCAGGCCCGGTGCTTGCAGCGACAGCCAATTCACCTGTTGCAAGTCGAGCGCCGAGAATGCCGAGGCCGATGGCAACCGCTACCAGTGAATTGAGCGACCATGCAGCAAAAGCCATGATCGCAAGGTAAATGGGGCCGAACCACATTGCGGGAGAAGAGTTGGCTTCGATGCTCGCGACCAATGCGAGCATCGCGACGACAATCGCCCAGGCCATGCGCGGCGAAACGCGGAAAAGGTAGGAGTGCTGCAGGCCATGCACATCATGGCGGGCCCATCTCCGTTCCGTTTGGCGTCTCGAAGTCATGCGCACTAATGTACACACTATGACTAATTCTAAGTAAACGACCTTAGTGGTCTGACGTCATGGCGCCGAAAAAAAGCCCCACAAGGTCAGGCCGGGCAATCCGGCTGATTGTCGGGATGAGCGGCCACGAAGGCGGGGTGAGCAAGGCACGCCGCCTCGATCCGGGACATATGCGGCATTGCTGTCAGTTCGAAGTCGAACCGGCGCGCATTGTAGAGCTGGGGCACCAGCACGCATTCGAACAGGCCGGGTGCATCGAACAGGAAATCACCCGATCCGCGCGCCGCCAGTTTCGCCTCCAGCGGGACAAGGGTCTTTTCCAGCCAGTGACGGTACCAGGTGTCGATCTCTTCCTGCGAATGGCCGAGTTCGGTCTTGAGGTACCGGAGCACGGGAAGATTGAGCGGGGCGTGCAGCTCGGTCGCGATGGCCATGGCCAGTTCGCGCATGACGAAGCGGTCCTCGACGTCCACCGGCAGCAGGCGCCGGTCTGGATAACGCTCATCGAGCCATTCGAGCACCGCCATCGACTGCGCATAGACCCGGCCATCGGCCTCAAGCGCAGGTACACCGGCAAAGGGATTGATCCTGCGGAAGTCCTCGCCACGCTGCTCTGCCTTGAGCAGGTTTACCGGCACGATTTCGTACTCCAGCCCTTTCAGGTTGAGGGCGATGCGCAGGCGATAGCTCGTCGAACTGCGGTAGTAGGAGTAGAGACGCATCCCGGCTCGCCCCTTCAGCTTTCCTGTGCGATCTTTTCGTGCAGCCAGGCGGCATGACGCGGCGCCTTCTTGGTGCGCGACCATTCCTCCAGCATGTCCTCGGCCACGTCGTTGAGGCGCTTCATCTGATCGGGGGTACCGAACTGCCACGCCAGTTCAAGGCGATGGCCGTTGGGGTCGAAGAAATAGATCGACTTGAAGACACCATGATGCGTCGGCCCGACGACTTCCAGCCCATGGCCCTCGGCCCGTGCCTTGGCGGCCATGAGGTCTTCCTCGCTGTCGACCTTGAAGGCGATGTGCTGCACCCAGGCAGGGGTCGACTCGTCACGGCCCATGTCGGGCGCGTTGGGCAGTTCGAAGAAGGCCAGCACGTTGCCGCCACCGGCATCCATGAAGATGTGCATGTAGGGATCGGGTTCGCCCGTGGAAGGCACGTTGTCCTCGGCGATGGCGAGCATGAAATCCATGCCCATGACATCGCGGTAGAACTCGACCGTCTCCTTCGCGTCCCGGCAACGATAGGCGACGTGGTGGATGCCCCCCAGTCGGGGCGCGCCGTTCGCAATCTGGCCTTCAGTCATCGTCTCGCTCTCCGCATCTTCTTGAACCTGCCGGACCGGCGACCCGGAACGGATTTCGGTCCGGCAGGCCTTGAAGGGCCGCGCATCGGGCGCCGACGCGCTGGCCCCAGGGGTGTTACTCGGCCGGTTCTTCCACCTTGAGCACGCCGCGGCGGACCTGGTCGCGCTCCATGGATTCGAACAGGGCCTTGAAGTTGCCTTCGCCAAAGCCTTCGTCACCCTTGCGCTGGATGAACTCGAAGAAGATCGGTCCGACCTGCGCCTCGGCGAAGATCTGCAGCAAAAGGCGCGGACTGCCGCCTTCGGTGGTACCGTCGAGCAGGATGCCGCGTGCCTTGAGTTCACCGGCGGGCTGACCGTGACCGGGCAGGCGTTCTTCGAGCATCTCGTAATAAGTCTCGGGCGGCGCAGTCATGAACGGTACGCCCAGCGCCTTCAGGCGGTCCCAGGCCTTCACCAGATCATCGGTAATCAGCGCGATGTGCTGGATGCCCTCGCCATTGAACTGGCGCAGGAATTCCTCGATCTGGCCCTTGCCGCCCTCGCCTTCCTCGTTGAGCGGAATGCGGATCTTGCCGTCGGGCGCAGTGAGCGCCTTCGAGGTAAGGCCCGTGTACTCACCCTTGATATCGAAGTAGCGGATTTCGCGGAAGTTGAAGAGCTTCTCGTAATAATCCGCCCAATAGGCCATGCGACCGCCGTAGACGTTGTGCGTCAGGTGGTCGATGCGGTCGAAGCCTGCGCCTTCGGGGTGCCGTTCGACGCCGGGCAGGTATTCGAAGTCGATGTCGTAGATCGACAGCGCGCCATCGCCGTCACGCTCGTAGCGGTCGATGAGATAAATGATCGAGTTGCCGATGCCACGGATGCCGGGAAGGTGCAGTTCCATCGGACCGGTCGCGACCTGCACCGGCTCGGCCGAGCGGGCGAGCAGTTCTTCATAGGCCTTGCGCGCATCGCGCACGCGGAAACCCATGCCGCAGGCGCTCGGGCCATGCTCGCGACTGAAGAACCATGCCGGGCTGTGCGGCTCGTAATTGGTGATGAAGTTGATCTCGCCCTGGCGCCAAAGTTCCACGTCCTTCGAGCGGTGGCGGGCGATCTTGGTGAACCCCATGGCTTCGAACACCGGCTCCAGCACGCCTTTCTCGGGCGCGGAGAATTCGACGAACTCGAAGCCGTCGAGGCCGATGGGATTGTCGAACAGGTCGGTGGGGGACTGGGTCGTCATGGGGTCATCTCGCGTTTCGGATTGTAGGGAGCTTCGCCGGGCAGGCATTCACCCGCCGGCAGCGCAGGCGCATCGCGCCACTGTTCGTAGACGGGCCCGAAATCGAGGCCGACCAGGTCGTTGATGAGCTGGGGCAGGCTTTCGAGCACGAAGTAGGTCTTCTGGAAATCGTCGATCATGTAGCCGGTGCGCATGACCCGGACCGGATCGAACGGCAGGCGCAGGACGCCTTGATCGTCGATCGAATAGACGGTCTCGCTGTGCGACGAGATGATGCCCGCGCCGAACACGCGCAGTTCATCGCCTTCGCGCACGAGGCCGAATTCGATGGTGTACCAGTAGATGCGGGCCAGCATCGGCAGCGCGTTCATCGCCATCGCCCGCTCGCCGGCCTTGCCGTAGAGTTCGAGGAAGTCGGCAATCGCGGGATCGAGCAGCATCGGCACATGGCCGAAGAAATCGTGGAACACGTCCGGCTCGACCAGATAGTCCAGCTCGTGCTCCTCGCGGATCCAGCGCGTTACCGGAAAGCGGCGGTGGGCCAGATGATCGAAGAAGACGGCATCGGGAATGAAGCCGGGTACCGCGACGAGCTGCCAGCCGGTTGCAGGACCGAGGATGGCGTTGGCGTCTTCAAAGCGCGGGATACCGTCGGCGCAATCGAGCCGGGCCAGGCCCTCGCGAAACGAGCGGCAGGCATAGCGGTCGGTCAGGGCCGACTGGCGCGCATGAAGCCGCCGCCAACGCTCGTGCATCTGCGGGGTGTAGGCGTGCCAGTCCTGTCCGACGGTATAATCGTCGCAGGCCCCTTCGTACTCGCCACGAAGGCCGCTGGCGCTGGTATCCGTGCTGGGCTTCTTCATAGCGTGGATAATACCACGGACTTCGCTTCATATTCGTGCGATTGTCATATGGCATAGCTGTGATATTAGTAGATTCCTCCATAAAAATCCACTTTTATAGGTGATTCGTGCCTCTTGACGAATTCGACCGCAAGATCGTCCAGTCGCTCCAGATCGATGCGCGCATGCCCGTGGCGCAAGTCGCGGAACGCACGGCCCTTTCCGCCACCCCGGTCAGCCGCCGGATCAAGCGGCTGGAGGACGACGGGGTGATCGTCGGCTACCAGCCGATCCTCGATGCACGAAAGCTCGGCTTCGAACTCGACGCCTATGTGCTGATCAACCTCGACGCCCATAGCGACGACAACATCTCGCGCTTCGAGCAGGCGATCCAGGACAATCCCTATGTCATTGCCTGCCATGCGGTGACCGGGGACATGGACTACCTCGTTCACGTCATCGCCCGCGACGTGGAGCACCTCTCGCAGATCACGCTCAAGTCGCTGCTGCGCATTCCCGGCGTACGCGACGTGAAGTCGATCATCGTCCTCGAGACGATCAAGGAAACGCGCGCGATGCCGTTGGACTGAGCGGAGTCGATCGATGGCCGCCCCCCGGATCCGATCCGGGGCGACGGCGAACATCGGGACCGCTCTTCAGCGTCCCAGCAGGTTGCGGGCCTGGCTGGCGATCTGGGCCAGCATGGCCGGGGTGATCGGGGCGGTATTCTCCGCCCGCGCCACGGTAGCCCGGAACGTGCCGATCGAGGTCCGGTGGTGGCGGCCCCATTCCTCGACTGCAGCGATCGGATCGGACTTGCCCACCTTGCTGCGCGCCAGCGAGCGCAGGAACTCAAGGCGCATCTGCTGGAAATCGCGGGCGAGCCCGGCAACCAGCAGGCGCTCCCAGGGATCCGAAGGGTTCATGATCGCCGCACTCGACTGCGCCCAGTCGAGGCCGAGGCCGGTACCGATCCGGGTAAAGGCGTTGACCAGCTTGCGCGGATCGATCCGGGTACTGTCGGCCAGTTCGGCAATGCCGACCGCACCGTCGAGATCGAACAGGTGCGCCACGGCCGTGGCCTCCGCCTCCGGTGCGCCGCGTTCCAGCAGCGCGGCACGCAGCCGCTGCGAATGGGCCAGGGTCCGCTCGCCCAGCAGGGCCTGCGTGCCGACGCCAAGCGCGGCGACATGCTTGCCGATGCGGTCGTAGAACTCGTGCGGCGGGACCTGTCCGGCCCCGGCGCGCAGCAGGTCGGCCATATGACCGCGCGTGGCAACCGCGACCCGGTCGAAGAGCAGCAGGCGCGCATCTTCGGACATCGGCGCGATTTCCAGCCGCTCCCAGAGCGTTTCGAGATCGAAGAGCTGGACCGCAAGGGCAAAGGCCGCTGCGATCTGCGCCAGTCCCACCCCTTCCTCTTCGGCCAGTTCGAAGGGATGGACGATGCCGAGGCGATTGACGATGCGGTTGGCCAGCTTGGTCGCGATGATCTCACGCGCCAGGCGATGGCCCTTGATGAAGCGCGCGAACCTGTCCTGCATCGGTTCCGGGAAGGCCCCCAGCAACAGGTCGGTCAGGCTGGGATCGGCGGCCAGGTCGCTCTGCTCGATGGCGTCCTGCAGCACCAGCTTGCCGCTGGAAAGCAGCACGGCCAGCTCGGGGCGGGTGAGCCCCTGCCCATCGAGCGCGCGACGCTGGAGCAGGTCGTTTTCGGCCAGCCCCTCGGTCCGGCGGTCGAGATTACCGCTTTCCTCCAGCATCTCGATCAGGCGGATGTGCGACGGCATGGCCGAGGCCCCGCCGCGCTGGGCGATCGACAGCGCGAGGGCCTGGAGGCGGTTGTCCTCCAGCACCAGCTCGGCCACTTCATCGGTCATCTCGCGCAGCAGTTCGTTGCGCTTCCTTTCCGAGAGCTTGCCCGACCGGCGCGCCGCCGCGAGCGCGATCTTGATGTTGACCTCGTTGTCCGAGCAGTCGACGCCTGCCGAATTGTCGATGAAGTCGGCGTTGATACGCCCGCCGCGCGCCGCGAACTCGATGCGTCCCGCCTGCGTCACGCCGAGGTTGGCGCCCTCGCCGATGACCTTGACGTGCAGGTCGGCCGCATTGACGCGCAGTGTGTCATTGGCCGGATCGCCCACAGCGACGTTGTTTTCGCCTGCAGACTTCACATAGGTACCGATGCCGCCGAACCACAGAAGGTCAGCCTGGCTGGAGAGGATCGCCGTGATCAGCGAATCCGGGTCGAGCGCCTCGGCGTCGACGCCCAGTGCAGCGCGCATTTCGGGCGAGAGGGGAATCGACTTGAGCTTGCGCGGGAAGACCCCTCCACCCTTGGAAATCAGAGACTTGTCATAGTCGTCCCAGCTCGAATGCGGCAGGTCGAACATGCGCTTGCGCTCCGCCCAGCTGCTTGCCGGGTCCGGATCGGGATCGAAGAAGATGTGCCGGTGATCGAAGGCGGCAACCAGCTTGATCGCCCTGGACAGCAGCATGCCGTTGCCGAAGACGTCACCCGACATGTCGCCGCAGCCGATGACGCGCACCGGCTCACTCTGCACGTCGACGCCCATTTCGAGGAAATGGCGGCGCACCGAGAGCCAAGCGCCGCGGGCGGTAATACCCATGGCCTTGTGGTCGTAGCCGTTGGACCCGCCGCTGGCGAAAGCATCGTCGAGCCAAAAGTCGCGTGATTCCGCGATGCCGTTGGCAACGTCGGAGAACTTGGCGGTGCCCTTGTCGGCAGCGACGACGAAGTAGGGGTCTTCGCCGTCGAGGATCACCACATCCTGGGGATGGACGACCTTGTCCCTGACGATGTTGTCGGTCACCGAAAGCAGGGTGGCGATGAACACCTCGTAGCAGCCCTGCCCCTCGGCGGCCCATCCTGCCCGGTCGAGCGCGGGATCGGGAAGCTGCTTGGGATAGAAGCCGCCCTTGGCCCCGGTCGGCACGATAACCGCGTTCTTGACGCGCTGCGCCTTCATCAGCCCGAGGATCTCGGTGCGGTAGTCATCGCGGCGATCGGACCAGCGCAGGCCGCCGCGCGCCACCGGTCCGGCGCGCAAATGGATGCCTTCGACCCGGCGCGAATAGACGAAGATCTCGCGCCACGGCAGCGGCTTGGGCAGGCCGGGAACGAGCGCGGAATCGAACTTGAAGGCCAGCGCGAGTTGCCCGGCATGGGCAAAGGCATTGGTGCGCTGCATCGCCAGCACGAGATCGCGGTAGGCGCGCAGCAACCGGTCATCGTTGATCGCGACGACATCGGCCAAGCCTTCGCGGATCCGGTCTTCCGCCTCCTGCGTCGCCTGCTCCCTGTCGCCTTCGAACTGCGGATCGTGAATGGCGCGGAACAGCGCGATGATCGCCGTCGTCACCCGCGGCGCGCCCTGCAGCGCGTCAACCACGGTGGCGATGCCGAAATGGGTGCCGCCCTGACGCAAGTAGCGATACCAAGCGCGCAGCCAGTTGGTCTCGCGCTTGGACAGGCCGAGCATCGGTACGAGGCGGTTGAACGCATCGTTCTCGCTCTCGTTGTTGAGGACCGCGCACAGCGCATCCTCGATCATCCCGCCAAGGCCGAGAACCTCTTCGGCATTGCGGCCGACCGGTAGCGCCAGCGTGAAATCGTGGATCGTGCCGATGCGCCCGCTTTCCAGCGGCGTGGGGACCTCGGCAAGCACGCGGAAGCCGAAGTTCTCAAGCGCGGGCACCGCATCGGACAGCGGCAGGCTGCCCTCCGCCTGATAGACCTTGAGGCGCAGGTGCGCGGCATCGTCGCTGGCATGGCGATAGAGTCGCGCGTCGCGCATGCCATGGCGATGCTCGCCTTCCGCCGCCTCGCCCACAACCACCTTGCGCATGTGCGAGATGTCCAGCGCGGCTTCGGCAGGGCCGTAATCGGTGCGGTAGGACAGCGGGAAGGCATCGGCATAGCGCCCGGCGACGGCCGCCGCTCGCGCCGGGTCCATGCCCTGCGCGAGAACCGCCTCGACCGCTTCGCCCCAGCCGCGCAGCATGACCTGCAAGTGCTGGTCGAGCGCTTCCTCATCGAGCGCGCCGGCGCCTTCGCGAATGTCGAGCGTGAAGCGCATCATCGCCAGGTTGCCCGCCTCGACCTGCAGGCTCCAGTCGATGGTCGGAGCTTCGGCCGCTTCCTCGATCATCGACTGGATGCGGCGGCGCATCTGAGTCGAGACCATATCGCGCGGTAGCCAGACGAACGCGAAGAGGTGACGCGAAAGCGGTGCGCTGGTGATCAGCAGGCGTGGCCGCGGGCGGTCCACCAGCCCGGTCATCGTGGTCGCCAGCCGCTCCACGTCATAGGCACCAAGCCCGAGGACGAGGTCATGCGGCAGGCTGGTCAGGGCATGGGCAAGCGCCTTGCCGGTATGGCCGATCGGATCGAGGCCGAGCTTGCCGGCAAGGCCCGTCAGCAGCACGCGCAGGCGCGGAACATCGCCCGGAGGGGCCGCGAGCGCGGCGCTCGTCCATATCCCGGCATGAACGGAAAGCGCAGTGACCCTGCCCTCGTCGATGACCGGGACGATGAACAGGTCCATCGGCACGCGGCGGTGCACGGTGGCCATGCGGTTGGCCTTGATCACCATCGGCGACACGATGGAGCCCGCCTCGACCTGTCGGTCGAACTCGGCGAAGGCCTGATCGTAGCTCGAGGCCGACAGGATATCGCGGGTAGCGCGACGGCAGACGCCCAGCAACTGGCCATGGGTGCCGTCGCGCCGGCGCGTGACATGCCCCAGCTGGGTGAGCATCCCGCCGGCGAACCAGCGCAGCAGCGCGGCGCCTTCGGCATCGTCGACCTGCTCGGCATCGATGGTCATGGCTTCGACCATGCGCGGCCAGTCCTTCACCGCGCTGCGCACATCGGCCAGGGTGGATTCGAGCGAGCGAATGAGGGCGCGGCGCTGGCGGGCATCCACGCGCGCGGTCTCGATGTAGATCATCGATTCGCGCACGGTGCCCGGAGCGTCCAGTCCGGGAAGGTCCTCGAGCTTGCCCTTGGCGTTGCGCTTCACCGACAGCACGGGGTGGGCCAGACGATCGATGACAAGTCCGGCATCGGCAATCGCCGCGGCGACCGAGTCCACAAGGAACGGCATGTCGTCGTTGATCAGGGCAATGCGCAAGTAGCGCCGTTCGTCGCTCGCGGAAGTGAGATCGACCACCGGTTCGCCGGTGGGGCGGTTGGCGGCTGCTTCGAGAAGGCTGCGCGCGGCATCCTCGATCCACGAGGCGTCCGCGGGTCCGTCGACCGGTAGCAGCGAGTCGCGAATGCGATCCGCAATCACTTCCTCCAGCTGCCCGAATGCGCCTTTGGAAGACTGCCTCGACCGTCCCTTGCCGGTTACGGCCACTTCGCCTGCACTCATTTCCTTCTCCGCGATTTGCTGTCGGGATCGGAACTTGCCCTCGCCGGAGGGTCCGACTCGACAATCGTTGTTATAGGCCCGGAATTGCTTTCTGGCATCAGCCGCCTTCGCCTTTCCCGCGCGACAGCCTTATTTTTAAATGGTTTTTTATACGCTTGGTTGCGACCCGATGGCTCGTCCACACAGGGAATATCCTCTGTCACGCATGTAACGAAATTACCGCGAAGAACAATAATCATTCTTCAGCATGTAATGTCGAAATTACCGCCCCCGACGCGAGATCATGGGGTTCCACCTCCGCCAGCCATTCGCGCCCGGCACGCCCGAAGCTGCCCTTTTCGATGCATGGTAATCCCGGCGCGGCAGACCGTCGCAATTCGTGGATCCCTGCAGAGCACAAGAAATTTCATGCACTTGGCACACAGATATGCCCAATCGATTTGCAGGACGAGGCCGATTGTGCGAGCCATGGTCCGGTCAAGCGATGTCGAGCGCCTCCAGCAGCGGAGAAAGGCCCATGTCGATCGCGCAGCACAGGCCGCGCCTGCCGCTCGCTCGCATTGTCGAGATGAACGTCGGCTTCTTCGGCCTGCAGTTCAGCTTCGGCCTGCAGCAGGCGAACATGGGGCCCTTCTACGGCATCCTCGGCGCCAGCGAGGCAATCATGCCGCTGCTCTGGCTGGCCGGCCCGATCACCGGCCTTGTCGTCCAGCCGATCATCGGCGCCATGAGCGACCGCACCCAATCGCGCTACGGCCGCCGCACGCCCTATTTCCTGATCGGCGCGGTGATCTGTTCGCTGTGCCTTCTGGCCATGCCCTATTCGCCCACGCTCTGGGTTGCCGCGAGCATGCTGTGGCTGCTGGATGCAGGCAACAACATCGCGATGGAGCCCTATCGCGCCTATGTCGCGGACCGCCTGGCGTCCGACCAGCGACCGACCGGCTTCCTAACCCAGAGCGCCTTCACCGGCCTGGCCCAGACCCTGTCCTATCTCAGTCCTTCGCTGCTGACCGCCGCGATCGACCGCAACGCGCTCGATCCCAACGGCATTCCCATCGTGATCCGCATCGCTTTCGTGATCGGCGCGATCCTGTCGATCACGACGATCGTCTATTCCGTCTGGCGCGTGCCGGAGCTGCCGCTCAGCGAAGAAGAACGCGCGCATATCGAAGAATCCCCGCTCACCGCGGGTGCCACCTTGCGCGAGATCGGCAGTGCCATCCGGCAGATGCCGCGCCCCATGCGCCAGCTCGCGCTGGCCATGCTGTGCCAGTGGTACGCGATGTTCGTATACTGGCAGTACATCGCCTTCGCGCTGTCGCGCTCGCTGTACAATACCACCGATCCCGGTTCGGAAGGTTTCCGTTCGGGCATACTGACCGCGCAGCAATTGGGCGCCTTCTTCAACTTCATCGCCTTCCTTGCCGCCCTCGCCCTGATCCCGATCGTCAACCGCCAGGGCGCACGCAGCGTTCACGCCGCGTGCCTTGCGGCCTCGGGCCTCGCCATGCTGGCAATCCCCAACGTCGGCTCGCCGTCGCTGCTCTACGCGCTCATGCTGGGAATCGGCCTGGGTTGGGCGGGCATGATGGGCAACACTTACGTCATGCTCGCCGATTCCATCCCGCCCGAGCGCTATGGAATCTACATGGGCATCTTCAACATGTTCATCGTCATTCCCATGCTGATCGAAACGCTGACGATGCCCCTGATCTACACGCCCCTGCTCGGTGGGGATTCACGCAATGCGCTGATGCTGGCCGGGATGCTGATGCTGCTCGGCGCGATTGCGACACTGTTCGTTTCGGCAGGTGGCAAGCCAAGGGTTCGTTAATGATTATGAATAAGTAGTCATCTCCATGACAAGCAACTTCCTGCCCGCCCCCCTTGGTGGTAAGAGCCGCGGCCGGAATGGGGACATATGAAGAATAACGAAAATCACCCCGGCAAGAACGGGGAACAGCAGAAAGTCCGCACTCTAGCCGATCTGGCCCGCATCGCCGGCGTCTCGGCCGGCACGGTTTCGCGCGCCCTGGCCGGCAAGTCGCTGGTCAATGCCGAGACCCGCGATCGCATCCAGACACTGGCGCGCGAACACGGCTTCCGACCCAACCAGATGGCAAGCAAGCTGCGCTCGCAGAAGACCGGCCTGATCGGCGTGGTGATCCCCCTCGGCCACGAAAAGCGTCAGCATGTCTCCGATCCGTTTTTCCTCACCCTGCTCGGGCAAATCGCCGACGAACTGACCGAAAGCGGCTACGACGTCATGCTGCGCCGCGTAATCCCCGACGATACGACCGACTGGCTGGAACGGTTGACCGGTTCGGGGATGGTCGACGGCGTCATCGTCATCGGCCAGTCGGACCAGTTCGACGTCATCGAAAGCGTCGCCGAACATTACCATCCGATGACCGTGTGGGGACATCGCACCCCGGGACAGACGCACTGCGTGGTCGGAACCGACAATGCCCTTGGTGGCCGCATGGCCGCAGAACACCTGATCGCGCGCGGCGCGCGCAGCCTTGCCTTCCTCGGCGTCACGACCGGCATCGAGATCAGGGCCCGCTACGAGGCAGCCAAGGCCGTTGCCGAAGCTGCGGGGATCCCTCTGGTCCACCTGCCTATCGACCTTGCAGCGGCCACGATGGGGCCCCAGCTCGAAGCGGCCTTGCCTGACTGCAAGGCCGATGGCCTGTTTGCAGCGTCCGACCTGATCGCGATGTCGGCGCTGCGCGTGCTGCACCAGATCGGGCGCAAGGTACCCGACGACGTGCAGATCGTCGGCTTCGACGATCTGCTGCTCGCCTCGCAGACGATGCCGCCGCTCACGACGATCCGGCAGGAAATCGGTCTGGGGGCAAAAGCGCTGGTCGACAAGCTCAAGGCGCGCATCTCCGGGGAAGATACCGACCACCTCGTCAACGCACCGCAACTGATCGTGCGCGAATCGACCAGAAAGGCCGCCTGACCTTTTTTCGGGTCGCAAGCCGTTGCTTTAGCGCAGGTTCAGGTTCCAGGCGCTAAGGGTGGCGCCGGACTATCGTTCAGCGTTCCCAGATACCGGGAGAAGCAACCATGGCTATTCGCCCCATCCCCGTCGTCCTGCTGGCAGGAGCAGGTGCCCTTGCGTTCGCAGTCGGAACCATGCTGCCCGCCGAAAGCAGCAGCGCGGCAAGCCGCATTCCCCCGCCCCCGGCTGAAAAGGCGGTGCCGGGCAGCGATCAGGTGGCGGTTCTGGCCGGAGGCTGCTTCTGGGGCATCGAGGGGCTTTACGAACATGTGCGCGGGGTGAAGTCCGTCACCTCGGGCTATGCCGGCGGGACAAAGAGCACGGCCAACTACGGCGACGTCTCCTCGGAGAAGACCGGACACGCCGAAGCCGTGCGGATCGTCTACGATCCGGCCAAGGTCAGCTACGGCACCTTGCTGCAGATCTATTTCTCGGTCGCCCACGATCCGACCCAGGTGAACCGCCAATACCCCGATGTCGGCCCCAGCTACCGCTCTGCCATCTTCCCGCAGAACGCCGCCCAGCGTGCCACCGCCGAAGCCTATATCGCCAAGCTAAGCAAGGCGAAGAGCTTCTCGAAACCGATCGCCACCAAGCTGGAAAGCGGGACTTTCTATTCTGCCGAAGCCTATCATCAGGACTTCATGCGCAAGAACCCGCAGCACCCCTACATCGTGCGGTGGGACAAGCCGAAGCTGGCCGCGTTCCGCAAGGAATATCCCAGCCTATACCGCAACTGAACAGGGGCCGTAACGGCCCACTTATCTGACAGCGTGCAGCACACTGCAATCTGCGGTAGAACCCTGGTCGATCAAACCTGCCGGGGGGCCGTCATGATCAGGCGTCTTTGCACCGCTATGCTGCCCTTGTTGTTGGCGGCATGCTTCCAGAGTGAAAATCCGCATTTCGAGCGCTCCGTCCTCGTCCAGCCGGCTGACCTGCTCGGCCAGCGCCTGAATATCGACGATGCGCCCTCATCTATCGCCTACGACCTGTTCCGCCGGGACAAGAACGGCGGCGTCATCTGGGTCACCGACCGCAAGGGCGCGGAAACGACGCACAATCAGGTGATCCCCCTTGCCGGGCCCGACTCCTTCCTCTTCGTGATGAACACGGACGAGGAAACGGTTCAGTACGCAGTGCTTGAACGGTTGAAGTCGCGCGCATGGGGCATGAGTACGATCGAACTGTCCCGCGAGACCCCGTTCGCGGACCAGAACGTGGCTTACGCACGCAGCATTGCCGCACGTCACGGACTGAGCCTGCATGTTGGCGATGGCACCACGATCGAAAGCCCGCTTACGGCCGATGCGGTGCTGGCACTGTTTCGCGATCCCGAGTTCCTTGGCGCCCTGAGCATGCAACGCAGTACGATATTATTGGCGCCGGGCGCGCGCGCAGCGCCGGGCGAGGAACTGCGGCTCGATCCGGACTCGATGCCACCCGCGCTGGTCGGAGTGAACCTGCAACCCGGCACCTTGGGAAGGCTGGACGGACTGGCAAAGCCCGAGGGGCTGGCCGGCCGCTACCTTCAGGCCAACCCCTATCACGAGGATGGGCTCCTCCCGACGACCGTTCGCCTTCTCGACACCGGCCAATTCGAGGTTTCGACCAAGGACAGCCGGCGCGTACTCCTCAGCCTGTTCCCGTTCAATGAAGCCGAAGGCCAGTACCTGGCCATCAAGGACCTGGAATACGCAGACGAGGACAACCCGAGCCACGCAGTGAGCATCGAATATGTCGTTCGCACGAGCGATGGCTGGATTTTCCAGTCCGTCACCGTGCAGGAATGCGTTGCCCGCTCGGCAATCGTCGCCATGCACCGCGATCTAATGAAGCGCGCGGCCCTGCGCCATGGCCTGACCTGGAATGGCTCCGACCTTTCAGGCCTCAAAAGCATCGGCCAACTCGCCGCCCTGTTTGGCGACGGCCAGTTCACTTCCGGCCTGACCGTGGACGACGAGCATGTCGAACGGCTGTTCTCTCACGAGAGTATCCAGAGCAAGTTGCTGGACGAATGAACCAGAAGGCATGGGTCGGGGGAGTCCAAAGGTGCACCTCCCGGCAGAACTAGATCGCCAGCCCGGCCGCCCTCGCGCTCGCCCAGGCCCACTGGAAATTGTAGCCGCCCAGCCAACCGGTGACATCGACGGCCTCGCCGATCGCGTAAAGGCCGGGCACCTTCAGCGCTTCCATGGTCTTGGACGAAATTCCGCGCGTATCGATTCCGCCGGCCGTCACTTCCGCCTTGGCGAAGCCCTCGCTGCCATCGGGCACGAAGGGCCAGCGCGCCAGCTTCGCTTCCGCCGCGCCGAGCGCCTTGTCGGAGAGGTTGCCGAGATCGCCGGAAAGGCCGAGCCTGTCGCACAGCGCCTGGGAAAGGCGATCTGGGAGGTCTTCGCAGAGCAGCTTGCGCAAGGTCGCCTTGGGGCGATCGCGCTTGGCCTGCTTCAGCCAGCCTTCCGCGCGATCCGGCACGAACTGCGTGGTCACGGTATCCCCGCGCTGCCAATAGCTGGAGATCTGCAGGATCGCCGGGCCGGAAAGGCCGCGGTGGGTAAACAGCGCCGCCTCGCGAAAGGCCGGAGCCCCCTTCCCCTTGCCCTCTATCCGGGCGATCACTTCGGTCGACACGCCCGAAAGCTCGCGGAACAGCGTATCTTCGCCCGGCAGGGTCAAGGGCACCAGAGCCGGGCGCGGCTGCACGACCTTGAGGCCGAACTGGCGCGCCAGATCGTAGGCGAAGCCACTTGCCCCCATCTTCGGGATCGACGGACCGCCGGTCGCGATCACGAGAGCGGGCGCGCTGGCCTCGTGATCGCCATAGCGCACGCGGTAGGCGCCGTCGGCATGGTCGACGCCGCCGATGGCGTCGCCACAGTGGACCACGACACCGCCTCTGGCGCATTCCTCCAGCAGCATCGCAACGATCTGCTTGGCGCTCTGGTCGCAAAAGAGCTGGCCCAGCGTCTTTTCATGCCAGGCGATGCCGTAGCTTTCCACCAGCGCCAGGAAATCCTGCGCGGTATAGCGGCTGAGCGCCGACTTCGCGAAATGCGGATTCTGCGACAGGTAACGGTCGGATCCGGTATGGATATTGGTGAAGTTGCAGCGCCCGCCGCCGGAAATCAGGATCTTCTTGCCCACTTGCTCGGCATGGTCGAGCAGCAGCACGCGCCGCCCGCGCTGGCCCGCCGTGGCAGCACAGAACAGCCCGGCCGCGCCTGCGCCGAGCACGATTGCATCGTAGCTGTCGATCACGCGGGAACCGGCTCGGGCACCAGTTCGAGCGCCAGAGCCTCGGCCACGCGAATGCCGTCGACCGCGGCGCTGAGGATGCCGCCCGCATAGCCGGCACCTTCACCTGCCGGGTAGAGACCGCGGGTGTTGAGGCTCTGGTAGTCGCGTCCGCGGGTAATCCGCACCGGCGAGGAGGTCCGCGTTTCAACGCCGGTCATCACGACGTCGGGATGATCGTATCCCGGCACCTGCCGACCGAACACGGGCAGCGCCTCGCGAATGGATTCGATCACATAGTCGGGCAGACACTCGCTGAGGTCGGTCAGGTGCACGCCAGGCTGATAGCTGGGCGTGACGACTCCGAATTCGGTCGAGGACCGTCCGGCGAGGAAGTCGCCCAGTTTCTGGCCTGGTGCCTTGTAGTTGGAGCCGCCCGCCTTGAACGCCAGTTCCTCGAACTTGCGCTGGAAGGCGATGCCCGCCAGCGGATCGCCGGGATAGTCGCGCTCCGGGTTGATATCGACGACGATGCCGGAATTGGCGTTGAACTCGGCACGCGAGTACTGGCTCATGCCGTTGGTGACGACGCGGCCTTCCTCGGACGTGGCGGCCACGACGCGCCCGCCCGGGCACATGCAGAACGAATAGACCACGCGCCCGTTCGAACACTTGTGCGAGATCGAATAGGCCGCTGCACCCAGGATCTTGTTGCCCGCACTCGGTCCGTAGCGCGCGGTATCGATCCAGCCTTGGGGATGCTCGATGCGCACGCCGATGGCGAAGGGCTTCGCCTCGACATGCACGCCGCGCTCATGCAGCTTGTAGAAGGTATCGCGCGCGGAATGGCCGACGGCCATGATCACATGACGCGCGGGAAGGTATTCGCCGGTCGACAGATGCAGGCCAACAAGGCGA
Organism: Novosphingobium mathurense; assembly: GCF_900168325.1. Taxonomy (GTDB): domain Bacteria; phylum Pseudomonadota; class Alphaproteobacteria; order Sphingomonadales; family Sphingomonadaceae; genus Novosphingobium; species Novosphingobium mathurense. Next base: position 69,937 of record NZ_FVZE01000005.1, on the reverse strand, counting down.
CGTTCGCCGTCGGCGTCCCGTTCGATCTCGAAGTCCTCGACCCGGGTCTGGAAGCGATATTCCCCGCCCAGCTTCTCGATCGTCTCGCGCATCGACATGACCATCGTCACCAGGCGGAAGGTGCCGATATGGGGATGCGCCTCGGTAAGAATGTCGTCCGGCGCACCCGCCTTGACGAATTCGGACAGAACCTTGCGGCCAAGATGGCGCTGGTCCTTGATGCGGCTGTAGAGCTTGCCGTCCGAGAAGGTCCCCGCACCGCCTTCGCCGAACTGCACGTTGCTTTCCGGGTTCAGCACCGAGCGGCGCCACAGGCCCCAGGTGTCCTTGGTCCGTTCGCGCACAGCCTTGCCGCGTTCGACGATGATCGGCTTGAAGCCCATCTGCGCCAGCACCAGCCCGGCCAGCAACCCGCATGGGCCGGCGCCGATCACGACCGGCCGCGGACCGTCGTAGTTCGCAGGCGCATGGGTCACGAACTTGTAGGACGTGTCCGGCGTCGGGCGCACGTGCTGGTCATCGGCGAAGCGGGCCAGTACCTCGGCCTCGTTGCGCAGGACGACATCGAGCGAATAGACCAGCTTGATCGCGGCCTTGCGGCGGGCATCGTTGCCCCGGCGCACGATGGTCATGCGCTCAAGATCGGCCGGTTCGATGCCAAGGCGGTCGATGACGGCCTGCTCGAGCTCGGCGGAACTGTGATCGAGAGGGAGTGCCAGGTCGGATAGGCGAAGCATGGCGACGCCTTATACGGGATAGCGTCCGCATGCCATGGCCTTGCGACCTGCTCGCAGGATTTTAATCCAGAACCGAGGCAAGCCACTGAGAGGCTTCGGCAAGAGCCTGCTCGGCAATAGAGGAAATCGCCACCGCCTCCAGGAAGCTGTGCGTGGCACCGTCGTAGATCTTCAGGTGCGTCTCGACGCCCGCCGCGGTCAGGCGTTCGGCCATCAGCACGTTCTCGTCGAGGAGAATGTCGCAGCGCGCGACGCACAGCCAGCTCGGCGGCAAATCGTGCAATTCTGCATGGAAAACGCGGGCGCGCGGATCCATCCTGTCGGGCGTGAGCGCATCGGCGCCAAGGTAGCTTTCCCAGAACTCGTCCATCTCGGGCCCGGTCAGCATATAGCGATCGCCGTCGCCGTAACGCCCGTAGCTGGCGCGCCATTCGCCGTCGAAGGCCCCGTAATTCAGGAGCAGTCCGCAGGGCATTGCGGCCCCGGCATCGCGCCGGTCGATGGCCGCGGCAACCGAGAGATTGGCGCCCGCACTGTCACCGCCAAGGGCAAAGCGCGCCGGATCGAGCCCGTGATCGGCACCGTTCGCGGCCAGCCAGTCCAACACTTGCGCAATGTCATCCAGCGCGCGGGGGAAGCGGTGTTCGGGCGCCAGCGCATAATCGATACCGAGAACGGCGCACCCGGAGCGCGCCGCATATTCGCGCATCAGGCGGTCATGCGTATCGATGCTGAACAGGGTCCAGCCGCCGCCGTGGAGATAGACGAGCACCGGCAGGTCCGCTTCCGCCACCGGTCGGTGGATCCGGACGCGGACCTGGGACGGTCCGACGCGCAGCTCTTCGCTGGCATGCATCGCAGGGCCGCCCCGCACCCATGGCTCGCGCTGACGCTCGGCAATCGCACGCCGTTCCGGCGCGGACAGCCCGGGCCGCGAACCGAGCGCGGCCGAGGACGCGAACATGCGGTTCAGGAAATCCCGGATCTGCGGATCGACGTCGTCGTTTTCGAACATGAACTTCTCTTGGAGCACGGCCGGAGCATCCGGCGCTCGCCCTCTCGTATCGGAAGGGATCTGCGGCCCGGCGGGAGGGAGAGGAAAGGCGCCGGGCCGCAGTCTTGGCTGGCTTCGTCAGAAGTCAGCCGAGATCGAAGCCTTGAAGGTCCGCGGCTGGCCTTGCAGCAGGGCCGAGGAGAAGGCGTCGTAGGCGGAGGCCCAGTACCGCTTGTTGGCGACGTTATCGACGTTGAAGCGCAGCGTGACGGGCACGTCGCCAGCGGCGAGCACGTAGCGCGCGCCGAGGTTGAACACGGCCCAGTCCGGCAGGCGCAGCGTGTTGGCCGCGTCGACCCACTGCTTGCCGGTGTAGATCACGCGCCCGGTCAGGGTCAGGCCCTCGATCATCGGGGTATCCCACTCGATGTTCGCATTGGCGGTCCAGTCCGGCACGCCCTTGGCGTCGTTGCCCTCGGTCGCATCGCCGGTCTTGGTCAGCTTGGCGTCGTTGACCGCGAGACCCGAGATCAGGCGCAGGCCATGCGCAATCTCGCCATTGAGCGTAATTTCCATACCGCGGTTGCGCTGCTCGCCGTTGACCGCGAAGACCAGCGTATCGTTATCGATGAAACCGTTGGGCTTCTTGATCTGGTAGAAGGCGAGGCTCACGAACATCGGGCCGATCTTGCCCTTGCCGCCGAACTCGTACTGGGTCGAGACGTAGGGCGGGAAGACCTCGCCGAAGTTGGCCGCACCGAAGCCTGCCGTCGGCCCCTGCTGCAGCGCCTCGATCCGGTTGGCATAGAGCGAGAGCCCCTCGACCGGCTTGACGACCACGCCGACGACGGGCGTCACTTCATCGGCATCATAGGTCGAACCCAGCACACCGCCGTCATAGTAGCCGTAGGACTTGATGTTGAGCGTCTGCAGGCGAAGGCCGCCGGTCACGAGAATGCGATCGTCAAGGAAGCCGACGGTATCGGAAGCAAATGCCGACCACAGCCGCGTGCGCGAGATCGGATAGGGGTCGTCGAGGTCGCCGCCGACCAACGAGGAACTCAGCGGATCGAGCTGCGGCGTATCGTAGAGATTGGTCGGGAAGCCCGCGAAACCGTCACCGTAGAGGAAGTCGAAGGCATTGCGGTTGACCTGCCAGCTGGCATTGCCGCCCACGACGATCTCGTGCGTGACCGCGCTGCCCACCTTCACGCGGGCACCGGCTTCGGCCGCTTCGTTGTTGTCGGTACGCGGCACGTAAAGGGCATTGCCCGATCCGTCGCCGGTGGTCGCATCGAACAGGTTGAAGCCGCCGTAGATGCCGTCCTCACTGCCGTCGCGCGCGCCGGCCTTGGCCCAGAGCGTCGCATTCTCGGCAAAGTCGTACTCGAAGTTGAAGACGCCGAAGATGTCGCGCAGCTTGCTGTAGGTGTACTTCTGCGCGTAGTTCGCGCCGGCCTTGGGCACCCGCGGGATGGTCGCGGTGAAGATCGTCACCTTGGGGCGCAGATCGTCGACCCGTACCTTCTGGTAGCCGAGATCGAGCGAAACGCGGACCGGGCCGTTGGACCAGTCGAAGCCGGCACCCAGCACGCCCGACATGCGATCCTCGCGGTCGATGCCAAGCTGGCCGTCCTGGTAGTTGCCGTTCACGCGCACGCCGAAATCGCCGAAGCGGCGCGATACGTCGAAGCTGCCGCCGAAGTGCGAGTCCGAAGTATAGCCCGCGGTCACGCGGTTGAGCGGCGCGTCGCCGGCGCGCTTGAGCAGCAGGTTGACGCTGCCGCCAAGGCCCGAACCGCCCGGGGCTGCGCCGTTGAGGAAGGCCGAGGAGCCATTGAGCACCTGGACGCTCTCGAACAGTTCCGGCGCAATCAGCTGGCGCGGGGTGATGCCGTAGAGGCCATTGAGGCCGACGTCGTCGCCGAACAGCTCGAAGCCGCGGATGACGAAACTTTCCGCCGCATTGCCGAACCCGTAGGTCGTGCGCACGGTCGGGTCGTTCTCGAGCACTTCGCCAAGCGACTTGGGCTGCTGGTTGAGGATCAGCGTTTCATCGAAGCTGCGCACGTTGAAAGGCAGGTCTTCGGCCGCCTTGTTGCCCAGCACGCCCGCCGAACCGCCATTCTCGACGTGGGTGGCGTTGACCCGCTGTGCGGTAACGACGATTTCCCTGGAGTCCTGGGCGGCGGCCGGGCTGGCGATGGCGCAAAGCGCGGCGGCGAGGACGGTCAGGCTGCCGCGCTGCCGGAGCGCCGCGGAAACACTGGTGCGAGTGACCTCAAAATCATTCTTCATGTTAACCCCCACTGGCAAACGATCTTCGCTCTTGCGATCTGCTCGTGTCGGGCGGTCCTCCCTGCGGGCCGCCACTTCGCCACAATCCCCCCGCCCATAGTCCAGCAAAACATCCAAGTTTTGTGAGTTCAGGGGACCAAGGGATCGGCCGTGGACTTTCTTCCCTCCCAACCGGGTCTCCACGACCCGCGCCTTGTCCAACGCTTCCGGATCGATCCGCGTAAGGTCTCGATCCCAAACGACAAAATCGGCAAATCGGCCCGAAGCAAGGATTCCCGTGTGGGCTTCGTGCCTTGCCGCCCGGGCCGCACCGCACAGGCAACATAACATGACTTCGCGATATTCGAGATGCCGAACCGGCTGCCTAGCCGTGGAAGCCGCAGCCGTTAGTGCTGAGCGGGAATGACCGCGACAGGATGAAAGGACCGGAAGCGAACCGCCCTGGCGCAAACATACCGCTCGGCCGCCACAGATCCCAACGGGAGAAAGATCTGCGGCGGCCGAGTCTCCTGATCAATGCGTACCCGTCGGGCTCTTTGCCAATGTGCCGCAATTAGCGCCCGAAATGGTGTCCAAAACGTCCAGATCGAAAAAAACGATGGGGCCAATTCGATCGCGCGAAATCGAGGATAATCCGCGCCACTCTCGCTCCTGCGCAAGCAAGCGGGCCTCCGGATCGAGGCCGGGATGACGAGCGGTGCGCGCGTTACAGCCCCGGCCGCTCAACCCGCCTTGGTGGCCGTCGCGAGAGCTGCGATCGCGCGTTCGGCTTCCGCTTCGTTGAGACTGGCAAAGCCGAGGCGCATGCCCTTGGCCGCCGTTTCGCGAGCCATGAACGAGCGGTGGCTGGCAAAGCGCAGCCCCTGCTCCCGCGCCCGAACCTCGATCGGGTCGAGATCGCCGGAAAAGCGCAACCAGAAGGCCAGACCGCCATCCGGAACCGCGAACTGGCAATGTTCGCCCAGATGCTCGTGCAGCAGCCGGGCAAAGGACTCGCGCCGCTCGGAATAGACCCGCCAGGCCTTGCGGGCATGGCGCCGCACCTCGCCGCTGCGGATCAACTCAGCGGCGGCATCCTCCGTCACCGTATTGCCCATGCCGTCGGTCAGCGAAACACGGTGGGCGATGGCATCGATGACCTTTTTCGGCGCGGCCATGTAGCCGATGCGCAGGGCAGGCAGAAGCAGCTTGGACATCGATCCGAGGTAGATCACCTGGCCCGGGGCATAGCCTGCCATCGGCAACAGCGGCTGCGACTGGAAGTGGAATTCGTGATCGTAGTCGTCCTCGATGATCGCCACGCCGAACTGGCGGGCAAGATCGAGGATCTGCAGGCGTCGCTCGGGCCGCAGGGCGACCGTCGTCGGGAACTGGTGGTGCGGCGTCAGGAAAATCGCGCGCACCGCGTGGCGGCGGCAGCACTCCTCCACTTCGGCGACGTCGATGCCTTCCTCGTCGAGACCGACCGGGATGACCTTGCCACCCAGCGCCCGGATCGCCGCGACCGCGGGTTCGTAGGTCAGTTCCTCGACGATCACCGTGTCGCCCGGCTCGATCAGGACCTGCAGCGCAAGAAACAGGCCGTTCTGGCTGCCGCGGGTAATGCAGACGTTCTCCATCGAGACCGGCAGGCCGCGCTGGCTGCGCAGCATTTCGGCCACCTGTTCGCGCAGACCCTCCGATCCGCGCGGATCGCGGTATTGCAGGCGGTTCGCGCGCGAGGCCCGGCTGATCGCCGAACGATAGGCTCGGGCGAGCTGGTCGGCGGGAAACAGCCGCCCGTCCGGCGCGCCTTCGTCGAGCTTGATCCCCTTGCCGCCGGGCAGGGCCAGTGCGCGCTCGGGCGGCTCGGCGAAGCGGTAGTGGATCTGGTCGAGCTTCATGCCCGGTTCGGCGCTCGCCTGCGGCGACGGGCTGCTGGGCAGCGAGCGCGAGACCATGGTGCCGCGGGTCCCCTCGGTCGAGAGCCAGCCTTGCGCGATGAGGTCCTCGTAGGCGAGGACCACGGTCTTGCGGTTGACGCCCAGCGCGCCGGCCAGTTCGCGGCTGCTGGGCAGGAACGTGCCGGAGGTCAGGCGCCCGGTCTCGATATCCCGGATCAGGGCGTGGATGATCTGCATGTAGATCGGCGTCCCGCGTTCGGGATCGATCCGTTCACTCAAGGTGACCTGCCAGGGCCGCAGCATATTTTCAGTCTCCCGTGGGCGTCGTTCACGCGCCCTCCACGCCGCCTGCCTAACAGGCCCCAGCGCGTTGGACCATAGAGATATTCAGTATTGGCACTTGTGCTGGACCAGTCCGACGATGATCAAGGACACTCGGGCACGACGACAGGGGCAAGACAATGGGCGCAGACTGGACCGCGCGCGCAAGACAGGACGGCATGAAACGGATCGCAGGCCCATGCTGAACCCGGCATTCGACCATTACAGCCATGAGGACGTGCGGCGGCTGATCGCCGAATATCCGCTCGCCTGGGTGCTTTGCCCGGGTGCGCCCGCGGCATCGGCCAGCCTGCTGCCGATGCTGGGGACATATGGCGAAGACGGCGCGCTCACCGGCCTTGTCGGCCACATGTCGCGCCGCAATCCTCTGCACGCACTGTTCGAACGCGAGGGCAAGGCCCAGTTCCTGTTCACCGGTCCCCAAGGCTATGTCTCGGCCGAACATGCCGGTCGCCGCAAGTGGGGGCCGACGTGGAACTACGCGCAAGCGCGCATCGAAGCCGATGTGCACATCGACGAGACGCTGACCGCGCAGGCCGTCGCGCGCCTTGTCTCCACCTGCGAGCAAGGGCGCGAGCAGCCCTGGAACGTTGCCGAACTGGAAGAGCGCTATACCGGCATGCTCGGCATGATCATCGGCTTCGAGGCGCGCGTCACCGCGCTCGATGCCACGTTCAAGCTGGGGCAGGACGAAAGCCCGGACGTGCTGGAGGCCATCCTTGCCAGCCACCCGGACGCCGATCTGCGGGAGTGGATGGAGGCGTTCAACCGGGACCGGCGCAAGTGAGGGCGTTCGACCTCGCCCATTGCCATGACACCGGACCGGCGGCCATACCGATGCAACACCGCAGCGGCCTGACGGGCCGCCAGCACACGGGGACATGATGCGCAAAGCACTCGCCGCCGCACTGCTTGCCACGGCGCTGGGCCTGCCCGGCGCGGCACTGGCAGATCTTCCGCTGAAGCCCGAGCGGGTGCTTACGCTCCATCCCGATCGCACGACATGGTCCTCGGTGACGGTTTCTCCCGATGGCGGCACGCTGGTTTTCGACGTGCTCGGCGATCTCTACACGATGCCTGCCAGCGGCGGGAAAGCGCTGCAGATCAGCGAGGGCCTGGCCTTCGATACGCAGCCCACCTTCTCGCCCGACGGGCGATGGATCGCCTTCACCAGTGACCGCAGCGGGTCGGAAAACATCTGGATCGCGCATGCTGACGGCTCGCAGGCCCGGCGCATTTCCGCCTTCGACGACGATACCGCGATGGCCTCGCCGACCTGGAGCGCCGACGGCAGGACAGTCTATGCCAGCCGCTACCGGCCCGACCTCAACAACTACGAGTTCTGGCGATTTCCCCTGACCGGCGCGGCCAGCCTGCTCGAACCGATCAAGCCGGCCAAGGACGCGCCACGTTCGGCTTGGCGGTCCACGCTCGGCGCGGCGGCGTCGCCCGACGGGCGATATCTCTACTATGCGCGCCGGATCGACGGGCTTGAATTCGACGTGCCGACAAAATGGACGATCCTGCGCCGTGACCTTGCCACCGGCAAGGAAGTGGAAGTGATCGCCGGATCGGGCGGACGCGGCACCGGGGAAGAGACGTTCTTCGCCCCGCACATCTCACCCGATGGCACCCAACTCGCCTACGTCACGCGGCGCGAGGGCCGCAGCTTCCTGCGCCTGCGCTACCTGAAAACCGGTGAGGACGTGGCCTTGGGCGAAACCGAGCTCGACGCGCTGCAAGCATCGTCATGGCAGGGCATGGTCCCGGGCATGGCCTTCACGCCCATCGGGGATGCCCTGATCCTCAGCCATGGCGGACGTTTCGAACGGCGCGCGATTGCCGACGGCAGCAGTCGGGCGATCGCGCGCAAGCTGACCGCGCGCGTCGCCCTCGGTCCCTCCACGCGCTTTGCGATCCACGAACCGACCGGCCCGGTCGAGGCGAAGCTGGCGATGGCCGCCGTACCCTCACCCGATGGGCAGCAGATCGCCTTTGCCGCGCTGGGATCGCTGTGGGTGCAGGATCTCGGCAGCGAGGTGGCACGGCGCCTGCCTTTCGATGCCGAATGCCCGGCGCAGATGGCATGGTCGCCCGATGGCAGGACCCTGACTTTCGTCACATGGTCCGAAGCCCAGGGCAGCGCGGTGTGGACCGCACCTGCCGATGGCAGCGGCGCGGCCAGACGGCTGACGCGCTTCCCCGCCTACTACCGCTTCCCGGTCTTCACGCCAGACGGGAGGCACCTGCTCGTCCTGCGCTCCTCGCTGGAAGAGCGGCGGCAGACCAACTTCGAATTCGGCTCCCTGCGCGAGAGCGAACTGGTCGAGCTGGACATCGACGGCAGCGGCCTTCGGATCATCGCACAGGGGAACTTCGGGGCGCGGCCGCACTTCGCGCGGACGGCACCGGGCAGCGTCTTCCTGCTCGATGCAGGCGGGCTTGCCCGGGTCGATATCGGCACCGGGAAAGTATCACCCGTCGCCCATGTCACCGGCCCGGCCTACTACTTCGTCGAAGGCAATGCCGACGTCGACGACATGCGCATCAGCCCCGATGGCAGCCATGTCGCGGCGATGATTGCGAACCGCCTGTACGTCCTGCCCACCCCCGCCGATCCGGCAAGGGAAGTGGACCTTACCGCCGCCGACAGCCCCGCGCATGTCCTGCCCGGCATGGGCGTCGACTGGTTCGAATGGAGCGGGGACCGTAGCCTCGACATGGTCAGCGGCACCCTGTTCACCCGCCGCGAGGCAACGGGCGGCAGCGAACTGGCCGCGATGCGCCTTCAAGCCGCATTGCCGCGCGCCGTCCCGCAAGGCTCGATCCTGCTGCGCGGCGCCACCGTCCTCACGATGGCGGACGGCGACAGGGCGATCGAGGATGCCGATGTCCTCGTGAGCGGGGACCGCTTCGTGAAGGTCGGCCCGAGCGGCAGCTTCGGCGTTCCTGCCGGCACCGTCATCCGCGACGTGACGGGCAAGTTCGTCGCCCCCGGGTACATCGACGTCCACGATCACATCGGCTCGATCCGGCGCAACAACCCGGCTCGTGAACTGTGGGGAATGCGCGCAAGGCTGGCCTACGGGGTCACCACCAGCTTCGATCCCTCGACGCTTTCGGTCGACCACCTCGACTACGAAGGCATGGTCGATGCCGGACTGATCCTCGCCCCGCGCATGCGCTCGACCGGCACGGCGGTGTTCTCACGCCAGCGCATCGCCTCACTCGACGATGCCCGGCGCGTTCTTTCGCGCTATTCGCAGGGTTATCGTCTCTCCAATCTCAAGGAATATCGCACCGGGAAGCGCGAAGTGCGCCAGTGGGTGGCCATGGCCGCGCGCGGGCAGCACCTGCTGCCCACCACTGAAGGCGCGCTTTCGCTCAAGTTAGACCTGACGCAGATCCTCGACGGCTATGCAGGCAACGAACACGCCCTGCCCGCCCCGCAGCTGGGCGACGACCTGATCCAGGTTCTCGTCGCCCAGCGTACGAGCTACACGACGACCCTCAGCATCACCAATAGCGGCTCTCCGGCGATGGACTGGTTCATCGCCCACGACGACCCGGTCGTCGATGACAAGATCCGGCGCTTCTGGTCACCCTCTGCCATCCGTCAGAAGCTGACCAGCGGGCGCGACTTCCATCCGCTGGAAGAAACGCGCTTTCGCGAGATCGCGCGCGATGCAGCCACGCTGGCCCAAGCAGGCGGACTGGTCGGCATGGGTTCGCACGGCGAGGCCCCCGGCATCGGCTATCACTGGGAAATGGAAGCGCATGCGCTCGGCGGCATGACGCCCGAAGCCGTGCTGCACGCAGCCACCGCGGGCTCTGCCGAGACGATCGGGCGGCTCGCCGATCTCGGGACGATCGAGCCGGGCAAGCTGGCCGACCTGGTGGTGCTCGACGCCGATCCGCGCCGCGACATCCGCAATGCCCGCGTGATCGATGCAGTCATGCGCGGCGGCTTCCTGTACGATGGAAACACGCTGCGCCCGCTCTGGCCGAATGCCGGGGAGGCGCCCCATGCCTGGTTCGAAGGGATGGACGCCGAACAGTGGCTACCCCTGCCCGAACCCCGGCGCCCCGACGAACCGGAGCACTGAGGCGGCAGCCACCCGTCCTCGACGTGAAGCGAGAAGGCGTCAGATGCTCAGGGTGATGCGCAGGCCCGCCGCCAATGCATCGTCCACCCCGGGCACAGCGCCGGGATCGATGACGTATTGCAGGTCGGGCTGGATGCTGAGCCATGGCGTGAGCGCCTTGGCGACCGTCAGTTCCAAGGCCGTCTCGGCGCGTGTCGACGGGTTGGCCGCGCGGTACTGCGTTGACGTGCGGGCATGGGCCAGGGCCGCTCCCAGTTGCCAGTCGCCGGGCAGGTCCAGCGTCACACCGCCCGAAAGGAAGGTGCCGAAGGGATTGACCGCCCCGCTCGCCACCCCGCCGCGTACGAAGGCACTGAGCTTGTGGTCGGCATTCTCGGACAGGATCATTTCGCCGCGCAGGTAGGCGCCCCGGCTCTTGCCCGAGCCCGTTCCGTCATGCCGGTCGAAATCTGAAGTGTAGCCCCAGGCCCCCGCCAGAATGCGCAGTGGTCCCTTCGACCAGTTCGCCTCGCCGATCAGCAGCGCGCCGTCGCCATGGCCCAGTTCGATCGCAGTGCGTTTGGGATGGTCGGGATCGCCCGGCACGCCGTCGAGCGCGGCAAAGCGCACGGTCAGCCCTTCGCCCAAATCTGCCTGAAGCCGCAGCGCGAGGCTCGTCAGCGGAAAGATCGAGGGACCGCTTTCGCCCGACTGGCTGATGTCGGTGCCGATACCGTGGGCGCTGCCGATGAACAGGGCACCGGCATCGAGCGCATCGAATTCCGAATTGAGATCGTAAAGCCCGACCTTCACCGAAGCACCCGGCGCAATGTCCTGCTCTATCCAGGCTTCGTAGAGGCGCAGGGCGCGCACTCCGGTCTCGATATTGCTGACGACCTGCGCATCGCCCGTCAGTTCGCTGAGCGAGCGGCCATTGTTGTAAAGAACATAGCCGAAGACCCGAGCGCCTTCCCAGCCTGCGGCGGCCTCCAGATCGAGTTCGGCAGTAACGTCCAGATTGTCGAGATACCGCCAGCCGCTGCCGGTCCCGCCCGAATTGTGCCAGACATCGGCAGTGTAAGCAGCGGCTATATCGAGCGGCGCCTCGGTCTGCTTCATTCGCTCGGCTTCACCCTGCCGCCGTTCGGTGGTGGTTTGCACCGGATGACCTGCATCGATCTCCTGCGCCCCGGTCTTTTCGGGCACGGCGAACAGGGCGGCGAACGCTGCGGCGCCAGTCCAGCAGACTCGTCTGTCGAGGAATGAAGTTTCAAGCATCCTGCATTGGCTACCTCGCACGCACTGGATCGTGGAACATCCAAGATTTTCGTAATGCGATGGTCCAATCCATCGACCGCCAGCCCGCAGGCCAAGTCGAGGGCTCGCCTTTTCGATGCCGCTGGCCTAAGCGCGCGGCAGGAACCTGCAGGAGGACGCCCAGATGTTCATCGCGATGAATCGCTTCCAGGTGATCCGGGGCGAGGAAGAAGGCTTCGAGACCATGTGGAAGAGCCGCGAGAGCTTTCTCCACGAGGTGTCCGGCTTCGTCGCCTTTTACCTGCTGCGCGGCCCCGAGGCCGAAGACCACACCCTGTACGCCACGCATACGGTATGGCAATCGAAGGCGGCCTTCGAAGGCTGGACGCGCTCCGAGGCGTTCTGCAAGGCTCATGCCGGAGCCGCATCCGCCAAGCCGCGCTACCTCGGCCCGCCGCGCTTCGAAGGGTTCGAGGCGATCCAGACCGTGAATGCCGATGGAGTGGTCAGCTGAACGAGGCCACCCTATTCCAGCGCATCGGCGGCGGCGACACCATCGACCGCCTTGTCGACGGCTTCTACGACCGCATGGAACGGATCGAGGAGGCGCGCACGATCCGCGCCATGCACCGCGAGGACCTTGAGCCGAGCCGGTCGATCCTCAAGCGCTACCTGACCGAATGGCTCGGAGGCCCGCAGGCCTATTCCAGCGAGCGCGGCCATCCGCGCATGCGCATGCGGCACATGCACGTCCCGATCGACAGCGCCGCGCGCGATGCCTGGCTGCTGTGCATGCGCGGTGCGCTGGACGAGACCGTATCGGGCGAAGCCGAACGCGCGGCGATCTACGAGGCAATGGCCAAGCTGGCCGACTGGATGCGCAATACGGACGATTCGCCGGCTTGACTTCGTTTCGGCCCAAGGCCGGAACTCGCGCAACGATTCCAGAAAATCATCCTTAATGCGCGGATAACGTATCGATTGCGCGCACCTGCGTGCTTTTTGCGCTACTACAACACAGATGCAAGCGCGCACCAGGTGATAAAAATCACTTATTACCGGGCTTTAACAAATAGCGTGTTGCGGTCTACAATGCATCGCACTTATTGGCCACGACGTTCGGCGATGGGGTTTACGCCGCGACTGGTCAAGTTCCGCATCAAGTCGTCGATGCGGGAATACATGACGAATTACTGGGGGGATTTGAGGTGCGCACGTTTCGGTCGATCTTGGCTGTCGCTGCACTTGCCGTCCCGGCAGGTGCCAGTGCGGCTGCGCCCGCCTTGCTTCGCCCTTCGGCGGAGGAAAGCTTCCCGATCGGCAATGCCGGCCCGGCCTGCGAGGTGCAGGGCACCGCGATGGGCGACCAGCGCCGCTCCATATTCGACCGCAGGTGGGTGATCCTGTGCGCCGACGTTTCCCGTGCGGTCGGCACTGCCTACACATTTCGCGACAAGGCCGATGTGCTGCAGCGCGTGGCGGCAGGACGCACCGACATGCTCGATTGCCCCGCAGGCAGCGAGGCGCCGGGCGTGCAGGGACTGACCTGTACCGACAGCAAGTCCGGCCTAGAATGGCGTATCTACGTTCAGGAAACCGAGCGGGGCACGGTCGCTGTAGAAGGGCTGGCAGCCTATGACGACGCACTGCGCCTGACCTTGCGCTCGCTTGTCGCCGACCGCGTCGTCGAGGGACCGATCTCGATCGCCAACCTCGGTGCCAGCGACAGCCTGAGCCTTGCCCGCGCCCGCGCCGAGAACAGCGACCCCGGCCTGCTGCTCGGACAGGGCTATCGCGGCAACAGCGCCGGCTCCTATGCCGAAGCGGCCGAATTCTTCGCCGCCGCCCCTGCGATCCTGGCCGACACCACGCAGGTCGGCGTCGTCTCGCACGAGGCGCAGATCCACGAAGCGCTGGTCAACCGCGCCCTCCAGCTGTCCAATCTCGGCGCTTTCGGCCAGGCCCGGCGCAATTTCGCCGAGGCGGAGGAAATGGGCCTGCGCGATCCGGTCCAGACCCGCCTCGCCCGCAACTATGCCGCGATCGATGCCCTCAACCGGGGCGCCCCGAAAGAGGCGCTGGAAATCCTGTCGCGCGACGTTCCGCCCTTCATCGCGGCCGCCACCGACGACGGTGCGCTCAACATCGACCGGCAGACCGCAGCCAGTCTCAACGGTGCCGCAGGGGCCAGCCTGACCGCCCTGCTCGGGCAGCCGACCCGCCTTTCGCCGCAGGACCGGGCCGCCGTTATCGACGCACAGGCGCTGCAACTGCGCGGCACTGCGCTGCGCCTCGACGGCAAGCCCGACGAAGCGCGCGAGGTGCTCTCGCAAGCCTATGCCAATGCGATGAAGGTGCAGGACGGCCGAATCATCTCGATCACTCGCCTGCGCGCGCAGATCATGTCCGAACTGGCGCTGGGCTACGAGGCGCAGGGTCGCTACGGCGAGGCCGAAAGCAACCTGCGCGGTGCGCTCGAGCTTGTCGAGACGACTTACCCGGACAGCGCCTCGGTCCATGTCGTGAGCGCCCGGCTCGCCGGCTTCCTTGCCCGTCGCGGCAAGGCCGACGAAGCGCTGACGATCTATCGCGGCGTGATTGCCGACGTCGAACGCGACCAGGGGGTGCTGGTCGGCATGGAACACCTCATGCGGCCCTACTTCGACCTGCTGGCAGGCGAAGCCACGCAGGCCCCCGCGCGGGTTGAAGAGCTGTTCACGGCGAGCCAGTTGCTTCAGCAGCCCGGCGCAGCGGAAACGCTGACCCAGCTTTCGCGCCAGCTGGAAGGCGGCTCCGACGACGCCGCGGGGCTCTATCGCCGCTCGCTCGGCATCTCGCGCGAGCTGGAGCGCACCCGCGTCGAGATCGCCCGTCTCTCCGCCGCGCAGCAGCCGGGCGAGAGCGATGCCCAGCTCGACGCGCTGCGTGCCCGGCGCGACCAGCTTGCCGGTGCGCAGCTCGAGGCGATGGACGCGCTCGCCAAGTTCCCGCGCTACCGGGCCGTCGCCCAGCGCACGGCCTCGGTGGAGCAGTTGCGCGCGTCGCTGAAGCCGGGTGAAGGCTACTTCAAGCTCGCCCAGCTGGCCGGTTCGCTTTACGGCGTGCTCATCACGCCGACGCAGGCGCGCGGCTGGAAAGTCGCAATGAGCGCGCGCGAGGCAGAGGACGCGGTCGACACCCTGCGCGATTCCATCTCGCTGACGATCAACGGGGTTCAGTCCACCTACCCCTTCGACATCGACACCGCAGTCACTCTCGACAAGGCACTGCTCGGCCCTGCGCGCAGCGAGATCGAAACGCTCTCGCACCTGATCTTCGAGCCGGCGGGCGCGATGCTCAAGCTACCGATCAACCTGCTGACCGACGATGCCAGGGGCGTTGCCGCCTACCATGCCAGGGTCAAGGCCGGAGGCGACGAGTACGACTTCACCGGGATCGACTGGCTGGGACGCGACCGCGAGGTATCGACCGCGCTTTCCGCCGCCAGCTTCCGCGACGCCCGCGCCGCGCCGCGATCGGTGGCCAAGAAGGAGTACCTGGGCCTGGGCAACAACGTCCCGCTCGGCCCGGTCAGCGTGCGTCCCGGCATCCGCTCGGGCGAGGGCGCGGCGATCGATGCAGACTGCGCCTGGCCGCTTTCAACCTGGAACCAGCCGATTTCTCCGCGCGAGCTGAACGAGGCCGCCAGCCTGCTTTCGGGCGGCACCGATCTGATGACCGGCGCGAACTTCACCGACGAGGCGATCATGGCCCGACCCGACCTCGGCGCCTTCCGGATCGTCCACTTCGCCACCCACGGCCTCGTCACCGCTCCGCGCGTGGGCTGCCCGGTACGCCCGGCCCTGCTCACCTCCTTCGGCGATTCCCGGTCGGACGGCCTGCTGTCCTTCCGAGAGATCTTCGACCTTCGCCTCGACGCCGACCTCGTGATCCTCTCGGCCTGCGACACCGCGGCGGGTGCCGGTCTGGAGGCAACGCGAGAAGCCGGTCTTGCCACCGGCGGCGGCGAGGCGCTGGACGGCCTCGTGCGTGCCTTCATCGCAGCGGGCGGTCGTCAGGTGATCGCCAGCCACTGGCCCGCGCCCGACGATTTCGATGCGACCGAGCGGTTGTTCAACGGCTTCTACAAGGCCAAGAACGCCTCGATCGGCAATGCCCTGCGTGCCTCGCAGACCAGCCTGATGGACGATCCGCTAACCTCGCATCCCTATTACTGGGCAGGCTTCGCCATCGTCGGCGACGCGGCGCGGCCGGTCCCGGCGCACTGAGCGCGGCACGGTCATGGCAAGCACACCGGTCACAACGGCGCAACCACCCACCGCCACCCTGCTGCGCAAGGGCTGGCGCAAGGTGCGCGCTGCCAGCAAGCGGCAGATGGCCGCCACCGTGATGCTGGTTGTGATCGGCGTGATCCTGGCCCGTTTCAGCTGGGACATCCCGGTCGTCGGCGATGCCGAGGACTCGCTCTACGATTTGCGCAGCTTCGTCCTGGCCCCGCAGGTCGACCAGGACCAGCGCATCCAGATCGTCGCCTATACCGACCAGACGCTGATCAACGCCAAGAAGCGCTCGCCGCTCGATCGCGGGATGCTTGCCACAGCGCTGCGCACGCTCGACGCGATGGGCGCCAAGGCCATCGGCATCGACATCCTCTTCGACCAGCCGCAGGACGAGGACGCCGAACTCGTCCAGACGCTGCGCGCAATGCACACGCCCACGTTCGTCGCCTATGCCGATCAGGCGACCAACAAGGATGACATCAACTACGAGCAGCAGCAGTACCTGAAGAGCCTGCTCGACCAGCTCAAGGGCAGCAATGCGCGCCCGGCCAGCATTCGCCTGAGCAACTACCAGGGCGCGACGCGCGTCTGGCCTTCGCTCGAAGCGGGCCTGCCGCCACTGCTCGGGCGCGCCATGGTCGCCGCGGGCGGCACCGGGCAGGAAAGGGCCTTTGCCGGCTATACCGGATCGATCCGCTACCGCCGTGCCGACAGCGACGCTCCGGTCTTCTCGTCGATCCCCATCGACCTGTTCGCCTCGCTCGACGATCCCGAGATGGCCGCCGCCTTCGCCGCGCAGGTCCAAGGCCGCTATGTGCTGATCGGCGGCCAGATCATCGATACCGACCAGGTCACCACCACCCTGACCAGCTATACCGGCACCACTGTCCCCGGGATCGAGGTCCATGCCGCGATGATCGCGCAGATGCTCGACGGCGCACGCCGGACACCGGTTTCAGGCTGGGAGCGCTGGGCGGTCGGGCTCATCTTCATCTTCGCGGCGTCGCTGACCGCCCTGCTGGACGGCCGGACCTGGAAGATCGTTCCGCTGTTCATCCTCCAGCTGGCGATGATGATCGGCCTGCCCTTCTACCTCGAAGCCTCGGGCGTCGAGACTTACGGCACCCCTGCCTTCGGCTGGATCGCCGGCTGGATCCTCGCCTTCATCGGCGTGTCGAGCGCGGTGCGCGCGTCCGGCGCGGTCGAGCGGCGCTTCGCGCAGGACGCGCTGGGCAAGTACCTGCCAACCGACATCGCGCAGGAAATCATCGACAACCCGGAGCGCCTGACCCTCTCGGGCAGCAAGCGCGAACTCTACATCCTGTTCAGCGACCTCGAGGGCTTCACCAAGCTGTCGCACCAGCTTGAGCCGGAAGTCGTCGCCAAGCTGCTCAACGAATATCTCGACAAGCTGACCACGGTGGTCCTCGAGCACGGCGGCATCGTCGACAAGTACGTGGGCGACGCCGTCGTCGCCTTCTGGGGCGCACCTATCGCCCGGCCCGACGACGCCCAGAAGGCTGCGAAATGCGCTTATGCCATGTGGCAGGCCGGCGAGAAATTTCGCCATTCGATCGATCCCTCGCTGCCGCCGATCGGCCGCACCCGCGTCGGCCAGCACTTCGGCGAGGCAGTGGTCGGCAACTTCGGCGGCGAGCGGCGCATCCAGTACACCGCGCTCGGCGATGCAATGAACACCGCGGCCCGCCTCGAATCCGCGAACAAGTCGCTGGGAACCTCGGTCGTCGCCAGCGGCGAGTTCGCCGAGCGCTCGGGCCTCGACTGGTGGCGCCCGCTGGGCCGCGTGGTCCTGCGCGGCCGGGCCAAGCCGGTCGACATCTTCGAGCCCGCTCCCGATTTTCCCGCCGCCGATCGCGAGGCGCTGGCCGATGCCGTCGCCCTGATCGACAGCGACCCGGCCGCCGCCGCCGACCGCATCGATGCGCTTGCCAACGCCCACCCGGACGACCCGGCCTTGCGCAATCTCTCGGAACGAACCCGTAAACTGGAAGGGAACAGGGCCTATGTCCTCGGATAAGCGCCACCGCACCAACCGCGCCGCACTGCGCGGCATGACCGCCATCGTCCTGATGGCCCTGCCCGCCACGGCAATGGCCGGCATCGTCGTCGCGTCCAGCGGCCCCTCGGCGAAGTCCTACCCGCCGGGCACCAAGCTGCCGGACGATGCCGAGATCACGCTCAAGGCATCGGACAGCGTGACCATCCTCGACAAGCGCGGCACCCGTGTCCTGCGCGGGGCCGGTACCTTCCCGGTCGGCTCCAGCACCGGCCCCAGCCGCACAACGACGTTCGTTGCACTGACCACCCAGCGCAGTGCCAGCCGGGTCCGGACCGGGGCCGTTCGCGGCAGCGGCCCGGACGGCAAGCCCCTGCGCCCCAACCTGTGGTACGTCGACGTCACCAGCCCCGGCCCGGTCTGCGTCGTCGATCCGGCCGAAGTGCGCGCCTGGCGGCCCAGCAATGAAGGCAACGAAAGCTACAGCGTCAAACCGGCTGACGGCGGCAGCGCCACGACGCTCGCCTTCCAGACCGGCTCGATGGTCGCGCCATGGGAAGTCGCTACGCCAGTGGCCGACGGGGCTTCCTACGTCATTTCGCGCAGGGGCCAACCGGACGTGAAGGTGACGTTCGAGCTGATGCCGGAAATCGACTACGCGCCCGAAGACCTTGCCGAGGCGCTTCTGGCCAAGGGCTGCGAGAGCCAGGTTTCGCTGCTGGCCAGCTCGCTGGCCCTGCCGACCGACTGAGCGCGCGGCACACAGGGGTAAGGGTTCCGGACGGGCCCTGACATGAAGGATTTGCCGGACAGAGAGGTCCGGCCGGGGGAATGAGAATGAGGGCGATTGCGATCGCGGATCTGAAACGGAATTGCGGCGCGCGAAGCGGTTCGCTGCGGCGGAGCATGATGCTCGGCCCGGCGATCGCGGCGGCCGCGTTCCCGCTGGCGGCACGGGCACAGACTGCCGCGCCGGCGCCCCAGCCACAGACACGCGAATCCCTCGATCCCGGCCGCGTCCTCGACCGGTTGCCCGCGCCGCGTCCGCGCCTCGATGTCGAAAGCCAGATCGAGCGCGGCCCCTGCCCGCTGGCCGACCCGGCCTTCGCCCAGACCCGCGTCACTTTCTCCCGCGTGAACTTCGCGCATCTCGAGGCCGTCGACCCCAGCGTACTGGACGACACCTGGAGTGACATGGCCGGGCAGGACCTGCCCGTTGCCGCCCTGTGCGAAGTGCGCGACCGCGCCGCTACGGCCCTGCGCGAAATGGGCTACCTCGCCGCCGTGCAGATCCCGCCGCAGCGGATCGAAAAGGGCGGCCAGGTTCAGATGGACGTGCTCGTCGCGCGACTGGTCGAAGTGCAGGTTCGCGGCGATGTCGGCGCCAACGACAAGGCAATTGCGGCGCACTTGGCCCACCTGACAGAACAACCCTGGTTCAACACCCACGTCGCCGAACGCCAGCTCCTGCTGCTGGGCGACATGCCCGGTTACCAGGTCCGCCTCACCCTCAAGCCGGCGCGGGGCACGCCCGGCGACGTCATTGGCGACGTCGTCGTGCGCCGCGAGCCCTTCGAACTTGTCGGCGGCATCCAGAACCTGGGTTCCAGGGCGGTCGGGCGCGAAGGCGGCTTTATCCAGGCCACCTTCAACGGCGTGACCGGCCTGGCCGACCGCACCACCGTGAGCCTGTTCAACACGTTCGATTTCAAGGAACAGACGGTCCTGCAGGCGACCCACGACTTCGCGCTGGGGGCCAGCGGGCTGCGCGTGGGCGGCAGCCTGCTGTGGGGCCGCAGCGAGCCGTCGGGCGCCCTGCCCTTCGAAAGCGATACGATCGCCGCCGACATCGGGGTGAGCTATCCCCTGATCCGCAAGCGCGCCGTCTCGCTGAAGGCCGCAGGCGGCCTCGAGATCGTCAATCAGGACATCGATTTCGCGACCACGCCGCTGACCCGCGACCACTTGCGCGTACTCTATGCCCGCCTTGCCGCCGACACCGCAGATGGCGCGAGCCTCGTCGGCCATGGCGGCTATACCGCCGCCGAGCCGCGCTGGCGCCTTGGGGTGCAGGTCGAGGCCCGGCACGGGCTCGACGCGCTGGGCGCCAGCCGCGACTGTTCGCCGCTCAGCAACTGCCTGACGCCGCACGTTCCGATCAGCAACCTGCTGGCCGATCCCAGCGCCTTCGTGCTGCGGGCAGAGGCCACGGCCGAATTCCGCCCCGTGCCCAAGCTGGCCCTCGCCGTCTCGCCCCGCGCGCAATATTCGCCCGACCGTCTGCTGTCCTACGAACAGTTCAGCATCGGCAACTACACCGTAGGGCGCGGCTTCGATCCCGGCACAGTGCTCGGCGACAGCGGCATCGGCTCCTCCTTCGAGCTGCGCTACGGCGGCATCGCCCGTGCAGTCGACAAGGCCCTTGCGGTGCAGCCCTATGCCTTCCTCGATGCCGCGCGCGCCTGGCGCCACGGCAGCGACGGACAGAGCGCCTATTCGGCGGGCGGCGGCCTGCGGGCACGCTGGGGCGGCGCCATCGACGCCAACCTGTCACTCGCAGTTCCATTGAGACGCGCCGGATTCCAACAGGAACGCGGCGATGTACGCGTGCTTTTCACAATTAGGGCACGGCTCTGGCCGCAGGATCCGTCATGACCAAGAAGCCCCTCACCGCCATCGCCCGCCAGCACCGCGCCTCGCTCTCCGGGGCGAGCCTCTCCGCGCTGGTCCTCGCCATCGCCGCCCCGACTCCGGCTCAGGCGCAGTCCTTCCAGGGCACCGGGACGGTCAACTCGGGTATCGCCTCCATCGTCGACGGCGCCGGGACGACCGATGTCTTCATCGGCTCCACCGAAGTCGTGATCGACTGGACGACGAACGATCCGGGCGGTACCGGCAACGTCATCTTCCAGACAGGCGGGACCACCGCCAACTTCACCGATTCCGGCTTCAGCGGCACCGACTACACGGTGCTCAACCGGATCGTGCCCGTCGATGGCACGGGCAATCCCACGAGTTCGACGATCCAGTTCGACGGCACCGTGAACAGCACCCTGGCCGGCGCGACCGGCGGCAATGTCTGGTTCTATTCGCCCAATGGCGTGATCGTCGGCTCGACCGCCACCTTCAACGTCGGCGGGCTGGTGCTCACCACCAATCCGATCGACACGACCGGCGGTCTTTACGGTCCCACCGGCCAGATCCGGTTCGCCGGAGCGGCAGGATCGCTGGCCCCGGTGACGATCCGGAACGGCGCGCAGATCAACGCCCTGCTCAACCCGCAGGCACCGACCAATGCGGCCTACGTCGCCCTCGTCGCCCCCCGCATCGAGCAGGGCGGTACCGTGCGTTCGGACGGTTCGATCGCCTATGTCGCGGCCGAAGTGGCGGACATCACGATCAACGCCGGCCTGTTCGACATCAATGTCACCACCGGCACCACCGATGCCAACGGCGTGGTCCATACCGGATCGACGGGCGGCGCGGCCTCGACCGGCAGCACCGATGTGCAATCGATCTACATGGTCGCGATGGGCAAGAACGACGGCCTGACGATGCTGCTGAGCGGCGGGATCGGCTACGACGCGGCGGCCGTGGCGACCAGCGACGGCAGCTCGGTCGTCCTCTCGGCGGGGCATGGCATCGGTTTCGACGCCGCAAGCCCCTTCACCGCGACCGCCAACATCGCCATCGGCGATGCGCAGTTCACTTCGGTCACGACAGCCTCGGCAACCGACACGATCACCGTCGCGCCGACCACCCTGACGCAGTTCGACCGTTTCACGACGCTCAATGCCATCAACCTCGTCCGGCTCGATGCGCTGGGCGGTGCCCAGATCGTCGCCAACGACACGACCGGCCTGCCTTCGGACCTGCAGTTCCCACCCTTCGGCATTGCCTATGCGCTGGACGTCAATGCGGGCTACGCCGACCAGGGCGGCGCGGTCGCCGTCAATGTCGACGGAGGCGGCGCGCTGACGGCGGCGGGACGCATTCGCCTGCGCGCGATCGGCGATGCCACAAGTACGGCAGCGCTATCCGCCAACGGCACGGGCGGCAGCGTCGCCATCGGCCTGGGTGCCGGGTCGATTACCACGCCCAATCTCGAAATCGACGCCAGTGGCTACGGCCAGAACGTTGCCGTCGGCACAGGCGGTAATGGCACCGGCGGCAGCGTCAGCATCGTCAGCGCCGGAACACTCGCGGCAGACAGCCTGCGTGCCAGCGCCAGCGGCGCGGGCGGCAGCGGCGATACCGGCGGAAACGGTCAGGGCGGCTCGATCCAGCTCACCGCCACCGGCGGCGGCACGGTACCCGCGAGCAATTTCAGCCTCGACGCTTCGGGCGACGGCGGCGACGGCGTGGCGCTGGGCGGCAACGGTATCGGCGGCCAGGTCGGCCTGCTCGTCGCGAGCAGCGGGACGATCGGTTCGGGCACCAGTTTGTTCATCGATTCCGTGGGTTCCGGCGGCTATTCCGACGTGACCGGCGGAGACGGCACCGGCGGCGGCATCACCATGGCCGATACCGGCGGCACCCTGAACTTCGGCAGCATAGGCCTGAACGCTTCGGGCTACGGGTCCGGATCGAGTGGCAATGGCGGCGACGGCTTCGGTGGTTCGATCCTCGTATCGCTTGCGGGCAATGCGCAGAACTGGGACAGCCTTCGCCTTGAAGCCAGCGCGCACAGCGGCGAAAGCTTCGGCGGCGGCGTTTCCGGCAATGCGACGGCCGACCTCGTCAATGGCGCGCGGCTCGACATTCAGGGCGTCGCGCTCAACGTGGCTTTCAACCTCGACGTCACAGCCGATGCCTACACCACCGCAAACAGCGCTTCGGGTGGGTTCGCGCGCGCTGGCAGCGCAGTGGTCAATGTCGGGGCGGGCGGCTCGCTCACAACCGGTTCGGACGCCACCATCAGCGCCAATGCCGGGTTCGAAGTGGAAAGTTCCGCCAGCAGCTCGGTCTTTTCTCCCGACATGTTCGGAGGCAATGCCGCGTTGACGATCGATAACGGCTCGGTGTCGCTGCCCAGCCTCCTGGTCGAGGCGTACGCCACGACGACCGGAGGGACCTCGGGCGCAGGCACCGCCACAGGCGGCACCGCGACCGTCTCGGTAGCCAACAACGGCAGCCTCGTCGTCGATGCAGCACTGGCTTCCTTCTCAACCGCACGGACCGGTCTCACCGTCCTTGCCGGAGCGGACGGCACTTACCTCGACCCGTTCGCCTCGCCCGGCGCCGACCAGTATGGCGCCGCGGCGCAGGGCGGTACGGCCAGCCTCCTGCTCAACGGCGGCACGGTGACCCTGGCCGACCCGGCGCAAGTCGACGCCAGCGCCTTCGGCGGAACATTCACTTCGGTCGGCGGCGCGGATTCGCTGGGCAACGGCACCGGCGGCACCGCGCAGGTCGCGGTCAGTGGCGGCACGATGACGGTAGCCTCGACGCTCTCCGTCCTGGCCGAAGGAACCGGCGGCGGCGTAACCGGCGGCGCCAAGGGCGGGAATGGCACTGGCGGACTTGCCGCAGTCGATGTCTCTGGCGGCGCGCTCATCGTCAACGGCACCGGAATCTCGGTAAACGCCAACGGCTCGAGCCTCGGCGTCGACCCAGCCGCCAACGGCAGCAGTGGCGACGGTACGGGCGGACAGGCACGGCTTGCGGGCTCGGGCGGCACCATCACTGTCGCCGGAGTCACCCAGGTCACTGCCCGCGGTCTTGCCGGCGCGGCCGGACTGGGCGGCATCGGCGGCGACAGCACCGGAGGCCTTGCCGTGCTGTCCGGCAGCGGCGGCGGCACCGTAACCCTCAACGGGCTCGTCTCGGTCCTTGCAGACGGCATCGGCGGCAACGGCTCCGTGGCGGGCGCACTGGGCGGCAATGCCTTCGGCGGCAGCGCCAGTGCCGGGCAACAGGGCACGGGCACGATGACCGTGGGCACCGACCTGCTTGTCGACGGCTCCGCGACCGGCGGCGCCAACAGCGTCGATTCCCTGACACAGGGCCTGGCAACCGGCGGCAGCGCCGGCCTCGCCTCGGAAGGGGGCGCTCTCGACGTGGTGGGCAATGCCGTCCTCACCGCGGATGCAACGGGCGGGACCAATCCCGGCGGCACCGCGCCGCCGACCGTCGCGGGCTTCCTCAAGATCGGAAGCTCGGCAGCCACCCCAAGCGGGGCGCTCACCGTCTTCGGGACCTTCAGCGCAACCGCAACCGGCGACACCGCCCGGTCCGATGGCCAGGGACTCTATCTGCGTACGGCCGACGCGAAGATCTCGGTCGTGGGCGACACGACCTTCACCACCACCGGCGATGCCCTCTTCGACATTCTCGGCACCGGCAGCCTCGATTCCGGCGGCCCGCTGACGATCACCTCGACGCAGGGTCAGATCACCGGCACCGGCCTGATCACCAGCGCCGGCAACATGCTGATCGACGGCGCGACCGGTATCGATCTCGGCAGCCTGACCTCGGGCGGGACCACCGGCCTGTTCTCCGCGCTTGGCCCGGTGAACGTCGCCGACCTGCTCTCGACCGGACCGGTGACTGCAAGCGGCACGTCGCTCGACATTGCCTCAAGCGGCAGCCTTGCCTTCGCCGATGCCACCGCGACGGCTGGAAACCTCGCGATCCAGACACAGGGCGATCTCGATATTGCCACGGCCAGCGCAACTGGCAGCGTCGACCTTGCGAGCGCTGCCGGGGCGTTCTCGAACACCGGCGCCGTCACCGGTGCCGGCATTGCGATTGCCGCCGGACAAGACATCGCGGCAAACGGCGCCCTCACCTCCAGCGCCGACCTGACCGTCGATGCAGGAGCCAATGCATCGATCGCCGGCAATGCAGTTGCAGCCGGTCTGCTGGCCATGAGCGCAGGACAGACCCTGACCATCGACGGTTTTGCCGTCGGCGGCACGATGACGGCGACCTCGCAGGATATCGTCATCGGTCCGACTGCGCAGTTGGGCCAGCGCGGACGGACGACCAGCGTCACTTTCACCAACAGCAACGGCGCCAATACCAGCACGATCGGCGGCGCGGCGGCTGGCGGCTACAGTCTCGACAACACAGAGCTGCAGCAGGTCTTCGCCGACAATGCGATTGCCATTGTCGTCCAGTCCGGCACCGGCGCAGTCCAGGTCGGCGACCTCACGCTGGGCTTCGGCACCGGTCAGGCGATCGGCACGGGCGGGACGCTTTCATTAACGTCGAACGGACGCATTTCGGTAATCGGGAACGTCGCGCTCACCACTTCCGGCGCATTCGATACGTTCGCCCTGATCGCGCCAAGGGTGGACGTCGCGACGGATCTGGGCGCAATCGCCTTGGCAAACGCCAATGGCGGCGCACAGGGCATCCTGCGGGTCACGGCCGACCGGTTCACCGCCGCCACCTCTAGTGTCATCGGCCAGGTCGACACCGCAACGGATATCACCGCGATCGACGGCCTGATGGGTCAACCGGCTGCGAGTTCGGCAGGCGGCCTGCTGGCCGGATCGATCGAGGCGAGCGTCACCGACGGCATCTTCATCCAGAACCTGGGCACCACCACCGCATTTGCCGACCGGCGCGGCTTCACCGCCAATGCCCTTTCGATCACGACCGCGGGAACCGGCACGCGAATCGTCGTGAACGGGGTGCTGATCGATTCGGCCGGAAATGCGCTGACCGGCCTCGATACCGTGTCCCTAGTTACCGTGAACGGCAATGCGGCGGCGCCGGGTGGACCGTTCAACCCGCTCTCGACGGTTAACGGGTGCGTGATCGGGCTACCCTGTACCTTGTTGCAACCCGGCATTGGGCTCGAAACAATCGTCCGCACCAAGACGGATATCGAACATCCGGTAACGCCTGAAAATAATGTCGGCGCACTACTTTCACCGCCGCCAATCCAAATTAACGTGGATTTGCCGGAACTTGTACGTAACCTTACGTTGCCCTTGGTCGATGAGCCGGTTACAGGGGTTGGCAACGAGGATCTATGGGGCGATAGCTGTTCTCCGGACACGGAGGGCTGCGTAGGGGGGCAATCCAAGTGACCCATTCGGGGGTAATCGGAACCGGACTTCGCGCGCGGGCGCGCCTGTACCTGGCCATCGCGGCGATCTTCACCGCGCTCGTCATGGTCTGGTCCAACGCGGCCACGGCCGACAGCTACGAAGGCGTCGCCAGTTGCGCCGGGTCCACGTGCCATGGCCGCAGCGAAGGCGACGGCAAGGTCGTGCGCCAGGACGAACTGCGCATCTGGCAGGAGCCGTCGAGCGAGACCGGCGCGCACAGCCGGGCTACCGCGGTTCTTGCCACTCCGCGCGGCCAGCGCATCGCTGCGGCCCTGGGGCTGGGCAATGCCGCTTCGGCACCCGCCTGCCTTGGCTGCCATGCCACCAATGCGCCCAATGCCGCGCGCGGAGGACGCTACCTGGCCGCCGATGGCGTAGGCTGCGAATCCTGCCATGGCGCAGCTTCGGGCTGGCTCTCCAGTCACTATGCGATGCCGGCCACCCATGCCTCGAACGTCGCGGCAGGCATGATCCCGCTCGAAAAACCGCAAGTGCGCGCCTCGGTCTGTCTCGATTGTCACTTCGGCAGCGACAAGCCGGGCCAGTTCGTCACGCATTCGATGATGGCGGCGGGGCACCCGCGCGTGTCGTTCGAGCTCGACCTCTTTTCCTCGCTGCAGGCCCACTACAACCTCGACGCCGACTACGCGAAGCGCAAGGGAAGGCTGGACAGCCTGCAGCTCTGGGCCGTGGGCCAGGCCGAAGCGGTCAAACGCTCGACGCGCCTGTTCACCAATGCCTCGCTCGCCACCGAAGGCATGTTCCCGCAGTTCTATTTCTACGACTGCCATTCCTGCCATCGCCAGATCACCGACAATCCGGCTGCGAAGCGCACGTTCGAGACCAATCCCGGGCGCCCGATCCCCTTCGGCAACCCGCCCTACAACGACGAGAACATGATCATGCTCTCCGCCGTCGCATCGACGCTCGCGCCCGGTCAGGCCGCCCGCTACGACGCCGCCGCCAAGGCCTTCCACGCCGCCATGGCGCAGGGCCGCCCGCAGGCCGCAGAAGCTGCCAAAGCTTTGTCCTTCGCCGCCGGTACACTGTCTGATGCGTTGGCCGGTCGTCACTATTCGAACGACACCGCGTTCCAGGTCATCGCGACGATTGCCGGCAAGGCGATCACCCCGCGCCTGACCGACTACACAGGTTCGGCGCAGGCGGTCATGGCCGTCGACACCCTGCTCAACGCGCTGGTCCGAGAAGGCCGCATCACAGTGGGTGCCGCCGCCGGCATCCGCACACAGATCAACCGGGCCTATGCCGCCGTTTCCGCGCCCGAGAAATTCGATCCCGGCACTTTCCGCGCCGCACTGGGCAATGCTGCCCGCTCGATCGAGGCCCTGCGCTGATGCGCTGGCGGGGGGGCACCATTGCAGCGCTCGCGGCCACGCTCATGCTGGCGGCCTGCGGCGGAGACGACGGCGGCTCATCGGGCGGCAGTTCCGGCGGTGGCAGTTCTTCGGGCGGCGGCAGCTCGGGCGGCGGTTCCTCGGGCGGCGGAACCACGCTGGAGGACTATGTGGCCCCGGCACAGCTGTCGCTGAGCAGTGCAAACGTCGGCAAGATCGTGGCGCAGGCCGCGGCGCAGGCCAACCAGTCCGGTCATCCCTCGGTCATTGCCGTGGTCGACCGCGTCGGCAATGTCCTTGCCGTATTCCGCATGGCCGGCGCCCCGGCCAATGCCAAAATCCCCGATGCGCCCAATGGCGACAACATCGACATCCAGGGCCTGTCCGTTCCGGCCGAGGCCGCCGCCATCGCCAAGGCGGTGACCGGCGCCTACCTGTCAAGCGCGGGCAACGCCTTCACCAGCCGCACTGCCAGCATGATCGTGCAGGAACACTTCCCGCCCGCCCCCAGCACCGTCGGCCTGGAAAGCGGGCCACTGTTCGGCGTGCAGTTCAGCCAGCTTCCCTGTTCGGACTTCGCATCGCGCTTCAAGGCTTCCGGCACCGATGCGCTGATCGGGCCCAAGCGGTCACCGCTCGGCCTCTCGGCAGACCCAGGGGGCTTTCCTCTCTACATTAACGGCGTGCTCGTGGGCGGCATCGGCGTGAGCGGCGACGGGGTCTACGGCCTCGACGACAACGTGCTCGACACCGACACCGACTTCGAGGAACAGATCGCGCTGGCCGGCACCGTGGGCTTCGAAGCCCCGGAGGCGATCCGCGCCAACCGGATCTACGTGGACGGCACCCAGCTGCGCTACTCGGACGCGACCTATTCCGGCCTGTTCGACGTCGCCGGCGCAACATACGCGCAGACCGCCCCCGCGCTGGGCAGTCTCGTCGCTGTCAAAGGGTACTTCGAAACCGCAGCCCTGCGCGCCGGCACCGCTTATGGCTCAGAAGCCTCGGGCATCCGCGCATCGACGACCTCCGAGTTTTCCGACCGCGACGCGTTCGTCCTGACCAACGGCAGCGGCGCGAACCGCTACCCGATCCGCGCGGGAACCGACGGCGCCGACATCGCCCAGCCGATCACGGCGCAGGAAGCCACGGCGATCCTCGAGGAAGCCTTCAAGGTCATGTCGCGCGCACGCGCGCAGATCCGCCAGCCGCTCGACAGCCGGGCGCAGGTCTCGATCTCGCTCGTCGATACGCGCGGAGAGGTGCTGGGCATCGTGCGCTCTCCCGATGCCCCGATCTTCGGCACCGACGTCTCGCTGCAGAAGGCGCGCACCGCCACCTTCTTCTCCGGCGCGCAGGCCGGGGCGCAGCTTCTGGGCGATCCCAGCAGCGACGTGCAGGCCTTCGTCGGCAAGGTGCGCACCTTCCTCAATGACCAGAGCGCACTGACCGGCACTTTCGCCTTTGCGGACCGCTCGGGCGGCAACCTGTCGCGCCCCTATTTCCCTGACGGCGAAGTCGGCAATCCCAATGGCCCACTCTCGCGCCCGATCGCGCAGTGGAGCCCGTTCTCCACCGGCCTGCAATCGGCGCTGGTCCTGACCAACCTCGCCCAGCACCTGCAGTACGTCACCGGGGCAAGCGCCACCGATACGCAGCAGCGCTGCACTTTCCTGCCCGACGTCGCCACGAACCAGAACCGGCTGCAGAACGGCATCCAGATCTTCCCCGGTTCGGTCCCGGTCTATCGCGGCAACGTGCTGGTCGGCGGCATCGGCGTATCGGGTGACGGTATCGACCAGGACGACATGATCAGCTTCCTGGGCAACCACAATGCCGGCGTGCGCCTGGGCACCACCGGCAATGCCCCGGCAGCGATCCGCGCCGACCGGATCGTCGTCAACGTCAACGGCGCGATGGTGCGCCTGCGTTTCGTCAACTGTCCCTTCGCGCCGTTCCTCGACTCCAGCGAACAGAACGTCTGCGAGGGCCTGTAACGATGGCCC
Organism: Novosphingobium mathurense; assembly: GCF_900168325.1. Taxonomy (GTDB): domain Bacteria; phylum Pseudomonadota; class Alphaproteobacteria; order Sphingomonadales; family Sphingomonadaceae; genus Novosphingobium; species Novosphingobium mathurense. Next base: position 40,620 of record NZ_FVZE01000005.1, on the reverse strand, counting down.
TGCCGGTTCTTCTTGTCCCCATGGTGGCGGCGCAGGCCGCGCCGCAGGAAATCCCCGAGCCCACCTTCGGGCAGGAGGATACGCAGCCCGAGCAGCCGATCCTCGAACCGCCGGGCACCGAGACCGCCCCCGAAGACGTCGATCCCGGCGTGATCGACGGCCGCCGCCGTCCCGGCTACACCCCGCCGCTGCCCGAGCGGGTGACGCAGAACAACGAAGGCGCGGTGCGTGCGCCCCCGCCCGAGGCATTTCCGACCGACCAGGTCCCGATCCCCGACCGCTGGCGCCTGATCGAGACGCTGGGCGTGGTCAAGGAACGCTGGTTCGACCCCTATCACCAGAACACGCTGAAGGGTGACCGTCCGCTCGATCCCAAGAAGGTCAAGTGGCTGCCGATCAAGGGCGACGACTGGTTCTTCGGCCTCAACCTGATTTCCGACACCGTTCTTGAACCGCGCACCTTCCCGATTCCCGTGGGCGTGCAGACGACCGAGCGACCGGGTTCCATCGACGTCTTCGGCAAGGACGCCAGCCTCGTCTTTTCGCAGACCTTCATCCTCGGGCTCGGCCTGACCAAGGGCAATACCGCGTTCAAGCCGCCCGCAGTCGAATACCGCGTCGCGCTGGCGTTCAACTACAACTACGTCAACGTGCCCGAAAAGCGCGTGCTCTTCGTCGAGCCGAGCAAGCCCTCGCACCGCTCCGACCATTTCGTCGGCGTGCAGGAAGCCTTCATCGACTATCACCTGCGCAACACCTCGGACCGCTACGACTTCGATTCGGTGCGCGTGGGCATCCAACCGTTCCAGGCAGACTTTCGCGGCTTCCTGTTCAACGACAACCAGCTTGGCATCCGCTTCTTCGGCAACCGCGACAACAACCGGGTGCAGTACAACCTCGCCGCATTCTGGCGGCTGGAGAAGGACACCAACTCGGGCCTCAACTCGGTCGTCCAGCGCCCGCGCGACGATTTCCTGTTCGTCGCCAACATCTACCGCCAGGACTTCCTGATCCCGGCGCTGACCAGCCAGTTCACCGTCGCGTACAACCGAAACCGCGAGGCAGGCCGGGTCGAAGTGGACGATAACGGCTTTCCGGTGCGCCCGGCCCTGCTCGGCACCCTCAAGGGCCGGGACTACGACGTCGTCTACCTCGGCTACAACGCCGATGGCCGCATCGGCCGGATCAACCTGACGGCATCGGCCTATGGCGCGCTCGGCCAGGACCGCAACAGCTTCTTCACCGACCGCAAGGCCGACATCCGCGCCTTTTTCGGCGCCGCCGAACTGAGCTACGACAAGGACTGGATGCGCTTTCGCCTGTCCGGCCTCTACGCCACCGGCGACGGCGATCCTTACGACAACAAGGAAACCGGCTTCGACGCGGTGTTCGAAAACCCGATCTTCGCGGGTGCCGACACCAGCTACTGGATCCGCCAGACGATCCCCTTCGCCGGCGGCGGCCGCGTCATTGGCGTCAACGGACGCAATGGCATCCTCAATTCGCTGCGCTCGTCCAAGGAACAGGGCCAGTCGAACTTCAACAACCCGGGAGCCGTACTGGTCGGCGCGGGCGCGGACTTCGACCTGACGCCCGAGTTCCGCCTGTCCACCAACGCCAATCACCTGTGGTTCGAGAACACCGCAACGCTGCAGACGCTGCGCAATGAAGGCTCGATCCCCAGGGACATCGGCTGGGACCTTTCCGCCGCCGCGATCTGGCGCCCCAAGGCGACGCAGAACATCGTGGCGCGCCTCAGCGCCGCCGCCCTCGTCCCGGGCAAGGGCTTCCGCGACCTGTTCGACAACGCCGAGGGCAACCGGAACTACTACTCCGTCCTCGCCAACATCATCGTGAGTTACTGATGCAGCGCCTCAGCCGGATATTCCTCGCTTTCGCGCTCCTGCTGGCGCTGGCCATCCCTGCGGGCCGCCTTCTCGCCAGCGAGGAGGAAAAGCCGGTCGAGCGCGACTACTCGCTGGTGCGCGCGCCCGCTGCGCCCGCTGGCCAGTCGGCGGCGGACATGGATGCCAAGTCGGCGGGCTGTCTCACCTGCCACACCGCCAGCGATGCGCCCACGATGCACGCGACGCCTGCAGTCAAGCTGGGCTGCACCGACTGCCATGGCGGCAATGCGCGAATCACCGGGCGGCCGGAGCTGGGCTTCGATCACCCCGACTACATCGCCGCGCGCAACAAGGCGCACGTGCTGCCCAAGTTCCCGGAGAGCTGGCACTGGCCGAGCGCGGCGAACCCGCAGCGCAGCTATACCCTGCTCAACAAGGAAGCCCCGGAATACATCCGCTTCGTCAATCCCGGCGACTACCGCGTCGCGCGCGAGAGCTGCGGCAATTGCCACCTGCCCGCGATCGAAGCGGCGGAACGCTCGCTGATGGCCTCGGGCGCGATGCTGTTCGGCGGCGCGGCCTATAACAACGGCATCGTCCCCTACAAGAACTACATCTTCGGCGAAGCCTATACCCGCGACGGCGAGCCGGCGAAGATCGTATCGGCCGGCAACCCGCCGGGCACCGTCACCGCCGAACAGAAGGCGCGCGGTGCACTGGCCGCGCTCTATCCGCTGCCGCGCTGGAACGTCACGCCTCCGGGCGACGTGTTCCGCGTGTTCGAACGTGGCGGACGCGTCATCAACTCGACATTCGCCGAAGTCGGCCTGCCCAACCCGACCGGATCGATCCAGCGGCTCGAGGAACCGGGCCGCCCGGACATCAAGCAATCGAACCGCGGCCCCGGTACCGGCCTTCGCGTGGCGATCCCCGTGCTCAACCTGCACAAGACGCGCCTCAACGATCCTTACACCTGGTTCATGGGCACCAACGACCAGCCGGGCGACTATCGCTCTTCGGGCTGCACCGCGTGCCACGTGATCTACGCGAACGACCGCGAACCGCGCCACTCGCTGATCTACGCCAAGCTCGGCCGCGACGGGCAGACGGTCACCAGGGACCCGACCATCGCCGCACTCAAGAGCCACGGCAAGGGCTATGGCGAAGACGGGCACGGCTCGCTCAAGACCGGGCACGAGGACGACGGTCACGGCATCGCCAAGCCCGCCGACGACCGCGAGAAGGGGCACCCGCTCCAGCACGTGTTCACCCGGGCGATCCCGACCGCGCAGTGCATGAACTGCCACATGCACCAGCCCAACATCTTCCTGAACAGCTACCTCGGCTACACGATGTGGGACTACGAGGCCGATGCGCCGAAGATGTGGCCGGAGAAGCAGAAGTATCCGAGTGCCGAGGAAGTCCACAAGGTGCTGGAACGCAACCCCGAGGGTGCATCGCCCAAGGGCAAGTGGGCCGACCTCGACTTCCTGCGCAACGTCTACGACCTCAATCCGGAACTGAAGGACACCCAGTTCGCCGACTATCACGGCCACGGCTGGAACTTCCGCGCGATCTTCAAGCGCGACCGTGAGGGCAACCTGCTCGATGCCGGCGGCAACCAGGCGACCTGGGGCACCGACAAGGAACACATCGTCTCGCCCGACGATCCGGAGAAGTGGCGCAAGAAGGGCGAAGGCAAGTTCGTCCCCGTCGGCACCAACCCGGGCAAGAGCGTCCACATGATGGACATCCATGCCGAAAAGGGCATGCAGTGCGCCGACTGCCACTATTCGCAGGACAGCCACGGCAACGGGCTGATCTATGGCGAAGTCGCCAACGCCGTCGAGATCGGCTGCAAGGACTGCCACGGCACCGCCGACGCCTATCCGACGCTGCTGACCAGCGGTCCGGCTGCGCCGCCCAAGGGCACCGACCTCGCCCTGCTGCGCAACCCCGACGGCAAGCGCCGCTTCGAATGGACCGCCGACGCCTCGGGCCGCAAGCACCTGATCCAGCGCTCGATCGTCGATCCGGACCTTTCGTGGGAAGTCTCTCTGGTCAAGGACGCGGTCGACCCCGCCTCGCCCACTTTCAACGCCAAGTCGGCGCGCGCCAAGCTGATGAGCAAGTCCGGCGCGGACGACGGCAGCTTCGGCTTCGGCCCCGGCGTGCCGATGAGCGACCGTGCCCACAAGGACGGCGAGATGGCGTGCTTCACCTGTCACCTCTCGTGGACCACGAGCTGCGGCGGCTGCCACCTGCCGATCGAGGCGAACTGGAAAACCACGCTGCACCACTACGAAGGCGAGGAAACCCGCAACTTCGCGACCTACAACCCGCAGGTCGCACGCGACGAAATGTTCCAGCTGGGCAAGCACATGACGACCAAGGGCTCGCAAGTCGCCCCGATCCGGTCGACCTCGGCGCTCGTCCTGTCCTCGACCAACGTCAACCGTGAGCGCATCTACATCCAGCAGCCGCCGATCAGCGCTGCGGGCTTCTCCAGCCAGGCCTTTGCTCCCCACTTCCCGCACACCGTGCGCCTGACCGAAACCAAAACCTGCACCGACTGCCACCTGTCCGAAAAGGACGACAACAACGCGATCATGGCCCAGACCCTGCTGCTCGGGACCAATTTCGTGAACTTCGTCGGCCTCAATTCGTGGGTCGGACTCGACGGCGGCTTCGAGGCCGTGCGCGTCACCGAATGGGACGAACCGCAGGCCGTGATCGGTTCGTACCTCCAGAAGTACGCCTACCCCGACTACTACAAGCTCCACGTCGAGCAGAACGGGCGCGAGCTGAAGAACTGGACGCGCGGCAAGGCCTTCGACAAGAACCTGTCGGGCGAAACCCATCCCTTCGAGCAGTTCCGCAACGTGACGCAGGGTACCAGCGGCGAAGTCGGCTGCCTCCAGCTTCGCGGCGAATACATGTTCGTGGCCGAGGGCAAGGGCGGCTTCGAGGTCTATGACGTCGCCTCCGTGGCCAACAAGGGCTTCTCCGACGCGGTCGTCTCGGCGCCCTTCTCACCGCTGGGCCACAACACCCACGTGAAGACCAAGAACGCGACCTGCATGGCGCTGGCGACCAACCAGCCGGTTGCCCCCACGCGCAACCGGACGATGGAAGCGACGATCCTGAAGGACGACAAGGGCCAGACGCTCTACAAGGCCGACGGCACACCGTTCACGCTGCGCGACGCCAACCAGGAACAGGCTTTCGAGCCGATCTACAGCTACGCGGTCATCACCGACAGCGAAGAGGGCCTGATCCTCGTCAACATCGACACGATGGCCGATGGCGAGTTCCGCAACAACAAGCTCAAGCGCGCGGTGACCTGGAACCCGGATCACGTGCTCGACGGTGCGCGGCACATCGTCCTGGCGGGCGAAGTGGCCTACATCACCGCCAAGGCCGGACTCGTCGTCGTCGACCTGCACGACCCGCTGCACCCGCAGCTCTCGGCCGTACGCCCGCTTGAGGACGCGCGCGCCAGCGCAGTCCAGTTCCGCTACCTGTGGGTGACCGACAGGGACGGCCTCAAGCTCTTCGACGTCACCAACCTGCGCAACCCGATCGCGGTGCCCCAGGCAACCGTGCCGCTGGCCGATGCCCGCCGCATCTACGTCGCACGCACTTACGCTTATGTCGCGGCCAAGCAGGACGGCCTCGTCATCGTCGACGTACGCAGCCCGCCCAACCCGCGCATCTACCGGAAGGTGACTTTCGACGGGCAGCTCAACGATGCCGAAGACGTCATCGTCGGTTCGACCAATGCCTCGCTCTTCGCCTATGTCGCGGACGGCCGGAACGGCCTCAAGGTCCTGCAGCTCACGTCACCGTCGAGCCAGCCGAACTTCTATGGCTTCTCGCCCGCGCCCAAGCCCGAGCTGATCGCATGGGCCAGGACGCCAAGCCCGGCCCGCGCCCTCTCCAAGGGCCTCGACCGCGACCGCGGTGTCGACGAGACCGGTGGCCAGATGGCCGTTTTCGGTCGCCTGGGCTCACGCCCCTTCACCCGCGAGGAAATGGAGCGCCTGTTCGTCAACCGCCGCGGCGTGCCCTTCAAGGTCACCGACGAGGTCGACATGAGCGTGTGGATACCCAAGCGCTGAGGCAGCCTTGAACTTGGGCTGAGGGCCTTGCGCTCCCGGCCTTCGACAGGCTCGGGGCAAGCGGGGAGCTTGAATCGGGGTGGCTTGCCTCGTCATGGCGAACGGCCGAAGGCAAGGTGGGCATGTCGCCGGTCCCGAAGCGCTTCCGGAACCGCGCCCGAGTCAGTCTCAGTCGGGCCGTTCGCCCACGATCACGCGCACCACTTCCTGGAACGCCTCGTCATACCGCGCCAGAGCATCGAGCGCGCCGACGGGTTCGGTGTGCGAGACGAGACGGCGGCCATCCCAGCGATGCAGGGCATAGACCGGTAACTCGGCGGAGATCATCGCGCGTCCGTCCGGCCTGTCCGGGTCCACCGGGTTCAGGTCGAGCGCAACCGTCGCTGCGGTGGAGCCGACCACGGTGACCGGGATGCCTTCCCACAAGGTGTGGATCGGGCGATGCAGGTGCCCGGCAACGATCCCCTTGATCTGGGCGTGGCCCGAGACGGCTTCGATCAGACGGGCGATCCACGGTTCGCGCTCGTCGCTGTCGAGCCAGTCGATCCCGCTTTCGAACGGCGGGTGATGCATGGCGATGACCGTCGGCCGATCCGGGTACGCCGCCAGTTCCGCGGACAGCCACGCCGCCCGTGCCGCGCAGAAGGCGCCGCCATGACGGCCTTCCTCCAGCGTATCGAGTACCAGTACCCGCAGCGGGCCGAGATCGATCGCGTACTGCACGAAACCGCCATTGTCCGGGCAGTCGGGAAAGGCTTCGAACATCGCCGCGCGCATGTCGTGGTTGCCCACCATCGGTGCCACCGGGAACGGACAGTCGCGCACCATCTCCGCCAGCCGCGTGTAGCTTTGCAGGTCGCCGAACTCGGTCATGTCGCCGGACATGAGCAGAAGATCGGGCCGGTTGGGCCCATCCACCAGGCGGTCCAGCACCGCTTTCAGGCGATGCGTGTTGTAGCCCCCCGTTTCGCTTCCGCTGAAACCGATGTGCAGGTCCGTAATCTGTGCGATCAGCACTTTGGCATCCTTGTGAAGCCTGCGTTGATGCCATTCATGGGCCTTACTCCCTCCGAAGTGCGACCTTCTTAGGAGATGACGGGTTGACGTCCGGTTTCCGGTCCGCCGAACCCGTCTCGGTGATGTGATAACCATGACACATCGCGCAGCTCGATGGCACCTTTGATTTGGGTGCGTCTTCACCGAGATGGCACGTGCGGCAGGTCTTGATCCCCGGCAGCAGCACGTCACTGGCACTGGTCGAAGTGTCCGCCGCATGGCAGGTGGTGCACTTCTCCTGCTTGTGCGCGGCATGGTCGAACCAGCCGTGGTCGAAATAACGCATCGGCTGCGATACCGGCACGACGCCGGGCCGACCGTTGATCCGCGTCGGGCGGTGACACTCGCCGCAGATGCCGTCCTTCGACAACGCCACGTCGAGCTGCAGCCCCGGCCAGGCGCCGCCGGAATATCGGAACTGGTATAGCCCGCCCTCGGCATATTCGCCCGGACGCTTGCGGTTGGAAACCAGCGGCTTGCTGTGATCCCACTTCGCCGCCAGCAGGTCTGCGGTCAGCTGCTCGACATCGCCGTGGCGCAGGCGGCGCACGATGCCGCCGACGCGTTCGTAGGCAAGGCTGTGGCAGCCTTCGCAGTCACGCTCCATGTCGATCGGCTTGAAGCGCACGCCCTCCTCCGTCTTGCGGTGGCAGTCCTTGCACTCCAGCCCGTTCGCACCGTAGCCCCTTTCGGTCCCGATGTTCTTGGCCATGCGCGCAACGCCGCCCATCGGATCGAGGTGAAGCTTGTGCGGGAAAGTCAGGCCGTTGTCTTCGCGCAGCTTCTTGTCGAGCGAGACGAAGGCCGGATGCCGGGTCACCGGATCGGTGATCACCCGCGCAGTGAACTGCGGGTGGAGCTTGCCGAAATCGCCGGCATCGCCCAGCCGCGTGTCGGGCAGGTTGCTCTTGAGCTGACCGTGGCAATCGGCGCAGAACTGCTGGCTGGGCGCGGTCAGGCGGGTCGGGCCCTTGTGCTCCGAGTGGCAGTCCTGACAGGCGCCGGGCCCTTCCTTGCCGAAAGCATGGGCGACCTTCCACAAGGCCGCCTGACCCAACGGCAAGTTGCCCCGCGCCGAGGCCAGACGCGCTGCCGGTGCATGATCGTGCACGTCCTTGTGGCAGCTGCGGCAAGTCTCGTCCCGCACGGATTCGAACGGTTTGACGTGGCAGGCCACGCACTTGTTGGCCAGCGAGTGGTGGGCCAGGCTCAGTTCGCCCGGATTCCAGCTGCCGTCGTTGATGACGGTGCTCTTGTCCGCGACCTGCGGCCCTTTCACGCTCATGAGGTTGGTCACGATCGGCAGGGCCAGGAACGCCAGCACGATAACCACGGCCAGCGCCCATGACATGCGCCGCTTGCCCGGCAACACGCCGCCCAGCGAGAAGCCGCGCTTCTCCTCGAGGTTGCCCGAGCGGGTCGCCGCCGTTTCCGCCTTGCGGATGGTGAGCAGCACTGCGCCGTCCTCGTCCTGCGAGACGGTGATCCGGTAAGTGCCGAAGCCCAGCTCGGCGCCGCCGAGGCTGTCGATCGAGGCGGAGCGCGTTTCCGCGCCGTCGACAACGAAGCCGAGCGTGCCAACCGCCTCGACGCGCAGCCGCCCGCGGGAAACGACGGACACTTCGGCATGGCGCGGCTCGACGGCGAGGTCGGGCAGGTGAATGGTGTTTTCGGCCGAGCGGCCGATGGTGAGTGTTTCGCCGGCAATGTCTCGGTCGCGGACGATTTCGCGTCCGGTCGCGGTCTGCTCGATCTGGCGGATCCTGAAAGTCATGCCGCCCTCACCAGTAGTAGAACACGGAAACGATATGGGCGGTCAGCGCCGCGAGCAACGCCATCGTGGCGGGAACATGGACGTAGAGCCACACCTCCAGCATGGCCTTGAGCCGCATGTGTCGGCGCATCCTTTCGAGCTGGGCCTTGCGCCGTACCAGCAGCTTTTCCACCCGCTCGATCTCCGGATCGGCAGAGCCGGAAAGCGCCAGGCCTTCCAGTGCCTTCTGCGTCGCGCAGCCCGAATAGTGGCCCGAGAGGCGGCGCAGCAGGCCCGGCGAGAACGGGTCCTCTTCCAGTGCGGCCAGCACCAGATCGGAGGGTCCGCGCGCAAGCGGCTGCGCGGCTTCGTGGAGCTGGCGGTCGAGCGCGCGAATGGCGTCGACCATCTGTCCCTGCGTCATCTGTTCACGATTGGTACTGAGCGCGGTGGGCAGCGAGGCATAGGCCCAGATGCCGAACATGCCCGAGACAATCACCAGCATCATCAGCGCATAGGCCAGCGTGTGGACGTTCCAGCCCAGCTGGAAGCCGGTGTGCAGCGTCGCCACGACGATCAGCGAAAGGCCGAGGTAGACGTGGGCCGAAGTCCACGCCTTGAGCGACCAGCGTCCTTCGGTGATGGCGCGCTTGCGAATCCCCAGCAGCGACAGCCAGACGATCAGCAGGGCGCCGATGGTGCCCAGGGTATAGCCGATCCAGGTGCCGCCACCGGGGCGCGGCTTGGGATCGGTCAGGAAATAGGCGGCGATGCACACCACGCAGAGCGCGGTCGCGATCTTCATCCAGCGGAACCCGCGATGACGCAGGAAACCCTCGTGATCGCTGCGATATTCCCGGTTGGCGACGTGGCCGGTTTCGGATGCGCTTGCCATCATTCGCCCTCCGCCAGCTTGGCGACCGAGAGGAATGCCTCCGGCGAAACGCGGATCGCCGCCCCGGTGGGACAGGCGCGAACGCAGGACGGACCGCCCTCGATCCCCGCGCACATGTCGCATTTGATCGCCTGCTTGGGCCGCTCGACGCCATCGGCATGCGCCTTGCGCCAGGCCTTGCTCGGCTCACCCGGCCCCGGCCCCTTGCCGAGGAACAGCCACGAGAGGATCGAGGGCTTCTTCGGCGGGACCGAATCCATGCGGATCACGCCATAGGGGCAATTGCGCTGGCAATTGCCGCAGCCGATGCAGGTCTCGTCGATGAAGACTTCGCCGTCGGGGCCGCGCTGGATCGCATTGGGCGGGCAATCCGCCATGCAATGCGGATGTTCGCAGTGACGGCACGAAGTCGGCACATGGAGGTGCGCATAAGTGGTCCCCGCCTCGCGGTCGAGCCGCGAAAGGCCGTCGTGACTGTCGGCGCAGGCTTTCTCGCAGTTGTCGCAGCCCACGCAGAGCGTCTCGTCGATCAGCAGGACGTCGGTCGCCTCGCCGATGCCGTTGTCGACAAGGAACTGCGCGGTCTGGGAATACATGTCGACGACGCTGGAGAAGTTCTCCTTGCGCCCTTCGACGAAGGTATTGATCTCGCGCCGCCGCTCCATCTCGGCGAAGGCCTTCTGCTTGAGCTGCGGCTTGCGCGCCAAGAGGCGCACGAAGGCTTCACCCGGCAGGCGGATCACTTCGGACTTGATCGCCGATCGCACTGTCGCGGAACGGCGCGAACCATCGATCACCGCCATCTCGCCGACATAGGCGCCGGCCGGAAGATAGCTGAGGAACACCGGCTTGCCGCCGATCTGGCGCTCGACGATCATCGAGCCGCGGCGGATGATGAAGATGTCGGTGCCTTCCTCGCCTTCCTTCATCAGCACTTCGTTGGCGCGCAGTTCCCTGACTTCCGCGCCGTCGACCAGTTCGGCGATGTCTTCCGGCGTGAGGCCCGAACCGAAGATCTGGAGCAACTGGCGCTCGATGGCGATGCGGTTGACGACCTTGGCCGCGGCCGGGGCCGTCGCCATCATCTTCAGCGCGGCGGCGCGCGAGAGTTCGACAACGATCAGGTCCTGCGCCGCACGTACGGTGGACCCGCGGCGACGGCCGGAAATCAGGCCGACTTCGCCGAAGATGGAGCCCTGCCCGATCGGTACGGTAATCGAGGGATCGTCCTTGTTGACCTCGACCGCGACCGAACCGTCGGCGATGGCGAAGAGCGAGGAGCCAGGCTCGTTGCGCTCGAACACCGCCTCGCCCTTGCGGAAGGCGCTGACATCGGAATCGAGCATCAGTTCGCGCAGCTGGAGCGCTGAAATGTCGCGGAAGATCTCGATCCGGCTGCCGAACAGTTCAAGCCATTCGTCAACGCTGCGCTGGCCCGGCAGGGTCGCGAACTTTTCGGCCAGGATCGGTTCGTCGGCAGGCTTGAGATCGGTATTCCCGTTGAGGAACTCGACGACGTCATAGCCCTGGTTCATGCAGTGCTTGATCAGCGGATAGCCCGCCAGTGCGCCGATGACGTGGATGCCCGGGCGCGTCGTCTCGAACACCGGCGACAGCACCGGGAACGCCTCGCGCTCGGGACTGGTGAACTCGATGCCGCAATCCTCGACGAACTTGCGCGGCGGGGCCGAGCCGGTGCGCGCGATGATGCGGTCGCAGCGAATGGTTTCCTGTCCGTCGCGCGTATCGAGAACGAGTTCGCCCGGCCGGACTTCAGCCGGGGTCGTCTCGTTGCGGATGATGATGCGCCCGGCGGCTTCGGCTTCGGTCAGCAGCTTGACGTTGGCTTCCTTGGCACGCGCGAATTCGGTGCCGCGGTTGAGGATCGTGACGACATTGCCCTGCGCCGGATCGGCGGCGAGGCCCAGGGCGTTCTCGATCCCGGCGTCACCGGTACCAACGACCGTGATGTGCTCGTCCACATATTCGGTCGGATCGTCTAGCTGGTACTGGATATGCGGCAGGTCGGCGCCGGCGCAGCGCAGGCGGTTGGGGTTGCCCTGCGTGCCGATGGCCAGGATCACCGCTTCGGCCTCGATGGTGTCGCCGCCCTTGAGCGTCAGGACGAACGCGCCCTTTTCGCCTTCGATCTTAGTCACTTCGGCATTGTAGCGCACGGTGACCGCGTTGCTGGCGGCCTGCTCGTCCCAGATCCCCAGGATCTGCTCACGCTTGCCCGCATCGAACTCGAAATCGGACCGCAGCACCAGCGACGAAGGCGTCGCCATGACGTGCTTGCCCTTCTGGTACTTGAAGATGGTATCGGACAAGTGATCGGTCTTTTCCAGCAGGACATGCGACATGCCCAGCCTGGCCGCCCTGCCCGCCGCGCTCATGCCTGCAGGGCCGGAGCCGATAATTGCGATACGGACGCGATCTTTCACAACTTCCCCCTCGTCGTGCCGACCGAACATTGCAATGCCACACGAAAAACCGCATTTGCCCAAAGCTGATCCGTGGCCTGCCCCCTCAGCCGACAATACTGTAATGAATGGGAAATCGCGATGACACAACCGACGACGACAATATTTCGTCCGCAAAGAATCGCTCTGGTAATTGCAGGACTTGTCGCAGCAGGCGCTGTCGGAACCGCGATACTGCGCGATGACGAGGTTAACACTGCGTCAGGCAACGCGGCCATGGCCGCTTCAGCGTCTTTGCCGGCCAGTGCCTCGATCGACGATCTGGAACAGGCGACCAGGGATTCGCCCAAGGATTCAGCCGCCTGGCAGCGACTGGGGCTGGCGTATTTCGAGGCGGCGCGATTCGCCGAGGCCGCCAATGCCTATGGCAAGGCAACCGAGCTGGCGCCGGGTATTGCCGTCCTGTGGTCTGCGCTTGGCGAGGCACGGGTCATGGCCAGCGATCGCGACCCGATGCCGCCGCAAGCCGTCAGCGCTTTCGAAAAGGCCATCGCCATCGACCCCAAGGACCCGCGCTCGCGCTACTTCATGGCGGTGAAGCGCGACCTGTCCGGAGATCATCAGGGCGCTGTGAACGACTGGCTTGCCCTGCTCGAAGACAGCCCCGCCGATGCGCCGTGGCGCAGCGACCTCATCCGCACGATCGAACAGGTCGGCAAGATTCACAAGATCGACGTTGCCGACAAGCTCGCCGCTGCGGACAGGAAGGCTGCCTCCAGCGCACCGATGGACGCTTCGCTCCCGGTCGCAGCCCGCGGCATTCCCGGGCCCACTGCACAGGATCTCGCCAATGCCTCGCGCCTGGCACCAAGCGAACAACGCAACATGGCCGATGGCATGGTGGCAAGCCTCGAACAGCGGTTGGCAAACGATCCTTCCTACATCGACGGATGGGTCATGCTGATGCGCAGCCGCCGCATGCTCGAGCAACCGGAAAAGGCGCAAAAGGCTCTCGCCGATGCCATCGCCGCCAATCCGGGCAAGGCCGATTATCTGCGCCAGCAGGCCGGAATGCTCGGCATTCGGGAGAAATAGGAGCACCGCGGGGACTGGAGGATCAGCCCTCCCGGCGTTCGTCGCGCGCCCTTTCCGCCGGTGGGAACATCTCCACCAGCAAGCCGAGAATGCCGAGGTTCACGCCGGGCGCCAGAACGGCGGCCGCCAGTGAACCCAGCCCTGCGCGGTCGGCCAGCAGGTTCCACGGCAGGCCCAGCGGCATGAGGAAAGCGCCCGAGAGCGGGTCCTTCTCCTGCCCGAACCAGCCGAACGTGCCCACAGTCAGCGCCAGGAGCGCGAGAATGTAGAGCAACAGAAATATCCCGAAGAGCCATCTCATCTTCGTATTTCTCCATGGCATTGCAACTGGCCGCAAACAGACATCGCAGGGCACGCGCAAGGCTTCAAAGGTTGCCCTCGCTACCGGTGTACATGACCTCGACAATGGTGCCGTCGCGATTGCCCCTGCACAGCCACGGGGCCTGAGCCCCTCGGACATTCACGTATATCTTTACCGTCGGCCCGCTTTCATCGATGCGCCGCGTGCCGATGACGGTCGCGCGGGTCACATCCCCCACGCTGGCAAGGCACTTGGATTCAAGGCCGCTGAGCCCGCCGGCGAGGTCACGAACCGGCGGCGTCTCGGGAATGCGCGGCCCGGCTTGGGCGACTGGCGACGGGGCCGCAGGCGGCTCAAGCATTGCAACCGAGGCTTCGCTGGCGATGGCCATAGGCTCGGCATCGGTCGTGGCCTCCTCGCTTGGCGGCACGAGCGGCTTTTCGCCACTGCCCGTACCGCAGCCTTCCGAGGCGAGCGACAGACCGGCAAGAATAGATATCCCAAGGCCATGACGGGCGACGCGCGCAATCATGGCCGGTACCGCGCCATGGTGACAATTTTCCGCCCCCTGCCCATCTCGGTGGTTATGCAGGCAGGGGACGGAAAGTCATGAGAGGGACGCCGCCCTGCGGGGACGACCTCCATCAGGCCCTGTAAGCCGGGCTCGATCGCCAGAAAGTCTGCCGGAGAAGAAGCGCTCGGTCGCCCGACGAATGACGGCGACGCACTTCGAGCATCGACGCTCCCGAAAAAAGAATAGTCCTGCCGCGTCACTGCTTCTCTCTCCATTCTTCAAGGAAAGGATCGCATAGAGTTCAGAGTCTTGTCAGGTTAATGCGGGCAGTCATCCAGTTCAACGCAAAACAAGTCTGGTAAACCGGGCACTTAAGAAAAGCACCCAGATCAGCTCTTTATTTCTATATTTACTTGGAAAGCACCCGCGACACGCGACAGGCCGACTGCCTTGTCGCAATTATACAATTTTCCGGCGACAACTCACGATCAGCCACCTTCGGGCTTCTGCGGTAATGACGGAAATATGCCGAAATTCGCGATCGGCAATCAGTTTCGCGCCGAGGGAAGTCCCGACGCCAGAAACGAGGAGCTTTGCAGTTGCCTTGATTCCAGCGCCGGGACCAGTGCCGTACCGGCTACGCAATAGCAGGGGGGCTTGTACCGGCCGGCGTTAACGGATGAATCATCAGCGGGTCATGGCGCTAGTCTGACTTGACGATTCCCCTCGTGGCAGAGCGTCGGACAGTTGGTTTTATCCGCGAATGGGGTCTTCACGGCCGTCAAATTCAAGACGAATTGGGAAGCACGTCTCATCAGGCTGCCCCTCACTCTTCCACTAACCATGGAAACTATCATAAGTTATAAGAAGCGGCGAAACGAATTCGTCCCAAAGCAACAACGATTAAACTTATTTAACAGCAGAAAGGCGCCAGTTTCGCGCGCGGGGTCTGCTCGAACTCGCGAAGAACGTCACAATTTCCGGCAGCACAACCGGCGTGGAAGTCGGGATAGCGCAAGGATCGCGAACTTGCCGGAGCACCTATCGCGCGATCCCCGCCCAGGCTCGCTTAACGGTTGGGCAAGGCCTTGAGCACGAACTGCATGCAGACCAGGATCAGCGCCACCGCGAACGTATCGGCGAACAGGTCTCCCCATTCCGCATCGCGATGCAGCGCAGGAATCATTTGCACCACTTCGATCAGGCCACCCACGACCACCAGGCCGAGCGCCAGCAGCAACCGGGGAATACGCGGATAGGCCAGCGTCCCCAGGATCGCCAGACTCGCAAATGCCGCCATGTGCTGGATTTTATCCGGCACGATGCCGTGCAGGTCGTTGGAATTGGGCAGGATCGCCATGAAGATGGCAAAGCCCATCGCCGTCCAGAAGGCTATTTTGAGATATTTTTGCACCGCAACATTATCGACGAGCCCGATACCGACTTCAATAGGATTTCGCTTCAATACGACTGCGATTTATTATCGCTTCGCCTCCGTCCGCGACCTTGCCCCAATCCCTGGCCTGCCGCCCTGCATCCCCATCGACCGGGTCGAAATCATCGACGCGGACATGGCCTGGCGGCGACCGCCGCGGTTCATCGCACGTGGCCTGCAAGCGCATCTTCAGGATCGAAAATTCGCAATCGCCCCACAGCCGAGGACTGAATCTCGCGAGGAAATGGCGCGCCCGGCAGGGTTCGAACCTGCGACCCCAAGCTTAGAAGGCTCGTGCTCTATCCAGCTGAGCTACGGGCGCGCACGCGGGTCCCCATAGCGCGGTTCTTGCGCCGCGCAAACCGCGAGTCCTGTTGAAAGTCCCCTTTGCCTGCACGGCGTTGCAGGTTACGCACAGGAGATGAGCACGCAGCCCGACGCGCACCGCAACCTGACCCGTCTCGACGGACAAACCGGCGCCCGCCGCCATTTCCGCTATTTCGACTACGTGATGACCGCCTTCGTGGTGATCCTGCTGCTGTCGAACCTGATCGGGGCGGCCAAGCAGGCGCAGGTCGCGCTGCCGTTGGTAGGCACGATCACGTTCGGGGCGGGCGTGCTGTTTTTCCCGATTTCCTACATCATCGGCGACGTGATGACCGAGGTCTACGGCTACGCCAATGCACGCCGGTGCATCTGGGCCGGATTCTTCGCGCTGCTGTTCATGGTCGTCATGTCGCTGGTGGTCGTCAACATTCCCGCAGCGCCGGACTGGGCGCTTGCCTCGGCCAGCTACATGGTCGCGGGCAAGGAAGTGACTGCGCCCAACCAGGCGGCCTACTACGCGATTTTCGGGCAAACGCCGCGGATCGTCTTCGCCTCGCTGGTCGCGTTCTGGGCCGGTGAATTCGTCAATTCCTTCGTGCTGGCGCGGATGAAGGTGCTGACCGCGGGCCGCTTCCTGTGGATGCGCACGATCGGCTCGACGATCTTCGGCGAAGGCGTGGACAGCGCGCTGTTCTATCCGCTCGCCTTCCTCGGCGTTCCCGGTTTCACGCCGCACACGGTCGCGATGCTGGCGCTGACGCAATGGATCATCAAGACGCTGTGGGAAGCGGTGCTGACGCCTGCCACCTACCTTGTCGTCGGCTTCCTCAAGCGGCGCGAGGGCGTGGACGTCTATGACGACAACACCGACTTCAACCCCTTCGCCAAGACGGAAGCGGTGTAAGCCTGCAAGCGGGGTCGCAATGACGGCATTGAGCGGCTAGGCACGCGGGCGATGGCCCTGGACCGCATCCTCCTGTCCCGTTTCCGCAACCATCGCGAGACCGCGGTGGAAGGCACGGCGCAGTTCAACCTGCTGGTCGGGGAGAACGGCGCGGGCAAGACCAATGTGCTCGAAGCGATCTCGCTGATGGCCCCGGGGCGCGGCCTGCGCCGGGCTGGCCTTGCCGACATGCCCGCGCAAGGCAGCGAAGGCGGCTTTGCCGTCAGCGCCTCCCTGATGACGCCGGATGGAGAACCGGTCCGGCTCGGCACCGGCGTCTCCGCCGAGCGCCCCGGACGCCGCCTCGTCCAGATCAACGGCGCCGAAGCTCCGGCGGTAAGGCTGGCCGAATGGCTCTCCATAGGCTGGCTGACCCCCGCGATGGACCGCCTTTTCGTCGAAGGAGCCGGGGCGCGGCGGCGGTTCCTCGACCGCTTGGTGCTGGCGGTGCGGCCCGACCATGCCGGGCACGCGACCCGCCTCGAAAATGCCCTGCGCGAACGCAACCGCCTGCTCTGCGACGACATGCCGCCCGATTCGCGCTGGCTCGATGCCATCGAGCTTCAGATCGCCGAAGCCGGCGCGGCCGTCGCCTCTGCCCGTGCGGATCTCGTCGCCCAGCTCGACGCGACGCTGATGGCCCTGGCGGATTCTCCCTTCGCGCGCCCCTCGCTCGCCTACCAGCCGGGCGGTCCGATCGAGGCAGACGCCCTGGCCCGCGCCTTGCGGGAGGGACGGCCGCGCGACCGGGCGGCACAGCGCACCCTGACCGGCCCGCACCGCGACGAAGTGGCGGTGACCATGGCCGGCAAGGGCCAGGCCGCCGCCGAGTGCTCGACCGGTGAACAGAAGGCTATGCTGATCGCAATCACGCTCGCCCACTCGCAGCTGCTGGAAGATACCAGCGGCAGCCGCCCGCGCCTGCTGCTGCTCGACGAAGTTGCCGCCCATCTCGACCCCGTGCGCCGCGAAGCCCTGTTCGACCGCCTGCGCGCGGGCTCAGCGCAGGTCTGGCTGACCGGAACCGAACTCGCTCCCTTCGATGCCATTGCGGCCGAAGCCGCCGTCTGGGAAGTCCGGGCCGGCGCGGTCCGCCGGTTGGGGTAAGAGGAGCGGCTTTACCCGCCCATCCTGCGCAGGGATGATGCCTGAGATCAGGGCGCAATCCTCTCCTCACCGGCAGAGGCGATTGGCGGCACGGCCTTCTCGTCACCCTGCGCCGCTTCGGAAGCTTCGGCTTCCGCGCCGGTCGGCAGGGCATCGGCCACATCGTCCACCGTCGCCGTCACGATGGCATCCACGCCAGGCGCGGTCGGATGCATGTGGTCCTCCTGCATCAGGTCCGGCTTGTCGATCACCGGCTGGAGGAAGAAGGGCACCAGCGCCGCGTCGTACTTTTCCGCGAGTTGGGCATAGATCGGGTTGAACTTCGCCGCGTAGTCCTTGCCCAGGTTCGGCGCGGCAAGCATGCCGAGCAGGACAACCTTGATGTTCTCCTGCTTGAGGCGCTGCAGGATCGCTTCGAGGTTGTTGCGCGTCGTTGCCGGGGGCAGCCCACGCAGCATGTCGTTACCGCCCAGACTGATGATGGCCAGTTCGGGCTTTTCCTTCTGGCTGCTCAGTGTGAAGTCCAGCCGCTCCAGCCCGGCCTCGGTGGTGTCGCCAGAAACCCCGGCATTGATGACCCGCGCATTGATGCCGCGCCCACGCAGCGCCTGCTCGAGCCGGTCGGGATAGCTTTCGCCATCGTTGAGACCGTATCCGGCAAGCAGGGAATCCCCGAAGGCGAGGATCGGGCGCTCCGGTCCCATGACCGGGATGGCCGGCGGCGCTTCGAGCGCACTCATGGTCTCTTCGGCAACCGGCGGCGTCGCGGCCTTGTCGCAGGCGGCGAGCGCCAGCGGGAGCGTGAGCAGGGAAATTGTCAGTGCGCGCAAGGCTTTCTCCTTGTAGGATCGCCCTTTGCTATCCCATATGGGGGCGGTGACAAGCCTTTCCCGACATTCCAACGCCTCTATCGTTGCCCGTGACCTGCGCCTGACGCTGGGCAGCGGAGGCAGCGCCGTCGAAATCCTCAAGGGTGTCGACCTGACCGTGCCGCAAGGCCAGACCCTTGCCCTGCTTGGCCCGTCCGGCTCGGGCAAGTCGTCGCTGATGTCGGTCCTGTCCGGACTGGAACGGGCAAGTTCGGGCAGTTTGTCGGTTGCCGGCGAGGATTTCGCCGGGATGGACGAGGACGCGCTGGCCCGTGCCCGGCGCGGCCGCATCGGCGTGGTCCTGCAGGCCTTCCACCTGCTGCCGACGATGACCGCATTGGAAAACGTGGCGACACCCTTGGAACTTGCCGGGATGTCCTCGGCCCGCCAGCGCGCCGAAGAGGAACTGGCCGCCGTCGGCCTCGACCATCGCCTCACCCACTATCCCGCGCAATTGTCCGGCGGTGAACAGCAGCGCGTGGCCATCGCCCGCGCCCTCGCCGCGCGGCCTTCACTGGTCTTCGCTGACGAGCCGACCGGCAATCTCGATGCTCGAACCGGTTCGACGATCATCGACCTGCTCTTCGCCCGGCGCGAGGAAAGCGGCGCGACACTGCTGATCATCACCCACGACGAAAACCTTGCCAGCCATTGCGAGCGGATCGTCACCATCGCCGACGGGCGCATCGCCAGCGACACGATGCCGGCATGAGCGCAAGCCTGCCCTGGGCAACTGCCTGGACCATCGCGCGGCGCGATCTTTCGGCGCGGTTCAAGGGGCTGCGGCTGCTGCTCGTCTGCCTGTTCCTGGGCGTGGGCGCGATTGCGGCCATCGGCACGCTGACCGGCTCGATCGAGAGCGAACTGGCAACGCGCGGGCGGCAGATCCTGGGCGGTGACGTCGAATTGCGGGTCTGGCAGCGCGGGCTGACCGAGGCCGAACGCAAGGTCCTGCAACCGCTCGGCACGATTTCCAATGGCCTGCGCATGCAGGCGATTGCCCAGAGGGGCGATCTCACCGCCCCGGTGGCCCTCAAGGCAGTCGACGGGGACTGGCCGCTCTACGGCAAACTCACCCTGCGCGACGGACGCAAGGTCGGCGCACCGCCCGAGGGGACGGTCTGGATCGCGCAAGGCACGGCCGAGCGGCTGGGCGTGAAAGTGGGAGACAGCTTCCGGCTGGGCGGCCAGCCGCAGAAAGTCGGGGGGATCATCGCTTCCGATCCCGAACAGCTCGGCGAAGGCTTCTCGCTGGGCGACACCGCGATCTCGGCCATCGGCCTGCCCGAACGCGCCGGACTGACCGCGCCGGGTGCCATGTACCGCAGCGCGATCCGCCTCAAGCTGAAAGGCGGACGCAATCCCGACGCAGTCAAGGGGCAGATCGAGAAGCGCTTCCCCGATGCCGGTTTCGAAATCCGCACCCGCGACCGGGCCGCGCCCTCGACCGAGCGCTTCGTGCGCCACATGGGCGAATTCCTCGTCCTCGTCGGACTGGCCGCGCTCGTCATCGCGGGCATCGGAATCGGTGGCGGGGTTTCCTCCTACCTCGAGGCCCGACGCAACTCGATTGCCACGCTCAAGGTGCTGGGCGCGACCAGCGGCGACATCGCGCGGATCTACCTGCTGCAAGTCGGCGTCGCCGCCTTGGCGGGCAGTCTTGCAGGGCTGCTGGCGGGCGTGCTGGTCACGCCGCTGCTGGCCGAGGCGCTCGGCTCCCTGTTGCCGGTCGACACGGGCTTCACCGTGTCCCCCGTGGCCCTCGCCACGGCTGCGGCCTACGGTCTCCTCGTCGCGCTGGTCTTTGCCGCGCCTCCACTGGCGCGGGCACGTTCCTTCCCGGCGATGGCGCTGATGCGCGCGCGGGTGTCGCCGCTTTCGGCCGACCGCAAGGCCCTGCTGCTGCCGGTCGGCCTTGGCCTTGCCGCGATTGTCGCCCTGGCCCTGCTCAATGCCGCGCAGCCGATGGTAACATCCGGCTTCCTGGCAGGCGCGGCGCTGATGCTGGGCATTCTGGCGCTGCTCGGCCATGGCATCGGATTTCTGGCAAGACGCCTGCCACGGCCTGCCAACCCGATGCTGCGGGCCGGACTGGCGAACCTGCACCGCCCGGGCGCGCAGACCGGCGCACTGGTCACCGCGCTCGGCTTCGGCCTCTCTGCCTTCGTCCTTATCGCCGGGGTCCAGACCAGCCTTGATGCCAATATCCGCCGCACCTTGCCGGCACGCGCGCCGGACTTCTTCGTGCTCGACGTGCCGCAGGACCGCGCTGGCGAATTCCGCAATGCCGTCGAGCAGACCGTCCCTGGCGCCGGATTGAAGCTGGTGCCCAACATGCGCGGACGGATCATCGCCTATGGCCCCAGGGACCACATGACGCGCGTATCCGACCTCGACGAGATTCCCGAGGGCGCCTGGGCCCTGCGCGGCGAACGCGGCCTGACCTATTCGGTGAACGTGCCCGACGGCAGCACGGTGACCTCCGGCAAATGGTGGCCCGAGCTCTATCGCGGCGAGCCGCTCGTCTCGCTCGACGAGGAGTTCGCCAATATCGTCGGCCTCAAGGTGGGCGACTACGTGACCATCGGCCTGCTCGGCGTGGAACGGACCGCGAAGGTCGCCGCGCTGCGCCGGATCGACTGGGACACGATGGGCTTCAACTTCGTGCTGGTCTTCTCACCCAATGCCCTTGCCGATGCGCCGCACAAGCTGGCCGCAACCATCGAAGTGCCACCCGGCACGTCGACCGCAGGATTGCTGCCGAAGCTGGCGCGCGCATTCCCGTCGAGTTCGGTCATCGAGACCGGCAGCATCCTGCGCGAGGCGCGAGATCTGCTCGGCCAGATGTCGGTCGCGATCCTTGCCGCGGCATCGGTTGCAGTGCTGGCGGGGCTGGCAGTGCTGTTCGGCGCCATCGCCGCCGCGCGCGCCAGCCGGACCTATGACAACGTGATCCTGCGTGTGCTGGGCGCGAGCCGGGCCCAGCTTCTGGCCCTGCAAGTGGCGGAATACGGCCTGATCGCGCTGGTCCTCGCCCTCGTCGCGCTGGCAAGCGGCAGCGCCATGGCCTGGGCGGTGATCGTCAAGCTGTTCGAATTCGAATGGCTGCCCGACTGGCCCCGCGTCATCGCAGTGCTGTGCGCCGGGCTTGCCCTCATCCTGACTTTCGCGCTCGCCGGTTCGCTGCCGCTCCTGCGGGCGAAACCGGCGCGCGCGCTCAGGGAGCTTTAGGCGAAGACCTGCGCCCCCGTCGGGTCCTTGGGATCTTCGCCGAAACGGTTCGGGCCGGGCGTGCCGGGCAGGAACATGATCACGATCAGCGCGATGTTCGCGATGAAGCCGACCAGCGGCACCATGCTCAAGACGATGAAGCCCAGGTACCACCAGCCGCTCATGTCGCGGTCATGCAGGCGGCGAACCGTGACCGCGATGCTTGGTACGATCACCGCAAGACCGTAAATGCCGATCAGGGCGAGCGGCAGCATGGTTCCCGCGCTGAACAGGGCCCCGGTGACATCGCCGCCAGCCAAGGCCGAGAACGACAGGCCCATCACGCCGGCCAGAACCCCCAACAGGGCGATGACGATGACGTTGAGCAGGGTGAAAGCCCAGTATTCCATGCGCCGCGAACGGCCGGAGAATTCGGCGTAGCGCCGAAACGGCATGAACATGTATTCGATCATGTAGGGCCCCTCTCGATAGAATTGCCGCACTATAGTCCAGTTCACTCCTCCGGCAAGTTAACGCCCTGGCAGCGGGCGAGACGCAGGAGCAGAAGGCCCGACGCAGAAAAAAGGGATGCAAAACCGCCTGGCTTCGCACCCCTGCATCGGTCAGCCGGTCCCGCGTCTCCTCCCTTGCCGCGGGTCAGCCTGCGCCTTCGCCTCAGAAGCGATAGCGCGCCGCCACGCCGTAAGTGCGCGGCTGGTTCGGGTAGCCGGAAATCGAGCCAGGCTGCGCCGGGCTGTCGAATATCTGCAGGATCGTCCGGTCGTTGAGCAGGTTGCGGCCCCATACCGACAGTTCGACGCCGCTCGCCATCGCATAAGTCAGCGAGGCGCTCAGCTCATTGATGTCCTGCTTGAAGTCGCGCGCCGCCTGGATCGCGGCGGTGGCATCGACGATGGCTCCGCTCGTATCCGTCACAGTCAGCCCGGGCAGGCCCTCCACCAGCATGAACGGCGCTTCGTAGTGATAATCGCTGCGCAGGATCAGAGCATCGCCGTTGCCGATCTCCTGCGTGTACTGGCCGCCGAAGGTGACCGAGAGCGGCGAATATCCCGGCGGCGTCGAACCGCTGATATCGCCCACGCCCGACGCCACGAAGCTGTTGTACTTGCCGTCGAGGTAGGTCATCGACAGGCTCAGGAGGAGCGGCTCGACCGGCTTTGCCGTGCCTTCGAACTCAATGCCGAAGACCGACTGCTTGCCTGCATTGGCGAGCAGGAATCCCGAACCGGTAAAGATGTTCGACTGGAAGTTCCTGATGGTCTGCTTGAACACCGCAAGGTTGGCGGTAACGAGGCCCCAGTCCCCCTTCAGGCCGGCTTCGTAGACCGTCGAATCCTCCGGGTTGGCATAGCGACTGCCAGCCCGCAGGTTGGTGACGGCCAGCCCCTGCTGTCGCAAAGCGGCGAGATCGGTCGCGGTCGGACGGCTGTCGCGCGAGAGATTGACCGAGGCCGCCTTGTAGCCCGTCGCAAAGCTGGCATAGACGTTCACCGAAGGCGTCAGGTCATAGGCAACGCGAGCGGTGAAGCTGAAATCGCCGTCGCCGACCTTGCCGGCTTCCACGGCATTGGGCACGTTCATGAACGGCGGGAAGTACTGCAGATCCCGCAGCGGGGCGAGCGGATTGGCAGCCGGGTTGTTGGCATTGGCTGCCGCGTAATTGGCGGCGTCGCTCGCCGAAAAACCCTGCTGGAGCGCCCCTTGATACAGCAGCACCTGACGGAAAGGCGCGTAAGCCGCGGCATCCAGATCAATGCTCGCGAAAGTATCGTCCGATGTCGTTCCGGTCGCGAAGCGCTTCTTGTCGTGGGTATAGTTGAGCCCGCCCGTCACGGTCAGGCCCGGGGCGACCTCGAAGTCGAGCTGGCCGAAGAACGAATAGGCCTCGTTCTTGAGCTTGTAGGCTTCGGTCAGGCCGGTGCCCGGCGTATAGAACGTGCCGACATACTTCGTCGGATCGCCTTCCAGCGCACCGAAGGTCGTCTCCAGCGTCGGGATGCTCAGCGCACCGCCCGAAAGGCTTTGGACGAGGAAATTGGCATAGCCGCGTGCGTCGGTGCCCCAGAAGACTTCGTTGTTCTGGTCGATTTTCTCGTTGAAGTAGTAGGCGCCGAGAAGGCCGTGGACCCGCTCCCCAAGGTCGAAGTTCGCCCGCAGTTCCTGGGTGAAGGTCTTGATCCGCAGGTCCTGGAAATTGCGCTCCAGAAGGTCCGCGCTCGAAAAGTCGGAATCCTGGTCGGTCACGATGTTAGAGCGACGATAGGAGGTGATCGAGGTCAGCTGGACATCGCCAAGGTCATAGTCGACCTGCCCGGAAAGGCCCCAGTTCTCGATGTCGTTGGTCGAGAGCCGGTTGTTGTAGGTGAAGTTGTCGAATTTCTCGTCCGGCTGGTTCACCGCGCCGCCCAGCGCGAAGATCGCCGCCGTCGGCAGGGCCTGACGCAGATTGACCGCGGCACAGCAGTTCTCGTCGATCTTGCCGTAGTCGCCGATCAGGCGAACCTGCAGATTGTCGTGGTTGTCGAACAGCAACTGACCGCGGGTGAACCAGCGGTCGCGGTCGTTGGTGCGTTTGCCGGTGCCAAGGTCGCGGACCATGCCGTCGCGCCTGTTGAGCCCGCCGGCCAGGCTCACCGCGATCGTGTCGCTGATCGGCCCGGTGACGCGGCCCTTGAAGGTCACGGCATCGTAGTTGCCGTAAGTCGCCTCGAAATTGCCACCGAGTTCGAACCGGGGCTTCATCGTGACGATGGAGATCACGCCGGCCGAAGCATTCTTGCCGAACAGCGTCGATTGCGGCCCGCGCAACACTTCGATCCGCTCCACGTCCGGGAAGTCGGCGATCATCGAGGCGGAGCGAGACCGATAGACACCGTCGACGAAGAGGCCCACCGAAGGCTCGATCCCGGCATTGTTGGCGCCATTGCCGAAGCCGCGGATGTAGAAGTTCGTGTTGGCCGAGCTTTGCAGCTGGTTCACGCGCAGCGAGGGCACGAGTGTCTGCAGATCCTTCAGATCGCGCACCTGCGCCCGCTCGATGGTCGCGCCACTGGTTACCGCAACGGAGACCGGCACATCCTGCAAGGTCTGCTCGCGCTTGGTCGCGGTCACGATGATTTCGTCGGCGGAAAGCGTGGAGCCTTCAGCGTCCTGGGCCATGGCGGCGGGCGTCAAGACACAAGCCGCCGCGGCAACGCCAGTCATCAGGCCAACACGTTCGAATTGACGGCGACGCGCCGTGGTCGCTCCGCGCGCGCGGAAGAACTCCGCGGCGGCGGTTGCAGAAAAGCCTTTCATGCCATCCTCGCTGTACAAACCCGTCGGGCGGCCTGCGTCTATCGCTGCACAGTACGCGCCGCATTCAGTGCTTCGACAATTACGAGGGAATTCAACGCGACACAATTAAGTCGTTGCCATCTTCGACAAATAGGCGATGCTTGTGGCACGCGCGCCACAGCAATTGTTCAATTGTCCGCACAAGCAGTACCGCTTGCCGGAATCACTCGCATCGGCTAAGGGCGCGGCAATTTTGCGGTGCAGCAAACAGCACCGCGATGATGCCATTTGGCCCCCTCGAATTGTAAGGCTAACGATGTCCGCCCCGCTTCCCTTGCGCAATATCGCGATCATTGCGCACGTCGACCACGGCAAGACCACGCTTGTGGACCAGCTTTTCCGCCAGTCCGGCACCTTCCGCGACAACCAGCGCGTGGAAGAGCGCGCGATGGACTCCAACGACCTCGAGAAGGAACGCGGGATCACCATTCTCGCGAAGCCGACCTCGATCGAGTGGAACGGCTACCGCATCAACATCGTCGACACGCCGGGCCACGCCGACTTCGGCGCCGAGGTGGAGCGCATCCTCTCGATGGTCGACGGCGTGATCCTTCTGGTCGACAGCTCGGAAGGCGCGATGCCGCAGACCAAGTTCGTCACCGGCAAGGCGCTCGGCCTCGGCCTCAAGCCGATCGTCGTCGTCAACAAGATCGACCGCCCCGACGGCCGTCATGACGAAGTTCTCGACGAAGTGTTCGACCTCTTCGTCAGCCTCGACGCCAATGACGAGCAGCTCGACTTCCCGACTCTCTACGCCTCGGGCCGCAACGGCTACGCCAGCTACGACCCGCTCGCCCGCGAGGGTACGCTGACCCCGCTGTTCGAGAAGATCGTCGAACACGTCCCCGCGCCGAACCTCGACGTGGACGCGCCGTTCTCGTTCCTCGCGACGCTGCTCGACCGCGACAACTTCATGGGCCGCGTGCTGACCGGCCGCGTCCAGTCGGGCACACTCAAGGTCAACGACCCGATCCGCGCCATCGACATGGACGGCAAGGTGATCGAGACCGGCCGCGCCACCAAGGTCCTGACCTTCCGCGGCCTCGACCGCGTGCCGGTGGACGAAGCCCGCGCCGGTGACATCATCGCCCTCGCCGGCCTCGAAAAGGCCACCGTTTCGAACACGATCGCCGATCCCTCGGTCACCGATGCGATCCAGGCCCAGCCGATCGATCCGCCGACGCTGGCCATGCGCTTTGCCGTCAACGACTCGCCGCTCGCGGGCCGTGAAGGCGACAAGGTCACCAGCCGCATGATCCGCGACCGCCTGATGCGCGAAGCGGAAACCAACGTCGCCATCCGCGTCACCGAATCCGCCGACAAGGACAGCTTCGAAGTTGCCGGCCGCGGCGAACTCCAGCTCGGCGTCCTGATCGAGACGATGCGCCGCGAAGGCTTCGAGCTCGGCATCAGCCGTCCGCGCGTGCTGTTCGGCACCGACGAGGCAGGCAGCCGCACCGAACCGTATGAAACTGTCGTGATCGACGTCGATGACGAATACTCTGGCACCGTCGTCGAGAAGATGCAGCGCCGCAAGGCCGAGCTGACCGACATGCGTCCCTCGGGTGCCGGCAAGACCCGCATCACCTTCTCGGCCCCGTCGCGCGGCCTGATCGGCTACCACGGCGAGTTCCTTTCGGACACCCGCGGCACCGGCATCATGAACCGCCTGTTCGAGAAGTACGACGCGCACAAGGGCGCCATCGAGGGCCGCCTCAACGGCGTGCTGATCTCGAACGGCACCGGCGAAGCGGTTGGCTATGCGCTCAACTCGCTGGAAGACCGCGGCGTGCTCTTCGTTAAGCCGCAGGAAAAGATCTACGAGGGCATGATCATCGGCGAAAACGCCAAGCCCGACGATCTCGAAGTCAACCCGATGAAGTCGAAGCAGCTGACGAACTTCCGTTCGACCGGCAAGGACGACGCCATCCGCCTGACCCCGCCGCGGGTCATGACGCTCGAGCAGGCGATCGCCTACATCGACGACGACGAAATGGTCGAAGTCACGCCGCAGTCGATCCGTCTGCGCAAGGCGATCCTCGATCCGCACGAGCGCAAGAAGGCCAGCCGCAAGAAGGAAGCGGCGTAAACCGATCCAAAAAGCCTCCCCGGGCCATCTCGGGGAGGCTTTTTTCTTGGTGCGGGTCAGGCCGATTCGCCCGCAGACCTCGGCTCGCCCTGAGCCTGCCGAAGCGTACAGTGCGTCACTGCACAATCGGCTTGCCGCGTGCGCGGCACGGCCTGTTACAAATTGCGACAGGTTCAGTGCCGGTTCAGTCCCGGCCGGCCATGGTCTCCCTCTAACGTGCCCACCGATACCGCCGTCACCCGGTTGGCCATCCGAAGGGAGACGCCCACATGAAATCCAGACTGAAATCCCTCGCCACCAAACTCGGCCTCGGTGCCGTGCTGGCGGCCTCGACGCTTGCCATGGCCGCACCGGTCGAGGCGCATGACCGTCGACACGGCGGCGACGACGCAGCCATTGCGATCGGTGCGGGCCTGATCGGCCTCGCGGTCGGCGCAGCGCTGGCCGACGATGGCGACCGTTATTACTACGACCGCGATTACTACCCCTCGCGCCGCTATGTGACCGTGCGTGACCATCCGGGGTATTACTATTACTACGAGGGTCGTCCGAACCGTTATTACCGCGACCGCTACTACGATCGTTATTACGGACGCTATTATCGGGAACGCTGGAGCCGTGGCCACGACTGGGGTCGGGACCGCCACGACTGGCGCCACGACCGCCGTGACTGGCGCCATGATCGCCGCGACTGGCGCCGTGATCGCCGTTATCATGACCGGGATGACCGCTACGAACGGCGCTATCGTCACTGATCGGCCCATGCGGCACATCCGGGCGGGCGTCCCTGCGTGACATAAACGCAAGCCGCGCCCTATTTCGTTCATCTTCGGATGCCATCCAGAACCTCTCCCCCTCGCCAAGCGAGGCGGGGGAGGCTATGGCGCTCGCCACCATGGACACCGCCGACCTGCGCATCGCCCTGTTTTCGGGCAACTACAATTACGTTCGTGACGGGGCCAACCAGGCCCTCAACCGTCTCGCCGAGTATCTCCTGCGCCAGGGCGCCAAGGTGCGCGTCTATGCGCCGGTGGTGCCCCAACCCGCATTCGAACCGACTGGCGACCTGATCGGCGTGCACTCCATGCCCATTCCCTCGCGCTCGGAATATCGCATCCCGCTTTCGATCCTCGGCAAGGCGCGCAAGGATCTCAAGGCCTTCGCGCCCAACATCGTCCACGTCTCCTCACCCGACCCGGTAGGCCACCAGGCCGTGACCTGGGCGCGCAAGCGCGACCTGCCGGTGCTGGCCTCGGTCCATACCCGCTTCGAAACCTACTTGCGCTACTACAACATGGCCTGGGGCGAACCGGTCGTCGAAGCGATCCTGCGCCGCTTCTATCGCCGCTGCGACGCTCTGGTCGCGCCGTCCGAATCGATGGCGCAACTCCTGCGCGAACAGCGCATGAACTATGACGTCTCCATCTGGTCGCGCGGTGTCGACCGCGAGATCTTCCACCCGGGCCGCCGCGACCTCGACTGGCGCCGCGCCCACGGTATTGCGGACGACGAAGTGGCGATCGGCTTCCTTGGCCGGCTGGTGATGGAAAAGGGCCTCGACGTCTTTTCCGACACGCTCGACGAACTGCGCCGCCGCAACGTCAAGTACAAGGTCCTCGTAATTGGCGAAGGCCCGGCCCGCGAATGGTTCGAAGCGCGCCTGCCCGGCGCCGCTTTCGTCGGCTTCCAGCAGGGTGCCGACCTGGGCCGTGCCGTCGCCTGCATGGACCTGCTGTTCAATCCCTCGGTCACCGAGACCTTCGGCAATGTCACGCTGGAGGCGATGGCCTGCGGCCTGCCCGTCGTCGCCGCCGCCGCGACCGGCAGCCAGAGCCTCGTCGATGATCGCGTTTCCGGCCGCCTGCTGCCGCCCGGCGCAATCCACCAGTTCGCCGAGGCGCTCAAGTCCTACATCGAGGACCCGGCTCTGCGGCTCGCCCACGGCAGGGCCGGCGAGGATCGCGCCGCCGAGTTCAGCTGGGACAAGATCAACCAGGCCGTCGCCGACACCTACATCCGCCTGATCCGCCAGAAGCCCGGCACCCGGGCCTGACCGCGCGCCGGCGCTCTCAGCTCAGCACGCCGCGCGCCCGCATGCGCACGGCGAACCACAGCAGGGCAATGGCGACGATCCAGATCAGCGCGGTCATCGCAAGTCCGCCCGCTCCGGTGACGGTCGCGGGCGCCTCGCCGGTCCACTGGTAGACCGTTGTCAGCGCAAGACCCAGCAGCGAAGCGGCAAAAGCCGCGATAGTCCAGCGTGAACGCATGACCAGCAGGACCGAACCGAGCAGCGCGCCCCAGGCCCCCAGCGCCCATGCAACGATCGCCCAGCCGGGAAAAGAGTCGACATAGTCGATCATTTCGGGCGGAAACTGCGCAAGGTAGGTCGGGCTGCGCGTCACCGTCAGGGTGAAGTCGAGGCAGCCGAAGGCATTCCATGGGATCGACAGCAGCGCTGCCGCCCAGAAGTACCACGGGGTCCTGACGTTGGGCCGCTCGTCCATCGCATCCCCCTTTTTCGCATTTCCTTGTGGGCGCAAGCCTATCGCGCTCGGCAGGCCGGTGCAATTGCGCGCGACTCTCGCTAGATAAGCCCCATGGCCGACCTGTTTGCCGACGATATTCCAGCCACGCCTCGCGACGAACCGCGCGAGGATGCTCCGCTCGCCGATCGGCTGCGGCCGCGCACCCTGGCCGATGTGGTCGGACAGGAGCACCTGACCGGGCC
The DNA here is from genome assembly GCF_900168325.1 of Novosphingobium mathurense. Lineage (GTDB taxonomy): Bacteria > Pseudomonadota > Alphaproteobacteria > Sphingomonadales > Sphingomonadaceae > Novosphingobium > Novosphingobium mathurense. The sequence goes on along the minus strand of NZ_FVZE01000005.1, from coordinate 10,547 downwards.
GGAAGGCGCGATCGGGCGCATGGTCGCTGCCGGGCGCCTGTCCTCGATGATCCTGTGGGGGCCGCCGGGCACCGGCAAGACCAGCACAGCGCGCCTGCTGGCAGATGCCGTGGGGATGCGCTTTGCCGCGGTCTCCGCCGTTTTTTCGGGCGTCGCGGATCTCAAGAAGGCGTTCGCAGAGGCCGAAGTGGCGGCCAGGGCCGGGCAGCGGACCCTGCTCTTCGTGGACGAGATCCACCGCTTCAACCGGGCCCAGCAGGATGGCTTCCTGCCCTTCGTCGAGCGCGGCACCGTAACCCTGGTCGGGGCGACCACCGAGAACCCCAGCTTCGCGCTCAACGCCGCTTTGCTCAGCCGGGCGCAAGTGCTGATCCTGCACCGCCTCGACGCAGATGCCCTGGGCGCCCTGCTCGACAAGGCCGAAGCGCTTGAAGGCCCCCTGCCCCTCGATGCCGACGCGCGCGAGGCGCTGATCGCCTCGGCAGATGGCGACGGCCGCTTCCTGCTCAACCAGGCCGAAACGCTCTATGCCGCCAAGATCGCGGAAAAGCTCGATCCGGCCGGGCTCGGCCAGTTCCTGCAACGGCGCATGGCCGTCTACGACAAGGACCGCGACGGCCACTACAACCTGATCTCGGCTCTGCACAAAAGCCTGCGCGGTTCCGATCCGCAGGCCGCGCTCTATTACCTTGCCCGGATGCTGACGGCAGGCGAGGAACCGCTCTACGTCCTGCGCCGGCTGGTACGCTTCGCCTCGGAAGACGTCGGACTGGCCGACCCGCAAGCACTGGTCCAGTGCCTTGCCGCGAAAGACGCCTACGAATTCCTCGGCTCGCCCGAAGGCGAACTGGCGATCGTGCAGGCCTGCCTCTACCTCGCCACCGCGCCCAAGTCGAACGCAGCTTACATGGCCTTCAAGTCCTCGTTCCGCAGCGCGAAGGAAACCGGCTCGCTCAGCCCGCCCGCCAATATCCTCAACGCGCCGACCAAGCTGATGAAGGACATCGGCTACGGCAAGGACTACGCCTACGACCACGACGCGCCAGACGGCTTTTCCGGCGACAACTACTGGCCCGAAGAGATGGATCCGCAAACCTACTATGCGCCGGTCGAGCGCGGCTTCGAACGCGAGATCCTCAAGCGCATCGACTGGTGGAACCGCAAGCGCGCCGAGCGGCGCGAGCAGTGAGCGCGGCAGCGCAAGACGCGCCGCGCTTCCGGCACTTCGTGGCGATCGACTGGTCCGGCGCCATCGGCACCCGGCAGAAAGGGATCGCCGTGGGCCTGTGCGACCTGACCGGCGCCGCGCCGCAAGCCCTGCACCCTGCCCATCACCCCGTATGGTCGCGCCGCGACGTGCTCGACTTCCTGCGCAACGACCTTCCCGATGACACGCTGGTCGGGCTGGACCTCGGCATCTCGCTGCCTTTCGCCGATGCCGGGGCCTTCTTCCCGGGCTGGGCCGAAAGCCCGGATCATGCGCGTGGCCTGTGGGCCCTGATCGATGCAGTCTGCGAAAGGGATGCAGACCTGTGCGCCACCAGCTTCGTCGATCACGCGCAGGCCAGCGCCTATTTTCGCCGCCATGGCGGGCGCGAGGGTGCGCAGTTCCACCTGCCCGACGCCGCGCACCGGCGCGGACGCATGCGCGTGACCGAAGAGGCGCAGGCCCGGGCAGGCTGCAAGCCCTATTCGAACTTCAACCTCGTCGGCGCGGCGCAAGTCGGCAAGTCCAGCCTGACCGGGATGCGCATGCTCCATCGCCTTGGCGGCACGGTGCCGGTCTGGCCCATCGACCCGCTGCCGGCGCACGGCTCCGTCATCGTCGAGATCTACACGACGCTCGCTGCGGTAGCCGCGGGCCGCTCGGCCTCGCGCGCCAAGATGACGACGTTCGAAGCGCTGTCAGATGCCCTTGCAGCGCTGGCTTCGCCGCCTGTTGCAGGTAGCGGCCCGATCGACGACCACACCACCGACGCGCTGCTCACCGCCGCCTGGTTGCGCCGCGCCGCCTTCGATCCGGCGCTCTGGCAACCGGCTGAACTGACGCCGGAATTGGCCCGCACAGAAGGCTGGACCTTCGGCGCGGCATAGACCACAACCTGTCGCATCGAGGGCGCCCCTCCCCCCGGTCCGGGCGTCGCTCCACCAAACCGATAGGGACACACTATCTCATGAAACACAGACTGCTGGCAGGCCTCGCCTGCCTTGCAATGGGAGGCTGTGCAACCGCCGCGCCCCCACCTGAAACGCCAATGGCTGCCGCGCCTGCGGCCGAAGCCCCCGCAAGTGCATGGAAGGCCTTCGTCCAGAAGACCATCGAGGGCTGGATGGCCGAAGACCCGGCCTTCGCCGTCTATCAGGGCGCGCACCAGTTCGACGGCAGGCTGCCCGACTGGAGCGAGGCAGGTCTCGCCAAGCGCGCGGCCTTCCTCCACTCGGTGATAGATCAGGCCAATGCCTTCACCGGCCTGTCCGAGGCCGACCGGTTCGAGCGCGATTACCTCGTGCAGGTAGCCAAGGGCAGCCTGTTCTGGATCGAAGACGCGGACCAGCCGCACACCAACCCGACCTGGTACATCAACGGCGGGCTCGACCCGAATGTCTATGTCAGCCGCAACTATGCCGACAAGGCGACGCGGATGAAGGCGATGATCAGCTTCTTCAAGGCCGTGCCGATGGCCGCGAAGAATATCCGCGCCAACCTAAAGTCGCAGATGCCCGCCAGCTTCATCAGGCTGGGCGTCGCCGGCTTCGGCGGCTTCGCGGAATACTATCGCGGCGATGCCCGCGCCGCCTTTGCCGACGTGCAGGACCCGGCGCTGCAGGCCGAGTTCAAGGCCACGTCCGAAGCCGCGGCGAATGCGATGCAGCAGCTTGCGGACTGGCTTGCCACGGCCACGCCGACGCAGGACTACGCATTGGGCGCCGCGCGTTTCTCGCGCATGCTGGCCGCGACCGAAGCGGTCGACGCCCCGCTGGACACGCTCGAGGCCGTTGGCCGGGCCGATCTCAAGCGCAACCAGGAAGCGTTGCAGAAGGCTTGCGCCGCCTATGCTCCGGACAAGGACATTCAAGGCTGCTTCGACAAGATGCGGGCCGACAAGCCCGAAGGCGGACCGGTCACCGCCGCGCGCAAGCAGATCCCCGATCTCACCGCCTTCGTGCGCGCGCACGACCTCGTCACGATTCCCGGCACCGAGCAGGCGCTGGTCGAGGAAAGTCCGCCCTACAACCGGCAGAACTCCGCCTACATCGACCCGCCCGGTCCGTTCGAGAAGGGCATCCCCTCAATCTATTACATCTCGCCGCCCGACCCTTCGTGGTCGAAGCAGATACAGCAGGACTACATTCCGGGGAAGAACGACCTGATGTTCACCTCGGTGCATGAAGTCATGCCCGGCCACTTCCTGCAGTTCCTCCACTCCAACCGCTCGCCGTCATGGGTGGGCCGCCTGTGGGTTGGCTATGCCTTCGCCGAAGGCTGGGCGCACTATGCCGAGGAAATGATGTGGGATGCCGGCCTTGGCGACGGCGATCCCGGTGTCCACGTCGGTGAGCTCTCCAACGCCCTGCTGCGCAATTGCCGCTATCTGTCGGCAATCGGGCTGCACGCACGCGGCATGACGCAGGAGCAATCCAAGCGCATGTTCATGACCGAGTGCTACCAGGACGAAGGCACAGCCGAACAGCAGGCCGCGCGCGGAACCTATGATCCGGCCTACCTCAACTACACGCTGGGCAAGCTGATGATTCGCAAGCTGCGCGACGACTGGACCGCCAGCCGCGGCGGCCGCGGCGCATGGAAGCAGTTCCACGACACTTTCCTGAGCTACGGCGGCCCGCCAATCCCGCTGGTGCGGAAGGCCATGATGCACGAAGACGCGCCCCACGCCGTCTTCTGATCCAAAAGCGTTCGCACCGAACGCACAAAACTCTGGACCGGCGCCCCTGCCTCGCGGTAAGGGCGCCGGACTTGTTTCGTGCAGCCGTCATCGCGCGGCGCACCGGGCCGGCTTAGCTCAGTTGGTAGAGCACCTGATTTGTAATCAGGGGGCCACGGGTTCGAATCCTGTAGCCGGCACCATTTTTTCAATGACTTAGATGAATACGGCGAACCTGTGTCCCTCCGCTGGGTCCCATTGGGGGAACAGAGCGGCACTAGATGCTCACGGCTGCAGCTGGGACGTTGGCGACTGATCGGAATCGGGTGACGAATACGGCAAGCTGCCGATCATTCACGCGCTGCTTCGCGAGTTCGGGAACGACCGGGAGGTTGGACGTGAACGAGCCCGCTGGCGCGGGAATGGCGCTGGACCTGATGTTTTGAGTGCGCCGCCGATAACGCGCTGTGGTTGAGCCTCGCGACCGAGAGGCAGACGCTTTCGGCTCCTTCAACCGAGGAGTCGAAGATGACAAACACCACAATGCCATCCCGCAGCCGTCACTTTCGCGCGGCGTTCACTCTGGTCCTACGAGCTAGCTTGGTTTAGCAGTTGGAGATGGTAACCGCTGTCGGCATAACTTGGACGAACAAATCCGCATTAGCCCTCGCACCGGGGACCGACCCGATTTCCGCAATCCAAGAAGCAGCACGCAATCTCGTCTTGAAGGCGCGGGAAGCGGGATGGGAGGGGCCGCCGTTTAATCCCGTCAAAATCGTCGAACTGCTTGGCGCGAGGATGTCAGCCAACGCGAATATCGCCGACGCGCGGCTTCTTGCTACATCCGACACCGCAACTATCGAGTTCAACCCCCAGCAGCCCCGCGAACGGGTGCGTTTTTCGATCGCGCACGAACTAGCGCATATGCTGTTCCCGGATTGGCGCGAGGAAGTCCGCAACAGGAGTGCCCACGACCCCGCATCGGATAATTGGCAACTTGAAATGCTGTGCAATATTGCGGCGTCGGAATTCGTGTTGCCGATCGGTAGCCTACCTGCAGCGATGGAAGTGGCGCCCATTGAAGAGCTTATGCGTGAGCGCCGGCGCTACGATGTCTCCGCAGAAGCTTTTCTCATCCGTTTGGCAAAGGTCGCCGAGACCCCGATTTCCGTCTTCTTTGCATCTCCGATCGGCGATTTGGAGCCCGACCGTCGATATCGTATCGATTACGCGGTGCCGTCGCCCCTAGCGCCGTTCCTGCACGTCGAAGGCACCGTGCTTCCCGCCGAAAGCGCTGCTCGCAACTGTACAGCGATCGGCCACACCGATCGTGCGGTGGAAAACTGGTTTGCCGGAAGCGACACGGCGATCGAATTCGTAGGCATTCCGGGATATCCCGGAACAAGATATCCGAGGGTCGCGGGTGTAGTTCGCTTTGGATCGAGGCAATTCGGCAAGAGCCCCATAAGATATGTTCATGGGAACATACTTGATCCGCTTGGCAACGATCCAAAGATCATTTGTCAGCTGGTCAATAACCGCGCTATCAAATGGGGCGGCGGAGTAGCAAGGAAGTTTGGACGGAAGTATCCTCAGGCGGAGCTGCAGTATACACAGCGTTTCATTCATTTGACCGCAGACGAGCGCCTGGGGCGGGCGCTGATCATCGAACTGGACGAGGGGGTGTCGTTGGCAAGCATAGTGGCGCAGGAGGGTTTCGGGCCATCACTGTTTCCACGGGTGCGCTATAGGGCGCTGCAGGCAGGTCTGCGTGAAGTGGTGGCGCACGCGAAACGGATTGGCGCCAGCGTCCATATGCCGAAGATCGGGACCGGGTCTGCGGGCGGCGATTGGGGGGTTATCGAGGAGATAATCGAAGACGAGTTGGTCAGGGCGGGCCTAGCGGTGACAGTCTATGATCTTCCTCCCAAGCGTGAGCAATTCGAGCTTTTCAGCTGATGAACGACCAAGCGTCGTTTAGAGTGGTGCTTGTGTCCGGGGCGATCTGCTCCGGTAAATCTGCCTTGGTTGAACAGTTGCGCGAGAAACATGGCGCGATGGTGATCAAAACCAAGGACCTCATCCTCCGCAAGCTTCCGAAGATTACGATAGAACGGCGATCGCTTCAGCGCGCCGGCGAGAAGCTTGACAAGGACGATGGCGGCCAATGGGTTGCGGAAGCCCTGCAGCGGGAAATCGACGCCAATTCGCAGCGTCCGACGCCGAGCGGGCTCTACGTAGTCGATTGTGTCCGCATTGAGGGGCAGGTGAACGCCATCCGTCGGGCGTACGGTCCCGAGGTTTTCCATATCCACGTGAAGGCTGATCCGAAGGTACTGAAGCAGCGTTATCTCGATCGCTCGCGTGCGGACGATGCCGTCCACGAATATGAAGCGTTAAAGAAGAACAGGACCGAACGGAATATCGAGTCTCTAGCCGAGCTCGCGGACGTGGTCGTCGACACAGGCCGATGTTCAGCCGCGAGTGTGCTCGTTCGAGCGACTGCCCTCCTTAATCTCTATCCCCGAGGCGCCGAGAAGTTGGTCGACGTGTTGATTGGCGGCCAATACGGCAGCGAGGGAAAAGGCAATATTGTCGGGCACATCGCACCGGAATATGATCTGCTCGTTCGGGTCGGTGGCCCTAACGCCGGGCATCAGGTTTTTGCGGAGCCCGAGCCAGAAAAATACTTTCACCTGCCCTCGGGGACGCAACGGGCGCCCAATGCCAAGCTCCTGCTTGGCCCAGGTGCGGTGATCAATCCGACGAAACTGCTGGACGAGATCGCCAAGCACGGCATTTCCAGCGAGCGCTTAGTCATCGATCGGCAGGCCATCGTCATCAGCAGCGACGACATCGAGGAGGAGAAGGCCCGTTTCGGCAACATCAGCTCCACCGCCCAAGGCGTCGGGATCGCGTCAGCGCGCAAATTGACCGGCAGGTCGGACTATAAGGCTGGGACCGAGTTGTTTCTCGCCCGGGACTGCAGCGACCTCCAGCCCTTTCTGGGGAGTGCGCGCAAGGTTCTTGCGGATGCCTTTGTAAAAGGGCACCGGATCCTTCTTGAAGGTACCCAAGGCACCTCGCTCAGTCTCCACCACGGGCAGTATCCCCATGTCACCAGCCGCGATACGACGGTCGCAGGATGCTTGGCGGATGCCGGCATTGCACCTTCGAACGTGCGCAGGGTTATCATGGTATGCAGGACCTACCCTATTCGCGTGGGTGGGCCATCGGGTCCGATGGAATATGAAGTGGATATGGAAGAGATCCACTACCGTAGCCGAATCCCACTCGATCCTTTAAAGAACGCCGAGCGCACTACCACCACGAATAAGGAGCGCCGCATCGCGGAGTTTGATTGGGAGCAGTTCAAGGATTCGGTGCAGTTGAACGGGCCGACGGACATAGCGCTGACCTTCGTGGACTATTTTGGGATCGAAAACCGCAAGGCCTTCCGGTTCGAGCAACTTACTGACGAAACGATCAGATTTGTTGAAGAGGTTGAGAGGGTTTCGGGGCGGCCTGTTTCCTTGCTCTCGACCGACTTCAACTGGCGCAACGTAATTGACAGGAGATCTTGGTGACCGATGCCGAGCTGGACGAGCTCATTTCGAATTGCCCCACGCTCTACCATATGGCGGAGCGTGGATCGTGGCCGGCCATTGAACGATACGGGTTGCTAAGCACCTCGGCGCTCATGGACCTGTACGAAATCGACGGCGCTCAGCGAGCGCAGATCGAGCTCGCGCACCGGCCCAAAAGCGTCTCCATCGCCGCTGACGGTCTGCCCGGCGCTGTCATACGCGACCAGATACCGATGAGCGATTCCGGTCTGAAGCGGGCTTTGCCATCGCGGCTCCAGCCGAGCGACTGGTACGCACTGCTTAATTCCAAGGTCTTTTTCTGGCTGTCGGTGGAGCGGCTTCACAAGCTCACCCAGGCGGGGGCCTATAGGGATCATGAGCACGATGTTCTGGAGGTCGATACGCGCTTGCTGGTGGACGCCCATCGCGACAAAATCTGGCTTTGCCCTATAAACAGTGGCTGCACCAAGCCGATGCCGCACCCGCGCGACGAAGGTATTTTTTCGCGCATACCGCAGTATCCCTACGCCCACTGGCGATCGCGGCGAGGTCGAACGGAGCGCGCGGTTGAGCTGGCGATCGATTACTCCGTTCCAGATATTGCCCGCTATGTGAGAAGGGTCGTCGTTAAACGCGGTAGCGAAGTAATGTCGATAATAGAGTAGTCGAAAGCCGATATGCCTTAGGCAAAGGGATGGCGCATCCTCGTTGGTATCAATGCAGAGCGTCAATTATCCCCATTTCGACCAAATTCATTACTTTGTTCTTGCCCAATCATCCCCACTTTTGTCGAGCTGGCCTTCGAACTTACAGCGCGGTGTGATAGATGCGGCGTTACTAGGTATGGGGCGGATTCTATGTCGGACATGAAGCGAATTACGCTTTTCAGAATCAAGGGCGGCAAGGGTTTCGAGGACTTTCTAAAGGGCGATCTGATAACCTACACCCACATAGAGCCGAACGATGAATTCGAGGGGTACATCAAATACGAGCGCGGGGGCGGCGGTCAGAAGACCGAAGATCAAATCCCTTGGCTCCGGTTCCTCAACTCCGGTTTCGCCGAGAAAAAATACACTTATGAGGCGTTCAATAAATATCCACGCGCCCTCATGGCACTACGAGTCATCGGCAAGGAGGGCACTGACGATGTGTTCTACGCGGCTGCCTTTGGCCAGCATGGCGATAGCTACCTTGATAAGGAGCAGATCGTCTACGACTTCGGGATCAAGGTTGGGATGAACATCTGCGACGCCGAGAAACTCCGGCGGATTCAGACGGCCGCACATGAGGCAATCAGCCGACAGACCGAGCGGCAGGCCAGCACGGGGGCAAGCCTCGGCGTGTTTGGCATCAACACCGAGTCCGAATTCCTCCGCACGATCTCCGGCCATGTGAAGACAGAGTACAAGGAGCTGGTCGACTCCTTCCGCGGCAAGGACAGCATCCTGATCAAGTTCCCGAAGGATCAGGAAGTGACCTGGACTTATCTCGCGCAGCTCTGCCGGAAGCTCGAAGAACGATATGGATCAGACGACTACACCAAGACCGACCTGAAGGTGTACGACATCCTCCGGCACGAGAGCGACCCGGTCGTCATAGCGGAGCTGAACCGCCTGCTCTGCGCAGCAATCGAAGCCAAGAATTTCAATGCTGTTCACCTCGCTCCGCCGGACTTTCTCGCCGACGACGACAGCTCGTTTGCCTACGTCGAGAAGGATGGCGTCGAAGAGATCGAGACGTTCGACGATCTGCGCATCGCAGACCTGATCGCCGTCAAGCGTCGCCGGCTGAAGGATCTCGACGAGACCCGCATCAAGGGGTGGAAGATATTCGAGTACAATCCCGAGCTCGATCGAACCTTCGTTCGCTGGGATGCCTATCGATGCCTGGTGGCCGAGGTCGAATGGAATGGGCGGACATTTGTTCTCTCATCGGGGCAATGGCGGGAGGTATCCGAGCAACTGAAGGCGTCGGTCGAACAGTACCTCGACGATCATGATCTCCTGCTTGATCCCGCCTATCTCCCGCACGGTATCAACATCTACAAGGCCGACCGGAAGGAAAACCGCGAGGAGGTTTTCAACCGTCGTGCGGCGGAAGATTGTGCGGACCTCTATCTCCTCGACAAGGCCAAGCTCGAGATCGCCGGACAGCGTCGATACGAAGTGTGCGACCTGCTGCATGCCGATCGCTCGATAATTCACGTCAAACGCTACTCCTCCGGCGCGGCATCGATCAGCCACCTATTCACGCAGGGCAGGTTCTATGCCCACGCCTTTTCGACAGATACCGCCTGCCGCACCGGAATGGCGGCATGGATCGATGCCGATGTTGACCCCGTCAATGTTGCGAAAGACAAGCCCGGCTTCCTTGCACTGATCCCGGAGAAGAAAGCGGAACTCAACGAAAAGGACTATTGCGTCGTGTTTTGCGTGCTCCACGATGATGACGATTTCTCGCTGGAGAAGCTTCCGTTCATGTCGCGCTACGAGCTTATGCAGAGCCACCGCTTTCTGACTGAGGATCGCAGCTTCAAGGTAGGAATCGTGTTCCGGCAAATCATTCTCGGCCCCTGAGTCAGCTGCTCTGACCTCGGCCCGTAACGCCCGATTTTCCGCCTTTTCGTTCAAAAGCTGCCGTTCCACTTGGGCAATTGAAGTCATTGAGCGGGACGTGGACGTACGACCGGTTTCGAGGACCGCATTTCGACCTCGAGAGTACGTATCCGATAGCGGCCGCCTTGCAGCGAGGTAGTAGTCGCGCGAGTTAGCGGCGGTGCAAGCTCATTGGCTAGCGCCGGAGTTAGCGACGGTTGAGAAGGTCAGGCGGCTAATTCCGCCGGGTTGGAGTTCTGGAGGGCTTTCCAGTTCCATGGGAGCAGTTCGTGCAGCCGGTTTTGTGGGATTTCGGCGATGCGGCTAAGGACATCGGTGAGCCATGCGAGCGGATCAACGTCGTTCAGCCGACAGGTGCCGATGAGGCCGAACATCATCGCGGCGCGCTCTCCACCCCGATCCGAACCGACGAACAGCCATGCTTTCCTGCCCCGAGCTACGCTGCGCAGCGGCCGCTCCGC
>NZ_FVZE01000009.1:96931-122973 GCF_900168325.1 Novosphingobium mathurense | reverse complement strand
TCGGTGCCATCTCCATGTGTCCACCTCTTCCTTGGTGGACACATCCTTCACACCGCGTCACTCAACCGAACAGGTGCGCGGAATTTCGCGCTTACCGCCTACTTGGATTGGCGATGGTAACAGCCGGCAAACGTTTTCCAGGATAGGACATCACCATTACCGAAGAATGTGACCATATGCTCGGTAGATCGCAGCGGCGGTTGCTGCGCAGGATCTACAATGGCCGCACAGTTCCCATCATCGTCGATGGTCAGCCGTTTCTGAGCTACAAGGAGGCAAGCCGCCATCTTTTGTCTTTGGCGCCTGACGAGCGAGAGAGAGTCTACCTGGAAATGAAAAACAGCGCGGCCAGAGAGTAGGGTTTCAGGCTCGGATCGCGCTTATCCCCTTGGCGCAATGATCAATTCAGGTTGCGCCGATCAGGCACTGCCGGGTTCAGAAGGCAAATTGGCACAGATCGTTTCTGCAGCCGCGTTGGCTTGTGTGGCAAGCTCGCTTAATGCCTTCGCGGTGTCTCGCAGAAGACCGTCGCTGATTGGCCGCTCGCCATTGACGAACCGCCGGACGGCGCGCTCATCTATCCTGAGGCGTCTGCAAAAAGCTGTTGTCCCACCAAGAAGCTGGACACAGTAGGCGAAGTGATCCTGTCGATCTTGCATATCGGGCATCATAACTTGTCTTGCGATTGAGGCAATGTTGGCACGCTGTCATCATTCCGGCCATATCGAGGGCTTTGCAGATTCTCTCGCTTCGGTGGGGGGCCGTGTGAGGTTTTGCATGTCTCGTCCATTGCATCGGGCACCATCGCGCCGTGAAGGCCGAGCTGCTATGGGATCGCCATGAAGCTTTCTGAACCAAACGATCCCTTTGCTTCGGACGATGCGTCGATCGGCGAAAATCCGGACTTCGTCGTGGTCGACGTCGAGACATCCTGTGCGCGGGTCGGCAGCATCTGCCAGATCGGCATTGTCGGCTTTCGGGACGGACAAGAGGTTTTCGCTTACGAAACGCTTATCGATCCGCAAGATGAATTCTCCCCATTCAACATTGGCATACATGGCATTTCGCCGGTGCATGTTGCAGGCAAGCCAACCTTCAGCGGTATTCATGGCATCGTTGCTGAGCATCTGACCGGTCGGGTCACGGTTGCACATTCAGGGTTCGACAAGGGCGCCCTTGCTGCAGCCTGCCAGATCGGCAACCTACCCTATATCGAAACGACCTGGCTGGACAGTGTTCGCGTGGCCAAGCGGGCGTGGCCGCAGCTTCCCAATCACCGCCTCAACACGCTCGCCCAACATCTGAAAATCCACCACCGCCATCACGATGCGCTCAGCGATGCGCGGGCTGCGGGCGAAGTGATCGTCAGAGCGATCGAGGATACTGGTATCGACTTGCAAGGCTGGCTGGCGAAGCCCGCAAAACCCGGTAAAGCTCCGCGCGCCGCCGACACTGGCCCCCTGAAAGGCCATCGCATCGCAATCCTGGGCGAACGGCGGGATGGGGCCTTGGCCGAGCTTTTGGCGGCACACGGCGCACGCGTGGTTTCAAGGGTCAGCTCGACCACGACGATGCTTGTCGTAAGCACCCACCAGCCTTTCGGTTGCTGGGAGGCGGCGCAGGCAGAGCAACGCAAGGCTGAAAAACTGCGCGACGCTGGCGGCGAAATCGAGATCGTCACCGAAGCGGAATTGCGCGCCCGGCTTTGAGCGTGCAGTATAGGATGCTCCGCATATCCTGATCCGGTGACCGGTTCCGTTTGCCATGCTTGACCGTCACACGGACCTTGAGTTGCTGCAAAGGGGCCTTCGATGGCCGTGGAGGGCAACTCGAATGGATGGCTGCTTAATTCACATCGTTACAAATATATAACCGCAAATCAGGCAAGCAGGCGTAGCGCCTGTCGGACAACTTGCGGTGCCAGGTCATCCGGCGCCGGCTCCAACGGATGCGCACGGAGCATCGCGCGATTCGATTGAAGTGCGAAGCCGAAGATCGCGCTCCAAATCGTGGCAATGCGAACGGCGCGTTCCTCTTCGGAAAGATGCAGTGCACGGCGGGCGACTTCGCGGCGAAGTGACTGGAAGCCTAAGTCCTGCGCTTGGGCCAGTTCGGGTGAAAGCGTCGGCCGTACAAGCTCGCTCTCGTACATTAGCGTGAAGAGGTTGGGGTTCCCGCGCGCAAATCTGATGAACCCCATGAAAGTCTTGAACAGGGTGGTGTCCTCGCCCTTATCGGTTGGCTTGAGATCGGAATCGCCGACAGCGGTTTCATCGAACATCTGCCGGTAGCCTTCCAGTGCAACAGCGGTGAGCAGAGCTCGGCGATCCGGGAAGTGATGATAGGGTGCCGCAGAGGAGACTCCGACCTCTTCGGCCAGTCTGCGCATGGACAGGCCTTCATGTCCTTCGCGGATCACATAAGATACTGCCGCGGCCAGAAGCTCCGCCCGCAGGTCTTCACGATGTGACGGTTTTCCGCGCCTTTCACGGTTAAAGGCCTTTGTTCCCATGCCACACCTATGTGACCTTTTCTCCGCTTCCACAAGTGTGTCACCAGCTTATTAAGCGCCACTTAATTCGTTGCTTGCCACGAAATCGAGCAGCGCTTAATAAGGGGTCATATTAAGCATCGATCAATTGAGTCTGTGCGAGAGGGAGAGAGTGGTGGCAAGCTTCCGCTACGGTGTTTCGCTTTACAGCTACACTGATGACTTCGGGACGGTGATGACGCTGGATGACGCGTTTGAGCATGTCGCGGACACCGGCTCGACGGGTGTCGAGATTCTGGGCGAGACAACCGTGCCGCTATATCCTGAGCCGCCGGCAGCGTGGATGGACCACTGGTTCGCCCAGCTCGACCGTTACAAGCTTGAGCCGACCAATTTCGCCTGCTGGGTCGATACGCGTATCCAGATCGGCCGCAACATGAGCGTCGAGGAGGGCGCTGCCCAGATTGAGCAAGACCTGCGGCTGGCACACAAACTGGGTTTCAGGTTCATCCGCCCGAAATTCGGTGTGATCGACCACGAGCTGACACCCGATCCGATCTGGGAGGGCGCGGTGGAGCGCAACCTCGATCTCGCTGCTCAGCTTGATCTGGTGATACTGCCCGAAATTCATTCGCCAACGCCGATCCGCCATCCGGTTACTGAAGCCTATGTGAATTTCATTGAACGTACCGGCACGAAGAACTTCGGTTTGATGATCGACACTGGCATCTTTCAGGACCGTCCGATCCACAAATGGGGTGGCGGCGAGACGGAGGAGATCAAGAAGGGCGCCCTGAGTTTTCTCAACGGCATCAAGGTGCCGGTCGAACACCTTGAGGACGTGATTCAGTACGTGCCCTTTATCCAGGCGAAGTTTCACGATATTGACGAGAACCTGCACGACCACCAGATTCCGTGGGAGCGCATAGTGCCGATGCTGAAGAAGCTCGGCTACTCCGGTTATCTGTCCAGCGAATACGAGGGCGCGCGCGATCCGTGGGTCGCGATCGAGCAGGTCCGCCGTCAGCATGCGCTGATCCGCATGCTGGAAGATGAATATGACGCTGCCAACGCGGAGACGGCACATGCTTGAACGCTCCCATATCCAGAGCACGGGCTTTCGCAACTTTGGCCCAGAGAATGCAAGGGCCGGCTTCGAGGTGCGCATCCGCCAGGCCAACTACCGGTCCTCGCGTCTCAGCCTGATTGAAGGTGTCGACATTACCGTCGATGGCATACTCTACCCGGCCGAGAACAATCTATTCCGGCTGGGCGAGCATGAATACACGCATGCTGAGCTTGACGACGCGACAGAGACCCGGCTCTATGTGGGCGACTACTTTACTGTCGTCGTGCCAAAGCCCGGTGGCCTGGCGCGAGGCGTACATCTGGTCGGTAGTGCCATCCGATATCGACACCCTTATTTCCCGCCGGAGTTCCAGCCGGTGATTGTCCGCAACGAACGCCATGCAACGATTATCATGCCCTGATTGAGGGGACTGCCGGATGCGCGGACCGGCCAGGCAAGAAGAAGACATCCGCGGAAATGTTCAGAGGAGGAGAGATTTATGAAGTCAGTCAAGAAGATACGGCTCGTGCAGTCGGCGTCTATTGCCGCCATTGCGCTGTATTCATCCATGCCCGCATTCGCGCAAGAACAGCGGCCTGAGGAAGGTGCGATCGGCGACATCATCGTTACTGCCCAGCGCCGTAGTGAGAACGTGCTCAAGGTTCCGGTCAGCGTGACCGTCGTGAGTTCGGACCAGCTTATCCAGCGCGGCGCAAACGATCTCTCCGCCGTGACGAAGCTTGCCCCCAGTCTGCAGGTCGCGCAGGATAACACATTCTCGGTACGCGGCGTCGGTACCGCTACTTTTGCCAACACGGTCGAAGCAAGCGTCTCGCAAGTGGTCGACGACGTGGTGCTGGGTAATCGCGAGTTTGCGTCGAACGCGTTCTATGACGTTGCACGCGTAGAAGTGCTGAATGGGCCGCAGGGGCTGCTTTTCGGCAAGAACGCCTCGGCCGGTCTCGTCAACATAACCACCAACAAGCCGAAACTGGGCGAGATGTCGTTCAGCGCCGATGGCGAACTGGTGCAACGCGAACGTCCGGGCGACAACGGCACCGGCTATCAGTTGCGCTCGACACTGAATTTGCCGATGGGGGACAGGGCCGCCCTGCGCTTCAACGCGATCTACAGCGATCAGGACCCGATTACCGTCTCGAACGTAAATCCCGCCGTGCGTAATGACCTCGGTCTGAAAAATGTGGGCCTTCGCGCCAAGTTGCTGTTCGAGCCGACTGACAACCTTTCGATCTACGTCATCGGGGACTACAACCTCCAGCGTGGCATTACTGGCCGCTACGACATTACCTTCCGCGAATTCGGGTCCGGCAGCCAATATCCGGCCCGCGGTCTTGTCGCAGGTGAGGATAACCTTAACTTCGCAGCAGAAGCACCCAATTATCGCGACAGCGGGACCGGTGGAATCCAGGCCAATATTAGTCTCACATTCCCGAATGGCATGGAACTGAGCAGCATCAGCGCGTGGAAGGAGGCGAAGAGTAACTATCAGTTCGATTCCGATCAGACGCCCTTCAACTTCTTCAGCTACAACAGTTCCGACCAGAAGTATGATCAGTACTCGCAGGAGTTGCGCCTTGCGTTGCCCAGCGGCAATCCACTTTCGGGCCAGTTCGGCCTGTATTACTTCCACTCCAGCTCCACGGCCGATGGCTTCCGCGGCGGTAACAACGGCGTGCCGGATTTCGTGGCGATAGGCTTCCCGTTCTGTATCGGCGCAACGGTTACGGCCGGTCCGCCGCCGGCGTGCGGCGTCAGCAACACTTCCTTCCTCGGGCAGGACTATGACTACCGACTGAAGCAGAACAGCTATGCCGGCTTCGGCCAGCTGAGCTACCAGGTGACAGATACGGTCAAGCTGACTGCCGGCGCGCGCCTGACTTATGAAAAGGCGCGGATCGCGCTGCAGGAGAACTTCGGTCAGTACTTCGTGACTCTGGGCGTGCCCCAGAACGTATCTAACGAAAGCACAGACGCCACCGATCTCAGCTACAAGGTTGGCGTTGACTGGCAAGCGACGCCTGACCTCATGGTCTATGGATTTTATGGCGAAGGCTTCAAGGGACCGGGCTTCTCGAATACGTCACCCGCGCCGAATGCCGAGCTGGCGGTGCGGCCGGAGATTTCGCGCGGGGGCGAGCTGGGCGTCAAGGGCAAGGCGCTTGATGGCGCCGTGACGTTCAGCCTGTCGGGCTTCTACACCAAATTCTACGACCTGCAGGTTCAGGCCTTCGTCCAGTCGCTTCGCACGTTCGTGCTGAGCAACGCGGCCACTGCCACGACCAAGGGCGTTGACTTCTCGTTCCAGGCACATCCTTTCGACGGACTGACCCTCTCCGGTTCGGCGGCTTACGTCGATGCCAGGTTCAATGACTATCCGGGCGCCCAGTGCTTCCCGACGCAGACGACGGACGGCTGCAAGGCCGACATCAATTCGTCGCTGCCTGACTTCGTCGGTACGTTCAACGCCAAGGGATACCGGTTGCCGCTTTCATCGCGCTTCACCGCAGCGCTTGGCGCGGAGTATGCCGCTCCGATCTCGGATTCCCTCGAAGCGCAGTTCGGGGTCGGCTACTATCACCGTTCGCCGCAGTCGGGGGGCATCGGCGCGGCATTTACTATCCCCACCTGGGATACGATTGACCTGCGCGCGGGCCTGAAGGCCAACAACTGGACCATCAGCCTGTTCTGCAAGAACTGCACAAATGAGGTCCGCCCGATCTCGATCGGTTCGGATGGCGGCGACGCCAACCCGGTTGGAACTGCCGATCCAGTGCTGACGCTCAATCAGCGCTTCAGCTTTGATTCGGTCCGAACCATCGGAGTGCGCGCCGGGGTCAATTTCTGACGCCTGTGAACGGAGCAGGGGCCGCCGAGCTGCGGTGGCCCCTGCGGCTCTCGATTTGTGCAACGCCAATCCGTTGTTGATGAAGAAAAGGATGCGTCTGATTCGTTACCGCAAAATCCGGCTGGCACTGACTGGCGCTTGCCTGGCCGTTCTGGCCCCTTTGTCTGGCGTCCAGGCGCAGTCCGGCATTCCGACTGAAACGGTTGCGGCTCCTGCGCAGCCCAATACCGTTGTCCTGCCAACGGCCGAGAAAGTTGATCGCGAGATCTGGCATCTGAACGAAACCGGCCGCTATGCCGTTCGCAACGTGACACAGCCGACGCTGACCGCGTTCCGGCCGGTTGGCAAGCCTTCTCCTGCAAGCGTGATTATCGCGCCCGGCGGTGCATTCCTCGGCCTGGAGATGGACAAGGAGGGCTGGGAGGTCGCCCGCTGGTTCGCCAATCATGGCGTGACTGCCTTTGTCCTGAAATATCGCACTTTGCCGACGCCACCGGATCAGAAGCTCTTCGTGAGCGAACTCGACAAGATGATTTCCGGACAGAAGAGCGTTCTTTCTCCGCCGTCGGACACGCCGGCCCAGGCGCTGGCCGATGGACTGGCCGCGCTGCGCTACGTGCGCCACCATGCGGCAGAATACGGCATCGTTCCCAGTCGTGTGGGTTTTATGGGATTTTCCGCCGGTGGTTTCCTGTCCCGCAGCGTCGTCGAGAAGGGCGCGGCCGACAAGCCTGATTTCGTTGCACCTATTTACCCGAACATGGGGCCGATGGTCGTCCCGGCCGATGCCCCACCGATGTTTGTTGCCATTGCGGCCGATGACTTCCTTCTCGCTCGCCAGACGGGTCTGCCCTTGCTGGAAAGCTATCGTGCCAAGGGGAAGTCGATTGAGTTTCATCTGTTCTCATCGGGCGGCCATGGATTCGGTGCTGGCCCTGTGGGCTCACCTGAAGAAAGTTGGTTGGACCTGATGTACCTCTGGATGCGGACACAAGGGCTGCTCACAATGCAGAACAAGGATAAGTGAATATGATCGATCGTCGCAGCCTCATCGCATCAGCAGCCGCACTCGGCGCGACCGCGGCGATTGACGGCACTGCGCTGGCTCGTGCCGCAAAGCCGCGACCGGTCGATCCCCACTTCCCGCAGGGCTTCCTGTGGGGTGCCGCCACGGCTGCACACCAAGTGGAGGGCAACAACCTCAACGCCGACTTGTGGGTGATCGAAAATGTGCCCGGTACGATCTTTGCCGATCGGTCAGGCGATGCCGCCAACAGCCTCGAACTGTGGCCGGTCGATCTCGATCTCGTGAAAGGCATGGGCCTGAATTCCTATCGCTTCAGTCTTGAATGGGCACGGATCGAACCGGATGAGGGGTATTTTTCCAACGCCATGCTCGATCATTACAAGGCGATGATCGACGGTTGCCGCGCGCGCGGGCTCAACCCCGTTGTCACCTTCAACCACTTCACCACGCCGCGCTGGTTTGCGGCGAAAGGGGGCTGGCACAATCCTGAATCTCCTGCGCTGTTCGCGCGATTCTGCGAACGTGCCGCTCGACATCTGGCCGAGGGCATTGCCCTGGCGACAACTTTGAACGAGCCCAATCTTGCCGGCGTGATTGGTGAGATCCTGCCGCCGGAGCTCCTTGCCGGGGATCGCGCTACGCAGGAGATGGCGGCGAAGCAGCTCGGAGTGCCGCTCTATACGCCGGGAGTCACGCTCTATGTGAAGGACCCCAAGACCTATCGTGCCAACATGATGGAAGCCCATCGCCGGGGCACGGCTGCGATCAAGGCGGTGCGCAGCGATCTTGATGTCGGCGTAAGCCTTGCGATCCTTGATGACCAGGCCATCGGCAAGCACTCGATGCGCGATACGATCCGCGAGCGGTATTATGGTGAATGGCTGCGTCTCGCCGCCCGGACCTGCGACTTTATCGGCGTGCAAAACTACGAACGCAAAGTCTGGAACGACAAGGGCGCTTTGCCGCCTCCGGCCGATGCCCGCCTTAATGCCGGGGGGGCGGAGGTCTGGGCGGGCTCGCTCGCAGGTGCGGTAAGCTATGCTTGGGAAGCCACCAAGTTGCCGGTCTACGTGACCGAGCACGGCGTCAACTCAGACGACGATGGGCTGCGTCAGTGGCTGATTCCTGCCGCACTTACCGAACTCAAGCGTGTCATGGATTCCGGTGTTCCGGTGCGCGGCTACTTCCACTGGTCTCTGATCGACAACTTCGAATGGGGCTTTGGATATCACCACCGTTTTGGTCTGCATTCCTTCGATCGTGAAACCTTTGAGCGCACTGCAAAGCCTAGCGCAGCTGTGCTGGGGGCGATTGCGCAGAGCAACAGCCTGTCGTGATCTGGCATTGAATTGGCACTACCGACTGCGAGCGCGACCCATCGCCAAGTGAACAGTGGCTGTCGCCACCCTTGAAAAGCTGCGTGGGCGCGTCTGTCCGTTTGGGCATGATCGTGCACCTGCTGGTTCTGTCATCGGTCGGTATGAGAAGTCCTGCAGCGTTCAAGAACCTGCCGGAAGATCACGGTGCCCGCTTCATGTATAGTCCACCCCCTCTACGGGGCACCATTGCTCTACGACCTTTCACTGGATCTGCTACTGCAGGTCCAGGCGAAGCGCACTTGCGTCGGCTGTTGCCGCGGCGAGCTCTGCCCGGTCGGCTGCGATCCTTGCTCGGGCTTCGATCAGCTTTATCTCCGCATTGGTCGCGCTTTCCTCGCGTTGATTTACAAGGAAGAAGTCGCTGGAGCCAAGGTCGAAGCGACGCCGCTCGGCGCTGGCCAGTTGCTCTGCCAGAGTGCGTTCCCTTTCCATTGTTTCGACCAACTAGCCAGCGGTCTCCTGTGCCAGCGCCAGCAGCGATTGATACTCTCGGACAATGGGCCCAGCTATGTCGCGGGCGAACTGACCGCCTAAATCGAGGCGCAGTCCATGAGCCATGTGCGCGGCGCCCCCTTCCATCCCCAGACCCAGGGTAAAATCGAACGCTGGCATCAGACCTTGAAGAACCGCATCCTGCTGGAAAATTACTACCTGCCCGGCGATCTCGAAGCACAGATCGAGGCGTTCATCGAGCACTATAACCACCAGCGCTACCACGAGAGCCTGGGTAATGTGACGCCTGCTGATGCCTACTTCAGCCGCGACCGGCAGATCCTCGCCCAGCGAGCCGCCATCAAGAAACAGACCATCGAACATCGCCGCTTGCAGCACCGCAAGCTTGCCGCCTAAAAGCCAACCCAAGACGAGGCCCGCTCTCCGTTACCGCGCCACCAAATTTGCGCCAAATGTTTCGACGACGGACACGGAAGAACACCGTCATCCGCCCTGCCGCGAGCCCATGGCTGCGCTGCTTTTCGACCACTCCAGGTTCACAGGCTGACTAGAAGACACAGGCGGGCAGTTGTGTTACGATGTACACAACTAGTCAAAGGAGCGTGAAATGGGTGCCAGTACGACGATGACGATCCGGGTGACCACCGATCTCAAGGAGAAGCTCGGCCGCCTCGCACAGAATACGCGCCGCACAAAGTCCTATCTCGCAGCCGAAGCCGTCGAGGCTTATGTGAATCGCGAATTGCAGATTATTGAGGGCATCCAGCGGGGGCTTGCCGACATGGAGGCGGGCAGAGTGACGCCGCACAAGGAAGCGATGGACCGGATTGACGCCGCGATCACGGCCGCAGGCAACAATGCTGCATGAGGATTGTGCAGTGGTCGCACGACGCGCTCGATGATCTGGAAAAGCAAGTCGTCCATATTGCAAGAGACAACGTGGCTGCCGCGCGACGGGTCGCGAAACGGATACGCGAGACCGGCGATGACTTGGGCAAGTTCGCGACCGGCCACCCTGGCCGTGTCAGCGGCACCTACGAGAAATCTGTCAATCGGCTTCCTTACATCGTCGCCTATGCGCTGAACGACGATGATACGGTGCTGACGATACTCCATGTCATCCACACCTCACGCAACTGGCTCCCCGGCGATTGGCCAGAATGACAAAAGATGAACCGGTTAATTTTCTCCGCGTCGCCTTCTACGATCAAGCGCTCAGCCGCACTCAGCGGACCTTCTTTTAATTAACGGCGGATCGAGGCCTTGCTTTCCCGTGCTTGCGCCAGATCACTAGCCTTGGGCACGTTGAAATCGTATCCAGCACACGCCATCTGGTGCGGGCACGCGCTCCAAAATGGATTGGAGCAATAGAAATCTCCGAGATCGTAGTAGGCTTAGGGATCGTCCGACTTACGGGCGATGGCGTCATGGTCGATGAGTACCGCCGCCATGTGCGCCATATGGTCGGCCTGGGCGATCGAGGCCGCCAGACGCGTCGGGCGGTGCGAAGGCAATGCATCGTCGCCATCGCCGATGCCTGTCCCCGACATCGAGTAGCCCTCGACACGCATGACATATCTGGCAGCGGGACTTTCCACGAGCCATTAGCCCAGATCAATCGGTTCCTCGATGTCGTCGCCCGCCGGCGAGGGGAAACCGGCAGGGACCCTGACCGCCAGGGACATGAGTTCGCAAGGCGAACATTCAACCGACACATCGTGAAGGCGCAGCGCAGCAAAGCACTTCAAACCGGATTCGAATGAACAGACGATCCGCCTGTATAGCAGGCGGGAACATAATGGGAGCATGCAGCGTCGACCTGGCGCCGAACTGAACCTGTCCACGGCCGGAAAAGCGAAGGGGGAGGGGGCGAGGTGCAGCAACCAAAAGGAGCCGGACATGCTCGCACCTTCCCTCAGCACCACCGAAACCATCGCCAAGCTGAACGATCGCGTACGGCAAGGCCTCGACTGCCAGGCTAGGATTGTCATCACCGCCAACCTCCTGGCGCAGGTCAGCGATGGCACGCCGCGCAGCCAGATCATCGCCCAGGCCAAGGTCCTGCGCGCCGTCCGGAACTGCACGTTCAGCAGCGACAGCCCCGAACGAGACCTCGCCTTCTTCGAAGTCGACGGAAAGCGGGCTTGCTTCAAGATCGACTACTACGATCTCGCCCTTGAATATGGATCTGACGATCCGGCTGACGCCTCGGTCACCCGCCGCGTCATGACCATCATGTCGCCGCAGGACATGTGATGCGACCGACCAGGCCCGCAACCCTTGCGACCAAGCGCCGCATCGACAACGCCTTGCAGTTGATGCGGCAGGCCCGCAAACTGCTCAGGGAGGCCGGCTGCGCCAAGGCCTCCCTGAAGATCAATTCCGCCATCAGCAGCGCCGAAGGTGCCCGTCGTCATTGTGACCGCAGGCCGATCCACGAAGGAGCCGCGATATGAGCCGCTACGAACTGCAAACGAGACGCGGATCCGGCGCCAGCTTGGCATCGATCGGATGGGATCGCCCACTGCAGACGTACTTTGTCCAGGTCCACAGGGTGGAAGACGACGAGGAAATCGCGTTCATCAGGCAAGGCACCGTCTTCCAGGAACTCCCAAACCCCGCAGATGCCCTGCGATTGATGGAACCGTACTGCGATGCACCCGATGACCTCGCCAAGCGCCTCGAGATTGACCGCCTCCAGACACTCGCAGACGGAGACGGTCCTGCTCAGATCGCCGCGAAGGACTTCATCTCGCGCGCGCCTCGGCGCTGATCCGCAACAAACGGCTTCAGACCTACGCCATGTGCGTGATCCGGCTGCGTGCCGCCTCTTCCTGACCCCTCCAGTCTCTGCCCTGACGCTCGCCCCTTCGGGGCCGAGCGGATGGCGCGCGTGCGCGCGCTGCCGGGCCCGAAGAGGCCCGGGGGAGGAGGGGGAAGGGGACTGGTGGTCCGGACAGTGGGTTCGGACGCATCAGGAGACGTAGCATGAGCACGAACATCGGCACGCTGAAGGCCAACGAAGACGGCATCCACATCGGGCGTATCGCCACCCTGGGCTTCAGCGCCCTGATCGCCCTTCGCGAAGTCAACTCGAACAATGAACGCGCGCCCACCTTCGACGTCATGGGCCTCTCGCCCGATCGCCGGACCTGGGTGAAGATCGGGGCCCTGTGGGAATACACCGCCAACGGCACCGGCGAGAGCTTTCTGTCAGGGCAGGTCGACGATCACACCCTGGAAAAGCCCCTCCCGCTGGCACTCTTCCGGCAACAGGACGGCTCCTACAACGTGAGCTGGCGCCGCCCGCAGACACGCCGGGCTGCCCCGGCTCTGGGCAACGAGGCCCTGCCGCCGATGCCTCTCGCCGGCGCCGACGAACCCGTCGACGGGACCGGTGAACCGGTCGGCGACGGCCTTGGTGACAGCACCGCTCCGGCACCGTCCTCGCGCCGCAAGGCCGCCGCTCCGAAGGAGGACGTCCCGGCCTAAGCATCTCGAACACCGGCGTTACCCCCCCGCGCCGGTGGAAGGCCCGCCTTCCTCTCCCCTGGGAAGGTGGGCCTTTCTTTTTGCTGCCTGCTTCTGCGCCATCATCGCACGAAAAGGCGAGGGGGAAGCAGGCGGCATCAAATCAGGAGATGAAGATGCCCTACTACATCGAAATCGGCGCAGCGCCGTGGAACGAAGACTGCGCCCAACTTGGCCAAACCCCGGACTTCGCGACCATCAATCGTCTCGAGGTCGACGCGTACCGCGGGGCCATGATCGCCGCCTACGGCCCTCCGCCCAAGGGCATTACGTTCGCCATCCGGTCCAACCCCCACGATTTCGGGACCTACCGCGAACTGGCCGTAAAGGTTGACAAGAACGACTTCGAAGACGCCACCGCTGCCGAATACCTCGACAAGCTCGAAAACGGTCTGACCTCCTGGATCAGCGCGGGGTTCACTGCTCCCGTGAGCTACCTTCCCGGTGCCCAGACCAGAAAAAACGCGGCCAATGTCAACGATCTTATCCGCAGCGCCAAGATGGTCACCAGGCCCATGTCGGACGGCAGATTCTTCCCGGCTTCAAACTCAACCTAAGGCGGATGGGCAACACCACGCACCGCCCGTGGACATCACGCCACGACACGGGCGAGCACGCGCATCCCGTACACAAGCCTCGCGGCCGCCCCAGCCCATGGGCCGCAAAGTTCGCGCGGGCGAGGCCCTAACACGTGGCTGCGCACGCCCATGCCTATGCCGCGCGCGATCACAGCGAGGAATCGCGGGCACAGAGCCGGCCAATTGCGAGGTCAGAACCCCCCGACCTTGCCGAAGGCGAGCACGATCGGTCGCGATCACGTCGTCGATCCTTCAGCGAAACCTGCCAGGCAATCACAGGCGAGGGAGCCTGAACACAAACGGCTCTGACCACGGTCGTCGATGCCTGTTCGCTGGACAGCCTCAGAAAGCTCGGCGGAACCGACCGCCTTCGCCAGTGCCCCCTGCCCCCTGCCGGTCCCCTACCCAACCCCGGCGTCCCGGGCCGTGTTGCCCGCATTCCGCGGGCTGCCCGCACCACCCCGGTCCTTAGGGGTTCCCCTTCGCTTCGCTGCGGTGGGTAGGCGCCCGCCCGGGGGCTCAACAGGGGCACCGGCGGACGGTCCGCCGAGGCAGCTGGAGACCTACGAAATGAACAACGTCAACCTGGTCGGGCGCCTTGCCAAGGACCCCATCGCCCGCGACTTTAGCGACACCCGCATCACCGAAGTCATCCTCGTGACCGAACGCCCCCGCATCCGCGACGGCAAGGTCGAGAAGGATCCCGAAACCGGCTACCCGGTCAAGGACGCCGAGTTCCACAAGGTCACCATCTTCAACGGCATGGGCATGGGCGTGCGCAGCCACAAGAAGAAGGGCGACGTGCTCGCGATCAACGGGCGCATCCACTACAGCCGCTGGAACGATGGCGAAGGCCAGACCCGCTACGGCTGCGAGATCATCGCAGGGGAAGTCGAGTTCCTCTGACCCGTGAAGGGCGGCGCGAAGCGCCGCCCTTTCGCTATCGCTCAAGCAGGAGACCCGAGATGGACCTCTTCGACATTACTTCGCAGCGCACCGTCGAAGCCGCCGCCCGCCGTCTGGAATCGCTCGAACGCTTTGCTGACCGGCGCGACGACTTCCTCGCCACGATCGACCTCGATGCCCTCGATCGGGAGGCCGCCTACCGGATCTTCGCCGCCGACGAGGCGGTCATCGTGGAACTCGCTTTAGGTCACCTCTACATCGCCCACCTGGTCGACATGGACGCCATGCGCGCCGAGCTTTGCATCCACTGATCCACGACTGTCCTTTGGGCGCCAGGCACTGCCTGGCGCCCTCATTGCCGTACCAATCCTGGATGGGCGGATCGGTCCCACGTCGACGCGATACACTAGGAGGCATCCCTTGGCGCAGGATGGTGCTGCATGGCTTCGTCGACACGATGGCGCACCTTCCAAACGAACTCGCCTCCCAGCTGCCGCCAACAGAAAGGTGCCGACTTACAGCGTGCCGATGAAAACGGCGGCCCATATGAAACCACCATCGAGGTCTCATAGCATTTGAATCGACGCTGCTCCTCCTTCGAGAAACGCCCGCCCTCCCATTCCACCTCTTCCAGCAAGAATGTCGCCGCACTCAAAGCGTGCCGAAAATCCAAGGCGCTCATCATCAGCCGGTCGTGCTGGAATTTCAGGTGTGACTCAGGGGAATGCCTCGGCTTGCTCATGCCAAGGGAAGGGGTGGGCACATCACGCTGAAGCGTGACCGGGCTCTATTGCGCCAGGCCCGGCTTCGCCCTGGCCCTGCCAGGGCTGCAGGCGGACCACGCTCCACCGAGCCAGCCTGCAGCCGTCTCGGCCCTTCGGGTCGCGATCCCTTGTGCGGGTAGCCGCGCCCGGAAGCGGCAGCGATGCCCCGCCCTTGCGTATCGGGTGCGGACAAACCTCAAACCAATATACTCTCACTGTTAGTCCAAGTTTGGCGCGCGGGCCTGGCCTCGGTCAAGGATCCGCGGTTCCCCCAATTTTCACGACGCTGCGCGCCGAGAAAATCGGCTCCCCCGCGGCCCGCTCGCGCGGCGTTAAGCCGGGTCCTGCGCTTTCGCTCCGGCTTTCCAGCTTAACGTCTCTGACCTCCTGACCACCGCGCTCCTGATGATGAGGGTCATCAAGAAGATGACGAAAAAACGAAAGGCTTAGCATGACCAGGTTCACTTCGTTCGCCGATCTCGCCGGTATTCTCGCCAACGACCGCATCGCCAGGGCTGCAGACAACGAAGTCCACGCCGCGACCTATGACGGTGCCTTCATCGAACACAGCGAACTCGCCAAGCTCTCGATCATGGCCGAACCCGAGGCGAGCGAAATGCCCGATCCGGACATGGCCCGCGCGGCTGTCGAACTCGCCGTCGGCACGATCTTCGACGTCTTTCGCGGCACCCGCATGGAGGAATTCGCGCAGCAGATCGTGTGGGGCTTCGTCAACTCATTCCACATGACCGCCCGCATCGCCGAGGGTCGCGAGGACGATGCTGCCAAGAAGCTGGGCGAACTGGCCCGCTACAACGACAACTCGGAAATCCATGCCGTCGAGATGGAGGACACGCAGCTCCTTTGCCGCACCTTGCAGGGATGCCGCGAAGCTCTCGAAGCCATGCGCGATCACGCTTCGCAGGTGTACCGCGTCGAGACCGGGAAACCCTTCACCGCCACGCGCGGCTCGCAGGTTTCCCGCACCAGCGCAACCGCCTCGCAGATTGCAGCGCGCGACTTTCTTGCGGCCCGCAACCGCCAGCGCAACGAAGACCACGCACCGACCGGGCCCATGGTCGTCGTGTCGGGCGGGCAGGTCTGGCACGACCATGAAATGCTCTGGGATATCCTCGATGACATCAAGGCACGCATCCCCGAAATGGTGCTGGCCACGACCGGTATGCGCAAGGGCGTCGACGCCATCGCGACAGGGTGGGCCCAGGCGCGCAAGGTGAAGTCGATCGCCTTTGTCCCCAACAGCGCGCACGGCAACGCAGCGCCCTTCAAGCGCAACGAAAACCTCGTGCGCCTGCGTCCGGTCGAGGCCATCGTGTGCGAAGGTTCGGGCATCCAGTCCAACCTCGCGCAGCGTCTTCGTGCCGCGGGTGTGCCGCTGCATGTCCGCCGCATCGCCGACCAGCGCCCTGCACCGCGCAGCAGTCGCGCGTAAGCGCCAAGCGGGAGGCTCGGGCCCCGGCCCGGGCCTCCCGCTTCTTTCCGTTGTGCTGAAGCGCGGCTCAGGGGCATCGAACCCCTTCGCCGCGATCAGGATATGCCCTGCGGTCAGATCAAATAGGGGGCAGGGATCCGCCTGCCGGATCCAGCCATCGCAATGCCTTGCCTACTGGGAGCTTCCATCCTGGTCGAGAGGTTGCGGAGCAAGCGGCGAGGGCGGTTGCCGGCGCGCCAGTCCCGCGCTGCCCGCGGCCCTTGGGCCGCTTCGCAGCGACGGTCTGACTTGCCAGATCACGGCCTGGCCGATGGGCCCCGCACCTTTGCCGCGTTGCGGCCCGGTGCCAAGCCCACCGGCGCGCCTGCGATGCGCCTGATCGGGAGGTCGCGGCGCGAGAGACGACGGGCGTTGATCGATCTCCTCACGGGCCGGGATCCAACGCCAAAAGGGGAGGGGGAAGGGGAAAGATGAGCCAGCTGCAGGAGTAAGGACATGCTGACCATCTTCCGTATCATCGACACGCAGACGCCCCTCGCTTCAAAGCCTGAATGCATACCCGCATATCAACTCGCGACGATCGCAAACATGCTGATCGACAACGGCCTCATCGCCGATCTCGACGAAGGCGAAATCGAAGGCACCGCCTGCAACTTCGAATTCAATCCGAGCTGCTTTTCCCTCGCTCAGTTTGCGACAATCTTCGTCGGGAATGATGCCGCGCTCAAGGTCGTCGAGGAGGCTCAATATCATGGTCGCTCGGTTCGCATATCGGATCATGACGTCCCCGGCCGAACGATGATTTCGGTCAGCCAACATCTCGCGGTATCGCCAGACCTGGCGATGTCCCAAGAGCGCGCCAAACGTGTCCACGACTGCCTCGGCATCAACAACCGCGTGACACGATCTCTCCCTTTAATCGAGATCCAGCATCGCCTCGCAGAGCCGATGGTCATCGAACTTTTCAAAGAGCACGACCTGATGACCACCTACGAATTCCTCGTGCGGATTTGCTCTATCGATTGCGGCAACGCCACACCATTGCTGGCCTGGGATTAAACCTCCCCCTTCCGGTAAATCTTTGGGCGCCTGGGCATTGCTCCGGCGCCCGATTTTTTGCCACATGCTCCTGCGCCTCTTGCGTCAGGTTGCCTGGAGCAATTCAGGTTGACCGACCTTGGCGCCAGGCTTCGCCGCCGCCTTCGGCTCCGCTTCGCCAGCGGCGGTCTCAAGAACCTCGATTGCCCTCTTGGGCTTCATCGAAACGGCCATGCCCAGGAGCGCAATCGACTGTTCGATTCCCACCTTCCTGACGAGCTTGTGAAGTTCGCGCTCGGTCTCTTCGCGCTCCATCTCCTGAAGCCTTTTCTTGCGTTCTTCCAGCTCCGCTTCGGCTTGCTGGATCGCTTCACGTTCCCGATCAATCTTCGATGCCATTTGGTTTTCACCTTTCGACGTTTCCGGCAGCACCATGGTCACCGATTTCGCGTCGGATTGCGACACCGAATTGCAGGCAAATTTCGTCTAAATCCCGATGGATATCTGACCACCATGACCCGGCATTTCACTGTTCCAACGGCCGTCAGCCGCGGGGCCTTCAGTCCCTTGGCAAGACCAGCCTCGCGGCTGATCCGGTCACCACAGGTGACCCTGACGGCCTTCATGAAGGCAGACCCGAGGAAGCCGGGACACGACCTGGTCTCAGTCCCTAAGAGTAGCACACCCTATACGGCTGCGCCGTGGCTTTTCCTTTTGTTATCAATGCGATCCCATATGATACCACGGTATCAAATGGGATCAAAATGCCTGTTTCTCAGATAAGCGACATAAATCAACTACTTGAGTGGTAATTCCTGATCCCGCGTTCTCAATGGACACCGCTTCGCACGGTGCGTAATATGCTACTGCGATAACCGAACCAGGTCCCACAGCCAGTGGGACTTGTTATGAATAGAACTTCTGTCAATCAGCAGATCGGCGTCAGAATGCCAGCGGACCTGGTCGCGCTGGTGGATCGTGTCGCGCACCTTAAAAATTGTGATCGACCGCAAGCCATTCGGGAGATCATCGCGTTTGGCGCCCCGCTTCTGATTGAAGGCAGAGGCGTCAACCTCAGTCGTGTCCTGTTCACGCTCGAAATCCTTGTCGAGGATTGCATCAAGCGAACCCTCACCGGCGGTCAGGATGATCTGACCACGCTCCTCAAATCCGCTCAACGCAATGTCGAGCAGCACCATGTTTAAGCGCCGCGCAGAAGACATCCGCTTCAGCAAGAAAGCGGCCACCCTCGAGCATCATTCTTCACGCGGCGAGATTGTCCGAAATGCGGGCACCTTTACGCGCGGATCGCAACTGTTCTCGCACGAAGTCTCGATGACATGGGCGGGCATCCGGGTGCCCCTTTTCACATGGATGGCAACGTCCGCAACGCTCTTCACGATCATCATGTTCTTCTACTTCAAGGAGCACGAGATGCAGCTCGTGCTGATGAAGATCTACGCGCAATTGTGGGGCTGGATTTCACTCAATCCCATGAAGGAGGTGCACCTCACCTTGCCCGACAATTCCGTTGTCGTGGGGCGCATGGCGTGGGTCCCGCATCACCCGGCCGTGGTCTTTGCCTGGTCGAAGTTCATGCACCTGATCGCCGCCTCGGGCATGGGGGCTGTCTTCATCTGCGCGCCGCTCACGATCTGGTTCATCGACTACTCGCGCAAGCGCGGATCGGATATCCTCAAGGAACGTCACGAGCGCGGCTCGCTCCTCATCGCCCGGGCCGAGCTGGATGCCCAGATCAGGGCCTTCAACACCAAGTCCTTCATCGAAGAGTGCGCGCGTCGTGACCCAGAAGTCGACCCCGCCGAAGTCCTTGGGATGCCGCTCAAGGACCGCATCCGGCAAGGCTTCCATTCGCCCTACCAGATTGCAACGCTTCCCTGTCCCTGGCGCCTGGAACAGAGCCACGCCATGCTCATCGGCACCACCGGCGCCGGCAAGACCACAGAGCTCAAGAAGATCGTCACGCAGGCCCGCGCGCGCGGGCATCGCTGCGTCATCTTCGACCTCACCGGATCGTTCATCGAAAGCTTCTTCAATCCGAAGACGGATTACATCCTCAACACGATGGACACGCGCTGCCAGCCCTGGACCATCTTCACCGATTGCGGCAACTATTCCGACTTCCTCTCGGCCGCCACGGCGCTCATTCCCAGTGGCCGCAACGCCGAGGACGACTTCTGGCAAAAGGCCGCGCGCACCCTCTTCGTCGAGATGTGCATGAAGCTGATCGAGAAGGGCGCACTTTCCAATGGGGCTCTTGCCCATCACCTGATGCAGGCTGACCTGAAGCGCATCAGCGAGGAGCTTGAAAACACTGTCGCGGCGCCGCTCGTCGCGACGCAAGCTGCCAAGATGGCTGAATCGATCCGTGCGACCTTCAACACCCACGCCAACGCCCTGCGGTTCATTCCTGATCCTCTGCCCGGTCAGGAGGGATTTTCGATCAATAGCTGGATGGCGGATACCGAAAACGAAGGCTCGATCCTGTTCATCTCCTCGAACCATAACGACCTCGTTCTCAACCGTCCGCTCCTGACCCTCTGGATGGACCTGTCCGTCAACGCCCTGTTCCGGATCGGACGCACGCGAAACCTGCGGACATGGTTCCTTCTCGACGAGGTTCATGCGCTGCACCGCCTGCCGGCGATCGAACATGGCCTCCAGACCGCGCGTGCCGTTGGCGGGGCATTTGTTCTGGGCATCCACTCGTTCGCGATGTTGGCGGAAACCTACGGCGAGAACGGGGCTGTCGGTCTCACCTCGCTTGCCGGCACCAAGCTCATTCTGAAGACCTCTGACCTCGATACGGCGAAGCGCTGCTCGGACTTCATCGGCAGCCGCGAAGTGCGCCAGATGGATGAGGCCTACAGCTACGGCTACAACAACACCCGCGATGCCTCGACCATCACGCCGCGCAAGGAAGTCCAGCATCTCGTCATGCCCGACGACATCAAGGACATGCCGGCTCTCCATGGCTTCGTGAAGTTCCCCGACGGGTTTCCGGCGGCAAGGATCAAGCTCACCTGGAAGGACTACCCGGCTGTCGCCGAGGGCTTCTTGCGCGTGACCAGGATGCGCGCCTCAGAATATGTGCCCGACGAG
This sequence comes from Novosphingobium mathurense, assembly GCF_900168325.1. Taxonomy (GTDB): domain Bacteria; phylum Pseudomonadota; class Alphaproteobacteria; order Sphingomonadales; family Sphingomonadaceae; genus Novosphingobium; species Novosphingobium mathurense. The sequence continues at coordinate 102,295 of NZ_FVZE01000009.1, read as the reverse complement.
GACGAAGATGAGGATTCAACCAAGGGCGAAGAGGGCCGCGAAAGCGATGGTCCTGCCAACGAGGATATCCCGATCGCCAAGCCTGCGGACGGCGAGCGCCATCCCGATGGAGATCCCCTTGAGGGCAAGACCGACGCGGAAGTTCAAGCAGAGCAACTCGCCCAGCAATTTCCGCGCGCGCCGGCCAAACCAACCGACGTCAATTCCCACGCGGACAAGATGCACAAGACTGGCTTTGCCGCCCTCCTTGAGCCCAAACAGACCGATGACGGGAAGGAGGATGAACCCCGGCATGGGACCATTCATGCTGCCGACGCAAACCGTCCCCGGATCACCGACCAACGGCAGGACGCGAAAGCTCCCGGCAAGGGCAGGGACCCAGACGAAAGCCTGATCCTCAAGGAACAGCGCATGGGCATCGCAGCCGTGCAGGAAATCCGCGAGCCCGACGCCTGCGACGACTTCGAGCCGGAGATCTAAGCCATGCTCTCCGTTGCAACCGTGAAATCCGCAGGCGGCGCTGCCGCCTATTTCGGCAAGGACGACTACTACACCAGTGAGCATTCCTCCGAACTGTCCGCCTGGGCGGGGAAGGGCGCCGAAGTGTTGGGGCTGTCGGGGGAGGTCACTTCGGCGGCCTTTGAGGCCATCCTCAACGGCGAATTGCCGGACGGCACGAAGGTCAACCAGGTCGCCAACCGCCAGGTTGGAACGGACCTCACTTTCTCGATGCCCAAGTCCGCGAGCGTGATGGCCTACGTCGCCGGCGACAAGCGCATCCTCGAGGCACACCTGGCTGCCGTCAAAGCCACCATGAAATGGGTCGAGAAAACCCTTGCCGAGACGCGCGACTATTCTCGCAACCGCAATGGCGAACCCGTCAAGACGGGAAATCTCACTTACGCCATCTTCCAGCACGACACGAGCCGCAAACTCGATCCGCAAGGGCACCTCCACGTCGTCGTCGCCGCGATCACGCAGACAAAGGACGGCAAGTGGCAAGCGCTGTGGAATTCGCCGCTGTGGAAGAACAACACCCTGATCGGTGCTGCCTACCATGCCAGGATGCGCGAGGAACTTGGTAAGCTCGGCTACCAGACCGAGATCACCGGCAAGCATGGCCAGTTCGAGATCAAGGGCGTGCCTGCCAATGTCCTCGAGGCCTTCAGCCAGAGGCGTGAAGAGATCCTGGCGAAGGCCGCGCAAATCGGCGTCAGTTCCCCCAAAGGCCAGGACAAGGTTGTCGTCAATACGCGCGATGCCAAGCTGAATGTCGAGGACCGTAGTGCGCTGCGAAAGGAATGGCAGGCAACGGCCGCGAAGATTGGCTTCGATGGCAAGGACCTCATTGCCAGTGCACTTGAACGTTCAGGCTCCACGACGGAAAAACCGATCGGTTTCATCGCCAGGGTTCACGAGATCGTATCTTCCGTCCAGGGGACGATCGGCGCCTATTTCCAGCCCGCCGATCCACTCCTCACCAACGGTCTTGCCCGGGTCCTGATTTCCCCTGAGCAATTGCGGACCGAACTGGCCGTAGCTTCGGCGATCCGTCAACTGGGACAGCGCGAAGCCGCCTTCCCGAAGGGTGACATCCTCAAGACTGCTCTCAATTACGGCCTGCAGGGCGTCACGATCGATCGTGCGGAGCAAAGGATGATGACCCTGATCGAGAAGGGCCAACTCATCCCGGGGGCCTCACATCGGCTCGACGGCGAATTTACCCACATCACCACACCCCAGCACGTCGCACAGGAGCGCAAGCTGCTCGCCGGGATCGACCTTGGCCGGGATGCCAGCACTTCGATCATGGCGGGGAGTGACGTCAGCGAGCGGCTGAAGGCGATCCCCAGCGAACATGCGCCGAGCGCAGAGCAACTCGCAGCCACCACGCTTGCGCTATCGACCAGCGACCGCATCGTCCTGATCCAGGGCGTCGCCGGTGCGGGAAAAACCACGCTTATCAGCGGCATCAAGACCCTCGCTGCCGAAGAGGGACGGGAAACGGTCGGCCTCGCGTTTGCGAACAAGATGGTGAGCACGCTTAGGAGCGAGGCCGGGATCAAGGCCCAGACCGTTTCCAGCTTCGTCAACGCCCATCTCAAGGGGGCCCTGGCCGGGCAGGACGAGGCCTACGAGCAATCGCGTGAAGAGCTTGCCGGCAAGGTCTTCGTGCTCGACGAAGCCTCGCTGGTCTCGAACGAGGCCATGAACAACCTGGTCACGATCGCCAACACTTTCGAGGTCGATCGCCTCATCATGGTCGGCGACTTCAAGCAGCTGCAGTCGATCGATGCCGGCAAGGCCTTTCACCTCGTGCAAAGTCACGAGCCGGCGATGGCCACGCTGGCCATCAGTCAGCGCCAGAAGACCGAGCACATGCAGCAGGTCGCCGCTCTCAGCCGTGCAGGCAAGTTCAGGGAGGCCTTCGAAGTTCTTGGTCCGCGCGTGCAAAGCGAAGGCGACCGGTATCTCGAGAAGGCTGCCGACAAATGGCTGGCTCTCAGCGGAGAGGAGCGTGAGCGCACAGCGTTATACGCTTCAGGGCGGCTCGCCCGCCGCGAACTCAACAAGCTCACGCAGGATGGCCTCAAAGCTGAAGGCTCCCTTCTGGGCGAAGGGTTGACCCTGACCACGCTCGAGAAAGTCAACACCACGCGCGAGGAGCTGCGATACCAGCAGACTTACGCGAAAGGGCAGGTGCTCGAGGTGGCGCGCAATACCGCGCGTAATTCCAGGTCGGGAGGGCTTGCCCGCGGCCGCTACGACGTGCTGGATGTCAACGCCAAGGGGCAGGTGATCCTTCAAACCGGGAAGGGCATGAAGTTCAGCTTCGATCCCCGGAAAATCGATCCAACCGACAAGTCCGATGCCCTGCAGCTTTACAGCACGGAGCAAGTCACCCTCTACGAGGGAGATCGGATCATCTGGGGCGCCAATGACAAGCCGCGCGGGATCGACAACGCCGACCAGGCCAGGGTCCTCTCGATCACCGACACGCACGTAAAGGTCGAGAACTCCAGTGGCCAGGTGCTCGAGATCGACCGCTCCGACAAGATGCTCGAGCGTCTCGGTCTCGCCTACGCCATCAACATGCACCAGGCGCAGGGCATGACCACCGACAAGGGCATCGGCGTCCTCCATTCCGCCGAAACCAACCTTGCGACACAGCGCCTCTCCTACGTCATGATGACGCGTGTGCGCGAGGACATCGAGATTGTCACTAACGACAGCGACCGACTGATGGAAACCATCTCGCGCAACGCCGGTGACAAGCTCAGTGCGCTCGAAATGAACGGTGAAAAGGTCATCTCCAATTCGGCCAGCAGCGTCCACGTCAGAATGGGGTTGAATCATGGAACGGGCGGAGGCGCCGGTCTCGGCATCGATCCGGGAAAGGCTGGCTTCAGTCCGACCATTCCCGGCGAACTCGTTGCAGCATCGAAGAACGACGCAAGCCTTGCGGCCGCTGGTTTCGCGGAGCATCTCAAAGTCGGTGAGCCAGCCAAGGACGTCGACCTTCCTGAACGCAACATCGAACGTAGCAGGTGAGGATCTGCGCCTCGCCATTCGCTATGGTGTGGAGCTTTGCTATCCCCTTGAGCCCCGCCTTGGAACTAGCGTCGTCGCTGGCGGCAATGCGCCGCCACCCGTCCGGGGCGAGGTTCATCGCCTGCATGAAGCCTTCGATCCACAACTCCCAAAAAATGTCGTCGTTCCTGGTGTCGATATCGAACAGCGGCTCATAGCTGCCCGGTTGGGCCAGTGAGGCCAGGACCTCATTGTAACGCCGCATGATGAGGTCAAAGATGTGTTGCCAATCCTCTGTCTTCTCCTATTTCGCCAGTCCCGCCCTGTCATCACCGGCCCAGATGGTCGAGTTCGTCAAGATAGGAGGGTAGGTCACTCATGCGGCTGCTTCCCTATCTCAAGCGGCAACCCAGCGTCCAGATTTCGGGACTGTCACAAAAGTGGGGGTAGGTCTGATTTATCCGAGCGGATTGGCGCATCAGCGAGCATCCGGTTGATGTGAGCGCTGCGCAAGGTGATGACGGCCTGCGCGCCTTGTGCGGACCAGCGCATCTGCTGAGACTTGTCCATCCGTTTGTTGACCAGGGAGTTCGCAAGGCTTTCGGTGGTGGCTGTGCCGATCGGCTTGCCGGCCCGATGTCTGTAAGCGCGCATTTCATAGCACGCGCTTACGGTATTGCCGCACCGGGTGAGGAACCATCGCGTCAATATCAATCCCATCGAGCAGCCATCGCAATTGCTCGGCGGTGAGCGCCACCACCGTTTCCGCACGCCGGGGCCAGCGGAACTTATCCTGCGTCAGCGCCTTCAACACCAATACGAACCCAGACCGGTCAAAGAACAGAAGCTTCATCCGGGTCCGACGCCGGTTGCAGAAGGCGAACGCCGCGCGCTCGAACGGATTGAGACCCATCGACTGCTCGACCAGGATCGCAAGACCCAAGTTCAACAGTACTCTAAAAATAAGATCTGTTGTTCAATAGGTTATGAGTGCGCAAAAGTTTGTTTGCACTACATTTGGGGCTTTGAAGGTGGGCTCTGGTAGAGCCGCTATGAATTGCGAGTTCCAGCTGGAAGGGCAATGCCTGCGGCCTGGAAGGCACTGCCAACCTGTCCGGTGACATGAGTGCGGGTGGTTATGCTCCTGCCGTCCTTTTCGATGGTCACCTGCTGGAGGCGGTCGAGGTCATTGATCAGCGGCTGCCATTCGGGCTGGAAGCCGTGTGCCTCACACAGGCGCATCAGTTCCTTGGCGAGCACCAGGGCGAGGAAGGTGCAGTAGACATGGCCGCGGATGGCAGCATCGGTCTGATGGTAGATCGGGCGCGTGTCGAAGGTTGCCTTGGCCTTGTAGAACAGGCTCTCGACCTGGAGCAGATCCCGGTAGCGGATGACCGCCTGCAGGGCCGTGATTTTGGCGTTGGTGGTGACCACGCTGATACCGTCGAAGCAGGTCTCCTCGGCGAGCTTGCCGGCATCGATTTCGAAGGCGGCGCCAGTGCTGGCCTTGCGCAGGTATCGCTTGAAGGCGCCATTGCCGAGCAAAGCCTTGTCGCCCTTCTTCAGGTTCTTCTGCAGGCTGTCGATGACCTGCTGCCGGTCGGCGCGCGCCTTTTCGGCCTCGGCCTCGTTGTAGGTGACGATGAAGCGCCGGGCATCCTTGCCCTTGCCGATCTTCACTTCCTTGACCCATATCTGGGTCTCGCCGTGCCTGCGCTCGAGAACAAGCGGCACCATCGCCGTCCTGTCGAGATCGAGTACGATCTGGCGGACCACGCTGCTCGTGCGCTCGCGGGCGCCGAGGATGTATTCCAGCCCCCGCGCTTCGAGCGC
>NZ_FVZE01000009.1:0-96619 GCF_900168325.1 Novosphingobium mathurense | reverse complement strand
CGCTTGCCCAGCGTCTCGCCGCCCTTGCCGTAGAACGAAAGCGAGGTCGTATCCATGAAGGCGACGCTCAGATCGGTGAACAGGTCGCGGCGGCGATCGAACAGCTTTTCCTCGATCACATCCTTCACGCAGCGCGGCGCCAGCGCACCCTCGGCCGTCCCGCCAGCCTCTTCGCCGAGCCAGGCCATGGCGCGGTAGAAATGATGCAGCGCCAGATCCTCGTCCCCGTCAATGGCGTAGCTCTTCATCCAGTCGACACACGAGCGGTCCGAGCCCGAGACGAACAGGCGGTGGAGCGTTGCCACGAACACCGCACGCTCGAGCGCGAAGCTGAACTGGCGAGCGTCGAGGACCTCGTTCAGCACCTCGCCGATCCCGAGACGATCCCACAACTTGCCGAACAGCAACGGACCGCCAATGCGCAGGGCGGAAATCTCACCGGAAGCCATTTGCGAAAGAACGACAGCGCGGTCACAATGCCGGCCTACCGAGTCAAGCAGACGCTCCAGTTGGCCGGAGGCTTCGAGCTGGTCTTTGCGGCCGAGAGGTTGAAGCAGCTTCTGGCGAACGCGACCGTTTTCCCGGACGCTCTGGGCCAGATAGAGATAGCGGTGACCGCGTGCTGTCTTCTCGACGATGTGCATTGCGACGTTTTCATGATCATATTCCGCTTTTGTCAAGAAAGCGCTGCCAAAACCAATCGCATGTTTTCAGTACATCTCAAACAGCTTCGCGCAGAGGGCCACGGATTTCTGCGGCTTTCCCGACCCGTGTTCCGCACATGTTCCAATCCACTGTAGAACTTGGGCCAGGCGTAAAAGCAGCGCCGAACCGTCGAGACCGGCGGAAAGCACTTGGGTAGCAGGCGCCAGGCACATCCGGCCGAGGCCAGATACAACAGCGCGTTGGCCACTTCGCGCAGATCTGTGCTGCGACGGCGACCGCCTTGCTTCGCCGGGGGAATGAAGGGCGCCAGCAGCAGCCACTCCCTGTCCGTCATGTCGCTTGGATACCGCAGCCCTTTGCGGCTATGCTCTTCTCGAGCAATGCCAGTCCATGCCATTGATCACTCCATCTCTCGCAGGACGGTGTGAATCATAACATACTGGCATTGCTCAACTACTTGCGGATCGGGCTCTGAGTGCTGCGCCTGATCACATGTGAAGGCGTCTGGCGAACATTCCTAACAATTCCGGAATGTGTTTGAGTCTCACCGCTACGCCAAGTCCTGAAATGAGCAGAATGCGGTATTGCCACAATTTAGAGGTCTTCCATTTATGCCCGATCTTCGGACTGGCTGGAACCGACGCGTCTGGATTCCATCATCCAAGGCGCCAGCGAGCTTATGCCCAGATCGATCTCGGAGAGTATTGCTGCCATCCCGCCAAATTCAGTGGCATCATCAAGGATCGTTGCGATATGAAATTCTGGGGCCTGTCCGATGGCGCGAAGATTGATCACTTCAGCCGATGACCGCAGCCCATCGAGAACAATTTCGCCAGCGTGGCCCAAGGTGCCCCCAATGGCGATTACGCTAGGCCCTAGCACTCTTACGACAGTTGCCAATGCTTTGCCGAGGTGTCGGCCGGTTTCGGACAGAACCCGCTGACAGGCGGCATCGCCATTACGGGCGCTCTCGATAACATCCAGGAGCGATGTCTTGGTTTTACCTGAGTCTCCCAGTGCCTTCAGTATGGCGTGCTCTGTTGCGAAACTCGTGAGGCACCCCCGGTTGCCACAGAAGCACAAGTTGCCATGTTCCTCGATTACCATGTGGCCAAACTCTCCGGCCAGTCCCGTGCCGCCATGGTATACTTTGCCGTTGATGATTATTCCACCGCCGATCCCTTCAGCACTGGTAATATATAAGAAATCATTGCAGCCGCGGCCGATTCCCCACGACCATTCAGACAATGCCGCGAAGTTCGCGTCATTATCGACAACCGTTGGGATGCGTAAGTGCTTCGTGAAATATGCTCGTATGTCGACTTGCTTCCAGTGCGGGAGCCGTTGCCAGGCCCATGGTGCGATCGCACCGGTCGATTGTTCAATGGGCCCTTCAATGGCGATTGAAATCCCGCAGAGTGGTGAACTGCGGGTTTGGGCCACGCCGATGAGCTGCTGAACGATTTCTAGGACTTGAGGCGGAGAAGTCTGCGATCCAGCAAAATTGGGAAAGTCCGCGTTGAAGAAATCGCTTCTAGCCTGTCCGGTAAAATCAAAGAGTATCGCATGTATCTCAGCTTCCCGCACGAAAATCGACGCGACACTGCCGCGGTTCGAGGAGAGTGTAACAAGTGCCTCGCGCCGATTCTTCCATTGGTATTCGACCGCACCTTGGTCGCGCAGGGCCTGCACTATGTGGTTAACCGTTGCGCGCGAGAGCGCAGTTGCTCTTGCAATGTCCGCCTGAGTCATCGGGCCGCTAGCACGAAGAAGCGCCATTATCTCACGGGTGTTGGTGTTGCGATCGGACCGCCGGTGTAGCTTTCGTTCGGGCCTTTGTTGAGTCGTCATCCGCCGATCATTATGTTTAAAAAATGAATGGTCAAGGATGAAACTTATGATGAAATTATGTCAATGAGCCAGTATCCATCGCTCTAAATTCCGCGATTGTGCGGTGCATAATAGCATAAACATATGATTATACGTCACATATATCGTTCGGTAACAAATCTTCGGGCATTTGCAAATCGTTTATAAAACGAACATAATTGGCATTGAAAATAGAAATAAAAAAACGTTTATAGTGGGGGCGGCGTCGACGACTCCGGCAAGCCGCAGGAGCGCGTTTCGTCACGCGAATGAACACAACGGGAGGATCTATGAAGGTTATCCATTCCACAGTTTCGGCCCTCGCGCTTGGCGTTGCGCTGTTTCAGATAAGTCCTGCAGTCGCGCAAGAATCTTCGGAAGCGGCAGAAGGTAGTGTCAGCGACGGGGAAATTATTGTTACTGCGCTTCGACGCGATCAGGCGCTTAGCAAGGCGCCGGTTGCGATTGCCGCCGTTAGTGGTGACAAGTTGCTTGCCGAAGGCGTTACATCCGCCAAAGATCTGCAAAACGTCGTCCCAAACATCCAAGTTGGTCCAGCAGGATTTTCAATCCGCGGCGTCGCCAGCACCGATTTTACGGAGAAGGGCGACCCTTCGACAGCATTCAACTTGGACGGCATCTACATCGCACGTCCGACCGAGCAGTCTCTTGCTATGTATGACGTCAGCCGTGTTGAGGTACTGCGCGGTCCGCAAGGTACACTTTACGGGCGAAACGCGACCGCCGGCGTAATCAATGTCATCAGCAACCATCCGAGCGACGCGGTTGAAGTATCCGGTTCCGCTGAATACGGAAACTACAACACGGTTCGCCTGAACGGGATGGTGAATACTCCAATCAATGATTCCTTGGCGGTGCGTGTTGCTGGCACTTACAATTATCACGACGGTTTCACGCCAACCCATGATGGTCATGATGCGCTTGATGACCAGGACGACTTTGGTATCAGGGGAAGTGTGCTAGCCCACCTCGGCAGTGCAACCACGCTCTATGTTTCAGCTGATTACGAGCAAAGCTATACCAATGCTCAGGCTCGCGTCGCAGTTGATCGCGCAATTGCGCAGAATGATGATCATAGTCTGCGTTATCAGAACCCAGGCGTCGACACTTACAGCAAGTTCCACGTAGCAGGCGTGACTGCAGAATTGAATTCAGACCTGGGCTTCGCCAAGCTCACTTATCTGGCTGGTTATCGTAAGTCGAAGTGGCGCGAGCGGGCGAGCCGCAACGATATTCCAGCACCATTCGATCCGTTCACTCCGAATGGTGACTTCATCTCCTACCAGAACCACGAACAGGATTCGCAGGAGCTTCGGCTCGCCTCGCAGGGAAGTGGACCGCTACAGTGGGTTGTGGGCGCTTACTACTTCCACGAGAAGACCTATACCGCTCCTATCCTAAACTTCCCGAACTTCGGTTTCACCCTGAGTTACGATCTCAACGCTTCTGCGAAGACTATGGCCGGTTTCGGTCAGGTCACTTATTCACTGACGCCAGGCGTGCGTGTGACGGGCGGTATACGTTACACTGACGATAAAAAGTCCCGTGTCGGCACCCAATACTTCGGCTTGAATGGCACAGATCTGTCGTTCCCATCTGATTACAGTGGGCACTACCCAGGCGGCGGAATTTCGGGTTCAAAGGTGACTTGGAAGGGCGGTGTCGAAGCCGACATTACGCCGGACGTGCTGGCTTATTTTAATGCTACGTCCGGCTACAAGGCAGGTGGCTTCAATGACGGCACTCCGGCCGACGTTTCGCCAGTGCCGTTCTACTATCGACCTGAAACGATCATTTCTTATGAGGGTGGAATAAAGGGAACCGTGCTTGGCCGTGCCCTCTATTTCAGCCTCACCGGGTTCTATTACGACTACAAGGACCTGCAGATGGGCTTGGTCAAGAACTCCGGCGGTGCAGTGACCCTCAATGTTCCGAAAGCTGACGTCAAAGGTATTGAATTTGAAGGAAACTGGCGCGTCGGCTCCGGCACCAAGATCGATTTTAGTGCCGCCTATCTCGATGCGACGTTTGGCGATTTCTTTCCTCTTGAAGGCAATACGCTCGTCAATTTTAACGGCCAAGAACTCGATCGTTCGCCGAAGTTCACCGGACGCGTCGGTCTCACTCAGGACTTCTTCTTGTCCAGTGGTGGACGAATTTCGGGGACAGCTGCACTCAAGTATTCGAGTTCGTATCTCGTGACTGACGGCAACACGGCGACTCGCATTGAGCAGGATAGCTACACTCGAACTGACGTGACATTGGGCTACTTTGCGCCGGATGATCGCTGGTACATTCAGGCGTTTGGGCGCAATCTGGAGAACAAGCGCTTACTTGGCGTGTTCGAACTGGCCTCGTTCACACTAACTGACCCGCGCCAGTACGGTGTGCGCGCGGGCTTCAAGTTCTAAGACGACCGGCTTCTCCCAGCCCTGCCGGGGTCAACAGCTTTAAACTGCTGGCACCGGTAGGGTCCGTGCTCTGGGAGCCAAGATCAGACTTGATGCTTGTCATGCGCGAGAAGCCTAAAGGGCTCGTGGGCGAGGAACTGGAATGCAAATGGACAAGACGTTTGATGTAGTCGTGATCGGTTCAGGCGCTTCAGGCAGTTTTGCTGCAAAGGAACTGACCGAACGAGGGCTGGACGTTCTCGTTCTTGAGGCGGGCCGAGCCATTACCGAGCAGGACTTCCCCTCCGACTTCGCTGGCCCCAAGGAAAAGGGCATTCAGCTATGGGCGCGCGCGCGCGCGGCGGTCACCGGACAGCCCATCCAGTCCAAAGTTGCGTTCTATGGTCAGCAACAGCGCCATCTCTTTGTTCGCGACAGTGATCATCCTTACAGCACACCGCCCGGCAAGCCATTCCTCTGGATTCGAGGCAAGCAACTGGGAGGCCGCCTGCACACCTTTGGGCGCGTCCTGCTGCGATGGTCTGATACAGATTTCAAGGCCGCAAGCCGCGACGGTTATGGTGACGACTGGCCAATCTCTTATTCCGACGTCAATCCATATTATAGCAAGGTCGAAGAATTGCTGGAAGTTCGCGGTTGTCCAGCCGGAATTCCCAACGTGCCTGATGGCAACTTCGCGGGGCCGTCGAAACTCACGGCCGCTGAAGCTGACTTTAAGGAGAAAACCGAAACACATTGGCCAGAGCGCAAATCGATCTCCTGGCGATACATGCCGCCCAACATTAAGCGCGTTCCTCGACCGATCTTGGCAGCGCAGGACACTGGGCGCCTCACGGTCCGATCCGATGCCATTGTTCGCCGCGTTCTCACTGATCCTACGACAGGCAAAGCGACCGGGGCGGAATTCATCGATCGCCAGACCAGAGAAATAGAAGTGGTCCATGCCGCCGCTATTATGGTTTGCGCCTCGCCGATCGAATCCGTGCGTCTCTTGCTGAACTCGGCCGGAGGCAAACATCCCAACGGCATTGGTAACTCATCGGGTATGCTTGGCCGATGTTTTATGGATCAGGTTCCTAACCTCATCATGGGAACTATCCCAGACCGTAAGGGCAATGAAATCGACGACACACTTCCGCCTGATCCATTCTATGGCATAACGGGCGGCATCTACATTCCGCGCTGGGAGAATGTCTCTTCTATCACCAATTCAGAGTTCCTAAGAGGCTTCGGCTATCAGGGAACGGCTGGACGCCTTTTCACGTCGCCGGATAAGCCAGCAAAGTTCGCATTCATGGGCTTCGGGGAGATGCTGGCCCATCGCGATAATAGGATTAGTCTGCATCCTACGCGAAAGGATAAATGGGGCATCCCGATTCCGCACATCGATGTCGAGATGCGCAAGAACGAACTGGCGATGCTCCGTGCGCAATCGCGCGCTGCCCTGGAAATGGCGCAAAATGCTGGACTTGACACCGAGTTCGTTGGCTCATGCCTGGGAATCGAAGAGCATGGTCGAGGAGCCTTTCCCGATGCGGACTGGTTCAGTCGATGGCTCGTCAGACTCAATTTCAAAAGTAGTATGTCAATTGGTGCGGCCATCCATGAATCGGGAGGAGCACGAATGGGGGACGATCCAGCGACCTCGGTAGTGAACAGCCAAAACCAATGCTGGGACGTTCCCAATCTGTTTATTACCGACGCCAGTACATTTCCCACCAGCGGATGTGCCGGTACGACGTTGACGGTGATGGCCCTGAGTATGCGCGCAGGCGAATACGTGGCTAAGCAGATGGCTGCAGGAGCTATGTGAAAACGAAGATAAAAGTACGGGAAGAAGGATGACCATGTCCGCAATAGTCGAAGACAATGACCGCACGGGATCTGTGCTGCAGGGACCGGTGCTGGCGATCGCTGCGCCGTTGAGCATGTTGATCTTCCTGGAATTCTTCATTTTCGGGGCCTGGTTTGCTACTCTCGGTCTGGTCTTGGCGACGCATGGCCTCGATGGAATTATCGCCAGCGCCTACTTGCTAAGTGCGCTGGCAGCGATCCTTTCGCCCCTGCTGCTGGGCGCGATCGGCGACAGGTACTTGCCACCCCGGACAGTCTTAGCGATTGCCCATCTGGCCGGAAGCGCGTTCATGGCGCTGGTGCCAGCAGCGGTCAACGCTGGAAATGGTAATCTCACGCTGGTCCTCATCTTCGCTTACATGTTGTGTTTTCAACCCACGCTGGGACTGGTGAATGCCTATTCGCTAACGGTGCTTGGGCAGCGTCAGTCCATTTTTCCCTACATTCGGTTTTTTGGCCTGATCGGCTGGGTTGTTGCGGGACTAGGTGTAGGCTCGATGGGATTGTCGGCATCTACAGACATATTCTACGTCAATGCAATAGCAGGCCTTGTCATGGCCGTTTACGCCATGACGCTCAAGCGCACCCCGCCCCCTGCTGCAGGTGCCCGCTTCTCCATCGGTGACCTCGTAGGGGTGAAGGCGTTTGTGCTGTTTCGCGAGCGTAGCTTCACTGTGTTGATGGTCTGTGCCTTGATGACGTCCATCTCCCTGGGCGTCTACAACAGCTTTGTTTCTCCCTATCTCGCGGTCCTGGGTATCTCCAACGTTGCAGGAGTCCTGGCCGTGGGGCAAGCATCAGAAGCGATTTTCGTCGTTACCATTCCCTTCGCGCTTGCTCGGCTCGGTATGAAATGGGCCCTCTTTGCGGGCATGGTAATGTGGGGTGTGCGCTTCACGCTATTTATCGCGGCATCGCATGGCGGAATTGCCTTCGCGATCGGCGGCGTAGCCCTGCATGGCATTTGCAACGATTATTTCATTGTCATTGCAGCCATGTATCTCGCGCGTGTTGCCCCCCAAGACCTTGCTGCGCAGGCTCAGGGTTGGCTGATCCTAATGGTATCGGGTTTCGGGCAGGCCATTGGATCGGCCCTCTCGGGACAAATTTATGCCTTGTCAGTGGCGCCCAACCAGGCAGTCGGTGCAGCGGCATGGACACCCCTCTGGTTCGTCCCCATTGGTCTTGCTGTTGTCACCGCCATCGTCTGGACACTGTTTTTCCGTCCAGTTTCCTCCACCGCAACAGCCGAGTAGGTATCATGTTCGACAACTATCTCATCCGGTCCGACAGCTTGCGAAATGATGTCATTGATGGCGAAGTCGTCGGCTTTTCCATGGCAGTTCGCATCGCCAATTATCGCGGCGTCTTTCTTTCGCTCCATACCGGTTATTTTCTAGAGATTGATGGAACCGATTATCCGCGCGAAGTTCAAAGCTTTGAAGTCAATGGTAAACCTCCACGCGGCTTCGACGAGATCAAGACCGCCATTAATGAACACTGGGACTATGACGACGAGGCCTTCCTCCACGTCCGCAAGCCAGGTGGCCTGCTGCCTGGCGAGCATGAGATCCGCTTTCAGCAGTGCGTCATTGCCGCCTATGGTTACCTGCCGACCGATGAGGAATGGGTGAAGTCTCCCCCGAAGACAGGCACCGGTGCGGGATCTGATAAGACCCCCCATATTGTAACCTATCACCTCACCCTCAACGAAGCAGCGGAGGTTTGAGCCATGAAGATCGGTGTTTCCCTGTACAGCTACCAGCAGTCACAGTTCTTCCGCGAACTCACGCTCGAAGATCAGATCCGTGAAGTCGGGGAAAATCTTCCGGGCGCAGACGGGATTGAGATCGTAGATGAGATGTCTCTGCGCTATCCCGATCCGGGCGAGGACTTCGTGCGCCAGTGGTTTGGCTGGATGGAAAAGTACGGCACTATTCCGGTAACCATGGATGTGTCGTTCGACGTACTCCAGTTCCGCGACCACGTTATGAGCTATGAGGAAGTTACCGAGCGGTTGGTACGCGACATGCGTTTGGCCAAACGATTGGGTTTCAGCAACGTACGAGTCCTATCCACCTGTCCTGTAGAGGTAATGATCGCGGCTCTCCCAGAGGCCGAACGGCTGGATTTGCGCTTGGGCAAAGAGGTCCACCAACCGATGCGGCTCGAAGGGCGTCAGGTTCAGGAAATCGTCGAGTTCGCCGAAACAACCGGAACTGATCGGCTCGGACTTGTACCTGATTTCGGCATCTTTGGATTCCGACCAACCGAGGTTCTACTCGACCAGTACGAGCGCCGCGGTGCCAAGGCGGAGGCCAGCGCAGCATCTGTGGAATTATCTGCAAGACTTCGTGAAGGGCGCGCTCCGTTTGATCTGGACGACGTTACAAACCAGACCGCCGGTAATTTGCGGGTGGCTTATAAAGCTTACATCGCGACCGGCGAATGCGAACCAGGGCTTGCCCAACCTTTCACTGCGCTCAAAGAGTTCACCGAGACCCACGTGCCGGAACCGGGAGAGCTCGATTATGTCGTGGTAGGCGAGGCTATTATGCAGTCCAACACATCGCTGGACCTGATGCGCGAATTGGCTGGTTACGTGGTCAGCTGCCATGGCAAGTTCAACAACATGTCCGAAATTCCAGGAAAGCCTGGCTGCTTCCAGGACCTGGCGATCGACTACGAAGGCGCGATCGATGCACTGAAGGCTGGCGGCTTTAAGGGTTACGTCAACACCGAATACGAGGGACAGCGCTATTCGCAGGATCGCACCCGCGCCGAGATGATGGATGAGGTCGAGCAGGTCCGCCGCCACCACGAAATGCTGCGTCGCCTGATCGGTATCGACGTCACCGGTGAGGTAGCTTGATGGGCAGGCTCGTTGCTTTTGTCGGTACTTATGGCGCCGCGCCAGGAACGAAAGGCGGAGGCATATTCAGCTTCGGCGTTTCGCAAGACGGTTCGACACTGGAACCGATCGGTCACGCACCCGAGCCCAAGGACGCAGGCTATCTCGTATACGCTCCTGAAAGGCGCAGGCTTTACTCGGTTGACGAACGCAAGACCGACGGACGCGGTCCGGTCGACAAGCCTGCAGCGGTCCATGCCTTGGCTGTCGACCCTGTGACGGGTGATCTGGCCTGGGAGGGCAGCGCGATCGCTCCGGGCCCGCGTCCAACGTTTCTGGACTGGAGTGCCGAACAGGGCCTGTTGGTAAGTGCCAACCACGGCGACTTCCAGCATGTCGAGAAGGTGGTGCGCCAAGCGGATGGCGATTGGACAATTGAGTACGTTTACGACGACTCCACACTGGTGGTCTATCCGCTCGATGCCAGAGGAAACATAAGTCGGGCGTGTGATGTCCATGTCTTTTCGGGGAAGGGCAAGGATCCCAATTTCTCCCTCCAGAACGGCGGCCATGCCCAGTCGAACCCGCACGCCCACTGCGCGGTGATCGATCCATCAGGAAGCTTCGTTATCGTTTGCGACAAGGGCACGGACCGCATTGAGACGTTTCGGCTCGGCCGCAAGTTGGAGCATGTCCATTCGTTGCAGTTTCCCGAAGAGACCGGCCCGCGCCACATCGCGTTCGATCCGATCAATGGCCTCGCATATGCGACGCTTGAATTCTCTTCCCAGCTTGCCTCCTTGCGCTTTGATCCGGAAACCGGCGAGATGTCACGGCTGTCGGAAATCTCCACACTTTCAGCTGGTTATACTGGTCCGAATGAGCCGGCCGAAGTGCGCGTGCATCCTGGTGG
This sequence comes from Novosphingobium mathurense, assembly GCF_900168325.1. Taxonomy (GTDB): domain Bacteria; phylum Pseudomonadota; class Alphaproteobacteria; order Sphingomonadales; family Sphingomonadaceae; genus Novosphingobium; species Novosphingobium mathurense. Next base: position 86,034 of record NZ_FVZE01000009.1, on the reverse strand, counting down.
AGGCCTTGTCTACGTCAACAATAGAGGCGAGGATTCGCTCACCTGGTTCCGCAGTGACTCTGACGGCAGGTTGGTGCGGCTTGGGGGCATCACGCTCGCGCCCTCAATCCATCCTGGTCTTGCTGCCCGCAACTTCACATTTGATCCGAGTGGCGCTTTCGTGCTCGTCGCCGACCGACCGGCTGATCTCGTTCGCTCCTATGCGGTGTGCCCAAACACCGGCGCGCTGACTTGGCTGGGCCAGGTTCATGTGCCCGACCCGGCCTTCGTGGCCTTTGCAGAATTGGAGGAGTGCGCATCATGAGCGTAACGAAATTCGGTTCGCCTCTGCGCGTGGCCATATTGGGCGCAGGCATGATCGGTGAGATTCACCGACGTGCCGCTATTCTAGCCGGCGCTGAAGTCGTGGGTGTCATGGCATCGAACCCGGCAAGATCCACCGAAGCCGCGGTGCGCTGGTACACGCAACCGATCACGGGAGTTGCCGATCTTGCAGCTCTCGCAGCTGATGTCGTCCATGTCTGCAGCCCTAATGCCCTTCACGCAGAGCATGTCGAGGCTGCGATTGGAGCAGGTTCGCATGTGATTTGCGAAAAGCCGCTCGCTGTGAGATCAATTGAAGCTCAGCGTCTGCACGATCTGGCGCACGAGGCGGGGCGCATTGCGACCGTCCCGTTCGTCTATCGGTTTCACCCGCTGGTCCGCGAAATCCGAGCGCGTGCCGTCGCAGGGGAGTTTGGGGCGTGGCAGATCCTGCATGGCAGCTATTTGCAGGATTGGTTGCTCTCGCCCGACGCTACGAGCTGGCGCGTCGATCCTGCGGCGGGGGGGGCGTCGCGGGCCTTTGCGGATATTGGCTCGCATTGGTGCGACCTCATGGAGTTCGTAACTGGTGAGCGGATTGCCAGTGTTATGGCGGCAACCACCATTACTGTTCCGGATCGACCAGCAACCACTCAGACTTCATTCGGCGGTGGCCGTGCGAGCGGTCCGCGTCTGAAGGTCGAAACTGAAGATGCCGCGACCGTTCTATTCCGCACTGCGTCCGGCGTGCTCGGCTCGACTGTGATCTCGCAAGTTTCTGCCGGGAGAAAGAACCGGCTGTGGTTCGAATTTGACGGCGCGAGGCGCTCGGCAGTGTTTGACCAAGAGAATCCTGAGAGCGCGTGGCTTGGCAGCGAGACTTCGGCCGAAGTGCTCGTACGCGATCCCGGCGTCGGTTCAACTGATGCCCGCCGTCTGTCGAGCTTGCCGCCAGGGCATGCGCAAGGCTACGCCCAATGCTTCGAAAACTTCGTTGCCGATACTTATGCAGCCGTGCGCGGCGACAACCCGGAGGGCCTGCCTGTCTTCGCCGATGGTCTGCGTTCTGCGAAGATCGTTGACGCGGTGATCGCCTCTTCGCGCGAGAATCGCTGGGTCGAAGTCGCCTGAGGCACTGAAGAAACGTACAAGGAGAGATTTAATGACGCACGCCAAGCTTGCCCCGGTTGCGCTGCCGGTCACACTGTTCACGGGGCAGTGGGTCGACTTGACGCTGGAGGAGGTCGCTGGATTAGCTGCAAGTTGGGGCTACGACGGGCTTGAGATTGCCTGCTCTGGCGAACATCTCGACGTATGGCGCGCGGCCGAGGACGACCACTACATTGCCGAGCGCCGGGCTATCCTCGATCGCCACGGCCTCAAGCTTTTTGCTATATCCAACCATCTTGCGGGGCAGGCGGTATGTGACGATCCGATCGATTTTCGCCATCAGGCGATCGTGCGTCCGCGCGTGTGGGGTGACGGCCCTGAGAACGACGGGGGCGAGGGTGTGCGCCAACGCGCTGCCGAGGAAATGAAGCTTACCGCTAAGGTGGCGCGCAAGCTTGGCGTCGATACTGTCGTGGGCTTCACCGGTTCGAATATCTGGCGCTATGTAGCGATGTTCCCGCCTGTGCCCGATGCAGTAATCGAAGGCGGCTTTCAAGACTTTGCTACGCGCTGGAATCCAGTGCTCGACGTGTTTGACGGCGAAGGCGTGCGGTTTGCCCACGAAGTCCATCCAGGCGAAATCGCTTACGATTATTGGTCAAGCAAGCGCACACTTGAGGCCTTGGGGAACCGTCCTGCCTTTGGCTTCAACTGGGACCCGAGCCACATGATGTGGCAGAATATTGATCCCGTCGGCTTCATTGTCGACTTTGCCGACCGCATCTACCACGTCGATTGCAAGGACACGCGGATACGGCCCAGAAACGGACGCGCAGGGGTGATGGGCTCGCACCTTCCTTGGGGCGATCCACGTCGGGGGTGGGACTTTGTCTCGACCGGACATGGCGACGTGCCCTGGGAGGATTCTTTTCGCGCGCTGCGCGCAGCAGGATACACCGGGCCAATCTCGATCGAGTGGGAAGATGCCGGGATGGATCGCCAGCACGGTGCGGCAGAGGCCGTGCATTTCGTTCGCTCGCTGCTCTGGAAGACGCCTGAAGCGCGGTTCGACGCTGCTTTCAGCCAGAACGCAATAGAGTGATCATGACTGTTACGTCTGAAGGCATCGTGCCATACGTAAAGCCTACGCGTTAGCTTCGGTACTGTAACCTGAGGTCTGGAAATTTGATTGAGCCGGAGGTCATGCGCCTGTGCTGGGGCGAGCCCCAGCACAGGCGGTCCAATCTGGTATTCCGTGGAGTTGCAACACACTCATGGAGACGAGCAAATGGACAGACGGAAGGATACAGCGGTTGAGGCGGTCTTGGAACATCTGATCGCGTATGGGCCGGGCGACATCGCGACGGTTTTTGGCCGCGCCTTCGAGTTGGCGATGCAGATCGAGCGGGAACGCTTCCTCGGCGCGGGCCTCTACGAGCGCACGCAGGCGCGCGAGGGCTATGCCAACGGCTACAAGGCCAAGCGGATTGACACATCCGCAGGGACCGTGTCCGTGCAGGTGCCCAAGACCGCCGGGCACGACGGGGAGCCGTTCTACCCGCAATCGCTGGAGCGCACTCGACGATCGGTGCGCGCCGTCGTGCTGTCGGTGGCCGAGATGTACATCAAGGGCGTCTCCACGCGCCAGGCCGAGGCAGTGATGCGCGAGTTCGGCATCGAAAGCCTGTCGTCTTCACAGGTCAGCCGGGCCACCAAACTGCTCGACGAGGAACTCGAGGCATGGCGCAACCGGCCACTTGGCGAGATCCGATACCTCATCCTCGATGCGCGTTATGAGAAAATGCGCCATGGCGGGGTGGTGCGCGACGCCGCCGTGCTCTCGGTCATCGGCGTCGGCCCGGATGAGCGGCGCCGGGTGCTGGGCGTCTCGGTGGCGCTGTCGGAGGCCGAGGTTCACTGGCGGCGCTTTCTCGAAAGCCTGGTCGTCCGCGGCCTGCGCGGAGTCGAATTCATCGTCTCCGATGACCATGCAGGGCTGCGCGCCGCTCGCCGTGCCGTGCTCGGCGGCGCCACGTGGCAGCGCTGCCAATTCCACCTCTCTCAGAACGCCATCCACCACGCCCCGAACGCGATGATCCGCAAGCGTATCGGCAGCGAGCTGCGGATCGTCTGGAACGCCGAGACCCTGCCGAAGGCCGAAACCGCTCTGGCCGAACTGGTCGCCAGCTATCGCGACACTGCACCCAAGCTGGCGGCATGGCTCGAGGAGAACGTCCCCGAGGGCCTCGTCGTCTTCACCCTGCCTGAGCATTACCGCCGACGGTTGCGTACATCAAATCCAATGGAACGCGCCGTCCAGCAGGAGTTGAAGCGGCGCACGGCAAAGGTCAGGGTCTTTCCCGGCGAAGACGCGCTCCTGCGACTCGTCAGCGCCATCCTCGTCGAGATCGACGAACAATGGGCCTCCGACACAAAGGCCTACATCAAGTGGGAATGCCAGGATGCATGATCATCCCAAACGCAAATTTCCAGACAACAGGTTGCTCAATCTTAGCTTCAGCAACTGGTCAGTCACTGGAGTCATCGTATGCCCGCTAGCTGGGAGAACGGGTGCGCAACATTTCCGTTCCCTGATGGTCCCTACGCGCAGATGGGCGCAACGGATACAGGGATTGCCATTCGGCTCGTCACGGCGGATGCTATCCAGGATGAGACTATGCGAGGCGTCATCGAGAGACACCTCGACCGTTTCGCGTTCCGGCAAGCGCCTCTGACCTTCAGTTGGTGAGGCCCCGAAGTCGACTGAATTCAGGGTGTGGCGCCCGGCCTTCGGCAGATCTCCTCCAAGAACGTGATAACCGCACGGAAACGAGGCGAAAGCAGCCGGGTTCCGGGAAATACCACCGCCACACGTGCAGCGCCCTCGGAAAATCGCACTTCCTGCCAGACCTCGACCAGATCGCCGGCAGCAAGTGCAGTCTCGCAATAGCGCTCAGGCAGGAAGGAGACACCGAGCCCGCCCCGCACTGCTTCGCGCACCGTCAGCGGATCGTTAACGCTCATCCCGCGAGCGGACAAATGCAGATGGCGCGGCTTGCCGGAAACGTCGAGCGCCAGCGAGGATCCGACGAAGCGGGTCTCGTAAATCCGCACTTCTGAGAAATCGTCGGGAGGCGTTGAGTCTAGCCTGTGTCTTAACGCGTATTCGGGGCTTGCCACCCATAGCAGTCGGCCGCCGAGCAGGACTTTCTGCATCAAGGCGGAATCGGGTTGCGGCCCAACCACGACCGCGAGGTCGCAATCTTCGCGCACACCACTTGCGCCCGGCGAAACGATTAGATCGAGTTCAATTTCAGGATAGGCCTCGGCAAACTCGGCCAATCTAGGTGCGAAGATCTCGCGGCTGAAGGCGGTAGGCAGTGCCAGTGAAACCCGGCCCGCAGGTGCGCTGCGCATCCCGAGCATCATTGCATCGGCTTCTTCTGCCAGCTCGAGGATAGCGCTGGCGCGGGCAAAGAAGGCCTCGCCTTCTGGTGTAACGCGAAGCCGTCTTGAAGTGCGTTCAATCAGACGCAGCCCTAAGTCTGCCTCGAGCCGCGACAACGCCTTGCTGACAGTCGATTTGGGACAATCGAGTTTGAGTGCGGCTGCAGTCACACCGCCCGTTTCCACCACTGCGCATAGCGCGAAAAGATCGTCAATTCGCCAACGCATCAGCATTGCTCCTATCGTTTCTTTTTGTGTACGATACGTCCACGAAAGGTCAATTGTTCAGAAAAATGATACCGCTAAAAGCTCCTATCGAGAACACTGACCCGGAGAGAGATCATGGCTACGCTCGTTGGCGGCCTCGGCGCTTCCCATTCCCCCACCATCGGATTTGCCAAGGATACCGGCAAGCAGAATGACCCGGCCTGGGCACCGATCTTTGCTGGTTTTGATGCCATTCGCAGCTGGGTGCGCGAACAGGCGATCGACGTAATCTTCATGATTTACAACGATCACGTCACTTCTTTCTTCTTCGACCATTACTCGGCTTTTTGCCTCGGCATCGACGAGACATACTCGCCAGCAGACGAAGGCGGCGGGCCTCGCCGTGTGCCGCCCGCCCGCGGGCACGCGGCATTCGCGCGACACATCGGCGCTTCGCTCGTTGCCGACGAGTTCGACATGTCCTTCTTCCAGGGCAAACCGCTCGATCATGGCTGCCTTTCTCCACTTGGCATGCTTTCGGGTCCCGAAGGCAGTTGGGAGGGCGCGATCGTTCCGCTCCAAGTCGGCGTGTTGCAGATGCCGATACCGAGCGGGGCACGGTGTTACAAGCTGGGCAAGGCGTTGCGTCGTGCGATTAAGAGCTATCCTGAAGACCTGCGCGTTGCGGTCATGGCGACCGGTGGTCTGTCGCACCAAGTGCACGGCGAACGGGCCGGTTTCATCAATGAGGCCTGGGACGAAGAATTCCTCGTCCTGCTTGAACGCGAGCCGGAGACGCTCGCCGCCATGACCATCGCCGAATTGGCCCAGCGCGGCGGGTTCGAGGGCGCAGAAGTCATCATGTGGCTGATCATGCGCGGCGCGCTGTCAGACAAGGTACGTCTAATGCACAAGGCAACCTACGCGCCATCTGCCACGAACATCGCGACACTCGTCTTCGAGGATACTGGATCCCCGGCTTCGGCCGAGGAGAACGCCGCGCACACGGAACATGTCGCTTATCAGCTTGCAGGTGCTGAGGCGCTGCCCGGCACCTATCCCTTCACGCTGGAAGCCAGTCTTGCAAATTATCGGGTGAACGACTTCCTACATTGCCTGATCGAACCGGCGCATCGCATTCGCTTCATTGAGGATTTCGAAGGGCTGGCGACGGATTTCGGCCTTAGCGAGGAAGAAAAGTCGCTAATTCGCGAGCGCCGTTGGCTCGACATGGTAAAGCGCGGGATCAGTTTCTTCGTTCTCGAGAAGATGGCCGCGGTCGTTGGCGTGTCCAATCCGGAGGTCTACGCGCATTTCCGCGGTGAGACGCTCGCGCAATACCTCGCTTCGCGCAAGGCGGCGATCACCTATTCCGTTTCTGGCGACGCGAAGTGAACGGTGAGGCCATGACTGACGAAACTGAAGCGAAGGGAGCCGACGCACAGCGGGATCGGCCGATCGTCCACCCTGCTTGGCTGCATCCGCACGATACCCTGATCGAAGGCTATTCGCTTGAGGTGACCGCTAAAGACATCGAGGCGCTGACCAATGCCGCGTCCACAATCTGGGCGGGCGCGCCGATCGCGGTGCCTTACTTGCCCAACGAAAGCCATGAGGCCCGTGTCGCGGCCGCCAAGGCGGTACGAGATCTCGGGTTCGAGCCCATGCCGCATTTTTCTGCCCGCCGGATCGGATCGCACGACGAGTTCGTACGCTTCCTGGGTGATGCCGTGAAAGTGGCAGGCGTGGAGCGCTGTTTTGTGGTCGCAGGCGACCCATCGACCCCTGAAGGCCCTTTCACCGATTCCATGACGATGATCGAGACTGGCGCATTCGAATCGGCGGGAATCAAAGTTATCGGCATCGGCGGCCATCCCGAGGGGCATCCCGTGATGAGCGAGGAAGAGTGCTGGCAGGCACTGGAAACCAAGTGCGCAGCAATCGAGGCGCGAGGCATGGCGCCGCTCATCGTCACCCAGTTCGCCTTTGATGCTGAGGTAATCCTGCGCTGGCTAAAAGCATTGCGAGTGCGCGGACTTGACCATCCGGTGCGCATCGGTGTTCCCGGTCCAGCCGGCATTAAAACGCTGGCACGCTTCGCGGCCATGTGCGGCGTGGGTGCATCGGCCTCGGTTCTCGCCAAGTACGGTATTTCGCTGGGCCGATTGATCGGTCCGGCAGGGCCGGAAAAGTTTCTCGACGCGCTTGGTAGGGATCTTGGCCCCGAACACGGTGCAGTGCGGCTCCATTTCTATCCTTTTGGTGGCGTGGCCAAGACAGTGGACTGGATAACCGCCTACGCCGCACGCTGAGCCATTCCCTTCAAGAACAATCTATCCCAATTTTCGGAGACATGACAAAAATGGCAAACCTTCAGGATAAGATCGACGCTTCGGGCGGTGCACTGAACATGCTGCGCAATTCGCAGATCGGGCAGTACGTATTTCCCGTGGCGCCCGAATTCTCGAATTGGCGCGACGAGGTGGAGGCTTGGGCAAACACGGCAGTGCTACTCGACCAGTCGCACCACATGACTGACCTTTATGTCGAAGGCCCCGATACCTTGCGCCTGCTGGCCGACCTGTCGATCAACAACTACAAGGGCTTTGGTCGCAACAAAGCCAAACAAATGGTCTGCTGCAGCCATGAAGGCCATGTGATCGGTGATGCGGTGTTGTTCGGTCTCGACGATTTTCGAGTCAACGTAGTGGGGCGCCCGCACGTACCCAACTGGGTGCAGTACAACGCGGTGGCTGGAGGCTACGACGTCGTCGTCGAGCGCGACGAGCGCACCACCAATACGGCGTATCCTACCCGCCGCTCATTCCGCTTCGAGGTCCAGGGCCCCAATGCCTGGGAGATCCTCGAAAGGCTCAACGGCGGACCGATTGAAGACATCAAGTTTTTCTCTATGGGCCAGATAAGGATCAAGGGCCGCAACGTGCGTGCGCTAAAACATGGCATGGCAGGTGCGCCGGGCCTCGAGCTGATCGGCCCGGCCGACGAGGCCGAGGAAGTGCGCGCCGCGATCCTCGAAGCCGGGCGCGACCTTGGTTTGCTGCAGGGCGGCGCGCGCGCCTACTCGACTGCTAGCACGGAGAGCGGCTGGTTCGCTTCAGTTCTGCCTGCGGTCTATTCCGACCCCAAGCTTGCCGACTATCGCCAGTGGCTGCCCGCTCGCGGCTTTGAGGCGAATGCGTCGCTGGGCGGCAGCATGGTCTCTGACTGTATCGAGGACTACTACATCACGCCCTGGGACGCCGGGTACAAGTTCATAGACTTCAATCATGACTTCATCGGCCGCGATGCGCTTCTCGCCAGGAAGGACGAGCCCCACCTGCGTAAAGTCACGCTCATGTGGGACAACGACGATGTCGTCGATATCTTCCGCTCTCAGTTCAACGAAGGCGACGAGCGCTGCAAGTTCATGGAAGCGCCGGCTGCCTACTATGCCACGTTCCCGTTCGACCAGGTCATGGTCAATGGCGCAAAGGTAGGCTTCTCGACTTACGTGGTCTACAGCTCCAACCAGCGTCGCTGGATCTCGCTCGCGTTGGTCGATGACAGCGTTGTCGAAGGTGGTACTGTCGAAGTGACATGGGGTGAACCCAACGGTGGTTCAAACCGACCGGTGGTCGAGCGTCACCGCCAGACGCAGGTACGTGCCACGGTCGCATCGAGCCCGGTACCCTCAAAAATCCGTGAAGGCTACCGCCCTTATCTCGGCACCGCGGCCTGAGGGCCGGACGCCGTATTCCAACGTCCCTTGCAGGCCAAGTGCTTTTAAGGCCAGCTAGGGCCGCGACCCCTGCCCAACTCCTCCCTGGGCAGGGGTCATTCCCCTCACGTGCCCCGGCGGTGGCGCGCGGCCGAGGCGCGCGCATGTCGCGGTACCTTGCGAAAGGATATCTCGATGGCCAGTTTCACACTTCGCCTGCAATGCCCTGATCAACCAGGGCTGGTGGCTATGGTCGCCGGCTTTCTTGCAGAGCGCGGCTGCAATATAACCGACGCCCAGCAATTCGATGATGCAGCCAATGCGCGCTTCTTCATGCGAGTGGTCTTCACCAACGAGTCCAAAACTTTGGAAGACCTGCAGCGCCAGTTCGGCGAGAGAGCTGAGCAACACGCGATGGAATGGGAAATCCGGGACAATGCGGTGCCAAAGAAGGTCGTGCTCATGGTCTCGAAATTCGATCATTGCCTGGGCGACCTGCTCTATCGCTATCGCATCGGCGAGCTCAACATGCAGGTCGTCGGCATCATCTCGAACCACCCGCGCGAGTCGATGACGACCTCTCTGATCGGCGATATCCCGTTCCATCATTTTGCGATCACGAAGGATACAAAGCCGCAGCAGGAAGCGCAAATCAAGCAGGTGGTCAATGACACTGGCGCTGAGTTGGTCGTGCTGGCGCGCTACATGCAGATCCTGTCAGATGATCTCGCTCGCTTCCTCTCTGGTCGCTGCATCAACATTCACCACTCGTTCCTTCCCGGATTCAAGGGAGCCAAGCCCTATCACCAGGCACATACGCGCGGCGTGAAGATGATTGGTGCAACCGCGCACTATGTCACCGCCGACCTTGACGAGGGTCCGATCATCCACCAGGACGTTGAAGCGATCAGTCACGCCGACACACCGGAGGACCTGGTAAGCAAGGGTCGTGATATCGAGCGGCGCGTTATTGCCAATGCCGTGCGTCACCATCTTGAAGACCGCGTGTTCCTCAATGGTGCGCGTACTGTCGTGTTCAAGGCCTGAGTACAAACATGGCGCAAGTTATCGACGGTCGGGCCATGGCTGCTGCCATCACTGCGCAGTGCGCGCGGCGGGTCGACGCACTGTTGCTCGGTGGGGTTCGTCCGGCCCTTGCTGTCGTCCTCGTTGGTGAAGATCCGGCAAGCGAAGTCTACGTTAAGCGCAAGGTGGTCGAATGTGGCAAGGCAGGAATCCTTTCGATAGAACATCGCCTGCCTGTTGAAACCACAGGCGACGTCCTACTCGAGCTGATTGAAACGCTAAATGCCGATCCGAGCGTGCACGGCATTCTCGTGCAATTGCCGCTCCCTGACGGTATCGATGCTGCCCAAGTTCTTGATCGTATCAATCCGGCCAAAGACGTGGATGGCTTCCATCCGGTGAATGTCGGACGTCTTTCGAGCGGGACGGGCGGGCTCGTACCATGCACGCCATTGGGCATCATGAAGCTGCTCGACAGCGTCATCGACGACTACCGCGGGCTCAACGTTGTGGTCATCGGCAAATCAAACATCGTCGGCAAGCCGATCGCGATGCTGCTGTTGGAACGTGAGGCAACAGTCACGGTAACGCATATCGAGACACGCGAGTTGGCCGAGATCACGCGCAAGGCGGACATTATTGTTGCGGCTGCAGGCGCTCCCAAGCTTGTGCGCGGCTACTGGATCAGGCCAGGTGCAGTAGTGATCGACGTGGGCATAACCCGGATTCGCGGTGAGGACGGTAAGACTCGCCTCGTTGGCGATTGCGCAACCGATGAGCTCGATCACGCCCGGGCAGTGACGCCAGTGCCTGGCGGCGTGGGCCCGATGACGATCGCATGTCTTCTGGAGAATACGGTTTCGGCGGCAGAACGATCAGACAACCGTCACGTGCAATGAATTAGCGCGGGTGGATCACAGCGGGAAGTGCCGTCCGGATATTGCAAGTCCGATTTAATTGTCCAGTAATCAGTCAGCGTCAATATTAGGTGATCGGCGTAGTCAGGCAAAGTCCACGAGGCTTCATTGACGGTGCGAACTGGAAATTCTTTTGGCTGCCCTGGGAGCGAAATGCCGCCGCGCCATCGCAGCGGGCCGGAAGATGCACTTAGTTTCCGGCCCGCGAGGTTATGAAGAGTGTTGAAGGTGTCCAGTATTACTAATCGGGCAGTAAGAGGTGGCCAGGTTGGTCTGAACATGGATCGGCGCTCGATAAGTGGATCGTGTGCCGGTTGTTTCGTGGAATTGCCGATAAGGGGCGTCATGCAAGGAGGGCGCAGCCCGACCGGAGTGACGCCCCTTATCGGCGGCCAAGTTCATGCTGCCATCGCCATGGGCAGATTGTCAAAATATGCCTGGTCCGGAGTTCGGGCGCCAAGGCTCGAATGCGGCCTCCTGACGTTGTAAAAGTTCAAATAGCGGCCGATCGAGGCCCGGGCCTCGCTGACTGCGGTGTAGGCGTGGAGATAAACCTCCTCGTACTTCACCGAACGCCAAAGCCGCTCGACGACGACATTGTCGCGCCATGCGCCCCGGCCGTCCATGCTGATGGCGATCTCCTCGCGGTGCAACACGCTGGTGAAGGCGTGGCTGGTGAATTGGCTACCCTGGTCCGTATTGAAAATCTCCGGCTTGCCGTAGCGGGCCAGCGCTTCCTCCTGCGCCTCGACGCAGAAATCCGCCTCCATCGTAATTGACACCCGCCAGGCCAGGACCTTGCGGCTGAACCAATCAACGATGGCCACGAGATAGACGAACCCCTTGGCCATTGGCACATAACTGATGTCGGTTGCCCAGACCTGGTTGGGCCGGACGATCGGCAGTTTGCGCGGCAAATACGGGTAGATCTTGTGTCCTGGCGCCGGCTTCGAGGTGTTTGGATGGCGATAGATCGCCTCGATCGCCATCTTCTTCATCAGCGTGGCGACGTGCCCCCGGCCGATCTCGATGCCTTCCTGCCGGAGCAGATCGCGCAGCATTCGGCTGCCCGCGAACGGAAACTCCAGGTGCAATTCGTCCATGCGCCGCATGATGACCAGATCGGCCGTGCAAACCGGCTTGGGCAGGTAATAGACGCTGCCCCGGCTGATCCCCAATTCCCGCGCCTGTCGCACTACGGGCAGGGTATGCGAACGATCGATCATCGCTTTGCGCTCGGCAACAGACCGGCCTTTCCGAGCGCGCCGGCTAAAAAATCATTCGCCAGCGTCAATTCGCCGATCTTGGCATGCAACGTCTTCACATCGATCGCTGGTTCGGCCGATTCTGAAGCGCTCTCTGAACCGAATACTCCCGCTGCGCCTTCCAGCAACTGCGTGCGCCAGGTCGTGATCTGATTGGGATGCACGTCGAATTGCTGCGCCAGTTCGGCCAGCGTCTTCTCTCCTTTCACCGCGGCCAGTGCCACCTTCGCCTTGAATGCCGGGCTGTGATTCCGGCGTGGTCGTCTGCTCATCTCTACTCCTGTCAGGCCGCCTTCATGGCCGCCCCAAGGCAGAAAATCCACTTATCCCGCTGTTCAATTCTCCCAGGCCACCTCTGTGATGTCCTTTTGAGATTGGTCTTGAGGCGTTCAGCCCAGTCCTACTTTTGTCCTTCAGAATTTCGGGCAGGGGCAAATGCCTCCGGCAAGAACCGTCATCTCTCCAGTATCCAGCCAGTGGGCACATCATCGCCCCTTCTTCCCTGTCGATGGCCTGTCCCTTGAACATTTTATTGCCGTTGATGTGCACAACTATCTCGTGAAGATGGGAGACCTGGTCAGTCGCTAAATTTCCCGTTGATCTGTTGTTTGATGCCTAGCGGATTGGCCTGCTTGAGTGCGTCGGGCAGTAGCCCTTCGGGCATGTCCTGATAGCAAACAGGTCTCAAGAAACGGGCAATGGCGAGGCTACCCACCGAGGTGGTTCGTCCATCAGAGGTGGCTGGGAAAGGGCCGCCATGCACCATCGCCTCACAAACTTCGACGCCGGTGGGCCAGCCATTGGCTAGAACCCGACCAGCTTTTCGCGTGAGAAGGGGCAGCAGTGTGCCGGCCAGAATGTGATCAGACGTGTCCAACATAAGTGTGGCTGTTAGTTGGCCTTCGAGGTGTTCGACTAGCGATGGGATCTCGCTAAAATGACCGGCTTCTATGATTAGGGCACTGGCGCCAAATACTTCATGCGCCAGAGCGGGGTCTCGCACAAAATCGTCAGCTTTCGCAGAAAAGAGCGCACTCCGCCCTTGGTTGCAGCCTGCCCCATCGGGGCCGCGCGTCAGCAAGCGGACGGCAGAATTGGCGCTAAGTGCTGCAACGCCGGTCTCGTAGTTGGAGTAAATTGCAGGGCTCAACATTGTTGCGCAAGGATGCTCATCTAGCGCTTCGGCCGCAGCGGCTACGAAGCGGTCAAGATCGGGGCCTGCCTCCGCCAGGATCAAACCTGGGTTGGTGCAGAATTGTCCGGCGCCCATCGTAAGCGATGCGACGAAAGCACGTCCCAATTCTTCAGCGCGCGACTTTAGTGCGCCTGGAAAGAGGATCACTGGGTTAATGGCGGACATTTCGGCATAAATTGGAATGGGTACGGAGCGCTCATTGGCCAGCTTCATCAGTGCCATCCCGCCTGCACGGCTGCCAGTAAATCCCGCCGCTTGCACATGTGGATTGGTGACGAGCGCCTGCCCCAACGCCAGCGAAGGGCCGGGCAGATAGGAAAAAGTGCCATTGGGCATTTCGCAACGCTCCATGGCTCGCAGGATCGCGCGGGCGACCAACTCTCCGGTGCCCGGATGGGCGGGATGACCCTTGAATACCACAGGGCAACCTGCGGCCAGCGCCGAGGCGGTGTCGCCGCCGGCAACAGAAAAGGCCAGTGGGAAATTCGAGGCGCCGAACACCGCCACCGGACCCAGCGCGACATTCACCCTGCGCAAATCCGGGCGTGGAAGGGGCGCGCGATTTGGCAAGGCGGTGTTGATTGTGGCATCCAGCCAAGCGCCATCGCGCAGAAGCGCGCCGAAATGGCGCAGTTGAAGCACGGTACGCTTGCACTCACCTTCTAGTCTTGCGCAAGGTAAACCGGTTTCGATGGTTGCGCGGGCAATCAGCTCTTCACTTACGTTCACCAACTCGTCGGCGATCGCATCAAGAAAGTCGGCACGGACGTCCGGCGTTGTCGCACTAAAGGCCTCAGCCGACGCCTCAGCCAGCAAACAGGCCTGCTCCACATGCGTGGCATCGGCGGCGAAGAATATTTCGGGAAGCTCTTTGCCGGTCAACGGATTAATGGCCTGGAACTGTTCGGCAGATTTCTGTCGTGCTCTGCCGATGAAGATTTCACCACTGATCATTTTAATCACCTGCATTAAGGGTTATGGAGAGAGGAAAGGGGATCCCGAGAGTTACACGATGCGTTGCCACCCCTGGTGGCGAGCACTATTGTTCACGGCGCCTTCGATGAAACGCATTGCGCGAACCCCTGCCAAAATTCCTGGCAATTCCCGGTCGATCAGTCTGGTTTCACCTCTGATCGCTCGGGCGAAATCCATGTAAAGCGCAGTGAAGCCAGCGATCATCTCGTTGCCAAATCTGCGGGAAAGGGTCATCTCGGTCAACTTCTCGCCGCAGTGCCGCTGGATTATTTGCATCTCATGGCGGCAGACCAAACGCAGCTCGTCGGCTCGCTCGTTAGACCATGAAATAGCGCCTGCGTCCCCATAAACGGCTATAGCGATGGTGTTGCGATCGCCAAAGGCAACTTGTGATGTGGCGAGCACCCCCGAGGCACCATTGTCAAAGCGCAGCAACGCGTTGCAATCGTCATCGAGCTGCCGTCCATCCACGAGCGAACTAGTTGCAGCGCAAATTTCCGTCACTGTTTGACCGCTGACGAACTCGGCTAGATTAAAGGCGTGAATGCCAATGTCCGCACTGCATCCGCCGACACCGGACTGGTTGGGATCAGTGCGCCAGGCTGCGCCGGCATGACCGCTGCGTTCGACTGGGAAAGCCAGCCAGTCCTGGGCATAGGTGACGACTACTCGGCGCACTTTGCCAATCTGTCCAGCCGAGACGCGCGCGCGGGCTTCGCGTAACATAGCTTGTCCAGTATTGACGAACGCCAGCGCATATAAGCAATTGCTACCCTCCAACCGTTGTTGCAGCGCTAACGCCTGGGCCAGCGTGGCGGTCGGCGGCTTGTCAGAAAAGATATGCATGCCGGTGGCTAGCGCTTCGACTGCAATCGTGAAATGGCTTTGATTGGTGGTGGCGATAGTGACAAAATCGATCCGATCATCGCGTGGGTGTTCGGCCGCAAAAAACGCTTCGGGTGTGGAATAGCAACGGTCTGGATCCACTCCATAACGCGCGGCAGCTTGTAGGTTCTTGTCATTGTTGCGGCTGAATACCCCGGCGACAAGCTCGATCGAACCACTCAATTGCGCGCCAAGGGCATGCATGGGGCCTATCGAATCAAGGTTACCGCCACCGATCATTGCCATGCGGATTTTTCTAATCATGAGCCTCTTGCACCGTTCCGAATTCCTTTGAGTGATTTTTCACGTGCTGTGGCGTCTATGGCGGCATAACTTAGCGTCACCGCCAATGCCTTGCAGACCTGTATGCATGGCCACACCGCCGTCATGCACAGCCCGCGCACACGATGATCAGATTGCCTGTCCTGTTTTCGCCCAGTCCGCCAGGAAACCCTCGATCCCTTTGTCAGTAAGCACGTGATCGACAAGGCCCTTAATGACTGCGGGTGGCGCAGTCATTACATCGGCGCCAATGCGCGCGGCTTCGAGAACATGGATGCCGTGGCGAACGGAGGCGACGAGGATTTCGGTCTGAAAGCCGTAGTTGTCATAAATTAGGCGGATGTCGCGAATGAGGGCTAAGCCATCAAAACCATTGTCGTCGTGACGTCCCACGAAGGGCGAGATGAAGCTGGCGCCAGCCTTAGCCGCTAGTAAGGCCTGATTGGCTGAAAAGCACAGCGTGACATTCACTTGCGTGCCATCATCGGTCAGCACCTTGCAGGTTTTAAGGCCGTCAATGGTCAGGGGGACCTTGATGCAGACGTTGTCGGCGATTTTACGCAGAACTTCAGCTTCGCGTAGCATCCCTGTGTGATCAAGGGCAATGACTTCAGCAGAAACGGGACCGGACACGATTGCGCAAATCTCGCGCGCAACTTCGAGAAAATCGCGCCCCGATTTGGCGATGATGCTCGGATTCGTCGTCACTCCGTCAAGTAAACCCGTGGCGGCAAGCTCGCGAATGTCGTTGATATCGGCGGTGTCCGCAAAAAACTTCACATCAGCTCTCCTAGGGGCTGCGCGCGATTGTGAGCCTCGACCGTTGGTCGGAAGATTAAGCAATCCCGAGCACGCAAACCATACGTTATTTAATCCACATTGATCGTTATGCGGTCATTGTTACTGCAGAGCCTCAGTCTGATCAAGTCCTCCGGCAAATCCAAAACCAGCGGAATGTTTTTGCATATTACAAATAAAACTACTATTTATATTATTTATATTACAAACTATATATTGAGATATGTTATAGAATTACAGAACTGAATTAAGACTTAATATTTTTTAATAGATAATTATCATAAATAAAATCAAACATAATGACGGTTTGCTTGAAATAATTTTGCGATAGAATTTGATTCTATTTGCGCAGTAAATTCTACAAGTGGAAATATTTTAGAATTGAATAGATAACTTATACTTAGAACTGAGATAAATCTGGTGGTGAAAAATCCGGCTTGACGTGCACCGTGCTGGAATTATGATGTTCGTATTCCGGTCATGGCTGTTCGAGCATGACCCAATTGCGCGCACCTTGCCCTCCCTCGCCGGGAAGGAGCGCGTATCGGGTCCGAAAGCGTTTGCGCCTTCGGCATTGGCTGCCCGAGCCACCTAGAGATGGAGTTTGAAATGCCCAGGTTGCTTACCAAGGAAGATATCGTCGGTATTTTCCCACCAGTTGTCTCCCCCTTTGACGCCAACGAGGAACTGGATCTTGAATCGCTGCGCCGCGAGGTGGACTTCAACGTTTCGCTGGGCGTCACGGGCGTTTGCGTAGGCGGCTCGACAGGCGAAGGTCATGCGCTTGATGCGCAGGAGTTGGGCCAACTCGTGAAGACCGCCCAGGACGTTGCCAACGGTCGCGTTCCGGTTATGGCGGGCATCATCACCACCACTACCCGCGATGCTGTGCGCAAAGCTAAGGCCGCGCGCGATGCTGGCGCGCAGGCGCTGATGGTCACACCACCTATCTACCAAATATGCTCAGATGACGGGATCTACGATTTCTATTCGATGATTCATAAAGAATCGAGCCTGCCTACAATGGTCTATAACGTCTTGACCAATGCGCCTGCCACGGTTCCATTGATGCAGCGCATGGTCGCCAACCAACGCGAGACCGGTCTGATCGCCACCAAGGAATCGATCGGTGGTTCACTCGAAACCTTGACCGAGTTGCTCGCCACCATTGGTGACAAGATATCAGTCACTTGGGCGCATGACTGGCTGCTGTTCCCTGGCTTGGCCATTGGTGCGACCGGTTCCGTGTCAGGCGCTGCAGCACTCCTGCCGCGCCACTGTCTCGCCATGTGGGATGCGATCCAGTCAGGCAACCTTGCCAAGGCGCAAAAGCTGCACTTCGTGGTCACCGACGTGTGCAGTCAGATCAGCCGTTTCAATTGGCCCGCAGGCGTCAAGGCTTGCATTAACATGCAGGAAGGCCGCAACGTCGGACCGTGCCGCGCTCCCTTCAATCGCGTACCCGAAGAACAGCTTGAGCGCATTCGTGTCGCGCTCAAGCGTGCTGACGCTTTCGAGTTCTGACGTCAAAATCCAAAGTGGGCATAGCCGTTTCCCTAGACGGTTATGCCCGCCCACTTGCACCCATGATAATATCAATGGCCGGGCGAGCAAGCAGACGGTCAATCCAAGGAGATGGATGTGAAGAAGATCTCGAATGATCCCTTCGATTACGCCGAGGAAGCTCTCAAGGGGCTAGTCCGAGCTTACCCTCAATATTACCAACTGGTAGAGGGCACGACGCGAGTTATTAGTCGTCCTGGTGAGGCGAAGCCGGGCAAGGTCGGGATCGTTTCGGGCGGTGGTTCTGGCCATCTTCCAATTTTCACCGGTTACGTCGGTCCGGGTTTCCTCGATGCTGTTGCCAATGGCGACGTCTTCGCCTCGCCATCGGTCAGCCAGATTTCGACGGCGATCCGTACCGCCAGTGGTGACGCAGGAGTCCTGCTACTCTACGGTAACTATGGCGGCGATGTGATGAATTTCGACATGGCTAGCGACATGCTTGAGGATGAGGTGCAATGCGCGACGGTGGTGCTTGCTGACGACGTTGCCAGCGCACCGCTGTCCGAGCGGCATAAGCGTCGTGGAGTGGCCGGAATGGTCTTCACCTTCAAGATCGCGGGCGCCGCGGCCGAAGCGGGCCTCAACCTTGCAGAAGTGTCGCGTATAGCTCAAAAGGCGGCCGACGGCTGCCGCAGCATGGGGGTCGCGCTGTCACCTTGCATGCTGCCGCAGGTGGGCAAGCCCACCTTCGAGATTGCAGATGACGAAATGGAAGTTGGCATGGGCATCCATGGTGAACCAGGCGTCGCGCGAACCAAATTGGCGCCGGCTAACGACATCGCGGATGCTATGATCGAGCCTCTGCTTAAGGACATTGACCTACGACGCGGCAGCCGGGTAGCGCTTCTCGTCAACAGCCTCGGCGCCACTCCTGCCGAAGAGCTCTTTATCCTATACAACCGCATCGCCGATCGCCTTGTCGATACTGGGATCGAGATCGCGTTCCCATTGGTCGGCCGCTATGCGACATCAATGGAGATGGCCGGCGTCTCGACCACACTGTTGGCGCTCGACGACGAGTTGGAATCCTTTTTGACCGCGCCAGCCGCCTGTGCGTTCTGGAAAGTATGACCATGACTGGTCTGACGACGCAATCCCTGCGCTACGGAATTAGCGCGGTTCTCACCGTACTTGAACGCCGTCATGACGAGCTTACCGTACTGGACGGCAAACTCGGTGACGGTGATCTCGGCATCACGCTGCTCAAGGCATTCCGGGCGCTTGAGGGCATAAAGGACACTCTGCCCCTGGATCTTGGCGCGGCTTTCATGGCTTGCGCAACGCGTGTGTCGGAAGTGTCCAGTTCGAGCTTCGGCAACTTGCTCGTAATGAGCCTTACAGTAGCGAGCAAACGCTACAAGGGCAGCCAGGAAGCGCACTGGTCTGACATGGCTGGTTTAGTGCAGCAGGCCATGGATACGATGTCACAGCGCGGCAAAGCCAATCTAGGCGACAAGACCGTGCTCGATGCGTTGGCGGGTATAGTGGAGGTGGCAGAAGGTCTCAGTGACCCGGACGCCATTCTCGAGCAGGCAATGCAAGCAGTTTCGAGCGTACTGGACGAATTCCGCGACAGGCCTAGCCGCATCGGCCGGGCCCGCATATTCGCCGAACGTTCGATCGGCCTGGACGATCCGGGGATGGTTGCCGCACAGATAATGCTCGCTGGGCTGGCGCAAGTATAGGATATCGTGAATTTTCAAGTGGGGCTGTACGGACGGATCGTTATTACGACCGGAGTTGCTCGTTTTTGCGCTTAGCGATATGTGAAACATGAGGTGAGCGAGAAACTTTCTCGGTCACCTCAGAATGCAAAGTTACTGACAAGGGAAATTGCGGTTTGCACCGTCAAAGTGGGTATAAATGAGCCAGGACAACCTAAAGAGTTTGGTCAAAGCAGCTGCTGTGCTCGATTGTTTTTCGACCGTGGAACAGCAGCTTTCGGTGGCAGAGATCGCCAAGCGGATCGGCATTCCTCGTGGTACGGCAAACCGGATCATTAGAACTCTCAAGGAACTCGGTTACCTTGAGCAGGAGCGCCAGCGCGATCAATTCCGGCTGGGCATGAAACTGTTTGGGCTAGGCAACACGGTCTTGGCCAACATGGAACTGCAACACGAAGCCAGGAGTACGGTGGAAGCTTTGACTCGTGTTAGCGGCGAAACTGTGCATTTGGCCGTGTTCGATGGTGTCCATTCGACAGTCATCAATAGGACAGATGCCGACGGCTCCTCGTTCAACACCCGTTATGTGCTTGAAGCGTCGCCTGCCCATGCGACTTCTACTGGCAAGGCAGCTCTGGCATTTCAATCGCCAGCCGAAATTGAGCGCTTCATCTCGCTTGGGCTTCGACGCTTTACAGAGCAAACGATCGTCGATCCGGACCATTTAAGGCAAGAGCTCCAGGCAATACGCGAACGTGGGTACGCGTTCGACGACGGGGAATTGACCGATGGAGTGAAATGCATCGGAGCACCAATTCACAATTCTTCTGGTCGTGTGTTTGCTGCAATCAGCATCAGTGGAATCAGTGATGAATTCACCACGAAGAAAATTGACCTGTTCTCTTCGCTTGTCGTGAACCATGCCGATCTCATCTCTTCACGGCTGGGCTATGATCCCGAGATTGAGAATGTCAACAAGTAGGACTGCCTTGACCAAGATCTGACGCATCCGGGATCTTGCAAAGTCTTCGCATGTCCCCTTGGTAACGTCCGTTTGGAAGGTTTTCACCGTCGCTGAGCTTATGTCAGCGCGTCGAGATGGGCATTCAATCGCGGGTAGATGGCTCTGACGTTGTCTTCGAATATCAGCTGCGCATCTTTGGGATCGAGCATGTCGAGTTCGTCGAAATAGTACTTGGTGTCGTCATAATAATGCCCCGTGTCGGGGTTTACGCCGCGCACTGCTCCCAACATCTCCGAGGCGAAGAGGATGTTCTTTGATGGAATAGTCTTGAGCAGCATCTCCAATCCGTTGCTGTGATAAACGCAAGTGTCGAAAAAGACGTTGCTCAAAAGCTCATCGATATCACGACCCATGTCTTGCGCGATCCCGCGATAGCGCCCCCAATGATAGGGTATAGCGCCGCCCCCATGCGGAATGACGAACCGCAGAGTTGGAAATCTATCGAACAGGTCCGAGGTAAGCATTTGCATGAAGGCCGTCGTATCACCGTGTAGGTAATGTGCCCCAGTCGTATGTACACAATGTAAGCATGAACCACTGACGTGAATCATGGCCGGCACGTCAAGTCGTACCATCTCCTCGTATAGCGGATACCACCAGGGGTCGGTGATAGGCGGATCGCGCCAGAACCCGCCGGATGGATCCGGATTTAGATTGCAACCGACAAACCCGAGATCCTCGACACATCGCCGCAATTCCTCGATGCATCCGGCAGGCGAAGCGCCTGGCGATTGGGGAAGTTGGCATACAGGGGCGAGGTGCTGCGGATAGAGGCGGCAGGCGCGGTGGACCAAATCGTTCGCCACTTGCGACCATACGCGAGACACCGCTTCGTCGCCTACACTATGCCCCATATGGCTCGCAATCGGCGAAAAAAGGATCATGTCGCTTCCGCGCTCGTGCAAGAATTTCAGTTGCCAAGGCTCAATGGCAAGGCGGATTTCGTCGTCTGAAATCTGTAAGGCGCTTGGCCTCGGAGCCTGCATTCCATCGTTGAATGCAGTGATCTGCTGTTCTCGCCACTGGCCAAGAGCGGCGGGTGCGGTTGTAAAATGCCCATGGCAGTCAATAATCAATTGAAGTTCCTCGCTATGGGGAATTTGTATTCAAGAAGCGTCACGCAATATCTTGCGCGCATCCTGAAAAAGGGCGTCGGCATCGAAATTTGTTCTGACGATGTGTTGATCTCGGCACAACTTGCAGAAGAGGTCTATCACAGATGCGTTTGCCCCGATGCCAAATCGTATGAATTCCGACTTTCCGTCAGGTTGTGCCATTGCTTTGGCTTGCGACAGCATGCGATAGACTTCCTCGACGACATCAGGACGATTTTTGACAAGGTCGGAGCGAAGTACAAACATGTGGTTGATAGGCACCCCATGGTGCCGTTCGCTCCATTTGCAAGCTGCTTCATTTGGTAAGGGGATGAGCGGGCGCAACTCACCGCCCTTTGGTAATGCCTCCACGCCGACGATAAGTGCGCTGACCTCGCCCGACAGGAGCATTTGTCCGAGATTAGTATCCGTAGGAACCCGCTCGACATTGGCCGGCTCTGCGCATCCGGCCACGTGGGGTCCGGATGCGCATACCCAGGTAACTCGGTCGAGATCGACCCCAAAATCCTCACAAAGAAAGCCGCGCACCCAAACACCGGTGGTCTGGGAATAGGATCGTACGGCGACACGGCGCCCTTCTATGTCGCGCGGGATGATCTCCCCGAATTCCGCGTTGTATGTAATACTACGATGATGGTTTGCACCACCCATGACCGCAGGCAGTAGGCTCAACGGCACATCCTGTTCTTTGGCCTGCAGAAACGTTGCCAGTGCGAGTTCACCGCCGTCGAAGGTATCACCTTCTACCATGGCTTTGAAGCCCTCGTGAGCAGATTTGGGACCGCACATCTCTAGTCGGACGATATCTGAGGTGACGCGTCCGTCAGTAAGCGGGCGTGTAATTGGGGAATCGGCGAGGTTCAGCCGTAAGGTGATAGGGGTAGTTGGCACAATCAGGCTCCGTGAGCGAAAGGAGCATTGGAAACAGGGAGAAAAAGTTCGTCTAGAGGCAACTGGAGGGCGATCAATTTCTGGGCGAGGGCCATGCGCTGCAGAGCCTCCAGAGTTGCCCGGTTCGCGGGGATCCCGTTAGGGAGTAGGTCGCTGCCGACAATGCTGGCTAGCCTGTCGAAATGTAAGTCTACAGCGCTCATGCCTGCACCGGACGTCCTCTCGGCCAACCAGATCCGCTTAGCTTCTTCGAAGGCTTCTACAAGGGCATCGGCTAGCCATGGGTACGCCTGTGTCAGGCTGGATTTGATCACGAGTACGCCGTGGATCGGATAGATGCCTGTGCGCTGCCACCAGTCAGCCGCAAGCGTGTCTGCCTTGTCGAGTAATGGCGCATAATGTGACGCATTAGAAGAGGAGGGGACATTCCACCCTGCTTTCGGTGCGCCGGAGCGACCGATCCCCGCGTCTCCGCCGAATCCAGCATCGAGCGACCCGGCGGCCATCATTGCGGCAATGGAGTTGCCCGCTTCAACGTGCTCCACATTCGCGGGGAGCCGTAGTTCGGAGACGTGTTCTTCATCATCCACCACCCAGGTTACTTTGGACGCGTCGAGTCCATACTCTTCCATAAGGATTCCGCGACCCCAGACACCGGTCGTCACGCTGTAGGCGCGCACGCCGACTTTTCGTCCATGCAAGTCTCTGGGGTCGCAAATTCCGGCATCTTCCCTTACGACGACGGCGCCGTGGTGAAAGCCCCTTTGTAGGAATACTGGTACGGCGCTGAGTGGATACCCAAAAGATTTCGCCACGAGGTACGTGGTTGCGGCAAGTTCGCAGATGTCGAACGATTGTTCGCGTACCATCTGACGGTAGGCGGCGACGTGCGGATGCACGTCCATAAATAAGAGTTCAGCGCCCGCAACTTCCACGCGGCCGTCACGCAGTGCGCGGACACCGGGGGTGTCGCTGAGAGCGATCGTGAGTTTGAGCTTTTCCATTCTCTTGCACCATATGGAGGGCGGATCAGCGTGGGAGTTCGGCCCCTAAGCATGGATAGAGGCTTAGAGCGGTCTTTTCGAACAACCAGGAGCGGTCCGCCTCGGAGAGTTCAGCCACCGAACTGGTGCACATTTCCACCAGGTCGGGCAGGCTTTCTTCCTCAGCTGGGAAGTTTGAACCCCAAGCCACGCGTTTGGGCCCGTAGACCTCGAATATTTTGCTCATGAAGTCTGCCGGTGTCGAGCGTCCCACTTTGGCGAGGCGGAAGTTTTTCGAACACGCCTTGAGATAGAGGTTCGGAAATTCCGACATTTCCCAAAGTGCGTGTGCTTTTTCATAGGGGTAACCGTCCTCGATCGGCGGTAGCGACAGATGATCGAGTAGGATGCGAAGCGACGGAAAACGGCGCAGGATATTACTCAATTGCGGACGGCCGACATCGTCCAGCACTTCGTTTGTTGCGACCGGCAACCCCAGCTCCTGACACTTCGCCCAGGCAGGATAGGTCTTGGGATCATCTATCGCCAACCATTGCTGGTCCATCGTCGTACCGCGGGTGAACACACGCATCCCGGCAAAGCCCATGGCATGCATCTGCTCGATCTTTTCAGCAGCGTCCGGTGCCCAGATGTCGATAGTAAATACGCCGGTGAAGCGTTCGGGGTATTGTGCGATCGCGTCAGCTACATAGTCGTTGTTATAACCGTACGTCGTGCTCGACTGAACGATTGCGGCTTTCACGACATTGGCCGCGTCCATGTTGGAGATCAGCGTATCAAGATCTGCCGGATGATCGGCTGACCAGGTGGAGCGCTTTCCACCCAGCGGACTGATAGGGTAGCGATCGAGGTCGGAGGAGATAATGTGTGGATGGATGTCAATGATGCGAAACGACATGGAACCTCACGCTGGGAAGTTGACGGGTGCAGCTGACGATAGGTCAGGGGTTGCGTCGGGGCGACTGAACCTTGAATTTGCGCGCAATCGCGTCGACTGAGATCAGCGTCTCGAGCACCCGTTTCCTCTCCGATCTGCCCTTCCCGTGCGTTATATGTGCATGTCGCCACAATGTCCACTATGCGGCCAATCTTTTTTCAAGTTGAACAAACCTTATTCGGCGGATTGAGGTTTGGTTGCCGGAGGCGGGGCATTGCGGCCTTGCCCGTCCAGGGAAGCGCGAGTGACCGATGTTAATCGATAAATATGACACATTATAATATTGTTATTAATAGGTTTATATTTATGAATTGGTCTGAGTAGGCCATAACAGTGTCATGGAGAAGGACAGCTGTAGCGGCCGGGTTGATAAGCGTAAAATGCAAGATTATGGTTGATCCTTCGCAACCACTTATCTCGGTGGCAAGGGAGTTGACGGGTGAAAATATGGCCGTAATGTGGTCAATCAGTACAAAGTCCACTCTTGGTGACCTGTTAGGCTCGCCGGTCAAGGTTATAATGGGCCAGGACGCTGCTTCAAAGGTGCAAGGCAATCTGCCTTGCCCACCATCAGGCTGGAGGCGGGAAGGGTTCGTGGCTCGGTTCGCGTGAACGACCTGGCAGGTAAGGCCTACAAAGTATTTAAGGAGCACAATCGGCATGTCCCAACCACGTTTGAATGGCTTTATCCGCGCATGGGAGGAAGGACGTACGGCCATAAGTTGCTTTGCCAAGGTAGACATTCTCGTCGCCGAGCAGTTGTCCGGTTCGCCCTATGATGGAGTCGTGTTCGAAATGGAACACAATCCATACGACGCAGCGGGACTCGGCAATGCGCTGCAATACATGCTAGATCGCCGCGCAATCGCAATGACAGGTTCTATTGCACCGAGTGTGACACCAATCGCGCGTATTCCGGCAAATGGGGCTGAAATGAACCAGTTTCTCGCGAAACAGGTGCTCGATCGTGGGGTCTACGGGATCATCGCACCACATATCGCGACTGTGGAGCAAGCTTACAACACTGTCGCCGCGTGCCGCTATCCACGCCCTGGAAATGCCCCGCTCTACGAGCCGAAGGGGGTGCGTGGAGACGGTCCGGCATCAGCAGCGCGCTACTGGGGGTTGACCCAAGCCGAATATTACCAAAGGGCCGATGTATGGCCACTTGCACCACATGGCGAACTTGTCGTGGGCCTAATGGTTGAAAGCCTCGAGGCAATCGAGAACCTTGCGGATATACTCGCCAATGTGCCGGGAATAGGCTTTTGTCTTGTCGGGCAGGGCGACCTGAGTCAGGCGCTTGGCTATCCACGGCAGTATGAGCATCCCGAGGTTGCCGGACAGATCAACCGGATCGTCGAAATCTGTCGCACATACAGCGTGATCGTGGGCAACCCGCATGTCGATGAACGCAATGTTGAGCGTCTTCGCGCCCAAGGATATCGTCTTCTGATGACGGCTCCGACCCAATCGTATGGTATCGCCGGGAGCGGGGGCGTGATCGCGGGATATTGATCGCCGCCGCACCGTAAGGCCCCCGCTGCCGTGCCTTAGCTTGCCTGCTTAGGGAAGCCGCGTACCTAAGGACGCCTGTAGGACTTGATACCACTCTTGACGCGTCCAATAGATTTTCAGAGCATCGTTTGAACGCTTCAGTCGGTCTGCGTCCTGTGATCCAATGATGGGCACAATTCGGGCGGGATGCGCCAAGATCCATGACAGTGCAACTGCAGCCAGATCGGTGCCTCGCGCTTCAGCATTGGCGCGCAAGGCGTCGACTACCCGCGAGCTGGTCGACAGCAGGTTGCCGCCGCCCAGAGGAGACCATGCGAGGACGGCCGCCCCGCGGTGCATCGCATCTTCCAGGGATCCGTCGAACAACGGGTTGATGCACATGGGCGAGAACTCGATCTGGTTGCTGACGATTGGAACCGAAAGAAAGGACTGCAGCGCCGCAAATTGTGCGGGGCTGTGGTTCGACACACCGATGCAGCGCACTTTACCGGAAGTGACCATTAGATCGAGCGCGCGTGCAACCTCCTGGGGATGCGTCAGTAGGTCTCTACGGTGGATCTGGTAGAGATCGATGCAATCGGTGCGCAGGCGCCTCAACGACCCATCCACGGCCTGTGCCAGATAGTCTCCGCTAGAGATATAGGGCACGCCCGGGAACAAGCCACCCTTGGTGGCGATGATGATGTGTTGTCGCAGTGTTGGCTCAGACTCGAGGATTTGACCCAACACCATCTCCGCTGTACCGAAACCGGTCTTCGTGCGGCTGCCGTAAATATCGGCCGTATCGAATAGCGTAAGACCGCATTCAACGGCGGTCTGGGCGGCTTTCATGACCTGTTCGAAGGGGGTTTCGGCACATCGCCACATGCCCCAAGCCATTGGCGATACCTTGATTCCGCTTTCGCCCAAGATTACCGGGTGCTGAGAATGGGTGAGCGGTGCAGCAATCATAGAGTCTCTCCAGGGCAGTTCGTGGATAATACTGCAAGCAAAGATCCGCAGCGTCTTTCGTGGGGCTGCTCAATGCAGCCTTCTAGCTGTCGCGGCCGCTTAGCCCATTCGTTTCGAGGAACGTGGCAATGAGGGAAGCAACCTCAGCATTGTTGATGTCCGAGAACGGGAAGTGGGTGTTTCCGGTGATCCCGTGTTTGGGAAGGTGGACAAGCGTTACGTGCCCCCCCGCTCGATTGACCACATCGCGCCATTTTTTCGCAAGCTGCAGCCAGATCCGCCAGCGGTCTTGATAAGGATTATCGGCGCGCTCGTCGGGAATGTTGTCGCCGTAGATCACAAGGATCGGGATTCGTGTTAGTGCTCGAAACTCCTCTGGAGTCACCGCTGTTGATTCAAAGCGCGCATTTCCCACTGTTATCGGTTCGGGCGCGTCGCCAACCGGAAAGACGAAGTTGAGCGCCGGTTCAATTGCGATGATACCTCTGACACCCGGATTCTTCATCGCAGTCAGCCAGCCCAATCCGCCGCTGTGCGAATGGGTCATCAAGATGCCGGCCTCGAGGCGATCGAACAGCGCGCTGGTTGCGCCAACCGCCAGGTCAAGATCGAAAGGTCCAGTGTTGGGCAGCATTAGGCGGAAAAACTGTTCGAGCGCTTCGGGATTCTTAGAAAACTGCACATTATCGAAAAAGCCGGGCCAATGCCCGAGGCGAAAGGTTTCGAACCAGCGTTGTTCATCATGCAGCACTTCGATGACGGTGCCAATGCTGGTCCGACCGGCATGTCCCCTACGTGGTTGGTCAAGCAGATAGACTCCGTATCCTCGGCGCAGGAACAAAGACTGAAAACCCTCACGGCCGTCGGGTGTACTTTGCCAGCACCGCGAGGATTGCCAATTGCCGTGCCAGAAGACGATAGGCAGGCGTCGCGGCAGGACAGGAAGCTGGTAGAATACGCTGGCGTGATCGGCATGGAGGGTCTGTCCGTCGGACTTGCCGCTTAGGGAGTCGTAGCTCCCTGACATGGTACTCACACTCCCTGCGACCGCAAAGCTGCCCTGGCAAGAGATAGTCAAAGGGGCGGACGTTTCTGGCGTCCCTGTGGAGGCGAAAAGCTTGCCTGGTATAGTACACGACACTGCCGTAGTCAGGCCGAATACCTCTCGTCGAGAAATTCCTGCGGCGCCCTTTGACTCGCAGCGCCCTTGTCGGTCACCGCTGTCCCTATCCATCACTTTGCCTCCGAGCTCTCAAATTCAATATTCATGCTATTTCATGCACAAAAAGTTTCGGAATCGAAGTTGGGGTTCGGTCGTTTTTGCGCGACCTGCAGCGGATTGCACATTGGGCATACTTATTGTCACGCGGCAGTTTTGCGACATTCAATTCCAATTTCTTTGTTCCGAACTGTTCATTATCCGAACATTATGCTTAGCGTCCGAGGATGAGCACGTCTGTCGATGACTGAAAATTTAGAATGCCTGACTAATGATATTATAACCATCTGATATATCACTATAAAATGTTAAATGTGAACTGGATAAGAGGGCCAGAATTCGTATAAATTACTGTGCAAAGTGTGTCAAAAATGCGAACCGCGCATAGTGAATCTGGGGTCATCGTTGAAGAAAGCCAGTAACACGATTGACTGATGTCCGCAATGCGGTCATACATGCAGACCTCCGGGCGATGCTCTTTTCGAGTCCCGTTACGGTACCGGTTGAATAAAGGCGACGTGAGACACCGCGCGCTTTTATCAACCGATCGACAACTTGGCGGGGAAAACACCCGTAACATGGAGGGGATGCATGAAGCTCCGCGCACTATATTTTACAACTACAGCTGTTGCTTTGGCGGTACCATCGATGGCTCAAGCTGCTGCTGAGCAGCCTCCGTCGTCCAATGAGATCCAGGAAATCATCGTGACCGCAGAAAAGCGGGAAGCGAACGTTCAGAAGACCGCGATAGCCATCGACGTGCTCAGCGCGGATACGCTCGGCAAGCGCAACGTAAGTGACATCAGCGCGCTTCAATCGATTAATCCCGGACTTCAGATGGCAACGTCCACCACCGCGACCATTATTACAGTTCGCGGTGTTTCGGGCCGTGACACCACAGAAATTGGTGATCCGGCTGTTGCTGTCAACATCGACGGTATATTTCTACAGCGCCCGACCGGTATGAATGCTGCCTTTTTTGATGTCGATCGCATTGAAGTTCTTCGCGGCCCGCAAGGCACACTGTACGGTCGCAATGCGACCGGCGGTGTCATCAATGTCGTCACGAATAAGCCGACGTCGGATTTCAATGGCAACGCCGCAGTTACCGTCGGCAACTATCAAACGATCAACACCGAAGGTGCTGTCAATTTCCCCGTCAGCGATACGCTGGCCCTTCGCGCCTCTTTCATGACTCGGTCGCACAAGGGCTACCGAAACAATTCGATTCCTTCTACGGGTGACGTTGCTACCACCATCCCCGGGGTTGGCGATCCGTCAAACCGCGCGAGTTTGCGCGGTGACGATGAAAACACTAAGGCATTTCGTTTTCAGGCCCTTTACAAGCCAAATGATCAGTTGAGCTGGTTGGTCTCAGGTACACTAGTCCACCAAGGCGGGGTCGGTCCTGTGGCATTTGGTCAGTCGACGACAATCGCAAACCCGCCGACAAGTTGGTCTCAGGCAAAAGCATTTCCCTTAAATACGGTCGGCGATCTTAATGTAACGCGCCGCAATGTTTCGACTCAAATTGATTACGATTTCGGACCGATCAAGGCGACCTATCTGTTTGGTTATGTCTATCTTGATGCGACCCATCTTAATGACAATGACGGGACCGCCAATAATAGCACTTCCAGAGGATTTTATGCATTCAGGCGAGGCGAGACCTCGGAAGATTTGAGCCACGAATTCAGACTCGCTTCTACTGGGTCGGGACCCCTCAGTTGGCAGATCGGCGGCTTCCTTTATACTCAGGATGTCAACGTCCACAGTCTCAATTATCAACTTCCCTATGTTCTTCGCAACTTCGAATTCGATGTGCATGTGAACTCGAAGGCCGTGTTCGGTCAGGTAAATTATGAACTGACTGACAAGTTGAAGGTAAGCGGTGGTCTGAGATGGTCGAAAGATGAGAAGTCGCGGACCGGAGGTGCCTGGACTGGTCCGTCACTCACGGCAACCTATACCTCGCAGCCGACGCTCACCTTTAGTCCCGGCGATGGTATTTCGAACGACTCTTCTGTAACTTATCACGCGGGCATCGATTATCAGATTGCGCCGCGCAGTCTGATCTACGCAAAGATCGACAAGGGTTACAAGTCGGGCGGCTTCACTTCGATCAATCAATATGGACCAGAATCCGTTGTCGCTTATGAAATCGGGTCCAAGAATCGCTTCCTAAACAACTCTATGCAGTTGAACTTGACGGCGTTTCACTATGATTACACGGATCAGCAAGTCAGCACGCTGACCGCAGCTGGGACGGAAGTCTTGAATGCTGGCTCCTCTCGGGTCAACGGCATTGAAGCTCAGCTTGATTGGAATGCGACGGCGAATGACAAGCTCGACCTCTCAGTCAACTGGCTCGATGCCAAGTACAAGGACTTTGCGGTCCGGGTCGGCAGTGCGAATGTCCAGCAGTCAGGGAATCGTCTTATCCAAGCCCCTGTCTGGGCTCTGGCAGGCGGTTATGAGCATAAGTTCGAGATGGCGAATGGTGGTACGGTCACGCCTCGTGTCGATGCTGTCTACCGCACGGAATCTTACTTTACGTTCTTCAATGCCTCGACCGATCGGCAACGTCCATATGGGACGCTTGACGTGAGCTTGACCTATGACTCTCCCGACGGGAACTGGAGCGTGCAGCTCTATGGCCGTAACGTAACCAACACTGTCTATCTTGCTGGCGTCAGCACGGGCTCGTTTATTGGAACGAACACCTACATTTTTGCCGCTCCTGCCACATTTGGTGCGCGAGCCCAGGTGAAGTTCTAATAGTATACAACTCTCTCGGAGTCGGCGGGTGCATTTGGACCCGCCGGCTTTGCAACATCGCCGCGGGGGAAGTAATGGACCTGCATCACCGCGAGCAGAACGATCGGTGAAGTGCTGTGCAGATGATAATAATGAAGGATAGAAATCCTGTGAAGGGTGAGTGGGAGCAACCTAAGGCGCAGTCCCTAAGCCCAGCAAAGGACCGCAATAGCCAGTTCGTTATTTGGAGCCTGCTACTTGTTTTGAGCTTACGAGGCGTTTTTGCGTTCATGGCACGCATCAACCTCACAAGCGTCATGGCCTATCCGATATTCGTTCAAAATTTCCACCTTACCAACCTTGATCGCGGCCTTCTCAATTCCGTGTTTTTCTGGTCCATGGCAGCCTTCCAGATCCCTATGGGACTTGTCGTCGACCGGTTCGGAGTGAAATATCCATACGCGATCTGTCTAGTCATTTGGTCTGTTGCTTGCGTTGCCTGTGGCGTGAGTATGTCCGTCTTCCAACTCGCTATGGCGCTGCTCCTGGCAGGTTTCGGCGAAGCTATTGTCGTACCGGCCAACTTTCGGTGGATGCGCAACAGTTTCGAAGAAAGGCAGATGGGACTGGCCGTTGCAGTCTATCTTGCCGGGACAAAGCTCGGTCCGGCGATCGGCGCGCCAGTCGCGGCATGGTTCATCGTCAACTTTGATTCCTGGCAGGTGCTCTATTTTCTTCTCGCAGTTGGCGGTCTTCTCTTCATCCTACCTCCCTGGCTATTTTATTGCACGCCCGACGGTTCTGCCCAAAAATCGGCGATGGAGAAGAAGGAGAATGTGGGTCGCGTTCCATTGTCGAGGATCTTCATGAACCCAGTGGTTCTTGGGACAATTGTCGTGGACTGGGCCTATGCATATTTTCTCTACTACTGCATGACGTGGACGCCAATTTATCTGGTTGAAAATTGGAAATTGACTCTCACCGAAATGGGATACGTGCAGTTCTTCAGCTTCATCGGTATCACGGCGGTCGCATTGCCGTCGGGCTGGATTGCCGATGCCCTCATTAAACGGGGTCGCGATCCGGTCGCGGTTCGCAAGGGATTCGTTATGGCCGGTTTTTTTGTGGCACTGACAGAGGTGTTCGGCTTCATGACGGCATCCCGTGATTTGGCCATCTTCTGCGCCCTGTTCTCGTTGTCGGGACTGGGCCTGGCATCGGCGAACTACCTGGCGCTTTGTCGCATGACGCTGATCCCGAAGGAGTGCGTGGGGCTGATCGCTAGCGTACAAAACATCTTTGCCTCTCTTGCTGGGGTCGCAGGTGCGATATTGACAGGCTGGCTGCTTCAGGAAACCGGTAGTTACTCAGGTCCCATGATCCTCATTGCCGTGTTCTTGATTTCCGGTATCGCCGCATGTTTCTTTTTGCTTCGAAAAAAATGGGCGCTTTCCATTGAGGTTTCAAATCAGACCAGCTGACGAGGCAGGCCGGTCACGCGGAAAGCGTCGCTGTTTGTGAACATTGCGCAAAACGGTAGGGCTGATGGCCTTGGAGATGCAGATGAATGCTGGAATAAAGCACAGTCGGCGAACCCGTTATGGGCTCATTGTACTTATATTTTTCGGGACGGTGTTAGCCTACGTCGACAGGCAGGTGCTTGCACTCCTAAAACCTACACTTGAAACGACATTTGGGTGGAGCGACGAAGACTTCGCGCATCTTGGATCGGCATTCAGCCTTGCGATGGCGATCAGCGTTTTCTTCTCAGGTGTTCTTGTTGATCGCTTTGGTGTCCGCCGCGCCTATGGTGTTGCAGTGGCGATCTGGAGCCTGGCAGGGATGGCGCATGCATTTGCGTCGAGCGTCAGTCAGTTTGTCGTTGCACGCGTCACCCTCTCGGTAGGCGAGTCTGTTGCGGGACCAGCAACTGTTAAGGCCACGGCGCAATATCTTCCGTTGCGGGAGCGTTCTATTGGGCTTGGGGTCATCGCTTCGGCGCCAAGCCTGGGTGCAATCCTGACGCCACTTGCAATTCCGCTGATCGCCGTATGGTTCGGCTGGCAGGCCGCATTCTTGTTTACTGGTAGTCTCGGGCTGGTGTGGGTGGTGGCTTGGTTCGCTTCGACGCGTAGTCTAAAAACCGTTGCTCATCAGGCCGAACATCCGGAAGCCGGCGAGGCGGTGTGGAAAGAGCTGCTGTCAGACCGCAAGACATGGGCAATTGTTTGGACCAAGGCGCTAGCAGACATGGTTTGGTGGTTTATGCTGTTCTGGATCCCTGACTTGTTCAGCAAGGTCTTTCACCTTGGCCAGGCCGAGATTGGAGGGCCGGTCGCTTTGTCTTATGCCATGGCGGCAATGGGTGCACTTGTCAGCGGCATGTTGTTTCCAACTCTAATTCGGCGCGGGTTAAGTATGAATGCCGCTCGCAAGCTTTCGATGACTTTGTTTGCCGTTCTTATCCTACCGGTCCCACTGGCTTTGCAGATGGCTAGTGCCTGGACCGCGGCAGTAGTGATTGGACTTGCATTGTTTGCGCACAACGGTTTTGTCACCAACGTTTTCGGGCTTACGACCGATATTGTGCCGCTCAAGCGCGTCGGAACAGTCACTGCAATGAGCTCAGTAGCAGGTAACATAACTGGTCTAGCAATGATCGAATTCGCTGGTTGGTCCCTCACAACAGGATTTGGTTACTGGCCAATGTTCGTTGTGTCTTCGCTGGCTTATCTTACCGCCACAGCATTCTTCCATTTAATGATCCCTCAATTGGAAATGGCAGAAACTGAAGAGGCCTTTTGAGTTCCATTTGAAGTGCGACGTTTGTTCGATGCTCCAGCTGATTCATAGGCATTGAGGTGAGGGCGACTTGCTGCATGAGGACCTCTCTGGATGTGCGATAGCCAAGACACTTGCGTGGAGTGCTGTTGAGCTGGTGGCAGATGGCTTCGATCTGAGGCACTTCCATCGCGGCAATATCGGTGTCCGAAGGTAGGAAGCGGCGCAACCGGCCGTTGAAATTCTCGACGCCACCTTTTTGCCATGGGGCCTTTGGGTCGCAGAAATAGCTGCACATCTTCAATTCGGATTGGAGCGCGCGGAACCCGGCGAATTCAGTCCCCCGATCAAACGTGACGCTTTGTCGCAAGGCATGGGGGAAGGGGGCAAGGTGCTGGCAAATGCCCGCCATGATGCCCGCCGAACCGCGGTTCGGATTGCGCCAGACTATGGCGAATCGGCTCTTGCGTTCCACGAGGCAGGCCAGATTGGCCTTTCCGTAGATTTGGCGGAAGGCCATGAGATCTCCTTCCCAGTGGCCAAAGTCCTGGCGATTGGCAATTTCGGCAGGGCGCTGCTTGATCCCGTTGGCAGCCGGAATCTGTAACCCGCGCGGCTTGCGTGCGCGGCGTGGGCGGCGACAACGGCGCGCCCAGGGCAAATGTCGGTAAAGGTCCTGCCGCTTTCCCTCGGCGCCATAGACGTATCGATAGATGGTCTCGTGGCTGACGCGCTGGGAAAAAGGCGCTTCGAGGCGCAGCCTGCCGGCGATCTGCTCCGGAGACCAACAGCGTTGTAGGCCTTCTATTACGTAAGCTGCGAGTAAAGGATGGCGCAGGAGTTTGCGGCCGGGCGCACGACGTTCTCGGGCAATGCGATGGGCAACTTTGGGAAAATAACCGCGAAACCAGGCGTCTTCGTCGTAGAAGTAATTGCGACGCAACTCGCGATAGATTGTCGAGCGATGTCGACCGAGCCTTTCCGCAATCGCGCTCACAGGCATACCCGCTTCGTTCATGCGATAAATCGTTTCGCGCTCATCCAGGCAAAGCTGTCGATAGGGAGGTGCCATGCGATTTCCTCGATAGGGGGCCAAGGCCCCAAAATGCTCGGATTTCGCACTTCGAAATAGAATCCACCGCTTACAATATTTTGAGAAGATAATATACATTATGTAAATTATTGACCATATCATATTGATGGTATTTATGTTTTGATGATTCGGAGCCGTTGAAATCCGTGCCATCAGGATGGCACGGCCACCCTATCCTCATGCTCTCCCCGCAGGGGTTCATCGCAAACCCACATCCATCATGACCACGCCGACAAGACCAAGCACGACAGAAACGCTTCTACCATTAATCGATGCGGCCGTCTTCACCGTAGCCTGGTCGCAAACGACAGGAAGCCGGGCTCACCACTTCGCTGTTCGCCCAAAGGGATCCGGTACCCGGCGCCCGCGGCCGTGCCAATAAGTGGGCAACAAGAATGTCCTGCGCGATGAGATCAGCAGCCCCGGGTGAAGCCAGATTGCCGCATTCGGGCCCCAATCTCGCCTGACCGCCCTCCGCTCAGCTACAACCCTTGAGATTTTATCGGAAATGGCTATATACGATGCCGTAAAAGTCGTATTTTGGTTATCATATGACATCACTAGCTGATCAGATTCTCGAGAGGCTCGATGCGGGCCAGATATTGAACAGGAGGGAACTCCAGCTCGATGCCGATTATGATTCTGTCGGCCGTACGCTTCGCCAGCTAATAAAAGACAAGCGTGTCGAACGGGTGGCGCGCGGCCAGTATCGCAAGGCGACGACGGGCAAGCGAGCTCCCATCACCGGGACGATTGCCGATGCCATTGCAAGAAAGGTCAGCCGGTCAAAGCGCAATGTCTTCCTGCGCCGTGATTTCGCGCCGCTGGGCAGCTATGACGCCATCGGCAGGGCCCTGCGTCAGCAGGCCAAGAACGGGCAGCTCGTCCAGATAGGTTACGGACTTTATGCCAAGGCCGAGGTTTCCCCATTTACCGGCAAGCCGGTTCCAATCGTCGGCATCAAGAAGCTCGCAACTGAGGCACTGGGTCGCCTTGGCAAGAAGGTGGCGCCGTCCTCCTTTGAAGATGCCTATAATCGTGGCCGGTCGACGCAGGTACCAACAGGCCGAACAATCACGGTCGAGGACCGGATTCGCCGCAAGATAGGATATAACGGAAATTATGTCGTTCTCGAACGCGCCCGATGATGCCCTATTGGGCCGCGTCGCAGGTGCGCTCGCCGTCGATGAAGCTTTTGTCGAGAAGGATTGGTTCGTCGTCCAGGCAATAGAACGGTTGTCCGGTCTTGCGACGGAGAATTTTACCCCAGTCTTCTCGGGCGGCACCTCGCTGCTCAAAGCCTATGGTCTCATCAGCCGTTTCTCGGAGGATATCGACTTCAAGCTTCTCCTATCGGACGGCTTCATGGCGCGAAGCCGAAACCAGCGCAGGCAAGTGCTCAAGGCGTTTCGCGATGCGATAGTAGATACCTGGACGGAGTTGGGCTTCAATGTCACCTCATGCATCTCACGCGACGAGCATCGCTTCATCGAGCTTGAGATGACTTATCCGACTGTCATGCAGCCGCATAGTTCATTGCGGCCGCATATTCTCGCTCAGGTCTCGGCCAAGTCGCCCCGGCTTGCGGTCCAACACAAAGCCATTACCTCGCTTGCCGGGCAATATGCGCGGTCTGCGCCAGAGGTACCCGATATTGCCTGCATCGATCCTGTCGAGACAGCGGCCGATAAGTTGAGTGCTTTCTCGTGGCGAATGCTGTTGCGCGACCGTGCGCATGAGGATGATGATCCCACTATCGTCCGCCATTTGCACGACTTGGCGGCATTGGAACCGCTGGCGATGGAGCATCCTGAATTTCCTACGCTATTAAAGACGATCCTTGCGGAAGACAGCCACAGGGGCGGCGGCGGCGTTGCCAATATGGCACCGCGGGACCGTCTTGCGGCGATGCGTGAGAAGCTGGCAACTGATCCTGAGTATACCAGGGAATATGAGCGGTTCGTGCGCGGCATGGCTTTTGCCGGCGACGCCGACGTTCCCGAATTTGGTGCGGCAGTAGCTGCGGTAGCTCGACTGTGTAATCTGGTGCCAGTACGAATGGCCTCTGCAGGCCCCTGATCCGCTGGTCAGTCCAAGAGATTAGACACATCGCCAGTCGGCTCAGTCAGCGCCAGATCAGACCTGCACATTACATCGCATGGTCTGTATGGCGACGCGCGCATCAGGCTGCCGCCCAAGCGGCG
Source organism: Novosphingobium mathurense (assembly GCF_900168325.1). Classification (GTDB taxonomy): domain Bacteria; phylum Pseudomonadota; class Alphaproteobacteria; order Sphingomonadales; family Sphingomonadaceae; genus Novosphingobium; species Novosphingobium mathurense. The sequence continues at coordinate 49,182 of NZ_FVZE01000009.1, read as the reverse complement.
CACTTGAAGATTAAATCACAACTGTAATGTTAGTTGGCTGAGGCTGCTTGCACGACCTGCTGTTCGATGACGCCAAACGGATAGTTACCATCAGGCAATGTCCCTTCCATCCGGACCATGTCACCAAAGCTCATGAATGGTGTTTCCGGATTTCCGCCCGCTATGATTTCAATCGCGCGCCGTTCCGAGATACAACTGGACCCAACTTCGGCATAGTTGCTGTTCGAAATAGTTCCTGATCCAATGATCGTTCCGGCCACGAGATTGCGGGTGCGTGCTGCATGGGCGACAAGTTCGTGAAAGCCGAAGTCCATCGCCGCACCTGTGGCATGCCCAAAAGGCCGACCATTCCAGGACACGTGAAGATCCATACAAACCCGTCCGTCTCGCCAAGCCTCGCCCAATTCATCCGGGGTGACGGCAAAGGGCGCCATCGCGCACGCGGGCTTTGCTTGAACCCACCCGAAACCGGTTTTCATCTCCACCGGCGCAATGGCGCGCAACGACCAGTCATTGATTTGGACGACGAGACGGATGTGCTGCATCGCCTCTGCCGGGCCTGTCCCCATCGGCACGGCATCGACGATTACGCCAAACTCGCCTTCGAAATCGATCCCGTCGGCTTCGCTGGGGAAGGGAGCGGGCTCGCGTGGCCCTAGAAATCGATCCGACAGCCCCTGGTACATCAACGGGCGGTCAGTCTCGATCGGCGGGAGATTGAATGCGATCTGCATAAGCTCGCCATGCGTCCCAAATGCAGAACCATCGAGCCACTGCCAGGACCGGGGAAGCGGCGCGCGAAGCTTTGTATGATCAAGCGGCTCACCTTCGCCTGCACCGAGGCGCATGCTGAGGTCGCGCAAGGTGCTTTCCGCCATCTCCCAATGTTCGATTGCGGCAAGAAGGCTCGGAATGTGAGTGGTCAGGCCACGGGTGCCATCGGCGGAAACTACCAAGAGTTGCCCGTCGGCGGTGCCATTATCCAAGGTTACAAGACGCATGTCACTCAGTCCTCGAAAATGGCGACGGCCCTAGTCCACCCGGCCGATGCACCCTTGATCTTGTGCGGAAAGCAGCTGACCGTGAAACCGGTGGGGGGCAGGATCTCAAGGTTGTGCAGCTTTTCGAGATGGCAATAGCCGATGTCGCGGCCCGCCTTGTGACCTTCCCAAATCAGCGAGGCATCGCCGCTCTCTTTGACCTTTGCCGCTGTGTGGACGAACGGCGCATCCCATGACCAGGCGTCGGTACCGGTGACCCGCACCCCGCGGCTTGTGAGGTACATTGTTGCCTCGTAGCCCATTCCGCAACCGCGACTCACATATTCGGGATCTCCCAGCGCCTTGCCGGCCGCCGTGTTCACCAGCACGATATCGAGCGGTTGAAGCTCGTGACCGATCCTCTGGAGTTCGTTCTCCACGTCCTGCGCGGTAACCACATAGCCATCGGCGAAATGGCGGAAATCCAGCTTCACACCGGGCTGAAAGCACCACTCGAGCGGGATCTGATCGATCGTCAGCGCGGGTGCGCCGCCATCCTGGGTGGGGTGGAAATGCCACGGGGCATCAAGATGGGTGCCACTATGCGTAGTGAGCCTGACCCATTCAGCTGCTGCGAAACCGGCAGAATCTGGCGTCTGCTCGGCAGTAACGCCGGGAAAGAAATGCGCCAATTCCGGCATGGTTTCGCTGTGGGTCTGATAAGTGATTTCGGGTTTGAGAAACGGCGGGTCGGATACCACGTCGTTGCACAGGGTGATCGAGAGATCGACAAATCGGCGGGTCATGTGGAATCCTCAGGCGTTGGTGAGTGCTGCCCGCAGCCCGATCGGCGTGACCACCGCGCCGAGTGCGACGCCGTAGAGCACCTTGATGACCAGTGCCGAGGTCCAGCCAAGCGTCACGATACCGACTGCACCAGCGAGTGCCGCGACCAGGGTCGTCCCGAGCAATGCTGCGACCACGGCCATCAGGAGGGCGCGCAACAAGAGCGGGCGCGGAAGGCGGGACGCACTCCCGGACGGTGTCAGCACACCGGCCTTGAGGCGCTTCGCGGTAAGCGCCCCGGGGACGAGTGTGCTCATCAGGGTGATCATGAAGCTCTGCGGCAGGTAGTCGAACACCCAATTGCCGATGCCCCAGACGGCCACCGAGGGAGCAATGCCAAAAACGAGCAGGAAGAACAGCAGCGATAACACGCCATTGATCGTCATGCTGACCAACGTCTCACGCCGGATATATTGGTCATGCATCATGCTGCCGTCTCCCATTCAACTGGCACAGGTGCTTCACGGAACGCGAACCGGTCGAGGTGCGGGCGAGCGCCCCTTTCAGGCCTTCGAGTTGCCCTTCGGCACTGGCTTCGATCTTGCAGGCGAGGCCCGTTTCCGTAAGTTCAAGCACGACTTTGGCATCTGCCGGCCAATTTCCGCCCCGGCCTTCGCGCGGAAAGACGATTTCGCCCCGGTGCTCATCGAAGGTGACTGATAGGTTGTAGGCCCAGTGCTTGCAGAGTTGCTGGAGGTATTTCGAGCCATTTGGAGTGACAAACACGCCACGAGCCGAGAAGCTGGCGCTCACGATTTTTCTCCCTTTTTCGCTGAGAGCCGTCCATCGATGCTGAACGCGCCCGGACCGGCGATGAACAGGTAGAGGAAGACGAAGCAGAACAGGATCGCGAGATCGCCGCCGTTCACCACCGGGAAGATGCCATTGGGTCGGCCGAGATTGTTGCCAAGGTGGACGAGAAAATACGCTACTGCCATTTGTCCGCAGAGCACGAAGGCGACCGGTCGCATGAACAGGCCCAAGAGCACTGACAAGCCGCCAAAAGTTTCAAGAATGCCTGCGATGCCGGCAAGCGTCAGAATCTGGAATGGCTCTGGATGGTGGCCCGCGTCAGGGAACTTGAACAGCTTCTGGAGTCCATGCTGCATGTAGAGCAAGGCTGTCATGATCCGCAGTATGCCCAGGATTTGAGGGGCGTAGCGGACAAATCGGTCTTCGCGCATGGGGGCCCCTCAGACTAATTTGCGAGAACCTGTTCGGCTTCCAACATTGCGGCGATCCGGCGGCGAACCTTGACCGCAGGGGCATCCGAGCGAACAAGCAGTTCGCGCTGACGCGCGGCAGCTTCGTCGAGCTCGCGTTCCACGGCGTCTATCGCGTCAACATCCTGCTGGCGGATTTTGCAGTCCGATGTGTGCTGGAATGCGTCGAGTTCTTCGCTGTCGAGGCGGAAGTTGCGCATGGAAAAGCCAAAATAGTGGGTTGTTGTCTCGGTCTCCGGCGTGATCCCGTGCAGGATATAAAGTGCACCGAGCGCTTCGGGCACACTGTCCTGTCCGTTGACTGCAGTGGTAATCGGCAGACTCGTTCGGATGAACTCCGGACCATAGAAATCGGTGAGCGAGAGAAAATCCGAGAACCCTTCAAACTTCGCCTCTGGTCCGAACACCAGTTCGTGGAACGGAGTGTAAGGCACTTTTCCGGTCCGGGAGACGCGGTAGATTGCACCACGCTCCTCTTCGGTGATCGAGGGGTTCTTCATCGCCTCGCCGCCGCCAATGTGATGGTGGACATAGGGCAGATGCGTCAGATCCATCAGGTTGTCGACCAGCAACTGGCTACGTCCCTTGAGGTGGAAGTAATTGGCCGAGCTATAACGCCAGCCCGGCTCGCCCAGGCCGAAGTCAGCATAGGGCGGGATAAGTGCGGAGTCACACTCGTCGGCATCGCCCATCCAGATCCAGCACAGCGGCCCCTTCTCGACGATCTGGTAGGTCGGCTGGCAGAATCCAGCACCCGTCCCTTGCGACGGGATCTCGCTGCACTTGCCGTCGGCCTGGAACACGAAGCCGTGGTAACCGCAGACGAGCGCGTCGCCCTGCAGCTTGCCAAGGGCGAGCGGGTAATAACGGTGCGGGCACAGACCATACATCGCAACCGGCTCGCCGCTTTCCTTGCGGTAGAGCGCTACCGGCAGGCCAAGCAGTTTGCGCTCGATCGGCTCACGGGTGATTTCGTTGGAAAAAGCAGCGATGTACCAGCGGTTGCGGACGATCGAGCTTGGTGTGGCGAATGGATACACGGATCGCTCTCCTTAGAAGCGGTCGAGATCGCTGGCAACGATGACCGGCCCGGCGTACTGGGTCTTGATGTCCTTGAGGTAACGCAGGAGATCAGCGCTGGTCGGATTGTCACCGGCAAGGTGAGTGACGACCACAGACTTTACTCCCGAGGTAGCAGCGAGCTTGCCGACGTCGCTTGGGGTCAGGTGGTGCGAGGTCAAGTGCTCGACGACATTGGCAACCTGCGCTGGCGGCATGTTCGGAGAGTTGCGACGCACGGCGGCGACGGTGGCCTCCTCGTCGATCATCTCGGAAACCAGCAGATCGGCGCCCTTGGCAAGCTCTGCAACGGCTCCACTCGGGCCGGTGTCGCCAGTCACCACGATCGAGCGGTCAGGCAGGTTGAAGCGGAACGAGACCGACTTGTAATGCTGGTCCATCTCGCTCCCGGCCGGAAAGCTGTAGTGCGTGTTCTGGCGCACCTTGACCGTCATGCTCCCGACTTGAAGCGACTGACCATCGGCAATTTCGATGACCTCGACCTTGTCGGCCGGATTTCCATAACCCTGCCCCGGAATGCCGTAGCCAGCGACGCTAGCCGGGCGCTCGGAGCTGACCAGTCCGGCGACGAGTTCCCGGGTTCCCGGCGGGCCATAGATGGTGAGCTTGCCGGGCACATTGGTCTGCAACCGTAGCCCAAGCAAGGCGCCGAGACCGCCGGTGTGGTCGAAGTGCAGGTGCGAGATAAAGACGGCTTTGATCTGGCCGAGACGTATTCCGGACTTGGCCATCTGCTGCACGGCTCCGTCGCCAACATCGACGATGTAGACATCATTACCCACGATCAGCGCATTGGCAGGTTGCGATCGGGTCGGATTGGATACAGGGCCACCGTGGGTGCCCAGGGTCACGAACTTGCTTGCAGGCGGCGCACCAGCCTGGCCCGCAGCCGTGCCGACAGTGCCAAGTCCGGCGAGCAGGACTGCCGCAGCAAGCGCCGCGCGAGAGATTGGGCGAATGGGCATCAATTGTCCTCTCCGGTTGTCAGGCTCAGCAGTTCGGCAGCGTTCAGGCCGAGCACGCGCGCCCGTTTATCGTTATCGAGCTGGCTCACAAATCCCACCGGGTCCGGCTCGGCCATGTCAAATGGATAATCACTGCCAAGGCATACGTGGTCCGCACCATAGGTGGCGATCAGGTGATTGAGCTGCCCACGGTCGAACACCAGCGAGTCGAACCAGATCTGCTTGAGATAGCTGGACGGTTCGCGCGCGATGAGCTGGCGACAATCTTCGCGGGCGCGGAAGGCGTGATCCATCCGTCCGCTGTAGGCAGGCACGTATCCGCCGCCGTGGGCGACGCAAAGCTTCAGGCCCGGATGGGAGTCCAATACGCCGCCAAAGATCAGATGGCTGAGTGCAATCGTTGACTCAAGCGGGTTGCCGATCAGGTTGTTCAGGTAGTGATCTGACAGCCGCTCGCCCTGGGTGAAGCCCAGAGGGTGCATGAACAGCAGGATGCCGAGTTCCTCGGCAGCAGCGAAAAACGGACGGAAGGCGGGGTCCGAAAAGTCGCGCCCGCCGACGTTAGTCCCGATTTCGATCCCGCGCATTCCGCAGTCGTGCACGACCCGGCGCATTTCCGTGATTGCCAAGTCCACGTCCTGCAGCGGGACCGTGCCAAGCCCGACCAGACGATCCGGTACGGCTGCCACAGCCTCGGCGATGCCGTCGTTAATGGTCCGGGCAAGCTCACGACCAAGCTCGGGCGGCGCGAAATAGTAATACTGCCCGGGATTGGGGCTGAGCGACTGAACATCCACCCCGAGTCGATCCATATCCTCGATCCGCTCGGCCACCCCGTTCAGCCGCGAGCCGATCTGCGCAAACATTCGCCCGTTAACGGCGTCGGATGCCGGGCAGGAGAATGGCAGGCCGCGCGGCAGGTCTGGAATGGCCTGCCGGACCGCCTCTTCTGCCGCTACCACGTTGAGGTGAGCGTGGATGTCGACGACGAGGTGCTTGCCGCGCTGGCGCACCACAATCGGCTGATGGGCAGAATGATTGTGACCTGTTCCCATGGTGAAACCTCAGGCGTCCTTTACCGGCAGAGGTCCGTAGGTCCATGTGCGACCGCCGGTTTCCTCGGCGACAATATTGTTGCGCTGGCGGCCGAGGAAGGTCAGCTCAGCTTCCATCACGTCGCCGGGCCGCATCCAGCGGTTGCCATGAAACGCACCGTTGCCCGGAGGCGAGCCGGTCGATAGCAGGTCGCCTGGAGCGAGGCGAATGCGCTCGGAGGCGTAGGACAGGATCTGTTCGGGCTTGAAGATCATATCGGTCACCGGCCAGTCCTGCATGACCTGACCGCTGAGTTTGAGCTCGATCCGGATGTCCTCAAACTTCACGAACTGCTTGGGCACGATGAACGGCCCCAGCACCTTGAAATTGGGCTGGTGCTTGCTGATCCAGTCGTATTGGAAGCGGACGTCGGTGCGGCGGAACTCGTCGACCGTTCCGATGTCGTTAATCGCGACATAGCCGGCGATCAGGTCATTCGCCTCTTCCGGCTTCACGTAACGGCCCGTTTTGCCGACGATCACACCCAGTTCCATTTCCCAATCCGGGTGCTCGCCGATCAACGGCAGTGGGATGTCGTCGTTCGCGCCGCAAAGTGACGAGTGAAGCCCGGTCCAGAAGAACGGCATGCCCTCGCGAGCGCGGCGATCGACCTCGGCGAGGTTGCGCTGGAAGAATTCCTCGTCGCTCTCACCGGACTTGCGGTTTTGTTGATTGAACTTGTTGTGCGTCATCATCTCGGCGACGTGCTGACGGTAGTTCGACCCGGCAAACAGCATGTTGGGATGCGAGACGCACGGATAGGCGTGGAGCGCAGCGAATTCGTGGCTCGGGCCTTCGCGGCGCGCTGCGAGATCGACCAGATCTTCGAAGGCGCGCTCCCAATCGTCGAAGATCGCATGGGTGTCGTACCAACGCGACGAGAGGTCGAGCACGGTGCCGTCGGGGAGTACGAGGCCCGGAAAGGCCTTGCCCCCCGCGACGCCATAGGTGCCGATCCCGAATGAGCCTGTTGCAAGCCCGGTAGCGGAGTTAAATTCGGTCATGTTGAGGTCCTGCAATAACGGTCAGACGAAGTAGCGAGTGGGTTCGTCTTCGGACCAGACATCCATGTCGATCGTCGAAATGTCGTGGACTTTGGTGCCGTCCTCGATCCGGAACAGGTCGGTGTCCGAGAAAGTTTCGAACCGGGCACCATCGGGCGCCCGCCAGACGTCGAACACATGACTGCCGTGCGGGTGGCGGCCCACGCCCCAGATCGGTTCGTAGGCCTGCTTGCCAAGGTAGCGGTGGGTCCGTTGCTGGGCCTCGAAGTCCTGGGTTTCGAACGAGATGTGGTGGCACCCGCCGCGCTCATCCTGCATCAACGCCAGAACGTGGTGATCGACATATTCGTCGCCGCGATCGAGCCGGAGAAAGCCGACGATCTTGACCTGGGGTTGGCCCGGGATGTGGTAGATGTCACTGCCGATCATCCCAAGATTTTCGGTATACCAGGCATGGGCTTCTGCGAAGCTCTTGACGAACAGCGCCATGTGGCCGATCCGCCAGAGCTTGGCCGGCCCGACTTCCCGCGAGGTCTGGTTGCGGCCGAAGCGATTCTTCTCGAACGGGGTGTTATGGACCAGTTCGGGATAGAATTCCTCAGGTGCGCGGCGCGACGCCCCATGGATCAATGTGACCTCGTTGCCAAACGGATCAGCGAAGGTCACCGCCTTGCCGCCCCCGGGCAAGGCGAGATCGGTCGGAGCACTCGCACCGAGCCGGGTAACCGCTTCCTCGAGATAGGCGGTGTCCTCTACCTCGAATGCCATGCCGAGGAACTTGTCGCTGTCCCCTTTGACCGCGACGTAGGCGCATTCGTCCCCGCCGCGCGTGCGCATGACCAGACGCTCGTCTGTGCGTTCGGCCGTGACCAGGCCGAAATCGGCGCAGAACCGTTCCTGCAAGTCGAGGTCTCGAACCTGAAAGCGAACGTGATGAAGTCCCTTGAGACGCATGTTTTGAGCCTTTCTGGCGCAGCTTAGAAGTCAGCGGAGAGACGCAGGCCGTAGGTCCGCGGTGCAGTGTAGTTGTTGATGGCGAAACCCAACGGAGAAGCCTGTCCCTGGAACAGGTGCCGGTTGTTCTCGATGTTGGTGACGTATGCGCTCAAAGACCAGCTACCGTCGTTGTCGCGCAGGGCCACGGTCGCGCTGGTCGACCAGTAGGCCGGCACCTGCATGAAATCGAGATAGTTGAAGTTGGTCCAGGCATTGTCGCGCCACGCGGTGTTGACGGTTCCCACCAGTTCGAGATTGCCGCCCAGATGCACGATCTGTTCTGCACCCAGGTTGAGCGTCCACTTCGGCGACTGGAGCAGCGGCCTACCCGAGCAGTCGAACTGAATGACCGGTCCGGTGGGCGTGTTGTTGCTCGTCACCGTGCGCGGGCAGTTGAAATTGTCGCGCGGGGCAAGAGTCTGCAGGATCAGTCCCTGGTAACGGGTGTCGAGATACTGGACCTTGGCCGACACGGTCGTGGTCCGGGTCGGCTTGGCCACCACGTCGATGTCGAAGCCCTTGATCGTTGAGCGCCCCACGTTCTCGTTCGTGTTCGAAACCGTCCCGGAATTCGGGCTGAAGCTGAAGTAAGTTATCTGCTGGTCACGGTATTTCCAGTAGAATGCTTCGAGGTTGACCTGCAGACGGTTGTCGAAGAAGCGATTCTTCGATCCGACGGTATAGGCGGTGATGTATTCTGGGTTGTAGTCCGGGCGGCTGCCGCCGATCTGCAGGCCACCTGCTCGATAACCGGTTTCGACCGAGGCATAGAGCAGGTTCTGCGGCGTCACGTCGAATTCTGCTGCCGCGCGCCAGGTGACGCGGTTGAAGCTCCGGCTGTCATTGACGGCCAGCTCGGTCTTGCGCACGACCGAGCCCTGACCCGGAGGCGCAGTGTAGCCGATCACGGGGTAAACCTGGGTTCCGGCCGCATAGGGCGTGGTGCCCGAGATGTAACCGTTGCTGACCAGGAAGTTGTAAGCGTCCTGCGGCTGCAAAAGGCTCGGGAAGTGCGGTAGGTTGGTCCTGCCCCCTGGCGCGCCAGCACAGCCAACCGCGAATGAAGATGGTGTGGTGCCCGGCGTGTTCGGGATCCCATCGGCGGCACCGCACAGCACGACGAAAGCCGCCTGGTTGCCATCCATCGTCTTCTTGTCGTCGGTATAGCGCAACCCTCCAATCAGGCGGAAGCGATCGGTCAGATTGGCGGTCAGCTGACCAAAGGCGGCCCAGCTGGTCGTGTTCGCCTTGTAGTCCTGCAATGGCAGAACGAATTCCTGGTTGAAGCTGTTGTTACCTTGGATTTTTTCGTCGAAATAGAAGCCGCCGAGCACGTAATCGAGCATACCGGTCTTGCCAGCCAGCCGCAGTTCCGTGCTGAATTGGCCGTATTCCTCGTTGTTCAGTGCCCCGGCAAATGCTGGGCCATAGAAAACCGAACCGCCCTTGGTGTTGCGATATGCCGGGATGAGGGTGAACTCGCCGATCCCGGTCGTCAGTTTCGCTTCGGCGTGGACACCCCAATAGGTATAGTCGATCGACTGCTGCTGCTTCATCGGCTGCAGAAAGCCAAACCCGGGCGCGGCCAGCTGTGTCTGGCGATAGGTGTTGGCCGCAGCCGTGTTGAGGCCTTCGTATTCGTCGAACGTCGCGGGCGTGAGCACGATCCCGCTGAGCTTGCCTGTATAGCTGCCGCCGGCCCCGACTCCCTCGACCTTGGTGTAGTCACCCGCCACCCGCAGGCTGAGATTGTCGGTCGGCTCGATCAGGAACTGCCCGCGGACACCCCAGCGGTCCTGATCGTCGGATCCGTCGCGATTGTAGCCGTCGTGCTTCTGCCGCACAGCCGCAAGGCGCAGTGCGCTGTTTTCGGTGACCGGAAGGTTGAGATAACCCTGCACGTCGATCGCGTCATAGTTGCCATAGGCAAGCGAGAAGCCCATCGCGCGGTCGGCGAGCTTGGGGCGGTTCGGAATGATGTTGATCGCGCCGCCGGTGGCGTTTCGACCGTAGAGAATTCCTTGCGGACCCTTGAGCACTTCAACTCGTGCAATATCATAGAATGCTGACGAGAATGCGCCAGTCGGGCGGCCGAGTACGACCCCGTCATAGTTCGGCGAAATTGCCGCGTCGAAATAGGCGTTGTTGGTAATGTTGCCGACCCCGCGCAGGAAAATTGACGTGACCTGTCCACCGCCGTTGGTGATCGAAATGGCAGGCACTGCGCGAGTCAGGTCAGCAGCGTTGGTAACACCCTGTGAAACAAGGGCATTGGCGCTGACCGCGTCGATCGCGACGCCGGTCTTCTGCAGGCTCTGTTCCTTGCGCTGCGCGGTGACGATGATTTCACCGATCCCTTCCGGGTGCTCCTCTGCGGCCTGGGCAGTCTGGCCCGCATCTTGAGCCTGGACTTTGCTTGCGGCCAGCGCCGCGTAGGCAACGGTGGCGATGAACAACGCTCGCTTCAAGATTCCTCTCCCCTTACGCATGGCTCCGCCTTTGCGAGAGCCTTGGCTTCTGCGCTTTCTTTCGCAGACCCAGTTGATTCAGGAAAATGAATTGATAAAATAGATGGCATAGACAAAGCCTATGGATTGGTACTGCAGTGCGTTTCGAGAGACTTGATCTGAATCTGCTCGTCGCGCTCGATGTCCTGCTCGATACATTGAGCGTGACCGAGGCCGCGCGGCGGCTGAATCTCAGCCAGCCTTCGGTCAGCGCCGCACTTTCACGGCTGCGGGACTATTTCGGGGACGAGCTGCTGGTCCAGATCGGCCGCAAGATGATGCCGACCGCCAAGGGGCAGGAACTGGCCCCCGCAATCAAGGAAATGCTCAACCTGGTCCGGTTCCGCATCACGCACACAGATGATTACGATCCGTCCTCATCGCAACGCCGGTTCAGGATTGTGGCATCAGACTATGCCTATGATGTCCTCGTTTCCAAGGTCCTGGCAAAGGCAGAAGTTCTTTCACCCCACGCCGCATTTGATGTGAGTCCGCCCGGACCGCAACGCATCCGCCAATTCCTGGAAGGGGATGTCGACGTGATGGTGACCGTCTCCAATTACATGATCGATGATCACCCGAGCCAGGTGCTTTTTTCCGATGAGGATTCGGTTATCTGCTGGAACAAGGGAGAATTCGCGGAGGGGATATCGCGCGAGGAATTCTTGTCGGCACGTCACGCCGTCGCCGTATTCGGACAGGAGCAAATGCCGACGATAACCGAGATGCACTTCGATACACGCGGTGTAGAACGAGACATAGCCCTGAGGGTCCCGAGCTTTTCTGCGTTGCCTGCGGCGGTCGTCGGCACGAACCGCGTGGCCACCATGCACCGTCGGCACGCCCAGTTGTTCTCGGCAACCTACCCGATCAAGACGCACCCTCTGCCAATTGAGGGACCGGTCGTTCGGGAGGTGATGCAGTGGCACAAGCTGCGACAAAGTGACACAGGGCTTCGTTGGCTAATTGGACTTTTCGAAGCCGAAGCCGAAGCGCTATGACGGAATAGGAAGTATGATGAGGCGATTTACCGAGGCTATTACTTTAGGCTTGCCCACCCGATCAGTGAATAGCCACTAGACCGTATGTTCGTGCGGTGAAGATGGCCCGCCCTCGGAGTAAGCAGGAAACGGGGGTTACGCCGGAAGGGCTGCCGATTTCCTCATCGTCTCGTGCGGATTTAGTCCTCAGTGCAGTACACGGATACGTGGGGTAGGATCAGCGGTTACAATGAACGAGGAGATGCAACCGCTACAGATTACACCCAAGGCCGCCTGAAAATGCAGCCCGCTGGCCACACCCATTTTTACACCACATTGACGGACGCGACCTCAAGGCGATCTGCCCTGCCGGACCGCCGAAACTCAGACAGCCGATGCGCGCAAATACGCGCAGCAACTCTGCAAACGAGGGAGAAATATTGGTCTGATTATCCACAGCGTCGTCCAAATGCCTTTACCCGGTAAAACCGGTCTCAAAGGCAACGCTTGGACGGTTCGCCTGATCGGGAGGTTGCTGCATCCCGGTATGATCCAATTATCCAAGATCCGGATGAAGCCGGACATACCGTTCAGTCCAAACTGCCTCGAATTGGGCGATGGAAATGCAACCCCAAAATAAGTCCGCTTTCGGTGAGTTGGAATGTAATCACTGAGCCTGGCCCCTTTTCTGGTCCGGCCATTGCGAGAAAGACCGGCTCTTTTTGCATCAGGGCAGGCTAGCCTGCCCTGATGCAAAAGCACGCTCCACTGGGGTTTGGTTGCCAAGGGAGCTATGAGGGCGGACATTGTTGTAATCGTGCCGCCAAGCTTCACATTTATGCCGGGCATCCGCCAAGCTCAAGAACCAGTTGGCATTGAGACACTCCGCCCTGATCCGGCCGTTGAATGATTCAGCGAACGCGTTGTCGGTAGGTTTGCCAGGCCTGCTGAAGTCGAGCACGACATCGTGCTGGTAAGCCCACAGGTCGAGATCCTTCGAGATGAACTCGGGTCCCTGATCGACCCTGATGCGCTGCGGCCGACCATACTGGATCGCGATCCGCTCGAGGGTTTCGACGACGTCGCTCCCCCGGTAACTGAAGCGGACATCGAGTGCCGGTGACAGTCGGGTGTAGTTATCGACGATCGACAACACCCGGATCTTGCGCCCATCGAACAACTGGTCGGACAGGAAGTCCATCGACCAGCATTCATTGGGCGCAGTTGCCGGAACCCTGTCCTCGCGCAGCTTGGCCTTCACCTTGCGCTTGGGTGTCTTGTTGCGCAGTTGCAGGCCCAGCTCCCGGTAAATCCGCCGGGTCTTCTTGTGGTTGACCCGCCATCCTTCCCTCCGCAGCAGGACATGGATGCGCCGATAACCATAGCGCACCCGCGTCGCGGCAAGGTCCTTGATCCGCATTTCGAGACTGGCCTGATCGGGACGGCGGGACTTGTAGCGAACGGTTGCCCTGTTGGTCGGGAACACATCGCACGCCCGCCGTTCGGAGACACCGTAGCTGGCCTGCATGTAGCCGACCAACTCACGGGCCCGATCAGGCCTTACATTTTTCGCTTGATGACGTCCTGCAGCATTTCCTTGTCGAGCCTGAGGTTCGCCACCAGGCGTTTGAGCCGGCTGTTCTCTTCCTCGAGCTGCTTCAGGCGCTTCATCTCCGACGGCATCAGTCCGCCGTATTTGCTGCGCCATCGGTAATACGTCTGGATCGAGATCCCCGCCTTCCGGCAGACCTCCTCGACCGTTGTCCCGTCCTCCGCCTGCTTCAGTATGAAGGCGATCTGCTGCTCACTGAACCTGGACTTCTTCATGCCACGAATCTCCTGGCTGGCACTGGCCAAACCTAACCGGGAAATTCTCACATAAATCGGACCAGTTTGCCGGGCTCAGGTCAGCATCGCAGATGCCGGCCTTCGGGGAATTCTTCAAACCCCAGCTTCCCGATGACAGGTTCGCGCTCCAAGCAATATCACACCCAAAATCCCGCTGAAATCCGTGTCCTCTGGTTCCCTGAGCTTCAGGAATTTACCCGGTGCCCAGTATGATAAGGAAAGGCTCACGGATCCAAAGGCCGGCCTGTCTCTGCATGTGATCGATCTCCCTCGGAGCCAGTCCTTGCTTTTTCTCCGTAAAATCCGTATTTTCCGTGCAGGAGAATCGTTATGAACCATTCTGTCAGTTCCGTCGAAGCCTCGAAGTCGTTCGGCCGCATCAGCCGCCAAGCACTCGAATCCCCGCTCACCATCACCCATCACGGCCATGACAGTCTGGTCCTTATGTCGCATGCCGAGTATCTGCGGCTCAAGAGCCGCGATCGCGAGGTCATGACTCTCAGCGATTTCACCGAAGAAGACCGCGCCGCCGTTGCCGCAGCACGTATACCTTCCGAGGCCGCGCAGTTTGATGACGAGACCCGGGATCATTAATGCCGCTTCCAATCCCTGTTCCAGGCCTTGTAATTCGTTATTCCTTTCTCTGGAGCCATGAAGCTAAAGCTGGCGTCGAAGATGGCAGGAAGGATCGGCCGTGCGCTGTCCTACTCACCACCTCAACCAAGGACGGCCAGCAGATAGTGACGGCGCTCCCGATCACACATACGCCACCAGCGGATAACCGCATGGCAGTCGAGATTCCGGCGCGCACCAAAGCACGCCTCGGTCTAGATGACGCACGCTCATGGATTGTCTTGTCCGAAGCCAACCGATTCCAGTGGCCGGGCCCCGATCTACGACCTGTGTCCGGCGACAAGGATGGCAACGTGGCTTACGGTATGTTGCCTGCTAGCCTCTACGATCTTGTTCGAACCAAATGGCTGGCGGCCTATGACGCAGGCCGTGCCAGCCAAGTCAAAAGGACTTCCTGAGGCCGGGGCCCTCCCCTGACACGCTAACGAGATGACAGCATATCCAAGGCCGGAGGTCGCCAAGTCAAGGATTCTTACGTCGCGAGCCGAAAGGCGTGCGCAACACCGGGGATAGAATGCGTCCCCCCGGAGCTACGGTTTAACGGCGATTTGGCGAGGTCCGGCAGACCTATCGTGGCACGCGGGATGTCGCCCAGTGGGACTTTCCTGCCTTTCCTATGCCGTAGGATGAAGGTCAGCTCCTGCCAGAAGCCGACATTTGACCTCGGGCCACGCAGGGTGGCGGTATGACTGCAACTAGCATGAATACGGGCCTGCAAGCTCAATCACCCGGCTCTGCTACTCCCACGAGATCACGCCGTCCGCCGAACGCCAGCTCGCTGGCCGGATCACTTTCTCATGGGCGATTCGGACTGACCTTATCTCCCCCTCGATCTCGCGCCGCCAATGCGCGAGGAAATCGAACAGCACCGGAAAATCCGGTGCTGCATCGTATTCCTGCCAGGCATAAATCTGCAGGAGCGAGGGGTGATCCGGCATGAAATAGCAGATTTCTGCCGTCGTCAGTCCGTATCCGTCCAGCTGAACCAGAAACGCGCGATCGGTCATTGCAACGTGGGCTGGCTGTCCGGGCCGTCGAGCGAGCGCAATGCGGCGAATACGTCGTCAACGGAAACCGGACCTTTGAGTTCGGGGGGCTGGCGCATCGCCGGCTGGTTTTCGACAGCATGCCGGTCGGATGCCCAGGACGCCAGGATGGCTCGCTTCACTTCGGGCTCAAGCGCGGGATGATGCGCTACATCGAATGGATGCAGGTAGCGTGCGAATGGTTGCGACATAGGAACATCCTCCTTTCTGCCTTGCCGCTGGTTACTCACTGCAGATTGCTCCGCTCGGCATATTTTGTGAGTCGATTTTAGACCGTCAAGACTCTGATAACGCGTCCGGAAAAACCCATTGGCAGTCGCAATCGGCGAGTGCCAAAAAATCTGGCTTGGACCTCTTGAAGCCGTCTCCAGCAAAACTAGATCGCCAAATGCCTCCTGCCGATCATCCGGGGGAGGCGCTGTAAGTCATTTCGCTTTGTAATGGAGGTTATGCATGCATTTCCGACCTTTGCACGATCGCGTGCTGGTTCGCCGTATCGAGGCCGAAGAAAAAACGGCCGGCGGTATTATCATCCCTGACACCGCCAAGGAAAAGCCGATGGAAGGCGAAGTCGTCGCCGTTGGCCCGGGTGCGCGTGATGATGCCGGGAGGCTGGTGGAACTCGCCGTCAGGGCGGGCGACCGCATCCTGTTCGGCAAGTGGTCCGGCACTGAAGTGCGGATCGATGGCGAGGACCTGCTCATCATGAAGGAGAGCGACATCCTCGGCATCATCGAAACCACCGCTGAGCTCAAGAAGGCGGCGTAAGCACAATACGTTGAAACTTCTGTTCAACCGAAAGAAGCATAGAAAGGAGCAGGCCAGATGGCTGCGAAGGAAGTAAAATTTGCGTCGGAAGCGCGTGATCGCATGCTCCGCGGCGTGGATACGCTTGCGAATGCGGTCAAGGTTACTCTGGGCCCCAAGGGCCGCAACGTGGTGATCGAGAAGAGCTTCGGCGCGCCGCGCATCACCAAGGACGGCGTGACTGTCGCCAAGGAAATCGAACTCAAGGACAAGTTCGAAAATATGGGCGCACAGATGCTGCGCGAAGTCGCCAGCAAGCAGAACGACAAGGCGGGTGATGGCACCACCACGGCCACCGTTCTGGCCCAGGCCATTGTGCGCGAAGGTGCCAAGGCAGTTGCCGCCGGCATGAACCCGATGGACCTGAAGCGCGGTATCGACCTCGCCGTCGGCACCGTGGTCAAGGACCTCGAAAGCCATGCCAGGAAGGTGTCGGCCAACAGCGAGATTGCGCAGGTTGCCACCATCTCCGCCAATGGCGATGAAACCGTCGGCCGCATCCTCGCCGAAGCCATGGAGAAGGTCGGCAACGAAGGCGTGATCACGGTCGAGGAAGCCAAGAGCCTCGAAACCGAGCTGGAGTCGGTCGAGGGCATGCAGTTCGACCGCGGCTATCTCTCGCCCTATTTCGTGACCAATGCCGAAAAGCTGAAGGTCGAGCTGGAGGACCCCTATATCCTCATTCACGAGAAGAAGCTGTCGAACCTGCAGGCCATGATCCCGCTGCTCGAACAGGTCGTGCAGTCGGGCAAGCCGTTGCTCATCATCGCTGAGGATGTCGAGGGCGAAGCCCTGGCAACCCTGGTGGTCAACAAGCTGCGTGGCGGCCTCAAGATCGCGGCGGTCAAGGCACCCGGCTTCGGCGATCGCCGCAAGGCCATGCTGGAGGATATTGCCATCCTCACCGCCGGCAATGTGGTCAGCGAGGAACTCGGCACCAAGCTGGAAAATGTCACGATCGGCATGCTCGGCCGGGCCAAGAAGGTCATCATCGACAAGGACAACACCACCATCGTCGATGGTGCCGGTAACAAGGCCGACATCGACGCTCGGGTCAGTCAGATCCGCGCCCAGATCGACACCACGACCAGCGACTACGACCGTGAAAAGCTGCAGGAACGCGTGGCCAAGCTGGCTGGCGGCGTAGCCGTCATCCGCGTCGGCGGTGCCACCGAAGTCGAGGTCAAGGAGCGCAAGGACCGTGTCGATGATGCGCTGCATGCAACCCGTGCGGCAGTCGAGGAAGGCATTCTGCCGGGCGGCGGTATCGCACTACTCCGGGCGCTCAAGTCGCTGGAGGGCCTCAAGGCCGCCAATGACGACCAGCAGTCGGGTATCGACATCGTGCGTCGCGCGCTGCGCGCCCCGGCTCGCCAGATTGCCGAGAACGCGGGTGAGGACGGTGCCTATATCGTCGGCAAGCTGCTCGAAGGCGACGACTACAACCACGGCTTCAACGCCGCGACCGGCGAATATGAAGACCTGGTGAAGTCGGGTGTCATCGATCCGGCGAAGGTGGTGCGCACCGCACTGCAGGATGCGGCTTCGGTCGCCTCGCTGCTGATCACCACCGAGGCGCTGGTGGCCGAACTGCCCAAGGAAGACACGCCCGCACCGATGCCGGCGATGGATTTCTAACAGGGTGTGGAGAGCGCGGTCTCACGCTGCGCTCTCCCATCCTCAAGCGCACCGCTGGCGGCAGTGCCGCCTGGGCAGCTGCCGAGCAAGGCTGGCTCCAAACGCGGCAACATCGGAAAATCGGTCGAATGAGAGAGGAGGAGATGATGACCAACAGGTATATGGAGTATCTTTCACGCGAACATGCGCGGCTGGAGGACGAAATCCGGATGGAAAGCAAACGACCCCGGCCTGACGAAGTTCTGATTGCCCGCCTGAAGAAGCTCAAACTTGCGCTCAAGGACCAGATGCAAAGCTGGGCTTCCGATCACGCGAACAGCGATCGGCTGACCGCGTAAACGGATTGCATCCTATCAAAGTCTCTCCTGGAAGAAGGCCAGGCACACCTCTCTCGGTGCGCCTGGTTTTCTTTTTCAAAACATTGAAAACAAACAAACAAAAAATTTTTGGCCAGTCTTGAAACCAATTGCGCGTTTCCCAACTTAATCAGTACCGGATGCCATAACGGGTCCGGTTGGACAGAGGGCGTCGGCTCTTGGTTCACGGCGCCTCTCATGCCCAGATTGCTCAACAAGGAGGATTTGGAAATGAGAACTGCATTTGATTTGACCCCCTATCGCCGCTCGACGGTCGGCTTCGATCGGCTCTTCGATGCGCTCGAGAACAGCTTCCGCGCCGAGACGCAGGATAGCTACCCACCCTTCGACATCGTTCGCACTGGCGAGGACAGCTACCGGATCACTCTGGCGGTTGCTGGCTTCCGTCCGGACGAAATCGACATCACTGCACAGCAGAACCAGCTCATCATCTCCGGTCAGAAGACTGAGAGGGACGAAGACGGTGTGGATTTCGTTCATCGGGGTATCGCTGCCCGCGCGTTCGAGCGCCGGTTCCAGCTGGCCGACTATGTCGAAGTGCGCGGTGCGGACTATGAGCACGGCATGTTGACGATCTCGCTCCAGCGGATCGTCCCGGAATCGCTCAAGCCGCGCAAGATCGCCATCGGAAGCCGCGAACACGTCAATGACGACACGCCGCAGCTGACCGAAGACAAGGTGGCCTAAGCTCAATCATCGGGCAAATCCTCGGCGGGGTGGGTGCAATCGCACCTGCCCCGCTTGACGAAGCTTTGCCCAAACCAGTCGGTAAATAGGAGGAATGTCGAGATGGCTATCGTCTTTGGCTCAGCAATGAATAAACGGCAGCTCCGGCGGCTTCATTTGAGCGAGTGTATGGCCGAGATGTTCGCGGCTTCTGTCCGGGTGCTGAGAGCCACACCAACGGCAGGTTTTGGCGTGAACGGTCCTTCATGATGGTTGATGGGAACGACCGGGTCGGGTCGATCGCTGTCGGCTACCGAGAAGCAATTCGCAGGGCTGGAACAGGCTCCTGATATGCTCGCCCCCTCGCGAACCATATCATGACTGGCCGCAACTGGGCTGAAATCCGGATCAAGATCGCCACTTGCCGGTTCCCTTCGATTGCGCGCAGTTATAATTGCGTCCCATGACGTATGAACCGGAATTCGACAGCCAGCTTGCCGCCCTCCTTCCTGCACTGGAGGGTTACGTTCCTCGCGGATTGACAGTTGAGGATCTCGGCCGCTTTCGTCTGATGAGCACAGTAGCCCCCGAGGACCTGATCGGGGATGCGCCCGTCGATTGTAGCGACCACGTGATCCCGGGCCATCAAGGCGGCGAGATCGAGGTGTCCGTGATCCGTCGACGTGGGGCCAACAGGCCCGGCCCTGGTATCCTCTGCATCCATGGCGGCGGAATGATCATGGGCAACCGCTTTGCCGGTATGCGACCTGCCGTGGACTGGGCGCTGCAGCACGACGCGGTGTGCGTGACAGTTGAATATCGCCTGGCCCCGGAGCATCCCGCGCCGATCGGCGTGGAGGATTGTTACGAGGCATTGTGCTGGATGAGTTCCGCTGCCGGGAAGATCGGAATGGATACGTCGCCGCCGGTGATTTTCGGCGGAAGTGGCGGCGGTGGGCTCGCGGCCGGAGTCGCATTGCTCGCACGGGACCGTGACGGCCCGCGCCTGCGCGGACAATTACTACAATGTCCCATGCTCGACGACAGGGATGTCACCGCTTCGACCTTGAGGCAGGACGGCGTGGGCGTTTGGGACCGCGTGAGCAACCGGACAGCATGGGATGCCATTCTGGGCGAGCGCCGCGGCGGGAACGACGTCGATGCCGCCATGGCGCCCGCGCGTGCAACCGACCTTTCAAACTTGCCGCCGACCTTCATCGACGTCGGCGCCGAAGAGGTGTTCCGGGATGAAGCCGTCGCCTTCGCGCAAGCTATCTGGGCAGCGGGCGGCAACTGCGAACTCCATGTCTGGGGCGGAGCATTCCATGGCTTTTATGACATCGCTCCGCAAAGCGACATTGCCCGGGCTTGCCTTGATACCCGAGATGCGTGGCTTGCTCGACTGCTGAGAAGCTGACGCTGCCATTCCATCACCGGCCATTCCGTTCACCCAAGTGGGAGTGAAAAGCGGAACATCTGGACCGGGGGTGTGGAATTCCGCGACTGAGGGACCGAATTGGGTCGATGACCGCCTTCGTGTATTTGGGGGGTCCCTAAAGCCTTACATCGAACCCCGCTTCTGGAAAGCTCAGCCTAATCCGGCGAAGAACTGGTCTCAGCGGGAGCCGCCCTGTCGATGCCGAATATTGCATCGAAATCCTCAGGTTTGGCCATCAAGTCGGCCAACGTATATCGATCCAGAACTGCGAGAAATGCGGCGAGCGCATCCTTGAGGATGCCGGTCAAGCGACAGGCCGGCGATATGATGCAACTCCCACAGTCGACAAGGTCAAACCCTCCTTCGGTATGACGCACCAGGATACCAAGGTTGATCTGCGATGCAGGCATACCGAGCCTTATCCCGCCGCCGCGCCCTCGGATACCTTCAATGTAACCTTCTCTCACGAGGTCATTCACCACTTTCATGAGGTGGTTCTGTGAAATCCCGTAGGCTTGCGCCACTTCGGCGATCGAACACAGGCGCTCGCGATGGGCGGCAAGATGCATGAGCGTTCGCATCGCATAGTCAGTGAATCGAGTGAGCTTCAAGTGGGCCTCCGCCACGCGCGATTGTCTGTGCGACGATATATGCATTTTTCTTGCATGTTTCAAATCCCAGATATAGATGCATCTTCAATGCATGATTGGAGTGAGTCGTGGACAGCACCGCAAAACTCGACGAAACAAGCCTCTCGCGGCTCGTTGATGCATTCTACGCCCGGGTGCGCGCTGACGCCGAACTTGGGCCCATTTTCAACGATGCCATCAATGACTGGTCC
The DNA here is from genome assembly GCF_900168325.1 of Novosphingobium mathurense. Classification (GTDB taxonomy): domain Bacteria; phylum Pseudomonadota; class Alphaproteobacteria; order Sphingomonadales; family Sphingomonadaceae; genus Novosphingobium; species Novosphingobium mathurense. Next base: position 28,212 of record NZ_FVZE01000009.1, on the reverse strand, counting down.
GAGCATCTCAATAAGTTGACTGCCTTCTGGTCGTCAGTGATGCTGACGAGCGGCCGCTACAAGGGGCAGCCGGTTCCAGCGCACATGAAACACAGGGATCGGATCTCGCCGCAGCAATTCGAGCGCTGGCTCGGCCTTTGGAACCAGACCACCCAAGAACTGATGGAGCCAGATGCGGCTCATGCCCTGCAGGCCAAGGCGGCTCGCATCGCAGAAAGCCTGCAACTCGCCATGTTCTTCAGACTGGACAGCGAGCCTGCCCCGCGCCCCACTCATTTGACGAACCTTCGCCAAAGGAATGCCTTTCCATGAATGAAACCCCCTTCGTCGATCTTGCGGTCCATCACTCGCCCCGCGACCTGCGCGACAAGTTTGCTCTCGGCTTTACAAAAGCTTTGCGCTTTTGCGCGGATACCTTCTTCGCCAAGCGTTATGGACACCGAGCGATCGTGCTCGAAACCGTAGCCGCGGTGCCCGGTATGGTCGGAGCTACCATCAATCATCTCAAATGCCTCAGGCGGATGTGCGATGACGCGGGCTGGATCCGCACCCTTATGGAAGAAGCGGAAAACGAGCGCATGCACCTCATGACCTTCATCGAGGTCGCTCAACCAACGCTGTTCGAGCGCCTCGTCATCCTGGCCGTGCAGTGGGTATTCTACCTGAGCTTCTTTGCACTCTATCTGGTGAGCGCCCGGACCGCCCACCGCCTCGTCGGCTACTTCGAAGAAGAAGCCGTCATAAGCTATACCCTTTACCTCAAGGAAATCGATGAAGGGCGCAGTCCGAACTTGCCGGCCCCAGAGATCGCCCGGCGCTACTGGAAACTGCCGGACAGTGCGACTCTACGCGATGTTGTGCTCGTGGTGCGCGCTGATGAAGCCCATCACCGCGACATCAATCATGGTTTTGCAAGTCAACTGGCAGGTCTAGAACCTGTCGGCTTGCCGGCCCGCTATCCCGAGCATGCCGCCGATACGCGCGCGGCCGCCTGACCATGGGCGATATCTCTCCCTATCGTTCCACACCGATCTTCGACCAGGATACACTGCCCGCAGCCTTGCGCACCAAGCACGACACCAAGGTGGGTGTTTGGGGGGTCATCCGGGTTCTCGAAGGCGAACTTAAGCTGACCTATCTCGACCCATTGTCGGAAATAGTTCTCGCCCCTGAAAGACCAGGCTTGATCCTCCCCGGGCAACCGCATTTCGTGACCCCCCTCGGGATCATGAGGATGCAAGTTGATTTCTACAATCAGCTACCTGCGATCTAATTTGCGAAAACACCAGCCACAATTTCACCCATCAAGTGCAGGAGATATTGATGTCACAGCCGCTCAGCGAACAAACCGTTGCCCTCGTCAAGGCGACAGTCCCCGCATTGGAAGCTCACGGTCTTGATATCGTGCATGAAATGTATTCCAGGATGTTCCAGAATCCGGACATTCGAGATCTTTTCAACCAGTCCCATCATGGCGATGCCGGTTCGCAGCCGCGCGCACTTACGGGCGCCATCCTCGCCTATGCCAGCAATATCGAAAACCTTGGCGCTCTTGCACCGGCCGTGGAGCGGATCGCGCAGAAGCACGTCGGCCTGCAGATCTTGCCGGAACACTATCCGCATGTTGCCGAGGCTCTCCTCGGTGCGATCAAGGCCGTTCTTGGGGATGCCGCTACCGACGAAATTCTCGCGGCATGGGGGGAAGCCTATTGGTTCCTCGCCAACATTCTGATCGCAAGGGAAGATCGGATCTACACGGAGCAGAAGGACACGACCGGTGGATGGAACGGCTGGCGCGATTTTCGTGTCGAGGAGATCGTACGCGAAAGTAGTGTCATCAACTCTTTCATTCTGCGCCCAGTCGATGGCGGACCTGTCATGCATCACAAATCCGGACAATATCTGACATTCTGGCTCGAGATTCCCGGACACCCGCCGGTCAAGCGCAACTATTCGATTTCAGCTGCGCCCAATGGTGAGACCTACCGCATTTCGGTCAAACGTGAGCCACACGGGCTGGCCTCGGGATGGTTGCATGACGAAGCCAAGGAGGGAACAACCCTGAAAGTGGCCGCACCTGCTGGGGAGTTTTTCCTCGGGGATCATTTTGATCGTCCAATTGTACTGCTGTCCGGCGGCGTGGGCCTGACCCCGATGGTGGCCATGCTTGAAACCCTTGTGGAACGCGGAGCCGACATCCCAGTGCAGTATATCCATGGGACACACGATCGCGACACACACGCGATGCGCGATCACACTCGCGCCTTGGCTGGCAAGGCCAAGGCCGTTCAGGTCATTGATTTTCACCAGACGCCATTGAACGATGAAGTCAAAGGTCTCGACTATGACGAGGCCGGGATCATCACAGATGAATGGCTCGTTGCCAGTACACCGGTGCGCGATGCCGATTACTATATTTGCGGACCGCGCCCGTTTCTGCGCCATGCGGTCTCGACGCTGTCACTTGCTGGTGTCCCATCTGACCGCATTCATTATGAGTTCTTTGGTCCGGCCGACGAACTGTTTGCTGCCTGAGGAATATCCCAGATGGACGGTATCACGAAATAGGATGCCGTCCATCCAGGCTGCCGGTTCCCAACTCTGGTGAACCTTTCGCGACCGTTTACTGCCAGGCAGCAACATATTCTCCTATCCCGAGGGTCAGGGACCTGATTGAAGGTTTGTACGAGTAGAGGAACCAGCTCTGGCTCGACGGCGACATGCTCGGCCTGCCTGACGTTACCGAGCGCCGAATAGCCTGGCTCTGGTCCTTCGACGATCGCTTCGATGCCTGCATCGGTCAGCCCTGAACGCGAGTTGGCCATTATCCCGCTGGTCGTCTCCTCGCCCTTGCCCGTCAAATTCGGCGGACCAGCTTCGGCCGCAGCCGGTGCCGCCAAGGCGCAGGAGCTGATGGAGGTCATTCAGCTTGCGCTGAAGCCCCCGGTCGTTGCGGGGGCGGAACTGCCGATCGCATCGCGGTCCGACTGGAAGCCCAGCCCGGCCAGCGCTGCCATCGTGCACGAAGCGATGCGCGAGGACACCGAGGTGCCGCTGTTCTTCGCAGCAGGGGCCAGCCTCACCGAGCTCGCCCTCGCCTGGCTTGCCGAACCGAAGATCGGCCGCCGCCTGAAACTCGTCTGGATCGGCGGACGCGAACATCCCGGGCTTGCCTATCCGCCTCCCGGTCCCGACGAAGCCGAATTCAACTTCGCCGTCGATGCCCCGGCCGCCCAGATCATCTTCAACGAGTCCGATATCGAGATCTGGCAGGTACCGCGCGACGTCTATCGCCAGGTGCTGTACTCCATGGCCGAGCTCAACGAACTGGCGATGACGAGCCCGCTGGCCCGCTATCTCAAGCGGGATCTCGATAATATGGAAGCGGCGCTGGCGAAAATTCCGGGGTTCCCCTCAAGGCCGTCCAGCGAGGTATATGTGCTTGGCGACAGCCCGCTGGTGACGCTGACCGCGCTGATGACACCGATCCAGCCCGATCCCGCGTCGAGCCACTACAGGCTCATGCCCACGCCGCGTCTGACCGTGGACGGGCACTATGAAGATAACCCGGGCGGGAGACCGATGCGGGTCTATACGGCGGTGGATACCTCGCTCACGATCCGCGACATGGTGGCCAAGTTCAGAGCCAGGCCGCGACCCGAATAGGCTTCACGCCAAGACGTAGACGAACAGGATATCCTAAGCTTCTGACAGACTTGGAAAACAAAAAGTCCCTCCGCGCGGAAATAGGGGCCGCGCGGAGGGAAGCGCTCCAATTGCATTCACGAACCTATGCGCAAGCTCGTTATCCATTGGAAAGCAACATGGTGTCAGGCTGCTTCAAGCATCCTTGCAAGATCTTCCCTGACATCGCCGGTCGGGCGTATGTCAAAATTATCCACCAGAATGCCCAGCACCTCTGGAGTGAGAAACTGAGGCAGTGTCGGCCCGAGATGGATCTTCTTCAGTCCGAGGTGCAGCATGGTCAACAAGACGGCAGTCGCCTTTTGCTCGAACCAGCTAATGCCGTAATGCAGCGGCAAGTCGTTCACATCGCATCCCAAGGCACCAGCCACGGCCACCGCAACCTGGATCGCCGAGTAAGCATCGTTGCATTGGCCCATGTCCAGAACGCGTGGAATGCCATTGATGGTGCCGAGCTCTTCCCTGTTGAATCGGAATTTCCCGCAGCCCAAGGTCAGGATTAGACTGTCCTGCGGAGTGGCAACAGCCAGGTCATGGAAGTAATTGCGTCCCGGTCGTGCGCCATCGCAGCCGCCGATCAGGAAGAGGTTCTTGACGTCGCCTTGCTTGATCATGTCGAGCAGCGTTTCGGCCACGCCCATCACGGTGTTGCGGGCAAAACCAGCGGGAATCCGCTTTTCGGGCGCGTCTTCCGCAAAACCTGGCAGGGCCAGTGCACACGCGATCGCTGGCGCAAAGGCGTGGTTCTCGATGTGAGGCAGGCCATTCCAGCCTACCGGGCCGGCCGTAAAGATACGATCCTGATACCCTCTGATCTCTGGATTGATCAGGCAATTGGATGTCATCACGATGGCCCCCGGAAAGGCCGCGAAGTCCTTTTGCTGGTCCTGCCAGGCACCGCCGTAATTGCCGACGAGGTGTTTGTACTTCTTGAGCACCGGATAGGCATTTGCCGGCAGGAGTTCTCCGTGCGTGTAGACATTGATGCCTTGTCCCTCGCTCTGCTGCAGGATCGCTTCAAGGTCCCCCATGTCGTGTCCCGATACCAGGATGGCCTTACCGGCAATCGGGGTCATGCGCACCATGGTGACTTCGGGGTGACCAAAGCGGGTGGTGTTCGCGCCATCCAGCAGTTCCATGACCTTGAGATTGAGTGCACCGATCGCCAAGGCTTCAGCGAGAAGGGCCTCAGTGTCGGTCGGGTCTCCGCCCAGGAAGGCGCAAATTCGATGGAACTCGGCATGGATTGTAGCCTCTTCCTTGCCAAGGACGCGAGCATGTTCGCTATAGGCTGCCGTACCTTTCAGGCCATAAAGGATAAGGTTGCGCAGACCGACGATTGAAGGGCCATCGCGATCCATGAAACGCTGAATTGCAGCGAACGGTGCGGCAGCCACCAGTTCGCTTTGCGTCAAGCCGGGATTCCAGGTGGCGGGTTCGGGAAGTTCTGACAGATCAGCATCCACTGCTTGCGCGCAAGCCTTCGCTTTTTCCCGCATGTCCAGCGCGCGAGCGATCAACACTGTGAACCGGCTTTGATCAAAATTGACATTGGTGAGGGTCGTGAACCAGGCATATGGCGTGAAGGCGTCCACTTCGGGATCGCGAGCACCAAGGCGGGCGGCGCGATCAGCGTAGACCGAGACACCGAGCATCAATCGCAGGAGAATATCCTGCATGTCCGCGACGTCGGCGGTCTTGCCACAGGATCCGACTTTGGTCGCGCATCCCCCCTTGTTCGATTGCTCACATTGCACGCAATACATGGATCACCTCAGAAGCTGACTTTCAAACTCCACTTAGGCGCCGGCTCTGAAGATGCATTTGATCTGCATCAAACGGCCCAAACAATTTCGGATGTAGGAAGGTTGCGCGATGCAATTGACCCGGCACACCGATTTGGCCCTACGTCTGCTGATCCGACTTGCGGACATAGGCGATCAGCGCGCTACGATAGCCGACGTGGCCCGTGACCAGGATATTCCGCGCACCCATCTGATGAAGATCGCCAACGATCTCGCTCATGCAGGCTTCATTGATGCCACACGCGGCCGGGGTGGAGGTATTCGCCTTGCACGCGAGGCTCATGACATCCGCATCGGCGATGTGGTGGCAGCGATGGAACCTCACTGCGAAATGGTCAGGTGTAGTGAATGCCGTCTCTCGCGCAGATGCATTCTTCCTCGCCATCTCGATCGGGCGCTAGACGCGTTTCTTGCAGTCCTTAACGAACAATCCTTGGCGGACATAACCAAGTCTGGTTGAATAGGACCATGACCGAGAAGCCTGCCTCTCCCGTCTGCTACGCCGATGAGGCGAGCGACGCCTACATGGGGTACGCGCAAAGATACGAAATCCTCGATGTGCTCAATGGATTGCTGGAAGTGGAACGAGCGTGTTCACGCATTGCGCTCGCCAGCAGCCAGTTGCAGGAAACGGCGGGATATCACCACTTGATGGTCGGCATTCACGACCACGCGGCCCGTTGGTGCGGCTTGCTTGGACGGCATATCCAGAGTCTGGGAGGCTATCCTTCCCAAAAAACGGATACCTTCTTCAAAGAGACCATGGCCCTGTCCGAGCCCTTGGAACGCTTGACTTTTTTTAACCTCGAGCAAACTCAGATGGTGCGCAGGCTAGAACACTTGCTGCCCCGGATCCGTGATGATGTCCTGCACGGCGACCTCAAGGCGTTAACCGACAAGAAGCGAGCCGATATCGAATGGTCAAATGAATATCTGCATGAGGCCAGAAAGAATGCCCCCTCTGCGATGTAGCGGAGACTTGTGGAACCCTTTGCCTCCGACAAAACCTCACGCCTTCGATGCCCCGCCGATGAACCGTTCGCGTTCGATTTCGGCAAGCCGATTGGCATTCCTCGCCTTGAGCAGATCCTGGCGCGACACGATTCCCATCACCTTATGAGTCTGTCGCTCCACTACAGGAATCCGCCCGATTCCAGTCTCGATGATGAGGTCGGCGACGATACCGCCGGTGGTGTCCGGGTAGGCCACAGGCTGCGCCGCATCGGAAACCGTATCGGCAAGCGTTGCTGGTGCCAGCGTCCCCTCGCTTTGCCAGCGAAGCGCATCGGCCCGCGACACCATGCCAAGCAATCGCCCGTGCGCATCGATGACCGGATAGCTGCGGTACCGAGCCTCGCTCACAAAGAAGGCTACAGCTTCCGCGATCGTGAGAGAACCCGGCAAGGTCTGGGGGGCGCGGGTCATCAATTGATCCGCCTGGCCAAGTTCAAGGGTATCAATCGTATATTCCTGCAAGATGTGTCTGCCTCGCCGGGCAATCTTTTCCGTAAGGATCGAACGGCGCATAAGCAGGACACTAACGGCGTAAGCCGAACCCGCAGCGATTATAGTATGAGGTAATGCATCGAATTGACCCGTCAGTTCGGCGGCGAAAATGGCTCCTGTGAGAGGGGCACGCATCGCCCCGCTCATGATACCTGCCATACCAATCATAGCCCAGAAACCGGCATCGGCTCCAAGCAATTGGCCAACGAGAAAACCTGCAGCCCCGCCCAGGATGAGTAGCGGCGCCAATACACCTCCGGACGTGCCCGAGCCCAATGCGACCAGCCAAACGATCGCCTTCACGACCAGGAGCGCCAGCGCGACTTTGAGCGACAGCGAACCATCAAGCAACGCCGCGATGCTTGCATAGCCTGCGCCAAGGACATGCGCATCGATCATGCCGCCCAGACCAACTGTGATTGCGCCAATCGCCGGCCACCACATCCAGTGCACCGGCAATTTGTGGAACAGGTCTTCGATCCGATAGAGCGAGGTCGACAGCACCATGGCTTCAAGACCCACGATCAATCCTATCAAACCAGACGTTGGCAGCGCCCAGGGCGATTGGGGCAATGGGATGAACGTGGCAAACATCGGGCCGGAATCGACAAGATAGGGCCGTAAGGCATACGACATCATGGTTGCGACGACGACCGGTACGAAGCTGCGTGGCTTCCATTCAAACAGAAGCACCTCGATAGCCAGCAGAATGGCGGCGAGCGGTGTACCGAAGATGCCGGTCATGCCGGCAGCCGCGCCTGCGACGAGCAATGTCTTTCGTTCCGCTGCGCTCAGATGACAGCATTGGGCAAAGAGCGAGCCGATGGCACCACCCGTCATGATGATGGGCCCTTCGGCGCCGAACGGTCCGCCACTGCCGATAGAAATCGCGGACGACAAAGGTTTGAGAATAGCGACTTTCAAGGAAAGGCGACTCTCTCCGAACAAGATCGTTTCGATTGCCTCAGGGATACCGTGCCCGCGGATCTTTTCGGATCCAAAGCGGGCCATGAGGCCAACAATGACACTACCGATGATCGGAATGGCGACGACCAGGACACCAACGGAAGCATCGGTAATCACGGCATCTTCGGCAGACAAACGGCCAAACCAGAAAAGATTGGTCGCCAGAGCGATCAGTTTGATCAGCATCCATGCGCCCAGTGCACCTCCTGTCCCCACGACCAAGGCCATCCCGGCCAGGAGCAGCATACGCCTGTCGGCAGTGTGATCTGCCAACCGATGGCGGTCGACGAGAGTTTGGGATGCGAGCGACATCGCTAGATCTGGCCTCTTGCAGTTTGCGAACCGCCATTATATCGCACTACGATATATTTCAATCCCGGGAAGGCAATGAGCAAGAGCAGCAGCAGTTCCCTCAATGACGCCGACTATGTCGCATTGGCGTCGTTTCGTCACGAGATCCGAAAGTTCCTCGCATTCAGTGAAGCAAGGGCTGGCGACGTCGGATTGACCCCCCAGCAGCATCAGGCCCTGCTTGCCATCCGCGCCGCCCAGCCCGAACAGGCGACCGTGGGATACGTGGCCGATCGTCTGATCCTGAAACCGCATAGCGCATCGGGATTGCTCGACCGCCTCGAGATGCTCGGCTTGATCATGCGCCAGGTCGCACAGGATGATCGAAGGCGCTCGCTGCTCCTGCTCACGGACAAGGCACGCGATCTCCTGCATGCCTTGTCAACGGCTCACCGCGATGAGATTCGCCGCCTGCGCCCCATGCTGACCGATATTTTCGAGATGCTTGGCTGATGTGGAGCTGGCGCAAACTGCAACACCCCTGCCACCGAAAATCGGGGCAATGACCATGCCCACCGGTATTGCCAGGATGCTGTACAAAGGATGCTGCACCCATGACTGATCGAGCCAAAATTTCACTACGCCCTGAGACCTTGGCCGCTTCCATAGGCGTGGCGGCTGATACGGCGTTTGGCGCAGTCGCGCCCCCACTCTATCTCACCAGCACTTATGAGTTCGCGCGATACGATCAGGCGCGGCAGTACGACTACGGTCGGGCGGGCAATCCCAACAGGGATCTTCTCGCCGAAGCACTAACAGCTCTCGAAGGAGGCGCAGGCGCGGTTATCACATCGAGCGGCATGGCGGCGCTGGATCTGCTGATCGGAAGGCTCCGACCAAATGATCTCGTGCTCGCGCCGCACGATTGTTATGGGGGCACCATGCGCTTGCTGAAAGCGCGCGCATGGCAGGGACACTGTTCAGTCCGCTTCGTCGACCAATCCAATGAGACTGAAATCAGCGAAGCTCTCGATGATGCGCCGGCCCTCGTCTTGATCGAAACACCCAGCAACCCTCTGATGCGCATAGTCGACATCGCCGCCATCGTCACGAAGGCAAAGGAGGTCGGGGCCGCCATCGCCGTCGACAATACCTTTCTGTCGCCAGCGCTCCAGCAACCGCTTGCCTTGGGCGCCGACTATGTCGTTCACTCGACCACGAAATATCTCAACGGTCACTCCGACGTCATTGGCGGTGCTGTCGTGGCTGCCGATCCAGGTGAGGCGCAGGAATTGCGTCACTGGGCCAATGTGGTGGGAACCGCTGGCGCACCATTCGATTCCTGGCTGACCTTGCGCGGGTTGCGCACGCTATTTCCGCGCTTGCAGACACAGCAGGCGAACGCCATGGCCGTTGCGACCTACCTTGCAGAACATCCCGCAGTGACAGCAGTCCATTACCCTGGCCTTTCTTCACATCTCGGGCATGCAATTGCCGCACGCCAGCAACGCGGCTTTGGAGCGATGATGAGTTTTGAACTGACAGGCGGTGTCGAGGCAGTCCGTCGCTTTATTGCCAACGTGCAGTGCTTCACGCTCGCGGAATCATTGGGCGGTGTTGAAAGTCTCGTCGCGCATCCGGCCACAATGACCCACGCGGATATGGGAGCTGATGCCAGATCGATCGCCGGAATCAATGACAGCCTTCTACGATTGTCGATCGGCCTGGAGGCCGAAGCCGACCTGATCTCAGGTCTGGAACATGGATTGGCGACATTGTCCAACGCCACCTGAGAAATGTGGTTATTCTCCTTGAACCTCCGAATTGATGGGAGAGCTCCACAGCCGTGCCAAGACGGCGCAATTGCGACAAGCCATGCTCTTATTCGCCGCCGCCCGACAAACATGTGCCAGACCCGCCATTTTCATCTGGCGCCAATCGGATTCAATGGTCATAGGCCGAGCCGAGTCTTTCCGGTAGCACCCAGACCGACCCCCCCGCTCCCGGGAAGGCTTTTCTCCTCGCGAAAAAACGATCCCCGAAACGGGGCATCCTTGACCTACATCTGTGGCCGACACGGCTTTCCTTCATACTGATGTCGATGCAGGACATAGGCCTTGCCGTTCCAACGCTCGACCGGAAAGCAGAAACCGGGTCCGCCGATCTCGATATCGGGCCAACCGCCAACGCCCCTGGTGGCAAGGAAATTGGGAATTCCGATGCCGCCGGTCACGCTCTTCCAGGTGCCGTCAGCCTGCTTGCTGACAAGCGTGTACCCGGTGCCTGTCATGCCGAAGCAATAGGTGCCTCCTTCAGTGATCACAGCTTCGGGACGGCCATCACCATTGAGATCGCGGACCGTTTCAATCTGACCTGGAGAATAGCTGGGCGTTCCCGGATCACCGCAAGCCGACCATTTACCGTCCTTGAAGGTAAAACCGGCGGCGCGAAACGCTGCACTGCGATCCTTGGTCGATAATGTCGACTGGGCCAGAACCGGCGTGCCGAGCAAGGCCAGGACGACAGCAAAAGCGATGTGAATCCGCATGCCAACCTCCGTCACCAATGCATCCGTCCTGTAGCATGGCAACAGCACGGAACTGAAGCGCATCTGTCATGCAGTCATACGGGTCAGCGACGCCACAAGGCAACGCTGAAGGCTAGCGCAGGTTAAATCATCCGCCCTACCCGTCCCAAGGACCCGGGATCAGCTGATTTCCCAGACATCGTAGGAGTTATGCTTGAGATGACAAAGGAACCGCTCGCCCTTCCATAACTCCACGTCGCGATTGGCAGCCTCGCCTCTCGCAATGATCAAGGCCTCGCTGGCATCCTCGGCACAAAACTCGACCGTCTTGCCCGGCCCGATCCCATCATCCGCGAACCTGAGGAGATAGGCGTCGGTTGGTTTCATGATGATGTCTCCATCTTCGCCTTCGTGGGAGTTCACCTTAGCAGAACACACCGCCGATTTACAGGTCGAGGCCGCGCAGCCGCACATCACACGGGCTGAGGGTAGGTGCAGGTAGAAGCATCGCGAGTCGGTCAATTCCTGCCTTCGTTCCCGTACCGCCTCGATACAGGACATGCACTTGCAGCTTTTGCGATTGTCGACGTGCCATGAACGGCGCAATCTGCAGATTGCGGGGCATCGACTTTGCATACCATCCGCCCCGTGCCTGCGCTGGCTACCAGAGTAGCCAGTGTCATGAAGGAGGCATTACATGGCCAGTCAGTGCGTTGCATTTCGCGATTCCAAAGGCGGTCTTCATGCCAGTCTTGAAGAGGCGACCCTCAAAGACCTGGCTGCGGTCCTTGGCCGTGTCGGTGACGAAGGCGGCATGACCGCCGGCGTTGCCAAGCTCGTCTTTGAAAAGCGCCAGGAAATCGAACGTATCCTTGCCGAGCATGATCAGTTGATCGAGATGGTCGCCGACCGAGCGAACGTCGAACGGCTCCACGCCGTATAACTTACGCAAGTGCGGCCGGGCCGATCAGTGTCAGTGCATCGACGAATTCAAATTCGCTGACATGCGGCCCGCCGCCAATTGACGAGATGACAAAGCGCACGCAGCAGCGTTCAAAGTCAAAAGCCGTTCTGCACTCTTCATGCGCCCTGCCGCTATCTCACGATCGATGATCGGGCACAGGGCTCCGGGCGCGATGCTGATCCCATCGAACATGGCCTCCACCACGGCTTCTACCTGTGTGCTGAGGAGTTCGGTTTCCGTCGATGTATAGATTGCATCTTGATGCCCTGCAGCCTCAGGGAGCACCTGCGACGCGTTATACCAACCTGCATTGATCATGACCCACGCGCCCATTTGCGGCGCCCGATGGTCATGATGCGCCAAGGCTGGTCGACGAGCTTGTTCCAAGCTTCACAGCAGAGGTCGACAATGTTGTCGTAGGATGTGAAGACGCGATTGGAGAGCCAGTTGTCGCGCATGAACTGCCAGATGTTCTCGACCGGGTTTAGTTCGGGGCATTTGGCCGGGAGCGCGACGATGCTGATGTTGTGGGGGACATCGAGCTTGCCGGTCAGGTGCCAACCAGCTTGGTCCATCAGCACAACCGCGTGAGCACCCGGCGCGACGGCAAGGGATATTTCGGCCAGATGCAGTGACATGGTATCGGTATTGCAAAAGGGCAGGATGAGCCCAGCGCCCTTGCCCAGTTCCGGGCAGATCGCACCAAAGATATAGGCTGATTTCGTTCGCTGATCTTTCGGTGCCGATGGCCGCGTTCCGCGTCTGGCCCAGCGCCGTGTGATTGTGTTCTTCTGGCCGACACGCGCCTCGTCCTGGAACCATACCTCTATGGGCGTTCCCTTCGGGAGGATCGCTTTGACCTTTGCCAGCTCGGCAGCGAAGCCCCTTTTTTGAAGGCCTCCATAGCATGTTCGTTCTGGGCATGGTGGCGAGGCCGCGCCGTGAGTTTGACGTAACCCAGCTTCTTCAACTCGCGGCTGATGGTGGTCTCGTCGAGCGAGACGGCAAACTCGTCATGGAGCCACTGGGCCAGATCAATCAGCCTCCAACGCACCACTCCGTGGATTGCCGGGATCGGGCCGCTCTCGACGACATCGATCAGTGCTTGGCGCTGCGTATCATTCAGCCGCGAACGCGGGCCAGGCGCTTTGCCATCCAGCAATCCGTCGGGGCCACGGGCATTGAACCGGATCACCCAGTCGCGCACAATCTGAAGGCCAACTCCGCCGATCCGAGCCGCAGTACTCCGGCTGCCACCGTCGTAAATCTCGGCCAAGGCCAACAACCGCCGCGCCTGGTTCGCGCTCTTCGTCGTCCGCGACAATCGTCGCAACGCCGCCCCGTCAAAATCTTCCCGCAAGCCGATCGCTGAACCCATGGTGCCACACTCCAAAGTCGCCGCCCCATTGATTCAGATTTTCACCGCCTTGGGAATCCTCCGTGAGTCAGACAATGCGCAGGTTGGTATTAGACGCTTTTGGTGATGTTCCTTCAACCCGAACTCGTTGGAACTGGTAGGCTGCCTATTAGTTGCTTGGGTTACACAGGGCGTTTTCAGGTGTTGAACTGGGCTCGACACCAAATGACCGGCTCCATCACGCCTGCTGGAATTGCCGGATTGGCAACCCATGAATTCGCCGATCACACGCAAAGCGTCGGCTGACATTACCATGATGGCGCTGAGCAAAAATCGAAGGGAGAAGCCGCCATGGATCATCAGCAGTCGCAACATCAGATGATGCAAATGGGCTGGGGACGCTTTTTTTCCATGATCGCGGTCTCGACCCTCATCATGTTCCCTCTCATGTATCAGTTGGTCTATGACGCAGATCATGCGACTTTTAGCCTCACCCGCCTCGTCTCATCGGTCGTGATGGGCTGCGTGATGGCGGTCATCATGCTCGCATTCATGTGGAAGATGTACGAGGGTCAGGGCACGAAGCTGGTCGTTCTGATCGGGGCAATCTTGCTTGGCCTTGCGACACTGGCGATCAACCGTCAGCAGACTTTGATCGGTGATGTGGACTTCATGAAGTCGATGATCCCGCACCACTCGATCGCGATTAACAATGCACGCAAAGCCGATATACGCGACCCGCGCGTACGTAAACTTGCCGATGGCATTATTCGCGCGCAAGTGAAGGAAATCGCCGAGATGAAACTGCTGGTTGAAGATATCGAGCACAAAGGCATGCGCGGCGACACCAGGTTGCCGCCGAGGACGGCCAAGCGCACGTCTGACATGGTACCGGAAATTGCGGAGGCTATCCGGTAGTGCCCGCATGAACGAACCACCGGGAATTCTTCGGAATCCCTGGCCGACATCAAATCGGCATCCCAGGTCGGCTTCCTTCGGAATCCACACTGCAATTCCCGAGCCGGCATGGCAGGAGTTCCGATCGCAGCTCGATAGTACGCTTTGTTCACCTGCCTACCACCAGGGAAGCTGCGCGAGCGACACGATTGGTCATGGGCGCAAACATCGTTCCCAATCGTGCAAAAGGGCTGCTCCAGCCGAAGATGAAGCAGCCCTTTGACCGGCCTCACACGGTCCTTGCCAGGCCTGTCGCGCTGCAGGGAGACAGTCGCTTCCAGACCTGCTCGGAAGCGCGGATGTGTGCGGCTTCTGGGTCACGGTCATGGATACCGCAACATCACGATTCGGACCATTATCCGCCAGCACATCATGCTTGCGGAGTAGTCGTCATGATCAAATTCCAGATACGTGATTAGACTTGCGCTTCGTCCACCAACGGCCGGTTCTCGCGGGTACCGCGATAAAGCGTGTCAGGATCGTTGGAATCGCCGGCAATCAATACGAAGTCGTCATGCACTTCGACCAGCGTACCCACAAAAGGGAAACCTTCAAGACTCCCGCTTACCCGGTAACTGACAGTATCGCCGACCTTGAAGGTCGTTGCCTCGAAATTGAATTCAAAGGGACAAGCTTCCCCCTCTCCACCCATGTTTTGCATATTACCTCCTCTGATTTCGAGGGACGCACAAAGCAATCCCGATCAGTGATCCCGGTGCAGCCTATGCCAGGAGAGAGAGCGGGCGCAACGCCGGATCCATTGCCCTTCCCGCTTTGACCTTATCCGAAATGCTACGGTGAACCGAGCTGGCTATCGCGATCTGCTCTTCGCAATCGCATCTGCAATCATCGCTGCCAGTGCTTCTTCGGCTCGTTCCCGCGCCAATGCATCGCTGCCTGCAAGGTCCCTACGGATCCACTCGGGCGCACGTTCGACAACGCCCAGAATTGTTTCGCTGAGTTGTGGCATGACCTGTGCCATGGCAGGTCTTAGCCTACGGCTCAACCGATTTGCGTAGCGCACACATAGGAGTGTGCGCGCTTGTGCAATTGCGACAAGCCCGTGACCACTGGCCAAGCCAGTTCGGTGAATGTCTTTTCGGATGGCTCGGCAATGCCCGGTCGGACTGCGTGATTACGCAATGCCGCCCGGGCTCATGCGAGCAACTTCATGAAATTGCGTTTGCGGCCATGGCGCTGCCTGACGGCAATGACATATTCGCCATGTTCGGCACTGCTTTGCAGCGTGCTCATCCGCCCAATCATGGTCGCGGCCTGTTGGTACGCATGCTTGTTACCTGCGCTCACGAGTTCCTCGACACGCTCTGCATAGACGGCAAGTGCCTGCTGCGGGTGCGTCCCCTCACTCACCAAGGCGAGGGCTTCCTTGACGCCTCGTGATGCTCCATGGCCGCGCACGATCGTCCTGGCTGCCTCGAACATGCCCTCCTCGATCATGATGCGAACCAGGAGATCGGCGGGCGAATACCAGCGATTCGCGGAGGCATTAGCCAGTCCATCCCGCAAGTGGTCCAGGATTTGCCTCGTAGCCTCTTCACCGCCAAGCGACCGCATGCGCCGATAGAGATCAAGATTTGGTGCTTTCCTGAATGCCCGCCAAAGCTGATCCTGAGCATCTGCGCTCCTGCCTTTCTTGAGTAGCAGGTCGACCGCCAGATTCACAAGACGCTCGTCGGGTCTTTCGTCCTCGAACAGCCACAGGCCCTCTTCGGCGTGGCGCAAGGCTTCGTCTGCCAGTCCCTGCTCCAGGCAAAACTCGGCAAGGCGAAAATAGTCCCATTGAGACGACAAGTCCTTCGAACGCAGTGCGATCCGGGCATGCAGATCATCATCGCGCTCTGCGAAGAAATCCAGGATCGAGGCCAATCTGGACAATTCGTATCGATGAGCGCTGCTGCCCCTTACAGGTCCAATGCTGGGAGGCAGCTTGTCCCAAGCTTCACGAGCAAGGCGCCGATACTCATCGAGCCCTTGTTCACCCAGGATATCCGCATACTGCTCGGCTGCACCCAGGAAGGTGCCATAGGCACCGCGGGTCTCGCGCACGTACAGCTTGCCGGCCAACGCGACCGGGTCCGGCCGGGCGGTCTGGCAGGCCTCGAAGTGAAGCTGCTGCGCGCGCTCGAACAGATCACTGCAATACCCGTCAGAATCGTCGATATTCTCGATCGCCCTCTCGATCCGGGTGATGGTGTAATCCGCCAGGTCCACAACCAGAGCGGCGTGATCTCCGGAGGCCAGGTCGGTCATCGCATCGAGCACGGCGTCTACGCCAGCGGCCCATTCTCCAGCCCGCGCATAATCGATAAAGCCGCGGGCAGCGCATGCCTCCTCCACCGCCTCGCGCAGGCTCACTTCCAGGTTCTCGCCGTGGGCGCTCTCAGCGGCGGCGGCAATGGCAAGCCTTCGAAACAGCACCGGATCACGTTCAGCCGCATCCGTGATCATGGCGACCAGGACGTCAACATCCTTGCCTCTGAGATAGGTGCGGATCCGTGTCTGCACACCGACGCTGTCTGCAGTTCCACAAGCGATCGCGGCGTTCGCGGCCAGCACCGCGGCCACCATGTGTTTGCAGAAGCCATCGCGCGCAAAGGCCGGGCACGTACATTCGCCGTCGAATGAGCTGTCTTGCCACAGGACGATGGCAGCATAGTCCTTTGTCCTGGCAACCCGGGCCACAACCCTGTTTGGCTCAATTGAGAGCAGTTCGACCAATCCTTCTCGGAAATAGGCCTGGCCACGCGCGAAAGCCTTGTCGCCAGCGAAGGACCTGAGCACGTCCTGATCAAACATGGAAAACTCGCTCTCGATCATGACGCCGATTGCTCGATCCGGCGGGAGGCATCACGGATAACGCCACTTGCGCAGGCGACCGATTGGCAGAGAACTGCGATCGATCTTGCGATGCTGGGCCATGGGGTAGTGGCAGCTCGATGATTTTGATGCTTTTGCCGACTCATCAGCCCTGCCCCCCTTCCCCCTCGCTCAAACCTCTTCGCTTGGCTCCTGGATTTCAAGGTGGAACCGCCACCCCTCGAAAGTCATCAGCATGCGGCCGAATTGATCCCAATCGACCTCTTGCCCATCGATTACGAGAACAGGCAGACGATCTGCGGCTTCCGGATCGCAGGTGATTTGCCCTCCGACCTTGGTTTCAGCGATGCCAAGGCCGAACTCGGTCTCGGCCAGGTAAGTGATCGCAAGCTCTCGGCGCATCCGTTTATGGAGCCGTTGCATGAGTTCGAATGGGTCTGCTTCAGGCCCGCCATGGACCTCGAACTCGTATCCCATGCGCTCATTGGCCCTGACCTCGTAGGCCCCCAGCATCAGCATTGATCCGAGATGGCGCAGCACAAAATGAAACCGATGCCTCCTGCCGCGTCCATCGAAAAGATCGACCGGCTCGAAAGCGACATGCTCGAACGTCAAGCCACCCAGCCGCGCTACTTCCTCGTTGTAGCAACGGCTGCAGAGGTCTCGATATCCGGTCTCCCGGCTTCCAAAATGCGTCATCTCGAGAGTGGGCACACAACCCCCGCACGCATCACAAGGCATCACATGAAGGGACGGTTCGGCCGTTTCACCATGCATTGCAGCTTGCGTCTCGCCGGCAAGCGGTATGTCGAGATCTTCGCACCAATTTCTGACCGCCTGCTGCATCGCGCGCTCTTCATAAGCATACCAGCTATCCAGTTTGCCTTGTGCTCCGATCAGATCCTTGAAGCGCCGAAAGGCACCCTTGCGGCGGAAAATCTCCTGGGCTCGCTCAAGCAGCTCCGGGAGTTCTTCAGCGACGAATGCCAATGCCAGGGGTTTGCCGAGATCGAGATCGCGGCGATGGGGCACCGCAATATATCCGCAACCGTCTGGGTCCTCGGGCAGGTCCTCTGCATCATCAAGATCCAGGGACTCGGAAACAAGGTGGGTTCGCCCGGTCCGGGGACAGATATAGGCATGATGCTCGTCGAACGATGAGGCGCTGACAAATTCGACGGCTTCGATGATATCGCTCAGTAGTACGGGAGCGCATTGCTCATTTTCCGACATCTTTGCCGCCAGCCATCAACGTGAAAACCGGCAGCTTGGCGCTTGCCTGCAATCGTGCAGCTTATGTCAGTAAAGTGGCGAGGACGGTATCGCTCGGCAAGCGAGAGATCACGGACAATCGGATTCAAGATGACAGCACGCTACTTTGGGAAGTCTGCTTGAGGCCCCTGCCCTGCCGATCCCCCATCAAACCAACATGTCTCGCCGGCGCAGCGCGGCGGAAACATCGGCATCGAGAACGCAAACAAGGTTGCGCAAGCCCCCTCTGTTCGCATGATTGGTGCGGTAGCCCTCATAGTAGCGCGCCACGTACCCTGCCCGCTCAAGTTCGGTCACCACGCGACTGAAGTTGTCAGCGCCGGTCGCGCGCACATGTTCCTCGACCGCGGCATCGATGACCCTTTGCGCTTCGAACAGATCGTCGGGGAGCTTGTCCGCCAGTTCCTCGCGCACACGCTGTTCGATCTTCTTCCTGCGCTGACTGCGGCCCGAAAGCCTGGAGAGGCGTTTACCGACCCAGGCGCGCAGCGGCAGCACTTCATTCTCGTCCTGGATGAAAGGCCCGACCTTCGAACCGGGGCCAGCCTGCTCTGCCAAGAGGTTGAGAACGGCAAACGCATAGCGTGGACGGCTGGACACTTCGGACAGGCGATCAAGGATCTGCCCGACATTGGTTGCGGTCTTGCCCATCAACAAAGGCTCCATTTGATCCATGTTCGTTCTTGCTCTGTCTATGCCAGATTCCTGCGATTCTGGCTAGAGCCATCGCACAAAGATACAATGATTCCATTGCCTTACGGCCTATATCTGTCGTTTCGACAGTTTGCCTGAAGCACAATGCCAGCGAGCTCATGTTCGCATCTTGTACCGGCCATGTTCTGCATGTCTTGTAACCCTCTGGTAATGAGTCACTTTCCAGAAAAGCCCGTCGACTTCTCTTGGCAAACTGTCACTATGGCAGCCCTTGCGGGTGACCTTCAATTGGCAGGTTCAGAACCCCAGAGGCGCTAATGCCAATCCGACTGCTAAGCTCAACTTTGTACGATCATGCGGCGAAGCATATTGCCTGCGCCATGCGTATGGCGCGGCCTGGCGCCAGTTCTTCACAACTTGTGAGGTATACGACGGCAATCGCCGCAAGTCGCCCCGCTCCCGGTCCTCGTGCACTCGAAATGAGTGTGTGACTGCAGTTTCTAGGTCCGACCCATCCTTGCCACTCAGCCAGGAAAATTCCATGCTCAGGTGCGGTCCGTTCGCTATTCCAAAGGCCGTGCCTCTATATCGGCGTGCAATTGATGATTGCCCATATTGTGAGGCTTCTCGTGCCATTTGTCAGTCCATCGGCGGAACTTTGTTCCGGCTCAAGAAAGTGGACGGGGCCATACCAGTCCATCCTTTGAAAGCGCGGAGGAATGCGCGGTCGTCGGAAAAGCTGAGACGATGGGCGACAGAGGCAATTGTCACCTCCCTGTCTGATAGTAGACGTTCGGCTGCGGTTCGTAGCGAAAATGCCCTCAGCTCGTCATAACTGCATCCCTGCAAACGCAACTAGACCCTCGATATGGCTGCCTGAGTCAAACCGGATAGCCTCCGGAAAACCCGGGACGCTTCAGCCCTCCGCCCTGGCCGAAACCATGGACCTGCTCAACCAGCATTTCGTTGCAGCCGATTGCTCGCCGAGAGGCAGCAACCTCCTTCAGCTGCTGTCAATCTTTGCAACAGAGCCTTCTCTGATATTGATCAACTGGCCGCATACCCGCCATCGACGTGAATTGCGTCGCCGTGGATGAACCTGGCTGCAGACGACGATAAAAACACTACGGCTTCAGCAACTTCTGCTGGATCTACAAAGCGCCCCATTGGGTTGCCTGCAGCGACGGCCTTGCGAAGGTCATCAATAGGTGCTCCGCCGCTGATTTGCGAGAACTTTGCGAGGATATCATCCATCATCCGGGACTCGACTACGCCTGGATGGACAGAATTTACCCGAATGAGATAGGCCAGAGCAGAAAATTCAACGGCCGCCACGCGTGTCAGCATGCGTGCGGCAGCCTTGCTCACGCAATATGCCGCGCTGAAGGCCGTCGGCTTGTCGGAAGCACCGGAACACAAGTTGACGACTGCCGCGCCACCGTCGCGCCGCGTTCCGCTGCGTGCCAGCAAAGGAGCAGCAGTCTTGAGTCCAAGGAAGCTGCCTTCGACATTGACTTGCTGGCAAAGGCGCCATTGTTCCAGTGAGGCATCCTCCATCCGGGTCATCGGGGCGATGCCGGCATTGTTGACCAGCACATCAAGTGCTCCGTGCCGCTCTTCGATGGACGAAATAGCCTTTGACCAGCTCGCCTCGTTCGTCACATCCAGTGCGATGAAATCAACGCCGGGACTGGATCTGGATGGAGCCTCAAGATCTGAGCGAATGACTTTTGCGCCGCGCTCCTCGAACAGGTGCACAATGGCCTTGCCAATGTCACCATTCGAACCGGTTACCAGGACAATTGCGCCTTGCAGGTCATTCATAATGCCACACTCTCCAACGCACGCTCAGTTGCTCCAAAAACCAACAGCCAGGGGACTCGCTCTTCCTGCGGGTTCGAATGATCGCTTATCACGAACCGTCAGATATCTCGGAATTCAATACTTGTAGGACTGACCGCCATCGATCGTGATCACGGCTCCATTGATGAAATTGGCTTCGCCTGAAAGCAAGAATGCGACAAGCGCAGCCACTTCTTCTGGTCGACCGAAGCGCTGCATAGGATTGTTTGCAACAAACTGTGCTCCGGCAGCCTCCCAGTCGTCCCCCGCCATCTGGCGCAAGGACCCTTCAACCATCGCTGTCATGATCGCCCCGGGTGCGATGGCGTTGATCTGGATTCCGCAATGACCGTACTCGACTGCGCTGTTGCGGGTCAGTCCAACCACGCCGTGCTTGCTTGCTGCATAAGCGCTCTGATTGCCAACGCCGCGAATGCCGGCAACAGAGGCAGTGTTAACAATAGCTCCGTAGCCCTGCTCACGCATCACGGCGAGCACCTCGGACATCCCGTAGAACACGCCGTCAAGGTTGATTGATAAAACGCGATGAAACTCGTCGGCCCCGAAGTTCTCGGTTGGGTTCTGTCGACCTTCAATACCAGCGTTATTGAAAAAGCCATCAATGCGACCATAACTTCCGATGGCCTTGTGCACGTATGCCTTGACGTCGCCCTCACGCGAAACGTCTGCAACAAAATAAGTTACATCGCTGTCTTCGGGTAGGCTCGTGGTAGCCTTGAGCAAGGCCTCCTCGTTCATGTCGACAAGAACGAGTTTGGCGCCTTCTGCCGCGAGACGTTCCGCCGTTGCCAACCCCAAGCCCGATGCGCCGCCGGTAATAACCACAACCTTGTCTTTGAAACGGTTCATCCTGTCTTCCATTCGTGGTTATGATTGCGCAAAGCTACGGGCCGAAGCCTTGGCTTGTACGCTTTCGATACTCAGAACAATGCGCATCCGAGAGGATTTAGCGGCACAGATCAAATGGGTAATTCTACAGCCATCGTCCCCTCCACTGCCTCTTCGTTAACATGAAAGGCTAAGCTGCGCGCTTAAGGTTTTGCGGTAGGGTTAGAGGTCTCCGCTCGCTTGCCTCCTGTCGGGACAATCCTGAAATCATCTGGTGGAGACACAACTCCATTGTGCGTGGCATAGGCTTGATATGCAGCTTTCAGAGCAGCGAACCGCACTGGGTATTCTGCCGCGAGATCGTGAGACTCGGCGGGATCCCAGGCGACATTGTATAGCTTCCAGGTGCCATCGCCTTCGGGCGCCCTCAGTTTCAGGATCTTCCAGTCTCCTGACACGAATGCCTCGTTCCCGAAAAGTTCAAAGCCGGTGCCATCGAAAGGCCGAGCAATCACTTCACTTCGGCCCGTGATGTAAGGAAGCAGCGAAATTCCCTGACTATCGGGCCGGGCCGGACTGGCCGCGTGTTGTTCTAACGCCTCGCCGTCCGCCGCATCGACCGCAGTTGGTAGGATATCGAGCAAGGTCGATGGCATATCTGTGAACCCGACCCGCTTTTGCGCAGCGGGCCACGAGACAATGAGAGGCCCGCGAATGCCGCCCTCCGTAACGTAATCCTTGAACAAACGGTGGGCAGAAGCCACAGCGCTGGCCCAACCTTCTCCCAAGAAAACGAATGAGTTGGCGCTGCCGACACTCTCGTATGAGTTGTCGTAATTTTCCTCGAGCCAGTCGGTTACATTGGGCAGAAAATAGTCATGATTGAGGTCGAGGGCTTCAGGGCCATTGTCGGAGGTAAAAAGGATGAGCGTATTGTCGTATTGCCCCGTCTTCTTCAGGTAGGCGACGAGACGTCCAACGTTGGTGTCGAGATCCTCGATCATGGCTGCATAAGTGGCCATGATCTTTGTCTGATAGCGCTGCTGTTCAAGCGAAAGCGATGACCAGGCCGGCACCCGTTCGCGGGCCGGCGGAGCGCTTGCATCCGAAGGAACGAGGCCGAGCTCTTTCTGGCGTTCGAAGCGCTTGCTGCGCAGCGCGTCCCATCCTGCGGCATAGACAGGCTCATATTTTGCAATGAGCGCCTCTGGCGCCTGTAATGGGAAATGAGGCGCGGTATAAGCAAGGTAACCAAAGAAAGGCTTGCCCAATTTTCGCCCTTCCTCGATGTAGTCAATCATCCTGCTGGTATAAAAGTCGCTGGAATAGAACCCCGACGGCAAGGTAAACGGCTTGCCATCTTCTTCGTATTGGACCGTAGCCATGTGCTTGGCGTAGCCCTTGTTTATGAAGTGGTTGGCGGCACCCTGAATAAGATAGAAGGACCTGTCGAAGCCGCGCTGAGGTGGCAATGCTCCACGCCCAAGATGCCACTTACCCGACATGAAGGAATTGTAGCCAAAGGGCTTGAGGCGTTCAGGTATGGTCGAGACGCGCTCATTGAGAAGAAGCTCATATCCGGGTTGCCCCCGCTGATTGTCGGTAAGAAACTCGGCCATCGTGCCAAAGCCCGTACGATGCTGGTCCTCGCCGGTGAGAAGCTCAGCGCGCGAAGGCGAGCACATCGGCGTTGTATGGAAGGCGGTAAAGGCAAGGCCGCGCTTGGCAAGCGCGTCGAGATTTGGCGTTGAAATTTCGCCGCCATATGTCCCGAGATCTGAATAGGACAAATCGTCCGCGAGGATGACAATCACGTTGGGCCGCGCGGGCGCCTGCGCCGTCTTTGCGTCGGCAGAACTCGAAATGACCGGCACAGCGGCGAGAACGACCGCTGCAAGCAGAGATAATTGACGTTTCATGATTAGTCTCCTGCGCTCGAAACGCGTACTATGGGAGGCGGGGTCCATGTGCCATCGAGGATTGCCTTGCCAGGCACATAGAGGCGCATCATCAGGTAGAAAGGTCCTTGTGGCGCTGGCAGCCAGTTGAGATCCGCGCCAGATGGTCGAGTATGCCCGATTGCAATTTCCACGGATCCATCCTGAGTGTGCATGAGATCTTGCGTTCGATCCCCGATCGAATAACGATCAATCGGGTTCTCGACCATGAAGCCGTTGTCATCGTAAAGCGTGATCGACCAGAATGCACCGACCGGTGGCAGGGAATCTGCGCTCATCCTAATGCGATAATCGAAATTGCCGTTGAGTAGTTGCCCCTCGCTGTCAACTCGGCCAATCGGATAGATCGCCTCTTCGGGGACCGCGACGTAAATCTGGTCCTTGGCGACAGCTGCTCGAAGCAAATAGTCCTGGCCGAAACGCGCGCCCTGGTAGTTTGTCGTCCAGCCATGGCTTTGAACGCCGAGCCGGCGTGACTGGCATTCAACGAGTTTTTGTCCTTGGACTAGACCCTCTGCAATGCGCGCGCGTTCTTCACCATTGAGCCGTCCAGGATTGAAGCCGTCCGGATCAATCCCAAGCTTCTTTGCATCGTTTAGATACCCGACATCGTCAGGTTGGGCCCACCAGTCGCGTAACACTTGTCCAAGCTCCTCCAGGAACATCAGATCAGGAGGAATGTTGTGTGCGCCATCGTGCAGAGGTCTTTGTGGGGCCGTCGTGGGCGCTCGATTTACACCATGCCGCCAATCGGCATACGTGCGTAGCTTCATGGCGTTCTGCAGAGCATGGACCTTGGCATAATCCGCATCGGTCCCCGTCGTTAGCGTTCGTCCAGCGAGCTCGAAATAGCGGGTCGGCGAGGTGACATCCACCATGCCTGCAGGAGTGCTACCGGCAAAATCAGGCCCGTGGATGAACAAAGGGGGGAGCTTGCCTCCATGGGTCCGCTGTCCCAGGGAATCGCTCGAAGTTGAATCCGCGGCATTGAGAGAGAACGTGTAATAGCGTTCCCCAAAGTCAGGCGCCTCGAAAACAAATGGCCCTTTTTTCAAGTCCATCCATATCAAGCTGTAGAGCGTGTCATTGTTCGGTCCTACACCAATGTGCGTGGAGGGGTTCGCCAATACCCGTCCATGTGCAAAGTGATGGATTGGGGCCGTGAGCTTGGCGGAATCGGCAACTGATCCCTGGGTCGAGACAAGACGGATACGCGCCGCCTGAACGAGCGGGTATCCCCAGATATAGAGTTCTTCAGCAGTTTGCGCGAGCGCTTCAGGGGCAGTTTCCGCAGACTTCGCGCAGCCGCTTTCTTTAGCATATGCTCCTGGTGCGAGCCCTGCAGCCAGCAGCGCTGCCGACATAGCGTGAAGAACGGGACCCTTCATTTGGCTAGCTTTTTCAGAGGGCTGGGGCGCCAAGTGCCGTCAAGCATCTCGCGCCGCGGACCCTGCGCCCTCAAGGCCAGGTAAAATAGGCCATGGGGTACCGGGACAGCGTTGGGTCCCTTGGCGGACATTGAGAAGGTGAGCGTCACCGATCCATCTTTGTTGGTGATGAGATCTGGGGTATTTCCGCCCACGAGGTACTTGCTTTTCGCGTTTGGTACCAGTTCCTGGGTCTGGCCGTCGTACACTGTGATCGACCAGAAGAAGTCGGCGGGCGGCGCAGACTTGAGGCGCAAAACATAGTCATGCTTTGCCCCGTCAAGCGGTTCGCCTTGCGCATCCTCAAAAGTAGTGAAGGCAAAGTTTTCCAGGCGCACGTTTGCGCCGGTACCTAGCGTGTTCACAGTTGCCCTGTATTCGTAATTAAAACCGTAGCGGCCAATGTCGAACGGTTCACGCCATCCATTAGTAGGAGTGCCGTTCTGCGCGAGATTGCGCATGATCACGAGCTTTGCGTCGCCAAAACCGGCGCGAACTCCCTCCTGCACAGCCTCATCGGACATGGCTTCATCTACGCTCACAGGGCCACCAACGCCAATCCCCCGCCAAGGATGGATGTGTCCCAGTTCTTCGTTCCGTACCCCGCCGTTTTCGACAACCCAGTTCAAGATTTTGAGAAACCCAGCCGGATCATCCAGGGTCGCAGGAGCAGGATATGAAACTTTGCCTGAAGGCTCGGTTGTCGGCTCCAGGATGAATTGATCCTGCAACTTGCGAACCTCGGGAACCGCCTTTGGGCTCTCCGCTTCGATACGCATGAGGATCCACATGTAGGGCTGCGTCACGCGAAACAGTGTGACGCCAGCCGGCACACTGCCTCCCCAATCTGTGGTGGCGATCAGAAAGCGTCCACCTCTTGTCCCGTGAGTTCGCGCACTGATGTTCGAGGCATTGCCATATAGATCGAGGAAATTGACTGTGTAATAGCGTCCTTTGGTCGGCGGCACGGTGAGCAGCACCGGCCCTTGGCTTAAATCCAGATAGGCATTGGAATAGAGCGTATCGGCATTGGGCGTCTTGAATGGCGCATAACCTGGCGTGGCAAGGTTACGGTCATGCGCAAATCGATTGAACCCGACAAATTCACCCGATTGGCGATCCACGGCCTGAGCGTATATCTGATTGTAGGTGAGAACCGCAACTTGCCCAAACATGGCTGCGTCATAAGCTGCATGACGCGCGTACACTGCCCGTGACTCTCGCTCCTCAGGGACAATGTCCTCAGCCTGAGCGTTTAGGAACTGGTCTGCCCTTGAAGCATCGTAACTGCGAGGCTCAGCGTGAACTCCGCTTGCGGTAGCGGCCACACAAGCCGCTAGAATCAGTTTGCTGGGTGCCATTCGCTTTGCTCGTTAATGAAGATAAAAATCGGCGGGCCGCAGTTAGGGAGGTAAACATCTGTGGCGCGGCCCGCCTGCGCACGATTAGAACCGCGCGCTAAGTTCCAAGCCCCAGGTACGTCCAACGCCCTGGCCGATGTAGCTGATGAAGCTGCCGAGACCGCCGGTTGTGTATACTGTCTGCACCCGCTTGTCGGTGATGTTCTTGACGAAGCCCGTCAGTGTTGTGTCGATCGTGCCAATTGGGAAAGCATAGCGGATTGCCGCATCGACATTCTCGTAGCCAGGTACGGTGCCATAGGGATCGTTGAGGATGTGCTGTTCAGTCTTGCTGATGTATCGGGCAGAGACGTTGAAGCCCAGGTCGCCTGCGCCGACGGGCACTACGTAATCGGCCCCGCCAGAAAGCGTCCACTTCGGCGCGCGCCTGAGGTTAAGGCCGCTGTTGTCGACAACGGGCGTACCTGAACGCAGCGAAGCCATGAAGTTACGATACTTGGCATCGAGGTAACCCACAGATCCATTGAGCGTCAGCCCAGTCATCGGGATTGCTGAGAATTCGAGTTCAGCGCCGCGATAACGGGCACTTGCCGCGTTTTCTACAGCTGTACCGGTGAATGGCGGATTGGGGATGGCAGTGATGACTTCTTCCTGCTTGTCGCTGAAGTCATTCTGGAAAATAGCGCCATTGATCCGCAGTTTGCGATCGAACAGCTCCGCTTTGAAGCCAGCCTCGTAAGCCTTGAGAGTTTCAGGCTGGTAAGGTCCAATCAGGGCCGGGTCTGCCGCACGGCCATTGAAACCGCCGGTGTTGTAACCCTTTGAGAAGCTGGCGTAGACATTGACGTCAGGTGTGATTTCATAACGCAGGGCAACACGCGGAGTGAACTCGTTGAACTTGGCTTGCCCGTAGGTCTGGTTTGTAAGGGCTGAAGTCGAAGGGATGCTCGTTCCATTGGCGAATTGATCAAAGCGGAAACGCTTGTCGTCCCAGGTCTGCCGTCCGCCCACGGTGAGCGTCAGAGCATCGGTAATCTTCAGGTCACCCTGCAAAAACAGCGCCAAAGAGTCATAGTCCTGATGGACGCCATACGATGGATAGAGGAAACCCGCGCTCAGTGGCTGTGCCGGATTTACCGCGGCCATTGCCACCTTACTCGTCTGCCGCATGCTGTAAGCAGAATTGAAATAATAGATGCCGGCGACAAAGCTGAAGGGTCCGTCGAAGTTCGATTCCAGGCGCATCTCTTGTGAGAACTGATGGAACTTCTGCGGCCTGTAGGTACGAAACAGGTCGTACTCGGTTCCATCGGGATCCTGGTTGGCCCATTCTGTACTCTTGCGATAGCCAGTTACCGCGGCAAAGGTCAAAGGACCAAGGTCCGCCTTTGCATTGATCGTGATCGCATCGAGCTTGTAGTAGGCAGTGGGTACAATGTTCTGGGTGGTGACGCCTTCCGGATCGGGGCGATCGCAGATGCCGCTCAGATTTACGTTGCTGCAGACCCGATCAGCACCATCCAACAAGCCCGGGGAGTTGGTCGTACGCGTCTGCGAAGAATAGACGCTTATCAGCGCGGGAAGATCGCTCTTGTCGACTACGTGATCGTAAGTGACCTGGAGATCAAGATCGCCCGGGGTAAGCCGAACCGCGCCAGAGAATGCCTGGTAGTCCTTGCGGCTGACCCGGCGATCCAATGTCTTGTTGTAGAACGTGCCGTGATCATTCAGCGAAAAGCCGGCGAACTTCACAGCCAGCAGATCCTGAACCAACGGAATTGAAACCGATGCTTCAAAGTCATGGCGACCGTAGCTGCCAACGACCACTCTTGCCCGACTGCGTATTCCGATGAAGTCGGCCAGACATTCCGATACGAAGTCGGCCATGTTTTCCGACGCGAAGCCGGCCAGGGATTCCGATTTGATGTCGGCC
>NZ_FVZE01000026.1 GCF_900168325.1 Novosphingobium mathurense | reverse complement strand
TGGCCGACATCAGTCGGAATAGGTGGCCGGCTTCAAATCGGAATGGTGGCCGACATCAAATCGGAATCCCCGGCCGGCTTCCTTCGGAATCCGCAATCTTCCGCAATGTAGAGCAGCTTGAAACGGTCATCCGGGCTCGCGAAACGCGTTTTGCCATAGCCCATCCCGAGGGGCGTCGCGCGATGCGCGATGGGCGTGCAACGCAGGTATGCGCTTGGCTCAACGCGCCGGGTCAGCGACGCGAGAATCTTCTCGTCAAATGCCATGCGTCAGGCAAAGTCACGCTCTGCAACGATCACCACCTCTTGGCGATCACCGGCCTTCAGCGCATCGAGCGGCGCACGATTGTTCAGCGCCCCATGCGGTTGGCGAAGCCAGAGCCACGCAGACCGAGCCTCTGGGGCAAGGCGAAGGATATCGGCGATGCCTTCGAGCGGCCGCGCGTCCACAAACTGGTCCAGCGGATAGGCCAGCTTTCGGGTGCCACGCAGCAATCCGACGACCATGCCTTTCTGCTGCCAGCTGCTTAGCGTCGACCGAGGAATCCCAAGATTGTCCTCGACCTCACCAGCACCTGCCACCGGCCCGGCCCAACTTTCGAGCGGCCGTGCCGAAGCATAGCGATCGAGCCGGGCTTTCCCCTCTTCGAGGGGAATGATCCCCCCGAGGCCAGCGCCGCGTCGGCGTTCAACTCGCCCCGTCGGTTTGAGCGGCACCCGCGTTTCGGGTCGGCCGCTATGAACGGCTTCGATCAGGATCCGGCGGACCTCATCTTTTTCGCGCGCGAGTTCGCTTTGCTCCGCCTTCGGGAGTTCGGCGATAACGCCTGAAACAAAGGAGAGGATCTCTGCCATCATGTTAAGATCGCTGGAGCGCGCCTTTGGATTGCTGCTCTTCAGCGCAGCGCGCACGTCGCCGGCACTCAATCCCCGGAGAGGTAGGCTATCTGCGGCAAGGCTCGGCACGGGATGACTCCATACTGCAATCTGGATCCTTTATCGCACCGATTGCACCAATTGTCTAGATTGCATAGTATGCACTGTGTTCGACCCGCGCCGACGTCCGGCGGACTCAGGTTGTCCGGATTGTGTCAGTGTCAACAGCGCTTGTTCATCTAAAATGCCATTTGGTTCAATTCGATATGGCACATTTTCACATAATGAAGAGCGCTTTTAGGTTGGCGCCGCGGCGCGCGACGCAAGGGAGAGGGCACAGCCTGATTGCCGCGGCGGTGAGCTAAAAGCGTGTTGAACGAAGCCGCCAGCGCAGCGTTGCGCCTATGGGGATTGTATGGAGCAACCGGCTTTCAAGATATGCCGGCGAGCATTTTGACCGACAGCATCGTCTTGTGGCGAGTGGCGCCGTAGGCTGTAAAACCAGGTTGGAAGCTGGCAAGGCGGTCGAATTGAGGCTGTTCGCGCCAGTTTCTGGCTCAGGCGACAAGCTGGCTATAGCCTTTTGAACCCGGCGATTGGGGCGATCATCGGTGGCCGATGGAGGATTGTCATGATGTTTCCAGCCAGAATTGGGGCCCTGGTGATGGCGAAATCCGTTCAAGCACTTCAATACAGATCATGTGACCGCAGCGGCAGGCGGGACAAATTCGTCGGGAGACACCAGTGAAGTCTTCGATCTCGTGTTCGTCGGCCGCCTTCTCAGGCGCGGGCTGATTGACAGGATGTTGGGGTCAGTTCCGGCAGGGGGCGAAATGACACCCTAAGCGAATCGTCAAACGGAATTGTTATCGCAGACGTGCTGGCTCGGGGATTTCGTCGGCCTCCCCGGTAGTGGCGTAAACCTCCTCGCGGATGATCCGTTCCGTGATGATCATCAGGTGGGCGCTGAGCGCGTCGCTCAATTCCTGAAATTCCGGCCACAGTGTGTTGTTGATGAAGCTGGCGGGGGCGTGAACCATGACCGTCTGGCGGTGCATGCGCGTGTAGCGGAACGGACGCAGCCCATAACGGCGACATAGGGCGGTGAACAATTGGCGCGACCACGGGTCTGGAATGGAAAATTTGAACTCTTCGGCCTTTTCTCGCGATTTGGTGTCAGAAAATTGGCGCCGTATGCGCTCAGCGGCGGCGCCCGCTGCGGCTTTTTCACCGGCGGTTGCCGCCCCAGCAAACAGGGCCTCGATTTTGCGCAATTTCTCGCGCAGCCGTTGCTCGGCGTCCATTTCCTGCGTGGGTTTCAATGTCGGGTTGGCCACGGCGCGGTAAGGCCGGGAAGGCCCTGCTGCCGCACACGCACGCAGGCGAGAACGGCGGCGTGGATTTCGGTCTCCATGATCTCAGTCATGGTGCGCAAATGCTGGATAGTTTCCTTGATTTGCGCGCGATCCTCAGGCTCGCCAGCGGTGCGTTCGATAAGGTCGGCGACACCAAGCATCATGGCCCTGATTTCGCCTAAATGCGTGACGGCTTCGTGTGCCCGTTCGGGAAGGCCAGATTCTTCGGCACCGTTGAACAGCCCTTCGACAAACCCTTCTGCCTCCTGACCGCGCACCAGACCAAAATTGCCGAGATTGGCCGCGGTCGGCTCCATCGGCACCGGCATGGCCTTGAATGGTGTCTTGGGATCCTGGTGCGCTGCCAGTTCGTTCCATAGCGCCATCACGAGTGTGCCAAGCAGTTCATTGGCGTCATCCATACTGTCGAACTCGGGCAATTCCCCGCCCCAAAGGTCGGCGATCACCGTCATGGGCTTCACGTCAGGATCGGGACTGGCGATGGCGCCCAACAGTCGGGTGCGAACCTCGTGATAGCCAACCGGGCAATCGTGTTTGGCCAGCAGGGCGCGGATCACCCTGTCGCTGGGCAGTTTTGTCGCTGTCTTTGCCATCGCAATGCCTTGACGATACTCACAATCCGATCTTGCCTACACCGGCTCAGCATCCTTGGGCCAGAGATATTCACCGGTCAGCAGAATGTGCGCCCAGCCCAATGGTGAGATGTGGGCAAGCAATTCGGGAGGCACATCGAGGCCATCCCGGCGCCGAGCTTCAACGGCCTCGTGCAGGTGCAAGGTATTCCAGAATATCACGATGGCGGCCAGCAGATTGAGCCCGGCGATCCGGAAGTGCTGCCCCTCGCTGGTGCGATCCCGGATTTCGCCCTGGCGGCCAATCCGCAGCGCATTCTTCAAGGCATGATGCGCCTCGCCTTTGTTGAGCCCG
The DNA here is from genome assembly GCF_900168325.1 of Novosphingobium mathurense. GTDB lineage: Bacteria > Pseudomonadota > Alphaproteobacteria > Sphingomonadales > Sphingomonadaceae > Novosphingobium > Novosphingobium mathurense. The sequence continues at coordinate 4,647 of NZ_FVZE01000026.1, read as the reverse complement.
ATCTGGGCGCGACGCTGCATGTCGGCATCGAGGATCCAGTCGATGAGAAACAGCGTGCGCTCGATCCGGCCAACTTCGCGCAAGGCCACCGCCAGATTGCTCTGGCGTGGATAGCCGGCAAGCTTGCGCAGCATCTGGTGGGGTTCGATCCGGCCCGAGTTCACGGTGGCGATAGCACGAAACAGGTCCGGCCAGTTGGCGACGATGATATCTTCCCGGACCTTGCCCGCCACCAGCTTGCGCAGTTCGGTCGGAGTAGCGGCGGGATCAAACACGTAAAACCGCTTCGATGGCAGATCGCGGATGCGCAGGACGAGGCGGCGATCGAGCAGACCGCTCATGCCAAAGACGTGATCGGTGTAGCCTGCCGTGTCGGCATATTGTTCGCGGATCTGCCTGCCCGCCTCATTGGCCAGCAGGCCACTGAGGATGTAGGGTGCCTCGCTCGCCGTCACCGGGATGAGGCGCGATGCGAACGGTGCATACTGGTCGTTCACCGAGCTGTAGCTTTTTGTGCCGGGACCATTGCCATACTCCGCGTGGACCGCGTTCATCGTCTCTCCATGGCGACCTTGCTCAGCGAACGGGCCAAATTCGGCTTGGCTGCAGCCCGTTCGCGCGGACGCAAACTGGGCCGTCAACCTGGAGACCGTCCGAAATCGGATCGATTGACCCCGAGGGTCATCGAGGTGATAGAAGCCGGGCGCAGCTATCGTTGGATTGCACGCGATCTCGGGATCAGCAAGAACACGGTCACGGCGATTGTGCGCCGCCAGCGGGACGGATCGGCATTGTAGTATATAGTTGACATGTCGCCCCAGTCTGTGCATTATACTTGACATGATCGAAGTCCTCCGCACCGCCGAGTTCATCGACTGGCTCACGGCGCTGCGGGATGTTCAGGCGCGGGCGCGGATCGCCAAACGGATTGACCGTATCGCTCAGGGCAACTTCGGCGACGCCAAGTCGGTCGGCGACGGGGTGAGTGAGCTACGCTTTACCTTCGGGCCGGGATACCGGGTCTACTACACACGGCGCGGCGATGTCGTGGTGATCCTGTTGTGCGGCGGCGACAAGGGCTCGCAGGAACGGGACATCGATCGGGCGAAGGCCATGGCGAAGGAGGTTTGACGATGACACTCGAAACCAAGTCCTGGGATGCAGCCGAGGTACTGAACACCCCGGCTGATATCGCGGCGTATCTCGACGCCTACCTTGAGGATGGCACCACTGAGGAACTGCTGCGTGCCCTCAGCACCGTCGCGCGCTCGCATGGGATGTCGGCGCTAGCCCGCGAAACCGGGATCAGCCGGGAAGCCCTTTACAGGGCATTCAGCGACAACGGCAATCCGACGCTCGGTACGCTGTTGCGCGTGATGAAGGCATTCGGCGTGCGCCTTGCCGTGGCGGCCTGATTTGCGCTGGCGGTGTTTAGGGTGTCATTTCGCCCCCTACCGGAACTGACCCCGATTACGCCCATGATGCGAGTTGGTCATTGTGACTGGCAACGCAATAGGCCCACGGCGCAAGGATCGCTTTATCCTGGGCTGCTCGATCACGCGGCCCATGCAGCCAGAATCACCATCTCGGCGGCATCGTGTCTACCCAGATAATCGCCACGTTACAGTTGCTCGACATGCTTCTGCCGTCATCGATGCATGAGCAATTGGATAACGCAATTGGCGTGCGCGTCGATGGCTTTGCCCTTCATGAAATCATAGCCCATGGCAAGCTGGGCTTCCCGCGCAAGAACGAATGGCAACCGAACCATGCCGACTATGGCGTAGACCAGCGAGGGCAGGGGCATGTCGGGGACGAGGCCGCGCTCGATCAATGTCGCGCACGTTCGCCGCGGCAAACCCATGTGCGACAAATGCTTCGCGCGCGCATTGGAGGATCCTGGCGCGCGTTTCATGTGCCCGCGACTGTTTCAGAATGCGGGCTTTGGGAATCGGATGGCCCGGAAGAGCGTCAGTATTATGTGTCTTGGCCACTCATATTCTCCAGGTGATGATCCAGGCGAACCATGGCGCAAGACCGGCAGCGATACCGATCGATGCCCTGCTTTGCCCAAGCCGTAAATTGGCATAGAAGGCGTTTATCCCGTTTCACGGAGCTCGGCATGGCTCTTGTCCTCAAGTTGAAAGAAGCCCGGGTTGAGGCTGGGCTCAGCCAAAATCAGGTGGCCGAAATGCTCGCAATGAGTTTGAAGGCCTATCAGGCTTGGGAGCTGGGGAAGACAGTGCCGAGCCTTGAGGAGCTCAGAACCCTCGCCATACTGTTTCGCACCAATGTACATGCTCTTGCCGGTCTTGACGTCAGGCTGACCCAGGGCTTTGGAGACAATGATGCCGACCTGATGGCGGATGAAAATGGCTTCTGGGGCCACGTAGGGATCAAGCTCAAGCGCCACGACAAGGTCATCTGGTATCCCGTTAGCCTGCGCACCTCGGACACACTTCGCGCGGGGGTTAATGGTGCGGTTGACCCCGAGTTTCTGATGCCGTTCGCCACGCTCGACAACCGGTTGGTCCGCTTGCGCCTGTCGCAGGTTTCCAGGCTCTATCTTTTGGGAGATGGGTGCAATTTGCCGGGTGATGGAAGTTTCCCGGAGACGTGCGATGCGCTTCACGGATATTCCGGTCATCCGCTTGTGGTCTACGAGGCGATGGTCGCCCTTATCGAAGATCAATTGACCGGAAGCGCATTGTCTGCCGGTTTTGACGCGGCGATTGTCGAGCACGCGCAGCAAGTGATCTCGGCAAGCGGGCTTGGCGGCGAGGAGATCCTTGCGCAGATCGTCCATACCCGAGTGATCCAGGCCAATGGCGAGGACTACAGCTTTCGCAGTGAGACTGACTGCGTGCTCGAGGTGGACACCATGATCGATATGGTTTCCGCAGATTTCCTGCCGTTCGTGGACCACGACAACGGGCATGAAATCTATTTTCGTGAAGAGGATGTGGTCCTTCTCCAATTGCCGATTTCGGAACTTCTCAAGGCCGAAGACCTGGCTGTTGCGCAAATCGAGGCGATAGACGAAGTGCGCCACTGAACATGGCGATTATGGCCTGTGGCTGACCTGACTGATGATCGTCTTGCAGAACCAAATGCCGACACGATGGGCAGTACAGGAGAAATGGCAATCTCCGGCAACAAGGCCCCACGTCATTCTTCCGCGAGCGAGATAAGCGCGACATCGATCGTCCCGAAAAGTAGCAGGGCACGGGTGCGTGGAAGGCAAAGGGGTCCTGGCCGTGCCTCGCCGGGTCTGCTGCAATGCTGCGCAAATTTCAGTTGATCGTAGGTGAGGCACGTCTTGTGGCGCATTTCTACAAGTGCGAATCAAGAAGCGTCGTTAACGGACATGGATGCGACCCGAATGGCCTCTTCATCTTTCCAGTACCGGAAGGGGTCAAGCATATCTGGCGGCAGTCCTTTGTGGCTGCCGCAATTTTTTCGGGGCCCATGGGCCCGGGCGGTAGTAGCGGCGCCCAAATGTGATCACGAGGGCGACTACGCCTTCCCGGCGCGTTTGAATTGGTATCTCGGCAGGATAGTCTTGCATTCCCATTGACCGTCAGCGTAACCTCTCAAGGCCGATCCTTGCTTTTGTCGCCAATACTACTATGGGGTCGCGCAATTGCTACGCCCGTGTAGCTCACACTATTCTCCGGATCGGATACCTCATGGCAGACTTTGACGCGCGCCGCGCCTCGCTCGACCTCGTGACAGCCTATGTAAACAACAACACGCTCAATGCAGCCCAACTGCCCAACTTGCTCAGCGATGTGTTCAAGGCGATTACCGACTTTGACCACGCTGCAACCGCTCCGGCAACATTTGCAGCTGCACCGGCGCCCACCGCCAAGTCAACGCCTACACCCGCCGCGCCTGCGAAGCCCGAGGTCGCACCCAAGGCTGCGCCCAAAACGGTGCCCAAGGCAGCACGACCGGAAACTTCAGCAATCGAAGCCCCCAAGCCTGCCGTTTCGATCGCGGAATCGACCCGCGATCCCAACTTCATCGTCTCGCTCATTACCGGTGAGAAGTTCAAGACGCTCAAGCGCCACCTGAGGAAGCACGGCCTTACCGAAGCCGAATACAAGGCGCGTTACGGCCTGCCCGCTGACTACGCGATCGTCGCCGCCTCCTATTCCGCGCTGCGTCGCAAGGTTGCTGTGGGCATTCACCAGGATCGCCAGGATACTGGGGCCAAGAGCGATGACGCAGCGTCTTCGGCAGCCAGCGACGTCAAGTCGGCACCGGGCAAGGCGAAATCGGCGCCCAAGACGAAGCAGGCAACTGCTGCCAAGCCTGCCGCGAAGAGCAGCTCGGTGAGCAATGGCGAAGTTGCTCCCAAGGCCAAAGCGGGTGAAGCTCCGGCAAAGGGCAATGCGGATGTAGCCAGGCAGGCAGAGCCTGCCGCCAAGGTTGCAACCACGATGGCGAAGAAGCCGGCAGCAAAGAAGGCCGCTTCCAAGAAGGTGGCCCCAAAGAAGGCTCCTGCCCGTAAGACTGCTGCTCCCAAGGCCCTGAGCGCCGAAGCACCGTAAGCGCGCATTTCGTAGCACGTTGCTTCCGGAGGCGGTGCGGCCATCATAGTTGACGCTGGACGAGACAGGCCACCGCAACGACGTCGGCGGG
>NZ_FVZE01000011.1 GCF_900168325.1 Novosphingobium mathurense | reverse complement strand
CGCGCGCTACGAGGACGCCCCGGCGGCCAACTACTTCCGGGGCGTCACGCTGCGTCCAAGGACCGTCGGGATCACCGCCACCTTCCGGAACTGAAACGCGATGCGGCAGCCATCAGCCCGATGACTGCCGCATCATTGATGTTTTCGGGCATATTGAAGGAGATGAGGCATGATCGTTAACAGTCATGATGGAACGCGACTGCATGTGGTAGTGGAGGGCTGGACGAACGCGCCGGCCGTGCTGCTCAGCCATTCGCTGGGCAGCACCCTGTCGATCTGGGACAGCCTTGCGGCCGAACTCGTCGCTGATTTCCGCGTTATACGTTATGACAGCCGCGGACATGGACAATCGGACGCGCCGTCCGGGCCCTATTCCAACGCCATGCTGGGTGCCGATGCGCTGAGCATATTGGACGCACTCGGCATCGCGCATGCCGCTTTTGTCGGCCTGTCAAAAGGGGCGATGACCGGCATGTGGCTTGGCGCTGAGGCGCCGGAAAGAGTCGACGCTCTCGTCCTTGCCAATACGACGACATTCATTCCCAACAAGACGATGTGGGACGAGACCATCGACCGGGCGCGGAGCGAGGGGCTCGAGGGCATTGGCCGGGAGACGATCGAACGCTGGCTTGGCGAGACATTCCGCAGCGCCCATCGCGACGAAGTCGAGCACCACGTTGCGGTCATGCAGGCCATGTCGGTCGACGGCTATGCGGGGTCGTGCGCCCTGTTGCGCGACGTCGACCTCCGGAACCGGCTCGAGCATATCCGGCAGCCGACGCTCGTCGTCGCTGGGGCCGATGATCTGCCGGTGGCTGTCGAGGGCGCTAAAGCCATGGCCGCGTCAATCGCAGGCGCAGAGTTGCTGGTCGTTCCCGATGCGGTCCATCTCTCGCCGATCGAGAATGCGCCGGTCTTCAACGCGGCCGTAACCAATTTTCTGCGCAAGGCCCTTCGTTGATGGGAGACATCGCTATGACTGGGACAATCTCGCTCGAGACGGGCAGCACCGCTGCGGCAGCCGGCCATGCCTACAGGCTCCTCATCGACGGGGCGCTCGTGGACGGCGTTTCGACCTTTCCGGTCATCAATCCGGCCACCGCCCAGCCCTTCGCCCATTGCCCGAAGGCCGACGAGGCGATGCTGGATCGCGCGGTCCTGGCGGCCGGGCGGACTTTTAGCGGCTGGTCGGCCAGCCCTGTCGAGGAGCGCGCCGCCCTTCTGCTACGCCTCGCCGACGCGATGGAAAGCCGACTGGAGGATCTTGCTGCGTTGCTGACACGCGAGCAGGGCAAGCCACTGGCCCAGGCGCATATGGAATTGCTGGGCAGCGTCGGGACATTGCGCGCCTTTGCGGGCATGCGTGCCGAAACAAGAGTGCTGCGAGACCGGGAGGGCAGCCATGTCGTCGAGCACCGTCGGCCGCTCGGCGTAGTCGCTGCCATCACGCCGTGGAATTTCCCGCTCATCCTGCTCATGAACAAGCTCGGGCCGGCGCTCATTACCGGCAACACGCTGGTCATCAAGCCAGCGCCCACCACGCCGCTGACCACCCTGTTGCTGGGCGAACTGTGCCAGGCGATCCTGCCAGCGGGCGTCGTCAACATCATCTGTGATCAAAACGACCTCGGATCTCTTCTGGTTGGACATCCAGGGGTGGCGAAGATCGCATTCACCGGGTCGACGGCGACCGGGCGCAAGGTGATGGCGACAGCGGCGGAAGGAGTAAAGCGGGTCACGCTGGAGCTTGGCGGCAATGATGCCGCCCTCGTCCTCGATGATGTCGACCCGATCGTGGCGGCGCGTAAGGTCTTCGCCGGTGCCATGGCCAATGCAGGCCAGGTCTGCGTCGCGATCAAGCGCGTCTATGTTCCCGAGGCGTTGCATGATGAATTCTGCGCGGAATTGGTGCGCCTGGCCGGTGCTACGGTGGTTGACGATGGAGCCGTGCCCGGCAGCATGATGGGACCGCTCCAGAACGAAATGCAGTTCGAGAAGGTGAAGGCGCTGCTGGACGGAGCGCGGACGCGCGGGACCATTCTGGCCGGTGGTGCCGCGCTGGACCGGCTCGGCTATTTTATCGCGCCGACCATCGTGGCGGCCCAGGACGACAGTGATCCGCTGGTGAGCGAGGAGCAGTTCGGGCCTGTCCTGCCGGTCCTGCGCTATCGGGATCTCGACGATGCGATCAGCCGGGTGAATGATTCCATCTATGGCCTGGCTGCGACCATCTGGTCGTCCAGCGAGGCCCGCGCCCGGGAGATCGCCGCCCGCATCGATGCCGGGACCGTATGGATCAACCAGCATCTGGCCATGGATCCGTCCATTCCCTTCCGTGGGGCAAAGCAGTCCGGCATCGGTGGCGAGCTCGGCCTGGCTGGCCTGCATGAATATACCCAGGCCCATGTGGTGAACTCGGTTCCCCTGGCGAATATAGGCCCGCATGAGGAGGTTGGCTCATGAGCGGTGTGGTCGAAATTGCCGCGGCGGTCCTCGATGCGCCCGGCGCGCCCTTCTCGATCGAGCAGCTGGTCATGGATCCCCCGGGGCCGGGCCAGGCGAGGGTCAAGCTGCATGCCTGCGGTGTCTGCCATACCGATGCCGTGATGCGCCAGGGCGCCATCCCCGTGCCGTTTCCGGCCATTCTCGGCCATGAAGGCGCGGGCGTGATCGAGGCGATCGGCCCGGATGCGGGGCCCTTCCAGCCGGGTGACCATGTGCTGCTCAGCTTTGCCAGCTGCGGCCATTGCCATGCATGTTCGAACCATCAGCCAGGCTATTGCGACGCCTTTTTCGCGCTGAACTTTGGCCTGGGTCCTCAGGATGGCGCACCGGGTATCCGGCGCAACGGAGAACCCATATCGGCCCGGGTCTTCGGCCAATCCGCCTTCGCATCCCATGCCCTGGTCGACATCCGCAACATGGTGCGGATCGACAAGGAACTGCCGCTGGCGACCCTCGCGCCGCTGGGGTGTGGCGTCCAGACGGGCGCTGGCACCGTGCTGGAAACCTTGCAGGTGCAGCCCGGACAGTCGCTGGCGGTCCTGGGGGCAGGCGCGGTCGGCCTGTCCGCCGTCATGGCCGGGAAGATTGCCGGCGCGCAGCGGATCGCGCTCCTCGACTGTCACGCCCACCGGCTAGAAGTCGGCCAGGAGCTTGGCGCCACGGAAATTGCAGCCGACATTGCCGCGCTGGCGGGCCCCTTCGATCATATCGTCGATACGACCGGTGCCGTTGCCCTGCTCGAACCGGCGTTCGATCGACTGGCTGGCCGAGGCACGCTCGCGCTGGTGGGTGCCTATCCGCCTGGCGCAGCATTTTCCGTAAGCCCGTCGGCAATCATGTCGGGCGGCCGCCGGATCATTGGCGTGGTGGAAGGCGGCATCGATCCATCCCTGTTCCTGCCTGCCCTCGTCGAACATTATCGCATGGGCAGGTTGCCGCTGGAGAAGATCATCAGATTCTATCCATTCGAGGCGGCTGAAGAGGCGATGCAAGCCTCCGATTCCGGCGAGGTGATCAAGCCGGTCCTTGTCATGGAGGCCTGATGTCCCGCCGGACGAACGGTGTCCAAACGATCCATACCATCACCAGCCGCTTGAGGGCGGGTGATGGTATTTCGACGATCAGCCTTCGCAATAGAGCCGGGGAAAATCATCAAGCACCGTGTCGGGGCCTGATGCGCGAGCCGCCTCCAGGTCCGCCAGATGCCGTGCGTCCGACATGAATGCCGACGCCGCAGCCTTCATCGAACGGCCGGTCGCGTCATCTCCCGCCAGCCGCAATATCCTCGCGGCAATCCAGGCATGCGCGGCGATTGTAGCAAGCCGCAGGAATGGCGTCGCGGCAGCGGCCGAGGTGCGTCCATCGCATTGTGCGAGCATGCCGCTGGTTCGTTCCAGCATGGCCAGGATATGCTGCAACTCCGCATCGAAGGCCTGGCCTCCACCAGGCTCGCGCCGGGCGAGGTCGAGGAAAATCCGCAGACCTCTGCCCTTTTCCCGCTTGAGCCGACGCTCCAGCAGGTCGATCGCCTGAATGCCGCTGGTGCCCTCATAAATGGAGAAAACCCGCGAATCGCGCAGATGGCGCTCGATCGGCCATTCCCGCGTATAACCTGCGCCGCCGAGCACCTGCATGGCGTCGCTGGATATCTCGAATGCCAGCCTTGCAGCCCCGTCCTTGACGATGGGGAGCAGCCACTGCGCCAGCGCAAGCTGATCGTCCCGGACTGCCTGGTCGGCATGGAGGCCTGCCACGTCCAGCGCGGCGGCCGCCGCGATATTGAGGCCACGCGCCGCTTCGATTCTCCCGGCCATGCTGAGCAGGAGTCGTTGAATATCGGGATGCTCTGCTATCGCAACGGGCGGAGTAACAGGATCGCCGCCCTGGCGCCTCTCGCGGGCATAGTCCAGGGCGACGTGGAAGGAGCCGCTTGCGACTCCCGTTCCCTGCGGACCGCACGAGAGCCGCATCGCCGACATCATGCGGAACATGTGCTGGAGGCCGGCGCCCTCCTTTCCAAGCAGGGTCGCGTGCGCATCCTCAAAGCCGATCGCACAGGTCGGTGAACCATGCAGGCCCATTTTTTCCTCGATGCGGCGCAACACGACGCCGTTCGGTTCGCCTGTGGCAGCACGATCGGGGACCAGGAACAGGCTGAGGCCGCGTACGCCGGGAGCAGGCGACGTCCGTGCAAGAATGCAATGACCGATCCGTTCCGCAAGGTCGTGGCTACCGTAGGAAATCCAGCATTTTTCTCCCGTGACGCGCCAGATGCCGTCCGCCCCGAGGGCTGCCGATGTCCGGATCCGCCCGACGTCAGAACCGGCATCGGGCTCGGAGATGCAGATGGTCGCGGTCCAGCTGCCAGCGGTGAGATGCGGTAGCCAGGCCTGATAAACTGCAGGGTCCGCTGCGTCATGAAGCAGGGCTGTCGCGCAGCGGACGGCGGTGGGTAGCATCATGAATGCCGGAGAGGCGCGATTCATGAGCTCCTCGCAGGCGGAAAGCACCGCGAGGGGGAGGCCCTGCCCACCCTGATCTGCAGGAACATCCGCTGTGAGCCAGCCTGCCTGCACATAGGCTTGCCACGCATGCCCATGTGCCGGGATCGTCCGCACACGGCCATTTTCCATCGTCAGCCCGGCCTGGTCCAGTTGCGAGTCGATTGGCGCGACTACGCCTTCTGAAAGACGGCTGGCTTCCTCGACGACCATTTGCCACAAGTCCATGTCGCCGGTCCCGCCGCTCGCCTCGAGCAGTTCATCGATGAAGGGCGCAATCTCCAGATGACGCTGAAGTCGGGCGGCTTGGTGGCTATATCCTGGCATTTCATTCCCCGAAAAATGAATGCACGGCTGCTCGGGCCACGAATGCAAGTCACGCTCGCACTATGCATTAGGGTGATCGACGCCGTGCATGTCGGTCAGCGATAGGGAGTGGCCTTCTACCGGTAAGCCGGACACTTTCTTATCCGAAGGCGCACCAGGGAGTATCCTGAAAGAGTTAGGCACCAAGTGCCGCGCCTGACGGGGAGGTGGAATGCTGAGCGAGCGCTACCGGGTTCTGGACCTCAATCTCATTGTCGTCTTCGATGCACTGTTGAAACATCGCAATGTCTCCCGGGCGGCCGAGGAACTCTGCCGGAGCCAAAGCGCCATCAGTCATGCGCTGGCGCGTTTGCGCAAGCATTTCGGTGATGACCTTTTCGTCAAGGTACAGGATGGCATCGTCCCTACGACGCGGGCGCTGGAACTGGAGCCAGCGGGAACATGTCAGGGGCAAGTTGCGCGGACAGAAGGCGCTCCGCTGCGCCATCGGTCATTTGCAATTCAGCCTTGCGGAGCCAGGCCGAAAGAGCCTTCAACATCTGGATATAGGTTGGAACGAGAATGTCGGACAGTTTCACCACAGTTCCTTCGATCGGTCCATACACACTTGCGATCAGCTTGTTTCGGTCGGCATGTCAAAGACATGCCTGGGAATGACTGCCGGCTGAATAACTCTTCCATCTTCGAAAGAGCATCCGGCGTCAAACGCATGAATGTTCGACGTGTGTCCGTCGCATCGGGGTACCGTTCGATTAGGTCTTGCTCGAGCAGTACGATCATTCTGCCCCGGTACCGCAGCGTTGGTGTCCGTGAGCATCGAGGCAACGAGATCATCCACCGAGACAAACTTCGGCGCGATATCCGAGAGCCCGATGAGGGTGATTGCCTGAACGAGGCCGAACGGTGGTAGAGAGCCGGGCGAGCCGTCTGCCAAGGCGCTTCTCCGGTACCGACCCGATGGCGCGCGCGGCGCTTATGATGGACTCTATCGCAGGGCGCCAATCTGCCGACCCTCAGTTGCGGATGAGTATGAGATTGGAAACTGACGTCGTTGCCGCCTGGTGCGTAATGAAAAAGGCCCGGGCGATGCCGGGCCTGAGTTTGGTGTTGGAGTCGGCAGTCGGATCTTTGACTTGGCCGGGTGCCAGACCTCCAATCAACTGCACTGCAGCATTATTTCTTTTGCAACTGCGAAGATAGTCCCTTTGAGGCAAGGTCCTGATCTGGGACGGCTTTTTCGCAAAGTGTTGCCGGTTGTCGCCAACCGACTGGGCCTCAATCGGCTGTGGGCATGGATTTCTTTGTTAAGCGGAGCACGAAAGTCGTTCGAAAGCCTGTCGATCGGGGCTTGCGTCAAGGCTTCCCGGAGCGAGGGGGCTCCAGCGACTGTCGTGCTCCGATGGGGCAGGATTACTTGGCCGTCGACTTGGGCGCGGACTGCTTCGTTGCGCTCTTGTGGGTCATGTTCGCCTTGCAGGTCTTCAGCGCCTTGCCGGTGAGGCCCTTGCAGCTTGCGGTGGCGGCCTTGGTGTGGCTCGCCGTGCTTGCGGTCGCAGCGACGGCAAGACCCGGGGCGGCGATCATCAGGGCGCCAACAATACCAGTGACGAATGAACGGGTCTTCATGTCTTGAACTCCAGTTTCGACGTGGCGTCATTGCCTGTCGAAACCCCTGTTAGACCCCGCATCCCGTCCGCAGCATTTCCTGCAGATTACATCTTCGTCATGTTGGCGGGGGCACGGTGTCGCCATCCGTGCCGTGCACCGGAAGCCTGATCACCGCGCGCAGGCCAGGCTGGTTGTCTTCCAGGGTGAAGGTTCCACCATGCAATCTGGCCGTGGATGCGACGAGGGCCAGACCGAGGCCGGCTCCGGGCTTGTGTCGCGCGGGATCGAGGCGGCTGTAACGCCGCAGGGCAATGTCGCGCAACTCGGCGGGAATGCCGACGCCATCGTCCGATACCGTGAGCACGACGGCGTTATCGTCCTTGCGTGCACTGAGGCGGATGGTGGTTCCTCCGCGGGCATATTTGCAGGCGTTCTCGATCAGGTTGCCGAGCGCCTGGCTGATGAGATCGCGGTGCAGGGAAATCGCGATGGGGACCGGGACCGTTGTCTCAAGGCCAAAGCCGCAGTCTTCGACCGAGGGACCGTAGATTTCGCCAAGATCCTCCAGCAGGTCGCCCAGGGCGACGGTCTCGAAGCGTTCGCGGCCGATGCCGGCCTCGGCCCGGCTGATCTGCAAGGCTGTCGTCAGCATGCGCAGCAGGGTGTCGGCTTCGGCGGAAATCTTTTCGAAGACCGCCAGGTCTTCCGGATCGCGGGTATCGGCGAAGGCTTGCTCGATATGCGACTTGAGCCGGGTCACCGGCGACCGCAGGTCATGGGCGAGGCCGTCGGTCACCATTCTCAGTTCCTCGACGAGCAGCTCTATCCGCTCGAGCATCTCGTTGATGCCCGCTCCCATCCGGTCGAAGGCGTCGTGGGTGCCGTTGAGCGGGACACGGTGGGAGAGATCGCCCGCACCGATCGCCTCGGCCGTTCTGGCGATCGCGGCGATCCGCCTGGCGATGCTTCGCCCGACCTGAAGCGCGATCAGGAGCGAAATGGGCAAGGCGAGCAATGCCGCTGCGAACAGGGCTTCATCATTGATCTTCTGCAACTGCAGGCCGCTTTCGATGACATGCCCGGTCAGCAGATGCGACCCGTCCCGCAGCGTGCTGGCAGAAAATGCCATGGCTTCCGGTGCCGTGGCGTCCTTTCGGTACAGGGTCAGCGTCGTCCAGTCGGTCGTCTCCCCGATAACCGGCGGCCAGTTGTCGAGATTGCCCGCAGCGACGGTGCCGTCCGGGTTGAGAAGGAGGATCACGGGTATGCCCGACTGCGGGAACTGCAGCCGGTCGCGAATGGCGGCAACGAGGGCGGGCTTGCCTTCCTTTCGGTATTCCGCGAGCAGTCCGTCCCGCAGCTCGGCGACGACGGCTTTCTGCTCGCTCAGGAGCGTTTCCTGTGAGGAAAGGCGCACGAAGTAGAGGATTCCGGCGGTCGCGGCGAATTGCGCGATGACCAGCATCGCGACCAGACGCGCAATCGTCGAGCGGGGCAGGAAGAACAACCGGCGCAAGCGTCAGCGCTCGGCGCCGAGCAGGTATCCCGCGCCGCGCACGGTGTGAAGCAAGGGTTCGCCCAAACCGTTGTCGATCTTCTTGCGCAGGCGACTGATGTGGACGTCGACGACGTTGGTGCCCGGATCGAAATGGTAGTCCCACACGCCTTCCAGCAGCATCGTGCGCGTCACCACCTGATTGGCGTGGCGCATCAGGTATTCCAGCAGGCGAAATTCGCGGGGCTGGAGATCGACCGGCACGCCTGCGCGGCGCACCTTGCGCGATAGCAGGTCGACTTCAAGATCACGGCACGTCAGTTTCGTTTCCGCCTGCGGAGCGCTTCCCTTGCGCAAGAGCAGGCGAAGCCGGGCAAGCAGTTCGGCAAAGGCGAACGGCTTGGCCAGATAGTCGTCCGATCCTGCCAGCAGCCCTTCAACCCTGTCGTCAGGCGTTCCGAGCGCGGAAAGGAAGATGACCGGCGTCTCGATCCCTGCCGCACGCAACGCGTTGAGCACGGCCAGACCGTCCAGTCCCGGCAGCATCCTGTCGAGGATGATCGCCTGATACGTCCCGTCGCTGGCCTGGAAGAAACCGTCCCTGCCGTCTGTGGCATGATCGACGGTAAACCCCGCCTCGTTCAAGCCCTTGCATATGTAAGCGGCCGTGGCCTCATCGTCTTCGACGAGCAGAATCTTATGGCTCATTATGCCGATCAGCCTTGTGTTGCAGGACCAGCGTACGACGAATGTGATCCCTCACCAAGTCGAGATGCAATCGCGTGCCCTTGGCATTGGCGAGATCGCGGCGGGCATCGCTGACGGATCTCACGGACTTGTCGTTGATCGCCACCAGACGGTCGCCCGCAGCAATCCCCAGGGCCTGTGCCTCGCTGTCCGTGCGCACGCTGGTAATGACAAGCCCGCGGGCAGGCGGCGTCGCCCTGGCGATGGTGAAGCCGGGCAGGGTATCGCGGTCCGCGTGGTGGATGATCGTATGGACCGCAAGCTTCTGTGCGCCGAAGAACAGGGCCAGGGCGGCGGCCGCCAGCGAGAGCATGACACCTGCCATGCACAGGCGATGCAACGAGGCTGGTGCAGGCCGGCTCATGGCGATCGACGAGGCGACGATCGCGGGGCAGGGGGTTGGCTGATTAGGATTCCGACGGGCATGAACGAAAAATGCGATTGGGCCGCGCGCAAGTCACGTTACGCTTTCGTCATGTTGGGGCATCAGCGCTTTCCTCGTTTTCCGGAGGTTTGCGCGCGGGAGACCTTACGACTGTTACGAAACTGTAATCAAAGATCCATGGGCAGACCAACACAGTTGTCATACGAGTGGAGGGACAGGTCGAGGACGCCATGAGCGGCGTCGGAGGAAGCGCGCAGCCATGAAGAAACTGCTTATCGCACTGGCAGCGGTTCTGACAGCAGGAGCCGGCTTTCTCGGCTACATCGGATATTTCGGCGGCGAAACTTTCGTGCCGGTTGCTGCAAGCCCGCAGGCCACGGATGCCAGGGCGGGGCTGGCAGCCGTCGTGCTGTCGGGTGACATGGGCTTCCGGATCGGAATGGGGCCGAAGATCGCCGCGCGCCTGGCCGCAGACGGCATTCCCGTCATCGGCGTCAACTCGCTCGTCTATTTCCGGCATCAGCGGTCACCGCAGGAAGTCAGGGCGCTGGTCGAGACCGCCATCGAAAAGGCGCTGACGTTCGGCCATGCCGACCGTGTGATCCTTGTCGGCCAGTCGTTCGGATCGGACATGATCCCGGTCGCGCTCTCTGCCATGCCCGGGCCGGTGCGGGCGAAGATCGCCAAGGTCATCATGGTCGTGCCTACCGATACGCTGTTCCTGCGGGCATCGCCGTCCGAGATGTTCAACTGGTCCAAGCCCGATGCAGATGCCGTTCAGGGCGCGCGCAGGCTGACCTGGATCCCGGTCGTCTGTGTTTCGGGGGCCAAGGAAACCACGAGCCTGTGCCCGTACATGGATCAGCCCAATGTCATGCATGTGCAACTGCCCGGTGGTCACTATCTGAATGACGATGTTGATGCCCTTCATCGGGTGATATCGGATGCGATCCGTTCGGCGCGTGCAACCACGGCGAAGGAACGAGGATGATGCACTTCTATCGCATGCGATCGGTTCCGGGGTTGGCGGGCAAAGCGATACGGCCATTGCTCGCAAGCCTGGCGCTTCTGGCAATTTGCATGGCTGGTTTTCCGGATGGCGCCAGCGCGCAGGTGCCACCGTCGCTGAACGGCGTCTGGGTGAATCCGAGCGGCACCGTGAAGGTGGAAACGGGCAACTGCGCCGACCGGCTCTGCGGTTGGGTGGTCTGGGCCTCGCCCGATGCCATCGACGACGCGCGCGAGGGCGGGACCGAGCACTTGCTGGGAACCCGGGTGCTCAGCGAATACGACCGTGTTTCGCCCGGAACCTGGCAGGGTAACGTCTTCGTTCCCGATCACGGTGCAACCTTCTTCTCGAAAATTCGCGAGATCGACAGGGATTCCATCCGGATCAGCGGCTGCCTGCTCCATGGACTGCTGTGCAAGAGCCAGGTCTGGCGCCGCGCTTGAGGACAGGTCGGATCACCTTGCGCCGTTACGCCATGGCACTGTCCCGCTGGCAAAAGCCATTGGGCGCTATCCTGACGCTGATATTGGGCGGCCTGGGTCTGTTTGCCCTGCACAAGTTGCTGGGTGAGATCAGTTTCCGCGAGGCCAGGGCCGCGTTCCATGGCATTCCGGCCTGGCGTCTCGGCATGGCCATCGGCCTGACTGCCCTGAGCTATCTGTTCCTGACGCTCTACGATGTCACGGCGTTGCGGATCGTGGGGCGGCGCGTTCCTTACCGCACGGCGGGGCTTGCCTCTTTCACCAGTTATGCGCTCAGCCACAATCTCGGGCTGGGCCTGCTCACGGGCGGAACCGCGCGCTACCGCATCTATTCGTCGGGCGGGGTGAGCGGCGCCGATGTTGCGCGGATCATCGGACTTGCCGGGATGACCTTCTGGCTGGGCCTTGTCGTGATGACGGGCGTTGCCCTTGCGGTGACCCCCGGAGCCATTGCACTGGGGGGGCTGCAACTCCCGGTTCCCATGGTGCGCGGCTTCGGCTTCGCCGTTCTTGCCGCCGTCGCCGCGGCGCTGTTCGCCGCAAGGCATTCGGGCCGGGCCGTGAGCGTCGCGGGATGGACCTTGCCGCTGCCTTCGGCGCGTCAGGCGCTTGTCCAGATCGTCGTTGCCTGCTGCGACATGGCCGCCGCCAGCGCCGCGCTTTTCGTGCTGGTACCGGGGATCGGGGCATCGCTCTTTCCGGTCCTGTTCCTGGCTTATGTTCTGGCCGTCGTGGTCTCGCTGATCAGCCATGTCCCGGGCGGCATCGGTGTATTCGAAGCGGTGATCCTTGCCCTTCTGCCGCAGGTCGCAAGGCCCGAACTGCTTGGCGCGCTGATTGCCTACCGCGTCATCTACTACCTGCTGCCACTGGTGATCGCGGCCGCCGTCCTTGCCATTCAGGAGCATCGCCAATGGCGCGGGTCCGTAGGATCGATCCTCGGGCATTCGCAGGTCGTGGCCACCAGCCTTTCGCCGATCCTCCTGTCGATGCTCACATTCGGCGGCGGCGCGATGCTGCTGGTCTCGGGAGCGTTGCCGGGTCTGCACGATCGGCTCCGGATCCTGCGCCGCGTGCTGCCTCTGCCGTTCACCGAGGCGTCGCATATCGCCGCCAGCCTTTCGGGAACCGCCCTGTTGCTGCTGGCGCCGGGTCTCTATCAGAGGCAGGACGGCGCCTTCCACCTGGCAAGGATCATCCTGCTCGCCGGTGCTGCCTTCAGCCTGCTCAAGGGCCTGGATTACGAGGAGGCAAGCGTCCTGCTGGTCATCGCCGGGTTGCTGCAGTGGACCCGGGCCGCGTTCTATCGGCGCAGTTCGCTGACCAGCGCTGGCCTCTCGCGTGACTGGCTGGTTGCCGTTGCCCTAGCCCTAGGCCTTTCGTTCTGGATCGGCTTGTTCGCCTACAAGCACGTCGCCTATCAGAGCGAACTGTGGTGGGACTTTGCATGGCGAGGCAATGCGCCGCGCTTCCTTCGCGCCAGTTTTGCCTCCTCGGTCCTGCTGACGGCAGCGGCGCTGCACTGGCTGTTCCGAACCCGCGAGATTGTGGACGAGGCGGCCTTGCGCGCATTGCCCGAAGCGATCGACCCCATGGCGCTCTCCGATCGCACATATGCAGCGCTGGCCTACTGCGGCGACAAGCGGTTTCTCGTCTCGTCAGCCGGCGATGCCTTCGTCATGTACCAGGTACAGGGACAGAGCTGGATCGTGATGGGCGACCCGGTCGGCAACCGGGAGCAATGGTCGGAATTGCTGTGGCGGTTGCGGGACATGTGCGACAGGTCGCAGGGGCGCCTGCTGCTCTACCAGTTGAGCGACCGGGCCTTGCCTCTGGCCATCGACCTGGGCCTGCAACTGATCAAGTATGGCGAAGACGCGAGGGTCGACCTCGACCGCTTCAACCTTGACTGTCCCGAAGCCAGGAGCCTGCGTTACTCCGAGCGCCGGGCAAGGCGCGAAGGCGCGACCTTCGAGATCGTCCCCGCCAGCCAGGTCCCGTCGATCATGGCCGATCTGGAAGCCATCTCGAAGGCATGGCTGCAGGCCAAGGGCCACACCGAAAAGGCGTTCAGCATCGGGGCCTTCGACCCACGCTACATGTCCATGTTCGATTGCGCCGTCGTGCGGCAGGAGGGGAGGATCGTGGCCTTCGCGAATGTCTGGAAGACCGACGACCGCGAGGAACTCTCCGTCGACCTGATGCGCCACGCGGACGAAATGCCCTACGGAACCATGGACTTCCTGTTCATCCACCTCATGCTCTGGGGACGCGAAAACGGTTATCGCTGGTTCAACCTCGGTCTTGCGCCCTTGTCGGGAATAGAGGCGAGGCGGTTGGCCCCCGTATGGGCGCGGCTAGGCCATCTGCTCTACAAGCATGGCGAGGCCCAGTACGGCTTCGAAGGTCTGCGCGCATACAAGGAGAAGTTCCTGCCCTGCTGGGAGTCGAGCTACATTGCAGGGCCTCCCGGTATCGGCCTGGTCCGCGCCTTGTTCGACCTGCAGGCGCTTGTGGGTGGCGGACGCGACAGCGCGGCCCGCAAGGCCAGACTGTCCCGGGTCGCTTAGCAGGCGCCAACTTGTCCTGACGGGATCGGCGAAATGGCACCGCTCTTGCAAACGGTGCCACGGGGCAGGTCTTGCCGCCTGGCCCTCCCGTTCGGGTGCTCAATCAGTAAACCCCGCTTGCCTGCCCGCACGAATAGGCGGGGTCAGCAGCGAGGCAATCAGATCGGCAGAATCTGAATGTCCAGCCTGTCGGTATCGAACCCGTTTTCACCGGGAATCGCCGCTATGATACGCTCCCGAACACGCGGGCCGGTCGTGTGGCTAAGCACAGCCTGCCCCGATCCATTCAACACGACGACGTCGCTTCCGGCGATCAGGGTCGCGCCGCGCAATGAACCGGGCGCATAGTTGACTACCACCTCATAACCGCCTGGCGCATTGCAGTATTCGCGGAACGTGCCCAGCGAAATGGCCCCGTGATCCACAATGCCGCTGCCGGTGGGCTGATGTCTCACAGAACAGAATACGGGAACGGTCAGCTGTAGATTATAGCCTATCGCCGCAGCTTGCGCAGTTAGCGGCAAGATCGCGAGAGCGAGGCATCCGATACCGAGCGAGACTTTCCGAACCATCCAAGCACCTTCTGCCATAAGGTTGAATCTTGGGCTGATTCTAGGGTGGGCCGCGCTAATATTCAGTTAAGGGACTGATCGGCCGATGAAAGGGACAGGATGGTGCCTGGAGGTTACCGTGCCGATACAGATATGGAGATGATGTCACTGTAGACGCCAGCGCGTTTGTTGGACACATCTCCAACAATGAACTGGATCGGCAGTGAATCGCGGCGATATCCGCGACCGACCGGACCGGAAAGCGGGGCGGTTCCAGAGAGGTTTACCGATTGCCCGCCTATGGCGAGCGAATAAGGCACACTCCATTGGGTGGAATCCATCCGCAGCTTGCCCAAGTTCGCAGACGAAACTGCAAGATCGTAGCGACTTGTGCTGCTCACTCGAAGCTGCAACGGCACCGGAGCAACCCCCTGCCTTAACTCTCCCAGATCCACCACGGCCTGACCATCGTTCATCGTGAACGCACCGGCCAACCCGATCCGGGCTGAAGGCAGAACATCTATGCCCAGCGTCAGCCGGGTGCCGCCATATGTTCGAAAACCGGCGTCGCGCGCTTCGACAATCACATTCTGCGAGAAATTTCCTGCATCGCGAACTTTGTCCGCGTCGACTGCCAGCTTGTACAGTATTGTGCGGGACTGGTGCGGTTTCAGAACGATTTCCCGCTGCAGGGTTGTCCTTACAGACCGGCCCGCGCGAGGCGTAACGTCCTGCGAATCCGTGAGATCAAGCAAGACATAGCCGATCCGGTCACCCGATCCGGAGGACAGACCGAACGGAGGCTGATCCAAGTCGAAAGCCGGAGAAAACCGGCAGTCCTTCTCCCCGTCGTTCACATAGACAATGTTGAAGGTAGCCTCAGGCGCGACGTCCCCGAAAGGGTCGTAACCCTGTATGGTCCAGGCTGTGGGCGTAGCCGTCATGCGAACGACGCAATCCATTTGCGCAAGCCCGGGGGCAGCGGCTGATGCTTGTGCCGACGAAAATGAGGCCAGCAGCGCTGCCCCAACAAGCCATGAAGAACGAAACATCGAGGCTCCCTAATTTTTCAAGCCGGACTGCAGCGTACCGAGATCCAGCAGGCCATCGGTGTCGGCGGGGACAGTGAATTCGAAACCGCGGTCAATTGTGCCGGCGGCGCCGTAGGTTTCTACCAGATAGCGACGTCCCGGCAACAAGTTGGAGATCGCGAAACGGCCTACGGAATTTGTGAAGAAGGGTTGCGGTTCAGGATTTTCATTGTCCTTGACATCCAGAAGCGTGACGCGGCCGCCAATCAGGGAAACTGGCTTTCCAGGCTTGCTTAAAAGGGTGCCAATGGCGCTGGCGAATGCGTCAGTGCCCACGCGCAGCGCATAGCCGCTCTTGTAGGGTGGGCGAACGCGGACCACGCCGGGCCCGGTGTCGTATCCGGCGGGCGGATCTTCGACATCGTACTGGACAGTCTGAGCCGAATAGGACGCCATGGCGTTGTTGACGGCAGCTCCGAGGACACCGCTCTTGCCGATATAGTCGTTGTGAGCCAGCGACTGCCCCGCGACGACCCTGCGTTTGCCCAGGTTCTTGTGGGGTGAGAGCAACATGAAGCTGTCGTTGATGCGCCGTCCTACTCCGAACATTCCCCCAGCGAATGCCAAAGTGGTGCCCACGCGTACCGAAGTTGCATTGACCGCGCCCAGATCCGAGAAGTCGGAACCGTAAGCGGCATGACTGACGGAAGCCTCGAATGTGTTGGCCGCATATGTTGCGTAACCCTGGCCCACGACGTTGTCATCCTGACGCGTCATGATGCCGCCAAAGCCAACGCTGTTGAGCTGGTTGAGGCCGCTTTGGTTGTATGAAACTTCAGCCAGGTTGTTGCGGCTTTCGTATCGTGCCTCCGCCCTGCGTCGATAATCGGGCTGAAACACGAGGCCAATCATGACGCTGAAGCCCGATCCGCGCGACAAGTTCGACGGATATCTTGCGTAATCGACTCCGGCGCGCACAGTCCATTGCCGGTCGATGCGATAATAGGCGGTGGAACCTATCCGATAGCTGTCGCCCAGGCCGCTGCGACCCTTGAGATAGGACGCCGTCGAGGTCGTCATGAAACGCAGATCGAACTGGTGCGTGAACTGGGCGGACACAGACAGGGAGGTGGAATTGATGCCCTCGATGTTGCCCAGTGTCGCGAACTTCGGGGACAGGTAGTCCGCCCTCAATGTGAAGCTGTCGGACAGACCTTCCCGGTCGAAGTAGTGCTCGTAGCTGAGACCCAGGGCAAATCCCTGACCTGCAATCTTGCCGTTGCTGGCCCCTCCGTCGAGGAGCACCCGGCCCGCGTTGCTGAGCACGAACTGGGTTTGTCCTGTGACAGTCTGAACATCCTTGCTCAGCTGAAGCCCAACGCCGATCGCCGGCCGGTTCACGAAGGCCTTCCGGAAGAAGCCCGTAAAGGCGATCGGACCACCGTACTGGGGCTGCGAGCCGAAAGTGCGGCTTGTGCTGCCGAGAAAGGCGCCATACTCGTAGTCACCCGGATCGAGGTCGATCGGGTCGAGGTATTGCCGATATGCCAGGTTCTGTGTCGCGCCCGAGTTGTCCGTAACCTGGATCGCGATATCGTTGCTGCCGGCGAGCAGCGGCAGGGAACTGAAGTCGTATCGGCCTGGCTGGAGCCGAATTTCCCGGTAAAGCGCCCCGTTGCGCAGGAACCGGACGGTGGATTCGCGTTGCAGGACAAGCTGACGGTTTGACTGCAATACCGCGGATCGGAACGTGTTGAAACGACGCTGCTGCCGCAGCACGCCCACGCCGCCCAACTGCACGTAAGCCTGCTGGCCGCGGATTTCGGGATCCAGATCGCCGACGAAGAAGCGCCGGTAGGATTCCGGCTCATCGTAAACCAGTCGCGCATAGTTGCGCGTGAACTTGTAGCTGCTGTTCGTCAGGCCAAAGCTCTGGCCCAGCTGGGCGGCGCCCTCAAACACCACCTTGCCGAAACGCATGGCGCCATCGAAATTGAGCGTCGGAGGATCTGTCGACTGCGAGTTCCAGACGTATGTCTCCACAGCGCTCAGATTGAGATAGGCCGAGAAACCGGCAGGCTGCAAGGTTATGTCATCGAGGTCGTCGCGCGGCGGCGCAAACAGATCCTGGACCGCGCGCTGTTCGGGCGAAACGTCCACAACGACAACTGCCAGGGTGCTGGGATCGTAGGTTAGCGCAACACCGGTCTGCTCGAGATTCTCGGGGCCGAAATCGGACAGGCCCTTGAGATGTTCGGCAAGTTCCGCACGTGCACCATCGTTGAGAATCGGCTCCATCAGCCGGAGAAAGGCTGTGGAATCGATCAGGAAGCGGTCGTCGGCGGTCAGCCGCATCGGGATATCGCCGAGGCTGCGCCCCATGAAGGTCAAGGGGACCGTCATGTCGATATCGCGTTCGTATGGATTGATGTCGGGACGCCCGTGCGCGCCCATCGGCAGCTGCGGCGCCGAGGGGGTGTCCGCCTGGGGCGAATTGTCCGTTGCCGTAGTAGGTGTCGAGCCGGGAAGAGGTACCGATTGGGACGGGAACGGCTCCGGGAGCGTTCTGGGACCGCTTGTTTCTCCCCCCGCCTGCGAAGAGGCAGGGCCCTGCGGCAGGGGAATTGAGATTTGCGCACTCGCCTTGCCTGCGCAAAGCAGGGCAGGCGCAGTGGCAGAACACAGCAATGCGCGTGTGAAGTGTCTCACTTGGCGAAAGTCAACTTGATTGGCCCGGGTCCGAAACCAGGCACAGGGAGGTTGAAGACCCTCTCGCCCATCGCGGCGACGTAGCCGGTCCCGATCGCGCGGTTGAGCTCTTCGGGAGAGATATCGACTCTCAGCCATTTGCCGTCGCGATCGGTGCCTTCGAGGTGCCAACCGAAATTCGCCATCATCGCATGGCGGCGCCCGTCATTGCGGAGCGTCACTTCGACGCCATCCTGCTTGGGCGGGAGTTCGCTCGATCCCGGAGGAGCCGGCGGCTGATAAAGGGACTGTCGTACCGAGGCGGCCTTGACGTCGGGCTTCGCTCCGGGAGGCGCCACGACTACCAGCGCGCGCATGTTATAGAGAACCTGGACTTGCGCTCCCACGGTATCGCTGGCTCCCGGCGCAAGAGCGACCGGCAATTGTTCCACCGAGACATAGAAGGCTTGCGAGGTGGCGAGTTCCGGGTTCCCCACCCATTGCAGGCGAATGACCTGTCGACCGCCCGGGGGCAATGCGCCCTGGGGAGGGAAGATCAGAAACTGGTCGTCGCCCGGGGTCTCGACGATGTCACCGTTCTTGTCGATGTTCATCTCGTAGACGCGGGTCTGAAACGCAAGATTGCCGGGGTTGATGTTCTGAACTTCGACGCGGGCGACCGCATCGCTTCCGCGCGATTCCATTTCGAGAACCATAGGCGATACGCGCATCGCCAGCGCAGGCGACGTGGTGAATGCCAGAGCAGCCAATGCCATGAGCAGGCCGCCAGAACGGCGACATAATGCGATCGATACTGCCATGATTCTCACTGCCTTCGATTTACCGGGTGTCTCGCGAACTTATGAAGAGAGGGGAAAGATCGCTCCTTCCCCTCGCTTCATTCTTGAGCTGCTTGATCAGAGAGCGCGCAGCGTCAGGGTGGTGGTGCCGCTGTAGGTGCCGGCGACCAGACCCTTGTTCACGACCGGAGCCGTGATCGCGATGTTCATGGCCGAGCGCCATGCGCCCTGCTGCTTGGTCTTCGACAGATCGTTCGAGCCGACGTTCAGCGACTGCGCCGAACCACCAGCGACCGAGTTCACGGCAACGCCAGTCCAGGAAGCATTCACGGTGTAGGGAATGTTGGCCTGGAATTCGTTGGTGTCGTAGCCGCCGGCGGCGGAGTTCACGAGGCCATTGACGTCGTTCTTGGCAATTTCGACTTCGTTGTTGAAGTTGCAGCCGGCGGTCAGCGATTCGATGTTGGCAGTGGCCGGGCCGACCATCTCGAAAGCCGAGTTGACGTTCTCGTTGTTGCCGGTGCGCACGCCGATCACGCCGAAGTCGATGTTGCGCGCGTTCGAGTTGTTACCCGAGTAGAACGAGCAGTCCTTGTTGACCGAACCCGAGAGGTTGAACACGACATCGACCTGCGGAGTGGCGGTTTCGCTGTCGCTGGGGGCATCGGCGTAGGACGTGTAACGGGTGCCGAAACCGAACGCGACGGCGCCATCGGCAGCTTCCTGAGCCGAAGGGATGAACCATACCGGACGGGTATTCGAAGGATTGGTAGCCGTACCAACGAACGGCAGGCCAGCATAGTGGCGCTGGGCGGTCTGGGCAAAGGCAGGCGAAACGGCGCCGACGAGAGCGACGGCGGCAACTGCGCCGCAAAGAATCTTCTTCATGTCCGAACTTCCTTTTCTCTTCCGCTCCTGTCGACTGGCAGGGATGCGGCATGACTTTTGCACCGGGCTTCAGGGGAACCGGCGGAACAGCGGTGCCTGCTCCGTCGGGTCTGATCCGGGGGGGTGGCCCCAGGCAGAAATGGCTAGATGGGCGAGACCGTGATCGTGATGGTCTCGGAATAGGAACCGGCCAGAAGACCGGCCTCACCGGAAGGCGTCCCAAGCTCGACATCCAGGACCATGCCATCCGTGGCAATGCCGCCGTCGCTGGAAATGACGCCGCCTGCTTGCAGCTGCCTGCTGTTGAACGACCGGGAAACGGTCCGCGCCGCCGGATAACGAACGGGCATCTCGACGGCGATATTGTATGGCAATGCACCGCCATACGGTCCCTGACCGTTCGGCATGCTCGAATGGGTCAGAGCCCCATGGGCACCCTTGATCGTCATTGTAAATGGCACATTGCAGTCAAGATCGACCCTTGCGCGAATGCCCAGGCCGCGCCGGTTCAGATCTCCGAAATCCATGTCCGCGATGTTTCCGATCGCGCAATGATCACGGATCACGCCTCTGACGGCTATGTCCAGGGACCGGGCATTCTCAACCTCCGCCGCACTGGCAGGCACGGCAAGCGCGCTGGTTGCCAGCGCGATAAGCAGTAAACGCATTGATCGCCCCTCTCATGAGCCGAAGCGGCTCGACTTTCCGGACTTCAACTTCCCAAGCGTCCCCACGCTTATGAAAATCGCCGTCCGTCGTTAGCTAACGCTATCTAACTAAAGATATTTCGATTCGCACTATCCAAAATGGAGGGATTGTCGAATTCACAGCATGCGAACTTCGCGACATATCCGAGATTCGAAAGTAAATTGAGATAATTCAGGTGTTTATGATTTTCAGGGACTGGTTTCAGACATGGCCGGCCCAAGTCGTCCGTATCGAAACGAGACATAGCCTATCCGGGCATTTAACTTTCGTTAGTTCGCTCCCGGCAGGAAAGGGAATTGCGCTCTAACTCCACGGCGAACGATTGCGTAAACGCTGTCGATCCCGCAGATTTACTGGAGACCAGGTTCCAAATGCCGTGGGCGGAAACTTAAGGCCAATTATGGAATCGACACGCCATTGACGCGCAACTTCTTCTTGCCCGATCGGATTAGTTCGTTCTGGAGCGCAATCTTTGCCGGCTCGTCACTTCGCTGGCCGACGGGATGGCGAGGGCGTGGCAATCAGCCGCTCGCCCGTCGAAGGGATGAGGTCCCGGTACATCGTCGAGCATAAGGGTCTGCGGCAACCGGTTGGACTCACGCAGGACCTGTTTGCCGCCGAAGATGAGCGGTCCGGTTGCTGTCGCTTTCCCGCGGCAGCTGGTCGCGATCGCTGCGAAAAGGCTTCTGGTTGATTGACAACCGCGAGTCACCCCACTTATAGTTTAGCGGTAAATTGACCGATCGCTCGCGACGATCAGGCACAAAGGGACAGGCAAGTGTCAGGCACAAGAGATCTTTCCGCAGGCGCGCAAACGGCTTCCGCAAGCGGGTCAGGCCGCCGCACTTCGTCATCGACCGGAAAGAGACCCGCAGACCTCATGCTGCGGCGAGGAGCAATTGGAATGGTGAAAGACTCGAATCCGCCGAAGCTGCCCGGCCTCGGCAGGCGTCCCAAGAAGCTGTTTCGTGCCATCGCGCTTGCGGGCGCAGCGGCCATGGCGGCGGTTTCGCCGCTGAGCGCGAAGGCGCCGGCCCGGACGCCCGTGGCTGCGAGCGCCCGGTCCGTCCCGCAGGCAGAGCATCAGCAGATGAACATGATCTTCGTGCTGGTCGACGATTTGCGCTTCGATGCCATGGGCTTCCTGACGCCGGGCCTTCAGACGCCCAATATCGACTACCTCGCCAGGAACGGGACGTATTTTCCCAATGCCGTGGTGACATCCTCGCTCTGCAGCCCGAGCCGGGCCACCATCCTGACCGGTGAAACCGCGCGCAACCACGGCGTGATCGACAACAGCAATTCGAGCGAGAAGGGCCTGACCTTCTTCCCGAGCTATCTGCAACAGGCAGGCTACCAGACCGCCTTCTTCGGCAAATGGCACATGGGCGATGCCACCGATGCACCCCGGCCCGGCTTCGATCGGTGGGTCAGTTTCGCGGGGCAGGGCACTTATTGGCCGACGGAACGGCTCTCGCCCGCCGAAGTGGCGGCGGGCAAGCGCCAGCAGCTCAACGTCGACGGCACGCACGTCAACCGCACGGGTTACATCACCGACGAACTGACCGATTATGCGCTCGACTGGCTCAAGCAGGGACGCGACCGGAGCCGCCCGTTCTTCCTCTACCTGAGCCACAAGGCGGTCCACTCCGACCCGGAGCCGCCGCTGCGCTACAAGGATCAGTACGCGGACCTGAAGGTGACGCTGCCAGCTTCGGCGGCCAACACGCCGGAAAACAATGCGGGCAAGCCGGTCTGGGTGCGAAACCAGCGCAACAGCTGGCACGGCATCGACTTTCCGTATCATACCGACCGGAAAATGACCGACTACCTGCGCGACTATTACGCAACGCTTTCCCCCGTCGACGAGAGCCTCGGCAAGATCCTGCATTACCTGCGCGACAACGGTCTGGAGCGGAACACGATGGTCGTGTTCTATTCGGACAACGGTTTCATGGTCGGCGATCATGGCCTGATCGACAAGCGCAACGCCTATGAACCGTCGGTGCGCGTGCCGTTGCTGGTATACGCGCCCGGAACCATTCCCGCCGGTGCGGTCAACCAGGCGCTGGTGCGCAACCTGGATCTGGCGCCAACCTTTCTCGATGCAGCAGGCGTTGCCAAGCCCGCGCAGATGGAAGGCAGCAGCTTCCTGTCGCTCGCCGAGGGCAAGACGGCCGCAAAGGACTGGAACCCGGGCGACTTCGTCTACGAGTACTACTGGGATGTGTCCTTCCCGCAGACGCCGACCACTTTTGCGATCGAGCGCGATGGGATGAAGTATATCCAGTACCACGGTATCTGGGACATCGAGGAACTCTACGATGTGCGTCATGACCCGGAGGAAATGCACAACCTGATCGACGATCCGAAGCATCTCGAAACCAAGGTCACCTTGCGAAAGGCGTTGTTCGATCAGCTTGCCAACAGGCAGGGCGAGCATCACATTCCCTATACCGAGAAGTTCAGCGAAGGTATCGTCAAACGCAATGTCGATGGGCCGCACGCGGCGGACTTCCCCGCCGACTGGTACACGAAGCCCAACCTGCCCACGGCCTTCAACGGCTATTATCGCGACACGCCCGAGAAGCTGAAGGCGGACGAGGAAGGCAAGACCTACATCCCCGGTGGGCGGTCCGGAGAATGAGGCGGGGCGGGATCAATCGCAGGCAGGTTCTTTCCGGCGCTGCTGCGCTCGCGTTCGCCACGAAAGTGTCCGGCGCGACGTGGAACGATGGCGAGGCGCGTCCCAACATCCTGTGGATCGTGAGTGAAGACAACAATCCCTTCATCGGGGCTTACGGCGATCCGATCGCACGCACGCCGGTGCTGGACCGCCTCGCGGGCGAAGGGATCCTCTATCGCAATGTCTATTCCAACGCACCGGTCTGCGCGCCGTCGCGCTTCGGCATTCTCACCGGGGTGTACCCGGAGAGCTGCGGTCCCGCCGGGCACATGCGCGCCCTTGCGCATGTGCCCGAGGAGATCCGGACCTATCCCGAACTGATGCGCGAAGCAGGTTACTTCTGCACGAACAACGCGAAGACCGACTACAATTGCGACGTTGACCCACAGGCGATCTGGGACCGCCAGGGCCATGACGCGCACTGGCGCGACCGTCCTGAGGGCAAGCCGTTCCTTTCGGTCTTCAATCTCATGACCACGCATGAATCGCGCATTTTCAAGCCGACGGATGGCGATGTGACGCCCGCCGACGTGCGCGTCCCGGCCTACCTTCCCGACTTGCCGGAGATACGGCAGGATTTCGCCAGCTACTACAACCTGATGACGCGGATGGACGGTGAAGTCGGCGCACGGCTTGGAGAACTCGAGGCGGACGGTCTCGCCGAGGACACGATCGTTTTCTACTACTCGGACAACGGCGGGGTCATGCCGCGGTCCAAGCGCTATTGCTATGACGAAGGCCTGCGCTGCGCGATGATCGTGCGCGTGCCTGCGAAGTTTGCGCATCTTTCGCCCAACCCGCCGGGCAGCGTCGAAGAAAGCCCGGTCAGTTTTATCGACCTCGCGCCGACGGTGCTGTCGCTCGCAGGACGGAAATCCCCCGCCACCATGCAGGGCCACGCGTTCCTTGGACGGCAGTGCGCGCCGGCCCGGCAATATGCCTTCGGCATGCGCAATCGCATGGACGAACGTTACGACTTCGTGCGCACGGTTACCGACGGGCGCTTTCGCTATATCCGCAACTATGCGCCGCACCGTCCCTGCGGCCAGCATCAGGCCTTCGCGTGGTTGGCCAAGGGCTATCAGGCTTACGAGCGGGCCTGGCTGGCCGGGGAGTGCAACGCTGCCCAGTCGCGCTTCTTCGAGCCACGGGGCTACGAGGAGTTCTACGACCTTGAAAGCGATCCGGACGAGGTGCACAACCTTGCCGGGGATCCGGCATTCAGCAGGCAGTTGGCGGAAATGAGCCGCGCGCTCGACGCACAGATGATCGCCATTAACGACAACGGGTTCATTGCCGAGGGAATGGCCGGCGAAGGCTATGACGCGAGCCGTGAGCACGGGGCCTATCCCTTGCCGGCCATCATGGCGCTGGCGGCATCGGCAGCAAGGGCGGACGCCGCTCAGGCAAGCCATTTCGGGTCGCTTCTGACGCACGCCGATCCGCTGATGCGCTACTGGGCGGCAACGGGTCTGCTGATCCTCGGGGAAGCTGCCAGTGCAGCCGCGCAGGCAATCGGTGCGGCCCTGCAGGCCGAACAGGTCCCGCAGGTTCGCGTCGTTCTGGCCGAAGCGGCAACCCACGTCGGGATGGGACGACAGGGCGTCGACGCTCTGGTCGCGTTGCTCGGCAAGGATCAGTCCGATGCGGTTCGGCTGCAGGCGATCAACGCGCTGACCTATGTCGCCCCGGCGCTGGCACGTGCGGCGATGCCCGCGATCGTGCAGGCCAAGGAAGACGCTTATATGTTCGTGCGCAATTGCGCGATCTACCTCGAGGCAGTGCTGCTGGGACGGTACGAACCCTCGATGAAAATCTTCGACATGAACTCTCTGCCGAGCAAGACTGGAGCCGGCGAATGAGCAGGAAGGCACTTTTCGCCCTGGCTGGTGCCGTCAGCATGGTTGGCCTGACCGGATGCGCAACCGTCGACGCCCCTTCTTCGTCCCTCGCCAGAGTCGAGCCGCGCGAGGCCTCTCGTCCCAATGTGGTGGTGATCCTGGTCGACGACCTGCCGTGGACGGACGTCTCGATCAATCGGGCGGGAACGATCAGGACGCCCAACATCGACAGTATCGGCGAGCAGGGCGTCAATTTCTCCGCCGGCTACGTCACCGCATCGATTTGCGCCGTGTCCCGCGCAGGGCTGCTGAGCGGACGCATGCCGATGCGCTACGGCTTCATGTACAACATCGTCGATCGTGGCAACGAGAATGCCGGGGCGGGCCTGCCGACGGACGTTCCGACCATCGCGGAGCGCCTGAAGCCACAAGGGTATCGCACGGCCGCCTTCGGCAAATGGCATCAGGGTGCCGATCCCCAGTTCTATCCGACGCGGCGGGGCTTCGACGAGTTCTTCGGCTTTCTGGCCGGAGAGACGATCTACGCCGATCCCGATACGCCCGGCATCGTCACCACGCCCACCAAGGCGGACCGTTACGAACCCCGGGAGCGCGAGGGCGGCGGACGTCTGTTCGACGGGCCCGAAATGAAGATCGTCGAGCAACCGCATCAGTACCTCACCGAGACGATCACCGAACGCACCGTCGACTTCATCAAGCGCAGCGCCGCCAGCAAGCAGCCCTTCTTCACCTATGTGGCCTACAATGCGCCGCACTGGCCGATGCAGGTCCCGCAAACCTACTATGATCGTCACAGCGAGATCGTGGACCCGGTGCGCCGCACTTACGTGGCCATGATCGATGCGCTCGATGTCGGCGTGGGCCGCATTCTCAAGACGCTGGGCGACGAAGGGGTTCGCGACAACACGCTGGTGATTTTCCTGTCGGACAACGGGTGCCCGGTTCAATTCGGGTATTGCGATGCCCATCACCCGTGGGGCGCAGGCAAATTCACGTACCTGGAAGGGGGAACGCGCGTGCCGTTCATGATGTCCTGGCCTGCCGGGCTCAAGACGCGCGGCACCATCGATGCGCCGGTGAGTTCGCTGGACATCGCGCCGACCATCCTCGACGCCGTGGCCCCGGATACTCCGATCCCGGGCGAGCTTGAGGGCATCGACCTGCTGGACACGATTGCCGCGCCGAACAGCGCGCCCCGCACGCTGATGTGGGACCAGCGGCCGGTCCGCGTCATCCGCGAGGGGCGTTACAAGCTGTGGCACTCGGACGATTGGAAGCAGACGCACCTCTACGACATCGTGGCCGATCCGTGGGAGCGGAACGACCTGGCCGCCCGGCAGCCAGAGCGCGTGCGTGCGATGAAAGAGCGCGTCGACGCCTTCGATGCGACCCTGCCTGAGCCGCTATGGCCGATCCATTCGACGCGCGAGATCATCATCAACGGCCGCAAGACCGAATTCGTCTATTGACCGCGATCAGGGCGTGAAGCGCGAAATCCGTCAGTTGCTGCGCGGCGGCTGACGGGTTCCCCCCTGTCGGCCATACGCACGACGAGGTTTCTGGCAAGCGCAGCATGCTTTGCCATATGGCATCATATGGTGTATATAGTGCCATATGGAGAAATGCCATGCTGGCTCTTGAACCCATTGATACAGTCCGCGGGTCTTTCCGGCCCGATCCGATTACCCAGGATGAAGCGGCGGCGATGTTCCGCGCCGTGCTGAACCTGTTCGGCAAATGGGACCTGACCGACGAGCAGGCGGCGACGCTGCTCGACATGCCGGTGCGCAGCTATCGGCGCTGGAAGGCGCAAGGGCCGGGCCGCATCTCGCGCGACGGCGCGACGCGGCTCTCGAACCTGATGGGCATACACAAGGCGCTCAGGATCATCTTTTCCGAAGCGGGGCGCGGCTATGCCTGGGTCAGGGCGGGCAACGCCGCCTTTGCCGGAGCGAGCGCGCTCGATGTCATGCTCGGCGGAGAGTTGACCGACATCATGCGGGTGCGCCGCTATCTCGATGCCGAACGCGGCGCCTGGTGACCGATCCGAAGGCTTTGCAGGTTACGCGGGTCGAGTGGAAAGGTGCGGTCCGCATCATCCGCAGGACCTTTCCCCCCATCGACCTGTTCGAGGATATTGCCGATCCCGCAGATTGGCCGCTGCTGCTCTCGGCAGAACAGAAAACCAATCCGCGGATCATGGCGACGATCGGCAATCTCGATCTTGTGCCGGTTGAGCGCCGGGTCGGCGGTCACGGCGCGTCCTACCTGATGGCGCCGTTCACCCACGTCAGCACCGATCGTGCAAGCCGCTTCACCGATGGCAGCTACGGTGTCCTCTATGTCGGCAATTCGTTCGAAACCGCGCTGTTCGAGACGATCCATCACCATGCCCGGTTCATGGCCCGCACCGCCGAAGCGCCGGGATGGACCTCGCAGTTCCGTGAGATCGTCCTGACAGTGGGCGCAAACTTGCACGATCTCAGGCCGGGCGCCGCGCAATGTCCTGCCCTCGATCCCGATAGCTATACCGCATCGCAGGGTATCGCGTCCGCGCTCAAGGCTGCCGGTTGCGATGGCATCGTCTATCCCAGTATCCGGCATGACGGCGGCGAATGCGTCGGCCTGTTCTACCCCGATGGCGCTTCCGATCCCGTCCAGGGACGACACCTCGATTATCACTGGAATGGCACCAGCGTCGATCTGGTGCGCGATGCGGGATCCGGCGAGGTCTTCCGTGTCGTGAGCACGGCCTGAGGCCGGCAACAGATCCGGTCGCCCCCCTGCGGATCGTTGTTCGAAGGCTGCGAACAGGTCTCCAAAAACCGCGCAAGGGCATTGGGTCGAACTCTTGCCCGGCGTTAAGAGGAAATTTCCGGATTGCGCATAGACGCAGGGAAACTTCGGTGCCTGCGATGCGCTTTGACCTTTCTACCCTCTATTTCCTTGCCATTGGAACTCTGCTGCTCAGCGCCGGTATGACGCTCTGGGAATGTCGTGCCCGGCCCGAGCGCAGGAAAGAACTGCACTTCCTTGCCGCGGGCTTTGCCACCCTCGCGACCGGCTGCATTCTGGCAATGGCTCGCTTCCACCTTCCCGGCACCTTGGGTGCGATCGCTGCCAGCATGATCATGCTCTCGGGGTATCTCCTGCTTTTCGAAGGCGTCGCAGCGCTTGGCGGCCACAGGCGCCGAGCGATCTCGCTGGCGTTGCTTGTCGCCCTTGCACTGGCGTGGGCGTTTGCCGGCACACGCTGGCAGCAGGAAGTTTGGCACTACTTCTGTGCCGGACCCATTGCCTTGGCCAGTGGCCTGACGGCCTGGGAAATGTGGCGAAACGATCGCCTCCATGCCCTGCGCTCGCAGCGCATCGTTGTAGCCTTCGCGGCTGTCCACGCCCTGTTCTATGCGGGCAGGGCCTTGATCCTGCCCCTTCTGGTGTCGTCAGTGGGGCCACACCTTTTGGTCACGGCCAGCACTGTCACGATGTATGCAGGCGTGCTCTATTCGGTCGGCCTGCCCATGGCGCTCATGGCCCTGCTGCGCGAGGAAACCCATGCCCAGTTGCTGGCGGCAAGTCGTACCGACTACCTGACCAGCCTGGGCAACCGGCGCTGGTTCTTCGAAGAGGGTGAGCGATATATCCGGTCGGCGCACGCGCAAACGCGTGTCTTTCTGCTGGCTTTCGACCTCGATCATTTCAAGTCGATCAATGACCGGTTCGGCCATGCCATGGGGGATCAAGCGCTCAAGCTCTTCGCCCGTTTCGCGCGTCGTACGGTTGGGGAGGGCACTATCCTTGCTCGGATAGGTGGTGAGGAATTCGCCGCATTGCTGCCCTGCAGGTCCAGTGCCGAGGCGATTTCGGTGGCCCAGGGCGTGGCAGGCCGCTTTGCCGAAGTGGCGGCCGATCCCCGGACCGGCTTGGGCGTGAAAGCGACGGTCAGTATCGGCATCGCAGAACTTGGCCCCGACGGCACCGAGCTTCCGGGTTTGCTCGCAGCGGCGGACAGCGCCCTCTACCAGGCGAAGGCGAGCGGCCGCAATCGCATCGTTCTGGCCCGAACCGAGCCTCTCGCTGTCGCCAACTGACGCAAGCCCCTGACTTGGCCGAACAGCGATGGCAGTGAGACAATCCGGTCGAAATCAGTGCGTCCAGTCGAGCTTCACGGACTCGAAATGCCAGCGCAGCTGCGCTGGACTGGCTCCGTCAACATCGTTGACCCGGCCCTGACCTTCCAGTCTGACCGGACGGCCGTCCTTGTCGTTTCCGGTGACGGTGAGCGGCGCCGTATAATAGCTTGAGCCTGCAGCCCCTTCCATCACTCCGGAGGGAACGGCGACGGTGGGCTTGTCCAGATCGGCGAAGAGGGCTGAGAACCGGGGCTGGCTCCATTTCTCCCGGTCCGCGGGGCTGAGCATGGCCCAGGCCTTGGCATATTGTCCCAGCTCAATCGCGCGGGCGAAATCCAGCAGGATGTCGCGCGCACCTGTCTCGCCGCGTTCGGCGTCAGGCGTCAGCTGAGACTTCGCAGTTTCCGTTGCCGTATCACTGCTGGCATTCGCTTCGGTTTCAGGTGCCTGATGCCGCTCTGTGGCAGTTTCGAAGCCGGTTGAGCCCGTTGCCTCGTTGTCGTCGGGCATAGTTTGCGTCTGCCCGCATGCCACGAGCATCAACGCCGGTGCCATTGCGGCGAATGTCCTGATCTTGTCCATTCATGCCTCAACGGGTGGACAAGGCCGGCGGTTCCTTATCTGTGTGTCGCTACAGGATGCGGCTGCTTCGTCTTGCGTTTCGGCCCGGATCGTTCTGTCGCCATGCCAGGAGATTTGACTGAAGTATGAGGCAAAACCTCTCGCTTCCTCATCAATCAAAGGTTGAAGGGGATCGCAGTGGCATCGATGATCGCACTGAACGCCTCGCTCACTGTCCTGTGATCGACGAGGTCAACTTTGAACGGCAAGGCGCTTTCGTCGAAGGCGTCGGCCAGTTCCGCAAGCAGCGCTAAGGGGAGGGGGACTGGCCCCGTCAGCGCTAGATCAAGGTCCGACCAGGGTTTGGGTGAGCCGCCCGCCCGGCTGCCGAACACGTGCACCTGGAAATCCGGGGGCAGGTGCGCTGAAAGGACACGGCGCACTTCATTGCGTTCGCTGTCAGAAATGACAAGCGCCCGTGTCACGCGGTCGGTCGGTTTTGCAGGCGACCAAGGAGCGCGCGTGCTTCATCAAGGAAGCAGGGGATCGCTTGCGCAACCTGCAGAGCTGTGGCCTCGTCGTAAGTGTGCGACGTAATTTTGCGTATTTCTCTGTAAGTGCGCCAGTCTGGCCAATTTCCGGCCACAAGGCCCAGTTCCGCGCCGGTGCGAATGAGTTCTGGAAAACTCATCCGCTCGACTTCCTCGGGGTTTGCCGCCGCGGCTTCCAGCGCTCTGCGCAACATCTTGTGCGAGAGGTCGTAGGTGAACTCGAAGCGTTGGATCAAGCCATCGCGGATCTGAGCGTCCGAGGTGTCAGACAGATAGCGCGTCAGCCCCTCCTCGAGGCGGGAGACGGCATGGGCAAGCGAAGAGAAGTCGAGCGGCATAGTCAGCACCAATGTCACCGAACGGGCCAGTGCGGCAAGCATCCCGAGGGAAGTGCGCCTGCGAGGCGTTAGCTGCGCGAGGCTGCAGTATGCTGCGGCTTCGTCTTGCGTTTCGGTTTGGCAATCCAGAAGCTCCAAACCGCGAGCGATCCGAGAAGAGTGAGAGCCAGCCCCGACAACGTCATCACGATACGAAAGGCCAGTCCTCCGACCTTTGCGGCGTGAAGCGGGTAGAGCGCGTTATAGGCGACGACCGTCCGGGACAGGTCGGCGGCATCGCGCGTTGCAATGACTTCGCCGGTATCGGCCGCGAACCAGACCGTCGTGCGGCCGTTGGGCAGCCATTCCTGTTGCCCGCGCATGCGCAAGGTGATCAGCCCATTGTCATTGCGCGGCAGCGACATGCTGCGCACTTCGGCATTGGGGAAGCGCTGTCGCGCGCGCACGATCATCGCCGCCCAATCGAGATCCTCCGCGACGGCTACGGGACGAGCGCTCGGCGCCGCGAGAGCACGGCTGATTTCTTCCGGTGCACCGGGCCCGAACAGTACGGCCGCCATCGGCCGGAAGACGAGCACGGCGCCAGTTATCAGTGAAACTGCGAGCAAGGGGGCGACGATGACGCCGAGATCGCGATGATGCCGCACGATTGCGGGACGGGTCAGGCGTGCCGGAACCAGTCGGAACTGGAAGGTCTTGCGGGTTCGCCACCAGAGGACGATGCCGCTGACCACGAAGAACAGGCCGCAAAGGGCCGCAATGCCGATCACGAACTCGCCCTGGTCACCTGCGAAAAGGTGATGGTGAAAATCGAAGATCCAAAGCTCGGGTCGTTGCCATTGACTGGACCAGTCTGTCACCGGATCGCCTGTCTGCGTGACGTAGGCACCTGCGCCATCGGCAAAGCTCAGGCGATCGAGCCCGAAGTCGGCAGTTGCAAAAGTGATCGATTGCGGCCTGCTTGCGGCATCCGTCATGAGGCGCTGCGTCGTTTCGGCGAGCAGGGATGTCTCCTGCATTTGGGGATCGTTGCCATGAGGCAGCGTGATCCAGGCGTCCTTGTGCAGCAGGATCGTCCCCGTGAGGCCGAGGAGCGCCAGCAGGAGGCCGATGAGGCCTCCTGTCCAGCGGTGCACATTGTCGAGCAGCTTCATGAATGCCGACACATCAGAAGCGATAGTCCCAACCGAACGTGAAGTTGCGGCCGCGTCCGGCAAAGAAGTGCGCGTTGTCGGTGGGGCGGACGGTTTGGGTATAGTAGTCGATGTAGAACGTATCGAAGATATTCTGCGCCGCGAGTGTCAGGGCACCGAAGCCGGTTTCATAGCGCAGGCTGATGTCGGTGACATCGTAGCCGTCGAAGGCGTAAGTCTCATTGAAATTGGCCGGCGTCCGCTCGAATTTGCGGGACAGGAAAAGCAGCGTCTGAACCCGCGCAGAGAATGGTCCGCTGCGATAGCTGGCCGCCAGGTTCAGGCGATCCGGCGAGATGTTGGCGCCATCGAGGTCCCGGTCCACCTTGTCGATGCCGTCATTCGAACCATCGGTGCGGCCTTCGAGATGCGCGTAGCCTGCCGAGAGCGTGAGTCCCGGGACCGGCGTCCTGGCCGACAGGTTGATCTCGATACCCTCGATCTCGACCCGCTGTCGCTGGACCTCGAAGACACCGCCGGTCCGCACCAAAAGCGAACCGTTCTTGCTCGTCGACCAGAAGTAGGCGGCGCTCGCATCGAGGGGGCCGCGCTTGGCCTCCATGCCGATTTCGCGGTTGTTGGAGACGATCGGACTGATGTTCACGTAGTCGTCGATGTCCACGCCTGCCGAGTTGACGGCGCGTGCGATGCGGCCAACGTCGGGAACGGTGTAGCCTTCCGCGTAACTGGCATAGGCGCGCAGGCCAGCGACCGGCTCCAGAATGACGCCGCCGTTGAACAGCGTGTCGCTGAACTTGGGGGTGCCTCCCGAAACGGCGAAGCCGCCGTAGCTGGCCAGCGTCGTGTAGTCGTCGATGGAGATCTTCACGTCTTCGTAGCGCACACCGCCGGCAAAGCGCAGCTTGTCGTCCAGCAGCGCCAGGTTGAACTGCGCGAAGGGCGCGATGCTGCGATAATCCGTGGGCGGCACCCAACTGCGATCGGTAGCGATCAGCCGCTGCTCGGTCGCATCGTACAGCACGTCGAGACCGAGCGTCGCCGTCAGGGCCTCCAGACCGGGAACCTTGCGCTCGTACGAGAGTTTGCCGCCATACTTGCGGCTGCGGTTCTGCGACTGGTCGAACAGCGTGCCGATGGGCGCGATGGAGGCGTCCTGGAAGGTGGCGATGAATTGCTCGCCGGCGATGACCGGTTCGCCGCCGTAGGTGTCGCGCGAACGGTTCCAGAACAGCTGGGCCATGAGGCTGCCGCCCCACAGGTCGCTGTCGGTCAGCGTCAGTGCCGCGCTTTCCGTGCGGTTCGTCGCCGACTTGCCAGGCGGTGTCCCACGCACCGATGTGGTGGGCCGGTCGATGGTATAGTCGCCATTCTCGGGGACGTAGTCGCCTTCGCCTTCTAGTTCGAAACGGCTCAGCATCAGATCGAGGCGTGCCGTATCCGAAAGCGCGTAGCCGAAGCGGCCGAAGACGGACCACGAGCGGCTATCCTGGGTTTCACCCTGAGTCAGGTCAGCGCCGATGCGGCGACCCTTACCATCGTAGTAGACGCCGCGCTTGTGGAAGGCAGCGCCAACGGTTGCGTCGAAGCGTCCGCCGCGCCAACCGATCAGGCCTGCGACCTTGCCGCCGATACCGTCGCTGCTGAAGCCTGTGTCTGCGTTCCCCTGCACCAGTACGCGTCCGGAAATTCCGTCATGCTGCGCAGGCCCCACCGTCACCTGGTTGACGATGCCGCCGGTGCCGCCGATGCCCTGAAGTGCGTTCGACCCGTAAATGACCTCGACCCGGTCGACGAAGAACGGATCGATGGTGAAGCCGTCGCGGGCGCCATCGCGTAGCGGGGCTGTCTGGGGAATGCCGTTGATCGCATAAAGCGGGGATCGGCCACGCAGCGTTTCGCCCGCTCCCGACAGCTTCTGGCGGGTCGGCGAGAAGGACGGCGTCAGGGCGGACACCGCATCGACGACGGAACCGCCGATCGCCACTTGCTGTGCAAGGGTCGCATTGTCGAGCACATCGATCGTCATCGGCAAGGCGTTCGCCGGCAATTCGGTGCGCGCCGCGGTGACGATAATGGGACCATCCGCCTTTGCATCGAAGTTTGCGGCGTTCTGGGCAAAGGCCGGTGCCGCACCGACGGCCATGGGCAAAACGAGCAATGCGTGGCGAAACTTGACGGTCATGAGATCTCCCTTTCGGCCGGGCGGATAGGGAAGATTTCATGCACTTGCAAGTCATTATCAATATGGTTGCGATGAGAGGATAGTCCGCACCATTCATTGAATGACGCGCCGCGACTGCGCTTTCAGCAGGCGGGCATGACAACAAACCCACATTTGTGCTCATGTGGGTTTGTAAAAATTGGCGAGGGTCCCATGAGCCGGCTTACAATCGACATTTCTGAACAACAGCACCAGAGCCTGAAAGCCTTGGCAGCCTTACAGGGCAAGACAATCAGGCAATATGCGATCGAACGGCTTTTCCCGGCCAATGCGGGTACCGATGAGGCATGGCTGGAACTGAAAGCACTTCTTAATGAGCGCGTTGCCCAAAATCTGGCGGGCGGCATTTCAGCCAAGAGTGTCGGCACGATGCTGGATGAAGAACTCGGCGAGGATAGTCGGGATTAACTGCTGCCTAAGTTTTGCCGGCGGTAGCCGAAGACGCCTTGCGTTAGATCATCCGCTATACCCACAAGCGATGGGGAAACGAACAGGTCCGTTCCTACATTTTCAAGCTCGAACAAGCTATCGTTCGCCTTGCGATTGGGCACGGAGCGTTCAAGGAGATGAATGAGCTTCACCCGGGACTTCGGATGGTTCACTGCGAACATCACTTTATCTTTTGTCTGCCACGCGAGGCCGAACCGGCGCTCATCGTCGCAATCCCTGTGGCGCAAAGCTCGTGTCATACTTGGGTCAGTCAATCGAAGATGCAGATGCCCGATATCGATAATTCGTCGTCACGGCGCCAACGGCTGTCCTCATTCGATCAGTATGGGGTGTCACGCTCCTCTGGCGAGGTGCGTTGTGTCCGTTCCGAGTGAGTGAGGTAGAGGAGGGAAGGGGATTGGCCGTGACGGGTTTTGAGCTGGGAGAGAGGCTCCCGGCGCCCGTCATGGAGATTTCCCATGACACAGGTGGAAGTTCTGGATGGCGAGTCCGGTCGCAGCGGTGGCTATAAGGTCGATGTCACGCGCGGCGACAATATCTCGCGCGTCTCTTCGGAATGGTTTTCCCGGCCCGATGACGAGCGCTATCTCTCACTGTCCGATCTGTTCGGTGCCGTTCGCGGCCGTGCCGAGCGCAGCCGGACCCGCACGCTGGAGAGCGCGGCGATCCGGGTGGAGGCGAGCCGCGATGATGCAGAGCGCCTATCGCTGATGTTGCCGGGCTCAGACCGGTCGGTTGCGCCCACGCACTGGAGCTTCGGTCAGCTCGCCAGTCTGGTTGGCGCACCGGCCGCCTATCTGCGACAGCTGCCCGCGCCGCTGGCCGGTATCAACCTCCAGTATGGCCTGACGTCGCATCGTGCAGAGCAGGTGAAAACGCTCGAGGTCGAGGATGGCCGTGTCGAACTGCGGGCTGTGACCGGGCCCGAATACGGGCGTTATCTGAACAGTCAACCTGTCTCACCGACGGCTCACTAATCTTTCCATCGCACCGCTGAGCCCCGTGCGCGCCCCGATGCGGGCGATGCCGACGTGCGCTCGCGGCCATTTCCCAGGAGATGAACATGGCATATCGCAAGCAGGCTGGCGAGCGCGCTGACGTCTACACGCGCGTCACCGCCGAGATTATCGCAGCTATCGAGAACGGGGCCGGTGACTGGCGCGCACCTTGGCATCATCATGGCACCAGCGTTGCGCGCCCGACCAACGTCAGTTCGGCCAAGCGCTATCGCGGCATAAACACCGTGGCGCTCTGGGTGGCGGCGATGGCGGGCGGCTACAGCGATGGGCTGTGGGGCACCTATCGCCAATGGATCGAGGCCGGCGCGCAAGTCCGCAAGGGCGAGCACGCCACCACCGTGGTGTTCTGGAAGCAGGTGTCTTCCGCTGCCGACGATGACAGCGATGAGGACGAGAATGGCCATCGCAAGATGTTCGCGCGCGCATTTTCCGTCTTCAACGTGGCGCAGGTTGATGGCTATGAGGTGCCGCCCATCACGATGCTCCCGGACACGGCGCGCCATGCCGCAGCGGAAGCGTTCATTTCCAGCCTGGGTATCGCGACTGTCTTTGGCGGTTCGGAGGCCTATTATCGCCCCTCGACGGATACGGTGTGCATGCCCCCGTTCGAGTGTTTCCGCGACGCTGCCTCTTTTTACGGTGTCTGGCTTCACGAGAACGGCCACGCCTCAGGAGCCAAGCATCGGCTCGATCGCGACCTCTCCGGCCGCTTCGGTTCCGCCGCTTATGCGGCCGAGGAGTGCTGCGTTGAGATTCTGAGCGGCCTCGTGCTCGCGGACCTCGGCATCGCGCATCACCCACGTCCCGATCATGCAGCGTACATTGCCTCCTGGCTCGAGGTGTTGAAGAATGACTCACGCGCGATCTTCACGGCTGCCAGCAAGGCGCAGCAGGCTGCGGACTGGATGCACGCTCAGCAGCCAACGCCCCCGCCGGAGCAGATTGTATCATCGCCGCAGGATGGGGACGACGTTGCCGGCGTCGGCATTTCGCCTGCGTTCCTCGCCGCGTAGCAGCGCACGTACCTGCACGTGTTGGGCGAGGATATTCTCGCCTATGGTCTGCGACTGCTCGCCGCTGTCGATTGCTGCCGGTGCGGCACCTTGGCGCCCGGCTGCGGCCTCGCGCAGCTCTGCCCGGACCGCAACCGCCCTGTTCGCGGTAGCGCGGCTCACACCCGCCTGCCGCGCCAGGTTCGCGACCGACAGCCGGTCGCCGCTCGCCACGAGGCGCGCCAGGGCGCCCCGTAATCTGCGTTCGGTCTCGGTGCTGACCGGCTTCATGCCGCTGGATCCGCCCATAGCGCGATCACCTTCTTCATGCGGTCCCGATCCGCACGTATCGCCGTGCGTTGGGCGGCTGACAGGCGCTTGCTCTTCAACACCGCCTCGGCATCATCGATGGCGGATTGCCATGCCGGAACATGGCGGCTCGTGATACACGAGTTCGGACAGCGATCCGGCGCGCAGTTTGAGAGCCGCGGCGCCGCACCTTCGTTGGCGCTCCGCAGGCATAGCGCGGTCGCGCGATCGAAGAAGCAGTCGTTGAGCACGCCCACATGCAGCGTTCGCGCCAGATGAGCGAGCATCGCTTTCACCCGTTTTTCGTCTGCAACAATGCCGGGCAGCTCGGCGGCAGTTGCTACCCGCATCATTTCCGCAGTGATCCGAGCGCCTGCAGGTCCCGCCAGTCTCTCGCCATTGCGGTAGCCCTCATATTGGACGACGATATCATCGAGTTGACCAAGGGCGCGTTCCTGCTCGACCTCCTGCCGGAACCCGGATGCTGACGCTCCGGCGTAGCCGTCGAACATGGCGACCGAGGCGTGCTTGTACTGGATTTTCCCGGCAACCACGCCGAACGGCCGATTGGCGATATACCAGGCAAGCGTGCGACGGAACTGGCGGGTGTTGAAGACCCAGTTTCGGCCATCAACGAGCGGCACGGCAGGCATGTC
Organism: Novosphingobium mathurense; assembly: GCF_900168325.1. Lineage (GTDB taxonomy): Bacteria > Pseudomonadota > Alphaproteobacteria > Sphingomonadales > Sphingomonadaceae > Novosphingobium > Novosphingobium mathurense. Next base: position 26,755 of record NZ_FVZE01000011.1, on the reverse strand, counting down.
GACAGAGCCATATTGCGCGTCGAGGTGCTCACGATAGCGGTTGATCTGCTGCACGATGTGGGGAAGCGTGCGCTCAACGGCTGTGCCCCGTTCGAGCACGATCCATAAACCGTCATGCTGATGCGGTGCGCGATGGCGGCGCGCAAGGCGCTCGGCCACCTCAACGGCGCGTGCGACGGGTGCAATCGTCACCCATTCTTCGATCTCACCGTGTGTCCCGCGTCCCTTGTAGATCATGCTCTGCACCGCGATCCGCTCGATCCGCCCATCGGCACTTTTGCCTCGCTTGATGCAATTCGGGCGCATGGCCTGGATTTCGCCATCGCGCATGCCGGTCAGATAGGAACACAGAATGTAGGCTGCCGTTTGCAGGTGCCGCTCTTCTCGGACAAGATCGAACGCATCGAACCGTTCACGCCAAGGACGTCCGCTATCGGGATCGAGGGTGATTAGCGTGTCCATACCGCCATGCTCGATGCCGAGTTCCTCGATTGCCGAGAGCACGAGCGCCCTCATGTTGGGCTGACTGAGCGTGGTCGGATGGATCCCTGCCTGCATGGCGATCAGCCGCATGTTCACGACGTGACCGTCGTAACGGTCGGATTCCGCGATGGCCTGGCTCATCCCCCCATTCCGCTGTGGGCGGTTCCAGACAGGAACACCACGGCCCGCCAACCGACGGGCAGCGGTCCACTCCGCCATCCGGTCCGCCAGACGGCTATGCTTTGTACTGGCGGGGCGCTCGGCATAGGCCGTTTCAAGTGCATCCAGTTCAGCGCGCGCTGCGAAGATGTCGGCCGCGAAGATGTCGATATATTTGAGCGACCAACGGATAAGTGCGCCGATTACCGGCTCAGGTATGCGCGGCGTGAGATTCTCGGAGGGCCGACCCTTGCAGCCCGCGACGGTGTAGATCGCGCGTCCGTGCCAAGGCACGAAGCGCAGCCCACCGTGGGACAGGAAGGGTGCCAGGCGGCGAAGCTGCACGATCGGCCGCAGGCATGCCGCCACCCGGCTCGGCTGCACGTTTCGCGCCCTCAGTTCGGCGAGATATCCATCGAGCAATGCCTGGTCGATGATCCGAACGTCGAACCGTCCGACTCGCTCCCGGACGAACGCCATGAACCTGCAGAGCGTCGCCAGCGCGGTGCGGGTCGATAGCGGGCGTAAACGCCCCGCGCGATCCGGGAGTAGTTCGTTCAGCCATGCATAGATATATTCCTTGGCTGTCAGACGTTCGATGGGGCAGGCAATCCCGCTGAAGTCGATCGTGCGGAAGGCATTACGCGCTGTGACGTGAATGATTGCGGGGTCGATATCCCAGATATCGTCGTGGAATCGGGACAGTTTGGCACGGTCCGTGCCATCCTTGAGCGCCATCGAAGCCAGCACAACGTCATCATGGGCGCGTATCGCGGAAAGTCCCGGCGCAAGGGCTGGCTGGCTCTCGCTCATAGTCGTGCTTCCACGGGAAGATAGAACAGTTCCGTGCCCGATAATTCGGCTTCGGTGCGGGCTGCCTCGACCAGCGCCATGGGGAAGGCTGGCAGGATCTGGCCCGCAATCCGCCACCAGGCCCGGCCGAACTTGCTTGCCCACTCTTCGGCGTCGAGCACCTCGCGCTGCACAACCATGAAGGTTTGGAAGGCAACAAGCGCCGGCAGCTTGCGCGCCGTGATCACCGCGTTTTCGCATTCAAGGCACCCCCAGAAGGGCGTCGGGCAGGCTTCGCCCGCTGAACCGAACGGGCTTTTGAAGAAGCCGCTACAGCGGGCAAGCCACAGGTCCTCACCGGATGAAGATCTACAGTACGCAGGTTTCCCACCTTGCTCGCCCGCAGTATGCTGATCTCCATCGGCGTCGGGCAACAGGATAGTTGGCCGTAGCGCCATTTCCAGCGCGTCTCCGCTGGCCTCGGCGACGGTTCGCTCGTGGATCGGTCGAAGTGCCGGGATTTCGGCATAATGCCGCGCCGCGACCGGTATCGAGTGCCCAACAGCGAAGTGCTCGAGCTGCCCACCGGTCTTGCGATACCATTCGGCCTTGTTGGTCTTGCGAAGGCGCGACAGCGACAGGTGTAGCGGCGCGCCGTCATCATCGAGCAATTGGTGGTGACGGACAAAGACCTCTATGCCTTTGCGGCTATCGTCGCCAGCCACGCGGAGCCCTGTGATGGTCCAGATCGCCCACAACCGATCTGTTCCGAGATGCCCTCGCGCCCGCTCGGTCAGCGCGAGGGCGAGCTTGATCAGGCCGCCTGGCGTGCCACTACCACCATCGCGTACACGCAAGCGTTTCCATTCCGATCCGCGCGCGCGACGCTTGTAATACTCGATCTCGACATAGCCCTTGGTGGGATTACGCAGGCAGTCCGCCTTGAGACGCAGCAGGCATTCCATTTCCATGCCGGTCTCAAGAGACAGGAGCACGAGGAACGCGATGAAGTCGAGCCGGGTCAGGTAGAAGCCGGCATGCAGGGCTTCCATCGTATTATCGATCCCACGGTGCCCGGCGAGTTGGACGAAGCGTCTTACGTCCTTGCGGCGTGTGCCGACCTGACCCAAGCGAACGATCGCGTCGACCACGGCGGCATAATGCTCGTGGACGCGAGTCCCGATCTCCATGCGCTTCGGAATCGGCGGTCGCGCGTCGCCCAGTGCTATCCGGCGTCGCGCGTCTTCGATCTGTACGCGGGCGGCATTTCTCAGCCGGTTTGCAATGCCGCTGCTATAGGCATCTCGTGGCTGGCTGACCCCGCCTTCGCCGTGGCCGATGAAGGTCAGGCGTGCGACCGTCTCCTGCGAGAGGATGCCGCCGCGCATTTCCGGTGCAAGGCGCAGAAGCCCAATCAGCGTTGCGAGAAGGTGACGCTGGTGGAAGCGCCCTCCGCCATTGCGCTCCAACCAGAGTTCGTAATCGTTGATCAGCGTCGTATCGATGTCGCCGAGCCCGCTCACCGACAGATCATTCATATCCAGGAACGTCCAGAACAGACCCAGTTGCCTGACCTTTCGTTGAACCGAACGGGCGATGGGGCTTGGTCCCATCCGGCGGATATATTCATCGAGCAACACCGCCATTTCGGCTGTAAGGGCTGTGCGCTTCCAGTTGCGCATGTCTACCAGCACCTCGCTGCCGTCATCGCAGCGAACAGCGAACCGCCGCGGATCGAGCGCCGTTGCACCTGTTGGGGACTCCGGCGCAGCTTCCGGGAAGCGGGCATGGTGCCCGCGTGTCACGCTGCTTTTTTCGGCGCGAGATCAAGCCCCCACTGCTCCACCGCCACATCGATAATCGCCTGACTTTCGTCGAGATGATCCAGATAGATGTAGGTGCTCTCGATCCGGCTGTGTCCCATCAGCCGCTGCAGCTTGAGCAGCGGATCGCCGATCAGGCGCCGATAGACCGAGCCGGTCTGCCCCGCGTCACCGCTGGCGGCGTATTTGACCTGCTCGCGCAGAAGCAGGGCAAGCATATGGACGGCAAAGGCGTGGCGCAGCATGTGTGGGGTCACGTCGATTTCAACCCCCAGTGCATGGCAGCGGGCGCTCGCGCGCATGAATACCGCCTCCCATGCCGGCATCGTCATCGGCCGCCCGGTTTCGGTGAGCCACAGGCTTAACGGTGCGAACGTATCTGCATCGACGAGCCTGGCGCGTTCGGTCGGAGACAAGCGATCGACGCTGACGACAGCTTCACGATCACCGTTGCTGACACGAAGGGATCTACGCCCAGTCGGCGTCGCGAGGATTGGCCGCGCATTCGAAGGTGGGGCGCGGCCTCCTCGCTTGCTGACGGCATTTTCCCGTTCGATGCGCGCATAGTCGTGCAGTTGGGCCAGCAGCCTGACGGGCAGGCGGATATCTCGTCCGCGACCTCCCTTCGCCGTAGCCGCCGCAAGCCGATACGGCACCGATCGGATCGACGGGTCGGAGAGCTTATGGTGTGGAAGCTCGCCGAGCAGCAGGCTCGATGCTTCCTGCAGCCTTAGCCCCGTCGTGATCAGGAACTCGGCGAACAGAGCGTTGCGCTCACCGTGGCGTCCACGCCAGTATGGATCCTCACGTCCATCCGGCAGCCGGCCTCGCAGGCCGACATCCCGGAACAGCATATAGCGCTCCAGATCGACGAAGCGCATGTTACCCTTGCGTGCCCCAGGCTCGCGCGCGCAATTGGCGGCTACGGCCTGACGTGGTCCGTCCGGCGCCGAACGGACCCAGCTCTGGCGATAGGTGAACGGCAGATCGGCGACCAGATTCTCGTCGCGCGCCCAGCGATAGAGTTTGTCGAGCGCGGCTACGGCGCGATTCCACGATGCGGCCGAGATTCGATAGGGCGGCTTCGACAGCCGCCGGGCATGGTGGAAGGCGGTGACGTCATCACGATCGGCCTGCCAGAGGGATTTGCCGTTTCTGCGTTCGCCCAGGAACCGCATCCAGACGACGATATCGCGCGCGTAGGCCCGAAGGCTGTTGAGCGACCGCACGCCCATCGTGGGACAGGAGCGGAAGAAGCGGTTGAGCTGATGATCATAGCTCCCGTCATCGCGCAGGATAAACGGCATTCCATCGACCAGTCCACACCTGCTGGCTGCTGAGATTTCGTCAGGCGTCAGCCCGTGAACCTGCCCATCGATTACGACGGTGGAGGGGAGGGAGGAGAGATCGGTGAAGAAGAGCTTGGGGATGGGAAGTCTCCGGGCGCCGATGTTTTGCCGGGGTGGGCTCGAGCCCACCCCGGCAAAACATCGCACCTCCAACAGGAAGGCGATCGATCATGGAGCTGCCTCATCATCATTGCGTCTGTGAGACGGTCCTGAAGAGTCGGGATAATGGCCGTATTTGGGATCACGAACTGGTGAGCGCGGTCATGAGCATTGCCGGTGACGGTGTGGGCGATACCCGATGGAAGGTCCCCGGCGTGCTCGACTGGGGCTCGATGGTCTACAACCCCCATGTCGATGTCAGCAGCGAAACGACGACGCTCTATGCCTCCGACCGCGATGTCTTTCTGTTCCTGGTCGATGACACCCATCCGATCGAGGCCGGCAAGCTGCCCAATGGCGAGCCCGATCTCTTCTTCCGCGGCTTCTATGCCTGGAACTCCGAGGTCGGCTCCAAGACGCTGGGAATCGCGACGTTCTACCTGCGCGCCGTGTGTATGAATCGCAATTTGTGGGTGCGCCATGGTGGCGCGATCAATTGAGTGAAGGATGACTTCTCAGGAAACCAAGAACAGCCTGATGCTCACCCGACTTACCTTGGCCAGCAATGGCTGCGACCGTGAAAGCGGCAGGGGACAATAGCATGTCGGGTAAAAGGCGTCTCCGGGCCGAAGCCATTGTAGGCTATCGGGGCGTCAGGGCAAGACGTGTATGGTGAATGCTGGATTGCGTGAAGCCCAGATTCAGGAACTTTATGCGGGTCATGGCGCAGCAATGGTTGACGCGTCATGCCGTGCGAAGGGAGGACTACCCCATAGCGTCCTCCTAAACTTGGTCGCACGGTCCACCTCTCGTCGAGAGGCCAACGATCGAACGGGCCACCTAACCACGTCGCATCTCACTGATCGTGTAAACATGGGATCGTCTAAGCGGGCACCTCTCCGGTGTCCCGTATGGCGACGGAGCCGCCATATTAGCCAAACGCCCGGGGTAATGTCCGGGACAGCCATCCAAGGATGGACGGGCATGGGTGAAACTGGCCGGGTAACCGGACGGGGAATCCCCTCTGCGCGGGTGAAGGGCGGCGCGCTTGCTGGGTCTTTCAACTTCATAACGGAGGTCTGCTGATGCAACCGCTCACCGTAGAGAAGAGACTGGACTCAATCATCGACCTGTCACGCCAGGGAAAGCGTATCAACGGTCTGTTCCGGCTGCTCGGCTGTTCGTCCCTCTGGGAACGGGCTTATGAGCAGGTCGCTCCCAACAAAGGAGCGCTCACGCCCGGCATTGATCCCGACAACACCCTAGACGGCTTTTCGCTCGAAAGGATGGAACGGATCATGGCCGCCGTGCTGGACGGCTCGTATCGCTTCTCTCCTGCCCGCAGGCAATACATCCCCAAACCCAATGGGAAGAAACGCCCGTTGGGCATTCCTACTGCCGACGACAAGCTGGTGCAGGCGGCGGTGAAGATTTTGCTCGAACATGTCTATGAGCCGGTCTTCGCCGATCAATCGCATGGCTTCCGCCGGGGGCGGTCATGTCACAGTGCTCTGACCGAAATCAGGCGCACATGGCATGGCGTGAAGTGGCTGATCGAGGTCGATATAGTCGGTTACTACGACAACATCGACCATGACATCCTGCTCAGTCTCCTACGCAGGCGCATCGACGATGATCGCCTGATACGATTGATTGGGCGGATGCTCAAGGCTGGCTACCTTGAAGACTGGACGTTCCACCGGACGTTCAGCGGCGCTCCGCAAGGCGGCGTGATCTCACCGATACTGGCTAACGTCTACCTTCACGAGCTCGACGAGTTCATGGCGGAGATGAAAGCGCGGTTCGATAAGGGGCAGACGAGACGGCGCAGCGATGCCTATCTCGAAATCTCCAAGCAGATCCAGATCAGACGCAGAAAGATCGAACGGCGGCGGGCCAATGGTCAAGAGGAGGAAATCCCGGCGCTTGTCGAAGAGATCAGGGAATGGGAGCGGCGACGACTCGAAGAGCCGGCTCTCGACCCGTTCGACCCCAACTACCGCAGACTCCGCTACTGCCGCTATGCCGACGACTTCGTTATCGGCGTGATCGGCAGCAAGGACGATGCCCGCGGCATCATGGCCGAAGTCAGAACCTATCTGGCCGAAACCCTGAAGCTGGAGGTGTCCGAGGAGAAAAGCGGGATCAGGAAGGCGGACGAGGGCGCTATGTTCCTCGGTTATCAGCTGAAGACATATGGTGAAGGGCAGACCAAACGCATGATCAAGGGCGGCCGTGCCGTCACCATGCGTCTGCCCGGCGACCGCATGCAACTTCACGTGCCGGTAGACAGGCTCGCCCGGTTTGCGGAACGCCAACGTCTCGGGAATATCTATATCAACCGGGGCGAGGCGCGCTGCGAACTGATCAACAACTCCGATGTCGCGATCTTGACCGGATATAATGCGATGATGCGAGGGCTGGCTGAGTATTACAAGCTCGGCACGCTCTGGAAAGATGAGGTCGGACGACTTCATCACCTCTGGTGGTGGAGCTTCATGAAGACCGTCTCGCGGAAGCATAAATGTTCGGTCAAGGTGACGGCAGAGAGGCTCCGAAACGGGGATCGCCTCGGACTGTGGTATGAGGGCCGCCATCAGCGGCGCTTCATGCCGATGTTCCGCCTCAAGGATGTTCGGCCAACACCGGCATCCGGGCATGTCGACCGCCAAACGTCACCGCATATCCACTTCGCAGGCCGGAACGACTTCGTCGATCGCCTGCGAGCGAGGGAATGTCAGGCGTGCGGCACCGAAGACGTGCCGGTGGAGGTGCATCACGTTCGAAAGATGAGTGATATGCAGGGAACCACCTTGTGGACCCGCGTCAAGGCAGCCCGAACGCGCAAGCGTGTGGTGCTCTGCCACGACTGCCATGTCGCGCATCATGCCGGACGGCTACAGGAACGACTGGATCGTACGGTGCAAGCGTAGAAGCCGGATGATGGGAAACTATCAAGTCCGGTTTCGTGGGAGGGGTAGAGGACAATCCCATCGGGAACCCTCGCCCCTACCCGACGGCGTCGAGGATTTCCAGGAAATCTCGATCCGCCATTCCAAGTATGCCGCGTCCCGTTTCGCCCATGAGGCGGCGCCGGCCCTGACGCGCTTTGCCGATTCATCGCCCATGCCCTTCGTCAACGGCATCAAGGCGGCTCGCGAAAGGATCGTAGCGCGCAGCGATGAAGACCGCGTCGATTTCCTGCGTAAGCGGGGCTTCTCGCGCGCCGACACCGCCAGGATCGTGGACACGGTTCTTGCCGAGGAAGGGCATCCGCCCACGAGCGTGTTCGACTTCGTCCAGGGCATCACCGCCCTCGCACGTCGCAAGACCAACCAGGATGCAAGGCTCGACCTCGAGGGCCGGGCCAAGAAGCTCTTCGATCGCGCTTCCTGACTTCGGGGGGCAACCGGAGGCGTCGATCGTGATGCCTCCGGCCGGGTCCGTTCCTCGCCCTCAGCTGTCGCTGCCTGGCGCCGTCCTCTCAGAGTCAGAGGGCGGTGCCCTCGTTCGTGACGGGTTGGAAAGCTGGGAGAGAGGCTCCCGGCTGCCCGTCGCGGAGTACATTTCCATGGCTACTGCTGCAAAGAAGATTACCCTGTCGACGTCGAGCGACATTCCCTTCAACAAGCTGATGCTGAGCCAATCGAATGTCCGGCGTATCAAGGCCGGTGTCTCGATCGAGGAACTGGCCGAGGACATCGTGCGTCGCGGCCTGCTCCAGGGCCTGAGCGTACGCCCTGTTACTGACGAGGCCGGTGCCGAAACCGGCATGTTCGAGATTCCGGCCGGCGGGCGCCGTTACCGCGCGCTCGAACTCCTGGTGAAGCAGAAGCGCCTTACCCGCACTGCGCCGGTGCCCTGCATCGTACGCGCAGAGGGACTTGCCGAGGAAGACTCGCTTGCTGAAAACGTGCAGCGCGCACCCTTGCATCCTCTCGACCAGTTCCGCGCGTTTCTGGCCCTACGCGAGAAGGGCCAGTCCGAAGAGGAAATCGCCGCGGCTTTCTTCGTTTCGGTCAATGTCGTCCGGCAGCGGTTAAAGCTCGCTTCGGTGTCGCCCCGTTTGCTCGAGGTCTATGCCGAGGACGGTCTGAACCTTGATCAACTCATGGCCTTTACGGTGTCGAGCGACCACGAGCGCCAGGAACAGGCCTATGAACGGTTAAATCGGGCCTACGACAAACACCCCCATACCATCCGGCGCCTGCTGACCGAGGAATCGGTTTGTGCATCGGATAAGCGCGTGCAGTTCATCGGCCTCGATCCCTATCTTGAAGCCGGCGGCACGATCATGCGCGACCTGTTTCAGGGCGACGATGGCGGGTGGCTGCAAGACGTCGCACTCGTCGACATGCTTGTGACCGAGCGTCTGAACGAGGAGGCTGCCGCCGTTGCTGCGGAAGGCTGGAAGTGGGTCGAGACGGCCCCCGACTTTCCCTACGGCCATACCTTTGGTCTGCGCCAATTGTTTGGTGAACCATCGCCTCTGACCGCAGAAGAGGAAACTTCCCGCGAGGCATTGCAGGCTGAATATGACCGACTGTCGGAGGAATATGCGAGCGCCGACGAGTTGAGCGATGATATCGACGCACGCTTCGCTGACCTCGAGACGGCCCTTGAAGCGTTCGAAGCCCGGCCCTTGCGTTTCGAACCCGACGACATGGCGCGGGCAGGGGCCTTCGTCAGCATTGCACCGGGCGGCGTGCTGCGTATCGAGCGGGGCTACGTGCGTCCCGAGGACGAACAGCCGCTCGAATGCCTCGGTGAACCGGAACGCAGCGATGCGATTGCCGCTGCCATGGGCGATGCTGGTGAGCCGTGTCTGACGGGGGAAGCCGGATCGCCGCAGTCCGAGGCGGTGGAGGACGAGGTCCTTTCCCCGATCTCCGATCGGCTCATGACTGAATTGTCGGCGCATCGTACACTGGCCCTGCGTCAGGCTCTTGGCGATGAGCCCGACATTGCCTTCCTCGCCGCGCTCCACGCCCTGACACTCCAGGTCTTCTACCATTACCGCACGGACAGTTGCCTGGACCTCGATCTCAAGAGCGTGAGTTTCGGGGCGCAGGCGGCGGGGCTCAATGACAGTGCCTGCGCGCAGGCAATCCGCACCCGCCATGACGATTGGGCCGCGTTGCTCCCCAAGGAATCCGCGGAACTGTGGGAGGCACTTGGCGATTGGGACGAGGCCCGGCGCCGGGCGCTCTTTGCGCATGTCGTCAGCATGTCGGTCAATGCCGTGCATGAAGCCTGGAACCGCAGACCGCGCGCACTCGCCCATGCCGACCAACTGGCCGCGACCGTGGCTCTCGACATGGTGCGTGCCGGATGGCGGCCCACCGTCAACCAGTTCCTTGGTCGGGTCACAAAGGCGCGAATCCTGCAGGCAGTCGCCGAAGGCAGGGGGCACGATGCCGCCGATCGCATTGCGCACCTCAAGAAAGGCGACATGGCCTCGCAGGCCGAAGAATTGTTGGCCGATACGGGCTGGCTACCCGAGCCACTTCGCACTCCGGGCGGCGCGTCGATCGCGTTCTCGCTGGCCGATTCCACCGACGGCGAGGCCGCAGGCGAAGAAACGCAAGCGTCCGGCGGTGAAAAGGATATCGGAGAATCTGCCCTGGTCCCCGACAATGATGCCGACGCGCAGGTAATCGCAGTCGAATAGGCACCGGCAACAACGCGACTGGCCCGCCCAACCGGCATCACCCGCGAAGCGCTGCTTCGCCTGCGTGCCGACGGCGGGCCCTTTGCATGAAGGACCATCATGATCGAGACAGCACAAGACCTGGCGCGCGCCCTTGCCGACCGGGCCGAACTGGTATGCCGGCATTACCTTTCCCACGGCACACGGCAGGGCAACTACTGGCAGGTGGGCGATGTACGCAATACCGCTGGGCGCTCGATGTACGTGCGCCTCAGGGACACGGCCAAGGGTGTCGCCGGAAAGTGGACCGATGCGGCGACGGGCGAGCACGGCGATCTGCTCGACGTGATCCGCGAGACATGCGGATTGGTCGAGTTCGGGGACGTGACGGATGAGGCACGCCGCTTTCTTCGCTTGCCACCTGAAGAGCCCCAAGCCTCGCCCCGCCGGCAGGCCAGATCCAATGCATCCTCCGGAAAACGAAATGCGGCCCGCCGCCTGTTTGCCATGGGCGCACCGATCGAGGGCACGCTTGCTCAATCTTACTTGCAGGGCCGTGGCATCACTTCGCCAATCCCGGCCGAGGCCCTGCGTTTCCATCCCCACTGTTACTACCGGACTTATGAAGATTGCCCGACGGAGCACTGGCCTGCCATGCTTGCGGCGGTCACCGACCGGAACGGCAAGATTACCGGCATTCATCGCACCTGGCTCGATCCTGACGGTTTCAACGAGGAAACACTCGGCAAGGCGCCTGTTGCAACCTCGCGCCGGGCGCTCGGCGATCTGCTTGGGAACGCTGTGCGCTTTGGCAAAGCAGGGCCGGTCATGGCTGCTGGCGAGGGCATTGAGACCGTCCTGTCGCTTCGCTCTGCTCTGCCGACCATGCCCATGCTGGCCGCACTCTCCGCCGCCCACCTTGCCGCGATTGCATTTCCAGCATCCTTGCGCAGGCTCTATGTCGCACAAGACGTCGATCCGGCAGGCGAAGGCGTGCTCGCGGCACTCAAGGACAGGGGGGAACAGGCCGGCATTGAGGTTATCGCGCTGCAGCCCGCATTGGACGACTTCAACGACGACTTGCGGCATCGCGGCATCGACGCGGTCCGCGAGTGTCTGCGTGTATCTATGACGACTCAAGATGCAGCACTCTTCCTGGCACCCTCTGCGTAGGGACAAGGACGATCGTGATAGGCTTTATCGGCCATCGTCTCGCAGGATAGTCTCCTTCTCAGCAAAGCCGCGCCCTGGCCTTCGAGAGGGCGATCGGCCGTCAGGCCGCCCGGCCGGGCAACCTTTGCGGCGACTATTTTCCGGCGCGCTACCTATCGGAGCGCTTTGCCATCGCGAACCAAAATAGTCGCCGCCCTCGGTCCTTCGCTTGTCGCTTCGGCCCATCGCTGCCGCGCCGGGTGCCAGCCCGCTCGTCCCGACGGCTTTGGTCGCCACGAAGGCCGCGCGGGGCGCGGCATGAGGCGATGGAGCATCCCGTGAGGCAATCGAACGAGCTTGAGCATACCAGTACATCCTGCCCGACCGATCACGTACTGACCGAACTGCAATTGCACGGCTATCGTCCCTTCGAGGACGAACCGGACCCCAGACCCCTTCCCGACGGCAACATGCTGGCCGGTGCGATCGCCGACATCTTCGATGCCTTGATCGCTACCCTCGACGACACGCGCATGGAACCCGATCTCAATGACCTGCTCTGGTCCACCGCGAACGTCTTCCATCGCGCCGCCGAACGCGCCAACCGCGAACTCGACGATAACGAACAGGCGCAGCGCCGTTCGCAGCGTGAACAGGACGGTAGCGAGGTGCGATCCGTCGAACTGGAGCGGCTGATCGCACAGGGCCGCACGCTGGTGGAACGGCAGGATGCCTTCGAACTCATGCGCGATCAGGCGGGCGAGCATTACGAGCGCCGCGCAGGAAAGGCATGGCTTCCTCGCAGCGGTTCCCGTGTCAATCACCGCAATCTCACCTCGGCGATGATCGACAGCCGCGACTTTATCGCGGCTCGCAAGCGTGCGCAGAACCACGTGCTGTTGCCCGAAGGTCCAAAGATTGCCTGTACCGGTGGCCTGGAGTTCAACGACCACAAGCTGATCTGGGCCAAGCTCGACCAGGTTCACGCCAAGCATCCCGACATGGTTCTGATGCATGGCAAGTCCCCGAAAGGCGCAGAAAAGATTGCTTCGCGCTGGGCCGATCACCGCGGCGTTCCGCAGATCGGGTTTGCACCGGACTGGGCCAGGCACGGACGCGCAGCACCCTTCAGGCGCAATGATCAGATGCTCGAAGTCGTGCCCGTGGGCGTTCTTGCCTTTCCGGGCACAGGCATTCAGGACAACCTTGCAGACAAGGCGAAGAAGCTCGGCATCCCGGTTTGGCGGTGCGGGAAAGGGTGATGTTTCAAGCTGCTGGTCCCATGGAGGGGAGCCACCCCTTTCGGCCGCTCAGATACGTTTTCTCGCTCCCGAGCGTAGGCTTTCTGCACGCGCACCTTGCTGATGGCATACTTCTGAGCAAGCTGCCCGAAGGTCGCCCCATCCATTACGGCAACATAGATTGCCGCGTTGCGCTGCTGCTCCGGGCTCGAACCGCTCCGTTTCATCGATTCACTCCAAGCGTCAGGGGGCCCAGGGTTCCACGCCAGTTACCTATCGTAATTATGCTACCTTGGAACTGAAGGCCATCTGGCGATTCTCGCTGCAAACAGACCGGCTGATAGGGCGATGGGAAGGTTGCCCCTCCCCAGGGGAACCAATTTTCGTTGCGTTTATTTCGAATATGAGGTATTGATCGCTCTACCACGGAGAGTTCCCATGACATTGCCTGCGCATTCAGAGCCGTTCGGCGGCCATATGCCGTCGGCTGATGACCGCCAGATCGCTAACCAGCTTCGTCGCATGCTTGCTGCCCAAAAGTCGGGCGAAGCAACCTTGCGTCTCCGGGTGCCGGAATCGAAGAAGCCGGTCGAAATTACTCTCACTCCCGCCATGTCTGACCTGTTTCTTGAATTGCTACGTTATATCGGCAGCGGCAGTGCAGTAACACTCGTGCCGATCCAGGAAATGCTGACGACCCAGCAAGCTGCAGACCTCCTCAATGTGTCACGTCCCTATCTGATCAAGCTGCTTGAGCAGGAGGCAATGCCCCACACTCTGGTAGGGCGACATCGCCGTATCCGGGCCGATGACGTGTTCCGCTACAAGGCGCAACGCGATGATGAACGTTCGCGCGCCCTCGACGAACTCATCAGCGGCGATGCCGACTTGGTCTGACCCAGTGTTCGCAATCCGCTACACTGCCCTAATTGATGCCTGTACGCTCGTCAGTGTCTGGCGGCGCAATTTGCTGCTGTCGCTTGCCGAAGCCGAATTTTTTCCGCATTCGCTGGTCAGTGCCTATTCTTAACGAGACTAAAGCAGCTCTGATCAAGAGGGCCTGCGAGCGCGATTTCGATGATCCTGAGGCACGAGGGGCGCGAGCGATAATGGCCATGCAGACGGCCTTCCCAGAAGCAATGGTCGAAGATTTTGAGCTGATTGTTAGCGCGCAGTTTGGCTTACCCGATCCTGATGACGAACACGTCATCGCCGCTGCCGTCAAAACGCAAGCCCAAGCCCTCGTTACCGAGAATCTAAAGGATCTCCCGGCTGACATCCTCGGCAAACTCAACATTGAGGCACGAACTGCCGATGACTTCATTGCTGACACGATTGCCCTTGATGAGGGGCGGGCGATCGCTGCAATCCGTAAAATGCGCGAGCGCCTGAAGCGACCTGAAATGTCACCTGAAGAATTTTTACGAGCCATGGAAGCTAACGGCCTGCTCGAACAGCTTCGGTCCTCGCTTCCCACCTCAGCTCAATCTGAAGGCTCGCTTCCAACATCTCCGACCCTTCCCGGTCATTCAAGCGCGTATTTACGTTCCTCTAGAGCGGGCCAGCAGCTTTCTCTTGCCGTATGCGGAAGCTGGGCCGGTAGGCGCTGCGCAGTAGGTCTGAATTCGTGGCAGCTTACCCGTGGCAGAAGGATTCTGGCTCCCCACCGAAACGGGGAGCCAATAAATGTTAGATCTCCGTGCCCTCTGCCAGAACCAAGGCGTCTTCTACATCGACCCCAAGGTATCTGACTGTACTTTCAATTTTCGTATGGCCGAGCAGGATCTGGACCGCCCGGAGATTGCCTGTGGCCTTGTAGATGATGGATGCCTTGGCCCTCCGCAGGGCAACAATCCCGGTCACCCATTCATTAAAGAGACGGGCATACTGCCGCGTGCTGATGTGGGCCGTATGGTTCGTGCGACTGGGAAAGACAAAATCTTCCAGAGAGCCACTCCGAAGCTCAAGCCATTTGAGAAGGCTTGCGCGAGCATCATCCATCAACTCGAACTGAACGGGCCGCCCGGTCTTTTGCTGAACCACGGTAGCCCGGTTTCGAATCTTCCGATCACAGACGATATCGCCGATCTTCATCTTCACCAGGTCGCAACCGCGCAGCTTGCTGTCGATCGCGAGATCGAAGAGGGCGCGATCCCGAATGCGTCGATTCTGGTCGAGAAAGAAACGCACCGCCCCTATCTGGCGCGGTTTGAGCGCGCGCTTTGGCCCCACTTTGCGCCCGGCGTTCCACGAAACGCGTGCGGGAATGGCGGGATCGAATTCTGATAATCCCATGACACATCTCCTATGGCCATGATGGCCATAGCTAGAATGCATCAGCGCAGTTCGATCCATCTTGACGATGGAGCCTGTCTCATCGGCTGTCCTATAGAACTGCCACTGGCCCTGAATTGTCCGGTGGTGGACTTGGCTTAGCGCAGCAGTTCGCTCACGAGCGAAGGCTTCTTGGCGATCATTGCCAGTAGAACCTGAGCAGGCCCTGTGGGGCGGCGGCGGCCCTGTTCCCAGTTTAGCAACGTCCCCTTCGCCACGCCGATGCTGCGCGCGAACGCGCCTTGAGACAGGCCGGTACTGGCGCGGATCGCAGCGACATCCACGGTAGGAACTTCTACCTGATGGACGACCGCTCCGGTGTCCTTGCCTTCAGCAAAGGCCAGGGCTTCGGTCAGCCCCTGCTTGATACTTTCAAAGGCACTCATGAACGATCTCCATAATGCGCAAGTAGCAGTTTCCCGAGCGCGATGAGCTCTGCTTGTTCCGCCTTGCTGAGATTATCCTTCTCATTCTTGGCGAACACGGTGACGAGAAAGATTGGCATCTGCATGCCGCCAAATACATGGACGGTTCGATACCCACCGCTTTTTCCGCCTCCTTCACGTGCAATCCGCACTTTGCGCAGCCCGCCTCGCAGCGAAACGCCTGCCTCTGGATTGGCGGCGAGGTAATCCACCACCGCGGCACGTTCCTCGTAGGACATGATCGCCTTGGCCCGTCGTAGAAACTCGGACAGTTCCACTACGGTCTGCAAACTCGTCATATACCCAAATTATACGCCATTGGCGTATAAGTCAATGGCGTATAAGGTGCTCCGCTAGGTACGCGTAGATTGCCGTCAAAGACGGCGGTGCCGTCGTGAGAGCAAGAGAACTCCGAAAAGGCAGCGTCTCCCGTGTTATTCAAAGATGTCACGTAGCGAATCAAACCGCGAGACGTAACAGTCTTCATGCGCGAAAGTGATTAACCCTCGCCGCGGCAACGGCGAGGGTCATTCAAAGGCAAAAAGCCTATGTCGTTTGGTTTGACGCGTTTGCCGGACAAGGAACCTGCCTTCCAGGCAATCTTCCGAACATTTCGACCAACTTAAGCCGTTCCGGTGAGGCCTTAGGAATGTCAGCTACACATCATAGCCGGTCATCGTAGGTCCATACAGCGGTCTCGCAGTATGCCGGCATGGTCATCATCGCCGACGACACCGAGGCGGCGGCGTGGCGGATCGAGCGCGTGCACTGGAACGATCCGGCGATCGGCGTTATGCGCCAAGCCGATGCAGGCTACGAAATCGCCATCGCGTGTGCGCGTAAAAATGGCTCGACCTGCCTGGACTGTGAGCGGCGCGGCGCCTGCCACGCGGTTTCACCGCGCGGGGGAGACGGCGCTCGCGAGCGCTGCGAGCGCTTGCCGCACGGCGAGCAGGGACTGGCCCGCGACCATTCCGCGCCAATCGTCGCGATCGACGTAGAAGGCCTCGGTGATCTGGCGCTTGATCGCGCCGGCTTGCGGCCCACTCGGATCCGAGTAGGCGTGGAGCCATGCGTCTGACCTCAGCGCCTCGAGTACGTCATCGAGGGGTTGCGTGCCGAATTCGAGCGCCATGGCCGTGACTTGCGCGCCCGGCAGCAGCGCCGGCGCGGCGCTGAGGCCGTCGCCGGCGATCTTGGCCGAGGCCGATGTGCCGTCGGCGACCGAAGCGAGGGCCGCGCCGTACCAGGCATGCGCGCGCCGGAAGTCCGCGCTCGACCGGGGGTGCGTGTTGATCTGCTCGCCATAGCCTTCGGGGCCGAGGCCGGTGTGATAGTCGATGATACCCACCGTGCCCGCGCCGCGAAGATACTCGGATACGATCGATTCCTGCGCGCGACGCGACCAGGTCGGCGCGGTGCCGCCGTAGAAAATGCCTTCGGGATGAGCGTATTGCCCGCCGCTCAGCGCCCGAACGAGTTCGATCTGGCCATGCTTCTCGCCATAAGCGTCGAGGGCGGCCGCGCTCTGGCTCAGTGCGGCGGGGGTCCTGGCGCGCGGAACGATGGCCCCGGCGAGTTCGTCGTAGCCGGGATTGCGCGGGAGCGGGGCGGCGAAATCGATCCAGTTGCGGTTGAGATCGACGTTTTCGTGCGTGACGCGGCGGCGCCAGGCGAAGCCGTAGGGGTTGATCGCATGGACCATGACCACGCCGATCCCTGCCGGCAGGCGTTGCATTTCGCCGCGGCGCAGCAGGTCGATCTGCGCGCCCGATCCGCAGAAGCCCTCGACGCCGTGGGTGCCCGAGATTAGCAGTAGCCGCGCGGGCGCGTCACGGTCTCCGAAGCAGGCGATGTCGGTGCTGAGCGTGCAGCCGTCGGGTCCGGTTTCGGGATGAGCGAGCGTGTCGAGCGTGCCGCCAGCGCGTTTCGCGTGCTCGCGAAAGCGAGCGCGGGCGCCCTGATAATCGGCGCTGAAGCTATGTGCGGTGGTCATCGCCCGATGCTAGCCAAGCACGCCAGGGTGCGCCCTTGCGCAGCGCCGAAACTTCTATGCGCGGCTCAGAAGTATTGGGTCCGTGCTTCGGTCGGCGAGACGCCGAAGGTGCGCTTGAAGGCGGTCGCGAAATTGCTGCTGTGCTCGTATCCCGCATCGAAGGCGATTTCGGTGATCGAGGCATCGCTCGTGCGCAGGCGGCGCAGCGCCTCGTCCATGCGCAGGCGATGGCGGTAGCCTGAGATGGTGGAGCCGGTCACCTTTTTGAAGCTCTCCATCATCTGCGTCTCGTTCCAGGCGAGCATGCGGCACAGCTCGCCGACGCTGTGGCCGTTTGCCCCCTCGCTGTCGAGAATGGCGACGAGATCGCCGACGCGGCGCTGGGTCCGCGCCGAGATCCCGTCCGCGCTGGGCGGGATGTCGCACACTTCGGTGAAGGCATGGCACAAGAGCTCGATCGCCTTGGCCTCAATCATGAGATCGCCGAGCGCGCCCTCGGGCTGGCCGAGCAGTTCCTCGGCCATGCGGCGAAGCTTCGCCGGCAGCGGCGCGCCGCGATGCTCGAAGCGGGGCGAGCGACCGGCGATGAAATCGCCGATCCCTTCGGGCAGGCTGCCCGTAGTCCCCTCGAACATCGCACGCAGGAATTCGCGTTCGCAGATGAGCGTGATCGAGCGTTCGCGGGTCATGCGGCCCACCCGCTCGACCTTCATCGAGTGCGGCGGCAGGACGAGGTAGCTCAGCTGGTCCTTGCGGACAACCGATTGGAGGCCCTCGTCGTTGCCGACCATGCTCGCACCGTCGAGCTTGACGTGAAACTTGAGAGCGTCGGCGCAGCGGTGGCGATAGAGCTGCTCCGCGCCGTACCTGGTGTCGTTTAGCACCAGCGAGA
Organism: Novosphingobium mathurense; assembly: GCF_900168325.1. Taxonomy (GTDB): domain Bacteria; phylum Pseudomonadota; class Alphaproteobacteria; order Sphingomonadales; family Sphingomonadaceae; genus Novosphingobium; species Novosphingobium mathurense. Next base: position 8,360 of record NZ_FVZE01000011.1, on the reverse strand, counting down.
AGCCGGGGCGGATCGTCAGCCCGCGCATCCAGCCGGCCACGCCTTCGCTACGGCTACGCAGGCGCGGCGTTCCCTGAAGTCTCGCAGAGGCATTGGCTGGCCATTCGAACTGAACATCGAGCGCTTCGATCACCGGCCGCAAGGTGGGATCGAGGGAGGCAATTCGCTGCTGCTCGGCTGTTCCCATCAATGATTTGCTCCATGCCGCGATGCCGAAGCATACACCATCAGCTGACCAATTCAAGCGACTTGAGCCGGCTATAGGCCCGCAGCCCTTCGATGCCGCCTTCGACGCCGAATCCCGATGCGCCCCAGGGTTCGGCGCCGAGCGCGAAGCCGCTGTGGTCGGAGGCGGCGGCGCTGGCGCGAAGCGTGACCCTGCCGGCGCGGATCGCCTTGGCGGCGGCATGGGTGCGGCGCGCGTCGCGCGTCCAGACCGTCGCGGCGAGGCCGTAATGGGTCGCATTGGCGAGCGCCATCGCCTCGTCGAAGTCGCTGAAGCGCAGGACCGAGAGGACCGGGCCGAAGACCTCGTCCTGCGCGATGCCCATCTCACGCGAGATGCCGGTAAAGACCGTCGGCGCGACGTAGCAGCCGGTTTCGGGCAGGGTCCGTTCGGGCGTGAGGCATTCGCCGCCTTCCGCGCGCGCGGCGGCGATGAAACCCGTCACCCGGTTCGCCTGGGTGGCGCTCGCGAGCGGTCCGAAGTTGCTCGCCGGATCGAGCGGATCGGCGGGCACGAGCGTCGCGCTCGCCGCCAGCACCGCGTCCATCAGCGTGTCGTGGAACGAGTCCTCGACGATCAGCCGCGACTTCGCCGCGCACCACTGGCCCTGGTTCCAGAACGCGTCCTGGACGACGCGCGCGGCGACCGCCTCGATATCGTCGGCCATGTCGGCGCACAGCACTTGCGGCGACTTGCCGCCGCACTCGAGCATGAGCGGCTTGCCGTTGGATTCGCCGGCCATGACCATCAGCCGCCGGCCGGTCGCGGTCGAGCCGGTGAAGCTCAGGAGGTCGATGTCGCGGTGGCGGCCCATCGCCTCGCCAACGGTGGTGCCGAGCCCGGCGAGCACGCTGAACACGCCCGCGGGGATGCCCGCCTCGGCGCCGAGCTCGGCAAGGCGCAGCGCCGAGAAGCTCGCCAGTTCCGAAGGCTTGAGCACGACCGAATTGCCCGCCGCGAGCGCCGGGGCGGCCTTGACCGCGGCGTTGACCAGCGGGAAGTTCCAGGGAACGATCGCGCCGATCACACCGCGCGGTTCGAGCAGGCTCATCCCGATCGTGTCGCTGGCCGAGGGGTTGGTGGCGCCGTAGATCTTGTCGGTCGCCTCGCCGTAGTAGCGGAAAAAACCGGTGGCGAAGGCGATCTCGGCACGTGCGGCGGCGATTGGCTTGCCCATCTCGAGCGTATCGAGCAGCGCCAGTTCGTCGGCATCGCGCTCGATCAGCTCGGCGAGCCGCAGCAGCACGGCCTTGCGGTGGAGCGGCGTGACGCGCGACCAGACGCCTTGCTCGAAGCTGCGCCGCGCCGCCGCGACGGCAACATCGACGTCGGCCGCCGTGCCCTGCGGCAAGTCGCCGAGGACGGCCATGGTCGCCGGATCGATCGTCTCGAACCGGTCCTGGCCGGTCGATGCAAGATGGCGGCCGTCCACGAAGTGCTCTCGCGGCAGGCTGAGGGCGGCGGCCTTGGCGCGCCAATCGATTGAATTACTTGTGCTATTCATGCGATGCCCCCATGCGGTCGATACAGCTTGCGATTTTCGAGAGATGCCCGCGATGGGCGCGGTGTGCTTATGGCTCGGCCCGAAGAACCTTTGCGGCGACGCGATTTTCGGTGCTGCGCAAACAAAAACCATGGCGGCAAAGAGGACGACCGCCACCGAAGCGTCATGATGAGATCGATCGATCGCGCCGCCGAACGGCGCGCGTCACAGTTTCGAATGGGGGTTTGAAATGTCGTCCTGCCGTATCTCCACCGCCGCCGCGCGTCTTCGCCTTGCCGCGCTTTGCGGTTCGTCCCTCGGCCTCGCGGTGCTGCCCGCCTTCGCGCCGGCAGCGCTCGCGCAGGACCAGGGCTGGGCGGGCGGCGACGACATCGTCGTCACCGCCCGCAAGACCAGCGAGCGGCTTCAGGACGTGCCGATCTCGGTCAATGCGGTGAGCGCCGACCAGTTGCGCGACCGCGGCGCGGTCGACGTCAAGGACGTGCTGCGCGTGGTGCCGGGCTTCTCGTTCTCGGGCGTCGAGCGCGGTCTCGGCAACTACAATATCCGCGGCGTCAGCACTGTCGCCTCCTCGCCGACGGTGGGCATCTACCTCGACGACATCTCGCTGGTAACGATCGCCACGACCTTCAGCGGCGCTTTCGATCCGGTGTTCTTCGACGTCGAACGTCTCGAAGTGCTCAAGGGGCCCCAGGGCACGCTCTACGGTGGCAGCTCGATGGGCGGCGCGATCAAGTACGTGAGCGCCAAGCCGGACTTGACGCGGATCGGCGGAAGCACGGCGGCGGGGCTCGCCTTCACCGCGCACGGCGATCCGTCCTACACCGCCGAGGGGGTGATCAACCTGCCGATCGTCGAGGACCACCTCGCGATCCGCGGCGGGCTCTTCTACCGCCATGACGGCGGCTACATCGACAATGTCGCGGGGCTCGACGTCCAGAACTCGAACTATTCGAGCGCGGCTTCGCCGGACTACGTGCCGCTCGCCCAGCCCTCGCTCAGCACGCGCGACAAGGATGACCAGAACAGCGCCAACACCTATGTCGGGCGTCTCTCGCTGCTGTGGCAGCCCGACCCGAGCTGGTCGATCACGCCCGCGCTGTTCTACCAGGACTATCGCCTGCGCAATCCGAGCCAGTTCTTCGTCAACACGCCCGATCTGACCAGCTCCTACCGGCTGGCGCAGCCGACCAAGGACCAGGCCGGGATCTACAGCATCAACGTCGAGAAGGAGCTCCCCGGGGTTCGCCTCACCTCGCTGACCGCCTATTTCGACCGCAAGCTGCGCTACGAGCGGGACTACAGCTTCTTCATCGGCGGACTGGTGCCGCCGCTCTTCGCGCTCGACAGCTACAATCTCTCGCTGAGCCGGACCAAGACCTTCAGCCAGGAACTGCGGATCGCCTCGGACACCGGACCGGGCGCGCGCTTCACCTGGGTCGCGGGGCTGTTCTACTCGCACCAGAAGGACAACCTCTACCAGATCGTGACCACGCCGGGCGCGACCCCGGTGATCGGCACCGAGACCGGTTACCTCGGCGATACGACCACCGTCACCGACCAGTACGCCGCCTTCGGGGAGGCCAACTACGAGGTGATCGACGGCCTCACGCTGACCGCCGGCGTGCGCCTCTTCCAGATCAAGCAGGAGCTCGACCTGCTTGGCGACGGGCCGTTCAACGGCGGCCTCACCGTCGTCGAGGACCGCCGCAGCAACGAAAAGGGGGTTAATCCCAAGTTGGGCGTTTCCTACGAGGTCGACCGGGACCACCTCGTCTACGCCTCGGCGGCGAAGGGTTTCCGCCCGGGCGGCCCGAACCGCTTCAAGATCAACGAGGAGCTGTGCTCGGCGGACCTTTCGCGCCTGGGCCTCAGTTCGGCACCCGATGCCTTCGAATCGGACAACCTGTGGAGCTACGAGCTCGGCACCAAGAACCAGTTCGCGGGCAACAAGGTGATGCTGAACGGCGCGCTGTTCTACACCGACTGGAAGAAGATCCAGCAGCAGATCAACCTCACCAACTGCGGCTTCGCCTTTACCGGCAACGCCGGCAGCGCCGAGATCAAGGGCGCCGAGATCGAGGCGCGCTTCAACCTTTCGGACGCCTTCCATGTCGGCGGCACCGCGACCTACACCGATGCCAAGATCGTCAGCGCGGCGCCCGGCACCGCGGCGCAGGACGGCGACACGGTCCAGGCCGTGCCCAAGTGGATGTTGAGCGCTTACGCCGCCGAGACCCTGCCCGTCGCCGATCGCTGGGAGCTGCAGCTTCGCGCCGAATACCAGTACCAGGGCCGCGCGCGGCGCCAGTTCGGCCAGGTCCAGGCGGTGACGTTCTCCGACGGGGTCGCGGGCACCGTGCCCAACCTCGCCGAGTTCCGCGAGAGCTACCAGGTGGTCAACGCCTTCGCCTCGCTCGGCGACGGCGACACCACCGTGCGGCTCTACGTCAACAACCTGTTTGACGTGAGCCCCTTCATCGATACCGATTTGGGTGCCGGCTCCGATCGCTCGACCACGATCCGGCCGCGCACCGTCGGCGTCGAAGTCCGCCGCCAGTTCTGAGGCGAAACGGAAGGTCCCCGCAGCATGCCCACGCGTCTTTCGCCCGCTTCGATCCGTTCCATGGCGCGGTTGCGTCTCGCGCTTGCCGCGGGTCTGCTGTCGCTCGCCGCGCTCGCCGGCTGTTCGTCGAGCGGGGGCAGCGAGGGCGCCGTGCCCGATTGGGCGCGCGAGACCGAGCACTACTATCTGGCCGGCGACGTCACCGCCGACAACGTCGACAAGCTCGGCCTGGCTTGGGAGTTCGACGATTTCGTGGTGCGCGGGCGCACCCATCGCGGGGTCGAGGCGACGCCGCTCGTGGTTGACGGGGTGATGTATCTTTCCGGTCCCTGGAGCGTCGTCTACGCGCTCGATGCCAAGAGCGGCAAGGAGCTGTGGCGCTACGATCCGCAAGTCGATGGCACTTTCGCCCGACGGACCTGCTGCGGCGTGGTCAATCGCGGCGTGGCGGTGGAGAGCGGCAAGGTCTACATCGCCACGCTCGACGGCTACCTCGCCGCGCTCGACGCCAAGGACGGCAAGCCCTTGTGGAAGGTTGATACGATCACCGACCGCAAGATGAGCTATGCTATCACCGGCGCGCCGCGCGTCGCGGGCGATGTCGTGGTGATCGGCAACGGCGGCGCCGAAATGGGCGTGCGCGGCTATGTCAGCGCCTATGACCGCAAGACCGGCAAGCTCGCCTGGCGGTTCTGGGTCGTGCCCGGCGATCCGGCGAACGGCGACGAGAGCCCGGACGTCACCCTGGCGCGCCAGACCTGGGACCCCAAGTCGCGCTGGGACTTGGGCGGCGGCGGCACCGCGTGGGATTCGATCGTCTACGATCCCGAGACCGCGACGGTCTTCGTGGGCACCGGCAACGGCATGCCGCACCCGGTCTGGGTGCGCAGCCCGGCGGGCGGCGACAACCTCTACCTCTCCTCGATCGTCGCGCTCGACGCGCGGACCGGGCGTCGCAAGTGGCACTACCAGACGACCCCGGCCGACAGCTGGGACTTCACCGCCACGCAGAACATGATCCTGACCGACCTCGAGATCGACGGAAAGCCGCGCAAGGTGCTGATGCAGGCGCCGAAGAACGGGTTCTTCTACGTTCTCGACCGGAGCACCGGAGAGCTGCTCTCGGCCGAGAAGTACACGACCGTGACCTGGGCCGATCGCGTCGATCTCAAGACCGGGCGGCCCGTGATGACGGCGCAGGGCGACTACTCGAAGGAAACCAAGCTCGTCTGGCCCTCCGAGGCGGGCGGGCACAACTGGCCGCCGATGGCCTATAGCGAGGAGACCGGGCTGGTCTATATTCCGGTGCTCGAGGCGCCGATGACCTTCGCGGTCCATCCCCAGCCCAAGCGGCCCTACAGCAACCTGCAGTCCTCCGTCGCGGCCTTCCCGGCCTTCGGTGCCTTCGGCGCGCACGAGGATGCCGCGCAGTCCAAGGTGCTCGAGGGGCAGCCCAAGCCCACTTTCCAGGGCGTGCTCAAGGCCTGGGACCCGGTCGCGGGCAAGACGGTCTGGACCTCCGATCCGATCCCCTTCTGGAGCGGCGGCGCGATGGCGACCGCGGGCGGGCTCGTCATGCAGGGCACCGCCGACGGATTCCTCGACGTCTACGACGCACGCAGCGGCAAGCGGCTGCGGCGAGTCAATATCGGCACCGGGGTGATGGCCGCGCCGATGACCTATACGATCGACGGGGTGCAGTACGTGGCAGTCATGGCGGGCTTCGGCGGGGCGCTCAACGTCGCCTATCCGACCGGCGCCGTCGCGGCCGAGCGCGAGAACTACGAGCGGCTGGTGGTGCTCAAGCTCGATGGCGCGGCAATCGCCCTGCCGCCCGAGCGGGTCGAGCAGCCCTACCTGCCGGCGCCGGCGAAATTCCGCGGCCCGGCGGCGGCGGTGGCGCGCGGCGCGGCGCTCTACGGACAGAACTGCGCGCGCTGCCACGGCGGTCCGACGGGTCTGGGCGGCTACCCCAACTTGTGGAAAATCGCGCCCGAGGTACACGATGCCTTCGACCAGATCGTGCGCGAGGGGATCTTCGCCGATGCTGGCATGGCCTCGTTCGCCGACGTCCTGAGCGCGCAGGATGTTAAGGACATCCACGCTTATCTGGCCGAGCCGCGCGAGGACGCACCGCAGCGAAGCGGCGGGCGGCTGCACTGATCGGGACGGCGGCTTCGGCCCGCCGGGCAAACAGGGGAATTGCGATGAAGAAGATCGTGCTCGCGGTGTTGGCGGCGTGGTGCGCGCTCGATGCGGGCGCGGCCGCCGCGCGCGACGTGGTCGTCCACGCCGGGCACCTGATCGACGGCACGGGCGCGGCGCCGCGATCGCAAGTCTCGATCCTCATCACCGACGATCGCATCACCGCGATCGAGCCGGGCTACGTCAGCCCGGCAGACGCAGAGATCGTCGATCTAACCGGCGCGACCGTCCTGCCGGGCCTGATCGACTGCCACGTCCATATCCTCAGCACGTTCCACAAGGGCGATCCGGTGCGCAATGCGGTGACGCGCACCTCCTACGACGATCTGGTCGATGGCGTGAACGATGTGCGCGCGAGCCTGCTCGCGGGCTTCACCTCGCTGCGCAGCCTGGGCGACGATACCCGCGCGGTTGCCGCGCTTCGCCGCAACGTCGCCGCAGGCGTGGTGCCCGGACCGCGTCTGTGGGTCTCGGGTGCGGCGCTCGGGCCGACCGCCGGGCACAGCGACCATGCCAACGGTCTCGACCCCGCACTCTCGCACCCGGAGTGGGCCGAGGGCGTGATCGACAACCCCGAGGAGGCGCGACGAGCCGTGCGGCTGCACCACCGCGAGGGCGCCAATGTCATCAAGATCATGCCGTCGGGCGGGGTGATGTCGATCGGCGACAATCCGCGCCTCCAACTCATGGCCGATGACGAGATCGCCGCGGTGGTGGCCGCCGCCCATGCGCTCGACATGAAGGTCGCGGCGCACGCGCACGGCAAGGCGGCGATCGACCGCGCCGTCGCCCTCGGCGTCGATTCGATCGAGCACGGGACTTATGCCGACGCGGAGAGTTTCGCCCTGATGAAGCGGCACGGGACGTATCTCGTGCCGACGATGCTGGTCGCCGAGCGTGTCTACGAGCGCGCGAAGACGCATCCCGAACAGCTCAATCCCTCGACCGCCGAAAAGGCGCTCGAGGTCGCGCCGCGGATCCGCAACAACTTGCGCAACGCCTACCGCGCCGGCGTCAAGATCGCCTTCGGGACCGACACTTTCGGTCTTTCCGCGCATGGCGAGAATGCGCAGGAATTCGCGCTGCTCGTCGGCGCGGGGCTGACGCCGATGGAAGCGATCCTCACCGCCACCCGCAACGCCGCCGACCTCATCGGCGCCAGCCAGGATATCGGCTCGGTCCAGGCGGGACGCTACGCCGATCTCATCGCCGTCGACGGCGATCCCGTGGCCGACGTGCGCGTCCTGGAAGACGTGTCGTTCGTGATGAAAGGCGGGATCGTGGTGAAACGGGACGGTCGGTCGCGCCTGTGATCGGGCGAAGGATCATTCGCCGCCACGCCCACCGCCATGAGGATCCTGCGGGCGCGCAGGCGCGACCGGGTCCTGACGAACGCGACCACCTAGGCTCAGCCGCGCCTGCGCCCAAGCGGCGGTCCGATAAAATGCTTTCCTCCCCGGGCGCAGTGTCCGCCAGACCTGCGCGCCGGCCATGGCCGCCACATCGCGGCCGAACCCGCGCGCTCGGCAAGGGAATTTCCGCTCACTTGCCCTAAGAACCAAAAGCGCAACGACCGCGACCAACCTATCTGTTGTCGCACCCTGATGGCCGGTCGGGGAAGCACAGAACGTCCGCTTCTGGCGAGAGCCGACGTTCGACACGCCACGTTCAAAGGGCAGGAATGTTGTCTAATTGATTTCTGCATTGGTCTTCCTTTTGCCCGTTCGCCAATGGTTGTCTTCGAGGTCATCGGACAGCTGAAGTGTACGCATCCGATAGCGGCCGCCTTGCCCGGACGTTGACCTAGTCGGAGTTAGCGCGAGTGCAAACGTCGTGTTTTGCACTGGAGTTAGCGAGGA
>NZ_FVZE01000007.1 GCF_900168325.1 Novosphingobium mathurense | reverse complement strand
GCCGCCCGGGCGGCCATTTCATCGCGGGTCCAAGGCATCAGACGGCCTCCCTTTCGCGTGTAGTGCGAAATTCGATTTTCTTGTCGTAAGGCGCGCCGACGATCATGCGCTGGACGTAGATGCCGGGCAAATGGATCGAGTCGGGATCGAGCGATCCCGCGGGTACGACTTCTTCAACTTCCACGATGCATATCTTTCCGCAGGTGGCCGCCGGCACGTTGAAATTGCGTGCGGTCTTGCGGAACACGACGTTACCGGTGGTGTCGGCCTTCCAAGCTTTGACCAGCGCGAGATCAGCGAAGATCCCTTCCTCGAGAATGTAGTCCTCGTCGCGGAAGCGCTTCACTTCCTTGCCCTCGGCCACCAGCGTGCCGACGCCGGTCTTGGTGTAGAAGCCGGGAATGCCCGCGCCACCGGCGCGCATGCGCTCAGCCAGCGTGCCCTGGGGACAGAATTCCACTTCGAGCTCGCCCGACAGATACTGGCGCTCGAACTCCTTGTTCTCGCCGACGTAGCTGGAGATCATCTTTTTCACCTGCCGCGTGCGCAGCAGCTTGCCGATCCCCTCACCATCGATCCCGGCGTTGTTGGACACGAAGGTCAGGTCTTTGACCCCGCTGTCGCGCACCGCATCAAGGAGGCGATCGGGGATTCCGCACAGGCCAAAACCGCCGCTGGCAATCAGCAGTCCGTCGCGCAGCACTCCTTCGAGCGCCTCGGCGGCGCCTGGGAAAAGCTTGTTCATAGCAAATTCCTAGATTTTGGTGCGGTCTGCACCCTTGAGCGCGAGCATCTCGCGGGCCTCATTCGGCGTAGCCGGTTCAAGTCCCTGCTCGGCAAGGATGCGGACGATTTTCTGGACTTGCTCTGCGTTGGATGAAGCCAGTTTGCCGCGACCAATGAACAGGCTGTCCTCCAGCCCGACGCGGACATTGCCGCCGAGTTGCGCTGCCATGGTGCACACCGGCATCTGGAACTTGCCTGCACCCAGAACGGACCAGACGTAATCGCTCCCGAACAGCCGGTCGGCAGTCCGCTTCATGAACATCACGTTGTCGAGATCGCCGCCGATTCCGCCGAGGATGCCAAAGATTGACTGAATGAAGAACGGTGGCTTGGCGATGCCCTTGTCGACGAAATAGGCCAGGTTGTAGAGGTGGCCGATATCGTAGCACTCGTGCTCGAAGCGGGTGCCGTGATCCGTGAGCAGCTCGTAGTTTCGACGGATGTCGGCGAAGGTGTTGCGGAAGATGAACTTCTCGGAGTCGAGAATGTACTGGTCTTCCCAAGGGAACTTCCACTCCTTCACCTTGCGCCCCATGTCGTGGAACGAGAAGTTCATCGAACCCATGTTGAGCGAGCACATCTCGGGCGAAAAGGTCAGCGCACCGGCAAGGCGATCTTCCGGGCTCATGTCGGGACTGCCGCCGGTGGTGAGGTTGATCACCGCATCGGTGCCCTGCTTGATGATCGGCAGAAACTGGCGATAGACGTCCGGGCTGCCGGTCGGTGCGCCGGTCTCGGGATCTCGGGCATGGATGTGCAGGATCGCCGCCCCCGCCTCGGCCGCCTCGATTGCTTGGTGCGCCAGGTCGGCGGGCTTGTAGGGAAGTGCATCCGACAAGGTCGGGGTGTGAATCCCGCCGGTGATTGCACAGGTGATAATGACCTTGTTGGAAGCCATGACAAAAATCCCTTTGGAATGGAGCTCTGGTCAGCGTGCCGCGGTCACCTTGTTCTCTATGGCGCCAATCTCGTCGATCTCGCAGCGCACTACGTCGCCCTCGTGCAAGAAAAGCGGCGGCGTCATGGCATTACCGACCCCGTGCGGGGTTCCTGTCGCGAGAAGATCACCAGGCTCGAGCGTGAAGGCGGTCGATAGGTAAGCGATCTGAGACCATACGGAATGGATCAGCTCTGATGTGTTGCCTTCCTGCCGCGTTACGCCATTCACTATGCAACGCAAACCGAGCCGATGTGGATCGCCGATTTCGTCCGCAGTGACAATGCACGGACCTATGGGCCCATGCGTGTCGAACGACTTTCCAACGGTGAAGGTAGGGGAATGCTTCTGCCAGTCGCGCGCCGAGACGTCGTTCGCCACTGTATAACCGAACACATAATCCGGGGCTTCCGCCTCGGAAACCGACTTTGCTTTGCGACCAATCACTACAGCCAGTTCAACTTCCCAATCAAGCTTTTCGGTCACGCCAGGGTCGATATCGTCGAACGGCCCCGATATGCATGTCGTCTGCTTGTTAAACCAATATTGATGTGTGGGTTCTGCTACACCCGCGCGGATCGCCTCCTCCACATGCTTGCGGTAGTTCATACCAATCGCGAGATACTTGCCTGGCCGCTCGATCGGTGCGAGCAGTTTGACGGAATCGAGCGCAATCCGAGCCTCGCTGCGGGCAGCGACGGCGCGAACCTCGTCGAGCGCGGCGTCACCGCCCTCAATGACCGACAGCATAGTCGGATAGCGCTCCTTGAGCGCGGTAAGCGGAATGATCGAACCATTGTCGAGGACGCCAAGGCCAACCGTCCCCGCCTTGTCAAAACGGACTAGCTTCATTGCAATTCTCCCAAATTGGCCTGACTTCGGCTTTCGGCGGATGCGCCGTGTTCAAGCCGGCTCTCGTGTGGTTTCGTAATTGGTGACGAAATCTTCCGGGGGCGGCGGGCCCCACTGGTAGAAAGAGTCTTCGGACGGGTGATCGGCCGCCTGCCAGTCGAACCCGGCGGGAATGTAATCCATCCCCGCCGAGTATTCCGCGTGGCTGCCCCACGGATCGCGAACGTAACGGAAGTAGTTCGAACCGAGCACATGGCGTCCTACACCCCAGCCACGGCCGTAGCCGGCAGCCATCATCTGCTCGCCGCCCAGTCCGACTTCATCGACCGACGTCACTTCCCAGCTGCAATGATGCAGGCCTGGCCCGTCCGAGCGCGCGAATGCGACCATGTGATGATCGCTGCCATGGGCGCCGTACATGAAGGCGACGTCGCTGGCTGAGCGGTCCGCGAGGCGTACACCGAGACATTCGTTGAAGAACTTGATCGATTTGTCGACGTCACCGGAGAAAAGGGCCAGGTGCGCCAATCGGCGGGGGTGAACCTTGGTGCAGGCACTGCGCGGCGCCGAGGCCTGCGTTGCCGAATAAGAGGGGGCCTGCGTAAACGGAGCTTTCTCATCCGGTGAAATCTTAGCGCCGGCACGCACCTCAACGAGCAGTCCGTCGGGCGTGCGGCCCACGATCGTGTCATTGCTTGATGCACCCTCGACGAGTGCGCCGGCCTCGCGTAACTGTGCGCTGATCCTGTCGAGGTCAGCTGGAAATGCGAGAAAGCACACCTTTTCGAGCTTCTTGCGTTTGCCTTCGCGGATCTCGATCCAGACATGCGGATTTCCTTCACACCGCACTTCGAGGAGATCGCCCCGGAGGTCAGGGACCAGGCCGAACGCCTCGTAGAAATCCGCTGCTTCCTGCAAATCGGGAACAGTGAGTGCAAAACAGTCGACCGAGTGCACGGCCGCCGCTGGACTGACGGTGTCGTTCATATCCCGCTTCCTTGTGAAGGCGTCGCGACTTCCGCCGCGAGCAAGCCGGCAAGATCACCGGTCAAAGTATCGAAGGCTCGCGCAGCTCCTGCAGAAGCTCCGGCAAACCCGAAGAATGGGTGGAACATATCGCCGAACCGGCGAACGGTCAGAGTGACCCCTGCCTCGCTCAGACGCCGCGCAAAGGCTTCATTTGACGGCGCAAGAATATCGTGCCCGGCGATCGCCAGCACAGTTGGCGGCAGCCCCGAAAGATCTTCGGCATAGAGCGGCGATGGCGGGAACCGATCGGTCCGGCCGAAGTCTGCTCCGAGATAATTGCGCGAGATCGCCGCCATGTCGTTCGCAGCCAGCAGCGGGCATGCCGGGTCTGGTTCAACCGGCCCCAAATCGACACCTGGGACGATGAGCATCAGCGCAGCAAGTCGACCGGCGCTTGCGTCCAACTGCAACGCCGCCGTCAGTGCCAGGTTGCCGCCCGAGCTCTCGCCGACCAATGCCACACGTTCCGGGCTGCTGCCGAGCGAAGTGGCGTTGCGCAGAGCCCAGCGGACCGCCGCCAACGCATCGTCTGCAGCCGCAGGATATTTGTGTTCGGGAGCCTTGCGATAATCGACCGACACCACGACTGCACCCACGTCCCGGCACAGCCGCCGCGCGATGTCGTCCATCTGGTCGAGACCGCCAAGCATGAAACCGCCGCCGTGGAAGAACAGCAATAGCGGCAGAGGCCCGTCGGCCTTCGGCCGATATACGCGGATCGGAACCGTGAGCCCCTCAGCTTCAGCGTAAAGGTCTCGGATCTCTTCTATTGAGTCTGCCCATGCCGCTGCATCAGGCGGAACTACACCTGCATCGAAGATGGTGCGGGCAACGTTGGGGGGTATGTCGAAGATCGACGTGCCGTCTGGAGGCGGCAACCCGGCAACAATTGCCGCCAAGTCAGCGTCGAGCGGGATTCGGCCGTCAGTCATCGCCCAAGACATACTTCTGGGATGCGTACGCTAACTCGCGCAGCTTCTGTAGATCGTGACCCAACAACTTGCCATGCCGTTTGAGCACCCGACCCTGTACCATGACGGTATCGACGTTTGCAGGATGCGCTCCGTAGACTACTGCCGCAACCGGATCACTGGTCGGCACCAGATTGATATCGGTCATGCGAATGAGGATGATATCAGCGGCCTTGCCTACCTCCAGGGTTCCGATCTTGTGTGCAAGGCCGTTAGCCTCGGCCCCGCGCAATGTCGCAAACCGTAGGGCGTCTCTAGAGCTGAGAAAACCTGGCGCATCTTTGACCCGCGAGTGCCCGCCACCTATCCAAGAGCGATAGTATGCCACAGCCTGTCGCATCTGGGTGAACATGTCAGATGCACCGAGTGGCTCGGAGTCACCGCTCAGGCTGGGTTCGATGCCCACGGCAAGAAGGCGGTCAAAGGGTAGATCGCCAATGCCGATGCAATTCTGCTCAACGTTCACACCAAGCGATGCGGTTACGCCGTGGTCTGCCATCATCTTGAATTCATCATCATGGCAGCAGCAGCAATGAATGAAGGTTAGGTCATCGCCGAGGAGACCTTCGGAGTGCATCTTTGAAATCGCGCCCTTCTCTCCGTTGAACGGAAATGCGCCCATATGAATCGACGAACGAATTCCGAGTTCACGGGCAAGGGCAAGATCGGCCTGCCATGTGCCGTCAGCTGCCATCTCCGGCCCGCGACCGGCCATTGCCAAGGTCACGAGGCTGTCATCAGAACTAAGCGTAGTTTCTCGAACCCTCCGAATGTCAGATGGGTGAATTCGTTGGCTGTCGATGGCCCACGACGCCCAATCGATGGTCGGAATGCTATGTCCGAATATCGCGCGAATGCCCGAATCCATCAAACCTTGAATAGCTTGGTCGGTGTGATCCGGCGTGTTCTGGATCTGGGACCAGTCCAGCAATGTTGTGACGCCGCCATCGATCCCGTTTAGCGCGCCAAGCAGGTTTGCGATGTATACGTCTTCGGGACGATACCGCGGACCACGTTCTGGTAGAAAACCGCCGAAATATTTGTCAGGTGTGGTGTCCGCGAACTGGTACTTCACACATGTTTGCCAAGTGTGCCGGTGCGTATCGACAAACCCAGGCATCACGATCATGTGCGCCGCATCGATTACCTCGACATCGGCAGCCTCAATATTCGGGGCAATTTCGACGATCTTGCCACCTTCGACAAGGACGTCGCCAACGGGAGGATCACCTTGGCCGTCGGCCAAAGTGATCAATCTTCCGCCCCGAATGAGCAACCGGTCGGCGCTCACGCTGACACCAGTTCGTCAACCTTCACCCACTGGCGAAGTGCGGCCATTGCGGCCGCTTCAGTGGGCAGTTCATCGGTCGCCCAAGCGACATATGCGTCCGGACGGACGAGCAGGGCTTTCACCCGGTGCAGTTCCTTGGGCAGTCGAACGCCCTGCGCTTCAACCACCTTGACGGGGGCACCGTCCAAACGAAGGCCGTTGAATGCGGCAGTGCCGCTGAGGTCGAGCAGTACAAAGTCCATGCTACGCAGCTGTTCACCAAGTCGGGTCATTGACCCGTCGCGCAGGATCAAATCGACATCGAATGCTCGCCAGCCCGCCAGCCGGTGCGGATTGGGTCCTGCCGGATAGGCCATCGTAGTCCCATTCAACTCAAGCCCCAGCCGGTGATTCAGATCGGTGAGTGGCAACAAGTCGCGCTCGAAGTGCTCGCGGTGCAGGAGCCCACCCTTCGAAAAATCGAACTGGATAGCGCACTGCTCGTACACGCCTTCGAGAAGTTTTTCGGCGACCGGGCGACGCTCCTCGTTGTAGGTCTTGAGAATGCTGGCCGGGGCGCTTCCCTTGACTACATAAGCCAGCTTCCAGCCCAGGTTGTACCCGTCCTGGATGCAGAAATTCATGCCCACGCCGCTCGAGGGGTAGTGAATCCGGCAGGCTTCCCCGACGAGAAACACACGGCCCTTGCCAAAATCGGGCACCAGCTTGATCGTGTCGGTGAAGCGTGACGACCAGGTCAGCTCATCGATTCCGAAGTCGGTTCCGAAGATATCGCGAAGGCACTTGGTGTATTCTTCGAGGGTTACCGGCTTGTCCTTGTCCGCCGGATCGTTGTCGACATGAACATAGCCGATCCGAGTCTGGTTCTCACCGAAGTGCAGCGCAAGAGCCCAGCCCTTCGGGCTGTCGACGGACTTCATCGTACCTTCGAACGGGAATTTGATCGTGCTGTCGCCAAGCGTACCGATCAAAGTCGCTTCGGTACCTTCAAACGGAATGCCCATCTTGGTGCGCACAACGCTACGGCCACCGTCGGCTCCGACCAGGTACTTGGCGGTTGCGCGCTTGCTTTCGCCGCCTTCCTCATACTCGACGAAAACGCCATCGTCAGTTTCGCCGACGTTGGTGATGTGAATGCCGGTGCGGATATCGACGCCCAGCTCACGGCACCAATCAAGCATGACCACTTCTGTGTCGTTCTGCGGAACGATCAGGGTGAAGTCGAAGCGAGACTGATAGTGCTTCCACTCGACAGGCTTCATGCCCGCCCAGATGTGGCCGGGCGTGAACGGCCACGGCTGCAGGCTTAACCCCTTGCGGATGAAACGATCGACGACGCCGCGCGTGTCAAAGTGCTCGAGGACTCGAGGTAACAGGGTGCCAGCACGCGACTCAACGTGACCGGTGCGCCGCTCGAAAATGACTGTCTTGACGCCCGCTTGCGCTAGCTCGCTTGCAACCGTCAGACCCGACGGGCCAGCGCCGACAACAATGACTTCTGTATCCATGACTGGATGATTCCTCTCCCTAGCGTTGGAAGAAGAATATGGCTGCGCCAGACATACATCAAAATGTTCTCTTGAATGTTTGGAATAAATTGAGATGATGTATGAAGCGGATGACAGGACACGGCCCAGATGCATCTCAAAGGAACCGACTTAAACCTGCTGGTCGCCTTGGAAGCGTTGCTGACGGAGAAAAGCGTCACGCTCGCGGCTGAGCGGCTGCATGTCACTCAGCCAGCCATGAGCAATGCGCTCAAACGAATCCGGGACCGGTTTGGCGATGAGATCCTGGTTCGCAACGGACGCAGCCTGGAGCTGACGCCGGCCGCTCAAACCATGATCTTTCCACTCCAGGAAATTTTGGCGCAGGCCGAAGCCCTACTCAACGTAGGTAGCGCTTTCGATCCGATGACCGCGCGCAAAACATTTCGGATAATGATGTCGGACTATTGCGCAGATATTCTGCTGCCGCCGATTTCAAAGGCGCTCAGCCAGCTCGCTCCCAACATCAAATGCGAAGTGGATTTCCTCAATAACAAGGCGCTTTATCGCCTTTGGTCAGGCGATGTCGATCTTTGTGTCACTCCGCAGGACCTACGCTTGGTCGATCCGAGCTTCAAGGCGGGGAGTTTCCAGAGGAAAGAAATATTCAAAGATCGGTTTGTATGCGTCGTCGCCACCAGCAACCCTGCGACAAGGGGCGGGCTCGATGGCGAGACATACCGCACATCGCCGCATGTCTGCGTGCGATTTGGCGATGGAACAATTTCCATGGACGAGCAGGCCAAGAAACAATTGGGACTCGATACGAAAATTATCGTGCCTACCGTTGCGACCCTAACGAAGGTTGTACCCGGGACCGACATCATCGCGACGGTTCCGGAACGCCTCGTTAGGGATACTCGGCATCTGGAAGGTATGAAAGTGCTTCCCTGCCCCTTGGAAATCCCGGAGATTGTCGAAACGATGTCCTGGCATCCGCGGGCAGATCATGATCCCAGTCACAGTTGGTTCCGTCAGGTGATGATCGACGCATCGGCCAAGCTTCCCCCGATCGGCGCTTTGGCAACTTAGTTTATGCCGCGCTGGTTCGCACACTGGGCGTCTCGGCGCCTTGCTGGCGGTGCGGCTCCGGGATCATGGCTCCAAGGGCAAAAACGCCACTAGGGTTACTATCGACACCAATACGCTATGAAGGCGCCTAGCGCGTGTTTTCAACACAGAGCTTGCTGGCTTTCCCGGTCCGAACCCGCTTCCCCCATGGTGTTCCCGGATTTATCCTTCGACCGATGTTCGTTCTGCGCAGTCCGCTTGTTTCGCGCGGACTGCGTTGCGTTCGACCCAGGTCAGAAGGGCGACAAATGAAGCTAAGGTCGCGCCGATGATCGAGGCGCCGAGCCACCCCGCTCGATCGAAGCTGAAACCGCCGACAAGCGACCCAACTGCGCCGCCGCTGAACAGGATCGTCATGTACAGGCTGTTTGCCCGTCCCCGCACTGCGGGCGAAACATCCAGTGCGACCAGTCGTCCAAAAGTCTGACTTGTGTGAAATGCGGCGTCGGCCACCAAGGCAAGAAAACCAAATGCAAAGAGCGCGTGCGCACCGATTGCGATGTTGGATAGTAGGAAGGCTGCAGCAAAAAGGAGGCAGGCAACGAGAGTCCCGCTGGCCATGCGCCCGGCCTCAGCCAGGCGGGCAGCGAAGGGCGCCACGAATGCACCGGCCGCTCCGACCAATGCAAAGGCTGCGATGCCTTGGCTCGACAAGTCGAAACTGCGCGAAAGCGCCATCGGCACCGCAACCCAATAGATGTTGAAGGCCCCAAACATGCAGGCCTGGTAAAGGGCTCGCCTTCGCAGGATCGGTTCCGCTCTAAAGACGGTGCCGAGCGAGATCAGATTTTGGACAGCGCCATTTCGTCCAACTGGCTCGCGGCGCGGCATAAGGACCAGCAAGACCAGCCCGAGACAGAACACGAGCACCGCCGACGCAATGAATATTGCCCGCCAACCACCAAAATCGCTGAGAAGCAGGGCTGCCGGCCTCGCAAGAGTCACGGCGCCCAATACGATCGCCATGGTGGTCGCGACGGCCCTGCCTTGACGCGGTCCCTCTACCAGATGCGCCACGAACGGGATGATGACCTGCGCTGCCGAGCAACAGAGCCCGAGAAGGACCGCAGCGGCGGCGAACAACGCCGGAGTAGCAGCTGTCACCAGGAGCACCAGCGCAGCCAGCACACCTGTCATTGCACTGAGGACAAGCCGCTTGTTTTCGATCAGGTCACTGAGTGGAACCACCAGCACCATGCCGCATCCATAACCGATCTGGGTAAGCGAAACGATGCTGCCCGCGAGCTGCGGGGCGATGCTCAGATTTCGGCTGATCGCGATCACCAGCGGCTGTGCGTAGTAGAGGTTCGCGATTAGACAACCTGCAACCGCCCCGAGAATCAGCAGCAGCCAGTGCGGGACACGATCCTGCTTGCTTAGCGGATCAGAATCATGGCGTTCGGCCATGCTGCTTCCAAACCGGAGGAATTTCCCCGCAAGCGAGGGAATCTTCGCGCCTCACCGATCCAGTACCTGGGCAGCCAAGCTCGAAAGCTCCCTTGCCCGCGGATGGAAACAGAACGGCGGGAATACGACGGTGTTGGTCAAATAGCAGAACGAAAGGCCGGTATCTGGGTCAGCCCAGGCGATTTGCCCACCTTGCCCGCCATGACCAAAGGTGCGCTCCGAGACGGCACTACCAAACACATCCCGCTCGCCGAACCGGCCTTCGGGTGGACCGGCTTGAAGAAACGAAAGCGTGCGCAGCATCGGCCTGCCGACGGGATCGGGGCCATTGATGCGTGTCCGTGAGATGGCATCGCGGTGTATTGCTGGATTCCAGAGCTCGCCCGGATTGCTGAGATAGGCCTGGTACAGCCTCGCGACGCCGGATGCGGTGCCCACTCCACCCGCCCCCGGCGTGCCCAGAGCCAGCCCTTCATAGCTATCGAGACCGTAGACCATGGGCACTCGCTTCGACCGATCAGGGGCCCACCCGTACATGCAGTTGTGATGCAAAAGAACGTCCTGGAGGGCGGCAATAGGCTCACCGAGGCTCACGCCGTTTACGCCGCTCAGACCGAGCGGCTCGAGCACCTGCCGTTTGAGGAACGTGCGGTAATCGACGCCCGAAACCCGTTCGACTATCTCCGCAAGGACCCATCCGACGCAAAGCGGGTGATACTCGTAAGCTTCTCCAGGCTTGCGATCGGTTCGCCACTCCCGGAATGCTGCGAGCCGAGTATCCCGGTCCGCAGCCTCTGGAAAGTCCAACGGCGCCCACGGAAAGCCGCCCATGTGCGTTTCAAGCATACCTATAGTGAGGTCGGGCGCAGTTCCGCTCATGAAATCAGGTATGATCTCGAGCACGCGATCTTCTGGCTTGAGCGAACCGGCGAACAATTGCCACAGCGCGGACTCGAATACCGTCTTGGTAATCGACAGGAGCAGGATGGGAGTATCAGCGCGGGCCGCCCCGAAGCCTTCTTCCCACAGGATGTCGCCGTCCTTGGCCAAGGCGATGCTGCACCCTTCAACGCCGCCAAACGCAAGCCCCGCATCAACGTCGCGCCGTGCCCGATCTCGTAGCGCTTGCAGTGCCGCCTTGTTGATAGTTGTCGCCGAACCCACAGCATTCCTCCCAACGTCGATGCAAGAGCGACTAGCTCAAGGCGCTTTTGTCACTGCTCGACCGCCAAAGATTGCCCCCAACCAGGTCGCAATAGTGAACACGGCAATCGCAATGAAAATCGCGAAATAAGCGGGCGTCAGACCGATCAGATAAGCGCCGAAGGTGGGCGACAAACCACCCCCGAGTGTAAATGCCCCGGCTACCGCCGCTGCGCTTCCACCCGACGTATCGATCCTTGCGGCGAGCCCAAGAAAATAGGGCAAAGCCGCATAGACGCAGCCATTCACGACGGTGAGCGTCAGCCCGAAGCCAAAGGGCGTTGTCCATTGGACCAGCAGGTAGGAAGCGATCAATTCGATCCCGAAAATGACCGCCAGGGTCCTCACTCTTCCAAAACGATCCCCAATCATCCCGGCAATACCAGCTCCGCTTACGATGCCAATCATCGACATGGCTATTGCCGCATGGATGCTTTCCTCGGAAGCTCCTGTCCGCTGCCCGAGCGGAACTGACAAGGAAAAGGTTACCGTCAGCGCCATGGACCAGAGGGCCACGACCGCAACCAGCGCCCATACTGGCACCGACCGCAACGAGGGTTTTTCAATTGCGACGCCAGATCCGAATTGGCGATCCAGCAGGAACGGCAAAAGTGAAGGCATCAGCAAAACGGTCAGGCCGACGAGGATCCAATAGACTGATCGGGCTGGCAATTGTGCCGCAAGAGTTGGCGCCGCAACAACCACGATGGCAAGCAGGATGGCGGTGACCGCATTCACCTGACCGAACCGCCGGTCAGGCTCGTCCAGACGGGCTACGGTGGCGTTGAGCATGAGCCACAGCAAGCCCTCGCCAACTCCGGCGATCAGGCGCGTCGCCAGCATTCCGGTGAAGCCGTTCGCAAACAGCGCAAGCACATGCCCGGCCAATGCCAGCAATACCCCGGCCCCAAGGGTAATCCGGGGACTGCGCGCACCGACAATGAAACTCATCACGATGCTGACGATCGCCGCCGTCAGGACTTCGGCGGTAACAACGAGGCTGGTCTGGCCTTGATCAAGGCCGAGTTCTCCGCTGAGGACGGCCCACTGCAACGGAAGCGTATACCACCCGAGGTACGCTATGGTATTGGCCCCGAAGGCTGCGATGAGCAGGCGGAGCGGACTTGCTGCTCGGTCGCCCTGCCCTTCCTGCTTGAACGCCGCGGTCAATGTGGCCCCTGTCCGATGAGATAGAGAGGCGCAGACCGACGGACATCGGCGAGATCGTCCATCACCTGGTTAAAGGTGTAGCCGACGAGTTCACCATCGCGCTTGCGGAACCGCCCTGCGACGATGACATCGCGGACCGCCATCGGCTCGCCAGCGAGTACGATAGCGCTCGAAATGTTGAGCGGTTCGACCCCGAGCCGACGCTTGTCGAGCGTGATGATGTCAGCCCACTTGCCCGGCGTCAGCGAGCCGACCTTGTCAGCGATTCCGATTGAGTCTGCTGAATCGATGGTCAGCGCCTTGACCACGTCGTCAGTTGTCAGGAAGTCATTGTTTGCTGGATCTGATCCAGATGCGACCGTTTCATTATGACGACGCGAGCGTTCGAGCGCGAGCAACGACTTGCCCTCGGAAAACAGGCCCTGCCCCGTAACGCAAACGGAGTCCGTGCCGAGCCCGACCTTCACCCCGGCTTCGCGCAGCCGCAGGTAGGGGATTGGCCCCATCCCCATGGTCGCCTCTGCATAAGGCGAAACGCTCGCCGTCACGCCAGTCTGTGCCATGGGCTGGATTTCGGCGTGGCGCAGATTGCAGCAGTGGGCAAATTGCAGATCGGGGCCAAGCAAACCTGCTTCTGCGATGGGGATCACCGATCCTTTCGCGCCAACGATGGTTCCACCGACATGCATTGTCGCTTTGAGGCCCAGCTCCCGGATCATCAAAATTTCGTCGCGCGCGGTTTCATACGGCGTGAAGTCAGGCCCCATGGCCGCAATCCAAAGATCAAGCAGATCGCGCTTGGCTTCTCTGCACCGCTCCCGAAGAACTGCCGTATCAGTCAGCAACGGCGATTTTGACAGGTCAGGGTTCTGGCCAATAACGCCGCCGCCGGGCCCGTAGGCAAAGATCGTCCGTCCGCCCGCTTCCTCGTAGCCATCGAGAGCGCAAAGCGCCGCCTCGAGGGTATGGGCCGAAAGGCACCAGTCGAGAACTGTCGTCACGCCGGCGTTGAGCGCGAGCAGCGAAGCGCCCCGGCTCGCGCGGCGGATGAACTCTCCGGTGAAATAGTGACTCGGGACCTCTGCAAAATAGGTCCACATTGTTACGTTGCCGCCGTAGGCGGAAAAGACCGCATCGGTATTATGTCGGTGGGTGTCGATCAGCCCTGGCATGACGATCATGCCTGACGCGTCAAAAACCTCAACTCCTGGAGCCGTGATCGAAGCCGCCACTTCTATGATCCGACCGTCCTGGACAAGAATATCCCCACGCTCGAGGATTCCAAGCTTCTCGTCGCAAGTGACGATCGTTCCGCCTTGGATCAGAAGCGCTTCGTTTTCAGGTACCGTCATGTCCAACCCGTCCAGCCTTCAACAATGAAGAAGGCGCGCCGAGCAAAGCCCGGCGCGCTCCTCCTGGGTATCAGAAATTGCGGCGAACAGTGACGCCGATGGTCCGCGGCGGAAGCAGATAGCCGAGGACAGGCGCGCCAATCGGAACAAAGCCAACGTGTGCGCTACCCTTGATCGTTTTGTTCGCGATGTTGCGAACAAAGGCCGAAATCATCCAGTTCTTGTCATCTGAATTAAACGTGATCGAGGCGTTCTGCAAATTATACGCTTTCTGCAGATTCTGAGGCGTATTGAACGAGTCGAAATAGGTCCTTCCTTGCCAGAGAGACTCAGCCCGCAAGGTGAAATCGCCGAACGGAGCTTCGATCACGTACTCAGCCGAGGCGTTGACGGTGTAATCCGGTGACTGGGCGAGATGATTGCCCTTGAGGTTGAAGGCAGGAGCACCGCTCGAGTCGCTCGTAACACCATCACCGAACAGCCGTGCCGGATCAACGGACACATAGTCGTCGAAGCGAGCGTGAAGCCAGGAGGCACTTACGCTCAGGGTAAGCGGAGCCGGAATGGGCTTCACGGTCAACTCGCTCTCGAGACCGTAGATCGTTGCCGTTGCAGCATTCTCCAGCAAGAGAGCCGCGCCAGTCACCTTGCCGACCTGCATGTCCTTGTATTTGTAGTAGAAGCCCGCGAAGTTGGCGCGGACGGAGCCCGTCGTGACCTTGATGCCGGCATCAAACGCATCGACCTTTTCCGGATTAACGGCTGGCGCGCGATCCCCTTGAAGATCGAACAGACCAGACTTGAAACCCTTGGAATAGGACGCGTAGACCATCACCCGATCTGCAACATCGAAGTCGATGCCGATCTTCGGCGTAAATGATGACCACGACTTGCTCGCTGCCCGGTACGGGGTCTGGACCACATAGCTCGGAGAGAAAACGTCAACGAAATTGAATTCCGAGACGTTGTTAATTTCCTTCTTTTCCCAGCTGTAGCGTGCGCCGAGGGTGACACGCAGACGATCTGACACGTTGATGGTGTCCTGCCCGAATACGGCGACCGTGTTGGTCTTTTGCGTGCCACCTGCAAAGTAACCTTGCAGGAAGAACGGAGCAGTCATTGTGCCCACGTTGTACTCGCCTCGGCTACCACCGTTGACTTTATCGTTCAGGTAGTACGCACCGAGGACAAGCTTATGCGTGTCAGAATTGTAGTTAATCTGAAATTCCTGCGAAAACTGGTCGTCGATCTCCCAGTTGTAGAGCGGAAACAGATCGAAGGATGAGCCGACGATGTCAGTCAGCGACTTGAAATCGGTATGGCGATAGGCGCTCAGCGAGCGCAGAGAAACTGAATCATTGACATCGTAGTTAATATCCAGACGGCCGCCGTAGAATTCCGCCTTCACATAGGGATCACGCCCGTTGGAGAGGTCGCGCACATTCGTCGCTACCACACCACCCAATGCTTCGCCCAGCGGCTGCACAAACGGTCCGTTTCGGACAAGCTGCTGTCCGCGACCGAAGTAGTGGCCGCCATTAGATGCGTCATCCTTGCGATAATAGTCGCCAGACAACAGCATGGTCAGGTCGCCAGCGTTGTACTTCAATTGCGCGCGAATGGCCTGAGAATCTTCGTTATCGATCCGATGACCCGTCGCAATATTTTCGCCGAAGCCATTGTTGTAACGCGTCTGGAACGAGATGCGGCCCTGAAGGCCTTCGCTTAGCGGGCCGCTGATTGCGCCTTCAGAATTGATGGTCCCATAATTGCCGACGGTTGCGCTAAGGTATCCATCCAGGTGGTCGGTCGGAGCCTTGGTGAAAATGTTGATCGAGCCGCCAGTTGCGTTACGGCCATACAAGGTGCCCTGAGGCCCACGCAGAACTTCGACGCGGTCAACGTCGTAGAACGATGCCATCGCGGCGTTCGAGCGAGTGAAGAAGACGCCATCCTGATAAAAAGCTACACTGCCTTCGGAACCGAGCGAGATACTGTCGATGCCGATACCGCGGATGGTAACACGCGCCTGACCAATGTTCTGCGAAACATTGAGGTTAGGCACCTGCCCCGAAAGTGACTCAACGGTAACCAAGCCTGTCTTAGCAAGCGCATCGGCGGTGACCGCAGACACGGCGATCGGCACCTTTTGCAACGACTCTTCGCGGCGCTGAGCGGTCACGACGATGTCGCCGATGCCCTGCTCGTCCGCCCCGGCTTCCGCAGCCGCCTGTGCATACGCAGTCTGCGCGCTGAAAACCAGCGACGCCAACGCGACACCGCTTGCAAGAAGACCTTTCCTCATTCTCCCCTCCACTCCTCATAAGGTGCCGCAGATTGTTCCTCGATGGAATCCATCGACCCTGCAGCTACGTGGAGCGTGCTATGACAGCACCACACCATTTCACTACTTTATTCGATGAATGCGAATCATCATGAAAAGTTATTTCCGCTTTCTGGGTCGACGTCGATTGCGCCGCCAACCCTAGAGATCGGGGTAGGAATGTTTGAGCCTTCCCGTTCTGAAAAGCTTGGTGAGGGGAGTTGGAGGAACTGCTCGGGGGGCAGACGAGTTCTTGGCTATGATTGAAAAGACAGTCCGTTCGGGGTAATCATGGCCAGGGCGAGGAGACCCTCGATGGACCATGATCGCTACGGACTGGATGGAATGCCGATCTCGTGTCGCGGCACGGACTGCGATCCGGTCACGGGTATTCAATTTCCCCGCTACGGTAGGGGTGATGCGGGAGGTATCCCGCATTTGCGACTGGCACTCGCCGTCATGATGGCCTTGTTCGTGGCCATCTTCATTTGGCAGTCCAACATCTTCGGGTGAACTTCTAGCTCCGACGTTTGGCAACGTGGAGGTGATCCCTGGCGGGGTCGTCCGGGAACCGCTCGAAGTCGACAGCATAAGCGCTCCCCAAGCGCCCTTGGACCTTGGCGGCCCATTGCTCACCCTGCTCGTTCGAGATGTTGTTGCCGCGAAAATCGAGTGCGCGATCGTCGTAATGGGCCGATCCGGCCTTGTGCTGAGTGCTGTCATTGCCCGACGTCACCACTGGCGTGGGCAGGCCAAGGGACCGCGCTTCTTCGGCCACCACGCCCATCGCCGGCACCAGCGCGCCGTCCATGTGACCGAGACGCGCGCCGGGCTTGACCTTGATGCCAAGCTCCTTGGCGAGTGCCGCACCGTCAACCGGTCCATCGGGACCAGCCATGAGCGTTCCGCCTTCGAGCGGTGAAGGCACTAACGCCGGGGCAACCGTCCCCGCCGGCAGGCGCGGCGTGACCGGCATGCCCAGGTCTCCGTTCGTGCCCAGCGCCGCTGCCCCCGCAATCCCGGCGACGTCGCTCAGTTCGTTGATGCGATGAGCGCGCAGGTCACCCATCAGATCGTCCATGATTAAGGCAATGGCCTGATCGCGGCGCGAGACGTCGCGGTAGTCGAGCCGCGGGTTGGACAGGTCCGGCAGGTGCCATTCGGGATGCTCGCGCTGCAGCGTCTCGTAGCGATCCTGGATGAGGTTCGACATGTCGCTAGAGATCTGGAAGCCATGGTTCTCGGCGTAGCTTGCTTCGGACATCATCCGGCTGCCGATCTCGCGGTAGCGTGCAGCAGCCGCCCGCCGTTCCTCGGCTTCCGAGGTGCGCCAGTCGGTTCCATCGGTGCTGGTCCGCGAGCGCGAATGATCGGTGTAATCCGAGCTCTGGCTGTAAGTGCCCGACGACTGGACATCGCCGCTCGAGCCGCTGACAACCACGCGGCTACTGGTATCGTCCGACTTGTCGGTTCCGCGGGTCGTCTGGTTCGTAGCTGAGCGCTCCGATCCAGCTCGAGCGTCGTCTCCCCACTCTTTGCGTCCGTAAAGGGAGCCTTGGAGAGTGGCCGATGCTCCACTTCCTGCGATATCCTTCCCAGGTGTCCCGATTGTGCCTGATCCTGTCAGGCTGGCGGAAGATCCGAATGTGCGGTTTGCAAAGTCGCCAGAGCTTCTGCTGTTCCCCTCGCGCAGGATCAGGTCATTGTTGGTGACCTCGCGGGTCGAACTGCCCGAGGCCCCTTCGACCACCACGTTGCCCCCGACATTGTGCGTGTCCGAAGCCCGCGAGCCGTTCTCGCGGCGCGAGCCCGATACGTCGCTGGTCGCGGTGACCGCGCTTCCGAACTGGCCCTTCGAACTGGTCCAACTGGTCGAGGTGCCGTTCTCGATTTTGTCGGCCTCGTTCATGTACCACTGGCCCTGCGAACGCAGGTCCGATGTGTAGCCGCGCGTCATGGTCGGCTTGAACGGCAGCTGCGAGATCGCCGCATTGGTGTCGATCACCGTGTGGCCGGAGCCATATTCGTTGAACATGCGACCGTCGGAGGTGCGGAAGCCAGCGTGGCCTGCGCCCGCCAGCAGGTTCGGCGCCGTGTTCCACTGCGACATCTGCCGGTTGTCGGCATTGAGGTTGCCGTAGCTGACATCGCCATAGGCATAGTTGCCGGTGGTTCGCTCGAGCGCGGCGGCGTCCGAGCCCGCCTGGACCGGCGCGAGCATCGATCCGAGATTGTTCGCAACCGACATGGTGCCGCGCATCACCATCAGGGCAAGCACCGGCACAGACATCATCAGGAACGCCGCCATGGTGGCGACGTCCTGGTTGACCGCATCGATCCCCGCCCAATTGGCGAGGTTCACGCTGCCGGCGGCGAGCGCATTGGTCTGGCCGGCGAGCCGGTCCATGATGAACGAGTGGATGAGGACGTAGATCGGCCCCCAGGCCGACAAGTAGAAGAAGCCCGAGAAGTAGCCCTTGAGCGTCGCGATCCCGGTGCGCGGGAACAGCAGCAGCGGGAAGACGATCGGGAACAGCGCGTAGAACACCACCGTCAGCACCACCCCGAGCACCGGTATCCAGATCAGCCCCTGCTCGGCAGCGGTCGTCATGGCGTTGCGGGTCTGGGTGTCGGCGCGCTGCAGCGCGAAGGAATCGGCGTCGGCATTGCCAAAATCGAGCTGGGCTGCCTCGAAGGCATCGACCATGCTTTTCTGCTTGAAGAACTGGTTCCGGGTCATCGCCGTGCCGGTCAGGAGCTGCGAGACCACGGGCACGTCGGCGGCGAGCTTGGCCCCGGCGGCAGCCTGGGTGAGCTTGGGATACATGGTGTGGGCAAAGGGCAGCGCGTAGGCGTTGATTTGCGCGTCCCACTGATTGTTGATCAGCGTCCAGGCTTCGGCACAGGTCTTGCCTTCGATATCGACGGTGCCGGCGCCGGTATCGGTCAGGTACTTCATCCCCCGGTTGGTCGCGGCATTGACCCCGAGTTCGGCCCAGAGGTCGGGCGCTTCGCTCAGCAGTTTCAAACTCTTGGTGCCGAGAAGGATATCGTAATAGGCGCACTGCTTGAGATAGCCGTCGACGTTCGCCTTGAAGACCGGATCGCGGATCTCGAAGCCGCGGACCTTGTCCCACATCCGTGCACCGTAGACGAAGCCGCCGGTCGAGTAATTGAGCGCGGCGGGCATGACGAAGACCGTCTCGGCGGTGCGGGTCAGGTAGTCGCTGACCTGGCTGGTGAACGAGGCCATCGCGGCAAGGCCGATCGGCACGTTGGCGACCGTTGCTGGCGCAAGGCCCGGATTAACGCGGTCAGTGACCTTCACGGTCACGGTCGGGACCATCAACACGAGGTAGATGAGCGTCGACTGGATGAACCAGCGGAACCAGGCGCGCCAGTCGAGATCCATGGCGGTGACAAGCAGCGCGTAGATCAGCCCCATCACCATGCAGACGCGGATCAGCGCCTTGAACCCGCCCGAACCGGTCCAGGCGGCGATCGCGTTGAAGGTGTTGACGAGGTAATCGCCGCCCCCGACCGTGAAGACCTCGAGCATGAGGGGTGCCTTCCTTCGTCGCGGTCTACTGGACCTGCTGGTTGAGGGTGCGCGAGAAGCGCAGAGCTGCCGACATCTGCGGGGAGAGCTGTGTGCGCAGGGTCTTCTCCAGCATCTGTGTACGCTGGATCAGCGCGAAGGTCTGGTCGAAGCGCTGCGAGGTGCGCGCCGCGATCCCGAGGAAGTTGCGCCGGGTCTCGTAAAGCCCCTCGCGCCACTCGCGTAAGCTATCCGCGTCCGCCCCGTTGAAATCGGAACGCGCGTTCACCGCCATGTCGATGAACCGCATGGTCATGGTGGTGACGAGATCGACCGCTACGATCTCGGAGAGGTCGTTGATCTCCTGCGCGGAGATGCCGAACTCGGCCGCGGCGCTTACCGTGATGATCTTGTAGACCGGCACGCTCGCCATGCCGAGCAACTGGACCTCGGCGGGGGTCAGCGACGCGCCGGGATCGCGCACCTTCAGCGCCATGCTTTCGATCAACGAGCGGACCCGCGCCTTGATCGCTGCATTGGGACCGATCACCATGTCGGTCTCGGTGGGCGCCATGCACTTGGTCGTGTCGCCGCCGCAACTCCAGTACTTGTGGGGGGTAGCCGAGGTGCCATCGAGCATGGCGCTGATCAGCGCCGGATCAGCCGGACCAATGAACTGCACCCGCGGCTTTCCACCCGAGCCTTGCGCATCGTAGATTACCGTGCCGACGAGGGTCATCAGGAACTCGCGGAACTGGGTGTCGAACCCGCCGTACTTCTTGCCGAGCGCCTCCCAGGTGTAGTTGTTGGGCATCCCGGCCTGTTCCTTCATGTCCGGGTCGGAATTGGCCGCTTTAAGTGCCTCGCGCTGACCGCCGTTGTTGCACTGCTGGCGTGCTCGCGCCCAGTCGGCGACCGCGCCCTGGCTATTGGCGATCGCCTCGCAGATCACCGATGACGCCGTGTCGGTCTTGGGCCAGAGCCCGCCGACCAGCGCCTGCGCGGTCTCGCAGGACGAGATGTTCATCTGGTTCATCTGCTGCACCTTCTGCGCGAGCTCATCCATGACCTTGCCGATCTCGGGCGAGATCGTGTCGATCGCGAGCTTGAAGGCAAAGCCCAAAGCATTGTTGGCGGTTGCCTTGAGCATGGCGACAAGTTCGGCGGTGTTGATGAACGAGAACGAGCCGGCAAAGAGGTCGATGCCGCCGCAGCCGGCGCGGGCATGCGGCAACTGGATGTTGAAGGGCTGGATGTTCTTCTGCGGAAAACGCGACCAGACCGCCCCGCCCGAATAGTAACCCGCCGACTGGCCCTGGTAGGCGCTCGGGCCGGTGACATTGGCGGAGACACCCATGTCCGACATGAAGCTCAGCATCTCGCTCTCGACCCCGGCGAAAGCGGGACTGGGCGATGCCAGCACCACAGCGGCGGCGAGCACCATGCCGAGCGCGCGGCGCGAGACCGAGGTGGGGGAAAGCCGCGCGCGCATCAGTAGTCGCTCCCGGGCTGGACCTGGGTCAGCTGGAAGACGCGGTCCATGATCTCGTCCTGGCTGAGGATGCCGTAGCCGATCGGCATCGGCTGCTTGGTAACGGAATCGAACAGCACCAAGGCCGGGACCTGCCGTTCGGTGCCCATGCCGAGCTTCTCGTACTGTCCGCTGTCGACCATGTAGCCGGGGAAGGTCGCCGAGGGCCCGCCGTCCATCGAGACCGCGAGGACGGCGAGGCCGAACTTGTCGCTCACCGCTTTGAGGATTGGCGAGAAGATGTCGCAGGCGCCGCAGCTCGAGGAGAAGAAGTAGAACACCCCGTAGCGCTGCGAGAGCTGTTCCATCACCCTGTCCCGGTCGCTCTTGCGCTGGTCGATCCACGCGCGCTTGCCGAGCGTCGAGACCGGGCGCTGGAGCGTGTAGTCGAGCCCGGGGTCCTGCCAGAGCGCGCGCTGCCACACGTCGGCGAACATCGAGGAACGGTCGAGCTGCTCGCGCTGGAAGCGCACATAGGCGGTGACGTTTTCCGGGCTTGGCTCGAGGATCGCGCGCGCCTTCAGCTCGTCAAGCTGCGTGCCGATCGCGGCCAGGCGCTCGCGCGCCGGGGGTGAGGCGGCAGCAGCCTTGCGCGGTTCCTCTTTGGGCTTCTCGCAGTAGAACCAGGTCCCGAGCTTGCGCTCCTTGCAGTAGAGCGCGTCCTCGGACTGCTTGACCTCGACGCCGTCCTCATTGGCGGCGTGGAGCGGGGCCACGCCGCTAAGCGTCAGGCTGACGCCGAGGCCCAGGGCGGCAATGCGGTGTCTGTACATGTGGCGGGGGTTCATGATCCGCTCCTC
The DNA here is from genome assembly GCF_900168325.1 of Novosphingobium mathurense. GTDB lineage: Bacteria > Pseudomonadota > Alphaproteobacteria > Sphingomonadales > Sphingomonadaceae > Novosphingobium > Novosphingobium mathurense. The sequence goes on along the minus strand of NZ_FVZE01000007.1, from coordinate 125,959 downwards.
TCGAAATCCTTGATCAGTGACATGAAGACAGCGAGGTCGAGCAGGCGGCGGCCGCCGTCGAGCATGCGCACCAGCGCGTGGGTGAACGGGGTGAGCGCCGCCAAGCCCGCTTCGCTCAGAGTGTAGGTGCCGGCGCCCGGCGCGACCCAGCCTCGGCCGAGCATGGCGTCGAGTGGCGCGTTCAGCGCGCGGGGCCGCACCGGCCGGTCGAACCAGGCCGAGACTTCGGCCGCGAGTTCGCCCGCGCTTTGCGGCGCGCGGCGGGCAAGCGCCATGCCGAGGCAGAACTCGACCATGCTCATGTCGGCGAGCGCGCCGACGGCGCTCAGCGGCACGACCGTGGCACCAGGTGCTGAAGGGGGCATTCTGCCCCCGCCGTTACGGCTTGTGGGCGGCATAGTAGGCCTCGATCTTTGTCTGGATATCGATGAGGGTGGCGGCCTCGTCGGGAAGTTTCGCGGCATCGACGAACTCGGCGTAGATTTCCGAGAAATCCATCACCGAGAGGTCGAGCTGCTGGAACTCGAAGATGGTGAAGCCGTCGCAGATCGGCTTCTTGGGCGTGCCCCAGGTCTTGCCGAGCTGCGGGCGGCCCTGCTCCTGGAGGATCCGGCTGATCTTCGAGAGGAAGCAGCAGTATACGTCGCGCTTGGTAAGACAGATACCGAGGAAGCTCGACGAACAGTAGGTGCCGATCTTGTGGCACAGGCCGGCATCGTCCTTCTGGTCGAGCAGGACTTCGGACGGGCTGCACAGCAATGGAGTGAGGAGCGGCACGCCCTTGCCCGAGCAGCAATTGGCAAGCCCGAAGACCTTGTGCGCGCAGCTCTCGGCGGTGCCCTTGAACAGGGTCAGCGAGGTCTCGTCGAACTCGGCGTTGGCCTGGCCCAATGCATTGAGGGCGACCACCGCATCCTTGAACTCGTCGGAGGCCTCGCGCACGATCGGCTCGCAGTCGCCATTCACGCAGTAGACGTCGCCGCCGCAGATGTACTGCGCAGGCTGCTGGGTGCTTCCCGGGATCGGGCACTTGTAGACACGCTCGGCAACCTTGCAGGAGCCATCGTTGCTCGGCGGATCGTCGAGACAGGTCTCGTGGTCGAAGCTGCAACCGGGGGTTGCATCAAGCTTGCCGCAATCGTTGCCGCCGCCCACCACGGTCTTGCACTGGTAGGTCTTCGTGTTATCCCAGCAGGGCCGGGTTACCGGCACCCCGTCGATCAGCCGGGTTTCGCCCGGCGCGGTGCAGGTCTCGCTGGCGAGCGTGCAGGTGCCAAGATCGACCGAACAAGCATTGTCGGTCCAGGTTTCAGTGAACCACTTCGAGACCGAGCTTTCGGGCACGATCCCGGCGACATTGGCACTGCAGGCATAGACGTCTTCTGGCGCCGCCGGTTCGATGCAGTACAAATAGCCTCCACCGCCGAAAGGATCGCCGACAAAGTCCCAGGTCTTGCACAGCTGCCGATCGGTCAGGCCGGCGGCACTGGCCGTCGTCCGGGTGCAGCTGGTCTCGGCTGAAATCGCGCCGCATTGCTGGAGCCCGGTCACATATTGCAGCGGGAAGCCGGTCACCGGATCGAAGGTCAGCGCGTCGGTGATCCCTTCGTTGTTGCAGCGGTAGACGTTGCTGACGACCTGGAAGGCATTGGCCGGCGGCGGCTTGGGCACCGTGCCCATGAGGTACACATTGGGATCGGTGACGGCTCCGTCGCAGTCGTAGTAGTCGACGGTGAGATTGTACTCAGGCACCGGATAGGTCCCGGTCTTGCGGCACAGGCTGCTCCCCTCGAGCGAGGCGCAGCCGGCAAAGCCCGGGGCGGTGACGCAGAGGTACTGGTAGAGGGTTTCGTTCCAGGCCGAGACCGAGAGACTGCGGGTGCAGGTCTTGGGCTGTTCGACTACCGTCGAACCCACGTTGCAGGTCCACTCGGCCATGTTCGCCCCGCCCGAGCCCGGGGGCAGCGGCACGCAGTTTCCCGTCGAGCCGTCTGCGCTCATTCCAGACAGGTATGCGTTGGGATCCGCGGTGACCGTGTTGGCGCGCGAGAGGTCGCTGCGCTTCACATCGACGGTTGGCCGCGTCGTAGAATTCGCGGTGCGATAGGCATCGCTGCCCACACCCGCAGCCGCTCCATCGGCATACATGTTGCCTGGGTTGTCGTAATACTGGGTGAGCCCGGGATAGCTCCCGTCATAACCTGGAATCTGCCCGGCAGCGCCCGGTGCGTCGGTAATCCCCTGGTTGGAGCCGCGGACCGTCGATCCGAGCTCGCGCGCCTGGGCCTTCGCCTCGTCCCAGGTCATGGTGGCTGGCGCGGAAGGCGGCGGCGGGGCTGGCGGGGGAACGCCAGAGTCGGTTGCGGGCGGCAATGCGGGCTGCGGCTCGATGAGGTCGTCAGGCGGCGGGATGTACACCTGCGCGCTCGCTGCGCCCGGCGCGAGCAGCGCCAGAGCCAGGAAGGCCGCTGTTCGCCGTTGATTGGTGAAGCGGCGCCCGCCCATCTCACTGGCCCTTGGTCAGCTGGGTGAGCGCGACGCGCGCGACGCCGGCACCGGGACCGCCACCGCCGGCAAAGGTCTCGAGCGCATATTCGACCGTGACGTTCCCGGTGATGCGGTCGTGATCGGGTGTCGCGCTGGTGCAATCGAGCCCGTCGCAGAGCTCGTATTCGCGGCCCGCGGCAACGAAAGTCGGGGCGGCCGTCACCTTGAAGGCGCGGAACAGGCGCGGATCGATCGCAAGGTGAGCTTCCTGACCCTCATTGGTCACCACCCGCTTCAGTCCATCGGCGAAAGCCTTGGTGCTCCCGCCCGGAAAGCCGCGGAATACGACCACCCCTCCCGCCCTTGTCGTGTCGGCAATCAGCCGGGTGAGCGACGCCTCGGGCATCGACAGGCTCGCGAAGACGATGAACATCGGCCCCTCGCCCATCGGCGTCCTGGTATTGGCGGCCGCGCCGCTCAACAGTTCGTCGAAGTCGACCGCGCCGCCTGGACTCTTGGGAAGATCGGCCGGATTGATGCGGCCGACGGCGGCGAGGCCCTCCTCACGCAGCTGCTCGGCTTCACCGCGGTGCACTTCGCCCTTGCCGGCGACCGCATCGACCAGGGTCTGCGCATCGGCCGTCGCTTCGGTTCCGCGCGCCTTCAAGGCCTTCAGGTCGAGGCCGTCTATGGTCTGGGCAAGTGCGGCCGAGACCGCAGTCAGGGCGAGGAAGCCAGCAAGTCCAAGGAGCCGGGATTTGTGGGGGAGCCGCGCGAAGGTCATGGGTGTCCTCACAGCATGCAGCAGTTGCGCTTGCGCCAGACGAGGTAACCAAAGTCCTCGCCCTTGACGGGGTAGCCCTTGCCGGTCTGGGGGATGATGGTGGCAGCACCCACCGGCGCGCAGGCGTAGCGGCCCTTCACCATCGAGATCGGATTGGTCATCTGCAGCCGGTACTGCTGCTTGCGCATCACCGGCATCAGGTACTTGTGGCACAGCGCCTTCGAACCCATCGTGCCCCAGGCGAGCGCCTCGCGGTGCATCTTGTAGAGCATCCGTTCGGCGACGAGCCGCGAGGCCTGGATCGCGGTGACGTGCGCCGAGACGTGGCCGTTCAAGGGATACATTCCGCCGTTGCAGCCCGCGCACCAGAACATTTGGTCGATCGGCAGCTTCGCGGTGGCAGCGACGCAGTCGGCCGCGCAGGCTGCGGTGGCGATTCCGTTGGCAAAGAGGGCCACCTCGGGGTTGATGATCGAGGTGAGCGCCGAGTCCTGCCACAGCGGATCGATCTCGGTCACATAGGCGACATCGAAGGTGGTCTGCTCGAAGCAGAGGAAATCGGTCAGGATCTCCATCCAGTAGAGCAGCGGATAGACGTAGTAGTGCGACTGCCACTGCGAGCTATTCTGGGTCTTGCCGCCGATCTGGCTGCGCCCCTGGACATGGCCCTCGCCAATGTCGAAACCGGGGTTGAGCCGGATCCCGCCGAGGTTGGGAAAACACCACGACTTGTTGGTGACATCGACGAGGCGCACCGGCTCCCAGAAGCCCACCGAAATGCCGATACGCGGGATCGGCGAGCCGCAGGCGCACAAGGGAAACGACGGGTTCTTGGGGTCGGGGCGCGAGCCCTTCCAGATCGAGAGTCCACCGATCGACAGCGGAAACAGGCACGACCAGCACACATCGGTAATCGGGTTGATGAACTTGCCGTGGCAGGTCACCGTGTCGGCCCGCGCCGGGCTCGTGCCGGCAAAAGCGAGCGCGATGACACCGAGTAACGCCAAGACTCTGGCGGGCAGCCGCATCATGGCCGCGCCTCCCGCCCAAAGGCATCGTCCGCGCGCCCCTTGGCGCGAAAATAGACTAACCCGTGGAGCACAGCGGCTATCGTCAGCAGCAGGGCGGGAAGTGCAGCCCACGACCCCAGCAGCAGCTTCAGCACCGGGAGCAGCAGCACGGTGAGCGCAAGCGACCAGCACAGCGCCATCCAGAGCCGGCGCATGCGCCGCAACGTTCTTGTTTCGGGCGCGGCCATCGGGGTCTTGAGGAAGGTGATGAGCGGATGGGTCATGAGATCTTGCCTCCGCTTGGCGTCGCCGGTTGGTGCGGCAACGGATGTTCGCTGATCTTGAGGCTGGAACCGGCTGCGCTCACCACGGCAGGCGTATGCCGGATGCCGAATTTCGACGTCAGCGTGCCGCCCTGGTCGAAGTAGAAGCGGCGCTGCCACAGTTTCATCGCATCGAAGGGCGAGCCCGAGACGAAGATGATTTTGGCGGCCGTATCGCTCCAGGTCCGCAGCGCCCATTGCAGCTCGGCCGCATTGTCGCCGTCGACGAAGACAAGCGCCTGGCGCAGCTGGACCATGTCGAGCGGATTGACCCGGGTACCGCGCGCGGCGATTAGATTGCCCTTGGCGTCGACGATATCGTCCTCGGTCACGATCGAAGGATCGAACAGCCACTCGCGCCTGGTGGTCGCCGGGGTCATGCCATCGACCCGCTTGGGCCGCCGAACGCTGGCGACGGCTTGTTCCTGCATCTCGCGCTGCAGCCGCTCGATCCCGCCATTGGCCTCGAGGGTCCTGAGCCTGGTCTCGATCGTCGTGAGCAGATCGGCCTCGATGATCGGGAAAGTCTGGCCCAATTGCCCATAGTCGGCGGCCCTCACCGCCGAGATCAGCGGCCAGCCTATCAGCAGCGCGGCACCGCCCGTGGCGGACAGAAGGGCCAACCGGCTCACAGCACCGAGTCCCCAGTGCCGATGATGCGTGCCAAACAGACAAAGCCGATATCGGCGTAACGGCTATCAAGCCCGTCCTTGTGCTCAGTCCCGACATAGTAGCAGTGCTCAGGGATCCGCCCGGTCGGTCCGGGGGCAAGCCTCTCGCCGCGCGAACTCACGGGCTTCAGCCGTGCGACCTCGGCGCCGTTGATCCGCACCACGGTACCCTCGCGGGTGACCATGTCACCCGGCATGCCGTAGACGCGCTTGGCAAAGGGCGGCGAGACCTTCCCGAAATGCGCGGTGATGAGCGGCGTCTGCGGCGGGGCAAAGACCACGAAATCCCCGCGCGCCGGGCGGCGGTGCTTGTCGATCCAGAACGCCCAGTTGGGGAGCGATTGGGTCGTGTTGATGAGGATCGCGTGATCGTCGCGCCAGCTCGCCAGCGAGGAGCTGGCCGCCAGCGTCGCGGCAAGCGCGCCGATCACGAGCCAGCGCCGGGCGTGCGAGGATCTCGGGGTGAGAGGCTCAGTTGACGGGAGCACTGCCCTGTCCTCCCAAGGCGGCGCCCGGCACCGGGCTGGCCGCTTGCGGGACCCCCTGCCCGTTCATCGCCGCGCGCATTGCGCCCATGACCTCGCCCGCTGACGCATTTGCAGGCTGCGGCATCTTGACCTTCGCATAGACTTCGCGGCGGACCTCGGCGGTGATGTCGGGGACATTGCCGGCAAGCACCGCCTCGCCCACCAGCACGATCTGGCCCGAGGCGCCGCGGCGCTCGAGGTTCTTCTGGACCTCGCCCATGAACGCGCGCGTCTCGGTGGTGACCTGCTCGGGCGGTGTGGCCGAGCGGGCCTGGGCCTGGACATATTCACCGACGATGCCGGCGAGCTGGACCTTGGCGATGGCGGGCGTGTCCGCTGCCCCGAGCACGTTCTTGGTGACCCAGGCCCCCCACAACCCTGCGGCAACCAGCGCGCCGACCATGGCCACGGGAACCAGTCCGATCCGGGCGCGGGGCGCAGACGGGGGCGTGCTCGCTTCGGCCTCGAACAGCGGGCCGGCGGTGGTGCTGGGCGCTGGAGCCGCGGACGTGCGGGGGCTTCTAGCCATGATGGGTCTCCCTGGAATGTGAGGCTGCCGCTGCCCCGCGCGTGAGCAGCGAGTGGCGGCGAAAGAAGCCGACCGCGGCGAAAAGCCCGGCGCTGGTCAGCCAGAAGCAGTGGGCGAAGCGGTCCTGGCGCTCGGCGCTCGCGGCGACATAGCGCGAGGCGAAGTTCTCGAGCTGGAGCACGGTCCCGCCGAAGCGAAAGTTGCCAAGCGCGGCGAAGAACAGCAGCCATAGCGCCGCGACGCAGCCCAGCGTGACCGCAAGCCAACCGATAAGACGCAGGCCATGGTAGCAGGCATCGGCGAGGCTCATGGGCCGGTGACGAGGGGCGAGAACCGCGGTCATTCAGCCGCCTCCGCGAGCTCGCCGTCGGCAAAATCCGGAGCACCGGGCTGCGGCGGCACGAAGTCGGGAAAGGCGACCCGCTCGATCGCATCGGGCAGCGGCAGACCGGCACGGACCTTTTCCTCGATCTCGGAGAAGACCCGCGGGCTCGAAGAGTAGAGCGTCGCCGAATAGGGATCGAGCACGAGGCGGCCGACCGCGAGGGTCTCGGGACCCTTGATCAGGACGTCGGAATACTCGGTACCATTGCGCTTCAGCGAGCGCAGCAGGCTCTCTGTGTAATGGTCCATCTCGAAGCGCTGGTGCTTGGCGAGATCGTTGATGGTCTCCTCCTTCTGCTGGAGGACGATCGACCAGTCCGAGTTCTCGAGCGCCGCTAGCGAGCCTTCGGACTTGTAGAAATCGTTGAGGGACTGGGTCGCGGTGATGAGCGAGCCGCCGTACTTGCGGCAGGTCCGCGCATAGGTCTCGATCGCCTGGCCCATCTGCCCGCCGCCCAGGAGCTGCCAGGCTTCGTCGATCATCGTCAGCTTGGGCACCGAACGGTCGAGATCACGCATGACCCTCAGTGTCAGGAACATCAGCGCGGTCAGCGCCACCGAACGCAGTTCGGGCTTGGATGAGAGGTCCGAAAGCTCGAACACGGTGAGGCCCGCCGACAGGTCGATCGAGCAGGAACCCTCGAAGAAGCGGCCATAGGTCCCGCCCTTGAGGAATGGCGACATCGCATCGGCGAGATCGCCGGCAAAGGGCGATGGCAGTGCGCGGAGCGCCGCGGCAACGTCGTCGATGGTGCCGGCGCGCTGCTTTTCGCGCCAGACGCTGCTGACCGCGGAATCGATGAGGCCGCGCTCGGTGTCGGACAGGCGGTCCTGCTGGCGCGCCATCTGCCCGACGATCGACTTCAGCATGGCGAGGCATTCGACCTCGTAGTCCTCGCCGTCCTCGTCCGACGACAGAGCCTCGCCATCGATCATGTCGAACGGGTTCAATGAGAAGCCCGAGGAAAGCTTGAACTCCACAAAAGCCCCGCCGAAGGCCTTGGCCATGTGCTCGAACGAACGCCCGTCATCGATCACGATGACCTTGGCCCCGGCGCCTGACATCGCCGCGCAGACGTCCTGCAGGAAGACCGACTTGCCCGAACCAGACTTGCCGAACACCGCGACATTGTGGTTGCCCGCCGCGTTCTGGAACGGCGACCAGAAGAAGGGCTGGCCGCGCCGTCCGATCAGCAGCACGTGCGGAATTTGCCCGCCGGTGTGCTCGCCCTGGAGCGGCGCGATCGAGGCGGCCGTCGTCGTCAGCATGGTCTTGAAGCGCTTCATGCGCCTGAGGTCTGCCGAGAGGCCGTTGGGAAACGAGAGCGGCATGGCGGCAAGTAGCCCCATGACCTGGAGGTAGCGCTCGTCGATGAGGTCCCAGCCAGAGGCCTTGTAGACCGACTTCACCATGCGCTCATTGACGTCGCCCTTGCCGAGCGGAGAGAGCGCGCCAACCCCGTAATAGACCTGCGCGAGCTTGCGGCCCTGGCGCATCTCGGCTTGCACATACTGCCACTCGTCGCGCTGCTCGGAGAGCTGGGGCAGGAAACGGGCCGAGCGGCTGTCGGCAAGGCTGGTCGTGCGCATGACCTTGAGCCCGGCGCGCGAGCTCGCCGCCTCCTCGTCCTGAAAGACAAGGCCAAGCACGGTCATGACGTTGCAGCCGAAGCGCAGCTTGTCGTTGATGACGTCGCCGATGATCTTCTGGACGTCCCACGGCGCCCATTGCTTGGGCAGGTTCCGCACCGAAAAGAAGCGCCAGTCGAACTTGTCGGGGACGACCTCGCCGATCACCGGCGCACCGTCCTGGCTTTCGCCTGTGGCACGAAACCGCTCGGTCTGAAGCACGATGCGGTCGGGCGTGACCTGCGTCTCGAGGTCGCGGCGCACGCACTGGATGTTGATCGGATCGAGTTCGGAATAGTGTTCGGGCCGGTCGGCGTTGTCGACCGCGGGGCAGAGGAAGTCGTCGAGGAAGGCGATCAGTTCAACCGGGCCGACGTCGCGCGCGGGGATCGAGAGCGCCTGGAGCGTGCCGTGGAGGCTTTCGCGGACCGAGCCGAGTGCATCGGCGCCGATTCCGCCGCTGAGCCGTGCGCCGACCGAGAGGATCACGCGGGTGTTGCGCAAGTAGAAGGGCGCATCGCACGAGATCGACATCCATGCTGCCCGGCGCAGCCAGCGCGCACGGTGGGTGGCGGCGCGGCCATAGACGCCCTTGGCAACGACGCGCGGCATGACCCAGTCGGCGATCCGCTCGCCGACCGAGGGGCTTTGCCAGTGGATCAGCTGGATTTCGCAGCCCGAGGGCACGGCGTCGGAGAGGAACTGGGTGAGGATTTCGCCGCTGCGCTCGTCCGCTCCCATCATCGGCGCGAGTTCGAGGATGAACCCCACTGATTCCGTATTGATGAACATCCGGCTTTTCTTGTCGTAGCTGCGATAGGGCAGCCAGTTCGACAGCATCGGCGCGCCGAGCACGGGCCGTGTCGCTTCCGGGTGTGCGCTTTCGCCGAACACCATGTCGAGGAACCGGTCCCAGAACCCGCGCGAGGCCATCGGCCCTACTCCTCAACCTTGGCGGGAAAGGCCGCCGGAGCATTGACCGGCGCTGCAGTGCCCGGCGCGGGTTTGACCGCATCGACAGGTGCCGCAATATGTGCCGCGCCTTGTGCCGCGTTGGGCGCGAGGGCTGCTACCGGCGGTGCGGCACCAGAGACTTTCGCCGTTTGTGCGAGGCGGCTTTGAACCTCGGCGCGGATCACGTCGATCGCGCTCCCGGACTTCAGCGCTGCACCCTTGGCGCGCGCCGCCGCAACGGCTTCGGGACTTGGCGGCCCAGCAGGTGCGGGTTTGACCTCTGGTGCAGGTGACATGTCACTCGGCAGGATTGCCGCATCTGGCAAGGACGGCGGCGGGGTGAAAGCCGCGCTGGCAAGGCTCGCCGTGCGGCCCTCGATCCGGTCGATCGCCGTGGGTTCGCTGCCTGAGAGCTGCATCCAGGCCCCATCATCGACCACCGCATGCACGATCCGCGGCTCATGGAGATTGCCGCCGCCATCGACGAACGATGGGAACACCACCCGGAGCACCCGCCGCTCGCGGTGGGCCATGCCGCCCTGTGCCGGCGTGATGCGCCCAGTTCCGGACGGGACATAGGCTGTGGTTGTTGGTCGCGCCGCCGTTGGCGAGCGCATATAGGGTCCGGCAGGCGTCATCGGCCGGGCGTTCTGGATCACCGACAGGGCCTGGTCGTCGATCACTGTCGAAGGCGCGCAGGTGCCATTCGGCGCGCTGCAGGCGAAGCTGCCCTTGATGTTGCCGCCGAACAGGCTGGTGCAGGCCGCGAGCTGGGTGGCGGCGAGACCGAGCGCGGCGACCGACGCTGCCCGCGTGAGGGTGCCTGGCTTGCGCCGCTCGGCCAGCTTTCCGAGCCGCAGCGCGAGGCGCCAGAATGCAAGGCCCGCTTCGAGGCTGAGCCCGGTTTCGCTGAGCGCTGCATGACCGTGCGAGACCTGCCAGGCCCGGCTGCGCAGGCGGTCGAGATCCCGCGCGGAGAGCCGCTGGCCCTTGGAATTGGCGAAACTCGCCGTGACCTCATGCCAAAGCGCAATCGCCTCGGCCCGCTCGATCGCGGCCGGCGGCAGCGAGATCTGCCCGCGCGACCTTCGCGCCACTGCGCGCTCGAGGCTGGCCAGCTGTTTCGGGGTCAGCGCGGTCACGAGCGGGCGCCCTTCAGCCAGGCTTCGAGCACCTCGCGCGGGCGGAACCCTTCGATCACCGCCCCGTCCGAGCGCACGATCACCGGCGTGCCGGCCAGACCCTGCTCGCGGGCGAAGCGTTCGTTGGCATCGAGCGGCGAGGTATCGCAGGCCCGAGTGTCGGTGATCGGGGCGCCGGCATATGCGGCCTTGACCGCCTTGCGCCGGTCGCGCGCGCAGAACACCTGGTTGGCAAGGTCGCGGCTGCCGAGCACCGAGATCGGGCGTTCGATCACCCGCACGTTCATGGTCTCGAGAACCCCCGAAAGCGCGCGGCAATAGCCGCAGCGAAAATCGCTGAAGACGGTGACCGTCGGGCCCGAGCTTGCTCCCCAGACAATGCCGCCCGCCTCGGGCAGTGCGGCGAGCGACATCATCCGGGGGGCACCGCTCGCCGCTGGCGTATTCACGCCCCGACGCGGGGTCTCGACTTCTTGGGCTTCCTGCCGGCTGCCGGCAGCCCCGCCGACCAGCAGGTCGGGGTTGACCTCGAGCAGGCGCACGGCGGTCAGGTCCTGGCGGGTCTGCATGTCATAGACCCGGCCGATCAGGAGATAGCGCGCGGTCCTGTCGACGTAGAACAGCTGCGATCCGGCCGTGACTTCGCAAACTCCATCGACCACCTGGCAATTGACCCGGCTCACCTGCGTACGCGGCAGGCGCTCCTTGAGCGCGGCGGTCACCGCAAGATCGGTTTGCGACGGCGCGCTCGGCGCATTGGCATTGGCGTTCGCCCAGACCAGCGAGCCCCCGCTGCCGAGCGCGATCGCCGCGAGCGGCATCGCCAGTTTGCGAAGGGCGCTCGCCCCCCAATTTAGTGACTTCAGTTTCATGACACCCTCCTCATCCGTTGATGAACACGCCCTCGAGGAACACGATTTCGACATCGATCCCGGTCGGCATCTCGATCACGGGCTGGTACTGTTCGGCCCGCTCGATCAGGTATTTGGACACCGTGTCGGCCGAGGTCGCGACGCCTTCGCCAAGCCCGCCCTGGAGGATCTCTCCGGCGCCGAGCTTCTGGCGCTGGCCGTTCACATTGACGTTGGTGCCCTGAAGGATCGAATTGGTGTTGGCCGAAAACCCGCGACCGAACCCGCCGGCGAGCCCGGCGAGGAACGCCTGGCCGATGAGCGAGCCTTCGCGGCTGACCACGCGCCCCCTCACCCCGGTCTTGCCGCCAAACGCGATGAAGCCCTTCACGTCCGAGACCGCGTAGCGGCCGTTCGGCTGCGGGCAGGTCATCCGCTGCAGCTTGACGTAGACCTTCTCGGACGAGAGGTCGCCGCGCGCCGCGCCGTTGACCAGGCATCCCGCGATGTTGGTGGTGAGCAGGCGCCCATTGTCGTAGACCGAGCGCGCCGGCCCGGTGATGCGCAGCACCACGGGAAGCGGGTCGGTCTGGCTCTGCACACCGGCGGCGGCATCGACCCCGACAATGACCTTGGCGACCGCTATCGAGTTCGGCGGCAGGTAGTTGGCACTGTCGGTATAGACCGTGTTGCCCTTGGGCACCGGGCTGCCCGTGCCGCTCGCGCCTTCGCTGAACGAGACGAGACTGACCTCGCTTCCCCGTCCGCTTGGCAGGCCCGCCGCGGCCGCCGCGGCTTGCCCTGCGGGGGTCGCCTGCGCGCTCTGGTAGCTCGGCGGACTGGTGCGCCCATACATGGCACTGGGTCCGATCGGGGTCGCGCCCGGACCGACAATGGGCTGGCCCATCACCGGCGACTGCCGCGCTGCCGCGAGCGCCGCCTTGAGCTGCTCGTTCTCGCTCTGATAGGCGGAAAGCACCCGTTCGGTGTCCGGTGAGACCCCGGCACCTTGGGCCTGACCTTGCGCCATTTGCGCTTCGAGCTGGTCGGCGCGCTGCGCGCGGGCGGCGAGCGCGCGCATGTTGTTGTCCATCGCCATCATCTGGGCCTCGGATTGGGCGCGCCACTCCTTCTCAGCCATATTCTTGTTGACCATCTCGTCGACCGAGACCTCGCCGACTTCCTTCTTAACATGGGCGTCGCTGCTCTTGCCGCCCTCCGAAAAGATGTAGGTCGAGCCGATCAGCAGCGCGGCGAGACCGCCTGCCCCGAGAAGCAGCATCTGCTTCTTCTTGACCGCCTCGTTGGCCTGAATCGCATCGCCGAGCGGCGAGGCATCGCTGCCTTCAGCGCCGCTGGCAGGCCCATCGAGCGCCTTGGGCCCTTTGCGGAACGGGTTCTTCCAATCCATCAGCGGCCTCCGTTCGACTGGATGAGGTAGACGGCGGCGGCCTGTCCGGGCGCGAGTTCGCTCACCGGGGTCATGAAGGCGACCGCGCCCTTGGCGGCGAGCATGTTCTCGTCGAGCGGCAGCGCATCGCGGCCAGTGTTGCGGACGCGCAGAACCAGCCCCTTGAGGTCGGCACCGCGGTATTCACCAACCTGCTGGACCTCGAGCTTGCCGACCGTCACCGGCTCGAGCACGTCCTGGCGCACCTCGAAGCCCTCGATGGTCTCGCTGCGGTACATTGCCTGGGCGAGGCGCACCGCGCTGTCCTCGGGCGAGCTTCGTACCTCCCAGTCGCGTGCTGCCTCGGCCTTGATCGCGGTATTGGTGACGAAGACCTGCTCGGCATCATTCCCGCGAACCTGGCAGACGAACTTGTAGACGTAGCCCTTGCGGGTGGTTCCGAAGAACGAGAGGTTGCCGCGCACATAGCCATCGGGGACCGAGAGGTAGATGTCGCCGCGCACCGGCTCGTTGACGATCTTGAAGTCCTCGGCCGGGTTGCCGGTGCTGATCTTCGAGACCGAGGCGAACTGGTCGCCGGCAAGGCTGATCCGGGTGAGGTCCTTGGCCGAGGCGAGGCAGGCAACCGTGCCGTTATCGGCGGCAGGGATATTCTGGTCGGCCATAGCGGGTGCGGCTAGGCAGAGCGCGCCAAGGCAGATGAGCGCCGCGCCCACCGGTCGTCCAGTAATCGCGTAGGGCCTGCCGGCGAGCACCGCGCCCACCCCAATCGCGCCCCATCCAAGCTGGGCCATCACCCCTCTCCCCCTTCGCTTTTGTTGTTGGTGGGCTTCCCGCGCTCGGTGCCGGCACCATCCTTGATGACGCGCCCGAACCCGGCGAGCTTGAGGCTGACGCCCGAATAGCTCCACACGAAGCGGAAGGTCCGCGCCTCCGCGGTCACTTCCTTGGAGCCGACGACGGTATGGAGCACGCCATTGACCTCGCTGGTCAGGGCATCGGGATCGACGCTCAGCTGCTCGATCGTGAAATACTGCGAGACGTTCGAGCCGTTCTGCTCATTGAACACTTTCATGAGCTCGGCCTTCATCCGGCCGTGGGTCCTCGGATCCGTGATCGCCAGGATCGAATCCATCCAGTACTGGAGGTTGGACGGCGAGCGGTTGAGCGTGAGCAGCGCGGCGTCGCGCGTCACCAGCTCGAGATAGTCCTTGTCGACGTGGCTGGATGACAGCGTAAGCGGTTTGGCCAGCACCGGCTGCAGCACGACCTCCCGGTCGCGGTGCGCGGCGGTGAGCGTCAGCAGTACGCTGAGGCCAAACAGCCCTGTCGCCGTGATCGCCAGGAGGTTGCGCTGCTTCAGGAGCCGCTGCGCCTGGCCGTGGGAAATCGAGAGGTCCATATCAGCCCGCCATCAGTCGAAGATGGGAGGGCGGCGTCGCCTTAAGGCCCATGAAGGCACCAGGCAGGTACCAGTAGGCCCAGTGAATGATCCACGAGACGGCACGTCCCGCCTTCAACTTGCGCAATCCCCACCAGGCCAGCACGCTTGCTGAAATCCCAATCAGAATATGTTGAGACAGGATCCCCCACGCGAAGGGCAGGATCATCGCGAGAAACTCATCGAGCGTCCAAAAACCGATGAGCTCGGGATCATCGAGATGCGCGGGAACCGTGTAGCGATTCATGAGACGACACCGCCCTCCAGGTTGTCCGGCCGAATGGGCCGGAGGGGGACCGCTTGGGTCAGATCGTCGCGGTGACTGCGGCGGTGACGATCGGCACGCCGGTCCCGGCGCCGACACCGACGCCCACCGGAATGGCGACCTGCGCCAAGCTGAAGCGGCCCGAGGCGAGGCCGACGATGCCGCCGGCCAGGCTCAGCACGGTGATGATCTTGCCGCCGGAACCTTCGAGGAAGCCGGTGAAGGCGGTGAGCGCCGTGTTGAAGGTGGCGTCCGCGCCGGCCATCGCGACCTCGCTGCCGAAGACGGCCGCGACTGCGACGACCGCCGCGCCCTGGAGCAGGGTCTGCCCCTTCCCTTGTGTGATGCGTTTCATCTCTCGTCCTTTTTCCAAAAGCCGCGTCATTCACGGCCTTCAGAATGAACAGAGGTGCGCTCCGCCGGGCAATTAACAGGTGGTTGAGGCGCCCAAGCGAATCGGAAGTTTTCCCGGGGCGGCAACTTGGGGCGTGCTTTGTTTCCCGTTTGGGGAAACGGAATCCCCTCTACGGGAACTGCATTTTCCTTTTCGGGAAACGTTTTTGCCCCAAGGGGAATTGCTGTTCCCGCGGCAGGAAACGAGTATGGCGACTCGCCTCGTCCGGACCGGATTCGCCAAATTTACAATTTCGGCCCATTATGTGCTGCGACAGATGTCCTGGATGACCCGCCTATGGCTACCGGAAACCGCAATGTCCGGATCCACCTGAGCCAGCAGTGCTTCGACCTGCTGGCCGAGGCGATGTGCGCCTATTCCAAGCGTACCGGGCGCTTCCAGACGATGCGAACGACGGTGCAAAGGGCCTGTGGACGCCTTAAATCCCATGGGATTTCCAAGGAAGAGCTCGACCTCTTCCTTAGCGAATTCGCGGTCGACGGCGACATCGCGGTGTGGCTTGAGGTCACGCCGAAGTGGTCGAGCGACTACGATGCGCTGCGCGACAAGGTAAAGAAGATCGGAGAGAAACAGGGCGTTGATAAGATCCTCGTGCCGCTCGCAGTCTACCTCGCCGAGCGCCACAATCTGATCTAGGTAGAGCACCGGAGCAAAGCCCAAGCGCTTCTTAAGACTCTTGACAGGTTATGCCATCCCATAGACGTTTTGCCTTGGGAGGGATGGAAAATGCCTCACAGGAACTTGACGCCTGAGACGGTCTTCAAGCCGAGCACTGATCCCGAGACGGAACCGGTCTTTCTCTTTGCCAATCCGAACCCGGGACCCGGGGAACAGGACCAATACAAGCAGCTGATCAACGCCGAGCTTGCACGACAGGGCATCCCGTCCGCGCATCTGGCTGACCGGATGCGGATCTCCCGTGCGAGGCTCCACAAGATTCTCAAGAAAACCAACCCACTGACTGACGGCATGCGCGACAGGATTTTCAACGAACTTGGCATGGACCACGTTCGGGCTAAAATCAGTGTAGCCTTGCTCCACGATCCAAATGCCTACGCCAATCAGGCCGTGTTCCTGGCTGCCGAAAGTCTCAAGAGCTTCTATCTCGAGGTCATGACCTGCCGGCGCGGCTCGATCGAGGTCGACCTGCGGCCGGCGATCATCCACGAGGCCGCCCGGCGGGCCTATGATCTGCTGCTCTCGCATCAGGACCGGGTCATGCAAAACGACCAGACCCTGCAGGCCTGACGAACGTAATGGCCCCTGAGACCGTTCTGGCATGGCAGAAGCTGTACGGCGCTGTAACCCTGCTCGCCGCGATCTGCTCAGCCTGTGCGGCGCTCAAGACATGCTACGACATTCGGACGGGCGTGATCAGGCCCCCGCAAAAGTCGGTAGTGGCCTGGATTCTCTGGTTGCCGCGCGTGTGGTTGCATTTCCAGCTCGCATATTTCCTGGGGTTTCCGAGCATTCTGGCGATCGGTGTCCTCTATGCGCACTATATCGGGTTTGCGGCATTTATGCCGTAATAGATCAATAGATCGACCTCCCTATAACCCGCAGTTCGGACCGCGACAGTGGCGGCGCTGGCTCTTGCCGCCGCGGCTGTCAGGTCGGGGGTATAGGCTGCAAGCCGAGTCCAATTTGTTGTTATCGTGCGCACGTAACCCAAGGTTTCCGGGATCGCCGGAATGTACCCTGCATTGAGAGACTTCCGTTCTGGTCCGGCATTATAGGCGGCTAACGCCAAGTCCATGCGTCCGAACCGGTAAATTTGGTTGCGTAAATAGCGGGCACCGGCGCGCATGTTTGCGACAGGATCCCACGGGAATGCGAGCCCCAACGAGCGGGCGGTCTCCGGCATGATTTGCATCATCCCCATCGCACCTGCCCTGCTGATTACATTGGGGTTATAACCGGATTCATGCGCCACTACTGCATCCATGAGATCAACTGGAATGCCAAATTCGCACGCCACCTGAGTCATAATCGGATAGTACGTTGCCCTTCGAAGCTCCACACTCGGTTTGAGCCACCAAGTCGGATGATACCTGGACTCCAAGCAGCCAAATTCGGCCCCAGCGCCAGCTCGATCTGGTGAGCTCATGGCATTCCGCATGGCAGAACTCACCGAGTTCGCAGAGAGAAAGGAGGTCGAGTACTCTGGCTCGAAAACCGCTACCGAAACTTCATGGGCCTCTACAACTGTCGACATCAAGGCGGTAACCGCAACCGCCACATTCAACATCACACGCATAGCTCAACCTCTTTTCGCGTGATGGCCAAGTGTGAACTGCGCCTCCCGAGCTAATCATATGAAGCCATTCTCGTCAAACATTGAACGATCAAGGCATGGTAGGCATCAGTCGATGCCTGCTGCCTGGGATCGGCATGCGATCAATTATCCAGACGGCAAAGCAGCTCAATCCTAATTGCTGGCTAGGACGCCGTAGCTTCTGGAGAAGCGACAAGGAATGTCCCTTCACTTCACCAAGCCGTTTGGTCGCATTCGAAGGCATCAAACAGTCTCTCAGAGATGACGGCGAAAGCTGGAGTTTGGTTGGAATGGGCGACATTCACTGGAAATATGTAAGCCCAGCGGGCCAACTTAGAGAGCCTCCCAAGTCGGACGAAAAGACATCACGGACGAAACCAATCATTATTTCTCTTAGAGAAATAGTCTGTTGAATTCTTTCTTGAGCTGGACCCCGTTTCTGGACCCCGCTGCTGGCGGCTATCCAGCGCGGACCGTCGGCTCTACTCATAGGTGGAGGAAGGTCGGTACTCAGACTAAATTTAAATACTTAAAAATGACCATTTGCCGATTTCGTGGTGAAATTCGAACTGCTGTTTTGGGGATTGCCATTCCATAAAAAGGATCAGCTTATATCCATTGTAGGCAGGGCAGTCTTGTAGGCAACCGGCCTGAGGGCAAAGCTGGTGGTGACATTGTACACGCCTTTCACGCGGGTAAGACGGTGACGCAGGAAATCCTCGAAGGCGCCCAGCGACTTGACCAGCACGCGTAGCTGATAATCAGCCTCGCCGGTCATTAAGTAGCATTCCATCACTTCGGGAAACCCGACGACCGCGCTCTCAAACATGGCGAGGTGCCGGTCGTCCTGCTGGTCCAGACGGACCCGGACGAAGGCCGTGACCGACAGCCCGACCGCCTCCGGATTGATCAGTGCGACATATCGAGAGATCACCCCCGCACCCTCGAGCAGGCGAACCCGCCGCAAGCAGGGGCTGGGCGACAGGCCGACCTGCTCCGACAGTTCCTGATTGGTCATCCGCCCGTCAGCCTGAAGTGCATCGAGGATTCGGCAATCAATCGCATCTGGAGTAAATTCTGACATGATCCCCTGCAGTATCGCACATTTGCAGCATCTTATGCCAATTTTCTAAGCCAAAGCCTTCCAATTAGCAAGGACATGCCAAGCGTGATTCCGGTACCTTACTGTCGCAGTGCTCCGGAGAGGCCAAATGGCTATTGCTACTAAGACCGATACCCGCGCCGAAAAGGTTGCCACGCTCGAAGTGATTGACGCACGTCTGCGGTGGCTCTCGGCTTGGACGGTTCACAATGCTAACCATCTTCGCGAAAAGCGCGACGGGCTGAAGGTGGGTGGTCACCAGGCAAGCTGCGCCTCGATGACCGCTATAATGGCCGCGCTCTATTTCCATGCGCTGCGCCCGCAGGACAAGGTCTCAGTCAAGCCCCACGCCGGGCCGTTGCTCCAAGCCATTCACTACATGCTAGGCAACCAGAGCCTCGAGCAGCTGCGGCGCTTCCGCGCGCTGGGCGGCGCGCAATCGTACCCCTCGCGGACCAAGGACGAGATCCCGGTCGACTTCTCGACCGGCTCGGTCGGCCTCGGCGTTGCGGTCACCGCCTTCACCAGCCTGGTTCAGGACTACCTGATCGCCCACGGCCACATGGCGGAGGCCGACGCGGGGCGGATGATCGCGCTGATGGGCGATGCCGAGCTGGACGAGGGCAACATCTACGAGTGCCTGATCGAAGGCTACAAGCACGATATCCGCAACTGCTGGTGGGTGGTCGACTACAACCGCCAGTCGCTCGACAGCACGACCGCCGACCGCATGTTCCGCCGGTTCGACGATATCTTCGAGACCTGCGGCTGGCGGGTGGTCACGCTCAAGAGCGGCAAGCTCCAGCGCGAGGTCTTCGCCCGGCCCGGCGGCCAGTCGATCTCGGAATGGATCGACAATTGCCCGAACGCCGAGTTCGCGGTGCTGACCTATCAGGGCGGCGCGGCCTGGCGCACCCGGTTGCTGGCCGACATCGGCAGCCGCCCGCACGTCAGGAAACTGCTCGATTCGTTCGACGACGACGGCCTTGCCGCGCTCATGACCAACCTGGGCGGGCATTGCATAGAAAGCCTGATGGAGGCCTTCGACAGCGCGCAGGACGAAACGCCCACACTGTTCATCGCCTACACCGTCAAGGGCTATGGCCTGCCGCTGGCCGGGCACAAGGACAACCATTCGGGGATGATGAACCCCGCGCAGATCGAACAGCTGCGCGCATCGATGAACATCGCGCAAGGAAGCGAGTGGGAGCCGTTCGGCGGGCTGGGCGACAATCAGGCCGCCCAGCTCAAGGCATTCCTCGCCGAGAGCCCGCTGGCGCGCAAGGGGCCCGAGCCGGTTGCCCCGGCCGTGCCGGTCCCGGCGCGGCTGGCCGTGCCCAAGGGCGATACCCAGTCCACCCAGGCCGCCTTCGGCAATGTCATGCTGGACCTCGCCAAGTCGTCCGAGCCGCTGGCCGACCGCATCGTCACCACGGCGCCCGACGTGACCCAGACCACGAACCTGGGCGCCTTCGTCAACCAGCGCGGGCTGTTCCGCCGTGCCGAGATGGCCGACGTGTTCCGCGCGGCGAAGATTCCCTCGGCCCAGAAGTGGGCTGCCCACGCCGCCGGCCAGCATGTCGAGCTGGGCATCGCCGAGACCAATTTCTTCATCGCCCTCACCTCGCTGGGCCTTGCCGCGCCGCACTTCGGCACGCGGCTGCTGCCGGTCGGCACGGTCTACGATCCGTTCATCGCCCGCGGCCTCGATGCGCTGAACTATGGCTGCTATTCCGATGCCCGGTTCCTGCTGGTGGGTACGCCTTCGGGCCTCACCCTCGGGCCCGAAGGCGGCGCGCACCAGTCGATCAACACGCCGCTCATCGGCATGGGCCAGCCGGGCCTCACCTACTTCGAGCCGGCCTATGCCGACGAGGTGGCGCTGATGATGCGCTGGGCGTTCGATCACATGCAGCAGCCCGACGGCGGCTCGGTCTACCTGCGCCTGTCCACCCGGCAGGTGCCCCAGATCGCCCGCCCGGACGAGAACTGGGAGGCCGACGCGCTGAAGGGCGCCTACTGGGTGCGCCGCCCCGCCCCCGGCGCGGAAGCTGCCATCGTCTACACCGGCGCGATTGCACCCGAAGCCCTCTCGGCCTGGGAGCAACTGGCCGACGACATCCCCGGCCTCGGCCTGCTCAGCGTGACCTCGCCCGACCTGCTCCACCGCGACTGGTCCGCCGCCCGCGCGGCCCGCTGGACCGGCAAGGCGGCCGGCAGGAGCCACGTCCAGGCCATCCTGTCCGACCTCGCGCCGGGCGCTGGGCTCGTTACCGTGCTCGATGGCTCGCCGGGGGCGCTGTCGTGGCTTGGCGGGGTTGCGGGCATGCGGGTCAGCCCGCTGGGCATCGACCGCTTCGGCCAGACCGGCGACCTGCCCGACCTCTACCGCACCTACCGGCTCGACGCGGACGCGATCATCGACGCCGCCGCCGAACTTTTCATGGGGAACTGACCGTGGCGCTTGAACTGAGGATGCCGGCCCTCTCGCCGACGATGGAAAAGGGCACGCTCGCCCGCTGGCTGGTCGGCATCGGCGACGTGGTGAAGGCGGGCGACATCATCGCCGAGATCGAGACCGACAAGGCCACGATGGAATACGAGAGCGCCGACGAGGGCCGGGTCGAGGCCCTGCTCGTGCCCGACGGCAGCACCGACGTGAAGGTCGGCACGGTCATCGCCACGCTGGCGGATGCCGATGCCCCCCAGGCGACACCCGCCGCAAGCGCGCCCGCCGCCCCTCCGGCGGCCCCGGCTGCCGTGGCCACGCCGGCCCCTGCCCCGGCTGCGGCCAACCCGGCTCCGGCACCCGCACCCGCCCCCCTGATTACCGACGATCCGCGCGCCACCCCGCTGGCCGTCCGGCTGGCTTCGGCCCACGCCATCGACCTTGCCGGCATCCCCGGCAGTGGCCCGCGCGGCAAGATCGTCCGCGCGGACCTTGGCCTCGCCCCCGTCGCGCCCGCGCCGGTCGCCGCTCTGGCGCCCGCGCCAGCCCCCGCGCCCGCCGCCGATATCGCCCCGCCGCCGGCCGGCGTGCCGGTCGAGACCGTGCGCCTGTCCGAAATACGCAAGACCATCGCCCGGCGCCTCACCCAGTCCAAGCAGACGGTGCCGCATTTCTATCTCACCGCGCGCTGCCGGCTCGATCCGCTGCTGGCCCTGCGCACCGAGATCAACGCCAGCTTGGCCGCCACCGGCATCAAGATCTCGGTCAACGACATCCTGATCAAGGCCATGGCCCGCGCCATGAGCCAGGTGCCCGAAGTCAACGTCCAGTTCGGCGGCGACAGCCTGCACCGCTTTGCCCGCGTGGACATCGCCATGGCAGTCGCCATCGACGGCGGGCTGATCACCCCGGTCATCCGCGATGTCGGCAATGCCTCGCTCTCGGCGATCGCAGTGCAAAGCAAAGCGCTTGCCGAAAAGGCCCGTGTTGGCAAGCTCCTGCCCGAGGACTGGCAGGGCGGAACAGCCACGATCTCCAACCTCGGCATGTTCGGGATCGATCAGATGTTCCCAGTGATCAACCCACCCCAGGCCCTTATTCTCGGCGCCGCTGCCGCGATCGAGCAGCCATGGAAGGTCGATGGCCAAATCGCCCTCGCCTCGATCATGGCTGCCTCGGCAAGCTTCGATCATCGGGCGATCGACGGCGCAGATGCAGCTCGCTTCATGGCTGCACTCAAGTTTGCCATCGAAAGCCCGATCCAACTACTTTGTTGAGAGACGGATCTGGTCGACCGCCCCCACAGCAGAATCTAAAGGCAATACTCGAATCTCTTGTTACGTATTGCCGGGTCGTGCGCGATCTCTGTTCTCTCAGCGCCACGAGCCGCAGAGCCATTCCCTAGCTCTATTAGCCCGATTAGGCCTGAGCGCCTGGCAACTCACGGCGTGATGATTCCAACACGCAAATTGCATGGCTCAGAGAGCCATGCAGTATCCGGCGAAGCCACCTAGATGTGAAACATCAGAGAGAGAATGCTAATGAACGTTGATGTTGTGATTGCGGGTGCCGGAGCCGCCGGATTGAGCGCTGCGATCGAACTGGGGCGGCGGGGAATCAACGTCGTGATCCTCGAGTGTCTGGATAAAGACGACTACCGCGGGCCGCGGACCTATCTCATTAACAGCCGGTCGATGGAGCACCTGCGGCGCTGGGGCATCGCGGACCGGCTGGCCGAGCGAAATCCGATCGATCCGGAAATGCAGCCCGACGTTATCTTCGCGACACGGCTAAACGGCTACCTGCTGCATCGCTTCGACCGGCCATTCGTGGGCACCGAACGGGTCGAGGAAGCCGCCGAGAACGCACAGTGGATTCCACAACGCTCGATCGAGGAAACGATGATCGAGCTCGTCAATACAATGCCCACCGTGAAGCTGCTGTGGAGGCACGCGCTGGTATCGTTCACGGAAGTCGAGGATGGCGTGTCATGCGTCGCAACCGATCCTGATGGCAAGGAGTTCGAAATCTCCGGCAAATACTTGGTTGGCGCCGACGGCTCGAAGAGCCTGGTCCGCAAAAGCCTTGGCATTCGACTGCAGGGCCGGGGCAATATGCTGGCGGCCTTCGTCTATCACGTGCGCGTGCCTGAACTGAAGCGCATCTCGAAGGTCGGCCACTCGTCGTTCTACTGGTTCGTCAACGGCTCCTACGGGGGCTACTCAGGGGTTACCATCAACTGCGTGCGCGAAGGGGAATACAGTATCGGCAGTTTCCCCTGCCCACCCGGGATAGACGCCAGCGACGAGGCGCAGGTGCGCAAAGTCATCTATGCCGGTTTCGGCGAGGAGACGCCGATGGAGTTCATCGGCGGTCGTAGCTACAACATGCACGCGATCATCGCGCCCGAAATGCTGCGGGGCCGGGTAGCCATCGCGGGCGATGCGGCCCACCTGCTCCCCAATCTTGGTGGCTTCGGTTTCAACGTGGGCTTGCTCGACGGCGTCGATATCGGCTGGAAGCTGGCCTACCTGCTGAAGGGCTGGGGTGGCGACAGGCTGCTGCTGTCCTACCAGAACGAGCGCCAGGAAGCCCTGAACTGGGTCGCCAAGATCCAGATCGAGAACGTCGACGTACTCTCGCACGACATTTACATGCCCGGGCTGGAAGATGACACGCCCGAGGGCGAGCGCCTGCGCCAGCGCGCCAAGGAGATCATCGTTCGCGAGAAAACCCAGGAATTCCACAGCCTGGGCACACAAAAGGGCTACCGCCTGACCAAGTCGGAGATCATCTCCGACGATGGTTCACCGCCTGCGCCGACCGACGCGATCCAATATTTCCAGACATCGAGGCCAGGTTCGCTGGCTCCCCACGCCTGGCTGACCGACGGCAGCTCGCTCTACGACCATTTCGGCCCCGAGTTCACGCTGGTTGTGCGCGATGGCTCGGCAGCCGAGGTGGACAGCACGATCGCGGTCGACGTGCCAATCAAGGTTCTGGTTCTGCCCGACCCGGCGATCGCGAAGCTCTATGATACCCGCTTCACGCTGGTCCGGCCCGACCAGATGGTGGCTTGGCGAGGCGACGAGCTGCCGGAAGACTTGGCTGGTTTGATGGCACGGCTTACCGGGAGGGCCGCATCGGCGGCAACGCACTGACGGCGCGATCGCCGGCGCGCGGGCCGCTACCGAACGGTCGTCAGGACTTGGGTCGCGGTCGCACGCCTTTTCGTCGGTCCCGCCATCTCTGATCGCCCCGCGTAAAGTTCCGGACAAGAAAGGCTCGCGCTTCGTCCGTCCGGGACGCAGATTTCCAGGCTGTTCTGGGTTTTAGAATCGCCGACCGGGCGGCTCTAAAACGGGTGACAACTCCGCAGGAGAGCGGAGCATCCGGACACCCTGATTTACCCGCTCACGGTGCTGGGCATAACCTGAAGGTGCGAGGCCGACCGTTTCGGGTTTCCATATCCGGGCATTTTCCGGTCACCGCGTAGGCGTTACGGGCCGTTTCGGGACCTTGGCCGCGTGATCATGCGGTGCTCGCCCGGTTTTCCCAGTAGAGGAAGCGTTTGAAGTTGAACGCGATGTTGGCGAGGCCGATCTTCACCTTGGCCCGCTCAATGCCGATCGTGCGGATGAACAGGCCCATGCGGTGCTTCTGTGTGGCAAAGACGTGCTCGACAGCAGAGCGCACTTTGGATCGGGCGGCATTGGCGCGTTGGCGCTGCGTGGGAAGCGGCTTTCCTGGTGCGCGGCGGAAGTGGATTTTCGATACCAGCCCCGCGCGCAGGATAGCCCGCTCGTTCTTTTGGCTGCGATAGGCGGTATCCGCCCAGATCGCGCTGCCGGTGTTGGCCGGATCGATCAGGTTCGGCAGTTCGCGGCCATCGTAGCGGGCGGCATCACTGGCGCCCCACGTGCGGATGAAGCCGTGCCGCTGGTCGATGCCGATGTGGGATTTGTAGCCGAACATGGGCGTGGCTATCTCGGCCATGAGTTTGCCATCTGGGCCTTTCTTGCGGCGCCCGCGCTTGAGCGTCCAGCGCGCGTCGCGATCCTTCTGCGCGAGCTTTGCCGGCTTGGCGGCCCAGTCTTCCGGAATGCCGCCGCCCTTGACCAGGGCGCGCTCCTCGTCGGTCATGCGCTGACGCGGAGCGGCGATGATGCTGGCATCGACGATCTGCCCGCCCATGGCCAGATAGCCCAGACCTCTGAGGTGGGCGTCGAAGCGGGCAAACAAGGCGTCGATGGCATTAGCGCGCACCAAGCCCTCGCGGAACCGCCAGATCGTCGTCTCGTCGGGCGTGTTGTCGCCATCGTTGAGGCCGAGGAAGCGCCCGAAGCTGCGCCGGTCGAGGATCTGGAACTCGGCTTGCGCATCAGACAGGCCGTAGAGCGTCTGCAGGATCAGCGTCTTGAACATCATCACCGCGACCAGCGGCGGCCGCCCGCCCTTGCTGCCGTCAGATCGTTGCAGGGCCGCATCCAGCGCGGGGCGAAATATCTCAAAGTCGATCAGCGCCACGAGTTTCTCCAGCGGATCGCCCGCCGCCGACAGCGCCGCATACCGCTCATCCAGATCGAAAAAGCCACGCTGCACAGACACATACGCCTCCATCGCTCAAAACGATGGAATCACATTCACACCCTCACCGCCACCAGTAAATCAGGGTGTCCATCCGTTTGCGCGCGACGCTCGGATCTCAACGGTCGGACGTCGGGGTGCGCGTCGAAGACCCAAAAAATCGTTCCGGATCATTGGCGTCGGACACTGACAAAATCGGGATCAATTCAATTCGCGAAAATCAGCCACTCGCAGGCCATATCCCTCGAGAGCAACGAGCTTATGCTCCTCGATTCCGAGCAACACCATGTCCCGAACCCCTAGGTCGAACAGGATCTGCGCACCGATCCCGTAGCTCCTTAACTCGGGGTTCAATGTCTCGTCGCCACCTCTGAATGGATCAGCATGGCGAGAAGGGAGGAGAACGACAATGGCACCAACCCCTTCGCTACCGATCTGAACCATTGCACGTTGGAGCGTGTTCTTTCTCGGCCCGGCCCGACCAAGCAGGTCGTCCAAACCTGAGAGCGTGTGCACGCGCGTCAGGATCGGCAGATTTGAATCGATCTCACCCTTGACGAGAACCGTGCTGTCCGAGCCATCGACTTTGTTTCGGTAGCTCATGATACGCCAAATTCCGCCATATTCGGAATCAAGCTCATCTTCATGCGTGCGTTCGACCAAATTATCGTTCTGTCTGCGATACTCGATGAGGTCTCTTATCGTCCCCACCATGAGATCGTGGCTCCGGGCGAACGACAGCAGCTCATCGTGCGCGGCAACCTCACCCGCGTCGTTCATGACCTTGCATATGACACCGGATGGGTTGAGACCCGCGAGCCGGGCGACATCGACAGCCGCCTCGGTGTGGCCGGCACGGACCAAGACGCCGCCGTCGCGGGCCACCAGAGGAAAGACATGGCCCGGACTGACGATATCGTCACTCCCTGTCCCTGCATCGACGGCGACTGCCACGGTGCGCGCACGATCCGCAGCTGAAATTCCGGTTGTCACACCCGTCCGAGCCTCGATCGAAACGGTGAATGCCGCATCATCGCGCTTCGCATTTTGGCGCGGCATTTGACTGAGGGCCAACTCCTCGGCCCGTGCTTCAGTGAGCGCCAGGCAGATCAGCCCCCGGCCATGCTTGGCCATGAAGTTAATTGCATCCGGCGTTGCCACCTGCGCCGGGATTACCAGGTTACCCGATGCGCCCGGACTATCCTCGTCGATGACAATGAACATCCTGCCATTTCGAGCCTCTTCAATCAGCTTCGAAATCTGGACGATCGGGCTATTGTCACGCATAACGAAATCAAACTCCCCAAGCGCCACGGTCAAATCCATCGGCGGAAATCGACCTGGCAGGCCGCCGTGTCACCCGCGCAGGCAGCGAAACGTCAGCTTTGCTCATATCATGCGACGGACGTCCGCCACGCTTGTCGGGCGGACAGAGCGGCGGCGGCGGCATCCATCGTTCAAGACATCTGCAGCAAAAAAGGCCTGTGGTGCGACGTTGAGGTGACTTCGCGCGTCGGACTCTGGCGAAGCCACCTCACCCATAAATCGTCCTGTCATGCGGATGTCGCCTCGAGAAGCGATCCGTTCGAACAGTCCTGGTCAGAGCATCAAAACTCGACCCCGATCGTCGCGCCAAAGGTACGACCCGGCGATATGTGCACCGCGTCCCCGAAGGGCTGGGCACTGAACTGCGCCGCATAGACGGTATTTGTGATATTCTTTCCCCAGAGCCTCAGATTAAAACGATCCTGGTCCCCGAAGGTAAAATTGACCGAGGCGTTCAAAATGTCATAGGGACGCTGGAACAGGCGGTTGTCCTCCGAGCCAAACCACCCATCGCTGTGGAAATAATTGATGTTCCACCGCGAATTGGCAAACCCTAGCGGCAAATCGTAGGTCAATGCTGCATTGACCGTCCAGTCGGGCGCATTGGGCAGCTCGTTTCCAGTGGCGTCGCCGGGGCCGATGATATTGCCGCCCGTGGGGGACGGTGTTGTGATAGTGGCGTTCGTAAATGTGCCGAACTCGCTCCGGATGATCGCCGCGCCACCCGTCAATGTCAGTCGGTCTGACAGCTGGGCCTCGATATCGAAGTCGAGGCCGTAAATCTTGGCTTTCGGTCCATTCACGATACGCTGGCCAAATGCCGAAAAGGCAGTGAGCTGAATGTCTCGGTAGTCGTAGTAATATGCCGAGGCATTGAGACGAAGCGCTCGATCGAACATCTGCGATTTGAAACCAACCTCATAGGCATCCAGCTTTTCGGGAAGCACCTGTTCGATCGCGGTTATGAACTGGGTATGGTTGAATCCACCCGTCTTGAACCCGCGATTATAGGACGCATAGACCATGAGGTTATTGGAGAAATTGTGATCGATCGCCAGTCGCCATGTGGGCTCGTTTGTCTCTTGGCGATCCGTCTTTTCGGGAAAATCGACGGTTGGTCCGCCGACGTTTATCACGGTGCCGGATATCGCGAAATCGCGAATTTCGTGCGAGTAGCGAATTCCCGCCGTCACCGAAGTCGCCTCGCCCAAGCGGAGCGTGGCCTGCCCGAATCCCGAGAGTGATTCCACGGCGTGAACGGAGCGGGGCAAACGGGTAAATGCGGGAAATTTGAGGGTGAAGTCGGTCACTCTCGCGCGCGACTTGAGGTAGAAGGCGCCCAATGACCAGGTAAGGGCGCCGCCGCCATCCGAGAAGAGCTGGACCTCCTGCGTGAACTGGCGATCGATGAACTTCTGATCGCCGAACGCAAGCGGTAGCGGACCGACGTCAAGGTCGATGCCGTTTATGATCGTCGTCGAGCGGCGCCAGGCGGTAATCGACTTGAGCAGGACCGCTCCAAAGTCGTGGGTTGCGGTGAGGCTCGCACCGCCTTGTTTGGATTTGAAGATCGGATCCGTGGTCGAGAACACATCGAAAGGACGTCCGGTGAACCGAGGTCCAGCCGAGGGAACAGCTTCATATGTGAGACGCCGCGATGGGACATGGGCATCGACCGTCGAGTAATCGCCCGCCAGGATCAGGGTCGTGTCCTCGCCGGCATCGACCTTCAGCTTCGACCGAATGGCCAAATCTTCAGAGTTGCCGACTTCGGTTCCGGTCGTCGTGTTGATACCGAAGCCGTCCTGCTGGTTCTGGTAGTATACCGCAATGTCGGCCGCTACGCCTTCGGCCAGGCCGCCCGTGAGATAAAGGTCGCCACCGATGGTATTGAGATTGCCATAGGTGACCGCTGCCTTGCCGGAGAATTCCGTGCTCGGATCCCGTGTCTTGACCTGGATAAGCCCGCCCGTGGCATTTCTGCCGAATAGCGTAC
Source organism: Novosphingobium mathurense (assembly GCF_900168325.1). Taxonomy (GTDB): domain Bacteria; phylum Pseudomonadota; class Alphaproteobacteria; order Sphingomonadales; family Sphingomonadaceae; genus Novosphingobium; species Novosphingobium mathurense. The sequence continues at coordinate 97,401 of NZ_FVZE01000007.1, read as the reverse complement.
CTTGCGGCCCCTTCAGCACGGTGACTTGCTCAATGTTATTGAGCGAGAATGTCGCGCTGGACGATGACGCATAGTAGACATCGTCCACATAGATCGACACCGGGGTTTCGTTGCCGCCTTGCGCCGACGCCGCACCAATGCCGCGGATGCGGGGGTTGACCGCTCCAACCACCTGAGGGATCTGGAGGCCTGGCGTCATGATCGCGACGTCGGTCGTGGTGGAGATGCCGTTCGCGACAAGGGCTTCTCCGGTAATCGCCGTGATCGCGATCGGCACCTTCTGCATATTCTCGGCGCGCCGCTGAGCTGTCACGACGATATCTCCGTCCGTCGACGGTTCTACCTGCAATGCGCTCTCGGCTGTCTCATTGGCCATGGCCGGCGTCGACACCGCTGCAACGGCAATCGCTGCCGCGCCAAGCATGAGATGATGATGTGACCGCACCTTGAGCATATCCCCTCCTGATGTTTTATTATGAATCCCTTCAAGCCATGAAAGCTGAGAACCCGCTTGAAACTCCGCGCCGGATCGTGCCGGATGGAGTTGCTCCCATGGATGGACTTGAAGCTTCATGCAGGAATCAGCTGCTGCACAAGCAGATATGAGGCCCCTGTCGCTGTCGAGACGAACTTTAGGCATCAAACGGACAAAAGCGGTGTCGGATGGTGCCGCGCTTCGGGTCCATGTCCAGCCTGCCGTAGCGGCGCGGGCGCCTTTTCCGAATCGGACCCTCAGCCTGCTGCCGGCTTGGTGGGCGCCAAGCCAGGGTGCTTTCGCCTGTCGGAGGCGCCCGATGCGAAGTCGGAAGCACGGTTCCGAGTTCGCCCGTGACGCGTTGAAGACGATCCCTGGATGCGGGCCGACGATCGCCCATGGAGGCAGCTAGCGCACCGATGGTGAGCGTCGTATCTGGCACAATCTGCCGGCAGAACGGATGTCGTGTGGCCTGCATCGTAAGCGGTAAAAATCCCCCACTTGCCTTACGGCGCGGCGACGGTGGTTTGCTGTTGTAATGTTTGTTGTCAGGCGGCGCTGGCGATGCCGGTCATTTCGAACACGGTTTGTCCGGCATTTGTATTGACCCAGTTGTACGGCAACAGGTCGTCGACCTGATCAGTGTCCGCACGGCTGATGACCCTGGTAAGCACATCGGTGAGGTAGGCGTAAGGGTTGATGTCGAGCATCTTGCAGGTTTCGACCAGCGAGGCGATTGCCGCCCAGTTCTCGGCGCCGAGCTGGTGTCCTGCGAACAACGCATTCTTTCTCTGGAGAGTCACTGGCCGGATCGCTCGTTCGGCGGCGTTGTTGTCGATCTCGATGCGGCCGTCGTCGAGGAAGCGGGTGAAGCCTGACCAGCGCTTCAGTGCGTACTTTATCGCGTCGCTGGTCGCTGAACCCGCCATTATGCGCGGAGCCGTGGCCACGAACCAGGCATGGAGTTTGTTGACCAGCGGCTGCGTTCGCTCCCGTCGAACCGCAAGGCGATCTTCAGCCGAACGCCCGCGGATGCCTTTCTCGATCGCGTAGATTGCAGCGATGCGTTGCAAGGCATCCTGGGCCACTGGGGCATCGCTGCCCGCGTCTATAAACCCGCGCCGCAGATGCGCCCAGCAGTAGGATTTCTCGACGCCAGCGTTTGCGCCGTCTTCCTTGCCGAACTGGTCATAGGCTTGCCACGCGTCGACCTGCAGGAGTCCCTGGTATGAACCCAGCAACTGCTTGGCCCACATCTTTCCACGTCCCGGCAGGTAGGTGTAGAGCGCCAAAGGCGGATCGGTGCCGCCATGCGTGCGATCGTCACGCACGATGACCCACATGTAGCCGGTCATCGTCTTGCCGGTTCCGGGCGCCAGCACCTTGACTGTGGTTTCGTCGACGAACAACCGCGCGCTTGCCAGCGCATCGGCGCGCATCCGGGTGATGATCGGCAGCAGAGCCGCGATCCCGCGCCCAACCCAACCAGCCATAGTGGCGCGGCTGATGGTGATGCCTTGGCGAGCAAGGATCTGGGACTGCCGATAAAGTGGCAAGTGGTCACAGTACTTGCCCACCAGGACATTGGCGATCAGCGCCTCGGTTGGCAAACCGCCGGGAACCACATGCTTCGGCGCGGGTGCCTGTTGGACGCCATCTGTACAACAGCGGCAGGCATAGCGCGGGCGGACCGTCACGATCACGCGGTGTTGCGCCGGGATGATGTCGAGCCGCTCGGAACGGTCTTCACCGATCCGATGCAGCGCGCCGCCGCAGCCGCATTCCAGACTGCCGGGCTCGATGACCACCTCGAAGCGCGGCAGGTGTCCGGGCAAGGAGCCGCGCTCGGCATCAGGTGCACGCCGTCGGCGCGGCTTGCGGCCGTAGCGCTCGGCCTCCTCGTCAGCCTTGTCCTGCAGTCCGTCGGCCTCGCCGAGCGCCACATGCTGGTCTTCGAGAGCCAGCGCCAACTGGTCGGCCGGAATCTTTTCGGAACGTTTGCCAAAGGTCGTACGGTTGATCAGCTTCAGGATGTGTTCGAGCCGTGCAGCACGGGCGCGTTCAGCCAGCAGCATCGCCTTGAGCTGCCCAACGTCGTCAGGAAGCTCGTCATATCCGACTTCCACACCGGTCGCCGCAAGGGTTCAGGATGCTCCTCCCCGCTGACAGTCTAGCCGATTTTGCGTGGCGGGAAACGGGTTTGAGCCCAAGGGAATCGGGCGTAAGACCTACTGTGCGTGCAGCGGCTTGGGCACTCGCGGCACGTGTACACGCGACCAGTCCAGGCCCTCGATCAGCGCGGAAGCTTGCGCCGCCGACAGCTTCATCACGCCGTCTCCCGGCCTGGGCCAGCGGAATTTTCCATCCTGGAGCCGCTTCGTCACCAACACCAGACCGGTCCCGTCCCAGACCAGGAGTTTTATCCTGTCTGCCCGCCGAGCACGGAAGATAAACAGCATCCCCGAGAACGGGTCGAGACGCAGTTCACTCTGCACCAGCGCGGTGAGCCCCACCATGCCTTTCCTGAAGTCTACGGGCTGCGTCGCTACCAGCACCTTCAGCGGCCCCGGCGAAATAATCACGAGTTCGCCTGCACCGCCAGCAATACCCGCTCGATGTGATCCGCGCTAACTCCCGCTGGTATCCGGATCGCCAACCTCGCAGTCTCGATCACGATCTCGCCGTCTACGACCCGCAGCGTCTCGCGGAAAGGCTCTTCAACGTGCTCTACCATCGCCGGAACGAACAGCGCGGAATCTGGCCGCATCTTTTCCGCGTGCTCCTGAAACCCGCGTCGCCAAGTGTACAACTGCTGCGGATATATCCCGTGCCGACGCGCCACTTCCGACACATTGACCCCCGGCACCAGGCTTTCCGCAATAATCCGTGCCCGCGCCTCGGGCGTCCAGCTGCGCCTCCCGCGCGGCGCGGCAACCACATCAAGCCGCTCAGGCCGAACCAGTGCATTCGTTTCGAAACTCGTTTCGAAATCCGTTTCGTCGCTCATCACCAACCTCGCCATCCATACAGGCGAAACTACCAATCAGCGCACAATTGAAAATGTGGGGGTTCTCGACCGCTTACCCTGCATCGGACCGACCGGCTCATGAGCGCGCAAGTTCCGCGGACCCCGCGAGATCCCTCGCCTCTCGCTCCCATAGCTTGGGGCCTTCCCGGTCATTGGGCGTCGCGGGTCCCGCTGGTGACCCGGCTCCTCCCGGCACCAGAAGCGCCGCGTTCGAGGTCGCGCGGCCTGACTTCCGCCGTATCGACGTCCGCGCCGAAAATTCCGATAGGTAGCCGACATGAGGCTATTCAACCATCCGCGCCGTCACCGCGAGATCGATGCGAGCTGCGGTTCCGTCTGCGCTAGACGTTGGGCCCTTTCACGGAAAGGCGCCTTCCGAAAAAGCCCTCGCGACCCAAGGGCGTTACCGCGTGACGATCGACGCGGTCAGCATCTCAGGCTCTCCGGGAGAACGCACCATACTCACCCTTGAAGAACAACATGGGATCAGCATCTCGCATGACTTCCATTCCAACGACACGTCCCATGACAAACAAGTGATCGCCTGCCTCAAGGACGCTCTCGAGATGGCACTGAATTGCAGCCAGGGAGTTTTTGAGGACTGGCAGGCCGTGTTCGGAAATTTCGTAATCCACCCCTAGGAATTTTTCGTCGACCGACGCGATCTGCCGACATGTCGTCGCCTGGTCGATGGCCATTACGTTCACGCAAAATCGACCGGCCTTCGCAATTCGCGGCCAGCTCGTCGATGTACGTGCGGGAAAGAAGCCCACTAATGGTGGGTCAAGCGAAATAGATCCAAACGAGCCAACCACCATCCCCAGTGGCTGATCATCTGAATCGGTGGCGGTTACCACGCACACGCCCGTAGGGTAGTTTCCAAGAACTCTTCGAAAGAATTCCGCTTCGATCTGTATCTCGGCCATTGTGGTTCGATCTCTTGGAGAAAGGATGGGAAAAGGATGGATCAGGTGAACGATGGCAGCTTGGCGGGAGACATCGCGCGGATTGCGGAAAGCCTCGAACGACCATCCATACAGGGCACAGCGCCAAGATGCCTCGGCCGCGACTTTGAGAACGCAGCGGATCCAGGCAATTGTTGCGCGCCAGCATGACGCGCCTGCTTAACCAACTGAACCTGCCTTCGGCGCCGCTATTGCCGCATATCGGGCAAAAGGCTCGGGGGTTCCGGCGGAGTGACTTGCAGGCATTCGATCGACTTGGTTCGAAATTGCTTTGGAGTCATGCCGAAGCGAGACCTGAACAAGCTGCTGAAATGGCTTTGGCTACGAAATCCGCACCTGTGAGCGACCTCCTTGATGGAAAGCGGCTTGAGGCTCGCATCAGCCAGGGTCTTGCGCGATGCCTCGAGCCGCATCGCCAAATGGGTACCGTGCACGCTCTGGTCCGCCGCCTCGAAGGCCCGATGCAGATGCCTTACCGAAACCCGAAGTGATTTCGCGATAGCGCAGGGATTCATGTCCGGATCCCCGATATTTTCCTGTATGTACCGGACAGCGCGTCGATGTAAGGCCCAGCGCGCCGAGGTTCCATTTACGATCGTACGGCTTGAATGCTGATCCATCATCATTCCGACCATGTCGAGTAAATTGTCCTCCACCATGCCGCGAGCATCGTTCGGCAGGCCCCGGATTTCGCGCGAAAGACTTACCATGAGATCTCGGGTCATCCGCGAGATGCTGCCGCCGATCAATTTGGACGTGCCGCAGAAAGCATAAGGATCGCGCACGCGCGAAAGAAGCACCGAGCTTGGTATCTTGAGGCAAAGCAACTCCATCGGATCGGAATGCTCAAATTCATAGGGTGACCCTGTGTGCAACAAGGTAAAGTGACCGCGGTCGACAACGATATCACGACCGAACTGGGAATAGCTGGGACGTCCACCCAGCATGATATTCAGGAGAAAGAACTCCTCTGTCTCCGAGCATATATGCTGCTTGGTCCGTCGCGCATATTCAGCGTCTGCGGCTATCCGTGCGATGTGCGTGCGACTTACGGGGTTGATTTCCACATCCCCCTTGAAGGCCGAGCCCCTCGTGGAAAGATCCACTCGCACCAGATGATCGCCAATCAAATCGGTCCAACCTGGCGGCGGGTTTGGCCGCCTGAACGCCGGCCTGGCGAGGCTCGTTCTGGCGGGCAGCGCGACGCCGGCCTCCTCGATCGCGACGCGGACACTCCTCGCGGAGCAACCTGAGTCCATTTTCTCTCTCCCCGCGGCCCCTTCGGAGGCCGTCATTTTTCGTCTTCAAATCTCGGAGCTTCTGACCTGTCACGTCATTCGGTGCAAAGTTCGACAGGCAACGAACCGCCGCGGTTCGTCGAGCGACCAAAAAGCGAAGCATTCTCCGTATCTGCCCGTGCTGGCACGGATCGAAGCGGGACGAAGGCTCATCCTGTCAGTCTTGAAACACCCTGACAACCCGTCGCCTGCCTTGCGTGCACTGAGATATCCAATCGAGTGCACGATCGCTACAATCGTGGTGCACCGCCTCCTCGTCGCAATCGGGCGTCCGTTCAGACGGTCGCCGCATAACCGACCAGGCCTGCAGCGGCGAACAACGCGATAAGCTTGGCCGGCGGTGCTGGTTCGCCAAAGAAGATGACACCGATGAGCACCGCACCTACCGGCATCGCGATGGAAAGAGCGGGGAAGATGATACCCAAGGGGATGCCGGCAGAGACCAGCTTAGCCAGACAGCCAATTCCAATCAGGAACAACGCAGCTCCCAAAAATGTAGGCCAGAACTTCGTGAGACCCTCTGTCAGCGGGATCAAGTAAATACCTGCCCATTGGGTAACAACAGACAGAATTGCAAGCATAATCAATACTGACTTCGACATCCCACAATCCCCATGTATATTTTTAGATTATCGTGAACTCAGATAAGACAGGCCTCGCTTACGGCTTTGCAAACATCCTGTCCGGCACTGGGAGCACCGGACGCTGAAACAAAGCGATCGTCATTCGGGTGCGAAGGCGGCCTCGATATGACCAAGCTTCTCGAACTCGACGCGAACCACATCCCTCTCTGCCAAAAAGCTGGGCGGCTTCATAGCTGCGCCAACTCCGCCGGATGTGCCAGTGAAGATCAGGTCGCCAGGCTCCAGCGTCATGACCTTGGTAAGGTGCGCTACTTGGCTAAACACATTGAAAAGCAGATGCCTGGTATTGGAACTCTGCCTCACTTCGCCATTGACCAGGCAACGAAATGCCAATTGGTGCGGGTCGCCCACCTCGTCGCTTGTGACGATATAGGGGCCGAACGGAGCGTGGGTGTCGAATGACTTGCCGAGGGTCCATTGCGGGGTCATTTTCTGCCATTCGCGCACCGACACGTCGTTGCCGCAACAATAGCCGAACACATATGTTTCCGCGTCGGATTCCGGAATGTGCTTGCCAGCTTTCCCGATTACCGCGACCAGCTCCGCTTCGTAGTCGACGGTGTTCGGTGAAGCTTTAGGCAGCGCGATGGGATCATATGGCGGGTGGGCACTGGTCGATGCCTTGCTGAACCATAGCTGGTGCTCGGGCGTCGCCAGGCCGCTCTCGGCAATGTGATCCTTGTAGTTGAGCCCGATCGCCATGATCTTGCCCGGTCGCGGGATTGGAGCCAGCAGATGGGCCTCCGCCAAGCCGACGGATTCGTGACTCGACGCGACGAGAGCCTCGATCTGCGGACGCAGCGCCTCCCAATTGCGGATGAGGTCGATCATGGTGGAGGCCTGATCGGGAAAGGCTCGGCCGACACAGATGATGCGATCATTTTCGACAACACCGACTTCGGGCCCCCGGCCCATTTCGAAAGTTACCAACTTCATGAACAAGAATCCTTGATTGCAAATCAGAGAGAACCGGGGAATTCTGTCCCCCACAGACGGCTGTGGAGTTCCTTCATACCGTATCGCCGAGCCTGATCGGAGGAGACGAGAAGGTCACCATCGGTCCAATGCTCAAGAACATGGCCGAACGGATCGCGCCAGTAATCGAACACCTGACCGCCAAGCAGGTGCCGGCCAACACCCCAGGACTTTGTAGCACCTGCTTCCTCCAGGTAATCATGTCCGACCAGCAGGTCGTCCATGTCCAGCACCTCGAAGGCAGCGTGTCGGTAGGCCGGATCGCTCCCGTTCTGGGCGAGGAAGAGGCTATGATGGTCCGCGGGTTCGTCACCGCGGTCACAGCGCATGAATGAGCCGAGATAGTGGCCGTCGTCGAGCTCAATGGCATCCGAGACCAGCAGGCCGAAGCGTTCCTGGTACCACGCCTCGGAGGTAGGCGCATGCGCCACCGACAGGACGAGGTGTCCAAGCCTCATAACATGAGACGGTCCCGTCGAGAGTTCCGCATCTTTGCGGCCCATCCGCGTGACCCGGCCATATTGGTTCCAGTTCCGCCCCCCTGGAAGCACGTCCTCTTGCGGAGCGCGCCCGGCGACAGCATCTACCGCAAAGCCATCCGGGTCGGTGAGATGCACGACCTTGCCGCCGCCCGGACCAGCGAGATCCTCGACGGGCAGCCCGTCGGCGATCGCGAGACGCTCAAGGGCCTCAAGCGAGCCGACGTCAAATCCTACCGCAGCAAAACCGGCTTGCTCGCCGCGAATTGTCTTGTGCAGGAAGGGGGCTTTCCCCCATCCGGTCATATACAGGCTGTCGGCATCGCCGCCCTCTGCCTCGCGTAGACCGAACTCGAGGAGAAAGGCACGCATCCTCTCGAGGTCGGGCGCGGAGAAGACCACATAGGCCAGATCTTGTGCACTGGTCAGAGCCATAATGAAGAGTTCCTCGCATTCAGTTCATCTGTGCGCCGGCGCCCGGTGGGTAACGCCGGTGCGATATTGGTGGCGCAGGACCTGGCGACCGGCGCACCGGGCCAGGGCGGTTTCAGGCCGCGGCCACCTGAGGCTTGGGCGACAGCTTCTTGCTCAGATACGGCACGATCTCGTTCTGCAGCTGGCTGATCGAGTTGCGCCATTGCTCGGGCGAGTCGAGATGGTCGTAGGAGTCGGCGCAAAGAACGCCATAGCCGCCCGAGCGATGGTAGAGTTCCTCGAGCTTCTCCTTCACCGTTTCGACCGAACCCACCGTCCAGCTATGCTTGGCCAGATATTCGACGGTGACGTCCGAATCCGGATCACTGGGGTCCCGCTTGAGGGCATCCGCGAGACCGGCCTCCTTGAGCATGGGGAGATAGAAATTCGCCCAATGCTTGCCCATCGGCCCATTGATTGCATAGTCGAGAGCTTCCTTGTCAGTCTCGCCGACGATGATTTCACGGACGATGCGCCAGTTTTCGCGCGACGGCTGAGGTTGGCCAGCTTCCTCGGCGCCCTGCTCGTACGCCTCCCAATGCGACCGGATGTAATGCACGCCGAAGCAAAAGCTGGTCGGGATAAGACCCAGGCGCCCAGCGGTGCGCAAGGAACTCGAACTGGCCGAAGCGCCGGTCATGGCGAGGGGGATCGGATCCTGCTTGGGACGAAGGTGCAGCTTGAAGCGATCTTCGAGCATCGGCTCGGGGATGAATGCCTTCCAGAACTTGCCCGAAATGTCACCGGGCTCTGTACGGGTCCACAGCGTGCGCATGATGCGGATGCTCTCTTCGACCATCTCTCGAGCCACGCCCGACTTGATATCGATACCGAGCATCTCAAGGTCAGTCGGCACACCGCTCGCACCCAGGCCGACCGTCATGCGCCCGTCCGAGATATGGTCCAGCCATGCGATGCGGTGGGCCAGTTCCACCGGGTGGTAGAAAGGCACGATGAAGGCGCCGGGGTTGATACGAAGGTTCTTCGTCTGCGCGAAGCCTTGCGCGATCAGCAGGTCGTTAGGTGCCTGCGGTTCGCTCACCACGGTGTAATGCGAGCCGATCCAGGCTTCATAGACGCCGATCGAGTCCAGCCACTTCAGATAGTCGAGGTTGTGGTAATGACCATCCTTCAGGCTGCGATGCGGCGGATGGCTCGGGGTGTTCAGCGTTCCAAATTTCATGGGTCTCTCTCCCAGCGACAAGAGCGGCGGCCGATTTCGGCTCTTCACCGCGGCTCATTGCAGCCTTGCTGGCGTCTCTGGATTGGGAAAGATTGATTGCGCAGTTGGGCGCTGTCTTGAACGCTTAAGGTCGTTATGATGAAAAATAAGCGTGTGGCGATGTCGATTTCGCGCATTTGCGCGGACGAACCTAGCGCACCGCGGACCGGGCCTGGCGAGGTGTGATGCCGAATCGCGCCCCGAAGGCGCTGGCGAAATGACTCTGGCTCTTGAAGCCGCAGCGGAAGGCAATCTCCTTCATCGACAGCGGAAACAGTTGCGGGTCTTGCAGGGACGCCATCGCGTGCTCGACGCGGAAATTCATTAGCGCATTCCGCACCGAGACACCGCTGTCCTCGAAGACGCGGTGAAGGTAGCGCAAGGAAATGCCTGTACCGTCGGCGATCATCTCAGGGCTCAGTTCGGGCCTGTGCAAGTTGCTTTGCATGAACGAGGTGGCCCGGCGATGGATCGCGCGTCGCGCCGAGGTGCCGTTGATAGGAGTGCGATCTGCGCTCATGTTCAGAATGAGAGCGATCGTGTCGAGCAAATAAGCTTCGATGTGCGGCGCGTCAGCGAGTGTAAGGCCGTAGCTCTCAGCGGTCGCCCCGGTGAGCAATTTCAGACCGCCACGCGAGTAGCTATCTTTCACCTCGATTTGCCGCCCGCAGAAAGCGACCGGGTCGATCACTCTACCGCGCAACGCCAACGCGGGCACCTTGAGACACAAGGCGGATTGCACGTCGGTATGCATGAACGAATAGGGCTCGGTTGTGTCGATCAGCGTGAAGCTGCCCGGGGTCAGCGAATATTCCTGACCCAGATGCTCATAGGCTGTGGTTCCGGACATCTGGATCTGGAGCATGAAATAAGGTTGAGCATGGGGATCGATATGCTGCTGCCGGCGATCTACGCGTTCCGGGTCGGTGGTGTAATGGCTAAGGTCCAGCCTTCCGATACGGTGATGCTGGATCTGTGCGTGGAATGGCCCGCTACGCAACGCTTCGAATTCGAGCGGGATGTAGAGATCAGAAATGATCTCCTGCCAATTTTGCCCCACCGTACGAGAAACGAATTGGCGGCGCAGAACTTCGCGCGCAGACTCCGTGCGTCGGACAACAGTCGTTGTCGGCATCGTCCCGTCCCGTTCGTACCCATCGCTTTGAGCGACGGTGTTGCGCCTCAGTGGCGGCAGGGTGAGCCACCACTGATTCCCGTCCCGGCAGGATAATCAACGCAAAATGGAAGCGCAAGCGTGACGATTTGCGCTGTTTCCCTTCCGGCCCGCGGCGATCTTGCTGGCGAGTTTTGCATCTCGCAGCACTAAATATGTCATCATAGCGCAAACCCCGCTTTGCCGCTCCGTGAGCCTTGACGCAGCCGATCAATTTCCCGCTTCTAGGCGAACTGCCAGAACAAGACAGAAATCGGGAGAATGGCTGATGGCGCACGAAGTCCGCCAGGAGATAATCACGTTCGAGAGCTGCGGCGAACGCTGTGCCGGCACGCTCTTTCTGCCTGCGGACCAACAAAATGCGCCGTATGTGCCGATCGTGATGGGCGCCGGGTTTACCGGCGTCAGGCAAATGATCGAAGAGTTCGCCATCCATTTCGCCAAGCGCGGCTACGCTGCGCTCACGATCGACTACCGACATTTCGGCGAAAGCGAGGGCCAGCCGCGTCAGTTCCTGTCGCCTTGGCGCGAAGTAGAAGACTATCGCAACGCGATGACCTGGTGCGAAAACCGCGCCGAGCTCGATGGCGACCGAATTTGCGTCTGGGGCTCCAGCTTCGCCGGCGGCATCGTCCTCGCCGTCGGCGGGCTTGACCGGCGTGCGCGAGCGGTAATCAGCCAGGTTCCGGTTATCAATGGACACAATTGGCTGCGTGACATGCGTACCCTCGCCCAGTGGGAGGACCTTCTTCTGCGCCTCGAGGACGACCGGCGAATCCGGGCGGCCGGTGGAGAAGGCGGCACGATCCCCTCGGCAGCCGACGTTTCGCAGGGCGAAGACGGTGCGATCTGCGATCCGGGCGGCGCCTATTTCATGTCCACCCTCGAGCAGACCTATCCCACTCTCAAGGCGAAGGTGACCCTGTCGTCGCTCGACGAGATCATCACCTTCGGCTCCGATCACTTCGTCCAGTATATCGGACCGCGTCCGCTGCTGATGATCGGGGTCGAGGGCTGGGACGTCGTTCACTCGCACGAGGAAGTGCTTCGCACCTACCAGCTCGCCCGTGAGCCGAAGCGCATCGAATTGCTGCCCTATGATCAGCTTGGCGTATCCTATGGCGCAGGCCTGCTCCATGCCGCCGACACCGCCGTCGACTTCCTCGAGGAAGTCCTGCCGATCGGGAGCCGCAAGGGCGCACGGATCGGGCGAACCTCGTTCTGAGGCGCGCGATGCAGGTTCCACTACTTCTTCCCGACAAGGTCGCGCTCGTCACCGGCGCAGCGAGCGGCATCGGCCTGGCAACCGCCGAGGTCTTCGCCAAAGCCGGCGCCCGGGTCGTCCTGGTCGACCGCGATGCCGACCGCCTTCAGCAGGCCGCCGCGGCTTTCGCGCCGGACCGCAGCCTCACTCTGGTCGGCGATGCCACCGACGAGAGTGAGGTAGCAGCCTATTTCGAGGATGCGAGACGGCGCTTCGGCCGGATCGACGTGGTGATGGCCAATGCCGGTTGGCTCGGCCCGCCGGCACAGGTGACCGACCTCGCGTTCGGTCAATGGAACAAGTCGCTTTCGGTCAATCTCGGCGCGGCCTTTCTCAACGTCCGCGCCGCGGTCCGAATGTTTCTTGATCAGGGCGGGGGCGGAAGCATCATTTGTACGGCTTCTGGCGCGGCCGTCGAAGGGGTACCGACCCGCAGCGACTATGCCGCGGCAAAGCACGGCGTGCTCGGACTTGTCCGCTCCGCCGCGCGCGAGGTTGGCAATTGTGGCCTGCGGGTCAACGCCTTGCTTCCCGGCGTTACCGAAACCCCGATGATGGAGGAGGATCTCGCCAAAGCCGAAGCGGTCGGTGGTTCGGCCAATGGCATTCGAGAAGCGCTGAGCGCCGGCATACCCCTCGGCCGCTGGGCCGATCCGCGCGAAATCGCGAGTGCCGCGCTGTTCCTGGCCTCCGACATGAGCAGCTACGTCACGGGCTCGGCGCTCGTCGTCGATGGAGGCTTTACCGTCTAGTCTCCAAAGGAAGGAATTGAAGACATGGGCCGATTGAACGGAAAGGTCGCGATCGTTACGGGCGGCGGCAGCGGCATGGGTGCCTCGCACTGCCGCCGTTTTGTTGCCGAAGGCGCGCGGGTGATCTGCACCGACCTCAACGAGGATGGCGGCAACGCCGTGGCGGCTGAACTGGGTGATGCCTGCAGCTTCGTCCGTCACGACGTTTCCGACACGGAAAGCTGGGCAGAGGTCTGCACCGCTGCAGAACGGGTCGGCGCCGTCAATGTTCTGGTCAATAACGCCGGCGTGCTCGGCGAAAGCCCGATCGCGGATTTCTCCGACGAGCTGTTCGACCATGTCGTCTCGATCAACCAGACCGGCGTGTTCAAGGGCTGCCGCGCAGTCACCCCGCTGATGCGCCGCGCCGGCGGCGGGTCGATCGTCAATATTTCGTCGCTCGCCGGGCTCAGCGGCTTTGCCAATGGCGCCGCCTACTGCGCGTCCAAATATGGCGTGCGCGGTCTTTCGCAGGTCCTCGCCGTCGAACTTGGTCGCGAAAATATTCGCGTCAACTCCATCTACCCGGGCGTCATCCAGACTCCGATGATCGAAGGACGCGACGTACCGCGGATGGTGGCCCCGCACATTCCGCTCGGCCGCCTCGGCCGTCCCGAGGAAGTAACCGCGATGGTCCTGTTTCTTGCCTCGGACGAGGCCAGCTACTGCTCGGGCGGCGAGTTCGCTGTCGACGGCGGCCTCCACGCCGCCTGATTGCTTAAGGGAAGAACGCAGATGACGGTGGTCCTCTATCATACCAGCGGCGCGGTTTGCCCGCAGAAGGTTCGCATCGCCCTCTTCGAGAAGGGGGTGACGTGGGAAGGTCGCGAATGTTCGGGCCCTGCCCTTCGTGATCCCGATTATCTCCGGCTCAACCCCAACGGCGTGGTGCCGACCCTGGTTCACGGCGACCGGGTGCTGATCGAAAGCAGGATCATCAGCGAGTATATCGACGAGGCCTTCCCCGGCCCCGCGCTCCTTCCCGCGGATCCGGCCGACCGCCACCTCGCACGGCTCTGGTCCAAACAGATCGACGATGCCTACCACCTCTACCTGTTCATCCTCACCTTCCCATCCGTCGCGGCTGAAATATATCGCGCCATGCCCGATGCGGTTCGGGCCACGGCGATGCCCGGCCTGCGCAACCCGGTGAAGCGCCGGATCTCCGTAGAACTTCTGGATGATGGGCTCGCCTCGCCGTGGGTGGCGGAGGCGATGCGGCAGTTCCGCCGTCTCGTTGACGAGATGGAGCAGGCTCTGTCCCGCACCGAATACCTAGCAGGCGAGGCCTATACCCTAGCCGACGCGGACTACACCACCTACATCGCCCGCCTCTCCGATCTCGGCCTGGCCGCGCTATGGGACGAGCGGCCAGCGCTGCAGCGCTGGTGGGAGGCCGTGCAGGCCCGCCCCAGCTTCGCCGACGCCATCCTGCGCTGGCGCAGTGCCGAGGAGCAGGCCGGCTATCATCGCGCCGCCACGATGTTCCGCAATCAGTTCCCGCAAATCCCGTCGTAATGACCGCCAACCACCGAAAGCTCGCGCCATGACCGAAAAGTTCAACCTCTCATACGCCAGCCACCTCGGTTATCTTCCGCCCGACTTCCGGCCGCTGTTCGAAGCGAGCGTCGATCATTCAACCGATCCCGGCGCGCATGTCGAATTCGCCGCCACTCAGGGTTTGGCTGGCGTGTTCCATCCTTGGGTTGCGTCACACCCTCGCGATCATAGAGAGCGATTTGCGCAAGCCGTGGCTGACCACGGCATGCAGTGCGGTGGAATTGTCTTTGCCCCGTTCGATGTATTGACTACGCCGCTGTGGGTCCGCGACACCGACGAAGCACGAGAAACTGTCGATGCCCACCTTGCCCACTCGGCCCATGTGGCGGCAACGCTGGGCTCGAAGGCATTGGTAACCGTGCTATGCCGAGACGAAACGCTCGATCCCGCTGTCCAATGGCGCACTCTTGTCGACCGACTGCGCCGTGCCGGCGACCAAGTCGCCGCTCGCGACCAGATGCTAGTGGTCGAGCCGATGATGCTGCTTCCGGCGATGTTCCTCGACACCTTCGAACAGGGGGTCCGCCTCCTCGACGAAGTCAATCACCCCGCAGTCAGGCTGATCTTTGACACCGGCCACGTGGACATGATGAGCGGCGACATCCAACGCACCTGGCGCGAATCGCAGCACCGCGTCGGCGTCGTTCAGTTGACCGACATGCCCGGCCGCATTGAACTGGGCGCCGGTCGGCTCGACATGGTCCGCTTCCTCGAGCAGGTGATCCGCGACGGCCACGCCGACTCGCTGATCGAACTCGAATGCGCCTGGGCCGATCCGACGCTCGCGGGCGAGCAGGCCGGCATGGCGGCGCTGCGGGCGATTGACAGCCAGCTTGGTCCGTTGTTGCAGGAGCGTCGCTCCGACACGAGCGCGGCAAATTGAGGAATCGCCAGAAATGAATCAACCCAGCGGGCGGTTCGGCCGCCTTTCGCAAACGGACGAGCGCGCATGAACCTCGCGCGCCGCATTGCCGTGCTCGGCATCGGGATCATGGGCGAACCCATGGCCCGCAATCTCGCTCGTGCCGGTCATTCCGTCGTCTGCTGGAACCGCTCGCGCGAGAAGACAACCCGGTTGGCCGCCGAAGGCCTCGCCGTCGCCGACAGCCCCGCCGCCGCAGCTGCTGGAGCCGACTTCATCGTGGTCATGGTCAGCGACGGCAACATCGCCGATCAGATCCTGTTCCACGGCGACGAAGCCACGGTGCTCGGTGCTGAGGCCGGCACATGCGTCATCATGATGAGTTCGATCGCGGTCGAGACCTCGCGCGAACAGTCGCGCCGTCTAGCCGAACTGGGCATCGCCTACGTCGATGCTCCGGTTTCCGGGGGCGAGAAGGGAGCGATCGAAGCAACACTGTCGATCATGGCCGGTGGTAGCCACGCCGACGTCTCCGCAGCCCGCCCGGTGCTCGAGGCGATGGGCCGCGTAACCCATGTCGGACCGGTCGGCGCGGGGCAGCTGTGCAAGCTCGCCAACCAGTTGATCGTCGGCGTCACGATCGGTGCTGTTGCCGAAGGCTTGGCGCTGGTTGCGGCCGGCGGCGGCGATCCACGCGGCGCATGGACCGCGCTTCAGGGGGGCTTTGCCGACAGCACGATCCTGCGCCAGCACGGGCAGCGGATACTCGATCGACGCTTCGATCCCGGGGCCCGGTCATCGATCCAGCTCAAGGACCTCAACATGATCGTCGCTCAAGCTCGCGGGACCGGGCTGCACCTCGAACACGCCGAACTGGCACGCGACGAATATGAGGATCTCTGCGCCCGCGGTCACGGCGATCTCGATCACGCGGCGCTGTGGCTCAGGATCATGGGTGAGCCGGACCGGTGAAATTCTCTGCCAGCCTCACCTTCATGTTCACCGAACTGCCGTTCCTCGACCGCTTCCAGGCGGCGCGGGATGCCGGTTTCGACGGCGTAGAAATCCAGGTCCTGCCCGACCTGCCGTTGGCCGACATTGCCCGCGCCCGCGAAGCCGCCGATATCACCGTGGCCCTGATCAACGTCGGCATGGGCGACCTGCTGGAGGGCGGCCTCGGGCTGTCGGGCGTGCCTGACCGGCGCGATGCCTATGCCGCCGCCCTCGCCCGGGCCATGGCCGCGACCGAGGCGCTGGCCGTCGCCCACGTCCATGTGGGCCCCTCCCGAACCGGCAGCGCCCGCCGCGAAGATTGCCTCGCCACCTATCGTGACAATCTCGCCCGCTCGCTCGACGCAGCGCAGCGCCTGGCGTGCCCGCCTCGGCTGCTGATCGAGCCGATGAACCGCGTCGACATGCCCGATGCGCTCATCACCGACATCGCCGCTGCTGCCGCCATAGCCCAAAACTCGCCGGAAAATCAGTTGGGCCTGCTGTTTGACATCTACCACGAGACGATGAACGGACACGATCCGGTGGAAAGCTACCGACGCCATTCCGCCGAGATCGCGCACGCCCAGTTTTCTAACGTACCGGGACGACGCGAACCGGGGGTCGGCGAACTGGATCTGAGCGGCATTCTGGCGGCCCTCGTTGCGGCTGGTTACGATGGCTGGTTCGGCGCCGAATACAAGCCATCGGCGACGACCACGGCCACCCTTGGCTGGCTGGCGCCCTGGCGAGCCATTGCTGCGCGCTCCTGAACCGTAGCGGCCGCCGAGATCCGGCAACCGCTGCCGATCAACGCTGTCTACCTACTGCAAGCGATGGATCGCCCGACCGCCGTTCACCTGCAGCACCTGTCCGGTAATGAAGTTCTCGTCGGTCGCCAGCCACAGCGCCGCCTCGGCGATGTCGTCGGCCGTGCCCAACCGCTGTAGCGGTGTGGCGCTGCGGCGCTGCTCGCGGGCGGTAGGATTGGCCATCAGCGGGGCAGCCATCGGGGTGTCCGCGGTTGGTCCTGGGGCAATGCTGTTCACCCGGATGCCGCGCGCTCCGAATTCGGCCGCGACAGCGCTAACCACTAGGTCGCCGGCAGCTTTGGTCGCCATGTAGGTGGCGTGGTTTGGCAACAGGGCGATAGCAGTCACCGAGGAAATCTGGATAACCGACCCTCCATCCGCCATCACCCGCAGCGCGGCCTGGATGAACTGGAAGGTGCCGATGAACTGGATATCGGTGATCCGCCGCAGATCCTCGATCTGCTCCTCAAGAAACGGCGCGAAGTGCGTCGCGCCGCTGGCGTTCACCGCAATGTCGAGCCGTCCAAAGCGCTCCACTGCCGTGTTCATCAGCCTCTTCAGGTCCGCTTCGCTGGTGATGTCGCAATGGACCACTGCCGCGCCCAACGAATCGGCGAAGGGTTTCACTCCCGCCTCGTCGCGCACGCCCAGTACGACCTTCGCGCCTTCGCGCACATAGCGCTGGGCGATTGCCTGGCCCATGTTGCGCAATGCGCCGACTCCCAGGATAACCGCGACCTTGCCCTCAAGCCTGCCCATCTCAGTTTCTTTCTCGTTGTAGTAAACGTTGCTGCCATTGCCCGGTCCGCCGTGGCAGGCGAACCGCCCATATCGGTCAGGACGCTGGCGTCATTGTTTCGGCAAGGAAGTGCGTCATGAAACCCCAACTGCGCTCGTCGATATTCTTGGAATAGGAACCAAATCCCAGCGCGGCGAGGTGTTCGGCCTCGATCATGTTGGTGAAGGCATGGCGCACACCGCCTAGCTTGATCGTGGTCCAGTCGACCTCCGCGGCCGTCATTTCGGCCTCGAAATCGGTAACCTGCTGGTCGGGGATGATCGGGTCGTCCGCCCCGGTGATCACCAGCACCCGCCCCTTGATGTTCCTCGCGTCGGCGGGGTCGGGCGTATCGAGCAGCCCGTGGAAGCAGACCACCGTTCCGACGTCCGCGCCGCTGCGGGCAAGTTCAAGCGCGGCCAGACCGCCGATGCAGTAACCTACCGCCGCAGTGCGTGAACGGTCGACCCCGGGTAGGGCGATCAGCGCGTCGAGCGCGCCGTTGACCCGCGCGCGGACCAGCGAGCGGTCCTCGCGCAGAGGAGTGACGACTTCCATCACCCTTTCATGGGTATCTGCGATCTGTCCCCCGCCGTACATATCGGCGGCGAGGACGCAGTAGCCGAGTTCGGCCAGCATCCGCCCGCGCAGTTGCGCATGGGCGTCCAGGCCGGGCCCTTCGTGGAAGACCACGATGCCCGGCTGCGGCGCCGATGTATCGCGCCGGTAGACGATGCCGCGCGCCGCAATGTCGCCGGCAGAATATTCATGGGTGCTTTCCGCAACGCTCATCATCTACTCTCCGAAATGCCGCCTTCGGCAGTGCGTGTCGCACCACGAGCGCGCCTTGTCCGGACGTCAACTTGGCACAGCACCCGAGGAGTGAAAGGGAGTTTGGCGGATACGTCGCTGTGACGACGAAACTGGTGCGCCCAAATGACAGGTTTCGCTGCACCGTGGACCCGTCGCCAGCATCTATCACAGCAGCGCTCGATAGATGTCACATGAGCGACGGCGCGCGATATTCCGGTTGGCCTGTCGGCTATTGCTGCGCAGCATGGCGGTCTGTGCCAATGCGGCGCAATCCAGTACGACAGGAATAACGACATGGAAAACACGGTCACCGAACGCCTTCCGGCGCACCCGCGCTTCCCCGCCGCTGATGAGAAATACGACGGGCTTTCCCCGATGTACCGGATGCCCGTGGACTTCGGCCCCGTCGGTGGCCCCCGAAACGTGCCGCTGGCCAACCAGCGCGGTCGGTACGTCCACACCCGTACCCAGATCGGTGTTGACGCGCTCACCGATGCCGACGCGATCAGGCCATACCTGCCGCAGGGCTGCACGCTCGACGGCCCGCCAATCGTCCGCATTCTAGTTTCCATGGTGCGCAACATCGGCTGGCTGGCCGGGCGAGGTTACAACATCATCATGGTCCAGTTCCCCAACGTCCGTTTCACCGGCCAATCCGATGAGGTCGTCGCGGATTTCCTTCCCGTCCTATGGGAAAGCCTATGCGATCCGATAATCACCGGACGCGAGGAAATCGGCTATCCGAAGATCTACGCCAACATCCCCGACTACGAGGTACGCGAGGGCAAGACGCGGATTACCGCGGATTGGCAGGGTTTTCAGTTCATCGACATCGAGGTCAATTCCCTCCGCCCGGCCAAGCGGACGAATCCGCCCCTGCCGGTCCTCACCCACAAGTACATTCCCACCACGGGTGACTGGGGTCAGGGCGAAGTGGATTACCTCACCGTAACCCGGCCGGATCCCAACGCGCCCCCGCTCCGTCTCGACGAATATTATAGGGGCAATGGGCGCTTCTCCTTCCGCCATGCCCGCTGGGAAGACCTGCCGACCCAGCATACGGTAGTGAATGCCCTGGCCAACCTGCCCCTGCGCGAATTCCTCGGGTCATTCCTCGCACTGACTTCCCAAGGCGAGACAGACACCATCGGGGGCGGCAACCAGGGCGGGCAGTCGCCGGTCGCCTGAAGGCCCGCCAGGCACGAGAGGATCGGGTGAGCACAGAACAACCCCAACACGCCGCCCGGCAACGGCTCCGGATCGGCATAATCGGCGCAGGTCCAGGTGGCATGGCGGCCGCCCATTACCTGCGCGAGGCCGGTTTTAATACATTGGTTCTGTGGGAAAAGAACAAGGACTTCGGCGGCACTTGGTACCTGAATCGCTATCCCGGACTGGAGTGCGACGTACCGTCGCATCTCTACTCGTTTTCATTCGATCTCAATCCCGGCTGGACCCGTACGTATGCCTCGCAGCCCGAGATTCTCGCCTACTTCCAGGCCGCCGGCGACCGCATGCGGCTGCGCGAATTCGTTCGTTTTGGCGTGGAGGTCACATCTGCCACCTGGGACGGAAAAAAATGTGTCTGGCGCGTTGGCCTTTCCACCGGAGTCGAAGAGGAAATCGATATCCTGGTGAGCGCCCAGGGTATGTTCAATCGGATAAAGTGGCCTGAAATCCCATCGCTCGACAGCTTTGCGGGGAAACTCGTACATGCCGCGCGCTGGCCTGACGAACTCACGCTGGTCGGGCGGCGTGTGGCTGTCGTCGGCAGTGCGGCGAGCGCGATCCAGATGATTCCTGAGATCGCTCGAGAGGTCGGACACCTCGATGTCTATCAGCGAACTCCAAGCTGGGTTGCGCCAAAGGACTGCATGGAGTTCGATGTGGGCACCATCGCCGCCCGCGCTGCTGATCCGGCGCTGGTGGTGGCCGAACGTCGCCGAATCTTCGAGGGATTCGAGGAATTCGCCGATTGGACCAAGCCCAAGAACGAGGAAGAAATCCTGGGCGCCTGCCATGCCAACCTCGCCCTAGTCGAGAACACGGAAGTGCGGCAAAAGTTGACGCCTACTTTCAATTGGGGGTGCGCCCGCCCCCTCTCATCAAATGCTTACTATCCGGCATTCAACCGTGCCAATGTCACGCTAGTCACCGAACGAGTCCAAGCGGCGACGTCGACAGGGCTCGTCGATGCGGGGGGGATCGAACGCCGCCATGACGTGATCATCTGCGCGACTGGTTTCCACGTAGACCTGTTTCTCGCCGTTATTCCGGTGCGAGGCGAAGAAGGAATCGACATAGCCAGCGCCTGGAACGGAACGCCACGTGCGTATCTCGGCATACTGACCGCCGGTTTCCCCAACCTGTTCATGCTCTATGGCCCGAACACCAACAACGGGTCGATCATCGAAATGCTTGAACTTCAGGCGCGCTACATTGTGCGCCATGTAGAGTGGATGATCGCCAATGACATCGTTGCCTTGGCTGTTCGCCCCGAGGCAGAAGCGGCCTATAACGACGAACTCCGGTATGAAATTGCCAAGGTTGGAGTTTGGCAGGGCAATTGCCACAATTACTACCTTAACAACGCTGGCTACAATGTGACGCAATATCCGCGAAACATGGGTTTCTATCGGGAACGGCTCTCACGGCCTGACTGGGATAAGTTGATAATCCACTCCAAAGCTTGCGCTAAAGCCACGTGATCAACTGACGTTGACACCTTAAGCGCAAGGACGCGATCACGGGCCCGCTAACGATCATCTCTGCCCCTCAGGGATGAAAGTCTAAGAGACTGCACTGGAACAAGCATCTACCTTGGGTTGGGGTCAAATCTGCCTAACAGGCACTGCCTGAAGGAAGATTGAGTTTTCCCAAGGAACCGGCAGATGCCAACAGCTTCATCACCCTCGCGGTATATTGCGCCTCTCAGCTTAAAATGTTCTCCGTGTGTTTGGCAGAGCGTTGCCTGACGAACAAAATGAAGTGCAGCCAACAACCTTCCTGCCGCTCCGTGCTCAGCAATGAGATTACGGTTATACAGAAGTGGCATACGTGGGCTTTTCCAGCGCAATGCATCCATGATCCCGGCGAGGTCTTCGCCCGAGGCGAAGTAGTCATGATTGACCCCGACCCACGTGGAACGCACATTCACCTCCTCGAGCTGCATGGCGAAGGTTGCCGCATCGAGATCGCGGAACGCCCCTTTGTCAAAGGCCCGCTGCAGTACCGATCGTACGATTGGACTTACCGAGCCCGGGTGAAGCGTCCCCTCCCCACCTGCTCCTCAACCCGTGCCGCCACCGCGCCCTTCGCCGCGAACCCCTCGGGGATCCAGCGTGCGTTCCGCGCCAGCGAGCCGC
This sequence comes from Novosphingobium mathurense, assembly GCF_900168325.1. Taxonomy (GTDB): domain Bacteria; phylum Pseudomonadota; class Alphaproteobacteria; order Sphingomonadales; family Sphingomonadaceae; genus Novosphingobium; species Novosphingobium mathurense. The sequence goes on along the minus strand of NZ_FVZE01000007.1, from coordinate 75,432 downwards.
GATCGCTGCGTCGTCGTGCAGGCATGACCACGTAACGTCGCACGATGACTGCAATTATCACGAGTTGTATCGATCACTTAGGATCACGAATTCGCTACAAGAATCCGGCTGCCGCATGGTCGTCAAACAGTTCGGCCGAACGCACATAACCCAGCAGCACCTCGACCTTCTTGTGCCGCGACACCTCCTGCATCTTGGCAATGGTCGCCCCGGTGCGCGAGGCCTCGGTGAGGAACCCGGCCCGCAAGGAATGGCCCGCCACCGTCTCCGGGTCCAGGCCCACACGTCCGGCGTACTTCTGGATCAACCGCGCAATCGAGCGGTCCGACATCGGCTTGTCGACCACCCTGCCCTGCGGGTCGATCTGATAGAACAACGGCCCCGCAGTGCTGCCACGGACCGCCAGCCAGGCCTTGAGCCGCGCCACCGGTTTGAGCGTCTTGCCTGCGGGCACCGCGATCACTTGCCCCTCGCCCTCCTGGTCAGTCTTCGAATGCCGCAGCGTCAGTGTCAGGCCCTTATCGACCAGTTCAACATCGCGGAGTTCGAGCGCGACCAGTTCGGAGCGGCGTAGTGCTGCGGCGAGGCCCAGCGCCATGACCGCCCGATCGCGGATCGTGCGCGTGCCTTGCCCATCGGCGGCCACGATCATCGCGCCCAGTTCGCTGGCGGAAATCGCCGCCTTCCTGGCATTGGGCCGCGCGCGCTGTTCACGCCTAATCCCGGCGAGTGTGTCGGCAATGACCATGCGTTCGTCGCGGACCGTCGGCGCAACCAGTCCGTCCTGGCGGTGCTTCCACCCGATCGCCGCGAGGTGGCGGCCGATGGTACTGTCGGCCTTGCCCGCCATGGCTAGAGCGGCGAGGTAGGCCGCCACCGCCTCGGGCCGCGCCGGCAGCGGTTCGAGCCCGCGTTCATCGCACCAGCCTTCGAACTGAGCCCAATCGCTGGTGTAGGCGCGGATCGTATTCGCCGCCTTAGCCTGGGCGCGATAGGAACGAGCGGCCGCGACCTCGTCGCATAAAATCCTCGCCGGGGCCGTGATTTTGGGCGGGAATGCCGCTGCGGTGAAATTCAGCGCGATCAGCACTCCGTTTGCTGGGAAATCTTCGCTGCCATCGGCCATTATCCACCCTTCCCTGCGGCAAATCCCGCTCTGACATACCCTCAAATCTACTGTCCGTGAAGAGCCATTATCGGACAGTGGTTGCAGCATACAAGCAGAGTATACTTTATTGACGTATAGTATATTATCTGGTCGATGGATGACGCCCCTCCCCCGTGGCAATTGGCCCTCGCGCGGATCGAGGGGGCGCTGCCGTTCCTGCGCGCGGAGGTGGCGGACGGACTGGCGCGGGCCTCGCTCAGGCGGCTGTGGCGCGTCCATATCCGCGACTTTCCTCAAGAAAACCAAGGCCCCGAGCACAATCCGGGACTTGAGGCGGCCGAACTGACCCGCTCGTGGTATGCGGCCGAACGGCAGGACTTCCTGTCGTGGATAAGCCGCCGCGGCCCCCCTCCCCTCGCCCAGGCCGCGCAGCTCACCCTCGCCGCCAAGGACGCGCGCGAGAGCTTCTCTGGCACATTTGAAGCCGCCGACCGGGCGCTCGAACGGCTCGACGCCCTGTTGCCGGCGCGCGATCCGCTCGCTGCTCTCACCGAATGGGTCCGCCAACTCCGCACCGACGAAGTCGAGTTTCTCGAAGGCGGCAGCGAGGAAGTGCTGATCGAGGGCCGCGTGTTCCAGCGGTTCGCCCCGCGCGGAAGCGCCTGGGCCGCCTCGCTGGCCGCCGCGATGCGCCCGCAGCTGTTCGCCCTCGGCGCGGCGCCACTGGCGCTCGCCGGGCTCGCCCCGCGTGCGCTGTTCCGCTCCGAGCCCGAACGCCCCCTCCCCGCCCTGCTGGCGGGCGCGATCGGCGTTGCGGCCAGTGACGTGGCAACCGACCTCGCCGCCGTCACGGCCATGGTTGCGCGCGGGGAAGAATGCCTCGCGGGCCTCTATGCCTCGTCGCAGGCGCCGGCGATGTGGCAGCTGATTGGCGGGCTGGGTCCCCTCACCCGCGCCGAACTGGCCCGCGCGCTTGGCGTGACCCGCCGTACCGCTTCACAGGCTGCTACCGCGCTCGAGAAAGCCGATCTGGCGACGCTGCGCCCGGGAGACCATGCCCTGGCCCCGAAGGCGCTCACAGAGGCTCCTGAGGCCTCCTACGGTGCCAACGCGACCTCGCGGTAGGGCACGCCGATCCGCTTGGGCGCAGACGCCCGGCGGCGCAGCAGCTGGCGGGCAAAAAGCGCCGCCTCATCCGCGCAAGCGAACGAGACCGCCCTCCCCTGCCCTTTGGTCCCGATCCGCCCCCAGGCGATTTGTCTTCGTCTCAGCCATCAATAGGAACGACCTTAGGCCCAGTACTGGTCCAAAACCGCCCGCACAGCCTCCTCCGCCTCTTGGCGCGTTGCTCCGCCCTTGCTCAGGAGCGTGAGCCGAATACCCTTGCGATCAGCGCCTTCGATCCGGAGTACCGGCTTTCCGCTCGCGCTCGCAATGGTTTCCGCCTTTCCTGACTTCTTGGGGGGTCCTGACTTCTTGGGGGGGTCAACTGCCAGCGACAGCGCCTTGATGACATCAATCACTGGCATAGATTTGCCGGTGGCTTGGCGCTCTTCGGCAAGGCGGGCCGCCTCTCGGAAGGCACGCTCCCTGCGCTCATCTGGTTTCAGAAGGGCTTTGAGAGCGATGGCGTTGCGGATGCCCAATTCTTGCGGATCAGCAAATGCCCGGATTAGTTCGTCAGGAAGGCGAGCGAGATCAAGATACCGCGTGAGCCAACTTTCAGAAACCTTCAGCCGCTCAGCCATCGTTTTTTGACGGCCGTCGTAATAGGCTGAGAGCGCGCGCAGATAGTCCCTCGCCCTTTCGAGGTCTGTGAGATCGTCTCGGGCGCGATTCTCGATGTCGGCGAGTCGGAATGCCTCTTCGTCGCCAATCTCACGAACATCGACGAGGAATTTGAAGTCAGGGTAATTGTGGGACCTCAGCCAGCTGATCGACCAATGTCGCCGGGCGCCGCAGATTACCTCGAAATCATACCCCTCGTCACCGGACAAGCGGCGAACAATCGCGGGAATTTCCTGACGGCCTTGCGCCTTGATACTCTCAATGAGATCGGAACACCGTTCCTCGGTGAGCAATGCATAATCGCGGTTATGGCCTGCCCACATCCGACATCTGGCAGGATCAACCAGTTCATGGGTTCGATTGACAATCGCCCCTGATGCAAGGTCGGCAAGTCGGTTTGAACGACCGGTAAGCACGTTTGAGGCAATGCTCGATCGACGAGGCGCCGCGCCAGCATCGGTCAGGTCGATTCCTGCCGCCAAATCGGCCGCAAAACCGCTGTTTTTCTTACTCATGTGACCCTCCCGTCAGACGAATTGCACGCGTGCAATTTTTGCGGGTCGACGTGATTTCCACGACCAATTGCACGCGTGCAATTCCCCGATTTCATGCCAACGCCTGTTGGCGCAGCCGCTTGTGATGGCTGGGCCACATCGAACGAATATCGACTTCGATTTCAGCGTTCACGCCATCCAGATAATTCAGGCACCGGTTACGCACGGCCGAGCTGGTGGCAGGCCCATCAAGCTCATAGACCGTCATCAAACGCGCAGTTGCATTGTCGATCTCGGCTGAATCCTTCAGCGGCGTTCTGACCATTGTATGCCCGAAAAGCGTTCGCATGAGCTGGATCAGCTCCTTCTGCATCGATTTATTCTCGTCGACCTTCGACGCAACGAAGCGGAGAAAATTCAGCTCTGGCGCGAGACCGCGATCAGCGAGCTGCTCGATCGTCTCATCCAGCATCGACAGGAATGCTGCGGTCGACGAGAAATCCATGACGGTTGGCGGCACCGGCACCACCAGCGAATTAGCCGCGCGCAGCACTGAGAGGGAGATCGCACCCAGCGCCGGTGGAGGATCCATCACGATGACGTCAAACCGATCCGAGATGCTCTCGATGCCCTCCTTCAATCGGTCCAGAAGCGACGCATTCCCTTGAGCCATTCGCGCAGCCAACTCGTACTCGGAGTTGAACAGGCGAAGGTTTGCGGGGATCAATTCCAAGCCATCGAAATGGGTCTTGCGGAGCGCATAATCGAGGGATGATCGTTCGCCTTCGCGAAGGAACGGGTAAAGGGTATCATCCTCGGTAAGGTCAAGATCGGGAACGTAGCCGAAAAGCGTTGTTGCCGATGCCTGGCTGTCGCAGTCGACCAAAGCCACACGGTATCCTCGAATGGCAAGATATTGAGCTAAATGGACAGCCACAGTCGACTTGCCGACGCCGCCCTTGAAGTTCTGGACCGCTACGACGCAGCATGGGTCGCCCGCAGCGCGGTAAGGCCTCGTTCCGAAGACGCCACGCATGTCGTTGAGTTGCGCCAGCGTGTATCGCTCGCGCCTGTTGTTATCTGTCCTGGCAGGCTCGGGAAGCCGACCATCCTTCTCTGCATCGCGTATCGCAGCTGGGGTTCGTCCTACAAGCTCTGCAGCCTTGCCGATCGTGAAAGTCGGCTCGCGGCGGTCATCCGACCGAGCGCTCCGGGCCGAATCCCGCAATTTTTCGAGCACTGATGAGGTTCGACTGGCGAGCGTCGCGACCGAAACCAAGCGCTCCGCTTCCTCAATTTGAAGTCCGTTCGACACATGCCCACCTTTCGCAACTGGGCGTGTGCTACACTCACTTGCGCTTTTGGGTCAAGAAATTCGCAATTTTCGAAAGTGCGGTCATCAACATGGGGTCAAACTGCCCCCTGATGCCTCCAACCTGACTCGGTGGGGGATGTGGAAATTGCACGCGTGCAATTTCCGCTCATTGCGGTCGGCCGCGACGATTAACCCAGCCCTCGCAGAACCCCTTCCACGCAGCGGCCAACTTGGCCCCGCGGAGCCTTTCCAATCGCTCGCCCATCTGAGCACGAAAGCCGTCGGCGATCATATCCACATCCCAACCGCCGCCATACTGCCGGCCGATCGAGCGAAACTCGGACTCGTATTCGCCATAACGCAGCGACCCCGTTGGAAAGCCGGTCTCTGTGGGCTTTTTGCGTTCGACAACCTTGGGCGGCGCCGGGGTAGCCCCCTTCCCCACGGAAATGCTTTCAACCGCCCCCTCCCGGCGCGCTTGGCGGCCCGCTGAATGACGATCGAGTTCGTCGACTGTCTCAATAACCTCGGGTGCACCCTTTGGCTCGAACCGGAATTCAAGCTCGGTCACAGTTCTACCCTGTCGAATCTCGCGCCATTCGACACGGAAGTGCGCCAATTGGTCGATCTCGGCTTTGGCCTTTTCAAGCACCTTGCGCCGAAGCTGGGCAAAGTCCGTATATACCTCGGGTGGAATACCAAGGGCTGCTCGGAGCGCTTGCATGTCCCCCCTCCAAGTCGCCTGACGACGATGCAAGCGAAGAGCACCCAGTTCATAAAGCTTGAGTGCGTAGTTGGAACGAAAACCGAGGACCGCCTGACGATTAAGCACGGCGTAGGTCTCGGACGCTTGAATCAGTTTACGCGCATCCGGCGTGAACTCCCACTCGATCCAGCCTGCTTCACCGCCCTCCTCTTCCGTTTCCTCCCGTGACCGCGAGATCAGTGAAAACAGGAGCGTCGCCTTCTTGCCCCGCCAAGATTTGTCATCAACGGCGAAGAGCGTCCGGTGTAGTTCCTGGAGCATGTCGGTGATCCGCTCATTGCCCTTATGCCCGCGCCGAATGTCAGCTTTGCGAATTCGGTGTGGGCGATCCTCCCAAGCATCTCCTCCAGCAGTCAAGATCATCAGGGCTAGCAGCCGAGAAGCCGTGAGGCTGAGCGATTCACCTTTCACAAATTTGATTTCGATGATGCTACCTGGCTTGGCGAATTCATCTCCGCCCTTAGCCTTTAGAGCCGCGGCAACACGCATGGCACGGCCAGGAGATACTTCCTCCGCAGCCTCTTCAACACCTTCGGCTATTTGGCCAACTTCACTTTCCATGCCATATTTCGATTAGAGAGTGATTCTCCAGCCTTGCTTGCTGCCTGACCTGACCTCCTTCGTCAAGTCAGGTCAGGATAGAAGCGCGGCACCCACCCCCAAACGGTCAGGATGGAAACGCAGTGGCTCGGGGCGCAAAGCCGCCGATCAACACGAGTCGGCTTTCCTTTAGCCCAATTTCGACTCTGGCCTTGCCTTCGACCACTGCACGATTCAGATATTCGCTTCAGGGGACGAGGAGCGCACGTCCATTTGTTTCCCCCAATAAGTCAGGACGGCCCCAAACGGTCAGGCAAGTTCCCCCGATGGGTCAGGCTATTGCCCCCACAAGGTCAGGCAAACTCCCCCATAAGGTCAGCCATACACCCATAAACACTTGGAATAGCGTATCTTTTAGACCCGTGAATCTGAATCCCTTAGAATCACGAATCCTTCCGCTGCAAGCAGCGGCGTTTTCAAATTGATTCTTGGAAGATCACATACCGATTCGTGGGTTCCAACATCGACCGCCCATTTGGCAAGAACGAGACACAAGATTCTCGACGGGGGGAGGGGAGCGGGGACGAAATGGGCGATTATGCCCCTTGTCGCTAGTATCCCAACTCCAGACCTACGCACTCTCGTTGCCCGGCTAGGTGGCAGCTGGTCAGGCAATACCGCGATGTGTCGCTGCCCTTGCCATGCCGACAGAACCCCATCTCTGTCCATCCGCCAGGGTGATCGAGCCATTCTCGTGACATGCCACGCAGGTTGCGACAGCCGGGACGTAATCAGAGCTCTTCGACGCATCGCAGACCTGCCGACCGTCGATGCCTCCGACATGAAGCCCAGCTTCCAGTGCAGCACTGGAATTCACCTCGCAATCTGGCAAGCCGGTCGACCAATCGAAGCGACTCTGGCGGAGCGATATGTGCGCGAGGTGCGCCAGATATGGGTACCCCTCGAAGACCTGCGCTTTCACCCGCGGTGTCCACGAGGGAAGGGGATGCTTGCGAGCTTCGAGCCGGCACTCCTCGTCGCGATGCGCAAGGCGGGCGCGATCGCCGCGATCCAGCGGATATTCCTCGATCCGTCGACAGCGGACTACACCGAGAAGCGCGTCCTCGGCCAGGCTATCGGCGCTGCATGGACCAACGGCCCGCCGGGCAAGACCATCGGCATCTGCGAGGGGTTCGAGACTGCGGCTGCTTATACCTCGCTCACAGGTATCCAGGCCTGGGCGACCATGGGCGCCAAGCGCTTCCACCAGGTCGATATCCCGGCATCCGTCGAAACCGTGATCCTGCTGGCCGACAACGACGCCGAGGGCAGGCGCGCGCGCGAACGCGCAGCCGAATCCTACCAACGCCCCGGACTTGCAATCGAGACCGAATGGCCGCCGGGTCGCATGAACGACTGGGCGCAGCTCCTGAAGCGGTGAGGGGAGGGGGGATGGAGCGGGCGTGCCGCTGATCGGCACGAGCTCAGGAGTTCTCCGCATGACCACAACGATTCCGCGCGCCAGCGCCATTCTCGGCGCCGCGCGTACACTGGCCGCCAAACTGCTCCTCGCTGTTCCGATTGACCGCGCTGCTTTGAGCCAGGCCATGACCAAGAGTGCAGGCGGCAATGACGCCGCAGGTGCCTGGCAGCAGCGTGACAGTTTCGAAGCGCTGGAAGTAGCTCTCTCCCTGGCCATTCCCGAGATGGTCGGCCGAATGGAGGTGGGAGCGGCGATCGCCACGTTGGAGGCGCTGGCGAAAGAACTGCCAACCCACACGGTACGCAGCGAGGACCAGATCCAGTTTCAGCAGTTTTCGACGCCGCCGGCGCTGGCCCGTCTGGCCGTTCATCTGGCGCGGCTTTCGAGCGATGACGTGTTGCTCGAACCGAGCGCAGGCACCGGGATCATCGCTTCGCTTGCCAAGGGCGCGGCCAAGGATCTGATCCTCAACGAACTCGAACCATCCCGTGCCGACCTGCTCGAGGCCGTGTTTCCGGGCACGAAGGTCTACCGCCACGACGGCGCAAAACTCAGCGCGCTGCTCTCCGGAACTGAACGGCCAAGCGTCGTCCTGTTGAACCCGCCGTTCTCGGTGTCGCAATCACGTGGGCAAGATCAGAACACCGCCGCCAGGCACTTGCGTGCCGCGCTCGACCATCTGCTGCCGGGCGGCCGGATCGTTGCGATCATGCCGGACTGGTTCTCACCCTCGGCCAGGTACGAAGAAATCTTCCGGCGCACCCTCGAAGGCGCGCGGGTCGTCCTGTCGCTTCGCCTGGACAAGGGCGGCTATGCCAAGCATGGCACCGGGATCGCCGTTCGCGTGCTGGTGGTCGACAAGGTGCCGGGCGAGATCGGCGTATCCACCATCAATCGCAGCTCGGTCGGCGAACTCTTCGCGGCGCTGCCAACCGTGCCACTCCGGGCGATATTGCGCGACCCGACGCAGGCGGTAGCGCCCCGACCAAAGCTCAGCCTGTTCCGCTCGGTGAAGTCCGGTCCAGCCCGGCCCGTGATCGTGCGAGCTCCCCAGACCAACGAGGTCCGCCCCGTCGCCTACGACGTGCTGGACGTACCCGCCGCGATGGGCGAGCAGCGCGGGGTCTATGCCGATTACCGGCCCTCGCGCGTGGTGATCGCGGAAGCTGGCGAACACCCGACGCACCTCGTCGAATCCGCCGCGATGGCCTCGATCGCCGCGCCGATGCCCAACTACGTGCCCTCACTGCCCGAACGCACCGTGACGGCAAGACTGCTATCTGCCGCCCAACTTGAAACCGTGATTTATGCGGGCGAGGCCTGGAGCCGCGACTTGCATGGCCGCTTCAGCCATCCTGCCGGCGAAGTTGCGCTCAAGGAGGATCCTGAGGGCAAGCTCTACCGCACCGGGTTCTTCCTGGGCGACGGCACCGGGGCAGGGAAGGGGAGGCAGGCAGCGGCCTGCATTCTCGACCAGTGGCTCAAGGGCAATCGCCGTCACATCTGGATTTCGAAGAATGCGCCGCTCCTTGAGGACGCGCAGCGCGATTGGACCGCGATCGGCGGATTGCCGTCGGATATTCTCGACCTTGTCCGCTGGAAGATCGGTGAGGAGATAACCTCGCCCGAAGGCATCCTCTTTGTCCCCTACGGCACGCTGCGCAGCTCGCGCGTCGAGGATACCCGGCTCGACCAGATCGTCCGCTGGGCCGGCGAGGACTTCGAAGGCGTGATCGTCTTCGATGAGGCCCACGAAATGGGCGGCGTCGCGGGTGGGGAAGGGTCGCTTGGCCAGAAGCAGGGCTCACTGCAGGGCATCGCCGGGGTCCTGCTCCAGAACACACTGCCGCGCGCCAGGGTGCTCTATGCCTCGGCCACCGGCGCTTCGGACGTCAACAACCTTGCCTATGCCGTCCGGCTCGGTCTGTGGGGACCGGGCACGGCGTTTGCGAACCGCGAGCAGTTCATCAGCGAGATCCGCGACGGCGGCATTGCCGCGATGGAACTGGTGGCGCGCGACCTCAAGGCCTCCGGTCTCTACCTCGCCCGGGCGCTCAGTTTCGCAGGGATCGAGTACGACATCCTCCGCCACGATCTGACCCCGGAGCAGATCGCGGTCTACGACACCTATTGCGAGGCCTGGACGATCATTCACCAGAACCTCGAGGCTGCACTCGAACTCACCGGGATTGTCGACGGGCTTGAGAACAAGACCCTCAACAGCGGCGCCAAGGCGGCGGCGCGCAGCCGGTTCGAAGGCACCAAGCAGCGCTTTTTTGCGCAAGTCCTGCTCTCGCTGAAGTTGCCCTCAATCTATCCCGCGATCGACGAGCATCTGGCGAACGACGAAAGTGTGGTCGTCCAACTCGTCAGCACGGCGGAATCGATCCTCAATCGGCGCCTAAACGAACTCGATCCCGATGAGCGCGAGGCGCTGGAACTGGACCTGTCGCCTCGCGAGGCGATCGTGGACTACCTCACCCGGGCCTTCCCGACCCGGCAGATGGAAGAATACACCGACGAGCTCGGTGATGTGCGCTCGCGGCCGATGTGGGACCAGGCAGGCAATCCGGTCCACAACCCGCAGGCCGAAGCCGCGCGGGCCGATCTGATCGAGCATATCTGCGCCATGCCGCCGATCCCGACAGCGCTTGATGCCCTGCTCGAGCACTACGGCGTGACGGCCGTGGCCGAGGTCACCGGGCGCAGCAAACGCCTGGTCCGCGACGGTTCGGGCCAGCAGCGCCTCGAAAGCCGTTCGCCCCGGACCAATCTTGCCGAGACCACTGCATTCATGACCGGGGCCAAGCGTATCCTCGTCTTCTCCGACGCGGGCGGTACGGGGCGCAGCTATCACGCCAGTCTTGATGCCAAGAACCAGCAGCGCCGGGTGCATTTCCTGCTCGAGCCCGGATGGCGCGCGGACCGTGCAATTCAGGGGCTAGGCCGCACCCACCGAACGCACCAGGCCTGCCCGCCGCTGTTTCGTCCGGTTACCACCGACTGCAAGGGCGAAGCGCGCTTCACCAGCACCATCGCCCGGCGCCTCGATGCATTGGGCGCGCTGACCCGCGGCCAGCGCCAGACCGGCGGGCAGGGGATGTTCGATGCGTCCGACAACCTCGAGAGCATCTACGCCAAGCACGCGCTCCACGACTGGTACGGCCTGCTCGCGACCGCCAAGCTCAAAAGCACGACCTTGTCCGAGTTCCAGCGGATGAGCGGGCTCGAGCTCACCGACCAGGACGGGATCCTGCGCGAGGACCTGCCGCCGATCCAGCGCTGGCTCAACCGCATCCTCGCCATGAAGATCGCCGTCCAGAACGCGATCTTCGACGAGTTCCTGACCCTTGTTGAAACCCGCGTCTCCGCAGCAAAGGAAGCCGGGACTTTCGACATCGGGGTCGAGACGGTGGCTGTCGAGGCCTGTGAGGTGCTGTCGGACACGGTGATCCGGACCGATCCTGTGACCGGCGCGACCTCGCACCTCCTCGAGCTGTCGCTGACCCAGCGGCGCAAGGTCCTCTCGCTCGAGCGCGTGCTCAAAATGGCATCCTATGAGGAACAGCCGCTGTTCCTGCGCAATGACAAGTCGGGCAAGGTCGCACTCGGCATCGCGGCGCCCTCGCACATGGACGAGGAGGGCCACATGATCCGCCGCTACGAACTCGTGCGGCCGCTCCGCAGCGAGTACCTGCGCGCTGATCGGCTCGACGAGTCCGCCTGGGGGCCCGTCACCAAGTCCAAGTTCAGCGCGCTGTGGGAGGAAGAATACGCCGCCGACGAGAGCCAACTGGTCACGGAGACCGTCTATCTCGCGACGGGGCTGCTGCTGCCGATCTGGGGCGCGCTTCCGAAGGAGGATCTCACGGTCAACCGCATCGTCGACAAGTCCGGCGCCTCCTGGCTTGGGCGGCATGTCCACGACCTCTACGTCGATGCGACCCTCGAGAAACTCGGCGTTGCCCGCAAGGCGCAGACCGATCCGACCAAGATCGCCGCCGCCATCCTTGGCGGGGGCACCTGGAAGGCGCCTCATCCCCTCAATTTTACGATCCGCACAGCCCGCGTGAACGGTTCCCGAAGGATCGAGATCGTCGATGCCGAAGCCGCGCGCATTCCCGAGCTCAAGGCCAAGGGCTGCCTCACCGAGATCATCGCCTACAAGACGCGGGTGTTCGTGCCGGTAGAAGGAGCAAGCGAGATACTTCGGCGGGTCATCGCCTAACCGTCGGCTCGCGTCATTGCAGGTCAGATGGATTCAGCGTGGCCGCTCAGGATCGAGGCGGTAACGAACAGGCCATGCGCCTCAAGCGATCGCAGGTAGTCCTCAGCGGACATTTCCGGCCGCTTCAGCCGAATGCGCAGCGTCCGGATGGCAGCAACCGCCTTGCCCTCGTCGAGCGCAATCGTGTCCGCAATGAACTCGTCTGCGGTCCGCGCTTCGATATTGAGCGGAGCGAGAATTGCGGCTGGGAAATCGCTGATGTTTTCAGTCACGACAGCCTGGGCCTGCGTCTGGACTGCGGCGGCGAGCACGTGCTCGTCATTGGCGTCGGGAAGCGCGAACCTCAGGGCCGCGACCGAAGCGTGCGCTTCAACGAGGGCTTCGGGGAAGGCCCGGTGCATAGCTTCGACCGATCGGGCTGCCCTTGCGGACGCGTCCTCGAACCCACGCTCGGCGAAAATCTTGTCCAATGCCGCGCGAGTTTCATCAAGGATGCGCTGCGACCAGCGCACACGGAAGAATTCCGCCTCGGCGAGGGTGAGCAGCAGATCTCGGCGAGGCACACTCACCAGTGCGCAGGCATCGACCAGAGCGGTGTAACGATTGGCGAACATGGCAGCGTCAGATCAATACAGGTCCGAGCCGTCCGCAATCAGTTCGTCCATCGCCTTCGAACGGATCTTGTCGCGCGCTGCCTTGTACGCAAACACGTCCTCGGCCTTGAGCCGCCGATGCCGTCCTACCATGCTGTGCGGGATGTCACCCTTCTCGATCAACCTGATCAGGTAAGGGCGGGAAATGTTGAGCAGATCTGCTGCTTGCTGGGTCGTCAACATCTGCTGGATTGGCACGAGCGTGACAGCATCCCCGCTCCCGATGTGACGTAGCAACTCGAGGAACAGGTCCGACATCGCCGGTGTCAGCGAGATTTCTACCGGCTTCCTGGTCTTGGGATCGGGTATGTGCAGCTTGGCCTCACCGGCCTTCTGCGAGGCAAGGATGCGCCGAAGCTGGTTGGCGATCTGCCGATCATCGGCAGAGGGCAGCCTGTTGCCAAAGGGCAAGGCATTGGCTGGCAGTGTCATCGTTTCTCTCCGCAGATGGCCATATTCCCTAGCGCATATTCGCAATAAACGCAACCAAGTTGTGCGTCTCAGGTTCCGGCGCAGGTCCGGTCCATGAGGCATAGATGATCGATTTATGCCTCATGGGCCCAATCGAACCGCCTGGAGAGACGCACCATCGCGCCTGAGAGTTCGGGGAATCCTGAAGCCGTGAGGGGAGGGGGGCTGGAAGGGGTGAGCCGAAGGGCTCGGCCAAATCCGGCTTTCAGGAGCACCCCAATGAACGACATCGAGTTGATCCCGCTCGGCAAGCTACGCCTGTCCGAAGCCAACGTCCGCAAAAACGACAGCAACCTCTTCATAGAGGAACTCGCCGCCAATATCGAGGCCAAGGGCCTCCTTCAGAACCTGATCGTCGTGCCCGCCAAGAAGCGGGGCATGTTCGACGTGACCGCAGGCGGCCGCCGCCTGCGCGCCCTCAACTTTCTTCTGACCGCCGGCAAGCTCCCCAAGGACCACCCCGTCGCCTGCCGGGTGCTCGACATCGATGCCGCCGAGCAGTCCGAACTCTCGCTGATCGAGAATGTCATCCGGCTCGACATGACGCCGACCGATGAAATCCGTGCGTACAAGCACTTCGTAAACGAGGGCAGCGACCTCGACGCGATCGCCAAGCGGTTCGGCCGCACCCGCCGGTTCATCGAAGGCCGCCTGCGGCTTGCCGACCTCGCTGATCCGATCTTCGCCGCGCTCGAGGAGGGCAAGATCACCCTCGACGTCGCCAAGGCCTACGCGACGACGCCCAATCACGACCGCCAGATGATGGTCTGGAACGAGCTGTCGAACTCCTGGCAGGGCAACAATCCGGATTCGATCCGCCGCATGGTCACGCACAGCGCGATCCGCTCATCCTCGCCGATGGCCAAGCTGGCGAGCGAAGCCGAATACCTCGCCGCCGGCGGCAAGATCGAGCGCGATCTCTTCACCGAGGACGGCGGCGAGACCTGGATCGATGCCGAGATCGCCCAGCGTATTGCTGGCGAGAAGCTCCAGGCCTTTGCGGCCGAGGTCGCCGAAACCTCCGGTTACGCCTGGGTGCGTCCGATCCTCGAGACGCGCGTCACCTACAACGCGACCGAAGATCTCCACCAGGTCCATCTCGAACCGGCGCCGCTCACCGACGAGGAACAGGTCGAGGCTGACAAGCTGCTCGAGACGATCTCGGCGCTCGAAGCCGAAAGCGAAACCCTCGACGAAGACGACGAGGCTGCCGCTGCCGCGTTTCAGGAGCGCTGGGATGCCGCGAGCAGCGCCTATGATGCGCTCCACGACAAGCCCCCGGTGATCCCGGAGGAGATGAAGGCCAATGTCGGCTGCTTCGTGATCATCGGCGCCGACGGCCAGCCCACGGTTGCCAGCGGCCTTTATAGCGACAAGCCGCTCGAACGGCGCAAGGCGCGTGGGGCCGACGCCGCCGAGGGTGCCAGCGGAACCGCAGGGGAGGGCGGTAGCGCCTCGTCCGCGCCCAAGCCACTGTCGCAGAAGCTGGTCGAGGAACTCGCCGTCCAGCGCCGCGATATTCTCGCCATCAACCTCGCCTCGAACCCGGCGATCGCGCTCGACTACCTGATCTTTGCCATCGCCGACTCCCGCGCACTCTATAGTGCGCAGGCCTTGGGTACGACGCTCCGCGCGCCGTCGCCCTCGCTCTACCTCGCCGATTACCCCGAAAGCCCTGCCCACACGCTGATGGCCGACATGCGCGAGACGCTCGACCTGTCGTGGACCGAACATCGCCGCACGGTCGACCGGTTCTCGGCGTTCAGCGCGCTCGACGACGATGCCAAGGCAAGCTGGCTCGCCTGGTGCATGGCAAAGACGCTGGAGGCCAGCATGGGGATCGACAAGAAGGCAGGGCAGTCCGGCCCTGAGCCGATCGACCTTCACGACCATCTCGCCGCCCTGATGGGGATCAACGTCGCCAGCCACTGGCGGCCGACCTCGGCCAACTACTTCGACCGCGTCAGCAAGCAGGCGCTGCTCGCCCATGTCAGCGAAGTCGGCGGACCAACCATGGCGGCGAGTTTCATGGGCTCGAAGAAGGGCGATCTCTCGGCCTCCTGCGAGAAGCTGTTCGCTGGCGAGACCATCGTCGCCCCCGAAGTGAAGGAAGCTGCCCTCGCGTGGGTGCCCGAAGCCATGCGGTTCCGGGTGCTCGCTGCGAGCGAGCCCGATGACGAAGCGCCGGTCGAGCACGAACCCGAGAGCGATGCGGGCGACCTCGAACCTGCCGAAGAGCAGGACGCTGAGGCCGATGAGACCGTCGACGCCTGACCCAGCCTTGCCGGCACGCTGCCCGCGCATCCCTTGCGCCCTGCGGCAGCGTGCCGGCCCATCCAGGAACCACCCCATGACCATGATCACCAAGCTGCGCGCCCGGGTCTCTCCGCACGCGATCTCGAAGGTTACCCGGATATTCAACGGGACCCTCGACGACATCTTCAACGAGCTCTTCCAAAATGCCCGCCGTGCGGGAGCAACGAGCATCACGGTCACCGCCGAGCACATGGGCGATGCCTGCCTCATCACGGTGAGCGATGACGGCGCCGGGATCGCCGACCCGGTCGACCTCCTATCGCTGGGCCAATCCGACTGGTCCGACGAATGCCGTACCCGCGAGGATCCGGCAGGCATGGGCTTCTTCAGCCTCGCGGGCCTCGACACCGTGGTCAGTTCGCGGAGCGCTGACGGCGCGTTCTCGCTCGCGATCACGGGCGATGCCTGGACCGGCGAGGCCGACATCGATGTGCTCCCGTGGGATGGAGCGCACGGCACGACAATCGCCTTCCGGTTCGGTCCGCAGCCCGATGGCAAGCTCGAACGCTGCGTCGAGGCGGCGGCACGGTTCTTGGCCGTCCCGGTCAGCTACAACGGCAAGGACCTCGCCCGCGCCGATTTCCTCGCCGATGCGCACAAGGTCATCGAGCGGGACGGCTTCCGCATCGGCGTGTTCCGCGACCGGCACTCGCCCCACATCGCGACGCTCAATTTCCACGGGGTCACGCTGAAACACGCCTTCCCGGTCGTGAAGGAAGTCCACCACACCCAGTGGTCCGTGCAGGTCGACGTGATCGACGCACCCGATCTCGTCCTGGTGCTGCCCGCCCGCAAGGAAATCTACCGCAACGTCGCGCTCGACCGGCTCGTGGCGCTCTGCCGCGAGGCGATCTTTTCGGCCATCCGCGAGGAGCCGTTCCACCGCCTGAGCTTCGAGAACTGGCTCGAAGCAAGCTTGTATCACGACGACTTCCCGCAGGCGGCGCGGCAATTGCCGCTGTGGTACCCGACGCTCGCCCGCGACAGCTACCGCGAGGTGCCGCGCTTTGCCGACCTCGAACCGGGCGCAGCGATCTACGATGACACTGATTCCTTCGATGCCGTCACTTTCGGCCGCGCCTTGCGGCGCTCGAACGGCGGCGAGATGCACCGCCTCGGCGGCCCCGAGCCGCGCGCCTTCTACGAGCCGATCACCAATTTCATCGGTTATCCCTGGTACGACGCCCTCCCGGCCTTCGTGCGCACCGGTGAGCGCTTCACCTTCGACGGCGGAATGCCCACCGATGAAGAAGGTGCCGTTACCCTGCGCCCCGACGCGATCACGCTCGAACTCACCGATCAGCACGACCGGCGGCTCGATCTCGAGACCGACTTTGCGATTCTGGAAGATGTCGACTCCTGGGGTGATCCCGACTGTGCGCGCATTGCACTGACCCGGAGCAGTGCGCTTTGCCCCGATGATCTCACCCACCTCATCATCGATGCGGTGTTCAGCCCTTCCGACGATTCCGATGCGGACAGCTACGACACCCAGGAGACCCGCTTCCGCCACGACGCGGCGGTGCGCGCCCACGCCATTCTCGAAGGCGAGGACGCGGCAATTCTTGCCGGCATCCGCATGGCCTTCGCCGACCGGGTCGCCTGGCGCATCCCGCACGGTAGCACGCTGCGCCTCTCCTGGTCGAGCGCCGCCTCCAACCTCTCCCTCGATCCTGCCCCGGAGGGCCCGGCCCAATGACCCGTCATCCCAAACCCGACGTCGCGCAGGTCATCACCGACCTGATTCTCGAAAAAATCGCCGCCGGCACCGCCCCGTGGCTCAAGCCCTGGACCTCGACCAGCACGCGGCCGCTGCGCCACAACGGTGTACCCTATTCGGGGATCAACACCTTCTTCCTCTGGGCGGTCGCCGAGAGCCGGGGCTACGTCAGCCCCTACTGGATGACCTTCCGCCAGGCGCTCGAACTCGGCGCCCATGTCCGCAAGGGCGAGAGCGGCTCGTTCAGCGTGTTCTACAGCTCTGCGCGCAAGACCGACACCGATCGCGAGACCGGTGAAACGACCGAGAAGACGATCCGGTTCATGAAGTGGAACCACGTCTTCAACGCCTCGCAGATCGAGGGGCTGCCGGCGCACTACTACCCCGAGCCGCCCGATCCCAAGGCGATCGGCGCGCTCTCGGCCGGGGTGCAGGCCTTCCTCGAGGCGATCCCAATCCGTGTCGTCCACGGCGGCGACAGCGCGCATTACTCGCCGGGCACCGACACGGTGACCCTCCCGCCGCCCCTGGCGTTCCACTCGATCGAGGCTTACTTCTCGACCCGCTGTCACGAACTCGGCCACGCCACAGGGTCGGCCAAGCGGCTCAATCGCCAGTTCGGCAAACGCTTCGGGGACGACGCCTATGCATTCGAAGAAATCGTCGCGTTATCTGGACAGTCTGCACCGTGCCTGACGCACCATCGAACGGTATGTTCTTGGCACAACGCAGGGGGCCATCAGGCCGGATGAAGCGCTATCCATAAGCTGGCGTAGTCCGGCCTGATGGCCACCGTCCCGCAGCCGCGCAACGTGCGCGATCTGGAGTCGGGAGGGGGTCCGGGGGAGGGACTGGCAAGCTGTGGATACTTCAGACACGTCGATCGTCATTCATGAACGCCGGGCGGCGGATGGCTTGGATTCCTACGTCCCGGTGATCCTGCGAGGTGGAGAGATCTACGATCCAGACCTCGACCGCTACTTTCTTGATCTGCCGTTGAGCGGGGCGCGGTCTCGCCATTCGCTACGCGCCCACGGCTATGATGTCCTGGTCTGGGTTCGCTTCCTCGCCTCAGTCTGTGGCAAGTCTGTCTGGCAAGCCGATACCGATGATGTCAGTGCTTATCATCGGGCACGTCGGCGTAGTGACGCTGAGTTCCGGGTTTCGACGTCGACGTGGAACCGGGCGATTGCCTCGCTCGACAAGCTTTATCGATGGGCCGAGCGGGAGGGCCTGATCGAGCGCACCCCATTTACCCACCGTCAGGTCTGGCGAAGTTCGCACGGAGGGCGTCGAGCGGCCGTCACGGGCCGCAACGACGCCTATGAACGCGCGGCCCGTCGGTCAGATGTCCGCTTCATCGATCTCACCGATTACCACGCCTTTCGCGAGGTTGGCCTGCGCGGCCTGACCGTAGAGGGAACAGAGCGTCCTGGAGCACGTGACCGCAATGGCGCGCGCAACGCGCTGTTCGCCGATCTGTTGGTCACCACTGGCCTGCGCCTGGAAGAGGCATCTCACCTGCTCACTGCCGAGATTCCGGTTGGCGGCGCCCGGGCGGAACGGCAGCGGCGGGTCGAACTTCCGGCGGCACTTACCAAGGGGGATAGGGGGCGTGGCATATTGCTGCCGCGCCGTTTGTTGCCGATGTTTGACGCCTATATCGCCGTGGAGCGAGCCGCAGCCGTCGCCAAGTTCGCAAGGCGCCGTGGCTGGGAAGCCATTGACCGCCCGATCTTCATACACCGCCCCTCATTCAGGCTGCGCGCATTGCAGCTGGTTGGCGGTGGCACGATGGATATGGAGGTCGTCACACCGGATGAACGCGCAAGGCTTGTAATTTGCGCCGACGATGGAACGCCTGGCGAAGCGGCGGTGCTCTGGCTGACCGAGGTCGGGCATCCGGTGCTCCCCAACTCGTGGGAAGCGATCTTCGCGCGGGCGAGCCGCCGTTGCACGGATGCCGGCATCCCGGTCCGGGTCAGCCCCCATCAACTCAGGCATTCCTTTGCGGTCCACATGCTGGCGATGCTGATCCAGCGCCGCCTTGCCGAGGCGGCGGCACCGGTGGGTGCCATGGAAGGGTATCGCCAGTTGGTCGGCGATCCGCTTCAACAGGTTCAGCGATTGCTTGGCCATTCAAGCCTCGCCACGACCTCGATCTATCTCGATCACCTCGCCACGCGTGCCGATACCGTCGATGCGGCGGTCGAAGAGCTGTTGGCACTCGTACCGGACTATCTTCCATCATGACCGCTGCTCCACGCAAAGGGCGCAAGGTCAGTTTCGAGGCCGCCGCGACTGCGCCCGAGGCCGATCCATGGTCGCAGATCAGCACGCTGCGCTTCATGATCGATCCGCCATACGGCGGCGAGTTGCTCGTGGATTTCACCAGCTTGCGGCCACGAGGCCTGGCTCTCGCCTTTGCACGGGGCCTGTTCATGCTGGTTGCCCCGCGCGGCCCCATTTTGGTGCGTTCGTCGATCAAGACATACGTGACGCAGTTACCGAGCTTCTTTGCCTATCTTGCCGGGACAGGCGACCGGATCAACGGGCCGGCAGACCTTCGCACCGACCATATCGACGGGTTCGAGAGGTGGCTCGCCGCGCAGGGCAAGTCGCGGACACACGCGCCGACCTATGTCGCCAAGGTCGTCTCGGTCCTTCGCCGCATTGCGGCCGATGGTCCCGAGCTTGTCGATCCTGGCTTGCGGGAACGGCTGCGCTACGTCAGCTCGCACCCCCACGTTCGCCCCCGTCCACGCGATGCCTACAGTCCGTATGTCGCTCGCCAACTCCGCGATGCGGCCCGCGCCGATCTTGTTGCGATCGAGGCGCGCTTGCGGTCGGGGCCGCGTTTCGATGAGGTGCCGGAGACAGAAGGTGCTTACCGCGAAGCCCACGCTGCGATCGACGCGCGCGGTGTGCTGCACTACCGTGACCCCGCATATCAGAGCCTGTATAAGCTGCGGTGGATTCGCGAACTGAGCGGCGCAAGGTTCAACCTGAGCCTCCATGCTGCCCACTACCTTACTGCACACGACGTCGTGCCGCTTCTCGTTCTGCTCTCGCTGGAGACGGGGCTCGAGCTGGAGTGTTGCAAGTCGCTCACCATCGATTGTTTGCGCAATGCTTCGGGCGGTACCGTCGATGTCGCCTATACCAAGCTTCGCGCCCACGGCGCCGAGCACAAGACCATCCGGGTCCGTGATGGCGGCTCATCGACACCGGGCGGCCTGATCCGGCGGATCATCGCACTCTCCGCCAAGGCCAGGGTGCATAATTCCAGCGACAACCTCTGGGTCTATTATCAGACCAACGAGATCACCGCTGGTATCCGCCAACCGCGCATGACGATCGACGCCTGGACGCAGCGTCACGGCATTGTCGATGACGCCGGTCGACCGCTATTCCTGCGCCTCTCGCAGCTACGCAAGACGCACAAGGCCTTGTGGTACCTTAAGACCGAAGGGCACATGGCCCGCTTCGCCGTCGGCCATACCGCCGAGATCGCGGCACGGCACTACGCCGATATTCCGGCACTCAGACCGCTGCACGAGCAGGCCGTGGCGGATGCCCTCGAAGAAGCGCTGACCGGTCCAAGGATACTTCCTCCCTCGGACGAGGAGCGGCTGCGCAGGGAGTTGGCGAGCCCCGCTCCGGATGTTGAAGGCGTCTCGCGCGCACTTCTCGACGGCGAACAGGACGTCTGGCTTGCCAACTGCGGTAACTTCTATTCCAGTCCCTTTGCATCTGCCGGTACCGCGTGCCCCACGCCGTTCTGGGGTTGCCTCGATTGTCGCAACGCGGTCATCACCGCGCGCAAGCTGCCCGCCATCCTCGCGTTCCTCACCTTCGTCGATGATCAGCGAGCCGGTTTGAGCGCGGCCGAGTGGGCAGCCAAGTTCGGCCATGCCCGTGACCGCATTGTTCAGCAGATCCTGCCCGCCTTCGGCGACGACGTCGTGGCAAAGGCCCGGGCGCAGGTCGCGGTCGAACCTCCCACGGTCTATCTGCCACCCGAGGCCCGCGCATGACCCCTCTCCAGCTGCTCGCCGACAGCTGCAATGAACGTGACGCCCTCCCGGTGCTCATCTCCGCACCGCTCCGCCCTGGGGTCGATCGCGCGCATATCTCGCGATACGGCGATCCGGTCTGGGATCTGGCTCCCGGCGTGTTTCGCGACAACGCCCGGCGCTGCCATATCACGGTACATTTCGATGGTATCGACGACCCATCCATCGCCGATGCCCTGCGCCAGATTCTTCATGCGCGTCTCAATGTCGATCTACCCGGGCACCGTTCACGGCTTGAGCCGGCGGGGGTGCGCGGTGAGGCCAACCGGACCTTGCGCTTTTTCGACTTCGTGAAGGCTCAGCTGGGTCGTTTCGATCTCGGCCGGGTCGATCAGTCGTTGGCTGATCGCTACGCCCGCTCTTTGCGCCTTGCCGGACTGCGTCCGGTTGCGGCGGCAGCGCTGCTGCGGATAATCTTCGACCTGCATGAGTTGCGGCACCATCTGCCGACTGCGCGCCTGTCCTTTGAACCGTGGCCGGGGCGCAGCCCTTTCTCGGTTGCGGGAGCAAAGTACGTCGCCGGAGAGAACCGGACGCCGCGCATTCCGGAAGCGATCATCACCCCGCTGCTCGCCTGGTCGCTGCGCTACGTGACCTGCTATGCAGATGACATCCTCGCCGCGCGGGCGGAACTCGACCGCCTCGAAGCAACGCGCAACTGTCTGATCACCGCTGAGGAAGGGCTTGATCCCGCTGCTCGCCGTTTTCGGCAACGCCAACGCCTCATCGCCTATGTGGCAGCTTTGCAGCGACAAGGTCGCGGGATTCCGATCTGGACCACCCCACACAACGGCACAACGCGGACAGATCCGCACACCGGGGAAGTCACGCCGCCCATCAACTACCACCTGATCCACCTCCATGCCGGCATCGACGCGCAGGCCGAACCGGCCATGCACCTTGGCCTGACCACCGGCGCGCCGGACCTCATCGCCGCCGCCGTAGCAGAACTCGGCACCGAGATTGGCGGGATGGATACGGCCATTTCGGCCGATCCCGATACCGGCCTGCTCTGGCGTACCCGCTTCGATGCCAAGGTCCTGGCTCTCGAAGAGGTCATGCTGCAGTCGGCAGCCTACGTCGTCTGCGCCTACCTCTCAGGCATGCGGGACAGCGAGATCCAGGCGATGAAGCAGGGATGCCTGTCCATCACCAGATCAGAAGACGGTGCGATCTTGCGGCATGGCATCAAGTCCACCGCTTACAAGGGCAAGCGCGGCGGCGGCGAGGAGACCGAGTGGGTCACGATCGCGCCGGTCGCCGAAGCCATCGCTGTCCTCGAACGCCTGTCCGCGCGGGCGGGGCAAGCGCGCGGGACAACGACTTTGTGGCCGGTCCTCGCGCTTCGGGCCAACACCAAGACGCACATTTCTGCCGAGATCGTCCGGCAACTCAACCGGTTTCGCGATCATCTCAACGACCGGTTCGGAACGGCTGAGGCACCGATCATTCCTGCCGGACCCAATGGCGCGCCCTGGCGGCTGACCACACGCCAGTTTCGCCGGACCATTGCCTGGCACATCGCCAACCGGCCCTTTGGGACGATTGCCGGCATGATCCAGTACAAGCACGCCAGCGTTGCGGCGTTTGAAGGCTATGCCGGCAGCAGCCGGTCCGGATTTCGCGGAGAGATCGAAGCCCAGCGCGCGCTTGGCCAGATCGACGATATCCTCGTCTACTTCGACGAGCGGCAAGGTGGTGCGCGCCTTGGCGGACCTGCCGCGAACAGGATCGGAGCCGCACTCGATACTGTTGGCCACGAGTTGGCGCCGCTACCTGCCATGATTGCCGACCGGCCCCGCCTGCGCACGATGCTCGGCAGTCTCGCGCGGACATTGCATGTCGGCCCGCTGGCCGATTGCTTCTTTGATCCGGCAACTGCCCTGTGCCTCAACCGCATTTCGGAACCGGGTGCCACCGGACCAATGATCGCCATGTGCGAGCCGGTCCGCTGCCCCAATGCCTGTATTGTCGAACGGCATCGCCCGGCCTGGCAGTGCGGAGCTGACGAGGCGCGGCTGTTGCTGCGCGAGAAGCGGCTTCCAGAACCGCAACGGGTGACGCTTCAGGCCGAGGTGGCAAGGATCGAGAGGATCCTGTCGCAGATCGGTCCCGAAGCGAAGTAAGGCTGATAATCCCCCGCAAGCGTCCAGGGGAAGCCGTCCTGGTCTTGCGGCGTCGACATTCCAGCTGGCGGCCGCAGCCAGCGTGAAGGCTACAGATTGGCGGACATGGTGGCCAGAAGTCGCTTGAACACGGCAACTTCATCGCCCGATATGCCGGCGAGCAACCGTTCATAGACCACATCGGCTTCCGCTCTGAGCGCGGGCAGGATGCCGATCGCCTTAGGACGCAGGTGCAAGGTCCACACCCGCCGATTGCCTTCCACAGCCCGGCGCTCGACGTAATCCGCCTTTTCGAGTTGGTCGATGACGTGACCGACGCTGGCGCGTTCCAGTTCGAGGCATTTGGCCAGCTCGGTCTGGGTCAGACCGGGCGTGCGGAAGATATAGGCGAGAGCGCGCCATTGGGTTCGGGTCAGCCCGAACTTCGCGGTCGAGGAATCGAACACGCGGCGCAGCTTGCGCGGAACCTCCTCAACCAGGAACACCAGCCCATCGGCCTCGGTGAGGTAGCTCTGCTGGTCGGACGTGTTCGCCATGCCACAGCTCATAGCTTCCGATTGACCAAAAGGACAGCCTTTACTGTAAGGCATCATACAGTAAGATAAAAGCATGTCGAATCCGCCCGTCACGCTCTCCGGCCATTCCGGCCATGCTATCGCCGCCCTGATCGAAGGCCCTGAGCAGGGTATGCCGGTGCTGCTCGCCCACGGCGGCGGGCAGACCAAGCGGGCGTGGAAGCGGGTGACGGCGATGCTGGCCGACTGCGGCTTTCGCGCTATCGCGCTCGATTTGCGCGGTCATGGCGACAGCGCTTGGGCCGATGACGGAGCCTATGACATTGTCGATTTCGCGGGCGACCTGATCGCGATTGCCGGGTCGCTCGACCGCAAGCCCGCACTGATCGGGGCGTCGTTAGGCGGACTTGCCGGGATCATGGCCGAAGGCGAGGTCGCTCCCGGCAGCTTCGCCTCGCTGACCTTGGTGGACATCACACCGCAAATGGAGGCGGGCGGTGTTACGCGCGTAGTCGGGTTCATGGCTGCCCATGCCCGCGAAGGCTTTGCCTCGCCCGAGGAAGCGGCGCGCGTGATCTCCGAGTATCTCCCCCATCGTCCAAGCCGCAAGGCGTCGTCCGGCCTCGCCCACTATCTGCGGCAGAAGGGCGACGGGCGCTATTACTGGCATTGGGACCCGGCATTCATCGACGGCATCATGCGGCGCCATGCCGAGCGCGGCGACAGCAGCGACTTTGGGCGCACAGAATTGGGCGAAGCCGCATCGCGGCTTGCGCTTCCGGTCCACCTGATCAGGGGCGGATCGAGCGATCTGGTGTCACCGGAAGCCGTGGCGCATTTCCGCGCGCTCGTGCCGCATGCCGCTTACAGTGACATCGCCGATGCGACGCATATGGTGGTCGGCGACCAGAACGATGCCTTTGGCGACGCGATCCTCGATTTCCTTGTCCGCACGCACGGAAAGGCGGTCGCGGCATGAACGATCCGGCAGCAAGCATGGACCTCGACCAGCTCCGTTCGATGTTGCTCATTGCGCCGTTCCACCAATGGCTGGGGCTGGATATCGCCGAACTGACAGACGACGCGCTGATCCTTGAAATGCCGTGGCGCGACGAGATCGTCTCCAACCCGATGATCGGATCGGCGCATGGCGGCATCCTCTCGGCGCTGATCGACCTGACCGGGCTTTACACGATCAACGCGCTCGGCGGATCGGCGCGCGCCACCGCCGATATGCGGGTCGATTTCCATCGCCCTGCGACCTCAGGTCCGCTGCGCGCGATTGGGCGGGTGGTCAAGCTGGGCAAGCAGATCAGTGTCGCGGAGACCCGCATCGAGGATGCCGAAGGGCGATTGCTGGCCAGCGGGCGGGGTGCCTATGTCGGCTAGGTTCCGAATCTACGGCGGCGCAGCGTTGGTGCTGGCTCTGGCCGCGTGCGTCCCGGTTTCCCATCCCGGAGCACGGCCCGCGTTGCGCACTGCCGAGACGACCGAGGCGGGGCAGACCCTCGCCGCGCGCGGCAACACGGCCTGGCCGCCGGACCAATGGTGGCGCTTGGCGGGCGATCCGCAACTGACCGCGCTGATCGAGGAAGGCCTCGCCAATTCACCGCAGGTCGCGGTGGCGGTGGCGCGGGTCAGGCGCGCGGAAGCCGAGGCGCAGCGGGTCGGGGCCGCACGGCTCCCCTCGATTGGGGCCGAGGCCGAAGGCGGCCTGCGCCGCCAGAGCGGCAACAACGGCATTCCCGCGCAGTTTCTGCCCGATGGCTGGAAGGATTACGGGCAAACTTCGCTGAGCTTCGGCTTCGACCTCGACCTGTGGGGGCGCAACCGGGCGGCCCTTGCGGCAGCGACTTCGGATGCCCGAGCGGCGGCGGTCGATGCGGCGCAGGCCCGCCTGGTGCTGTCGGTTGCGATAACCGCCGCTTATGCCGAACTCGGTCGCCATTATCGCGAGCGCGACAACGCCGCAGCCATGCTCGCCAACCGCCAGGCGATGCGCGACATTGTCGCCCAGCGCCAGCGCAACGGGCTCGACAACCTCGCCAGTCTGCGCCGCGCCGATGCCGAGGTCGCCGGAGCAGAGCAGGATCTAGCCGCAGTTGACGAGAACATCGGCATCCGGCGCAATCAGCTGGCCGCGCTCCTGGGTGCTGGCCCCGATCGGGGGCAGTCGATCACCCGTCCGCCACTGGCGCCTTCAACGCCCGGCGGGGTTCCCGCTGGTGTCACCACCGACCTGCTCGGCCGGCGTCCCGATATCGTCGCCGCGCGCGAGCGGGTCGAAGCGGCGGCAAGCCGGGTCAAGGTCGCGCGGGCCGGGTTCTTTCCCTCGATCAACCTCAGGGCGCTGATTGGCCTGCAGGCCCTGGGTCTCGGCAATCTTGTCGATTCCGGCTCGCTGTTTGGAAGCGTCGGCCCGGCAATCAGTCTGCCGATCTTTCAGGGCGGCGCGCTCAAGGCGCAATATGGCAGCGCCGAGGCAGCCTATGACGAGGCCGTCGCAAACTACAACCAGACTGTGGTCACCGCCTACCAGCAAGTTGCCGACGCGGTGACCCAACGCGACGCGGCGGACAAGCGGCTTCGCGCGGCCCGCACCGCACTGGCCGCCAACGAAGATGCACTCGGTCTGGTGCGCACACGCTACGAGGCCGGGCTTGCCAGCTATCTCGACGTGCTCGCGAGCGAACGCGGCGTGCAGGACCTTCGCCTCGCCGTTATCGGCCTTGAGACATATCAGCGCGGCGCGACGCTGGCGTTGATCCGCGCGCTGGGCGGCGGGTTCGACGCGGCCACTACCCAACCATCAGGACAGACCGACCAATGAGCGATACCGCGACACAAGCTGCCGAAGTCGATCCGGAACTGTCCGCCTTTCGCAAGACCCGCCGGACGATGTGGCTCAAGCGCCTGGCCATCGCGCTGGCAATCGCGGCGCTTGCCTGGGGTGCGTGGTATGTGCTGGTCGCTCGCAACTATGTCAGCACCGACAACGCCTATGTGAACGCGCGTATGGCGCAGGTCACCCCGCTGATTGCAGGATCGGCCATCGAGGTGCTCGTCGAAGATACGCAGCAGGTGAAGGCCGGGGACGTCCTGGTCAGGCTCGATCACGCCAACGCCAGGATCGCCGTCGCGCAGGCCGAGGCCGATCTTGCCGCTGCTCGCCGCAAATTCGGCCAGACCGTTGCGACCAACAGCGCGCTATCGGCCCAGATCGATACCTCAAGCGCCGGTCTCGTCCAGGCCCAGGCGCGGCTTCGCACCGCGCAGGCGGAATTCGAAAAGGCAAGGATCGATTTGCAGCGCCGGGAGGCAGTCATTGCCAGCGGCGCGATCTCGGGCGAGGAACTGACACAGGCGCGCAAAGCCTATTCCGCGGCAAGTTCTGCGCTCGAAGCAGCACGTGGCGGCATCTCGGAAGTCGCTTCAGCCCGCCGGGTTGCGCAAGGGCAACTCGCGGCCAACGATGCCCTGGTGCGCGGCTCCAGCGTGGACACCGATCCAGCGGTTCAGGCGGCCAGGGCCCGGCTTGACGCGGCCTTGCTCGATCTCCAGCGTACCGAGATCCGAGCACCGGTCTCCGGGGTGGTGAGCCGCCTGCAAATCCAGGTCGGCCAGCGCCTGAGCCCCGGCCAGACGATCATGACCATCGTTCCGATCGACAAGCTCTACGTCGATGCTAACTTCAAAGAAGTTCAACTGGGGCGCGTTCGCCCCGGCATGGCTGTGACCCTCAAGTCCGATCTCTACGGCGGCGATGTCGTCTATCACGGCAAGGTCACCGGCCTCGCCGGCGGGACCGGCTCGTCGATGGCGATCATTCCCGCGCAGAACGCGACCGGGAACTGGATCAAGACCGTTCAGCGCCTGCCGGTGCGGATCGAACTCGATCCTGCCGAACTGCGTCAGCACCCTTTGCGCGTCGGGCTGTCGGTGGAAGTCGAGATCGATGTCTCGGGCCAGTGACCTGCAATGAGCGAACCCTCACCCCCAAGCGCGGGGATCTCCCCGTCGCGGCAAATGGTCGCAGGCCTGGTGCTGGCTTTGGCCAATTTCATGGTCATCCTCGACCTGACCATCGCCAACGTCTCGATTCCGCACGTCGCGGGCAATCTCGGTATCACGCTCGAACAAGGCGCCTGGATCATCACCTCCTATGCGGTCGCCGAGGCGATCTGCGTCCCCTTGACCGGATGGATCGCCGGTCGCTTCGGGTCGGTGCGCACCTTCCTGTTCAGCATGGTCGGGTTTGGCATCTGCTCCTTTCTCTGCGGCATTTCGGTGACCTTGGGCATGCTCGTGGCAAGCCGGATCGGTCAGGGAATCTTCGGCGCTTTCTTGATGCCGATGTCGCAAACCCTGCTGCTCAGCGTGTTCCCGCCCGAGAAGCGCAATATGGCGATGGGACTATGGGCTGTTACACTGCTGATGGGACCTGCTCTTGGCCCGATGATCGGCGGCTATCTCACCGAAAATTATTCCTGGCATTGGATATTCCTGATCAACATCCCTGTTGCAATTTTGTGCATCGTCGTAGGATTTTCTCTGCTCAGGCCGATCGAGACCGAGCGGCAGATACTACCCATCGACTTTGTCGGCCTCGCCTTGCTGATACTCTGGGTCGGCTGCCTGCAACTGGTGCTCGACCTTGGTCGCAACCACGACTGGTTTGCCGACCCGATGATCGTGGCGCTGTCGATTGCATCATGTGTCGGCTTCGTTGTGTTCGTGATCTGGGAGTTGGGCGAGGATCACCCGATCGTCGATCTTCGAGTCCTCAGGCACCGGGGGTTCAGCGTTGCCCTAACGGTGCTGTCGCTCGCCTTCGCAGGATACTTTGCGGGATTTGTCATTGTTCCCCAATGGCAGCAGGCCTGGCTCGGATTTCCGGCGACCGCCGCCGGTCTGTCCTCATCGTTTTCGGCCATGGGCGGACTGATCACCGCGCCGCTTGTGGCCTATCTGATGAGCCGTCACGACCCGCGCCTCCTCGTTTCAGGCGGCGTTGCCTGGATCGCAGCGATGGCCCTTCTGCGCACGACCTGGACGACGGATTCGGACTTCTGGACCCTCAGTCTGCCGCAGTTCGTTCAGGGACTCGGCGTCACCTTCATGATGCTCCCGCTCATGACCTTGACGCTCAACACGGTTGATGAGAACGAGGTGGCATCGGCTGCCGGCCTTCAAAGCTTCATGCGCACGATTGCGACCGCCGTGGCGACCTCGATCACACTTTCCTACTGGGGTGATACCCAGCGCCTCGCGCGTAGCGACGCGGTCGCAGTCCTGCAGCCGGAAGCGGCGCAGGCAAGCCTTGCGGGACTCGGCTTCCCGCCTGACCAGGTGCGGCAGGTGCTCAGCAATATGGTTGACCTGGAAGCGACAACCATGGCGCTCATCCACACTTTTTGGGCGACCACCGCAATCCTTATCTTTGCCGCGTGTCTTATCTGGCTTGCCCCGCGGCCCGCGAAGACTGGCGGGATGCCGATCGGGCATTGACGCGCCGCCATTCATGAGCGCTGGTTCATCCAAGCAGCATTCGCCCCGCCTCAGGCGGGGCGGGAGAGGTAGAGGAGGCGTGTAGCGGGTGACGGGCTGAAGGAGCGGAAGAGAGTTTCCCTCCGCCCGCCATGGAGACCCGCCATGTCCCGATCCCACCCTGCGACGCCGCGAGCCGACGTCTATTCGCGCATCACCACCGAGATTGTCTCTGCCATCGAAGCCGGTGCCGGCGACTGGCGCATGCCTTGGCACCATGATGGCGCTGCCACGACGAGGCCGCAGAACGTCACCTCCCGCCGTCGCTATCGCGGTGTCAATGTGCTGGCGCTCTGGATTGCCGCTGAAGCCAGCAGCTATTCCAGTGGTCTTTGGGGGACCTATCGCCAGTGGGCAGCTCTTGGCGGACAGGTCCGCAAGGGTGAGCGCGGAACCACCGTCGTGTTCTGGAAGCAGGCCGCATCGCGCGCCGATGACGATCATGACGACGGCGAAGCCGGCCCCGGCCGCATGTTCGCCCGGGCCTTCACCGTGTTCAACCTCGCACAGGTCGAGGGCTATGAGCCCGCTCCTGTCGCGGTATTGCCCGAGAGCGAGCGGTTCGAACATGCCGAGGCATTCGTCGCGGCTCTGAAGATTCCGATCACCGAAGGCGCCTACGATGCGCACTACCGGATCGATCTTGATCACATCTTCATGCCGATCTTTGCCTCGTTTCGGGATCCATCGGCGCAGATGGGCACCCTTCTGCACGAAGCCGGCCACGCTACGGGCGCAAAGCACAGGCTCGACCGCAATTTTGCCGAGAGGTTCAAGCGCGACAGTCTGGCGATCGAGGAGATCTGCGCCGAACTGACAGCTTCGTTCGTGCTCGCCGACCTCGGGATCGCCCACCATCCGCGCGCCGATCATGCCGCATACGTGGCATCGTGGTTGCGCGTGCTGAAGGACGACCCTCGCGCCATCTTCACCGCCGCCAGCAAGGCACAGGCCGCAGCCGACTGGATGCACGCCCAGCAACCCCAGCCCGAGGAGCTGGCGGCATGACGCGCGTCCGGAAAATTGGCGTCGGAAGTCAGATTGGGGCTGGACTGTCAGGATATGTAGCCTCGCTCTGCCAGGCCACTCTCTGCGCCGAATACGGCCTCCCCAACGAACTCCACGACAGCCACGCCTCCTACATCCACCACTGGATGAAGATCCTGCGCGGCGACAAGACCGCCATCCTTCACGCGGCGGCCAAGGCCGAGCAGGCGGTCAAGTGGCTGCGCCAGTTCGACCCGGCGCTCGGTTCGACCTTGCCGGATGAGCTCAAGGAGGCAGCCTGACGGCGGCCGGGAAGCCGAAGCACTGCGATAGCTCGCAGGGCGAGCGGGAAGGGGAGGGGGTGGGAGCCCGATGCGCCAGGGGGCGCAAAGGGAGACTTCACCGATGAACTACGATCTCGACTTCCGCTACCGCCGTGCCCTGCAGCCCGACGCGCTCGCGACCATTGCCACCGCCACCCAGGCCGTGGTCGATGCGATGCAAGACGCGCGCAATGCCGGGATCGACCCGGCCCGCGATCCTGCGACCATCCTGCTCGCGCGTCATGTTGGCCGCATCGCGCTCGGCCACGCGCCGGATGAGACCTTCGCAGAAGACCTGCCGCTGCGCCGGCAGTGCCTCGCCAAGATCGACGAGCTGAAGTCGAAGCCCGCGCTTGTCGCGCTCGCTCGCCGCGGCATCGGCTACGATCCCGAAGCCAAACGCGCCTTCCACCGCGAAGCACGCTCGGCGCTGCGGGTGGCGGCGCGCCACCTTGGGCTGGAGCCCGACCAATACGATCTGCGCAGCAACTTTGCGGGGCCTGCGGTTTCGGGCGAGATTACGCTCCATGGCGATGAGATCTACGTCCAGGTCTCGATCCCCTGCATCCGTCCGGGCCGCGAGGTCATGTTCCGCCGGTGCAAGGGCCGACAGCTCTATCTGGGCGAGCGCAACCACTTTTGCGACATCGCCGTCCTGGCCGCGCCCCAGAGCTTCCGCGTGCTCGTCGTTCGCGAGACCGGCCTTTCCATCAATCCGCGCCAACAGGCGCTCGTCTAGGAGAACCGCCATGGGTTGGCTGTTCATGTCCCGCGGCGGCATGGCCCCGTTCGACACGCCGAAGGCCTATCTCGACAACCAGTGCACCTATCCGCCCGACCCTGAGAAGGGCCGGGCGACGGGCCTGCGTGTCCTCAAATCGACTGTGCGTTCGGGCGCCTACTACGCCGCCTGCCAGAGCTACGATGTCGAAGGCCCGCGCGAGACCTTCGCGCTCATCTGCCTTGTCAAATGGAACCCGGGTGCGCGCAGCGGCGAAGAGTTCGGTTACAAGGACATGAGCGAAACGATGGGGCCGTACAATTACGATTGTCCCGCCTCGATCCTCGACCTGCTCGGGCCACCCGGCAATGAATACGCCGCGCAGTGGCGCGAGCACTGCCGCCAGCGCCTTGCCCTGACCACGCGCCGCAAGCCGGCACCGGGCGACATGCTGGTGCTGGCCGAGCCGCTAACCTTCACCGACGGGCAGAGCGAGCGCAGCTTCCGCGTGGTCCAGTCGGGCCGCAAGACCATCCTGCGCCGAGTAAGCGACGGGGTAGGGGTGAAGATCAGCAAGCTGATGAGCCGGGCCTGGACGATCGTGCCGCCGCCTGCAGCTCCGTCAACCTCGTGACCCGGCACCCAAGCGAGTAGCGCCATGACTGACCCCGCACCGCCTCAGCGCTCGTCAAAACGGGCGCGCCTGTGCAGCATCGAGAACGCCAACCGGATCGCCACCCGGGTCGCCGAACACGTCCAGGGCGACACCGCCGTGGTCAAGACCGGCAATCCGCTGCAGCCCTTCCGCGTGGTCCTGGCGAGCAAGGCGGCGCCGGGGCGAACCGTCTCGCGGGTCGTCACCTGCAACGACGACGAGCCCGATGATCAGTAAGGCCCGGGACCGCGCTCGACGAACCACGATTGCCCGAGCTCGAAATCGGCGCTGGCCGATACGA
This sequence comes from Novosphingobium mathurense, assembly GCF_900168325.1. Taxonomy (GTDB): domain Bacteria; phylum Pseudomonadota; class Alphaproteobacteria; order Sphingomonadales; family Sphingomonadaceae; genus Novosphingobium; species Novosphingobium mathurense. The sequence goes on along the minus strand of NZ_FVZE01000007.1, from coordinate 43,299 downwards.
CCGGTCCGTCGGGCGCTTCGCTGACATAGGGCGAAACGAGGTCCTTTCGTCGCACCCGCAGTCGGCTGAGCCAGGCCGCGGTGCGACCGCGCGCCTTGAGGATCGTCAGCAACCAATCCATCGCCTCGGCCATCTCGACCACGCCGCGCCCGGCCAGGCAGTAATAGATCGCCCGCTGGAAATCGTCGCACTGGGTGCTGAGGATGCCGGCGAGCTTCGCCCGTCCGCCGGGGGCGTTCTCATGGACGAGGGACACTGCCTCTCGCAGTTCCCGGACCGACAGGTAGGCGTCATCCACGCCAACCCCGATGCACAGCGCCGCGATCGCCCGGCGCACCGGCGGCAGATTCTCGTCGCACGACGCATCGCGCAGGCCGATGTCGAGATCGAAATGGTCGAGGTGGCTGGGAGCGGGCATGGCGAGATCCTTTCCGAAAGAACGTAGCGTGAACGCTCAAACCCCGTCAACCGGACAGCGGAGGGGGAGGGGGCACTCGGCGGGGGATCAGTCTTGAAAGGAAGAACCCATGACCCAGCTTGCTCAATCTACGCCAGGCACCGTCGACCATACTGCCGAGATCGCCCGGCTCAACGACGCGGCCCGCGCTGGTTCGCTGGCAACCTCACGCACCGTTTTCACGCGGGCGCTGGCCGACATCCTTGCTGGCGACGCCGAAGACCCCGGTGCCCGTCAAGCCAGTCTGATGCTGGGTCAGGCCGCGCTGCGCAGGCTCATCAACGAGACCCCGATCGAGCCGGGGAACGATCCTCACGGCGAGCGTGACTTCGGTGCGGTCGAGTTCCAGGGACACAGGATCTTCTGGAAGGTCGACATCTACGCCAACGACGGGACGTTCTCCTGGGGGTCGGAGACGCCGTGGGACGCGCAGCAAAGCTTCCGCGTCGTCACGATCATGTTGGCGAGCGACTGGTGAGACGATGAGCCGGTATTCGTTGAAGCCGCTGCCTCATCGTTCCGACGTCTTCGAGGTTGCGGTTGGCTGGGACCCGGGGCTGGATACGTTCTTTGTGATGGTGTTCGGCGTTGTCGAGGCAGACCATGATCCGGAGGTGCTGCATTGGCTTGGTGGCCAGCCCAGGCAAATTGCTACGGTCGAAGAACTCGAGGCTGAAATTTCGCCGTACGCGAAGCTTCCCATGGAGCTGGGGCGGCACCTCAGGAACGATCAGCGCGACGGTGATGCGGGCCCTTCGCAGCGATTGAGCCGGTTTATTTCTAAGCTGCTGATCGCTGCTGCAAGATAGTACTTGGGCATTGCGAGGTTTGATAAGCTGGCTTCGTTACCGTTGAACCCATATACCATGCCCCATGGGGGCTGGCCGGTGAGCGACGACGTAATTGCGACCTATGATGAGCAAGCTGCCGAGCTTGCGCATCGGTACGATCAGCAGGCGCTCCTGGCGGCCTACCGGCCCATCGAAGATGTTCTTGAGCCCAACACACCAGACGCACTCGCACTGGATATCGGTGCGGGCTCAGGCCGCGATGCGGCGTGGCTGGTTTCTAAGGGTTACGAAGTGGTGGCGGTCGAGCCTTCCACCGGGATGCGGTGTGAAGGCGTCCGGCGGCATTCGGATGAGAAGATCCGCTGGCTCGACGATCGGCTTCCGGCCTTATCTCGCGTTCACCAGCTTGGGCTAGCCTTCGACCTGATCTTGCTGTCCGCAGTATGGCAACACATCGCGCCCAACGACCGGCAGAGGGCCTTCCGGAAGATGACGGCCCTGCTTAAGCCGGGTGGACTGATGGTCATGACTCTGCGTCAGGGCCCCGCGCCCCAAGACCGGCCCATGCATCCCGTTACACTGACCGAAGTGGAAGCGTTTGCCCGCGGCTTTGGGCTTGAGGTGTTCAAGGTCGCCGATCAGGAAGATGAGCTATCGCGCGCCGATGTGCGCTGGACGACTGTTCTGCTGCGTATGCCAGACGAGGGTTCTGGCGCACTGCCGTTGATCAGGGGGATCATCCTCGCTGACGACAAGTCATCCACCTACAAACTGGCTCTTCTGCGTTCACTCTCCCGGATCGCCGAGCATGCACCGGCGGCAACCAGGATCGCTGACGGCGAACTCGATGCGATCGATGTTCCGTTAGGCCTCGTCGCGCTGTTCTGGCTGCGGATGTACCTGCCTCTGGTCCGCGCCGGTCTGCCTCAAGCACCCCGTAACTCCGGCCCCGAGGGACTAGGCTTTGCCCGTGACGGGTTCAAAGCCCTGCTTGATCTGCAATTTTACCCGTCGGATCTGCGTGTAGGCTCATCTTTCACGGCAGAACGAGCGAAGGCTGCGCATTCAGCGATCACTGACGCGGCTCGGACAATCGTCACGATGCCCGCCAATTTCATCCGCTATCCAGGGTCAGACCAACAGGTTTTTCGGGCGTTCAAGGCAACGGCTCCTCGCGCACCTTCTGCAATCGCCTTTGACGTCCAGACCCTCTGGGCTTGGGGCGCAATACGTGTCCCAGGCCAAATCTGGAGGACCATGTCACGGCTCGGGTCTTGGATTGAACCAGTCCTTACCGCCGAATGGTCCCGTTTGATGAAGGGCTACGCTGAGCGCATGGGCATGGTTCTGCAAGTTGGCCAGGCGGAAGCTGCCCTCGCATGGGAGGAGCCCCTGCGAGACACGACGGCTGGGCGAGCAGCCGCGCGGCGCATTCTTGATAGTGGGGGTGCCATCCAATGCTGTTGGTCCGGGAAGGCACTTGGCGAGACCCAGCTCGACATCGACCATTGCCTTCCATGGGCAGCTTGGCCGTGCGGGGATTTATGGAACCTTCTGCCTGCGGATCGCCGGGTTAATCAGCACCAGAAGCGGGACCGATTGCCTTCCGCCGAGAGACTAACGTCTGCCTATCCCGGTATCGCAGCGTGGTGGCAGTCGGCATGGCTTGAGGATGATGCATTTAGGATCCGTTTCAGACGAGAGGTCGTGGCAGCCCTACCTGTTCGAGACGCATCCAACTTGCCCGAGGTATTTGACGGCTTGGCATGGAGGAGACTTCGCCTGAGGCAAGATCAGCAAGTCCCTGAATGGGGTACGTAGTGCGCGTATACATGATGACTCGGGGATCAGTTGGGTTGGCTCAGACGGACAGATCTCTGCGAGCCTGCTGCTGACGTCGGAGCCGCAACACACGACCGTGCGGCCCCGACATCGTTCCGGCGTCAGTGCAGGCTACGCCGTCCCGGCATTGTTCTGGCGACGGCTGCCGACAATCGGGCCTCCTCCCGATCCCGGTATCGAGCAGTCATCTTCACCGCCGTATCGATCCGGCCGGTCAGCCTTCGTAGCGGCGCGCAGTCTGGATAGGCCTCGGTGAGCATAGCCCGCAGCTTGGAGAGCATGGCGATAACGCCGTCGCTGCTATCTGCTTCCACGACCATCGGATCCCCCTTGTCAAATGCGCCGTAGTAGGCGTCGAGGAACTCGCGCCGGGACATGTCCTCCTCGCGGGCTTCCATGGCCAGCCAACTCTCGAGCGTGCAGCGCAGCGTCTCGAAGCGGGCGTTGACCGCATAGGGCTTCGACGCCGAGTAGAGCACCGCCTTGATCATCCGCCCCGCTTCGACATGCGTATCGAGGCCAAAAGCGCCGACGGGCTTGCGCAACGCATTCCAGCGCGCGCTCGAGGGGACCGTCGTTTTCGAAGACACCTGGTATACGGTACCTTTGGCACGCGAACGCCGCTTATCCTGCGGCGTGATCGCCATCGGGCTCAGGAAGGTTTCGTGGCCTGGCACCGAGATACCAGGCCAGGCGTCGGCGGTGACTGGCGGGGCCAGACCATCGATCCTCGCCATCAGCGCGGCGAAGTCGAGATCGCCATCGGCCTTTGCTGCGACGAAGAGCGCGCAAGCAAACGGGCTGTAGATGCCGGGCCACGACGACGCCTGCAGATGCCACCCGTTGCGCGCCGCCCAGGCTGCGCGCTCGGGGCTGACGACTGCGGGGCTGTAGGGCTCGTCGAGCAGGATGACATGGCCGGTGCGCGGATCGTGCCACTCGGTACCGTGATCCTTGCCGGGCAGCTCGTCCTCCCGGTCCGACATGGCCTCCCGCGCGCGCCGCCACGAACACGGCTGCAGGCCCGTCGCCTCCATGAAGCGCAGACTGCGAACGAGCTTGCACAGTTCGCCGCGGGCGTAGTCCTGCGACTCGGCTAGGAAGTCGTGGACGAGGTGGTCGGGCGTGACGAGCCGCATCCCGGCGGTGACGCGGCCGTCACGAAGGCCGTCCCTGTCGCAGATTTCGGATAGCGGTCGCGAGAGCCGGATCTCGATGGTCTCGCGACCTGCGCGATAGGGCTTCCGGTCGCACCAGTAGTAGGTCAGGAACAGGCTATGACCGTCGCCGGTGACGTTGTCGTTGCTCCCGAGCATACGGCGCGCATGATCGAAGCTCTGATAGCCCGCTTTGCGCGCGGCGAAGTCGAGTGCCTCGCGATGCGATATGCCAGCGGTCTTCTTGTGCTGCGTAGCCAGTCGCTTGATGCCTACGATCGTGGTCGGACGAATTGCTTCCTTCAACATGGTCGTTCTCCTGGCCTGCTGGGAAGTGTCACCCGCCGAACACCTCGCAAGCCCGGACAACGTGGTTGAACGAACAGCGAAAGGACAAGGTAGTGCTGTCAAACAGCTTGGGGGTGGCGGGTGCCGAGCTCCTACCGAGAGCTGCAGTGAAGCTACGGCCAACCGCATCCAAGTGCAAGACCCCTACTCCACCTGGTTGCCGCCGCTCTTCGACGCAGCGTCAGGCTGGCAGCAGGATATAGCCGCTGGCGGCCGCAACCACCAAGGCGATCACCAAGCGCGCCGCCCATTTGCCGATCTCCTCGACGAACGCGCCGGTGAAGCGGTCGATCAGGCGGGGCTCGCTCGCCATCAATCGTACTCGGCGAAATAGTCGGCGAGCATCTGCCGCTCATCGACCTTGGCGTCTGCCCACAGTGTCGGGATCGTCCCCGCGGCTGGATTCGAGCGGCGCGAGCGCACCGCCAAAAGCGCGATCCAGATCGGCTCACCGCCGTGGCTCGGTTCGGCCTCGTAGGTGCCGGTGAGAATTGTTGCGGCATGCGTGCGCTCGATCCGCTCGGCACAATCAAGGACATCGCGCCACAGCGGCCGGACGCGGAAGTTGCGCTCGGGCTTACGCCCAATTAGCCCGAGGCGTTCGGTCTGGACGAAGGACGCGAGATCGAGCCATTCGCGCAGTTCGGCGAGGTCGGCGGCGGCGTCAGGCCCGAGATCGGATTGAAAAAGCAGGCTATGTGTGGCGAGCATCGCCTTGAGTTGCGGCTCGCTTCGGAATGGCGCCACGGCCACCGGAACGCGGCCCTCGGTCCAGGCGAACATCTCGACGGAATTGGCGGCGGCCTCTTCGGCTGTCGGGCGCACGCGCGAGCGAAGGAATTCATCCTCGGGCTGGCGCAGCGCGACGGCGATTTTGCGGAGCTGCGCTGGGCGCACCCGGACGCCGCGCTCGACGCGCTGCACCGTCGCGAGCGAGACACGGGCTTCACTTGCCAGCGTCTGCTGCTTCCAGCGGAAAAACAGCCGCTGCAATTTCACGAAATTGGCGATGGCGGCACCGTCGAGGACAAAAGTCGCTGAGGGATCGATCGTGGTCATGGCCGTCAGTATGGTGCAGTTTGCCGGTAAATTAGAGAGCGATATGCACGTCAGTTTGGTCACCCAGCCCCCGTCCGAAAAGCCATGCGGGAGCCGCCCCGCGCCGGCGAACGGATCGATAAGGACGTCACGGTGGCAGTGAAGCGTCACGTCATCGATACCAACTAGCTCGGCCATGATGACTTGGCCGCGTTTCTTTGCCGCTCGACCGAAAATCACGCGGTGATCGCGGAGATGACATTGGTCGAGGTGCACAAGAAAGCGGCGGCGTTCCAGGCGCGCCAGCTTCTCAAAATCCTATGTCGGCACCCGCGCCAGGTCATCATCCTACGCAGCACGTTCGATCTCTATCGAGATCGGGGTGACAGCAAGGGGCTGGTCAACCGCCTCATCGAGCCGAAACAGACCGGATCATTCGGTGACTATTGCCGCAGCGTGATTGACGTTCCCGATGACGAGCACGCCGATGCACACTTCTCGCTGATGGAGGAGCAATCGCGCGCGCAGGTCGCCGACCTGCGCGCGTCGGTCGGCAACATCCTCAATCTATTCGAGCACTGCGCGAGGATCTTCGAGCGCGGCGAGCTCGACAGATTGCGCAAGCGGATTCCCTATTCGGAAGCGTTGCAGCGCAAGCTCATCCACCTCAGCATGGACATCCACAAAGTGTTGCTGCGGTCGCTCAACATCGAGGAGCGCTTCTATCCCAAGACGATGCCATGCGCGCTCAACACCTTTGTGTTCCGCTACGCGCTTTGCGTCGTGATCTTCCTGACACGCTGGATCCGTCACGGCGAGGCCAAAGAGATTCGGCAAGAGCGGCTCGTCAACCACGTGATGGATTTGAAGACGGCGGCGGTCGCGACCTTCTTCGACGGGCTCAAGACGCATGACGAAATGCCCAAGGACGTCCATCTCGAGGCGAAATATGTGCTATCGGCGATCGGCGCCTATACTAATTGCGGCAAAGGCGGATGGCGATGAAGTACGGCGCGTCGATCGCTAATGCGGCCCTCACGCGCTGACGGGCTAAGGCGAGCCCGCCTATTCTGAACTGGGATGGACCGAGGCCCGAGCATTGGGGGCATTTGCGCGCCGACATTGCGCGCTTGGCGGCATCGGCAAACTAAACGCTCAACCATCTCCATCAAGATCATCTAGGTCGGTGAAGCTGGCGACGAGATCGGCATGTCGGATTCGCTCCAGTGTGTCGTCGAAGCCCTCGTTGGAATTGCCCGGCTGAATATGCTGGCGGATGGCGTCATAATGTTTGCGGGCGGCAACGCGCGAGACTGAGCGTGTCAAATGGATGCGCACCGCCAGACTGTCAGGGCTGTCGCAGCCTTCGCGGACGATACCGCTCAGTGTCGCCAAAACCGAAGGGACGGGCGTCTCGTCTTCCGCGGCGCGCAGCCGCGCCGCGAGCAGGCGTCCGGGAAGGCCTGCCAGGAACGCGAGATCGGGCACGAGCCGCGACGCAAAATGGCGGGCATTTTTGCACTGCTTGAGATTGCTCGTGCGCCCGAGAAAGACCTTCTCGAGTTCGCACAGTGGCACCCCAGACATCCATATCGGCCATAGCTTACGCAGCCACGACAACGCATGCTTTCCGCGCGCTTCATCATCGGTCAGCTTTTTATAAGGCGTGCCGAACATCTCCTCCAGGCTTTCCGGTCGAACCAGGGTGAGCAAGTGGCTCGGATGCGCGTCAAGCCAGTCGAGCAGCACCGTCACGACCTCAAGAGCTGTACCTGAAAAGGCACCAGCATCGAGCCGTTCAACGATCTGCTGCAGCAAAGCGACGGAGAGTCCGGTAGCGCCCGCGACCTGCTCGATCCAGCGATCGGGTTCGGGGAGATCAAGGGCAGCTCGCGCGGCGAGCGCCGAGGCGACCCTCGTGCTCAACCAATCGGCGTCGGCGGCGACAAGCGCACGATAGGCGCTGAAGCTCCTGTTGAGCAACGCCGCGGCTGGATCGGGTTCGGTGCCCGCGACGGCCAACGGCAGCTTGCTCAGGAGATAGGCCGAAGCGCCGGTTTGAGTGATGCCGTCGTGAATGCGGTCGAGGACTACTTTTAGCGGGTCCTTGATGACGAGGCATTGGTCGGCCTGCTCGAAGATCGCCTGCAGGTCCATCCAATGGCCGTTGATCTGGTTGTTCTGATTGTCGAAATCGATGACCTTGCTCGGCACAAGCAGGACGAAGCCTTGTGCGCCTTCGCCGGCGCGTCCTGCTCGCCCTGCGGCGTTCAGCAGTTCGTGCGCCTCGAGCTTCTGCATCTTATCGGCCTGAGGGTCGAAACGGCTATCGCCGGAGATAATGACGACTTCGCTGGGCAGGTTCATACCTTGGGCAAGCGTCGAGGTTGCGAATAGCGTTTTGATCCCGTCCGGACGGCGAAACAGGCTTTCGTGCAGTTCGCGTTCCTCGCGCAACAGCAGCGCATGATGGCTGGCGGTCCCCATCCGCAGTGTCCCGTCCGCAGCGAGTTTCATATAGCAATAGCCGGCGCCGCCCATTTCCTCCTCGGCGAGGATCCGCCATTTCTGCTCGTCCTCGTTGAGCGCGATCTGGCTGGCGGCGACGCGCGCGGGGTAGCCTTTGACGCAGCTTTCGCAAAAGACAGTGGTTTGTACGAACACCAATGTCTTCATGCCGGCGCTGGCCGCGGCGGCAGCGATTGCGCCGCTGGTTTCGTTGCCATTGGGGGTTAGATACCAATTTCCTCCCCAAGCCCGGCCGCTCGACAGCAGCCTGCTATCAGCGTGCAATTGGAGCAGCGCATAGTCGCTGCGGTCGGTGGTCGACCACGTCTGAAGCAGGCTGAACAGGCCAAAGGGCTGTGCGAGCAGCGCGTTCTTCACCCCGACCGGCGGCTTGTCGTGATCCGGATAGTCGATGCGCGCTTGGGCAAGGACAGCTTTGAGTGCAGTGATTTGCTCAGCGGGGTAGACGACGCAGCCACGCACCTGCCGTGTCGGTTTCCAGCTCAGGTCAAGCGTGAGGCATTGGCGCCCGGTCAGGAAGGCAACCCATCCGGCGATCTCCTGCGTGTTCTTCATCATGGCCGAGAGGAGCAGCAGATCAGCCGCAGGCGCGACACGGGTCAGGTTGAGGATGGTGAGCATGGCATCGAGGCCGCGTCGGCTGCGGTCGTCCTCACGCGGGTGAAGCAGATGACATTCGTCGAAGACGATAAGGCCCAGATCGGCGAAGGCGTCTGGATCGACCGACAATAACATCAGGCAACGCTCGGGCGTCATGACCGTGACTTCGCCGAGCATGACGACATCGCCGATACCGATATCCTCGTCGACATCGGCGAGAATGCTGTAGTCTTGGAAAGTGCCCTTGAGCGCACGCTGCGTCTGTCCGACAAGGGCATGGGTGGGTGCCAGAAAGATGACGCGTTCGCCGCGAAGCAGCGCGGTTGCGATCTTGAGCTCGGCGAGCGTCGATTTGCCGCCGCCGGTCGGAAAGCTTATCGCAGACGATACGCCTTGCTCGAGATAGCCCTTTTCGATCGCTTCCCGGTGATTGCGCCAGAGATAAGGGCGCTGCCGGGCCATGCGGCGGAGCGTTTGCCACCAGCCGTTTTCGTCAACCCCGCTCGGCGTCGGAATGCGGCTGAGCGCCGTGCCGAGAAGGTCGCCCTCGAGCCCGAGCAGCAGATTGGCGAGGTGCAATGGACCGGGATAGAGGCTTAGCAGCGTCTCCCCTGCCACGCCGGCACCATCGATAGGTTCGCTCGCCAAGCCTCGCACTTGCGCGAAAAGCTGGCTCGCAGGAACAACACCGCCGGCCTCGGGCGCGAGGTCGACGCGCAGACGTAACTGCCGGGCGAGGTTGGTTACCCCGCGCAGAAGCAGCAATCGGAGCGCATCGAGCGCCCGCAAGCCAAGATCATCGCCGTCGATATCGATCTCCGGCTCATCGTCGGCGACGATCTCGCCGAGCCGCCCTTGCGCCAGGCTGCGGATCGCGAGCAGCAGCGCTCGCTCGATCGGCACGGCATCGGCTGCAGGCACGATCCGCTTGGCGGCCTCGGAGGCATCTGCATGGGCTTCCGCCAGGAGAAACAGCAAGGTTGCGCAGACGTCGGAACTTACCGCTGCCATGTCCACATGACTGGTCGCTTGCGCGTTGCGGAGCGCCAGCGAGATAGCCTGATGTGCGGAAGCTGCGACGAAGGCGGCTGAGGCGCGGTTTTCGCGGTCGGGCAGCAAGGCGGCATAGGTTTCGTGCGCCGCGGCGATGCGGCGCAGCTCGGTCACGGTTGCGACCAGCGCTTCGTCTTCGGCGTCCGCCGGCGCGCCGCGCAGCCGAATGCGCGCTGAGACGATATCGGCAAAGGCTTCGGTCAGCCGCTTGGGAAGATTGTCGAGGTCGAGCCCTTCGAGCGGCGGCGCCGCGCGGATCAACGCTGCGGTGGTCGGATCAAACATCGGCGATCGCCTTGATTTTGATGATCACGCGGGCTGAGAAGCCGGCCATCCAGTTGCGCAGCGCCGGCAGATAGATGGTGTCGGCGCGACGGCGCGCGGCTGCACCCGGCGCGCTGTCATCAAATCCCTTGAACAGCTTGGCACGCGCCGAAGCATCATTGTGCGTGTCGCCGATCGTAATGCTGACGCGGTAGCGCCGGGCATCGTGCCAGAGCGTGTTGGCGATGGCGGAATCGAGATCGAATTCGGGGTCGACGGCGGAGCGCGCGTCGAGCATGCCGCTCACCTCCTGGCTGAGCTCGTTCAGCCGCTCGCCTTTTTCCAAGGCGACGATGCCTGGCCAGACATCGTCGCGGATCGTGTCACGTGCGTTGTCGGTGGCCTTGTCCTCAAAAACAACGACCGCAGTGATCGCGGTACCGGTTTCGTTGAGTTCCAGTTGCAAGCCGTCAAACCCTTTATCGGCCTTGCGGATGTGCGGCATGCGCGTGAGCGAGGCCGACGGCTGCTGATGGGCTGCGATCCATGAGATCGCCTGGAAGAGCCAACCGTCACGGTGCCAGGGATCGCTCCCCTCCGCGAGCGTCAGCTGCTTGATGGCAGCGTTTGCCTGCTCGGCATTGGCGGCCGGTCCAGGTACGCCCACGCCGCTCAAGATCTTTGCGACATGACGATATTGGCCCAGGACGATGCGGGCGACGCGATCTGCGAGCACATCCTCATCGTCAACAGTCCATGCCCAGCCGTGGCAGAGTTCGCCGTGATCAATCGGGACAAGCGTCAGGGTCATGAGCGAGGTCGCAACAATCGAAAAACCTTCAGGATTTCAGGCGAGCCCGTAGTAGCGCGTACGCGATACTCTAGAAATGCAGTATCGAAACGGAAGGCACATTTTTCTATCGCCTTAAATCGAGCAAGAAAGAGCCTGCTTCGTTGCAGCTACGCCGTTACCGATCGGTCCTCCTGATCGATCAACGGTATCGCGGAAGCAAGAAAGAAGCGACAATCGATGCGGGTAGGGGCGAAAATTTGACTCACTGGTTCGCTGCCCAGAGCGACCGCTTTTCAGATATGCACTCTTCAATGATGACGTTCGGGAGTGTCTCCAATCCTCGTCATTGGCTGTTCGTCGAACTCGTGCTTTGAAATCACTGCTTCGGTGGTCTGAGTACCCTGCGGGCAAAGCCCGCAGCTTCGGCCTGACGGCCGGGAGGGAAGGGGGGTGGGAAGTGAGTGATCGAACAAGGGGTTCGGTCGCAATCGATCCACCCAGGAGAACGTCCATGAACATCGGTGAAATCCGCAAGAACGCCAACGGCCAGCTGATCGGCTCTGTCGAAACGCTCACCATCACCCGCACCATCGGCCTGCGGCCGGTGACCTCCAGCAACCCGCGCGCGCCCCGCTACGAGATCGTCGCGCTCAACGACCAGCGCCGCTGGGTGATCGTCGGGGCGCTCTTCGAACTCTCCTCGAACGCGACCGGCGAGAGCTTCTACCAGGGCAAGATCGACGACCCCTCGATGGCGCAGCCGCTCTACATCGCCGCTTTTCCGCGCGAGGATGGCACCATGGCGATCGCCTGGCAGCGTCCGCGCCGCCGGAACACCCAGCTCGGTGCGTCCGAATACGGCGAGAGCGACATGTTCCCGGCCGACGATGCCGGCGGCGACCGCGGCGCGGAGCAGGCCGGCGACGGTCTGGGCGACAGCACCGCGACCCCGCCTGCCAAGCGCGGCCGGGTGGGTGCTAAGGACGGCGCCGAACACGATGGCGCGCTGCCGCCCCTCGTCGACGCTTGATCGGCAAGTCCAACTCCAACCGGCGGGGACCCCAAGCGGGTCCCCGTCAACGTGCAAAGGCCGCGGATAAGCCCCCCGCGCGGCCTGAGGCGGAACGCCGGCACTGCCCCCCGCCCGGCGTTCCGCCTCTTCATTTGCATGGGGATACCCGGAGACCAGACATGCTGACCGACAGTGAACGCTTCGCCTTCATCACCCGGCGCCACCACGCCTTTGCCAGCACCGGTAATGCCTATGACGCGGTCCAGTGCGACGTGGCCATCAGTACCGGAGACACGCTGGTCGTGCTTGCCGAGGAGGTGGTCGGTGTCGCCATGACCTGGCCGTTTGCGGTGACGCAGGCGCACGGGAATCTCCATGCCCTGTCCGTTCCGCGCGAGGGCGAGACGCTCGCGGACCTCGCCCGCTCGCTCCACGTCAGCGCGGCCGACTTCGAACACGCCGCCGAGATCGCCGGGCGTTTCGGATTTCCGCTCGATCCGCAGATCGAGGCGCTACTGGCTAGTCTGGCGGGCTGAACTGGCGTCCTTCAGAGCGGTAGGGTCGACTGTTCTGGGGGAGGTGCGCTGACCGGCGCATCGACTGCATCGGCGATCACGCGCGCAAGCTCGAGCGCGGCATCCTCGCGCAGGCAGGAGCTTGGGGCTGTGATCCCGACCCGCGCCCAGCCCGGGGCGTCCAGGATCGCATGAGCGACAGCAGACGTATCGATTCGTTCCATGCCGGCAATGGAACATAAGAAGAACATATTTGCAAGGTGGCTGGTGCCGCCGCTCGTCCCGATTGACAGGGCAGCGCGGTCCGCCGAGCATCGGTGCATGTGCAATTTGTACCGCATGACCAAGGCCTCTGCGGAAATCGCCCGATTGTTCGGCGCGCGCAGCGGCGCGGGCGCGAACTTCGCCGCCGAGGTCTACCCGGGCTATCCCGGCCTGGTTGTCGCCGAGGGCGAGACGCGGGTGATGACCTGGGGCTTCCCGCTCGCGCTCAAAGGCAAGAACGGGCAGACACTCAAGCCCAAGCCCGTCAACAACGCGCGCGAGGACAAGCTCAGCACTGCATTCTGGCGCCCAAGTTTTGAGCGCCGCCGCTGCCTGATTCCGGTCACCGCCTGGGCCGAGGCCGAGGGCATCAAGGGCCAGATGACCCGGACCTGGTACTCGCTGGCGGGCGAAGAGGTCTTTGCCGTTGCCGGGCTGTGGCGCCCGACCGAGGAGTGGGGCGCAGCCTATTCGATGGTCATGGTGGATGGCTGCCCGCAGATGGCCGACGTACACGACCGTATGCCCGTCGTCCTCGCCCGAGAAAACTGGGAGCAGTGGCTCGCGGGCACGCCCGCTGAAGCCTTCTCGCTATGCCAGACCTGTTCCAGTGAACTCGCCGTCGATCGCACAACCGAACGCTGGGTGGCAGGTAGGTCCGCGGCGACGTCAAGCTGAGGGGAGGGGGGCTTCGCCGGTCGGATCAGACCCAAGCGAAAGGACCTAAGCCCATGGGCGACCGAGCCCCCGTTCACATCACCATCGGCGGCGCACTGCCGCGCGAACATCTCGAAGCTTTCGCTGCGCACGCGGCCGACTATGACCTTCGCACCGAGTGGGACGGCGAACCCTTCGATCCCGCAACATTGCCCGAAGGCGAGCCGCTCGAGCTCTACGGCACCGAGCTAAATGGCGGGCATATCCCCGACATCGACGCCTTCTGCGCCGAGCACGGCCTGCCGTTCCGCCGCTGGTCGGGTGGCTGTCTCGGCGCCTATCTCCCCGAGATCATCGTGTTCGACGGGCAAGGCCCGATGCGCGACTACACGGCGAGCGAAGACGAGTACGTCCTCTTCCCCCCGTCGTGGATCAACAGCTTCACGCGGCTGCGCGATCTCAAGCGCGAGATGGCCCGCGCCGAACTGACTATTCCGGCCTTCGTGGTGACCGGAGGGGCGAGCGATGACCGTAGCTGATGGGGCCCTGTTGGCCGCCTCGCGCGAGGCAGTGCTCGCCCGCTTCCCGCTATCGCGGGTGACCGAAGCCTTCTTCGACGACATGCTCGGCGTCCTGCCGCCGGCGCACATCGCGGGCGTGCCGGGCTTCTTCATCACCGAGGCAGTGTGTGACGACGTCCATGCCCAGTTCGTCCATGCCGGTGGCCGCTTCTACGGCGGCTATGTCGGGCTCGCGGATCGTGCGGGCCTTATTACCCATGCGCGCATCGCCGAGTTCGATGCCGCCCATCCGGACGCGGTGGAACTCGCGTGGTACCCGGATGGCCCAGAGGAGGCCGCGCGATGAGCCGGCACCGGATCTTCGAACTCGGCGCCGGTCCCGCCGATGAGCCCTGCGCACAGCTTGGGTCATGCTCCGACTTCGCCGCGGCCAAGACCCTCGAACTGCTCGCCTACAAGGCCGCGATCATTGCCCTCAACGGCGAGCCGCCGCTGCCGCTCGGCTTTGCGCTGGTCGCCAATGTCCATGATTTCGGGACATACCGGACCTTGTGGTTGGTCTCGGGGGAGCTGCCCTTGCCGGAAGACGCGCAGGCCTGGTTCGACGATCTTGTCGAACCCGCTACCTGGATCGCGGCGGGATTTCCGCAGCCGGTGACCTACGAGGGCTCGCGCGCTGTCATGCGCCCCTTCCGCAACGTGGTCGCCGCCTACGGCCCCGCCACTGTAGCTGCCGCCGACAGCGGGTAAGGGGAGGGGGCTGGAGCTGGGCGTTCCTAAAGGGAGTCCAAGTCCATGCCTCGCTTCTATGCCGGTATCGGTGCGCGCGCCACGCCGCCCGAAGTGCTCAGCCTGATGACCCGCGCCGCCTTCGCGCTCACCAAGCGCGGCTATGTCCTGCGCTCGGGCCACGCGATGGGCGCCGACAGCGCGTTCGAACGCGGGGCGGGCCGCGACGCGCAGATCTTCCTGCCGGCGGTAGGCTGGCGCGGTTCGCCAAGCGAGTTCCATCCCGATGTGCTCGGCGCCGAGCTCTGGTGCAGGGCGCGCATCATCGCCGCCGCGCACCATCCGGCCTTCGCCGGGCTCTCGGCGTTCGTCCAGGCGCTCCACACCCGCAACGTGTTCCAGGTGCTGGGGGTGAGCCTCGATAGCCCTGCTGAATTCGTGCTGTGCTGGACCGCCGACGGCGAGGCTTCGGGCGGCACTGGCCAGGCGCTGCGCATCGCCACCAGCCACGCCGTCCCCGTCTTTAACCTCCAGAGGCCGCGCGAGCGCTCGCACGTCGAGCGCCACCTCGTCCTCTGACCCGTTCAATTCTGCGCTTGCCGGCCGTTCTAACCCTTGCCCTGGCAGCGGGACGCGGCGCGCGCGCGGCAACACGAAAGCCCCAGCCATGTCCTCGATCACGCTCACCCTCGAACTTGCCTGCACCCGTGAGGAAGCCGCGCGCTTCGCCGCGGTCGAACTGTTCCTCGCCGAAATGGCTGAGAATACAGAAGCCGAACCCCCGGCCGAACTCGACGCGGTCTTCGGCGCTCGGCCACGCGTAACGATCCTCGGCCTTGCCGGCCACCCGCAGCCGCTCGGGATCACCTGCCGGTATGACTGCGACCGGGGCGTGATGACGCTCGCTGCGACGGGCGGCAAACCGAACCTCGCCGCGCTGCCCGTGCTGCTGCTCTGGCTCTATCCCGACAAGCTGCCCATCGCCTACTCGGTCCACGTGACCGAGCGGCCCGAGCGGGCGGTCTGGACCATCGTCGGTCTCAATCGCATCGAGATCACCCAGCACGAGGACGACGTCACCGCCCGGCTCGAAGCCCTGCGCGCGCCACGCGACACGCCCCGGCGCCTCGACCTCCTGCCGACAAGACCGTTGCCCCGATCGGACGGCTGAGCCCGCTCAGGCGGCCTGCCGCGCGACCCATCTTCGCCGCGGCGGCCGGCTGACGCGGGCCGGGAGCGGCTCACCCTCCTTCCACAGCAGGTGCGCGACGCCTTGCCCGGCGAGCAGCGCCTCGAGCGGCTCCGCCACCTCGTTGTCGCGGTCGTGGATGTGGACGGCGCTGGCTTCCTCGCCGGTGTCCTTGAGTACCAGGCTGGCGATCGGCGTGTCGGTGTCGAGATTGACGCGCAAGCCCTTCACGAACCGCCGCTTCTCCGCGACCGCCTTGCCGACGAGATAGCGCTCGTCGCTGCTCTCGTAGGGCAGCCATTCTGCCGTTACCGGCATCAGCGCGACCTCGATGAGGTCGAAAGTGCCCTCGCGCCGCCGCGCGAACGAGCCGGCGAGAACCAGGTGCCCGCTCTTGCCGTTCGGTCCATCCTGCGCCTGCCACAGTGCGAGTTCGCCGGCGAACCGCTTGTGAAAGCGCCGGGCCATGTCCTGGTCCATCACGAAGGGCATGTCGCCGACATGGCGCAGGACGATTCTTTCTGCGCCGTGCGCGGGAACGATCTCCTTGATCTCGCCCACGACCACCATCATCTGGTCGCGCGAGGCATAGACCCGGGCAAGCGCCGCGCGGCGGCGGGCCCGGATTTCCTCCTTTTCTTCGACCTTGAAGCTCTCGGGCACGAACAGCACGTGGGGCAGGGCTTCCTTGTTGGCTCGGCAACTTGCCGCCGCCTCGAGCAGTGCGCGGCGCACCACGAACCACGTCCGCTTGCCCGCCATTTTCGGATGCCAGTGGGTGAGCTCCGCCCGGTCCCACAGCACATGGAGCAACCCGCGCATCGACAGCTTCTGACCCGACGACTTCACCGTCGGCTTGTCATTGGTAAGCGCTGCGGGCGCGAGCCGGGCCGCCCCGCGCGACAGCGGGAAGCCGAGCTTCAGGCTGGTCTCGCCGCTCGCCTCATCGTCGAGCACGGCTGACCCACGCACTTGGCCCAAGCCGGTGAGGTAATCAGGGGCGTCGTAGTGATCGCAGGCGGTCGCATGGCGCGCGCCTGAGCCCGGCCAGCGTGCAAGCACGTAGCCATTCTGCCGGTGCGAGATGTAGAGGGGGAGCTCGGTTCCCTTGCGGCATTCGCAAAGGACCGGACTTTTGCGCTCGTAGGCCTCGCGCAGCACGTGCTGAAGTTCATCGCCTTCGGCCACGCTGCGGCCGAGCACACGGTATCGCTGGATCATTGGGGTCTGCTCCAATTTCTCGCGATCGACGCTGCCCGTTCGACCTCTCGCGCATCTCCTTCGTCTGACGCGGCCCCGGATGGGCACGCCGGGCCAGTCTATGCCGGCCTTGCGGGTGCGGCAAGGTTTGCTGTGCCCGGGGGTGGTGTGTGGAAAACCCCGCTTCGGCTTGGCTTGCAGGTGCCGCGCTGGCATCACGGCGCGATGACGGCTTCCGACCAGCAATTTTCCTTGTTCGATCTGGATCTCGACCCGGTGGTCGAGGACCGCAAGAGCGCGACCACGCCCACGGGGCGCTTCAGCAACTTCATCGTCTACGTCGATGAGAGCGGGGATCACGGCATGCAGACCGTCGATCCCAATTACCCGCTGTTCGTCCTCGCATTCTGCGTCTTCTACAAGAAGCACTACAGCGAGAAGGTTGTCCCGGCGCTCGAGAAGTTCAAGTTCAACCACTTCGGCCACGACATCGTGATCCTGCATGAGCGGGAAATCCACAAGGAAACGGGTCCCTTCAAGTTCGCCAACGAGGCCGAGAAGCTGGGGTTCATCGATGGTCTCAGCGGCATCGTCGACAAGTCCAACTTCATCCTGATCAGCTGCGTGATCGACAAGCACCGGCTCGGCGCGCGCGATGTCGAGCGAGACAACCCCTACCATCTTGCGCTCGGGTTCTGCCTTGAGACACTCTACGAGTTTCTCATCGAGAAGAACCAGGACGCCAAGAAGACCCACGTGGTCTTCGAGTGCCGCGGCAAGAAGGAAGACAAGGACCTCGAACTGGAATTCCGCAGGATCCGCGACGGCGAGAACAAGCTTGGGGCACCGCTGCCGTTCGAGATTGTCTTTGCCGACAAGAAGGCGAACTCATCCGGGCTGCAACTGGCCGATCTGGTGGCGCGGCCGATCGGCATGAGCGTGCTGCGGCCGAGCCAGGACAATCGCGCGTTCGATGTCCTGACCCGCAAGTTCTATTGCGACGGCGGGCGCGAAAATGTCGGCAGCGGTTATGAGAACTGGGGGCTCAAGGTTTTCCCGCCCCAAATAAGCGAAAAGCCCCGATGAAACTCACCGAGGCTATGACGCCGACCGGGAACTCCCAGTCCACTTGTGCCCCCTATATGCGCACTCCCGGCCAATTGACAAACGGAACATTGTGCCAATCCGGCCGAGCCGAAGCCAGGCGATGGGCCGCGAAAGAGTTGGGCGCGTGATGGACGACCTGTTTGCCCCCGCGTGGCCTCGTCGGAAGAACACTGGTTCGTGCCGATCTCGTCCCGCTCTGCGGCGGTCCGGCTCAGGTGGTCGTCGACTGCGATCTCGAGGAAGCGACCTTTCCGGGCTCGATCTCACCCGCTCGCGCTTTGAACGCTGCAACCTGCGGCACAGCGATCTTGCGGGGGCAAAAAGCTTGAAGGTACGGTCTGGCAAGGTTGCCGGGGACCGTTCGCCAATTTCTCGGGCTCGAACCTCAGCGAGGCCAAATTCATTGGCGGCGACTGGAACAATTGCGCGATGCGCCGGGCCAGCCTGACCTCGACCCGCTTCACCGGCTCCAAGCTCACCGGCGCCGATTTTACCGAAGCGCGCGCCATGCACGTCCATTTCGAGGAAGTGCTGCTGGGCTCTGCCAAGCTGCCGGGCTTCTCGATTCGCAAGGAAACTCTGCGCCGGGTCGATCTGTCGGGTGCGGATGTGCGCAAGGGCGATTTTCGCATGACGGTGTTCGAGGACTGCTCGCTGCGCGAGGCGCTGGTCGCCGGATGGCGCTTCGAGGGCTCAGACCTGCGCGGTGCCGACCTCGGCGGGCTACGCCTGGTCGATGCGGGGCTGTTTCGCGGGGCGACCATCTCGCGCGAGCAGGCCGGGCAATTGCTGGGCGAATTGGGGCTCAATGTCCGGTAGGTCGCAGGGCCGGGCGGCTCACCGGTCCTGAAGTGCGTCCTGTCCCAGGCTTTCGGTCACGCCTTCGGCAAGACCGAGGCAAAGCGCGGCTTCCTCGCGGGAGAGCGTGACCTCTTCAGCCGCTAAGACACTCAGCTTCGCGCGCAGCACCTCAGTCATCGCGCGCGCCACCTGCAGGGCGCTTGGCATCATCTGAGGATCAGCCATGGTCCGGGATCCTTTCCCTTAGATGGCTCTGCCTGCGGCAGCGGGGCCAGTGCGGCCGGGTTGAAGTGCGTTCATACCGGTTTTGCGGGAGTCTGGCGAGGCGGGGAGGGAAGGGGGCACCCCGGGGCCCGCGTCCCACGCGGGCGCCGCGGCGACCCGCTCTACTCGCTAGGGCGGAGCGTCGGCGCTTTCGCACCGCCGCCCACCCAAGCTCGCCGGCATGGATGCCGGCCCTTCGGGTGACGATCGGGGCCAGTGGAGGAAGCGGCGAGGCTGGTTGGTGCGGGCGGGCGAGGGCGCTAGGCTCTACCCATGCCGATCGCTCTTGCTGCCGCCGCCCTTTGCATGTCGCCTTCTGTTCACGACGGCGACACGATCCGCTGCGGCCGCGAGCGTGTCCGCATCGCCAATATCGATGCACCCGAACTGCCCGATAGTCCCAAGTGCCAGGACCGGAGACGGTCCTACGCCTGGTGTGACTTTGCCGCAGGCGAAGCCTCGCGGGTTGCCCTGACGCGGCTGCTGTCGCGCGGACAGGTGACGATCACGCGACTTGGCACCGCCCCCTATGGACGGACGCTCGCCTCGGTCTCGGTGAACGGCGTGGATGCCGGCGACTATCTGGTCGCGCAAGGCCTCGCGAGGCCTTGGCGCTGAGCGTCCCCATCGAGGGCAGGCGATCCATGCTCGCCTGCGGCCGCCTTCTTGCGCATCTGACGAATAGCCTTGCCGTAGCGCATGGCACTGGACGGGAGGGGCTGGGCCCGGCCCCGTGTGACCGTGCGTCACTGACCAGTATGGAGCGGGGGCCGAGGAAGGCAATGCCCGCTGCGCGGGCGCTGGCGGGTGGGAGCAGGTCCTGCCGAAATGGCCGAGGCTGACGGATCTGATCTTTGCGGGGATCCGCTGAGCCTGACTTGACGAAACCGCCCTTCGTTTGCCGATGAACCCTGCAGGGCCAGTCCCTGGCTGCAACCCAAAAGCAGCGGACCGTGAAGCCCTTCGGGCTTGCCGCACCACTCCTCGCTTTTGGGTTTCCCTCACATGCGTTCGGTGCGGGCCCGGGCCTTTGGCCCTGCCTGTGATGTTCATCGGCGGGCGGTTCCGCCGAGTTCAAGCCACGGAGAATACCCCATGAAGAACCTCGTTATCCTGATCGGCCGCATCGCCGCCGCTCCCGAAACCCGCCACGCCGGCGAGACCGCGATCACTTCGTTCACCCTCGTCACCGATCGCCCCAAGCTGGTCGATGGCAAGACGGTCAAGAACGAGGCCGGCTACACCGAAACCCTCGCCGAATTCCACCGCGTCACCGCTTTCAACGGCCTCGGCACCTCGGTCGCCAAGCACAAGAAGAAGGGCGACCTGGTCGAGGTGCAGGGCCGCCTCCACTACTCCAAGTGGACCGACCGGGAGGGCGTCGAACGCTACGCGGTCGAGATTGTCGCCGAGGAAGTCCTCTTCCTCTAAACCCGAGCCCGGGAGGCGGCGCTGCCGCCTCCCATTGGGCCAAGGCCAGCCCCCCATCGTTCATGTAGTCGCTGCGACGGGCGAAACACCGATTGCGAAAAAGGCAATGCGCGGCGTCTATTTCGCACTTGCAGCATGGAGGGCGCGAACCCATATGAGGGATGCCTTTCAGGCATCCTCTCCCAAAACTTCCCAAGGGGCCGGCGCAAGCTGGCCCTATTTTTTTGCCTGCCGGGTCTGCGCTTGTGCCCCTCCGGGCATGCCATTTGTGACACTTTGCCCTTAGGCGGAGTGTCATGTTGCGCTGCGCCCGTGACATGCGCGGAGGGCGGGTCATCGAGCATGGCTGCACGATCACTAACGTGGTCGCGGGGGAAGGCAGCACGCTCGGCCGCGCAAGTCAGATGGCGCCTCCGGGCGAAGTGTCACGGGCGACAAACGACAGGGCAAGGCACAAAGGGGATTCACAGGATTCACCTTTTGTGCTCAATACTGTTCGATGGAACGAGCCCAAGAAATCACTGGTGTCGGTGGGATCTACGCGGTCCTGGTCGAAGCCTCGAACCGCCCCCGCTACGCGTTTCTTGTCCTCCAGCTGGTCGCCGAGATTGCCGACGGGCGAGGGCAAGCCGGACCCTTCGTGGCGCTAGGCGGTGTGCCGGTGCTTCTGCGCGAATGGCTCTGCTCCCAGCTCTTGCCGATGAGCGAACAGCCCGCACGGCGGGCGGCGCTGCGCGCGCGCGTGGCCGCTGCGCTGAAGCACGAACTGACCGGTGACGCTGTTCGTGATGCGGTGCGCATCGAGGCCGCGGTCGAGGAGCAGGTCCAGGCGGTTGGCCGCGCCAATGTCAGCCGCGCGATTTCCGATCTGGTCCGCGCCGGGCTGATGAGCCGGCACTATGCGGGCTACGCCACCAACCACAAGAACCGCGGCGGCGGACGCCATGCGGTCTATGTGATCAAGCCGGCTGTGCTTGCGCTGCTGCGCAAGCCCGCGCCGCTGCGGCGTCAGGGCCCGGGCGCTGCCAATCCCCAGGGCGAACTCTTCGCGGCCTGAACCTTCGCACTTCGAGCATCAGGTCAGGCCTGGCGCACCCCGGCGATGCTCCTATGGCGTGGTGGCGAACTATCGCCTAGGAACCCACGATCCGTGGATTGGAAAGGTCTCGCCCGCATGGAAAACGAAGCACTGCTGGATCATGTCGCCGATATCGTGTCTGCCCATGTCAGCAACAATTCGATCGCGGCCGCGGACCTGCCGGGCCTGATCCAGGCGGTCTACGCTTCGCTTGCCGCGCTTGGACGGGCGCCGGAACCGGCTCAAGAGGAGCTGAAACCCGCCGTCTCGGTGCGTGCCTCGGTCAAGCCCGACGCAGTCACCTGCCTCGAATGCGGTGAGAAGATGAAGATGCTCAAGCGCCATCTTGGGACCGAGCATGGCCTGACGCCCGCCGAGTACCGGGCGCGCTGGAGCCTGCCTGCCGATTACCCGATGGTCGCGCCCGACTATGCCGCCAAACGCAAGGAGCTTGCGGTCAGGATCGGCCTTGGCCGCAGGCCCGGCCAGAGCCCGAAGGCTGTGGCCAAAGTTGCACCGGAAGCTGCGGCCGAGGCAGCACCCAAGGCGAAGCCCACGGCCGCAGCGGCCCCGGCAAAGCGCAAGAAGCTCGGCGTCGCCTTCGGCTAGCGCCTTGCCGCGACCCGGGGGCCGACCTTGACATTTACCGCTTTATGCCGCATATTATGCCCCATAATTCGGCAAATGGTGAGGCAAATGGCAAGCGCGGCATTCCTGAGCGAAGTCACCGGCGAGAAGGGCGTCTCGCCTGACCGGCTGTCGGCGGCCTTGCACATCACCAAGTCGGAACTGGCTCTCGCGGCCGGACTGTCGCGCGATGCGGTCTCCAAGGCTGCCCGCAGCCAGAGCGTGGTAACGCAGGCGCGGCTGCGCGAGGTGAGCGAAATCATCAACCGCGTCATCCCATGGGCGGGCAGTGAGCTCGCTGCCTATGCGTGGTATCGCTCGCAGCCGCTGCCTTCGTTCGGCGACGCCACGGCTGAAGAGCTCGTCCGCCAGGGTCTCGGCGAGAAGGTCCGCGCCTATCTCGGCCGGATCGCCGCTGGCGGCTTTGCCTGATCGTCAGACACCCTCAAGGTGGCACTTGCCTTCAGCAGGTTCGACGGTCTCGTCTACCGCGCGCATCATCCGGCCTGGGCCTACGATCCCGAATCCGGCGAAGGCGCGAAACTCCATGGCGGACGGTTCAACCGCATCGGCACGGCCTGCTTCTACGCGGCGCTGAGCCTCGAGACGGCCTGGCTCGAAGCCCAGCAGGGTTTCGCCTTCAAGGCGCAGCCGCTGACCATCTGCAGCTACCGCGCCGAGATTGCCGATGTGCTCGACCTCACCGATCCCACGGTGCGCGATCACGCCGACGTCACCCTCACGCAGCTGGGCTGCGCGTGGGAGCGGCTTGCCGGTGACCGCAAGTCTGTTCCGACCTGGGAGCTTGCCGACCGGCTGATCGCGGCAGGTTGCGCGGGCGTCATCGTTCCGAGCTTTGCCTCG
This sequence comes from Novosphingobium mathurense, assembly GCF_900168325.1. GTDB lineage: Bacteria > Pseudomonadota > Alphaproteobacteria > Sphingomonadales > Sphingomonadaceae > Novosphingobium > Novosphingobium mathurense. The sequence continues at coordinate 20,168 of NZ_FVZE01000007.1, read as the reverse complement.
CGTGCGACGCCTGACGATCGCAATCTCGTGCTGTGGTCGTGGAGCCGCGAAGCGCCGCATCGCCTGGTCGTGATCGATGACGAGCAGCGCTTGCCGCGTGATCAATCATCGTGGCAGGATCACCCAAAGTCGACCTAAGCCATTGATAACATTTAACATAAGCTATATTATCAATCTGAACGATCTCTCCAAAATGGAGATGTCACCCTGCGGCCTATCGGCCTGTCCGGCTCAGCTTCGGCCGCCGTCTGGACCATCTTCGGGCGGCGCATCCTTCAGCAGCAAGCCGCCCGGAACCAGTTCGGCGACGAGGCGCGATCCAGGTCGCCAACCCTGCCGGGCCATGACGTCATCAGGAAGCTGGAACTCACCGTTGGCGTCAATCGGGACGATCTTGTCTTGTCGCATTGTCAAATCCCTCAGCGCAGCTTCGAGCCTTTCAGACGCGACCATGCGTACCGCCCCACCAAGAGGCAAGATTTACCCCGCATTTTGCTAAAGTGGCTTTCTTGCAGGGTAACGCTGGTCGCGGGCGCCGCTGGCGCGACCCACCGGAGGCGCCCCGTAGGCATTGCTTGAAATCTTTACGACTTGGGTCTATCTGGATGCCGTAAACGTCGTATGTTGGTTGAACGATGCCGAGCCTTGCGAACCAGATTCTGGCCTCCATCCCGGAGAATGTGACCGTCGATCGCGGCGCACTCGTGCTGTCGGCTGACTACGATTCGATCGGACGCGCGCTCAAGCAGCTCGTTGCGAACGGCAAGCTCGTCCGCGTCGGCCGCGGCCGTTACCGCAAGTTTGGCGGTCAGGCGACCTGTTCGGCATCGTCGATTGCTGATCTCATCGGGCAGCGGGTCCGGCGGTCGCGGCGCAACGTCTTCTTGCGTGCCGATTTCGATGAATTCGGAAGCTATGATGCCGTCGGGCGCGCGCTGCGCCAACAGGTGCAGTCAGGCCGCCTGGTCCAGATCGGCTATGGTCTTTACGCCAAGGCCGAGCTGTCGCCGCTGACCGGCAAGCCCGCGCCCATTGTCGGCATTCGCACACTGGCGAGCGAAGCGATTGCCAGGCTCGGCAAATCGGTCGAGCCCTCGCGCTTCGACAAGGCCTATAACAGCGGACTCTCGACCCAGGTCCCTACGGGGCGCACCTTGACGGTCAATGCCCGGATCCGTCGCCGGATCGGCTACGATGGCAACTATGTCGTTCTCCAACCCGCCTGACCGCAGGACGCTGGGACGGGTAGCGGGCGCCCTCGCCGTCGACGAAGCCTTCGTCGAAAAGGACTGGTATGTCGTCCAGGCGATCCGAGCCCTGCTGGCGCTCGACGACGCTGACCTCACGCCTGTGTTTTCCGGAGGAACCTCGCTGCTCAAGGGCCACGGCCTGATCAAGCGCTTTTCCGAAGACATCGACTTCAAGCTGAGCCTGTCGGCAGAATTCGCCGACTTGTCGAACCATCAGCAGCGCCGCCGGCTCGGCGACTATCGCGACCGGCTGACGGCGCTGTGGTCCGACCTCGGCTTCACCGGTCTGGAAGTCGAAGCCCGCAGCGGCAATTCCTTCCTGCAATTCGAAATGAATTACCCGACCAAGCTCGGCGGACATGCGGCGCTGCGCCCGCACATCCTTGCCGAACTGTCTGCAAGGCCGCCTTCCCTGCAGCCGGTCTCACGTTCGATTGCCTCGTTTGTCGCACAGTTCCGCACGGCCGAGCCCGAGGTGCCTGCCATCCTTTGTATCGATCCGGTCGAGACCGCAGCAGACAAGCTGAGCGCCTTTGCCTGGCGCTCGATTGCGCGCGATCGCAGCCACCCCGATGACGATCCGACCATCGTGCGCCACCTTCACGATCTTGCGGCCCTCGAGGCCGTCGCTGGCGCCAGCGACGAATTTCCGGCCATGCTTCTTGAAGCGCTGCGCGCCGATACAGCGCGCGGGCAAGGCGCGGTGCAAGACTTGCCGCCGCGAGAACGGCTCATGGCGATGCTCGATCGCGTGAAGCGCGATCCGGATTATCCCGCCGAGTACCGGCAATTCGTCGAGAGCATGGCCTTTGCAGGTGCGGCCGACGTTCCCGCTTTCGAGCAGGCCGTAATAGCGCTCGAGCGACTTTGCGGACTACTTCCATGCGAGACCAAATGAGCGCGGCCGGCACAGCGTGAACTGATGGATCTGATTTACTCTGGCGTGCCATCGTCCGGCGTTTGGCAGAGCGCAACGACAATCCTGAAAGGCATCTCGTTGGTTCTGACCTGGGCACCTGTCATGAACAAAAACCTCATGACTTTCAGCCAACGATCTTCATCGAGGTCGAGAGAAGCGCGCTCCATCGTGGCCAACTCCAGCAGACGCCGCTTCAGTGCTCCGCCCTGCAACCAGGACTGCGCACGGTAATGACATGAATCTATCGGGCTAAGGAGCAGTTCGTCCAAGCTCAGATCGGCCAAACGTGCGGCCTTGCATAGGATGCGGACAGGTGGCTCGCGTTGCGTCTTTTCATATGTGACCAACGCAGACTGAGACGTTCCAATTGCTTCGGCGAACTGCTTCTGGTTCATTCGGAGTCGCTTGCGAATGGCCAGAAGCTTTGGCCCCAAGGGATCCGCCTCGGGGCTTTCATCAGTCGCTGGGGGTGCCTCGCAATGCGGCACGTTTCCATGCGCAGAGCGTCGCGACTTGCCGTTCTTGCGAACCGCAGGAGCCCGAACTTCTTGTTTCATAGCCAAACCCTCCGAAAAGGGCCTGGTGGAAATGGCGCAAGGCCAGGTTAGGCAACTGGCCGACGCTTGGCAAGCGATTGGCCGGGAGCCTGCTCACCGCAGTCGACCGCGCGTGCCACCAGAACTGTATCAGGTGGAGTTTTGCGGTTAACCCCGAACGCCCCAATGGGGATCGGGGGCAAAACCGTAATCTTTCTCTCATCTCGGTGGCTGAGCGAAATCAGCATCGCCAAAGCATGACGCCTGGGAGATTGGCGGCCGTCAAGGATCGCGGGTGCCCCCCGATTTTGGCCTGCTGCGGCTAGCGCCTTGCGAGCAAAATCGGCTCCCCCCACGCCCGCGAAACGCGGCGGCAGCGCGTGCGCGCCGCCGTCCCTGACTGCCTGACTCCGGCGTCCTTCCGATGGCATCTTTCATCAGCGTGATGAGAGAAAATTCCATTTGGAGGTTATCATGACGGACCGTTTCTCGAACTTCGCCGACCTTGCCGAACACTATGCGCGCGAAATCGCGACGCCCGACTATGCCCGGGCATTCATGGAGCAGACCGAACTGGCGAAGCTCTCGATCGAGCACGAGCCGAGCGCTGCCGAAATGCCCGACCCAGAAGTGGCGCAGGCAGCGATCGAGATGATGCTGGCAACCGTGTTCGATCTGTTCCGTGACACCCGGATGGAGGACTTCGCGAGCGAAGTCGCATGGGGCGTGGCCAACAGCTTCCATGTCGTCGCCAAGCGCCTCGATGACCGCGAGGACGCGATGGCGAATCGGCTCCAGGAGAAGCTGCGCGAATACGATCCAAGCGAGGTCTATGCGACCGATCTTGAGGACCTCACCATGCAGGCCCGCAGCCTCGCCGAATGCCGCGATGCGATGGAGTGCATGCGTGACCATGCCGCGCGGATCTACCTCGTCGAAACCGGCCGTCCGTTCTCGCCGGTCCGGGGCTCGCGGGTCTCGTCCAAGACCAATGCCTCGATGATCGAAGCGCGCGACTATCTTGCGGCACAGAAGGCGCAGCGGCGCGAGCAGTTCGCCCCATCGGGTCCGGTCGTGGTCTTCTCGGGCGGACAGCAGTTCACGGATATTGCCCTCGTGGAAGACTATCTCGACGCGATCCATGCCCGGGTCCCGTCGATGGCTCTGGCAACGACCGCCCAGAACAAGGGCGCGGACGTGATCGCGGCAGCCTGGGCATCGCGCCACAATGTGCCGGTGATCCTGTGCAAGCCCGATACCTCGCGGGGACCTTCGGCACCCTATCAGCGCAACGCCCGCATGCTCGCCTTCAAGCCGGTCGAGGCGGTGGTGTGCAGCGGCGGCGGCATCCAGGCGAACCTTGCCGACCGTCTGCGCGAAGCCCGCATTCCCCTCCACATCGTGCGCGACGCATCGGTCCAGAACGAGGTTCCGGCGGCGCGGACCAAAGTAGCAGCGCAAGCCGAGCGGCCTGCGATGAAGCGCACGGCATGTGGCGCCGTCAATGCCGATGAACTCCCGCCGTTCTGACCGGGACCTGCTCCGATTGCATCAAGCATGAAGGGTGTCCGGCCTCACCGCCGGATGCCCTTCTTTTTTGTCGATCGGGACGCACACGTTCATGGCCCGGCTCGCTCGCTTCTTGCCCCCGCCAGCAATGGCCTGACGGCCTGCTGGTAGGGGGCGCGAAGGCTTCGCATCGGCCGGGCGGCAAGACCCGTGCCTGGGACCACACGAGGAGCTGCCCAACAGGGTTTAACATTCTCGCAGACTTCCAAGTATGATGGCCGCCATTGGCCCGCGTCAAGAAGGGCGGTTCCCCCAATTTTTACGCCTGAAGAAGGCGAAAAAATCGGCTCCCCCACCCCCGCTAGCGCGGCGGGCCGCGAGCGGCCCGTTCCTGACCCGGGCCAAGCTCGGCCATCCCGGAGGTGACCTCTTCAATTCCTTTGACAGGAGGCTCACATGAACGCTCTTACCAAGACCCTCGACATCCCGGCTTTCGACCCCATCAGCTACGACGCAGCCGTGCGCGCCGCGACGATCCGGGCCCAGCACAGCTTCTTCGACCAGCACGTCATCGAGGACGAGTTCGGCTGCTTTCTCGCCATCGACGAGGGCGACTACAACGCCCTGCCCCAGGACCTGATCGACCGGATCGTCCATTCCGTCCCGGGCATGATGGCGGACGACTTTGATGAACCGAACATCGCCCGCGCCGCAAGCTTCATAAGTGTGGTGATGGATCCCGAATGGGACGCGGACTGCCCGTTCTGAAATGATCATCGACCGCTGCGCCGGAGGGCTCTTGAGGGGCTCTCCGGCCCCCTTTTTTGCGTGTCCAGATAAAGCACAGCCGGGGCATCGAGCCCCGGCTGTGCTGGCCTCTGCCGAGGCCGGTTTCAGCTTGCCCGCAGGCGCTTCTCCGCTTCGTCCAGACCGAGCTTTCCGAGAGCGGCGAAGAATGCTTCGACCCTCTCGAACGGCGCCTTGCCGAGAACCGATTTGTGCATCAGCTCGACACTCGCCGCCCGCTCGCTTTCGCGCAGTTTCGTCTCGCGCGCTTCCAGCGCCTGACGCTCCCTTGCGATCGCCTGTCGCTCCGCTTCAAGGCTTCCTTTCCTGGCCATGATGATACCTCGTGGGTTGGTGCTGAAACCTCCCGGCCTGAGGATTCCAAGCAGCGAGCGCAGTGGCAAGGCTTTTGCCATCGGTCCTGCAAATAAATCGGGCCGCCCGTCCTGTAATCAGTGTCGCTCAATGTCTCCAGGACAGGCGGTCAAGGCTCGAATCCATGCGCATCAAAGACCAGAAACCGCCCACCAGGCACAAGCTATCGGATTAAGGGGAAGGATTGCACACCCTACACGGCAGGGCCGTAGGTAGAATGGCGGAAATGCGTGTGTATACAGAGTAGGCGTTTGGTAATACATCGTATTACAGCGTTGAAACCCGTCGTTGCAGTCTTGGAATTCCGCGAGTTTCACGGTATTACATTGTAATACGCCATTCGATCCCTAACGGCTTTCTTGCCAAGGACCTGCCGATGGCCTAAAACCTGTCGCGCGCAATCTCCACCAGGCCCTCTCGAAGGGCGTGGTGATGACTGAAACAGTTCTGATTACCCTCCGGCTTCCACAGCCACTGGCCGATGCGGCGCAGGCCGCCGCAACCACGCAAAACATCTCACGATCGAACCTCCTGCGAATCGCGCTCGAGCAATTCCTGGGCGTCATGTCGGGCACCAGCGAGGCGGACCGCCGCCGGCAGTTCTCGGCCGAGTATCTGTTCCTGGTCGCCGACCTCATCGTGCAGCGCCAGTACCCCGATGCCCATAGCGCGCTGATCACCGAAGCCGAACGCCGGATGGAGGCGCTCTGTGCCGCGTCCTGACACCTGGTCCGACCGGGCGCGGCCGGGCAAGCTGCAGCACCATTCCGCGCGCGGGAACATGCCGCGCAACGCCGGCGATTTTACCCGGGGGTCGCAGCTCATCACCCACGAATTCATGATGTGGTTCGCCTCCGCAAAGATGCCTCTCTTGGTGTGGTTCTTCACCTTCTGCATCGCGCTTTCGATCGTCCTCGCGCTGCTGCTTCATGAGCACGAGATCCAGATGATCCTGATGCGGATCTATGCCGCTGGATGGACCTTCATGGAGTTCTCGCACGCCAAGATTCTCAACCTCACCCTTCCCTCCGGCGAAGTCGTCCGGGCCCCTGTCGGCATGGTCGCCTCGCACCCCGATGTGGTCATCGCCTGGAACAAGTTGATGCGGGCTTGTCTTGGCTCGCTGTTCATCTCGCTGTTCGTCGCGGTGCCGATCGCGGTGTGGTTCGTCGACTTCTCCAAGCGGCGCGGCAAGTCGATCCTCGAGGAGCGACATCAGCGCGGCGCCATGCTGGTCGACGCTGCCGAGCTTGCCAATGTCATCAATGCCCACAACCGCGATATGCTCGGCGCAGAGATCGCCGAGCGCCTTCCCGGCAAGAGCTTCGACGAGGTCATGAAAATGAGCCTCGCGACGCGCAAGGAGGCGGGCATCCATCACGTCTATTCGATCGCGGGGGTGCCCTTCCCCTGGCGCACCGAACAGGCCCACACGATCATGATCGGCTCGACCGGCACGGGGAAGACGACCCAGATGCGCGCGCTCATTGCGCAGATGCGCGCGCGGCGCGACCGGGCCGTCGTGTTCGACCTCACCGGCGCTTACGTCGAGGCGTTCTACAATCCCGCAACCGACACCATCCTCAACCCCATGGACGAGCGCTGTCCGTCCTGGTCGGTGTTCGCCGAAGCGAAGAACCACGCCGATTTCACCGGCATCGCCGCCGCCCTGCTTCCGGCAGATGGCGGCGGCGCAGAACCCTTCTGGATGCTGGCTGCGCGCACGCTGTTCGTCGAGACCTGCATCAAGCTGATCAAGCTTGGCGAGGCGACCAACCAGGCGCTCGCCAGCAAGCTGATGATGGCCGACCTCAAGGAGGTCCACAAACTCCTCGAGCATACCGTTGCCGATCCGTTGACCGCGCCCGAGGCGGCGAAGATGGCGGAATCGATCCGCGCCGTCTTCAACACCAATGCCCAGGCCCTGCGCTTCCTGCCTGAGGGCAAGGAGGCGTTCTCGATCTCCGACTGGATTCGTGCGGAGAACAAGCCTGGCTCGATCCTCTTCATCACTTCCTCGCACAACGAACTGGTGCTCAACCGGGCGCTGCTGTCGCTCTGGATGAACCTTGCGGTTCACACCCTGATGCGTCTGCCGCGCACCCGCGATCTTCGCACCTGGTTCTTCTTCGACGAGGTCCACGCGCTGCACCGCCTGCCGGCGATCGAGGACGGGCTGCAGACCGCGCGCGGCTTTGGCGGTGCCTTCGTGCTCGGCATCCATTCCTTCGCCAAGCTCGCCGAGACCTACGGCAAGGAAGGCGCGCAGAACCTTGCCTCGCTCGCGCGGACCAAGCTCGTTCTCGCCGCAGCCGACCGCGACACCGCCGAGCACTGCTCGGACTACATCGGGCACCGCGAAGTCAGGATGATGGATGAGGCCTACAGCTACGGCTATTCCAACATCCGCGACGCGGCGACGATCACCCCGCGCTCCGAAGTGCAGCCGCTGGTGCTGCCCGATGACATCATGAAACTGCCCTCGCTGCGCGGCTTCCTGGTGTTCCCGGAAGGCTTCGATGCCGCTCGGATCAAGCTCACCTACAAGGACTATCCCAAGGTTGCCGAAGGCTATGTCCTGCGCACCCATGTCGAGCCGATCGAGTTTGCACGCGATGCCGATGATGACGCCGAAACCGAAGGCGGCGGGCGCGAGACCAAGGACGAACTTGAAATCGCCCCGGCACCCGCGATCAACGACGAACCGGCAAAGCCGCAGCCCGCTCCCCGACAGGAAGAGTTGAACTTTGCCGTCACGCAGACCGAGGCCGCGGCAGCGCCGCAATCCAGCCTTGGACGTTCGATGATCGCCAGTGCCGAGATTGTGAAGAGCGCGGCAACCACGCGCGCCCGCGAGACAGAAACCGCGTCCAAGACGCCCCGCAGCGCCGGGCCGAAGGTCCCTGCCCAGCGGTCCACCCAAGCCGCCCGCGAACTTACCGAAGCAATCGACCGCGAAGCCGCAGCGGGACGCGAGAAGGAACCGACGCGAGAGCCCGAGATCGATGTCCCCAGCCACGATGACGGACCGGAGCTGTAACCCATGCACTCCATCGCATCCGTCAGGTCGTCGAGCGGCGCAGCCGACTATTTCGCGAACGACAACTACTACACGGCCGATGAACACGCGGAAGCCGGGGTCTGGGGCGGAGAGGGTGCGCGCGCACTCGGACTTGAGGGTCAGGTCGAGCGCGATCAGTTTGAAGCAATCTTGAATGGGCGCTTGCCCGATGGCGAGATGGTGGGTCAGGTCGAAGGGCGGCGCCTGGGTCTCGACCTCACCTTCTCGATGCCCAAGTCCGCCTCGATCCTGGCGCTGGTGAGCGGCGACAAGCGGATCCTCGATGCGCACCTCGCCGCCGTCAAATCGACCATGTCGCAGCTCGTCGAAAAGCAGTTTGCCGAGAGCCGCAATTACGATCGTTCGCGCAGCGGCGAGCCGCAAAAGACCGGCAACCTCGTCTATGCGCTGTTCGCCCATGACGCGAGCCGCGCGCTCGATCCACAGGGCCATATCCATGCCGTCGTCGCCAACCTGACCCGCGATCCAAAGGGTACCTGGAAGGCGCTGTGGAATGGCGAAATCTGGAAAAACAACACGACGATTGGACAGTTCTACCATGCCGCCTTCCGCGCCCAGTTGCAGAAGCTCGGCTACGAAACCGAGGCGGCGGGAAAGCACGGCTCGTTCGAGATCAAGGGCGTGCCAAGCTCGGTCATCAAGGAGTTCAGCCAGCGCCGCGAAGACATCCTGACCAAGGTCGAGGAACTCGGCATTGCATCGCCGCAGGGACAGGACCGGGTGACGGTCAACACCCGCGATCCCAAACTTGCCGTCGAGGACCGGGCGGCCCTTGTCCAGGCATGGCAGGATCGCTCCACGGCACTGGGATTCGACGGCAAGGCGCTTATCGCCGAAGCAAGGGCCAGAGCCGAGCTGCACACACGCCCGACCTTCCGCGAAACGGCAACCGCAGCGCTCGGTGAAGTCTCGACCCGGATCGGCGCTGCTCTGCGCACGCCAAGCCCGCTGGCGGTGAGCGGCGCGGCCGCTCTGTTCCTTCCCGCGGGCACGATCAAGGCGCAGCACGCGACGGCGTCGGCCATCCGCCACTTGTCCGAGCGCGAGGCGGCGTTCTCGCCGCAGGCGATCCTCAGTGCTGCTTTGGGTTTCCAGATCAAGGGTCTCGAAGGCGGTGCCGTCGTGGAGCGGATCGGCGAACTCATTCGCGACGGCCACCTGATCCCGGGCAAGACTGACCGGCTCGATGGCCACTTCGATCTGGTGACGACCCCGGCCGCGCTCGCCATGGAACAACAGTTTCTGGACCGCATTGATGCCGGGGCCGGAAAGGGCCGCACGTTCATGCCGCCCGAGCAGGCCATGGCGCGGCTGCAGGACGCGGCGCGCGAACTTGGGCAGGCCCGCGCCGGGGTCGATACCTGGCAGCTCAACGAGGGACAACTCGCAGCCGGCGTCGCGATCCTCTCCGGCACCGATCGCTTTCTCAATGTCCAGGGCGTGGCGGGCGCGGGCAAGTCGACGCTGCTCGGCGCGCTCGACAAGGTCCTGAGTGATGAAGGCGTCAAGCTCGTCGGGCTTGCCTTCCAGAACAAGATGGTTGCCGACCTGCGCGGCGGGGGCGGCCAGGGCATGTCGGCCGAGCAGATGCGCGAGGCGGGGATCGAGGCTTACACGATCGCCAAGTTCCTCAGCACCTATGGCGGGGCTGCGGCCGCGGGATCGGGCGAGCGCTTCGAGGCTGCCAAGGCAGCGCTCGCCAATACGGTCATCATCACCGACGAAAGCTCGATGGTCTCCTCGCGCGACATGCTGCGGTTGACTGCGCTGGCCGAGCAGCTCGATCTCGCCAAGGCGCCGTTAATGGGCGATCGCCAGCAATTGTCGGCGATCGAACAGGGCAAGATGTTCGCCGTCAGCCAGGCTGCGGGGCAAGCCACCGTGCGGATGGACGAAAACATCCGCCAGAAGAACTCGCCCCTGCTGCTTGCCGTCGCCGGGCTCTCGAACGAGGGTCATGCGAGCCTCGCACTCGATCTTCTTGCCGCGCACGGCCGGGTGATTGAGGCGGGGCCCGATCACGTCTCCCGCGCCGCCGACCTCTGGCTGTCACTCAGCCCCGACAAGCGCGAGGCGACCGCTATCTTCACCGCCGGGCGCGATGACCGCGCCGAGATCAATGCGCGCGTCCAGGCAGGATTGCTCAAGGAAGGTACGCTCACCGGGCCAGGCCTCACCCTCACCACCCTGCAGAGCGCCAACACCACGCGCGAGGAGCTTCGCTTCGCCTCGACCTACCGGGTGGGCCAGGTGCTCGACGCGCGGATGGACGTGCGCGAATTGGGGCTGAAGCGCGGGGAGTATGAGGTCCGCGAGATCCGCAAGGACGGCAAGGTCGTGCTCGAGGCCGGGGGACGGCGCAAGGTCATAGACCCGGACCGCATCGATCCCGATCACCGCTTCGACCGGATCGGACTCTACGAACAGAAGCTGCTGAAGATCCATGACGGCGAGACCGTGTTCTGGCGCGACAAGGATGGGTCCCGCGACATTGCCAAGTCGACCTACGCGACGGTGCTCGAGGCCCGGCCCGAAGGCGTGCGGGTCGAGCTTGCCGACAGGCGGCAACTGGTGCTCGCGCCGGGCGATCCGATGCTGCGCCGGCTCGACCTCGGCTATGCGCTCAATGCCCACATGGCGCAGGGCATGACCAAGCCTGAAGCGATCGAGGTTATCTCCTCGTCGCAGCGCAATCTCGCGACCCAGCGCACACAGAATGTGCTCAATACCCGTGCGACCGACGACATGATGGTCGTCACCAACAATCTTGAAGGCCTGAAGCAGCAGCTCGACCACACCCCGGGCAACAAGACCTCCGCGCTCGAGGTGACCGGCAAAGTCGAGGTCGAACCCCGCCACCATAACCCGGTCGACGCGCGGCAGTTGCCGGAACTGAGGATGAGCCCCGAGCTCAAGGCCAAGCTCGACGCAGTGCTGGGCAAGGTACCCGAACCACCCATACGGCAACTCCCCGTGCCCGAGAAATCGCTGGGGCTGGACCTTTGAAACCCATGCCCGCCCTCGCCCCTGCCGCGGCCACCCGGGTGCTCGACCGCGCGCACTCCACGCTCGTCTGGCTGGCTGTCCTCGCGTTCGTGCTGCCCGAACCTGCGGCGCGCGCCCTTGTCATCCTCGCGATGGTCGCAGTCGCCCTTGCCGCGGCAGCGGTCGCGTTCCTCGCGCCATCGGCGCCCCAATCAGAGCCTGAACCCAATCCCGAACCGATGGAGAGCGACAATGGCCTTTGACCACGAGGAAGTCGGCGACTTCGCAAGCGAGCGCGACGCCCAGGAATGGGCGGAGCGCAATAACATCGATCCCCAGGATCTCCACTTTCGCGCTCGCGGAAGGCGGGGCGTCACCCTGAGCGTGCGCCGGTCGGCGCTCGGGGATTCGTCGCGCGGCGACCTCTCATACGGTCGCCGGAACGGCTTTTTCTGAACAAGGAGACTAGCCATGAAACGATATGCCTATCTGCTCGCCCCGCTGCTTGCGGCGGCCGCCACCCCTGCCCTCGCCGCCGAACCCGCTCCCAGAGCGTCCGCGCCGGCAACCTTGATCCAGGGCCAGCTCGAGAGCCGGGCCAGCCCCGAACAGACTAGGGTAACCTTCGCCCGCCTGCGCGAAGCGCTCGAGGCGCGCAAGCAGGCGCTCAAGGATGCCGCTGCCCGTGCCCATCAGGACGCCGATGGCCTCTGTTCGGATTGCCCGGACAAGGCGGCTACCACCCATCCCCATTCCGCCAGCGAAGAGCGCAAGGCCGACTGCATCCACTGCGTCGAGCAGGCCATCTACGCCTGACCGGAACGTCGGCGCGGTCCGGGCCACCTCCCACCGGACCGCGTCGGCCCGATAACCTTTCTGCAATTGCGAATGAGACGAGCGGAGTTCTTATCGCAGTTGCGGCATAGGCCTTTAAGGGCACTTACCTAACTCGCTCCAAAATAGAGACATCTCGGCAAATTTAACGTGCCGAAATATTGACAGAATGTCTTTATTCAACAATCGTTTGCTCTTTTAGCTTCGGGGGCGGCTTTGATGCGCATGCAGCGACTTCTGATCGATCGAAGTACGCTCGACCTGATTGTCTCCGACGGCAACGATTTCCTCAATGTTCTGAATGCCGCCGGGCTCCTCCAAGCCGCCAATCTGATGACGGCAGTGCTGCAGCAACTCGAAACCGACCAGTCGCGGTTGTCCGACGAGGAACCACCTGCTGCGCCGATAACCTAGCCCTGTCCCAAGCTCCGCGCGGGAACGCCGAACGGAATGAGCCGGCCATCCGCACCTGCTTCGCGCGTTCCTTGCCCGTAGAGACGCCCGTCGATCTCCAGGGTAGGCGCAAAGTGGACTATGGCGGCAACCTCGCCTTCATGTGATCCCATCGCCGCGATCGCGGCCAGGACCGCCTCGCGCGCCGAGTAGATGTCTTCGCGCATCAACAGGCGCGCCATCGAGGCCGAACGCTCGGTGATGGCGGCCGCGATCTTCTGGTGCATCCGGAACGACTGCTCGGCATCCTCGGCGCGCTGCGACCAGGCGATCCGGCGGTGAAGCGCGTTGGGCAGCGCCATGCGCGCCATCTCGGCGATCTGCGGGATGCGCGACATGCGCATGACCTCGATGTGGAAGCGCAGGTTCTCGTGGATGACGCGCTCGAGGTCTTCGTGGCTGTCGGGCGCCGCCTCGCAGACCTCGGCAGCGAGCGCCCCCAACAGCGAAATCTCGGCCGCACTGGCGCGTGTCGCCGCCCGCGAGGCGGCATGTCCCTCAAGGTTGGCGCGCATCTCGAAGAGATCCTCGACCTCTTCGGCTCGCCAGGTGCGCACCGTGAACTCACTGCGTGACTGGCGCATCAGGTAGCCTTCGAAGGCGAGTGCATTGAGGACCTCGGCGACGGCGGCAGGGCGGCATTTGTAGAGTTCGCCAAGCTCGCCCTTGGGGATGATCTGGCCCGGCAAATAGCGCGCCGAAAGGACCCCGAACCTGATTTCGAGGAACATGCGTTCGGCAAGTGAATGCGCCTTGGCCAAGTGACGAGCCCCCATGGGCGAGTTCTGGCCCGCCGCATATTTCCCTCTCCATAGCACAGGACCGATTTGATTTCCGAATCCTGCCGCTTCCGATTATCCCGTTTTTGCGATGAGGGAGTAGTTCGCCGCCTTGGGAACGCAGACGAAATTGGAAGGTGTACGAACAATTGCGTGTCCGGCGCGGCACGTCTTTTCCCTGCTTCGCGAGCCTCACAAACGTCGCCGTTTCGACAGTCCCTCCGATATCCCGGGCCTCAGCACGCTCACGGCGGACTGCGCCGACCATTTTGCCCAGGAACTCGTCGATCTCGCCCTCCTCACTCGCGATCACGGCCGCTACTCGATCAACGACTGGACCATCGTGCGGATCGTCGAGCACCTCGACCTTGCCGGCGCTATCCAGGCCATGGCCGCGGCGCAGGTGGCAGGCGCCGCGGGCAACGCAGACTTTTCCCATCTCGAACGGCTGAACGGCGTGCTGCGCGGCATGGACGACCGTGATCCTGCCAACCTCCTCGCTGGCGCCTATATCGATTACCAGTGGCACCTTGAATTGGTGCGGATCAGCGGCAATCGCGCGGCACTGGGTGCCTATTCCAGGGCGATCCCGCCGGCGGTGTGGATTGCGGGAGCGAACTTCTTCCAGCTTGAGGAAGCGCGCAGTTCATTGACCGAGCACGAGCGGCTCGTTGCCTACATGAAGGTCGGCGACACGCTCAGGGCGCGCGATGCCGTGGCACTCCATTTTGAAGAGGCCGCATCCCAGATCCGGCGGGCCGGGCAAGCGCGGATTGAGAGCTATCCATGATAGGAGACTAAACGGCTCAGGCGATGGCGAAAACTTTGTGATGATGTGTTTCGTAACGCCGTCCCCGCAATCGAACGCCCTGCATTCGGCGGATGTTCACCCTTCAACTACTGCAATCAGAATTTGCATTGCCGAGAGTGCAGCGGGAAACCCTGCATATACCGCAGAATGAATTACAATCTCGCGCAATTCATCCGAGCTCAAACCGTTATTGATACCGCCGCGCAGGTGGACCTTCAGCTCTTCAGGCTTGTTCAACGCTATGAGCATTCCGATGGTGATGATGGAACGATCCCGTCGGCTTAAGCCGTCTCGTGTCCAAATCTCGCCCCAAGCGAAGTCAGTTGCGAGCTCCTGCAACGGCCGAGCGATTTCTGGCGCTTCCTGGAAAGATGACCTTACACGCTCCTTGCCCACAACTTGCTCGCGAACGGCAAGGCCTGCAGCTCTCCGTGTTTCCCGGTCTGACAAAGGCGTGCTCCAGATTAGCTTGACCGTTCGATGCACATGGCGATGCCCATGCCGCCACCGATGCAAAGGGTGACAAGGCCTTTGCGTGCATCGCGCTTTTCCATTTCGTGGAGCAACGTCGTGAGCACCCGCGCGCCCGATGCGCCAATCGGATGGCCGATAGCAATCGCCCCGCCGTTCACGTTTACGATCTGCTCGTCAAAGCCCAATTCTCGCCCAACTGCCAGCGCCTGGGCGGCGAACGCCTCGTTTGCCTCGATCAGGTCGAGGTCGGCGACCGTCCAGCCCGCTTTATCGAGCGCCTTGCGCACCGCCGGCACCGGGCCGATGCCGAAGCGCGAGGGTTCGACCCCCGAGGTCGCCCAGCTGCGGATATGGCCCATCACCTTCGCCCCGCGCGCGGTGGCCTCCTCGGCCGACATCAGCACCACGGCAGCCGCACCGTCGTTGATGCCCGATGCATTGGCGGCGGTAATCGTGCCTTGTTTGTCAAAGGCGGGCTTCAGTCCGTTCAGCGCATCGATCGTCACGCCGTCGCGGATATATTCATCTGCATCGACCACCACGTTGCCCTTGCGCCCCTTGATCGTGACCGGGACGATCTCGTCACGGAATCGCCCGGCCTCGCGCGCGGCCTCCGCCCGATTTTGCGACTGGCAAGCGAAGCGGTCCTGATCTTCGCGGGTAACCTGCAATTCGGTCGCGAGCCGGTCCATGTGCAGGCCCATGTGCTCGCCATCGAACGCATCGGTGAGCCCGTCCTTGAGCATGGTGTCGACAAGCTGGACATTGCCCATCTTCGATCCATTTCGCAGCCGCTGCGCATGGGGCGAATTGGACATGCTTTCCTGCCCGCCGGCGACCACGATGCGGGCATCGCCGGCCTGGATCGCTTGCGCCCCGAGCGCAACCGCGCGCAGGCCCGATCCGCAGATCTGGTTGATGGTGAGCGCGGTCGCATCCGCCGGAATTCCGGCTGCAATTGCCGCCTGCCGGGCTGGGCCCTGACCGAGCGCGCCGGTCAGCACATTGCCCATGATGACCTCGTCGACCTCGGTCGGTGCGACCTCTGCCGCCTCAAGCGCCGCCACGATCGCGGCCTTGCCCAGCTCATGGGCCTGCAACGGAGCCAGCGCCCCCATGAAGCTGCCTACAGCGGTTCGTTTGGCAGCAATAATTACGACGTTGGTCATTGGTTCTGTTCCAGTTTTTCAGGTTTTTTTGCCAAGCAACTTCGCCCAAGCAAGTCCTAGGCGAAAGCCAACAGCAGATCTTTCGCATCAACAGATTGCCCTGCCTTGACCGCTAGTTCGGCAATAGTGCCGTCGCGGGGGGCTGTGATGGCGGTTTCCATCTTCATGGCCTCCAGCGTGAGGAGGAGGTCTCCCGCCTTGACCGCCTGACCCTGGCTGACGGATAGCACGCTCACCAAACCTGGCATTGGCGCGGCGAGCTGGCGCTCATCGGTCGGATCAGCCATGCGTCGTGTTTGTTTCGCAGCACCACTTTTCCGGTCGGCGACGGTGATGATGCGCGGCTGACCGTTCAGCTCGAAAAACAGCCGGACCGAGCCGTCCTCCTCGGTCTCGCCCATGGCGGTGAGGTGGATGACGAGAGTCTTGCCGCGCTCGATCTCGACATTGATCTCCTGCCCCGGCTGCATGCCGTAGAAGAAGATCGGCGTGGGGAGCGCTGACACCGGACCGAAGCGGCGCTGCGCATCGGCAAAGCCCTTGAAGACCTTTGGATACATCAAGTAGCTCGCGAACTCCTCCTCGGTGAGCGCGCGCCCGCATTGCACCTCGGCCCGCTCTCGCGTGGCGGCGAGGTCCTCGTCGCCCAGCAGGCTGCCGGGGCGCACGGTGATCGGTTGTTCGTCGCCCAGCACGCGCCTTTGCAGCGCCTCGGGCCATCCCCCCGGCGGCTGGCCGAGGTCGCCGCGCAGCATCTCTGCCACCGAGGCGGGGAAAGCGATGTCCTTGGCCGGGTCGAGGACGTCTTCGGACGTGAGGTCTTGGGCTACCATCATCAGCGCCATGTCGCCCACCACCTTGGAGGACGGCGTCACCTTGACGATGTCGCCGAACAGCAAATTGGCATCGTGATAGGCCTTGGCGACCTCGTGCCAGCGGGTATCGAGCCCGAGGCTGCGCGCCTGTTCCTTGAGGTTGGTGAACTGCCCGCCGGGCATCTCGTGGAAGTAGACCTCGGACGCACCCGACCGCAGATCGCTTTCGAAGGCGGCGTACTGGCTGCGCACCGCTTCCCAGTAGAAGCTGATCTGGCGGAAGGCATGAGCCCCGATGCCCGTATCGCGCTCAGTATGCTTCACCCCTTCAACTAGCGCGCCAAGGCAGGGCTGCGAGGTCGTGCCCGACATCGCATCCATCGCCGCATCGACGCTGTCCGCGCCGGCCTCGATCGCCGCCAGAAGCGTCGCTGCCCCCATGCCCGAAGTGTCGTGGGTGTGAAGGGCGATGGGCAGGTCGGTGACGTCGCGCAGCGCCTTGAACAGGGCGGTTGCGGCGGCAGGCTTCAAGAGTCCCGCCATGTCCTTCACCGCCAGCATCTGGCAGCCGGCGGCCTCCAGTTGCCGCGCAAGATCGACATAATAGGAAAGGCTGTATTTGGGTCGGCCCGGATCGATGATGTTGCCGGTATAGCACAGCGCGCCTTGCGCGATCTTGCCGCTTTCCAGCACCGCATCGATCGCGACGCGCATGTTCTCGACCCAGTTCAGGCAGTCGAACACCCTGAAGATGTCGATGCCCTTCGCCGCCTCGGCGATGAAGTGGCGCACCACATTGTCGGGGTAGTTGGTGTAGCCCACGCCATTGGCGCCGCGCAGCAGCATCTGGGTGAGCAGGTTGGGCGCCGCCTCACGGATAGCGTAAAGGCGCTCCCATGGGTCTTCGGACAGGAAACGCATGGCAACGTCGAAGGTCGCGCCGCCCCAGCATTCAAGGCTCAGCAATTGCGGGACGAGCCGCGCATAAGCTGGCGCGATCGCGACCATGTCCGCAGTGCGCATCCGCGTGGCGAGCAGGGACTGATGCGCGTCACGCATGGTCGTGTCAGTGAGCAGCGGGCGGTTCTGCGCGCGCACCCAGCGAGCCAGCCCCGCAGCGCCTTCCCGTTCCAGGATTTGCCTCGTCCCGTCGATCACGATGGGCGCGAGCATCGGCACTTGCGGCGGCTTGGCGTGGGCGGGCGGCCTGTTGCGTCCCTTCACATCAGGATGGCCGTTCACGGTGACATCCGCGATATAGGTCAGGAGGCGCGTCGCCCGGTCGCGCCGCTTGCCCACCTTGAGCAGGCCCGGCGTGTCGTCGATGAACCGCGTGGTGTAGCGGTTGGCGACGAAGTCGGGATGGGTGAGCACCGTCTCGAGGAAGCCGAGATTGGTGGCGACGCCCCTTATGCGGTATTCGCGCAAGGCCCGCGTCATGCGCGCGACGACCTCTTGCGGGGTCGGCGCCCAGGCGGTGACCTTTTCCAGCAGCGGATCGTAATGGCGGGTGACCACCGCGCCCGAATATGCGGTGCCGCCGTCCACCCGCACGCCATAGCCGAAGGCGCCGCGATAGGCGGTGATGCGGCCATAATCGGGGATGAAGTTGTTGGCCGGATCCTCGGTCGTGATGCGGCATTGCAGCGCATGGCCCGACAGCGCGATGTCCGCCTGCGCGGGAACGCCCGTCTCGCCCGCATCGCCCAGATGCCCGCCCTCGGCGATGCGGATCTGCGCCTTCACGATGTCTATCCCAGTCACCATCTCGGTGACGGTATGCTCCACCTGGATACGCGGGTTGACCTCGATGAAGTAGAATGCGCCGTCGCTCTCATCCATCAGGAACTCGACCGTGCCGGCTCCGACATAGGAAGTCGCCCGCCCGATCTTCAGCGCAGCCTCGCACAGCGCCTCGCGCGTCGCATCGTCGAGATAGGGCGCGGGCGCGCGTTCGATCACCTTCTGGTTGCGGCGCTGGATCGAGCAGTCGCGCTCGTAAAGGTGGAACAGGTTGCCATGCGTGTCGCCGAGCAGTTGCACTTCGACATGGCGCGCGCGGCGGACCAGCTTTTCGAGATAGACCTCGTCGCGCCCGAAGGCGGCCTTGGCCTCGCGCTTGCCCGAACGCACCGCCTCGATCAGCCCTGCCTGATCCTCGATCGGACGCATCCCGCGCCCGCCGCCGCCCCAGCTCGCCTTGAGCATCAGCGGATAGCCGATCCCCGCCGCGATCTGGCGGATCGCGTCCTCGTCCTCGGGCAGCGGATCGCTGGCCGGGACCACCGGCACGCCCGCGTTGATAGCGATACGCCGCGCCGAGACCTTGTCGCCCAGTTGACGCATCGTCTCGGGCGCGGGGCCGATGAAGGTGATCCCCGCCTTCGCGCAGGCATCCGCAAAGTCGGGGTTCTCCGACAGGAAGCCGTAGCCCGGATGGATCGCATCCACGCCGGCCTTCAGCGCAATGTCGATGATGCGCGCGCCATCGAGATAAGCCGCAATCGGCCCAGCGCCGTCACCCAGATGGTAAGCCTCATCCGCCTTGAAGCGGTGGAGCGACAGTTTGTCCTCTTCCGCATAGACCGCAACCGTCTGAATGCCCAGTTCGGTCGCGGCCCGGAATACGCGGATCGCGATCTCCGAACGATTGGCTACAAGGATGCGTTTGATTTTGCTGACCCGCACCGCGCCATCCTCAGCTGACGAATGCTGCGCTGGTCTTGGCTCGGATTTCATCTTCGCCAACGCCAGGTGCGCATTCAATTAAGCGGAAAGGTGAAGCATGGTCCGGCCGCTGGAAAACAGCGAGGTCAGTTACGATCATGTCGACCACGTTCTTGCCTGTCAGCGGCAGGGTGCAGGCCGGGATGAACTTGGGAGTGCCGTCCTTGGCACAATGTTCCATCACCACGATGATCTTCTTGACACCGGCGACCAGGTCCATTGCTCCGCCCATGCCCTTGATCATTTTGCCCGGGATCATCCAGTTGGCGATATTGCCGTTTTGCGCCACTTCCATCGCGCCGAGCACGGTGAGGTCGATATGGCCGCCGCGGATCATCGCGAAGCTCTGGGCGCTGTCGAAGTAGGCCGAATGCGGCAGTTCGCTGATGGTTTGCTTGCCAGCGTTGATCAGGTCGGCGTCAACTTCGTCCTCATACGGGAACGGACCGATCCCCAGCATGCCGTTCTCGCTCTGCAGCGTCACAGTCATGCCCTGAGGCACATGGTTTGCCACCAGCGTCGGGATACCGATGCCCAGGTTGACATAATAGCCATCCTGCAATTCACGCGCCGCCCGGGCGGCCATTTCATCGCGGGTCCAAGGCATCAGACGGCCTCCCTTTCGCGTGTAGTGCGAAATTCGATTTTCTTGTCGTAAGGCGCG
>NZ_FVZE01000008.1 GCF_900168325.1 Novosphingobium mathurense | reverse complement strand
CAGCGCTACGGCCAGCCTGATTACTGCCTACCGTGGGCGTCCATCGCCGACCTTACTGCAATGTTGCGGGCGGCGCAGACTGTCCAGATAAGGCGACAAGTTCTTCCTTGGCATAGTCCTTGCTGCCAAACTTATTGATGAGATCGCGATCGAGACGCGACGGATGCCCCGTTGCATGGGTCATTTCGTGGAGTGCCGTCCTGTAATAGTTGATCTGATCGTAGAAGGCCGGTTGCGGCGGCACCTGCACATAGTCGGCGCTCGGCACGTAGAAGGCGTGTGATCCCCCGATGCGGAAATCGACGCCCGATGCCGCGATCACCTCCTCGGCGATGGGCACGATCTCGCGTTCGGGGAGCGGCGCGGGGTCGGCGGCCAGGTTCGGGCGGAGCCCTTCGCACTGCGCGACATTGAACACGGTGAAGCGCTTGAGGAAGGGGACGGCCTTGGCGTCCTCGCCCGTCTCGCGGGCGCGTTCCCTTTCGGCCTCGGGGGTGAAGCGGTCGGCAAAGACGACCATGGTTCCGCGCTCGCCCTTGCGGACATTGCCGCCCGCCTCGAGCGCCTGCCGGAAGGTGAGCCAGCTTTGCGAAGGATAGCCATGCGCGATGACCGCCCCCCAGAGGATCAGCACATTGACGCCGCTGTAGTTGCGGTGGGTGAGCGCATTGCGCGGCAGGCCGGGCGCGGCGGCGGCGCCCTCGCCCGTGGGGCGGCCCCACGGCTGAACCCATGGCACGCGGCCCGCCTCTAGCTCGGCGATGATGCGATCGGTGACTTCGGCGTAGAGATTGCCGCGCTCGGCGTGCTCGCCATGGTCCTGCCGCCGGGACTTGGCGCAAGGTCGTGAAGTGTTGCGCATCGGGTGCCTCCAGACACCGCCCAAAACCCACCGGGCCTCCCCCGACGCGGGGGGTGGGCGGCACCGAGCGACCTGCCGGGCCCGGCCAGGAGGCGGCCCGCACCGGATGGCCGGAACGACAGTGGAGGAGCCGGCTGCCAAGCCGGCTTGCGGGCCGCCGGGCCGGGCCCAAAAGGGCGCGCCGCCCACCCGCCGCGGCAGGGGGCAGGCCCGAACATGACGCCGCCGCGCGGATCCCCGAAGGGGCGCGCGGCGTCCGCATCCGGCCGGAGGCAAGCCTCCGGCCGGGCGCCAGCCGATCGTCACCGCAGGACGGGACGCGCGGCACGCGCGGCCCGGCGGAGCTTGGCGAGCGCCAGCGAGCCTAGCGCAGTAGAGCGCGGTCGCGCCGCCAGGCGCGAGGCGCCAGAATAAGGCGGCCTGCCAGTTCCCTGGCCATCATCACCCGATCGGAGCCGGTCCTTGTCGCCCGGGTCGCCGTGTCGTCCTGTCGCCTGTTTCGCAGATCCGCTCGCGGCGATCAGGGCTGCGCGCCGCCTTGCGCGCCGAGCGCAACGAACAGCCCCTGGGCGATATTGGCCCCCTGCCCCGCCACGGTCTGCCGGCCCAGCGCGAAGAAGAGGGAGCTTGGCGCCCAGGCAAGAGGTTCGACCGGCGCCCGCGTCGACGCAGCGCCGAGAGCCGCCAGATAGGCGCGGGTCTCGCCGGGAAGCGCGCGGCGGCCGGCAAGATGCTCGGCATAGCGGGCCGGTCCCGCATTATAGGCGCCGAACAGGCCCGGATAGCCGAAGCGGTCGTACATCAGGCGCAGATAGAGGCCGCCGGCGAGAATATTGTCGCGCGGAGCATGCGGATCGTTCCCCAGCCCGAGCCGCGCGCGCATGTCGGCCCAGGTCCCCGGCATCAGCTGCATGAGCCCCATCGCCCCGGCGCGCGAGGTGATCGGGCGCCCGTCCAAGCTGGTCCGCCCGCCGCTCTCCGCCGCGATCACCCGCTCGATCCAGGCGGCGGGAACGCCGAAACGCGCCGAAGCCTCCTCGACATAGGGACGCCAGCGCGCGACGTCCTGGCCCCAGGCCGGTCCGGCGAAAACCAGCGCCGTCGCCATCAGGATTCGCTTCAGCGCGTCCACAGCGGCCGCGCCCTGCCGATCACCGCGCCGCGCGCCACCGGCCCGAAGTAGCGCCCGTCGAACGAGTCGGGATGATCCATGAGCAGGAAGAGCTCGCCGTCGCGCAAGGTCCGGCAGCCCCGCCACCAGGGAAGCGCCCTCCCCTGCCCATCGAACGACCGGCGCGCCGCAGCCGACCTGCCGTTGACGCGCACTATGCGCCCCGGCGCGCAGACGCTGTCGCCGGCGACGGCGACGACGCGCTTCACCAGCGGGACGTTGGCCGGCAGATAGTGGCGGCGGGCGGCGAAGCTGCGGAACGGCTCGGGCGCCCGGGCGATCACTATGTCGCCCAGCGCCACCGCCGCTCCCGCATCGACGCCATAGAGGCCGACCGGCGCGCTGGCGCTCGCGTTCCACACCAGGATCGGCCGGGGCGGCAGGACAATGGTGGTACCAAGCGCGAGTCCGAGCAAGCCGACCGCCAGAACCCGCCGGCGCCGCACGCGGCGCCGGTGCCGCTCGCCGCGCAGCTGCCCGCCAAAGTCCCGCATCATCGCGGCCATGCGAGTCCGAGGCTCAGTCACCGATCTTCTCCGAAAGGCTGCGGCGCGACCAGGCGATGAGGTCGTCGAGATGGTAGAAGACGTAGCGGCCGTGGCGGCGGAACAAGGGGCCGCCGCCCAATCGCCGCAACCGCTCGAGGTGGCGCGGCGTCAGCCCGAGATAATGCGCCGCCTGGCGCGTGGTGAGGAACGGGCTTCGCGCGCGCGCCGGATCGGCCCGCGCGATCTCGTCGTTGCTCATGACGGTGTCGGCCTCAACGGCGCTGCCACCGGCGGAGGCGGAAACAACCAGCACCGCGCATCACCCGCCTAGCAGCCCGGCGCGGGCGGCCGCCTGCTCGGCGACATGGCGATCGAGCGCCTCGGCCTGATCGGGCCGCAGCGCATCGGCCGCCGGCAAGGCGTCGATCGGCTGCCCACCCAGCAGGACCGAGGGACACTGGCCTTCGACATTGCCGAGATTGGGACGGTGCTGGACGTAGCCGACCAGCGCCGCGAGTTCGGGATCGAAACGCTTCGCGGTCTCCGGCGGGTAGACCAGATACTGGTTCTCGAAGCTCCTGAGCCAGCCCAGGCAATAGCTGATGATGACTCCGCGCCGCGCCGCCTGGCTGCGGTTCTCGCCGCCGCCATGGAGCGTGCTGCCCAGGAACAGCAATGCCGCGCCCGGCGCCATCGCGATCGCCAGCGCTTCGTCCGATGGCATCGGCTCGGCGTCACCACGATGACTCATCGGCCAGAGCCGCGTGGCGCCATTGTCGGCGGTGAAGGACGACAGCGGCCAGACGACGTTGAGCAGATACTCGACCTCGCCCTTGGGGCCTTGCCACATGTCCTGGTCGCGATGCGGATATTGCGCGAGCGCGCCGGGGTGGATCTCGATGGCCTGCGTCAGGTTGAGGATGATCCGGTCGCACCAGGGGCCGAGCACCCGCTCTGCCACCCCCAGCACGAGCGGATGCCGGACCAGCGCCTCGGCGTGCGGCGAACGGTTGAGCAGGCCACCGAAGCGCTTGGTGCGCCGGCCATAGAAATCGCCCTCGCAGAACGGCGTCCGCGCGAAGCGATCGGACAGGTCGCGATCGAGGCGCTCGATTGCCTCACTCCCAAGCGCATCGGGAATCACGCAATAGCCCTCGCGGGCGAGCTCGGCACAGGCCTGCTCGATCCGCGCGTCGACGTTGCCGATCTCAGACGCGGACATGAGCGGTCTCCAGGAAAGGCGCCCGCCGACCGGCAGGACGGGCATATATCCCGCTCGCGGCGAGCAGCGCCGGGGTTTCGGCGTCGATCTCGGCGATGAAAGCGCCGAGCGCCGCCCCGCCGAACCGTCGTGACGGTCCCGGGCTGGTGCAGCGCCAGCCCATGCGCAGGATCTGGGCGAGGAAACCCGCCTCGACCACCCCGGTGAGCCGGGTGATGCCGGCGAGGAGCGCATGGTCGACCATCGCGCTGATCAGCGCATTGCGGATGCGCAGCCGCTCGGCGGCGCCATGGCGCACGGGCAGGCATAGCCGGGTTACTTCGAAGGTCTCCGGCCCGGTCGGAACGCCGCTGGGGCAGAGGTCCGCAAACAGCGTCGCGAGGATATGCGGCTGGTCGGACGGGAGCAGACGCAGCGAGCCGATATGGTCGCCGGTCTGGTCGAGCGCGATCAGGTAGATCGCGTCGTCGCCGTCGAAGCAATCGATTTCCCAGCGATCCTGCTCGACCGCGAGATCCCAACCGAGCAGGTCGACGAAGAGGCGCTTGCGATCCTCGAACATGGTTTCGATCGCCCCGCGAAAGCGCGGGTCGCTGCATCCTTGAACGGTGCAAATCATGGGTGTGGCTCCCTGTGTTCGGAGCCGTCAGATGAGCAACGATCACCGCTGCGCGCATGTGCACCAAAGAGGGTATTGCAGGCCCGGCGGCCGAGTCTGGCGCCGCCACGACTTGCCCGTCAGGCAGGTTAGATCGAGACCGGTCCCTTCACGACGCCATGCGCGCGTGCGAGGTGCGACTCCCAGCAGCGGCGCGAACCGGCCGGATCATCTTCGACGGCGCAGAGCAGAATCTCGGAGGCCGCCTCGCGCCAGTCGGTCCCAGCGCGCTCGGCATCGATCAGTCGCGCATAAGTGAGAAAATGGCTGACGTCGTACTCGGTGATCGGCCCCCCATCGGGCGCCTCAGTCAGGATTGTGATTGCCGCTCCGTTGATCTCGCTCACCAGCCACCCTTGCCATCATTCCTGGAATTCCGTGCAGCGAAATGAAGCCCGCGCATCGATATTCGTTTTAGCGAATAAACTCCGGCGCTGCAATGATCGACAAGCGGGTGATGGACATCCGCAAGCTGGTCGGGCTCAATGTTTCCCGGCTACGAAGAGAGAAAGCATTGAAGCAGGAACCGCTTGCCGAAGTTGCGGGCTTTACCCAGTCGTACCTGAGTCAAATCGAGAATGGCCACGTGAATTTGACCCTATTGCGCTTGAACGATCTGGCGCAATGCTTCGGAGTTTCGCCGATCGAGTTCTTTCGCCCTCCCGGTACGGATGCGGTGGACTCGGATAGAGGCGAATAGCGACGGATATAGCCGGCGTCGCGATCAATCATCGAGATGTGCGCGAGTTGACGCTGGAACAGGGCGCGAACTGATATTGCCAGTGGCGGACGGTGTTGAAGCTGATCTGGCCATCGAAGAGCGCTGCGACGACGAGCTCGGTCCGATTGGCGACATCATAGCGGCGGCGCGCGGCGTCGACGACTTTGGTGACGCTGTCCTCCTTGAGGCCGAGGATCATTGCGATCTCCCAATCGGTCTTTCCCTGGGCGACGAGCTCGACACAGTCGCGCTGCCGCGGCGTGAGCTGGACCGCCTGGAGGCGCAGTGGACAGCGCGCGCAGCAAATCCGCCGCGCCGCCTGGAAGGCGAAGCTACCGACCAACTGGGCGGCGAGCATGCAATCGTGCGAAAATGTCCGCGCGGACGCACATGCAAACGAGCAGGAGCCGTGCGCCTCGCCAGGGATGTGGGCGGGCACGGTGAACCCGCAGTTGAGGCCTTCCCTGCGCGCGGCTTCGAGGATTTGGCGTTGCGTTCGGCTCACGCGGATGAGCTTGCCGATGCTATCCCAGGGAAAGCCGATGTTGGTCATCAGGCTTGCGCAGAAAACCGGATCTTCGAGAAACAGGCGCGAACCAATGAAGCGTTCTGTCCAACCCGCCGGATAGTTGTCGATGCGGATCATCCTCTGCCAGTGCTTACGCAGGTCGACATGGTGAAGCAGGGCAAAGTAGCTGAACCCGAGTTCGAGCGCGCAGGCCTCGAGCCCGCTGGCGAGTTCGGCCTGACTGTCGAAATGGAAGGCGCGTTCCGCAAACTGCCGTGCGATCGCGAACGCTCCCTCCATGTCAGCGATCCTGGCTGAAGCGGCTCGTGGCCATCCGCGTCGCGTACATGGCCGAGTTTTCTCCGACTGCTTTTTGAGTTAGCCAAGAGGTTCGCCGCAACGACATCCCTTGGCCGCGCACAGCCCGGGCGACAACTTGTGCGGTCGCCTCCCTCTGCCGCTCCGAGAAAAATGGAGCCGAAGTCAGCTCATCGAGCCGTACTTGCTCAGTGGGGGGAGCGATCCTGTCCACTGCCCTACATCCGACTAAGGCTGATGCGGCACCGCGGACGGCACGCCTAATGCCACTGTTGACGGTGGGGAAAGAACACCGGCCGGCGCCAGCGCAAGGAGAGCGCCGGCCGGTGCAGTTCCAGGCAACAAGCCCCCGGCGTCTGTGCGGAGGCCCACTACCCAAACCCGGCTGGGAGAGGAATAGCGCCGGGCTGAACTCTGAGGATCGTCTGGCAACAGTGTGGGCATGGGCAGGGCGAGACGAAGTTTGCTGGAAGAATCAGGATTTGAGCTGGGGCGCTGCTATCCGCCATCATCGGCATGGTCGATCGGCTGGACCACGCGCTGATGCTGCGTACCGAGCCCCCCCACCCCGAGCTCGATGACGTCGCCGGCCTTGAGGTAGAGGGGCGGTTTCATCCCGAAACCGACACCAGGCGGGGTGCCGGTGGTGATCACGTCGCCGGGTTCGAGGATCATGAACTGGGAAATATGTGAAACGAGCTGGTAGACGCCGAAGATCATCGTTCCAGTCGTGCCGTTCTGCATTTCCTGCCCATTGACCGAGAGCCACAAGCCAAGATTTTGCACGTCCGCAATCTCGTCCGGCGTGACCAGCCAAGGGCCGAGCGGACCGAAGGTCGGGCAGCCCTTCCCCTTCATCCACTGACCGCCGCGCTCGTTCTGGAAGGCACGCTCGGACACGTCGTTGCAGATGCAGTAGCCCGCGATGATCTCAGGCACGTCGGCCTCTTCGACATAGGACGCGGGTTCGCCGATCACGAGCGCGAGCTCGACTTCCCAGTCGGTCTTGGTGGATCCGCGCGGGAGGATGATGTCGTCGTTCGGCCCGCCAATGCAGGACGGCGCCTTGTTGAAGAGGATGGGTTCGGTGGGAATCGGCAGACCGGCTTCAACCGCATGATCGGCATAGTTGAGACCGACGCCGATGAAATTACCGACCGCCCCGACGCACGCGCCCAGGCGCTCGCTGTCAGGCACCACGGGAAACCCGCTGAGATCAAGCGCCGCTAAGCGCGCGATCGCCTCCCGGCTCAGCGCCGCGCCAGCAATGTCGTCAATAACGCTCGAAAGGTCACGCCGAATGCCGTCCTTGTCGAGCGCACCGGGCTTTTCCTGTCCCGGACCGCCAAAGCGAAAGAGTTTCACGTGGGTTCCTCTTAATTCAGGCCGTTCCGAAGGACTTCGTCCACGGCGCTCAAAGTTCGGTCGATTTCGCTGCTGCCGTGCGCGCCCGAGACGAACCAGGTACCGCGCCGGGTCGGGCGGATTCCGAGCGGAAGCAGCGCGTCCACGAAGGCCGCCTGCCTCGTGGCGTCGGCGCGCCAGTGCGAGGCATAGTCGACGATCTCGAGGTCGTCGGCGAAATAGGTATGGAACACCGCGCCATAGCCGCTGACCTGAAGGTTGACCGAGCGGCGCTGGGCGATTTCGCGCATGCCTTCGATCAGCGCGATGCCGTTGCCGTCGATGCGTCGGTAAACTTCGCCGTCGTTGGCGGCGAGCTGCTCGAGCGTCGCGATGCCGGCGACGATGCTGACGAGATTGCTGTTGTAGGTCCCGGAATGGTTGACCTCGCCGCTGGCGAACAGGCTCATGATTTCGCGCCTGCCCGCGAGCGCCGCCAACGGGAAACCGCCGCCGAAGGCCTTGGCGAATGTCGAGAGGTCGGGCGTGACGCCGAACTTGCCCTGGGCGCCGCCGAGGCCGAGCCGGAAGCCGGTGATCACCTCGTCGAAGATGAACACTACCTTGTGCTTGTCGCACACGCTCCGCAGGCCCTCGAGGTATCCGGGGCGCGGTGGAATGACGCCTGTGTTGCACATCACCGGCTCGGTGATCAGTGCGGCGACTTGGTCGCCGCGGTCGGCAAGGTAGCGCTCGACCACGTCGAGATCGTTCCAGGGCAGGATGTGCGTGTCGGCGGTGCCGGCCTCCGCCTGCCCTTTCGTTTGCAGCCGCACGGGCAACGGTACAACACCGTTGCCGGGCGTGCCGGTCAGGTTGACGAGCACATTGTCGAACCAGCCGTGATACTGGCCCTCGAACTTGATGAAGCCGTTCTTGCCGGTAAAGGCGCGAGCGACGCGCAGCGCCGCCTGGACCATTTCGGACCCGGTCATCCCGATCCGCACCAACTCGGCCGATGGAATGTAGCGCTGCAGCAGCCGAGCGAGGTCGAGCTCGCTGCGGTGCTGGCCGGCGAAGAGCTGGCCCGAGCTGAGCGAGGCCTGCACGGCCGCAATCAGATCACTGGGTGCGTGCCCCAATATGGCCGGCCCCATGCCGAGCGCATAGTCGACATATTCGTTGCCGTCGAGGTCGACCAGGATCGGCCCTCGCGCCGATTCGAAGCACAGCGGCCATCCGCCGAGGCGGACATTGCTGTTAACACCCCCCGGGATGATGCCGCGGGCCGCCTCATGATAGGCGTCGGACTTTGAGAGATTGCCGGGCACAGCCGGCATTTGAACTGCGGGACCATGCCCACTCTGCATATTTGTATCAGACATGGGTAAAAGGCCTTGTTGAAGTCGAATGAACGGCCACCTGCCCCCTCCAACCACCAAATGCTAAGGATAAATGAACCGTCTAGCGGAACACATGTCCCGTCTTATGGCATATCTATCGCGGAGTCTACCCTGCGGGCATAAATCAGGTGGAAGGATCCGAAGATGATTCTGTCTGATGGCACTCGACTTCGGATTTTTTGGAATCAGCGACACATTCCGCGCTGTACCGAGAATTAGCAGCGAACGGCTGAACCCGTTTTGCACACGAACGGGGACGCGCCGGCGATCGGCCTCGCCAGCGCGATTTACGATCAATTCGATTGCGTCGGGCGGCTATGCCCTTTGGCGTGTTCTCAGCCGCTTGAGCGGAGGCATATCCTCACCGCTGATCTCGATAGCGGCGATCCGCAGGCTGTTGGCAGCCTCATGCGCCTGTTCCATAGAGAAGCGACTCGCGACCCCGCTCAGGCTGATTGCGATAGGCGTTGCAAGCCCCGGCACCGCCACTGCGACACAGCGTCCCTCGGCCTCATTCTCACGATCGTCGATCGCATAGCCGGCTTCACGAACGCGCTCGAGTTCAGCCAGATAGTCGACCGTTGTGGTGATGGTATTGTCCGTGTGCTTGGGCATGCCCGAGCGGCTCAGCAGTTGGAGCACATCGCGATCGGGAAGCTTGGCTGCAAGCACCTTTCCCAGCGCGGTGGCGTGAATGCCTTCGGTGTCTCCCTTGCGGGCCGCGAGCCGCATCGCATGCGGGCTTTCCAGGATTTCGAGATAGACGATCTGATGCCCGACGAGCATGCCGAGATTGACCGTCTCATCGAATTGATCGAGGATTCGGGCCAGGTACGGACGGGTGCGCTGTATGAGCCGGTCGGTATGACCTGCCTGCAGCGACATGAAGCCCAGACCCAGCCGGTAGCGCGAAGAGTTGAGGTCCCGCTCAATGAAATGCTCGGCCTCGAGGACCTGCAGGTAGCGATGGGCCGAACTCTTGGGTAGCTCCGAAATCGCGGCGACGTCGACCAAAGTGACGCCTTCTTCGCCGGCGCCACCGATCAGGCGAAGGATCGCACAGGTCCGCTGCACCGACCGGCTGCCACCGCTGCGGTCGTTACCCGCCTCTGCCTCGGCAGGCGCAGAGACCGCCTTGCCGTTCGGCTTCGCGGCTGATTTTGCGCCGCGCGTTGCCCCAACAGGCTCCAATGCCGCCTTCGCCTGCTTCTGTTTGGTGGCTTTTGCCGTCATTTGTCGCGCCATTGCACTTCCTGAATTGCGTACTACGAGACTTTCGGCGATCGCTTAACACGAACTAAAAACGGATTGCACGGCGATTCCGCCTATCGGGATGCAAAGACCAAACATTAGCCGAAGCATCGGACGGGCTGACCGCTCACAGTCATCCGCACGGCAAAGACCGCTCCTGCGAGAGGAGAGCCATCGTCGTCCGATGCCCGGGCCGTGGTAATGAAAAGCGTTTTTCCATCGCTATCGCCAAACGTGCAGCTGGTGGGACAGGAAACCGGAACATCGATGCGGGCGATCTCCCGCCCGTCGGGGTCAAATCCAATCACCGCGCCGCTACCCCAGACTGCCAGCCAGAGGCAGCCTTCCGAATCCACGGCCAGCCCGTCCGGCAGGCCCAGGCGTTGGTCGATCGAAGCAAAGACCTCTCGGTCCAGAAGCTGGCCTGTATCGGGATCGACATTGAAGCGATCAATTCGCTGCTTTGGTGTGTCCACGTAGTAGAACGATCTTCTATCGGGAGCCCAGTCCAGCCCATTCGAGATGGTCACGCAGGACAACAGCCGAGCCGTTCCGCCCGCATTATCGAGCATATACAAGCCCCCAAGTTCGGGGGTACTCCCAATGACCGCAGTACCAGCGACGAACCTGCCCCAAGGGTCGACTTTGCCATCGTTAAAGCGGATGTTCGGATCGGCGCCGACCGTCGTAATCACAGTTTCACTGTCCCCAAGCGACCGCAGCCTGGCGAAACTGCGATTCCCAGCAGTGATGTAGCCGCCGCTTCTGCAATGCCCGATCGCACTTACGTGATCGTGGCGATCATGTCGTGTCGAGCGCCCAGAGCCCAACTCGGTACGCCAGATCGTCTGCTGGCGAATATCGAGCCAGATCAGATGATCAACGCCGTCGGCCAACGGACATTCGCCGACCGATGCCTTGGTATGCGCCAATAATTCTGCTCGGTATCGGTTCATCCGCGGGCTTCGTGACTTACCTGTTAGAACCGGGGACTACAGCCACACACTCGATTTCGAAGCGCAGCACATCAGGCAGGCAATGCGTGATCGTCGTACGGGCCGGGTAGGGTGCGCTAAAAAATTCAGCGTATAGCCTGTTGAATGCTGGAAGATCTTCGGGGTCGCGCACGTAATTGCGGGTATTCACGACGTGTTTCAATCCGCTACCCGCACCCTCCAGCACTATCCGCAAATTCTCGAGCGAGCGCCGCATCTCACCTTCAAATGTGTCGGGAACGATCGTCCCGCTGCTGTCTACGCTCGCCTGACCAGAGACAAAGAGCAAATTTCCAACCTGCGTGCATGGACTAAACGGGAGGTTGCTGGTCGGCGTGCTTGCGTCCTTAGGATATTCGATCATTGTGTACTCTCTCGTTCAATTTCTGGCAGACAGGGGAGAGCTGACCACTCGCAAGTTTGATCACGTCAATTCTTCTTGCCGTGGATCGCTATCTTGCACGCGCCCAAGAACGAAAAGAACATCTTCGGGATGGACACGGGCCTTGCGCCTGAGAAACATGACGATGCCCTCCCGCGGAGCGCGGAACGTTGCCCGCTCGTTCCCGTGGTAGTCGTAGAGAATGCCGATCTGCGCACCCGCAGCGATGCGGTCAGCGGCCGCGACGGATGTCACGAACAACCCATGCTGACCGGCTTGCGCCCCATCGTCGAGGTCGCCCGAGCCAAAGACCCACTGGGGCGCTGTCGACCGAGGGCGCGAACTTCCTTTCGGAAGCATTTTCAAGAGCCCCATGACATTGAATACGCCCGCGACATAAGCCTGTAGGTCGGTCCCCCGGACTTCCGCGCCCCCGCCGCACTCCGCATAAAGTGCAGGGATTCCCCGCTCAGCCGCGACCGAGAGGCTGCGGCCGGGCGCGCCCGTTTCATGAGCCCAGATGAACGGTGTGCCGAAGGCGATCGCCGCGTCACGCGCGGCCGTTTCCTGAGCGCCGCCCGCGACAAAGCCGCACAATAGCGGCATGGCGTAATAGGAACCCGCCGAGTGCAGGTCGATGAGGAAGTCGGCGCCCTCAATTACAGCTTCGGTGATACCAGCGGCGAGCACCTGAGTGGGATCGCCCTGAGGGTCACCGGGAAAACAGCGCGCGAGATTGCCCTGATCAAGCGGACTTACCCGGCTAAACTTGGCCCAGGCCTGTGGATTTGCCGGAGCGACAGCACGAACCGTGCCGGCCAATTCAGATGGGTCTATCAGCTGCAGGATGCGGAGAACCGCGAGCACACCTTCATCCTCATCGCCATGCACTCCGCCAAGGAGCGCAAGCACAGGACCGCAGCGCGTGCCCTGCAATTCCATCATAGTGGCGCCTCCGATCAACGGCTTGTGAACGATCCCGTTGGGGGGAGTTGGTGACTCTGCCATGATATCGACCACCGCGCGACGAGCACTCAGAAATGCGGCTTGCCAGCAGAAATGACCTCGGCGTCTGCCTGTCCTTCCACCACCGAGTTCACCATTTTCTCGAACGTCCATTGGGGCGAAAAACCCAGCAGCCGCTGAGCTTTGGAGATATCGACCTCCAGCCGCCAATCGGTCGGCATCGTCACGTTATAGATCGGCACGCCGAATGCCGCTGAGATGACTCGCGCACCCTCATCATAACGCGTCGAAGCCGGTCCGGCGATGTTGAAGACCTCGCCCAATGCTGCGGGATGCCGCAGGGCTAGCAGCACTCCATCTACGATGTCACGAACATCCCCTACATGCAGCGACCAGGGGGTCCCGGATGGGCCTGAAACGCTCACGGCCGGATTTCCTTTGTCCGGCACCTGCTCCGCCAAGAGTGTAGACATGTCGGGTTGGTTCTCAAAGAGGTGCCAGATATTCGTGTCGGTTCCCAGCTTGGCCCGATCGAGCACGCTTCTTGTGGCGCCGTAGCGAAACAATTGCGTGCTTTCTTCGGGGCTCAACACAGTGGCAAACCGAACTATGGCCCAAGGGATGGAATGTTGCGCACCGACATTGCGCAGGATGAGTTCTCCAAGCAGCTTGCTGGTACCGTAGGCTTCTTCCGGCTCTTGCGGTGAGCTTTCGGTAAGCGGAACTTCGGGCGGGCAGCCTGGCCGATAGGTGCCATCGGTGCTCGCCAGGAGGAACCGCCTGACACCGCCCGCCTCAGCTGCTGCCTCGAGGAGACGAAGCGTTCCAAGGGCATTTATGTCGTAGAATTTGTCGACAGGAGTGGATCCTCGAACGAGCTGCGCGGCGAGATGGACGATATCCGAAACTCCGAACACCGCGCGCCGGATCGCGTCAAAGTCGGTAAGCGCGGCCTTTACGATTTCAACCTGAGGAATTTGCTCCAGCCGCCTCGCAAGCGGATCCTCGGGCATGACCATGGCGCGTACGGCGACGCCTTCAGCCACGAGGCGCTTGGCGACATTGGCGCCAACCCGCCCAGACGCGCCGGTTACCAAAACTTTTTCCACCTAGTACTCCTCGTCTCTTTGCTGCGCGGGCCGGTCGATCAGTAGAACAGGCCGCCAATGTCTTTCCGGTCGATCAAATCGATCTCATTACCGCTGGATGCGGCCTCAATGGAGCCTGGATCCTTGAAACCGTGGCCGGTAAGAACGCACACGATCTTTTCGCCACTCGTGAACCGGCGCTCTTTTGCGGCACGCAACAGGCCGGCCACCGCAACGGCGCCCGCAGGCTCGACCAAGATCCCCTCCTCCCTCATCAGTCGGTGCTGCGCCGCAAACGCGTCTTCGTCATCGATCAATACGCCTTGGCCGCCAACTGATCTCGCCAGCTCGATCGAGAGCGTTCCATCGAGGTCGAACGGCACAGCCAGGCCACTGATGCCGGTCGTCGTGTCGACACAACGCGCATGCGCTGCCCCCTCATTGAGGGGCGTCACGATCGTGTCGTTCAGCACGGGCTGAACGGGGTGCAATCTCGGCAAGGGCGAACCTTCCGATGCCAAATCCAAAAATCCGCGGGCAATCGCGCAATAGAGACCGCC
The DNA here is from genome assembly GCF_900168325.1 of Novosphingobium mathurense. GTDB lineage: Bacteria > Pseudomonadota > Alphaproteobacteria > Sphingomonadales > Sphingomonadaceae > Novosphingobium > Novosphingobium mathurense. Next base: position 121,301 of record NZ_FVZE01000008.1, on the reverse strand, counting down.
GCTGCCGACGGGGCAGAAGATGTGGCCGACGGGGCCGCTTTCGGCGATCTCGTATGCGATCGTCTTTATGCCCGCCATTCCGTCTGGCGAGATGGCAAAGGCAGAAACGAGAAAGGGAAATCCTCGTGCTGCGCCCTCTTGCTTGAGCGACTGCAGGATAGCTGAGGTCTCCTGCGGATCTATGCCCATGCCACGAACGCGCACCAAGCGCGCACCGTAGGCGCGCATTTGGGATAGCTTCCCGGTCGGCGTGCGCTCATTGATGAATAGATAAGCCGGCATCCCAAAGGCGGCCGCAAATGCAGCTACCGCAGCCCCCGTATTGCCGGAGGACGTCGCGATGCAGGCTTTCGCGCCCGCTTCTCGAGCCATCGCGAGCGCAAGGCCAGCGAAGCGATCCTTGTACGAACCCGACGGGTTCGATAGCTCGAGCTTGAACCAGAGCTGATCCAAGCCGAGGCTGGGCCCGATTGTGCGACTGCGGACAAGGGATGTCCGCCCCTGCCCTCTGTCCGCGGCCTTCGGATCACGAATTAGGGGAAGAAATCGCTGATACGTTTCGTAGAGACTGGCGCTCACAGGTCGATCCAGTTGGCTGGCGTAAAGTTGTATGTGGAGTGACGCGCTGTCATTGCTGGCTACTGCCCAAGGGTCGCTTCCATCGCGACAGGAAAAGCAATACGCTGACGATCGCGAGCGCGTAGCAGAGACCTGCAAACCATCCCACGGGAGCGTAATTCTTACCTGTGACGAGCGCGCCGGCAATGGCCGGACCAAGCGCTTGGCCGGTGCTCGCCACGGTCAACCCCAAGGCGGTCGACCGTCCAGACGGGTCGATCCGTGAGACAACGCCCAGTATGAGCGGTATTGTGAAGGTGAAGAAGACAGCAAGCGAAGCGCAGCTCACCGCATAGTGGGTGATGGTCGCGGAATGGAAGACGCCGAGAACGGCGGCCTCGCCAAATGCAAGCGCCGGCAGAAGCAGCATCCAGCGCGGCCAGGAAGTCGGCACGACCGTCACGATCAGACTTGCTCCGATTCCAGCCAATGAAAAGCTTGATAGGGCGTTGCCCAACTGGTCGACGCTGAATCCGTTCGCAACGCCGATACGTTCGAGAAACGCCAGCAAGCCGACTTCGCCGCAGCAGTAAAACCAAAATCCGAATAATACGATGAGTGCTGGGCGAGGAGGCAGGGACCACGCCCTCGGCATTTCGGGATCACCAAGTGCTGGCCGCCAGACTTTCGTTGAAAGCGCGACCGCGATCATAATGAGGGCGAGCGCGGCATAGCCTCTCAATGCATGTTCGATACCGAAAGCCGGCAAGGCGAAACGCAATATCTGATAGCCCAGCGCACCGGTTGCCAATTGCGAAATGTTGATCCAAGCGATCAGCCGGTCAGGGTTTGAGGATTGCCCTCCGACCTTGTATGCGAGCCCGCCAACGATGCCGGCCCCCACGCCTACCAACCACATGCCAAAAGCGACACCGGCAAAAGGCACGTGAAGCGAGGCGAGCAGATTTCCGGCACCAACGAGGATCGCCGCAGCAAGAACCCAGCGGCGCATCTGCTGTCCATGCTGGTTTGCAATAATTAATGTTCCCACGGTAACGCCGAGCAACTCGGCCGAACCGATTAGGCCGATCTGCTGGTCCGTAAAACCATAGGCGCGGGCCAAGGCTCCCAAAATAGCCGGCAGCGAAAGGATGGTTGCATAGCCACAAATGGCCAGAACCATGACCTTCAAAATGTCGCCGACGCGGTATCGCGCCGAGGGCCGATCCCTGTCCTCCAATCTGGGGCCCAGGCTTGTGTCACTTGGAATGGACTTGCACTCGATTGATGCTGCGCGCTCTCCAAAAGTGGGCGTCATCGCATCACCCACCCACCGTCAACACAGAGAGTTTGTCCGGTGATGAAGGAGCTTTCCGGTCCAACCAAAAAGCTGACGACGTTCGCGACATCTTCAGCGACGCCCCTCCGCTGGATGGCTTGAATCGACATAAGCTGCGCATGAACTGCATCCTGATCGATCCCTTGCTCGAGTTCCTCTTCCGTCTGGATCGCACCGGGCATGACGCAGTTCACACGAATTCCTCGGGGGCCGAGCTCGCGGGCGAGCGATCGGGTGAACCCGAGCAGGCCCGCTTTCGTCGTTGCGTAGGGTAAAACCCCAGCAGCACCTAGAACAGCCTGAACGCTGCTGATCGTGACTATTGCACCGCCTGCGCTGGCTGGTTTAGCAAATGCTCTTCGTGAGCACAGGAAAGCAGCCTTGAGATTGACGGCACTGACCCTGTCCCAATCGGATTCGTCGATTTCGGTCCACGCGCGTCTCACTCGGACCGCCGCATTAAGTACCAAGACCCGGACCTCGCCAAGCTCCCTTTCGCATGTGTCAAACATCGACGAGACGGAACGTGCGTCGCTCACATCTGCCGGTATCACCTTCACGCGACCGCCTTCACGCTCAAGATCTCGAGCCAGCCGCGCGGCCAGTTCGACCATTGGCGCCTCTCGCGGAGCGTTAATGGCAACCGCATGGCCGTCGGCGACGAGGCGACGAACGCATGCGGCGCCAATTCCACGGGACGCTCCCGTGACAAGGGCGACACTTTGGTCCGGCCGGTCCACCAATTGACTACCTTATCTACAAAGTTCGTGGCGCAGTCTAACACCCACGAATTCCCAAGGCATTACCGGAACCGCAACTAACTATGCGGTTCCAGTTCGTGCTGCTTCTCTGACTGAAGTCGAAGCATTCTTCTTGCTGCGCTCAGTCGATTCCCCTCGCCCGAGGGCTACCAACGATAGGTGGCAGAAACCCCAAGTGTCCGAGGACGAATGGTCGATGCACCGTAGTCCGCAGTGATCCGGCTGAAATACACATTTAACAGGGGATGGTCGTTCAAGACATTGTTCACAAAAACCGACAAATCCAAGCCGCCGTACAGGACGCCGGCACGAAGGTTCAACTGATTCACGGATTCGTTGCGGCGAACGGCAGGATCGAAATTTGCATTTGTGGGATCCAAGAGCGTCAGATTGCCCTTGTTTCGACTCTGATAGCGATTCTCAATCCGACCGTATCCTTGGACATTTTCAGTCAATTCGAAATTGTATTGAAGTGAGGCGACAATATTCCAAGGGGGGATATCAGCGATCTGATCGCCACTATGCGTGTAAATCCTCCCACCCGAGATGTTGTCATTTGTGTATACGGCTCTTGTATAACCAACCGAAAGGCCCGCCAAAAGGTTTTTGGTGAGCCGAGCATCGACCGCCAAATCGAACCCATCGCTTTTTGCGTCACCAAAATTGGCGACAAATGCGCCGAGACATTGCGGCACTCTGACACTGGACTGAATATTTTTCCACTTGATGTGATAGGCACTGAAGCTGAGGTTCAGTCGCCCACCCATTAAGCTGTTCTTTGATCCGACCTCGTAACTCCATAGGGAGTCAGACTGATAATCCCCCAAGTTGCTGGCACCCAAGGCGGCCGTAGCGGCCGCACACGCGCTTGAAATCGTCGGAAGTGCCTTGTTTACGCCGCCGGGACGAAATCCTTTTGCTGCAGAAACATAAAAAAGATTGTCCGGATCAGGCTTGAAATTGATCCCAAACTTGGGAGTGACCGCAGTCTCGCGTTGTTTACCGTTGATTTCGACAAATCCGCCGCCAAGTGGCCCTTCTGTTATGATGTGAAAGTCTTCCTTGAGCCGTGAAACGCGGACGCCAGCAATGACCGAGAGCGTATCGAAAAAACGATATTCAAAATTCGCGTAGCCGGCCAGCTCCGTATTGGTGACTGGCGCCGTAGCCCGATAAGAGAGACCGCCGGGCAAGAGGACTACGCCGGGAATGTAGTCGCCAATGCGAGGGCTTTCTATAGTCTGAAATCCCGTTGTCTTCGCTCGATTATAGAAGCCGCCGATCGTCCACTGAAGCCGCGCAGAAGGTTCTGAAGCACTCAGCCTTAATTCTTGCGTGAAATTTCTCTGGCGGGTGTCGATATGAGTGATCTGATATTGATCAAGCGACGTCGGGAGGGAACCAGAGAGCGACAAAGGCAGCACGAATGTATAATCTGTATCGGTTTGATGATTTCTATGGAAATAGGTCGTAATTGAGGTAGCGGTAACGCCGCTAAAATCGGCCTGCATTCGCAGGGAGGGAATGAAGAATTTATCCCGTACCGGGCTTAGGAGCGGTGTTGTAACGAGGAACTTGCCATCGTCAGCATCTGAGTCCAGCGCTGAGAATGTGCCAAGATCGTAGGAGTGAACGTCCTGGGCATAGATCGAAGGTGTAATGCGAATGCTCTCGGAGGGTTTGAACGTGAGTGCCGCCCGACCCACGTAGGAATCAGCCTTGTCGGCATTGCGCTGCCGAACGCCACCCGGAATCAGGCTCAGGTGGTCGATATAGCCGCCATCTCTACGGTGCCACCCGCTCACGCGGAAGCCGAGTTTATCCTCCACGATCGGGCCGCCCACAGCCACGCCCGCTTCGTTGGAGATGCCGCCGCCACTGGTGTCTGACATCTCGGCACGGGCGTATCCGGTGAACTCCTTAAGATTGGGCTCCGGTGTAATGAACCGGACTGCGCCACCGAGAGCTCCGCCTCCAAAAAGCGTGCCCTGCGGTCCGCGGAGAACCTCGACCCGCTCAAGGTCAAAAATCTTGGGTGTTGCACTGGTATAGACGCCTGCCCCGCCACCGATAGGCCGAGCCTGAATGGGAATATCGTCAACATAAATTGCCGTGGTGCTCGATCCAACACCTTGGCTGCCTCCGCGGGCACCCGTGGAGATGCCTCGGATCGTCACGCGGTTGTAGACACCCGTGCTCCCAAAGTTCAAACCCGGCGTTGCAGCAGCTACGTCCGAAATATCTTTGATACCACGCTTGTCCAACGCTTCTTGACTATAGGCACTTATGCTGATCGGCACGTCCATTAGTCGCTGCTCGCGCTTCTGGGCAGTCACGACAATCTCGTCGGCTTGAGCTTGTCCATCCGCCCCCACAGCCGGACTCCTATTCAGCGCACCTTGGCCCGCAGCTTGCTGCGCATGCGCGGCGCCGGACCAAAAAGGCACGACCATGAGCACCACGGACGCCATCAAACTCTGGCGGATTGCGGCCATACAGTGACGCATCGATTCCCCCTTTCCCTCAACATGGTCATTCATGGGATGCGTGTATCACTAAGCGGGACGCTAAGCAAAGCAAAAATGACATATCCGAGACAACGGGTGAGATTTATGGAAATCCGCTTCATCACGGGACTGGGCGCGTGGTGCATCCAGATGGTGGCTGAACGCCTACGAACCCTTGGAATCGGTTCCAGAAACGTGAGACCTCTCTTGAGAGGCGGCACGACATCTCCATTCTTAGACTGGCCCCATGCATTTGGCAGCCCGAGCGCTTGAGGGTTTTCGATGGGTGGCCAACAACTTCAGCGAACGACGGGCCCGAACATAATCTGCGGGAATGCACCTTTTCAACGCGGAGACTTCGATGGATTAGGGTAACCCCAATTGGCGTTTAGATTCGGTGGGACATCTATCCCACTAGACGGCACATCTCATCCGGCCTATCTACAATCTTGATAGATCGAGGATGTCAGGCTCCTTCTCGTCAGACCGGGACCTGGATTGCGATTCAGGCTTACGCTGCGCGGGAGCGGAAATTCATGGGTAAGATAGCAACGATCGAATGGTTTCTTCCAACTCAGTCTTTAGGTCCAAAACGTGGAGTCGCCTTACTTGATTCTTGTCGAAAGTTTTATGACGAAAAACCCTAACGATGTGGTACAAAGAATGAAAGTATTATTGGCAAGCCTATTTCATGAGACGCATTCCTTTACAGACGATGTCACTCCCATCGGGGCCTTTCGTGTTGACCATGGTTCCGCGCTTCTAAAGAGATCGGGTGATGGTTCCCAGATCGCGGGCTTTTTGTCGGTTGCAGAGCGAAAAGGGTGGACAGTCGTTCCGGCCATATCGTTTGAAGCTATGCCTTCCGGCCTAGTGGCCCACGATGTCTTCGAACAATTCTGGTCGGACCTCTCGCCGATCCTTGATCAGGCCCTGGCTGAAGGGCTCGACGCGATCTTCCTTGCGCTCCACGGGGCCATGGCGACCAATCTCGAAGACGACATTGAGGGAGAACTACTGCAACGTATTCGCGCGACGCCGGGGGCGGAAACCCTCCTGATCTTCGGCGTGTTTGACTTTCACGCGACGATCACGCCGCGGATGGCCTGCCTGGCTAATGGGCTCCTCGGATATCGCGAGAATCCGCATATCGATGCGCATGAGACCGCCGTTCAGGCCGCCGAGCTGCTTGGCCATTGCTTTGCGACCGGGAAGCGGCCGAAGACGGTGCTTGCACAGGTGCCGATCATCTGGCCGCCAACGGGGGTGGCGACGACTGACCTACCGTTGCGCGCGCTGGAGGACCGGGCACGCGAACTCGAAAGCAACGTGCCCGGCGTGCTGGCGATCAACGTCGTCGGCGGATATGCATTTTCCGACGCTTGCAATGCTGGTGTCTCGTTCAGCGCGATTGTGGATGGCGACACCCAACATGCCAAAGCCTCCTTGGCTGAGCTGGCCAAGATGGCCTGGGATCTGCGCTCGGAAGGGATCCCTCGAGAATGGGATATTGATGCCGCGCTCGAAGCGGTCGAGGCGGACGAAACGGGCCCGGCGCTGCTGGTCGAACCCGCCGACAATATCGGTGGTGGCGCTCCGGGCGACTGCACTGACGTGCTTCGCGCGATGATCGCGCATGATGTGCAAGGCGCCGGCCTCATCATTGCCGATGCCGAGGCTGTCTCGCAGTTGGAAGGCGCTGCTGCCGGCGACATCCGCACAATCGCGCTCGGCGGCAAGGGAAGCCGCCTCGATCCCGGCCCGGTCCATCTGGAGGTCGAATTCCTCCGGCTAAGCGACGGCAGGTTCGAGCTCGAGGACCGCCACAGCCATGCCGCGGGGGCCTTCGGTGTTCATGTCGACATGGGACCGAGCGCAGTCGTCCGGCACCGCGGCATCACTATCCTCATCACATCGAACAAAACGCCGCCCTTCGATCTGGGGCAATGGCGCAGCCAGGGCATCGACCCTAGCCAATTCAGGCTGATCGGCATCAAGGCGGCGGTGGGGCATCGCCGGGCCTACGAGCCCATCGCAAAGGCCTCCTACACAGTGAAGACTCGCGGACCTTGCGCGTCGGATCTCACCACCCTCCCCTATCGCCGGCTGCGGCGGCCGATCTTCCCGCTGGACACGGGTTTCGTGCCGACATTCGAAAGTTCGGGTAGGAATGCGCAAACACGCCTTCTCTCGCCGGATTCCGGGCGAGGTTCCAACAGCAGGGCATCCTCGGAACGAGCGCGATGACATCGGCGGCCATTATCGTAGGGTGGGGGCACACGCCCTTTGGCCGTCACGACGCACTCCCGCTGGAGGCGCTGATCCACGCGGCGGCGCAAGAGGCGCTAGCTAATGCCGGTCTGTCGGGTGGCGATGTCGACGCCGTCTGGTTGGGTCACTTCAACGGTGGGCTCGTCCCGGATGCCTTCTGCTCCGCCATGGCCCTTGGCGCCGACGCTGAGCTTCGCTTCAAGCCGGCGACACGCTGCGAGAATGCGTGCGCTTCCGGCTCGGCCGCGCTCTACGCCGCTATGAACGCGATCGATGCCGGACGCGTGAAGATTGCGCTGGTTGTGGGGGTCGAGCGCATGAGCGGTCGCGACGCTGCCGGCGTGACAGCCGCCCTTGGCGGCGCCGCGTATCAGCCCGAAGAAGCCGGTCTGTCCTTCCCCGAGATCTTCGCCCGCTACGCCAAGGCCTATGCCGAGCGCTTCGGCGACCCTTCGGACGCCATGGCCCGCATTGCGGTCAAGAACCACGCCCATGCCTTGGACAATCCGCTCGCGCAGATGCGGCGCGCGCTGGATTACGATTTCTGCGCCAACGTTTCCGAGAAGAATCCGCTGATCGCCCCTCCCCTGCGCAAGACGGACTGTTCGCTGGTTTCCGACGGCGCGGCGGCGGTGGTCCTTGCGCACTGGAATCTTCATCCGGATTTTCGGCGGGCGGTGAGATTTCGGGCTGCGGTCCAGGTCAGCGATCTCCTGCCGCTGTCCGCCAAGGAGCTGGCGCGGTTCGAAGGACCCCGCCGCGCGTTCGAACGCGCCTATGCGCAAGCGCGGGTCGGCGTGGAGGATCTCGATTTCGCCGAAGTGCACGACTGCTTCACCATCGCCGAGTTGCTCACGGTCGAGGCCATGGGGCTGGCCCAGCCTGGCGACGGTCCGGCGATCGTGCGCGAAGGCCTGACCACCAAGGGCGGAAGCCTCCCGATAAATCTTTCGGGCGGCCTAAAGGCCAAGGGCCATCCGGTCGGCGCCACGGGCGTCTCCATGCATGTGCTCGCGGCACGGCAGCTCGTCGGAGAAGCCGGCGCGATGCAGGTCGACGGTGCCCAACTGGGGCTCTGCTTCAACATGGGGGGAGGCGCTGTCGCCAACTATGTCTCCATTCTCGAGCCGCTGAAGGTGTGAATGCGATGAACCTTGCGCTTTGGCTCTGGCGAACCGCAAAACGGATGCCGGACGCCCCCGCTCTGTTCCGCGGAACCGAGATACTGCTGACCTATCGCGAACTTGGCCAGCATACCGCCGCGATCGCGACAGGACTTCAGATCGAGCATGGCATCGCACCCGGCGATCGGGTCGCGCTCTTCCTCGCAAACGACCCCGAGTACCTCCCCCTGCTCTACGCGATATGGGCTGCGGGCGGCGTCGCCGTGCCAATCAACGCCAAGCTCCACGAACGCGAAGCGGCATGGATCATGGAAGATGCCGGCGCCAGGCTGGCATTTGTCGACGCCAAGGCCGCGAAGGCTCTGAGCGCGTTCGGCAGCGATCGGCCGTCCTGCCCCTGCGTCGAGGTCGGAAGCGGCGAACTATCGACGCTCGCATCCCACGCACCGCTCGCCGAGCCCGTCGAACGTGCGAGGGATGATCTGGCTTGGCTCTTCTATACCTCGGGCACGACCGGGCGCCCGAAGGGCGTGATGCTGTCGAATGGCAATCTCCACGCCATGACCTACGCCTATCTCACCGATGTAGACGATCCCGGCACGGGCGGCACGACGGTTTATGCCGCGCCCTTCTCGCATGGCGCAGGACTCTACGCGCTCGTCCACGTCCTGCGCGGCTGTCGCCATGTCGTGCCCGCCTCGGGTGGATTCGACGCCGACGCACTGCTCGAACTCGGACGCCATTTCGGCGACGTTTCGCTCTTTGCGGCGCCGACGATGGTCAAGCGGCTCGTCGACCATGCCCGAAACATCGGAGCCGACGGCGAGGGGTTGCGCACGATCGTCTATGGCGGCGGACCGATGTATACCGCCGACATCGAGGAGGCGGTGGCGGTGATGGGCCCGCGCTTTGTCCAGATCTATGGACAAGGCGAGTGCCCGATGACGATCACCGCGCTCTCACGCGATCTCGTCGCCGATCGCGGCTATCCCCGCTGGCGAGAGCGCTTGGGTTCGGTCGGTGTTCCGCACAGCTGCGTCGAAGTTCGGATCGCAAACAAGGACGGCAAACCCTGCCCGGTCGGCGAAACCGGAGAAGTGCTGGTTCGAGGCGCGCCCGTCATGCTCGGCTACTGGAACAACCCCGAAGCCACTGCTGCCACATTGCGCGAAGGTTGGCTCTGGACGGGCGACATGGGCGCGCTCGACGAGGACGGCTTCCTGACCCTGAAAGACCGTTCGAAGGACGTCATCATCTCGGGCGGCACCAACATCTATCCTCGCGAAGTCGAGGAAGCCCTGCTCAGCCATCCCGATGTGGCCGAGGCCTGCGTGCTGGGCCGGCCGCATGCCGAGTGGGGCGAGGAGGTGGTGGCCTTCGTGGTGCCGCGCTCCGGGCAAAAGCTTGGCCCCGAAGCGCTCGATCGCCACTGTCTGGAACGGATCGCGCGATTCAAGCGGCCCAAAGCCTACCGGTTCACCGACGAACTGCCCAAGAACAATTACGGCAAGGTGCTTAAGACCGCGCTGCGCGAACGCCTCGCCGCCGAGCGGGAGAACAATCATGCAATCTAGCGAACTCGCCGGACGCCGTGTCCTGGTGACGGGCTCGGTGCAAGGTATCGGCCTTGCCGTCGCGCGGGCTTTCGCCGCCGAAGGTGCGCGCATCGGCCTTCACGGCCTGGCGGATGCGGCGCAGGTCGATCATGCAACCGGGCTGCTCGATCAGGGTGGCGCGGCGGAAGTCCGCTTCTTCGATGCCAATCTGCGCGATCCGGACGCTATAGATAGGATGATGGACGAAGCCGAGGCCTGGGGCGGGATCGACGTCCTCGTCAACAATGCGGGCATCCAGAAGACGGCGAGCCTGGCGGAGCTCGACCGGACCACCTGGGACGCGATCCTCGCGGTCAATCTTTCCGCTGCCTTCCATACCATGCGCCGCGCGCTGCCGAAGATGGGCGAGCGCGCATATGGGCGGGTCATCAACATCGCCTCGGTGCACGGCCTGGTCGGCTCGCAGAACAAGGGCCCCTATTGCGCGGCCAAGCACGGCCTCGTTGGATTGTCCAAGGTCGCCGCGCTCGAATATGCGCGTGTGGGCTCGGCAGCGACCGGCGGCGTCACGGTCAACTGCATCTGCCCGGGATGGACCGATACGCCGATCCTCGGCCCCCAGATCACCGAGCGCGCCCGTCAGCTCGGCAGCGACGAGCCGACGGCGATTGCCAGCCTGCTCGCGGAGAAGCAGCCGAGCGCCCGCATGGCCGACCCCGGCGAGATCGGCGCCCTCGCGCTCTGGCTCTGCGCGCGCCAGGCGCATAATGTCACCGGCTCCGCGATACCGGTCGACGGAGGGTGGACGACGCAATGAGCATGAGTTCGTCTGGTCGAACGGCGGACGATCGCTTCATCGCCCAGCTAGTATCGATCGTCGGACGCGCTCATGTCTTGACCGATCCGCGCAGTACGGCACGCTTCCGCACAGGTTTTCGCTGCGGCGGCGGGCCAGCCCTGGCGGTGGTCCAGCCGCACTCGCTGGTCGCCCTGTGGCGCGTTCTGCAGGCCTGCGTGGCTGCCGGCAAGATCGTGATCATGCAGGCCGCGAACACGGGCCTTACCGGCGGCTCTACGCCCGATGGCGACGATTACGACCGCGATGTTGTCATCGTCAGCCCGATGGCGGTCGATGCTATCCACGTGATCGACGAGGGGCGGCAGGTGATCTGCCTGCCGGGCGCCACCCTCTACGCTCTTGAGGCGAAGCTGCGGCCCTATGGCCGGGAGCCGCATTCAGTGATCGGTTCGTCCTGCATCGGCGCATCGGTCATGGGCGGCATCTGCAACAATTCCGGCGGCGCGCTCGTCCAGCGCGGCCCGGCCTATACTGAACTAGCACTCTACGCACAGGTGGGAGCGGACGGTAGGCTGCGCCTGGTCAACCATCTCGGCATAAAGCTCGATGGCGACCCCGAGGCCGTGCTGGACCGGATCGAGCGCGGTGCGTTCGCCAAGGCAGACGTTGTGCATGATCTTTCTCGCTGCGCATCCGACCAGGACTATGAGCGCCGGGTGCGGGACATCGAGTCACCGGTACCAGCCCGCTTCAACGCCGACCCTGACCGTCTGTTCGAGGCATCAGGCTGCGCGGGCAAACTTGCGTTGTTCGCGGTCCGGCTCGACACTTTTCCACGCGATGAGCGGACGGCGGTCTTCTACATCGGGACCAACCGGCCCGCCGAATTGACGCAGCTGCGGCGTCATATCCTCAGCAACTTCGATCACTTGCCGATCGCCGGCGAATATCTCCACCGCGACTGCTTCAATATCGCCGCAGCCTATGGCAAGGATACCTATCTTGCGATCCGCTGGCTAGGGACCGATCGCCTGCCGGCGCTCTATCGCCTCAAGGCCAGGACCGATGCGGTCGCTGAGAAGCTCGGCTTCACAGCTGGCTTTACCGATCGATGGCTGCAGCGGCTAACCGGATTGCTACCCGAACACCTGCCGAAGCGGATGAAGATGTTTCGTGCGCGGTACGAGCATCATCTGATCCTAAGGATGGCGGACACCGGCATCGACCAAGCTGCATGCCTACTGCAAAACCTATTTCCGTCAGACGCAGGCGACTTCTTCCAGTGCAGCGAACAGGAAGCCTCTGCGGCGTTCCTCCATCGCTTTGCCGCTGCGGGCGCGGCGGTTCGCTATCGCCAGATGCATCCGGCCGAAGTCGAGGACATCGTCGCACTCGACATCGCGTTGCCGCGCAATACCGAAGACTGGTTCGAGATCCTGCCGGACGAGGTCGCCGAGCCAATCATCCACAAGCTCTACTACGGCCACTTTTTCTGCCACGTATTCCATCAGGACTATATCGTGCGCAAAGGCACCGATCCGGTCGCACTGGAACACCGGATGTGGGCGCTGCTCGATGCACAAGGCGCCGAATATCCCGCTGAGCACAATGTGGGACACCTGTATCGCGCCAAGCCGGCGCTCGCCGATTTCTATCGCAGCCTGGACCCAACCAACAGCTTCAATCCGGGAATCGGGCACACTTCAAGACTGTTAGACTGGAACTGAAGGTATTTTGTGCAGAATTGTCTGTGTCTCGCAGCTGGGATCGGGAAGCCGAGTTTGAGTAGCGGTTCTTTGATCCCTCTGGTCACGTCCCATCCATCCAGCTTTCCTGTCCACCTAGCGGCCGCCGTTGTCTCGTACAGCCGGTCAATCTCCGCTGCTGCGCAACAGGACCCCGGACTTGGCATTGACTAGTGTACACAATAATTGATAGATACAGTCATTGTTTGATCCATAGGGGAGACATGGTGGATGTTGGTGAAGAAGCGCCTGGGACGGCGCAGCTTCTTGGGGAGCATTATCGCCAGCATGGCGGCGGGAACGGCTGGCCTCGCCCATGGACAGGCAAGCCAGCACAGCAGCGGCCCCTCTTTGCCAAGATGGAAGAACAAGCCGCCTGGATCGACTTGGGGAGAGTTTGGAGCTGACGATCAGCTGGGCCGCATCAACTTGCTGACGCCGGCCAAGGTGCGCCAGGGCGCCGCTGAGATCAGGGCCGGCCGCTCCTTTTGCTTGAGCTTGCCACTCGACTATCCAGGCGAGAATGTGGCCAATCCCGACCGATTGCCGCCGCGACTATTCGCCGTTGTCGGCAAGGACGGCCAGCCGATCTTCAACCGCGTCTATCGCGACGCGGCCGGCCAGCCTACGGGCGTCGTCAGCGACGATGCCGCGCTCCTCTACACGCAGTATTCGACCCAATGGGACGGGTTCCCGCATTTCGGGGCGGTCTACGACGCTGACGGTACCGGGGAGAAAGTCACCTACTATAATGGCTGGAATGCAAGTTCGATGGTGCCACCAGCCAATCGGTCCGGGACCGAACCTTGGGCTCGCTATGAAGGCAGTCACGCTGATGCACTTGGGATCGAGACCATGGCAGCGACTGGGGTTCAGGGTCGCGGCGTTCTCGTCGACCTACACGCACACTTCGGCCGAACGCCGCATCCGGTGACCTGCGCCGACTTGCTTGGCATCATGGAAAAGGATCGCGTCCAGGTGGAGCGAGGCGACATCCTGTGCCTCTATACCGGCTTCGACCGCGTGCTGCTTGAAATGGGCAAACACCCGGATCGCGATCGCATGTTCAACAGCTGTGCGGCTCTCGACGGCACTGATCCGCAGCTGCTACAATGGCTCACTGATAGCGGCGTTGCTGCTCTCGCGTCCGACAATCGCGCGATCGAGATGTTGCCGATTAAACCGCCGCGCAAGTCTCAGGTCTTCGCTCCGCTTCACGAGCATTGCCTATTCAAGATCGGGGTTCATCTTGGCGAAATGTGGTATCTGGCGGAACTCGCGGATTGGCTTCGCGGCCATCATCGCAACCGCTTCTTTCTGACCGCGCCGCCGCTTCGATTGACAGGAGCCGTCGGGTCGCCGGTTACACCGGTTGCGACTGTCTAACGTCGAGGCCGCTTCGATCTTGCTCGCACGCTCCTATCTGTATTGTCCCGGCAACCGAGCGGACCTGCTCGCGAAGCTCGGTCGGACGGGCGCCGACGCCATCATCCTTGATCTCGAGGATGCGGTTCCACTCGCCGCCAAACAGGACGCTCGCCGGGTTGTCAGAGATTTTCTGCGGAACGGCGCAGGTGGCCTGGCGCTCCCGATCTTCGTGCGGATCAATCCCGGGGACCTCGGTCTCGAGGATATCGCTGCCATCGGCAGCACTGGGCTAACCGGCGTCGTTGCGGCGAAAGCAGAAGACGCAGCTGACCTCGCGAAGCTCGATCGGGCACTTGCTGCTGAGATGTCGAATGCCGCTGAAGGCTGGGAGCTTATGATCTATCCGCTAATCGAGTCGGCCAAAGGCCTCTATAGCCTCGACGGATTGGCCGCCGTGTCACCGCGCGTCCGCCGCTTCTTCTTCGGTGCGGTCGATTATGTGCGCGATCTCGGTGGCCGCCCCACAGCCGACCGGCTAGAAACGTTGTTCGCGCGTTCTCGGCTCGTCGCCAAGTCTCGCCAGCTCAAGCTAGATGCGCCAGTTGCCCATGTCTACCTGCCGTTGAGCGATACGAATGGCTTGGCCGTCGCCTGCGCTGAAGATCGCGCGCTCGGATTTTTCGGGCGTTCCTGCATCCATCCGAGCCAAGTCAACGCCGTCAATTCTGCTTTCACACCCAGCGCCGCGGAGCTCCAGCAGGCAAAGGCGATTGTAGCCGCCCATCGAAAAGCCCGCGAGCACGGCAGCGGCGCGCTCATTCTCGAAGATGGCACATTTGTGGATGAGGCGACTGCCCGGCAGGCAAGCCACCTTTTGAGCCTGTTCGGCACTTAAGCTTATACTTGATTTAGTCTATCAACGTTTGATATCATTAAGCATGTATCATGGGCGGGGAGAGCATCTCGCAGCCGTGGCAGGTGGAGGTTCAGCGCCAGCAACCGGAGATCGGTTGATTGCGGACCACTTCTGGACGGCAGCGTCGCACTTCCTGCTAGACATGTGGGAGAGAGCGTTTGAGCGGGTTTCGTTTCGAGGCAGCATTGACGGCGACCGTACCCCTAAACCCCTTCTGGGGGTCTGTTCCGATCACCGCCCAATTACAGCACGCTTTTGCTGGCGGATTTACGACTGCGCGCGCCGACAAAGAGGAGAGCGCTGATCCTCCCGGGCACGGAGGAGATTGCCTAAGAAGATATAGTCACTGGATCTCGCGTTGCGCACGCGGGTTTCCAGGCCCCACTACCGCTGACAGTCGTTGGCAAGGGGGTCCTCAACGAACGAACCCCGTTGGCGCTGATCGACGCGATCGTCCTGTTTTCTGTCTCGCACAGTACAATATCGGGCCCTCTGCCAGGAGCACTGGCGCCGGCGCCTTCCTCAACATGCAGGCAATGATCGCGCCAGCCACATCGCGATACGAGTCCGGCGGCCGCTTGCGCCGGGCGCTCCTCTCACAGCAGTCTGGAGTGCAGGCGTGAGCGATCAACCATTGCATGGATTGAGGGTGCTTGATGCCGCGACACTGTTCGCAGGGCCGGTCGCAGCCATGCTGCTTGGCGATTTCGGCGCCGAGGTCATTAAGATCGAGCATCCCAAAGGCGATGCTGCCCGGACCCATGGCGGCTCAAAGGACGGAGTCTCGCTATGGTGGAAGATGTTCGGCCGCAACAAGCGAACGGTGAGCCTCAACCTCAGCCGTGCAGAAGGACAGGACATCTTCCGGCGGTTGGCCCGGACCGCCGACATCGTGATCGAGAATTTCAGGCCCGGCACGTTTGAGCGCTGGGGACTGAGCTATGAAGAGCTTTCGCGCGACAATCCGGGACTGATCCTCGTACGCGTGACCGGATTCGGCCAGTTCGGTCCCTATGCGGCGCGTCCCGGCTTTGGCACACTCGCCGAAGCCATGAGCGGCTTTGCGGCCATCACCGGCTCCCCGGATGGTCCGCCCACGCTGCCTCCGTTCGGGCTGGCGGACGGCGTCACCGGCATCTCGGCGGCCTTCGCGGCGATGACGGCAGTCCATGCCCGGCAGCGCACCGGGCTCGGCCAAGAGATCGACATCGCCCTGATCGAACCGCTGATGATGGTGCTTGGCCCCCAGGCGATCATGTACGATCAGTTGGGCGTCGTTCAGCAACGCACCGGCAACCGCTCGAGCGTCAACGCGCCGCGCAACGCCTATCGAACCTCAGACGGCAGATGGCTAGCCATCTCGACCTCGTCGCATTCGATCGCGGTGCGGCTCATGCGGCTGGTCGGCGCCGGGCACGTCGTCGATGAGCCGTGGTTCGCCTCGGCGCATGGCCGGGTCGCCCATGTCGAATTGCTCGATGGGCTCGTCGCCAAGTGGGTGGCCGCGCGCCCGGCCGCCGAGGTGATTGCGGCCATGGAAGCAGCCGAAGCTGCGGTGGCTCCAGTCTATTCGATCGCCGACATCTTCGAGGATTCCCAGTACAAGGCACTCGACACGATCACGGAGGTCGAGGATCCTGAGCTCGGCCGCATCCGCATGCAGAACGTCCTTTTCCGGCTTTCACGCCAGCAAGGCCGTATCCGCTACGCCGGCCGCAGTCTCGGCGCGGACAACGAAGCCATTTTCGGCAAGGAACTGGGCATGCCCGACGACGAACTCGAGACGTTGCGTGCGCAAGGCGTCATCTAGCGGCGCTGTCCGGCAGCGGGCCGGCATAGAACACCTCGGGGCGCGGCAGG
Source organism: Novosphingobium mathurense (assembly GCF_900168325.1). GTDB lineage: Bacteria > Pseudomonadota > Alphaproteobacteria > Sphingomonadales > Sphingomonadaceae > Novosphingobium > Novosphingobium mathurense. Next base: position 104,497 of record NZ_FVZE01000008.1, on the reverse strand, counting down.
TTCTGGTCGTAGGCCTCAATAGCATGCGCGATCCAGCCGATCATCCGGCCCAGCCGGGCGAGCACGCGATCCTCGGTGCGCATATGAAGCATGCGGCACACGAACACCGTGACGAAGGCGAAGTCGGGATGGCGATTGAGAATCTCGCGCGCGACATCGCAGGCATAGCGAAGGCGCCGCACCTGGCGGTCGTGCCCTACGCGCTCTTCCAGAGCGCCGAGCAGTTCGGTCGCGCGGGGATCTTCGCGCGGCCCATAAACACCTGTCCCGAAGCCTGGAATCGCCTGGCCTTCGCGGATGCGGGCCATGAGCGCGTCTGCGGGTTCGCCATCACCGAGGAGTTCGTCGAGCAGGCGCGAGCTCGCGTTGAGCTGGCCGAAGGGCAGGCGGCGCCCGCCCGAGGCCGCGAGACCCGCAATGACGATGCGATAGGGGGTGACGCCGGTGCTCGCCAGGCTGCGCACCGCCCAGGTACTCGCGTTCATGCCATGATCGGCGTCGAGGATGAGAAGCCGCCGCAGGATGTCGGCCATTGCCTCGTCGGCGTTGAGATGGCGCCCCAGAAAGACGTGCAGCGGCTCGTTCGTAGGCATATCGGCGCCGACGAGTTCGGCCGCGAACCACCGCAGCGCCTGCGCGCCCGTGGCGAGGAACCCTTCGCGGGAGAGGTCGAAGGCACGCCGATCCTCATTTTCGAGCGCGGTGAGGAGAATCGAGCAGCGATCGACCGCGGGCAAGTGCGCGATGGAGTGTCGCAAGGCGCGATAACGGTCCGACGCAAGCGCCGGACACGCACCGAATACCGACTGCTCATCCACTTGCCACAGGTGCGCGGCGACGGTTTCGATGCTGGAGCCGCGCGACAGTTCGATCGCGCTCTCACCGCGGTAATAGAGCCCGGCTTCAGTCACAAGCGTGATCGCTGTCGGTACCGTAGTCGCCGCGGCAGGCTCCTGCCCCGGCCGGAGAGCTTCGACGTCGGGTTTCCAATAGCGGCGCTTGCGGCTGCCGGGCATCAGTTCGGACCGCACGGGCCTGCGACTAACATAGGAATAGAGAGTCTGGACCGTGACGCCCAGCATCTGGGCCGCTTCCTCGGCGGTCACGTACAATCCGCCCAGCTCGGGAGGCTGCTCAGGGACACTCGGCTTAGTCAAAGCGCGTTTCTCGGCTTGATCGACATCGGGCCTGTCATGCTTGATTCCATCCGTCCAGTCTAGATCGCTCGCACATACTCGCACATAAGGGGGTTTGCATATGAACTCTTACTTCTTCGCAGATTCAGAGGCGCAGGTGCCCTGCCTCCAACAAAATCTCTTTGATGCAAGAGCCCGACTTGACTGTACTGATCGATATTGTCTCGCGCCGTTTCGTTGATCGGGGTTTGACTGAAAGGATGGAAGTATGAAACGGCAGCTCACATTGGCAGGAGTGATCGCACTCAGCATCGTTGCCGCCGCTCCGCCAGCCGGCGGCCAGGATGCCGAAAGGACGCCGGCCGCCCGGACGATCTCCAAGCAGGCTTGCGCAGCCCTCGAGGATCACGATTTCACCAAAGTGCAGGACGCGCCGACACAGGTGATGCGCGCGGTCGTTTTGCCTGCGCAAGGAATTCGTCCCGCGGCGTGCCATGTGCAAGGTTATGTGGCACCGCAAGTCGGCTTCGAATTCCTGCTTCCAGTGCACAGCTGGAACGGCAAGTTTATCCAGGTCGGCTGCGGCGGCAATTGCGGAACGACACGGTTCAACGGCCAGCTGCTGGACGGCCTGTGCGATGAAATGCTTCGCCGCGGGTATGCGTGCATCGGATCCGACCGTGGCCACCACACCAGCCGGGACGGAATGGGAAATGCGTTCGGCGATAGCCTATGGGCCTACGACAATCTCCAGGCTGAAGTCGATTTCGGCTTTCGTGCAACCCACGTCGTCACTCTTGCGGGCAAGGCGATTGCCGCCCAGCTGTACGGAGAGGCACCGCGCTACTCGTATATGCTCGGCTGTTCCGGCGGCGGTCGCCAGGGGCTGATGGAAGCGCAGCGCTTTCCGTGGGATTTCGACGGGATCGTCGCGCTTGAGCCCAGCGTCAACGGCATGATGGCCAAGCTCACAACCGAATGGATCGCGCGCGTGACGACCGACGCCCAAGGACAACCCTTGTTCTCCGCCGCGGATGTCGACCTCCTGCACAATGCCGTGTTGGCAGCGTGCGACGGCAATGACGGGCTCAAGGATGGCGTCATCAATGATCCGCCGAGCTGCCGTTTTCGCGTCTCGTCGCTCGCGTGCACGCCTGACCGCACATCGGCCTGCTTCACGCCTAATCAGGTAAAGGCCGCTGAGCTCGTCTATGCCGGCCCGCAGACATCCAGCGGGAAGCGCATTTTCTACGGACCCAATCTCGGCGCCGAGAAGGGCCCCCTTAGCTTCGCTGTGACGCCCAAGCTCGCCAACGCTTCGGCGAAGGCCTTCGGATATATGGCATTCATGCCAGATCCTGGGCCGGGCTGGACGCAGGGCAGCTTCGACTTCGACCGCGACTACAAGCGCATGGGCATGATGGAGGCGCTGCTCAGCGCCGACAATCCCGACTTGCGCCGTTTCAAGCGGGCGGGTGGCAAGCTGATCATTGCCCATGGGTGGGACGACAGCGGTACCCCACTCGCGCGCGGCACGATCGACTATTACGAAGCGGTGGCGCGTGCCATGGGGGGACAGGCCAAGACCCAAGACTTCGCTAGGTTGTTCATGATTCCGGGGCGCGGCCATTGTACCGGCGGGCCGGGCGCGAACGCCGTCGATTTCCTCGCCCATCTCGAAGCTTGGGTGGAGCGTGGCGAAGCGCCCGACATGATGATCGCCGGCCATGTTGAGGGCGACAGCCAGGGCGATTTCATCACGCTGCCTCACGACCGCTCGCGTGTCAAGTTCACGCGGCCGCTATATCCCTATCCACTGCAAGCGCGCTACAAGGGACGCGGCGACCCGAACGACTATCGCAGCTTCGTCTCCTATCCTGCGCCGTTGAAGGTCCTACCGTGATGCGTCATCAACAGACAGCGGCTAATCGCCTCGCGAGCCACCCGACCAGTGAAGGGAGGCGCCCTTGGGCATCGCGGTCTGGGCGCTGATCGCCTATGTTGTCACCATCATCGCGTGGAACGGGGTATTCAAACGTAACATCGGCGAAGCGCTGATCGTCGGTTTCCTGCTGATCTGCGTCTTCGGAGGGCGCGATTGCGTCCAGCTGTTTGCGAGCGGACTGGCCGACGCCTTTTCGGAAGACGTCGTGTTCGCAGCCGTCGCGTTCGTGTTCATGGGCTTCTTGCTTACCAAGCTCGGACTGATCGAAGACCAGGTGGCGCTACTCAATCGAGCGTTTGGTCGTTTCCGGGGTGGCGCCGGCTATGTTTCGACCGTCGCTTCCGCACTGCTTGGCAGCGCTGCCGGATCGGGCGCGGGGATCGCGTCGTCAGTCGGATCAGTCACCATTCCCTGGATGATCCGCACGAATTGGCAGCCCGATCTCGCCGCATCCCTCGTCGCCGGCAATGCTGGCCTCGGCATCTCCATTCCGCCGAGCTCGTCGATGTTCCTGCTGTTGGGTTCGGCCGCAGTTGCGCCGGTCCTTTCGGCAAATCAGTTGTTCTCGGCCGCGCTCGTTGGCGGGCTATGGACCGTGCTCTACCGCCTCATGGTCGTGTTCTGTTGGGTAAGGCTCTATGGAATCGGGGCAGTGAACGGCGATCAGCCCGAGGCCGGCGCGGGCCCTCGTCCGCGTTGGAGTTCGCTGTTGGTTTATCTAGGCCTCATCGTCCCCATTTTTCTTACTACCGATTGGGGAGAAGGTTTTCTCAGTCGCCGCGTGGGCGAAGCCGCCGACACCGTGAGCATCATCGTCTGGATTCCCGTGGTCATGATGTTCGCTGCGGTGCTGGTGGGCTGGCGCAGACTGCCGCGTTCGATTGTGGCTTGGGATGCTGTGCTGACTGAAAGCGCGCCGCGATACGCACTGATCGGCACCGCAATCGTCTTCGCCTTTGCGGCGGCGGCGGCGCTGGGTTCGCTGGGCCTAGTCGAGCAACTTCGTGTTCTCATGGACGGGATCAACGCGCCGTTACCCATTCTGGCAACTGGGATCGGCCTTCTCATCGTCCTCATAGCCGCACCGCTCACCGGAACCGCGACGATTGCGGCAGTCGGCGGCGTGGCCTTCAGTGCGCTGACCGCGGCGGGCGTTCCGCCTGCCGTGGCGGCCACCGCAATCCTGGTCTTCGCATCGACCGAGGGCGCCTCACCGCCTGGCGCCGCCCCGATCTATATCGCTACCAGCATCGCGGGCATCGATCCCGCGCGGACTTTCGTGCGTCTGGTCGTCTGGTTCGTCCTGCCAATCGTCGCAATTGGCGTCGCCATCGCCAGCGGGCTGTTGCCGATTTTTGTGAGCTTTTAGGAGAGTTCGTGTGGCACTCCCGGAAACGTCGATGCGATCATCGCTTACGCGTCTAGGTCTTACGGTCTTTAAGTGGCTGCTCGCATTGTCCTTGCTCCTTGGCTGTTGCCTTGTGCTCCTGCAGGCAATCGGCATCGCCTGGGGCAGTCCCACACTCACTCGCACTGCCTATGAATGGCTACATGCTGCAATCATCATCGCCGCAGGGGGTGCTGGCCTCGCAGCCTTCTGTCTCTCCTATCTTCTGGGCTGGAAAAGCGGCGAGGACTGAATTCTCGGCCATTCGCGGTCGAACTCCTCTGAGGCTTCAGAGCAAAAAGTGCCTGAACATGCGTCGACCAAGTCCTGAGACGCCGATTTCACTCAACGTACCTTTCGAGCAAACGCATTGCACGCGTGATCGCCTTTAGCAGTCGGTTCGAAAATCATGTCCATTCACTGCTAAATCCAGGCGATAGTAGGCCGGCGCACCGAAGGCCTGCGACTATCGCGCTGATTTCCTTGGCATTCCCCTGAAACGCAGTTCGAATATCGTCCACGAAGGGGAGGGAGTGGCGTTTCGAGCCCTCGCTCTAATCAGTATGCGCTGAATCGCCAGCGTGAGGCGTCCGAGCCTGTCGGTGCTTCAGGAGGCGGACAAATCCGACCATGTTCTCGATGATCTCGCGCGCATCCTCGTCGGTCAGGCGCTCGCGGTAATATGGCTGCCAAACATCAATTATCTCATTCAGAAGGCCCCGCGAATAGCGGGTTCTTGGTTCGCTCTGCTCAACCTTTCCCGTGTTCTCCAACGGTATCGGATCGGACCAATGACGCTCGGGTTTACTCTTCCTGCGGCGCACGGCCTTTCTCCACCAACTGCTCCCACGCTTAATGCCCTTAGCGTTCTGACGCGTCTCAACGCCCAGCGATCTTTGCCGCTGCATCCGTCCAGCGCAGAAGATTGCGATATCCGTCATGCAGCTTCCAGTCGTAGCTGGCCGTACCTTCGCTGAGCGGCATGACACGGCCATGCGACGGCTTCGGCAGCCATCTCGGCCAACTCGTCATCCGTTGCTGGATCTTGGAATAGTGATACCAACCACCAGCGACATGCTCGTAGATCCGCATGTCCCACCCAAGCGCGAGATAGGCGAGCGGGTTGGCTCCCTGCCGTGAAATTCCGTTTCGCGGGCACGGGCATTTGTCGATGTGGACGGCGAGAAGTCCGTTGCCGCGGAAGAAACTGCGCGCGATCTCATAGCGCACCCACTCGCGTTCCCAGGTCTCGGAGCCGACGAGCACGCACGTCACCGACGTCCCCTGCAGCCGCGCGTCGATCACGCGGCGTAGGTTCGCGGGGTTCGTCCGCTTGACTCTCTCCCAGAGGCTCCGGTCCTGCGGCGTCAGCTGGCGGCCGCGGTCGACTGCACGGATCTTGCCGGCGTTCCGGACATGGTTGACCCGGAAGACGTCATCGTAGTGGAAAGAATAGAAGACGCGCCGAACGGCGGGAGTGGGTGCAAGCGGACGCGGGGCCGGCGGCTGGCTCCCCAGCTTTTGAAGGTCAGCAAACATCCGGTCGAGCGACGTCGGCTGCGGCCTGACATGCGTATCGTGCGCCATCGCCAGCCCGAACAGGCTATTGAGCGAGGGCACCGGTGGGTTCACCGGCGGGAGTGGATTGCTTTGGCGCAGCTGCGGGCTGAGCAGTGCTTCTGCCAGCGACTGGAGATGGTTTTGCGGTTGCCACGGCGGTTCGCCCAGAATTCGCGCGATCTCCGCCAGAAAGTTTCGGTTCGGGTCCATGGCTGGCAATATACAGGAGAAGCAACATCCCGACCAGCAACGCCAAGTAGAATCCCCCGACAGATAGGCTGAAGACTGCACGCGAGAGTCGCCGTGCGTCGAGCGATTGAGCCTTGAGGCTCATGTCTTCGGCCATCGCCACGGGCGCGGCGCTCGCGGTTTCGTACAGGAATCTGAACCGCTTTTCCTGCGCGAGGTAATAAGCATCGAGCAGGGCGAACAAGGCAGGGACCGCGACGCCCGCCCATATCAGCTCCGGGACGGGCTTTTGGAAGGCGACCGCAACCAGCGCTGCCATCACCGTTATGCAGAAGTTTTTCGCATTGGCGCTGAAGCCCGACAGGCGCGAAATGACACCCTGGATCATGGATAGGTGCGCGACGCGCATCTGAACGAGCGAGTCCTCGGATAAGGGCGGCGGCGAGCTCACGGAACCTCCTCGTCTCAGATATAGTGCCGAAACGGCAGGGGTGGCGGATCCAGTTCGGGTGGAATCGCCGTGAGGACGCGGCCGACGCGATCGGCGAAGCGCAGGGTCACGGGCATACCGTCCGCATAGAGGCACGCGTTGAAATTGACCTTGGTGAGCGCGAGGACGTCCGTCATGACCGTGCGCAGATTCGCCGTGCCGCGGCAGATGTCGATCAGCAGCGGATTGGGAACCTCGCGGCCCTGATAGGTCTGCAGGCGCGGCACGAAGCCGAGCGTCCACAACAGCCCGCTGGTTTCCGAGAACGGCAGCGCCAGGCCACGCAACGCGGTATATTTGTCACCGCGATAGAGCTTGCGAAGATTGTTCCGCTTGATCCTTACGCCGACCAGCTTGGTCGTTTCGGGTATCGCCTTTTCGAACCCTTTCCATTCTGCGTCGTTGAAGCGCGCGCGGCCATGGATGAAGACTTCGCGTGGATCGTCCTTGTGCTGAGCGCGGTACGCGTCGATCGCCTTGTGCATCAGCGTCTCGGCCTGTGCCTCGTCGAGATGGTATTCGCGCGATTCTTCGGAATACCAGTTCCCCACCGCTCCCTTGAAGACGAGGCCGTCGCCATCGGTCAGGAACATCTGCGCGCCGCAGCAAGCCTGACTTCCCGAGTGCTCATCCAGCCGCTTGTAGACCATGCCGAGATAGCAGACACCGGAACGGATGCCATCTAGCCGCCATGGCTGACCGCCGGCTTTGTAGAAGGCGCCAGTCGCGAGATTCCAGGCCACATCGACGGGGTCCTGAAGACTGCGCAGCGGTGCGCCGTTCGACTTGGTGAAGGCATGCGGTGCGAGCGTGGTTTCGCGCACGACCTGGACAACGGCGCGCGGCCCCAGCAGCCGGCCCTTCAGCTGATCGCGAAAATCGCGCGCATAGCGGTGCATCTCGGCGCCCCGATTCAGGGCATCGAGAAAGGGAAAGAAGGGAGCCGTCGCGAGCGACTTCGCCTGCTTATGCGAGAGCGCCTCCTCCTTGTGCGTCCTTTCGGCCAGCGGCACCTGCGACTTGGGCCGTCCGCGCTCGTAGACCGCTTCGGGGATGATCACGAACCACAAGGAGACGGGGAAGTCCTCCTCGTTCACATATTTGGCAATCCGGCTCTCATAGAGACTGACGGTGTTGTAAATGCGCTGGTGCCCGTCGGCGTGCCGCAGCGTCTCCTCGATCTCCTTGGGATCGATCTCGATGCTCGCGATCGGCTCTTCGGCCCAGCTGCAGCGAAAGGTCGCAGCGAAGCCCGGAAAGAGCGACTGCTTGGGATCGTCCTTCTTGCTGACCGGAACTGGGCCCTGGATCGATCCGACCCATTGCCTGAAATAGCGCAGCCCATCCGGCGTCCCGATAGCGCCGATGCGCAGCTCCTTCGGCTGGCGCTGATCATGGACGGGACCGAAGGCGGTCAGCCCGTCCTTGGGATGCTCCATCGACTGGCCATAACCGAAGATGCAGCGCGGCTCGGGAATGTACCAGATGTCGCTCATTCGTCACCTTCGGCATCGAAATCGTCCCAGGGATCGATCACGTCGTCCTCGTCGACATCGGGATCGTCCTCGGGCACTTCCTCCTCCTCGGCAGCCGCGGGCGCCGCCGCACCCGCCCTTACCTTGCGCGGCGGAGGTTCGAAGGTGACCGGACTGGAATAGCGCTCCGGGCGTGTGTCGATAACGCAGACCTGGTCGCGCGAGACGGGCAATTCGATGCGCTCCGTGCCGTCCGACAGGAACGAAAAATAGGCCAGGTGGAGCGTACGCCACTGCTCGTTGAACCATTGTTTGCAGAAGCTGCGGCGAATCTTGTGCGCCTTGTCGGGATCACCGAGCAGTTCGCGGCCATTCACGGTGAAAGCGACATGGGCCTCGACATGAACTTCGTCGACGTCGCCCAACGCAAACTGCAGCCGTGGCGCATAATGCCAGTGCATGCCTACCACACGCTCATCCCCGACCTTCTTGGTCTTGACGCCGTAGAGATACCGCTTGCGTGACTTGCCGTCGAAATCGACGAAGCGCACGAACTGGCCCTCGACCATGCCCAAGGGGAGAAACCAGCCGACCCGTCCCGAGGCGAGTTCGAGACGATTTAGTCCTCGCGCTTCGCAGAAATTGTCCCAAGCTTGGCGCAACATGTTGACGACGTGGTTCGAAGCGTCGCGGCGGGAGACATAGGGGCCCCCCTTCTCGACATCGCTGGCAAGAAATTCCTCGATCCCGACGTCCGCGCGCAGGGTCAGCGCGATTTCAGAACCGAGCATCTCGCGAATTTCCTCCTCGCCGGCGAAGGTGACAAGCAGGGCGCCGTTGATGACGCTCGGAACCGAGAGCCGTGCAGGGACGTGCTTCAGAGCGTCGGCTGGGACGCCGACGTTATAAAAGCGGACCCGGTCCGGCAGCGCGGTGATGCCGAGCCCATTGGTCATGAGCTCCGTCTCACGCTCGACGATGCGGTGGCGGCCCTCGAACCAGTTGGCAACCCAGGCACCGACCGCGCTCGGCGAAGCGGCCTTGGGAAAATCGTCGCGGGCGAGCAGCTTGAGCAATCGCGCCAGTCCCTCCGCCCAGGAGGGATGGAACTGGATCGCATTCTGACGACCGAGCTGGATCGGCATGTCGCTCCGTTTGAGCGGCGATACCGCCAGTGGCACGACATAGTGGGCATGGTCGATGCCGAGCCGTTCGGCCGTAGCCACCGCGCGTTCGATCTCATCGAGCACGCCGTTCTTGCTGCGCGTCACGCCCGAGACGACGACGACTGTCTTGCCGATGACGGTATCGAAGGCTTCTTCGATATCCGTCCAGAAACGCTCGCCGCCGATCAGTTGGGTCGCTTCCGACCAGACCCGGTAGCCGGCGTTGGCAAGCTGCATGCCGAGCCACGCGGCGAACTCGGTGTCTTCGGGCATCGCATGGCTGAGGAAGATCACGTCCCTCGCCAGCGATTCGGCCTTATCGTTCACGCACGAGTCCCCTGCCACTCATTAAGACGCTGCCAGCGAGGCGGCGCCCGGATTGCCCCATGATCACCCCTGAATAGTGCGCCAAGTGGCTCCTAGGTAGAACGAAAAGTGAATTTCTCCCCAACCTCCGTGCCTGGCTGTCGGGCTGGCGCTTACGCCTCCCCCTCTGACACCCAACGTCGAACGCCGGACAGCCTGCTCAGGGAAGCGCGCTAAGCGGCGGGAGCGGCAGCAGCGGATCCCAGACGGCATTGTGCCGGCGCAGCAGCTGATCGGCGATATTGGGCATGTCGGCAAAATGCTGCGTCTCGAGCCGGTCGAGATGGACCGCGGCGATCCGGTCGAACAGCGCGTAGCAGATCTGGTCGTTGTTGTGGCGGCTGCGATAGGCGATGCCGTCGAGGCCTTTGTCGTAAAAGGCGAGCGACTCCTATCGCGAAAATCTCGGGGAACGCTGGTCGACGGGGCGGACGAACGCGGACGAGCCTTCTCCGCGCGTCAAATCCGCCTAAGTGGATGGCTGATACCGCGGGCGTCCCGCCATCAAGCTGGAATTGAACGTGCAAACTCTCGGGCAAAGGGCCTATCGGCTCAAGCTTGCGAAATTGATTTCGAAGTCATCGCTTCTCGACATTGTCGGAATGACATGGTGCGCTTGGGCCATCCAGAACGGGCATACTGACGCCGCGCGACGCTATATGCGCTTCGCGCCGGACCATATGAATGGGGATGCCGGCTCGCCTTACGTCCTCTACCCGTGGCAGTTGGAGACCCTCGTAAACGAGGCCTTGGTCCTTCCGCACATTCCGGATCGGCGCGGACGCATTTTGGTGACAGAGAACTTCTCGACGATCCATGCGCTGACGAAGCTGATCCAGCGAATAGAAGAAGCGGATGATCGCCGCTTCCTCGAGAACAACCATGTTCTCTACGAGGTTCACCGCCTGTCGCAGCGGCAATTCGAGTGGCAGCGCGGCTTTACCAACCAACCGAGGTTCTACCGCGCCGTCCAGCTTTTTGGGCAAGGACAGGTAGGTGCCTATTTCGCCGAGCAGGTCGGCTGCTCGGTACCCGAGTTCATCGAGGCGGCCTTTTATATCTTTTGCGGAAGCTGCAATTCCGCCTCAGGGACATGGTCGAACTATGGCGATGTCGGTGGCGTTAGCGCGGCATTGATCGAGACCGTGCTCGATCGGATCTCGCTTGGTCCGGCGAATGCCCGAGCGATGGCGAAGGAGTTGCGTGGTTACGACGAGCATATCGGCTACAAGCCCAGTGTCCTGCGCCGCCATCCAATCCTCCGCTTTGGAATGCCGGATGTGGACGCGATCGCGCCGCTTCCGCCGTTGATCCTTCAGCGGGCGACATCGGGCCTGTTCTTTGACATCGTCGGCGGCGAAGGCGCGATCTGGGATGAGGTGGGCAGCAGATTCGAGCAGTATTGCTCGCGCTATCTCGCGGCGATGCTCGACGATTACGATGTCGGATCCGAATACCGCTACGGGACCAAGAAGCGGCGCTTCGACACCCCCGACATTCTCGTTTCAAAGGGCGAGACCGTGCGCCTCGTGGTGGAATGCAAGGCGAAGCGGATGCCGATAACGGCGCGTTTCTCCGGCGATCCGGTCAGCAGCGCCGCTTCGGCGTATGAAGAGATCGCCAAAGGCGTCTTCCAGGTTTGGCGCTACTTCTCCCATGCCCGGCGAGGGCTCCTTCCCCGGCCGGCGGCCGAGGATTGCCTGGGCATGGTGCTCACCGCCGACCCCTGGCTCATCATGGCTCAGAAGCTGCACCCGGAGGTAATGGCGATAGCCAACCGCATCGCCGACGAAAAGGATCCGGACATCATCGCGACAGACCGACCGCGCGTGCCGGTCGTGCTGATCGACGAGCTCGAATATCTCCTTCAAAATGCGACGGCCGAGACCCTCCTTGCTCGCCTCGCCATGCTTTCGAACGACACCTCGGGTTGGGAATGGTCCCTCGTTCACGGGCTCGATGACAAGGTCTCGCGTCCCTACCCCTTCTCGGGAGAACTGCGCGAGCTGCTTCCCAAAATCTATGGGACGCCATTTCGTCGTTAGGCATTCTCGTGGATCAAGAGTCCAATTGAGGTGATGCGCACGTTCGCAAGGAGCGCAAGCGCCCGTATAAATTTGTGTCGTTACGGGGTGTGGAGCAGCGTCCCATCGCGAGTCACCAACCTGAGACCGTGATACCGCGGGTGCGCAGGTAAATTTGCGACTTCTGCCGCTTCGGCCCCCGAATCGATGCAGCCCGCTTGGCCAGGCATGCCGCGCTTCTCGATCATATCGGCCCAGTCCTGAAGCATCCGCTTGCGCGCGCTGAGATAGAGCGCGCTGTTGTAAGCGCCGCGCACCTCGTCCTCATCCTCATGGGCGAGCGCCATTTCGATCCAGTCCGGCTTGTAGCTTTCGGCTTCGTTCGCCCAGGTCGAGCCGAGTCCACGAAACCCATGCACCGTCTGGCGATGAAGATACCCCATCCGGTAGCAGGCATAGATCATCGTGTTCTCGGAAATGGGCTTTCCGGGCTTGGCGCCGGGGAAGAGGAACACGTCGTTCGTCGCCTTCAGGCGCCGCTGGACGATCGCCGCGGCTTGGCGAGACAGGGGGACAAGATGCTCGCGCTCCATCTTCATGCGCTCCGGCGACAGCCGCCACAGCGGGTTCGGTCCGTAGAGATCTTCGAACTCGTCCCTGGCCGCAAAGCGGGTTTCGCTGGTCCGCACCCAGGTCAGCAACGTGAACAGCAGCGCGTCGCGGGTGATCTCACGCCGGCGAGGCGTGTCGTCGCCATCGTAGGCGAAGATCGCCTGCACCAGCTTTGGAAATTCCGTGAGAGGCACGCGCGCCATATGTTTGACGGGCGGCTTGGGTTTGAGCGCGTCATTCAGCCCCAGCGTCGGATCGACACTCGCCCAGCCGCTCGCGATCGCGAAGCGAAAGACCTGACTGACGCCCTGCTTGAGGCGTCGGGCGATATCGAGCGCCCCACGCGCTTCGACCCCTCGAATCATGTCCAAAATCTCGGGCGCATCGATTTCGACAATCGGACGCGTCCCGATGACGGGGAAGACGTCGCGCTCCAGCCGGTTGATCACGCGCTTGGCATGGGCAGGGTCGAGCCCCTCGACGCGATTTGCATGCCAGGCCCGGGCAATCTCTTCGAACTGCTTGAGGGCGATCCTCTGCTTTTTCGCCTGCTTCTTGACCTCGGCAGGGTCTTTGCCTTGATCGAGCAGCAGCTTGGCCGCGTTCCGCTTCTCGCGCGCGATTGCCAGAGTGACGACAGGGTATTTGCCGAAACTCAGCAGCTTCTCCTTCCCGTCGAAGCGGTATTTCAGGCGCCAGAGTTTCGATCCGCTCGGCTGGACGAGCAGGTGCAGGCCTTCTCCATCGGACAGCTTATAGGGGCGCTTCCGCTTGGTGGCGTATTTGACCTCGAGTTCCTTCAAAGCCATTTGGGGGTATCGCCTGTTTTGGGGACAGCGGAAAAATACCCCCAAAATACCCCCAATCCAAATCGACGTGGGTGGTCGCAGCGGGTCGCAACGGGACGTTGGCGATTGCGGCGAGACGCGAGAAATATTTGATTTATTTGGAAAAATGTCCGCCGGTGGCCGCAATGGGTCGTCGGCGGAAAATGAGGGATGGTAGCGGAGGAGGGACTCGAACCCCCGACACGCGGATTATGATTCCGCTGCTCTAACCGGCTGAGCTACTCCGCCATACCATATGGCCTGTTCCGGCCGCCCCGGTTTGCCCGGGGCAGGCCGCGTCCTTTAGGGGGGAGGTTGGGATCGGTCAACACCTGAAATGCGGAATTATCCGCGAAAAGGAATCGTCCTGATTTCACGCCACAAGCCGTCCTCCCAGGCGTAGAGACCGAAGCCGCGAAAACGGAAGGTGACAGGCTGCAATTGCGGGGCCAGTTCGGCCTGCAGCCCCCTCGCCGCCTCGCCCGTCACCTTGTTCTGGATCGTGATGTGAAGGCGTAGCGGCCTTGCGTCCTGGTTGGTCAGCAGGCCGTGCATCCGCTCGGCAATCACGCCGTGCATTTCGACGACCTCGCGCGATTCGACCGCAAGCGCGGTGCCATGCCCCAATTTCATCAGGCCGGTCATGCGCGCTGGCGGTGGCGGGCTTGCGGCAAGGTCCTTCAGGACCTGCACCAGTTCCTCCTCCACGGAAGCCGGAAGGGCATGAAACAGGGTAACATGGGCGCGCAGGCGGTTGCGTTCGGGAGGATAATGTGCGCGGCGCAGGCCGTCGGCCCAGAACAGGACGTCTGGCGGAAGTTCGGCCGTGACCAGCAATGGCGCCCCGGGCTTGCGCGCGGGGCTCAGGGTCTGTCCGGGCAAGTTTACACCGATGTCTGGCCTCCTTGGATTGCGCGCCTTCAGTGGCGTGCCCGGCAGCCTAGCGCATCAGGCTTCAGAGTTCACCGCGTTGACGACGGATCGCAAACCACTTCTTCACGTTGTCGTTATGCTCGGCGAGCGTCCCGGCAAAGGCATGGCCGCCGGTGCCGTCCGCGACCATGTAGAGGGCATCGGTCCGGGCAGGGTGCAGGACCGCCTCGATCGAGGCGCGGCCGGGATTGGTTATCGGATGCCTGGGCAGGCCGACCATCGTGTATGTATTGTAGTCGTTGACCGCCTGGATCTCGGATTGGAGGATGCGGCGGCCCAGCGGCTTGCCCCTGGTGATCGGGTAGATGATCGTCGGGTCCGCCTGCAACAGCATGCCTTCCTTGAGGCGGTTCGAATAGAGCCCAGCCACCATGCGCCGCTCGGAAGCCTTGCCGGTTTCCTTCTCGACGATCGAAGCGAGGATCAGGGCTTCCTCGGGCGTCTTCACGACGAGGTCCTTGCCACGCTGCGCCCACAGTTCGTCCATCGTACGGGCCATAGCCGCCTGCATCCGGCGCAGCACGTCCTCGCGGCTGTCACCCGACTGGTAGGCATAGCTGTCGGGCAAGACCGAGCCTTCTTCGGGCACCGAGACTTCGCCGGTCAGTTCCGGCGTCGCCATCAAACGCTCCTGCACCATGATCGAGGGCATGCCCTCGGGAATGGTCACGTAGCGGCGGATCACGTCATCGCTTGTGATGATGTCCAGCACCCGCGAGGGGCTTGCGTGGGCGGGAATGGCGAACTCGCCCGCCTTGATCGCACCGCCGCCGCCGAAGATGCGCGCGCGCAGCGCAAAGCCAGAGGCAGAGCGGATGACGCCCTGCTCTTCCAGCCGCTCGGCAACGGCCGTGAGGCTGGCGCCCGCCGGCACGATGAAGTTGCGATCCTTCTCGAGCGGGCCGGAACCGAACCAGCCGCCCAGAAAGCTCCAGAGGGCCAGGAGGACGGCCGCGGCAATCACCGCGGCCAGAACCCATCCGCGCCGGGACATCATCGGCCCGTCCGCTCCATCGGCTATCGCCTCAGTCGATCTTGCGCATCACCAGGCTGGCGTTGGTGCCGCCGAACCCGAAGCTGTTGTTGAGCACGGCGCGCACTTCGCGCTTCTTCGCGGTGTGCGGCACGAGATCGACGCCCTGGCAGCTCTCGCTCGGGTTATCGAGGTTGAGCGTGGGCGGCACGATCTGGTCGCGCAGCGCGAGGATGCAGAAGATCGATTCGACCGCGCCCGCGCCGCCGAGCAAGTGGCCGATCGCCGACTTGGTCGAGCTCATCGAAACATCCGCTATGGCGTCGCCAAAGAGGCGGCGCACCGCGCCCAGCTCGAGCTCGTCGCCAAGTGGCGTCGAAGTGCCGTGGGCGTTGATGTAATCGATGTCCTTGGGCTCGACACCGGCCTTGCGCAGCGCCATCGCCATCGAGCGGTACGCGCCCGAGCCTTCGGGGTGCGGCGCAGTGACGTGGTAGGCGTCGCCCGACAGACCGTAGCCGATCACTTCGCAGTAGATCTTGGCGCCACGAGCCTTCGCGTGCTCGTACTCCTCGAGCACGACGACACCGGCGCCCTCACCCATGACGAAGCCGTCGCGGGCCTGGTCGTAGGGGCGGCTGGCCTTGGTCGGATCGTCATTGAAATTGGTCGACA
The DNA here is from genome assembly GCF_900168325.1 of Novosphingobium mathurense. Taxonomy (GTDB): domain Bacteria; phylum Pseudomonadota; class Alphaproteobacteria; order Sphingomonadales; family Sphingomonadaceae; genus Novosphingobium; species Novosphingobium mathurense. The sequence continues at coordinate 88,739 of NZ_FVZE01000008.1, read as the reverse complement.
GCGCACGGGCCTGCGCGAAGCCGGCAATGCCGATCGGGCAGATGGTGCTTTCGGCGCCGCCTGCCAGCATGATGTTGGCATCGCCATCCTTGATCATGCGCGCAGCATCGCCGATCGAGTGGGCGCCGGTCGAACAGGCGGTAACGACCGCGTGGTTCGGACCCATCAGGCCGTACTTGATCGAGACCTGGCCCGAGATCAGGTTGATCAGGCGTCCGTGGACGAAGTGCGGCGAGACACGGCTCGGGCCCTTCTCGGCCAGCACGAGCGATTCGCTTTCGATGCCAGGCAGACCGCCGATACCCGAACCGATCGAGCAGCCGGCCATGAGGCGGGTTTCCTCGTCCATGTCAGTAAGACCGGCGTCTTCGATCGCCTGGCCCGCAGCATCGATACCGAAGACGATGAACGGATCCACCTGACGCTGGACCTTGTGGTCGACGCGCTTGTTGGCGTCGAAGCCATAGTCGTGATCGGCCGGCTTCACTTCGCAGGCGATACGGCATTTCTGGTCCGAGGCATCGAACTTGGTGATCGGCCCCGCGCCGCTCTTGCCGGCGAGGATATTGGCCCAGGTGGTCTCAACATCGGCACCCAGCGGGGTGACAAGACCAAGTCCGGTAACGACGACGCGACGCATTCATGCTCTCCAAAAATGCAGTTGGCCGGTAATGCATCTGGCCAGGGTAATTCAGTTGGCCGAAACGGCAACAGGCCCGCCCCTTAGAGGTCGAGCCTGTCGATATCAATCCGGGTTCCGGTATCCCGCCCCCTGACACGCGTCAGGGAAGCGGCGAAACCGAAGGACTGGCTCAGCCCTTGTTCTCTTCGATGTACTTGATCGCATCGGAAACGGTGCTGATCTTCTCAGCAGCATCGTCCGGGATCTCGACGCCGAATTCTTCTTCGAAGGCCATGACCAGCTCGACAATGTCGAGGCTGTCTGCGCCCAGATCGTCGATGAAGCTTGCTTCTTCGGTCACCTTGTCGGCTTCGACGCCGAGGTGCTCAACGACGATCTTCTTAACCCGATCGGCGGTATCGCTCATTTGAATAGACCCCTTCTCAATCCGGAGGATAAAATCTCGAAAGTCGCCCTAATGAGAACGAGTCGAGCTGGCAAGCCTCCCGCTGAACTTAGGAGGATGTCGGCACGGTGACATACCCCCTGTTATCCACTGTCCAGGCGGGATTCCAGGCAATTTCCCAGGCATGGCCATCGGGATCGGCAACGTAGCCGCGGTAACCGCCGTGGGTTGGACTGTCCGCGGCCCGCAACAGCGAGGCCCCGGCAGCAACCAGCCGGGCGATCGTGGCATCGACCGCCTCGGCGCTTTCCACGTTGTGCGCCAGTGCAAAGCTGCCGGAACCGCCCGCCTCGCGCTGCATGTCCTGAGCCAGATCGTCGCGCCCCCAGATGCCGAACACGAAGCCGTTCATCTGGAAGAAGGCCACGTCGTCCATCTCGAAGGCCGGCTGCCAGCCGAACCCTTCGCGATAAAAAGCCTTGGACCGCCCCATGTCGGCGACGCCCAGCGTGACAAGTGCAATCTGCTGCTTCATCGTGCAAGCTCCGGGCTGTGCCGGAACGACCACCGTTCCGGTTGCAAGGCCATGGGGCTCGCCGACCGGCTGCCTGGTCGCGCACGGCCCGGACCTTCTGCCCGGGCGGATGCGCGGGCCGACTCAACCGGAGCCGGCCTACCCATTTCAGGCTGGAGCCAGTCTATCAGCCCGCGTCGGGAGCGACAACGTGGCCCGGCGTGGAGGCAGCGGGCTTAACCGGATCGACCACGCGCAAGTGCAGTTCGCGAAGCTGCTTGAGTTCGGCCGGCGACGGCGCGCCCATCAGCAGGTCTTCGGCGCGCTGGTTCATCGGGAACAGCGTGATTTCGCGCAAGTTCTGCGCACCGCACAGGAGCATGACGATGCGGTCGACGCCCGCGGCCATGCCGCCGTGCGGCGGGGCGCCGTACTGGAAGGCGCGGTAGAGACCGCCGAAACGATCTTCGACGTCCTGCTTCGACAGGCCGACCTTCTCGAAGGCCGCGACCATCAACTCGGGGCTCTGGTTACGGATCGAGCCGGAAGCGATCTCGTAGCCGTTGCACACGAGGTCGTACTGGAACGCCTTGATCGTGAGCGGGTCCTGCGAGGTGAGCGCGTCCATGCCGCCCTGCGGCATCGAGAACGGGTTGTGCGCAAAGTCGACCTTCTTGTTGTCTTCGTCCCATTCGAAGAACGGAAAGTCGACGATCCAGCACAGCTCGAAACGGTCCCTGTCGATCAGGTCAAGCTGCTCGGCGACGCGGGTACGGGCGAGACCGGCGAGCTTGGCCGCCTGCTCTTCCTTGCCCGCAGCGAAGAACACGCCGTCGTTGGGGCCAAGGCCCAGCGCCTCGATCAGCGCCGCGGTCTTCTCCTCGCCATGGTTCTTGGCGATCGGGCCGCCGGGGACGCCGTCCTTGATGTTGATGTAGCCAAGGCCAGAGAAGCCCTCGCCGCGCGCCCAGTTGTTCATCTCGTCGAAGAACTTGCGGCTGCCCGCACCGGCGCCCGGCGCCGGGATCGCGCGGATCTTGCCGCCGTTCTCGACGATGCCGGCGAAGATGCCGAAGCCCGAGCCCCGGAAGTGATCGGTCACGTCCTTGATGATGATCGGGTTGCGCAGGTCCGGCTTGTCCGAACCGTAGTCCAGCATCGACTGGGCATAGGGAATGCGGCGGAATTCGCCCGAGGGGGTGACCGGTTTGCCCTTGGCGAACTCGGCGAAGACGCCCTGGATCACCGGCTCCATCGTTTCCCAGATTTCCTCCTGGGTAACGAAGCTCATCTCGAGGTCGAGCTGGTAGAATTCGCCCGGCAGACGGTCGGCGCGCGGGTCTTCGTCGCGGAAGCACGGCGCGATCTGGAAGTAGCGGTCGAAACCGGCGACCATCAGCAGCTGCTTGTACTGCTGCGGGGCCTGCGGCAGCGCGTAGAACTTGCCCGAATGGATGCGGCTGGGCACGAGGAAGTCGCGTGCACCCTCGGGCGAAGACGCGGTCAGGATCGGCGTCGAGTACTCGGTGAAGCCGATGCCTTCCATGCGGCGGCGCATGTCCGAGATGATCCTGGTGCGCGTCACGATGTTGGCGTGAAGCGTCTCGCGGCGCAGGTCGAGGAAGCGGTACTTGAGGCGGATGTCCTCCGGATACTCCTGCTCACCGGCAACCGGCATCGGCAGCTCCTCGGCCCTCGACAGCACCGTGGCAGCGCGCGCATAGACCTCGATCGCGCCGGTCGGCAGGTTCGGGTTCACGGTCGCCTCGGTGCGCGCCTTCACGCTGCCCTCGATGGTCACGACACTTTCGAGGCGCAGCGAATCGAGAATTTCGAGCGCGGGGCTGTCCGCGTCGGTCACCACCTGGGTGATGCCGTAGTGGTCGCGCAGGTCCACGAAGAGAACGCCGCCGTGGTCGCGCTTGCGATGCACCCAGCCGGACAGGCGGACGGTCTGGCCGACATCGGCCGCAGTCAGGGCGCCGCAAGTGTGGGAGCGATAGGGATGGGTCATGGCGTTGTCGCGCTTCTTCTCAAGAAAACTGGTTGCAAGCGCAGCCCCCTAGAGGACTGCCGCCACGATTTCCAGATGGCGTTTGCCGTGAGCCGATTTCCGGCCCCGCTTGAGGGCCTGCACACGGTCGGGCGTTACCCGAAATTAATCCCGTAACCCGAAATAAACGATTGCACTTCTATCTGCGATCCTACGGGTCATCAGGAGACAATAACATGCTGGCCGAAATCACGATCGACGGAATGGTCGATGAGGAATTCCGCCACGCCATCGAGGTCCTACTGCGCGAAGGCCAGGCCGAACAGGCGGAAACCTGGCTGCGAAGCCGAATCGCCATGGTCAGCTGCCCCGGACTTCCCCTGCCCGAACGATTCCCGCAGCTTACCTCAGCTGACCTGTCGATCACCGGATGGGAAGACATTGCCGGACGGCTGGCGCATCTGGACACGCTCGGCGCACCGATCACCGCCATTGGCATCGACCTCAGCGACCCGGACCACATCGGCCTGTCGCCCGAACCTTCCGGCCTGATGCCGCTGCACGTCGAGACCCACTACTACACCGATGACGCCTGGCCCTTCTCGCGCTGCGACCGCGCTTCGCTGACGGGCGGCTACGTTGGCTCCGGAAGCCGCTGGACGGATCGATTCGTCGAAGTGGACGACACGATCGGCATTGCCGGTATCGACGATCTCTATGGCGCCGTCTTTGCGCTGGAGCATCGCTGCCGCCCCGGCGGCGATGCCAGCGAGCAAGAGCGCCGCGCCTATATGCTCGGCGCCAGCTTCATCGCCGTCCTGGCCCATATCGCGATCCGCGACACCGCCATGCGCGAAGGCCTGCCGCGTCCGATGGCGGTTCTGGTCGGCAGCAACGAATCCTATCCTTTCGTCTCCGCCCCGGCAGTGGCCGCGCCCAGCGCCTTCGTGTGCGCACCCACACCGCAGACGGTACCGATCCCGGGCCCGGTCGCCGAGACACCCGCCCCCGACTACGGCAGCTTCGCACCGGCGGCCCATCAGCCGTCGCCCGGCTTCGAAGAAGCCTTCGAGGACCCTCGCCCGTTGGAGGAAACGGCGGCTCTTCTGGAACTGCGCGAACTGGCAGATCCGGGCGCCGATCCGGGCGTGGAACCCGAAGCCTGGGAACTTCCGGAAGTGCCGTCGCACACCACCGGCACGCAGTTACGCAGGCGAATCGTCACTCCCGAAAGTATCGCCGAACTCGAAGCCTTGGAAAAACCGGGCCTCTTCCAGAGAATATTTCGTCGCAAATAGTGGGGGAGGCTTCCCCCAAACCTTGTGAGAGAGCGTTGATCCTGCGTCCTGTTAGGCGTAACGCCGCTGTTCAATGATCATTCATCCGCTCATAACCCAGACCGAAGATCTCGCAGCCCTGTGCGAACGCCTGGCAAAATCCGATTTCGTCAGCGTCGACACAGAATTCATGCGCGAGAACACCTATTGGCCCGAACTCTGCCTCGTGCAGATCGCCAATACGGAGGAAGCCGCTGCGATAGACCCGATGGCCGAGGGCCTCGACCTGTCGCCGCTGCTCGACCTGCTGACCGACAACGAGGAAGTCCTGAAAGTCTTCCACGCGGGCGGGCAGGACGTCGAGATCATCTTCAACGCGACCGGTCGCACCCCGCACCCGATCTTCGACACGCAAATCGCAATGATGGCGATCAGCCAGTCGGAGCAGATCGGCTATTCCAACCTCGTCGAATCCTGGCTCGGCCTGACGATCGACAAGGGCGCGCGCTTCACCGACTGGTCGCGCCGTCCGCTCACCGAGCGGCAGATCGAATATGCCATCGGCGACGTCACCCATCTTTCCAAGATCTTCCCGAAGATCCTCAAGCGCCTGATCAAGACCGGGCGCGGGTCCTGGCTCAACCAGGAGATGGAAAAGCTCGCCGATCCGGAGAACTACCGCAACGATCCGACCCAGGCGTGGAAACGGATCAAGGCGTCTGGACGCAATCCGGCCATGCTCGGTCGCCTCAAGGCGATCGCCGAATGGCGCGAACATGAAGCGCAGGGCAAGAACATCCCGCGCGGTCGCATCGCCCGCGACGAGACGCTGGCCGACCTTGCCAACCACCCGCCCAAGCAGCAGTCGGACCTCGCCAAGGTGCGCGGCCTGTCGCAAGGCTGGAAGGACAACGAGATCGGCAAGCGCCTGATGGCGACGATCGCCAAGGCCCAGCCGCTTCCCGACGACGAGCTGCCGCCGCGCGCACCGCGCGGTGCCCCGCTCGGCAAGGAAGGCGCGCTCGTTGCCGACCTGCTCAAGCTGCTGGTGAAGATCCGCGCGCGCGAGATCGACGTTGCCGCCCGCCTGCTCACCCGCAGCGACGAGCTGGAACTGCTCGCAGCCGGCGTGCGCAAGAACCTGCCGATCCTGCAGGGCTGGCGCTACGAGGTCTTCGGCAAGGACGCTCTCGACCTGGTCGAAGGCAAGCTGGCCTTCGCGGTGGAGAACGGCCGCCTCAAGATGACCCACGTCGATGACGAAAGGCCGCAGGAAGCGGCCGAGGAAACCGGCGAGATGGCTACGGCAGAGGAAGAAGGCGGCCAGGCCACCGGATGACCGTCTACCAGCCCACGCTCAAGCAGCTGCAGTACCTCGTGGCCCTGCACGAGCACGGGCATTTCGGACGCGCCGCAGAAGCCTGCTTCGTCTCGCAGTCGACGCTTTCGGCGGGTCTGCGCGATCTCGAGGCGCTGCTGGACGTGACGCTGGTCGAGCGCACCAAGCGCGCGGTACGCTTCACCCCGCTTGGCAATGCCGTCGTCGCCAAGGCGCACCGCATCCTGCGCGAGACCGAGGAACTTTCCGAACTGGTCCAGTCGAGCGGCAAGCCGCTCTCGGGCGAAGTCCGCATGAGCGTGATCCCGACCATCGCACCGTTCCTGCTTCCCCGGATGCTGCCGCGCCTGCGCCGCGAAAGGCCCAACCTCAAGCTGTTCCTGCGCGAGGAGCCCAGCGCCGCGGCGATCGAATCGCTGCATCACGGCCGGGCCGACTGCGTCCTGCTCGCCCTCCCCTACACGACCGGGGAAGTGGAGAAGGAGACGATCGAGCTCGACGCTTTCTACGTCGCCTTCCCGCACGATGACCCGCGCAATCCGCCCGAGGAAGTCGCGCCCGACGTCATCGACGAGAACCGCTTGCTGTTGCTTGAGGACGGGCATTGTCTCAAGGACCATGCGCTGGCTGCCTGCAACCGCCCGGAGCTGCGCGCCAGCGCGACGATGATCGGCACCAGCCTGCACACGCTCGTCCAGATGGTCGACAATGGCCTCGGGCTGACGATGCTGCCCGAAATGGCGCTCGACGCCGGCATCCTCAACGGCACAAACGTCGTTGCACGCCCCCTCGTCTCGCCCAACGCCAACCGCGAGATCGCGCTGGTGTGGCGCAAGAACTCCCCGCGTTCGGACGAATTCCGGATGCTGGCGGACGAATTGCGGGCGGGATAATCCCGAGGCGATCCTCTGGGAATGCCGGTATCGCGACGATGGCCCGACCGGGCCACCGCGTCAGTCCATGTGCTTGAGGCCCACGCGCATGTAGTCCCAGCCAGTGATGATCGTCAGCGCCGCCGCCGCCCAGAGCGTCGTCAGGCCGACGGTATGCGGCAGGTTGATCTCGATTCCCGCGAAGGGCACGTTCCACCAGGGCATTGCCCCGCCGAGGATCAGCGCGCCCAGCGAGATCATCTGGAAAGCCGTTTTCCACTTGGCAAGCTTGCTGACCGGAACCGAGACCTGCAGCGGCCCGAGAAATTCGCGCAGGCCCGAAACGGCGATCTCGCGCACGAGAATGATCAGGCCTGCGATGACGTGCATGTCGCCCACATAGGGGCCGCGCAGGATGCCCTGCGCCGTCAGCACGAGGATGACCGCAGCCACCATGATCTTGTCGGCGATCGGGTCGAGGAAGATGCCCAGCTTCGAGACCGTCCCGCTCGACCGGGCGAGATAGCCGTCGAAATAATCGGTTATGCCCATGAGGCAGTAGAGCCCGAAGGCCAGGCCGTATCCGAACTCCCAATTCGGCCACCACAAGAGAAATGCCAGAAGCGGCACGGTCAGGATGCGTGACAGCGTGAGGAGATTCGGCAATGTGAGCATTCAGGCAATGCCCATAGCCGGTAACGCAGGGAGGAATAAAGTGCCGATCAGGGGTTGTGCCCCTCGCCCACCGCTTTAAGTGTCCGCGCACCAGAATTAGAGGCCGGTTGCAGATTAACAGATGACAACGACGTCAAAACTCATTCGGGCCCGACGTTTCCTGCCGCTGTTCGTCACACAGCTTCTCGGCGCGTTCAACGACAACCTGTTCAAGAACGCGATGGTCCTCTACGTCGTCTACAGCGTCTACAACTCCGAGGCCGATGAAGCCCGGTTCAGCGCGCTGGCATCGGCGATCTTCATCATTCCCTTCTTCGCGCTCTCGGCACTGTCCGGCCAATTGGCCGACATGCGCGACAAGGCAAAGATCATCCGCATCATCAAGTTCTGCGAAATCGTGATCATGCTGGTGGGCGGCGCCGGACTGGCACTCGCGTGGCAGGGCATCGGCCTGCACACCATCGCGATCCCGCTGATGCTGCTCGCGCTATTCGCGATGGGCGTCCATTCGACCTTCTTCGGCCCGATCAAGTACGCCATCCTGCCGCAGCACCTGCGCGATGGCGAGGTGCTTGCGGGCACCGGCCTCGTCGAGGCAGGGACCTATATAGCGGTGCTGGCCGGTACCATTGTTGCGGGGTGGATCAGCGTCGATGCCGCGGCGATCAGCGTCTTCGTCGTCGCCTGCATCGGCTATGTCGCCGGACGGCAGGTCCCGCCCGCACCGCCGATGTGCAAGCCCGAACCGCTCGACTTCCATATCTGGCGTTCCTCGATCCAGCTTGTGCGCACGACGATGCAGGACAAGCGGGTGTTCCTGGCCATCTGCGCCATCAGCTTCTTCTGGGCGATCGGCACGGTCCTGTTCATCCAGTTCCCGCCGCTCGCCAAGAACATTCTGGCCGCCAGCAAGGAAGTCGCCAGCCTGTTCCTGGTGATGTTCTCGGTCGGCGTTGCCATCGGCTCGATTGCGATCAACGCCCTGCTCAAGGGCACCGTCTCGGCCCGCTTCTCTCCGCTCTCGGTGATCGGCATGGGCCTGTTCCTCTTCGCGTTCGAAACCGTCTGCAGCGCCTGGCCCCCCCACGGTGCGCCGGGCGAACTGATGAACGTGGCCACCTTCCTCTCGCAACCGCTGGCGGTGCCGCTGTTGCTGACGCTTCTGGGCATTGCCGTATGCGGCGGCATGTTCGTGGTGCCGCTCTATGCCTTCCTGACCACTTTCGTGGACAAGTCGCAGACCGCGCGCACGGTCGCCGCCAACAATATCGTCAATTCCGGCGCGATGGTGATGGGCTCTTTGCTGACCGGCCTGCTGACCCTGCTCGGGCTTGCGATCGTCCAGCAATTGCTTGTCGTGGCGGCCTGCTGCGTCGCTTCCGCCTGGCTCGGCTACCTGCTGTTTCGCGCAGAAAAGGCCGCAGAAGCGGCCTGACATTCACCCCCGGTGGAACCGCCCCGTCAGGCGATGAAGACGAGCATTGCGACCAGCGATGCGCAATAGGCCTGCAGGAAACTCTGCCAGTCCCCGCCTGTCATTTTCCAGCGCAACTTGGCCAAGGCGTTGTCCTGCTGCACCTCCTGACCCAGCGGCGCCAGCCGCACGTGGGCCGGAAGCGAACGCCGGAAGGGATGCCGGGCGGCTTCATCGGACAGGACAAGGGCGCGTCGCTTCATGGCTTTCATGAGGCGGAAATTAAGACTTTGTTTACTTTTGCCGCAAGCCGCTTGTCGCACCCCTCCCAAAACGGGACGGCTCGCGCGGGGAGGTATAACGGCGCTGCAACCCATGACCCGGGAACGCAAAAGGGCCGCCTTGCGGCAGCCCTTCAACCGGTTTCCTTGCGGAACCTGCATGCGGCCTAGACCTTGTCGCCCAGCGCGCCCTTCACCTTCCCCTTGAGGTTCTGCAGTTCGCCCTTTTTCTCCTGGGCCCTGCCTTCCGCTTCGAGGGAGGGATTGTCAGTCGCGTCGCCTGCAGCCTGCTTGGCGTTTCCGGCGATTTCGTTGCCAAGGCCCTTGGCCTTGTCCTTCAGTTCACCCATTTCATTATCTCCTTGTTTCAGAGTAATAAATTTCCTTCCGAGACACGGATGAAACGGGCTGAATGGCGATCCGGTTGCCGTGGTCGCGCCCGGCCGTTCTGCAGGCGCGACCAATCAATTCACCGCAAGCTCACCCACCGGACTTGGCGATGAGGTAATCCCATTCCTCAGGCGTGATGACCGCAACCGAAAGCCGCGAAAGCTTGACCAGTTCGATCTCGGCCAGTTCGGGATCGGCCTTGATCTCCTTGAGCGTGACAGGATTCTTCAGCTTGCGCACCGGCTTGACCTTCACGGCCGCCCACTTGCCTTCCGGGTCGGTGGGATCGGCAATCCCCGCCTTGCTGATCGTGACGATGCCGACGATCTCCTTGCCGATGTTCGAATGGTAGAAGAAAGCCTCGTCGCCCACTTCCATCGTGCGCAGGTTGTTCGCCGCGCGGTGGTTGCGCACGCCGTCCCAGGTGCCTTCGCCCTCTTCGACGAGGTCGTCCCAGCTGTATGCGTCGGGTTCTGACTTCATCAGCCAGTAGCGCTTGGCCATCTTTCGCCTTTCCGTTTCGACTAAAGCCCAGAAACAAATTAGGTAGGCCGCATAACGATTCACTACGGAATGCACCACCATGGACCTTGCCGAAATCCCCGTCCTCAGCCTCGACGCCGACCGCGAGGCCCTGCCCGCGCTCATCGGCGAGAGCTTTCGGACCTTCGGTTTCGCCATGGTCCGCGATCACGGCATCGACCGGGACCTGATCGACCGCGCCTGGGAACTGACCCGGGAGTTCTTCGCGCTGCCGGTCGAAACCAAGATGCACTACTTCAAGGCCGGCCAGGGCGGGGCGCGCGGCTACACGCCGTTCCGTACCGAAGTCGCCAAGGGCGCGACGGAGAAGGACCTCAAGGAGTTCTGGCACATCGGGCGCGACCTGCCTGACGGTTCACCGCTCGCAGCAACCATGCCGCCCAACGTCTGGCCCGCAGAAATCGAGGACTTCCAGAAGACCTTCACCCGGCTCTACGCGGCTTTCGACAGGGTCGGCGCCGATCTGCTCTCGGCGATCGCCATCGACCTCGGTCTCGATGCGCGCTGGTTCGACCCTGCCATCGAGGACGGCAACTCGGTCCTGCGCCTGCTGCACTACCCCCCGGTCGGCGGCGATGCCGGCGGCGCAATCCGGGCCGGGGCGCACGAGGACATCAACCTCATCACCCTGTTGCTGGGAGCGCAGGAGGCCGGTCTCGAACTGCTTGGAAAGAACGGCCAGTGGCTCTCGGTGGCGCCGCCCGAAGGGGCGATGGTCGTCAATATCGGCGACATGCTGCAACGGCTGACGAACCATGTCCTGCCTTCGACCACGCACCGCGTCCGCAATCCTGCCGGAGATCGCAGCACGCACAGCCGCTTCTCGATGCCGTTCTTCCTGCACCTGCGCAGCGATTTCCGCTTCGTTACCCTTCCCCAGTGCATCAACGCGGAGAACCTGGATCGCTATCCGCAAGCGATCACCGCTGACGACTATCTGCAGGAGCGTCTGCGCGAAATCGGACTTATCGCATGATAACAGGCGGTTGAGAGGCCTTGATCGGGTACGGTGACAAGGCCCCTCCACGACAATAACGGCAGGCTTTACGGAAATTTCAGCTTAACCCGGTAAATACCCCAGCACATTCCAGTTCCGGGGGGATTTTCGGTGACAGCAACCAAGGTGGCAGACATTCAGGACGTCTGCGCCGATCACGCAGAGGACCGTCAGATCGACGTCGTCGCACTCGGCATTGTCACCGCCGCGATCCTGCTGTTCGTCGCGACCGGCAGCGAAGTCGGTCCCGCCGTCGTGCGCTCGATCCTCGAGCGCGGCCCCGGGCCGGACAACTTCATCCTCAACGCCTTCCTGCTCAACATCGCCATCATCATCTTCGGCTGGAGCCGCTATCGCCAGCTCTGCGACGAGATCAAGCTGCGCAAGCGCGCCGAGCGGCAGGCCCGCCTGCTGGCCGAGACCGATCCGCTGACCGGCTACCTCAACCGCCGCAGTTTCAACACCGGCGTCGCCAAGCTGCTGGCGGACAACCAGGTCGACGATCGCGCGGTCGTTCTGATGATGATCGACCTCGACAACTTCAAGCAGATCAACGACTACAATGGCCACAAGACCGGCGACCTCCTGCTGCAGGAATGCGCGCGCCGGATTTCGGCGAGCCTGCCCCAGCAGGCGATCATCGGCCGAATCGGCGGCGACGAATTCGCCGTCGCCCTCGCTTTCGACACGGGTCGCGACGAGTTCCTCGACCAGACCGCGGAATCCCTTGTCGACCGGATGAGCCGCCCGATCGCCATCGAGGCCCTGCGGCTCGAAGTGACCGCCTCGGTCGGCCTCGCCCGATCCGACCTGCTGGGCATCGACGACCAGTTGCCCGATGCACGCACGCTGCTCGAGCGCGCCGACATCGCGATGTACCACGCCAAGCGCCGCGGCCGGAACAGCTACTACTGGTTCGAAGCGCAGATGGCGGACGAGATGCGCTTTCGCAGCGAGATCGAGCACGGCATCCGGCAGGGCATCCCGCGCCAGGAATTCGTGCCCTTCTACGAACAGCAGATCGACCTGCAGACCGGCAAGCTGATCGGCTTCGAGATGCTCGCACGGTGGGATTCGCCCAAGTTCGGCATCGTCGCGCCGGACCTGTTCATTCCCATCGCCGAAGAGATCGGTGCCATTGCCGACCTGTCGGAAAGCGTGATCTCGCAGGCGCTCGAGGACGCCAAGACCTGGGACGATCATCTCACCCTCTCGGTCAACATCTCGCCCTTGCAACTGCGCGATCCCTGGTTCGCCCAGAAGCTGATCAAGCTGCTGATCGAGGCGAAATTCCCGCCGCACCGGCTGGAAATCGAGATTACCGAATCGTGCCTGCACCAGAACATCGCCCAGGTCCGCTCGCTGATCACCAGCCTCAAAAATCAGGGCATCAAGGTCAGCCTCGACGATTTCGGCACCGGCTACAGCTCGCTCGCGCAGCTTCGCAGCCTGCCGTTCGACCGCATCAAGATCGACCGCAGCTTCGTCTCCAGCCTTGTCGACAACAAGGACAGCGCCGCAATCGTCAATGCCATCGCCCAGCTCGGCAAGGGTCTGGACATGCCGATCACTGCCGAAGGCATCGAGAACGGCGCGGTGCTTGAACGGCTGATGGAATTCGGCAGCATTACCGGCCAGGGCTACTACTACGGCAGGCCGCAACCGGCCCGCGAAGTCAGCGAATGGCTGGGCGGCATCGAACTGATCGCCAACCGCCAGTTCCTCGAAAGCGAACTGCCGCAGCTACGCCGCAGCGCTGCGCCGGATCTGCCCACCGCGCAGGCGGACACGCAGGACACGCCTGCCGATCCCGCAATCAAGCCGGCAAAGCGCGCCTGACCAGCGCTTTTCCGACGCATCACCACTGGACCTGAAGCCCGCCAACGCATAGATCGCGCGCCATGCGGATCGAATTCACCAAGATGCATGGGCTGGGCAACGACTTCATCGTGCTGGACGCGCGCGAACGCGCCCTGCCGCCGATCGACTCGGCCGCCGCAACTGCACTTGCCGACCGCCATACCGGCATCGGCTGCGACCAGCTGATCCTGCTCGAACCCTCTACCGAGGGCGATTTCCGCATGCGCATCTTCAATGCCGACGGCAGCGAGGTGGAAGCCTGCGGCAATGCCACCCGCGCGGTCGGCCTGCTCCACGGCCGGCCGGCCCGGATCGAGACGCTGGGCGGCCTGCTCCACGCCTCGCCGAGCGATAACGGTATCTCCGTCGAAATGGGCAAGCCCCGCTTCGACTGGGACCGCATCCCGCTCGCCTATGCGATGGACACCCATTCCATGCCGGTCGGCTGGGACGAACTGACCGATCCCATCGCCGTCAACGTCGGCAATCCGCACGTGATCTTCTTCGTCGCCGATCCCTATGCGGTCGACATGGACCGGCTCGGCCCGCTGATCGAGACCGACCCGCTGTTCCCCGAAAGGATCAACGTCAATGTCGCCGCGGTGACCGCGCGCGACGCGATGACCTTGCGCGTCTGGGAACGCGGCGCCGGTCTTACCCGCGCCTGCGGCACCGGCGCCTGCGCGACGGCTATCGGGGCGATGAAGCGCGGCCTCGTCGACCGCCGCGTGACCGTGACCCTTCCCGGCGGCCCACTCGTCATCGAATGGCGCGAGGACAGCGAGATCGTCATGACCGGTCCAGCGACGGAGAGCTTCCGCGGCTCGTTCGATCCGGCCGATTACGGGATGCCTGCGGGCGGGACCGGGGCTTGACGGTCGAAGTCCATTCACTCGGCTGCCGCCTGAACATCGCGGAAAGCGAATCCCTGCGCGGCCTGCTCGGCAAGGCGGACGACCTTGTCGTGATCAATTCCTGCGCCGTGACGGCCGAAGCCGTGCGCCAGACCCGCCAGGCGATCCGCCGTGCCCGCCGCGCCCGGCCTGACGCGCGCCTGATCGTCACCGGCTGCGCTGCCGAAGTCGAGCGCGAGATGCTGGGGCAGATGCCCGAGGTGGACGGCCTCGTCGCCAATACCGCCAAACTCGATCCGCGCGCCTGGAACGTGCCTGCCGCACCGCCGCTTCGCGCAAAGCGCGGCTACACGCGCGGCTTCGTGCAGGTACAGAACGGCTGCGATCATTCCTGCACCTTCTGCGTGATCCCGCAGGGGCGCGGCCCGAGCCGTTCGCGCAGCGTGGCCGAAGTGCTCGAAGACATTTCCGTGCATGTCGATGCCGGAGTCGGCGAGATCGTCCTTACCGGCGTCGACCTCACCTCATGGGGCAGCGACCTGCCGGACGTTCCGCGGCTGGGCGCGCTGTGCGAGGCGATCCTCGCCCGCTTCACCACCCTGCCCCGCCTGCGTCTGTCCTCGATCGACGGGGCAGAAGTGGACCCCGCGCTGTTCGAACTGCTCGCGCACGATCCGCGCATGATGCCGCATGTGCATCTATCGCTGCAGCATGGCGACGACCTGATCCTCAAGCGGATGAAGCGCCGCCACAGCCGCGCCGATGCCATCGCGCTTGTCGAGGGGCTGCGGGCGCATCGCAGCGATCTGGCCGTGGGCGCGGACATCATCGCCGGATTTCCCACCGAGGACGAAGCCGCGCACGCCAACAGCCTTTCTATCGTCGAAAGCCTGCAGATCGTGCACGGGCACGTCTTCCCCTACTCGCAGCGACCGGACACCCCGGCCGCACGCATGCCGCAAGTCAGCCCGCCGCTGATCAAGGCCCGCGCCGCCGAACTGCGCGACGGCATCGCCCGCCAGCGCGACGCATGGCTGAGAGGCCTTGTCGGCAAGGCACTATGGGTGCTTGCCGAGAAAGGCGGGACCGGCCATGCCGAAAACTTCGCGACCGTGCGCCTGCCCGAGGGCACGCAGCCCGGCGCACTGCTACGCATCAAGCCTCGAATGGCAGTCGAAGGAATACTGGAAGTATGAGTGACGAAGGCGCGCCCAACGACGCCTGGTCCGAACGCCTCTTCGGAGGTTTTCGCAAGACCTCCGAACGGCTGACCGGCAACCTCGCCGGTATCGTCGGCAAGACCCGCCTCGACGATGGACAGCTCGACGATATCGAGGACGCCCTGATCATGTCGGACCTCGGCCCCCGCGCCGCGGCCCGCATTCGCGAGCGACTGGCCCAGGAACGCTTCGAGCGCGATGCCGACGAAGGCGCGATCATGGAAGTCGTCGCGCGCGAGATCGCGGATATCCTGCGCCCAGTTGCCAAGCCGCTCGATGTCGTCGCCTTCCCGCGCCCGCAGGTAATCCTCGTGATCGGCGTCAACGGATCGGGCAAGACGACGACGATCGCCAAGCTGGCGCACCTGTTCCAGGAACAGGACTATTCGGTCATGCTGGCAGCGGGCGACACCTTCCGTGCTGCGGCTATCGGCCAGCTCGGCGTCTGGGCCGACCGGCTGGGCGTTCCCATCGTCAAGGGCCCCGAGGGCGGCGATCCCGCTTCCGTGGTGTTCGACGCGGTCAAGGCCGCGACCGACCAGGGCATCGACGCGCTGATCGTCGACACCGCCGGACGCCTGCAGAACAAGCGCGAGCTGATGGACGAGCTGGCCAAGATCCGTCGCGTGCTCGGCCGCCTCAATCCCGAAGCGCCGCACGACGTGGTCCTTGTGCTCGATGCCACCAACGGCCAGAACGCGCTGTCGCAGATCGAGATCTTCAAGGAAGTCGCCGGTGTCTCCGGGCTGATCATGACCAAGCTGGACGGCACCGCGCGAGGCGGCGTCCTCGTCGCGGCGGCAGAGCAATACGGCCTTCCCATCCATGCCATCGGCGTCGGTGAAAAGATCGACGACCTGCGCCCCTTCAACCCGGACCTCGTGGCCCGCGTTATTGCCGGAATCGCCTGATGACCCAAGCATCCCCCGCCAAGGCCGAGGAAAAGCCGCGCAATTCCTGGCTGAACCTCGTGGTGGACTATGGCCCGCTGCTGATCTTCTTCCTCGCCTACCGGCACTATTCGCCTGCCGACAGCGAGGACAGCATCGCCACGGTGGCGGCCGTCATCAAGGGCACGCTGGCCTTCATGGCGGCGACCGTAGTCGCCCTCGTCGTCTCCAAGTGGCGGCTGGGCCATATCTCGCCCATGCTCTGGCTGACGACCGTGCTGATCATCGGTTTCGGCGCGCTGACCGTGTTCTTCCACGATCCCTTGTGGATCATGATCAAGCCGACGGCAGTGTACCTGATGTTCTCCGGCGTCCTGTTCTTCGGACTGTGGCGCGGCAAGCCGATGCTGAAGTACCTGCTGCAGTCGGCGTTCGAGGGCCTGGACGAAACGGGCTGGATGAAGCTCTCGCGCAACTGGGCGTGGTTCTTCCTGTTCCTGGCGGTGCTCAACACCGCGCTGGTCTATGCCAAGCACATCGGGATCATCACCTTCGATACCTGGCTTCAGGCCAAGCTCTGGGGCTTCACCGTGATCTCCTTCCTCTTCACCTTCTCGCAGCTGCCCATGGTGCTCAAGCACGGCATGGGTGAGAACGCGAAGGAAGAGCTGATCGAGAACCCCCCGCACGACTGACCGCGCGGGCGCCCCCACCCCCTTTAAAATCATGTGACAAGTCGTGCCGGAAACGCGATAGTGCGTTGTCGGCCAATGGTTAGCGCCAAAAAGCGGGGGGCCGACGACAGAACATAAAGGGGGATGCAATGGCGAAACTTTTCGGAAACCTGAATCTCGTCCTGGGCGTGGGCATTGCGCTCGCAGTCCTGATCATGCTGGCCTTCGCGCCATATTCACCGGTCAATCTCAATTCGGTGTTCCGCTGGCTCCATGTCTTCTTCGGAATCCTGTGGATCGGCCTGCTCTACTACCTGAACTTCGTGCAGGTGCCATTGATGCCGTCGATCCCGGCGGAGCAAAAGGGTGCCGTCACCGGGCACATCGCACCCAAGGTGCTGTTCTACTTCCGCTACGCGGCACTGTTCACGGTCATCACCGGCCTCGTCGTCGCGTGGGTTAGCGGCTACCTCGTCCAGGCGCTCAGCTTTGCGGGCGTTGGAGCCGTCGCGCTGATCGGCGTGGGCATGTGGATGGCCCTCGTCATGGCCTTCAACGTCTGGTTCATCATCTGGCCTGCCCAGAAGAAGATCCTGGGCATCGTCGAGGCCAGCGCCGAAGAGAAGGCTGCCGCAGCGCCGCGCGCCCTAGTCGCCAGTCGCCTCAACACGCTGCTGTCGATCCCGATGATCTACTGCATGGTCAGCGCCAACCTGGGCTGATCGGCTGGCAGAAACGAAAAGGGCGGACCTGCCGTAACTGCAGGTCCGCCCTTTTTGCTGTCCTTTTGGACGAGGACGAGCTTCGCGATCAGATCTCGAGCTGGCTGCCCAGTTCGACGACGCGGTTGGTCGGCAGCCGGAAGAATTCCATGGCACTCGCCGCATTGCGCATCATCCAGGCGAAAAGCTTTTCGCGCCAGATGGCCATGCCCGGCTTGGCCGCCGGCAGCAGCGTCTGGCGCGAAAGGAAGAAGCTGGTCTTCATCATCTCGAACGGCGCGCCGCAGATCTGCGTATTGGCGAGCGCTGCGGGGATGTCCGTCTCTTCCATGAAGCCGTAGCGCAGCGTCAGGCGATAGAAGCCCTGCCCGAGGTCAGAGACCTCGTAGCGCTCGCTCGCCTCGACATAGGGCACTTCGGCCACTTCGACGGTGAGGACCACGACACGCTCATGCAGCACCTTGTTGTGCTTGATGTTGTGCAGCAGTGCCGAAGGCACGCCGACATTGCTCGACGCCATGAAGATCGCCGTGCCCGGAACGCGCGCGGCACTGCCGTGGGCGCTCTTGGCGAAGACGTTGAGCGGCAGCGCGGCCTCGGTCATGCGCAGGCGCATGAGGCGGCGGCCCTTGTTCCACGTCGTCAGCAACGTGAAGGCAATGCCGCCGATCAGCAGCGGGAACCAGCCGCCGTCCGCGATCTTGGTCGCGTTCGCGGCGAAGTAGGCGCCGTCGACAATGAAGAAGGTAACGATGACCGGAATCGCCAGCCACAGCTTCCAGCGCCACAGGACGATCAGCAGCACAGTCATCAAGCAGGTGTCGATCAGCATCGCACCGGTAACCGCGATACCGTAGGCCGAAGCGAGGTTCGACGAGTTCTGGAACACGAGGACCAGCACGATCACGCCGGTCATCAGCGCCCAGTTCACGAAGGGAATGTAGATCTGCCCGACCTCGTGCTCGCTGGTGTGGCGGGTCGAGAGGCGCGGGATGAAGCCCAGCTGCATGGCCTGGTGCGTGATCGAGAACGCACCCGAGATCACCGCCTGGCTGGCGATGAAGGTCGCGCAAGTCGCCAGGATCACGAGCGGCAGGCGCAGGTATTCCGGCGCGAGGTTGAAGAACGGGTTCTCCATCGCCTCTGCCGCCGACGCATCGTCCAGCCCGAGAATCATCGCCGCCTGGCCGAAGTAGTTGATCAGCAGGCAGGGCATGACGAAGCCGAACCACGACATGCGCATCGGGCCGCGGCCGAAGTGGCCCATGTCCGAATAGAGCGCTTCCGCGCCGGTCACGGCCAGCACGACCGAACCCAGCGCGAGGAAGCCGAGCATCTTGTCGGTCAGGAAGAACTGGATCGCGTACCACGGGTTCAGCGCGACAAGCACGCCGGGCATCTGCACGAGGTGATAGATGCCCAGGATCGCGAGTACCGAGAAATAGATCACCATGACCGGCGCGAAGAGCGCACCGACCTTGGCAGTCCCGCTTTTCTGCAGCACGAACAGGCCGATCAGCAGGACCAGCGCAATCGGCAGAACCAGCGGTGCCAGGCGCGATTCGACGACTGTCAGACCTTCGACCGCCGACAGCACCGAAACTGCCGGGGTGATCATCGAGTCGCCGTAGAACAGAGCGGTCGCAAAGACGCCCAGCAACACGACGAGGCCACCGTACCGCGATTTCTTGATGTGACCCGAGATCAGCGCGACGAGGGCAAGGCTGCCGCCCTGCCCCTTGTTGTCCGCTCGCATCAGGATGCCCACGTACTGGATCGAGACGACCAGCGTCATCGACCAGAAGATAAGGCTTACGACACCCAGAATGTGCAACTCGTCGATGGCCAGCGGGTGCGGACCGACGAAAGTTTCACGAAAGGCGTAGATCGGGCTGGTACCGATGTCTCCAAAAACGACGCCTATCGCCCCGAAGGCGAGCTTGGCGATGCTGTTGGAACCATGACCGTGGCCCCCGGGGACTGGAGACGCCGAAGGCATCGCCGGATTAGTTACCGACGGGGCTTCAGCACCACGACCCGATTGTTCATCACTCATTCCTGCGCCCCGTCATGGACTGGACAAGCCATCTCGCAGCTGCGGCAAGGGGTGGCCGTTAGCAGCATGCAGAGACCCAAGCAACGATACTTAAATCAGCCTCAGCGGATTGACTGATCCGAACTGGGACCCTGTCCACCCGATTGACCGGCAAGGAATGCATCCAACTTGGTCAACTGATCGGCCAGCGGTGCGCGCCAGGGCGCATCTTCGGGCGCACGTTCGAGCAGGTCGGACCAGAGCTGGCGGGCCTCGGCGTAACGACCCGACTGGGCGAATGCGAGGCCCAGGAAGAACGGCGGGCCCGGTGCGTCCGGGTCCGACAGGGCCGCCTTGCGGAAGGCATAGAGCGCAGCCGGCGTGAGAAGACCGTCAGCATGCGAGACGAGTGCGTTGCCCATCGCCAGCCATGCCTCGGTGTTCTTGGGATCGGCGTCGACCGCGCCGCGCAGGACCTCAGCAGCATCGCCATAACGGCCGTTTCGCGCCAGTCCGTCGGCAATCACCACCCAGCGGTCGCTCGGCGGCAGGTTGCTGTCGCTAACCTTTCCCCGCGCATCGACCATGGCCGCAGCATTATTGGAGACCTGCTCTGAAGGCGCCTTGGGCGCTGCGGGCAAGCCCGGACTTGCCTGCGAGGCATAGCCGGCGATGCCCAGCACGAGAGCGGCAGCGATGGCTTCCCAGCCGCCACGCGGCGCCTTGAGCACGAAGGCGGTGGCGATGAAGGCGACCAGCGCCAGAACGACGACGAGGACCCAGGTCACTGTTCCCCTCCCCTGCGAAAGCGCCGGCGCAGCAACAGCACGGCCAGCAGGATGAGAAAGGCGGGCACGGCGAAAAGCGGCCAGGTGAGGCTGGTCAGTTGCGGGGCATAGCTGACGTAATCGCCATAGCGTTCGATCAGCCAGCTGCGAATCGCCTCGGGATCTTCGCCTGCAGCAATCCGCTCCCGCACGAGCGAGCGCATCGAACCGGCAATCGGTGCATCCGAATCGGCAATCGACTGTCCCTGGCACTGCAGGCAGCGCAGCGTTTCCATCAGCGACTGCGCCTTCTCCTCCTTGGCCGGGTCTTCCAGCTGGCGATAGGCGTAGGGCGCGGTGGACTGCTCTTCCTGCGCCATGGCAGGAACGACGGACAGCAGGCCAAGAGCGGCCACGATCACGACAATCAGGCGGCTGACAGGCAGGCGGCTGACAGGCAGGCTGCTCACTGCGCGGCCTCCTTCAGCTTGTCGAGAATCATGGGAATATGTTCGGGGCGGATCTCACCGATGTGCTGGTAGCGAATCACACCCTTGCCATCGATCACGTAAGTCTCCGGCACGCCGGATGAACCGAGCGCGAGCTGGACCTTGCCGTCGTCGTCGGCACCGATTCGCTGGAACGGATCGCCATGTTCGGCGAGAAAGCCCTGGAGCGCCTCGGTCGTGTCGCGCACGGAGATGCCTTCGATCGGAACGCCGGCCTTGGCCAGTGCCGCGAGTTGCGGTGCTTCGACACGGCACGGCAGGCACCAGCTGGCGAAGATGTTCACGAGATGGGGCGAGCCATTGGCAAATTGCCGGCTGTCGAGCCCGGGCCGACCGGGCAGTGCCGGTGGCAGCTGGAACTCGGGCATGGGCTTGCCGACCAGCGTGCTGGCCACATTACGGTCTGCCGGGCGGTAGAGCCCGATCATGACGAGCGCGACGAAGGCCACGAACAGCGCCAGGGGCAGCCAGATCGCCCACCTGGGGGCCTTGGGAGGCGTCTGCTCGCTCATCGGCCCTGACTCTCGCGCCTGTCGGCGATCTTGTCACGTGCGATATGCCGACGCAGGTCGCTCTTCACCCGGCCGATCAGCGCCAGAACCCCGCCCAGCGCGATCAGCAGGCCGCCCAGCCAGATCAGGGTCACGAAAGGCTTCCACCACAGGCGAAGCTGCCAGCGGCCGTCCTCTGCCTCGCCGCCGAGTACCGAATACAGCTGTCCGTTCCAGCGCGTCAGCAGCGAGGATTCGCTGGTCTGCTGCGGGGGCGCCCAGAAGCTGCGGGACTGCGGCCGGGTGGTGACCGGATCCGAACCCTTGTAACGCACCTTCAGTTCTGCCTCGAGCGCAGTCCAGTTGGGTCCGGCCACCGGTTCGACCTTTTCGAGGCGAACCAGCCAGGGACCGACCTGCGTCGTCTCGCCGGGCCGGACTGCGACCAGCTTCTCGACCGAGAATGCGCTCTCGCTGCTCATGCCGAACAGCGCTACGGCAATGCCGAAATGCGCGATGACCATGCCCCAGACGGGCAGCGGCGTGCGGCGCAAGTTGCGTTCGCGCAGCGGCATCAGGCTCGCCCAGGCCAGCCCGACCGCGAGCACCAGGCCGATGAACGGCAGGAAAGCGACACCGCCGATGACCAGCAGCGCGATCACTCCGGCAGCCCCCAGCATGGCCGGGATCACCAGACGTTTGCCGACGCGGCCAAATGCATCGCGGCGCCAGCGCAGCAACGGCCCGACAGCCAGGACGATCAGCATTGGCACCGTAAACAGGGCGCCCATCGGGTTGAAGTAAGGCGGTCCCACCGAGACCTTGGCACCCATCGCCTCGGCCACCAGCGGATAGAGCGTGCCGAACAGGACGATGCCCAGAATCGCCGAGAGCATGACGTTGTTGAACACCAGTGCACCTTCGCGGCTGACCAGCGCGAATCGTTCGCCCTCGGTCACGGTCGCGGCGCGCAGCGCGAAGAGCGTCAGGGCCCCGCCGATGTTGATTGCCAGAAGCGCAAGGATGAACGACCCGCGCTCGGGATCTACGGCAAAGGCATGGACGCTGGTGAGAATGCCCGAACGCACAAGGAAGGTGCCGATCATCGACATCGAAAAAGCCACGACGCCCAGCATGATCGTCCAGGCGCGCAGCGCATTGCGCGCGGCCAGGACACTGGCCGAGTGCAGCAGCGCGGTTGCGGCCAGCCAGGGCATGAGCGAGGCGTTCTCGACCGGGTCCCAGAACCACCAGCCGCCCCAGCCCAACTCGTAATAGGCCCAGTAGGAACCCGCGGTTATGCCCACCGTCAGGAAGATCCAGGCACCCATCACCCAGGGACGCATGGCGCGGGCGAAAGCTGGCCCGACCTCACGCGTGACGAGCGCGCCAATGGCAAAGCTGAAGGCCACCGAAAGGCCCACGTAGCCAAGGTAAAGCGTGGGCGGGTGGAACGCGAGGCCGAGGTCCTGCAGCAGCGGATTGAGGCCGTTGCCCTCCGCCGGAACCGGAGAAAGACGCTCGAACGGATTGGAAGCGATCAGCAGGAAGGCATAGAAGCCCAGGCTGACGAATGCCTGTCCAGCCAGAGTTGCCAGCATCGTCGGCTCGGGCAGCCGCCGTTCGATCAACGCAACGAAGCCGCCCGCCATGCCCATGACCGTGACCCACAGGAGCATCGAGCCCTCGTGGTTGCCCCAGGCACCGGCGATCTTGAAGACCAGCGGCTTCATCGAGTGCGAGTTCATCGCCACCAGCTTCACCGACAGGTCGGTGACAGCAAAGACGTAGATCAGGCACAGGAACGATACGAGCGCGAGCAGCCCCTGGACGACCGCGACCGGTCGCACGATACCGCCCAGCGCTGCGCCGCGCCGGGTCAGTCCAAACGCGCCTGCGACGAGTTGCAGCGCAGCAAGCGCAGCCGCCAGCCAGAGAGCGGCGAGTCCGAATTCCGCGATCATTGCGTTTCCGCCACGACCCTGTCGGCCTGCGCTGCAGTCATTTCCTGCATTTCGCGCGGGACGTAGTTCTCGTCGTGCTTGGCAAGCAGGTTGTCGGCAACGAATGTGCCGTCCTTGCCCATCCGGCCTTCGGCGACGACGCCCGACCCTTCGACGAAAAGCGAGGGCACGATGCCCTGGAATGTCACCGGCACACGCGCCTTTCCATCTTCGACGATGAAGGCGATGGTCACGCCGTCGGCCTCGGTCTTGAGAGAACCCTTCTCGACCATGCCGCCCAGTCGCACGGCGCGGTCAGGCGCTGGCGGATCGGCGACGATTTCGTTGGGAACATAGAAATAGCTCGCCTGGTTGCGCAGGGCCCAGGCCGCAAGCAGTCCGGCGCCGATCAACACGACCAGCGCGACGAGGAGCAGAACCAGTCTCTGGTGCTTTGCCTTAACGGCCATCAGCGTTGCCCCCGCGCCTTGTCACGGCGTGCCTCGGCCCGCTTCATCGAGATCAGCGACCACGCAATCATCGCAAGCGTCGCCCCAACGCCGATGGCGTAGGACGCGATCACGAAAGTCCAGGCATCCATAGCCTCGCGCATCAGATAATTGCCTCGCTCATCCCGTAAATGCCGTTTGTCTTTATCAGAATGCCGCTTCGCTCATCGCCTTACGGCGCAAGCGGGCCTCTGCCTGCTGGTCGGCGAGTATGGCCCGCATCCGGGCCAGCACGACGCCGGCGAAAATCAGTGTGAAGCCAAGGGTAGCGGCCAGAAGCGGCCACAGGAAGGCCCCGTCCATCGCCGACTTGCCCATGGTGATGCTCGGCGGCTGATGCTGGCTGTTCCACCAGATCACCGAATAGTGAATGATCGGGATGTTCACGGCGCCCACCAGTCCGAATATCGCCGGTGCCCGGGTATGGCCGCCGGCGCTCGCCTCGCTTGCCTGCGACAGCGCCATCCAGCCGAAGTAGAGGAACAGGAGCACGAGCATGCTGGTCAACCTGCCGTCCCAGACCCACCAGGTTCCCCAGGCCGGACGCCCCCAGAGCGATCCGGTAATCAGGCAGACCGCGGTGAAGACCGCACCGGGCACGGCGCAGCCGCGCGCGGCGATCCCGGCGAGCGGGTGGCGCCAGACCAGTTCGGTAAAGCTGGCCGCGGCAATGCCCATCCAACCGGCCATGCCAAGCCAGGCGGCGGGAACGTGAAGGAAGACAATGCGCACAGTCTCGCCCTGCAGACGCTCGGGCGGGGCGCGGAACAGCCCCCAGTAAAGCGCGAGCGTTGCGGCGACGACGCCGATGCCCATGCATAGCGGCATCAGCCAACGGGCGATGCGCAGGAAACGGGCGGGATTGGCAAAGCCGTGCATGACAGGCGCGTTCTATCGCCAGACGCGCGCGGGGCAAGTGGACTTACGGTCCACACTGCAGATTTTCACCCGCATAGTGCCAAATCGCTCAGGAAATGGAAGAAAATGGGGCGATCGATGGGGTTCGAACCCACGACCTCCGGTACCACAAACCGGCGCTCTAACCAACTGAGCTACGATCGCCACACCGGGACAAGGACAATGCTGCCTGTCTCCGGAAAGCCGCCCGGAACGCTGCAACCAGCGATCAGTGCGGGAGCGCGCCTTTGCACAAGGAGAGCGATCTTGCAAAGCAAAAATTCGGATCGATGCAAGACTCCTGCAATTTTCCCACGACAATCGTGTCGCTAGTGTCCGCCCCATGACGGCTCCAGGCGAATCATCCGGTGCTGCCCTCCTACGTTCGGGCATGCAGCGCTTCCCATCCTCGCGGCTCGAACTCTTCGTGAAGCGCGATTTCCTCAGCGACGCGCAGTGCCAATCCCTGATCGCACTGATCGAGGCAGAGCACAGGCCCTCAACCGTTGCCAATTACAACGGCGACGACGTGTTCCGTACCAGTTCCACCTGCGACCTCGCACCCGAAGTTCCCGCCGTTGCCGCCCTCGCGCAAAAGCTCTGCGACATCTCGGGCATCGACCCGGCCCATGCCGAACCGCTACAGGGCCAACGCTACGAGGTCGGACAGGAATTCAAGGCGCACACCGACTACTTCGAGCCCAACAACAGCGATTTCGAAAAGTACTGCAGCGTTTCCGGCCAGCGCACCTGGACCTTCATGATCTACCTGAACGACGTGGACGCCGGAGGCGCCACGCGCTTCAAGGTGATCAACAAGCTGATCCAGCCCGAACGCGGCAAGCTTGTCGCCTGGAACAACCGCCGCCCGGACGGCAGCCTCAATCCGGCCACCCTGCACCACGCAATGAAAGTGCGACAGGGCCGCAAGTACGTCGTCACCCAGTGGTTCCGGGAACGCGCCTGGGGGTAACCCGGGATGTAGGCGGCCGAGGGAGGAGCCTCCTCCCCCGACCGAACATCGCTTACTTCGGCGCGCTGATCACCGCGCAGGCGATGCGCCCGCCGGCTGCGCCCGAAGGCTGGCTCTTGTAGTCGTCGGCACCGGCATGGATCACCAATGCCGAACCGTCCGCATCCTCCAGCGACTTCGGCCCCGGAGCGAGCGTCACGCCGGTATTGAGGATCTGCGTTTCGAGAACGCCATCCGCGCCCACGTGCTGGTTGGGCATGTCACCCCCATGCGGCCCGCCCTCGACCATCAGGCCATGCATGGCAGCCCCTGCAGCGAAGTGCCCACCGGAGGTCGCGAATTTCTCCGCGGGCTGGCAGATGCCCTTCTCGTGGAAGTGGAAACCATGCTCGCCTTCGGGCAGCCCCTTGATGTCGGTGGTGACAAGAACCCCTGTCGGGGTGTCCTGCAGGGTCACCATCCCGAGCGCTTCACCGTCGAGCCCGATCACGGTCGCATGGACGGGCGGCACGGCCGAGTCCCCCTGATCGGCAGCCATGGCGGCATGAGCCGAAAGCGCCGCGGCGCAGACGGCTAGGGTTCGGATGGTACGGATCATCGGTATTCTCCCTCTGGGGCCGGAAATTCTTGTCCTGACAGGACGCCGCGGACGGCGCAGTTCCACAATTCGAAACCGACCGGTCCGGTTCCTGCCAATGACATCGCACAGCTACGCTACGCGACCTTCCTTAGGCTAGGCTTATCAGCCTGAAAGGCAATTGCGGACAATATCTTGGCACCCCCCGCAAGACGGATCGCCTCAAGACCATCCCCCCAAGCAACGAGTCTCGAAGGAGATGACAATGCCCGGTCAACGCCCCGCCCCGCCAAGCCCTTCCCTTCAGGAAGACCGGAACCCTCCATCCTTCGACCCGTCCGAGCGGAGACGCGAGGAACGGCGCTCCACCAGTTTCGAAGCTACGATGGAATTCTCCAATGGCGGCCAGACATCGGTCATACTGGCCGACGTCTCGCTACATGGATGCTGTGTACGAACCGATACAGAATGGCTGCGCCAGGGCGCCTTCGTTTCGATCGGCATGGGCGCAGAACCAAAAATGCCGGCGATCGTGCGCTGGATTCGCGGCAGTTCGGCAGGCATGGAATTCCTGCGGCAGGTGCCGGTGGACCATGCCGACTGGCATGACCTCATGAGCAGCGGCCTTAACTGATCACACCCGGCGGAATTCGGCGGACCATCAAGTCACGACCGAAACAAAAAAGGCGGCCCTTGCGGACCGCCCCTTTCGCGTGTTCGCTATGGAACCCCGGCTCACTTCTTCTTGAGCGAGAGTCCGCCGAAACGCTTGTTGAACTGCGCGACGCGGCCGCCTTCGTTGACGCGCTGCGTGCCACCGGTCCAGGCCGGGTGCGAAGTCGGGTCAACTTCCAGGACCAGCGTGTCACCTTCCGAACCCCAGGTCGAGCGGGTCTGGAACTGGGTGCCGTCGGTCATCTGGACGGTGATCATGTGGTAGTCGGGGTGCGTATCGGCCTTCATTTCGAATCTCTTTCGCATATGGCCGGTTCCGACCGGCCTGCCTTGGAAAGCGGCGCGCTTACAGCGAAGCGGGCCGAAATGCAAGTGGGAGTGGGGCTTCCCGGCCCTGCGCCCTTCCCGCTGGCGGGAGAGGCAGACGGAAGGCCCCATCCCGAAAAATCAGCTGTCGGCAATCATCGCCGTGAAGTTCACTTCGCAGGTCACCTTGTCGCCGATCGACGCCTTGCCCCAGAACTTGCACACGCGCGAACGCTTCTGGACGAAGCCCGCACGCAGGTCGAGCAGGTTCCCCGGGGTTACCGGATTGCGGAACTTCGCGTCCTCGATCGCCATGAAGTAAACCAGCTTGCCGGTCCCGGCGAGGCCGAGGGATTCAATGGCAAGGATACCCGCCGCCTGCGCCAGCGCCTCGATCTGGAGGACGCCGGGCATGATCGGACGGCCCGGGAAATGCCCCTGGAAGAAATCCTCGTTGAAGCTGACGGCCTTGACCGCATGGATCTCCTCCTCGGTGAAGGAGACCACGCGATCGACCAGCAACATCGGGTAGCGGTGCGGAAGCGCCGCCAGGATCTTCGCGGTATCGTAGACCTGTTCGGTCGTCTCGCTCATGTCCTGCCCCCGATCAGCTCTTAGCGGCCGGTCGGCTGTGCAGCCGTGCTCGGCGCGGCCTGACCCTGTGCGGCAGCCTGCTGTGCGCGCGCTTCGCGGATCTGGCGCGGTTCCCAGCCCGAGGGCGGAACCAGCTGTGCCGACGGGATCGCGGTGTTCAGCTCGTTCAGGATGTCCTGGTTCAGGTTGTAGGCGCTACCGTTGACCGCAAGGATCGCGTCCGGCGAGAGCAGGATCGAGATCTTCTTCTTGGCCATCGCCGACTTCACCGCAGCGTCGAGCTTGTCCTCGATCTGCTCGTTCACATAGGCCTGCGACAGGCCGACGGGGGCCAGGATACGCTGGATTTCCTGCTTGCCGTTTTCCTGGAGCTGCTGGATCTGCGCAGCCTGCTGCTGCAGCGCGGTCTGGTTCGGGTTCGCAGCCTGACGGTCTGCATTGAACTTGTCGATCATCGGCTTGAGCTGGGCATTGAGCGCCTCGCTGCGCTGCTTGGCTTGGTCGTACTGCGCCTTGTAGGTCGTTTCACGCTGCTGCTCGGCGGTCTTGTAGGCGTTCGAGTTGGCGAGGACCGCGTCGAAGTTCGCGATACCGAGGCCCTGCACGATGGTGCCGCCGTTCTTGTCCTGCGCAAGAGCGGGCTGAGCTGCAACGGTAACCAGCGCCAGGCTCGAAGCCAGCGCGGCGGACTTGAGAAGAGTCTTCATCAGAATTGTGTTCCCACGTTGAAGGTGAATGCCTTGGTGTCGTCGCCCTTCTCCTTGAGAAGGACCTTCGAGAAATCGATCCGGAACGGACCAAAGGGCGAATTCCAGTTCACGCCAATACCCACGGCAACACGCGGCTTCCAGGTATTGCCGAGGTACTCTTCGGTGAAGTAGCTCGTGCTGCCGGCAGGATCGCCATTGGGCGTGGTCGTGGTGCCGGTGATATTGTTATTGGCGTCACGAATATAATAAAGCTGATTGCCGTCGGAATCGCGCTGTCCGATAAAACAGCCCGCCCCACATTCATCGATCAGGTTGGGCGCCTTGACCCCCCAGACCGCGCCTGCATCGACAAAGATGGACGGACGCAGCCCCAGTTCGCGGGCACCGGAACCGAGCGGAATCTCGAGCTCCCCACGCCCCTTGTAATAGTACTTGCCGCCCAGCGCGTCATCGGACTTGTTGGACATGGTCGTGGTCTCCGCGCCGACCACGCCGCTGTAGTACTGACGGATCACGCGCGGGCCGACCCCGCGGATACCGAAACCGCGCATCTGCGGCTCACCGAGGTAGAAACGGTCGGTCAGACGTACGCTGTCACCGCCATAGCCCTTGATCACGCCACCTTCGCCCTGCACCGAGAAGACGAAGCCGGCGCCAAGTGGCCAGTACTTGGCCGCGTTGGCGCGCAGGCGGGCATACTTCACGTCGCCGCCGAGCCCGGCGATATCGAGGTTGATCGAGGCGGTCTCGCCCCTGGTCGGACGAACGCGGTTATCGAGCGTGTCGTAGATCAGCGACATGCCGACGATCGAGCTCAGGCGCTTGCCGATGGCTTCGCAAAGATAGCGCCCCGCACGCAGCGGATCGCAGGCGTAGTCGCCGCTCGCATTGATCGAGTAGAACTGGCTCTTGCTGACCGAGATGTCATCGTAGTTGAGCGTGTAGCGCCCGACCGCGGTCAGATACTCCGTGAGCGGCACACCAGCGCGAACCTGAAAACCAGTCGTCGATTGCGCATAGTTGGTCCGCCGGCTCGAGTTGTAGTAATTGAAGCTGTTGTAGTCGCGGCGATAGATGTCGACGCCCAGCGACACGTTCTTGTCGAACAGGTACGGCTCGACGAAGCTGGCCTCGACGCTCTTCGAATAACGCGAATAGCTGCCCGAGAGGCCGACCGTCTGGCCGCGACCGCGGAAGTTGCGCTGACGGATCGATGCCTGGAAGATGAAGCTCTCCAGGCTCGAGAAGCCGGCCGAAAGCTGCAGTTCGCCGGTCGGCTTTTCCTCGACATTGGCTTCAAGGATAATGCGGTCGTCGGCGCTTCCGGGCTTCTGTTCGACCTCGAACTTCTCCTGGAAGTATCCGAGCGACTTGATGCGGTTGGTCGAACGCTTGACCTGCAGCGAGTTGAACGCGTCGCCTTCTGCGAGGCGGAACTCGCGACGCACGACCTTGTCCTGGGTCAGCGTGTTGCCGTTGATGTCGATGCGCTCGACATACACGCGCGGCGCTTCCTGGATGACGAAGGTCAGACCCATGGTGAGGTCGTCCTTGTTGCGGTCGTACTGCGGCCGCACGTCGGCGAAGGCATAGCCATAGGCACCGGCGGTGTCGTTCAGGCTCTCGATCGTGTCTTCGACGAGCTTGGCGTTGTACCAGTCGCCCTGCTTCATCGGCAGGTTCTTGGTCAGGCGCTCGCCATCGAAGTCGCGCAACTGGCTTTCGACCTTCACATCGCCGAACTTGTAGCGCTGGCCTTCCTCCACCACGTACGTGATGATGAAGTCCTTCTTGTCCGGCGTCAGTTCGGCAACCGCGGAAACGACGCGGAAGTCGGCATAGCCTTCTGTAAGGTAGAACTGGCGCAGCTTCTGCTGGTCAAACGCCATGCGGTCGGGATCGTAGCTGGTGCCCGAGCTGAAGATGCGGGTGAAGCGCGCCTGCTTGGTCACCATCTCGCCGCGCAGCTTGCCATCGGAGAAGTGCTCGTTGCCGATGATGTTGATCTGTCGGACCTTGGACTTGTCGCCTTCGGTGATTTCGAAGACGATGTCGACGCGGTTCTGGTCGAGCATGACCATCTTCGGCTCGACCGTCGCGGCGTAGCGGCCCTGGCGCTTGTACAGTTCGATGATACGGGCAACGTCGGCACGGATCTTCGAACGGGTGAAGATCTGGCGCGGCGCGACCTTGATCTCGGGAAGGATCTTGTCGTCCTTGATGCGCTTGTTGCCTTCAAGGATGATGCGGTTGACGACCGGGTTTTCCTTCACCTGGATGGTGACGTTGCCGTTGTCGTTCGAAATCTGGACGTCCGCGAAAAGCTCGGTCTCGTAGAGGTCCTTGAGTGCGGCGTCGGCGGATGCCTTCGAATAGGGCTGGCCAATGCGCAGCTTGATGTACGAAAGGACCGTCTGCGGCTCCAGTCGCTCGGCGCCGGTCACCTGGATCGACTGGATCGTCTGCACCGGCGCGGTCTGGCTCGACTGGGTCGGGGCCGCATCGCCGCCCGCGTCCTGTGCAAAGGCAGGCGCAGGCAATCCGGCAAGGATCGTGGTGCCGAGAAGCACAACTGCGATCTGCGAAGCACGGTGGGCGTCAGTGCCTCGAACCATTTCCAATCCCATCATTCTACGCAAAATCCTGTAATCGATATCGCGAGACTATCTGCCGTCGGCGACAAGAAATGAACCCGACCGCTAACCTGTACGGCAGGCAGTCGCAGCCATCTGCCCGATGGATGGCCTGCGATCAAGCAGCCAAACCCGGCAAGATTGTGATCGCGAGTGAATTCCTCCTGGCTATCCCCCGAAAATCGGGAGCGAAGCCACATCATTGACCGTTACGAAGACCATCAGGGCCAGCACCAGTGCCACGCCCGTCCGGATCGCCCACTCCTGACTGCGCACACTGAGCGGCTTACGGCGGACCGTCTCGGCCGCGTAGAAAGCCAGGTGCCCGCCGTCGAGACCAGGGATTGGCAGGAGGTTGATGAATGTCAAGTTAATCGAGATCAGCGCCGCGAAACTGATGAAATCCTCCCAGCCCAGGGAGAATTGCTCGCCCGAATATTTGGCGATCTTGATCGGTCCGCCAAGCTCCTTCACCGAGCGTTCGCCGGTGAAGATCTGGCCGATGCCGGTCACCATCATCTTCATGATGCCAAGGGAATTCTCGAAGCCGAGTTGCACCGCCTCGAGCGCGCCGACCGGCTCGATCTCGCCGAACCCGGCCTTGATCCCGAGCTGGCCGACCGAGACCTTGTTCCCCTTCTCGTCGACGGCTTCGCCCTTGCCCAGCGTGACCGGGAAGACACGGGTCTGCCCGTCACGATCGACAACCACCGAAATCGTCTCACCGGCGCGCGGCTGCACCAGCTCGGGGATCTGGGTGAAGCTGCGGATCTCGTGGTCATCGATCGCGGTAATGCGGTCGCCAATCTTCAGGCCGCCAGCCTCGGCTGCGGAGTCGCCGAAGAACCCGCCCACCGTGGGGACCGCGAAGTCTATGCCCAGATCGCCGATGCGCGACTGGTTGCCGAAACTGTCACTGACGGTACGGTCCGCCAGCTTGACCGGCAGCGCAATGTCGCGCCCGTCGCGGCGGATGCCCAGCGTGACGGTCCGCCCCGGAAACGGGACGATATGTTCGGGCAGGTCGGAGATCGTAGCGACTTTCTCGCCATCGACGGCAACGATCTTGTCGCCGACCTCCACGCCAGCCGCCTCGGCCTGCGAATCCTGCGTGAACATGGCCACTTCGGCCGGGGAAACGATCTTGCCGTGGGCAAAATTGAAAGCGGCGATGATCGCGACGGCGAAGAGCAGGTTCGTCAACGGCCCGGCCAGCACGATCAGCGCGCGCTGCCACAAGGGCTTCACATGGAAGGTCTGGGCCCGCTCCTGCGGGGTCAGTCCATCTTCGGCGGCAGAAGGAGCGCTGGCAGCGTTCATGTCGCCGGCGAACTGGACGTAACCGCCCAGCGGCAGCGCCGAAACCTTCCAGCGGGTTCCGCGCTTGTCGGTCCAGCCGGCGATCTCCTTGCCGAAGCCGATGGAGAACGCGTCGGCCTTCACACCGAACAGCCGGCCGACGAGGTAGTGTCCCAGCTCATGGATCAGCACAAGCGGACCAAGCACGAGCAGAAACGCGAAAATCGTCGTCAGCAGGTTGGGTGAACCGGTCAAGTCAGGCAGCCTCCATCAATATCCGCGCCCTTGCCCGCGCTTCCCCGTCTACAGCCAGCACTTCGGCAAGGCTGGTGGGTGCCGGGGGCGCGAAGGATCCGAGTACGTCTTCCACGTGTGCGGCAATGCGGGTGAACGCAATCTGACCGTCCAGGAACGCGGCGACCGCCACTTCGTTGGCGGCGTTGAGAACAGCGGGAATGCCGCCCCCCGCCTGCGCCGCCTCACGCGCCAGCCGCGTCGCCGGAAAGCGCTGTTCGTCCGGCTTGCGGAACGTCAGTTCGCCGATTTCGGCAAGGTCGAGCGGCGCACAGGGCGTATCCATGCGCTCGGGCCAGGCCAGAGCCGATGCGATCGGCACCCGCATGTCCGAGGGACCGAGCTGGGCCAGCGTCGAACCGTCGCGATACTCGACCATGGAATGCACGATCGATTGCGGATGGACGATGATGCGCAGACGGTCGAGCCCGACCGGAAAGAGGTAGTGCGCCTCGATCAGTTCGAGGCCCTTGTTGAACATCGTGGCGGAATCGACGCTGATCTTGGCGCCCATGTCCCAGTTGGGATGCTTGATCGCCTCGGCCGGAGTGGCGCGGCTCAGACGCTCCCACGACCAGTCGCGGAACGGGCCGCCACTGGCGGTCAGGGTGATCCAGCGCACATGCTCGACCGCATTGCCCTGCAGGCACTGGAAGATGGCGTTGTGCTCTGAATCGATCGGCAGAAGCGTCGCGCCATGGCGGGCAACCGCCGCAGTCATGATTTCGCCCGCCGAAACGAGCGCTTCCTTGTTGGCAAGCGCGATCACGCCGCCCCGCTCGATCGCCGCCATGGTCGGGGCCAGACCTGCGCAGCCGACGATGGCGGCCACGGTAAAGTCCGCGCCGCGGGCCGCCGCTTCTTCCAGCGCCGGAGCGCCACCGGCCGCCTCGATCCCGCTGCCGGAGAGCGCTTCGCGAAGTTCCGGCACCTTGGCCTCGTCGGCAACGACTGCAACGCTGGCGGAAAACTCGCGCGCCAGCTTCGCCAGTTCCACGGCATTGCCGTTGGCAGTCAGGGTCTCAACGCGCCACGCATCCCGATTGCGCCGGATCAGGTCCAGCGTCGAGGCGCCAATCGAACCGGTGGCGCCGAGAACGGAAATGCTGCGCATCATCACGAGCCCGGTTGAAACAGGATCATCAGGCCTAGCACGAAAAGCACTGCCAGCAAGCCATCAACGCGGTCGAAGAACCCGCCGTGTCCGGGAATGAGACTGCCCGAATCCTTTACGCCTGCCCGCCGCTTGAGCCAGCTTTCGAAGAAGTCCCCGCCCTGCGCGCAGATCGCGAAGAGAATGCCGGTCATCAGGCACGTGGCAAAAAGCGGAACCACGCGGGCGCCGAGATACCAGCACGGCTGCATGCCGAAGCAGGATACTTCCTCGACCGCCCGGCCCGCCTGGGTCAGCGAGATCGCGCCAGAACGCCAGAGCATCGCCGCGCCGAACAGCACCAGCGTTGCAGCGGCAATCGCGCCGAACAGCCCGGCCCAGGTCTTCGAGGGGCTGATCGCCGGGGCGATCTTGGGCCCGCCGAACGTCCGCCCGGCGAAATAGGCGCCGACGTCCACTGCGATCACTCCGCAGACCACGGTCAGCAATGGCGCGAGCGTGAAGGCCGGATTGCGCAGGAACAGCAGCATGGCCGCGCAGGTGCCGACATAGAACATGCCTGCGAAATTCCAGAAGCCACGCTCAGCCGGGTTCTGCGTGCCCGCGCGGGTCAGCTTGACCCACTCCCACAGCACGCCGACGGCGATTGCGCAGACGAAAGCGGTCCAGACCGCACCGCCCAGAATGATCGCCAGACCTGTAACGGCGATCATCACGGCTGCGGAAATCGTCCGCACCTGCAGATCGGATTTCTTTGGAGCATCGCTCACGTCAGCTTCCCCTGCCCTGCAACGTCATGCAGGAACCTTTATTGTGTATCGTGCCGACGACCCCGGCTTGCCGCAGGCCAATCCGCTCAGCGGCCGCCATAGCGACGCTCACGGGTGGTGAAAGCCTCGAGGGCGTCGCGCAAGTGCTCGGCCGTGAAGTCCGGCCACAGCACGTCGGTGAACATCATTTCGGCATAGGCCGCCTGCCAGAGCAGGAAGTTCGAGAGCCGCACTTCCCCGGAGGTCCGGATCAGCAGGTCAAGCGGAGGCAGGTCTGCCGTGTCCAGTTCGGCAGCGATGGTCTCGGGCGTGATCGGTCCCTTGGCTGCGGCCTTGGTCGCGGCCCGGGCGATCTCGTCCTGCGAACCGTAGTTGAGCGCAACTGCCAGCGTCGTACCGGAATTGCCGGCGGTACGGGCGATCGCCTTCTCCACCAGTTCGACAACATCTGGCTTGAAGGCCTTGTAATCGCCGATGATTTTCAGCCGCACGCCTGCTTCGGCGAATTCGTCGAGATCGGAAAGGATGAAGCGCTTCATCAGGCTCATCAGATCCGAGACCTCTTCCTCGGGCCGGCGCCAGTTCTCGGTCGAAAAGGCATAGAGCGTGAGCGCTTCAAGCCCCATCTCGCGCGCGCCGCGCACGACCTTGCGGACCGCCTCCACGCCGCGCTGGTGCCCGAGAGCGCGCGGCATCAGGCGCTTCTTCGCCCAGCGCCCGTTGCCGTCCATGATGATGGCAACATGGCGCGCCCTTGCTGGCTCGGCCTTGCTCATCCCATACGCCCCGATCCGGACCGAACGCGCATCCTCACTTGTTGAGGATTTCCTTCTCCTTGTGCGCCAGAACGTCGTCGACGGCCTTGATCTGCTCGTCGGTCAGCTTCTGGACATCAGCCTCGGCGCGCTTCTTCTCGTCCTCGGAGATTTCCTTCTTGTTCTCGTCGGCCTTGAGCGATTCCATGCCATCGCGGCGCACGTTGCGGATCGCGACGCGGGCCTTCTCCGCGTACTGTCCGGCAAGCTTGGCAAGCTCCTTGCGGCGCTCCTCGGTCAGATCCGGGATCGGCAGCCGCAGCGTGTTGCCATCGTTGATCGGATTGAGGCCCAGACCGGCCGAACGGATCGCCTTCTCTACCGGGCCGATGTTTGACTTGTCCCAGACCTGCACCGAAAGCAGGCGCGGTTCGGGGGCCGAGATCGTCGCAACCTGGACGATCGGCATCATGGCTCCGTAAACCTCGACGGTGATCGGCTCCAGCAGCGCGGTATTGGCACGGCCGGTGCGCAGACCGGAGAGGTCGTGCTTGAACGATTCCACGGCGCCGTGCATGCGGCGTTCGAGATCGGCCTTGTCGTACTTGGCCATGGCTATCAGGCTCCTTTCTGGACGATCGTCTGCGTGCCCTCACCCGCGAGAACCCGGGCAAGGTTGCCCTTCTCTCGGATCGAGAACACGACGATCGGAATCGAATTGTCGCGACACAGGGCAACGGCACTGGCGTCCATCACCTTGAGATTATCGGCGAGGACAGTGTCGTAATCCACTGCCTGGTAACGCTTTGCGTCAGGATTGGTCTTGGGATCGCTGTCATAGACACCATCGACACTGGTGCCCTTGAGCAGCGCGTCGCAGCCCATCTCCGCGGCACGCAGGGCGGCGCCGGAATCGGTTGTGAAGTACGGCGCGCCAACACCGGCGGCGAAGATCACCACCCGGCCCTTTTCAAGATGGCGTTCGGCACGGCGGCGGATCACCGGTTCGCAGACCTGGTCCATCTGCACTGCGGACTGCACCCGCGTCTCGACGCCAAGCTGCTCGAGCGCGTTCTGCATCGCCAGCGCGTTCATGACAGTCGCCAGCATGCCCATGTAGTCGGCCTGGGCACGGTCCATGCCCTTGGCCGCGCCGGCCATGCCGCGGAAAATGTTGCCCCCGCCGATCACCAGGCAGATTTCCAGCCCGGTTTCCTTGGCCGCCTTCACTTCCTTGGCCAGTTCGGCCACGAATTCCGAGTCGATGCCGAACTGCTGCTCCCCCATAAGTACTTCGCCCGACAGCTTCAGCAGGACGCGTTTATAGGAGGGATTGCTCATTGGCCGAATTTCTCACGCAGGGGGATGAACGGCCATCGCATTAGGGGGCGGCGCGCGGATTGCCAAGGGGCGAGCTTGCGCAAATGCACCTCGCAGCGACGCGCGTCTCCGTCGTTTCGGCTGATCGCCTCGATCCCGACGCAAGACGGGGCGCAGCACCCAGGCGCCACGCCCCACTCTTCCTTGCCGGATCAGGCCGCCACGCTCTCCAGCGGACCGCCCACCGAGCACGCGGTATCGACACCCAGCACGTGGGCCACACGACCGAGCGCCATCCACGCCGCCGTGCTGTATGTGAGATCGACAATCTCTTCATCACTGAGCGCGCCCTTGAGCTTGGCCCAGAATTCCTCATCGCCGGAAAGACCGCGTGGATCGGTGCCCATACGCTGCGAGTACTGCACGGCAAGCCGCTCACGCTCGCTGAGCGACGACAGATCGCCATTGAGGACGGCCTGGTACATCGCCTCGTCGGGTGCATCGTCCTGGTCGATCACGCCATGTTCGACGCCAAGCAGGCCCAAGTCGCGCTGCGAGCGCCAGTTCATGCACACGATGCAACCGTTGATCACGGCCGTCGCGATACGGCAGGCTTCGAACATGCGCAGCGGCAACTTCGAATGGCGGTAAGGCGCCATCGAGAATGCGCCGCCGGCCTTGGTGATTTCGGGACAATACTGCGCTGAAAGATCCGGGATCGCATTGCCCGGCTGGGGTGCCAGTTCGACTCGCATAGGACGCTCTCTCCTCTCGGCCGACCCTCGCCCGGGTCGGTTCTCCGACCGAAAGCCCTGATGGCTCCGGCTCGGCGACAAGGCTACGCGGTCAGAACAAAAAGTCAAACATGCCTGTTTTAGGGGGCTGCACGGTCAACGCGGCAAAAGAGAACGGGCCGGGAAGTCTGCACTTCCCGGCCCGTCCTGATAATTCCCGAAGGAAGCTGGCTGAAATCAGCCGGCAACCGCCGCGGCGACTTCGGCTGCGAAGTCCGACACTTCCTTCTCGATGCCTTCGCCGAGCTGGAAGCGCACGAAGTCCTTGAGGACGATCTTCGTGCCGGCTTCCTTGCCAGCCTGGTCGACGACCTGCTGAACCGGGGTCTTGTTGTCCATGACGAAGACCTGGCTGAGCAGCGCGTTTTCCTTGGCGTACTTGGCGATCGCGCCTTCGACCATCTTTTCCTGGACGTTCTCGGGCTTGCCCGATTCGGCGGCCTTTTCCTTGGCGATCTTGCGCTCGCGCTCGATCAGATCGGCATCGAGATCGTCGGCATTGAGAGCCAGCGGGAAGGCCGCGGCGATGTGCATCGCGATCTGCTTGCCCAGACCTTCGAGGACGTCGGCCGAAGCGTCCGACTCGAGAGCGACGAGAACGCCGATCTTGCCGAGGTTCGGAGCGGCAGCGTTGTGCATGTAGGGAACGATGAGGCCCTGCGAGACTTCGACCGTCTTCATGCGGCGAACCTGCTGGTTTTCACCGATGGTGGCAACGTTGTTGGTCAGCGCTTCGCCGACGGTACCACCGGTCGGGTAAGCAGCGGCCTTGAGCGCTTCGATGTCGTCGCCGGCAACGCCCAGCGCGACTTCGGTGGTCTTGCGCACGAAGTCCTGGAACTGGTCGTTCTTGGCAACGAAGTCGGTTTCCGAGTTGACCTCTACGGCAACGCCCTTGGTGCCGGTAACGGCAACGCCGACCAGACCTTCAGCCGCGGTGCGGCTCGACTTCTTGGCAGCGGCAGCGAGACCCTTGGCGCGCAGCGCGTCGACAGCGGCTTCGATGTCGCCGTTCGTTTCGTCGAGAGCCTTCTTGCAGTCCATCATGCCGGCGCCGGTGCGCTCGCGCAGATTCTTCACGTCAGCGGCGGTGTAGGCCATCGCTTTTATCCTTCTTCAGTAATTGACAGGCGCGCCGGGCCCGATGGACCCGGCGCGCGACATTTCAATGACGAAAATGCCGAATTGCGTCGGGCCGATCAGGCCCCTGCGGTTTCCGCAGCAGCTTCGGCGACCGGCTCATCCATGGCGCCGATGTCGGCACCCGAGTCGACAACCGCGTTCTGACCACCCTTGGTGGCAGCCTGGGCGATCGCATCGCAGTAGAGGCGAACGGCGCGGCTGGCGTCGTCGTTACCCGGGATCGGGAACGCAATGCCTTCGGGGCTGACGTTGGTGTCGAGCACGGCGACGACCGGAATACCAAGGGTATTGGCTTCCTTGATGGCCAGGTCTTCCTTGTTGGCGTCGATCACGAACATCACGTCCGGGATGCCGCCCATGTCGCGAATACCGCCGAGCGAAAGCTCGAGCTTGTCGCGCTCGCGGGTGAGCTGGAGCACTTCCTTCTTGGTGAGACCGGTGGTGTCGCCCGAAAGCTGCTCTTCAAGAGCCTTGAAGCGCTTGATCGAACCCGAGATGGTCTTCCAGTTGGTGAGCATGCCGCCCAGCCAGCGGTGGTTGACGAAGTGCTGACCGCAGGCGCGCGCGGCCTGAGCGATCGGCTCCTGTGCCTGGCGCTTGGTGCCGACGAAGAGCACCTTGCCGCCGGCCTGAACGGTAGCCGAAACGAAGTCGAGAGCGCGAGCCATGAGCGGCACGGTCTGCGACAGGTCGATGATGTGGATTCCGTTGCGGGCGCCGAAGATGTACGGCTTCATCCGCGGATTCCAGCGGTGGGTCTGATGGCCGAAGTGAGCGCCGGCCTCGATAAGCTGCTGCATGGTGACGACAGGAGCCGCCATAGATAATTCCTTTCCGGTTGCACCTCTGGAAGGCTGGAACCGTGCGGCCGGGCAAGAAACCCCTCGATCCGCTGCGGCACCGGTATGTGCGCCTTCCATGTGGATTTGCCCTCCGCGATCTGCCGGGAATCGACAGGCACCGCTCAGGCGGGGCCGCCCATAGCCCTGTCCCCGGCAGAAATCCAGCGCCAAATTGCGCCGTGCCCGCCCTGTCCTCGACCGATCGCCTCGGAAACGGAGCCGATCCCCGGGGACGATCCCCAGTCGCTACCCTAGGACACATCCTTAAGGGAGTCCCGAAATGCGCAGCCATTCCAACGCCCTGACATGCCGATCGCAAAATCCGCTTGACTTGATGAGAACAAAATCAGAACAAAGACCGCAAGGAACATTGGTAGAACAGATTCGTTATTTCCACAAGCTGTCCACAGCCCAGTCCTCCGCCGGACCGGGCCCTGGCTCGAAAGGAAAATGGTAATGACTGCATTTGCCGCTTCGCTTTTCGCCCTTGGCGCGATGGTGTCGCTCTGGGTCATCTTCGCGAGCTGGATGCGCCACGGCCGCAAGGCATTCTCCCTGCGCGCAGAGCTTCAGGCTTGCCCTGCCACGCTCACGGTCACGTGGAAGATGATCGAGCGGGTGCCGGTACCGACCCTTGCCGCACTCAGGACGGATCGGAAGGTGCGCTCGCCCCGTCGCCAGTCGCAGCGGCCGGCGCTGGTATGGCCTGGTCTCGAGCACGCAGCCTGACCTTTGCATAGGAAGCGATTCCCAGCGGGATCAGGGCAATGTAGCCCAGCGTGATGACCGCCAGCGTGTACCAGGGCTCGGTCAGCAGCGCGGCCACCGTAAGCCCGACGACCGCAATCAAGCCGATGCGCAA
Organism: Novosphingobium mathurense; assembly: GCF_900168325.1. Taxonomy (GTDB): domain Bacteria; phylum Pseudomonadota; class Alphaproteobacteria; order Sphingomonadales; family Sphingomonadaceae; genus Novosphingobium; species Novosphingobium mathurense. Next base: position 48,384 of record NZ_FVZE01000008.1, on the reverse strand, counting down.
GTCACGCGGAGGCTGCAGCTTCGACCAACTCAGGGTCGGCACGCTAGAGATCATCAGGAAAGCGATCAGGACCATCCAGATGCTGACGGCAACGTCGTTGGCAAATTCAGGGATGCCGGTCGCGATCCACAGGTACATCGGCAGGAACGCAAGCCCTGCTCCCAGCGGGGCAGGAACGCCGGTCAGGAAACCGGCCTGCTTGTGCGGCTGATCGAGCATGTCGAGGCGGGCATTGAAGCGCGCCAGACGCAGCACGCAGCAGATCGCAAACGCCAGCGAGGCAATCCATCCCAGGCTGGGCAACTGGTGCAACGTCCACAGGTAAACGATCAACGCAGGCGCCACGCCGAAGGAAATCGAATCGGCGAGACTGTCGAGCTCGGCCCCGAAGCGGGTCTGCGCACGCAGCAGCCTGGCTGCGCGGCCATCGATACCATCGAGCAATCCGGCCAGAATCACTGCCTGCACCGATTTCTCGAAATCTCCCGCAATCGCAAAGCGAATCCCGGTCAGGCCGGAACACAGCGCCGCTGCGGTGATGGCATTGGGCACGATCGCCCGCATCGAGAGCCCACGCGCAAGCCGACGACGCGGCGAAAGCCGATCGTCGACAAGCGGATCGGACTCGTCGATCACTGGGCGACGCCCTCGATGACGCGGGCTTCGGATACTTCGGCAAGGACCGTTTCACCGGCAACGATGCGCTGGCCCATGAGAACCTTCGGTTCGGTGCCGGCCGGAAGGTAGACGTCGACGCGGCTACCGAAGCGAATCAGGCCAACGCGCTGGCCGGCGGCAAGAATGTCGCCCGGCTTGACGAACGGAACGATTCGACGCGCAACCAGCCCTGCAATCTGCGTGAAGCAGATGCGCAGGCCATCGCCGCGCTCGATCAGGATGTGCTGACGTTCGTTTTCCTCGCTCGCCTTGTCGAGATCGGCGTTCACGAATTTTCCGGGGATATAGATCACCCGGCGAACGGTGCCGCCGATCGGTGCGCGATTGATGTGGACGTCGAACACGCTCATGAAAATGGAAATGCGCGTAACCGGCTCAGGATCCATCGGCCTGGCGCCGCTGCCGTCCTCCATGGTCAGTTCACGCGGAGGCGCGACCTTCTGGATCAACGTGACAAGGCCATCGGCCGGCGCAACGATCGCGCGCTCGTCCTGCGGCGTCACGCGAACAGGATCGCGGAAGAAGGCCAGTACGCACAAGGTGAGCACAGCAAGCGGCCAACCGACCCACGGGCCCAGCAGCAACCAGCCTGCAACCGCGATCACACCGGCGATGCCGCCGAACTTGCGACCTTCGGGATGGATGGAGGGCCAGCGCCACGAAGCTTCGCCGCGACCTTGGTTATCGAGAATATCTCCGGGCATGGCTCTCTTCTAGAAGTGCTCGTCGGATACCGCAATGCCAAGGAATACCGTAGCTTCCCCGGAGGGGTGTCTCCGATGTCGGTGATGGGGAAGCTGGTGGTGGACAGGGCTGGATTCGAACCAACGTACGCTTGCGCGGGCAGATTTACAGTCTGCTGCCTTTAACCACTCGGCCACCTGTCCACACCAGTTCTGGCTTGCGGGAAAACCCGCTTTGGTGAGGCTCCAGGAAGGAGCCCGTTGCCGAGGAGCCGCGCCTTTGCCGAAGCGAGCCTTGCCTGTCAATGGGGTGACTGGCAGGAGCGAAAATAGTTTTTTGTTGAAAGGACATTTCATGAATAAGCGCGGCGAACATCAGGGGGGTGGAAAACCCGCCCGGGCCCTACGCGGAAGGGCCGGCCGCATGAAGAACGGGCGCGGTAGCGGTCGCGCCTCCTCGGGCATGGTTCGCCTGTGGGGAAGACATGCCGTGGAAGCCGCCCTCAAGAATCCGGACCGCAGTCACCGCAAATTGTGGGCGACTCGCGAAGGCGTTGATTCGCTCGACGGGGAACTCCCGAGCGATTTTTCGGTCGAATGGGCACAACCGGCCGATCTTGCCCGACTCGTTGCCCGCGACGCGCCGCACCAGGGCCTCGTGCTCGAATGCGAACCGCTCGATGACGTATTCCTTGCCGATGTGCTCGACGGCGACCCGGCACGCCCGGTGCTCGTGCTCGACCAGGTCACCGATCCCCACAACGTCGGCGCGATCATGCGTTCGGCCCTCGCCTTCAATGCCTGTGCGATCGTCACGCAGGACCGTCACGCGCCGCCCGAATCGGGTACGCTGGCGAAATCGGCTTCCGGCGCGCTCGAAGTGCTGCCGTGGGTGCGCGTCGTGAACCTCGCCCGCGCGCTCGAAGAGATCGCCGAGGCGGGATACTGGCGAATCGGCCTGGACGGCGAAGCGGAAGCGACGCTGGCCGAAGCCCTGCCCGCCGGTCCAGTCGCGCTCGTTCTCGGGGCCGAAGGCGACGGCATGCGCCACAACATCGTCCAGCATTGCGATGCGATCGCCAAACTGCCGATCAGCAGCGAGATGGAAAGCCTCAATGTCAGCAATGCCGCGGCCATCGCGCTTTACGCCATCGCGACGCGCTGACTTCGGAAATCCGCCACAGCTCTGAAACCAGGGGGAACAGAGATGCGACACTTCACAATGCCCGGAATGCCCGGCCGCAGGGCGTTGACCGTCCTGTCGGCCACGGCCCTCACCCTGCTGCTGGCCGCGTGTATCTTCGCGCCCGGCAAGTTCACCTCGCAACTGGACCTGCGCAAGGACCGCAGCTTTGCGTTTCGCTACACCGGTGAAATCCTGATGGTGCCGCTGATGGAAGCGTCCAAGAAGCAGGCCTTCGAACCGGAAACCTGCTACGCCGAAGACAGCTTCGAAGAGCGCAAGTGCACCAATGAGGAGATCGCGCAGCAGAAGCAGGAATGGGAAAAGTCGCGCGAGGAAAGCAAGCAGAAGGACGCGCAAGCCGCGCAGATGCTGCTTGGCGGGATCGACCCGAGCAATCCTGAATCGGGCAAGGCAATTGCCGAGAAGCTGCGGCGCCAGGCCGGTTGGAACAAGGTCGAGTATATCGGCAAGGGCAAGTTCGATGTCGACTTCGCCATTGAAGCCCGTCTCGACCACGATTTCACCTTCCCGACCTTCGAAGGCATGCCGATGACCAACGCCTTCGTGCAGCTCTCGCTGCGCCAGGACGGCACGGTCCGGATCGATGCGCCCGGCTTCGGCCCAGCCAACAGCCCGGGCGCCATGGCAGGTATGATGTCGGGCATGGCCAAAGGCGCATCGGGCGGGGATGACGACGCGGCCACGCAGGCAGATGGCACCTTCGCCATCCGGACCGACGCGCAGATCCTTGCCAACAACACCGATGAAGGCCCCAAGGTGGCCGCGGGCGGTACCCAGACGCTGACCTGGCAGGTCAACCCGCGCACGCCCGCAGCGCCCACGGCCCTGCTCAAGCTGGCGCCCTGAACGCGACAGGGCCCGGGAGCGTCATGCGCTCCCGGGCCCTGCTATCGACGCTCGGCTATCGCTGAGCCCAAGCCCCAATAAGAAACGCCGCGCCGACCCTGAGGTCGACGCGGCGTGATCTTTTCAACCTGTGAGGCGAACAGGCTGGCCGTCCAGATTAGTTGACGGCGTCCTTGAGGCCCTTGCCAGCCTTGAACTTCGGCTGAGCCGAAGCCTTGATTTCCATCGGCTCGCCGGTGCGCGGGTTGCGGCCGGTCGAAGCCTTGCGCTTGGCAACCGAGAAAGTGCCGAAACCAACCAGGCGAACCTCGTCACCCTTCTTCAGCGCGCCGGTGATTGCGTCGAAGACGCCTTCAACGGCCTTGGTCGCATCGCTGCGGGTCAGACCGCTGGTGTCGGCAACTGCGCTGATGAGATCATTCTTGTTCATTATGGGTACCCCCTAACCTTTCAGTGGAACCGGATGTGATGGGATAGTTGAATCGCCTCTTGAATGGCCCGGGAATTGAGCGGGTTTTCTCTGCCGTGTCAAAGGCAAAACAGGCCAAAAACCCGCACTTAATCGCGTTTTTCCGCCATTCTTGTGACGAATTGCGATTGTGCAGCGCAATATCGAATGGCCAGCGCCAATTCGACTCGCTGCGCCAGCGCGATCCCGGCAGGGCAAATTCCGACGACGCGCAACCGCGTCATTCGGCGTAACCCCGATTCGGGTGTTAAATTCCTGTAATCTTTAGGGCTCGGCAGCCGCCATGCGATTGCAGGAGAGCGCAAAAAAGGCGGTCCGAACCGAACCGCCTCTCAAGCTGCCCGCCCGAAGGCAGGCAATGTGCCGATGCTTACGCGTCGGAACCGGTGCGAACATCGCGGCGCTCGGCGATGCGGGCGCGCTTACCGGTACGACCGCGCAGGTAGTACAGCTTGGCACGACGCACGACGCCGCGGCGAACCACGGTGATCGAATCGATGTTCGGCGAGTACAGCGGGAAAACGCGTTCCACGCCTTCACCGAAGCTGATCTTGCGGACGGTGAAGTTCGAACCCATGCCACGGTTCGAACGCGCGATGCACACGCCTTCGAAGTTCTGGACGCGGGTACGGGTACCTTCGACGACCTTCACGCCGACGCGGACGGTGTCGCCCGGACGGAACTCAGGGATATCCTTGCCGGCCTTGGCAATTTCCTCGGCCTCGATCTGCTGAATCAGGTTCATGAACCCAAATCCTCATCTTTGTGCCGCGCGCCAGAGGCAGACTGGTCCCGAGCGCCCCTATGACGCTCCCAAAGGTCCGGTCTGCGTAACCGTGTGTCATCTTCCGCCTTTTGTTTCCGCCAGGCAGCGATCTTCGCATGATCCCCCGATCGCAGCACTTCAGGGATCGTGCGCCCTTCCCAATCGGTGGGTCGGGTATAGTGCGGATACTCGAGAAGACCGTCCTCGAACGATTCCTCGGTACCGCTGGAAGCCGCGCCCATTACGCCGGGAAGCAAGCGAATGCAAGCGTCCAGCAGCATCAGGGCCGCAGGTTCTCCGCCGGACAGGACGATATCGCCGACCGACACCTGCTCTACGTTGCGCCCCTCGAAGATCCGCTCGTCGAAGCCCTCGAACCGGCCGCATAGAATGGTCACGCCCGGACCGGCTGCGAGTTCACGCACCCGGGCCTGCGAAACCGGACGGCCGCGCGGCGTCATCGCGATCACCGGGGCTTCGGGACTGAGGCTGCGGGCATGGTCGATGGCCGCGGCCAGAACGTCGGCCTTGAGCACCATGCCCGCGCCGCCGCCTGCCGGCGTGTCATCCACCGTGCGGTGCTTGTCCCTGGCAAAGTCGCGGATCTGCACGGTCTCGATCGACCACTTGCCCTCGGCAAGGCCACGCCCGGCGAGCGAAATGCCGAGCGGTCCGGGAAACATGTCGGGATAGAGCGTGAGAACGGTGGCCGCGAAAGTCATCCCGGCGGCAAAGCCCAAATCGGTGGCGCGGGCAAGAGCCCCTCACGCGAAAATGTCAAAGTGGCGTGAAGACTTCGGCCGGCATGACGTCGCGATAGCCTTCGAGTTCCTCCAGCAGCCATTCGCGCAAACGCTCTATCTTGCGCACACCCACGCGATGGGCAGGATGGACCAGCCAATGCGCAGTGCCCGGCATATATAGAGTATCGAAGGGCTGGATAAGGCGACCGCTTTCCAGTTCCGTGCGCCAGAACAGCGGCGACATCAGAGCCACGCCATAGCTCTCCTGGACGATGCTCGCTTCCTGCGACTGGTTGTCCATGACGATACCCCGGCGCGGCGCGAGCTTGGCCTCGACCCCGGCAGCGGAGAACCAGCCGGACCAAACGGCATCGTTCGGGGCAAGCCGCTCGACGCGCAGGAGATCCTCGGGCTTGCTGATCGCATTCGCCTCAAGGAATTCGCGCGTACAGATCGGCGAGAAATGCTGGCGGAACAGAAAGGTGCTGCGCAGCCCCTCCCAGACGCCGGAACCGGCGCGTATCGCCACGTCGAACGAAGAATTGGCAAGGTCGATCGCCTCGTTCGCAAGCGACAGGCGCACGGCCAGATCGGGAAAGCGCATCTGGAAACGGCCGATGCGCCCGCTCAACCAGACGCTTCCCAGCGAGATAGCGGCATTGATCGCCAGGACTTCGTGATCTTCCTCACGCAGCGCCGCAAAGGCGTCGGCCATGCCGGCGAAGGCTGCCGTTACGGCGGGGAGCAGCCGATGCCCCGCCTCGGACAGGCGCACCCTGCCCTTCTCGCGCACGAAGAGAGAGCGCCCGAGCCGGTCCTCCAACTGGCGCACCTGATAGCTGACCGCCGCCTGCGTCATTCCGAGCTCTTCCGCCGCGCGCGAGAAATTCTCGAGGCGTCCGGCCGCTTCGAAGGCGCGCACTGCGGTGAGCGGAGGGAGCGGGTCCATCCTGCAATCATAAGTCAGCCTTATACCCTCCGCCAGTGCTTTTGTTGGCCTAGCGGCACCTGCAGGCGCATCAGGATGGGGACAGGACAGTCCTCCAAAGAAGGAGCAGGACCATGCAGGACGAACACTTCATCAGGGATTGGAACGCCGGCCATGCCAGATTTACCGGCGATCTGGAGCGGGTATTGTCGCGACTGGCGCGGCGCCTTCGTCCCCGGTCGGGAAACGAAGATGCAATAGGCAAGGCTTATGAGCCCTGCGAAGAGACGGCACTTTCCCGCAAGGCCCGCTTGACCGGCATCGCGGTTATCGGGGGCATGTCGGCCGGAACCAGCCTCGCCGTGCTGCTGCTTGGTCTGGCCGCGATCACCTACCCGGTGCCCGGCCATGCCGTCAGCGCAACGCAGGCGATTTGCGCGAGCGCCATCGCCTGAAACGTCGAACAGATAGACGCCACGGCGCGCCCAAGCGTTCATCAGGTCGGGAAACGAAGAAGGCCGCGCACGAGGCGCGGCCTTCTCCTGTTCATTCTTCCGCGAATGCGGCGGCGATCACCAGCTTCTCGTGATCCCATCGGGGCACGGCAGCCTCGATCATCGGGACCATGAAGCGGCGGCGCTTGCCGTCTTCGCCCGGTGGTCGCTCGATCTCGACGACGTCGCCGGCTCCGAAGTTCTCCACCGCGACACAAGTACCGAGCGCTTCGCCGTTATCGGAGAAGGCAGCAAGGCCGATAAGGTCCGCGAAGTAGTACTCGCCATCCTCCAGCGCGGGCATGGCCGAGCGAGGCACGGTGAGCGCGGTGCCGCGCAGCTTCTCGGCGGCGTTGCGGTCAGCCACTTCCTCGAAGCGGGCGATCGCGCCACCCTTCCCGTCGTCGCGCAGCTTCTTGAGCGTGAGCGCCGAATCGTTGAAGGCGCGGTAGCGCTTGAGCGCCACCACGCCTTCACCGAACAGCTTGAGGCGGACTTCGCCCGTCACGCCATGGGCGCCGGAGACGGCAGCCAGCGTGACCGGGCGGTCGTTATCAGCCACAGGTCGGTCCTATGCGGACTCAGCCTTCGGTCTGTTCCTCGGTCGCTTCGGCAGCGGGAGCTTCCTCCGCAGCCGGTGCTTCCTCGGCCGGAGCTTCTGCAGCAGCCTTGGCAGCCTCTTCGGCCTCACGCAGCTTCTCAGCCTTCTCTTCGGCGCGTTCCTTGGCCTTGTCGCCCGGCTCACCCTTCTTGGGGTTGTTGGTTGCGGCGCGTTCCATGATGCCGGCCTTGTCGAGCATACGGGCAACGCGATCGGTCGGCTGGGCGCCAACGCCGAGCCAGTAGCGCACGCGGTCTTCGTTCAGGCGAACGCGGTTCTCGTCGTCCTTGGCGAGCAGCGGGTTGTAGGTGCCAACCTGCTCGAGGTACTTGCCGTCGCGCGGAGCGCGCGAGTTGGACACGACGACCTTGTAGTACGGGCGCTTCTTGGCACCACCGCGCGAAAGACGGATAGCTACGGACATTGTTCTACCTTTCTGTCAAATTCTGTAAAAATTACTTCTTCAAAAACTTGCTGAGATCGGGCTGACCGGCTCCGCCGAGCCCGGGCAACCCGCCCGCGCCGGGACCGAGGCCCTTGCCGCCAAGACCCGGCATGGCGCCGTCGAGGCCGCCCTTGCCGAACATCGCGGCAAGCCCCTTGAGGCCGCCCATCTTCTTGATCTGCTTCATGGCCTTGGACATCTCCATGTGCATTTTCAGCAGCTTGTTGACGTCCTGGACCTGGGTACCCGAACCGTTGGCGACGCGGATCTTGCGCTTGGCGTTGAGCAGCGCGGGGTTCGCTCGCTCCTTGGGCGTCATCGAACCGATGATCGCGTCCATGCGCAGCAGGACCTTGTCGTCCATGCCCGACTGCTGCATCGCCGCCTTGGCCTTCTTCATGCCGGGCATCATCCCCGCAAGCATGCCAAGACCGCCCATGTTCTGCATCTGGCGCAGCTGGGTGCGCAGGTCGTTCATGTCGAACTTGCCCTGCTCCATGCGCTTGGCCAGCGCCTCGGCTTCCTCGACCTTGACCGATTCGGCTGCCTTCTCGACGAGGCTGACGACGTCGCCCATGCCAAGGATGCGGTTGGCGACGCGGCTCGGGTGGAACACCTCGATCGCATCGGCCTTTTCACCGGTACCGGCGAACTTGATCGGCTTGCCGGTGACCGCGCGCATCGACAGCGCCGCACCGCCGCGGGCATCGCCGTCCATGCGGGTCAGCACGACGCCGGTCAGGTCGACTTCGCCCGCGAAGCTCTGCGCCACGTTGACCGCGTCCTGGCCCGTCAATGAGTCGACAACGAGCAGGGTCTCACGCGGATTCGAGATGGCGGCAACGGCCTTCATCTCGTCCATCAACTGCTGGTCGACGTGGAGACGGCCGGCCGTGTCGAGCAGGAGGACGTCGATCGCCTGCAACTTTGCCGACTGCATCGCGCGGGTGGCGATTTCGGTGGGCTGCTGCCCGGCGATGATCGGCAGGGTGGCAACGCCGACCTGCTCGCCCAGAACCTTGAGCTGTTCCTGCGCCGCCGGACGGTTGACGTCGAGCGAGGCCATCATCGCCTTCTTGCCGTGCTTCTCCTTGAGCAGCTTGGCGATCTTGGCGGTGCTGGTGGTCTTACCCGAGCCTTGCAGACCGACCATCATGATGACGACCGGCGGAGTGGCGTTGAGATCGAGCTCCGGCGTCGTATCGCCGCCGAGCATCTCGACCAGGGCATCGTTGACGATCTTGACGACCTGCTGGCCCGGTGTGACCGAGCGCAGGACCGACTGGCCTACGGCCTTTTCGGTGACCTGATCGACGAAACGGCGAACGACCGGGAGGGCCACGTCGGCCTCGAGGAGCGCGATGCGCACTTCGCGCATGGCATCGCGGACGTCCTGCTCCTTGAGCGCGCCGCGACCACGCAGCTTGTCGAACACGCCGCCGAGACGATCGGAAAGGCTGTCGAACATGGCCAAACTCCACTTTTGGCAAGCCATCGGCCCGCCAGAACGCCGAAAACGCCGGTAGGCGAAACCTCGCTGACCGGCGTGCCGTGACATTTACGCGAAAAACGCCGGCGGACGAAACCTCGTCGGCCAGCGTATCGCTATCACGCGAAACTCATATGGTGAAATGGTGGAGCCGAGGGGGATCGAACCCCTGACCTCTACAATGCCATTGTAGCGCTCTCCCAGCTGAGCTACGGCCCCGTCCATTTCAGCAGATCGAGCCTGGGAGGTTCGATCCGTTTCCCTTGCGTCGGCGTCGCCTCCGCTTGGGAGGCCGCCCTCTAGTGGGGGGCTTCCCGGTTGGCAAGAGAGAAATTTGCGAGCGTGGAATTTTTTCGCCACGCCCGCGAATTTCTTCAAGCCGCGCGCTTAGTCGTCGCGATCGTCGTCGTCGCCGCCTGCGCCGATGCCGAGATCGTCGTCGCCGCCCAGGTCGACGTCGTTGTCGGGCGAATCGCCGTCGTCATCGATGTCCAGATCGTCATCGGCCAGATCCGAGTCTTCCTGCTCGGGTCCTTCCTTCTTCTGAACTTCCTCATAGGGAATCGGCTGCTTCGACTTCAGCACCGGTTCCGGATGCCACTCGTTGCCGCACTCAATGCAGGTAACCGGGTCATCCTTGCCCAGGTCATAAAAGCGCGTGCCGCATTTCGGGCAGCCGTGCTTGGCGCCCCACTCAGGCTTTGCCATGAAACGTCCTCATCTTTCCGGCCCGAAGGAGCCGGGCGTAAATTCCGTGTCTTGATGGTGGGACAGGCGCGCAAAATCAAGCATGCCGGCCGCATCAGGGCGCGCGCCTTGCCATAGGCGGCCCGCGCTGTCAAAAGCCGCGCGTTTTTGCAGCCCCTGTTAGCCCGAAAGAAGTTCCATCGTGAGCCACGCCGACGCCGCCGCCATGCGCCCCCGCCGCTTCATGCCTAACGGCCCGCTGAAGGGCCGGATTCGCGTCCCCGGGGACAAGTCGATCAGCCACCGCTCGATCATGCTGGGCGCGTTGGCCGTGGGCGAAACGCGCGTGACCGGGCTGCTGGAAGGCGAGGACGTGCTGGCGACGGCTGCGGCGATGCGGGCAATGGGCGCTTCGGTCGAACGCGTGGGCGACAGTGCCTCCGGCGGAGAATGGGTGGTCAACGGCGTGGGCGTAGGCGCCCTGCTCCAGCCCCGGGAGCCGCTCGACATGGGCAACTCGGGCACTTCGACCCGCCTGTTGATGGGCCTGATCGCCAGCCACCCCATCACCGCAACCTTCATCGGCGACGCCAGCCTGTCGAAGCGCCCGATGGGCCGCGTCATCACCCCCCTCTCGCAAATGGGCGCCAGCTTCGAAGCGAGCGAGGGCGGACGCCTGCCGCTGATCCTCAAGGGCACATCGCCCGCGGTGCCGATCACCTACCGCCTGCCCGTCGCCTCCGCGCAAGTGAAGAGCGCAGTTCTGCTCGCGGGGCTGAACACGCCGGGCAAGACCACGGTCATCGAGCCCGTACCCACGCGCGACCACTCGGAACGCATGCTGCGGGGATTCGGCACCCAGCTCGATGTCGAAGTTGAGCCCGACGGCACGCGCATCATTACCGTGACCGGCGAAGCGGAACTGCGCCCGCAGGTCATCGACGTTCCGGGAGATCCTTCGTCTGCCGCCTTCTTCATCGTGGCCGCCCTCCTCGTTCCGGGCAGCGAAGTGCTGATCGAGAACGTCGGCCTCAATCCCACGCGCGCGGGCCTCGTCTCCGTCCTGCGCCAGATGGGCGGCGACATCACCGAGGTAAACCCGCGCGAAGTGGGCGGCGAGCCGGTTGCCGACCTGCTGGTCAGGCACTCGGTCCTCAAGGGGATCGAGGTCGATCCGCAGGTCGCACCCTCGATGATCGACGAGTTCCCCGTCCTGTTCGTCGCGGCCTCATTGGCCGAGGGCACGACGACGACGAGCGGCCTAGACGAGCTGCGCGTCAAGGAATCGGACCGCCTCGCGGTCATGGCTACCGCCCTCAAGGCAGCGGGCGCGCGGATCGAGGAGCGCGAGGACGGCCTCGTGATCGAAGGCACCGGCGGCGAAGCGCTTGCCGGCACGGACGCGGCCATCGCCACGCACCTCGACCACCGCATCGCGATGTCCATGGCGGTGGCGGGGCTCGTGAGCCGCAGCGGTGTGGAAGTCGACGACACCCGTCCGATCGCCACCAGCTTCCCGGTCTTCGAATCGATGCTGGCCGGGCTGGTCGCGTGATCCTGCCGATCTCCTCGCAACTGGCCAACACCCTCGGCTTCGCGGGGATGGCCTGCATCATCTTCGCCTACGCCTACATCACCGGCCGGGAACGGCCGAATCCCTTCGTCCAGCACGGCGTGAACCTGCTGGGGGCGTGCCTGCTGACGGTTTCCCTGCTGGTAAACCTCAATCCGGCATCGCTCGTGCTCGAGGGATTCTGGGCAGCGATTGCGATTTGGGGTCTCATCAAGGCCGTGCGCAATCGCGGCCCCGGAAGCGGTGCGAGGCAGAACTAAGCAATTCGGTAACCCACCTCGCGTAGGGTCCCTGGCGAAACAGGGGACTTGCGATGCGACTGGCGCGACCCGGCGACGGGGACATTGTCACAATGGCCGCCCAAGCGGTCTGGCGCATGCGGCGCGCGATAGCGCAGGCTCCGCTGCTTGTGCTGGTCCCGGCAACGCTCCTGATCGCCGCATTCACCGCGCCGCTCGGCGTACTCCTCCCGCTGCTCGTCTGGCTTGTCCGGCACTCGTGGAACTACGAAGCCGAACTCGCCGAACTCTACGGACGCGACAGCCCGGAACTGGACGATTTCGATCGCTGACCTTGCCTAGCCTTTCGCGAAAGGCCAAAGGCAGCGTCATGATTATCGCCGTCGACGGACCAACCGCCTCGGGCAAGGGCACTATCGCCAGGGCCCTCGCCGCTCACTTCGGACTGCCGCATCTCGACACCGGGCTGCTCTACCGCGCCGTGGGCCGCCAGGTCATGTTGAACGGCGGCAACCCCGACGATCCGCAAGCCGCCCTTGCCGCCTGCGCCTTTCCAGACAGCCTGCTCGACGATCCCGAACTGCGCTCCGAAGCGACCGGGGGCCTGGCAAGCCGCGTATCCATCCACCCCCCGGTGCGCAGCGCCCTCTACGAACGCCAGCGTGCCTTCGCCCTCCAGCAAGGCGGCGCCGTGCTCGACGGACGCGACATCGGCACCGTCATCGCACCTGAGGCGAACGCGAAGCTCTTCATCGACGCCTCGGTCGAAGCCCGGGCCCAGCGCCGCTTCCACGAAATGCTGGAACAGGGGCGCGAGGTCTCGCTGGAGGCCATTACTGCGGACCTTGCCGCACGCGACGAACGCGATCGCAATCGCGCGGATTCGCCGCTCGTCGCCGCGCACGATGCCGTGCTGATCGACACCTCCAGCCTGCGCCGCGAAGAGGCCATCGCCGCAGCGATCGCAGCCGTCGATGCAGCCATGGATCGCGCCGACGCCTGACGGCCGTGCAAGGCCCCATTTCCCTTGCATTTTGCCCCCCCGGGGCGTAGTGGCCGCCGGTCCGACAGGTCCTTGCGGCCTTGAGGACGCCGTGACCGGCATTCGGCCGCCGCGGCAGTTCGGCCCTTTGGCCCGGTCATCGCATGGGGCGGTGAGCGGAGAAAAGACCGGCGGATTCAACCGCCTGGCCGGAAAAATCGTTGAACAGGAAAGACCTGATAATGGCTACTTCTGCCAATCCGACTCGCGACGATTTCGCGAAAATGCTTGACGATCAGCTCGGCGGCGTCGCCGATGACGGCTTCGAAGGCCGTGTCGTCAAGGGCACCATCACCGCCATCGAAAACGACAAGGCCGTCATCGACGTCGGTCTCAAGAGCGAAGGCCGCGTGCCGCTGCGCGAATTCGCGCGCGGTGAAGCCGAGCACGGCCTGAAGGTCGGCGACGAAGTCGAAGTCTACGTCGACCGCGTCGAGAACGCCGACGGCGAAGCGATGCTGTCGCGCGACCGCGCCCGCCGCGAAGCCGCATGGGACAAGCTCGAAAACGAATTCGGCGAAGGCAAGCGCGTCGAAGGCGTGATCTTCGGCCGCGTCAAGGGCGGCTTCACCGTCGACCTCGACGGCGCCGTTGCGTTCCTTCCCGGCTCGCAGGTCGACATCCGCCCCGTGCGCGACGTCACCCCGCTGATGGACGTGCCGCAGCCCTTCCAGATCCTCAAGATGGACCGTCGCCGTGGCAACATCGTCGTGTCGCGCCGCGCCGTCCTCGAAGAGACCCGCGCCGAACAGCGCAGCGAACTCATCGACAAGCTGAGCGAAGGCCAGGTCATCGACGGCGTCGTCAAGAACATCACCGACTACGGTGCGTTCGTTGACCTCGGCGGCATCGACGGCCTGCTCCATGTCACCGACATGAGCTACAAGCGCGTCAACCACCCGAGCGAAGTGATCAACATCGGCGACACCGTCACTGTCCAGATCATCCGCATCAACACCGACACGCAGCGCATCTCGCTGGGCATGAAGCAGCTCGAGAGCGATCCGTGGGAAGGCGCCGCCGCCAAGTACCCGGTCGGCGTGAAGCTGAGCGGCACCGTCACCAACATCACCGAATACGGCGCCTTCGTGGAACTGGAGCCGGGCATCGAGGGCCTCGTCCACGTGTCCGAAATGTCCTGGACCAAGAAGAACGTCCACCCGGGCAAGATCGTTTCGACCTCGCAGGAAGTCGAAGTCATGGTGCTCGAGGTCGACTCCGACAAGCGCCGCATCTCGCTCGGCCTCAAGCAGGCTCAGCAGAACCCCTGGGAAGCCTTCGCCGAGAAGCACCCGGTCGGCTCGCAGGTCGAGGGCGAAGTCAAGAACGCTACCGAATTCGGCCTGTTCATCGGCCTGGACGGCGACGTCGACGGCATGGTCCACATGTCGGACATCGCGTGGGGCATCTCGGGCGAGGACGCCCTGGCCCTGCACCGCAAGGGCGAGCAGGTTTCGGCCGTGGTTCTCGACGTCGACGTCGAGAAGGAACGCATCAGCCTCGGCATGAAGCAGCTTGAGCGTGGCGCTCCGGCCGCTGGCATCGCCGCTGCTGGCAGCACCCTGCGCCGCGGTGAAACCGTCACCGTCACCGTTCTCGAAGTCCGCGACGGCGGCCTGGAAGTCCAGGCCGGCGAAGATGGCGCCACCGGCTTCATCAAGCGTTCGGACCTCGGCCGCGACCGCGACGAACAGCGTCCGGACCGTTTCCAGGTCGGCCAGAAGGTCGATGCCATGGTCACCGGTTTCGACCGCTCGAAGAAGCCGAACTTCTCGATCAAGGCCCGTCAGCTGGCCGAAGAGAAGGAAGCGGTCGAGCAGTACGGTTCGTCGGACTCGGGTGCGTCGCTCGGCGACATCCTCGGCGAAGCGCTCAAGAATCGTTGATTCTCGGGCGTCCCGTCAGGGACACCGTAACCACATCACCAAGAGCCCGTCCGGAGCGATCCGGGCGGGCTTTTGCTTTGCCGAACACTTCCGATTACGGACATCATCGCTACATTGATCGACAGGAGAGATCGCGATGCTCGAAGTTCACCAGTTCCCCTGTCTGTCCGACAACTATGGCTTCCTTCTGCACGACCACGACAGCGCGGAAACCGTCTGCATCGACACCCCGGATGCAGACGAATACCTGCGGCAGGCAGGCAAGAAGGGCTGGCAGATTACGCAGATCTGGAACACCCACTGGCACCCTGACCATGCCGGCGGCAATGAGACGATCAAGCGCATCACCAACTGCAGGATCACAGCGCCCGCTGGCGAGACTGGCAAGATCGCCGGGGTGGACCGTACGGTAGGCCAGGGCGACGTCGTCACGATCGGCGACCGCAAGGCCTGTGTCATCGATGTCGGCGGACACACCCTGGGCCATGTCGCCTACCACCTTCCCGGCGCACGCATCGCCTTCGTCGGCGATACCGTCTTTGCCTTGGGTTGCGGCCGCATGTTCGAAGGCACGCCGGCCCAATTCTGGGCGAGCCTGAAGCGGGTGAAGGCCCTTCCCCCCGAAACAATCCTCTATTGCGCGCATGAGTATACTGCGGCCAATGCCAAGTTCGCGGTCCACGCCGATCCCGACAATGCCGAACTGGCCAGCTATGTCGAAGAGATCATGAAGCACCGCGCGCACAATCAGCCGACGGTGCCAATGAAGCTGGAACGCGAATTGGCGACCAATCCCTTCCTGCGCGCAGACGATCCCAAACTGCAGGCGCGTTGGGGCGGCGGCGATGCCGTAGCAACGTTTGCAGCGCTCAGGAACGCCAAGGACAACTTCAGGGGCTGAGAAACCCTGGCGTGGTCCCGTCGCGCGGACTGCGGTACGCAGACGACATTAACGCTTGGCGCGGCGCAAATACCAATTTGAGACTACGCCATCTTGTCGCTTTCCTTGATCCCGCTTGTTTGATCCAATCCACAAGCAGGAAACAGGGAGGCGTAAATGGCACGATCTTTACGCGTTTTGACCGATGGAGGAGAACGGCTTCCAAAGCCGGCAACGTCACTCGACATAGCCGCCGAACTGGGCAAGCTGCTGGTAATGCTTCGCGAAGTCTGTCCGCCCAATGCCGATGTCAGCTTCGACTTTGACGGGCAGCTCCACGTGCGAATCGATGTACGACAGGTCGAGGAAGTCCGACTGATCCAGTCGCTGCTACCCAGCGTGGGCGCGGGCCTGTTCGACAACATCAGCCATGGCCGCACGCCGCACCGGCCATTCTATCACCGCATCAGTGCGGTGGTGATCCACTAGCACGGCTACAACGAGTCCAGCCGGCATCCCGGACCTACGCCAAGGGTCCACTTTTTAGCGAAGCAAAGAGAGACATGAGCCATTCCGGATCATGTCCGAGATGCCGTAAGTTACCCAGTCTTGACGCGCTGATACGCCCCGGATCCCAACGACAAAAAAGCCCCTGCAAAGCAGGGGCCCATTTGTTTGAAGGACGGCTCAAATTTTGAAGCGCAAAATCTAGTTGACGGTAAAGTCGAAGATACGTGCCGTCATGGCTCCCCCAGCCCCGCCACCTGAAAGCGAATAAATGAAGCCATACTCGCCAGGTTCAAGCGCCTTCGAGACCTCCATCACATAAACCCCGGGACGTACCATCTTATGGGTGAACTCGAGGCGGTCCTTGTCCATCACCCCGGTCTTGGCTCCACCAATATTCATACTACCCACTCGAGCTTCCCGGCGTCCCTTCTTCTTCATGAGTTGGACGAGCGTCAATTCTGCTGGCGAGTTTACGACCGTGTTTGCTCCGCTCGCCCATGCCGAACTGTCATTTCCATTCGACTCGGCGGAAAAAAAGTAGAACTTAGGGGTCTGGTTCACAGGAACTTTCGACGTTTCATTCTGGATCGCTGCTTTGACACTCATCGATGCCAAGCCGCCTGTTAGCGCATAACCGAAGATACCACCGGTTTTCGCTTGGTTGGTGACAGTCGGCTCCATCTTCTTCATGCGCGCATTTTCGCCGCCTTCGTAGAAGGCATACAACCCTGCAGGATGCGGCACCGTTGGGTCGGGCGAGACAAGCGACGGCGCTACCGTCTTGACGTAGCGATTGCCGATGATTGCAGCGATGATTTCCGAGGATACGCCCTGGTCCTTGAGCGCAATCATCTCATCGGTCGAAAGATCAAAATCAACTTTGTCGGCTTCAATTTTCGCGACGATGGCCGCATCACCTATACCGACACGACTTAACTGCAGCACCGATTGCTTCGACAACGGCTCAGCACTTCCAGAAATCGGGCATACCAAAAGGCCGAGTCCAGCCAGCCAAGCAGTCAGATTTTTCATTTTACCCCCTACATTCGACCATCGAACCCCGATCAATGGCTAATAAGTATGGCTATATTGCAGGGCATGAAAAACTGAAGCGCTTGTGACGGTTAAATTTTTCTCACAACAAAAAAGCCCCCGCAAACGCAGGGGCTTTCTCTGTTTGTGCTACCGGCAACCGGGCTCAGATAGAGCCGATGGCCCGATCCACGAAAGCCTTGTCGGCTTCGGCCGAATGATTGGCCTTGATCAGAACCCGGGCCGAAGCAGCAGCGGCAGCCGCGGCTCGGTTCTGCAGATCGGTGACGGCCGCACGTTCGGCAGCGCCGATCTTGTCCTGCGCCATCTTCTCGCGGCGCACGATCACATCGGCGGTGTCCTTCTCCGCCTTGGCGACAATCGCCTCGGCTTCGTGACGGGCATGCTCGATCATCGCCGCCGCATCCTTTTCGGCGTTGGCGATCTTGTCGGCGTATTCCTTGCGCAGGGCTTCTGCCTCGGCGCGAAGGACCTTGGCCTCCTCGAGCTGTGCCTTGATATCGGCGATCTTGGAGTCGAGCCCACCGGCGATCATCTTCGGCAGGCCCTTCCACAGGGCGATCAGGAGCAGCACGAGCATAGACGCACTGACAACCGCGACCGGCGGGGCAATGCCCAGCAGCAGAGGTTCGGCGTGATGCTCCACGGTGGCGTGGGCATCCACAGCGCCGGTCACTTCAGCGGCTTCGTGGGCGAGGCCCTGTTCGACCGAAGGTGAGACGTTCTCAGCCATGGACCAGGTTCTCCTTCACGGTCGAACGGACCGCTGCATCGTCGAGAGACAGGCCAGCGATGCGGCTGACGATGTCGCGGGTCGCATCGGCGGCCACGTCCTCGATCTCGGCGGCCGCCGAATTGCGGGCCTCCGCGATACGGTCTTCGGCTTCGGCCAGCTTCGTGTCGATCACGGACTGGGCGGCGGCAAGACGCTGCTCGGTAGCGGCAGCAGCCTTGGTGCGGGCCTCGGCGATCAGGGCCTGAGCCTCGGCGCGATTGGTGTTTTCACGCACGCGCCATGCTTCCTCTTCCTCATTGGCCTGCTTGCGCGCACGCTCTGCAGCGATGAGGTCGTCGGAAATCTGTTTGTCGCGCTGCGCAACCGTATCCATCACCTTCGGCACCATGCCCCGTCCAACGACGAAGAAGGTGAAACCGAAGAAGACCAGGAGCCAGAAGATCTGGCTGGAATAGGTCGCGGCTAGCTGTTCGATCTGAGGCATTGGTCAGCCCTGTCTCGAGGTGGCCGGTAAAAAACTTGCCCCCGCTGGCCGGCCGCTTCACCAAAGGGCGTTGGCGGCCGGTGCGGGGTTTGCGCGCGATCAGGCGAAGATCAGCAGCGCGGCAACAACGAACGAAAGCAGACCGAGAAGCTCGGCACCGGCGAAGCCGATGAAGAGACGGCCCTGCTGCGCGTCGGCAGCACCGGGGTTGCGCAGCGCGCCTTCGAGGAACTTAGCGAAAACGCTACCCACGCCGATCGAGGCGAGACCGCAACCGATAGCGGCGAGACCAGCACCAAGCAGCTTTGCAGCTTCTGCGTCCATTTCAAAAACTCCCTTTGGTAAACTTGAAGGATAAAATCAGTGAAGGTTCTCTGCGTCGTTCAGATAGACGCAGGTGAGAAGAGCGAAGACGTAAGCCTGAATCCCGGCCACGAGCAGTTCCAGCGCGCAGATGCCGACCATCAGCACGAAGCTGGGCAGACCGGCGATGGCGAACAGGGCGATGTTTGCGTTGCCCGAGCTGATCACGAAGCTGGAGAGCACTTCGAGCAGGACGTGGCCGGCCATCATCGCAACGAAGAGTCGCAGACCGAGGCTGAACGGACGCACCAGGAACGAGATGAGTTCGACGAAGAAGATCGGAACAACCATCACCGCGGGCGTACCGTGCGGCACGAAGAGCGAGAAGAAGTGCAGCTTGTGCTTCACGAAGCCGACGATGAGCACGATCGAGAACGACAGGATCGAGAGCACGCCGGTGGCCGAGAAGTGGCTCGTGAACGTGAAGGGATGCAGGCCGATCACGCCGAGCGGCAGCAGGCCCAGGAAGTTCGCGAAGAGAATGAACATGAACAGCGAGAAGATGTACGGAACGTACTTCTTGCCGTTGGGGCCGACGTTGGCGGCCAGCATGCCATCGACGAAACCGGTGAAGGTTTCGACCGCCATCTGCCAGCGACCCGGCACGAGCTGGCGCTTGGCACCACCCGCAACGAATATCAGCAGGGCGACGGTGGCAATGGCCATCCACAACGCACTGTTCGTAAAGGCGATGTTGTAACCCGCGATATTCCAGCCATCCGAGCCGAACAACGGCTGGATGCTGAACTGATGCATCGGATCGACCTTCGCTTCGGCTGCCACGCGAATTTCCCTGTCGCCAATGAACGACAGCGCCCTGTTCACCCCCCGTTGGGTCAATTCGGGCGCTGGTTCGAATTCCGTATAATATTTCTGAAGGCGACGAAGATTCCGAAGAACAACATCACCAACAGTCCCCAGGGCGAGGTCCCGGCAAAGTGATCAATCACCCAGCCAAGGAACAAGCCACCGGCGACACCTCCCAGCAAGTCGGCCAGGACGCGGTTTCCGGCGCGATAGCTCGCATCCGATTCCACGCCTCCGACCGGCTTGTGACGCTGCTCTTCCCGCTCGCGAAGGGCTTTCAGCCTTTCGTCCAGCGAATCGATGCGGGCGTCTTCACCGACAGGGTCCCGTGCGTTCGGCTCGTCGCTCATGCCTTCCCCTTCGTGTTTGCACTCAGTCGTGCTCTCACCCGGTTTGATCGACACAATCAACGGCTGCCCGCCGAGGGCGCCGCCCCCTTAGGGTGGGGGATTTGCCGAGTCAACCGTACCGCGCGTGGCACTCTGCAGTTGCAGACACAGTATCGACGCACATCTGCGGAATGCGCGCAAGAAGCCTAGTACCAATTGCCGATGTCGTAGCAATAGGGCTGCGGCAATCCACAGGGCATCGCGCAATTGAAAAGGGGCTGCAGGGCGCGTTTGCCTTGCAACCCCTTTTCCAATTCGAATCACAAATTCGCGGTCGGCTCGATCGCCCGGGAAAGAATTACGGGCAGCGCGGATCGCGAGCCGGCGCTCCGCCATCGCGGGTCTTCCAAGAGCCATCGGGCGCCTGATACTTTTCACCGGGCTTGGTTTCGAGAATCAGGCGGCAAGCGGTCGCGAAGGCATATTCCTCGATCGTGCTCTTGCCCGCGGCCTTCTCGGTATAGACGGCACGCCGCTTGTTGTTGAGGTCCTTGACCATGGCGCGAACGTCGGCCGGCGCATTGCCTATCACACCGAGGTAGCCATCGGTCTGTTCGCCCACCTGCCCCGCGGCGCGCGCAGCGGCGTAGGCCGGATCGCGATTCTGGGCGAAAGCCGCGCTGCCGGCACCCAGCGCCAACACGGCACCGGCGATGCCGATTGCGGCGACAGACTTGCGGATCGGACTTGCCATCAGAAAATCTCCGGGTTCTCGTCGATCGTGTTGGCCGCGTCCGCAGCCAACTTGTAGATCACTTCCTGCCTTATGTTGATGTTCAGCTCGATCACGATCGGCTTGTCGGGTGCGGAAACGTTGATGCACCCCCCAAGCGTCGGGACCGTTCCCAACACCACCATCGCGGCGCATACGGCGCGCCAACCGGACCGGGGCTTCCCCTGCTGCATCGTCAACTCCCCTCGGCCGAACATGGCAGGGTATGTTGCAGCCGGAACGCTTCCGGTCAATTCGCAGGATTTCATGGATTATTCTCGCTGACTGGAGGCTGAATGGCGATGGATGGAGGCCGCGGCCTCACTTTCCCGTCCCGGTCGATCAGACCGAGTGTTCGCGGATCGGTGAGATAAGTCGGATCGTAAAGCGAGCGCATCGAGCCGAACAGGCTGAAGAACGGCGCCTTGATGTTGAGAATGAAGCGAATCGGCAACTTGGCGACCTGCCTGGTCAGGAAATTGCTTTTCGCCCCCGAACCCTGGCTCAGTCCGTCGAAACTGATGCGGGTCACTATCTCGCCCGAAAGCGAACCGCCGAGCCCGATTTCCATACTCTTGTAGTCGACCGACCTGAGGGCGTTGAAAGCGAAGTTACCCATCGCCGAAAGGTCCTTGTAGGTCAGCGCGCCGATATAGGAGACATTTCCACCCGGCTCGCGCGACTTGAGGTAACCGTTTTCGATCCTTCCACCGTCCTCGTCGAAGACCAGCGGCAGTTCGCCGTCGAACACGCCTGTCGCATTGATGTTGGAAAGCTCCAGGTGCTGGACGAAGGTCGCCGCATCGAGCCCGGAGACCTTGAGGGTATAATTGCGCGTCTCGGCAACGCCG
Source organism: Novosphingobium mathurense (assembly GCF_900168325.1). Lineage (GTDB taxonomy): Bacteria > Pseudomonadota > Alphaproteobacteria > Sphingomonadales > Sphingomonadaceae > Novosphingobium > Novosphingobium mathurense. The sequence goes on along the minus strand of NZ_FVZE01000008.1, from coordinate 26,823 downwards.
ATGCGCATGCGTGCCGGTTCCAGCGTCAGCGTGCCGTCCATGAAAGGCCAGCGCGCACCGTTCACCACCAGCAGGTAGTCGGGCTTCATCTCGAAGGAGAGAACGCCGTCGTTCACTTCGATGCCCGGATTGATGGAGGCGATCTTGAGCTTCTGGTCCGGCGCAGTGACGAGACCGAGCAGGTCTGTGAAACGCACTTCGCCGGAGAGCCCCTTCACAGGACCGAAAGCAGCCGCAAAGTCCACGCCGTCGGTGGCGAAGCGGCCATGACTGGTGACGCCCTTCTCGTTCCAGTCGATGCGACCTGTGCCATGGACCGATCCTTCGAGGTTGGAGACCACGCCCAGCGCGAGATGGGAAAGCGTGTCTGCCTGCAGTGTCTTGTCGAAAGTGATGCCATCGACCTTCAGGTCCGCGTGGCCGCTGGCATCCATGAGATTGTGGACGATATCGGCACGCACGACCTCGCGATCCGAACGCGGCTCGCGCATCACCGCCTCGGCCGTGATCACGCTGTCGGCAAGGCGCAGGGTTGCATCGCGGGCGACGACAGGCTCGAAGCGTGCGACCTTCTCACGGTCGACCAGCGTGAAGCGCGCCTTGTCGATGGTCAGGACGCCATCGGTATAACGCCAGTCGCCGGCGGTCTGATGCAGGTCGAGCGGCACCGCATAGAGCGCAATGTCGGCCTCATCGAACGTGCCGCCGATGTCCTTGCCGACCAGTGCATCGAGGTGCGTGATCCTGAATTTCGAGGCACTGTCCGCAGGCCCGAGTTCGACGTCGAGGGCCTTGGCCGAAACCGCGCCGGGATTCGATCCTTTCCGGGCATAGCCGATGGGGCCGCTGGCGAGACGGATCGGCGTTTCTCCCAGGTGCCCGGCAAGGTCGAGCGCAGGAACGCCCGCGGCCACCTCGAAGCGACCGGAGCGACTGCGCACGATAGGACCGCCTGCTGCAGGGCAGACCTGCAGATTGCGCTTGTCGATTGTCAGGTTGGCAAAGGCGAGCCGGTCGAAGCCGATCGTCGTGCAGCGTGGCCAGACGGTCAGGTCACCGTTTGCGGCCCAGTCGCCGTCGATCGGCAGGATCAGGTTGTCCGCCCTGCCCCCCGGCAAGGCACCCGTCAGCCGGGCACTGCCCGAAAAGCCGAACGAACCATTGCTGGACTGGACGAGATCCAGCGCGGGCACGGCAAGGCGTGTGTCGCCCGCGCGATACTCGGGCATCTCGACATGCATCGAAAGCCCTCCGTTCGCACCGGATTCCATGCGCCCCGCGATGCTCGGCAGGCCCTGACCGCCAGTCGCGAAATTGCCGGTCAGGCGCGGCGCACCTTCGGAGAACATCGCCTGCACGCGCGAAAGCGTCAGCAGGGCCTTGCCGCTACCGCCGCGTACGGAACCGCGCGGGACGACGAGGCTCATACCCTCGGGCGAATGGCGCAGGATCAGGCTGGCCTCGACCGTGCTCCCCCGCGTCTCGCGCTGGAGCGCCCCGCGAACCTGGCGCGCAATCGGACCGAGAAACGTGCCTTCGCCCGAACGCGCCGCATCGGCGAGCGACCGGTCGAGCTGAACGCCGAGCGCCAGCCCCTTGCCCGAAAGTTCGCTTTCGACATCGAGCCGCTCGATGCCTGCATTCGAACGCACCCGACCGTCTATCGCCAGGCTCGCCATCCGCGCCTGCGGCGTTGCAAGGCCACGCACAGCAAGGTCGTAGCGGGAGTTGAGGGTCTCCTTGCGGTAGCTGACCTGCGCCTTGCCCGATGCCCCGTCGAAGCGATTGCTGGCATAGTGGCCCTGCCCGGCGGTCAGACCGATGCTGCCTTTCCCGCCGTCGAGCGCCTTGTCGAAAGTGAAGTCGATCTTCGCTGCGGCGTTGGCGAGCGCCAGATCCTGTTCCGCGCAAGCAAGGCGCGCGAACCGCAAAGGCCCTGCAAAGCGCGGCCTTTCCGAGGCAATCGAGATCTTTCCGTAAAGGCTGGCCTTGCCGGTCTTGCAACCCGCCATTGTCAGGCTGGGCGCTACTGCCGCCAGTTCTCCCGCGAAACCATCGCGCAAGGGCCCCTGCCCCTCTATCCGCACCCCGATCCGGCCCCGGTCGCTATCGATGAGCCCACGCCCGTCAACGATCTTGAGATCGTAGTCGGGCATCGCGAAAGGCTCCTTGCTTCCCGTGAACAGCACCTTGTCGAGCGTGCCGAAGCTGGGGCGATTGCCATGCAGCGTGCCATAGAGACGCGGCCTGACCAGCGTGATCCGCCCGATCCCGGGAATGCCCCAGTTCAGGCGCGTGCGGACGCGGATTTCCTCGATGGTGAGATCCGGTTTGGCCGGATCGCCGATCGAGAGGTTGCGGATAACCTGTTCGGAGGGACCGATGCTCACGACTTCGTACCGCGCAGGCAAGCCCAGCGAATCGAGCTGGCCGGCAATCACGTTGTCGGCAATATCCTCGCGCAGGATCCAGATGCCTCCGCCCGCTGCCGCAGCAAGCGCCAGGACGCCCGCCAGGGGCGCGCGCCAGCGTCGCCGCCGCCGGGCTTCTCCCGGTAACGGTTCAGGTGTCTCGATCCCTTCGACATGCTGGTCTTCGTCTTGCGCCATCCGCTCCATCACTTGCGCTGGCCGTGCCAGAAAGGCAATTGTTTGTACAAGATATGCCAGACCAAGCCCCACTCTTCGATGAACGCGGCGCCCATTCCGGCGAAGGAACGGTGCAAGGCGAAGCCGCGCGAGAAAACGGCACGACACTCGGCAACGATCCTGCAGGGCATCGCGCACGGCTTCGCAAGCGGCTGATCGAGGGTGGAGACGAGGCTCTGGCAGATCATGAGGTGATTGAACTCCTGCTGATGCAGGCCGTTCCCCGCCGTGACATGAAGCCACTGGCCCGCAGCCTGCTCCAGCGCTTCGGATCTCTGGCTGGGGTTCTGCAGGCCCCGCCGCGGACGCTCGCCGCGCATCCCGGCATGGGCGAGGCCAGCGCCGTCGCGCTGCGCATCGCCACGGTCGCCGCCACGCGCCTGGCCCGGCAGAAAGTGCGCGAGGCGCCGGTGATCGGATCGTGGCAGGCCCTGATCGACTACCTGACCATCGACATGGCCCATCTCACCCTGGAACGCGTGCGCGTTCTCTACCTCAATGCAAAGAACATGCTGATCCTCGACGATCTCGTCGGCGAAGGTTCGATCGACGAGGCGGCGATCCACCCGCGCGAGGTGATCCGACGGGCCCTCGACCTGGGAGCGACGGCGCTGATCATCGTCCACAACCACCCCTCCGGCTCACCCGAGCCCAGCCGCGCCGACATCGACGTCACCAACCGCATCGCCGAGGCCGGAAGGCTGCTTGGCGTCACCGTCCACGATCATGTCGTGATCGGCCGCGAAGGGCACGTCAGCCTGCGCGCCAAGGGCCTGATCTGAGATGTGCGTCGCCGCTCTCGCCTGGAACGCGCACCCCGACTGGCTGCTCGTCGCCGTGGGCAACCGCGACGAATTCCACGCTCGCCCGACCGCACCGCTGGCGCACTGGAACGATGGCAGCGGGATCATTGCCGGCAAGGACCTGCTGGGCGGCGGCACCTGGCTCGGCCTCAACGAGGCGGGACGTTTCGCATTACTGACCAACTATCGCGTGCCGGAAGGCTCCCGACCAGACAGGCCGAGCCGGGGAAAGCTCGTCACTGACCTTCTCGAGGGCCTCGAACCGGAAGGCGTGACGCAGATGAACGCTTTCAATCTCGTCGAAGCGAACCACGGCGAGGCTCGGTTCCGAACCAACTATCCGCGCCTCGAAATCCGGCGCCTGACGCGTGGCATCCACGGCCTGTCGAACGGCGGCTTCGACGTACCCTGGCCCAAGACCGCCCAGTTGCAGCAGGCCTTGGCGGCATGGCTGGAGCAATCCGACGCGGACATCGCGCCGCTGCTTGCCAGCCTGCGATCGGATACGCCGCCGGATGGAACTCTGCCGATCGGGGACGGACCCGAGCCGCAATTTGCGCCGATTTTCATCCGGAATGAAACCTATGGCACGCGGTGCAGCACCGTTCTGACGATTGCGCGAGACGGCCGTGGCCTGATCCACGAACGCAGCTTTTCCGCCGCGGGCGAGGTTACCGGGGACCTGACCATCGCCTTTCGCTGGCCGCTTGCGTAACCGCGCGAAGCGTCCGGAACCACAATTGCGTATCGACCCGGAAAACTTTTCTTTTCTTGCGCATCCACGGTTTGCCGGTAACTCCTCGCCTTAGGGAATGCACTCCCGGGTGCGGCGTGTAGAACGGGGATAACGATGATCTTCGGAATCGATGCGGGCTCGCCGGCCATCATGGCCGTGCTCCTGCTCCTGCTGTTCCTGGCCTTCGCGTTCGAAGTGGCCGCGCCTGAAGTCGTTGCGCTCGTGCTCGTGTCCGTCCTGCTCGTACTGGGCGTGCTCTCGACCGATGACCTGCTCGATTCGATGGGCAATCCCGCACCGCTGACCATCGCCTGCATGTTCATCGTCTCGTCCGCGATGGTGCGCACCGGCGCGCTCGATCTCATGGCCAGCAAGATCACCGGGCTGGGCAAGCGGCGGCCGACACTGGCCATTGCGGTTTTCCTTGCGACGATTGCGACGCTTTCGGCGTTTACCAACAACACCCCGCTGGTGATGATGATGATCCCGGTCGGCATGGCGCTGGCCAAGGAACTGCGCATCGCGCCGTCGAAGATCCTGATGCCGATTTCCTTCGCGGCCGTCCTTGGCGGCACCGTGACGCTGCTGGGTACCTCGACCAACATTCTCGTCGACGGCGTTGCCCGCAAGGCCGGCCTGGCGCCCTTTTCGATCTTCGAGATTGCTCCGGTCGGCGCGGTTGTCGCCATTGCCGGCGTTATCTGGCTGGCCATCAGCCACCGCCTCCTGCCCGACCGCCAGACCGTCGCCGGGCTGACCACGCAAGGCGAGAACAAGCGCTTCATCGTCTCGATCTTCGTCGAGGCCGGATCGCCCTACATCGGACAGAACCCGCGCGAGATCGACCTGCTTTCGCGGTCCGAGCGACGGCTGGTCGACGTCCTGCGCGACGATGTCTCACTGCGTCGCGACTTCGATCGCTGCCAACTGGAAGAAGGCGACATCCTTGTCGTGCGCACGTCCGCCGCAGACCTCATGACGATCAAGGAACGCGGCGACCACGCGCTCACCGATTCGTCGGCCGATCCGCACGTTGTCCAGTTGTCCTCGCGCAACTCGGTCATGGTCGAGACGCTGCTGGCCCCCGGCGCCGGGATCATCGGCCACACCCTTGCCGACCTGCGCCTGCGCCGCCGCTACGGCGTCTATCCCATCGCCCTGCACCGCAAGGGCACCAACCTGCAGAAGCGCTATGAGGACGTACCGCTGCAGGTGGGCGACACCCTGCTCCTCGAAGGCGCGCAGGAGGACCTGCGCAGGCTCGTCGAGGACCAGCAGCTGGTCAACATTGCCGAGCCGACGATTCGCGGCTTCCGGCGCAACAAGGCCTGGATCGCGGTTGCCACCATGCTCGGCATCGTCGTGGCCGCATCATTCAATGTCATGCCGTTGGCAGGCCTTGCGGTGCTGGGCGTCGCGATAGTGCTGGGCTGCCGGTGCGTTGAGCCGGACGAAGCCTTCAAGTCGGTCGACTGGCGCATCATCGCCCTGATCATTGCCATGCTTTCGATCGGCACCGCACTGGAAAAGACCGGATTGGTCGAAACGGTCGTGCAGCTCGCCACCCCGTGGCTCGGCACGATGGGACCGATAGTCGCGCTGGCCGCGATCTACCTGCTCAGCCTGGTCCTGACCGAACTTGTCACCAACAACGCAGTGGCCATCGTGGTGACGCCGATCGGCATCCACCTCGCCCAGGCGCTGGGCGTCGATCCGCGACCCTTCGCCGTTGCCGTGATGTTCGCCGCCTCCGCAAGCTTCCTCACGCCGATCGGGTACCAGACCAACACTCTGGTCTATGGCGCGGGCGGTTACCGCTTCTCCGACTTCTACAAGTACGGCTTCCCGCTCACCGCGCTCGTCGCGATCACCACGCTGATCATGATACCGCTGATCTGGCCGCTTTGACGCCAAGGCCCGTTAGGTCAGGTTGAGCCGGAATGCCGCGAGCCGCGCAACCGCTTCGTCGAGAACCGCGTCCGGCTTGGTAAAGCAGAAGCGCACGATGTGCTCGGGCCTCCCCTCGCCTGCATAGAGCGCAGAGACCGGGATCGTCGCCACGCCAGCCTCGCGGATCGCGCGTTCGGCGAATTCGCGATCACCCGTGTGCAGTCCGGAAGCGGTCAGGTCGACACAGAGGAACCAGGTCGCCCGATTGGGCAGGACGATAAATCCGGCCCGGTCCAACCCTGCCATGAGCCTGGCGCGCGAAGCGGCCCAGGCCGCGCGCTGTTCGTCCAGCATCGCAACAGGCAAGGTCAGCCCCTCGGCCACCGCCCACTGCAGCGGCGGGGCGCTGGCATAAGTCAGGAACTGGTGCGCATGGACCAGACCGTGGCCGACTTCGCCCCTGCCGACCATCCACCCGATCTTCCATCCGGTCACGCCGAAGATCTTGCCAGCGGAGCCGATCTTCACGCAGCGCTCGGCCATGCCCTCGAAGCTCATGAGCGAACGGTGAGGCTGGCCGTCGAAGCGGACCTCCTCCCAGACCTCGTCACAGATTGCCACGAGATCGCGGTCGACGCAGATCCGGGCGATCGCCGCCAATTCTTCCTCGCCCGCCACTGTACCGGCCGGATTGAGCGGATCGTTGAGGATCAGTAGCCGTGTCCTCTCCGTCAGCGCCTCCTCGATCGCCGAAGTCTCATAGCGGAAACGGGGCGGCTTCAGGGGCACCGAAACCGGCACGCCGCCTGCCCTCAGGACCATCGGGGCATAGGCATCGTAGGCAGGCTGGAACAGCACGACCTCGTCGCCGGGCTTCACGAGGGCCAGCAACGATGCTGCAATTGCCTCGGTAGCTCCGGAGGTTACGGTCACATCCTGCGGAGAAACCTCAAGTGCCTGTCGCCGCGCATAGTAAGTGCAAACCGCCTCACGAAGTTCGGGAAGTCCGGCGCCGGGAGGATACTGGTTCGATTTCTCGCGCAAGGCGCGCACCGCGGCCTCGATGACCGGTGCAGGGCCGGGACCGTCGGGGAAACCCTGCCCGAGGTTGATTGCCCCGGTTTCACGCGCAAGCGCCGACATCCGGTCGAAGACGGTCCGTTCCATCTGCGCATAGACGGGATGGATCCGGCCGGGTGACGTCATGGCGGTACTGCTCCTTCGCGCAAGAAAAGATCCGTCAAAGCCCTTGCTTTCAGGCTGCTTTTCGGACGGTGCGCCATAGCCTTCGTCCCGTCGCAATGCACGCGCGGAAGAAATGCCATTGCTGCGAACTTCACCAGGACCTTCAGATTAAATGTCTGAAATATCCGGGCAAGAACAAGCCCGCATTGATCCTGTCGCGCCCCAATCGAAGCTTCGTATGGGAACCTGACCGATCCTCGAACGTCTTTGGGCATGACGCAAGATGAAGCATGGCGATGGAATTCCAGGCGAATCGTCCTCGCCGAGACCGCCAGAGCAATGTGCGGTCAGAATCGGCAGGGCTCTTCCGTGCCAACGCGATAGGGAATGACTTGAGCAAGATCAGCCGCTTCACCGAACGCCTGCCGCTGCTGAACGGCATGCCAATGGTGCAATATGGCGTAACGCTTGCGCTCTGCATGTTCGCCTTGCTTCTGCGCTGGGAACTCGATGGCGCCTTCCCGCCAGGCTACCCTTACCTTACGTTCTTTCCGGCCGTCATCATCTCCTCGTTTCTCTTCGGCCCCCGCCCCGGCATCGTGGGAGCCTTGGTCTGCGGCCTGTTCGCCTGGTATTTCTTCATTCCGCCGCGTCAGTCATTCGGCGGCGACGGCGGAACCGTGACCGCCCTGCTGTTCTACGCCGGTGTCGTCGCGGTAGACATCAGCCTCGTCCACCTGATGCAGGCGGCAAACGGCAGGCTTCTCGCCGCACGGGAAAACGTGCGCGAACTCGCCGAAGAACGCGGGCGCCTTGCCGAACGCAGCGACCTGCTGTTTCAGGAGATGCAGCACCGTGTGGGCAACAACCTGCAGATGATCGCCGCGGTGCTGTCCCTGCAACTGCGCGGCCTCCATGAGCCAACCGCCAGAAGCGCACTTTCGGACGCGGTCTCGCGTCTGCAGGTGATCGGCCGTATCCAACGCCAGCTCTATCGCCCCGATGGCGAACTGATGCCGCTCGACCGTTTCATCAGCGAAGTCGTGGGCCAGCTCATGCTCTCCAACGGCAGGCCCGGCATTGCCTGCAAGATCGAGGCCGAGTCCGGTATCGTTCTCAAGCCCAATAGCGCCGTCCCCCTTGCCCTGATTCTCTCCGAGGCCGTCGCCAATGCCCTCGAACACGGGCTGCGAGATCGGGAGAGCGGAACGATTCTCGTCAAGGCGCACCGGTACGACGAGGCCATTCACCTGTCGGTGGAGGATAACGGGCACGGCCTGCCGGAGGGCTTCGATCTCGACGGGGCGGACAGCGTCGGGCTTCGCATCTCGCGTCTGCTCAGCCAGCAGCTCGATGGCCAAATGGCACTGGAAAACAGGAATTCTTCTCCAGAATCCGCCGGTGCGCGGATGACCGTGATCCTGCCGGCGTCCCAGATGCGCGCCACCCAAAACGCCTAGCGATGACCCGAGGCGCAGCCATCGCCCCCAACGACCTGTCGATTCGATCAGTCGATACGGCTTCGCTAACTTGCGATTCAGCCATCCGCGCTTACATTGGCGGTCGAAAGGACGGTTTATCCGACAATGAACGACGACCAGCCCAACGGTAATCCCTGGGTCAAGAGCCTCCTCGTCTGGGGTGGCATCTTCCTTGCCCTGCTCATGGTTGTTTCCATGTTCAGCTCGCGCAGCGATGCAGGACCGATGATTCCCTACTCCGATTTCCGTGCCAAGGTTGCCGAAGGCAGCGTCATGGCGGTCGAGATCGGCGAAGAGCGCATCGACGGCCAGATGAAGAACGGCGACACGTTCTCCACCGTGCCCGTGCCCGGCGATACCACGCTGACACAGCTGCTCCAGGCCAACGACGTCAAGTATGCCGGCAAGGCGCCCGAGGAAGGCAACCTGCTGGTCTACATCCTGGCGCAGACCCTGCCCTTCCTGCTGATTGTCGGCATAGCCTTCTTCGCGCTGCGCCAGGTTCAGAAGGGCGGCGGCTCAGGTGCGATGGGCTTCGGCAAATCGAAGGCCAAGCTGCTTACCGAACGGTCGGGCCGCGTCACCTTCGCGGACGTCGCCGGCATCGACGAAGCGCGTGAGGAGCTGGAGGAAATCGTCGAGTTCCTGCGCGATCCTTCGCGCTTTTCCAAGCTCGGTGGCCAGATACCAAAGGGCGCGCTGCTGGTCGGCTCGCCCGGCACCGGCAAGACCCTGCTTGCCCGCGCCATCGCGGGTGAAGCGGGCGTACCCTTCTTCACCATCTCCGGTTCGGACTTCGTCGAAATGTTCGTGGGCGTCGGCGCCAGCCGTGTGCGCGACATGTTCGAGCAGGCCAAGAAGAACGCTCCGTGCATCGTCTTCATCGACGAAATCGACGCGGTGGGCCGTCACCGCGGCCATGGCCTCGGCAATTCGAACGACGAGCGCGAGCAGACGCTGAACCAGCTGCTGGTCGAGATGGACGGCTTCGAAGCCAACGAAGGCATCATCATCATCGCGGCGACCAACCGTCCGGACGTGCTCGACCCGGCGCTGCTGCGCCCGGGCCGTTTCGACCGCCAGGTCGTGGTACCGGTTCCCGACATCGAGGGCCGCGAGAAGATTCTCGAAGTCCACATGAAGAAGGTGCCGCTCGCCCCCGACGTCAATCCGCGCGTCATCGCCCGCGGCACGCCGGGTTTCTCGGGCGCGGACCTGGCCAACCTCGTCAATGAGGCCGCCCTGCTCGCCGCGCGTCGCAACAAGCGACTCGTTGCCATGCAGGAGTTCGAGGACGCCAAGGACAAGGTCATGATGGGGGCTGAACGCCGCTCCATGGTGATGACCGACGACGAGAAGAAGATGACTGCCTATCACGAGGCCGGCCACGCGATCGTCTCGCTCAACGAGGAAGCCTCGGACCCGATCCACAAGGCCACGATCATCCCGCGCGGCCGCGCGCTGGGTATGGTCATGCGCCTTCCGGAACGCGATTCCTACTCGTATCACCGTGACAAGATGCTTGCGAATCTCTCGGTCGCGATGGGCGGCCGCGTCGCCGAGGAACTCATCTTCGGACATGACAAGGTCTCCAGCGGCGCCTCGTCGGACATCCAGTACGCCACGAGCCTGGCCCGCAACATGGTCACCAAGTGGGGCATGTCGGACAAGCTCGGCCCGCTGCAGTACGAGGAACAGCAGGAAGGCTACCTTGGCATGGGCGGTTCGCATCGCCTGATGGCCTCGGACGAAACCAACAAGCTGATCGACAGCGAGATCCGCCTGCTGGTCGATACGGCCCATGCGCGCGCCACGCAGATCCTCAACGACAAGAACGAGGAACTGCACCTGCTCGCCAATGCCATGCTCGAGTACGAGACGCTGTCGGGCGACGAGATCAAGCAACTCATGGATACCGGCAAGATCGACCGGCCCAGCGAGCCCAGCGGCAAGGGCAAGCCCACACGCGCCACCGGATCCTCGATCCCCAAGGCAGGCAAGCGCTACTCCGGAGGCGCGGCACCGCAAGGGGCCTGATCCGACGGATCGATATCGCGGTTTTCCCTCGGGAAAATGCAGGAGGGGGCGGCGCGCAGAGATGCTCACCGCCCCTTTTGCTTGGCCTGCGTGCCTTGGAGACCTGCCGCCTATTTGCGGCGTTCGGCCAGCTTGCGCTCGATCGCATTCCACAGCAGCGCAAACTGCCTGGCGGCGGGACTCTGGGGGGCGAAAGCGCCCAGCGGCTGCCGGCGAACCGCGCCCTGCTCGACCACACTGGCATAGGGAATGGCCGGCCAGTTGGGATGCTCCTCCAGCACCTGCCGATGAAGGTTGCGCCGAAGATCGAGCATCGAGAGTACCGGCAGGATCGGTGGATGCCTGCGGGTGTTGCCCGCGATCTCCTGGACCACGAGATCGAAGGCCCGCGAGGACAACGGTGAAGGCGGCAGCGGCACGATGACAAGATCTGCGGCCCGCACCACTTGCGCGCTCACCTCGTTCATCACCGGAGGGCAATCGAGGAAGATCCGATCGTAGTCAGCCGCAAGCTGCGCCGTCAGCTTGGCGAGGCGCTTGCGCTTGCCGATCTGGATCAGCTTGGTATCGAGCGCGCGCAGGCTTTCGTCCGCCGGCAGGATATCGATACCGTCGATGGCGGTATGCTGGATCAGCCGCTCGGGCGATTCTTCCTTGGAGAATACGTCTTCGGCGTGGCGCGATCCCTTGGGCTCAAGATCGAAGAGGAAGGCCGAGCCCCCTGCTGCATCGAGATCCCACAGCAACGTGCGATGCCCGGACAGGGTTGCCGCGCACCACGCAAGATTGGCGGCGAAGGTGGTCTTACCTACGCCGCCCTTGACACTGTAAATTGCGATAGTCGCACCGGAAGGCTCCGCCTTCCCGGATGATCTGGCACTGGTGCTGCCGGCGATGCGGGGCAGTGTACGTTTTTTTCCACTCACCCCGCAGAGACTTGCCGGTCAACCGTTGCCAGTCAACCTTTGTCGATCAACCGTCGTAATCGCCGCCGATCGAGGTGTTGCGGGTCGGCGCCGAAGCGGTGATCCGCAGGGCCTCGGCCGACTGGCTGAGCGAGCCGACTTCATCCATCTCGTCATCGTCTTCGGGCAGGACGCGCTGCATCGAGGTGATGAGCGTTTCCTTGAGCTCGGCAGGACGAACCGTCTGCTCTGCGATTTCGCGCAGGGCGACGACCGGATTCTTGTCACGGTCGCGGTCGACGGTCAGCTCCGCACCACCCGAGATCTCACGCGCACGCTGTGCGGCAAGCAGGACGAGATCGAAGCGGTTGGGAATCTTGTCGACGCAATCTTCGACAGTAACGCGCGCCATGGGCACTCCGTAAGAATCTACTGGATCGGAAAGGGCGGCGAATAGGCAGATGGCCCGCGAAAGTCAAGAAAACCCGAAGTAAGGCGCAATTGCGCCCCTCCCCCGTCAGCCCAGTTCCCCGCGGGTCGCCTGCCGCGCCAGTCGCGCCAGTTCGGGAAATGCCTCTGCCCGGTCCTTCGCCTGCGCGTTGGACGCGGTCCCGCGGATCACCCGTCCCTTGATGCCGTGGAAGATCGCGGCGAGACGGAAGAAGTTGAAGGCCATGCAGTAGCGATACCCCGGCATGTCCTTGCGCCCGGTGCGCCGGCAATAGGCCGCGACGTAGTCTTTCTCGCCGGGAATGCCCAGGGCGGCGATGTCGGCACCGGCAAGCCCGGCCACGATATGCGGCGGCATGTGGTACATCATCGCATGATAGGCGAAGTCGGCCAGCGGATGGCCCAGTGTCGACAGTTCCCAGTCCAGCACGGCCAGAACCCGTGGCTCGGTTGGATGGAAGATCATGTTGTCGATGCGAAAGTCGCCGTGGATCACGCTCGATGCGCCGTCGTCCTCGGGCATGTTCGCCTCGAGCCAGTCGATCACCGCGTCCATGTTCTCGTCGCGGCCGGCGGCCTCGTCCTCGCGGTACTGCTTCGACCAGCGACCGACCTGGCGGGCGAAGTAGTTGCCCGGCTTGCCATAATCGCCAAGGCCGATTGCCTCAGGGTCGAAGGAATGCAGTTGCGCGATGGTTGCGTTCATCGCATCGTAGAGCGCCGCGCGCTCCTCGTTGGAGACGCCCGGCACGGTCGCATCCCAGAAGATCCGCCCTTCGACCATCTCCATGACGTAGAACCATGTCCCGATGACATCGTCATCGGTGCACAGGCCATAGACCCTGGCGACCGGGAAGCCCGCGCCGTGCAGCGCCGACAGCACCTTGGCCTCGCGCTCCACCGCATGGGCGCCCTTGAGCAGCTTGCCCGGCGGCTTGCGCCGCAGGACGTAACTGCGCGACGGCGTCACCAGCTTGTAGGTCGGGTTCGACTGCCCGCCCTTGAACTGTTCGACCGTCAGAGGACCTTCGAAGCCCTCCACATTGGCCTCCAGCCACTTGGTCAGCGAGGCTTCGTCGAAGGCATAGCCTTCGCGAACCGCGGTCGTTCCGGTGTTGGCTTCGACGACGTCGGTCATGCGCCTGCCGCTTCCTTCGCTGCCTCCTGGGCCTTGCGCCAATCGCGCTTGATCTTCTTCGCCAGCGACCACTTGTGGACCTCGGTTGGGCCATCATAAATGCGGAAAGCGCGCACCTCGCGGAAGACCTGCTCGACGATGGTGCGTTCGGTCACGCCGGTTCCGCCCATCACCTGAATGCAATTGTCGGCGATCTTCATCAGGGCCTCGGACACGGAGACCTTGGCCATCGAGCTTTCCACCGTCCCCAGCGAGCCGGTGTCCAACACGCTGGCGCACCAGTCGATCATCAGTTCGCACTGCTGGATGAGGATCTTGTTCTCGGCCAGCATGAAGCCCACGCCTTCGTGGTCGATCAGCGTCTTGCTGAACGCCTCGCGGCGGCAGGCATAGTCGGTCGCGATTTCATGCGCCCGGATGCAGCAGCCAAGCCAGCGCATGCAGTGCGACAGGCGGGCCGGCGACAGGCGGATCTGGGCATACTTGAAGCCTTCGCCCGGCAGGCCGAGCATCTGGTCGGCCGGGATGCGCATGTCCTTGATCGTCAGCGTCGCGTGGCCGCCTGGCATCGAGGTGTCGATCGTGTTGGGTACTTCGTCGATCACGATCGCCGGATCGGGAAGATCGACGAGGAACATGCAGGCGCCGCCCTTGGTATCCTCTTCCGCCGAGGCGGCCATGACGATGCCGACCTTCGCGCCCTGCGCACCGGTGATGAAGGTCTTGCGGCCATTGACGATCCAGTGATTGCCATCCTTGCGGCAGGTCGTCTTCATCATCGAGGGATCGGAGCCCGCACCGCCCCATTCAGCCGGTTCGGTCATGAAGAAGGCCGATCTGCCCGATCCGTCGACGAGAGGCTTGAGGAAGCGTTCCTTCAGCTCGGGCGAACCGACGTGGCCGATCAGGTACATGTTGCCCTCGTCCGGGGCCATCGTGTTGCACGCCAGCGGGCCGAGCGGCGAAAGGCCGGACTTGATCAGAACGACGGCCGTCTCGCGCTGGGTCAGGTGCGAGCCGTCTGCCTTGATGTGGGGCGTCAGCACCCCGGCCGCCCGCGCCTTCTCGCGCATTTCCATCACGAGTTCGTCGGTCGGAGCGCCATGGTGGTCGCGGCGCGCGTCCTTCTCGTAAGGAACGATGACATCGCGCACGAAGGCTTCCACCTTGGCAGCCATGTCGAGGGCATATCGGGAAATTTCGGTCATTACTGCAGCACCCTGATCGGATCGGAGCCGTCCCAGTCCCGGGCGGCATCCTTCATCATCTGGAACAGGCCTTCCGTACCCGAAAGGGGCTGAAGGTATTCGATAATATAGCCCGGCCCCTTTCCGGGGTCGACGTAGATCACTTCACCGTCCTCGCCGACCTTGCCTTCGACGATGACCTGTGCCCCCGCCTCGGCGCAGGCCCTGCGCGCCTCCTGGATATCGTCGACGAAGACGCAGACGTGGTGAAGGCGATCGCGAACGGCGTACTCCCCCGCGTAGAGCGAAGGCGCATCGCTGTCCGTCTTGATCAGTTCGATCTGGATATCGCCCCAGTATCCGATCGCCATCGTGAAAACGGCATCGGTAGGTTCACCCTTGTACTTCATCTCGCCCAGACGGACATCGTTGAGCACGAAAAACGGCCCGACACCGACGGTCTCGATCCAGTATTTCATCGCCTCGTCCCAATCGGTCGGGAAATAGGCAAGCTGGATAACGTCACCCAGCTTCTTGAGCGGCCCCGGCGTAACCGAACTGGTCATGGTCTTTCCTTTCAGGCGACGATGCCTTCCGGCTCTTCGATGAGGCTCTTGAGCGTCTGCAGGAACTGCGCCCCCGCCGCGCCGTCGATGGCCCGATGGTCGACCGAGAGCGTGAAGGAAATGCGGGTCTCGAATGCGACGCCACCCGTCTCGGTCTCGACCGGTTGGCGCGAAGCGGCGCCGACGGCCAGGATCGCACCCTGCGGCGGATTTATGATGGCATCGAAATTCTCGATCCCGAACATGCCCAGATTGGAGACGGAGAAAGTGCCCCCTTCCATGTCCTCCATGCCCAGCCGACCCGCCTGCGCCTTGTCGATCAGACGGCGGGTTTCAGCCGCGAGCTGGTCGATGCGCATGAGGTTCGCCTGACGCACGACCGGAGTGACGAGGCCCTTGGGGCTCGCCACTGCCATCGAGACGTCGGCATGCGGGAAGCGATAGATCTCGGTGCCGTGGACCTGGACGTTGACGTCCGGATGCCGGGCCAGCGCCATGGCCGAAGCCTTGACGATCCAGTCGTTGACCGAAGCCTTGCACCCCAGCAGGAGGTTGGCCGTCTTGCGCATCTCGATGAGCCTGTCTGCACGGGCCGACATGCGCAGGTAGAAATGCGGGATCTCCTGCTTGGCGGCGGTGAGCCGCTGGGCGACCACCTTGCGGATGCGATCGAAGGGCACGACTTCGGGGCGGTTCTCACCGGCCACGAACTCGGGCGTTCCCACCGCCGCACCGGTGGAGGGCTTGGGCACCAGCGCCAGCACGTCGGCCTTGGAGATGCGTCCGCGGGCACCCGAGCCGGTCACGCCCGAAAGCGAGATGCCGTTGAGCGCAGCGATCCGGCGCGCAAGCGGCGAGGCGAAGACCTTGAGGTCGTCCTCCTGAACCGCCACCGGCCCCTTGAGCATGGGCGTAGCCGTCCCGCGCAGCGCCTTGACGACGTCCTGATGGGTGATGCGTCCGCCCCGGCCCGAACCTTCGATCACGGCAATGTCGACGCCTTCTTCCTCCGCAAGGCGCAAAGCCTCGGGGCTGATAGGGCGATTGGTGTCGATCTTGATCCGCTTCTTTTCCGGTTCTGCCGCCACAGGCGCGACTTTCGCCGGTTCGCTTGCAGCGGACTTGGCCTTCGACGCTCCTTCGGCGATGCCGCCCTCGGCCGGCTTGAAGCCGGCGATGAAGGCTTCGATGTCGGCATCGGAATTGCTGCCGTCGTCGAAGACGGCCAGCAGCGCACCGACAGGCTCCGCCTCGCCGCCGCCCTGAACGATGATGCGGCGCACGGTGGCGTCATATTCGGCATCGACCTCGTTGGTGATCTTGGCGGTTTCGATCAGGCACAGCGTCTGGCCGCGCTTGAAGCTGTCGCCTTCCTTCACCATCCACTCGGCGATGGTTCCTTCGGTCATTTCGATGCCCCACTTGGGCATCGTGAAGGCGCGAATTCTACTCATGGGTGCGCCCTCCTCAGCGATATTCCAGGGTCTTACGCACAGCGGCCGCGACCTTTGCAGGGCTCGGCAGGTAAGCGCTCTCCAGTTCGCGAGCGAACGGAACGGGCGTGTGCGGCGGGGTAACCATTTCGATCGGAGCCTTCAGGCTGGCGAACGCCTTCTGCGCAACAAGCGCGGAAATGTCGGTCGCCAGCGAGCATCGCGGCGGCGCTTCGTCGACGATGACGAGACGGCCGGTCACTTCGACGGAATCGAGGATCGCTTCCTCGTCGAGCGGCGAGGTCGTGCGCAGGTCGACGACATCGCAGCCGATGCCGTCCTGGGCCAGATCGTCGGCCGCCGTCTCGGCATAGCCCACCATCATGCCCGAAGCGACAATCGTCACGTCCTCACCGGCACGGGCAAGGCGCGCGTGGCCGAAGGGCACGACGTAGTCCGGATCGTCCGGCACTTCGCCGGACAGGCCGTACAGGAACTTGTGCTCGAGGAAGACGACCGGGTCGTCATCGCGGATCGCCTGGCGCAGCAGGCCGCAGGCATCGGCCGGGGTGGCCGGCATGACCACCTTGATGCCCGGCATGTTGGTAACGAACTGGCTGATCATCTGGCTGTGCTGGGCCGCAGCGTTGTAGCCCGCGCCGCACGGCATGCGGATCACCGCCGGGCAAACCGACTTGCCGCCGAACATGTAGCGGAACTTGGCGATCTGGTTCCAGAGCTGGTCCATGCAAACGCCGATGAAGTCGGCGAACATGATTTCCGCCACCGGGCGCTTGCCGGCAAGCGCAAGACCGCCCGCAGCGCCCATGATCGCGCTTTCCGAAATCGGTGTGTCGATCACACGGTCAGGGCCAAAGGCGTCGTAAAGACCGGTCGAGGTCGACCAGATGCCGCCGATGGCCTCGGGCCCCCCGGCCGTTCCCATGCCGCCCACGACGTCTTCGCCAAGGACGACGACGCGCTCGTCACGCTGCATTTCCTGGAAGATCGTGTTGCGAATGGCGTCGCGATACATCATTTTTGCCATGGTTTCGCTCCCGCCGTTCAGTAGCTGATGTAGACGTTGTCGAGGACGTTTTCGGGCTTGGGCCGCGCCGCATTGCGCGAGGCCTGGACCGCGTTCTCGATGGCTTCGAGCGCCTCGGCATCGAGTTTGTCGATGTCCTCGTCGGTGAGCAGCTTGGCGCCGGTCACGCTGGCGCGGAACTTCTTGAGGCAGTCGCGCGTCTCGCGCAGGCGATCGAGTTCGCCCTCACCGCGATAACGCTGCGGATCGCCTTCGAAGTGGCCGAAGAAGCGCTCGGTATCGAACTCGACCGCGGCCGGGCCGTTGCCGGGCGTACGCACGTAGTCGAGAACTTCACGCATGGTGTCGTGGACCGAGAAGAAATCGGTGCCGTCACCGCGCCAGACCTTCATGCCGAAGGCTTCGGCGCGACTGGCGATGTCGTTGTTCGTGCCCACCGCATAGTCGACACCGGTGTGCTCGGAATAGTGGTTGTTCTCGAAGACGAAGATCGCCGGAGCCTTGGTGACGACAGCCAGGTTCATCGCCTCGAACGTGGTGCCCTGGTTGCAGGCGCCGTCACCCGAGAAGGTGATGGCGACGGCCAGCTTGCCGTCCTCGTCCGGCCCGTCGATCTTGTTGGAAAGCGCCGCGCCCACCGCGATCGGCGCACCGCCGCCGACGATGCCGTTTGCGCCGAGCATACCCTTGTCTATGTCGGCAATGTGCATCGAACCGCCCTTGCCGTTGCAAAGGCCTTCCTGGCTGCCCCAGATTTCCTTCATCATCCCGTCGACGTCGCAACCCTTGGCAAGGCAGTGGCCATGGCCGCGGTGGGTCGAAACGATCTTGTCAGCGGCAGTCAGATGCTCGCAAACGCCCACGGCAACGGCTTCCTGACCGCAATAGAGGTGCGTGAAACCGGCGATCTCACCGGTCTGGATCTCCTCATGGAGACGTTCCTCGAATTCGCGGATCAGCTTCATTTGCCGATAGGCGTGGGTCAACGCCTCGCGGTTCAGCTGCATGTGGGCTTCCTCTCTTGGTTCGAATCGCGGTGTTCGGCCCCGTGATCTTTCACAGGCCCAGCACCGATTTGGCGATGATGGTGCTTTGAACTTCGTTGGTGCCGCCGAAGATCGTCCAGGCGCGGCTGTTGAGATAGCGCGGCGAGGCGAGCTGGGCTTCCTTCGAGTGAAGCGCGATCGGGGCCTCGTTGCCGTAGAGCGGCCGCGCCATGTCGAGCTGCAGACCCGCCGGGCCGTAGAGGTCGACCGCCAGCAGGTCGATTTCCTGCCGCAGGTTCGAGGCAAGCATCTTGGTCAGCGAAGTCTGCGGACCGGGCTTCTTGCCCTTGGCGATTTCCGAGATGATCTTCAGCTCGATCATCTCCAGCGCCTCGACGCCGAGGCGCGCCTGGGCAAGGCGGCGGCGCCAGTCGACCTGGTCAAACAGCTTGCCGCCGCGACCGTCGCTTTCCTCGCGCGAAGCCCGTTCGATCTGGTCGAGATCGTAACCGAGCTTGGGCGCATGGCACGATCCGCCGCGCTCGTTCTCGAGCAGGAATTTGGCGATCGTCCAGCCCTGCCCTTCCTCGCCGACAAGGTTCCTTGCCGGGACGACAACATCCTCGAGGAAGACCTGGTTGACTTCATGATCCCCGGCAACCGTAAGGATGGGGCGCACGGAGACGCCGGGCGTATCGAGATCGATGAGCAGGAAGGAGATGCCCGCCTGCTTCTTCACTTCGGTATTCGTGCGCACCAGCGTGAACATGCGGTTCGCGTGGTGGGCATGGGTCGTCCAGATCTTCGATCCGTTGACGATGTAGCTGTCGCCGTCGCGCACCGCGCGGGTCTTGAGGCTGGCCAGGTCGGACCCCGAACCGGGCTCGGAGAAGCCCTGGCACCAGTAATCCTCGCCCGAAAGGACGCGCGGAAGGTAATAGGCCTTCTGTTCCTCGTTACCGAAAGTCCAGACCACCGGAGCCAGCAGCTTGAGGCCGAGCACGGTGAGATTGGGCGCACCTGCGAGAGCGCATTCCTTCTCGAAGAGATAGCGCTGCAGCGGCGTCCAACCAGTGCCGCCATGTTCCTTGGGCCACTGGTAGCCCAGCCAACCCTGCTTGTGCAGGATCGCGTTCCAGGCCTGCCCGATCTCCGGTTCCACGAAGACCGATGGCGTTCCCGCCGCCCCGTCCTTTACAACGTCAGGCAGGTTATCGCGCAGAAATGCGCGGACCTCGTCGCGGAATGCAGCATCTTCGGGCGAAAGTTCGATATCCATTTAACGTTCCAGAATTGTCACGGCCGAAACACCGGGCGCACCGTAGACGTGGCTGTAGGCCGTCTTGGGATTGCCCGGGACCTGCCGCCCTCCGCCGTCGCCACGCAGTTGGACGACGTTCTCATAAACCTGACGAAGCCCCGAGGCGCCGATCGGCTCACCGCAGGCAAGGCAGCCGCCATCGGTATTGACCGGCAGCCTGCCGCCGATCTCGGTAAGGCCTTCGGCGAGCCACTTTTCCTGCTCGCCGTCGGCGCAAAAGCCGTTCTCGGCCATGTGCATGATCTCGGCGCCAGCCTCGGTATCCTGGAGCTGCGCCACGGAAATGTCCTGCGGGCCGATCCCGGCCAGCCTGAAGGCATCCGCCGATGCGATTCGCGAAGCGGTGCCGCGCGGCACGCTGTCGTTCCCGACCACGTCGAGCGAAGGTGCGAAGACCTCGAACGAGTGTGCCGGACGCGTGCGCATGGTCGCTGCCTTGAGGCGAACCAACGGCTTGCCCAGTTCGCGCGCTTTCTTCTCGCTCGCGAGCAGCAGCGCCACGCCCCCTTCGGCGGGCGAGCAGAACATGTACTTGGTGTAGGGATCGCTCACGAGCGGCGCTTCGAGGATTTCTGCGAGCGACACCGGCTGGCGACGCCATGCATGCGGTGCGTTGACGGCATTGCGAAACGCCTTCTCGGCCACCCGGCCCAGCGTTTCCTGCGAAATGCCGAACATGTGCATATAGCGCATGATCTTCGCCGCAAAGAACTGCGTGGTAACCATCTGCCCGACTTCGCCGTACCAGTCCGGCAGGTTGTACTCGCTGGGCAAGGCGTTGAAGGCGCCGCGCGGGTGCTTGTCGAAACCGACGGCAAGGCCAAGGTCGAACTCACCCGACTTGATCGCCATCTGCGCCGAGAACAGCGCCGAACCACCGGCCGCGCAACCGTTGCGCACATTGATGAACTGGACCCCGGTCAGGCCGAGGCGATCGACCATGGTGTCGGGATTGCCGGCGGCATCCGAGCTACCGTAAGCGAACTGGACCTGCGGCCAGTCGACACCGGCATCGGCCAATGCCTGCCGAACGGCGTAGACGCCCTGGTCGACGCCCGAAACGCCGTCGGTACGGCCGAACTTGTGAATGCCGATGCCGACGATGCAAACGTCGCTCATGCTGCCCCTCCTGCTGGTGCAAAGGCCGGGATCATGACCGGTTCGGCCGCACCGGGATCGAGCGGCGTCGGCGCCAGCCGCAGCGGCATGCCGATCGTCACGTCGTCGAAATCGACATCGACCAGCCGCGCCTCGACGATCGTCTCACCCGGCAGCTCGACATAGGCGACGATCCAGGGGCTGAACGCCTCGGGACCGGCATAGGGCGGCGTCTTGGGACGAAAGCGCTGCACCGTATAGGACCACAGGGTTCCGTCCCGGCTCAGGGGCACAGGCTCGTAGCCCTCGCTTTCGGGGCACGGAAAGACGATGCGTCCCGTCGCAAGGTCGCGTCCCCCCACCAGCCGTGGAGAAGTCTCGTCCGTGAAAAGGCCTTCGGCAATAGCGCGCATCGTACTCCCACCCCGGTATATGAGTCCGGTCATGATGTTGGTTTAAGCCTTCGCGACGCGGCTTTCCGACTCACCAAAACGCTAGGGTAGTCATTACGCTAGTTCGTGCATCCCTAGATGCAGGGAGACGGACATGACCGAAACTTGGGACTACATCATCGTCGGCGCAGGCTCTGCGGGTTGCGTCATGGCCGAGCGCCTGAGTGCCGACGGGCGTTCGCGCGTGCTCGTGCTGGAAGCCGGCGGCGAGAACGACAGCTTCTGGGTTACCCTGCCCAAGGGCGTCGCAAAGCTGGTGCAGAAAAGCGAGCACATGTGGGCCTACCCCGTGGCCCAGCCGCGCGAGGAAGGCGGACCCGGCGGCGAAGTCTGGATTCGCGGCAAGGGCCTTGGCGGTTCATCCTCGATCAACGGAATGATCTGGAGCCGCGGCGAGCCGGCCGACTACGACGCCTGGGAAAGCGAAGCCGGAGCGACCGGGTGGAACGGCCGGTCGATGACCGAAGCGTTCCTCGAACTCGAAGACCATGCTGCCGGGCCATCGGCCACGCGCGGCTCGGGCGGCCTCGTCCATGTCGATCCCGCCTGTTATTCCTACCCGCTCGCCGACCGCATGATCGAGGCGGGCGAGGCAATGGGCCTCAGGCACGTCGACGATCTCAATGGCACTACCGGTCCACGCGTGGGGCTGTTCAGCCACAACATCCGCAAGGGCAAGCGCGAGTCCGCTGCACGCACTTACCTTGCCGTCGCAAGGAAGCGCCCGAACGTCACGGTGATGACCGGCGCCGTGGCCGACCGGATCGTCTTCGATGGCACCCGAGCCGTCGCCGTGGAGGCAACGGTCAAGGGACAGCCGCGCCGGTTCGAATGCGCCGGTGAGATCGTCGTCTCCTGCGGCGCGATGGAAAGCCCGCTCCTGCTGCAGCGCTCCGGCGTCGGCGATGCCGACCGGCTGGCGGCCGCCGGCATCCCGGTCGTCGCCCATTCGCCCGATGTCGGCGAACGAATGATCGAGCACCTCTCGATCTCGATTCCCCATCGCCTCGAAAAAGGACGCGGCACCAACAAGAGCTTCTTCGGCATCGGCGCAGCGCTGGCGATGCTGCGCTATCTCGTCCGGCACGACGGCATCCTCGCCACCGGGCCCTTCGAAGTGGGGGCGTTCCTCAATGTCGCGCATCCCGATGGACGGACCGATGCCCAGTTCTATCTGGGCGGCTACACGTTCAAGATCGGCGATGACAACGATCCGGTCCCGCTCGACAAGATCGACCCCAAGCCGGGCGTCACGATCTACGGCCAGCTCCTGCGCCTCACCAGCGAAAGCTCGGTGCGCGCCACCGGTCCGTCTCCCTCGGACGCGCCGGAGATCCTGCACAATTTCCTTTCCACCGAGCATGACCGCAAGTCCGCCATAGCGCTGGTGAGAGCCATGCGCCGGTTCATCGCCTCGCCGCCGTTGGGTGACATGGTGGGGCCCGAGCT
Source organism: Novosphingobium mathurense (assembly GCF_900168325.1). GTDB lineage: Bacteria > Pseudomonadota > Alphaproteobacteria > Sphingomonadales > Sphingomonadaceae > Novosphingobium > Novosphingobium mathurense. The sequence continues at coordinate 4,010 of NZ_FVZE01000008.1, read as the reverse complement.
GATCCCGGGCCCTCAGGTGGAAAGCGACGAGGACCTGCTGACCGCTTTCCGGCGACTGTCCACCTGCGGGCTGCACGCGATCCGCTCATGCCGCATGGGCGGGGATCCGCAGGCGGTCGTCGATCCGCGCCTGCGCGTGAACGGCGTTCAGGGGCTGCGCGTCGCGGATTGCTCCGTGATCCCCTGGCATGTCACCGGCAATACCAATGCCCCTGCGATGGCCCTGGGCCTGCGCGGGGCAAAGCTCATGCTGGAGGACAGGGGCTGATGCCCCTGTCCCCATGGCTGCACGGTCAGGTCTGAAGCGAGATGTAGCCGAGCTGGGCCGCCTTGAAGACAGTCTGGCTGCGGTTCACGGCGTTGAGCTTGGTCGCGGCATTGTGGATGTGAAAGCGCACGGTGGCGCGGCTGCGCGACATGATCATGCTGATCTCGAGGTCGGTCTTGCCGATCGCGGCCCAGCGCAGGCATTCGACTTCGCGCTTGGAAAGCCGCGATTCCGGCGGCAGCGCCTGGACCGAACCCATGATCTGGACGTAAGTGGAGATGAACGTGCGCGCGTAGAGCCCCAATGCATCCGAGTAGAGCCTGAACTCTTCGGACAGGTCGATCTTGCTCTTGTCCAGCGGGTTGAAGCTGACAGCACCGATCTGGCCGAAAGGCAGATGCACGGGAACGCAGATCGCGGACTCGGTCAGGGCGCGCTGCTCGAAGTTGGCGATGTTGATCGAATCCAGATAGGCATTTGGCTCGAAGGTCCGGAAACCCTCGGCATTCGCCCAGAACGGCTGACTTTCGAACCGGCACGCGGACGTCAGCGGAGAATCCAGCGCAATGCGGGAATTGCGCCACCAGACCCTTTCGTCGTCGCTCCAGCCGAAAACTTCCGTCGCGAGAATATTGCCTTCCGCATCCACCGGGGTCCGCTTGTCCGCGATATCGTGCGCGGGAGCAGCTCGAAACCCGCACTCCATGGCAATGCGATGCAATGCCTCGGCTGCGGGTCTGATGCTTTCCGGAGCCGTGACCCGGACGGCATCGATATTTTCCTGTGACAACAAATTCATGAATTCCTCTCTCGCGAGCCCGTCATACCCCGCCGTTCCCGCCGGCACAATCGCCCGAAGGCCGAATTTCCGCGCCCAAGGCCTAACCTTTTGCGCAGCGGAGGACCACCCGTCGATGGTGGTAAAGCCGAATTACAGACGGGAGTGGAAAGTGAATTTCGAACTGAACGAAGACGAAGAAATGCTGAAGGCGCTGACCGAGCGTTTCGTCGTCGACCATTACGACCATGACAGCCGCCGCGCCTTTCTGGGCGAACCCAATGGTTTCTCGCGCAAAAACTGGGAACTTCTGGGCGAACTCGGCCTGATCGCCGCACCTTTTCCCGAAGAACTGGGCGGCCTCGGCCTCGACGGCACAGGCATTGCCACAGTCTTCGAAGCGCTGGGTCGCGGCCTCGTTGTCGAGCCCCTGGCGGAGAACGTGGTGCTGGCCGGACGCCTATTCGCGCTCACCGCGCCAGAGGATCTCAAGGCCGAATGGATCGAGGATCTTCTGACCGGCGCGCGCCGCCTCGCCCTCGCCCATGCCGAAGCGGGCACGCGTGATGGCCTGACCTGGGTCGAGACCAGCGCCAGGGCCGATGGCGACAACTACCGCCTCACCGGATCGAAGCCCTATTGCATCGCCGGTGGCGGCGCGGACGGCTTTATCGTCTCCGCACGCGTAGCAGGCGCTCCCGGAGACATAGACGGCGCCGAACTGTTCTTCGTTCCTGCCGACGCAGCAGGTCTCAAGAAACGGGACTGGCCGCTTGCCGACGGCAGCGTGGCGGCCGACATCACGCTCGATGACGCGGCTGCAACCAGGCTTGAAGGCGGGCTCGATGCCCTGGCCGAAGCCGAGCAGGTGGCCGCGCTCGCCCGCAGCGCCGAAGCGCTCGGCATCATGGCGCGCATTTTCGAGGAAACGATCGAATACCTGCGCACCCGCGACCAGTTCGGCGTACCGCTCGGCTCATTCCAGGCCATCCAGCACCGCATGGTCGCGCAATATGCCGCGATCGAGCGCAGCCGGGCCCTGCTCAACCTGGCTCTCGTATCGTGGGGCACCGAAGATTTCGCGCGGAACGTTCAGGGCGCCCGCGCCTTCATCGCCGATGCCTCGGTGACGCTGGGACACGAAATGATCCAGTTCCACGGCGGCATGGGTGTAACCGACGAACTCGCGGTAGGCGGCGGGCACAAACGCCTGCTGGTTCTCTCGCGCTGGCCGGAGCCGGCCCAGTCCGCGCTCGACCGCTTCGCGGGACTGGTGCACTGATCCCATCTATTCCTGCCAACTCAAAAAGGGGCGGACCGGTCTTCCCGATCCGCCCCTTTCCTTTTGCGGGAAGGCCCGTGGAGGATGTCAGGCCTTCTCGCGATCCTTGATCCAGGCAATGCCGCGGCGCAGCAGGTCGTAGAACACCGGCAGTTCCCAGGCGCAGCGATCCACCGTCGGCCACCAGTCGAGCATCGGCTGCAGGTCGTAATGCCCGCGGCAGTGGCCCAGGGTATTGTAGAGAACCGCGCCCTTGCCATGGCGCTTGATATACATGACCGGATGGACGCCCGGCGCATCGGCCGCCTCGACGAAGCCGGTACCCTCCTCGGAGCATTCGGTTTCCAGCAGCACGTGCAGTTCGCCGTGCTTTTCGAGGTGGTAAAGCTCGTCCGTCGTCTCGAACGGTTCGATGCCTTCGACCAGCGGGTGCGAAGGATCGGCAACCGTTACCTTGTAGGGGGCGATCGGCGGATGGGAGACGAACTGGCTACCCAGCATGTCCATCATCAGAGGTGCCCAGCGCGGCGCATCCCACAGTCCGTTTTCCAGCAGGCGCAGCACCGAATTGGTACCGTGCAGCGCGTACCAGCGACCGCCGGCGGCCAGCCAGTCGCGCAGGACTTCCTGCGCTGCCAGCGAAGGCGTGACGTCGCAGGTGTACGTGATGATGATGTCGGCCTTGCGGATCGCATCGAGGTTTTCATAATCCTCGAACACGCGGGTACGCACGCTCTGGTCCTCGGCCAGCAGCTTGAGCAGTTCGAGCCGGGCGAAGTCCATGTCGTGCCAGACGCCGCCGCAGATGAAGACGCAGTCTATCCGGGGCGGATGCTGGTCGACATGCGCGCCTTGCCCGCCATACGCGCCTTCGCCGCTCATGCCGCATTCTCCTTGCTGCCACCCAGTTCGCCGCTGATGTACTTCATCATCGTGTCCTGGAACTGGCGAATGCGGATTTCCTGGTAATTGCCCAGCTGGACTTCGCCGTTCTTGGTGGCGTGAAGGCCGTCCTGAACGAAGGGCAGGTTGTCCATATCCTGCTCGAACACGTCGCCAAGGATGCCCAGCTCCGGCGCTTCGGTCCATTTCTGGTCGAGCGTTAGGAACTTCAGCGGCGCGCCATGCGGCATCGGCTGGCCCTTGGGAATGCGCGAGAGGATGCGCACTTCCATGATGCAGGTGTCGGGCGTCTTGCCGGGTCGCCAATTGTAGACGATATTCGGCATGTAACCGCCCCAGGGCGCGAAGTTCGGGAAGACGTTGTAGACCAGCGCATCGAGTAGCTCGGCGTCGGTCGCATCGTTATGGTCGTAGCCGGTCTGCTCGGTATAGGCCTTGCGCATCGCCGCACCCAGCGCCGCGCGCGCCGTCATCCCTTCCGGCACCGTGATCGCCATCGGGTTTTCGGCGGCGCCTTCCTCGTAGTTGTCGGCCGAGCGTCCGTTGTACTTGATGAACTGGTCGACGATCCACTGCTCGCCCTTACCTTCCTTGATGTGCGGGCTCATCACGCCGAAGGGGGTAAGGTTGACATTCACATTGTCGCCCCAGGTCCAGTAGGCGGCATTGGAATCGCCGGTGAAGGGCAGCAGCTGCGGGTGGGTGACGATGGTGTGCCAGGCCTCCATGAAGGCTTCCATCACGACCTTCCAGTTTGCCGGCACTTCCTTGGCCACGCG
>NZ_FVZE01000018.1 GCF_900168325.1 Novosphingobium mathurense | reverse complement strand
CGCGCGCTACGAGGACGCCCCGGCGGCCAACTACTTCCGGGGCGTCACGCTGCGTCCAAGGACCGTCGGGATCACCGCCACCTTCCGGAACTGAACAGTCCGGTAGCCAGCAGGCCGCGGATCCCTTCAAGATCCGCGGCCCTGCACGCGAACTAGGTCGATGCCTGATCATCAACAGTAGCGCATGATACCTATGCCTAAAGACGCGCCTGCCCGACTTCTATCCCAGATCCCCAACAGACATAGGCGCTGGGCCACCTTCGGTGTCATCGAAACAAGGGCCTTCTGCAATCAAGGCAAGCGCTCGGCGCAGCGCACTCTCATCGCGCCCCGCGAGAAGACGCTCGAAGCGGCTTTCATGAACATCCATCAGGGTCTCGACCGCCAAGCGCGCCTGTTCGCCCTGAGCCGTCAGCGAAAGGGCCAGCGACCGGCCGTCGACGGGCGACTTTTCGATATAGCCTCGTGTCGCCAGCGCAGAGACCAGTGGCACCATATTGGCGCGCTTGATCCCCAGCATCCGCCCCAAGTCACTTTGTATGCAGCCCGGATTGGCACCGACCAGGATGAGGATCGTGCCTTCAACCGGTCGCAGGTCGATCTCTGCCAGCGCCGCCCCAAGATCCGCCATCATCGCTGCGGATGCGCGTCGCAGCAGATAGCCCAGGCGTGAGGATATGGGGTCTTGCAGCATTTTGATCGGGTCTTGGTCCATGGCCATCATCATAACGCTATTGTTCATAGCAATCAATATTGCTATGATTCATAACATTCAAGAAGGAGCCAGGATATGCCTGCATCTGAAATCCGCCTGCTGATCGGTGGCGAATCACGCGCCGCAGCGTCTACTTTCGACCGTGCCAACCCGGTGACCGGCGGCATCGCTACGCGTGCCGCTGCCGCCAGCGTGGAGGATGCCATTGCGGCGGTCGAAGCTGCGAAGGCGGCGTTCCCGGCATGGTCTGCGCTCGGCCCCACTGCCCGCCGTGCGGCACTAATGAAGGCGGCCGACGCGCTCGACGCCAAGGCCGCCGAATTTGTGGACGCAATGATGTCGGAGATCGGCGCGACCGAAGGCTGGGCGCGCTTCAACATCGGCCTGTCCAGCGCCATGGTGCGTGAGGCCGCCAGCCTCACCACCCAGATTGGCGGCGAAATCATACCCTCAGACAAACCCGGCTGCATCGCCATGGCCGTTCGCGAACCGGCCGGCGTGGTGCTGTCCCTGGCACCGTGGAATGCGCCGATCATCCTCGCCACCCGCGCAATTGCCGTGCCGCTCGCCTGCGGCAACACCGTCGTGCTCAAGGCCTCCGAACAGTGCCCCCGCACCCATGGCCTCATCGTCCAGGCCTTTGTCGAGGCGGGCCTTGGCGGCGGGATCGTGAATCTTATTACCAATGCGCCGCAGGATGCTGCCGAGGTGGTCGGCGCGATGATCGATCACCCGGCCGTGCGCCGGGTGAACTTCACCGGCTCCACCGCCGTGGGCAAGATCATCGCCAAGCGCTGCGCCGAAAATCTCAAGCCCGTCCTGCTCGAGCTGGGCGGCAAGGCGCCCCTCATCGTGCTGGAAGACGCCGACATCGACGAGGCGGTCAAGGCCGCCGCCTTTGGCGCCTTCATGAACCAGGGCCAGATCTGCATGTCGACCGAGCGGATCATCCTGGTCGACGCGATCGCCGACGCCTTTGCCGAAAAATTCCATGCCAAGGTCGCGACCATGCCGGTGGGCGATCCACGTGAAGGCAAGACACCGCTCGGCGCGGTGGTCGACAGCAAGACCGTCGCCCATGTCCGGTCGCTGGTCGATGATGCTCTCGCTTCGGGCGCGGTCCAACTCAACGGCGGGGAAGCCAATGGCGTCCTCATGCCCGCCCATGTCATTGACAAGGTGACGCCGCAGATGAAGCTGTTCCGCGACGAGAGCTTTGGCCCTGTCGTCGGCCTTATCCGCGCTCGGGACGAGGCGCATGCGATTCAGTTAGCCAACGACACCGAATATGGCCTGTCCGCCTCTGTTTTCACTCGCGACACCGCACGCGGCCTGAAAGTGGCGCGACAGATCCAGTCGGGCATTTGCCATGTCAACGGCCCGACCGTGCATGACGAGGCGCAGATGCCCTTCGGCGGCACCAAGGCGTCAGGCTACGGCAAGTTCGGCGGCAGGGCCGGCATCGACAGCTTCACTGAGCTGCGCTGGATCACCATGGAAACTGAGCCAGGCCACTATCCCATCTGAACTTGGCCCATCTGAACTTGGCCCATCTGAACTTGGCCGATCTGATTTGGCCCAACCAATCCCTTTCCTGATTTCTCGGAGATTTTCTCATGACCAATATCCTGCATGTCGAGGGCGTCGAACAGACCGAACTCGAGACTGTCGCCTACGCGATCGAGAACGGCATCGCCTGGGTCAGCCTCAACCGCCCCGACAAGCGCAATTGCATGTCGCCGCGCCTCAACCGCCAGATGATGCGCGTGCTGGATGAGCTGGAATTTCGCGACGATGTCGGCGTCCTCGTCCTGACCGGCGAAGGTACCGCCTGGACGGCGGGCATGGACCTCAAGGAATATTTCCGCGAGACCGAGGCACAGGGCCTCAAGGGTACGCGCGGCGCGCAGCGCGAAAGCTATGGCTGGTGGCGCCGCCTGCGCTGGTATCAAAAGCCGACCATCGCGATGATCAATGGCTGGTGCTTTGGCGGTGGTTATGGCCCGCTCTTCGCCTGCGACCTCGCTTTCGCGGCGGAAGAAGCGCAGTTCGGCCTTTCGGAAATCAACTGGGGCATCCTGCCCGGCGGCGGCGCGGCCAAGGTCGCGACTGAGCTCACCAGCTTCCGCAATGCCATGTATCATTCGCTGATGGGCGAAAATGTCGATGGTCGTAAGGCCGCCGAATGGGGCTTCGTCAACGAAGCGCTCCCGCTCGACCAGCTCAAGGGCCGCGTCACGCAAGTCGCCAACGTCCTGCTGACCAAGAATCCGGTCGCCCTGAAAGCCACCAAGGACGCCATCCGCCGGGTCCGTGAAATGACCTATGACAATGCCGAGGATTATCTGATCCGCGCGCAGGAATCGGCCAACAGCTTCGACAATGAAGGCCGGAAGGAAGGCATCAAGCAGTTCATCGACGACAAGACGTACAAGCCGGGCCTCGGCGCCTACGACAAGTCGAAGCAGAGCGCCTGACTTTCAAGATCCTGCCGGGCCGCTCGACCAATCAAGCGGCCCGTTTTTGCCGTTCGCCAAGTTTTCTGGAGAGACAAGACCCATGACGGTCGACACCCTGAATCCAACCGCCTCCGCGAAGGCCGCGTCCCCCAAAGGACCGCCCGCGCTTGACAGGCTGCTGAGACCGCGATCGGTCGCTATCGTCGGCGCGTCCGACAAGCCCGGCGCACTGGGAGCATCCGTGCTCTCCAATCTCGTCCGCAATGGCTTTGCCGGCGACATTCATCTCATCAATCCCAAGCGAGCGGAGATAGGCGGGCGTTCCTGCCTCCCGTCGATCGACGCCTTGCCCGAGGGTGTGGACGCTGCCGTCCTTGCCATTCCCCGCGTTGCGGTGCTCGACACGATCAAGGCACTGGCAGCGCGCAAGGTCGGCGCTGCGATCATCTTCTCGGCCGGTTTTGCCGAAGGGGGCGAGGAAGGCCTTGCCGAGCAGCATGAGATCGGCCGCATCGCAGCGGAAACGGGCATGGTGGTCGAAGGTCCCAATTGCCTTGGCATGACCAATTTCATCGACCGCGTGCCGCTGACGTTCGTGGAAACCAACATCAGGCCGCTGGGCGACCGACAGGGCATCGGCATCGTCTCCCAGAGCGGAGCCATGGCCTGCGTGCTGGGTACCACGCTTGCCGCGCGCGACCTTGGCCTCTCCTTTTCCGTTTCGACCGGCAATGAGGCGGCCAGCGGCGTGGAGGATTATGTCGACTATCTCCTCGATGACACCGCCACGCAGGTCATCGCCATGATCGTCGAGCAGTTCCGCAAGCCCGCTCGCTTCCTGGCCGCTGCCCGCCGCGCTCGCGACCTCGGCAAGACAATCGTCCTGCTCCATCCCGGCAAGTCGAGCGCCGCCCGCGAATCAGCCGCCACCCATACCGGCGCGATGGCCGGCGACTATCAGCTGATGCGGGTGAAAGTCGAACGCGCTGGCGTCATCTTCGCCGAAACGCTCGAGGAACTGGGCGACATCGCCGAAATCGCACTGCGCTGTCCCACCGTTCCGGCTGGTGGCACCGCCGTGCTGGGCGAGAGCGGCGCTTTCAAGGCGCTCACACTCGATCTCGCCGAAGCCCTCGACCTCGACCTGCCCGCGGTGGACGATGCCAGCGCTCCGGCGCTTCGCGCGGCGCTGCCGGACTTTGTCGGCGTCTCCAATCCGCTCGACCTTACCGCACAGGGACTGGTCGAACCCGACCTCTATTATCGGACGCTGGCCGCCCTGTTCGGTGACGACCGGTTCGGCAGCATCGTTACCGGCATCATCCAGACCGATCCCGTCACCGTCGGCATCAAGCTGCCGCCGATCCTGCGCGCCGTCGGCGACCTCAAGCCCTCCAAGCCGGTGATCTTTGCCGGGCTCGACGAAGGTGCAGAGATTGGCGCGAGCTACCTGGCGCAATTACGGGCGCAGGGCATTCCCTATTTCCCTTCGACCGAACGCGCGCTGCGTGCCTTGAAGCGCCTCAACGACCGTGCGCGACGCGACTTTAGCGAGGGTGACATGGAACCGCTTGCTGCGCCGGGCCTTCCCGGCGCTGGAGGCGTCATTCCCGAATATCGGGCGAAGGAGATGCTGGCGCCCCTTGGCCTGGCTTTCCCGAGCGGCGCCTTCTGCACATCAGTCGAGCAGGCGGTCGAGGCGGCCGACCGCATCGGCTATCCGGTCGTGATCAAGGCCCAGTCGGCCGAGCTCAGCCACAAGAGCGACGCGGGCGGGGTGATCCTCAATCTCCTGGATGCGGAAACGCTGTGCGCCGCCTGGGACAGGCTCCATGCCAATGTCAAAGCCTATGACGCGAGCATCGCCCTTGATGGCGTGCTGGTCGAGCGCATGGGCACAAGCGGCGTGGAACTCATCATCGGCGCCAAGAATGATCCGGACTGGGGGCCGGTGATCCTCGCCGGCTTTGGCGGTGTCACGGCGGAGATCCTCCAGGACGTGCGCCTGTTCACCCCGGATCTTAGCCTGGAGGCGATCACGGGCGAACTGTTCAAATTGCGCCAGTCGCCACTTCTTACGGGCTGGCGAGGTTCGCCCTCGCTCGACGTCGAGGCAGCAGCAAGGGTCATTGCTACGCTGGGACGTCTGCTCCTGACTGAGCCCCGCATCAAGGAGATCGATCTCAATCCGGTCATCATCCGGCCCGCAGGGGAAGGCGTCGTCGCCCTGGATGCCCTGATGCTCGTCGAATAGCATCTGGCGGCAATCCATGCCGCCAAGCTCAACCAATTAACAGCTATCGCCGCCACGGCAGGGCGTAGCGACAGCCCCGGCCCAACACGGGTCGGGGTCAGGAGTGCGACCGATCGCCTTTTGATCCTGGCCGCTCACGGGAATCGGCTGTCCCGGTCATTTCCGTTCAGCCAGCGATAACCGCGCACCCGTCCAGGCTTGCACAGGCGGTCGAACCGGGCGGCACCAGAAGAGCTTCTGGCGACACCAGCGGGCGCCTGCCCCACTCAGGCCAATTCTGGGAGCTTGTGCCCAACCCCGCGCCGTCCAATCCATCGCGGGGGGAGGCTTCCATGACCCCGACGAAAATCCTGATCGGCCAGATCCTCATCGTGCTTGGCATCGTGATCGCAAGCATCTGGAGCGCTACACAATGGGCTGCCTGCCAGCTCGCCTACCAGCCGGAACTCGGTCCGCCCTGGTTCATCGCCTTCGGCATGCCGGTCTACCATCCCTGGTCGATCTTCCCCTGGTGGTTTTCCTTCGATGCCTATGCACCGATCATATTCGATGAGGCGGGTGCGATCGCCGCGACCGGTGGTTTCATCGGCTGCGGCGCGGCCATCTTCGGGTCGCTCTGGCGTGCGCGCCAGTCAAGTCGCCTGACGACCTATGGCTCGGCACGCTGGGCGACGCGGGGTGACATGAAGGATGCAGGGCTGCTCGACGACCGCGGTGTGGCGCTTGGCCGGTTCGGTGGTCGGGACTTACGCCATGACGGCCCCGAGCATGTCATGGCCTTCGCGCCGACCCGATCCGGCAAGGGCGTGGGCCTCGTGGTGCCTACCCTGTTGTCCTGGACCGGCTCGACCGTCGTCCACGACATCAAGGGCGAGAACTGGCAGCTGACCGCCGGCTGGCGCTCCTGCTTCTCGCATTGCCTGTTGTTCAATCCGACCGACGCGCGATCGGCACGCTATAATCCGTTGCTCGAGGTGCGCCGCGGGGTGAACGAGGTCCGCGACGTCCAGAACATCGCCGACATCCTCGTCGATCCCGAAGGGGCGCTCGAGCGCCGTAACCATTGGGAAAAAACCTCTCATTCGCTGCTGGTCGGCGCGATCCTCCATGTCCTCTATGCGGAGGAAGAGAAGACCCTTGCCCGGGTCGCGACCTTCCTCTCCGATCCCCAGCGCAGCTTTGCCGCGACCCTGCGCCGAATGATGGCGACCAACCATCTTGGCAGCACGACCAAACCCGAGGTCCATCCTGTCGTCGCCTCGGCCGCCCGCGAACTTCTCAACAAGAGCGAGAATGAACGCTCGGGCGTGCTATCGACCGCCATGTCATTCCTTGGCCTTTACCGCGATCCGACCGTGGCTGCGGTCACCGCCGCGTCCGACTGGCGCATCGCCGACCTGGTCGAGGCCGCCCATCCGGTCTCGCTCTATCTGGTCGTGCCGCCATCCGACATCAGCCGCACCAAGCCGCTGATACGCCTCATCCTCAACCAGGTCGGCCGCCGGCTGACCGAGGAACTGCATGCGGTCGGGAAGGAGGCGGAAGCTGGAGCCAAAACCAATGGCGGGCGCCATCGCCTGCTCATGATGCTCGACGAGTTTCCCGCGCTCGGCCGCCTCGATTTCTTCGAGACGAGCCTTGCCTTCCTTGCCGGCTACGGCGTGCGTGCCTTCCTCATCGCCCAGAGCCTCAATCAGATCGAAAAAGCCTATGGCGAGCACAATGCCATCCTCGACAATTGCCATGTCCGGATCGCCTTCGCGACCAACGACGAGCGCACCGCCAAGCGGATCTCCGACGCGCTCGGCACCGCCACCGAGCAGCGCGCCATGCGTAACTATGCCGGCCATCGGCTCGCGCCCTGGCTCGCCCACGTCATGGTCAGCCGGCAGGAGACCGCGCGGGCACTGCTGACCCCTGGCGAAGTGATGCAGTTGCCATCGACCGACGAACTGGTGCTGATCTCGGGGCGCCCCCCGATCCGTGCCAAGAAGCTGCGCTACTTCCAGGATGCTCGTTTCTCCGCGCGCGTCGTGTCCCCGCCATCGCTCGATGCGGCCAGCTATCGCGACTTGCCCGCCGCACGCCCCGACGACTGGGCCGGGCAGATCCGTGGTGCCGATGCGCGTCTTGCAAGAGCCAGCGATGCCGATGGGGACGTCGATGCCGGCGGTCGCGAGCAGGCCCGGCATCCTACCATCGAGATCGAACCGGCCGAGATCGCCTCGAAAGAAACCGCCGACCCGCTTGGCCTGGCCGAAGATGATGGCGACCAGGCGGCCGAGCGCAACGCCATGGACCGAGTCCAGGCGCTCGGGACTGCCCGCACGGTCTATAGCCTCGACGCGGCCACCGGTCGGCCCGACGACCTGCAATTGGGGATCTGACATGGAGAAGGCCAAGGATAAGGTCCGCCATCAACTCTTCCTGCCGAGGCACCTGTCGGATCGGCTCGCGGCGCTGGCGACGAGGCCGGGTGCGAGCAAGTCGTCCATCCTTGTCGATGCATTGACGGCCTGGCTCAATCGCCGCGGTGCTTCCGACCTTGAGGATCGGTTCGCAATCCGGCTCGATCGACTGACCCAGGCGATCGGCCGGGTCGATCGCGACACCTATCTCCTCCTCGAGACACTGGCGCTATTCATCCGCTTTGAACTTGCGATCCAGACCCCGCTTGCCGAGAATGACCAGGCAGGCCGCGCGCTCGGGGCAAAGCGGTTCGAAGCCTTCGTCACCCAGGTTGCCCGCCAGGTATCGACAGGTCGACGCACCCTCGCCGCGAAGACGGACGACGGCGAATGAGCGCCAATCTGACCACCGAGCGCCGCAGGCGGATGCTGGTCACGGCGCTTGGGCCAGAGATCGGCGCAGCCATGCACGACCCGCTGGTGATCGAGATCATGGTCAATCCCGACGGGGCGCTTCGCTTCGACCGTCTCGGAGAGGGCCGCATCGACACCGCCGTTCGCATCGAGGTGGGCCAGGTCGAGCGGATCATCCGGCTGGTGGCAAGCCATGCCCATGCCGAGGTCCATGCCCAGCACCCCATCATCTCGGCGGAACTGCCGCCGCATGTCGAGGGTCGCGCTGGCGAGCGGTTCGAAGGCGTCCTGCCGCCGGTATCGTCCGCGCCCTGCTTCTCGATCCGAAAGCCTGCTACGAGGCTGCACACGCTGGACGACTATGTCGCCGATGGACTGATGTCGGAAACACAGGCCGATATGCTGCGGGCTGCCGTCACCCAGCGCTTCAATATCCTGGTTGCTGGCGGCACCAGTTCGGGCAAGACCACGCTCGCCAACGCGCTTCTTGCCGAGATGGCATGGGTCGATGCCCGGGTCATCCTGATCGAGGATACCCGAGAATTGCAATGTCCGTTGCCGGACACGGTCGCACTCCGCACGCGCCCGCCCCATGTGTCGATGACCGACCTCGTGCGCTCGACCATGCGCCTGCGCCCCGACCGGATCGTGGTCGGCGAGGTCCGCGGTCCTGAAGCCCTCGACATGCTCAAGGCCTGGAATACCGGCCACCCCGGCGGGATCGCCACGATCCACGCCAACAGCGCGCTCGCTGCGCTGCATCGGGTCGAGCAGCTTTGCCAGGAAGCGGTGGTCACCGTGCCGCGCCAGCTCATCTGCGAGGCCATCGACCTCGTCGTGTTCATCTCCGGGCGCGGCATCGATCGCCGCGTCTCGACCATCGCCCGCGTCGCCGGCCTCGATCCGGACACCGACGCCTATGCCCTCGCCGATCTTCCCCGGCGCAACCCCAAGGAGAAATGAGCCATGAATCACATCCTGCCTCGCCAACTGGTCAACCGCACCCTGCCTGCGGTGGTCGCGATCGGCCTCACGCTCATGCTCGCCAGCCAGGTGCAGGCCGCCGGCTCGGGCATGCCATGGGAAGAACCGCTCCAGCAGGTACTGGAGTCGATCCAGGGGCCGGTCGCGAAGATCGTCGCGGTAATCATCATCATCTCCACCGGGCTCACCCTCGCATTCGGCGAGACGGCGGGCGGATTCCGCCGCCTCATCCAGATCGTCTTCGGTCTCTCGATCGCTTTTGCCGCGTCCAGCTTCTTCCTGTCCTTCTTCAGCTTCGGTGGTGGAGCGCTGATCTCGTGATCCCAGGGACGAGCCACTATTCCAGCCAGGCAATCGAAGGCTTCGAAGTCCCGATCCATGGCGCGCTGGGCTCGCCACTGCTGCTTGGCGGCGCACCGCGCGGCCTTGCGATCGTCAACGGCACGCTGGCCGCAGCCGTGGGTCTTGGTCTCCAGCAATGGCTAGCGGGGCTGTTGCTCTGGGCTGCCGGGCACAGCGTCGCGGTCATGGCAGCGCGCGATGACCCAAGCTTTGCGCCCGTCCTCCTGCGCCATATCCGCCAGAAAGGCTATTTCACATGCTGAGCTACACATCATGATGTTCCTGCGCGAATATCGCGACCGCGCCGAACGCCTTGCCGACCACTTGCCCTGGGCAGCGCTGGTGGCTCCCGGCGTCGTGCTCAACAAGGATGGCAGCTTCCTGCGGGTGCTGGCCTTTCGCGGCCCCGATCTTGAATCGGCAACACAGGCCGAACTGGTCGCCGCCTGTGCGCGGGCGAACAATGCCCTCAAGCGCCTCGGCAGTGGGTGGGCGCTTTTCTTCGAGGCCGAACGCCGTGAAAGCCATGCCTATCCCGATAGCGTCTTTCCCGACGCGGCGAGCTGGTTGGTCGAGCAGGAACGGAAGGCGGCATTCGAGGCGGAGGGCGTGCATTTCGAGAGCGGCTACCATCTGAGCCTCACCTGGCTTCCTCCAGCCGATACGACGGACCGGGCGGGACGCTCGCTCGTCGAGCGGCCCGATGGCGACAAGGCGCGTGACTGGCGCGGCACCCTGGAAAGCTTCGTCGCCAAGACCGACCGCCTGCTCGACCTGCTCTCAGGCTTCATGGACGAGGTACGGCCACTCGACGATAGCGAGATGCTGACCTTCCTCCACGGCACCATATCGGACCGCCGCCATGCCGTCGCTGTTCCCGAGACGCCGATGTATCTCGACGCGATCCTGGCCGACACGCCGCTGGTCGGCGGGCTGGAGCCCAGGCTCGGCGACCTTCACGTCCGCACGCTCACCATCCTGGGTTTCCCGAGCCTCAGCCGTCCCGCCATCCTCGACGCGCTCAACCATCAGAATTTTGGCTATCGCTGGGTCACGCGCTTCATCGCGCTCGACAAGGCGCTCGCGACCGACCCGGCGCTCCGGTTCGCCTGCTCGTGACCCGTGACCTGATCCTCGCGCCCTGGCGCGGCCTTGGAGGCTGACATGCCCGACCTAAAATTGGGGAAGCTACCCGACCGGACGCCGATCAAACTCGCCATCACGATCACGCCTGACCTTCAGGCCGCGCTCCAGGCCTATGCGTCGATCTACGCGCAGGCCTATGGGGTGGAAGAGCCCGTCGCCGATCTCATTCCCGCAATGCTGGCGGCGTTTCTCGAAAGCGACCGCGGGTTCGTGCGTGCCCGCGAAGCCCAAAGGAACAAGCAATGACCGTCGGAGCATCGGATCACGAACTGGAACCGCTGACGGTCCGCGTGGCGACAGCGGTGCAGATTACAGGCCTCAGTCGCTCCCGGATATACGAGATCATCAAGGCAGGCGAACTGGAAACTGTGAAAGTGGGCCGCGCCACGCTTGTCAAATATGCCAGCTTGAAGGCTCTCCTCAGCTAGTGCTTTAGGCCTCTCTGTCGATAGTGGCGTATGGCAAGCATAGCTTCCGGCATTCCGTCTGCAGGCATCGGCCAAAAGATCGGCCAAATTTACCTCAATTCCCTGATTAAGCCGTTTTATCACCTACTGTTTTTTCGCGGCGGTATCGGCCAATCATGCGCCTTCTGCATCTACTGCGGTGCCGAGGCTGGAGAAGCCGATGATGCAACAGATCCGGATTTGGAAGGTTCGGCTCATGCCCTACGCTCTCGCCCGGAAAGCCAGTCGCTTCTCAACGCCCGTCATGCGGCACCGCCAATGGCATAGGTCATCGCTTACGCCGAAATGGCGCGCAATATCGGCTACTGACTTTCCTGTACTGCGGTGATGATAAAGCGCGGCTTGAGGCAGTAAGAGTGCGCCTCCAAGCCAATCAGCTTCCTCTTCCTGCTCGTCTGAATAATCGGAGAGCAGCACCAAGCCTGCGGGCGAGACCTGCACGCTTGCGGGGGTATGATCCAAGATCGAGTGCGCGAGTTCGTGCATCAACGTTGACGCTTGACGACGTTTGCTTTGGGCAGAATTTAGTACGATCAGCAGCATTCCATCTTCTGCCAGCGTCATTCCAGACCAACTGTCCGGATCCCGCTCGAGAAGTTGGGCGGCATGCTGTGGAGGCAAGTCTAACTCGTTTGCCGCAAGGACGTACGCTCCTAGCGATTCGGCGTATGCCCATGGATCAAGTTTTTCGAGCGCGCCCAAACCCAGCGAAGCCCGAGCCGCCTCCGAAAGTCTCTCGGACTCGGCCTTAAACCCCCTACGCATCCCTATTGTTGCTGCAACGCCAGCCGAGCCTCTTTTGCCCGTTGTGCAGCCAAGATGAGTTCTGCCAACGATGCGGCGGTTTCCGGCGAGAAAGTCTTCTTCTTGCGAAAATGAACAACAGCGGCCTGTTTGGCTGGCTCCTCGTTCGTCTCAACGCCCAAAAAGATAGCCGGATCGACTGCTAGCCAACGACAAATCTTCGCGAAAGTCGCCAAGTCAGGCACGTTTCCGTTCTCTACCCTGGACAAGGTCGCCGAGCTTACCCCCGCTTCGGCAGCCGCCGACCTTATCCCACGGGAGCCCCGCTTCTTCGCGATCAGGCGCCCCAGATCCTGGATAGGAAGGGTTTCCATAAAATTCTCCAACAGCGCCCCTTGACTCTCAAGGACCGCCGGCGATAGTGTCTCACCTGTAAGACAAGTCGTCTCGTGATTGATACTGCCTTACACAAGAGACGGGGAATCACGCCGAGCCCTCTGAGTCAAGAGATAGTGCGGCCGGGCGCCCCTTCAACGTGCAGAAAGGCAGTAAACATGAGTGGTAAGAATCAGTACGTCGTGCGGAATGGAAACGGTTGGGGTGTCCGAGGCGAAGGCAACAGCCGCCTCACCGGCTCGTTCGACACGCAAGCGCAGGCGATTGAGCGCGGGCGCGAAATCGCTCAAAACCAGGGTGCCGAACTCCGCATTCAGGGCGCGAATGGTCAGTTCCGTGAGGCTTGGTCCTTTGGGAACGATCCGTATCCGCCGAAAGGCTGAACTGTTAGGCCGCTCCCGTCGGAGCGGCCCTTTTTTGGAGGCGCTGATGCGCAAATTGCCTAAGCTGAAGCCGCTCCGTCCGCTGAAGCCGCTTGATCGAATGCAGAACATGAAAACGCTGCGGCCGCTCGGAAAGACGAAGTGGGTAAGGGCGCACTGGCGCTACGACTATGCCCGTCATCAGTGGGAATGGGTTCTTGGACACTGGTCGAAATAGGAGATTTTCGATGGCGACGATCACTGGTTTCGACAAGTTGACTAAGACGCTTGACGAGGCATCCCGTGCATTCAAGGAACTTGACGGCACGATCACGGAGGTCCGTTTTGACCCGAACGATAGGGCCAGCATCGATGAAGCGATCAGGACGATGGAGAACGCGATCGATCAGAAAATGGATGCTTTCCGGAGCAATCCAATGGTGGCCCAACTGATCCGGCAAATGAAGGCCAGGTACCGGGATGGCATTCTCGCCCGCGCGGAAAGCGCTCGGACCTGTTCGAACTAAGCGGGAACGCTTCGTCTGATTTGTGAAACGATTAGTTGAAATGTAGGAATTTGCCTTCTATCTTGAGCGCAATCGAACCCGCCAGGCCTCTACCCGAAAGGGCATGCACACTTGGCGGGTCTTTTATTTTCAGCACCATAGAAGCTAAGTAGCTCGGTGACTCGCCCTTTCAATAAGCCCGCAACGACGATCGCTCAGCAGATAGCGCACCTGACAGCGCAAGGCATGGCAATCGCAGATGTTCCTCGTGCAGAGCATTGGCTGCGCCATGTCAGCTACTATCGCCTGAGCGCATATTGGCTCCCATTCGAAAAGCCCAAGGGTCAGCCCGGGCCAAGATTCCTGCCCGGTACCGACTTCGATACAGTTACCGCTCTTTACGAGTTTGACCGCCGCTTGAGACTGCTGCTGCTGAATGCGATTGAAAGAATTGAAGTCGCAGTTAGAGGAAGCTGGGCTTATGGGCTGGCACAGCATGGCGGTCCGCACGGCTATCTGGATGCTGCGCTCTACACCGACCGTCGCCAGTTCCACGACAATCTTTCACGCCTTGCGCGCGAGGTTGGTACGTCCCCCGAAACCTATATCGACCACTACCGGAAGACATATGATGATCCGGCAATGCCCCCGGTGTGGATGGTGGCTGAGATGATGTCTTTCGGCCAGCTATCCCGCTGGTATTCCTCTTTGGATGACAGGGCTCTACGGAATGTAATTGCCCAACCCTTGGGTTTACCTGAAGCGCTCCTCGTTCCCATTCTCAAACATCTCTCAATCGTACGGAACAGTTGCGCGCATCACGCTCGTCTGTGGAACCGCGGATTTTTGATCAGGCCGAAACTGCCTAACAAGCCCGCCGACCTAGCCGCAACCTTGGAACCACCGGCTGGAAATGGCCCTGCTATGCTTTACAATTCGCTGGTATTGATCGGCTTTCTTGCTGGAAAGGTGGATCCGTCTTCTACTTGGGTCGCCGATCTGAAGGCGCTGCTAGCGACCCATCCGACAGGTCACCTTGCGATGATGGGATTTCCGGCTGCGTGGGCTGGCCGTCCTTTATGGCCTTAAGGAAGGCGGCGTCGGCAGACATTCAACGCGATCTTCTACCTTAGCGCGATACCGGCGATTGGGCCTGCCGAAGCTATATGAAACTACAAATTCGATACCTCAGTTTTTACCGCGAATTTAAATCCGCGCATAAAGTCCTGGATGTGTCTGAGCCAGCTTGAGCCTCGCGGCGCGCACTACCTTGAGTCGAGGAACGGTCGCCTCCCAGGCTGCCAACGCCGCGACCAGATGCCCGGATCGTTGCAGAATTCGATCGGCCAATTCTACGACAACGAGATTGGGTGTAGCCTCAGGGCGGACTGCCAGCAGGCGATCGAGCGCTTCGCGCTCTGCGCCTGGACCAAGCCGGTCGGCAATTACAGCTAGTAGCGAAAGATCGTTCCGAACGTGCTGCGGAGGCGGTTTGCCGTTTCATACCGTCCGCGCATCTCCACCTTGCGCAGAACCTCCAGCAGTTCCGATGCAGTAAGATCTGCGATCGGCCGGTTGCCGATGAGCGGGTATGCCAGATCAAGCAGCCACCTCATCTTCTGAAGGGTCTTGGGCGCTCGGCCTTCGAGCTCCAAACGGCCGAACCATTCATCGGCGATAGCCTGAAAGGTTTCCTCCGCCTTGGCCCGCTGCTCGCGGATCTTCTCCTTGCGCACTTCGGTAGGGTCCCGGCCGTCGGCCAGCGCCTCCCGGGCTTCCGACCGCTTCTCCCGCGCCTTTGCGAGAGACACGTCGGGGTAGTTTCCGAAGGAGAGGGTCTTCTGGCGGCCAAGGAACCGATAGTTCATGCGCCACAGCCGGCCACCGGAGGGTGCTACCAGCAGATACAGCCCCAGACTATCAGCCAGTTTGTAGGCCTTATCCCTTGGTTTTGCGGCGTTTATTGCCGTGACGGTGAGCGCCATGATGGTATTTCCGTGAGGGTATTTTTCGGAATACCATCAAAATACCATCACCGAGGAGTGGCTGCCAGTGTACCCCCGGGGACGTACGGGGACGGCGGGTTAGTCAAAAACCCCCGTTTTCCGCCATTTCCTAGACGGTGCTGTATGCTGCTGGATGAGGAAAAAAGAACAAATGGTGCCCGGGGAAGGAACCGATAGTCATCTGATCGTGGAAGGCATCGCCGCCATGGCCCTGCTGATATCGGTGGTGCTTGGCGCGGACCAGATCCGCCATCTGATCGCCGCCTCCCGGGCGGACGAGGCTGCGGTGGCGGTTGCCCGTGGCGCGCTGGACGAGTTGGTCCAGCTACGGTTTGCCCAATGGCAACTGACCCCGGCAGAGGCCGATGTTGCATTGTTCGCCCTGAAAGGCTGCGACGTGGCCGAGATTGCCGCATTGCGCGGCGCGGCGGCGGGCACGGTCCGGGCGCAACTGGCGCGCATCTATGCCAAGGCTGGCGTCACATCACACACCGCGCTGCTGGCGCTGTTCGTAGACGAACTGATCGATACCTCGCTGCTGCAGGCAGCGGGGCCCGAGGGGGAAAACGAGGCATGAGGCCGCATACCGAACAGCACCTGGTATCCCGTATTGGCTGGTTACGCGCCGCCGTGCTGGGAGCGAACGATGGCATCGTGTCCACTGCCAGCCTAATCCTGGGCGTCGCTGCATCGGGCGCAGACCGCCCGGCAATCCTGGTGGCGGGCGTCGCCGGGCTGGTGGCAGGGGCCATGTCGATGGCGGCAGGCGAGTACGTCTCGGTCAGCTCGCAATCGGATACCGAGCAATCGGACATTGCGCGCGAAAAGGAGGAGCTGGCCAGCGGGCCCGAGGCCGAGCTGGCCGAACTGGCGGGGATTTACGAGAGCCGCGGCGTCGATCCGGAAACTGCCCGAAAGGTGGCCCGGCAGATGACAGCCTTCGATGCGCTGGGCAGCCATGCGCGCGACGAACTGCACATTACCGCCACAACCCAGGCCCGGCCGGTGCTGGCCGCCTTCACCTCTGCCGGCACCTTCACTGCCGGGGCCGCCCTGCCGCTGACGCTGGCGGCGCTGCTGCCGATAGGGCTGGTGGGGCTTGGGCAGGCTGTGGGCTCGATCCTGTTCCTCGCCCTGCTGGGGATGGTCGGGGCCAAGGCCGGCGGAGCCAAGCCACTGCGCCCGGTGGCCCGCGTAGTCTTCTGGGGTGCTTTGGCGATGGCGCTTACGGCCGCGATTGGCAGCCTGGTGGGGACGAGTGTGTGAATGATCGCGGAACGGCTGCGCCGGGACGAGAAGCGGACCGGCAGGTGTTGGAATGTCCCGCCGCAAAGCCAGCGTTCCTGCGGCGTGAACCGCTCCTCGGAGCCAGCCATTCGTTCACGTCGCTTCGCGACCCATCGACGACGGGAGTCATTGCCCTTGGCTTCGGCAAAATTTTTCTATTTTAGCCAAATATTTACTGGGCATATCTACGGACCTTTGCCCAAGTCCCAGCCCGCCAAGCTCCGTTAAAAGCATCGGCCCGGCTCAACGACCGGGGGGGCGTGGGAGAGGACAGAATTGATGATGCACAAAATCGGCCCCGAGCTGATCAAGCGAACGCCTATCACGCTATTGGCGCTCACCCGCCATCGCGTGGAACCGCACGAGGAGGACTGGTTCGCGCGCTGCCGGAGTGATTACCTTCGCTCATTCCCCTTCACCCTGCTCGAATTGGTTCGGCTCTCTGCTCTTCTCCTGCTTGTCGGTCGTTCGAGCAATCTGGCTTTTGTCTGCGCGGTGCTGGTAGGCTTTGCCCTTGTGATGGGTGTTCAGGCGTCGCTCAGGCACCGTGAGGCGAATCTCCAATGCAGTCAAACGCTGGCACTTCGCTATCGCAGGAACACCTTTTGTATCCGCGCCATCTGGTGGTGTGTGATGCTTGGCTGGTCAATCGTGATTGCGCCGCAAGATCAATTACAGGGGCTAACGGCGCTGGGTATCGCCATGATGGTGATCGACGGTATCAGCATTCTCGCGTTGCCGCATTTGGCGCTGGGCGCCGTGCTTTCGAGTGCTTGCGCCATTATTGCAGGATTGCTCAACCGCGAAGGAATGGCCGCGGCACCCGTTGCGGTCGCGATAGGACTTCTCGCCTCGTTCCTGCACTGGTCGATCTATAACCTTTTCTATCTGTTCGCCACACGGCGCATCCGCACGAAACGATTGGCGCAGTCGAACGAAACGATCCAGCTGCTCCTCAATCAATACGATGACGAGGGCAGCGACTGGCTTTATGAAATCGATGCGGAGGCACGCATTTCCAACCCGTCGCCGCGGTTTTGCGATGCCTGCGGAATCGATGCGGATCGGCTCGACGGCATGCCCTTGGCAGTCCTGTTCCATGAAGGCATCCATCGGCAGGAGCTCCAGGCAAAATTGAATTCGGGCGAGAGCTTCCGCGATCTAATTCTTCCGCTGAAAGTTCGTGGGGAGGAACGCTGGTGGTCGCTAAACGGACGCCCCATTGTCCAACTGCGCGGCAAAGCGGGCGGGTGGCGCGGGTTCATTGCCGATGTCAGCGACGCCAAGCAGGCGGAAGCCAAGATTTCCCACATGGCCCATTTCGACCTGTTGACCGGTTTGCCTAATCGCACCCTGTTCAATGCGACTCTGGAACGGGCCATGATACGTCTGTCGACCCGCCGATCGGCAGGCCTGCTGTTCGTGGATCTCGACCATTTCAAGGAGATCAACGACGGATATGGCCACGCGGCCGGCGATGCCCTGCTGGTTGAGGTGGGACGCCGACTCGAGCAGGCGGTTCGTCCCGGAGACCTGGTTGCCAGGCTAGGCGGTGATGAATTCGTAGTCCTCTTATCCGATCTGCCCTCTCGCGAAGAATGCCTCGAGGTGGCCCAGCGCCTGCTTGGGGAGTTTGAGAAGCCGATTGAGATCGACGGACAAGCCATGACGATCGGCGCGAGCATTGGCGCTGCCGTCGCCCCTGACGACGGGATGACGGCAGACGAACTTCTGCGCGCCGCCGATCTTGCCATGTATGAGACGAAGGTCGGCGGACGCAACGGCTTCTCCGTCTTCGACGCCAGCATGCGCGAACAGATGCAGGAAAGGCGAGATCTGGCGACCGGGCTGCGAAATGCGATCGGACGCAACGAACTGGAGCTTCACTACCAACCGCTTGTCGATCTACCCACCGGACAGACCGGGGGATATGAGGCGCTCGTGCGCTGGAACCATCCCGCCAAGGGAGTCCTGAATCCCGATGTTTTCATACCGATCGCCGAAGAGAGCACGCTTATCAACGAGTTGGGGGAATGGGTTATCCGCAACGCCCTCGCCGAAGCGGCCACGTGGCCGGATCATTTGACCATCGCCGTCAACGTCTCGCCGGCCCAAATGCGGGACAAGGGTTTTCTGAGGCTCGTCGCAAACGCGCTGGCCGCAAGCGGTGTGCAACCTCAACGGCTTGAGCTCGAAGTGACCGAAAGCCTGTTCATCCGCGACGAGGAAGAAGTTCTCAAGCTGCTTCAGAGTTTCCGGAGAATGGGCGTGCGGATCAGTCTCGATGATTTCGGAACAGGCTATTCCTCTTTGAAATACCTGCAAGCGTTCCCGTTCGACAAAATCAAGATCGACCGCAGTTTCGTGTCTGGACTACTTGACCGCGAAGACTGCCAAGCCATTGTGCAATCCGTCATCGCCTTGGCCAAAGACCTTGAGATCAGCACGACCGCCGAAGGTGTCGAGACCGATGACCAACTGGAAGCCTTGCGACAACGGGGTTGCGCCCAAGTGCAGGGTTTCCTTTTCAGCAAAGCGGTGCCTTCGCGAAACTTGCCCTTCAACCGGACAGAAGGGTCCGATGAACGAGATCTGGAATCCATCTTGGAATTGTCCGAAGGCAGCCTATCCCCAGTGCTCAAGACCTCCTCTCAACGCGGAACGAGATGATGGCGAGAACGAATGCCGGAAATCGCCGACTTCGGTGTTGCACGGGGCCCTTGCAGGAGTTGACGGGGCAGTCGTCAGAGCCCCGTCATGGTTCGTGCAAGGGCGCCGTAGCCGTAGATGAACGGGATGATCTCGGGCACCATACGCCAGGTTTCGGCGAAAGCGTGATTGGCGCACGGATCGCCGAGTAGCTGCGACCCGGGAATGCAGTCGATCTAGTGGATTCGAACTTCCCATCGACCCAGTCGCTAACCCTGATGCTCCCGTCTTCGAAGCAGGTCAGACACAACGAAATTGGCGGTCAATTTCCGGATGCCTGGCAAATTCGCCATCAGGCCGCTTTTGACGTGTTCGTACTCTCCAATGTTCTTGAGGCAAAGACGTAGCGAGTAGTTCATGTCGTTGGACAGCAGCAGGCACTCTTGCAGATTGGGCCAGTTCAATACGGCCTCTTCGAACCGCGCGCGATACCCTGGTTGGCGTCGATCGATTTCGATCTGGATGATGACATCGATGCCGACCTGTTGCTCGGCAGCCGGTTCGGGCAAGCTGGACAAGCCTTCGGCGCGCAGCGGTTTCGCCGCAGGTTGTGGCGTCTCGGCCTGGGTGTCCTGCACAACTTTGATGACCGTCAGGAGCCTCTCTTGCCCCTCCCGGTCGGGCCATAGGATCGATTGTCCCTCGCGCAGACCTACAAGGCCAGCGCCAATCAAAGTGAGTATGGAAATTCGCCCCTGAACGATATCGGCTTCGCGGGGATAGACCAATTGTACCCAGCGTGCAGTGCCATTCGCTTCGTCGCGATACTTCACTGTGGCACGCATGGTGACGACGTCTTTCGGGATGCGCTCGGCTTTCAAAACCTTGGCGCGCAGAATCTCCTCAAGCAGGAGCTTGCTGACGTCGGGCGCAAGCTTCTCCGCTGAGTAGGCAAGGCCCGAGAGCGCATCGGCTTCGACGTCTATCAAGTGAATTGGCGGCCGCTTTGCCGCCCCTGACTTTGGCATGGCTGTAACTTTCCGGTGGATGGCGTGGAGCAGCGCCGCTGTCGGGCGCCGTAGTTTCACCTTCACCCCGAGTTCGGGGTGCTATCCACCTGAACTCGGGGCTAAATGCCTGCGAGAAGCTGCCCCCCATGGCGGGCGTACCGGAAATGCCGAACGTCAAGAATCATGAGGTAAGGTTGCCGCAATCCGTGAGAGCAGTCAAATTGCGAGCCCGTGATCGGTCATGGGTTGGTCTTCACCGATCTCTCGCATCTGGCCAGCCACAGATCCAAATGCAGCCCCGCGAAACTCGATCAAGTGCGCGCTATGCTCGCCCCAAGGCGTAAGACCTCGATCCCGGCAATCCTGAACGGGTCGACATTTCCATGGCGGACGTTCGAGCGACCTTCGAACCCGCCTGATCCAATCAGGCACGTTGGCCCTCCAGCCATCCCAGACCCAGTCAGATTTGGATGTCCGATTCCCTCCGCAGGAAAATCGCTGTCGAACGGCAAGGGTGGGCGCACGTTTGCCGCTCATTATTCGAGGCAAGGCTCTCCGTTTCGGCGCGATTCTTCCTAAGCTGCTTCTGCGATCCGTTCTACCTTGAGCGCGCGTACGCCAGCTAGGTCATAGGCCGACTGCGTATCGGCCTTGATCCCGAATGCCCGTTCAGCAGAGTGCTGAGGGCTTGGCGCGAAAATCTCGTGAAAGTTCTCGGGTTTCATGCCCGCAAGCAACTCCTCGAGCGTGTAGTCCGGCTTCAGGACCGGCTTGATGATGAGCCGACCGCCCTCCTCGCGAATCTCGACTTCCTGACCGACATTCAGTGCGGCCGCGGCCGGGCATGATCGTCTTCCAAATGAGGGCGAAGGAACCCGGCCAGATTGTTTGACCGCGTGCGCACCGGCCAAAGGGACCAAAGCGGCGTTTCACTCTTCGGGCCCATCGCCCGCTATTTGCCCAGGTCGAGATAGTAGCGAGTTGATTTCAACGTGCCGGTCTGCCCCAATGCGCCCATACTGACCAACTGCTGCAAATCGCGGGTGGCGGTCGCACGAGAGGTGCCTGTGATGGTGATGTAATTGGCCGCACTCAGTCCCCCTGTGAAGCCATCCACCCCTTCGAGGAACATCCGGGCGATAACGCGGGCCTGCCGCTCGTTGAACCGGCCCCGGAAACGGTCGTAGAATTGCGTCTTGGTAATGAGAAAGTCGATCAGGGTAAGACTGTGCGTCTGAGCGTCCAGCACGGTTTCGGCGAAATAGGTCAGCCACGCAGTGATTTCGTTATGCTTGTTGGCGGCTTCCAGCGCATCGTAATAGGCGGCGCGCTTGCGCTGAATGACATGTGAAAGGGCAATTAGGCTTGGCTGGCCGATTGCCTGTGACAGCACCTTTTCGGCTAGCGCACGGGCCACACGACCGTTGCCGTCCTCGAACGGATGGATCGACACGAAATAAAGGTGAGCGATCCCGGCCCGGGTCAACCCTGGCAAGGGTTTTGGACCGTCGGGAGACGTGGCAGCGAACCATGACAGGAAACTCTGCATTTCCTGCGGCACGTCCTTCGAGTGCGGGGCCTCGAAATGAACTTTCGGCTTGTGGCTGAATCCCGAGACGACCTGCATGGCATCCGCGTGTTCGCGGTAGCTGCCGACAGCCTCGATGTCGTGGCGCCCGCTGACGACCATGCGGTGCCAGGCGAACAGCGTCTCATCCGTCAGCGGCTTGGCAAAGTCGCGATAGAGCCCGATCATCATTTCAGCGATGCCGCGCTCGGCCGGCGGGATGCGACGATCGCCGATCTCAAGACCGAACTGGCGGCGTAGCGAGCTTTGCACGCTGTCGCGATTGAGCACTTCACCTTCAATCTCGGAAGTTTTGAGCGCTTCGCCAGTCATGATGTCGATGGTGATGGCGGCACGGTCATCGTCGGCGAGGTGCTTTACCGACCCAATGAGAATGCCGGCTTGTTGCAGGAACTGGGCTTCAAGCGCCGCCAAAGGGGCGCTCTCCCAACGAAACTGAGGCCAGTCTGGCTGCTGCCAATTCCACTTCATGAGCTATAAATAGCCTCTTTATAACTCATTGGATACACTTTCCTGAGGCAAAAACCTTCGATTTCTGCCTCACCCAGCCATCACACGCTCTCTTGGATCCTTGTGGTTCTTCGCCACATGGGGAGCATGGGGTCTGTCGGCTCACCGGCCCCGCGCTGCTGGGTAAGGGAATGTCGCAGCCATAAGATGCACTGGGAGCCCGTGCCCGCGACCGGTCAGACGAAGAAACATGAAGAGTGGGGAGAGCGGGGGCAGGAAGATGCAGTGCCAATGTCCCGCCAAGGTCAAACCGGAGCCTCAACACCTGGCCGCTTGCCGCAGCCAGTCTGCAATCTTCGGAGCCCCGTGAGAGCGCCTTATTCCGGCTTGGAATTAAGCGCTTGCCGAACACCTTTGCGCACTCAAACTAACCAACCAGCCTGTAGCCGATGCCCGGTTCGTTGCGGATCAGGCGAGGGTCCGAAGGGTCGGCTTCCAGCTTCAGTCGCAAGGCGCGGATGACGACGCGCAGGTAGTCGACGCTTTCGATGTGCGCCTTGCCCCATACCTGTTCGAGGATCGCGGCGTGGGTAAGGATGCGTCCGGAGGCCTGCAGCAGGGCCTTGAGGACCGCGTACTCGCGCGGTGTCAGAGCAACCGGTGCGTCATTGCATCGCACTTCGTGGCGCGCCAGGTCCATGCTGACCGGGCCGAATTCGAGGCACGCGTCGTCGCCGGTCATCGCCGTTCCGGAACGGCGCAGGGCTGAGCGCAGGCGCGCCAGCAGTTCGTCGCTGTCGAATGGCTTGGTCACATAATCGTCTGCACCGAGGTCGAGTGCCGAGATCTTTTCGGCTGTCTCGTGGCGCGCCGTCAGCACGATGATCGGAATGGCGCAGCGTTGCCGGACCGCGGCGATAACCTCCAATCCGTCCCGGTCGGGCAGGCCCAGGTCGAGCAGGATGACATCGACATTGCCGCGATCGAGGGCGGCCAGCGCGCCGGCCGCGTTCGGGGCAGCGATGAAGTCGTGACCGGCGCGGGACAGGATTGCCTCGAGCAGGCGCCGGATTGCCGCTTCGTCGTCGACGATCAGGACCCTGCTCATTCTTCGGGCTCCGGTTGCCGGGGACTGACCTGCGCCAGCGAGAGACGGAAACAGGCGCCACCGGACGCGCTGTCCGACACGGTTATGGGGATCGCCATGGCCTCTGCAAAGCCCTTGACGATCGAGAGGCCCAGCCCACTGCCCTGCCCCCGGTCATCGACTTCAAGCCTGATGAACCGTTCGAAGATCCGCGCGCGGTCCGCTTCGGCGATCCCGCTACCGTCATCGCAGACCGCCAGCACCATGCGGGAACCTGCACATCGCGCCGAAAGCGTAACCGTGCCGAAGGCGTGCCGCCCCGCGTTGTCCAGCAAGTTGATCAGGCAATGGCGCAGCAGCACCGGATCCGCATGGACGAACGGGAGGTCGGGCGGGATATCGCGCACCAATGCGATCCGGCCCGGCAGGCGCACAGCCTCCACCGCCGCCCCGACGACATCGACGAGATCGACGCTTTCCATCCGCGGTACGACCGAGCCGTCTTCGATCCGCGCAGCGCCGAGCAGGTCCTCCAGCATCCGTTCCAGTCGCCGTGCCGCTTCAAGGGCCTCGTCGGCATCGGGTACGGTCTGACTGAGCGATACAAGACGTCCGGTTATGACTGCCAGCGGCGTGTGAAAATCATGCGCGAGCGAAGCAAGGAAGGTCCGCCTCAGCCGGTCGCCCTGGGCGAGGCGCTCGCGCTCGCGCGTCTCCTGCTCAAGCGCGGCCCGGTCCCGGGCCTGACCGAGCAGGGCGGCAATCTGCCCCAGATGGGACAGGTCGCTTGCGCTGCGCGTGACGCCGGTCGCGGGACGGGCAACGGCAAGGACATCAGGGTCCGTCCCGAGGTGCGGGCCAAGAGGTATGAATGTCCAGTCTGCAGCGGGCATGACTTGCGTGGCGTGGCCGGTCATGTCTGCGTTGTGCAAGGCCCATGATGCTGCGGCGAGGTCGAGCGCGGACAGGCCGGCATCGTTGCCTGACAAAAAATCTTCGTCGATCAGCAGAATGCGGTCATGGCGCCGTTCAAGCCAGCTGATGGCCTCGCCCAGCGCCGATGCGGCATCCTTTGCCGCCAGCAACGCCGAAAGCGCCGCCAGTTCCTCGCTGCAGGCGGCGCGGGCCAGCGCTTCTTCCTCGCGCGCCTTCAGCAATGTCGCAAGCCGGCTCGTCACCACGGCGACCACGACGAATACGAGAACGCTGATCACGTTGTCGAAGCCGTGGATCCGCAATGTGAAGCGCGGCGGAAGAAGGAAGAAATTGTAGGCGATCGCACCTGCAAAGGCGGCCAGCAGACCGGGCAGCAACCCGCCGCGCACTGCCGCGTAGAGCACGGGCAGAAGAAACATCAGCGCGGCCGAGGTAATGCCGATCTTCGGCAGCAGGGCGGCGGTCAGCCAGGCGATGGCCGCCACGCCGAACAGGGCAATCGCATAAGAGGCTATCGGGCGTTGCATACTGTCCAGTCCAGCTGCTCTCAGGTCACAATTCGATCTGACTTCCGAGTTCCACGACGCGATTGGCCGGAATGGCGAACCAGGCCGTAGGATCGGCAGCATTACGGTGCAGGAAGCGATAAAGCCACGTCATCCACCGCGGCAACATGGGATTGCTGGCGCGCCGGATGGCATTGCGCCCCACGAAGAACGAAGTCCCGCCTCGGCCCAGCAGCAGCCCTTCCCCGCGGGAGAGGTCGGTCGGCACGTCGACCTGATCCATGTAGCCATAATGCAGGACGACCCCGGTGAAGCGCTCGTTGATCCGTTCCAGCGCCAGTCGATCCGCAGGCGCCACGTAGGGGACGCCCTCGGTGACCACCTTGAGCAGCACGTTCGTTTCGTGCAGCGCCTTGTTGTGCTTGAGGTTGTGCAGTAGCGCCGAGGGGGCCACGTCGAGGTTCTCGGTCGGGAACACGGCCACGCCGGGAATGATCACTGGAGGGCGCTGCTCCAGCGCTGCGGCCAGCTGCTGCATCGAGGCGCCCTGTCTGGCGATCCGCAGGCGCATGACCTGCCGCCCCCTGAGCCAGGTCGCGATCACCGTTCCCATGGCGCCTGCAACGAGCAGCGGGACCCATCCGCCTTCCATGATCCGAAGCACATTGGCTCCCAGGAAAACGATGTCGAGGCCAAGGAACGGCGCAAGCAGGAGCGCGGTCCAGAACGGCTGCCAGTGCCATGCGCGCCAGGCAATGATGAAGGCAAGCAGGCTTGTTACGACCATGGTGCCGGTCACCGCGATTCCATAGGCCGTCGCCATCGCCGAACTGCTTTTGAACGCGAAGACGAGGACCATCACGCCGCCCAGAAGCAGCCAGTTCACCATGGGCATGTAGATCTGGCCCCTCTGCGATGCCGATGTCTGGCGGATGGTCATGCGCGGCAGCAGTCCCAGGGCAATCGCCTGATGCGTGAGCGAGTAGGCGCCCGTGATCACGGCCTGGCTGGCAATGATGGTCGCGAATGTCGCCAGGACGACAAGCGGCGCCCGCAGCGCATCGGGCGCCATCAGGAAGAACCAGTCCGCATTCTCGAACGGCCTGCCCGCGGCCTGCGCGTCGCCAAGGGCCTGCAGCGCCATGGCGCCCTGCCCCAGATAGTTCAGCGTCAGCGCCGGCCAGACGAAGCTCAGCCAACCCAGCTGGATCGGCCCGCGCCCGAAGTGGCCCATGTCGGCGATCAGCGCTTCGGCACCGGTCACGGTCAGGAACACCGCGCCGAGCACGAAGAGCCCGGGCATTCCGTGGTGCGTGAGAAAGCCGGTAGCCGCGAGCGGGTTGAAAGCGGCCAGAATCTGCGGCGCATCGAAGATATGGGTCAGGCCCAGGGCCGCCAGCGCAAGGAACCAGACACAGCACACCGGGCCGAACAGGCTGGCGACGCCGGCCGTCCCGCGCGACTGGAAGGCGAACAGCCCGAACAGGATCGCCATCGTCAGGCCCAGGATCATCGGCAGTTCCATGCCCTCAAGCCCCGGCACGGTCCTCAGACCTTCGACGGCGGCGAGAACGGACAGGGCCGGGGTGATGATCGCATCGCCGTAGAACAGCGCGGCCCCGGTCGCACCGAGGATGGTGACGATCAGCCAGCGCCCCCCGGTCGCGATCCGCGCCAGTGCCATGAGCGAAAGCACGCCGCCCTCGCCCTTGTTGTCCATCCGGCACAGAAAGAGCACGTATTTCAGCGTCACGACGATGATCAGCGCCCAGAGCGCCAGAGACAGCACTCCGATGATGTCACTGCTGCCGATCTCCTGTCCGCCGACATGGGCAAGCGCCTCGCGAAAGGCATAGAGCGGGCTCGTGCCGATATCGCCATAGACGACACCGATCGCGCCCAAGGTCAGGGCAGCGGTGGAGGCATGGGGCAAGGGAGATTTTTCGAGCATCTTGGTTTCCATTCGATCGTGGAAAGCAAGATCGCGCGCCGGGGCATTAAGGCGCCATGGGAAAGCCGCCGGCGCGCCATTAAAAATGCATAAACTCCGCCATCTAAGTCTGCCCCCGGTCGTGCCCCCGCGCGCCTGTGCGACTGAAGCCTACCCGCCACCGAAGCCAATCCGTGCAAATCCCAATATCGGTACGCCGGGGATGAAAATGACCATCGTCTTGTCCGGTTGCCCATGCGGGCTGGCGCCCGACCGGACTTCGATTATGTATGCCTGCCTCGTTCATATTCCGACGCCGTGGTCAGGCATTTTTGGCCTCTTCCACGAGCGAGTAGCCAGTGCTGCGTCCCCCGGCTGCATCTTTCTCCAGAATGCCCTTGCGAACCAGGTCGTTGATGTCGCGCAGAGCCGTGTCGGACGACGTCTTGGTCATCGCTGCCCACTTGGCATTGGTCAGCTTGCCCTCGAAGCCATCCAGAAGACGATTGATCACCTTGCGCTGCCGATCATTGAGCATCTGCCCTGCCATCGAGTCCCATAACCTCGCCTTGCGCATCACCCCAGCGAGGATCGTCTCAGCCCTGTCGAATGCACGATCGAGGCAGCCAATGAACCAGAGCAGCCAGGCCGTTATGTCCAGCCCGCCACTTTGCGTCGTTTCCAGCATGTCATAGTAAGCCTTCCGCTCCGCACGGATCTGAGCTGACATGCTGTAGAAGCGCTGTGCAGTGCCTTCCGCACGCGCCAACGCAAGATCTGCGATCGCACGCGCAATCCATCCGTTCCCGTCATCGAACGGATGGATTGTTACGAACCACAAGTACGCAACGCCAGCCTTCAAGACAGGGTCGAGCATTGCCGTCTCGAACCACGCGAGGAAACGGGACATTTCCCGATCCAGCAGGTTGGACGCAGGGGCCTGATAGTGAACCCGCGCACGACCGATCGGCCCTGAGACGACCTGCATGGGGCCACCTTCATCGCCCCGCCAAGCACCGACCGTAATGCGGCTCATCCCGCTTCGCCCGGTCGGGAACAAGACCGCATGCCAATCGAAAAGGCGCTCAGCTGTCAGAGGTCGAGCGTAGTTCTGGGTCGCATCCAGCATCATTTCCACGACGCCTTCGACATCGCGATCGGCTTCGACCAATCCACCGATCTCCATCCCGAGGCGGCGCGCAATGGATGAGCGCACTTGCTCCCTGTCGAGCACTTCCCCCTCGATCTCGCTGGATTTCAGCACATCCTCAGTCAACGCTTGGAGCACCGCTTCTTCGCGCAATGGAAATCCCAATGCTTCCATATGCCCGATCAATCGGCCTTGCCTGTGGCGGACAGCTGCCAGCGGCTGAAAGAGCTGCGGCTCATTCCAGATCAGGTTCGGCCAATCTGTCTGTTCGTGGATGCAGGGCACAATCACCGCTCCTTATGCGGTAAATACGTAAACGTCGACAGAACCCGGCCTTGTGCGGATCGGGGATGTTGTGAATTTCGCGGGGCAGATGGAGGCCTTGCGAATGGATATTAAGCAGTCA
>NZ_FVZE01000004.1 GCF_900168325.1 Novosphingobium mathurense | reverse complement strand
GGCCGACATCAAATCGGAATCCCTGGCCGGCTTCGCGTCGGAAAACATGGCCGACTTCGTATCGGAATGTCTGGCCGACTTCATCGGAATACGCACGGAAGATCTCCCGACGAGCATAGCTGAAGCAATCGTACGGGATCGCTTCGAAGGCGTTACGCCAAGAGAGATGCTGCGGACCGATTTCACCGATTGGGGCGTATGCGAGGCCAACGCCACTGAACCGCTCAATGTTCTCGACCTGCGGCGCGATGGTTGCTTCAAGCTCGGAGTTTCGACTGACATCGTCGGGGCCAAGGCTCAATTGGAAGCGCGAGCGTTCAGTCAGGCCGTGCATGAAAGCACCGACCTGGACGGGATCCTCTACTTCTCCCGCCTACGTCGCCGCGAATGCCTGGCAATCTACGAACGCGCGGCGACCAGACACTTGTCAGCCTCGAACGTTGTCGAACTCGAAAGCCTGGAAGGGTTGATCCGAGCGCTTCGAAGTCTCAAGATTCACTTGTTTTCAGACCTACCTGGCTCGTGATATTGGGGCCTGCCGGCTGAAAGTCGGCCTTGAGCACGAGCGGTGTGAAGCCAGGCACGCCAGATCGCTGATCGCTAAAGGGCTTCCAGCACTCCACCTATGGCCACGCCTGGCGATCAAGCGGACATTGATAATGTCCTGCAAGATGAGAACGCCAGCCCCGCGTGAGTGGCGCTTCTCGCCCCGCGCCAGGATGTCAACCGGCGCGCAAAACTGGGTCTGACTCACATTCCGTGCAGATTTGACAAGATCGGCCACGAGCTGGTGGATTCTTGCTGACGCACAGCAAGGAGAATGGTCGATGGTCGCGAAGGCATGGGATAGCAGGCTGTCGTTACCCGGCTTGATCGTGGAGCGCAGAGCGGTCGTGGACGGCATAGTCCAAATGTTCGGCAGGCTGGCGGCTCCTCACGGGATCTGCCCGAGTTGTGGTACGCCTTCAGGATCCTGCCACAGCAGGTACGATCGAACGCTTTCGGATTTGCCCATAAGCGGGGCCAGGGTTGAGCTTCGGTTGTCAGTGCGTCGATTTCGTTGCGGCCATGCGCCGTGCTCACGCAGGACATTCAGCGAACCGTTGCCGTCTGCGTTTGGTCGCCGATATGGCCGACGGATCGAGCGTTGCGAAGCGCTGCTTCGCGCGGTGGCGGTTGCGTTGGGCGGTAGACCGGGCGCGCGGATGATGGCGCGACTGGCGGTGCCCTGGTCGCGAGATACAATGCTACGTGTCCTGCGTCGCGGTGACCCAACGGCCGAACCGCCACCGCCAGCCCGAGTGATCGGCATTGATGACTTCGCATGGCGGCGCGGGCATGACTACGGCAGCATCATCGTCGATCTGGAACGCCGTCAGGTGATCGACCTGCTACCCGACCGACAGCGCGAGACGGTCATCGCATGGCTGCAAGAGAACCAGCAAGTCGAGGTCATCTGCCGGGATCGCGGCGCGGGCTATATCGCTGCGGCGACCGAAGCGGCGCCTCAGGCCCGGCAAGTTGCCGACCGTTGGCATCTGTTTGAAAACGCCTCAGCCGCCTTCCTCGCTGCAGTGCGCTCCGAAATGCCCTGTCTGCGCCGGGCCTTGGCCCCATCGGGACCAATCGATCCTGAGACTCTGACCCGTGCCGAACGCCTTCAGTGGGATGGTGCGCAGGTCCGTGAGGCGCTCAATCGGCAGATACTCGAGCTTGCCGAGCAAGGCATGCCCATCAAGAGAATGGCGCGCATGACGGGCGTCTCGCGCCAGACAATCCGCAAGGTTTTACGCGGTCAGCGCCATGATACCTTCCGCAGCCGCGGGAGTTCACTTGATGCCTGGTCGCTCGCGCTTGAGGCCGAATGGAACGCCGGCTGCCGCGTCGGGGCCGAATTATGGCGGCGTCTCAAGGCGTCAGGGTTTGCCGGTTCACTGCGCGTAGTTAGCGAGTGGGCCACCCGCCGGCGCCGTGACGAAAAGCTCGGGCATACTGCGGGCTCTTCTCTCAGCGCTCGTACCATTGCCCGCAGCCTGACGACCGAACGCGAGACGGGCTCAGCACAGACAGCGATGATCAACGCGGTAATCGAAACGGCAGTACCGGCGCTGGTGGTGGCACGTGACGTGCTGGACAGGTTTCATGCGATGATGCGCTCCAGGGACGAGGCGCGCCTCGATCCTTGGCTTGTCAAAGCCGCCAACACCAAGCTCGCCGCCTTCGCTGCTGGCGTCGAAGTGGACAAAGACGCCGTAACTGCTGCGATCTCCAGTCCATGGTCGAGCGGTCACGTCGAAGGCAATGTCAACCGCCTCAAATCGATCAAGCGGCAGATGTATGGCCGGGCCAAGATAGACCTACTCAAAGCAAGGATCATGGCCGACGCATGACCGCTATTTGCACGGAATGTGAGTCAGACCCAATTTTGCACGCCGCTCCACAGCTGCCAGCTCCGCCAGCGTCAATTCGCCCCGGATCGCCTCCATCGCCACCTTCGCCTTGAATTCCGCGCTGTAGCGCTTTCTCGTCTTCTTCATTCCCGCCCGTTCCTCACGTCGGGATGAGCTTAGCACCCTGTCCAGATTTCCGGTACCACCTCAGTGCGTTTTGACACCTCGGGCGAGGTCGCGACCTGCACCTGAGCTGGCAAATATCTACCGGACGATTTGCGCTTCCCGGCATTGTCGTCGCGGGGTGAAAGGCCGGTAGCTCCCGTGAGCTACCCGGCCTCAGAGACGTACTACGTGAAATGGCGGTCCTCCGATGGACCGTCTGAAGTTGATGGACATAGGCACGGGCAGATCAGAATGCGTCCAGATCATGAGCGATGACAGCCGGGCCACTGAAGTTGGCGGCAATGTCGCGCAGGTATTTCAGTTCATCCGTACCAGTAGCGCCCGGTGCGGCGAGATGCGTGACGACAAGCGACTTGACCTGTGCTGCAGCCGCAAGCCTGCCGACATCAAGCGGTGTCAGATGATGTTTCGAAAGGTGTTGCATCAGGCCTGAGGCAGCATCAGCGGACACGTTCGGCGTATTGGCCCGCACTTTGGCCATTGTCCTGTCGACGTCTATCATCTCTGCGACCAGCAGGTCCGCGCCCTTTGCCAAACTCTCGACTGCCCGGCTCGGCCCGGTGTCTCCGGTGTAGAGGATCGAGCGGTCCGGCATGTCGAAGCGTATCGAGAGGGAACGGAACCGGCGACCCAGGTCGCTATCGTCCGGGAACGAATAGTGCGTGTTGGCAACGGTCCGAACACGTATGCGGCCTAGCATAAGATCGTCGTCCCCACGCAGTTCGATAACTTCAAGGGTATTGGCTGGATCGACGTAGGGGGCGCCCGGAAGGCCGTAACCCGCAGTCGCGCCCGGGACCATCGATGCCGCTAGCCCTGCGACCAATTCCTTCGTACCGGGCGGCCCGTAAATCGTGAGCTTGCCCGGGGCGTTGGTCTGATAGCGCAGGCCCAAGAGCGCACCAAGGCCGCCTGTGTGATCGAAATGCAGGTGGGAAATGAAGACTGCGCGAACCCGAGGCAGCGCAATCCCAGCCTTCGCAAGTTGCCCTGCCGTCCCGTCACCTATGTCGACGAGATAGGCATCGCGTCCTGCGATGATGACATTGGCTGGCTGCGATCGTGACGAGTCCGGGACCGGCCCGCCCATCGTGCCAAGCGTGATGAATTGGGCAGGCGCCCCCCCCTGCGCCTGCCCCGAGGCCGCTATCGGCACGGTGATAAGTGCTGCAGCAATCCATGTCGCAGCTGCTCGCGCCGAGTTGCGGTTAAACGTGCGCAGCATGTCAGAACTTGATGCCCGCGCGCAGACCATACGTTCGCGGAGCGGACGTAATTTCCTGCAGGCTTGACGCCGCGCTGTAGACTGGTGTGTTGAGCAGGATACGATCGTTCTCGATATTGCGAACAAATGCGACGATCTCCCAAGCTTCGGTCTGTGGGCTAATCGAAAGCTGCGCATTGGTCATCCAGTTGCCGGGCGCGCGCTCCTGGGGGAGGAAATCGGCCTGCACGTAACGCGAGCTGCGATATTGTGTGTCGACCCCGGCGACTACGCGGTAATCGCCGAACTCGATCGTTTGCTGCGCCGCGAGATTGATGGTCCACTTCGGTGCGTTGAAAGCTGGAAATCCGGAACAGTCGATGGTGTACTCACCCGAAGCGAGGCTCGTCGCGCATCCCGTCAGCGGCGGCTGGCCCGATGGTCCGACCGGCTCACGGTAAACGAAACTCTTGTAGCGGGTGTCGAGATACTGGATGTCCGCACTAAGCGATGTGTTGCGAACGGGGAGGAATGCCACGTCCACTTCGGCGCCGCGGATGCGCGACTGACCGATGTTCTGGCTGAACTGCCCCTGGTTTCCGCGTGCATCCACACCGATGCGGCCGATTTGCTGGTCCTTGTAGTCCCACCAGAACCCTTCGATGTTGAGCTGAAGGCGGTTGTTCAGGAGCCGGTTCTTGAGGCCGATCGTATAGGCGGTCAGGTACTCCGGGCGATAGGTTTCGTAACCCGCGGACAGGGAGAAGCCGCCGGATCGGTATCCACGCTCGGCCGAAGCATAGAATAGCGACTGCGGTCCAACATCGTACTCAATTCCCGCTCGCCAGGTGAGCTGACCCGAATTCAGGGCGCTGTTCACAGGCGTAACCGGATGGGTCAGAATCGCCCCTGTCGCGCCGATAGGCCGTGCCTGATTGGCCGGGGGAATGATGTAGGGCGGTTGCAGTTCGGTGAAGCTGTCAGTTACAGGAAGCAGCGGCACCGTTGGGCAGTCCGGCGCACCGAACGCATTTCGGGCAGTGCAGACTATGACGAAAACATCGGCCTGGCCGTCGAACCGCTTGTGATCATCGGTATAGCGCAGGCCACCGATGAAGCGGAACTTGTCGGTCAGATGGGCGGTCACCCTTCCGAACGCGGCCAGCGATCGCGTCTTGGAATCGAAATCCTGATAAGCGTTGAGTGCCTGTTGCGCAAAGGTGTAGTTGCCTTTCACCTTTTCATCGAAATAATAGGCGCCGACGACATAATCGAACATGCCGACGCGATCGCCAGTCAGCCTTGCCTCGATGCTGTGCTGATTGTCGGTTTCCTGGTTCCAGCCGATGAATGCGGGATTGCCGAACCGCGTATCCAGCTTGGATCGGCGCCAAGCCGGAATTACGGTAAGGGTGCCGATTCCTGTATCGTAGCTGATCTCTGCATTGATTCCGTAGAACGCGTTGTCGAGATAGACGTTCTGATCGAGCGGGGCGGCCGTGCGTCCCGAAACGCCGAGGAACAGGGATTGCCGGTATGCCTGTGCCTCCGGATCGAACAGTCCTACCGAGCGGTCGAGCCCCGACGGCACGAATGCATATTGGCCGGCCTGATAATTGAAAGCGTAGCGTCCGGCGTAACTCGAGCCAGTACCTTTGCCGCCATCATGCGAATAGTCGGCAGCCACGCGAATTCGCAGATCGGCGCTTGGCTCGACAAGCAGTTGGACGCGCGCCGCGCGCCCACGCTGGTCAGAGGTACCGTCCGAGAGGTAGCCGTCATGCTGCGCAAGATTGCCCGACACGCGCACGGCTGCATTTTCGCTCAGGGGCGCATTGAGGGCCGCCTCCAGCGTA
Source organism: Novosphingobium mathurense (assembly GCF_900168325.1). Classification (GTDB taxonomy): domain Bacteria; phylum Pseudomonadota; class Alphaproteobacteria; order Sphingomonadales; family Sphingomonadaceae; genus Novosphingobium; species Novosphingobium mathurense. The sequence continues at coordinate 375,910 of NZ_FVZE01000004.1, read as the reverse complement.
AGCGCATCGTAATTGCCGTAACTCGCGGTCATGTAGCCAGACAGGTCACCGAGCTTTGGCGCTTGCGGAATGACGTTTATCGCACCGGCAGTCGCGTTGCGTCCGTAAAGCGTTCCCTGGGGGCCTTTGAGAACTTCGACACGGGCCAGATCGTAAAACACCCCGGAGGCAGAAGTCGGGCGGGCCAGGTAGACCCCGTCGTAGTTGAACGCGAGCGCGGGATCGGAATAGCCGTTGACGGTGAAATTGCCGACGCCGCGGAGGAAAAAGGTGAGGTTGGCGCCGCCGGCGGACTGCACGTTGAGCGCGGGCACCAGCTTCGACAGATCTTCAGCTTCGTTTACCCCCTGGCGGGTCAATTCGTCGCCACTGACCACGTCGATCGGTATGCCAGCCCGCTGGGCCGATTCCTCTCGCCGTTGCGCCGTAACGACAATCTCGCTGATGCCTACTGCTGAGTCAGACGATTGCGCTGAGGAAGTGGTCGACTGATTTGTCTGAGCTGACGCCACCTGGCCGGTTGCTGCCAGGGCGAGAGCGCTTGCGGATAATAGTAGTCGAGCCATGCGGGTATCCTCCTGTGCATCGGCTCTCTATCCAGCCGATTGCGAAATTGGATTTGTCACGTGGCCTGGCATCAGTCCAATTTTTTGAATTGGTCATTTTTCACAAATTTTGTAAATGATCCTGCATGCGACTGGACAATTTCGATCTCAATCTGCTTATCGCCATGGAAGCTCTGCTCAAGGAGCGCAGCGTCACGCGGGCGGCGGCTCGGCTGAACATCACGCAGTCGGCCATGAGTGCTGCGCTCAAGCGGCTGCGCCACGCATTTCATGACGAACTTTTCATCATGCATGGGAAGAAGATGATCGCGACCCCTAAGGCTCTCGAGATCGGGCCGAAGGTATCTGCTGCGATACGCGACCTGCGAGTGCTAATTTCGTCGGGCGCAGGATTTGACCCTGCGACGAGCCAACGCCGCTTTCTTATAGCCGCATCCGACTACATAACCACGATCCTGATGGCGCCCTTGCTGGAAGTGCTCGAGAACGAGGCGCCTGGTCTTAGAATCGACATCGTCCTGCCAGATTCCTACGCGAGCGAGCGGTTGGCCAACGGCGACATCGACCTGATGATAGCGCCGGAGCCATTCCTCAACCCGGACCATCCCCGTGAACTGCTGTTCGTCGAACGCTACGTCGTAGTCGGCTGGTCGGAAAATCCGGTAATGCAGAAGCCACTTTCGATGGAAACCTGGCTGGAAAGTCGTCATGTCGCCGTCCAGATTTCCGGAAGCGGTGCGTTCATCGAAACAGCCATGCAGGAACTGGGGATCGAGCGCCGGGTGGAGGTGCGAGTACCTTCCTTCATCCAGGCCCCCTGGCTACTGCCCGGGACGCAGCACCTGGCACTCATGCACGAACGGCTTGCCCATTTGATGGCGCCGCGCCTGTCACTTGTCATCGCTGAGTCGCCAATCGCCCTGCCTTCGATGCGCCAGATGATCCAGTTCCATGCCACCCGCACCAATGACGAAGGTCTGTCATGGCTGCGCGGCAAGCTGGCGGAATTGGCTGCCGCCGGATCGGTCAAACCATCCGTGTGAATGCTCGTTGTCCGAGGAATTGATCGACCCTGGGCTCATCAATGGTTGGTGAGATAACGTTCAGAACATAATGCTGATAGGAGGTCAGGGTAGCAGCGTTGGCTCCTTTTGCTGGAACCGGCAACGCCTGGCTTATTGTCCGCGGCCCCCGGGCATTGGAATCGCGTGCTACTGCATCTTGTAGATCTCACGTCCTTCGAAGATCGTGAGCAGGACGCGGATCTGGCCCACTTCTTCGGGGGATGCATCGAACAGGTTGCGGTCAAGTACGATCATGTCAGCCATCTTGCCGACTTCGATGGAGCCGGCAACCTCGCCCGATCCAGTCACCTTCGCTCCGTTACCGGTCGCTATCTGCAGCGCGTCGGCAAAGGAGATGGATTGGTCCGTGCGCGCGCTTGATCAACGGCAACCTTGATTGCTCCCGCATCCGCAGCGATCAAGGTTGCCGGCTTCCCCGGTAGTTATGCATTGACATTGTATGCATACAACAAGCATATAATGCGACAAGACGAATCGCAAAGCCAATGTTTGAAGGTTTGAGCCTGCATTATGGAAACCGACGCCCCCGACAGCCAGGAAACCGATCGTCATGACAAGGCTCGCTGGATCTTCCGATGCGGCGTGAAGGGGTTGTGCCCTCGCTGCGGCGAAGCCAGCATGTTTCGAAAATGGCTCAAGCTGCACGATCAATGTCCTGCCTGCGGACTGGACTATAGCTTTGCAGCTCCCGACGACGGGCCTGCCTTCTTTTCGCTTTGCATCGTGGCCTTTCCGCTCACCTTCTTCGCCGTCTGGCTGCAGGTTGCCTATGAGCCGCCGTTCTGGGTCCATCTGCTGACCTCATTTCCGCTTCTCGCCATAGGCTGCGTCTGGCCCCTGCAATACATCAAGGGATGGCTGGTCGCCTCCCAGTACGTCAACAAGGCCCAGGAGGCCGGCACCGGATCGCTCTGGGCCCAGCTCAATGCGAAGGCCGCGCTTGATCGCAAGAATGAACATGACTGACGGTAGAGTTGACCTCCTCGTTCGCGCGAGAGAGGCTGCCGCACGATATTTCGATGGTCTGGATCGTTCGGACCTGTCTCGCCTTGCGCTCGGCGGCGGTGGCGACGACCTGAGCGAAGTGCAGGTGGCGGCGAGCCTGTTGAAGGCTGAAGAAGAAAGGCTGTCCCGTTACGAAGGTGCGCTCAGGCAATACGCTGACCGAGATTTCTGGGATGAGACTATGCCCGGCGGTCCCCTTGCCTTGCACGATGGCGGCGAAATGGCGCGCAACGTTCTTGCCGGCAGGGCTGCGTTCTTTCACCGGGACTAGACCTAGGCTCCGACCTGAGCCGAAAAACGGCTGCACGATTGGCCCGTGACTGCACCGAGTCCGATAAATGCCAGACAATCTGCATGGAGCCTGTCAATCCGACGGGACTTGCGACACAAGTCCGACCGTTGAAGGCCCCGGGTCGTCGATCCCGAAGATCAAGATCCAAAGGTTCAAGTTCGCGTTTTGTGGCAGTCCGGAAAGTGCTAAACGAGTTTGCATGCATACAGCATCAATACAAAAATCGTCCCAAAGGTGGTTGCCGGAGATCGGGGCCGACGCAGGGCCGATGTATCTGGCGATAAGTGCCGCACTAGCCAGGGACATAGAAACCGGCCGCCTGAGACCGGGAGATCGCCTGCCGCCCCAACGTGAGCTTGCCGATGCGCTGGGGATCGATCTGGGCACGGTTACGCGCGCTTATACCGAAGCCCGTCACAAGGGCCTTATCGAAGCTGAGGGGCGCCGGGGCAGTTTCGTGCTTGAAAGAGGCCAGGCTTCCGTCACTTCGATCCAGACCTCGGTCGCGCCGTTCGATCTGGGCATGAACCTTCCACCGATCCCTGCGAACAGTTCGTTTGCAGAGGATTTCGCGGACACGGTCAGGGAAGTGTTGAGAGGCTCAACGGCTGCCAATCGGATGCAATATCAACCGGCCGGCGGCGCACCCGTCGACCGACAGGCGGGCGCAGATTGGCTCGCCGAACGGGGCATTACGGCCAGCGAGGACAACGTCCTTGTAACCAGCGGCGCGCAGACAGCCCTGCACGCGATCGCAAATTCGGTACTCAAGCCAGGCGATGCCGTTTGTACGGGACCTTTCGTTTATCCCGGATGGCTTTCGATCTGCCGCAATCGCGGCCTGCGCATTGTGCCTCTCGAAGCCGATGCTGAGGGCATTATGCCTGAATCTTTCGCTCGTGCCTGCACCGGGGATGCAATCAGGGCGATCTATCTGGTGCCTGTGAACGAGAATCCGACTACGGCGACGCTTCCACTGGCGCGCCGCGAGGAGATCGTCTCGATTGCGCGCCGGCATGACGTGGCCTTGATCGAGGATGATCCTTACAGCCGCCTTGATACCGCCGAAATTCCTTCCCTTGCCAGCCTGGCACCTGAGCGGACCTGGCATGTCGCCGGCTTTTCGAAGATCATCTCGCCATCGCTGCGCATCGCTTATCTGCGTGCACCGCATGTCCGAGATGCCCTGCGCCTTGCAGCCGACGTGCACGAGACCACAATCATGGCTCCCCCACTCAACATGGCGGTTTGCACGCAGTGGTTGAGAAATCGGACCTGGCGCAAACTTGTCGACCAGGTTCGCAACGAATGCTTGGCACGCCAGGAGATGGTCAGGCGCATCCTGCCGACCGGCACCTACCATGCAGCACCTGAGGGATATCATCTCTGGATTCCCCTTGGACCGACGGCCAACCCGCTTGAATTTGTCTCCGTGCTTCAACCGCTTGGCGTTTCACTCGTTACGAGCGAGAGCTTTTCTGCAATTGGTGAAACTGCTTCGCGGTCCATTCGACTGTCGATCGGAGGCAGCCTTGACCAAGAGACGCTCGAACGGGGCCTCAATCTCCTCGATGCCCTGCTGAACCATCGTGAAGGTCGCTTGAGCCCGTTGGTCTAGACTTGTTCGAAGCGCAACCCATCCCGATCAAGCGCTTCGAGGCATCTAACCGGGGATGTTGTTGTCAATCTGGAGTTTCAGGATCGCGAGTTGCCTTTCCGGTGGCCAGCTTTCCGGGTCGTAGATCGCCTGGGTTGCGATCCCGGCAACGCTGCTCAGCAGGGCCTGGGCGACGAGCCAGGAATGCTCGCCTTCCTGCATCGCGCCAGCATTGACGATGGTGCGGTGGAACAGTTCAACGGACTCGCGGCTGCGCTGCCGCTGTTCCAGAAGAAAGGTTTCATCCGCCGTTGCGAGCCCCCAGAAGGCCAGCCAGATGCGCCAGCTTTCGACCCGTTCCTCGTCCAGTGGAAGAACGGCTCCCAGGCAATGGAGAAGTTCGTTTCCCTCGCGCGATACTGTTTCGACGTGCGCTACGGTCCTTTCCATGCGCATGCGATAGGCTGACATGAGCAGTTCGTGCTTGCTCTTGAAGTAGTGCGAGACGATCGAGGTGCTATACCCCGCGAGCCGGGCGATCTCACGGACCTTGGTCCCCTCGATGCCGTCGCGGGCGATGAGCTTCGCGGCGATTTCGGCAACGGCCCGCCGCCGGGCCTGGTGATCGACAATCTTCGGCATGAACCCACTACTTGCTGGACATCGTTCGACTTAAGGGGACCGTCACCAACGCACAACTATCCGTCTTGCGCGTTAGGGCGTCATTTCATGCATTGAAGGCTGTTGGGAGGCCCCCCATAGCGAGGCGAATGGAAGCCGAGAAAATCACGCCCGGAACTGCCGCATATCGGCTTTTGTGCATCGCCATGCTGCTTGCCGGACTGTCGACGTTCGCATTGCTCTATTGCGCTCAGCCCCTGATGCCATTCTTCAGCAGGGCTTACGGTGTGGCAGCGGAAGAAGCCAGTCTTGCGGTTTCACTGGCAACCGGGCCGATGGCCTTCGTGCTGCTGGTCGCAGGCAAGGTTTCCGACAAGCTGGGGCGTCGACCTTTGATGATTGCCTCGCTGCTGGCGGCAGCGGCGTTGACCACCCTGTTAGGCTTGCTGCCCGACTGGCACAGTCTTCTCGCGGCCCGGTTCCTGTGCGGACTGGCCCTGGCCGGCGTTCCGGCCGTCGCGATGGCCTATATTAGCGAAGAGGTCGAGGACGGTGCCGTCGGCCGGGCGATGGGCCTTTACATCGCCGGCTCGGCAATCGGGGGCATGAGCGGACGACTGCTGGTCAGCGTGTTGACCGAATATTTCGGCTGGCGTGATGCGCTGGGCATGACGGGGATGGCTGGACTGATCATTGCCGCTCTCTTCTGGAAGATCCTGCCCCCTTCCCGACAATTCAGTCCACGCCATCACTCCTGGGGTGGCTATATCGCCGGCTTTCGGCACCTCTTCGCCGACAAGGCCCTCCCCTGGCTGTTTCTGGAAGCGTTCCTGATCATGGGTGCCTTCATCAGCATCTACAATTATGCCGGTTATCGCCTGCTCGCCCCGCCATACTCGCTGTCGCAGGCACAAGTCGGTCTGATCTTCCTGTTATACCTGCTCGGTTCGCTCAGTTCCGCAGTCGCAGGCCATTTCTCCGGGGAGTTCGGACCCCGTAAATGCCTGTGGTTGCCACTTGCTCTCTTCGTCCTGGGCATCGCCCTTACCGCGGCGAGCGCCTTGCCGCTGATTATCGCCGGTATCGGGATCGTTACGATGGCCTTTTTCGCCGCGCACGCGATCGCTTCGGCCTGGGTTGGAAGACGCGCACGCAGGGACCGCGGACAGGCGACGGCGTGCTATCTGTTCTTCTACTACATGGGCTCGAGCGTTCTTGGCTCTGCCGGTGGCTATGCCTGGACCTGGGTGGGCTGGAATGGGGTCGGACTCTTCTCCTGCGCTCTCGTACTGATTGCGCTCGCCGTCGCATTCCGGCTGTACCAAGTTGCGCCACTTCCCTCGCCTGCTCCGGAAACCCGCCCGATCGCGGCCGAGTAGCGCAAGGTAATCAGGCGGCGCCGATACGCTGGAGTTTGGCCTGCAGGGATTGCTGGTCGAAAGGCTTGATCACGTATTCGTCGGCCCCGGCCTCGATTCCCTTGCGGATATCGTCCGTGTTGGAATTGGTGGTGCAGAACATGACCTTGGGCCTGCGCTCGCCCTGCATGCTGCGCAGGAAGGTCACGAATTCCAGGCCGCTCATGACCGGCATGTTCCAGTCCACGATGATGAGATCGGGCATCGCCGAGCGGCATTTGACGAGCGCTTCCTCGCCGTTCTCCGCTTCGCTGACCTCGTATGCGAGCCCCTCCAGGATGCGCCGGGCGACCTTTCGGATGACACGCGAGTCATCGATCAGCAGGCAGCGCCGCTTCGTGACAGGTTCCGGTATTTTGGCTGCGTTGGTCTCGGGCCGCGGGTGCGGCCGGGAACGCTTGATCAGACCCTCAAGAATGGCTGCCACTCCCCTGTCTCAGGAATTGTCCTGGTCGCTCAAGATATGTGCGATCGTCTTGGCCTGATCGATCACTTGCTGGTGATCGTCCACCGGCACCGTGGGTTCGGCCTCGGACCTCGCGGCTCTTTCCGTGGGCGTCATGCGGACATGGATAAAGGGTACCCAGATGTCGCCGAACTCGGCTTTCTGGTACCACAGGTCGATGATGTCGTATGAGGTCCAGAACCCGTCCGGCTCAAGCAGCCTGATCCCTTCCCCGATGCGTGGAAGCGCAGAAAACCTGAGGCACTGCTGGGTCTGATGCGTCTCGTTCTGGACTTCGACTTCGATCAATTTGAAACGCCCCCTACCGCACGAACCGGATGCTAGGTTGAAATCGTTGCCGAAATGGAAACGTGGCCAGCCCAACCCGGTTTTCGCTTCCGACAGTAGCCAGTTACGATCTCGCAAGAATTCTAACGCTTGGTTAAAGTTTTGCGCGTCATAACTTCCTCCACCGGGGGGCGTGAATGGACGATCTGTTTGCCGATTTTCTGGCTGAAACGCGCGAAATGCTCGAGGCATTGGGCGGGGAGCTGATCGCCTGGGAGGACGATCCGGGCGACCGCGCACGCCTGGATGCCATCTTCCGCTTCTTTCACACCGTCAAAGGCAATTGCGGTTTCTTCGATTTTCCGCGCCTCGAAGCGCTGAGCCATGCGGTCGAAGACGTGTTGGCCGACGTTCGCGCCGACCGTCGCAAACCCGATTCCATGTTGGTGAGCGCCGTCCTCGGGATCATCGATCGCATTGGAGACATGGTCGACACCTTCGAAGGCGGAAGTGAATTTCCGGAGGGGGGCGACCAAGCGCTGATTGCCGCGCTGGCACCGCAAGGCGATGGTTCGAACGACCCGCTGCGGTTGGCAGCCCTGAACGATGAACTGGCGCAATCGAAGGTGCCAGCAGGCCGGCGCACGATCCGCCTTCCCGTCGAACTGCTCGACAGGGTGATGAGCGGCGTTTCAGACATGGTCCTGGCCCGCAACGAATTGGCCCGACGCCTGCGCGAGACTTCGCTCGAGGCCAGTGTGCATGAACCATTCGACCGGCTATCCTCGATCATAGCCGATGTCCGCGACGCCATGACGCGAACCCGCATGCAGTGTCTGGAGGGACTGTTCTCTTCCTTTCCCCGTCTGGTGCGCGATTTGTCCGCGGAACTGGACAAGCAAGTCCAGATCGAGATTGACGGCGCCGACGTCGAACTCGATCGCGAGATGATCGAAGTCATCCGCAATCCGCTGACACACCTGATCCGAAATGCTATCGACCACGGGATCGAAGCGCCCGCCGCGCGCCTGTCGACAGGCAAACGGCCAGTGGGACGCCTTTGCGTTGGCGCGCGTCAGTCCGGCAACCAGATCCTTATCGACATCGTCGACGATGGCTGTGGGATCAACGAGGCAAAGCTTGTCGACAAGGCGCTTGCAGCCGGGATCGTTGATCCCGTGACGATCGGTCGCATGTCGGCGCAGGACCGCCTCTCCCTGATCTTCGAGCCCGGCCTTTCGACCGCAGAGACGGTCACCGCCATATCCGGACGCGGCGTCGGCATGGATGTCGTGCGGGCAAGTATCGAGCGTGTCGGCGGATCCATCGAAGTGGACAGCACCCCGGGACAGGGCACCCGTCTCACCCTGCGCGTTCCTCTGACACTGACGATTATCCCCGCCCTCACCGTGAGCATCGCTGGGCAGAAATTTGCCATTCCGCGATCCGCTATCGAGGAGATCGCTCAGGTCGAAACCGGTGGCACCGAGATTACGCGCCACGGCGGCACGATGCTCGTCAAGATACGCGATAGTCGCCTGCCCTGCGTTGTCCTTGCCGATCTGCTCGGCTGCGAAACCGATGCTGCAGATGATGATCGCACGCTGATAGTGCTGCGATTGGGCGGAGGAGAGCTTTTCGTCCTCGCCGTCGACTGCTTGCATACGCACGAGGAACTGGTGGTCAAGCCGGCGGCTCCCGCGATCATTGCAACTGGTCTCTACGCCGGCACCACGCTTACCGAAGACGGCCTTCCCATGCTTCTGCTGGAGGTCAATGGGCTGGCGAAGGTTGCCGGTCTGCAACTCGATGCGCTCGAACGCAGCGCCCGTCATGACGCGCACGAAGCCAGCGGGGCTGTGCGAACCACGCCCGTCCTTCTGTTCATCGGACTGGATGGCAGGCGCAAGGCAATCCCGATGGCTGTCGTCGACCGCCTCGACGAAGTCGAGATCGACGCGGTCGAGACCGAAGGCGAACGTATGCTGGTGGTTGTCGGCGATCGGATTCTCCCCCTCGCCGGTGCCGACCTGGCGGAACTTCCGGAAGTTTCGCTGCGGCTTTTTCGCCTGACCGACGGCATGCGGGAAATCGGCTACGCCATACGCGACGCGCTTGGCGTGCGCCAGATTGACGCGGAGCTCCTGGCCGCTGAGGCTGACGGGGAGGCCGAAGGCGTTCTGCTGATCGACGGCGAAGCGGCGACCCTGATCTCCCCTTACAGGCTGTTCGCTCGCCATGCGGCTGTGCCGGTCCGCGACGAGCTTCCCCTATGCCACTTGCCTGCAGGAGATACCTGGCTGCAGAATTTCGTGCGGCCGATGGTGGAAGCGGCCGGTTACCGTGTCGTCGAAGCCGCGGAAGCCGAATTGGACCTTGCGATCATTGCGCAACCCGGAGAGTCCGGACCTGCCGGTGCACGGCAAGTCATTCGCCTGCGCTCAAGCGCGATGGAAGCGCCGGACGATCCGGACAGCATCTACCGCTACGACCACACCGGATTGCTCTCGGCCTTGCGCCAGTCCGGCGGAAGGATACGACTGTGAGCGCGTTGTTGCTGACTGTTGCGATTGCTGGCGAGAAAGTCGCCCTGCCCGTCGATCACATTGAATCGGTCAATGAACTAGAGCTTCTGGTCCCGGTTCCGCGCAGCCCTTCGCATATCGCCGGTCTGTCCACCTTGCGCAGCCGCGTCCTGACCGTTGTCGACTGTCGCTGCGCCCTTGGTCTCGGAATTTCGCCGAACCGCGAAGCCGGCGCAAGTGCGGCAATTGCGGTACATGACGGCCATGCCTACGCCCTGCTGCTCGATACCATTCACGGCGTTGCCGAGGCCCGATCCGATCCGTTCCCGCCAAGTGGGCGGTTGCAGAACAACTGGGCAGACATGGCGCAGGGCATGGTCGAGACCGACGATGGCCCGCTACTGTTACTGGAGGTTGCGGCCCTGATTGCAGGACCGCCTGAAGCGCGTGCCGCTTAAGGGCTTGGTTACGTCTGGCGGCCTAGCCTCGGTTCGTGAGCGAACGAAGGACTGAGCGATGAAGACCAGCCTGATCGTCGATGACTCGCGCATGATCCGCAATTATCTGCGCAGTTCCTTGCAGGCGCTGGGCTTCGAAGTGCGTGAGGCAGTGAACGGGTGCGAGGCCGTAATCCGCTGTGAGGAGTCCATGCCCGACCTCATTCTGCTCGACTGGCACATGCCGGTGATGGACGGTCTCGAATTCATCCGGCTGTTGCGCGAGGGCGGAGGGGCTCTACAACCCAAGGTCGTATTCTGCACCACCGAAAGCGATATCGCGCATATTCGCATCGCGCTTGAAGCAGGTGCCGACGAATACGTCATGAAACCCTTCGATCGCGAAACTCTGCACATGAAGCTGCAACTCGTCGGCGCTGCCTGAGTGTCACGTCGATGGTAATGGCTGGGACCGGGCCAAGCTCCGCACATGCCCCTTGGCGCCGGCCCGTCAGGCTCATGATCGTGGATGATTCACTGGTGGCTCGCACCGCGCTCGGACGCATGGTGGGCAGCTCGGACGATCTCGAAGTCGTTGCGGGTGCGAGCACGGCCGAAAGTGCCCTCGATGTCCTGCGCCGGTGCACGGTCGACGTCATCCTGCTCGATCTCGACATGCCCGGTATGGGTGGTCTTGCAGCCCTGCCCCAAATCATCGCGCGGGCGAACGGGGCCAGGATCCTGGTGGTCTCCTCATTTACCGTCGACGGGGCAGAACAGACCCTTGCTGCCCTTTCACTCGGCGCTGCCGATACATTGCCAAAGCCCGATGTCCGCAGTTCGCGCGAGGCTTATCGGCAGACATTGTTGGCGAAAATTCGCGAACTTGGATCGGCTGATGCGGAAATCGCGCCCAAGCCGAGGTCGACGCCGGCCATGCGGCCCATTCTCCGAAAGCGCCCGGGCATCCTGGCCATCGGCGCCTCCACCGGTGGCATACATGCGCTGACATGCCTGTTCGAAGCGATGCCGCGCCGCCTGGGCATTCCGATTCTGGTGACACAGCACTTGCCGTCGACTTTCATGCCTGCCTTCGCACGCCAGCTTGCGAGTGCGTCAGGCTACGAGACGGTTCTTGCGCAGGAAGGGATGCCACTCTCGCCCGACCGGATCGTGGTTGCCCCCGGCGATGCCCACCTCACGGTCCAAAGCCAATCGGGTCAGCTTTCGGTGCGCCTTGATCGCAGCCGATCCGAAAGCGGGTGCATGCCCTCCGTGGACTGGATGTTCGGTTCTCTCGCGAAGGAAGTCGGCAACGATGCCTGCGGTGTCGTCCTCACCGGCATGGGGCGTGATGGCGTATCGGGCGCTGCCAGTCTGGTTGCGGCGGGTGGTACGATCATCGCTCAGGACGAAGCGAGCTCCGCCGTCTGGGGAATGCCCCGCGCCATCGTTGAGGCCGGTCTCGCCAGCGCCATTCTTCCACCCGTGGCCATCGCGCGGCATATCGCGGACAGTGTGGGGGTGGCTCCATGCAGATAAGCAAAACCTCGCGGCGCATTCTTGCCGACCTGCTCAAGTCGGAAACCGGCCAGTCCTTTCACGACAGCCGCCAGTGGCGGATCGGCACGGCTCTCTCCGGCCTCAGCCGAGAACATGGCATTGCCGACCTGGACCGGCTGATCGCCACGCTCTCGACTTCGCGCCGATCCCCGCTGGCGCAGACACTGGTCGAAGCCCTGCTCAACAACGAGACCTATTTCTTTCGCGATCGGGCCATGTTCGAGCTGTTGGCAAAGCAGGTCCTGCCCCGCCTCGCAGAGGCTCGAGCCACGAGCAGGACGCTCAATATCTGGTCCGCAGGCTGTTCCACGGGGCAGGAGTCGCTCTCGCTTGCGTTGCTCTTTGCCGAACAGGCACCGCGCTGGGAGGGCTGGACGATCAGCATTCTGGGCACCGATGTCTCGGCCGGCATGATCGAAGCGGCACGCAACGCCTGCTACACCCCGTTCCAGATCCAGCGCGGGCTTGCCGTGGGACAGATGATCAAATGGTTCGATGAAACGCCACGCGGCTGGCGGGCGCAGGAAAGGTTGCGCAAGATGGTACGCTTTGAGCAGCACAACCTGCTCGATGCCCTGCCCCGGCCGACCAGTTTCGACGTTGTGCTGTGCCGAAATGTCCTGCTCTATTTCGACGACGTGACCCGCCGCCAGGCTTTCGATCGCCTAGCCTCGACACTGGCGCCTGACGGCTGGCTCATGCTCGGCGCCGGGGAAACCAGCATCGGGCACACGGAACGCATCACGCCGGACAGGGCGTTGCGCGGTCTATATCGACATACGTCCTTCGTGGACGCCCGGCGGCAGACAGGTCCTGCCCGAAATGCGGCCGGCCGCATTTAAGTATTGCGTATCATCATGTTGTTGAATCCGCTACTCTTTTTCATCGTCTTTCCCCTCGGTTTGCCCGGTCCCGTTCTGTTCCCATTTAAGAATTGCGGACTGTCCGAGCCGATTCTTGTTGATTGCCTTGGCGTAGTGGTCGACCATCTGGCGTGACTGCCCGGTGATCGCCATCACCTCGTCAACGTTGCAACCCATGGTCAGGAGCGTGTTGACGGCGTTCTTGCGCAGGCCGTGCGGGACCACCTTGTGCCCGAGATCGGCGGCGTATGACTGCAGGCTGTTGCGAAGCGTGCTCACGCTCATCGGCTTGCCGTGAACTGTCGTCAGGATGGTCTTTCCGGTGCGGTCGTGCTTCTCCAGTTCCGCCTTGAGGCCGGAGTGCAGCGGGATCAGCAAAGTCTTCTCGGTCTTCTGCTGCTTTACCCAGATCGAACCGTCTTCCAGGTGCGACCATTGCATCCTGACCACATCACCGATCCGCTGGCCGGTATAGTACAACAGATGGACGGCAATGCGCACGCGGTGGTCGTCGCAGGCAAGGGCTTTCTCCAGCAATTCGTCGGCCCACGGCTCATGCTCGCCGGTCTTGAACGGTCGGACGCCGCTGGTCGGGTTCTTGTTCTCCGGGGCTAGGTCATTCTCCCGCGCCCACTTGTAGAGCGCGCTGACCACGTTGATGAAGAGATTGCGCGTTCCGTTGCCGGTGAGGCGGTTGTTCACGACCTCGCGAATGTGCGCCCTCTCCACCTTCTCGACGCGCAGTTTCCCAAGGTGGTGGTCGATCTTGCGCAAGGTCAGTTCGTATGATGCGCGGGAATTGGGCTTGAGGTTCCTGTACGCCTCGCTCTTCTGGTACTTCTGGATGAGCATGGCGACAGTCGGGGCAATGGCCCTGCGGCGCTCCCTGTGCCCGCACATCGTGCCATAGGTGGCGTAGAAAGAGGGTGTGCCGAACTTCGGAAGCGGGTGATAGACCGGCTTGCCTTCGAACGTCTTTTCGCCCGTGTTGAAGTAGGCGTACAGATGCCCCTTCGACCGGACGAACTTGACGTATTTCAGCTTAGGCTGTCCTACGCCAGAACTCTGCTTCGGCATCGTCTTCCCTTTCGCCGCACAGGAGGGCCAGTGCCCGGTCGAGTGCTTCCTTGTGCCAATGATCCCGGCCACCGAATAGCACGGCGGGTGGCAGGCGACCGGAGGCCACTTCACGCAGGAACGCTTGTTCGGAGAGGTCGCAGTATTCAGCAGCCGTCTTGCGCTTCATGAGGGCGGGCCATCTGGTCATTCGGCAGCCCCATACCTCTCGCGATGAACGCAGGCCGTGTGCAGCGTTCGCGCCCATTCATTGACGTTGGACCGGCGCATCTTCTCCTGGCACGCTGCGTTCGACAGGATCGCGGCAAACTCCAGCATTTCGGAATAGCGCAGTCGTTCGATGTTGGAGAAGATGGCGTCGATAGTGCTCTGATTGCTCATGGTGCTTTTCCCAAGGTTCTCGAATGGATTCTGCCGGACTGGTGCCGGTTCGGATGGCATATCTATGCGCTGCGGATAGTTGCGCTCGCGGTTCATGTTGCTGGCAACCGGCTTGTGTTTCGTGGCCCCCATGCCGCGCAGTTCCCGGCGAACCGTGGCGATGTGGTTTTTCAGGGCTCGAACATCGCTTGGCGTGTTGGCGACCACCACCATGCGGCTTTCGCCCTTGTAATGCAGGACGATGCGCGGATGCTTGCCGCCCTGCTCCTGCGTCATGGTAGCGTCAGGCCACTCGGACACCTCGCGTTGCGTTTCGGCGATGAGTTGCTTGCTCATGCCTTCTCCCTCATCAAATCCCCAATCGTCTCCGCCACTCCGGCCACGTCGGACCAGTTCTCAACGGTCTCGTCCGAAAGTTCGCACCCGAACGCTTCCTCGATGTCCATGGCGATGCAGGTCCGGTCGATGCTGTCGAGGCCGAGATCGCGGAAGCTGTCATGCTCGGTGGCGGGGCGACGGGCGTAGCGGCTGATTATGGTTAGGGCGGTCATGCGTAGTCCCCTGCGCGCTCCAAGCGCTTGCGGCACGGTGCGATCCATTCGAAGAGTGGCCCATCCCAAGGTTCAGGCAGCCGCCATACGAGCCAGCAATATGCGGTTGCCGTGGAGCCCTCTGGAGCAAGCCTGCTCTTGTGCATGACCACGCGCTCGGTGAATTGAAGTATGTGGCTAGGCGGGTTCACCCTGAACAGCCGGTCATATCTCCCGACGGATTCGAGAAACGCCGACCTGACCAACATCGCGACGCCCTCTGTGCTCGTCGCCAGAGCGCGCTCGATGAATTGCTCAGCCAAACGAAATGGCGGGTTCGTGATCGTCCAGTCGACTTGCTCGGGAAGTGGACCAAAGAGATAATCCAGAACCGGAAAGCCCGCTCCATAATCGTGAACGTCGCTGGCTTCGACCTGTCCGAAATACTCGCGCAGAGGGGCAACCATGTGTCCGCGATTGGCGGCGGGTTCCCGGCACGTTGTGATCCATGGCACGGAAATCATAGAACCGCCCGGTATCCACTCGCACAGGGCACGCGTCGCCCAAGGCGGTGTCGGGAAGTCGTCGAGGCTGTCATGCGGCTCGCTGCGCTGCTGCATCACGGCGGATGATGTGTTCTGGCTCATGCATCACCCTTCGCAGTTGCAGGGGACGCCTCACGCTGAATCTCAGCACGAGCCCTGATACGTTCCATCGTGCGCGCCTTGTCGGCATCGCCCATGTAGCCGTGCACGTAGAGGGTGGAGACGCACATCTCGAGGCGCTCTTCCCAGGTCTGGTTTGTCCAGTCTGTTGCGGGGTCGGTGAGGTTCATGGCCGATCTCGCTCGGCAAGCATGGCGTCGGCCAGTGAATACGCTCTCTGTGCGGAGAACGCGGCGTCGTGGTAGTACCCCGATTGATCGCCTTCACTGGCCAACATGCCGCCAAGCGCCTGACCTGCGAACCAGTCGCGCAGAGACATTCCGCTGACACTACCACCACTTGGCAGTTCATGCGGGAATGCGGGAGGATTTTCGGGCACTCTCATTGCACCCCTCCCACCAGTTCAGCCCGCTTGGCTTCTAGCGCCCGCGACAGTTCGAGGCGTTCTTCGTCGTCAATGTCAGCGGCGCCGACAGCCTTCTCGGCGGCTTCCCATTCCTCGCGGTTGGCGGCGGACTGGATCCGGGTGAGCAGGTCGGTTTCGGTGTGGGCCTCGCCGCGTTGTTCTTCGGTGGGGCCTTCAAGCACCTCCTCCATCATGTCGAGCTTGCTGATCGTTGGCGCCGATCCTTCAAGTCTGGGGAACTCGTCATCGGCGCTGATCTCATTGCGCGTGATGCTCTTGAAGCTGATTTGAAGGTTGGCCAGATCGACGGCGGTGAACTTGCTTGTCGATCCCAGCTTTGCCTCGATACGGCTCTTGTCGATGCCGATTTTGGCGAACGCAGAAAGTGCCTCTGCAATGCGCTTAGGGAGCGGAACCTCCGCGTTTCGAGTTTCAAGCGTGTTGCGGCACTCATCTGCCGCTGCCTGCACCAGATATTTTGGCAGGACAGCAAAGATGCATTCGCGGAGGCGGCGGGCGCCCATGTTGGCGTTGTTCTCGTAAATGTCGCGAACGTCCGTAAGCCGTTCAGGCCCTCCGCGCTTGTCGCGCAGATGCGGAACGATGAACGTCAGACTGGCGCGAGCGTTGGTTTCCAGATCCCACGCGATGGCCATCATTTCCGACGCCCCGCCTTCATCATCGCGGCTCAGTTCGGCAATCTTGTAGTCGATGTTACCCCAGCAGCGCGCCAACTCGCGAGCAAGGTGGATCGTCTCGCCGCTTACCGATTGGCCACCGCGCGGGAACTTGAAGAACGCATTTTCTGCAACTTCGCGAGTGCGGCACGATTCCAGCGCCTCGTTCAGCGCGCGGGCCTTGTCGCGGGGGTTGTGGTGGGCAACCACGACAGCCGCCTGCACTTCGGCAATGGCGCGCGACTGCTCGATAGTGGTGGCCTGAGAACGCACTGCACCGTTGGTCTGTGGTGCGGTGCCGAGAATGTCGGCGGCGGTGCGGCGGGGCTGCTCTACAATAGACTTGGTAGCCATATTACGCCTCCAGTTCCTTGATTGCGAAGCGCCTGTAGCCCTTGCGCCCCTTGATGATTTCGCCGGGCTTCGCTTCCCGGTCTGGGATCGAAGCGACCTTCGTTGCCTTGATGATGAAGCCCTCGGCGAACCCGACAGCAGCACCCTTGAGCTTGTCGACCAGTTCGGCCTGTGCGGCCTCCTTGCGGGCCCGGGCCTCGCGCTCGTCTGCCGCGGCCTCGAGATATTCGGCAGCGACAATGGCGGCGCGGTTGTCACGCTCGAGGTCGACCGTCTCGTCGCCCTGCTCGGCGTAGATTTCCTTGAGCGCGCTGCCATCGCGGGTGTAGTCGGGCTTGGGCGGCTTGTTGTCCGCGATGGACTGCCAGAACGCCTCGGTCCGCTGCTCTGCCGCGGCAAAGAGCTTGGGCCGAAAATCGTACTGGATCCGCTCGAGCTTGTTGCCGCCGACGAGGACGAGCATGTCGAAGCCGCAAACCCGGTCTAGCCCGGCGTAGGTGTTGCCCTGCAGCAGGTAATTCAGCGGCGGTTCGTCACCCCACTTCTTGCGCTCGAGCCAGTCGACCATCTTCGTCTCGAGGACGATGGGCCCGCGCTCGGGGCAGATCACACGCCGGTCGGGATGCCCGCCAAGTCCGCGCCCGTTCGAAAGCGGTCCAGTGTCTTCGCGGTCGACATAGCCATAGCGTTCGCGCGCGGCATCAATGATTGCCGCCTCGAGCTTTACGCCCCAGAAGATGCGCTCATTCTCGGGCGACCCATCGGGCTTGATGGCATTGAAGTCGGGCGTTGCGATCGTGCCGGTCTTGCGGTGCCACAACTCGAAATGCGTGAGCCAGGGGTTGCAGTCGAACAGCGCTGATACTTCGGACGCGCCAACGTGCTTTGCGCGGAAGATGGCGTCCTTATCGGGTTGAGTGGTCATCGAATTACCGGGCGGGCCTTGTTAGGTGCCCGCCCTCTCCCTCAGGGCAGAAAGACAAAAAACGCAGCGCCCACAGCGAGCGCACCGGCAGTCGCGGCAAGCCCGAGCATCCACCCGGTCTGCTGGTCGTTCAGAAACGAGACGCTCTCGGGCAGGTCGACCGGCTCGCGCGCATCGGCGACGAGTTCGGCGTAACGCTGGCGGATGCTGCGTTCGTAGTTGACGTGGCTCTGACGGGTGCGGCCCTTGAAGTGCTCGTAGGCCGGGCGACCGTCTGCTTTGGTGGCGATGGGGCGGGTCATGCTATCAACCCGGCGAAATCGCGGTCCGATGGCGCGCGATCACCACGGCACTTGCCATCGTCGCCGAGCAGCCAGACGGTGTACACGACATCGTTGCGGCCGGTCGCATGCTTGGGATGGAGGTATTGTCCGCGGTTATCCTTGTAGGTCGTGACGCGGTGGCGATTGGTGAGTTTGCAGCGGCCTTCGTATCGACCGATCTCGCCGCCAGCCATTTCCACATGGGCACCAGAATTGATGTGTTCGGGGAAATTCATCACTGCCACTCCTTATTAAGCTGCTGCCACCGCTCCTCACCCATCTCGCGACGGGCGCGGTCGATCTGCTTGTCCAGCGTGAAGGTCGGGACGTTGTGATTGCCCCATGGGATTTCGCTTGCGGCCTTGTCGGAGGCTTGCAGGAGGCGGTTTTGCTGGTGGGAGGTCATCACGCCCTCCCCAACTGAGCCGCGACATAAGCCTGACCGTCCGCGCGGCTCATGGCATCGCGCATCCGACCGATCACGAATTCGCAGCGCTCTATGACAAACGGCCCACGCGTCTCGATGGCGTGGTCGTTGTCCTGCGCAATGATGTATTCCAGCTCGGCCAGCGCTTCACGGAGCGGGCTGCGGGCGGAAGGCGGGAAGAACGTCGCGGGCAGTGCCGCGTGTGCGTCCTTCGCCGGGGTGATGTTGGTGATGTGCATTTAGGGCTCCGTTGATGGAGACAGTTCTATTGCGTGTAATTACCCGCGTCAAGCACTAAATGCGTGTAGGTTCCCGCATTACAATTAGGCAACGGCCTTCGCGAAAAATCGCCTCGCCAGAATATTTTCTGCGCACTCCCCCGCTGCTGCGCCGGAATGATGGACGCAAGTTAATGATAAAGCTTCGGAACACTGCCTATGAGCGCACCTTGTTAAGGAAATTTCCTACAACCTCGGCTTGAGATAGGGTAAGAACAGAACAAGAACAGAGGCGATTCGGATGAAAAATGGAGTGCTGGTTGTGCCGCAGTGTGGAGATGGCTGCCCCGAGTGCAGCCTCCATTGCGCGGGTCTTGTCAGGCTGATGGTCGACCTTCGACGCCAGCAGGAAGATCTTCTCCGTGAGGCAAGTCACGGCCGTCGCGCTCACCTGCTCGAAGAGCTTCGATTGAACGCAGAGCATTTGGAAACTGCGCAGCAAGCTTACGAGCGCGCTCGTCCTCGTATGGATCAATACCCAGTGAATCCAGAAGCACTGCAAAAGTCGACGTCAACGCTGCTGCACTAGGCATCTGAAATTCGGGCTCGATGCCGATCACATAATCGGCTGGGTTTTTGCCCAGCGCGCCGACGATCCCCACGAAGACCTCGGCGCTCATCCGCTTGTCCTGGCCGTTGTTCACGAAGTTGCGATAAAGGTCAGGATTTTTTCCGCCCGTAGCGGCGAGCGAGAACTTGCGACCGGAAGTCCTTTCGACGGCCATAGCCATGTCGGCCTTGAGTTTTTCCAGATCGATGACCGGCGATTCTTGCATGCCCCAAGGTATCTCGCTGCGGGTCTCATCCCGCAATTTCGTGTAGATACCCTCGATCAGCATTGACTTGCGTGTAATTACCCGCGATAAATGCGAGCCATGGCACATCAACCTATCCTGGCTGAAATCGAAGCGTTCATCGCTCATCACGAAATGGCCGAAAGCACGTTTGGGCGCGAGGCGCTCGGTGACTGGCGGCTAGTGCAGGAACTGCGCGGATCGCAGAAGCGACGCCCTCGCCGTCTCTGGCCTGAGACTGAGGCCAAAGTGCGTGAGTTCATGGCATCGTACCGTGAGCGCGCCGCATGACCGCGGCAATTGTCACCGGCATCGCCCTGAGCTGGCTGAGCCTCGCAACTGTCGCGGGCATCGTGATCGGCAAGGCCATTCGCGGCCCCGAATTCGAGGGCGAGTAGATGACCGGCCTCGCATACACCGTGCTCGTGGTCTTCCTGATCTACGCAGCGTTCTTCCTCGGGCAGGTCTGGGAGCGCAGCAAGCGCACGATCCAGCACCGCCACCGGCAGTGGTACTGAGCGATGGACAACTGGCAACCCGGTGATCTCGCGCTGTGTGTCCGAAATGGCTTTAAAATGTGCCGCACTGGACCAATCGCGCCGGACGCCCTCCAGATCCCGGTCGGCAGCGTCCAGATCGTGTCTGGCGTATTCGAGGCCATTGACGAGGTTTACCGTGCAGAGGGAGTGCTGTTCCTCAAATTTCGGGGATCGGCTTCCACGAAGCAATACGACTGTCGCGGCTTCCGCAAGATCCACCCCCTGACCGACGAAGAGCGCGAGAGCTTCCTCGCTGATCTTCCCGAGCCGGTGGAGGGCTGATCGGTGGAACAGATCGCCATCATCATCGTCCTCGCCATCGGATGCGCTGCAGGTGCCGCCTATACGCACCACTGCCTCTGCGAGCTTGGCGACGCCCTCGACGCATACGACGATCTGGAGCTTTGATCGATGGTCGGCCCCATCCTGTCTGGCGTTGTCGCCCCCGTGCTTTCGCTGCTGCTGCTCGCGTTCTTCTGCGACCGCATCAAGAGGCGTTGAGCGATGCGTATTGAAACCATAGGCCGCGCAACGCTGTATCTGGGCGATTGTCGGGACGTGCTGCCGACGCTGCCCAAGGTGGACGCAGTTGTTACCGATCCGCCTTATGGAATGGCCTACGCTTCTGGTTATGCAACTGATGCCCTCTGGTCTGCGGGTCGCACCATCGCCGGAGATGAGAGCAGCGAGGTGCGTGATGAAGTTCTCGCATGGGCTGCAGGTCGCCCCACGCTCTGCTTCGGAACATGGCGCGTTGCTCGTCCTACATCGACAAAAATGGTCCTCATCTGGGATAAGGGCGGAGCCCTCGGAATGGGGGACCTCTCGATCCCATGGAAACCAGATCATGAGGAAATTTATGTTTTGGGCAAGGGCTTCTGCGGCAATCGCGACAGTGGCTCTGTAATTCGGCACCCACCTGTTCAAAGCATGGCTAAGAACGGGCGTCTGCATCCCACCGAAAAGCCAGTTGGTTTGATAAAAATCCTTTTGCGGAAGGTTCCCGGCACCATCCTCGACCCCTTCATGGGCAGCGGCACCACCGGCGTTGCAGCCGTCCAAATGGGCCGCGACTTCATCGGGATCGAACGCGAAGAGAAGTATTTCAACATCGCCTGCAAGCGCATCGAGGACGCGCAGCGTCAGGGCGATCTCTTCATCGCAGGAGCCGCTTGAATGTTCCCCCGCAAGCCCGCGGGTCGCACGGCCGGTAGCGTCACAAGGCGCGCCGGCCACCCCTTTCCCAACCGCTGCACTCTCCTCGCAGCGGTCAACTCGCCCGAGGCGGTGCACGGCAATGTGAACCGCCCTGCTTTTCAGGCCGTCTCGGGCAATTTTCAGAACTCCTTTCATGGGTGAGACAATGACGCTGCAACGCAACAAAGTCTTTCGCGCCGAACGCCCTTCCCGCGAAACATTTCGCGAGCTCCTGGCGAACGACTGGCTCCGATGCTTCCCGAACGCCGTGCGTGGGGCAGCTGCCGACGCGATGGGCTGCGACAAGCGCACGATCGCGAACACTATCGCCGAGGCGCATCTTCCCGATAGCTACACGCTCGTCATGTCCCTGCTCGCCGACAAGACGGCGCTCGACGGTCTGTTGTCACTGGTCGGGATGAAAGCGGTCCCCTTGAAGTCCGAAGCCGCGAACGACCTGCACACGATTTCTAGCCTGTCCAATCTCGCCGGGCAATTCGCATCGGCGCTGGAGGACGGGCACCGGGATCATCGGGAGACTTGCCAGCTCGCCGACGCAGCACGCCCGCTCATGAAGGCCCTCGCTGCGATCTGTTCCGAGGCGGACACTGTGAGGGCGGCGTGATGGCTGGCATATGCAAGATGTGCGACCAGACGCTCGGACGCTATAATAAGAGCGGCTACTGCCGAAAGCACCTCGGCACCGCTAATGCTCAAAACCCGGAATGGCGGGAGAAGCATCGCGCCGGCGTCCTTCGCAAGATCAAGTACGACCCGGAATACAAGGCCCAACTCGCCGAACGCGCCAGAAGGATCGGATCTGATCCATCGACCCGGGCGAA
Organism: Novosphingobium mathurense; assembly: GCF_900168325.1. GTDB lineage: Bacteria > Pseudomonadota > Alphaproteobacteria > Sphingomonadales > Sphingomonadaceae > Novosphingobium > Novosphingobium mathurense. The sequence continues at coordinate 353,790 of NZ_FVZE01000004.1, read as the reverse complement.
GCGGTCGGAAACGTTCCGGAAAGGTCGATACTGGGAGCTCGGGAACGCAGCTCAAGAAAAAGGATCTGACGCGCGCAAGCGGGCTGGTCGATCAATCCGCGAGCGTCGCCTGTCATGGTGCCCGCCACACCTGCGCGAAGAATATATGTGGCTCATGCGGTCGCAGCGCGTCCCCGCCGCTGAGGCGCGGGTGATGATCGAGGAGCAGAACGAGCTCGAACTCGCGCGTTGGCGACGGTCAATTGGATACGTCGAAGAGCAAAAGCCGGACTTGGCCGATCAGGTCATGGCTGAGATCGAAACTGGCGAGGAGCGCGATCCATTTCTGCGCGCTTTGTCGGCGGCTGTAATCGCGTTCAGTGTCTCGGTCGACGATATATTCAGCGAGGCCCGTGAGGTTGCCTTGGTTCGCCCGCGCCAGGCCCTCGCACTTGTCATGCGCCGTCACGGCAAGCGGACAACTTCCGACATCGCCGCCCATCTGCATCGTTCCGACCACACCAGCGCCATCAATTGGCTCAAGCGTGGCGAGGAGATTGAGCGCAAGGATAAGGAATTCGCTTCCGCCGTCGCTCTCGTCGCTGATGCATGGAACCATGAAGTTGGGAGCATGGCCGCATGATCCAGCTCCGCGAATATCAGGCTCGCGTCATCGAGGAGAGCCGCGCCGCCTACGCGCAACGCCTGCGCGCCGTTCTCCTGTGCATGCCGACTGGTGCGGGCAAGACGATGACCGCCTCGACGATCGTGCACGGGGCATCGGCAAAGGGAAACGTGACGTGGTGGCTGGTCCATCGCCGCGAATTGCTGAGCCAGGCGAGCCAGACCTTCCATTCTCTCAATATCCCGCATGGCACAGTGCAGGCCGGTCATGTGTCGAACCCTTATGCCCGGGTGCAGGTCGCGAGCGTGCAGACGATCATTCGTCGCCTCGACGAACTGCCAGCGCCCGACCTGATCGTCTTCGATGAGGCCCACCATATCGGTTCGGCATCGTGGCAGGCGATATTCGAGCACTTCCCGCACGCCCGGGTGCTTGGCCTCACCGCAACTCCGTGGCGTCTCGATGGCGTCGGCTTGGGCAACTGGTTCGAGCACATGGTGCTGGGCCCGACGACTGGCGAGCTGATCGAGCAGGGATCGCTCTCCCGCTACCGCCTGTTCGCGCCCGCCATGCCCGATCTTTCCGGCGTCGGAACCGTTGCCGGCGACTTTCACCGCTCGGCCCTTTCCGCTGCCATGGATAAGCCGCAGATCGTTGGCGACGCTATCGGGCACTACAAGCGCCTGTGCGCCGGGAAGCGCGCTGTTGCCTTTGCTGCCGGGGTCGAGAACAGCAAGCACATCGCGGCGCAGTTCATTGCCGCTGGAATCCCCGCTGAGCATGTCGATGGCTCGATGAGCGTGGCCGAGCGCGACGGCGCGGTCGAACGCTTCCGCAGCGGTCAAACGCTGATCCTTTCCAATGCGGACCTGTTCGGCGAAGGCTTCGACGTTCCCGCGATCGAGGCGGCGATCCTCCTGCGCCCCACGAAGTCGCTGAGCCTGCACCTGCAGCAGGTCGGTCGTGCCCTGCGCCCGGCAGAAGGCAAATCCGAGGCGATCATCCTCGACCATGCAGGAAATAGCCTGCTCCATGGACTGCCTGACGATGCCCGCGAATGGGATCTGGCGGACCGGGAGAAGAAGAAGCGCGCGGCGCCGAGCGAGGTTCCGGTCCGCACCTGCGAAGAATGCTACTTCGTCTATCGACCCGCGCCCAAGTGCCCGCAATGCGGTCATGCCGTTGAGGTGAAGGCGCGCGAGATCGAGGTCGTCGATGGGGTTCTTGAAGAGGTCAAGAAGGCCGAGCCGCGCGCCAAGTTCCGCGAACAGGGCAAGGCCAACAGCCTTGATGCCTTGATCGAGCTCGGGCGCCAGCGTGGATACAAGAACCCGACGTTCTGGGCTCGCAAGGTATGGGCTTCGCGGCAGGGTCGGAGGGCGGCGTGAGTGAGACGAGAAAGCGCCGCGGCATGTCCGCGCAAGTCAGGTTTTCGGTCTTGAGCCGCGACCGTTTCACATGTCGTTATTGCTCACGTTCAGCACCAGACGTTGAACTGCATGTCGATCACGTCAAGGCAGTGGCTAATGGCGGAACCGACGACATGGACAACTTGGTTACTGCCTGCGTGGACTGTAATCTCGGGAAGTCTGACAAGGATGTCCCGTTCGTTCCAGAAACTTGCTCTGGGCGCCATATTCCTCGAATTCACCCACTCTTGGGCCGTGGCTTCCTGTCGTTCAAGGAAGGTAAGTGTAAAGAGCAAGGCGTGATCACGGCAGTGATCGACGATGACGTAGGCACTCTCCTTGTCCTCCAATTCTTTGAATGGATGGGCGGATCAACCACATACCAGCGGGTCATACCCATTTCACGCATAGTATTCGACGATGCTTCGACGGCAAGCGGGCTGACTTACCGCCTGTTTGAGGACAACGACGACCGCAACGACTACTACGAGTGGAAGGGCGGGCTTTTCGAGGATGGCGCGAGATGAGCCAACCCCACACCGACCTCGTGAACGCGATTCGCCTGTTCATATCCGAGATCGGCGGCGTCTCCGTGCCCGTCGATACGCCCGGCTTGCTCTACACCCGCGATGGACGCCCGGCGAAGTTCGGGACGAAGGGCGCGCTCGACATCGCCGCAACCATCAAGGGCCGTGCCGTGTGGATCGACGCCAAGATCGGCCGCGACCGCCTCAAGCCCGCTCAGGTCAAGTTCTGCCGGGCGCAGGAGCGTGCCGGCGCCATTGCTTTTGCCGCGTGGTCCCCGGATGACGTGCGAGACCGCCTCCGGCAGGAGGGCCTGCTCGATGACTGACGTCGACCAGACAAACGAGTTCTCTGCCTACTGGTATGCGCTGTCGAGGGACACGCCTGCCAAGACCTGGTGGCGATGCCCTGCGATGCATGACGCTGTTTATTCGGCTCTCGGTATCCGCAAGTCCGATACCGGCGCGATCTACGCCTGTGCCCCGTTCCGGCGCCATCCTGACGGGTCGATCCTTGCTGCGTATCCGGCGCCCCGGCTGTTCGACGAGCCCGACCACAACTGGCTCGGCATCGAGACGGTGATCGAGTGGCGACCGGGCAAGGACGTGGCTGAGATCATGGGCGATCCGACACCGCAAATCGTCGGTCACATGACCGAGGAAGCGAATGGCCTGTTCTCATCCCCCAGGCGCTTCTTTCAGCAGTGGGCCGCCCGACGCGCTCAGTTCGCCGTGCAGCGCCAGAACGCAGCCAAAGGGCTGTGGCACATCGCGCCGGCAGAGCGAGACGAAATCCCGGGCGGGCTGGTGATCGGGGCAACGGCGGACATCCGCTGGCATCCTTCGGCCATGCCGACGGACATTCAATGCTTCGGGCTGAACCCGACAATCATCAATAAGGCAATCCTGCGCGCCGCCAGACTGCCAAGAGCCCGGGGAGGCACAGCATGATGGCGGAGCCGACAGATAACGTATTCGACCTGCAGGCATGGAAGGGCAAGCTCCAGACCAGTAAGCAGGGTGTGAAGAAGAGCATCACCAACCTGATGCTTCACCTTGAGAACCTACGCGAGTTCGGTGACAAGATCCGCTGGAACGAGCTGGCCTACCGCGCTGAATGGAACGGCCACCCAATCGAGGACAGCGACCTGATAGCGGTCCGCCTGATCCTGGAGGCTCACCAGTTCGAGCCGAACGTCGGCGATGTCCTGCCTGCCGTCATGGCCCATGCCAAGCGCAATCCCTACCACCCGGTGCGCGAGTACCTGACCGGCCTGAAATGGGATGGGGTGGATCGCATCGACCGCTGGCTGACCGATTGCATGGGCGCCGACGCCAACGACTTCACCGCCATCATCGGGCGCAAGACGCTGATTGCCGCCGTCGCCCGCGCCTTCAAGCCGGGCTGCAAGGTCGATACCGTGCTCATCCTCGAAGGCGAGCAAGGCATACGCAAGTCGTCAGCCATCGCCACGCTGTTCGGCGAGGAGTTCACGGCCGAGTCCGTTAACCTGTTCGACCAGCACAACAAGATGGTCATGTCGATGATGGGGGCATGGTGCGTCGAGCTGGCCGAGTTCATCGCCATCACGCGCAAGGACGAGAACACGGTCAAGGGCCTGCTTTCCATGAAGTCCGACCGTGTGGTCCTCCCCTATGCCAAGATGGCCTCGGAGCACCCGCGGCAGTGCATATTCTTCGGGACCATCAACCCATCTGAAACCGGCTATTTCACCGACGCCACCGGCAACAGGCGATACTGGCCCGTCTTCGTGCGCAAGGCCGATCTCGACTGGATCGCCAAGCATCGGGATCAACTGTGGGCGGAGGCTGTCGAGGCGTATCGCTGGAACGAGACGTGGTGGCTGGAGGGAATGGCGGAGGAGGAGCTCGCCAAGACTGCCGTCGCGCTGCGTGAGGAATACGACGCCTGGGACGAGATCCTGACCGACAAACTGATCTTCAACTCCATCAATCGCGTCACCGTCACCGAGGCTCTGGCGGCGCTCGGGATGCCCTCCGAGCGCATGGACAAGAAGGCTCAAAACCGTGTCGCAAAGTGCCTGCGCCGGCTCGGATACACGAGCAAGTACGGCAAGGACGAAAGCCGGAAATCGATGCGTATTTTTGAACGGGAGGCGAGGTGATGGCGTCCACCAACATGGTCGAAAATTTGTCCACCATGGTTCTGAAAGTTGGTGGACACCCCCTGCCGTGTCCACTGACTACCATCTGTCCACCAAGTTGCGAAAAGATGGTGGACAAGATGGTGGACGCGCTAAGTCATTGTTTTTTCGTCGCGATAAGCCCTTTGTCTACTGTCTACTTTCTATTTCATAAAAGAGAAAAAAAGAGAGAAAAAAGGGGCCTAAAGAAGGAATACGCGCGGACGGTGGACGGTGGACACGCCCGATGACCCACCCCCGCTACTTCACCACCCCCAAGGCACCACGCCCACGCCAGTACGACGATGACTGGTATCCGACCGGCAACGCCTGGCACGTTCCTACCGTCTGCGATCACGAGGCGACCGATACCGGGCTGCTCGACGCGAACGGGGATACGATCTGGAGGGCACCCAATCCGGTTGGGTTCTTGTGGGGAGGGGAGCTGTGATCCACGTCACCGCCCACGCCCTGCAGCGCTGCATCGAAAACCATTCAACCGAAACCACGGGGAGCTGACAGATGGGACGCAAAGGCAGGCCGAAGAAGCAGGGCGAGCGCTACAAGTGCGGGAAGCTGCGCCCCACGTTCGACAAGGGCAGCGAGCGGGTCCAGGCATTGCGCGAACGCTATGGCGAATACTACGGCAGCGCTCTTGGCCGAGCCTTCAAGCATGGCCTTCTTGGCAGCGATGCCACAGCCAATGTCCGCTTCGATGCAGGAAAGCGATTTGCGCGCCTCTACAGCGCGATGATTGAGCGAGGTAGGTACGGGTGCCCTTTGGGGCGAGAAACGCTCTCAGCGGGCTCCTGCGGGCAAATTTCGGGCAATTCATTCGAAATGGACAATCAGGAATGGTTGTTCGACGCGATGAACGATCTCGACAATGCCGGTTTGCGCCCTTGGCTCGATCAACTCATCCTCGACCAGTATCACGATCATGGACCGCCATGGCTCGACCGGTTGCTGGCCGGTGGAAGAGATCCGGCTGACCGGATGGTGATGAAGTGCGCGCTCGATGCGCTGGATGTCATTGCCCCGGCCCAAGTGGAGATCGGCATTCGGGTCGTGCGCTGGGACGATGCGGCATAATCCACATGCAGCGTCTTGACGCACTGGCAGACATGTGCAATTTTCCGAAATGTGATGAGTTGAATTGCGCCCGCGGCTGACATGCTTGCGGGCTTTCGTCGTTTTAGGTCGGACCACCGACCAGCCCGCTCCGCATCCTTCCACCCCTCCCAAAGCGATAGCGAGAGCGGGCGAACATCCCGGAGGCATTCAATGCACTCCAAGACCATTCAATCGCTGAGACTATGGTGTCGTGTCTACGAGCTATACGCGGCGATTGGTGGCAGATCGAAGGTTGAATTGTGATGCCCGAAAAAACGGGAGAGAAACGGGCCAACTGTCCGCCTGTCGAACATCAGTTCAAGCCCGGCAATCCAGGAAGGCCCAAGGGCGCACGCAACAAACTGGGCGAAGCATTCATTCAAGCGTTGCATGACAGCTTCGAAGCACACGGCCCTGAGACGATTGAAACCGTCCGCACGGAAAAGCCCGATCAATACCTGAAGGTAATCGCCTCACTCCTTCCGAAGGAACACACACTCAACATCAACGACATGGACGCGATGACGGATGACGAGCTTGCAGAGCGTATCCGATCCCTCGCAACGGCAATTGCTCCTTTCCTCGATGGCGGAACTGGAGAGGTTGACGAAGGTAATGCAGGCGCGTCAGTCGCGCAGCAGCCTCCTAGGGTTCACTGAGTACACAAACCCGCAGTATCGGGTCGCAAAGCACCACAGGCTGATAGCCGAGAAGCTGGAGGCGTTGGAGCGCGGCGACATCGACCGCCTGATGATCTTCATGCCGCCGAGGCATGGCAAGTCCGAACTGGCAAGCGTTCGTTTCCCTGCATGGTATCTGGGCCGCAATCCAACGCACCAGATCATCACGGCGAGTTACGCGCACAAGCTGGCTGCTAAGTTCGGCAGGCAAGTCCGCAACCTGATTGCGAGCAAGGAATATCAGGCGATCTTTCCCGGCATATCCTTGTCGGAGGACAGCCAGGCCAAGGATCTGTTCAACACCAATCACGGCGGCGTATACATGGCGACCGGCGTTGACGGTTCGGTGACAGGTTCAGGCGGGCATCTGGTGTCGATTGATGACCCGGTGAAGGGGCGGCAGGAAGCCGACAGCGAGACGGTTCAGGAAACAGCGTGGGATTGGTATCGCGGCGATCTGTACACCCGCTTGATGCCAGGGGCACGGATTGTCTGCACGCAGACGCGCTGGAATGAAGCCGACCTTGCCGGGCGGATACTTGAGAGCGAGGGGCGAATTGAGGACGGCGGTCAATGGCATGTCCTAGATCTTCCGGCGATCAATGAAGACGGCGAGGCGCTTTGGCCTGAGTGGTATCCGCTTCCCGCACTGGAGAGGATCAAGAATGCGGTCGGTCCTCGCGAATGGTCCGCACTGTATCAGCAGAAGCCGCAACCCGACGAAGGCACGTTCTTCAAGCGGGAATGGTTCAGGACTTGGGATAAGCTCCCTGCGCTGAGATTCTACGGCACAAGCGATTACGCGGTGACCGATGGGGGCGGTGACTACACGGTGCATTCGGTCTGGGGCATCGACAGCAACGGCGATGTTTACCGCGTGGACCAGTGGAAGGGGCAGACAAGCTCCGACGAATGGATTGAACGCAAACTGGATCTGGTAGCGAAGTACAAGCCGTTGTGCTGGTTCGGTGAAGGCGGGGTCATTCAAAAGGCAGTGGAGCCTATGCTCAAGCGCCGCATGCGTGAGCGCAAGGTGCATTGCCGCATGGAATGGCTTCCTTCGGTGGCTGACAAGCCAACGCGCGCACGGTCGTTTCAGGCAATGGCGGCAACCGGACGGGTATTCTTCGAACCTGCGGCGGACATCAGCGAGTTTCTGGTGTTCCCCGCAGGCAAGCACGATGACGAAGTGGACACGGCCTCGCTGATCGGGCGGGCCATCGATCAGGCGCACCCGGCAATCGTGCATGCGCCGCAACCTGACAGGAATCCGCCCGACCTTTGGGGACGGCGCAAGCAAGGGGGCGACAGTTGGAAGACACTATGACCCCTGAGAAGTCGCTTGACTATTACAAGCGCATGTTTGCTGAAGCGCGCGACCTCACGCAGGAAGCCCGCAAGGAATCGCAGACAGACGACGATTACCGCCACGGCCACCAGTGGAGCGCCGAGGAAAAGGCCGAACTACGCAAGCGCAAGCAGCCGGACAGCTATTACAATTACGTCCGCCTGTCGGTTAACGGCACGATTGGCGTTCTCAAGCAGGGTGCAACAGATCCCCGCGCTTACGGTCGCAACCCGCAGGACGAAGACAGCGCGGAAGTCGCAACCAAGGTTCTGCGCTACATTGCCGACGAGAACGACTTTGACAGCCAGCGCATCGAGGGGGCTGACAGCTACCTTGTGCAGGGCACCGTCGCCGCGATGGTCGGGGTTGACGAGAATGGCCGCGTCAAGGTCGATATGGGCCGCTGGGAAGAGTTCTTTTACGATCCCCGCAGCCGCTTCGCAGACTTCCGCGATGCCCGCTACATGGGCTTCGCCAAGTGGATGTATGCCGATCAGGTGACGGCGCTTGGCGCGAAGGCGAATGAAGTCGAACTGGCTTTGTCGGGGGCATTCGGTGCCCTTGACGATACGTTCGATGATCGCCCGCAGGACGCGCGCGGTAATTGGGTTGATCGCAAGCACCGCCGCTTGATGGTGGTGGAAATGTACCACCGCGAAGGCAAGGACTGGTATCGCTGCCTGTTCTACTCTGGCGGTGTAATCGAGCAGGGCATTTCCGAGTACGTCGAGAAGGGCCGCTACGGTGATCGCCGGGTTAATCCTATCGTTGCCCAGTCATGCTTCGTGGACCGCGAGAACAACCGTTACGGCATCGTCCGCGACATGCGCCCGGTTCAGGACGGCATCAACAAGCGTGAAAGTAAGTTGCTCCACCTCCTGAACAACAGGCAGGTGCAGGCCAATAATGAAATTGCGATGTCAGCCGATGCCGAGCTTGTACGCGAGGAAGCATCGAAGCCGGACGGCGTTATCCCTCCTGGCTGGAAACCCGTAAGCATCAACGACATGGCAGCGGGTCAATTTAATCTGCTTTCCCATGACAAGGAGTTTATCTCGCGTCTCGGGCCGAACCCGGCTGTGCTGGCGCGCGAGGGCGAAAACTCTTCGGGCCGCAACAACCTGATCCGCCAGCAGGCAGGCATGACCGAGCAGGCGGTTGTGTTCGGCGGCATGGAGCATTGGGAGCGCCGGATCTACAGAGCGATGTGGAACCGTGCTCGCCAGTTCTGGACGGCACCGGACTACATCCGCATCACCGATGATGAAGGTGCGCCGCAGTTCATCGGCATCAACCAGCCCAAGTACGGACAGCCGCAAGTCGTCCTCGGACCCGATGGAATGCCGACCATTCAGCCAACGGTGCTTGGCTATGAGAACGCGCTGGCCGAACTGGATGTAGATATTACGCTGGATACGGTTCCCGATACAGCGAATCTTGCGCAAGAGCAGTTCCTCGCCCTGACCGACCTTGCGCGGTCTGGCGTGCCGATTCCCCCGCAAATCCTTCTGGAAGCCAGTTCGCTGCCGAAGAAGCGGGAGATCATCGAGAAACTCAAGGCCATGGACGAGCAGAACGCTCCGCTGCAGCAAATGCAGCAGCAGATCACACAGATCATGGCTCAATTGGAAATGCAGCAGAAGCAGGCCGACATCAAGAAGACCGAGAGCGAGACGGTAGAGAACATCGTCGATGCTCAGGCCAAGGCCGCTTCAACGCAGATCAACGCTTTCGAGGTCGGTTCCAGGATCGCCTCGCAAGGGATGCCCGCCGCCGGGGCTTAACCGGGCGCTTCGCTTGTTGATAGGCGCATTTATCAGCCGGGCCGCCGCCGTTCGGGCGCTTCGCCATGCCTGCGTTACGGGCAAGAGGGTTAAATGACGGAACAGACGCACGAAGAGGAACTGTTTGAAACCGAACCGTTCGTTACCGAGGAGGCACAGCCCGAGCCGGTCGCGGAAGCGGTAGAGGAAGCACCGAAGGAAGAACCGGCCCGCGATGAAACGGGCAAGTTCAGGGCCAAGGAACCGGCAACGGAAGTCCAGCAGCCGCAGGTGCAGCCGGAAATCAGGACCGAACAGCCGATGGTGCCGCTTGCGGCGCTTCACGAGGTTCGGGACGAACTGAAGGCATTCAAGGCGGAAGCCGAACGCTACAGGCAGCAACAGCAGCCCCAGCAGGAAGCTACCCCGCCCGATATGTTCGAAGACCCGGAAGGGTGGCAGGCATATCAACAGCAGCAGTTCCAAGGGCAGCTTTACTCCCAACGGCTCGAAATGTCCCGCCGCTTCGCAGTGCAGCAGCACGGCGAGGAAGTGGTGAATACAGCGGTCGAATGGGCGCGGTCCAAGTGCGATGCCGATCCCTATTTCAACCAGATGGTAGCGAACAGCCCCGACCCGGTTGGTTTCGCCTACCAGCAGTATCAACGCGACCAGATCGCATCGAACGTCGATGCCTCTGAGTATGAGCAATTCCGCGCGTGGAAACAGGCTCAGGCCCAAGTTGCCGCGCAAACCCCTTCCCCTGCTCCCGCACCGAAACCGCCCAAGTCCATTGTATCTGACCCGTCAGCAGGCGGCGTCCAGCATACGGCAACGGGGCAAACGGCGGTGTTCGACGAGGAGTTCAAATAAGGATTTGAACCATGGCCGAAGTTACCCTGGCCTCCGCCCTTGAAAAGCAGAAGTGGCTTTCGGACTACTTCAAGGAATACGTCCGCGAATCCGGCTTCCGTGGTTACATGGGCCGCTCTGCATCCAGCATCATCATCACCAAGCACGAGCTTGAAAGTGAAGCTGGCAAGACGATCAACATTCCGCTGATTACCCGTCTGACCGGCAACGGCGTTACGGGCTCGACCACTCTGGACGGCAACGAAGAAGATCTGGGCAACTACAACTGCCCGATTTCGATTGACTGGCGTCGCAACGGTGTTCGTGTCCCGAAAAGCACGAGCTACAAGACCGAGATCGACCTACTCAATGCTGCGCGCGACATGCTCAAGCAGTGGGAATCGGAAAAGCTGCGCGACGATATTATCGCTGCAATGCTTTCGGTCGTTACCACCGGCTCGACCACGGTCGATATGGTGGACAGCAGCGCCGCCAATCGCAATGCCTACTCGGCAGCGAACAGCGACCGTCTTCTGTTCGGTAAGCTGATCTCGAACTATTCGGCCACCTTCGCAACCGCGCTGGGCAATATCGACACGACCGATGACAAGTGCACGGTCGCGAGCATGAGCCTTGCCAAGCGCCTTGCAAAGCAGGCCGATCCGCATATCCGCCCGTTCAAGTCGAGCGTCGGTCAGGAATACTTCGTGGCTTTCCACGGCTCCCGGACCTTCCGCGACCTCAAGGCGGACAGCACCATGACGCAGGCAAACCGTGAGGCCCGCCCGCGTGACGTTGCAGCCAATCCGCTGTTCCAGGACGGCGACCTGATCTATGACGGCATCCTCCACCGCGAGGTTCCCGAGATCGACGACATCGCAAGCGCCTCGGGCGTTCTCGATGCCGCTGGCGCTGCATCGGCTGACGTTCGCCCGGTCTTCGTCTGCGGACAGCAGTCCGTTGGCGTTGCTTGGGGCCAGATGCCCACTCCGCAGACCGACATGACCAAGGACTACAAGTTCCGTCCGGGCGTGGCGATCGAAGAGCTTCTGGGCGTCAAGAAGATGGCGTTCAACGGCAAGCAGCATGGCATGCTGACCGCGTTCTTCGCGGCTGCGGCTGACTCCTGATCCTAGCGGGGCGGGTTTAGGCTCGCCCCTTTCCCTTGAGGAGATGAACAATGGCGACTTATTCCGCCACTGACTACGACAAGGTTCCCGTTCCGTCGCACGGATTGGCGAACAACTGCAAGGCGCTCTTTTTCGAAGTCGCCTGTTCCGCCGCACCGGCCACCACCGATACGATCAACTTCGGGTATGTCCCCGCAGGCGCGCGTGTCGTTATGGCTGTGCTTGAATCAACCGACATGGACACCAACGGCGCTCCGACGCTCACGATTGACGTTGGCGATGCGAGCGACACGAACCGTATTTTCGCGGCTTCGACCGTTGGGCAGGCTGGCACGCTTTCGACTGCGATTGCGACTGCTGGCGCTGGCTATTCGTACACCGACAAGACGCTGATTACCGGCGTTGCGGCTGCCAATGCCGCGACCGGCGCTGCGGGTACTCTGTACCTCACGCTGTTCTATGTCGTTGAGGGTAGCGCCTCCTGATGACCGAGCGGGGGGCCCTTGCGCTCCCCGTTCCTTTTCCGGGGTAGAACATGGCAACCTGTCGTGATGTCGTGAGCAAGGCGTATCGCCTCGCCGGTATTGTTGCGCTTGGCGACGACCCGACCGCAGACGAAGCCGATCTGGGCATGGAGGCCCTGCAATCCATGTTCGATACATGGGTCTCGGGCGGCATGTTCGGCAGGCTCACCGATGTCTACAAGACCGCTGCCTATACCGCCCTTGAGGGCGAACGGGTGCAGACTTCCGGCTCCCCGACGATCACTATTCCCACGACCTACGCTGAAGACGGTCAGGCGGGCACGGACAGGCCCCCTTATGACCTCGCGTTGATCGAAGTTCAGGACGGTTCAACCCGCAATCGCTGGCTCTATGACCGCAGCGGATGGGTCGATCTTGTTGGGCTGACACTGAACAGCACTTGCCCGCTCGCTGATCGCGGCTTGAACGGTTTCGCCGCGTGTCTTGCGGAAGAGATCGCCGGTCCATTCGGTGATATTCCGGCGCGCCTGCGGTTGAGCGCATCGGGCTTCCGACAGGCTATTTCCTACAAGCTGGGCTCAACGCGTCCGGCGAGAACTGCGCAGTATTTCTGATGCAAGTCGAGTTCGGCACTTCGTCATATGCGCGCTCGCGCGGCGATATGCCTTCCCTGCCTGTCGTGAATATGTTCGTGGAGCCAGCCCCGACCGAATCGAGGGGTATCGCAGTGCAATCCCGGCCCGGTCTGACAGACAGGTCGGCAGATATGGGCGCTGGCCCTGTAGAGGCCCTATTCAAGGCCGACAACGTGCTTTCCACGGCCCTGTTCGGGGTCTCGGGTGGCGATCTCTACACGGGCACCACCTTGCTTGGCAATCTGGACGGCACCGGACCCGTTTCGATGGCTGGTTATGAGACATTCCTGTTTGTCGCTGCGGGTGCGAGCCTGTGGGGTTATGACGGGACGACCCTTGCGGCGATTGCCTTTCCCGATAGCGCCAGCGTTTCGAAAGTCATCGTCGGGCAGTCCCGCGCCATTGCGATCAGGAAGGACACCGGCAAGTTCTACTGGTCCGATGTTCTGGCCACCTCGATTGATGCGCTGGCCTTCGCTACAGCGGAAAGCGCGCCAGACCGTTCTCTCGATCTCCTGTTCATTGATAGCATTCTCATCATCTTCGGCGCGGAAACCGTCGAATTCTGGCCCACGACCGGGGATGCAACGCTGCCCTTCCAGCCTCTACAGGGCCGGGTGATCGAACGCGGCATCAAGAACACCGGCTGCGCTACGTCCATCGGGTCAACGTTCGCATGGGTCACGGACCTCAATCAGGTCTGCCTGACCGATGAGAACACGGTAATTTCCAATCCCGGCCTTGAAGCAAGGATCAAAGCGAGCACCGAATGCCGGTTGTTCACGTTCAACATCGAGGGGGCGGAGTTCCTCTGTCTGCGCATCGATAACGAAACGCAGGTGTGGTCCTACAAGTCGCGAACGTGGAGCGAGTTCAAGTCGTGGGGGCAAGACAACTGGATTCCGCAGTGTTTCGCCAAGGGCGTTTTTGGTTCCTCGCTGGACGGCAAGACCTTCACCTTCGGCTCTGACTGGCTGGACCTCGGCGGGGTTCTGGAGCGCCGCCTTTCGTTCGGCTTCCCGCTCAATTCCTCGGGCGTGACGATCAGTAACGTGCTTGTACGGACAAACCCCGGATCCACCACGTATCTTACCGGAACCTACGCAGACCCGGCGCTGGAGCTTCGCCTGTCCCGCGATGCCGGGAAGACTTGGGGCAACTGGCGTTCGACGACACTGGGGACGCAAGGAGAGTACCGCAAAAAGGTGGAGTGGCGCGGGCTTGGCATGGCATCGCGCCCCGGCCTTCTCGGTGAATTGAGGATCACCGACCCGGTTGACGTTCGGTTCTCTGACATTCTCGTGAATGAGCCTTGGGGCGGTAGATAATGGCCCTCAATCTCCCCCGGCTTCCTCGCGCGGCGCAGATCGTCGAGAAGCTGGGGACGCCTGCCGTTGCCTTCCAGGTATGGTGGCAGACGGTTGCCAAGGCGATTGAGGATCAGGTTACGGATCTTCTGGCCCTGATTGCCCGCGTAACCACTACGGAAGCGGACATCGCGGCGCTTGAGGCGGTGAACCTGACTGCCGGAAGCGGTTTGACGGGCGGCGGTAATATCCTGACCAGTCCCACCTTCAACGTGGGAGCGGGAACGGGCATTACCGTCAATGCCGATGATGTTGCAATCACGGCAACGGGTGTCACGGCGGCGACTTATGGCTCGGCTTCGAGTGTCGCGGTTATCGCCCTCAATGCGCAAGGTCAGGCAACATCGGCTTCCAGTATCCCGATTGCGGTAACGTCCAGTCAGGTGACCGGGACGGACCTGACCAAGACGGATGATACGAATGTCACCCTGACGCTGGGGGGGACGCCTACAGGATCGCTCCTGAAGGCCGTTTCGCTCACTCTGGGGTGGACTGGAACCCTTTCGGTCGCAAGGGGCGGTACGGGCGGCGGAGCGGCCTCAGGGACGCTTCTGGACAACATTACGGGCTTTGGCTCAACCGGGCATCTGGTGAGGACTGCAGCGGGCTCCTACGCCTTCCGCACGATCACCGGCACGGCAAGCAATATCTCGGTCACGAACGGAAGCGGGGTTTCCGGCAACCCCACGATCGATCTGATCGATACGGCGGTAACTCCCGGCTCCTACGGCTCGTCAACTTCCATTCCGTCCATCACGTTCGACGCCAAGGGCCGCGCGACAGCGGCAAGCGGCAACACCATCCCGACGCTGGACAGCGGAACCTACAGCCCGACCGGGACAGGCACGAGCAACATCGATTCCGTCACGCCTTCTACGGCGTTGTACACGCGTGTTGGGAATATCGTGACGGTTTCTTGCCTGATCGCGGTGGATGCAACGGCGGCGGGCAACTTCTCGTTTCGCATGACCCTGCCTGTGGCGACGAACATGACGGCCTCGCAGCATTGCTCTGGCTGCATGACCGCCGATCAACAGCGTGGCTACGCACGTATCTCGGCAGATTCCGTCAATGATGAGGCGCAGTTCGACGGCTACAGTTCGTCAGCTTCGTCAATCAATATGACCTGCACGTTTCAGTACCGGGTATTATGATCCGGCTTTGCGAAGACCCGGACATCATCAACCGCTTCGCAAATCACCCGGAAATCGTTTCGCATATCGGCGGGCCTTGCGACTTCAGCGGGGCGATGCGGGAAACCAACGTTTTCCTGTTCGGGGAGCATGGCGGGTTCCTGTTCGAATGGACCTCTCCCGAGACTTACGAAGTCCATGTGATGATTACCCCGGAAGGCCGGGGGCGATGGGGTTTTAACGCTGCCATTGAGGCGCGGGACATGATCGAAAGCCTTGGGGCCAAAAGGCTCTGGGCACGAATTTCAGACGACAGGCCGGATCTGGCCCTTTTCACGCGGCGCGCGGGCTTTCGCGAGGTTGAGCGCCGGGTTCTCTACGCGGGCGATGTTCCCGGCGAATGGCGTATCTTTGAATGGAGAAGTGAACGATGCCACCAGCAGTAATCGGCGGCGCGATTGCGGGCGTCGGCGCAGTAGGTTCAGCCGTCATCGGGTCGAATGCCGCGAAGTCTGCCGCGAAAGCCTCTCAGGCTGGAGCCGATGCAAGCGCCGCCGTCCAGCGCGATATTTATGGGCAGAACAAGGAAACCCTGACTCCGTTCGTCAATTCCGGCGTTGCATCGAACAACCTGATAAATTCCTTCCTCGGGATCAGCACTCCGGAAACCAGCTATCAGACCGGGACGCCGAACTATTCGGCCTATGTGCAGGCCAACCCCGATCTCCTGGCGGAATACCAGAAGGTAGCAGGCCAGTTCGGCAACGACATGGGGGCCTACGGGCAATATCACTGGAACAGCTTCGGTAAGGGCGAGGGCCGCGACCTTCCGGGAACCGGGACCGTTACCCTTGGCGGCTCCGATCCGACCAGCGCCCGCAATGCCTTCACGAACTACCTGAACAACTCGGATTACGCCTTCCAATCGGCGCTCGGGAAGCAGGATGTGACCGGCGTTTATGCGGGCAACGGCACGTTTCAGTCTGGGGCCGCGCTGCAAGCCCTGCAGGATCGCCAGAACAATATCAATCAGGGCTATCTCGGCTCCTATCTCAACAGCCTCGGCAATCAGCAGGGCGTCGGCCTTTCCGCTGGATCGGCACTGGCTGGGGTGGGCTCGAACTACGCCAATTCGCTCGGTTCGATCTACACCGGGAACGCGGCCAATCAGGCGAATGCCAAGCTTGTCGGTGCGGCAAACACCGGACAGGCCATCAATAGTCTGGCGACCATCGGGGCCAATATCTTCGGGAGCAGCAGGTAATGGCTGGCATCAACTGGGGCCTCGGCATCATGCCGGATGTAGGCATGAACGCTTTCAACGCCTTCAAGGCGGGGCAAGAGGAAGGCAGGCAGCGCCGTGCCGATAACGCCCTTGCAGCTTATGCCAACAGCCCGAACGACCAGACGCTTGCGCAGGTGACGCAGAACGATCCGCGCCTTGGCATCCAGCTTCGCCAGCAACAGGCGCAGCAGCAGCGTCAGACCCACCTTGATGAGATCGCAGCGGACAAGCAGAAGACCGAGGCGGCCTTGGCGCGCATCGAGGCTATCGGTCAGGCCGCGCTCATGGCTGACAACCCGGAGAAGTGGGATAGCTCCATCGACATGCTTTCGCAGGCATATCCCGATCTTGCGCAGTACAAGGGGCAATTCAGCCCCCAGATGCGCGAGGCGGCGATTGCCTCTGCTGGAGAAGCCAAGGCATTCCTTGAGCGCAGCAGCGGCTACACCCTCGCCCCCGGTTCTCGCCGATACGACCAGAACAACAATCTTGTCGCTCAGGCTCCGTTCGCGCCGCACTATGGCACGGTGAGCGAAGGCCAGACGGCATACGTCACGACCGACCCTACGGCAGCACCTGGCGACATATTCCAGAAAATGATTGGCGCGGAATCCAACGGTCAGCAGTTCGCACCCGATGGACAGCCCCTCACTTCTCCCGCTGGCGCTATCGGCATTGCTCAAGTCATGCCGGGAACGGCACCGGAGGCGGCGCAACTTGCAGGGCTCCCGTTCGACGAGAACCGCTATCGCACTGATCCGCAGTACAATGCAGCCCTTGGCAAGGCGTATTTCGAGAAGCAGCTTTCCGACTTCGGTGATCCGGCCAAGGCAGTTGCAGCCTACAATGCTGGGCCCGGTGCAGTGCAGAAGGCTGTGTCGCAAGGCGGGGAGAACTGGCTCCAGCGCCTTCCCGCCGAGACGCAGAACTATGTCGGCAAGGTTCTCGGTCCAAACACTTCGGTCGTCGCTCAGGGCGCTCCGAAGCCGGATAAGAAGTGGCGCACGCTTTCGCCTGACGAGATCACGCAGCGCGGCTTGCCCGAAGGGGTTTGGCAGGAGGGGCCGGACGGCGAACTGAAGCCGGTCAAGGGCGCGGGCGGAAAGGCAAAGGACGGTGCTTATTCGCAATCCGCTCTCGACGCTTTCGACCGCGCTATCGGCACTGCGAACCGCCTTCTGGATCACCCCGGCCTGTCTGCCTCGGTCGGCGCGAAGGGCCTGACAGGCGGGCTTCTCGGTGGATGGGTAGTCCCCGGCACCGATGCAGCGGACTTCAATGCTGAACTGGATGCCATGAAGGCGCAGGTGTTCTTGCCCATGGTGCAATCCATGAAGGGCATGGGCGCACTATCCAATGCCGAGGGCGAAAAGCTGACGGCAGCAATCGGTGCGCTGAATCCGAAAATGAGCGAGAGTGCGTTCAAGGCATCCCTCAAGCGCATCATTGGCGACCTGCGAACCTACAAGGAGCGGGGCATGAAGCAAGCACCGAGCCAGACAACCGGCAAGCCCACGGTGAGTAACTGGTAATGCCGCGCCGCGTCACCATCACCTTTTCCGATGGCACCAGCCACGTTTACGATGGCGTGCCGGACAATGCCACCCCGCAGCAGGTGCAGGCGCGTGCACAAAAGGATTTTTCCGATAAGTCGATCACCAACATCGACGGCGGCAGAAGCGCCGCGCCGAAGCCCAAGCCGAAACCTGCCCCGCAGCAGTCCATGCTCGGACAGATCGGCAGTTCCTTCACCAATGCCCTAGCCGGTATCGGACAGGGGCTTGCGGCCATTCCTGACGCGGCAACAGAGGCAATCGCGGGCGTGTCGCGCGAAGCCATCGGCGCAGGCAGCAAGGTATCCTCGGGCCTGTACAACGCTCTCGGCATGCATGATCAGGCCAAGAAGGTGCAGCAGAACGCGGCGATGCTCGACAACGCCCTTGCGCGGCCATTCACCATCGGCGGAGCTATCGAGAAGGCTGCACCTACTCCACAGGATACGCACGGCAAGATTGCGCGCATCGGCTCGCAATTCGTCGGCGCATCGCTTGCGCCTGTTCCAGGTGCGAAGGCCCCCGCCAAATCCCCTATCCCCAAGCCGGTCGCCAACGAAGCGCGGGATATTGTTCGGGAAGGCGAAAAGGCTGGTGTGCGCGTCATGACCAGCGACGTAAGGCCACCCAAGACGTTCATCGGCAAGTCCGCTCAGTCGTTGGGCGAGAAGATTCCCTTTTTGGGTACGGGCGGGCAGCGTGCGGCACAGCAGGGCGAGCGTGTAGAGGCAGTCAAGAACGTATTGCGCGAGTTCGGCGGGGAAGACACGGTAAAGCTCATCGACGACGCCCCCGGCGCGCTTGAAGACGTCGCGAAGAACCTTGCCGCCAATCGCAGCAGGGAATTGAGCAACCTGACGCGCGCCAAGACCTCGGTAATCGAGAACACGCAAGGGGTCGTCCAGACGCCCAAAGCCGTTTCGGCCATTGATGAGCAGATCGCCAATCTTCAGGGCATCGGGACGGACGCGACAAAACCTGTCATCGCCAAGTTGCAGGACTGGAAACAGGCGCTGCAGGGGAAAAACCTCAAAGTGGTCGAGCAGATCCGCAAGGAAATGGGCGACGCATTTAAGGCCCCCGAACTTTCAGGAAGCCGCACGACTGGCGAAGGCGCGCTTTCGAAGATCTACGGGCCGTTGCGCGAAGATATGGGTAACTTCATTCGCTCCGCTGCCGGAGAGGGCAAGTTCCAGCAATGGAAGACTGCAAACGACAAGCTCGCCGCCATGGCCGGGGAACTGGACAACGCAGCCCTCAAGGGCGTCCTCAAGACCAGTGAAATGACACCGGAGAATGTCGGGAAATTGCTATTCAGCAAGAACCGCAGCGATGTTGCCCGGTTGTTCAACAATCTGGACGACTTCGGCAAGTCGCGCGCGCAGGCTGCAGTCCTGCAGAGGGCATTCGACAAGGCGATCTCGGCTGACAAGGGCTTGAGCGTTGAGCGGTTCGTCAATAACGTAACCTCGCTTGGGAACAATGTCGGTGTGTTCTTCAGGGGCGCTGACAAGGCTCGCATCGAGGGTCTGGTGAAAGTTCTCGACGCTACCCGGCGCGCATCGGCTGCGAGCGTTTCCCCGCCGACCGGAGTGCAGAACCTTCCTGTCGCTGGCGGCTATGCGCTTGGCTCACTGTTCGGACAGGCTGCAATACCCGTTGCCGGTGCCGGGGGGCTGTTTGCGCGAGCTTATGAAAGCGCTCCGGTGCGCGACTTGCTCTTGAGGATCGCAAGGGCCCCTGCGGGCTCTCAGCAGGAATCGACGCTAATCCAGCGGGCAATTCAGGCAATGATCGCTTCCGCTCCACGCGAGGCCAAGGCGCTCAACGATAACATCGCGGCAACGCTGGCGAAGTCACCAGGTATGGCCGCCGCTGAGAACGAAACCAATGCTGGGGGCGAACCACCAGCACAGCAGTAACCACAACCAGAATTTCGGCCTGAGCATCACCCGCATCAGGTCTGGATAACACAAAGGCTCCTTCATGGGGCCTTTTTTTATGGGGCGAACGAATGGCCGCTGAAATACTCTCCGATCTTTCCCGCGCGACCGACAGCAACTCGGACAGCCTGACTGGCGCAACGTGGAATTTCTACGATGTCGGCACACTGACGCCGCGTGCAGTCTATTCCGATGCGTCCCTGTCAACGTCGCTCGGAGCGGTCGTCACTGCGGACAGTGGCGGGCAATTCGTCCCCATTTATCTTGATGGTAGCTACGAGTATCGCGGCATCCTCAAGGACTTCGACGGGAACACGATCAAGGATATTCCCAAGATCAATCCTGCGCTGTCTGCGCTGCTGGCATCCACGGCATCGAGCAAGGGCGCTGGCCTCGTCGGCTTCTCCCACGCCGCAACCTATGCCGCGTCCACGGTCGGCAAGAAGCTGCAGCAGATCGTCGATCCCCGCGATGCGCCTTACAATGCGGCAGGCGATGGCGCGACTGACGACTATACGCCGCTGGCATCAGCCCTTGCCTCGGGCAAGAAGGTTTGGCTTGAGCCGGGTGTCACCTATGCCTTCGGAACGCAACTGGCGTACTCGGTGGACAACAGCGGCTTTATCGGCGGCGGCAAACTGCTGATGCTTACCGGGACCGGGGAATTCGATGCAGCGGACTATACCGGCACATATTCCACCAACAGGACCGGAATTCTCATCGATGGCATTACGAACCCGGTTCTTGACGCCATTATCGAAATGGAAACGAACGCGTCCGTGCGGACCTGCAACGCGGTCACGGTTGTAAGTTGCACCAACCCCAACATTAAGGTCGAGGCTTACGGCTTCAAAGAAGCCAAGTATGGAATTGTCGAGGCGAATTCGAACACTGGCGGCGTCATCGATGCCAACGTGCACGATTGCGGTGCAGACTCGACTTCTCTTGGCTCGATGCAGATTACCGGACTCGCCGTTGATGGGAACCGTGTCGGCGGAGTTAATTCAACCGGCGTGCGGTATTTCGGCAGGTTCAAGGACATTCGCCTCGGCGCTGCCGCTGGCGCTGCTTATGGGGAGCAGACTGACGGTCTGAATATCCAGACGGTTGGGTATAGCGGCGCTATATGCGATGTGATAGCCGAAAATGTCGGTGAGGCATTCGATTGTTTCGGTGACCATGTGATCGCCAATGTCAACGCAAAAGATGTTGTCAATTACGGCGTCAAGCTGATCCATGGCGCGAGCTTCTGCCAAGTCACGGCAACGGTTGACGGCTGCGGCATTTATGGCGCGGTCATCGGTTCCGACAGCACGACCAAAAGCTGCAACCGCAATAACATCAATCTCACTGTTGATGGTGTCGGCACTGTCAGCAACCCGACTTCGCCCGCAAACCAAGCCGCTTTTGCGACTGACGGCAGTAGCGCGGCATACCAGCCAACCAACAACACGATCACGGTGAACGGGCGCACCAACGGCGCGACGGCCACTCACGCTGTATTGCTGGAAAGTGGCTCCGGGAACCTGATCGAGGCCGATTGTACGCTTTCCTTCGGCACGCAATATGGATCGATCTCGACGCTCTCGCGCGCGGCGACCACGACCAGCGGCTCGCCGGACCTCACGAGCGTCAACACAAACGGTCTTGTCGCAGGGCAGACCGTGACGGGAACCGGGATTCCTGCCGATACGGTCCTTGTCAGCGTAGACACTGGCGCGGGCACCGCAGTCATGTCGAAGAACGCCACGGCAAGCGGTGCGATCACCATGTCTGCTCCGCTTTATGGGAACATCATCCGCAGACGCCAGGGCACCTACATCAAGGCATACATCGGCACGGCTACCACGGTCGCGCAAAATGCCGATGTGCCGTTCGATACTGAACTCACTGACCGTACAAATGAGTTCAATCCTTCAACCTACACCGCAACAGTCAGGTGCGACGGGCGGTATGAAGTCTTGGCGCAAGCTAGGTGCTCATCTGTGCCTTCACTCGAACAGTGGGGCATCGCCGTCTACAAGAACGGGTCGGAGGTCTATCGCCACACCCCCATAAATGGAGCCGCGTCGGCCCGCGAAGTATGGGCGCAAATCCCCGCCATTGTCCTTGATTGCGCTGCAGGCGACACGATCAAATGTGTGTGCATCGCCACAAGTGCGGGTCCGTTCACTGTCACGAACGACAGGAAGTACTCCTTCATTCAGATCAGACAGATATGACCACGCACGACGACATTCACCGGGATATGGGGCGCATGGAGGGCCGGTTAGAGGCAGTGAACGATCATTTGGGGAAGATCGACAAGACCCTTGAGAGCATAGACCAGCGCCTGGCCAAGATCGAGAGCCGCGAGATCGAGCGCCGCGGTGCGTGGAAAGTGATCGTGCTGGTGGCCGGCAGTATCGGCGGCGCGGTGGCGATGATTGCGAACTTCCTGCTGGGGAAGGTGAACTGATGCGCAAAGCCATCTTCGACGCGGTGCGCGCGGCCTCACCCAAAGTCTTCAACGAACCCGGCAACATCCACGCGCTCGACAACCTGCTCGACAGCTTCGGTGTCCCCCGCGACGATGCGGTGCGCACGGTAAGCCCTGCCGGTATCGCGCTCATGCACCGTTTCGAGGGCTGCAAGCTAAAGGCCTATCCGGATCCGGGCAGCAAGGATGGCAAGCCATGGACTATCGGCTGGGGCGCAACCGGGCCTGATATTGGTCCCGGCACCGTCTGGACGCAGGCGCAGGCAGATGCGCGGTTCGAGCGGGATATTGAGAAGTACGCGGCTGAAGTCTCCAAGGCCATCGGTAGCACGCCGACGACGCAGAGCCAGTTCGATGCCCTGGTATCGTTCCATTACAATACCGGCGCAATCAACAAGGCCACACTGACCAAGAAGCACAACGCCGGGGACTATGCCGGGGCTGCCGCTGAGTTCCGCAAGTGGATCTACAACGATGGAAAACCGATGGCGGGGCTGATGAACCGGCGCGAGGCAGAGGCGGAGTTGTACAGGTCATGAAGAAACGCAGCATCTTCGGCTACATCATCGGCGCCATCGTCATGATCCTGACAGTCGGCATCGTCGCCGCGCTGTTCACGCACGAGCTGCCACAGGGCAACCGGGAGGTTGCGCTCGTCATCCTCGGCACGGTCATAGGCTGGGCTTCCACCATCGTCGGGCACGAGTTCGGATCTTCGGTGGGATCGAAGGACAAGACCGCATTGCTCGCCAAATCCGAGCCGCTGGACCTCGGCGGCGCGGAGATCGATCGATGACCTTTATCCTCGCCATTCTGGGCCGCTGGGGCGTGCCTGAGCGCTTCCAACGCCTTGTCGCATATGCGGGGCTGGCCTTGCTCTGTGCGGCCCTTGTGGCGGCTTGGCTGTGGCAGCACGACCGCAAGGTGATCGCGCATCACGAGGAAAAGATCACGCGCCAGGTCGAGAAGAAGACCGGCCGGGCCAGCGAGGCAGCGACCGAGGCCGCGGGGAATACCAAGGAAAGGGTTGAGCATGAAAACGAACGGGCGCGCAATGCTGCCAGCGGCGGCACTGATCCTCTCAAGTCTGGCCTTGACTGCCTGCGACGAGCGGGTGCGGATTGCCCTGCCTCCCGCTGAACTGGCGACATGTGCCGATGAGCCCGTCGCCCCCGCCCTTCCTGCGCTGGATGGTTCGCCAGAGACGCAGCGGGCGCGCGACATGGCAACGCTGGGCTATGTTCTGGCGATGAGGGCGGCTTGGGGTGATTGCCGGTCGAAGGTTGACGGGCTGGCGGTTTGGATGAGGGAAGCGAAGTAGGCCTCTCGACGCCACAGCGGCCTAGACTGTGAGCGGCCCCGTGTCAGCGGGATGCGTCAAACTGGCTTGGATTGTCGCAACGGATGCCAGCCCCGAGTAACGGCGCATTGGTCAATCGGAAGCAGCGCCGCGAGCTATCCGATAATCCTGGCGAGGTCGCGCTATGGATTTTGCGCGTCTGGAACGTCCCCGTTTGCTGCGGGCCGGTGGGATTCGAACCCACGGCGGAGACAATTTAGCGCGCCTTGCCCCCGCGGTTACGGACCTGCCTTAGACCTCTCAGCCACAGCACCGCAGCCCAAGCAACCTACCCTTTATCTGATGGGGTTGCAACGTCTTCCCTGCCCGGTAAAGTTGGTAGCGGCATCCAGTGAGTGGGAGCATCGCCTTCCTTTTGCGCCCACTGGCTAGTTTCATTTGTGCCCGAGTAGTACCAGCGTTTTAGTTCACCATAATACTTGCCGAACCTGATCCACCCATGATCTTCGTGCGCGCAAATGCAGTGATATGCCAGCGCCCACTTGGTGCCGTAGGGATAGGTCTCGATAGGACGCCAGTCCATCATTCGCCCCCATCGATCAAATCCGCATCCCCGGCGTGTTCGCGGATGGCGGCGTCTAGCATGGCTTGCCAGATGTTGGCGGTGGCAAGTGACCACGCTTCCGGCACTGGCTGTTCATGGCGCTCGGAGATCCCGGCCATCACCATCCCCGGAGACGGCTCTCTCAACGCATCCAGTACCGTGCGTATGGCTGCGTCTGCCTTATACCGCCAGTGGTTGTTGAGCGCGTCTAGATCAAGCATTTGCTTGCCTTGCTCTGACAGAAAATCGTTCGTTCGCCAATGGCCTCCGGAAGCCTCACACAGCGCCCGCGCCACCTTCTCACGTAGATCCATCACAATTTCTCCGGTGGGTTGGGGAGGGGCATCCAATGGGTTGCTTGATGCACTCTGCCCTTAGAGTACGTCTGCCAATCAGCGTCCCAGTATTCATAGCACCAGCCACCCCCGCCGCTTCCGAAAGCCATGGCGGAGTAGAACTTCGCCGCAGCCTCCCGATCCTCGTCCGTCACCTTATCCATCACTCACCTCCATGATGCTGGCCTGCCTCGATGGCGTCGGCTAACTGCCTGCAGTGGATTACGAAGTCAGATCCGCCGTGACTCCCCGATGCATCTCGCAACCAAGCCACAACAGCCTCCCTCTCCCTCGCATCCCGCTTTGCCTGTAGGGTGGAGAGAGCGGCGCGGGCGATCTTGACTATCGTCGTTCGGCAATCGTCAATGTCATGATCTTCGTTCAAACCGCCCAAGCATGTTGGACTATCGCACTCGTCTGCTTCGGTTTCGTGCCCGCAAACTTCATCATAGTCGAAACCAAGAGATTTAGCCGCAGCACGCGCGGCTTCCTCAACCTCATCTTCCTGAAAGCCAGAGAGCGTTTCACGATCATCAACCGGGTTTGATGCGCGCGTGTTCCATGCGGCGATGGCGTCGGCTACGGGAACCTCAGTTTCTGTATAGAACATCCGACCAGCTATGCATGTGTTGTTGTGATCGGGGTTGCGAGTATGGCCCCAATGGCGCGAACAGCCAAGATCGAACCATGCATCGTGATGGTCAGATCCATGCTCCAGTTCGGCGGGTGATCCACAAAACGGACACGGCTTCAACGGCTCAACCTGATCTGTTGCTGTTGTGTTAATGGTGGTCATGGGGTGGGTTCCTTGCAGTCGCGAATAGGGCCGTAAGCAGCATCCTCGTAAAGGTTTATTGCCGGGCATCCGCAGCGGATGCACTTGCCATGAGCGCTGTCGAGTTCATGACCTTTTTCTCCGTACATCGAGAAAAATGGGGAGCTCATGTCCGGTTTCTGTATCTCTCTGCCCATCACTCCCCCTCCTTCGTGTCCTTGGTATTGTTGGATGCGAGGGCGGCGGAAGCGACTGGTCTGTAGAAAACGACCTTTTCAACTCCCATCGCTGCCATCATCTTCGGCTCAAGTTCCTGACGCAGGCCGCGAACGTACATCCGTAGCTGTTCAGGATGCACCCCGTAGTGGTCGGCAGCGGCTTTGATGGTGTGGAATGGGCAGCCCTCACCAATCTGTGAAACGACCATGGCACGCATAATCTGAGAATGGATTAGGTCAGTTTCCACCGCTCGCCTCCTCGGCCAAGGCATCGCTGGCGATCTTTTGTAGATACGGGACATTGCCAGCAAGATAGACCGCCATGCCTCCGTCGAGTTGCCTGCCTTCTTCGTCGGCTATCCGCTTCATTCTGGAGATGGGGGCGATGATGTCACGCAAAGCCCCCTCCAACGCCTCACAACGCGCCTTGAGGGTTGCGAGTTCTTCGAGGGCGGCGAGGAATGCCGCAGACCTCAGAAACGTGGCGGCATCGTTCATAGCCTTGGCGATGTGAGGCCCAAGATCAGCCGCAAAAAGTGCACATTGGTCAAGATCTACCGCGTGATGATTGGCGGTCGACCGCAGCGTCTCAGCGTCCATTGTCTGTCTCCAGAAGGTAGGTTCGCACGGCAAGGCCGAGGGGTGTTTCAATGGCGTATCCCCTATTTCCGTCAGGATCGGTGCAAAGTCCTTTGCGATGGACACTCTTTATTGTGTCGATGTGTGAATGCCAGACATGCACAATTCCTGAAAATGTCTTGCGCGCAGACATGACCGCCTTACACTGCGCCTTCGTCAGCCCCTTCGCGATCTCTGCAACATCATCACGCATTGTCTGTCTCCTTGGGAAGTGAGGCGCAGGCAATATGCCTTACGTCTTCGACCTTCTCCGATTGGAGATAGAGATGCCGCTCGACAATATCGGCACAACGACGAAGCGCTTCTGCCATACGCTCATTCTCAGCGAGCAATTTCTCGCCTCTATTGGCCTCGCTGTTCGCGATTTCCATGTGCCGCGCAATATCGTGCCGAAGCCGCTCATTCTCTTCCTTGAGTGTTTGTAGAGCGGTGGCGGCTTCTGGTCCGTCTGGGTTTATCAGGTACTCTTCCGCGCCGTAGTCGTCCGCATCGCACGGAACATCACATGTCCCGAACGGCTCGAATGGTGCCTCGCGGCGATATGCCTTCCGCCCCAGCCTCTCGATCAGCTTGTTAATGTCGGTCATACCAGCCACCATATGCTTGCAGTTGTGATCACTCCGACCATGAACCAACGGAAGCGGATGCCGTTTAGACGGTTCTCCCAGCGGTACATTTCGCCCAGTCTGCCCTCATCGTGGGCATCGTCGCGGCAAACCTGTGCTGCTTGCGACCAGCCTTTGCGATATCCTTCACTCCGCGCTTGGCCGAGGATGGATGTCGTTGATGTGTTTGTGTCGCTCATCGCCCATCATCCTTCTTGACTATCTCGTAACCGGCTGCGGTGATGAGGCCCTTGTCGATCAGGTTTTGCAGGGCTTGTTTCGCTGCGAGTGGTGAAACATCGAGGCGCTGCGCAAGTTCATTAGAGAACTCCTCCAGCGGGTCTGGCTCATCGGGGAGCATAAGGCACTGAAGTATATGGGTGGTATATGGAAGGCCCCCGACATCCTTCACGTTTTCAAGGCAGTCACGCGCCACACGGTCAACGGTGTCGATGAACCGGCAGAATGCGCCATCGACGTAATTAAGCTGCGGATTTACCTCGTGACAGGTAAGCACATTCTCCGGCGTGATCTTTCGGATCAGTTCGTTCGCCCGCTCCATCGCGGCCTTGCTCGGTTGTGTCATTGGGGAGAACTCCGGCGTTCAATTTCAAGGTTGATGATGCTCGCCAACTTGAGTGCCAGCGGGTCCAGATCCGATTGCTCGACTTCCATGCCAAGCAGGTATGCAGGAGAGACGCAAAGCGCCCGCGCCAAGGACCAGACGGCTCGAACGGTCGGGTTGCGTGACTTGCCGCATTCCAGTTCCCAGACATGAGACTTCGTGAAACCAGACGCTTCGGCGACGGCGTCAAGCGACATGCCGCGCGCTTTCCGGGTTTCCCTTATGCGCTGCTGGAATACGGACATGTCAGGGGCGTCCATCGCGGCCTTGCTCGGTTCCATTATGTGTTTCCTTCGGTGGGGGTAAACTCGCCGCAGAAGTCATCTTCCTGCTTGCGGATCGCTTTCGGCATACGGCGGCAGTACCCAAACTTGGGATTGGGATTATGCATATATTTCATTTCAAAATCAGACGGCGGCGTCTTGAACTGATCTGAATCCCAAGCCCACCGCAGCAGGTCCAGTGGGCCGCTAATGCGCGGGCGCGGGTCGGCTTCGAATGCCGCCACGAGATCGCGCGCCTCGTTGCGCTGCCACCATTGGCATGTCTGGCAAGTCCCCATCACGCGTTCCTTTCGTTGGGTTGGGGGGTCATGCGGGCTTCTCCGATGCCTTGATGTGCGCGTTGACGTGATCGATCAGCGGACCGCCGCGCGTATGGTCTTTTTCACTGGCATACCAATGCGGATTGGCCCGGCGTAAGCGCATGTCCAAGCGCTCATCTTCGCTGCGTAGGCGCTGAGCCTGCTCGGGCGTGTACAGGTGGCCGTACAGGGCGTTCCATGGATCGAATGGTCTGCCGATAAGCCCTGCGATCATGCCCGTCAGGTCATCGACCGATTCTATGTGGCGGATGTGGATGAACCGATGATAGCGGCCCGCGCTATCGCTACGCAGCCAGCAGAACCACTTGCCGTCATGCCCAGGCGCGACTTCGATTCCGAGGTCTTCGTAGCTGGTCATCTTGTCGCCCATCGCGCTGCCGATCCAGAGTAGCCATTGCTTGGAGGGCTGACGGTCGAACTGATGCCACTTGAAGCCGTTGGCCTTGAGCCAATCTTCGGTGAGTAGGTTGAATGGGTCGCTCATACCCCATCCCCGCTTTCAGCAGAAAATATGCAAGAGGTTGGGGCGGTCGCACCGAAGCGGTTTTCCTGATCCCGCCCATCTACTTGATAGTTAAGGATGTGGTTTTCCGCTTTCGTAAGCATTGAGCCGCAGAACTCCGGGAACGGGTCATTGGTATTGCTTAAGTGGGGCTGCATAAGCTCCCAAAAGGTTCGGGGAGCTCTATGATGTCGGATGTAACAGGGGCACAGAAGCGCAACTGGTTCGGTCGCCAGTCGATCGAGACGAAAATGCGCGTGGTGATCTGCGTCTTTCTGGGTCTTTCGCTTTTCATCGCGTTATCCTGCTGGTTCGCACTTTCGACCATCCAGAGCGGCACGCAACATTACGCTCGCTTGAGCGCATCGGCCAGGCTCCTGTCTGAAGCGGGAGCCGACATCTCCCAAGCCGTCACGCAAGTCGATACGCGCAGCGCGGATGCCGATGCCGATGCCAGGCGGATAAGTGCTGCTCAGGCACTGCTCGGGGCCGCGGACGACAAACTGACGAATGCTCGGCTGCAGCTGGGCGAGGTCGATCCTGAAATCGCCTTGACATTCGACCAGCTCGACAGGAGGCTGACGGATCTTGCGGCCAAACTGCAGGTCGCGGATCGGGCCTCTGGCTACTCCCGGGAGGGCGCGGACCTGTCGGCCAAGGCCATTGCCCTTGGCGAGGCGTTGATGACCCGCGCCATGGTTGGACAGGGTCGTGGCAATACATTCATCGCCTGGAGCGAGTGGGCGATGGTCGCATTCGCCCTGATCGCAGCGCTCAACGGAGCCTTGGCACTCGGCCTGACCCGGCGCGACATAACCGGTCCTTTGCACAAGATCACCGAAGCGATGCGCAAGCTTGCCGATGGCGACAACAACATCGAAGTGCCCGACACCGATGCGCCGCACGAGATTGGCGATATGGCGCGTTCCATCGAGGTATTCCGACGCGGCTATCTTCGCATCGAACGCCTGCGTGCCGAAGCTGCCGAGGCGGCACAGGCGGAAATCGAACGCGAAAAGCAGGCTCGCCGCGAGCGTGAGGAAATGCGCGCGAGGCAGAAAAGAGTGCTGGTCGAACTGGCCAACAAGTTCGAACAGACCGTCGGCGAGATCGTCAGCGGCGTTGCGGCTGCGTCGAGCCAGCTACAGGTCACGGCAACGGCGATGGCCTCCGCGGCCGAACAGTCCGCCATGCAGACGGGTGACGTCTCTTCCGCAATGAACGAAGCCTCGGCCGGGGTTACGGCAGCAGCGGCCGCCAGTGACGAATTCGCCATGTCGATCAACGAGATCAGCCGTCAGGCCGCAAGTTCGGCGGATCTCGCGCGCAAGGCCACGCTTACCGCATCGGACGCGGACGAGACGATCGTCGCCCTGGCGGTTTCGGCCGAACAGGCAAGCGAGATCGTGAAGCTCATTTCGACCATCGCGCACCGCACCAACCTGCTTGCGCTCAACGCCTCGATCGAGGCTGCACGCGGAGGCGAAGCGGGTCGCGGTTTCGCGGTTGTGGCGTCGGAGGTAAAGGAACTGGCCGACCGCACCAGCAAGGCGGCGGAGGAAGTTTCGCTGCAGATCCGCGTAATCCAGGAATCGACGGAATGCAGCGTGGCGGCACTGCGGGCCATCGGCAAGGACATCGAGGAGCTGGAAGCGACTTCGGTCTCGATTGCAGCCGCCGTGGACCAGCAATCCCTGGCAGGTCAGGATCTCGCGCGCAGCATTGACCTTGCCGCCCGCAGCGCAGACGAGGTGACCTCGAATATCGCGCAAGTACGCGAAACTTCGCTTTCGACGGGTGCAGCTGCATCGCAGGTGCTCACATCCTCGACCGAGCTGGAACAGCAGGCGATCATGCTCAAGATGCAGGTCGATCAGTTCCTGCAGCATGTCCGCACGCCGGATGAGAATGCGCAACGATCGCGCCAGCCAGTTCCCGGTTCTGAGGAAGTACCGGAACTCGCTATCGCCAGCTGATCGGCCCGTCATACCGGGCTTGTTTGAAAGCAGGGAAAGGTCCGGCACAAGGGTCTACGATCGCACTTGCCGTCCGACATTGGATAGCGCTATCATTACTCCGACAAGATAGCTGCTGACGAAGAGCTGAGCGCTTTTCGTCCATGCGGAGAGGATAGCAAGAAGGCGATGACCGTACCAGTCGGCAACCCAGCCAACCCATTGGGCCACCCTTCCGGTTCGGCTAGAGATCACTTCGCTTTGACCCGGCGCAAGCTGTTGACGGGTATCGCCACGATGAGCGCTGCCGTGGCTTTGGGCGAATTCGGCTCGTCTTCGACAGCCGGAGCGGCGCCGATGCCGCTTTCCCGGGATCGCCTGTGGTACCGTCAGCCTGCGCACGAGTGGATCGAGGCGTTGCCGGTGGGTAACGGTCGGATCGGGGCCATGGTCTTCGGTGGCACGGGACTGGAACGTCTCCAGCTCAATGAGGATACGCTGTGGACTGGTGGACCCTACAATCCGGTCAATCCTGCGGCGCACGCAGTCCTTCCCCAGATCCGCCAATTGATCGAACAAGGGCGCTTCACGCAGGCGCAGGCCTTGGCGAATGAAAGGCTCATGGCTCGCCCCTTGAGCCAGATGGCCTATCAGACCTTCGGGAACCTGACGATTGCGATGCCGAGCCTCGGTGCGGTCGAGCAGGGAAGCTACTTGCGGGAACTGGATCTCGATGCAGCGCTGGCCACGACAACCTTCCAGGCCGATGGCGTGTCGTGGTCCCGCGAAGTCGTCGCATCGCCAGACCATCAGGTCATTGCCATCCGCTTGTGGGCCGATCAGCCAGGCAGAATCCACTGCCTAGTTGGTCTGGAGGCACCCCACGACAGTGCACTCACGATAGATGGCGACACACTGATCCTCAGCGGACGGAACAACGGCGCTCATGGCGTGGAGGGTGCCCTGCGCTTCGAGGCTCGGGCACGCATTTTGCATCATGGCGGAGGGCATTCGGTCAGCGATGGCAAGCTAGCTGTGGAAGGCGCCGACACCGTCACGATCCTGATCGCCATGGCGACCAGCTATCGTGGGTTCGACGATGTCAGCGGTGACCCATCGCAGATCACGCGCGGTCAGATCGAAGCGGCCAGTCGCCATTCATTTGCGCGCATCGCTGCCGACACCGCCGCATCGCATCGGAAACTCTATCGCCGCGTTGCTCTCGATCTGGGCGAAACGCCCGAGGCGCACCGGCCCACTGACGAGCGTATTCGCACCAGCCAGACTTCCGATGACAGCGCCCTGGCCGCACTCTACTTCCAGTACGGACGTTACCTGCTGATCTGCTCTTCACGGCCCGGCAGCCAGCCAGCCAACCTGCAGGGCATCTGGAACGACAGCGACGATCCGCCGTGGGGATCCAAGTACACGATCAATATCAATACCGAGATGAACTACTGGCCTGCCGAACCGAGCGGGCTTGGCGAATGCGTGGCCCCCCTCGTGTCACTGGTGCGCGATCTTGCGCAGACCGGTGCCCGCACCGCTCGGGAGATGTATGGCGCAAGGGGGTGGGTCGCGCATCACAACACGGACTTGTGGCGTGCCACCGCACCGATCGATGGAGCCGCATGGGGCCTGTGGCCGATGGGCGGAGCCTGGCTATGCACGCACCTTTGGGGCCATTTCGACTATCACCGTGACACGGAGTTCCTGCGCTCCATCTATCCCCTGATGCGCGGAGCCGCGCTGTTTTTCCTCGATACCTTGCAGCGCGATCCGGCCACCGGGTTTCTTGTCACCAATCCTTCGATCTCACCGGAAAACGAGCATCCCGGCGGCGCGTCCGTATGCGCCGGGCCTGCCGTCGATCGGCAGATCCTGCGCGACCTGCTCGCTCAGACGGCAAAGGCTGCGACCATCCTTGGCGTGGATCGTGAATTATCTGCACAGATGCTCGACGCCCGCAGTCGGCTCGCACCCGACAGGATTGGGTCGCAAGGCCAATTGCAGGAATGGCTGGAGGATTGGGATGCCGACGCGCCCGAACCGCATCACCGCCATGTTTCCCATCTCTACGGGCTTTATCCCAGCCACCAGATCAACCTTGATGAGACGCCCGCACTAGCCATGGCTGCGCGCAAGTCGCTGGAATTACGGGGCGACGAATCCACTGGCTGGGCCACGGCATGGCGCGCAAACCTCTGGGCTCGCTTGCGCGAGGGCGATCATGCGCACCGTATCCTGCGTTACCTGCTCGGTCCTGAGCGCACCTATCCCAATATGTTCGACGCTCACCCACCGTTCCAGATCGATGGTAATTTCGGTGGCGCGGCGGCCATCGCCGAAATGCTTGTCCAAAGCCGGGACGACGAGATCCGCCTGCTGCCGGCCCTCCCCCGCGCGTGGCCGCAGGGCTCCGCTCGGGGCTTGCGCACACGCGGCGCCTGCGAGGTCAGTCTGGGATGGCGTGGTGGCGAACTGATCTCTGCAAGACTGGTCGGTCGCACAGCGGGAAAGCGGATCGTCCGTCTGAACGACCGCAGCGCCGAAGTGGAATTGATCCCCGGGCGGCCCGTCACGCTGAACGGGCCGTCGTTGAGGACATCACCACTGGTTACTTCGGCAGAGTGACCGCCTTGTCGACCGAGAAATCGGCCGATTGCGTCGGATTATCGAAGCCGGGCTGACCGCCACCCACCGTCACCTTGTAGTGGCCTTCCAGCACTTTGCGAACGCCATCCGGGGTTACCGAACTGAGATCGCGCGGTGACAGGTCGAAGGTAACCTTGCGCGTTTCTCCCGGCTGCAACGACACCTTCTGAAAACCGCGCAGGGCAATGTTGGGTGTGCCCGGTGCATCGGGGAAATCGAGATAGAGCTGCACTGCATCGCCGCCGGCGCGCTGGCCGGTGTTGCTGACCTGCGTGGTCACACGAAGGCCATTGTGTGCCCCGCCTCCAGCAGGCTCAACCGCCACCGGGCCATAGCCGAAAGTCGTGTAGCTGAGACCGTATCCGAAGGGGTAGACAGCTTTCCCGGTGAAGTAGCGATAGGTTCGTCCTTTCATATCGTAATCGTCGAAGGGCGGCAGATCTTCGACGCTACGATAGAAAGTCAGGGGCAGTCGGCCGGTCGGATTGACCTTGCCGGTCAGCACATTGGCAATGGCAAGGCCACCAGACTGGCCCGGATACCATGCCTCTAGGATGGCATCGGCGTTGTCCTTGGCCCAGCTGAGGTTGATCGGACTGCCGTTCATGGCCACGACGATCAGCGGCTTGCCGGTTGCCTTGGCCTGTTCCAGCAGCTTTTGCTGGTCCGCAGGAATATCGAGCGTGGTCTTGTCGCCGCCCTTGAACCCGGGAATCTCGATCGGCGATTCTTCAGCTTCAAGATCGGACGTCAGTCCGACGACGGCGACAAGCACATCGGCAGCCTGTGCGGCGCTTCGCATGTCACCGGCGGGATCATTCGAAATCCGCTTCCAGGCAAAGCCTATCCCGGCAGTTCCCGTATGCGCCTCGCCGATGATCCTGACCGGATAGCGATGCCCTTTCTCAAGGGTGACCGTCTTCATGGTGGGCAAGCTGCCCCATTTTGCGTCCTTGAGGTCGACGAATGGTTTTCCGTCGAAGTCCATTCGGCCGCTCTGGAAGCCGGAAAGCCCGAGACGGTAAGTGCCGCTCTCCGGCGGAACGAGGTAGCCGGTCCAGACTACCCGGTGATGATCGGATACTTGCGCCAGGTCCAGGCTCCGCCCATCGACGCTGCGCTCTCGCCGGGTCACGACCGGCTTTTCCGAGAATTTCACCGTCTTCAGATATTCGTCCAGCTTGCCCGGGGCAAAGAGCTTGGGCGGCGTGCCCACCACATTGTAGTAGCGCGCCGTGAGACCCGGCTTCCCATCCTCGCTGATAAGGGCGGATTCCGGCACCGGATCGCCATCGGTGACCGTCTCTCCGAAGGGAACATAGGAAACGGATGCCTTCGGCATGGCCTGTCGCAATCCTTCGACTACCGAGATCGGCCGGGCCGAAATGGTCGAGGAATAATTGCCGCGCAGCACACGGGTGGCATCGCCGAAGGGGCCGATCACGGCCACTTTCATCCCGGCAGTCTGGAATGGCAGAATTCCGTTGTTCTTGAGAAGAACCAGGCTCTCTTCCGCAGCCTTGAGCGCAAGCGCGCCGTGGGCCGATGTTCCGACATCGGCGGCGGAGGACGTATCGGTGCTCAGCTTGCGCACCCCGGGCAAGTCGCCATTGCGCAGGCGGGCTGAGAAGAGGCGGATGAGTGTCCTGTCGACATCGTTGACGGTGATGAGCCCGCGCTCCAGCGCCTCGCGATAGCGATCGGTCAACCCGTCGGTATCGGACAGGGTCCATGTGTGGCATTCGCTGTCCACGCCCATGCGCATGGCGGCGGCGACGGCGGCAGCGCCATCGGGCGCGTACTTGTGATTGTCGCTGATGTCTTTCACCGCATCGCAATCGGATACGACGTAGCCCTGGAAGCCCCAGGCATCGACAAGGTGCTCTTGCAGAAGTTCCTGGCTGGCGCAGGCCGGTTGTCCGTCAACGCGATTGTAGGCGCACATGACGGAACCGGCCTTGCCCTCCACGATCGCCGCGCGGAAAGCGGGCAGATATGTATCTTCCAGATCGTGGCGCGAGACGAAGACATTCGCATGATGGCGCGTCGATTCCGGGCCGTTATGGACGGCGAAGTGCTTTGGCGTGGCGATCACGTCCGGAAGGTCGGGATCCGGGCCCTGCATCCCTTCCACGAAGGAAACGCCCATGCGCGCCGTGAGATAGGGGTCCTCGCCATAGGTCTCCTGCCCCCTTCCCCATCGCGGATCACGGAAGATATTGATATTCGGAGACCATGTGTCGAGGCCGGTACCGATGCGCCCCATACGCCCGGTCTTGCGCGCCAGGGCGTGAAGTCCGCGCACTTCGGAACTGATCGTTCCGGCCACATCCTGCACGAGCGGCGCATCGAAGGTGGCGGCAAGGCCGATGGGCTCGGGAAAATTGGTTGTCGGCAGGGATCCCAGCGCACCATGAAGCGATTCCGTCCACCAGTTGTAGGCCGGAATGTTGAGACGCGGAATGGCCGGAGCGGTATTCAGCAACTGACCCAGCTTCTCGTCCAGCGTCATCTTCGCCACGAGATCCGCTGCCAGGGCCCTTGCCTTTGCGCGCACCGGCGAGACTGCTGTCGCTGGCGCGGCCTCTTGCGCCGATACGGAATCCATCGAGAGTCCGGCGGGAACCAGCATGGCACCGGCGAGGAGGAAGGACGTCAGCCGGTGACGGCGCGATGGGGGGTGGGTCATGCGTAATCCTCGTCGTTTGCTGGAATGGATCGCGTTCAGACCGGCTGCAAACCATGATCGACGATCTTGCGGATCAGATCGCGGTGACGGGGCAGACCTGCCCGCAGCCGCTGCGTCTGCGCCGCGTTTTCACGCATGGCTCTGGCGGCAAGGCTGGCATCTCCTGCCAGCGCTTCGGATTCCACTTCGGTGCGAAAACCCATTCCGTAAAGAACGTACTGATAGCTCGCCGGAGGGAATACTTCTTCGACCCGGTCGAATTCATCGTGGAACCATGGCCCCTGGTATTTCCAGAGCAACAGCAGTTCCTGCAACCTTTCGGGAATGGTTTCCGGTCGCAGGTTGTCCTGCCAGAATGCACTGTCTGTGCGCTGCGTGAGCACGTAGTGCAGCTTCAGAAAATCGATGATCCGGCCCCAGCGATAATCCGTCGTGGCGTTGAACCGGCGCGCGATGGCATCCATGACCTCCCGGCACGCGGGCATCTGTTCGGCAATCAGCTTGGCCGACAGCTCGATCAGGACGATGGCGGATGCTTCCAACGGTTCGAGGAACCCGGCAGCCAGACCGACCGCGACGCAGTTGCGCTTCCAGAAGGTCTCACGGTGGCCGGAGCGGATCGGGATCTTGCGCAAGGGTAGATCCTTGCCCGCCGCGCCCAGATAAGCGCGCAATTCTTGCTCGGCCTCATCGCCGCTCGTGTGATCGCTGGAATAGACATAGCCGATTCCCCGCCGGGTCGGCAGGCCGATGTCCCAGATCCATCCTGCGGATTGAGCGGTGGATATCGTGTGCGAGGCAATCGCGCTCGTCTCACTTTCGTAGGGCAATTGAACCGCAAGCGCCGTGTCGCAGAACAGTACGTCGCTGCAATCCTTGAACGGTACGCCCAGTGCCTCGCCGATCAACAGCGCCTTGAAACCGGTGCAATCGACGAAGAGATCGCCCTCAATTTCACCGGCCTGCTCGGTGACGACGCTTTTGATATCGCCATCGTCCGTCATCTCGACCCTCTGGACGTCCGCCAGGACGTGGCGAACGCCAAGCTTCTGCGTGCAGTGACGTTGCAGGAAGGGCGCGAACTTGCCGGCGTCGAGGTGATAGGCGTAGTTCGCCAGCGCTTCGAATTCGGGTGTTGCGATAGTCTTGGGGGCCAGCCCGTCGTCGCAGATACGACCTTGCGGGCAGACGGCATCGCAAAAGCTGCTCTCTCCATTCGCCAGCCAGTGCGGGGCGAGGTTGAGCTGCGCGAATGACTGCGGCAGCATCAGCGGGTGGTAATAAGCGTCATCGGGAGCACCGGTGGTCCAGCGGGCGAACTTGGCTCCCTGCTTGAAGGCTGCATCGCATTCCCGGAAGAAGTCGGTTTCCGAGACGCCAATCCTGGCCAGAGTGGTGCGCAATGTCGGCCAGGTCCCCTCCCCGACGCCAATGATCGGCGTGTTCGGGGATTCGACCAGGGTAACCGAAAAACCTCCTGGCATCCGGCTGCGATGCTTCGCGGCGATCACTCCGGCTGTGAGCCATCCGGCCGTGCCGCCGCCGACAATAACGATCTTCTTGGTGGGTCGTTGCATGAGCCGAGGCAAAACCAGTTTGCCGGAGGTGTCAATCCTTTGACACCTCCGGCCAGGGAGGAGTTAGAAGCGGTAACGGACACCCGCAGTGAAGCGGCGGCCGTAACCGTAAACGTCAAGCAACTGGTTCTTGTAGCGACCGTGCGTGCTTTGCGTCTCGTTGGTCAGGTTCAGGATCTCGCCGAAGACGTTCAAGCCCTCAGTGATCTGATAGCTGGTGCTGAGGTCGATCTGCGTGCTGGCATTCACGAAGGTCGGCTCGGCACCGAAGGCGCCCGTGTTCTGGACTTGTCCGAATTGGAGGAGGTACTCGTCACGCCAGTTGAGCGCTGCACGGAACTCGAACCCATACTTGTCGAAGAAGCCGACGAAGTTTGCCGAGTTGGCAAGACCCGTCACGGCAAAGCCGCTCTGGCTGATATCGCTTCGGTCGTAAGGCTTGTTGGTATCGACGAACGTCGCGTTGGCGACGAAGCCGAAGCCGGAGTCCCCGAAGGTATGCTGCAGGGCAAGCTCGATGCCGCGAACGGTAGCATCAGGCCCGTTGAGGCGCTGCGAAACCGTGAACTGCGCCGGCTGTCCCGTTGACGGATCGACTACGTCGTTGATCGTCTGACGCTGCGTACCCTGAACGATGAAGTTCGAGACGTTCTTGAGGAAGAGGTTGACTGCGAGATAGGAATTTCGCTGGTAGTACCATTCCGCCGCAAGGTCGAAATTGTCCGAAAGGAAGGGCTTGAGGTTCGGGTTGCCACCATCGGCCGTAAGCGCGCCGATACGCTGGCCGGTGCCGATGTTCAAAACCGGGGTCAGCAGGTTGAGCGTCGGACGGGTCAAGGTTCGCGATGCATCGAAGCGCAGGACGAGATCCGGCATGACTTCAAGCTTCACGTCAACAGCCGGCAGGAAGTAGCTGTAATTGCTCTTCGTTGTCACTGGCTGCACCGGACCGAAATTGACCGTAAGCAGCGTGGGGTCAGTCGTGCTCGGTGTAATCGACAGCGGAAGGCGACCGATACCGCTCGAGCTCAGATGCGTCGTTTCCTGACGCATGCCTGCCGTGAAGGTGAAGGGCATTCCTGCCAGTTCGGTTTCGAAGCGAGCCTTGAGGAAAAGTGACCACGTCTTCTCGTTGATGTTGCGATAGCTTCCAACATCGTTCGCGACGTCGAATGTACCGGTGAAGTCCCCGTTGCAGCATCCGTAGTTGTAGCCGGGGATATTTCCGGCCTGCGGATTGCCCAGCGACGTCAGGAAATTCTGATAGTCGATCGCGTTGAAATTGATGAGCGTGGGCGGCAGCATCCCGTCGAAGCCGGGGATGAAACCGCCGGTTCCCACCATCCCGTTGTAGAGATCCAACGGAATTGCGACGCCACCACTGGTTCCCGACGCCGGGCCATAGCCCGAGTACGCCTGCCAGAAGTTATTTCCGAATGTATTGGCACTGCGGAACTTGAACGTGTCGTCGAGGTATGTCCCCCCGAAAGTCAAGGTCAGGTCGTCCTGGGTCCACTTGCCCGACAGGCGAGCCTGCTTGATCGTATCCGTATTCTTGTTGGCGATATTGACGGTGACGTGCGAGCCGATGACCGAAGTGTCGGCCCAACGGCTGGGGTCGCCTTCCGCCCCGTAGTCATGGAGCGAAGGGAATGCACCGCTGCTGTTGCCGTCGATGGCAATGCCGAGAGTCGGGCCGATGCCGAAGCCGTAGCCGATGTCCGCACCGCGTGAACTGATACGGCCGTCCGGATTGAGCCAGCTCTTCGAGAAACTGCCGTCAGCCTCGACTTCGAAGTTGCTGCTGACGTTCCACTTGACGTTGAGGCCGGTCTGGTTGGTTCGACGCAGGTTGCTGGCACGCTCAGCCGTGAAGTCGGTCTGCGAGCCCGCCTGCGTGAAGTCCAGAGGCACACCATTGTCGTCCAGAACGACGTTGCGCAGCGAACCCTGGTTGAACCAGATGCCAAATCCGAACGTACTCGAGTTGATGCGCTGTTCAGTGTAGTTGTCGTCAAGGGTGAGTAGGATGTCATCGGATGGTTGCCACTGCAACGCGATCCGCCCGTCGATACGTTCATCCTTGGTGTAGGTCTGCTGGGCACCATATTGCTGTTCGAAGAAACCCACGATCGACTTGACCTGGCTGGGATCGGCCGTCGTATCGCTAGTCGGATTGCAGACAGTGGCAGTGCTGCCCTGGAGCTGACACGGCGCATAGAGGCCGCCCGGGAACCCATGCACGTAGACGTTGTTCGTACGCGTATCGTGGCGGGTATAGATAACGTCGGCGAGGATGCCGAAGGTGTTGTCCGCAAAGGTGTCGCTGATCAGCAACCCGACCGAGGGGACGACTTTCTTGGCATAGTTCTGGACAGACCCGGAAGCGCTGGCAGCCATATGGAAGCCCGGCCTGTCGAGCGGCTTGGGATAAGCAATGTCGATGGTGGCGCCGATCGAGTTCGAACCGACCGCTACGTCCGGCGTCTTGTAAACCGCCAAAGATCCGATGAAGTCGGAGCCGACGGTGCTGAAATCGATTGAACGGCCGCCAGTGGCGGTGGATAGGCGACGACCATCGACGAGTGTTTCGTTGAAGTCGCCTCCGAAGCCGCGGATGGTTACGCCGTTGGCTTCGCCGCGCGGCCCGTCACGCTGGATCGAGACACCCGGAAGGCGCTGCAGCGATGCTGCAACATTGGAATCCGGAAACTTGCCGATTTCTTCTGAGGAGATGACGTCGACGACGCCAGGGGCCTCACGCTTGGCATCCAGGTTGCGCTGAAGCGAACCGCGAATACCGGTTACGATAATGACGCCCTGATCGCCTTCCCGGGCTTGAGGCGCAGTATTGCTGCCTCCACTTTCCGCTTCCTGCGCATATGCGGGAGCCGTCAACGCAAGGGCCAGCACGCCCGTTGCACTTGCCGTGAACAAGCCATGCCTCAGGCGACTGCTTAATGTTCGGCCAGTATGATTGGAAATCATCATATCCCCTCCATGCCCTTTTATTTATCGACCGTGTTCATCCGGTTCGATCAGACATCGCTTGCGCGACAGATAGAAATTTGCGTGTCGAGAGTGCCGGGCGTCGCCTGCCTGTAATCGGCGCGCCGCTCTGATCCTCTCCCGATTCCTTTCTTCTGAGCAATTCGTAGCACTGCAAGGTAGCGCTATCAATAGTCTTTTGTAGGTGTATTGATTAAAGTTCTGCAGTGCTTGGCGCAGGCTGAAATTTGCGGTATCTAGCGCGAAAATCGGCCATAAAAAGGGCCGATTTGTGCGGTTTTGGATCTGCGGCGACCGCTTGGGAGAGATTAGAATGTCAATACAATTGGTAGCGCTAAATCCACAGGAGCATCGGAATCTCCGGTTGAAACCCGGTCATGCCGAAGCGTCTCATTTCACCGAAGTCATGCTGAGTGAATTTGGCTCCGCGGCTGCAGGCTGTCCGATTCTCCTGGCAAAGAATCCCGAAACCGGTGCCTTCTACGCTGGCGCGATGTTCGGCTTCAAGCCAGATGAGAACCTGCTTTCAGACAAGATGGGAGGCTCGGTACCGCCCTATCGGACACTCGATCAGCAACGCGAAGGGTTCTATGTAACAGAAGATGAAATCGCTATCGACGAGGGTTGCCCAAGGTTCAGCGAATATGAAGGTGATCTCTTGTTCGATATGGATGGGCAGCCTGCCACGCCCTTGCGGCATATACAACGTGTCCTGACCCAGCTGGTTCACGGCAAGAAGGAAACGGAGGCATTTACCGCGACCCTGTTGAGTCTC
This sequence comes from Novosphingobium mathurense, assembly GCF_900168325.1. GTDB lineage: Bacteria > Pseudomonadota > Alphaproteobacteria > Sphingomonadales > Sphingomonadaceae > Novosphingobium > Novosphingobium mathurense. The sequence goes on along the minus strand of NZ_FVZE01000004.1, from coordinate 312,455 downwards.
AAATTGATTGAGCCGATCGATATTTCGCTCAATTTCGATGATGGAGAGAAGCTGGTTCTGCAAGGACTCTATACGGTAAGCCTTGATACACTGCACGAACTCGATGATGCTGCGGTGCTCGACTTGTTCCGCAAGGGTTACCTGCAATTGATCTATACCATGGTCGGTTCGCTCAAGCATATCGGCACGCTGGCCAATATTCGCAATCGCCGGCTCAGCCGCGCTGCATGAAGCCGATGCCGGGAGACACAGTTGCCGAGTTTCCTCTCACGGCGATTTCCGATCCGGGGGCATTCCGCAAAGAGGTAATCGAGCCGTGCCGCCCTGCCATCATTCGCGCAGCCTGTGCCAATTGGCCCGCACATATCGCGGCAAGGCAGTCTGTCCGGCACTTGCGGGAATACCTTTGTGCGTTTGACAATGGGCAGCGGGCACAAGGCTTCGTTGGCGATGAATCGATCTCAGCCCGGTATCATTACGGGGCAGGCCCTGACGGTTTCAACTTCAAGCGTGAAATCATGGGAATCGCAGAAGCGTTGAAGCGGATCGAGCGGTGCGCCGAGAATCCATCACTGGGCACTGTCTACATGGGATCGCTTCCGGCCGAGAGCCACATGCCTGGCTTCGCTGAGGCCAATTGCCTGCCATTCGTGCCGCGCAGCGCCAGGCCGCGGCTGTGGATCGGCAATGCGTCCGCAGTCGCTTGCCACTACGACACATTCGACAACCTTGCTTGTGTCGTAGCTGGCCAGCGAACATTTACGCTTTATCCGCCCAGCGCCATCAGCGATCTTTACGTCGGTCCGATTGATCATACTATGGCGGGCCAACCGGTAAGCTTGGCGGCCGGATCAGAACCCGGAGATCCCCGCTATCCGCGCTTCGACGTCATTAGAGAACGAGCACTGGTCGTCGAACTGGATCCGGGCGATGCGCTCTACCTGCCCAAGTTGTGGTGGCATCAGGTAGAGGCGAAGGGCGATCTCAATTTGCTCGTCAATTACTGGTGGGACGCATTCGCTTCGGGACCCGACGCACCCTTCACGGCCATGATGTTGGCCATGATTGCGATTGCTGAACGCCCTGAGCCCGAGCGGGCCGCCTGGCGTTCCTTTTTCGATCACTATGTTTTCCGCCCGGAAGGTCATCCCCTCGCCCATCTGCCGGAAGAGCAACATGGCATCCTTGGACCACTCGATCAGGGTAACTATGGCAGAATTCGCGCGATGGTCATGCAACTGCTGCGGGGCAACTGAGCTCAATCCGCGAAGGAACGAAAAACGGGCGGAACCGCGTCGGCGATTCCGCCCTGTTCACCCGTCAGGCGTCCGGACTAACTTGCCAGGGGAAATTCATAGACCACTATCGAGATCGGCGGGACTGACAGTGCGCCTTCCTGAGGCATAGCTTCGCTGCCGGTGATCGTGACTTGAGCCGGCGCGCCGACCTTGTTTGAAGCGTCCACCGACTTTCCGGTTAACACCCAGCGCTTGCCCGCTCCCACGACCGAAAGCCCTTCGAAAGTGAGATCTGCCGACTGCTTCTGGAAGGTGGCATTGACCAAACCGATGCGCAGGGACTTGCCGCCAGGCCCTAGCGCAGCGATGATGTCCAGAGGATAAGTCGGACTGCCTGCGCGAACTTGCGGGTGATCGTAGCCGACCGGATGGCGAGGCTCGGGCTGCGGCGAATTTCCGGTGACCGTCAAAGGGACCGTACCTTCGCCGAAGTGTTCGCCATAGAGCTTGAAAACGAGGCCGGTGCTGTTGAGAACCGAGGCCGTGGGCGTAATGTCCATCGTCGATGCCCCGGTGGTGAAGGCACTCATCTTCAGAAAATCGGTGTGGCGCAACATCTCCTGCATGACCATCGCATAGGCCAGCGCAGACTTCAGGTTGGCACCGCCGAAATAGGCATATTCGTCAATCGACAGGAAGATATTGTCCTTGTCGATCCTGGGGAAACGTTGCCGATAGACATCCCAGATTTCAGCCTTCATGCGCACCTGGTTCGAAGGAGAGCGCGCATACTCCATGAGTTCCGCATCTGCCGGTGCGTCTGGACGCCTTTCCGCAGCATCGTACCAGTGCTCGCTTACGCCGTCGAAATTCCCCCATGCCTTGGCAAACAGCCCGCCCGTCCAGTCTTCCTCGGTGCCGAACTTGTGCCGGATGCTGTCCAGGGACGGATTTTCCTTGGCATCTCGTGGCTTGAGCTGATCGGGCATGGCCCCCGAGCCGATCAGAACGATCGACGGATCCACCGCGCGCATGGCTTCTGCAAAGCGGTTATGCTTGATCATGAAATAGTCGAGCGTCGTCCGGCCAATCTGCCACCAACCATAGGGCTCGTTGCCGATGTTCCAGTACTTGACCGCATAAGGCTCCGGATGGCCGTTTGCCGCCCGCTTGGCACCCCATTCGCTGGTGGCCGGACCGTTGAGATATTCCACTTCCTCGGCGGCAGAATGGGCATCGCCAAGCCCGGCATTGACCGTGACGTATGGATCGACGCCGAGGATCTGCGTCAGTTTCATCCATTCGTCCATGCCGAGATCGTTGGGCTGCATGGCGCTCCAGGCATGGTCGAACATGGGAGCGCGCTTGTCGCGCGGTCCCAGCGCACCGTGCCAGTCCCAATCGGACAGAAAGTTCCCACCCGGCAGCCGCCACATTCCCGAATTCAGAGAACGGGCAATCGCCGTAGTGTCCGCGCGCCAGCCATCGATATTGTCATCGGGCATCAAGGAAATCGCATCGACCCTGAATGCGCCGGTTCCCGTTCCGGTGATTTCCAACCGCGCATCGCTGGTGCCGGTTTTGGGTGAAAAGGCGAATTCGACTTTCTGCCAACCGGGCCGGGGCGTATCGAGGCTTTCAATCTGGCGATCCGAGCGGCCTTTGCCCCAGGCCAGGGCAACTTGAACATGGACCCCGGGATCGCCTGACAACCACAAGTGGCCAACATAGCGTTTACCTTCTGCGATGCCGATGCCCGATTGGCCGAAGCCACGAACTTCCTTGCTGGAGACCGTGACTTTCGGAGACTGATTGCCGACGAACGGATCGGATGTGTCCATTTCCACGGCATCGTCACTTCCGATCGGACGCCATTTGCGGTAGATCACTCCCGGTCTTCCTTCCGGGTTCGGTGGCGGCGGAACATCTTTCGCCGCAGTCACAACCGGGTAGTAGAACTTGCGGTCATCGAGCATCTCTGCCCAGAGACTGCGTGCGACAAGGCCACCTATCGGCTCGATGAACATGCCATAAGCATGACGGGTCACCGCATCGGATCGGCTCGCGGCATCGATCGTCGCACGAACAGTATCGGGTGTCTGCGCCCCGATTGCCGCAGGCAGCGCTATCGATGCGCTCAGTGCCAGCGCCAGCCCGGTGCCTGCGCCTTTCAGCGGCATCCGCATGGCCATCTCTCCCTATCTTTGACTCTGAGTTAATAGCCTATCAGCGATTCAATGATAGCGCTACCTCCTTTGCGCCTGTTGGTGATCTGCAACGAGAATTGATCCTACATGGCTGTATTTACGACCTTAAAATCTTCCGGAAAGTATATCCAATCACCGTCGCGATTAGAAATCGGTACAATCCGAGATTGACACCCTGAAGATTTACGCAGACAAAATATGCGCTTCCGGGCCGATACGTTGCGAAAGACAAATCCGGCACCAATCCGCAAAGGGACAGGATGAGATGGCGCAAATCCGCGATATGATGTCTTTTGCCATTGAGGGGATCAGCAGCAAGGCGATGCACCGGCCGGGGCCATCGCGAATAATCATGGCATCAACAGCGCTGGCACTCGCATCGACAGCCCTGCCCGGGCATGCCCAAGTGCAAACTCCGGTTCCCGCCCCCGTATCGGGAGCGAGACCAACCGCGGTTGAGCGGATCAAGGTCCATTCCATCGCCATCGAAGGCAACCTCGAAGGCGAAGCCGCGGATCGCGACGTCGTGGTCGTTCTTCCGCCCAGCTATGGCAAGGATCCGCAAAGGCGCTATCCGGTCGTCTACGCGCTCCACGGTTACTCCATCGGAGCCGAACAATGGATGAAAGAGATCCACGTCCCCCAGACGGTCGAAGGAGCCTTCGCGCAAGGTGCAACGGAAATGATCGTGGTCCTGCCGGACAGCAAGACCGCATATAACGGATCGATGTATTCCAGCTCCCAGACGACCGGCGATTTCGAAACTTTCGTCTCACGTGATCTCGTGGCCTATATCGACAGCCATTACCGCACCCTTCCCGATAGACGCAGCCGCGGGCTGGTCGGGCATTCCATGGGTGGATACGGCGCAACGCGCATAGGCTTCAAACATGCAGATGTATTCGGCGCGCTCTATCTGATGAGCCCGTGCTGTCTATCGGTGCGTGATCCGCAGAGCTTTGAGCCCGATCTGGAAGCGAAAGTGGCCAGGCTCAAGACACCTGTCGATTCGGAGGACTTGTCTTTCGGTCCGCGCGGGACTTTGGCCATGGCAGCGGCCTGGTCTCCCGATCCCCTTAATCCGCCGCTGTATCTCGATCTGCCGGTAAAGGATGGAAAGGTCCGACCAGACATCATGGCCAAGTGGATGGCCAATTCCCCGCTTGCCTTCGCCGATCAGTATGTCGCCAACCTGCGCAAATATGCAGCGATTGCCATCGATGTCGGCGATCAGGATGGTCTGAAGATCGATGCCGGGAAGTTGCATGACCTGATCGACAGTTACGGTATCGCCAACAGCTTTGAGGTCTATCCGGGCACCCATACCAGCGCCGTGGCCGATCGATTCCAGAATCACGTCATGCCTTTTTTCAGCGCCTACCTGGCGCATTGATCGCGCAGCTGCGGGGACTTTTCCGATATGCGCCTGACATTGCTCGCCACGGCAGCTGCCCTGGGTGCCTGCACGTTCGCCCAAGCCCCTGCCGCCGCTCAAGTCTGGCAGGCCGATCAGGGCGATGGTACATTCCGCAATCCGGTGCTCTATGCCGACTATCCCGATCCCGACATCATTCGCGTGGGTGAGGATTTCTATTTCGCCACCACGACTTTCGTGAACACCCCCGGCATCACTATCCTGCATTCGAAGGATCTGGTGAACTGGGAGTTCTACAGTCATGTAGTCCAACGCATCGATGGCTCTGCGGCCTATGATCTTGAAGGCGGCAACGGCTATCGGCGCGGACTTTATGCGACGAGCCTGCGTCACTACCGGGGCATGTTCTATCTTGCGGTGACGCCGGTCGGGCTCCACACCCGTATCTACTATGCTCCGGATCCGCGCGGTCCCTGGCAATATCACGAACTCGACCGCGAGGCTTTCGATCCCGGCCTGTTCATCGATCACGACGGGACAGGCTATATTGCCACGGCCGTCAATTCCGACGGCACGATCACGCTGCTGACGCTCGATCGTGATTTCGACAGGGTCGCGGCTTCCCGCAAGGTCCATTTCGTACCGGGCGGCGAGGGATCCAAGATCGTCAAGCGCAATGGGTGGTATTACATATTCAACGCTGTGCCGCCGCGCATGGCGCTGACGGTATCACGCTCGCGCAGCCTTTTCGGGCCCTGGGAGACCCGAGAGCAGCTAGACGACAGGACTGGCGGCCACCAGGGAGCGCTTGTCGACCTGCCAGATGGCCGCTGGTCCGGTTTTGTGATGGTCGACGCCGGATCGATCGGACGAATGACCAACCTCAGTCCGGTGTTCTGGGAGGATGACTGGCCGATCTGGGGCACCCCAGAGGCTCCCGGAAGAGTGCCGGAACGGGCCCGCAAACCGATCGACGGGGTCCCGCCCTCGCAGCTCGCTTCTTCAGACGGATTTACGCAAGCTAGCCTCGGGATGCAGTGGCAATGGAACCACAACCAGGACGATAGCGCCTGGTCGCTCAATGAACGCCCGGGATGGCTACGGCTTCATGCGAAGCGTGCCGACAACCTCTGGTCGGCGCGCAACACCCTGGTGCAGAAAGCCCAGGGACCGCGCAGTCGTGCGGTGGTCAAGCTGGACATTGCAGGTTTGCGTGCAGGCGATCGGTGCGGGTTCGGAACTTTCGGGCAATACAGTGCTACCATCGCGGCAAGCCGCGATCCCAAGGGGCACCCGTTCCTGCGAATGAGCGTTCTGGAAAGCACAGTGAGCGGCCCGCGCGAGGACGTGAGGATCGCCGAAGTGACCATCTCGGGTTCGGATTTGTGGCTTGCCGCAAATGCCGATTTCACGACCGACAAGGGCAGCCTGTCCTACAGCCTCGACGGTAAGGACTGGGTGCCGCTGGGAGGCACGTTTCCGCTCGCCTTCGCTTGGCAGACCGGCACATTCCAGGGCGAGCAGTTCGCGCTCTCCTGCTTCAACACGCAAAGCGAGGGTGGTTCCCTCGACATTGACAGCTTCATCCTCCAACCGGGAGATCCCGAATGAAACGAGGTTTTCGCCTCCTTGGCGCGGTTGCCATCATGGCTTTGACCGCCACAGCCGCCCATGCCGACGAACTCGATCCGAAAGGCGAATGGAGCGCCTACGACAAGGGCAATGCCGCCCTGCCCCCGATGGGGTGGAACAGTTGGAATGCGTTTGCGCTCGAAATCGATGAAGCCAAGGTCATCGGCTCTGCCGAAACGATAGTCACTTCGGGGCTGGCGGCGAAGGGGTATCGCTACATCGATCTGGACGAAGGTTGGTGGGCGCGGCGGGGGGGCGATGGCCGTCTCGTCATCCGCACCGACCGTTTCCCTTCGGCGATCCGCAGCGACGGGACGACCAGCTTCCGCCCGTTGACGGACAAGCTGCATGCAATGGGCCTGAAAGCCGGCATCTACTCGGAGATCGGGCGCAACTCTTGCGGGCAGATCTACAGCGAAGAAAAAGCCAGCTTGCCCAGCGGCACCGTGGCCGAGCGTGAAGTCGGGCTTTACGATCACGTCGATCAGGACATTGGCCTCTATTTCGCGGAATGGGGCTTTGACCTGATCAAGGTGGATGGTTGTGGCATCAGGGGCTTGCCGGAGAGCAACCCGCGCGTTGCAGCCGGGGAATTTCGCGCCTTTGCGCCCCTGATCGATTCCGATTCCTTGGGGCGGACCGACATTCCTGCCGTGCGCGCTCTCTTCGGCAAAGTGGCCGATGCACTGGAACGCTACAATCCCGACAACGACTTCGTGTTCTCGCTTTGCATCTGGGGATCGGCCGACGTGCGCTCGTGGGCGAAGAACGTCGGGAACCTCTCCCGTACGAGCGAGGATATTTTCCCGATCTGGGGGCGCATGCTGTTCAACATGGACAGCACCTCAAGGCGGGCGCTCTATGCGCAGCCCGGATCATGGAACGATCCGGACATGCTCTATATCGGCAACGGAGATTTCGACGCCGATCACCTGACCGAGGCACGCACCCATTTCTCCATGTGGGCAATGCTCAATGCCCCCCTGATCATCGGCTACGACCTGCGCAAGGCCGCGCCCGAACTGATGGCGATCCTTGGCAATGAAGGGATAATCGCTCTCGATCAGGATCCGGCCGGAAATCAGGCGGTACTCGCCTACGATTCCGACGACGTGCAGATCTATGCCAAGACCCTGGCCGATGGCACGAAGGGCGTGGCGATCCTCAATCGGACCTCCGCTCCTCTGGATGCCGTGCTCACGGCCGAACACCTCAAGTTCCTTGCCGGCGCCGATGTCGAACTTACCGATCTGTGGACCGGCAATACCACGCGGTTCAAGGGCGAGCAGAAGTTCACGCTGGCACCGCGCGAAACGCTGGTATTCAAGGCGAAGGGCAAGCGCATGCTGGCCGATGGCTATTATCTGTCGGAAATGCCGGGCAGCGTGAACCCGGCTGTCGATGGCGTTACCGTTCCGCAGGCAGAACCGATGACCCATCGTGCGATCCTGCCCTGGCAGTCCACCCACGGCAACGGCGAACATCCGCGCTACGGCGGTTGGGGCGGTGCCCAGGCGGATGCGACGCCTTATGGCGAGGAACTGGCTGTTTCCGGTCGCCGTTTTGCAAGCGGGATCGGGGTTCTTGCCAACTCGCGCCTCGAAATCCGTAACGCCGGTTACAGGCACTTTTCCGCTGAAGTGGGTGTCGACGACAGTGCGCGGGACAGAAGCGAACCTGTGACCTTCTCCGTCTACGGCGACGGCAAGTTGCTGGCCCGGTCCGACCCCATGCGTTTCGGCGAGGCTCCCGCAAAAATCGAGGCCGATGTTGCGGGTGTGAAGCTGGTGGAAATAGTCGCCCGGTCCGCGACGCCGATGCGCTTTCCCGATCCCGTAACCTGGGGCAATGCCGCCCTGACCCGTTGATCTTGCGGGGCCTGGCGGCCCACCCAGTCGGGTGGGCCGCCGCCATTGCCTTATTCGTCTAGCCGGAAGACCGCGACGGACTTGGCCGGAAGATCAACGGTAACACTGTTCTTGCGCACCGTCCCCGAGATCGGCTTCGGCACGACCATATTGGGATTGTCGAAGGTGTTGATCGAATTGACCTTGGGCCCGGTCAGGACTTCGCCTGAGACGGCCTTGATCGCCAATCCATCGAAACTGGCGGAAATCGTCGCTTTGCGCGAAGGGTCCAGGTTGGTCACCGCCAGCCAGAGCTTGCCGTCCTTCCCGCGCGCGGCAATCGCGTCGACTCGCGGCAGTTCGACGTTCCCTTCGCGATAGGTGCCCGCGTCGAAATTCACGGGTACGAAGCGGGCATCCTGAAACGGCACATACATCTTGTAGATGTAATAGGTAGGCGTCAGCAGCATCTTCTCGTCCTGGGTCAGGATCATGGCCTGAAGGACGTTCACCATCTGGGCGATGTTCGTCATGCGCACGCGATCGGCATGGCGGGCGAAGATGTTGAGGTTCAAAGCGGCGATGATCGCATCACGCAGTGAGTTCTGCTGGATCAGGAAGCCGGGATTGGTGCCCGGTGCGGGTTCCAGCCAGACGCCCCACTCATCGACGACGAGCGGGACCTTCTTGTCCGGATCGTACTTGTCCATGATGGCTGAATGGCTGGCGATCATCCCATCCATGCCCAGCGTTTCCTTGATGAGTGATGCGTAGGCATTCCGGTCGAAGTCGGTGCTGGACATCGACGGTGGCCAACCGCCGGTCGTGTAGGAGTGCAGCGAAAGACCTTCGATATTCCAGGCCCAGTCATGTTCCGTCCAGGTCTTCATGACCTGCTCCGTATAGGCGGTATCCGGCCCGTTCGGCCCCACAGCAATGCGCTGCATGGGCTCGGCCCCCTTTTCCATCTGCTCGGGCCGGTAGTTGCGCACAAAGCGGGCGTAGCGTTTCATCAGGTCCGTGTAGTATTCGGGCCGCATGGCGCCGCCGCACGACCAGCTTTCGTTGCCGAGACCGAGATAGCGAACCTTGTAGGGTTCCGGATGGCCGTTGGCAGCGCGCTCCTTGCCGGCCGCGCTGGTGGCTGGCGCGGTCATGTATGCGAGCCAGTCTGCCGCCTCCTGCACGGTGCCGGAACCGACATTCACCGAAACGTAGGCCTCACTGTCGATCTGGCTGACGAAATCCATGAATTCGTCCGTTCCGAATGTATTCGGTTCGCCAGAGTCGCCCCAGTTCGCGTTGACCGTCGCACGCCGTGCGCTTTGCGGTCCGATCCCGTCGCGCCAGTGATACTCGTCGGCAAAACAACCGCCCGGCCACCGGACATTGGGCACCTTTATTGCCTTGAGTGCACTGACAACGTCCTTGCGGATGCCCCGCACGTTGGGGATTTTCGAATCCTTGCCGACCCAGACACCGCCGTAAATGCCGTAGCCAAGGTGCTCTGCAAATTGGCCGAAGACATTCCGGTCGATCGTCGCACCGGTTTTGTCGGCCTCGACCTCGATCGGGATTACATCGTCATCGCTGCCTGCCGTTGCCGCCTGTGTAAGCGACATCAGTCCCAAGGTCGCGGCAAACCGCCATCCTGTTCGGTACATTATTTCCTCTCCGCACACTGTGACATGCCTGGCGACACATCGAAGCCTCTATCGAATTGATTCATGCATTTTCGCACCCTGCATTCACGGATACCGGGACTTTGCCTGTCCCCTGGTTGAATTAATCGATCTGCTCGCACAGACCTCTTGCGCAGCTGCTGGAATCTGTTTTAGGTAGCGCTAACAAAATGGCAAGTCCGCATGTTGGGCTGGTGAGAGGAAAACTGATGAACGATAGCGGACAAGACAATGTCAGGATGTCGCTGGTCGGCGCCATCGTCGCGGTTGCGACTATTGGCGGATTGCTATTCGGCTATGACAGCGGTGCAGTTAACGGGACCCAGGCTGGGCTTCGCGACGCTTTCGCGCTTGATGATGCCGGACTCGGATTCACGGTCGGCTCACTGCTGATCGGCTGCGCTGCAGGCGCTTTCCTCGCCGGACGACTGGCAGACGCCATGGGGCGCAAGCGCGTCATGATGATTTCGGCTGTCATCTTCCTGATCGGCGCCCTTGTTCAGGGACTGACGCCCGATCACACGATCTTCGTTATCGCGCGCTTTGCCGGCGGCATGGCCGTTGGTGCAGCCAGCGTCCTTTCTCCGGCCTATATTTCCGAAGTCGCGCCCGCCCACATGCGCGGTCGCCTGACATCGGTTCAGCAGGTCATGATCATTACCGGCCTGACCCTGGCCTTCGTGGTGAACTACTTCCTGGCCAAGGCAGCGGGCGATTCGCTTGGCATGATCGGCGGGCACCCTGCCTGGCGCTGGATGTATCTTGCGCAATCGGTGCCTGCGGCCGTCTACCTGATCGCGCTTTTCACCATCCCCGAAAGCCCGCGCTACCTTGTCAGCCGCAAGCGCGATACCGAAGCCGAAGCCATTCTTGCGCGTTTGTTCGGCGCCTTCTCCGCCGCCGCCAAGGTCAAGGAGATCCGCGCGAGCTTCTCGCACGATCACCGCCCTCGCCTGCGTGACGTCATGGCGCCCGGCACGATCCTGCGGCCGATCGTTTGGGCCGGGCTCGTTCTGGCCGTTTTCCAGCAGCTCGTGGGCATCAACGTGATTTTCTACTACGGCGAAACCCTCTGGAAGCTGGCCGGTGCATCCGAGGAAACGGCCCTTCAACGTAACATCGTCTCCGGAATCGTCTCCATTGCGGCCTGCTTCGTGGCCATGGGCCTCGTCGACCGGATCGGACGCAAGCCGCTCCTGCTGATCGGCTCGGCAGGCATGACAGTGACCCTCGGAACGATGACCTGGGTCTTTACCAGCGGAGCGCTCGACGCTGCGGGCAATCTCGTGCTGGATCAGTCGATCGGCCTGGTCGCGCTGGTTGCCGCCAATCTCTACGTCATTTTCTTCAATGTGAGCTGGGGGCCGGTCATGTGGGTCATGCTGGGCGAGATGTTCCCCAACCAATTGCGCGGCTCTGCCCTCGCCGTGTGCGGCCTTGCCCAATGGGCGGCGAACTACGCGGTGGTCCAGTCCTTCCCGGGCATGGCCAGCGGCTTGGGCCTGGGACTAACTTACGCCTTCTACACCATCTGCGCGGCGATCAGCTTCTTCCTCGTCCGCTCGTTCATCAACGAAACGCGGGGCAAGGAACTCGAGGAAATGGAGGGCTGGGACGAGCGCTGACACTTTCCCCCCGACGCCGGGGAACTTTCTCCTCCTCCCCGGCACAAAGAAGGGCGCGGTCTTGCAGTGCGGAAAAGGCCGCGCCCTTCCATTTTCAGGATACCGTAACGGAGGCTTCGTGGTGGCGATGGATCGATTGCACAGTACGCCCAGGCCGCTGTCAGAGAGGCGAATTGACGCCATCGACCGGGTAAACGGCCCAAACATTGCGGATAACGGCCGATCCGCGCACATCATTTGCTTGCGGTACCATGGAAACCGGTTCTAGATCGCAACATGGCAAAGGATGATGCAACAGGCCGAAAAAAGAGGGGCAACCGCAAGCAATTAGGTCGGCCGACGATTGCAGACGTAGCGCGCCTGGCAGGCTGCTCGCCGATGACGGTCAGCCGCGTAATCAACCATGAAGCGAGCGTGCGCGAAGACACACGCAAGGTTGTGCAGGCTGCGATCGAACAGCTTAACTACTCGCCCAACCGCGCCGCGCGGAGCCTGGCTGGCGCTTCGCAACTGCGCATTGCACTGCTCTATACCAACCCGTCTGCTTCCTATCTCAGCGAATTCCTGATGGGCTGCCTGGAGGAAGCGAGCCACAGCGATGTTCACCTCGTGGTCGAACGCTGCGCATTCGGCGAAGACGAAGAAGAAGTCATCCGGCGCCTGACAAACAGCGGTATCGACGGATTTCTTCTGCCCCCACCGCTATGCGACGAAAAGCCGCTGCTGGAACTGCTTCGTCAGTTGGACAGTCGCGCCGTACTGGTCGGACCCGGTACGGCGGAAGCGGAAGACTGGGCGGTGATGATCGACGAGTATCAAGCCGCCTACGACATGACGAACCACATTATCGGGCTCGGTCACAAGCGCATCGGCTTCGTCATCGGCAACCCACACCAGACCGCGAGCGGACAGCGCCTGACCGGTTACCTCGACGCGATGGCAGCAGCCGGACTCGATGTGCCCGAAGGCCTCGTGCGTCAGGGGCTGTTCACGTATCGCTCCGGCATCGATGCAGCCATGTACTTGCTCGACCAGTCCGATCCGCCGACCGCCATCTTCGCTTCGAACGACGACATGGCCGCAGCTGCCGTCGCAGTCGCTCAGCGTCGTCACCTCGACGTGCCGCTAGACCTGACGGTCTGCGGGTTCGACGATACGCCGATTGCCAGCACCATCTGGCCTGAACTGACGACCATCCGCCAGCCTATCCATGAAATGGCAAGCAAGGCGCTTGAAATGCTGGCCACTGAATTGAGGGCGGAACGCAGTGGCAAGCCCAGCGATCCCGTGCATCTCAAACTCGATTACTCAATAGTGCGCCGCCAGTCTGACAGCGCACCGGGACTCGCCCGCAAGGTCTGGGGAGCCAGCAGGCAGGAAGGCTAACCTCGCCTACCCTGCCCTTGTTCAACGCGAGCCGATCGGGAGTTCGAAACCCGGCAACGGCATTGCCCTGTCATCGTATGCGTTGACGACAGGGCTATCGGCCCAGGCGTAGCGAACACGGGTCGCAGGCTTCCTGTCGCCAGCCAGCAACACGCTGGTGCCGTCCATTCGCGCCATGGCATAACGGCAACTCGGCTGAGTATCGCCGCACAGCTCGAAGGCAAGCGGACCGTTCCCGCTCCATGCGATGAGTTTTCCATCGACGCCAGCGAAGCGGATCCGAACATCGTCGCCGTCGCGCACAGCCTCCACCGGTTCAGGCAAGGCGATGCCCTGTGCTGCAAGCGCAAGCCGATGGCCGAGAACCTGTTTGTTGGCCGGATGGATATCGGTGCGCTCGCCAATGTCGATGGCAGTCACCAACTCGGCATTCTTGTCGGCCAAGACGGATTGGCGCTGCTCTTCGCGTAAATCCGCCCAACCGGACTTGGCGGGAGCCAATTGCACCGGTCCGTAATTGGCCAGCTGAACCACAAGCATACGCATGTCGGGCGAAAACTGCTTGCGCCAACCGGCAAAGAGTTCGCGCATGCGATCGCGATAGCCAGGCAGGTCGACATCGCTTTCCCCCTGATACCATGCAGCACCCTTCAGTGCGACGTGACCGAGCGGCGCGACCATGGCATTGTGGCGTACGCCGATACCGGCATTGGTATCCCAGGGACTGCGCGGGGGAAGTTCAGGCATCGGCGCCTTGCTGTAGCGCCAACCCTCCGCCAGCGGGATTGCGGCCCCACCAGATGGTGTGAACTTCAGCGTCTCCGGAGGCGAGGTGAAACCGCCCGTGCTCCAGGTATTGGTAGCCGCAACGATGATTTCGTTCTTGCCCGGCTTGAGGAAGCGAGCGGGGACATCATAATTGCGTTCGACATCCCAACCGAATGTATTGCCGACCGGATGGCCGTTGACCCAGGTCATGTCGATTTCATCGATGACGCCAAGCGTCAGCCTTGCTCCACTTTTCGCCTGCGCCTGCGCCGGTGTCAGTTCGATTTCCCTGCGCAACCAGACGGTTCCGATGGGGCTGTCGACCAGTGGGGAGCCCTTCCAGTCGTTCCATACACTGATCTGCGGCACCGGCTGCCATTGCAGGCTGTCCGGCTTTGCCCAAGGCATGGTGCCGCCGGAGTGCTGGCGATACCAATTTTCCCAGGTTGGAGCGAAACGCGCGACAGTTCCCAGTTCATCGGTCCCGAACGAGCGCAGCATGTCCATCTGCCCGGCTCCGTAGAGGGCCATGCCGCTTTCGGGAGTGAGCCAGACCCGAATTTGCGAGCCGCCGTAACTGGAATTGATCACGCCAACCGGCACGCCAAGGGTGCCTCGCAGTTCGCGCGCCATGAAATAGCAGGCAGCGGAAAAATCGCGGACTGTATCGGGAGCGGCTGCATTCCACTGGGCAGGCGTGCTGAAGCGCGCTTGCGGACTGACTGCCGAACCATCCGGGACGCGCAGCAAGCGCAGTCCATCGTCTGCGGACGACGCGATTTCCGTCGCGGAGTTAAGACCCTGCTGCACCATGAAGGCCATGTTGGACTGCCCCGAGCATAGCCAGACATCGCCCACCAGCAGATCGTGGATCTGGCGATCACCGACCGCAAGGGTCAGCGGAGTGCCACTTGCTTCGCGGGGCTTGAATTGCAGGACGAAATGCCCGTCGCTGCCTGCCACGGCCTTGCTGCTTTCATCGCCAAGTATGCCGCTTATGCGCTCGCCGGGCTCAGCGCGACCTTCCACTACGACCGGCTTTCCGCGCTGGATCACGGCATGATCGGTCCAGTACGGTGAGAGCGCAGGAGCTGCGAGTGCCGGCATTGAAGCGCTGAGAAGGGCAAGTGCAAGGGGGAAGCGATAGGTCATGTCATCTCCACCGGTGTTGTGGCCAGTCCGGCCACCCCGCTGCGGAAGGTAAAGACCCCGCCGGCCTGGGGCTGGGCTTCCAACGCGGCCCCGTCTAGGCCCTTTCGCGCAGTCGTGACGAAGGCGGTCATCAGATCCGCTCCTCCGAACGCAAGTTTTGTGACGTTTGCGACCGGCAAGGACACGGTTTCCATCAGTCGCCCCTCGGGCGAATACCGCGCCACTGCCCAGCCATTCCAGAGGCCGGTCCAGACGCACCCTTCAGCATCGACCACGGGACCGTCCGGATAGGCGCCGGCGAAGTCCTGCGCGATATCGACAAAGAGGCGCGGTTCGCCCGGCAAGCCGTCTTCTCCGAGTTCAGCGACAAATATCCTCCTGCCGAGGGTATCGCTGAAATAGACGAGGTCTGCACGACCGTTCACCGCCGGGCCGTTGGTAATGGTGACTCCCGCAGGACCGGCCGCGACGATGGCGCCGCGTTCGTAGCGATAGAAGCGCCCCGTCTCTGCCTCTTCGTTGTCGTCCATCGATCCGAACCACACGCGCCCTGCCCGGTCGGTACAGGCGTCGTTGAGGCGATTGTGCGCCGGTTCGCCGGGGATTGTCGCTGTCTTCTCAAATTGCCGCGTAACCGGATCGAGCAGATGAAGGCCGCTTTTCAATCCTGCCAGCAAGCGACCGGTACTGGTCGGAAGGACCCATCCAACCTGATCCGGCGCTTCGATCCACTGCGAAGTGCCGCTTTGCGGATCGAGGCACCATACCGCATGGCTCTTGATATCGACGAACCACAGGCACTGGCGCGCCGTGTCCCAAACAGGCCCTTCGCCCAGCATCGCGCGGGCATCGAGGGCGAGCGAAACCGGGCCACTTACCGCCATCCGGCATCTACCCAGTAATTGTGCGAGGTGCAGAAACGCCCGTCATCGGATGCAAGAAACAGCGCCATGGCGGCTATATCCTGCGGCTGAATACGACCATCGAGACATTGCGCGGAGACGATTTCTGCCTCGCCTTCGGGTGAATACCACTGCATCTGTCGCGGCGTTTGCACATTGCCCGGGATCACCGAATTCACCCGGATTCCGCAACGTCCCAGTTCCCGTGCAAGGCTGCGTGTAAGCCCTTCGATGGCCGCCTTTGCGGTTTGGTAGATGACGAGGTCTTTCAGGCCGAGATGCCAACTGATCGAACCGAGATTGATGATGCTCCCCCCTCCCGTTTCCTTCATTGCCGGGATCACGGCTTTCGCGGCGAAGAACTGATGCCGCAGGTTTACCGCCATGCGTTCGTCCCAATATTCCGGCGTGATGTCTTCGATCGCGTGACGATCGTCGTTTCCCGCATTGTTGACCAAGACATCGCATCCGCCCAGCGAAGTGAGAATCTTTTCAAGCGCCTTACCGAAGGCATCGATATCGGTAATGTCGCAAAGTTCGAATACCGGCTTGAACGGCGCATCTGCAAGTCGCTTGACCAGAGCCAGCGACGCATCCTTCTGGACATCAAGGAAAGTGACCCGCGCACCCTGGCGGGCAAACGCCTCGACCATGCCTTCGCCGATGCCGGAAGCGCCACCGGTCACAATTACCCGCTTGCCCGAAAGGCTGGGATAGATCGCTCGCTGCCCCTCAACCTTGGTTTCGCCAGCCATCACCTGTATCGACCTGTCGCAGCCGTGTTTGCCATTTCCATCTTGGTTCATTCCTTTTCGACGCTTCCGGCACATCTTATTGGCGACCGCTCAAGTACGCTCGGAAGGGTGTTGTGGTGCCGCGCTTTTCAGACCTTTTCGATCAGGCCGCGCGCGGCGAGATTTCGCATCAGGGCCGCAATACCCATCGTCCAGGGCGGAGCATCGCGGGACGTCGTGACTATGTTCGAGAGGCTTCCGAGCTTTTCCGAACGAATTGTGACCTTGTCACCCAGCTTGTGCGTGAACCCTCCGCCGGGCGTGTCGCGATCCTGCGTTGGTGCGAAAAGCGTGCCGCAGAAGAGCACGAACCCATCAGGATAGTGGTGCTCGCTCAAGGTCTGATCGACCAGATCGAGCGGATCCCGGCTGATTTCGCTCATTCGGTTCGTGCCTTCGAGCCGATATCCGTCGGTTCCCTCAATCAGCAGGTCGACATTGGCGGCGCGCACGTCATCAATCGTAAAACCGTCGTCGAAAAGACGGATGAAGGGGCCGATCGAGCAGGATGCGGTATTGTCCTTCGCCTTGGATAGCAGAAGTGCGGAGCGCCCCTCGAAATCGCGCAGATTGACGTCGTTGCCCAAGGTTGCGCCGAGAACGGTGCCTGACGCATCGGCGACCAGCACCACTTCGGGTTCGGGATTGTTCCAACTCGAATCCGAACGCACACCGATCAGCGCGCCATGGCCGACCGTTGAAAGAACCGGAGACTTGGAGAAAACTTCGGCATCGGGTCCGATCGCGACTTCAAGATATTGCGACCACATACCCTGATCGATCAGTGCCGTCTTGAGCGCCATGGCTTCGTCGCTACCGGGTACCACGGAACGGATGCCGCTGCCGACACGTTCTTCGAGCAAGTCGCGAATTTCGGCGGCCTTTGCTGCATCGCCGCGCGCCCGTTCCTCGATGACTCTCTCGATGGCAGAGAGTGCGAAGGTGACGCCGCAGGCCTTGATGCATTGCAGGTCGACCGGTGAAATCAGGCGCCAACCTTCGGGTAAGCCTTCTTCCACCGGGCCCATGTGTCGTCCGCCTGAAAAGGCGCGCCGTGCCACGGCGCCCGACATTGTCGCGGCGTCATCGGTAATGTCGAACAATTCGCCGCTGCGGATTGCGATAACATGGGGCCCGGCCTCGCTTTCTGCGCGTCCGGCAAACAGGCCTTCGCGGAAATCCGCGGGCAGGATATCTATTAAGCTTTCGGGCATTGGCCCCGAATCCCCTCCGTTTGATAGCGCTATCATAATTCGCTCGCCGTATTTCGGCAAGTCCCGTAGGACCAAGAAATGCAGGTATTCGCCTATTGGAGTGCGGTAGCCTGCTGCGCGAAGGGACCGATTACAGTTCCGGTGAACAGGCCGCCATGCACCGAGGCCATGTGTTCGACGTCCTGGCCGCGAGCGAGATACTGCCAATCCTTCTGTCCTGCAGGGCGCCATGCAAAATCGGCAGTGCCTCGATCGATCTCGATGGCGAGTTCGACGGGGCCGGAGCCGGATAACGGCGCGCTGGCGACGGTGACGCCGCTTTGAGACTGATCGGCACGGCGCCTTTCGCGCAAGGCGATCCTTTGCTTTCCGTCGATCCTGGTAATCCCGATGCTGGTGAAATGGTCTTCGTTCATGAAGGCCATCAAGCCTGCAAAGTCTTCGTCTCGTTCGGGGGTGAAGGCAATCCGTGCAGTGATACGAGCGGTCTGCTGGCGCAGGCGGCGACCGAGAAAGGCAGGCTGTCCATTCAGACTGCCTGGCGCAACCGGGCGAGCCGTCAGGTCAAGACCATTGCCGATCCGGTACCACGAAGCGGTCGCGGGATCCCGCAAGTGCAGCCACTGCGGCGCCAGTTTGGGAACGTTGAAGGTATCCCGCCAATGCGTCCAGTCCACCCTCTCGTCACTTGGTAATGGCGGGCGTTTCACTGTCAGGGGAACCGGAGCGCCTTTTGGCAGGATCGATGGCCAACCGTCCTTCCAGGTCACCGGGAGCAGGAATGTCTCTCGCCCCAGAAGCGTCGACTGCCCGGCAAAAGGCACTGTGGCAAGGAACACCGCCCACCAGCTGCCATCGTCCAATTGCACAAAGTCCGCGTGGCCGGTCGCTTCGACCCGCGAGGGACGATCCGGCGGCAGATCGCGCTGGGTCAGGATCGGATTGACCGGCCCGGCTTCATAAGGGCCATCGGGGCGGCGGGACCGATAGATGGTCTGCGAATGGTCCTCTGCGGTACCGCCCTCGGCGGCTGTCAGGTAATACCAGCCATCATGCTTGAATATATGCGGCCCCTCGGCCCAGATGGGCTTGTCTTCAGGACGCACGCCGCCATCGATCAACACCTTGCGCGGGCCGAACATCTTGCCCGTGGCAAGTTCGATGCGCTGAATCCAGATGGCGCGATGGCCTTCATAGCGCGGTTCGCCTTCGGGCGCGCCATTGTTGAGCACCCATGCACTGCCGTCATCATCGACGAAAAGCGAAGGGTCAATGCCTTCGAAGTCGAGCCAGACCGGGTCCGACCAGGGGCCCTCGGGGCGATCTGCCACGAGCATGAAGTTTCCGCCACACCGCACGCATGTGTCGAGAATGCGGAACTTACCACCGTAATGGCTGATTGCCGGGGCGAATATCGCATCGTTCGTGCGCATGCCCTTGAAGGAGAACATGCCGGGTCGGTCTATGGCGTTTCCGATCTGCCGCCAGTTCACGAGGTCTCGGCTGTGGTAGACCGGGATACCCGGAAACCAGGCGAAGGTCGAATTGACGAGGTAGAAGTCCTTCCCGACCTTCACCAGAGAAGGGTCGGGCTGGAAACCCGGCAGGACCGGGTTACGGAAGGCCCCCGGCGCCGTCTCAGGTTGGGGACCTCCCTGATATTCCACCTCGGCGACATGAGCGACAGGCTGTGCGGCAATGGCTGCCGGCAAACTGGCTGCGGCCATGGCAAGGATCAGATACCTGCTGCGGATCACGTTGCTCTCCTTCTTGTCCTGTTCGCCGAAATCATGGATTGCCCGGGGCGTCGGGGAAGCGCTGGGCTTCGTACCAGTCGAGGCTATGCGCAGGCGTCCGGGTCCCCGGCGGCAGATCGCAGCCGCAGACCGCACCGAAATAGGCGATCGATGCATCGCGCCACCAATGCGCTTCACGCTTCTGGATTGCCAGGAAGTCCGCAACATCGCGATGTCGCCGCGCATCGACGTATGACGCCAGATCGGCCCACTGCGCAGCCATTGCGTCCACGGCGGCAACGCCGCGATCGTACCGTGCCACCAATTCGCGCCACAAGGTTCGTCCGGACTGTGTCTGATAGTCCCATTGCAGATGATGGAACCACAGCAGGTAATCCTCATCCATAGTCGCGGCATCTGCCCAGTGCACCGCGACACTCGGCGCATATTGGGCCAAGGCATCGCTTCCCGTCACTGTGCGGTCAAAGCCGATGCCGGATTTGTCTGCGCGGTTGTAATAGGTTGGGTTCCATTCCGGTCTCGATAGATCGGATACCCACGGCGCCGGTCCATAATGGTGGCCGGTCCCCATCTGGTGAGCGAGGCCGAGCGGGGTCATGTAGTCGACCACGGCCTGCCGGCTGCCGACCATCGTCTCCGCTACGGGCACGGTAAAGGCGGGATCGCGACTGAATGTCTGCGCTGCCCATTCGCGGGCGATCTCATCGGCAGACAGATCCGGGTTCCAGGCGAGCCGGCCAAATGCATACCAATTGGCCTGATCGAAATGTCCACCGGTCCAGTTCCGGTCCGATCCCGTATTGGCGACGCCAGCCATGCCGCCCTGAGCAAGGGTCTGCGCTACGGTAAGGGCGCGGCCAGCCTCGCCATGCCCGGTATCTGCCCCCAGCGCTTCGGCCCAAAGTGGCGCAAGGAAAGCCAGATGCGTGGCAAAGCCCAGATATTCCTTGGTGATCTGCGCTTCCAACATCAATCGGGTATGCGGCATGGCGCCGAACAGCGGGTGGAACGGTTCGCGCGGCTGGAAATCCAGCGGGCCATTCTTGACCTGAAGGATCACGTTGCTGGCGAATTTCCCATCGAGAGGCTTGAATTCCTCATAGGCGAGCTTGACGCGGTCGGTCTCCGAACCGCTGGCATAAACGAAGGCGCGCCAGATCACCGTGCCCCGACCCCCCAGCGCCTGCGCCAGCATGTTCGCGCCATCGGCGTGGGTACGGCCATAGTCCTGCGGGCCCGGCTGGCCTTCCGAATTGGCCTTGACCAGGAAGCCGCCGAAGTCGGGAATGGCCCTGTAGATTTCGTCGGCCTTGTCCTTCCACCAGCGTCGAACCTGCGGATCGAGCGGGTCGGCCGTGCTCAGTCCACCCAAGTCACGCGGGGCGGAAAAGCGCGCAGACAGCCAAACGCGGATGCCTAAGGGACGCCAGGCGTCCGCCAGTCGCGCAAGTTTCTCGATGTAGCGCGGGGTCAGCATCAAGGCAGACGCGTTGACGTTGTTCACAACGACCGCATTGATACCGATCGATGCATTGGCCCGGGCGTAATCGATAAGGCGCGGATCGAGATGATCGGGAAGCAGCCACCAGTTGAAGATCGAACGCCCGGCATAACCGCGTTCCACGAAACCATCGGGGTTATCCCAGTGGTCCAGCATTCGCAGCGGAAGGGCAGGAGCTGACGTCACATCGATAGCGTCCAGATTCGCACCGCTTGCCACATGACGCAGCAGCGCAAAGCTGCCGTAGAGGAGACCGATATCGTCATTGGCGACGACGGCGACACGGCCATCATGGCGCTGTGCGATGCGATAGCCCCCGCTTGGCAGTCCTGCCAGCGGCTCTGCCAGGCCGCTATCTCCACCGGGAAGCTGACCGGCCCGAGCGAGGATTACCCCCCTCCCCGACTGACCGAGCATGGCGTCGAAACCGCGCGACAGCTCCGATTGCGCAGCCTGCGTCATCGGGGAAGAATTGCCGAAGAGTTCGGGCGGTCCGAGGCGGGCGTTCACCGCGATTGCAGTAGCCTCATCCAAGGGGGCGTAACGCAGCCACAGCGCATGGCCGTCCTCAGCGCGAGCGTCCCCTGCACAGATCGCGCACAGCGATGCGATCAGCACTATGCAAATGCGTGCAACGACCGGCACCTGTCCGGCGCCTGAAGCAAGACCTCTCCCAATCATGTTGGTAGCGCTATCATACGAGCGCGCACAGTCAAGCCTTGATAGTTCAGCTTGCCAATGTGCGTATGGTAGCGCTATCTATCGCGTAATGAGGTGGGAAATGACCCCACATCGCGGAGAGGAATAGATGCGCAAATCCAATGTTTTGCTTGTAAGAACCGCGATTCTCGCGGTGGCTGTGGCAACGATTGCCGGTTGTTCGAAGCCGGAGGAAGCGCCCAAGGCACAGGAAACCGACAAGTACATCGCGCAGCCTCTGGTTACCGAGATCTTTACGGCCGACCCTTCAGCCCACGTTTTCGACGGAAAGCTCTACATCTATCCCAGCCACGACATCGACACCGGCATTCCCGATGACGACCTGGGCAACCAATATGCCATGCGCGACTACCGCGTGTTGGAGTTGGACAAGCCTGGCGGGAAAGTCGCCATCGGGCCGGTTGCGCTGGACGTGGACGATGTCCCCTGGGCCAGCAAGAGCATGTGGGCGCCGGATGCAGCCTACAAGGACGGCACCTATTTCCTCTACTTCCCGGCCAAGGACAAGGACGGGATCTTCCGTATCGGGGTCGCGACCAGCGACACGCCGATGGGACCGTTCAAGGCGGAACCGGAGCCGATCAAGTCCAGCTTCTCGATGGATCCGGCGGTATTCACCGACGACGATGGGACCAGCTACATGTATTTCGGCGGCATCTGGGGTGGCCAGCTCCAGAAATGGGCAAGCGGGAAATACGATCCCTCGATCGGCGATGTCGACCTGAAGCAGGACGACAAGCCGGCGCTGATGCCTAAGGTCGCGAAAATGGCGCCGGACATGAAGGAATTCGCAGAAGCGCCGCGCGATGCCATGATACTCGATACGAACGGCAAACCCGTGCTCGGCGGTGACCACGACAAACGTTTCTTCGAAGCCTCGTGGATGTACAGGCGCGGTGGCAAATATTACTTCACCTACTCGACCGGTGACACGCATTTTCTCAACTACGCGATCGGCGACAATCCTTATGGACCGTTCACCTATACGGGGCACATCCTGTTGCCCGTGCAGGGCTGGACTTCGCATCATTCGATCGTCGACTGGGACGGCAAGACCTGGCTTCTCTTCCACGATACGCAGCTGAGCGGGAAGAACCATCTGCGCAACGTCAAGATGACCGAACTGCATTTCAATGCCGATGGTACGATCCAAACGATCGATCCATTCAAGCACTGATGCTCCATGCAACAAGGCCCGGTTCCTGCCCCCTTTGGGCTGGAACCGGGCCTTTCGCATCCTGGTATCGGATCCGATATTCACTTGCCGGATCAAGCAGCCGTGCCATTCGGCGGACGGGGTCCAGCAGGAACCCAGTCCTCGTCTATCCTACCCTCAGTGGTTGTCGCGGGGCAGCCCCATGGTCTGGGCAATGCGTTGGTACTTCTCCGATCCTTCGAGGATCGCACCCGTATTCAACTGGCCGACGACACTGCGCTGGATTTCCTGCCACGGTGTTTGCGAGGCCGGATAGGGATAGCCGCCTTCGGCTTCCAGCGCGGCACGCCGTTCTGCCAGTTCCTCTCCGGATATCAGCACGTTGACGGTGCCCTTGCGCAGATCGATCCGCACGCGGTCGCCAGTGCGCAGGAGGGCGAGCCCGCCCATTGCCGCTGCTTCAGGGCTGGCGTTGAGGATCGAGGGGCTGCCGCTCGTGCCTGACTGGCGACCGTCACCGATGCACGGGAGGGCCGAGATGCCCTCTGTGATGAGATAAGCCGGTGGGCGCATGTTCACGACTTCTGCCGCGCCGGGATAACCGATCGGACCCGCGCCACGCATGAACATCAGGGTATCGGACGTAATGCCGGTCGCCGGATCGTCGATGCGGTGGTGATAGTCTTCCGGTCCGTCGAACACCACGGCGGGGCCTTCGAAGGCATCCGGGTCTGTCGGGTTGGAAAGGTAGCGGTCGCGGAACTCCTTGGAGATCACGCTGGTCTTCATGATCGCGGCGTCGAACAGGTTACCCGTCAGGACCAGGAAGCCGGCTTCCTCCACCAGAGGCTGGTCGAAGGTCTTGATGACGCGCTCGTCCTCGATGGTGGCATCGCGGCAGTTATCGCCCATGGTCCTGCCGTTGACGGTCATGGCCCCTTCATTGATCAGGCCCTGCTTGATGAGCTGGGCGACCACGGCGGGAACGCCACCGGCGCGGTAGTAGTCCTCGCCAAGGTATTCACCGGCAGGCTGGAGGTTGACCAGCAGCGGGATCTTGTGGCCGACGCGTTCCCAGTCCTTGAGCGGCAGGTCCACACCAATATGGCGGGCAATGGCGGCAAGATGGATCGGGGCATTCGTCGATCCGCCGATGGCGGCGTTGACGGCGATGGCGTTGTGGAACGCCTCGAGCGTCATGATGTCGGAGGGCTTGAGATCCTCATGCACCATTTCGACCACACGCTTGCCGGTGTGATAGGCGCATTCCTGACGGTCGCGATACGGCGCGGGGATCGCCGCCGATCCCGGCAGCATCATTCCCAATGCCTCGGCCAGCGAGTTCATCGTCGTGGCCGTGCCCATCGTGTTGCAGTAACCGGTCGAAGGCGCAGACGAGGCGACGAGCTTGATGAAGCCCTCATCGTCCAGTTCTCCGGCGGCAAGCATCTGGCGACCCTTCCAGACAATGGTGCCCGAACCGGTCCGCTCGCCCTTGTGCCAGCCATTGAGCATCGGGCCGACGGAAAGCGCGATCGCCGGGATGTCCACCGTTGCCGCCGCCATGAGCAGTGCCGGGGTCGTCTTGTCGCACCCGGTGGTCAGAACCACGCCGTCGATGGGATAGCCGTAGAGCGCTTCTACGAGACCGAGATAGGTCAGGTTGCGATCGAGACCTGCAGTCGGGCGCTTGCCGGTCTCCTGGATCGGATGAACCGGGAACTCGATGGCGATACCACCGGCTTCGCGGATGCCTTCGCGGATGCGTTCGGCCAGCACGATGTGGTGCCGGTTGCAGGGCGACAGGTCGCTGCCGGTCTGGGCGATGCCGATGATCGGCTTGCCCGAACGCAGCTCCTCGAGGCTGAGGCCGAAGTTCAGGTATCGCTCAAGGTAGAGCGAGGTCATGTCGATATTGTCGGGATTATCGAACCAGGCGCGCGATCTCAGCTTCGTGGATGGCGTTTTGGACGTATTCTGGTTTGTCATGGCGGTTCGTTTCGATCAGCGCGAAGTGGAAAGGCGATAGATCATGACATGCCGGTAGGGCTTGCCGGGATCGACACGGGCGGAGACGAAGTCAGGATGATTGGGCGCATCGGGAAACTTCTGCGGTTCGAGCGCGATGCCGTCGCCCATCCGATAGAGGTGTCCCTTTTTGCCAACCAAAGTTCCGTCGAGAAAATTGCCGGAGTAAAATTGCACGCCCGGCTCGGTGGTGAGCACTTCGAGTACGCGACCGGAAGCCGGGTCCTCTAGCCGTGCCGCGAGCTCCGGCTTGGCCGTCACGCCCTTGTCGAGCGCGAAGTTGTGGTCATAGCCCCGACCGAAAACGATCTGTCGGTCGGTGCCATCACGCAGTCCGTCCGCAACGCGGCGCGACTGGCGAAAGTCGAACACGGTGCCCGCGACCGGGCGCAGTTCACCGGTAGGGATCAGGTTCGCGTTGACGGGCGTAAACGTGCTGGCCGGAATCGTCAGCATCTGGCCCATCGCTCCGTTGCTCGATCCTTCACCGCCCATGTCGAAGATCGCGTGATTGGTCATGTTGATGACCGTCGGCTTGTCGGTCTTGGCTTCGAAGGCGATGCCGAGATTTCCGGCTTCATCCAGGGTGTAGGTGACCGTGGCGTCAACCTTGCCCGGATAGCCTGAGTCGCCGTCTGGGCTAATATGGCTCAATACGACACTGGCGGTCGGGCCGGATTTCACGGAAACGACCTGCCAGGCCACCTTGTCGAAGCCACGATCACCACCGTGGAGGCTGTTCCGGTCGTCGTTGAGGGGAAGCTGGAAGGTTTTTCCGTCGAGCGTGAAGCGGCCACCGGCAATGCGATTGGCATAGCGGCCAACCGTCACGCCAAAATAATTGGGATGTTCGACATAGTCCGACAATTTGTCGTAGCCGAGGATGACGTCGGCGATATTGCCCTGGCTATCCGGCGCAAGCAGCCTCTGCAAGGTCGCGCCATAGGAAAGGACCGTTGCTGAAATGCCGTTGTCGGCCTTCAGGGTGATAGAACTTATTTCGCTGCCATCGGCAAGAGTGCCGGCGATCTCGCGCTTCGCCTCAGCTGCCTGTGCGCCCGAGCACAGCGCTGCCGCCATGACTGCGACCGCCGCGCCGGCCAGTGCCTTTTTCAGATTCCTCATTCCCGATTGCTCCAGACCCAGCGTGGAAATTTCGCGCCCCATTGACGGAGCTTGCCCCGGGATATAGTCCGACAAATAGAAAAAGCGCAAGCCGGTTCGCAAACGAAGTCGTGCGGACCCCGTTCGAGAGGATAGACATGCCTACAGTTGTCTCGTCGTCCGGCACTTCCGCCGAAACCGCGCAGGAAACCGCAATTCGCTATGGCCCGGCGCTTACCTTGCTTGCGAGCCTCTTCTTCATGTGGGGCTTCATCACCGTCATCAACAACACGCTGCTGCCGCACCTGCGCAGCGTGTTCGAGCTCAATTACACGCAGACAACGCTGATCGAGTCGGTCTGGTTCATCGCCTACTTCGTCGCCTCGATTCCTTCGGCAAAACTGATCGAGCGGATCGGTTACAAGATGTCCCTGGTTGTCGGGTTACTGATCATGGCAGTCGGCGCGTTGGGCATGATGCTGGCGGCCAGCATTCCATCCTACGGCGTCACCCTGACAATGCTGTTCGTGATCGCCAGCGGGATCACTCTCCTTCAGGTCGCCGCCAATCCCTATGTCGCCATCGTCGGCAAGCCGGAGACGGCCTCCTCGCGGCTGAACCTCGTGCAGGCGCTGAATTCGGCCGGGACAATGCTGGCGCCGCTTTTCGGCGCGTACCTGATCCTGGGCCGCTCCAAGAGCGGCACTTCGGCAGTCGGTACGGTGCTCAGCGAGGCGGAACGCATGGCCGACGCCCAGTCGGTGATCCTGCCTTATGGCTTGGTGGCGGTGGTGCTGGTCGTTCTGGCCATCGTGATCGCGCGCTTTCCGCTGCCCACCATGGGAACTTCGAATGCCCGCGTGGCGAAGGAGGAACGCAAGCACCTGTCCTTGTGGAGCCACCGCAACCTGGTCTTCGGGATCCCGGCGATCTTCATCTACCTGATCGCGGAAATCGGCGTAGCCAACCTCTTCGTGAATTTCGTCAGCCAGCCCGATATCGCCAACCTGACCCATGAGCAGGCCGGACGCTACCTCACCTTCCTGTGGGGCGGCATGATGGTCGGCCGCTTCGCCGGCTCCGCGATCATGCAGCGTTTCGATCCCGCGCGGGTGCTGGCCGCATTTTCCATCGGCGCTTTCGTGGTGATGATGATCACCAGCTTCGCCCATGGACCGGTGGCCATGTGGTCGCTGATCCTCGTGGGCCTGTTCCATTCGATCATGTTCCCGACCATCTTCACCCTCGGCATCAAGGGCCTGGGGCCGCTCACCGAAGAGGGGTCGGGCCTGCTGGTCATGGCTATCGCGGGCGGCGCGCTGGTGATCGTTCAGGGCTGGATCGCCGACAATTACGGCCTGCAGACCTCGTTCCTGCTGACTGCGGCCTGCGAACTCTATGTGTTGTTCTACGCGCTGTGGGGCAGCAAGCCGACACATGCCCTTCCCGACGAGGTGCTTGAACCCGTCACCGCACCCTGAGCATGCGAAAGCCAGATCGCAGGCAGGGCTGGTGACATTGTCATCGGCCCTGTGTCCGTCTCAATTCCAGGAGAGATTCCCGAGCGGGCGAGTGCCTTCAGGACGTCATGGCACTGCGTGTATCCTCGAGCGCCAGATCGACGAGAACATTCATCGCTTCCGCCGCGCCCTCGCCGTCACCGGCGGCAATGGCATCGTAGACCTTGGTGTGATCGGGAATCGGACTGCGCGGTAGTGCGCGCGCGCGTAACTTGAACTGCGTGGTCCAATTGACGGCAGCGCCGATGCTGGCGCTCAGGACCATAAGCGCCTGATTGCGGGTGGCATGCAGGATCGCAGCGTGGAAATCCCTGTCGGCCGCGCGACCGGCTTCGGTCGTGAGCGTATGGCGCCGCATTTCGGCCAGGGCGGTCTTCATGGCCTTGAGGTCGGCCTTGTCGCGCCGTTGCGCAGCGAGGCGCGCAGCAGCCGGTTCGACGATGGCACGCAGTTCGAACAGGCTGCGCACGAACTCGATGTCCGGCTCACCGGCAAAAGCCCAGCCCAGCACTTCGGGATCGAGCAGGTTCCAGCGGTCGCGCGGCAGTACCCGCGTGCCTGCCTTGGGGCGGCTTGCCACCAGTCCCTTGGCGGTAAGCACCTGGATCGCCTCGCGATAGGCGCTGCGGGAAACCTGAAGCTCCTCGGCAAAGGCGACTTCACCCGAAAGGACATCGCCGGGAGCGTATTTGCCTGACAAGATGTCCGTCCCCAATTTATGCGCAATCGCGCCATGCAGGCGCCTGCCTGGACCGCGGGGTTCCTCGGCTGCCTTTACGGCACTTATTTCCTTGCTCAGTTCAGCCTCTGTCACGATTTCCGTTACCTCCGCAACGACCCTAACAGCCCTCAGACAAGGAAGGAACGACAAACATTGCGTTTGCCGTCCGCCCATAATATGTCGGAGTAAATAGGGAGACCCCGAATGACAGAATTCCGATCCGTAGTGGCCGAAACCGGTCAGCCCCATGGCGAGTCCTTGCATGTCGATGGCCCCGCAGAAGTTGCGCAAGCCTGCGCTAAAGCTGATGCTGCGTTCGACGCATACCGTGCCACCGCCCGTGAAGAGCGTGCTGGCTTCCTCGAACGAATCGCCGAAGAGATCCTGGCCATCGGCGATTCGCTGATCGAGGCCGCGATGGCCGAGAGCGGACTGCCGCGTGCGCGCCTGGAAGGCGAACGCGGTCGCACCGTCGGGCAGCTTCGCATGTTCGCCGATGTCGTGCGCAAGGGACAATGGCAGCAACTGCGCATCGACCCGGCCATGCCCGAGCGTCAGCCCCTGCCCCGCCCGGACCTGCGCCTGCGCATGATCCCGGTCGGCCCCGTCGCCGTATTCGGCGCCTCGAACTTCCCACTGGCCTTTTCGACCGCTGGGGGCGACACCGCCTCGGCGCTGGCTGCCGGTTGCCCGGTCGTTGTGAAGGGGCACCCGGCACATCCGATCACCGGTGGACTGGTCGCACAGGCGATCACCAGGGCCGTTGCTGCCTGCGGACTTCCGGAAGGTGTATTCCAGCACCTTGTCGGGCCTTCGAACGATCTGGGGTCAGCGCTCGTCAGCGATCCGCGCATCATGGCGGTCGGTTTCACCGGTTCGCGCGGCGGCGGTCTGGCCCTTTCCCGCATTGCGCAGGCGCGCGATGTGCCGATCCCCGTCTATGCCGAGATGTCGAGCATCAATCCGGTCCTGCTCCTGCCCGAAGCGCTCAAGGCGCGCGGCGAAGCGCTAGGCTCGGCCTTCGTCGGTTCGCTGACGATGGGCGCAGGCCAGTTCTGCACCAACCCCGGCCTCATCCTGGCCATTGAAGGCGAAGGACTCGATGCCTTCGTATCGGCAGCCACCGGCAGCGTATCGCAGGCAAAGCCGCAGACGATGCTGACAGCCGGCATTCGCGATGCCTATGCCAAGGGCGTTGAAGCGCTCTCCGGTTGCCCCGGTGTCGAGACGCTGGCTCGCGGTGAAGAAGGAGATCGCACCCACGGCGGCGCCGTCCTGTTCCAGACGTCAGGCGAAGCGTTCCTCGCGAACAAGGCCATGGGCCATGAAGTCTTCGGTGCATCCTCCATCGTCGTGCGCTGCAAGGACGAGGCAGAACTCGCCAGGGTTCTTGCCGGTCTCGAAGGTCAGCTCACTGCCACCCTGCACATGGACGCAGCCGACGAGAGCCTGGCTTCGCGCCTGCTGCCGGTGCTGGAGCGCAAGGTCGGCCGGATCCTTGCCAATGGCTGGCCGACAGGCGTCGAAGTGTGCCACGCGATGGTTCACGGTGGCCCCTTCCCGGCCACGTCCGATCCGCGCACAACGTCCGTCGGCAGCCTTGCTATCGACCGCTTCCTGCGCCCGGTCAGCTACCAGAACCTGGCACAGGACGTACTGCCCGAAGAACTGCGCGACAGCGCGATCGGCGATGGCGCGCCTCGCCTGATCGACGGCACTCTCAAACTCGGCTGACAGCAAACACCTAACCGCGGCGCGCCCGGAACACAGCGCGCGCCGCGGCCCGGGAGAGAAACATGACTTATCTTCGCCTGCTCCAGCATCGCACGACCGACGGCGTGCGATCCGTTATTCTTGCCGAGGGGGACGCTGCGCATGTCCTGTTGGGCGTCACCTCGGTGCGCGAACTGGCGCTGCGCGCCATTGCCGCGGGCGAAACGCTGGCCGAAACCGCCAAGGCCTGCAAGCAGGGCGAAGCCGTCGACATTCGTGGGGAATTCGAAGCGGGCCGTCTGCTGGCCCCCATCGATCACGAAGATCCGGCGCACCTGATCCTTTCGGGCACCGGACTGACCCATCTCGGCTCGGCCGAAGGGCGCGACAAGATGCATCGCGAGGCCATGGCCAGCGAGAAGCCGACCGATTCCATGCGCATGTTCCTCGAGGGCCTGGAGGGCGGCAAGCCGGCGCCGGGCGAAGTCGGCCAGCAGCCGGAATGGTTCTACAAGGGAGACGGCTCGCAACTGGTCGGCCCGCACGATCCTCTGCTCATGCCAGCCTTTGCCAAGGACGGCAGTGAGGAACCGGAAGTTGCCGGCATCTACATCGTTGCCGAGGACGGTACGCCCTATCGCATCGGATTCGCACTCGCCAACGAGTATTCGGACCATGTGACCGAGCGGCACAACTACCTCTGGCTCGCCCATTCCAAGCTCCGGCAGGCAGCCTTGGGGCCAGAGCTGCTGCTGGGGCCTGCACCAGCAGGCATCGAAGGCACAAGCCGGATCCTGCGCGACGGCAAGACGCTTTGGGAAAAGCCGTTCCTGTCCGGCGAGGCGAATATGTCGCACACCATCGCCAATCTTGAACACCATCACTTCAAGTACGGCCTGTTCTGCCGGCCCGGAGACGTGCACGTCCATTTCTTCGGCACCGCGACACTCTCGTTCAGCGACGGGGTAACGACGCTGGAAGGCGACGTCTTCGAGATATCGGCTTTTCCGTTCACGCTGCCGGTATCCAATCCGCTTGCAAGGGCCGAAGAACGGGCCGTGGCGGTCAGGGCGCTCTGAACCATGGACCCGATCCACATTGCCGTCGTGGGGCTTGGCAAGATCGCTCGCGACCGGCACTTGCCCGCCATCGCCGGAAACGCGACCTTCAGCCTGGCGGCAACGGTCAGCCCGCACGACACCGGACTGGACGGCATTCCCCATTTCGCCAGCCTCGACGAGCTGCTCGAACAGGGGCCGGCGATTGACGCCGTCTCGCTCTGCACCCCGCCGCAGGTCCGCTACGACCTCGCCGCACAAGCGCTCAAGCGCGGCGTCCACGTCTTCCTCGAGAAGCCGCCGGGCGCAACACTGAGCGAAGTCGTCGCCTTGCGGGACCGTGCGGACAAAGTCGGCGTGTCGCTCTTCGCGGCATGGCATTCGCGCTTTGCCGCAGGCGTCGCGCCGGCGCGCACGTGGCTGGCCGAACGCACGATCGAGAAAGTCTCGATCGTCTGGCGCGAGGACGTTCGCGTCTGGCACCCGGGGCAGGCGTGGATCTGGGAACCCGGCGGACTTGGCGTATTCGATCCGGGCATCAACGCTCTGTCCATCCTGACCCATATCCTGCCCCGCCCGGTCTTCCTCACGAACGCAACGCTCAGCATCCCGGCAAACCGTGCGGCCCCGATCGCTGCAGACATGCACTTTCGCGATACGGCAGGTGCCGAGATCCACATGGATCTCGACTGGCGCCAGACCGGCCCGCAGAGCTGGGACATCGTGGTCGAGACGGACGCCGGAACGCTCAAGTTGTCCAGCGGCGGCGCTGTGCTGGCCCTGCCCAGCGGCACCGAACACAACGAGGATCTGGAATATCCCGGCCTCTATGCGCGTTTCGCAAACCTCATCCGTGGCGGACGCAGCGACGTCGATATCGATCCCTTGCGCCTCGTGGCCGATGCTTTCCTGCGCGGCCGGCGCGTGAGCGTCGAACCGTTCATCGACTAACGTCCGGGCGAAGGAGCAGTCGAGCATGTGCGCGGCGCGCGCAACGATGTTCAGAACCCTTCGAGCGAAAGCGTGTTATCTGGCTTGAAGCAAGAAGACTAGAAAAGGGACATGACGTGGACTTCTTCTTGGTGTCATCGAACGTGTCGATGATGGTGCGCGAGCTGCCATGACCGGGGATTTCGTCCTGGGCGACTGGGGCACCAGTCGCCTGCGGCTTTACCGGATGAGCGGAGCGGAGGTCACCGCGCGGCTCAACGGCCCCGGTACAGGTGCCCTCGAAACACCTGCAGAGACCGTCCTGGCCGAAAGGCTGGAAGTCTGGCTCGGCGAAGGCAGGATTTCCGATGTCACCCTATGCGGAATGGCTGGTGCACCGGGCGGGCTCATTCCCGCGCAATACGCCCCTTGTCCCGCCAGTGCGGCCACATGGCTCGGCTCGTGCGCGGTCACGCAGGTCGCTGGAGTGAAAGTTTCGGTCCTTCCCGGTTTGAGCTGCCGCACGAACGACGGTGTACCCGAAGTCATGCGCGGCGAGGAGACACAGGTCTTCGGCGCCGTAGCGCTCAATCCGGCCCTTGCCGAAGGGGAGTATCTCGTTGTGCTGCCCGGCACGCACTGCAAGTGGGTCCGATTGCAGAACGGCACGATCGCAAGTTTCCGAACGCATCCTACGGGCGAACTCTTCGCGCTGCTGGCCGGCCAGTCGACCCTGACCGGCCCCGACACCCCGGGGAATGGCCGCTTCGACGACGGTTTTGCGCGTGGAATTGAAAGAGCGGACGAGCCGCTTACTTCGGCCTTGTTTGAGGCGCGCGCCGCGCGCATGCTCGACGGCAAGTCGAAGGACTGGTCGCGCGGCTACATCTCCGGCCTTCTGATCGGCAGTGAAGTCGAGGCAGAGGTAATCGCGGGATCGAGCGTCGTGCTCATCGGGGACCCCGCCCTATGCAATCTTTACGAAAGAAGTTTGAGCAGCATGGGATGCAAGACGTCCCGCATTGATGGCGATGCGGCAGTCGTAGCCGGGCTCAGGCTGGCAAGAGGAACTCAGGAATGAAGATCGAAGAGGCATTGGCAAGCGGTGCTCCGCCCATTGCAGCCGTTCTGCGCGGGATCTTGACGCAAGAGGCGGTTGCCATCGGGCAAGCGCTCATCGATGCAGGCATCCGCATCATCGAAGTGCCGTTCAATTCGCCCGATCCGGCCGGTTCGATTGCCGCCATGGTCGACGCGCTTGGCGATCGGGCCGCCATCGGCGGTGGCACGGTGATTTCCGTCGAGCTGGCCAAAACGCTCGCTGGCGTTGGCGGAACCTTCATGGTTTCCCCCAATGTCGATCCCGAGGTCATCAGCCGTTCGATATATCTTGGCATGGACGTATTGCCCGGCTTCCTGACGCCGACAGAAGCCTTTGCCGCCATTCACGCCGGGGCCCGTGACCTCAAGCTATTCCCGGGCGCGTCGCTGGGCAGCGGCTATATCAAAGCCATTGCCGAAGTCCTTCCCAGACATGCCCGCATCTGGGCCGTGGGCGGGGTAGGTCCCGCCAATCTGGCCGAATATCGCGCTGCCGGCACTTTCGGGATCGGAGTTGGCGGCAGTCTGTTCAAGCCCGGACATGATATTGCGACCGTTTCCGCAAAGGCGCGGGAAATCGTCGCAGCCTGGAATGCTGCGAGCGAGTGATCTACACGACAGGCTCTGCCTGAACGACTGAATTGCGTGCCAAGCTGCGGATTGCGGCGTGCGGTGGCGTCCAGTTACGGTACCCCGCAACGGAAGCAATCGTGGAGGCCGTGACGATGCGCCGACGCCTGACAATAGTGGGCCTGATTGCCGCGACCGCATCGGTTCCGGCCCATGCCAGCGAGAGCAAGTTGCCAAGCGCCCGGTCGGAGCGGGTAGTGCCGGCCGACCTGCATTGGTCTACATCCGATCGGATCAATCTGGACCGGGCCAAGACCAAACTGCTCATCAACGATAATGGCGATTCTGGCTGGGGGCTGAGCTTTCTGTCGCTTCGCTCGGTTCATGCCAGGGACGAACCCAGCGCAGATGCGCGCATGAAAGTTCATGTTCGCCGGGTCAGCATCGAAGGTTGGCAGGACGTGGGAGCGGACATGGAATTGCGGCTGCTCGCACACGCTGGAATGACCAGCAGGATGGATCGGGAATCGGCCCTGCTCGTTGCAAGGACCAAGTCAGTCGACGCCGGCGTCGATGCGACGATCAAGCACGCTGCAGACTGGCGCATTCGCGCAGGATGGTTTGCCCAAGGCGGTTGGGGCGGACACTCCCTGCAGGACGATGCCATGCGGATGACCAATGGAGAGCCGGCGGCAGCGCATGGCGCCCACCTTGTGTTCGAAATGCCCGTTGCTGGTCCTCGCTTCTTCAATCACACACTGATGAGCCTTGAGGCCAGCAGCGGGAACAGGGCCATCGCTCCGGGCCGACCTGTCCCTCATCAGGAGGAAATTGCCCTGCGGATGACGACTTCGTTCTGACCGGGAAAATCCACCTTACCCTGCAAATCCAAATTCGGGTTCAGGGCGCCGTTGAGTCAATCGCGTCGCAAAAGCGAGATGCGTCAATAGTCCTGGCCATGCGCGAAGCAGGCCAATGCCCATCGTTCGCAGCACTGGCTGCTCGAGAACGCGCTGCAGAGCCATTGCCCGGGAGATTTGAAGCCCGGTCTCGGCACGGTGACGCTCTCGATAGTCGGCGGCGCCTTTTCCTTCGAGCAGGCATTCGGCAGCGATAAAGGCACTACGCAGGGCAAGGGCCATGCCGTCACCGGTCAGCGATGCTGTCATGCCCGCCTGATCCCCCAAGCGGAATACAGGGTCGTCCGAGGGGCAAGCCGAAGCCATGCCATAGCTCAGGTTGCCGATAGTGACGGGCTTGTCGAACAAGGGCTCGGCTTCGGCCAGCCACTCGCCGCCGCGCGGCAGGGATGCCAGCAATGCCTGCATGTCCGACCAGTTCCGGCCGATCCGGGAAAACCGGCTGCGTTTGACGATAAGACAAAGATTGGCACGACCGCCTTCAACCATCTGCAGGCCCGCATAGCCGCCTTCGAGCAGGGTCAGTTGCACCGTGCCCGCAAGTTGCTCCTTCGCCCGACGCGACAGGCGGTAGTGCATCTTGAAGCCGACATAGGGATCAGCGTCTTTCTCCCTATGTTCCTGCCGGTCCTCCCGCACGGGCAATTTGCCCGTCGCCAGAAGAACGTTGCTGGCAACGCGGTCGCCATGACTGGTACGAACTGTCGATCCGGCCACTTCGAGGACTCGCACGCCCCGCTCCAGCGTTACACCGGCTGCCTGCGCACGTTCCAGAAGCTCTTCGTCAAGGATATGACGGCTGAGGCCGAGAGCGGTGAACGGTAAAGCCGCCTCGATCTGGGAAGGACCCGAGATCAGGCGCACACGATCGATCGGAACAGCGCCCAGCGCCTGCGCATCGATGCCGAGGTCGGCCAGGTGCTGATGCGCTTCGATAGAGAGGAATTCACCGCAGATCTTGTGATGCGGCCCCGTTTCGCGTTCGATCAGGTGGACCGACTTCCCGGCGCGGGCGAGCAGCGCTGCTGCCGCGCCTCCCGCCAGTCCCCCACCAAGGATCAGCGCGTCGGTCATCTTAACCCACTAGATGGAAACGAAAGCTCTCCGCCGCCATGCCCGGACCGAAGGCGATGGCAAGGCCCGGTTGCGGCGGTCGCCCCTGCTCGCGACGTTCGAGCATATGCGCGAGAATGAACATCAGCGTCGCCGAAGACATGTTGCCGTAATCACGCAGGACTGCGCGCGATGGTGCCAGCGAACCTTCCGGCAGCGATAGCCCCTGTTCCACCGCGTCCAGTATCGTCCGACCGCCGGCGTGGACGGCCCATAGCGAGAATTCCTCCGGTGCCTGACCGCGCAGCAATCCTTCGGGCATGTCGCGCTCCCGGCGCAACGCTTCGGTGATCCGCGCCGGGACTTCGCCACCCAGGTGCATGTCGAATCCCTGATCGCCGATGTCCCAGGTGATCGCATCGGCAGTTCCCCCGATCGTCGCCGCGCGAAAATCCCTGAGAGCGATCCCCTCCGCTTCCGCCGTGACAAGCGCTGCCGCAGCACCATCGCCGAAAAGCAGCATCGACAGCAGCTTGCCCAAGTCGGCAGTGCGCTGGAAATGAAGGCTGCACAGCTCCAGCGTGACGACCAAGACCCGCGCCTGCGGCGTCGAGCGGACGATATGATGGGCGAGGCGCAGCGAATTGACGGCGGCATAACAGCCCATGAAGCCGACGACGGTGCGCTCGATACGCGGATCCAGCCCTGCCCTTTCGACAATGACCTGATCGAGCCCGGGGGCCATGAAACCGGTGCAGGAGGCAACGATGAGGTGGGTAATGCCCTGTGCCGCGATGTCCGGATCGAGTGCGTGGATGGCAGCGAGGGCAAGGCGCGGCGCGTCGCTGGCATAGCGCGCCATGCGCCTTGCGGTGCTCGGCCATTCGCCGGTGCCGTAAAAATCGTCCCGATCGGTGACCGTCCCGTCAGGCAGGGTCACCGGCTCGAGAAACGAAAAGCGCTGCTCGATGCCCGACCGCTCGACCATGCGGCCGAACAGCTTGCGCGTCTTGTCGTCGGGCAGACCGGCCGTGGCGAAACGCAGGAAGGCATCGTGTACGCCGTGGGGCGGGTTGGCCGTACCGATACGATTCACATGGGCCGTCACTGCACTCATGGCTTGCGTCCGATCAGTACGGCGTTGAGGCCGCCGAAGGCGAAGCTGTTCGACACCAGAACCTCGTGATCGATGGCCTGCCGCGAAAGGACCAGCGGCAAGGCACAATCGGGAGGCGTGCCCAGGTGATTGAGGATGGGCGGGGCGATGCCTTCGACAAGGCTCCTGACCCCCAGCAGGAACTCCACCGCTCCCGCTGCACCGATCATGTGTCCGTGCGCTGACTTCGTCGCTATGACGCGATGGCGATCGAGCGCCGTGTCATAGACCGCCCGCATGGCCGCCGCCTCCGCCGGATCGTTAAGCTGGGTGCCGGTGCCGTGCGCCGATATCAACGCCGGTTCATCGATGTCCAGGCGAGCATCTTCATGGGCGGCGCGGATGGCTGCTGCAATTCCGGTCACATCCGGAGCCGTCATGTGCGCGGCATCGCTGGAGGCGCCATAACCGGCCAGTTCGGCAAGGACCGTAGCGCCGCGTGCAGCGGCGTGCGCTTCGCTTTCGAGCACCAGAACCGCAGCTCCTTCGCCCAGGACCATGCCTTTTCGGTCGACGGAGAACGGTCTGCAGGCATCGGGCGCGAGCACGCCAAGCGAACGCCAGGCCGTCCACGAGCCCTGCGAAAGGCACGCCTCCGCACCCCCGGCAATCGCTACGTCGACCCTCCCGCTGCGGATCATGTGCATGGCCTCGCCAAGTGCATGGGCGGAGGAAGCGCAGGCGCTGGACAGGGTGAAGGTTGGACCATGCACCTTCAGCATCATGGCGATCTGCGCCGCAGGCGCCGCGATCATCGATGCCGGAATGGTCTGCGGATGAACCTTGGCCTGCCCCTGCCCGAAAAGGCGCTGATAGGCGGTGTCGATGGTCGCATTGCCCCCGCTGCCGCACCCCATGAGGATCGCGGTCCGATCGTGCAGCACCCGATGGCCGGACAATCCCGACTGCGCGACGGCCTCGCTCGCCGCTTCCAGAGCATGGAGGGAAAGCGGATCGAGCTTGCCCAGCGGGCGCAGATCGGTTGATGAAAGACGCGAAGTCGCGCTGTCGTCCGCCGCGATCCACGAAGCGATGCCTTCCATGCCTTCGCGCGCGATGGGCCGGATTGCGCCTGCCCCGTCCCGCAAGGCTGTCCAGTTGGCCTCCACACCTTTGCCAAGGCCGCTGACACAGCCCATGCCGGTGATGACGACCCTTTGTCTCATGCCCCGGCGCCGGCCGTAATGCGGTCGATCAGTTGCTGGAGCGTGGAATCGGGGGGAATGTCTTCCGGTTGTATTTCGACGCCGAAGCGGTCCTCTATCTCGAAAAGCATGCTCACAAGGTCGATCGAGGAAATGTCGAGAGTAGCAAGCGTGGCGTCTGGCTGCAGTCTTTCGCGCTCGATGCCGGTTTCCTGGGCGATGAGGGCCATGATGTCTTCATTCGTCAACGGCCATTCTCCTCGGCAACGCGGGTCCAATGCTTGGTCTGGCACAGGAACAGTATGCACCCGGTTACATCGAGACGGCCCTTTTCACCAACGGCAAGCGAAGCGCGGTAGCTGCGGCCCGCCTTCGGATCGTAGGCCCGCCCGCCTTTCCAGCCATCGCCGTCGGGATGCATGCCGTAAATGATCGGCACCCCCACCAGTGGGCGGCCCCTCAGTGAGGCGTCGGGATTGTTAATGTCATGGGCCGGTGCCTTGGGATCGAGAACGCGCACAAGGGTGCCGCAGAGCGATGCGCCGCAACGCTTCACTTCAACGATCCCTGCACCGTCGTCGGTCAGCCAGTGGCCGAAGACCCCGCGGGATGGAGCTGCACTGGCGGAACCTGCCAGTGCAGTCAGCCCCACGACAACGGCGAATGGCACGCATTTCATCTGATGCAACCGGCTCTCCGTATGCAGCGATGACAACGCTTGAGTGTATCTGTCGGCAAGGTGCTCGAACCCTTCACGCCTGCTGTGCATGAGCGCGACTATCACGCCTTGAGACTGGACAGTCTATGCATTTGATCGTGAAACGCGCATGAACGCCAGATTGCTGCGTCTGGCGCCGAGGAGCCGGGCGACCGTCCGAAAAGGGGAGAATGGCGATGGCTTCGCTTGCAGTGCGATCCCGACAGGACGAACAGATGGATGCACTGGATCTGGACGCCGGGACCTATGCGCAGGTCCTGAGCGATCTGGCCCGGGTCAATCGCTGGACGTTCACGGCCCATCCCGCACTAGCCTATCTGCGCAAGGCCACGAGGGGGGTGAGCGCGTTCAGCCTTCTCGACGTAGGGTTCGGCCATGGCGACCTGCTGCGCGCCGTCGCCCGATGGGCGCAAAGACAAGGGATCGCGGCGCGACTCGTCGGCGTCGACATCAATCCCAGAAGCGAGCCGATCGCGCGTAGCGCGACTCCTGACGATCTCGGGATCGATTTTCGAACCGGAGACTATGCCGACCAGCCCGAAACATTCGATTACATCGTCAGCAGCCAGGTCACTCACCACATGAGCGATGCGCAGCTGACGGCCTTCCTGCATCACATGGACAGCCGGGCGCGTCGTGGCTGGCTCATCAGCGACCTGCATCGCCACCGGTTCGCCTATCACGGCTTTCCCTGGCTCGCCCGGGCGATGGGAGTCCACCGCATCGTGCGCGAAGACGGCCAGCTGTCGATCGCCCGCTCTTTCCGCAAGGAGGACTGGGTCGAGATCCTCACCGGGGCGGGCATCGATGCGGAACGTGTCCAAATTGTGAGACGCTTCGCCTTTCGCCTCTCGGTGGAATACATCAAAAGCGGTGGGCCAAACGCCATTTGAGGCGGCTGGATGAGCTTCTGAGCCTGCCCCCTATTCCAGATGTTCAAGCCCGATGGCGGAGAACTCGATCATCTGGACGACCAGATCTTCCAATGGGACCTCTGCCCGGTCCTTTGCCTTGAGCAGGTCGTACTCGCTGATTACGCCCAGAAATCCTGTGGTAATCATGGTCAGGTGCAGGCGTCGGGCCATCGCTGGATGGGCATCCATGCGCCGATCGAATTCCTTGAGGGCCCTGCCGATGGCGCGATCCTGACGTTGCGGATCTTCGGCCGGGTGCTGCAGGGCGAAGCGTCCGTAAAGTGTAAGATACTCAAGCAGCAGTCGCGCGTAGACATGCGCCCCCGCTTCGTTGCGCATATCGAGATAGGGCAGGAAGATGATCGAGAGCAGTTCGCGCATCGTGCAGGTTTCGATGGAACCGAACTGCCGGATCATGTCCTGTCGGCGCGGTTCCATAAGTTGCACGCGCCATTCGAAGATTTCGGTCAGCAAGGTCTGCTTGTCGCCGAAGTGATACTGCACGGCCGCGACGTTTGACTGACCCGCAGCCAGAGCGACGGCGCGCATCGACGTGGCTTCGATCCCGTCGTTGGCAAACAGATTCTCTGCCGCCTCCAGGATGACCTGACGCGTGATTTCCGACCGCTTCGTCTTTGGCGGGCGCTCGCTGGCCGCAGTCCTCTCGCTGTTTTTGCTCTGCATTTCATGCCTCTGCCACAGGACCGGGCCCAAGGGTATAGGCTTTCAGGCCATTTTCAAACACACTAATTAAACAAACAGGTGATTTAACTTTAACCTCGGACAATGATGCCGGAGCAAGCGGGGGAAGCACCGCTGCGGGCACGCTCCGCAAAGTGCGAAGCGATCGAGGGAGAGAGAGCTTGGCCATTTCACACTACAAGTGCGTTCGAAATCTGCTGCTTGCCGGGACCGCGGCCGGCCTGCTGGCAGGCATTCCGGCCCGCGCGCAGAATCAGTCCGCGGCCACGGGAGCCGAAGACAACGAGCCTCGCGGCGGCATTGGCGAAATTGTGGTCATGGCACGCAAGCGTGCGGAATCGACGCAAGACGTTCCGGTCGCGATCACCGCCGTCGATGCCAAGACCATCGAGAAATATGACCTGACGAGCCTGGAGCGGCTTTCTGCATCGACCCCGCAATTCTCCGTCGGCCGCGCCGGCACGGGCTCGGGCGCGACGCTGGTCCTGCGCGGCATCGGCTCGAACACCACTTCCATCGGCCTCGAGCAATCTGTCGCCGTCGTCGTGGACTCGGTCTATTACGGACAGGGCCGCACCATCAACGAAGGCTTCTTCGACCTCGGCCAGATCGAGATTCTCAAGGGCCCACAGGCCCTGTTCTTTGGCAAGAACGCGACGGCAGGCGTGATCTCCATGGCGACGAAGGATCCGGGCGACGCACCTGAATTCCTCGCCAGGGTGGGCTATGAAGCCAATGCCCAGCAGCTGACCGGCGAGGCCATCGCCTCAGGCCCCCTTAGCGACACCTTCGGAGCGCGCCTCGCGGTTCGCGCCAGCAAGCAATACGGCTCGCTGCTACCCAATCGTGGAGCGGCCGAAACCTGGCGCCTTACCGACGTGGCGACCGGCACCACGCGTTTCCTGAACGCCCCCGAACCGATCCGCAAGCAGGGCACGCGCGACCTGCTCGGCCGCATTACCCTTGTCTGGAAGCCCGACAGCCGCCTGACCGCGAACCTGAAAGCGAGCTTCAACGACGCACGTTCGGACAATCCGCTGTCGAACTACGTCTTCTACAACTGCAACGGCGGCCAAGCCCAGCTCAATCCCAATGTGCCGTGCGAGAAGAAGTTCCGTACCTACCAGGCTTCCGCTCCGCTTGAAGTGGCGCAGGACATTCCCAACGGCAATTCCGACGGATCGCCGGGCAATACCTACAAGTCATGGGGCGTGACCGGCACGGTGAACTACGAGCTGGACAGCAATATCACCCTGACCAACGTCGCGAACTACAACTGGAACAGGAACATCTTCCGGATCGATGCCAACGTCATCTCGGCATCGCCGGTGGGCCTCTACGCCACCGAGAACACGAGCTACCACAGCTTTTCCGACGAACTGCGCGCGACATCGGATTTCGGCGGTATGTTCGACTTCATGGTCGGCGGCCTCTACCAGACCACCAAGCGCGATTACCTGGCCTGGACGGCGCAGGCCGGGCTCGAGAATTCAGATGCGCCAGACGGATACCGCTTCGTTGGCAACTCCAAGGATTCGACCACCAAGGGCGAAACCCTGGCCATCTTCGGACAAGCGATCTTCCGGCCGATCCCCAAGGTCGAGTTGGCCGGCGGTGTACGCTATACGCATGAAACCAAGGACAGCAGCTTCCTTCAGCCCTACTCCAACCCGGCCCTCGTGGCGCTGGGCGTCTTCTCGCCGGGCGTGACGCTGACCGCCAACCAGACGTTCGACAACTGGTCACCGGAATTCACCGTGACATGGGAGCCCAGCGATGCCGTGACGGTCTATGCAGGCTACAAGTCGGCCTACAAGTCGGGCGGCTTCTCGAACTCGGGGATCTACGGTCCGCTGGCTTCGGTCGACGACTTCACCTTCGGAC
Organism: Novosphingobium mathurense; assembly: GCF_900168325.1. GTDB lineage: Bacteria > Pseudomonadota > Alphaproteobacteria > Sphingomonadales > Sphingomonadaceae > Novosphingobium > Novosphingobium mathurense. The sequence goes on along the minus strand of NZ_FVZE01000004.1, from coordinate 270,262 downwards.
CCGAGACCGCGCGCGGCTTCGAAGGCGGCATCAAGACCCAGTTGTTCGACCGCCAGCTGCGCTTCAACCTCGGGGCCTTCTGGTACAGGTACAAGGACCTGCAGATCGACTTCTTCAATTCGCCGGTCTTCGCCTTCACGACCTACAATGCCGGTTCGGCCATTACCAAGGGCATCGAAAGCGACTTCCAGTTCGCGCCCTATGCCCTGCCCGGCTTCGAACTGCATGGTTCGCTCAACTACAACAAGGCCGCCTACGACAAGTATGACGGCGCGCCATGCTGGACCGGCCAGACCATCGCCCAGGGCTGCTACACGACCACCCCGCGTCCCGCGCAGGACCTGAGCGGCGTGGAACTGGCCAATGCGCCGAAGTGGACCGGAGCTCTTGGCGCCAGCTACGAGACCCACGTGAGCGAGAACCTGAAGATCGGTCTGTCTGCCGACGGTCGCTTCAAGAGCGGTTACCTGCCCACTGCTTTCGGCAATCCCTACTCGCGCCAGAAGAGCTACGGCGTTCTGGATGCGCAAATCCGGCTGTCGACCAAGGACGACCACCTGCAGTTCGCGATCATCGGCAAGAACCTGACCAACACGTTCTATGTGAACGGCGCACAGGACGCTCCGAGTTCAGGTGGCGGGACGGGCACGGCAGGAGGCTTCCACGCCGACCAGATCGGCTATGTTGCCGATCCGCGCACGGTCACGGCGCAAATCACGTTCAAGTACTGATAGGTCGGACAGTGAGGAACCGCTGTCCTGTGGCGGAAAGCGTCTCCTCACCACCCGGTGCCCTACACCCGGCGATCGGCCCGACACTCCGATCCCATGACAAAGCATGAAGAGAGGACCTGAGCGATGACCCAACCGAACCGGAATCCCGGGCAAGTGTGCAGGCGACTGCGCTGGATCGGCACCACCGCGCTGGCAGCGGCGATCGTTCCCGGAGTGGCCCTCGCCCAAGCTGCGGACCCAATGGCAGGCAAGGTCGGCCGGACGGTTTCCGAAACGCACGCGCCCGAATGGCCTTCCGAACCCACGGCGCCGAAGAATGCGCCCAATGTCCTCGTCATCATGACCGACGATGTCGGCTTCGGGGTCACCAGCACTTTCGGCGGACCGGTACCCACTCCCACTTTCGAGGCGCTCTCCCGCAACGGGGCGAAGTACACGCGCTTCAACACGACCGCGCTATGTTCGCCCACGCGCGCCTCGCTGCTGACCGGGCGGCTGCCGCAAAACGTGAACATGGGCAATGTCACCAATCTTCCGACCGGCTTCGACGGCTACACCACGGTCATCCCCAAATCCGGCGGCACCATAGCGCAGATCCTCAAGGAAAGCGGCTTCAACACCGCCATGTTCGGCAAGGGTCACCTCACCCCCGATTGGGAAATGAGCATGGCCGGCCCTTACGACCGCTGGCCGGTCGGCCTCGGTTTCGAGTACTATTACGGCTTCCTCTCCGCTGACACATCGATGTGGAACCCCAGCATCGTCGAGAACACGACACCGCTTGAGCCGCCACACAACAAGCCGGGCTATCATTTCGAGGCCGACATGGCCGATCACGCGATCGACTGGATCCGCAAGCAGCATGCGGTGGCGCCCGACAAGCCCTTCTTCATCTACTATGCTCCGGGCCTTTCGCACACGCCGCATCATGCGCCCAAGGAGTGGATCGACAAGTTCGCGGGCCAGTTCGATCAGGGTTGGGACGTGCTGCGCCAGCAGATCTTCGAGCGCCAGAAGAAGATCGGCATCGTGCCTGCCGATGCAAAGATCAGCCCACGCCCGGACTCCATGCCGGCCTGGTCTTCGCTCGATGCCGAGCACAAGAAGGTCTATGCCCGGCTGATGGAGGTCTTTGCGGCGACCGTCGCCTATTCAGACTATCAGACCGGCCGGGTAATCGACGAATTGCGCCGTTCGGGTCAGCTCGACAACACCATGATCGTCTACATCGAGGGTGACAACGGCAGCAGTGCCGAGGGCGGGTTGCAGGGCCTTGCGTTCGAACAGTCGTCGATCACCGGCCGCTCCGAAAGCTTCGGGGAACTGGCGCGCCACTACGATGATTTCGGCGGGCCGGAGGTCTATAACCACTTCCCGGCCCAGTGGGCCTGGGCCCTCAACGCGCCCTTCCCCTGGTGGAAGCAGGTTGCATCGCAGGCCGGTGGCGTGCGCAATGGCATGGTCATCTCCTGGCCGGGGCACATCACCGACAGCAAGACATGGCGCACCCAATATGCCCACGTCAGCGACATCATGCCCACGGTGCTCGACGCGGTAGGCGTCAAGGCCCCTGAAGTGCTGGACGGCGTGAAGCAGAAGCCGATCGACGGCATCAGCCTGAAGTACAGCTTCACCCAGCCCAAGGCACCGTCTGCGCGGCGGACCCAGATCTACGAGATGATGGAGAACTTCGGCATCTACAAGGATGGCTGGATGGCCGGAACCCTGCCCAAGCGGGCGGCCTGGGAAGCCGGAGCATCCGGCGATCGCCGCCTCGACATCGGCCCCGACCAGCGCGTGTGGACCCTGTTCAACCTCGACAGGGATTTCACGACCGCGGTCGATCTTTCGAAAAAGAACCCGGCCAAACTCAAGGAACTCCAGAACCTGTTCTGGGAGGAAGCGTCGAAGAACAACATCCTGCCGATCCACGACTACAGCCAGGGAACCGAAGGGCGCCCGACGCTGGGCGGTAATCGCAAGCGCTTCGTCTATACCCCGGGCCTTACCCGCATTCACGAAGATGCCGCGCCCCATACCATCGGGCGCAGCTTCACAATCGAGGCCGACGCGACCATCCCCGAAGGCGGCGCCAATGGCGTGATCATCACTCAGGGCGGACGCTTCGGCGGCTATGCCTTCTACCTCAAGGACGGCAAGCCGGTGTTCCACTACAATGCCGTGGGAGACGACCAGTTCTCGGTGCGCAGCGACGTTGCCGTGGGGGCGGGTGAGCACAAGCTGACCGCACGCTTCACCGCCGACGCGCCGAAGCCGGGCACCCCGGGTACGCTTGCCATCCTGCTCGACGGCAAGGAGATCGCCAGCGGCCGCATAGGCAGGACAGTCGCGGGATGGATGTCGCATACCGAGGGCCTCGACATCGGTCGCGACACGATCACCCCGGTCGATCCTGACTACACGGTCGCGGACAGCGCCTTTTCGGGCACCCTGTCGCAAGTCGTGGTGACCATCGCACCCTGACCTCCTGCGCGCGCTGCCCGACATGACGTGATCGGGCAGCGCGCTCAGACAAACCCGTGCACCGCCTCGTCAATCCGGCGGGGCGATCAAATGATCGCCGCCGGCCCCTTCCCCTGGTGGAACAGGCAGTCTATCTGGCTCGCACGAACCAGAATCATTCCGGCTGTATGTGACTTCGCAACCTTTCCGTTCGGGTCTTGAATCGGCCTTCCTGGAGAACAGGGAGAAGCTGCTGAACTTCCTGCGCGCACGCGGCGCGGGAGATGCGGCCGAGGATATCGTGCAGGAAGTCTGGGTGAAGATCTCGTCGAGCCGACCGGGACCGGTCGCATCGCCCCTGTCCTATCTCTACCGCACCGCCGACCTGCTGATGATCGATCGCTACCGCTCGCGCCGACAGGCCGAGAAGCGCGATCGCGACTGGAGCGATGCCCATTCCGGTCATCCGCCGGCGGAACCTTCCGCCGAGCAACGTGTCGCCGCAGCGCAGGAAGCAGGGATGATCCTGCGCATGCTCGAAGGTCTGGGCCCGCGCGTGGCGACGGTCTTTCGCCGCCACCGCATCGACGGGGCTGCACAGAAGGACATCGCCCGCGATCTGGGTGTCAGCCTCAGCACCGTGGAGAGCGATCTGCGCGGCGCCTATCGGGCAATCAGCGAGTGGAAGGAAACCCGCGATGAGGCTTGAGCCCGTCGTCTCCGTCTTCCGGGCAGAAGGAGGGCGCAATGACGATTGACGAGACGATCCGGCAGCAAGCCCTCGACTGGGCTGTGCGGGCCGGCGACCCGCAGTTCGAGGAGTGGGAAGCCTTCACCCTGTGGCTTGAGGCCGATCCCGCGCACGGTGAGGCCTACGACGCAGTGGCCGCCGCCGTCGCCGACGCTTCGGGGCTGGTGTCAGGCGTGGGCGCTGCAAACGACGACGATCTTGCGGCTACGCAAACAAACACCGCGCGCATTGCGCGGCGCAGTTGGATTGGCGGCGCACTTGCCGCTTCACTGGCGCTGGTCGGCGGTTTCACGCTCTGGCAAGCGAATTCGCGCGACCTCTATCAAATCGAAGTCGCGCCCGGCGCGGCGAGGACAGTCGCGCTCGATGCGGGCAGTCATATCGATCTGGCCGGCGACACGACAATCCAACTCGACCGCGACGATCCGCGCTATGCCCGCCTCGAAAAGGGGCAGGCGCTTTTCACCATCCGCCACGATGAGCAGCGGCCCTTCCGCCTGAAGGTGGGAGAGGACACACTGGTCGATGTCGGCACGGTTTTCGACGTGCGCCATCGCGGAGCGCAGCTGAGCGTCGCCGTCTCAGAAGGTGCGGTGCAGTTCAATCCGAAAGACCAGAACCAGCGCATTTCGCCCGGCCAGATCCTGCGCAAAAACGGGCAAGACGGCCGCATTACGCTGGAGGCTATATCACCCGAGCAGGTCGGCGAGTGGCATGAAGGCCGGCTGACTTTCAGCGCGGCATCGCTGGAACAGGTGGCCTCGGATCTGACAAGCAGCACGGGTATAGCCTTTGCCGCCGCACCGGGATCGTCACCCGGATCGGTTTCGGGTTCCCTGCGCCTCGATCCGATCCGCAAGGATCCGCGCTCGCTGGCTGTTCTACTCGATCTCGACGTGCGCCGGGAAGGCGATGGCTGGATCATTGGCGAACGCTGAACGTGAAGGCTGCGATCTGGCTTCTGGTGGCCGCAATGGCCCTGCCCGCCCCGGCGCTGGCGCGTGAAGCCATGGTGTCGACGCGCGCCGGCAGCGTGGGCGATGCGGTCAGCGATCTTGCCAGGCAGACCGGGACCAGCATCGTGGTTTCCAATCCGGAGATTGCCCGCAGGCCCATTCCCTCCTTGCGCGGGCGGATGCAGGCCGACGAGGCGGTACGGCGGTTGGCCCGCGCTGCAGGCGCCCGTGCTGTCGAAGTCGCCCCTTCTGCATGGCGGCTCGAAGCGGTGCCGAAGCCGATCGCGAGATCCGCGATCCCGGCGCGGAAGACGCCCCCGGCCGCCGCGCCGGAGCGCGCTCCACCGCCCGAACCGATCGTGGTCATCGCCTCCAAGCGCGACTTGCGTATCGATCAGGTGCCGGGACAAGTTGCGATCCTCGACGGCGAGGCGCTTGAAGCCGGGGGTATCGGCGGTACGGAAAAGATCACGCAGCGCCTTGCGACCGTCACTTCCACACACCTTGGCAGCGGGCGCAACAAACTGTTCATACGCGGCATCGCCGATTCCAGCTTCACCGGGCCGACTCAGGCGACGGTCGGCCAGTACCTCGGCGACCTGCGGCTCGCCTACAATGCGCCCGACCCCGACCTGCGCCTGTCCGACATGGCGCGCGTCGAAGTCCTCGAAGGCCCGCAGGGCACGCTTTACGGCGCAGGATCGCTGGGCGGTATCATCCGCATCGTCCCCAATGCCCCGGTCATGGGCGCGACCTTGCTCTCCGGTACCTTGGGCGGCTCTTTGACGCAGGGCGGGGCTATCGGCGGCGATGCCAGTGCGACGGTCAATCTGCCCCTTTCCGGCGGAAGCGCCGCCTTGCGCGCAACGCTCGATACCGTCCGGCAGGGCGGCTACATCGACAAGCCGGTCCTGGGCCGCAGCAACGTCAACCGCACCGACATACTCGGCGGCCGGATCAGCGCGCGCGTCGAGCTTTCGCCCGAATGGTCGGTCGATCTCATCGCGCTTGGCCAGACCACCGAGGCGCAGGACAGCCAGTATGCCGATCGCTACGGCGCTCCGCTGAACAGCTCCGCCCGCGTCGCCGAAGGTTCCGACGCAGACTATGCGATGGGCCAGTTCGTCGTCTCCGGCCGCATCGGCGACCTGCGCCTGCGCTCCACCACCGGCCTCGTGCGCCAGCGCCTGATGGAGCGCTACGACGCCAGCCTGCCCGATGGTGCGCCGCAGCTGTTCGCGCAGCGCAACCGGACGCGCATGATCGCCAACGAAACGCGCGTCTGGATGCCTGAAAAGCACGGTTTCAGCTGGCTTCTGGGCACCAGCTTCACCCATAACACCACGGTCCTGAAGCGCCGCTTCGAAAGCGGGCTCCTGCGCAGTTCGACCACCGGCGTGCGCAACACCATCGATGAAGCGACGCTCTACGGCGAGGCAAGCCTGCGGCTCATGGAAAGCCTGGTGGCAACGGCGGGTGGGCGCTTCACCTACTCGCGCCTCGGCGGTTCGGGAGAGGACGTCTCGCGCGAACTGGCAATGGCGCTGGCGCAGGTCACGGCCAACCGCTCGCTCGAGACGTTCCTGCCCTCCCTTGCGCTCCATGCCGAAGTTGCGCCCGAAACGGCGCTGTACATGCGATACCAGGAGGGCTTCCGCCCGGGCGGCTTTGCCATCGAAAGTGAGTTCGTCCGCCGCTTCCGCAATGACCGGACGGAGACTTTCGAAATCGGCGCCCGCCACGGCCACGCAGGCAAAGGCCCCTTCGACTTCGCGCTCAGTCTCTCCTACACCCGCTGGCAGGACATACAGGCAGACTTCATCGATGGCTCAGGCCTGCCCAGCACGGCCAATATCGGCGACGGCCGCGTCTGGTCGGCCAGCGTATCGGGCGGCGTCGCGCTGACCCCGGGACTGCGTGTCGAAGGCGGCGTGACCTGGAACCGCAGCAAGGTCGACACTCCCCCGCTGTTCCTTGCCGCGCGAACGATGCAGGTGCCCAACATCGCCCATGTCGCCGGGCGTTTGGGCGTCACCTGGGAGCGCAATGTCGGGAACGGCCTGCGGCTCACCGGCAATGGCTGGGCAAGCTACGTCGGCCGCTCGCGCCTCGGGATCGGTCCGGAACTGGGCGCACCGCAGGGCGATTATCTCGACAGCGGCGCGAACCTGCGGCTGGGGACGGACAGGCTCGGGGTAACGGTTGGGCTGACCAACATCGCCAATTCGCGCGGCAATCGCTTTTCGCTGGGAACGCCCTTCAGCATCGGGCGTGAACAGGTCACGCCGCTACGACCGCGAACCCTGCGTGTAGGCGTCGATACGCGCTTCTAGAAAGTTTTCTTCAAGGCTGGCCGCGGAGGTCTCCGTCTCAAGGGTCGTAACCGACCTGAAGGGATTGAGATGTCGCGCTACCTGCTTGCCTCTACTGCACTGCTTGCTCTTGCCGCGGCGGCCCAGACCACGGCCGCCCATGCCGAGGATGTTACCACCAAGAAGACCTCGCCGCTGCGCACCTCGACGATCAAGAACGGCGCCGCCGATGCGATCAACATCACCAAGGACGGCTCGGTCGTCCTGACCGCCGGCACCGCCGTGACGATGGACAGCAACCACAAGGTGACCAATGCCGGCGCGATCAGCGTCAGCAATGCGAACGGCGCGGTCGGCATTGCCGCATCGGCCGGAACGAGTGGCGACATTGTCAATTCCGGCACGATCACCATCGACGAACCATATGAACCGACCGATGGGGACAAGGACGGCGACCTCGACGGCCCCTTCGCACTCGGCTCCAACCGCTACGGCATCCGCACCACGGGCGCCCATACCGGCAAGATCGTCAACAGCGGCAAGATCGTGGTCGAAGGCAACGATTCGGCTGGCATCGCGCTGGGTGGGCCGCTGACCGGGGATTTCGTGCACGATGGGCAAACGACGGTGCTGGGCGACCGCGCTATCGGCATCGAAGCGGGCGACATCGGCGGCAATGTGCGGTTGGCCGGCTCCGTATCGGTCCAGGGCAAGGATTCTGTCGGCGCGCACTTCGGTGGCGACGTCGATGGCGCGATGGTCGTCCAGGGTACCGTCGCGTCGACGGGCTACCGTTATACCACCGTGCCTTCGAACACGTCCAAGCTCGACGCGGACGACCTGCTCCAGGGTGGGTCAGCGCTGGTCATCGAGGGCAATGTCTCGGGCGGCATCGTCCTTGCCGTGGCGCCCAAGGATACCGACCCGAACAATGCCGACGAGGACGGCGACGGGATCGAGGATGCCAAGGAAGGCTCCGCCAAGGTCGTCTCCTACGGCAAGGCACCGGCCATGGTCATCGGCGCCGCCGACCATGACATTGCCATCGGACCGGTTTCGGGCACGGCCAGCCGGTACGGCCTGCAGATCGACGGCACTGTCGAAGGCCGCGGCCTCTATTCCGGCATCGATGCCACCGGCCTTGCCATCGGCGGGCGCGGCGGTGCGGTCACGATCGCCAACGGGATCGGCATTGCCGGCAGCGTCGCGGCGGTTTCCAATGGCGCAAACGCCACGGCCGTGAGCATCGGAGCAGGTACTTCGACTCCGGAACTGCGCGTCTCCGGCAGTGTAACGGCAAGCGGCGGCAATGCCACCGGCGCGCAGACGACCGCCATCCACATTGCCCAGGGCGCCAACCTTGCCACCATCCGTAACAGCGGCGCGATCAAGGCAACCGCGGCTGGCGAGAACGGTTCGGCCAGCGCCATCGTCGACAGGAGCGGCACGGTCGCACTGATCGAGAACAGCGGCAGCATCGTTGCCAGCGGCGCCAAGGCCGATTCCGGCCGTAACATCGCCATCGACCTGTCCGCTGCAACCGGCGGCGTGACGGTGAAGCAGACGCAAGTTGCATCGGGCTATGACGCCCCCTCGATCGTGGGTGACGTCAGGCTGGGGAGCGGCGACGATCGCCTTGAACTGGCGGACGGTTCGCTGACCGGAAACGTTTCGTTCGGCACCGGCAGCAACACCCTGGCGCTTTCCGGCGATGCCGCGCAGACGGGGAAAGTCGCCTTCGGTGGCGGCAGTGACACGATGAACCTGGCCGGAAGCTCCTCGTTCGCCGGCACCGTCGATTTCGACGGAGGCGCCGACATCCTCACGCTAGCCGGCACCTCCCGCTTCTCCGGCAGCCTCGCGAATGCGGCAAACCTTGCAGTCAGCGTCCAGGGCGGCATGCTCGATGTGCGCACGCCCTCGCAGATCGCCTCGCTCGATGTCGGCAAGGACGGCGTGCTGGCCGTCACGCTCAACAAGGAAGCCGGCTTGGGAAGCGCCTATACCGTTGCCGGCACGGCCTCGTTCGAAAAAGGCGCAAAGCTCTCCATCCGTCTTGCCGACGTGTCGACCGCCGAAGGCAGCTATCAGGTGCTCACTGCCGGGGCGATCGAGGGCCTCGACGGACTTGCAACCGCCACTGACCTTGTCCCCTTCATGTTCAAGGCTTCGCTCGACGAGGATGCGGCTGCGAACACCATCGTCGTCAACGTCGCCCGGCGCTCCAAGCAGGAGCTTGGCCTGAACCGTTCGCAGGCATCGGCATACGACGCCGTCTTCGCGGCGCTTGGGCAGGATCAGAAAGTCGGCGATGTCTTCCTTGGCATTACCGATGGCGACCTGTTCCGACAGACGGTCGGCATGATGCTGCCCGACCATGCAGGCGGTTCCTTCGAAGGCATCAGCCTGGGCGCACGGACCATTGGCCGGCAGTTGATGGACCCGCAGGGCCCGCTGGTTGCCAGCGGCCCGATCAGCATCAGCGTCAACCTGGCTTTCTGGGGAAGCGACAAGAACACCGCAGCCAGTGCGGCCTACGATCTCAACGGTTATGCCTGGTCGCTCACCGGCGAGTACGAAACCGGCATCGGCCGCTTCGGTGCGACTGCCGCCTACCTGTGGAACCGTCACACCAATGGCGCGGCAAGCGAGGTCAAGTCCGGTTCCTATGAACTGGCGGCGCACTGGCGCGGCAACTGGGGCGCGATCAGCAGCTTCACCCGCGCATCATACGGCCATGCCGACTTCGACAGCACCCGCAACTTCGTCGGCGTGGCCGGACAGGAGGACGTCAAGCGCAAGATCGAGGGCAACTGGAACGGCAACTTCGTCACATTTTCGGCAGGCGCGTCCGCTGAAGGCGGCAGCCGTTACCTCTACTTTCGTCCGGCGGTCACTGTCGACTACGTCCGCCTCAAGGAAAGCGGCTACACCGAGACCGGTGGAGGCAAGGCACTCGACCTGACGGTCAATTCGCGCAAGAGCGACGAGCTTGGCCTTAACGGCGGCGTCACGCTCGGTGCCGACCTCATGGGCATGGGCGCGCGCGACGAGAACTGGTTCCGCATCGAGACCGAAGGCGGCTGGCGCGAGATCCTTAGCGGCGGCCTTGGCACGACGACGGCCCACTTCAAGGACGGCACCCCGTTCTCCCTCGATGGAGAGAAGGCCACCGGAGGCTGGTTCGCCCGCCTGCGCGCCTTCGGCGGATCGGCCGGTTTCGTTCTGGGCGGCGAACTGTCAGCCGAAGATCGTCACGACCATGTCAACCTGGCCCTGCGCGGCAGCATGAAGGTGGCCTGGTAAGCTGCCTGATCCATCGATCCTGAAAAACGAAGGGGGCGCATCGACGCCCCCTTCTCATTTCCGGCTCCAGACCCTCAGCGCATCTGCAGGATGATGACCTGGCTGCTGGCGGGATCGGTTCGCTTGCGCAAGTCGGCGACATCGCCGGGCGATACCGAACCACCGCGATTGCCCCAGGCCGTGCGCACGAAGCTGAGGGCATCGGCGATCTCGCCGTCCGACAGCTGGTTGCGGTAGGGCGGCATGCGGTAGGCATCGGGAACGCCCTGGGCCACCACACGCTGCGATCCGTTGAGCGTGATGTTGATCGCCGAAGGCGCACCCTCGCTCGTCATGGCCGATGCCGAGCCTGCCAGCGGCGGTATCCACTGGCCCTGTCCGCGTCCATCGGCGCCATGGCAGAAGCTGCACTTGGCCATGTAGGTCTGGGCGCCTGGGTGGTCCATGCGATTGGCAAGCGCCAGTGCCTGATTGGACGAGGCGTCGTACTGCCAGGGTTCACCCTCCTTGCGAGGATTGCCGGGTAAGGACTTGAGATAATGAGCCATGGCGCGAAGGTCTTCGTCGCGCATGAACTGCAGCGAATTGTTGAATGCCTCAGTCATCGAACCATAGACGACAGCGTGGCGATTGCGACCGGTCTTGAGGAACTGCCAGATCTCATCCTCGCTCCAACGGCCCAGGCCGATGTTGCTGTCTCCCCGCAGGCTGGGAGCATACCAGCCATCGAGCACCGCTCCGGCGAGGAACAGGTCGCTATCCTCGTCCAGCGCCTTTTCGTTCATGGCAAGTCCGCGCGGCGTATGACAGGCGCCGCAATGACCCGCGGCCTGCACCAGATAGGCGCCCCGGTTCCACTGCGCATCGCGGTCAGCCTTGGTCTCGTAGGTTCCTCCGTCAGTGAAGACGGCCTTCCACAGTGCGAGCGGCCAACGCATGTTGAGAGGCCAGGGGATTTCGCTTTCGTGGTTTTCCTGCCTGGTTGCCGGCACCGCAGTCATGAAAAAGGCATAGAGGGCCTTCACGTCATCGTCGCTCAACTTGGCATAGGAAGGATAGGGCATGGCCGGATAGAGCCACTGCCCGCCCGGCGCGATGCCCTGACGGATAGCCCGATCGAAATCGGCCAGGGAATAGGCGCCAATACCGGTTTCCCTGTCGGGCGTAATGTTCGTGGCGAAGATCGAGCCCATCGGCGTCGCCATCTCCAGCCCGCCGGTAAAGGCAGGCTTGCCCGGCAGGCCATGACAGGCGACACAGTCCGCCGCCCGCGCCACGTATTCGCCGCGTTTGACCAGATCGGCACTCGGCTTGCCCCCTGCCACTCCATCGAAAGGCGATGCGGGCGTGCGATTGACGAACCATGCGATAGCCAGACCGACGATCACCACGAGGGCCAGCAGGATCGAGAGAATCTTCTTCAAGGTTTCGTTCCGTTCACTGGGGGGCCTGTCCGCAACCGGTGCGGGTCGCGGACAGGAGAACAGGAGCTTTCGGGTTTGCGTCAGGTGTCGAACTTGATCCGCGAAAGCGGCATGCTGCGCACCCGCTTTCCGGTCAACGCCGAGACCGCATTGGCCACTGCCGGCGGCACGGCCGGCAAGGGCGGCTCACCGATGCCGCCCATTTCCGCGCCGCTCTCGACGATCTTGACGTGAACGCGCGGCATGCGATCGGGCGGCAGGATCGGATAGAGATCGTAGTTACGCGCGACCGGTTGGCCGTCCTTGTAGACCGCTTCCTCCAGCAAAACCTGCGAAAGCCCCAGCGCGATGGCGGAGTTCACCTGCGCCTCGACGATCGCCGGATTGACGATGCTGCCCGGATCGATCGCTTCCCACAGTTCATGGACGACGACCTGCCCATCCTTGATCGATACTTCGGCAATGGCCGCAGTGTGCGATCCGAAGGGTGAGGCCATCGCCACGCCGCGCGCGCGCCGGGTGCCGTCCGCCGCACTGAACGGACCGCGCTTCCAGCCTCCCGCCAGATCGCCGACGGCTTTCAGCAACGTGGTCAGGCGCTTGTTGTCCCTGAGCAGGCGCAAGCGCATCTCGAACGGATCGATACCGCCCTTGTCGGCCAGTTCGTCAAGAAAGGTCTCGTAGAAGAAATCGTTCATCGAGTTGCCGACCGACCGCCAGTAGGCAAGCGTGACCGGGTTCTTGACGTAGGCCTGTGCAATGCGGGAATTGGGAATGGCATAGGACTTGCCGGTCAGACCCTCGACGGCCATCCCATCCACGCCCTCGGCACGCTTGTTGGCGATGCCTTCACCCGGCCCCTCGCAGGCGCTGATCGCCTCGATCGCGATGGGCATGCCGTTGCTGTCGAGGCCGCCGCGGAAACGCACCGCCGCCATGGGCCGCAGGGGATCGCGCAGGAATTCCTCCTCGCGGCTCCAGATCACCTTGACCGGCTTGCCCACGGCCTTGGCCAGCTTGATCGCCTGCGGATAGCAGCAGCCCGGTCCGTAGAGGAAGTGTCTGCCGAAGAAGCCGCCCAGCATCTGCGAGTGGATCTTGACCTTGGCCGGCGCCATCCCGGCGATCTTGGCAGCATCGGCCTGGAACATCTCGGGCGCCTGGTTGGGCACCCACAAGTCCAGCGTGCCATCGGCGTTGAACCGAGCAAGGCTGGAAGGCGGCTCGAGCTGTGCATGGTGGAGGTACTGGCTGTAGTAAGTGGCTTCCACCTTGGTTGCCGCGTCGCTGTAGCCCTTGGCAAAATCGCCCCGGGATTCCGCCTCGTTGCCCGCGTCGGCATTGGCGCCCAGTTGCTGCGAGAAAGCCTCGCTGTCGAAGTCGCCCGGCATGTAGCGGATGCCGGACTTGTCGCCGGGTTCAGCCCAGTCGACCTGCAGGGCCTCGACCGCCTGGCGCGCATGCCACCAGCGCTTGGCGACGACTGCGACGGCGCCGTCGAGACGATGGATCGATTCCACGCCGCGCATCGCCTTGACCTGGTCCTCATTGCGGATCGAACCGACTTCCAGACCGAGACGCGGAGCATGCTGGATGGCGGCATGGACCATGTCCTCGACCACCACGTCGATAGTGAACTGCGCCTTGCCGGTCGCCTTTTCGTGCATGTCGATGCGCGCCACCGGCTTGCCGATCCAGCGGAACGTCTTGGGATCGCGCAGCTTGAGGCCGTCCTGCGGCGGAACCGGCATGTCGAGCGCGCCGGAAGCCACTTCGCCGTAAGTCAGCGAACGGCCGGAAGCTTCATGGAGCACACGGCCCGGCTGCGTCGTGAGCGAACTGAAGGGTACGCCTAACTTGCCCGAGGCCGCCTGCATCAGCATCAGCCGCGCCGATGCGCCGATCTTGCGCATCGTCATGTAGCTGGTGCGCACCGACATGCTGCCACCGGTTAGTCGTCCCGCTCCCGGCACGATCAGGTATTCGCTGCCTGCCGGCGCGCTCTCCACAGTGAAGGCTGACGGGTCCATGTCGAGTTCTTCGGCGACGATTTGGGCCATGGCCGTGAACACGCCCTGCCCACCCTCGATGAACGGGCTCTGCAGGCGCACGGTGTTGTCGGGTCGGATTTCGAGGAAGGCAGGCACCTTCGGATGGGCCGCGGCGTCAGGGATCCCGGACTTGCCTTCCTGCGCCCGCGCCTTGCCCATCGGGATACCGAAACCCAGAACCAGGGCCCCTGCACTGACTCCGGCCGAGGTCAGCAGGAACCGCCGGCGCGAGATGTTGGAAGGCTCGCCAACGAAAAATTGCTGCAGGCCATCGTTCCCGCCCCGGGGTGCATCAACGATCATGTCCATCACGCGTCCCCTTCGCTGCCGGTATCTTCATTTCGCCCCTTGGATCGAACCGCGGCCGTTCCGGCTACGGCCGCCGCTGCCACGGCGACGCCACCTGCAACCATTCCCGCGGACCCGAGGTGAAGACCTTGGCCGTTGTCCGCAGTCTCCGAAGTGCCGGCCAGGTCCTTCATCGCTGCCTTGATCGCATTGTAGGTACCGCAGCGGCACAGGTTGATCATGGCCGCGCGGATTTCATCGTCCGTGGGAGCCGCAGTTTCCTTGAGGAGCGAAGTCGCCGCCATGACCTGTCCGGACTGGCAGTAGCCGCACTGGGGCACCTGGTGGCGCACCCAGGCATCGACGACCCGCTTGCCGAGATCGGTTTCCTCGATTGCCTCGATCGTGGTGATGGCGCTCGACGCCACGGCATCGAGAGGGGTCACGCACGAACGGGTGACGACCCCGTCGACGAGGACCGAACAGGCCCCGCACTGCGCAAGACCGCAACCATATTTCGTGCCGGTCATGCCAAGGTCGTCACGCAATACCCACAGGAGCGGGGTGTCGCCTTCGGCCTCGACGTCCATTTCCTTGCCGTTGATTTGAAGTTTCATGCCGCCCTCGTGTGTCAAATTGCCCATCTGCCCTACGCGGCGCGAGGCACTGCGCCGAACGTGCAAGGCACTGTCCTGTGATGCAAACATGGTGGACGAATGCCCACTTGTCACCTGTTGAAGAGGCAAGGGCCGGTTCACCCTCACGTACCCGCAGTTTGAATGAACTACCGTAGTCGCAGATGCGCAGTTCAGCGGGATGGAACTTATGCAAGTGGCGCTTCAAAGAAGTCATGCCGGTTGCGTCACGGCGTGCGCTTCGATCATTTCATCGTGCGCCACGGGAATCTTGTCGCACGACGAGAGCCCTGACTGCGGAAGCCCGAGAGGCGTGCCGTCATTTCCTCGAACACCGAGGAGACAAGGATGTCAGAGACATCGTCGATCGATCTGGTCCGCAGGCGCTACCTGGAAGCGCATGGGGCAAGCGTGCAGGCCGGATATGCAGCGATCCTGCATGTCTCGCACCAGAACACGGCTCACGCCGCGCTTGGCTATCGCCGGGCCGGCGAAGAGACGCTGTACCTCGAGCGCTATCTCGACCGTCCGGTGGAGCAATGCCTGACCGATGCGCTCGGTTTGTACATCGAAAGGGCCGCCGTAATCGAGATCGGCAATCTGGCGGCCGACGATGCCTTTGCCATGGTCACCCTCTGGGGCATGGCGGCAAACGACCTCGGTGCAGATTGCGAAGTCGCCGTGGCAACCCTGACGGCCCCGCTGCGCCACATGTTCGAGCGATTGGGCGTGACGCTGCATGTCCTTGCCAAGGCCGATCCTGAATGCGCCGACGATCCGGCGGCCTGGGGCAATTACTACGCCAATGACCCGATGGTCTGCGCTGGCCTTATAACGCAGGGCCAGCGCGCGATTTCGACCTTCCTTGCCCGTCGCCGGAGAATTGCCGCGTGACCGGATTGCTGGAAACAATCCGCGCCCATGCCGAGGTCAATCCGCACGGCATCGCACTGGAACCGATCGTGTCGGATCGCGTGACGTGGAGGGACCTGGCCGAGCGCGTCACGCAGGTCGCCGCAGATCTTTGCGAGGGTGCGCAGTCAGGCAAGCCGCATGTCCTGCGCCTCGATCATGGCGTCGAAGCGTCCGTTCTCGAACTGGCGCTCCTCGAAGCGGGAATTCCGGTGCTGTCGCTGCCTTCCTTTTTCACGGACGAACAGGTCCGTCATGCCGTTTCCGCCTGCGGTGCGGGGGACGATTGTCCCACCACACCGCACCCCGCGCCGTCATTACTGCCCCGTCTGACGGCGCGGGTTACTTTCACCTCCGGATCGACCGGTACGCCAAAGGGCGTGTGCCTGTCGGCCCGGCACATGCTCGCTGTCGCCGCATCGGTCGTCGAAGCTTTGGGCACCGGTCATGCCGGTCGGCACTGTGCCCTGCTGCCTCCCGGCATCCTGCTGGAGGCGGTCGCCGGTTTCTTCGCCACCATGTTGGCCGGAGGCACCTATGTCTGCCCGCCGCAACGCGAAGCAGGGCTCGGTGATCCCTTCCGTCCCGATTTCGGGACGATGGTCTCGCGCCTTGCGGAATGGCGGATCACTTCGCTGATCCTCGTCCCGGAATACCTTGCAGGCCTGGTCGCGCTTCTCGAACGCACCGGCCAATGCCTTCCGGACCTCACGCTGGTTGCGGTCGGCGGCGCACAGGTTCCGGTCGAACTGCTAAAGCGGGCTCGCGCCCTCGGCTTGCCTGTCCGGCAGGGTTACGGCCTGACCGAATGCGGTTCGGTCGTATCGCTGGAAGGGGCAGAGGAGGACGTGGAAGGTTCGGTCGGACGGCCGCTCGGCCATGTCCGTGCGACAATCGCCCCCGATGGCGAAATCCTGCTCGACGGTGAAATGTACCTTGGCACCGTTGGCGAGCCTCGCGCGCCGGGACCTCTGGCCACCGGCGACATCGGCCGCATCGACGATCATGGCCGTCTCTGGGTAGATGGGCGCAAGACGGCCATGATCGTTACCAGCTATGGCCGCAACATCTCGCCGGAATGGGTCGAGGCTGCGCTTCTGGCACAGCCCGAAATCGCCCAGGCCCTTGTTCATGGCGACGGCGCCCCGGCACCCGACGCGCTGCTGGTCCCGGCATCGGCCGACGCGGATCTCTTCAAGGCCATTGCTGCGGCAAACCGGACTTTGCCCGCTTACGCCCGCGTGAACGCCTGGCGCGAAGTGGCACCGTTCACGCCAGCCAACGGCATGCTTACCGGCAACGGACGCCTGCGCCGCAAGGCCATCGCGCGGACATGGCTTGATGGCGAGCCGGCGTTCTTCGATGAGCTGGAAGCGGCCACCTGGCGCCATCGCCTGCGCTTCCTGACGATCCCGCAGGTTCGGGCCGGACTTGCCGGAACCATATCGCAGCGTACCTACCTCGATTACCTCACCCAGGCCTATCATCATGTGCGCCACACAGTGCCGCTGATGCAGGCGGCGCGGGCGCGGTTGCTGGAGCGGCCAGAACTCGTTTCCGCGCTCGACGAATATATCGAAGAAGAGACCGGCCACGAGGAATGGATCCTGGCAGACATCGCCGCGGCCGGCGGGGATGCCGACAGGGCGCGCACCTGCAGGCCCAATCCGGCGACGCAGGCCATGGTCGACCATGCCTATGCCCGGATCGGCAATGGCAATGCCGCCTGCTTCTTCGGCATGGTCTATGTGCTGGAAAGCGTCAGTGTTGCTCTTGCCCAGCGCGGGGCGAGCGCGGTTGCCGCCAACCTTGGACTGCCACCGGAAGCCTTCACTTACCTCACGTCGCACGGCGCGCTGGACCAGGATCACATGGCCTTCTTCGCCGCGCTGGTAAACGGGCTTGACGCGCAGGAGGACCGCGAAGCCATCACCGGGATGGCACGCGAAATGTTCGCCCTGTTCGGCGCCATGTTCGCATCGATTGCCATGGAGGATCAGCATGTCGCCGCTTGAAGGCAAACGCATTGCGGTCACCGGCGCTGCAGGGGGCATCGGCACCCCCGTGGCCACGCTTCTTCGCGAGGCCGGAGCCTATGTCACTGGGATCGACCGCATCGAAAGCGCGGCTTGCGACGCCAGCATCGTCACCGACCTTTCGGACGAAACCGCCCTTGCCCGGCTGGCCGAGCGGCTTGCCGGCGATTGTCCCGATATCCTCGTCAACATCGCCGGGGTCATGCGCTTCGGCCTGCACCAGAGCCAACCGATCGAGGCACTTTCGCTGTGCTATCGCATCAACCTGCTGGTCCCGGCCGTGCTCGCCCGCACAGTGGCCGCGCCGATGCAGGCGCGAAGGAGCGGGCAGATCGTCAATATCGGCTCGGTCCTCGGCGCGATCCCCTATCCCTGGTTCGCCGCCTATTCGAGCAGCAAGTCGGGTCTGGCAGCCCTCAGCCAGGGCTTGCGGCGCGAACTGATGGGCAGCGGCGTTACCGTCACACACATCAACCCGCGGGCCGCGCGCACCGCCTTCAACAACGGCGAGGTCAATCGTTTCCTCGAAGTTACGGGGATGAAGGCCGATGCGCCCGACTGGGTGGCCCGGCGCATCGTCTCGGCCATCGTCGAGAAGCGTGAGACCGTCTCGATCGGCGCGCTGGAGCGCATCTACGCCGCTCTCAATGCCATTTCCCCCCGGCTGATCGACAACGGTCTTGCCGGACAGATCCGCAAGGCCCGGGCCGAGTTCTGCTGAGCGGTCCGCCAATAAACAAAAAGAGGAGTTCAATTCGATGATCAAACGCAGTGTGATGACATTGCTGGCCGCCCCGCTGCTGGCCTGTGCCCTGCCCTCCGCCGCTTTCGCAGACATGGCGAGCGACGTTAAGTCGGTAAACGACGGCTGGGCTCACATTGCCTACGAAGTGAAGGGTTCCAGCACGCAGACCAAGGCGCTGGACCAATTGGCCAAGCAGGCCGCGACCATCGTAGCGCGCTATCCGGGCAAGGCCGAGCCGCTGCTATGGCAGGGCATCATCACCAGCGAACAGGCCAACCGCGCCAACATCTTCCACAAGATGAGCCTGGCGACGCGGGCCCGCGACCTGATCGCCAAGGCTTATTCGCTCGATCCGCGGGCGGCCGACGGCGGCGCGGCATTGAGCCTCGGCGTACTTTACTACAAGGTCCCGGGCTCGCCTCTGGGCTGGGGAGACGACGAGAAGGCGCAGAAGCTGCTCAAGCAGGCGCTGGCGGTCGATCCGAACGGCCTGGATTCCAACTACTTCTACGGCGATTACCTGCTGGATCAGGGCGACAGGGCTGGTGCAAAGACCTTTCTGCAAAAGGCCCTTCTGGCACCGCACGATCCTGCCCGCCCGGTCTGGGACGCGGGCCGTCGGCGCGAAGTTCGGGCCCTGCTGGCCAAGGCAGGCTGATTGACCGGAAGCGCGTACCCATGATGCTGGCTCACCGGCTTGCCCGCCAGCTTGCCCACCCAAAAGGCCTGCCCGGCCGCCTGCTGGGCAATGCCATAGATGTCGTCAACCGCAAGCCCACCCGGCTTGCGGTCGATCTCCTGGCGCCTTGTCCGGGCGAAGCGGTGATCGATGCCGGGTGCGGTACGGGCGCGGCGATGGCCGAACTGCTCGCCCGCGCCGATTGTCGGGTCACCGGGGCCGACGCTTCCGCGACCATGCTGGAAGCCGCTCGGCAGCGCCTCGGCCCGCGCGCTTCCTACCTCGAGGCAAAACTGGAGGACATTTCACTGCCGGACGCGGCCTTCGATGCGGTGCTTGCACTCAACGTGCTGTATTTCGAAAGCAAAGACCACGCCATGCTGCGCCGGATGCGTGGTCTCCTGAAGACCGGGGGGCGACTGGTGGCTTACGTCACCGACCGTCAAAGCATGGAAAACTGGTCCTTTGCCCGCGAGGGATTTCATCGTTTGTTCGATAAGGAGACGCTTTGTGCAGCGCTTGCAGATGCAGGGTTTGCACAAGCCCGGATCGAAGTGCATGAAGTGGCGATCACCCGATCGGTCACCGGTTTGCTCGCAAGGGCCTGGCGATCATGAAGTTCTTGGCGGAGATCGACATGGAGCCGATGCCGCAGCAACCGCGTGCCTCAGGGCTCGCCCGCGTACTCGAAGACGAACGCGGTCCCTTGCTGCAATTTCTCGTTGCCCGTTGCGGTTCGGCGGACGACGCGCAGGATCTCTTGCAGGACCTCTGGATCAAGGTCAGCGCGCAGCCCGCGGGGCCCGTTGCCAATCCACGCGCCTACCTGTTCCGGATGGCCAACAACCTCGTTCTCGATCGATTGCGCGGACGCCAACGCGCCATGCGGCGCGAGCGCAACTGGCTTGAGGCGGAAAGCGGCGGTGTCGTCATGCCGCCCGAGGACAGGACGGACCCGGGCGAACCGGCCGACGACGCGCTGGTCCGCAAGCAGGAAGCGCAGATCCTGCGCGAAGCCATCGACGCCCTCCCCGAAGGTGCCGGCCGGGCCTTGCGGCTCTACCGCTTCGAGGGAATGGGGCAGGGAGAAATCGCCGAAGTTATGGGAATTAGCCGCAGCGGGGTGGAAAAGCACCTTGCACTCGCCATGAAACGCCTGCGTACCGCGCTTGCCGACTGCGGATGTTTCGATACGGCGACGTCTACTGATCGAGGGGCTGACAGCGGGGACCGACCGCATATGGAACAGGGCCAATGAAGCGCGAAGATGATCCGATCCTGGCCGAAGCCGTTGGCTGGCACCTCGCCAGCAACGACGATGCCATGGACTGGGATGCGTTCACCCTTTGGCTGGAAGCGGACCCCAGGCACCGCGAGGCTTTCGACGAGATCGCCCTGACGGACATCATGCTCGGCGAGCATCGTGAGGAACTGGCGGAACCCGAGACGTCTGCGCCCGAAACCCCGATGGAAGCCGCTTATGCCGAGGCCGCGAACGACCGCGTCGTTCGACCCGTCTTCGGAAAGCGACTGCGCTGGGCAGGTTTTGCCATTGCGGCAACCCTGACCGCAGTTCTTGCGGTTCCCCAGTTCATGAGCCCCGCTCCGGAATTGTACGAGACAGCCGCCTCCTCGCAGCGCATCGCACTTGAAGACGGCTCGACGATCCTGCTTGCGCCACGCAGCCACCTTACCATCGAAGGCCGCGACCGCGATCGCATGGCCCTTTCCGGCGGTGCCCTGTTCGACATCCGGCACGACCCCTCGCGCCGGCTCACGATCACCGCTGGTGATCTTGCGATCAGTGACATCGGCACGCGTTTTGACGTTCAGGAGCAGAAGGACACGGTGCGCGTTGCCGTGGTCGAGGGCAAAGTCC
Organism: Novosphingobium mathurense; assembly: GCF_900168325.1. Classification (GTDB taxonomy): domain Bacteria; phylum Pseudomonadota; class Alphaproteobacteria; order Sphingomonadales; family Sphingomonadaceae; genus Novosphingobium; species Novosphingobium mathurense. The sequence goes on along the minus strand of NZ_FVZE01000004.1, from coordinate 249,091 downwards.
AGGTCAGTTCGCAGGCGCTCGACTCTCCGGTGAAGCTGGCCGCAGGCAGCGGACTCGATTTCGATGGCGCCAAGGGCACCGCGACGATTGCAACGATCAAGCCCGGGAATGTCGGTTCATGGCAGGAGGGCAGACTTTCCTACGAAAATGCGCGACTTGTGCTGGTCGCCGCCGATCTGCATCGCTATGCCGGTGTCTCGGTGGAAGTGCCGGCGTCCTTGCGCGACCGGCGGTTTTCGGGGACCCTGATTGTCGACGATGGGGATGCGGCGCTTCGCGATCTGGTGCAGCTCATGGGCTTGCGCCTCAGCGGCCACGCTGGCGCCTGGCGCCTGGAGCCCGCCCGCTGAAGCACGCGAAGCCGCGCGCCACGGGATCGACATAAGCGCCAGCGACCTGCCTACCGCGATTGCCGAACTGGCCCGGGAGACCCGGGTGTCGATCGGCACGCAAGGGACACTTCCCAAGATTCGCACCCGCCGTCTGCGCGGGGACTATTCGGTCAGCGAAGCACTGGCGCAGCTTCTGGCCGGAAGCGGTTTCGTGGCGCGCCAGGTCAGCGAAACCGCCTGGCGGATCGATCGTGCCCCGACGGCCCCGGCTCCGGATCCTTTGCCTCCGCCCGCCCCCTCACCGCCTCCAGAACCGATCGTCGTCACGACGACCAAGCAGCCGCTCGAACTGCTTTCGCTCCCCGCGGCCGTCTCGGTCGTCGGGCTGCAAGACGATCTGCACGGCAATCCCGCGCGATCGAGCGCCACGGTAGCCTCGCAGATCGAGGGGCTTTCGCTGACCTCGCTGGGACCGGGCCGCAATCGCATGTTCCTGCGCGGCGTCGCCGACAGCGCCTTCAGCGGAGAAAGCCAGTCGACCGTAGCCGTCGTACTCGACGAGGCACGCCTGACTTATGCCGCGCCGGATCCGGATATCCGCCTTGTCGACATGGACCGGGTCGAAGTTCTCAAGGGACCGCAGGGCTCGCTCTACGGGACGGGCGCACTCGGCGGCATCTACCGCATGGTGTCCCGCGCCCCCGAACTCGACCGGACCAGTCTCGATGTCAGCGCGGGAACCTCGCTGGTCACGCACGGCGACACTGGCTATTCGGGCTCCGCCGTCGCCAACCTGCCCCTGGTCAACGAGATGGCGGCCCTGCGGCTCGTCGGCTATGCGGCCAAGGAACCGGGCTGGATCGATACCGGCAGCCGCAACGATGCCAACTGGACGCGCGTTTCCGGCACACGCGCCGGACTCGCCTTCGTCCCTACCGCCGACTGGCGCCTCGACCTGACCGGCTTCGGCCAGTGGCTTCGCTCCAGCGATACCCGCTACGTCTACACCTCGGGCAGCTATACCCGCGATGCGCAGTCGCCGGAGCCGCACGACAACGACCTCATACACTTCGCCGGACGGCTGAACGGAACGCTCGGTACGATCGACATGACAGTTGCCAGCGCAATGACCTGGCACGATGTCGACAATACGCTCGATGCCACGGTGGGCGCGGAGGATTTCGGCCTCGATGACCCGCAAAGCCTTCACGACCAGCGTCACTTCCGGATCTGGGATTCCGAGCTGCGGCTGCGCGGTCATCTCGGCGGTGTGACGTGGCTTGCGGGCATCTCACGCCTCGTGGCGCGCCAGAAGCTGGCGACCTCGCTGGAAAACGCTGCGGGCACCATGGCCACCCTCGACGATGATCGCAGGACCAGTCACGACAATGCCGCCTATTTCGACGCGACGATCCCCGTAACCGGCACTGTGTCTATCGATGCCGGCGCGCGCCTTTTCCGCTCGTCCATCCGCGAGACGCGCATGTTGCCGACCGGTCCCGTCTCGCGTGAGCGAGACAAGTCCGGGATAACGCCCAGTCTCGCGCTGTCCTGGCAGCCCAACTCTTCCAGCCTGATCTATCTGCGTTATGGCTCTGCCTTCAGGCAGGGCGGTTCGGACATTACCTCCAGCGGCAGCATCGACACCTTGGGCAGCGATGAACTGGCCTCTGTCGAACTGGGCTGGCGCCAGCGACTGTCCGGCGGGGGCAAGCTCGATCTGGGCGCATGGTTCTCCCACTGGCACGACCTGCAATCCGACGTGCTGGAGGATAACGGCCTGGTTGAGACCACCAATGCCGGAAACGCCCGCATTTTCGGCATCGAAGGCAGCCTCGAGCTGCCGCTGGCCGAGGGCTGGCAGGTCGAAGCCGGAGGCAATTTCACCGATGCGCGCCTCTACCGCAACAACCTGGGCTATAAGCTGGAAGACAGGCACCTGCCGGTCGTTCCTGAATATACCGTGCGCGCCGGTTTGCGGCACGACTTCACTCTCGGGCTACTCAATGCGCGGGCCAGGTTGAACTTGCGCTATGTCGGCCCGGCCCGCATGAGCTTCGATCCTGATCTCGATCGCAAGATGGGTGACCTGATCGAAAGCGAATTCGAAGTACAGATCACCGATGGCATCTGGCAGGTGAGCCTGAGCGTGCAGAACCTGTTTGCCGACAAGGGTGACGTCTTCGCGTTCGGCAATGCCCTGCGCTACCGCACGATGCCCCAATTCACGCCGCAACAGCCGACAACGCTCTCCGTCAACGGGTCCATCCACTTCTAGACTGGTGATGTCTGGAACGGGGCTGGCACGCTTGTCCGTGACCGGGGCTCCGCTTCGATCGGAGCGTCTTGCAATCGTAACGGTGCCATGGTCTGATCTCAGCTGGAGCGGGGCGCAAGAACTGGACCAGGAGAGCAAGATGGACGCCAAGACAGGTGAGACGGTAAGCGGGGGATGCCCCGTGAAGCATGGAGATCTTCGCTCGCTGGTCGGCCGGACGAACCGGGACTGGTGGCCCAACCAGCTATCGCTCGACATCCTTCACCAGAGCGGCAAGTCACCCAGTCCGCTCGGTCTCGATTTCGACTATGCCAAAGCCTTCAAGGCTCTCGATTACGATGCGGTGAAGAGGGATCTTCATGCCCTCATGACCGACAGCCAGCCTTGGTGGCCGGCCGATTATGGACACTACGGCCCCTTCTTCATTCGCATGGCCTGGCACAGCGCGGGCACCTATCGTACCGGTGACGGGCGCGGCGGTGCCAATTCGGGCCAGCAGCGCTTCGCCCCGCTCAATTCCTGGCCGGACAACGCCAATCTCGACAAGGCGCGTCGCCTGCTCTGGCCGATCAAGCAGAAGTACGGCGCCAGCCTCAGCTGGGCGGACCTGATGATCCTGGCCGGCAATGTTGCCATTGAATCGATGGGCGGGCCGGTCTTCGGTTTCGGCGGCGGTCGCGCCGATGTGTTCGAACCGGAAAAGGACGTTTACTGGGGGACCGAGGAAGAATGGCTGGGCCAGACCCGCATCGATCCCGACAGGAAGCTCGACCTCGAAGATCCCCTCGCCGCGATCCAGATGGGCCTGATCTACGTCAATCCGGAAGGCCCCGGCGGCAATCCCGATCCAATCCAGTCGGGCCGTGACATTCGCGAGACGTTCGCCCGCATGGGTATGAACGATGAGGAGACCGTCGCACTCACCGCCGGCGGGCACACTTTCGGCAAGTGCCACGGGGCGGGCGATGCCGCGCTGGTCGGCGCGGAACCGGAAGGCGCGGACATTGCCCAACAGGGCCTTGGCTGGACCAGCACGCATGCCAGCGGAATGGGCGACGATACGATCACCAGCGGACTGGAAGGCGCCTGGACGCCCCGCCCCACGACATGGGACATGGGCTACTTCCACATGCTGCTCGATTACGAGTACGAACTGGTCAAGAGCCCGGCCGGCGCCCACCAGTGGCAACCGATCGACCAGAAACCGGAAGACATGGCACCCGGCGCGCACAGCCCGGACAAGCGACTGCCGACGATGATGACCACTGCCGATATGGCGATGAAGATGGATCCTGAATATCGCAAGATTTCCGAGCACTTCCGCGACAATCCTGAGAAATTCGGTGAAGCTTTCGCGCGCGCGTGGTTCAAGCTGTGCCACCGCGACATGGGGCCCAAGGCACGCTACCTTGGGCCGGAAGTCCCTGCCGAAGACCTGATCTGGCAGGACCCGATCCCGGCGCTCGACCACGCGCTCGTGGACGATGCCGACATTGCCGCGCTCAAGGACGACATCCTCGGCTCCGGCCTCTCCATCGCCCAACTGGTGTCGACCGCGTGGGCTTCGGCCTCGACCTGGCGCGGTTCTGACCATCGCGGCGGCGCCAACGGCGCGCGTATCCGCCTCGCGCCGCAAAAGGACTGGGCGGTCAACGAGCCCGACCAGCTCGCCAATGTGCTCGGCAAGCTCGAAGCCATCAAGGCCGATTTCGATGGCTCCGCTTCGGGCGGCAAGAAGGTCAGTCTGGCCGACCTGATCGTACTGGGCGGTTGCGTCGCGATCGAGAAGGCCGCGTCTGCAGCGGGCACAACGGTCAAGGTTCCCTTTGTGCCCGGCCGCACTGATGCCAGCCAGGAAGATACGGACGTTGAGGGCTTCGCAGTCCTCGAACCGCGCGCCGACGGCTTTCGCAATTACCTCGAAACCCGCTTCTCGGTCCCGACCGAGGAACTGCTGATCGACCGCGCCCAGCTTCTCGGCCTCAGCGCTCCGGAAATGACGGCGCTGGTTGGCGGCCTGCGTGTTCTGGGCGCCAATCATGGCGGCAGGCCGCATGGAGTGTTGACCGACAAGCCCGGCACTCTGACCAATGACTTCTTCGTCAACCTGCTCGACATGGGAACGGCCTGGAAACAGACAGACGACGGCGGAGACGAGACTTTCGTCGGCACCTGTCGCAAGACCGGCACTGAAAAGTGGAAGGCGACCCGGACCGATCTCGTCTTCGGATCGAATTCGCAGCTGCGCGCCTTGTCCGAAGTCTATGCCTCGTCCGATGGCGCCGCGAAGTTCACAGATGCCTTCGTCGCCGCCTGGACCAAGGTCATGAACGCCGATCGTTACGACCTTGCCTGACGTTTGAGGCACAGGAGGAGGTCCGCCCTCTTGTGGCCCTGACAAGAGAAACCCCGAAAGCCGGCACCCGTCAGTGGGTCGCCGGCTTTTTCGATGACGGCCCGTCCCTAGCCGCTCCTTCGCGCATCTGTTCCTGCCGGCCAAGCCATCTTTGCGCCAAATGCCACCCGCGACACTTTACCGGCGGGTAAAGTGTCATTAGCGACAAAATGTTGTCCTCGTGAGAAAGGGGATTCTCATGATTCCGTGTTTGTGCTCTATTTCTTCCCGTTATGTTTGTTGCGCCGCCCCCATCCGCACCGCGTGCCTCGGTCAGTGACATGGCAGCCCTGCTGGACCAGGTTGCCCATGCCAGTTCACGGCCGCGCTATGCTTTCATGGTCCTGTCGCTCATTGCCGAAATCGCCCGCCCGGACGGTAGCGCCGGGCCATTCGTCTCCTTCAACGGCCGATCGATCCTGCTGCGCGACTGGCTCTGCGATGCCCTGACTCCAATGGGAACGCGCGATCCCAAGCGTCAGGCCCTGACCGAAAAAATCCGGGGCGAACTGGCGCGGTCCGACAAGCTGCCCAGGGAACCCGAAGCTGCCCTTGCGATGATCGACGAAGAAGTGCGCGAACGCGTGCGCAGTTCGGGCAAGACCAACCTCAGCCGGGCGGTGTCCGAGCTGGTGAAGGAGGGACTGATCCGCCGCCATTACCAGGGCTTCCGGGTCGACCACCACAACCGCGGGGCACAGCGTCACGTCGTCTATACCCTGACCGGTCGGGCGCGCTGCCTGATGAACCGGCGCGAATCCCGATCCTTGCGCGACAGCCGGCAAGGCCAACTTGCGCTTAACTGATCCGCTTCCCTTTCAATAAGGGCTCTGCGCGTTTAGCGACTTCGTCGACCCACAGGGAACGCGAAAGAGAAGGATATAGACCGTGCATTGCATCCGAGCGGCTCTCATCGGCTACGGTCTGGCGGGCAAGGTCTTTCACGCCCCATTGCTTCAGGTCACGGACGGGGTGGAACTGGCGGCAGTGGTATCGAGCGATCCGGCCAAAGTGCATGGCGACTGGCCTGACATGCGGTTTGAAGCAGAGTTCGAAGCCGTTCTTGCCGATCCCACGATAGAACTTGTCGTGCTGGCTACCCCCGACCACTTGCATGCACAACAGGCGCTATCTGCGCTTGAAGCAGGCAAGCACGTGGTGATCGACAAGCCCTTCGCTGTCACCATCGCGGACGCGCGCAAGGTTACCGAAACCGCCGAGCGCTGCGACCGGCACGTTTTCGTCTTCCACAATCGCCGCTGGGATGCCGACTTTCTGACCCTGCAATCGCTCGTCGGTGCAGGCGAACTGGGCGAGATTGTCCATTTCGAAAGCCACTTCGACCGCATGCGCCCTGAAGCGGGGCAGCGCTGGAAGGACAAGCGATCGGGTGGCGTCTGGCAGGATCTCGGGCCGCACCTGATCGATCAGGCCCTGCACCTCTTGGGCAAGCCCGAGGCTATCTGGGCGGACATCGCAGTCCAGAAGCCCGATGGACATGCCCCGGACTTTGCCCATGTCGTACTGCGCTATGCAAAGGCGCGCGCGATCCTGCACATCTCGCAACTCGTGCCCGATCATCGCCTGCGCTTTGCCGTGCATGGCACCAAGGCAAGCTACGTCAAGCACGGCCTCGACGTGCAGGAAGAGCAGAGCAAGAGCGGTATCGCACCGCATGAGAGTGTTTGGGGTATCGATCCCGAACTAGGTCTGCTGACAAACGCCGACGGATACGCCCGCCCGGTTCCGAACCACCGCGGCCGCTATCAGGCGTTCTATGAAAACGTGCGCGATTGCCTGCTGAACAAGGCAAGCCCTGCCGTTCCCGCCCGGCACGCAATCGCCGTCATGGAAATTCTCGAAGCAGCGCAGGAGAGTGCCCGAGAAAGGCGGGAGATTGCCTTGTCTGGCGGTTGAGCTGATTTCAGTCCGTCTGTCCGCTGCGCCTCACGCGCAGACCAGCGCCAACGACGGGTTACGCTTGGCTGCGTAGAGCGCCTTGTCGGCGGACACGAACAGGGCCTGCGGATCGAACGGGTGCTCTGTCGGAACATGGGCAAAGCCAACAGACACACCTAGCGGAAGCAGGTCGCCGCCCCATGGCACTGGCAAAAGCAAGTTACCGATCACGGCGTGAACTTCGGCTTCGATGATCGAACGCATACCCGCCGGAGGCAGCAGGACGGCGAATTCGTCACCGCCGATGCGCGAGATCAGGTGCGCCTGAGGAAAGGCCCGGCGAAGGCGCTCGGCGAAGGCTGCAAGGCAGGCATCGCCTGCCGCGTGGCCCCACCAGTCGTTGATCTTCTTGAAGCCGTCGAGGTCGAACAGCAGCAACGCACCAACGCGTTCGGACATTGCCGAAGTATCGGGCTGCTCGAGAAAGCGCTGGAAGCGCGCGCGATTGGCAACGCCGGTCAGCGGATCACACTCGGCCTGCAGGCGCAGGCGTTCCCAGCGCGCATGATCCTCGGTGATATCCTGTTTCATGCCATAGAGCGCTTCGGCCCGCCCGTTGCAGGCTCGCGTGGCGGCGGTAATCCTGATCCAGCGTGCCATGCCATCGGGTCGGACGATGCGGGCATCGAGCGTGAAGTCGGAGCAAGCCTCGACGGCCTTCGAACGTTTGTGCTCCAGCAGTTCGCGCGATTCCTCGTCATACATGCCGAGTACCATGCGGCGGTCGAGGATATCTTTCGGGGAAAGTCCGAAGAGATCGAAGACCCCACCGGTCCAGGCAAGTTCGTCGCTGGGCAAGTCGCATGACCATGCCCCCATCGGGACAAGCGCCGCCGCCTGTTCGAAGAGCTTCAGCGTGTCTGGACGGTCATCGTTGATGGCCTTTGCACTGTCCTTGATGGCTGCATTGGCGTGGAAGTGAATCATCAACCCCGGTCTTGCATGCGATACACCGACGGTCCCGTGACCGGGCCTGGGCCGATCGTAAGCCCAAGAAGTAAATGCTGCGTTTACCGGGGAAATTGCGATGTCAGTCCGACGGCGACTTGTCTTTCAGCGCCTTGAGCCAATCGCCAAGGTTCATCGGGAAGGGAAAGACGATCGTCGTGCTGTTGCGCTCGTTTGCCAGCACGTTGAGCGTCGAGAGGTAGCGCAGCTGCATGGCTTCGGGCGTCGCGCTCAGGATGTTGGCGGCTTCAAGAAGCTTGGCTGCCGCCTGCTGTTCGCCTTCCGCATTGATCACCTTGGCGCGCCGTTCGCGTTCGGCTTCGGCCTGACGGGCTATCGCGCGGATCATCGATTCGTCGATGTCGACATGCTTGATCTCGACGTTGGCGACCTTGATCCCCCAGGCGTCGGTCTGCTTGTCGAGGATCTCCTGGATATCGCTGTTGAGCTTGTCGCGCTCGGCCAGCATTTCGTCGAGGTCGTGCTTGCCGAGAACCGAGCGCAAGGTGGTCTGGGCCAGTTGACTGGTCGCCTGGATGAAGTCCTCCACCTGAATGATCGCGCTCTTGGGATCGAGTACGCGGAAATAGACCACTGCATTGACCTTTACCGAGACGTTGTCGCGCGAGATGACGTCCTGCGTCGGCACGTCGAGGACGACCGTGCGCAAGTCGGTGCGGACCATCTGCTGCACGAAGGGGATGAGGATGATCAGTCCCGGTCCCTTCACCGATGTGAAGCGCCCGAGCGTGAACACCACACCGCGCTCGTACTCGCGCAGGATCTTGATCGCGGACCACAGGAAGATGAGGGCAATGAACAGGAGCGGGATGTAGAACCCCAGATCGCCGGCGATTTCCATTTGCATACTCCTCCTCGTCCAGGACGTTCTCAGCTCGGTCTGGCAACCTGCAATTGCAGGCCGCGGATTGCCTCGACAACGACGAGCGCACCGCACTCGAGGTTCTCGGGACCGGTGGCGACCCATCGTTCCCCATGGGCCAGGACATGACCGGAGCGCCCTTCCCAATCGAGCACTTCGCCATGCAGGCCGATCATGCCCTGCTCTCCGGTTTCGACCCGCATACGCTGCGCGCGGATACCGAGCCTTGCCGTCATCCCGATTACCAGCACGCCCGCAACTGCCAGCGCGGCGATCACCGATGCACTCACCTGAAAGGCCGGCACATCGGTGTCGATAAGCAGCGCCGCGCCCAGCACGAATGCGATAAGACCCCCGATGCCGAGAATGCCGAACGACGGCGCGAAGGCTTCTCCCACCATCAGCGCAAGGCCGAGCAGGATGAGGGCACCTCCGGCCAGATCGACCGGCAACGCCGCCAATGCATAGAGGCCGACGAGAAGCGAGATCGCTCCCACCGTACCGGGAACCATGGAGCCGGGATTGAGGAATTCGAAGAGCAGTCCGTAGACGCCCACCATCATCAGGATCAGGGCGATATTGGGGTCGGTGATCGTTGCCAGCACGCGATCACCGAAGCCCGGCTTCAATGCGATGACCCTGATCCCGTCAGTGCGTATCGTCCGCGCCTTGCCGTCGATCTTCACGACCTTTCCGTCGATCTGGCGCAGCAGCGAGGCTCGGTCCGGTGCGATCAGGTCGATCACGTTCCTTTCCAGTGCCGATTTGGCCGACAGACTGGCTGCACCGCGAACCGCTTGTTCCGCCCATTCCACGTTGCGGCCGCGCAGCTCCGCAAGAGAGCGGATATAGGCGACGGCATCGTTGACCGCCTTGCGCTCGCCGGCGTTTGCGGGCTGCGGTTTGTCCTTGGCATCCTGCTTTTCTTCCCCCGGTCCGCCCATGCCTCCCAACTGGATTGGCGTAGCCGCGCCCAGGTTCGTGCCCGGGGTCATCGCCGCTATGTGAGCGGCATAAGCGATGTAAGTGCCAGCACTGGCTGCTCGCGCGCCGCTGGGGTGGACATAGACGACGACCGGCATCGGCATCGCCAGGATATCGCGGATGATCTGCCGCATCGAGGTGTCGAGCCCGCCGGGGGTGTCCATCTCGATCAACACCAGTTCAGCGCCCTGTTTTCGGGCCTGCTCGAAACCGTTATCGAGGTACGCCGCAGTCGCAGGCCCGATCGCGCCTTCTACGGCCATGGCCACGACCGTAGGCTTGCGGTCCTGCGCGAAGCCTGTGGCGCTCGGGAGGAGTATGAGAACGGCAAGCAACACGATGCAGGCGAGCGTTCTGCCCACTCCATTCACCATTGCGATTGCCTGTCCCATTTCTTGCCACTTTCGGCCCCTTGCAAACGGGGCCACAGCATGCCTTGCGCCTTGTCCCGGCGAGAAGACATTCATACCACAACTATAGGCAATCGCGTAATCTTCCCCCAAGAGGGCCCGACACATCGGGCCGCATTGAATGCGAAAACGGCGGCAGGGTTACACCCCACCGCCGCAATTCTTTCGCTTGAAGGCCAAGGCCCTGCCAGGGGCCGAAGCGCTTAAGCGGGATAGTCCTCGGTATCGATCGTCCCGCGCATGACTTCCGGGTAGCGATGCCCGGTTACCGTCTGCTGGTTGATCAGCGCATCGGCACGGTCGAGAATGGACGTGTCGACCGTGAGCGCGCCTGCCGCGTTGTTCTGCGCCCAGTGATCGGTCGAACGCGTGCCCGGGATGACATGGACATTGTCCGAACGCCAAAGCACCCAGGCCAGCGCTAGCTGCGCCGGAGCCAGTCCCGCCTCGCCGGCAAGCGCATTGAACCGCTCGACCAACACGAAGTTCCTTTCCCAGGCCTCGGGCTGGAAACGCGGGTGGCTGCGTCGCAGGTCGGTTTCGGCCAATGTCGTAACATCGCTCACCGCTCCCGCCAGCACCCCGCGTGCGACCGGTGAGAAGGCGACGAAGGCAATGCCCAGTTCACGGGTCGTTTCGAGTACGCCCAGTTCGACGTTACGCGTCCAGAGCGAATATTCGGTCTGGACCGCGGCCATCGGGTGAACCCCATGGGCTTCGCGGATATGCGCGGAAGACCACTCCGATACGCCGTAAGCGCCGATCTTGCCGGCCTCCATCGCGCGCACCATGGCGCCCACCGAATCCGCGATGGGCACCTTGGGGTCGAAGCGGTGCATGTAGAACAGGTCTACATAATCGGTGCCAAGCCGCTTCAGGCTGGCATCGAGCGAGGCTTCGATAGCCTCCGGGCTGCAGTCGATCCCGCGGCGCGGGCCATCGACAAGGATACCGGTCTTCGTCGCAAGGAAGAACTCCTTGCGACGATTGCCGATCGCTTCCCCGAGGATCTCCTCGGACATGCCCTTGCCGTAGATGTTGGCCGTGTCGAAATGATCGCAGCCCTTGTCGAGCGCATGGCGGAACAGAGCCAGGGCATCCTCGCGGCTCGGCGCATTGCCGTAAGCCCAGGCCACGTTCATGCAGCCCAGCCCGACCGGATTGAGCGCCTTGCCGGCGAGGTTGCGCTGCATCATCAGGACCAGCCGTCCTGCTCTTCAAGGCTCGCGGCAAGCTCGCCGATCACGCGGTAGCAATCCAGGACCGAGCCGACAGAGCTGTTGGGCTCACGGCCTTCGCGGATCGCAGCGACGAATTCGCGGTCCTGCAGTTCGATGCCGTTCATCGAAATGTCGACGTTCGAAACATCGATCGGCTCTTCGCGTCCGGTTACCAGGTCATCGTAGCGCGCGATGTAAGTACCGGTGTCACCGATGTAACGGAAGAAAGTCCCCAGCGGACCATCGTTGTTGAACGAAAGCGAGAGCGTGAGAACCTGCCCCGCTTCCGTCTTCATCTGGATCGACATGTCCATGGCAATGCCCAGTTCAGGGTGCTTGGGTCCCTGCAGCGCATTGGCGCGAATGACTTTCGAGCCGGTCATGTACTGGAAGATGTCGATGGTGTGAGCCGAGTGATGCCAAAGCAGGTGGTCGGTCCAGCTGCGCGGCTCGCCCTTCGCATTCATGTTCTTGCGACGGAAGAAGTAGGTTTCGACATCCATCGCCTGGATGTTGAGTTCACCGGCTTCGATCCGCTTCTTCACCCACTGGTGAGAAGGGTTGAAACGACGAGTATGGCCGACCATGCAGACAAGGCCGGTTTCCTGCTGCTTCTTGACTACTGCCTGGGCATCCGCCCAGCTGTCCGCAAGCGGAATTTCCACCTGAACGTGCTTGCCGGCATCCATGCAGGCAATCGCCTGTTCGGCGTGCATCTGGGTGGGGGTGCACAAGATCACCGCATCAACGTCATCGCGTGCAAGGGCGTCGGCAAGCTCGGTCGAACTGTGCTTGGCGCCATATTTCTCGGCAACCGCAGCAGCTTGCTCGCCGGTCCGGCTGATGATCGATGTGATCTCGACGCCGTCAATATTCTTGAGGCCGTCAAGGTGCTTTTCGCCGAAGGCTCCGGCGCCAACGAGGGCAATACGCATGGGATTACTCCTTGGAAAATTCGTGTAATTTCAGCTGATCGCCGACTGCGCTGCGGCATTGTTTCCTTCCAGCGTGGGACTGGGCGGAACCGTGCCGTCGACCGGTTCGAGCACGATATGCCCGATAGCGGTATTCGAACAAGGTACGTGGTAGTGACGGTGCAGGCACTTGGTGCTCTTGCCAAGCGCCCCGCGCATGATCAGCCACATGACCATCTCGATCCCTTCGGATCCGGTCTCGCGCAGATACTCGATGTGCGGGATCGAACGCAGGGCCTGGGTATCACCGACGAGACCGTCCATGAACCTGTTGTCCCACTCGGCGTTGATGAGGCCGGCGCGCGGGCCCTGGAGCTGATGGCTCATGCCACCGGTGCCCCAGATCTGCACGTTGAGATCCTCGCCGAAGCTGTTGACCGCACGGGCGATGGCTTCGCCCAGCGCCCAGCAGCGGTTACCCGACGGCGGCGGATACGTCACGACGTTGACGGCAAGCGGGATCACCTTGACCGGCCAGGCCTCGGGCGCACCGTACATCATCGTCAGCGGCACGGTCAGGCCGTGATCGACATCCATCTCGTTGATGATGGTCATGTCGAATTCGTCGAGGATCAGGCTCTGGGCGATGTGCCAGGCCAGGTCCGGATGGCCGATGACGTCGGGCACGGGGCGCGGCCCCCAGCCTTCGTCGGCGGGCGCATAACGCTCACCGCAGCCGATGGCGAAGGTCGGCACGATACTCATGTCGAACGCTGAAGCGTGATCGTTGTAGACGAGGATCACGACATCGGGCTTGGCCTCGTCCGCGATCCACTTCCTGGTCCATTCATAGCCGTCGAAGATCGGCTTGAAGTAGGCGTCCTGGTCCTTGCCCTGATCCGCCGCCACACCGAGCAGTGGCACATGGCTGGAGCCGACGCCTGCAGTAATGCGCGCCATGTCAGTTTCCTTCCCGCTTGGAGCGAACGCCCTTGGGCGAGCGACCACCGGCATTCATCATCGCCTGATAGTCTTCCACGCTCATTCCGGTCATCGTCGAGACGGCCTGCACGAAGCTGAGGCCGTCGGTGGAGAAGACCTTGGAGAGGAAGTAGATGTTCCCGCCAAGGTCAAGCAGTCGGTTGTAGTCGCGATCAAGCACCGCCTGCTTCTGCTCTTCGGTCATCGGCCATTCGTCGAGATAGGCGCGCTCGTCGGCCTTCCACCGGTCGCGGTTTTCGGGCTTCATGAGGCTCATCGCGAACTGGTTGAGGTGATAGCCCTGGCGGGCCCGCGCCGCCGTGTAGACGCGGGTCCCGGGAATGTCCTCGAAATCATCGAGATATTCGTGGATGTCCTTGTAGCCGCTCATGCATCTACCTCCTGCGCCGCGCGCATCTTGCGGGTGATGATCTGCCTTGCGCGCACGCCACCTTCATCGATGCGGTATGCCGCCAGCTTCTTGCCCGGATTGGCGAGAATGGCTTCCTGCTGTGCCTCGAGGATTTCGCGGTCCTCGGCAAAAACGCCGCCCTGCTGGGCCTTAAACCGCGCAGTGAAGCCGGTGTCGTTGATATCGAAGTTTCGCGACATGCCCCAGAAATAGTGGTGGCTGGTCTCGGTTTCCGGCGTCATGAAGTCGACCACCATGCCGCGCACCCCCTGGTCGTGATCTTCCAGCGTGGCGCCCGCGTCGACGGGAGCCACACCGACATCGATCATGACGGCGGAAGGCAGCAGGAACTGGCAGATCTGCCAGCGATCGACCGGCCCCGGCTTCTTGAGCGCATTGCGCCAGAACGGCGGGGCATCGATCCCCGGCATCCAGCGCGAGAGGAAAACGCGTTCGTCTTCAACCCGGCATTCCAGCGGCGCCTCGAGAATCTCTTCCTGCCCGATCGAACTGGAGTGTACGTAAGTTTCGTGCGTAAGGTCCATGAGGTTGTCGATCATCAGGCGGTAGTCGCACTTGATCGGGTAGTAGCCGCCGTCGAAGACCCAACCTTCGGTGCTGCAGGGCCACAGGTCGGGAATCAGCGCCGGGTCGGCCTTTTCCCGTTCACCGACCCAGATCCAGATGAAGCGGTGCTTCTCGGCCGTCGCGAAGACCTCGGCGCACACGCGCTTGTTCACGGCTTCGGACTTGAGCGGCATTTCTTCCGCCACACCGTCCGGGCCGAGCTTCAGCCCATGGTACTTGCAGCGGATGGAATCGCCTTCGCGAATGCCTATCGAAAGGGGCAGCAGGCGGTGCGGGCAGGCATCGCGCATGGCGACGACCGAACGGTCGAGCTTGCGGTAAAGCATGACCGGTACGCCGCAGATCGTGCGCGAGAGCGGCTCGGAATCGACTTCCGCATCCCATGCGGCAACGTACCACTGATTGGTTAGCCAGGTACTCATGGCTTAAAGACCTCGTTCCTTTAGTTTCGCATCGAGGCGCGGGAACACCCGGCGGGCGTTGCCCTCGAAAATGGCGTGACGCTGTTCGTCGCTGATTTCCAGCGCATCGACGTAACGCTTGGTGTCGTCGAAATAGTGACCGGTCTGCGGATCGATCCCGCGCACGGCACCGACCATTTCCGAGCCGAACAGGATGTTCTTCGTCTCGATCACTTCGGCCAGCAGGTTGATGCCGGGCTGGTGATAGACGCAGGTGTCGAAGAACACGTTGTTCATCAGGTGCTGGTCAAGCGAGGGCTGCTTGAGCATGTCGGCAAGCCCGCGATAGCGGCCCCAGTGGAACGGCACCGCGCCGCCGCCATGCGGAATGATGAAGCGCAGGTTCGGGAAGCGGCTGAACAGGTCGCCCTGAAGCAGTTGCATGAAGGCAACCGTGTCGGCGGCGAGGTAGAAGCCGCCAGTGGCGTGCATCGCCGGATTGCACGAACCCGAAACGTGGATCATCGCCGGTACATCCAGCTCGCACATCGCCTCGTAGATCGGGAACCAGTACTCGTCGGTCAGCGGCGGGTGTTCGAAATGGCCGCCGCCCGGATCGGGGTTGAGGTTGCAGCCGATGAAACCGAGTTCCTCGACGCAGCGACGCAGTTCCTTGACCGAGGCGGTCAGGTCCGCCTTCGGGCTCTGCGGCAGCATGCACACGCCCACGAAAGTCTCGGGATAGAGCTTGGTTACGCGGTAGATCAGGTCGTTACAGTGCTGCGCCCATTCCTCGGACACCTCCTGATCGCCGACATGGTGGGCCATGGCCGACGCGCGCGGGGAGAAGATCGTCAGGTCCGCGCCACGTTCCTTGATCAGGCGCAGCTGGTTCTGTTCGATCGTTTCGCGGATCTCGTCATCGGAAATCTCGGGGTAAGGCGGCGGGGTTTCACCGGCCTTGAATGCAGCCTTCTGGGCTTCGCGCCATTCGTCGTGCGCTTTTGGCAGAACCGTATAGTGACCGTGGCAGTCAATGACGAGCGTCATTGCCCATCTCCTCTCTTGAACACGCCAGTCGCCGCGATTCCGGCGAGCTTGGCTTCATAACCATCGGGAAGCGGCGTCATTGCCAACTCCCCGAGCGACCGCTGCCAATTGACGGTATTATCCGTCATCAGCGGATCGATTCCCAGCGAACGCAGCATCTGCGCCGCTTCCTCCATCTCGGCCGCCCGGCGGCGACCGTGGACCAGCATCCGGTCCAGGTTGTAGTCGGCCTTTTCGGCCCAACCGATCGACTTCTCGCTCGCATCGAGCGATGCGAGCACCTCGTCCGCCACGCCTTCGGCATGAGCGGCCATCATCATTTCGGCGGTCAGGGCCTCAAGCCCCTTCACCATCACCGAGCGCACCAGCTTGATCGCCGATGCGCGCCCGACCTGATCGCCCACGATACGCACATTGGTGAAACCGGCTTCGCCCAGCAATTCCTGCGCCTTGATCGCCTCGGCACCCGAAACGAGCAGCGGAACCTTCATGCGCGCCGGCTCGACAGGCGCGAGCACGGCCACATCGACGTAATGGCCCTTGCCCTGGGACACGTCCTCTGCCGATGCCCGCTTGGTTCCCGGCGCCACAGAATTCATGTCGCAGAACAGCGCGCCGAAACCGAGCAATGGCGCAGCGGCCCGGGCTACCTCGCGTGCAGCGTCAGCGGTAACCAGCGATAGAACCAGCTGCGCGCCATCAAGCGCCCCGGCAAGGCTGTCGCAGGCGATAATACCATGCGAATCCATGGCCTCGCGCCGCGACGGGTCGATATCGAAAGCCCTGACATTATCACCCCATTGCGCGCCCCGCGCAAAGGTCGATCCGGCCTCCCCAAACCCAATGAGAGCTATGGAATTATTCATGAAGCCTCAATGCCCTGCCACCCGCATCAAGGCCAATCGGAACTGGCTTTGCGATATAATCTGAGACTAATCCATTCTCCCGGACCGCACCCGTTTCAACAGCTTGCGCTACTCGGCAATTTCCGTTGCCGCGGCCTGCAGATCCGCGAAGAACTCTGCCTGAACCTCGGTCGGACGCAAGGAAGCGCGCGTCGTCATGCCGATCGTGCGCTGATAAGCCTGCGGCAAGCGAGCCAGTTCGCACAGCCAGCCCGCCTGCACTTCCACCTGCATCTGGTCCGGCGACAACAGAGCCAGAAAGTTCGAATTCATCATGACCTGCCGGATCATCAGGGCCGAGCCCGATTCCACCGGCACTTCAGGTAGGACCTGTCCGTTCTCGGTAAAATACCGCTCGAAGCTATCCCGCAGCGGCGTGCCGCGCGGCGCAAGACAGAAGGGATAGCTTGCCATCTGGGCCGGCGTCGGGTTGCCGTTGCTGAGCGGATGGCCCTTGCGCGCAAAGATGGCGGGGGCGTCGTCGAACAGAGGGCGCTGGATCAGGTCCTCCTCGATCAGCGGATCGCGCAGGGCGCCAACGATGACGTCGAGCGAACCATTGCGCAGGGGCTCCACCAGTTCGGCGCGAGACCCCTCGACGATCGTAAGCTTCACCTGAGGTCGGCGAGAGAGAAACCGCGCCACTGCCGCGGGCAGCACCCGGGCGCGCGAAAGCGGCATCGCGCCAATCGCGATCCGCCGGGTTTCGTAACCACGCAGTGCCTCCACTTCCGAAAGGCCTGCCTCAAGCTCCACGCGGGCAAGGCGAAACTCCCGGGCCAGCTGGTTGCCTGCCTCGGTCGGAATGACGAACTTGCCCCGCCGCACCACGAGCGGCCGGCGCAGCGCCAGCGCAAGATCGTTCACTGCGCGGTGGATCGACGGCAGCGACAGGCCGGTCTCCTGCCCCGCCCCGGCGTAGCTTCCGGTCTCGGCCAGGGCGAGCAATGCGCGCAGGCGGGACATCGTGACGTGCGGGCTCTGGATATGGGCGAGCGCGGTCATGATCCGCGGCGCCAGCACATCGCCGGCGCGAGTCGGAATCATCCCGTCATGCCGACGTTCGAACAGTGGCAGACCCAGCATCGCCTCCAGCCGACTCAACGCCTGTGTTATGGCGGGCTGACTGAGGTTTACCGCTGCGGCAGCTGCATTCACTGTGCCGAGTTCCGCGATTTTCGCCACGGCCCGCAAGTGCCGAAGATTGAGACTCCATATTTCCATTCGGACACTCTTAGCCAAAACCAATCGCTCGTCCAAAGTTTCTCTTTCCCCCTAGGCCGAGCGTCCGTCATCTGTACATGGAAGCAGAGGAGTAGATTGATGAGCGGTATTGTCGTCCAGAACATCGAACGCGCGGCCCCCGAGGTTATCGACGGCCTCGCCCAGTGCGGCGTCGCCACCGTCCATGAAGCGCAGGGCCGCACCGGCCTGCTCGCCAGCTACATGCGCCCGATCTATGTCGGCGCACGCATTGCCGGTTCTGCAGTGACGATCAGCGCCCCTCCGGGTGACAACTGGATGGTCCATGTCGCCATCGAACAGCTCAAGGAGGGCGATATCCTCCTGCTGGCACCGACCAGCCCATGCGAAGACGGCTACTTCGGCGACCTGCTGGCAACCAGCGCAATGGCGCGCGGCTGCCGCGGCCTTGTCATCGACGCAGGCGTCCGTGACGTGCGCGACCTCACCGAAATGGGTTTCCCCGTCTGGTCGAAGGCGGTCTATGCGCAGGGCACGGTCAAGAATACGCTCGGTTCGGTCAATGTCCCCGTCGTATGCGCCAATGCCGCCGTGCAGCCGGGCGACGTGATCGTGGCCGACGATGACGGCGTTGTCGTCGTTCCGCGCGAAAAGGCCGCCGAAGTGCTCGAAAAGGCCCGCGCACGCGAAGCCAACGAGGGCGAAAAGCGCGAGAAGCTCGCCGCCGGCGTCCTTGGCCTCGACATGTACAAGATGCGTGAGCGTCTTGAAAAGGAAGGCCTCAAGTATGTCTGATGTCCTCTCCAGCGCTCCCGTCATGTGGATGCGCGGTGGGACGTCCAAGGGCGGGTACTTCCTGAAGGAAGACCTGCCCGCCGACACGGCTGCACGCGATGCCTTCCTGCTCGGCGTCATGGGCTCGCCCGACCCGCGTCAGATCGACGGCATGGGTGGCGCCGACCCGCTGACCAGCAAGGTCGCCGTCGTCAGCAAGTCCACCCGCGAGGGGATCGACGTCGATTACCTGTTCCTCCAGGTCTTCGTAGACCAGGCCATCGTCAGCGATGCGCAGAACTGCGGCAACATCCTGGCCGGGATCGGCCCCTTCGCCATCGAGCGCGGCCTCGTCACCGCCACCGGCGATGAAACCCGCGTCGCGATCTACATGGAAAACACCGGTCAGGTTGCCGTTGCCACCGTGCAGACACCGGGCGGCAAGGTGTCCTACACCGGGGACGCCGCGATCGACGGCGTGCCCGGAACCCATGCGCCCGTCCCGCTCGAATTCCGCGATACCGCCGGTTCTTCCTGTGGCGCGCTTCTGCCCAGCGGCAATGCCGTCGATGTCGTCAACGGCGTGCTCGTCACGCTGATCGACAACGGCATGCCTTGCGTGGTGATGAAGGCTGAGGACGTCGGCATCACCGGCTATGAGGACCGCGACAGCCTCGATGCCAATACCGAGCTGAAGGCGAAGATCGAAGCCATCCGGCTTGCCGTTGGCGAGACGATGAACCTTGGCGACGTCAAGGAAAAGTCCGTTCCCAAGATGATGCTGGTAGCGCGTCCGAAGAACGGCGGCGCGATCACGGTTCGCAGCTTCATCCCGCACCGGGCCCACGCCACGATCGGCGTATTGGGCGCCGTCTCGGTCGCTACCGCTTGCCTTATCGAAGGCTCGCCTGCGGCCGAGCTTGCCGATATCCCTGAGGGTCGCCGCAAGACGCTCTCGGTCGAACACCCGACCGGCGAGATGTCCTGCGTCCTCGAAACCGACGAGGGCGGCAACGTCAAGACCGCCGCCCTCCTTCGTACCGCCCGCAAGCTGATGGACGGGATTGTCTATGTCTGATCGTATCGTTTCCTGGCACGGCGCGCCGAGCAAGCCTGCCTATACCCCGCCTGCCGGCGCCGTCGACGCGCATTGCCACGTCTTCGGTCCGATGGCGCAGTTCCCGTTCAGCGCCAAGGCGAAGTACCTTCCCGAAGATGCCGGGCCGGACAAGCTCTTCGCGCTGCGCGATCATCTCGGTTTCTCGCGCAATGTCATCGTCCAGGCAAGCTGCCACGGCACTGACAACGCAGCCACGCTCGATGCCATCGCCAAGTCGCAGGGCAAGGCGCGCGGTGTTGCCGTCGTCGATCCGGCGATTTCAGACGCCGATCTTGCCGCGCTGCACGAAGGTGGCATCCGTGGCATCCGCTTCAACTTCCTCAAGCGCCTCGTCGACGACGCGCCCAAGGACAAGTTCCTCGAAGTGGCCCGCCGTCTGCCCCAGGGCTGGCACGTCGTGATCTACTTCGAGGCCGACATCCTCGAGGAATTGCGACCATTCATGGACGCGATCCCGGTCCCCCTCGTCGTCGACCACATGGGCCGCCCCGACGTGACACAGGGGCCGGACGGAGCCGACATGAAGGCATTCCGTACTTTCCTCGAGAGCCGGGACGACATCTGGTTCAAGCCCACCTGCCCCGATCGCCTCGACGCGATCAAGGAAGGTGGCAAGGGCGATCCGTGGAACGCCTTCGCCGATGCCGTTGCTCCTCTGGTGGCCGACTATCAGGACCGCGTGATCTGGGGCACCGACTGGCCGCACCCGAACATGCAGGACGAGATCCCCGACGATGGCCATATCGTCGACATGATCCCGCGCATCGCGCCGACCGAGGATCTGCAGCGCAAGCTCCTCGTCACCAACCCGATGCGCCTCTACTGGCCCGAAGAACTCTAAGGCACCGGTATTGCCGAGACACAAGGGCCCCGTCGGAGCTAACCGGCGGGGCCTTTCATTTGGCCATCAACCGATGGCAAGCCGAAGCACTTTCGGGCTGCGGAAATTGGACGACGAGGTCCAGGCCAGTGTCTCGTCGACGCGGCTGAACTCCGGAATTCTCTCCAGGAGTTCCTCGAACGCGGCCTGCGTCGCCACGCGTGCGAGCATCGACCCGAGGCACGAGTGCACCCCGCCACCGAACCCCAGATGCCGCTTGGGCCGACGCGTGATGTCGTAGGTGTCCGGATCGGCGAACATGCGCTCGTCCCGGTTCGCCGACCCATAGCACAGAATGACCGCATCCCCCGCCTTCATCGTCTGCCCATGCAACTCGACGTCACAGGTCAGCGTGCGCTTGAACCGCTGTGCCGAAGTGTTGAAGCGAAGCGATTCCTCCATCGCATCGGGAATCAGCGAGGGATCGGCCACGATCGCGCGACGGGCCTCGGGATAGTCCGCAAGGTTGAGCGCGAACATGCCGAAGAAGCCGGAAAGCGATTCGATCCCGGCCATGATGAGCGTCGTCACCGTAAGCTGGACTTCCTTGTCGAGCAGCTTTTCACCGTCGATTTCCGCGGTGATGAAGTTCGACAGCAGATCGTCGCCGGGATTCTTCTTGCGTTCGCGCACAAGGTCTTGCGCATAATCGGCCATCCACTCGAAAGCAGCGAGATGTTCCGGTGCCTTCTGCCGCGTCACCGGGTCGGTCTGGACCATCAACACCGCATTGCGCCGGACTTCATCGGCATTGTCCAGCGGCAGGGCGAACAGGTGGAACAGCAGATCGACCGTCACCTTCGAGCCGAACTCACCCACGAAATCGAAGCTGTTGCGGCCGTCGAGTGCATCAAGGTGCGTTCGCGCCGAAGCCCTGGCAGGCGCAATAAGGTGGTCGAGCGCGCGCTTGGTCACTGCCGACTGAATCAGGCCGCGCAGTCGGTCATGCCGAGGCGGGTCGGAACTGCCGAGGGTCGACCCTGCGCGGCCGGGAAATTCGTCGACCAGATTGCCTTGCGCCGAACTGTAGACCCGCCAGTTGGACAAGGCGGCAAGGATATCATCGTAGCGCGACAGTACCCATTTTCCGGCCTGCTCACTCCAGAAGCAGGGATATTCGTCGCGCAGCACCTTGTAGGCGGGAAACGGGTCCGCATCGATTGCGGGCGAATAGGGGTCGAAAGTGAAGCCCGGCTTTTCTGTTATGGCCATGTGTCTCTCCATTCGCCTGGATGTCAGACCGCTTCCAGCAGCATCGTCGCTGCGGCCGTGTTCGAAATGGGGATGTGGTAATTGCGATGGGTCTCCCGGGCAGTGTCGCCCAGCGCCCCGCGCGCGGCGATCCAGTTCAGGATCTCGACGCCCTGCGATCCGGCCAGACGCACGATGTCTCGCACGCTGTCGCGCGTAAGCGCGTCCGGATCGGCGGCAAGGTTGTCCATGCAGAAGCGATCGTAATCGGGGTTCATGAAGCCAGCGCGCTCACCGTCGAGCTGGTGCGACAGACCGCCCGTGCCGATGACCACGATCTTTTCGTCACCCTGCCAATCCGCCAGAGCCCTATGAACGCTTCGCCCGAGCGCGAGGCAACGTTTCGCCGAAGGCAGCGGGAACTGCACCGTATTGATGGCAATCGGCACGAGCTTGACCGGCCAGGCATCGACTTCCGGCCAGGCCAGTTCGAACGGCAGCGACAGCGCGTGATCGACCAACATCGACTGGCAAGTCGTCACATCGAATTCGTCACCGACAAGTTGTTCGATGACGTGCCAGCTCAGGTCAGGATGGCCGGCAAATGACTTGTAGACCGGCAGGCCCCAGCCTTCGTCCTCATTGCGGTATTCCCTGGCTGCGCCCACCGCGAAGGTCGGCATCTTGTCGAGAAAGAAGTTGAGCCCATGGTCGTTGTAGAAGCAGACGGCCACGTCCGGCTTTGTTTCTGCCAGCCACTCGCGCACGGGCGGGAAGCCATCGAAGAAAGGCTTCCAGTAGGGCGTTTCCTGATCGCCGCGCATGATTGCCCCGCCGATGGAGGGAACGTGGCTGGTGAAGTATCCACCGATGATCCTTGCCATGAGCTTATTCCCCTTCCTGAACAGGCAGCGCCCGGTCGAGCAGCATCTGCTTGAATGCCTCGACGGTCATGCCCGTCTGCTGCGCACCGACGTCCTGCACGTTGAAACCGAAAATTCCCGCGAGCTTGGCGAGATAGTAGATGTTCCCGCCAGCCTCGATCATCGCCAGCACATTGCGCGCGGCAACGGCATCGCGCTGCTGCGGCGTCAGGCCAAAACGGTCGCAGTAACCGGCCTCGTCCTCAAGAAAAGCCGCTCGGTTACGGGCATCGTTGAACGAGTAGCACATGGCATTGAGCTGATAGCCCCTGCCCGCAGCCTCCCCGTCGAACAGGGGCGTGCCGGGAATCGGCGCCCTGTCACTTTCGCCGTTGCCAGCGAGGTTCCTCGTCCCATCCATAGCCTGCAACTCCATCAGACACTTTCGCGTGAAGGAGAGCCTGACGCACCAGAAGACCCGGCGTATTGACCTGGATCAAGCAATCGGCACTGCGGCTCCGATCCTGCAGCAATGCAACGATACTTAGCAAAAAATTATATCGTTGCGCATACCGCTTCACAAACGAAAAAGGGGAGGCTTGCGCCTCCCCTTCCTCTTTCCTTTGAATGCGACCCAAAGGACAAGCAGGATCTGCCTTCAGACGGGCAGGCCCACGTAATTTTCTGCAATCGAACGCTGTGCAGCTTCGCTCGACGCGATGTAATCGAGTTCGGCTACCTGCATCCGGCGCTCGAACGGACCGTCTTCCGGGAAGCGATGCATGAGGCGCGTGAGCGACCAGCTGAAACGCTCGGATTTCCATACACGCGCCAGGGCTTTTTCCGAGTAGCCGGCAATCGCGTCGTTGTCGTTCGACTTGAAGAAACCCAACAGCGCTTCTGCCGCGTAGTAGACGTCGCTTGCAGCCAGGTTGAGTCCCTTGGCGCCGGTGGGTGGAACGATATGCGCAGAATCGCCGCACAGCATCAGGCTACCATGGCGCATCGGTTCGAACACGAATGAGCGCAGCGGCGCGATCGACTTCTCGAGCGAGGGGCCACGAACGATGTGCGCAGCCGCATCGGGACCGAGACGGATCGCCAATTCGTCCCAAACGCGATCGTCCGACCAATCCTCGACCTTCTCGGTAAGGGGCACGTCGATGTAATAGCGGCTGCGCGTGTTGCTGCGCATCGAAGCGAGGGCAAAGCCGCGCTCGTGATTGGCGTAGATCAACTCGTGGTTGCAAGGCGGAACATCAGCAAGGATACCGAGCCAACCGAAGGGATAGACACGCTCGAAGCTTTGTCCGGCCGAGGCAGGGATGGCCTGCCGCGAGGGGCCGTGGAAACCGTCGCAACCAACGATGAACCGCGCGTCGATCCGGTGTTCGCTGCCATCGCGATTGTAGGTCACGTAAGGCGCGTCGCTCTCGATATCGTGAAGCGCGACATCAGCGGCCTCGTAGATCACTTCAAGCCCGCGCGGCTCGGAAGCTTCCATCAGGTCGCGCGTCAGCTCGGTCTGGCCATAGACCATCACCTGCTTGCCGGTCAGCCTGGCGATATCGATGTGGATCAGGCGCTCACCGTCGGCGAGGTTGAAGCCGTCATGCGGCAGACCCTCAGCCTTCATGCGCGCATCGAGGCCAAGCCGCTCCATGAGGCCGACTGTAACCTGCTCAAGTACGCCGGCGCGAATGCGCGACAGGACATAGGGGCCGGACTGACGTTCGAGCACGACGCAGTCGACGCCCTCGGCCTTGAGCAGGTGACCCAGAAGCAGGCCCGCGGGGCCCGCGCCAATGATTGCAACTTGTTTACGCATGCGCCTTCGTCCTCAAACGGCGCACTCTGACAAGGTGCGTCCGATACCTGCCATAAAATGACCGGCGCAGGGCTCGACAGGAAGGCACAGCGGGACCAATATGCCGGTACTTTCAGGACAGTCACAATGCCCCCAAGCCCGATTCCCAACTTCCTGCTCTATGGCGAAGACACCTCCGAAGCCCCACCGGATTTCGCTCATATTGAGACGATCGCAGCACGAAGCGCCTTGTACGATTGGGAAATTGCACCGCATCGCCACCTTCTCAGCGTTCAGGCCCTGCTGGTATCGCAGGGACAGGTCGAGTTCCGCTGCGACGATCTGGTCCGGACTCTCGAGGCACCGTGCTTCATGGTCGTGCCGATCGGCAGCGTGCACGGCTTTCGTTTCTCGCCGGAGACCTCCGGCCATGTCCTGTCATTGTCCCCCGGGTTCATTGCCCGGGCCGGCGACGCATCCGATCCGATGCTGCGTATCCTCACCCGCGGCGCCTGCGGCACGGTACCCGATGCAGATGTGAAGCGCGTCGACTGGCTCTGCCAGGAGATGCTGGTAATCCAGTCCGACTGGCGTACGCCGCAGCCGCTGTTCCTCGCGCTTGCCGAAGCGCTTGTGCGTTCGCTGCCCGCCGACACCGAGGAAGCCGACGTGCTACCGGCTGAGGACGAGCGCCTTTCGGGCTTCCGCCAATTGGTCGAATTGCATTTGCGCGAACACAAGAGCCTGGGCTGGTACGCCGAGCGCCTAGGCATCACCGGAAAGACGCTGACGCGCATATGCCGCAAGAGGCTGGACTGCACGCCCGTCGAACTGATCCACGCACGTCTCGTGCTTGAAGCGCAGCGGCTGCTTTTCTTCAGCAATGCCAGCATTGTCGAGGTTGCCGACGAATTGGGCTTTTCCGATCCGTCCTATTTCTCGCGCTTCTACAGGCGCATGACCGGCAGGCGACCGCTGGCGGACAAGTCCGGCGCTCGCACGAGCTAAAGCGGGCAAAACGCTGGTTAGAGCGTATTGCGCATGGCGATTGCTCCCAGCACCTTCGCACTCGCCTTGGGCGTGCGTTCGAATGTCTCGCGATCGACAGAGCACAGACCGAACCTGGGCTTGTAGCCGAAGATCCACTCGAAATTGTCCAGAAGCGACCAATGGACGTAGCCCAGCACCGGCACCCCTTGGTCCATGACCCGCTTCAGGCTCTCGAGCGCGGCCGGGATAAAGCGGGCACGCAAGGTATCGTCGTTCGTGCCGACACCATGTTCCGACACGAGGATCGGCCTGCCCGTGGCCTCATGGACGTAGCGCACGGCACCGGCCAGGGAAGGTGCCCATACTTCGGTTCCGGACCAGTTGCGGTCGCTATCTGCGGGTGGCGGAATCCGGCCCTTTTCGCCCCAGACCGCACGTTCGTAATTCTGCACCCCGATGTAGTCATCTGACTTGGCGAGTTCAAGCCATTTGCCGTAGGTTTCCTCGCGGACGCGGTCGCGTATCGAGTTCCTTCCTGCGGCCTGATCGTCAATTACGGACAGTGTAAGTCCCACCGGCAAGTCGGGCGCGACGGCTTTGATGGCCATACGCGCGGCCTTGTGACCCTCGGCAAGACCTGCCTCGACAGCATCGATATCTTCCTTCGCCGCAATATTGGCACAGGAGAACCGCTCGACGCCAAGCCGCCTTGCGGCTGCTTCCAGCGTGGCACGCTGCAGGTCCCAGACCTGCCCCGGCAACATCGGGCGCAGGATCGCGAGAATGTTGGGCTCGTTCAGCGTCATCGCCATGGCAATGTCCGCGCCGATGGCGCGAGCGACCCTGTCGCAATAACGGGCAAAAAGCTGCGGCGCTTCCGGATTCATCCAGCCGCCCTGGGCGCTGAACCAGCGCGGAGCGGTAAAGTGATTGAACGCGACGAGCGGCCTCAACCCCCGCTCGTGGCAGCCCGCGACGATGGCCTTGTAGTGATCGAGCATGGCCTGGGAGAACTGGCCCGCTTCAGGCTCGATCCGCGCCCACTCGACGCCGAAGCGGTAGCTGTTGAGCCCGAGGCTTTTGACGATATCGAGATCCGTGCTCCACAGTTCGAGACTGTTGCAGGCATCGCCGGAAGGCGCAGCGAAGATAGTCGGCTGCTGGTTCTCCATAAACCACAAGTCGCTGGCCGTATTGTTGCCCTCGACCTGATGCGGCGCCGTGGCGGCACCCCACAGAAAAGCTTCGGGGAAGCGTGGATTCGCCTGACGAACGGAGCGGGCGAAGGCCGGCGCAGCGCTCAGCATGGCGCCGGCGGCAAGCAGGCTACGGCGGTCGAGGGCGGGAATGTTCGGCATGTTCTTGTCCTCAGGCTAAGTCAGCAAAGAAAGCCAGCATTTCATCGGTGAGACGACGGTCCGCTGTCCCGATATGCATGGCTAGCGAGTAATGATTATGGCCGCTTGCGTAGTGGCAGCGCGGCAGACGGCCGTGGCGCTCCAGACGTTCCTGCAAGAGCCCTGCCCATTCGGCCTGAAAGCGCGGTGGGTCGAATTGCGCGCAGGCGATGAGCAACGGCAGCCCGGTTGCGGCGACGGCCTCCCGTGGCATGCGCTGCGCATAAAGCGCTTGCGGTCCGTAATAGAACTCATCGCGTTCATCGAGCGGGGTGTAGCCATAGAGACCTGACAAGAGCACCGCGCCGCGCACCAACGACGCATGATCGTCTCGCAGCTTCATGAAGCTCGCGAGATGGACCGATCCTGCCGAGGTTCCGACAAGCAGAATTCGCTGCGGATCACCGCCGAACCGAGCCGCATTGGTGCACAGCCAGTCGACCGCCTTGGCGACATCCTCGCCCCCCGAGGGGAACATGTGCGCTGGCGCGAGACGATAGTTCATCACTGCACCGAGCATTCCGTTCATGGCAGCCCAGCGCCCAACGTGCGCGTTCGCCCAGCCACTCTCCCCGCCCTTGTCACCGAGCAGGAAGCCCCCGCCATGCACGAACAGGACGACCGGCCTGAGCAATTCGGGCATCCCGCCCTCGCGGTAGAGATCGAGGCGATGGCGCGGATCGGGACCATAGGCGCAATCGAGAGCGACTGGCGCAAGCCTCTCTGCAATCGGCTCCTGCTCGGCACCGAACAGGGCGCGGCATTGCCCGACCACCTGAGGCCCCATGGCATAACCGAGGCCTGCGATGGCGGCTGACATCGAAGTTGCGTTCACACCGTCTCCTCAACCCGATATCGGGACAGCAATCTGCGCAAGGCAACGGTCGTCCCGACGAAACCCAGGATGCCACCGTAGGCCAGCTTGATGGCCAGGGCGACAAACCACTCCAGTCCGTTCCAAGGGCCCAGCAGGCATCCCGCTGCGAGCATGGCGGCGCTGGCAATGCCGATCACAAGGACAAGCGCCACGTTTCGACCGATTCCCGCCGCAGTTGTCAGAAGAACGCCTGACTTTTTCAGTTTCGTCCAAACGAGCAGCGAGGGTACGAGCGCGGACATCAGCGCGATAGCACTGGCCTGAACGAAAAAGTCGAGAGCGAAATTATCTGTAGAACCGAATTGCAGGGCGCGGCGATCGGTCCCGAATACAACCAGGAAAAACACGGCGCTGAGCGCAATGTTGATCAGGGCGCTGACGCGCTGCTCGCGTCTGATTATGCGATCCACAACCCGGGAGGATATCGCCGCCGGGTTCACGGCCTGCACCCCAGATCGAATGTTTGCAAGTCGTTGGCGAGGTCGACAGGGCCCGCATAATGCATGGAAATCTCCGCTCGAATGCCTGGCTCAGAGCGGACAAGCGGTCCTGGCGGAATTGCGAAGTGCGTCAGCACGATCCGGCCAACCTTGGCCTTCGCTGCCATTTCGCCAATCGCTTCGGGCTTGAGATGGTGGGTCGAGAGATGCTCTTCCATGCCTTTGAGCATTTCAGGTGTTGCGTCCTTTCGGCGCTCGCGAATTTCCTGAAGCAGGCGATCGAGATCGATAACCTCGCTCACCAGCATCCCGGTGCGATCGGCCAGTTTGACGACGGCATCGCTGGGCCCGGTATCGCCGGTGTAGGTGACGCTGCGACGGCCAAGGGCAAACCGATAGCTTAGCGAGACATTATCTGGATCAGACATGCCTCCATGATCGAAGTGGCTGTTTACCGCGGCGCTGACCATGGCCCCCTCGCCAAGATCGATGCCCTGCCCATCGGCAATCTCGACCACGCTAACCGCTTCGGCCGGTGAAGGCGGCGGCGTGCCGAGGCCGAAGCCAATCTGCGCCGGTGTCGCCAGCGAGGCGAGGATACCGTCGACGATCGCGCGGGTTCCGACCGGGCCGTAGACAGTCAGGGTGCCCGGATACTGGTTCATCCAACGCAAGCCGATGACAGCGCCCAGCCCGCCGACATGGTCCCAGTGGGGATGGGAAATGAAGACCGCATCGATTGTGCCCAGATCGACGCCGATACGCGCCAGTTGGTCGACGGTGCCATCTCCCGTATCCACGAGGATGCGGCGCTTGCCGATGGTCAGGAGATTGGCCGGCTCCGAACGCTCCGCCGTCGGGACCGGGCCGCCCGCCGTCCCGAGCGTCGTCCACCGCAAAGCAGGACAAGTGCCTTGCGCGAGGGCGGGAACGGAACCCACCGTAAACGAGGCCGCGGCCATCACAATCCAAGCCAATCGTCTGTGCGCCTGCATCATCACCCTGTCGTTCTTTTGGGGCCGCAATCGGCAGAAAATCAAAAGGGCCGGGGCACTACCCCGGCCCTATACATCAGAACTTCATCTGTGCGGATACACCGAGAGTACGGCGACCTTCCCGAGTCATCCAGTTCACGTAGGCCCCCGCATCTGCGAAGGGCAGAGCAATAACCGCAGAATGGAAGCGCTGATCGAGCAGATTGCGGGCAAAGACGCCAATTCGCCAGTTGCCATCCGGATGACCGATCCCGGCGTTGAGGCCGATGGTGCCATAGCCGTTCTGATATGCGTACTTCTCGACCACGGCATATTGCACGCGGCTGCGATAATAGAAGTTTGCCGACCAGTCGAACTGGAGCGTATCGCTGATAGGCAGGCGCACGTCGGCCCCGAAAGTGGCGCTGTACTTGGGCGCGCCTGAAAGCGGCTCACCCTTGGCCTGGACCAGGCTGGTTTCTCCGTCATCAGCAAGATAGCAGCTGTAGCCGTCCTTCACGACATTCGGGCACGAGGTTACGTAGTCGGTGAACTTGGTGTCCGAGAAGGTGAAGCCGCCGTTGAAGGAGAGTTCCGGAGTGACGCGCCACGAGGCATCGACCTCGAAGCCCTTGGCCGTGAAGCCGCCCGCGTTCTCCGTAAGGAACTCGACGCCATTGAAGACCGAAGTCTGCAGGTTCCTGTACTTGTCGTAAAACAGGTTGGCATTGAAAGTTACGGCACGGTTGAACAGCTGCGATTTCACGCCGATGGTGATGTCGCGAACCGTCTGCGGCTTCACGTTCGTCTGCGTACCGGTGAGGCCAGAGAAGGTCACCGTCGGGCCCAGGTATCCACGTGCGACCGTCCCGAACAACATGACGTCCGGATTGATCTTGAATTCGGCGCCGACGCGGCCTGACCAGTCCCCCTTCCTGGTGCTGCCGCGCAGTTCGTCAGCCGGATCGTATGGTGTGACGAAACCGGGGACGGCGTAGTCGAAGTCGACCGAATAGGGGGCGTAGTTGGGATCGATGATCGAGTAGTACGAAGCCTTGACCCAGTCGTACTGGTAGCGAATGCCGCCGATCAGTGCGAACCGGTCGCTGACATGGTACTTGCCGTCGAAGAAAGCCGCCAGCGAGTCCGAACGGGTCTGGGTATTGCCCTGCCCGGACGAGATATCGACGAGCGGCGTTGCAGCCAGACCGCCCAGATCGATGGGCGTGAACGGATATGCAGGCCGCAATTGCGCGCGGTTGAAGTCATTGTCGTCACCGACCTTGCGCCGCGAGGCATAGACGCCGCCGGTAAATTCCAGGGCGCTGCCCGCCGGAGAGCTGATGCGCAGTTCCTGCGAAAGAAATGTCTGGTCGGTGCCGGTAGGCTGTGCCGTGAAGATGGGCATGCTGGTCGCATCGATCGCGAACTGCTGGGGCCCTTCGTCGAGGCGACGCCACGCCGTCACGGAAGTCAGGCTATAATCGCCCAGACCGAGGTTTATCTCGAGCGATGCACCGTAGTTCTCCTCGGAGGTATAACCGTCGTAGTCCTCGACCGACTTGCTGTTGCCCAAGCCGGGCGTCACGCCCAGCGCCGCAAGATTGGCGAAACGTGCCGCCATCAGCGGATTGACCGCAACATCGTCCGGCAGACGATTGAGAGTCCAGAGCTGACCGGGGCCTGTGCGCTCGATCTTCGAATAGTCGCCGATCAGATAGATCGAGAATTCGTCGCTGCCTTCGAGCAGGAACTTGGCGCGCGCGCCGTAGCTTTCCTCGCCGCCCCACTTCTTGTCGAGATAGACGTTCTTGATGAAGCCATCGTTCGAACGATAGAAACCGAACAGTGCGAGCGCGGAGTTCTGCGACACTGGCAGGTTGACGCTGCCGTTGACGTTCCACTCGTTCAGTTCGCCATAGCTGACGAAAGCCTTGCCCGAGAATGCCGTTGGATCGGGGCGCTTGGTGGTGATGTTGATGACGCCCGACGACGCGTTCTTGCCGAACTGGGTGCCTTGGGGCCCCTTGAGGACTTCGACACGCTCAAGATCGCCCAGCGAGTTGATCGGATTGCCGAATGGAATGACGACATTGTCGACAACGGTGCCCACGTTCTGCTCGGATGAGCTGGAAAAGCCTCCGGCGCTGCCTACGCCACGTAGGCGGAACCCGGAATCATTGGGCGAAGTACCGAATTGCACCCCCGAGAACTGGTACTGGATATCGGTGAGCTTCTGAAAGCCGCTCTCCGCCAGTTGGTCGCCGGTCACGGCCGAAACGGCGATCGGCACGTCCTGCAGGCGTTCCGCGCGGCGCGATGCCGTCACGATGATGTCGCCGCCGGTCACTCCCGTATCGTCGGCCAGGGCCTCCTGGGCCATTGCCGGAACGCTCAAAACGCCCATGGCAATGCCCGAAAGGAGCATGACTTTCCTGTAGTCCATAAATGGAACTCCCTTTAGAACTTATTGTTATTATTGAAAAATGTGGATTTTCAGACTTCGTCGACGACCTGGTTGGCTAGCGTACCGATCACCCCGATGGATATCTCGACGGTGTCGCCAGCCTTCATGTAGAGGGGCGGCTTGCGCTTATCGCCGACGCCGCCGGGCGTGCCGCTGGCGATCACGTCGCCGGGCTGAAGCGTGGTGAAGGTCGAGCAGTATTCGATGACCGAGGCGATGTCCCAGATCATGTCCGAAACCGGCTGATCCTGAACGAGTTCACCGTTCAGGCGGGTCTGGACGCGCTGGGCGCCAATATCCTCGATCTCTACCGCCGGGATCATCGCGGGTCCGAAAGCGCCCGTGGCAGGCCAGTTCTTGCCGGGTGTGAACTGGATATTGTGGCGCTGCCAGTCGCGTACCGAGGCATCGTTGAATATCGAATAGCCGGCTACATGGCCCATGGCATCTTCACGCGCGATGCGGCGCCCGCCCTTGCCGACGATCACTGCCAATTCCCCCTCGTAATCGAAGCGTTCGCTTTCGGGCGGGCGCACCAGAGCCTCGCCAGCGGCGATCAGGGTGTCGGCCCAGCGGGTGAAGATCGCCGGGTGATCCTTCTGCTCGCGACCGGTCTCGGCGACATGGGTCGCATAGTTCAGGCCAACGCACAGGATCTTGCCCGGGTTGGGTATGACAGGCAGCAGCGTCACTGCAGCACGGTCGAACTCACCTGTAATGGCCAGTTCGGAAAGGTCGCCGTCAAGCGAGTCCTTGAGCCATGCTGGGCCGCCCGGTGCGCCCAGATCTAGAACCTTGTCTCCTTCGAGGCGGCCAAAGCTTGCGGTGCCGTCTGGCCGTTCAAAACTGATGTACTTGTTCATTGGCGTTTCTCCCCTGCCGATGCGGTCCGCGGCGCGTGAAACCCTGCTGGACATTGCCAGACTGGCTGCGCCCAGAACGAGCGTGCGGCGATCAATTTCCAATCGGTGCGGCATCCCAGTCACGGCGGAAGCGGAAGCGCTCCTCTGCAACGCGCAGGCCTTCGAAGTCCTTGTCCGAGATGCCCCACTGGTCGATGCGATTGGGCGGCCAGATCCAGTCTTTAGGCGCGCCCACCCTGTAATCGTCCGGCACCTTTTCGACCGCGGTCGAAAACTCGATCACCGGACCGAAAGGCGCGATGTAATAGGCATAGACGTTCGCACCCGGGCCATGGCGGCCCGGTCCCCAGGCCGGAGCGAGCTTGCTGTCACGCAGCCTCCCGATGCCGCGCATGACCGCATCGATGTCGGTCATCTCGAAAGCGATATGATTGAGCGAGCTGAAACCCGCCCGGGCAAAGGCCGTTGAATGGTGGCTGTCATTGCAGCGCACGAACACCATGCCCTTGGTCCGATCCGACACACGAAAGCCCAGCACGTCCTCGACAGCGTGGCCAGACGCTTCGGCGTCGGCCGAATTGAAGACGACATGAGTCAGCTTTACGGGCAAGTCGCGCCCGGCGATCGGTTCGACATCTTCGGCGCCTACGAGAAAACGCAGGATCTCGCCCTCGGGCAGTTCGACGAGGATCCCCTCGCCTTCGCCCGGATCCTCGGACCGGGTCGGGCGGGCGGGCCATCCGGCATCGGCGATACGCTGCCTGAGGCCACTGAGTTCTTCAGCCGTGCACGCGAACGTGGTCGAGCGCACGAATTCATCGTCGGCCTTTTCGAAGGCGACGAGATAGGGAAATGGGCCGGACCCGCGCAGGTAATGCGTATCTCCGCGCACCTCCGCCGGGGCCATTCCCCAGATGTGGGTCATGAATGCCGCGGCGCCCGCCGGATCGGGCAGCGCCAGTTCGATGCTACGCAGTTTCACGAGATCGTCTCCCTGGAAAGTCCGGCTGCAGCCATGCCGGCATAGGCGCATTCGGCGTCGCACTCACCGGTATCGCCGCTGATGCCAACCGCGCCGATTGCCATGCCCAACGCATTGCGGATCACGACACCGCCCGGCGAAAAGGCGATTTGGCCACCGACAATATCGCTCACACTCTGGAAGAACACCGGATTGCCCTTGGCACGCTCCGCAAGTACCGAGGTGTCGACATCCATACCGATCGCGCCTGCCGCCTTGGCTCGTGCGATATCGAAGCGAAACAGACTGGCCTTGTCTTCCCGAGCGAAGGCCACGGGATGTGCCCCCGCATCGAGGACGATCACCGCGAGCGGTTTGGCCTTGCGCCGCCGGGCCTCGGCAAGAGCGCCGGTCACGATGGCCTGTGCCTGTTCAAGGGTCAGTGTCATGCAGTCAGTTCCCGTCTTGCGGCGAGCTTCTGCCGACGCGCGGCAAGCAATGCCGCTGCATCGCCACTGGCGGTGCCGAACACGTAATGATCCGGGCGCACGAGCACGGCATCGGCCTTGTGCGCGTCGAGCCAGGAGAGGATCGCGCCGCTGTCTGGAAGATCGGCCGCGACGATCAGTACCACGTCCGATTCATTGCTGGCTGCAGCGTGATCGCGCACGAACAGCCGCCAGCCCTGCCCGGCAAGGTCGTCCAGCTTGCGCCCATCGTCCAGGATCGGTTGCACGAACCGCTCCCCTGCTCCCGGGGTGCCCTGAGCGATGACACCGCTCGCAATCGCCGGGATGAGGTCATGCGCTGTTTCGCCCTGGCGCTGGCGGGCCTTGGCGCGGATTTCGGCATCGCGAGCAGCCGCCTTGTCCGGGTCGAGCTCGCAAATATAGCGCCCGGCCTCGACTGCGGCACCGATAACCGCGCGTACATGGGGATCGCGCTCGGACTGGTAGGTATCGAGGATGGCCGAAGACGTACCGTGATTCACGATCGCATCCATCTTCCAGGCCAGGTTCGCAACGTCGCGCAGGCCATGGCACATACCCTGCCCGAAGAACGGCGGCGTCTGGTGTGCGGCATCGCCCGCAAGGAAGACATTGCCCACCTTCCATTGTTCGGCCACGAGTCCGTGGAAGCGATACGTCGCGGCACGCACGATACGGTGCGGAACATCCACCATCCACGCGCCGACAAGCTCGCCAACCTTCTCCGGCTTCATCATCGCGGCGTCGTCCTCGCCGGGCAGCAGCATGAATTCCCAGCGGCGATGATCGCGCCTTCCGGGAACGACTGTGGCCGGCCGAGCGGGATCGCACATCATCACGGAGAGGCGCTGCAGGTCCGCGTCAGCCGGAACACCCGTAATATCGGGGAACGTGACGGGTCCGTCGACTTCAGCATCGACAACGAGCCAGGGCTCTTCGAACTTGAGATCGTCGAGGGCGACGCCCAGCGCCTTGCGCACTGCACTGCGCGAACCGTCTGTGCCGATCACCCAGCGCGACGTCACTTCCTCGATCTTGCCATCCCGTTCGTAGGCTACGGTGACGGTGTCGCCATTCTGGACGAGGCCGGTGAAGGCGGCGCCAAGCTTGAGCTCGACATTGTCCAGACAAGCTAAGCCTTCTCGCAAATGCGCTTCGAGTTCGGGCTGGTAGAAGAAGTAATCGTTGGCCCATCCGAACGGACGCGGCTTGCCCACTGTACCCATGTAGCGGATCACGCCATGATCGGCTCCGACATGCAGGTGCCCATCGGTCGCCACCATGTCATTTGCGACCCGGTCGATCACGCCCGCAGTCTGGAAGAGGCGCATCATCTCGTGATCGAGATGGACTGCGCGCGGCAGCGGATAATGCTCCAGCTCCTTTTCCAGCACGAGTACGGTCAGTCCCGCGTGGCCGAGCAGGTTCGCTGCCAGTGCGCCGACCGGGCCACACCCCACGATAACGACATCGATGGTCATGGGTTCAGCCTACTGCTTCCAGATTGGCAGGCGCCTTGTAGAGGACCCCGCCCTTCATGATCATCGCGAGCCGGTCCTTGTCCTGCAGGATCGCAACATCCTGAGTCGGATCGCCGTCGACGAGCAGGAGGTCGGCCAGGTAACCTTCGCGCACGAGGCCGACTTCAAGCCCCATCAGCTCACCGCCGTACTGTGTCGCAGCCTGCAGCGCTTCTGCGGGCGTGAAGCCGAAGTAGGTGACGAAGTGATCGAGGTCGCGGGCATTGCGGCCGTTGGGATTGAAGGGAAAGCCATAGTCGCCGCCGATCAGCACCCGAACGCCGCGCCTCTTCAGCTCGGGAACGAGCCTGCCTTCCAGTTCCATGCGCTGGGCCGCGCTGGCCTTCATGTGGGTCATGTCAACATGCGGTGGCGGACTGGCTTCCAGGGCCGCGACGGAAACGCCCGCACCCGGCGCATAGAAGAACCTGTCCTTCTCGGCAGCCATGCGCGCGATGGTCGCCTCGTCGGCAAAGGAGCAATGATAGAGGATGCGCGCACCGGCATCGAGCGCCAGTCCGATCGCTTCGGGTGAATAAGTATGGCAGGCAATCCACAGGCCAGCCTCGCTGGTCGCCTTGCCCGCAGCCATCATTTCCTCGCGGGTATAAAGCACATCCATGGCCGATCCGGGCTTGAGAGCATCTTCGCCCGAGACCACGAGCTTGATCGACTTGACGCCCTCGTCCTTGCAGTAAGCGACGAACCTTCTCATCGCATCGGGGCCACGGCCGTTGAAGACGTTGCCGGTATCGACGCCTTCGGCGCCCTCAGGGCTGCGCTCGAGCGTCGAGGGCACAAGGCGCGGTCCCGGCGTATCGCCCGCCTCGATGGCAGCGGCCAGTTCCGGTTCGATCTGATCGCCCAGTGCGCCTGCCGAATAGAGGCTGGTGAAACCGTGATCGAGCAACACGCGCGCATTGCGCCATGCCGCGACTCTCAGTTCCTCAGGGGGCAGAATGAACTGGTGGTAGATCTTCTCGACAGAGGAGGCCCATGTCAGATGCGTATGCGCATCGACCAGGCCCGGCATGAGCGTTTTGCCCGTGCCATCGATGACGACCTCGGCAGCCTCTCCCGCCAGAGCATCCTCGCCCAAGGCCACGCGCGCGATACGCTCGCCATCGACAAGGACGCTGCCGAGCTGCGAGGCAATTCCGGTGCCATCGAAAATGGAAACTTGGCGGATCAGGGTCCGCATCGCGCTCTCCCTCGGTTCTCTTCGGTTGAACGCGTTTTACCCAAGCCACAGACCTAAAGTAAAATAATGATATTTCTAATTGCCATAGTATTTTCCTATGGATGGGCAGCGACAGCCTGAACCATCGCTTCGGCAAGAGGAGACAGCTTTCTCCCGGAAATACGCAAGACACCGACACTGCGCTCGAACACCGCTTCCCTGATGCCGATGGCGCGAAGCGAGCCTGTTGAAATGCCATCGAGAGCCACGGTGCGCGGCAAGACCGTTACCCGGTCCGTCTCCCGAACAATCGCGCGTGTGGTGAGGAGCGAGTCGCAGCGAATGACCGTCCCGGGCACCGCAACCCCCGCGGCAATGAAGAGCGCATCGACCTGACGGCGAAAGGCACCCCTCGCCTCAGGCAGAACCCACCGATAGTGTTCGACCTCGCGCAAGGAAATCGACTCGGGCAATCCCTCGTGATGGGCGCCGACGATCAACGCAAAGGGATCGCGCGCGCAGGTCGTTTCCAGAATATCGGGAGGCAGTCGCTCGATCTGGGTGGTGACGAAGGCCAACTCGATTTCGCCCTTGCGCAGCATCTCGAGCAATTGCGCGTCAGGCCGTTCGACGACGCTCAGGGCGAACTCACCGACAGTGTCTTCCACACGTTTGATGGCTCCGGGCAGCAATGTGAGCAAGGCACCTGGCGTGCCGCCAATCCGCAAGGGACCTGCAATGCGCTGGCTGGCATGCTCGACTTCGCTCGCGGTATCCTTGAGCAGAATTGCCAGGGCATCGGCACGCCGGCGCAAGGCGATGCCCTCCTCGGTCAGGGTGATGCCGCCGCGACCGCGCTCGAACAGAACCACCCCGAGCCTGCTTTCAAGCAAGGCAATCGTGTTGGACACCGAAGGCTGCGAGATGTTGAGCAACCGCGCTGCCCCGCTGATCGACCCGGCATCGCACACCGCCCTGAATGTGAGCACGGCGCGCGGATCGATCTGGGGTTGATGTGAGCGCGGCGCGGGATCGGGGCTTGGCGTGACCATCCCTGAAGCTTTGATCCGCGCACCGCGCCTTGGCAAGACGTCGCTCGTCAATCCCCGGCTTTGCTTTCCTCGACCAACCGGACAGGACCGATCAGGCCGGATGGCCGCAAGGGGGCATCGGCACGATAGGTCGGCATGGCCGTCCAGGTGATCTTCTGTGCGCCTTCCTGCTGGTCACCAATCAAGCGGTTGACCCAGGTATTGGCAACGCGGATTTCCAGGCTGTTCTGCCCCTTGCGAACGGCCTTGCCGATATCGAGGCGATAGGGCGCATGCCAAGCCGTTCCGACGTCCACGCCATTAACGGAGACCTGCGCCATGTCACCGACCTTGCCGAGGTCGAGCCACAGCGAGCGGCCTTTCCCGAACTTTCCAGATACTGTGAAA
Source organism: Novosphingobium mathurense (assembly GCF_900168325.1). Classification (GTDB taxonomy): domain Bacteria; phylum Pseudomonadota; class Alphaproteobacteria; order Sphingomonadales; family Sphingomonadaceae; genus Novosphingobium; species Novosphingobium mathurense. Next base: position 210,997 of record NZ_FVZE01000004.1, on the reverse strand, counting down.
TTACGGGAGTAAGTCATTATTCCAGAGAAGTATTTCACGCCCGGAATGTCATTCTTCTCGAGCGGTTCCAACTCGGCAAGTTCGAGGCTTGCCGGCGCTCCGCGGTCGGCCTGGAACGCAACTTGCCATGCTCCGTCCAGCTTCGCGATTTCCCGTTCGCCTTGCGGGGCAAGCGTAACCTGATCCTTCGCGGCCGCCTTGCGGAAGACAACGAAGACCGCCTCATCGCCGTCCAGTTGCAATGGCACCACGGTCTCATCGCCGCTGATGCGGTAGCTGACGGGCTCGCTCTGGCCCGTCTCGGGATGCCAGAGTTCGGGCTGCTTGCCGGTAACGCGGAAGTGCGCCTCGATAGACTGTGCGGCTTCTTGCTGATTGACGAGGTAGTAGATCTCGCCCTTCCCGTCACGGCGATGGACGAAGGGGATCTTCACCCCGGCGTCGGCACCGGAGAAAGTGAAATCGGGAGCAACGCCCATCGCCTGCAGCGCGCTTTCGATATCTTGCGAGGCTATCACGCGGCCCTTGCCGACGCGGGCATCGCCGCTTCCCGGCCAGAGCCTGGCGACCAGCGATGACCATTCGGTCAGATCGCCTTCCTGTGCGCTCGTGTTGCTCGGCGTCGCGATCGGCGCCTTGCCAACCACGGTCGCGCCGCCATCGACGAGTGCGGCCAGCTTTCGGAGTGCCGCCAAGGTCATGTGACTGGACGAGCCGCCGAGGTAGATGGTCTTGTAGCGAGCCCCGCTCGGCGCGACGACATCTTCACCATCGTTGGCAAGAAGTTCGGTCAAGGCATTGAAGTTAATATAATCGTAGGCATAGCGCACCGGAGCGTCAGTCACCGGTTCATCGCCATAGAGACCCGTGAGTGGAGCTTCCTCGCCATAGAAATAGGCGACGTCGGCCACATTGCGTCCTTCCTGCAGAAGCAGTGAACTGCGCGCGATATAGTCGACCCATGGCCGCGCCATTTCCGCCCAGCTTTCCTGCCTGTTGAAATACTGGCCGAAGATCGCCAGCGAGAGCCCTGGCTTCTTGTCATCCACCGGAACATGGACTGAAGTATGGATGACCGGACGGTTCACCCCGGTCACGAATTCCAGATCGATGAAACGCTTGAGGTCCTTCGGCGCAAAGGCCCAAGGCGCCATCGAGGCCGTCATGGATTCCGCAGCGACGAGATTCTGCCCATAGAGGTGCGCGACGGATGCAGCCCCCTTCATGTCTGCAACCAGCGTCTGGCGCGGTCCTTCGTCGCGATTGAACGTCCAGAGGGCGGCCATCGGGATGTCGGCATGGCTGCGCATGGCCATGTCATCGCCGAGCATGGGGCGATGGTCTTCCAGCGCCTCGCCATAGACCTTGAGGTCGTTTTCATGCGCGACCTTGGCCACGGTCCCGTAATGCTCGCTGGCAAGCAGGTCGGCAAGGGTCCGGCGATAGTCGTAGAGGAAACGGTCGGACTGCTCGCGCGACCCGACGATGGTTCCGGTAAGTGCCGGCAGCCAAGGCCGCGCATCGTAGCCGCGCAGCCGCTGGAACTGCTCGAGCATTCTGGGCGTCCAGTTGGCCTCGCCGACCTCGATCGAGTCGGTCAGGATGGCCTGCACACCGCGCTTGCCGACCATCTCTGACCCGGCCGCATCCTTGTACATGCCGATATAGTGCTCGAGATATTCGCGCACGGCCTTGCCGTCGAACTTGTCGACTTCCAGACCAGTCGCCTCGGGCGGAGCGGGATGGTTCGTGGTGCCAAGCAGGGAGTAACCCAGGCGCAGCACCCGCCAGTGCTGGCCTGCGGGAAGTTTCGGCGCGGTCCAGTCTAGCGTACCGTCGGCCTTGAGCCTGTCGGTCAGATCGATAACGCTGGCGGGATCGACACCCGTTGCATCGTCATCCGGTCCTGTGAGCGCGTAGTAGTCGCGGCTCATCACATAGCCAGCCTTGGTTTCGTAACGATCGACAAGGGCTTCGCCATGAAGCTCGAACTGCCCGACGACGAGCGGCTGTGTGGCCATCCGCTTGCCGATGGCGTCGAAAAGGCCGTTAGCAGCAATTCCCGGCGCCGGTGAGCCAAGGCCGCCATCCGGTTTGCGTGGATTGAGAACGAGCCGAAAATGCGCTGCCTCGAGCGGGGCAAAGCTGATCGTCGTCGGCACGTTGTTCAGGTCGAACTGCTGGATTGGCCTCCAGGTCTTGCCATCCTGGCTCGCCTCGAGTGAGCCGGTAAAGGCAGCCCCGGCAAACGGTATCTTGACGTTGGGTACGAAGACCGTTGCCGACCGCGCCGTGATCGGACGCGGGTAATCGAGCCTGAGTTGCGGGGCCTTGCCGTCCTCGCGCGCCAGGGTCACGCCTCCTGCTAGGTCGGAGTCGATGAGCGCCTTGCTCGAAAGTACATTGCCTGCACCGTCGGAAGCGCGCGGGGTCAGTTCAGATCCGTTATCGGGAACCGGAAAGGCGAACACGCCAACCCCGCCCTCGAAGGAGGCCTCGTCGGCCTCAGCGGGCGCTCCCGAAATGATCGCATCGATGCTCAACGGAGGTTTCAGGGTCTGGAAGGGACCGGTATCGCCCGGCGGCTTCGGGAGCTTGCCGACAAAGCGCTTGCCGCCTCCAAGCGTCGTTTCACTCCAGACCAGCTTCTTGAGACCGTCCTGCGGCTTGACCCACGGACCTCCAGTCTCGGACCAGCCCGGCGAGGCTGCTATGGCCAGTTCCAGATCGAGACGATCGGCTTCGTGCGCGGCGAACCGAAACGCATCTTTCCATTCCGGCGTCATGTAGACGAGGCGATGATCGACGATCTGCGGCGTCTGAAGGTTCGCATCGAAGTTCTGCAGACCGCCGATGCCGACGCGCTTCATCCATTCCAGATCCTTGCGGATTCCGTCCTTGGTGATGTTGCCGTTCATCCAGTGCCACCACACGCGTGGACGCGCGGAATTGGGCGGATCATTGAACGCCTCTTCCAGGGAAGGTCCGGCTTGTGTCGAAGGGGCAATCTCGCTGCCGTCGTTTCGATTTTCGGCAAGAACGGGCAAGGCGCTCAGCGCAGTGGCGAGGCACAGGACGATACGAAGCGATCGACGCGACATGAATTCTCCCGGTATCCAGATCTGGTGTTTTGCTTGCATACAGGGCCACGACCCTAACAGGCCGCGACCCCGATAATACTGTATTGGTTCAGACGATCCCTGCGCCCAGCCCAACGGCCTTGCGCTCCTGCGCCTTGCGATCGCGCCAACGGCTTTCACGATAAGTGCCCAGCATGTCGATGGCGCCGCCATTCTCCATCCGGGCCTTGGCCAAGATCGGGGAAACATCGACGTTGTACGCCCGGCGCAACGCCTGGAAGGCCATCATCGTGTCATTCGCTTCCTGCGCAAGGTGCAGGGCCTCGCGATCGACCAGCAGCGCCTTTGCATAACAGGCGGCAATAGTCTCTGCGGAAGACAGCATGGATTCGATCGGATCGGTCACGTTGTGCGACTGGTCGATCATGTAGCTGGGATTGAAGCCATCGCGCGGGTTCAATTCGGCCTCGACCAACTCGTTGAAGACGAGGAACAACTGATGCGGATTGATCGATCCGGAATCGAGGTCGTCATCGCCATACTTGCTGTCGTTGAAGTGGAAGCCTCCAAGCTTGCCGAAACGATGCAGTCGGGCAACGATCTGCTCGATGTTCACGTTGGGCGCATGATGGCCAAGGTCGACAAGGCACTTGGCCTTGGGACCCAGTTCCTGCGCGGCGAGGATCGAGGAACCCCAGTCGCTGATGACGGTCGAGTAGAAGGCCGGTTCGAACATCTTGTGCTCAAGCAGCATCCGCCAGTCATCGGGCAATGCGGCATAGACCTGCGCCGCCGCTTCGAGATAGCGGTCGAGACTGCGCGCCAGATCCTGCTGTCCCGGGAAGTTCGTGCCGTCTCCGACCCAGACCGTGAGGTCGGTCGAACCGAGCTGGCGCCCGATCTCGATGCATTCGATGTTGTGCTCGACAGCTTGCTGGCGTGTCGCTGCAACGGTCGAGGAGAGCGAGCCGGTCGCGTAAGTCTGTGCCTGACCGGGCTGGTCCTGAAAGGTATTCGAATTCACTGCATCGAAGCCGAGCCCGAGGTTGGCCGCCTCTTCGCGCAGCGCTGCGTAGTCGGATACCTTGTCCCAGGGAAAGTGTGGCGAGACGCGCGGGGTCAGGCGCGAAAGCTGGTTGATGACCGCGCAGTCTTCCAGCTTTTCGTGAATGTTGGTGGGCTCTCCTGCGATCGGGAACTTGGCGAAGCGGGTGCCGCCACGGCCTGCCCCCCAGGTAGGTACGGCAACCGAAAAGTCGGCGACACGGTCCTTGATCGCATCGATGGCAATACCAGCGCGCTCCAGCTTGCGACCGAGGCTCGCGTAATCGTCGTCCAGCGCATCAAGGTCGCGCGCGTTGGCCTCGGCGATCAGTTCTGCCGAGATCGGAAAATTGCTCATGTTTGTTTATCCTCTCTCTAGCTCTCAGCGCGTGAATGCCTGCGCATTGCCCGCGTCGACATTGACCATGTTCCCGGTCGACTTTGCCGACATGTCGCTGGCAAGGAAATAGACGGCTTCTGCAATGTCGGACGGCAGGACGTCACGCTTGAGCATCGAACGCTGACGGTAATGTTCCTCCAGCTCCTTGCCGGAATCGATCCCGTGGGCACCCGCGCGCTCCTTGCGCCAGTCACCGTCCCAGATACGGCTGCCCTGGATCACCGCGTCGGGGTTTACCACGTTGACGCGGATGCCGTGCGGCGCACCTTCCAGTGCAAGGCAGCGGGCCAGGTGATTGGCGGCCGCCTTTGCCGACGCATAGGCACTGGCATTGGTGGCAGCGGCCACACCGTTCTTCGAGCCGATGAACACGACCGAAGATCCGCCTTGTTCCTTCATTCCCTTCAGCAGCGGCCAGGCGGCGCGCGAGCTCAGGAAATAGCCCTGGGCCAAGACGTCGTAATTGCGGCTCCACAATGCGATCGTGGTCTCCTCGATCGGAGCCGAGGATGCAATGCCGGCATTGGCAACGAGGATATCGAGGCCGCCGAATTCACGGGCACAGGCAGCGAATGCCTCGCTCACCTGCGCTTCGTCGGTAACGTCGCAAACGACGGAGCGAACGACATCCTTGCCGAACTGCCGGGCAAATCCTTCGCGCACTTCGCCAACGGCCTTTTCGTCGCGGTCGGCCAAGACCACGCACGCGCCGTCCGCCATCAGGCGTGCTGCGGTCGCCGCGCCGATGCCACCGGCACCTCCGGTGACCATCGCAATTCGGCCGACAAGCGGCTTGGGCGCAGGCATGCGCTGCAACTTGGCTTCTTCAAGCAGCCAATACTCTATGTCGAATGCTTCCTGCTCGTCGAGCGCGATATAATCGCCGATCGCTTCGGCCCCGCGCATGACATTGATGGCGTTGCCGTAGAACTCGCCTGCCAGGCGCGCGGTGGTCTTGTCGGTGGCGAAGGTCATGCGACCAAGCCCAGGCACCAGCACGACTACCGGATTGGAATCGCGCATCGCCGGTGAGTTGGGACGCTTGCAGCGCTCGTAATAGGCTGCGTAGAGATCGCGGTATTCTGCGACCTTCTGCGCGAGGTAGGCATCATCCTGCAGGCGGGCGGGATCGAGCGTGAGAGGCGCGATCTTGGTGCGCAGGAAATGATCGGGGCAAGAAGTGCCGAGCGCTGCCAGACGCTCGAAATCGACCGAGTTCACGAACTCGAGAGCTTCGGCATCGTCCGAAAAATGGCCGACCTTACGCCGCGCTCCGGTCATCAGACCGCGAAGGCGAGGCATAAGGTCGGCAGCAATCGCAGCACGTTCCGCGGACGAGGAGAGAGTTGCGGAGATGCCACCGAATGCCGGTTTTCCGGCAAGCTTGGAATTCAGGAAATTGGCCGCATCGGCGATGAGCGAAACGGTATGTTCGTAGCAGGCTTTCGCGCTGTCGGCCCAGCAGATGATGCCGTGACCGGCCAGCATCACGCCTTCGACGTGCGGGTTGGCCTTGACGAAATCGCGCAGTTGCACGCCAAGTGTGTAGCCCGGACGCTTCCAGGGCAACCAACCGATCTTGCCACCCCAGATTTCCCGGGTGGCGGCCTCTCCCCCCGAAGAGGCCGCCAGCGCAATGATCGCATCCGGGTGGACATGATCTACGTGCGCAAAAGGAAGCAACGAATGCAGCGGCGTATCGATCGAAGCCGCGCGCGAATTGAGATTGAAGGTGCAGTGCGGCAGATAGCCGACCATCTTGTCATCATCGTCGGGCCCGGCATAGTGCTTCTCGAGGCCCAGCAACTTCTCCTGATAGAGCGTCGCAAATCCGTCGAGCTTCATCGAACCGATGTCACCGCCCGAGCCCTTGACCCAGAGGACTTCGACCTGCTCACCCGTGAGCGGATCGATCTCCACCAGCTTGGCCGAGGTATTGCCGCCGCCGAAGTTGGTGACGGTCAGATCCGAACCGAGCAGATTGGAACGATAGAGGAGGAGTTCGGCTGGAGTGAAGGATGCCGCAACCGATTCGTCCCAGCGACTTTCCGGGACAGCGAAAGGAATTGCGGCTACGGGCGATGGTGCGGTGATCGTGTTCATGACGCCGCATTTAACAATCCCCCTTTCCTTTATCAATCTATTTCGATAGTAAACGATCATATTCAATCATTCAGCTCGCAAGGGAGAGCATGTCAGGTACCGGTTCCTATATCGTCGTCGACATCGGCAAGACGCTCAGCAAGGTCACCTTGTGGACGAAGCAGGGACGAATGCTGGATCGGCAGGTTCGACCCAATGCCTCTTGTGAGGAAGCCGGCTTGCGCCGCCTGGATGTCGCCGGGATAGGAGCTTGGCTCAAGACTACGCTCAAGGCATTCGCCGCTCACCCCGTCGAGGCGATCGTCCCGGTTGCCCATGGCGCCGGCTTCGTCGCGCTGGGTAGCGAAGGAGCGCTATTCCCGCCGCTCGACTACGAGCAGCCGATCCCGCAGGACGTGATGGCCGATTACCGCCGCGAACGCGATGCCTTTGCGCGGACCGGGAGCCCTGCACTACCGGACGGCCTCAACCTGGGGGCGCAGGTCTATTGGATGTCACGCCTCTATCCGGAAGAAATGGAAAGCGCGACACTTGTGCCCTGGGCGCAGTACTGGGCCTGGTTCCTGACGGGCAAGGCGGTCAGCGAAGTCACGAGCCTTGGCTGCCATACCGACTTGTGGTGCCCGGCGGACGCGCGTTTCTCACCCATGGCCGAACGTCTGGGTTGGGCAGACCGATTTGCCCCCGTGGTCAAGGCCAGCGAAGGCATCGGGCCGCTGCGCCCCGATCTTGCTGCGGAAACCGGTCTGGCTCCGGGCATTCAGGTCCATGCGGGGCTGCACGATTCCAACGCCGCCCTGCTCGCCGCCCGCGGTTTCCCGGAGATTGCGCGTCAGGAAGCCACGATCCTGTCGACCGGCACCTGGTTCGTCGCCATGCGCCTTGCCGCCGAAACAGTGTCCATTGCCTCGCTGTCGGAAGATCGCGACACACTGGTCAATGTCGATGCCTATGGCTGGCCGGTACCATCTGCGCGATTCATGGGCGGACGCGAGATCGAAACCGTCATCCAGCTCGATACGCGCCGGGTGGATATCAAGCCCGATCAGCCCAGGCTCATGGAAGCCGTGCCCGCACTGCTCGAACGCGGGACGGTCATGATGCCGACGCTGGCGCCAGGTTTCGGCCCCTTCCCGGACGGCAAGGCCTGCTGGATCAACGCCCCGGTCGAATGGGCGGGCACCTGGTATGCGCGCCGCGCCGCCATCTGCCTCTACGCAGCCCTCGTGGCCGATACTTCGCTTGACCTGATCGGCTCCAAGAACCGCCTTCTGGTCGAAGGCCGCTTTGCCGAAGCGGAAGTCTTCGTGCGGGCCCTGGCAGCACTGCGGCCCGAGACCGAAGTTTTCATCGCCAATGCGCACAACGATGTCTCGTTCGGGGCGCTGCGCCTGATCAATCCCCTGCTCAAGCCGGCTGCGGGCCTGCGCCGGGTTGAACCGCTCGAAGGAGACCTCCAAGCGTATCGGAACAAATGGCGCGAAGCAGTGGCAAGGGTTCAAGCATGATCGTCGCATCGGTTCCCGACTTTCGCGAGGCAGCGAGACGGCGCCTGCCCCGCTTCCTGTTCGAGTACATTGACGGCGGCTCCTATGCCGAAGCGACCCTGCGCCGCAATGTCGAGGATCTGGCCGGGCTCGCCCTTCGCCAGCGGGTCCTGCGCGATGTTTCACAGCTCGATCTGTCGACCGAGCTGTTCGGCCAGAAACTGGCCCTTCCGCTTGCCCTTGCGCCGATCGGCCTTGCCGGCCTGAACGCCCGGCGCGGGGAATGCCAGGCCGTCCGTGCGGCTGAAAAGGCCGGGGTTCCCTTCACGCTTTCGACCGTCGGTGCCTGTCCACTGGGCGAAGTCGCCGGTGCCGCCAGCAAGCCGTTCTGGTTCCAGCTCTACATGATCCGTGACCGTGCGTTCATGAAGGACCTGTTGGCGCAGGCTGTCGAGGCAGGCTGTTCCGCGCTGGTCTTCACCGTCGACATGCCGGTGCCGGGCAGCCGCTATCGCGACTATCATACCGGCCTTGCCGGCGCATCGGGCCTCAAGGGAGCCGCATGGCGCGCAGCTCAGGCCTTGGCCCGACCGGGCTGGGCCTGGGACGTCGGCCTTTGGGGCCGTCCGCATACCCTCGGCAATGTCGCCCCCGTCCTGCAGGGCAGGACCGGTATCGAGGACTTCTTCGCCTGGATGCGCAACAACTTCGATCCATCGATCAACTGGCGCGATCTCGACTTCATTCGCTCCGAGTGGAAGGGTCCACTGATCATCAAGGGCATTCTCGATCCCGAGGATGCGCGCGAGGCTGCGGAGCTGGGGGCAGACGGGATCGTCGTTTCCAACCATGGCGGCCGCCAGCTCGACGGCGTGCTCTCAAGCGCGCGCGCCTTGCCCCCCATCGCAGAGGCCGTGGGCGATCGCCTGACCGTGCTTGCGGACGGCGGCATTCGCTCCGGCCTCGATGTCGTGCGCATGTTGGCGCTGGGTGCGAAGGGCGTACTGCTCGGGCGCGCATGGGCCTGGGCCCTCGCCGCAGGGGGAGAGGCGGGGATCACCAGGATGCTGGCCTTGATCGAGGCCGAAATGCGGGTCGCCATGGCGCTGACCGGAACGACAAGAATCGCAGAGATCGACAGCAACGTTCTCGCGCAAATGAGCGGAAAGGATCGAATTTGATGGGAGGCAACCCGGCGCTTGGCGTCCTGTTCCACTGGCTGGGCGGCTTCGCCTCCGCCAGCTTCTATGTCCCCTACAAGCGTATCAAGCTCTGGTCCTGGGAAGTCTTCTGGTTGGCAGGCGGGATCTTCTCCTGGGCTGTAGCGCCGTGGCTTTTCGCGTCGCTGCGCACCAACGACCTCTTCGCGGTGCTGGTCCAGACCCCGGGCAAGACGCTCTGGTGGTGCTGGTTCTGGGGCGCGATGTGGGGCTTCGGGGGCCTGACGTTCGGCCTGACCATGCGCTATCTCGGGCTTTCGCTGGGTATGGCGGTTGCACTGGGACTGACCACCGTGATCGGAACGATGGGACCGCCCATCTTCCACGGAACCCTGGGTGAGATCGCCTCGCGCACCAGCGGGCAGCTGACCCTGCTGGGCATCCTCGTCACGCTGGTCGGCATCGTCGTCGTCGCACGCGCAGGCCACAAGAAGGACGCGGAACTGGGCGGAGAAGCGAGCGAGGGCGTTGCCGAGTTCGACTTGCGCAAGGGCCTGCTGATCGCCGTCTTTTCCGGCGTGATGTCGGGCTGCTTCGCGTGGGGTCTCGACGCCGGGCAACCCATTCGCGAACTGACGCTTGCAGCCGGAACCGATCCGCTCAACCAGGGTCTTCCCGTTCTTTGCGTGGTCCTTGCAGGCGGGCTCACCACCAATGCCATCTGGTGCTCCATCCTCATTCGCCGCAATCGCAGCTTTGGACAATACTTCGGCGCGGTCGCCGATCCCGGCGCGATTGCCGACCCGGGTGCAGGAACCCCGCATGACACCCATCGCGCCAAGGCGGCCAAGGTGCCGCTGCTGCTGAACTACCTTCTGGCCGCACTTGGTGGCACGCTGTGGTATTTCCAGTTCTTCTTCTACACCATGGGCGAGAGCCAGATGGGACGTTACGGGTTCTCATCCTGGACGCTGCACATGGCTTCGATCATTCTCTTCTCCACTCTCTGGGGCTTCGCTCTCAAGGAATGGAAAGGCGCGAGCGTTCGCACCCGCACGATGGTCTGGCTGGGTATCGGACTGCTGGTCGGCTCCACGGTCATCATCGGCCTCGGCAATATGCTGGACGCGAACGCGGCGGCACACTGACGGTTGCGGAGCGGGGCGCGCAGCATGTAACGGACCTTGCGGACTGAACCTCGAACAGGTCCGCTGGGGGCAAGGGCAGGGAAACACGATGCATTCGGCTGAACGCGAAAGACTCATTCTCGATGCCATAGGCGCGACCGGGTTTGTGACCTATCGCGAGCTGGAGTCCTGCCTCGATGCATCGCCCGCCACGATCCGGCGCGATCTGACACGCCTCGAGGAAGAAGGCCGCATCGTTCGGGTTCATGGCGGCGCGAAGCTGCCCGACGCCGAAAGCGAGACAGATGCGGATCGCCTGTCGGGTACGCCGTTCGATCAATCGATTTCGCTCAACTTGCCGCAAAAGCAGGCCATTGGGCGTGCAGCGGCAGACCTGTGCGCGAACGGCGAAGGGATCATGATCGACGGCGGCACGACAACGCTGCAGATGTGCCCATACCTCGACGGCAAGGACGCGCAGGTCCTCACCAATTCGCTGCACATCGTCAACGCGCTGCTGCCGCAGGCCGGTACCCGGGTCCTCCTGCCTTCAGGCACGGTGTTCAGGGAGCAGAACATCGTGCTCGCTCCTGCAGGCGAAGATTCCATGCCGCGCTTCTATGCGCCCAAGCTGTTCATGGGCGCAGCCTCGGTTGGACCTCAGGGCGTGATGCAGGCCGACGTCATCCTCGTTGCGGCCGAGCGGCGCCTGATCGACCGCGCCGAGCAGGTGATCCTGATGGTCGACAGCTCAAAATTCCGCTCATCTTCGGGCGCCATCGTCTGCGGCCTGGACGAAGTGGATGTGTTAATTACCGATCCCGGTATTCCTGAGGAGATGCGCGCCATTCTCGACAGGCAGGGCGTGCACCTGATCATCGCACCGTTGGATTGAAGGACACAACCGACCAAGCCCCAGATTGCGGGAACCGGAGCTATCCTGCTGCGAAGCTCCCCCGGGTCCGGTTGGCGATCGCCACCAGCGACAGCATGACCGGGACTTCAACCAGCACGCCCACGACCGTGGCGAGAGCCGCTCCACTGCCAAGACCGAACAGCCCGATGGCAACGGCGACGGCAAGTTCGAAGAAATTGGAGGTTCCGATCAGCGCGCAGGGCGCCGCCACGGCATAAGGCACTTTCCAAGCCTTTGCCGCGCCATAGGCAATGAAGAAGATCCCATAGCTCTGGATCACGATAGGCGTTGCGATAAGGGCGATCAGCAAGGGTCGGGACAGGATTGTCTGCGCCTGAAAGCCAAACAGGAGCAGGACGGTCAAGAGCAGGCCCAGGATCGAAAGCGGCTTCAGTCGTCCGGTGAACGCGCTAACGGCACCTTCGTCGCCGCCATGCGTTGCCAACAGCCGACGGCGAACCCAGGCCCCGGCGGCGAGCGGCACAACGACATAGAGCGCTACGGAGAGCAAAAGTGTGTTCCATGGCACGACGATGTCGGTCACGCCCAGCAGCAGCGCGACGATCGGCGCGAAGGCCACGATCATGACAAGATCGTTCACCGCAACCTGTACCAGTGTGTAAGCCGGGTCGCCCTTCGTCAGTTGCGACCACACGAAAACCATCGCCGTGCATGGCGCTGCGCCGAGCAGGATCAACCCAGCGATGTATTGCTGCGCATCGCTTGGCTGAAGAAATCGGGCGAACACAAATTGGAAGAACAGCACACCCAGCGCCGCCATGCTGAAAGGCTTGATCAACCAATTTACGGCAAGGGTGATGATCAGGCCCTTGGGCTTGTCTCCGACATGGCGCACGGCTGAGAAGTCCACCGCAACCATCATCGGAAAGATCATTGCCCAGATCAGGACGGCAACGACGAGATTGACCGAGGCGTATTCGATCGAGGCCAGCGCAGCGAACATCGCCGGTGCCATGTTGCCCAGCAGTATGCCGGCAAGGATCGCCCCGCCCACCCAGACGGAGAGCCATTTCTCGAACAGGCCCAGCCCCGCCGCGCGGGCATCTGCTTCCATTACGCTTGCACTCATTTGTGATCGGCCTCCCGACCGATGGCATGAAGGGTTTCGTGAAGGGCCACCTTTTCCAGGCTTGCGATAGGCAATGCGAGCAACAGGTCGATGCGCCGCTTGAGCATGCGGTAGGCATCGAGGAATGCCGCGGCCTTTTCGGCATCGTGTCCTTCCACGGCAGCCGGGTCGGGGATGCCCCAGTGCGCCGTTATCGGCCTGCCGGGCCAGACCGGGCAGCTTTCTGCGGCAGCATTGTCGCAAACGGTGAAGACCAGATCGAATTCGGGCCCGTCGATGAACTCGTTCCAGCTCTTGGAGCGATAGCCCTCGACCGGATAACCCAGCGTCTCCAACGTGTGGATGGCCCAGGGATTGACGGTGCCGACCGGTTGGCTGCCGGCACTATAGGCCCGGAAGTGCTCCTTTCCTTCTTGGTTGAGGATGGCCTCGGCCAGGATCGAGCGCGCCGAATTGCCGGTGCACAGGAAAAGTACGTTGAGTGGGGTGTGGCTCATGGCAGCCTCTAGCAGCAGGATGTGGAGGTGGCAGGTGCGGCAACCGCTTGCGGCACGCAGCAGGCGCTCCGGTCCGCACTGCCGGACACGAGCCGGTCCAGATCGGGAGAACCGCCATAGGTCGTGCTCTCGCCCTCGGTCAGGAAGGCTTCCCAGACAACGCCATCGGGATCGGCAATCCAGCTCTTTTCCGATCTTGCATAGCAGCAGGTCGTCGCGCCTTCATCGAGGACGGGGCCATCTGCCGCCTCAAGCCGACTCTGGACCTCGGCAAGTTCCGCACGGTCCGCGACCTGCACGCCGACATGCTCAATCCCCTTGGCTGCACCCTCGCGATGCGAAATGGCGAAGTTGACGCAAGGATCCTCGAGCATCCATTTCGCGTAGTCCGGCTTCACCACTGTCGGCGCGCTGCCGAAGAGCCTGCTGTAAAACGCGATCGAGCGATCGATGTCGCTTACGCCGACATGCACGTGAAAACGCTTCATCAGGCCGTCCTCCTCTTAGCTTCGGTATTGCAGGCTGCGTCCTCGCCACAGGGGATACCGCCGCAGCAGTTCTCCGTGAGGTAATCCATCAGCCCGTTCATCGCCGAATAGTCTGCCGAATAGATGATCGAGCGGCTTTCGCGCCGTTGGCTGACGAGCCCGGCATTGGCCAGTTGGGCCAGGTGAAAGCTCATCGAGGATGCCGGAACTTCAAGCTTTTCCGCGAGCACGCCGGCGGCGATTCCTTCCTCTCCGGCCTGCACCAGCAATCGGAAGGCGGCAAGGCGATGTTCCTGCGCCAAGGCAGAAAGTGCGCGGATCACGACTTCGGCGTGCACAGCATTCTCCGATGATTCGATAACTATGGAAATATCGAATTCTTCACCCTGAGGCAAGGACGAAACAATTGAAACGCGAACGCCCGTTTCGCGGCATCGGATTGAAACAGCCCAACCGCAATCTTGTCTGCATGCCACGAACGACACGCGTTCGCCGGCACAAGGTCACTGCACAACAGGCACTTCAGACAAGGACTTTTGATCATGACCACTGCCACTCTCGAAAAGCCCGCCAAGGTCGCCATGAACGGCGTCGACGTTCCCGCATTCCTTGCCACGCTCGACGCCGTCGATGGCCAGCGCGAACTCGCCAGGTTCACCTTCCGCGCCGAAGGCAACTGGATTGCCGGCACCCACAGCCAGGCCCGCATGGGCAATTTCCACGGCGCCGGCGGCGAACAGCCGCGTGACTGCGGGCACATGATCGACGGCGATCACCCCGCCGTTCTGTGCGGCAAGGATCAGGGCGCCACGCCGGTGGAAATGCTGTTGGCCGCTCTCTCGGCCTGCATCACCGCCGGCATCGGCAACATCGCCTCGATCCGCCAGGTGAGGCTGGAATCGGTTGAAACCAGGGTTGAGGGCGACATCGACCTGCTCGGCATTCTCGGCCTCGACAACACCGTTCGCAACGGCTTCGAAGGCATCAGCATCCAGGTGCGCATCAAGGGCGATGCCGGTGCCGAAGATCTGGAGAAGATCGTCCACCAGTCGGTCGCGCGCTCTGCCGTATTCGACGTCCTGACCAACGGCGTACCGGTCACCGTAACGGCACAGGCCGACTGACGCGCCACACCGCCCCCCCGCTCTCCCGAGCGTTCCCCTGCCCCGTCGGCCTATGCCGGCGGGGCTTTTCTGCTCATCGCCTCCCGCATCTTTGCGCTGAAACGATTGAAACAAATTGCCCGGCCTGGCGGCACAGGACTGATACCTGCCGTGCATAGGCTTGCTTGCGAACCCAAGGAGTAAGCTTCCATGCCTCGCAACATCGACAGCCTTGTCATTGGCGCCGGACAGGCCGGCCTCGCCATGAGCCGCTGCCTTGCCGAGCGCGGTATCGATCACGAAGTCATCGAACGCGGCCGCATCGGAGAGCGCTGGCGCTCGCAGCGCTGGCCTTCGCTGCGCCTGCTTACGCCGGGCTGGATGACACGGCTTCCTGGCGCCCAGCTCGCCCGGGAAAGCGACGGATTTCTCACTTCGGCGGACCTTGTGAAGCGCCTGCAAGGCTATGCCAGCGACTTCGCCGCTCCCGTCACCGAGAATTGCGAAATCCTCGCCGTCGAACGCATGGCGGACAGGTTTCGCGTCGCCACCTCGCGCGGCACGCGGATTGCACGCACCGTCATCATCGCGACGGGTGCCTGCGATCGCCCTCGCCTTCCTTTCTGGGCAGGTAAGCTCTCGCTCGCGATCCACCAGGTCACACCGGGTAGCTATCTGACCCCCGATCTTCTGCCCGACGGCGGCGTTCTGGTCGTCGGCGCTTCGGCGACGGGCGTCCAGCTCGCACGCGAGATCCGCCGCCACGGTCGAGATGTTACGCTTGCCGTTGGCCGCCATGTCCGCGCGCCGCGACGCTATCGCGGGCGGGACCTGTTTGACTGGCTCGATGGCAGCGGCTTTCTGGCCGAGCCACGCCCCAGCGGAGCCGACAATGCCGCCCTGCTGCGTCAGCCTTCGCTGCAACTCGTAGGCGATCCCACCGGCGGCGATATCGACCTCCCCGCACTTGCCCGCGAAGGCATCCGGCTTGTCGGACGTGTCACCGATGCGCAGGGCCTGCAGGTCCAGTTGGCCAACGACCTGGCCGAACAGTGCCGAGCGGCCGAAGAGCGCCGCCACGTCCTGCTTCGCGCGATTGATGCGCACATCGAACGCGCCGGCCTTCGCGCTGCCTGCGATCCCGCAGCATGGCGCGCACCGATGGAACCGGGCGCCGTGCCGGAATGCCTCGACCTGCGCGCCGAGGGGATCACCAGCGTGCTCTTCGCCACCGGCTATGCGCGCCATTACCCCTGGCTCCACCTTCCGGTCACCGACACCTGCGGTGAGCTGATCCAGCACGGCGGCATCACTCCGATACCCGGCCTCTATGCCCTGGGCCTGCCGTTCATGCGCCACCGCGCTTCTGCCTTCATCGATGGCGTTGGCCGCGATGCACAGGCGCTTGCCCCGATAATCGCCGCGCAGCTTGGCGCTGCACGTCCGATAGCCGTCTGATGAGGAGAACCACCATGAACACGCCCACCTGGAACCATGAACGCTATGACGCCGTCGTCGTCGGCGCCCGCCCCGCAGGCGCCGCCACCGCCATGCTGCTCGCACGCGGCGGTGCGCGGGTATTGATGGTCGACCGCAGCCCCTTGGGCAGCGACACGCTTTCGACCCACGCCCTGATGCGCGGCGCCGTGATGCAGCTGGTGAGCTGGAGGCTGGAGGGCGACCTGCTGGCCTGCGGCACGCCCGGGATCGAACGCACCAGTTTCCACTATGGCCAGAATCGGGTCGACATCGATATCCGCCCCGCTTTCGGGACCGACTGCCTCTATGCCCCGCGCCGCACGGTACTCGACCGCGTGATCGCGGATGCCGCAGAAGTTTCCGGGGTGGAACGCCGCTATGGTCTCGATTGCATGGGCGTGATCCGCAAGCATGCGCAAGGGCCTGTAAGCGGCGTCATCCTGCGCGATACGCGCGGGGCGCATTACCGCGTCGAGGCGGACATCGTCATCGGTGCCGACGGGCGCCAGTCGCGCATCGCGCGCGAGGTGGATGCCCGATACCTCGTGCGCATGAATCAGGCATCCATGTCGATCTACGGCTATTTCACCGGGATGCCGAATGACGGCTTCCGTTGGTATTGGGGTGAGCAGGCTGCCGCCGGCGCGATCCCGACGAACAATGGCGCGAGCTGCGTCTTCCTCTCGCTTCCGCGCGATCGCCTCGGCGATTTCCGCAAGGCACTTCACCCGTCCCGTTTCCTGCAGCTGATGCAGCAGGCGTTCCCGGAACTGGGCACGCAGCTCTCCCAAGCGGTGCGCAAAGGCCGCCTTGTCGGGTTTCCCGGCCAGCCCGGATACATGCGCGAATGTGCCGGTCCGGGCTGGGCCCTCGTCGGCGATGCAGGCTGGTTCAAGGACCCACTCACCGCCCATGGGATCACCGATGCCCTGCGCGACGCGCAGATCCTGGCCGATGCCGTGCTGGCAGGAACCACTTGCAGCTATGCCACTACCCGCGATGGCCTGAGCCACGGCATGCTCGAAATCTCCGACCGCATCGGCTCGTTCGACTGGGATCTCGAAGGCATCGCAGTGCTTCACGAGCAGCTCAACCGCGAGATGAAGGCCAATCAGAACTGGATCGCGGACAATCTCATGCGCTGCGCAGTTCCGGCATGATAAAGACAATAATTATGCAAGAAAGCTTGCAAGAATCGGAATTCAGGGCGCAAAGTCCCCGGACAGTTGCGACGGGGGGTGTTGCAATGGAAAGATCGCTTTTTGAAAAGTACGGCGGCTTCGCGGTCATCAGCCGTATTGTCATGGATCTCTACGACCGCCTGCTCGAAGACGATGACGTCGGACCTTTCTTCGAGAACGTCGATCTGCCACGGATCGTCGACCATCAGACGCAGTTCGTGTCCGCACTGATGGGCGGCCCCGCCTCGTTCACCGACGAGCAGATCAGGCGCCTGCACGAACGGCTCGACGTCAACGATGCGCATTTCGATCAGCTCAAGGTCCTGCTCGCCGAGACCCTGAGCGATCACGGCGTCGCTGCGGAGGATATCGAAACCGTGGCGCAGGCTTTCGAGCAGCGGCGCGGCCTGGTCGTGGGATAGCGGCATGTCGATAGAAGCCATCAACGAACAGCTGCTGCGCGCCATCGGGGTCGGCGTTGCCCTGCTCGACCTTCGCGAACTGCGCTTCCGCTTCTTCAACGACACCTTCCGCGAATGGTTCGGCGACATCGAGATCGGCCAGCAATTGACAGACCTCTTCCCCGAGTTCGACGTTGCCGCCATGCGCGAGGCCTTCAAGGACAGTCGTCGCTTCACCACCGAGGCCAGCTTCCGTCTGCGCCGCCGCACGATGACGATTGCCGTGACCATCGACAGCGCCGAGGAAGGCGGCGAGCCGATTGCGGTCCTTGTGTGCCAGAACATCTCGCGCATCAAGGAACTGGAAGCGATGATCGATTCCTATTCCATGATGGTCGAGCGCAACACGCGCGAGATCAAGCGCGAGAAAGAGCAGGTCGAAAAGCTCCTGCTCAACATGATGCCGCGCTCGGTCTACGAGGAATACAAGAGCTTCGGCGTCGTCACCCCGCGTCTTTACGAAGATGTCGCCGTTCTGTGCCTCGACTTCGCGGGCTTTTCCGAATTCGTCGTCGAGAACGATGCCGGCGTTGTCGTCAGCGAGCTCAACGACATCTACACCGCCTTCGACCGCATCGGCGACCAGTTCGGGTGCGAGCGGATCAAGACCGTGGGCGACACCTACATTACGGTGGCCGGGATGCCCGATCCGGCAGAGGCAGCGTCGGGTTCGATCGCCCATGCTGCCGTACGCTTCGTGCGCTACCTGGAGCAGCGCAACCGCAGCCATCCGATGCAATGGCGCTGCCGCGTTGGCGTGTCGCAAGGTGCGGTGATCGGCTCCGTCGTCGGGGTACAGAAGTACATCTACGATGTGTTCGGTCCCGCCGTCATCGAGGCTAGCCAATTGCGCCAGCTGGCCCAGCCCATGCACATCGTCGGCACCCGGGCCTTCATCCAGGCCCTGCCCGATCCCTATTCCAGCGAGCCCGTCGGCACGCTCGATCTCGGCGGCAAGGAACCGGAGGAAGTGTTTGCCCTGACCGGCCGCCTGGATGCAGCGGAAGGGGCCTGAGATGGCCCAGGCTGTGCATGACGTGGACAGCCGCCGCCTCATCGGCGAGGTCATCGACGCCCTGCCCGATGGCCTGGCGATCTTCGACGACGGCGCAAGGCTGGTGCAGGCCAACCGGCGCTTTCGCGAACTCAATCCACTCGTCGCCGAACTGGTCGAACCCGGGCTCGACTGGGGCCTGCTGCTGTTCGAGATGGCCGCACGCGGCGCCATCTCGGCCCGGTCGCGCGAAGCGCTCGAAAGCATGGAAATGCGCCTCGGAGACGACGAGCGCGCGCAGCCCCCGCTCGAACTGGAAACGAGGCAGGGCATGATCCACGCCCTGACCATGCGCCAGACCGCGACCGGCGGCTTCGTCCTGACCCAGAGCGACATTACCGAGGCCCGGCAACGCGAAGAAAGCGACCGCGAGGCCGACGCCCTGCTTCGCGAAGTGCTCGAAGCATGTCCGGCCAATCTCGTGATGGCGCGCATCGGCGACGGGCAGATCATCTATCGCACTCCCGCCGCCCGCGAGCTGCTCGGTTCCGGCCGCGATTTCGGCGCGCACTTCGCCTCACGCGGGCAGCGGGCGGATTTCATCACCGCGCTCTTGCCGGAAGGCCGGGTCGACGAGATGCGCGTCGATGCCTTGCGCCCGGATGGCGATCCGTTTCCCTGCCTCGCCTCGGCCCGTCTTATCGATTATCGCGGTGAGGACGTCGTACTCTACTCGATGGTCGACATCAGCAAGGAAGCCGCCTTGCGCAAGACCCTGTCCGAACAGCGTGAACGGATATTCCAGGCAGAGAAGATGTCGGCGCTGGGCGAATTGCTGGCGGGCGTCGCCCACGAACTCAACAACCCGCTCTCCGTTGTCGTCGGCCACGCCCTCATGATGCGCGAAGAGGCCAGCGATCCCGACACGATCCGCCGGATCGAAAAGATCGGCTCTGCAGCGGAGCGCTGCACCGGAATCGTCAAATCGTTCCTCGCCATGGCCCGCCGCCAGAACCTGAAAGTCGAGGCGATCGATTTTGCCACGGCGATACGCGATGCGATCGACACGCTCGAACAGGGCACAGGTGCACTGACCGCGAAAGTCGAACTGGACGTCGCTCCGGACTTACCGCCGCTTCAGGGCGACGCCGGCCAGATCCGGCAGGTGTTCATGAACCTCGTCGCCAATGCCGACCAGGCGATCCGTGACGGCGGCGGCAGTCGCATCACGGTACGGGCTCGCGAGGAACCCGGAGGCGCGTCCTTGACCATCGACGTCATCGACGACGGGCCGGGAATCTCTACAGACTCCGCCAAGCGCGTTTTCGAACCGCTCTTCACGACCAAGGCCCCGGGACAGGGCACCGGCATCGGACTTGCCTTTTGCCACCGCGTCGTCAACGCGCATGGCGGCACCATTGCCCTCATGCCCGCAAGCAAGGGCGCCCACTTTCGCATCACCCTCCCACTGGCCGAGCCGGAGTCGGAAAGCCCGCACGAAGTGGAACGCCCCGAACCCGTCGCCGCCACCGGCAGGGTTCTGGTCATCGACGACGAGAAGGACGTCAGCGACCTCATCCGCGAGATCCTGCGCAAGGAGGGCTTTCAGGTCGACAGTGCCGCCAGTGCCGAAAGGGGCCTCGCGCTTGCCCGTTCCGGCAGCTATCGCCTCATCCTCACGGATCTGAACATGCCCGGCATGGGCGGACGCGGACTGTTCGAAACGCTGTCGGGCGAACGCCCCGAGATCGCCGAACGAGTCGCCTTCATCACCGGCGACACGATGAGCCCGGAAGTGCGCGCCTTCCTCGATCGCGCCAATCGGCCCTACCTGGAAAAGCCGGTCGCCCCGCGCGACTTGCGGGGTCTCGTCACGACAATGCTGAAGGCCAATCATGGCTGACGCGCCGCTGATATACGTCTGCGACGATGAGGCGGACCTTCGCGACATGGTTGCCGAATACCTTGCGCGCCACGGTCTGGAGGTGGCGCAAGCCGCTTGCGGCGATGACCTGCGCGCCCTGATCGCCGGGCGTCGGCCCGACCTCATCCTGCTCGACATCAACATGCCGGGCGAGGACGGCCTCTCGGTCCTGCGCGGCCTGCAGGCCGACGACGCGCCGCACGTGATCATGTTGACGGCTGCGGGCGAGACGGTGGACCGCATCGTCGGGCTGGAAATGGGCGCGGACGATTATCTCGGCAAACCCGTCGATCTTCGCGAACTGGTCGCACGCGTAAGGGCAGTGTTGCGACGCAAGGGACCTGCGGATCATTCCCAGGAAGAGGCCGGGGGAGAAAACCGCTTCCCCTTCGGCAAGTGCACGCTCGATCTCGACGCCGCCAAGCTCTTCGATGGCGATGGCCACGCGCTCCCGCTCACGGCGATGGAATTCAATCTCCTCAAGCTCTTTGCCCGCAACAAGGGCCGCGTTCTCAACCGCGACCAGATCCTCGAAGGTGCGCACGATCGCGCCTGGGAACCCTTCGATCGCAGCATCGACATCCGCATCTCGCGCATTCGCAAGAAGATCGAGTCGAACCCGGAGAAACCGGCCGTGATCCGCACCGTGCGCGGCATCGGCTACATCTACGATCCCGGCTGAAACAATCGAAACAACCGAACCGCCCCTGCGCAATCGGATTGATACGCAGCGGCGCGAATGTCTCTTCCAAGCCCGGCGGCGATCGCCGGCGAGAGGAGATTTCCGCGATGAACAAGCCGCATTTTCCATCGACTGCCGGTACCTGCGGTGTCCGCAACTCGATCCTCGAACTGATCGGCAACACGCCCACGCTGCTGGCTGAACGGCTGTCACCGCCGGGGCGCGAGATCTACCTCAAGTTTGAGGCGTTCAATCCGATGGGTTCGGTCAAGGACCGGCTGGCGCTCGGCCTGATCGAAGCGGCCGAGCGCGACGGAACGCTGAAGCCCGGCCAGACCGTAGTCGAAGCCACCAGCGGCAATACCGGTATCGGCCTTGCCCTCGTCTGTGCACGCAAGGGTTATCCGCTTGTCATCGTCATGGCCGAGAGCTTCAGTGTCGAACGGCGCAAGATCCTGCGCTACCTCGGCGCGAAAGTCGTGCTGACCCCCGCGGCGCAAAAAGGCACCGGAATGCTCGCCAAGGCGCGCGAACTGGCCGAGACGCATGGCTGGTTCCTGCCCCGGCAGTTCGAGAACGAGGCCAATGCCGAAGTCCATGCCCGCACGACCGCGCAGGAGATCCTGGCAGACTTTGCCGCCGCCCCGCTCGATGCCTTCGTCAGCGGCGTCGGCACGGGCGGCACGCTTGCAGGCGTTGCCCGTGCGCTCAAGGCGCAAAGTCCGGCAACGCTGATCGTCGGGTGCGAGCCGGACAATGCCCCCCTCCTGTCATCGGGTGTCATGCAGGACTATGCGGCGGACGGCAGCCCGGCTTCAAGCCATCCCCGCTTCCGGCCACACCTGATGCAAGGCTGGATGCCCGATTTCATCCCGCACGTAACCGCGCAGGCTTTCGAGGCCGGACTGGTCGACCGCGTCATGCCGGTCGGCGGGCAGGAAGCGCTCGACTGGTCGCGGCGACTGGCGCGCGAGGAAGGCGTATTCTGCGGAATTTCCAGCGGGGCGACCTTCGCAGCGGCCTATCGACTGGCCGAGACCATGCCGGAAGGATCGCGCATTCTGGCGATGATCCCGGACACCGGCGAGCGCTACATGACGACCCCGCTCTTTGCCGGGATCGAGGAGGCCATGAACGCAGAGGAACTGGCGATCTCAACCTCCTCGCCCAATTTCCGCTTCGACCGGCCCGCTTCGCCCGCGCCTGCGCCAATGCAGGCCGAGCCCGCCGACAGCGAAGCGCTTGCCCATGTCGATGCGATTGTCGGTGACTTCACGCAGCCGGTCGTCATGTTCGCGCTGCAATGGTGCGAATTCTGCTGGTCGGCCCGCAAGCTGTTCGACGCCTTGGGCGTACCCTACCGCACGGTCGACCTCGACGGCGGCGAATATGCCGATGCCGACTGGGCCGGGCGCATCCGCCGCGCGCTTGCACAGCGCACCGGTGCGCCGACCATCCCGCAAGTCTACATCGGCGGCAGGCATGTCGGCGGCGCGACCGAACTGTTCGACGCGCATAACAGCGGCGCTTTGACCGGAATGCTGGCCAAGCTGGGTATCGAGGCCCGGGACGGGGCGATCGGCGATGCCTATTCGCTGCTTCCCCAGTGGATGCAGCCGCGATGAACGCGCCCCTCCAGCCTACTTCGCTGCAAGACGTTCTCGCTTTAGCAGCACACCACGCCGTGACCTCTCGGAGCGAAGGCGGTGACTTGCATCCAGCAGCTGGCGTCGAACAGCTGCGCGCGCTGTTCGACATTCCGCTCGACACAACCCCGCGCGATGCCGTCGCGGTTCTGGCAGAGCTGGTCGAAGCTGCAAAGCCGGGCCTGAGCGCGACCACGGCCCCGGGCTTCCTGTCCTGGGTAATCGGCGGCTCGCATCCGGCCGGCGTGGCTGCCGACTGGCTGACGTCTGCCTGGGGGCAGAACGCGGCAATCTACCAATGCGCACCGTCGGCCGCCGTGGCAGAAGAAGTCGCATCGAAGTGGCTGCTGGAACTGCTCACCCTGCCATCCGACTGTTCGGTCGGCTTCACGACCGGGGCAACCATGGCAGCCTTCACCTGCCTGTCCACGGCCCGCCTGGCCATCTTCGACCGGCTCGGCATCAGGATCGAGGGATGCGGCCTTGCCGGAGCGCCTCCGATGGAAATCTTCATTGGCGAAGATGCCCATGTCACCAATTTCGCGGCCTTGCGCTATCTCGGCTTCGGCAGCGACCATATCCGCCGCATCGCCTGCAACGATGCCGGCACATTCGAGCTTCCCGCCCTCGCCAGTGCGATGGAAGACAGCACGGCGGCAGCGAAGATCGTGATCGGCCAGGCAGGGCAGATGATCAGCGGCGCCTTCGACGATCTCACCGCCCTTTCGCGGCTTTGCCGGGAGCACCGCGCCTGGCTTCACGTCGATGGCGCCTTCGGCATGTGGGTCCGCGCCAGCGAGCGTCTGCGCTATCTGGCGCAGGGCGCCGAGCTTGCCGATTCATGGTCGGTCGACGGGCACAAGTGGCTGCAGCTTCCCTATGACTGCGGTTTTGCGATCACCCGCCATGCGCAATACCACCGCCGCGCCATGACCATGGACGCCAGCTACCTGACGCGGGATGAGCGCGACGGACGCCATCCCAGCGATTACGTCCCTGAACTCTCGCGCCGGGCGCGCGGCTTTCCGGCATGGGTGATGATGCAGGTGCTGGGCCGTGACGGCGTTGGCCAGATGGTCGAGCGCCACTGCGCGGCCGCCTCCGCGCTCGCAGCCCGGATCGCAGGGATCGACGGGGTCGAGCTTTGCCACGAGGCCACGATCAACCAGCTGGCCCTGCGCTTTACCGGCCTCGACGATGCCCAGGGCGATGCCCTTACCAGGACAATGACCGACCGCCTCAATGCCACCGGTCGCCATTTCCTGAAAACCGCACTGTGGCGGGGCCGCACGATCATGCGGGTTTCGATCATGGGCCATGAGACCGACGCAGAGGCAGTCGTCGGACTCGCCCGCGACATCGAAGCCCTATGCCGCGAACATGCAGCAGCCGCAAACGCGCCTTTGCCTGCAACAATTGAAACCTGAAAGCACAGCCTACGACATCGGATCGATACTTGCGCGGCCTAGATATCTCATGACGCGAATGAAGCGGACAAAGAGATAACCCGATAGCGAGCAAGGCGATCAGTCCATCAAGCCCGGACCCCGCTCCCGGTCACCAGGACATTGCAACAGGTGCAATACACTGCGCATGGCGCTGCACCTGACCGCATTCGATCCCGCGCCCTATTCCAGGCCCGTCTCTCCGCTCAAGCACAGATCCACGGATGGAGAACGGCCATGAACAGGGACCTACTTACCGCCATAGCCTTATCGGCCGTCCTGATTACGGGAGGCTCATCGGCTGCACACGCTGCCATGCCGCAAACCCCGTCTCCGGAGATGATCCTGGCTATCGACAATGAAGCAGGGGCGGCTTGGATGCACGTCTCGCTCTCAACGCTTGCCGAGCCTTCCCGCGACCGTCTGACGGGCGTCGCGGTCAAAGGCGACTGCCTGCTTGCCGATGGCTCCAGTGATGAGAGGCTGCGTCGGGTCAAGCGACCGCGAAAGGTTGAAATTGACCTGACGCAGACGGAATGGACCGAACTTTTGATGGATTGAACGGCCCTTGCCTTGCCTAGCCGCGCAACTGGCCCGTCATCGTCGTGCCTTGCGTAAAGCGACCTTGCGATGTCGCCGTGAGGAACAGATCCCCGCCCTTTTCAGCAGCTGCCGGCCCGATATCGCGCAGCAGATGATCGATCACCGCCCGGTCGATTTCGCCTTCCTCGACGATGGCGTTCCGGGTGGAGAGTTCCTGACAGAACAGGTCATCCTCGTGATCGTCGCCGGTCAGGTCACCGATGCGCTCAGGGAGCTGGGGCACAGCTGCCGGCTTGGCTTGCTGGTCCTTTGAGTGGCCAGCGGCGAAGCCGTCGCCAATGAGCCAGAGCCCGTCGCCACGAATGTCGATTCCTCGACCGCAGCCGAAAGCACGCCGGTCGTCGGCCTATTCCAACTGGAGCGGCTATGCAGCGCTGGGCTACTATCGCGACCTGCCTGCAGGCTTCTCGATCTATCTCGAACCATCGCTGGCATTCTCCCGCTACGACGAAGCGCTTCCGGCGATCGGCATCAGGCGTTCGGACAGGACGCTGTCGGGACAGGTGACCTTGCTTAACCGGCACATCGTCCTGTCACGCTTCACCCCGCGCCTGTCCTACACATTCACGAAGCAGGACAGCAACATGGCGCTCTATCGCTTCACGCGCAGTCGTATCGAAATTGGCCTGGCGACGAATTTCTGATCAGGCCGCTCACGATACCTTTGCACGATCTCGATGCATGGCCTCCGACACGGCAATGGTCGTCATGTTGAGGACCGAGCGCGAAGTCATGCTGGGGGTCATCACGTGGATCGGGCGCGAGAGGCCAATCAGCATCGGGCCGACGGTCGGCGAGCTTGACGAGGCGCCGAGCGCAGTGAGCGTGATGTTGGCCGCATCGAGGTTGGGCATGACCAGCAGGTTGGCAGGCCCATCGAAACGGGTGTCAGGCACCAGCTTCTCGCGCAGCGGCTGCGACAGGGCAGCATCGGCATGCATTTCTCCATCGACTGCAAGGTCGGGCGCCTTGTCGCGCAGCAAGGAGAGCGCGGCCCGCATCTTGCGCGCGCTGGGGCTGTGCGAGGCGCCGAAGTTGGAGTGCGACAGCAGGGCCACGCGCGGTTCCAGACCGAAGTGCCGGATCTCCTGGCTCGCCAGCAAGGTCATCTCCGCGATCTGTTCCGGCGTCGGCTCGGGCACCATGTGGGTGTCGGTGATGAATAGTGCACCGGCATCGAGGATCAGACCCGAAAGCGCATAAACGCGCTGCGCGCCCGGTGCACGGTCGATGATCCGCAACACGTATTCCATCTGGCCCCAGTATTCCGAATTGCCGCCGACAAGGGCTGCATCAACTTGCCCTGTGCACAGGAGCATCGCGGCGGTTACGGTGGGACGGCGGTAGACGTGACGTACGATCTCCGGTGTCGGCACGCCCTTGCGGCCTGCGACTTTCCGGTAGGCTTCGACCAGCGGTTCCATGATCGCATGGTCCGTTTCCGGATCGATCACCTCGACATCGCGATCGAGTTCAAAGCGCAATCCGAGTTCGGGCAGGCGCTGTTCGAGGATGCGGCGGCGGGCGACGATCACCGGACGGGCTATACCGTCATCAAGAACGTCCTGAACTGCGCGCAGGACCCGCTCGTCCTCACCTTCGCCATAGGCGATGCGCGTCTGCGATCCACGTGCCGCCTCGAAAACCGGCATCATGAGCTGCGCGGAGCGCGCATTCTTCTGCGCCAGCGAGCGACGGTAGGCCTCGAGGTCGAGCGGACGACGTGCAACGCCGCTATCCATGGCCGCCTTGGCGACGGCGGGCGCAATCTGGACAATCAGGCGCGGGTCGAAAGGCGTGGGGATGATGTATTCCGGCCCGAAGGCCAGCTTGCGTCCGCCATAGGCTTGCGCGACGCTTTCATGCGCGGGAAGACGGGCCAGCGAAGCGATCGCCTCTGCCGCAGCGACCTTCATCTCCTCGTTGATCGTCGTCGCCCCGACATCCAGCGCTCCACGGAAGATATAGGGGAAGCACAGGACGTTATTGACCTGATTTGGAAAATCCGACCGGCCCGTGGCAATGATCGCATCGGGACGCGCGGCGCGGGCAATGTCGGGCAGGATCTCGGGCTCAGGATTGGCGAGTGCGAAGATGAGGGGCTTGTCAGCCAGCAGGGGCAGCCATTCTGGCTTTAGCACGCCGGGCGCGGACAGGCCGAGGAACACGTTCGCGCCGGGCAGAACCTCCGGCAGGGTACGTGCATCGGTCTGGCGAGCGTAACGCGCCATGTTCGGCAACATGCCTTCGCGCCCTGCGTGAATCACGCCGTCCTTGTCGGTCAGCGTGACGTTCTCCGCGGGCAGTCCCATAGACACCAGCAGGTCAACGCAGGCGAGCGCGGCAGCACCGGCGCCCGACGTCACCAACTTGGCTTCACCCAGGCTCTTGCCCTGCAGTACAAGGGCATTGCGCACCGCGGCAGCCACGACGATGGCCGTGCCGTGCTGGTCGTCGTGGAATACCGGAATGTTCATCCGCTCGCGCAGAGCCGCCTCGATGGCGAAGCACTCCGGGGCCTTGATGTCCTCCAGATTAATGCCGCCGAAGGTGGGTTCGAGCAGCGAGACCGCATCGATGAACCGGTCGGGGTCGGTCGTGTCCACTTCGATGTCGAAGACGTCGATATCGGCGAACTTCTTGAACAGCACCGCCTTGCCTTCCATCACCGGCTTGGAAGCAAGCGCACCGATCGCTCCCAGGCCCAGCACCGCCGTACCGTTGGAGATGACCGCAACGAGATTGCCGCGCGCGGTGTAGTCCGCCGCCTTGTCCGGATCCGCGGCGATTTCCTCGCAAGGTGCCGCCACGCCGGGCGAATAGGCAAGGGCAAGGTCACGCTGGTTGACCATGCGCTTCGTCGGCTCGATCCTCAGCTTTCCCGGCTGCGGGGAAAGGTGGTAATCGAGAGCCGCCTTGCGCAGGTTTTCATCCATGGTGCCTTAGAACTCCGGTTCGCATGTCAATTGGTCCGCGCCTCCTCAGACGAGAGTCGCGCACTTTTCAACCTCGAACCTTGCCTCAGACGCAATTAGTAACGGTTTTTGGCAGGTCGTGCCGCCTGTCGCGCGATGCCTGGCACAATGCGACAGGAATTTGGTAACGTCAGCGAAGCTTGAAGTCGGCGACGAACCCCAGATGGTCCGACAAAGAGAAACCACCCGCGCCTGCACCGAAGGGAACCTCGACACCGGTCAGATGCAGTTGCGCTCTCTTCCCCGCCCGGAAGTATTCCTTGTCCTTCGCGCGGTCGCGGACGAAGTTGAGATCGGTGTCCGAGGGCGTATCGGCCCGGCCCCAGATCGTCGCTATGGCTTCATGACTTCCGGGAAGAAGACCGCCGCCTTGCGCTGCGGCTGCAAGGCGATCGCTGTCGTGTCCCAGATTGAAGTCGCCCCCGAAAATGACGTCAGATCCCGGATCGACCTTCTCTGCAATGAACTGGCGCAGTGCCCCGATCTGCCAGACATAGGCCTCGTTGGCGCGGTGCGTAGAGACGCCCGATGCGTGGCGGGAATTGAGATGGGTGTCCACGACAGTCACCGGCTTGTCGACGCCGGGAACCTTTATACGTGCCAGCACGACACCTTTGGTTGCAAGGCAGTCATACCCGGCGCAGGCGTCTTGCGGGAAGGCCATCTTGGCTGCCGCGACGATGGGATAATCGGACAGGATGACCAGCCCGCTATCCACCCATTTTCCCTCGCCTTCACCCTTGCCCCAATGGACCCTGGCGCGGAAATCCTGATCGAGCGACGGAGTCGGCACGGCCGATGAATCGCGCGGTTGCGGCCCGGTCACCATGTAGGGATAGCCGCCGATCGCGCCCAGGGCTTTCGCTTCGGGAATGAATGCCTCCTGCAACAGTACGACGTGGGGCTGCTTTCCTTGCGCGCGCAAGTGGCGGAACCGGCGACCGATCTCCAGCAAGGCAGAGGAGCGTCCCAAGGCGACCGGCCAGGGCAGGCCCTTCACGTTGTAGGTCATGACGGAAAGTTCGGAAGAAGGCTCGCCAGGAACGGACGCCCCGGTCACAGGCGCGACGGCCGCAGGCGCTCCGCCTGCCACATTGACAGCCAATACGCTGAACACCGCCGCCACGGCGGCGAGGCGAAGCATCCTCATCGATCCGGTTCCCAATAGCTCTGCCCCAAGGACGCCACCGGGCCGTCCTCTCCTCAGCTGAGAGGGAAATCTCCCGCGCACTCAGGCCCCAATCCCTATCCGGGGAAAAAATGTGAAACCTGCCATGTGGATTTTGGAAAGGCGCGGCGTCATTGAACCATGCGCATCGGTTTCCTGTTCAACCACGACCAAATCCATCAGATCGCCCACAGTCTGCCGATCGCGCTGGCGCTCGCCGATGGAGGCTTCGACGGCGAGATCGTCGTCGCCACCACCAATGCCGCGCTGACCCGGGAAGTCATGCGCATCGGCGGAGACCGGATCGGCACCCGGATCGAGCATGTGCAGCTTGAGCCCTGCGCCGCGACGCGCCGTCTCGACACGCTGCTGGGCAAAGTCATTCCTGCCCGGAAGATCCTGATATACAGAGACAACCTGGACTTCTTCCGAAGCCTCGACGTCCTCGTGGTCGCCGAGAAGACCTCGCTCCTGCTCAAGACGCGTTACGGTCTCGATAACCTTGCGATCATCCATACCCGGCACGGCGCAGGCGACCGGGCCATTGGCTTCGACAGGGCCAGTGCGGGCTTCGATCACGTCCTGTGTTCCGGGCGCAAGATCCGCGAGCGCCTGATCCGGGAAGCCCATGTTTCCCCTGACGCCATCACCATCGTGGGCTATCCCAAGTTCGACCTCGCCCGCGACAAGAAGCCGCATCGCTTCATGGCGGACACGCAGCGGACCGTGATCTACAACCCCCATCCATCGCCCCACCTGTCCTCGTGGTACAGGCACGGCCACCGCGTCTTCGAACACTTCGTCGACAACGATCGTCTCGGCCTGATTTTCGCGCCGCATGTCATGCTGTTCCAGCGCAGTTTCGTCGTGACGATCGACAAGCTGACCATCGACCGGGCCGGAGAAATCCCGCAGCGCTTCCTTCGCGGCGACAACATCCATGTCGATCTGGGCAGCCGCGCCTCCACCGACATGACCTATACCCTGGGCGCCGACATCTACCTCGGCGATGCCAGCAGCCAGATCTACGAGTTCCTTTTGCGGCCGCGCCCCTGCATCTTCCTCAACTCGCAACGGCACGACTGGATGGGCGATGCCAACTTCCACCACTGGCATGCCGGCGAAGTGATCGTCAGTCCCGACCAGCTTCCGGCAGCCCTTTCTCGCGCCGATGAACTGCACGAAACGCACTATCGCCGGATCCAGGAAGAGATGTTTGCCGAAAGCTTCGACCTGACCAACACGCCTTCCTCGGTCAGGGCCGCCATGGCCATCGTCGACTTCGCACATGGGCGCGAGAAATCCCGGCGCCACCTGTACCTCGTATCGGCCTGATCACGGCAAGCGCATCTAGTCTCTGGTCATGGGCACACATTTGTTGCAAATGGGCCCCGCCTCGCAGGCCGAAACTGACCAATTCCGGGATTCCCACTTGCCTACTGATGTCGAGCCGCACGTCGGCCGAATACAGCGTATTTTCAAAGGACTTGGACTCGTCGTGGGGGGCAAGGCCGGGGCGGGCCTGATCAGCCTCGTCTACCTTGTTCTGGCAACGCGCTTTCTCGGCCCTACCGAGTACGGCGTGCTCGTGCTCGTCCACGCCTATGTCACGACGGTTTGCGGCATCATCGAATTTCCCTCCTGGCAAGCCATCGTGCGCTACGGTGCAGAGGCCGATCGCGAAGGCGACAACCACCGGCTCGGCCGGCTGCTGCGCTTTGGCGCCGGAGTGGAACTGGCAGCCGGCGCTCTTGCCATCGTTTCTGCCATGGCGCTCGCGCAGTTCGTCGGGCCGCAGCTGGGCTGGCCGCCCAAGGCCATGGCTTTCGCACAGGTCTATTCCTTCGCCGTGCTCGGTTCGATCCGCTCGACCCCTTCGGGCTATCTCCAGTTGATCGGGCGGTTCGACCTGATCGGGCTTCATAACCTCGTCCAGCCCATCGTCCGCCTCGGCGGCGCGCTGATCGTGATTGCCTTCGGATGGGGCATCAAGTCCTTCCTCGTCGTCTGGCTGCTGGCGGCATTGGCCGAATTCGCGGTCCTGTGGGCGATGGGTCTGTGGTTCGCCGCCCGCCGCCTCGGCGCGAGCCTGTGGAGCCCGCAGGCAGGTGACGTCGCGCTGGACAACCCTGGCATCTGGCGCTTCCTGATCGCCAGCAATGCAGATGTCACGCTGAGCGAACTGGCCGGACGGATCGCACCGCTCATCATCGGCTGGATCATGGGGCCTGCCTCGGCCGGCCTCTTCGCGGTCGCCCAGCGCGCCACCGTCATCATTGCCCAGCCCGCACAGATCCTGGGCAACACCTCTTACGCTGAGCTGGCCCACATCGTCGCCGCCGGCGGCGGCGGCAAGCCGCTGCGCCAGACCCTTGCCAAGGTAGTCGGGATCAGCCTGCTCGCCGCGCTTCCGGTTGTGGTGATCGTCGCGGCCTTCCCTGCTGCCATAGTCGGACTTCTGGCAGGCCCGGCCTTCGCCGCTGCGTCTGGCCTGATGGTCGTGCTGGTCGCCGCACGCGGGATCGCCCTCATCGGGCCATCGTGCACTTCGGCGATTTCTGCGCTGGGTCACCCGGCCCGATCGATGAGCGCCAACCTGTTTTCCAGCCTCGTCTTCCTTCCGGTACTGCCCTGGCTGCTCCACCGCTACGGACTGATGGGCGCAGGCATCCAGGCCGTGGGGCAAGCCCTGCTGGCCAGCAGCCTGCTGGTCTACTTCGTCTGGCACAGCAGCAGGAAGCTATGACCCGTCCGCGCATCGCCTATGTCATCAACTCCGTCGAAGGTGGTGGAGCGGCCCTGCCGGTTCCCGCGGTAACGCAAGTCCTGCGCAGCGCCGGTGCCGATGTGCGCGTCTTCGCGCTCACCCGTCGTGACGGCCGCGCGCTGCCACCGATAGTCGCCGCCGGGCTCGAACCGGCGGTGCGCGATGGCGGTGAGACCGACCACTTCGCCGCCGCCCGGTGGCTCATGAAGGAAGTGCGTAGCTGGGGAGCGACCCACTTGTGGACATCGCTCAGCCGCGCCACGATCCTCGGGCTGATCGTTGGCCCCTTGCTCGGCCTGCCGGTGGTTTCATGGCAGCATGCAGCATTTCTCAAACCGTGGAACCGGCGGCTCATGCGCCAGTTGCAAGGCCGCGCCCAGCTCTGGGTGGCGGACTCGCAATCGGTCGCCGAACTCACCGAAAGGCGCTTGAAGGTTCCGGCCGGACGCCTCGAGACCTGGCCGATCTACTTCGCCGATCCCGCCATGCCCGAAGCGAAGGCATGGACGCCGGGAGAACCGCTGCGCCTTGGCAGTCTGGGCCGGCTTCACCCGGTGAAGGGCTATGATGTGCTGGTGGACGCACTGGCGCGCCTGCGTACCCAAGGTTTCGAACCATCCGTCCCGGTGGAAATCGTCATCGCCGGCGACGGCGACCAGGCCAGCGCCCTGATGGCGCAGGCGTCGCAAGCTGGCGTAACCAACCTCAGGCTTGCCGGTTATACCAGCGACCCGCGCGGTTTCCTGTCCGGCCAGCACCTTTACCTGCAGCCCTCGCGTTCGGAAGGTTTCTGCATTGCCGCTCACGAAGCGCTGACAGCGGCGCTCCCGACGATTGCATCGAGCGTGGGCGAGTTACCTTTCTCCATCGCTCCGACGCGCAATGGTTGGCTGGCACCGCCGGGCGACGTCGATGCGCTGGCCAAGGCCCTGCGCCAAGCCCTGTCCGATCCAAGCGCTCTGGCCGCGATGGGCAAGGCCGCACGCGCTGACATGTTCGACCGCTTTTCCAAGCAACGCTTCGAAGCGAAGGGCCGTGCTATCTGGCAGCGAATCCACCCAGCGAGCGGCGAAGATCGAGCGCCAACCCGGCAAGCGAGCGATCGACCGTCTTCACGTCAAACAGGGTAACGTCCCCGCACGCCGTCAGCGTGTGCATGCCCTCGCAAGGCTGCGGCGCATCGGCTGGCACCGTCAGCGGTGTTCCGGCCTCGGCCTGAAAGCCGTTCTCGTCCAGCCGGTCGATCCACAAGGGCCGGATCGCGGCGCCATAGGTGCGCACACAGTCCTGCACCGGCAGCATGATCCTGTCACCAAGCAGCACCGGCGTCCCGCCGGGCCGTGAGGAAGCCCTGTCCAGCCTGACGGGGTTTCCGGGATGCGGCGTCCATGGCCCGCATAGCGTTTCAGCCCAGGCGACATGCAGCGAGCCGAGCTTGTCGGCCTTGCTTGCCGCTGATGAATAGAGCAGCCACCAGCGATCCCGGTAGCGCAGGATCGAGGCATCGACCGGCACGCAATCAAGCGCGATTTCGCATTCCGCACGCCAGTCCTCAAGCTCGCCGCAGGCACGATAGAGTGTCAGACGGCCCGAGCGGTGCGCTTCAGGCAACATCCAGGTGGCCCCCTCCCCTTCGAACACGAAAGGATAGGACAAATGCCAGGGCTCACGCAGGACGAGCTTGCGTTCCACAAGGTCGAAGCCGCCATCGAAGGTGAGCCTTTCGATGACACCATGCCGGGTGCGATAATCGTACTGTTCTGCGAAAAGGTGCAGGTGGTCGCCGAAGCGATAACCGAAGGGATCGGCAAGGAATGTAAACTCGGGTTCGGCACCGAGCCAGCGCACCTTGTCCGCGGCGATGCCGGATTCCAGCACCGCTTCGACCGGCTGCATTGCGATCCCGCAAGTCCAGATATCCTTACGTCTTGGCATGGCGAAACGCCTTAGCAGGGGCACGCGTCTGCGCAATCCTGCGGCCGCCAGACCGACCGGGGCAGGACCTGCGCGTATTAGCCCTCCAGCATCGCCCCAAGCCGGCCGCGAATGATCCGTTCCGCATCGGTCACGATCCGGTCCACCAGTTCATCGCAGCTCGGTATGTCGTGGATCAGCCCCTGAACCTGCCCCGCCCAGACCAGCCCGGCATCGAGATCGCCGGTTTCCAGCGCCAGCCGCCCCTTCGCACCGGCCACGAGAGGTTGGATGTCCTTGAACTCGGCACCGGGAGCTGCAGAAATCTCGATGACTTTGTCCGATACGCTGTTCTTGGCGACACGCCCGGTATTGCGGAACTTGCGGAATATGAGGTTCGTTGCGCGTTCATCGTTGGAGACGATGAACTGCTTGACGTTCTCATGGATGGGCGCTTCGCGCGTGGCGCAGAAACGGGTGCCCATGTTGATACCGTCTGCGCCCAGTGCCAGCGCCGCAGCAAGCCCGCGCCCATCGCCAAAACCTCCGGACGCGAGCATCGGCACTTTCACCTTGTCCGCAGCGGCAGGGATCAGGACCAGCCCCGGCACATCGTCCTCTCCCGGGTGCCCGGCGCATTCGAAGCCGTCGATCGAGATAACGTCCACCCCCATCCGCTCAGCCGAAAGCGCGTGCCGGACAGACGTGCACTTGTGCAGGACCTTGATGCCGTAAGCCTTGAAATCGTCGATATGCTCCTGCGGCTTGCCGCCCGCAGTCTCGACGATGGTAATGCCGCTATCGATGATCGCCTTGCGATACTCGGCATAAGGCGGTGGACTGACGGAAGGCAGGATCGTCAGGTTCACGCCAAAGGGCTTGTCGGTCATCGACCGGCAGCGATCGATCTCGCGACGCAGGTCGTCCGGCGTGGGCTGGGTCAGCGCCGTGAGGATGCCAAGACCGCCGGCATTGGAAACCGCCGAGGCCAATTCGGCACGACCGACCCACATCATGCCCCCCTGGACAACGGGGTGTTTGATACCCAGCAGTTCGGTAATCCTGGTCTTGAGCGCCATTAATTCACCTCTCTCATGATTACGCGCCCTGTCGCTGCGCGCATTTGCAGCACCGGTCCTCCGACCGAGGAACCGACGCCCGAAACCGTCAATCACCCCACCTCCGGTGGAGGCCGTTCAAGAAAGCGATTCGCCATCGTGCGAACGTCACAACACGCAAATCCAGACAGCGCATTGCCGATGCACGATGCTCACCGCGGCATGTGCGTAGTTCATCGTCATCAGAGACCCGGGTTCAGTCCCGACGTGCATAATGGCCATCTTCGTGCCATGGCACCCGGATCATTGTGAACATGCCAACAGGAGACATTCGTGCAGATAGCGGTCCTCACCTTCGATGGGTTCAATGAACTGGACTCGTTCGTGGCGGCCGCCATCCTCAATCGCATGAAGGCGCGTGGCTGGGCGGCGCACATCACTTCGCCGCACGAGCAGGTCACGTCGATGAACGGTGTGACTGTTCACCGCCAGAAGCCTCTGGAATTCGCAGCCGAGGCCGATGCCGTGCTGATCGGCAGCGGCATCAGGACGCGCGAAATTGCAGAGGATGCCGGGCTGCTGGCGCAGATCACCCTCGATCCCGCGCGACAGATCATCGGAGCGCAATGTTCCGGCACCCTGCTTCTCGCCCGGCTCGGCCTGATCGGCGACTTGCCCGCCTGCACCGACCTGACCACCAAGCCCTGGGTCATCGAGGCCGGTGTCAACGTCGTCGACGCTCCTTTCGTCGTGAACGGCAACGTGGCGACGGCGGGTGGCTGCCTTGCTTCGCAGTACCTTGCGACATGGCTCATCGCACGTGGAGCCTCGATGCGCGAGGCGGAAGAAGCCATGCACTACGTCGCCCCGGTCGGCGAAAAGGCCGACTATGTCGCGCGTGCCGTCTCCGTTGTAAGCAAGGCAATGGCTGGAGAATTCGCTGTCGTCGCCTGACCACACGGCCTGCGCCCCCTAACGCCCCGTGAACTGCGGCACGCGCTTCTCGGCAAATGCCCGGCAGGCTTCCCTGAAGTCTTCGGTTCCAAGAGCAAGGCACTGGACGTGGTTTTCCAATTCCAGTGCCGCCTCGAGGCCGGGCGCATCGATGTTCGCGTGCATGACCTGCTTGGTATGCTTGATGGCATAAGGGCTGTTGGCAGCGATCTGCCGCGCAACCTTCAAAGCAGCGTCAAGCAGGTCTTCCTCACCCGCCAGTGTCGTGGCAAGGCCAATCGCATGGGCCTCGCCGGCATCGA
This sequence comes from Novosphingobium mathurense, assembly GCF_900168325.1. Taxonomy (GTDB): domain Bacteria; phylum Pseudomonadota; class Alphaproteobacteria; order Sphingomonadales; family Sphingomonadaceae; genus Novosphingobium; species Novosphingobium mathurense. Next base: position 174,949 of record NZ_FVZE01000004.1, on the reverse strand, counting down.
CAGCGCGGCCGGTCAGCATCATTTCGAAAGCCCTTCCGCCACCGATCAGGCGCGGGAGGTGATAACTGATGCCGCATTCGCCCGCGCTCAGCGCAACCTTGACCGCGCCTACGAGGAACTTTGCGCCTGGCCCCACGATCCTGACATCGGCTGCCAATGCAAGGCCCATCCCGGCTCCCACCGCCGCACCATTGATCGCGGCGACGACCGGGAACCTGGCGCCTGCCACTTCGCTCATCAATCCGGCGAACCGTTCCTGCAGATCCATGTTCTCGATCGGGCCCTGCGGCGCGTCTTCGCCCATGAGCACTTCCTTGAGATCGAGACCGGCGCAGAACGCCTTGCCGCGAGCGGCAAGCACAAGGACGCGAACCTGCCTGTCGTCATTCAACGCCGCGATGGTCGAGCGCAGGCGCGCAACCATGGGCAAGGTCAGTGCATTGGCCGACTGCGGGCGGTCCAGCGTAAGGACGGCAATGCCCTGGTCCAGCTTTTCAAGTTCGATCACAGATTTTCCTCCAGAACCTTCAACCGAGTCAGCGCGCCGGGCAGTCCAGGGACATCGACTTTCATTCTCAATACGGCACCGGCCTGCGGGACATCGGCGTTACCGCCTGTCGCGATGACCAGACTCGATGGATCGTCCGAGGCAAAGGCAAGGCTGACTATATGCGGATAGGGGAAACCCAAGGCTCCAAGACACGTCCCATCAGCCGAAAACTGCATGAGCTTTCCGCTGCTCCAGCAAGCCAGCCAGAGATTGCCCTGCTCATCGGCGACCAGACCGTCGCTGTCCTCCAGTCCGACAAGCAGCTCTGCGTCGCCCGGCATGCCATCCGGTCCCAGCGGATAGCGCCAGATACCGCGCGAAGTCTCTGAGTGATAAAGCCACTTTCCGCACGGGCTCATGGCGATCCCGTTGGACGCAAATACATCCCGGCGCAGAACCGTAATCGCGCCGTCCGCCGACATGTGGAAGAACAGCCCCGGCGAAGGGGCCTCACCCTTTTCCATGATCGAAACGAAATCGATCGTCCCGGCGAAGAACCCTCCGCGCCCGTCTCCTTCCATATCGTTGACCGCGATGACAGGCCTGTCTTCGATGTGGGTGAGTATCTCGCGCGTCTTTCCGCTGTCCGGATCGAGGGCGACGATTCCGTCCCGTCCACTGCACAGAACCATTCCCGATTCGTCGAAAAGGATTCCGCCTACCCATTGTCTTCCGGGGATCATGGATTCCAGTTCATGCCCGGCCCTTTGGCGGAACACGCCAGTGCCTGTGAGGTCGGCAAACCAGATGTCGCCCTCGGGTGATACGCGCGGTCCTTCCACGAAATCGAAGCCTTGCGCGATCAATTCAAAATCAGTGACCTGGGTTGTTTGCATAAGTCTCTCCCGACTGGCGTTATCCACGCACTGGCTGTCGCTTGCACTTCGCGAATGTGTCAGGTGCGCCCCGGTTTCGGCAGCGCTGGTCAAGGCGGCCGCGCCCCGCTAGGTCGTTGAAGTGATTTTGCATCGTGTATCCGACGCCCCGTTTGGCTCCATCGCCTTCGAGCAGGACCCCGTCCGCTGGATGGAAAGCAGCGAGATTTTCACCAAGCCCCAGCAGCAGCGCAGCCGGGATTCGCTCAGCCGCATCGTGACCTCGGCCGTGACGCTGTTCTCGGAATCCGGCTTCGATGCCACGCGCGTATCCGATATTGCCAAGCATGCGCGCGTCCCGGTCGGAACCGTCTACCAGCATTTCGCCGACAAGGAGGCCTTGTTGACGGCGATAGTATCGGGATACCGAACTTGCCGGATGCGTGAGATCAGCGAGCTTTGCACCTCTGCCGAAGCGCTTGCCGCAAGCCCGCGAGAACTGATCGGACTTCACCTCGACATCGTCTTCAGTGCCTTCACCGTCGATTCCGGACTGCTTCGCCTGATCGAGCGCAGACGGCTGGAAGACCCGAACGTGCACAAGGACCAGAGCGGCGCCAACGAAATCGTCGCAAGCCTGATCGCCGACCGACTCGTTGAGAAGATGCCCGAGCGCGATGCGGCGCAATTGCGCAGGCAGGTGCTTTACCTCCATTCGATTATCCGGGGCGCCGTAGTCTGGTCGGTCTTGCCGGCAGGTGGCGAACTGGGCGAGGGTCTGAAAGTAACCGACACGGCCTTTGCTGAAGAGGCATTCAAGATGTCCCTGCGGTATCTGGGCATAGAGGAATAACGGCGCCCCGCGCACCTAGCTTCCTGACTTGCCGCCGTTGCCGCACAGGCGAAATTCCCGGGTCGCCCCCGATTCCACTCAGGAGGGCACTCGCGCTGAATCGAATTCGGGATGCAGTTCTGACGGCTGAGTGAGCATGTCGATTCGGCCGCACCGGCTTTCCGGCCCCACCCTATCCTTTTGCCTTGTTGACCCACGCCGCATCTCCCTTCATTCTCCGATCAAACAGAACATGAGTTCATATTCATTTTTGTAGCTTTACTCTTGGGAGAGGACAAGGCTCATGAACGATATCCAGAAGATCATGCGCGATCGCTATCCGGGCAATACTTGGGCCGACGTAGCAAGACGTGACGGAGAATTGCCCGAGGTTCTCGCAAAGCAGTCGAATCCGAAGCAGAACCTGCGCGACATACCATTTGCGCGCTACACCGATCCCGACTTCTTCGAACTTGAGATGGAGCGCATGTGGAAGCGCGTCTGGCAATTCGCCTGCCGCGAGGAACATGTCGCGGAAGTCGGCGACTATTTCGTCTACGACATCGGCCGCATGTCCGTTCTGATCGTTCGCAGTGAAAGCGGGCTGAAAGCCTATTACAATTCCTGCCTCCACCGCGGCACCAAGCTCAAGGCATCGGGCTCCTGCGGCTGGTCGGCCAATATCACCTGTCCGTTTCACAACTGGCAGTGGAACCTCGACGGCTCGCTGAAAGCCATTCCCTGCGACTTCGAGTTCCCCCAGGTCGATCGCGAGCGTGCAGGTCTTGCCGAAGTTCAGGTGGCCAGCTGGAACGGCATGATCTTCATCAACTTCGATAGCGAAGCTGCGCCGCTGGTCGATTACCTCGAGGTGCTGCCGGAGCACTTCAAGAACTGGGACCTCACCGGTTGGTATGTCGCAACCCATGTGCGCAAGCATCTGCCGGGCAACTGGAAGTTGTCGATGGAAGCTTTCATGGAGGCCTACCACACCCCTTACGTTCACCCCGAGATGACGAATGTGGTGGGCGACCACAACATGCAGCACGATATCTTCTCGGATCACGTCAGCCGCGATCTGTGTGCGATGGCATCCCCCAGCCCGACCTCCAGACAGCAGATGAGCCAACAGGACCTGCTCGACACGATGCTGGTGGGCGATGGCAAGATGGTGGGCGATCGCGCGAAAGTGCCTGAAGGCAAGACCGCCCGCTGGGTCATGGCGCAGCAGCTTCGCGAACAGATGCAGGACCAGTACGGCCTCGACTACTCGAACCATTCAGTGCCGGAGATGATCGACTCGCTGAAGTACCACGTCTTCCCGAACCTGCTCGTCTATCCGGCGCCGGGCCTGTGCCTCGTCCAGCAATTCAGGCCGGACGGTCACGACCGCGACCGCTCCACTTTCGACCAGTACGTCCTTCATCCCAAGCCGCTCGACGGAGACTACGAAGTCGCCGAAGTCCAGGTAATCGGTGAACACGACAGCTTCACTGCCGTTGAAAGCATGGACGCGTTTCTGGCCAGCGTGCTCGATCAGGATACCGACATCATGCGCTGGCAGCGCGAAGGCATGTACGCGAGCGGCAAGGGAGCCGAGACCCTGTCGATCTACCAGGAATCGCGCATCCGCCACCTGCACGATACGCTCGACAAGTATCTGGAGGGCCTCAAGTGAAAGAGCACCTCCAGGCAGTCCATCATGTCTCCCTGTCGGTCCCGGACATCGGCATTGCCCGCAAGTTCTACATCGACCTGCTGGGCGCCGAGGAAGTCTCCACGGCCGAGTGGGAACCGGGCAATGCGTGGATCGACGCCATCGTCGGGCTGGACCGGTCGTCGGCGAAGTCGTTCATGGCCCGCCTGAAAAACGTCAATATCGAAGTCTTCGAATATCTCAGCCCCAAGTCGCCGCCAGTCGATGCGAACCGTCCCGTCAACCTTAACGGCTACACCCACATAGGGCTGCAGGTGGACGACATCCAGGCGGTATACGAGAAGATGGTCGAAGCTGGCCTGACGTTTCACACGCCGCCCGATCTCTCGACAATCTCGGTCGACGAGAACGGCACAAAGGTCGGGTACGCAGCCACTTACGGTCGCGACTACTTCGGCAACATTTTCGAGATCATGGAAATACACGAAAACGACAACGTCGAGCCGATCTGAGCCGGCGCGATAACAGCAAATCGGGAGAGAAGAATGGACCTCGAGCTGAAGGGCAAGAAGGTAATCGTCAGCGCTGCCACCCGCGGCATCGGGCGCAAGATTGTCGAGCAGTTCCTCGACGAGGGTGCGATAGTCTCGTTCTGCGGACGGCGTGCGCGCTCGGTTGAGAACAATCCCAGCGATGAAAGCGTGTTCGCCAACCCACTCCATGGTGACGGCGTGGAAGATGCCGTGGCAGCGCTGTCCTCGCGAGGCGAGGTCTATGGTTCGGTAGTAGACTGCGGCTACTTCGACCAGGTCACCCAATGGGTGGAAAAGGCCGCTTCGGACATGGGCGGGATCGACATCGTCGTCTCGAACGCCAGCGCACTGGGCGGCATCCCCCGCAGCCGCAAGGGCTGGGACATCAACTACAACGTCGACCTGCTGTCCGCCGTCGCAATGTTCGACACAGCCTTGCCCCACCTGAAGGCAGCCGGCGCTGGCGCTTTCGTCCAGATGTCGACGATCACCGCCATCGAGAACCACGCTTTCGGCGAAGCCGGCCTGAGCTATGGCGCCATGAAAGCCGCGCTGATCAACTACACGCATCAGCTTGCTATCGATTACATGAAAGACGGCATTCGCTGTAACTGTGTCTGCCCTGGTCCGGTCTACATTCCGGACGGTAGCTGGGGCTTCCTCGAAAAGGAAATGCCCGATTACTACGAGGCAAACCGCACCAAACATCCTGCCGGACGCTTCGGCCGCCCGGACGAGATCGCCGATGCCGTGCTGTTCCTGGCCTCGGCTCGCGCCTCCTGGATTACGGGCGTGAACCTCACGGTCGACGGGGGCTTCACCCGTAACGTGAAGTACTGACCGCAGGTCAGCAGTCGCTGATTTCCGCGAGATGGATGGTTAGCGCCCAAGCTGCACAGCTTGGGCGTCTCACCCGATTTCCCGGGCAGCGTGCCAGATTTCAGTGGCAATTCGCGTCCAACTGCTCTTCGTGCAACGGTTCGAGAACCGGGATTGGATGACTTGTCCGCACGAATTCATGAAACTCGTCCTGTCGACAGGTTCGGCTCACGGGCCGTCCTGAGCCATGATGCGATTTCCATCGCCCGGGTGATCTGCATCCTGGGCGTTGTGTACGTTCACGCCTGGACAGGGCTCGGCGGCCACGATCTCGAACTGGCTCGCGGGACGGCGCAGGAAAACCTGCGCTGGTTCCTGATGGAAGCCTTCGGGCGCAGCGCAGTGCCCCTGCTCGGGCTGATTTCGGGCTGGCTCGTTGCCGGCTCACCCAGAACGCGCAACTGGTTGGCACATGTCGAACGCAAGGCGCGCACGATCGTCGTGCCGATGATTGCATGGAACGTGATAGCGCTCGTGCTGGTCTGCGGAACCGCCTGGCTGTTCACCCTTCCCGCCCCGACGCCGCCTTCGGTCAGCTGGGTTCTGGAGGAAGTCTTCATCCTCACCCGCAATCCCGACGTCAACGTGCAGATGCCGTTCCTGCGCGACCTTTTCGTGTGCATGGTCATGGCGCCAATGCTGTTGCGCATGAGCGGCCGGTCTCTGGCATTGGTGATCGCACTGGCTGCAGCTGGTCAGGTGTTCGGATTCGGCGCGCCGCTGATCCTGCGCCCGGCCATTGTCATGTTCTTCGGCCTCGGGATCGCCGCCCGCCGCGCCGGCCTTGCCGAACGCGCGGCGGCCTGGCCGCTCGGCCTTGCCATCGCTCCCTTTGCGGTACTTTTGCCGGTTCAGCTCTGGCTGGTCATGGCGCCCGATATGCCCAGAACCGGCGCCTTGATCGCCAGCTTCGACCTAGTGATGCGCGTCACGGCATCGCTGTTCTTCTGGCGCCTGGCATGGGCTCTTGCGAAGTCGCCAGCCCGCAGCCTGCTTCTGAAGATAGAGCCTTTCGCCTTCCTCATCTTCTGCGGTCACCTCGTTTTCATGTGGCTGGCTGGCCCGCTGCTCGGCCAGATCTTCGGAAAGCTCGGGGCGCCAGCCTATCCGGTCTACCTGCTGCTTCAGCCGGTCATGGTGCTCGTCTGTATCGTTGCCATCGGACGGTTCCTGCAATGGTGCGCGCCGGGCCTGGCCGAGATGCTGAGCGGAGGACGGCTCAAGGCACGCAAACCGGCTGCTGTATCGCCCCTGGCAAATGCTGCCCCGGCAGAGCCGGTAAGTCCTGCCCACCTGGGTTGAGAAACAATAATCTCCTCTCGCATGAACGGCCATCAGGCTGGTACAGCCCGGGCATGACGGGCAATTCTGCAAATCGCCGGATCGGCATTATCGGCACGGGACGCGTCGCTCAGGCGCTCGCGCTTGGCCTCGGCGCAAACACCTTGTCCCCGCCGCTGATTTGGGGGCGTACCGCCACCGGACGCGAAGAGGCCGTATCGCGGATCGGAAGGCAGGCCCATGCAAGCGATACGATGGCCGATCTCGTTGAAGCCAGCGACATCATCGCGATCGCCGTCTCCGACGATGCTGTCGCCTCCGTCATCGAGAAGATGGCAACCCTCATCCCTGCCGGACATATGCCCTTCGTCTTCCATGTCAGCGGCCGCAGCGGCGCAGCCGTGCTCGATCCCCTGCGCGAAAAATGCGCGCTGACCGCGGCGATTCACCCGGCCATGACTTTCACCGGCAATCCGCAGGAGGAAGTAACGCGAATGACAGGCGCCTACTTCGCTATCACCGGATCTAGCGACCGCGCGTGGGACATGGCCAGGCAGATCGTCGCCGAGCTGGGGGGCGTCGCAGCGGAGGTCACCGAAGACCGTCGCGCTCTATACCACGCAGGCTTGTGCCACGCGGCCAATCACCTCGTGACCCTGCTAGCCGGTTCCTCGCACATCCTCTCCGCCGCGGGAGTGGAGGAACCTTATGCCATGCTGACCCCGCTCGTGCGCGCTGCGCTGGAGAACAGCCTTGCACGTGGGTTCGATGCGCTTTCCGGTCCGGTGCTGAGAGGTGACCGCGAAACGATCGGCCGGCATATCGCAGCCCTTGTCGAACATTGCCCGCAGGTCCTGCCGGCCTATCGCGCGATGGCCCTGGCAACAGTGGATGAACTGGAGACTGAAGGAGCGCCCCTACCGCTCGGCGGGGTCCGCTCGGAGCTCTACTGAGCCCTGTCGGCTACAACTGCGCATCATCCGGAACCTTGTCGATCATTCCAGTGCGGGAGCGGACCGCTACACAGTTCTCAATGCAACTGGTTGCGGGGTCCTTTGCGGATCCGGTCGACTGCCGTCGAGATCGCGTCGCGCGGGGATAGAGCCGACGTGTCGATCAGGATCGCATCCCTGCACATGCGCAGGGGCGCCTGCTCGCGGCTCTCGTCCCTGAAGTCGCGCGCGGTGACTTCAGCAGCCAATTCCTTGAGCTCGATGGGGTATTCCATCTCGAGCAGCTCATTGAAGCGATGGCGCAGGCGTATGTCGGGATTGGCGGTAACGAAGATCTTCGCATCGGCATCGGGCGCGATAACGGTGGCGATGTCGCGGCCTTCAAGGACAGCGCCACCTTTCCTGTGCGCAAAGACCCATTGTCGCTGGAACAGGGCCTGCCGCACCGAGGGGAACACAGCGACGCGACTGGCCAGGTCCGCGACCAGTTCGGAGCGCAAGTGCGGCTCACCCAACAACCCCATCGGAAAATCGCAGGCCGCCAGCGCGTCGTCCTCGTTATCGACACAGCCCCCGTTGAGGATGACCTGCCGCGCAACTGCGCGGTAATGCAACCCGGTCTTGAGGTACGGCACCTGAAAATGCCACGCGAGTCCCCTGGCGATCGAACCTTTCCCCGATCCGATAGGACCATCAACGGCGATAAGCATGACTTCTTCGCCTCCTGACTGTTCTCACCCCATCAAGATGGGATCTGCAGCAGGCTTTGCAATGCTTGCCAATTACCGGCGCGAGAGCATTACTTCGATCGCGCAGCAAGGCCCGCCAAGGGACCTACCTCTCAAGGTTTCCCGAGGGTTTTCGCCCATGTCCGCATGTCAGTAGCGAGGCGTGCCAGTTCGCCCTCATCCTCGAAAACCGAATGACCGGCAGCATAGGCTTTCGAGGTCCGCCTGTCAGGGCCGATTCCGGCATGATCCAGGGCAAACAGGCCTGCCGCAATCGGCGTGGTGATGTCGTAGTATCCGCCAACGGTCATCAGCTTGAGGCCGGGTTTGGCCTCCATCGCCTTGGCCAGATAAGGCGCAAAGCGCACGGTGCTGTAGACTTCTCCGCGCCCCCAGTTCCACTTGAAGTTGATCCCGAGGTTGAGCGTTCGGTATGGGCTCGGCAGAGCATAGCCGAGCTGCTTTTCGATATATTCGGAAATGAGGCCACCGGTCTCTGCACCAAGTGTCATCGACGGATCGTCGAAAGGCGGGTGCATGTTGGACTCGGCGATGGCCCTCGTCGCCCGGCCGTCGAGTTGCCCCGTCCGCAATCCCTTGTCGGCCAGCAGTCCGAGCATGAACCCTGGCTTGTCGAGTTGCAGTCCGTCCTGTTCCAGCTTCGCTGCAGGCAGGCCGATGAAACCCGACAGGCGCTGCGCGATCCGCGCACGTTCGGAAGGGGCAAGCGATGCACCTGCGATCAGGGCCCTGGCATAGTCGCCTTCCGCAAAGGCCCGGGCCTGCGCGAAATGCTCCTCGATCGAACTGCCCTGCCGGTCGACCGCACCATGATACCAGGCAACCGCGGCAAGGGTCGGCAGCAGCGTGACGTCCGAAACGATTGGCCCGCTGCTGTCTCCGATCGAAAGGGACAGGAGCGCCACGCCATCGGGCAATGGCTGATCGGCCTGGTTCTCGGCGTTGAGGATGGCAAGGGCACGCGCGGTCCCGTAGCTCTCGCCCACCAGTGCAAAGGGGGAATCGGTGCGCCCATTGGCCTCGCGCCAGCGCTGAACGACATCGGCAACGGCCCGTGCATCGCCATCTACCGAAAACAGGCTCGTCGCATCGATGCCCTTGATCGGCATGCTCGTGCCGGTGCCGGGCGGATCGATGAAGACGAGGTCGGCAACGTCGAGCAGGCTGAATGGGTTGTTCGCAAGGCGAGGCTGTCCGCCTTCCTTATCGACAATACGCACGGGTCCGAAGGCCGAAAGATGCAGGGGCGAGGAGGACGCGCCCGGGCCGCCGTTGAAGATGAACAGGACCGGCCGTTTCGCGGCTTGCCCGGCATTGCGCGCGACATAGGCATAAGTCACAAGGACAGCAGCCTTCTCGCCCTTGTCGTTGGTGACCGGGCTTTCCGTCACGATGGCATCGTAGCGCAGCGACCGACCGCCGAATTCACCCTTGTGGCGTGTCGTCACGACACGCTCGCTCGGCGCGTCGCGCTCCACCATCGCTTCCATCGCCTTGAGGAAAACCGGCGGCATCGGCAGGCTCTCGTCTTGCGCGAAAACGGATGCTGAAGGGATCACGGCAAGGCTCAGCGCGATCACGCTGGCACGCAGGGTCCTGAAAGGCATAGGGCTGGTTATTCCGGTTTCTGGATGGGCAAGGTGTCGATGAGGCGTTCGATGTCGTCCATCGAGTTGAACCAGGAAGGACAGACGCGAAAGCGATTGCGGCTCAGCGTGATGTGCAGGCGGGCCTGCCCAAGCGGCTCGGACAGGCGCTTATGGGCATCAGGCAAGACACAGGTGAACAGAGGGCTGCGGCATTCGCGAGGCGTTGCGACGCAATAGCCCTTGCGCGGCAAGGCCTCGTGAAGCCGTTGCAGCATAGGCTGGCGATGCGCCATGATCCGGTCGACGCCCAGTTCGAGCAAGCGCGCCAGCGACCAGTCGAGCTGCGCCATGACGCCGTGCGAGCGCGTTCCCATCGCAAACATGCCCTCAGCGTCGTCGCGCGGGGCCATGTCGGCGACGGTTTCCCCGGGACTGTCGTAGGGGTAGACGTGAGACCTGAACCGTTCGAGCTGGTAATAGCCGAAGCGCGGACGTTTCAGATCCTTCAGGCGGTCGGGCCGAACGTAGAGGAAACCGAGCCCGAAATCGCCCATGAGCCACTTGTAGCTGGCACTGGCAGCGAAATCGACGCCGCTCGCCCGCACGTCGATAGGCACAGTCCCTGCGGCGTGGATGATATCGGCATAGACCATGGCGCCACGAGCATGCGCGATTTCACAGATGCGGGCGAGGTCGTGTTCGAAGCCGTTGTAGGTCGACACGAGCGAAAGACTGACGAGGCGGGTACCGGGCCCAATCGCTTTTTCGTAGGCTTCAGGATCGATGCGGCCGTCGACAGGCCTGATCCAGCGCACATCGACCCCTTGCTTCGCAAGTTGCTCATACAGCCAGAACGAGCCGAAGAAGTGCAGCGTGTCGGTCACCACGCTACCCCCTGCAGCGGGCAGATCGAGGGCTTCGACAACAAGCTGCTCGCCCGCCGTCGTACTCTGCACGAATGCAAGATCTTCAGGAGCTGCATTGATCAATCGCGCGAAGGCGGTCTTGATCCGGCCTTCCACTTCCTCGGTCGGCCATGAGCGCGTTTCGGCACGCGCGGTAAGATAGGCGTCGAGCGACGCCTTCGCCGGCAGCGGGACCGGATGCATCGTGCCGGAGTCGAGGTAGAGCTTGTCCATCGGCGCAAATTCGCCGGGTCGCGCCAGCGAAGCGGTAGCCGATGTAGTCGGCGAAACGCTCGCTGCCGACAAGGCTCCACCCGTCAGCGCAGGTGCAAGCGGCAACATGGCCGAACCGCGCAGAACATTCCTGCGGGACATTTTGGACTGCTGCGAATCGGGACGCTCGATCATTTCCACATCCTAGGGAAAGACTTGCGCATAAGAATTGCGGAATTTGAGCGCATCCTGGCGCCGAGATGCCAGAAACCCGAATGCGATCCGTACCTTCAGGCCAACTCGTGCATAAAATTGCCGCACCACTGGCGCTAGTCTGCCATGACAACCCGCAGCAAGAGATCAGCCATGCCCGTCAAATCCTATCGCATCCTGACCGTGTCTCTGGCTTTGGCCGCTCTTGCAGCCTGCCAACATGTTGCGCCATTGCGAAGTGAAGCGGGACGGGGCGAAGCGGGACGGGTGACGCCGTCATGCCCGGGCGATGCGACGCGATCCGAAACTATCCTCACGCTGGAGAAGGGTCCGGTCGAATATACCGCCTGCGCGGGAACGATCCGCGTTACCGACACACGGGATGGACCACTGGCGGACCTGTTCTACACGGCCTATATGCTGCCTTCGGACAAGGATGAGCCGCGGCCGATCGCCTTCGTCTGGAACGGTGGCCCCGGGGCGGATTCCCGACTTCTGCACTTCCGGGCGCTCGGCCCGAAAACGTTGCAGGCCGGCCAGCTGGCGGACAATACCGACAGCCCCCTGCCCGCAGCCGATCTCGTCTTTCTCGATCCCGCCGGAACCGGCTTCAGCCGCGCCAGTTCGGACGAGGCGGCCAGGACGCTCTATTCGACGACGGGCGACATCGCCGCTACCGCGCAATTCATCCGTCGCTTCCTCGCTGCGCAGGGCCGCACCGCCTCGCCGCTCTATCTGGTTGGTGAAAGTTTCGGCACCTGGAGGGCATCGGGCGTCGCCGAAGCCCTTCTGCAGGTCGGCCAGCCCGTTGCCGGCATAGCACTGATCTCCGGCGGCATTCCCATGGGTGAGGAGCGGGATCGCGCCCTGATGCGAGCCCTCTCCTTGCCCAATCGCACGGCGACCGCCCTTGCCCTCGGCAAGCTCGATACGTCCTTGTCCGCCGATCCCGCCGGCGCCCTCGCCAGTTCGGAACTGTGGGCGCGGGACGTCTGGTACCCCGCCCTTGCCGCCCCACAATCGCTCACTTTTCGGCAACGGCAGGAAGTCGTGACCGGTCTTGCACGGTTCATGGGCTTGGCGCCGAGCCGGATCGATAGCGCCACGCTCTGGGTTTCACCGCGCGATTTTCGCCAGGGACTGCTGGCCGACGAGGGCAAGACTCTGGGCATCTTCGACATGCGCCGAACCCAAGCCGAGGAAGGAGACTCGGGTGCCGATGCAGTTCTTGCCTACTATCGCCGGGCCCTGGGATTCCGGGACGGCAAGTACGCCGGCATCGAAGTTCCGGCACTGCCGGTGGGCCGAGACTGGCAGTACGATCAGGCCCCGATCACGAAGGAGTCCCTTGCCCGGGCCATGGCGGGTGAAGGACCGCCAAGCCCATCGCAGCCCTGGGTCCTGCGCGCGCTGGAAATGTCACCGACCATGCGCGTGCTTGTCGCCACAGGTCTCTACGATTCACTCAATGGATGCGCGGCCAATCGCGAGGCAGCCAATCGATTTCCTGCGCCACTGGCGAAGCAGATCGACACCCACTGTTATCGCGGCGGCCACATGATGTACGAGGATTCGGCAGAGGCTGTGCAATTTGCAGATGACCTCAAATCGTTCTTCACCAATGCGGACGATGCCCGAAAGCTGGAATAAAAATTTCTCAAAGGCCCGGATCGTCGATTGCGCAATGCACAGGCCATACCCCTTCAGCACAAGTTCGCAACATCCTGCCTCGCGATCTCGATTAATCTGCTTTCCAGACAAGCCGTATTGCAGACGGAACATGAGGGGTAGTTCGATGATCAGCAGGGAGTCTCAAGTCCGCAACCACAGCGCCGGGGTAACCGCGCTTCTGGTCTCCACCGCGACAGCCGCCTGGCTTGCGAGCGCAGCGCCCGCATTCGCTCAGGACATCGCTTCGGCAACCGTCGCGAGCGACGATGCCGGCGAAATCATCGTCACCGGTTCGCGCATCCGGCGTGACCGTGCGGAAGAGAGCGCCCCGCTCGACATCGTCGACGCACAGGTCATTTCGGATCGAGGCTACACCAGCGCATCGCAGGCGCTCAACCAGCTCACGTCGAACAGCCCGATGCTGGCCCAAGCCGACGGCTCGGGAGAAGGCAGCGGATCGGGCCAGCAGTATCCCAACCTCTTCGGCCTTGGCACCGGGCGCACGCTGACCTTGCTCAACGGCCGCCGCATGGTCACGACTTCGGCGGCAACCGGACAGGGCGACGCGCAGGTCGACGCCAACATAATCCCGCTCGGCCTGCTGGAACGTGTCGAAGTAGTCCAGGGCGGCGGCGCCGCCGTCTACGGTTCCGATGCGATCTCCGGTGTCGTCAACTACGTCCTCAAGCAGGACTTCGAAGGCATCGAACTCGACGCTCAGAATGGCATTTCGTCGCGTGGCGACTATCACACGTACAGCTTCCGCGGCACCGCCGGCACCAACTTTGCCGATAATCGCGGCAATATCGCGATCGATCTGAACTACGCGAAGTCCCCGCTTCTGCGCTACGATGCACGGCCGCTTTCCGCGCTTGGCCGACTGACCGTCACCAACCCCAACGATACCGGGCCCAATGACGGGCTTCCCTCGCGCAAGGAATTGCTCGACGCGCGTTTCTGGGAATTCAATTCGAACGGCGTCGTCTTCAATACGCCTGCGCCCTTCACGCGCTTCCTCACGCAGTTGGACGGAACGCCTCTGCAGTTCGCCCCCAGCGGCGACCTCGTGGCCTTCGACCCGGGCAGCCAGGTCGGCATTCCCTTCGCCAGCGGCGGCGACGGCTTCGCCTACAACAACCTGGTGGGTTTGCGTACGGGCCTCGAGCGCTTCACCGGCAACGTCATCGCCCACTATGACCTGACCGATGCCATCACCGTGCGCACCGAGCTGCTCTACGCCCGTACCGAGGGCACCGAGCTTCCCCAGGGCCAGAGCCGCACGATCCTCAACTATGGTACTTACGCCGGGCCGGTGATCTTCACGATCAACAACCCTTATCTGAGCGATTCCGCGAAGGCGACACTTTCGGCAGCCAATCCGGGCTTTGCCTTCGGGGCGCCTCTGTTCCTCTCGAAGTACTTCTACGACCTGACCCCTGACAACGTTCAGACATACAAGACCGACACTTACCGGGCGCTCCTCGGCGCAGACGGGGACTTCTCGGTCGGCGATCGCGATTTCTACTGGTCGGTTTCGGGCAGCTATGCCCGGGTCAAGGGTTCGCAGCGGCGCTGGGAAGTCGACAACGCCAAGTACAGCAATGCCATCAATGCCGTGCTTTCGGGCGGCAACATCGTTTGCGCGATCAACGCCGATGCCGATACCGCGAACGACGATCCGTCCTGCGCGCCGATCAATCCGTTCGGCAACGGCAATGTCAGTGCCGATGCGCAGAAATACGTCAGCGTCCGCGCCGGGCTCGACTATGTCAACGAGCAGGTCGACCTGCTCGCGACCTTCGGGGGCGACCTGTTCTTCTTGCCTGCCGGCGCAGCCAAGTTCAGCGTGGCTTACGAGCACCGCGACGAAAAGGCCCGGTACACGCCGCTGGCTGCCAACCAGCAGGGCCTGTTCGGCGGCGGCACGATGGAAGTCGGCCAGTCAGCCGGGTACAACACCGATGAGGTCTCGGCCGAGCTGCTGATCCCGCTGGTCGACCGGGCCATGGACGTTCCCGTCGTCAAGATGCTCGAAGCCAGCGCCGCAGGCCGCCTTGTCGACAATTCCATCGCCGGCAAGGAGCAGGTCTGGGATCTGGGCCTGCGCTGGCAGCCGGTCGACGGCATTACCCTTCGCGTCTCGCGCAGCCGCAACTTCCGCGCTCCCACGCTGGCGCAGCTGTTCGCGCCTTCATCGACCCAACTTGGCTCGGTCGGCGCCGATCCGTGCGATTCCGACCGCATCACCAGCGGCCCCAATCCTTCGGTTCGCTATGCCAACTGTCTTGCCCTGTTCGAAGCCAACCCGAACTACGGCGTAGAGGCCGACGGCACCAATGCCGGCTTGAGCGCCGCCGACCGGCTCGCCAATTTCCAGGACCCGGCCGAGAACTTCGAACGCGCGACCATTACCACCGGCGGCAACCCGGCCCTGCGCAACGAGATTTCGGACACCTTCACGTACGGCATCGTCCTGCAGCCGGCGTTCATCCCCGGCCTGACGATCAGCGCGGATCGCATCGAGATCGATCTGAAGGACGGCCTGTCGTCCTTCGTGACCGAGAACTTCACTGCGACCTGCTATGACAATACCGATCCGGACCCCGCGGTCTGCAACGCCTTCACCCGGCTTGCCGCGTCGGATGGCGTGAGCCCCGGCGGCACGATCGTCACCGGCACTTCGACGACCTTCAATGCAGGCGTCGTCAAGTACCGCGGTGAAGTCTATGCGCTCGACTACGTCTTCATGCCGGGCAATCTGGGCACCATCCACCTGGGCGTGAATGCGACGCACAACACGCTGCTGACCACATCGGTGACGGGTGAGACCTTCACGCGCACCGACAACACCTATCTCAAGCCGACCTGGGAAGGCCGCTTCAACCTCGACTGGACGAAGGGTCCGGTCAAGGTGAGCTATCAGGCCTACTATCTCGATGCGACGCGGGCCGATTACTACGCCACGATCGAGAACAATCCCAATCCGCGGCTCGACAGCAACCTGACGCACTCGATCTCGATGCAGTGGGATACCGGTCGCATGACCTTCCGCGCCGGCATCGACAACTTTACCGACGAACAGCCGTCCTACCCGCAGATTGCCTATGGCGACATCCTCGGACGTCGCTTCTGGGTAGGCGCAAAGCTGAAGATGTAACGGGCTGGCGGCGCCGGGCTAAACTCTCCTCCCAACGCCCGGCGTCGCCTTGGTCAACTCACCCCCAATCTATCCGGCAGACACGATCACAATGGCGGCAAGCCCCTCCCTCCGAACCAGTACGTCATATGCCCGGTGGATCAGGGAATCGATCGTCCGCAACAGCAACTCGCGCAACCTGCTGGTGAGCCTGTTCGAAAGCTCGGTGCCGGAGCCCACGACGCTGCTGCGCGAGGTCATTCTCGAAGGCTTCGAGAAGAAAGTCACCTCGCGTTACGCCAGTACTTTCGTCCGCGGGAATCCCTATCTGGTCGCCGCGCTGGCGCAGGAATACCGGGTCGGGGAGGACCAGGTGCTAACCACCACCGGCGCGACCGGTGCCCTCTCCCTGATCTACCGCGCTCTTCTCACCAACGGCGATCGCATCCTGGTCGAAAATCCCTGTTTCGATCTTTTTGCCAATCTCGCAGCCTCGTCCGGCCATGCCGTCGATACTTTCGAGCGACCTGCTCCCCACTTCGCCGTCGATCCACAGGCGCTGGAAGCAGCGATCGGGCCGAGGACACGGCTCGTCGTCCTTTCCAATCTGCACAACCCTTCCGGCATCCTGATTGCACGCGAAACTCTCAACGCGCTTGCGGACATTGCCGAGCGGCACAATGTCGTCTTCGTATTCGACGAAGTCTACGGTCCTTATGCCGGCGAGCAATTTACCCCGGCGGCTTCCCAAGGCATTTCCGAACGGTTTCTTTCCGTCAGCAGCCTGACCAAGATCTATGGGCTGAGCACCCTGCGCTGCGGCTGGATTGTCGGCGATGCCGCTATCGTCGCACCGATCCGCGATCTGGCAAGCGAGGTCGAGTTTGCGATCTCGAACCTTGCCCACTGCATAGCCGCGCTGGTTGTCGAAGATCCCGTCGACTTTCGCGAGAACACGTTCTCGGTTCTGGCCCAGGCCCGTCCGATCATCGAATCCTATCATGATCACTGGCGCGAGCACGAGCTGGTCGAAGGCGCATTGCCCGAACATGGTTGCATCGCGTTCCCGCGCCTTGTCGGTATCTCCGATACCCTCGGTTTCTCGCGCTGGCTGTCCGACCGCTGCGGAGTTCTGGTGGCGCCCGGAGAATACTTCGGCGCACCGGGCCATGTCCGCCTCGGTTTCGCGATGGAGCCTTCGCGACTGGACTATGGGCTTCAGGCGCTTACGGACAGTCTCCTGACCTACCGCGAGCAGAACCGGACGAAGCACAGGACATGATCAAGGCATCACTGCATTCCTCGGGTCGCACCGAGCCAGCGCGGCGGCGCATTCATGCGTTCGCCGCGCTGGCAACGATTGCAGTGATGTGCGGATCGATGACGGTACAGGCGGAAGAACCGCAGGCCGGAAAGGTCCTTCTTGATACGCAGGCCAAGCCGGAAGGCTTCGCGAAACCACTACACGTCGAAAGCGGGACTTACACCGTCTCTGCAGGCACCGGGGCAGCCCCCGCCACTGCCGGTTATCTCTCCTATACCCGGGAGAAACCTGCGGCCAATCGTGCGGTCATCTTCGCCTTCAACGGCGGCCCCGGCGCATCCTCAGCATACCTGCAGATGGGGCTGCTCGGCCCTTCGCTGGCGCATCTGGCGCAAGATCCGACGGCAAGTGCGAATGCGCCTGTCGGTTCGATGACCGGTCCGACGTCGATCTACGACCTGGCGGACATCGTCTTCATCGATCCGCCGGGAACCGGCTTCTCGACCCGCCCGGAGGGATCGGCGTTCACGCCTTACATGTCGGTCGAAGGCGACGCGGCGGCGGCGGCCGATCTGGTTCGCCAATGGCTCGAAAGTCATGGTCGGCGCGGGGCCCCGATCTATCTACTCGGTGAAAGCTACGGAACGATCCGCGCCGTCGGCATGCTCGATGCTTTGGACAAGCTCGGTCTTTCCGCGAACATGCGGGGCATCGTCCTGCTTGGGCAGGCGCTCAACATGATCGAGACCTCGCAGCGTCCCGACAACGTCGTCACTTATGCCGTCTCGCTGCCCACGCTCGCCGCAATCGCCTGCTATCACGGCAAGTTGAAATCGTCCTGTACCGCCGAGACGATCACGGCCGAAGCCGCATTATTTGCCCGCAACGAATACTTGCCCGCCCTGTACAGGGGGCGCGACCTTCCGCAGGCCGACCGCGCGCGCCTGGCTCAGCGCCTTGAGGACCTGACGGGCATTCCCGCCGCATTCTACCTGGCCAACGACCTGCGCATTTCCAAGGAACGCTTCCGCGTCGAACTGCTTCGCAGCGAGGGACAAGTCACCGGGCGTTACGACGCGCGATACGTCGCCAGACGTCCCGACGACGTGGCGACTTTCATGCCGGGCGATCCCGCTTCAACGATTTCAGATGCCTACCAGAATGCCATGCTCAGGTACCTTTCCGCGTCCCTGCACATTCCGGGCGCAGACCGCTACAAGGTGATTGCGCGCTTCGAGGGCGAATGGAGCTACGGCAGCGCAGATTCCCCCTTTGCCGACTGGCCGTTCATGTCGGTCGTGGAAAGGCATGCAGAGACGAACAAGTGCCTGCGCCTTTTCGTCGGCACCGGCATCTACGACACCACGACGACGATCGGCGCTGCGGATTACCTCTTCGCGCAGTCCGGCCTTCCTGAAAGTCGCTATCGCAACGAGCGCTATGTCGGCGGCCACGTGTTCTATTCCGATGACACCAGTCGCGCGCGTTTCCAGTCGGACCTTGCCGCCTTCGTGAAGGCGGATACCTGCCGGTGAGCACTCCCGACCACGCCTTGCGCAAGGGGATCGGCCTGTGGGGCGTCGTGTCCATGGGCCTGGGCACCGCCGTTGGCGTATCGATCTTCTCGGCGATTTCACCGGCCACCGCACTTGCCGGGCCCGCGATGCTGCTCGCAGTCCTGGTCGCCGCTCTGCCGATGTACCTGATCGCGGTAAGCTACGCCTTTCTCGGTTCAGCCGACCCGGTTTCGGGCGCAAGTTTCGTCTGGCCCTCTCGCTATCTTCATCCGGCACTCGGCTTCTTCATCGCGTGGATGCGCATCGTCGCCAACATGGGGGCGATGGTCGTGCTGGCCCTAGTCCTCGTGCGCTATGTCTCGATGCTTGTCCCCCTACCGGTCAAGCCGACCATGTTCGCAGTGTTGCTCCTCGCGTTGCTTGCCAACCTGTTCGGCGTTCACATCGCGGCCCGCGCGCAGACGCTGATGATCGGCGCGCTCGTCGTCCTCTTTGCGCTTTTCACGCTCTGGGGCGGCATCGCCGCTGTTGAACCGGCCCGGCTGGAGCCGTTCCTTCCCCATGGCATCCATGGCGCGATTGCCGCGGCTCCGCTGCTGATGGGGCTGTTCTTCGGCATCGAAGCAGCCACCGAAGCCGGCTCGGAAGTCGCCGAAGGACGCCGCAACATTCCCCTGGGCATTGCCCTTGCCATCGGTTCGGCAACGCTGCTCTACACCGCGGTCGCCTTCGTCTCCCTGACGGTCATGGGTGCCGAGCCGCTTGCAGCCAGCCAGGCGCCGATCCTCGACGTGGCGAAGCGCTTCATGGGACCGCTGGCCGTGCCGGTGATCGTCGTCGCAGCCATCGTGGCGATCGGCACAAGCCTGAACGCCATCTTCACCATGTTCAGCCGCAGCCTCTTCGCGATGGCACAGGCCGGCGTGTTGCCACGCGCCCTGGCCCGCGTACACCCGCGCTGGCACGTGCCCCACATCGCCCTGCTCGCGGTCTTTGCGATAGGATGCGCCGGGCTTCTGCTGCCGATGGAACTGACGTTCCTGTTCCTGGCGGTCAACATTCCCAACCTGGTAAAGTACGCAAGCATCTGCCTTTGCGCCCTGCGCGTCGCCCGCGGTCATCCCGAGCTTCATGCCAGCGCCAGCTTCCGCCCTTCGCGCCGACGCATGACTGTGCTTGCCGGAGCAGGTGCGATCTGTGCCGCAGCCCTAGTGATGGTCGGGTTCGAAGCCGACTGGCGGCCCTATGCACTTCTGCTGGTCTGGGGCCTGCTGGGCGCCGCCTGGTACTGGCTGCGGCGCAAGTAAGTCCGGTAAAGAAGGGCTGCCCGAGGCAGCCCCCCATCCAATCTCATCTTTTCAGAATGCGAAGTCCTCATGCGCTTCTGCGCCCTGCCCGTGGATCAGAGCCACCGGCTTCGGCGCGATCTGGGGCACGACGATCTTCGGCGCCGCCGCAAAAGGCGTAACGCCCACTTCGCTCCAGATCTCCGAGGGGTAATAGATGGTCCCGCCCTTCACCACCATCGCCATGCGATGCAGCGCGCTCATGTCGGTCAGCGGATTGCCGTCCAGCAGGACGAAATCGGCGTACTTGCCTTTCTCGACAGAACCGAACGCCTGATCGCGGTGTAGGTATCTATCCGCATCCAGCGTCCCGATGCGCAGGACATCTGCAGCCGGAATGCCGGCCTCGGCATAGATCTGCAACTCGCGGTGTACCGAAAGCCCCATGTCGGAATCGGTTCCCGGGAGCAGGGTGACACCGCGCTTGTGAAGGTCGAACAAGAGTGCCTTGATCGTCTCGAATGCGCCGTCGTATTCGGCTGCATCCTGCGGCGAACTGATCGGCGCGATGCCCTGCCGACGAACGCGCTGCATGCCGACCGGAAGATGATCGAAATAGCCGGCGACAGACGGATTGATCTTGCCGTTACGTGCCAGCATCAGCAATTCCAGCGTCACGGCGGTCGGATCGAGCGCGATGTGCTTGGCCTGCATCGTGTCCAGCGTCCGGGCCACCCGCGGCGAATGGAGGTCGAGACCCGCAGTCCGGCGCATGGCCGTCAGCCGCAGGGGCGTGCGCGTATCCTCTTCGGGCTTGAGCACCCAGCCGAGCATCAGTTGGTTGATGTGGGTCACCTCGTCGTAGCCAGCCGCAATCATCGCATCGGCGTTGGTGAATGCGGGAATATGCCCGGTGACGCCAAGGCCGAGCTTCTTGGCCTCCTTCACGACTGCCGGCACCCATTCGGGATGGAAGCTGTTGTAGATCTTGATCTGCCAGTAGCCGCGGGCCCCGTACCAGCGCACGGCGTCCAGTGCCTCGACCTCGCTGTCGGCGATAAAGCCGTTGCGCGAGGAATAGGGACTGCGGCCTTCCAGAAAGCCATTGCGAATGATGTGCGGTCCGGCCACTTCGCCCTGGTCGATCCGGTCCGTCAGGTCGAGAAGGAAGGCGTTGTCGTTGCCCATGTCGCGGACAGAAGTGACACCCGAGGCGACATAGAGCAGCGCCGACTGCAGGGAGACGTGGGCGTGCATGTCATGCAGGCCGGGAATGACGGTACGGCCTTCGCCCTCCACCAGCGCTTCTTCGGGCGACGGCGGGCTGTCCAACGGTTCGATCGAGGCGATGCGGTCCTTGAACACCACGACCGAGACCGGCTCACCCAGTGTGCCGCTCGCCGGATCGAAAACCCTCACGTTGCGGATCCGGATCGGCATCCCGTAATTGTGGGCCACCTTCTTCTGGATCGCCGCAAATCGCTCGGCCGACCGCGTGGCCGCGATCGTGCCGAGCTCCTGCGCGGACGACGCAAGGTCTTCCCGCACGGTAACGTGAGTTGGCGAATAGGCAGCGACCAACTGATCCTGATGGTCGAGGAGGATCGCGTCCGGCGTCAGGCCGATACCCTTGACCAGGTAGGACCGGTATTGGGTGCCCCCCAGGGTGACAGGCGCTTCTTCCTCAAGCGACAGCGCGCCCCCCGGGGCCGCCTGCAAAGTATGGTCCGCATCGGCCAGCAGTGCGCGGGCATAGATACCCAACGAGAAAGGGCTGCCTTCCTGCGCGACATAGAGCGTCGGCTCCTTGACCTGCATGGCGCCCTTGCCGGTCGTATCCGTCCAGGTCAGGCGCTTGCCCTTCGCCGCAAAACGCTCGTCTACTTCGTTGCCGAATGTCGAGGTGCCCAGGAGCGTCCAGCCTTGCGGCAATCCCTTGTCGTCCAGCACGATCGTCTCGTGCATGGTGGGCCCGCGCCCATTGCTTTTGACGTCGTGGTCGATGGAAATGGTCTTGCCATCGATGTCGACATAAACGTGCCCCACGTTTTCGCCGTTATCGATGACGGCAAAGCGCTGCTCCTCTGCATGGAGGGCACCCGCGCTCAGGGCAATAACGGAACAGGCAAGCAGGCGCAGTGCGGCGGGACGGTTGAATTTCATCAGATCGAGTTCCGTTTTGTGTGAGACGTATAGATGTGGGCAGCGGCTGCGAGATCCTGCACGGCATGGCCAAGCGACTTGTAGGCCGTGATCTCCCGATCGTTGCGTCGGCCCGGGACCAGGCCAAGGAGGACTTCGCCGATTTCCGCGACAATGTGGTCATCCCCGACCAGACCGGCAGCCCTGGCGACGAGAAATTCCGCTGCTGCATCCAGCGCCGATGCCCGGCTATCGGCGATGAAGCGGGAAACCGCGACAAGCGCGCTGTCGACTTCGACGGGGCCCGGGCCACTGGACCCCACGATGTTGACGTGAGTGCCGGGCTGCAGCCACTCACCCAACAAAATGGGCGAGCGCGCTCCAGTCAACGTGCAGATCACGTCCGCCTCGCCCACGGCGGCCTCGGCCTCGCCCGCCGGTTCCACAGGCAAGCGCGAGGACCAGTCTTCGATCACGGCGCCCACCTTTCGCTCGTCACGTCCCCAAATCAGGATTCGCTCGAAATCACGAACCAGCGGCATGGCCTGAAGATGGGAATGAACCTGCCCACCGGTTCCCATTAACAGGAGCACCCTGGAATCGCTGCGGGCCAGCGCCTGGGTCGCCACCGCCGTGGCCGCCGCAGTGCGAATATGGGTGATCTCTTCAGCATCGGCGACACAGACTGGCTTGCCCTCGACCGGCTCGAACATGGTCACGAGGCCGCGATGGCGGCGCACGCCAGGATTGTCCGGCTCGGCGAACACGCTGATCATCTTGGCCCCGAACATACCGTCATCCGACAGGGCACCGGGCATCTGCGCGAAAGTTCGCCCTTCGCCCATATGGATCATCGTTCGCAGCAGTTGCCGCGTCTCCCCACGCGAAAGGGCCTTCATGGCTTCACGAACGACGCCGATGCACGAAGGGTAATCGAGCAGGTCGCGCACGTCTTCGGCATCAAAGACCGCCAGTTCGCTGCGTTTCATAGTCCGGGCCGCCTCTCTGGTCCTGGTAGTTTCGTCTCCGAGCATCGGTGATAGCGCCTCTCACGGGAATATTTCACGCTTTGTTGCGCTTCCCGCCCGATCCATGGCATGTTCAAGTCAACAAAGACCTTCAGGGAGCATAATCTTGCCTGGCGAATTGGACCGGCTCGACATCAAAATCCTCGATCGCCTGCAGATCGATGCGTCGGAATCTTCGAGCGAAATCGCCGACCGCGTCGGGCTATCGCAGTCACCCTGCTGGCGGCGCATGCAACGCCTGAAGGATGAAGGATACGTCCGGCACACCGTCGCGATTCTCGATCGCGAAAAGTTCGGCGAAAGCATGTTCATCTTCGCCCAGCTCAAGATGTCCCGGCTTTCGGACGAAGATCGCGACCGCTTCGTCCATGCCATAGAGGCAATCCCGGAAATTCTCGAAGCCTACACCCTGTTCGGCGAACTCGACGTCATGCTCAAGGTGCTCGCACCCAACATCGGCTGGTACCAGAATTTTACATTCCGCACCCTGCTGCGCCTGCCAGGCGTCGAGGACGTACGCTCAACCGCGACGCTGTCGGAGCTCAAGTGCACACACCGTCTGCCCCTGCCCTCGCTACCCGCGTGATCTGCGCATAATTCATGCACAGGTCGAGAGAATCGGGGAGCAGTTTGCACAGACCGTTGGCCACCCGGCCTGATAGCCTGCCTCGATGAAATCGCTTAGCTACAGCCTCGTCGCACTCACCGCCGGTCTGCTGACCGCAACGCCCGTTTGCACGGTCCGTGCAGCGGAGGCACCGGATCTCTCGATCTGGCTTGCGCCAATCGCGGACGAGAACGGTGCCTTGACCCGGCTCGACGTTGCCATCCGGTTCGAGGATCCGCCGCAGGACGCGGCGCTGGCAAGCATGGCAGTCACCGCGAACACGGTAGAGACCTCGGCCAACGCGATCGCAGCGCTTGCCTTCAGCGACGCGCGCGGCCTTGTCCCTGTCGTAGCGCATGACAGCAAGCTGGACGCAGACAACACGCAGCGCACGTGGCTGGCGCAGCGCGCGATCTCAGGTCCTGTGACAATTGCCTATCGCGTCCTCATCGATCCCCAGCAGCCGGAACAGGCGCGACCGCAATACGAGCTGCGCGCCAGCGATGGCGGTCTGTCAGGAGGCGGTAATGCCTTCCTGGCCCTGCCGGCAGACGAGATTGCGCGAAACGTGTCCGTGCACTGGGACCTTTCGCGCGCCGGCGCCGGAGCCAAAGGTGTGTCCAGCCTCGGCCCGGGAGACAGTCGCTCCAGCAAGCCATGGAGCGTCGAGGAGATCGCATCGAGCTATTACATGGCGGGAAAGGTCGGCACGTTCTCCCGCGGCGCATTCTTCGGCACCTGGCAGGGACAATTCGGCTTCGACGGTACCGAGCTGATGGGCTGGGCTGCCCGCCTGCAGCAATTCTACGGGGACTTCTTCGATCAGCGGCCGGCCAGCTTCGGGGTCTTTGCGCGTACCAACCGACTGAACCCCGGCAGCGGTATCGGACTGACCGACAGCTTTGCCTTCACCTTCAGTGACAAGACGACGCTGGAGGATCTGGAAAGCCTGCTCGCACACGAGATGGTCCATTCATGGATCAACTCCCTTAGCAACTCGATGGATGCTCCCGGCGGACTTGCGCTCTCCTGGTTCGGTGAAGGGCTGGCCGTCCATTACCAGCGCATGTTGCCTTACCGGGCCGGACTGATCGGCAGGCAGGCCTTCCTTGACGATCTCAACGCCACGGCGGCGCGCTACTACACCAATGCCCTGATCGACACGCCCAACGACGAGATACCCGCCGGCTTCTGGAAGGACACCCGGATACGTGTGCTGCCCTATGATCGCGGTTCCCTCTATTTCGCAACGGTGGATGCCCAGATAAGGGCCGCTTCGCAGGGCAAACGCTCCTTGGACGACATCGTCCGCAAGATGCTGGCCGAGCGCCGCGCCGGTCACCCCATGGACATGGCGCTTTGGAAAGAGCTGATGGGCCAGGAACTGGGGACGCAGGGCCTGTCGCAGTTCGATGCGATGCTGGGCGGAGCTGGCGTGCTGCCGCCCTCTGACGCTTTCGGCCCGTGCTTCGAACGTGTGACGAAACCCTTGCGCCGTTTCGATCTCGGGTTCGATCCGCTGATCCTGACGACTCCGGATCGCATTGTCGGCGGCCTGAAGCCGGGATCGGCGGCAGAGGCAGCCGGGCTGCGCAACGGCGACAGGATACGCAATCGCTTTCCGCAGGACGCCATGCAGGCGGATCAGAATGCGACTTTGACCCTGCAGATCGAGCGGGACGGCAGGCAATCCGAAGTGAGCTACATGCCGCGCGGGGAAACGGTCGAAGCCTATCAATGGCAAGCGAAACCGGCCTGTCCTTCAGACTGACCCGAACAGGCTAGAACTGCACATCGATGGTCAAGGTGTCCGTGTAGGTACCGGGAGGCGGCGTCGACTGGCCGCTCAGGATTTCCGCTCGGTAGGTATAGGTCTGATCCGTGGTTCCGGTATAAGTCCCGGCATTGGTCGTCGCCTCCGCACTGCTGCGACGTTCCGTGCCCAGGTGTCCCCAGCGGCCGGTTGAACCTTGCGGGTAGTAGATCTCGTAGGCGATGTAGTTACCGGCATTTCCAAGGCGCCGGCTGCCAGAGTAGTTCTGCCCGTCATCGATGCCCACGGTATAGGACGCATCCTTGCTGCAGCGGATGGTGATGGTCTGGGCGACCGGATCGAAACTGCCGACAAAGGCCGCGCTTCCGAAATCGGCAGTGGGCGCGGACAGGGTGCAGTCTGCACTGACCGTCATGCTCACGATGACCGTGCTCGAAGTCGCTCCATCGTCGTAAATGCATAGCGTGGCTGCACCGGCCGAACACAGGTGCCACGTCCAGTCGATGGAGATCGTGCCGGTATAGGTCCCTGCGGCCACCTGGGTTCCGGTCTGCGTGCGAATATGGATCGGCAGGGTACCGCCGGTCGCGTTGAACAGGCCGAGGATGCCGAGGAACGTCGTACTGCTCCATGTAATCGAGCCGCCCACCGCATAAGTCGCACTGCAAGAGGAGTCCTTGCAGATATCGTAGCGAATGTAATCCCCGGTCGCGGCATCGTGAAGCCGCGGCTGCGTGCCCTGACTGTTGGTTGCGCTGGCGATCGTCGCCGTGATCGTATTGGTAGAGGCGATCGAAAGGAGGCTTCCGGTGCACGAGAACCCGGTCGCTCCGCCTGCCGTCTGTGCGCTGGCCGCGACAGTAAAGGAACTCGCGCTACCGAGGTTGACCGAACCCGACGCTGCCGAGCAGGCAGCGCGCGCCGGGTTCGGAACGACAAACCAGAACAGGAAGGCAAACAGCGCAAGGCCGATCCGCCTTGAAGGGCGCAAGGCGTCTATCGACATGGCAATGGTCCCACACGGTCCACCCCGGGGTCCTTGGAAAGGTATTCGAACGCCACCTGACAGCGTGTGCCGTCCGCCTTCATGACAGTGAGCCGATTGTCGTCTTGCAGATTCTCAAGGTAGGCCCGGCCATCGAAACCGACCCAGGTCTCCTCTCCGCTTGCCGAGGTGACCTTCGATCCTGCCGGAAGCGGTGCGCCGTCCTCCCCGACCAGCAGAACATGGGCAGCCCTGCTCCTTGAAACCGGGAAATGCAGGAGACGGCCGCTGCCGTTCTTCACGGCGGAACGCTGTCGCGTGAACGGCACCTGCACATCGGCTGGCAGGTCGCGCGCATCGATGGCAAAGCTGGCGGCATAGTATGACGGAACGCGCGCAATGAGCAGGTGCCCCTTGGCGTCGGTCGTGCCGACCTTCTGGTTTTCGTAATGAACGGGCACGCCCGCCACCCCGTCGGTGGAAACGAGTGCAAAGGCGTCATTGATGCGATTGGCCGCGAAGATGCCGCCATCCATCATCACCAGAGAACCGGAAAGCTCGCCCCAACCGGTAGTCTGCGTCCCCGTACCGAATGCCCCAGCCTGCACTTGCAGGGCACTGTTGCGCCACGTGAGGTCCCCGCGATAGCGATCGCGCTCGCCGCTCGCATGGGAGGCGCCGGCCGACCACCCCAGCCCCCCTTCGCTCGGCACCGCCCTGCCGTAGTCAAGCACGGCGCGCGCATTGCCGCGCGGCGTCCTCTCGATCCCGGCGACTGCGCTTCCTTGTCGCCCAAGCGGAACCACCCATTGCGCCATGGCGCTGGTCGTCCCACGCTCGATGTCACGCACTGCAGACAGATGCAGGCTGCTGCGGCCCCATAGTGACTTGTAATAGGACAGGTTCGCGAGCCGGAAGCGCTGATCCCCCTGACGCGTTTCGACATAGCTCGCAGCAAGGTTGCCCAGTTCCCTGCCCAGTATGACGTTCGCCTGCGCCTGCCACTGGCGGGAAGGCAAACGATAGTCCCTGGCTGCAACACTCGAGAGGTCGGCATAATCCGGGCTCCGCCGCACGGCTCTGGCCATCAGGTTAAAGCCGCGCCCGGTGTACTGGTAGCCCAGTGCCACTTGGCTGCCGTCACGCCCGTACTGGCGACTGGCACTGGCCGAGGCATCGACAACGCCCAGATTGCCAAGTTTCAGTACGCCGCCGAAGCCAAGCAGACGGTGATCGCCGGCAGCCTCTAGCGATGCCTCGATAGTCATGAACCGGGTAAGGCCGAACCGCCCGGATGCTGAAGCGGCCCATTCGCCGTAGCCTGTACGGCTCGTTCCGAAGTCCCGGCGCAGCCTGCCCAGAGAGAACGCATAATCGGCCAGTCCCGGCCGCAACAAGGTGGTCGCGACATAGAAGGATGCGGACGTCTGCACCTGCCTGCCTTGCGCATCGGTAGTGACGACGGTCGCTTCACCTGCGCCGTTCACGTACGGCAGTTCGTCGACCACAAATGGCCCCGGCTCCACCGTCGTCGCTGCCGCGCGGTAGCCGTTGACGAAAAGCTCCAGCGCGCTCGGTACCGCCGCCGTACCGGCGAAACCGGGTAGCGGGTATGTGACGACGTCTGGCCTGACGCTGAAATCGCGCGAAACCTGCGCGCCCGCCATCCTGACCGGGTTCGTCCAAGGTAGCGTGCGGGTAACCAGATCCCCCGCTTCATATGTCCGGATCGCCCCGTCATCGACGTATGTCCAGCGCGTCTCGTATCGCAGGTAGCGCTTCGCCCCACCGGACGTATCGAACCAAATACTCCCGGTATTGCTGAGAATGCCCAGCCCCCCGAACAGGCGCTGTTCGCTCCACAGCGAGCCATGGGTGTCCTGCTCCGAATGCGCGACGTAGAGGTCGTAATTGATCAGGACGCCGAAATCGCTCTTCGGAAGGATACGACTGCGCTTGGCGGCAATGGCCAGACGGCTGCCCTCAAGCCACTGCGGCGGCACCGTCAGCAGGAGCTTCTGGTCCGCTTCGGTATACTTGGCAGTCATTCCCGCCTGAGCCGAAAGATCGACCGTGGAATCGATCGACCAATCGCGGTCAATGCCCGCCTCGCGCAAATCCCGCGCGGCCACAGAAAGATGTCCATCCTGCAGGGTGACGGGGATCAGGCGGTTCGCTGTCCGGCCATTCACCACCAGTTCGAGCCGCAGCTGCAGGGCCGGCGAAATATCTGCACCGCGTGTCATCTGCGCGGGCGCATCATCGGCATGGGCCGACGTCGGAGTGAACGCGGAGAAACCCGCGACCAGCGCCAGCAGGAACTTCGGCGCCCGCCATCTAAATCGGCTTGCAGGCACCAAGCGCCACCTGCTTCGCATCGCCGTTGACCTTGGCACGCAATGCACCGGTCGTAGCCGGCTTGCCCGGAACGGCCCACTCCATGGTGCTGCCTGCCAGTACATAGCCAAGAAGCCCCGGCGCGATCGGCACGGTTTCCTGACCCGCATCGAGTACGGCGTCAGCCAGTCTGGCGTGCATCGACCCGGAGTTGGCCAGCTGCACCGTCCGCCCCTGATCGATCAGACGACAGCTCACCTGCGGCATGGCGGGTTCCCGCTTGTCCTTGCCCTTTTCCGGGGCCACGAAAAGCGGGATAGAATAGCGCATGCGAAAGCGCAGCGCGGTTGCGGTCTGCATTTCCTCGGGCCGGTCGGCGACGGCAGGGATTTCATCGACGATGATCCGGTAAGCTCTCTCCCTGTCCCGTGGCAGCGGCTCACCAGCCACTAGGCGGACGAGCTGGCGCACGCCCGGACCGACCTTGACCATCGGCGGGCTGGCCAGGACTTCATCCTGATCGGAATGGACGTCGCTTCCCGCTTCCTGCGTCCAGCGCATGACACGGATCTGCAGGACGACATCGGCCGCCCCACGATTTTCCAGCCAGAGTTCGGTACCACCGCGTCCCTCACCAATGACCGGATCGATCGGCCAGATCATGACGGTCGCGGCCGGGGCCCGCAGCGGCAGAACCGCAAGGGCTAACGCGACGAGGAATGCCGCAATGCCTTCCGGTGATTTTGCCTCTCCCATGGCCATCACCAGCTCAGCGTCAGGACGACAGTGTCGGAGTAGGTGTCCGGCGGTTTGTCGCCGCTCAACACCACCCTTCCGTAGATGGGCAAAGCGATTGCTTCCGGATCGGCGAATGTGATCGCATAAGCCTGATCGATCTGCATCTCGTTCGAGAAGGCAGGATCCCGGTAAAGCCGGTAGGGTAGCAGATCGCTGCTCCCGGCTGCCTGCATGTTGCGCGTGGCAGACCCATGCTGGCCTGCCCCCAACGCCATCGACAGCGCAATACCGGGCGTGCAGCTCAACGTCAGCCCGGCATCAGCGGCAATGGCTGCAGATGCGGTATCGGTGGAGAGCGACGAATGGGTTCCGAAATCGAGCTGGCCGTATCGCCCGAGCACTTCGCCGTTCGATGCAAGGGCGCCGTTGATCTCGCAGCCCGAGACGACCGTGGCCGAAACCTGGAAAGTGGTGGTGGTGTCCGCCATGGCCGGAGTGGATAGAACGGCCGCCAGTCCGGCCCCCATTCGTGATGCGCGGTGCCATCGATATCCCATGCTCCGCTCTCCCGCTTCAGAAGGTCAGCGTCACCGAAATCGTATCGGTGTAGGTGCCCGGCGAGAGCCCGGTGACACCCACCGCGCGGCCATAGATCGGCACCGTCTGTGCGGTACCGTCGCCGGAGACGGACAGCGTCGATCCATTGTTGAGGACGGTACTGAACCCGGCATCGGAATAGATGTCGTAAGGTATGTAAACCGAGCCATTGGCCAGGGCCCTGCCGCCGCCGGCTACCGCAGCGTCGTTCGCGCCGCTGTCGATGGTTATCGTGGCATCGGAGCCGGGAGAGCATTGCACCGAAATGTTTCCGGATCCATTGCCGTCGACCTGGGCGTCGGTTGATGTAAAAAAGGTACTGACCGACCCGAAATCGAGCGATCCGAAATCGACATTGCTTGTCGCCGTATCGCCATTGACTGCACAAGCCGCCACAAGGGTTATCGTGGCGTCGATCGTTCCGGTAACCGTTTGGGCATAAGCCAGCTGAAAGGGGGACAGAGCGGCGAGCAGCAGCACGGGGACCGCGCCATATCTGGACTTGAACCTACGTATCATAAGCAGACACCTCGAGTTCTTGTCCTACGAGTGTCTTCTTTAGGTAAATAAACTTTGGTAAATTCGCGGATTACAATTCTGTAATAGGATCGATATAACTGATTACATTACTTATTTATGGAAATTTAGAAGGAAAAAACAGTCAAGAATCGAACTCTGTGGAATTGCGGTTGGTCTCAACGTTAACTAGTGCTCTCAACCAGGTACGTCGGGAAGCACGCAGATGCAGATCCCGCAATCAAGCACGATGAAGCAATGACTGGATCATGGCGCCAAGCCGGACAAGCTATTCGGGCGACAGTTTGGGGCCCATGGTCGCAGGATCGCCGGTGCCTTCCTCGACATCCTTGACGGGAGGCTCGACGCGGATCTCCACCCTCCGGTTGCGCGCACGCCCCTTTGGATCATCCGATCCGTCAAGCTTGCGATTGGGCGCAATCGGTCGACTTTCCCCAAGAGGGATGACCGTCAGGCGTCCGCCATCCACACCCTTCCTCTCCAGATGATCGCGCACGGCCTCCGCCCGCTTCTTCGAAGCTGCGAGGTTGGCATCGTCGCTGCCACGGGAATCGGTATGTCCCCAGATCGTGACGGCGCCGCCTGCCTTGAAAGTCGGATTGTCGATAAGCTCGTCGATGGCGGCAAGCCCCGTTTCGTCCGGCTCTTTCCCTTGATCGGGAAAGCGTACTGTAACCGTCACGGGCTGCAGCGAAGGCGCGGTATCCGGCAAGGGGCCAACGTCGGGGCGAAGGATCGATTTCTTCGGCGCGACGTCCACGACAGGGGAGCTGTCCTGCACCGCAATGCCGGGCGCCTCGATGGCCGCAGAACCTGTCTCTTCGGGCAAGCCAGGCTGGTCGGAACCGCTACAAGCCGAAAGCGGCAGGACCAGAGCCGCAGTAAAAAACCGAGCCGGTCTGCCGACCCTGACACGCGGGAGCATCATGCGCTTGCCTCTTCTGTCTGTGTTGTCTGACCGGAAGGCGATGCTTCCGGATGGCGCGAAGGGGCGTAGGACACGATAACGTCACCCGGCTCGGCCGCCGGACGTGAAGCATGGGTGAAAAAGCGGATCTTCCCATCCTTGCGGTATAGGAACAGCATATCCCCTCCTTCTGGCAACACCGCGCGGGCGTCCGAGAAATCGAACCGATCGCTGATCTTGGTCTTGCGGAAAGTCCATCCCGCCTGCTCACGCGCGATGATGTCCTCTACACCGAGCCCTGACGCGAACATCGCGCGGCCCTGCAGGGCTTCAGGAAGGCTGCGGTGATCCTCGTCGTCGCCCATCCCGCCCAGCTGATAGACGGAATCCCGCCCGAAATCGGGTGCGAACTCGTTGCAGACCAGCGCGTTGTAGGCCTCGTTCTGCGAGATCGCGACCAGAACCTGGAACTGCGTGAGATCGAGCCGTTCCTCGGTGGACTCCGCAAGTATCTCACCGTGATAGGTGGGAATGCCTGCCTGCCGGGTGGCAGAAAGGCGCTGCCAGCTCGTGTCGCAAATCGTGACCGGCAATTCGAGCGAGCGCACCTGCTCGGCCAGAGCCAGGCTCCACGGGGTACTGCCGACGATCAGCAGTCCCTTGCGCTGCACGCCCGTCACCTTCAGCCAGCGTGCGACATGCCGGACGCTGAACCCGTGGGCAACGATGGTCGCGACGACCACGGCGAAAGACAATGCCACCAGAATGCTGCCATCGGCATAGCCCAGTTTGCCAAGGCGCAGGGCGAAAAGGCCGGCGATGGCCACGGCGACGACACCGCGCGGAGCGATCCATGCCAGCAGCAGGCGCTCGTTCCAGGGCAACCGGCTGAAGGCCAGGCTGAGCAGCACCGTCACCGGCCGCACGATGAAAAGCAGGGCAATGAGGAAGGCGATGAAGCGCCACTCGAACTGGCGCAGCACTTCCAGATCCAGCGATGCCGAAAGCAGCACGAAAACGCCGGAAATCAGCAGGACCGTGACGTTCTCCTTGAAAGGATGAATGTCCCGCAGGCTGTCGAGCCGCATATTCGCGATCGCAACGCCCATGACCGTTACCGCTAGCAGGCCGGTCTCCTGCTGGATGGCGTTCGACAGCACGAAAGTGCTGATCACGGCTACCAGCAGCACCGGAGCCTTGAGGTATTCCGGCACTTGGCCGCGCGGGAAGGACCAGGCGATCAGACGCGCCACCGCATAGCCGATCAATCCGGCCACAACAGCGGCAGCCAACAGCGAGACGACGACGGCGATCAGCGTCCCCCCGGCTTCTGCCCGCCGCAGGTACTCGTAAGTGATGACTGCGCAGAGCGCCCCGATCGGATCGTTGACGATCGCTTCCCACTTGAGGATGGCCCGCGGGCGCGGTGCGACATTGCTCTGTCGCAGCAGCGGCAGGACGACCGTGGGCCCCGTCACGACGAGAATGCCTGCGAAAAGGATGGCCACGGGCCAGACCAGTCCGGCAAGGTAGTAGCAGGCAATGGCGCCGAGACCCCAGCCGACCGGCACGCCGATCAGGACCAAACGCGTCACCGCGCCCTCGGTCTTGCGCAATTCCCGAAAATTGAGGTTGAGACCGCCCTCGAACAGGATCAGCGCAACCGCGACGGAGATCATCGGCTCCAGCAGTTCCCCGAAGGTCTGCTCCGGCAAGATGAGGCCGGTGACCGGACCTGCGATGACACCAGCGAAAAGCATCAGCGCAATTGCCGGCCACCCCGTGCGCCACGCGATCCACTGCGCCCCGATCCCGAGAACGCCAATCAGTGCAAAAACAAGGGCCTGGTGCTCCATAAGGAGGGCATACTCCACGTTGTCCGCATTGTTAAATGCCCGGGCCGCGGGATCGTTCATCCGAAATCGAGCAGGTCTCGACTTCGGCGCACGCAGGTCAGGTGGTGGAGGCTCTTTCCGCCCGCGCATCCTTCAGGATCTCTAGCGCTTCGCGAATGACGTAAAAACCGATTCCCGCGCCAACGACGAGATCGAAGTAGCGTATGCCCGTCACCACGACGGCCAGCCCCGAAAGGATCACGGCCACGTTGGCCACGACGTCCGCCCTCGTAAAGATCCAGGCGGCACGCAGATGCACCTCGCCATTGCGCTGATGGGCGAGGAGGCGCAGGACGATCACGTTCACGGCAAGTGCGGGAAGGGAAACGGCCATCATCCACAGGCCTTCAGGCGCTTCGCCCACCTGGAAGCGGCGCACGACTTCCCAGAGCAGGCCGACGCCGAGAGACAGCAGCAGGACACCGCTCAGCGTCGCCGTATTGATCTTGAAACGCGGGCTACGTCCAATTGCCGCAAGCGCAATCGCATAGACAGTTGCGTCGGAAAGCATGTCGAGACCGTCGGCCAGAACGGCTGTCGAACCTATCAGCAGACCGGTGGTCACTTCAGCCACGAACATCGCGGCATTCAGGGCAAGGGCCAGCCACAGCACGCGTTGCTGGGCCCGTGTTTCAACCGGAGTAGGTTCGCATCCGCATCCTGCCATGCCCCATGTCTAGCGCGGCGGTCGAGCCAAGGCAAAGCCCCACGCCACTGGAAGGCATGGAAATAATACTTCATTTTAATATTATTATCAGCCAAATCATCGTGAAATATAAATTACCGATGCAAAATTGTTGCGATTTCAAACCAACGTTGTGAAGATTTAATCCGATAATTTTCGTGCGAGAATTTTATGGTATTGTTGAGCGTTCCGTGCTATAAAACCGCACGTCGAATTTGCGACGGGTTTCGACAATTCTGGTTTTTGAGCCGGCACCTGCCTTGGCAATTTTCCCATCTGAGACGATTTCCCTTTCTCTGACGATTTGACGTGATCCGGTTGCACGCGTTGTGCGCCGGGAACATCGTTTCTTGAAAGGAAACACCAATGCCCATCGGGACCGTAAAATTCTTCAACACTGACAAGGGCTTCGGCTTCATTTCCCCCGACAATGGCGGCGATGACAGCTTCGTCCACGTGTCTGCGGTTCAAGCAGCAGGTATGCACACGCTCGAAAAGAACCAGCGCATTTCCTACGAAGTTGAAGTCGGCCGCAACGGCAAGGCTTCGGCAACGAACCTTCGCGAGGCCTGATCGCGCGAAGTGCAGGGCTGTCCCCGGACAGCCCTGCCATTCTCATACTTTGTAAAATCTGGCGGAGAGACCCTCATATGAGCCTGACCCGCACCTTCTGCGACGAAAGAGTCCGCGCTGCGACAATCGCCGCCGACCAATCCAGCCTCGACAACGTTCGCGAACGCGAGTTGCGCTCGGCTGCCGCCTGGCAGGCGATGTCCGACAGGATCCGCAAGCTTGAGGCCACACGGTCCGCCAGGGAACGTGCCCAACTTGAAGCCAGGGAAACCGCGCAATCCGAAGAGGATTCGCAGGAAGCCCGGATCGCCGAAAACTGACAACGCAGGAGACAGGCGCTTTGCCTCTCCTGCGATGCAGCTAATTGAATTTCATGGAAATCCCAGGCCGGGCAGCGCCCGACCTGTAACGCGTGTCAGTCCACCATGGCCGCGACGAGGAGCTTCAGCTCCTGCACGGAAAGTGAGCTGCGCGTCTTCTCAAGCGTATGCTTGATGGAAAAGGGCAGCTTTTCGCTGCCGTTCTTCTTGTGGGGACGCCCAAATGCGTCCGAAATGGTATTGATCATCAATTCCTCTGACAGCGGCCGCAGCCGCATCCCTTATTGTTATCTGGTTACCTCTTGAAATTGCCACGTCCCTTGCCCGGCCCCGGTTGTCCGGGAGAACGCTCACGGAAGACGATACGTCCCTTGCTGAGATCGTAAGGCGTCATTTCAACGTGAACGCGGTCTCCGGCCACCGTGCGGATCCTGAACTTGCGCATCTTGCCCGCCGTGTAGGCGATGATCCGATGCTCATTGTCCAGAAGTACGGCGAAACGTCCATCGGGAAGTACTTCCTCGACCGAACCTTCCATTGTCAGTAATTCTTCTTTAGCCACTTCAATAAATCCTGAAAAAGCGTTGCCCAGCCCCGATGCTTGAATGCAATCCGGGAAATGATTGCCAGGAAGCTGTAAAGGAAATCGAGATTGCAGCCGAAGCTGGAAATTATCTCGCCATGGAGCGACGTAGCGAAAGCCATATAGAGCTTTCTTTCTCAAATTTCAAGGCAACGAAATTTTATGCTCCACTAGCCATCGCAGCGCTTTTAGATTACAGTAGATTTAT
This sequence comes from Novosphingobium mathurense, assembly GCF_900168325.1. Classification (GTDB taxonomy): domain Bacteria; phylum Pseudomonadota; class Alphaproteobacteria; order Sphingomonadales; family Sphingomonadaceae; genus Novosphingobium; species Novosphingobium mathurense. The sequence goes on along the minus strand of NZ_FVZE01000004.1, from coordinate 138,990 downwards.
CGCCGGCCCCGTTATGCAAATCGGTGACTGAGAGACCTTCGCGCTCCCGCATGAAGGAGAGCAGTCTTGGACCTCAATCAGCTTCTGTATCATCACCAAATTGCACTCATGCGCAAAGTGGATGACGAAGCGCCCCAGCATTGCGGATCGCGTTTCGACCTCGTCTCTCACTACGAAAGGCGCATCAGCAAACTGCGGCAAGAAATGGGGACCACGCAGTATCCTTACTGGCCCGACGGTCAGGCGCAGCTGTGACCTCCAACCGCGTTGTCCGCGACCCTCCATCGCGCTGCGGCAGGCAATGGACCAACCCGCCCAGATCTTCGGTGCAATGGAAACGTCGCAGCGAAGTCTATGGCCTGGCCTTCCACCTTCTGGGAGGCGCAAGACCTGCCTCACATTTCCTGGGTGCGCACGATGCCGCGTTCCCGGGCACACTGCTTTCGGTCGCCATGGGCTCGGCCCACGGCCAACTGATGGTCAGCAAGCTTGTCCGCCGCCTCGCCAGCCAGTCCTTCTGAGCCGGTTGAGAAGCCCGAATTTCCTGTCCAGATGCCAGCGCCTGCATTGCGCAGTGGAGAGAAACCGCTAGGCTGCAGCGCAAACGACGTAGAATGAGGCCGCGAGCCTCCCAGAAAGTTACCTGAATGAGTTCAAATCCCGAGACCCATGCCGGCCCGATGGTGCGCATCCAGCAAAACCTGCTGGCGCGCTCGGAGCGGCGCATCCTGCAATGGCTTTGCGCGCGCATGCCGAGTTGGATCACGCCCGATATTCTAACAGCGCTGGGCATTGTCGGCGCAGTCATGACCTTCGCCGGCTACGCCGCCAGCAACTGGGCATGGCAGTGGCTGTGGCTTTCGATTGCCGGCTACGTGGTGCAATGGTTCGGGGATTCGATGGACGGCAGCCTTGCCCGCTTCCGCAAGATCGAAAGACCGGCATACGGCTATTTCATCGATCACAGCTGTGACGGGCTGACCACCGTGCTGATCGTCTGGGGTCTTGGGGCCAGTCCCTACATCGCCATGGACATCGCGACCGTGGCGCTGGTGGGTTATCTCCTGCTCTCGATCCACGCCTATCTGGCAGCGCGGGTGATTGGCGAGTTCAAGCTGTCCTACCTCTCTGCCGGGCCGACCGAACTGCGCTTCATGCTGATCGGCCTCACGCTCATGATGATGGTGCTGGGCAGCGGCAAGGGCGTGTTCGGCACCACATCGGGCTTCGATGTCTTTGTTGGCGCCGTCGGAACGATCCTGATGATCCTTTTCATCATCCAGACGCTGGTAACAGGCCGTCGCCTTGCGGTAGAAGCCCGCTAGACGATCCGGCTCACCCCATCCCGACGTGGTCTTCGCGGTGCGCCGCGCGCCGCTTGTCGTCGCGCCAGCTCCAGACCGCAATGCAACCCCAGGCGAGACAGTAGAGCGCGCCCAGCCCCAGCACCAGTTCACCAGGAACGGGTCCGATGGCTGACCGCTGCGCGAGTTGGGACACATGCTCGATCGGAGTCGGATGGACGACGATCTTGCTGACAAAGGCCGTCGTCTGGATGAGCAGGATCCAGAAGTAGTTGCGCCTTATCCGCCTGCCGATCGCGACCTGCAGCGGGATATGATAGCGCGGGCGCAGGTAGTCACGGGCAAGCGTCTGCTGCCAGTCCCCCTCGTGCCGCGCATCATCGCCGTTGAGAAAACTGGCGAAGAAGTGCGTCTCCATCCAGCGGCAACGGGCCCGCCAGACATTGAAGTAACGATAACGGCGCGCTTCGAGCAGCAAGAAGAACAGGATCAGGATGCCTGCCAACAATAGCGGCAGAGGCGAAGCGTCGGGCGAGGCGAAAGTGATGGAAAGTGCAATCCCCAAGGTCACCACCGACCAATTCGTGGTGGTATCCAGCCGGGTTCGCCAGACTGCCGACCGGTACACCTCTCCGCGATAGAGGTGCGCGATCGCGCCGATCTTTGCAGCACCCAGGTCAGGCGCTTCTTCGGCCTGCAGGGTCATGTCTTCTCTCCCGCATTTCCGGCGACTTTTGTCGCTGGGAAGAAACTCGACCCTTGCCGCGGCGATGTCAATTCTACCGCCGGAGTGCGCCCCGACCGATCACACGCCCTTGCCCAGTTCGGAGGAAAGCACGTCGTGCCACAGGCCAAGGCGCGTACGACGCATCTCGGAGTTCATGGCCGGCCTGAAGACCGTCACTTCGGGACGCATCCTCGCGGCCTCTTCCAGCCCGCCGTAGATACCGCAGCCCACGCTCGCCAACATGGCCGCTCCCAACGCGGTCGTTTCCACATCGAGCGGCCTTTCCACCTGAAGATCAAGGATGTCGGCAAGATCCTGCGCGATCCAGTCGTTAGCGCTCATGCCCCCGTCGAGACGCAGGTTCAGCCATGCGGCACCATCACCATCGAAAGCCACTTTCAGGTCATGCATCTGGTGCGCCATGGCCTCCAGCGCAGCACGCACGATATGCGCCCGCCCCGTACCATGAGTCAGTCCCGCAATGACCCCGCGCGCTTCGGCGCGCCAGTGCGGGGCGCCAAGACCCGACAGGGCGGGCAGAATGCACACGCCCCCGCTGTCCGCGATCGAGCGGGCGAGACTTTCCGTTTCGCAGGCAGTTCCGACCATGCACAGCTCATCGCGCAGCCACTTGACCAGACTGCCTGCAACGAAGACCGACCCTTCCAGTGCAAAGCTGCGCTGCCCGCCGATCTGGGCGAGCACAGTGCTCACCAGTCTGTGGCTCGAGAGCCTTGGCGTCGTGCCGGTATTGGCAAGGACGAAGGCGCCTGTTCCCAGCGTGGCCTTCACATCGCCGGGGGAGAGGCAGTTCTGCCCGATCGTCGCCGCCTGCTGGTCTCCGGCGAGCCCGCAGATGGCAATCGATCCCCCGAACAGCTCGGGGCTCGTCCTCTCGAATTCTCCGGCATTGTCGACGATTTCGGGCAAGCTGGCGCGCGATATACCATGAAGCGCCAGCAGTTCGTCATCCCAGCCCACGCCTTCCAATGGCATGAGCATGGTCCGGCTGGCATTGCTGGCATCGGTGATATGCAGGCCCTGGGTAAGCTTCCACACCAACCAGCTCTCGACGGTCCCGAACGCCAGCCTGTCCCCGAGCTCGCGAGCCGCTGGCACGTGTTCGAGGATCCAGCTCATCTTGGTCGCGGAAAAATACGGATCGAGCATGAGCCCGGTCCGCGCGCCGATCATCTTCTCGTGGCCAGCCTCGCGCAGTTCCTGGCAGCGGTCCGCGGTGCGACGGTCCTGCCAAACGATCGCTCGCGTGACCGGATTGCCGCTCTGGCGATCCCAGGCAACGACAGTTTCACGCTGGTTGGTGATGCCGATGGCAGCAATCCGGTCCGCGCCACCTGCCCGCGCGACCATTTCCTGGGCGCACGCGAGTGTCTTCTCCCAGATCTCGTTCGCATCGTGCTCGACGTAGCCGGGCGCGGGATAGTGCTGTGTCAGTTCAGACTGGGACACGCCCAGTATCTTGCCGTCGGCAGAGTACAATATGGCTCTGGTCGAGGTCGTTCCTTCATCGAGGACCAGAATGGGGCGCTCCTGCACCGTGTCTCTCCCTTAAATTCAATCCGTCGCAGCCCGTGTCCCAATGCCTGCATGGGCGAGCGCAAGCCAAACTCAAGCAGGCGTCAGTTCCGCAAGATATTGCTGTAATTTCTCGGTCTGCTCCGAGGTCAAACGCAGGCCCAGCTTGGTGCGGCGCCAGAGCAGGTCATCCGCGCTGCGACACCATTCGAACTGTACTAGGTATCGAATCTCGCATTCGGTCAGCCCGTGTCCGAAGTGCATGCCACAGTCGGCGAGCGCCCTCGCATTGCCGAAGATGTCGGAGATCAGCGTCCCGTAATTGCGCAGGAGACGATGCAGCCAGGCAGGCTCGAGAAACGGATAGCGGGCCGCGTAGTCTTCGAACATTCCGGGCAATTCATCGGCAGAGAAGTTCCCGCCGGGTAGCGGCGCCTTGTCGGTCCAGTGCCTGTCCGCCAATTGCGGCATTCGCCCGCCCAGCAGGTCGACGGCTTCCTGCGCCAGATGCCGGTAGGTCGTGATCTTGCCGCCCATTACCGAGAGCAGCGGCGCCCCCTCGGCCCTGTCGGTCAGTTCCAGGGTATAGCCGCGTGTCGCTGCTTCGGGCTTGCCCGAACCGTCGTCGATGAGCGGCCGCACGCCCGAATAGGTCCACACGACATCGCCGGGTGTCACCGGTTCGCGGAAGTAGTGGCTCGCCCCCTCGCACAAGTAGGCGATCTCCTCCTCGCTGGCCCGAACGTCCTCGAGACTTCCGTGATGGTCACGGTCGGTCGTGCCGATCAGCGTGAAGTCCTGCTCGTAGGGGATGGCGAAGAATATCCGCCCGTCCGGAAGCTGGAAGAAATAAGCGAATTCGTGCTCGAACTTGCGCGGAACGACGATGTGCGACCCACGCACGAGCCGCATGCGCCGTTCGGACTGTTCACCGGCCTGGCCCAGGAGGTCAAGAACTGCGGGACCGGCCGCATTGACGACCGCTCGTGCCCGGAAAGTCTTGCCGTCTGCTTCGATGCGCCAGCCTTCCCCTTCACGGCACAGCACCTCGACCCGGGCGCGCGTATGGACCTCCGCGCCATGGTCTGCCGCATCTCGCGCATTGAGGACCACCAGCCGGGCATCGTCCACCCAGCAATCGGAATAAACGTAAGCGTGGTTGAATTCGTCCTTGAGCGGCTTGCCGCCCGGATGCCTCGACAAATCGACCGAGCGCGTTGCCGGCAGACGCTTGCGTCCGCCGAGATGGTCATAGACGAACAGTCCGAGGCGCAGCAGCCAGCGGGGCCGCAGTCCCTTCACGTGCGGCAGGATGAAGCGCAGCGGCCAGATGATGTGCGGCGCTATCGCCCAGAGTCGCTCGCGCTCGCTGAGCGATTCCCGGACAAGGCCGAACTCGTAATGCTCAAGATAGCGCAGACCGCCGTGGATGAGCTTTGTCGATGCCGATGACGTCCCGCTTGCCAGGTCGCGCGCTTCCAGCAGCAGGACCCGTGCGCCGCGGCCGGCGGCATCGCGCGCGATACCGCAGCCGTTCACTCCGCCGCCGATAACGGCAATGTCGAAGAGCTCTTCGCTCACCTCGTTGGCTTCCCTCTGTCAGGCTTCGAGCGGGCCGTGCTGGATATGCGGCAGGACATGACGTGCGAACAGGTCCGCCTCCTGCGCATGGGGATAGCCGGAGAGGATGAACGCCTCGATCCCTTCGTCCTGATAGGCGCGAAGCTTGGCAAGGACCTGATCGGGCGTGCCGACGATCGCTGCGCCGCACCCCGAACGGGCACGGCCGATGCCGGTCCACAGGTTGTCTTCGACGAAGCCGTCTCCGCCTGCAGCGCTGCGCAGTTCCGCCTGACGCTGGACACCGTAGTTCTTGGCATCGAGCGACTTCTCGCGAATGGCCTTGCCCGCTTCGTCATCCAGCTTGGACAGCAGGCGATCGGCATAGTGGCGGGCCTCATCTTCGGTTTCGCGGACGATGACGTGCACACGATATCCGAACTTGAGACTGCGGCCAAACCGCGCGGCACGCGCCTTCATGTCGGCGATGGTTTCGCGCACCTTGTCCATCGTATCCGGCCACATCAGGTAGACGTCGCAGCCTTCGGCGGCGCATTCACGCGCGTCCTCGCTCAGGCCGCCGAAGTAGAACGCCGGGCACTTGCCCGAGAGGGTACCGATGCGCGGCGGATCCAGCTTGAGCTTGTAGAACTCGCCCTCGTGGTCGAGGTGCTGGCCATTAAGGAGCGTGCGCACGATCTTCATCACTTCGGTCGCGCGGGCATAGCGCGGCGCGCTTTCCAGCTTCTCGCCAGGCATGTCCGAGGAAATGATGTTGACGTTGAGGCGACCGCCGGTGCCCGAAGCATTGGGGCCGAGGATGCGATCGAGCGTCGCGATGCGGCGCGCAAGCTGGGGTGGCCAGTCCTCACCGATGCGGGTGGCCCAGAGCAGCTTCATGCGCCGCACCTGCGTTGCCACCGCTGCGGCGAAGGCCGTGGTGTCGAGACCCAGCTGATAGCCAGAGGGAAGCAGGATATTGTCGAAGCCGCCTTCCTCGGCGCGCATGACGATATTGCGGCAATGCTCCCAGCTCGACTGGAGATGGGGATCAGGAACCCCGAGAAATTCGTAATCGTCGTCGCACAAAGCGGAGAACCACGCGATTTCACATTTCCGGTCTGACATTTCGATCTCCTCTCACTTCTATCGGACGCGCGCGTTCACCGGGACACCCGGGCAGGGCGCACGTTTTCCTGTTCAGCACTACTTGCCGTTACACTCGTTCAGACCCGCGGCAGCGGGATCCTTCGGCTCAGGGCAAAGGCACGCCCCGGGCCGCAACCAAAACGCCGTACCACTCCTGTCTGGTCCAGCGGACCTTCAGGGCCGCCGTTCCTTCGACAATCCGCTCAACCTGCTGCGATCCTATGATCGGCACGATGCCTGCCGGGTGCGCCATGAGCCAGCTGTAGGCCGCCACCGTCGTTGACACGCCGTGGGCATCGGCCACCGTGCGAAGCGCTGCGACGACTGCCTTGTCACGCTCGCTCTGCGGATTGGCGAGGCGCCCGCCGCCCAGCGGCGACCAGGCCAGCGGCAGCAGGCCCATCATCATCGCCTGATCGAGTTCACCGTTCTCGAAACAGTCGATGCGCAGAGGGCTGATCTCCGGCTGGGTCGAAACCAGCTTGGTGCCAAGAAACGAATCCAGCGCGGCAATCTGGTGGATCGTGAAATTCGAAACGCCCAGCGTGCGGATCTTGCCTGCCGCAACGGCATCCTCAAGCGCCCGTGCCACTTCCTGCGGATGGGTCAGGATGTCGGGACGATGGACCTGCCAGAGGTCGACCTGTTCGACCTTCAGGCGGCGCAGCGATGCATCGATGGCATCGTTGAGATAGGCAGTGCTCTGATCGTAAGGCAGCGGCGGGAAGATGCCGCCCTTGGTCGCCAACACCATGCGCGAGCGCAGCGACGGGTCCTGGGCCAGCACTTCGCCCAGTAGCGCCTCGGCATCACCGAAACCGGCCGCGCCGTCGAAGCCGTAGATGTCGGCCGTATCAAGCAGGGTTATCCCCGCATCGAGAGCCGCGTTCACGAGGCGGGCCGCTTCCGCGACGGAGCGCCCGCCCTCGGCAAGGCGCCACATGCCCCAGGCGATCGAGGACACTTCGATGCCGCTGGCGCCGAGAGGACGGACAGCAGGGACGGCAGGCAATTGGCTCATATGGTCTTCCTGAGAGGCGGCGCGACGGATGCGCGCTCGATAAGGGAATGGGGCAAGCGGCGATGGGTAATCTCGTTACCGGCGATGAGAATCTCGGTCGCGGTCTGGGCCAGCTCCGCCATGGGCTGGTGAATGGTGGTGAGCGGTGGCCATACCGTTCGCGCCAGGGTCGTATCGTCGAACCCGGTGACCGACAGCTCAGTCGGAATCTCGATCCCGCGGCTGTGCGCTTCGGCAAGGACGCCGGCGGCCATGTCGTCGTTCGATGCGAAGATGGCCGTCGGCACTTCGGGCAGGTCGAGCAGATACTGCGCTGCCCGCACGCCGCTCTCGAAATCGAACTCGCCTTCGAAGACGAGCGAGGGTTCAAACTGGATACCGACACGGTCCAGTGCCCGGCGATATCCGAAGAGGCGGTCTTCGGAGGCCATGTGGCTCTGGTGCCCCTTGATGAAGCCGATGCGACGATGGCCCTGATTGATCAGGTAGGTCGTCATGTCGTCGGCAGCCTGCGTGTCATCCATGAACACCGAGCTGGTGAGCGCGTGGTTAGTGCCCGGAGAGATCCGCACGAAAGGCAGGTCAAGCGCCTCGAGCGCGCGCAGGACAGGCTCGCAGTCGGTCACCGGCGAGGACAGGATAATCCCGTCGACATGCGTTTCGGTCACAAGACCGCGCACCTGCTCGCCGACGGTCGGATCGGTCACGTCGACCGGCTGGGCAAGCAGTCGGATGTTGTGCTGCTTGCACTGTTCCCAGCATCCGGTCTGAATCTGGAACATGTAGAAAGGGCTGTGATTGTCGTAGATCAGGGCGATCTGGTTGGACTTCGAGCCGGACAGGATGCGGGCGGCGACGCTCGGGCGGAAGTCGAGCTTCTGCATGGCTTCCTCGACCCGCGCACGCGTATCCGCGCTCACATAAGGATGCCCGTTCAGGACGCGGCTGACCGTCTTGACGGCGACCCCGGCCATCGCGGCAACGTCCCTGATATTCGCCCGCTCACTCATCCCCTCAACACCTCTTTCAATCCGGCGAACAGCTGCGCGAAGGCACTGTCCGGCCGATAGAACACAGGCGGCTGCCCGACGGGAGCGGAAACCTCGACAACACCCGGCGCGAAATCCTCACCCGTCCAGCAATGTCTCCAGACACCGCTTCCCGGCAGGATCACCCGGCGCGCCTCGGCCCCTTCCTCGATCACGGGAGCCACGACCATGTCGGCACCGTAGAGGAACTGATCCTGCACCGTAAACAATTCAGGATCATCGGGATAATGAAGGAACAGGGGCCGCTGTGCGGGCAAGCCGACCCCTTGCGCCTCGTGACACAAATGGCGGACATAGGGAGCAAGGTGCGCATGCACCCTGCTCCAGCGCGCGAAGCAGTTCAGCAATTCGGGCGTGGAATCGAACTGGAGGTTGTCGTCCGGACGGTTTCCCTCGTGGCTGCGCATGACCGGCGCGAAGGCCGAAAGCTCGCACCAGCGCTGCATCAGTTCGACGCTGCGGACATTGCCGTGGAGCGATGTGTAGCCCCCGCAGTCGGAATGGCTGTAGGCATTGCCGACCAGCCCCGATGAAAGCGCGGCGGTCACAACCGTCCCGATGCCGTCATGCCGCGTGAAATCGACGCACTGGTCGCCGGCCCACAACAGGGGGCAATAGGCCTGCACGCCGGAATAGCCGGCCCGCATGAAGAACAGTGCATCGCCTGTCTTGCCACGCGAAGCCAGAGCCTGGGCATTCACCTGAGCCCACAGGACCGGCCAGCGGTTATGGGCTTCCATGGCATCGGATCCGTCGGCGAGCCGCACATCGGTCGGCAGGTATTCACCGAAGTCCGCCATCCAGCCGGAAATACCGATATCCAGCATCTCGCGTCCCAGAATGCGTTCGGCGAACCAGTCGCGCGTCGATTCACGGGTGAAATCCAGCACGCCGCAGTCGAACTCGCCAAAGTCGACCAGGTAGACCTCGTCGCTGTCCTGCCGCAGACAGAAGTGCCCGCCCTGCCGGGCCTCTTCGTAAAGAGTACCGTCGACGGCGAGATAGGGGTTGGCATAAGCAAGGAAGCGAATGCCGCGCTCGGCAAGCCCCGCGATCGATGCCCTGAGATCGGGATATCGCGCCTCGCTGCGCTCCGACCCGACCCAGTCCCAGAACAGGCGACGGCCAAAGCTCGTCTCGCGGATCCCGGCCCAGTCCTCGCACCACAGCCCGGAGACAGCCGCACCCGCCTCGACAAACCGCTCCAGACGGTCGAAGCTGCTTGCCCCGGACTTGAGCCCCACGATGGCCCCGCCAATCGCCCAGTCGGGCAAGGGCGGCTGACGACCGAACCTTTCCGAAAGCATCGAGACCAGTTCCAGCGGCCCGCTGGCGCCGAACAGTTCGAAGCGCGCGCTTCCGCTCCACACCTCCACGCAGTGCGCGGTGGGATCGCGGAAATCGAGGACATTGTAGCAGGCGGCATCGAGATGAACGGCCAGCCAGCGCGAAGTCAGGAACGTCGGCTGGGGATAATTGGTATTCCAGTAGTCCCCGCCAGCCATGCCCTGCTCGTCCATGATGCGGGTCAGTTCTGTGGACTTGTCTCGTCCCACGCCCGGTTCGCTGGTCCACATCGGGAAGCTGCGACCGTTGAGCGCGAGATAGCTCATCTGCTCGCCGCCGCCCCAGACCGTCTCCCCGGGCTGCGCATGGAACCTGATGGTCATGCGGTCGTAACCCGGCACGAGCGCCTCGGCCTGCAAGGCCGCGCCGTCGATGCGCAGAGATGCGCAAGGCACGCCATCCTCAAGGAATTCAACGCCCCCATCGACCCTGCGCCATTGTGCAGGAGTTACACGACCCGATGGCTCGTCCGAAATCGAGAAATTGCCTCGGTACATTTCGACACTGGGCTTCCCGCGCGAAATGTCCAGCGCTGGACATGCGAGTCTATGACGCAGAACCACCCGCCCCCGATACTCGAGGTCGAAACCGCCTTCAGCGTTCAGAACACGCACTTCCAATGCATTTCCTCTCTAATTGCGCCCTGCCCGACGCGGCACTTCCTGTGCTTCTGCGTTTGCGTATGACACCGCTTGACATACCGGGGACACACTGGCAATGCAAGGGCCAATGAAGGCCCGCTTCCGAAAGGCTCCGCAACGGCGGCATGGAAGCGAATGAAAACCAAGTCGAGCCCGTATTGGGAGGGGAGTAACTATGTACGTTTCCAGGCATAAGTTCGTGTGGGCGCTCGCCGCTTCCACAAGTGCGATGGCGATGCTTTGCCCCAGCCTTGCCTCTGCGCAGGAAGTCGAGGAAATCATCGTCACGGCGCAGAAGGTGAAGGAAAACGCGCAGAGCGTTCCGATCGCCATTTCCGCTGTCTCGGGCGACCGGCTCGAACAGACCGGCGCGACCAGCCTCGAGAACATCACGCGGATCGTTCCCTCGGTCACCTTCCGCAAGGGCACGACAAGCGCCAACAGCGCAATCGTCATGCGCGGTGTGGGCACCATTACCTTCTCGATCGCCGCCGAGCCCAGCGTCTCGACTGTCGTCGACGGCGTTGTCCTCAGCCGTTCGGGCCAGGCCTTCATGGATCTCGTCGATGCCGACCGCCTCGAGGTCCTGCGCGGCCCGCAGGGCACGCTATTCGGCAAGAACGCATCGGCCGGTCTCGTCAACATCGTCTCCAAGGGCGGTACCGACACACTGAAGGCCGAAGCCAAGGCGGAGTGGTACGAAGGCGACGAATACCGCCTGCGCTCGTCCATATCCGGCCCGCTCGGGCGCGATTGGAGCGCCCGTGTCACAGGCTTCTACGGCACCTATGACGGTAACATCACCAATATCTACGGCGGCAAGAACAAGAAGGTGAACGGTTACGAGCACTGGGGTGCTCGCGGCATCGTCGACTATTCCGGTTCAATCGCCCGCCTGCGCTTCATCGCCGACTACTTCCATGCAGACGATGATTGCTGCGCCGATGTCACCGGCGCAAGCCGCGGCACCGTGCTCGATGCCGAACTCGGCCTTCCCGGTGGCGTCGCGCTGGGCGAGGACCAGCGCTACGTGAACCACAACCTTGTCACCCGCACGCGTGACAAGCAGTACAGCTTCACCGCATCGGGCGACATCGACCTGTCCGACACGCACACGCTGAGCTTCGTCTCCGGTTACCGCAACTGGTGGAACGAGGAAATCCGCGAGGGCGACTTCCTGCCCCGCGCCCTCGTCGGCACGGCCCAGCTTCACGACAACGGCGTGGTCAAGACGCAGCAGATGTCCTTCGAAGCCCGCATCGCCTCGGATCAGTCGCGCCCGTTCTACTATCAGGTCGGCGGCTTCCTCTGGCATTCGGACAACAAGCAGGACTTCACGCGCCGCGACATCACCTGCGCCAGCTCGACCCTGCCGGTCGACCCCATCACCGGCGGACAGCCCTGCAACCTGGATGACACGGTCAATACGCTCTTCCCGACCGCCAGCTCGGCAAGCGACGTCAACTCGTCTAACTATGCCGTATTCGGCCAGGCGACCTATCGCCTGAGCGACATGTTCGCGATTACCGGCGGCCTGCGCTACACCTGGGACGAACTCAGCTTCACCCATATTCGCGCGCCCGGCGTGAACGCGACGACCGGCCTTCCGGCAACCGGACCCGGCGTTTCCGGCAACCCGGCAGGCGGCACGATTGCAGGCGGCGGTAACGGCACCAACGTTTCGAGCGGATCGAGCTCCAACAGCAACCTTTCGGGCAAGGCCGTCGTACAGTTCACCCCGAGCCGCGACATCATGCTCTACGGCAGCTATACGCGCGGCTACAAGGGCCCGGCCTTCAACGTCTTCTTCAACCACACGGCGCCGACCAACGCGGTGCCCATCGACGAAGAAACTTCCGACGCCTTCGAGGTCGGCCTCAAGTCGCAGTTCCTGAACAACAAGGTCCAGCTTAACCTTGCTGGCTTCACGGTCCAGTACGACGGTTTCCAGGCCAACAACTTCGTGCTCCTCAATGGCGCAGTGGTCACCAACCTGACCAATGCCGGTACGGTCAAGAGCCAGGGCTTCGAGGCAGACTTCACGGCAGTTCCGGTCACCGGCCTGACCCTGCGCGCCAGCGCGGCCTATGCCGATGCCAAGGTCAAGCGTTTCAATCCGAACCCGCTGACCAATGCACCGGACGCCCGCGACGGCACCCGCCTGCCGCTGGCACCGAAGTTCACCTATACGCTGGGTGCGGACTACGAGCGGCCCGTCGGCAACATGGTCGTCTACCTCAACACCGACTATCGCCACGTCTCCAAGCAGTATTCGGACCTCGGCGAATCCGGGCCGATCGACGCCTACGGACAGTGGAACGCCTCGCTCGGCCTGTCCGATGCCGACGACAAGTACCGCCTGACGTTCTACGTCCGCAACATCACCGATGAAAGCTACGTCCTGCTGAACGTTTCCGATGGACAACGCCTGCAGATCCCGCGCGATGCCGACCGCTACTTCGGCGCCAGCCTGCGCGCGCGCCTGTAACCCAACCTGCCGGTTCTCCCCCGGTGCCCCCTCGCGCAGCGGCGAGGGGGCATTTTTTTTGGCGTGACGGCGTTCACTGCAGTCAGCGTAGAAGAGTATTGTCAAAACGGCGACGCTTCAAAACGCCACCGAAGCGGTAGATCAGGGCCGGGACGGCCGACGAAGCAGGAATGCTGCGGACAGCGCGAAGATCGTCAGGACCGCGAAGAGCGCCGGAAATCCGAGAGCAGGCACCAGGGCCAGAGTCAGGGAGGGGACGATAAGTGAGGGCACGGTATTGGTGAGGTTGAAAAATCCCAGGTCCCGTCCACGACGCGCGTTGTTTGGCAGGATGCGCAAGGTCTGTGCGCTGTGCAGGGACAGGAACACCGTACTCGAAATGCCGAATACGATGTAGCCACCCATCGCCAGTTCCGGGTCGTTTGCCAGTGCCATCAGCGCGAGTCCTGCGCCACTGACGATCGCGCATATGCGCAAGGGCGCTATCGGACGTCCGGCCAGATCGGCCCAACGTCCAGCCCAAAGGGCCACGGGCGCGGCAAGGAGGAGGACGAAGGACAATAATCTGGCGACTGACGAATCGGTAAAGCTCCGGTCGATGCTGCGAAACCAGATGTAGAGATAGGCGAACAGGGAGACTACGGTGATCTGCACGAGGAGACGCGCAAACCACATGCGAGTCACGGTCAATCGCAGCCATTGGGCGCTGTCGAACCGTACATCCCGTTCCAGCAAATCGGCTTCCTGCCTGCCGGCCCCGCCTCGCCCGCCGAAGACCAGCAGCGGCACCACGCAGGCACAGGTGATCATGACCACGAGCACAAAGCGCATTTGCACTTCCGCCAAGCCCGGGATCGTGACGAAGGCACCGGAAAACGCGCCAAGGGCCGGAGCAAAGGCAAGCAGCCCGCCAAGGATGCCCTTGTGCCTGTCGGGCACCCCGTCCCCAGCCCATGCCGAAAGCGGCGCCATCATCATATTCAGCGCAAGCTGCCAGCCGATCACCGCCGCGATCAGGACCGGCAGCCTTTCGATACTCGGGATGAGCAGCAGGATGACGCCGGAGAGCACCAGGCCAAGTCCCACCCAGATCCTTCGCTGTCCGCTCAGGTCACTCAACCATCCAAAGGCGATATTGCCGAGACTGGCGGCCATCGCTCCGGCGAAAGTCGTCGCCGCCAGCCATTGCACCTGCTGTCCGCCGGCCAACAGTTCGGCACGAACCGGCAGGAGTATCGTCAGGAACGGCGTGTAGGCAATCGTCGCTCCGGCCCATGCAAGGGCATAGAGCGCCAGGAAGCGTCCGGCAGAATTGCAACGCTTCTCACCGGATGCCGCTTCTGCGGCGTTAATCCTAGCCACTTTGCCCCGGCGGAGCCGTCGATCCGCGCACGACGAGATCGGCTGAAATGACTTCGGCAGCAGGTTCGCACGTCTTGTCCCGCTGCCACGCAATCAGCATCCGTACGGCGCGGGCGGTCATGTCCGCTACCGGCTGGTCCACGGCCGTGAGGGGCGGCCTGGTGAACCGGACTGGCGGGGTATTGTCGAAGCTGATCAGCGAAAGGTCCTGCGGGATCGACAGCTCCAGCTCATGCGCGACTTCGACGGTGGCGAGTGACATCTGATCGTTGCTGACAATGATCGCCGTCGGCCGGTTGTCCTGCGAGAGAAGCGTCCTTGCTGCCTGCTCGCCCGAAGCGAAAGTAAAGTCGCCTGCGGCCAGAAGCCCTTCGGTGGCATTGCCGGCGGCTTCCATCTCACCGCGCCAGCCATCGACGCGCCACTGCGAGAGTTTGTAATTTGCAGGGCCCGCAATGAACCCGATCCGACTATGTCCAAGGTCAAGCAGGTGACGCGTCGCGAGGCGCGCGGCGCCTTCCTCATCCATGGCGATCTTGAAGCCGTCATGCCCCGTCTCGTCGAACCCTGCGCGCGACCCCATGCGGGAATAGGGAATGTTGAACCGGTCGAGCGTCGCCAGGATCTTTGGATTTTCCGAATGCGGCGGCGTCAGGACAGCACCGTCCGGTTGCAATGCGGCAATCGCGGCGGTCAGTTCACGCTCGACATGGTCGTTATGCGTGTCGACCAGTTCGAAGATCAGGCGATAGCCATGCTGCGAACATTCCAGCATGCCGCCCAGCAGCATCTGGTCCACCCAGTCCGTGCCATGGCGTGCGCGCCAATCGGCGATCGTGCGCTCCCGATCGTTGAGGGCAAGGATCAGGTAGGAGCGCGATCCGCTCATGCGCTGTGCAGCGATCGACGGGACATAGCCCAACTTGTCGATCGATGCCTGGACCCGCTCGCGCATTTCGGACCGCACATTGGGCTCGTTGTTGATGACGCGACTGACCGTCTGCAGCGAGACGCCCGCGTCCGCCGCAACGTGCTTGATCGTGACTGCCTGGCGCCGTCGCCCCATGGTCTACGGATTTCCCCCTGTCCTGCTGCCGTGTACTAGCTGCGCTTGGCGGCTTTTGCCAGACACGGACCCAGTCGATATGCACGGACTTGGGATAGCCCTGATCGTCGACACCGCCGGTGTTGCGGCTTTCGGGGAGACGGCCGCCCGTGCAGGCTACCTGCGCGTGCAGACCGGCAAGCAGGTGCGCCAGTTCATCATCGCGCAGCTTGGCAGCATCGCTCCTGTGCAATTCATTGCCAGTCGAGAATCTTGTCCTGTATGAAAGATGTGGAATCAACCACGGTGAGGTGTCGATCCACGTATGACGCCAGCAAACTACTCCGCCATACGTAAAGAGGTGGGCCAGAACCCACGCGCCGCCCTACGCGACTGCGAAACGCTGCTGGCCCGAAATTCGGATGACGCCGAAGCCCATCGCCTCGCCGCCCGCGCCTTGCGCGCCCTGGGCAATGAAGAGCGCGCCAGTGTCGAAGAACTGGCCGCGATCGATGCCTCCACTCTCGACCCGATCCTGATCCAGGCCGGGCACGCGATGGTCCGGAACAGGCTTGAGCAGGCAGAACCGCTCCTTCGCGGCCGCCTGCGCGAGAACCCGTTCGACGTCGCCGCCATTCGGATGCTGGCCGAGGTCGCCGGACGGATCGGGCGCTATCAGGATGCGGAACAGCTCCTGCGCCGTGCACTGGAACTCGCCCCCGCCTTCGTTGCCGCGCGCACCAATCTGGCCATGGCCCTCTACCGCCAGAACAAGACTGTAGAAGCCTTGGCGGAGCTGGATCGTCTGACCGATGAAGGCCCCGGCAATGGCGTGCTACGCGCCGCAGTCGTCGGCCGGCTTGGCGAATTCGCCGAAGCGATCAGCCTTTACGAAAGCGTACTGGCACGCCCGGGCAGCGAACGCCAACCGCGCATCTGGACCAGCTATGGCCACGCGCTCAAGACCGTAGGCCGACAGGCCGACGCGGTGGCCGCCTACCGCCGCGCGCTGGACTTGCGCCCGGCCTTCGGGGAAGCTTGGTGGTCCATTGCCAATCTCAAGACCGTGCGCCTTCAGGAAGCGGATATAGCGTCCATTCAAGCCGGACTTGCCGATCCCTCGGCCAGTGCCGAAGACAGGTACCATCTTCATTTTGCGCTCGCCAAGGCGCTGGAGGATGCGGGACGCCCCGAGGAAGGCTTCGACCATTATCTCACGGCCAATACCCTGCGCCGCGAACAGCTTCCCTATCGCGCCGAAAGGACCAGGAGGGCGGTCGATCGCACCATTGCCCTGTTCGATGCCGCCTTCCTTGCGAAGCGCAATGGCCTGGGCTACCCGGAACCCGATCCGGTATTCGTGCTGGGCCTTCCGCGCGCCGGCTCGACGCTCATCGAGCAGATCCTCTCCAGTCACTCGATGGTCGAAGGCACGATGGAATTGCCGGACATCCTTTCCCTGGTCTCCCGGCTTGGGAAGGAAGGCAGCTATCCCGAAGTCATCGCCGGACTATCTCCGGAGCGGCTGCGGGAGCTTGGCGAAACCTATCTCGAGCGCACGCGCATCCATCGCCGTGAAGGCAAGGCGCTGTTCATCGACAAGACGCCGAACAACTGGCTGCATGCCGGACTGATCCACCTGATCTTGCCCAATGCGCGCATCGTCGATGCCCGCCGCCATCCGTTGGACTGCGGTTATTCGAATTTCCGCCAACACTACGCCAGTGGCCAGGCCTTCTCCTATGACCTAGCCGACATCGGTCACTATTACGCCGATTACGTTCGGCTCATGCGTCATTTCGATTCCGTCATGCCGGGGCGCATCGTGAGGGTCATCCATGAGGACCTGCTGGACGATCCCGAAGCGGCGACCCGCAACCTGCTCAACGCCTTGGCCCTGCCGTTCGAGGATGCCTGCCTGCGCTTCTTCGAAAACGACCGCGCGGTGCGCACCGCCAGTTCCGAGCAAGTTCGCCGTCCCATCAATCGCGACGGTGCCGGGCTTTGGAGAGCCGTCGAAGACCGCCTGACGCCGCTGCGCGAAGCCCTGGGGCCCACGCTTGACGATTACGCTTGCCGATAAACCGCCGAAGCCACTGTGGCAGCACCGCAACGCATAGCTGAAAAAGCAACACAAATCGCGATGCCCTGAAACAATTCGCTTTGCGAATAAACACGCATGGCAAACTATGTCGCATCATTTCAGGGGGGTTTCCGCATGCTTCGAGGAATCCGAAAGGGCCGGCTCGCCTTTACTCTGCTTTCGACGACATCTCTTATCGCGCCCATAACCGTTCATGCCCAACAGGCTGGCGAAGAATATAGCGGCGAAATCATCGTTACCGCCCAGCGCAGGGAGGAAAGCCTCCAGAAAGTTCCGCTGAGCATCAATGTCCTCGGCTCGGAAAGCCTCGAGAACGCGAACGTCGCCTCTTTCGACGACTACGCGAAGATCCTGCCCAGCGTCAGTTTCCAGTCGTTCGGCCCCAGCCAGTCGCAGATATTCTTCCGCGGCGTGGCTTCCGGCGGCGACGGCCTGCACATCGGCCCCTTGCCGACCAGTTCGATGTATATCGACGACGTGCCCGTCACGACGATCGGGGGAACGGTAGACTTCCATGTCTACGACATTGCCCGTATCGAAGCGCTCGCCGGGCCGCAGGGCACGCTGTTCGGCGCTTCCTCGCTTTCGGGCGTGTTGCGCATCATCACCAACAAGCCCGACCCGACCAAGACCTCCGGCTCGATCGACCTCCAGGCCAACAAATGGGGCAAGGGCGACTTCGGTGGCTCCGTCGAAGGCTACGTCAACCTGCCGCTCAGCGACATGATGGCCCTGCGCGTCAGTGCCTTCTATGAAAAGCAGGGCGGGTATATCGACAACAAGCCGGGCACGCGCACATTCTATCTGGATGACAACGATCCGACGACCAGTGTCACCGTCACCAACGCGGCGTTGGTGGAGGACGACTTCAACGATGTCGAGACGGCCGGCGGCCGCGCAGCGCTGGGCATCGAACTCGACGATTCCTGGACGGTCACGCCCTCCTTCATGTACCAGCACCAGGTTGCCCACGGCAGTTTCCTGTGGGGACCGGTGCGCGATGTCCCAGGCAACGCCAACCGTCCTGCCGTTTCAGGCAAGCCCTATCTCACAGTCACTTCCTACCTGCCCGGCTATAACAAGGACGAATGGTGGCAAGCTGCGCTGACCGTACAGGGCAAGCTCTCGGACTGGGATGTCACCTATGTCGGTGGCTACTTCGAGCGTACGGTCGATAACCGTCCCGATTATTCCTATTATAGCGTCGCTTACGACAGCTACACCTACGAATACGATGGCGTTACCTACTTCAGCGATGCAACCAAGTTCATCGGACCTGACGGCCAATTCCTCGACCCCACCCAGAACGCGATCCTGAAGGACAAGTACACCAAGTTTACGCAGGAACTGCGCGTCAGCTCACCTTCGGACAAACCGTTCCGGCTTACCGCCGGCATGTTCCTGCAGATCCAGACCGACAAGGTCTTTGCAGACTATGATATCCAGGGCCTGGGCACCGCAGTCGACCCCGATTGGGTAGTCCCCTTCCCCAATTCCGACACGGCTTTCCGCACCCGCATCAACCGCAAGGACCGCGATTACGCGATGTTCGCGCAGGCGGAATACGACGTTGTCCCGTCGGTCACGCTAATCGGCGGCATCCGCGGCTTCATGGCCAAGAACACAATCTTCGGCTTCTCCGGCCTCAATTCCGGCAGCAGCGTCGATCCGGCTATCTGCTTCCCGACCGACATTCCCGACGTGCCGTGCCAGAGCGTTGACAAGAAAGTCGACGAATCCGGCGTCATCTGGAAAGGTGGCGTGAAATGGCAGGCGACGCCGGACATCATGTTCTACGGCACCGTCTCGCGCGGCTATCGCCCCGGCGGCAACAACCGCAGGCCCGGCGTCAGACCGTTCAAGGCCGACACCCTCGACAACTACGAGATCGGCTGGAAAACCCGCCTCGGCCCGGCCATTTTCAACGGCGCGGTTTTCTACGAAAAATGGAAGAACCTCCAGTTCGGCCTCGTTCCCTTCGGCCAGAATGGCGTGACCAACACCTACAACGCCGGCGATGCCCGTATCTACGGCATCGAGGGTGACGTCTCGATGCGCTTCGGTGGCCTTTCGCTGTCCGCCGGTGCGACTTATGTCGATGCCCAGTTGTCGCGCGGCTTCTGCTACCTCGACGCTACGAACAATCCGGACTGCTCGCTTGGCGAATCCACACCTTCGGGCACCCGTCTCCCGGTCATGCCCAAGTTCAAGGGCAATGCCACCGCACGATACGAGGCCCCCGTGGGCGCAGGAACGGCATTCTTCCAGGCTACGGTCAGCCACCAGGGCGGCACCCGCTCCTTCCTCACCGACAGTGACTTTGCCGCAGTCGGCCCGACCAGGGCGTTCACGACCGCCGACTTCTCGATAGGCATGAGGTGGGATCACTATCGCGTGGAAGGCTTCATCCAGAATGCCTTTTCCAGCCACGGCATCCTGTCGCTCAACACCGTATGCGCCCCGCAGCTCTGCGGAGAATACGCGATGGCCTATCCGACCAAGCCCCAGTTATTCGGCGTCAAGGTGGGCTACGACTACTAGTGGCCAGTCATTGGCCAAGGATCTGAACACCAGGTACTCCTTGGCCAAGCCTACGGTCCAAACGAGATCTTTGCGCAAGCAATTTTTATTGCAAATCAACGCAATGGATTTCGAATCGCACTACCTAATCGACGATAGAAAATTCTTTAACGAATCTTGCTAGACCGGGCGACGATGGTCGCCAAAGTAAGTGAAGGAAAAAAGGACTGGCAGCACTGCGTCGATAGCGCGCTTATCGGCGCACTGGCTTACGCCCTGCTCGCTTGGACCACGATCTACGTCACTTCCGACCTTCACGCGCACGCCACGATGTGGCCCGCCGATGCTGTAATTCTTGCCCTTCTCCTGAAACATCCGAAGCGTGACTGGCCCTACATCCTGCTCGCCGGCTGGTGCGGCAACCTGATCGCGAACGTCCTGACCCGGGAATGGACGCCGGGACTTTTCCTTTATGGCGGCATCAACATGGGCCAGACCTGGCTTGCGGCCTGGTTACTGCTGCAGGTTAACAAAGGCGACAGTCTGCTTGACAGCGCTCGCACGGTTCTGGGCTTCGTGACCTGTGCCGGGCTCGTCGCGCCACTCGTCGGGGCCATTGCCGGCACCCTCGTTACCTTTCTAAGCTACGGCGAGGACCTCGGTTCCTCCTTCCTCAGCTGGTTCCTCAGCAATTCGCTGGGCTACATCGTCGTGACGCCGTTCCTCAAGGCCCTGTTCGAAGGAAGCTACTGGCATGGCTTCCAGTCGCGCGGCCCTAGCGAAAAAGTCGAAGTTCTGGGCCTGGTCGGCACACATACGCTGCTGACGGCTTTCGTCTTTGCACAGGACAACATTCCCCTGCTGTTCCTGCTGACGTCATCCCTGCTGGTGCTGGCCTTCAGACATGGCAATTCCTCGGTCATGGCAGGCGTCATCATCATCGCCGTCATCGGCGCCGTCGCCACGATCAGGGGGGCGGGACCGATCGCAATAATGCCCTATTCCAAAGGTGCCCAGGAATTCTATTTCCAGTTCTACCTGGTCCTGCTGCTTGCGACCGTGCTGCCGGTTGCAACGATCGTCTCCTCGCGAAAGACCGTCATGCACGACCTCGCCGAACGCGAGGAAGCCCTGCGTCTGATGATGTCGCATTCACCGGACGGCATCCTCGGCTTCGACGTAGACGGCATGTGCAAGTGGGCGGAAGGACCGCTCAGGAAGTACCTCGGCATCGAGCCGGGCCAGATGATTGGCCGCTCGATGGACACGGTCTCGCCACTGGCGCAGGATCTCGTTCGCGAGATGCACCGGGCGGCAAGAAATGACATCGCCTTGCCCGGCACATTCGAATTCACGCCGATGTTGCGTCCTGAACTGGTCCTTGAAGGCTCGATCGGCCTGCTTCGGCGCAATGGTTGCATCGCGGGTGCGGTGATCAATTTGCGTGACGTGACCGTACGCAAGGACAACGAAGCCACACTGGAGCTGAAAGCCCTGAAGGACGACCTCACCGGCTTGCCGAACCGCCAGGGTCTGCGCGTGGAACTGGAAGCCCTTGCTCACTCCCCCATCGGCTCCACTTCGCTGGCGATCGTCGACGTCGATTGCTTCAAGGCCATAAACGACGCCCATGGACACGGCGTTGGTGATGTCGTCCTGCGGGAAATAGCCCAGCGCATGAAGAGAAGCATGCGCGAAGGCGATTTCATTGCACGGATCGGCGGCGACGAGTTCGCCATTCTCCTCCATTGCGATCTGGAGACGGCGCGAAATGCATGTCAACGCATCGTCGAATCCGTCAGGCAGACGCCTGCCTTCAGCGAGGATACTGTCCATATCCTGGCGACAGTCAGTTGCGGCGTGGCAGAATTTCGCGCGTCGGACCTGCCGGATCAGGTCTTTCACGCTGCCGACGTGGCACTTTATGAAATGAAGCGGTTCGGCAGGAACGGCGTTCGCGCCGCTGCCTGACCCATGCCTGCCGAGAACTGGCGGGCATGGGGGACAAGCAGGATCAATCCTCCAGCTGAAGATCCGGCACGACCAGATGGATGAAGGCCAGCGCACATAGGTAGGCGACACTGCAGATCCCGAAGATCGGGCCATAGCCAAGACCGCTATCCAGCGACCAGCCCGCGAACTCGATCATCGCCGTTCCTGACAGGTTGCCAGCCACCGCACCCACGGCAATCACGCTTGCCATGCGCGCGGACGGAACGATGTCTGCCGCCATGCCGAAGATGTTCGTCGAGAAACCCTGGTGAGCGAACAGCCCGAAGCCGATGAACACCGCAGCAAGCCAGGGGTTGTCGGTCTGCAGGGCGAGAAGCATGATCAGGACCGTCACTGCGAAGAACAGCATCGACATCTTGCGGGCGCGGTTGACGGTATAGCCGCGACCCAAGAGTATAGGGTAAAGCCCCCCGGATGTAATCGCGCCAAGCGCGGCGAGCGCGAAGATGATTGCAATGGGCCAGCCAAGATCGGCCTGGCTCATCCCGAAGGCCCGGTTGAAGAAGTCCGGCATCCAGAACAGCACGAACCACCAGACACAGTCGGTAAAGGCCTTGGCGCCGGTTACCGCCCAGGTCCTGCGGTCGCGCAGCATCTCTCCCCATCTCACGGGAGCTCGCTCGGCAACATGATGGAGCGGCTTGATCCCGCGCATCGTCGGCCACCAGAACGCCAACCAGATGAAGCCCAGGCTTCCGGTCACGATGAAGGCAGCCTTCCAGCCAAAGGCAATGGCGAAGGGCGGGATCAGCAGCGGCGTGATGATCGCGCCGATGTTGGGCGCGGTGTTGATAAGCCCGATGGCGACATTTCGCTGCCTCGCAGGAAGATAAATCGCCGCAGCCTTGAGCCCGGCCGGCGTACTGACCGATTCGCCAACCGCCAGGACTACGCGGGCTGCAACGAACTGCTGGACGCTTGCGGCAAGGGCATGTGCCATTCCCGCGGCGCTCCAGACCGCAATGGCAATGCCATAGGCCAGACGCACGCCCAATCGGTCGACGAACCAGCCAACCCCCAACAGGGCAACGGCAGCAGCGATCTGGAAAGTCGCGCCAAGGTGGGCATAGTCGGTATCGGTCCAGTGGAACTCAGCTTCGAGCGTCGGCTTGAGCAGGGCAAGAACCTGCCTGTCGACGTAATTGAGCGCATTGCCCAAGAAAAGGAGGACAACCAACAGGACGACGATCCTGCTCGCCACCTTTTCACGCATCAACTGCTCTTGCGTTACCACCTGCATTCTCCCGATCCCCGGCCCTACCAGCCGAATTGTTGTTGCAGCTTAGCGCCCGTGCCTGATAAGGGAAGCAAAATATGACACCGTTAGACATATGGGATCGGAGAGAGGAATGAGAGGTGTGGACTGGCAGGCATCGCCCCATGCTGGCGACCTGTTTGGCGAACTGCAGCTCACCGGAGACACCCCGCCGCCGGGCAAGCGTGTGCCGTCGCACCTTGTTCCCGGACTGCTGGCATGCGGTGCGGCGGCCGGTGCAGCGGCATGGCTGTCGGACCATTACGGATTTCCGATCATCCTCATGGGCCTCCTCATCGGCCTCGCCCTCAATTTCATCTCGCGCGATCAGGACACGCATGCCGGGCTGGACTTCGCCTCGCGCACCTGCCTGCGCCTTGGCATTGTCGTTCTCGGTCTGCAGATCACCTTCGTCCAGATCGAAGCGTTGGGCATCCAGCCTTTTGCGGCGCTGCTGGTAATCATGACGCTTGCCTTCGGCGCCGGCCTCGCGGGTGCCAGGATATCGGGACAATCGCGCTATGCCGGCATTCTGGCGGGCGGCGCGACGGCCATTTGCGGCGCCAGCGCAGCCCTCGCGCTCTATGGCGTGATCGGCAAGGAAAGGCTCAGCCAGGCCCAGTTCGCGCTCACCCTTGTCGGCGTATCACTGGCAAGCGCCATTGCCATGTCCGTTTACCCGGCACTGGCCGGCCAGATGGGCTTCGGCGACAAACAGGCCGGCTTCCTGATCGGCGCGTCCATTCATGACGTCGCGCAGGCCATCGGCGGCGGATACGCCTATTCCGACATCGCCGGTTCCTATGCAACGATCG
This sequence comes from Novosphingobium mathurense, assembly GCF_900168325.1. Classification (GTDB taxonomy): domain Bacteria; phylum Pseudomonadota; class Alphaproteobacteria; order Sphingomonadales; family Sphingomonadaceae; genus Novosphingobium; species Novosphingobium mathurense. The sequence goes on along the minus strand of NZ_FVZE01000004.1, from coordinate 115,054 downwards.
TCAAGCTTGCCCGGGTTGCCCTGCTGGCACCGATAGTCATGCTGGTAAGCTTGTGGCTGGGCCCCAGTTCCGGGCAGGAGGACCGCCCGGCTTGGCGCCGCTTCAGCCCACCATGGTTCATCACCGCATTCATCGGAGTCGTTGCCCTCAACAGCCTCATCGCTGTGCCGGAGGTAGCTAAGACGGCCGCTCTGTCTGGATCGAAAGCGCTTCTGCTTCTCGCGGTTACGGCCACGGCGATGCGCTCTCGCATGGACCTCCTGATCGAACTGGGATGGCGCTCTTTGACTCCTGTCATCGTTGCAACGGTCGTGAGCTTCCTGTCCGCCCTGGCCTTCGTTGGCCTCAGCATCGGCGGTTGACGGGCCCCAAGCGAGAAAGCGCAACCTGCCGCGGTAGCGTTGCTCAATTTTACCGCTTCCGGGACTCCTTGAATGGCATCCATGATTTCTCGGGGGAGCAATTAGTTTTGAATCCCGCTTCGGGCGAGAAGAATCAGGGCTTTGCCGGAAAGTTCTTTCGCTGCACTGTCCAGTCGGGCGATTTGCACAAGCCGCAGTCATTGCCGGTGAACATCAATCCGGCCTGCCTGTCGCCCTTTAACTGCCAGTCCAGCCATGAGGCACCCACACGAGCCCATTCGCCACCATCGGCAAGCGGAAGCGTCCCGTTATGGCCGACCGGCAGGTTCGCCAACATTACGGGGATATGTGCGATCTTCGCAAAGTCATCGGTGCCGTTTGGATAGGCGATGTCAGTCGGACCACCCAGGATATAGGCGACCGACGTGTGCAGTCGCTTGAGGTCGTCCTTGACGATCTTCACCCCGCTCAGGCCCGACCCGGTTTGATTGTAAACCCCGCTGCCGAAGGCGATGACTGTATCGACGCGCGGGTCGGCTCCTGCCGCCAGCGCCTGCAAACCGCCGCAACTATGCCCCGTGGCCGCGATCCTCGTGGTATCGACACGACCGTAGAGCGGGTCGGCAGGATCGGCATTGACGCGCTCGGCCCAGTCGATCGCGGCAAGCAATTGCGCGGTAGAGGTCTCGTCGGGCTTGCGCTCGGCCTCTGTCGGAATGCGCATGGCACCCTCGCCCGGCTGTGGCAGGGCGGCAAGCACCGGGCGCTCCTCGCGCGGAGCGCCGTTGGCGATCACGAGATAGCCGTGGCTGGCGAATTCCCTGAGTGCATGTCCGGCGCTCAACCCGTCATCGCGGCAACCGCCATTGCCCCAAAGAACGAGCGGCAGCTTTCCTTCCGGCAGAACTTGCGGACGATAGATCGTATAGCCTGGCGCATCGGCGCGTGCCTGCGCAACCGCCGGATAGGTACCGCGCCCTCCCGTGCCGCCGATCTGGCCGGCAATGGTATCGTCCCGTGGCTCGCGCAGCGGCAAGTCGATGCGCGAGCCGAACTGCCAACCGCGCTCTATCTCGAGCACCGGTGGCGGGTCCTGCCGCACCGCTGCCAGGTTGCGCTGCCGCGGATCGGCGCCGGTCATTACGAAGCGCAGACGATAGCCCGGCTCGATCCGGTGCGAGAGCGGCATCATGGCAATTTCCATGCGCGCGGTTTCACCCTTGCCCAGCGGCGAAACGTCGTTGCGCAATCCGCTGTGCCAGGGCAGCCCGAGATTGTCCCATGGGGCGGGAGCAATCGCGCGGTGAGAAAGCTTCAACCGCCCGAAGGAGAGCACTTGCGCCGAACCGCCCGGAGATACTTCCTCCAGATAGACGAATACATCGGCATCGGGACGGTTGGACTGTAACTGCAGATGCGCCAGCGGGTAGCCGAGCAGGTCCACCGGATGCTCGAACGGCGCACTCGTATAGGTAATCCCATGCGCGTCGAGCGGTTGCGGCCAGAACGCGAAATAGGCATCGTTGGCGACATCGTAATCGACTGTGAAGCGGTCCGTCCCACTGTCACCGGGTCGCGGGGAAAGCCCGCGCTGGCCATCCTTGTCACCCCCGTTCAGATACCATGACCACGTGGTCGAAGCGGCCCCGGGCAAGGCATCCTGACGCACATAGTGCCCTTTACCATTGTCGTCGGCGGACCAGAACGTCACCGGCGGCTGCCCGGAAAATCCGTTGTCCGCGTTCTTCAGGTAATGATCGAAATAGCGCGTGATCTCCCCGGTAAAATCGAAGCCCGGCGGGGGCACGCAATGGCTGCCCGGCCCCACCAAAACCCGACTGCCGAGATTCCGGGCGGCAACCAGCACCTGGCTTGTCGGCTCGTCCTTCCAATTGCCCCACACGTAAGTCGCGATGCCCGACTTGCGGATCGTATCGGCGTAGCGCCAGATCGCCACTTCGTTCCAGAAGTCATTGCCGGTCAGCGGCGACACGCTGTCGCGATAGGGCATGGAGTACCACAGCCCGCTCATCGAAGTATTCGCGGCATGCTCCGCCACGGCCTCGCGCAGCATCGCGGCATCGGGGTCGGCATCGACCGGCAGACTGGCAAGATCGACCGCCGGCGGCTCGTCGGGACGGGTGTTGAACTGAGCGGTCAGGCCGCCCCGGCGCACGAAGGCGTATTTATCCCAGTCGGTCGCGCCAATGAAGGCGGCCTTGAGCGAGGGCGGCGCGGTACTGACCGTGTGCATCGTCGTCCCGCCCAGATAGGAACACCCAATCATGCCGACCTTGCCACTGGAGAAGGGCTGGCGCGCCAACCACTCGACAAGATCGTATCCGTCGCGCGCCTCCGTGCGGTCCTGGAAGCCGCGGCGATGGCCGAAAGAGGCACCCTTCCCGCGGATGTCGGCTACGGCGACGACATAGCCCGCGCGCAGCAGCGAACGCAGGGCAAGCTGGTCGCCCAGGGCGGCTTCAACGATCCTGCCGTCCTCGCCCTTATAGCGCGCGCGATAGGGCGTGAAGGCGAAGATCACCGGCAGTTTCTCGTCCACGACGCCGGCTCCATTGGCAGGGCGATAGACGTTCATGGCCAGCTTCGTGCCATCCCTGACCGGCACGTAAACGGAACTGCGCGTGTAATCGGGATAGTCTTCGGCCTGCACGCCCGACGCGACAAGAAGGGAACCGGCGACAGAAGCGGCAATAACCCCGACTGTCCTTCGCCAAGGCGGGGTCGCGCGGCCCACACGGGCTCCCCCTGTCATTGCCCGGATGCCAGCCATTGCAGTATCTCCTCCCGGTGTTGGTCAATTCTCGGCGGAGCCTCGTTCGTGCCCGGTTGTCCCGGCTGCATGCGGAAACCGGCGTTCGGCACCGAGACCCGGTCGCCCCCTGGCAATCCGGCAATCGACATCTCCATCAGTGCATCGGGCGTAGCCAGGCTCGCCGCTTCACCGACCCGACGGATCTTGCCGCAGGGAATGCCTGCATTACTGAGGTCCCGTTCCCAATCGCCGGCATCGCGGGTCAGGAAGATCGCTGCCAGTTCATCGTGCATCGCATCGAAGTTGGCGCGGCGCGCATCGGCCGTGGCGTAACGTGGATCGCCGAGCCAGTCCTGCCGCCCGAGCTCGCGCGCAAGCGCGGCAAACTGGTTCTCCTGCACGACGCCGAGCGAAACGTGCCGCCCGTCGCGCGCTTCGTAGAGCGCAGCGGTCGGCAATTCGCTGTAGCCGGTGTTGCCGAGCCGCCGCAGCGGGCTGCCGGTCACGAGATAAGGCGTGAGTGCGGAGGTCATGAAAGCCAGGCTCGCATCGAGCATCGACACGTCGATATAGGCCCCCTCGCCCGTCCGCTCCCGCTGCATCAGCGCGCCCAGGATCGCGACTGCCGCCGTCTGTCCCGTCAGCGTATCGACGATGGGGAAGCCCACGCGCACTGGCGGATCGCCCTCCGCACCGCTCAACATCATCATGCCGCTCGTCGCCTGAACGATATTATCGATGGCGGGCCAGTCGCGTTGCGGGCTGTCCTGCCCGTATCCCGAGACGGAGCAGAAGACGATACCGGGCCGCATGGCCCGCACCGCGTCGTATCCGAAACCGAGACGGGCGATCACGCCGGGCCGAAAGTTCTCCAGCAGCACGTCGCTGCGCGCGACGATTGCCCGCGCGATCTCGCTGTCCTTCGGGTCCTTCAGGTCAAGTGCGATGCTCTTTTTACCGACATTGGCCGCGATGAAGGCCGGGCTCATTCCGTCGTACTCGCGATTCGAGCCGTAGTTGCGAAACTGGTCCCCATTGGGCGATTCGATCTTGATTACTTCCGCGCCCATCAGGCGCAGCAGATGACTGGCGAAGGGGCCAGCCATGACATGACTGAAATCGGCCACCCTGATCCCGGCTAGCGGTTGCGTCATGGGTGACCTCCACACTTGACCCGATTGCGGGCGACAAGGCTCTCGCGAGCCACGCGATAGGCATTCATTCCATCTATTCCGTATTGTTCGAGCGAGCGCGCGGTCTGCTTTGCCTCGCGCAAGTAGAGAGCTTCGAACCGCGCCTGTTCGGCGGGGTCGGCCGGGCTATTGACGATGACGCCGCGTCCCGCCTGCTCGCCTGCCGCCGCAGCCGCGCGGTTCTCCTCGGCAAGCGCCTGTTCCCACACGCCGATGCCTTCAGTCAGGGTTTCCCGCTGCGAGGGATCGAGCGCGTTCCAGGCCTCGAGGTCCATGGCCCGCCCGGGATAGGCACCGCGTGGAATACGCAGTTCGAAGAAATAGCGCGTCACTTCCGCGAAGTGGAGGGAGCGCAATGTATCGGGTGGAGCGACGACCCCGTCTATCACCCCCTTGGCAAGGGCGCTGTAGACCTCTCCCATCGGCAGGTCGACCGGATCGGCGCCAAGCGCTTGCAGAATAGGCAGCAGTTCGGTCGGCGCCCTGATGCGCAGGCCCTTGAGGTCTGCGAGATGCTCGACCCTACGGTTGCGCGTCAGGATACCGGGCAGAACCCCGCCCTGCACGGCCAGCACTTTCAGCCCGGCCAGCTCCCGCGCGAATTCAGGCACTGCGCCAGCCATGCAATGATAGAGCGCAAGCTGCGATTCAATCGTATCCGCACCGCTGTAGAAGCCCGTCTGCGTGCGCAGCAGATGCGTGCCGCCGCGCGAATAGATCGGGGTAATCAGCCCGATGTCGGCAACCCCATGGCGTATCTCCTCCATCGACATGTCCGAGGACAACAGCGCCCCCGACCAGATCGGGCGGATCAACAGGCTGCCGCCCGAGCGCTTTTCGACAAAGTCGATCCAGCGCCGGTCCGCGCGGCTGAAGGGATGCGACGGCGGATAGGGAGAGGCATAGACAAGTTCGGTCACACCCGGCGGCAAGGGCCGGGAACAGGACGCCAGAAGGGCCAGCGCCAAGAGGGCGGCGATCCGCCTCATGCCAGTCCCTTGTCCCGCAGGAAGGCCTCGACCATCGCGACCATCCGGTCGTGATCCCAGATTTTGGCGTCGACCATGTCAGCATCGATCATCAGCACTGGCACGCCCGCCTCTTCCAGTGCCAGCGCGGTCAGCTTCGTGCCCGATTGCGAGAGACGGTTATCGGGCGGGAGCAGGATTACCGCGGCATCGATCCCGCAGCGCTTGGCTTCCGAGGTTATCCAGCCGCTCATCCAAGGCGGCAGGTGCAGCGTTTCGTTCATCGAGGCAACGCGGCTGGCGAGGGCCTCCATCGGCCGCCCCTTGATATCGCGGATATAGGCGGGCCCGGCAAAGGGCATGTACATCGACCAGACGAACACCGCGCCGAGATTCTCCTCAAGCGCCTGGTAGAAACCCGGATCGTGCCAGACCCCTGCCCCGATCCACATCAGGCGCAGGCGCTCTTGCGTAGCGGCGCCCTGCCCCTGCGCGATGCGTTCCAGAACCTCGTCCCGGAATTTGCGGGCATGGGCAACGGCCCAGTCCGATCCGCGATGCCACTGCGGGATCATCGTATTGGGCATCTGCTCGGCGATCGAGACCGGGCACGGCCGCGCTTCGCCGATGGCGCGGGCCGCCTCCCAGATATAGCCCTCCTGCTCGTTGATGCGCTCCATCAGCGTCTCGAACTTCGCTGCATCGAACTTACGTCCCGTCCGTTCTTCCAGCAGGACGATCAGGTCTTCCATCTCCCGCACCATCTGCGCGATCCTGTCGGGCTGGTAGACGCGTTCCCAGTCGGCCCTGGCGTTGGCGTACCAGTCCTCTTCCTTATGCTCCCACGCGGGCGCTTCCATGGCGAAGAACTCGCTGCCGAGTTCGTGCGCCCAGAGGCCGAAGACATGCTGGATGCAGTCGCAGGTCAGCCGCGCGACCAGCACCGTCGGGCTCGGCAGCCCGCCCCAAGGCGCGGTCTCCGGTTCGTTGGCGAGGGTGCAGGCAAGGCCGAGCGAGCAGTACTTGCAGCTGTTGGCAGGAAAGCCCTTGTCCACCATTGCATCGAAATAGCGGCCGGAAAGCTGCTTTGCGGAAATGTAGGCGGACCACCACTGGTTGGTAACGATGGGAATCCCCATCGCGTGGAACAGCTCGTGCGGGGTATCGGCCTGAACGATGGCGTAAGGCTCCTGATCGTCGACGACGCGGCGGCGCAAGTCCTGGCCGAACGCCTTCTGGTAGGCCGTCGCCTCTGCGGTACAGGCAAGCATCTTGCGGCTGCGCTGGTTGGCGGACTGGCTCAATGGAATACTCCGTTGTCGTCGAGGCGCGCGATATCCGCCTCGGAAAGGCCCGAGAGACTGCGGGCGATTTCATGGCTGTGCTCGCCCATCGAAGGCGCGCGGAAAGGCTGCAGCCGGTCACGCGAAAAACGCATCGGCGTTGCCACGTGGCCGAACCTGCCGAGCAGTGGATGATCGAGGTCCCATAAGGCCTCGCGGCCCGCGATCTGGGGATCGCTTTCGAGAAGGTCCTCACAGTCCTGCAGCGCGCCAGCGGCAATGCCAGCCGCCTGCAGCTGCGCGGCAATGGCATGATCCTCGCGCATGCTGGTCCATGCAGCGATGTCCGGGCCGGCAATCTCGGAGAGGCGACTGCGCTCCTCGGGCGTGAAGGCGCTGATTGCCACCCAACGATCTTCACCGGCAGCGGGAAAGACATCCTGAAACGGCACGGCGGGATCGGCGTTACCCAAACGCTGCGGATGTTGCCCAGCCCGCGCCATCGCGAGAAAATCGCGCATCTGCTGGACGCAGATCTCGTACATGGAGGCATCGATGTGACACCCTTGCCCGGTTTCGCGTCGGCGTTGCAGCGCGGCGGCGACATGGCCCGCCATGACGTAGGGAACGATCACGTCGCCATAAGGCACCGCGCCCGGTATGACCGGCTCGCCATCCGGATAGCCGGTCAGGAAAGTACGTCCGGACAAGGCTCCGCCGGTCCCGTCGACCCCCCACTCCTGCGCCAGCGGACCGGTCTGGCCGAAGACGCTGCCCGAAACCATGACAATACCCGGATTGCGAGCCGCCAGCCGGTCGTAGTCGAGCCCGAGCTTGGCCATCGTCCCGGGCGAGAAGTTTTCGACGACCACGTCCGCCCATTCCACCAGGGCATCGAGTACTTCCCGTGAAGCAGGTTTCTTGAGATCGAGGGTCAGGCTGCGCTTTGAGGTATTGAGGTTCGCGAACCATGGCTTGTCATCGAAACTGGTGGCCGAAGATGCAGCCACCTGCACATCCAGGCGGGCGAGATCCGGACGGTTGCGCGTCTCGATCTTGACCACTTCCGCGCCAAGATCGCCCAGCGTCTTGGTAGTGATCGAGCCGACCAGGGCCCAGGCGAAATCGAGTACCCTGACGCCTGAAAGCGGCCCGGAACGCGTGCCCGCATGGATTGCCGGGGCCGAGACGGCGGCGCCGTCACGCACCACTGCAAAGCGCTCGGGCAAGCCGCTCGGCGTGTCGAGAAAACCGCGGGCCGCGAGATGGGCATCGCGCAGGACATCGCGTGGTTCGTTGACGACGCAGGCATTGATGCCCCGGCGGCGTCCCTCGCCGGCTATCTCCGCCTTGGATCGCGCGGCGAAGAAGCGGGCCATTGCCGCTTCCCACCGCCCACGCGTCTCTGCCGGAAGGGTTGAGCGATTGTAGGCCAGCCAGTCCACATCGCGCATCGGATTGTCGCAACCGGTCTCGTCCATCCATTGCGACAGCGCGCGGTTTGCCGGGGCACCCAGCCTCCCGGTCATCAGCGCGTGGAAACACCAGCCGTCGACGAGCTTCCAGATCACCCGAACTTTTGCGCGGCCATAGGCGATGCATCCGCCGGCCCGATCGAGCTTGCGCTTGTCAAACTGCCAGACAAGGATGCCATTGACGTTGCGGCTCATCGCCACTTGCTGGATCGAGACGTCTACGTGTTGGCCCCGCCCATGCGTGCCGCGTGCGAAGTGTGCCGCCATGGCTCCGGCCGCCGCGACCATATCGGCGTGAAAGGTACAGGCATCGCCTGCTTCCTTCACCGGCTTCTCGCCCGGCTCGCCGGTCAAGCGCAGCGCGCCACCCATGGCCGAAGCCACGAGTTCCCCGCCGCGCCATGTCGAGCGCGGACCGCCAGAGCCGAAGGGGGTTACAGAGACGTGGACGGCAACTGCGGAAATCCCCATGGCCCCGGTCGCCTCAAGCCCGAGATCGTCGATCACGAATGAGGCCCCTTCCACGGCACCGCCCAAATCGGCACCGAGCGAGGCTAGGTAGCGCGCGAGCGGACGCTCGTGCATTGCGCCCAGCACAGCCACGCGATGTCCAGCAAGCAGACTCATGCGCTCACCTCCATCAGGAACGACTCGATCTGCGCAGCGGAACCGTCGCGTCCCAGCCAATCGCGGCGGGTGAGGATCAGCGAAGGCAGGCCCGACGCCTCGATCGCCGCACGCTCCTGCGGCAGATGCCAACACTGCGCCTCGTCCTCCTCGATACGCCAGAGGACAACAGCCTCAGCCCCGCTTGCAGCAAGACCAGCGCGCAGTGCCGCCGCCGGATCGGCAAAACTGCGGGGTCCTTCGCCACGGGCATGCAGCTTGCGACCTAGGGCGGCGTAGGGATCGCCGCTGTCGCGCTGCGCAGGCGCGCCGGGATCAAGCCATTCCTGCGCGAGTGTGCGCCCGGCAGCGCGAAATCCGGCCCTGGCGACAGCCTCGTGCAGACGCATGTCAGGCGGATTGGTCCCGGCCAGCAGGCACACGCGGCCCTCCCCTGGCGCAGTGCTGCCATCGCCTGCCCTATCGTGGCTTGCGACGATGGCCTTTTCGAGCGCCTCTTCGCTCACGCACAACCGCTCGCCCATTTCGCGCAGCTTTTCGACCGTCCGGTCCAGACTGGTGCGCCGCGGGATCTTGGCGATGTCGAGGACGATGGCTTCGGGTCCGCCCAGCAGCCCCCGGCGCTGGAGTTCGCAGACGTAGTAATACAGGCGCTGAGACGTATCGTCCGCGCGACTGAAGAGCACCTGGTCCAGATCGTCATAGGCCCCTTGCGCCCAACCCTCCAGTACGGCCCGCGCCCATGGCGCAAACTTGCTTTCCAGCCAGCGGTCGGCACGCGGCGTCTCCAAGTCCGGATCAAAGCCGACCACGCCCGCATGGCGTCCGGTCGCGGTGAGCAGTTCTAGCGGCAGGTTCGGGCCGGCGATTGCAATCATCGGTCAGGTTCCAAGCATTTCGGGCAACCACAGGACGATTGCCGGGAAAAGAATGATCAGGAGCAGGTGGATAAAGTCGGCCGCGAGGAACGGGAGCACCCCGCGAAAGATGCTGGAGATGGAAATCTCCTTCGCCACGCCCTGCATGACATAAAGGTTGATGCCGAGCGGCGGGGTCAGGAAGCCCACCTCCATCGCGCGGACGAGGAAGACGCCGAACCAGATCGCACTCATCCCGGCGCCTTCGACAATCGGCAGAAGGATCGGCGTCATCAGCAGCATGAGCGCCAGCCCGTCGAGCACGGTGCCAAGTACGAGCAGGAGCAATGCCACCAGCACGAGCGTACCGAATGTCCCGGTTCCCAGCCCGGTCACAAGCGCGCCCGCCGCGTCGGCAAGCCCTGTCACGCCAACGAAGACCGAGAAGATCAGCGCGCCAATCACGATCAGGTAGATCAGCCCGGTGGTGCGCAGCGTGTCGCGGAAGGCGGTAAACAGGCACTCGAGACTGAGCTTGCGGCGCAGCGCGGCAATGGCGAGCGCCCCGCAGGCACCGATGGCCGCCGCTTCCGGTGGGCTGAACCAGCCTACCGCGATACCGCCAATCACCAGCAGGACGAGAACGAGGATTTCCCAGATCCGCGCAATCGCGCGATAGCGCTCAGGCCAACTTGCCCGCTCTCCTGCCGGCCCCAGATCGGGTCGCAGCCGCACCAGTAGCGCGACGACTGCGACGTAAAGCAGCGCCTGCGTGATACCGGGGACGATGGCTGCGGTGAACAGGCGTCCAATCGATTGCTCCGCGACGATGCCGAACACGATCAGCGCGCCCGAGGGCGGGATCATCTGACCGAGCGTACCGCCCGCAGCGATGGTCGCGGTCGAGAGGCGATCGTCGTAGCCGCGCTTCTTCATCTCCGGATAAGCGACAAGGCCAACGGTCGCCGTCGTCGCCAGGCTGGAGCCGTTGATCGCGCCGAACCCGCCACACCCTGCGATGGAGGCATAGGCCAGTCCACCTCGCCGATGGCCGACGAACTTGGCTGCGGCATCGAACAGGTCACGACTGGCATCCACCGCGAAAAACAGGTGCGCCATGAACAGGAACAGCGGCAGCGTACCCAGCTCGTAGCGCGTAAGCGTATCGACGACGATCACGCCCGCCTTGATGAGAGCGGCCTCCGGACCGATCACGAGCGTCAGGCCGCCCAGCCCGACAAGGCCCAGTACAGCGCCGATTCTCCCGCCAGCCAGTAGCAGTGCGAAAAGTATGAGGATGCCGACGAGGCCGGTTCCGGCAGTATCGATCATTCGCCCGCCCTCCGCACGATGCGCAGCGTCAGCACGGCGCAGATGGCAAGCAGGCAGGCATTCGCGAACAGGCGGAGCACGCGCCATGGCACGCCGAGCAGCTCGCTTTCCTCGTGCACGTTCCACAAGTCGACGGAAAGCCAGACCGATCCGGCCAACAGGGCAAGGACGAACAGCAGCGTCAGCCCGTCCGAACAGCGGTCCGCAATCGACCGCCACGAGGGCGGCAGGCGGTCGACGATCAGCCGCACCCGGGCATGCGAACGGTAGATGGTCGAGACCAGCAGCCCGATTGAGCCGGAGACCAGCACCGCAGCCTGCATGAGTTCGATTGACCCCGTCACCGGAAGGCCGAGGTGACGGCCCAGCACGGCGAGTGTGTCGATGGCCGTGGCAGCCAGCAGCGCCGCGCCGCCCAGCCAGATGACGATCTTGGAACTCAGGGTCACGAGACGGCTTCCACCCTGCCCTTGTCGTTCACGGCGACAGGGGGCAGCCCGGCCTCGCGTGTGATCTTCTCGAGATAATCGGCAATGGCGCGAGCGCGCGCGCCGGTGGCCAGGACCGGGCGGCCCGGCGCTTCGACATGCACCGGGACGATGGCAGCATGCGGCAGGCCGTCTCCCAGCACGAGGGTGCCGATAAAGGCATTGACCGCCTCGGGATGAAAAGGCGCGAGGTAATAGGCCGGGTCGGGCTCGAAACCGAACAGCTCGCGCCGTCGGCGGGCCCAGTCCCGTCTTGCGGGGTTATCCTGGTCGGGCGAGAGCGCACGGGTCACGACGCAGCCGTTACCGAGACCGTGGAAGATCGGGCGACCGCGATGGAACTCGATCCCGCGCACGATATGCGCATGATGCGACACGACGGCATCCGCGCCGCCTTCCACCGCCAGACGGGCAACCTCGCGTTCGTAAGGGACGACTAACGCGGGCGTGTGAACTTGGCCCTTGTGCAGGGCGACGATCACGAAGTCCGCCGCCTTGCGTGCCCCTGCGATGTCCTCGGCCAGGATTTCGGCAACAGCCAAGGGAACGCCGACGATCTCGGACATGGGCGCAACCGGCGATCCGTCCCGCGTATCCAGTGGCAGATAGGCGCAACCCGCGGCTTTTTCCGCGGCCCACCCCGCCTGCGGGCCAACGCAATTGTAGCTGAGCAAGGCGACCCTGCGGCCCTTGATCTCCGCCACAGCCGGAGCGCGGGCACGGGCGATATCCGCCCCTGCCCCGGTGTGGCCGATGCCGAGCCGATCGAGTTCCGCAATCGTATCGGCGATACCCTGCGCCCCGCAGTCGGCTATGTGATTGCCTGCGAGGCTGACCATGCCGAACCCGGCCCACGCCAGCGCCTCGAGGTTTTCAAGCGGCGCGCCCGGCGCGGGAACGTCGCCTTCCAGTTGCTCGGTGCTCACGGTATGCGGCACTTCAAGGTGGCCGATCGCGAGATCGGCCTTCTGCAGGACCGGGGCGATCCCCGCGAGCCAGTAACCGGGATCGGGTTCATCAAGGACCAGGTCGCCGGTCAAGGCCAGGGTAATCGCCTCAGTCATGCCCTTACGCTCTCCGCCACCGCTTCTCAGAAGCGGACCCGCGCGCCCACTGCGAACTGACGCCCGATGGGGTTGGCCGCGGTCGCATCGTATCCGCCACTGCCGTTCGGCCCCGGCGCCACGTTGACATAGGGCGGGTCAACATCAAACAGATTGCGCACTTCCGCCGAGAGTTCGAGCCCTTCGAGGCCGGGTCCGGAGAACGTCTCGCCCACGCGCCATGTCAGCGAGAGATCGACCGGGGTGTAGGAATCCACCTTCTCCGAAGGGGTGACGACATTATTGGTGTACCCGCCAACATGGCTGATCATCGTCCGCAGGCTGAGCGGCCCGTGGTCCCAGTTGGCCACGAAGCGTGCCTTGAACTTCAGCGGCTGGAATATCAGGTTCAACTGGTCCACCTGCTCGGCGACCGGCGACACCGCCACCTTGTAATCGGTGATATAGGTGCCCGAGGCATTGAGGGTCAGGACGTCATCCTTGCCGATTTCCGCGCTGTAGCCGATGTTGAAGTCGATGCCGCGCGTGATGGACTTGCCAAGATTCAAGCTGCGCCCGTCGACGAAGAGGTTGACGTTGGCGATATCGTCTCCTGGAAACGGGCGCAGAAGGATCGGGATGCCCTGATCGACCAGAGACTGGATGCGATCGCGCGCCGCCTGATCGTGCAGGATGACGCCGGTCCCGGCATATTGGCGTTCCTGCGCCAGGATGGCGAGATTGGACAACAGCGCGGTGACCTGGTTGTCGTAGGCAACGTCGAAGTAGGTCAGCGAGATGCGCAACCGGTCGATCGGCTCGATATCGGCACCCACCGACCACGTCGTTGCCGTCTCGGGCCCGAGATCGAGGTTCGGTCCGGACAAGGTATAGCCCAGCAACGGCGCACCGCCCGAGGGATTCTGGTAAAGCTGGCCGAAGAGTGCATTCGAATTGCCGTAGATCTCCGGGATCGTCGGCGCACGGAACGAGGTGCCATAGCTGCCGCGCAGCTTCAGACCGTAGAACGGCGTCCAGTTGACGCCGAACTGTGGGTTGGTGGTATCGCCGGCATCGGAGTAATCGTCGTAACGGACTGCCGCGGTCAGCTCCAGTTCGCGCAGGCCGGGCGTGGCATTGCCCGCACCGAAGATCGGGACGAGCAATTCGGCATAGACCGAGTCCACCTTGCGGTCGAAAGTGCGGAAACTGATCGGCGTTGTCGGCGCACCGCGGGCGCTTCCCAGTTCGACGGTAAAATCCTGCTTTTCATAGCCGACCGCTAGCTTGACCTCGCCGCCCGGCAACTCGAACAGCGGACCGTGCGCCCCGATCTCGTAGAAAGTCAGCTCGCCATTGGTCGGGGCAAGGAATATCTGGTCGAAAAGCCCGTCCAGCACGGACTGGCTGGTGCGCCCAAGCCCATAAGGATCGAGCGCCGTCGCCGGATCGCTGCTGGCCAGCGCCGCCGCGAGCGCGCCGCGGTTCAGGCCGTCATAGGAACCGGAGAAGTCCTTCGTCTTTCCGTAGCTGAGCAAGGCTTCCACTTGCCATTGGAATGGCAGGTTGAAGCGAACGCCCGGTGAGACCTGCCAGCTTTCCGCCGAGCCGGTCGTCTCGCTGGTCGGGATATCGTTCACGAAACTGTAGTCGATCGTGTAGCTGCTTCCCGTAAAGCCGGGCGGACGCACAAAGAAGGCGTTGGTCTCGGGCACCGCAAGCTGTGCGCTGATGACCGCGCCCTTGCGGCGGAACTTGCGCTTCGAGTAATAGCCGTCGAAAAACAGCTCCATCCAGTCGGTGACTTCGAAAGTCGCCGTTCCGTTCAGTGAATTGTATTTCTGCTGCGGAAACAGGTCTTGTCCGATCTGGCTGTCGCACCGGTTGGAAGTGCCCGGCGTAATCGCCCCGGCATTGGCCTGGGTATATTGGTCTGGCAGCGCATAAGTCGTGCCATCGATAATCATCGTCCCCGGCGCGCACCCGGTTACGCGGTAGTCGTTGCCGCCAATTGGCAGCTGATTGCTGGTGTAGAACTTTCGGTCATCGCCGCTCAGGTTGGAGCGCTCGACATGCTCGAAGGCCACCATCACCTGGCCACGGTCGAAGATCTTGCCGAACGCGGCTCCCGCCGACCATTCGTCGAAGGCTCCGTCTTCGGCGGTGTTGTAGCGTGCGAAACCTTCAACTCCATCAAGGTCGCGCCGCGGGATGAGGTTGACGACGCCTGCAACCGCATCGGACCCATAAATCGCCGAGGCGCCATTGGCGACGACTTCGATACGCTGCACGCCCAGCGTGGGCAGCACCGAAGGATCGGTCGATCGGCTGTTGTTCACGGCGCGATGGCCGTCGATCAGAACCAGCGTCGCGTAAGGTCCGATGCCGCGCAGGTTGACCGTGTTGCCGTAGACAATGTTGCCCGAACCGCCGGCCTGCGCGCGTGAATTCTCCGAGACGCCCAAGTCGAAGTTCTGCGGAAGTTCCTTGATCACCCTGTCGATGGTGATCGAGCCTGACTGGGTGATTTCCTCGCGGCCAAGGACGGTAGCCGTGGCGCCAACCGGTGCGCCAGAGCTGATGCGGCTGCCGGTCACGATGATCTTGTTCGCATCCTCCTGCGAGAGCCCTTCATCCTGCGCATGCGCTACGCCGGGTAGGCAAAGCACTGCAAGCGATACCCCTGCGAGCAGGCCGCCCCCGGTCAATCGACGGATTCTTCCTAGATTCTGCATCCTTCGCCTCCCTCGTACGCCCGGAAATTCTTGCCCGGTGCGTGCTATCGATCGAGCACTCCGGCCCGTCTCCCCGCATGTGTTTTCCCAAAGCCGGTCCCCATGCAAGGAAAACATCGATAACGATATTGTTGACAATTATGTCGATGACTCTCAGGATGTACGCATGGATGACATCGCCAAGGCACTTCCGCGAAAGGGTCCCGCCAGCCCGGAAATCGCGGACTGGATACGCGACCAGATCCGCACCAGCCGCTTCGTCCCCGGGCAACGGCTGGTGGAAGTCGACATCATCCGCAAAACAGGCGGCAGCCGCTTCAAAGTTCGCGAGGCATTGCAGCGCCTTGCCGCGGAAGGTCTGGTCGAAATCGAAGAGAACCGCGGCGCTTCGGTGCGAGAGGCTTCGATGTCCGAAATCCGCCAGCTCTACCGCTCGCGCGCAGCTTTGGAGAGCATCTGCGCAGGCGACTTTGCCCGCGATGCGTCCCCTGCGGAAAAGGCTGAACTGCAGGCAATCGCTGAAAAGATGGAAAGCTGCCTCGAGGACGGCGCGCCGGAACGCTTCGGCAGCCTCAATGCCCAGTGGCATGCGATGATCATGCGCGTGACCGGAAATACCGTAATCGAAAGCATCGTGCGCCGGCTAAACACGCCGGTTCATCACCTGCTTTTCGAGACCTTTTACCGCGGCAACCGCATGCAGGACGCAGTGAACGACCACCGCCTGATCCTTTCTGCGATCATGGAAGGCGATGTCGAGGGCGCCGAAAGGGCCATGCGCCAGCACGTCGAAAACGGACTGCAGTTCCTGGCCTCGCTGGACAAGGCGCTCCATCGCGAGTGAGCGCGCCCGACTACCGTACAACTGGAGACCAGAAAAAATCAGGAATTCACTGCATCCCCTTGCTGGGGAACGGTGAATTACGCCGGGACGCTATCGCGATTGCCGCTTATGGGAGCCCAGTCAATTCTGTAATCACAGACCTCCGATTTCGAGCGGTGAGCCATCGACGAGACGCGACAGGCGAAAAGGCGTTGCGTCCACGCATGGTGTGTCGTTGGCCAGTAACTGCGCTGCAAGTAGACCGATGCCAGGCCCCATGCCGAAGCCGTGGCCGGAACAGCCAGCAGCCAGGACAAGTCCTTCGACCTGTTCCGTTTTCGAAATGACGGGCACGGCATCCGGAGAGCAATCGACGAGCGCGCCCCATGCCCCGGCCAGTTCGATACCTGCAAACTGCGGAAACGAGCGGGCGACATTGGCCAGAATCCTGCGTACGAGCCACTGCTGCGGCTCCGGATCGAGAACGCGGGTTCGTTCAAAGATCGTTTCATCGTTCCTGAGCAGGGCGAACAGGGATTCCGGGCCGGTTACGAACGAAGACCCGATTGCGAGTCTGACGTTCTTCAGGCGACGCTTGAACTGCGGCAGGAATTCTCGGGCATAACGGATGCCTTGCGGCGTCAGGTCGATGGTTGCCTTGCCGCTGATCGCCAGCGTGTAGCTACCGTCAAGCCGGCGGGTCATCGAGAAGCCAGGCGCGTAAAGGCAGCCTCCAACGTCGGCGATGGGTTTCGTGCGTATGGCAGTCTGTCGCACGCCGGCCTGCGGGAAGTTAATTCCATGCGGACGAAGAAAACGCGAAGCCCAGGCGCCTGCCGAACACAGGACTGCATCGGCCTTGATCAGGCCCTGTTCCGTATTCACGCCGACAACCCGGCCATTCGTGATGTCGAGCGAGCGGGCAGCGCATCCCTGATGTATTGTTGCGCCATGCGCACGCGCGCCAAGCGCGATCGCAGGGGCGGCAAGCGCCGGTTCTGCCTTACCGTCGTTGGGCGAGGAAACCCCGCCGATCCACTTGCGCGAGCCTTCGGGTATGTGGCGAGCAATCTCTGCAGCGCTAAGCATGCGCGTGTCGACGCCATTTTCGAGACCGTAAGGCTGCCACTCTGCCCAGTCGGCCAGTTGGGCCTCGTTGTCGGTCGCATAGAAAAGGCCACAGCGACGAAAGCCGACATCGCGGTCGAGTTCCTTTGAGAATTCGTCCCACAGGCGCATCGAAACCGAGGAAAGGGGCAGTTCGCGATAATCACGGTTCTGCTGACGGCACCAACCCCAATTTCGACTGGATTGTTCGCACGCAATGTGGCCTTTTTCGATCAGGGCTACCGATTTGCCCTGCCGCGCGAGGAAGTATGCCGCCGAGACGCCGACAATACCGCCGCCCACGATAACCACGTCGGCAGACTCGGGTAGGAGCTCGTCGCTATCGATGCGCTCGACGTAAGGTGACATTCTCTGTGGCCCTCGATCCATCATTCAATTCGGTCAGACGAGACATTCCATCACTCGCTCGGCAGATTATGTCGAACTTCGCAGCAAATTGACCTCTTTCGTGCAAATTGACCCCTCATTCTGGTGACGGCAGCCAGGAGCCATATAACGTCCGGTGCGCACCGAGCTGTTCCGCGGGAGCAGCGCTTTCCAAAATAATCGTTTTACAACAGATGGAAAAGGCAAGACGGACTTTATGGCAGCGGCCAGTTTCCCGAGGAAATGCCAATTCGCAGTCGGTTTACAGGATTTTCTGCCATCAAGCAGGGCAGATTTGATGCACATGGCAATGCAAAAGCCTCACACTCCCAACAGTTGGTCAGGCAATCTGAGGGGATGGCAAGTTTCACCACGCTTCGGAACGAAAGGGCAAGACGCCTTCGGAGCCGATCGGAAGGGAGGCAAGTTCTGGTCCATGCGCCGAACTTCATCGCGTCCATTGGCTCGCTGGTGAAAGGCACCTCGCACCCCTCCCGGCGCTTTTACCTGAAGCAAGCGAATCCAATACACCCAGGGTCCCATGCCCCGCGACGAAAAGGGAGTTTACCGATTGATTAAAAGTGTGGAGCCAGAAAGCTCTGGGCCTTTGGCTCTCTCGGTTCGAAACCTTACGGTGGCGCTGCCCAAGGGAATGGACAGGATCCACGCAGTCGAGAATATCTCCTTCGACCTTGAGCGCAGCAAGATCCTATGCATCATCGGTGAATCCGGTTCAGGCAAGTCCGTATCGGCGAACGCGATCATGGGATTGTTGCCCAAGGCCCTGCGCGTAACGTCTGGCACTATCGAGCTGGACGGGATCGATGTCACGGACATACCCCCAGCCAAGCTGCGCGATCTGCGCGGTCGCGTCGTATCGATGATATTCCAGGATCCGCTGTCGGCCCTCAACCCGCTCATGACTGTCGGCGCGCAGGTCGAAGAGGTCATGGCGGCGCACAATGTGGGATCGCCACAATCGCGTCGCGACAGGGCGCTCGCCCTGTTGACCGAGGTGGGACTCCCCGACCCGGAAGTCATGTATCACCAATATCCGTTCCGCCTGTCAGGCGGCCAGCGACAGCGCGTCATGATCGCGATGGCACTTGCACTCGAACCCACCATCCTGATTGCGGACGAGCCCACCACCGCTCTTGACGTGACGACGCAGGCGCAGATCCTGGAATTGATCCGTGAAATCCAGCGCCGCAAGGGAATGAGCGTGATGTTCATCACGCACGACTTCGGGGTTGTAGCCCAGATAGCGGACGATGTCGTGGTGATGGAAAAGGGCCACATCGTTGAACGCGGCACTGCACAGGACGTACTTGAGTCGCCCAAGCATCCCTATACCCGCCAGCTCATCGCGGCCATTCCGCGGTTGAGGTACGAGGACCGCGACACCCCTGAAGCGACGAGTGAAACGTCGCGACTTCTGCAAGTCGAAGGCCTTATGAAAACCTATCGGACCGCCCGCGGCCTCTTTCAACGACAGCGAGTGGTGAAGGCCGTGAACGATGTGTCCTTCGAACTTGCGCACGGACGAACGCTTGGCATCGTCGGCGAAAGCGGATCGGGAAAATCCTCGCTGGGCCGGGTACTCATCAAGCTGCTGGACAACGACGGCGGGGCGATCCTGTTCGAGGGCCGCGACATCGCAGCACTTTCCGAACGCGAGTTTCGGCCGCTGAGAGCGCAGGTCCAGATGATCTTCCAGGACCCTTTCGCGTCTCTCAATCCGCGGGCAACGATCGGGCACAGCCTGACGGTCGGTCCCATCGCGCACGGGATGTCGCGGGACGCGGCGCGCACCGATGCGATGGCGCTGCTTGAACATGTCGGCCTCGACCCCGGTGCATACGACCGTTATCCGCACGAGTTTTCCGGCGGCCAGAGACAGCGTGTGGGGATCGCACGTGCGCTGATGTTCAAACCAAAACTGCTGATCGCGGATGAGGCGGTATCGGCGCTCGACGTCTCGATCCAAGCCCAGATCCTGCAACTGCTCGATCAGATCCAGAGAGAAACCGGTGTGGCGATGATCTTCATCACCCACGACCTGCGCGTGGCAAGCCAGATCTGCGACGAGATAGCGGTGATGCAGAAAGGACGGATCGTGGAGCACGGGCCGCCCTCGCACATCTTCATGGCACCACAGGCGGACTATACGCGTGAACTGGTGGCCGCAATCCCCGGAAGGCGAGCAGGCCAAGCAGAAGCGGCGCAAACAGGTGCAAAGCAATGACCGAACCTGCTAACCGAGGCCGTGTCAGGCGGCGCGACGTCTTGACGGCACTGGCGATCGGGGCCGGCGGCCTTGTCGCTTACAACCTGCTGGGCAAGCCTGAAACCGAAACGGAGCAATCGAACTCCCCTGCCATCGGATCGTCCGTGAACGGGCGCAACAAGGTCGTCGTCGGGTTGTCCCAGGAACCGACCGTGTTCAATCCGCTGATGGTCCACACCGAGCCGGACGACGGCGTGCTTTTTTCCATGTTCGACGCACTCGTCCGCATGGACCCCAAAGGGATCGTGAGGCCCAATCTCGCGGTCGAGGTTCCCAGTCTCGAGAACGGCGGAATTTCCCAAGACGGGCTCAACTGGCGGGTCCGCCTTCGCGACGACGTTCGCTGGCACGACGGCAGGCCGTTCACCGCCGAAGATGTCAAGTTCACTCTCGAACTCATCACGAATCCCGATTTTCGCGCCTGGCGTACGGCCGGTCATACGCTCGTGCGCGATATTACCGTGATTTCGCCGACGGAATTGACGTGGCGGATGGAGCAACCCTTCGCCCCTTACCTCTCCTTCCTGACGGAAACCTTCATCGTGCCCCGACATATGTTGGAAGGTGAGGCAGATCCCAATGCCGCCCCGTTCAACCAGGCACCTGTCGGCACTGGAGCCTTCAAATGGGGCAACCGGGTTCCCGGCGACCATCTGGAACTGGTCGCGAACCCCGATTACTTCGGCGATGGGCCTTATATCGACCGGCTGATCTTCAAATACATTCCCGACGTCACCGTGCTTTATACGCAGTTCAAGAGCGGTAGCGTTGACCTTGTCGGTCAGGTCTACATCAGTCCGGACAATTACGAGGAAGCTCGCAGGTTGCCCGGCAAGGTGGTTGAACCCGTCCTCGCTTCTTCGGTCGAATCTTTCTACCTCAATCTCGGACGGCCCCAGTTCAAGGAACTGGCTGTTCGCCAGGCATTATTTGCGGCGCTGGATCGCGAAGCGATCGTCGGTTCGCTGTATCACGGCGTGCCGGTTGTGACTGAGACGTTCATGCCGCAACAATCCTTTTATTATAATCCCGACCTGCCAAGACAGGAATACGATCCAGGCAAGGCCCGCCGCATTCTCGACGACGCAGGGTGGGTACCGGGTGACGATGGCATTCGCGTGAAGAACGGGGTGCGCCTGGCATTCGAGAACTCGACGACGTCGGGCGATCACCTTCGCGAAATGGTGCAACAATACCTGCAGCAGACCTTTCGCGAGATCGGCGCGGAAATGACTATCGCGAACTTGCCGCCTGCGGTCATGTGGGGTGATTTCTGGACGCAGTCGCGGTTCGATTCCGTGATAGTGGGAAGCACCTACCTGATCGGCGCGGACCCGGACGTGACCAATCGCCTGCACAGCAAGTCGATCGTCATCCAGGGCGGCAGCGGATCGAACAATGCGCAATACGTCAACAAAGAGGTCGATGCGCTGCTGGAAAAGGGCGCGCAGACCTTCGATCCGGAAGAGCGACGGGCCATCTATTTCCGCATTCAGGAAATCGTGCGCCACGACCTGCCCCTGCTGCCGATGTTCCAGTACAAGAACGTCTTCGGGCGAAGCGCTGAGATCAAGGGCTTCGAAGCGAACAGCAACACACGCACCGAATCCTGGAACGCCGCCAGTTGGTACCTGGCCGACGGTCGAAAGAAACCGAAGTCTGACCGAAACCGGCCCCGAACTTCGCGGTCAAGTTCGCTTTCACGCGCGATGGAGAGCTGAATGCTGCGTTTCCTGCTCAATCGCATCACGCAAATCGTCGTCCTTCTGATCATCGTCTCGATAATCGGATTCTTCATACTCAATCTCATTCCCGGCGGACCGCTTGCGCAATATGCGCTCGATCCGGGTATGACGCAGGACGACATCGAACGCCTCAAGGAACAGTTGGGCCTCAATCGCCCGATCTATGTTCAGTACCTGGACTGGGCCTGGCGGCTGGTACGGGGAGACTGGGGGCACTCTTTCCGCGATGGTGCTCCGGTCCTGGACGTGATTGGCGGGCATATGTTCGCAACACTGCTGTTGATGGGCACCTCGACCGCGATCGCCATTGCGGTCGGCACATGGGTCGGCATTCGTGGGGCAACGCACCGCTATTCCACTTTCGATCATGTCGCGACGATCGGCGCCATGATCGCGCTGTCGATTCCGACCTTTTGGTTCGGCCTGGTCGGCATCTACATCTTTTCGCTGCAACTCGGCTGGTTGCCCGCAGGCAACATGTACACGGTCGGCGAAGAGTCCGTGCTTGATTACCTGCACCACCTGATCATGCCGAGCATCGTTCTGGCACTCGTGCACATCGCAGTGTGGAGCCGTTACATGCGAACTGCCACGCTCGATGTCATCAATCAGGATTTCGTCAAGACAGCCCGCGCAAAGGGCCTGAGTGAACGCAGGATCCTGATGAAACACGTAGTGGGCAACGCGCTTTTGCCGATGATCACCCTGGCCGGTATGCAGCTTCCCTCGCTCCTTACCGGCGCACTGGTAACCGAGACCGTGTTCACGTGGCCCGGAATGGGGCGTCTGTTTCTCGATAGCATCAGCTACGGCGACTACCCGGTCGTGATGGGACTCCTGATGTTTTCAGCCATCCTCGTCATTTTCGGCAACCTGCTTGCGGATATTGCCGTCGCTATCGTCGATCCCCGGATTCGCCTGAGTTGAGCGCGCGAGCCCATGCCTCAAAGGAGACAGCCCATATGACTGCTGTTGCAGCAAATCCTGGACAGGGCCGTTGGTGGCGGAACCGGGCCGTCCGCCGGTTCGCGAACCATCGCCTGGCGCTACTGGGCTTCACGATGATCAGCCTTTTGACGATAACCTGCTTCATCGGCCCCTACTTCCTGCCGCATGACCCGCTCTATATCGACCTGAGTGTACGTTTCACCCCGCCTCTGGTCGATGGCTACTACTTCGGGACGGATCCGTTGGGTCGCGACATCGCTGCACGCCTGCTCATGGCAGGCAGCGTCTCCCTGCTCGTCGCCTTTTCCGCCATGCTTATGTCGATCATGCTCGGAACGCTCGTCGGCCTGATCGCCGGCTATCGCGGCGGGTGGGTCGGGGCGGTGCTGATGCGCACCGTCGATGGCTTCCTGGCCTTTCCCTCGATATTCCTGCTGCTCGCGCTCGCCGCGGCGCTGAAGCCTACGCCCATGATGGTCACCATCATTATCGCCATAACCGGGTGGATGGAGGTAGCGCGTATCGTCGAGGCAGAAGTTCGGTCATTGCGGGAACGGGAGTTCGTGCAGGCCGGTCGCATGCTCGGGCTGAGCGGAGCGCATATCATGTTCCGCGAAATACTGCCGAACGCGATGGGCCCGATCATCGTTGCTGCCACCCTCACCGTTGCACGCGCTATCCTCCTCGAAGCTTACATCAGCTTCCTTGGATACGGGATCCAGCCACCGCTGCCCAGTTGGGGCAACATGCTGGGCGGGGCGCAGCAATACCTCGCGAGCGCGCCGTGGCTCGCGATCATTCCCGGGCTGGCCATCACCATCGCCGTCACCAGCTTCAACTTCGTCGGCGACGGGCTGCGCGACGCGCTCGACGTGCGTGACGACCGTCTCTGAAGTCGGCAAAGGGGGCTGCGTCACGCAGGCCCATGACATTGGAATGAATAGGCAAAGTATGAACGGTTCCACTCCTGACTCCTCCACGCCGGCACCGCCAGAGTGCGAAGTCGTGCCGTTGACCCCCGAACATCTGCCCCAGGCACTTGCCTTGTCGCAGGCGCTCGAATGGCCTTACCGGCTCGAGGATTGGGAAATCGCCCTGAGGCTTGGACGCGGCTTTGCCGTCGAAAGAGACGGAGAGTGCATCGGTACGGCGCTATGGTGGCCTTACGACCCCGATTACGCCTCTGCAGGCATGATTATCGTCGCGGAAAAGGCACAGCGGCAAGGCATAGGCGCCCGCCTTATGGACGCGTTGCTCGCTGATACTGCCGGGCGCACGATGATCCTGAATTCCACGGCCGAAGGACAGGTGCTGTATCGCCGTGTAGGCTTCGAGCCTTATGACATCGTCCACCAGCACCAGGCAGTTCTGATCGAGGCCCCCGCGCTCGATGCGTCGGTGCCGCTGCGTCCGGCCAATTCCTTGGACCGGGACGCACTGATGGCCCTGGACAGGGCTGGCTCGGGGATGGGCCGGGACAATCTCGTCGGTACACTGAGCGAGGGCGGCGATGTGCTGGTGGTCGCGCGCGAGGCAGGTTTGACGGGCTATGCGATCGTGCGTCGATGGGGCCGCGGCGTCGTCATCGGACCGGTAATTGCGCACGATGCGACCGATGCGAAAGCCCTGATTGCAGCTCTGGCGGCGCGCCATGTCGGAACCTTCGTGCGGATAGACGTGACGGAAAGCTGCAAGCTCAGTCCATGGCTGGAAACTCTCGGGTTGCCTCAGGTTGGCCGCGTGGTTTCCATGTCGCGCGGAAAGCCTCCGCAAGCCAGGCCGGGCACGACGCTGTTCGCCCTATCCAACCAATCGCTAGGCTGAAGCGGGCGGCCTCGCAGTTCGCCCCAGCCCCGATCGCTGATGGTACTTCCGGGATGCGATGCCATTCGCATCCCGGCATGTATTTCTACGAGATTTGCCGGGAGAGACCCCTTAGCGGTTATGCCACGGCACTTACACAATGCCCTGAGTTGCCAGCCGCGCAATCTCGTCGGGCTCCATGCCCAGTAACCCGCCATAGATTTCCTCATTATCCTGCCCAGGATGCGCAGGGGCAGGGCGTCGGATCGATGAGGGCGTTTTGGAAAACTTCGGAAACGCATTCTGCATCCTGATCTTGCCGCGTTCCTGCGTTTCCACCTCCACAATCGCCTTGCGGGCAGCGAAATGCGGGTCGGCCAGCATGTCGGCCGCGGTATAGACGCGTCCCGCCGGGATCGAGTGCTCGATCATCAGCGCATCGACTTCCTCGATGGTATGCCCGGATGTCCATGCATTGATCAGACTATCCAGCTCCGTCTGGTTCCTGCCGCGTGCCAGGTGCGTGGCGTACCTTTCGTCTTCGGCCAGTTCGGGTTGCCCCATCGCCCTGGCGAGCCGCACGAAGATTGCATCCTTGTTCGCGCCGATCATGAACGGCCCATCCCTGCATGTGTACACGTTCGAAGGCGCAATACCGGGCAGGATCGAACCCGAGCGTTCACGGATGATGCCGTTGTAGTCGTACTCGGCAACCAGCCCTTCCATCACCTGCAGCACCGCTTCGTATAGAGCGGTATCGATGACCTGCCCCTCACCGGTCCTGTCGCGGTGGTGCAGCGCCGCCAGAATACCCATGCACCCGTAAGTGGCGCAGAGCGTATCGCCGATGGAGATGCCCATGCGCGAAGGCGGACGATCCGGCTCGCCGACGACATACCGCCAGCCACCCATGGCCTCGCCGACACCGCCGAACCCGGCACGATCGGAATAGGGGCCGTCCTGCCCGTAACCGGACATACGCGCGATAATCAGACCCGGCTTTTCCTTGAGAAGGTCATCGGGTGCCAGCCCCCACTTCTCCAGCGTACCGGGCTTGAAGTTCTCGACCAGCACGTCGGCGGTCAGTATCAGCCTGCGTGCCAGTGCCTGACCTTCCGGAACACGCAGGTTGCACGTCACGGAGCGCTTGTTGCGGGCAATGACTTCCCACTGGACCTTTTCTTCGCCCTGCCCCCATTCGCGCATGGGATCGCCCTTGCCCGGCGGCTCGACCTTGATGACATCGGCACCGAGGTCGCCCAGGAGCTGACCGCAGAAGGGACCTGCCAGAAGCTGGCCCAGCTCGACCACGCGAATGCCGGCGATGGAGCCGGGATTGCCCGGTATCATTGCATCGCCTCCGTCATGCTGCGGTTACGCCATACCGGTTGAACCGGTGCAGCAAGGCCCGTTTCTTCCTCACAGCGCTGTCGCAGTTCCTCGATCGACGGACCGAAATTGAAGATCTGGCCCGGCTCTCGCTGGCCGCGCATCGTATCGCGCAAACGCGCCGTCGCTTCGGCCTCGACTGCCCCCGTGCCGTCGGCGACAACGCCGTAGGCGCGTGCGCCGTCCACGCTCACCAGACCCTCACGGATTTCGCGTGCGACAACTGCGGGATCGCGTTCGAGCGGATCGCCCCAGCCACCACCGCCCCAGGTGATGAAATGGAGCTGGTCTCCTTCCTGCACTTTCACTTCATCGACCTTGTTACCGATGATCTCGGTGCTTCCGTCGGCGCGTTCGAGTATCTTGCGGGCGCGTTTGCCCGGCTGGCCGCCATTCACGCCCCAAGGCGGAACGAACCAGCGATCGTCGTGGATGGCAATTTGGCCATCGGCAAGGAATCGGTATGTCATGTGAATGCCGTTACCACCGCGATGCAGACCGGCGCCACCACTGTCAGGCTCGGTTTCGTAACGTTCGATGCGCAGCGGAAAATAGCGCTCGAGGAACTCGTTCGGCACGTTGGTGAAGCCCGGCCAGAGCGAATGCCCGTCCGGCCCATCGCCCAGCGGCCTGCCCGGGATGCCACCGAAGCCGATCTGGAACAGCTGGAACCATTCGCCATCCCGACCCGTTCGATTGTCCCAGCCCGAATAGAACAGGTGCGGGGATGAGCTGAAGCCGGCGGCATTGAGGAATTCCGGGGTCTTCTGCCCCAGCAACCCACCGAGAATGTCGAAAATCCGCCCGAGCGCATGGGTGCGACCCGACAGGGCTGCGGGGAATTTCGGTTTCAGCAAGGAACCTTCGGGAATGCGGACTTCGATCAGATCGTAGAACCCGTCATTGAACAGGATCTGCGGGTCGAAGACCATGATCATGTAGATGCCGAAGAACATCTTGAACATGTTTTCGTTGAGATAGAAATTGATCGAGGCCGCGCTCTGCGGATCGGTACCCTCGAAGTCGAGGATGACCCTGTCCCCCTCGCGCCACATGGTGCACTTGATCCGGTAAGGGCCATATCCCAAGCCGTCGTCGCACACATAATCCTCGAAGCTGACCGGCTCTTCCGCCACGGCCTGCGCTATCAGTGCCTTCATCGCCCGATGGTTGCGCTTGAGCAGGTCCTGCGTCGCCGAGATGAACACGTCATCGCCGAAGCGATCGGCAATCTCGATAACTCGGCGCGCGGCCACACGGCATGAAGCGATGATCGCATTGAGGTCTGCCTGGCACCAGTCCGGCTTGCGGGTCTGGTGCATGACCAGCTTCACCAGGTCCTCATTGTATTCGCCCTTGCGCCATATCTTCACCGGGGGAATGCGCACGCCTTCCTCGAAGATCGATCCGGCATCGATCGGCATGGACCCCACGACCTTGCCGCCGATATCCGACTGGTGCCCGAACATGGCAGTCCAGGCGAGGAGTCGCCCATCCTTGAAGACCGGCAAGAGGACCAACCAGTCGTTCGAGTGACTGATGGCCCCATCGCAGCTGTAAGGATCGGACAGGAAGATCATGTCGCCGTCCTCAAGCGTCCCGTCATAGGACTTGAGGAAACCGTCGATGAAACTGCCGAACTGGCCGACGATCATCTTGCCGTCGGGGTCTGCGATCAGCGGGAAGGCATCACCCTGTTCGCGTATACCGGGCGACATGGCCGTGCGCACGAGTGTGGCATCCATTTCGATGCGGGCGTTGCGCAGGGCGTTCTCGATAATGTCCAACGTCACCGGATCGATGGCGACATTCTCGAAGGCCCTCGGGTTTTCCTGGATGATCCTGGCAGGCATAGGTTCACTCCTCAGGCGGGATTGATCAGAATGTTGCCGACGGCGTCGATCGTGCCGACACAGCCGCTTTCGATCAGCGTGGTCGAGTCCATTTCCGTGACGATGGCCGGACCGGAAATCGTATCGCCCTGGCGCAGGCGCGCGCGGTCGTAGATAACGGCTTTCTGCTCGCGCCCGTCCATCCACAAGGTGTGATCACGGATCTTCGCCGCGGCGGGATTGCCGTCACCCCTGGGCAATTCTGCCGCGGGCAATTGCGGCGCTTCACCCAGGGCGACCGCACGCAGGTTCACGATCTCCTGCGGCGTATCCATGTTGAAGGTGAAAAGGCGATGGTGTTCCTCGTCGAAGCGCTTGAGGATCCCTTCGATGCCTTCCGAACGCAGCGTGGCCTGATCGATGGTGAGCGGCACTTCGAAGGCTTGCCCGGCATAGCGCACATCGACTTCGAAAGCGCTTGAGATCTCGTTTTCGGGAATGCCGTCCCCGATCAGCTCGGAGCGCGTCTGGGCGGCCATTTCATCGAGAATCGTTACCAGTTCCTCGATGTCGGTATCTCCGGCAAGGCGGCTGAAACTGCGGGCGGTTTCGGTCCGCATCCGGGTAGTGGCATCGCCCAGAGCGCACAGGACGCCCGGGGATACCGGAGAAATTGCCGGCCAGCTTCCCATCAGCTTCGCCACGGCATTGACATGGAGCGGACCGGCACCGCCGAAGCCCATCAGCGCGAAATGGCGCGGGTCATAGCCTTGCTGGACGCTGATCATGCGCAGCGCGCCGAACATGTTTTCGTTGACGATGTCGATAATGCCGCGCGCCGCGTCCATCAACTCGATGCCAAGGGCATCGGCGACTTTCTGCACCGCGGCCTTAGCGCCTTCGCGGTCCAGCTTGAACGAACCGCCCAGAAG
The DNA here is from genome assembly GCF_900168325.1 of Novosphingobium mathurense. Taxonomy (GTDB): domain Bacteria; phylum Pseudomonadota; class Alphaproteobacteria; order Sphingomonadales; family Sphingomonadaceae; genus Novosphingobium; species Novosphingobium mathurense. The sequence goes on along the minus strand of NZ_FVZE01000004.1, from coordinate 86,665 downwards.
ATCCTCGGGCAGATAGCCGAGCACGACATTGGCGTCGGTAACGGTCGGCTGCACTCCGCCCTTTCCATAGGCGACCGGCCCCGGCATCGCGCCGGCCGATTGCGGGCCGACACGCAGCGCCCCGGTCAGTTCGGGAACATAGGCGATCGAACCGCCGCCTGCGCCCACCGTCTTCACGTCCAGCGAGGATGCGCGCACCGACAAGTGCCCCACATCGGTCGTGCGCACGCGCCGCGGCTCGAGATTCTCGACCAGTGCCACATCGGTCGAGGTTCCCCCGACGTCGAGGGTGAGGATATTCTTCAGGCCCGCATTCTTGGCGACCCACAGTGCCCCGGTTACGCCACCGGCCGGGCCGGACATGAGGATACTGACCGGCTGTTCTTCCGCCTTTTGCGAACTCATCAAGCCGCCGTCGGAGCGCAGCAGGGACAACTTGCCCTTCACCTTGGCGGCAGAAAGCTTGTCGCGCAGGCTGGAGATGTACTTGCTCACAACCGGTCGGACCGAGGCGTTGGCAACCGTCGTCAGGGTCCGTTCGTACTCCTGCATTTCGGGCAGCACTTCATGGCTGAGCGAGATCGGAATGTCGGGCATCATCTCATGCGCAATCTCGCCGATCCGCGTTTCGTGAGCGCCGTTGACGTAGGCATTGATCAAACTGACGGTGATCGCCTCCACGCCGCTGTCTCGCAAACCGGCCAGCTTCTCGCGGATCTCACTTTCGTCGAGCGGCCTGATCTCTGCGCCGTCGGCATCCATGCGCCCCTTGACGGTAACGGTGTCTTCAAGGGAAGCGAGAGGCTGAGGCTTGGGCCAGACGATCCACGCGGCCAGCCCTCCGGGCACGAAACTGCGCCCGATCTGCATGATGTCGCGAAAGCCTTCGGTCGTAATCAGGCCGACGCGTGCGCCCTTGCCTTCCAGCACCGCATTGGTGGCTACGGTCGTGCCATGAAGGAAGTATTCGATCTGGCCGGGATCGACATCCGCCGCGCGGGTGATCGCTTCTACCCCGGCAAGAATGCCCTCCGAACTGTCGCTGGGTGTCGAGGGCGTCTTGTGCCGCCAGAAGTGGCCCGTTTCGTTGTCGAAAAGAAGCAAGTCGGTAAAGGTTCCGCCAACATCGACGCCCAGCCGATAGCGCATCAGGCAAGCTCCTTGGGTTGTTCATCATGCGGAGGAAAAAGCCGCGCCTTGGCCACCATGGCGGGAAGCTGCTTTTCCATGACGGAGGCCAGCCATCCGTTCGTCTCGATCAGGGTCCCGAGATCGAGACCTGTCGATATCCCGGCCCTTTCGAGCATATAGACGACATCCTCGGTTGCGACGTTACCGGCTGCACCCGGTGCGAAAGGGCACCCGCCCAGCCCGCCGATCGATGCGTCGACGATACGGGCGCCTGCCTCGATGGCGGCCCAGACATTGGCGAGGCCAGTGCCACGGGTATTGTGGAAATGGACGCGCACCGGAAGCGGATCGACGAGCTTGCCAATCCGCGCCACGAGCCGTGCGACATGTGCCGGATTGGCGACGCCAATGGTGTCGGCCAGGCAGATTTCCGTGGGGTTCGCCTCGGCAATAGCCTGCGCCATGGCGATCACCCGATCTTCAGCGACTTCGCCTTCGAACGGACAGCCGAAACTGGCAGCAATCGTGGCTTGCCCCGTCAAACCGGCCGCCTTCGCCGCCGCGATGATGGTGCGGCACGCTTCTACCGAGCCATCGCTGGTCTGTCCCTGGTTGGCCATCGCGAAGCGGTCGGTCGCCACGGCAACCGCGCCAAGCTGGTCGATCCGACCCGTGGCGATGGCACGATCGGCACCGCGCTGGTTCATGACCAGTCCGATATAGGTCACATCGTCGCGCTCGGGCAGACCTGCGCAAACCTCCTCCGCGTCGGCCATCTGGGGAACGGCACGCGGGTTGACGAAGCTGGTCGCCTCGATGCGGCGCGAGCCTGCCGCGATGGCCCGCTCAATCAACGCCAGCTTGTCTGCGGCAGAGACCTGGTGCTTCTCGTTCTGGAGCCCGTCACGCGGACCGACTTCGACCATTTCAATCGATTTTGTATACATCACTCGGCAGCCTCTACCAGCGCGTCAGTCGAAAGCGCGCTCTTGTGGGCATCGGCGTAAGCGTGGAATGCACGCCGCACATGGGCCGCCATGACGGCCTCCGCCCATCCCCCATCGCCCCTTTCGAATGCCGCGATCAACTCGTCATGCTCATGGTGCGAGCGCATCAGTTCCTCACGGCCGTACTGGTGCGCCGTGCGCCACACGACCGGCTGCTCGATCAGCGTGGCCAGCAGCGCCGCCAGTCGAGGCGAATCGGCCGCTTGAAGGATGATCGCGTGAAACTCCCGGTTGCCGTCCAGGAACCCCCCGACATCGGGCACCTCGGCGCAAATCGCCTGTTTAATGGCGTTATTGCAGGCACGAAGCCGTTTCACCGTCTGCGCATCGATCTTCTCGGCAGCGCGGCGCGCGACCATGCTTTCCAGGACTGCCCGCAAGTCGAAAGCCTCTGCCACGTCGTCCAGCGACCAGTCCGCCACGTACATGCGCTGGGTGGCGCTGCGCTTGACGAGAAGCTCCGCTTCCAGTCGCCGCAGAGCCTCCCGAACCGGAGTGCGCGACACGCCGCAACGCTCCGCCAGAACCTCCTCGACGAGATGCGCGCCCGAAGGAAGCTCGCCGGAAAGGATCATTTCGCGGACTTGTGCGTATGCCCGGTCCGAGGCGCGTGACATGCAGACTCCCAAATCACTTGACCTACCCAGTTTGTATACAATACAACTCTCATCACGCAAATTGCAAGTTCCTTGAGGTGCCAGAACTACGCTCGATTACGAACCAACAGGGGGTCCGTTCATGCGTCCGATCAATCTGCTGCTTTCCACCTCCGTCGCCAGTCTCGCTCTGATGAGCATGCCGGCCCACGCACAAGACAGTGCGAACGACACAAGCGCGAACAGTACCGGCGATACGATCATCGTCACCGCACGCCGCGTGAACGAACGCCTTCAGGACGTGCCGGCATCGGTTTCGGTTCTCACGGCAGCCGACCTGGCCAAGACCGGCGCCGAAAAGGCGCAGGACTTCGTATCCCTCACGCCGGGCGTGACGATCGTCACGGGAACCGCGGAAGCAGGCGACACCCAGATCAACATTCGCGGCATCAATGGCGCGCGCGATGCCGAAAGCTCGGTTGCACTGGTCGTCGACGGCATTCTCAAGACGAACACCGCGCAGCTCAACCAGCAACAGGGCACGCTGCAGCAGGTGGAAATCCTCAAAGGTCCGCAGGGTGCGCTCTACGGTCGCAACGCGGCGGCTGGCGCCATCGTGATCCAGACGCTCAAGCCCGATGACTACTTCAAGGGTGGTGCACGCGCTTCCTATGGTGAGAACAACACCTGGTCTGCGACCGCCTATGTCGCAGGACCGATAACAAGCAACATCGGCGCAGTGCTTTCCGGCTACTACGCAAAGACGGACGGCTTCTTCAAGAATATCCTCACGAACAATTCGCACACCATCGACGACAAGGAAGACTGGTCGGTCGACGGGCGCATCTTGGTCGGCCGCGATACGGCAACCCAGTTGGATATCAAGGCGCGCTACGGCGAATTCCACGGCGCCTCACTGCCGTTCAACGCGGCCTTCCACCTGCCGGGCTTCGCTGCGGTTAACCCGGCCTTCAACGAAGACGTGAACAAGCATCCGTTCAATTTCTACAACAACATCCGCGCAACCAACGACCAATCGAGCTTCGATGTCTCCGCCAAGATCGATCATGACTTCGGCGATATCAAACTGGTCGCCTGGGCCCTCTATTCGGACATCAAGCAGGATCTGGTCGCAGATGGCACATCTGCGGACTTCGCGCGCTATACCAATGCCGTCGACCCGGCAGTGGCTTCTTCGGTCGCGTCCTGCTTCAGCTCCACCGCCGCCCTCACCGGGTTTCCGGTCAACCAGCCAGGCTTCATCGGGTCGACCCCGATCCCCTTCATCTTCGATCCCGCGAACGGATCGACTTTCGGCCCCTATAGCCCGACCACTTGCGATGGTACGCAGTATCAGGTGCGCAACCAGAAAGACGTAAGCGGCGAGATCCGCCTGATGTCAGACAACGGCAGCCCACTGCAATGGCAGGTCGGCGGCTACTTCCTGCACATCGACCGCAAGGTCGGGGTCAGCCTCGGCGCCGACAACGGCAATGGCGTAATCAAACAGCTCTACAATGCGCCCGACTCGGACAATCCGACGTCGCTGCTGCTCGCCGACAAGTTCAAGACCGACGTCTATGCCGCATTCGGTTCGCTGGAGTGGAAGCCGGCCGATCAGCTGCGGGCCGGGCTTGCGCTGCGCTACGATGTCGAGAAGCGCAAGTCGTCCTCGCTCGTACCAGACGCAACCGATCCCTTCACCGGCGGACCGATCAACCCAGGCCAGGCTTTCGGCCCGCTGACGCCGCAATCGGCGACCTTCAAGCAACTGCAACCCAAGGTCACGGTTAACTGGGAACCGACCCCGGATATCAACCTCTATGCCAACTGGGGCATCGGCTTCAAATCGGGAGGCTTCAACAATCAGGGATCGGCCGCCCTGATCGACCAGAACTTCAACGCCTTCATCAATGCCGATGTGACAATCAGGGACCAGTACGACAAGGAATGGTCGAGCGCGTGGGAAGCGGGCGTCAAGGCGCAGTTCCTCGACAATCGCCTGACCTTCGACCTCGCAGGATATTATACACGCGTCCACGACATGCAGTTCTTCGAATTCTTCGTCGGCAGCTTCGGCCTGCTGCGCGTGGTTTCGAACATCGATCTGGTCGAGATAAAGGGCGCGGAACTGAACGTCACGGCCAAGGTCCTGCCGACGTGGAAGTTCTACGGCTCGCTCAACGTCACCGATAGCAAGATCAAGAAGAACAGCTCACGCACCTATACGGTGGGCAACAAGTCGCCCTACACCGCCGACTATACGATCAACCTCGGAACCGAAATCAATGCCCCGCTCAACGACACTCTGAACGTACTTGTGAGAGCGGACTACCGCGTTACCGGCCCCACATGGTTCAGCACGGTGCAGGACCAGACCCGGCCGACGCTGTTCTCCGGCCTCTTGCCTATCTCGGCACTGGGACTTCCGGCAGCGGTTGGCGATGCGAATTACTCGACAGCCAAGCGCGACGCGTTCGGCGTCCTCAACTTGCGCGCGGGGATTCAATCCGACCGCTTCAGCATCGCCGTCTTCGCGGACAATATGCTGAACCGCAAATACCTTGCCGAAGTCATCCCCGCGATCGAGTTCGGCGGATCGTTCATTTCGCCTGGAGCGCGCCGGGTCGTCGGCGTCGAGGCTGGTTTCAACTTCTGAGGAGATGCGCGCCGGCTGGCTCGTGACGGGAAAGCGGGCCGGCAGGCACGTCATTGCGCCTCTCCAGAACCCGGATAGGTCTCAACCAACGATATGAACGAGTGGATGGCGATCTTCCCTATCGCTGGCATGCGGGGCTCGAATGGCTTCTCATAGCCTGCAAAAGGGGTCGTGCCTTCCATCGAGACCGAGATGAACAGGGCTATGCATTCACGATCCTCCTGACCAAGGTCGGGCCGCATTTCGCCGATAATCTCGATCAGAGGCGCGCGGGCCCTTCGATAGAGATCCTGGACGCGGGCAAGGACGAAAGGATCGTGGTTGGAAAGGGCCCATAATTCGGGGAATATCCGCGTGGTCTTCTTCGTGCGAATGTCCTCAAGGATCAACTTGCACATATCGGTGAGGCGCTCGCGCGGATCAACGCCGGGCCGATGTGATATCTGTTCGAAGGCAAGCTCGTAGCTGCTGATCACGGCGTCCAGCAATTCGCGCACCAGATCTTCACGGGTGGGAAAGTGGTATGTCAGGTTCCCGAACTTCATACCGCACTCGGTCGCGACTCGGCGCATACTCATAGCCCGGTACCCTTCGTCGACCAGGATCTGAAGCGCTGACCTCAGGATTTCCTCACGCGTCTCATGCCCCTTGGTGTAGCCACCCTGACGAGGCGGGAAGGCCAGATCCTCAACTGTAATCGCCAATTTATGGTCTTTGTTCATGCAGTTATTCCCGATTCCGGCAGTTGGGCGAATACACGCAACCGGACAAATTTAGGTCACTTGACAGAATTTGTCAAAGAGGAGCACTATTCGAGCAACACAGAGCATGAGCTCGTATTTGAGGGGGGTTGAATAAATGCGCCTGACGCATGCCTCGATTGCACTTGGCTTAATGTCGCTGACGCCCTCGACCGGCGCATTCGCCGCGGAATCGGCCCAGTTCGCAAAGCCTTTGCCTGACGAAGAGATCCCCAGCGTTCAGTCATTACCGGCCCAGTATCCGAAAGACTGGGTGCTGATTCAGGACTTTCACTTCAATGCCCTTATCGATGGGCGCCTGGCAATTGTCGACACCAAATCGCCCGACTTGCCGCTCAAGGGCACCTTGCGAGCCACTCAGTTCGCCAACGTCTTGTATTCACGCACGAAGAACGAGATTTACACCTCCGAAACCTTCTATTCGCGACTGACCAGAGGTGAACGCACTGATGCGATTACAATCTGGAATACGGCCACGTTGCAACCGAAAGGGGAGATTATCCTGCCCGGCGGCAAGCGCCAGCAGTCGGTGACCTACACCGGGGTCTTCCAGTTCACCAATGCCGAAAAGTGGGCGCTTGTCGCAAACTTCACGCCCGCGCAGTCGGTCACGGTCGTCGATCTCGACGGCAGGAAGGTGCTGGGAGAAATCGATCTTCCCGGGTGCACGCATATCTATCCCACCGGTAGCCGCGGTTTCAGCAGCCTGTGCGCCGACGGTTCGATGATTTCGATCACTCTTGACGAACAGGGCAGCGTTGCCAGCTCAAAGACAATCGCCAGCGTGCAGGACATCGACAAGCAGCCGCTTTTCGGAATGCCGGCGATGGTGGGACGCACGGCCTGGTTCGTCAGTTACTACGGTGAACTGCGTGGATTCGATCTGTCGGGCAACGTTGCCCGACCGACCGGCTCGGCCAATGTCGGCACGGCTCCGGGCGGCGATCCGCAGTGGCGTCCCGGCGGCTGGCAGGTCATCTCCAGCGATGCCAAGGGGCTGCTCTATGTCCTGATGAGCCCGCATGGCCGCGAAGGCAGCCACAAGGACGGCGGCACACAAGTCTGGGTGATCGATCCCGCGACCGGTACACAGGTGCGCCGGATCGACCTTGAGGGCATGGCGACATCAATCGCCGTCACCCGCGAGGACCAGCCGCAACTTGTCATTGCCCGCCCCGATGGCGCGATCGCCGTTTTCGACGCCGCGACCGGAAAGCCGCTGCGCGATCTGGGCGCGACCGTTGCCTTCAACCCCCTCGTCATCATGCCGGCCCAGTGATGAGCGCACTGACACTCTTCCTCGCGCTCGTGCTCGCCATATCGGCAGGGCACAAGTTCGCATCGCCGCAGCGCATGGCGCAGGCGACCGCACGGCTCACCGGCATGCCGGAGGCAACGGCAACCGCTGCAGCCTTCGCCGCCGCTGGACTTGAAGGGCTCGCGGCCCTCGCCCTCCTGCTCGAACCTACCCGCACTGGCGGCGCCATTGCCGCAACCGCACTGTGGTGCGGCTATGGCGCCCTCCTTTTGGGCCGTCGCGGCCAGACGCTCGATTGCGGCTGCGACCTCTCGCAGCGGGCCAAGCGGATCGGAGCTTCTGCGATCTGCCGCCCCTTTTGCCTGGCAGGCCTGGCGCTCTTCGCCCTCGCCGCGCCCGTTCCCTTCCTCTGGACCGTCGATGCCCCGTTTGCTGCCTTCGCCCTACTGGCGCTGTGGTTTGCCTCGGCCGAACTCGGCGCGCTCCCTCTTAATGCAAGGACCCGGTGATGATCCTGACGTCGCAAATCCTGCTTTGGGCCGTTGTAATCGTGCTCGCCGTCATGGTCGGGGCCCTGGCCCGACAGGTCGGCATCCTCCATGAACGCATCGCCCCTGCCGGTGCCCTGACACTGCACCAGAAGGTTTCCGTGGGGGAAGTCCCGACCGCGCTGACCCTGCAGGCCGTCGATGGCAGCGCTGTCACGGTCGGTGGCAAGCGGCAAGGCAAGAGCCAGCTGGTGTTCTTCGCCGCCCCCGACTGCCCGATGTGCAAGTCGCTGCTGCCGGTGCTGCGCTCCGCCGCCCGTGCCGAAAGGGATTGGCTCGACGTCGTGCTGGCAGGAGACGGCGATGCGGGCGCCTATGGCCGCATGGCTTCCGAGCACGGCCTGGCCGGAACGCCGATGGTCCTTTCCGAAGCTCTCGGCCGCTCCTTCGGTGTCTCTAAGCTGCCCTACGCCGTCCTTCTGGACGAGACCGGCCGCGTCGCATCGCTCGGCCTCGTGAACAGCCGGGAGCACCTTGAAAGCCTCTTCGAAGCCAAGGAACGCGGGGTCGCCTCGATCCAGGAATTCCTCGGCCGTCGCAACGGGAGCGCATGACGATGTCCGGTATCGACAAACTCACCGAGACCCTTTCCCGGCGCCTGGCCAAGGGCACCTCACGGCGCAGTTCTCTGGCCTGGCTCGGCGGGCTGGTGACGGGAACCGCAGCCCTGCCCCTGCTACCGGTTGCCCGTGCCGCAACGCCTCATGGCGGCGGAACCGGCCGCCCGCCTATCACCTCGGGCACCCCGCAGGATCCGGGCGACCGCGCATCGTGCGACTACTGGCGCTACTGCGCGATCGACGGCTTCCTGTGCAGCTGCTGCGGCGGCACTGTCAACAGCTGCCCGCCGGGGACCGAGATGTCGCCGATCACCTGGATCGGTACCTGCACCAACCCGGCCGACGGGCGCGCCTACGTCATCAGCTACAACGACTGCTGCGGCGCCAGTTCCTGCGGCCAGTGCCTGTGCAACCGCAATGAGGGCGACAGGCCCCAGGTTCGCCCACAGTCCAACAACGATTACAACTGGTGCCTGGGGACCGAAAGCAGCGTTTACAACTGCTCGGTCGCCGCGATCGTCGGTGTCGCACTGGAGGATGCGCAGTGATCCCCCGCGCGTATCTTCTGGCTACCCTCACAGCCCTCGCCACGATCACGGCGGGAGGTCTTGGCGCAGCGCAGGCCTCCCCCCCCTCTCCCGCTTCAACCCAGGACGGCGCGGTCTTGTTCAAGCGCTGCGCGGCCTGCCACACGGCCACCGGAGCCGGCGTTCCGGGCGCCTATCCCCCACTCCAGCGCGATTTCCGCGAATTGGCGACCAGCAAGGATGGCCGCCGCTATCTCTCGCTCGCCGTAATTCGCGGACTTTCCGGTCCGATCGAAGTGGAAGGCAAGACCTATCGCGGTCTGATGCCCGCGCAGTCCGGCCTCGACGACGACGACATCGCCTCGGTGCTCAACCATATCGGCACAAAGATCGCCAAAACCGGCCCGGCCTTCAAGGCCTTCACAAGCGCCGAAGTGGCGGCAGCACGCAAATCGGGCGCAGCTCTGAGCGCTGCGCAAGTGGCCAAGCTCCACGCCGGTGCGGGACCGAAGTGATGCGTGCGCTGCATCTTGTCCTCCCCTTCGCGCTCGGCTTGGTCGTCGCGACCGTTCTGGCGGCGCGGGTGGATGCAGGTGCAGGCGGAGCGGTGAACGCAGGGCTGCCGGGCGTGCCCAATGCCGCACAGGCCCGCGTCGACTACATGCTCAAGTGCCAGGGCTGTCACCAGCCGGACGGACAGGGCAATCCGGCAAACACCCCGCCCCTGGCAGGCGAAGTGGCCCGCTTCCTTTCGGTCCCGGGAGGACGCGAGTTCCTCGGTCGTGTTCCGGGAGTGGCAAGCGTCGACCTCGATAACATCCGGACCGCACAGGTGCTCAATTACGCCTTGTTCCGGTTCGACCGGGACCACGTTCCTGCAGACTTCAAGCCTTACACCGCAGACGAAATCGGACAGCTGCGCAGCAGACCTCTGCGGTTGGAGCGGGCGACCATGCGCGCACAGCTGATCGAGCACCTCGAGGCAGGCAAAGAGGTGCCCAAGACGCATCAGGAATAACAAATATACTCAAACAGGGATCACAGTCATATGTCCAGGAATACGTTGCATCTGCTACCTTCCGGCCTCGCACTTGCCATCGCCCTCACGTCTGTCCCGGCCTTCGCGCAGGCGACCGATGAAGATAGCGATCTGCCCAACGGTGAAATCGTCGTCACCGCAGCCAAGCGCAGCGAAAACCTTCAGGACGTTCCGATCTCGATTTCGGCGATTTCGGGCAATGCCCTCGCCGCTTCCCGCGCCAATAGCGACGACGATCTCGTGACCAAGGTCGCCAATCTGCAGCTCACATCCATCGTCGGTGACAACACTCCGATCTTCGCCCTGCGCGGCGTTTCGATGTCCGACTACAGCCTCAACCAGTCGAGCCCGGTCGCAACCTATTACGATGAGGTCTACAAGGGCAACTTCGCCTTCCTCGGCGTAGCCATGTACGATCTGGAACGCGTTGAAGTGCTGCGCGGCCCGCAAGGCACGCTTTACGGCAAGAATACAACCGGCGGTGCAGTCAATATCATCAGCCGCACAGCCAAGCTGGGAGAAACGACCGGCTATGTGAACCTTGGCTACGGCAACTACAACCGCATGGAAGCAAGCGGGGCCGTCAATGCGCCACTGGGCGACAATGCCGCGATCCGCCTCGCCGGCACTTTTGCGCGCGCCGACGGCTGGTTCAGGAACGTCGTGCCCGGCATGCCGGATCTTGCGAGTACTCGCGAATACGGCGTGCGCGGATCGATCCAATTCGAGCCCTCCGATACCGTTCGCTTCACCTTGCGCGCGTCGACCAGCTACCAGAACCCGCGCAATTACGGCATCTACGCGCAGCCGGAAGACATCAACAGGCCGGGCCTCAGCAAGTTCGAGATAGCCTCCGATATCGCGCAGCGCCGCCGCGCGCGCACTTACTCGGTGGCGCTGACCACGAATATCGACGTATCCGATACGCTGGGCATTACCAGCGTCACTTCATGGGACAAGGGCAAGCTGTCCTTCTATGAGGATACCGACGGCACCGCGAGCCAGCTTCTCGAAATCCCCTATTACGACCGCGCCTCCCAGTTTGCGCAGGACCTGCGCCTGACCAGCGACACCGGCGGCCCCTTCGATTTCATCCTCGGCGCCTATTTCAACCGCGAGAAGGTGTTCAACCGGACCACCTTCGAGATCGGCAAGGACATCGATCTCACTGGCGACAACATGGTGACCGTCGACGATTGCGTCGAGGGCCTGACCAATGCCGATCCCACCGACGACGGCATCGCCTGCCTGTTCCGCAACAGCTTCACGCAGGTCAAGAAGAGCTATGCAATCTACACTGACGTAAAGTACGAGCTGAACAGCGCCATCACCTTGCGCGGCGGCCTTCGCTATACCCACGATACCGGCAAGCAGTCCGACTTCCGGGCCGATGCCCTGGGCGTGGACGAGAGCCTTGTCGCCACGCTGATCCCGACTTCCAGCCTGTCTTACAAGACCGACAATCTTTCCGGCAAAATCGGGCTCGACTACAATCTGGCCGATGGCAACATGATCTACGCTTCGGTCAGCCGCGGTTTCCGCGCGCCCAGCTTCAATGCCCAGGCATTTTTCGACCCTTCCGAGCTTTCGGTCGCCAAGGCGGAGAAGGTTACATCCTACGAAGTTGGCGCCAAGACGCAGTTCGCCGGACGGAGCGTCACGCTCAACATGGCCGCGTTCTACTACGATTACCGCAACCAGCAGTTCATCAACGTCGACCCGTCGACTGCGGCGCAGACGCTGCTCAACATTCCCAAGTCGCGGATCTATGGCGCCGAGGCGGAGCTGACCGTGCGCGCCAACGACATGATCTCGCTCCATTCGGGCGTCGGTCTGCTGTCGAGCAAGATCATCGACGGCACGGTGAGCGGGACCGTCGTCGACGGCAACCGGCTGTCGAACGCACCCAGCCTGACCTTCAATGCCAGCCTCGACCTGACAGTGATGGACAACGATACCGGCAAGCTTAGCCTCCACCCGGAAATGGCCTACCAGTCGTCGCAGTATTTCGAGGTCATCAACGTGCCGCGCCTGCAGCAGTCGGGCTATGCCATCCTCGGCGCACACCTCGACTTCGAGACCGCCGATGGTCGCTGGACCGCCTCCATCTGGGGCAAGAACCTGACCAACAAGCTCTATTTCACATCCCGCGTCGACCTTCTGGCCGGCTTCGGATTCGACTATAATCACATCGGCACACCGCGCACTTACGGCGCCAGTGTCGGCATGAAATTCTGAGACGGACACCGTCCAGGGAGAGGACATAGATGGCTGACTATCGCATGTTGATCGGCGGCGAACTCGTCGCCGGCGACGCAACGCTCGACGTCGTCAATCCTGCAACCGGGGAGCCGTTCGCCGTAGTTCCCCGGGCCTCGCAAGCGCAGGCTGACGAAGCCATTGCAGCAGCCAAGGCCGCCCTGGCCGGCTGGGGCGCGACGCCTTTCGAAGAACGTCGCGCCTGCATCCTGAAGCTCGCCGACGCGATTGCCGCCAACGCGGACGAACTGGCCCGAGCGCTCACGCTCGAACAGGGCAAGCCACTTGCCGAAGCGCAGGGAGAAGTCGGATGGGCCGAAGGCTACCTGCGCCACTACGCGACGCTCGAACTGCCCGACCGGATCATCCAGGACGACGATAAGGGCTACATCGCGGTCCAGCACAAGCCGCTGGGCGTGGTCGTGGGCATCACCGCATGGAACTTCCCGCTGCTGCTCGCCTGCTGGAAGATCGGCCCGGCCGTGCTCGCCGGCAATTGCATCGTGCTCAAGCCAGCGCCGACGACGCCCGTCTGTGCACTGATGCTTGGCGCGCTGTGCCGTGACGTGTTCCCGGCCGGCGTCGTCAACATCATCACCGATGCCAACGACCTTGGCCCGCACCTCACCGCACATCCGGATGTCGCCAAGATCGGCTTTACCGGGTCGACCGGCACCGGAAAGGCCATCCTCGCCAGCAGTGCAGCTGGCCTCAAACGCGTTACCCTGGAACTGGGCGGCAACGATCCGGCCATCGTGCTCGAGGATGTCGATGTGCGCGCAACAGCGCAGGCGATCTTCGGCAACGCTTTTCTCAACTGCGGCCAGGTCTGCCTCGCGATCAAGCGCGCCTACGTTCATGAGGCCATCTACGATGCCATGTGCGACGAACTTGCCCGGCTCGCCGAGGAAGCCGTCGTCGATGACGGTCTCAAGCAGGGCACGCGGATCGGCCCGATCCAGAACCGCCAGCAGTTCGAGAAGGTCAAGGACTTCCTCGAAACCGCGCGCAAGGAAGGCCGGATCATCGCCGGTGGCAAGGTGCTCGACCGCGAAGGCTACTTCATCGAACCGACAATCGTGCGCGACGTGCACGACGGAGACCGCATAGTCGACGAGGAACAGTTCGGTCCGATCCTGCCGGTCATAGCCTTCCGCGACATCGACGATGTCGTGACGCGTGCCAATGCCAGCGAGTACGGGCTCGGCGGATCGGTGTGGTCCCAGGACGTTTCGAAGGCCGCCGAGATTGCCGGACGGATCGACAGCGGGCAGGTCTGGGTCAATCAGCATATTGCGATCGGCCCGCACATTCCGATGGCCGGCTTCCGCAGTTCCGGGCTCGGCGTCGAGCAATCGGCCGAAGGGCTTGCCGAATATACCCAGCTCAAGGTTGTGAACATTGCACGATGAACGGGATGAGTTACGCCAAAGGACCGGTTGACACACCGCTGCTTGAAACGACCATCGGCGAGGCGCTGCGCGATGCCGCCCACCGGTGGGGCACAGGGCTTGCCCTCGTCTCGCGCCATCAGGGACTGCGCTACACCTGGCAGGAGCTTGACGAGGAAGTCGATCGCATTGCCACCGGGCTGCTGCGCCGCGGCGTGCGCAAGGGCGAGCGCGTGGGCATCTGGGCGCCCAATTGCGCCGAATGGACCGTGATCCAGTTTGCGACGGCGCGGATCGGCGCGATCCTGGTCAATATCAACCCCGCCTACCGCCTCTCCGAAGTCGAATATGCGCTCAACAAGGTCGGCTGCTCGATGCTGGTGACCGCTGCCCGGTTCAAGTCGAGCGACTACATCGCGATGCTGCGCGAACTGGGCGGAGAACGCCTGCCGACCTTGAGTCACGTTGTTTCACTTGGCGAGGAGCGCTTCGAGGGCTTCGAGCCGTGGTCAGACCTGCGCGCCGAACCTGACGCAGATCTGCTGGTGCAGGCCGCCAGCGCAATCGATCGCAACGATGCGATCAACATCCAGTTCACCAGCGGTACCACCGGATTCCCGAAGGGCGCCACGCTCACTCATCGTAACATCCTCAACAACGGATACTTCGCCGGCCGCACGATTCACCTCTCGCCCAGGGATCGGATCTGCATTCCGGTCCCGCTCTACCACTGCTTCGGGATGGTGCTCGGCAACCTCGCTGCCCTCACCAGCGGCGCGGCGATGGTCTATCCCGACGAGGCCTTCGAACCCGGCAAGGTTCTCGCCGCAGTGGCAGAGGAAGGCTGCACGGCACTCTACGGCGTGCCGACGATGTTCATTGCCGTGCTCAACCATTCCGGGTTCGGCACCTTCGACGTCTCGAGCCTGCGCACGGGCATCATGGCAGGCGCGACCTGCCCGGTCAGCCTCATGCGCGAAGTCATGGGGCAGCTCAACATGCGCGAAGTCACGATCGGCTACGGCATGACCGAGACCAGCCCCCTTACCACGCAGACGGCGACGGACGATCCGGTCGAGGAACGCGTTGCTTCGGTCGGTCGCGTTCATCCTCATGCCGAAGCGCGGATCATCGGGCTGGACGGCCAGACCCTGCCGATCGGCGAACAGGGAGAGTACTGTTCGCGGGGATATGCCGTGATGCGCGGATACTGGGAAGATCCCGAGCGCACGGCCGAGGCGATCGACGCCGAGGGCTGGATGCATTCGGGCGACCTCGCGGTGATGGATGCAAACGGATATGTGCGCATCACCGGGCGCATTAAGGACATGATCATCCGCGGCGGCGAGAACATTTACCCCCGGGAGATCGAGGAATTCCTGCTCACCCACCCCCTGATCCTCGATGTCCAGGTCTTTGGCGTCGAAGATGAGAAGTATGGCGAAGAAGTCTGCGCCTGGATCATCGCCAGACCGGACGCAGAGCTGACCACGCAATGTGTGCTGGACCACTGCAAGGGACGCATCGCCCACTTCAAGGTCCCTCGCTACGTGCGAGTCGTCGAGCGCTTCGAGATGACCGTCACCGGCAAGGCGCAAAAATTCGCCATGCGCAAAATCATGGAAGACGAGCTGAAGCGAGCGACAGGCACGCCAATCGGGTCACCCAGCAGTTAAAACGGACCTCGAGACGCTGCTGAAGCACCGAGCCCCTTCGCTTTGCATCCTGGGCGTACAAACGCGCTTCGAACAACTGGCCACGCACCCATTATATTACTGAATTTATTCTATAATTATGCCTATCCGCGCACCGATTGCAGGCGTTCTCCGTAGCATCGACGATACCCTGGACCCTATGAATGACGGAGGCGGTTAACTTTGGAAAGCTCTCGAATTGAAGCACGCAATTTAATGCGGCTCACAACCTGAACAACTTTTCAACTTTTTCCTATATTAATAGAAATCCATTTTAATTGTTGCATCGCATCAAAAAGAACTCATAATCGCATCGATAGCGATCTTGCTCGCAAATTGGGGGGAGCAAGACCGTCTGGCGGGGGCCAGCAGTCACAGTTTTGACGAGGTGACCCTCCCTGGGTCATGCCTGCCGATGGGTTGGCGTGTTCCAGGGAACGTGGAGCGGGTTCGTGAAGGGGTCCCTTCTTCTCGAACCCGCTTCATTATCGGCAATCGCCGGGCGCGCATTCCTATCGAACGTTGAGGCCCAACTCGCCCAACAGCTGGCCTGCCTGCTCACGCGATATCGTCGCGCCGCGAAACAGGCTGGCATCGACCAGACGCACACCGCCCAGATCGGCTCCGCGCAAATCGGCACCGTCGAAACGCGCACCCTCCATGCTCGCTTCACGAAGGCTGCATTCGGCAAAGTGCGCCTGCCGGAAATCGCACTTGCGCAGATCCGCCTGCGAGAAATCGGTCCGTGTGAGGTTGGCTCTGCGAAACGAATGCCCGGTCAGGATCGCGTTTACGAGCAGGGTTTCCTCGAAAGCGATATCGATACCGCGCAATTCGCTCAGGTCGGCACCGGTCAGCTTGCAACGCTCGAACCGCGCGGACTGCAGGTTCGCGCGCTTGAAGGTCGCGTTGTTGAAATCGCAGGCGACGAACCGCGCATCACTAAGGTCACTGGCGAGGAAATTGGCAAAGGCGCCGCGGCACGTTTGCCAGACGGTGCCTTCGAGATTGGCGCTTGTAACGTCGGCATGGCGCAGGGTGCAGCGCTCGAACGTCCATCGCGAAAGGTCGAGCCCGGAAAGATCAACTTCCTCAAGCTCGCATTCGATGAGGACCTGCTCGGTCCCCTGCATCGCCTCTAGATCGGGTCGCGACAAGGTCTGGTCGCGCACGGCGCGATCGGAAAACAGATCATCCATGGGCAGACCCTAGCCCCTGAGCGCGTAGCGAGCCAGCAGGCCCCGCCATCTTTGACCGGATTTACCGATCCCCCGTCCGAAGTGGCAGCGCAGAAGAGAGTGCAACAGGCCCGCCCAGCTTAAATTCCGGGGCACACGCCCCTATCTTGGGGGCATGGACCGCATTCGCAGATCGATCACCGGACAAGTCCATGCCCTTATCGGTTCCGGTTCGGGCGCGATCGACAGTGAGCGGGCAGCCGGAGACCATGGGCTCTTCGGCCCATCCTCGGTGACATGGCGGGTTCACAGCGATTTCATGACGATGATGATCGGTGGCCTGTCTGCGCTGCTGCTCCAGATGCTCCACCCCCGGGTGCTTGCAGGCGTCTGGGATCACTCCAATTTTCGTGAGGATCCCTTGGGGCGGTTACGTCGGACGGCACAGTTCGTTTCCGGAACGACATATGGCTCGACTCCTCAC
Source organism: Novosphingobium mathurense (assembly GCF_900168325.1). Taxonomy (GTDB): domain Bacteria; phylum Pseudomonadota; class Alphaproteobacteria; order Sphingomonadales; family Sphingomonadaceae; genus Novosphingobium; species Novosphingobium mathurense. The sequence continues at coordinate 69,573 of NZ_FVZE01000004.1, read as the reverse complement.
GCCATTGCGCTGATCGAACGGATCAATGCCATCCACGATTGCGTCCGGGGACACCTGCCCGACGGCACGCCCTATAGCGCGCGCGACCCTGAATTGGTGACCTGGGTTCATGTCACCTCGGCAACCAGCTTCCTGCGCGCCTATGTGCGCTATCGCGACCCTTTCCTGTCCTTCGCCGATCGGGACAGATACCTTCAGGAAATGTCCGAGATTGCGCGCAGGCTGGGGGCGATCGCCGTTCCGGTCAGCCTTAACCAGTGCGAGCTTTATTACGAGGATATGCGCCCGCAAATGCGTTTCGACTTGCGAACGCGCGAAGTGGCCCGTGCACTTCTGTCTCCCCGCCCGTCCCGGCTCGCTCCCCGGCTGTTTCGCACCGTCAGCAGCAAGGCGGCAATCGACCTGCTTCCCGGCTGGGCGGCCCGCATGCACCACCTTGCACTTCAGGGGCCGGAACGGCTCTTGGTGCGAAGCGGCGCCCAAGGCGCGCAGGTCTTGCTGCGCTGGGCCCTGCAGGGCGGCACCGCGCGCCGAGCGATCGAAAAATCCACCGCAAGCTAGGAGCAAGTGTGCGCGGGGGCGCATCAATTGCATGAAGGACCTAAGCGATCTCTTCCTCCGCGAATGCATCGATATCGCCGGGTTTGCGCAGCATCTTGTCCACTTCGCTGGCGTGGACTTCCTCGGCGTAGATCATCTTGCGCGCATATTCTTCCAGCGTAACGGACTTTCCATCCACCGCCCCCAGCAATTGCCGATAAAGCTTCAGCGCCTCACCTTCCGCGGCGAGGGATTCGCGCAGGATCGCGCCGATGTCGTGTTCGTGGCTCTCCAGCAACGGCCCGATCCGCAGCGAAGGATGACTTCCCAGAAGGGTCACCATTTCGCCTGCTTCCTGAGCATGCAGCAGGGACTCGTCGGCCTGACTGCGCAACCACGAAACGATCGGGATGCGGCCAAAACCGAAGACGAGGAACGAATAGTGCGTATAGCGAACGACGCCTGCCAATTCCTGCTCAAGAATGCTGTTGAGGAGGGCGACGACGCGCTCCTTGTCGATCTGTGGCATGGGAGTCTCCTTTCCGGTCAGATCCCCCGCGGGCCTTCGCCGGGCCAAAGTGGGCAGATCGACGAAAGCGCGGAACCAACTTTACCACGAATTCGCTCACGACGCAGTACGACGCGACCTGCACATCGATACGAAATATGCCCGCTGCCCTCGCCAAATGCCCGCCTCTCTGCCAAGGGCTGAACAAACTGGAGATCAAGACATGTCGGGCGACTCAGAGGACTACATCTACGACGAGGACAGCGGCGAATGGCTGCCCGCTTCGGAACTGGCGGCCAAGCGTGCGGCGGAAGACACCGTGGAAGTGCGCGATGCAGTCGGCAACCTGCTGGCCGATGGCGACGCCGTGACGCTGATCAAGGACCTGGACGTGAAAGGGGCCGGCCAGACGCTCAAGCGCGGAACGCTGATCCCCTCGATCCGGCTCACCGGCGATGCCCAGGAGATCGACTGCAAGTATCCGGGGATCAAGGGCCTGGTGCTGCGGGCTGAATTCGTGCGCAAGCGCTGATCACGCCTCTCCACCGCAAGTGACATCATCCGCTGCAAGTGTCCTTGCCGAACCCCGCCCACGGGCATGTTCGGCAAGGATGCCCAGCGTAGCCAGCGTGCCGCCGGTCAATCCCGCGACACTGAATGCGATGATGGCAGGCTCGGCGATGTTCGCGAACTGCCTGGCGCACATACCGATGGGTTCGAAAAACTTGCTCATGGGGGCAACTCCAGTGGGTCGCAGCATCTATGCCGATGCCCTTCCCCCAGGAGAATTCGGATAAAACCAGCCTATTTGTTCAGGTTTTTCGAATGTCCTGCTCGCACCGGTGCCGCGCCAGCAGCGGGATGGCGCGCCTAGCCGGCGGCCCTGCCCTCCAACTCCTTCAGCGGAGCTATCGCCACCCGGTTGCGACCGTTTCGCTTGGCCTCGTACAAGGCCGCATCGGCGGCATGCACCAAGCCGTCGCGATCGCAATGCGCCGGCGCGCAGGCAACCCCGGCCGATACATGGACCTCTCCGAGAATCCTGTCGGCATGACGCAGTCGCAGTGCAGCGATCGATGCCCTGATGCCTTCGACCCGCCGTGCGGCTTCTTCTGGGCCGAGGCCGGGCATGAGCAACAGGAACTCCTCCCCTCCATAGCGGAACACGTGGTCATCGGACCGGACAGCGTCCTTCAGAGCCTTCCCGACCGCGCGCAAGACCGCATCGCCCGCATCGTGGCCATATTCATCGTTGAAGCGCTTGAAGTGATCGATGTCGATCATGGCGCAGCTGATCGACAGGTCAGGCCGGGCCTCTGCCACGTGGCTTTCAAGGGCGACCTCGAGCTTGCGGCGGTTCGAGAGGCTAGTCAGCGGATCGGCCATGGCCATATCCTGCAGAGCATCGCGCAGCCGCAGGTTGTCGAGGGCCAGTCCGACGTTTTCGGCCAGGATGTTCAGGTACACATCCGAGACGGTTGCGGAGGCACCTCCGACAGCGAATTCGAAATAAAGCAGGCCCAGCGTTCCGCGCCGCGCGACGAGTGGAAGGCAGATCGTGTCTGCTACGCCCTTGCCCGTCAGCTCGAGGTGATCGCAGGGCACATCGATCACATTGCCCGCCGCCTTGTGCAGGCCGCCGCGCCGCAGGGCCCAACACGCGCTGACCGGGAAGCTCGAACGTGACTGCTGCGGCTCGGACCACGAGCAGAATTCGACCATCGCGTCCCGTTCGCAATCGAGCAGGAACAGGCTCCCCGCGGCCGATGGGACAATGCTGGGAATGAAGCGTTCGACGATGCCGCGAAGGTCGTCGATCGTGTCACAGTTCTGCATGCGCTGCGTCATGCGCGAGAGCAGGTCGCGTACGCTGCGGTCGGCATCGCGCTCCTGTTCGAGCCGTTGCCGCTCAATACCGTTCTCGCGAAAGATCCGCAGGGCCTGCGCCATGTCGCCGATCTCGTCGATCTGGTCGTAGACCGGCGGTTCGACGGCATAGTCCTGCGCCGCCAGCCGCGTCACGACGTCGCTGAGTTTCACGACCGGATGGAGCACGCGGCGACGGAATATGAAATAGAGAACGCACAGAAACAGCAGGCCGGTTATACCCAGCATGACTTCCGATGTGGTTCGCCAGAGCCGCGAGGTGCGCACGGCTTCCTGCATGGCCATCTCGGTACGCTGGTCGATACGGCTCTGGAACCGGACGACGCCGGCCTGGATGCGCTCCAGCTCGCGCTCGTACTCAGGCGAGAACAGGATGGCGATGGCCTGACCGCGGTCGCCTTGGCCGCGCACCTTGATGGCGGCATCCTGTTCGTCCAGCAGAGCGTCGGCCTGCCGGAACACCTGTTGCAGATCATACAGCTCCGCGCTGCTCGCGCCGGCATCGCGAATGTGCCGGGCGCGATCTTCGACTTTCATCAGTTCCTTGAGCTCGTGCCGATAGGCAGTGAGGTCAGCCAGGCTGCCGCTGATCGCGTACTGCCGCGCAAGGCCACTGAGGACACCGATATCTTCCGCGACGAGCGACGTTGCATGATCGAGTTCGTAGCGCTGCTGCACGGCATCGCGCTCCTGCTTCTGGGCGGTCGATGCCATGAGCATGGTCGCACCCGATGCGAGCGTGAGGGCAACGGTCGCTCCATATGCCCAGTTTGTGATGGTCGATAAGCGCATGATGCCAGCCTATAGACCACGCGGGATATCCAATGGTTAAAGGCCCGACCGGGTCTCCTGTGCCGCAAACGTACGCAAGGCGCCTCTGGGCACCTGCCATCGGCCCAATTCAGGCCGCGATCAGTACGCCATTGTAGATGGGATCTTCCAGCGCCAGCCCCGCCCCGTTCGCCACGCACAGCAAAGGGTTGTCCGCGACTGTCACGGGAAGCCCCGTTCCCTGCGACAGAACCACATCGAGTCGGTCGAGCAAGGCGCCCCCCCCGGTCATGACGATCCCCTGATCGACGATGTCTGCCGCCAGTTCGGGCGCGGTATTTTCCAGTGCGTTCAGGACGGTCTCGACGATCTGGTTGATCGATTCAGAGATCGCCTCGGCGATCTCGGCCTGACTGATCTCGATTTCCTTGGGCACGCCGTTGACGAGGTCGCGGCCCTTGGTGCGGATCACCTGTCCACAACCGTCCTCGGGCATGCGCGCGGTGCCGATGGCCAGTTTGATGCGTTCAGCGGTGACTTCGCCGATCATCAGGTTGTGCTTGCGCCGCACGGCAAGGGCGATAGCCTCGTCGAGCTTGTCGCCGCCGATACGCACCGATGTGCTGTAGGCCGATCCACGCAGGGACAGGACGGCGACTTCGGTCGTCCCGCCGCCGATATCGACGACCATCGCGCCGACCGGTTCGGTCACGGGCATGCCTGCGCCAATTGCGGCCGCCATCGATTCCTCGATGAACCAGACCTTGGAAGCGCCCGCCTGGCTTGCCGCATGTTGAATGGCCCGACGCTCCACCGGCGTCGACCCGGAAGGCACGCAGATCGCGATTTCGGGCCGGCGCGGCAGACGGCTTGGCCCGTCGTGCGCCTTGTCGATGAAATACTTGATCATCAGTTCGGCCACGTCAATGTCGGCGATCACACCCCCGCGAAGGGGCCGGATGGTCGACACATTGTCAGGCGTCTTGCCCATCATCAGTTTGGCATCGCTGCCGATTGCCCGTACCCGCGGGATGCCGCCCAGCGTCTCTAGCGCGACAACCGAGGGTTCGTTCAGAACGATGCCCCGATCGCGAACGTACACAAGCGTGTTCACCGTCCCCAGATCGATCGCCATGTCGTGAGAAGCAAAATTGAATAAGCGCGGTAATCGCATTCTGAAATCCGGACCCTACAGGTAGCTTATTGCGCGTTGTCGATCCGCGCCGCCTTGACCGGACGGCGCGTGTGAGCGCCCGGGCACGGCGTCAACCGCCCGTGCGTTCGACTGCCAGTTTCATGCGATGGCTGGCCTGTGGCTGGTGCAGGCGCGGCAAAGACAGCGGCAGGTCGAGGCTCCTATCCGCCGAGCGGGGAATCGCCTAGGCTGCCTGCATGGACCATTGCAGACATTGGAGCGTTGCATGAAGCGGAAGCGTATGGACAGGGAAGAGGTGACGGTTTGACCTCCGTGTCCCGCTGCGCCTGGGCGCAAGGCGATCCCGTAATGGCCGAGTATCACGATGCCGAATGGGGCATCCCGGTCCGCGACCCTCGCCTCCTTTGGGAAATGCTTGTCCTTGAGGGTTTTCAGGCCGGGCTCTCCTGGCGAACGATCCTGCACCGGCGCGACGGCTTTCGCCGGGCCTTCGACGGCTTCGATCCCGAGACGATCGCAGTTTACGACACGGACAAGATCGAAGCCCTGATGCAGGACGAAGGCATAATCCGCGCGCGCGCCAAGATCGAAGCCACCATCGGCAATGCCAGAGCGTACCTGCGCATGAACGAGGAAGGCCGCGACTTCTCGCAATTCGTCTGGTCGTTCGTAGACGGAGAGACGCAGGTCAACGACGGCACGAACATCCCCGCCAGCACCCAGGCCTCCGCAGCGCTGTCCAAGGCGCTCAAGGCCGAAGGCTTCAAGTTCGTCGGACCGACGATTGCCTATGCCTTCATGCAAGCCGTAGGGATGGTCGACGATCACGAACCCGGCTGCTTCCGACGTGCCTGACGGGCATGGCACGCTCCGGGTATCACCATGCTATCCACCGGAGCCCGTTCGGCGGCTCACCTGCCCTATTCCCTGAACGTTACGCTCGCTCCCGGATCGTCGGGACCTTGACCGACACCTCCCGAAAATGGGCCGACCGCGCAGGTCTGCGGATCGAAAGGTGCGACCGCATACATCGTGACTGCAGCGCCATCAGTCCCATTCGTCCGAAAGCGCAGCAGCGCCGACGCCGCCTTCCCATTGGCCGGAACGTCAGCACGAAATTCGACGAAGTCGAACGATGAAGTGCCGGGTGGAAGCGCCGCGCTTACGCGTTGGACAAGGGCATTGAGGAATGCAGCATCCCTGGCTCGGCAAATGTCCGCCGGGCTTGCCGCATAGAGATCGGCCTTAAGGATGGTGTAGCCGGTCGGCTTAGCGTCAGGCTGTCGAGCTTCTTCTGCGGATCCACAAGCCGTCAGCATGACCAGAACGGCGACCGACCAGGCGTTTGCCCCCAGAAATGCGCCGATGTTTCCGGATCGATTGCGGGATCTCATGCTCGCCATCTTCCCGTTACGCCCACGCGCATGTCAAGACAGTCAAACTCCCCGAAATGCTTCCAGGGTTTGAGGCGACGAGCGATTTATCCTGAGCTCTAAGGCGCCTTACCGGGCATTACGCAAGGCAAGAGCGACTGGCGTGACCCAGACACCAAATTTCATGCGTTGGGCTTCGAACCGGACCCCTGTCCCCTGTTCGGGGATCCGTTCCACATGGATGACCTGGTCGCCCAGGAAGCCAGGATCGCCTGCTTCACTTCAGGTTCTGGTTGAGGCCGTGGTGTAAATTCAAAAGGATGTTGCGCACGGGTGAGGGACATTCAATTGCCTCCTTCAAGCCTTCCTGATCCTCTCCGGCGGCAAACCGCCGCAGGGAGATGTAAGTAGCCCGTGCTCGAGGTCAACTGCTCTGAAGATGTAGGCCTGCCTCCCTCGCAACAACATGCAGGCGATGCAAATCTGCCATACGGCCAGTCTGCTCCAGCGACAGGTGGCACTTCTTCCCGAAGTCGCGCAGATCCGGCCCGGAAATGCCCGGAGGCTTGCCTTCTCCTAGCCAATCGACTCCATCAGCGAGGACGACTTGTCATCGGCCAGTGCCAGATCGCGAAGTCGGCGGATCTCCGCAGCGTCGCGAGGCTGGTGACGGTGCTCGGCGATGATGCGCTCATAATTGCGCAGACCGCGCTCGAATGTCTCGCCGTAGCCCTTGATCAGACGCTGGCAACGCACGAGTTCCAACGCGACGGCGCAATCTCTTTGTGCCTCGCTGCCGATCAAACCGAGCCATCGCTCGATCCGCACCTGCTCTTCGTAATAGCGTAATGAACGCGGACGCCACTTGCGCATCGCGGCCACCAGACGCAGTGCGAGGAACCAGCGCAGGCTTGTCGTCTCGACATGGCGCCCTTCGGTAAAGAAACGCCCGAGGAAACCAGAAAGCACCTTGCTTCCAAGAATTCTCCGACCAATGCCCTCAGGCAGCGTTTCGCAGACTTCCTGCAAGCGTGGGTGCATGAATTCCGTGATGGACAGCAACTGATCGTCCTGTGCCTTCACTTCGCCGCGCACACGGTCAAGCCGGCTACCACGGGTCTTCAGGTCGGCGACCCGGATCGTGTCCTCATAGCTCATCCAGAGCGCAAGATGGCGTGCGGCCTCCGCAGTCAGCTCAAACGGTGCGGCGTCCAGCGCACTGATCCGTTCCAGACGATCGAGATAAAGCGAAGCATAGGAACCGTCCTGATAGTCCATCAACTTCGCTACCCCATGCAGGGCGTTCGCTTGCGCCACTTCAGGCAAGGATGCGGCAATGCGATCAGCCAGGGCGCGGCCCTGCACGGTGGTCGGCACAGGCACCGCATGGACCGTCTCATCAGGCATTGCGACCGGCTGCTGGGCCAGATCGAAGCCTTCCTGAAAGCCCTTGAGATTGCTTTTCACAGCGATACCGCTGTGTTCGATCGCGGCGTGGAAGGTTTCGGTAGGGAACGGCAGCGCTCCGCTTCCCGCCAGCGCACCGAACATGACCGCACTGATCACGCTCCCCGAACGATCGGTCGCTGCTTCCATGTCGAAGCCGATGAACCGCTTGGAGCGCTGATGCGCAGCCTCGAGTATCTTCTCACCGTTGCCGCGCCCATCACCCATCGCCTGCTTCTCGCCAATGGCATAGATGCGATGCGTCGATCCGATCAGTGTGGTGCGCTGCGCAGTCGAGAACCCGCGCAGCAGCGCGCGCCCGGTTTCCATCAGTTCAGAGGCGACCACAACGTCAACGTCACCCGGCATCGGCATCTGCGCCATGACCGGCAGGCGGCCCGAACCGTCCGGCTTCGCCAGTTCGACATAATAGACTGTCGAGCCGGTACGCTGTGCGACCCCGGGAACCGAGGTACCCTGTGCCAGCCAGCCTTCAGCAAGGGCGACTTCCTGAATCCAATCAGCCAGAACCCCGCCGCCCTGTCCACCAAGGGCGAGGATGGCGATAGTCAGGCGCTCGGACGTTGCTGCGGCATTAAGTGTCATCGCGTTTGTCCCTCGTCACATTGTCATTTCCCGGCGGCCGGGCGACTGGAGGGAGCGGGTTGGGAACCGCTCCCTCGTCGCCGGCGGCTTCGCCAGTGCCTTCCCCAATGCAAGATCGGGAAGGCATGAAACCTTAGAAAGCCCGTGCAGCCCGACCGCGTTCAACGTTCGCCTGCCAGCGGCCGATGATCGCGCCGCTGATCTTCGCCTTGATACGCTCGAAGCGCCCCGGATTGGCCACGATGCGTGCACGGTAGAAGCTCGGACACAGTACGGCCGCATGGCTGACTTCTCCGCAAAGCCCGCAACCCACACACGAATTCTCCACGTGAGCCACAGGGTCCTGCCGCAAAGGGTCCGGGTTGGGTTTGATCGTCAACGAGGGGCAGCCAGAAAGGCGGATGCAGCTGTGATCGCCGGTACAGGTATCGCTGTCGACGCCAAAACGTTCGCGGATCACGCGGTTGCCGGCACGCAGATCCGCCGCTTTCTGCTTCTTTTCGCGGCGTTGCTTATTCAGCATGCATTCCGACTGGGCGACAATGACCTTGGGGCCCTTTTCCGGGGTGGTCAGTGCCTCGCGCAACATGTCGCGCATTGCCGGTACGTCATACGTCCGATGCGTCTCTCGAACCCAACGCGCACCCACGCCGCGCACAGCCTTCGAGATCGGGTTTTTCGTTACCCGGTTGGCGTTATCCGCGCGTGACGAGAGAATATCCTGCCCGCCTGTGGCTGCCGAATAGCCGTTATCGATGATGACGGTGACGGTGTCGTCCTTGTTGAACACCGCATTGCCGATGCCCGAGGTCAGGCCATTGTGCCAGAACCCGCCGTCCCCCATGATCGCGATCGAGCGCTTGGAACCCTTGCCATCCTTCGGCTTGAAGGCCGAGGCACCTGCCGCACCGAGGCCGTAGCCCATGGTCGTATTGCCGATGTTGAACGGCGGCAAGATCGAGAACAGGTGGCAGCCGATGTCTGCCGAAACGTGCGTGGGGCCCAACTCGCGTTCCACCAGCTTCATGGCCGTGAAAATCGGACGCTCCGGGCAGCCGGTGCAGAATCCTGCCGGACGCTGGGGGATCTCCTTCGCAACCGGCGCCGGCAAGGGGTTGGCGGCTTCCAGTTCTGGCGCAAGCGCCGGCGCTTCCTTGGCAAGGAACTTGGCCAGACCCTTGCGTATGACGTCGGCCGTGTATTCGCCAGAGCGCGGAAGCACATCCTTGCCGACAACACGGGTATCGAGGCCCGCGCGGCGCACCAGCGTATTGAGTTCATGCTCGATGAACTCGGGCTGACCCTCTTCAAGGATCAAGACTGCGCGCTTGTTCCTGCAGAAGTCGGCGACTTCCTCCGGGATGATCGGATAGACCACGTTGAGGCAGTAGATCGGCAGCTTGCTGACCCCGTAGGCATCTGCCAGTCCGAGCAACTCCATCGCCCGGTTGAGGTTGTTGTAAAGCCCGCCCTGAACGATCAGCCCGATGCCTTCGTCGGTCTCCCCAGGGCCGAACCATTCATTGAGCTTGTTATCGCGTACATATGCGATGCCTGCCGGCCAACGCTTCTCGATCTTCTCGACTTCATGCAGGAAGTTGGCAGGAGGAAGCACGATACGGTCGAGGTCTCGCGTCGGCGCGGCCGCGGCCTCGCCCACTGTAAGCGGTGGGCGCACATTGTCCTTGGCCACGAAAGAACCCGTCATGTGGCAAGAACGAACCCGCAGCTGGAGCATGACCGGTGTGTTCGAAGCTTCGGACAGGCGAAAGCCCTGTTCCACCGACTCGACGATGCTCGGCAGATTTGGCCGCGGATCGATCAGCCACATCTGCGACTTCATTGCGAAAGCATGGGTGCGCTCCTGCATGATCGAGGAACCTTCGCCGTAGTCTTCGCCCACGATCACCAGCGCACCGCCCGTAACGCCGCCCGAGGCGACGTTGGATAGCGCGTCCGACGCGACGTTGGTGCCGACGACCGACTTCCATGCAACCGCGCCGCGCAAGGGGTAGTTCACCGATGCCGCCAGCATCGCAGCGGCCGTCGCCTCCGAAGCGCTCGCTTCGAAATGCACCCCCAAGCTCTCAAGCAAGTCGTTGGCGTCGGCGAAAACGTCCATCAGATGGCTGATCGGTGAGCCTTGGTACCCGCCCACATAGGCAACGCCCGATTGCAGGAGCCCCTTGGTAACGGCCAGGATGCCCTCACCTGTAAAGGTCTCTCCTGCACCGGCCGTGAGCTTCGTCACTTCCTTCTTGAATGAACGTTCCGCCATCTGACCCTACTCCGAAACGAGCGCCAGGACGCGAAGAGGGCTGCCCGAACCACCGCGAATCTTAAGCGGCGAAGCGATCACGATCGCACCGGTAGCGGGCAACCTGTCGAGGTTCTCGAGGCACTGGAGGCCATACTTGCCGGCACCGTGCAACAGCGTGTGGGCCGGGTACATGGGATCGAGCAGATGCGCCTGCCCCGCGTCTGTACCGATCGTTTCGACCCCAAGGCCAAGCACGTCACGCTCGAGCAGATACTGGATCGCATCTGCGTCCGGGCCAGGCGTATGCGCGCCGTCCTCACGACGATTGGTATAGCCATCGACGTCCCGCTTCGACCAGTCGGTACGGAACAGAACCCAGGCGCCAGCCGGAATGTCGCCGTGCTCGGCTTCCCATTCCTTGATATGCTCCGCCTTGAGGAGGAAGTCCGGGTTCGCGGCACACTGCGCGGAGAAATCGAGCACGACTGCCGGCGCGACCAGCTTGCCTGGCGGCACCTTGTCGACAGTGTTGTCGGGCAGGTCCTTGCCCGTCACCCAGTGCACCGGCGCATCGAAATGCGTGCCCGTATGTTCGCCGACCGTGAAGTTGTTCCAGTGCCATGCCACGCCGCGCTCGTCGTAGCGCGATATCTCCTGGCGCGAGAACGCGGCGGTCTGGCCAAATGGATCGGGCAGGACCAACAAGGGCGTGTCTTCGCTTAAAGTCTGGGTCAGATCGACAACGGTGATGTCACCGGCTGCAAGAGCCTGCGCAAAAGTGGCAAGTATGTCTGTCATGGACTTGGACCTCCTGTTGGACCATTAGATGCGAGAGTATCCTATTAAGTTGCATATGCAACTAAAATGTCAAAATAGGCGTCTACCGCCTCAGGAGTTAAGGATGAGCGAGGATTTGCGGCCTTTCGGGAACCCGGGTTCAGAAGACTTTCGCCTCGACGCCTATCCCTTCTATCTGCTCAATCGGGCTGCAAGCCGATACAACGTGGTCATCGAGTCGGACCTGCGCGGCATCGGCCTGGACATACCCACCTGGCGCGTGATCATGATTCTGGGCGAACATGAACCCCTGGCGATCGGACAGGTAGCAAAGTCGGCGGTTATCAATCTGTCCACCATGATGCGCATCGTTGAGCGCATGACGAAGGCCGGCCTCATTGTTACGGCACCCAGCGAAACGGACGGACGCGTGACCGAGATTGCCCTGACCGATGACGGGCGCGAGAAATTGGCCGCTGCGCGCGAGGTAACCTCGCCACTGTACGAAAAGATCATCCGCGGCTTCTCGGCCGGGGACTTCTCCATGTTGCTCGACCTGCTCGGACGGCTCTACGACAACCTCGACTAGGCTCAGGCACAAATTCCCTGATGGGCTCCAGCTCATACAACTTGCATGTGCAACCATATTAGTTTAAGCCTGAAGCAAATCAGGAGAACACTATGCGCATTGCCTGTCTAGGCGGCGGACCAGCCGGCATCTATTTCGCGATCTCGATGAAGCTGCGTGACCCTTCTCATGACATCCACGTCTTTGAGCGCAATCGTTCGGGTGACACGTTTGGCTGGGGCGTAGTATTTTCCGACCAGACACTTACCAACCTGCAGGCCAACGATGCCGTCAGTGCCGCGACCATTGCCGACAGCTTCGCGCACTGGGACGACGTCGATGTCACCGTGGGTAAAAACACGGTCACGTCGTCAGGTCACGGTTTCATCGGCATCGGCCGCAAGCACCTTCTCCAGATACTGCAGGCGCGCGCGCACGAACTTGGCGTCGTGATGCACTTCGAGACCCAGTTCGACGCGGACCTCTCGAAGTTTGCGGATTTCGACCTGATCGTGGCGGCAGACGGCATCAACTCCATGGTGCGTACCGCATATGAGGACAAGTTCGACGTCGACATCCAGGTAAGGCGCAACACGTTCTCGTGGCTGGGCACCACGAAACTGTTTGAAGCCTTCGCTTTCATTTTCGAGAAAACCCATGCGGGCTGGATCTGGGCGCACGCCTATCGCTTCGACGAGACGCATTCGACCTTTATCGTCGAATGCTCTCCGGAAACGTGGACGGGGCTCGGCTTCGATCGGATGGAACAGGCTGAGTCCATCGCCCTGTGCGAAAAGATCTTCGCCCGCCACCTCGATGGCCATCCTCTCATTTCCAACGCCACGCACTTGCGCGGATCGGCAGCCTGGATCAACTTCCGGCGGGTGCTTTGCCGCCAGTGGTCCTTCGACAATGTCGTCCTGTTGGGCGATGCGGCACATACCGCTCATTTCTCGATCGGATCGGGTACCAAACTGGCCCTGGAAGACGCCATCAAGCTGGCGCAGGTTCTCGACCGGCCCAAGATCAAACAAGGAGGCACCGCCGCACGCGAGGAACTGGCCGTTGCGCTCGCCGAGTATCAGCAGGAGCGCCATGTCGAGGTCCTCAAAATCCAGAACTCGGCCCGCAACTCCACCGAATGGTTCGAGACTTTGGATCGCTACCTCGGTTTTGACCTTCCGCAGTTCGCCTATTCGCTGATGACCCGATCGCAGCGCGTCAGCCACGAAAACCTGCGTCTGCGCGATCGCGATTGGCTTGAAGGACTGGAGCGCTGGTTCTGGTCGGGCAACCAGAACCGCAATGTCCCGGTCCAGCCCATGTTCACGCCGTTTACGCTCAGGGGCATGACGGTGCCAAACCGTGTGGTGGTACCCGCCATGCTCACATATTCGGCTGATGAAGGCGGCTTCGCGAACGACTTCCACTCGATCCATTACGGCTCTCGAGCACTGGGCGGCGCAGGTCTTGTAATTACGGAAATGCTGGCGGTCAGTCCGCAAGGGCGCACCACCCCAGCTTGCCCTGGCCTGTGGGACGACGCTCACGTTGAACGCTGGGCCGCGATCAATTCCTTCGCGCACCAGCATTCGGCAGGCAAGACTTGCGCACAGATCGGTCATGCCGGCGCACGTGCAGCCTGCAAGGTTCCTGTCGAAAACGAGGGGTACGACCAAGCCATGGACGAACCCTGGTCGATCGTGTCAGCCAGCGCACACCCCTGGCGACAGGGTGGCCTGGTGCCAAAGGCGCTGGATGCGGGAGGCATGGACGAGATCATCCGGCAATTCGTCGACGCCACCGTACGTGCGGACGAGGCTGGCTTCGACATGCTGGAGATCCAGGCTGGCCACGGCAATCTGCTGTCCAGTTTCATTACGCCAGTCATGAACGAACGCAGTGACGAGTTTGGCGGCAGCCTTGAGAATCGCATGCGCTTCCCGCTGCGGGTAATCGAAGCGGTGCGCGCCATCTGGCCACAGGAAAAGCCGCTGGCCGTGCGCATCTCGGCCAATGACTGGGTCGGAGCAGCCGGCATAACGCCAACGGAAGCAGTGGAAATTGCCACGCTTCTGCGCAGCGCGGGTGTCGATATCGTCGACGTCTCTGCCGGCGAAACGGCGCCGGAAGCGCGCCCGGTCTTCGGTCGCATGTTCCAGACGCCCTTTGCCGACCAGATCCGCAACGAGGCGGGAATCCCGACTATTGCTGTCGGCAACATTGTCGATGCGGACCAGGTCAACTCGATCCTCACCGCAGGGCGGGCCGATCTTGTCGCACTCGGTCGTACCCACTTGTTCGATCCTGTGTGGACGCTGCGGGCAGCGACTTCGGCTGGCTATGAGGAACATCCCGTGCCCGGTCCTTACAAGCCAGGCCATGTCCTTGCGCTCCGCACGGCGAGACAGCAGGCGGAAGGCGCGCGGGCCTGAAGTTTGGCAACCTTCCAGATCGCCCCGGAAGGACGCAAAATACTTTATGCTTGCAGGAATGGACATCCCGGCACCATTCACTATGAGCGCCTTATGAGAATAAGGAGCCATGGCGCCTATGGAAAAGGATAAGACCAGACCTGAAAGCACACTGGATCTGCGCGTTTGGATCCGCTTGCTTGATTGTGCCAAGATGATCGAGAAGCGACTTCGTCGGAATTTTGAAGACCAGTTCGGAACCACGCTGCCCCGGTTCGACATCATGGCGACGCTCGATCGCGCCCGGGAAGGCATGCGGATGGGCGAGTTGTCCCGTGCCCTTCTGGTTTCCAATGGCAACGTCACGGCCATCGTTCGCCAGTTGCTCGATCAGGGTCTGGTCAATTCGCAACCGGACCCCGAGGACAGGCGTTCCGCGATCGTCTCGCTGACACCAAAAGGCTGCGACCAGTTTCGCGTTCTGGCAGAGGCACATCACGGATGGGTCCGCGAAGCACTCGCAGATTTTTCCGAAGAGAATCAGCAACAACTGCTCGCTCTGCTGACCCAGCTCAAGTCATCCATTCGCTAGGACCGCACCCGATGCCCTTTACCACCACCGCGCAAGTGCGCTTCGCAGACGTCGACCCGGCGGGAATCGTCTTCTATCCCCGCTATTTCGAAATGCTGAACGGTGCAGTCGAGGACTGGTTCGCGCAGGACCTGGGAATGGACTTCGCGACCATGCACCTGGGCCATCAGATCGGCGTGCCGACGGTCAAGCTGGAGACCGAATTCATTTCTCCAAGCCGTTTGGGCGACCATCTTGATATTACCATCGACCCGATTAACCTTGGCCGCACAAGTTGCACCATTCGCGTGGTTTTTGCGGGCGAAGGACGTGTCCGGTTACGCGCGCAGGTCGTTCTGGTCTGCATGGATCTTACCAACCACCGCCCCACCGAATGGCCCGCAGGGGTGCGTACGGCTATCGACAGCGGGCTGGTTCCGGCCGACTGAATCCATCCTGGCTAACGTGGCACGAGACAAAGGCCGCCTCTCCACGAGGCGGCCTTTTGTTGTTCGCCTAGCCGTTTGCAGACAAAAAAAGGGGCCTCGCAAGGCCCCTTGAAGTTGGTGAGAGTGGTCATTCTTCCATATGGAAGCTCGTAAAATCAGGCTTTTATGATGGAGTGCGTCAGCGATCCGATCTTCTCGACAGTCGCCTCGATGACGTCTCCCGGCCAGACCCATTCCTGCGGGTCCATGCCAGCACCAACGCCTGCCGGGGTGCCGGTCGCGATGATATCGCCGGGCTCAAGGGTAATGCCCTTCGAGATGTCGGCAACGAGTTCATCGACCTTGAACAGCATGAATGCGGTGTTGCTCGACTGCTTGGTTACGCCGTTGACCGTCAGCGAGAGGTCAAGCGTCTGCGGATCGGGAATTTCGTCAGCGGTAACGACCACGGGACCCATCGGAGCGTATGTGTCCTGCCCCTTCGAGTAGATCCACTGGCCGGCACGCCGACAGTCGCGCGCACTCATATCGATGCAGACGGTATAGCCGAAGACATAGGCCAACGCATTCTCGCGGCTCACACCCTTGGCCTTCGTTCCGATAATCGCGGCAAGCTCGACTTCCCAGTCAAGTTGCTGCGTGATCTCGCCGTTGTGGCGGATCGGCTCACCCGGTGCGATCACGCTCGTTGGCGGCTTTGAGAAGATCACCGGCTGACGCGGCAATTCCGGGGACGTATCGAGCGACTTGGCACTTTCGGCAACATGCTCGGTGTAGTTGAGACCAATACCGAAGATGTTCTTGCGGGGACGCGGGATAGGCGCCAGCAAAGTGACATTCGCGAAAGGAATGGCCGTACCAAGCGGGAACAGACCGTCGGCCTGCTCAATCAGCGTGGTCGCGATAGCGACTGCCTGGGGGCCAAGATCGATGAACTCCAACATGGTGGAAGGGAATGGAACGCCCATTTCCTCGCCGAAGGTTTCCAGGTCGAGAACGAAATCGCCGCCAATGCCGGAGACGAGTGCGCCGAGCCGGGCTTCAGCTTCGACATGGGCGCGATAGGTAACGAGACGCATGGGATTTCCCTTGTTGAGATAATTTCCGGATTTCGGGTGGTGATACTCAGGAAAGCACCGGTTGATGGCCGTCGTTTTCCGCCAGCGCTTCCTCGCGATAAAGGCCCAGCGCGCGCATCACCGGAAGGTCGTTGAATGTGAACAGGCAAGCATCTTCACTGTCCGATGCATTGGCATGCTCATGGTACATCCAGGCGGGAACCACGAAAATGTCCCGTTCCTGCCAGTCAAACCTCTGACCGTTGATGATCGACCAGCCCCTGCCCTTGGCACACTGGTAAACGAAGCTGCCGGTCTGGCGGTGAGCCTTGGTCCGCTCGCCCGGGCGCAACATTTGCATCGACGCACCGATGGTCTGCATGACCGGTCCGCCCGTATGCGGATTGACGTATTCCATCATCACACCGTCGTATGGCGAGCCATCGGTCACCCGGGCGAACTTGGTCAAGGCCTCGTAGGTGGGGGCCCATTCGTATTTGAGCAGCGGCGAATAGGGTTTCGACCAGGCCATGCCCGCCGGACGGAGCCCGGTACCGGCCCAGGTCGCGGTAGAATCGTCGATCGGGAAAGAAACCGCTTGCTGAAGATCGGGATGGACCTCGTAGAAGTTCGCTTCCAGCGCGTTCATGAGAGGAATGTCCAGACCGTCCTGCCAGATGCACGGCGTGCCATCCTCGGAAACGCCATGCTCGTGCCACGTCCCGTTGGGCGTCAGCACGAAGTCATTCGCGCCCAGAGTCATCCTGTGACCGTCAACATTGGTGAAGGCGCCCTGCCCTTCCATGATGAAGCGCAGCGCCGACGCGGAATGGCGGTGGCTGGAAGCCAGTTCTCCGGGCCCCATGACCTGCAGTCCCGAGTAGAGCCAACCAACCGCTGCCACCACATCGGCGCGGCCAGGGTTTTCCAGGTACACTACGCGGCGACCGGCCTGCTCGGGCGTCACCAGGTCAAGCGCTTTCATGACATCGTCGCGCAGGTCCTTGTAGCGCCAGATATGAGGCACCGATGTCGACACCGGTTCCCATGGCTCGATCTTGTTGGCAACGGTCCATAAAGCGCCCGTGCCGAGCTGCTGGAGGCGCTGATAATAGGCGACCAGTTCGGGTGTGTCCGCAACGTTTGCGCGGCCGATCATCTCTTCGCGGTACTGGTCGTAGCTCTGGCTTACCATGGATGCCTCCTCGCCGAATTACTACAAACCTAAAATAAATTGAATAAACTGTCAAATGCAACTATTATGCTGTAGACCAACCGCAGATTCCCTGCGTTTTTCTCGGATAAGGAGCGCTTCATGCCAGAGGCTTTCAAGGCCGCCGTCGTCCAAGCTTCATCGATTCCCACCGACTCTTTGGCTGCAGCTGAAAAGGCCGCAGACCTGATACGAGAGGCTGCGGCAGGCGGCGCAAGGCTGATGGTCTTCCCCGAGGCATTTCTGGGCGGCTATCCGAAGGGCGCCTCGTTCGGCACCCCGGTTGGCATGCGCAAGCCTCAGGGCCGTGACGACTATCGCGCCTATCACGAAGCGGCCATTGACCTCGATGGCCCGGAAGTGGCCGCAATTTCAGAGGCGACTGCGCAGACCGACGCGTTCGTGGTCATCGGCGTGATCGAACGTGATGGCGGCACCGTCTATTGTACGGCGCTGTTCTTCGATGGGGACAAGGGGCTTGTCGGGAAACATCGCAAGCTCATGCCGACCGGGGCGGAACGGCTGATCTGGGGCTTCGGAGACGGTTCGACCCTTCCGGTCTTCGATACGCCTTTCGGCAAGGTCGGTGCGGTCATCTGCTGGGAAAACTACATGCCGATGATGCGAATGGCCATGTACGATCAGGGCATCACCATCTACTGCGCGCCAACCGCAGATGATCGCGATAGCTGGGCCTCCTCGATGCAGCACGTGGCGCTCGAAGGCAGGTGCTTCGTGCTGTCCGCATGCCAGCATGTGACGCGCGGTGCGTATCCGGCAGATTATGACTGCGCCTTGGGAAACGATCCGGAATCGGTCCTTCTGCGCGGGGGATCGATGATCGTGGATCCGCTCGGTCAGGTGCTTGCCGGACCCGACTTTACAGGTGAAACGATCCTTTACGCCGATATCGATCCCGTGCAGGTCGTGCGGGGCAAATATGACTTCGACGTCGTCGGGCATTACGCCCGCCCGGACGTGTTCGAACTCAAGGTCAATGTCGCGCCGCGTCGCGCGGTCACCCGCTCCGGAGAGTAAGCAGGAATGGAATTCGATTTTTCAAATGTCCCGGGGCCCGATCGCTACAAGTTGATGAGCTCCAGCATTACGCCGCGCCCCATTGCATGGGTTACGACGGTGTCAGGCATGGGTGTGCGAAATGCTGCACCCTACAGTTTCTTCAACATGATGAGCGCCGAACCGCCGCTCATCGTTCTGGGCATGATGCGTCGTCCGGATGGCAGCCACAAGGACAGCGCCGCCAACATTCTGGAAACGGAAGAGTTCGTCGTCAATCTCGTATCCGAAGCCGATAGCGCGGCGATGAATTTTACGTGCATCGACGCTCCTCCCGAGTTTGACGAACTGGAAGCGGCTGGTCTTGAGACTCTGGCTTCGACCCAAATCGCCCCCCCGCGCATCGCAACCGCGCCTGTAGCGATGGAATGCCGACTCTATCAGAGCATCGAAGCGGGCCAAACCACTATTGCACTTGGCGAAGTGCTGCGGTTCCACATCGCCGATACCTTCATCGACGCGGAGAAACTGCATGTCGATACTCTCGAAATGGGCCTCATTGCGCGCGTACACGGCGCCGGATGGTATGCGCGTACAACAGATCTGTTCCAGATGACGCGCCCGACCTATGCGAAATGGGCCGCCGACAAGATCTCCGGCTAAGATCGATCACCAGGGGCCCGACGTCTATGCGGCAGGCGCTTCCTCATGTCCGGGATCCTGCCAAGCTCCGGTTCGTCATTTGCGCGCAGAGCCGCTATGGGAGGGCATGATGCAGATTCTGATCGACGCCGACGCTTGCCCCGTGAAGGACGAGACCTACAAGGTTGCCGCCCGCTACAAGATCCCGGTCGTCGTAGTCAGCAACAGCCCGATCCGCATTCCGCGCGATCCGCTCATATCGCGCAAGATCGTCAGCGACGCTTTCGATGCTGCGGACGACTGGATCGTCGAGACCGCCACGCCCACCACAGTGGTGATTACGGCAGACATCCTGCTGGCCGACCGATGCCTGAAGCTCGGAGCCACTGTCCTCGCCCCATCCGGCAAGCCCTTCACCAGTTCGTCGATTGGCAGCGCCATCGCAATGCGAGCGATCATGGCCGACCTGCGCGCCGGGGGCGAGAACCTCGGTGGAGCGCCTCCGTTCAGCAACGCCGATCGGTCACGATACCTCTCGAGCCTCGATGAAACGCTGGTAAGACTGATCCGGATGGCCTGACACCGGATAAAGTTCGAAAGAAGACAGAATAGCCGCACTGCCGGCCAAATCTCACTCCCGGCAGACTGAACGATGACAGCTGAGTCAAGCAATCGGGGGCAAATGGATCCACTTGCCCCCGATCGGTTGGGAAGCCTTGAGCGGCGCCCCGGTTGTCTGCAACGTCTGTCGACAGCCTGGAACTCACAGGGAGCCCCAGGCCGCTGCCGGACCTAGAAATATTTGAGCCAGGCGATGTCCTTGCGACGCCGCTTCAGGCGCGAATACCAGGCAGTCGGAATGTAGAGCGGTACGATCATCGCGACGTACCAGACCAGCACCCAGTTATAATTGTCGAACATGTAGAACTGCCCCTGGTTCGGCCCCCAGATCGCCAGCGCGCTGTGGTACAGGATGCGCAAGACCGTGAGGTGAAGCAGGTAGAAGAACATGGGGGCGCCACCAAAGACCGCAAGGGCAGCTACCAGCCGTGAATTGTTGATCTGCTCGAACAGGACGAGCAGGAGCGCGCCGCCTCCAAGCGTCGGCAAAAGGAAGAGCAACGACGGTGGGTACTTGGTCAGTGAAATGAAGCTGATGAGGCTGCGGACAGGATCACCTTCGACGACAAACCAGGGCTTGTCGCCATAGACGTTGATAAGACGCAGCACGATGAAGGCTGCAATCAGGCCGAAGCCCAACAGGAGCAGACGCCGCTGCCGGACTTCAGGCGCCGTATCGGAGCGGAACCACGGACCGATTCCGAAGCCGAGCGAGATCACACCCAGCCATGGCAGAATGGGATAGGTTGTCTTGGCAACAAAACCCAAGGGAAGTGCGATCACGTCCCGCTGGTGCAGGATAGCCCAGAGGGGGAACAAGGCGTCGCCCTGCGTCATCTGGATCGGATCGAGCAAATTGTGCAAGCAGAGCACAATCAATCCGAAAGCAATCAGCGCGGGGCGCGGCAGTCGCATCAAGACGGACAGTGCAATCATGCACAGACCGATGCACCAGATAACCTGCAGCCAGAAAGTCGGCTGTGGCACGATCCCCCAATACAGCGGCGAAAGGTAGAGAAGCTCGATCGCAATCAGCAGAAAGCCGCGCTTCAGCAGATAACTTGTGGTCTCTTCCACCGTATGGTGAACGCTGAACAGATATACGCCAAGCCCTGTCAGAGCGACGAAAATCGGTGCGCAGAAACTCGCCGCAAAGCGGGCAAATCCGATGGCAGGCAAGATGGTGGTCGCATTGATCGGATCCGTGACCGCATAATTCACGAACCAGGTCTCGCGAAGGTGATCCAGCAGCATCAGAACCATTACGAATCCGCGCAATGCGTCAATATTGGCTAGCCTTGCGCTAACCACCGGCTTGGCCCGACTTTGCGAGACATTACCGACCGCTCCGGATGGGATTGAAATGCTACCCGCCATATGCTGACCTCAATCTTCAACTTTCAATTGCCACCATCCATCGTGATTGCAGTCGCAAGGTGTAGGATAGCGTGTTTTCGATCCACACGGTCCTTCATGCCGAAGATCATCCCCCCATAGAAGGATATTCCGCGTCGGGACCTGTGCGGTCCAACCCACGGCATCAAGCCTCCGTCCCGGACGATGCATGCGCTTCAGGCGGTCGACCGCGGCTCGTTCCTTTCGACGAACGACACGCTTATGATTGAACAGGCCGCCCAAGGTGTCCGACGCAGGCGGATCGATAGGGCGAATCTCTGAACGCTCTGGCGCAAGCCAACCCGATGAGCCCCGGCAATCCACCCAGTCTTATACATGTCTCCATTAAGGCAGGCCATTCAGAACAGAACTGTCCATAACGGATTGGACCCCATCCACACCGGCGGTCAATTCGCTTGTGCCATAGTCACTCACCCAGGGCGGCGTTCCCGCGAACGGCAATGCATCTCGCGACGCAATTGACAGCGGCAACGTCAACTTCAGCTTCAAATGCAATGGGGCAAAATGGTGCACTATGATCTGGCGGCGCCCGCAATTGTAAGGGAGCCTGCACCCTGACGGCTGTGGGGTTAGGGCTGTGACCGAAGCGGAACCGAAACCCGTTATTCTCTGGTACGAAGAGATCGCGATCGCAGACGTGGCGAACGTTGGCGGCAAGAATGCCTCGCTCGGCGAGATCGTGCAGCGCCTCGGCAATGCGGGACTTCACGTTCCAGCAGGCATTGCGACAACCGCGCGGGCCTTGTTTCATTGGCCCCAAACGCCTGCGATAGATCCTTATCGAGGTGACCGTTGACGAAAGCGCAATTGGCCTCATGCCCGGCAGCGAGGACGGCCGACCTCGGGTCCGGCTTGGCTTCCAGATAGGTAAAAATCGTGTCGCCCTGCTCCGGCTTTAGCCAGATCGAGGAATTCGCGGTCATAGGCGTGCGTGCTGAACACCGCGACCTTCAAGGCCATTCTCCTGTCTCCGTCCATGCCAGCTTAACAAAGCGGTTCGCACCGTGACACCCGATTAACCGCCCCGATAAGACGAACTCCTTTCACAGCATCGCGATCCTCCCTCCTCCCCAAAAATGCACCTGTTGATTTGTACGAAACTATATCGTACAGACTGGCCAATAAGGGGAGAGGAAGAACACATGCGCGAAAAGCGAATGGGGCACCGCACACTTGGGTGCCTCGCAATTATTCTGGCCGGATCAGCGCCTGTCGCGGCGCAGACGGTTCTGCCAAGCCCGGCAGAACCCTTCGCAGGCAAGATCGGCGAGACGTATGCCGACTCGGTTCCTGCGTTTCCCAAACGGCCAGTCGCCCCGGAAAGTGCGCCCAACGTCCTGCTGATCATGACCGACGATGTCGGCTTTGGCGCAGCGTCGACGTTCGGAGGGCCGATCCCCACACCCAATCTGGACCGGCTGGCTGCACGCGGACTCATCTACAACCGCTTCCACACGACGGCGATGTGTTCGCCGACGCGCGCGGCCCTGCTGACCGGGCGCAACCATCATGCGGTCGGCAACGGCATCGTCGCCAATCTCTCCACGGGATTTCCCGGCTACGACAACGTCATGCCGAAGAGTGCAGCCACTATCGCCGAAGTCCTGCGCCAGAACGGCTACAATACCGCCATGTTCGGCAAGCATCACAATGCGCCCGAAGCTGACGTTTCTCCGGCAGGTCCATTCGATCTCTGGCCCACCGGTCTGGGCTTCGAATACTTCTACGGCTTCATGGCGGCCGAGACGAACCAGTTCACACCTGCGCTCTATCGCGGCACAAGCCCCATCCCCACACTGAGCGAGGGCGTGCTGGACAAGTCGCTTGCAGACGAGGCGATCCACTGGATCCATGACCAGAAGTCAGCTGCGCCCGACAAGCCCTTCTTCGTTTATTACGCTACCGGCTCCACCCACGCCCCGGTTCAGGCCCCGGCAGACTGGATCGCAAAGTTCAGCGGAAAGTTCGACAAAGGGTGGGATGCAGTGCG
This sequence comes from Novosphingobium mathurense, assembly GCF_900168325.1. GTDB lineage: Bacteria > Pseudomonadota > Alphaproteobacteria > Sphingomonadales > Sphingomonadaceae > Novosphingobium > Novosphingobium mathurense. Next base: position 46,290 of record NZ_FVZE01000004.1, on the reverse strand, counting down.
CGCCGATACCTACGCGCGACAGGTCAGGATGGGAATTATTCCGCGAGGCACCGTCAATACGGCAAGGCCGGAAGGCATCGCGGCCTGGAAAGATCTCAGCCCGGACGAGCGCAAGATCAATGCGCGGATGATGGAGGCCTATGCCGGAATGCTCGCCTATCAGGACGATCAGATCGGCCGGGTGCTCGACGAACTCGACCGTATGGGCGAGAGCCACAATACGCTGGTCATGTTCATCGAAGGGGACAACGGTGCTGCTGCTGAAGCCGGTCCGAACGGCAGCACGAACCCGATGGCTGCATTCGCCAACGGCATGGCCGAAGACGTGCAGTCGCTGTTGGCCAATCTCGACAAGGTAGGCGGTCCACAGACCATTTCGAACTACGGGTATGGCTGGGCTTGGGCAACCAACGCGCCCTTTCGTCTCTTCAAGCAATACGCTTCGCACTTGGGCGGCACGCGCAACGGCCTTGTCGTCTCGTGGCCCGACCGAATCCAGGCTCACGGAATCCGGTCGCAGTTCACACACGTCACCGACATCGTTCCGACGATCCTCGAAGCGACCGGTGTGTCCACCCCTCAGAGGGTCAATGGCGTCGACCAGCAGCGCATGGATGGGATCAGCTTTACCTACAGCTTCGATGCTCCCAAGGCGCCGGAACGGCACGAACGCCAATATTTCGAGATGATGGGCAACCGTGCCATCTACGACCACGGCTGGCTGGCGAGCACTTCGCCCGTCAACAAGCCCTGGAGGCGCGGCGACGGATCGAAGCTGCCGACCGATTATGCCTGGGAGCTTTACGACTTACAGCATGACTTCTCCCAGGCACACGATCTTGCGGCCCGTGAACCTGGGAAACTGAAGGAAATGCAGGCCCTGTTCCACAGCGAGGCCGAAAAGAACCACGTCTATCCCCTGGACAATCGGCTGAACCTCGCGCGGTTCAGCGCAGCACAGGCCCAGCAACCGCAACACAGCAATTATACGTACTGGGGCGCGGGAACCGGCATCCCTTCCGTCAACACTGCCGGACTGCTGGCACGCAGCTTCCGCATTACCGCACAGGTCGTATTGCCTGAAGCCGCCAATGGCGCCGTGCTGTCGCTCGGCAGCCGTTTCGGCGGCTGGAGCTTCTACTTCAAGGATGGCCGTCCGGTCGCCCTGATGGCAGCTTCGCAACTGGCCGGAGACCAATCGCGGGTGGCCGCGACCCACCCCCTGCAGGCAGGCACAACCAACCTCGTGTTCGACTTCGCCTATGACGGAGGCGCCAATGGCGGCGGCGAGATGATTATACGCGCCGACGAGCGCGAGATAGCCCGGGGCCGGATTGCGCGGACGATCTCCAAGCTTCCGGAAATGACCGACACACTCGACATCGGCTTCGATGCCGACACTCCCGTTACCGACGACTACGCGCCGGGCGGCAAGTTCACGGGACGCATCATCCGGGTCGACGTCGAACCGGGCAAGCGCGGCGTGCCCGGCCCACTGGCAGCGCATTGACGCACGGGACAGTTTCATTGCTAGGACCCGGCTCATGAATGAAAATCATGATCGCAAGTCCGACAGGCTGACGGCGAGCCGCGCAAGGATCCTGAAGGCGGCAGGCGAAGTGTTCCTCGAAATCGGCTTCGAACGAACGAGCGTCGATCAGATCGCCGCCGTTGCCCGCATGAGCAAACAAAGCATCTACGAACTGTTCCCGAACAAGCAGGCGCTGTTCGAGGCCGCCGTTCGCGACGCGCTCGACATGGGCCGCTCCAGGCTTGCATTCGTCGAGCCTTCGACGAACGTCGAGCAGACTTTGTCCGAGTTCGGCGAAGGTCTTTTCAGGGGCTTTGCCGACGCCGTCAACTTCGGCCTGTTCCGGGCCAGCATCGTCGCCGCCACCCATTTTCCCGAACTGGCCGACGAACTCCACGAAGACCGCATCGCCAGGTCGCGAAAGTTGGCCGACTACCTCGAAACGCTGATGGACAACGGCACCCTACAGCAGGCCGACCCGCTACTGACTGCAAGCCGTTTCGGCGGCCTCGCGATCCAAGGCAGCCGATACTTCCTGGGAACGCCGCTATCCGCAGAAAGAGCGCGCCAGGCAATCGTCCGGTCCGCGATCGGGCTGTTTCTGCACGGCTATGCAGGCATGGCCGCAATCGACGACATGGATCTTGCGAACCTGACGGATGCGCCTCTGCCCCCAGCGATCGAGAGCAAAGTTGCCGTCCGGCTTTCTCCCGAAAAGGTCCAACGCCTGATGGACGCCGTGCTGGCCGAGTTTCTCGAGCGTGGCTTTCCGGCTGCCAAGATCAACCGGGCTGCCTCTGCCGCGCAGTCCAGCACGGCTACCGTATACCGGCATTTCAGTAGCAAGGAGAACCTCCTGCGCCATGTCGTCGAACGCGAGATCCACACGACCAGCCAGGTCACATTGCAGGTGAAGTTGGCTGGCGATGCGCAGACCGCGCTCGCAGCGCTCGCCAGGCAGGTCCTCGACTGGCATCTCATGCCTCAGAACATTGCGCTTCATCGCCTCCTGATCCAGGAGAGCGATCTCGTCCCGGACCTTGCCGCCCGCTTTTACGACGTGCGGGTTGCCGTCGCTGGCAGGGCGCTGACGTCGCTGCTGGAAACACACGGCCTGCCAAAGCCGAATTCGGCGGCGATAAGAGCCTTTTACGTCCTGGCGACATTCGCAGCACGCTTCCTGACACTCACGACCGTTCCCGAACCCGCGCAGCGCGACAGCTATTCCGGCGAATGCGCAAGACTGTTCCTCCGCGGGCTCGCAATGCCACCCCTACGAGAAGATCGCTGAATCGGGACAGGGCGCGACGGAAAAAATCAAAACGATAAGCGAGGAGAGACATGGCCAAGAAGAACCACGGCGCCACGCGCCGCATGCTGCCCCTGCTGCTGGCCGGCGCCTGCGGCTTCGCCCTGCCCATCGGCGCCATCGCGCAGGAAATGCCGCAGGCGGCGCCGCCCGAGTTCGTGCGCCACGCGCCGACAGATGCGCCCAACGTCGTCGTGATCCTGCTGGATGATGTCGGCTGGGGATCGGCAAGCACTTTCGGCGGCCCCGTCGCCACGCCGGCGCTCGATGCACTGGCGAAGCAAGGGCTGAGCTACACGCGCTTTCATACGACTGCGATCTGTTCTCCCACACGCACCTCGCTGCTGACGGGGCGCAATGCGCATGCCTCGGGCATAGGCGCTGTCATGAACTCGGCCGATGCGCGGCCGGGCTATTCGGGCTTTCATCGCAAGGACACGGCCACCATCGCCGAAGTCTTGCGCCAGCACGGCTATGCAACCGGCGCCTTCGGCAAATGGCACCAGACCCCGGACTGGGAAGCCTCCCGGGCCGGCCCCTTCGACCGCTGGCCGACCGGCGAAGGCTTCGACACCTTCTATGGCTTCCTCGGCGGGGAAACCGACCAGTTCACGCCCACACTCTATGAAGGAACCGCCCCGGTCGACCAGCCCCGCCGCGAGGGCTACCACCTGAGCGAAGACCTTGCAGACCACTCGATCGCGTGGATGCGCGAGCAGAGAGCACTGCGGCCCGACCATCCTTTCTTTCTTTACCTCGCCACTGGAGGCATTCACGCGCCCATCCAGGCACCGGACGCCTATATTGCGAAGTACAAGGGCAGCTTCGACATGGGCTGGGACAAGCTGCGCGAGCAGACTTTCGCCCGCCAGAAAGCGATGGGCCTTTTCCCCGCCGATGCCAGCATGCCCCCCCGTCCGCCGGAAATTCCGGCATGGGATTCGCTCTCGCGCGAAGAACAGGCATTCGCGGCGCGCACGATGGAGGCATACGCCGGTTTCCTCGACCACACCGACGCGCAAGTGGGCCGCGTGCTGCAGGCGCTCAAGGATGACGGCCAATTCGACAATACCCTGGTCTTCTACGTGGTGGGCGACAATGGCGCGAGCCTCGAAGGCGGGCTGCTTGGCAGCCTGAACTACCTTGGTGCGCTCATCGGTCTGCCGCAGGACGAAGCGGCCAAGCTCGCCCGCATAGGCGATGCCGGAACGGCGCGGTCCTATACCCATGTCAATTCCGGCTGGGCCTGGGCCGCAGATACGCCGTTCCAGTGGGGCAAGGCGATGCCCGCATGGCTCGGCGCCATCCGCAATCCGCTCGTCATCTCGTGGCCGGAGAAAATCGGCGCCGATGAACAGGGACAGCGCCGGAACCAGTTCGGGCACGTCAACGACATCGCTCCGACGATCCTGGAAGCCGCGGGCATTGCCGCACCCAAAGTCGTCAACGGAGTGGACCAGCGGTCGATGGACGGCACCAGCCTGATCTACAGCTTCGATGCGCCTCACGCTCCGGAGCGGCACACCCGCCAGTACTTCGAAGTCTTCGGCAGCCGCGCACTTTACGAGAATGGCTGGTTCGCCGCAGCCGATCATGGCCGCCTGCCCTGGAAGAGCTTCAACCCCATGGCGCCCTCGCCCGACAAGGACGAGTGGCGCCTCTATGACCTGGATTCCGATCCAACCCAGGTACTGGACCTCGCCGACAGCAAGCCGGCCCGGTTGGCGCAGATGCAGGCCGCTTTCCTTGCCGAAGCTGCACGCAACGACGTTCTTCCGATCGAAGGGCAGCACCTGCGCTCCGGCCTTCCCGAACTCGCGGCAAGTCGCAGGAGCGTGACTTATCCCGGCACGGCGCAGGCCATACCCGAACCCGCACTTCCGAAAATGGCCAACCGGTCATGGCGCATCGAGGCAAAGATCGAAGCCGGCAAGGCAGCGAAGGGCGTCATCGCTGCGCTGGGCGGGCATTCGGCAGGCTGGTCGCTCTGGCTGGATGAACAGTCGCGCCCGGTCTTCACCTATCGCCTGTTCGACCTGCAGACGCTGAACCTGCGGGCCGACACACCGCTCAAGCCGGGATCGCACTCCATCGCGATCGACTTCGCTTATGACGGCGGTGGTTACGGCAAGGGCGGGAACGTCGCGCTGACCGTGGATGGCAAACCGGTTGGCTCCGGTCGCCTGCACGCCAGCACGACCGGGGTCTATACGATCGACGAGACATTCGATGTCGGCCGGGATCGCGGATCATCGGTCGCCGCCTATCCACCGACAGATCGCATCGGCTACCCCATTTCGGGTGGTGCAGTCGACAGTGTCACGATTTCGCTCCCGGAGCGGAATTAGGCCTAATTCACTGTTCGTCTGGCGCAGTTCTCCGCTGTCGCCAGGCGCCCGGCGAACTGCCGGTCCACTGATGGAACGCCCGGCTGAACGTGGTGGAATCGCTGAAACCCGTCCACTGGGCAATCTGGCTGATGGACAGTTCCCGATTGGCGAGCAAGACCCTCGCCACGTCTCCCCTGCACGCATTCTTGAGCTGAAGCAGGGTAACGCCCTCGTCGGCGAGCCTGCGCTTGAGCGTTGCCGGGCTGATGTGAAACTGACGCGCGATCGCTGCCCCGGTCGGCAGCTTCAGACCCCGCGACAGGGCCGAGTGAATTACGACGCCGATACGTTCGGAAAGGGGGGCCTCCCGGGACAGGATTTCCTCGAGGTCAAAGGGAAAACGCTGCAGCAATCGCTCAAGCTCCGCGGGCGTGCGGATCACCGGCAGGTCGAGATAATACGATGAAAACCGCAGTGTGTTGCCGGCGGCATCGTGAATGACCGGGTGCAGCATCAAGCGAGACGCGCATTCGCGGCTGACAAGGCGCGGATAGCGCAGGTGCGCAGACAGCAGGCCGATATTCACCCCGAGCAGCCAACTGAACAGGCGATAATGCGCCGATAGCCCGGTCAGGTCCGAGACATAGGCGCTGACGTTCCGCTTGGTGCGCTTGGTCGTCATGGTCAGTTCTGCCACGCCGTCACGTTCGCTGAGTGTTAAAGCGGCCATGCGTGGCCCCAGCATGGCTTCGAAGGCGGCAGCGCGCGCAATGACGTCTCGCAGGGTTCGGCAAGTGATGAGACAGTGACAGAACAGATCGAACTGGGACTTGGTCAGTGGCTCACGCTCTTCCTGATGCGCCGCTTGCGCATCCAGCGCCCAGACCGCCTCGGCATAGAGCGCCGAAAACTGCAACCGCGAGAGCTGGCCCTTCCATTTGGGATCAAGCATGGCCGTCGCGGTATGGGGCAGTCCTGCACGGTCAAGCAACGCGTCTGCATTGCCGCCGGCTTCGACGACATAGCCGAGCAATTCCCGCGCGACCGCAATCGACGCGCGGCGCGGAGCCGGTATGGAGAGGCGCTTCGACTTTTGAGCCATTTTCCCATAACCTTTGAGCCAATCCGCCATTCAATGCAATCGCCGATCGGGCAAGATCCCTCCATCGCACGACCACACTGTCGGCCCCGATGGAGAGGACCATGAATACAACGGGACATACCCCGGCGCGCACTACGCACTTCGAACCGCGTCGTCTTTCTAAACTCACCGCCATCGGGCGAACCGTCTGATGGGCCGGATACTCGATGGCCGCGTCGCACTTGTCACCGGCGGCGGCCAAGGCGTGGGAAATGGCATTGCAAGGGCCCTGGCCGAGGCTGGAGCGCACATCGTCATTGCGCAGCGCAATGCGCAGCAGGGCGAAGCCGAAGCCGCCAGCTTGCGCGACACTTATGGCGTCGAAAGCCTCTTCATCCAGACCGACGTGACCGGCCGCCAGCAAGTCGACGCCATGGTCGACGAGACCGTGGAACGGTTCGGCAGACTTGAAATCCTCGTCAACAACGCTGGCGCAAGCTTTCCGAAGAGACTGGAGAACCACACTGACGAAGACATGGAGAGCTCCTTCGCGCTCAACTATTTCTCCGTGTTCCAGGCCATGCGCGCCGCTTTCCCGACAATGAAGAAGCAGGGGTTCGGCCGGATCATCAATCTTGGCTCGCTCAATGGCGTCAACGCACACCTCTTCACTGCGGCCTACAATGCCAGCAAGGAAGCCGTCCGCGCCCTCACCCGCACTGCCGCAGCCGAATGGGGCAGACATGGCATTACCGCCAATGTCATCTGCCCTTCGGCTCTCAGCCCGCAGGCCAAGGCCTACTTCGACGCCAACCCCGAGATGACCAAGGCCTTGCTGCAAAACATTCCAGCCGGACGCTTTGGCGATGCGCAGCAGGACATAGGCCCGCTTGCGGTCTTCCTGGCGAGCGAGAGCAGCGGCTACTACACCGGCAATACCATGTTTGCCGATGGCGGCGGCCATATCAACGGTGTGCCCTGGCGACCCGAGGTCGAGGACTGATGGAGGCAAGGATGGAAAGACTTCAGAACAGGCGAGCAGTGGTCACCGGCGGTGCGCAAGGCATCGGCGAAGCCATAGCCAGGCGCCTCGCTGCGGAAGGCGCACGGGTTGCAATCCTCGATCTCGATGCGAAAAGAGCTTCAGCCGTTCTCCCCACCCCGCACATCGGCATTGCTTGCGACATTTCCGACCGCGGATCGGTTGACCGCGCCTTCGCACAGGTGGACGAGGCATTCGGCGGCGTCGATATCCTTGTCAACAATGCCGGGCTCGGCAGCGTTCCGGGCGACGGCATGGACAAGTACTATGCCGCGCAGGCTCAACGCCTTGCGCAGATTTCCGGGGGCGAAGAGCCGACCGTCTACGCAGACCAGACCATCCATTGCGAGGATGCCGCCTGGGCCCGTGTCCTCGACATCACGCTGAACGGTGCATTCCGGTGCAGTCGGGCCGCCGTACGACTGATGGCGCGCGATGGCACTGGCGGGTCTATCGTCAATATCGCCTCTACCTCAGCGTCGAATGGCAACGGGCCCATTCCCTATTGCGTGGCCAAGGCCGGCATCATCGGCATGACCCGTGCGATGGCGCGCGAGCTGGCGGAGCGGGCCATCCGGGTCAATGCCGTCAATCCCGGGGCCACGCGAACGCCGCTCTATGCGCATATCCCCGAGGAGACCCAGAAGAGCATCGCCGACGACTGCCTGATGAAGCGCCTCGCCGATCCTGCGGAAGTTGCCGGTGCGGTCGCCTTCCTCGCAAGCGATGACGCAAGCTATGCAACGGGCAGCGTTGTCAGCGTGAATGGCGGGGCCTGGTTCGATTGAAGCAGGCACCCGCTTGAGCCGGACCTAGAGCATTCCCGAGTGCCGAACCCAGCGGGCAATAGACGCTCACTTTTCCTTGGGACCATAGGCGAGAAAGACATTCCCCGGCATCTTGCCAGCGAAGCCATATCCCGACGTGATAAACAGCATTCCGTCATGTGGCATGGGGGCGGAACCGCCGCTCATCGATCCGCCGTGGCCGGTCACCCCGTTCAGGGCCTGGTAGTCGACCGTGGTATCGAGATCCCAAAGAACCGTACCGTCGGCAGTCGCATAGGCGCGCACATGTCCGTCATTCGCCCCTGCAAAGACGAGTCCGGGCGTCGCGGTGATCGCAGCGGAATAGCCCGGGTAGCATAGCGCCTTGCCGTTGCAGACGTCGGCTGCAGGCGCCTTCCAGACATACTGGCCCGTCGCGATGTCCAGCGCGTAGAGGCCCGGCCTCGGCTGCAGGTCATAGTCATTGCCATCGGGAACGTCGGATACCGGCACGAAGATGACGCCGCCGGCCGCTGCCATGCCGAAGTGGATTCCGCCAACGACACCGCCGCGACCGACCTGGTTCTTCCACTCCAGCTTGCCACTGTCCGGATCGACGCCATAGGCTATGCCCGATTTCTGGCCGAGCAGGATCATCTCCTTGCCATCCTTCGTCTCGGCCAGCACCGGGGGGGTGCCGAAGTCGAAGTCGGGTCCATCCTCCACGGGGCAGTTCGTCCGGTCGGACTCTTCGCAAGCTCCGTTCCACACGTCATCGCCCAGGGCCTGATAGTGCCAGGCGATGGCACCGGTATCGATGTCGAGAGCGACCAGCGCATCGCTGAGATCGGTGCCGGGACCGGTATAGTTGTCTCCCGTCGCCACGTAGATCCGGCCGCGCTTCGCATCGATCGTCGGTGCAGACCAGACGGGGACACCCGAGGGCCCGAGCAAGGCCTTTTCGGTCACACCGGGCGCGCCCTCCTGCGGCTCGGGGACGAGATAGGTCCGCCATCTGGTGTTGCCGGTGGCCGCATCCACGGCAAGAATCGAGCCGCGGAACGTGCAGCACGGATAGCCCGCAGTCGAAGCCGCCCCTTCCTCAAGCGAGGATACCGGGATGTAGACCACGCCTTGGTAGAATGCCGGGGTACCGGTCAGGGTCGTCGAGGCATGGTCATCGGCGGAGATCTTCCAGACCTGCTTCCCGGTGAATGCCTCTATGGCATAGGCGTTGCCGGTAACGTCGCCGAAGAATGCCAGCGGATTGGCCTTCGCGTCGTCCTTGTTCCAGCTTTGCACCACGATGCCGGTGCGCACTTCGGCATCGCTTTCGAAAGACCAGCGCAGGCAGCCCGTCTTCTCATCGAAGGCTCGCACCGTATTGTCCTGTCCGCCGATAATGACTGCTCCGCCTGCAAAGGCGGGCTGCGAGCGCACACGCGTAGCGTTGGGAATGGCAATCGCCCATTTCAGTTCCAGGTCGCCCACGTTCTCAGGCGAAATCCCGGCCTTGTCATCGGGGATGAAGTGCGTGTTGCCCTTGTCCACGCCCCAGTACGGATAGCTGGTTGGCGCAGAACGATCGAAGATCGCCGCCTTGCCTTCGCACTTTAGCATGGCTGCGGCCTTGGTCGAGCCGAAGGGACGACCGGCGATATATTCGGAGACGACCCGCTTCTCCCGGTCATCGAGCGAAGGAGTCATCGGCGCCATAACGCCGCTGGTCAGGACCTTGTAGATAGCTTCGGGCGTCATCTGCTGGAGAATGATCCGGGCGGGCGCGCGCGCCATGCCGGTGTCGTGACAGGCGGCACACGTACCGCTCCAGATCGCACTGCCCTTCGCTTCGGTCCCTGCCGGCAGTGAACTCACGTCGCGATAGCTGTCGGCGGCTACGGTCTGATCCTTTGCCGGCGCGGCAGCCTCCAGACCGCTGCCAGCGAACATCAGTGCGCCCCCAAGGGTCAACGCGGTAAACGCCAGCCCCGCCATACGAAGACTGTGCTGTCCTCCCCCGAACTTCATCCGTGCTCTCCCAAAGCCATGAACTTCTTCGTTATGTTGACCTGCGATCACGGCACTCTCTTTGCGGATTGTTGCCGGGGACACTGTCATGGCCAGCCCCTGACCGAGACTTGCCGATCCGTTGCTAAGGGTCGGGGCATTGCGCGAACAACTAGCTTAACGATGAGTAGGGATGCGCGCGAGCAACACAGGCACGTTGAGCGAGCATGGCCGCACAGCTGGGATCGTCGAGCAGGCTGACCAAGCGACAGGTGCGCCGCGCCCCTGCGATCCGATAACTCGGCACAATCGTGCCACCTCGCTCGGTATCAAGTCCCCACTCGAAGTGCGCAATCGGTCGGCGGCATCGAACCCGGCAGAATGTGCCTTGCATGCCTCGTCGAAGAGTTGTGATTGGCGCTTGGGGTCAGACCAGACCGATCAAATCAGGCAAGATCCACGCGATCTTCCGCTACTCGAATCGCGCAGACGGCCCATAAGCGCGCCTAATCCATGCGCGAAATGTCGCTCAATCATGTGAACTTGCATGGCGCATTCCGTTCCACTACAAGAATCATAATTATATTTATAGGGAGAGATGAGCGTATGTTGCGAATGTCACGACAAGTTGGCGAAGGTGAAACTGCGCCGGATTTCGATCTCCCGGATACTCTCGGCGAACGAAGATCGCTGGCAGATTTCGCGGACAAACCCGCCTTGCTGGTTGCATTCATCTGCAACCATTGCCCCTTTGTCCTCCATATCATCGACGAGCTTGTCGCCTTTGCGAAGGAGTACGAGCCCATTGGCCTGCAAGTCGTTGCAATTTCGTCGAATGACCCAAGCGAATTTCCTGAAGACGACTATGATCACATGCGTCACTTCGCGCAGGAAAAGGGCTTTCCCTTCCCCTATCTCCACGACGAGAGTCAGGATGTAGCGCTCGCCTACGGAGCCATCTGCACGCCCGACTTCTTCCTGTATGATCGCGATCGCAAGCTCGTCTACAACGGCCAGTTCGATGCCAGCCGTCCGAAGATCAACCGCCCGCCTGTTCCCGGTCTGCCGCCGCTCCGCACCGACCTGCCGGTTACCGGCGAGGACATGCGGCGCGCTGTAGATGCAGTGCTTGCCGGTCAGCCGGTTCCCGAACCGCACCATCCCAGCGCTGGCTGCTCGATCAAGTGGAAGGAGGGCAAGGATCCGTGGTGGGGCTAAGCCGGCGCAACACATCGACTGTCTGGCAACCCTCCGCAGCGGTTGTCCTACAGGAACACGGCAGCGAATTCGTCGCCGCCATCGACGACGCTCCATGGTCCGAAGGCCACGGTTTCCATCGAGGCTTCTTCTCAAGCTTTCGCATCAGGGCCGGAAAGAACGTCTGGTTCCATTTCCCACTCCAGACCCCAAGTAAGTCCAATGGCGTGCAACAGGTGCTGGATGCCGTGTCGCTCATGTGGGAAGTGCTCGATGGGGCGCAGATCAACTGGATCGTGCTGCAGCATGGCGGCATGGAGCGCATGCCACTCACCGAAATCGGTACGGAGCCGCCTTTTGAGAGCGTGCCATTCGATCCGCCGGAACAATGGCGGGAATACTACCCCAAGGCGGCGCGGCGATTGACCCGGATTACGATGGAGCAACCGTTGCCGCTACGCTTCGGGCTGCAATTGAGCATTGGCGTGAAGGCCGCCGATTGCGACGGCACAGTGCGCTTCTACGGCGCAGGTGCCGAATTCAGCGACAATGCCTGACCAACTGCCGGAAAAGTGTTCCGGGCCCCGCACGAGGCCCGGAATCATTCGCTTGTGGCGCGCAGCTCAGCAAGTTTCGCCCGGATCGCCGCCTGCTTCTCCGCAGAAATGTCAAATCGGCCGACCAGCCACGCCATCAGGCCGCCAGCAACGACAATTAGCCCGGTCACGAACCATGCCAGTGCCTCGACCTTGTCTGCCGGCACCTGATCGACGGGAAGGCCGGCCGGAAAGTCGATCATTCCGAGGAACGAGCCAGCCAACAACGCTACCAAGCCGCTTCCGATCTGCAGGCCGATGAACATGAAACTGGCAACGAGGCCCTGCTGCGGCAGGCCGGTATTGGCCTCGTGCTCATCACCGACATCATAAGACATCGTGTTGAACGGCACGACATAGAGACCGTAAGCCAACCCACCGAGCACACGGAAAGCGAATACGAAAGTGCCGATCGCCATGCTTGCAGGCGGCGGTGAAAGACCAAGCAGGGGCAGCAGCACGGCCGCCGCCTGAACAACGAAGAATGCGACAAGCCCGCTTACCATCGCAAAACGGGTGCCGACCAGCTTCATCCACATAGGCGCAAGGAACATCGCGGTGATTGAGCCGAGAACGCCCGCTATCAACAGGCGTTGGGTGGATGCAGGGTCAAGTTGCCAAAAGTAGGTCGAGAGATGCAGTGTCAGCTGGTTGACCACCGAATTGGTGAACAGCACCAGCAATGTGACCATCAACAGGCGTCCGACATTGGGCGTGGTACGGATCGCAGCCTTGAGCCGGCGCAGAAGCTGCGGCACCGTCTCAATTCCGGTATCGCGCACGAGGACGCGGTCTTCAGCTTCAACTTCACGCATCCGTGCGCGCGTGCCGAGCAAGCCGACGACCATAAGCGCCGCACCCAGCAACGAAACGAAAAGACCGAAGCCTGGGTAGGGCGCCGGATCGAGCTGCGGTTTGGCAAAGTTGGCGGAAGGCACGAAGAAGACCGCGAAGGCAACCCACGGTACAGTCAGCACCGCCAACTGGTTGCCCATGTTACGCATCACCGAGATGATGTTGCGCTCTGCCGTGTCGCGCGTCAATTCTCCGCCCATCGCATAGGCAGGAACGGTCCAGAACGATATTCCCACTCGCGCCAAGAGACCGGTAGAAAGCAGCCAGGCAAATATCTGCAACTGCGACATGCCGCCCGGCGGATTGAATACCATGGCAATGCCGAAGGCATAAGGCAGAACCGCTGCAACCATCAGGGTGTGGCGGCGACCGAGAGGGGCCTTGTCCATGCGGTCCGACAAGGCCCCGATATAGGGATCCACCACCGCGTCGAAGACCAGGATGATCGCCAGCGCTGCGCCGATGGCAAAACCGCCGAGGCCGACGACCTGGCTGTAGAAGAACAGGACAAAAGCGTCCCAGGCGAAGCTCTTGATAAGCTCCGGCATGGCACAAGCCATGAAGGAAATACGCGTGCCCCAACCCAGCCGTTTGATTTCCAACGTGATGTTGCCTCTCCCTTCGCCTTGCCTATTGTCTGACTTGCGGCACGCGATTGTTTCTAACCAAGCGCCTCCCAATCGACGCTCAGAACTGTTCCCGGATCTTCGGCCGAGCGCGCTACGCGCACGTCAAAACGCCCTCCGAGCGGCGACCAGCCATCGCCTTGCCAAGTCACGAACTGGCGCCGGCGAAGCGGCAACACGACGCGCTGATCGGTGCCGGGCGCGACCTCGCACTTGGCGAAGGCCACGAGCGTAGGCTCAGGATCGTCACGATAGACCTGAACGACATCGCTGCCGCTGCGATCCGAGAGGTTGCGCAAGGTGAGCGACACGCTGTCGCCTTCGACGCGTACTTCGCTCCACGCGAAGCGGGCATAACCCGCGCCGCTGCCGAAGGCATGGCGCGCCTTCCCGCCGCTACAGGCGATGGCGCGATATCCGAAGCGCGTGCCTTCGGCATATTCGAGTACGCCATCGGCATCGGGTATCAGGTTCAACCCGGAATAATCGGCTTCCGACTTCGCAATCGAAACGGGCATGCGGCCACCCGGCTCCCTTTCGCCGGCCAGAACCTCGGCAATCGCCTGCGCGAAGCCTTCGCCCGGATACCAGGCGGATATGAGCGCTGCAGCCTTTTCGTCCCAACTCGTATCGAAGGCATGACCGACGTTGGCCACGACAGCTGTTCGGGGATTGGCAGCCAGAACCCGCTCGATCAATTCCAGCTGATCGGACACGAGCAGGGTGTCAGCGCGATCCTTGCTCTCGACGCTCGAGTCAGAAGTCTCTCCTACGAACAGGAACACCGCATCCGCGTCGCGCGCAGCCGCTTCGGCGCGCGCCAGCAGTTCTTCGCGCCCACCGGGGCCACGCACACCGTACCACAGGCCCTGCACGCGCGCAGGCCGATAATGGAACTCGATTACAACATGCACTTCCCGCCCGGCGGATAGATCCACGCTGGCAGTAGAGGCATCGCCCGACTTGAGCTTGCCCATCACATCCTTGGCGTCGATCTCACTTGTCGTCAGAACCGGATCGCCGTCAACGAACAGGCGTGCTTCTCCGGTCGCACCGAGATAAAAAGCATGCTCCCCGTCCGTGACCGGCGTGAAATAGCCGGAAGCCCGCACCGAACCGCCCTGATCGAACGGTCCCTGCTCGTGCACCCCCACGAACCAGACAATCGAATTGGTATTGCGCGTCTCGCGTGTCAGCGGTTCACCACTGCAATCGGTGCTGGCGAAATACTCCAGCGTCATGCCCGCCGTGCAGCCGTCGCCGATGTCAATCGCCGGCCTTGCCGGCATCGAAGGCAGGCGCGGCTGCGGATCGACGCCGGGTTCGAATACGACTTGCGTGCCGCCTTCGTAGAGCGTGGCGATCGCCTGGGCAGGCGTCGCCAGATCGGGCGAAACCGAAATCTTCGCGAAAGTCCCGCCTTGGAAACATGGCGCGGCGGCGTTCGGACCGATAACCGCGAGGCGGCTGACCGCGCCCGGTGCGAGCGGCAGCAAGTCGCCCTCGTTCTTCAACAGCACAAAGCCGGCCGCCGATGCCTCGACCAGCAGGTCCTGCGCCTGCTCGGCAGTATAGGGGACGCTCTTGGATCCAGTGACCCGGCGCGCCATTTCCGCCACGCGGCGCGCGGCATCGTCGAGACGCTCAGCGCTGACCTGGCCGGCTTCCACCGCCTCACCGACATGCGCACCCATGAAGCGGGCCGGTCCCGGCATCTCCAGGTCGAGCCCGGCATTGATCGTGCCGAGCGTCGAATGAGTGCCGAACCAGTCGCTCATGATGAGGCCCGGATAGCCCCACTCTTCCTTGACGATGGTGGTCAGGACGTGGTGCTGTTCGCTGCACCAGTTTCCATTAACCTTGTTGTAAGCGGCGAGCATGCCCGCGCAGCCCGCCTGTGCCGCCATTTCGAAAGGCAGCAGATAGACTTCGCGCAAGGTGCGTTCATCGACGCGGACATCGACGCGGTCGCGTTCGGTCTCGCTGTCGTTGCACACCAGATGCTTGGCAACCGAGCCCGTACCGGTCGACTGCAAGCCGCCTATCCAGGCCGCGCCGAGCACGCCTGCAAGGAACGGATCTTCCGAAAAATACTCGAAGGCGCGTCCCGCCAACGGGCTGCGCGCAAGATTGATGTTGGGTGCCAGAACCGCATCCACACCGCGCTCTACCGCCTCTCCGCCAACAAGGGCGCCGATGCGCCTCGCCAGATCGACATCCCAGCTCGCCCCGAGAGACATGGCACAGGGGCTGAGCGCGGCGATGTCACGTTCATCGACCTTGCCGCTTGCAATTCCCATCGGTCCATCGCTCATCGTGAAGGAAGGAATGTCAGCTTCCGGCACGGCGGCAGTCCGCCACATAGCCGCTCCGGCGGTAAGGGAAGCCTTCTCGGCGGTCGTCGGCTCGCGCATGCGGTAATCTCTCGATATCTTGAATTTAAAAATGAGACGGCGGCCTCCCCGGGAGGAGAGGTCGGTTCGGCCGCCGCCCTCGAGCTGCCTAGGCAGCCAGATCCAGTTCCTTGGTATCCTTGGTGGTGGGCACAAAGGGAAGATAGGAAACGCGCATGCGCACCGCAAATTCGATCTTGTGCTTGCCGGGCGTCAGGCCACCCGGCTTGAGCGCGATGATCGTTGCCTTTTCGCCGAAGTTCCAGCGGTCGTCATAGACCGTTTCCATTTCGTCGAGCGTGTAGGTCTTGCCGCGAACCGAAAATCGCACGTCCTCGCGCGCGATCTTTGCGTCATCGACGCTGACCTGGATATCCTCGACCATCGAGAGACCCAGACCGCGGTAGTAAGGCAGGCGTCCCAGAAAGCTGAAGCCCACCGCCTTGCCGTCTTCCACGACATTCTCGAACTGCTCGGTGCAGATCATCTTGTTGTCCATCATGTCGCAGTCTCCTTAGGCGGCCACGGGGGTCTTCAGGGTGGGGACGGTCTCTTCGCCCAGAAGGCGGGCAAGCATGACCTGCTGGCGGCGCACCTGCTCGACCGAATCCGGCTCCTCGGCGTCCTCGATCCAGCGATTGCCTTCGTATTCGGAGCAGATGAAGCCCTTGTAGCCACCCTGATGGAGAACCTTGACGATCTCGTCGTAGGGAATCGACGGTTCCACGTAGTCCTCGTCCATCTGGTAGAACTTGCCATGGATGTTGTGAATGCGGCTCATGTGTTCGAGCATGCGCTTGGGTTCGAAGGCAGCATTGTGCCGGAGCGTTTCGGCCATGCCCAGTGCCGGGCCTTCGCCACCCATCTCGCGCACGTTGAGAATGACGTACTCGGAGAGCACGCGGTCCTCATAAGCCTTCTCGATGTAGTCGGCGATGTTCTTGGGAACGCCGATGCGCAGGAACTTTTCCTTCCAGACCGGCGGGAACTTGAAGAGGAACATGCCCATGTCGGGCAGGAAGCCGAGAGCGTCGGAACCACTCTTCTCGAAGGCTTCCGCATGCCTTATGATCCAGGGGTGATCGAAGTGAAGCGGTGCATGGACCTCGATCAGGATCTTGATGCCCTTCTCCTCGGCGTAGGGCGCGGCCGCCACCAGCACTTCGGGCTCGATCGAAACGAGCGCGCGGATAAACTTCATGCCAAGGCGGGCACCGAAGTCGATATCCTTCTTCACGCTGGCGACCTGCTCGTCGAAGGGCATCACGCGACCCTTGTAGCGCTTGTAGTCCAGCATGAAGTCGTGGCTAACAGGTACGCAGTCGTACTTCTTGATCAGTTCATGCCAATTCGCGACGGCGGCATCTTCGACGCCGACCTCCGGCCAACCCCAGAATGTCTGTTCGCCGATGATCTCGATGCCGTTCGCACCCAGCTCTGCGCTGGTGCGGATGCAATCTTCCAGGGTCATCTTTCCCTGAAAGGTTTCGTTCTGATAGCTGTAGAGGCTAACGCCCCGCTTGATCTGATTACTCATGCTTCTTCCCTTTCGCGA
Organism: Novosphingobium mathurense; assembly: GCF_900168325.1. Classification (GTDB taxonomy): domain Bacteria; phylum Pseudomonadota; class Alphaproteobacteria; order Sphingomonadales; family Sphingomonadaceae; genus Novosphingobium; species Novosphingobium mathurense. The sequence goes on along the minus strand of NZ_FVZE01000004.1, from coordinate 29,001 downwards.
AGCAAGTGGCACTCGTTTACGAAGGCGGGGAAGCATCGCCGCAGGATTTGATGAGCCGATGATGTGTCGGCGCCCAAATTGCCTGGCAGGCTGGAACTCTCTCCCCTGGGGCCTAAACCCTAATTAAAATTACTGTTCCCATATACGGGCCGCTTCGTCAAGGCGTAATGCCCGGCCTCGAAGCATCGACCAGCATCAGGACTGGTCCGACATTGTCCAATTCGGATGCATCTCAGACGCCTAGCGCCTCGCGGGTCATCGCCAGAGACTCCAGAGCAGGCAAGGTCGGACGATACTCGAGCCCGAGAGCCCCTTGGTAGCCGAGATCGCGCAAGTCCGCGACCACGCCTTTCCAATCGATCTCACCTGTTCCCGGCTCGTTACGGCCGGGCATATCGGCAACCTGCACGTGCTCGACGAGATGCATGCGGCCTTCCAGCACCGACTTCATATCCTCGCCCATGACCCGCGAGTGATACACATCATAGAGCACCTTCAGCCGTGGGCTGCCGATTTCCTCGACGATGTCCAGCGCGAGACGCGTGCTGTCGAGGTACATGCCGGGGTGCTCGACCTTGGTGTTGAGCGGTTCGAGGACGAGCGTAACGCCAGCCTCCTCCGCCAGTAGCGCCGCTTCGCGCAAAACCTTCACGGCTTCGGCTCTGTGCTCTTCCGGAGAAACGCCTTCGCGCAGGAAGCCCGAAGCCACGATCAGCGGCGGCGAACCGAGCTTGACGGCCGCTTCCAGCGTACCGCGCACCGCCTCGAGCATCTCGGCATGTTGTGCCGGGTCGACGATCGAGCGTCGCGGATCGACACAGAAGCCTGTCAGCTTCGAACCGGTTTCTTCGAGAGCCAGGGCAATGCCGTCGACATCCTTGTCACGCCACAGGTGGAACTCCACCAGGTCGATACCGGCTTCGCTTGCCGCGCGAATGCGATCTGGCAAACCGACTGTTTCGTCTCCGAACTGCCATTCGATGCAGGCTGATAGTTTCATGAGCCATTTCCCATTTCTAGTGCTCGACTGCTGGCGGGGAAGGAACCGCCCCTCCCCGCCAGGTCAGATCAGAAATCGATACCGACGCGGATACCATAGGTACGCGGCGTACCGAACTGCCATGTATAGACGTCGTCAGGACCGGCTGCGACATAGGCAGCATAAGTCAGCGGCTTCTCATTTTCGAGATTGCGGACGAATGCCTGTACGCTCCAGCGCTCGTCTTCCGGCTTATAGAGCAGGGTAAGGTCGGTCTGGGTGAAGGCCTTCTGCTTGCTGTCGCGATAGTTGAAGATATCCGTGAAGTACGAACTCTTGAACTTCGAGAACACGCTGGCAGTCAGAGTGCCCGCGCTGCCGAAATCGAAGATGTGGTCATATCCCATGGTGATGACGAACTTGGGCGTCTGGGGCGGCTTGTTGCCGGCGAGATTGGGCTGGACGATATTGTTCGGATCGGGATCGAGATCGCCGACGCCGATATCGCCGCAACCGACGCAGTAGACGACGTACGAAGCCAGCAGATCCTTATATTCTGCATTCGTGTAGTTGAATGAGGCATTGAAGAAGTTGTGCTCGTCGAGCCCGATCGAAAGTTCGGCTTCCGCACCCCAGATGACGGCCTTGCCGGCGTTGAAGATCTGGCCTCCGATCGAATTGTCGAGCAGAACCGAAACCTGCAGGTCCTTGTAGTCGTAATAGTAACCAGACAGGTTGAACTTGTGCTGTCGCATATCACCGAAAGTCAGCTTGGAGCCGATTTCGTAGGCCGTGTTGGTTTCCGGATCATAGGCGCCGACACTGTCGAAGCCGCCTGCCTTGTAACCGGTCGAAACCTTGCCGTAGATCAGGGTATCGGCATTGGGCTTGTAGTTCAGACCGGCAAGCCAGGTAACCTTGCTGCCCTTGGCATCCAGATCGAGTTGTGAAGGCGCATCCCCGGTCTGCTCGACCGGCCCCGAGTTGAACACGAACCCGTAGTTGTCGAATAAGCCATGGCGCTTGTCATGCGTATAGCGCAAGCCGCCAACTGCAGTGAGTGTCGCGGTAAGCGGCACGTCGACCTGACCGAACGCTGCCCAGCTCTTGGCCGTAACGTCTCGCCGGAAGGCGTTGATGAAGCTGCCATTGGGTCCGATGAAGGGGCTGAACAGGCCGCGTGAATTGCGCAGATTTTCATGGAAGTAGAACGCACCGGTCTGCCACTCGATGCCGTTCAGCGTACCGTTCAGGCGCAACTCGTGGCTCTGGGTCTTCGTGCGATTGAAGAAATCGTAGAAGTAGTAGGCAGGAGCCAGAGCAATGTCCGCATCCTGGTCTGTAACCCTATATCCACCGGTGTAAGTGACGATGGCGGGCCCGAAATCATAGGCGACCTTGCCGCGTACGACCTTGGATTCCTGCTCGCTGGGGCTCACACCCGTGAAGGCAGCATCGTAGCTGTCCCGGTCGATGGTGGACAGGAAGTTGGTGTTGCTCGGAATGCACTGGACATTGGGGGTTAGCGGAGCGATTTCCTCAAAGCCGTTGAGCGAGCAATCCGCCCCCGGTCCGTTGCCGGCAGCATTCAGGTTAGTCCAGGCATTGGCAGCCAAGATGCTATCCACCTTGACATACTCGCCGGCGAGATCGATCCGCAATCCGTCGGTGGGTTCAAGGCGCAGGCTTAGGCGGCCGGCCTTCTTTTCGGACGAACCGCTGCGCGCATCGATATTCGGGTGGTAGAAATAACCGTCGTGCTTGTCGAACAGGCCGGACAGACGAATGCCGCCGATACCGGCAAGCGGCACATCGACGCCACCGTCCAGCGTGATCTGGTCGTAATTTCCGTAGGTTCCGGTCAGATTGACGGCGAAGACATCGCCAGGCTTGCGGGTCACGAAGTTGATCGCGCCGCCCGTTGCGTTACGGCCATAGAGCGTGCCCTGGGGCCCGCGCAAAACCTCGACGCGCTCCATATCGAACAGCGACACGCCAAGAACGTTGGCACGGTTCAGGTATTCACCGTCGATATTGATCGCAATCGACTGGTCCTGCGCCTCGTCGTTCGAGTTGGTACCGACACCGCGGATAGCCACGCGAGTGAAGACGGTGTCATTCGTGATATTCAGTGCCGGAGCGACACGATCCATCTGGTTGAAGTCGGTGACACCCGCCTCTTCCAGTTTCTCACCACCAAGGACGCTCATCGCAATAGGAACGTCCTGCACGTTCTGTGCCCGGTTCTGCGCGGTCACGATGATGACATTGGGATCGATCGCAGACGCCTTTTCGCCCTGCGCTTCTTGAGCGAAAACCGGTGTCGCCATGGCGGCAATCGCGCTCCCGGCCAGCATTGCAGTCCTCAAATTTCGAGATTTCATTCAGCTTCTCCCATTATGGTTTGATTATTGCGAGCGCCACGGAGTTCAGCACCCAATGGCGGCATCGGCGTTCTCAGGGTTTGTTGAGCTAGATAGAGAAACGCCGAAACACCCGGTTTTGCGGACTGCCGATCGATCGGGACGTTCTTTGCGTCAGGTTGAATCGTGAAGCAGGCGCAGGTTAGTCAAACGACTTACATGTTCGCCAGGGCTGGCATGACCTTGCTTGCCATGAGTTCGATCGTGCGGTTGCCGAAGGCAAGACGCTGGTCGGTCAGGGGACCGGTCGTCGTACCGCAAAGAATATTGCCGATGCCCAATTCCTGGTAGGGACGAAGATGCTCGATAACCGTTTCCGGTGAGCCATAGAGACACCAGGTTCCGATATAGTCCTCATCGAGGGCGTTGGGCGTCCGGTCAGTCTTGGTATTTGCCTCATCGCTTTCTGCGCGACGATTGAAGGCGTTTTCACGATCTACCGCATCCTGATAACCGCGCAGGATAATCTCAAGCTCTTCGCGCGCTTGCTCGTCGGTTTCGGCAATGTGTACAGCCTGATACGTGTGCGTCGTCCAGTCGAGGGCCGACTTGACGGTTGCCTCATCATGTCCGGCCTCGAGCAGCATGCCCTTGTATATGTCGAACCACTTCTTGACGTGGAGGAACGGTTCGGTGCCGCCGATCTTCGGCGGCGTGAATGCCGGTATGAACGCCGGCCAGCCATTCTCTGCGGCACGCCTCGCGCTCGCCTCCTTCATGGCGACCGGCATCAACCGGGCATGGCCCTTGGAATAAGGCGCAGGCGTGATGCGCTGCAGAACCTTGCCCTGGTACGGACCATTGTCGATTTCGACAGCGGGATCCTCCATACGCTTGGCCCAGAGCTTTTCGGCGATGGCAAGGTTACCTTCAGAGATTGGCCCGGCATTCCGATAATCGACTGCGAAGCCGATCATTTCCTCGGGCGTCGTCCCCGAACCGACACCAACGAGCAGCTTGCCGTCGGTGATCTGGTCGAGAAGATTGATCCGTTCCGTCAGGCGCACGGGATGGTGCAGCGGCACGGAGACGACCGAGAAGCCAAAGTGCATGTCCGGCATCTGTGCGGCCAGGTAAGCCGCGTAGATGAAGCTGTCGCTGGCGATAGGCATATAGCCATTGAAGTGGTGGTCCGGCAGAAAGATCGCGTCAAAACCGAGGTTGGAGGCCAGTTTGGCATGGCCTTCCAGGTCTTTCATCAGCTTGCGGTCCTGCTCGGGACCAAGCGAGCGGGCATTAAGGAAAACAGAAAAGCGCATCAGGACCTCTCACAAGACTCACTCTGGCACCGAACCGGACAGGCGTCAGAATCAGTTCAAAACTAGAATTGTTGTTATAGTTATTAGCCGGAGCGTCGAAGCTGTCAACACCGTTTCAGCCGAGGGCCTGCTTTTCGTCAGATATTCTTCAGTAGCGTGGGCAGCGCACGAAAAGTCCTGTGATCGGACAGCTTCGAGCCGTATTCGCCAGCCATTATTCAGTCCCCACCTACGGCCCTTGATACCGCCAAGATCAGATCACGCCTTCGCGGAGCATCTTGACCGCGGCATCGCAAGCACGGGCAGTAAGCGCCATGTACGTGAGCGACGGATTCTGGCAGGCCGACGAACTCATCTGTGCACCGTCGGTGACAAACAGGTTCGGAATGTCATGAGACTGGCTCCATCTGTTCAGCACGGACGTTTTGGGATCCCACCCCATGCGCGCGCCACCCATTTCATGGATGGCTGTGCCTCCAGGCCCCGGGCGATCAAATCCCATGATCACCTGTCCTCCGGCAGCCGTAAGCATCTCGGCAGCCTCGGCTTTTGCCTGCGCGAGCGCTGCGAGCTCCTCCTTGCCAAACGAAAATTCGACATTGAGAAGGGGAAGACCTCGCCCGTCAGTCCGCGATCGATGGAGCGTGAGACGGTTTCGCGCACGCGGCACACAGTCGGCGAAGCCAACAAGCACGGCCCGCCATGGTCCAACTTCATGCATACGGGTCTTGAATTCTTTCCCGACTCCGGCTTCGCGCTTTGCCCTTGTCCAAGTGCTTTGCATGGCTCCACCCTGGAAGGAGAAGCCTCGGGTGTGACCAATCCCGTCAATTTCATCGAGATTGCGATAGCGCGGAATGATGGCCCCGGTCGGGCGATTGCCGAATGTCGTATGATTCTCGAAGCCGGGCATCAGTGCGGCGGCCGAAAGTGTATTGGCATGATCCATGATATGCGTGCCTAGAACCCCGCTTGAATTGGCGAGGCCATGCGGCATGGATTCACATGCCGACTGCAGCATCAACTGCACGGAATTGAATGCGCCGGCATTGAGGAAAACGATCCGCGCCGCGGCCGACTTGCGCTCGTTGTTCTTCGCGTCGATCCAGCGCACGCCGGTAACGCGCCCGTTCTTCGGATCGACATCGACTTTCTCGACGATCGCGTCGGTGATCACGGTCAGTCGACCAGTCGCACTCGCGGCTGGGAGCGTCGAAGATTGGGTCGAGAAGTAGGCGCCATAGGAGCAACCGCGCGCGCAGATACTGCGATATTGGCAATGTGCCCTGCCCTGCTCAGGTTTCGCCTGCGTGAGATTCGCGGTGCGGCCGATAGTGAGGCAGCGGCCCGGCCAACGCGCACCGATCACCTCTCTCAGGTGCTGTTCAACGACGTTGAGTGCCATGGGGGGCTGAAACTTGCCGTCGGGAAGTTGAGCGAGTCCCTCTGCCGCGCCCGAGACACCGATGAATTCTTCTACGTGGTCATACCATGGTGCCAGATCGGCGTAGCGTATCGGCCAATCGGTACCGTGTCCGTCGCGCTTGTTTGCGCCGAAATCATAGTCCGACCAACGATAGGACTGCCTCCCCCATGTAAGCGAACGTCCTCCGAGCTGATAGCTGCGGAACCAGGTGAAATCCGTGTCCGCAGCAGTCGCATAGGGATTATCCTTGTCACTGACGAAATGATCCTCGGTGAACTCGGTAAAGTGTCGATTGAGCATCTGAACCGGGTATTCCCGCTTGTACATCTCAATGTCGCCGATGCCCCGAAACGGCATTTCCCACGGTGCCTTTGTTTCTCGATCATAGTCGACCTGGTGTCGGATATTGCGCCCCCGTTCCAGCATGAGCACCTTGAGGCCCGCTTCAGTCAATTCCTTGGCGGCCCAACCTCCGGTGATGCCCGAGCCGACCACGATCGCGTCAAAATCCATCCTTAGTTCCTTAGCCAAAATCCAAGGCAGTCCAGTCGCTAGAGAAGGCACGATCATCCTGGTTGATTGGCAAGTCCGGATCCCAGCGCCCGGGAACGGGTTCGTAGCCCAGCTCCTGCGAGCCGCCGACTTCCGTGGTATAATACCCCGTCAGGATGAGCGCCTTGATCGTACGCCAGGGATGATGCGGACGGTCCTGACCGAATGCTTCTGAATCGAGTGCTTTCAAGAGGGTCTTTCTCCGCTGCGGCGAGAATGTCATGAAATGGCCGCTACCCCTGATCCCAAGGTCGTGCTCAAGCCATTGCAGATGCCGCAAGGAACCATCAGGCCTAGTGAAGGGCGTCAGGGCCGACACATCGCCTGTCGCCAAGGGTGTCCGCGATCCTTCAAGACCGTGCGCAAGGGCGACAATGACGAAATCGCCGACGCCCAGCTCTCCTGCTCCTGGTGTATCGGTCCTGGGGATGACGATATCACTGACACCTGCGATCATTTGCCGCTGAAGGTCGCTCGTTGCTTCCAGATCTTCAGGATTGGAGAATTGAACCGCTGCTGCAGGTATGCCCAAGGCTAAGCTCCACAATGCAAGACCGCCGGCGAATTCGCGGCGACGCATCCCAGTGGCTGCATTTTGCGTCATGACCCGATACTTCTCCCACAGCCCGACTTCTGGCGCCGAGTCACCGTTCATTATTATAATTTTGGTTATAGTTACAGCGGAAAATGTCTGCCCATGCTCTGCATAAAATAAGGGGGCAGAGCCTTGCTCCGCCCCCCAAACCACACAGCTCCAATCGGATCAGAAATCAACGCCGACGCGTATACCGTAAGTCCTTGGCGCGCCGAACTGCCAGTTGAAAATATCGTCCGGACCGGCAGAAACGAAGCTGCCGTACGTCAGTGGCCGCTTGTTTTCAATGTTCCGGACGAAGGCCGTTACACTGAATTTGCCGTTGTCCGGCTTGTACTCGAGACTCGCTCCCGATTGTGTGAATGCCCGCTGCTTGCCGTCGCGGTAATTGTAGAAATCAGTGAAATACGAACTCTTGAACAAGGTGTCGGCTCGGGCGGTAACCTTGCCGGCTTCGCCAAGATCGAACACGTGCTCATATGCCATGGTGATGATGAACTTGGGCGAGAACGGAGTCGTATTGCCCGCAAAGCTGGGCTGCTGCACTCCCGGTGCGATCGGATCGAGGTCGCCGATTCCATTCAGGCCGCATCCAACGCAAACGACGTTAAACTGAGCAAACAGCTCGTCGTACTGCGAATTGAGATAGTTAAAGCTCGCGTTGAAACGATCGTTTTCACTCAGCTCAATCGCGGCCTCTGCTTCCACCCCCCAGATCGTCGCCTTACCGGCATTGAAGATCTGGTTACCCACGGTGGTATCGAGCAGCACTGAAACCTGCAGATCTTTGTAGTCGTAGTAGAAGCCGCTCAGATTAAACTGGTGCTGCCCCCTGTCGCCGAAGTTCTTCTTGATGCCCAACTCATAGGCCGTATTGGTCTCGGGCTTGTAGGTACCGACCGAATCGAAGCCCCCTCCCTTGAAGCCCGTCGTAGCCTTTGCGTAGACGAGGGTCGTGGGGTCAGGCTTCCAATTGAGTCCGGCAAGCCAGGTTACCTTGCTTTCCTTGCTACCGAGATCGAGCGTCTGGACATACGCGAGGTCTGCGAAGTCCTTGCGGTCAGAACCAGCTCCAAGAAGCGCGAAATCCGGCGGACCATTCCCGAATGGTGAAGCATTGAGATAAAGTGCCGAACGCTTGTTATGCGTGTAGCGCAAGCCACCTACAGCAGTCAGACTTTCGGTGATGGGAACCTCGACCTGACCGAATGCGGATGCACTTTCACTGTCGACCAGACGCCGGAAATAACTGAGGAACGTACCTGGCCCGCCAGGAGGCTGATCAAAGATGAAGCTCGGCAGGAGGAATCCGCTTTCGCGGGCGAGCTTCTCCTTGAAATAGAATCCACCCACCTGGTAGATTACTCCGCCTATAGTTCCGTTCAGGCGCAGTTCGTGGCTCTGTGTCTTGGCATCGTCCTGAAACTGGTAGGAGCGGTAGACCACGGGTAGCGTAAGGTACTCGTTTCCGCTGGGATCGCCCTGCTTGAAGTCGCGATAGCCCCCGATGTACGTCAGCGTGGCTTCGGGCCCGAATTCGTAGGCGACGCGGCCGCGTAGCGCCCAGGTTTTCTGGTCAAGTCCTGAGCCAAGTCCGTAGAATGGTGCGTCATACTCGCTGCGATCGATCTGGCTCAGCAGGTTTGTGTTCGAAGGAACGCAAAGAGTCAGCCCATAGTCGGGCGCCACAGTTTCGAAGCCAGCTGCATTGCATCCCGGTCCGGTCGGCCCATTGCCGGGGGCATTGAGATCGCCCGCAGCGAAGATGGCTGGTCGAAAGTGCCGTTCTGCATATTCGCCTGCCAGGTTAACCGACAGGGCGTCAGTTGGATCGAAGCGTAGCGACAGACGCCCGCCGTAGGACTGGTTATCGTCCGAGCGGCCGGCCTCGTAAGCAGGGAAGACGAAGAAGCCGCCACCGGCGGGATGCTTCACATAGCCATCGCGGTCGTCGTAGAAGCCTGCGATTCGTGCACCGGCCATTTCGCCGATTGGCAGGTCGACACCCGCGTCGAGGCGAATGGCATTGTAGTTGCCATAGCTGGCGGTAGCGTTGAGCCCGAACTCCTTCCCAGGCTTGCGGGTGATGAAGTTGACGGCGCCGCCAGTCGAGTTACGCCCGTACAGCGTACCTTGCGGGCCGCGCAGGACTTCAACACGCTCGAGGTCGAAAAGGGCGACGCTGAAGGCATTAGGGCGATTGATGTATTCACCATCGACATTCGCGACAACCGAAGTGTCCTGCGCTTCGTCGCTGGACGTGGTGCCCACGCCGCGAACCGAGATCTTGACCTGGCCCTGATCCTCGTTGATCTGAACCGAAGGCGAAATCTTGCCCAGGTCGCTGGCATTGCTGAAGCCGGCTTGCGCGATCTTCTCTTGGCCGACGACATCCATAGCGATGGGAACGTCCTGGACGTTCTCGGCACGGTTCTGGGCCGTAACAATGATAATATTGGAATTGTCTTCTTCTACAGATGCTTGCGCGGCCGCCGGCGTTACGTTTGCCAGGCCAGTTGCCAGCAGGCTGACACCCCCCATGAGAATTGCTCTATTTAATAGCAACATCCTCCATCCTCCCATTTTGTTCGAACGATTTTTCGCCCGTAATGTAATTAGTGTTTTAATATCGTTTGCAACATGAGCATGTCAAGCAGACCTTGCAGGTCTGGCTGGATTGATCGATGAAAATTCCCATCGACAAACAAAAATCAGCATTATAGTTTTAACGGAAAGGGGCCGAGCGAGTCTCAAAAGCCAATAAGAATGATCCGGCCGAACGACCGGATGCGTGCGAACCTCGGGAGAATGCAGTGAATTGCAAGCATTTAGGCAGAATCCTTGTCACCGTGTCGGAAAGTGGCACGAAACGATGACTCGCAACGGATCGGCTGGCCAAGGTGCCAAGCTCTCCCTGGTGGAACGCATCAGTTACGGCTTTGGAGATTTCGGCTACAGCCTGCCGTACAATGCCGTCGGCGCGTTCCTGCTCTATTATTACACCGTGGTTGCAAAGATGCCTGCGGGCGCTGTTGGCACGATTTTCCTCACGGCCCGCCTTTTCGATGCTGCCGTCGACATGGGCGTTGGCATTCTCGTCGACAAGACACGTACACGCTGGGGCCAAGCACGGCCCTACATTCTGTTCACTGCCTTACCGTACAGCCTTGTCTTCGTCATGATCTTCATGGTGCCCGACTGGGGGGAATACGGCAAACTCGCCTGGGCATTCGTAACGTTCAATCTGCTGGGCATTCTGATGTCCTTCGGGTCGATACCCTACACTGCCATGCTTCCGATGATAACGCCGGACACTGACGACCGGCTGAAGCTCAGTTCCATGCGCTCGATCGGGACCTCGGTATCGGTGATCCTGGGCACTGCGGCAACGATGCCTCTGGTCTCGCTGTTTGGCGGCGGGGATGAACATAAGGGCTTCCTCTATGTCGCGCTGCTGTTCTCGGCGCTGTCCTTGATCGCCTTGCTTTCGCTCTTCCGCAACTGCCGCGAACGTCATCAGAGCACCACAACAGCCGATTTCCCGATCCTGCCAGCCATCCGCGACATGTTGCGCAATCAGGCCTGGTGGGTCGCCTTCGTATTCACCTTGCTCTACTTCGTTCGCTTCGGCGCCATGATTTCCGTAACGGCCTTCTTCGCTATAGATGTCCTGAAAAAGCCGTGGATGATTTCCGTCATGCTGCCGGCCATTTCCGGAATGCTGCTGCTATCGGCTTTCATCGCTCCGCCAATCCTTTCGCGAACGGGCATTCGATCGGGCTGCGTAGGCGCCCTGCTGGTATCAGTCGGACTTTTCTCGCTGCTGCCGTGGCTCGAATCCGCGCCACTTGCTTTCCTTGCGGTCTACTTCGCTGCCTCGATCACAACTTCGCTTACGATCACCGCCATTTTCACCATGATTGCGGAAGCAGTAGATTTCCATGAGAAACTCTTTGGCGTGCGCTACGAAGGCCTGTTGTCTGCAGGGGTCAGCCTGGCAACCAAGATCGGCATGGCGGTAGGGTCTGCGGCAATCGCCTATTGCCTTGCCTGGGCCAACTATGTGCCCGAAGCGGTTACCGAAGAGGCACGCAGCGTGATCCGCTGGTCTTACTACGGCTGGCCGATCGTACTTTTGACCCTGCAACTGATCTGCATTCTGTTCTGGCCGATCGGGCGAACGAGCAAGTCACGTGGCGAAACCACCGAATACGAGGAGCTGGACTGCGTATCCGCGCAGCCCTGACATACCTCAAAGAGGGAGAAACTTGTGAACCTACTGAGAAGCGCAGCAACCGGCGCGGCCATTGCGATGCTCACTGTTCCGGCTGTGGCACAGGTCATCGTCCACCCACCCTATCGCCCACCCGAAACCGTACAGCGCGTTGCCATTCCGGTTGATCCAGCCGAGAAGCGGATCAGCGTCCTTATCATCAGCGGTCAGAACAGCTATGAGCACGACTGGACTGGCGTCGACAACATGTTGCGCACCCTGCTACAGGACAGCGGCCGCTTCGACGTCAGGATAACGGAGGATTTCGACCATGGCAGCCTAGCCATGCTGAAAACCTATGACGTTGTAATCCTCAACTACTCTTCGCGCTGGGTCTATGACGACAAGGAGGAGCACCGCTGGTCGCCCGAAGCCGAAAAGGCGCTGTTCGACTACGTCCGGCAAGGCGGCGGCCTGGTCGCCTACCATTCCTCATTCACCTGGGGCTACAATTGGCCCGAATACCGGGATCTGATCGGAGCCGTCATGGAGCCGGGCTCGAGCCGACGTTCTCCACCCGGAGCATTCCCGGTGCATATCGTCGACCGTGAGCATCCAATTACCGCTGGCATGCGCGAATATGTATGGACCTACAACGACGACATGTACACGAACATGAGTTTTGCGCCCGGCGCGAAGATTCATGTTCTCGCCACAGCGCATGATGCCGCAGCGAGCTATGACCCGAAGCTGGCCGGCCCGAAATACCCGGCAGGGGCTTACACCAAGGAAAAGCTGGCGAAGATGCACGGCATCAATGCCGATCATCCCCAGGTATGGACGCAGGACTACGGCAAGGGACGTGTCTTCTCGATTACCATCGGCCACGACGAAGTATCACTCCACTTCGCCGGACTGCAGACGCTTATCCTGCGCGGAACGGAATGGGCCGGGACGGGTAAGGTGACGCTGTCCGTGCCCGATGATGCAGCGGATTTTCCAACCTCTCCCTGACAACGGCCTCTGAGCCATCGCTACGGTTCCGTGAACGACCAATCCCCGCCGATAGCGAACGACAAAGAGCCCGCCATGCCCGGTAAGGCATGGCGGGCCCTTCTCAATTACAGTCGCTAACCTAGTACGCGAAAGTTTCGCTGAACGTGCGATAGGGTTCTGGCGGCCGCGCTTCCAATCTCTGCGCGGTGTCGGTGCGGTAAGTATTGTTCGGAACCGACGCCGGGCCGTCCGCCTTGGGCATGAACACCGGCTTGCCATCGTCCCCCATATACATGAGGTCGACGTTGAAGGAATCGTCCTGGGCAGTTGCGGCGAACGGGATCCATCCCATCCCGTAAGGCGCGCGCGCAACCTCGAAGCAATGGAAGTGCCAGATCTTCCACTGCCCATCCTGCTTAATGAAGTCGATGCCGTACTTGAGGTAGACGTTGTGCATCCAGACTTTCTTGCCGTCGACCATTTCCTTTTCGAACATCCAGTCGGGCATGTTCTTCGCGTGCTCGGGATCGGTGAGGCCAGACTCGAGACCATTGACTATCCATAGGCCCTTTGCCGTCTGGCCATCGCCAGCCACTTCGATGACAGGCGTCGTCACATAGTGGAACAGCAGCTTCCCGATCGGAGAAGGCCGGTCACGATGGTAGGACATGATACTGTCCCAATTGGTGTAAACGCCGAGGTTCGAATACTGGGAGCGTATATCCGGAGTACCCTTCTTGGCCCACAGCGAAACGATCTGGTTATCCTGAAACGCATTGTGCAGATACATGTATCGGGAGAACAGGTTCTCGACATCGGCGCGATCCGCATTGGCCTGTGCTGTCTTCTGCAATTCGGCGACCTTGGCTTCAAGCTTGGCGACCTGCCCCGATTCAGTGCCGGCAGCCCACGCCGCCTGACCGGCCAGGCAGGTTGACGCGAGCATGCTGTATGCGGCGATCCGCCACATGACTTTCTTCACCATTCAGACTTCTCCCATTTTGAAGTTATCTTCTTCCACGAAATGCCGGTCAGCCCGATCACACCAATCAGGGCGAGTGAGAGGATAGCGTTCTGTGGAAGAGCGCCGATCTCACCGTGGGCGGCATGGAAAAGCGCCGCGATCAATTGGTTCAGGATAAGCAACATAGCGCCGGTGCGGGCCACGACTTGCGTGCGAACAGAAACGGCACCGAGGAGCAGAACGGCGCACAAGATCTCGCTCAGGCCAACCGCACGCCCTAACGCTTCAGGCAGCCAGATTGTCCACGCCCCGTATTGTCGCAATTCCTCAAGCGCGGCAAAGGTCTTGTTCCATCCGACAAAGATGAAGAAGGCGGCCAGCGGAAATGCCAGGAGTGTGGCGATCAGACGACCTGCCAACGGATGGTAGACCTTCATCTTTGAAGCCACGACCGGCGCGATGGCTCCGGGGCCACGAACAACTTCCACGAAGAGATTTCGACGGCCACAACATCCACTGAAAACTCGAAACCCCGTCTGTTCTTCGGCGGCGCCATACCTATCTCTCCCTCCGAAACTCTATAACTAGTATTTTAGTTTCATACAAGGCGGACTTGGCTGTCAACGATGATGGATGACGGAGACACTTGGCTGACGAGCGGCGGACTGTGTAATCGGCGCAATTGTGCCCGATGCCGGTGTGATACCGGGTCGTCCGCGTCCCCACAAAAAACTGCTTTCAAAGAATTAATAAAAATTGACGTTTCGGTTATAATACTGTTTGGTTGATGCATGTCCGATCGAGCAAAAGTCGCAGAACGAGCCACAAAAACGTCAGCCCGAACTCCGCAACAAAGTCGGAGCAAGGCGACACTTGAAAGAATGCTCGCTGCCGCCCGCGCGCTGATGCTGGAGCGCGGCAGCGAAGATTTTACCCTGATCGATGTCGAGAAGCTCGGAAAGGTCTCCATCGGCTCGATCTATCTGCGCTTCAACTCGAAAGATAATCTCGTCCGCGCCGTCATTACCGAGGCGCTGGCCCAGATCCAGGCGGCAGAAGACGTCCTGCTCAAGCAAGTGATGGCTAAAGCGACCAGCCTGGAAGAATTCATTCCAGCTTACACCGATGGCTTTGCCGAGATCCTGAAAGGCAATGCGCCGATATTGCGCCTCAGCATGCAAAGGGCAGAGGATGATCCGGTGATCAAGGAATCCGGTCGGGCCGCAGCCCAGCATTCCATCACGCAATTCACTGAGGCAATAACGAGCTTCTCTGGCGAAATCGCAGGCCAGGTCGATATGAAAGTATTTGCGGCGTATCAGATCATATATGCCGTACTGGCACGCGGGCTGAACCTGAGCCCGAATGGCGGCGCCGAACAGCACTACCAGTGGGATATGCTCAAACGTGAACTGGGCAAAATGGTTCTAGCCTATCTATGCACGGATAATTGAGCACTGGCTTATTGGAGTCGAAGAGCAGCTCGTTCATCAAAGGACCTACCCGAGTCAGTCCAAGTAAATTGTCATCCCTTGGCGTATCACCGGCAGTCGAGGAACGTCGCTTCGAAGGCTATCATCAGTGCCAAGGCATCTTCCGTTTCCGGCACAGGAGTACGTTGAGCACCTGATCTGCGGCAAGCAGCCACTCTACCCCGCTCTCGCTGGCCGCTTTTGAAGTAACTTGCGTGCCGGAGAAGTTGCCCCCCTATCCCGTCGAAGGTCCGTCGCCTCCAAGGCGCCATCATCGTATGTGGGACGCAGTGCCTGGCCGCCAGTTCTCACCAACGGTTGGCGCGCCATGAATCTCTTGAGGCTCGCTCTCGCATGGCTTCGATGAAGGCGCGCACTGCGGGCATGGCCGCCCGGCTGGAATGGTAGAGGAGTTGTACAGGCAAGGCCGGTGGCGCCTGATCATCGAGCAGGCTCACCAATCGCCCGGCACGTAGCGCCCCCGCAACCTGATAACTGAGCACGTTGACCACGCCGGCTCCCGCCTCGGCTGCAGCAATGCGCGCGGCAATGTCGTTGATGACCAGCCGGGGCTGCACTTCAACCTTTAGCGCCTTGTCCTGACCGAACCGCCAGACATTGTCCGGCCTGATCGAGGAGCCGTCTATGCAGTCATGCCGGGCCAGATCGGCAGGTTGCTTCGGCATTCCCCGCTGATCGAGGTAACCGGGGCTCGCGACAATCACTTGCCGCACGGCGCCAAGCTGCACTCTCATCAGGGTGCTGTCGGTCAGTTCGCCGATACGTACTGCAACGTCGATACCTTCCTCGACGATTCGCACATTACGGTTGAGCAACAGCATCCTTGCCGAAAGGCCGGCATGGCTGGCCAGCAGCCCCGCCACGACGGGCAGGACATGCATGCGCCCGAACAGGACCGGCGCGGTCACGCGCAATTCCCCCTGCGGCGCGCCGCCGCGGCCCATCACCAGATGTTCGGCCTCGCGCAAGTCGGCAAGCAGTCCCCTTGCGCGCTCCAGCAAGGCTGCCCCCTCGTGCGAGAGGGCCACCGTCCGGGTCGAGCGGTGAAACAGGGTAACGCCAAGATGCGCCTCGAGCGCCGCGATGGTGCGCGTCATCTTCGCCGGTGACTGGCCAAGCGCCCGGGCAGCACCGGCAAAACTCCCGTGCTCCGCAATCTCGACGAAAGTGTTCAGGGCCTCAAATCGATCCATGGATAATTTCACATCATGAAATAGTGACTGCCAATATCTGGCAATTATCGCAGAAACTGACCAGTGCTAATCGTGTTGCCATGACAGCGAACTATCTCACGACCATGCTCGGCAAAGCATCGAGGGCCATGCAGGCGCGGGCCGGATCGCGCGATTCCTACGCGGCGATGGAAGCGCGCGCAGATGGGCTTCCCGATCCTCTTGGACAACGGGAGGCTGAGTTCATCGCGGCACGCGACAGCTTCTACCTGGCCAGCGTCACCGCCGACGGCTGGCCCTACGTCCAGCATCGCGGAGGCCCGGCCGGCTTCCTGCATCACCTGGGCAGCAATCGCATCGGCTTTGCCGACTTTCGCGGGAACCGCCAGTACATGTCGGCCGGGAACGTGGCCAAGGAGGATCGCGTGGCGCTAATGCTCGTCGACTATCCGGCGCGGCGACGGCTCAAGCTGATCGGCCATGCCAGTCGCATCGCGCTTTCGGAGGATCCCGAAACGGTCCTGGCACTGATGCCGGAGGGCTATTCGGCGGCACCGGAAGGCGCCTTCGTCATCGATGTCGTGGCCTTCGACTGGAATTGCCCGCAGCACATTACGCCGCGCTGGACGGCACGGGACATTGCCAACATGCAAAGGAGCGGAGAATGGCCACAGATATGAATTCCACGAAGTTGACACAGGGCGCCCATCACGTGGGCCTTGCCGTGCGCGACCTCGAGGAAGCCTGCGGATTCTTCATCGATGCCCTCGACTTCGAACGCGTTGGCGAAGTGCCGGACTATCCGGCCGCTTTCGTATCCGATGGCACCACCTTGCTGACCTTGTGGCAAGTTGCGGATCCGCAGTCGGCACGCGACTTCGACCGGCGCGCCAACATCGGCCTGCATCACCTCGCCCTGCGCGTGGCTGACGAAGAACGGCTGAATATAGTGTTCGAGCGTGTCCGCACCCATCCCGGCACGCGCATCGAATTTGCCCCCGAGCCGATCCGTGCCGGATCGCGTACAAGGCATTTCATCTGTGCGATGCCCGGCGGCATTCGGGTCGAATTCGCGACACCTTTTGCATGACAGGAGCCCGAACCATGTCCCGACCGCCCTTGCCCCCGTTCTCTGCCGCCAGTGCCGCCGAGAAAGTGCAGGCTGCCGAAGACGGCTGGAACAGTCGCGATCCTGCCAGGGTCGCCCTCGCCTATACGCCCGATAGCATCTGGCGAAATCGCAGCGAGTTCCTGCAGGGTCGCGAAGCGATCGAGGCGTTCCTGACCCGCAAGTGGGAGAAAGAACGCGACTACCGCCTGATCAAGGAACTCTGGGCTCACGATGGCAACCGCATCGCCGTGCGCTTTGCATACGAATGGCGCGACGATGCCGGGCAATGGTACCGCAGCTACGGCAACGAGAACTGGCAGTTCGCCCCCGACGGGCTGATGGAGCGGCGCATCGCCAGCATCAACGACCTGCCGATCGCACAGGAGGATCGCCTGTTCCACTGGCCCAGTGGATCCCGACCGGCCGATCATCCGGGCCTTTCCGATTTGGGCCTTTGAGCGCGAGCCATGCAGTCATATCGAGGAAGACAGATGCGGCGAATAGGCGCATAAAGCGGGACTAACAGGGCGATACGCGTAAGGAGTCCTGCGCGATGGGCATGACCAACAAGGAAACCCGCACCAACATCGGCGAAGTGGCAGAAGGGATCTGGCGCATCAATACGCCGGTGGCGATAGACGAAAACACCGCCTTCTCCTTCAACCAATACCTGGTGGAGGCGCAATTGCCTCTGCTCTTCCATACCGGCCCGCATCAGCTATTCCCGGTTGTACGCGAGGCTGTCGAACAGGTCATGCCCTGCTCGCGGCTTCGCTATGTGGGCTTCTGCCACATGGAAGCGGACGAGTGCGGTTCGCTCAACGAATGGCTCGCCTGCGCGCCCGACGCCGTGCCGCTTTGCAGCGCAGTAGGCGCAATGACATCGATCGGCGACATCGCCAGCCGCGCGCCGAAGGTCCTGCCAGAAGGCGAGGTACTCGATCTGGGCGGCCGGGAAGTGCAGTGGTTCGATGCCCCACACGTGCCCCATGGCTGGGACAACGGATTCCTGTTCGAAAGGGTCACGCGCACCCTGTTTTGCGGCGACCTGTTCACGCAGCCCGGCGAAGGCGAGGAAGTCCTTACCGAAGGCGACATCCTTGGCCCCAGCGAGGCGTTCCGGCGGGTCATGGACTACTATGCCCACGGTCCCGAGACCGGGCCTACTCTGGCCCGGCTGGCCGCCAGCAAGCCGCAGGTGCTGGCCTGCATGCACGGCAGCGCCTGGCGCGGCGACGGTGAACGGCTTCTGGGGGAACTCGCAAGGGCATTGGCCGCCTGAACCATGCGCGGGACGGCAACCGGCGATCAACCGCGGCCTTTTTCCGGCCCAGCCTGCCGCGAACTGAAAGCGTGCCCTTTCTGCGGCTCACAAGACGTAGGTTACTTCGAACACGTGTACGCGCGGCATTTCTCCGTCATGTGCAGATCATGCGGCGCAGAAGGGCCGCCCCGATCGGAGCACGAGGAAGCAGCAAGGCTCTGGAACAGGAGAGCCTGAGGCCCGCGGCATAGACCAATGCCCACCCCGGTCCGAAACTGGCGCTTCCAGCCCGGATGCGACTGGAATTGAACGCCGGATCAGGGCACCCATGGCAAATGAACGGTAAATCGCATCAATTGCGCCTGGCCGGCTGGCTTTGGCTCCTTGCAGGCCTGTCCTACCTGTCAGCCGAGACGATCGCCGCGGCGGCCTTCCCGAACTACAGCTATGCGAGCAACTACGTCAGCGACCTTGGCGTGCCTTATGCCGATGTCATCGACGATCGCGTGCTGCGCTCCGGCCTTGCCTGGGTCATGAACTGGTGCGGGTTCATTCTCGACGGCGCGCTGTTCGCCGCGGCGAGCGTGGTTGCCACACAGCTCGCGCGAAGGGCGAAAGTCGGTGCGGGAAGCGGCGTGAAACCGTGGGCTGCGATCTTTCTGGCACTAGCCCTCATTCACTCGGGCGGAACGGTGCTGGTCGGACTGGTCCACAGCGGCAGTCGCGAACTGGCTTCAGGCATCGATCGATACCATGTGCTTGGCGCAGCCATGGCGATTCTGGGCGGAAACCTCGCGCTGATCGCTGCGGCCATTCTCGCACGGCGGCTTGGCCTGCCTCCAGCGTGGCGCAGGGCCAGTGCCGGGCTCGGCCTGTTCGGACTGGGCAGTCTGGCCCTGCTCGAAGTGAACCGGACCGGTGGGATTACCATGCTGCCAGACGGCGTGCTCGAGCGCGCCAGCATCTACCCGATTACTGCATGGGAGGTCGTAACGGGCCTGACGCTCCTGGTCGCCGGTTCCAGGTTCGAAGCGGCCGCGCCGGCGGAGACCGGCGCGACCTGACCCGTCAGAGGATCGCGGCGATGCCCGCCTTGGCAATCTGGGCGTCCTGATCGGACTTCACGCCGGAGACGCCCACTGCGCCCACAAAATCGCCATCGACCACGATCGGCACGCCGCCCTCGAGCAACGCACCCATGCCCGGTGCCGACAGCATCGACACGCGACCGTTGTTGATCATATCTTCGTAGACGTTCGACTCGCGCTTCCCCATGATCGAGGTCAGCGCCTTGGCCGGGGCCATGTGCGCGGTACTCGGCGAGGCTCCGTCGAGGCGCAGCATGCCAAGCAGGTGTCCCCCGTCATCCACGACGGCGATCGCCACGGCCCAGCCGTTCCTGACGGCTTCGGCTTCGGCGGCGGCAAGGATCGCCTTGACGTCGGCGGCTTCGAGACTGTGCTTGGTTTTCATGACTTTCCATTCGGCTTGATCGCTCCGACCGAAATGATCGGAGCGGATCTGGTGAGGTGAAGGGCACAGCCCTTAGCAGCGAGGACGATGTGCACCAGAGCGAATGCGCGCCTTGTCGACAGACGAAAGGCGCGAAGGCGTCGCGACGATCGATCCCACTGGCGTCCCCGCAACGATGCGCCTAGGGGGGCCCGCATGTCGATTGCCCGTAATCTCGAACAGCTCGGAAAGCTCGTATCCGTCGACCACGGATGGCCCGCGGCCAAGGCGTTCAAAGCCTACCGGATGTCGGACAGCGATCGCGCCGCGCTGTCGGCACGTGCGGTCGATTTGCTCAAGGTATTTCCTCCGGTCCCGGGTACATGCGCCCTGATGAGCGCCGCCCTTGCCGTGAGCCTGGAAGGGCGCCTCAGCGCGCCGGTCTATCTCGTCGCCGGCACGCTGTCAGTCGAGGGCGTTCCGGTCTTCGGGGATCGGCACCCCATCGACGGAGCGCAGGTCTTCGCCACCTCCAATCCGGACTGGAACGGCCACGTCTGGGCGATGGTCGGCCCCTACATCGTCGACATTTTGATTTTCCGCACCGCCTATTCCAGCGTGGGACCCGCACGGCTTGCCCGGCATATCCTCTCGACGTTCGGCCCCAACAAGGGTCTCTACGTCGATCTGTGGCGCCACACGGGACGCGTTGGCCTCGGCTACGAGCCGCAATATGTCCTGAGCAGTGACGAAGTCACCGCGCTGATGCAAGGCGCCTACAAGGTCATGACGCAGGCCAACGCCGACAAGGATGAGGCCACCGACTAAGGCGCCGCGCGATCGAGCGCGGGGTAACGATCGAGCAGCGCGCTGGCGACGCCATTCGTCCAGCCGAAGCCGTCCTGCAGCGGGTATTCGCCGCCGCCGCCGGGCAGGCTTTCCTCCACGTCGTACTTCTCCAGCATCTTTCCCGTCTCCTGATAAGTGCGTGCGACAGTCGCGATCCAACGCGAGGCAATCGTTCGGGCAAGCTCCCCATGGCCATTGCGATCGAGGCCGCTCACCGCGATCCACTGCAGCGGCGCCCAGCCGTTCGGGGCATCCCATTGCTGGCCGGTGCGGTTCAGGGTGGTCCTGAGCCCACCTGGTGCCAGCAGTTGCGCGTGGGTGAGATCGGCAACCGCATCGGCCTGTTCCCTTGAAGCCATGCCGACGAAGAGCGGATAAAGCGTCGCGGCCGAAAGCGCGACCGAGGGCTGTCCTTCGGCAAGCAGCCAGTCGGCATAATGGCCTTCGCCCGCTTGCCACAGAAAGCGATCCATTGCCGCCTTGCGGCGATCCGCGCGCTGCGCGAAATCCTGCACACAAGTGCCATCGCCTGCCGCGCCGCAGCCTTGTGCGATGCGCCTCTCCATGGCCCATAGCAGCGCATTGAGATCGACGGGGACAACATCCGTCGTGCGTATGGTGGCAAGCGTCTTGCCGTTACCCAGCCAGCGCGAGGAAAAGTCCCAGCCACTTTCCGCAGCAGCGCGCAAATCGCGATAGACCTCCCCGTGAGGACGGCCTGACGCTGCCTTCGCGCTTGCCCTGTCCTCTGCAAAGGATTCATCGCGCGGGCTGTCGCGGTTGTCCCAATAGCGGTTGAGGAGGCTGCCATCGGGCATCCGCACGACGCGCAGGCAAGCCCCCTGCCGCCGGGCGCAGGCACTGCCAGCCATCCAGAACGCGTATTCAATGCGCAGCGCCTGCAAGCGGCGCGCCTGCACTTTGGCGTCTGGCTCTTTCGATAAATCGAGCATCAGGGCAAAAAAGGGCGGCTGCGATCGACTGACATAGTAGGTCCGCGTGCCGTTCGGGATGTGGCCGAAGCGCTCGATCAGGCTGGTGAAATCGCCGAGCATCGATTCCACCAGTGCATGTTCGCCGTCGGCGGCAAGGCCCAGCATGGTGAAATAGCTGTCCCAGTAATAGATCTCGCGGAAGCGGCCACCGGGCACGACATAGGGACCCGGTAACGCGATGCGCGATTCCCCCGGGACTACGGGTGCCGGCTGGCGAACCAGTTGGGACCAGAGCTTGCGAATATGCGCGCGCAGGCCCGTTTTGCCGATATCGTTGACCCCGGGCACGGTAAAGCGTTCGAGGACGAAAGACTTGAGCGCCGCATCGTCCACTGGCGGCGCAGCGCTGTAGTCGGCCATGATCTCGGCAGGCGGCTCCCGCGGGACGGCATCGGCGAAAGTCTTGTTGTCATCGAAGATGCGGCGCTCCTGCACCGCAACGAAGAGATCGCCGTAAAGGTCGGCGGGCGACGGCGGCGGCGGCGGCGCGTTGCCCAGCGCGACACCAACCAGCGCGAGCGCGGCCAGTCTCGAAAAACGACGCACGGCCTGCCTCATCGCGTCATCTCCTCCTTTGGCTTTGCAGAATCATGACATAACCCAAAGCGCCGTAACGCAGAAATCGGCCACCGCGGCCTTGCATATGCTGCGAGGAAAACAGCAGGGCGCGGGACCATCCCAACCACAGGATAACCCGCTGGACCGACTGGACGCGGCAATCGCGGCACGGCTAACGGCCCGGCATGAGTATCATTGCCACGATCATGAATTCGACCACCGGACTTGCAATCCAGAAGATGAAATTCGAGCGGATGCCCAAGCCGTGGGTTACCTTCCACCTCGAAAACGGCGAGCAGGTGACCGCCGACCGGGTTCATGTCGGCAAGCCAGCCCCCGGCAAGTTCATCACCCCCGTCGAAGTCTGGGTGACGCCCAAGAGCTGATCCCCCCGCGCGCAAGCGAACAACGAACATTCCATCCCGCCACGAGGCAGGGCGCAAGCCCTGCCTTGTCTGCGTCATGGGCCGCAGACCGTCCGCTTCAGGCAAACCTGCTCTTCACGCCGTGAAAGCGAATCTCCATTTGTCTATTTATTTTGTAGAGTTTAAATCCTTCTCAAGGGACACCGGACGAACGGACAGAGAGATTCGCACGCGTGCCCTGAATTAGGGGGGTTTTGGAACATGCTTGATCAACTGGATCTGCTTCACGCCCTGGCAGGGCTTCTGGTCGGCCTGCTCGTCGGCATGACCGGCGTCGGCGGTGGATCGCTGATGACGCCACTGCTGGTCCTGATGTTCGGTGTCAGCCCCCAGACGGCGGTCGGCACCGACCTGCTCTATGCCGCGATAACCAAGATCACCGGTACGACGGTTCACGGCTGGCGCGATACGGTGGACTGGAAGATCGTGCGCAGGCTCGCCTATGGCAGCATTCCCGCCACGATCCTGACGCTTGCCGTCATCGCCCATCTTGGCAAGGTCAGCGACTACAGCCAACATATCATCCTGTTTTCACTGGCGGTTCTTCTTGCGATCACCGCCTGCACCGTGATCTTCCGCAGCCGCCTTGCGCGCTTCGCGCAGGACCGTGGACCGCTCGAACCGACATCCCGGGTGACCGGCGCGACGGTCCTGTTGGGCGCGGCGATCGGCGTTGCCGTCTCGATCTCCTCGGTAGGTGCCGGCGCGATCGGCGTAACGGTCCTGCTCATGCTCTATCCACGCCTGCCAATGGTCCGCATCGTCGGCTCGGACATCGCCCATGCCGTGCCGCTCGCCCTGATTGCCGGCGTCGGACACTGGATCATCGGAGACGTCGACGGCACCTTGCTGACCAACCTGCTCGTCGGCTCCATTCCGGGGGTCATCGTCGGCAGTATGCTGTCCACCCGCGCGCCCGAAAAGATCCTGAGGCCCTTGCTCGCCATCGTCCTGGCACTGTCGTCGTGGCAGCTTTTCGTCAAGGCGACCACGCCTGTCGAGGCCGGAGCGAAGTCATCCGCAAGTTCCGCGGGCAGCACTCTTGCGGCACCCAACGGCTCAGGTCAGAAGTGACGCCGGTGACCGGATTGCCCGGCCAGTTGAAAGTTTGACTGCATGGACGTGCAACTCGTGGTCATCTGTCTGCTGACAGCAGGCATCAACCTGATCGGAACGCTGGCCTACGCAGCGCGCATCGCCGGGGTGCGCACGCGCAGGATCGCGATGAGCTTTGCGCTCTTCAACATCCTCGTCCTCGTCAGCCGCACTTCGAACAGCTTTCTGGGGCCCTTTCTTGCCAAGCGGATTGAGAGCCGGCTGGCGATTGGTGGCGGCGATGCGCTGCTGGGGGACTTTCGCATGGTGCTGATGTCGGCAACGCTGGCCGTGGCCCTCGGCATCGCCCTGATCCCAACCAGCCAGCGCCTCTTCGTCAATGCCATCGGCTATTTCCAGCGCCATCGTTCGACCAGCCGCATGGTGCTGCGCGCTGCATCGCCGGCCGGTTTGCGCTCGATCCGCACCTCGATCCGCGCCCCGCGCTATGAGCACATCCGCGAGCTGACCAAACCTCGGGGCGTGGGGTGGGGCGTACTGGTGGCCAACTGCCTGGCCCAGGCGCTTATCACGGTCGGTGTGCTCGCCTCGCTCTATGCCGGATACCTCAATCCGCAATATCGCGTCACCGCCTCGCAGCTGTCTGCAGTGATCAATGGCTTTGCGACGATCCTGCTCTTCGCCCTGATCGATCCGCAGCTCTCGGTGATGACCGACGATGTCGTGGAAGGCCGGGTCAGCGATCCGCTGTTTCGCCGCACGATCATCTGGATCAGCTTCAGCCGCCTTGCCGGAACCGTGCTCGCGCAGGCTTTCTTCGTACCTGCCGCAAGCCTCGTCGCCTGGATCGCCTTCGTGGTGTGATCGCAGCGCAGGATCGTCCCATTTCGGTCACACATTCGGCCGTTTCACGACGGCCGCTACAGTAGCCCCCTGAAAGGATTGGGGAATGCAAGTGGGACCGTCAGCTCGTCGCAAAAGCTAACTCTTCCGGCTCTTTTGCGCTATTCTGACCTCTGCGTGAGACGAACGATTCTCCCGCCGCGAGGGTTGCCAATATCCGTGTTGAACCCGGCTCGCCATGACATTGCGCGGGCCATGGCGAGGAGCAGATTATGGCATCCGTTATCGAAGCCTACAGGGACGAAAAGGGCAATCTCCACCACGAGCCGTCCAGCGCCATCATAGCCGACATCGCGGCCGCATTGGGGCGTGTCGGCGATGAAGGCGGCCTGACCGAGGGCGTCGCGCGCCTGATCCTGGAAAAGCGCGCAGCCATCGAAAAGGCCTTTGGCGATCTCGACCGACTGGAAGGCAATTCACTGACGGTCATCGATGTAAGCGACCACTTGCGGGTCCAGTCGATTTCAGCCTGACCCGCCGCACACAGGGCCAAGCCAACTCCTTTCCCAAGGCTTCCTGCCAGCTGACGTCGGCGTCCATGCGCTTCGACTAGTCATTTGGCAGGTTGCACGAACTTTGCTCCTCCCCTCAAATGAACACTGCGGCAAGGCCCCACGAAAAGCGGGTGTTGCAACGAAGGGAGAGGGTTCATGCATCCGGTCGAAAACGCGCCCGCCAACCTTTCACGCGTCCTGTCGCCCATCGCGATCGGGCCTATCCATATCCCGAACCGCGTGGTTCGCACCGGGCATGGTACCGGGATCGGCAAGGGCACGATGAATCCTGCCCTGATCGCCTATCACGTCGAGCGCGCCAGGGGCGGCGTGGGACTGACCATCATCGAAGCATTGGCCGTGGGCACCAGCGCCTATCCCTTCCTCGTCTCCGGCGCGCCGGGCCTCGTTGAAGGCTACCGGGATCTCGTGGCGCTGTGCGCGCCGTATGGCATGAAGATCTTCCAGCAAATCGGCCACCTCGGCAACGAGATTCCTGAACTGGACGGTTCGCCTCCGTGGTCCTCGTCGGACAGCGTCGGAGCCATGGTCGGCATCCCGTCTCAGGCGATGAGCCTCGCGCAGATGGATTTCCTCGTCGAATGCTACGTCAGGGCGGCACGGGACTGCGCCGATGGCGGACTCGACGGCGTGGAACTGCACATGGCACACGGCTATCTCCTGCAGCAGTTCCTCTCGCCGCTCTACAACCGGCGGAAGGATGCCTACGGCGGCAGCTTCGAGAACCGCATGCGCCTTCCGGTCAGGCTCCTCGAAGCGGTCCGTGCGGCAATCCCCGAGACCATGGCCCTGGGCGTCCGCCTGAGCAGCGAGCCGTTCGAAGGCGGGCTTTCGCCCGAGGACATCAAATGCATCGCCGACCACTTTGCAGACAGGGGCCTGATCGACTTCCTGAACCTCTCCTCGGGCACCGACTACAATCCGCACAAGATCATCGGGGCCATGCACGAGCCGGCCGGCTACGAACTGGAGGGCGATCGTCCGGCTGCCCATGCCAGCAAGGTCCCGGTCATCGTCACGGGGCGCTTCCGCACCCTTGAGGAAGCCGAACAGGTGATCCGCGAAGGCGATGGCGACCTTGTCGGCATGACCCGCGCGCACATCGCCGATCCTGCCATCGTGCGCAAAACCATCGAAGGACGCACAGATGACGTGCGCCCCTGCATCGGCTGCAACCACGGTTGCATTGGCGGCCTGCTCACAGGCGGACAGATCGGTTGCACCGTCAATGTCGCGGTCGGGCTGGAGGCCACGCTATCGGAGGATCTCATCGGACCTTCGGAGAACCCGCGCCGGGTGCTGGTCGTCGGCGGCGGTCCGTCCGGACTCGAAGCCGCCCGGGTCGCCGCCATGCGCGGACACACGGTCGTACTGGCCGAAGCCTCTCCGCACCTGGGCGGTGCAGTCAATATCGCCGCACTGGCACCGAGACGCGCAGGGATCGCCGATATCGTCCATTGGCTGGAACGCGAGGTGCGGCGCTGCGGCGTCGACATCCGCCTGTCGACCTACGTCGATGCCGAGGACATCGCGGACTACGCACCCGATGCCGTCATCGTGGCAACCGGCTCGTTGCCTCGGCTCGATGGCGCGCAGCATCGCTCGCCGGGCCTCTTGGCCAGGGGCATGGATCATGCTTCCGTCGTCTCCAGCCACGAAGTGCTGACCGAGGGCAGCAACCGCAACTGGGGCAGCCGTGCCGTCGTGTTCGACGATACCGGGCACTACGAGGCGGTCGCAGCCGCAGAATACCTCGTCGCCAGGGGCCTGGCAGTAACCTTCGTCACGCCGCACAAGTCCTTCGCTCCCGGCCTGGAACCGGCACTCAGCGATGAAGCCGCGCTCGAACGGCTGGCCGCAGACGGAAACCTGCGCCTGATCACCTATGGCGAATTGCTTTCGGTAGGCGACGGCGGCGTGGAGGTGCGGCACCGCTTTGGCGGCGGCGCATTCCATGTCGATGCCGATACGGTCGTGTTCGTCTCGCACAATGCACCCAACCGCGACCTGATCGACGGGTTGGCCGATGCCCCCTTCCCCGTGATCGCGGTGGGAGACGTGCGCAGCCCGCGCTACCTGCAGACCGCGATCCGCGAGGGGCACATGGCCGCACGCAGCCTTTAATACGGCCTCACCCCAGGGTAATGTAGCCCAGTTGCGAAGCCTTGAAGAGAGTCTGGCAACGGTTCACCGCGTTGAGCTTGAGCGAGGCATTGTGGATGTGGAACCGCACGGTCGCGCGCGAGCGCGAGATGATCATGCCGATTTCCAGGTCCGTCTTGCCCAGCGCAGCCCAGCGCAGGCACTCGACTTCTCGCTTCGACAGCAATGCGCCCGAAGGCAGCGCTCTCGCCCCGCCCATCAACTTGACGTAAGTCGTCACGAAGAGCCGCGAATAGATCGCCAGCATGTCGCCGTGGGCGGCGAAGATATCGGACAGGTCCGTGCGCGACTGGTCCTGCGGCGTCAGGCAGACGACGCCGATCTGGCCGAACGCCATGTGGACCGGCACCACGATAGCAGCGCTGGTCAGGGCCCGCGCCGCGAAATCGACAAGGTCGATCGCGTCGAGATAATGGTTCGCCGCGTGCGCATGGAAGCCCTCGGCATTGACCCAGAAGGGTTCGGTCTCGAACCGACAGGCCATCGTGATCGGCGATTGCAGGGCGATGCGCGAATTGCGCCACCAGACTTCCTCGTCGCCGCCCCAGCCGAAGACATCCCGGGCCAGCACGTTGCCCGCCGCATCCACGGGTGTTCGCTTGTCCGTCAGGTCATGCGCACACGCGACGCGCAGCCCCTTGGCCGCCGCAAGGTCACGCAGGAATTCGGCGGCAGGGCGGATGTCGCTCTCACCGGAAATCCGCACGGCATCGAGTTCGGCCAGAGTCAGCTCGCCTACAGGCGAGCGCTCGCGCCTGAATTCGACCTCGATCACCGATGACGGTCGCGGCCTCGCCGCCAGCCTGCTCATTGAGATCATCTTGCCTCCTCCTCTTCCTCTTCGGCACGTGATCAGGCCCTGTCGCCGGGCTCTCCCGCCACGTACTTCGTCATCGTGTCCTGGAATTGCCGAATGCGTATTTCCTGGTAGTTGGCGTAGTTCACCTCGCCCGTCTTCGAAGCCTTCAGCCCTGCCTGGACATACGGCAGGTTCTCCATGTCCTGTTCGAAAACCTCTCCCAGCATTCCCAGCTCAGGTGCCTCGGTCCATTTCTGGTCGAGCGTGAGGTACCTGAGCAGAGCGCCGTGCGGCATCGGCTCGCCCTTCTTGACGCGGGCAAGAATGCGCACTTCCATCACGCAGGTATCGGGCGTCTCTCCCGGAAACCAGCGATAGACGATGTTCGGCATGAAACCGCCCCACGGCGCGAAGTTCGGGAAGACGTTATAGACGAGGCCATCCAGCAATTCGCAGTCGCTGGCGTCTGCATGATCGTAGCCGGTCTGGTCGGTATAAACCGCACGCATCGCCTCCCCGAGGGCCTCACGCGCGGTTTTCCCCTCGGGAACCGTGATCGCCATTGGGTCCGCTTCGGGATCGTAATTGTCCGATGAGCGCCCGTTGTACTTGGCGAATTCGTCGACGATCCACTGCTCGCCCTGCCCTTCGGCAATGTGGGGGCTCATGATCCCGAAGGGCACGAGATTGACGTTCACATTGTCGCCATAAGTGCGATAGCCCGCATTGCAGTCCCCGGTGAAAGGCAGCAGCTGCGGGTGGGTGACGATGGTGTGCCAGGCCTCCATGAAGGCTTCCATCACGACCTTCCAGTTTGCCGGCACTTCCTTGGCCACGCG
>NZ_FVZE01000010.1 GCF_900168325.1 Novosphingobium mathurense | reverse complement strand
TGAACGCATCCTTGGTGACGCGGGGTGGAGCAGCCCGGTAGCTCGTCAGGCTCATAACCTGAAGGTCGTAGGTTCAAATCCTACCCCCGCAACCAAGCCTTTGCCAAAATCCTGCATCCCTCCGGCAGCGCCAATGGCAGTGCGTTCGACGTGCATGTCGCGCGAAAGGCCGGCCATCCACAATCATTCGACCTCCCGGACACAAGTCTCTTGCGCGACGGGGCAAAGGCGCTCATCGAAACGGGATCGGGGCCATTACTTCGTAGGCACGTCCCGGCTGAGAGACCTCCCGCGCTCCCGCTTACAGCAGGAGCGCGTCCCATGCGGTTCTCGGCAAGTTCTCCGGAAAATCAGTGCGCATTGCCGCCAGTCGCCGGATTGGGACCTGCCCTTTGAGTCCTCGTGCTCCCACCATTTCCCCCCAGACATGCGATCGACCGGACCCGAGCCGTGTTCGATGCAACCTCCCCGAGGAGCGTTCATGACAGAAGACGATGTGCTGGTCGGCACGGCCCATGTGCCCGAAGGTGTCGAACTGAGGCTGGTACAGCACGGCGACGGCTTCACCATCCTGCTTGAAGACAATGAACTGATGAGCACCGAGGCGAGCCATTCGGAAGAAGCCCTGGCAACGATGACCTGCGCCCGGCTTGGCGACCGCGAGGCGGTGCACATGCTGGTGGGTGGTTATGGCATGGGCTATACGCTGCGCGCCGCCCTGCGCGCCCTGGGTGACGATGCGAGCGTCGTCGTGGCGGAGATCGTGCCCGAGATCATCGAATGGGCGCTGGGTCCCATGCGCCATATCACATCGGGCTGCCTCGACGACCACCGCGTGATGCTGGTGAAGGAAGACCTCGCCATGCTGATCGACGCGGCGCGCGAGGGCTACGATGCGATCCTGCTCGATGTCGACAACGGGCCCGAAGGACTGACCCGCAGGCAGAACGATCTGCTTTATTCGAAGTCGGGCCTGGAAAGGACCATGCAGGCGCTGACCCCCGGAGGGATCGCCGCCATCTGGTCGGCATGGCCCGATCCGGCTTTCACCGCGCTGCTCGAGGATGTCGGGTTCGAGGTATCGGTGGTCATGGTTACGTCCGAGCCCGATGGCAAAGGCCACCAGCATGTCATCTGGTTTGCCCGCAAATGCGAAAAGGCACTGGCGACCGTGGCCCGCGACGCAGATGCTGGCGATCGGGTTCTCGATCTTTGCCGTGAATGACGGCGCCAGTCTGCCTGTCGCGGTCGGCCCGACCTGCGACATTGGTCGGGTAAGGGGGCTTGAGGCTTTGAGTACGCTGCGAATTACGGTAAATGCGGCGACTTGAGACAACGGAACGGCGCTGGTAGTAAAGCTTATGTCCAATTGTGACCTTTGCGTCGTTCGTAACCGGGCGATTTGCGCATCACTCGACGCGAAGGAGCTTGAAGCTCTCAATGCGATCGGTCGTACACGCACGATCACGCCCGGTGAATCGCTGATCTGGGAAGGCGAGGATTCGGTCCTCGTCGCCAATGTCATCGAGGGCGTGCTCAAGCTTTCGACCAATACTGAAGACGGACGGGAACAGATCGTTGGCGTCGTCTATCCGTCGGACTTCATCGGCAGGCCCTTCGGCGGGACATCGGGACATGGCGTCACCGCTTTGACGGATGCGAAGGTCTGCGTGTTCTCGCGACGGGATTTCGACGCATTCGCGCGTGAGCATCCGGAACTGGAGCACAAGCTGCTCGAACGAACGTTGGGCGAGCTCGATCGCACACGGCGCTGGATGCTGCTGCTGGGGCGCAAGTCCGCTTCGGAAAAGATGGCCAGCTTCCTGATCGAGATGGCAGAGCGTCTCAACGGGTCGGGTTGCCGCATTGATTTCGACAAGCCCAACCAGAGGCATCTTACCCTGCCGTTCTCGCGCCAGCAGATCGCAGACGTCCTGGGGCTTACGATCGAGACGGTCAGCCGCCAGTTCACCCGGCTCAGGAACGAAGGCGTGATCGACCTGCCTTCGCGCCGCGACGTGACCATTCTCGATTACGACGCGCTCGTCGCCGAAGCCGGCTGACGCCGCGTCAGGCTAGCGCCTCGCGCAGTGTTTCCGGCATGCTTTCGTAATGCCTGCGTTCCTGCTTGGGAGCGAGATCGAAAGCATTCACGTAGTGTTCGAAGCGGTCGCGGACCGTGTCGCTCTCCAGCCCGAACGCCGACAGGTCATAGCGATGGCGCTGCCAGCGATGCTGGCTGCGCGCCTTGCGGACATAGCGGCGCATGCGGGGCAGGGCCGGGGCGATCTCCATGCCGAGAAAGCGGTAGATTCGTTCCATGACGGCTTCCCAGTCTGAGTCCATTTCGCGGTAATGAACGTCGATCCGCTGGCTCGGGTGGATGCGGCTGCGCGCGGCCTGCATCCGGTCGATCTGCAGGCCGGTCTTCTCGAGCCACTGCTTGCCGATCCAGTGGGGATCGGCTTCATCGCTGTGAATGGTCATCTGGTTCCACACGAGCGAGCAACTGCTGCCAACGACGCGCACGGGATCGCGATGGATGAAGATCAGCCGCGCCTTGGGGAAGACCTGCATGAGCGCGGGAAGATCGAGCATGTGCTGCGGAGTCTTGAGCACCCACGGCTTGCGCGAACGGCCGCCGCGCGCCCAGCGCACCAGCCGCAGCAACCGGGCGACATGCTGGTAGGCAGGCGTTGCATCTTCGCCTTCGGTCCAGCGCGCGTAGCTGGGCACGCGCCATTGCGCTTCGTGCTTCATGCCCCACGCGGACGCGACCAGCAGTCCCAGTTCCTCTTCCGGCTCGTAGGGACCGGTGGGATGAATGACGGCCGTGCGCGGATTGAGATGGTGCACGGTCTTGAGCAGGAGACCTGCCTGCCGCGGGCGCCTGTCCTTGCGCCCGGGGCGATAGCCGGGCCGGGGCACGGGGCAGACGGTTTCGAAGAAGCGCAGGTGTTCGAACCGTTCGTCGGCCGCAAGCAGGCGATGCAGCCGCGTCGTGCCCGATCGCATCGGTCCGACGACGATCACCGGCGGAACGAGCGGTTCGGACAGGATTTCGCGCTCGCTCTTGAACCATTGCTGCGCCCAGAGACGCTCGCGCATGACCTTGAGGAATTGCCCCGTCGCCGCGAAGTGCCCGATCGGGTTGAGTGCGGCTTCCGCCTTCAGTGCTTCCACGAGGACTTCCAGAGGTTCAAGGAACCAGGGATCGCCGAAATCGTCGAGCCCGGTCTGCGCGCGCGCGATCGAACAGAGCTCCTGCACGTCCAGTTTGACTTGCGGCATGATGGAGCAGGCATCGAGGCCGGTCAGGAAGCGGTTGGCGACGCCCACAAGCGGTGAGCGGGTCGGTAGCGAGAATTCTCCGGTCATGATCGCAATAAGTGCATGTCGGGAAGAATTGTTCACCGCGACGGGAATCTTTCTGACAGGCATGTTGCTTGCAACAAGGCAGAGGGCGTAGTGTTGAAAGGAAATGGGTTCCTTTCAACACGGGTCAGGCCGACAGTCCGGTCGTTTGAACGATAAGTCCACGCATCCCGGCCTGCGCGAACGACTGGTCAATCGTCGCGGCTCGATCCTGTACATAAAGAATGCTGTCGCATCGACGGCTTCGTTCTTGTTCGACCTCCTGCTTATCTCATTGATGATTGAGCGATGGGGCTGGAACAAGCTGCTGGCCGTGTGCGTCGGTTTCATCCTTGCCAATGCGCTGCATTACCTGCTGGCCCGCGCGTGGATCTTTCGCGGCAGTCTGCGCGGCATCGCCAGCGGCTACATCTATTTCCTTGGCAATTCCCTGCTCGGGCTGGGGATCATCCTGGCCCTGTTCGCCTTCCTGGCAGATGGACTGGGCGTGCCGTACCTGATCGCCCGGGTCATCGCTTCGCTGTGCGCCGGGACCATCGTCTTCATTCTCAACGCGACGCTCAACTTCCGGCAGCTCTGACGAAAAAGGGGAGCCGCAAACGGCTCCCCTTCGCGTTGTCGGGAGAAGACCGGGTCAGAAGCGGTAGGATACGCCCGCGCTCAGCACCCAGGGATCGAGCTTGTGCCGGGTCTTGAGCGCCAGCGTGTCGCCTTCGTAGAAAGAGGCGGTCGGGCGCATCCAGTACTTCTTGGCATCGAGCGAAAGGCCGAAGCCCTGGTCGCCCAGTGCGATGTCGACGCCGGCCTGCGCGGCCACGCCGAGCTTGTTCGACATCTTGACCCTGTCGATCCCCAGCGCCGCCGCGGTTGCCCCCGGCTTCTCGTCGAAGACGAGGAACAGCGCCGGACCTGCGCCCAGGTAAGGCTTGATCGGGCCACCGGTGTCGAGGTGTGCCTTGGCGGTCAGCGTCGCGGGCAGGATCAGAACATGGTCGACCAGTTCCGTACCGGCCAGATCGCCGGCGCCGTTGACGTGGTGCTGGGTGAAGCAGCAGATCGTCTCGACCGAGAAGGTCTTGTTGAAGAAGTACTCCAGCGCGAGCGTGGGCACGACGTTGTCGTTCGCCCTGGTCTGCGGATTGCCGAGCGCGGCGACGGCGCCGCCCAGCGTCGTGGTGGTGTCGACGGACTTCACGCTGTCGATCTTGCCATCCGGCAGGACGGCGGTGCCGAGGACCTTGACCTGGAAGTGACCGTCAGGGCTGCCGGCCATGGCCGGAGCCGAGAAAGCGGTGGCTGCGGCCAGTGCGGCCATCATCGTCAGTTTGCGCATATTGCCTGTCTTTCGTCGCCGCCGGGACCGCCCCTTGCGGTCCCCCTATTGCCAGCGGCTGCAGGGACAGCCTTTCCTCGATCTCGCGCCAGCTTGATTTGATTCCGCGCAAATTTCCTTGGATTTCCGTTATTTTTGCCATGCGGACCCGATTTTGATTCCGGTCAATGCCGGATCGATTCTCAGCCTCCAAGGGGGCAGACAGGTTCAGCAACAATCTCGAAAGAGAAGGTATATGGTAACGGTCCTTGCGCGGGCAGGCGTTTGGCTTGTCGTGCTATTCCTTGCCGTGATCGCAGCTGCTTTGGCGGCTGACGGCGGGTTTGCAATTCACATGGCGATCGTCGCGCTCGCGGCCTTCGTCTGCCTCTGGTTCACCTTGCGCAACACGGACTATGCCGCCGTCTCGCGCGGTATCTTCCGGATGCCGGTGGATGAGGGCCGGTACGACGACGACCCGATCCGCTGGGGCGTCATCGCCACGGTGTTCTGGGGCATGGCGGGCTTCGCCGCGGGGCTGTTCATCGCCCTGCAGCTCACCTGGCCGGTCCTCAACTTCGAGCCTTTCCTCAATTTCGGGCGCCTGCGGCCGCTGCATACCTCGGCGGTGATCTTCGCGTTCGGCGGCAATGCCCTGATCGCGACGAGCTTCTACGTCGTGCAGCGCACCTGCCGGGCGCGGCTTGCCTTTCCCGGCCTCGCCCGCTTCGTGTTCTGGGGCTACCAGCTGTTCATCGTGCTGGCCGCGACCGGGTACCTGCTCGGCATTACCGAGAGCAAGGAATACGCCGAACCGGAATGGTACGTCGACTGGTGGTTGACGATCGTCTGGGTCGCCTATCTCGCGGTCTTCGTCGGCACGATCATCAAGCGCAGCGAACCGCACATCTACGTTGCCAACTGGTTCTACCTTGCCTTCATCATCACCGTGGCCATGCTGCATGTCGTCAACAACCTCGACATGCCGGTCAGCCTGCTCGGGTCGAAGAGCTACCCGCTCTTCGCCGGCGTGCAGGGCGCGCTGGTGCAGTGGTGGTACGGGCACAACGCGGTCGGCTTCTTCCTGACCGCCGGCTTCCTGGCGATGATGTACTACTTCGTGCCCAAGCAGGCCGAGCGCCCGGTCTATTCGTATCGGCTCTCGATCATCCACTTCTGGTCGCTGATCTTTCTCTACATCTGGGCGGGGCCGCACCACCTGCACTATACCGCGCTGCCCGACTGGGCGCAGACGCTGGGCATGGTCTTCTCGGTCATGCTGTGGATGCCGAGCTGGGGCGGCATGATCAACGGCCTGATGACGCTCAACGGTGCCTGGGACAAGGTGCGCACCGACCCGATCATCCGCATGATGGTCATGGCGCTCGCCTTCTACGGCATGAGCACGTTCGAAGGCCCGATGATGAGCGTGAAGAGCGTCAATTCGCTCTCGCACTACACCGACTGGACCATCGGCCACGTTCACTCGGGCGCGCTGGGCTGGAACGGCATGATCACGTTCGCCTGCGTCTATTATCTGGTGCCGCGCCTGTGGGGACGCGAGCGGCTCTACAGCCTGCGCATGGTGAACTGGCACTTCTGGCTCGCGACCATCGGCATCGTCTTCTACGCCGCCAGCATGTGGGTGGCGGGGATCACCCAGGGCCTGATGTGGCGTGAATACGGGCCCGACGGCTACCTCGTGAACTCGTTCGCCGACACCGTCGCCGCCCTGCATCCGATGTTCATCATGCGCGCCTTCGGCGGCCTGCTCTACCTCGCCGGCGCGGTGGTCATGGTGGTCAACGTCTGGGCGACCATCCTGGGCAAGCTGCGCCGGGAAGCGCCGATGCGCGATGCCGCCTACGACCCGGTCGCCGACCGTCCGATCCTGGCTCCTGCCGAATAAGCGTGACGAACAGGGAACAACGACAATGACTTCCATGACCGAACGCCACAAGACGCTCGAAAAGAACGTCACGCTTCTGGGCATCGCCGCGCTGGGCGCCGTCGTGATCGGCGGCGTGGTCGAGATCGCCCCGCTGTTCTGGATCGACAACACGATCGAGAAGGTGGAGGGCATGCGCCCCTACACCCCGCTCGAGCAGGCCGGGCGCGACATCTACGTGCGCGAGGGTTGCTACGTCTGCCACAGCCAGATGATCCGTCCCTTCCGCGACGAGGTGGAGCGCTACGGGCACTACAGCCTTGCCGCGGAATCGATGTACGACCACCCGTTCCAGTGGGGCTCCAAGCGCACCGGGCCGGACCTTGCCCGCGTCGGCAAGCGATACTCGGACGACTGGCATGTCCAGCACCTGAAGAACCCGCAGTCGGTGGTGCCGGAATCGGTGATGCCGCAATACGGCTTCCTGGCGGACAACGACCTCGACGTGCCGGACATCGCCGCAAACCTCACGGCGTTGCGGCGGGTGGGCGTGCCCTATACCGACCGGGACGTGAAGATGGCGCTGGCCGACCTCAAGGCCCAGGCCGATCCGGAAGCGGACGCGGGCGACCTTGAGGAGCGTTACCCCAAGGCACAGGTCCGCGACTTCGACGGCAACCCTTCGCGCCTGACCGAAATGGACGCGCTGGTCGCCTACCTCCAGATGCTCGGAACGCTGGTCGATGTCGACGGCGCTGCGGCGCAGGAGGAACTGGCTTCGGAGCGCGGCCGATGAGCACGCACTCCACATACGACATGCTGCGGCACATCGCCGACAGCTGGGGCCTGCTGGCGATGCTGCTGATCTTCCTGGTGCTGGTCGCCTGGCCTTTCCGGCCCGGCCAGCGCGTGAAGAACGACCATGCCGCCAACATGATCTTCAAGGACGAGAACGATGGCTGAGAAGCGTCTCGACGAAGCGACCAACACCGAAACCGTCGGCCACGAGTGGGACGGGATCGAGGAACTCAACACCCCGCTGCCGCGCTGGTGGCTCTGGACCTTCTACGCGACCATCGTTTTCGCGATCGGATACTGCGTGGCCTATCCGGCCTGGCCGATGATCTCGGGCGCGACCGAGGGCGTGCTGGGCTGGTCGAGCCGCGGTCAGCTCCAGAACGAACTGGATGCGCAGCAGGCGGCGCGGGCCAGGACGGTGGCCGCGCTGGCGGACATGCCGATCGAGCAGTTGCCCGACCATCCCGAACTGATGCGCGCGGCGATCGCCGGCGGATCGGCGGCCTTCAAGGTCAACTGCGTCCAGTGCCACGGCGCGGGCGCGGCCGGTTCCAAGGGTTATCCCAACCTCAACGACGACGACTGGCTGTGGGGCGGCGACCTCAAGACCATCGAGACCACGCTGATCCACGGCGTTCGCCAGCCCGGCGACGATCAGACCCGGCAGTCGATGATGCCCAACTTCGGCGCGGACGGCCTGCTGACGCCGGAACAGGTCGGCCAGATTGCCGACTATGTCCTGACGCTCTCGGGCAAGGCCAGGGCCAGTGCATCCTCGCAGCAGGGCGCGCAGATCTTCGCCGACAATTGCGCGGTGTGCCACGGCGCCGCGGGCAAGGGCAGCCGCCAGTTCGGCGCGCCGAACCTGTCGGATGCGATCTGGCTCGACGGTGGCCGGCGCGAGGACATCGTCGCGCAGGTCACCCGCCCGCACCACGGCGTGATGCCGGCCTGGGGCAATCGCCTCGATCCGGTGACGATCAAGATGCTGGCCGCCTACGTCCACTCGCTGGGTGGCGGCGAAGACTTCGCCGAGACCCCGGCCCCTCCCGACACGCAACCGACAGAGGCTGAATAAGCCGCCTGCCGCTCTGCCCCCAAGCGGACTGGAACGATGAACAAGCCCGACCCGATCAAGACGCAGGACCGCCCCGTTTCGCTCTATGCGAAGCGGGAGCCGGTCTTCAACCGGCGCATCGACGGCAAGTTCCGTCGCCTCAAGTGGGCGATCATGGTGATCTGCCTCGCGATTTACTGGGGCACGCCGTGGCTGCGCTGGGACCGCGGCCCCTATGCGCCCGATCAGGCGGTGCTGGTCGATCTTGCCCATCGCCGCTTCTACATGTTCGGCATCGAGATCTGGCCGCACGAGTTCTACTTCGTGGCGGGCCTGCTGATCATGGCCGGCATCGGCCTGTTCCTCGTGACCAGTGCGGTGGGCCGCGCGTGGTGCGGCTATGCCTGCCCGCAGACGGTCTGGACCGACCTGTTCCAGCATGTCGACCGCTTCTTCGACGGCGACCGCAATGCCCGCTTCCGGCTCTACAAGGCCCCTTGGGGACCGGCCAAGATCGCCCGTCGCCTCGCCAAGTGGACGGTCTATCTCGCGATCAGTTTTGCCACCGGCGGCGCCTGGATCTTCTATTTCGCCGATGCCCCCACGCTGCAGCAGGCGTTCTGGACCGGCACCGCCGACCCGGTTGCCTACGCCACGGTGGCGGTGCTGACGGCGACCACGTTCGTGCTCGGCGGCTTCATGCGCGAGCAGGTCTGCGTCTACATGTGCCCCTGGCCGCGTATCCAGACTGCCATGCTCGACGAGAAATCCCTGATCGTCACCTACAAGGACTGGCGCGGTGAACCGCGCGGCAGCGTCAAGAAGGCCGGGAAGAATCCCGGCAAGTTCGGCGACTGCATCGACTGCAACCAGTGCGTCGCGGTCTGCCCGACCGGCATCGACATCCGCGAAGGGCCGCAGATCGGCTGCATCACCTGTGCCCTGTGCATCGATGCCTGCGACCGGGTGATGGGCGAGACGGGCCGCCCGCGCGGCCTGATCGACTATGCCACGCTGGAGGATGCCGAGCGCGAGAAGGCGGGGCAGCCGCCCACGCGCCACCTCAAGCTGATCTGGCGTCCACGCACGATCCTCTATTTCGCGGTCTGGGCCGGGATCGGCCTCTCGCTGCTGTTCCTGCTGGGCACCCGCGTGCATACCGACCTGACCGTCGCCAAGGACCGCAACCCGCCCTACATCCTGTTGAGCGACGGTTCGGTCCGCAATGCCTACACCCTGCGCCTGCGCAACATGCAGGGCCGCCCGCGCAAGATGGAGATTTCCATCGAGGGCCTGCCCGGTGCGAAGATCTGGAGCGACGACGTCGGCATGGACGGGGCCGGCACCAAGTTGACGCGCACCGTACCCGCAGACGAGACGCAAAGCCTGCGCGCCTATCTGGTGGTGCCTGCCGGTACCCCCTCGCAGGAGTTCACTTTCCACTTGCAGGCCCTTGGCGAAGCGCGCGAACAGGATCGCGCCGAGGCCCAGTTCGATGCCCCGGGAGAGCAATGATGAGCCGCACTGTCCGCCCCTTTACCGGCAAGCACATGACCGCGATCCTCGTCGCAGGCTTTGGCGTTGTCGTGGCCGTCAATTTCACGATGGCCGGGCTTGCCAGCTCGACCTTCGGAGGCATCGTCGTCGAGAATTCCTACGTCGCCAGCCAGCATTTCAACCGTTGGCTCGATGAAGCGAAAGCGGAAAAGGCACTTGGCTGGACGCTGCATGCCGATCGCCGTGCCGACGGCCGGGTGCTTGCCGTTCTTGGCGATGTGCCGGACTATCCCACGGTGACCGCCGTGGCCCGTCACCCGCTCGGCCACAAGCCGGACATGACGCTGCATTTCGAGCGCGATGGCGGTGGCGAGTGGGTCAGTCGCGAAGTGCTGCCCGACGATCGCTGGACCCTGCGCTTCGCGGTCGAGGCAGGGGGGCAAACCTGGCGTACCGAGCAGGCGATCCGATGAACGCGCCGGTTCCCGACCTCACCGCGCAAGGCGCTGCTGCACAGCCCTGCATCGACAGCCGTTTCACCGTGCCCGGCATGCGCTGCGCGGGTTGCATCGGCAAGGTCGAGCGCGGCCTTGCCGCCGTGCCCGGCGTTGCCGCCGCACGCGTCAACTTCTCCGCCAAGCGCGTCGCGGTCAGCCACGATCCCGCGTTGACCGGCGACGATATCCTCGAGGAACTGCGCAAGCTGGGTTTCGAGGCCGAACGCGCCGCCGAGAATCCGCTGGGCCGCGATGACGCCGAAACCCGGCGCCTGCTGCGGGCCCTGGCGGTGGCCGGCTTCGGCATGATGAACATCATGCTGCTGTCTGTCAGCGTCTGGGCCGGGGCCGGAGGCGAGACGCGCGAGCTGTTCCACCTGCTCTCGGCGCTGATCGCCATTCCCGTCATCGCCTATGCCGGTCGGCCCTTCTTTGCCTCGGCGCTGATGGCCTTGCGCTATCGCCGCACCAACATGGACGTGCCGATTTCGATCGGGGTCCTGCTGGCAACGGGGATGAGCCTGTACGAGACCCTGACCGGCGGCATCCACGCCTATTTCGACGGCGCGGTCATGCTGCTGTTCTTCCTGCTCGCAGGCCGTGTGCTCGATGCGATGATGCGCAGCCGCGCGCGTTCGGGAATTGCCGCGCTGCTCGGTCGCATGGGGCGCGGGGCGCACGTGCTCGAAACGGACGGTTCCACCCGCTATGTCGAGGCGGACCGTCTGGCCGCCGGCATGGTCATGCTGGTTGCCGCCGG
Organism: Novosphingobium mathurense; assembly: GCF_900168325.1. Classification (GTDB taxonomy): domain Bacteria; phylum Pseudomonadota; class Alphaproteobacteria; order Sphingomonadales; family Sphingomonadaceae; genus Novosphingobium; species Novosphingobium mathurense. The sequence goes on along the minus strand of NZ_FVZE01000010.1, from coordinate 85,753 downwards.
AGAGGCGCTGGCCGCCGATGGCGAGATCTTGGAAGGGCGCACCACGGTCGATTCCTCGATGCTCACCGGCGAGAGCGATCCGCGTCCGGCGGGCGTCGGCGAGACGATCCATGCCGGGACGATCAACCTCGGCAATCCGGTCCGTGTCCGGGTAACCGCGGCGGCACAGGATACCGCGATTGCCGATATCGCCCGCCTCATGGACGAGGCCGGTCAGTCGCGTTCGCGCTATGTGCGCATCGCCGACAAGGCGGCGCGCTACTACGCTCCAGCGGTGCACAGCCTCGCGTTCCTGAGCTTCTGCGGCTGGATGCTCGCGGGGGCGGGCGTCTACCAGTCGCTGTTGATCGCGGTGGCGGTGCTGATCATCACATGCCCATGTGCACTGGGCCTCGCGGTGCCGGCGGCCCAGGTCGTGGCGGCAAGTACGCTGATGAAGCGCGGGCTGCTGATCAAGGACGGGTCCGCGCTCGAACGTCTCGCCGAAGTGGATGAAGCGCTGTTCGACAAGACCGGCACGCTGACCCTTGGCGAGCCGCGCCCCGTCGACCTCACCGAGCTCGATGCCCGGCAGCGCGGTCTCGCGCTCGCGCTCGCGCAGGCGAGCCGCCATCCGCTCAGCCGCGGCCTGGCAAGCGCGCTGCGCGGTGCCGGCGTCGAACCGGCCACGCTCGATGACGTCAGCGAGACGGCGGGGCATGGCATGAACGGGCACTGCGCGGACGAACCGGTGGCGCTGCTGCGTCCGGAAGTGGAAGCGGGCGGGCTCGCCGTCGACCTGCTCGTCGGGGATGTGCGCAAGCGCATCGCCTTTGCCGATCCGCTCCGCCCCGACGTGCGCGAGACGCTGGAACAGCTCGGTGAACAGGGCATCGTTTCGGCCATCGCCTCGGGCGACCGTCAGGCGGCAGTGGCGCAGGTCGCGCGCGAGCTCGGGCTTTTCGCCACCGCCGCGATGCGCCCGGCCGACAAGCTGGCGCTGCTGGAGCGCAAGGCGGGGCAGGGCCACAAGGTTCTGATGATCGGCGACGGCCTCAACGATGGCCCGGCGCTTGCCGGTGCCCATGTCTCCATCGCTCCGGGCGGGGCGAGCGACGTCAGCCAACAGGCTGCCGATGCCGTCTTCGTCGGCGACAGGCTCATGCCGGTATCGCTGGCGATCCGCGTGGCGCGTGCGACGATGCGGGTGGTGCGCCAGAACTTTGCGCTGGCGGCCATCTACAATCTCTTTGCGGTGCCGCTGGCGATCTTCGGCTTCGTGACGCCGCTCCTCGCCGCGATCGCGATGTCGGCCAGTTCGCTGATCGTCGTCGGCAATTCGCTGCGGCTGGCACGAGCTGCGGGGAGGCCGGCGGCGTGACCATTCTCGGCTTTCTTATCCCGCTGGCCCTGCTCATGGGCCTCGTCGGCCTCGGCGCCTTTTTCTGGGCGATGAAGAGCGGGCAGTTCGAGGATCTCGACGGTGCGGCCAACCGCATCCTGATAGATGAGGACGGCGACGATCCAGATGGGGACCGCAATTCGTGAAGCGCCAGCTTGCCCTGTTTGCCGCGCTGGCGCTGTTGCCGGCCATGATCGGCCCGCTCGAGGCCGAGGCGCGTGCGTTCGTTGCCCCGTTGTGCAGCGGCGGCGCGGTCTCGATTCCGGTGGCGCCCGATGGTCCTCCGGGACCGGTGCAGGGACCTTGCTGCGCGAAAGGGTGCCACAGCGGATCTTCGCGCAAGCGGCTTGATCGAACGCAATGACGAAGGGCGCCATTGCGGCGAATGTCCCGGGCATGTGGACATATCTGCCAGACCTGCTCGCGATTCCCATACCGCGCTACACCAGCTTCCCGACGGCGGCCGAGTTCGATGACCGCGTCGGCGCGGCCGATCTCCTGCGCGTGCTGGAGGGTGAGACCGGCGAAGTCTCGCTCTACGTGCACATTCCGTTTTGCGAGAAGATCTGCTGGTACTGCGGCTGCAACACCAGCGTCGCCAACCGGCGCGACCGGGTGTCGAGCTACCTCGATGCGCTCCACCGCGAGATCACGCTCGTCTCCGAACACCTGCCCAATGCCGCGAAGGTAACGCGCATCGCCTTTGGCGGGGGCAGCCCCAACGGCATCCCGCCGATCGATTTCGTCCGGCTGGTCGATGCGTTGACCCTGCAGTTCGCCGCTTCGCGCCCGGTCATCTCGATCGAACTCGACCCGCGCACGATGGGCCCGGACTGGGCGGCGGTGATCGGGGCGGTGCAGATCGAGCGCGCAAGCCTTGGCGTCCAGACCTTTGCGCCCGCGTTGCAGGAGGCCATCGGCCGCGTGCAGCCGGTGCAGATGATCGAGGACACCACGGCGATGCTGCGCGCCGCGGGGGTAGGATCGCTCAATTACGACCTCATGTACGGTCTGCCCGGCCAGACCATGGCTGACCTTGAGGATTCGCTGCGGCGGAGCGTCACGCTCGGCGCGGACCGCATTGCCCTGTTCGGATACGCCCATGTCCCGCACCTGATCGCGCGCCAGCGCAAGATCGACGACAGCGCGCTGCCCGATGCCGAGACGCGTTTTCGCATGGCGGCGTTCGGCTACGAGTATCTCCTGAGTGAAGGCTATGTGCCGATCGGATTCGATCACTTCGCCTTGCCCGGCGACACGCTCGCCCGTGCTGCCCTGACCGGGAAGTTGCGGCGCAATTTCCAGGGCTTCACCGAGGATCGGGCGCCGGTCCTGATCGGGCTGGGTGCCTCGTCGATCAGCAGCTTCCCGGAACTTCTCGTCCAGAACGAGAAGAACACCGGCCGCTATCGCATGATGCTTTCGCAGGATCGCCTGACCGCCAATCGCGGGATCGTGCGCGGTGCAGACGATCGCCGTCGCGGCGCCGTGATCGAGGGCCTGCTGTGCCAGGGCCGTGCCCATGTCGATCCCGACTTGCGGCGCGAGGCGTTCCCGCTGCTGGAGCCCTACCTCGCGGCGGGGCTGTGCGAAGCCGATGGCGACGACCTGGTGATCCGGTCGGGCGGCCTGCCCTATGCGCGGTCCATCGCAGCGCGCTTCGACCCCTACCGCAAGGATTCGCTGCGGCGGTTCAGTTCGGCGGTCTAGCGGGCGGCGGCGCTGTGCGTCAGACGCGGGTGTCGAATTCCACGCCGAACAGGTTCCCGTCGGTCCAGCGGACAAGGCCCCAGAGTTCGCGGCCGTCCTCGAGTTGGGCGCGCACGACGGAATTGGGCGCCGGCGGTGCACCTGCGGCAGCTGCGCTGAGACCGCGCGAGGAAATGTCGCGCACGATCACGTCGATGGTCTGGCCACTGGCATCGTAAAGCGTGAACCGCGTGCACTGGTTGCGGCGGCGTTCACGCAGAATTGGTGTCGGCTTGAAGCGGCTGGTGTCCATGCTCCGCGTCATAAGCCGGGGATGGTTAAGGGATTGTACCTGAGAGATGCCGTGCGATTGCCGCTCGGCCACCTTCGGTGCGCTTTTTTGAACGGCGATTTCAATATTGACCTTGGTCAATGTCGGGCGGCTCGACCTGCGACAGTAAGGACGTGCCGGTCTCGCACCGCTTCCCTTCGGGAAAGGTGCGAACCGCTTCTCCCCAACTTCGGGCGACCCAACCTCGTGACGGGTCGCCCTTTCTTTTTCCGCAAGACCCTCGCGGCATAGCGATTGATGCGCGTCAATGCGCCCGGCGCGGCGATGGCCAGACTGTCGAATGCCCCGGCGCCTTGCGCAAGGGTGCAACTGGCAAGCCGGGAGTTGAAGTGATGCAGCGCGATGACCTCGTCATCATCAGCACCGAAGACCACCTTTGCGAACCGTCCAGCCTGTTCGACAACCAGCTTTGCGGCGGACTGCTGGCTGCCGCGCCGAGGCGGGGCGTGGATACGCAAGGCGCCCCGGCCTGGTTCTATCAGGACCGCGCATGGCCAGTCGCTCACTGCGCCTCGTTTCTCGCTGGTGGCGCTGGCCCCGAAACGGTCGCGCAAGTCCACCTGCGGTCCGGCTGCCAGGATGTCCACGCAAGGATCGACGAAATGGACGCGAACGGCGTGGCCGCCTCGCTGTGTTTCGGCGATGCGCTGGGGGCCGATAGTGCCATCTTCCATGCGGCCCCGGACAAGGTGCTGGCACTGCGCCACCTGCGGGCCGTCAACGACTGGCATTTCGACGAGTGGTGCATGGCCTACCCCGGTCGCCTCGTACCCCTGGGCATCCTGCCGACCTGGGATGTGCAGGCGAGCCTTGCGGAAATCGACCGTCTTGCGCGCAAGGGGCTGCGGGTCATCGCCCTTGGCGCGAATCCGGTCCTGCAGGGCCTGCCGCCGATCCGCGATGACCGTTGGCTCCCGATCTTTCGCGCCCTTGCCGATCACGACATGACCGTGGCCTGCCGCCCCGGCGCCGGGCAGGGGGCGCCCGGGAATGCAGGCGCCGCCGGTGTCGATGCCTGGGTTGCGACGATGCCGCTGGCGACAGCGCAGGCGCTTGCCGACTGGCTCCAGCTCGACGCGCTGCACGCGTGCCCGGAATTGCGCATCGTCATGCCCGAAGGCTCGGTCGGTTGGGTGTCTTTCCTCGCTGCCCGCGCGGACCTGATGGATTGGCGCAGCCCGGCAGGGAAAGAGTCGGGTCGACACGATGTGATGCCCTCGCATCTGCTTGCCCGGCACTTCTGCCATGCCTTCCGGTGGGACCCCTCAGGTCTCGCCAACTGGGCCGAAGCGGGCGAGGACAACATCGCCTTTGCCGCAGGCTATCCGCGCACCATGGGGCCATGGGCAGACGCGGCGGCGCAGTGCCTTGAGCAGCTCGGCGAGATGCCCCAGGCGGTGATCGACAAGGTCACCCACGGCAATGCGATCCGCTGGTTGCGCCACGAGGCGCTGTTCGAGCAGTTCTCCCGGTCCGAAATCACCGTGGGGGCGCTGCGTGCCCAGGCCGCGGCAAAGGGCGTCGAGACGGCCTTGCTCGATTGATTCGGCGGACGCGGGGCGCCGGCTATCTCAGCCAGAACCGGATCGCGAGCGAGAGGAGCCCCAGCCCGGTCACGCTCCCGACCCAGATCAGCGCCATCCAGCCCAACCGCTTCCACAGCGGGGCTTCGTCTGCGTCGAGGCGCGAGCCCTTCATCAGTGATAGCCTTCGTGGCCGACCTTGCCGCGGAACACCCAGTAGGCCCAGCCGGTGTAGATGAGGATCAGCGGCAAGGTCAGCGCAACGCCAACCAGCATGAAGATCTGGCTGCGTTCGGGCGCGGCGGCATCCCAGATCGTCACTTCGCCAGGAACGACATAGGGCCACATGCTGACACCAAGGCCCGCCATGCCGAGCAGGAAGATGCCCAGAGCGAACCAGAAGGGCGCGGCCTCGTGTCGCTTGGCAAGGGCGCGGAACAGCAGGAAGGCAAGGATCGCGGTAAGCAGCGGGACTTGCGCCGCGAACAGGACGTTCGGCATTTCGAACCAGCGGGTCCAGTAATCCTCATCGAGCAGCGGCGTGTAGAGGCTGACGGCGACAAGCAGCACGAGCGTTGCCACGGCGGCGCGCTTCGCCACCTTGTAGGCATGGGCTTGCGGCGTGCCGTCCAGTTTCCAGACCAGCCAGGTCGCGCCGAGCAAGGCGTAGCCTGCCACCACGCCGAGGCCGGTCAGCAGCGTGTAGGGTGTCAGCCAATCCCACCATGAGCCCGCATAGGCGCGGTTCGACACCTCGATGCCCTGCAGGATCGCGCCGAGCGTCATTCCCTGCGCCATCGCTGCGACGAACGATCCGCCCGAGAAGGCGAGGTCCCAGAATGGCCGGTGCGCCGGATCGCGCCATCTGAATTCGAAGGCGACGCCGCGAAAGACGAGGCCGAGCAGCATGGCGATGATCAGCGGATAGGTCGCGGGCAGCACGATTGCATAGGCCAGCGGGAACGCGGCGAAGAGGCCGCCGCCGCCCAGCACCAGCCAGGTCTCGTTGCCGTCCCACACCGGCGCGATGGAATTCATCGCTCGGTTGCGTCCCTCGCCCACCTTGAAGCTGGGAAAGAGGATGCCGATGCCAAGGTCGAAGCCGTCCATCACGACATAGGCGAAGACGCCGAAGGCGATGATGAAGGCCCAGATGACGGTGAGGTCGAAGTTGACGTCCATCCTGCTTACTCCCCCTTTCCGGCGGGATGCTGGTGCGGCCCGGGCGTGATTCCGGCGGTGCGGACGGGCCCGTCCTCAAGCCCGGTTTCCTGCGGGTGCGGCGCCTTGTCCATCAGCTTGAGGATATACCAGGTGCCGATCGAGAAGACGGAGAAATAGACTACCACGAATGCCAGCAGCGAGGCTCCGACCGCGGGCGCGTCGAGCGGGGAGGCGGAATCGGCGGTGCGCAGCAGGCCGTAGACCGTCCAGGGCTGGCGGCCGACCTCGGTGGTCATCCATCCGGCAATCACTGCGACGAAGCCCGAGGGCCCCATCGCGATTGCCGCACGGTGCAGCCAGCGCCAGTCGTAGAGCTTGCCCCGCGCACGCCCCAGCAGGCTCCACAGGCCGATGCCGAGCATTGCGAAGCCTAGCCCGACCATGGCCCGAAAGGCCCAGAATACGGGCCCGACGGGCGGCTGGTCGGCTTCGGGAACGGTGTCGAGGCCGGCAAGCGGTGCGTTCGGATCGTGCTTGAGGATCAGCGAGGAAAGCTTGGGCACCTCGATCGCGTAATCGACGCGCTTTTCCTTGCTGTCGGGAATGCCGAAGAGGATCAGCGGCGCACCGTCGGGATGGCTCCGGTAATGGCCTTCCATCGCCATGACCTTGGCCGGCTGGTGTTCCAGCGTGTTGAGGCCGTGGGCGTCACCGAGGAAGATCTGCACCGGCGCGACGAGTGCGGCCATCCACATCGCCATAGAGAACATCTTGCGCGCGTGGGCATTGGTCCGGTCGCGCAGCAGATGCCAGGCGCCGACCCCGCCGACCGCGAAGGCGGTGGTGAGATAGGCGGCGGTCACGGTGTGCAGCAGGCGATAGGGGAAGCTGGGGTTGAAGATCACGTCGATCCAGCTCGGTCCGGGCAGGAACTGGCCGTTGGCGCCGATCTCGAAACCGGTTGGGGTCTGCATCCAGGAATTGACCGAGAGGATCCAGAAGGCCGAGACGAAGGTTCCGCCGGCCACCATGCAGGTGGCGAAGAAGTGCAGCTTGCGCCCCACCCGCTCCATGCCGAACAGCATGACGCCCAGGAATCCGGCTTCGAGGAAGAAGGCAGTCAGCACCTCATAGGCCATCAGCGGGCCGATCACCGGCCCGGCCTTGTCCGAGAACACCGCCCAGTTGGTGCCGAACTGGTAGGACATGACGATGCCGGAGACGACGCCCATCGCAAAGGCGACCGCGAAGATCTTGAGCCAGTAGCGGAAGAGGTCGAGGTACAGAGCCTTGCCCGTCTTCAGCCACAGGCCTTCCAGCACCGCGAGGTAACTGGCAAGGCCGATGGAGAAGGCCGGGAATATGAAATGGAAGCTCACCGTGAAGGCGAACTGGATGCGTGCCAGCAGCAAGGCGTCGGCGTGATCCCACATGGATCTTTCCCTCCTGTCCTTTCGGTGCCGGTCCGTGCTGTCCGGCTGCAGTGTCGTGACGGTCGCGGGGCGTGCGTGGAATTAGGCCCGGCAGGATGATGCGATCAGGTAGTGCGGCCTGTGCGGCCGGTCTGGATGAGGCGCTGCAAGCGCGCCTTGCGCCAGCGCTGGAAGGTCTTTTCCGACATGCCGACCTCGCGACAACTTTCGACGACGCCGCGACCTTGACCTACAAGCGCCTCGATTTGAAGGCATTTCTGCTCCTTGTCGGCAATGCGTCTCAGAGCGAGGTTCCGCTTTTCCAGAGCATGTAGGCGGCAACGACGAAGATCAGGCCGGCAAAGACGGTGGTCAGCGTCCCCGCGCCGGACAGGCGCTTGGCCGCCAGGGTGCCGCCCACGCCGCCAAGTATGCCGCCGACGATGAACACTGCCGCCAGCAGCCAGTCGACAAGTCCCGAGGCGGCGTAGTTGAGCGCGGTGGTCAGGCCGAAGGCGGTCACCGCGACGAGGCTGGTGCCCACCGCATTGATCATCGGCATCGAGGTCGATGCGACGAGGCCGGGGACGATGAGGAAGCCGCCGCCGATCCCGAAGAAGCCGGAAAAGACGCCGGTGCCCAGGCCGAACGAGACGACCTTGGGGGCATTGTCGCGATTGCACTGCGCCCCGGGCTCCCCCTGGTTGCGGCGGCCGCGGATCATCAGCACGCCGACCGCGATCATGACGAGTGCAAAGAGGAAGAGCAGCTTTTGCCCGTCGATCGCCTTGCCGAGCGTCGAGCCGAGAAACGCGCCGAGGATGCCGGAGGCGGCATAGACCGCACCGCACCGCCATTTCACGTTATGGGCGCGGGCGTGCTGGACAAGGCCGGTGGCGGCGTTGACGGCAACGGCAAAGGCGCTGGTGCCGATCGCCACGTGGGGGCTTTGCACGCCGACGAGATAGACCATCAGCGGCACGGCGAGGATCGATCCGCCGCCTCCGACGAGGCCGAGCGTGAAGCCGACGAGAACGCCCGACAGCGCGCCAAGCGCGAGGTGGAGCGTGTCGATCTGGACGGGGTCGATCATGGTCTGCGCTCCTTTCGTCTACTGCAGGGGAACCGGCGGGACGAGCCACTCGCGGCCTTTGAGCATGCCGTGCCAGTATATCGGCGGCAGCGCGTCGGCCTTGAGGTACCAGGCCAGGCGCGAGGGCCGCGTGCCGTCGATCAGCCAGGTCGGCAGGGTCGGAGAGAGCTTGCCGCCGTAAGTGAACTCGGCAAGGACGATGTGGCCGCGATCGACCGTGAGCGGGCAGGAGCCGTAGCCGTCGTACGCCGCGACCGCATCGCGGCCGTCGAGCGCGGCAAGGGCATTGACGGCAACGACCGGGGCCTGCTTGCGCGCCGCCGCAGCGGTCTTGGCGTTGCCGGTGTTGCAGCCGTCCCCCAGCGCAAAGACATTGGCGAAGCGGACATGGCGCAAGGTTGCGGCATCGACTTCGGCATAGCCGTTCGCGTCCGCCAGCGGACTGGCCGCGACCACGCTGTTGCCCTCCTGCGGCGGGACGACGTGGAGCATGTCGAAGTTGCGGGTGACCTCGCCGTCAGGGGTGCGGAAGGTCGCGGTGCGGTTCGGCCCGTCGACGGCGATGAGGTTCGATTCGAAGTTCAGGCCGATGCCATAGCGTTCGACCGTCTCCATCAACGCGGGCACATATTCCGGCACCCCGAACAGGACGCCCCCGGCATTGTGGAATTCGACCTCGATGTTCTTCAGCAGGCCCTGCTTCTCCCACTCGCTGCACGACAGGTACATGGCCTTCTGGGGCGCGCCTGCGCATTTGATCGGCATCGGCGGCTGGGTGAACAGCGCGCGGCCACCCTGCATCTGCTGGACGAGCTGCCAGGTGTAGGGAGCCAGGTCGAAGCGGTAGTTCGAGGTGACGCCGTTCTTCCCGAGCGTGGCTTCCAGTCCGGCGATCTTCTCCCAGGCCAGGCGATTGCCCATGGCAACGATCAGGATGTCGTAAGTGACGCGGGTGCCCCCGGCGAGCTGGACCGCGTTGGCATCGGGATCGAAGCTGGAGACCGCATCGCGGATCCATTCGGCCCCGCGCGGCAGGACCGAGGCGGTCTTGCGCACGGTGTCGCGCTGCTGGAAGACGCCGCCACCGACCATGGTCCAGCCCGGCTGGTAGAAGTGATCCTCGCGCGGTTCGACGATTCCGAGGGAAAGCCCGTGGCGGCGCTTGAGAATCGAGGCTGCGGTGGCGATCCCGGCAGAACCGCCGCCGACGATCAGCACCTTGTAGTGCGGCGCCTTTGCGCCCTGCGGTGCCGGGGCACGTGCAAAGGCGGCCTTGGCGACCTGCTCGGAGCGGTTGCCGGTCCGGCAATAGGCAAGCACAGGCGCGGGGAGGTCCTGAAGGGCCGCGGCGAAGTCGGCGGCCTGATCCTGGGCCGTCACGCCGCCGCCGACGGGCAGGTAGCGCATGGCGATGCCTTGCGCGCCCGCTGCATCGGCCAGCATTGCGAAACTCGGCTGGCCGGCTTCCTCGCCGTCGGGGCGATTGCACACGATGGCGCGAAAGCCCAGCGCGGCGAGCGCCTCGAGATCGCCGGGTGCGATCTGGCCGCAGACCGAAAGGCCGGGGGCGATTTGCCGAGTTTCCATGGCTGTTACTCCGTAAGGTCCGGGGGGGCGGGTTATTTCGATCCGCCTTCGGTGAGGCGGAAGCCGACCATTCCTGCCACCATCGCCAGCACGAAGACGGCGGCGGGGACGGGATTGGTGACGAGAGACGCGACAGCGGGTCCCGGGCACAGACCGCCCAGGCCCCAGCCGATGCCGAACAGGGCAGCGCCGCCGATCAGCTTGCCGTCGATGATACGCGTGCCGGGCAGCGAAAATTCCTCGCAGGCAACCGGCGCGGGCATGCGGCGCTGGACCAGCCAGGCGAGGGCCATGACCAGCACTGCGCCGCCCATGACGAAGGCGAGAGTGGGGTCCCAGTTTCCGGCGACATCGAGGAAGCCGCGCACCCGCGAGGGATCCATCATTCCGGAGATGGCAAGGCCGGCGCCGAAGAGCATGCCGGAGAGAAGTCCGATCAGGTGACGCATGTTACCAGCCTCCACCAAGGGCGTTGACCAAGGCGACAGTCACCATGCCCGATGCAATGAAGCTCCCGGTCGCCACGATCGAGCGCGGCGATAGGCGCGACAGGCCGCACACGCCGTGACCGCTGGTGCAGCCGCTGCCAAGCCGCGTGCCGAATCCGGTGATCAGGCCCGCCACGGCCAGAACCGCGTAGGAAGGCGGGAAGCGGGACTCGATGCCGCCCAGAGCGGTGGTCATGATGAGCGCGCCGATCGGCAAGCCAACGATGAACAGGGCTGCCAGCATGCGCGGCGCTCCTGAAGCGAGGCCGAGCGTGCGCGCGGCAAGGCCGCTGACACCGGCGATGCGGCCAGCACCGAGCAGCATGACCGCTCCGGCCAGTCCGATCAGGATGCCGCCGATGAAGCCGTGTAGCGGCTGGGCGTGCGGGAAGAGTTCGGAAAGCATGTCCTGGGCCCTCAGATCGCGTTGATTGGGATCTTGATGTAGCTGACCCCGTTGCTTTCTGGCTGCGGGAAGTGGCCGCCGCGAATGTTCACCTGCACCGAGGGCAGGATCAGGTTCGGCACCGCCAGGGTGCTGTCGCGGCTGGTTCGCATCTCGACGAATTCCTCTTCACTCACGCCGTCGTGCACGTGGACGTTGCCGCCGCGTTGTTCTTCGACGGTGGTTTCCCAGGCGAAGGTGTCGCGGCCCGGCGCCTTGTAGTCGTGGCACATGAACAGCCGCGTTTCGCGCGGGAGACTGAGCAGGCGACGGATCGAGCGGTAGAGCTGGCGCGCATCGCCGCCCGGGAAGTCGGCGCGGGCGGTGCCGTAGTCGGGCATGAACAGGGTATCGCCCACGAAAGCGGCATCGCCCACGACATAGGCCATGTCAGCAGGGGTATGACCCGGCACGTGCAGGGCGATGGCCGGGATCGAGCCGATCATGAAGGTCTCTCCGTCGGCGAAGAGGTGATCGAACTGCGAGCCGTCACGGGCAAATTCGGTGCCTGCATTGAACAGCTTTCCGAAGACGTCCTGCACCCGCTGGATCTCGCGACCGATCGCAAGCTTCCCGCCCAGTTTCTCCTGCAGGTAGGGCGCGGCGGAAAGGTGGTCGGCGTGGGCGTGGGTCTCGATAAGCCATGTCACTTTAAGATTTTCAGAAGTGATATGGGCGATGATGCGGTCCGCAGAAGCGGTCGAGGTGCGGCCGGCAGCCGCCTCGTAGTCCAGCACGGAGTCGATGACCGCAGCCTCCCGAGTGGCGGGGTCGGCGACCACGTAGCTCACCGTAAACGTGGCTTCGTCGAAGAAGGCGGTGATGGCGGGGCGCAGGACCGGGTCGGCTCCCGCGGCTTCGATCTGCGCAGTGGCTTTGGACAGGATGGCGTCAGACATTGCGATTCTCCGATTTTCAGTTTATGTAATTATGTAATTCAGTTGCGTCAAGCGGACAATCGCGATAGTGAGCAGCCCATGGAAGAAGAGACCCGTCCGCACTGTTGTCCGCTGCGTATCGGCGACACGGTACCCAACTTCACCGCGCGCACCACCGCGGGACCCGTTGCGATGAAGGACTTCGCAGGGCGATGGCTGGTGTTCTTCTCCCATCCGGCGGATTTCACCCCGGTATGCACATCGGAATTTGTGGCTTTTGCGCGGGCGGCGGATCGTTTCGCGGCGATGGACTGCGCGCTCATGGCGCTGTCGGTCGACAGTTTGTACGCCCACTTCGCGTGGGTGCGCGCGATTCGCGATCGTCACGGCGTGGAAGTGCGCTTCCCGATCGTCGAAGATCCGACTCTCGTGATCGGTCGGGCTTACGGCATGGTGGCGCAGGACGCGCACGATGCCGGTGCCGTGCGCACCGTCTTCGTCATCGATCCCGAGCAGGTCGTGCGTGCAATGATCTGCTATCCGGTGGAAATCGGCCGGTCGGTGGAAGAAATCCTGCGCATCGTCGCCGCTCTCCAGGCCGCCGATCGCGAACAGGCGCTCCCGCCCGAGGGGTGGATGCCGGGCCAGCCGCTCCTTGCGCAGCCTGAACCCACGCTCGATTCGGTCCTTGCCGCCGACGATCCGATGGGCTGGTTCTTGCAGGAGCGGAAGTGATGGCCGGCGAGCCGCCCATCGATCTGCTCAAGGCGATTGCCCATCCCTTGCGCTACGCCATCCTCGCTGCAGTGGCGGAAGGCGAGCGCAATGTCGGCGAAATCGAGGCGATGACCGGGATTGGGCAGCCGACTCTTTCCCAGCAGTTGTCCGTTCTCAGGCAAGCCGGGCTGGTGACCTCGCGGCGCGAGGCCAAGCTGGTGTTCTATGGCTTGGAGCAGGGTGCGATGGCGCAGGCGCGCGACAGTCTGTCGGCCCTGGTCGGGGATGATGAGGCAATGCCGGTGGCAGCGCGTCCGCTGGAAGGGCCGATACGGCGGCGCGGCGGCGCGGCGGTGTTCGCACGGCTGGGCTGATCCGCCCTTGTCCGGGGAGCGGCACTCCAGAATCAGAAAAGGCGACCTGGCGGCCGCCTTCTCCTCCTCTCCAAACCTTTAAGCGCTACCCAGCTTCACATCGCTGCGGACGGTAAGCTGCGGAACGTTCTGTCTCAGCCGCCCTTGGCGTCGTTCTCGGCCGCGGCGGCAGCCATGCGGTCGCCCTGCATGTAGGGGACCGGGTTGACGGCGATGCCATCGACGCGAACTTCATAGTGCAGGTGCGGGCCGGTCGAGTTGCCGGTCGAGCCGACGTAACCGATTATGTCACCCTTGTGGACGACCTGGCCATCGGCGACGTTCAGGCGCGACATGTGGCCGTAGCGGGTCTGCAGGTCACCGCCGTGTTCGATCGAGACGAACAGGCCGTAGCCGCCGAAAGTGGAAGCGCGGCTGACCACGCCATCGGCCGAAGCATGGATGGGCGTGCCGGTCGGCGCGGCGAGATCGACGCCCTTGTGCGAGCGGCGACCGCCGAGGATCGGGTGCTCGCGCATGCCGAAGCTGCTGGTCATGGTGTCGTGGTCGAGCGGATTGCGCGACGGGATCGACACCGAAGCGATGCTGGCGCTGCTGCCGAGGGTCGGCTTGGCCTTGGAAACGGCGAGGCCGGTTTCCTCGTAATTCTGCCAGGAGCTGAAGAGCTGGCGGAACTGTTCGTCCTCGCCGCCGCTGACCGACTGGCTTGCCGACTGCGACGTACGGAGCGGGGCGGAGATGTCGGCTGCAGCTGCACTGCTGTTGGCCATCGCGGGATGCGCCGCGACGAGAAAACCGCCTGCAACCAGGACACCGGTCACTGCGCGGAACTTGGCGAAAGACTTCGTTACGACCACTCGCAATACCTTTTTGTCCGCCGGCATCCATATTTGGACGCGACGCTTTTCTTGTCTGACGCAGGCCACGAAATCGGCCCGGTCAAAGTTTACCTGGAGATGGTCGGAACCCCCCGCCGTCTCGCGAGTTGCAGTTATGCTTACCGTTCAGTCTCAGGCAACCCCTGCGTAGAGATCGCGCGATAAACCGGCTGCGAGACGCGCCGAGTCGTTGAACGGAGGTTTCAACAGGCCTCGAAAGTGGCGGGAAACCAACGATTTCCACAATTCGTTTACCGGTTCATTTAACGTTTCGGCGACGTCGACGAAGTGCTTTGAACCGAAACCGACATGGCGAATCTCGTCGTCAAGGATGCGACTCAGGATCTTTGCGCCGGTCTCGTCTCCGGCATTGCGGACGCGTTCCAGCGTCGCCGGCGTCACGTCCAGCCCGCGCGCTTCGAGAACCATCGGCACCACTGCGAGCCGTGCGGCGACGTCGTGACGCGTCTCGTAGGCGGCATCCCACAGGCCGTTGTGGGCGGGCAGGGCGCCATAGTGACTGCCCAGCGTGTGGAGGTGCCTTTCGATGAGCGCATAGTGCATCGCCTCGTCGGCGGCGACGGACAGGAAGTCGCTGATGAACTGCTCGCCCATCTCCCCGCCGAATCTTCCGACGATGTCGAGCGCGAGATCGATGGCGACGAATTCGATGTGGGCGAGCGAGTGCCACAAGGCGATTCGCCCGCGTTCCGACCCGCCCTTGCCGCGTTTGGGCATGCGGTTGGGCGGCAGCAGTTCGGGCGCATCCGGGCGACCCGGTACGTCGGGCATGGGCACGTCGAAGGCAAAGGAAAGGCGGCCAAGGCGCCACTCGCGCGCAACCTTGCGCGCGGCCATGGCCTTGGTGCGCGGATCGCGCTCAAGCAGGGCCGCGCGGATCGCGCACGCGATCGATTGGGTCATCCCTACAGCGCCTTTGCGGCCTCCAGCACGGCCTCGACGTGGCCCTTGACCTTTACCTTGTCCCAGACCCTGGCGATCTTGCCATCCGGGCCGACGAGGTAGGTCGTGCGGACCATGCCCATATAGGTGCGCCCGTAGTTCTGCTTCTCGGTCCAGATGCCGAGTGCGTCGGAAAGGCCGTTTTCCTCGGCATCGGTCGCCAGTGGGGCCTTGAGGTCGTGCTTGGCGATGAAGTTCTGGTGCTTCTTGGCCGAGTCCTTGCTCACGCCCAGCAGGGCGACGCCTGCCTTGTCGAATTCGGGCTTGGCCGCCGAGAACTCGATGTTCTCGGTCGTGCAGCCCGGGGTGTTGTCCTTGGGATAGAAGAACACGACAAGCTTCTGGCCTGCGAAATCGGAGGCTTTCAAGCTGCCGCCATCCGGGGTTTCCATGGCGATGTTGGGAAAGGCGTCGCCGACGCCGGGGCGGGTGCTCATCTGTCAGTCTCCAGTGTTTCGCCAAAGGCGGCCTGCCAGCCCTGCGCGACTTGCGTCCGTGCCTGGCCGAGCGCCGTCTCGAGTTCGTCCCAGGCCCCATAGCCGCAAGCGCGCACAAGTGCCATGCATGCCGCCTCGACCGGAACCAGTGAATCCGGCGCCAGCAGGCGGGCAGCCACGAGGAAGCGGGTGAGGACGTCGTGCGCCGCGATCAGGTCTGCGGACAGCAGCCCTGCGTCAGCCAGTTGCACGATGGCCTCGCGCAAATCGGAAACCAGCCCCTTGCCCTCACGCAGCTGGATGAAATGGACGAGAAACTCGAGGTCCACGAGCCCCCCGCGTGACAGCTTGACGTCGAGCGGGCCCTTGCCTGGTTTGTGCTGGGCCATCGTTTCGCGCATTTCCAGCACGTCGCTGCGCAGCTTTTCCGGGTCGCGCGGTCGGGTCAGCACTTCATGGACGAGCGCGTCGATCTCGCTGCGCCCTTTCGCCGAGCCGAACAGCGCCCGTGCACGGCACAGGGCCATGTGCTCCCAGGTCCATGCCTGTTCTTTCTGATAGCGTGCGAAGCTGTCGAGGCTGGCTGCCAGCGGGCCTTGCGCGCCGGATGGGCGCAGCCGCGTGTCGACTTCGTAGAGCGCGCCTTCGGCTGTCGGCACCGAGAGCGCGGCGATCACCCGCTGGCAAAGGCGATTGTAGTACCGCGTCGCCCCAAGCGGCCGCTCTCCGTCCGACTCCTGCGAGAAGTCGCCATTGAACAGGAATACGAGATCGAGGTCGGAGGCGTAGGTCAGGGCGCCGCCGCCCATCCGGCCGAGACCGAGGACGAGCAGTTCGCTGTCCGGCACCTTGCCGTGGGTCTGTTCGAATTCCTCGATGGCAGAGCGGGTCAGCACATGGATGGCCGCTTCGGCGATCCGGGCAAGGCCATGGCCGATCGCAAGCGGGTCGTTCACCCCTTCGATCAACTGGACGCCCAAGGCAAAGCGCTTCTCGCCCACCTTGCGCCGCACGGTGTCGAGAATCCGCTCGTAGTCGTCGTCCGATTCGAAGCGGGAGAACTGCGCGATCAGCGTTTCGACGTCCCCCGGAAGTTCGAAGGCGCTGGAATCGATCAGCGGGTCGAGCAGGTCGGCTCGGCGCGCCAGCGCATCGGCCAGCGGCGGGGCCAGCGAGAGGATGCGGGCGAGCCGCTGCAGCAGCGCAGGCCGCGCTTCAAGCAGGCGGAACAGGTTGATCGCGGTCGGCAGGTTGTTGAGCAGTTGCTCCCAGCGCAGCAGGGCGCGTTCGGGTTCGGGCGCGGCGGCCAGCGCGGCGAGCAGGTCTTCCTGGATCGCCTCGAAGGCCGTGCGCGCGGCATCGCTGCGCAGGGCGCGCATCCGGCCCGACTGCCACCCGGCGATCCGCTCGACGAGCCCTGCCGGGTCGGCAAAGCCCATCGCCTCAAGTCGCTCGACGAAGCTACGCTGTTCCGGCACGGCGACGCTGGTCGTGGTGCCTTCGGGCGTATTCGCCATGATCAGCCTGTCGTAGCGTTCGCCGACGGTTTCGGTGATCTGCGTGAGCTCCGCGATGAGCGCCTGCCCGTCGGGAAGTCTATCGAGCCGGGCCACTTCGTCGAGCGCTTCCGGTTTGATCGGCAGGCTGTGGGTCTGCTGGTCGAGCACCATCTGCAGGCGGTGTTCGACGGTGCGCAGCCGATCGTAGCTTTCGCCGAGCAGGCGCGCTTCTTCAGCAGGGATCAGCCCTGTATCGGCCAGCGCATTCAGCGTTTCGCGGGTGCCGCGCAGGCGCAATTGCGGGTTGCGTCCGCCGTGGATCATCTGGTGGGTCTGGGCGTAGAACTCCACTTCGCGAATGCCGCCCCGGCCCTTCTTGAGGTCGAACCCGGGCCCGACCACCGGTCCGCCGCGGGTATTGGCGCGGATCTGCGAGGTGAGGCGGCCGATTTCGGCGATGGCTCCGAAGTCGAGGCTCTTGCGCCACACAAAAGGCCGGATCGCGGCAAGGAAGGTTTCTCCGGCAGCGATGTCGCCGGCACAGGCGCGGGCCCGGATGAAGGCGGCGCGCTCCCAGGCCAGCGCGGAAGATTCGTAATGCGTCAGCGCGGCATCGATGGAGATCGCCAGCGGGCTCACTTCCGAGGCCGGGCGAAGGCGCAGGTCGACGCGGAAGACGTAGCCGTCCTGCGTCACTTTCGCGAGCGTCTCGACCACCGCGCGGGCGACGCGCTGCGCCGCCTCGCCCGGTTCATCGCGTTCGCGCCGGGGCAGGAGTTCGGGATCGAACAGGAGGATCGGATCGATGTCCGAGCTGTAATTGAGTTCGCCCGCGCCATGCTTGCCCAGCGCCAGCGCGAGGAAGCCGGCCGGCTGCGCATCGGGCGCGCGGCGGCGGATGCCTTCCGCGATTGCCGCATCGAGCGCCCGGTCGGCAAAGGCGGACAACTCGCCCGTCACCTGCAGCAGCGGAAAGGCTCCGGCAAGATCGCCGATGGCCAGCGCGAGGGCGAGCGCCTGTTTCTCGCGGCGCAGCGCAACGCCGACATCGGCGATGCCGTCACCGGCTGCCTTGGCCCAGGCCAGCGCACCCGTGCCGTCTCCGGAGGCGAGTATTTCTGTCAGTTCCGGCAAGCGGTCCAGCGCCCCGGACAAGTAGGGGGCATGCGCGCGGGCGCGGTCGATTGCTCCGGTCCAGTCGACTGTCATGGCCCATCCCTGCCTGCTGCCCGCGCCGAGGGCAAGTGGGGCGTGGTCGTTTGGCGCATGGCAAAGCGCCGCGCTTGTGAAACGCATGCCGGTCTGGCACGTGTTCGCCATCCCCCCATGCACCCAGAGGTCGCAATCTTGAAGCAGAGAGCCTTTATTCTCGCCGCGCTGGCGCTCAGCGCCTGCAGCACGCCCTATGCCGGCCCGGACATGCCCAAGGGCACGGCGCTGCCGCCGCCGGAAGAGACGATCGAGGCGGACAGTCCGCAGGTTTCGGTCGATACGAAGAAGGCGACGGTGAAGTCGCTCGCCTCTGATGAATTCGAAGGTCGCGCCCCCGGCGACGAATATTTGGACAGCTGAAACCGGAACGGGATTGTCGAGGACGTCGCCCTCCATTACGCGCTCGGCCTCGACTTCGCCGCTGGCGACTGATGATCCAACTGGCGCAAGGACAGTGAGTTTCTGCGTCATCCGTGACGAATTATGTGCCCCTGAAGGAGGCTGCTGACTTGACGTTCCAATTGCCGCCGGAGTGGCATCCCCAGGACTGGATCTGGATCGGCTTTCCCCATGACCCGGTCGAATGGCCGGGCTTCCTGGGCGCCGCGCAGGAGCAGATGGCCCGCTTCGCCAGTGCCGTGGCCGATTCCGGTCAGGAAGTGCGCCTGATCGTGCGGGACGAGGCCAATGCGGCCCGCGCGGCGGCGCTCTGCTCTGCGAACGTGAAGCTGGAGATGCGGCGCTACGGCGACGTGTGGCTGCGCGATACCGGGCCACTGGTGGTCATGGACGAGGCGGGCGAGCGCAAGGCGATGCGCTTCGGCTTCAACGGCTGGGGCGGCAAGTACCTGATGGACGGCGACCAGGAAATCGGCGCGGAACTGGCGCGCGATGCCGGGCTGCCGGTCGAGACGGCGGACTGGATCCTCGAGGGCGGCGCGCTCGACGGGGATGGCACCGGCCTTGTCGCCACGACCGAGCAGTGCCTGCTCAATCCCAACCGCAATCCGTCGCTGACCCGCAACGACCTCGAAACCCGGCTCCAGCGGGACCTCGGCTACGACCGCGTGCTGTGGCTGGGCGAGGGGCTGATCAACGACCATACCGACGGCCATGTCGACAACCTCGCGCGCTTCGTCGCGCCCGGCCTGCTGGCCCTGCCGCGCGCGACCGGTGCGGACGATCCCAACGCGCATATCTATGCCGATGCCAGGGCCCGGGCCGAGGCCATGGGCATAACAGTACGCGAAGTGCCCTCGCCGGGCCGGGTCGAAACCGACGGGCGGATCGAACCGGCCAGCTACATGAACTTTGCCATAACCTCGAAGCTGGTGGTGGTGCCGATCTACGGAACCGAGCACGACGACGACGGCATCGATGCGATCGCGCAGCTTTTCCCCGATAGGGATACCGTGGGCATCCTTGCCGATGCCGTGCTGGCAGGCGGCGGCTCGTTCCACTGCTCCAGCCAGCAGATGCCTTCGCGGCCCTGACACTGCGGCCCGGTCTTCATTCCCCATCGCCGGCCGTGCGCCGCGATGGGGGCATGCCTGGACTTTAACGAATTGGTAAGAGTCTGCAGCGCACTCTGCGCAGCATGGCTCACGTCATTGCCCTTGCCCAATCCGTCCAGCGCACCAACCGCGCACCGGAAGTGCTGCGCGCGGCAATCGTGGCCGGCTGCGCCCTAGCGCTGATCCTCGCCAAGGCGCCGCTTCCCTTCTGATCCGCTCCGGACAATTCCGCGATGAAGGCAGGTCCTGCCTGTCGCCGCGTGTCCTGTCCTGCGCTTCCGGGATCGATTCCCGCGCGCCATTGACCGGCGTCAATGCATGTCGCGCGAATCCGTGCGAGCCATCGCCTCGGATACAAGGAGAGAGGCAATGGCTGAATTTCGTTCCCTCATTCCATTCGGGCGCAGTGCGCTGGGCCGGGGTGGCTACGATCCGTTTTCGGGCTTTCGTCAGGAGATCGACCGCTTGCTCGAGGACTTCGGGCAGGGCATCCCCTCGACGTTCGGCAATGGCAAGTCGGGCTTTCTCGTGCCCAAGGTCGATGTCGCGGAGACCGAGGCCGGGCTGGAGTTGACTGCCGAATTGCCGGGCTTCGACGAGAAGGACGTCTCGCTCGACATCGAGGACGGCGTCATGACCATCCGGGCCGAACACAAGGACGAGCGCGAGGAAAAGGACGAGAAGAAGCACTATCATCTCGTCGAGCGCACCCAGGGCACGTTCCTGCGCCGCCTTGCGCTGCCGTTCGAGGCCGATGCCGACAAGGCGACGGCGCATCTCGACAAGGGCCTGCTGAAGGTTTCGGTGCCGCGGCTGGCCACGGCCGAGAAGAAGCCGAAGTCGATCCCGGTCGGGAAGAAGTAGGCTGCCGGGCCGCTCAGGCGGCCCTGGCGAACCAGATCACGTGCTTGGCGCCCTTGCCGTTGCTGCGTGCGGCGACCTTGACTTCGTCGACGTCGAAGCGGGCTTTCTGCAGGCGGCGCGTAAAGGCAGGGTCGGGGCCGGCCGACCAGATCGCGAGGACCCCGCAGGGCGCAAGCGCGGCCTTGGCCGCGCGCAGGCCGGAGGAGGTGTAGATCACGTCGTTGTCCGCGCGCACGAGGCCGTCGGGGCCATTGTCGACGTCGAGCAGGATCGCGTCGTATTCGCCTTCCGATCCGGCGATGATCGGCGCGACGTCGGCCTGCACGAGGTTCACGCGCGGGTCGTCGAGGCAGCCTGCGGCGACTTCGGCCATCGGGCCGCGCGCCCATTCGATGATTTCGGGCACGAGTTCGACCACGGTCACGCGTCCGTCTGCGGGCAGCAGCTTGAGCGCGGCGCGCAGGGTGAAGCCCATGCCATAGCCACCGATCAGCAGATGCGGCTGCCTGACGGCGCCGATGCGCTCGATCGCCTGCACCGCCAGCGCTTCTTCAGAGCCCCACTTGCGCGTGCTCATCAGCTCGTTGTGGCCGAGGACGATCATGAAATCGCGGTCGTGCCGATAGAGCTCGAGCAGTTCGCCGCCCGGGACTTGCGCCGTGCCGAGGAGTTCGCGCTGGATCAAGGGCGCAGGTCCGGTGCGGTCGCATCGCCCTTGAGCATGGCTATGGCGTCGTCGAGGCTCATCACCTTCTGGTGCTCTGCGCCCAGCGTACGCACGGCGACGGTCTGCTCTTCCGCCTCGCGCTTGCCCACGACCAGCAGGTGCGGGACCTTCTTGAGCGAGTGTTCGCGCACCTTGTAGTTGATCTTCTCGTTGCGCAGGTCGGTCTCGACGCGCACGCCCGCGGCCTTGAGCCTCTCGGTGACTTCGCGGGCATAGTCGTCGGCGTCCGAGACGATCGTTGCCACGACCGCCTGCACCGGCGCGAGCCAGACCGGCAGCTTGCCGGCGAAGTGCTCGATGAGGATGCCGATGAAGCGCTCGTAGGAGCCGAAGATCGCGCGGTGCAGCATGACCGGGCGGTGCTTCTCGCCGTCTTCGGCGATGTAGCTCGCGTCAAGGCGTTCGGGCAGCACGCGGTCCGACTGGATCGTGCCGACCTGCCAGGTGCGCCCGATCGCGTCGGTGAGGTGCCATTCCAGCTTGGGCGCGTAGAAGGCGCCTTCGCCGGGCAGTTCCTCCCAGCCGTATTCCTCGGTCGCAAGGCCTGCGCGCACGACTGCGTCGCGCAGTTCGGCCTCGGCCTTGTCCCACATCTCTTCGCTGCCGAAGCGCTTTTCGGGGCGCAGGGCGAGCTTGATCGAGTAGGTGAAGCCGAAGTCCTTGTAGATCCGGTCCGCCAGTTCGCAGAAGGCCTGCACTTCGGCGACGATCTGGTCTTCACGGCAGAAGATATGGGCGTCGTCCTGGGTGAACTGGCGCACGCGCATCAGTCCGTGCAGCGCGCCGTGCGGCTCGTTGCGGTGGCAGCAGCCGTTCTCGTAGATGCGCAGCGGCAGGTCGCGGTAGGACTTGATCCCCTGGCGGAAGATCAGGACGTGCGCCGGGCAGTTCATCGGCTTCAGGGCCATCCAGTCCGCATCGTTGGACACGAGCGGGCCCTCGTCCGCGACGTTGGGAACCTCGTCGGGGATGACGAACATGTTCTCGCGGTACTTGCCCCAGTGGCCGGACTGCTCCCACTGGCGGGCGTCCATCACCTGCGGAGTCTTGACCTCCTTGTAGCCGGCACCGTCGATGGCGCGGCGCATGTAGGCTTCCAGCTCGCGCCAGATCACATAGCCCTTGGGGTGCCAGAACACCGAACCGTGCGCTTCGGCCTGGAGGTGGAACAGGTCCATCTCGCCGCCCAGCTTGCGGTGGTCGCGCTTGGCGGCTTCCTCGAGCCGGGTCAGGTGGGCATTGAGCTGCTTCTTGTTGAGCCAGCCGGTGCCGTAGATGCGGGTCAGCTGCGCGTTCTTCTGGTCGCCGCGCCAGTAGGCCCCGGCAACGCGCATCAGCTTGAAGGCCTGCGGGTCGAGCTTGCCGGTCGAGGGCAGGTGCGGGCCGCGGCACATGTCGAGCCAGTCGTCGCCCGACCAGTAGACGGTCAGGTCCTCGCCCTCGGGCAGTTCGGCCGCCCATTGCGCCTTGAAGGTCTCGCCCTCGGCGGTCCACTTGTCGATCAGCTGCTGGCGGCTCCAGACTTCACGGCGCAGCGGCTTGTCGGCCTTGATGATCTCGCGCATCTTTTCTTCGATGGCGGGAAGGTCGTCCATGCCGAACGGCTCGCGCGAGGCCGGGGCCATCACGTCGTAGTAGAAGCCGTCGTCGGTTGCCGGACCGAACGTGATCTGGGTGCCGGGCCACAGCGCCTGCACCGCCTCGGCCAGCACGTGCGCAAAGTCGTGGCGGGCGAGTTCGAGCGCCTCTTCCTCGTCGCGGCCGGTCACCAGCGCCAGCGCGGCATCGCCGGTGAACGGGCGGGTCAGGTCGACCAGCTCACCGTCGACCCTCGCGGCAATCGCGGCCTTGGCGAGGCCGGGGCCGATCGCGGCGGCGACGTCGCCGGGGGTTGACCCCTGCGGCATTTCGCGCACGGTACCATCGGGAAGGCTGATCTTGAACATCTCGGACATCGATCTCGTCTTTCGTTCCTGAGCCGCAGCGCCATGGCACATGGTCGCGCGCGGCGGAAGGTCCGGCGTCAGGTAAATTCGTTTCGGATCCGGGAAGTGACGCCTGCCGCCCGGACCCCCGGGCACGGTGGCTCGCGTCTTCAGGCCGCGACCAACCGTGCCCGGGCCAGCCGGGTTGTCGTGGTGGTCGTAGTGGTAGTGAGCTGCGTCATCGCCGGGGCGTCTAGCAGGTCGCGCCGGGGGAGTCACGCGTCTGAAGTCCGAAGGTTACGCCTTGCCCTCGTGCGCCATGGACCCCACCTTTCGGGGCATGACCGAAACCTGCTTCCACGAGATGCCCGACGGGCGACGGATCGCCTATCGACTCACCCTGGGTGAAGGACCGATGATGGTGTTCCTGCCCGGCTACATGTCCGACATGGCCGGCAGCAAGGCGGCCGCGGTGTTCGACTGGGCGCATCGCCATGGCCGCGCCTGCCTGCTGCTGGACTATTCCGGTTGCGGCGAAAGCCCGGGTGACTTTGCCGACGGCACCCTGCTGCGCTGGAAGGACGAGGTGGTTGCGCTGATCGAGGCGCTGTGTCCGGGGCAGGTGGTGCTGATCGGTTCGTCGATGGGCGGCTGGCTCATGCTGCTGGTGGCGCTGGCCCTGCCCGAGGGGCGCTGTGCCGGGCTGGTCGGCATCGCTGCTGCGCCCGATTTTACCGAGTGGGGTACCAGCGAAGCGAACAAGGCACGGCTTGCTGCGGGCGAAGCGGTCTTCGAAGACAATCCCTACGGCCCAGAGCCGACGCCCACCCATCCCGGGTTCTGGCAGAACGGGCAGGCCAATCTCCTGCTCGGCCACGAAATCGCGATCGATGCGCCCGTGCGCCTGCTGCATGGCCAGCAGGACGCCGATGTCCCCTGGGAAATCGCGCTCAAACTCGCCAAGGCGCTGCGTTCAGCCGACGTGCAGGTCCAGCTGATCAAGGACGGCGATCACCGCCTCTCGCGCGAGAACGACATTGCGTTGCTCCTGCGCACGCTGGATGCACTCGTGAGCGGGGCGGCCTGACCGGAGACCTGTCCCGATGATGCTGCCCGTTTCGCTGATCCTTGCCCCCTTCATGCTGGCGCAAGTCGGTCCCACTGCCGGCTACGGCGCCTCGCCTGCCTCTCAGCTTCCACTCGAGATCATCGAGAAGAAGCAGGACGAGGCGCGCAAGCGTGCCGTGCAGGAAATGCCCCGGCCGACAGCGCCGCGCGGCGCCGGTTGCATGGCCGCGGCCGAGGCCAGTCCCGAGCGCACGGTGCAGGTCGCGCGCGACGCGCTCAATCAGGCGGTCGGGCGCGAGAAGGTCAGGGCCGGGCTCTGCCTCGGCGTGGCGCTCAGCGATCTCGACCGCTGGGGCGAGGCGCAGCAGGCCTTCGTCAATGCCCGCGACGCGACCGAGGCGGACGATCACCAGACCCGCGCCCGCCTCGGCGCCATGGCGGGCAATGCCGCGCTGGCGCAAGGCGACGCCGCGCAGGCGCTCATGCTGCTGGGCCCCGCGGCGAGCGAGGCGAAACTGGCCGAGGACAACGCGCTCACCGCTTCGATCGCGCTCGACCGCGCCCGCGCCCTCGTTGCCGTCGACCGGCCCGACGAGGCGGCCGACGCCCTGACCCGGGCGCGCGAAGCCGAGCCCGACAATGCCCAGGCCTGGCTGCTATCGGCCACGCTTTCGCGGCGGCAGAACAAGCTGATCGAGGCGCAGACCCAGATCGAGCAGGCCGCCGGGCTGGCCCCGCGCGATGCCGAAATCGGGCTCGAGGCCGGCGTGATCGCCGCGCTTTCGGGCAACGACGGCGCCGCGCGCCGCAGCTTCAACTCCGTCCTTGCGCTGGCCCCCGGCAGCGACCTGGCCACCAGGGCGCAAGGCTATCTCGACCAGCTCGGCCCCGAAGGAGCCAGGACCCCATGATTCCCCTTTCCGTCCTCGATCTCGTCACCGTGCGCGAAGGCAGCACCGTTGCCCAGTCGCTGGCGATCAGCGCCGACTATGCCCGGGCCGCCGAAGCGACGGGCTACAAGCGTTTCTGGGTGGCCGAGCATCACGGGATGGACGGGATCGCCGGAGGCGCGACTTCGGTGGTGCTGGCCCACATCGGCCAGGCGACCTCGAAGATCCGGATCGGTGCGGGCGGGATCATGTTGCCCAATCACACGCCTTTCGTGATCGCCGAACAGTTCGGTACGCTTGCCGCGCTGTTCCCGGGCCGCGTCGACCTCGGTCTCGGCCGCGCACCGGGCGCGGACGGGCGCCTCGGCAATGCCCTGCGCAAGAACATCATGGCCGCGGCCGAGCAGTTCCCGCAGGACGTGGTCGAACTGCGGGCGCGTTTTGCCGGACAGGCGGTGGGCGGCGTCACCGCGCCGCAGGCCGACGGGGCCGACGTGGAGATGTGGATCCTCGGATCGAGCCTGTTCGGTGCCCAGCTCGCCGCCATGCTCGGCCTGCCCTATGCCTTCGCATCGCACTTCGCGCCTGCGCAGCTCGACGATGCCGCCCGCGTCTATCGCGAACGGTTCCAGCCTTCCGAAGTGCTCGACAAGCCGCATTTCATGGCGGCGATCAACGTGATCGCGGCCGACAGCGACGAGGAGGCCGCCTATCTCGCCTCGTCGACCGACCAGAGCTTCGTCGCCTTGCGCACCGGCAATCCGGGACGTCTCAAGCCGCCCGTTCGCGATTATCGCGCCAGCCTGCCGGGATCGGCGCTGGCCATGCTCGAGCAGGTCCGCTCGGTCAGCGCGATCGGCACGCCGCAGAAAGTGCGCGAAGGCATCGAGGCCTTTATCGCGCGCACCGGGGCGGACGAACTGATCGTGTCGGGCGCCACTTTCGATCCGCAGGCGCAATGCCGGTCGCTGGCCCTGACGATGGAAGCGATGGAACGGGTCACGGGTTGAGGGGATGGCTGCGCTTGGGTTGATGATTGCGTAACCCCAAGGCGGGAAAGGATCTTTCGCTGCTGGGGTGAAATCGGCAAGTATCTAGGCATTGACCCCGCCAGGGAAATTCCTCAAGCGAACGGCGAGTCAGGGAAACAGGAATACCATGAGCAAGGCAGACGTCGTAATCGTGGGAGCCGGGCATGGCGGCGCACAGTGCGCGATCGCCCTTCGCCAGAACGGCTTCGAAGGAACCATCACCGTCATCGGTCGTGAGCCGGAATATCCCTATGAGCGTCCGCCGCTCTCGAAGGAATATTTCGCGCGCGAGAAGACCTTCGACCGCCTCTACATCCGTCCGCCGACGTTCTGGGCCGAGAAGAACATCGAGTTCAAGCTTGGCACCGAAGTCACCAAGGTCGATCCCAAGGCGCACGAACTGACGCTCTCCAACGGCGAGAGCTACGGTTATGGCAAGCTCGTCTGGGCCACCGGCGGCGATCCGCGTCGCCTTTCTTGCCAGGGGGCCGACCTCACCGGCATCCACGCCGTGCGCACCCGCGAGGACTGCGACACGCTGATGGCCGAAGTCGATGCGGGCACGAAGAACATCGTCGTCATCGGCGGCGGCTACATCGGTCTGGAAGCCGCTGCGGTGCTGTCCAAGATGGGCCTCAAGGTCACCCTGCTCGAAGCGCTTCCGCGCGTGCTGGCGCGCGTTGCGGGTGAAGACCTCTCGACCTTCTACCAGAAGGAACATGTCGATCACGGCGTCGACCTGCGCACCGAAGTCATGGTCGACAGCCTCGTCGGCGAAAACGGCAAGGTCACCGGCGTGCAGCTTGCCGGCGGCGAAGTGATCCCGGCCGAAGGCGTCATCGTCGGCATCGGCATCGTGCCTGCCGTCGGTCCGCTGATCGCGGCCGGCGCGGCCGGCGCCAACGGCGTCGACGTGGACGAGTACTGCCGCACCTCGCTGCCCGACATCTATGCGATCGGCGACTGTGCGGCTTTCGCCTGCGACTACGCCGGCGGCAACGTGATGCGCGTGGAATCGGTCCAGAACGCCAACGACATGGGCACCTGCGTGGCCAAGGCGATCTGCGGCGACGAGAAGCCCTACAAGGCGTTCCCGTGGTTCTGGTCCAACCAGTACGACCTCAAGCTGCAGACCGCCGGCATCAACCTGGGCTTCGACAAGACCGTGATCCGCGGCAATCCGGAGGAGCGCAGCTTCTCGGTCGTCTATCTCAAGGACGGCCGCGTCGTCGCGCTGGACTGCGTGAACATGGTCAAGGATTACGTGCAGGGCCGCAAGCTGGTCGAAGCCGGGGCCACCCCCGACCTCGAAGCGCTGGCCGATGCCGGCAAGCCGCTCAAGGAACTGCTCTAGGAATACCGGTCTCCCTTTCCCCGCGATTGCGGGGCAGGGGGCAAGCTGTCAAACGACGCCCTGAAGCTTGTCTGCGGCCCATTGTGCCGCGTCGGCTACGGCAGGGTCCGGATCGTCCAGCAAAGGCCCGACCTGTTCCAGCAGGTCGGGCCTTTGGCTGTTTCCGGCTGCGTAGAGGCAATTGCGGACGAACCGGTCGCGGCCGATGCGCTTGATCGGCGAGCCTGAGAAGAGCTTGCGAAAGCCTGCATCGTCGAGGGTGAGCAGGTCCGCCAGCGGCGGCGCGGTCAGTTCGCCGCGCGGCAGGAAAGTGCGGTGGACATGCGCGACTTGCGCGAACTTGTTCCAGGGGCATACCGCCAGGCAGTCGTCGCAGCCGTAGATCCGATTGCCCAGCGCCTCCCGGAATTCGAGCGGGATCTCGCCTTTGTGCTCGATCGTCAGGTAGCTGATGCAGCGCCGCGCATCGAGCCGGTAGGGCGCGGGAAAGGCCTGCGTAGGGCAGGCGTCCTGACAGGCGCTGCACGATCCGCAGCGGTCGCGGCCCGGGGATGAGGGGGCAAGGTCCAGCGTCGTGTAGATCTCGCCGAGGAACAGCCAGGAGCCGTGCTCGCGGCTGACCATGTTGGTGTGCTTGCCCTGCCAGCCCAGTCCGGCGGCGGCGCCCAGCGGCTTTTCCATGACCGGCGCGGTATCGGTGAACACTTTCACGCCGACCGAGCCGTCTTCGCCGCCAAGCCCGCGTTTCTCGCCCTCCGAGACGATCCAGCGCGCAAGGTGCTTGAGCGCCTTCTTCACCGTGTCGTGGTAGTCGGCCCCTTGTGCATAGACCGATATGCGCGCAATTTCAGGACGATCCGCATGCGCCAGCGGGTCGGCAGCGGGAGCATAGCTCATACCCAAGGCAATCACGCTGCGCGCTTGCGGCCAGAGCTCCTGCGGCGAGCGCCGGTGGTGGGCCCGTTCCTTCATCCACGCCATCGAGCCGTGCATGCCTTCGTCTAGCCACGTCTCCAGCCGCTGCGCGCGCACCGGGTCTTCGCTTGCCGAAGCGACGCCGAAGGCGCAGAACCCGAGCGATCGGGCCTGGGCCAGCAGGTCCTCAATGAATGTGTCCGGCGCGACGTCGACCAATGCGGAGTTAACCAAGCTTGCGGATGTTCCCGTTTATGGCTCTCCCTCGACGGTATCTACCGCAGGAGAGCGCGCATGAATGTCGCACTAGGAGATTGGCGAGTGGCGGGCAATGACCAGGCTGCCTGTGCCGATGGGCCTGACTTCGGGCCGCTCGCCATCGAGGCGCGGGGACTGGTCAAGCGCTTCGACGGGGTAACGGCCGTCGACGGCGTCGATCTCACCGTGCCGCGCGGCGCGGTCTACGGGATTCTCGGTCCGAACGGTGCCGGCAAGACGACGACGCTGCGCATGCTGCTGGGCATCATCGATCCCGACCAGGGCTATCGCCGTATTCTGGGCGCGGATCGTCCGCATGACGTTGCCCATGCCATCGGCTACCTGCCCGAGGAGCGCGGTCTCTATCCCGCGATGAAGGCGGTGGATGCAATCGCCTTCGTCGGCGCCTTGCGCGGCTTGCCGCTGAAGGAGGGCCGCCGGCGCGGGCGCGAACTGCTCGAACAGCATGGTCTGGGCTATGCCGCCGACCGGCAGATCCGGCAGCTTTCCAAGGGCATGGCGCAGCAGGTGCAGATCCTCGGCACGCTCGTCCACAAGCCGCGGCTGGTGATCTTCGACGAACCGTTTTCCGGGCTCGATGCCCTCAACCAGGGCAAGCTCGAGAGCATGATGCGCGGTCTTGCGCAGGACGGGACGACGGTGATCTTCTCCACCCATGTCATCGCCCATGCAGAGCGACTGTGCGACGAAGTGGCGATCATCGCCGGGGGCAAGGTGCCTTTCGCCGGGCCGGTCGACGTCGCGCGTGATCGCATTCCCGCGCAGGTCCGGCTGGAGACGCGCGCGCAGGACGGGGCGTGGCGCGGGGCACTGCCTGCCGATGCGCGCCATGAAGGCAGCTTCTGGTTCTTCTCGCTGCCCGATACCGGGATCGAGCCGCTGCTGCGCGCCCTGATCGAAGGGGAAGCGGGCATTCACTCTCTTTCGATCGAGCGGGCGGGCCTGCACGATGCCTTCGTGGCGATTGCCGGCGAGGCTGCGGCGCGGGCGCTGGAACAGGAAAAGCCGGAGGAACTGAACCGATGACCCGCCCCCGCGGCAGACTGTCGATCGCCCGCGCCGCATGGGTCGTTGCCCGGCGCGATTTCGTGGCGATCCTGATGAGCCGGACCTTCTTCTTCTTCCTGCTGGGGCCATTGTTCCCGCTGGTCGTCGGCGGACTGGCCGGCAGCGTCGGTCAGCGCGTGCAGCAGACGGCGGACAATCCCCATGTCGCCATCGTCATGCAGGGCGACGATGCAGAGGCGATGCGGGCGGCCCGGGATCGGCTGGCGGCCAATATCGGCGGCCTTCTGCCCGATTTCCTGATCCTGCGGCGACTGGAGCCGGGCGAGCGGTTCGATCCGCGCGCCATCGTCGACGGTGGCAGGGCCAATGTCGCGGCGGTGCTTTCGGGGACGCCGCAGGCGCCGGTTCTCACCGGCCCGGAAGACCAGATCGAACGCTGGCGCGGCCCGGTGGCGCTCATCGCTTCGGAAGCGCTGGCGCCGCGCGAACGGGCGCTGCCCGAAGTGCGGCTGGACCGAACCGTGACGAGCAACGCCAATGAGCGCAAGGGCCAGCTCAGGACCGCGCAATCCGCGCAGATGCTGCTGTTCCTGTTGACGATGATGCTGGCGGGCATGGTCCTGTCCAACCTCGTCGAGGAAAAGGGCAACAAGATCATCGAGGTTCTTGCCGCGGCGATTCCGATGGAAGCGGTGTTCTTCGGCAAGCTTTTCGCGATGCTCGGCGTGTCCTTCGTCGGCATCTCCGTCTGGGGCGCGGTCGGGGCGGCGCTCTATGTCGCGGCGGGATCGGCGGTGCCGCAATTGCCCGATCCGGCGGTCGGCTGGCCGATGCTCCTGGCGCTTGGCGTCGTCTATTTCGCCATGGCCTACCTGCTGCTCGGCTCGGTCTTCCTCGCGATCGGTTCGATGGCCACGACGGTGCGCGAGGTCCAGACCCTGTCGATGCCGGTCACGATGCTGCAGCTTCTGGTCTTCTTCTTCGCCAGCTTTGCGATGACCCAGCCCGGTTCGTTCATGGAGATCGCCGCAGTGTTCTTCCCGTTCAGTTCGCCTTTCGCGATGCTGGCGCGTGCCGCGCAGGACCCGGCGCTGTCGCCGCACCTGTTCGCGGTCATCTGGCAGGTGATCTGGGTCGGTCTGCTGGTACGCTTCGGTTCGGCGCTGTTCAGGCGCAGGGTGATGAAATCGGGGCCGGGTTCATCGGCCGGGCGCGGCGGGCTCACGGCGTTGCTGCGCCGGGCTTCGGGAAAGGCGGCGCAAGGCGCCTGAGCGCGGGCCATTAAGGCTAGGTATTGAATTCGCGAGGTATGTTCCGATCTCGTGACAGTCTGCGCATAGCCCGCAGGCGCCCTGCCGTGCCCGTAACAGGAGAACCCGGATGCCTCTTGCCACCTCGCGCCGCGAATTGCTTGCCTGGCTGGGAATAGGGGCGGCCCTGCCGGTGCTGACCGCGTGCGGCAGCGGCGAGGCCGAAGCGAAGACCTATCCTGTCAGCTACAGCGAGGCGGAATGGCGCAAGCGCCTGACGCGCGAGCAATTCCAGATCCTTCGCGAAGCGGGCACCGAGCGACCCTATTCCTCACCGCTCAACAAGGAGCACCGCAAGGGTATTTTCGTCTGCGCGGCGGACGGTAACCCGCTGTTCTCCTCAGCGACGAAATTCGACAGCGGGACCGGCTGGCCCAGCTTCTGGAAGCCGTTGTCCGGCGCGGTGGGGACCTCGACCGACTACAAGCTCGGTTATCCGCGCACCGAAGTGCATTGCGCCAAGTGCGGTGGGCACCTGGGCCATGTTTTCGACGATGGACCCAAGCCGACCGGCAAGCGCTATTGCATGAACGGGGCGGCGATGAAGTTCCGGCCCGCGTGATTACGCCTGTCTTGCCGGCTCAGGCCGTGCCCGGACCCTGCAACTGCATGCGGTAGACGCGCTGGGCCAGTTCTTCCATGCTCATGAGCTGCCGGAAGACCAGGCCATAGGCCGGGTGCTTGCGCCAGCATACGGTGGCTTCGAATTCGGGAAGATGATCCCCGCCGATCCGGATCGTCTGGCCGATCGCCAGATGCTGCGACGTTTCGATGCGCGCGCCCTGGCGCGACAGGTCGCAGACCGTTGCGGAAGCCGTCGTACCGGCGAAGGACAGGGTGACTCCGTGGTTGACCCTGATCCGGACCGGCCGCTTGGGGAACGGACCCGCTTCGGCGATGAAACGCATGATATCGACCGAATCGAGGAACCGGACACCGGCTTCGCCGTCCTTTTCCCAGACCTTCTCGATCCCGAACTGTTCGCCGGTCGCGATTTCGAGCGCCAATGGCTCGTCGTTGACGACCGGATGGAAGATCTTCAGCTTCGCGCCGCTTTCGGAAACGTCCCTGACGATGCAGAGAAATTCGCCACTGGGGCCGACAAGCTTGGCGCTGCGCAGCATGAGCGCAAAGCGCGGCTGAATGCGCTTTTCGTTGTGGTCGTCGATTTGACCTGCCTCGGGCTCGGACAGAATTCCCGGGTATTTCATTGCGAGCGTACCCCCCATGGTACTCGCGCTCTGGCGACACCTGTTGCTACGATCTGCATTGCCGAAGACAACTGCAGTACGGTTTTATCACCTTTGCATGGTTTCGATCCGGTAAACACCCGGATCAGCGCAGGTCCGGGGTGTTTTTTGGTGCGGACGGCGGGACTCGAACCCGCACTGGGATACCCAAGCGGATTTTAAGTCCGCAGCGTCTACCATTCCGCCACGTCCGCACGTCGCAGGAAAACGGCTCCTAGCTGGCTGCGTGCCGCTGCGCAATCCGCATACAGTGCCCGGGCGCGCGGTGTTGCATCTGCAGGGCTATTGCCCGAAGTCCTATGGTTAAATCCGGCTTAAGGTCCAAACTTAAAGAAATATCAATGCGCTGGCCGCAGTCCTGCGGCAACCCCCCGCCCTCTCGTCGACCTGCCGTAACGAAAGGATGGAACTGCATGACTGGACTGCTCACGCGCCGTGGACTCATCGGGACAGCCGCCGCCGGAATAGTGCTGAGGCCATCGCTGATCTGGGCGCAGAGTGCCTACCAGACGATCATCGACGGGCGCACGTTCCGGGGCACGCGTTCGCCCGGCGGGTCGGGTACCGATGGCGGCACGGCGATCAAGGCCGAGAGCAACACCCTTATTCGCAACTGCTATTTTCTCGACCTGGGCAATGGCGCGATCCGCTTTTTCCATACGACGACCGAGACTGTCGCCATCGAGGACTGCCAGGTCGCCAACATGTACCGCTTCATCGAGAACTGGTCCTGGAACCATCCCGATGTGCCCGCGCCGGTCAGCGACTTTACCGTCCGGCGCGTCAATGCCGCCCGGCTGGCGCGCAACTTCATGCGGGTCCGCTATGGCTCGACGCGCGGGCTGATCGAGGATGTCGTGGCGCGGGGCAATGGCGAATGCGCGAACTATTGCGTCGGTTTCGCGCTCGACGATGAGGCGCACGACATCGTCTATCGCCGTGTCGAGGCGCACGATTTCTGCGAAACCCAGCGTCCGTCCGACCAGTACTGGAATGGTGACGGCTTCTCCGACGAGCGCGGGAACAGCAAGATTCGCTACTATTCCTGTGTGGCAACCGGATCGAGCGACGGGGGCTTCGACACCAAGTCGCAGGACGTCTACATGGAAAACTGCCTTTCGAGCGGGAACAAGCTCAACTACCGGCTCTGGAATACCGGCACGCTCAAGAACTGCCGCAGCGAAAATCCGGTCAAGCGCGGCGGCACCGGCTGGATCGGGCATTTTTCGTTCTTCGGAGGAAGCGGTCCGAACTACGTGCTCGACAGTCCGGTGGTTCGCGCCGATGCCACCAACAAGGCGCCGGTTCTTTACTTCCAGTCGAGCGTGCCGGCGACGGTCACCATCTACAATGCCGATATCGATGCCCCGGGCGCGGCGCTGATTCAGGTAGACAAGGGGCGGCCGGCGCCCACCATCAAGTGGGTTCCCGAACGCAGCCAGCAGAAAATCCGCGTCGCGCGCGATTATGCGTAAGAGTTGGTCCCGGCGCGGGCCAGGTCAGGGCATGAGCGGGGAATCTGGCAAAGGGACGCATGCGGGCGCTTCGACGGGCTCGGCCTGCGGGGGATGACAGGCTCGTCGAAGTTTGCCCGCGCGCGGCTTAGCTGACGTTCAGCTTGGCGCGCATTTCCTTGCCGGGCTTGAAATAGGGCACCTTCTTCTCGGGAACTTCCACGGTTTCCCCGGTGCGCGGGTTGCGGCCCTTGCGGCTGTCGCGGTGGCGGGTGGAGAAGGCGCCGAAGCCGCGCAGTTCGACGCGGCCACCATCGGCGAGGCGCTGGGCGATCTCGTCGAAGAAGGTATCGAGCGCACGCTCGACGTCTTCGGTTCGCAGCTCAGGGTTGTCCTTCGCCAGGGCCTGCAGCAGTTCCGATCTGATCATTTCAACGTCCCCCCAAAAAAATCTTCATGGCTTGGGCGAATCACAAAATTTCGTGAACTTTGCCGATTGCGAAAAGAGAAAATGCCATTCCACGGCTTTATGCGCAATGGCTTAGCAGTAATCCCTTAGAATGCACCCTTAAGCACAGGGTGGGGGGGGCCGCGCTGCGGGCCCCCCCCATTTACACCCTCGTTTTGTCCGCTACCTTGCCCCCCTTCATACCTTCTCTGCCGTCAAGGAAAGGCCACAAGAGGTCGCATGAAGGACATAACAAACTGGAACGAGGGTGACTGGATCGCGGCAATCGCTGCGCTTGCCCTGTTCGCTACGCTCGCCATCGGCGGCCTCATCGCCACCCGCAAGAGCGAGGAATTCGTCGGCCACCCCCGGGGCCTGTTCGTGCTGTTCTATGCCGAGATGTGGGAGCGCTTCTCCTACTACGGCATGCGCGCGCTGCTGATCCTTTACCTGACGAAGTTCTGGCTGTTCAACGACGGCGACGCCTCGCTGATCTACGGGGGCTATACCAGCCTCGTCTACATTACCCCGGTGCTGGGTGGCTACCTTGCCGACCGCTGGCTGGGCCAGCGCAAGGCGGTGCTGTTCGGCGGCGTCGTGCTGGCGCTCGGCCACCTGTTCATGGCCTGGGAAGGCATGCAGGGCGTGGCCGATCCGGCCGTCAAGCAGGCGGATCCGGCGATCAACGTGTTCTGGCTGGCGCTCTCGCTGATCATCGTCGGCTCTGGCTTCCTCAAGGCCAATATCTCGGTGATTGTCGGCCAGCTCTACAAGATGACCGATGCCCGCCGCGATTCGGCCTACACGATCTTCTACATGGGCGTGAACGTCGGTGCGGCGCTCGGCACGATCCTCGTCGGTTACCTGGGCGAAACGATCGGCTGGTCCTGGGGCTTCGGCCTCGCCGGCATCGGCATGGTGCTGGGCCTGATCATCTTCGTCGTCGGCAAACCGGCACTGCTGGGGCAGGGCGAGCCGCCCAGGCCGCTGCAGAAGAACAACGAGTTCAAGCTCTACGGCACCGGCATTGCCGCGGTCGCGGTGATCTGGTTCCTGATCCAGTACGTGGACGTGATCCAGAACCTGCTGATCATCACTGGCGTCGCGATGCTCGCCTACACGCTCTACGAAGCCTTCAAGCTTCCCAAGGAGCCGCGTGAACGCATCTTCGCGATCCTCTTCCTGATCGCGCTCAACCCCGTGTTCTGGGGCCTGTTCGAGCAGGCGGGCGGTTCGCTCAGCCTCTACACCGACAAGTACGTCGATCGTGGCGGCGTCCCGACCAGCCTGTTCCAGTCGATCAACCCGATCTACATCGTGCTCTTCGCGCCGCTCTTTGCCGGTCTCTGGCAGATCCTCGCCAAGCGCGGGCTGGAGCCTTCGGCGCCGGCCAAGTTCGGCCTTGCGCTGGTCCAGGTCGGCCTTGGCTTCCTCGTCTTCGTCTGGGGCGCGGGCACCGGCGATCCGGCGGTGATGACCTCGGTCGTCTTCGTCTTCCTGATCTACCTGCTGCACACCACCGGTGAGCTGTGTCTCTCGCCCGTAGGCCTCTCGGCCATGACGCGGCTGGCCCCGGCGCATCTGGGCAGCTTCATCATGGGCGCTTGGTTCTACATGACCGCGGTCGGCAACTTCGTCGCCGGCAAGATCGGCGAAGCGACCGGCGGTGAAAGCGGCGAGATGTCGAAGGACCTCACGCTGGCAATCTACAGCAAGATCGGCTGGGTCACGATCGGCATTGCCGTCGTCGTCCTGCTGCTCTCGCCGATCGTCAAGCGCTGGATGCATCTCGATTCGCTCGAAGATCGCGATCACGACGATGGCCTGATGGGTCAGGGCGAAGTCGGGCTCGAGGCGCAGGAAGCCGGGATGCACCCGGAAAACCGGCCGACCTGAACGACGCAAATGCGACGGCCCGGGTGGAAACGCCCGGGCCGCTCTTTTTGGTGAACAGGGGTTTTGTCATGAAAGTACCGCCCGCATTGCGGCCATGGACCGGTGTGCTTGCGCTGGGCATCGCCCTCGCGCTGCCGACCGGTGGCGCGCTGGCCAGGAAGAAGGACAAGGAAGCGGCGGTCGAGACGCCCTATCCTTCGACCTACAGGCCCTATCCAGGCAGGCCCACCGCACTGGTCGGCGCGACGGTCTATGACGGTCGCGGCGGGCGCATCGATAACGGCACGGTGCTGTTCGAGAACGGCAGGCTCGTTGCCGTGGGCGGGCCCGACCTTGCGGTGCCCGATGGCTACATCCGCGTCGATGCCGCGGGCAAGTTCGTCACCCCCGGGGTGATCGACGCGCACTCCCACCTGGGCGACTATCCCTCACCCTCCGTCGACGCCCTGGCCGACGGTAACGAGGCGACCAGCCCGACCACGCCTGAAGTCTGGGCCGAGCACTCGGTCTGGCCGCAGGACCCCGGTTTCACCCGCGCCCTCACCAATGGCGGGGTTACCTCGCTGATGGTCCTGCCCGGCTCGGCCAATCTCATGGGCGGACGTTCGGTCACGCTCAAGAACGTGCCGAGCCTGACGGTGCAGGGGATGAAGTTCCCCGGCGCCCCCTATTCGCTGAAGATGGCCTGCGGCGAGAACCCGAAGCGCGTCTATGGATCGAAGGGCCAGAAGCCCTCGACCCGCATGGGCAACTTCGCTGTCGACCGGCAGACGTGGCTCGATGCCAAGAAGTACGCCAAGGACGAGGAGCGCGACCGCGACCTCGCGAACGAGACGCTGGTCGGCGTGCTCGACGGCGAGATCCTCGTGCAGAACCACTGCTACCGCGCCGACGAGATGGCGCTGGTGATCGATATGGCCAAGGAGATGGGCTACAAGGTCGCCGCGTTCCACCATGCGGTGGAGGCTTACAAGATCGGCGACCTGCTCAAGCAGAACGACATCTGCGCTGCCGTCTGGGCCGACTGGTACGGCTTCAAGATGGAAGCCTACGATGCCATTCCCGAAAACGCGGCGCTGCTGCAGAAGGAAGGCGTCTGCGTGATCATCCACTCCGATAGCGAAAACGGCATCCAGCGTCTCAACCAGGAAGCGGCCAAGGCGCAGGCGGACGGCCGACGCATCGGTATCGACATTCCCGACGCACAGGTGGTGAGCTGGTTCACCTATAACCCGGCCAAGGCGATGGGCGTTTCCGATCGGACCGGCAGCCTGGAATCCGGCAAGATGGCTGACGTCGTCCTGTGGAACGGCAATCCGCTCTCGGTCTATACCCGTCCGGAGAAAGTCTGGATCGACGGGGCGCTGATGTATGACGCGCTCGATCCCAAGCGCCGCCCGGTGAGCGACTTCGAATTGGGCCAGCCCGGTGAAGGAGATGTGAAGTGAAGCGCCTCTCCGTCACCATTACCGTCGCGCTTGCCGGTGCCGCGGCGCTCGCAGTGCCCTCGTTCGTCTCCGCGCAGGACTTCGCCATTACCAATGCCACGGTTGCCACCGGCGACGGCAGTGCGCCCATCGAGGGCGGCACTGTCGTCGTTCGCGGCGGCAAGGTCGTTGCCGCCGGGGCGGGTGTGGCCGTGCCTGCAGGCGTCGAGGTGATCGACGGCAGCGGCAAATGGGTCACCCCCGGCATCTTCGCGAACTATACCGACCTGGGCCTCTTCGACGTGCAGGAAGTGAGCGAGAGCGACGACCGCGGATCGGATGGATCGCCGTTCAACGCCGCGCTGGACGTCGCGCCCGCGATCAATCCGGCGAACGAGCACATCGCCATCAGCCGCGAAGGCGGGGTGACGCGTGCCAGCGTGACGCCGTTCAACGGCAATTCGATCTTCGCCGGGCAGGGCGCACTGATCGATCTCGGCGCCGATCCCGACGCGGTGACGAAGGCCCGAGCCTTCCAGGTTGTCGCGCTGGGTGAAGGCGGGGCGAAGCTCGCCGGCGGCAGCCGCGTCGCGGCTTACGTCGCCTTGCGCAATGCCCTGCGCGAGGCAAAGGACGTTGCGGCCATGACACCGGGCGCGGATCGCAAGTCGGACGCGATGCTGACGCGCGCCGATGCCGCTGCGCTGGCACCGGTCATCGCCGGGACGCAGCCGCTCTACGTCGAAGTGGAACGCGCGGCCGACATCCGCTCGGTACTCTCGTTGAAGCGCGATTTTCCCAAGCTCGACCTCGTGCTGGTCGGTGCGAGCGAAGGCTGGCTCGTCGCCGGCGAGATCGCAACGGCAGGCGTGCCGGTGATCGCCATGGCGCTGAATGACCTGCCTGCGCAGTTCGACCGCATCGCTGCCACTCAATCCAATGTCGGCCGGATGAAGCGGGCAGGCGTCAAGGTCGCGATCGGCATGCTCGCGAACGACAACCAACCGCGTTACGCACCGCAGGAGGCCGGCAACCTCGTCGCGCTGAACAGGATCCCCGGCGCGGCAGGCCTGAGCTGGGGAGAGGCACTGGCTGCGATCACCTCGGTCCCTGCCGAGATCAGCGGCATGGACGGTCGCAACGGCCACATGCGCGCCGGCGTCCTGGCGCCCGGCGCGGTGGGCGACGTGGTGGTCTGGGACGGCGATCCGCTGGAACTGTCCTCGGCGCCGCTCCAGGTATGGATCGACGGCGTCAAGCAGCCGCTGGACAATCACCAGAGCCGCCTGAAGGAACGCTACAAGGACCTCGACCGGACCTACCTGCCTAAGGCCTACGACTGGTAACCCGGCTCGCAATCACGAAGAAGCGGCGCGCGCCCACCGCGCAAAGTTCACCCTGAATGGGACTTGCGCGCGAGGGGCCGCCGCAGGTGCCCCTGCGCCTGCCGGTCAGGCGCGCGCTTCGTTCACGCCCGCGCTGTTGTGGCGCAGCGCCTTGAGCACGGTGTCGACGATCTGCGGGGCGTTCAGCCCGGCCTCGTCGTACTGCGCTTCGGGCTTGTCGTGGTCCTGGAACACGTCCGGTAGGCGCATGGTGCGGATCCTGAGGCCGTTGTCGGTCAGGCCTTCGTCGCTCGCCATGGTGAGGACGTGCGCGCCAAGGCCGCCGATCGCGCCTTCCTCGACAGTGACGACCACTTCGTGGCTGAGCATCAGCTTTCGGATCAGTTCGCTGTCGAGCGGCTTGGCGAAGCGCAGGTCTGCAACGGTGGTCGAAAGGCCCTTGGCTTCCAGCGCGTCGGCTGCCTTCAGCGCCTCGCCGAGGCGGGTGCCGAGGGAGAGCAGGGCGACCTTGGTGCCTTCCCGAACGATGCGTCCCTTGCCGATTTCCAGCACTTCGGGCTTGTCGGGAAGGGCGACGCCGGTGCCGTTGCCGCGCGGATAGCGGAAGGCGATCGGGCCGCTGTCATGCTGCGTGGCGGTGTGGACCATGTGGACCAGTTCCGCTTCGTCGGCGGCGGCCATGACCACGAAGTTGGGGAGCGTCGCCAGATAGGTCACGTCGAAAGAACCTGCATGGGTCGCACCGTCGGCACCGACGAGGCCGGCACGGTCGATGGCGAAGCGCACCGGCAGGTTCTGGATCGCGACATCGTGCACGACCTGGTCGAAGGCGCGCTGCAGGAACGTCGAGTAGATTGCGCAGAACGGGCGCATGCCCTGCGCGGCCAGACCGGCAGCGAAGGTCACCGCGTGCTGTTCGGCGATGCCGACGTCGAAGCTGCGGTCCGGGAACTGGCTGGCGAACTTGTCGAGCCCGGTGCCGGACGGCATGGCCGCCGTGATCGCGCAGACCCGCGGATCGTTCTGCGCCTCGGCGATCAGGGCCTTGGCAAATACGCCGGTATAGCTGGGCGGACCGGCAGGGGCCTTGGCCTGCTCGCCGGTGACGACATTAAATTTCTGTACACCGTGATATTTGTCCGCCGCTTCCTCGGCCGGGGCATAGCCCTTGCCCTTCTTGGTCACGACGTGAATCAGGATCGGACCTTCGGCAGCGTCGCGCACGTTCTCGAAAATCGGGATCAACTGGTCGAGGTTGTGGCCGTCGACCGGGCCGACGTAGTAAAAGCCCAGTTCCTCGAACAGGGTGCCGCCCATGGCCATGCCGCGGGCGAATTCGTCGGTCTTCTTCGCCGCGCGGTGCAGCGCTTCGGGCAGGCGGCGCGAAACCTTGCGCGCGAAGTCGCGGATGTTGAGGAACGGGCGTGAGGACACGAGCTGGGCCAGATAGGCGGAAAGCCCGCCCACCGGCGGGGCGATCGACATGTCGTTGTCGTTGAGGATCACGATCAGGCGGTTGCCCGCCTCGCGCGCGTTGTTCATCGCCTCGTAGGCCATGCCCGCACTCATCGCGCCGTCGCCGATCACGGCGATGCCGCGGCCCGGCTGGCCCTTGATCTTGTTGGCGATGGCAAAGCCCAGTGCTGCCGAGATCGAGGTGGAGCTATGCGCGGTGCCGAAGGGATCGTATTCGCTTTCGCTGCGCTTGGTGAAGCCGGAGAGACCGCCGCCCTGGCGCAGGGTGCGGATGCGATCGCGCCGCCCGGTGAGGATCTTGTGCGGGTAGGCCTGGTGGCCGACGTCCCAGATCAGCCGGTCCTCGGGCGTGTTGAAGACGTAGTGAAGCGCCACTGTCAGCTCGACGACGCCGAGGCCGGAGCCGAGGTGGCCCCCGGTCTGGCCGACGGCGGAGATCATTTCCTCGCGCAGTTCATCGGCGAGCTGGCGCAACTGCGCGGGCTTGAGCCTGCGCAGGTCAACGGGCGTATCGACAGTGTCGAGGAGGGGCGTTGCCGGGTTGGCGGTCATGGATCGTGTCTACACGGATTGCGGGCAGGAGTCGAATACGCTGCCCTGCCGCATGGCGGACAACTTCGCAAGGCCGCGAGGGGCTTGGCGCACGTCGGGGCGTCGGCGCCGGGTCAGCTGCAGGCCGCGCAGGTTCCGCGCAGTTCCACCACCGGGCGCACATCGGCGAAGCCCGCGTCACGCGCCGCGGCGATCAGCGAACCGGTCAGCCGATCATCGTCGATATGCACGATCTGGCCGCAGGAATCGCAGATCAGGAAGATGCAGTCGTGGCGGCAGCCGGGGTGGCTGTTGGCGACATAGGCATTGGCGCTTTCGACCCGCCGGGCCAGGTTGGTGCGCACGAAGAGGTCGAGGATGCGATAGACGCTGTTGGGCGCGACGCGCTTGCCGCGCAGCGCCGAGACGTTTTCGGCCAGGTCGTAGGCTGAGGCCGGGCGGTCATGTTCCGCCAGCGCGGCAAAGACGTCGGCGCGCATTTCGGTCCACTGCTCGCCGGCCTTGAGAAGCGCGGACTGCGCCGCCTTGACGAGCCCTTCGCCCGAATGTTCGTGATGTACGTGTCGTGTCGCCATGGCCGCAATATGGGGCCGGAACCGGCGGGAAGCAATCGCGGCGGGCCGGCAAGAGGCTCCGGCCTGTCCGGCGTCGCGCCTCAGCGCGTCGTCGCGGCCTCGGCGGGCGGGACGATGTTGTCGGCCAGCGAACTGCTGTGGTGAAGGCCCATCGAACCGAACACCAGCAGTGCGCCCCCGGCGAACCCGAGAGCGAAGAAGCGGTAGAAGTCGGCCTTGAAGAGTCCCATGTCCTGCGTAGCAATCCGTAGTTCGATTTCGATGCGGCCCACATGCCGCCAAAGTGCTTTCGGTCCAGTGAATAAACCCACATTTCGCATGATGCTGCGATCAGTCGCTCGCCGCTTGCGATGAATGGAGGGAACAATGAGGGCCGGAAGAGGCGCACGTGGTTTCGCGCCGGTTTCTGCCGGGATGGCCGGCGGTGCGGTCAGCCGGGGCGGAAGGCCCAGCCTGCGACGGCCAGTATCGACAGGCCGAGCAGCGGGACGGCGAGGCATCCGAAAGGCAGCGCCGCGGTGGCAAGGATCCGCCGTCTGCCGTGCACCTTGCCAAGGCGAAGGAGCACGGCAGCGGAAACCAGACCGGC
Organism: Novosphingobium mathurense; assembly: GCF_900168325.1. GTDB lineage: Bacteria > Pseudomonadota > Alphaproteobacteria > Sphingomonadales > Sphingomonadaceae > Novosphingobium > Novosphingobium mathurense. The sequence continues at coordinate 43,763 of NZ_FVZE01000010.1, read as the reverse complement.
CAGGAAGGCCAGTCCCAGAAGCGGTCCGAGCCAGTGCAGCCACATGGCCGTCCCGGCTCCGGTATCAGTGCTTGAAGTGGCGCATGCCGGTGAAGACCATTGCCAGGCCCGCCTCGTTGGCAGCCTTGATGACTTCATCGTCGCGGATCGAGCCGCCCGGCTGGATCACGGCGGTAGCACCTGCCTCGGCTGCGGCGAGCAGGCCGTCGGCAAACGGGAAGAAGGCGTCCGATGCGACGGCCGAGCCGACCGTGCGCGGCTCGTCCCATCCGAACTTCTCGGCGGCCTCGGCGGCCTTCATCGCGGCAATGCGCGAGGAATCGCGGCGGTTCATCTGGCCTGCGCCGATGCCGGCGGTCACGCCGTCCCTGGCATAGACGATCGCGTTCGACTTGACGTGGCGCGCGACGGTCCAGGCGAAGAGGCAGTCCTTCAGCTCCTGGTCGGTCGGCTCGCGGTCGGTCACCACCTTGAGGTCGTCGAAGCCGATCGCACCGTTGTCGCGGCCCTGCACCAGCAGGCCGCCGGTGATCGGTTTTACGGAAAGGCCGCCGCGGCGCGGATCGGGCAGGTCGCCGGTCAGCAGCAGGCGCAGGTTCTTCTTCTTGGCGAAGAAGGCGCGGGCGTCCTCGTCGGCATCGGGGGCGACGACGACTTCGGTGAAGATCTTGCAGATCGCTTCGGCCGTGGGCCCGTCGAGAGTCTGGTTGACCGCGACGATGCCGCCGAAGGCCGAAACGTCGTCACAGGCCAGCGCGCCTTCCCATGCCTCGAGCAGCGACTTGCCCTGGGCGACGCCGCAGGGATTGGCGTGCTTGACGATCACGACGGCCGGGTCCTGGCCCTTGAACTCGGCCGCGAGTTCGAAGGCGGCGTCGGCGTCGTTGTAATTGTTGTAGGACAGTTCCTTGCCCTGCACCTGCTCGCCCTGGGCGAGGCCGCGGGTGTAGGGGCCGACCGGCGTGTAGAGCGCGGCCTTCTGGTGCGGGTTCTCGCCATAGCGCAGTTCGGTCACGAGACGGCCATTGACGGCGAGCATCTCGGGGAAGGTCTGGCCCTGGTCGGAAAAGGCGAACCACTGCGAGATCATCGAATCGTAGGCGGCGGTCTGGGCGAAGGCGCGTGCGGCCATCAGCTTGCGGAAGGCCAGCGTGGTGCAGCCTTCGGTCGCTTCCAGCTCGACGAGCAGGCCTTCATAATCGCTGGGGTCGGTGACGATGGTGACATAGGCGTGGTTCTTCGCCGCCGAACGCACCATCGAGGGGCCGCCGATGTCGATGTTCTCGATGATCGTGTCGCGGTCCGCACCCTTGGCGACGGTCGCCTCGAAGGGGTAGAGGTTGACGACGACGAGGTCGATGGCGCCGATTTCGTGGTCGGCCATGGCCTTGGCGTGCTCGGGATTGTCACGCACCGCCAGCAGGCCGCCGTGGACCTTGGGGTGCAGCGTCTTGACGCGGCCGTCCATCATCTCCGGGAAATTGGTGACTTCCGAGATGTCCTTGACGGCAAGGCCGGCATCGCGAAGCGCCTTGGCGGTGCCGCCGGTTGAAACGAGTTCGACGCCGCGTTCGGCCAGCGCCTTGCCGAGTTCCGCAAGGCCGGTCTTGTCGGACACCGATAAGAGTGCGCGGCGGATCTGGACGGAATCGGTCATGACGGTGGTTTCCTGCAGTGATGGGAGTTTTCGGGCCCTCTAGGTCGAGACTCTCGCGGGGGCAAGATGGGGTGTTGCCCCATGGCCTGTAGCCCCAGATTTAGTCCTCTGTCGCGGCAGGTGCGCTCTGCCGAGGGATATCTACGCTCGCCGTGACCGCAACGTCCATGGTGACGTTCCCGACCGTGCGCATGATGTCGGGCAGCATCTCCACCGCGACCAGCACTGCCAGCGGCCAGAGCGGCACGCCCATGGCCGCGGCGATCGGCGCGGTGGAAGCAATGAAGCTGACCGTGCCGGGCAGCGAGACCGAACCGAAGGTGGTGAGGAAGGCGACGAAGGCCCCGGCGGCGATGGCGCCGGGATGCAGCTCTGCCCCGGCCAGGTGCGCGGCATAGATGACGACGCCCACGTTCATCGCCGGGCTCGTCGCGCGAAAGATGGTCACGGCCAGCGGCAGGACAAATTCGGCTGTCGTCGTTGCGACGCCCAGCCGGCGGCACGAGGCGAGCATCGTCGGCAGGCTGGCGAGCGAGGACTGGGTGGAAATGGCGACGACTTGCGCGGGCAGGACCGCCGCCGCGAACCGGCCCGGCGACTTGCGCGCGATCACGGCAGCTAGCGGGTAGGCAAGGACCAGGAACACGGCCCCGCAGGTGCTGACCAGGACCATGTAGTGCGCCAGCGCGCCGATCGCGGCGAGGCCGCTGCGCGCGGCAAGGCCGAGGCCGAGGGCGAAGACGCCGATCGGCGCGACTTTCAGGACCCAGCCGATCAGGACCATCATCGCCCCGGCCAGCCCTTCGAACAGCAGGGCGAGTTGCCGGCGCGGCGCTTCGTCGAGCCGCAAGGAGGCGATGGCGAACAGGGCGACGAAGATGATGACCGGGAGCAGGGCATCGTTCGCAGCCGAGGTCACGACATTGGTCGGCATGATCGAGAGCAGGAAGTCGCCGATGCCGGGCACTTGCGGCGGGGCCTGGGTCCCGGGCACGGCGACGCCTTCGGGGGGCGGGCTGAAAGACAGCAGCAGCGGCATGACCGTCGCGCCGACGAAGGCGCTGAATGCAAGCGAGCCGAAGATGAAGCCCATCGTGCGCTTCGCCATGGCCTCGGCGCGGGCTGCGGCGGCAGTCTCGACGATACCCGTGAACAGCAGGCCGGCGACGAGCGGCAGGATCGTCATCTTGAGGGCCTGCAGCCACAGCGTGCCCACCGGTCCGGCAATCGCGAGCGCAGAGTCCATCTGCGGCGAGCCTGCGAGCAGCGCGCCGCAAACCAGACCCGCGACGAGACCGGCAAGCGTCAGCAGGCCGGGGACGCGGATCTCCGGCATCCGTGACGCGCTGCCTTTTCGGGATGTCTCGTTGCTCAGGATCGCACCAATGACTGGCCTTATCGGGCAACAGACATTAACGAAGTTGCGCGACATGGCAATTTGCCCGCAAGGGCAAGACCGACAACACAATTGATAGCGATCTTGAGCATGGGCAAGCAGTTCTTCGGCACCGACGGCATTCGCGGGCGCACCAACCAGGGGGCGATGACCGCCGCCACCGCCATGAAAGTGGGGCAGGCCGCAGGCAGCCGCTTTTTGCGCGGCGACCACCGGCACCGCGTGGTGATCGGCAAGGACACGCGCCTGTCCGGCTATATGCTCGAAAATGCGATGGTCGCCGGATTTACCAGCGTGGGCATGGACGTGGTCCTGCTCGGGCCGATGCCGACACCCGCGGTGGCCCTGCTCACGCGCGAACTGCGCGCCGATGTCGGGGTGATGATCTCGGCCAGCCACAACCCCTACCAGGATAACGGCATCAAGCTGTTCGGCCCGGATGGCTACAAGCTCTCCGACGAGGACGAACTGGCGATCGAGGCAATGCTCGGGCAGGACCTTGCGCTTGCCGATGCCGAGGATATCGGGCGGGCCCGCCGCATCGACGACGCGCGCGGGCGCTACATCCACGCAGTCAAGCGCTCGCTGCCCGAGGACATTCGCCTCGACGGGCTAAAGATCGCGATCGATTGCGCCAATGGTGCGGCCTACCAGGTCGCTCCTTCGGCCTTCTGGGAACTGGGCGCGGAAATCGTCGCGGTCGGGGTCAATCCCAATGGCAAGAACATCAACGCACGCTGCGGTTCGACCCATCCGGCGCTGTTGCAGGAAACGGTGGTTTCTTCCGGCGCGGACATCGGCATCGCGCTCGACGGCGATGCCGACCGCCTGATCGTCGTCGATGAGAAGGGCCAGACGGTCGACGGCGACCAGATCATGGCGCTGATCGGCAGCCAGTGGGCGGAACAGGGGCGCCTGACCGGCGGCGGCGTGGTGGCCACGGTCATGTCCAACCTCGGGCTCGAACGCTTCCTTCAGGAGCGCGGGCTGGATCTGGTGCGCACCAAGGTCGGCGACCGCCACGTCCTCGAGAAAATGCGCAGCGCTGACTACAATGTCGGCGGCGAACAGTCCGGACACATGATCCTGCTCGACCATGCGACCACCGGGGACGGCACCGTCGCTGCGCTGCAGGTGCTCGCCGCGCTGGTCAAGTCGGGCAAGCGGGCCAGCGAATTGCTGCACCTGTTCGACCCTGTGCCGCAGCTTTTGCGCAACGTGCGCTTCTCGGGCGGCAAGCCGCTGGAGGTCGACCGGGTCAAGGCCGCGATCGCCGATGCCGAAGCTTCGCTCGCGGGCAAGGGCCGGTTGGTGATTCGCCCATCGGGCACCGAGCCGGTGATCCGCGTGATGGCCGAAGGCGACGATGCCGGCGAAGTCGAGGCGGCAGTCGCCTCGATCTGCTCGGCCGTGGAAGAGGCGACCGTCTGATGACCCTCGAAATGCGCCCCGATTGCGAACGCTGCGGCACCGATCTGCCGGCAGAGGCGCCCGGCGCCTTCATCTGCAGCTTCGAATGCACTTTCTGCGCCGAATGCGCGGACGACCTCGATGACATGTGTCCCAACTGCGGCGGCGAGCTTACCGACCGTCCGACGCGGGCCAAAAAGCATCATGCGGCGCATCCCCCCTCGACGCAGAGGCGGTACAAGGCCTAAGGGAGATATTTCCCCCCGCAGGTGCAGCGACAGGCTCGGCACGCTCCGGGGCCTTGTGCAGACCCCGAACCGTTCGCCCTGAGCCTGCCTGTGGACGTGCGGTAGAGATTATCCGATGAAGCCAGCTCGTATCCTTGCCATTGCCGGTTCCGACAGCTCGGGCGGCGCAGGCATCCAGGCCGACATCAAGACGATCACCGTGCTGGGCGGCTATGGCATGACCGCGATCACCGCGATCACGGCGCAGAACACGCTCGGTGTCCAGGCTATCGAGGCACTTTCGCCCGAACTGGTCGCGGCGCAGATCGATGCGTGCATTACCGACATCGGTGTCGACGCGGTGAAGATCGGCATGCTGGGTTCGGCGAAGATTGCGGAACTGGTCGCAGATCGCCTGGAAGGGCTGGACGTGCCGGTGATCTTCGATCCGGTCATGGTCTCGACGAGCGGATCGACGCTGGCGGACAAGGAAACTGTCGCCGCGTTCGAACGGCTGATCCGCCTTGCTACGCTGACCACGCCGAACATCGGCGAACTGGCGGCACTTGGCGGGCCCGAGTCGATGGCATCGCGCGGCGCGGCCTATCTTGCGAAGGGCGGGGACGCCGAAGGCGAAACGGTCGAAGACCGGTTGATCGTGCCGGGCAGCGAGCCGGTCGTCTGGGAAGGATCGCGGATCGATACGCGCCACAACCACGGTACCGGCTGCACGATGTCCAGCGCCATCGCGACCTTTCTCGCGCAGGGCTCCACGCTTGAGGAAGCCATCGAGGACGCCCGCGACTTCGTGCGCGCGGCCCTGCTCAACGCGCCGGAATTCGGCGCGGGCAACGGACCGTTGGGACATCACGCGGTCCGCTGATCTCCGCTGGCTGCCGGCCGCCTGCTAGCCGCAGTCGAGGTCGTAGAATTCGCGGATCTTGGCCCAGCCGTCCTCTCCGGTTTCGCACCAGTGGAACAGGTCGAGGTCGCTGGCATTGATCGTGCCTTCCTCGGCCAGGGCCTCGAAATTGATGATCCGTTCCCAGAATTCGCGGCCATAGAGCAGGATCGGGATCGGCTTCATCTTGCCTGTCTGGATCAGCGTCAGCAGTTCCAGGAACTCGTCGAGCGTACCGAACCCGCCCGGGAACACCGCGACGGCGCGGGCGCGCAGCAGGAAGTGCATCTTGCGCAGCGCGAAATAGTGGAACTGGAAGGACAGGCGCGGCGTCACGTAGGGGTTGGGCGCCTGCTCGTGCGGCAGGACGATGTTCAGGCCCAGCGATTCGGCGCCGACGTCTGCTGCACCCCGGTTGGCCGCTTCCATGATCGACGGCCCGCCGCCCGAGCAGACGACGAACTGGCGCATGCCTTTTTCGACCACTGCGCACTTGCTGGCGAGCTGGGCGAGCTTGCGGGCCTCGTCATAGTACTTCGACTTGGCGACCAGCCGCTCGGCAATTTTCTTTTCCCGCTCGTTCCTCGCCTTCGCCAGCAGGGCGTCGCACTCGTCGGGCGCGGGGATGCGGGCCGATCCGTACATGACGAGAGTCGAGCCGATGTTCGCTTCTTCGAGCAACATTTCCGGCTTGAGCAGTTCCAGCTGGAAACGCACCGGCCGCAGCTCGTCGCGCAGCAGGAATTCGGTGTCCTGGAATGCCAGCCGATAGGCCGGGTTCTGAGTCTGCAGGGTGCCTTCCTGCTGGTCGGCGAAGGAGGCTTCCTGCTCCGCCTTGTAAAAGCGGCGGTCGGCTATCTTCTTTTCTTCTTCTTCGGTCATATGCCCTAGATGGAGGTTCGATCGGCTTCCGTCGAGAGAATAGCCGCATCATATTAAACTCTTGCGAACGGACGGGGACTCGCCTGCCCGGGCTGGTGCGGCTAGGCTTGCGCCATGACGATCACCGACCTTTCGCGGCGCGGCGCGCTGATGGGCCTAGGCGTTGCCGCCGCCACGCTCGCCGCCCCTGCCATGTCGGCAAGACCGGACAGGACGTCAGGCCCGCAAAAGCCGCCGCGTCTGCGTCAGGGGGACGTGCTGGGCCTCGTCGCTCCGGCCGGCTTCATCGGCGACCGCTTCGGGTTGGAGGAGATCGAGGAGGCCGTGCGGGCCATGGGGCTGGAGCCCAGGGCCGCGCCGCACATGCTGGATCGCGAAGGCTATCTCGCCGGATCGGACAAGAACCGCGCCAGTGACCTCATGGCGATGTTCGCCGACGACGGGGTGCGCGCGATCATGGCCGTGCGCGGCGGCTGGGGCTCTGCGCGGATCCTGCCCTGGCTCGATTTCGGCGCAATTGCCCGCACGCCCAAGCTGTTCGCCGGGTTCAGCGACAATACCGCGCTCCACCTCGCCTTCGCCGCGCGGACCGGGGTGCCCGGCATTCATGGGCCGAACGCTTCGGCATCCTGGCCCCCGGCGGCGTGGGAGTCGTTCCGCGCGCTGGCTTTCGACGGGGCGACGCCGACATATGCCGTGCCGGGGCATGTCGGGCCCTACCTCGGCCGCCGCGGCGAGCGGGTGCGGACCTTCCGGGGCGGAAAGGCGCGCGGCCGGTTGATCGGTGGCAATCTTACCGTCCTCGCGGCTCTGGTGGGTACGCCCTACCTGCCCGACTTTGACGGTGCGATCCTGTTTCTGGAGGATACCAACGAGGCGGAGTACCGCATCGACCGGATGCTGACGCAGCTCGCCCTATCGGGCATTCTGGCAAAGGTCGCGGGCGTCGTCTTCGGGCAGTGCACCGGCTGCAGCAATCCCGATGGCGGCTATTCGAACTTCACGATCTACGAGGTGCTCGATCGCCAGTTCTCCGCACTGGGAGTGCCGGCTTTCCAGGGCGCTGCCATCGGTCATATCGCCGGGCAGGTGAGCGTGCCGGTCGGCGTCATGGCCGAGATCGACGCCGATGCAGGGACGATCGCGATCCTCGAACCGGCGGTGAGCTGAAAGCGTGCCGGGCAGCGCCGCGCGCTGTCTCCGGCGATCAGGCCGGCGCCGCCGCGCTGCGACCGAGGCCGAAACGTGCGACGAGATCGGAGAAGATCTGGCTGTCCAGCGGATCGGCGAATTCCAGACCGGCGCTGTGTTCGTTGGCCCAGGCGACGAAGGCCATCGCCGGACGGCATCCCGGCAGCGCGAGGCTTACGGCTTCATCGGCGCTGAGGCGGCCGATGCCTTCGACTTTCGCGCCGAAGCGCGTCAGGTCCTTGAGCAGCACAGTGCTGCTTACGAAGTCGCGACGGAACTTGGCCAGCATCTCGACCTGCTCGCGCGGTTCGCGGCGGTGGATCGGCGGTGATCCGAATTCAGGGTCGAGATAGGCCATTTCGATGCTCCGGCGTTCATGTTTCCGGCCATTAACTACGGTATCGCAGGGCGGAATTTCAGTCCGGAGGGGCCGAAAGAGCGAATTTTCATCGCGATTAAGCATATCGCCTGGAGCGCGCCCTCACGATCTGCGGGCGCTCGGCAAGGAGGATGCGGTCTTGCAAAATTTTCACAATCGATTGCAAAATAAGTGAAATTTCGGCGGGCATTCCCATGTGTGACAAGTAAACACATCACGAATTCAGCGACTTACCATGTCGGCTTAACCCGCTGATAACCCTGTCCCGCCTATTTCTTCGACTCATGGGATGGGTGGCAAACACAATCGGGGCAGTCTTGTCGATGCGTGCGGCAGGCAAGGCGCTTGCGGCGGCCTGTCTCTATTTCGCACTGGCCGCGGTGACGATCCATCTCACCAGTCACGAGGGCAGCATCGCTACGGTCTGGCCCGCGAATGCCGTCGTGGTCGCCATGATGCTGCAGCGGCCGCGTTCGGAATGGTCGCTCTACCTGTTGGCCGCATTGCTGGGTAACGGTGCGGCGAACATGGCCATACGCGGGGCCGGGATCGGCTCGCTTATGCTCGGCATGTCCAACCTGCCGGAGATCCTGATAGCGGCATGGATGTTTCGCCGCATCGTCAGCGCGGACAATGCGTTGCTGCACGACAAGGGCTCGGTATACCGCTTCATCCTCGCGGCGGGCCTGATCGCGCCTGCTGCCAGCACCGGTTTCGGCGCGCTGACAGCCTACCTGATGTTCGACCAGCCGATCGGCGAATCGCTCGGTATCTGGTTTGCAGCCGATGCTCTTGGCCTGCTGATTTTCACGCCGTTCTTCCACTCCCTGATTGCGGGCCATTACGTCCAGTGCTTCCGTTCCAAGTCCGGGATCGAGCGACTCAAGACGGGGGCCCTGCAGGGATTGGTGGTCGCAGTCGCGGCGGGTGTCTTCGCGCAGAGCACGTATCCGCTGCTGTTCGTGCCGGTTCTGCCTCTGATTCTCGTTACATTCCGGCTCGGCTGGCTGGGCACCAATCTGGCTGTCATGCTGATCGCCGCGATCGGCGCCTTGGCAACGATGCATGGCGTCGGACCGGTGTCTCTTGCCTCGGTTCACGGGTTCTGGGCCCAAGCAGGCTTCTTCCAGCTCTATCTCGCCTTTCTCCTGCTCACCAACATGCCCATCGCGGCCTCGCTCAATGAGCGCCGCATCCTGCTCGACAAGCTGGCCGAGCGTGAACGCGCGATCCACCTGCTGGCGGAGCGTTCCTCGGTCCTGCTCGTGAACTTCTCCCCGGCAGGGCGCTGTACCCAGGTCGCGGGCGATGCCTCCTCGATCTTCGGTCGTCCTGCGGCCGACCTTGTCGGCGAGGATATCCTCGACTTGCGGGAGGACTGCGCCGATGCGCTGATGAGCGCCCACGTCGAGGCGATCGACAACCCGCAGGGCAAGGCAGTCGCCGAAATTCCGCTGGGCAACGGGCGCTGGATCGAGGCGACCTTCACCGCATCCTATGACAGCGAGGGCCAGTTCGCAGGGTCCATCGCCACGATATTCGATGCCACGCGGCGCAAGCAGCGCGAGCGCGAACTGGCCGACGCAGCCCAGACCGATGAACTGACCGGCGTGCTCAACCGGGCCGGTTTCATGGAGCGCTTTCAGGCTGCCATTGCCGACAGGCCGGAAACCGGCCTCAGCCTTGCCCTGATCGACGTCGACCGGTTCAAGTCGATCAACGACGAACTTGGCCACCTGGTCGGCGACGCCGTTCTCAGGGAAATCGCCGCGCGCCTCGTCAGCGAAGTGCGCGAGACAGACGTGGTCGGGCGCCTCGGCGGTGACGAGTTCGTGCTGCTCCTGCGCACCGACAACAGCGAGGTGGCGCAAGGCATCTGCAAGCGTATCGTCGACCGGGTAGCGAGTGAAGCGGTGGACATGCGCTTCGGGCAGGAAGTCCGGACGCAGATCAGTTGCGGCCTCGTCTACCATATCGCCGGGCTGGGGGTGGAGGACATGATCCATAACGCCGACATGGCGCTCTACGCTGCCAAGCGCGCAGGCCGTAACCAGCTTCGGGTCGCGGCCTGACCCTCCCTGTAAACGGCTGAATTGTTCAGGAATGCGATCAGGTGACAGGTTCGTCTGACGAGCCGAAGTTGTGTCTCCGGAGCGCGCAGGATAGTGGGAAGTCGCTGCTCACGTTTCGGACGTTGCGCCTCGGGCCGTCCCCCCTTGGACTCCAATCCCGGCATGCAGGCAGGCAGCACCTTCCCCTTCCGACATCGCAGAATGCGTCTGGCAGAACGAAGGCCGCAACAGGCGTTCGCGCCCTTGCAGGCCGCGCAAAATCGAGGGGCAGCTGCGCAACTTGCGAAGGGTCCCGGCCCGGAATCAGAAAGGGCCGCTCCTTTCGGAGCGGCCCCCTGACCGGCCCTTTTGTTCCCGAACCTGTCCATGGACTTTGCCCTTACGGTGCATGTCGTGGTCTGGTTCGCGATCCTGGCAAGGGATGCCTTTCGCGGTCGATTTATAAATACGCCTCGCGAGTGAGTCGGGCAAGCCCCCATGCAGGGTAAGACATCATGAGTAGGTATCATCGCCAGGCTCCTCCCATGGAGCCGTGCGCGTTTGCCAAACTTCGGGGCGGTGGCCACCTGCATGATTTGGCGAAGACATGGATCGGCCGGACTATGCCGGCTTCGTCGCTTCTGCCGTGTTGGAATTCTTCGTTCGAAGAACACGATGATAGGCAAGCGCGGCCAACGCCATGTAGCTCGCAGCACTGCCCATGGCCACCGACCACGCGATGCGCTCCGCACCGAACCCCGGCAAGAGGAGTATACCCGCGGCGAGGACCGCGACGCCCCCGATCCGCGCCGACAGGGCACGGCCCGCGCCTTCGCTAGAATGGAGGACTGGCTCGAAGGCTACGCTGGCCAGCTCGAAACTGCCTGCCACAGCCAGTGGAATGAGAATCCCGGCGCCTCTTGCGAAGGTCTCGCCGCCGATGAGCCTGAGAAGGTCGGCACCCAGAAAATACGCCAGCAGGGTCGTGGCTAGGCCAGCCACTGCCGCGATGGAGCTTGTCTGGAGCGCAAGGCGTCTGAAGACTTCGGTGCTGGCCGCAACTTTCACATGCGCGACCTCGGCATAGACCGAGCGGGTCAGCAGGGCAGACAGTTTCGCCATTGCCTGGGTCAGTTGATTGGCCAGACGATAAAGGCCCGCTGCGCTCGTTCCTACCAGGCCGCCGACCAGAAGCAGCGGCCCTTGGCGAAGCAGGGCATCGATCGTTCCGCCTGCGTGGGTCATCACGGAAAAGCGGACCAGTCCCGGATTGTCGGCGAGGGTCTGTCTCCAACTGCGCATGTGGCTCCATCTTACCGCTTCCGGGCACAGGTGGCGGGCCATCGCCCAGTACAGGGCGGCTTCGAGGAGATCGATGAATGCCCACGCGAAGAGGTATCGCGCTACCGTCGGGCCCAGCCACCAGATCAGCAATGCGGCGGTCAGTCTGCCGATCGGCACAACAGCTTCGACGTAAACCGCCTTGTCAAACCGGTTGAGGGCCCTGACGATCCCGGTCGGCGTGGAAACGAGCGCCCACAACATGGCGCAGGAAAACCAGAATGCCGTGTCGATGTAGGCAGGATTGAGCGCCAGCGTCGTAGCAAAGCCGTATATGGTGATGAAGGCGATGACACAGCCAAGCATTGCGCCTGCGGCGTCCATGAGCCCGCAAGCCATGGCAAGCCGTCCGAACCGGTTCCAGTCCTTGCGGTGAACGAACTCGGCGCCGTACCTGATCACCACACGCCAGGTCTCGAAACCGGCCAGGGCAATCAATGCCTGAGCCGTGCCGAAAATCAGCGAAAAATGGCCGAAATCCTTCAGTCCCAAGGAACGGGTCAGGATTGCGAGATAGGCAATTCCGCAAACCGCGCTGAAGCCCTTGCCGCCCAGAAGCCAAGCCGTGTTGGCCAAGATTCGACTGAGAGGACTCCTAGTTCGAACCTCGGCGGTACTTGCTGTCATGGACGCTCATCTGAACGATAAGTCGCCATTCTGCAACTGGATCGCCGCTCCATCTGCCGCTCGGGGCGCCCGATCGGATTGGACACTTTGCTCGATGATGTCCGCCGCCCGTGCGATCGGATCGACGGATGACAGGCTCGGTCTTCCGCGTTCATCCCACGCCAGGCCTTCCAGAGTGGCCTGCGCGCGTTTCATCTGTGCAGCCTTGAACCGGGCATGATCCCGAAAGGCCCGTGTGATCGCCCCGGGGATGTCGCATTCAGGCGCAACGACCTCGCCGAATTGCCACATCGCGTAATCGGCGCTGCCTTGCCATGCCACGTCGTGCGCGTTCACGAACAGGCACGGGCGGGGCTGGACGAGGAATTCATAAACCTGGCTGCTCACGTCTCCCAGGTACAGATCGGCCCCCAAGGTATACGTCATGTCTATCGACTGGCGCGAACCAAGATCGACGATGACCCGGCCCGGTTCTGCCAAGGCTTCCCAGTGTTTGCGTCGCGTCTCATCCCAGTGTGCTGCCAGGCGAACGTGCGGTGCAACGACAAGGTTGTAGCGATCGTCGCGCAGGATGGCCTCGACCAGACGATGAACGAAATCCCCTGCCGACGATAACCTGGTATTGAAATGCGGGTTATACAGAACGACCGGCCTGTCATCATGGAACAGCCGGGATCGTCTCGCCTGCATCTGGAGGCTTGCAGACACTTTGATCGGGCCTACGGCGTCGCAATTGTCCGGGCGGACCAGCCCCTCCGCCAACAGCCTTTCCCTGTCCTTCTCGCCCGCCACCAGGACGCGATCGAAGTATCGGAAGCGCTTCTCAAATCCGACGGCGCGATCGCCGGCGCCGTGCGGGATATGGATGATGCTCGGGCATCGGCCAGGCAAGCGTTTCAAAAGGGTGGACGTGCGCTCGGCGCAGAGGATGGCGTCTCCGGCCCGAATTCGGTTCGCCCAGATCAGCAGGCGCGTGATCTTGTCCATACTCTGGGGCACGCGGCAACCGAATGGAGCGGGCAGGTCCATGCTCACGATTCTGGGCGGGGGAAACCCCAGGCTGGACGCCAGGTGCTCGATTTCGTCAGCTTCGTCAGCTTGGGGAATGAAGACCGAAACTTCGAAGGTTCCGCGGCGCTGCAGTTCGAATGCCACAGGCAGGAAATGGGCGAATTGGTGTCGCCCGCCGATGGCCGGCACGTTCAAGCGCGGTTTCACTTCGATAAGACCTGGCGGTGCTGGAATTGAGGCGAAGATGCGATCGAACTGGCGAGGATCTTCCGGGGCCCGCGAATGTTCACGTGTCCATAGGCGCGGCATACGCGTCTTGATGCGAGTTCAGAGTCGCCTGTCATATTTCCCCTGATCAGTCGCATGCCTTGGCCAGAAACCTCTACCGCTTAAGCAGTTGGAGTAGCCGTTGTCCACTAATCCAGCCTGCGGTGGGCGGACGATTGGCGGAAATTTCCCGCTGACGGTGACAGCGGAGTGGGGCGCTACCTCCACATTATCATAACCGTCGCGCGGATCGTCTACCATGACGGTCGACCAAGTGCAGGTGCCACGGTGGGGCGCCGCGAAAGGCTTACCGCCGAGCCGGGCGGGAACATCGCGAATTAGCCAAAATGTCAGGAAAAGTGGATGCCCCGCGAGGGCTCGAAGAAGCTCGTCTTGTCAATGCGTTAGGCTGCCTAACCTCTCCCAATCACTCACCCATTTCTGCGGGCTCCGAGAGCCCAGTGTCTAACCCTAACCAAGGTGCTGGAGCCGTCGAGGGACGGCCTTCAAGTGGCACGCGAGGTCGCGATACGGCATGGCGAAAGAGCTACGATGTCGACGACGTGCGCGCCCAGGTTTCGACGATCTACTGGCAGCCATCCGCCAGGAACGAGAATGCTCTGAAATTTTTTGATGTCTTCACGAAATCCGTCTCGAGATATTCGGACCACATCCGGAAAGCTGGGAAGCAGTTGCCCATTTCCATGAACGCCAAGGCCGTCCTTGAGGCGCTGTTGAGTGTGATGGACGGGAAGACTGGCCGGTGCGATCCGTCATTGGACACTATCGCGAAGCGGAGCCGGCTGTCCCGTCGCACGGTTGTGCGGCAGTTGGATGTGCTCAGGGCGCAGAACATCATCAACTGGGTGAGGCGCACGGTAAAGACCGGCAATGCTCCAGGTGAAGGCCCCCAGCGGCAACAAACCAGCAATTCATACTTTATCGACATGCTGCAGCTCCCGATCGAGATCGTCCGGACGCTTCGTCAGAAGCTCGGTGGAAAGCTGAGAGAGAAAGTTCGGCACCTCCATGGATCAGGTGCCGTCCCCAGTCGCATGGCGATCAAGGCAGAAAGGCTGCTGAAGGGTGTTACGAGCGCCCTGACCTCGGGCGGAGGCCGGGAGCAGGCGGAACGGCGTTCCTTGGTAGGAGGTACAGCTATGTCGCGACTCGCGCACATGTACGGCGATGACGCTGAGGCATTGCGGCAGCACGAGGAAATGCTGAGTTCCTTCTCTGTGCCTAGTGCGAGTGCCAAACTGGCATTGTACCCCGTGCTCAGAACTAGAAGGGAAAAGGACTGAGGGCGCTTGGGCGCCCTCAGGCGTCAGATTTGTATTGTCCCCATGCCTAAACGTGTTTTCCCGCCTTCAGCGGATCGCCAGCGGTGCCGGCGTGTGAGGGCGGCTGCGCCGCCCATGGGTGTTCCAGGGGGCCAAGAGCAAGGGCCGTGCCACTCCGTTGCGGCGTGCGATCGGAGATGCCGCGAAAAGATGCCCGCAGCTGCATCAATTCGCATCAATCGAGCGATCGAGGTTCTCTCGGTGCAGCCAGCGACCTAGGCCGATTTCCCGAGCCTGCGGGAGCGCATCAAAACCGACACGAAAAGCGCGCGGGCGAGGCGGGGGGAAAAGCGCGCGGCGAGGGGTGGCCGCGCGGCCGAGCCCGTGCAGAGGGCGCAGCGGCGGGCAGAGGGCGCGAATTTAAGCCTCGAATGGGTCTGTACCGGTAGACGGCGCTGACCGGCGCTGTACGGAACTCCTGGAGGGCTGCCGGTTGGGGCGGGATTTGGCACGGAGCGTAATATTATGACGCGGAATTGCCGGGCGGATCGCTCCGACGCGCAAACGAACAAGCCCCGCTCCTGACTGTCGCGGCCGGGAGCGGGGCTTGTTTGCAATGCGCCAGGTTGATTGGCGTGGTCAGTGCAGGTGGCGCGGCCTGTCCGTCATGTGGGGCCGGAATTCGAGCAGGGCGGCTTCGGCGCGGGCGAGTTCGGCAAGGATGTCGTCGCGCACTCGTGTCGTCACGGCGCAGCTGACGGTGCTGCGGGCGCAGCACATCGAGTTCGTCGCGCAGGCGCACGAGCCGCCAGCGCGCCATGAAGCCGGGATCCAGGAACAGGGCCTCGCTGATGAAGGCGAGGACGCCGCCCAGTTCGCGGGCGTGGCGGGCGCGATCCGAGGCTATCCGCCGCCTCGTTGAGAAGGGGCTGTCCAGCGAATGACCATTCACGCCCGGCAATGTAGCTATTGACTACATGGTAGCGTTGGGCTACGTAACGCCCATGAAGCAAGTCACCTACACCCGCGCCGCGATCAAGACGTTGCGCCGCATGCCGGCCAATGTCTCGGTCCGGATCGTCGAGAAGGTGAATGCCTATGCCGCCGACCCTGCATCGCAGGCCAACAACGTCACAGCGCTGAGTGGTCGCGAAGGCATCAGGCTGCGCGTGGGAGACTGGCGCGTCATCATGGATGACGGAACGGTGCTGGCAGTTCTGGAAATCGGACCGCGCGGCGGCATCTACAAGTGAAAGGAGTACGTCATGGGTGAAATGATAACGATCCCGCTGGACGAATACCGGGCCATGAAGGCTGCCGTGATCGATCTTGCCGACCTGCACAGCTATGACCGCGCCATGGCCGCCATCGCGCGCGGCGAAGAAGAGCTGGTGCCTGCCGAAGTGGCGCAGCGCCTGTTCGATGGGGAGGCCCCCTTGCGCGTCTGGCGAGAATATCGCGGCCTGACCCAGCAGGCGCTGGCCAATGCGTCAGGCGTCAACCGGGTCCAGATCGCCAATATCGAGGCGGGCGACCGTGTCGGCTCGGTCGCCACGCTGGGCAAGCTGGCCGATGCACTGGGCATTCTGATCGACGATCTGGCCTGATGGCCGCCGAACTCACCCACTTCGACACGGCGGCACACCTGAACGAGCCGGAAGACCAGACCGAGTTTTTGGCCGCCGCACTCAGGACCGGAGATCCGCAGGCCATCGCCGCCGCCATCGAAACCGTTGCCCGCGCACTGGGCATCAGCCTGCGGATCGATCCTAGCGCCTAATCCGCCGCCTTGGCGCGCTCCCGGAACCGCACAGCCTCGAAGCCAAGCGCGTCGTTTAGTTCCAGAAACACCGACTGTAGCGGCGCGATCTCCAGTTCGAAGAATGCGTCCGTAGCCTTCGTCACATCCCCAAATCCACCGGCGTTCGCCGGCACGATGCCGAGCAGCTGGGGCGGCACGCGGTGGGCGGCGAGCACGTCGTCGCGTGTCGTGTTTTTGATGCCGAGGAATTCGTCCTTCGCGGCGACTTCCGCGATCGGGATCAGCTTGATGCCGGCTTCCTTGCCGTCCGGCGCATGGACGAACAGGTTACGGAAATTGCCGGGGCCTTTCGATTTCTTCAGCGCGTCGCGCATCGCGTCGACGTCGCCGTTGGCGAATGCTCCCGTAGCGTAGAGGATGTAGCCCGCGTGGCTGCCGTTCTCGTAATAGCGGCGGCGGAACAGGGTGGCGTTCTCGTTGAGCAGGGCTGACTGTAGCGCCGACAGGTACTCCGGTAACCCGTAGATTTCCTGATTGATGTCGGGTGCGAGCAGCTGGTGGACGGTGGCGGGGGCGAATTCCTCTTCCTGCTGATAGCCGGGCACCCACCAGAAATGGCCCGGCTCCACGCCGCGCCGCGTGTACTTGGCGAGGCAGTGTTCGAGCCGCATCACATCGCCCAGGCGGTTGCGGATCTCCCGCACGTAGGCGTTGCCGAGGACCAGGTAGTCCTGAACCATTCCGGCAAAGGTGCGGCGGCTCAGCTGGGGCGTGGGCTCAAGGCTGGCGGCCAGCATGTTGCGCTTGAGGATGATCGCGCTGGAATGGTGCGGCGAAGCGCGAAAGGCGCGGGCCAGACCGTCCATCGACACGGGCGGCTCGTACCAGCGCCGGTTGTGCCAGCATTCCAGCATGTCCAGCATCGACGCCCGGTTCAGGACCGGTTCCGGATCGCCGAAGGTGAATGCCTCGATCGCGCTGCCGCGATTGTCGTTCGACGCGACCGGCGCGCCGTTCGACGCCTCGGCCGATTCACGGCGGTTCATGCGGCGTGCGCGCTTTCCCATCAGATAATCTCCATTGTGCCCTTCGGCGCTTCCTTGCCGTCGAGCGGTTCATTCATGAGGATGTGCATGATCGCCCAGGCGAGATCGGCGTGGCCGTCATCGCCGCCGCGCCCGGCCTTGAAGGTCAGGTTGCGGCCGCTGCTGGTGAGCGTCTTCTTGATCGAGACGAAGGCAGAGACAATGTCGAGCATGCCGACATCGAAGGCGAGGCGCCCGCGGCGGATCACGTTCTGCGCCTTCATTACCATCTGCGCCTTGAGTTCGAGCGAGTACTCGATCTTCGCCACCGAACAGCCCGGCAGCGCGCCCGGCTTGGCCAGCAGCTGATAGACGCCCGCGCCCACGCCCTTGGCGTCGATGCCCAAGTAGGTGCAGGTGTAGCGTGACAGGATCGCCTTGATGAACTCGGCCTGCTGCTCGAAATCGAGCCCGCGCAGCTGGTGGCGCTCAAGCACCCGGAACTGTCCGCCTTCGACCAGCGGCGGCGCGGCAATCACCAGCGCGGCATTGTCGCCGTTCTCGCTCTCCTGCGGGTCGTAGCCCGCCCAGATCGAGCGGTTGCCATAGGGGCGTTCGGCCTCGATGTTGAAGTCGGTCCAATCGACCAGACTGTCGACGCCGCACGCGATCATGTCATTGAACTTGAAGGCCGAGAGGCTGTCGTCGACGAACTCGCACAGGAACAGGTTGGCGAACTCATCAGGCGCGTACTCGTCCCGCAGTTCCTCGATGTCGAACAGGTCGCAGCCGCCCGCTTCGGCGTCCTCGATGTTGACGATGTGCCGCCAGATGCGATCGGGCCCGGTGCTGCCCGCCGCCAGCGCCTTGTGGCTGACGTCGATCGAGACCCGGCCTTCCTTCTTGCGGCGGCGGTTGCGGCGCTCTCCGGTCCAGTAGGGATAGGCGGGGTGGGCAACGCTGGACGGCGTCGAGAAGTAGGTTTTGCGCCACTTCTTGTGGGTCGCCATGCCCGAAGCGACCTTGTTCAGTTCCTCGAATGAGTGGACCCAGAAGAACTCGTCGAAATAGAAATTGCCGTGGCGGCCCTGCGCCGTGCGGAAATTCGTGCCAAGGAAGTGCAGTTCGGCCGCCGCTTCCTCTTCGGGTCGCAGGTCCGAAGTGATCAGCATCGGATCGCCGGTCAGGGGCACGCCCACCAGCTTGGCGAAGCTGACGATGTAGGACCGAAACTGGTGGGCCTGCGCCTTCGATGCGGACAGGAAGATCTGGTTCCGGCCCGTCTCGATCGCGTCGATCAGGGCTTCGAAGGCGAAGTAATAGGTCGCGCCGATCTGGCGCGACTTCAGGATCATGCGCGTGCGCTGGCTGAGCGCGTTCCACCAGGTCAGCTGGTAGTCGTAAAGCCCGTCGAGGAAGATGCGCTTGAGTTCGGCCGCCTGATCGGCGGTGAAGTGGTTCTTCTTCGGCTTGCGGCGCGGCCCGGCATTGCGGTTGGCCACCTTGGGGTTGAGGTCGCCGGCATGCCCGCCCGGTTCCTCGTACCGGCGCACGCGGGCTAGGCTTTCGATCTGGCGGGACAGCGCGTCCATTTCGACCAGGTCGGCGCTCGTCTTCTTCTCTTTCGCGATCAGCGTTAGCAGGCGGATTTCAAGCCCGTCCTCGATCTTGCGGATCGACGGCGCATCGTCCCACGCATCGCGCTGCTTCCAGGACTCGATCGTGGCGCGGGGAATGGGCGAGCCCCTTTCGCTGGCGACGCCGAAGAGTTCGAACTCCTGCGCGATCTGCGTGATGCCCCACCCGCGCCAGTACAGGCTGCGCGCATGACGGCGCGGATCGAACTGCCACATGGCAGACGGTGCACCGGGTTGTGGAGGCGTTTGGATGGGCATCGCGGCGACCATGCCGCGCGACAGGTCCCTTAATCATGGCCGTCCATTTGGTCAGCCGCCCATCCAAATGCAGCCCCTTGAGGAAGTGGCCCCACCGTCGCCTTTCTGGACCCGTCAACCAATTGGAAGGTCTTGGGGCACGCCGCCCCGCAACCACGGGAACCGGAACCGATCATGGCAAAGAGCAAGTTTTTCCGCGTCGCTGTTGAGGGCGCCACCGTCGATGGCCGCGTCATCCAGCGCGAATGGCTCGAACAGATGGCCGCCAGCTACGATCCGGCCACGTACACCGCGCGGATCAACTGCGAACACATCGCAGGCTACAGCCCAGAGCGCCCATTCAACGCTTATGGCTCGGTTCTCTCGCTGAAGACCGAGGAAGTCGAACTCACCATCAATGGCGAGAAGAAGATGCTTCTCGCGCTCTATGCCGAGATCGACGCCAACGATCAGCTGGTCGAGATCAACAAGGCCGGTCAGAAGCTCTTCACCAGCTGCGAAATCCACCCCGACTTCGCAGGCGAAGGCAAAGCCTATCTGGTCGGCCTCGCCGTGACCGATCAGCCTGCCTCGCTCGGCACCGAACCGCTCAAGTTCGCTGCGATGTCGCGTCCCAACGTCTTCACCACGGCGCATGAAACCGCGATGGAACTCGCTGCTCAGCCGCTGGACGGCGAGCAGATCGGGGAAAGCATTGGCCGCTCGCTCCTCGCCTTCTTCAAGAAGGACAAGAAGGATGAGCCGGTTTCGCCTCCGGCCGCGAATGCGCCCGCACCGGCCAACGACAACGCCTTCGACGTCGACAAGTTCGCCGCCGTCATGGGCCAGCAGATCGCGGCGGCATCGAAACCCGCCAACGATGCCGTTGCTGCGCTCGGTGCCCGCTTCGACGCCCTCGAAGCCAAGCTGAAGACCACCGAACAGCCCGGCACCTTCAACCGCACCCCGGCCACCGGCGGCACCGGCTCCATCAAGACCGACTGCTGATCCCCCAAGCAGCCAGCTTCCTCCGCACGTCCCCCGCCTTTATCCCGCCAGGAGCCCACGCACATGCGTAACGAAACCCGCCTGCTCTTCAATGCCTACGTCAGCCAGATCGCGCTGCTCAACGGCATCGACAATGCCACCGTCAAGTTCAGCGTCTCGCCATCTGTCGAACAGAAGCTGGAAGAGAAAATTCAGGAATCGAGCGACTTCCTGACCGAGATTAACGTCGTTGGCGTGCCGCAGCAGACTGGCCAGAAGGTTGGCGTCACGGTAACCCGTCCGCTTGCGAGCCGCACCAACACCGCTGGCGGCGACCGCCGTACCCCGGCCGATCCTACCGACACCACGGACGATGGCGGTTATTTTTGCCGTCAGACCAACTTCGATCATGCGATCAAGTATTCGAAGCTGGACGCCTGGCGCCATAAGCCGGAGTTCCAGACCCTACTGCGCGACGTCATCCTGAAGCAGCAGGGCCGCGATCGCATCATGATCGGCTTCAACGGCACTTCGGCAGCGGCTACGACCGATGTCGACGCCAATCCGCTGCTGCAGGACGTCAACGAAGGCTGGCTGCACAAGATCCGCACGAATGCCCCGTCGCGCGTCCTGAATGACGGCGACCTGACCGTCGATCCGACCAAGGCGATCTATGTCGCGGCGGGCGTGGAAGTGGTCGATGGCGATGCCAGCAACACCGCGACTGCCGAAGCCGACTATGCGAACCTCGACGCGCTGGCGTTCGATGCGCTCGACCTGCTCGATCCGTGGCACCGTAGCGATACCGACCTTGTCGTCATCGTCGGTTGGAAGCTGGTCAAGGACAAGTACCTGAACCTGCTGCAGGCCGCTGGCGACACCGCGACCGAACGTGAGGCCGCGCACCGCATCCTCACGCTGCCCAAGCAGCTGGCCGGCAAGCGCGCCGTGATCGTGCCCTTCTTCCCCGAAACCTCGATGCTGATCACCAGCCTCGATAACCTCTCGATCTACTGGCAGGAGGAAACCCGCCGTCGCCAGATCAGGGACGAGCCCGCGCTCGACCAGATCGAGAACTATGAATCGGTGAACGAAGACTACGTCGTCGAAGACTACGGGCGCACCGCCCTCGTCGAGAACGTGGTCATGGGCAAGAAGCCCGCCTGATCCGATCCCATCCCGATAGCTCCACCTGACAGGACACGCACATGAGCCTCGCTCGCCGCCACAGGGACCGCGTCCTTGCCGCCAAGACCGTTGCGTCCGCTCCCGATGGTGGAGCGGCCGTCGTCCCCGCTGCCGCCCCCTCTTCGGCAGCGGGGGCGGCCAACGCCTCCCCCGAAAATCGCGCAGCCGCCCAGATTGCGCTGCGCCTGACGCATGACCTGCGCCGCCTGAAGGAGATCAAGTCGATCGACCTGAAGATTGCGGCCAAGCGCGAAATGCTGCCGCATTACCGTGACTGGCTTGTCGGCCTGCACAAGGCTGATGCGGGCGTGGGTAGCGGCATCGCCGCCGAAGTGCTGCCGACCTGCATGGTCTGGATGATCGATGTCGGCGAATATTCGGACGCAATCGACCTTGCCGAATTCATGATGCGCCACCGCGTCGAGATGCCCGCGCGCTATCAGCGCGATACCGCGACCGTCATCCTTGAGGAAATTGCCGAAGCCGCGCTCAAGGCTCAGGCGGCCGGTGAAGAGTTCCCGCTTTGCATTCTCGATGGCGTCGACCACCTGACCTATGGCGAGGACATGCATGACCAGGCCCGCGCCAAGCTGCTCAAGGCCATCGGCGTCGAGCAGCTGCGCAGGGCCGAGGAATCCGAAGCCGAGACAAGCGCACCGCGCCTCAATGCCGCGCTGGACGCACTGCGCGAGGCCCAGCGCCTCCATGATCGCATCGGCGTGCGGGACAGGATCAGGCGGGCTGAGAAGCTGCTGAAGGCCGTCACACCCGAACCCGAAGAAACCAACGAACAGGGCGGCAATACGTCCGCCTGACAGGCTCGCCCCCGGCGCTCGGGGGCGGATCGCGCGAGGCGGGAGGTTTTCCAAACCGAAGGGCCGTCCTCTGACCCGATCCCCACCCCCGTTAGCTGCCCCCGTCTTGGCTGACACCGAACAGCGAGATTGCCGCAAATGACCTTCGTCGCCCGCCCCCCGGAATCGGAAATCGATCAGGCCCCGGTCGCGGAAACCACCGTCGCCAATGACGGCTTCTTTCCGGACATTGACCCCGCTGCCGTTCGGGACGCCGCCCGCATCCCGACCAGCATCACGCCCGCGCGTCTGCGCGCTGCAATCCTTGGCGCGATCATGTCGGTGGAGATCGACCTTCGTGTCTGGGCGGCGGCCCGCGTGGCTGAGGGCTACACCACGCTCGCAGCCGTTCCCGCAACGCAGCTGGATGGACAAAGCGTCCAACTGATCCGCTACAACCGCGCGGTTGCCCTCTTCACCAAGGCCGAACTGATCGAGCGGCACCGCGATTTCGATACGACGTCGGCCGGCAGCAAACAGGCGGACGAACTGGACGTGTCGATTGGCGAACTGCGCCGCGATGCCATGCATGCGATCCGCGACATCCTCGGAAAATCGCGAACCACGGTGGACCTCATCTGATGGCGGCCGAGCAGCGCCTCGTTGCCCGGTCGGGAGACAAGCTGGATCTGTTGCTGTTTCGCGAGGCCGGCCTTGGCCCGTCCGACCTGACCCGCGTCCTCGATGCCAATCCGGGCCTTGCCGATCTTGGCCCGATCCTTCCGCTCGGCACGGTCGTGATCGTGCCCGCCACTGCCGAGACAAGCGCCCCGCGCGTGCGGCCCCTCATCCAGCTCTGGGACTGAAACCATGGATCTGCGCACCATCCTCCCCTCCATCGTCGACGCCATCGGTTCGCTGACGCCTTCGCTGATCGGCTCGGCCGTCGCCCAGGCATGGAAGCCGGGCCTCTCGTGGCGCCAGCGTTTCGTGCAGTGGATCGTCGGCTCCACCGTCAGCTTCTACGCCACCCGCGCCATCATCGAACTGACGGGCTGGAATGACTTCGTCGCGCAGTCGATCGCCTTCGGCATCGCGCTGCTCGCTTTCGACGCCACGCCCCGCCTCGCCAAGGCGGCGACCGACGCGCTCGCCAGCGTGCCGGGCCGCCTTGCCGACCGCTTCCTCCCGAAGAAGGACTGAACCATGCAGCTGTCGCCCAACTTCAGCCTGGACGAATTCATCGCATCGGCAACAGCCGAGCGCGAACGGATCGCCAACTCCCCGAACGCGGTTCAGATCGCCGCCATGAAGTTGCTGTGCACGAAGGTGCTGGAGCCGCTTCGCGCCCACTTCGGACAACCGGTTCGGATCACTTCGGGGTTTCGTGCTCCGAAGCTGTGCCTTGCTGTCGGTTCGACCACGGGAAGCCAGCACGCGAAGGGGGAGGCTGCCGACCTCGAGATCACTGGCGTCGACAATCTCACCGTGGCCACCTTCATTCGTGATCGCCTGCCCTTCGACCAGTTGATCCTTGAGAACTACACGCGCGGAAACCCGAACAGTGGCTGGGTTCATGTCAGCTATCGTGACGGTCGCCTGCGCAAGGATTCGCTGACCTTCGCGCGCCGAAACTATTTCAAAGGGCTGCTCGCTTGATCGGTGCATCCCATCTTGCCCTTGCCGGGGCGCTGGCTGCCTGCCTCTCGGGCATTGGGGGCTTCGCCTATGGCACGCGCATTGGCTTGGCGCAGGAACGCGCGGCGCAAAAGCGCGCGGACGATGCGGCCGATGCTGTCCGCCGCAAGCTGCAGGGCCAGATCGATGCGTCTGCCGAGCGCGCCCAGGCCGCCGAATTTGCCCGGCAATCCAGCGTCAGGGAGATCTACCATGAAAGCCAGAAGGTCATTGAACGCCCGGTCTATCGCAACGTCTGCATTGATGCTGATGGCGTGCGCCTGCTCGACCGTTCCGCCGCGATCGCCAACGCCGAAGGTCTCGGCCAGCCTTCTGGCTCCGCCACCGCCCCTGCCCAAGCCGCAGCGCAATAACGCAGGCGAAATGACCGGCACCGATGCGCTCGCCAGCCTGAACGCACTTTACGATGTGGCCGGCCAGATCCGGGCGACGCTGATCGAACTGCAGGCTCAGGTCCGCATTACCCTGTCAGGAGGCGATCAATGAAGAACATCGAACTCTTTGACGATTACACGGGCGCAATTCTGGCCCTGCTCTACCAATCGTTTCCCGTGCCGACGGCGCTCGATGCACGCAAGCTGTCCGGGCATGGGGAGATCGACGAATTCGGCCGAATCGTCGATGACATGGGCCGTCCGTCCAGATCGTTCGAGATCGCGATATCGACGCTGGGCTGGCTTGAAAGCGCTGGTTTCATCTCCTCGCGGCAAAAGAACCAGTACGGTCATGTGCAGGTCACCCTGACAGCGCAAGGGCTGCAACTGTTGAATGCCGTGCCGGACGCGCTGAAAAGCAAGGAACCTTCCGGAGAAAAGCTGGTCAGGTTCATTCGGGAAGGATCGCTTGGCCTTGCCCGCGAAACGGTCAAGGCAGTCATCGCCGCCGGCGTCAGCGCGGGGCTGTCATGAGAAAGGCCGATAGTCTCCGGCGCTGGCTCACCGCCTTCCTGCCCGACCTCAAAACGCACCCTGATCGGCTGCAGGTCTACCTTGAAGGCGGCCAGATTGGCGCGCGTCGTTCCGCCACGCTGTCCTTTGCATACGCCTATACGGTAAAGGCGCTCATCACCGACTTTGCGGGCGATACCGACACGATCATGGTGGCCGTGCTGGCGTGGATCGAGAAGGAACAGCCGCAGCTGCTGCAGGCGAGCGACGGCAAGCCCTTCCAGTTCGAAGCCGAACTGCTCGACAGCGAAACTTATGACATCGAACTGTCGATCGACCTGACCGAGCCCGTGCTAGTCATCCCGCGCGCGGACAGCAGCGGCTACGATGTGAACCACCCTGAGGAACCGGCCTTCCCGCCGATGTTCGACGGCGTAACGGCATCCTTCCTGCAGGGCTTCGGCAATGTCGACCTGCTCGCCGAAACTACCGATCCCGACGCGGTGCTGACCCCGGCCGTTCCACCTGACGCATGAAGGACGATCTGGCCGAAGTCGAACGCATCGCAGGCGCCCTGCTGCGCAGCCTGTCGGCGGGCAAGCGCCGCGCGATCATGCGGAAGGTGGCCCGCGAACTGGCGATCGGCCAACGCAGGCGCATCACTGCCCAGCAACAGCCCGATGGCAGCGCCTTCGAACCGCGCAAGACGAAGGAACCGCCCGTCTCGGGCCGTGGCACGGCCTGCTTCCTCTATCCCGCACACGGCGGCGGTCAACCGCGCCGGGTGATCATGAAGAGCTTCACCTGGGGCACCGGTCGCTCGATGACCGGCTTCGACATCGAGGCCGGGGGCATCCGCACTTTCGAATTCGACAAGGTGGTCAAATGGCTCCCGGTGCCGGAGGAATACCGCAATCGCGGTGCCGGCAAACTGCGCCGTCGCGGCGGTCTGCGCCGCAGGGCCATGTTCCGCCGTCTGGCCAGTTCGAAGTTCCTGAAGACCCAGACCGATGATCAGGGCTTCTGGGTCGGCTTCACCGGTAAGGTCTCGCAGATCGCCAGCGTTCATCAGCAGGGTCTGCGGGACAGGCCTTCGCTCAGAGCCAAGGCCGTGCCCTATCCCCGGCGCGAACTGCTGGGCGTGACGCCAGTTGATCGCGAGCGTATGCTCGATGCGCTCTATTCTCTCATCGATACAGGGTAAACGTGCCGCTTATCCGAGTGTCATGTCATGGATTGAGCTGACGAGGTTGTCTGTCCAACGCATTGGCTTATGACCACCTGTGGAACTCATATCCTTTCATCCCGTTACATACACAGAATGTCTCAACGACATTCATATATCGAAAAGGAGAATCTGCGAAATTCGGAGAGCTTTAATGTTCAATAAAATCCTAATATCTGTCACCGCCCTTACAGCGCTTTCACTTTCGTTTTCAGCAGCGGC
The DNA here is from genome assembly GCF_900168325.1 of Novosphingobium mathurense. Taxonomy (GTDB): domain Bacteria; phylum Pseudomonadota; class Alphaproteobacteria; order Sphingomonadales; family Sphingomonadaceae; genus Novosphingobium; species Novosphingobium mathurense. The sequence continues at coordinate 17,478 of NZ_FVZE01000010.1, read as the reverse complement.
GCAAACTCCAACGACAGCTTATGATGGTGAATGGCTAAGCGTTTCAGGAACGGTACAATCAGTATCTGGCGATAATTTTGTCCTGGATTATGGTGAAAAAACCATTCCCGTAGAGATGGACGACTACGACTGGTATGACGAAAACAAGTTGGTCGTCGGCGATCAGGTGAGTGTTACCGGTCGGATGGACGATGATTTTTTTCAGTCTCGCCGCATTGAGGCAAGCAGTGTCTATGTCGATGACTTGCACACGCTATTCTATGCGAGCGCAGATGATGAAGAAGATGCAGTCGTTCCGGTAGTCGATTACGATGTATTGCGTACTGGCGGACTGACACTGACCGGGAAAGTTCAGTCAATTAATGGCGATGAGTTCCAGCTCGACACCGGGCTTTTCAATTACCGAGTCGATACCGACAAGCTCTATTACGATCCGTTCGATGACACCGGAATCCAGCATATTACCGTTGGTGATCGTGTTTCAGTGACCGGAACAATGGACAGCGCGGATCTATTTGACAGGCGGGAAATAGACGCAACCGCACTAACAGAGCTCAGCAGCTAGCTGTAATAAATGACTCTTAAAACGTGGCCTCAGGCAAACATGCTTGGGGCTACGTTTCCAATTGCTAAGTACTAGCGGTGATAACCTAACGGAATTGTCAGCTGATATGGCTGAGCTACGGCTTGGGGCGCAACATCCGAGAGCTTCATTTGTCTGATTTCCACCTCTACATAGTTTCACCTTCTGCTCAATTCGGCCTGCGTTCAGAATGCTCCTGTATGCTTGTTGAGCAAGGAGGTCCTAATGCCAATTTATGAAGTGCGGCGCAGAAATTCTCAGTTTTCTTCTGAGATCACCCATGAATTTGAAGCAACTGATGCCAATGAGGCGTTACTTATCGCCCAAGATCGTGCGCGACTTCGTGTGGTTGAATTATGGGAAGATGGAGAAGTGCTTTGCAAATTGGAACGGGAATCTGTCGGGGAACTGGAAATCTGGACAATTCGTCGCCCGCGATGGGAAGATCGCTAAATTAGGACTGAATAGGCGAATTTTGCGGTTAAGACTGCGTTCTCTAGGGGGAAATTGTCCAATGATTCTATCGCTAATATAGAATATATAATCATGTATTTTGCAAATTTGAGTCTATTCAATATAAGTTAATTATATAAATGCTTTTTCATTCTGTTGTATTCTTATAATATAAAATATCAATCATATTACGAAATGTGGTATTGTGTAGATCTGGATAGGTGGGTGTACATTTGGATTATTCATTGTTACCTCGCCCGGATTCTCTCCGAAATTTGGACGAATGACTTGGACACTCGGATTACTCGGCCGCCACAACGGACCGCCTTCATCAGCATACTCGATGCCAGCCTTCGTGCAGGTCGCAAGCTCGGCATGGTGCAGCCTGCGCGCCTGGAGAAAAATCATTTGCTCGAGCAAGCGGCGGCGGCGACGGGTTTGGAGGACTTTGGCGACCGCTGGTTTGAAATGCCAATGGATGTGCTATTAGATTCTATCCGGCATGAAGCGTGTCTCAATGCGGCAGGCGACTGGTCGGCTATGCAGCAGTTTCACCACATTTTGCGCGACCGCCTTCTGGCACAAATGTGGTTCAAGCGTCATCCGGAGATTCTCAACAGACCTTTGCCGCACCCGGTGGTGATCGTCGGTCCGATGCGATCGGGGACAACTCGCTTGCACCGGCTGCTTGCCAGTGATCGGCGTTTTAGCCATATGCGCAGCTTCGAGACGATCAGCCCCGTACCGCGGCCCGGGTTCGAAGCGGTGATGGCAGGAGAGGCAGAGGATTTCCGTCCGATACTCGCGCAGCGCATTATGAAAGTCGCGCGCCTGGCCAATCCGCGTACATTGTCGATCCATCCTACCGGCCCCTATGAGCCCGAAGAAGAACTTGGACTGCTTGTCGCAAGCATGTGGGGAATGAAGCACGAGGCTCAATGGCATGTGCCTGGCTACGGTCGCTGGTGTGAAAATCAGGATGCGACGCCAGCGTATCGATATATGGCCGATCTTCTCCGTTTGGTTGGGTGGTCGCAGCAGGTTTCGACCCTTCGCCCATGGATCCTCAAAACTCCGCAGCACATGCTCGATCTGCCAGCTCTGCTAAAAGTTTTCCCGGATGCGCGACTGATCTTCACCCATCGCGACCCTTTGCGAATCGTCGGCAGCGCCGCTTCGCTCGCGTGGAATCAAACAATTATCTATTCCGATCATGCGGATGCTCACGAAATTGGGCGCGAGTGGCTACGGAAAACTGAACTCTTGGTCGAACGCATGCGTGCTGCGCGCCGTGCCATCCCTCCGGAGCGGATGATCGATGTTCAATATGACGACATGGAACGGGATTGGCGCGGAACGATGCGGCGGGTCTACCGCTTTCTCGGCCTCGACATTGAACCAGCAATGCCGGCGATGGAGCGCTACCTTGATCGCGCGAAAGCTTTGAAGCGACATCCGCACAGATACAGCCTAGAAGAATTCGGTCTCTCAGACGGTGAGGTGCGTGAGCGACTGGCAGCTTACGTGCGCGCGTTCGATGTTCCAATCGAGGGAGAGCAGACATTGCAGAAATCCCGACCTTGGGCATGGGATCGCAGAACTGCCCCACCGCAGTAATGATGATTAATGTGCCTTTTGGCCGATTAGTTTAATCGCGGAATTCCAAAATCGACAATCCATTTGGATAGCCGCCCATCCAAATGCAGCCCATAGCCATCGCCGTGCCAGCCCAGCGACATGGGCGGCATGGCCGATGCTACATTCACCGCTGTCGATCTCTCGCGCCTGCCTGCGCCCGATATCGTCGAGGAACTGGATTTCGAAACCATCCTCGCCGATGCCGTCTGGCGCATGCAGGCGGAAATGCCGGAGTTCGTCACGCGCGACAGCGATCCGGCGACCAAGCTGCTGCAGGTCTTCGCTTACTTCGCCCAGCTGCTGCGCCAGCGCGTCAACGATGCCGTGCGCGCCGTCATGCCCGCCTATGCCGTGGGCGCGGATCTCGACAATATCGCGGCCCTGTTCGGCATCACCCGCTTCACCCTGACCCCGGCCGATGGGGCGCTGGGCACGCCCGCCGTCATGGAAAGCGATGCCGATTTTCGCCGCCGCATGGTGCTGGCGCCTGAAGGCTATTCGGTCGCCGGGCCTGAGGGCGCGTACATCTTCCACGCGCTTTCGTCCGATCCGGATGTTCTGGACGCCAGCGCCACCAGTCCGACCGCCGGGGAAGTCCTCGTCTCCGTCCTCTCACGCACCGGCACCGGGGAAGCCTCGACAGAACTTGTCGAGACGGTTGCCGCCTATGTTTCGGATGAGACGCGCCGCCCGCTGACGGACTTCGTCACCGTCCAGTCGGCCGAGATCGTCGCTTATGCCGTGGACGCTACGCTGACCACCTTCAGCGGCCCTGACGGCGGTGTCGTCCTTGCCGCGGCGCAGGCGAACCTCGATGCCTATATCGAAGCCAGCCACCGCCTCGGCCGTGACATTACCCGCTCGGCCATTTTCGCCGCCCTCCACGTCGAAGGCGTGCAGAATGTCGAACTGACGACGCCGGCCAGCGACATCGTGATCTCGCGCACGCAGGCGCCCCACTGCACCGGTACCACGATCAATTACGCCGGGACCGGCGAATGACATACCCGTCGCTGCTGCCTCCCGGTTCCACGGCGCTGGAGAAGGCGCTCGAGCAGGTGGCCGCCGGTCTTCTGGAGATCCCGACGCCTGTCCGTTCGGTCTGGTCGCCGGACGATTGCCCGATCGAGCTGCTCCCGTGGCTGGCATGGGGCCTCAGCCTCGACAACTGGTCCACCAGCTGGCCCGAGGGCATCAAGCGCGAGCGCGTGCGGCAGGCCATCGCCATCGCCAGGCGCAAGGGCACGGCCGAATCGGTGCGCGCGGTCGTTGCCAGCTTCGGCGGGTCCGTTGCCATCCGCGAATGGTGGCAAAGCGAGCCGAAGGGCGACCCGCACACCTTCAGCCTCGTCCTCAACCTCGATTTTGCCGACGCGCCCGCTTCGGCCGCCTTCGTCGACCAGGTCATTGCCGAGGTCAGCCGCGCCAAACCGGTGCGCAGCACTTTCACCTTCACGCAGGGAATCAACACGCAGGCCAGTGTCGGCCTGCTTGCCGCCGTGCGCCCCACCATCTTCGCCCGCCTGTCCTGCATGGCGCCGGCTGCGACCTGACCGGAGGAATTCATGGGTCTCACCCTCATCGTCACCAATGCGGGCCGCGCTGCGCTTGTGAATGCGGCCAATACCGGTACCGCCCCGGTCACGATTGTTGAGGTCGGCCTGACCGGCACTGCCGTGACGCCCGATCCCACCGCGACCGCTCTGCCCGGTGAGTTCAAGCGCATCTCCACGCTGTCGGGCGATGTCGTGGCCGACGATACGATCCACCTGATCGTGCGCGATGAAACCGGCGATGTCTTCACGGTCCGCAGTCTTGCGCTCTACCTTGCAGACGGCACGCTCTTCGCGATCTACGGGCAGGCGGACGTGCTGGTCGAAAAGTCCGCGCAGGCGCTCATGCTTCTCGCGATCGACGTCCAGTTCGCCGATGTCGATGCGACTGAATTGACCTTCGGCGATGCCAATTTCCTGAACCCGCCCGCGACCACCGAACAGCAGGGCGTCGTTGAACTCTCGACGCTGGCGGAAGCCATCGGGGGGACCAGCACAAGCCGCGTGCCGGCGGAGAAGATGGTCAAGGATGCGGTGACGGCATGGCTCGATGCCCGCTTCGGCGCGAACAACGCCGGCATCTGGCACCCTGCCAACGATGGCGCTGGCTCAGGCCTCGACGCCGATCTGCTCGATGGTCAGCAGGGTAGCTGGTACAGCAACATCCCGGCGCGCCTCGGCTATAACCCCGTCCAGCAGGGCACCGGCAACGGGCAACTGGCCGGGAACGTCATCAAGATCGGGTGGAGTGCAGCCAGTCGCCTCAAGGCCACGGTCGACGTTACCGATCAGGGCAACTTTGTGTTCGACAGCCATATTTACGATGTGTGGCGCTCATCCAATGATGGCGCTGGCAGCGGTTTGGATGCGGACCTGCTCGATGGCCAGCAGGGATCGTATTACCTGCCTGCAGGCAGTTACACGGCGGGCGATGTCAGAAGCAAATTGTTGACGGTTGATGGCAGCGGTAGCGGCTTGGATGCCGATTTGCTGGATGGCTACCAGGGCAGCGCCTATGTGCGCGCCGCAGTGCAAAACACTTTTACGTCCACCCAGTTTTTCGACGTAACGGGCGAGCAAATTGTATGCAAATATGCCGGGGTTAGCTCGCCCAGCCTTATTATGCGGGCGGATGGGAGCAATTTCTACTTACTCCTGAGCGATGCCGCAACCGAGCCATCGAATAGTTTCAATAGCCTTCGGCCATTTGTCCTTAATCTGGCGACTGGCGCCGTTGAAATGCGCGCCGGGCTGAATGTGCTTTCCTCGCTTACGTTCAACGGCGCGACTGTTTGGCACGGCAGCAACGACGGCGCCGGCAGCGGCCTGGATGCCGACCTTTTGGACGGCTTGCAGGGAAGCGCCTACGCTCGGCTTGATTCGACTTCGCGGCAAGACTTTAACGCGAATATACTTGTCGGCGATGCGGTTGCAGCCGGCAACGAGGGCGGCCAGATCGATGTTGCGCGGGCGCCATCTGGATCAATGATAAGTGATCCGTCTATTGACGTTTACGCCGACACCTTCCGAATGCTCGCCCCTTTTTCCGGCGGGACCAGGACGCTAACTTTTTCGTTCTCGGCAAGCGGAACGGTTTGGCACTCTGGCAATGACGGCAGCGGCAGCGGTTTAGATGCTGACTTGCTTGACGGTTATCACGTTTCATCACTTGCCCGTTTGTCCGCCGCTAATACGTTCTCGGATGTAAACGTATTCAGCACTTTGCAGAAGTTCACCGGCGGCGGCCTTAATGGCGGCATTGCCTTGCAGAATTCGAACGGCGGGCGCGATTGGCGTGTGCTGCAAAAGGACGATGGGACTTTTCATCTAACAGATGAATCGGCGGGCGCTTCGCGGTTCATGATCACAGCAAGCGGCGTGGCCTATTTCAATTCCACTGGCCTTGCCTGGCACTCTGGCAATGACGGCAGTGGCAGCGGCTTGGACGCGGACTTGTTGGATGGCTACCAAGCCGCCGCCCTTGCGAAAGTCGCGGACTTCGCGGCCGACCATTCCGCCACCGGCTACCAGAAATTGACCGGCGGGCTGGTCATGCAATGGGGCCGCATCAACCTAACGACGCGCCCGGGCTACGGCGTCGTGACTTTCCCCATAGCGTTCAGCGCGGCCCCTTTTTACGTCGACAGCGGCTGCGCAACGGAAGTCGGCAACGCGGACGCCCAGGGCAACGGCCCGCTCCCCTACGGCGCATCGGCAACGAACATGAACGTTTACAATGCAGCGCCGGGCGGCGGGAACGCCTGGTGGATCGCGATTGGCAAAGTTTGAAGGATTAGAGCGAAATGGCACTGTTTTTCAGCGCGAGCGTTGGCGGCTTTTTCGATGATGGCGTGCATTCCGTCATTCCAGGCGACGCGCGTGAAATCACCCGCGCCCGACACGCTGAATTAATGGATAGCGCAAGCGCGGGAATGCTGATCACTGCGAATGAAAATGGCGATCCGGTAGCGCTGGAACCTCCCCTGCCAGACGACGCCGAATTGCGCAGGCGCCTGCGCGCGGAGCGCGACCGGTTGCTGGCCGCGTCCGACTTCACCCAGCTGCCCGACAGCCCGCTGACCGATGAACTCCGTGCCAATTGGGCCGCCTACCGTCAGGCCCTGCGCGATCTTCCCGAAACCGTCACCGATCCGGCCGCCGTCGAATGGCCGGTCGCCCCAGCCTAGAAAGGAACCTACCGTGTCCGAACTTACCTTCAGGATCGGCGCCTTCAATGCCGATACCCGCGCCGTCCCCGTCACCTTCACCAGCGGCGAGATCGTCCACAAGCGCGACGTGAACGCCGTGCTGAAGGCTGATGGCAGCTACGACAGGGCGGCCACCAAGGCCCGCGTCGAGGAAGTTGCGATGGGCGTGGCGCACAAGATCGCAGCGGGTGTCATCACCGTGCCCGCGCCTGAGCCGGTGTCGCCGGAAGATACCGCAGTATCGGAATAATGCCCGGCGGCGGGGTTTCCCGCCGCTAACTGGCCCCTTTCCGGAAGGGGGCTTCGGATGTTCCAGCATCCTGAAAACCGCGAGCCTGCACTCGCACTCTCAAGGCGGCGCGCCCGCCTGTTTTGAGTTCCCTTCCGTGGCATGCCGCGAAGGGCAATCGTGCAGGAAATCCAACATGTCTACCCCTTTTGTTCTCGTTCGCCCCGTTTCCCCCGTTGCCGGTTACATCGGTGGGAAACGCAATCTTTCTAAGCGCATCTGCGCCATCATCGAACGTACGCCGCACAGCAGCTATGCCGAACCCTTCGTTGGCATGGGCGGCATCTTCCTGCGCCGATCGCGCCGCCCGAAGGCAGAGGCGATCAACGATATCTCGGGCGACGTCGTCACCCTGTTCCGCTGCCTGGCCGAACACTATCCCTACCTGATCGACATGCTGCGCTTCCGCGTCGCAAGCCGGGCCGAGTTCGAGCGCCTGCTCGCCCAGGAGCCTGACACGCTGACGGATCTGCAGCGCGCCGTGCGTTTCCTCTACGTCCAGCGCCTGGCATTCGGCGGCAAGGTTTCGGGCCGCAATTTCGGCGTCGATGCCGGCGCACCCGCCCGCTTCGATGTCGGCAAGCTGGAACCGATGCTGGCCGACCTCCACGATCGCCTGCAGTCGGTGACGATCGAGCGCCTGCCCTATGGCGATTTCATCCGCCGATATGACCGCGACGGCGCACTGTTCTACCTCGACCCGCCCTACTGGGCCTGCGAACGCGACTACGGCCCCGGCGTCTTCACCCGCGAAGACTTTGCCGCGCTGGCGGATCAGCTGATGGGCATCAAGGGCAAGTTCCTGATGTCGCTGAACGACAATGTGGGCGTGCGCGAGACGTTCGCAGCCTTCACCATCACGCCGATCGACACGACCTACACGGTGGGCGCGAGTTCTCGACCAGCGCGCGAAGTGCTGATCAGCAACTTTGCGCTGCCTGCAAACGACAACTGACTCTGGCCATCCCTGCGAGACGAGTTCCGCTTGCACTCGCAGGGATGGCAGCCGTCAGTGTCATCTCTCTAAGGTCAGCGATAGCAACCCGAGCCTTTTCGCCGATCCGCTGAAATCTGGGCGAAGCGCTGACCATCGAAAGCATAGGGCCGTGCTATGCAATCGGAATGCTCATAATTGGTCCAACGAGCTATCACGACACGCGAGTTTGGCGCAGTCTTGATGTCAAGTTCCGGGTAGTCCTCGCCGCCAATCGGGAAGCTGATTATCTTCCCAGTGCGCAGGTCTCCTACCCAACTGAAGGTGCAATAAGTACCGCACCCAACCGTGATGATTGTGTAGTGTCCCATGGCGACAGGATTATCTCGAAACCCGCGCGTGATCGCGGTGCGAAACCCTCTGTATTGGGCACCAGCCCCTGTGAAGTCGGGCTTTGCACGCGGCCCAGAGTAGACTGGGACAACATATTTCTTGAGATTGATTGACTGAGAACTTGCCGGCGCTCCGGCCAACGTCAGCAAGACGCTGACCATTACCGCCGCTGTGAAGCCCTTTTTCAACGTCAATTCCCCCTATTCCACCCAAGTCGGACACTCGAAATGTTAGAGGATCAGGTTCCCGAATATCAAGCCGTGTGAGGCTGAGCGGATCGGAGCACGCTGACCTCCGATCAAATGCATCGCCCTGCATTTGGTCAGCCGCCCATCCAAATGCTGCCACGCGAAACCCGATGAAGAGCGCGCCATGGTCGCCCCATGGCGCAAACCCTCGATCCCGAACAGCTAACCGGCGACGTGCTGCGGCTCGGCGTGATCGCGTCTGTCGATCATGCCAATGCCACCTGCACGGTCGAAAGCGGCGATGTGGTCACCGGCGAACTGCCGTGGATCTCGCCGCGTGCGGGCAGCGTGTGCGTATGGTCGCCGCCCACGGTCGGGGAACAGTGCCTGCTGCTTTCGCCCGAAGGCGATATCGAAAATGGCGTGGTCATCGTTGGGCTCTACTGCGATGCCTTCCCCTCGCCCTCGGCCAATCCCGATCTCGTCCACCTCGAATTCCGCGACGGCGCGGTTATTGCCTACGATCAAGCAGGCCATGCCCTCACGGTCACGCTGCCCGCTGGCGGCACTGCCTATGTGGATGCACCGGGCGGCCTGACCCTCAACTGCGACGTCACCGTCAACGGCAAGCTTACTGCCAGCACTGACGTCATCGGCGGCGGGATCAGTCTCAAGGACCACAAGCACTCTGGCGTGCAGGCCGGTGCCGCGCAGACCGGGGCGCCCGTCTGATGACCGGCATGGCACGCACATCCGGCGAGGCGCTCGATGGTCTCGAACACATTCGCCAGTCGGTCGCGGACATCCTCTCCACGCCCATGGGCACCCGTGTCGGCCGCCGCGAGTATGGCTCGCTGCTGCCCGAACTGATCGACCAGCCCATGACGGCGGCGAACATCCTGCGCGTCTATGCCGCCACCGCCGTTGCCGTGACGCGCTGGGAAAACCGCATCCGCCTGCGCCGCGTAGGTGTGGCCGCCGGGGATCGCCCGGGTGCAGCCACCGTCGTCATCGACGCCACGCGCACGGATACAGCCCCCGCCAACGCATTGGTGCGCCTTTCCGTCCCTCTTGCAGCTTGAACCCAAGGAGCCGCTCATGGCCTTCAAACATGGAATCACCGTTACCGAGATCAGCACCGGCGCCCGAACGCTGGCCGCAGTCTCCACCGCCATCATCGGCCTTGTCGCCACCGCATCCGACGCGGACGCCACCGTGTTCCCGCTCGATACGCCCGCACTGGTGACGGACGTCGAAGCCGCGATCGGCGATGCCGGGGTGAGCGGCACTCTGGCCCATTCGCTTCGTGCCATTGCCGACCAGGCGCGCCCGATCGTCGTCGTGGTCCGCGTGGCCGAAGGCGCGGATGAGGCCGAGACGGCCAGCAACGTGATCGGCACCACGACCGCCGAAGGACAGAAGACAGGCATGCAGGCGCTCTTGGCTGCGCAAGGCCAGTTGGGCGTGAAGCCGAAGATTCTCGGCACGCCCGGCCTCGAAACGCAGGCAGTCACTGCCGCGCTTGCCGTCGTTGCGCAGAAGCTGCGTGGCTTCGCCTATGCGCGTGCGGTGGGCGATACCGTGGCCGATGCGGTCCTTTACCGCGCGAACTTCAGCGAGCGTGAACTCATGCTGCTGATGCCGGACTTCCTCGCGTGGGACACCGCCACCAGCGCCAACGTTACCAGCTATGCCGCTGCCCGCGCCATGGGCCTGCGCGCCCGGATCGACGAAAGCTACGGCCCGCAAAAGACGCTTTCGAACGTGGCGGTTTCCGGCGTCGTCGGCCTGACCAAGGACATCCACTGGGATATCGAGGACATGGCCAGCGATGCGGGCGTGCTGAACGCTTCGGAAGTGACGGCGCTGGTCCGCTCGGACAGCGGCTTTCGCTTCTGGGGCAACCGCACCTGTTCGGACGATCCGCTGTTTCAGTTCGAAAGCACCGTGCGCGTGGCCCAGCTGCTGGCCGATACCGTCGCGCGCGGCATGGACTGGGCGATGGACAAGCCGCTGACCCCGGCGCTGGCCAAGGACATCATCGAGACGATCAACGGCTTCTTCCTCGAACTGAAGGCCGCCGGCGTCATTCTCGGCGCCAATGCTCGGTTCGATGAGGCGAACAACTCCACCGCTAGTCTGCAGGCGGGCAAGCTGCGCATCGACTACGACTACACCGTGCCGCCGCCGCTCGAGGATCTCGGCTTCAACCAGCGCATTACCGACAGCTATTTCGCCGACTTCGCGAGCCAGCTGACGCAGACGGCATAACCGGCGCGCTCGCCCGGCGCGCCGCCCTCCCATCCCCACTTTTGCATAGGAGCCCACCATGGGACTGCCCCGCACGCTCAAGAACCTGATGCTGTTCAACGAAGGACAGAACTATGTCGGCGACGTGAAGACCGTCACCTTGCCGACTCTCACCCGCAAGCTCGAAGAGTATCGAGGCGGGGGCATGTCCGCCCCGCTCAAGCTGGACATGGGCATGGAAGCGATGGAACTGAAGGCCGTCTTCGGCGGTCCCATGCGCGATATCCTGCGCCAGTGGGGCATGACCAAGGTGAACGGCGTCTACATGCGCTTCGCCGGCTTTTACCAGCAGGACGATACCGGCAACTCCGATTCGGTAGAAGTGATCGTGCGCGGCCGGCACAGCGAAATCGAGATGGGCGATCAGGAAGTCGGCTCGCCTGCTGATTTCACCGTCACGTCGGCGCTCGCCTATTACAAGCTCGTCTGGAACGGCCGCACGGAAATCGAGATCGACCCCCTGAACATGGTCGAAGTCGTCGATGGCACCGATCGCCTGGCAGAACAGCGCAGCGCCCTCGGGCTGTTCTGACCCTCCGGCCCGGCGCACCCCGCCGGGCCGCCTTCCTTTCCCCCTGAACTTTGGAATCTGACATGACCGATAGCTCCGCCGAAATCCGCACTGTCACGCTCGACACGCCCATCCGGCGCGGCGAACAGACCATCGAAACCGTACAGGTTCGCAAGCCCAAGGCCGGCGAGCTTCGTGGCCTCTCTTTGTCGTCGCTGCTCAATCTGGATTATGCCGCGCTGGAAGGTCTTCTGCCGCGTATCACCGCTCCCTTGCTTTCAAAGCAGGACATTGCCGGGCTCGATCCTTCCGACCTTACCCAGTTGGGCAGCGAGGTGATGGATTTTTTGCTGCCGAAGGGCGCAAAGGCGGCGCTCTCCCCTACGACGTAAACGATACCATGGCGGACTTGGCGGTCGTGTTTCACTGGCCGCCATCCGCGATGGACGACATGCACCTATCCGAACTCATGAGCTGGCACGCCCGTGCCGTGAAACGCTCTGAGGTCCCTTTTGGCCCGTAACGCGGGAAACCCCGATGTCCGACCGAAACCTTCGAATCAGAGTGCTGCTGGAAGGGGCAGACCGCCTGACCCGCCCGATGCGCGATGCGGCTGCTGGCTCGACCAGACTGGCGCAGACGATCAGGGTAACGCGCGACCAGTTGAAGGGGCTGGAGCGGACGCAATCGGATCTCGGCCAATTGCGGCAACTGAAAGCCGGACTGCGCGATACCGAAAAGCGCATGGCAGAGGCACAGGCGCGCACTACCCAGCTGGGCCGAGCCCTCGCACAGACCGAAGACCCGACCAAGAAGATGCGGGCTGAGTTCGATCGGGCACGCAGGGAGTCGGAGCGTCTCGGCAATGAACACCGGCAGGAAACCGCGCGCCTGCAGGAACTGCGCTCCCGCCTGACGGCTGCGGGCGTTTCCACCCGCGATCTGGCCGGCAACGAAAGGCGCTTGCGAACCGAGGTGGAACGAACGACCGCCGAACTTCGCGACCAGGAACGCCGATTGCAGGAAGTGACCGACCGTTCACGCCGGTGCGCCGACGCGCGCGCTCGCTTCTCGAGTGTGCAGGGGGCCGCAACCGGCCTTGCTGCCGGCGGCGCGGCTGCGATCGGAACCGGCATGGTCATGGCAAGGCCGCTCGAAGGGGCGGTCGAAGATTCGATGCAATTCGAATCTGTTATGACCGACATCAACCAGAAGGTGAACCAGTCGCGCAAGGCTGGCCGCCTGATGGGGCTCGAGCTTCGCAAGGCGGCGCTGGCGGTCAACCAGATGCCGGAAGACCTTCAGCATGGCGTCGATACATTGACTGGCTTTGGTCTCGAAGCGGGCAGGGCCGTTGACATGATGGCGCCGATCGGCCGCGCGGCGACCGCCTACAAGGCCGATATCGACGATCTCGGGCGTGCCAGCTTTGCTGCATACGACAACCTGAAAGTGCCGATCGCCCAGGCTGGCAAGGCACTCGATATCATGGCGCAGGCGGGCAAGAGCGGGGCCTTCGAAGTGAAGGACATGGCTCAGTATTTCCCTGAGCTGACGGCCAGCATGCAAAGCCTTGGCGCAACGGGCGTACCGGCCGTCGCAGACCTTGCGGCCGCCTTGCAGATCACCCGAAAGGGGGCAGGCGATTCCGCGGGCGCCGCGAACAACCTTCAGAACCTGCTGTCCAAGATCAACGCGCGGGACACGATCAAAAACTTCGCGAAATTCGGCATCGACATTCCGGCAGCGATGAAGAAGGCAGCCAAGGATGGACGTAGCCCGATCGAGGAGATTGTCCGCCTTACGCAAATGGCCACCGGGGGCGACCAGGCCAAGCTGTCCAGCCTGTTCGGAGACATGCAGGTGCAGCAGGCGCTGCGGCCGCTTATGTCGGCCTTTCAGGAATACCGGTCCATCAGGGCAGACGCACTGGCCGCCGAAGGTACGGTGAATACGGATTTCGCCGACCGCATGAACGACACCGCCGAAAAGGTGAAGCGCCTCAAGATTCAGTCGAAAGAGCTTTCCACCACGCTTGGCGATCAATTGGCCCCAATGGCGGGTTCTGCCTCTGAACGCCTGTCGGTCTGGGGCGACAAGGTCTCAAAGTTGGCCGAGCGCCATCCGAATTTGGTTCGGGGGCTTGCAGTTGCGGCAGCCGTTTTTGCAGCGCTCTTCCTTGTCCTCGGCGGCGGCGCGATTGTCATGGCCGGCCTGGTCGCTCCATTCGCGGTGCTTTCAGCTACCGCGACTGCCTTGGGGATCGGCTTGTTGCCTTTGATCGGGATCGTGGCCGGTGTCGTGGCTGGCGTCGTTCTGCTCGCAGGCGCGGCCTATCTCATTTACGCCAAATGGGATGGGATTGCCGCATGGTTCGGAGACCGCTGGACTGAGATCAAAGGCTACTTCACCGGTGGCATCTCCGGCCTCACAGCGATGCTAGTCAACTTCTCGCCCATCGGCCTGCTCTATCGCGGTATTGCGTCCATGCTGGATTGGCTTGGCATGTCCCTGCCTTCGCGTCTCTCGGAAATTGGCGGTCACATTATTCAGGGCCTCATCAATGGCATCGCCAGCATGTACGGCGCTCTCAAATCCAGGATCGTTGAGACCGCCAGTTGGGTCGCCAAATGGTTCAAGGAAACGCTTGGCATCCATTCGCCCTCGCGTGTCTTTGCGCGGTTAGGCGGCTTTGTCATGGCCGGGCTCGATCAGGGCCTTGCTGACAATACTGCAGCCCCGTTGCAGCGAATTTCGACACTGTCCGAGGCAATGACCAGGAGTTTCAATGCGGACGGCAGGGGGATGCTGGGCCGTTTCAACGATGCCTCGGGAAAAGTTGCCAGCGCCCTTGCGGCCGGGGCTGCTGCGGTGCCCGCGATGGCACTGGCTTCCCCCACAGCGATAAAGCCCGAAGCGCACGCTTTCGCGGGCACTGCGCCAAGCAGCGCAACGTACAATATCACCATCAATGCCGGGACTGCGCCTGCTCGGGACATTGCCGAGGAAGTCCGCAATGCGATCGAGCAGATCGAGCGCGAGCGGCGCGGGCGCGGCTTCGGCGATGAATAGAAAGGCCACGCGATGCACCTGATGGCACTCGGCATGTTCCTGTTTCAGGTTCCGACGCTCGCCTATGACGAACTGCAGCGCAAGACGGACTGGCGCTTCGCTCGCTCGGCCCGCGTCGGTGCGCGCGATGCCGTCCAGTTCCTCGGTACCGGTGATGAGAAGATCAGCATGTCCGGCGCGGTCTATGCCGAGATCACGGACGGGCGCGTCTCGATCGACCAGCTGCGCGAGATGGCCGATCAGGGTGAGGCCCTGCCACTGGTCGATGGCAGCGGTACCGTGTTCGGCAATTTCGTGATCGAAGCGATTGACGAAAGGCACGTCGCCTTGATGGCCGATGGCCGCCCGCTGCGGATAGACTTCGCCATAGACCTGCTGCGCGTCGATGATCCGGCGCCTGCCAACAACGCGGAAACGGCAGCATGAGCGAGGCGATCACCAACGTCCCGGACTGGCGCGTCACGCTCGACGGCAAGGATCTGACAGAACGGATGCGCCCGCGCCTGGTCTCGCTCACAATCTCCGAAAAGCGCGGGGACGAGGCCGATCAGCTGGACATCGTGCTGGACGATACGGACGGCGGGCTCGCCATTCCCAAGGAAGGCGCGCTGCTGCGCGTTCAGCTGGGCTGGAAGCAGGGACGCGATGTCACGCCCGGCCTGATCGACAAGGGTAGCTACAAGGTCGACGATGTCAGTCACTCCGGCCCGCCCGACCAGATCAGGATCCGCGCACGCGCCGCGGACTTCACCAGCCAGATCCGCAACCGCCGCGAACAGAGCTGGAAAAACACCACGCTCGGCGCTGTGCTGCAGGATGTCGCCGGCAGGAACAGCCTGACACTGAAGGTCGCTGCTGACCTCGCCGCGATCGCGCTGCCCTCGATCAGTCAGAGCCGCGAAAGCGACGTCGCCTTCCTCCGCCGCTTGGGGCGGGAGAATGACGCGGTCGCCACAATCAAGGACAGGCACCTTATATTTGCGCGCAAAGGCGCGGGAACGACTGCGGGCGGTAATGCGCTGCCAACGCTCACCCTGACGCGCCGCAGCGGAGACGGCCACAACTGGCAACGCCAGAAGCGCGACGGGCAGGAAGGCGTGACCGCCAGCTGGCATGACCGGAAGGGCGCGAAGCGAAAAACCGTGACCGTGGGCAAGGCCGACAACGCGAAGAAGTTACGAAAGGTCTATCCGGACGAAGTATCGGCCAAGCGCGCCGCCATCGCCGAGCGAGACCGCCTGAAGCGCGCACCCGCTACACTGGACCTGAATCTGGTACTGGGCAGGCCAGATGCCTACCCGGAATGCCGCGTCTCGGCCTCGGGTTACAAGGACGAGATCGATGCGACTACCTGGCTGGTTTCAGAAGTGACGCACCGGCTCGACAATGGAAGCGGGTACATCACGGATCTAAGGATGGAGACGGCACCTTGAGTGTCATGGGGCTCTGCGATCGATTTCGGTTGCCGCGGTCAAAGACTCGTGGCGCGAGTGGAATCATCCGGCCTGTTAAGTGATTGCAAAAGGGTTTGGGCCAACGGCATCTACTTTGAACTTTCAGTTGGCAGTCATCTGGACTAGATCGGCCGCCACAGCTGTGATCCATAAGGCGGGAGTTACACGCCTATGTCGGTCGTTCGGCCGAGCAAACGGACTTTCCGCAAGTGCGGTTTGCCAACGAGAAATACCGAGGCGAGGTGCCGATTGCTGCCGTCGAGCATTTCCAATGAGGGCTGTGTAAGTTTCGCCCGGAAAACAAAGCCCTTCTTCCTTGCTGGAGTTTGAGTTACGCTTTATGGGCCGCCGCTTAGCGGCCAGATCGCACTTATTCGCCGTGGCTAGGGAAAAGATGTGACGAAACGCGCGGGAGATGATCGAGCAGAGCCTAAGGCAAAAGCTGCACTTCTTGATTTCCTGCGCTCGACGGGTGAGTTATCCAGCCAATCTTCAGTGAGTGCCGAACTCATTCTCGACAATTACAGAGTTCGGGCAGACGTTGCTGTGTGTGACCGAAACGATCTGCACTGCTACGAAATCAAAACCGACCGTGACACGCTTGCTCGTCTTGACCGGCAGCTTGAGGTCTATGCTCGGCATGCCAATTTTGTCACTGTCGTCGCGGCGACACGGCACATCAACGCCATTATGTCGCGAGTGGACCTCCACGTTGGCATAATCGAAATGGTCGGCTTCGATTGTCATAATCCGCTCCGCGTGGTGCGCAAAGCATCGCGCTCACCCGCATTTGATGCAAATGCGTTGCTGTCCCTCGTTCCCGTAAGGGATCTTCAATCTCGGCTCGCGATAACTGGTCGGCTCCGGCGACACGAAGTGGTCGCCGAGGCAGTTGAGTTGGCCGTCGAGAAGAAGAAGCAGGCCGTTCTCGCCTTTTTTGCTGAGCGCTACGGGCCAAATAGTCGGGCGCTGTGGCGAGCAACTCGGCGGCGTAAAATCCGACCCAGCGATCTCTCCATTCTCAGGCGTTGGAGCCAGGAGGCGGATGCCATCAAAGATGGCAATGGCGTTCGAGTCTCGCCACCAGCGTTGCGCGGCTGTACCGACGCGGCGGTCTATAGGCACGTTGGCCAGAGTTTTGGACCGATTCCGGATGAATTAAGAGACATGTTGGCCGATTAATCGACCCAAGGTTCGTCTGTTGTTAGCGAGGCGCCCGCCGATTGCGCCTGAACATGCATATGAATGTTCATTCGAATTGTGGTCCATTTACCCGCTGCATTGAGGCCTTCCATTTGTAAGCGCGAAATTCCGCGCACCTGTTCGGTTGAGTGACGCGGTGTGAAGGATGTGTCCACCAAGGAAGAGGTGGACACATGGAGATGGCACCGA
>NZ_FVZE01000024.1 GCF_900168325.1 Novosphingobium mathurense | reverse complement strand
TTGGCTTTCACAAGCTGGCCCCATTGATCGATCTGCCCGCGGATGGCCCGCTCATCGACGCCAGTGTCGACAGCGGCGCTATCGTTCAGCGCGGCGGCACCGTCTGCAGGCGTCTCACTCGCTTGGCACGCGGCCAACAATGCCGGGAGAATAAGAAGCAATATGGATTTGGTCATTACCCCCTCCTTTTTGCAGTCCTCCCCATAGCACCGACACCGCCGTTCGCGCCAGCGGCCGCTTGGCTCCCGTCTCGGCGGATCGCGAGCCTGGTTATCGCAACCAGAAGCGGAAACTCACTGACGGCAGCAATCGACATGCAAAGCCTAGGGTTGGGAGTTGGCGGACGTAGTATCGCGGCCGGTCAGGCGGCAGGTTCAATGCCGCAACCGGACAGCTAACGTGAGTGAGAATCGCGCCACAACTGCTACCCTTCGCACACCGGGAACTTGCGCAGGCATGGTGGGACATCCGGGTCAGGCGTCGCCAATGCCTGACCCGGATAACATTCAAAGCTTGCGGGTGTTCTCAGTAATCAGCTTGCGCGCGCCGGCAATGGCATCGCGCAACTTGACCTCGCCATTATGCAGGTCATCAGCGAGTTGCATCAGCCTGCCGCTGATCACCGTGCCAGTTGCCGCTTCCTCGGCCACGCCGATGCCGCCCTTCTCACTGGCAATCCGGTCCCATTCGGCTCGCACGGCGGCCCAGTATTCGTCCGCAGCCTTCACGTTATAGCCGTCGAAACGGGTGTAGGTGTTGAGGACATATTCCTGCACGATCGGCACGAGCTTTCCGTCCTTGATCCCCATCTTGGTGTTGTCCTGCCAGTGGACCCAACCTTCAGGCGTGTTCTGGTGGCGATTGATGACATAGTAGCGGTCATAGACCGGATTGCGCACTGCATCGCGCCGGGCGAGCGGCCGCCAGGTCCAGCTGGAGCGCCAGCGCCGCACACCGCCCTGAGTTTCGAACTGTCCCCACCCGCCGTAGCGCGGGCTGTCGTCGACTTGCCAGACCGTCTGCGACCAGCGACCGCTGCGCATCTTTTCGGGCACGTCCTCCCATTTCCAGGTGTTGCGATCAGCATATACCAGCACCTTGGCGGGTTCGTAGTCCCAGTCCTGCCGCCAGTGCTTGATTACCATGTCCTTTCCTTCGTGGTTCACGACGAGAAGGTGCTGCAACACGATCCGGCGGCCGGTGTCCTCGACCACTCGCACGATTTCGTTCCCCCCGGAAACCTTGGCTTCGAGAGGGGTGTAGGCAGCATCCCAGCGCGTCGACTCCTGCATGTCGAAGCGGACCTTGAAATTGCCTGCCATGGCAAGAATGTCGGCGCGGTCCTGTTCGAAGCTGGCCGCGGCCTGCTCCGCCGCGATCGGCGGATGCGCGGCAGCGGGCGATACGGACATGGTGAAGGCAAGCAGGCTTGCGCCCATTGCACAGGCGATACGATTCATCGGAAAGCTCCAGGGTTCGGTGATCAGAAGCGGTGGGAGAGCGAGACGCTGGCGTTGCGTCCGGGCTGAGTGAAGGCGTCGGTGTTCGTAGCGGTGCTGGAAAGCCCGCGGACATCCGACCACCAGGCGTATTTCTGGTTCAGCAGGTTGAACACGCCTGCACGCAGGGTAAGCCCCTCCATCAGGCGCGCATTGGCAACCATGTCGACGATCGTGAAGGCTGCAGGCCGATAGCAGGCTGGTGTGCACAGGCCGGTAGTCCGCTCCTGCTCCTTGCGGGCGCTGTGCGTCATTATCAGCTGCCCGCCAAAGCGCCCTGCCGGATCGCGATAACCCAGACCCATGACCAGCTTGAGCGGATCGACCGTGGACAGGGGCGTCCTTCCGGCATCGGGTGCAATGACATCGCCATGGGCATAGGACAGTGCAAGATTGGCGTAGAGGCCGCTCCTTGCCCTCGCCTCGAACCGTGCTTCGGCTCCGTGCACGTTGACCCGGTCGAGGTCGACGAACTGGAACACCGCCGGATTGGCCGGAGTGAAGGCGCCACCTACCACTTCCTGGCTGATGAAATCGCGATAGCGGGCTGAAAATGCGGTCACGTCAAGGCTGACTGCCTGGCCGCCCAGGCGTATGCCACCTTCGAGGCTTTCACTGCGCTCTGGCCCGAGGTCGGGATTGGGCGCCGATATGTAGCCATGCGCCAGGTTCCCGAAGAACTGGTTGACCTGTCCCGGTTCGGGCGCCTTGAACCCGTTGGCATAGTTGGCAAACAGCCGCACGGCTTCAGACAGCTTCCACACTGCGCCAAGCTTGGGTGACAGACGGGATTCCTGCTGTCCGGCAGCGGCAAACCCTGGCAGCAGCGTGTCACGCTGAGAGGAAAGCTTGTACCAATCGAACCTCAGCGCGGGATAGAGCGTCAGGCTACCGAGCGTGATCTGGTCGCCGATAAAGCCCCCGGCGCGGATGAAGTCGGTGGTCGGGAAGGCACGGGTCGGGAACGTCTCGCCTGCCGGAGGGACTGTGCCATCGCGCAGGCCACGCTGGCGAGTGGTGTCGATGTCGGCCCCGAACACCAGCTGGTGCGTGAAGCCGCCGGTGGCAAAATCAGCCCGCGCATCGGCAGCAAAGCCCAGCACGCGATTTTCGAAGGTGTTGATTCTCTCGCGGTCGACCAGCGGCGTGCGGTCCTCGTCGGTGAACTGGCGATCCATCGCATCCTGCCAGAACACGGCGGCCCGGGCGAAGCTTATCGGCCCATCACCCTGCCACGACCAGTCGAGCGTCACCCGCTTGCGATTGCCGGTGTCGGTTCCGGTCAGCAGTTCGACGGTCGGGCTGAGGCCGGTCAGGCCTTCGGTGAAGAGGTAGGTATCGAGGTACTCCCCGGTCAGCCGCAGCTTGTGGCCACCGGATGGCTGATAGACGATGCGTGCCAGCACCGCATTGGAATGGCCATCCTGCGGATTGGGTTCGGTGCGTGTTGCACCCGTTCCACCAACGGTTCCGCGATTGTCCATCTCGGCGAAATCACGCCGGGTATAGGCGGCCATCGCGGACCAGTCGCCACTGCGCCCGGCAAGGATTGCCGTCTCCTCGAACTCGTTGTCAGCGCTCGCGAAAGAGGCGCGCACCAGACCGCCGATCGACTTGCCTCCCTGAAGGAAATCCGCAGGATCTGACGTCGTGAAGCTGATAGCGCCCGCCAGGCCGTCGCTGCCATAGAGCGCTGACGAGGGTCCGCGCATGATCTCGACCGATTTGATCAGGCCCAGATCGACATAATCGCCACGCCCTGCACTCTGTGCGCCGAAGCTGAAGCCATCCGGCACGCGCACGCCATCGACCTGGATCAGCACGCGGTTGCCGCCGATGCCGCGAATGTTGAAGCCTTCGTTGCCTGCCCGCCCGGTTGACGATGCCGCTGCATTGAAACGCGCGGGCTGGCGCTGGACGCTGATGCCCGGCTCGAACCGGACAAGATCCTTGATGTCGGTAACCATCTCGTCGGCGATCTGCTCGGCGGTCTTGATCGAGACGGCCACCGGAAGATCCTCGATCTTCACCGGGGTCAGCGTTGCCGAGACCACGATCTGGTCCTTGCGCGCCAGCCAGTCGACCCAGAACTGCCCGTCGTTGTCCTGCGCCAGCGCGGGCGTTGCCCCTGCGCCAAGAGCGGCAGCAACCGTGGCCAACTGCCTTACCCCACGCCGCTGGTCCCAACGCATGTTCCTTAATGACAACTCAATGCCCCTTACTGCGAATGATTCGCAGTAAGGGGCACAAAAAGGAGGAAACCATGCGCATCTTCACAATCATGAGGCTGCTAGCCGCCCCCGCCTCAGATCTTTGCGTCGCGACAGGGATCGGCTCACTTCCGTCCCAAATCCTTGCGCATCGAACAATAAGGTTGGTACGTCAGTCGCGATCCTTGGGATCAGGCTGCGCGTTCGTTTTGACCCCCGGAACTTTCAGTCCTCAAGCCAGACGGCGTAAATGACGGAAGGCGGCGTAACGGCCCACGATCTCGTGGATCAGCTGCTCCTGCGTATAGCCGGTCACGTCATGGGGCTGGTCGTCCTGGGGACTTTGCGCCATCGCGCGGTAGTGGAGCTTCTCTCCCCTTTGCGCCTTGCGGGTTTCGGCCCAGGCGAAACTGGGGGTCCGGAAGCTGCGCAGTTTCACGCTGTAGCTGAACCCTCCCCGGTCGCCATGATCGACGGCGAGGGTGATGTGGTCGCGCGCGCGGGATATTTCTGGCGCGAAGCCGGCCGCGCCCATTTCCGCTGCCACGGCGTCGAAGGCAGGCGATGCCGTACCTTCGATGAATGAACGCACTTCGGCTTCCTTGTAGAAGTGGACGATGCTGGCAAGGCGCTGCTGCCAGCCCAGTTTCTCGTCCATTTCGCCGGCGACACCCGACAGGTCGAGGCCGCCAGCCTCCGGCTCGGTCTGGAGCGCGCGCAGCAGTCCATAGCAGATGAAGATCATGACGACCGCAAAGGGCAGCGCGCTGGCGATGGCGGCGGTCTGCAGCGCGTCCAGCCCGCCCGCCAGCAGGAGCACCGCCGCCACCGCGCCGGCGCAGACGGCCCAGAACACGCGCTGCCACACCGGGGTGTTCTCCGACGCACCCGAAGTGAGCATGTCGATCACCAGGGCGCCCGAGTCGGCCGAAGTGACGAAGAAGGTGATCACCAGCAGCGTCGCAAGACCCGATGCCAGCGTGGAGAGCGGCAAGTGCTCCAGCACTACGAACAGGGCGACGGGCATGTTGTTGGCCACCGTATCGGCGATAGGAGCAACGCCGCTCATGTCGAGGGCGATGGCGGTATTGCCGAAGACTGTCATCCACAGGAAGGTGAACAGCGCCGGCACGAGCAGCACCCCGGTCACGAACTGGCGGATGGTGCGCCCGCGCGAAATGCGGGCGATAAACATGCCGACGAAGGGCGACCAGGCGATCCACCAGCCCCAGTAGAACAGCGTCCAGTTGCCCAGCCACGGATTCGGCTCATAGGCGTACATGCGGAAGGTCCGCTGCACCACGCCGCCAAGATAGGCGCCGATGTTCTGCACATAGGCCTGAAGGAGGAAGACAGTAGACCCGGCCAGAAGCACGAACAGAAGCAGCGCCACGGCCAGCACGATGTTCAGTTCGGACAGGCGCTTTACGCCCTTGTCGAGCCCGGCCACGACCGAAAGCGTCGCCATGCCGGTAATCGCCGCGATCAGGATCAGTTGCACCGTGCTGTTGCCGGGAATGCCGAACAGGTAGCTGAACCCCGCATTCACCTGAAGTACGCCGAGGCCAAGCGACGTCGCCACGCCGAACATGGTGCCAAGCACCGCGAAGATATCGATCGCATGACCGATCGGCCCGTAAATGCGCTTGCCGATCAGCGGGAACAGCGCCGAGCGAACGGTCAGCGGAAGGCCACGGCGGAATGCGAAATAGGCCAGCGCCAGTCCGACGACGATGTAGATCGCCCAGGCGTGCAGGCCCCAGTGGAAGAACGTCAGCACCATCGCCTGGCGCGCGGCATAGACCGTCTTGCCTTCGTCCACCGGGGGCAGCGCATAGTGCTGCATAGGCTCGGCTACGCCGAAGAAGATCAGGCCTATCCCCATTCCGGCGCTGAACAGCATCGCGAACCAGGACAGGTAGCTGTATTCCGGCTCGCTGTCGTCCGGGCCGAGCTTGGTGTCGCCATAGCGGCTGAACATCAGGTAGAGCGCGAAGATCAGAAAACCCGCGACGGAAGCGATGTAGAACCACCCGAAGTCATGTACGATCCCGCCCTGCAGGGCGGTGAACAGTGTGCCCGCCCGCTCGGGGAACAGCGCGCCGAAGGCCGCGAAGGCCACGATCAGTGCCGCCGAGATGAAAAACACCGGCGCATTCACCTGCATGCGCGGCGCGGACGCGATGTCCCCGGCTTCCAAAGGTTCGTCCATGTGCCATGTCCCCCTGCGAAAACGGCTAATGTTCAGGAACCATCGGCGAGCGACTTTGTTTCTGCGCTGCGTCGGCCTCTGCGCTGGCATTGGTGCTAACGATGATCCTCGTCGTGATGCCCGCCCGCAGTTTGACGAACGACACACGGGCAGGCATCGCGAACGCGTCTCGAGACGTGGGCCGCACCAGGCAATCTGTCTTGGCACCGCTTTAGCGAGATAGAAGCCGGCCACGCCAATTCGACGGACGTTAGGCCGTTCGGAACTCGCTAATCCGCGAACGGGCGGTCGCCCGATAACCTCAGGATAACGGAAGGGCAGGTTTCGGGAGGCAGAGGGCGGTAGTTGCCGTCCCGAGAACGATCGAATTTCGGGAATGTGCGCGGTTTCCCGAAACCCCGTCAGTCGCGGAACATTGCGATTGTTCCTGATTAAACGCGACCGGTACGCAAAGCTCTGGACCAGTCGAAACGGCCATTGGCCTCGGCGTCGCGAGCGGCTTGCTCCCAATCATACTCCACGGACAGAAGCTGCGCTGCCCAGCCACCGTTTTCCTTCGACAGGACCGCATAGCGCGCATGGGGCGATCCGCTCTCGACCAGATGCGCATAGGGCCGATCGTCATCATAGGCCGGAAGACCGACGCTGCCCGGATTGACGATCATGCGTCCGTCATCGAGCGTCATGATGCGCTGAAGGTGTGTATGGCCGCAAAGGATCAGAGCCGCATCGGCGCTGCCTGCACGTTGTTCGACTTCTTCGCGAGTGGCTTCGCGGAGCCCGTCTTCCGTCACCGTCTCTAGAAAATACGTAAGGTCGCTGTCCGGCGTGCCGTGAACGAGCAGCACATCATCGGTCAGGCGCATGGTCGGAGGCAATGCCGCGAGCCAAGCAAGCTGCTCAGGAAGCAAGGTGTCAGCTGCATGGCGATCGGACAATCCCATGCGCTCACGGGACTGATCCGTGAGTTGGCGCTCATGGTTGCCGCGGATCGTAGGCAATTCGAGAGACATCAGTCGATCAGCGGTTTCACGCGGGAACAGACCGCCCGAGCAAATATCTCCGAGGTTGACGATCTGGTTGACCTGCCGGGTAGCGGCGTCGGCAAGAACTGCCTCAAGGGCAGCGATATTCCCGTGAATGTCAGAAATCACAGCGATTTTCATCGCGGTGTCCTACAGGGACAGTCGGCCAATCGTAACCCCCAAACCTCAACCGTTCCCGACTTCGGCGGCTTCCGGATTGGGACCCTCGGTCATGACTGGCCGGTTCCAGGAGCGCGTGCCGATCTGCTGAACGGCCGGGCCGGGGCGATTCCGCAAAGGCAGCTTCCGGACTAAAAGTTTGAAAGGCGGTCGATCTGCAACGCGCCCATGCCGGTCATTCGAGGGCCGATCTCACGCCCCAGGAAGCGGCTCGTCGGCTATCTCTTGCCGGTAGGGTCGATCAGGGTCTTCCTGTGTCAAGCGACGGTTGACGAATGGCGTTGTGTCGCGTATAGCTTGACGCGTGGAAATCGAAAGCATCACACACAAAGCGCTTCGCAAGATGTTCACCACTGGGTTGACCAAGGGCGTTATCGAGCATCGCCGTGTGATCAACATGCTGCAATACATCGTGGATGCGGGTTCGTTTGATGAACTCGCGATTCCCCCGAATTTCGGCTTCCACCCGCTTACCGGGGAGCGGGCAGGTACATTCGCCATGACCGTCACCAAGAACTGGCGGCTGACGTTCACCAAGGTTGACGAAACAACCATCGCCGACCTCAATTTGGAGGATTATCACTGATGGCTCTGCAGATGCATCCTTCGCTCCGTGTCCATGTAGGGGTCTGGCTCAAGGAAGAAATCGTGGATCCTTCCGGCTACACGACCAAGGACTTGGCAAAGCACTTCGGCGTTTCGCGCCAAGCCCTCAGCACCCTGCTGAACGGGCATTCGTCGATTTCAGCTGACATGGCGATCCGCTTCGAAAAGGCATTCGGGGTCAAGGCCGACACGCTGCTTCGCATGCAGTCGGCCTATGACCTCGCTGGCGCACGCGCGCATGAAGATGAGATCAAGGTAGAACGGATTGCACTAGCAGCGTAGCGCCCACGCCAGTCGCTTCAGGGCAAATTTGTCGCCCCCGAGATACGACCGTCCGGTTTCCTGCCGACTATGTTCGCCAGTGGGGCCGCCGGCAAGATGTTCAAGGGGCTGCGTCGTCTGAGGAATCGAAAGATCGATCCTGACGCCACGGTCAAATTGTCGTTACAAAAAGCGATTGACGGTCAATCAAATCGTAACTACAAAAAGCTATGATAATCGTATGGGATGAACCGAAACGGCAAGCGAACCTCGTCAAGCACGGGATCGACTTTGCCGATGTGGGTGAAGGGTTTTTCCTCTCCGCCTTGGTCATCCCTGCGAAGGACGGACGCTTTGCCGCCATTGGTGAGATGAATGGCACAATCACGGTAATTTTCGCTGTGCTGGGTACCGAAGGCGTCTCGATCATCTCTGCCCGCCCGGCCAGCATTATGGAACGGAGGCTCCTGCCATGACCGACCCGAAACATGCCGCTCCCGAATACACTAAGGCCGATATGGACGCGGTCAGCGATAACCCTGAATGGACAGCCGAGGATTTCGCCAAGGCAAAGCCTTTCGCCGAAGCCTTCCCGAATCTCGCAAAGACGATTCGCGCACGCGGCCCACAGAAGGCCCCGAAAAAGGTCAGCACCACTCTGCGCCTTTCACCCGAGGTAATCGAGCATTTCAAATCCGGCGGCCCCGGTTGGCAGTCACGGATCGATGCTGCCCTCAAAGATTGGGTGGCAGCGCACTGAGGCCGATTGGCGCCCATCCAAGCCGTTCGACAGCGATTTTGTCGTACCTGGAAGTGGAAATTCAGATTATGACCGGTCCTGGGACTTCGCGACCATCGCGTCGGAGCAACCCAGCGTTGTTTTCGGTGCTACACGAGACCAAACTCACCGTCCGTTAGCGCCGACCCTGCAGCAATACGGCGCCTCGATGTGATCCGGAGTGGCTTCGGCTATTGTAATCTCAAGACGAGACCAGAAATTCCATCCATTGAAAGAGCAACAGCGCCCTCCTATAAGAAGCAAAAATTTGGGGGGCATTTATGAAAAAAATACTTCCGGCAATCATTTCGCTTTGCTGCTGCACGAGTGCAATCGCGCAAGAGCAAGATGTCCGACCTGTCATTTGGAACAACTTGCGGGTCGGCATGACCAAAGCCGAGGTGAAGGCGCTCTATCCGAAGAGGCTCGTACCTTTATCCGAGGGATGCCACGCGGTAGTCTCAACCGAGTATGGAACCAAGGGCCTAACTAGGGTCAACCTCGAATGGTCCATTCGCGACGACTCCACTAAGAAGTGTGGAGAGATGGTCACGAATACTCTGCTGGAAAAATATGGAGAGCCCTCCGCATCCGAGCGTGAGATAAAAGAAAATGATTGCGGTAGCCAATACGCGTCGGGGTTGGCCGGAAAATTAGCCGCGCTTTGCAAAAGCATGGGTGGCGAAGGGCCGGAGTATTTCCAGTACCATCGATGGCTCATCGACGGGATCGAGATCACCATCAAAGTGGATGCAAAGGCCGATGACCCTCACTGGTGGGCCGTATACCGGCCTATTGAAGGAACTTCTTCGACCGAAGCCGCTGCAAAGCTCTAATTGTGCTTGATCGCTCGGTTTTAGCCGAATTATGGCACGAACGCGCTAAGGTCACGCGTGAGAATATTTTTGGGACCGCGGACGCGCAGTTGCGTCCAGTGTCGTCGGCGTCTGAGGCGGATGTCGCCGTACCAGGAATGGTCGGGGGGGATTATCAAGAAAAAGGCTTGGCAATAGTCTCCGTCAACCCCGCTGGTGGAAAGGACAACTTCCGCCCGACATCAGGTGACGCTAGACTGTATCAGGCTGTGAAAGAATTTACGATTTCTGGTGAACCCAGCAAGTTCGAGGAAGTGAATGAAGCATACTACCTTGGCATGCCCTCTTGGGGGCCGCAATGGGTGCATGTGAATGCCATCTTGGCGGCTTCGCGCCAGAACTTGCGTCAAGTCGCGTACCCTTACCTCGTACCCTACCGCACTCGGGGAGACAGCGGCAGTACGCTAAAGAAAAATGTTATCGATCGGGCATATCGTGCTGGATTTGCGGAAACTCTTCGCGCGTTGAAGCCCAGCCTGGTCGTGCCAGTCGACCGCCACTCCGAAGCCGCAGTCTATCGGGCAAAAGCGGCATTAGGGCTATCGTTTGATATTATCTATTATACGCGGCAGCGAAACGCTCATGCAGCCCGGGCAGCTACGCTGAAGATGATCGCGGCTTCATTCGATCAACGCTGATCGGGGCTCGACACGGAAAAGGCGCCTGAGAGCTTCCCAAGCGCCTTCCAAAGATCATTCGAAGGAAAATGACCGGCGGGAATGTCGATGGCTGCCGGAATAGCGAACGGTCTGGACGTGTGGAGCGTAAGCGCGAAATTCCGCGCACCTGTTCGGTTGAGTGACGCGGTGTGAAGGATGTGTCCACCAAGGAAGAGGTGGACACATGGAGATGGCACCGA
>NZ_FVZE01000025.1 GCF_900168325.1 Novosphingobium mathurense | reverse complement strand
CGCCTTATCTGGACAGTCTGCGCCGCCCGCAACATTGCAGTAAGGTCGGCGATGGACGCCCACGGTAGGCAGTAATCAGGCTGGCCGTAGCGCTGACCCAAGAGCTGGCGGAGGCCAGCCTGATTACTGCCGGGCCATAGCGCGCATCGGTGTGAAGGTCAGCTTCCGGGTGGGGGGTCCGGGGGGAGGGTTTCGCGCCGGTGTCGATCATTACTGTTTGCGAGCGCCGCGAGGCCAAGGGCCTCGATGCGCATGTGCCGCTGATCCTGCGCGACGACGCGCTCTATGATCCTGATCTGGATCGCTTCTTTCTCGACCTGCCGCTGTCGGGCGTCCGCTCGCGGCACTCGCTTCGCGCCTATGCCTATGATGTCGTAGTCTGGGTCCGCTTTCTCGATGCCTGCGGCAAGACCGTGTGGGCTGCGACCCGCGACGATGTCGACGCCTATCATCGTGAGCGACGCCGCGACGAGGCCGATCACCGGATAACGGCGGTAAGCTGGAACCGCGCCGTCGCCAGTCTCGATCGCCTTTACCGCTGGGGTGAGCAGCACGGACTGATCACCGACGCGCCGTTCAGCCGCCGCGCCGTGTCGCGACCGGCGCATGGTGGCCGTCGCGGCATGATCGCGGCGCGTAATGACGCCTATGAACGTGTCGCCAGGCGATCGGATGTCCGGTTCGTCACGATGGACGACTATCGTATTTTCCGCGAGGTCGGCCTGCGCGGGCTCACCCCTGACGGCACCGAACGCCCCGGCGCTCGCGATCGGAACGGGCTGCGCAACGCGCTGTTCGCCGATCTTCTCGTCACCACCGGTCTGCGCCTCGAAGAGGCGTCGGGCTTGCTTACCGCCGAACTCGCGGCGATCGACCGCGCCGACGGTGACGCCCAACAACTTTGGCTACCTCTCCCGCCGCCGCTCACCAAGGGCGACCGGGGACGCAGCGTTCTGGTCCCACGCCGGCTTCTTCGTCAGATCGCCGCCTATGTCGCCGTCGAACGCGCCGCGGGCGTGGCCAAGTTCGACGCGCGCCAGGGCGCGACCAAGCTCGAACGACCGATCCTTGTTACCCGCGCCGGTCTCGACCGCATGCGCGATGTCTGCACCCCGGAGGAACGATGCCGCCTGATCCTGTGCGACGAGGATGGACCGCCCCGCGAGCCGGCGGCGCTGTGGCTGACCGAGGTCGGGCAGCCTGTCCGCCCCAACTCGTGGGAGGTGGTCTTCACCCGCGCCTGCAAGCGGTGCGAGGAGAACGGCTTCCCGCTGTCTATCAGCCCGCACCAGCTTCGCCACACATTCGCAGTCCATATGCTCGCCTTGCTGATCCAGCAGCGGCTGCGCGAAGCCGCATTGCCGATGGGGCCGGTGGAGAGCTACCGGCTGATCCTCGGCGACCCGCTGCAACAGGTGCAACGCCTGCTCGGTCACGCGAGCCTCACCACCACCTATATCTACCTCGATCATATTGCGACCCGTGCCGATACGGTGGACGCGGCCGTCGAGGAGCTGCTGGCGTTGCTGCCGGGGCCGCAGAGCGTATGAGCGGGCATCCCCGTAAGGGCCGGCCTGTCGCCTTCGCGCCGATCACGCCGGAGCCACAGAAGCCCGATGCGGTGCTCGGCCTCAAGTTCACCATCGAGGCGCGGCATGGCGGAACGGTCCTGGTCGATATGATCGGGCTCGACCCCCGACCACTCGCGATCGCCTTCGCCGGCGCGCTGCGTCGATCAGCAGCGCTCGGCGGCCCCATCGGTGCGGCCAGCGTCATCAAGCAGTATGTGCAGGTCTATCGTCACTTCTTCGCCTGGCTTGGCGATGGTGCGCCGGAGGTGACCGGCGTCAGCGACCTGCGCGCAGTCCATATCGATGGGTTCGCCTCCGCGCTCGAAGAGCGCGGGATGGGCGCGATCCACCGGCACATATCGGTCGGCAAGATCGTCAACACATTGCGCGCGATCGAGGCAGACCGGCCCGATCGGATCGCGCCCGACCTGCATGAGCGGCTGCGCTACACGCTGGCCACATCGGCGGGCCGCTCGACCCCGCGCGATGCTTATAGCCCCTTCGTCGCCCGCGCGTTGCGCGACGCCGCGAGGGCCGATGTCGAAGCGATGTTCCGCCGTCTCGGCGCAGACGACCGCACCGATGAGGGCGACCCGGTCATCTCCAGGGCGCGCGCCGATGTCGAAGCGATCATCGCGCGGCATGGAGCGATCCCGACAGACCGGCGCGAGGTGCGAGCACTCTATTTCATGCGCTTGCGGCGCGGCCTGCCGTTCAGCACGCTCATCGACGATCTTCATGGCCGGTATCACTTGCTCGCGCGCGACCTGCCGGCGCTGCTCGTGCTGCTGACGCTCGATACCGGCCTCGAGCCCGAGTGCCTGAAGGCGCTGACCATAGATTGTCTCACCAACCCGCATGCCGGCACGGTGGAGCTGCGCTATCTCAAGCGCCGCGCCCGCGGCGCCGAGCACAAGAGCATGCGCATCCGCGACGGCGGGGGTGGCACGCCTGGCGGTCTTATTCGTCGCCTGATCGAGGTCACGGCGACTACCCGCAAGCATCTGAACGACGATCATCTTTGGGTTTACCACAACGCTGGCGGCCTGCGGGCAGGTATCGCTCATCCGAAGGAGCGGATCGCTGCCTGGGTAGCGCAGCATGCTATTGTCGACGACGACGGCAAGCCGCTCCACCTGCTGCTTTCCCGGCTGCGCAAGACCCACAAGGCGCTATGGTACACCAAGACCGAGGGGCATATGACGCGCTTCGCGGTCGGCCACTCGCGCGAGGTGGCGGCGCGCCACTATGCCGATCTGCCGTCGCTCCGGCCCCTGCACGAGACGGCCGTCGCCGAGGCGTTTCGCGCAGCAGTCGCCGCCGCGATGCCGACCGTGCTTCCGCCCACCGCCGAGCAGGCGCTGCGCGAAGCACCCGAACAGGCCGCGCCGCTGATGCCGCCCGATACCGTGAGTCCGTTGCTCGACGGCGAACAGGATGTCTGGCTCGCCGCCTGCGCTGGCTTCCACAACAGTC
The DNA here is from genome assembly GCF_900168325.1 of Novosphingobium mathurense. Lineage (GTDB taxonomy): Bacteria > Pseudomonadota > Alphaproteobacteria > Sphingomonadales > Sphingomonadaceae > Novosphingobium > Novosphingobium mathurense. The sequence goes on along the minus strand of NZ_FVZE01000025.1, from coordinate 5,928 downwards.
CCTTCGCCGTGGCCGGATCACCCTGCGCGCAGCCCTTCTGGGGCTGCCTTGATTGTCCCAACGCGGTCATCACCGCGCGCAAGCTCCCCGCGATCCTCGCCTTCCTCGCATTCGTCGAAGAGCAGCGATCGAGCCTGCCGGCGAGCGACTGGGCGGCCAAGTTCGGCCGCGTCCATGCTCGCATCACCGTCCAGGTTCTGCCGGCCTTCTCCGATGCCGTTGTCGCTGATGCGCGCCGGCAGGTGGAGAGCGAGCGGCTTTATCTGCCGCCGGAGGCCCGCGCATGACCACGCCCGCCCATGCCCAGGCGCTCGCCTTCGACGATCGCCCCGTACTGGCGAGCGCGCCGCTCAAGGATGGCCACGCCCGCGAGGAGCTATCGCGCGTCGGCGATCCGAGCTGGGATCTCGGTCCCGCCGTATTCCGCGAGAACGCCCGGCGCTGCCACGTCACCGTGCATTTCGACGTGCTCGAACATGCCGATGTGCAGGCGGCGATGCGTGCTTATCTCTACGCCCGTCTCAACGTCGATCTTCCGGGCTATCGCCCGAAGCTGCCACCAGCGAGCATCCGCCAGGCATTCAACCGTGCACGCCGGTTCTTCGCGTTCGCACGGGAGCAGCTTGGACGGCTCGATCTTAATCGCGTCGATCAGGCTTTGGCCAATGCCTATGTCCGGCACCTTCGGGCCGATCCGGCCCGGCGACCCGTCATCGTCGGTCACCTTCTCGAAGTGGTCTCCGATCTCTATCATTATCGTGATCACTTGCCTGGCGGCGGCCTTGCATTCGAGCCTTGGGCCGGACAGGCGCCCGCCCGCGTTGCGGGCTACCGCCATGTCCGGGAGAACCGTACGCCGCGGTTCCCGGAAGAGGTCATCGCCGCGCTACTCGCCTGGTCGTTGCGCTACGTCACCATGTTCGCAGACGATATCCTCGCCGCCCGCCGCGAGCTTGCGCGGCTCGAAGCGCGCCGGGATCGTCTTGCCGCCGCCGACGCCGGCCTTCCAGATGCTGATCGCCGGCAACGTCGCCGCACCCGCCTGAAGGCTTATTTCGGTCGCCGCCGCCGCGAGGGGCGCGGCGCACCGATCTGGGGCACCGCTCATAACGGCAAGCTGCGCGTCGACCCCAACACCGGCGCCGTGACCCCACCGATCAACGCCCATCTCCTGCATCTCCATGCCGGGATCGACGTGCAGGCCGAGCCAGGCGCGCATCTCCTGCTGACCGGCGGTGAAGCGAGGTTGATCGACGCAGTGGCGGCCGAGCTGGGGGTAGAGGTCGGCGGCATGGACACGCCGATCTCGATCGATCCCGACAGCGGTCGGCCGTGGCGCGAGCGCTTCGATGCGAAGACTCTCGCACACGAGGAACGGATGCTCCAGGCGGCCGCCTATATCGTGTGCGCCTACCTGACCGGCATGCGCGACTGCGAGGTGCAGGCGATGCGGCGCGGGTGTCTCTCTATCGCGCGCAGCGAGGACGGCCTGATCGAGCGCCATCGTATCCGGTCGACCATCTACAAGCGCCGCGCGGCGGTGGGCGAGGCGGCAAGCTGGGTGACGATCGAGCCGGTCGCCGATGCGATCATAGTGCTCGAACGCCTGTCGGCAGGGCCGGCGCGCGCCAGCGGCAGCGATACGCTCTGGCCGGTGCTGCGCGTGAGCACCGTCTCCAAGACGCATCTGTCGAGCGAGGTGGTCCGTCAGCTCAACACCTTCCGCGATCACCTCAACACCGCCTTCGGCAGCCCCGATATGCCGGTCATCCCGCCCGGTCCCGATGGCAAGCCGTGGCGCATCACGACGCGGCAGTTCCGGCGCACTATCGCGTGGCACATCGCTAACCGTCCGTTCGGCACCATCGCCGGCATGATCCAGTATAAGCATGCCTCGGTCGCCGCGTTCGAAGGCTATGCCGGGACCAGCGCATCGGGGTTTCGCGCTGAGGTCGAGGAGCAGCGCCGGCTCGGTCAGATTGACGATCTGCTGGACTATTTCGACCGGCGTCAGGGCGGCGCATCGCTCGGCGGTCCGGCGGGACCGCGTATCGCGCGGACGCTCGACGATGCCGCCGTCAAGCTCGGGCCATTGCCCGTCATGATCGCCGATCGCGCCCGCCTGCGCGTCATGCTCGCCAGCGTCGCGTGCACCTTCCATGTCGGCCCGCTCGCGGATTGCTTCTTCGATCCTGCAACCGCGCTTTGCCTCAAGCGCGTGACGACCCCCGATCCGGTACAGCCGCTCACCGCCCTGTGCGAGCCGACCCGCTGTCCCAACGCCTGCATCACCGCCCGCCACAGGCCGGCCTGGGAACGCGCGGCGGCCGATGCCAGGGCGCACTTACGCGAACGGCGCATCTCCGATCTCCAGCGTCAGGCGCTCCAGCGCGAGCTTGACCGCCTGACCGTGGTGATTGCCGAGATCGATCCTCCCGCGCCGTAGACCACCCCGGCTGCTGGCGGAGTCCTGCGCCGGTCGGCGCGCTCGCGCAACGGCTTCGCCGTCCTTCGCTTCACTGCGGCCCTGACGGGTGCGCGAGCCCCCCTGTGCCCGGCGCGAACGGACCTCCGCCGCCGGGGATGGTCCCCGGCGCGAGAACGGAGAACAGATCATGTCACCCTCACCACGCTCAGACGTCTACGCTCGCGTCACGCAAGCGATCGTCGACGCCATCGAAGCCGGCACCGGCACCTGGCGCATGCCGTGGCACCATTCCGGCGCCGACGTCACCCGCCCGACCAACATAGCCAGCGGCAAGCCCTATCGCGGCATAAATACGGTCTCGCTCTGGGCGGCCGCCTATGGCAGCGGCTATGCGAGCGGGGTCTGGGGCACCTATCGCCAGTGGCAGGCGCTCGGCGCGCAGGTCCGCAAGGGCGAGCACGCCAGCCTCGGCGTCCTCTGGAAGGAGGTTCGCGCGAAGGGCGACGAAGCCAGCGACGAAGATGGTGACCATCGACGGCTTTTCGCCAAGGCATTCAGCCTGTTCAACGCCGATCAGGTCGATGGCTATGCGCCCGAACCGGGGCCGGACCTGCCCGATAGCGAACGCCTCGCCGCCGCCGAAGCCTTTATCGCCGCGCTCGGCATCGATATCGTCTACGGCTCGGCCAGCGCCTATTATCACATCGCCGAAGACCGCATCCACATGCCGGATTTCAGTTCGTTCCAAGACGCGCACGGATTCTACGCCACCCATATTCACGAGGCAGCCCATGCCAGTGGCGCGGCCCATCGGCTCGACCGCGATTTCAGCGCCAAGTGGACCAGGCACGCGCTCGCGATGGAGGAAGCGACCGCCGAGCTGACCGCATCGTTCCTGCTCGCCGATCTCGGGATCGCGCACGAGCCGCGAACCGATCACGCGGCCTACATCGCCTCCTGGCTACAACTGCTCAAGGACGAGCCCCGGGCGATCTTCACCGCGGCGAGCAAGGCACAAGCCGCCGCCGATTGGATGCACGCCCAGCAGTCTGGGCGATAAATGCCCTCCCAGAGGGGGTTCGGAGATGCGAGGTCAGCCTTTCGGCAATATCTCGATTTCCGCGCCCACTTTAACGCGGTCGAGCGCAATGAGACTCCGGAAGGTCGCGACAGCCGGATTCTCTGCGAACAAGCGCCGCGTCGTCGCCTCGTAGGCCATCATGTCAGGCGACACGATCACCAGCACGAAGCTGATCCCGCCGGTGACATAGTAGCATTGCTGGACCTCGGGCGCGTCGCGGAACAGTGCCTTGGCCGCATCGACGGTGGCGGTGCGCTCATCGGTCAGGTGAACCTCGACGATCGAAGTAATCGCCATGCCGAGCGCGGCGGTGTCCACGATCGCGACGTTGCGGGTAATGATCCCCGCGTCCTCCATCGCCGCAACTCTACGCTGTACGGCGGCCGGCGACAGGTTGACCCGCTCCGCGATCGTCCGCTGCGGCGTCTTGGCGTCCTGCTGGACGACACGGAGGATGGCACGATCGAAGCCGTCGAGCGTGGGACGGCGGGAGGAGGATGCGCGGGTCATGCGTGAGTAATTGTTGCATCGAGGCGACATAGCAAGCGCACTTCGCTCGCCCCGACGATGATATGATCCTGCGGGAATAGCGAGGATCAACCATGCACACAGCATCTGCCGGCAATGCCAACGACAACCGGACCGCGCTCGGGATAGCCTGCGGCATGGGCGCCGGCGCGCTGTGGGGGTTGGTATTCCTCGCCCCGGAGCTGGTCCGTGACTTCACCCCGCTCCAGCTCGCGATCGGCCGCTATCTAGCCTACGGCGTCATCGCCGCCACGTTGATCGCGCCGCGCTGGCGGGGGCTCGCGGCCTCGATAAGTCGGCGCGATTGGATCGCGCTCGCCTGGCTCTCGCTGGCCGGCAACACGCTCTACTACGTCCTGCTCTCGACCGCGGTGCAAACGGGCGGGATCGCTATGACCTCGCTCGTCATTGGCTTCCTGCCAGTCGCGGTGACGATCATCGGCAGCCGCGATCACGGTGCGGTACCGCTCGCGAAGCTTGTGCCGTCCCTGCTGCTCTGCGCCGCCGGCGCGATGTGCATAGGCTGGCAAGCGATCACCGCGCCCGCATCGGGGGATGCGGGGCGGCAGCTCGTCGGACTCGCCTGCGCCATCGGCGCGTTGATGGCCTGGACCGCCTATGCGGTCGGCAACGCCCGCTGCCTTACCCGTCTCGATCAGGTGTCGATCCACGACTGGAACCTGCTGACCGGACTCGTGACCGGGGCGCAGGCCCTTTTCCTGATCCCGGTCAGCCTCGCCTTCGAACCGATCCGCCACGCCGGCATCGCATGGGCGCAGTTCGCCGGCGTGTCAGTCGCGGTCGCGGTCGCCGCCTCGATCATGGGTAATGCGCTGTGGAATCGCATGTCGCGGCTGCTGCCGCTGACGATGGTCGGGCAGATGATCCTGTTCGAAACGCTTTTCGCGCTCCTCTACGGCTTCCTGTGGGAGCAACGCCTGCCGTTGCCGCTGGAGGTCGCCGCGTTCGTGCTGGTGGTGGCGAGCGTGCTGAGCTGCATCGCCGCCCATCGGCGCCACCCTCGCGACGCCGCACCGTCGCAGTCTGTCACCGGCGAGCAGCTCGCATGACCGGCGTCATTACCCTCGACCAGTTCGCCGCGATCGACGTACGCGCCGGCACGATTGTCGAGGTCGCCGACTTTCCAGAGGCGCGCCGGCCCTCGTGGAAGCTGACGATCGACCTGGGTCCGGAGATCGGCACGAAGCGGTCGAGCGCGCAGGTGACGGACCTCTACCGGCGCGAGACGCTGGTCGGACGGCAGGTCGTATGTGTGGTCAACCTGCCAGCGCGGCGCATCGGTCCGTTCCTTTCCGAGGTGCTGACGCTAGGCTTTTCCGACGAGGCGGGGTCGGTTGTGCTCGTGAGGCCCGAACGACCTGTGCCGAACGGGGCGCGGCTATTCTGAAGGCGAAAGACCCAGCGCTTCCGCAATTGGTCAGAGCACCGCAGCTATGCTTGCACAACGTCCGCTGCTTATTCGAGGGTGCCGGATTGCACCTTGAGCAATTTCACTCAACCCGGACGTGCGTTGATGCGCTGCGCGCGCCAGTGCCGTCAACGCCGCCATGGTGCAGGTTGATCGCAAATTGCTGTGGTCGCCGCTGACGCGGCGGCGTAATTCGTCGGGCCTCCCGGCGACGCGGGAGGTGGTCGGCGCTCCCTGCTAGGCCCGTCGCGTCGCGCTGCAAGCCCTCGGCTTCGCCGGGCTGCTCCATTTCATTCCGCCCCTGCGGGTGCAGCCCGCCGCTTGAACGGGCCTCTCCAGTCGCTCTCGCCGCCCACCCCCCGCTGCGCCGGGGGCATGTGGTTTTGGGCAGGATTAGAGGCAGACGATGTTTTTCTCTCCCTCGGTCCCGATTGGGGCTGGACTGTCAGGATATGTCGCCGA
>NZ_FVZE01000027.1 GCF_900168325.1 Novosphingobium mathurense | reverse complement strand
GGTCCAGCGCCTCCTGCGAATAGGCGGTGACCGACAGCGGCACGCGACGCAGCACCTGCTCCTGCCGGGTCGCGGTCACGATGATCTCCTGACTCTCGCCGAGCGACCTCTGCGAACTGGCAGCATCATTGGCCCCAGCTTCGGGCGCCGCCGACACGAATGACTGAGCCAACGCTAGCGTTGAGCCCCCGCTGGCAGCCACTACAAATAATGCCTTGCCCAATATCGTGCGCATCTTCATCTTCCCCTCCTATTATAATCGTTGGTCATTCAGCCGATGCCTGTGACTCAGGTCTGCATGCGGCATGACTCCCGCGGCATACCAAGCCACGCAACTGCCACCGGCCTGACCCTATGCTTCACAGCCTCGCCGGACTGGTTCCGGACGATCTATTCTAGCGCCACGGACGGGAACGGCTTTTTCCTGAAGGAACCAGGGAATTGATCCGAAACGAACCGGAGGACCGAAAGACGACCCACGGACACCGGCGGAGGTCGACACGGCAACGCGATGCCGCTTACCTGCCCGGTTGCCTCGTTCCTTCGTAACAAATTCGGCATTTCGCTCCGAGACAAGATTCTCGCGAGCCCCGGCGCCACAGTCCGCCGCTCCATCGCGCGGCCAGCCCTCGGCTGCCGCTCCATCCGGGGAGTAGAAATGCGATTCGAACCTCATTCTCGGACCGGGATGGCCGGGCAGACCGGGCTTGCATGGTCCGCCATCGTCCCGATGCGGTGGCATCATCCCCAACGGCTCGAGCCAGGACCGTTCCACCCTGACGAGCAAGAAAGCAACCTTATGACGAAGCGCAGCGAACCGGCCGGCCAGTCCCGCCTAGGCAGGGCCTACGCCCTGTCTTTCCTCACCCTGATCTGCGCCTTCAACTATTTTGATCGGCAGTTGCTGGGCCTTCTCCTGCCCCAGATCAAGGCCGAACTCGCGCTCAGCGACACGCAGATTGGACTGACCACCGGCCTCGCCTTCGTCCTGTGCTATTCTCTCGCCGGCGTGCCGCTCGCGAGACTGGCCGACAGGGTGGGCAGGCGTAGCGTCATCGCCTATGGCTTCGCCTTCTGGAGCCTCGCCACCCTCGCGACCGGCTGGGTGACGAGCGCCGTGCAGCTTGCGGCCGCGCGTTTCCTTACCGGTGCAGGCGAGGCGAGCGGCGTTGCCCCCTCCAATGCGATGGTGAGCGATCTTATCAGTCCGCAGCGCCGCTCGCTGGGCCTCGGCCTGTTGTCGTCGGGCAACGCCATGGGGTCAATATTCCTCTTCCCGCTCGCGGGATGGATCGCCGCCACGAGCGGCTGGCGCGCCGCCTTCTTTGCAGCGGGTGGTGCGGGCTTCCTCCTGGCAGTTGTGTTCCGGCTCACCGTGCGAGAGCCCATCCGGGCGAGACAGTCGCCTGAGGCGCGAACAAGCCTGAAGACCGCAATGGGACAGATGCTTCAGGTACGGAGCTTCAGGCTGTCCATGCTGGCCGGCTGCGCCATGGGCATCAGCCTCTATGCCACGCAAATCTGGTCTCCCACGTTTCTCGAGCGGATCCATTCCCTCTCCGTCACAGAGATCGCCGCCTCGATCGGACCGATCCGCGGCGCAAGCTCCCTACTTGGTGCGCTCCTCGGAGGATGGCTCAGCTCACGGCTGGAAAGACGCGACATCCGTTGGTTGCTCTGGTTGCCCGGCCTGGCCGTCCTAGCGGTAGTTCCCGCAGACCTCCTCTTCATCTGGGCGGATTCGCTGACCATCGCCCTCATCGGCTATGCCCTTGCAGGCCTGTTGACGACACTGCACCTTGTTCCGCTCTACGCCGCCCTACTGCGGGTCGCGCCACCAGCGACTAGGGCAACCGCAATGGCCCTTTTCCTCCTCGTCGTGAACCTTGTCGGGCAGATTGCCGGGCCGCTGGTCGTCGGCATGCTCAATGACAGCCTGGCTACGAGCCTCGGCGCTGGCGCCATTCGCATCGGCATGGTCGCTGCCGCGCTCGCCGCCGGCATCGCCGGGCTCGTGATGCTGATCTCGGCTGGCTCTTTGCCCACGGACGCTACGCGATTCCGGGAAGGAGAAGCCTGACCGCGTCGCCCAGCGCACCGGCGTTGCGAGGAGTTTCGACGGCAGGGCCGCGCGCGGTTCGGTCCTGCACATATGGCAGGTTCCGTCTGAACGAAGATGGCATTGCGCTGAGGGGCTAGGCTGCCGCCAACGTTGCGAAGGAGAGGAAGCCGTCACCTATGGAAAGGCCATGTGACGGGTCGACCATCGCCACTTGCCATGATCTTCCAGGGAGTATCGTGAATGTATCCTAGAAACGCTTGGTATGTCGCTGCATGGGACGTGGAATTCGCTCGCGAGAAGCCCGAGGCAGTCGTGATCCTGGGCGAGCCGATCGTCCTCTTCCGTGACTCGCAAGGCAAGCTGGCGGCCTTGGAGGACCGCTGCCCCCATAAGCTAGCTCCTCTCTCCCTCGGCCGCTGCGAGGGCGATCGGCTGCGTTGCATGTACCATGGCATTCTCTTCGACCGCAAAGGCCGGGCAGTGGAAGTACCCGGCCAGGACATGATACCGCACAGCCTGTCCGTGCGCAGCTATCCGGTCACAGTGCGCGGCACTTGGGTATGGATATGGATGGGAGACGCAGAAAAGATCGACGAAGCGCTGATCCCGGAGACCGAGGCGCTGGATAGTCCAAATTATCTCATGCGCCACGGCATGATCGACTATGACGCCTCAGCGCACCTGATCTGTGAAAATCTTCTCGATCTGTCCCATCTGAGCTTCGTGCATGAGAACAGCTTCGGCAGTTCCGCCAATCACGAATGGTCGAACAGCCCCCCCTTCGTCACGACCTTGGACCGCGGCGTGCGGATCGGCCGATGGATACGCAACCGCCGCTACCGAGACGGACGAACGGTCGATCACTGGAACACCTACGATTTCCTGGTCCCGGGCATCCTGACGATGGCGGGATACGCCTTCCCGGTGGGCACCGCCGACGGGCTGGAGGGCGCGCCGGAAGCCGTCGCCCAGGACGATGTATACAGCATCACCTGCCAGGCCGTCACGCCGGTGTCGGAAGGAAAGGCGCGCTATTTCTTCTCGGCAGGCGTTCCACGTGGCACGGACGAGGAGGCGCGCCTCGAACAGTTGTTCAAGGTAACATTGCAGGCTTTCGCAGAAGACAAGATGATGATCGAAGCACAGCAGAAGGTGATCGCACAGGTCCCCGGACGCAACTTCCATCCCATTGGTGCGGATCGCGCGACGACTCTTTATCAGCGCGTCGCTCGCAAGCTGGAGAAGATCGAGAGGTAGGCCCAGAAATCAGGGCTGGCCGCTCGGCGGGCCATGTCGCTTCATAAAGGGAGGGCTGGCTCACCGCCCCCTCCCGGACTTTGCCGAGGCAGAACTCGGCTCTTCACCAGAAGGGCTAGGCATGACTTTCGGTTTCAAAATTGGTGACGCGTCAGAAAAGCCGAGCCAATCTATCGAGCGATAAGAACGAGAGCAGGATGACCAAGGAATTCGATTATATCATTGTTGGCGCAGGCTCGGCGGGCGCCGTTATAGCGGCACGGCTGTCAGAGGACCCCGGGGTTCGCGTGCTGCTGCTGGAAGCGGGAGGTCCCGACCGGCACCGGCTGATGGCCATGCCCTTGGCCTTCTTCCAGTTGCTCCGCCGCCCGGAGGTCAACTGGGGCTACGCTACCGAGCCGGAGGTCCACGCCGACAACCGAAGGCTTCCCGTTTTCCGCGGCAAGACGCTGGGCGGTTCGTCCTCCATCAATGGGATGATGTTCACCCGCGGCGACCCGCGCGACTATGACCAGTGGGCGCAGATGGGTGCCACGGGCTGGAGCTTCGAGGATGTGCTGCCCTATTTTCGCAGGATGGAGAGCAGCTGGCGGGGTAGCAGCGAAAGGCACGGCGATTCAGGGCCGATCGGAACACAGCGCCACCCGATGGAAAACCGGGTGTGCCGCACGCTTCTCGAGACCGCACGTCGCCAGGGTCACGAGGTTTCCGACGATTACGAAGCAGGTTATCCAGAAGGCTTTGGCGCGCCGGATTTTTCCATCCACAAAGGTCGTCGGGCGAGCACCGCGCGGGGGTATCTACAGCCCGCGGCCGGACGGCCCAACCTCGTCATAGCAACCGGCGCCCAGGCCACGCGGATCCTCTTTGAGGGACATGCGGCAGTAGGGATCGAATACATCCGAGGCTCGCAGCGCCACAGCGCCCGCGCCACGAGGGAAGTCATTCTCTCGGGCGGTGCCTATAACAGTCCGCACCTTCTCATGCTCTCAGGGATCGGACCCGCCGATCATTTACGGGAGATGGACATCAAGGTGAAGGTGGACCTCCGGGGCGTGGGTCAGAACCTGCAGGAACATCCCAGCGTTGCCACGGCCTATCAGCCTCGTGGAGAGATGGACTTCGAAAATGCAATCCGTCTCGACCGGATCGCCCGTTCCGTCCTCTGGTGGAAACTGAGCGGGAAAGGCCTTCCCGCCACCCTGCCGCTCACGGCCATGGCCTTTTACAAGTCCAGGCCGAATCTGGAGCGTCCGGATCTGGAGGCCCTGTTCCTGCCGACCGCCATGGATGCTAGGGTGTGGTTCCCTGGACTAATGAAGGGCCGCGGACATGTGTTCACGACCTCGACGATCATCCTGCGCCCTGATAGTCGTGGCTGGGTCAAGCTCCGCTCGGGCAATCCGCTGGACAAGCCCCGCATTTTCTGGAACCTCTTAGGTTCGGAGAGCGATCGGGCGCTCATGCGTCACGGTTTGCGGTGGATGCGGGAACTGCTTGCGAGCCCGCCGATGAACGAGGTGATCAGCGGCGAATTGAAGCCCGGCGCGGCAGCGCAGAGCGATGCCGATCTCGACGCCTATATCCGCGCTACCATCGCCACCGCGCACCACCCAACCAGCAGTTGCACCATGGGCACGGGCTCCGAAGCCGTGGTGGATTCCCAATTGCGGGTATATGGCACCGAACGTCTGCGCGTGGCCGATGCTTCCATCATGCCGGTCATAGTGGGCGGGCACACCAATGCCCCCAGCATCATGATCGGCGAGAAGGCTGCGGCGATGCTGCGCGGCGAGCCGGGGGCGACTGGCCGGACCGGCCTGGATTCGGAAACCAGTCGCGAAGGCGCCTGAAAATGCCCGCAACGGCTCCCCCACCCTTATTGGGTGCGGGGGGTGCTGACCCTCGCCTCACCGTTGGGCTCACCATTCGCGTGATCCATATTCCGGTGGGGCGAACAATGCCGGGCACGTAATGATTCCGCCAACGCGCCGGACGGTCTCAACACCGCCGTTCTTCACGCTCTTCTGAGCGTCCTATCGCACGTTGCAAGCGACGAGACGCGCAGCTGTTCGCGGGTAATGGCCTTGCGCTGTGGTCAGTCGCAACGTCCTGTGCGGCGCACAGGCCAGCTTTGCTCAATTCATCACACACGCCGATGCGCGCATCCGTCTGTTTGCGGCCGCGTTCTACGACGTTGATGTCCCTTGATTTTGATACTTTGCGGCGCATTTCGCCTCTGGCGTGGGGTGAAAGCCCGCTGCGCTGGTCTCAGCCTTCCCCGCGAACGACTGCAGCGGCGTACGTGCCCGTGACGCGGCCAGCCGGAGATGATGAGATAGCGTCCCTGAGCAAGAAGCCGTGGATCGCCGACGCTCCGAATGGCGACGGCTTCACGTGTCAGCGGTCTTGGCCGATCCCGGATCGGAAACCTCATCGAGTCGGGCGATCTCAAGACGACCCCAGGCATTCGACGTCCGCGTGCGTGCTTGTTGGACCTAGGTCTCGGCTCCGTGATCCCATCGGCGGCCTGCGAAGGTCGTCACAATGCCAGACCAGTGCGACACCCTCCTGCTGGCATTCGCCACCCATATAGGTCCGGAGTGCGTATTCCGATGAAGTCGGCCAGACATTCCGATACGAAGTCGGCCATGTTTTCCGACGCGAAGCCGGCCAGGGATTCCGATTTGATGTCGGC
>NZ_FVZE01000028.1 GCF_900168325.1 Novosphingobium mathurense | reverse complement strand
TGAACGCATCCTTGGTGACGCGGGGTGGAGCAGCCCGGTAGCTCGTCAGGCTCATAACCTGAAGGTCGTAGGTTCAAATCCTACCCCCGCAACCACCATGTACGACGAAGCCCCCAGCGCCCGCGCGCCGGGGGCTTCGTCGTTCAAAGCCCGATCCCCCCGATCCCCCAACCGCCGCCGCCGCCGCGCAGTTCGAAACGCCGGTGCTTGCCACCGCGGCTATCACCGCCATGGACCACCGCCGCCTCGATCAGCGGTCGGATCGTGCTCTTCGAAGCATCGGCCTGGCGGTTCGGGGCGTGTCGCGGCTTGCGCTCAATCTGGTTTGCTGGCCGCCGTCGCGCGCCCTCGCGCTTGACGATCATCCACCTAGAATTATAATCGTAATTCCTATAAAGTTGGTGAGAGGTGTCGTCTGTCTGCGTCGTGGTCCACACGCGCGTCCTCCCGACAAGCCACCTGCCATAGCTGATGAGGATCGTTCGATGAGCCGCATCACCGAAATGCGCCACGTCGCTTAAGGCGTCGAAGACTTTCAGCACTCCGGCGTGCATCGCGCCTGAAGATCAAGAGTTTTGGGCAGAGGGAGTTGGAAGCGATGATGGCATCTCTGGTTCGGCGAAGCGTAACCGCGCTCGCGGCCTTGGCGACAATCCTGATTGCCGGCGCGCAGGCGCGGGCCGAATCTGCTTGGACGGAGGCATATCAATCCAGCCCTGCCACGTATGCGCCGCCGAGCGATCAGTTCGTCGACTTCGCGGTCCAGCATTGGCATATCCCGGCCGACGCATTGCGTGCCGAGCTCAACAAGCAGCCGATAGAAGGAACGGTGCGCTATCGTATCGCTGTCCAGGCCGAAGGGTCGCAGCTGCGGATCCGGTTGTCGAATGAGAACGGGACTTCGCCGCTCGAACTGGCTGGCGCTTCGGTTGCTCTGGCCGCCGACGGCTTCGCGGCCGGGGCGGGCACTTTGCGGCGGCTCACGTTCGGCGGAGTAGATCGGATCAGCGTGCCGACCGGCAGCCCGGTTCTCAGCGATCCGGTCTCGCTGCCAGTCAAGCCGGGGACAGAACTGGTCGTCACCATCGGCCTTGCCACTACGTATTCCAACGAGGGGCGCGGTGGCGCGGGATTCATGCTGGCCCCGGGCGATCAGACCATGGCCGCAGTGCTGCCGCAGGGTGCGGCGATGATGAAAGGGCGCCCCATCGTAACCGGTGTGTCGGTCCTGAGTGAAACGAAGCCGAACGTCATCGTCGCTTTCGGCGATTCGATAACCGACGGGAACCGAGCCGATCACACGATGCTCCGCGGTTGGCCCGAAGCGCTCGCGCGCAGGCTGGCTGCACGCAAGGGCGGTGCTGCCTACTCGGTTATCAACGCCGGAATTGGCGGAAACCGGGTGCTCAGCCCGGGATGGGGGGACGCCGGTCTGGCCCGCCTCGATCGCGATGCCCTGCGTGTCGAAGGCATCACCCACCTGATTGTCCTCGAGGGCATCAACGACATCAACATGTCCGGCGCCTCACCGTTCGGCATCAGTCCGGAACTGACTGCTGGGGAGCTGATCGGTGGCTATCGTCAGATCATTGCCCGAGCACATGAACGGGGGATCAAGGTCTATTTCGGGACGCTGACGCCAAACCCCGGCGACGCGCTCACGTCGACTCCGGCGAAAGTTGCCATGCGCGATGCGGTCAACGCGTGGATACGGACATCGGGCGAGCCGGACGGCGTCATCGACTTCGACGCCATGGTGCGGGATCCCAAACAACCCGCCCAATTCAAGGCGGAGTTCGATTCGGGGGATCATCTGCACCCAAGCGAGCGTGGCTACCAGGCGATGGGTGACGGAATCGACCTATCGATGTTTCCATGATCGCAGGGTTGCGCAACGTACGTTCGGGCCTCTTGGGATGGGTCGTGGCCCATGCGGGCATTGTCGGGCTGCTGACGGCGACTGCGGGCGGTGTCGCACCGGCCGCTAAGGCGGAAACGCGGGCGCCTGTGGTGCGTATCGACACCGGTGCACTCGCCGGAATAGAGGTGCCGGGCGCGTTCGCGTTTCTCGGCATTCCCTATGCGGGCGATACGGGCGGCGTAAATCGATGGAAGGCACCCACGCCCGTTGAGCGGTGGCGTGGAACGCGCGCCGCTACGGCATTCGGTGCGGATTGCCAGCAGGATCCGCCCTACGTCCCGCCCGGTGGCTCGCCTTGGTCCGCAGCCTATTTCCCGACCCGTTCGATGAGCGAGGACTGCCTGTTCCTGAATGTCTGGACCCCGCGGTTGACGGGCCGGGAACCAGTCATGGTCTGGATCCATGGTGGCGGATTTGCGGGGGGATCCGCCTCGGTCCCAATCTATGACGGGGCAAAGCTGGCCGCGCGGGGCATTGTCGTCGTGACGATCAACTACCGCGTTGGCGCGTTCGGCTTTCTGGCTCATCCGGCTCTCACGGCGGAAGCGGGATCCTCGGGTAACTACGGCCTCATGGACCAGATCGCGGCGCTTCGCTGGGTCAAGCGCAACATCGCCCGGTTCGGCGGCGATCCGTCGGCGGTCACCATCGCCGGGCAATCGGCCGGTGCGGCGTCCGTCCACGCTTTGCTGGCCGCACCGTCGGCGGAGGGGCTGTTCCACCGGGCGATCGCAGAGAGCGGCTCGGGCATGGGGTCCCTCGCCGATCCACCGCCGCTTGCAGTGGCCGAGGCGCAGGGCGTCAAGGTTGCGCAGGCCGCCGGTGCCATCGATCTGGCCTCCTTGCGTTCCATGCCTGTCGCGGCGATCCAGCGCGCGGCGAACGATCCGTCTGTGGGGCCACCGGGCATTCGCTTCCGTCCGGTCACCGAACCGCGCGTATTGCCGGATCCGCATCGGCAGCGCAGCAGCGTTCCGGTGCTGACCGGCCTGACCGCAGACGAGACGAGCACGTCACCCGATTGGCATGTCGCGGATGCGGCAGGACTGCAGGTGCTGTTGGAGCGGCGCTTCGGCAAGAGCGCCGCGGTATTCAGGCGCTATTACGGGCCGGTGCATGGCTCCGACCCCGCTCGGGCGGCGCGATCGCTTCTGAGAGAGCAGGCGATCGCGGCGATGATGCAGTGGGCCGATCGCCGTCCGCGCAATGCGGCACCGGTGTTTGCCTATCTTTTCGATCACCCGCAGGACGACGAGGTCGGCAGACGGTTCGGCAGCTTTCATACGTCAGAAGTTCCGTATGTCTTTGCTACCGTCGGCACCGCCATCTCCCGGCCGAGCCTTCCCGACCGCCTGCTGAGCGAGCAGATCAGCGGTTATTGGACCAACTTCGTCCGCACCGGCAATCCCAACGGCGGGCAGCTTCCCTCTTGGCCGGCGCTGTACAGCGGCCGGATGCAGAGGCTTTCCGACAAAGTCGAAGCGGTCGAGGTGCTCGCAGCCGACCGGTTGCGCGACTATCGCGCTTTCGTCGCGAGCGGGGGGCAACTCGGTCTTTTCTGACGATGCCGGCCTGCCCCGGAGGCGCGCACCGCGATAACGGGCTTACGTTGCAGGCTAGCAAGCAACTGGGCGTGCCCCATGCGATTTCTGACCGCGGTGCAATCCTGCGTGGCGCACGCATTTCTCGGTTCGACGGATTGCATCTGACCGATCTCGACTGGCCACCGATGCACGGTATCGATGCATCGGTCGCCAGTTTGCGTGCTTCGATCCGCCGTTATGCGCCGAAAGCTCCATCGATTGTCTGCATCGACCCGGTAATCATCGCGCCGTGAGGTCCAGCGATGTAGGCTGTCAGTTCGGCGATTTCCGCAGGCCTGACGTGGCGCTTGATCGCCATGAAGCTGTGCATCGTAGCAGCCATCGGCCCTTCGGCCGGGTTCATGTCGCTATCGGTCGGCCCGGGCTGAATGCTGTTGACCGTAATACCGCGATCGCCGAAGTCGCGCGCCAATCCACGCACCATGCCCTGCATGGCTGACTTGGTCAGGGCATAGGCTGCGCCGCCCGCGAATGGCATCCGATCGCCGTTGACCGAGCCGATGATGATGATCCGCCCGTTATCGTTCATGCGCCGCGCTGCTTCCACCGATGCGTGATAGGGTGCGCGGACGTTGACATCGATCATCCGGTCGATCTCGTCTGCGTCGAGTGTCAGTGGATCGCCCAAGACGAGGGTTCCGGCGTTGACCACAAGGACGTCCAATGCCCCGCGACTTGCGACCGTGGAAGTGAGGGCGTCTCGATCGGCGCTGTTCGCCTGGATCGCTCGTGCTCCGGTCTCGGTAGCCAGACTGTTGGCGGCATCCTGCGATCCGGCATAGGTAAAGGCAACGGAGGCACCCGCAGCGCTGAAGCGACGGACGATCGCGGCGCCGATGCCGCGGCTGCCACCGAGTACAAGGACATTCTTTCCGGTAAGGTCATTCATGATCTGTCTCCTCTGGTTAGATCGCCAGCGGGATGGATCCTTGAAATACCAGGTCACTCTCGCTGTCTGGACCTGAAGATGCCAATCATTCATTGTTCGAACTAGACGTCCAATTCCGGACCTTAATGACGGAATAACCGAACGATGATGAAGCTCGACGGTATCGCTGCCTTTGTCGCTACAGTCGACGAGGGTTCGATCAGCGCCGCATCAAGGCGACTCGGCCTGGCCAAGTCGGTCGTAAGCGAGAGACTGGCCGAGATGGAGAGAGTGCTGGGAGTAACCTTGCTCCAGCGTTCCACGCGCCGGCTTGCACTGACCGGCGCCGGCCAGGCATTCATCGAACGTGCGCGCCGTATCCTCCGCGAGGTCGAGGAAGCGACTGCGGAGCTCGATGCCAGCAGTGGCAAACTGGCTGGGCCGCTGCGTATTTCGGCTCCGGTCGGGTTCGGCGTCCTACACCTCGGACCCGCGGTTGCCCGGTTCCTTCAGGAAAACCCCGGGATCGAAATGTCTCTTGAACTGGATGACAGCTTCGTTGATGCCGCCACGGGTGGCTTCGATGCTGTTCTGAGGCACGGTGCAGTTGGGGATGGGCGCCTGATCGCTCGCCGACTGGCAGCGAGTCGCCGCCTTCTTGTAGCATCGCCTGCTTACCTAGCTGCTCATGGCGCGCCGACTTCACTCTCCGATCTCGAGCGTCATAGGGGCGTGCTCTACGCCAACAGAACGGGCGATTGGCGCTTCGCTGTCGGTTCGGGATGGTCGGTCATCCGGCCAGGAGCAGCTCTGCGGGTCAACAATGGCCTGGTCATGCGCGACGCTGCCCTCGCCGGTCTCGGGTTGGCTCTCTTGCCGTCCTTCTTCGTTCACGAGGAAATCAGGCAAGGCGATCTGGTCGCAATCGACATCGGGTGGCCGGCAGAAGGCGCCGAGCTGTTCCTGACCTATCCACGCGATCATGGCGCCTCTTCCAAGATCCGTGCCCTTGGCGACAGCCTGCGGCGCAGCTTCGGTGACCCGCCGTACTGGGAACTGGCGTAAATGGCCGGACCGTGGAGCAGGGGATGCAGCGATTGCCGATTCCCACATAGGGTCCGAAAATTGGCATGGATCTCGGGGCCGGACCGTAAGGAACGGTCCGCAGCATCGGCGAATTCGTCTCCGCCAAGGCAAAAGTGCACGGGGCCCAAAAGGCGAATCTCGGGAAGCCAGGGTCTTGGCCACGGTATGCAAGTCGAAGCGCGCGGAATGGCCCCGGCGGATGGCCGGGAGATCCGGCCATTGGGAGAAAGTATCGCAATTGCCTTGCCTTACGTGTGCGAAGAGCGGCTCCAGCAGCGCTGATCGAACTTTCTTCAAAAACTTTGAAAAAAGGGTTTGACCGAATCGTGGGTGGGACTTAGAGGGCCTCTCACCGCGGCGGAACACACGGTTTTCTGCTACGGTCGCCAACACAGA
>NZ_FVZE01000029.1:2500-5701 GCF_900168325.1 Novosphingobium mathurense | reverse complement strand
TGGTTGCGGGGGTAGGATTTGAACCTACGACCTTCAGGTTATGAGCCTGACGAGCTACCGGGCTGCTCCACCCCGCGTCACCAAGGATGCGTTCATCAGGAACGCGAAGAGGGCCGCGCGGGCCCTCTTGTTGGGTTGTTGGCCCATTTGTCATTGTGATGGGTTTTTTGCACGCCGGCTTCAATGCCTGGCGACGTCCTACTCTTCCAACGCTTGAGCGTTAGTACCATCGGCGCTGTCAGGTTTCACGGCCGAGTTCGAGATGGGATCGGGTGGGTCACTGACGCTATGGTCACCAAGCAATGGAGCTGGCGTGCTTTTTAATCGATGTATGTATCCGTGCATTATCTGGCTGGATGCTCGTCCACCTGACGGGGCCTGCCGGTTGGCAGGGCTGTCATTGATGGTGGGATTCATCAAGCATGATCAGAGTTATTAGGACCGGTTAGCTCCACGCGTTACCACGCTTCCACACCCGGCCTATCAACGTGATGGTCTATCACGACTCGAAGATACCTAATCTTGAGGGAGGCTTCCCGCTTAGATGCTTTCAGCGGTTATCCCGTCCATGCATAGCTACCCTGCTGCGCGGCTGGCGCCACGACAGGTACACCAGAGGCATGTTCACCCCGGTCCTCTCGTACTAGGGGCAACTCCTCTCAAGTATCGACGCCCACGGCAGATAGGGACCAAACTGTCTCGCGACGTTCTGAACCCAGCTCACGTACCACTTTAATTGGCGAACAGCCAAACCCTTGGGACCTGCTCCAGCCCCAGGATGTGATGAGCCGACATCGAGGTGCCAAACGATTCCGTCGATATGAGCTCTTGGGAATCATCAGCCTGTTATCCCCGGCGTACCTTTTATCCGTTGAGCGATGGCCCTTCCACGAGGGACCACCGGATCACTATGACCGACTTTCGTCTCTGCTCGATTCGTCAATCTCGCAGTCAGGCAGGCTTATGCCATTGCACTCTTGCAGCCGGTTTCCAACCGGCCTGAGCCTACCATCGCGCGCCTCCGTTACTCTTTAGGAGGCGACCGCCCCAGTCAAACTACCCGCCACAGAGGGTCCCAGTACCGGCTAACGGTACGTGGTTAGACATTAAAAAATCACAGGGTGGTATTTCACCTATGGCTCCACACCAGCTGGCGCCGGTGCTTCAAAGCCTCCCACCTATGCTACACAATAATTTTCCAATGCCACTCTGAAGCTGCAGTAAAGGTGCACGGGGTCTTTCCGTCTAACCGCGGGTACTCCGCATCTTCACGGAGAATTCAATTTCGCTGAGCATATCCTGGAGACAGTGGGGAAGTCGTTACGCCATTCGTGCAGGTCGGAACTTACCCGACAAGGAATTTCGCTACCTTAGGACCGTTATAGTTACGGCCGCCGTTTACCGGGGCTTCAATTCGGAGCTTGCACTCCTCCTCTTAACCTTCCGGCACCGGGCAGGCGTCAGACCCTATACGTCGTCTTGAAGCCGACTTAGCAGAGTCCTGTGTTTTTGCTAAACAGTCGCTACCCCCTGGCCTGTGCCCCCCACACCTGCTTGCGCAAGCATGGGGCCTCCTTCTTCCGAAGGTACGGAGGCAATTTGCCGAGTTCCTTCAGGATACTTCTCTCAAGCGCCTTGGTATACTCTACCTGACCACCTGTGTCGGTTTCGGGTACGGTCTATACGGAGAGGCTATTTCCTGGAACCGCTTCGAAGCACAACCAATCCGATAAGGTTGTACAACACACGCGATCCGTCACACATCTCCAGGCCCACGAATATTAACGTGGTTCCCATCGACTACCCCCTTCGGGCTCGTCTTAGGGGCCGGCTCACCCTGCTCAGATTAGCTTTAAGCAGGAACCCTTGGTCTTTCGGCGAGAGGGCATCTCACCCTCTTTATCGCTACTCATGTCAGCATTCGCACTTCCGATACGTCCACGGTCGGTTACCCTTCCGCTTCACTCGCCTACGGAACGCTCCGCTACCGCTCAGACCGAAGTCTGAACCCTAAGCTTCGGTGCATCACTTGAGCCCCGTTACATTTTCGCCGCAGGATCTCTTATTTAGACCAGTGAGCTGTTACGCTTTCTTTAAAGGATGGCTGCTTCTAAGCCAACCTCCTGGTTGTTTTGGAAATCCCACATGCTTTCCCACTTAGTGATGACTTGGGGACCTTAGCTGTAGGTTAGGGCTGTTTCCCTTTTGACGACGGACCTTAGCACCCGCCGTCTGTCTGCCGAACTAGACTCGTTGGTATTCGGAGTTTGGTTAGAATTGGTAGATCTCGCGACCCCCGCATCCATCCAGTGCTCTACCCCCAACGGCAATCATTCGACGCTCTACCTCAATAGATTTCGCGGAGAACCAGCTATTTCCCGGCTTGATTGGCCTTTCACCCCTAAACACAACTCATCCGAGCATTTTTCAACATGCAACGGTTCGGTCCTCCAGTGCGTGTTACCGCACCTTCAACCTGGTCATGCCTAGATCGCCGGGTTTCGGGTCTAATACACCATACTCAGTCGCCCTGTTCAGACTCGCTTTCGCTGCGCCTACACCTAACGGCTTAAGCTCGCATGGTACATTAAGTCACTGACCCATTATGCAAGAGGTACGCTGTCACCCCCTATGGGGCTCCAACTGCTTGTAAGCATTCGGTTTCAGGTACTGTTTCACTCCCCTCATCGGGGTGCTTTTCACCTTTCCCTCACGGTACTGTGTTCGCTATCGGTCATGTACGAGTATTTAGGCTTGGAGGGTGGTCCCCCCATGTTCAGACAGGATTTCACGTGTCCCGCCCTACTCGAGTCTTCTTGTCTCGCTTTCGCATACGGGACTGTCACCCGCTATGGTCACTCTTTCCAAAGTGTTCTGCTAGTTGAACAAGAAGCACTGGCCTGGTCCGCGTTCGCTCGCCACTACTAACGGAATCTCGGTTGATGTCTTTTCCTCCGGGTACTTAGATGTTTCAGTTCCCCGGGTTCGCTTCACCAAAGCTATATATTCGCCAAGGTGATACCTTATCCACCTCACTCAACCCGTGATCGCTCACGAACCGAGAGAAATGGTGAAGGTGGGTTTCCCCATTCGGAAATCGCCGGATCAAAGTTTGCTCACAACTCCCCGACGCTTATCGCAGCGTGCCACGTCCTTCATCGCCTGTACATGCCAAGGCATCCACCAAATGCTCTTACCTCA
>NZ_FVZE01000030.1 GCF_900168325.1 Novosphingobium mathurense | reverse complement strand
CGTAAACGTCGACAGAACCCGGCCTTGTGCGGATCGGGGATGTTGTGAATTTCGCGGGGCAGATGGAGGCCTTGCGAATGGATATTAAGCAGTCAAACGAGCCTCGTATGAGCGATCGCCGGGATGGCGGAGCGGTTGTACGTGTGGAGCGACGTCGGCGTTGGAGTGACGAGGAAAAGCTCGCGATCCTGAAGGAAACGACGCAGCCTGGAGCCATCATGGCGGTTGTTGCGCGCCGCCACGGGATCGGGACCGGCCAACTTTACACGTGGCGCAAGCAACTGCTGAAAGGCGCGATGGCGGGGTTCGTGCCCGTCGAGCTGATGAGTTCTGGGCTGCCGGGCAAGTTGTCGGAGATTGGACGGATCGAGATCAGAGGGAACGGCGGTCTCACGGTTTTGGTCGACAAGCTGGTCGATCGGGCTGCGTTGAAGCTGGTTCTCGAGGTGGTCGGGGAGATCGATCGTTGAGCCTGACGCTTCCGCCGTCGGCGAAGATCTATCTGTCGCTCGCCCCGTGCGACATGAGGAAGGGCTTGGATGGTCTGTCCACGCAGGTTCGCAACATCCTGCAGCTTGACCCATTCTCCGGCGCTGTGTTCCTGTTTCGCGGGAAGCGCGGCGACAGATTGAAGGCCCTGGTCTGGGACGGATCGGGGCTTTGCCTTTATGCAAAGCGTCTCGAACGCGGGAAGTTCGTGTGGCCGCGAACCCAGGATGGGGTTGCAGTGAGGCTCTCGGGCGCGCAGTTGGCGATGTTGATCGAAGGTCTGGATTGGCGCCAGGCGATCGTGCACGACGAGGTGGTCGCACCGACCCTCGCGTGAGCGATGAAAGTCTTAGAAAACTGAGGTTTTTCGTAGGATTGCCGGGACGTTTCCGCTATAGTCCCGGGTATGCGGTTCGACCTTGATCGCCTCCCCACAGACCCGGTTCTTCTGCAGAAAATGCTGCGGGAGATGGCTGAGGCCATGGAGTTGGAGCGGGCCGAATTGAAGACGGCGAAGGAAACCGTCAAAGCCCAGAACCTGACGATAGAGAAGCTCGAGCATCGCCTTGCCCGGTTGTTGCGCGTCCAGTTCGGTCGCAGCTCCGAAAAGATGGACATCGCGCAGTTGCGCCTGATGTTCGAGGAGGTCGATACTCCCGCACCTGCCAATGATGATGCTCCGGTAGCAGCAAAGCCGCAGTCGGCACGCAAGGCCAGGATCCGCGCGCCGATCCCCGCGCACATCCCGCGCCAGACGACGGAGCATCACCCCGGTCCATGTGCCGGTGGCTGCGGTGGCCCCGAGACGACGATCAGCGAGGACGTCACCGAGGTCCTGGACTACGTTCCGGCCCGCTTCCGCGTACTGCGGCATGTTCGCCCCCGTATCGCCTGCCGGACCTGCGAGCAAATCCGTCAGGCTCCAGCCATCGATCTGCCGCTGCCCAAGGTCATGGCAAGCAGCGCCGTGCTCGCGCATCTCGTCGTCAGCCGCTTCGCCGACCATCAACCCTGGTACCGCCAGTCGGTGATCCTGCGTCGGCAAGGCGTGCACATCGATCGCGATGTGATGGGGCGCTGGGCTCGCAAACTGGCCTGGTTGATGGCGCCGCTCGGTGAGCGGCTGCTCTCCTATGTCCTCGAAGCGCCCAAGGTGCACGGTGACGAGACGCCGGTTACTTTGCTGGCCGGCGAGGATGGCAGCCACACCGCATACTTCTGGGTCTATCTGCGCGATGGGCGTTCAAGCGGTGATATGAGCCCGCCCGCCGTGGCCTACCGCTTCAGCACCGGCCGCGGCGGCGAGCACCCCGAAGCCCACCTTGCGGGATATCAAGGCTATCTCCAGGCGGATGGCTATTCCGGCTACAACGCGCTCTACCGCGATCCCAAAACCAAGGCTCCGCGCGATGTGACCGAAGTGGGATGCTGGGCTCATGCCCGGCGCAAGTTCACCGACATCCTGGGAAAGACGCCATCATCAATCGCCGCCGAGGCGGTCGTCCGGATCGGCGAACTCTTCGCCATCGAGCGCGATATCAAGGGCGCACCACCTGACAAACGGCGACGCGTTCGCCAGAACCTTGCCCGCCCCAAACTGGCGGCCTTGCGGTCGTGGCTTGAAGCGCAGATGAAAGGCCTGTCTTCGGATAGCGCCTTGGCGAAAGCATGCCGATATCCGCTCAATCGATGGGCGGCAATGATCCGCTATTGCGACGATGGTCTGCTCGAAATCAGCAACAACCTTGTCGAGAACGCGCTGCGCGGGGTCGCTCTCGGGCGCCGCAATTGGATGTTCGTGGGCTCAACCACGGGCGGGGACGCCTCGGCGCTGTTCTTCTCACTGGTCGAAACATGCAAACTTAACGGCATCGAGCCCGAAGCCTGGTTTACCGACGTCATCGAGCGCATCGGCAATCACCCGATCAATCGAATCGATGAGCTGCTGCCATGGCGCTGGCAGGCGCTACGCGATACTGCTCAGGCCGCATGACTACCTCACAGCCTCTCTCCGCCCTGTTCGCTCCCCTCAACTGGGATCCAGATCTCTTGCCGCCATTAGAGATGGACGGCTACCTGACCGGCGTCCTGGTGACGCCCGAGTTGGAAATCGCTGACTGGATTGCTGACTTGTGGACGGCGATCCCCCCTGTCACGGACAAGGCAAGGATGCAGCAAGCTCTCGCTGCCGTTCTGGCACGGTTTAAAGCGATCGAAGCAGACCTCCAAAAGGGATGGCCAGGCTATCAGCCCAGCTTCTGCGAGCGGGGCAAGAAAGCGGACCATGACAGGGTCCGGGGATGGATGAAGGGCTTCTACAAGGCCATGACGATCCATCCGGAATACTGGACGGATATCGCCGACGACGAGCGCACCGCAACGTTCCTTGGCCTAATCGTCGGCTTCATCGAGACGGACGAGCAGATCGAAGAACGCGATGACGCTGACGACATCCGCGATGAACACGCTGAGCTTCTACCACGCGCCATCGTCGGCATGAGATCGCTGGCCCTGCTTCATGATGGCGACGCAAATGGACTCAGGTCCATCCAGGCAAACAAGATTGGTCGTAACGATCCTTGCCCCTGCGGATCGGGCAAGAAGTACAAGCGCTGCTGCGCAGCCTAGACGCCAAGCGTCAA
>NZ_FVZE01000031.1 GCF_900168325.1 Novosphingobium mathurense | reverse complement strand
TGAACGCATCCTTGGTGACGCGGGGTGGAGCAGCCCGGTAGCTCGTCAGGCTCATAACCTGAAGGTCGTAGGTTCAAATCCTACCCCCGCAACCACCATGTACGACTCAAGCCCCCAGCGCCCGCGCGCCGGGGGCTTCGTCGTTCAAAGCCCGATCCCCCCGATCCCCCAACCGCCGCCGCCGCCGCGCAGTTCGAAACGCCGGTGCTTGCCACCGCGGCTATCACCGCCATGGACCACCGCCGCCTCGATCAGCGGTCGGATCGTGCTCTTCGAAGCATCGCCCTGGCGGTTCGGGGCGTGTCGCGGCTTGCGCTCAATCTGGTTTGCTGGCCGCTTTCATCCTTCCCTTTGGTGCAAGCCCGATAAGGAGCGCATGCGCGGGGCTTGAAACCCCAATACCGGGGAAAGGCGGGAAGCCGGCCGTTGAAGCGGACCTCATGCGTCGCGGCATCATGACGCTCGAAACCAACGTCCTGGCATTATCGGCAGGACCTCGGTAGGCACGCCCACGAAGCAAGGAAAGACCCTTCCATGCCTCCAAGCCCGTCGATCTTGCGCTCGCGAAGCAAGGGGCGGATAGGCTTCCGACGTCGGCAATACCGCCATGCCGGAAGAAACGCTCGGGTAGCCAGTCATTGAGCGCGTCGAAAGCTGGCTTGCGTGTGGGCTCGTTGCAGGGGGGCGCCGCCCGCACGAAGATTACGGCGAACCGTATTGCGCGCGCAGCCAAACTCCTTCGAAAGCCGCTTGGCTCACCAGACCAGTTCATGCAGCCGCATCATTGCGGCCACCTCCTCTGCCTGCATCGGACTCAGTTGTGCGGGAAACTCTGATCGCCTGTCGTCAGACCCGAGGGGGCAGTATGTCAGTTCGTATGATACAAGATAGCGGGGGCGCTTCAGATTATTCAGTCAGAGGAATGCGCTTGAGCATCGGAGAGCCGTTTGGTACCCGTTCATGGTCAACCGGCACATTCTACTGGAAGTAGCTAGGCATTTGAAGACAATCGATCCAGTCAGTCCGGATGATAATGAGACCAACCGGTTCTTCGCTAATCAGGCAGCACAATTTCGAGACGTGCTGGTAAGCGAGAATCGGTCCAAGACACTTGTACATCTTTTTGATTATCTGGTTGCGCGATCCGGGGATCCGCGCGCGCCCAAAGAGATCGAAATAGCGATGACGGTGTTTGGCAAAAGCGCCCAGTTCGATACTTCTCAAGACTCGACGGTGCGAGTGCACATCCACCGTCTTCGTCGCCAGTTGGAAAGTTTCAACTATGGCAAGAGCGGAAAACTACTGCAAATTCCCAAGGGGGACTATCGCCTCCTGCTGACCGAGGAGGCGGAAAGTGCTGACGACGACGCCATCCTCATTGAGGTGCACAGCAAGCCAAGTGGGCAAAAACGAACCTGGACGGTTATCGCGATTTGTTTTGCAGCGACTGCGATCTTTTGGGGGATGCTTCTATTCTCCGCCAGGAGCCAAGATTCCGTTACGTCCACCCTCAGGCAGACGTCGTTCTGGAAACCTATCGCAGCACACGAACGACTGCCACTGATCGCTGCCGGTGATTTCTATATGGTCGTGGAAAGTGGATCGGACGGCAAAATTCAGCGCCTTGCGATGCGGCCGGCAATCCGTTCTGGGCGTGATCTGGACAAATATCTGAGGATGCATCCCGATCAATACAGTAAGTTGCGTGATCGTGATATCCATCGCCTTCCGGCAACGGTCGCAATGGGCGCTGCGGAGATTTTGCCAATAGTGGCATCTGTCCGTCCCGATCATGCGATGGCCGACATCATTCCGGTTTCGCAAATTTCACAAGAAACCATCGATTCAAACAACATCATCTATATTGATCGTTTCTCGGAGCTCGGGATGTTGCGTTCTCCTGCGCTTGGGCAGTCTCACTTCGCTCCCGGCCCCGATCCGAATGAACTGAGGGATCTGCCTTCCGGCAGGACTTTCAGGGTTCGTGCGGCCGCCGAAAATCAAATTGGCCGAGATGATGTGGCCGCTGACCCTTATGGCTATGATTACGGATATATAGCCAGCTATCCCGGCCCCTCGGGCAATCAGATAATTGTTATCTCAGGTATGGAGGATGCGGCACTCGCCCAAATGGTCAAACTGGTGGGCGACAAACGGCAACTCGGCATCTTGTCGCGGCAGATCGGTGATGCCAAAGCATTCGAGGCGCTTTATCAGGTGCGCACTTCCGGCGGACTGATATTCGACACCCGCCTGTTGATTGCGCGGGTATTGGAAGCCAGCAAGGTGTAGCACCTTCTTGAAGGGCGTCCGTTCTATTCGCTGTGCCGCGTTTTGTCCCAGATGCGTTCGGCATTAATAGGCCTGGCGATTAGCAATGTGCTGCCATAGCTGCGATTGAACATCGTGCGGACGTGATAGAGGGCTTCAAAAGAGCGGAGGTTTCCACCGACGCGCTGGCGTAACTGTTGCACCATCTTTGCGTCCATGACGACATTTGCCATCTGCGCAGCGCCGGCATCGCCTGTTCCTGACAGGATCAGAATCTGGTTGCCGGAAGGGCCGGGGTAGCTGGCGATATAACCATAATCGCGTCGCGGGACAATTTTGTCGGCCAGTAAATACGGACTGTCTGATAGAAAATGTTGTCGAGACGGCGTGTCGATCAATTCGTAATACCAAGGAGCGCTGAGGCTGACTCACGCCAGGGATTCCCAAGAAGGTGAAAATCTGATTCGATGTTGCAAGCACATGGAGGCTTGCGATG
>NZ_FVZE01000032.1 GCF_900168325.1 Novosphingobium mathurense | reverse complement strand
TGCGGATTCCGAAGGAAGCCGGCCGGGGATTCCGATTTGATGTCGGCCACCATTCCGATTTGAAGCCGGCCACCTATTCCGACTGATGTCGGCCAGGGATTCCGAAGAATTCCCGGCCACCTGATTGAAGTCTCTCCGAGGGAAGTTCCCCATCGGGCAATCTGCCTCTTCGGCAATCGAGGAGTGGCGGATGCCCGCGAAGAGAGAGATGAGTATGCGACAGATACGACTGATGCTGCGACTTGCCGGAGAGGGTGTTTCCGCGCGCGAGATTGGCCGTACGGTGAACGTGGCGCGCAGCACGATCCAGGACTACCTGGGACGGGCCAAGGCGGCCGGCCTGACATGGCCATTGCCAGACGAGTTGACTGACGATGTGCTGCAGACGCGGCTGTTCACCAAGGCGGGGGCAAAGACGGGTTTCCGGCGGCGTCCCGAGCCGGACTGGGCGGTGCTGCTTTGTGAGTTGAAGCGACCGGGCGTAACGCTGCACCTATTGTGGGAAGAGTATCGCGCCTCCCATCCCGCTGGCTACGGCTACAGCCGTTTTTGTGATCTGATGCGCGGCTTCCAGAAGCGGATGTCGCCGGTGATGCGCCAGGAGCATGTCGCTGGCGACAAGCTGTTCGTGGATTACTCGGGCAAGAAGGTCCCGTTCATCGACAGGATGACCGGCGAAATCCGCGAGGCCGAACTGTTCGTCGGCGTGCTGGGCGCCTCGAGCTACACCTACGCCGAAGTGACCTGGACGCAGCAGAAGGCAGACTGGATCCGCTCACATGTGCGCCTGCTGCGTCACATTGGTGGGGTGCCAAGGCTTCTGGTGCCCGACAACCTCAAGGCGGGGGTGAACAAGGCATCGTTCTACGACCCGGAGATCAACCGCAGCTACGGCATGATGGCCGCGCATTACAGCGTCGGGGTGCTCCCGGCACGGCCTCGTAAACCCAGGGATAAGGCGAAAGTGGAAGCCGGGGTCCGCCTGGCGCAGACCTATATCCTGGGTCGGCTGCGTAACCAGACCTTCTTCTCGCTGGACGATGCCAACCGGGCAATCCTCCCGGCACTCGAAGTGCTCAACGGCAAAGTCATGCGCCGCATCGGGGTCAGCCGCCGTCATCTGCTCGAGACGATCGAGCGCCCCGCACTCCAACCCCTCCCAGAGGAGGATTATGAATATGCCGATTGGTGTCTGGCCCGGGTCAATATCGATTATCACGTTGAATATGATGGCTACTTCTACTCGGTTCCGCACGCACTGATCGGCCAGCAAGTCGATCTGCGCGCAACGGAGCGTGGCATCGAAATCTTCCATCGTGGCCAGCGCATCGCCACCCACCAGCGCCGATATGGCGGCGTTACCCGGCATGGGACAACGCCCGATCACATGCCCAGTTCTCACCGACATTATGCCGAGTGGACCCCGGAACGCTTCCAGCGCTGGGGAAGCGCGATCGGCCCACAGACCGAAGGCCTGATCATCGCCATCCTCGCCCGACGGGCGCATCCCGAGCAGGGCTTCAGGAGTTGCCTTGGGGTACTGCGGCTCTACCGCGACCTTGAGCCCGCCTATGCCGAAATGGTCTCCGCCCACGCCGTCGCAATCGGCGCGTTCTCCTACAAGAGCATCTCGGCGATCATCATCAACCGCACGGCAAATGGCGTGAGCGCGAACGCTGAGCCCGCCGTGACTGACCACAGCAACCTGCGCGGTCGCGACTACTACCACTGAACCAATCTCATTCAGCGAAAGGCACCCTTATGTTGAAGCACCCTACGTTCGACTTGCTGCACAATCTTGGTCTCAGCGGCATGGCCGCTGCATTCCGTACCCTCGAGGGGCTACCCGAGACCCGCAACATGGACCATGCCGAATGGCTGGGCCTGCTGCTTGATCATGAAGTGACGGCGCGTAACCAGAAGCGGTTCGAGGCCCGCGCCCGCGTTGCACGGTTGCGCATGAATGCCACTATCGAGGACGTCGATTACCGGGCTGTGCGGGGCCTGGACCGGGCGATGTTCCTCAAGCTCACCACTTGCGACTGGATCCGAGCCGGGCATGACCTCCTGGTTACAGGGCCGACTGGCCTCGGCAAAAGCTGGCTGGTCTGCGCCCTCGGCCAGAAGGCCTGCCGAGATGACTTCTCGGTCGCCTATCATCGAGCGCCCAGACTGTTCGCCTCTCTCGCGCTCGCTCGGGGACTAGGGCGCCATGATCGCCTGATGCGTTCGCTCGGCCGCACCGAACTCCTGATCCTGGACGACTGGGGCCCCGAGAAACTGACTGCAGAACAGCGCCGCGACTTGATGGATATCATCGAAGACCGGCATCAGCGTCGATCCACAATCCTTACCAGCCAACTGCCTGTGGAACGCTGGTATGACTTGATAGGCGATCCCACCATCGCCGATGCCATCCTGGACCGCTTGGCGCACAATGCTTACCGCATCGAACTCCAGGGCGAGAGCCTGCGCAAGACACGAACTGACAACCCCATCGCTCCGCAAGCTTGACCAAAGCCGCCTCGGAACGGATATGCAAATTACCCTCGCGGGAGGCTCATCAGGTGGCCGACATCAAATCGGAATCCCTGGCCGGCTTCGCGTCGGAAAACATGGCCGACTTCGTATCGGAATGTCTGGCCGACTTCATCGGAATACGCA
>NZ_FVZE01000037.1 GCF_900168325.1 Novosphingobium mathurense | reverse complement strand
GGCCAGAACATGGGCATCGTTCAACAGGGCGATTGGCCTGAGCGCGGCGCAGACAGCACCGACCTGATCGGCGAGTGTGGAGAGGCTCAAGGGAATCCCTGCCGCCTCCAATCGGTCGCGCTGGCTGTTGAGCGGCTGATGCAGCCCGTATTTCTGGAAGACGAGATCGGCTAGAAAGTGCGGGCCGAACATGCCCCGGGGCGTCACGTGGAAGGGCGCCGGTGCCTGGCGGATCTTTTCGCATTGGCGGCACGAAACTTTCTCGCGCACGGTACGGATGACCTTGTGGCGCGCGGGCACCTTCTCAAGCGTTTCCGTGATGTCGGCCGGCAGATGGCTCAGTTCAGCCGAGCCACAGCAGGGGCATTGCTCGGGCGCGGGGATCACCACGTCTTCGCGCGGAATATCTGCCGGAAAGTCACGACGGGTCGTTCGCTTGCGGATGAAGGGGCCAATCGTGGTTGTCTTGGCCGCAGCCTGAGCGGCGAGGCTTTCGGCTTCGCTGGCATCGGCCTCGAGTTCCTCGAAGGTCATCTCGAGCTGGTCGATGAGCCGGCTCGCGCGTTCTGATTTCGCTCCATATTTGTCGCGGCGCATAAGCGCGTTCATCAGTTCGAGATGCGCGTTGCGAGCCAGAAGGTCGGCGTTGATCGCCTGGATGCGGGCCGCTTTTGCCTCTGCCTCGAGTGCCTTGGCCTGAGCTTCCCGGGCTTCAGCCTGAGCCGCCTGGACAAGTTTACGCGCCGCCGCGAGCTCGGCGTGCATCTGTAAAATCTCAGGAAAGTCGTCGCTCGAAGGCATGCCCGCCTATAGCGAGAAATGCCCGGAAAACCTACGATTTTCTCAGGTTTTGACGGGATTTTTGCTCCCCTTTTAGAGGCTTGTTTGAGCAGGCGGAGCGGGTCTTGTAAGCGGGGTCCCGTCTCAGCCAACCCGGCTTGGCCGCCATGTTCGCTGCGGGTTACGCCAGTCGATTCCCTCGAGCATGCAGGCCAGCTGCGAGGGGGTCAAGGCGATCGCACCGTCCTTGGCCGAGGGCCAGATAAAATGCCCCTTCTCGAGACGCTTTGCATATAGCGAGACGCCCAGCGCATCGCTCCACAA
>NZ_FVZE01000033.1 GCF_900168325.1 Novosphingobium mathurense | reverse complement strand
GTAAGCGCGAAATTCCGCGCACCTGTTCGGTTGAGTGACGCGGTGTGAAGGATGTGTCCACCAAGGAAGAGGTGGACACATGGAGATGGCACCGATGGGCTCCTATGGGCTCGAGGTTGTAAGGGTGACGAGTAACGGCCGGCGCTATTATGGTCGGGCGGGGAAGGCACGGTTGGTCGAGGCGTGCCTCGAGCCGGGCGTATCGGTGGCGAGGCTTGCGCTGGAGCATGGTGTCAACGCCAACCAACTGCGCAAATGGGTCAGGAAGTATCAGGAGCGCCAGAGTGCGAACGGGCAGCGGAGCACGGGGCAGTTGCCGGATCCGTCGGCATTTATCCGGGTGGAGACGTCTCCGGCGCCTGCGGAGCGACCCACTGGTGGGATCGCGAGCCGGTCTGCGGAATTGGTACCGTCAGCGCGGCTGCAGGCGTCGATGCCAAATGGCGTATCGCTGACGCTGGAGGGGTGTGACGCGCAGTTACTCGTGGTGATGATCGATGCGCTGGGGCACTGCAATGTTCCGGCTCGCTGAAGATCTGCGCATCTATCTTCACCGGGATCCGATCGACTTTCGCTGTGGGATCAACAGCCTTGCGATCCTGGTCGAGCAGTCGATGGGCCTTAATCCGTTCGAGCGCGCGGCGTTCGCCTTTTGCAACCGGCGCCGGACCCGGATGAAGCTGCTGTTCTTTGACCGGTCGGGCTTTGTGCTGGTGCTCAAGGCGCTGACAGAGGACAAGTTCCGATGGCCCAAACGAGCGGAAACGGTGGTGGCGCTCACCGCGGAGCAATTGCGCTGGCTGCTCGACGGGATCGATATTGACGCGATGGTCCCTCATCCGGTGCGGCAATATCAGTTTGTCGGTTGAAGGCCATTGACGCGGGAACGGGCTTTCGATTCAAGACTGCGATGGATCGAGGCGGCGTCCCCACTATTGCGGAATTGATGGCGCTTCTGGCGACGAAAGCCGCCGAGGTCGAGACATTGCGGGCCGAGAAAGACGCCCTTGCCCGGCGCATCCTGAAGCTTGAGGAGGAACTGGCGCTGGCGCGGTTGCACCGCTTTGCGCCGCGCAGCGAAAAGCACCTGGATCGTGTCTTCAATGAAGCCGAGCATGCCTCCCTTGAGGGCGATACCGACGATGGATACGACGACGTCGATGAGCCGGTCGCCGCCGATCTTCCCGACACGGGATTGCCGGAGGCGAGAAAGCCAGAAGGGAAGAAGCGCGGACGCAAGGCACTTCCTGCCGACCTGCCGCGCCAGCGCGTCGAATATGACCTCGCCGACGACCAGAAGGTCTGCCCGTGCTGCAGCGAACGGATGCATCGCATGGGGGAAGTGATAACCGAGCAGCTTCACATCGAGGTGAAGGCCACGGTCCTTCAGAATGCCCGCGCCAAATATGCATGCCGCAATTGTGACCGCACCGGGATCGCCACGCCGATCGTCGTTGCGCCGATGCCCGCACAGCCCTTGCCGGGCAGCATCGCCACGGCCTCGACGCTGGCCTTTGCCCTTGTTCATAAATACGTCGATGGCACACCGCTTTATCGCCTGGCGCAAACCTTCGAGCGCGCAGGGGTACCTGTCAGCCGTGGTGCCCTGGGCCGTTGGGTGATCGCCTCGAGCGAGAGGCACCTGCATCGCATTTATGACGCCCTGAAGCTGCGGCTCCGGTCCCAGGAGGTCATTCATGGCGACGAGACTACGGTTCAAGTGCTGAAGGAAGAGGGCAAGGCGCCTACCAGCACCTCGTATATGTGGGCCTACCGCAGCAGCGAGGACAGCGAACAGCCGATCGTGCTGTTCGACTATCAACCCGGTCGCGGGCAGGAACATCCGCAGGCCTTCCTCGGCGACTATCGCGGTATCCTGATGAGTGACGGTTATACGGCCTGGCGCACATTGAAAGGCGCCACGCATCTGGGCTGCATGGCCCACGCCAGACGGCGCTTTGCCGACGCCCTCAAGGCGAGGAAGAAACAAGGCGGGCCGCCCGCACAGGCGCTCAAGTTCTTCGACCAGCTCTACCGGATCGAAAGGCAGGTGCGGGACGAAATGCCCGGTGAGGGGGAAACGCAGGCCAGCTACCTGCGCCGCTTCCGCCAGAAACATAGCGTCCCGGTCCTGGATGCACTCAAAGCGTGGCTCGATGACATCGCACCCAAGGTTGTGCCCGACACCAAGCTTGGCGATGCGGTCTCCTACACCCTCAACCAGTGGGAATACCTGACGCGCTATGTCGAAGACGGCAGGATGCCGATCGATAACAATCTTCTCGAACGCGACATCAGGGTTTTTGCAACAGGAAGAAAATCCTGGCTTTTCTGCGACACCATCGACGGCGCACGGGCGAGCGCCGTCACCTACAGCCTGATGCTGACTTGCCGCGCCTGCGGCGTCGAGCCTCTCGCGTGGCTACGCCATGTCCTCACTGAATTGCCCCAGCGACCTCACGACGCCGATATCGACGACCTGCTGCCATTCAACTTCGAAAGACACGACTGACCCGCCGACGTCGTTGCGGTGGCCTGTCTCGTCCAGCGTCAACTATGATGGCCGCAC
>NZ_FVZE01000034.1 GCF_900168325.1 Novosphingobium mathurense | reverse complement strand
GAGTCAGGAGATCATCGTGACCGCGACCCGGCAGGAGCAGGTGCTGCGTCGCGTGCCGCTGTCGGTCACCGCCTATTCGCAGGAGGCGCTGGACCAGAAGGGCGTCCGCAGCGTCGATGATGTCGCGCGCCTGACGCCCGGTGTCTCGCTTGACCGGCAGGCGCGATACAACGGCTCGCAGTCGAACATCACCATTCGCGGCATCCGTTCGACATCCGGCGTCGCAACGACGGGCATCTATATCGACGACACGCCGGTCCAGGCCCGCCAGGGCACCTCCCAGGCAGCGACCAATCCCTATCCGCGCCTCTTCGACCTCGAGCGCGTGGAAGTCCTGCGCGGGCCACAGGGCACTCTTTTTGGCGCCGGGTCCGTGGGTGGCGCCGTCCGCTTCATCACCCCCTCGCCCAACCTCACTGGCGGCATCGACATCTATGCGCGCGGTGAACTGGGCTTCACCGATGGAGGCGCGCCCAGTTACGAAATGGGCTTGGCGCTCGGTTCGCCCCTCGTCGAGGACAAGGTCGGCCTGCGCGTCAGCGGCTATTACCGACGCGACGGCGGCTATGTCGATCGGGTCGACTATAGCGGCAACATGGTCGACAAGAATGCCAACCGCGAGGAAGCCGTCGTCCTGCGCGCAGCGATGGCGCTGCGTCCCACCGAGACGCTGACCCTGACACCGTCCTTCCTGTACCAGAGGACGAAGACCGCCGACGCCTCCGCCTATGTGGAAGCGATTTCCAACCCGGATCGGCACGATTTCCGCCAGAACAACCCGCTTGGCCAGCCGGGGTCGGACCGCTTCCTCCTGCCGGCGCTGAAGGCCGAATGGGAGATCGGCTCGGTGACGCTCATCTCCAACACCTCCTATCTCGATCGCAAGGTGCTGAACAACTATGACACCACGACGCTGGACATCGCGTCGGCAGCGCGTGTCTACGGCCCGCCACCGGCCGCCCTGCAGGGGCTGGCGGATCGTGCGGTCGCCAATTTCTTCACCAAGCAGTTCACGCAGGAGGTGCGGCTCCAGAACAATGACCCGGATGCCCGCCTCAACTGGGTGTTGGGCGGTTTCTACCAGCGTGCCCGCTCGCATGACGTCTTCATGGTGGACGGGCAAAACCTCCTGCAGATGGTCAACTATGGCCGGGCTACTTCAGTCCCCCCGTTGGCGCCGTGCGCCACGGTTGCCCAGTGCTTCTTCGGGGTGTCGCTCTACCAGGGACAATATTCGCTGTTTCTGGATACGGATCAGATCGACAAGCAACTGGCCGCCTTTGCGCAGGTCGATTTCAAGATCACGCCGAAGCTGAAGCTCACCGCAGGCGCTCGTTACGCGGACCTCAAGTTCGACTATGCCAATTTCAGGGCAGGCACGACCATCGTCAGTCCGGGGGTTTCCACCACTTCCAAGCAGGGCAGCCATCCCTTTACGCCCAAGTTCGGTGTTTCGTGGCAGGCCGACCCCGACAATCTCTTTTATGGCAATGTCGCAAAAGGCTTCCGGATCGGCGGCGTTGCTAATCCTGTGGGCCAGCGCTGTGCCGCCGATGCGACGGCGATCGGCTTCGACCCCAACTCGCCGCGCAACATCAGCTCGGACACGGTATGGAGCTATGAGGTCGGCATGAAGAACCGCCTGTTCGGCGGCAAGCTTAATGTCGATGCCTCGGCCTACAAGATCGACTGGAAGAACATCCAGACGATTCTCACACTACCCAGCTGCCAGGTACCCACCACGGTCAACCTCGGCGACGCCGTCAGCAAGGGCTTCGACCTCGCCGTCACCGCCAGCCCCTACCAGGGCCTAAGCCTTGGCGCCTCTGTCGCCTATAATGATAGCCATTATACGACGACCTCGGACAGCTCCATCCCCGGGCGGCCGATACGCCGGTCGGGCGAACCCCTGGGCGGGCCGCCCTGGTCGCTCTATTTCAACGGGGAGTATGAATTCGAGGTCGGCGACGCACGCCCCTATTTGCGCGGGGACCTTGCCTATACCTCTCATGACGACACGCCGCTCGATCTGAGCTCGCCAATTGTCAACCCTGACATCCCGCGGACACCGGCCGTCACCGTCCTCAACCTGCGCGTAGGGACGCGGGTCAAAGGCGCAGACATCTCGCTCTTCGCGCTGAATGCCCTGAACGCCCAGCCCGAGATCGCGCGCTACGAGGACGCCCCGGCGGCCAACTACTTCCGGGGCGTCACGCTGCGTCCAAGGACCGTCGGGATCACCGCCACCTTCCGGAACTGAA
>NZ_FVZE01000036.1 GCF_900168325.1 Novosphingobium mathurense | reverse complement strand
TAATACCAAGGAGCGCTGAGGCTGACTCACGCCAGGGATTCCCAAGAAGGTGAAAATCTGATTCGATGTTGCAAGCACATGGAGGCTTGCGATGGCGGCAGCGATTGGGGTTCGATCTGACTACACATCGGCGGATTTGCGTGGGTTTGCGCGACGAAGTGATGATGCCGATCAGGTCCGGCGTCTGTTGGCTGTTGCACTGATCCTGGACGGGGGCAGCCGCAGCGAAGCGGCGAAGATTGCCGGCGTGACTCTGCAAATTGTGCGCGACTGGGTTCTGCGCTTCAACGAGGGCGGTCCTGACGGTCTGGCAACGCGCAAGGCACCGGGGCGAGCTTCGATCCTGAACGACGAGCAGCGTGCCCGGCTTGCCGAGATCGTCGAGGCAGGACCGATCCCCGCAGCGCATGGCGTAGTGCGCTGGCGACTTGCCGACCTGGCGCTGTGGGTGTGGGACGAGTTCGAGCTGTCGGTCACACGCCACACCCTTGGGCGCGAACTTCGCGCCATGGGCTATCGCAAGCTCTCGGCCCGGCCGCGCCATCGTGGCCAGAAGCGCGATGACATTGCCGATTTTAAAAAAGCTTCGGCGCCCGTCTGGCGCAAATCAAGCGGCGGCTCCCGAGAGGAACGCCGATAGAGCTGTGGTGGGCAGACGAAGCAAGGGTAGGGCAGCAGACCAAGCTCACTCGCCGCTGGGCCAAGCGAGGCACCCGTCCTTCAGCGCCGAAGGATCAGCGCAGGTCTTCGGCATGGATTTTCGGGGCGATCTGTCCGGCCCAGGGCAAGGCCGCCGGCATCGTCATGCCCCGCTGCAACAGTGAGGCGATGAGCATGCACCTCGAGGAAATCGCCTTCCACGTCGCGCCGGGCGCGCATGCGGTCCTTCTGCTTGATCAGGCCGGATGGCACGGCTCGGCCGAGCTGGTCGTGCCTCCCAACATTACCCTGATGCCGCTGCCGCCGAGATGCCCTGAACTTAACCCGGTCGAGAACGTCTGGCAGTTCATGCGTGACAACTGGCTGTCGAACCGCATCTTCAAATCCTACGACGACATCGTCGATCACTGCTGCTTCGCTTGGAACAAGCTCGTCGATCAGCCCTGGCGCATCATGTCCATCGGAATGCGCCAATGGGCACATGGGTACTGATCAATGCACCTTGGTATAA